>OY776568.1:0-5446402 GCA_963675765.1 Phycisphaerae bacterium
TGGGGCACGATTGTTCTTCTGCTGTGGCTGGGTGCTGCCGTTCACACAGCATTCCATCCGCATCGAGGGTGGCATGATCGGCTGGCAGGAACATGGGTTGTGCGGCGATAATCCACAGGTAAGCAACCCATTGCTTGCCTGACCCATCAAAGAAGTCGTTGACTTCTCCTCACTTGATCGGCCCAAAGCTCACACAAGTGAAGTCAGCGACTCCTGCCATTCGAATTCGCAATGAGCCATACAGGAACAACTCGGTATCTGGAATGCATGCCTCTAATGCAAAAAAGTCCCAGGCAGCTACAAAGAGAGCGGGGCAATCGCCGACTAGTCAGCCAAGGCAGAGCATTCTTGCTCAACCATTGCGTCCGTCAGCTCCTGCCGGGAAAAACCTTCCGGCTGATCTGCCTCATTGACACAACCGGCATCCATCGCCTCGATTGTTGTTTTGGCCAAATCACAGAACTGCTGCTTGGTTGGCGTACCACCTCCAGCCGCAATCTCGTCGCCAAGCCTGACTATTTCATTCTGCAGAGTATCGCAGGCGCTAGTAGTCGGCGCCGTTGAACTATTGCACCCCAGCAGAGCAAAACTGGTTATGCATGCGACCGCCCCCACGATTCGCAGGCGGATTGCAGGAACTCTGATCTGCCGGACAGCTTCGAACATTTTGTTTTCCTCGCTCTACTTGTTTCCTTCCCATCGCACGATACCGCAATCGTACGCCCTATCAGTCTTCTTCGCAAGTTGGCGACGGCATGGTGCGCAGGCACGCAACCCCCGACATACTAGCCTAGCTGGAACGAATCTCCCGATTGTGGGTACTCAACGCTGGGAAATCCATAATCCGTCAGTCGCTGTCGCATGATATTAGACTGATCAGGATCGCCATGCACGAGAAACACGGCCTTGCACGTGTCGCGATGCGGTTGAAGATGCTCGAACAACTCATCTGCGTCAGCGTGAGAGCTGAAACCGTTCATGACCTTGATTTGGGCATTGAGAGAGTACTTCTGTCCGTAAACCTTAATATCAGTCGCTCGCTCGACGATTCGACGCCCGAGCGTATGCTGCGCCTGATAGCCGACTATGAGAATAGTATGCTTAGGGTTTGACGCGAAGTTTTTCAAATGGTGCAGGATTCTGCCCGCCTCACACATTCCACTTGCAGCTATAATCACCGCGGGCTTACGTCGTCTCATAATCTTCTTTGACTGCTCCACGGTTCGTGTGAAATCCATATGTGGCCCGCGAAGCAGATGACCCTCCTCCGAGAAGAACGTGCGAGCATCCCGATCATAACACTCGGGGTGCATACGAAAGACTTCGGTGGCGTCGATAGCCAATGGTGAATCCAGGAATACCGGCAACGGTTCAAGTTCTCCGTCGGCGAAGAGTTCGTTCAGATGGTAGAGAAGCGTTTGGGTTCGTCCGACGCTAAATGCGGGTATAATCACCTTGCCTCCGCGAGAGGCGGTCTCCCTTATGACCTCAGCCAACTCGCTCTTCATTGCCCGAGGCTTGTTGCTTCGGCGACCACCGTAGGTTGACTCAGAGATGACATAATCACATTCGGGTATCGGTTGTGGATCCCTCAGAATGGGGACCTCCTTTCGTCCAATGTCCCCGGTATAGACAACCCTAAGCGGTTTACCGTCATCCCCATCAGCTTCAACAAGTACGCCTGCTGATCCGAGGATATGTCCGGCCTCGAAGAATCGGGCCCTCACTCCCCTTGCGACATGGAACCATCGCTCATAGGGGTGACCGATCGTCTGCGAAAGTGTCGGGGGAACATCCTCGGGCAAATAAAGAGGCTCTATAGGCGGCAGCCCCTTTCTAGCCAGCTTCTTGTTCATGTAACGCGCATCCTCGAACTGGATATGGGCTGAATCCTGCAACAGGACAGCCAGCAGATCGCGCGTGGCAGCTGTACAGTGAATGTCACCTGCAAAACCCTCTCGCACCAGCATTGGCAACTTGCCGCTGTGGTCGATGTGAGCATGCGATAAGATCACCGCGTCAATCGTTACGGGAGAGCATGGGAATGTCCGGTTCTTCTGAGCAGCCTCAGCCCGCCGCCCCTGAAACAGCCCGCAGTCAAAAGCGATCACTGTACCGTTGATCTCCAGGATGTGCATCGAGCCGGTGACTTCCTGGGCCGCGCCAAAAAAGCTAAGTTGCATCATAGCTTGTATACCACCTTTCCTGCTCAAACCGCCCACAACTGATGGGCTAGCCTCGCTGAACAAGAATGTACGTTCAGCATACAGCCAAGGCAAACTGACAATCAGCGGCTTCGCTCACAGACTGTTTTGATGTTGCCGGCTAGCGTGGCCCTACTATGATTGTCTGTCGTCTCCTTGTGACGGGCTATCAACCTACCGGGCCCGCATTCGAAAAGATGCTTGCCGTTTGGAGACCAGCCATGACGCCTAACTCGCCCCACAATGCAGCAAGTGTTGACGAGTACCTCCAGGGGCTGCTACCGCACGAAATACTGACTATTCCAGAACGATGCCGATTGGTCTCAGAGCTACCCGAGCAGAGCACCATTGGCCCAAGCGCAGCTCAGTTGGTTAGCGTTCTCATTCTGGCTCTCCGACCGAAACGGGTCCTGGAGATTGGCACAGGCGCGGGCTACTCGGCCGTTGCTATGGGGCGCGCCTTGCGTCGAACAGGGGGCCTGTTGACTACCATTGAGATAGATGAGCGGACAGCTTCGATTGCCCGGGAGAACATTCGGGCAGCGAAGCTCGACGATGTAGTCGAGGTGATAAACCAGGATGCTCAGGAATATCTGGGCGGACTAGATGCTACGTTTGGGCTGATTCTGCAGGATGGGACCAAGGATCACTACCTTAGAGCACTTCCAAAACTGGTCAGGCTGCTGGCTACTCACGGGATGTTGGTTACGGATGATGTGCTTTTTCCGGTTCTCGAAGTGCCGTCGGATGAAAGACCATTCCAATACGCATTGAGTCTTTACAACGCAGCCCTGCAGGACCATCCGCTATTAGAAACTATATGGCTACCCATTGGTGATGGCGTCGCGCTGAGCACGAAAGTCCAATCAGAAGCGTAGACAGTCGCCAACTCTGTGTTGCAGCGGTCCGAAGCAGGACTGTAACATGAGCGTCCCTGAGGACAACGAGCCACGAGCGAAACGCGGTTCTAACGCACGAAAACACAGTTTCCAGTGCAACATAACACTTCCGCTGCGAAGTATTCCTCAGCGGATGAATTGGAACAGGATCATGTTTAGCTATAACATGCAGTAATGAGTTCGTCCGTTTGGCGCACTACTTGCATATAATTCCTTAGATACAACTCTCGCCATATAGACAGGAGCGTTCTGATCATGAACGTGTGCAAAATCAACGTGAATCTGTGCAAGGGCTGTGGCATCTGCGTGAAGTTCTGCCCCAAGCATGTTCTGGAGATTTCCGACGAGCTGAATCCCTCAGGATTCCATCCAGCACACCCGGCAAAGCCCGAGCTGTGCACGGCATGTGCGATCTGCGCGGAAATGTGTCCCGAAACCGCCATTGAGATCTACCGGAGGAAAAAATCTCGTGCAAGCTAAACGCAGACTTATAAAAGGTAACGATGCTCTTTCCCTGGGAGCAATCGCAGGTGGATGTGATTGCTTCTTTGGATACCCCATCACACCACAGAACGAAGTGCCTGAGTTGCTTTCCTCGGAAATGCCGAAGAACGGGCGGGTCTTCCTTCAGGCAGAAAGTGAAGTTGCCTCGATCAACATGGTCTACGGAGCCGCGGCGGCCGGAATGCGTGCGATGACCTCCAGTAGCAGTCCAGGCGTGAGCCTTATGATGGAAGGCATAAGCTACATAGCTGGAGCGGAGCTTCCGTGCCTCATAGTGAACGTAATGCGCGGTGGTCCGGGTTTGGGCAGTATCTCCCCATCGCAGGGCGACTACTTCCAAGCCTGTAAAGGTGGTGGACACGGCGATTACCGCTGCATCGTGCTTGCTCCCTGGAGCGCCCAGGAGATGTTCTCGTTTCCCGAGTTGGCGTTTGACTTGGCCGACAAGTATCGCAACCCGGCAATGATCCTCGCCGACGGCGTCCTCGGACAGATGATGGAGCCTGCGTCAATCCCCGCAGAGTTTACCCGAGTGTCCAGGCCAGAGAAGACTTGGGCTACAAACGGTCGCAACGGCCGTTCGCACAAGAACGTGGCCAATTCATTGGTGATCGACCCACACGAATTACGTGATCACAACCTCAAGCTGCAGGCCAAGTACACGAAGATGCAGGAGGACTGCAAGTGGGACACTCGTCTCGCCGAAGACGCGGACGTCTTGGTAGTGGCGTACGGTATCACGGCACGCTTGGCGTTCAGTGCATGCAAGCTTGCCCGCAAAAAAGGTGTAAAGGCCGGCTTGTTCAGACCGATCACTCTATACCCATATCCATCCGCCCCGCTGCTTGACGTTGCCAAAGGCAAGAAACGTATCCTGGTTGTGGAATTAAGTAGCGGCCAGATGGTTGAAGACGTCAGACTGACAATGAACGGCGCCATTCCCGTCGACTTCTACGGCGAAATGGGAGGTGTCATTCCCTCGCCCGCAGAAGTATGTGCCAAGATAATGGAGGCGGCAAAATGAGTTCGCTAGTTGAAGCACCAGGCACACAGTTGCCTGACAACGATTTGCAGTGCGTGTTCAAGAAACCGGCATCGATGACGAGCAAGCCTTTGCACTACTGTCCGGGCTGTTCGCACGGCACTTACCATCGCCTCATTGCCGAGCTCATCGACGACGCCAATCTCCTGTCTACCACGGTTGGTGTTTGCCCAGTAGGTTGCGCCGTTTTCGCCTACGACTACTTCGAGTTTGACATGATTCAGGCGGCACACGGGCGTGCTCCAGCAGTGGCAACGGGCGTCAAGCGATGCCTTCCTGACCGCTTCGTGTTCACATATCAGGGAGATGGCGACCTCGCGGCCATCGGCACTGCGGAGACAATACATGCCGCGGCCCGCGGCGAGAACATCACTATCTTCTTCGTCAACAATGGCATTTTCGGCATGACAGGCGGGCAAATGGCCCCGACTTCGTTGATTGGCCAAAAGACTACCACGTCACGAGCTGGGCGAGACGCATCGTGGACAGGCCAGCCCTTCAAAGTATGCGAGTTGCTTTCCACCATCGAGGGTTGCGCATACATAGCCCGAGTCGCTCTGACCTCGGCGAAAAACGTCCGCACATGCAAGAAGTACATGCGCAAGGCAATACAGGCCCAACAGCAGAAATCGGGTTTTTCGCTAGTAGAAATCCTATCACCCTGCCCCGTCCAGTGGGGCATGCAGCCCGGCGATGCGCTTGACTACATTGAAAACACGGTCACCAAAGTCTACCCGCCCGGCGAGTTCGTCAACAAGCTTCCGGAGTCCGAGTAGAAAGGGTTAAACAAGATGCTTGAAGAAAACATTATCGCTGGATTCGGAGGCCAAGGCGTTCTCAGCCTGGGTAAGATACTTGCACAAGCAGCGATGGAGGAGGGACTCAACGCGTCCTGGCTTCCTTCTTACGGACCGGAAATGCGTGGGGGAACGGCCAACTGCATTGCCTGCTTCAGCGATGACGAAATAGGGGCACCGCTGGCAGCCAGCTACGACGTCGTGATCGTTATGAACCAGCCGTCCCTCGAGAAATTCGAACAGGTCGTCAAGCCACAGGGAACGCTGCTCATTAATAGCTCCATCATACCCGTCAAACCTACTCGTAATGATCTGGATATTCATTACGTAGCGGCCAACGAGTTGGCCGAAGAGGTGACTGGAACAACGAAGAGCGCCAACATCGTGGCTCTTGGCGCCTTGCATGCCGTACGACCAAGGCTCAAGACCGAGTCTCTTGAAGCTGCTTTGAAGTTCACTTTTGGCGCCAAAGGCGACAAGCTGGTACAGAGCAACATCCGAGCCCTTCACGCCGGAATGGAAGCGATGAAGCCTGCCGTAGCATAGCTGTCACAGTACGTGGAAACTCAGTAATCCCCAGCCGGCTCTCTAGCGTTAAGCAAAAGAGCCGGCTTTTTCTTTGCGTAGGCGGAGAACTGTTCGTCCAAGCGTAGCGGCAAACACAAAGAATCCATCGGAGAAAACAAGAGGCGAGACCCTACACTTGGAAAAAGGTTCCTCTATACTTCAGGTCGTAGCCATGCGAACCACAAGGTAACATTAAAGGTGATGTCGTGAAGACAACTATCCTCAACCCGCTAATTGGAATAGCCGCAATCGCTGCTTGTCTGTCAGTGACGAACCTCTACGCCCAGCAACCGAGCTTGCTACCGGTGTATGCAAAAGCAGAGCCGGCCGCTGTAGCCGTTGACAAGGCCACTAGCAAAGCGCGGCAACGAAACAAGAACATCCTTCTTGTCTTTGGCGCTGATTGGTGTCCCTGGTGTCACAAGCTCCACAACCTCTTTCAAGCCGACACGGCTGTAGCGCAAACTCTGGCTCGCGATTATGAAGTCGTGCTTGTAAACACGGATGATCCGAAAAACGCCCGTTTCCTATCCGACTACCCAAATCCGAAGAAGATAGGACAACCTTTCCTTGCCGTACTAAATAGTGATGGCAAGAAACTTACCGTCCAAGAAACGGGCGCATTGGAGGAGGGCGACCACCATTCTTCGGAAAAAGTAAATGCGTTCCTGATGAAGTTTGCCCAACAGCCCCCGAGTGCACAGGACATGCTGAGCAAAGCCGCAGCGAAAGCCAAGAGCGAGAACAAGATGGTACTCCCTTACTTCGTAGCCCCTTGGTGTCCCTGGTGCCACAAGTTTGATGATTTCCTCTTGGTCAAACAGGTCGCGCAAGCCATTGAAGCCGGCTACGTTCCAGTCCGCATCGATATCGAGCGATCACCTGATGGTAAACAACTGATGGCACAGTTGCGGCAATCAAATGAACAGAGTATTCCCTACTTTGCAGTGCTTACACCAAACAAAACGCGCCTTTCCGATTCTGTCGGAGAGTCCGGCAACGTCGGCTTTCCAGTCGAGCCGCAAGAAGTTGCCCACTTCATCCAAACCCTGCAAAAGCACTCAGCCAAAATCGACACTGAAACAGCCCAACTACTGCGAGAACAACTCAAGAAGGCTGCCCAGACAGGGGCAACACACAACGAATCCTGATGGGCAGAGCAGAAGCAAGTTTCACTTAGGCACCAATGTTTTTGACTTGATTATCTCGCCCGGCTTATGACGATACCTCTAGCTCGGAACGGTCCGAGCCCCAATGTAAAGGAAACCGTGAATGCTGTACGCCGCAACTGCCTTCTGGTTGATAGTAATCGTCCTTAGTGCATGGGGGGTTCATCTGATCTGGGGACAGATGGCCAAACCTCGAATAGTCAATGTTGTTCTCCTGCCTGGAACGCTTGTGGCTCAGATGGGACATGTCCTCGGTCTCCTGGTAACCGGAGCGACCGTAACCAATACAACACTCATAAAAGACGACGAAACCGGCGATCCCGAGCAAACAGCTGAACCCCGTCCGCGTATTCCGTTTATTGGGCCCGTCATAATCGGAATGCTACCACTGATAATGTGCGCCTCGGCAATATATGGTGTTGGCCGACTACTAGGAGGCGCAACCGTAGGCGAATTGACAGGCACGCAAGTGTCCAGGAGCTTGCCCTACAGCATAGTAGCCTTCTGGGAAACGATGCGCGATCTGATTAATCAGATGGAGACGGTGTCGCTGGCAATCCGTAGCTTGGATCTGGGAGACTGGCATGCAATAGCCTTTGTCTACCTGACTGTCTGTCTGAGCGTGCGCATGGCCCCCTTCCCCGGAACGCTTCGTGGCTCCCTGGCCGCCATCTTGACGCTCGCAATACTAGCCGCTGTCATAGCGTCTTTCGCCAACTTTCCGAGGACGATTATCGAAACTGGGTGGAGCACGATCAGCCTAGCGGTGGCCATGCTCATGCTCCTCCTGCTTGTCAGCCTGCTAATACGTGGGTTGGTTGCCCTGGTACGAATGTTGATAGACAACGCTTGAGCTCAAAGCGTTGTATGTCCAAGTGTGGCGTCAAACACCGAGAATCTGTCTGAGAAAACCGGCCATCAAACGCTACACTTCAGTAGAGTTTACTCTGGGTACGGAATATGTCGGTTGAGACGTACACAATGGAAGTCAGGACAAGCGGCAATGCGGAGGTCCTGAACATCTCTACGCAAGTCGCTGACTTCATAGCCTCGGGCAGCGTTCGCTCGGGGATCGCCACCATCTTTGTCGTAGGTTCTACCGCAGCTATAACGACCACCGAGTTTGAACCGGGATTAGCCAACCACGATTTGAGAGATCTGTTCGAGCGTCTTGCACCCGAGAACGCTGTATACCGTCATGAGGAAACCTGGCATGATGACAATGGGCACTCCCACGTCCGGGCCTCTCTCCTAGGCCCCAGCATAACAGTGCCGATCGTCGATGGGCAGCTGACGCTTGGAACATGGCAACAGATCGTTCTGATCGATTTCGATACGAGAGTTCGAACACGTCAGGTAGTTGTGCAAGTCGTTGGTTAACTCACCCATTTGCGAATATTCAGCGTCGTTGGCTGGATCGCGACCTGGCGCTCTGCACTGTGAATCCTCTCCCCTCCACAACCGCTTCCAATCCCTCTTCGCACACTGCCGCCGTCAGGCGAATATCATCTATGTTCCACCCCGGGTACGTCACATACGAATCGGTCGGCCCCATTCCCCAACGAATCTGCACCGCCGGCTCGTCGTCCGCCACTCCTGAGACATCCACCTTGTGCTCAATCCATTGCTCGTCACTTATCGCCACTCCCGAATCACTGGCTCTCCATACCACAACCCAGTTCACGCCATCGTTGGATGCTTCAATCGTTGCTTCGTCGAAGTTTGGCGAGTTGGACTCTACTCCAAGCCAGCGCATATACTCGATATGAACATTCCAACGTTCTCTACAGTCGATCGGCTGTGTCGTGAGATACTTGGCCGGCTGGTTTGAGAGGTAGTCGCCGCTTGGCTTTAACTCTATCGCTAACTCACGAAGCGGAACCAGTGGGCGTTCGATCAATCCGTTCGTATTCGGTCCCATTGCCACGCCAGAGCCAAAGCTGTCCGGCCGTCCGTTCAGCGCATAGCCATAGACGAAGTCTCCGGAAAACGCGACAAAGGGGTCCCCCTGGTGCGACCCCAGCCCTAATGGCGTTCCCCACATCCATCTTCCTTCCCTCTCCCATCCGGGGTCAATATCCAAATCCTCGGCATAGAATGCTGCACGCCCGGACTCCATAACCACTCTATGGAATTCACCTGCCCCCCCAGCCGGATCAACAACCTCAACCCCATTGGTCGCAATAGCCGAGAAGTAGTATTGCGGCTGGGCTGAACACGCCATAGAGGGAAGAACAAACTCATATAGGTTTTCACCTATAACAGGAAGCTGTGCAGAGGCGAAACGCCCGTCGGTATCTTCTCGCCAATGCCCCATTACGCTATCGCAAAGAACCGCCTCTGACTGCGGTCGCACCCGGACAGGAATAGCTGTCTCGACTTCCGGCAGGATCGTACTAGGCAGCCCCGCCGGATAATCAATCCGAATCGGCAATTGCACCCAATCGGATTCACCCAAATGCAGAATCGCCGGTAGCATCTCTTCGCTGTTAGGAATGATCTCCTCTGCAGGTAGTTCAAAGCCGACTAGGTCGGGATCATACTGCGGCGGCCGCAGCTCCAGTCCATAGGACAACACACCCAGCTGCGTGTAGGTCCAGTCGATCGAACCGCCGCCTACAGGATACAACGCAGTATACAATGACCCGGCGTTGTAGTTTCGACCATGCACATCATAGACAAGTGATTGCATGGCCGATCCCAGCGTTTGATACGTGTCTTGATCGGGGGGCGGCTCCTCTGTCGTGCCGTATGGCCATAGAATCATCTGTGAGTAGCTGTGCACATCCACTACAGCCCTAACGCGTGAATGGTTCTGCAGAAAATCGCGAACGGCTTGCGTCTCTGGCTCTGAAAACGGTTCAGTTCCACAATAAAGGATGCTTCCAGGATTGGAACTCGATCCGGCCTCGCCCCAACCCTCTGCCCAGTTGCGATTCAAGTCCACACCGTAAGTGCCGTTACCATTATCACGTCTGTTCTTCCGCCACAATCGCGCCCTCGATCCGCTCCAACTAAAGACATAACCATCTGCATTGACCACCGGAATCAAGAAAAACTCTACTCTATCAAGCAACTCTGTGACACGAGCGTCACTCCCGTAGTTGCTTGCCAGATGGTGTGCCAAGTAGCTGGGAAGCGTCGAGCTTATCCATTCTCTTGCGTGCTGGCATCCAAACACAACAACACCGGGCTTCGCACTCTCAATGCCACTGCCTACTCTTACGCCCCATATCGTTCTCCCCTCGATCGTTTCGCCGACTGCAATGAGAGAAACGATATTCGGATACCTCGCAGCAAGCTCACTCAAGTACCAGACGATCCCGCCCGTATCATCATTGTATGGGTGATAATCCAAGAAGAAGTCCTCAAACGGATTATCCCGCAGAGGTCGCCCCCTCTCCCTGTCGATAAGTTGCTGAACATTGTTGTGTCGCACGCTATATGCCATTCCTGCCCCTGCAATGGCCGAAAGCTGTGCGTCGTTGGCAACAACGTCCAACGGCCCGACACCTGGAACACAGTTTAGCACAACAGCACCGGTACCCTCCACAATCTCAAACTCATGCCAATCCTCTATCTCGATTCTAGCCAACCGGTATCCCTCGTAATAATGTGCGTCCTCAGCGCTTCTCACGGCGTCTGCGCTTACGCTATACATCAAGACAAGGACAACGGTCGCATGAATCACCTGCATCATCCTCATGGTTTTCTCCTAATCACCAGCCGGCCCAATACAGACTCCTCACCTCCACGTCATCTGGCACAATAACCCTCTGGAATTCGGCGAAGTCGCTCAGATCCACATCCCCATCAGCGTCAAAATCGAATATGTCAGCACAATCACCGAACTCAGGAATGTGTCCCGCACCCGATATTTCGATGCAGAAACCCAGATACAGATAATCACCAATCGTAACCACGCAATCATCGTCAACGTCGCCCATAGGACCACCTTCGGGGTTTATCGTTGCCCCGAGAGGCGTATAGTCACAGACATCGACCTCGTTGCCCAATCCGTCGTCGTCGATATCCTCATCACACTCATCTATAGTGCCATCGACATCAAAGTCCTGGCTTGTGCCATGAGCTAAATCACACTCATCGGGAATTCCATTGTGGTTACAGTCAAGTCGCTGTCCAGAGTAGATCTCGCACACGTCTGCGATGCCATTACTATCACAATCGCCTTCGCATTCATCAGGAATGCTATCCCCATCGCAGTCACCGCTACTTCCCGCCGCTATATCGAGAATGTCTCTAATCCCATTATCGTTGCAGTCTTCGTCCCGCTCACACTCATCGGGAATTCCATTGTGGTTCACATCGGCACTGCCACCAGCCAATTCACACTCATCGAGCACTCCGTTAAAGTTACAGTCCAACAGCCTGCCGTTTGGTATTACCTCCAACACATCCCAAACGCCGTTGCTATTACAATCGTTTTCACAATGATCCGGAATTCCGTCAGTGTTCGCGTCCCAATCGGGATGAACCGCTAGATCACAGCCATCCGGCGTGAAGTTCACATTGCAGTCATTTGCCCAACCGGGAACGAAGTCAAACGCCGTGATGGGCCCCAATCCCGCATACGGGCCACCGACAAACGTTCGCACGAATAATCCGCTGCGAATATCGTATTCCAGAATCTCAGACTGGGTGTCATGCGTGGCCACGAGAAGATTGCCGTTTGGCCCGATCCGTAAACTCCAGGCATGAAGAGTGCTGCCGTTGCTGTAGAGCGGCTTGTTGAAAACGCCCACAAACGATCCGTCGCCACGATCATACTCCAACACTCGCTCCGACATCAGCCCCGCCACAAGTAAATTCCCGTCCCCCTTGAATGTAAGTCCCCGTGGTCCCAACAGACCGCCATCTCCCGATCTCACAAATGTTCGAATGAAGCTGCCACTCGCCCCGTCGAATTCCAGCACGGCGTTCCATACATCATCAGCCACAAGGAGTTGACCTCCGAGACCAAACGTTAATCCGCACGGTCTCTTGAGTACACCACTGCCGGATGCAACGAACTCGCCCATATAAGCGTGCGTGGTGCCGTCGTATCGCAGAACTGCTCCCGTATCGCGACTGCTCACGTATAGATCTCCCTGCTCGTCCACGGCCAACCCCGACGCGCAGGCTAACCCGCCGTATCCCGAAGGCACCCAGCTACCCTGAAACGCCCCCGTCAGCATATCGAATCCAAAAACCGCATCCTCAGCACAACTAGCGACCAAGACCGTCCCTGATTCGCTTATCAGCAGGTCCATAGCCTCATGCACATAGCCCTCCACGGATTCTCCCGCTCGTCCACCTGTTCTGCCATGGAAAGCACTTATACGGGTATTATCTATGTCAGCCACCCACACTCCATGCCCCCTCTGTAGAACATCAGCATCAACTACTCCGTCGCCATCGCAGTCTTCACAGGCATCCAAGCGCCCGTCGCGATTGACATCAAGATCTAGGTTATCACCAATCTCTCGAAAATCCCTGATGCCGTTCGCGTCGCAATCCTCCTCGCACTCATCCGGCACATTGTTCCAGTTCGCATCATCGCTCACGCTCATTTCAATATCGTACTTGTCCGGATAGCCGTTGGAATTGCAGTCCGGTTCACACTCGTCCGGGACACCGTTTGCGTTTGCGTCTGCCGCTCCCGAAGCCACCTCTACATCGTCAAGAACTCCGTCCCCATCACAGTCCTCGCACTCGTCAGGAACAGCGTTGCCGTTCACATCAGCACAGCTTCCTGACTGCACTTCCTGTGCATCATCCATACCGTTCATGTTGCAGTCTGTGTCCACGCACGCGGCGACATCCATGTAATCCTTAATCAGTCCACCGATGTACGAGTTGAATCTCAGTTCGATGTTCCCCTCTCCCCCGTTGTGCAGCGAACAGTAGCTCATAATCGTTCCCCGCGTCTCCTCTCCCGGTGTCGGAGCGCACGAGTCAAAGCCGTAGTTGTGCGTGTGATCCGCTCCGCAGCAATGAGCCAACTCATGAGCAGATAACCTCACATCTCTGCGCGACAGGGCCATCTCTCCGCCGTCGGACTGCCAGCCTGACACCTGCCCGACCACACAATACCCCCGACTGTAATCACACAACGAAGAGAAGTAGGATGTGCCCGTAAATGGCAGATCACGTCGCCCACTCAAAAGCTGGGCAACATCGCGGTCAACGCCTCCCATCTCCTGTCGCCATTGGGTGCTGAAATCCATAAGTAAGTTGTTGCCGTTATACAGTTCCTCTTCTTCACTCCACACCCGAAGATACACTAGCTCCAAGCGAGCGTTACTATCCCGCATGTAGATATCGCTCACTGCTCCTATCATCCCCGTCACATACGCAATGGCAGAGGCCTCATCATCAAACTGCGAGCAGAATTCATAGTCAGTGTCAATTGCCAGTTCGATACGCCTTAGCTGGGACAATGGCTGCCCCGTGCTCAGACCATGTCCCCCATCACTCATCCGAACGCTACCAAGTCCTGTCAAACCTGCGATCGGCGTCTCCCTTAAGTCAGCCAGTGACTGTTCTGCCCCCGAAACACTCACCGGAAAACCCCTACCGCCCGTCTCTATGAATCCAAACACACCTCGGCTCCACATGGCCAAGAACACATTCGGCGCTCCGGGTAAATCCAACGCCTTTCCACGAACGAGCCTTACCGCAGGGATACTCTCCGACGCAATCCGCACGTCAGAACCTCCACGGCTTCCCCTGACTATGACGATGTCTGGCGACATCACCTCAAACTCCTTCGCCATGATTGTTCGCCCCGAGGGAAGCTCCAGCGTGCAACAGGACTCCCTGTCACTATCGATCAGACGCGATTCAGCCGCATGCCAACGCATCTCCGATGGCATGACTGAAAACCATTGCTCCACCAACGCTCCCCGGCAAGCCATACAGCTGGCCAGGAACACCAACATACGCAAACACGTAACGCCACGGTTCATAATCTTGCCCTGAACTAAGCCGCCTCGTAATCCGTCCTCAACTCCGCCCCATCTCCATTAGAACTCGCCCAACCCACCGATTGCAATTACCTACTGCTCACCCCATCTCGCGGATACGTCCTGGACAAACTCCAGATACATAACCACTGCCCCACGCCTTACATAATCCGACAACTTCACATCGAAAGACACCAATGTCTGATTGAATCAACTCCCCAACTCCATATACTAATATCTATAGTTGATTTTTCCCTAAGATGTCTAAGCTACGCATCCGCTGCACAATTCCTATATTCGCATCGCTTGGCGACTCGTGGGGAAAGTCCGGAAGTAACCTTTGGATCCATTCGCAGGCATCGATCGAAATAGATGAACCGCAAAGCTCAAAGCGAAGAACCAAGTCACTCTGCCAGCCTCAAGCGGCGCAAGGCGCGTACCTATCTGGCGCTGGCAATCCTCTTGTTCTTGGCCATCGCGATTGGGGCTTGGCTGACGGGGCATGCCAAAACCGGGGAATCGCTCAGCACAAACGCCAACCGCCCAAACGTCTTGCTAGTCACTCTTGACACAACTCGCGCCGATTTTCTTGGCTGTTACGGACGATCAAAGGCCCGGACCCCCAACATCGATGCGCTTGCCCAATCGGGCGTCGTCTTCTCTAACTGCTCTACCGCTGTCCCTCTCACGCTCCCCTCGCATGCCACGATCATGACTGGTCTTTTCCCCTTCTCTCACGGCGTACGACGCAATGGAGTGGATCGCCTCCCCGATGATAACGTCACCATCGCTGAAGCCCTCTCAGAACAGGGCTACGCCACAGCTGCCGTCGTCGCCAGTTTCGTTCTCGACCGACAGTTCGGACTGGCCCAAGGATTCGACACCTATGTCGACATCCCTGACGCCACCGGAGAAACGGCCTACGAAAGCGAGCGACATGCAAGGGAAGTCGCGGATATTACCATCAACAACCTGCACAAACTCAGCGGCTCCCCCTTCTTCATGTGGACTCATTTCTACGACCCTCATCATCCCTACCTGGCCACCCGCCCAAACGTCTCTTCCGACATCGAGGCCTACGACGACGAAATCGCCTCCGTCGACCAACACCTTGGCCGAATACTCAATGAGTTGAACCTAATGGGGATACGGGACAATACCATGATTGTCGTCGTGGCAGACCATGGCGAGGGTCTTGACGATCATGCCGAGCCAGGACACGGATTCTTCCTCTATCAAACGACTGCACACGTTCCCTTCATCATCGATTGGCCCGAGAAGCTGACAACCGCAAAACGATTGGAGCAGCAGGTGCGGACAGCAGACATCGCCCCGACGATCCTCGACCTCTTGGATCTTCCACAACTCAACGATGTCCAAGGCGTCTCCTTAGTACCACTGATCGCGGGCGAGGACCAACCGCATCTTCCCGCCTATTGCGAAGCCATCGAAGGAAACGCCCTCTTTGATTTCGCTATCCTTCGCAGCATTGCCCATGACGGCTGGAAGTACATCCATGGTCCCAGTCCGGAACTCTACAACACTGCCGATGATCCCAATGAGACAGCCAATATCATCGAAACGCAGCCGGAGTTGGCCGCCGAGTTGGCCGCCGAACTGCAATCCTTCGTAATCAACTACACAGCGCAGGCTCCCCCCTCCACCGAACATGTGGATCTCACCCCGAGAGAGTTGGAGCGTCTTGCATCCCTCGGCTACACGGGCAAAACAAAGGCGGCAAACGATAACCACCTCCCGGAACTACAGCGGTTTAATCCCAATGGCGAAGCCCCCAACGCCAATCGAGACACGTTACGAATGTTCGGACTTGCCCTCCGCGCAAACGCCCAACATCTCTATCCTCAGATGGAGAATTATCTTAGACAAGTCACTGCTCGCCATCCCAACTGCCCATACCTCGTCGCTGAATTGGCCGGGGCAATAGCAAAACAGGGAAGGGTCGATGAGGCCATGCAGATTTACGAGCAGGCTCTCGCTCTCCAACCGGAAGACGACTCCCCCATCAGAGCCGAGTATTGCGTCCTCCTAATGAAAACACTCCGATGGGAGGAGGCTATTGTCCAGGCAGCTCCTGTTGTTGCTCACAACCCCAACAACATCTCCGGACGTCACAATCTCGGCCTATCCCTTGCCGCAATCGGCCGATTTGATGAAGCCCAGTGGCAATTCGAGCAAGCACTCAAGATCGATTCACAAAGCGTTCGCGTTCTTCACGCCCGCGGCTGTGCCTATGTATGGGAAGGTCGCCTGCCCGAAGCCGCCGAATGCCTCAAGAAGGGCTTGGAACTCGCCCCCTCAAACATTCTCATCAAACGACACCTCGACACCGTCCTCGAACGAATGCAGTAGCCAACACACATCTTCACGCGCCATCCGAACCTCACAACCCACTCGGCAACATCAGTGTGACTAACCACTGTTCAACCGCGGCAATCCCTGTTATTTTCCCGGCAAAGGCGCGGTTCCTATTCAGTTGTTATGGCGTTACAAGTCCCAATGTAGCGTCATGTGCCGGCAATCTGCCGCAGAAGATGGGACGCCAGACGCCAACATAGATAGAGCCTGTTCTATCCCTTTTTGCGATTGACCTCTCGGTCACGACCCGGATGAAAGAAGGATCATGACTCCAGCACCTGCTACCACGGAAGACTCCGGCATCACCACAATCAGAACTCTGAGCATGGACGCCATCCAGAAGGCCAACTCGGGACATCCCGGAGCAGCAATGGCCCTGGCACCACTCGCCCATACTCTTTACACCAAGTACCTCCGTGTGAACCCTGCCGACCCTGCCTTCCCCAACCGCGACCGTTTCGTCCTTTCCGCTGGACACGCGTCCATGCTGCTCTACAGTACGCTCCACCTCGCAGGCTACGACGTCTCCCTCGACGACATCAAGAGCTTCCGACAGCTTCACAGCCGAACACCGGGCCATCCCGAGTTTGGCCACACTCCAGGCGTCGAGACTACGACTGGACCACTGGGGCAAGGAGCAGGAAACAGTGTCGGCATGGCCATCGCCCAGAAATGGCTCGCCGCACATTTCAATAAGCCCGGCCACACCATTGTGGATTACCGTATCTACGCCCTACTTGGCGACGGTTGCATGATGGAAGGTGTCACCGCTGAAGCCGCATCCCTTGCCGGACACCTCAAACTCGACAACCTTATCTGGTTCTACGACAGCAATAAAATCACCATCGAAGGCTCCACCGAACTGGCCTACTCCGACGACCCCGTCCAACGCTTCCAGGCCTACGGCTGGTTCGTCCAAACAGTGCAAGACATTGAAGACAATAGCGCCCTTTGCCAAGCCATTGACGCCGCCATTGCCGAAACCCAACGCCCCAGCCTCATCGTCGTCAAAAGCGTCATAGGTCGCGGTGCCCCCACCCGCCAGGGAACCGCAAAAGCACACGGCGAGCCCCTCGGACCCGACGAAGTCCGCGCCGCAAAGCAGTTCTACGGCTGCGACCCCGACAGCACCTTCCACGTTCCAGACGAAGCCCGCAACACCTGGACGAAACCATCCCTTCAGCGAGGAAGCAAGCTGCAAACCGACTGGAACGCCGCTTTCGCCGAATACACGAAAAACCACAAAGAACTCGCCGAGCAATGGCGGCTTATCCAGCAGGGCCAGCTTCCTCCTCATTGGGAAAACAGCATGACGCCATTCACTGCCGACCAGAAGGGAATGGCAACTCGTGCTTCCGGCGGCAAAGTCCTGAATCAACTCGCCGGGGCAATCCCCTGGCTCATCGGCGGTTCCGCAGACCTTGCCCCATCCACCAAAACCTGGATTGACGGCTGCGACGCCTTCAACCACGATACGCCCGACGGCCGCAATATCCACTTCGGTGTGCGTGAACTCGCCATGGCCGCCATCTGCAACGGCTTGGCCCTCAGCAACCTCAGGCCGTTCGGAGCCAGCTTCTTCGTCTTCACCGATTACGCCCGCCCTGCAATCAGACTCTCTGCCCTGATGAACCTTCCCGTTATATACGTCTTCACTCACGACAGTATCGGTGTCGGGGAAGATGGCCCCACGCATCAGCCGGTCGAGCACCTTGCCGCTATGCGGGCTATCCCAAACCTCGATGTCTTCCGTCCGGGCGATGCCAACGAGGTGGCTGTGGCTTGGAAGCACGCCATAAGCTCATCCGACCGCCCTGTGCTCCTCGTCCTCTCCCGGCAAAACTTGCCCACTTTTGACCGTTCGCAATTCGCTCCAGCAGAGGGTGCCGCTGCCGGTGGCTACATTCTCGCCGATTGCGATCAGCAGCCCGAAGTCATCCTCATCGCCACCGGCTCTGAGCTCCAGCACTGCGTTTCCGCATACCACAAGCTATCTCAGGAAGGTATCCGAACGCGTGTGGTCTCCATGCCCTGCTGCGAACTCTTCGATCGCCAGGATCACGAATACCGCGGCAAGGTTCTTCCGCCGGATGTGCAGGCCAGAGTCGCCATTGAAGCCGGAATCGCTATGGGTTGGGAAAAGTACGTTGGCCTCGGCGGCACCATCATAAGCCAACAGGACTTCGGCCTGTCCGCCCCGGCCGATGAACTGGTGCAACACCTTGGCTTCACTGCCGAAGCCGTCGTCGATGCCGCAAGAATCCAGCTTAAACGGACCAAGAACTGATCGATATTCGTTTACCCAATGAAAAACTGACTCCATACATCACGGAGATTGCCATGAACGCTACCTTGACCAAGCTCGCCCAACACGGTCAGTCAATCTGGTACGACAACATCCAGCGAAGCATGTTCGCCTCCGGTGAGATGCAAAAGCTCATCGACGCTGGAGTCTCCGGAGTCACCTCCAATCCCAGCATCTTCGAAAAAGCCATCGCCAAAAGCACCGACTACGACGAGCAAATCCGCGAACTCGCCACCCAAGGCCGATCCGCCGAGGAAATCTACGACGAACTCACGCTAACCGACATAGCCCAAGCCGCCGATCTCTTCCGCCCCGTTTACGACCGCACCGATGGCCTTGACGGTTATGTCAGCCTTGAGGTTAACCCCAAGCTGGCCTCAAACACTGCCGAAACACTCGCCGAGGCCCGACGACTCTTTCACGCCCTCAACCGCCCCAACGTAATGATTAAAATCCCCGGCACCGCCGAAGGCTGGCCAGCCATCGAGCAGGCCATTAGCGAAGGCATTAACGTCAATGTGACCCTCATCTTCAGCGTCACCGCATACGGCAACATAATGCAAGCCTACCTCGCCGGACTAAATAAACTCGCCGAAAGCGGCAAACACCCCGCCAAGGTCGCCTCCGTCGCGTCCTTCTTCGTCAGCCGCGTCGACACAGTCGTAGACAAGCTCCTCGCCAGCAAACCCTATTGCGCCGACCTCCTCGGAAAAGCTGCCATCGCCAACTGCAAAATCGCCTATCAGGAGTATCTCAAGGTCTTCTCCGGCCCCGACTTCGCTGATCTCAAGAGCATGGGCGCACGAGTGCAACGACCACTCTGGGCAAGCACATCCACCAAAAACCCCGACTATCCTGCCACCCTCTACGTACACACCCTCGTCGGCGAAAACACAGTGAACACCGTTCCCCCGGCCACTCTCGAAGCCATGATGAACGGCATGCCCGTCCAGGAAACCGTAACCGCAGACATTGACCAGGCCCACGATGTCCTCGCCAAACTGGAACACGCAGGCATCTCCATGCAGCAAGTCACCGATGACCTCCGAGTAGCCGGCGTCAAAGCCTTCGCCGACGCCTTCGACAGCCTGCTGGCAAGCATAGAATCGAAACGCAAAGCCATGGCCTGATAGATGGCTGACGGCCAGGGATGGACAACCGAATCGCCACTTGCTGGATCCCCTTAGCAGCACTCCTTCCTTGCCCGCCGCAGGAACCGTCCAGCGCCAGCCACCGCCAGCGAATACCATAATGCTTTGCACAGAAAGCATATTTCGCCTCAGCAGAGATCTGATTAAAACCGCTCTCAGGTAGAAACCCCTTGTTCTTCTACATCCCCCACGCCCACTTGATCACGCCACCCACCTGTGGTACTTTGAGTTCAAAGTAAATCAAGGACCTTAGCATACAATGGCTAACAACCTGACAATCGAAGACGAAATAGTAGCCGCGCTCCGACGTATTATTCGCGCCGTCGACCTTCATTCGCGCCACCTTGTGCATGAGGTAGGATTGACCTGGCCACAGCTCGCAACGCTGCGAGCCGCCGCACGCCTCGGCAGTTGCTCCATAGGAGCACTCGCGAGAGCCATGCATCTGGGGCAGGCTACTCTCACAGGTATTATTCAACGTCTTGAAAGAGCTGGACTCGTCGCCAGAGCACCTCATGAGCAGGATGGGCGAAGTGTCAAGATAGCCATCACTGACGCCGGAAAACAGCTCCTCACCAATGCTCCTTCACTGCTGCAGGATCGGTTTCATACAGAACTAGCCAAACTAAAGGACTGGGAGCGGTCGCAAACGCTCGCATCGCTTCAACGAATCGCAGAAATGATGGATGTCGAAGCATTGGATGCGTCTCCGATTCTTGTCGCTGGACCGGTAGATCCTGCAACTGCTGGTACCCACGCAGAAACCATGACTACTGAGGAAGCCGCTAAGGCACTTGACCTCCCAAAAAAGCGACGAACCCCTTCTGGAAAGAAAAGGGAAGGAGGATGCAGAGACAACGCGGTCTCTTAAGCGGCCCCGAGAGGATGATTATGCCGGCAACTCGACCGCACAATACACCGCAAGGCGATGACATTCTGATGACATACATAGCCCAAGAACGGATTCGCCAGCGATTTTTGTCCGTGCCTCAAGACTGCCCCGCAACGTAAATCCGTCAATGGGCAGTATTGAGTTACCTAGTTGCGCCACCTGGGTCTCTGCGAGTTTACTTGGAGTTGATTGGCAATGGACGATTTCGGCAATGCAACAATCTCCATCGATGATGTTCGCTCGGGGTATGCCTCCGACCTGCTGCTGGAGGCAAACGTGATCATTGCCACGGATCCAACCTCAAATGAAGAGGAGGTTGTGTTCGGCATACATGATTGGGAAAAGGTAGAGAACGGCGGGATTCAGGACGACCTTGCTATCCTGCGCGTCGAGGTTAATGCGGCGGCAAATGACATCGCTGTCCTTCTGGCCATAATCCACACAATCCACAGCGGTGGCGAATATGATCCTGAGGAGTTCCTTCCGGCAGACACGGACAACCTTCTTTGAATTAAACAGTGCAGTCTCTTTTCAACATGCTCCGTGACTAGAACACACTATCCCGATGACAAGAAACCTACTATCTTTCGAATCTTCCTTTATCCGCGCTTCCGCGATACTCCTAGCACTCTGCTGCGTCTCCAACGCCCAGGACTTGCCCAACGTATCGTTTCACGGTGAAACTTCCCGAGAGACAAATGAGGGCCACACAACTCTCGTGTGGAGCGCGCAGGACGGTGACCCCACTTACGAGTTGCAGTGTTCCACGGATCAGTCTTTCACCAACCCCACTACCGTCTATCGTGGAAGAGATGAAGCTTCTTTCGTTTCCGGCCTTCCAAATGGCCGCTTCTTCTTTCGGGTGCGCGCACGCCAAACCGTTGAGGACTCTTGGGGACCTTGGTCTGATACGCTCGTACTTTCCTGCCGGCACCATTCAATGATCCTCGCCTGGAGCCTCTTTGCTGCCGGTGGCCTGTTATTCGCTCTGATCATCGCATTTGTCGCGAGAAATGCTCGCGTTCAACAACACTCTGAGAGGGAAAATGCCTGACGACACAACAGTTTTGACCCCACTCACTGGCTGGATTCTTCTGGCATTCTTCGGCCTCGTCTGGATTGCCTTGGGAATGTACTGGGGACGCCGCGCCAAGTCACTTGATGGTTTCATGGTCGCCGGACGAAATGTGGGACTGGCTCTCGGCACGGCAACCGCCGTAGCGACGTGGATCACATCCAATACGACTATGCTCGCTCCACAGTTCGCCCTCCAACTTGGCCTTTTAGGAATGCTTGCGTATTCAACCGCCTCCTTTGGCCTCGTCCTATTCGCGCCACTGGCAAAACGTATACGCCACACAATGCCAAACGGATACACAAGTGTGGAGTTCTTTCGCCTCCGATATGGCCGCCTCGCTTGTTCCGTCTTTCTTCTGATATCCCTCTTTTACAGCATCACTTGGATGGTAAGTATGGCGATGGCCGGAGGCATACTGCTTGAGGCCCTTGCAGGCATTCCTTACATCTACGGTATGTCGGTAATCCTTGCCGTATGCGTTACATACACTCTCTTTGGCGGACTCTATGCAGTAATCGGAACTGACTTCATCCAAAGCGTCATAATAGTAATCGCTATCGTCGTCGTCGCTATTGCTATACTCTCTCTTGCACCTATTACAACCATATACGCCAACCTGCAGGAAAACCGCCCCGCACTTCTTTCAATGATCTTCCCCGCAGCTATCATGGCGGTTTTCAACAACCTGCTCTTCGGCATAGGGGAGATATTCCACAGCAATGTTTGGTGGAGCCGAGCTTTCGCCATGCGCCAAGGAGTGGGCATGAAGGCTTACTTGCTCGCTGGAATCATCTGGCTTCCTATTCCCATTGTCGCAGGCTTTCTCGGCTTGGCAGCACCTGCCATCGGAATAAACGTCACACGCCCCGATGTCGTAGGCCCAATGGTGGCGGCAAAACTCCTGGGGCAGAGCGGAGGAATGCTGGTTTTTATTGTCGTCTTCTGCTCACTTGCATCGAGCATAGACAGCTTGCTTGCTGCCACTTCCGACGTCGTCACTAAGGAAATCGTCCACCCTCTCTTCATGCCCACTGCAAACAACGTTCAACTGCGCAAGGTGGCCACTTTCACAATCATCGTCATTGGACTTCTTACTTGGCTCATATGTCTTCCAAAGGTCGGCACTCTCGCAACGGTCCTCTTCTTCGCAGGCCCCCTGGTCGGGAGCACTATTTGGCCTATCGTTGCCGGACTCTTCTGGAAAAAAACCAACACGACCGGAGCGCTCTTCGCTATGCTGCTCGGCTCCGCTGCCGGACTCTTGGCCTACTTCACTATCGGTTGGTACACAGCATCACTCGTCGGTACCGCTACCTCGTTCCTCATCGTTATTCTCACGACTTGGCTGCGACCACATGATTTCAACTGGCAAAAACTCAACAGTAACGCACATACGGTGTAACAATGATTCTCTTTCCTGAATGGTTCTTCGTAGTCTTGGTTTATGGGGGGATTGCTTTGGCCACAACCAGTGCCCTACTTCTACTCATGCTCCTGGCTCGGGACGTTGGAGGCAAAAGACTATGGTAGATAATACGACAATCGAAATCGACATCGCCCAGGCTCAGCCGGCCCGACAACAAACAAACTCAAAAGGACTTGAACTCGATCCCAGGCCACTCCTCGACATCACCAAAGGCCAGGTCAACCTTGCTAGGCTTGAACGACTGCGCGGACAGTCCATTCTGCACGCCAAACAGTTCGATCGACATACCGTTGTCGATCTCTCCCAGACGGCTGCACTACTCGAAGCCACTAACGTCGAGTTCATTAAACCCCTCGACGGTAAAATAGCCATTACCGCCTTCTTTGAAGCCAGTACGCGTACCAGATTATCCTTTGAAAGCGCCATGCTGAGACTCGACGGAAAGGTGCTCAGTGTTCCCGACGGACGCGTCACGGGCATGGCCAAAGGAGAATCTCTCGCCGACATAGGCGAAATGTTTAACACTTACGGGGATCTTGTCATAATGCGCCACCCCCAAACCGACAGCATTGACGAGATCCGCAAGAACCTCGATTTGCCTCTCATCAACGCAGGCAATGGCTCAGGCCAACACCCAACACAAGCCCTCCTCGATTGGTACGCCCTGCTCAAATGGCGACCTGAACTGGCAACTGACTCCTGCCCAAAATCAAAACAGGTACATCTTGGTATCATCGGTACTCCCGGGAGCATGCGCGCCGTTAAAAGCTTCCTTCGTTTATCCCTACTCTTTCTTGGCGCCATCAGGAAAATCACCATCATCTCTGAGATGGCAGATCCCGTTGGGCTTGATCTCGAATCTGCCGTCGAAGACTGCCCCATTCCTGTCGAAACAACAAACGACATTCGCGACGTCCTCGCCGATCTTGACGTTATCTATATCAACTCCATAGCCTTCCTCGGAGATAGCTATCGCAAACTCGACAGCAGGTTCAAACTCCACGCCGACAGCAAACTCAAACAGGGCTCTGTCATCCTGCATCCACTGGCTCGACGCGAGGAGCTGGACACTAACCTCGATGGACAGGAACACAATATGTACTTCGCCCAGGCAGCGGGAGCGGTATTCATGCGACAGGCTCTTCTCATCGCTGTCCTGGGAAGACTCGACCGACTTGCACAATTGACCTCATGAGCAAGCCGGACATAGTCTTGATCTCTTGTGGTTATTCCAAATGCGAAGGACACTGAGGATATAGATATGTGTGGAATCGTCGGTTTCTGGGAACTGAACAAAGACCGTGAGGGCATGGGCAATGCCATCAACACAATGCTCGACACACTCGAGCATCGTGGCCCGGACGGAAAAGGCATACACCTCGATAAGGAAACTGGCCTTGCGATGGGACATACCAGATTGTCCATCATCGATCTCCAGACCGGAAATCAACCGCTCTACGGCAATAACCGAAAACTCGTACTCACCGTCAATGGCGAGTTCTATGATTACAAACGCCACCGTGCCAATCTCGCTTGTGATGGCATTCGTCTACACACAAAAACCGACACCGAAATAGCCATCCCCTTCTATCAGCAAGATGACCTACAGTTCGTCCATCGCCTTCGTGGCGAGTTCGCCATCGCCCTCTTCGACTACAGCCGCAAACAGCTCGTTCTTGTCCGTGATCGGTTTGGAATCAAGCCGCTCTACTACCGAATCACCAACGATGCAATCTACTATGGCTCTGAAGTCAAGGCGGTACTCGCGCACCCCAGAGTCCCTCGCGAATTATGCCCCTATGCAGCAATCCATCAGATGATGCAGGTAATGGTTCCAGGCTCCACTGCTTTTTCAGGTATTGAGGCCCTTCAGCCTGGCCACGCCCTCGTCGTCCAACAAAACGGCGATCACCTTCAGGCTCGACAAATTCCCTACTGGGATATGGAATTTCCACACAAAAACGATCACGATTCAAAACCCGACTGCAAACTCTATGTTGATCGTGTTAGGGAACTACTCATTGACTCAGTGGCCACGCGTCTGGAAGCTGATGTCCCTGTTGGATGTTATCTCTCCGGCGGAATAGATAGCTGCTCAATACTCGGCCTCGCCACCTCCCTCCAACAATCGCCCGTCAAAGCCTTTACCATAAGCTTCGACCACGCCGATTACGATGAAGCAGCCATAGCCAACCACATGGCAGAGAAAACACGAGCCGACCAGGAACTACTCCAAGTTACGGCCTCAGAACTATACGGTGACTACTTCGCCAAAGTGGCCTGGCACACCGAGCGAACCTTCTACAACACACTCAGCGTTGCCAAGTGGCACATGAGCCGGCGTGTGCGCCAATGCGGATTCAAAGTCGTCATTACCGGGGAGGGGGCCGACGAACTCTTCGCTGGATACCCCTTCTTCAAACGAGATATGTTTCTTCACGGTGATGACTGCCAAGATGAACAACTGACCCGCATGGCCAAAACCAACAGTGTCTTTGCTGGAGCAATCCTCTCTGACACCCAACAGTCGCATCCCGCCTGGAACGATCTCTGTGGTTTCACACCATCATGGCTTCAACCCTGGATGCTCACTCTCCAGGCCTGCACGCCACTCTTTTCGACCGCCGTTCGCGATCTTCTTGCTTCCTACGATCCCATCACCGCCCTTGCCCAATCCATTGACGCCGACAAGGTCAGAAACCGTCATCCTCTCGACATTGCCCAGTACACCTGGAGCAAAACTATGCTGGAAGGGCAAATCCTGACCTGGGGCGGAGACAGGGTCGACATGGCCAACTCCATGGAGTCGAGACCTGCTTTCCTCGATCACAACTTGGCAGAGTTCGCTGTGCGCATTCCCCCTTCCCTCCGCATCCGCAACGGCATCGAGAAGTGGGTACTCCGAGAGGCCATGAAGGGTGTGCTTCCCGAAGTACTCTACAAACGCGAGAAGTTCGCCTTCATGGCTCCTCCAAGCCATACCGATCCAACAAAGACCAATGCCGTCCAAGAACTCATAGACAACTGGTTAACACCTGAGCGCATAAATCAGGCAGGCCTTTTCGACCACCAAAGCGTACAAGACTTTCTCACTAACTCACCTGATTCCGCCAACCATACCCTATCCAGAAGACGAGATATAATACTCAACCATCTTCTTCAAACGCACATCCTCCATCACCATTTCGTAAATCGAGAGGCCCTAGCCTCATCAGTTTGAGCGCTCGCAGAGATGAACGTACCCATGATGACGCAGCCTTGAGGAAACCCACACGGATAGGTAACCAGTTACCCTCATCATAATCGGGAGCATCGCCGCGTTTCCTGACTGCCCGTCAACACCGCCGCGACGAATCCATATCGTCCAGAAACTGACGCGGATCAGCAACGAATCGATACGAGTCAGACTCTCGTATCGATTTAATCAGATCACCTTTGTTTCGCATGACGCTGCCCCTCGAAGCCACACGCATGAACACAAGTCCACCGTCCGTCCCACTCCCCACGCGAAACCTTCGCCCGACTCGCCTCCCCTCCCCCCGCCGTCTACACCGCCCAAAGCCACCTCAAACACCCCAATTTCACCTACCCTAACATGCTCCTCAGCTCATTTTTTCAAACTTTTTTTTCGCACCTGGCGCTAGCGCCAGCCCCGATTTTCACCTCTCAACCGACCCCATTATAAAAAAAAGCGGAACACCGGCGCCCTTATATAGGGTGGAGACAAGCGCGCTTACCCCGGCAGGCCCCACGCTCGCCAGACCCGAGACCATCCCCGCTGGCCCCAAACAAGTTCCCGAACCCCAAGCGATAAATGACCCGCGCCCACAACACACTCCTGCGACACGCGATCAGGGAGCCACGCCCTCTCAGATCCCTCCAGCAAACGATCACAGAGCCCAGCGGCCCCGGGTGCCGCCACCCACCATCGCCTCAGCCCCGCGCCCCGCCGTGCCAGAGCACCGCGGCTCCAGATGCACCCTAATAATAATGACACCGGCCCCGCATCCCAGTCCCCAAACGTACCCGGCCCAGCCCGCACTAAGGGCGATTGCTGCCGCTGCCCCGGCCACTGACTTACAGCCCTGCAAGCCTTCCATCGATCACCGCCCAGCTGGCGATCGCCAGGCGGGCAACACCGAGCGACCCCCTGCAGGAAACCTCCTCCAGCGCGTCGCACAATCAGACCGCCGGACAGAACCGCGTTCAAAAACGACCGATTCGAAGCGAAAACGACTCGAAATGACTCAAAACTGAAAGGAATCCGACATGAACAGCAACATTTCGACGCGCCAAACGCGAAAAAACGGCACTTTTTCCTCCAATTCCACCCCCAAATGCGCGCCAATGTCGTCCAAATGCAGCCTGGCGCCCACTCAATGCGCTGTAAAAGCAACGCTAGCGCACTCAAAAACGCGGTTTTTTATTACCCAAAACCCCTATTCCCCGGGCCAATCCCCTACGGCTATTCCACAATCTCACGCATCTTCCGCCGCGCATAATCCTACCGCATTTTCCCCATACGACTCACCGGAGATAATAGAAAATCACAACCAGTTAACCCCTCAAGATAGTGCATGGCCCGCTTACACTTTTCCCATACTTCGGCCCGACAATGCAACGACCCACCGACAGACCTACGCCGCCTCAGTAATGCTCTTCCCTAACCCCCAAAGGCATTCATACACCCCAGTAAAAACACATACGCGTTCAAGCTGCTCAGCTGACATGACGCGATGGCAGATGCGACCGAATCCTCTCAATAAGCTTCACACGATCGATAGGCTTGGTGGCATAATCATCACACCCTGCCATCAAACACTTGCTCTCATCCTCGGACATCGCATGAGCAGTCAAGGCGACAATCGGCCCCTTATACCCTTTTTCCCGCAGCAACCTCGTCGCCTCATATCCGTCCATTACCGGCATCTGCATATCCATGAGGATCACATCAAACGGCCCCCGCGGATCCCCCAGACGCCTTCCGTAGTTTGCCGCAAGCGCCGCATCCACCGCCAACTTTCCGTTTTCCACTACCTCAACGTCCGCCCCCGCTTTTTCCAGCATATACTTAATGAGGCGTTGATTATCCAAAGCATCCTCGGCAAGCAGAATCCGGCAGTTGAGTCTCTCTGGCACTCGATCATTGACCACCGCACACACGCCCGCGCAACACTTCGCCGACGAAGGATCGCTCACCATCCTCACTTCATCGAGAGGACCTGCCGGTATTACCAAGCGAAATCTCGACCCCTGCCCCGGAGCGCTCTCCACCAAGATGTCGCCCCCGAGCATCTCCGCAAGGCGCTTGCTAATGGTTAATCCTAACCCGGTCCCCCCGTGCATGCGCGTTGTCGATGTATCCCCCTGACTGAAAGGCTCAAACAAATGATCGATTTGATCGGTGCTCAGCCCTATGCCGCTATCGATAACATCGAACTGCAGCATTGGCTTATCCAAACCCTCGCCATTCTTCAGACCTGCACTCAGAAAACTCAAGCGCATCCGCACGCTGCCCGCTTCCGTAAACTTGATGGCATTACCAATGAGGTTTACCAGAACCTGTGTGATTCTTGTTGGATCGCTCTCGATGCACTCCGGAACCGCTCCTTCGTATTCCATCTGCAAGGGAAGCCCCTTGGCGTCGGCACGCACCTGCATGAGAGCCATCACGTCCGCCGCAAGCTGATGAGGAGAACACCGAACACCCTCGAGCACGAGCTTCCCGGCCTCGATTTTGGAAATATCAAGAACATCGTTGATAATCCTCAGAAGGTGTTCGCCGTTGCGCAGAATAGTATGGAGGGCATCGCACCGGGCAGGAGGCGCCTTGCTAAGGTCTTCCTCCAACAACAGCTGTTCTGCATATCCCAAGATGGCAGTCATCGGCGTGCGGATTTCGTGGCTCATGTTCGCGAGAAACTCGCTCTTGGCCCGCGCCGCAGCCTCTGCCTCAAGCTTTGCCACCCGCAACTCGTCGATAACCACACGCAAATCCCTTGTCTGGATTCTCACCAGCGCTTCGACCTTCTGCAGGCGTGCTTCGTCCTTACGTCCTAGAGTCCACTTCTCCGTCAACGCACAGGCAAGTTGGGAAATCTCCGTAATGTCAAACGGCTTCTTGAGTATTAGGAAATGACTGCTACGTCCGAGTTTCTCTGTCGTCTGATCCCATGAGTAGTCCGAATAGGCCGTGCAAATCACAATCTCCAACTGCGGATCCACGGCCCACAGATGCTGTATCGTCTCGATCCCGTCCCAGCCAGGAGGCATGCGCATATCGACAAAAGCCATGGCGTATGGCCGGCCCTCCTGCACGGCGCGGCGAACCATCTCCATACCTTCTTCGCCCTGATAGGCGGAATCGACATCGAAGCGGGGCTCCTTGTCTGCAGGCGTTGGCAATTTACGGAGGAAGTCGCTCGCCGCATCATCGAGCGTTTCAGCGCGCGCGTGCGCCGGTGCAAGGATGCTCAAGAAGTCATGATGGATCGACTCCTGATCGTCAATGACAAGTATGCGAGTGTTTACTTGTTCCGTATCGTTCGTCATTCCGCTTTTTCACTAGCCACCTTCTGCAGAAGAGGCAGCTCAAGAATAAACGTCGCCCCGCGGCCTTCGCCGGCGCTTTGCACGGTGAGTGTTCCACCCATCTCCTTGGCAGCCAGGGCACTGCTGTGTAAACCGAAGCCGTGCCCGTTTTTCTTGGTCGTAAAACCGTAACTGAATATCCGCGATAGATTCTCTGATGAAATGCCGACGCCATCATCCGCCACTTCAAGCCTGACCCGGTCACTCGCAGGCCATGACAATCTCAGCGTAACTTTTCCGCCGGTGGAACGATGGTCGGAAATAGCATGTTTGGCGTTTCCCACAAGATTGACGATTATTTGCATAACGCGGTGGCGTTCCGCGCGGATGGGGGGAACATCCTCGTATTCCCGAACGACATCAATGTGATGACGCCCAAACGATGTAACTCGCATTCTCAGAGCGTCCTCTAGCAACTCCGGCAGGGACACATCCTCCAACATGGCCGACACACGCGCGTAGGACTGCTGCATTGCCACAACTTCCTTGATGTGGTCGATGTGGTTTCTCAGAACGTCGAGTTTATCAAGAGTGTCTTTCTGCTCATTGGCCAGATGCTTGCCCATCTCAATCATGTAGCGTGCCATGTGTTTCCCCTGAGGATGCTCGGTCACAAAACCGGCCATGTCACCTATATGCTCGGCGATCAGGTCACTAGCCGCCCCCAACTCTGCAACGCGAGACTTTCGCACCTTCTGCACAACTTGGTTGGTGGCCACGTTGACACTATTAAGCACGTTTCCCACGTTGTGCAGAATACCGGTAGCGATTTCCGACATCCCCGCTTTGCGCGACACTTGCAGCAACTCGCGGTGAACTTTGTCAAGCTCAGCAGTCCGTTGAGCAACCTGCTCTTCAATCCTTCTCGTACGGATGACATGATCTCGAACAAGCAGTGTCACCAGAACGGTAAGACACGATCCAACAGCCAATACAATCCACGAGGACCATCCTCGTGCTTCGGCCAGGAAGATTTCCGTTGCGGAACAATCCAATCGCCACCAACATCCATTGACATCGATGACGGCCGCACGGACAAACCCCTCGCCGGTGTTTGCCCTATCCAGTTGTTCATCGGCGCTCGCCGGCTTGTTGGCCGAGGCGTAAAGCACTCGCCGAGCCTCATCTGCTGTAAGATCACTGAGTTGCACATACATTGAATCTGAAGCGATATCCCCCGCCGTGTTCTCGACGAACCGGTTTATTTGGAATACGCCTAGTACGAAGCCCTGAAGAGCGGCTCGACGTCCGACAACAGTGAAGTCGACACCGTTCTGATCATACACTGGCACGACTATGCAGAATCGTCTTTTCGTTGTCTCCAAGTCCGGTGGATAGGTCAATATTGCATCGCCTGTGTCTCGGCTGTTTGCGAGTGGTGCGAACGCGGCCATGTCATAGCCGATGTATGTTTCATTCCCAGTGTACGGCTCTACATACGATAATGGATAATACTCATGTTTGCGAGGGCAGCGAACAAGGCTTCCGTCTTTTGCGGGTTGGGTAAACTGGAAACTCTCCATGCCGTCACGACGCATACTTGTCTCAAAGGCTGCACGTTGCTCATGCCTGATTCGGGGAATCCAGGCAAATGCCTGCGTATCTCTGTATTGCCGGAGGAAGCCAGCGGTAGCCAGAGTGAACTCGCTCCGCGACACTTCCGATGAGGCGTTGTAGAAAGCCCTCAGCGTCTGCATCATGGAGCAACGCACGCGAACGCCCTCAGTAATCGCCTGCTCCACCTGCTCTGCCTTGGCCGCAAAGCGTTCTTTCAACCGTCCCAGGTCGTGCGAACGCCATCCCACGGAGACGGCCACCGTGAGCGCCAGTCCCAAACCGGCCACGCATGCAAGTACATAGCGGTCGCGCCACTTGTTCCGCTTGATCACCGTATCGACTCGCTCAGGGGGCATCAATGTCTCCAATGACTACGTCAACGTCTGCGACCAAATCCGGTGCAACCACAATACCTAGCCTGCGAGCGGTCTCCAGGTTGAGCATGGTTTGGCCCTGGGTAGCGGTGACCACGGGGATCTCTGATACAGGTGTTCCAGCCAGGATCCGCCTGGCTATTCCTCCGGCCTCAACACCGTGTTCGACGGCAGACTCGACGACACCGCACAACATTCCATCGTCGATGGCAAAGGAGAACAGGCCCACAAAAGGTATGCGACTGTGGTCGACGCTCCATGCCATAACCTCGCCCGGTGGCATGCTCTGCTCGGAGCCCTCCTGGGTAACGGTGTGATACATATAGGTTATTATGGCATCGGCCTCACCTTGTGCCGCCAGCACTTCCTGCTGCCACTGCGTGAATGTATCTGGAGTCTGCCAGGAGACTATATCAACGCCGACATTCTCCCCTCTCATAAACTTAAGCGCACCGGCAGATGTAGGGGAATTATCGGTGATAATGGCGACCCTACCGATATTGGGCATTACCCGTTTGAGTAGAGATATGGTTTCCGCGAAATGGGGGCGTTCCAATATGCCAGTCGCGTTCTCGGCAGGATACCCATAGTCAGCTGCTTCCGCATTGACACCACAGAAGACAATATACGGCTTGCTTCGACCGATCAAATGCTTGGCGCAGTACTGCTGCGCATTGTCGTCAACAGCGATTACCACATCCGGCTTCCATGCCTGGATCGACTTTAGTGCAAGTTGACCGGACTCCTGCTTCCAGGCGACGTCGGTCCGCCGCTTGGTGTCCATGTAGAAAGTCTCCAAGTCTATGTTGGTTGTCTCAAGTGCTCGCTTGACGCCACGCGATATCCCTGCCACCCACTCGTACTCTCGATGGTAACTGTGAACCACCAGGACTTTCCCAGTCTCGTTCTTCGGCAAGTCGCTCGCAGCCTGAGCGTTCTTGGGAGAACTGACAGACTGCCGCTCGCATGCCAGTGCGAAAGCCACGAAGAAGGATACGATGACGGTCAAAGCCAATCGGACAGACATAGACTCACTCCAGGCGCTTGGCCAAGCAAGAGTTCCATCCGTTGACGGCCTACTCGGCATCACAAGCACCGGCTTAACAGTTTTTCAATAGACCAACACGCAGGCAAACGCACACCGAGACGTCCGTCTTGTCAGAGCGCGCGGGGTATTCGGATATCCCGTAGCGTGGCAGCGTGATGGCCATCATCTCCACTGCAATCAGCCACTCGTGCAGCCACGAGAAACCGAGAGCAGCCTTTGCTGGAGATATCGGCGCAGTGCATCGGCTACATATGCTTAGGTAGAGATGACTTCAGATGGTCGTTCACTGCAGGTGGAGCCTGTCCACTCTCTACAAACCTGGAAGGGGCAGATTTACAGCCGCGAAGATATACGGACTCTCTTGGGTGGGGGCGAGGCAATCGGTGCGGACAAGTTTCTACTGCAATTCCTGCCAATCAACGTTGTAGGTGTATCCCCCGGTTGACGCGCTCCCGGGTGCGTTGCCGTTGAACACATCGCTTACCTGACCTGCTGTCAGAGCGCGATCATAGATCGCCACGCGATAGAGTGTGCCCAGCCAAGGACGATCACTGGTCGCCTCATTGCCCAGCACGAGTGGATAGCTATTATCCCAATTGAAGGTACCGCTTCGATCCTGCGTCACTTCCAGGCTGCCCTCTCGATACATCTTGACCACACCTTCCCCGAAAGTGACAATGACATGGTGGACGGTTGTGCTGGACAGAACGTTGCCGGAGAGGATGTCAGGTGTTCCGTTGGCACTAGTGCTCGTGGTTCGCAGGCGCTGATCATACTTCTGCTGCAACTGGCAAAAGGTGAAGTTGCGGTTATTACCATCGCTTGAATATGACACGATCCTGGCCGGCCCGCCCTGAACGAGATTGGTCGGAGTGAACTTAACTTCCAGGGTCATCTCGTCCGTATCTGTCAGGGCATTGTAAAGTTTGGTGGCCGCGCCAGTGGATTTAGCTGTTGCTGTCGCAGTAAACTCCAATCCGCCGCCTTCGATCCATGCGATATTGTCCGTATCGTCAATGGTCAGATCGAGGGCCCCACCGAAGCCGCAGGTATCCTCCACGAGATTACCGACAGATGCACCCGGTCCGACCTCGCCAGCACCATGCAAATCGGACACCTGTCCAGCAGTAAGCGGATAGTCATAGATGCGCACGTCATCAATCAACCCGGCGAAGTAGTAGCTCAACGGTGTGTGGGTGAGATCACCGCTGCCCCAAGTACCGGCTCCAATCACCAGTGGTTCGTGATTACCCGTTCCACCGGAGCTGACTCCCAAACCCCCGGTGTAGGCATCGCTGTCCACGAGAGAATCATCAAGATAGAGTTGCATTCCCCCCACTCCGAAGTTGAGAACGACATGATGCCACTGATTGGAGGAGACGCCGCTTGGTGAGTTTAGTACGTAATCAGCGGAGGTGCTCTGCAAGCGCACTCTTATCTGCGAACCATAGGCGTATATGTGAAGATGTCCGCCGGTATCGTAGTTTGAGGAATCCTTGGAGAACAAAGCATGGTGCCCGGACATGCTGTTGCTGTTAAACCAAAAGGACACTGCTCCACGGTCAAGTAGATAGGCAGCTGAGTGAGGCACGAGCACGTAATCGTTGCTTCCATCAAAGCGTACGGCTGTTCCCCCATCCCCGAATCCGACCTCGTTGCCGACAGCGCCGCCTGTATATGTCCCATCGTTACCTGCTGCATCGTCCACGGCAGTCGTTGTTTCTCCACCTCCACCGGTTATCTCGTCCAGCTTCCAGTGGGCAAGCAACACAGGGTCCGGCGGCAGGACCTCATTGAACTCGTACAGGGCGATGAGCTGAGGCTCCTCGCTTTCCGCCGGAAGCATTGCCGCAGCATTCGCGGCGAGTTGTGCTGCGCTCAAGGCTGAATCCCAAACCTTGACATCGTACATGTACCCCCTGAAGGGCCGATTAAGCGTTCTTTCGTTTCCGAGCAAAAACATCTCACTTGTCCAGGCGCTGAAATTGCCGCTCGATGATGATGTTTTAACCAATTGACCGTTCAGGTAGAGCTTGATGTTGTTGGTGGTGGAACTGTGATCGACAGTGAACGCCAAGACCTGGAATTCGTCCATCTCAATCACGCTGTCGAGCTTGTACTCGCTTTCACTCGCCGCGTTCTTGACACGAGCAATGAAATCGGCCGTGGTGGCGCCATCGTCATCGGCAGCAATAGTGAAGTTCCGTGTCGTCGATCCCGTATCTCTGGAATAGCTAAGCGCCCGTCCATAGGAACCGTCAAAACCCTCAGCCTTAAGGAAGACCTGTGCCGTCAGAGCTCCGCTAGCCTGGAGCGCACTTTTGAGTTCATCGGCTACGTTCACGTTGGCGGTCATGGCCACGGCTGTGCCCGATTGGGCGTTCTGATTGAAGTAGACGCCGGTTCCCACCTGCGCATCAGTAACCCAATCGATGGCCCCATTTCCGGGCAACATGGTCAGGTTGACACTGCCTTCCCGATCCACGATCGTGGTCCCTGACTGCGAGTCGAAGTCGTAGTGGAGAACCGGATCGGGAGACGTTGGAGTCTGAGCCGCCCATTGCAAAGCCCGCTTGAGGATTGTTTTGCCATTGTCGTTTAGGTTGGCAAAATCAAAGCCGTTGCCACCCCATGGGAGCATAACCCGTCGGCCGTCAGCCATTCCTCCGCCGCTCAGGGTTTCTCCGGCATCAATGGCTACGAGAGCTCCCGTGCTGCTGGAGGGACGCTGCGCGGCAACAACGGCACCAGTCGCAAGAGATGAACCGACAACATTCAGATCATCCGAGTCGGCCAGAATCTCCAATTCACCTACATCGAACGGTGAGCAGATGTAATGGGTGTTATCAACTATGTCGACGGCAGTTCCGGTGTAGTTCGACCCGCTCGATGAAATGCCTAGTTCATCACAAAGGCCGGCTTCCTCCACGACAACACCAATAGCTGCAGCACTGAGCTTCGTGCCGACCTGAGACTCGACAACCTCCACGGAAACATACGCGACGCTGTTGTCAGCAGAGGCTGCATCATATGCAGCCGAGGATTCATTATCTGAGAGCGTCTGTACTTCAAACCCCCAGCTCTCCAGCAGCGCCTTCCTTGCGACTTCTGCATCGTTGAGATTACCAGAATCGGCCACAATGAAGAGCACCTTTGTCGGAGTTCCCGGAACTGGCGTGACCACAGCATGCACTGTATGCGAAGCGCCTCCGACCTTTCCCGTTACCGTGAGTGTCAAAAGATCATCGGAGTCGTCGCTGAGATCGCCATCACCATCAACAACACCATCGCGGTCACTGTCCACACCATCTTCAGCAATGATGGTGAAGGTTCCGTCAAAAATGGCCTGATCCGCCACCCAGGTGCCGTTTGTCAAATCTGTGCGCCAATCCTCGTTGGCTCGCATATGAGCGAGAGCCAATCGCAGCCCCGATTCCGCCACTCCCTTTGCCTTTGTATGGTTTTCCATATTCCGTGCAATGCTGGTGGTGGTGCTCTGCCCAGCCAGAAAGGTGTAGGCAATGGGAACAGCTACGAGGACCATTACCATAACCAGAATGAGTGCGAAGCTACGTCGGCGCGCCATTCTCAGTCTCCCAACAGACAAACTCTGCCATTATCGGTATCGGCCCAATGACGTGGCCCCTTGAGCAGGCTGACGGAGGCTGGGCCGGTAAGCAGTCCGCCCACGGTTCAGACCCAGATGCCGCGGCGAACTCTCATTATCTGACGTTGCACGTGGACGTATAGCAGATTGATGAGGCGTGATCAATCGAGAGAACCCACTCCGAAGTCAGTGTTTTCCCAAAGCACTTCGACTGTGGCGTGTTCTTCCAGGAAGCTGAATTCCCGGCGGAACCAATCCTTGAGCCCCTCGTCAACCCAACTGGCCCCCTTAGTGTTTTCACAGAAGAGGTTCACGCAACCATAGGTAAAGTGTTGGAGCATTATGTCCATGTCACGTGCGATGGATTCTCTGGTTTGTCCGCGAAACCCCACCATGAGACAAATGGTGTCGGTATAGTTGGCAACCTCCAGAGGAGACTCAAAGTACATTCCCTTATTCAAGACGCCGTTGCGGAGACTATCGTCGAAGGTTTCCACGCCTACCTTTATCCTGGTTTCGGCCTGAAAGAAGTCGCGGATTTCGGCAAAGCGGCGGCGATAGGACCAGAAGGATTCACAAATGAACTCGGTGATTTTCAGACGGGCGATCAAGTCGCGAACCTGCTTGCGAACCGATAGAGGCAATTCAAGTATGCTGCCGGAATTGATTATTTCCAGACGACGGAACGCGCCGGTCACTTTTGCCAGTTCTTCGTCAGCGACCTGTTGAATGAGACCTGTGTCGGTCGTGTTGTCCTCGATGTAATCACAGAAAGCGCATTTACCCCAAGCGCACGGACGAGCCTTCAAGAGCACGATCTCTCGCGGTATCTTGTTGGTAATGACGCCGTATCGCTGCATTATTAGATCTTTGATTTGTCTGTAGCCGAAAGGTGATTCACTTGCGGCCCTTTTTTCGTGCCTTGCGTTTATCCTTAGTACTGACGCGGCGTTTCTGCACAGACTTGGACTTTGTGCGGAGATTAGGCACCATTCCCTGGCCGGCCATCTGGGACAGCTGCGAACTGAACTGCATCCGCTGGCGAAGGCCCATTCCGGACATCATTTTCATGGCATCGCGCATCTGTCCGAAGGATTTGACGAGGCCGCTGACCTCCTGGGCATCGACCCCGGCCCCCTTGGCTATTCTTCTACGGCGCGAAGTATCGATAATTTCGGGTTTGGTGCGTTCCTTTTCCGTCATGGAGAGGACGATGGCTTCCATCCGTTTGATTTCGCCATCGTCGATCTTCATATCGGCCGCCGCCGCTCCGCCCATGCCGGGAAGCTTCTTAAGAATATCCTTCATGGAGCCCATTTTCTGCATCTTGCGCATTTGGGCGAGGAAGTCGTTCAGGGTAAGAGCGCCCTTGGCCATTTTCTTTTCGAGCTTGGCCGCCTCGTCGGCGTCATACTGTTCCTGAGCCTTTTCCACTAGGCTGAGCATATCGCCCATGCCAAGAATACTTCCGGCGACACGGTCGGCGTGGAACGGTTCGAGGGCTTCGAGTTTCTCTCCCATGCCGACGAACTTGATGGGCTTGCCGGTGACCCTCTTCATGGACAGGGCCGCACCACCGCGCGTATCACTGTCTAGCTTGGTGAGAATGCAGCCGTCCAGTTCAAGGCGGTCGTTGAATGCCTTTGCGGTATGAACTGCGTCCTGACCGGTCATGGCATCGAGAACGAGGTAAATCTGATGCGGAGAGCAGACGCTACCGATCTGCGCGACCTCCACCATCATCTCCTCGTCGATGGCAAGTCGACCGGCAGTATCAAGAATGACGACGTCGCGATCAGTTTTGCGGGCGTGAGCGATGCCATTGCGGCAAACCTTGACGGCGTTCAAGTGGCCGCGCTCTGTATAGACAGGAACGCTGATCTGTTCGCCGAGCACTTCAAGCTGGTCGATAGCGGCTGGTCGCTTCAAGTCTGCCGCCACCATAAGGGGACGCTTGGCCTTGGTCATTATGTGCTTGGCGAGCTTGGCGCAGGTTGTGGTCTTTCCAGAGCCCTGCAAGCCGGCAAGCATGAGAATGGTCGGTCCGCCGGAAACGAAGGGGATTTTCGGATCGACGGGTCCCATTAGTTGTACGAGTTCATCGTGGACAATCTTGACGATGAGTTGGTCGGGTTTGAGGGTGTGAATGACGTCGGCGCCGATGGCCTTCTGCTGCACGTGCTCGCAGAACTCCTTGGCTACGTTCAGGTTGACGTCGGCCTCGAGCAGCGCGGTGCGGACCTCGCGCATCGCATCGCGTACGTTTTCCTCAGTGATTTTACCCCGTCCGCGAAGGCCCTTGAAGACGCTCCCGAACCGCTCTGTTAAGGAGTCAAACATTGCCATGGTGCTATACTATCCGTTGGCACAAATCCTGATGGCCGGCGTTATATGGCCACACCACACCGGTGACCGCGCTCAGCATGTAAGAACCTCGTGGGTTTTGCCTGCGTTGCCCGCCAGCTGGAGCAAGCGCCATTCAAGAGTAGCGTCCGGACGCCAGTTCTGTCCGGTGGTCTTTCATTGATTGGCGCTACGCTTGGACGAATGACACTCCGGTGCCGGGACGTCGCAAGTCTCAATCTTCCCTGCAGGTCGCCAGCCAGCTTCCGACGCGCTTCCTGCCCCCGCACCTAAGCCAGTGATGAACTCGGTGGAAGACGCAGGCTAGCAGTTTGTCGCGATCTGCGGAATGGGTCAATAGGCGTGAAGTTTGTAGAGAGGTCTGATGTGCTGCAAGTTCGGGTGCTGAAGCGAGCTCTACGCCGATGTTGTCTGCAAACCTCAGCTTGCTGTTTGGCGTCAGGGTTGGGCGAGTAACGCTCCAATAAGGCTCTAACCTAGAGCGAAGCAGGCTGTCTTGTTGTACGTAAAGCCTTTTTCCCCCACTTTTTCTGTAAGCGGAGACTAATTATGCGAAGAAAGCTCGGATGCATGGCCCTTGCAACGATATTGGTGGCCGGTAGCGGTTGTGTGGCCGTATCGGCCAAGAACAACAGGCTTGGCAGCGGAAGACAAGTTGTTGCGGTGAATGGGCAGGTATATGTGGTGGATACGGACTGTGGCACGGTCTACGAAATCGAGCTGAGCAAGGCAAAGCCGATGACGGAAACATATGTTGATGAGGTGGAGCCAGAGTAGGCGGTGATGGCGGTGGAGGTGCGTCACCGTCGCCGACATCCGGTGAGGTGGCGTGCATCTATCGTTTGTCTGGGCATTTTGACGCTGCTGGCGACCTCAATTCGGTAACACAATGGTCTTGCCGGTGTGCAACTCAAGCCTTATCGCAGAACCAGCAGCACGTTCGCACTCATCAAGATTCTGCAGGGAGCGAAGTGATACTCCATCGCATTTGGTGATCAAGTCGCCGGCGCGGATTCCCCTGCGAAAGAGGAGCGATCCTGGAGTGCACTCGGCAACATAAAGGCCAACGACCGGCTTAGCATCGCGCGGCGCGTGGCCCAGTTGCCCCTCAAACTCCACAAGGGTGAGGTCGCGCCAAGCGACAGAGCGGGTGTGAAGTGCTCCACCGGATGCTTTGGCACGGGCAGCCACTGTCTCGGCGCGTTCCGTAAGAACGACGGTGGCGGCCATCTCCCTTTTTCCCCGGTAGTAGACGACCTTCACTTCGCTGCCTACGGGCATGCTTCCGATCATGCGAACGACTTGGTCAGAGTCTCTAATCGGCTCGCCCTCGATTTCGGTTATGACATCGCCCGGCTCCAGGCCCGCTGCGGCAGCCGGACTGTAGCCTGCCGTCTTTGGGATCGCAGTAAGAATGGCACCTCGCCTATAGGGAATGCCCAATCGCGAAGATGCCTGTGGATCAATCGTGGTTATTTTAACTCCGAGGTAACCGTAACGGACTTCTCGCCCCTCGGAGAGGAGAGCGATGATTCTGCGAACCCGATCAGACATGGGCAAAGCAAAACCGACACCCTCATCAACACCGCTGGATGAGAGCATGGCGGTGGCAACGCCAATGACCTGTCCGCGGATATTGAAGAGAGGTCCGCCGCTGTTGCCAGGGTTAACGCTGGCGTCGGTCTGAATGAGATTACCGTAGTAGCGGTCGTTGTTACGCGGATCGATATCGAGAAATTGACCAATGGCAGTAACCGTGCCGAAAGCCACGGAGGTGTTGCCGCCATTGGAGCCTGCAAGTCCAAAAGGATTTCCGACGGTGAAAACCCATCGTCCGGGCCGGGCGTGCTCAGCCTGTCCAAGGGGAGCCACTCTCAGATTCTGAGCTTCGATCTTGATAACTGCGAGGTCGGAGCGAGGATCGAATTGGATGAGCCTGGCTTCAAAGGAGCGGCCATCGAACAGCAAGGCCTCGATGCGATCGGCCTCCTCGATTACGTGGTGATTGGTCACTATCTTGCCATCAGCGGCACAGATGAACCCGGACCCGACACCGTGGGGAATTTTGAGTTCCCGGCCATCAGGGTGCTTTAGGATGCGGAAGGTACTAATCGCGGCAACGCTGGGTCGTGCATCAGCAGCGAGTCGCTCGAAGGTTCGCTGGAGCTTTTCGAGATCCACGACGTCGTAGAGATCCGAGTCTGAGCCAGAAGCAGACAGGGGCACCGCGAGTGTTCCGATAAGGATTGTGATGGCCAGGACTGAGTGCCGGTAACTCGAATGGCTGTAGTGTGGCAAGGGCCGGGGCATGCCATATCTCCAATAACTTCCACCGTTTGGTCGATCAAGAGCGTTTCTTTGTTATTATACGCTGCCCGTTTGACGAGTCTTGTGAAATCGGATGGGGTAGAGCAAGGTCTGTTCGAGGGCAGCGTATGGACCACGGTCTTGTCCCGTGGGTTGTCATTGTTTGCTGCTGCGCTTGGAGGCATGTTGCAGCAGAAGGATAATGAGATTGGTTCGGACGCCGGAGTCGCGTGGTTCGGTGGTGCGTCAGGCGATATTGATCGATGGACAAACATACTCTGGACAAGCTGCAGTTCTCGCACATCCGCTCCAGCCTAGCTGACTGCTGCGCGTCGACGTTGGGCAAAACGCTTGCCCGTCGCCTACAGCCAGCAAGACAACCGCACTCGATCTCTGCGTGGTTTGAGCAGGTGCGGCAGATGGACCGAGCCTTCGATGAGGTCGGTGTCCCGCCGATGGGCGGTGTACACGACATACGGGCGCATGTTAGAGATGCTGGGACTGCCGCGGGTCTGGACGCGCACGAATTGTGTCGGGTCAGTGAAACACTGGCGGCCACATCGAACGTCTCGCGCTGGCGAGCATCGCTGCCGGAGCAGTTGGAAGAGGTGCTGGCCATCAGCGAGCGAGTGGGAGACTTCGGACCACTGTCGTTGCAGATCAACAAGGCCATTGACGAGCGGGGTCATGTTCGCGACGAGGCAAGTAGCAAACTGCTGAGCATACGCCGATCGATCGATCGCCTGCACGATGAAATCCGAAAGACGTACGCTCAGATTTTGAAACGCCCGCACATTCTGCGAATGCTTCAATTCCCTAACACGACGATGCGAGGCACTCGGACGGTGCTACCGCTGAAGACAGAGTATCGGGGGAGGATCAAGGGGATCATCCACTCGAGCAGCGATAGCGGATCAACCTTATTCGTAGAGCCCTCTGAGGTGGTGGAGGCTAATAACTCGATAGTGTCGTTGCGTGAGTCGGAGAGGAAGGAGATCGCGCGCATTCTCGGACAGCTTTCCTTCACTGTGCATGAGAACGAGACGGGGATATTGCAGACTATGGACGCGCTTGGTGTGCTCGATCTGGTGGCAGCCAAGGTCCATTATATGCGAAAGCGGAAGGCGGTCTGTCCGGACATTTCAGAGGACCGAGTGCTGTTGCTCAACCAGGCGCGGCATCCCGTGTTGATCGACCTGGCGGCGGAGTCCGGGGACGACGGTAAGAAGGTCGTGCCCATAGATGTACGACTGGGAGATGATTTTGACCTTCTGATAATCACGGGGCCAAACACTGGCGGGAAAACCGTAACACTGAAGACGATCGGCCTGCTAGCCTTGATGACGCAATGCGGCATTCCCATACCCGCGGGCGCCGGTTCGCGTGTGCCTATCTACGGCGATATCCACATAGATGTGGGAGATGAACAGAGCATCGAGCAGTCACTGAGTACATTCAGTTCTCACCTTTCGAACATCCTGTTGACCTTGCGCAAAGCCAATGCAGATTCGCTCGTTCTACTGGACGAGTTGGGTTCGGGAACCGATCCGGACGAGGGAGCGGCGATAGGGCGAGCAATCATTGACGAGTTGCGGCGTTTGTCGTGTTCGGCGGTGGTCACAACGCACCTTTCGGCGCTCAAGTCGGTTGCTTTTACCAATGAGCGGATTGACAACGCGTCTGTCGAGTTCGACGCCAAGACACTGTGCCCCACTTTTCATCTGCGCATTGGGGAGCCGGGAAACAGCAACGCACTGATCATCGCCCAGCGCCTGGGCATGCCGAGGAAAATGATCAAGAGGGCGCGCTCCTATCTGAGCAAGCGGAGTAAGGCAATCAACAAGGTGATCGCAGCTACCCTTGATTCTCGCCGGAAGGCGGAGCGAGCCCGGTTGGAAGCGAATCAGTCGATGCTGGAGGCGGAGCAGCGGCGTGTGCACTACGCTCACGAGTTGGAGAAACTCGAGACAGAGCGAAAAACGCAGTATGAGTGGTATGAATGGGTGAATACCATCAGGCCCGGCCAAGAGGTGTTTTTGCGAAAGTTCGATCGCAGTGCGAAGGTCGTGCGGGTGCAACTTCACCGGCAAACGGCGTTGCTGACGGCGGGATCGGTGGAGATGGAAGTGCACTTGAATGAATTATCCCCGCCGCCTGCCGAACAGGAATAAACAGAGGAGAGATTCCTAGCTGGCGCAATCCCACGCCAAAGAACCAGGGGACAGGTGCGCGCTCTGTCGGCAGAGCATCAACCCATCCCCTGATCCCACAGCAAGTTCTATCAGCCGTCGATCACGTTAATCTTGACCTTCGTGCCTACGTCGGTCTTTACCTTGGGCAACACCACTTCCAACAAGCCGCGTTGACACGTAGCTTTGATGTCTGCCGTGTCCACCTCTTCGGGCAAAGCGACTCTGCGGCAGAAACTGCCAAAACGGCGCTCGTTGCGAACGTAGAGCACCTCTTCCTCCTCGCCGCGATCCTGGATTTTGTTGCCTTTGAGGATCAACTCGCCCTGCTCAAAAGAGACCTCGATGTCAGCCACGCTGAGGCCGGGCACTTCAGCTACTACTACGAAGCGCTCGTCCTCGTCAATTACGTCGATGACCGGCCCCCATCCATGCCCGTGGAGAGGTCCGGTGGAAATGCCAGCCTGCCATGCACGATCAAAAACCCGCGTTAGTTCATCCTGCAGTTCGGATAGTGACGTGGGGATAGCCTTGCCAAATGGAGTGAAGCTCATTTTGAATTCCTCCAAAGATACTCGAAGCCCAAATGGTGTAGGAGTATCATCGGTCCTCTGTTTGCCACGGTCAACTACGAACCCGGTACTGAAGCCGGTTCACTATCGGTCATTGGTTGCGGCGTTGTCGGTGGCTGCGGGGGCATCGTGGAACTCACGATCATGTCTTTGATTGCCACTATGAGTTCCATGGGGATGGCGACATCGACTTGGTAGCCTGTGCCTCCAACAGTACCGGCCACAAAAGCAGCAGCAGCGTTTACCTTGCCAAACGGCGGCATTCCCCCCTCATCGACAGCCTTCTGTATGGCTGCAATGGTTTCAACCACGTTGTCCACTGATACGTACCCTTCAATACTTCTACTGGTGGGAAGGCTCTTGGCAGCGTTCTTGATGGAAGCATCGTCGGCAAGGGGAGCTTGTCCCGCCTTAATCAGTTCGAGGGAGCGAGCCATCCGCTGCTTGCCTCCGCCGAAGGTGACGACCAAATGCTTGTCATCAACAGCCGCCAGTCGAACGAGAACCCCCTCACTGCCAACAACCTTCTGCAGCTTCTGGTAGTCTTCGGGACTCACGTCATCAACTTGGTCGATTTTCACCGCGAGATGATCGACGGAAACGCCTCCTATGCTTTCAGCTTCAGGGGTATACTTGACAATGCTCATGACCTCTTCCATTGCCTGCTTACCTTCTTCGCTGTTAACCAGGCCGGAGGTCATGATTTCTATGATCTCAGCGATTTTCGCACACTTATCCTTGGCGCTGCCGGCTACGGTCACAACCTTGGTCATACCGATCAAACCGTCCGGCCCTGGGGATAACCCGGAAATACTGAAGGCTACTCCTCTTGCATCGCTCAATGCTTCAGCGACTTTGGCGGAGATTTCGCTGACCTTCATGGGGTCCAGTTGAAGCTGCATGGCAAGCATAGGATTAGCCAGCATGGTACCGAGACTCTTAGCCGCCTTATCCGCCTGCTCCTTGCTGATCAAAGAGCCTACGGACACAAGATAATCATCGGCCGGAAGCCCCTTCAAGAGCGTTTCACTCGTTGACGGACCAGATGCCAACAGCTTGGCGGAGTTGCTCCCCTCGCTCATTCCAGTGTAAAACCCAATGCGCAAACCACCATTATTCAGTGAGAGCGACACCGTTATGCTGTTATAATCCTTGATCTCTTCGACATTGAAGCTGCCTCCGGACATCATGGCGAGCATGGGAATCATGCCTTGGAACGTAGGGCTGGCGACGATTGCCTTCACGTTGACCCACAATGTGAGATCGTCCTCAGCGAAGCGCTTCACCTGATGGTTGGTCCAGACTTTGCCCATGCCCGAGTTCTCTTTGGCATTCAGCAAAGCTTGAAGGGCACTGGGGAAATTACTAATGGCAGCGTATTCTCCGTACTGGACAATGTAGGAGTCCTGTCCGGCCAGCATGACACGAGAGAGCCCCCCCTCAACCGGTTCGGGTTTAATCATACTGGTGAGTGCGGCATAGTCCGTGCAAGGCACAAGCACGGATATCCCCGGCATGATGTCGGCTACGTTCTCGACAGGCATGAGCACTACGGCCACACTGCCGTTGTCATTCACACCGGCCATCAAGCCCAGCGACATTTTGGCCATACCAAGCATGCTCATGGGCATGAGGTTCAGCCTCTGGCCGATGTTCATCATCTTCTCGTCCAGCTCGGCCGCGTTGCGGATGCACAGGGACGCCCAGGCGCTGTCGGGCACGGCAGTCAAGATGTCGCCCTTGGGGGCCACTGCTGCGGGAGCGTTGTCAGCAGCAGGCGGCGGTGCATCCTGAGCGAAGGCTGTCGCCGACCAGCAAAAAGCAGCGGCGCAAATGACTGTAAGATTGATCCAGAACCGTTGTCTCATTTGATGACTCCTTCCAGTTTATTCAACAACAACTCGCGCCAAGCTTGGCCCGAGAGCAGCACAATGGCTCCAGCGCCGGCTCTCGTGGCCTGTTCCGCCGTCCGCGACTCGCGTTCCAAACACAAAGCGTAGCCTCCAGATCTCCCACCGCAACTTCCAGCCGGTTAGAAATATCCGAGGAGTGAAGCCAAGCAACACACGCGATAGTCGCCCACGGGCAGTTATTCCGAAGATCCCCGCGAATATTGGCAGCTACAGGCAACTTCGGCCGCCTCTTCCACTAACCGTCGTCCTTTTTGACCACACGCTACTGATCACCAGGATCTTTGCTCGTCAGATGGGTGGCGGCATGTGCAATCGGAGCTCAGTGGTGCTGCCGAGCCCCCAAAAACATCCGTAAGTTATTGCTGATAATGAGATTGGCCCAAGCATGTTGGATATGTGTGTTTTGGGGGCAATTAGGCCAACCGATGCTCCGCGTGGACGGCGCACTCAAGGCGTATCCCATAGCCGCTCCTCCTTGAAAGCCCCAAGCAATCAACGATCGCAGTTCGGATTGCATTCCAGGACCACAAGAACATCAAGCACAATGAACAACTAGCAGCGGTCAGGCAAACAATAGACAAAGCTCTGAGGATCCCGGCGACTCGAACCTATGCGGACGGGGATTGAGAAACATCAATCCGCATTGCTGGCAGTTCTCCAGGATGTTTCATCGTCACATGATCCCCTGCCCCCCGAAGTGACAGTGGCGCGTTCAGCAAGAAAGGATCTTCTCTATCGAACAAGTGGCGCGATCATCATCTCGTCGAGGGTACCGATAATACACAAGCTGGTACTCAACAACGTGGGCCTGCGGACGACACTCAAGATGATTAAACACGCACTACGCCCTGTCTATACTCTTGCAGACAATCTTCGCTAGGCGCTAGGAACAAGAAAGCCGCTACTCATTGCCAAGCTCGTTAGGAACCACGCTCTGGCGCGCTTGGGCGACACGATTCCACGGTCGCTGTGTATGGCCGTGGGTTACGAGTGCAACCTCGGCTGCGAACATTGCTCGGCTCAAACGCTCAACGATCGTTCAATGCCGCGAATGACCTTGAAGCAGTACAGGACATTAGCTGAGCAAGCAGAGAAACTGCGTTTTTTTAACTATCAGTTCACGGGAGGAGAACCGTTACTCAGGAATGACCTTGAAGACATCATCAGTGCGTTCAACACACACAGCAACTTCATAATGGTCAGCACCAACGCCATCCTGCTCGACGAGACGAGAATACGAAGCCTTCTGCAAGTAGGAGTTGATGCTCTAAGTGTTTCCTTGGATAGCTCCAATCCGGAATCGCATGATGCATTTCGGCGATCTCCCGGAGCGTGGCATGCGACGGTTGACGCTGTTCGACTTGCCACGAGCTTGGGAATGAAGGTCTCTTTGAGCGCGGTTGTGACTCACCAGAACATTCGATCGACGGATCTAGAGAAACTTGCGTGTTTCGTACGGTCTCTAGGATGCGGAATGCAACTCAATTGGGCTTGTCCTGTCGGAGCATGGGCCGGCAACAAAGAGGCTCGGCTAACGGAAGAGGACATGCTGTTTCTTTTCGATTTTCTCAGGCGACATCCGCATGCCCGCACCGACTTTGAGGGAAACTACAAGAGCCGCGGCTGCCCCGCCGCCAAGGAGATGATGTATATCACAGCACAAGGAGAGTATCTTCCTTGTGCATTTGTTCCTATTAGTTACGGCAATGTCACATTGGAACCGCTGAAAATCATCCGGCAACGCGCCATGCAAGAGCCGATTTTCAAGAAATACGCCAGTCGATGCCCCCAGCCTGCAATGATGAATTCTATGACGAGTATTTGGTCCCGGCATCAAGCCGCAGCACTCCGCTTCCCTGCGAGGATCGCTTGGCCAGGAAGAAGTTGCCTCACCCCGAATTGAGAGCGGCTCTGTGCAGCGGCAGCATACCGGACATGTCGCTGCACCAACTTCTCTCGCAAGAATGCAGTTGTTGAACGAAAATCGCCCGAGTTGACGACTATTCTCCAAACCTACTTCACGCTGTACGCAACGACCTATGCCACAGGCTTGCTGGCGATAAACTGCATAGCTCCGCTACTCTTGCTCAGGCTCGCTAAAACCGCAAAAGGCATGGCGAGGCTGCAGGCAAATGGGAAATACCATGCCCGCCCGCGCGTCAATCCGATAGTGTCTGATCGCCCTCTTCGCATGAAGTTCTGTAAGCTCAAGGCCATGTGAGCTGGGTACACCGGATGAGTAATGCCCACTTTCTGGAAGCCGGCCCTCTCAAGGGCAACGCGCAAGGATCCGGGAGAGAAGAGATGCAGATGTCTGGGAGCATGCCCCCCACCCCAATAGCGACCAGACAGGCGTGCATCCAGACAATCTGTGTTCGGTGTTTCTCCAACAATCACTCCTCCTGGACGCAGAAGGTAGTTGATCCGCGACGAAGTCTCCGCTGGATCCCTAACATGCTCAATGACATGCTCCATAATTGCCAAGTCAACTGTCCCGGGCGATATTCGAGCATCCGCCAACTCGCCTGCCCAAACGGTGACTCCACGGTCCCGTGCTGCTTCGGCGGCCTGCGGTTGGAATTCGACACCCAGCAAACGGAAGTCGCCCTGGTGACCTACCTCCTCCAAAAGAGAGCCATCGCCACATCCAATATCGAGAATCACTCCACCTGGAGGCAGCATACTCGCGAGCAGACGCGCGCGTCTGCGCTTCCGCCTGCGAACGTACCACGAAACCAGCGCCGAAGTGGACTCGTGATATCCGTGATAGTCGCGAGGATAGGCCAGATCGAGCACCTGATAGCTCGGCTGAGGGACAAGCGCGATGAGAGCACAGTTCTGGCATTGCATCCACCTGTACTGGCCTGGCGAAGCATATTCGTAATCGCGAACACCCTCGGCATTCAGCTTCCATCGGTGATCTCCGCAGGCCGAACACTCCGTAACACAGGCATGCAGCGATAAGTGAGGTTCTCTTGTTGTGCTAGTCAAGCTGGCCATATCTTCCGATCTCCGCGCTAAACGAAGCAAGTGGCTCATGATCAGGAGATTTCTGCTCGCGGTGCTCGTCACAAACACCTGCATCATTCCGGAGCATCTCACCACGCACTTCCAAGACAACCGTTGTGTTTTTACGAAATATCTCCCTAACTATGTCGTCACCTAGGGGAAGCGCGTGCCTTGAGAGATCAGCCACTATATGGGTAATACCGTAACGTCTGAGGATACGAAGCGCTTCACTGTCGTTGGCACCGTTATAGAACCGTTTAACATCGTAGGCGATGGGAAGAGTATCGTAGAACCAATGACGCCATTGATACTCCATCTCCAGCACGACTCTCCGTTGCGTAAGCAGTCCGGCCGTCCATGGCCCGGCAACGTTTTCCTGAAGCACCATTGCTTCCGCCGGAGTTGCATCCTTTATGAAACGATAGCAATCATGCAAATCAGCACTGATCTTGTCCGGGCCATACCTTGTTTGCCAAAAAGCACTGGCTCTCAGTGGTCGCGCGTTTTGGACCAAAATGGCAAGCACAATGACTGCGGCAAAAGCTCTCCCCCAAGAATTGCGTTTGCTCATATACCGCAAGGCTCTGTACACCATGACGCCCAAAAGCGGGCCAAGAACTGCCCACATCGCCGCTCTAAGCGCAAACCCGATATTGCCGGGGTGGCCCAACTGAACGGGAAATACGGCCAATCCCAATACAGTCACAAGGAGGAATATCAGCGACAGCAGATCGGCGGCACTGGAATCGGCCAGCCTCCTTCTCCAGCCACAACGGCTGACAAGGTACGGAATAGACAAGAGACTGACGTGGAACATGGCGGTCATGCAGACAATCAACACGATACCCCATTGCCAAGGCCGCCCAACCGCCAGAATCCAAGTCCCATCGCCAATGATGCTGTTAATGGGCCAACCAGGAGGGACCTCTATCAGACGATTCCACCACCATGCCAGAAAAGCACTCGGCTGCATAACCGGAAGAATCACAAAATCAGCAAACGAAAGTTCCCAGCGTCTCAGTACGACCAGGAGCAGGGAACCGACCGTACAGAGTACAAGCCATCGATAATCTCTCTTGCGTAGAAGAACAACCGCGTTGAAAAGGAGGACGGCCGGCAGTAAGGCCAGCGCGAAATTGGCCTTATACCACAGGAGTACACAGGCAAGACACGAAGAGACGATGGTTACTGAACGGACAGGCAGCAATCCAATCCTCGAGACGTAGTAGATGACAAGAAAGATAAGAGCCAAGCCGAACGCAGAGGGATAGTTGCAGTGGAAGTAATGGAGCAGCCAATTACTGAACATCACCGTCTTAAGCAACGGAACTGCATAAGTCACTGCGCCCGTAATTGTCAGCGTGGCCACGACTGCCACCGCAGACGCTGCACGCCCGAAACGAGGTAGCAGAGCAAGATAGCAGGCGAAACAGAAGAAGAGATATCTCAGCGTCAAGGCCAATTTAAAATACGCCGTTTCCAAATCAGCTCCGGTCGCCCAGCACAACATGTCACACCAAACGTCCGGCATCAGGTGATAGCTAAGCGTCGTAGGTCCGGCGACGAAGGGAACAGCCTGCATTGGTATTCCCCTACCCAGCTCGCCAATAACCGTCATGTGGCTGGCATGATCCGGATAAGGCATAACGCGTACGATTCCATCATGGCGATCAACAACAGTGAGAGAACAGCTCCACAGCATGGTCAAACCGAGCGTCGCCCAGAGAATGACTGCATCACCAGGACCAACGAGGTTACTCATGCATTCACGGTTCAAACACCTGTGCCACCGCCCCAGGATTGGTAATGCCAATCCCAACAATGTCGTGAAACACAAGGTCGGCATACCGAGACCAGTCCACCTGGCAATGTACCAGACTGGCGGCATAAGCAGCAATCCGAGGACAAACGACGACAGAATACTCTCAAATGGCGGCAGCTTGCGAAACTTGAAAACCCATCGCTGGCATACATATCCTGGAACAAAGCAAAGGAAGTAAGGCGTGAGCACGGCGCGGAAGGCAACAAGGAATGATACCGAATGGTGCAGAGTAAGATACGCGATGATCACCACAGGGAAAAGGCAAACTGACAACGGGCCCACCATCCACAAACCTGCTGTACTCCTGCTATGGATCGGTGTGCTCATGGTTTAACTCGCCAAGTGAGTTTGCCCGCCCTTCCGGACAGCGAGATACTGCCGCGCTGCGACAAATACTGAAGTATTATCGGCGGTATAACCGCCCCACAGGGCGTTTCCCGAGTTGTCAACGTCGTCCGTGTACTTTTTGACGATATGATTCCTATTTGCGCGAACGCCCGACGAAGTTTCGATCAGGAACAGCCATCAACACAATGACAGGCGACATGGCCACGGCCAACTGCTGCCAAAGAGGGCTCCACCTCACGACATCGTGAAAGCGCAAGAGGGCAACGCGGATGATAGGGGCATCCCTCAATTCGCTCGAAGAGAGCGGGCGGCTCTCCGAAGGAAGTAAACTCGCTGAGGCGCTCTGCCGGATCCGGACGTAGAATAGAACCCCAAAGCATCTGCGTGTAGGGATGGCGTGCCTTCTCGGCTATCTCAACAGATGAGATCGTCTCCACGATTCTACCGGCGTACATGACAGCGATTCGATCCGAGTATTGAGCGGCTAACTCCAGGTCGTGCGTAATGAAGAGATAGCTGAGTGTGTGAAGGCGCTTCAGCTTTCTCAGCAATTCCATTATGCCCACCTGCGCGGGCACATCCAACGCGTTGACCGGTTCATCGCACACTAGCAGTTGCGGACGCAAACTCAACGCTCTTGCTATTGCGACTCGCTGTCTCTGCCCACCCGACAGCTCATGAGCCCGTCGATTCTTGAACTCCGGGGGCAAACCAACCTGTTCCAAGAGCTCATCCGTCCGTCTGGGCAACTCAGCCCTTCGTTCCGCAGCGTTCCCAATCAGCGGATCAGCGATAATCTGAGCGACTGTCATGAGTGGATGCAGACTACCCCTGGAATCCTGAAAAACCATTTGCATCTTACTGCGAAAGCAGCGAAGGCTAGTCCCCCGCAGCTGCGTTATATCTCGCCCATCGAAACGTACAGTACCTTTCTCCAGCGCAATCAGGCGCAGTAGAGCAAGCCCCAAACTAGTTTTTCCGCATCCACTCTCTCCCACGAGAGCCAACGTTTCGCCAACACCAATACACAGGTCGACATCGCGCACAGCGACAAGGGTATGCCCATGCCTTGTACGGGAATTCACTCTCTTGGGGTAAGCTACACGGATCGACTCCGCCTCCAGCAAAGGTCCACCCGGCAAACTGGGATTCTGGCAGAAATCGCTGACCATCTACAGCTTCCTTTGTGCTGCCTGAAGCAGCCGGCGAGTGACGACATGCCTGGCTGATCCGAAAATAGACGAAACGTCTCCGGCCTCCACAGTCCTACCGCGGTCCAGAACGCATACGTAGTCAGCCATTGCTGCCACAACGCCCATATCATGGGTTATCAGCAAAATCGCGGTTCCCAAGCGCTCTTGAACATCTCGAAGAAGACAAAGTATCTGACGCTGCACACTTGCATCCAGACCTGAGGTTGCCTCATCGGCAATCAGGAGCTTCGGCTTCCCCGCCAGTGCCACTGCAATCATAATCCGCTGAAGCATGCCACCTGAGAATTGGTGGGGAAAACAATCGACCCGTCTCCCGGCATCTGCTATGCCAACCTCTTCCAGCAGTTCGATTGCTCGGCCACTAGCATCCTTCTTACTGAGGGAGCTGTGGAGCTGAAGCGATTCCGTGATTTGCCTCCCAACGGTCAGCAAGGGATTCATGCATGTTTGAGGCTGCTGAAAGATCATGGCCATCGTCGAACCGCGCAGCCTGCGCAGTCGCTTTTCACCCTGGGAGAGAAGGTCGATCGCCTCAGTATCGTCATGCAGAATCAAGCGACGAGCTTGGATACGAGTTTTTCGAGCAGGAAGAAGTCTCATGATAGCGAGTGCCGTCGTGGATTTGCCACTACCACTTTCCCCAACAAGAGCTACAGTCCTGCCTGCAGGTACAACAAACGAAGTGTCAGCAACTGCCTCGTTCGCGCTGTCTCGTCTTGAAGTGTAAGTAACGGACAGACCGTCTACGGCAAGCAGTTCGTCCATTACAACGGTCATACGCGCACCTCGCACAACTGCGACGTTCTGGTGTCAAACGTTTTCCTGATCCCGCTGCCGATCAAATGAAATGCTGTTACGGCGGCCAGGATCATGAGACACGGAGGATACAGAAGCAGAGGTGCGGCCCGCATCTGGTCATATGCATCACGAAGCATCGTCCCCCAGGACGGTTGCGGTGGAGCTACGCCAAACCCCAGCCAGGACAACCCTGCCTCAATCAAGACAGCATCGGCTGTGGCGAAGGTCATGGCTACACATAGGGGGGCCAACGCGCAGGGGAGCATATGGCGACCGATGAGACGTAGTTCAGAAATACCAGTACCACGAGCAGCAAGAATGAACTGCCGGCTTTTCAACCTCACGCACTCGGCGCGCATCAAACGAGCAATGGATGTCCATTGTGTCAGGCCTATCAACAGAATCACGTAGTCAGCGCACGGCTCAAACCAAACAACAACAGCCAGAAGCAGGAAGAAAGTCGGGAAACACACGAAGACTTCAATAACGCGCGAAAGAACCAGATCAGTGTATCCTCCGGAATACCCAGCTACCGCCCCAATACTCGTCCCGATGACCCCGGCAAGCAGTACGGCACATAATGCCACACGCGCAGATACAGTTGTTGCGTGAATAATCCGCGAGGCCACGTCACGACCTCGGTCATCCGTACCAAGGAGGTGATCCGCAGATGGTGGCTTCAGGGGAGAATCCGCCAATTCAAACGGCCCGAACGGAATGGGTGGCCAGATGGCAAAGGCTTCCTGATCGAGTGCCCCTTTGGCATCGAACCCGGCCAGACCAAAGGGTCTTGAAAGGGGAACGGCTCTCCCGATGAGCGGCAAGTTTCTGAGACTTGCCACCATCGCTGGAAAACACAATTGCCCTTGATAGTGACAAACTATCGGCTGATCGAACGCCAACATCGGAGCCGTCAGGCCAAGGAGCATGATGCTGCCCGCTAGTAGCAGGCCGGCGCCCACCCCACGGTGCGGTCCCCCTAGCAACTTCTTCATCGTCAGCGACATGCTCATACGCATCTTACACGAGGATCAACGGCGGCATAAGCCAAGTCAATGGCAAGAGTACCCACCAGAACCAGAGCCGCAGACAAGACAGAAATCCCCATTACAACAGGATAGTCACGAGACATGACAGACTCATACAGCAAACGTCCCAACCCCGGCCAACTGAACATTACCTCGAGAATGACTGCCCCTCCCAACACCATTGGAAGCATTGTCCCAATCAACGTCAACAGTGGTATGACCACATTGGGTAGTGCATGTCGATAGAGAATCACTGACGCGGCAAGCCCTTTCGCTCGCGCCGTACGAACGTAGTCTTCGCCAAGAACGTCAACCATACTGTCCCGCACGAAGCGAATCATATAGGCCGTAATAGGGTATGAGAAACAGAACATCAACAGAACGCTGTGGCGCGCGACGTCTCCGATCTTGCCAAAAAACGACATCTGCACATAGTTGTCAGAAGTAACTCCAATGAAAGGCAAAAGGTCGAACTGAACGCCTATCAGGGATATGACCAGCACGGCCATGACATACCTGGGAACAGAATAGCCAGCGAAACACGCTATGGAGGTAAGTCTGTCAAGCCATCCCCCCGCTCTCGTGGCCAAGCACGCTCCTGTGGGCACAGCTATTATCAGCGAAACTATGATCGACCCTACAGTGATCAGAAGAGTCGGTATGATCCTTTCGGTGATCTTGGCTAAAACCAAACGACCATCCTGAAAAGACCGCCCGAAATCAAGAGCAATGACCCTGTAGAGCCAATCAACATAACGAACAACCAATGGTTCGTCCAACCGGTAACAGCTGCGCAGCTGCTCATGCGTCTGAACAGAAACACCGCGAAACGCCATCACTGACGATGCATCGATCCCCGGTTCTCCGGGAGCAAGATTGATGACAGCAAAGGTTACAATGGTTATTCCAAGGAAGGTGGGAACAGCCAACAAAAGCCTTATTGCCGCGTAACGCCACATGCTGCCTCACGCCCGGCCGCTGACCTGGACGCCTCTCAAGGATTATTGACTTTCCACCAAGCAAGTACACCTGGATAGAAGTTGATCGGACCACGGGGGGAATACTCAATCCCTCGCAAACTCCTGCTGAAAGCCCACAGCGCAGGCGCGTTCACCAAGAAAGTATAAGGAGCGTCCCGATAAATGATTCTGTCAATCTCGCGGTAATACTCCCGCCTCTGCGACTCAGGGAAACAATGCCTACCGCGTTCGAAGAGCCCGTCAACCGTTGCATTGGCATAAGCAGTGTAGTTGCGGCCCCCTTGAATGGCAGCACTGTGAAAGAGATTCCACGCCTCGTCCGGATCGACGCCAGCCGTCCAGGCCGAAAAGTAGGCATCAAACTCATGGTTGTACACTCTCTGGCCAAACACCGACCATTCAAGAGTCTCCGTGCGCATATCAACTCCCAGGCGACGTACGCTGTCACGCATGAGATCAGCCACCTTTGGAGAAGTCTGAGATCCTTGAACAAGGCTCAGCGTGAACTTCGCTGGAACTCGGGACGCCGCAGTTCCCTGCATGACCTCCTTATATCGCATGGAGTCTCTCTCGTCCTTCAGCCACCCAGCCTCGTCAAGCAGCTTGTCTGCCAACTCAAGATCATAGGCATAGGGGTCAACTCCACTCTTACCCACCCAGGAGTCCGGGTGAAACAGGCCCAAACTGGGAGTGAATACGCCGAAATACACATGATCAATAATCCGCTGAATGTCAACAGCATGACATAGAGCGCGCCTGACTTTAGGATCAACCAGAAACGGGCTGGCACCTCCACAATTCCACCCAATGTAGTAGGTGCTCCACTGCTCTCCCCTGCTCTTTACACCTTTGCCTGCGAACCGCTCGTTATCCGTCTCCAAGGCATACTGCTGTGGACTAAGCTCCATCTCATCCAGTTGCCCGGTTTCGAAAGCTGCCAACGCCGTGTTGTTGTCGGGAACAACCCTGAAGACAATCCGTTTGAAGGCAGGCTTGGGTCCTTGATAATCATCCCACCTGGCCAATACTATGCGCTGTCCGCTGCTCCACGATTCCAGCCGGTACGGCCCATTGCCAATTGGGTTTCTATTGGCAAATACGCTTATCTCGCTTGCAGCAAGCGTCGGATCAGCGTCAGCTACTGCCTTGTAAACATGCTCAGGCAAAATAGGGAAATTAACATTCCAGCGGTTTGTGGGTAAAGGCTGTGCAAACGTGAAACGTACTCGGAAATCATCCAAAGCTTCGCATGAAACGAGCTGGTCAGGTCCAGTTCTCGCCCGCCGGCAAACCACACGCTCATCCACAATCCGTGACCAACTGTAGGCGACATCAGAAGCGGTGAAAGGCTTCCCGTCATGCCAGCAGAGCCCTTCTCTGAGCGTCAGAACCGCCGACATATGATCGGCGGCCTCTGTATAGGCCTCAGCCACACTGTCATTGAGCTTCCATCGAAACCGCGAGTCAATGACAATTGGCCTATCCCAAATGAGATACTCGAACTCCGCATCCACTGCCGTATACATGAGAATGGGGTTGAGAGTACTTGGTTCCGCTTTGATTCTGCGAGCGAGGTTAGCCTCAGTGTCAACCGATGCATCTTGTTGCGGATAATGGCACGACGATGACTTCTGCCGATCAACAGCTTCTGTGCCAGCCAACGCAACCTGCGCCAACATTGCGAAAAACAGAAAAACCGTCAAGCATTGCCGGACACGCAGTCTGCACTCACTGGTGAACATATCAGCCACTGCCTCGCAAGAAGAAACCGCACAACGAGGGAAAGAGCCCGCAACGCACTTCCGCGCACGGTGATACGGCTCAAGCGTACTCCTTGCTTCAACCCTCTACACCGCTTGGTACTTGGGAAAGTATGCAAGGAAATCCCCCACTTCGCCACAAAAAACGGAGGAATGGGGGAATAATAAGTGCGATCAACGTGTAATCTGGATATGCAAAGACGGCACGCAACCAACAGAGAAGGAGAAACACCTACCCCCCTAGGGGGCACCACGCTCCACATTCCAAGGCGCGCCATTGAGAATGCCGGCCTCATCCTTTGTGCCAATCCACTTGATCAACTCAAGCTGCATCTCAATGGAAGCTGAATCACCGCCCGCCTGCATCTTCGAACTCACTTGCGGAGCGCGATTGGGTGCCACAACCTTGGCTAGCAAACTCTCACAAGCATCGATGGTCTCCTGAATGATCCATCGTTCGTCAGTTGTGAGCCCTGCGTTCCCGTAGCCAACGGTATGGATTCGCAGTAGCGGGGCGAAGCGTCGCACGACCTCGGCCTTGAGCACACTGTCCAGCTCCAGAGAGTCCAAGTATTGGCAAGCGAAGAGCTCCGCCCGATCCCACTCCACAGCTCCCGTGCGAAGTGCCTCCAAGCGGCCATCGATTATCTTCAGCACTGCAGGCACGGCCTCAGCCACATAGTTTTCATAAGAGGCCGCCCGATACAGCATCCCCCTGACAACCCCATTCACCTCAACCTTGCCCAAATCGCCGATTTGTTCAAGTGTTGCACCTGCCAAACGGGCATCAGCCGCTATTCCTTCGCGAGCCTCCATCAATGCCTTGGCAGAAAGGTAACGAACGACTTGGTCTGATACGGCCAAGCCGGCTAACGCCGCCTCGCGAGTCCTCGCTGACTTGAGCTCGACTAGTGCCTGAGCCACAGCGCGAGACACGTTAATGTTTCTGGCCTCCGCTGTCTTAGTCAATTCCACACGAAACGCCTCAGAAACGCGGTCAGCGAGTTTGCCTTTGAAGTCCACGGAGTTTCTTGCATCGCTATACTCCTTGGTGATAGCCGAGAGAAACGCCTTCCTATACTTGTGGACATCAGCCTGAGGATCCGCAAGAGCTGTCCGTAACCGATCAAGCTTTGCCTCGATCCACTCATCGACGATCGCGTTGTCGCGCGACGTTGGAACGCCCTCACGCATGCCCTCAAAAGGAGAGTTCGCGTCCTGCGCCACAGCTTGCCCAAGTCCAGCTCCGACAAGAAGCACCACCGCCACTGACGCAATCCCGTTTGTTCTCATTGTGCGTACCATGCCCTAGACTCCACTTCTTCCAACATCTGCAAAGGACACCAGCGAACATCGCCCCGTTGGCGAGTCACCAACAAAGACGCAAACCGCTCACCCTGCGGTATTCAACGTTACTACAAGCCTAAACGCCGGTCAATCCGTACCCCTCTCGTCGTTCCACAGAGCGAAGTCCACGCGCTGAAAGCACTTGGCCCCAATCTTCACTGGCAAGGACCGATTTTTCGGTTATAGTCCGCTTACGCCTGAACAATGGTCGAACAAGTTAGAGGAATAAACAGAATGACCGATAGCGCCAATCCAAACGAGGATGCCCACACTCCCAGACAGAAGATCGAAACAATCATCAACCAACTGCGCCAGTATATTCAGCAGGACGGAGGTGACCTCGAGTTCATCGACTTTGACGAACAGGGTATCGTGAAAGTGAGACTGCACGGAGCCTGCGTCGGCTGTCCTGGGGCGGCTATGACCCTGAAAAACGGCGTCGAGGCCCGCTTGATGGAGGCGGTCCCTGAGGTTAAGGGCGTTGAGCGAGTAGACTAGCACGGTGCCGCCAGGAATAGTCCGGTAAACACTGCGTGCGCACGGTAATAAGCCACCGGGAGGCGATCGCTTCCCGGTGGCGTTTGTTTTTTGTCCCAACGACACCTCTGAGTCGCCGAACTTAATTGTATGCTTCCAATGCGTTTCCGTCGAAAAGGGACAAGACATTGCCTACCTTGTGAGGTGCAACGTGCAGACAGAAGAATTCATTGCGATTTCGCCTGAGTCAATCCTCAACCTTCTGCGCGACCGGTATGGCTACAACGAGGCGGGTCATACGGACCAACGCCGACAGCGTCCGCGCTGGCCATTCCCCGGAACGGCAGAGCTGTGGATCCCCAACGAGCAAGGTGAGGAACAGTGCGTCTTGGCCCGCGCCCTGAATCTAAACCCGGATGGCGTAGGCATCCTCATTGACTCTGAGGTCACTCCGGGAGCAAAGCTGTCGATAGCCATCCACCAGCCCGAAGTCACTTTCTATGGCCAAGCCACTGTGCGCCACTGCCGCGCAATAGAGCAAGGATACCATGCCGGGTTAAGCTTCGTTTACGACTAGACGGGGCCCGATGATTCAGAACCACGACGCGGACGAAACATCAAACGGATGGGCACCTCTGAAAACGGCAAGTGCTCCTGTAGCCTGTTGAGTAGATAGCGTTGATAGTTTCTCTTGATCAACGAGGGATGGTTCACAAACAGCACTATGCTCGGGGGCTGAACAGCTACCTGAGTCGCGTAATAGATCTTGGGAGGCTTTGACCCTCTCTTTGGCGATGGACCGCGCCCCGACAGGGCCTCCTGCAAAGCCCTATTCAACTCTCCCGTACTCACCCTGATCTGCGATTGAGTAAACAATGACCAGGCCGTGTCGATGACCGCATCAGTATTATGAGCGTCCTTGGCCGAAGCAAAAACGACAGGGGCATAGTCCAGCCCTGTAAGTGTTTTTCCCAAGTAATCTGCATAGTCGTCTGTAGTGGCTCTATCCTTGGCCAGATCCCATTTATTGATCACGATGACGCATGGCTTCAGTTCGTCCACAACATAGCGGGCAAGCTTCTTGTCGACATTCGAAATCGGCTGCGTAGAGTCAATGAAAAGGACACAGACATCCGCCCTGCGAATGGATCGCAACACGCGATGGTATCCGTAAAACTCAATTGGCTCCCCCTTGGCAATGCGGTTTTTCACGCCGGCCGTGTCAATGGCAACAAATGTCCGCCCATCCTGCTCAAAACGCAGGTCAATTGCGTCCCGTGTAGTCCCCGGCACTTCACTTACTATCACATGCTCCTCGCCGGCGAGAGCGTTGATGAATGTGCTCTTGCCAGTATTCTGCCTGCCAATCACCGCCGCCTTCATTATGGGCTCGATGTGCGTATCCGCCTGGTCACCAATCCTTTCGGTGATAGCCTCGAACAACTCCCACCGCCCCATACTGTGCAACGCGGAAACCAGGATTGGCTCGCCAAAACCCAACTTGATAAACTCGGCTCCCAGAGACTCATCACCAGGCCTGTCGGCCTTGTTACCAACCAAGAGAACCTTGTCATGGTGAGTGCGACGAAGCAACTCACCAACTCTTCTGTCCAACGCGTGAATACCAGTTTTCACATCCACCACGAAGAGAATCAGCGACGCCGCCTCAACCGCATAGCTTATCTGGCGTTCTACGTGCTCGGTCAGATTGTCTTGGTCATCAACTCCATACCCACCCGTGTCCACCAACTCGATGTATCGGTCGTCAACATCAAGTAGAGCGCTCACACGATCGCGAGTAACCCCCGCCGTGGGCTCGACAATACTTACCAGTCGCCGAACCATACAGTTAAGCAGTGAACTCTTGCCCACATTCGGGCGTCCGACTATCGCTACGATTGGAACTGCCATGCTCTCTGTCAACCAACTTATGCTCCCCACTCAACGGTACACTCACCGCTGTTCAGAGGAGACATCACCTTTGTACCGTGCGCTTCACTGTAGCCAACACTTCATCCGTGCTCCGCGAAGCAACTTGCATCACCAACGCCAACTGCTCACAGCGGACCAACCTCACTTCAGGGCTCAAACGCAATCGCAACGCCTCGCCAGCACTGACTACCTCACTCCCGCCTGCAAAACCTTGATCCAGAAGCCATCTCGATACCTTAAAGTCCTCACACCGCGAATACCTTAGGCATAAACCCCACCCTCGCTCGCTCATATCGAGTAACTCAACGACCACCGCGCATCGCAACGGTGTCTCACCGGCCGCAGCCTGCAACACGCCGAAATCCGCCTCGGCGATATTGCCATCATAACCGAGAAAGAGGATCAGCTCCTCCCCCTCCAACTCCCCGTCGGTCACACCCTTCAGTTCAACGCGTCCCTCCCCATCGACTCTGTAGATTCGATAGGCCGTGCCCCCTCCATGCTCCTTGCTGCCCAACAAAGCAGAAACCTCGTCCGCTGTATACCCAACAGACATCCACTCGCCGAAATCAAACGCATACAACCCTTCATATCGCCAGGGATCATCTAGCTTGGGAAATTCCATTATAGATCCCCACCAATCGACCAGACGCGATACGCAGCTAGTCCACCACCAACCGCACGAATTTCCGCTTGCCTCGCTGCACGATCTGACCTGTGCTCACGCGGATCATACCGGTGGGATCACTCCACAGATCGCCGTCTACACGCAGTCCGTTCTCTGCTATCAAACGACGTGCCTCTTTCTTGGAGGCGGCAAACTTGCATAAGACAACCAAGTCAGCCGCCTGTATCTGCCCATCCGTAAGCAAGTCCGCCGAGACCCTCAGTTCGGGAACATCGTCAGGCACACCCGATTTTCCCTTGCCGTGGATTCTAAAAAACTCATCAGCCGCAGCCGCCGCCGCTTCCTCACTGTGAAACTTGCTCACTATGATCTTGCCCAACTCGACTTTGGCATCACGTGGATGAGTCCGAGAAGCGTCCGTCAATTCCCCCATGCGGTCAAAATCAACCTTCGTAAGCAAGGTGAAGTAGTTGCGCATCAACTCATCCGGTATGCTCATGACTTTGCCGAACATGTCAGCAGCAGGCTCCGCCACGCCAATGTAATTCCCCAACGATTTGCTCATTTTTTCCCGACCGTCGGTGCCAACCAGAATCGGCATAACCAGAACAACCTGAGGCTCCTGCCCCGCATTGCGTTGAAAGTCGCGTCCCATGAGATTATTGAACGTCTGATCAGTCCCCCCCAACTCCACGTCCGACCGAATCTCTACGCTGTCTCGGGCCTGCATCATCGGATAAAACAGCTCGTGAATGAACACCTCGACTCCCGCCTTCTGCCTCTTGGCAAAAGTATCGCGCTCCATCATTCGCGCAACCGTCACCGACGACGCCATGCGAATCACGTCAGCAAAATCCAGCGGACTCAACCACTCACTGTTATGGCGGATCTCCAGCTTCTCTGCAGAGGTGTCGATCACCTTACCCGCCTGCTGCAAGTACGTCTCCGCGTTGATCTTCACCTGCTCTGCGTTCAGCACCGGACGAGTCTTTGATTTGCCCGTAGGATCTCCGATCATGGCCGTGTAGTCACCTATGATCAGAATGGCCTTGTGACCACAATCCTGAAAATCACGCAGTTTCTGCAAGACAACCGTATGGCCCAACGTCAGATCGGGCGCAGTAGGGTCCATCCCCAACTTCACACGCAAGGGTCTGTTCTGGTCGATCGAGTCGGTTAGTTTCTTCCGCAATTCATCGCGCGAATATACGGCATCGCAGCCACGAAGTAGCACTTTCAGTTGTTCATCAACACTCATCATAACGCAGCCATCCGTGCAATTAAGACTGATCAGACTTGATGCTACATGCATGAGAGGATGTTATCAACAGGAGCTAAGCTGCACGCAGTTCCCATAAACATCGCCTCAAAACCGCGTCCAGCGGATTAACCGGAAAGAAACTCCCACAACAAAGTCCGACCATTAAAAACAGCGTGCGCCAAAATAGGACCCACCAATGACCCGCTGCGCACGTAGATGATCCCCAATATCATCCCGAACAAGGCTATTGCCGGCACCACTTGCGGTTGGCTGCTATGAGCAAGCCCGAATAGAATGCCCGAGAACACAACCGCGAACCATTGGCTACGCAACACTCCAGCCAAAGCTGTTTGCAGCAAACCGCGGAAGAACATCTCTTCTGCAACAGGGGTTACCCCCACAACGCCTATCCACAATATCGCTGTCTGCCAGTCCGGTGCATCAGCACTGCGCAATGCCTCGATTACATCGTGCTCACGAAACACATAACCAGGCAAGGCTAACTCTATCAACCACTGTGTCAGCGCTAGAACGAGCGGGCACGCTGCCAAGGCGATTAACGCGGCCAACAAAGCCTCGGCCCCTGCCCGCCCATGAGATCCCGTCCCCAACACAAAGCCGCAGCCCGGACGCGCCACAAACGTCCGCCCAACTACGTAGCAGGCACAAGCCCCAAACACGAAAGCCACAGCGTTGACCACTGGCAGAAAGAAGCTGGGCAGATGCGGCGAACTCTCATCTCCCTGCAGTTCGGACATCGCCATCGCATCAAGTCCCAGCACCTTTCCCAGCACCATGCGCGCAGCCAGACCAGCCACCAAGTAGACCAGGATGGGACCAATGATCATCTCCGGACGCATTCTGCCCGGCTCAGGCAGCTCACTCACTCCTAGCAGTTTCGCCGGCTCAAACCGACTCCACCCCACGATCCCAATCAGTGCTAGACAACCAGCGATCGTGATGCCCCAATCCAATGCCTCCATCACACTCAACGAGTCTACCAACCCCAATGCCGGTTTGAATGAGTCCGCGACAGCGACTAGACTCGCAAAATGTCCTAGCGTGGAGATCATTGTGGGAAACATACTGGACCAGATCGTAGCCGACAAACGAATTGACCTTGATGCAGCGAAACTCCGTACGCCGCTTGAAGAGTTGATCCAGCAAGCACAAAAGATGCCGCCACCCCTAGATTTCTACGGTGCGGTGACCAAGGAATCACCTGCCAAAATTAACCTCATAGCAGAAATCAAGAGAAAATCGCCTTCGGCCGGCCTGATCAGAAAGGATTTCTGCCCCTCGGAAATCGCCCGAATCTACGAGGAAGCCGGCGCGTCCGCGATTAGTGTCCTCACCGACGAAAAACACTTCGACGGACGGCTGGAGTACATTGCAGAGGTCAAGAACTCCTGCTCTCTTCCGGTTCTTCGCAAGGATTTCATTCTCGAACCCTACCAGGTGTGGGAAGCCCGAGCCGCCGGTGCCGATGCCGTGCTCCTGATAAGCGAGATCCACAGCGCCTCCGCAATCCTCGAACTCACCAGCCTCTGTGCCGAGTTGGGCATGACCGCTCTCGTGGAGGCATTTCAACCCGATCTTTTGATTCAAGTGCTCAACGCCTTCGGCACACCACTCCCCAACAACTTGCTGATTGGCATCAACAACAGAGACCTAACCGTCCAGAAAACCGATATTCGCACCACCGCAAGGCTGGCCGAATGCGTCGGCGACACCCACGTTCTTGTCTCAGAAAGCGGCCTGAAGACTCGAGAGGATGTCACCTTCGTCATGAACGCCGGAGCGCGGGCAATACTCGTCGGGGAGACCATCATGGCTTCACCAGACATTGCCGCCAAAATCCATGAACTACTGGGAACGTAATCGTCACTACTGGAACAATCTGCGGCATCTGGTTATCAGACGTGAAAGCAGCCTCTCACCTTTCATCATCACCCTGCCATCCCGTTTCCAACCATAGTTGACACACCACTCCAGACGATAGGGGACTCGGTCCCTATTCCGGTCGATAAGAAGGCCATGGACTGGGTCCGTATAGAGAACGCTGGCCTGCGATCAGTTTCCAGCGTCCGTACCCTTCTGGCTGTTTTGCGGAGGTAGAACCGTGGGACTGTGGGATTGGATTGTAGATAACCTCACTCAAAGCCCTGAGACACCCGCTCACGGCAAAACGGCAAGAGAACACCACGCACAATCTTCGGTAACTGTCGAGGAAACACCTGCCTCCTGCACTCAACCGACGACCGAGACCACACAAACGCCAATCGTGGACGACAGTGGTATTCCATGGTGGACCTCAGAAGATGGAGGCCCCACGGAGATGGTCACTCGGCCAGCACCCGAGCTGACAACCGAAGAGAGGGCTCTCGAAAACGCCCTCATCGACCAATTCGACGGTCACGACCTGGAGTTACCCCCCTTCCCTCGAGTGCCGGAGATAGTCCTCAAGGACCTCAGAAAACGTAATTGTGATTTTGGCAATGTTGCCCGAGACATTGCCGAGGATCAGGTCATTGCTGCAGCTGTGGTCCGCATGGCAAATTCTCCCCTCTACCGTGGAATGCACGAAGTGACCGCCCTTAAGCAGGCCATCACCCGACTAGGCGCAACGGCTCTGCGTACCCTCATGTTCAACCAGTCTATGCGCGTCGCCGCCATGGGAGCTGAGGGGGTCAACAAAGAATACGGCACAATGATTATGCGCCGGTCTCTGGCCAGCGCTACCATAATGAGCGGCCTCTCACAATTCACTGGAGTCGACCAGGAAGAAGCTTTCCTAATCGGACTGCTGCATGACATAGGCAATGTCGTTGTGCTCCGAGAGGCCAGCCGGCAGCAAAGATTCATCGACTACGAATTGCGCCATATGACCTTCGAATACCTCTGCGACGAAACTCATCAGGAATTCGGCGAGTTGATTGCCAAAGCCTGGTCGCTGCCTCCCAACGTCCAGCAGATCATTGCCGGCCATCATGAATATCCCGCTGAGGATGACCCCTTGCGAACCGAACGGCTGCTCATTCGCGTCACCGATATGATCTGTGCCATCCTGGCCTACAGCCCTCATGTCCCCTACGATCTTCTTCAGACCCAGGAAATGGCCGACCTGAACCTGGCCACCCGACAGGAATGCATCCATTTCCTCTACCACTTGCCCGAGCAGGTCGAGGACATGATCGAATTCATGTAGCGCCTCCTGTCCGCACCTGGAGCGCCGGTAGTCACAGCGCAACTTCGTAGCGGCACTAATCCAAACGTAGCGTCAACTGCCAACACTCTACCGGCGAAAACCGGGCGTCAGACGCTACACTTACACAAAGGTTGCTCAGGCCCGGACGTTTCCTCTCCACAGGGACCCCGCTATACTCCCTGCGATGTCTCCCGATGAAAGAGATTTTGTCCGCTGGCTCTCCAAACGCTGCAACCGCAGCCATCCGGCCGTTGCCCTCGGTATTGGCGACGACATGGCTATCCTGAATATCTCAAGCGGCCGGATTCTCATTACCAGTGACATGCTTCTTGACGGCGTCCACTTCCAGAGCACTAGCCACACGCACAACCAGATCGGGTACAAAGCGGCTGCCTGCAGCCTCAGCGATTGCGCCGCTATGGCCACCCAGCCGACAGCCGCCGTCATTTCGCTCAGTCTGCCACGAACAGCCTCTCTACAGGATGCGCAAAGTCTGCTTGAAGCCTTCACCGACACCTGCGACGCGTTCGGATGCCCGGTGGTCGGGGGAGACACGACCAGTTGGAACCATCCTCTGGCTATCGATGTATCCATGATTTCCCAACCTTATCCTGGCATCGAGCCGATCAGACGGGACGGCGCCGCTCCCGGTGACACTCTGTTCGTAACCGGCGGGCTTGGTGGTAGTCTGCTTAGCAAGCACCTAAACTTCACGCCAAGAGTCAACGAAGCCAAGAAGCTTGCTCAATCTCTGGGAAACACGTTGCACGCCATGCTTGACGTGAGTGATGGACTAGCAATCGACGTCGACCGATTGGCTGAAGCCTCCGGCATTGGTGTCATACTGGATGAACAGAAACTCCTGGCCGCTGCCAGCGAAGATGCTGCCAAAGCTGCAACAATCGACGGAGCATCTACGCTTGCTCACGTGCTGGGCGACGGAGAGGACTTTGAATTGCTCATCGCAGCTGCCATCGACGAAACTATTGGACTATCTCTTGGACTTTTGCCAGTAGGAGAAGCAGTAACAACACGCGGCTTATGGCTTCGTGGCGCTGATGGCAAACAATCTTCACTGCCCCCGAAAGGGTATCAACACCTGTGAGAACTGATCACCCAACATACACTGTCGATGCTTCCTGTGTCGCGGACACTTTGGACATGGGGCACAGGCTAGGTGAATCCCTGCAACCAGGAATCGTCGTAACGCTGATCGGAACGCTCGGCAGCGGAAAGACTCACTTCGTTAAGGGAGTAGCAAGAGGAAACCAACTACCTGTAGACCTGATTGCTTCAAGCCCCACTTTCGTTCTTGTCAACGAGTACCCAGGCAAACTGCACTTGTACCATATCGACGCCTACCGACTGCGTAGCTATCATGACTTGGAAGCAATTGGTATAGACGAAATCTGCGATGGGGGTGGTGCCACGTTTATCGAATGGGCCGACCGCGTCCCCGAGTGCATCCCTCCAGAGCACCTGCAAGTGGAGATCTCAATCACGGGCGAGCAAACGCGGCAATTGACATTCACCCCGAAAGGCGTTTTGGCCAAGAAGATATGCCAATCCATGTTTAAAGACCATGATGCGGTGCACTAGCGGGAGAAGCGTCCGGCCCCCTATCATCTTCGGACGCCAATGATGATCCGACAAGACATGCCTCTCGACAACACTACTATGAGCAAGATTATCTCCAACTGGATCGCCAGGCACCAACACCGGACATCACAACTTCTGCACGCGCTGGGCATTCCCATGCTGGTTGCGGGCTTGCTCCTGGGAGCGTGGCAGCTCTACCATCAACTCTGGGCTGTTTGGTACAGGCCTGTTGCCCTGATCACCATAAGCTACATACTCCAGGCCATTGGCCACGCTATCGAAGGCAACGACATGGGTGAAGTCGTCCTGATTAAGAAACTGCTGAAAAAGCCATACATCGCCATTGCTCCTCAACAACGCCACAAGGAAAGGAAGTAACTCATGCCCGGCACAATCTCCATTCGAAACGGCGATCTAAACGACCACGCCGTTATCGTCGCCAATAACATAGCAATGGCCAGCGAGAGTGAGGGCAGGCAGCTTGATCGATCGCTGATAGAACCGGGAGTCAAACAGGCTCTGATCGATGCCTCTAAAGCTCGCTACATAATCGCCGAGATCGACGGACAGGTGGCCGGGCAGACCATGCTCACTCTTGAATGGAGCGACTGGAGAAACGGTTGGTTCTGGTGGATCCAGAGTGTTTACGTCCTACCCCACTTCCGCCGACAAGGAGTCTACCGCGCCATTCACAACTACATTCGCCGGGAAGCCAGGAAGGTCGGCAACGTGTGTGGCATACGCCTCTACGTTGAGCGGGAAAACAAGACGGCCATCGACACCTACGCCGCGTTAGGAATGTCCGATGCCGGCTACCTGCTCATGGAAGAAGATTGGTCCGGCACGTCCTCATGACATGCTGCTGCAATATGCCAACTCTCCACTGGCCCAAAGGCAGAATCCCGGATCCGGTAGGCTACAGGCTGAAGGATGGTTGCAGTGACGTGAGGCATATGATCAAACCGCAATCGACTATTGGGAAAAACATTCAAACGGAATCGCTTCCACGGCCTGCAGGACGACCCTTGGCCATGTAAACCACGATCGAGTTCCTTAACGGACATCTCAAGCGAAACGAATCACATCCTGCAGCGCTGCTAATCCAAACGTAGCGTCAAGTGCCCGCTATCTACCGGAGAAAACCCAGCGTTACACGCCACATTTTAATAGAGCCTACTCTAATCCTGGAAGGCAATACTCACACTCCGCCGCCTCCACCCGCGCACAGCAACGCCCGCACTCCGTCAAGGAATACGGGCGTTCGTCCAGCTGTCATGCATCAATACTTACTCGAAGCGAACATCTCCTGTCACCACATCAACAAGAACATACCCCCCACCATAAGGAAATACGTAGTTCGCATTTTCCACGCCGGGATAAAGCGGCTTGAATACTGACCACCAGGCAAAAGGAGGATCATAACCTGCGTCAGTTGCCAGAGTCCATGCCTCCACAACGTCCATCGTCAAGTAGGAAAGCGATGTAAACTCAATCCCGAACGGCGGCATCTCCAACTCCGCAGATGTCCACGTACCGTCATAGGTAAGTTGCCAGGCCCGAACCTCTGTATCCGAATTGAGGACTGCATAGAAATCCCAAACATTCGTGTCGCCTGCTTGCGTAAGGGATTCCCCACTGCCCTCTCGTCCACCTGTCCAAATAACAAATGCATTCGAATCAACGTTTGCCTTCACATAGGCCTCAGCATTCGCAATCATCTGCACACTTACACTATCATCGCCCGGTGCGCCGCCACCATTTGTACTCATCATGGGCACTTCCAGATTCACACCGCTTACCGCCTCTGTTGTGGCATTCACCGTCACAGTCATGTCTGAATACACGAAGTAGTACAATGGATCACTACCTGTTGCCGTAACTGGCTTGGACAAAGTCCAACCCCAGAAATCATCCTCGTAGCCGGCGTTCGCAAGCAATTGCCTCGCTCGCGCTTCGGTCAAAGTTACATTCAACAAATCGTAAAATGCCACACCAACCGGCATCAGGTTGCTCACTTCCGAATCCCAATTCTCTCCGTCATACGTTATCTCCCATACCGTAGTCGCCGTGGCAGGATCCGTAGCATAGAAAGCCCAGGACAATGTCTCGCTTCCCGACCCATCAAAAGAGGCACCGTTCACGCCTGACGCCTGAAAAATAACCGCATCAGCATCAAGCAGCTTCGCCCGCTCATCCGCCTGTTCCAACACCGTCTTGTCCTGGCTCGTCGGCCACAACAGCAGAAAGATTCCGCACCCGCCGTTCGAAAGTGTCAATAGACTGCACGCCACCAGCAAACCGCTGGTGATCCCCTTGGAAGAACTCCTCATGATTTCACCTCATGCGTATCAAGAAACGTGTTGCCTACGGCCTTGTAACCGCGTCAATGCCATGAATACTACGCGTATCATCGGCAAAAGCAAAAGAAAAACTCCTCCGGATGTATCTCCGAAGGAGTCCTGTGTAATGCTGATTCACTTTCGCCACTCGCGATCAGTTCAACCCCTCGATCGGAAGATCAACGTACACAGCATCATTGGCTCGCCCGCGGCACTCCACCTCACACGCGATCAACTCGCTGTTCTTACCAGCCACTTCCTCTTCACTGATCGCCAGCACCGGCTTGCCGTCTTCTATTTTAAACATGCCATGACCGTATTCCATTAACACGGCATTCGTCGCTTCATCGCACTTGCTATGGTCGATGTAGACCGTACCGCCAATAATCGGGAAACTATACGCTCCCTCCGCCGGCTTCGGCCGTTTCCACACCATGTTCTCCGTTGGCGCTGCATGCTCCGCAACAAGAGTACGAAACCGCTCCGCGCAGAATTGTGGTGTATCGTCCTTCTTGTACCCCTCTACCGGTGCAGGAACGCCCTTGCAGTAGTCACTGAGAATCTGCACTGCGCGCTCCTCGCTGTTTCCCCCCAGACGAACGACCGCAGGAATGTTCAAATCCATCTCATGGAATGCCTTTGCCAGCCCATAGGCACTGTGAAACTGCTCCTGACTTGCCACGCCGCTACCACTTCCGAAATAGCCCACAATGTTCGGTTGATGACAAATGATAATCGCCGCACGATAGACCTTGGCCGCCGAAGGATTGCCGCTCGTGTCAGTGAAATTCGCTAGATGAAAACCAACATCGGTCACAGCGTCCATACTCATCATCGACCCACCACCGCCGGCACCGTGAAAACCGGCATAATTATCCTCCCGCGCGAAATCCCTGGCCAACTGAGCAAAGTAGAAAGTCCCGCGGAAATCCTCGTCTTCCACTTTCTGCGCAATCTGCTCCAACTCCGTCGGTGGATGATCCAGCTCACGGGCAATCTCTATACCCAGCTCGGGATGACGGCGCACCGCATAGTCGTCTATGGTAAAACGGCAATCGGCAGCTACCACCTTCCCATCTCCCGTGACAACCAAAGGATTTATCTCTGCCGAACGCGCGTCCTTCTCTATCGCCACTTTCACCAACTTCACCAGAGCGGCTCCCACGTCACGCTGCACAGTCCCCGTCAAACCCACTTTACGCACCAGATTGCGCGCATCGTAGTCGGCCAGCCCCGTCGTCACATCTATGTGAGTCGTGCAAACGCTGCCGGAATCCTCCTTCGCCCTCTCCTCAATCCCTGTCCCCCCGACCTTGCTAAAAAGCAATACTGGTTTCTTCGATGCGTCGTCTATTATCATTGACGCGTAATACTCGTGCTTGATATCAAGCTTCTGCTCTACTAGCACGGTATCGACTACGAACGCACCAACCTTCATCCCCAACAGCTTGTCCGCCGCCTGCGCCGCCGCTTGCGGCGTGTCCGCAAACTGAATGCCTCCCAGGCTTGCCCTGTGAGTAGTCCAGGCCTGCATCTTAACCACGACACTGCCACCAAGATCACCGGCGATCTTCTCCGCCTTCTCCCTACTGCGAGCCGGACCGCCTGCCGGCGTTACAATCCCCGCTGCTCTGAGTAACTGTTTACCTTGGTATTCATGCAGTCTGGCCACGGATACGCCTCCATTTCGCAATGCGTAGTCGTACGTCTGGAAACTAACGAAAGCATAATCTACTCTTGCACTCCAACACTGTCTATCGCCCCAGGCCCCCACCGCCCCTCCCCTCGCGTCAACCCCGGATCATTGTTGCGGCTGACTTCATCGACCGCTAGAATCCCTCCGAATTACCGTGTGGGCTGCGCAGGTCCCCCCAACGCTCTGTCGGGTGACGTGTGGCTGAACAATCCGACGGCGTAGTGAGAGACAGCATGAGCCAACCCCGACTACGATGTGCCTGCCTGCAATCCGCTACCCTGTTGATAATCCTCCTAGGATCACAAGGATGTGCTCCTCAGTGGGTCTACAGCTATGTAGACGCAGAGCGCCTTGCGAAACCCTTGGAGAAGCCGATTCTCGTTTTCTACCGCCACCATCTCGACGCAAGGTCCGGTGAGATCCTTGAGAGGCTCTCGCAGCCTCCCCTCGCGCCAATGCTTAATCGATATGTTCGTTGCTCTCTTATATCTGCCTACGATCCCAATCGTCGATTCCTGGCTCAATACGGCGTCACTTCTCCGCCAGCCATCGTCATCATCCATCCGGACGGTACCTTCCATTCCCTCCAGGAGCCCTTCGACACTGCACGGATCGCCTCTTTTCTGGGTACCTCCAAACCTCCTGGCAAACTACCGCGCGCAGATATCCAGGTCACGCGTCCTCCAGACTACCTCTTCAGGGCAGAAGGCACATTCGAGAAAGCTGTAAGCAAAGCCCAAAGACAAAACCGCGACCTCCTGATCCTTTACAAGTGGTGGCTGAACTCTGACTCGAACGAGATGATCTATCGAATGAGCCGACCGGAGATAGCAGCCAGATGCACTGAGACGATCAATTGCATTCTTGACTGGGACTACGTCCCCAATCGAGAGCACGCAGCCAACTTCGGAGTGACGACCTTCCCAGCCCTGATCGTTGTCCACCAGGATGGTTCGTACCAGACCAGAAAAGGGCTGGGAACAGTTGAGGAAATCGCTCGCTTCCTGAGTACTAGCCTCAACCAGGACCGCGGCCGCCCCACCTCACCATCGCAGCAAATGGGGGAGCGTCCATCGATAATAACTGAGTAAGCGTATACAATGGCGATTCTGGCGCTGTGTTAGCGGGTGCGCGCGGCGTTTTTGACCCGCACCACCTATTTCTGTAACGTGGGGGCTCAATTGCGCCCAACCTGTCTCGGGGCCAGATCGAGACAACAGACGAAAGATGTACGAAAGGTCACCCAATGATTTCCACCACTAGAACCGCGTGGTTGCTGGCTTTGGCTTGCCTCTTTGCCACCTATGCCGTCGCGCAAACCACCCCTCCGGCAGCCCAAGCGGAGCAGACCCCCGAGAAGAAGGTCGAGAAAGAGACTCCCAAAGAGGAGACAGTCAAGACGGCTCCGGAACAGGTCGCCCCAGCTGAGCCAGCAAAGCCACCGGCCAACGAAGTTCTCGTCACAGTCAACGGCCATGAGATTAAGCAGGCAGATTTCGACGCCCAGTTTGACCTATCGGTTGCCCAACAACCACGAGGGCGTGCGATGAGCGAAGCCCAGCTCAGTCGTTTGCGCAAGCAGTACCGTCCTCAGATCATCAACCGCCTCATTGATAACTACCTGCTCGATACGGAAGTTGCCAAGGCCGGCGTCACCATGACCGACGAGGAGTTGCGAAAGGAAATGGAGACCGGACTGACCAACCACCTCACCAGAACCGGAATGACTCGCGATGAGTTCGAAGAACGCGTCAAGCAGTCCAGCGGCAAGAGTCTGGACGAGTTTATGACTGAGCGAATCTCCAACCCCACCGTCAAGCAAATGGCAATCCAAGGCAAGCTGGTCCGCAAAGTGTACGCAGAGGAGTTGAAGATCTCCGACGAGAAGATCAAGGAGGCCTACGATCGCGACTTCGAACGCATGTACTCGAAGCCGGAGATGGTCAAGGCAAGCCACATTCTTGTCAAGCTTAATGAGCCGGCAGAAGGCCAGGATGCCGAGGCATACAAGGCTGAATTACGGAAAAAGGCCGAGGACCTCCTGGCTAAAGTCAAGGCCCCTGATGCCGATTTTGCCAAGCTCGCCGAAGAGAACTCTGATTGCCCGTCGAAATCAAAGGGTGGAGATTTAGGGTTTTTCCCGCGCCAAGGCGCCATGGTGGAACCGTTTGCTGAAGCCGCGTTCGGCCTGAAGATCGGCGAGATTAGCGATATTGTAGAAACACGTTTCGGGTTTCACATCATCAAGGCCACAGACCGCAAACCAGCCGAGGAGAAGAAGCTTGAGGATGTAAAGGAATCAATCCGCGCCAATATCGAAGAGCAGGAACTTCGAGCCCTGATGCGCAAACACGTGAGCAAACTCCGAGATGCTGCCGAGATAACCTATCCCGAGCAGCCGGAGCAGGACACCAACACTCCGAAACTCAGTAACGCCGCTCTGCCCGCGAAGCTACAGAAGAAGCCCGACGGCGAAACAGCCCAGAAGCAAACTGAGCAGAAGGCTGCCGACCAAGCAAAGGCAGAAGAGAAGAAGAAAGCTGAGCCGGCTGAGAAGTAGCACCCACAGCTGGCACTCCGATTTTGCCACGACTCAATATACCGGCCTTGCGCCCTACTTGGACGCAAGGCCGGCCCCTTTTCCGCGATAGCCCGCTGCGTTCCTACGCCCCCTCCCGACGACACCTGAGCTCACGAGTGGGCCAGATTACACGGCATGTCTCCTACCTCATGAGAAAGGGTGTTTCACTGTGACAGAAGAGTCGCTAAGGTGAACGTAGCTGGAGGATTCGCTCAGGCAGCCTTGTCCACCGTCACGAGGCTGCAAGAGCGGGCAAACCCCAATCAAGAAGGAGAGTGGCCATGGCCGAGGCCCCCGTCCGACACAGTGACTTACTGGTCAACGAACGGTTCTTTGACTTGTACGATCGCATGGTTGGGAATATCTCTATTCCCGATGTACTCCGTGACCTGACCGCAGTTGTCTGCGAAGAGTTCAGAGCGGAGAGATCTACAATATACCTGATAGACAAAGAAACCAATGAACTGCAATCAGTGGCAGTCGTCGGCAACGTTGCGCGAACGATACGAGTGCCAATCCGAGCAACATCGCTGGCAGGGTTCTGCGCCCAAAGCGGACGTTCCTTCATCATCCCAAACGCCTACGGCGATCTAACCGGCATCGACTCAAGATTGCGGTTCGACCGCCGTTGGGATAACCTTAATGACTTTCGTACGCGAGACGTCATGTGTGCCCCTGCAAGGTTCAAGGCGGAGGTCATGGGTGTTGTGCAGGTCATCAACAGCGGCAGCGGCACATTCTCATCAGCCGACCTTGAGGCACTGGAGAGTATTTCCCGCATGGTGGGCTACGCTCTGTACCATGCACGGCTCTACGACGACCTGGCCACCATGAAGAAACTAGAGGAGGAGAAGGCCGAGTTCATGCGGATAATGGTCCACGAGCTGAAGAGCCCCGCCGCAGCGGCCAAGATGATGGCCGACCTGCTCAAAGGACAGGATTACGATAACCCCAAGATAGCCGACCTTCCGCCACGGATTTCGAACAGCATGGACCACTTACTAAAGCTGGCCGGCGAATTGTTGATTCTGGCAAAGGTCAAGTCCGGTGGACCGTTGGGTGAAATCGTAGTCCTTGACGCAGTCGAAGAAGCCCGCCGCGTGTGCGAACCGTACCAAGCGGAGGCCACAACCAAAGGGTTGCTGCTGTCTACTGCTTTTCCAAACGCACCGCTCAAAATACGCTTCGACTCACAGGGTTTCCATCTTGTGCTCTCGAACCTCGTCTCCAACGCCATCAAGTACACACCGGCAGGCAATGTCGAGGTGAACATACAGGCGGAACACGGATGGCTGCGCATCGACGTGAAGGACTCCGGCATTGGAATACCCCAACAGGATATTCCCAAGCTCTTTCGCGAGTTCTTCCGGGCATCAAACGCCAAGCAAATGAAGATCCAGGGCAGCGGCGTGGGGCTATCAGGCGTCAAACGGATTGTGGAACGTTTTGGCGGAGAAATGACGCTGACGACCAGCGAAGGATCCGGGTCAACTTTCACCGTCAGGATCCCCCTTGCGAAGTAACCTCTTCGCAGTTCCAGCAACAGTCAGCGAGAGAACGTTTTCACCACTTCGGATAAGTCAGGACGACCTCTTTCAGCGAAGGTTATGCGACCGGCTTTGCTTATGCCGTAGACTGTACGCTTGACGTAGAGAAGGCCCCAGCAGCCATAGGCACGGCACACGGCCTTATCAGCGTCGACCAGCAATGGAAAACCAAAATCGTGTTTTGAGGCAAAACGCCGATGCGACTCGCCGCTCCAGATAGCCACGCCAAAGACCCTGGTGTCGTGTTTTTCCAACATAGCCCGATTGTCGCGAGCAGCGCAAAGCTGTTTGGTGCAAGTAGGAGTGCTATCGCCGGGATAGAAGATGAGGATTACGTTATTCTCCCCAAGATAGTCGATCAAGCCGACCGAATTGCCCTGCTCATCCAAAAGGACGAACGGTGGCGCCTGGTCACCAATACTTAACAGCGTCTTGCGCCGGGGAGAGGTCGTACCCATCACGGTTCTCCTGGTGAATCGGTCAATTCCAGCGGCAGTGCAAGGTGAGCCGACATGGTTTTCCCTTGTGGCGACACATAGCGAACCTCACACGGCAGCCACAGGCCTGTCCTAGCAAACACTGCCTTGCGAACATGGTCGATCGTCTTGAGAAAATCAACAGAACTCGCATTACCAAGATTAACAAAGAAGTTAGCATGACGAGAAGAGACCTGGACGTCGCCAATACGAATGTTCTTGAGACCCGCATCCTCTATCACTTTGCCGGGAGGGCCAAAGCTATCGTACATTTCGGGTGTATTGGCAAAAACCGAACCACAGTTCGGAAGCTTGAGAGGATACTTGGCCCGCCTGGTACGAAGGATTTCGAGCATGGTTTGGCGAACACCGCGCGGATCGCCCAGCTCTCCGCGCAATTCTGCAGCTACGACTATTTCGCCGCTATCATGGAAGGCACTGTGCCGATAAGAGAAGTCGCACTGTTCGCGGAGGACACGGCGAATCCGGCCTTGCGCGTCGACTAGTTCCACGTGCACCACTCGCTCGCCGATCGAGCTGCCAAGACTTCCACCATTCATAGCGATTAGGCCGCCAAGGGCAGCGGGGATACCCACCATGTGCTCGTATCCAGCAAGTCCGGCGAGAAGCGTCTTGTGAGCGAGACGAGGAATGGAGATTCCGGCTTGGGCGTAGATGCGGTCACCTTGGATAGAGCAGCCCCCCAACGCCTTGCCGAGCTTGATGACAAGACCGTTGAGACCAGCATCGTCAAAGAAGATGTTCGAGCCGCAGCCGATGACCACACTGGGAACATTGTACTGGTTAGCAAGTCGAACAGTCTCAGCAACTTGTTGCGAGGTCTCTGGCTCGATGAGCGCAGCGGCCGGGCCTCCGATGCGAAGTGTGCAATGGCGACTAAGCGGCTCGCGAAGTTTGATAGTACCAACTTCGGCTTGGATAAGATCGTGAATCAGGGCTTCGATGGCCGCCGAAGGAGCAGCGGTAGTGGTCGCAGAGTTCATGGTGGCCATTATAGTGATATCTGCAAGAATGGGAGATTGTGATTGCAGTTTGAGGGAATGGCGCCGGAGTGGCTCTTTGCTCCTCTTATCGGTTCGAGTACGAACTGCTGAGGCCAAGTAAGGCCAGGAGGCAGCACGGCACGAGTTCCGCCCAGAAAGGCTCGTTCGACCATCACATCTGAGCACTGTTGCAGAGCAACTTTCGTTGGGTTTGTTTTGTGAATCGAGAGTCGGCGAACATCCTCTTGTGTGAGGGTCGGGGTTGGGTTCGTTTCGGTATGCGAGCGAAGGGTGGGCAAGAAGCACCTGGTGGGTTCGTTTTGTATTTTGATATTAGCTGTTGCCAATCCACAGCTTACAGGTTTCATCCTGGTGGCTACTGCCGGGCTTTGATGCCTGTATTGTTCGACCGCGAGCATTGAGGATGTGTGTATTGAATTGCAGAGGGCAGGGTTGGGTTCGTTTTGTAGAAACGCGAGGCGTCCGCTGATTGGATGCGGGGTGTTGGGTTCGTTCTGAAGCCCTGGCATAGGCGGATGAGGCTTGTTCGCGACCTTGGGTTCGTTTTGTAGTTTCATGGCGAGAGCCTCCTTCTCGCTCATCGCGTTCTGCGCGACGGTTCGAGTCCGGCAAACGCTGGCAGCGCATGCAAACAAGCGATCGGTTCGCCAACCCAGCATTACTCCTGCTGTGGAGTTCAGCCTTGGCCGGCGATCTCGTCGTTAATGACACTATCCAACAGTAATACGGTTAGGTTATCTGCTAAGCATTCTTTCGGTGGCCCTCCTTCTGGGAATGGAGCTGCTGACCATGCGGCTCTGTTATTGGCCTCTCCGATCTCACCTTAACATATCACGAACATCGTAAAGGGTCAAGAGGCTTTTCGGATTCTGTTCGGAGAGATGAAGAAGTGCAGATGTGCCTGCAGGGTTAGCAAGAGAGATGTTGAAGGCGCGTGCTCATCGGCGTGCCCAGTAGCAGTGCATCGTGGCTTCTGTCTCCCCTAGGCGAGTGAGTCATTGACATTCTGTTTACAGGTCTGGGCAGTCTGAGCAGAAGGTTTCACTCAGACAAAACCGAGGCAATCATAGACCATAAATAGGCGGCGCGCGTCATCCAGCGAAGCCAGCGACATCGAGTAGGGCGTATATCGCTGATGCGCCCCCCTGCGAGAGTAATACCGAAAAACGCAGCGTTGGGGCCACTCGGAAGCCTCTCATGGAGAACATGAGTGTTCTTATATTTCCCAATGTCGTCGCCACAAAGGCACCTTCACGCTCCGCATACTAAAGCTCACGGCTGACAACGCTCTTTCTGATCCTTGTGCACTTATTCACTGTGCCATGACTCCCTAAGGAATCCCCACACCCTGCCGATAACAAGCCCGTGATGAAACAATCGGTCACATGATTCTGAGCCGGCGGTCCTGTTCACGGAGGACGACCAAATGAAACTCGCCCCTGTTATCGCTGCTTTTACCCTATTCGCTTCCTTGGCGATCGCACAAACGCCTGACCCTTCTACCTCGCAACAAGAAGCTCCGCCTGCGACAATCGCAGATACGGAGTCTCAAGTTGAAACTCCGTTCGACATTTTCAACAACGAGCGTCTGACCGGAGATTGGTGGGGAGCACGATCGTGGCTGGAGGACAAGGGGATTGAGTTCGGCTTCGCTCTGACCACTGTCTACCAACACAATGTCAACGGTGGATTGCAGACTCACCACGGGCACCGCACTACCGGTAGCTTCGACTATGAAGTGACTTTCAATCTAGAGACCATGGGCTTGTGGAAAGGCGGCACGGTCTACCTAGCCGGCGACAACGGATGGAATGACGGAATAGGAGGAGACAGAGTCGGAAGCTACTTCGGCGTCAACGACGATGCCGGAGGCGACTACTCTGTTCTCCTAAGCGATGCCTGGTTCGAGCAGATGCTCTGGGAAGGCAAAGCCCGAGTGCGAATTGGAAAGATCAACCTGGGCTCAGACTTCGACGCGAATGCCTACGCAAACGACCAGACTTCGCAATTCCTGAACTCCGCTCTGGTCAACGCTCAGAACATGCCCGCTCCCGACAATGGGCTCGGAATCCAAGTTGTCATCCAACCCTATGATTGGATGTTTGTATCCGCAGCCATAAGCGACGCCCAATCCAATGAACGTGAAACAGGTTTTATCACAACTTTTCATGAAGAGGATTACTTCTACACGCAAGCGGAAATAGGCTTCATGCCTGTATGGAATACAGGCAATGGCAATCTTCCCGGAGCCTACCGGTTAGGTTTGTGGTACGATCCGCAGCCCAAGGGGGTCTTCTTTGACGACCTTGGCGGCCGACGCCGAACGACACCCGTAAAGCGCGACGACGTTGGCTTTTACTTCAACATGGATCAAGTTGTCTATAAAGAAAACCCAACTGACGATACAGACAGCCAGGGGTTGGGAGTATTCGCCAGATACGCGTACGCACATGAAGAATGCAACGAGGTAGAACACTTCTGGAGCGTGGGTGCTCAGTACCAGGGACTCATTCCAACACGTGACGATGACGTGCTCGGATTCGGCTTTGCTCAAGGCATCTTGAGCGGCCAGATGAGACGACTGCAGTCAGTGGACCGCGAGTCGGTGTACGAATTGTACTACAACGCCGCGGTGCTTCCATGGCTTACCGTTACCCCCGACGTCCAATACATAGTAAACCCCGGAGCGGCCGGCGGGCGTGATTGCCTTGTGGCCGGGCTCCGCTTCCAGATGACTTTCTGACGGCAAACTGTGTGCCGGCCGTTTGGTCTAGGCATCAGAAGGCGACACAACCGGCTCAAGCCCCACAACTGAAAGGACTACTAGATGAAAACGAAGAAGATCAAGGCAATGACGATTCTGGTGTCGATCGCACTCGGCTCCTGCATGGGATGGTCCTGCTCCACGGACATGCGTGACGCTCTATGGGGAGGAATCCTCGACTACGTCACGGGCACTACAACAGATAGCCTGGATTGTGCCCTCAACCTCGGATGCGAGTAGACTGCATGCAGTGAGGGAAGACGGCACGTTCAGCGTTTTCTTAGAGAAGTTGAGACGTGACATGTTCTCTCTCAATTGAAACGGTCAATGCGCTTGGTGTATAGTAGACTTGCCGAGGCAGCCTGCTTTGGCTCGGCGTCATTGGAGAAACACAATGAAGACTCGCACTTTCGCCAGACTCTGCCCGCTGCTCGCCCTTTTGGTCATAATAGTGGGTTGTCAGCCATCAGAGCAGACTGCACAGGTCCAACAGATGTCCAAGATTTCCGTTCTTGTTGAAAAGGCAACCGCCCCGCCCCCGGTCCACAGATTCCGCAAGCCAGTGCGCGACGCTCACAACCGAGTGCTGCGGCAGCTTGCAGCGGAGTGTGATCGCATGATAGCTGATATGGGGAGTTCGCGCGCCACAGCCACAGCATTGACAGGTTCACCGCAACAACAAGAGAGCGGCACGAAGGCATCGGTGGCAAACGAACGTCTTCTGGACGCTCTGAGCAGACTGTCAACTGCGGCAAGTGCCGGAAACGTCTCCGACATCCGCGCCAGCCACGCAGATGTGGTTGCGGCTGCTAATCGGGTACAGGTAGAAAGATCCGACCAGGACCAATAGCCAAGCAACGTCCTAGGCGGAAAATAGCATAGCAGCGGCTCGTCGGCAGTTTATCTGCGACGAGCCGCTTTGTTGTACCCCTGCCCATAACGTGATTTGGCAGGTAGTATCGGACCATGAGCTTGGTTACATTTCGGTTGCCTTAAGAGGATGCCGACGACTTGATCCGCATCTCCTCCGCGCCTAGTATTGGTCAGAGTCGCAAGGCCTAAGCCAAGATCACACTAGCACCTGAATGGGGGGAGAAAATGAAGCGAACAATCAAAGCAATCGTGGCAGTGTCACTCTTTGCCGGAACAATGCTGGTCTCGACAGGTTGTGCTTCGACGAACAGTCGTTACTTCAAGTCAACGAGAGACAATCAACCGCATGTGTTCAACAACAGGATTTACAATCCTGCCGACTACCGCTACGCATCGAGCAACGATTAGAGCAAGCTATGCTAAAGTGTAGCGGGTGAACTCCGGTTGACCTTCATTGCCTGACGCTACGCTTGGACGAATAGTAGTCCAGTCGAAAGAAACGATCGGTTCATTCAGAAAAGTGTTTGAGCACGCCGGGGAGGTATGCGTTACCTTTCCGGCGTGCTTTCTTCGATGTTTTCGCGACGTTCACTTCTGCGCGACCTATCAACGTTCGATTCCCATGCAAGGTTGCATTCCAACGAACATGGCGTTATGCAGTCGCATATCAGCAAGCCAGCCGGCAAGGCAAACGATACTCGGAGTCAGACTTCAATGTCACTGTCCTTTCGACCGTTCACACTCGATGATGTTCCCTTCGCGTTAAGCCAATGCCGAAGAGAACAGTGGGACAACACGTGCGAGGTTATCCAGCTTGGCATAAACCAGAATCCAGACGGATGCTTCATTGGCGAATGCGATAATCAAGCGGTCGGCATGGTCACAACGATCAGCTACTCTCGATCGGGATGGATTGGGAACCTGATAGTCGATCCCGACCATAGGCGGCGCGGTATTGGCGAACTCCTCATGAGACGCGGTATCGAGTTTCTCGAACGCGCAAAGGTCAAATCCATCTACCTTGAAGCCGACCCATTGGGAGTCAACGTCTATCGCCGCCTAGGGTTTTCTGGGCAATACAATTCACCTCGCTTCATCAAAACGCCACCACATGAATTTGAGTGCGAAACAGAATCGGCCATATCGCCCGCCACGATCGACTTGATCGAGGAGTTTGACGCTTCTCGCTTCGGTGACAACCGCTCTCGGTTTCTGCGAGGACTCCTGGACATCTCGCGAGCAGCCCTGTGTTGGCAATCGCATGGAACAATGCGAGGGTATGCAATGGCCCTCCCTTCCGCCGCTGGTCTTCGGCTTGGGCCATGCGTTGCTGACAGTGCGGACGTCGCTCGCGGCTTAGTAAAGGCCATTGTCGAGAGATTCCCCACGACGACCTTCGTTGTCGGAGTGCCGGGCAACAGCGAATTCGGGCCGACGGTGCTGGGATCTCTGGGCTTCGAGCAAACGGGACAATGTCTCAGAATGGTCCTTGACCAAGACCCTATTTCAGAGAGTAAACCTGCCATAGTGGCAATGGCCAACGGAGCTACGGGGTGAGTTAGAGCAAACTCTATCCAAGTGCAGCGGCTGAACGCCTGTTATCTCCGGTAGATTCAGGGGGTTTGACGCTGGGCTTGGACTTACAACGCTTTTTTGTTCCAGCAGTTTTACAGAACCGCCCCAAAGAGTAGTGCGATGGCAGCTACAATCATTACCAAGGAAGCCCAACCTAGGGCGAGCCGGGAACGATAGCCCAACCGTCCAAAGGGGCGATCAGCCAGTTCAAGGCCTGCGCAAACCAACTCCCCCGTCCTTCGCATAACCGTTCGGATCTTCTTGCTGGGAATAGCCGAACGAACTCGCTCCGAGGGAATCAACGCCAACAGTGATCTCACTCGCTCAGAGATCGTAGGCCCTTTCTCCTCCAGATCGAAAGGTATTTCATCGATATTGCCCGAAACAAGATCGTCCATGAAGTCATCCTCGATTGATGAAGGACGACGAGCGGGTTTGGGAGCCGGGGTAGCGGTGGAAGTTGTGGGCACGTTTGCCCCTTTGGGAGGCAGTGTTAACTTCTTGCGCGAGGGCGGTCCCTCGGTCTTCGGAGGAGCTTCGCTTTTCGCATCCGCTTCTCCCGGAGCCTTCTTGGCGGGAAGGGATATGGTTTTCTTTGCTGCCGGTTTCGGTGCGGGCTCGCTACCAACCTCGGCCGCTGTTTCATCAAGGGCCATCTCCGCCTGCATTACTTGCACATCCATACTGGCTTCACTATCTGTACAGCTTTCAAAAAACTCCGGATCGCGTGGTGTCAGCCTGACGCCTTCCTCGCCCACCTCCTTGAGCAATTCGTTGCTCAAGGCCATGGCCTCAGCGATCAGGTCGGAGATTTCACTCTCGACCTCGCTGGGAACCTCCTTCTTGTTGGGCTCGTCTGCCAAGCGCGCACCTCGACTTTCTGCATGGATTATCGGTAGCGGACCCAAATCAGCTCAAGATTGTCTGTCAGGCACTTTCGCCGATAATACCGGACCATGACCAAGCATAGATTCTTTTGCAGAGAGCTCGACGTCGGAGAGAACTGCCTGGACAGCGAGGAGTCTCGGCACGCGACGGGTGTGCTAAGGCTGAAAGCTGGGACAGCAGTCGAACTGTTCAACGGCACCGGAAAGGTTGGCGTGGGCGAAATCGTTCACGTGGCCAGATCCGCTGTGACTGTGAATGTTGACCAGTTGAAGGAATCAGCCTCTCGTTCAAGGCTGCGGTTGACGATTGTCACGGCCATGCCCCGAGCCAATCGACAGCAATTCCTGTTTGAGAAGTGCACGGAGTTGGGCGTTTCGGCGGTTGTCCCAGCGATATACGAGCGCAGTACAGTATTGCCGCAGGCGAAATCGCGTGAGAAGTGGGAGCGATGGACGATTGAGGCGGCGAAACAGGCGGGGTGTTCGTTTCTGCCCACGATAGGTAACCCCCTGTCCTTCCGGGGTACTATTGACTCTCTTGGAGAGGTGGCGATCAAGACGTTTGGTGCAGTCACTGGTGATCGTCATGGCCTGGCTCAGGCGATTGGTGATGAGGATGCAGCCGGTGAAGTAGCCATGTGGATAGGCCCCGAAGGAGGCTTCACCGTGGAGGAGGTGGAGGCTCTGTTAGAGGCCGGGGCCAAGCCGGTAGAGCTTGGTGAGCACACGCTGCGCATTGAGACAGCGGTGCTGGCTGCCGCGGCAATAGTTGGCAGCTTGGGCGATCAGCGGCGCTGAGTCAGGTATTAGAGCAAGCTCTATTCATGCGCGAGGTCTGTCGCCCGCGTTTCTCCGGTAGGTTCTCGGCGTCTTACACTACGCTTGGACATGCGACGTTGCGGGGCGTGTGGAGTCAAGATTTTTGCGGTTCGAACATTTGCGAACCGAAGGCTGTTTGCTAAGATTCAATAGCTCGGCAATATCGCCGGGAAGCATTAGTGGCCCGTGGTGCAACTGGTAGCACGCCTGACTCTGGATCAGGAAGTTCGGGGTTCGAATCCCTGCGGGCCAGATGATAGAGACTTGCGGGGCGATCTTCTTGGATCGCCCCGCTTCTTTTACTGGTTACTGGGACAAGTAAAGTTACGGCAGATCTCGCTGCCGACTGTCTCTGCCACAAATAGACAAGGGACGCCGCCATGAAAGGTTTCTCCTGGAAGCGTCCCCGGTAATCTGCTGAGCAGCTCGTCGTTAACGATAGGCGACGGCAATCCGTCTCGTATTTCTACATCACTCCGGGCGGAGGTCCGGCAAGCTTTTCGTAATCCTCTACTGGCGATTTGTCACCGCTCATGATCAGGGCGATGTCGCGGCGGACATTTGCCAATCCGGTCTGAATGTAGCGAGCGGCAACGAGCTTTTTGCGATCACTATCCTTTGCCTGACGCAGGAAGAGATAGCCGACTATGACGACGATTGCACAGTCGACGAGTTTGCGGGCGTACAGGTCACGATAAGTGCTGCCTTCTGCCTTCAGCTTGGCGACGCCTTCTTCGACAAGCTTCTCCGCTTCCTCCAGTAGGATGCTGAGAGGCTTCAGCTCTTTGGGATAATCAGCATGGCGCATACGCTCTACAGCCTTGCCGAAAGAGTCGGAGCAAACGCCACCGATAGCACCGACCACCTGCAGTTGGCTAGTTCCTTCGTAGATAGTGGTAATTCGGGCATCGCGCACGAGCCGCTCCATGGGGTAATCCTTCATGTAGCCCGAACCGGCCAGCACCTGCAAGGCATCATACCCGACCCTGTTGCACATCTCGGAGCAGTAATACTTGCTCATGGGGGTAAGCATACCGTTAATGCGCTTATAGAGCCGAGCGTCCTTCTTTCGCTCCTTCTTCTCATCGGGATCGAGAGGCTGTTCGCCTTCCAAGACGCGTAGATTGTTGTTCTCCAGATCGCAGACCATACAGGTTTCATAGGTTAGAGCGCGGCCCGCTTCAATTGCGATCTTCATATCAACAAGCATTTCTCCGACAGCGGGCAGCTTTTCGATAGCGACGCCGAACTGCTTGCGCTTGTGGGCGTAGTCTCGGGCAATACGATAGGCTGCCTCGGCAATTCCCAATGACTGTCCCGCGATTCCCACTCGGGCACCGTTCATTAGTTGCATGACGTAGCGGATGAGGCCGAGCTGCCGTTCGCCAATTAACACACCGGGAGCATCGGTATACACGAGTTCGCAGGTCGGGGAGCCGTGTATTCCCAACTTGTTTTCCAGGTGCCGAACCTTAACATGCGGTCCCCGATCAACGAGAAAGAGGCTCAGGCCGCGGCCGTCCTTGGTGTCCGGCTCGCTTCTCGCCAAAGTTAACAGAACCTCTCCGCATCCATTGGTAATGAAGCGTTTAATGCCGTTGAGCAGCCAGGTACCGTCGGGCTGCAAGTCAGCCCGCAGCCCCACTGCCTGTAGATCGCTGCCAGCGTCGGGCTCGGTGAGTACCATCGCCCCGGTAACCTCCCCTTCCACAAAGCGTGGCAGATAGGCGTCTTTGACCTCCTGAGAGGCGAAGGCCTCGATCGTCTCGGCGATTCCCTGCAAGCCCCAAAGGTTCATCAGCGATGCGTCGGCACGGCTGATCATTTCGACGCCCATAGTGTAAACAACGCAAGGGCAGTTCAATCCCCCGTATTGTCGCGGAAGGGTAAACCCCATGAGGTCTGCCTTGGCCAGGACATCGAGGTTTGCCTTGACGCCTTCTCCCAAGGTGACTGTTCCGTCGGGGTTGAGAGTGTTGCCTTCGAGGTCGACCTTTTCCGCTCGGGGAGCAATCTGTTCGCCAGCAACGTCGCCGAGAATATCCAGAGCCCGGCGGTAGCTGTCTATAGCGTCGTCGGCATCGACCGGCGCATATTCGGCACCTGGACCGTTGCCACCGGTAAACCCCTTCTCCTGCGCTTCAGCTATGGTAGCGAGGTCGAGATGGTTGAAAAGAAACTGAATGTCTTCATTGTCTTGAAAGAAGTTAGCCATACCCGCTTACGCCCGTTCTCTAATGGCCTTGATCATCATTGGGATAACCTTGTTAAGGTCACCTACGATTCCGTAGTGGGCTACCGAGAAGATCGGAGCCTCGGGATCCTTGTTGATGGCGATAATCTTCGCCGAGTCTTCCATGCCCGCACGATGCTGAACAGCACCGCTGATTCCGCAAGCAATGTACAGAGCTGGCCGGACAGTAGTGCCCGTCTGCCCTACTTGGTGATCGTGATCGATAAGTCCGCCATCAACGGCGGCACGAGAGGCACCGACGGCGCCGCCAACGGCACTTGCCAAATCGTAGATCAATTGGAAGTTTTCCTTGCTACCCACGCCTGCACCGCCGGCAACTATTATGCGAGCTCCCTTAAGATCCACCTTGCGTTCCGCCCGGTGTTTCTCGATGACTTTGACAGCAAGCTCAAAGTCATTGAACTTCACGTTCTCGTCAATCACTTGGCCCTTTCGGGAAGCGTCGGGCTCGCCCAAACGCATCACACCTTCGCGTACGGTAGCCATTTGCGGCCAGCGATCGTAGTTGATAATCGTAGCGATGATGTTTCCACCAAAAGCCGGACGAATCTGCAGCAGCAGGTCCTTATGGACAGTCTTGGACTTCGGTTCGGTGTAATCACCAATCTGCAAATCGGTGCAATCGGCGGTCAAGCCAGCGCGCATCTCAGACGCGACACGAGGCGCGAGATCGCGTCCGATAGGCGTTGCCCCGTAGAGCATCGATTGTGGTTTGTGCTTTTCGATCAGGGCACAGATAGCTCTCGCATAAGGCAAGGTGCGGTATTGGCCGAGCTCGGCATGATCGACGTAATACACGCAATCAGCCCCGTGGGCTATCAAGGTATCCGACAGTTTTCTGGCGCCGCTGCCTGGCAAAACAGCTCCCACACCGACGCCAAGTCTGTCCGCGAGATCCCGCGCCTTGCCGCACAATTCGAGAGATACGTCATTGAGGCAACCGTCTTCCTGCTCGGCGAAGACCCAAACCTCACCTTTTCGATTGGGTTCGATCATTTGTTGAACCTGAATCCTCTAATAGCTAAGCGGGAAGGAAGACCCCGCATCGTTCAATCATCAGGCGGAGTTGATCCGCCATTATCACCCGCAGGACGTACCGCCCCGTGAGCGGGTGCCAGTGCAAGAGACAACACCTAACCCAGAGTGTGATCCTCAATCAATTCATGAACCATGCCACAAATCCCCTCCTCGGTAGGCTCCACCGCGCTGAATCCCTCCTTGGTCAGGACGATAGATTGAATTCGATGAACCTTGGTAGGCGAACCGGACAAACCGCACCACTGCAGGTCCGCTTCCACGTGGTCGAGATCCCAGACCTCGATGAGGAGTTTCTTATTGCGCAAATCCTCGGCCAACTTGTCGACCTCAGCCTGCTGTTTTTCAGGCGTGGCATCTGGCATAGATTCCGCCACCTGCCGGGACAACTCAAGAGGAGTTCGAGCCCTTTTGTATTGCATCACCCAACGCGCCTTTGCCGGGCGTGGCACATTAGCCGAATCCAAAACAGTGACGACCAATGGCGTTTTTCCTTCAACTATCTCCCATCCATTGCCGATGTTTCGGCGAACACGCACTTTATCCCCTTCAAGAGCCTCAAATCGATCGAAGTAGGTGAACTGCGTGTGGCCAAGCTTTTCCGCCATCTGCGGACCAACTTGGGCAGTGTCGCCGTCGATGGCTTGTCGGCCACAGAAGACGAAGTCGTACTTGCCCACCTTTTTGACTGCTTGAGCAAGGATGTAGCTAGTCGCCAATGTATCACTGGCCGCCGCGCGGCGATCGCTTATTAGAATACAGCGGTCGGCGCCGCGAAACAGGCACTCCCTTAGAACGTCAGCGGCAACGGGCGGCCCCATGCAGACTGCGGTCACAGTGCCTCCGTGGTCATTGCGCAAGGACAGAGCCGCCTCCAGGGCATGCAAATCCTCGGGGTTAAAGATAGCAGGCAAGGCACCCCGGTTGACCGTGCCATCATCTTTCATGGCCTCGCCGGTTATGTTGGCAGTGTCCGGCACCTGCTTAACGCATACAATGCTGTGGTAAGCCAAGAGTTAATCTCCATTTGCGCGCCAATAGCAATAATCGGTAGGCGGTAACGGTACCGAACGACTCCCGAGGCGTCAAGAAATACAATAGCTGAGGTGGAAGTGAAGGCCGCCAGCGATGCGCGGCTCTGTGGGCCGTCTTCTAAACCCTTCGCTCGCAGTTTGTTACGACAGGGGAGTGTCTGCTGCGGAAACGATCATGATCTAGGAAGGCTACAGACACCCCCTTGGACAGTAGGTGCACGAGACGGAGAAGACCTTATACGTAAGCGTTCGTGGTTGCCACACGCTAACGTTTGCGAGTAATCCGGACGGTTTGGATTCAGAGTACTGCAGTTCGCTCGACCGTGCGTCGTACGACCTTGCTTGGCACACACGTATTTGGAATCCGGTACATCTCATCTCCAGCCAGGCCTGTCACTGAGGCGGTCGGCTTGTGCAAAGCCGAGCTTCTGCCCACGGCGTTACATAGTGGGAATGCACTGGACCACTGTCAGTAAGAATGCGAGAGGCATCGGAAGGGGCTCATTGAGTAAGCAAGTCTGCCCCAACGTTATCAAGCATTTTCCCAACGCCTGAGATGCCATTCTTCTGCAAAGGAAGGCTGCTAGAGAGCTTAGTCCATAGCGATGGAGGATTGGAATCCTGTCAGCAGCGTCGAATTGTGCGGTGAGGTCTTAACAAATCGCTCTCGCGCGCCGAGTTGGCCAGAAGGAGGAGGCGATGCGGCCTTCGTGGGCCCGAGACGACCTTCTGCCAGCGCGGGCCGACCACGTTGGGTGAGTGCCTGATGAGGATTGAAACCTCCCTGCTGCGCTCATTCGAGCGTGAGGAAGGTACTTGAAGCAGGCCGGCATTTGAGCTTCCTGCGAACCTGGGATATTCTAGCCTCCGATCATAACGCGACGGCTGCAGTTGCATTGATGAGGACTCGCCGTCGCGCGCATGGATGAGAGCATGAAACGACGAATCGGGTTTTAACTGAAGTGTGCCCAGGAGGCGAGCATGTCCAAGCATCTACTCTCGATGTTCCTGACAATCCTGTGTGTAATAACGATCGTCGGCTGCAAAGACGGTTTCCTCACTTTCAGTTGGGACAGTAAGAAGAGTGATGCCGACGTCGAAGAGGGGTTTGTTGATGCGCAGCTTGATGGTCTGCCGGATTCACTGGCGTATCAAGACACGATCGCCGAACAGGGATGGATAGAGGGACTGCGTCTGATGAAGGTCCGCGGCTACGGCGTAGTCGCCGGGCTGGGAACCAGAGGTTCTCGCGAATGTCCCAGACAGATTCGCTCCCAACTGATCCAGGAGATGTACAAGCGCAAGGAGTTCGCCGGTACGGGCCTGAAGCCAGCGAGGCTTACACCAGAAGCCTTCCTTGATGATCTGGACACGGCAGTGGTTGCAGTGGAGGCTGAGATCCCTGCAGCGGCAGCCAAAGAGCAGATATTTGATGTTGCGGTTTGGGCGATAGCGGGCACCCAAACTACATCTCTGGAGGGTGGCCGTCTCTACACGACGAATCTGCACATTTATAACGAGACGTCACCGGCCACAGCGGTGCGAGGCAAGGCTCTGGCGACGGCCGCCGGACCAATATTCATAAACCCGTTCGCTGCGTCTGAGGATGCGGCCACGGCGCGCAATCCCAGAGAGGGAACGATCATCGGAGGTGGCACGGCGTTGGAGCCAAGGAGGATTCGCTTCGTCCTCAGCCGTCCGAGCTACCAACAAGCGCGGGCGATCACTTCCGCCATAAACGCACGCTTTGGCGGCACAGACAAGGTCGCCATTGCCAATTCACCGTCGCACGTAAATCTACGAGTTCCCCCACAGTACGCAGATGATCCGTTTCACTTTATGGCGCTAATGCGTCATCTCTATATTCCACAACATCAGGGGTTTGTGGACAAACGTGCCAAGGATCTCGCCCAGGAGATGCTGAAAGAGAGCGCACCTCACGCTGACATAGCTCTTGCGTGGGAGGGAATAGGTAGAACGGTCATTCCAGTGCTTCAGGGATTGTATGCGACGGATGAAGCTCATGCCAGATTCTACTCGGCGCTTGCCGGCTTCCGCCTGGGAGATGACATGGCCGTTGAAGTGCTTGCCTCCTTCGCTGAAGATCCAATCAGTCGCTACAGAATAACCGCCATTGAGGAATTGGGAAGAGACAACCATTCCTTTCGAGCCTCGGCGATATTGAGAAACTTATTGAACGACTCTGACCCGCGGATAAGAGTCGAGGCATTTGAGCAGTTATTAGCGAGAAACGACACAGCGATCGAGACAACAGACATCGCCCGCGGAACGTTTTCCCTTGATCGAGCTCAATCGACCGCCGAGAACCTGATCTACGTTCGGCGCAGCGGAAGACCACGAATCGCACTGCTGGGCTCCGGCCTGAAGTGTCTCCCCCCGATATTCTACAGCTCCCCCAACGAGATGATCACTATTAACGCTCCCGATGAAGCTGATGAGCTGACGATCATCCGAAAGACGCCGTTTGGGAATAGGACTTCTCCGGCAATTGGGTGCAGCTTGGAGTTGTCCGCCCTGATAACGATGCTGGGGGACAATCCGCAGTTGGACAGCAAGGGGAAAGTCAAGGGACTAGCAGTTGACTATTCCACAATAACTCACGCTTTGCATGCACTTTGCCAGTCCGGGTCAGTCAATGCCAAGTTCATGCTGCAAAGGCCCTCATCAATCGACATGTTCGGTCCGATCGAGAGTTCGGGGCGCAAGGAGTCGGATTTGTAGTGGGGTCAACAGTGCAAAGTGCAGGTCAATCGGGCTGACAGTTACGAGAGTCAGAGTTCGGATCTCCCATGAAGAAACGCGACGGCACAAAGGCTTATCTGGTGTACGCAGCAGCCAGAACCGTTGTGTTCATTCTGCGGTGTTTTCCAGTCGATTGGAACATGTGCACGGCGCGACTATTCGCGCGTGTTTGGTGGCACCTGATTCGAAGGCACCGCGAAAGGGCCTGCGCACACATAACACTAGCATTCAAAAACCAACTGACTCCCGAACAGGTTGAGTCGATGGCCAAGAAATCGTTGCAGCAGTTGTGCATGTTTGCTGTGGACTTCATATTCGCTCCGCATCTGGTCAATGAGTGGACGTGGGGCAAGTACGTGCGTCTGAAGAACATGGGGCCAGCTCTGGAGGTCATGCTTCGGGGTGATGGCGCGATACTTCTGACTTCTCACTTTGGAAACTGGGAGTTGGCCGGCTACCTTCTCGCTCTGTTCGGCTTTGACGTCGCAGCCATCATGCGTCCCCTGGACAACGCGTACTTGAATGATTGGGTTGTTGGCAACCGCAAGAAGAAGGGCCTGCGTCTGATCGACAAGAAAGGGGCAACCACTTCTGCAGAGCAAATTCTGCGGCAAGGAGGTGCGCTGGGGTTCATAGCCGATCAGAACGCCGGCAGCAAAGGACTCTTCGTGGATTTCTTCGGTGTCAAAGCTTCCACCTACAAATCCATCGGCTTGCTGGCGATGAGCTGCAACGTGCCGATAATCGTTGGCTATGCTCACCGTACTGATAATCGATTTCGATTCGAGATCGGTGTGGAGGAGGTAATCAAACCACACCAATGGAAAAACCAAGAAAATCCACTCCGATGGATAACTCAACGCTACACGTCAGCTATTGAGGCCTCCATCCGTCGTGCCCCACATCAATACCTCTGGATACACAGGCGATGGAAATCTCGACCGCGCGGCGAGAAGGCTCCCCCGCTAACTTGCTAGACGGCGCAACATCGCTCATGAGTCAGATCAATCATTGAAGCGGTTCGGAATTCAGAATCGCTCACGCGCCACCGTAGTTTCAGTAGACTCATGCACGCTGCGATCAATTACCTTGACCCCCCCAACCGCCCCACCTAGAATGCACCTGCTCAACGGAAGGGCGAATGCGTTTTCCTCTCAGTCCTTCGCATACCACAGTTTGGGCAGGTGGCAGGCGCACCGTGTGCTTGTCCCAGGAACGGTTAACAAGGAACAATCAAAGGAGCGATCATGGCTGGGCCCGATACCATCCAACTTACGGACGACAGCTTCGACCAAACCGTTCTTCAAAGCGATGTACCGGTGCTTGTCGATTTTGGAGCAGAGTGGTGCGGCCCATGCCAAGCCTTGGCTCCGACGATTGACGCCATCGCTACGGAATACAAAGGCAGGGCTCGCGTAGCTGCGGTTGACACGGAAACGTGCCCTCAAACATCGGCCAAGTTCGGCATCAGCAGCATTCCCACTGTAATCGTGTTTGAAAAGGGAGAGGTTGTTGACAAGTTCGTAGGCCTTCGCGGAGAAGGTGACTACAAGGCTGCACTGGACAAGTGCTTGTGAGTAAGCTTGGGCCACCTCGATCGAAATCAGGCTAGCCCGCAAGAATTCCCCAGAGCACCGGATCAGCTCTCAGATGAGCCGCTGTCGATAGTTGGCGGCCTGCTTTGAATAGGTTGCTCCCCCATCCCAACAGGGCGATGAAGCTGCGGAAGTCTGTTCGCTGGTCAGTCGTGCCACGCGATGCTAAACTTGAGGTGGCGCGATGCTTGAGGTGCAAACGCCCTTTTGCGCGTCCAATGTTTGGGCTTGCGAGCAGAAGAAAGTGAAGCTTGCGCTCAACCGACCGATTCACTGTACGCCTGAACGAGGGTAGAGATGTTGTGGCGGCTCCCTGCCCGATGAGTCGCGATATGGCTTTGGGCGTCATAACCGTCTCGACTTCAGGTGGAGCAACCTGCGGATGGACGAACACACAACCAATCCAGAAACAAACCACCAGGCGGAACAGGATCTCGCCCGAACGGAGGAAGGGATCACACGGCAGCAGACCACGAACGACGAACTGGGAAGCCCGACCGTTGCGGTTCGCTACGGTTACATGAACAGCATCGGCGAATTCCGACACCGCCAAACTGAGTCAGAGTTGATGCCGGGCACTCCAGTAATCATTCAAACTCATCGAGGCATTGAGATCGGTGAAGTCGTGTGTCACACGTGCTCTGCTGCGTACCTGACCGTACCTCACGAACAGGTGCATAGTTACGTCGATCTAAGCGGCAAGGAGTACTTCACCTTTGAGAACGGTCGGATTCTGCGTATCGCGACCAACGAAGACTTGGCCGATTGGCAACACATTAAGGCCGAGACCGCTGCCAAAACGCAGTTCTGCCAGGAGAGGGCAGACAAGCACAAGCTGGAGATGAAGGTTCTGCAGGGTGAGCACCTATTCGGTGGTGAACGAATAGTGTTTTATTTCATGGCGGAAGGAAGAGTTGATTTCCGCGCATTGGTCAAAGGGTTGGCAGAGGAGTTCCAGACACGCATCGAGATGCGACAGATCGGAGCCCGGGATGAAGCCAGATTGTTGGCCGATTTTGAGACCTGTGGTCGTGAATGCTGCTGCAAGAACTTTTTGAAGACGCTCAAGCCGATCAGCATGCGCATGGCGAAGATGCAGAAGGCAACGCTGGACCCGGCTAAGGTGTCCGGTCGGTGCGGTCGCCTCAAGTGCTGTTTGCGATATGAGCACGCAACGTACGAGGAATTCGACGACCAGCTGCCGAGAATGGGAGCAAGAGTAGTAGCGGAGCGCGGCAGCGGAAAGGTGATCGCCAGACAGATCATATCTCAGACAGTACAGATCCAAACAGAAGACGGCGGCAGAATGTCAGTGCGTGCAGCCGAGATCCTGGACGAAGCCGCACAGGCGAAAATGCTCGCAGAGGCAAAGGAGAAGAAGGCAGCCCAGGTAATGAGCGCATCTGCGAATGCCAGTGTGGAAGTGACTAAGGCTGGAGAAGGAGCTGAAAGTGGCTCCGGACGCAGCCGTTCACGGCGTTCGCGACGCAAGAAGAGGCCCGGAGCTGATGGCAATAAGCGGAAACCGAGCAAGGAGCGGTCTAACGCAGATGCCAATCCCGCAGCCCCGGCAAATGTCAAACCAAACACGCGCAAACCTTCCGAGGAGGGAAACAAGACAGGCACACAGAAACGGAGACGCAGAAGGAAACCTCGAAGACCGCCCGGGGATCGTAAGGGGCCCGCAAACTCCAACCGCGAGGATGACGGGAAGGCATGACGCGAGTAGAAGGATTGGTTTAGCAAGCTGGTTCGGAGTAGAGTTCCACTACAAGGCAGCCAAACTTGGGCTGCTGCAGACTGTCATGGCAGATAACTACGAACGACTACTTCACGATCTCGCGGCAAAGATTGGCAAATTCCCCGTGGATGCGTACCACTTTGTCCGTGAAGGCTTGGGGTACGCGGTCAATCGCATCCATGGCCCTGAATCGGCGGCTCAGATAGCAGTTATTAGGTTCCTCGCCGCGAACGATATGGATTTGGATGAGCTGCGAGCCCTGTATGAAAACGGCGAGCTCGATCAGGCCATGGTCAACACAATAAGCGAGGCAGGCGGCATCGACCAGCTTAATCGTCACGTCAGCGGGTCTGAGCTCTGCTGGGGTTTGCGCGAGTACGCCCAACACCGGTGGGGAAAACTGGCCAGCATGGTGCTAAACAATTGGCATATAGACCGCACAGACGATTTCGGAGAGCTTGTTTTTGCGATGATTGAGTATGATCTGATGCAGAAGCAGCCGGGTGATTCACTGGAGGACTTCAAGAACGTCTACAGCTTTGAAGAAGCCTTGGACAGCTCCTACAAGATTACGTTCAATGGAAACTAGCGTGGCAGGAGACACCTTACCCCCAGGCCTGACGCTACCCCGGATCACCATCTGAGCGTGAACCGTTGCCAGCAGGCGGAAGTGCTCGGCCCCCTTGCGAACCGATTTGACGGTCATCGCCATCACCAGCGGAATCTACTTCGTCCTTGATGTCGCGAATTCCTTTCTTGAACTCGACAACCGACTTTCCGAGGGATCGAGCCACATCAGGTAGACGTCTCCCGAAGAACAAAAGGCCGAAGAGAAGAATAACGATTAGCTCAGTCCCCCCAGGAAGCCCCAATATCAGAACAACGTTTCCACTTGCCTGCGGCATTTTCTGGGTCTCCTAAGGATTGCGCGCACCCAATAAGGCCGAAGCCGGCGCAAACGCGTAACTTATTATCGGCAGGTTGATTATATTCCGACAGACATTTGCGTCAAAGAGCACCGACAGTACAGCAAGCCGGAGAGGTCTTGAACAAGGCTGGCAGGTGAAATGGCAGCGATCAAAACCGCCCTGGAGCGAGCAATATCCAAGTATAGCGGCCCAACCCCGGCTTGCTCTTGTGGATTCTCGTTGTATGACGTTGCGCTTGGGCTTACACCGCGACGGTAATCCGGTCGGATGGAGGAAAGTGGCTGCAGACTAGGCCGGATCGTTCACCAGAACTGATTGAGCTGCCCCAAAGTCCTCAAGATCCACGTCTTGATCGCCGTCCAGATCCCCCAGCTGACACTCGCCCAAGAAGCCATTGCTGGTGACTGGCCCACCAACGCAACCGACGAACTCGGGAAAATCATCGAGGTCTATCTGTCCGTCCATGTTCAAATCGCCGCGGACCCCCACAGGGCCTATGTAGCGATCCGGCGGATTCGGAAACCAGCCCGCCATATACAAGTCGCCAATGCCGGTGCACTCACCGGTCACATCAGGAAGCTCTTCCGAACGATAGGTAAAAACCTCAACATAGGCTTGGCTGCCGGGATACACACAGAAGAATTCGCAACCGGGCATGACCCAAAGATAGACGTCCCACGACTCCGGTCCACCGGAGCCAGGTTCCACCGTGTACTCCCAGAAATCAGGAGCAGTTACGACATTTGGTTGTTCGGCTGAGTACAGATTCACCAATCTGAGCCCACAAAGATCTACGTACTGCGGCCCTCCATCCCCTGCCGGAATAATGTCGGAGTTGTTGCGGAACTGGAAAATCCACGCCAACTCCTCGGGATTCCCGAACACGTCCGCCTGCCCATCGTTTTCCCATATTTCCACAACGGACTCGCCAGACACAAGTTTCGCGGGCGTGCAAAGCGCGCACACAATCAACAAGCAGCATATGCAACTTCTAATGAGTGGAGTCATTCGAGTCGCTACTTTCCCCACGAGCCCTTCGCCCTCCGCCCGCCGGCTCCGTACCGATCAGGCAATGCCGTCCAGCTATGCACCATAATAAATGACCAGAGGCCCACGTGACAAGCGAATCTGCCCGTATGTGGCTGCATTTGGTGACAAAGCTCGCAAGCCGAGCGCCAAAACATCCCAAATTCACATTTTGGTGAACGATAGGCTGTTCCAGACTGGTTCAAGCAGTATAAACAGGCCCGGGTCATGCGTCTTTCGAGAATCGCCGGGGCCGTGGGCCAGCATCGCCATGGCCATGCATAGTATACCACCTCTCCAAGCGGAACGCGCAAGCATGTTGCAGTATGCGCATGTTGGAAGTATCCGCGCAGATAGGACCTAATCACGAAGCAACAGAGGGTTGTCGTCAGTTGCCCTCGAATAAGGGCGACTACTGTCACTCCGAGACACCGATATAAAGACTGGGCTCGGCGCACGCCGGAACACACACGTGATTCAGCTTTCGGTAGCCAGGCACAGGTTCGTCTGGCGTGTGGCCAGGATCAAAGACAGAACGCTTCCCCGCAGGAGTGCATATGAGCTTACCTGCCAAGACTACAGTGCTCATAGTTGAGGACGAGAGATTCGTCCGTCAGACGATTAGGGTTTTTTTAGAGGACGCCGGCTTCCAAGTGCTAGAGGCAGAAGACGGACAGCAGGGTCTGAGGGCTGTTCTTGCAAGCCATCCAGACGTAATCCTAATCGATCTCCGCATGCCAGTGATGGATGGCATAACAATGCTGGCCAAACTTCAGGAGCATGCCCCCGATACGCCGACGATCATAGCCTCCGGCACAGGGACAATAACCGATGCAGTTGACGCCCTGCGTCTCGGAGCATGGGATTACCTAATAAAGCCAATCGAGGACATGGGCATTCTGCTTCATGTGATCCACCGCGTCTTAGAGCGTGCAAACCTCTTGAAGCAGCAGCAGGAATATCAGCGCAGGCTTGAGGACGAGATACGCGAGCGCACCGCCGATCTTGAGCAGGCCAATGAGCAGTTACGACGAGAAATGGAGGAAAGGGAGCGTGCCGACGCAGAGCTGAGACGAAGTGAGGATCTACTCAAGACATTCATCGAGTCAACTCAGGAAGCAATCATTTCGATCGACTCGAGCGGCCTAGTGACTATGTTTAACTCGGCAGCGGGGAGCATGTTCGGCTGGAGCAGCGATGAGATGTTGGGCAATCCTCTTGACCGTTTGATGCCAGATCAATACCGGCATAAGCACCATGAGCACGTTCAGAACTACTTTACACGCGGCAAACCAGACGCTGCAATTGGAAATATCGTTGAGCTACCTGCACTGCGCCGAGATGGTACCGTCTTTCCTATGGAGATTTCCCTCTCAGCCGGCCACCTTGCGGACGAGCGCTTCGTGATCGCTGTTGCGCGAGACGTGACGGATCGCAAGCGGGCGGAGCGTGAGCGTGAGGACTTGATAAAGGAACTTGCCGCCAAGAACTCGGAGCTGGAGCTCTTTGCCCACACTGTTTCTCACGACCTCAAGAGCCCATTGCACACTATCATGGGGTTTGCACGCAGGATGGCAAATGATCTTGCTTCCCAGCAATCTGGCAGAGCGACTGATGACCTCAAGTGTATCAATCGGGCATGTGACCGGATGTTGGCATTGATGGAGGGGCTTCTGGCTCTAGGGAAAGCCGGTAAACCTGCCACGACCGCTGAAGAGGTATCCATGCAACAGATTGTCCAGGAGGCAATCGAGCTACTGGCCGGCCCGATAGAAGCCACGGGGGCGTCTGTCATCATCCCTAATTCGCTTCCAATCGTTTCAGGAGACCCGGTGAGGTTAAGAGAAGTCTGGCAAAACCTCATCGACAACGCACTCAAACACGCTGAGAGTAACCAGCAAACGCTGATTAAGGTTGGCATGCGAGTGGAAGCCAACCAAGAAGTCTTCTACGTGGAGGACAACGGACCGGGCATAGATCCTGCCATTCAGAAGGATCTCTTCGACGTCTTCACTCGCAGCAATAAACGAAGAGAGGGGTCAGGCATCGGTCTGGCCATTGTGAAACGGATTATCGATGCGCATGGCGGCAAGGTGTGGATTGAGTCCGCTGGAGAGGGAGACGGCACGACATTCTGCTTCACTGTTGGGGCACTAGTTCAACCGGCGGAGGCACAGCGTACCGCGCATGCTTATCATGAGACGGAGCCGGCCACACAGGAGGAACAACTGCAAGGCCTTGAACAACGCTGAATCGAAGCATCTTCCATACTCTCAGGATATTCGAATAGGCAAGGGAATCCTTACAGTTTGAGATAGGTCGCAGAGATCGATAGGATGTCACTGGCGGCCGACGACATAATCTCGCTCGCCGACACTACATGGCGCTTCCTCACAGTGCGTTGAGAATCTGAGTTGCGCGAAAACGCATGAGATCAGACAGATGGATCTTTGGACATCACTGCCTGACATACTGATTCTCCTTCTCGCGGCAATGGTATTGGGCGGATTATGCGAGAGACTGAGACAGAGTGCGATTCTCGGCTACCTCCTCGCGGGAACCCTGCTCGGCCCGAATGCACTCGAGTTCCTGCCTAATCACCAAACAGTCTCTGCAATCGCGGAATTGGGTGTCGCCCTACTGTTGTTCACCATTGGACTGGAATTCTCAAGGCGAAAGCTGCGTGGGCTCAAACTAATCGCTGTCGGTGGTGGATCGCTGCAGATCGTGTTGACCACTGTCGTTACAGCAGTGATCTGTGTGATGTTTGGGCTCAACTGGTCATCATCACTGGCCATCGGTGCGATCGTCGCGTTAAGCAGCACTGCCTGCGTGCTGCGTCTCCTGTCAAGTAGATCAGAAGTAGACAGTGTTCATGGAAGGAATGCTATCGGCATTCTCCTAATGCAAGATACTGCGGTAGTGCCGCTTGTTCTCGTCACGTCAGCGATTGCAACCGGTGACACGCCTCTGATAATTGTCCGCGAGATTGCCCGTGCGATCGGAGGAACTGCTCTTTTCATTGGCGTGTCCTATCTACTGCTCAGTCGCTTAGCGCCGAAGCTGCTTACGATCCGCGAGGCAGCGCGCAATCGGGAGTTGCCCATCCTCCTGGCCATCGTAACCGCTTTGGGATCAGCTTGGGCTGCGCACCGAGTAGGTATTTCTCCAGCTATTGGATCCTTCACCGCGGGTCTTCTTCTGGCCGGTTCTCCCTTTGCCGCTCAAATCCGCGCTGACATTGCATCCGTCAGAACACTCTTTGTCACTCTGTTCTTCAGCTCGATCGGCATGGTAGCCGATCCTGTCTGGGCAATGGAACATTGGCCTCAGTGCCTCGCGATCGTAGCGGCAGTAATCATTGGCAAAACTACTATTACGTGTGCCGTCCTACTTCTGTTTCAATCTCTGGTGGGACACGCTTTGGCCACAGGTATCTGTCTGGCTCAAATAGGCGAATTCTCCTTTGTTCTGGCCGAAATCGCACGGGAGGGAGGTTTGATAAGCGATGATCTGTTCAAACTGGTGATCTCCGCGACAATCGCCACGCTATTCCTGACTCCCTACATGGCTTCAGCTGCGCCGGCGTTGGCCAGAATCGCTGCGCGGTCCAACCATGACAGCGATGCTAAACCTCGCGATACGCAAACGCGATCGGCGAAAGAGGCTGCCGCAAGCATTCTCATCGTGGGATTCGGACCGGCAGGTCAAAGGGTGGGAGAAGCACTCATCAAGCATCACCTAGATGACGTTCTTGTTCTGGAACTCAACCCGAAATCAGCGGCAGTAGCAGCCTCCTACGGACTTCAGGTGAGAATCGGCGATGCCACTCGAGCCGAGGTTCTGGAGTCCGTTCATATCTCAGCTGTGCGAATCGTAGCCATCACTCTGCCGGATCCTGCGTCTTCCAGCCAAGTTATTGAACAAGTCCGTGCTCTCGCGCCGAATGCCGCAGTTATTGCCAGAGCTCGCTATCATATTCATCGATGGCAGCTAACGTTAGCTGGAGCGCACACAGTAATTGATGAAGAAGAAGAGGTCGGCAAGCGCATGGCTACCGCAGTTCACGACTCGCTTGAGACGTGTACTGCCAGTGTGTGACGAGAGCAAGCTCTATCCAAGTGCAGCGGCTGAACGTCTGTTTTCTCCGGTAGATTCCGGTGGTTTGACGCTACGCTTGGACTTACAGCGCTTTGAAAGCGAAATGCGCGCATCAAGCCAGTGTGTTTTTCATACTGCAAGCCGGTATACGTCCCCTGGGAGAGTGTTGACAGTCACCGGTCTTCACTCCGGACAGGTGCCGCATTGACCGCCAGCCATGACAACAGGCAACCGCCTAGAACAAGGAAGACCCCAACTGCCCTCCCAGAAGTCTGCACATCAGCCACCAATCCATTGCCAACCACTATCTTGCCGATTCCAAACAAGAAACAGTAGATTGCCCCACTCCCGTACGCCCAGCAGGCCAACGTTCGCCTGCTGAGAGGGCTGTCACAAGCAAACGCCGGCTCCTCACGCTGTATCTCCCGCTCTACGGAAGACCAACCAGGTCCACCAGGTTGCACACGGCGATAAAACTCGCGCAGCCGCACACTATCCACGGGTTTGGTCACAAAAGTAACGACTAAGGCAATACCGACAGAATAGGGTACTAACACAAGGAGGTTAACAGGATACGGTGGCATGAAATCCGCTAGTGTTCTTCCCTGGTCACCAATGGCAACGTTGCCAAAGAGCTTCACTACCGCGACAAACAGAAGGAGAGAGGACAGACAACTGAGTTCGGTCCAAGCATTAACGCGCCACCAGAACCAGCGCAAGATGTTTACAAAACCAACACCGCAACTCAGCGTACCAATCAGAAACCAAGCGTCCGAGATGGTGTTCATGAAGAGGCTGAAAAGCAAGCCGATAGCGGCCATGATCACAGTTGCAATCTGCGAAACCAACACATAGTGCCTCTCTCCGGCGTCCTTACGGAGGAAGGGACGGTAGAAATCGTTGAGCAGATATGACGCGCCGAGGTTTAGCTGGGTGGATACGGTTGACATGAAAGCTGCAAAGAACGAAGCGAGAACCAGCCCCAGCAAGCCGCTGGGCAAAACGGCAAGCATAACTCTAACATATCCGCCCTCGGCCGCAGCAGCACCTGGATACTCTCCGGTGATCAGATCCCTCGTGTAGGGAAACATCACAGAGGCAACAAAGCCCACAATCAGCCAGGGCCACATTCTGATGCAATAGTGGGCAACCGAATACCACAAGAAGCCCATCGAAGCATGTCGCTCACTCTTGGCAGAGAGCATGCGCTGGGCGAAGTAAGATCCACCGTCCGTAAGCCCCGATACATACCACACGAAAAATACGAAGACGAGAAAATGGCGCCAGGGCATGAGGTCAAGATCGCCAGCATCCACTAACGGAGTGATGGAGGTCATTCCACACGCCTTGCTTTGCCCGTATATCGCAACCATCTGCTGAAACAGACTGTCCATACCCCCTACCTGGCGAACCGCCAGAACAGCCAGCGCAATTGCACCGGCCATGGCAATCCAAAACTGGATGAAATCAGTTACAAGTACACCCCATAATCCCGAGAGAACCGTGTAACAAATCACTATTGCAAAAAGCAGCAGCGTAATCTTGAGCTTGTTGGCCCCGCCAACCGTCAAAACAACGTCTTGAACGAACCGAAGTCCCAGCGCAGGATCTCCCCGTACTTTTTCCGGAAGGCTTGCGACTGTAATTCCCAACTTAGCAAGCAAAGGGCCTGCGGCAAACTCACGCAGGAATGTACTCAAGACGGCCTGTCTGTCTTCATCAACGCCGGAGTCCGGCGCATCAAGAACGCGGCGTGCGTAATCGTATCGCTCAAGCTGAAGCTCTATTTCTTTGACAACAGAAACTCGGTCGTCGCACTTATGCAGTGACCAGTCGTGGTAATACAACTGCAGAGGATTGATATCACCTCCGACAAGCTCCGAGCGCGTGTTTTCGGAAATCTCCGTTGAAAGGGGCGTGTGTGCATATACCCAGACCAAGGCCTCATCAACATAAGCTACACGTGGAATGTCAGGAAGTGAGAGTTGGATAATCCTGGTCATGGCCAGATTAACCCAACCTATGATCACACACCCATAAATCAACGACAGGTACAGGGCCTTAAACGCCCTGAGAGTGCCCGCCGATCGTCCCGAGTAGCGTAGAGCAACAAGCTCAGTATCGGTAACCAACCGGGTGCGCTGCCAAAGGCGAGCAAAGACGAACACACCGAGCATCGTTACGGGAACCTGGCACCACCAGTACCAGTTCTGGGCAATTCCCTTTGTGACAACCCATCCAGAAAGCGTAAGAGGCGTGTCAGAGGCAAAAGAGGTGGCTACCATGGAGGTGCCCAATAACCACCAAGGAGTATTTCCTCCGGAATTGAAATACTCTCTAACCGACCGCCGACCGCGGCGGCTCAATACAATCCCAACAACAACGGACGCCGCAATGAAGGTGATGATAATCACCCAATCAACCCAGATCAGTGGCGATGTGGCTCCTTTCATCGGCGGTCGATTCCGGCCAGGAACTGATAGAATAACGCTATTTCCGACCGGAGTTCTGTTCGAGTGTGGCGTGTGGCCCTCTGGTTTTTCCGGTTGATTCTCATTGTTTCACGCAGCGCTTGGACGAGCATCGTCTTAGCCCAGGTCCTTTCGCAGCACGCAGAACTCCCTGGTCACGGCAAATCCGAAGCGATCGTAGAATCTCTTGGCATTCTCGTCAGCCCAGTTGAACCACACATGGCGGCCGTTCGCTTCTCTTATCCGGCGCATCGCCTCTACGAAGAGCTTTGCTCCAACTCGCAGATTCCGTGAAGCCGGAGCCACGCCGAAGGGGCCAAAATGCTCACCGGACCATTGGCAGTAGCCAACTATGGCTCCGCCTGTTCGAGCCAACAACATCTCATCCAATCGCCCCTCCTGGATCTTGCCCCGGCAGGCAAGACACCATGCTCCCGGCAACTCTGCGGCAACGAATCCAAGAAGCTCGTGAGCATCCGAGGCAGACACATCTGTTATCTCCACATTTCTGCCGGTATCCCACGCCTTTCGATGATAGTCCTGCACGTCGAAGTCCGTAGCGCACCTCGCCATAGAGAATGCCGATTGGGTAGCGATGAAGCCTGCGGCTCTGAGGAGCGACAATGCACGCGGATAGGCTGCTCGATCTACACCGGGAACAATTGATCCCGGCGCAGAGGTGGTGGTGCCACAAACCCAAACGCGGAGACGATTGTGTTCGATGAAGTATTGCAGCACTGTCCCCAACAGCCGCCTTCCAACCCCACTTCGCTGCACGGTGGGGTCAACTGCAAGATAAGGAATCCACCCATCACTGGGTTCGAGTCCCAGAGTATCGTTCGGCCAGCGGCGAATGATCGCCCGAGCAAACCCAACAATTCGCCCACCTCGTTCAGCCACAAAGAACCCGGATTCATCACCGGGGGCGAAGTCAGGATCACCCAGCACGTGTCTCACGAATCGCCTCTCGTTCATCGGGTCAACAACCAGGGTCCGATTCCAAACGCGCAAAACGCCCTCGATGTCACTGCCGTGAAGTGGTCGAATATGTGCTTCGCTCAATTGCTAACTCCCAATTAGCAGAGACTCGTCGCCAGCCAGCAGACAACGTGTGAACGGACAACGGCAATCAGTATCACACCCCAAGCGGAAAAAAACAAACCCGTGACTCGGAAGCCACGGGTTTGATGAATTAAGTGAAGCTGTGTGATTGCTTGGTAAGAGGCACGAGAGGCGTCGACTAAGCCGGCACCACTGCCGGTGCAGTCGCAAACTCGCCATCTTCCGGCGTCTGTTGATCGTAATCCGATTCGAAGTATACGGAGTCAGCGCGACGGTCTTCACCAAAGCGAACGAGTCTAGCACTATTGAAGATAACGACTGCGGTGGCAAACGTATGCAGAATCGCCCCACCGATAGGGCTCAATTCTCCCCATATAGCCAGCGTTTGAGCTGCAACAATGAACAGCACTCCGAACAGCATGTTCTGCCAAATAACTTTCGTGGTACTCTTGGACAACCGAATCAAGAAGGGAAGACGCTTGAGATCATTGTTCATCAGCGCGACGGATGCGGAGTTGATGGCGACATCGCTACCGGCCACGCCCATGGCCACACCTATGTTGCCGGCAGCAAGAGCTGGCGCATCATTAACGCCGTCACCAACGACCATGACGCGGTGCCCTCGTTTCTTCAAATCCTCCACTAAGGAGAGCTTTTCCGCGGGCAGGACCTCAGCATGCACCTCAGTACATCCCATTTCAGCAGCTACGCGTTTGGCGACGGAGCTCTTGTCGCCTGTAACCACCGCGAGATTCTTCACACCCAACTCTCTCAGTTCGTCCAATGCCTCACGGGCATCCGCCCTGGTCTTATCCTCCAAACCAATCCAGCCCAAGCATTTCTTGCCGCGAGCAACATACAAAACACTCAACCCCTCTGGTTCTTGGAATCCCGGCTTGTCCATCACACTCACATCTACGCCATGCCCGGAAAGCCAATCGCGTCTCCCGACTTTAACTGAACCGCCGTCAACTTCGCCACAAACGCCGCGTCCCATGGTCTCTTCGAAGCCAGTCGCCGCCGGAAGGGCCATCTTTGCCTTGCGCGCTATATCCACCACGGCGCGGGCAACAGGGTGCTTACTCAACTGTTCAACAGATGCCGCTGTCAACAGCAAGTCTGCGCCGTCAACATTGTCAGCCGGCTTCAATTGAGTTACAGACAATTCACCTGTAGTCAACGTTCCAGTTTTGTCCAGAACTACGGCAGTCAAGTTGCGGGCGTATTCAAGGTGGATGACATTCTTTATGAGAATCCCCAATCGAGCAGCACAGCTAAGAGCAGCGACAATGGCAGTCGGCGTAGCCAACACCAAAGCACACGGACAGGCCACGATCAACATCGTAATCGCCTTCTCCATGCCAACGACCTTGTCATCTGTGAAGTACCACACGATAGCCGCAAGCATGACGATGGTGGGTGTATACCAACCGGCGTACCGGTCTATAAGACGCATCAGAGGGAGCTTGGTTTTCTCTGCCTCAATGATCAGCTCCTGCACTCTTCCCAGAGTCGTATCCTTACCGGCCTTGGTTACGCGGACATCCAGAGAACCCGTAAGGTTTGTCGTTCCACCGAACACCTCATCAGTGTTCTGCTTGTCGACAGGCATGGACTCGCCGGTGATATTGGCTTGATTCACTGTGGACTCACCGGCCACCACCTCTCCATCGGCCGGGATGTTATCACCGGGACGAACACGAACTACCTGCCCAGCCTGAAGCTTATCCGAGTCGACCTCGATCTCGGTCCCATCCTCTTGCACGAGATTGGCTTTGTGTGGCGTCAGACGAAGAAGAGACTCGACGGATGCCTTTGCTCCCAGCGCAGTCCGCGTCTCGATCAGGTTTGAGATAATCATGAAGAATGCGATTATCCCTGCCTCCTGATACTGCCCAAGAGCAATTGCCGCGGCAATCGCCAGAGCTACCAGCTCGTCCATGTGCATCTCACCTTTGGCAAGGTGAGTAACGGCATGCCATACGAGCGGGAAGCCCAAAAGGACTGCACCAAGCAAAGCGAGCAGATCAGAGTGCGGATTCACTAGCTCGCCGGTGGCGTTGCGCACCGGAGATTCGAACAGAAACTGGGCGATGAACGAGCTGATTACAAGCATGCCACCCAACAGAGTAGCTATAAGCAAAGCGCTGGCGCGCCCTGTCTCCCGTTGTACACTCGTCTTGATGTCGTAATGAGCCATTCGTTTGTCAACTCCTGAGAACGCGCCAATCACCCACCGGCACGACCAGGCGGTATCAACCCCGGTAGGCGGCGGGTCGCGTATAAATATCACACAGTATTGAGGTTAGTCAAACGCGCTTTGGCAGAACTGCGCCAGTCGAACATGTCACAGGGAGCACTGTGTGGGCGCAGGTCCACCGTTCGTCTCCCTCTAATACGAACTCATTCCCCCAGCAGTTCGGCCTCAAAAACAAACGTGATGCCACCAAGACTTGCGGGCAATGGTCCAGTAACATAGCCCACTCGAAGCTGCCGCTGCTCTGCTAAAAGCCATCATGGACTTGTGCGACAACTCCTTACACGTTGGCGACGCAGGTGAACCGTCGTATGGAGGACATGGGCAATGATTCCGAAGTTGCTGCACAACTAGCAACATCTTCCGACGGGGTGCTACTTGCTGTTGTGAGCTTCGGGAGCGATAAACTCTAGTAAGTGGTCACAGTGCACACAAGGAATGTGTGCCAACGTGTAAATGGAAGATGCTCAAGCAAGGAGCCTGATCATGAAGAAGCATACATCTCACTCGAAAACCTATCTTGCCGCAGCCTTCATGGCGGCGTTCTTAGCAACATCGGCAGTGGCAAAAGAGAATCAACTCTCCCTCTCCAGGGCGATTCCAAACGACGTATTCCTCTACATTGGAACCACGGACAATCCGGAGCAGGAGTTTCTGCGAGAATACTGGGCTGATGTCTTCAACGCACTCAAGCAGTGCGGCATCGGCGACGATGTTCTGAAACTCGTTAGTTCTGCTGTTGGCGAAGAGGGAATGGCAGAAGTGACGCGTCTCAAGGAATTGGCAACGAAGCTCATCGATAACATCGACTTTGATAACTTGGCCAATAGAGAATTCGTGTACGCGCAACGGATGTCCCCCGTCGTCGTTCACGAGCATGGAATCAACATGGGACCGCCAGACATGGTCTGGTTATTCAGATGCTCAGAAGCTGGCGCCAAGAAGAACTTCCAAGCATTCGCCGACATCCTGGATGCCATTATCGGAGAGATCAACAAGGCTGCTGAGGAGGAGGTTCTGCGAGCGCAGAAATCCGATACGCCTCAGGTGCATGTCAATCTCGCGGAGAAAGCCGGCAAAGGTGTCCCGCCTATGCGTCTTTCGCTTGCCCTCCACGAGGATGTAATCGTTCTCACTTTTGGCGACAAGGTATTCGAACAGGTCATGAACCTCCTGGCAGGCAAGAACGCCGGAGAGTCATTGAACGCTAGCTCGCGATTCCAGAACGCCTTCAAAGATCTGCCGCCCGCAGAAGACAGCCTCGTGTTCTTTGATTTGCAGAAGATGATGGTTCCCATTGAGAACCTCATCAACATCGTAATGAACGAGAACACGGCAGACCAGCCGGATGATGTCGTCTTCAACGCATCCAACAGTGGTGAAGCGTACGATCTTTGCACGAAGGCCTGGAAAGTCTACGAGGAGAAGGACTTCAAACAGGGACTGGAACTGACGAGCAAGGCTTATGAGTTGGCCCCTGAGGATTCAGCAGTTCTGTACTACATGGCATGCTTCAAAAACCTCAACGGAGACAAGACAGCCGCCCTCGACTTCCTTGAGAAAGCTGTCGACCATGGCTTCTACAAACCCAAACACATTTCATGGGATCCAGATCTCAAGTCGCTTCACGAAGAGGCCCGCTATCAGGCTGCGGTCGACAAGGCCGCCGAAATGGCCGCCCAACACGGTGGCAATGATATCAAGGCTTGGAAGCAACTTGTGGCGAGACTGCTCGATGTACCGATGATCGTCGATTACATAGCAACCGTCGAATACACCGAAGGTCATTCCGTTACTTCAGAAACCAAGACGGCCCTTGTACCAGGTGCCAAGGATAACCCCTTTTACAAGGTCCTCGCCAAACCACAGCAGAAGGCCAACTTCGATCGCTACTTGCCGGCCGAAACTCTGTCTTTCTCTGTCTCCAAACCAGTCAACCTAAACGCTCTGTACGACTTCATCCTCGACTCTATAGCGATGGCCGGTGCGGAGGGCGAGAAGGTCCTTGCAGTCTGGAGCGAAATCCAGAACAAGCAGCAGTTCGATTTCCGCAAGGATGTCATTGGCTGGATTTCGGGGGAGTTTGCCAGCGTGACCATGAAAGACGGAGCGTGGGTGTTCCTTGCACGCGTTGAAGATGAGGGATTGGCCCGGGAGAAAGTCAACCAAGCCATGAAGTTCCTCTCCGAGGGTTTGGCAGAAGCCGCACAGCAGAACCCAATGTTAGCCATGTTGGCCATCCGTACTTCGCCCGTGCAAAACGACAGGTTGGAGGGGTTCCATTACATGTTCATGGGCATGAACCCTCAACCAATACTCTGGGGGGTTACTGATGGGCAGTTGATCCTGGCAAGTTCGGCCGAAGCCATCATCACCTGTCTCGATACGGCGAAGGGGCAGCATCCGGGTTTGCGCGATAACGCACGCATCATGAAGGAGGCCATCATACCGGACAAGGCATTCATAAGCGTGAGCCTGACTGATCAGCGCAACCTTGGACAAGAACTCGCCGCAGTCATCGGAGCTGTATCCATGATGAGCGGAATGATGTCGATGGCAATCCCCGATCCGGAAGTTCGGCCGGTCATTGGCAAAATAGCGGGAATGCTAGGTAAGCTCACCCCGGTCGTGACCAAGATCGACTTCTACAAGTCCATAGCGAGCTGCTCCACGTTCGATGGGCAGGCTTGGCACACTAGGATGGTAACTCACTACCTCTCCCCGGAGGAACGTGCGGAGAAGAACAAACCCGAACCGCCCGTGGCTCCACAGACTGAATCTGTTCCGCAAACCTAGGCCTCCGCGCGAAGTCGAGGACTAACGATTGAATTCAGGCCCGGATGATTACTGTCTTCCGGGCCTTTTCTGTGACTGCACGGCCAGTATCGGTCAACTACCCCATTCTTCGGGCAACGATCGATTCCAAGCGTCGCCAAAAACCCGGCTTAGAGCAGTCTACACCTTATTCTGCCGGTACAGGTGGCCCCTGAGTGAACCCACCTTTCCTCTCTGAATCCAGTTTGGGTAATTGAAGTGATAGACGAATCCTCAAACCACCGATAAACTCGGATCGTATTGTCGTTGAAGTATGGCTTGAATCGACCGATTGAAGCCACATCGGGATTGCGTGTCGCTCTAGGGGGAGTTGTTGCTGAAATGGCAGTTAGGCACCAAATCAAGGTCTTGGTCATTGACGATGATGTAACGGTTTGCGAAACCGTGGCAATGATACTGGAAGAGGCCGGGTTCGTTCCCAAGCACTTTTCAGACCCCAGGGAGGCGATCAAGGAGGCCGAGACCGAAGCCTACCGAATCGCCATCCTCGATCAGAAGATGCCTGAGATGAACGGGTTGGAGCTGGTTGAAAGGCTCAAGCACATCGACAGCCGCCTATGCTGTATCGTCATGACGGGGTATCCAGATCTTCAAACAGCCACAGCCATGATGCGCCGCGGCACAGCTGACTACATAATCAAACCCTTTAAGAAGAAGAGCCTGCTTGCCGCAGTAGAGCGAGCGTGCGAATCGTTGGGCTTGATCTATCGATGTGAGGCGGACCTGAACCGCCTAATCGGGCAGCGAATCCGCAGTGAGCGCCAACGGCAGAGCCTAACCCTGCGGCAAATATCCCAACGGTCCGATCTGACAACATCTCAGCTTTCCCAGGTTGAGCTGGGCAAGAATGCTGCGTCTCTCTGGGCGTTGGCTCGCATAAGCAACGCTCTCGGCCTTCAACTCTCAACGTTGTTGAATGGATTGTAGCCAACGGCAACAGATGACGCGGTTTCTTAGTCCGGCGACACGAAGCTCTGCGAAGCCGGTGACAGATTGTCCTCTCTGTGTATCATCGAACGGGAACAGACGCGCTGCATGCACAGGAGGATTCGAATGAGATCTTATCGCAAGGAACTGTGGTTCACGACGCATTCTCGCCGTGCGTTCATCAATATAACGAGCGAAGTCAATACCGCACTAGCAGATAGCGGAATCCGCGAAGGTTTGTGCCTAGTCAACGCCATGCATATTACAGCCAGCGTCTTCATCAACGATGACGAGCAAGGTCTGCACGAAGACTACGAGAGGTGGCTCGAGAATCTCGCCCCACATGAACCAATCAACCATTACCGCCACAACGACACAGGCGAAGATAACGGCGACGCTCACCTGAAACGCCAAGTAATGGGCCGTGAAGTGGTAGTGGCTGTCACAGATGGCTGCCTTGACTTCGGCCCTTGGGAACAGATCTTCTACGGCGAGTTTGACGGCAGACGCAAGAAGCGAGTGCTTGTGAAGATAATCGGCGAGTAAACACAATGCCTCGAAGCAGCAAACGTGCGCACAAATTCGGAATCCACGCATCCGTGGCAGGAGGCTTGCCCACCGCATTCGAAAGAGGGGCAAGACACGGCTGCGACTGCATACAAGTTTTTGTCAAGAACCAAAGGCAGTGGAAAGCCAAGCCGCTTTCCGAACAGGACATAGCTGACTTCAAAGCAGCATGGAATGCATGCGAAATCTCGCCGGTGATAGCACACTCGAGTTATCTCATCAATATTGCCTCTCCCAAACTGGAACAGTGGACAAAAAGCATAGACGCGCTGGTCGACGAACTCACACGATGTGAAGCTCTGGGGATTTCAGGACTGGTACTTCATCCCGGGGCACACATGAAAAGCGGTGAACTGGAGGGAATTCGCCGAGCGGTGCAGGCTCTGGATACAACGCATTTGCGAACGAAGGGATTCAAGACGGAGATACTCATCGAGACGACTGCTGGACAAGGAACATGTATAGGCCATGACGTTTCGCACATCGGGAGGATCCTGCGAGACGTTGCCAGAAGCGACCGGCTTGCCGTCTGCCTTGATACGTGTCACTTGTTCACGGCCGGCTACGACTTGAGCCATTCTGCAGCATACGAAGAGTTGATCGAGAAGGTGGAGCAAGAGGCGTCTCTCTCCAAGGTCAAGTGCATTCATTTGAATGATTCGAAGAGCGTCTGCGGCAGCAAAGTGGACCGCCACGCACACATCGGCGAGGGACACATAGGATTGCCTGGCTTCAGTAGAATAGTTAACGACTCGAGACTTGCTGGAATCCCCATGATCATCGAGACGCCTGACGACACCGATGGCGCAGGTAGAAGTTACGACGATATCAATCTCGCCAAGCTACGTGAGCTTGTCTCGCGCCCCTGTCATGAATAAACGATGAGAATTAACGGTGAGGCTGATTGTCAATGGCCCGTTCGATCGCCCGCCGTATACGGGAGTGTACGTCTTCACACTTTGCTATGTTGTACCAATTCAGGTCGCCCCGGTTTTCCTCCGTCACAAATAGGATCGATCCCAACCCCGCCAATCGCTCGTGCGGTCCCACCGACACTCTCGTATTGAGAATCTCCAATAACGGGCACGAGAGAATGTCCGCACGGAACACTCCTCTCAATCGCATAACCCGTCGATTGGTGAGGATATAAAAGTGCGAGACCCAACGGAGAACAGCTATACCCATCCGCGCCAGAACCATTACGCACCCGAGTTCGGCCAGAGATTGGTTGGATAGCCCTGCCATATTCACAGATTGCATTGCAGACGCTATCAGCAACAAAACGCCTATCGCAATCCAGCGTGCCGAATCGAATACAACAAACCACGGAGAAGGTCGGACCGCGAGAAGGACTATCTCACCTCCATCCAGCAACTCCTCTGCCAGAGGAAGTTGGTCGACCGCAGGCGCAACCGCGTTGGAGTCCTCAGCCGCCGCCGCGGCCACGGGGTGCGGAAGCTGCAACTCAGACCATGCCAATCCAGCACCGGACAGCCGCGATGAGGTCTTTCTGCACAGCTGGCGTTCTCCCATGAATCTGAGTAGCCGATTCTTCGACCTCTCAGTAGTGCTCCGGCTTGAGCACAGCGATGTGTGGGAAGTTTCGATAGTGGCCGTCATAGTCAAGTCCATAGCCAACAACGAACTCGTCAGCGATCTCGAAGCCGACAAAGTCAGCAGTAACGTCATCAGGAGCCTTGTCCGGCTTTCGCAACAGCACAGCAGTTCTAATCGATCGCGGCCGGCGTTCGGCAAGTCGTGATCGAACAAACCGCAGGGTGCCTCCAGTGTCCAGAATGTCATCGATGATCAGAACATGCCGATCGCGCACGTCCACATCAACATCCATCAGCAGTTCCGGGCCACCAGCCTGCGTCGTCGCCCCACGGTAACTGGACACAGTTATGAGACCCAGCTTCATTTTCATCGGCAGGTGGCGAATAAGATCTGCTAGGAAAATCACCGACCCTGAGAGGATCGGCACAAGAGTTAGCCCTGTGTCCAGCGACGGATAACAAGCGGCTATCTGGCTTGCCATCTCCTTGACCCTGACGGCCAGCTCCCGCTCGGAGATCATGATCCTTTCTATGTCCTTGTCCATTTCGGCATTATACTCAAGGAGGAAGAAAGGGCGACAACGAACTCCGTTAAGATGCTTATGCAGACTTGCCCAGGCCGATCACTACTGCGAGCAATCACGCGAAATGGCCACCGCTTCTGACGGCGCATTCTCCAACATCCTCTGCAAAGCCACTCTCGCCCACTTAGACACTTCTTCATCAACGCTAATGCGATTCGACTCACGCCCCGCTGCCAACTCATCCAGAGACCAGAGAAGATGCTGAGGGCTTATCCGATACATGGTCGTACACACACACTGAATGGTCGCCAGCGACCGAATGTCCTTGTCCGGATGGCTGTTCGCCAGTCTCCCAACCAAGTTGGACTCCGTCCCGATTGCCCACTTTGTCCCTGGCTCCGCGGCGTCAATGGTCTGGATAATGAACTCGGTGCTACCCGCCATATCAGCCCTCTGCACCACAGCCCAACTGCACTCCGGGTGGACGATTATTTTCCTCTCTGGTTCGCGATTTCGAACCGCCTCGCACTGTTTGACAGTAAAAAGCTGATGAACGCTGCACCAGCCGTTCCAGAGGATAAGTCGCGCTCGCCTGATCTCATCCGCCTTCACCCCTCCATGCTCACTCACCGGATCCCACACAATCATGCTATCCAATGAATGTCCCATGCCATACGCAGTATTTCGGCCCAGATGCTGATCGGGGAGAAACAGCACTTTGTCCCCTTCCCGAAGAGCCCATTCAAGAACCGCCTGAGCATTGCTGCTCGTGCAGCACGCTCCTCCATGTTTTCCGCAAAACGCCTTTATGGCCGCACTGGAATTGACATAGGTGATAGGAACTATCCTGTCCTCCGTACAATCCGCAAGCACTTTCCACGCGTCAATCAGCTGCTCGGGCTCCGCCATGTCAGCCATGGAACATCCAGCGGATAAGTCCGGCAGTATCACAGCCACCGAGTCATCAGTCAGAATGTCAGCCGATTCAGCCATGAAGTGCACTCCACAGAAGACGACGTAGTCTGCCTGCTTCTGCTTGGCAGCTAATTGTGAGAGTTTCAGGCTGTCGCCTCTAAAATCGGCAAAGCGGATAACATCATCTTGCTGATAGTGGTGCCCCAAAACGACCAGCCGCCTGCCGAATTGCTCTTTATGACAACGAATGCGAGTTGTGATTTCCCCATAGGAAAGAGTCATGTACTCATCTGGAATCGGCGGTTGGAAAATCATGAGGTCACTCCTTGGTCTCTCAGTAACGCATACCAGAGGCGTCTCTCCCTCTCTGCCACACCATTATAGACTGTTCGTTTTTGCTGTCGCGTTAGGCTCCCACCTATCCAAGACGCACGCCAATTCGGTAAGAACTGCATCGGCCATAAGCATCCCCTCGGGGGTCAGTTGCAGGTAGTCAGGGGTCACAATCAAAAGGCCCTGATCAATCAGCTTCTCAATCTCCGCGGCCCCAGCATCCAGAAGGGGAATTCCGTGTCGACGTTGGAATCTCGAGAGATCAACCCCCTCAGTCAGGCGTATCTGGAGCATCAACGTTTCAGCTGCAGCTGCAGCACCAACAATCCTCTCGTTGTACTCACGAACATCAACCCCCTCTTTCACTCGCCGAACGTATTCAGCTATGTCAGAGATATTCTTGTAGCGGCAGCCGTTTACGTAGCCGGACGCCGAAGGACCAGCGCCGACATACGGCGAATTGTGCCAATAGGTCAAATTCTGCCGACAGCGATGCCCTGGCCTGGCAAAGTTGGATATTTCGTACTGTTCAAAACCTGCTTCCGCAAGCTTCCGGCGAGCCAAGCGATACATTTCAGCCTCAATCGCCTCGCCGCACGGTTTGATTTTCCCAGATACGAGATCGGCGTGTATTGCGGTACCCAACTCATAGGTCAAACCATAGCACGAAACGTGCGTTGGTCTAAGCCTAATTGCCTCCTGCAAAGAATGCTCCCAATCAAGGAGAGTCTGCCCGCATATACCGAAAATCAGATCCAGGTTTATGTCAGAAAGGCCGATCGACTTGAGCAAAGCAACAGCCTCAACCACGTCCTCCGGTCTATGCCGGCGCTGTAAGACGGCCAGATCTCTTTCGCAAAAAGACTGAGCTCCTAACGATACGCGGCTGACGCCGCAGCTCTTCATAAGATCGACCTTTTCCGCGTCGATGGTTGCGGGGTTCGCCTCCATGGTAAACTCCTCCACGAGATGATCACGCGTTGTGTCACCGACAGCGTGAAGGAGCGTTGCCAACTGGCAGCAATCAAGCGACGTGGGCGTTCCGCCCCCAATGAAAACCGTCCTGAGCAACATGGGCGAAGATGCCATCAGGTGTCGAAAATCAGCTGCAATTGCCTGCACAACCTCGGCGGAGTCCGTCGCTGCGATCGGAACGGAGAAGAAGTCGCAGTAACCGCACTTGGCGACGCAAAATGGGATGTGGACATACGCTCCTCCGGTATCCAAAGGTAGTCCGTTCAGTGCAGTCTCGGCTTGGATTTCTGTGAACATTCTAGAAGGGCGTCTGGGCACTTTCACAGCGTCAGTTTTCAATTGCAGCCTGTTATTCAACGAGTTATAGTGGCTCGCAAGGTATTATACCCCCGGATTGGCGGGGTGGTGTGTGCATTCCAGATGCATCCAGAATGCAGCAGAGTGGACTCCTCGAGGTCGTAGCCTGATGATTGATGCCAGACTGGTCATGTTTAGAGCAAGCGGAGAGCGGGTTGACTTCCCGCTGAACCCCACGCGCACTCTGATTGGGCGCAAGAATGACTGCAATGTGCGCGTCCCGGTTACGGAAGTATCGCGTCACCATGCGGAGTTCAAGATCGAGGGCGAGACGATCACACTCAAGGATCTCAAGAGCTCAAACGGAACCTATGTAAACAATAAGAGAATCACGAGCGTAGAGCTCGTTGCTGGCGATCATGTGATCATCGGCCCAGCCGTTTTCACTTTGCAGATCAACGGTGAACCGGCTGAAATCCGTCCGGTGAAGACCAAGGTCCGTCGCAATAGCGTTGATTCAACAGCGAGTAACGAGAAGGCAGGAGTTGCCGCGTCCGCCAGTGATGGGATCCTCGATGACGATCTGGATCCGATCAGTGCATTGGAGGCACTTGCATCAAGCGCTGATCAGACCGCGATCGACCCGTTTGATGACGACGATGAGCTCTAGCTACGTGCGGTTGCCAAGGCGAGCCAGACGGGTGGCGATAAATCGACAAGACATAACCGGCACCGGGTAGGCACCTGTTGGGTCTCGCTGCTTCCCCGCCGTTCGAATCAAGGCGATTCTAATATTCGCAAGGATGATTACGTATGCATCGAACTGCCGCAGGAGGCGGACACCGCTGAAGTAGTTGTTTGTCAAGTTGAGAGAGCTTGGCTGTTCAAGCGCCTTGGGAGCCGAGTGTATATCTGAGATCACCATGCTGCCCCCCGTATCCGAAACACATTCTGCTGTGCACCCACCCCGGTTCAGAAAACGGATAGCGTTTGTCGCGGCTCTGCTGTTGCTGTCAGGAATAGCTTTTTGTGTCGCTGTGTCCTGGAATCGCGATTTGGCTAGAAAGACAACGGCGCAAGCTTGGGCTGGCAATGTGCGCGAATGGCTGGAGAGCTCCTTAACCGCTCGGCCCCTGGCGGGAAGCGAATGGAGCCTGCCGTCTGTGTTACCGGACGAGTTCACGTCGGACAGAAGACCTCTGATCCCTTATCCGCCACGCGAGGATGTGTATAGGCTGCGATACGAGGGAGGCCCGTTCGTGATCGTAAGTAGTCCACGTCAGGGGCTGATTACGCCCGGCGCGGACGGCTGCGCTGCAGTCCTGTTCGACCACGGGAAGGTATCCGTAGTGTGGCTCACCGATGAGGATGCCCGAGCGGAACTTGCCAAGCGAGATGCGCTGTTAGGCCGCTAGTGGGTCCCGGAAGCAGTTGATGTCCGAGAAGCTCGCCTCTTGCAGGGCAACGGCTGCCCCCTGCGAGCGATATGCAACGGAGGGGTTGAACTGGTGCAGATCGTGGGTACAATGCGATGCTCTAGTTTCTGAGAGGAAAGCAAAAGGTAACCAAATGGCTAACAAGCTGAAAACACATAAAGGTGCTCGCAAGCGTTTCAAAGTGACAGCCACGGGTAAGGTTCGATATAAGCGTTCCTTCGCAGGTCATTTGATGAGCGGTAAGAGCGGTGATCGTTGTCGCAAGATGCACAAGGCGTCTTTCTTGGCACCGGCGGATGCCAGCAAGGTACGCCCGTTCATCGAAAACTGATTGCTCTCGGAATCGAGTAATACACCGAATCTGCATCAATTAACGATTCGGCACCAGGGACTTTTGGGAATAACAGGAGTAATGAGTAATGCCACGAGCCAGAACAGGCGCTGCCAGACATAAGCGGAAAGTTAGGCTGTTTCGCCAAGCAAAGGGTTATCGTGGTGGCCGCAGCAAGCTTTACCGTACGGCGAAAGAGGCTGTGACGCGAGCAGGAGTGCAGGCGTACAGTGGTAGGCGTCTGCGTAAGCGAGATTTCCGGTCGCTATGGATCATTCGGCTTTCAGCCGCGTGTAAAGCACGGGGTATTCAGTACAGTCGATTCATCTACGGATTGAGCCAAGCCAAGGTAATTATCAATCGCAAATTGCTCAGCGAGTTGGCCATTGAAGATCCACAGGCTTTTGATGCGGTCGTAGATATTGCTAAAGCGCATGCAAGCAGCATCGCAGCCTAATCTGCTGCAACGGCACAAGTAAAGCATAAGCATAAGCATAACTCCGGCAGTTGCCGGAGTTTTTCGTGCGCAGAAATCGGCGACTGCCCTTCTCGCCGCAGGGCCGTCAATGGTACCCCTAGGAGTTGCCCAAGAAGTAGCAGAATATCGGTCACAGTCAAGGCTTATAGGTCCGTATAAGCTAAGCACGCGATTCACTCCTTATAAGTCACTATCTCTGCTTGGTAATCCCAAGCAAGTGTTCAACCGATAGACATAAGACCAGTTTGCGCAGAGCGTGCATGGCCAGATGACCAATGGGAAGCAGGGTTATGAACGGCAACCTCACTAAAGTTCTTCTTGGCCGCCTTGGCAAGAGCAACCGGCAAACCGCTCGAGTGATAAAGACCGTAAGCGGCCGCTATGTGTTACAGTCCTATGAAGCAATGTCCGTCATCCAACAGGAACTGACAGGCAGACCTGACGGAATTCGACCCAGTGGCGCCGAGTCGACGTTGGAATTGCTTCGCTCACGGCAACACGATGCCGGTCAGTCGCGCATTAAGATTTTTCCCCAGGATTGGATGGAACTGGATAGAGAGTTCTCTCTGTATCAGCAAAGACGGAAGCTTTCGTTGAGTACGGCGACAGACGCGCACCATCACGGGGACATGATGACAGCTGCACGACTGTACAGACGAGCAGCAGCGGATGCTTGGCATTGTCTTGAGATAATCGATTTCGCAGACCAACTTCATCCCGCAAAGCAGTTATCAGCCGCCCGGGCAATACTGAAGCCTTCATTGCTGGCTCAACAATACATGGCAAACTCTCAACTGCGTGTACTGGAGAATAATCCGGACTCTGCGGTTGCTTGCCTACGAGCAGGAATAACCGAGGTGGCCAAACTCCTGAGTGAGAGTGGCGATGCAAACCCAATGGCCAATGCCTGCATTCGGGACATGCAGGCAATCGAGGAAGCGGTGAGGCAGGATAGGGAAAGCGGACAGAAGTCTCAAGAGGAAGTTTCAGATAGCGTATTTTCCCATGCAATAGAGCAACCTGCCTTTCATGACGGACTGACTGCGAACACTGATCGTTCGGCGCAGCAGAATCACTGAGTCGGTTAGCGGGTCAACATCACATGCCGGTTTTGCTGCAAACAACGGATCTCAGGGAGGGGATGCGGCTTGCCAAAACACTTGTAGCCGGCAGCGAAACCATTCTCCCAAAAGACAAAGCCCTCAATCGTAAGGACATAATAAGCCTTCGAAGTCGTTTTCCCACACTGCAGGTGGCAGTTGAAGACGAACGGCTTGACGAAGAAGTCTCGTTCCAGGATGACACGCACGAAGCAAACGTTTCAACCTACGTGCGCAAGCACTTCACCAACACTGTCCACGATGCCCACCGGGCTTTGGAGACCACGAACACGCTGCGAGGCACGGACCTGCGTGTACTCGAGTCGGCAGTGGCAGAGATCATTCGCTTCCTGCACGAGAATCCGGTTAAATGGGCCCTGCTGGCCGACAACAGCGACCTGCGAGCAACGGCCCATGCTGGCAATTCCTTTTACCTGGCGATGGTGTTGGGAGAAGCTGTACGAAGTTATTTCGTCAGCGCCAGTTTAAGCCCGCGGAACAAACAGCGATCGAATTCAATAAGAACACCGGACCTTTCGAAGCTCGGGATTGCAGCCCTATTCATGGACGTGTCGTTGTGGGGGCACGACCTTGGAGTAAGTGATGATCGTCCGCTGACCGACGCAGAGCGATACTTCCTCACGAACCATCCCCTGGCCAGCGCAAAGATTCTTCCGAGCGAAGCAGGACCATTGGCGTTTGAGGCCATCATCAACCACCATGAGAACTTCAACGGCACTGGTTATCCTCGACAGTTGAGCGAATCAAGCGTCCCGCTCTTTGCTCGGATTCTGCGAATAGCAGACGCCTATAGCACTGCCACTTCGTGGCGGCAGCAGAACAAGGCAAGATGTCCAGTAATAGCGCATTGGGAAATGACGTGTGGACGGTATGAGGAGTTCTTCGACCCTATATTACTAAAGATCTTCCAGTCCGTGGTGCAACCTTATCCGATCGGTGCCAAATTGCGCTTGAACTGTGGCCGGCACGGCGTGGTAGTGCGGCACGGTCAGATCCACGGCCTGTTGCCGGAGATAATCATCGCCTTCGACGAAGACAACGAACCTCTTCCTGCCAAGAAGCTTCAGGGGCCCTACCGCCTTGACAGCCACCCTGAGATCCGAGTCATTTCCTATGCGGGCACCGACCTCTCTCTCGTCTACGGCGATCAGCCCGTTTTCACGGAGGAGGAGATTCACCGCCCCTGCGACTTTGACACGATGTTTGACAGCCACTACCCCTAGTCTGTGAAGCCGGTCCGCAGACCAACGCCACACCTCCTCGACAAAAGCCACACTCCTCAAAAAAGTCACGAAACGAACTCGCATTGTTGCAGCCGCGTGGTACGCTCTCAGCGATTGCATGAGCACGGCAAACTGCACAAGGAAGCATTATGGTGACTTTCAATGATCTTCGTTCGTTTATCGAGCACCTGGAAGAACAGGGGCAACTGAAGCGAGTTACCGCTCAGGTCAACCACGATCTTGAGATTTCAGCAATTGCCAATCGGGTTGCAAGCATGCCGGCCGCAGGCAAGCGATCAGCACCGGCACATGATCCGCATCACGGCCAATATGGAGGCAAAGCACTCCTCTTCGAGAATGTCATAAACTCCAGCTTTCCCTGCGCAATCAATTTGTTTGGGAGTTACGAGCGAATGCTAATCGCGCTGGGGGTGGAGAGCCTCGACGTGTTAGCTGGACGCATTGAGGAGTTGCTCAGGCCACAGATTCCTGCAACGCTTCTGGACAAGATGAGACGGCTCCCCGATCTGGCGAAGCTGGCAAGCATGGCCCCAAAAGTCGTCAAGAGCGGCATCTGCCAGCAGGTTGTCATTGAAGACAAACCCAATCTCCTGGATTTACCGATCATCAAATGCTGGCCACATGATGGAGAAAACGGATTTGCCGGTCGGCCCATCGACTCGGAAGAGGCAACTGGGCGTTTCATTACGCTGGGAAGTATGCACACAAAGCATCCGGACACAGGCGATCGCAATATGGGAATGTACCGAGCTCAGGTTCTGAATGAGCGATCAACGGCCATGCATTGGCATGTACATCACGACGGCGCGAGGTACTTCCGAATGTACAAGGCAAAGGGGCAGAAGCGTATGCCCCTGGCAATCGTGCTGGGCGGCGAGCCGGTACTCACTTATGCAGCCTCCAGCCCCCTTCCACCGGATGTGAGCGAACTGTTGCTTGCAGGTTTTCTTCAAGGCCGAGGAATCGAGCTGGTGCCATGCAAGACTATTCCGCTGGAAGTGCCGGCCAATGCGGAGACAGTCATCGAAGGCTGGGTTGACACGGAACGATCAGTCTGGGAGGGGCCATTTGGAGACCACACAGGGTTCTACTCACTGTCGGACAAATACCCGGTTTTCGAGGTTTCCGCTATAACACACAGAAAGGATGCAGTATACCCGGCGACTGTCGTGGGGAAACTGCCACAGGAGGACTACTACCTAGGCAAGGCAACGGAGCGTATCTTTCTACCACTGCTGAAGCTAGTAGCCCCCGATGTTATCGATTATCACCTTCCGATGTTTGGCGCATTTCACAATTTCGTTTTCGTTAAGATTCGCAAGGAGTATCCCATGCAGGCACGGAAAGTGATGAACTGCATATGGGGTGCCGGACAGATGGCGTTAAGCAAATTCGTAATCGTCGTTGACGAACACGTGAATGTCCACGACGAGCAGGATGTGCTTTTCCATGTAGGCGCCAACGTTGATCCACGGCGAGACGTGATGTTTACGGACGGGCCAATTGACATTCTGGACCATGCATCCCCCTACTACGGCACTGGATCAAAGATGGGAATCGACGCCACGCGCAAAATGGACGGCGAAGGAGTGGTGAGAGAGTTTCCTGACAGACTAGAGATGCCAGAGATTGTCGAGTCACTGATTGAGCGGAGATGGACGGAGTACGGAATTTGACCGTGGATTTGTCGGAGTTGTCCATGTCCACGTACTCGAATCCTTGATGGAGTTGCCGGGTTGACCATCACTGTCGCTGTTTAGCCCAACCGACATGACTGACGGTAGCGTTGTATCCGGGAGGACCTGCACTCCATCGTCGGACTGCCAGTATCGTTAAGCGAGGGTTTTGATTGCCACTCGCCATGTCTTTTGAAGCACAGATTCTTCACCAACGGATCGGTGTTGGCGTCAGACTATCGACTACCTAAGTCAGTCCGCTGTTCAGTTCAGCCGAAGCTATCGACAGCATTTCAACCCCCTATCTGATCATCTCGCTGAATGCCGAAAGGAGAACAGTCTTGTCGCAGACGACGTTTCTGAAGATCGTGACGGCAGCAACTGGGACAACGAGGAATGGGGAGCGTGCGCTCGCCCCAGTTGTAGCCATATGATCAGTTTCTGGCTAGCCTAGACTAAAAGCATGTCCCTGTTGATATTGGCGCTTGATCTGCTCGCTTGGTAGTGGGACAATTTGGTGTTGCGGCCGCTGAGCTCCTGGGAAGCTTTTGCACAGCCGGTGCAAGTTCAATCGGGTGACCATGGGCCCCCACGCCGGTCAACTTCGGCGTAACTGTCAGACATCGAGAGCAGGCGCATCTGGGCAGTCGGAGAATGGTCGGTTTCTCGTCTGTTTTGCTGCCGGGCGGAGTCATGTCATGCAACCCATTGAGGCAGTTGACGCAAGCCAATCCACAGCGGTGCTCCAAGAAGTATGCGAGCGGATTTCCGGCCAGTTATACATAATCGACAGTATGGGCGTAATCCAGTTCGCCGCAGGCAAACTCTGTGATGATGGGGAGGTCATTGGCAAAACCATTTACACGCACCTCGACTCTGCTCTGGCAGAGGTGCTCAGCGAATGCGTAGAAAGAATCGCGCAGCCGGGTGACGAAGAAGTATTCAATGTCGAGTACTCCGTGGGGATTGCAGGCACACGATACATCAAAGGCTCTGTGCGCTTACTGGAAGCACAGGGACCCGATCGGCTAGCCGTAGCACTAGAAGATCGAACGGAACTGCGAAGCTGCCGATCAGAGCGTGACGCGATGTTGAACCTACTCACTTTGTTCAACGAGGCGAGATCCTCGCGTCATTTGATGCAACTGGTGACGAAGTACTTCGCAGATTGGTTGGGCTGTGACGCAGTCGGCATCCGACTGCAAGAAGGTGACGATTTTCCATACTTCGAGACGCGCGGATTCACGAATGAATTCGTGGAAGCGGAAAGGTACCTGTGCCAACGGGACGAGCAAGGAGAGGTCAAGCGCGATTTCACTGGCTGCCCGGTGTTGGAGTGCATGTGTGGAAACATTCTCCTCGGCAGGTTCGACCCATCGTTTCCTTTCTTCACCGAAGGCGGCAGTTTCTGGTCCAACTGTACAACAGATCTTCTGGCAAGCACATCAGAGGAAGATCGCCAAGCACGCACTCGCAATCGATGCAACGGAGAAGGCTACGAATCCGTAGGCCTAATACCACTTCGGCTGGGTGAGGTCACCTACGGATTGTTGCAGATCAACAGTTTGGCGAAGGGGCTCTTCACTGAGGAGCGTGTCAGACTGTTCGAAAGGCTGGCAAAGCAGATAACTGTTGCATTGTGCCATCACAGAATGGAGGAGGCGCTGCGTGAAAGCGAGGCGCGTTTCAGAGCGATTGCTGATTATACGTACGACTGGGAAAGCTGGATTTCCCCAGAAGGAACTCTCTTGTGGATCAATCCGGCAGTCAAACGAATAACAGGTTACTCAGTGGACGAGTGCATGAAAATGACGGACTATCCACTGGAATTGGCTCACAAGGAAGATAGGAGCACGGTAGCAGCTTGGATGCGTAAGGCCATTGATCACACCTCCAGTGGAAACACCCGATTTCGCATCATAGACAAGAATGAAGGAACTCATTGGTTATCAGTTTCATGGCAGCCGATTTTCGACAACACCGGCAAGCACCTCGGTTATCGAAGCAGCATGAGAGACGTGACAGATCGCAAGTCTGCAGAAGATGAGTTGGAGGACTACCGAAAACGTTTGGAGGAGTTGGTACAGGAGCGGACTGCGGAGTTGCAGACATCACAACGAGCGCTGGTGCAAGCAGAACGTCTGGCGTCTATAGGCACGTTGTCTGCAGGGATAGCACATGAAATCAATAATCCTGTCGGTATGATACTACTTTCGGCAGAAAACGCTCTGCATCTCGTGGATGACCCGAGCAAGAAAGAGCTGTTGAGACAGTGCCTGGAACACGTGGTAAGCAACTCAGAGAGATGTTCACGAATCACGAACAGCATACTGCAATTCGCCCGGCGTGAAGCCACATCCAAGTGGCCGGTCGACCTGACGGAAATAACCAACCGAGCTGTGCAATTGACTGAGGCAACGTGTAGGGAAGCAGAAGCAGAAGTAACAGTCGATGAGCCCACGAGCAATATCGATCAGGTGCTGGGTAACCCAGTTGAGTTGCAGCACGTCTTTGTAAACATGCTCGAGAATGCGACGCAGGCAAGCCCAACTCCAACGAGAATAAGGATTTCGCTGGCAAATGTGGGTAAATTCGTCCAGGTAGTGATCAGTGATAATGGTCCGGGGATAAGTCCGCAGAATGTGGAGCACCTGTTCGATCCGTTCTTCACAACACGTCAGGAGAGCGGAGGTACTGGACTGGGTTTGAGTATCGCACACGGGATAATCAAAGGTCACGGGGGAAACATCGAAGTTGAAAGTGAAGTGGGTCGGGGCACAGCTTTCATCATTACCTTACCACGGGCATCAGAGATGGAGATTGATCATGGTGAAGGTTCTGATAGTTGACGACGAGGAAGTTTATCGAATCCAGCTTTCGCTGGCACTACTGGCCGAAGGTTACGAAATCAAAACTGCTGTAAGTGGGCGGGAGGCTGTTGATGTGGGAGCTCGTTTTCGGCCAGACGTCGTGCTCACGGACTGGATGTTGAAAAACCACATACATGGCCTGCATGTCGCGGAAGTGCTTCGGCTGGTGAAGCCGGATATGCGATCCATACTGGTTACTGGTTTTCCCTCCAAACATCTTCGCGAAGCAGCCACGCGTTCACTTGTACAGGATTTCATTGAGAAACCGTTTCGCCGTGACCAAGTACTTCAGAGCGTTTTGGATGTCTGCCAAATGGCCCCCATCTGCCGAGAAGTAGAGCAAGTCGCGGTCATGGAGGTGGATAACGAGGATGGAATCGTATATGCGAACGAGAGAGCGAAGCAGCTGTTGCTGAGCGCAGGCATCGAGGGAGACGGGCTGACACTGCATGATGTGCTCGACGGGGAACAAGCGTTTGATTTGGACAAGGCAGTGTCATCCTGGGCAGCAGTCCCAATCCAAGGAAACCCAAAGGTACTCTGCCACGTACGTGCACAAGGGGCAGGCATGATGGGGAGTCGGCTATTGGTAATACGGCCGTCAAATGAACCGCAATACATGGGTACAAGTCTGATAGAGATGCTGCTGGGTCTGGACGCCACGGGTGAAGTGATCTGGCCATTTGCCAGTCGAGTATTGATAATCGACGATGACCCCCTGCTATGGCGCGTCTTCACTTGCGCGTTGGAGAGCACAGGAGCTGTTTGCTATGCCTCAGACAACATAGAGGAGATCGAGCGTATAATCAGAGGTGATGATGGTCTGAATATTGTAGTACATGACTACGAAATCGCCGGGCTTGACCCATGCGAATCGATCAAACGAATCAAATCACTGCGTCCAGGAGTGCGAATCGTGGGTACAAGTGCTGGATTGCATCAGGAAGACTTCCTGAGGCTGGGTGTGGGCGACTACCTGCACAAGCCATGGAAGGTCCAGGATCTGATCAAGATTCTTGGCGGTCCCGGGTCGGCCAGACAAGGTCTTGAAGAAGTACAACTGCTTGGACGACACTCCACGGGGCCGTTCGGCAGATAGGACATTGGCACAGAACAGTGGCGAGTATGCATCGAGCGACGACGAAGATGTGGCGATTGCGCAATCTTGGGCATCTGGCAACCCAATGCTGTCTTCTTGTTGGAGCGGCATTCTTGTGTCTGACCGGCTGCCAATGCATTTCTGACCAAAGCAATACTGTCGTCGAAGACCAAAGGGTCTCGCTGTACGACAAAAGCGGATCCCCAGCGAGCTACGATCCGCAGGCGATGGCATTAATGCACCAATTCCAAAAGGCACTGATTCACGAGGATTGGGCGCAGGCGATTGAATGCTGCTCTGATGCGATAAACGAAGCGGCCAGCAAGTATGAAGCGACAGAAGCCTTCTTCCAGACGGTCGTACCCATACCACGATTGACACTCTTGAATAATCTCCCAATCTGTGCATACCACACGCGAGACGGAGCTGCTGGCAATACTGGGTCATACTATGAATCGTTTGTTCGATTGATGGAGGGCGAAGGAGAATTCAGCGTCAGTTGGAAGTGGCGGGCGTTAGAATCTCCGAGCGGGTGGTGTGTAGATTTTTCCATAACACCTTTGGACGAAGTTATCAAACAGGAGGTTGAGCGTCGGCACACACGGCTAAATGAGTACCGCGATTCAATCATTCCAATATTGCCGGCCATTGCCAAAATCAAGCTCCAGCTGAGTGCCGCCAAGCACAGATATCGGCTTGGCGAACCTGTGGTTCTTCGGCTCGAGCTGGCAAACAACAGCGACATGGATCTTGCGTATGATGGCCAGCAGGTAAGGGTCAACCACTCTTTGATAGTACGAGACGAGAACGGCAAGGAAGTTCCGTACACGGCCGGCCCTGTTCAGACTTGCGGTGGCGATTTTGCCCTCCCATCCGGCCAGAAAGTTGTCCTATTCGACGGCCTGGATATATCCCAACAGTATGCCCTCGACAAGCCAGGGCGGTACACGGTGCAGTTTCGCCGAGGACTTACAATCAGCGTGGCCATGGACAACCAGCAATTCGAAGACAGAGGACTGCATAGCTTGCCATGCCACGACTGGCCATCGAACACCGTGCTAATAGAACTCACCCACTAGCAAGGACGGTTTGCGCCATAGCGAATTCGTTTCGGCCTCGTTCACATTCTCCAGCGGCTTAGCGGGTATCCACGACGAACTTGGTGTTATCCAGAATCCGCAGATAGCCATAGCTCAAGTAATCCACGCAGACCAGGGCCGGGATAGAAGGGTTAAAAGCCGAAAGACTTAGTGGAGGCGGCGGCCACTACCTCCCGGACATTGATGCCCATGCGATCGAGGAGAACCTTCATCTCGTTTGTCAGAGCGATATTCACAGAATGGCAGACGTTCTCAAGAATCTTGGAGGCTTCGGCTACTTCGCAACTGGACACGGGAACAACCGTTTCCCGGGCCGAACCGTGAACCGCCTTGGAGACGGCCTCCGAATTGGCAGCGGGACCGCCGACTGCCTTGCTTATGGTTGTGGTCCTGTAGCTCTTGGGGTCTGGATCTTCTCGCCCGGGGGAGAAGGCGAGATAGAAGTCGAGCCACTCTTCTCCAAAACGGGAGCATAAGCTCCTTACTGATACCGGGGTGGTGCTTTCAAGAGGGAACGAGCTGTCCTTTGCGAAGATGTTTGGAGGTTATTTCCTTGGTAATATAGGACTTGCGTGCCTTATCTAGCCCCCGGCCTAGAGCCGGTATTGTCTGCTAACCTTCGCAGGAGCCTGCTCTTGCGTGCAGCAAGTGGACTGCCTGATCGCCAACATCTGGTACATCTGCTATGCTCGTTCAATCGGTTCTCATTTCGAGAATTCGTCACAGAGGCCACGTGAACCGATTGTACTAGTTGGTCGTATCGGTTTTTGATGGGCGTTCTCTTTTCTACCAGAAGCCATAGGGGAGCCAAATGACAGATAAACTAACCGGCAACGAAATAGGGCTTGCTTGTCCGGATATTACGGAAAGAGAGATTGAGGCGGTGATATCGGTGATGAGGACACAACACCTGTCCCTCGGACCAAAGATAGGCGAGTTTGAAGATAAGTTCTGCGAACTGTGCCAAACGAAGTATGCCGTGGCCTGCAACAGCGGCACCAGCGCCCTTCATCTGGTATTGGCCGCTATGGGAGTAGGACCAGGCGATGAAGTAATCACAAGCCCGTTCTCGTTTGTGGCGTCAGCCAGTTGTGCCGCTTTCGTTGGCGCCAAACCTGTCTTCGCTGATATAGATCCGGATACGTGGTGCATCGCCCCGGATAAGCTTGAAGCAGCGATCACGCCAAGAAGCAAGGTCGTGATTCCAGTAGACGTCTTCGGCATCACCCCTGACATGGACGCCATCAACACCGTTGCCCGGCGGCACGGACTGCGCGTATTGGAAGACTCGTGCGAAGCAGCGGGCGCCCAATATAACGGCAAACCGGCCGGTTCGCTTGGTGATGCAGGCGTGTTTGGCTTCTATCCGAACAAGCAGATGACGACAGGCGAAGGTGGAATGGTCGTAACAGACAGCGAAGAAATCGCTGATTTGTGTCGTTCAATGCGCAACCAGGGACGTGGCAAGGGATCCACGTGGCTTGAGCACGAGCGAATGGGCTACAACTTCCGCTTGAGCGACATCAATTGCGCAATCGGGTGTGTGCAAGTGGACCGCTTGCCAGAAATACTGAAGCGCCGCTCCGAGGTGGCCAAGCTATACGATAACCTCCTGGCAACAGAACATCGACTTACGCAACAGACGGTCACCAAAGGCTGCGAAAAGAGCTGGTTCGTGTATGTTGTCAGGCTCAATGACGACTACGGAGAGGCTGATCGCAATCGAATCATGGCTGGACTGCGATCTGAGGGGATCGCATGCAGCAACTACTTTTCCCCGATACACCTTCAGCCCTACTTTCGGCGCGACTTTGGGTGCAAAAAGGGCGACTTTCCCGAATGTGAGAGGCTATCAGAGCGGACAATTGCGCTGCCGTTCCACGCTTTCCTGTCGGAGACCGACGTAGAACGAGTGGTGTCAACACTGCAGTCGCTTCTGTAGGGCGCACGCAGTCCACATATCCCCATCTCTATATGTCTCCTAAATGCTTGCAGGCGGGGCGATAACGCTGTACTCTTTCGGTTCGTTTTGCAGGCTCGGCTAAGTGTACGCTCATTCTTAGCCAAGTGCCGAGCATCCAATGCGGAAGTATTCAGCCACCTGCATCGGCACTGACGCTGTTGCAGAGGTTGGTGAACATGGCGCAGCTTACATCTGGAACTTTAGGAGGAAACCCGTGCAAATGAGACCAATCTTGGCAAAGGCGGTAGCGTTGGCATTTGTCGGCGGCTGCCTGATGGTCGCAGCTTCGGCCATGGCGAGCGAAGCGGAGAACGCGCTCGATCGTGCCATAGATCTCTTTGAACAGGGATACTATTCGGAGGCTCAAGAGATCCTGCTGAAGATCGATCGCGATTCATTGGATGAAGAGCTACGAGATCTTCGCGACGAATATGTGGATCGAGCAAGAATGGCTATTTCCATGGTCGAGCGCGCTGACCTAGACCTGGAGAATGCCGAAGAAGCACGTGCGAATGAACGATTCGCAGAGGCAAAAAAGCTATTAGAAGCTGTGCTGGCAAACGAGTATTCGACGAAATCCCAAAGGGACTCAGCGAAGAAACTGATAACCGGAATCACAGAGGAGAAGGTCGGCGAAGCGAAAGCTCAGGAGCCTAAGCCTAGTGAGGGCGGTAAATCAGATGCCAAGCAGCCGGCAATCGCGCCGGCCAAGATTACTGGAGAGCAAGAGCCTTCGGAAGCAGTACAGTTCGACACAGAGCGAGCGCGAACCTTGACCCGCGAAGGCCATGAAGCCCTGCAATCGGGCCGCAATAGTGAAGCAATCCGGCTGTTTGAGGAGGCCCTTCGTTTCGTACCAGGACATCCAGAAGCGATGGCCGGGCTGAAGCAAGCGCGGAGCCACAACGAGGTCGAGATGGGAAGCCGCTCTCTGATTGAGCGGATCAAGCAGAAAAACGAGATCAAATGGAATCGGGCGAAACAGAAGTGCTTGGACCTGCAGGCTGAGGTGCAAGAAGCTGTTCTGAGCGGTCGCTTCGATTTGGCAAAGCAGCTACTACTCGCCGCCAGGCAAGTGGCAGAGGGCGCCAGGCAATATGCTGAACCGCTGGCGAAATACGAGGGTTTGGTGGCAGAGTTGGACGCGTTGGGCGTGCACGTGGAGAACGAGTCCGCACGCGCGGATCGAGAGCGAGTTGCGGAGCAGCGGGCGGAAGTACAGAGGAAAGAAGCGGAACGACGGCGTCAAACGGCGGAAACTCGTCAGCGGCAAGTAGACGCGTTGATGGAGCAGGCAATCCAACTGCGTAAGGATCGCGACTTCAAGGAAGCCGTCAAAGTTCTCAAACAGTTGTTAGTGATCGACCCGAAGAATGAGCGAGCGCGATGGATGCGTGATGATCTTTGGGACACTCACATGCTGACAAAGCAGAAGTCCATATCAGACGAGATCAACAAGCAACAGCAAGCCATTCTCGTCGATGCAGAGGAGTCCAAAATCCCCTGGCACGAACTCTTACGATATCCGGAGAACTGGTTGGAGATCACCTCAAGTCCGGACCGAGTTGCTTCCGGCAGGGAACGGCTCTCAGCGGAAGACAGGCAGTTGCACGCTGTTCTTGATAAGACCATCCCCGTCGACATTGAGGATGAAGCTTTTGAGGAAGTGATAGACAACATCGCTTCGCAACAAGGGGTGAACATCACGGTCATCTGGAACGATCTCGAAGCAGTGGGAATCGACCGCGACTTGCCAGTGACGTTGCGATTCGCTTCAGAAGTGAAGTTCAAGAAGGCACTGCGCGAGATACTGGATCAGATCGGCGGCAGCGAGGTTGAGTTGGGATTTCTAGTAAGTGACGGCGTAATCAAGATTGCCTCCCAGCAGTTACTTGACCAGGATGTCTATATTGACGTTTACCCAATCGAAGATCTTCTGTTAAGCGTGCCTGACTTTGAGGGACCACAAGTGCAGCTTAGTGGTGGCGGCACTGGCGGTGGCGGCGGTGGTGGCGGCGGCACTCAGGGTGGAACCCTGCCCAACTTCCAGGAGCAGGAGCCATTCCAAGATGAGGGACAAGACGACAACGAGGGCGATCAGGATCGTGAACAACGGATCGAAGATCTCCTCACCCTTATTCGTAACACGATCGAGCCGGAGAGCTGGCGAGAGAACGGCGGCATCGTCGCTGCAATAGCTGAGATGGGTGGGCAGCTCGTTGTAACGCAAACGGCCAGCGCACATGAAGAGGTCCAGGACCTTCTTCGCAAACTGCGCGAGCAGCGAGCCATACAAATAGCGATTGAGGCCAGGTTCATCACTATCACGTCCAACTACTTGGAGGAACTCGGTCTTGACTTGAATGTGGTATTGAATCAAGGCAACGCCGGCTACGATAGAGTGGGAACAACACGTGAAGGAACCGCCCTACTGCTTCCTCGCAGCATGTCACGTTTAGGCTTTATGCCAGGTGTTCCAGGCGTAGGTACGGCGCTACAAACAGGAACGCAGTCTACGCCTGTTCCCAATCAGCCTTTTAACAACGTCGCGATGGTGCCTGGCTCTGGCAATGGCCTTGTCCAAGCGAGCAACGCCACACCTATTCCCATCATTTCCAACCTTCTGAATCTGGTCCAGCCTACTGAAACAGTCGTGGCAAACTCCTTTGGAGGAGCAACCCCTGCGATGCAGATGTTCGGCACGTTTCTGGATGGCATTCAGGTCGACTTCCTGTTGCGTGCCACGCAAGCCGATCGTCGAAGCAGCGTCATGAACGCCCCGCGTTTGGTGTTGTTCAATGGCCAGAGATCATACATTGGTGTATTGAATAAAGCTGCCTATGTGGCCCAGGTTGTGCCTGTGGTCGACGAGAATGCGGTAGCACAGTTGCCCGTCGTTCGACAGCTGATTACGGGAACGGTCTTGGACGTGCAAGCCGTGGTTGATGCTGACAAGCGATACGTCACTATGAATCTTCGACCAGGCGTGTCTCAGCCAGTGGGACCAATGACTGTCGTCCCTTACACAGGAGGTGCGTCCGGCGCGGCTACCGCGGCTGATGCATTCATCCAATTGCCCAACGTCCAGAGGCAGAGTATTAAGACAACAGTTTCAGTACCGGATGGCGGTACTCTGCTCATCGGCGGAATGAAAGTAACGCAAGAGATCGAGACAGAAGCCGGCGTTCCGGTTCTGTCCAAGATCCCAGTGCTCAAGCGGCTCTACTCAGCCAGAAACATCGTCAAGGACGAGCAGGTCCTCCTCATTCTTGTGAAACCGACCATCATTATCCAGCGAGAGCAAGAAGAGGAAGCATTCCCGACTTTCGGGCAGCGATTCTAGTCAGAGGTGCAGCGGCTGTTCTCGTAGGCGTTCGAGGAGTGGATTATGGCTGGGATTAGCGTGCGACGTCTCATGCGTCATTGTGTTGTGGCTACGCTTTTGCTGACGGCAACCAAAGCCATTGCGCAAACACCGACTGCTTCAACTGAGAAGCCAAAGGAACAGAAGAAGCGCATCGCATATGCGCCTGGCATTACGTTGGACTTGTCGGTCCCACAAGTAGAAATCTCAGCGAAAGTGTCACAAGACAAAGGTCCTGTCGGATGCTTCTTGGGATTGAAGAATAACAAGAACACATGCCTCTTGGTGACACATGCGGAGGCCAAGGACATTCGAGCTGCCCTGAAGGAGATTGGGCTTAAACCAGGGTTTCCCACCCATGATGACAAGACAGCCAATCGCAGAGCAGAAGCAACTGGCCATCGCCTAGCCATCAGTATTGGCTTTCAGGATGGCAACCTCAAGAGGACTGTGGCAGCTCACGAGTGGCTGCTATCGGTGTCAGGCAAAGCAGCAGTGGAAGCCCCTCGTTGGGTGTTTAGTGGTTCGACACTTGCAGACGAGAAGCTTGCGGCGCAGGACACTGGGGTAATCGCCAGCTTGGTTGACTCAGAGTCGGCGATAATAGGCATCCAGAAGCTAAACCCACCCGACAGGCCGTGGGCAGAGGTCGATTCCAGGGCAAAACCAAAAGTAGGCAGTGAGTGCCGAGTGTTGATCCGAGCATTGGAAGATGAGCCTATCGTTCTGCAGCTTACCCCAGAAGGGTACTTCACGTACAAAGACGACATTCTCAGCCCACTTGATCTCGATGAGTTGGTGAAGTCAAGGATCAGACACAACCCTGGTCAAGTGGTTGAACTGAGCCCGATGGAGGGCGCTTCCAACCTGTTTGCCAAGGTCGCGGCAAGAGCGATCACTGGATCCGGTATCGCGCCAGAGAATATGAAAGTTCATTTGCGTCCGGAAAAGGACGAGGAAGCGTCGTCAGCGGTTGAATCATCACCAGCCCAGGAAACAGCTTCGGGCAAGCAAGCCGAAACAGCTAAACCAAAGAGTTCTGCGAAAGACAATGCAAAAGTGGAGACAAAGAAGGTGGAATCACCCGCCCCCTCCCCGTCTCCGTCTCCATCTCCCTCTCCTAAGCCTCACAAGCCGATACGTCCGCAGGCCTCCCCATCGCCAAACAACCAGCCCCAGGGCAAGTAGGGTCTTCATCGCAGAGATTGACCGTATGCTGCAGTGCTGTGCCCTGCCGCGGAGTTGTATCTTCGCTGACAGCATTGAGCGGAAGTGAGCAGCCTGTGTGCCAGTCAGCGCCCCAACCGATCCTCAGCCAGCGAAACGAAACAACAGAAACACATCCAACTGCTTGAGAAGGAAGTATGCTTACGCGATAATGCCCAACCCATGACACGAGACACTATCAGGCGACAAGAGCCGCAGCGCGATGCCATCCAAACACTCCCTGCAGAAGTACTCGCGTACGGCCGCGCGATTCTTGCCAGAGAGTGTGAAGCGATTATCAAAGCGCAGAGCAATCTCGGCACGGCATTTGTCGACGCAGTCAAACTCATCCTTGATTGCCGGGGGCGAATCGCAGTAACGGGCATGGGCAAAGCGGGAATCGTTGGACACAAGATCCAGGCTACGCTGGCCAGCACAGCCACTTCGTCGTACTGCCTTCATCCCGCGGAAGCGATCCATGGCGACCTGGGCATGATCTGTCCGGGTGATGTGATTCTAGCGCTATCGAACAGCGGAGAGACCCAAGAGTTGGTTACGCTCATGCCGGCCTTTCGGAAGTTGGGCTGCAACACGATACTGCTGACTGGAAGAGCCCGTTCGAGATGCGCGTCTCTTGCCCAAATCGTGATCGACATTGGCGATGTTCCTGAGGCCTGCCCTCTCGGTCTTGCTCCAAGCTCCTCGACCACCGCGATGCTCGCTGTAGGTGATGCCCTGGCACTGACGGTGATGCGTTTGCGCGGCGTCAAGCCCGAGGAGTATGCGGCATACCACCCCGGAGGCGCGCTGGGACGTAGTCTGATGAGAGTACATGAGATCATGCGAACTGGAGCCAACTGCCCGGTCATTGCGCCAACAAGTACCCTCGCCCGCTATTATGAAGTCCTGGAAAAGGCTCCAGTCAGAGCGGGCGCTGCGGCAGTTGTTGGAGAAGACAAGCGGCTGGTCGGATTCTTCACGCACGGCGATTTCGTTCGCTGTTTTCACCACGACGGCGACCCTCTCAATATTGAAATCCGAGATGTGATGACCACGGATCCGAAGTTCGCTAAGTCCACCGATCTGGTTGCGGACGCATTGAGAGTAATGCAGCAGTACAAAATCGATGAACTTCCTGTAGTAGATGACGATAACCAGTTAGTCGGAATGATCGATATTCAGGACTTGGTCGCCCACGGATTCAGCGTTTTCGACGATCAGTAGCTGTCCAGAGCGGTTTGGCGATTGAGGACGAAGAGAAAAACAGCAGGGCATCACATGAATAGCTTGTCCGTAGTAATCCCGGTCTTTAACGAGAAGGCAACCTTGGAGGAGCTTGTTGGGCGAGTCATTTCAATCGATACAGGCCTCAAGCGAGAAATCGTTTTGGTTGATGATGGCAGCACGGACGGCACGTGCGAGCTATACGAGGGCATCAAACAACGTTGGTCCGACGAAAACATCAAAGTTCACATGCAGTCGCGCAACATGGGCAAGGGCGCGGCCGTACGCAAAGGCTTTGAGCTAGCTGAAGGTGACATAATCATCATCCAGGACGCTGACCTGGAATACGATCCGGCTGACTACCCCAAACTGCTTCAACCTATTCTGACAGGCAAAGCCGATGTCGTATACGGATCCCGATTCATGGGTGGAGACGCCCATCGGGTTCACATGTTCTGGCACATGGTGGGCAATCGCATGCTCACGACGTTGTCCAACATGATGACAAATCTCAACCTGACCGACATGGAGACCTGTTACAAGGTTTTCAAAAAGGAGGTCATCAAACCATTGAAGCTAGTCAGCAATGGCTTCACAATAGAGCCTGAGATGACAGCCAGAGTAGCCAGAGGGCGATGGCGCGTCTACGAAGTGGGAATCAGCTATGCTGGCCGCGACTACGCAGAGGGCAAAAAAATAACGTGGCGCGACGGAGTGGCCGCACTTTGGGCGATTTTCAAGTTCCGTTTTCTCGCGTAACCGAAGTGGCTCAGTCGTTGACGGTGCGTACTTGCGTAGACTCGTAGCTGGACGCCTCAGTGGGAGCCTGCTCGCTGTCGTCCCAAACACCCTCTGCAGCGTCGATCCACTCCTTGCGAGTGACAACTCCGCCATCTCCAAACTCGATTTTCACGACCAAGTGCTTGTCGACGCGCTCATATAGCCATTCGTTGTCCAGCTTGTTGTTGGGCTCTCCAATAATACGATCCACGTCAAACTGGGTGTCAACGTCAACTGTTATCATGTTGTAGTGCTCACGCGTAAGTTGATCACACCCTGTCATCAGTCCCAAACAACCAAGAACCATGGTCACGGTAACAATGAGAGGTTTCATTCTGTAATCCTTTCCGGTCGAACCAACCAGATACATCCCCAAGAAGCACAAACATGGCAACAACGACCATCGCCGTCATCACGTGCGTTGGGCCAATGGAATCATTTCATGGAAGATGGAACCTGGAGAACACACTCATCAGTCATGTGAGTAGACAATGGAGTACTGTACGTGACAACTACAAGTACGCTGCCCGTTGCCAACCAACCTCGGTCCGCTCGAGCAGCGCGAGGCAACTGAAGCGGGATGTCATACATGCCGGTCACGGGGTTCCAATACTGCTTCTGTTGCTCCTCAGTAAGAAGGTTGATCTCCCAAGGTTCACAAAGACGGTCTCCCTCGCGATTGCCCGAGGCTTGGCGATAAGTATACAACTCGGCTCGGAGCGTACCCGCCACCTTTACAGGGTCGCCGTAAGAGTCGATCGGCTGAATCAGGAGTTCTATTCCGTCGGGAACGCTGTCATCATCGAAGCTGTGTAGCGCAGTAAATGCCTCGACAATCTCGATCCTCTGTGGCATAAGAAGCTCTACCATCTGACGGAATTGGGCATTGTCACGATCAGCATCCGGACCATGACAGCCAATTCCGCAGACGGAGCCGACTAACAAGAAAACGAAAGCAGTTGTTCGTAAGTTCAATTGAGGAATCCCGTTGTGAACAGTGTGCCGACCGATACATACGCGCGAAGTGGAGTGTATCGACCTGACTTCCCCGGTGTCAAATGGAATGTGGGAAGCGTAATCCAGGTCGTTCTCACTCCTCAGTTAGCGATCCCCATCGCCTTTCTGGCCCTCACCCTGCCCTTGGCTGGTTGCTCGCAACATCAGAGGCCTGAGGAGTTCGATAAACATGAGTGTCTCCTCGGAGCGTGGTATTCTGTCGAAAACGCCCGGGCTGTCGGCGCAGGTAATCTGGAGGCCAGACTGGAACAGGATTTCTCCAGAATGGGGAAAATGGGACTTAACACTGTCCTACTTCGGCATTGCGACAAGTTTGACCTTCCACTCGCCCTGGCGGCCGCAACGCGCCATGGTCTGAGAACCGTTGTCTGCGACCATCGAGCGATGCGCTATGTCAGAAGTGGCTCAGGAAACGCATCGTTCTCTGGGGCAAACACGATTCCTGACCAGGAAACGACGAAGCAGCGATATGTTGGACGCATAGTCGATGATGTGACGGCCTCGCGATGCGAGCGCGTGATTGTCAGCGCGTCCCCGAGGGCGCATGCAATCCGTGCAGTTGTTTGTTCAGGAATGCAAATGCTGCAGAGATTGCTCGCGCTTGACTCGGATGTGCTTATTCTGGCTGACAGCATGCCGGATGGCGAAGTCTGTGGCCTCGGAACCACATCATCGATGATGTTGATCCAGACAATCCGCTGCCTTCAACATCGCAAGGACGAGCTGATGACTGTTCGACAGTGGTTAGGCGAGTTCCATGAAGGTCTGGCTTCCGGTCGCGTGGGAGGTGTTGTGTTTGACGCGTATAGGTCCTCTTCGTGTAACTGGTCCGGGCTGGTGATCGGTAATTCTCCTCCAAGTGCCGAGCGATCTGCTCTGCTCCGAAGAATAGCGGCGCGCTCAAAATGCTGGAATCCAAAGCTAGAAGGGCTTGTACCACAAACAATCAGTCCGTTGAGTGGCGGTTCACCGTCAACAAGATCCACTCTCTTTTCCGGTCCACGGAGACAGTACTTGCTGATTGTCAATCATTCTTCCACTAAGTTCGTTCGCACGGCATTGTGCTACCAGACTGCGTTGGGAGAAAAGTCGATTGTGCGTGCGGTGGAAGTGCCGAGTTCCAGTCACAGCCAATTGGGAACGGTGCTCGAACCTGCAAATGATGTGCTGCGAATCCCAGTCAATATCTCACCAGGCGACGCACTGCTATACGAATTGTTCTGACCGCATCGGCAGTAGTGACAAAGGTCAGTTGGGACCGCGAAGAGCGTAGCGGATCGCCTGAAGGTCAACCTCGTCGATGTCATTGTCACCATCACTGTCGAAAACCTGGCAGGCGGGTTGCGAAACAGGATGACCGGAGCCGGAGAAGCAAGTTTGGAAAAACGAGTAGTCAGCCAGATCAACGTCTCCGTCTGAATCGTAGTCACCAAAATACTCTGCAACGGTCGACGCACCGGCCAACACATCGCCGGTGACGACTAAGGCGTAACCCTGAGGACCGATGCTGTTCACTGCTGAAGCAACTGCAGCAATCGAGTATACTCCGGGCACAGGCGACGGAAGATAAACCTGCTCCACGTTGTTGATCTCGTCGGCCACGCCGCCCGCCATCGACTGGCCGTCCTTGAAGTAGTTCCCCCGAAAGACGCTTCCACCAGGTACCTGACTGTTCAGACGTGTAACAATGAGATCAAGATCATTGATAATTGGATCGGCGGCAGAGACCGAGGCGGGTGGGTCGGTAAAAACCATAGTCACACGGAGATCTTGAGCATCGGTAAGAACCGTCACAAAGATCTCGCTGGATTCACCGGTCACTAGGCCCATCGCATTGCGCACATCTTGGACAACAAGCTTTCTGTTTGCTCCGAAGAAACAAAGGGCCCTGTCAAGCTGGAGTCGCCCCCACCCCTCTCGGTCTGAGGGATATCCGCTCACGCCCGTCATGTCCATCGTTGCGTTCAGTAGTACTGCCTTCATCAAGGCACCTGAGGGAACAAGAGAGGCTGAGGGATCTGCAACCCCATTAGGGTAATAACCCTCGATGAAATACTGTCGGACAAGCGCGGCACAAGCAGCGACTGCCGGCGATGAGTATGATGTGCCGGAACTCACCGTCATGCCTACCGAGCTATACGTCGCAGCTGAACGAACGCTGCAGCCAGGAGCAAACACCTCTGGTTTCCTTCGACCATCGGCAGTCGGACCAACACCGCCAAGACAGTGATCATTGTGATTGGGGTATTTGGCAGATGCACCTACCGCCAAAACGTTTTTCGCATTCTCAGGAGTTCTCAGGACTGCGTCATTGGTAACCGAAAAGCAAACCAGATCCTCTTCGAAGTTATAACTGAATTCATCCGCTTGCCTGCACCACGTTGTGTAGCTCGTCGTGTTGTCGTCGCCCCAACTGTTTGAGTGTATATGTGCCCCGTCGTTGTGAGCGTCGGTAAGTCGTTCGATCAACGTCGAGGGATGGGCATCGACATTGAAATAATCCGAGTAACTGATCCTCGCGGCAAAGGCAACTCCGTCATCTATATCGTGCACGCCTATCGTACCCATATCTCCTGCCAAAACTCCCGCCACAAACGTTCCGTGGGAATGTGTTGAGCCAGGGTTTCTCCAGGCCACGAATTTCCTGTGGTCAGGCCCAACAGGGACGTCGTCAAAGAACATTTGATGTCCAAGGAAAGGTAGAGAGTCGATTAACCCTATTATCTGTCCCTCACCGTGCAGGCCTTGATCCCAGATGGGCGTCTCAGTAATAGCCCCGCTTTGCACAGTAGGTCCCGTATTGCGGTTTCGCAGCACTCCCTGTGGCGCATCCTCAATAAACTGAATCTGAGGAATTTGCGATACTTGGTGAATACCAGAAAGAGGTACAACGGCATCGACTAGAACACGATCAAATGAGCGAACGATTGAGACAGACTCGAAGCCATCGATTGTTGACAGCTGATCGACAACATCAGCGATCTGCGCGTTAGCAAACGTCGTAACTGTCACTTTGACTTTCCCTTCGTCGAGTAACAGTTGACGCTCGGCGTTTAGCCCACTGCGATACCGATTCGCCTTGAGTCTTGACACCGACTTGTCTGCATCAACCAGAGATGCAAGAACCCGATCCACCTTCCACTCTGGCTTGAACTCCTGAGCAGTGCGAAGGAACGCGAGGGAAGCAACGGCATCCGCGTCACATTGGCTCGTATCTGCAATATACGTGTTATCAGGTATGTACTCTTTGATTGCCACGCCTAGTTGTCTAAGTGTCTGCCGTTGTCTCCAAGTCAAGGGCTCCCTGAACTGGAGAATAGCGCGCTGCTCGCCAGACACCTGGGTCAACGCCGTCCGTTTGCGCATCACCGCCGATTCGACGGCTTGCCCCTCCTCCACCCACGCAGTATGCCCCGATCTCAGCCTGACACCGGCCCGCTCCTGCTGCGCGGGAACTCTCGCAACAAAGACCGTCACGCAGGCAATGAAAACGCAGCTACTCAGGACTCTCGCCTTCTGACCAAGCAACAGGTCCAGTACTCCCATGAGCATAAGGGCTAACTCCTCTCGCTTTGTTCATGCGTACCGTTCATTTCAGTACCACCTTTCGGAGAACGCCCGCCACCACAATGCTGATCGTCCACTCTGAGACCCAACCCCAGGAATGACGCTACGGTCTGCAACTGCAACATTCTACCACGATGCCCGCCGCCCTGTCTCACAAAGCACATGCACGAAGCTAGGTGCCATAATCAGTACAATCAGCACAGGCAGCCCTCTCTGGCCTTCCGAACGGACGTTCAAGCCACAACTGACAAAGGTCCGATATCTGATACAGAGCGACTACCAGTACAGCGAATGGTGATCTTGGCGATCCCACTGGCAACTCACAAGGGGTTAGAGCAATGAACGGGAGACTGCTTTCTCGAAACCACATCATACTTGCATCATTGGTGCTACTAATCGCCGGCAGTGCATCGGCCAGCGAGGTCGCCGAATCCTTCAAGCTTATCACTAATCAGCCCGACGCCGGCGACGAATTCGGTTGCGCAGTTGCAGCCGCAGAAGACTCACTAGTAGTTGGCGCCCGCTATGATTGGGTAGGATCAATATCCTCCGGACTGGCATACGTGTTTGTCAAAAGCGGGGAAACGTGGACGGGCGCCCCCGCGTTGGCCTCGACGACTCCTGCTGACGGTGAGCGGTTCGGTAGTTCCGTCAGTATCAGTGGTGAACGATTGCTTTTAGGCGGTCCACGCGACAGCGACTTCGGCACTCTGGCCGGCTCGGTCACAGCTTTTTCACAAGTGAACGGCACGTGGACACTGAGTCAAACACTCTCTCCGACCGACGCCAATGACTACGATCGCTTTGGCTTTCGCGTGGCGCTTGACGGTACCTACGCCATTGTTACGTCGCCAGGAGACGACGACACGTACAACTACTCTGGGTCGGCGTATGTGTTCTTCAACAATGGAACAAGCTGGTCACAGCAAACCAAACTGCATGCTTCTGATCCCGCCGCAAGTGATGAGTTCGGGTATTCATGCAGCATGAGCGGAGACTACGCTGTTGTAAGCACGCGCCAGGATGATGAGAGTCGCGGCTCTGCCTACGTTTACATGCGAACCGGCACAAGTTGGGACTTTCAGCAGAAGATCATGGCAACCACGAGAACTGCTGGCGATCAGTTTGGTAATTCCGTCTGTCTCCGGGACAACTATGTGGCTATCGGAGCCCCTGGCACAGCTTCCGACACCGGAGCAGTGTACGTGTTTGAGCGAACAGGAACGTCGTGGACTCAGACCGCCGAGCTGACCGCGTATGGAGGAAGCAGCGGCGACCGGTTCGGTGAATCCGTGGCTTTGGACGAGTCACGCCTAGTGGTTGGTTGCCCAGGATGCGACGACGGCGAAGGGGCTGCGCTTCTTTTCGAATATACCGGAAGTGCCTGGCTGGAGATAAGCAAGCTGATTGCCAGCGACAGCCCGTTGTCAGGAGCGTTGGGCACAAGCGTTGCTATTGAGGAATCACTCATAGCGGTGGGCGCAGCAGGATACGCCAGCGGCGTTGGAGCCGTGTATGTCTACAACATAGAGGAAATCGACTGCAACGATAACGGTGTTCCTGATGCCTGTGATATTGACTGCGCAGCAACCAACCCACTCACACAAGAAAACTGCTACATAGACTTCCCTGCACCAACTAACTGTGGTCAGGCTGATGACTGCAATACTAACGGCATCCCTGATGATTGCGAACCTGACTGCAACAGCAACGGCTTCGCTGATTCTTGCGACATTGCAAACGGCTTCAGTAATGATTGTGACAGCAACGGAATCCCTGATGACTGTGAAGACTGCAACAACAACGGAATCGGAGATGCCTGCGAAGTAGCTGCCGGATCAGCTGTCGACTGTAACGGCAATGGAGTTCCAGATGAATGCGAAATGCCCGATGATGAGGTTCTTCTGCAGACGAGTTTCACTCAAGGAATGCCGGACGGCTGGAGCGCCACGGGACTATGGCATGTCACAAGCGCATGCGAACGGGACACTCCGTGCGAATCCTCCAAGTGGGCGTACTTTGGACAGGATCAATCATGCAACTTCGACGCTGGCTCGGTGCTGGGAGTACTGTCAGCTCCGCTACTTAGTGTTCCCAGTTCAGCGGGCAAAGTAACCTTGACTTTTTGTTCAATCTACAACGGCGAGAGCGGAGTATCGCCCTCCGGCTACGATGCCGCCTGGGTGACCGTCAATGAAGTCCTCGTAGATGACATCAGCGGGACTGCTCCGCTCGAGGAATGGCAAACAAGACGCGTCGATCTCACATCCTTTGCAGGACAAGACGTCTTGGTTTCCTGGCATTTCCGCTCACATGACGAAGGAACAAATGACACCTTGGGGTGGCAAATCGACTCAATCAAGCTCGTCTCCGGGGCAGAGACGAACAATGACTGCAATGGCAACGGTGTCCTTGACTCATGCGATATAGCGGAAGGAACGAGCGACGATTGCAACAGCAATGGCATTCCTGACACGTGTGACATCTCTGAAGGCACGAGTACAGACTGCAACGACAACCTCATTCCCGATGATTGTGAATCTCAGCAAGACTGCAACACAAACGGTATATTGGACATTTGCGAAAAGCTCATCCTACGCGTAGACGAAGCCGTTGTTGGCGGGAATGAAGATGGCAGTAGCTGGGAGAATGCCATTACTGACTTGCAGACCGCGCTGACCTTGGCCGGCTCAGAATGCATTTCAGTGGAAATCTGGGCTGCAAACGGCGTATATGAACCTGCAGATATCGGAGGAGACCGCAGTGAGAGCTTCGCACTGCAGAGCAACGTGGCCATCTACGGAGGCTTTGCCGGCAACGACTCAGCCATTTACTCAGGAGGAGAAACCAAACTTAAGCAGAGAGACATACTGAGCAATCCGACGATTCTCAGCGGCGACTTGAACGGCGACGACGTTGACACAACTGGACTAGAAGAAAACAGCTACCGAGTAGTTGTTGGCAACGGCACGACGGCGTCTGCAATCCTCGACGGAGTCACGATCTCAGCAGGCAACGCCAATGGCCCTGATAATAGTGGATATACCGATGACTATGATCGTGGTGCGGCAATCTACATCTACTCCGGTAACCCAACGATTCGCAACTGCGTGATCACCGGAAACTCCAGCGAGGCGGGAGCCGTATACATGCGAGAATGCGACTCAGCCATCAGCAACTGTGACATTACTGATAACACAGGAGACTGGAGTGGTGGAATGTACATACTGGCCGGATCAGCTGCTACTATAACGTCCTGCACAGTAAGCAACAACACATCGGCAACCTACGGGGGTGCGGTTTTTGCCTCAGGTGGCTGCGCGCCTACGTTCATCAACTGCGTGTTCTCGAAAAACAGTACGGTCAACAACGGTGGAGCAATCTACGCGCAAAACAGCACCACGAACGTCCGCATGGTCAACTGTACTCTCTCCGACAACCAGGCGTTAGGACTTGGAGGCGGAATAAGTCTCGGCGTCAACGGCAGATTAACTGTGGTCAACTCCGTGCTGTGGCAAAACTCAGACAGCGTTGGAACAGAATCAGCGTCCCAGATCCACGTTGCGTCGGGCAACGCAACTGTCACATTCAGTGTAATCCAAGACGATGATCCGGAAGACTCCTCCATACCGTTCGGTGGAGCAGAAAACGACAACCTTGATGATGACCCACTCTTTGCTGATGACGTACTCGATGATCTAAGACTCTCGTCGGGATCTCCCTGTATCGACTCGGGCAAAAACAACCCTGTGGCAGACACAACCATGCCCACAACCGACCGTGATGGTCTGCCACGATTCTTGGACGATGCCTCAACAGCGGACAGTGGATTAGGAACTGCACCGATTATCGATCGTGGCGCGTATGAGTTTCAGATCGACTGCAACAACAATGAGATACCTGATGCTCAGGAGATCGCAAGTGGATCGGCAGATGACTGTGACGATAATGGCATAATCGACGAATGCGAAGTTGTCGCCAGAGACTGTAATGAAAACACCAAGATCGATGCATGTGATATTGAGGAAGGAGACAGTGTCGACTGCAACGACAACGGTACTCCCGATGAATGTGAGATAACCTCGACCGCACCCTACGGCACGTTCTTCTGCATAGCTGACTGCGATCCTGACTGCAATACCAACGGCGTGCCCGACGAATGCGACATCGCTGGAGAAACCAGCACAGACTGCAACAACAGCGGCGTCCCGGATGAATGCAAACCGGACTGCAACACCAACGGAGTGCCGGATCCGTGCGAAAACTACACACAAGTACTCCGCCAATCAGGGAACCTCTCCCCACTTCACTACGGAGTCTCTCACTCACTCTCCTTAGTCGGACTTCCCACAGCCCTCAGCGATGTAACAATCTCCTTCACTGCGGTCGGTAACCTCAGTTCACAAGTGGAGTATGTTTCCGTCGATTTGAATAGCGTTGACATTGGCGACGCCTTCCGGCCATGGACAGGTAACGACTGCCCCCTAGTCAGCCTGGATTCCATGGTCCTAGCGAGTGGCTACTTCAACGCACTAGTACAGAATGGTATGGCGAATTTCACAATATATCCGTCTCAGTACGTCGACAATGTCTGCACTCAAGGATCGTATATACGCCTGCAACTAACCTACGACACCGACGGCGACTGCAACAACAACGGGACACTCGACTCATGTGAAATATCGCGTGCCTCCTGCTCAGACTTCAACACCAACGGCATGTGCGACGAATGCGAAGACTGCAACAACAACGGACTCCCCGACGATTGCGATCTGAGTTGTGGTTCCACTAGCAGCCTCTGCAACCAAGCCGGATGCGGCTTGGAGATGGACGCGGACAGCAACGGTGTTCTTGACATCTGCGAAGACTGCAACACCAATGGCATTCCAGACACGCAGGAGATATCTGCGGGCTCGGCCAGCGATGTCAACGGTAACGGCGTGCCAGATGAGTGCGAAGACTGTAACGCAAACGGAACACCGGATGATCTCGACATCTCACAAGCAGTAAGTGACGACTGCAACAACAATGCTCTCCCGGATGAATGTGAGATTAGCGCTGAGACGCCAGGGGGAAACTACTATTGCATCAATGACTGCGATCCTGACTGCAACACCAATGGTATTCCGGATGAATGCGACATTTCCGGAACCACAAGCGCAGACTGCAACACCAACAGTGTCCCCGATGAGTGTGACACGAGTCCCGACTGCAATACTAACGGAATACCCGATGAGTGCGACATAGCCCTCCATGTCAGTGATGACTGCAACACAAATGGAGTACCGGACGAATGTGATCTACTCGCTGTTGGAGGAAGCCATGATTGTGATTCAAACGAAATTCCTGATGAGTGCCAGACGGACAGCGACACCGATGGCGTAATCGACGACTGCGATGAGTGCCCGGACACTCTTCCAGGCGTTCCAGTAGCTACGAACGGATGCTCTCTGATGAGAGGTGGGTGTTGTTTCGCGTTCGCCCCCTGTCTCGTAACGGACTACGACACGTGCAGCGCTTTGACCGGTGCTTATCTCGGTGGCGGAACTACTTGTGCCACTGACAGCGACGATGATGGGTACACAGATTGTGACGATGTGTGCCCGGACGATCCCCTGAAATGGGCAACCGCTGGCGACTGCGGATGCGGTGTCGAAGATGTTCACTCTGACGGCGATGATGTGGCAGATTGCATTGATCTTTGTCCTCTGACCGCGCCGGCCACACCCGTTGATGAAGACGGCTGCCCACTGTCTGGAGCCTGCTGCACGGCCACAAGCATATGCTTCGCAGAAGGGATGAGTGAGGCAGCTTGTACGATATATCCTGGAGCTGCTTACCAGGGAAATGGCTCATTCTGTGCCGATGGATGCGCGATTGGGACAACACCTGGAGATTTCGACGGTGATGAGGATGTTGACTTGGACGACTACATCCACTTCGCTGAATGCCTGGACGACAGCGGCCCCAGAGAAGCGCAATCATGGGTCCCCCCATCGCCTCAATGTCGAGAAACGTTCGACTTTGACGGCGATGCGGATATCGACCTCGAAGATTGCGCAGCATTCCAGGAAGCGTTCACTGGCTAACCCCCCTGCAACATTCGCCAAGCAGGAGGCTCCTGATCCTTGTAAGGCTTTTATCAAGCGTATGATCAGCGAGAATATCTCGTCGCAATGGCACAAGCACAGAATCCCGAAATGAATCATCAGTAACCAAACGATGAGCGGATTCAAGCAATTGGGTTGAATTCGAGAAGGTCAACACAGATTCCATAATCGCCCCACTCTCCGGATACTGAGAAAAGAACTCTGATCGCGGCCCGCGAATCAAAGGGCAACATCCGGCAGCCAACGCTTCACGCACGTATTGTCCAGCATATTGATCGATAAATGGAATAACCACAACCCGCGCAGCGTTGTAGACAATATTCCGACCAACGATTCCAGGAATAGGGCCTCGATGAGCCCGGGACACACTGCTGTGCCTATGCCAACTCGTTCCCCACAACCCAACCACATGCCCGAGCGTCTGCAGATCCTGGACCGCTCGACGAGCAACTATGGTCTTGACCAGGCGACTATTGGCCAACTTCTGAAATTCGTCACGTAGTACCTGATCACCAAGCTTGGCCGCCGCTCGTCTTTCGGCCACCGGAAGTAGTTCCTCAATGCTCAAACGATCCCCGCTTCTAGCAGCGTCGTCGATCAGCCCGATCAAACTACTCCACAATCTTTCGTGGCTTTCCAGCCGGATGTTGCACGCGTCACAGGAAACGTCTTCACCGTCAGAAAGCACTGCCAACTCACAACGATACTGCTCGTCGCGACAGTCATCCGCCAAGGGCCGAAAGACGCTGCGCTCCACGGCAGTCTCCACCAGCGAAACTGATTCCGGCCTCGCCCCTTCATCAATCAAGAGTTCTCTAATCTTCTCCGTTGCAGCCAAAACTGTCTTGCACTCACTCAAACCTTCCGTGTTTACACCTGCCAGCATCGCTGTGTCCGAATACCAACATACCTGTTCAATTGACTCGGGAACAACACCGTGAAGCCGTCCCGGTGCGCTGTTTACATGGATTATGAGATCTGGCCGACTCTCGCGCAGCATGCTCAGTCTCGCCAGAAAACCACAATGCTCAGGCACATCAGGAATACATTGCCAACTTCTCCAGCCAAGAGTTGTACAGGCACTTTGAATAAGTGCGGCTTGTTCCATGGCGCCCTTTGTAGCGTCCACGGAAAGAATCAGCACAGTCGGACTCTCGTTCCCAAGGTCGCCACGGAAGCCCCCAACATCCGTAGACAGTTCTGCAAGGAGTTCCGCCTGCAACGCTTCCACTCTCGCACCCGCGCGGTTGAGTGCTGCAGCCATTTCCACCAACGACAATGTTCCTGGCTTTTCTAAAGGAAGAAGTCTACTCGGAAAACCATATCCGGTGTGTTCGCGTAAAAAGGAAAGAAGCCTGTCCTCCAAACCACCGCAGATGAAGACGATGCGTCCCTGTCGGAGAGCTTCACTTACGTCCACCAATGCAAGCATCAGCCCTACTGACGACAAATCGCGTTCGCACACGAACACTGCGCAGTGAAGCGGAATGTACCGTGCCAAGTACATCGCCTCGTAACCCGAGCCTACAGACGAGATGGCTATGTTACCGGTCAGGTTTGCAGCATCCGATAGTAATATCGGAGCGCTGACACTTGGCATAGATGAACCGCCCAGCCAGACGATCTCTTGCTCACTAGTGGAAAGGCGCATGACAGCATTTCCATCACGCCCCTCAACAATCCGAGCATCCGAAGGTGGAACGAGATTGTGCAGCTGATCAGCCAACTCCGGCTGCCGCAGAGACAGAGCCTCCGTGTTTCTCTTGAAAACTGGTGACTCAAACAGCGGTCCGGTTGAGCAAGTGGCGTGCTCAGGCATAACTGCTCCCCTGGCAAGAGACTAAACTAGTTGCTCGTCGTAGACATTCGCAAGTACGCCATGAACACCAGGAATGCAAGCCACGCAATGAAGGCAATGGCGGAAATCATTAGCGGCCAAAGCGGCATGGCGGGCGCATTGCCGGCAGGGATAGCTGGATCGGACCAGTTGACCTCCGCAGATGCGCAACAGCTACTCTCCTTGTCCGGTGCACCGTTGTCTTGCTTGCTGATGTCTTCGTTTTCCATCACAGTTCGAATCCTTTCATGCCGCACACGACCCGCCTTTGTCTGCCAAACACTCACTCAAACACGAAACAGACACCCATTCACTTTGCAGGAGAATACTCGATCGGCACACGCAGTTCCTCTGCACCCGACAAGCTTGTCTTCACGATAAGCTGTGCAGAAAACGACTCTGAAGGCGGATCACCGTTCTGCAGTTCGATGCGTACCATTCTAACCCTGTCTGAGTAGGTAGCACTCTTCTCGACCATCGCACTCACATATGGATTATCACATGAGACCTCCAACAGCTGCAGAGCTTCCGGCCCAAATGACTGTACTCGCACGCGCCGCGATCTCCTTTCCGGCGAGGCGCCCAGCAGCACAATCTCCGGCTCAAGTCTGTACCGAGATTGCACATTAACGAACATGGGTACATAGAGCATCGGTTGGCCACTATTATCCGTTCGAATTACTAGTTTAGTCGCCAAAGGACCATCCGGCACCTCTTCTTTGAGAAAAGTGCGTATCCTCCACTCCTTGTTGTTCTTCTGTGGCTGCGCATCCACGCCAATAAACTCGCCGGCATCAATACCGAGAATCTCAAATGCGCTCTCGTTTGTAGAAGCAACTGTGATTGGGGCAAACCTGCGCCCACGAGGAGTCAGATCGATCGACTGGATGATAGCTGGTCTGGCCACCAAGTCCCCCACAACTTGACCTGTCACTCTGACCGGCATGGATGCCTGCTCCCCCTGAACTGTCGCCGAAAGCACGACCATCCCATTCACCAATCCCAATTCCAGCTCCGCCGGCACAGAGAAGACCAGACGAACACCCTCAACGCCATCCCTGTTCGTCACTTCCTCACGAGTGTATTCCAAGAATCCCCCGCGAACATCGACTTCCAGTTTATCAAGCTTGGCGTTCGCCTCCGTTGGGTAAACCTCCAAGGGTGGAAGTGCCATGCCGCGTCTTGCAGACCGCAGTAGTAGTTGCGGCTGAGGCAACACCCTAATGAGGGTCTCGACCTCGGCCATCAAAGTCAAGGTGATCCTCGGATGACGTTGATCATTCGTGGCCAGAGTAACCGACTTCCGCTGGAGCCCAAGCCGATTCGTCGTGTCAAACCGCGCCACTAGTTTGCTTTGCTCTCCAGGTTTGATCACCTTGTCCTCCTCCGACAGCTTGACCGTCGTGCAACCGCACGACGTCTCCACCGAGGTAATCAACAAGTCCTCCGTACCCGAGTTTTCCAGAACAAACTCGGCCTCAGACGTAGTTCCCTCACGAACTCGTCCAAGATCAATCAATCGTTTTTGCACATGAAGCGACGGGCCTATCGGCCCCCCATGATCGTGAGTCTGAGCGATCGACGATGCCATTCCCACAGCAAGCAATGTTGCAGTCGTCATCAGTCCCACCGCGCGCTTGACAGCCATAATCCACTCCCCGTTCAGTCTAAGAAAACTCCCTGGCCTCTAAGAACAACGACGGCGCAGCAGAATTCACCAACAAACAGATTCTACGTGTAGCTCATGTCAAGGCAATCCCGCCGGTCGGCCATCAGCGTTGTGCGACACCCCGCCAGTCCCAGTACATCGTTGCGCCCTCCTTGGGCGCGTCCGTAACTACCTGTTTCCCTTGACATTAGCTTACGGTGACAGGCCACAACTGCGGCAACGATCGCTTTGTTCCGATACGCATACAGGAGATGTCCTAAACCCGACCCCTGTATGACTGATGACGCCGTCAAAATCTCTGGCTAGAAATGAAGTCACCACGAGTCATGGATGAGAGCCGACCACCGCGGCTACGAACCGCGCGTACGATCAGACAGGCCATAGTAGCCACGGCCATCGCTATAGTTGTCGCGGCGGCATTCATATATCCGTACTACGATCAAAAACGCCAATACTCATTTAACCGCGTTCAACCCCTCCAATGGGTGCGCACCGGCGCTGCGTACCTTGCCCGCACACCCAGCGAAGCATTCCTGCAACAGAGGACCGTTGGCTCGAAATCACGTTCCTTCGACCAGCAGCAGTTCATAGACACCTTCAAACAATGGTCCATAGTGACTATGCAGGAGACGTCCACAGTAGCCACTGGCGTACTCAATGCTCAGGGTAAACTCCTGACATCCTGGCCTGAAGAACTCAAGAGCAACCACCTGCTTCGCACACCCAAGCGACCAGATGATGAGACAGTGTATGAACTTGACAATGACACCATCTTCGGGAATGCGACGGTGGCGGTCGTCCCTATCAGGCGAAGGCCTGAGCTGCTGCCCCTTGGGTATCTCTGCCTAATAGCGGATATATCAAAACCCCCATACGTGCTTGGCAGAAGCAGCCTTGAGGTAATGTTGACACTCGCCCTTCCGGCCTGCCTTGTCACTGTGGTGGCCATGGCGTATGTTAGGCGGCGAGTCATCTATCCCCTCACACGACTGGACAACAGGATACGGAAAGAGCACGCCATCCATCTACGCAGATTGGATAAACACGACAGCGAGCTTGATGCCATAACTCACGTTCTGCACAAGCTCAGTGAAGATCTAGACTCCGCACGTAATCATGCTGGCCAGCTCTCTTCCTCATTGGACAACTTGGTCGCTCGAGAGACCAGACAGCTCAGTGGCATGCTAAGACGAGCCGAGAGGGACGCCGAAATGGATGCCCTGACTGGACTCACCAACCGGCGTTTCATCGAGCAACGTCTCGAAGGTGTCTATCAAGAGCAGCTGGAGGTCGGTAAAAACCTCGTAGTGGCAATGTTTGATGTAGACAACTTCAAGCCGCTCAATGACACCGAGGGACATGCAGCCGGAGACGAAATCCTCAGATTCATCGGCGAACTCCTAAGAGGATCCCTGCGTGACAGTGATGTGGGAATACGCTATGGTGGGGATGAGTTTGTCGTCATCTTCGTAGGAGTGACTCGTCAACAGGCGTTTGACATCGCCCAACGAATCGTTCGCATGTTCGCGCAGAGGATCGCAGCACTACCTATAGAAACCCCTGTCACTCTCAGCGCCGGCATTGCATCCCTGCACGACGAAAGCGTGTCCAGTGGTGCAGAGCTCCTCGCGCGAGCTGATGAAGCCCTTTACAGATCCAAAAACAGTGGCAAGAACCTCGTGATGTGATTAATCCATCATGCTGTGAGTGTCATTCAAGCAGAGGCGGCCTCGCCTTTGGGCGAGGCCGCTTCGCAATTCGCCTGCACAGCAACTAATAACAAACCTACTTTCCGATTTCCGTCAACAACGCCTCGGTCTGATCCAACAGAGCCTCAAAGTGCTCCATGGCATCGGTAATCGGTTTGGCAGTAGTCATATCGACGCCGGCCAACTTGAGAAGCTGCACCGGATACTTGCTGCTTCCGCCCTTTAGGAATGACAAATACGCTTCAACCGCTCCCGGCTCCCCCGCCATCACCTTCGCGGCAATAGCGCTGGCAGCGCAGTAGCTCGTGGCATACTTGTAGACGTAGAAGTTGTAGTAGAAATGTGGAATCCTTATCCAATAACTGTCCACCAGCTTGTCGTGCACGTAGTCTGGTCCGTAGTACTTCTTCATGATCTCGCCGTACGCCGCACTGAGCGTGTCAGCCGTCAGCGGTTCTTCAGCCTCGGCCATCTCGTGAATCTTCTGCTCAAACTCGCTGAACATTGTCTGACGGAAAACAGTACCGCGGATTCCTTCGAGAAACTCGCACAGCAGATAGAGTTTCTTATAAGGATCCTCCGTTCTCTCCAACACATAATGCTGCAGAATGATTTCGTTGCACGTTGAAGCAACTTCCGCACAGAATATGCTGTAGTCACTATAGCAATACGGCTGAGTGCCTCGGGAGAAATACGAATGCATGGAGTGACCCATCTCATGCGCCAGTGTGGAGACACTGTCGTATGTCCCATGGTAATTCATGAGAATGTACGGTTGGGTCAGGAAGGTGCCGCTGGAGTAGGCCCCGCTTCGCTTGTTTTTGGTTGGAAATACATCAACCCAGCGCGATTCGAATCCTTTCTTCATAGTCGAACAATACTCTTTGCCCAGCGGCTTGAGCGCGTCGACAATCATGCCTACACCGTCTTCGTAACTGTATTCCAGCTTCTGGTCTTCAACCAGTGGCGCAAACAAGTCGTACGCGTGGACGCCGTCCTTCAACCCCAATGCCCTCTTGCGAATGGCTTGATACCGGTGCAGCAGAGATAAGTTATCATTAACCGTTTCGACAAGCGTGTTGTAGACGCCAACAGGAATATTGTCACCATCAAGAGCCGCCTGCAAGCAGCTCTCGTACGAACGAGATTTGACTGTCAACAAGTGGCTCTGCACTGCCCCGTTCAGCAATGCAGCAGCTGTATTGCGAACTCCAGCATATGCCCCGACAATTCCCTCGTACGCCTTCCTTCGATCATCTCTGTTTGTGCTACGCATAAACATGTAGAAAGCCGAATCACTCAACTCCACATCACTGCCCGAACTGTCCGCTATTGTCGGAAACTTAAGATCGGCATTGGAAAGCAGGTTGTACGCGCTATACGGTGCACGGCGAACCTGACTGGTCATTGACAGAAGCTCTTCCTCGCGTTCGCTCAGAATATGCGCCTTCTGTCGAAACAGATTATCGAATGAATGCTCGTATACTGCCAGTTTGTCGTTGCTGGCCATCCATTCCTTGATTTTCTCCAAGGGAATTGCGGTGAGTTCCGGCTCCATCCAACTGGTTTGTTGCCCGAAGTTGATGGCAAGCGCCATGGCTCGCTGTCTCAATGCTTGCGTCTCTCCCTTGCTCGTGTCCTCGTCTGACAAGAGAGAAGCGTAAACATACACTCGATCGATTCTCGCTTCAGTGTCGTCGCTCAGCTGAAGCGCAAGCAACAACTGCTCCGGCCCTTGAGCAAGTGTACCCTTCATCCGCCCCAGTTCAGCAACCTTCGCCTCCACCGCCGCATACTCAGCTTCCCACTCCTTGACCGTTGGGAAAATCGCCTCGGTAGCCCACTTATACTTGGTCTCAATCTCGCTGCGTTGCGCCACGCGCATGGATTCAGTCTGCGTGTCAGACAATTTCTGAGACTCCTTTGCCAAATTCGATTCCGAATTGCTGCAACCACTACCGAGCGTAAGCAGACAGATGATGGGTGCAACCACTCTTGTACACCGTGACACGTATCTTCTGTTCATAAACATTCTCTCGCAGTCTTTGGTCTACACCTGCCCGGCCACGATTCACGAGTCGCATTCCTGACAGGACACTTGTCTTCCGACTCAACCTGAGCCGTTGCTTCAATCAAGCACTATCCGTGTTCCGTTTTTGCCCTCAAGCGCCTCAGCACATCCCTCAATACTAGTGATGATGGCCTGCGCGTTGCGGCAATTGGATCCCCGCATATAACTAATACATGCCTGAATCTTCGGCCCCATGCTTCCTGCGGGGAATTGCCCATCCTTGAGATAAGCCTCGGCCTCGCTCACAGTCATCTGATCAAGCGGCTTCTCGTTCGGCTTGCCATAGTTCAAGCACACACGCTCAACATCAGTCAAAATCGCCAGCGAATCCGCATCCGTCCCAATAGCCAACAACGAGGCAGTAAGATCCTTATCAATCACCGCCTCGATCCCCTCGAACAAACCGTCCTCAGTTGCTACGACAGGGATTCCCCCTCCGCCACAACACACGACGACACGACCTTCGTCGAACAGGTGATGGATGAGTTCCAATTCTCTTATCTCTTGAGGGACAGGAGAAGGAACGACGCGCCGAACCCCCCTCCCTGGAACATCAATAACGTTCCATCCCTCACTCACGATTCGATCCGCGATCTCCTCACGCTTGTAGAATTGACCGATGGGCTTGGTTGGGTTACTGAATGCAGGATCCCTCTGGTCAACACTAACAGTCGTAACAATCGTGCAAGCACGAGCACGAAAGCCCCTCTTAATCATCTCGTTACGAACACATTGGCAAATCATGTACCCCATGCCCGCCTGAGTATCAGCAACACACAATCCAAGATCTATGGGGTAAACCTCATGCCGGGAAAGCTCCACGCGACGCAATACCATCCCTACTTGCGGTCCGTTGCCGTGCACAAGCAACACATGATGTCCTGCCACCAACAAGCCACCAATGTATTTCGCAGTCACCCGAGACTGGGCAAACTGCGATGCTATGTCGCCGGAACCATCACCTGAGGAAATCGCGTTGCCCCCAAGAGCAATGACTACTTTCCTAGCTCGTTCGCCGGTCGATATATCTTTCTCTGTCAAAACGGTCGCTCCCGCATAGTACACGACATTATCGCCTTGGCAGTGTGCAGGCGATTCTCCGCCTCCTGGAATACAACCGATTGTGGGCCGTCAATCACTGCATCCGTCACCTCCGAGCCACGGTCCGCCGGCAAACAGTGCATGTAAATGGCATCCTTGCTGACAAGCTTCATTCGCCGCTCGTCACAAATCCAATCCGTATACGCAGCGTTAAGCTTCAGGCATTCCTTCTCAATGCCATCAACATCTGCCTGGCTCTTCGCATCACGCTTCTGGATCATCAAATCGTACGCACCCCAACTCTTGGGATAAACAATATCCGCATCGGCAAATGCGTCGTCCATATTGTCAACGACCTCGAACTTCACACCGGCCTCCTTAGCGTTGGCCCTGGCAGACTCCATTGTCCTATCCATCAAGCCGTACTCCGGCGGGTGAGCCAGCGTTACGTCAAGACCCATACGAGTCATCAGAGTTATCAACCCCTGAGGCACCGAAAGCGGCTTGGCATAACTAGGAGCGTATGCCCAGGTGACGGCGATTTTCTTTCCCCGGACATTCTTACCGAAGACCTCACGAATAGTCATCAAGTCCGCCAGTGTCTGAGTGGGGTGATCGACATCGCACTGCATATTGATTACTGGGATCTCCGCCCACTTCGCCACTTCACGCATGTATGCGTTGCCCACTTCCGGAATCAAATCATGTCTAATGGCAATCCCGTGTCCCATGTTGCCCAAAATGATGCCCGTATCCTTGGCGGTTTCACCATGGGAAATCTGTAACATGTTGGGCTCAAGGAAGTGCGCGTGTGCTCCCAGCTGTGTCGCTCCGGCTTCAAAAGCGTTGCGCGTTCGTGTCGACTTGTCGAAGAATAGCAGATAAACCGTCTGATGCGGCAAGAGTATCTTGTGCTCACCATTGTGAAAGGCCTTCTTCAACTCGTCGGCTCGCTCAAGGAGATGTTCTATCTCCAATGCCGTAAAATCCTGCGTTTCGATGTAGTCTCTTCCTTTTAGATCCATTGTCTTGCTCGCTGTCTATATCTCTTTTCTGTCACTTGCTAATTATAGACGAATACTTGGAAACGCTCCGTCTCGCCCGTTCAAAACGGCTCCCACGGCCAATAGCCGACATCAACGCTTCTTTCGTTTGAATTGCATCAAGCGCTTGGGAATCGTTGCATCGCCGGCAGTGCAATAGTCACCGGGAAAGGCCGCGTAAAACGCCGCACACTTGACCAAATGGTCGATCGGACAAGAATCCTTGACTGTGTGAGCTACCTCCTCTGCCGCCGGGCCGAATCCAACACAGGGAATACCATACATGCCTGCTATAGCGACAGCGTTGGTACTGAATGTCCAGCGATCCACGACTGGCGCCCTGCCAAACAGCCCGTTGTACGACCGCACGGCCGCTTGAACCTGGGACGCGGACTCATCAAAGCACCACGTTGGAAAGTACTTCTCTGTTTCGTACACAGTACCCTTGTAGCTCGGTCGACTGTACCGTAGAACTTTGACTGTTGCTTTCTCTCCTGCACGCCTCACTGCATCACGTACTTCGCGCAAAGCTGACGCTTTTGTCTCTCCAGCAGTTAGACGGCGGTCCAAATGAACAAACGCCCCCCCCGGAACGGCGCACATGCTGGGAGTCTGGCAGTCAATGTAGGATACGGCTACCGTTCCCTTCCCAAGAAAACTGTCACGCCTAAGTCGATCATTAAGTTTTTCCAATTCACCGACAATGCGTGCCATACGATAAACTGCATTATCACCTTTTTCCGGCATGCTACCGTGACAACTGCGCCCCTTCGTCCAAACCCCGATCTCCATGCGGCCGCGATGTCCTCGAAGAATATTGCAGTTTGTCGAATCGGTTATTACCACACAATCGGGCCGGACCTTCTCCTCGTTGATAATATACTGCCAACAGAGGCCATCACAGTCCTCCTCCATGATCGTGAAGGTCAGAAGCAAACTCCACTCGTTAGTGGAAATGCCAAGATCGCGTATAATCTTGCCGGCATAGACCATCGGCGGAATTGCCCCCTCCTGGTCCCCGGCGCCACGACCAAAGACATGTGTCTTGGTGACTTTGCCCTTGTACGGATCGTGCTGCCACTCTTCACGATTCCCTACGCCGACAGTATCAATGTGTGCGTCTATCGCAATCAGCTTTTTGCCCTTGCCGAGTCGGGCATGAAGGTTTCCCATGCCATCGATCTTGATCGAGTCGTAGGCCTTGGTTGCTACCAGTTCCTTCTTGATCCGCTCCACAACAAGACGCTCCTCTCCACTCTCACTGGGAATGGCGATAACGTCCCGAAGAAACTTGACCATTGGTTTTTCGTACTTCTTTGCCTGTTTCAGAATCGCGCGGTAGTCTTGCATGTTAACCTTCCAAACTGTTTCCCATTTCAATCTCGCAAACCCCGTAGGGTAGTGCCTGCCGTGTGGACCTGCAACCCACGCGTCTACCGACTAACAATAACTCGCACACCTACTCCGCTCGTGTCGGCGAGTCCTCACCACCCCCCGCAGAAACTCCGCTACCGCCACTATGATCCTCGTATGACGCCACTAACCGCCAGACCGGAGCCAAATCCAATTCTGCCGACACTTGGCAGACATCACCCCGCACCTCCTCCGAACCAAACTTCACCGAATCAAGCAAAAACCTCCAGACATCGGCATCCTCACCATGAGCGGCTATCAGCTCTCCCACTCGACTTGCCAACCATCCGCCGTCAATCGGCAACGGAAGATCATCAACTCTCCTAGCCAACTCCACCATCGCATCGATGCGCGCCGCGCGACTGGCTTCAAACCTCATCTCCTCACTCGCCAATGCCTGCTCCACCACACCGCGACCTACGACGCGGCATGTGGAACCAACCCACTCCGGGTTCGTAGCAACTGGGACGCGTCTACCCGAAGCACCCAGAGTATCACTCCGCGGCGGAAGCCCGTAACCCACAGCCTCTGTATGCTGATCGCTCGTCTCACGATCATCGGTCTCCAATAAGCACCCAATAGGCACTCTTCCCTTCACCGCACACACCTGTTCCGGAAGAAACTCCGCCTCGCCCACCTCCACCATTGCAGCTACTTTCGCAGCTAACTCACGGCGAGCCGCCAACGACTCCCTTGACGAATCGCCCCCAATCCGCCGCATCAATGCCAAAATCAAGCCATCGCGAGCGGCCAATACCGCCGATTCCCTGCCTCCAGGCGACACATTCTCCCAGCCAGCAGGACACGCCTCTCCGAGCCCACTCAACACCACGGCCGCAGAGGAAACTCTCCCAACGGCAACGAATACCCTGGGACGCACGCCAACAAATGAACGTCTCAGCCGTTCCGCAACGCCCGTATCCGCTTCGTTGCACAACTCGCCAACCTTCAGAGCGGCAACCACGCGCACAGCTCCATCTGAATCAAAACTGCCAGGAAAGAAGACACTGCGCTCCCGCACCAAACGCCTAACAGTCAAGTGCGCATCAATGTCCTCCCCACATACCTCCCATATGGCCAACCCACTGGCATTCCTCGCCAACATCACCTGGTCGTTCAGCGCCTGCAGCGCAGACGCTCGGGCGGCAAGCTCGTCAATGCGGCAGGAAACCTGAAGACAACTGGCAATAATGATCATCCCAACTGCAGTAACCATGCATCACCCCCAGCACAAAAAAACCATGCCACGATCACCGAAAGGTGACTCATGGCATGGTAACATCGCTACTCCCGTTGTGAACGACGCAGTACTTCTCGCCGTCCATCCAGCCCGTCTATTCTTCTACTCTACAACCTCCTGTCCCGGCGAAACCATTTCAGGAGGGCTCTGTTCAATCCTCTCACTCTTCTTGACCGTCTTCACATCGTCACCACAACCTCCGACCACTATTGCAATTGCTGCAACCAGAGCCAGAATCGTCGCTGTTCGTTTCATCATTCACTTCTTTCTGCTTCTTCAAGTGACGACAGTTGGCCGTCACTATAGCGTTGTAAGTCCCAATGCAGCGTCATACACCGAGAAGCTACCGGAGAAAACCGGCTTCACATGCTACACTTGAATAGTGTTCGCTCTAGTTTCCTCGATTGACAATCTTCCATTGCGGGCCAACAACAGCCCACACTTCCATCGCTGGAACGCTTACCGTGACTTCTGCAATATCACCCTTCCACTCAGTACTCTCAATCATGGCGCCCATCAGCACTGAATCCACCTGCGAACGAATCTCGTCGTACTCCGTCACGAAATCGCGAACAAGAGTGTCGGAGCTGATCTGCATACCCTGAATCTGCTCGACCAATGCCCTTTTGGCCGCAAGCTCTGCCGCACGAGCAGCTTTCAGCTTGCCCTGCGGAGTGCTAATCTCCGGATCCGTCCCCTGACCTGTCGCCCTGATCGTGGAAGACGCCCAATCCGGAATCGCGGGACCGCTCACTGGAGTTATAGCCACGATCAGTTTCTTGGGCGGAACGCCCATTCCCGTCGCCTCAAATGTGTCCCGCTTCAGCTTCTGCTTCACGTTTACGATGTCAGTGCCCTTGACTGAACTACCCTTATAGTGACGCGTATGCAGTTCCTTGATTGTCGAAATCACCGACTCCACGGGGACAGCATACGTGACTTCCACTATCGGCTCGTCACTGTGGTAATATGTTTTCACCTCATATGCACCAACCAGGAAACCCCTGGCTTCCGTTTCGATCTGATCCCATTCCGTCACGAAATCCCGAACAAGGGTATCACTGTTAATCCGCAATCCCTTGATGCGCTCCAGCAAACGTCGCTGCGCATCCATCTCCGCTGCGCGCTTGGCCATCATCCGCGCCTGTGGCCCCATCTTCATCCACAACGCCGGGATTGGCGGCGTCGGCGGCAATGACGCCACCACAGTAATCACATCTTCCACACCTTCAGGCAAATCAGGAGGCAGATCAGGACGCGGTGCCCCCATTCCCACAACCCGGATAATGTCCTTCTTGATCTGCTGCTTCATGTCGACAAAATCAGTGCCCTTGACGGTTCCTCCCTGATAGTGCCGAGTGTGTATCTCCTTCAAGTTCTCGATGACTTTCGCCACCGTTACCTCTGCCGGAACTTCACAACTCAAATCCTCGTACCATGTTGGATCGCCCAATCTCACTCCACGGATGAACGTATCCAATTCCGACTTGATAACGTCGCTTTCGGCAACGAAGTCCCTCACCAGTGTATCTGATGTGATATGCAGCCCCTTGATGGTCTCCGCCAGCTTGCGATAGGCGTCAGCCTCTGCCGCTCGCTTTGCCAGCAACTTGTTCTTGGCCTGATCAACATCCTGAGCCGTTGCCGTCGTCATCCCACAAAAAACGACTGCGGCACAGAGCAAGCCGACAAGCGCTGTTCGACTGGTAAACATCGTTTCTCCTTTCAATTGACCACAGGCCTTACACTCCACAGGCCCAACGATAACAGAAGCCAGTACGGCTTGGCCGATACGCACTCTCTCCGACCCCGTTCGGCCCCCTCACAATAGACCTCACCCGACGCCGCAGGTTAGCCCGCTTTTCGAATCGACTGCAAATGGCGAGTCAGCCTTGCCTTGGCGGCCATGTAGTGGTCCTCGTCGTCTGCGGCGCACGCCTTCTTGTAGTAGCTCAGCGCCTCCTCGGGATTACCCATCAGTTCGCACGCCACACCCGCTGCAAAAAGCGTACGGTCATCTTCAGGGTCTTCCGCCAATGCGGACTTGAACTTGGCAAGCGCCTCCTCGTACATGTCTGCACGCAGCAGTTCAACGCCCCGAACGCTGTCGTCATGATGTCCCGACTTCACCTGAATCTGGTACTCAACCGGACACGGAATCAGCATAGAGATGAACTCCCGAGCAACCCGTTCGATCAAACGCCCCGCAACCTCATCCTCCGTGCTCAAGTCAGAGTCCCCACCGATACCCATGAAGTATCCAGGGTCCGTGTCTTCGTTAACCTGAATGTTATCTTCATGCATCGTCCAAGATTCACCCGTCTTGGCATCCACCAACTGGAACTTCGCTTGCGCCGTGATCGTTTGGCTTGTTTTCTCCGCTTCACGCGTTTGCGCTGACCCGCCGCCACCGTGGCTCCAGCCATGTCCGCTTATGCCTGATATGACCGTCTTCTTCGTCTTCTTTGTAGAAGTCTTGATGTTTATCTTGCTAACAATGAAAGCCTGAGCACCCAAAAGCTGCGCCGGTGCCCCGCCACCGCCAGTCGTCAAACCAGCTGCATCTAGATCCGCCTCCTTGAACACCTTGGCTGTCTCAACCCGGTCGGCCACCCGTAGATTAGTCCCATAGCTAGTCTTGGATTGCTCAATCAGCCCGGACAACATGTCCGAAGTCATGTCAGACCACTTGGGATCGGTAGCAGCTCCCAACTCAGCCGGCATAATCGCCACTTGCGTCAATCCGGCTGGCAAGCCCTTCGTCGGCTCAAGAGTGTACTTAATAGTTACCATGGCCTTCTCGCTACCGGAGCATCCCGCTATTGCCGCAAGAGCCACACAGACAACTCCCACCTTCGAAAATAAACGTACTAGAGTGATCATGTACTCGCCTCCATACTTGATTTCGCCGCAGCCTTAGCCACAGCCACGACCGTTTCGACAAATGACCGCTAGTGGCTATATCCTGCCCGCAACAAACGCGACCATATCCTGAACAATTGCCCGGACCCAATGGCCCAATCCATCTCGCCGGCGCTGCACCGGTCCCAAACCGCGACACTTAACCACTGCCTCAGTTCAACGTCAACCATAATCCAAACCAATTGACATATGCGCCAACGCCAACCTAGAATCACCCCCAACAACGGAGCATGCCTCAATGACACCGCGACGCAAAACCAAGTCCATCAACGTCGGAGATGTCACAATTGGCGGCGGCACACCTCTCGTAATTCAGTCTATGACAACAACTTACACGCGAGACGCAACAGCTACGATTGCCCAGATCAGATCGCTGGCCTCCGCCGGCTGCCAAATCGTACGCGTGGCCACCCCCGAGAAGGCTGATACCGACGCCCTGCCGCAAATCCTCGAAAACTCGCCCGTCCCCATAGTCGCCGATGTTCACTTCCACTTTCGTCGCGCTCTGGAGGCCATCGAGGCTGGCGTCCACAAAATCAGGCTAAACCCCGGCAACATAAACGACCGCTCGCAAGTCGCGGAAGTAATAGCGGCCTGCCGTGAACGCAAAATCCCTATCCGTATCGGAGTCAATGAAGGCAGCATCGTCGAACGGATGGACAAAGGCCTGCGAGAACGAGAGCTTGCCCGACTCGCAACAGATCGGCCAACCACGATGGTTGCCCTCATGCTCGATAAACTGGAGGAATACCTCGCCGTTTTCGCCGAACACAACTTCTCCGACATCGTCATCGCCGCCAAAAGCATTGACCCCTGTCTCTGCATCGATGCCTATCGCGCCATCAGCAGACGCTGGGACTATCCACTTCACTTGGGAGTTACCCATGCCGGCCCTCCGGAGACCGGACGCATCAGAAGTATCGCGGCCCTCGCAACTCTTCTGGCCGAAGGAATCGGAGACACTCTGCGCATCTCCTACGCCGCCGATCCTCTCATCGAAGTGGCTGACGCCAAGGAGCTACTGGCCTGTCTCGGTCTGTGGCAGAGGACCGAGCCGGAACTCATTGCCTGCCCCACATGCGGACGCCTCGAAGTCGACCTCATCTCCCTCGTCAAGCAGGTCAAAGACAAACTCGCATCCATCCGCACACCATTGAAGGTCGCAGTCATGGGCTGTGTTGTTAACGGCCCCGGCGAGGCCGAGGGCGCCGACATTGCCGTCTTCGCCGGCAAGAACAAAGGCGTCATCTCTGTGCAAGGCGAAATCGTGAAAACCGTGCCCGAAGATCAAATCGTCAGCACTCTCTACGCAGAGGCGTGCTCGCTGGCCGCGAAGATCGAGAACGGCCAAGCAAGCGTCCTGCAATCAACAGTCAAGATGACTCCCCAGGAGTAGACTCCAGCCCCCGCTGCAGTCGCGCCCTCCGCTCGCATGCCGGGCACAGCCCTGCAGACGCTCCCCTCACTAGGTAACTCTGAGGCTCAACATCTGCTAACTATCTCAGTAGCAAAGCATTACATCCAATAACTGCCATCACCCAAACCTCCCCCCCATCCACGCAAGCCCCTACCAGCCCTCAAACCGCTTTTGCCGCCAAGGACCGATAGGATCACTCCCCAAACCAACCGTGTCGTAAAATGTCTGCAAGGATTGAATAGAGTGGATTCAGCCGTCGAACCGACTAATATCAATGTAACTTGGCGCGGCCGTCTCAAGCTTCCCTTGAGATCCGGCGATTCTGGAGAGAGCTTGGCCCCCTGGGCCGAACCAGCTGGAAAAGAGGATCCCTGTTCATCCTATGAACACCTTGCGAGCCATAACCAGACGTAGTGCAAGCCTCCCCGAGTTGGCCCTCATATGCACCGTTCTCTTCTTCGCGGTGGTCGGTGCTCGCGGAATGCTCGATCACGTCGTCGATGAGGCAAAGGCACACCAAACCGCCGAGCTTCTCGACAACCTCAATGCGGCCATGGACCAATACTACGCCGCCAATAAGACCTACCCGCACTCCGTCGACTTTCGCGCCGCCCCCATTGTTACCGAAATGCTCCACGTGGAGCAGTGCAAGGAATTGCTCGCCCACAGCCCCGCGCCGCTCATAGGCAAGGATAATGCTTCTCCCTACTGCCGCGATGCTTGGGGAAACCCAATCAGATACATCCCCTCCAAGACCGTGATCCCCCAGTTTACTGGCCGTATTCAGCTCACCGGCGGAAAACCCATCTTCGAGTCTGCCGGCCCCGATGGTGATTTCGGAGACGACACCATTGGATCGCAGTCAGACAACATCCGAGGCGACGACCTCTAACCGCCACCCGGCCGCATCCCCTCAACCGCTCTCAAAGCCAACACGTTCCTCGCCGCCCCTCATCAGCGTTATCTCGACGACGTCGCCACAGCGCCGCCTACATCGCCCCTTCAAGTCCCTGCCTCCCTGATGATCCACTGACCAACCGCACTCAAACCTTCTTCTCCCCCTGTACCGTTATTGGTCCAAGCGCATTTTCAAACGATCAACGCCCGCCGGAGAAAGCCGGGGGCCAGACCCTAGAGCAAGCTCTATCCAAGTGTAGCGGGCCTGTTTTCTTCGGTTGATCCCGGGTGCTTGACGTTACGCTTGGACTCACAGCGCTATAGACTTGGATAGAGCCTGCTCCAGACGGAAAACACGCCCGCCGAGCGGAAAGAGTGATGCGATATCCGGATCAACAGATCCCACGCCAGTCCGCCCACCAATGACTCCCAATGCTGCAAACCCAACCTACGCTCAGCGAGACCCATAAACCCCCTTTGCCCATCGCCGCAGAGCTTGTACAATTAATCTGGCGGCATCGTGTATGCCGCTGACAACCATTTCAGCTTATGCCGGGGGCGACTGGATTCGACCGGACGAGTTGAGGTGGGAGTGGCGTGCCCAGGTTGTCAGGAGGCCTGGCTAAACACCTGACGCCAACTTTTTACATGCCAACTCACAGTTGCGCATGGCTGCCTAATTGAGCAGCCCGTCCTCCGACAGACGCCCGCTATGTCGGAAGGGCGCCACTAGCGGGATAGTGGGCTGATGACGCCTGACCGTCAGCACGCGAAACATAAGTCGGGCTGGACAAGGCCGAAGCCTGTTGGCCGGCGGCAGCCGAGTCGAGATTCAAACGACCAACTACGCACGTAGAAGCTCTCACTGATCCGCCTCGGGACGGGGGTTCGATTCCCCCCGCCTCCAATTATTTTCACGGGCAATCCGCAGGCCCCTTGCATTTATTCTTGCATTTATTATCATGATCGTTCTTGAGCCCAGGATCGGGCTCGGAGGTGATCAGAATGCCCCCTTCGAAGAAACGCGGACGCCCACCAAAGTATGTCAACGGGCATGACGGCAGACCAATCATTGGGCTCTCCTTCAGTCGCTCAAACAACCAGTTCTACGCAAGTCACTCGAAGCCACGCCAGTACTTTGGCAGCGACTTCGATGCGGCCCTAATGAAGTTCAGAACGTGGCAAGCCGGGAAGAAGGGTGAACCCTGCGCTGCGATCAGGTTGGGGCGACCGATTAAGCCGAAGCTGGAGCTGCCACGGGAGTTCGAGCCGGATTATTTCCTTGAGCAGCTCAACGCCGGTCGGTCAGTTGATGATCTAACTGAACAGCTGGACGGTAGCTTCCAACTTCTTCCCGAGGACGCTTTGTACTCGTGGGTCCGCACGGAATTGCATAAGAACCCCACGCGATTCGCTGAGCGAGTCGGCATACCCGAGATTGCATACCTGCAGGACCTGAAACCACTCGGACCACCCTTGACGCTGAAACAGATAGGCAACCTATACTTCCAGAAGCGTAAAAAAAACACGCCAGAGTGGGAGAGAAAACAAAGCACTTACTGGGAAGAGTTTACATCCGCTGTAGGCGTAAGGACGTTACGTGAGATCACCCATGTTGAGATCGAGCAGTACCACAACACGGTTTGGGACGAGCACAAAAAGAGCAACCGCTCAAGTACATACGTATCCCACCGCCTGACCGCTGTGCGCACGATTCTGCGTCATGCATCCAAGAAATCCAGGGACCAGCAGCAGGTACGGCGGGTGCTTGAGCTGACTGACATGTTCGAGTTTCCGGGCAAGACAAGCCCAGCCCCAAACCCCATCACTAGCAGTGATTTCAAGAAACTGCTTGAGGCTTCTTCGCCGCTGTGGGAGGCAGTTTTTCTGCTTTCACTTAACTGCGCCTTTTACCCCAGCGAGGTCGCAGCAGTAGAGCGTAAGCATATCGATCTGAAAGCACGAACGCTGGTGATGGACCGTGGCAAAACCGGGGTTCCAAGAGTAGCCGTCCTCTGGAAACGCACAATAAAGGCAATCCGTAAGTATCAGGCATCCTCCCCGCACAAGTCAGCCTTTCTGTTCGTGTCGAGAACCGGGTGCCCGTATAACGCCAATCACATGGGGCGAAACTTCCGCCGCCGCAGAGTTGAGGCGAAGCTCCCGGACTCAGTAGCTTTCAATTCGATTCGAGACGGCGCCTACACGGCAGCAACTCAGGGAGGTGCTATCATTGATCAGGCGCGAATGCTCGGTGGCCACCGGGTAGGCGGCGTAACTGACTATTATTTAAAGAGGAACCCCAAAATGGTGGAACAAGCTTGCGCAGCCATTGAGAAGGCCTACTTCGGGTGATGAAGCCCCATCGGTTCTTTCCGCTGGCCAACGTCAGATGGCGAATTCTTGAAGAGTCGCCTGACCTCACTTCGATCACTATCAGCCGAGAGGCAATGCAACAAGCTTATCTGGGGGCTCTCCCAGGCGTGAACGAATTCAGGCAAATCGAATTGCCTCCTGCCCAGAAAGCCCCCCCCCCACACTCATCCACGGTGGCCGCCGAGCACGAACGGAAAGCCGAAATGCGGCGTCAGCGTCAATCACTTGTGCAACCGAGTCAGTTGAACCGAAGCAAACCGAATCCGAAACGAAAACCCCGCGATCACTACACAACAGATTCGTACCGACGAGCCATTCAAAGAGCGTGCGATTCTGCCGATGCCGCTGCCAAAGCTACTAGCGGAGTAGAAGAAGAAGAAACAGCTCGGTTTATCCCGCGTTGGCATCCACATCAATTGCGTCACAACTTCGCCACAGCGATCAGGAAAAACCATGGTATAGAGGCTGCCAGAGTACTCCTGGGACACAAGACAATGGCAGTGGCCGAGGTGTATGCAGAAATGGACCGCGAGAAGGTCGTCGACATCGTGGCAAATGTTGGCTAGAGCAAGCTCTGTCCAAGTGTAGCGTCTGAGCCTTGTATCTCCGGTAGATTCGCTGTGTTTGACGCTACGCTTGGATTTACAGCGTTATTGTACAAACACTCCAGACTGATTGGATATAGCCTTGTTAGCAGTTGTGTTCGCCCCACCCGGGACGCATTCCCGTTCGGATCAACGAATCTACCAAAACGAGAGCTCAAGCCTGCCCAGCCAGCGGGCCAGATAAGCCCAAATCCGGAGCGCATCACAGTACGAACGACCAAATACCTTAATTCCCACCATTTCTGTGGTACTATAGTATGAGTGGCATTTAGCCCACAGAGTACCTCTGTCCCCCTCTCAATCGCATCTGTAACTACCAACGGCAGCCACTTACCTGCCGTTTCAAGCCTGCCTTTGCCCCCAAGCCAATCCCGTGGAGATCTTCTATGAACGCAGAAGCCTTTCGTCAATCCATTACCGATTACATACTATCCGCCCACGCTAGAGCGGGCCAAACCACCTTCGCGAACTTTCAGACCGAAAAAGGAGACGAAGATCGGAAAAAATAGAAAAGTTAGAGCAAGGACAGCTCACTGGTTATGTCAGTGGGGCGTTCGCCCAGATCCTACTCTCCTTGCGATCCACCAGAATGGGGCCAAAATGTCGGGCACTTGTCAATAAACGACTTACGACTCCTGCCCGAATGAGGGAACCATGTGGTCCAACTGGCTGTTCGAACTTCTCGTGCTGCTCCAGGAGCGATGGTCGGCTCGTCGAGACACTCAGATTCGCTTCCTCAAAACGCAACTTGAACTCCTCCGCTCTCGCCTGCCCGGCAATAGAGTCATTCTCTCGCCCGCAGAGCGAAATCGCCTCCTTCGAATCGGCGAAGAACTCAAACATGATGTCAAGCATACACTCACAATCATCACGCTCAAAACCTACCGTCGCTGGGTTAACGAAAAACGTGCGAAACGTGTGCCCCGCAAAGCCGGCAGACCGCGCATACCCGACGTCCTACGAACGATCATCATCCGCATGGCCAGGGAGAACTCCAACTGGGGCGTACGTAGAATTCTGGGCGAACTCAAGAAGCTTGCACTCACAACCAGCCGCACATCCGTACGGCGAGTTCTCAAAGAAGAGAACCTCCTCCCTGACCCCTATCGTCACGCCCCCAAGGGCGTTCAGACAACCTGGCGAAAGTTCATCGAGCTGCATATGAACGTCATGGTGGCCACCGATTTCTTCTGTAAAACCATCTGGACACCCCTGGGCAGCAAGACAGCCTATGCGCTGGTGTTCGTCCACTTGGCTAGTCGCAAGATACTCATCTCACCCAGCACTTATAGTCCAAACGAGGGTTGGGTACGCCAGCAAGCTCGCAACGCATCTATGTGGGCAGAAGACGAAGGCATCGATATGCGGTTCCTGATCCATGATCGGGACACCAAGTTCACAGCCAGCTTCGATAGGCACTTCGAACGCAGCAATGGTCGAGTAGTTCGCACGCCCTACTCCAGTCCGGTCGCAAACTGTTACGCCGAAAGCTGGATCGGAAAGTGTAAGAGAGAAGTCCTCAACCACTTCTTCTGTTTCAGCCTCCGCCAGTTGGACTACATTCTTCGTTCTTACCGAGACTACTACAACCATCATCGCCCGCATCAGGGATTAGCCAATCGCACGATTCCGGCCGCGGCAACGTGCTCACCCGATCCGCCGTCCATCGATCCCGACTTCGATCCTAAGACCATCCGGTGCCAGCCAATCCTCGGCGGCCTGCTGCGCCACTACTACCGCGACGCCGCCTGAGACAGCGCCAGATCTCTGCGTCCCTCGCACGCCCGAGCGCAATCGGATACGATGCCTGCGTATCCTTGCAGCAGCACATCTTCGCAGCAGTGCTGCCTGCGGCGGAATTCCAAGCGTCTCAACATATTGGCCCACCACCCTCGGCCGCAGATTTCGCGTTTCTACTTATGGCCCGCGCCAGGTTGGTCGTACTCACCAGAAGCAGCAGTGTTTATGCGTTTGCCGTATGGGTCGTATTCGTACTTTGCGGCGATTGTGCCATCTGCCTTGAAACACTTCACTAAAGTATCTTAGCAATTACGAGCGAAAGCCAACCCGCAAAGAAGTAACCAGAAACGCGAGTTAACGCGGCAACTGCGCCGTTTACCCTATACTCGCGAACATACAAAACGCCACTCAGCAAAAGCAACAATGCGAACTGGACAAACAGTAAAAGCTTTATGAATTCCCTTAGATCCACTTCTTGTCACCATTCTTCGCCGTTCTTGCCCTACCAACATTTGATCGCCGTAATCCCACCCTCGATTCCAACACCTGTGCCATACCCGATGCCCATTCCGCCTTCTGTTCGCACGTTGCCGCCAGGAAAGTAAACGCAAGCACGTAGCATCCAGAATGCGAATCCAACTGATACCGTGATACAAACACGACCAGACGCTCTTTCCTTGAGACAGTCTGGTCCTCTAATACCATGCCTAAAAGGCACTCCGAACATGCGATCATCATCATGATCCAATCACGGCTCATCGGCAGCAGCGTTGTCTCCCTCGTCATACCACCGCTCGTACTCATGATAAAGCCAACTCCTCAGGTCTCTCTTTTGCAGGTGGTCGACTATGCGCGCCTTGGAGTTCGGCATACAGTCTAGAAACTCTTTGAATTTCGGAAGGTCGCCAAACAAACCAGCACAGGTTGGGTCGGCCTGGGAAGCGTTGTACGCTGGGTAAAAGCGGCCAAAGAAGAGAACCGAGTTCAAGACCCAGTCGTGGGAGCAGTTGCCGCCGGGATCAAGGTGTGCAGGTATAAGATCACCGGTGTTGATAATCCTCGTCGTCGAGTCAATCTCCAAGAGAAGCACATCCCAGAACGGAACGAAGAACCCCGTCGTCACTTCTTCCTTCACTCTCGCGCATTGATTACAGTAACTGATTCGGTAGCGTTCCGTGTACCCAACAATAGCAAACAGCACGAGGCACAGGACAACAGCTACGAAACCAACGGCCAACTTGTTGCTGCGCACGAATTCCCTCGCGCGGCGGAGCCGGATTGCCCACCCCCCCGTCAGAGGAACATCCGTCCTCGTACTTCCTCCACACTCCGAACAACATGCTTCGTGATCGCTACCACGCAAATCGTACCCGCAGGAGGTGCAGTACACACAACGCCGGTCATGACCAGATTCATGCGGCGTTGCCGATTCACCATGCATCGAGTTGCTGTTCTTGGGCACTACTTCTTGCTCTCGCATATCCTAACACAGGCGCCTAACTGCCCACCTACACCGATCGCATAGTCCCAACCTTCGTTTGGGCCCCTCCTCCGGCTGTCTCCGAACCACTGGCGTAGCATCTCATGAATCATGTTGTCGACATTCACGCAATCCGGACAGTCGTTCTCGATGCATATGTGAATAGGCTGCTCGCTGTAACCCCACCGAACGAAAAGCGGCGGAGTGAGCATCGACGGATTGTTCTCACTCGCACAGAACTTGCAGAAAGTGCCGTTGCCACCTTTGCTCGACTCGCGACATTTGAAAACGCCCTTTGCGTTTTTTCCACACCAGTAGTCGGTCGCCGTCTTGATAATCGCCAGCACTCGTTCGGCGGAAATGCCATGAGGTAACCTGTCGTCCCCCTTTTCTACTCGCTCCTCCAAGCAACACTGAACACATTTCTTGTTAGCCTTTATCTTATCGGCCAGCTTGTCAAAATGATCACACGCTCCTTTCAACGTCAATCCAATACGGTCCTGCCACTCCTCCGAGCAATCCTGTATCTTAATCCCGTCTCCAGGTAAATCTACTGATGGTGGATCCACTGTAGGACTCCATGGATCATGATCGACCATGCGAGGATGCCATCCAAAAGCATCAACAAGAAGAACTGGCCCATTCTCAACATAGGTATACAGATTCACTCCACCTCGTTCCCCGATCGGATCCCGACTAACCCAACGCCCGAGATCGTAGGAGTAATACCGATATCCCCAATAGCCCAACCCCGTTTCATCGTCCACCGGCTTGGTACTGAAGCGATAGGGCTGGTCGTACTCACCCGGCGTCGCGGTGTTTATGCGTTTGCCGTATGGATCGTATTCGTACTTCGCGGCGATTGTGCCGTAATCTGTCCCGGTTGTGGTTTCGACCAACTGCCCAACGTTACCGTTCAACTCGTAGAAGTAGATGAAGCTGCGATCGTCGGTCGCAACTGTTGTTCCCGCCGTGTCCTCCGTAGCCAGTAGGCCGCCGATGCCACCGGCACCTTCCACGCTGCCCGACAGGTCCAGCCCCCAGGTGAACTTGCGAGTGACAGCATCACTATTGAGCCCGTCAAGCTCCATGATCACTCGCCAGCCGTCGTAGACATACTTCGTCTCCGCCGTTGGATTGCCCCAACTACCGGCAGTGTACGTCCAGACACGCTTCAACACTCTTCTGCCCATATGGTCATACACGAATTGCACCTTCACATCGCCGGCAGACGGGGCCAGCGGCTCAACGCCGGTCAGCCGGTTCTCTGTGTTCCAAGTATACCGCGTACCGCCAGTAGTCCCAAAAGCTGCCTGGAACATGGCGAAGTCCGCTAGGTCCGCATCACCGTCACCATCCAGGTCGGCCAGGGCGAACTCCGGCTCTGTACCACCAGTGGCCAGCAGAGCTGCGACCAAGGCACTGCCGAACTGGGCATCGAAGCCCATATGCGGCTTGAAGCTACTATCAGCCACTGTTGCCTCCGACGCCGAGCTTGCCGACGCCGTCGGATCAACCACTTCTACTGTAAGATCGGTGCGCATCCACACGCCTTCACGACTGGCCACGTCGATCCAGTCCATGAACAGTTCGAAGTGAATCGTTCCCGCAGCGCCGGTAGTGAACTGGAACAGTTGACCTCTGCGATCGGCCAACTCTTCCACACTCTCGCCACTACCGGTAAACCAGAACCCGTGAACTATCTGCCGCAACATGCAACCGTTGCCGTCGTACGTCGGATCGCCACCGGCTGTGGCCATATCGATGAACTCGAATACGTCAGCATCGCTCCATTCACCCGTCGACGCCGTTACTCCGCTGATCTCCTGGGCATCGCCGTCAGCGTACACCGTTACCATGAAGCCATTAACTTCCTCCACACCTGCTCGGTAATGTAGCTGATAAGTGGTGTGCGGCTGCAGAACTGTAAGTGCAGGACCTCCGGATAGCCCCTTGACCCTCAGAGTCGCTGAGGATTCCTCATCCGTCCAAGGCTCAACAACAACCGCCTCAGCCTGCGGAGCGGCCATCAGGGCCATCGGCGCCGCCATCTGCTCCATAGCCATCGCCGCGGCCGCTACCTCGGCCAGTGGACCGGTTAGCTGCGGCTGGAAGATCACGAAGTCATCAACGTCAACATCTCCGTCGTCATCCAGGTCGGCAGCCGAACCTATGTTCGTGAGATTGCCGTCGGCGTCGTAACGCAAGCCGCCCCCGACGCCTCTTCTCAGATATTGATTAAGCCCGTTGCTCACATACTCCGTCTGGCCCTGCGAATCGGAACTGCTCAGGCGATTGCCGATGTTGTCATAGTCGTAATCCCAACTGCCCGAGTCACTGCGTACTGATCCCGTCAGCTCGTTGCGGGCGTTGTGCGCGTAGGATTGACTTAATGATGCGCTGAAGGCTGAACCGCTGTAGGCCGTACTCGTTCGACGACCGAGCACGTCGTTCGTCGCGTCATACTTGGAGACTACCGCAGGAGTACCGCCGCCGACCCATCCGGTTTTTCTGGACTCATTCGCGCCATGGTCGATAACGGCACACTCGAAGTGCGGCGACGCCAGCGGTACCAACATCGCCTTGCAACCGATCGCAACCCACTTCACTACGTGGCGATCGTAGGTATAAAGCACCATGACGTGTCGGAGCAACTGCTCCTTCAGGCCAGAGGCGATACACAGGAAGGCGCAGCACGCTGAGCGGCCTGAACGGCACGTCAGAACCGATTCGAGTGACGACGTGCACGCAGAAGAGCTGCATTGCCTTTGACGCAATTACAGACAAGGACGTAATCCTTTCAAAGACGACCTTAGTGCGACATTGCGATTACCCTTTCGAATCGTGCAACGGAGGCGCATTGCCAACAAGGGCTTTTCAAGCCTACATCCGACCTGATCATGTTCGAACTCAGCGACATTTCAAAGCGATTCGGTCAAGTTGAGGCCCTATGCGGTATCGATCTGGTGATCGAACCCGGCAAAACCACCGTCATCATTGGGCCAAGCGGTTGCGGAAAATCCACATTACTGCGTCTGTTGATCGGGCTCGCTCAACCGGACACAGGCAGAATCCGGTTCGAGGAACAGACACTAACTCCGGATAATGCCACTTTGTTGCGTCGCAACATGGGATACGTAATCCAGGATGGCGGGCTGTTTCCCCATCTAACCGCGTACGGCAACACCGCTCTGGCGGCACAATATCTTGGGTGGGATGCGCAGCGCATCGCCACTCGAATCAACAAACTTGTTGAACTAACGCATTTCCCTGCAGACGGACTCGATAGATATCCAGCTCAACTCTCCGGTGGGCAGCGTCAGCGGGTCAGCCTGATGCGAGCGCTTATGCTAGATCCGCATGTACTGCTATTCGACGAGCCGTTGGGCGCACTTGACCCCATGATCCGCAGTACGCTGCAGGCGGAGTTGCGTTCAATCTTCCGCAAACTTGGGAAGACGGTCGTCATGGTTACGCACGACTTAGCAGAAGCAGGCTACTTCAGCGATACTATCATCCTGATGCGCGCAGGCAGCGTCATGCAGCGGGGCTCTTTCCACGACCTGCTCAATTCTCCCGCCAGCGCTTTCGTTACCGAATTCGTCAACGCTCAGCGCAGACCCCTGGAACCATCCCCGGGAGCGGTCCAATGAGCCGGCACCCCCTAGCCCCAATACTGATCTACATCACCCTGCTGCAACCGGCGTTCGCTGGCATTCCGTCGCCAGTACGCGTCGGTTCCAAGGCCTTCACCGAATCTGTCATCCTCGCAGAAATCGTGGCCCACTTGGCTGTAAACGAAGGGCTTGAGGTAGAACACATCGACGGCCTGGGCGGCACGCGACTGCTGTGGGAGGCACTGTTGGCCGGCCAAATCGATATTTACCCCGAATACACCGGCACAATGATTGAGGAGATCTTTGCCAGTGAGCATATTCGCGGCACAGCAGCACTACGCGAGAAGCTCGCCGAGTCCGGCCTCACAATGACTGAACCGCTCGGCTTCAACAACACCTACGTAATTGGGATGAAAGAACAACTCGCCGCCAAGCTGGGAATCCGCAGCATCAGCAATCTGCGCAGCCATCCTCAACTCACACTCCGCTTCAGTAACGAGTTCATGAAGCGGGCCGACGGGTGGGAGGCCCTGGCACAACGCTATCAACTTCCCCATCAGGATGTACGCGGGCTCGAGCACGCGCTCGCCTACGAAGCCCTCGACAACGGAGTGATTCAGGTAACCGATCTGTATGCGACTGATGCGAAAATCCGCAAACTTCAGTTGAGGCGGCTTAAAGACGACCTTGAGCATTTTCCGGAATACTGCGCCGTGTTCGTCTATCGCAAAGGATTGGAGCAACGAGCACCGAAGTTCATTGCCGCGCTCCACTCACTGGAAGCAACCATCGACCAAACAGCAATGATGAGCATGAACGCGAGCGTGGAGCTTGACGGGCGTGACGAAACCACCGCCGCCGCCGATTTCCTGAAAAAAACGAAGGGAATTCACTCACCCGTTCGAGAACAAGGCACTGCACACAACATCGCACGCTGTACAGCAGAGCACCTCAACATGGTAGTCGTGTCGCTCGCAGCCGCCATAATGGTGGCGATTCCCCTGGGCATCATCGCCGCCCGCAAAGCCGAACTCGCCCAGCCAATCCTGGGAGTCGTCGGGATCATCCAGACAATTCCTGCGATTGCGTTGCTCGTGCTGTTGATTCGCCCCGTCAGCTACTTCTCCGACGAACTTGGCTATCCCCAGGCCGTCGTGGCACTCTTCCTTTACTCCCTGCTACCCATCGTCAGAAACACACACGCCGGCTTGCGCGGTATCTCACCGCGATTGCAGGAATCAGCCATCGCACTAGGACTCCCGGGATGGGTACGCCTTTGGCGAATCGAGTTACCACTCGCATCACGAATGATCTTGGCCGGTGTAAAGACGGCGGCGGTCATCAACGTTGGTTTCGCCACACTTGGCGGTTTCATCGGCGCGGGCGGCTACGGCGATTCGATCTTCACCGGCATTAGATTGAACGACTACGGTGTGATCATGCAGGATGCTATTCCGGCCGCAATACTCGCTCTCCTGGTCCAGGGGGTATTCGAACTAATCGACCGCGTTGTCGTGCCCAAGGGACTTCGGCTAAAGCAGGCTGAGTAGTGACAGAGCTACCGAAAACGCCTGCACGCAAACCGTTCACCAACCACTCGAGGCAATATATGCGAACCTGTCTGCTGCACTGGAAAACGCTGGTGAGTACAGCCGCAATCGTCGTACTCGCACAAACGTCCACGGGATGCCGCTGTCCACAACCAAAGCACTCCCCCCGCTGGCATGACACATACGAATGGGTCAACGCCGTGCCACCAATTGTCTTCCACTACAACCATGGCGTGCTGGCCGGGAGTTACCCCGAACATGTGGAAACTGTCCCACTCGAATTCGACGACGTATGCGCACAACTCGGACATGTATGCCTCTGTGGCGCCGGCGGCTTTCGAATCGCCGGGATGGCCGTAGACGCACTATCAATCGCCGCCACTCCACCCGAACGCGATAGGTTCGTTCTGATCACTGGCAAAGATCACACGGTCAGCGACGTCATCGCCTTTGTACTCGGCTGCAGCCGTCGCACCTCCCCGGACCACAACCACTACTTCGTCGATGATTCGATCACGGCACCGCGGCGTGAATATCACTATTACATCGGCTATCCCCCAGCGCAAACGGCCATCCACATCGTCTACCGCAAGCACCTGTTGATAGGCCACGACGAAATGGACGAACTGTGGAAAATCGAACTGGCCTTCGATCGCAATCCTGATTCGGTTAGCGCCACGGACATCAACCGTTACCGCAGGGCGATGCACAGCATGGTCCAGGATGTCCTTTTCGATCGGGTCCCAGGACTAATCACCATCGAACCCGTGAGCTACAATGATTTCCAACGCCGCCTCTATGCCCTAAAGTAATAGCCTGCGCTGGCGCCCTACACTCAAAGAAAGCGTGCTCTAGATGACGACAGGACTCATGATGCCATACTGCCGCCAACTCGACGACTCCGGTTGTAGCTGATAATGGTAATAGCTAATTCCCTCGCACTTCTGCTTTCGCTAACCCTCGCCGCCTGGCCGCTACTCAGCTACGTCGGTGGCAAACGCCGACATCTCGCCACCATGCGTGAGCGACGGGCAACGGTGGCCACATACTACACTGCCCTTCTCCTCTGCGTGGGATGGATCGTCGTTACAGAAAAGGCGACTTCTGCATATGGCCGCAGTCCTACAATTGAACTCGTGCAACTCATCGGGTGGATCAGCATCTTCGGATTGGGCTGTCTGGTACTGGCAGGCCCATTCGTCGCCATCGATATCTTGGCCTATGCAAAGAACGCCCGGACAGAGTTCTGCCCCCGCTGCGGCTATGACCTCACTGGCAATGTCATCGGAGTCTGCTCAGAGTGCGGGACGAAAGTGGCAGAGGGCCCAGTGCTCCGTCCAAGCCTCAGACAACGGATTAGGACAATCCCGTGGGGCAGGTTCCTGCCGATCTATGCCCTTGCCGTGATCCCTTTCCTCGGTGCTCTGGGCTACGTTGAAGTAACCGAAGCCTACATCTGCTCAGAATGTTGCAGGCATGAGTACCGCCTGATCCACCAAGTGTCCTTACCGTTCGGCGGCCCCCTGCTCTTTGAAATAGCAGGTGGCAAGCGCGAGGGTTGGAGTAGCTCAGACCCGCTTACTCTTTACCTTGATCCCCATGGCACATGCCAGCATAACTGGGTGGGGTTGGGCTCCAATGGTAAAGGTCCAACCTTCAATTGGAGAGGGGTTCGAGTAGACCCGTCCATCAACGCCATTGCAGATGAGCCGGATTTCGGAACTTTCCTCAGCGAGCATCCTGATGTGCTCGACCGCATCAGAGCCGACCTGCGGAAGCGTCGATCGATTGGAGGTTGGCTCATGGAGGAATACTTCGAATGGCGAGAGGATGGCCCATGACCAGCAAAACACGCAAAAGCCCACCAGGATAGCACACATGAGCAAGAGATTTCGCAACACAGCCCTCGCCATCGGATTGATCGCCATCATCGCAATCGGTGCCGTCTACATCTACGTTCAATCCGCCTTCGGGCCCGGACTGACCATCGACCAGACAGCTCGAATCCTCGTCCACGACAGGAAGTTCGGCATGAGGGCAAGGCAGGCGGCCATCCGCTACGGCGATCCCATCATCCCACTGATAAAGAAAGAATCGAACGATTTCGCCCTGCTCAACGGACGCAATTCTTTCTGGATTGCGGATGTCCTTGGCGCAACCCAAACAGATCAGTCCAAGGCCATTCTCCTCGATCTCTACGGCCGCAGCACCGCCATTGCCCGACTGACCGGAGCCATCGGACTCGCTCAGCATGGCGCACTTCCTCACGAGCTCGGCGAAAACTCGTTTCTCGTCAAGACTGTCCAAAACGACCCAAGCCAGACGGAAACGCAACTTGCTATCATTGCCCTCGGCAAAACAAAGAACAAAAAAGCACTTCCATGCCTGTTGGCCATATTGGAGAAACGCCACCTCGACTATTCCTCCCACGCGTACGCATGCGAAGCGGTAGCGCGTATTGCCTCACCGGATGCAATCCCCATTTTGCGACATTGCCTCGCATCTGATGAGTTCTTTGCCCTACCCAAAGCATTTAGAGCCCTGATCTCTCTTGGAGACCGACAAGCCGTACCCTTGGCCATCGCCAGGATTTCACCGGAGCTCAAGGGATACAGCGCTGGCTCCGTGGTCAAGGAACTCGAAGAAGTAACCGGCGAAGCATATGGATATGACCGTACCGCCTGGATGAATTGGTGGCAGAAAGCAGAGTCCGAATGGAGTATTCCCGAAAGATTCACCAAGCCATGGGACGAGCAGAAAGAAACCCGCTAATAGCCTTCCACTAAGATGAAAAACAGTCTATCCCGGGCACACCATCCCTTAACTCATTCACCTACTCGTCCCCACAGAAGCAGACGACCGTTCCGCACACTATGTCGGCAAGCATCCGTCTCCGCCGATCGGCGTAAGCCAGCACCAGCAGCAAGGGAAAGACTGGAAGCAGCACTATTCCCAACATTATCCTGAGCAAGCACCGCAAGAAAGTCGGTGGCCGACCGTCCTCGCAGCGAAACTCCAGCTTCCGTCGACGCATCCCTACAGTTGCTCGACGCAAACCCCCATCAATGGCAATCCACAACGCTGGAACAGCCAATACGAACAGCCCCGCCACACGATCCGCCCAAACCTCAGACATCCCCTCAACCTGCAAGTAGCGGTCTATTGGGAACGGGCTGTTAAGGCAAAACCCTAGAACAACAGCAGCGATCATCGCTGGCACAAAGGTATTCGCAGACGCCTCCAATTGCCGCATCGGCGAGCAAAATCCCCTTTCACCACCCTGCACCATGACACACCGTCTATACGACGACTCCATAATCCCCTCAATAGCGTTACAGCCCAACCACAGCGGCCGGCACATTCTAGCTAAGGGCGTAAGTCCTGGTAAGAGCCGCCCCGGGAATCCAAAAAACCCGCCGCACGTTGAAGCGTCACAGGTCCAAACAAAGCGTCAAACACCGAGAATCCACCGAAGAAAACATATATCAGACGCCACACTCGAATGGAGCTTGCTCTGGAAGAGTGAGCAAGCATCCGTTTCCGCCGATCGGTGTAAGCCAGCACCAGCAGCAAAGGAAGGACCGGAAGCAGCACCACCCCCAACATTATCCTGAGCAAGCAATCGCAAGCCACCGACGTACTCGCGTCATACGCCTGATCACCCGTCACAATCACGCAGCCATACCTGAAAGCCAATCTGAGCGGCGGAGGAATATGCGGAAGCCGTATCACCTGCTCGCTCCGCTTTGCATTCATCCTTGGAATCCTGGGAATCCTGGGACACCATACTTAACTCACTCACCTACCCGTTGCCCGCTCCTATATAACTCCATCTTCAACTCGTCACCAAGCAAACCAAATCGCGCACAACTGAACATCCTGAGATCGCTCTAATAGCGATTTAGCCAACCCGCACCATCAAACAACGAAAGCCCACCGGAAAACGCGGACAATGAGAGACTGTAATGGTTCAGCGTGAAATGGACAAACGCTTGTCGCACTTAATGTACAAACTTACGTAATTTCCACAAGCATGTTTTCTCCTGCTCGGCCTCGGGTCGGGAACTGCCGGGGTTGTCCCCTCCGCTCCGTCGCCTCGGGATCGCCCAGCTGTTGGTGAGGCGACGCCGAGGCGACGGAACTCCGGGGACTCGAAGCCTCCTCTGTAATCGATTGGTATCGCAACTCCTGGCGACGCTGCCGTCTCTGTTCACGAGCGGTAATGAGCTTGCGATCCCGTTCCACAAAAATATCCTCATCACGGCCGTAGACCTTGTCGGACGGAGTTACAAAGCCAATAGCGCTGTGCAACCTCACCTCGTTGTAATGCCGGACGTAACCATCGACCAGCCGTTGGGCATCTTCAAGTGTCAGCGGGATGCCGGGGCGAATACACTCGTGCTTGATCGAACGATGAAATCGCTCCAGTTTGCCGTTGCTCTGCGGATAATACGGCGATGTCCTCACGTGGGTCATACCGCTGATCCGAATAAACTCCTTGAAATCCTTGGAGATAAATTGCGGGCCGTTATCCGAGATGATCCGAGGCAACGCATCTGGGAATTTTTCTTTTGCTCGCTGAAGAATAATCTCAACATCTGCTTCCCGCATCGATTCGCGAATCTCCCAATGAACTATGCACCGGCTGCAGCCGTCCAAAACACTGCACAAATAGTAAAAAGTGCCGGCGATGTTGATATACGATATATCCGTATGCCAATGCTCATGCACCTGTAATGGCTGCACAAAACCTGTACCTTTGCGCGATGGCTTATTGTTCCAGCGTCGCAAGACACCCGCGGCCCGAAGAACGCGGTATACGCTCGTCGGGCTTGCGGCCACCACGTCTCGATCGAGCATCATGAACGTTAACCGGCGATAACCCTCCAGGGGATACTGCGCATGAAAATCCAGGATCGCCTGCTTCTCCCAATCCTCAAGCCAGTGATCGCGCGGTACACACGCGTTGTGTTCGTTAATTTTGCCGAACCGTTTTCGCCAATCGTAGTACTTGCTCCTGGTTACGCCTATACAACGAACCAGGCGACTTGCGGCAAGCTCCGTCTTCGATGACCAGCTTTCGACGAAGTCCACCAGGGAATCACGTGTGTCGTGAGGTACCCATCGTCCCTTTAAATCTCCCCAAGACTTTTTTTTAGTGCTATATGTTCGCCCATTAACTCTCCAAGCACTTCGTTTTTCTGTTGCAGCTTGGCTTCGAGTTTTTCTATCTTCGCCGCGTCGGCCGACTTCTGCTGCGACGATTTCCTGGCTGGCCGGTCAAAGACACTCGCGCCTTCCTCGAATAGCTTCTTCTGCCAAAGGTGGAAAAGGGTCGGTTGAATGCCGTGCTTGTCGCAGATTTCCGACACCGGTATGTGCTCGATTAAATGCTCACGCAGGATCGACATCTTCTCGCTACCGCTGAAATTCCGCCGCTTTCTCCGCATAATTCACGCCTCCATCACGGGGTATACTAAAAATATCCCAAACGGAGCGTTTGTCCAATTCCGACTGAAGCATCACAAGACCTTAAACAGCCTCCTCTTGTTTCTTGCAGAACAGAACGAATCGCAATGAAGACGCTGCCGCCCAGACAATCAATATCGTTCCAACTGCAATGAACAGCCCTCTTCTCGACGGTCTCGGAGCATGGAGACCTCTCAACAGTCTGGCGACATCGCTCGGCGCTTGTTCCCTAAGTTCGGGAGTACTACGAGCTTGAAACCGATTATGCGTCAACGTGTCGATCCAGGTATACCCATAATCAGTTCTGATCACTATCCACTTATCTCCACTATTATACTCAATGACTTCCCTAATGTTCTCACTCTCTACCAGCGTATTCAAGTTGTTGGACTTCGCGTTTACTGTAAAACCCGGCACTTCCACCCAACGCCATACGTCGTATCGGTCAATCCTTCCATCTGCGGCACGCCCAATCTCGTATCCTGTTTCGCCGATTCTCAGGCTCCAGTCCCCCGAAAAAACACCCATCAAGATTGCACTTCGCCCAGGACTAGGCTCAAGCCTTGAGCTTAGAATCAAAGTAATCCCCCCAAACACCAATATCGTCGTGCGTAATACTCGCATGACAAGCCTCCGAAAGCATCAAGCACTGCAGTTTACCGCACGCCAACCCAAGATCTCGATTTCGGGGACATCGATTCAGCGATTCCCATAAATCCGGGGACGCGAATCCCAACCCATTCACCTACACGTTGCCCGCTCCTATATAACTCCATCTTCAACCCCCCACCAGGCAAAAGCACAACCGCCCGCCGCCGCCACACGCCGTAGCAACCAACTCAGCCAACCGGAGGTCGTCTTCTCTGCATACTCCAAACGCCCACGCAATGACTTCCTCCAGCAACGAGTGAAGCCCGGAAATCGAGAGCATCTGGCTTACTTCCCCCAGGTGGACCACCGGACCGCGACGGCCACTTGAAACGTACCGGCCACTTCTCCTCAGGGTGGGTCGTCAGCCCGTACTTGCTAACAGCTTAGGAAGTACCTCATGCACTCACGTTCCGGACCCATCATGCACTCCCCCCTTTCCGACCCATGTGGCGCACCCGCACTCTGGGCAAACATCGGACCGACATCCTCTCAAATCGTATCCACAATCCACGCATTGCCCCGCCACTTTTCGTCTCATCTTCAGTGAGACCTTCTTCGAACTTATCGCTAGGTACGCGCAAACACTACTCCAAAGAAGAACAAGTGATACGACGAATCCAGCGAGAATATAACCACCCTCGCCGACCCCAAAGCGGGACTTAACTCTGCTCGGATCACATACGATAATTGCCAATCCCATCGCACATACCAATACATTGGCTAGAAACAACACGGCCAATACAAACCATGATTTCATGCTACCTTCACGTGCCCACGGAAGGAGTAATAACACGATAATAGGTCCGAGATCGACGGCCAGAAAACGAAAAGCAACACAAAGCACGCAGTTCGTAATCAAGACTATCACAGCACCGTAGCCAACAAACCGCGCTGCAAACGATAACTTCTCCTGATATTGGCTGATCAGCTCGGGCTCAAAATCCGTGATATTGCCCGTATGCATTGGAGTTCCAGCGTGCCGTAGAGATTTATGCGTCTCTCTCATATCTTTCCCCGAACAAGAGAAAACCTAATCCGAGATTCCCAACCCTTCATACCGAACCACACTTCAGCTCTTCTTGTGGTTCAGGTTATCTCTCAAAGACTATCTCTTGCTCTCCAGCTTGTATTTTCCTGATCGCAGGCTCTGGCCGAGTCTCAGTGTGAAGGATCAACGTGAAATCTATTGTCGATTCAATGAATAAGTGAAACTCATCCTCTTCCTCGACGTATCTCGACACAAGACAAATGCTCCCCCCGTCGCCCTTAAACGTGAATCCGCTACAAAACTCCCCCTCAACTTCTTTCTCCAACGTAGTGACAACCTCAGGAAAATCAGGACCAGAAAGGGCGGCACCGAATCCCACATCGTCTTGCTCTGCTCCTAAGGCAAGACCATCCCCCATAACAGTAACACCAATGCGAATCTCCTCGTTCACAGATAGACTCCCAACCACAAAACCCACAACGACTGTTAAGAGAATCACCAGTATGGGCTTCATCACATCCGACCTCCATCTCGCCTGACGTGTTGGCTTACAGTGGAATTCTGGGGATTCTGCAGACACCATACTTAACTCACTCACCAACCCGTTGCCCACTCCCGCAAAACTCCATCTTCAACTCGCAGCCATGCAAAAGCACAACCGCCCTCCGGCGCCACACGCCTTAGCGACCCACTCACCCGACCGGAGACCGTCTTGCTCTGCATACTCCAAACGCCCACGCAATGACTTCCTCCAGCAACGAGTGGAGCCCGGAAACCGAGGGTATCTGGCTTACCTCCCCCAGGTGGACCACCAGACCGCGACGGCCACTTGAAACGTACCGGCCACTTGAAACGTACCGGCCACTTCTCCTCAGGGTGGGTCGTCAGCCCCTACTTGCTAGCACGACAACGCGGGTTAGGCTCAAGGAAGTGATACTGTTTATCCGATAAGTGCTCCAGCGCTGGTAAAGCTGGAGGGCATGAACATGGATGTTCGTATCATTGGTCGATTGGCGGGGGAGTTGGATCGGTTCCTGGGTCTGTTTCGTGATTGCTTCGCCCGTAGCGAAGGTCGTGAGCATTTGCGGCGGTACGTGCGTAGCCAACTTTCGGGCATTGAGCGGAAAAGCGTGGAGCCGATGGCCGATGCCCTTGGGGTACCGGCCAGGACATTGCAGGATTTTCTCGCTACGCACACCTGGAATCACGAACGTGCTCTTGATCGATTACAGGAGCTGGTTGCCGAATCGCACCATTGCGATGATGCGATTGGCTTGATCGACGAGACAAGTTTCCCGAAACGCGGAGACAAGACCGCAGGTGTACGCCGTCAATACTGTGGTGCTACCGGAAAGATCGACAATTGCGTGGTGTCCGTGGGCCTTGGATATGCCGACCTGCGTGGCCGGTTCCGTTGCACGCTCGATCATCGCATATTCCTTCCGGAATCATGGGCCGACGACCGTAAGCGCTGTCGCGAAGCTCATGTTCCCGACGATCTTACCCACCAACCGAAGTGGAAGATTGCCTTGGATATGCTCGAGCGATGCCAGGGCAACGGCATTCGCTTTAAGTGGCTGACTTTCGATGAAGGTTACGGCTGCAATGCCAGATTCCTGGAAACATTACACAAGATGGGTCAGACCTACGTGGCTGAGGTGCCGAAGTCGTTTACCGGCTGGCTCGTCGAACCCAAGGTATTACAGAAGAACCATCACGCTCGCGCAAACGGTCGTCCCAAGCGTTATCCCCGGTTGGCAGCTCAGTCGAGCAAGCCCCATCGCGTAGATCGGTTGTGTACGTATTCCTATGCCATACGCGATCAGGATTGGCAAGACTACCACATCAAGAACGGTCACAAAGGACCGATCATCTGGCGAGCCAAAGCGGCGCGATTTCGATTGAACGTCTGTCCGGAAGATGCAGGTCGCAGCTTCACGTTACCATCTGCACCGGCATGGTTGGTCTATGCTGAGCACCCGGTAACTGGTGAAATCAAGTACTTCGTTTCCAACGCCTCGGCGACAACGCCGTTGACACGAATTTTGCACGTAGCGTTCTCGCGTTGGCACATCGAGCGATGCTTCCAGGACGAAAAGAGTTTGCTCGGGTTAGATCAATTCGAGGTAAGGCGATTTCAGGCAATCCAGCGGCATTTCATACTCACGGTGATCAGCCATCTCTTCCTTGCAAGAACTAAACTAAAGCTGGAACAAAACGCTGAGACGAACGGGGGAAAAAAGCCTGACACTCCGCCAACTTCGGCGAGCGACAGAGGCGTCCGTTCAAGCGAGACGAATGACTCGCAAAGCTCGACGAACACTGTTTACTAAGGTTGCTGAACACATCAGCATTACCCAGCAGCGAAACGCCAAAGCCCGTCAATCACATCAACGAAGAAGATTGCGTGAATTACATGCATTGGGAATTACAGTTAAAAACTGCAAACGCTGTATTCCACCCGAAACGTAACCCGCGTTGTCGTGCTAGAACCTATCCCAAAACCTCTTTAAGCAATAATAAGGTACATCCGAAGTGTAGAAATCCCTGAAAGAGCAATGTAGATTTCTCCCATCGTATACATAGTCGACGATAGTGTTGAATCCAGGCTATCGTTCGTTCAACAGTCCATCGTCTTTTGTATCTTCGCAAAGGTCGGCCATCCTGAGTTTTATTTTCTGCTTTGCGGTTCCTACGATGCGGAGCAATCATTTCGATACCCTGGGCTTCAAGTTCAGCGTCAAGTCGATCACTATCATAAGCTTTATCACCTATGATCCGCTCCGGTTTCTCATTCGTAAGCATGAAGTCGAAAAGCGGTTGAACGAGTTGGTTTTCATGAGGCGTAGCCGACATAGTATCAATTGCTATTGGAAGCCCCTTAGCATCTACTAAAACCATTATTTTTACGCCTTTTCCGGCCTTTGTCTTGCCTATTCCGTCACCACCTCCGCGGGCTTTGCTGAATGTTCCATCGATATAACATTCATACACTCGATAGCCGTCATGCTCTTCAACTAATTCACCAGCATTACGCATAATGTTCTCGAATACGCCGTTTTCAACCCAGAACTTGAACCATCGATGAACAGCGCTCTTGGAGCCGAACCGCTTTGGAAGATCTTTCCATTTTGCCCCATTGTCGAGAATCCAAAAAACTCCCTGAATGGCCTTTCGCTTATCCATCGGGGGCCGACCTCCCTTGGGGCTCGGAGTGTGATGAGGAATCTGCTCAGTCAACCAATCTAATTGTTCTTCGGTAAGTTTTAGCATACATAATTATAGTACTCTTATGCGGTTAAACCAGGTAATGGGATAGGTTCTAAAACGCTTAGGAAGTACCTCATGCACTCACGTTCCCGTCCCACCATGCGCTCCCCCTTTCCCAAGCTTCGTGGCGCACCCGCACTCTGAGCACGTACACCCCGGCGTACCACGCAAATCATAACCGCACTGCGTACAACAAGAAGATGTAACGTGTCGTCGCCGACTCATAAACCATCGCCAACTGAAGATCAGGAAAACAACGATTGCTATTAATCCAACGGGAATTATGACCAATTGTTTTCGAGGCCATAGACCAATATCGGGTTGCCATATAATGCCCTTTATCCCAAAAAACTCGCCTCCTTCATATACTAATAGATTCCCGTTCAATATTCCGACTGTGTAGTTCGTCATTCGTAATTCCACAAGTTGAAGACAACTGGCAAACAGGATTCCAACGGAAACTGTAATCGATATCGCATACAGGATCCTTCCTAGCGAAGTCGATCGTTTTTCGGATACGATTTTCTTCATAGAATCCCTTGCTCAACGAATAGACCAACCACCAACTACTTGGCAAAGCAGCGACACACAAGGAAGGTTGTTTAAGGCATTACGCCTTCCTGATACACGTTCCCACGCTATTCGTTTTATTGCCGTTATCACTAACCTTCACATTGACCACGTCCCTCTTGGGCATCCCCATGACTCACCTACCATGTGATTAAATCATAATCCGCCACCCTCCCCCAGTCGAGTCTGTGTCGCACCTCGCGGACCACAACCGTCTGGGTATTCCCTGTTCCGGCCGGCCTCACCCACTCCTATTCAGGAGCTCACTACCACCCCAAACACCTCTCCATCACACCACCGCCCGCCCCCGCACCAATCCGCCTCCTCGGACCGCCCCCCCCTCGACACCGCCCAAAGCCATCTCAGACACCCCAATTTCACCTACCCTAACATCACTTTCGGGACTTTTTTTCAAACTTTTTTTTCGCACCTGGCGCTAGCGCCAGCAGCGATTTCCACCCCTCAACCGACCCCATTATAAAAGAAAAGCGGAACACCGGCGCCCTTATATAGGGTGGAGAGAAGCGCCATCGCCGAGAACAGCCCCACCGCTCCCTCGACGATCAGCAAAGCCACACAACACCCGGACGATTTCCGGAGCCCCAATGACCACCACGGCATGCCCGCCCCAGAGCCCTGCACCATGCCATCACCGAACTCACCGGGCCCCTGGCCCAACCGCTGGTCTCCGTGCCCCAGCCAGAGCCAGCGTCACGACTCTGAGATGCACACTGATATAAAGGACACCGGCCACTCACCCCGGTCCCCAAGCCCACCCGGGCAAGCTGTCCCCAGGAGCCACCGTGGCTGCCCCGGCCACTGGCTCGCTGCCCCGCACGTCCGGCGTTCATCGCCGCGCAGCAGTCCACGCGGGCACCCAAGCCTTCTGAATCGCCCAGGCTGCCCCGGCGCATCGAACGCCGGAAGCCACCGCGCGCCTCCTGGAGCAAACCTCCTCCAGCGCGTCGCGCGACCCGACGGCCGAACTGAAACGCGATCAAAAACGACTCGAAATGACTCGAAACAGAAAGGAATCCGACCATGAACACCAACATTTCGACACGCGAAACACCAAAAACCGGCACTTTTCACCCTGATTTCACCGCCAAATGCGCGCCAATGTCGCCCAAATGCAGCCTGGCGCCCACTCAATGCGCCGTAAAAGCAGGGCTAGCGCACTCAAAAACGCGGGTTTTTGCACGAAAAAACGCCCATTTCCATAGGCCAAAACACCTATATCCAACGCAGCCACACAACGTATTTGCTAGCGGAAAAACCACGATCACAGCGAAGCGGCACCCCACCAGCAAAAACCAATGGAGACCAACCGGAGCAGCGTACACAACGCCCTCCGTTTGCATAAAACCACTACGGAATATCAGTAGGTGTTTACCCGTGATACTGCTCAACCAGTTCATTGAGCTTACGAAGCGCCGAGGCCTCGATCTGTCGCACGCGCTCCCGGGTAAGGCCAACTCGCTCACCGATCTCCTTCAGCGTCATCGGCTCTTCCTCGTCCAGGCCGAAACGCAGGCGGAGAATACGCGCTTCGCGCTCGTCAATGCGATTCAGAAGCTCTTGCACCATGCGCGTCTCAGACTCATTAAACAGCACCTCGCCCGGATCAGGCGTCCGCTCATCCGCGAGCATCTCGGTGAGCATCATCGAATCCTCACCGTCAGAGTTCTGCGTCCTTGCGGTAAAAGCCTTAACAGCCCGCTGGATAATTCGAGCCTTCTTCATGGGAACTTCCATGATCGCGGCCAACTCCTCCAGCGAAGGCTGCCGCCCTTCCCGCTCCACAAAAACGTCCATCGCCTGCCGCCACTTGGCGATCATTTCCACCATGTATGCCGGTATGTGCACAGGCTGAACGCCATTAATGAGCGCCCGCTTGATCGCTTGCTTAATCCACCATGACGCGTACGTGCTGAATCGCGTGTTCTGAGCAGGATCATAGCCTTCAACGGCCCTGATTAGTCCCAGGTTGCCCTCTTCAATGAGATCGTTCAGGTGCATGCCCCGATGCGTGTACTTCTTGGCAATATTCACCACCAGCCGGAGATTGGCTTGAACCATATCGTCGCGCGCTTCCTGCCCGACGATCTCCGTCTCCTCCTTCTCCGCCAAACTGATCTCTCCTCGGGCAAAACGCTCGGCCGCAGGTGTAACCGCGCGAATCTTCTGTCCGAGTTCCTTCTCCTGCTCGGGAGTCAGCAGTGGAGCTCTGTTAATCTGCTTCAGGTAGTACTGCAAACTGGAGTCGCTGCGTATCGCCATGCTTAGTGTTGTCCTACCAGCTAAAAGAAGGAGCGGTCCGCAAGCGCATTGCCCGCGAACCGCTCGTTGATCACGATTTCCATCTGCAGTCGAAATCTAACCACAGCGAGTACCGCTTATGAAAACTACTATGCGGGATTCTCCTCACTCTGATCTTCATCGCTCTGCTCTACTTCCGCTGCCTCGGCAGCTTTGTTCTCTTCATCCGTCTCCCCGGCATCGCTCGCCGCAGGAACCGGTGTGATCAAGTGCGGAATCAAATCCGTGGTCTGCTCACCGGGTCCGTGTAAACCACCACGGCGCACCTTTGCGGGTTTACTCGGCTCGCCTTCAGCCTCTCGCTGCTCGGCAGACCATTCTGCCCGCTTCTTCGACAAGCCGATCTTCCGCTCGCCGGAATCCACGCGGAGAATCTTGACCTGGATCTTCTCTCCGATCTGAACCTCGTCGTGTGGATCCTCTACCTTATGATCGGCCAATTCGCTGACGTGCAACAGTCCCTCGAGGTCGTTTTCAAGTTCAACAAACACGCCGAAGTTGGTGATCTTGGTTACCGTACCTTCCACGATCTGGCCGGGGATGTAGTTCTCCGGCACGGCATGTAGCCACGGATCTTCATGCAACTGCTTGAGTCCCAACGCGATGCGCTGCTTTGACTCCTCGACTTTAAGGACAACACAATCGATGGTGTCGTTCTTCTTCAGCATTTCGGACGGATGGGAAATCTTCTTGGTCCAACTCATATCGGACACATGCAGGAGTCCGTCGATTCCCTCTTCGATCTCCACAAAAGCCCCATAATTGGTGAGATTGCGTACGCGACCGGATATCCTGGTGTTCGGCGGATACTTCTCGGCCACCTGCGTCCAAGGATTGACTTCAGTTTGCTTAATGCCAAGGGAAATCTCCTGGCGATCAGCGTTAACATCGAGCACAACAACCTCGATCACGTCTCCGACGTTGAGCAACTCGGACGGATGATTGATGCGGCGGGTCCAGCTCATCTCGCTGATATGCACGAGGCCCTCGACGCCGGCCTCCAGCTTGACGAAGGCGCCGTAGTTCATGATGTTGACCACTTCGCCCTTGACCTTGGAATTTACCTGATAACGTGCGGCCACATCCTCCCACGGACTTGCCTTGAGCTGCTTGAGCCCCAGAGCGATCTTCTCCTTCTGAAGATCTATACTGAGGATCTTGACTTCCACTTCCTGATCGATCTTCACCAACTCCGACGGGTGATTGATGCGATCCCAGCTCATATCAGTTATGTGCAACAGGCCGTCGATACCTCCGAGATCCACGAAGGCACCGAAGTCGGCGATATTCTTGACGACACCCTTGCGGACCTGATCAACTTTGATCTCGTCCATGAGCTTATCTTTGGCTTCGCTACGGGTTTCCTCAATAAGTTTCCGTCGCGAAATCACGATATTACGACGCTCGGTATCAATCTTGAGAATCTTGGCCTCGATGTCCCGGCCGATGAATTCCCCAATGTCACCCGGCCGGCGAATGTCAACCTGTGACGCCGGCAGGAATACGGGAACACCAATATCGACCAGCAAGCCTCCCTTGATCTTCCTCATCACGCAGCCGGTGACGATATCACCTTCGGCTTTGGTTTCCGTGATGCGGTTCCAGTTAAGAATACGATCAGCTTTACGTTTGGAAAGCTCAATAATCCCACTCTCGGACTCGATGTTTTCCAAGTAAACATCCAGTTCATCACCGATGTCGATGGAACTACGATCATCCCACTCGTTGACGGCGATGATCCCCTCGCTCTTGAGTCCGACGTCAACGACCACATCGTCTCCGGCGCGTCCGATGATTTTGCCCTTGAGGATTGTCCCCGGCGCAAGCGCATCGTTCTCAACTCCGGCCACCATGGAGTCGATTGTGGAATCGTCGAAACCACTAGCAAAGAGTACCTCCAACTCGGCCTCGACAGAGGTACCGTCCGTGTCCAAACTGCTGATTAGATTAAAGTCTACCATGAAAAGAGCCTTGTCTTCCGGCCACACAACACTGCCGAGACGGCCTGTCGCAACAGTCCCATGTGGTACACAATTGAAAAGAAACCAATATGCATCAGAGGCCAGCACCACACGGTGCTGATACGACCTCAGCGCATGACACGGTAATTTAACACAAAGCTCGCTGCTTGGCTACGAAGCTGGAATGTCCAGTCGATGGCCCACGAAGTCGATCCGGTCCACCGAAACCCTCCATTTTAACAAGAAGATGAGCTATTGGCGTTGGGACATTGATGATGTTATGGGACTGAGGCAGCACTGAGTTTGTTCTTGAAGCTATGGTGCGGGAACGATGTAGGCCAAACGGGCTCTCTGTACGTCACAAAGCATGGAGCTAGCTCTACTCCAGTGTGGCGTCTGAACTCTGGTCTTCTCGGGTAGATTCTCGGAGTTTAGCACGACGCTTGGACATGCAACGGTATAGTACGTCGGTGCTGCTTGGGAACTCGGTCACTCCGGTAGCCGGCCCTGCTCTTGTTAATGGGAGAACCAGTACAATGAGAATGATCGGTCTTGCGACAGCAATCGGTATGTTGACCCTTGTCGGCTGTATCAAGAGGGGCGAGTCAATCACAGTCGCCCACGACGGGTCGGCATGCCTGGTGATGAGTGCATTGGGAGATGCCGCAGATTTTGCCGGCGGCGACTGTTTTCCCTCCACAGCAGGCGGCTGGGCGGTCCAGGAAGAAACCAACGTTAATTCAAATGGAGAAAAAGAACACACGCTCATAGCCGCACGGTGGGTCAAGCCGAACGAACCGTGGCCTGATACGTACGCTATTGCGTCATCTCCGCTGGCGCACGCGGCGTTGCGTTTTCCAACAACGTTACAGGTGGAGCGTAAGGAGGAGGGGACGTACTATCATTTCAGGCGGCGCTACGTCGGACGACCGTGGGCCGCAGTGGAGCATCAAAGACAGAGCCTCTTGGAAACGGACCCGGTTAAAAGTCTTCTGGACAAATCTCCGGAGACCCTTACCGATGATGAGCGACACACAATAGCTGACAGTTTAATCCGCTTCAAAGCCAGGAGAGCCATCATCTACTTACAGGATGCGGCTACGGCCAAGCCGAGTCTTCTAAGCCAAAGCGCGTACCTGGAAGCCAGGCAAGTCATTCTCAAGCTTTTCGAGTCGCAGGAGATGACCGATCGAATTACCCGGGTCCTCAAGGAGCAGGAAAACTCCAAAGACAGCGAGCCATTCGATCAAGAGATGGACAGGAAAGTGGAACTAGCTCTTCGCAATACGCTGTCAAGACTCGGTGTATCCAAGAGGAATATCTCCGCCTTTGTCGAAGCATACACGAAGAGTAGAGAGTACTATCAGGTCACTGAGGATCTTGATGATGAAGATTGGGAAATACAAGTTACTATGCCGGGCGTAATCATAGGACACAACTCTCTATCCAAGGATAAACCGGAACCGGCAGACTTCACGATCGATACGGACGAACCGCTTTCTCCGGAAGTCATGAAGATAGTGGGCACCATGGGCAACGGCGCCAAAGCTTCAGAGTTTTCCAAGATCACGTTTTCCTTTGAAGGCAAGGCGCTGCACGATCGCGACATATGGATACTGGCTTCGTCTTTCGTAGCTAATGAGGCAGAGTAGCGAACGACATGGCAGGCCCCGCCGAACAACCGATGCCAGATAGCGAACTCTCTACAAGGGTGTATGCCTGGTCGTATCGTCTCCTGCAAAACCATCATGACGCCCTTGACGCAACGCAGGAGGTCATTCTCCGATCGTTGCGGCATCCGCAACCACAGGTGGAGAACAAGTTAGCCTGGTTGCGGCGAGTAACTACCAACCACTGCATAGACCTTCTACGGAGACGACGACCATTCGTACCCAGTGAATCGCGTTCAGGTGAAGTTTCGGCTCCAGACGCGAGAGCGAGCAAGCATGAATTGCAGGCAGCGATCATAAACGGAATGAACCGGCTTACGGAGCAGCAGCGGTCCGTTCTGGTCGCCAAGGTTTATGACCACGAGACATTTGCGGAAATAGCTCAATCCATGGGCTTGGCGATCAGCACTGTGAAGACTCACTACGTGCGAGCGCTGGCGACGATGCGCACTTTCCTGCAGCATCACAAGGAGCCATAAGCATGAAATGCCACGACATTGACAAACTGGCAGCCGATTACCTCGGAAATGAGATGGGCACTGAACTGGTTGGCGAATTCGAGAGGCACCTCGAAGAGTGTGCAACGTGCAGGAAGCTAATTAGCGAGCTGCGAGCGACGCTCAAGAAGCTCTCCCAGTTGCCTACCGTAATAGAGTTTCCAGGCAGGGTCGCGGACGGCAGCAAGACGCGCATGAACAGGGCAAGCTGGAGAACGAGCTTGCTCAAGGCGGCGGCTGTTCTCGCCTTTGGAATATGCCTAGGCCGTTTGTCGGCGCCGCAAGCGTCAGTAGGCCCTCCTGCGCAGCCACACACTACGGCATCCTCGGAGCGCGGCGGCCAATTACCAATCCATCCCAAGTGGATTGAGCTGGCCGATAAGCTGCCCCATATCGGCGCCTCGCTTTCCGCCAATCTACTGATGACAGCCAAATCGCACGGCCTATAACTTATGGTTAACCCATAGCCGATAAGAGCCCCGCGTGAGAGAGTTGAGGGGATCGAATTCATACTGCAGAGGAACATGCCCACGTTCTGTTCGGGCTGGGCAGATAGTTCCAATAAGCTGAGACAGAAAACAACTCTTTTCAGGCACCGCAGGTTCCGATCTTCCCCATGTTGTGCTCGATTCCGGGCTCAGAGTCGACGGGGCAGCTATTCACATTGCATTTCCACTGAACAGTGGGAGGATTGATCATGGCATCAACAGTGGCAGAGGAAACCAGAACTTCCACACTCAACACAACGATGAATGACGACAGCAAGTATCTCACTTTCAAACTGGCCGAAGAGGAGTACGGAGTTGAGATCCTCAAAGTTCGTGAGATCATCAAAATCATGGACATCACGGCCGTTCCGCGCATGCCGTCGTACATGAAAGGAGTGATCAACCTGCGTGGCAAGGTCATACCGGTGATAGACTTGCGTCTGAAGTTTAGCCTCCCGGAATTGCAGCACACTGACGAGACGTGCATCATAGTCGTAGATGTTGGCATGGAGGTGGGTATAGTCGTGGACACGGTTTCGGAGGTATTGGACCTTCCCACAAGCAGCATCGAGCCACCGCCGTCAATGGGAGGAGCGGTAGAGACCGATTTCATAATGGGGATGGGCAAGGTTGGGGAAAACGTCAAGATCCTGCTGGACATTGACAAGGTACTCAACACAGGCGAGTTGGCCGCACTGACAGAGTCAGCAAGCACAGAACAGGATTAGAGCAAACTCTGCTCAAACGTAGCGTTCGGAGCCTGGTTTCTTTCCGGTAGCTTCTTGAAGTTTGACGTTACGCTTGGAGTCACAACACTTCAGCCGCGAAGTTCGCTCCGATGTCGCATAATCAATCGCCCCTTGTGGTGGATCCCGCCACAGGGGGCTCTCTTCGTACGGGGAGTGGCCGTTCTCCACAACCCCGCCAGGGCAGAGATGCGTTTTGCCAAGGTCAGACACTCGGTCTCTCGATGTTCTCGATCCGAGGCTGCTTGGTCGCCTCAATCTCGCGGCGGACCACGGTCGTTCGCCGAGGCACGCTTGCCAGTTGACATGCCAGTCTCAATGCAGCCCTCATGCTACCAGCGTCCGCACGGTTTTTTCCGGCAATGTCGAAAGCAGTGCCGTGGTCGACACTGGTGCGAATGAGCGGGAGTCCCAGTGTGACGTTGACTGAGGAATCAAAGTGCAGAAGCTTGACGGGGATCAAGCCTTGATCGTGGTACATGGCCACGACGCCGTCGTATTTGCCTTTTGCCGCCTGAACGAAAAGCGTATCTGCGGGGAAAGGTCCTTCGACTTTGATACCCAACTCCCCGGCCATGATCATTGCGGGCTCGATGATCCTCTGCTCCTCATCGCCGAACTGCCCTCCCTCGCTCGAATGGGGGTTCAATCCGCATACAGCAATCCTGGGCTCAGGGATATCCAAGTAGCGGCGCAGCCAATCGTCAAGGAGGTCAATGGGTTGAAACACCTTACCAATAGTAAAGGTGTTCTGGAGTTCAAACAAACCAACATGGGTACTAGCAAGAGCCACGCGGAGATTTCCGCCAACAAAACCCATAGTCACCCGTCTGGTCTTGCAGGCGTGTGCGAGATACTCGGTGTGTCCGGGGAAGCGGATGCGCGCCATCTTCCAAGCCTGCTTACAGATGGGACCTGTCACAATGGCATCAACACGTCTGGTCTTACACGCGGCGATTGCCTGATCAAGGAAACAGACGGAGGCGGCACCGCCTTCAGCAGTGGCGGTATGACAGAAGGCATCGCGGCCAGCCTGCTCATCGAAATCGGCCACAACAACACCTGAGCGAACTTCCCCCAGCTCTTCGTGAGGCACACGAAACCAGTAGGGATTGATTTCGGCTTGTCCTGCAGCGTAGCGAAGTAGTTCGTCGAGACCGTAAATAATGAAGCGTCCAGCGCTGCGCAGCTGAGGGTCAGCCAAGGCCTTAACAATGACCTCCGCGCCCACGCCTCCCGGATCCCCCATGGTTACGGCAATGAGCGGCTTGAAGGCGGAATCGGCGACAGAAGGTTTGAGATCGGTTCCATCGGTTCCGTTCACAGGAATCCACCTTCGCGTAATCGATCCATAGTTATCCCCCCACCGCTCTCGACTCGGCCAAGTTGGTGAATGATAGTGCGAACAATGATGTCCGTCTCAAGATTCACTTGGTGCCCGGTTTTCCAATCACGGATAGTGGTTTCCTCAAGAGTAGTTGGGATAATAGCGACAGAGAACTCATCACTGCGGACGTCGGCAACAGTCAAGGATACTCCATCGAGAGCAACGGAGCCTTTGGGAACGATGCAGGGAAGAAGTTCCGGTCCGGTACTCAGGTGGAATAGACATTCATTCGGGGCGTTTTTCCGGCCAACAACGACGACATTGCCGTCGACATGTCCCTGGACAATATGTCCATCCAAGCGTCCATGGGCCGGCAATGCTCTCTCCAGATTAACTTTTTCACCCGGCTTAACGCGTGCCAGATTAGTTCTGGCAATAGTCTCGGTGACGGCGTCGAAACTGAGTCTGTTGCCATCGATGTTGGTGATGGTCAGGCAAACCCCGTTAACGGCGACACTTCCGCCAAGCTTGGCCCCGTTTGCCAGCGGCCCCACGTCGATGGCAATGCGCAGTCCTCCCGTAAAAGGAAGAATGGCCGACACGCTGCCAACATGCTCTATAATACCTGTAAACACTATTTCGCCACCGCGTATCAAAGGTAGAGGTTGCCTCCTGCTGAATGCTATGGTCCCCCATCATGCTGTCAAGCGATGCTCGCCGTTGCGTGGAATGGGAATACGTTCTGAGATCCTTTGCCTCAGGCATTCGAATGAACTAACATCGGTGAATCGAAAGGCATGTCGGAATAGGCGGGCTGACCGTAGCCATAGGCATCGCAGGAGCCAGAGGGCCCAAGGAGTTTGTTGTGATCTTCGCCACCGCTTCTCCCCTCGTTCGGCTCTGCTTCGGTCGAAAAGATAAGCTCATCGGTGTCATGAAGAATTGAACAGCGAAAGGACTTGCCATGGAGATCTCGGACCGACGTAGCAACTACGGCCTTGAGCACGCCGGATTGACCGAATTGGGCAACATCTTCTGGAACATGGCTCCGCCCGTCCTGTACGAGCATGCTATCCGCAACGGCGAGGGGCACCTAGCGTATCAAGGTCCGCTTGTGGTGCGTCTGGGGCAACATACAGGCCGTGCAGCTAAAGACAAGGTGGTTGTAGACGAGCCCGAAAACGCGGAGAAGGTTTGGTGGGGAAAAATCAACAAGAAATACGAGCCGGCTCGTTTTGATGCTCTGCACCAGAACATGTGCGACTATCTCCGTGCAAAACCGGTGTATGTTCAGGATTGCTACGCGGGAGCTGACGAGAGATATCGCATCAAGGTGCGGATCATAACGGAATCGGCCTGGCCAAGTCTTTTCGCCAGCAACATGTTCATCAATCAACCGGACGATCCCCAATCCTATAAGTCTTTTGTTCCGGACTTCACTATGCTTCAGGTACCGAGCTTTCATGCTGATCCAGATGTGGACTGCTCGCGCAGTGGCACTTTGATTGCGCTGCATTTGGCCAAGAGGTTGGTGCTTGTAGCCGGTTCAGGTTACGGCGGTGAGATCAAGAAATCCATATTCACGGTGATGAACTACGTACTACCTAACCGCGATATTCTCTCGATGCACTGTTCTGCGAACGTAAGCAAAGATGACCCATCGAACGTAGCCATCTTCTTTGGTCTTTCAGGAACAGGCAAGACTACTCTTTCTGCTGATCCCAAACGCGCCCTCATCGGTGATGACGAGCACGGTTGGTCTGACAAGGGAGTGTTCAACTTCGAGGGTGGATGCTACGCAAAGGTCATCAACCTGTCACAGGATTCGGAACCGGAGATCTACGCTTGTACAAGGAAGTTCGGCACGATTCTGGAGAACGTTCCCTTTGATCCGGTGACGCGAGAGGTAGATTTGAGTGATGCAAGGTTCACAGAGAACACGCGAGCTTCATACCCGCTAACGAGTCTGCCGGATATTGTTCCGAGCGGCACGGCCGGGCATCCGCGCAATGTTGTAATGCTGACAGCAGATGCTTTTGGCGTTCTCCCGCCGATTGCCAAGCTGACTCCGGCGCAGGCGATGTACCACTTTATCAGCGGCTATACAGCGAAGGTGGCAGGAACTGAAGCGGGAATCAACGAGCCGACTGCAACATTCAGCGCATGCTTTGGAGCTCCGTTCATGGTTCATCATCCGTCAGTGTACGCCAAGATGCTGGCGGAACGACTGGAGAAACACGGCGCTGACTGCTGGTTGGTGAATACGGGTTGGTCCGGCGGCCCTTACGGAGTTGGCTCGCGAATGAGCATCAAGATCACTCGGGCATTGCTGAACGCGGCGTTGGACGGATCACTGGCCAAAGTTGAGATGGTGGCTGATCCTAACTTCGGCATTCTAGTTCCCCAAAAGGTGCCCGGTGTTCCCAGTAGCGTTCTGAACCCGCGGCAGACATGGCAGGACAAGAGTGCCTACGACAAACAGGCGATCAAGCTTGCTGCGATGTTCCGCAAAAACTTTGACGAGTATGCAGATGGTACTCCAGCGGAGGTAGTTGCCGCCGGTCCAACGGCGGGATCATGATTGTCTCGGGGGGGGGAGCAGGTTCTAGTGAGAGTGCGGGATTGTTGTTTGTAGTCCGCGTTTGAGGTCAATGTCGTTGGTGCCGAGCGTTCTACGGCTCTCGGCAAACTCTGAGTGGCCGGTGAGTGGTCGCCGGGTTGCGGAGAGAGGATGGAGCTGCATTCCCTGGCAGCCCCAGGTGCAACCGTTACATTCCCAAAACAGCTTGAATCTTGACAGCATCGAAGGCATCCGTATAGATATTCGCTCTCTGGCCGCGACCACATCAGCGGATAACTCCGCCGCCTACGGCCATGGACACAACAACACACAGAGGTCGCTAACATGATTGAAGTCAAGGACTTAACCAAGCGATATGGACGCTTTTTGGCAGTAGATCGAATCAGCTTTTCGGTCAACGAAGGAGAGATTGTGGGCTTCCTGGGCCCGAACGGTGCGGGCAAGACGAGCACAATCAGAATCCTCACCTGTTACCACCCGGCAACTTCAGGCACGGCATCAGTGGGCGGGTTCGATGTCTTCACACAGTCGATGCAGGTGCGGAGCCTGATCGGCTATCTGCCGGAGTCCGCGCCTCTCTATCCGGAGATGCGAGTTAGCGAGTATCTGGTCTTCAGGGCAAAACTTCACGGGATGAACCGAACTGATTGTGCTGCGGCCATGACGCGCGTGACGGACCAATGCTGGCTGGGCGACTTTGTGAATCGTCCAATCGGCCAGCTGTCCAAAGGGATGAAGCAGCGAGTGGGCTTGGCTGATGCGTTGCTGTGTGACCCTCAAGTTCTGGTGCTGGATGAGCCCACGATTGGGCTTGATCCGACTCAGATACGTGAGACCCGGAAGCTGGTTCGGGAGTTAGGCAAGAGGCACACGATATTGTTCAGCTCGCACATTCTGAGCGAAGTGGAACAGATCTGTTCAAAGATCATCATTATTTCGCAAGGGAAGTTGGTTGCTCAGGGCACGCCGGACGACCTGCGGAAACAGGTCAGCGCCGGATCACGACTGATAGCGGAGATTCGCGGCCCAGCAGATGATGTGCGAAACAAAGTTCATGCTCTCGAAGGCGTCAGTTCGCTCGACTTAACGCGCGATGGGGACTGGAATCACCTTCTGATATCCGGAAACGGTGATCGCGATCTTCGCGAGCCGTTGGCCAAGCTGACTCACGAGAACAGCTGGGGACTTCGCGAGCTTCGCCGTGAGGTCGCGAGCCTTGAAGACTTCTTCGTGAAGGTGATTGCCAAACAGCAGGACTAGAACAGGGTGTATTCAAGTGTAGCGTCTCAACCCCGGCTCAATGCAGTAGATTCTCGGTTTTGAGGCCACGCTTGAACATACAACGCTATGGACTAACTCATAATAGAGTTTTCACAGATACAGGCATCGGGAGTCATTTTGACCATGAGAATACAACCGGTAATGCAGCGAGAGTTGAACGGATACTTCTGTTCGCCCATCGCGTACGCCGTCATCACGATCTTTCTAATAGTGTTAGGCATCTTCTTCAGTAGTCTGACATTCGTTCCAGGCGGAGAAGCCTCCTTACGTCGGTTGGTGGACTTGATGCCGGTCATATTGGTGATCTTCCTGCCGATTTTGACCATGCGACTATTCGCGGAAGAGTTTCGCAGTGGAACGATTGAGACTCTGATGACCGCCCCGGTTGGCGAAACTGACATTGTACTGGGCAAATTCTTCGGGGCGTTATTGTTCTATGTTGTGATGCTGGCAACGACTTTGGTTTACGCTGTAATAGTAGCGGCATTCGGCAGCCTCGATGTGGGTTTGCTTCTTTCGACCTACCTGGGGTTGATTCTGCTGGGAAGTCTCTACCTTTCCGTAGGGCTTTTCTTCAGCGCCTGCACTCGCAACCAGATAATCGCGGTCGTATGCAGCGTGGTTTTGCTTCTGATCTTCACCTTCCTTGCGGATTTCCTGGCTATGGGAAGAACGGGCTGGCTGGGTCTGCTGTTGCACCACCTGTCAATCCAACAGCATTTTCACGATTTCACTCGTGGATTAGTTGATACGAACCACGTGGTGTTCTTTCTGACCAGCACCGGTTTGTTTCTCTTCTTGACCATCAAAGTGTTGGAGACCAGAAGATGGCGGTAGATAGACAAAAGACAAGCGGCCACTCGCAGTTCGCGGTCGGTCTGAACGTCCTGATCATGGTGGTTCTTGCCGTTACGCTTACGGGCATGCTTCAGTGGTTGGGCTACAGGAAACCGCTACAAGCGGACCTGACCTCGTCCGGCGTAAACAGTCTGACACCTGCCACCGAGAACCTTCTGCATGCCCTTCCGGACACGGTGCGTCTAACAAGCCTGTACTTCCAGACGGACTTGGAGGCTGAAGATCAACCGCGATATCGCGACGCCGTCGATGATCTTCTGAGTCTCTACCGGGCAACGAATCGGAGCAAGATTGAGACCGAATATATCAACCCGCTTCAGAACCTGGACAAGAGGAGGGAACTATTCGCACGTATTGCGGGCCTTCCCAAGTTCAAGGCGGAGGCTGAGGGACACACCAAGGCGCTTGACGCGTTCCGGCATGATCTGCTCCCGAAGATCAACGACCTGGTTGCCGAGGAGTTGTCTCAACTGGAGGGCTTCGCTGCCGTGGATGGCACGGATGCCCGCCTTGTCAGTGAAGTCAAACAGATCTACGCCCAAATCCGGGACGACTTGGAGCAGACATCTTTGGCTATCACCGATGCGATGAACTCGGAGATTCCGGCACATGGAGCGGCGACGAAGACGGTTGAGCAGGTTTATGCCACTGTTCTGCAAAGCCTCAAGAGCGTGATCAATGTTGGAAGTCAGATTACGGCGAATCCGGCTCAGTTGTCGCCTCCAGTGGCTTCGTTCTTCACGGAAGCAGAGCACCAATACGCAAACCTGATAGCCAACCTGGAAAATCAGCAACAGACCATCCGAGATCTTCCCCGGCTTTCGATCGATGAGGTTGTGCAGGAATTGCGATCGGAGACATCCAACGCCATCCTGGTGGAGGCGAACGGAGATGCCAAGGTAGTCCCCTTCCACACGGTGTGGCAACCTATCAACAGTCGCAGTGGCGGGCAGGCGGATTTTGCCAATCGCAGGTTCCTCGGCGAACAGAAAGTGACTTCGGCAATACTCCAGCTTACGCAAAAAACCAAGCCGGCGGCAGTGTTTGTAAGACACGGTGGTGCGCCTCTGTTTTTCGGCGGGTTTATGCCCGGCCAGCCGCCAGCATTGCTTGCGGAGATGAAGGAGCAGTTGGAGGACGCCAACTTCGGTGTGTACGAATGGGACTTGGCAACAGCGGAGGAGATGCCGGCGATCGATCCGGAACCTTCCCGTACGATCTTCGTTGTGCTGCGGCCGACCCCGTCACAGCAGAACATGATGGGGCAACCGCCGCAGGATCCCCCCTTCACGCCGGAGAAGTTGGAGATTCTCAAGAAGGCCATGGGTGATTCGCCCAGAGCGGTGTTCCTTGCCGGCTACCTGCCGGGAATGTACGGCATGTCCGCCCCTTACGAATACGCTGAGTATCTCCGTAGTGAGTGGGGAATCGAGGCAGAGTGTAATCGAGTACTGCTGGTTGCGGAGCAAGTGAAGCCGGGGCAGTTCCAGTTCACGCGTCAGCCACTGTACATGACAGAGGCCAGGTTCGCCAAACACCCCATCACTTCCGCAGTTGCGGAAAGCAGGGTCAATTTCCCGCTTGTCTCTCCGCTGGCACTAAGCGAGCAAACGCCCGAAGGCGTGACAAGAGAGCGATTGGCCTGGCTGCCAGAAGATGAGGGGCTGTGGAGCGTTGGCGATCTTTCCTACTACAGCCAACAGCGTCCTGACTCGGTTGTGCGCAACGCCGGGGACTTGCTTGGCGAGTTTCTGCTCTCAGCAGTGGCGAGCAAAAACGAGGGCAAAGTAGTTGTAGTGGGATCGGGTAATTTCGAAATTGATGAGATAGCTATGGCGGCGGAGTTGGCTCCTACGGCTCAGGGTTTTGTGCTTCGTTCGCGGAATCCGGGCAATGCGGCCTTCTTCATCAACAGTTTGCATTGGCTCAACGATAACACGGAGTGGGTCAATCTGGGTACGCCGATCAGTGTAGCCACAATCTCAATCGACCCGAATTCATCAGAGATGAGTGTTGTCAAGGCCATAGCCTGGATCGGCTGGCCGGGACTGACATTGTGCATTGGAGTAATCGTTTGGCGTGTTCGCCGGAGATAATCTGCCGTGAATAGCAAGACCACCATCATCCTGTTTATCCTCGTTGTCGCCGTCGGCTCTGTTGTTTATGTTCTCAACGAGAAGGCGCCGATGCCACGTCCGACTGTTCCGCCATCGGCTGCGGATCCGGATTTAGCAATTGAGAAAAGCCTTTTTGAGGAAGACTTCGGCGATACGATGCACTTTGCCGTCAAGCTTCCGGGGAAGAAGGAGTGGGCTTTTGAGCGAAAGGCCGGCGCCGACGGGGCATTGGGCGAATGGCGGATCGTCGCGCCTTTTGAGGCCAAAGCCAAGCGTTGGCAGGTGGACCAGATCCCGCGGCGTCTTACGGAACTTAAGTACAAGGTCAAATTCCAGGGGACTGAGGGCCCTATCGACACGGACACTGCCGGTCTCAACCCGCCACGCGCAGTTGTCACATTGCGGAACAAGGATGACCGCAGCGTTACAGTGTTAATCGGGCGTACGGAAGGAGAACAGGAGACGTATGTGCGAGTGGACGACCTCGCACCAATCTATCGGGTAAACGGTAATCTCAAGACGCTGTTTGAGGATAGTGTTTTGGCATACCGCGAGCAGCAGCTTTTTGATATTGCGGGCACAGATATCGTTCAACTCTCGATCAAGCAATGCGATGGGGAAGAAGAGACAACGTACAAGCTGGTCAAGACCGGAACAGTTTGGGAGTTTACATCACCGGCGAAGGCACGGGCGGTCTCTGAGGAAGTATCCAAGATGTGCAACAGTTTCGGCACACTGCGAGTGCTGAACTGGGTGGAGGAACAGGCGGATAATCCGGCGATTTTCGGCCTGGACAGGCCCGCTCTTCAAGTGACGGCGGTTTCCCAGAAGAAGGCGGAGGCAAAGGATGCCGACGAGGAGAAGGAGGAGGAGGTCGCTGCGGAGTTGATTGAGGAAACGCACACGGTCAGTTTTGCCGCGGTTGGTCCGTTTGGCGAAGACAACAAAGTGTACGTATGCCGCGAAGGCGACAGCGCAGTGGGAACGGTCATGAAGTCGGTCTGTGATACGTTTGCGCCGGACCTAAAGAAACTGCGAGACAACCGAATAGTTACCAGCGACCCCACCACCGCCCGCAGAGTTGAGGTAACGCTGGAAGGAGAGTCGTTTACGCTGGTTCGTGCGGGATCGAAGTGGTCGTTTGCGGATGATGGCGAGCCGGCAGACGCAGATGAGACCAGTAGCCTGCTTGCGGCCCTGCGTGACATGCAGGCCGTGAACTTCGTTCCCGCTGACTCCGTGGATGCTGCGAGCTTGGGCTTTGCCAATCCTGAGGCATCGTTCAGTCTAGCATTCGATGAAGCCGAGGCCCCCACGGTTGTTATCATTGGCGGTTTTGCCGACGCAGCCACGAAGAGACTGCAGTTCGTCAAGACCTCCTGCAACGAATCGATAGCCAAGATGCATGTAAGCGAAGTAGGCAAGGTACTGCGATCACCTGCCCAGTTTCGTGATCGGAGCTTGATTGACGTACCTGCCGAGCAGTTCGAGGAGGTATCATTGAACTGCAAAGGTACTGAAGGTGGCTCACGGTTGGAAGTTACGTTGGCCAAGGAGTCGGGAACATGGGCAATAACCCAGCCAGTTGCGGCAACCGCCAACGCCTCTGAGGTCACGAAGCTGGTCGATATGTTAAGCACGCTTAGGGCAGAGGAGATTGTCAAGCTGGCTGAGGGCGAGTCAGTCGGTGATTTCGGGCTCGACGACCCGGATGTGCGTCTATCCTATCGTTTTCTACCGGCAGAGACATTTGTGGTAAAACCGCCACAAGAGAGTGGAGATACCGACGAGCCTGCGGCCGCGCAATTGGAGAAGGTGCAACCGCCGGCAGAAACCAGAAGCCTGCTAGTTGCGCGCAAAGACTCTCACGTGTACGTATCGAGGCCGGGCAATGAGGCTGTGGTCTACGAGGTGCGCAGCGCGGTGCTGGACTCTTTGTTGAAAGAGTTCCGCGAGAAGCAGCTGTTCTTCTTTGATGAAAACCAAGTGGCTTCGGTCAAGCTGAGCCGGCTGGAAGACGTACAAGGATTTGTCGCCGGCAATGGCAGTTGGGAATACAGTCCGGAGCCTGACATTCCTGTCGACTCCGCCAAGGTGGTGAACTACTTGGTAAGAATCAAGGATCTTCAAGCTCAGCGTTATGTTGCCTATGCAGCGGAGGACCTCGCGTTGTATGGGCTGGACCATCCGTACATGACGCTGGAGGTCGCGCCAAAGAACGGAGATCCGGTGACGCTATTGGTCGCCAACAAACAGGACAGTCGTGGTCAACACTATGCGCGGATGGGCAACAGCAGCGATGTATTCCTCCTGGGCGCAGATGCGATGGACCGGTTAGCCATTCAGATCGAGGAATTCGAGCAGACTCCATAGATGCAGGTATCGGGTGCAGGTTTCCTCTTGCAGGGCGGCGCCACGTGGGCCGTGCTTGTTTGGCGTGCGGCAGCGACTACAATCGGGTCTTCGCGGTAAGACGACTGCCACAAACATGAAGTCTGTGGCGAAGCCGGCAGAACACCTTGCGAGAGTAAATCAATGAGCCAACGACAATTCCTGGTAACAGCCGCCCTGCCATACTCGAATGGGCGTCTTCATGTGGGACACGTGGCTGGAGCGTACTTGCCGGCGGACATATACGTTCGGTATCTGCGAGCGCGTGGCGATAACGTGCGTTTTGTCTGCGGAAGCGATGATAACGGCGTGGCCGCGTTGAAGAGTGCTCGCCAGGAAGGTATCTCGGTCGAGGAACTCACGGCCAAGTATAACGCTGCGCAAAAGAAGGCATTCGATGGCCTGGGGATCAACTTTGATATCTATGGCGGCACGCACCAGCCCGGTTTTGCCGAGATGCACGAGAAGTTGAGTCAGGAATTCTTCCTCAGAATTCATGACAAGGGGCTGTTTACGAAGCGTACGACACGGCAGCTCTATGACAGAGAGGCAAAGCAGTTTCTGCCTGATCGCTTCGTGCGTGGAACGTGTCCTGTCTGCAACTCCGAGAACGCCTACGGAGATCAGTGCGAAGGGTGTGGGCGTGCGATGGACCAAACGGAGTTGATCAACCCGGTAAGCACAATGACCGAGTCTACTCCGGAACTACGTGAGACAACGCATTGGTTTCTTCGCCTGGATCAGTTACAGGAGCGCCTGGCCGATTGGCTTCGCAGCAAGAAGGATCCCGCGAATGCCGGGGCGCACTGGCGGAACATCGTAATCAATCAGTCCGTCGGACGAATCGACGCGGAGGGTCTGCCGGAGCGAGCGATGACGAGAGATATGGATTGGGGTGTTCCGGTGCCCCTTGCCGACGCTGATGCACAGGGAAAAGTACTTTACGTGTGGTTTGATGCCCCGATCGGCTACATCTCCTTTACCGCCCGGCTATGCGAGGAGCTCGGCGATGATTGGGAAAGCTACAAGAACTGGTGGATGAACCCGGAATGCAAAGTGGTCAACTTCATCGGTGAAGACAACATCGTCTTTCACGCGATTACGTTCCCGGCCATGCTGATGGCAACACACGATAGCGACAATGCCCAGGGCGAGGAAGGCGAATATCAACTTCCTCATAATGTTGTCTCAAACTCCTTCCTCAACTTCAAGTTTCCGGGCAAGGAAGAGGAGAAGATGAGCAAGAGTCGCGGAACAGCGGTGTGGATCGAGGAGTATCTGCAGGAGTTTGATCCGGACCCCTTGCGATATTATCTAACAGCTATCGCACCGGAGCAGCAGCGTACGGCGTTCGATCTCGAAGACTTCGTCAACCGCAACAACAGTGAGTTCCTGGCCAAATTAGGCAATTTCATCAATCGCACGATTACATTTGCTCACAAGTACTTCGATGGCAAGGTTCCCCCTGCAGGCCAACGCTCCGAAGAGGACCAAGCAATGCTTGATACGAGGAAATCTGCCTCAGAAAGCATTGCAGCCGAGTTGGAGGCGAATCATTTCAAGGCAGCTCTTGCTGAGTTAATGAAATTGGCTCAGGCCGGCAATCTCTACTTCGATTCCACAGCCCCGTTCCGCACGCGCAAGACCGACATGGAAGCTTGCGGACGTGCGATTAACGTGTGTTTGCAGACGATGCGAACCCTGGCGACGGTGATGGCCCCGTTTCTACCATTTGCTGCAGAGAAGTGTTTGCGAATGCTGTCTTTGGGGCAGGAGGCGCTCGCGTGGAACAGCGCTGCGGCTGAGCTGCCCGAGGGATCACTACTGGGTGAGGCGGAGTACTTGGTTAAGAAGCTTGATCCAGAAACTGTGCTCTAGGCCAAGCTTCATTCCAGCAAAGTACTTGAGATGCAGTTTTCCCTGATAGGATCTCTGTTTGTCTCTGTGTTTGGATTAGCAGCGCTACCATAACGCTACGGTCACAAGTCGGCCAGAGCGTCCAGCTCCTGTTCGATGGCCTCTCTGCCGAGGTTGTCGAGGTCGATAGCGGCCAGCCGCTCTATCTTGAGCTTCAATCGTTCTGCCAGTCGGCACGCATAGGCGATGCGTTCGTCGTCGCTGCCTGGGAGGAAGGAAGGGTCTACGAGTGGCCAATGGGCTTTGTACCCTCCACCGGGAAAGCTCGGACATACGGAGTGGGCGGAGTCGCATACGGTGATGGCTATGTCGATGTTGCGATGCAGGAACTGCTCCCACCCTTTTGACTCCAAGCCAACTGCTGAGATGCCCATTAGTTCGAGAGCTCTGAGGGCAACCGGGTGAACGAAGCCGGCGGGATCGGCACCACAGCTGAACACATCGAAGTCATCGGAAGCAACTTGTCGTGCGATGGCTTCTGCCATTTGTGAACGACAGCAGTTGCCGGTGCAAATGAACAGAAGCGTTCTTCGTGCCACTGTCACACCTCCCTTTTCCGCTTTTTACTATATCAGGTGAGGGGTTTGCAGGGAAGGCGATTGAGCGAGCAGGCTTGATAAACCGCGATCAGTTTCTTAATGTGCTTGTCCTGCTGTTGAGTGGTGCGATGGCATTCCAAGCTTTGGCGTGGGGAAACGCGGAGGACTGACAGGTGCCGGATTATAGAGTGGGCATCGGATACGACCTACATCGCTTGGGCGACAACCGCAAGCTGATTATCGGTGGAGTAAACATCCCGTTTGGTCGAGGACTTCTGGGGCACAGCGACGCAGATGTTTTGCTGCATGCGGTTATTGACGCGTTACTGGGAGCGTGTGGCTTGCCGGACATCGGCGAGATGTTTCCAGACACTGATGTCCGATTCAAGGACGCTGACAGCAGGCAACTCCTGGCAGAAGTCCAGCAGAGAGTTGCGGCTGAAGGGTATCTGGCCAACAATGTCGATTGCGTAGTTCATGCGGACAAACCAAAACTCTCGGCCTACAAAAGGGACATGGCTCAGGTTATTGCCGATACTCTGAGAATCGACGTCAGAAGAGTGTCTGTGAAGGCAAAAACCAATGAAGGTGTTGGAGCCATCGGCAGGGAGGAAGCAATAGCAGCAACGGCCACGGTGACGGTGATTGAACGCGAGTAGTACGGGACAACAGAAAGTGGCAAAACCAATGGCGATCCGAGTATACAACAGTCTAAGCAACAGCAAAGAGGAGTTCGTCCCCGTCAGCCCGGGCAAGGCTGGCATTTACCTCTGTGGACCAACAGTCTACAAGCCATCGCACATCGGACATGCTGTCGGCCCAGTGATATTCGACGCGATCAAACGCTATCTCGTGCACCGCGGGTATGAGACGACGTGGGTGGTGAACATCACCGACGTGGACGACAAATTGATCATCGAAGCTGAGGCACAGGGAACAACCGTTCCGGAACTCGCCGGGCGTATCGAAGGCGACTATAGAAATTCCCTTGCCCAGTTGCAGGTAACGGGGATCGACCACTTTCCGCGCGCTTCGGAATACATAGGGGAAATCATTAAGATAATAGAGAGGCTAGTTGATCGCGGCGCCGCATACGTTGCCGAGGGTGACGTGTATTTCGACATCACGAGTGACGATGACTATGGAAAACTATCGAATCGCTCAGTGGATGATCAGGCCGGCCAGCGTGAACTCCAGAGTGGTCCGAAGAGAAACCCGGGCGACTTCGCGTTGTGGAAGGCCTCAAAGCCTGAGGAGCCACAGGAAGTCAAGTTCGACTCTCCCTGGGGACTAGGGCGCCCGGGCTGGCATATCGAATGCTCGGCGATGGCCATGAAGATACTGGGCGAGACTTTCGACATTCACGGGGGTGGACTGGATTTGATTTTCCCGCACCACGAAAACGAAATAGCCCAGTCAGAGACCTGCACAGGTCATCCATTTGCGAAATATTGGCTACACAACGGTCTTACGCGTTTCAACACGAAGAAAGTGAGCAAGTCCGACCCGGCCATGCAGGCGGCGCTTCAAAGAATGACGCTCACCAACCTTCTGGGGGAATACAGTGGAGAGTTACTGCGGTACTTCCTGTTGAGTACGCAATACCGCCGTCCAATAGAGTACTCTCCCGAGGAAATCGAGAGCAAGCGAAAGGGACTCAACACATTCTATCGCTTATTCAACCGAATCGAAACGCTTACCGGGCAAACGCCTTATGACACTTACGTAGCCAATCCTGATGCGGCAGGAACAGACGATGCAGCAGAGGCGCATCAGCGTTTCCACTCCGCGATGGATGACGACTTCAATACCGCCGGAGCAATTGCGGCATTGTTCGAGCTTGCCAACAAAACAAACAGGATAATTGAGGAGTGCAAGCTTGAGTCGACCGCCGATTCCGCTGCATGTCAAAGAATACTGGCGTTGGGTCGTGAACTGGTCTCTCTCGGACGGGTATTGGGTCTTTTTGTACGCCCCCCGCAGAAGGCTGAGGCTGATGACGAGCTAGTGAATAAGGTCCTTCAGGTCCACATAGCCGTTCGACAAGCCTGCCGCAAGGCTAAGAGCTTCGGTCTGGCTGACGCCTTGCGTGACAACCTCCTCGCGATTGGAATCACCCTTGAAGATAAGCCCAGCGGCACTAGCTGCAACATTACGTCGCCTACCGAAGGGCTAACAGCCAAACTGGTCGATGCTCTCCTTGCCATCCGCCGTTCAGCTCGAGAGGCCAGAGAATTCGGACTGGCGGATATGGTCCGAGATGAATTGGCACAGATCGGCATATCCCTGGAGGACAAGGCGAATGACACTAGTTGGCACATGACCGAATAACGCCGAGCAAGCGGACGACAAGACGGCAACTCAGAGGCGCTGCAAGTATAGACATGGCAGGTGATTACGATCACCCTCGCACAAGTTGTATTGCGCCATTCTACCTACAATTCGTTTGCTCTCGCACGACCTGACAGGAGGTCCCAGTCTGAAGTCTGAGCGACCCGTTCACATGTCTCATAACGCAAGAAATCTAGTGAAATGTCGATGTATTCATAGGCTGGCCCTCAAGGGTAAACACCTCCCTTGAGTCACAAAGATAGTCCCTATTGCGAGTGCTGTGGCCAGCTAGCGTCCGCCAGGCATGGAACCGCAACATCCTAGTCATGGACTCTCACCTCACGTTCGTCTGATCCGAGCAGAGGTTGCGCAGGATGCAAGTAGAAAAGCGACCTAAGGTCTTAACTATTGACGACGACGCAAGCGTTCGTCGAAGCGTTGTGGCCTTCCTGCGCGACCACCAATACGAAGCAGTGGAGGCTTGCGATGGAGTGGCCGGCCTCGAAGCTTTTGATCAGCACAGACCAGATCTTGTCCTACTTGACCTGCGCATGCCTCGGCTGAACGGGCTAGATGTGTTGAAAAGGTTGACTGAGAAGGCTCCAGAGGTTCCGGTAATAATAGTATCCGGTGCCGGAGTCATCTCGGACGCTGTCGAGGCCATTCGGCATGGCGCCTGGGACTATGTTCTCAAACCAATCGCTGACATGGCGGTACTGTCTCATGTATTGAGCCGAGCTCTTGAGCGTGCTCGACTCATCAAGGAGAACAATGAGTATCGAGTGCACTTGGAGGAGCAGGTCCAACAGCGCACGGCGGAACTCCAGGCGACCAACGACAAACTGCAGCACACCATCGCGTGCCAGAGTAAGACGGCAAACGAACTTCGGGAGCGCGAGGAACGTTATCGCCTGCTGGTGGAACATGCCCCCATCGGCATTCTCAGGCTGGATCGCGACGGGTGCATTCTAGACATGAATCCGGCGCTCAAAGAGCTGCTGGCTTTGTCCGACGATCAGCATACGCTCGGTGTCAACATTGCGGAACATTCCTCGTTTCGCGACACCGACTTGGCCGTAGACATCAGTCGATGCGTTTCTGCGAACATACGAGCGGCCGGGCAGTGCCCATTCACCAACGCCGCCGGCGTGGAGCTTCACCTGGAGTACGAGGTGGCAGTCGTCCGCGACGCTGTCGGAAATCCAAGCGGAACACTGGTCGTCATACACGATGTAGGGGAAACGCAAAGAGCTCAAGCAGCGTTGCAGAATAGTGAGCAAAGGCTGCAAACGATCCTCAATTCCATCAAGGCCGGTGTCGTGCTCGTAGATGCCGATACGCGATGTATCGTCGATGCCAACCCAGCGGCGCTGGCGATGAGCGGTAAACCGCTTAACGAAGTTGTGGGCCATAGTTGTTCCGAGTTCCTCTGCCCCACCCACGTAGGCCGTTGCCCGATGTCAGAGCCGGGAGCTATCGTGGATAGTACCGAATGTGTGCTACGCGAAGCTGACGGAAGAGAAATACCGATCCTCAAAACGGTCACACTGATTCAATTAAACGGGCAAAGCCAGTATCTCGAGACTTTCGTCGACATAAGCGAACGAAAGCAAATGGAGGAGGCTCTGCGTGAAAGTGAAGAGCGATTCCGAGCCATGGCTGAAATGCTCCCGGAAATCGTGTTTGAAACTCGGGCAGACGGTATACTCACGTTTGCGAATCGCCAGGCCTATGTGCTGACCGGATACACAGGCACCGACTTCGACCGCGGCTTGAAAGCCGAGCAGCTCTTCGTTCCGGAGCAGCGGTTGCGCCTCAGACGAAACACGATATTGGCAATGCACAATCGCACACCGCATGGACAAGAGTACACCGTCCTACGCAATGATGGCACAACGTTTCCAGCCATGGTTCGCACGACTCCGATTACTCGTGACGGAGTTTCTTCCGGATTGCGAGGGATCGTCTTTGACATTACCGAGCGCAAGCTCGTGGAGCAGGCTCTCCACAATGCCAAAGAAGCGGCTGAAATCGCCAGCAAGTCCAAGAGTGAGTTTCTGGCGAACATGAGTCACGAGATCCGCACTCCGATGACAGCTATTCTCGGATGTGCCGAGAATCTGCAGGATGCCGATTGCAACGAGGAGGAAAAGCAAGACGCCATCGACGCCATTAGGCAAAACGGCAAGCACCTGCTCCAGATCATCAATGACATTCTCGACCTCTCGCGAATCGAAGCAGGCAAACTCAGCCTGCAGAGGAGCATATGTTCTCCGTGCAGAATAATCGCCGAAGTCGGATCGATGGCTCGCATGTGGGCGTCAAACAAGGGGCTGCAATTCGAGCTTGACTACGTCGGACCGATTCCCGAAAGTATCCAAACGGATTCCACGCGCCTCAGACAGATCCTTATCAACCTCGTGGGCAACGCAATCAAGTTCACTGAGTCGGGAAGTGTTCAGCTCATTGCGCAGTGCCTGCAGCAGCCTAACCAACTCATGCAATTCGACGTCATCGATACTGGAATGGGCATGAAGCCTGAGCTGGCCGCCAAACTTTTCCACCCCTTCACTCAGGCTGATTCCTCGCCAACACGACGATCGGGCGGTACCGGTCTGGGCTTGGTGATCAGCCGCCGACTCGCCCGGCTGCTTGGTGGCGACGTCAGGGTAGTACACACACGAGAGGGAGGCGGATCATGCTTCCGAGCGACTGTGGCAACCGGGCCTCTCGGCGAAGTGACCATCCTCCGAGATCCCAAGACCGTGACCAGCGAGGTTGCAGAAGAGAACAGGGAGAACGAGACGCGATCGCAGTTGCCCGAATGCAACATTCTGTTGGCCGAAGACAATCCCGTTAACCAACGAGTAGTGATGAGCATGCTCAAGAAGGCGGGTGCAACTGTCACTGTTGTGAACGACGGACAGCTTGCGTTGGACGCCATTCTCAAGGCCGAACAGACGGACAGCACATTCGACGTGGTACTGATGGACATGCAGATGCCAGTCATGGATGGTTACATGGCCGTGCGCTTGCTTCGCGAACGGCAGTATACCGGACAGGTGATAGCCTTGACCGCCCACGCGATGGACGGTGACCGGGAAAAATGCATGGAGGCCGGATGTGACGACTACACGTCAAAGCCAATCAACCGGAAGGAACTCATCCAAAAAGTTGGGGCCGCCTTGCAGAATGGCTCCAAGCACGCCCAACGCGCAAAGTGAATGCCATCGAGCACTAGGCAGCAACCGGATACCTTTCCTGGTCGCCAGCTCTGTGCTCGTCATATCCCGCTGTTGCAATCGAAACCCGTTGACTGTAGTAAGTAAGTAGTTTGCAGGCGCCCGTAGCTCAGTCGGATAGAGCACCGGTTTCCTAAACCAAACCATAAGCCCTGGCGCTATCAAAAACGCACGCCAAAAACAGGTTTTTGCAAACATAAATGTAACTTTTGGGTGGTCGAATTCGTAATCGAATTCAGCTGCGGATTGCGCTATCGCAGTGGTCATCACCGGGAACAGACAGCTCGGAAAACTCCACGATGTACTCGATCGCCTCTGCCTTCGTGGTCTTCGGTTTGGGGCACCCAAGATACCGTGCAATGATGCAGCACAATGCGGGCGGCAGTGTAAGCAGTTCGGTCAGCCCGAGACGTGTGCCGGGAATGTGCTCTTTCCTGCTTGGTATCGTTCGCGGTGTCGATAGTAGTTCCAGGCTCATTGCGACATCTCAACAGTCTTGAATGACCATCCGCATGCGCGGCACCGGTGGTATCTAGTACGCCTGCCAGCCACCATGCGAGAGGTTTCCACCTCATTGTCCGCCTTGCCACATCGCGGGCACTCAAGTCGGCGGATGATTATGGCTGCATTAGCTACCTCAGCAGGACGGTTTACCGAAGACCATACATGCCCACAGTGTGTGCACCGGCGCCGCGTACCAGGGCGACCGTTAAATAAACGCACATCGCTGATCACTGTGGAGTGATTGCAGCCACAATGCGGGCAGTCCGGGCCATCCTGCTTTTCCATTGCTGGTACGACGCTTCGCATCCTTGCCACTCACTGCGGGTTCCATCCCGCTCATTCAATACCCACGTCTCGGCATCTCATTCCACGTCCTGCCGTCTAGCTCGCGGCCGGCAGCTTTCTTATTCCGCCCTCCCCACTGCTTGAAGAAGAACGGCACTTGAGCTTTTACACATTGGTCACGAATAGACCGTACCCAATCAGCTCGCATCGGTCTTGCCTTCGGTCCGCTCTCTCCGCCCACTATTACCCAGTCGATTCCGGCGTAATCGAAGTTTGTTTCTCCGAGCAAGGGTTCGAGAGATAGAAACTTTTTCGCTGCGGGGCATCTCTCTAGATGCGGAATTCGTTCACAAGCGGCGGATTGGTTTTCGCACGATACACCGAGCCACACGTTCGGTATCGGCCACACCTCCCAGTCCAAAGTACGAATGTCATCAGTACGGCGTTTGTGAACACTGAATTCTCCGCGATTCCCAAGGATTTCCTCAGCAGCGTCTTGCGCTTCGTAGGACATATCCGAATACAGTCCCCAGAAGTCGTCACTGAGCAGTAAATCCGCCATCCGTTTCGGACGCTTTGTGAGTACCTGAAAAAGATGCCAATGTGCCACTCGCATGTAGGCGAATACCGATGCTATGAATTCGTCAGGCACGTCCTCGTGGAACAGGTCTGACATCGAACACACAAATACCATTCGCGGTTTACGCCACCGAAGAGGTTCTTCAAGCCGCTCGGGATGTAGTGTAACTGCAAACGGATCTGCTTGCGGATAGCCACACCGACCTGCCAACCTGTGTGCCATCCTCTCCGCATAGCAGTTTTTGCAGCCAGCGCTAAGCTTTGTGCAACCGGTGACTGGATTCCACGTCGCATCTGTCCATTCGATTTTCGATTGGTCACCCATCACTGTGCTCCTGCCGAGATTGGACCATTAACAAGGAGAATCTCTGGGGCACTTTGCTTGTGCTCACCCCGCCGATTCTGCTGAGCCAACTGCTTGTTCATCGCACACTCGACAATGCTCCACCCCGCATACAGCTCTCGCACTCGCGGGCAGTCGTAACTGCTGACGACGATTCGCGCCTTTCGGTATTGCCTCAGTAGCCGGGCAAGCTTCTCGTGATCGTCTTCATCGCCAAGCAGACCACCGGCGGAATGATTGAACTCGTGCAAGTAAGCACCGTGCGTGCGTGTTTCACCGGGGTATGGAGGATCGGCGTAAATGGCTGTTTCGCCAACATCCTCAAAGCGATCGATTATGTCAAAAGCGTTTCTGCGCAGAATCACGACGTTCAGCAGACGCTCATGCCACGCTGGTATAGATGCTACGGCACTCCACAGTCTCGTAGTCGGAGAGCCGCCGTTGCTTGTCCATCGAACAGCCATCTGGTATTTCAGCCTAGCCGTGCCAGCCACGCCGTTTCGCGTAATCCAGCTAGCTAGGAAGTAGTGGTACGCCCTGTCGACAGCCAGTGATGCCGTTTTTGGCCAGTGCTGCAAAATCACCTCAAGTAGGTCCGCATCCTGCAATTGCTGTTCAGCCAAGTGCAATAGATCTTCAGAAAATAACGCCCCCTGCAGTCTCTCATGCAGTGACACTGCCAACTCTCGATCCTGGAGCACACGCGCGAGGTTGATTACATCTCCGTGCAGGTCATTGACGGTCTCGTTAGCCGCTGGCTCCTTCGCAAACAACACACTGAGACCACCGCAGAATGGCTCAAAATACTGCTTGTGTGGCCCTAGCAACTCGACAATGCGCGGTGCTAGTGTACGTTTGCCACCGAACCACGGAGCTAAAGCCTTAATCTTGGGACAATCAGCGATCATCGTCTGTTTTCCACCAATCTACTGGAGCACGTAGCGCCTTAATTCGCTCGCACGCTGTTCCAGGGAGTGCTCTGCCGGCAACACTTGCTGCTGCATCAATCGCAGCATTCCACGCTGCATGGGCAGATCGATACTCCAGTCCATTACCAAACCCACGACTGTGCATGAACTTGCAGAACGCCGCCGGGCCTCCGCTCGAATCGCGTCTCCGTACAGCCTCTCGTCTTTGCTCCCCCCTTCTCAGTTTCTTCATTGCTCTGACCTCGTCACAGCTCATGACGAACGCCGCCACTTCCTCCGCTCTACGTCTTCGCATGCAGTCTTCACTGCCAACGCCAAACTCTCGGCACACTTCGGGACGGTGCTCGTAGTGCTTGCACGTCTTGGTTGCCTGGTCAAACCACAGACACGAGTTGCCTAGGTCGCTTAAACCAGCATCGATGGCTTCATCAATCTCTTGTGCCAGCTCTTCTGGCAACTGCTGGAACTCCTCCAGAGAGAATAGGGGAATATCCATTCCAAGACAGCACGCCCCGCAGTTGTCGCAGCTTGTTACCTTAGCCATTGGTCTTCCCTGACTTCTTCCTTAACCCTCCCGGCGATCCGCACCGGGAGGGCCAGCTCAAAACATCAAAAAAAGTGTACTGTCACCCTTCGTTATTGCTGGCAGCAGGCGTTTCGTTCTGCTATTTCTCCTCTTCCCATCTAGCAAACCTCGCTTCGTCAAGTGACCGCCACCATGCAAATTCTCTATCATCCAAAACGCGCCACTTGGCTTTGTACATACTCACGCTCATCTCTAGCCTAACAGCTTGAGACTTTAGCTCCCGCTCAAACACGTCATCCAATCGCAAGTAGACGCAATGGGCGTTATCTGTGCCGGATCGGTTATTCTCGCATTGTACGCCCCTGCCGCTGAATACTGCGTCCATCGCTTGGTGCCAGTCAAGAGGGTATGAGACGGTACAAGCCTCCGCTGCAGTTTTTGCGTCACTGACGGTATCGTGGTTTACGGTCCCACCGCACGTCAGGTTGAACCCATTAAACGTGAATTCCCAATTCCATCCCTCGCCGTCTCTTGCCACCGTCAATCGACCATGCGGCAAGGCCAAGGAGTAGTTACAGCCTTCCGGAACCCACTCCTCTTCCGGCTTCGATCTCTTCGTTGTGGTTTCACTCTGCGATACGCTGGGGGATAGCAGCTTTTGCCCCGCAACCGATATAGCCCGACACTCTTCTCGCACATGCTTGGTCCAGTCGCTGTCGTTCGGATCGTCCTTCAGGTGGAACGCCGCAATGATCAGCAAGCCATTCGTGTGCAAAATGTGTTCACGTAAGCGTGTAATCTCATCTGTCAGTTGCTGAATCGTGCTCATGCTCATACAGTCCCCGCGTTTCTTGGAGCTTTACCGAGTGCCGGTGACCGGCATGATGATTGCCATAAAGCCGTCAACCTCAGAATAGACCTCATGTGCGTCATCATTTGATCTGCCGATATGGCGGAATAACCGCTGGCCCCAGACCAGCACTTCAGGCACTCGCTGAAACTTCGGCATTCGAGTCCACCCCACCAACTCCCCGTTTTGTGTTGTCAACTTGACATCAACCATCGTCACTTCCCCATTGCTGTAGAGTCAAAGTTTGGGCTGGGCTAAAAAACAAGTATCGCCGTCCGAAGCTCACAGGCCTTTCCGCCCAGCCCTCTATTCAACAGTCATCCTCATTGTCATCATCAATTGGATGGCTTGGCAGTGCAGGTAATTCCCAACACGATACTGGTTGATGATCTGATCGCCTGCTCACCTCCCGACAAATAGCCTCAGTAGTTGGCGTTGCTCGGAATACAGCATCGCCATTCGGTAGAAACTGTGTCGCAGTAGGCTTCTCCGCATCACCAACGTAGATGTCCAATCGTGTCGCCGGCATGGCACCAAAAGCCCCGATTGACACTAACCCCGCAACGCGTGTGTGCCCCATAAGCTCAATGATGGCCCATCCTTCATAGGCTTCTGTCTGGTTATTCACTTCAACGCTCCTAATCGCTAGTCTTGAGCACTACGTCATACAATCCCGGCTTGCACGGACGAATGATCCCACACTCCACGAGCCGCTCAATGACCTCCTCTGCCCGGAAATAGCCAATTCCTAATGCTCGCTGCAGGAAGGACACACTCACTCTCGGAACTTGCCGCACGACTGCCACGGCCCTATTGTGGAGTTCTGTCGTAATCATCTCAGTCCAATCGTTAAAACAACATGCCCTGCCCGCCGGGAGTTTCGACGATCGCCCACACAATCGCCGACGCTCCCGTACCAGTCTTTCGTCGCTTGCCGGTATTGCGCACGATACCGGCTTTCACCAGCTCATTGCGTCGAGGAACCTCCGTCGTAACCGGCAGCCACAGGGCCTGTTGGATTTCCACATCTGTGGCCCCTTGCCGGCCGCGACTGCGTAAGTAATCCTCAACACGTTTTAGCACAGTGTGCTTTGTGCTGCGGATACGATCGTGGGCTTCGAGGCTGCTTACCTGGATCATGAGACTATGCCCTATTACTCAAACTTCCCTCGATAGACGGGGATGTCCTTCAGCTCGTTTGTCAGTTGGAGCGCTACCCCGTCGAGGATAGCTTCAACGGCATCCTCAACTTGCATAGGAAGGGGAATCAGCTTGAACGTTTTTTCCGTTGCGTTAATGTCGATTGCACATCGGATATGCGCACAAGTGCGGATGTCTACTGCGTTGAACACTCGAATACAGAGCGAAACCTCCTCTGGGATAGCATCCACACCGTGCACCGCAGCATTGATCGTTCGCCCCATGCTGGATTTTCCATGCTCCACGGTAGCCTGTCCATCGTCCCCCCTCACCCACTTGATTGTGCGCAAGCGGGCAATCAAGCCGGCGCTCTCATCAAGTGCTCCTGCCATTTCAACACGCAAGAAGCGAATGAAGCTTTCTTGTTGAAACGCCTTGCCAGCTGCGTCAACAAGCGATTGGAGTTGGGATGTCCACCTAAGAAGCAGGTGAACAGTATCTCGGCGCGTTTCGTCATCCACGACAAGGGCGACTTCCTTCACACCGTACCAGACGACGGGATTCGCGTGTTCTCCGTGTTTACCTGCACAAACGGATTTAGCAAAGGAAATCAAAGACGCCAAAGATTCCGCTTCGTGCGACCGCACATGCGGCACTGGCTCCAGCGTCTCAATGGCGCCGTCCGGCTTTGCCACTCGTATTACGTGCCACGGCTCTTTCGTCTCCAACACTGTCGCCTTTGACGCCCTGACCGCTGTTTCCTGGATCAGCTCCACCACGCCACGATCTGCAGTTAGTCTATCGCTCATTGTTCGTTCCTTGTCCTTGTTCGGTCTGTTGACACGTTTGAGTTAGGTTGATTCCGCTATCCCTCTTCGCTAGTGAGTTCGTCCAACGTGTGTTGGTCGACGTTTTCGGGCGATACAGGATTTACCAACAAGTTTCCGTTAACCTGCGGCTGGCACTGGAATACCTCTGTTTGGTGTGCCGGCACAGTGTTGCCGATCTGCACGTACATCAGTACTCGCTCACAAGTGCCGGTCTCGTTACGTTCCGGTACGATGGAGAAGTTGATTTTGATTCCCCTCTTCTTGGTCTCTCCAGGACGGTCCATGCAATCTCGCACAACCGTCCGCAGATGGTGCTGAAATGCTTCGTTCAGCCGCCCCATATCCAACGTTTCCAGGTTGTTCAGCCCTACCGCTATCTTCATTGCTATTTCCCTTATGCTACTAGCTTGTCTAATTGATACTTCGATTGATCCACATCCAACGGCCAGATGATCTGTTTCCGCCAGCCGCTGCCCTGACGCTTGAGAATCACTAACGGCGCCGGTCCCATTGCTCGCCAAAGTTGGCGAATCAGGCGGAATCTCTCAGTCTCATATCCCTTGACGTCTTCGACGTGCACTGTGCCATCTGCATTCCACACCGCAAAATCGGCAGTGAAATTGATCTTGGCTAAATCTCCGAGCACATACCGCGGCTGTGCCACCCACTTGTGTATCTCACCGGCCTCTAGTAGGAGATCCAGCTCCGCAGCTCGCTCCGCTTCCGCTTGTGAGTCGTATCGACGGCCGTTGTATTCTGTTGGGTTATTGCCATACTTGCTCCCGACTCCGCCTGTCATACAGTCGAGACAGAACATATCTCCGGTCGCCGAATCACTGGCCGGACAAGGCTTCTCCTGTTGACAGCGTGAGCAGAGCATTAGTCCTCCAAGGTCGCCAGCAGCACCGCTTGACAGATGGCTCGTGGAAGTGCTTCAAGGTCGTACCCCTCGCAACTGAAGCCGAGCCACTTGTCACGAGTTGACGCAGCAACTACACGCCAAGGATTGCCCGTCATCACCTCCACAACCCGTCCTTGGCGAGAACCAAAGTCGGCGAGCAGAGCCAGGCACTCTGCAAAGGCCCTGGGGTGACTGCCGTTGGTGTAGCCAGCAGCCGGGTCATAAGCGCCCACCCAACTGCGCGAAGTCGGTAGGATCCACTGATTGTTTTCCAAGGTTGCTCCATACACGTAGCGAGCGACCATATGGCTCAGCGTCGCGTTGCTCGCGTCAAAGATTTCGTCACGACTGGGGACTGTTTCACGGTTCAATACCTTCCTCGCCTCTCGCGCGTACCGCTCCTCGAAGCGCATTCGCGACAGTACGCGGTCAAGTTTCTCCTGACCGATTCCTCTTTGCTTGGGACTCACGCGACGCTGTCGTCCCTCCTGTCGCCTTATCGCTCGCATCGTCTACTCCTTTCGTGTCTGCAGAGGTTTGCTTCTCTCCCCTCACACCATTGATCACAGTTCGTCTGACAACGTCCGATCCGCATCGGTCACGCTATGCACAACAGACGTCGGTGATTGCTGATTATCCAAGGGGCACATCGATCCGTTTCCGCCCCATCGTCGATATTCGCAGTCCTCGTAAGTGGTCAGCTCGCACTCATACATCGAAGGTGTATGCCAATACGTCTCGCATGCGCCGAGTGGACACTCGCTTTCTGCCCCCTGCCACTCTCCGCTCCACAAATGCCCACAAACGTATTCTTGTTCTTGCGTGCATCTGTCACGCCAGATGCACGCCCCATAGGGGTAATCAGTTGTCAACACAACCGGTTCACCAGGATGCAGAATCGGCCAATACCAATAGTTGGTATGTGTTGCCGAGTTGCAGCGTATTCGGCTGTTCGGCAATATCTGGAATTCCCTTGGCGGGTCGTAGTGGGCTGGATACGCCAAGTGGATCCACGCAACGCACGTTCTTTCAGTAATCACGATTGCTTCCGAAAACGCAAACCATGCCTGCCATTGCTCGACAAACCACTGCTCCATCCGGCGACTGCCGATGTCTGAGACTAGAGCAGTCCACTCCGCCGCTACATCGATTAGTGGCATCTCCCCGAGACTGTCGTCAAAGCCGTCCAGCATCAACATCACGGCTTCGACATAAGCCCATTCAGCGGCGCCATACGGTTCCATGTATATGGCCACGTCGGGGCTATTCGGTGTTTCCTGTTCAAACGTCATTGCGACATAGTTGCAGTCTTGTGCTTGCGCGTCTGGGATGGTAATCCCAAACATTGACAGTATCGCGATCAGCAGCGATACCCAGAACTCAAGTCCTAGATTGATAGTCATGTCTCCGAATCCTTTCACTCGTTGCGACAACATCACGGTCACACGACCGCGCATCCTCTTTGCTGTGTTGCTTTCCCCTCGGGCACCCGAACTCGCCGCGAACCTCTGCGCTTGACGCATGCCTCACCACGTTTTGCCTCACGGCGCGATGCTGTGATCTGCTCGCGCAGTTGGAAGTGGGCAAACAACGTTCGGCACACGTCGCCGCGAAGCTCGATCGCCTCACCTGCACCGGAGAACGATCCGACCATGAGGCCATGCTGTTCTGCGCGGCCGATCCCATGCAACGTAAACTCGTGCTCAGCCTTCCAGTCATCCATACAGAACTGCAGAACTGCGACGTCACCTTGCACACTGCTTACCACCACTTTGACTGACGCTGTCCTGCAGAGAGCGCCACCGCTGTATACATATGCCATTACTTCCATCGCGTTCTCCTCCTCGACTATGTGTGTGCCAGTGCACGTTGTTTTCTGGTTTTGCCAAACCAGTCTCTGACGTTTCGATGTCTTGCCTCTGTCGCCTCCGGTTTAATCCCGCAGTAGTGTGCGACAGCAAAGGCGTTGTAGGTGGCATCAAGCCAGTGGTTGTGTCTATACACTCGCTCCCACGTCACGAGTTCCTGACTACGACGGTCGTAGGTCTCCACCTGCTGCTCCGCCGTCAGTTGTCGCACGAACTCGTGATGCTCTGAGGGAGATGCCTCGAACAGATGCAGCGATCGCGGTTCATCCGCCGGCTTCGCACATGCTTCGTGAACTTGTGTTTTCCAGTAATCTGCGTTTACGTGGAACACAAAGAGTCGATCGTCACTGCGATACGTGAGGTGATAGTTCAACCCAATGCCGCGTACATCCCTGCTTCGCTGAGTTGGCGCTGTGTAAGGCCGCATGTTGCGCTGTCCACGACCGTATCCCTTGCTCGCCACAAAGGCGATTGGCGACTTGTCGTCTCGACACTGTCTGCAAAACGCGTAGACCGCTGCCTTGTGCTCGTGCCAACCTGAGTCGATTGTCACTGCCTTTGGCACGACGATCTCACCAGTGCTTCGTGGCCAGCCTCGCAGAGCCAACTGGCGCAGCTGCTGCAGCGTGTGCATGAGCGCTCTGTCGGTTCCGAGCCGGCGACTGTCGGGCTCGAATATGCCGTAGTCGACCACAAAGCCAGTACCGTCTGGACGCCAAGCAATCGCGTTCCAGTGGCATTTCCATTTCCCAGTATCAAGGCCGACAGTCAGAATCGTGCATCCCTCCGGCACGAATCCCCGCCGAGTCTCGCTCACTCGCCGCTTAACTTCTTCCGCATCCAGAGGAGTGAGTTCCAGATCTGGCGACCGATACGGTAACGCCCACACAAACTGCAGCAGCTTTCGTTCGGCGTTCTCTGGGTCGGGATCGAGCCGAGCCTTCCATTCTTCCGCCCCGACGTCACCTGCATCGACAAGCAGGTTATTCACCGGTGACCAGCGAAATCCCAAGGTGTCAGTCTCAGGGGGATCGCCAACAACTCGCACGCCTGCCTCCCACGTCTGCGGATCGTCGGCCCCGGCGATTCGTTGACCGCGGTGCAGCAGCACTGCATTCTCGTTGGCCAAGCGCCTGTCTTCGTAATTCCACACCTCTCCACAATTCGAGCACACGAAACGGCTGCCCTCACGCGCCTGAATGACGTTTTCGGCATCCTGCCATCCAACCAAATCCGCCCGTTCAAGCGACACATAGTGATTGCAGTGGGGACAGAGGGTCATGATTCTGCTCTCTGTCCCGCCTACGTACTCCCGCCATGTGCGGCCCTTCTCGATGCTCACGGTGCATTCCATGTAGATACGCGCGCCCGGGCCGGTGCGTTTGCTGTAGGCTCGTGTGCGGCCCTCCAGCTGCGAAATCTTGTCTGCTTCACGACTAGTTGAGCCCGCTTCGTCCATGCCGTCGGTCTCGGTAATCACCAGGACCCGTGCGGTGAAGCCCGCTCGCTTCTTGTCTTTTCCGCCACCGGACATGAACCGCAGGGTAACGCCGTGTCGGAACTTAACGGCTGACTTGACTATGCCTCCCCTACTGCCCTCACCGCGTTCGGGCAGAAGCCTCTGCAACTCCGGTGACGCTTCAATGGCCGGCAGAAGGTCCTCACGCCATTTGTCGTTGGCCATGTTCATATCCGGCAAGCCAACGAGAACCGTCTCTTTGATCTCGAACAAGTGATAGAGGATGGGAATCACAAAGCAGCATAGTGTTTTTCCCGACTGCTGCGGTCCCGTGGCCACATACTTGATCCATCGCCCGGAGTCGACCGCAGCAAACCACAACCGGGTAAACGGTTGGCGATCGATTCGGAAGGGACGCCCTGCACGTGGACCGTCGGGAACAATGATGTATCGTTCGGCCCACTCGGCCATGGTGAGAAATCGAGGAGCACGAGCCTGCCGGCAGAGCCAAGCAAACTCGTGCCCCACTGTGCGGTGTATCGAAGCGATTGGGCAAGTAATCGCTACGCATAAGAGAACGACCGCAATGACAATTAAAAAAAGATTCATCCGTCCGTCCTACGCTGATTCGGCCTCGACGACACTGAACATTCGTTCAAACTCACGCTCCAGCTCATCCAGCGACTCATTGAGAATTCCATGGGCTTCTGGCCCACATTGGCGCTTCAACTGCTCGCCTGATCTGCGGAGCACTGTTGCGAGCACTCCGAATCCTTCGTGCACAGTTGCACGTGCAATCCACTCGCCACGCTCTCTCTCCAGCCGCAACTGCTCGCGGCCGATCTTGAGACGCAACATCTTCCGCTCAAGCGCGGCCTTCTCTCCCGGCGCATCAGAGTCAGACTCTGCCTCTTCATCGCTCGCAGCCCGCAAGCGGTATTGGTTTTTGGCAAGGTGATCGAATACCCACTTGACCCACGCGAACAGATTGACCGTGCGGCCGTCAGTTGGCGCCCCATGTCTGCTGGATTGGTCCGCGACAACCTTGTATGGCCGGCTAGCCAGGTCGCAGAAAAGCCCCTTGGGAATCGCTTGGAGAAACGCCCGCCACTGCTCCTCGGTGTGCGCCTTCTCGACACGCCGGAGAGCCGCGGACTCATCGCGTGTGGGCTTCTTGCCGGCGGCACGCTTCGAGCGTGCTCGCTCTGCCAAGATGGGGTCGTTTGCCTGCAGGTCGGTGCCCCAATTGTTGCGCGGGGCGGAGTCGGCGGAGACGTGTGGCGTCCGTGATCTCCGCCGACTCTTCGAGGTAACCGCGCCTGCCTTTGTGGCGCCTCCCTTCGCTGTGGCAACCGCACCGGTGGTATTGGGGTCAGACGGTCGGCGTTCTTTCTTGCTCGCGCGGCCCCGACCGCCCGACCCAACCGATTCTGCTGCAGGCTTTGCTGACTCAGTCCTACCCACACAGGCTACCTCCTGTCGGCAGCCGGCGGCACGCTGGACTAAATCTGCAAAACTTACTTACCAATGAGTTTTTTTGTTGTGTGTGAAAAACTAGCCAGATGGGGGGGCGCAGCCCTGCACCCGCCCCCTGCCGGAAGGACCCGTGCACCTTCACCTCCTCTGATGATAGCGCTAATGGTGTTTCCCTATTGGGTAATCCAGCCTCTGGCAGGGATCGCACAGCACGGATCTGCCAGCCGGTGCCGTGCGTATCCCGCCTTGAGGAGGAAGTTGGTAGCGGATTAGCATGGAGATAACCACTCATGTGCAGTCGACCTCCTCGCGCTCTCGACGTATGCGCGCTTGGGCAGCGTGCTCATCATCCTGTGTGATCATGAGCCATCGACCTGCCTTGACGTTCGCACGGAATAGCCCACCGGGATTGGTGCCCACGCGCAGACAGTGCTCTGCCATTGAGACCCACTGCAGCCAGCTATGCTCGCTGCTGCTGCACAGTCCCGCCCCAATCGCCTTGTGCCAGAGCGCGCGCAGTGCAGCCATGTCCTGCAGCGCGGCCCTGGGAATGTGGTTCTTCCCCGGTGCTTGTGGCCTCCTGCCGTTACCAGAACCATCAACCCCGCCTGTTAAGGCACCATGGTTTTTACCATGAGGGGATGGTAAAGGGTATGATAGTGTGTCAGTTTGACACGACCCCCGTGTCAAGTTGACACGACCCCCCGTGTCAGTTTGACACGGTGTTACAATTGGTTTTTGAGGGACGAACCTGGTTGCGGCTAATGATTCGTTTGGTCTTAGCTGAACGTCTTCCGCTGGGTTCGCCCGCAACGGTGCCAGTGGCCAAAACGTTGGTGTGTCGCCTGAATGCACGACCTCAGGCCTGAATACGCCATCTTCGTGGCGCTGCATGTACCGCACTTCTCGGCGGCACCGCACATGATTGAGACATCCCCGTCTACCAGGAATGCCATATTGATTCGCTACGTTCTTCTGACCGATCTGCCCTCCTCGGCCAAGAGGAACGACATACCCCACCTGCTCAAGTCGTTTGACATGTCGCCAGAACGTTCGCATCGTAACGCCGGTCTTGGCGACCAGTGACGCACCGCCGAACGCCCCAACGAGCGAGCCATCGGCCAGCATATTGCAGGCATTGGCGATGACCTGCAGGGTGTGCTGGACCTGTGATGGAAGTGTAGCGTACATAGGATCTACCTTGATCCACTCCGGCAATGCGTTATGCCAGTCATTCTGCTTTAAGCGAGCAGCGTTGAGATTTTGCTTACGAGCAGGCACCATCCGTGGCCTATCCTCCTGCACATCGAACTAACGCACTCAAGGACTGAGCTAGAGGGTTGTGGTGTCCAGCTCCGCTGGAAGTCACCTCCTGGCCCAAGCAACACAAGCGGACGATCGTTATTGTTTTCCACGAGCATCTCCCTTCGTGACCAAGCGTGCTCTGTGAGCGATGCTCTCAAGCACACCCAGCTCTCGGGCGTGCTCTGCCACTGCCAGGGCCATGTCGCCGTACTCCGCCGCGGTGAGCTTCCCGTCTGCGCCTGCACACACTGCAGCGCGCACGATCTCCGCAACGCTGGCTGCAAGTCTTGCCGCTGAGGGAATCAGATCGCGCGCCGTGACACGGCCATCGCCGTCGAGATCCAGCTCCGCGTTGTCGCTATGGCTTAACGCTCCAGCGGACGGAACGAGGAGCATTGCCAGCATGGGAGCGTAGGAGGAGGCAGCAGCCTCCAAAGCCAGCAAGTTCTCCAGCGACGGAGTTGTTTCTCCCCTCATGTATCGCTGCAGCGTGGAGGGGCTAATGCCAGCACGAAGCGCGTACTCCTCGTGGCTTATGGGTAACGCATCACATACTGCTCTCAGGTTCGTGGGAAACTCTTTGAGGATCTGTTCAGCTCGACGATTGTGCATTTTCGATTACCTCCGCCTTTGTTTGCAGTCGCTCTTGACCGGTATTCCGTGGTACGTTTTTGGGGACAGTCGATGTGCCGCCATCGGCAGGAGTGAATGCCATATCAAGCAGCGCCGAGAACGCGTCCACCTTCTTGCTGAATCCCTTGGCTGCAGCCCACTGAATTAGTCGCGCATGGTCTCTCGGTCGCACACGTAGAGGGCCAGTGGGTAGTTTGTCTGATAATGCATGCATAGCTTGCCGTCCCATATTACGGACAGTCTACAAGCTTTGCCGGATGTCTACAAACAAAAAACTGACTTTTTACACTAAGGCCGATTGCGAGGGTGAGTTGGGGCAGGCATGTAGACAAAAGTCCGCTAGCATTCGATCTATGGGAAGCTCGCGCGAGACAAGTCCGAACCGCCGCCCTTTGTGGGCATCAAAGGTGAGGCGGCTTCAGGCTGGCAGGAGCCTGCGGGACATTGAGCGCGAAGCCGGATGGAGAACGAATCGGCTGAGTAACGCCATGTCCAGCTCCTCTGACCTGGGAGTCAGAGCCGCTATCTCTCTTGCTCGTGTGCTCAATGTGCCAGTTGAGTGGCTTTTCGACGATAGCAGGCCGGTGGACTCATTGCCCGCTACACCAGAGCAGGGGGTGGGGGATCCCATAAGGATGGCTCGCGTCATCGGCAACTTCTTGGTATTCGCCGCTAGCCAGGCAGAGGCAAACTCTGAGTTTGAGCGTGAGTTCCAGCATCAACTGCGCGAAATCGCCGGAGAGTCTGCACTGCAGCCGCACGCCAAGGGGCAGGCAGCTGACGGAGCAGCATAATGACTTCGAGCTCATTAACTCGCAGATTCAGGCCTACGCCGTCTGTGTACCCGTCCAGCAGCATGGTTATTGGAAAAGCCACACCAACGTATCCGTCAAACAGGCCGTTGCGTCTTCGTGGAGCCGCGCTTGCCACAATAGGCAGTCTCGATGCATCGGGACAAATCAGCGTAACAGGCAGATTAACAAACGGTTTCTGGCCTTTCACTGGCTTAAATAGTTCCCAGATACGGTTGGCCTCATCGACGGACATTAAGTCAAACGCTGATGTCCCGCGTAAGTGGAAATTCAATGACTGCAACGCTGCAGCCAGATCTGGCCCTACCCGCAAGATATTACCTTGTGCGTCTACCCTGAAACTCCAATGGCGTAGCATCGCGACTCTCCAGCTTTGTCCCCGATTTTGTGACGCTCACTGCGTCATACTACCGCCTAAAACGACATCCGCGCCGGAAGCGCGCGCGGAAAGCTAACATTTTCTGCATATGTGACTCTGAGGGGAATATAATGAGTAAACGTAACCTGCCGATCATAGCAGCTCTTATGGCAACGATGATAGTGGGAATCGTTTTCTGGTTCATCTCCCCGGACACTCCACCAGCCAACGAGTTGCCAGCAGCTGCCACACCTGCCCACAGCACGGTCGACGCAGAGCCCTGGGAACGTTTCGCACTCTCTCTGGAGAGGGAAGGTTACAGGCGAGACTACGGAGGCAACGTTACGCAGATGGGTTTGCGAAAACCGGGAAGCCCGGCTATGTGGGAGTTCAATCATCTTCCCGATCGTCCCGCGCTGTGTCGCATGACCTATATCAGTGCATCTGGAGACCTGGACAATCGCCGCATTGTGCAGGAATCGTACCTCGCAGGCAACCTGCATCGATTCGTTCCTGCAGTGCTTGATGCTCAGCTCACTTCCGCACTCAACTTTCTCTGCGCCGTCCACGAACACTACGAACAGGACAGTCCTGCAGCAGCCAAGAGGGAGGCTGCAAAACGTGCAAGTGATGCACTGATCGACGATGACATCATGCGTGTCATCCTCAAAGGCGACATCGAAGGTTACACATATGACCTCACATTTCAGGATGATGGAAAGCAAGTAGCTGTCTCTGTCAGCTGCAGTATTGCGTATTGAGGCTAGACCAGGGGCAACGATCATCGGGGTGCGGTTCCCCGCTATCGCGTAACCTCGCATAAGCACACAACTTGCCTGGTCGTCCATTGATCAGCAGTATGTCGCAGGGAGGATTAAGCATCTCGTCTGCCATACCGCTGCTGTTGCCGTGTTCACACTCCAGGCAAAGCTTCAGCCGCTCTTGGTCTACCGGCAATGCACCAAGCGGCTTGGTCTTGCGAATAACCATCAGGTCAGGCGGGACGGTCATCTCCTGGTTGTGGATCGGTCCAAGCATCGCTTCGCGTTGTGCAACGGGGTGTGCGTGCTTCGCGGCCCCAACAGCTCGTATGATGCTCTGCGCAGTCAAACCCATTGCTTGCACACTCACTAAGGCGTAAAGAAGATGAACTTGTCAAAGCCGGCCAGCGGAGCGTCACACGACTTGCAGTGACCTACATTCCGCCCTGGCCGCACCTTGAAATCGTACAAGTGGTTCGTGCCACGCATGCACCACTGACCGCCCTCCAGGTACGTCGCCGGACAATGATTCCAGTACTCCTCACCCGGCCCGCCGATCATCTTCCGCACCTTCCCTGCCCGCCAGTACGCCTCGTTGAGCGAGTAGCCAGAACAGCCGAGATAGCTGGGGTTCGACGGGTGATAGGGAAATCGCCCAGGATCGTAGAGCATGAAGTCCTTGAAGTTGAAATCGTGTATCAACCCAAAGGGGTTGACAGCCATAGCGAAGTTATCGCGGTCGCCAGACGGTATAGTGGTAAGCTCAATCTCCGGTCCAATGTTGGCTGAATACAGCCACTTGGTCCGATACTGCCCGGAGATGAGCATATTCAGCTCTATCCGTGCCTGCGTGAAACCGCACACCTTCTTAGCCCCAACAGCGTCCGGCCCGTCCGGTGTCTCCACCGTGTTATTGACAAACCCCACATCCAAGAACACGTTGCTTAACAGGCAACTCGACGGCGGATCACACTCGGGCAGGTGATACATGCAACTGATTACGTCGAACAGCCCCATCCAGACCGGCGTGCCAACATAACCGTTGGTTGAGTAATGATTAAAGTAAAACGGCAGACTGGCATAGCTCGATTGCCAGAGCTGCATTGCCCGCCACATATCAGGGCAGCCCGTCGTCTCCAGCCAGACCTTGGCAGGCAGGCCAGTGCAGCGGTGCATCTCGCTGGGGAAAATCGTCGTATAGTTCAGGCAATTGAGATACCCGGTAGGGATCACGTCGGGGATAGTGATCTCAATACCCCTGGGGAAAACATCGGTCTGAATCCAAGTTTCGTCGGTGTGCGAGTGGGAGTCATTGGCGAAACAGCTTACATCGCACGTCTCGGTATACGGGTCTATTGCGTCTGTCGAGACGTACATCATTGAGGTGTACTTGTCTTGCAGATACGGCGTTGTTGCCGAATCGTCACCATCGTAATCCTTGACACACTGGCAATCGTCTGAGCTGTTGGGATACCCTGTACCGTCCGAAACCTCGATTTTGAACGGCAGAGCCACATTGGTCGCGGAGCCACTTATATCCACTGACGCCTTATAGTCGTCGAAGTCGTACAGCAGATTGTCGGGGCATCCGAAGATGATCCGCCGCAGCGGATCTTCGCTGTATATTCCGCACGTCTCACGTCCCACACCAACAAAGTTGGTCAATCGCGGCCGATCTTGCCCGTTGCACTCGTTCCGGATTAGTGACGATACATCAATGCCCCTATTCTGAATCTGTTGGATCTTTGGGGTTAATAGGAACTTACCGAATGACCGCTGAAGATCAAAACAATCACTCTTAGCATTCGAACTAAAGAAACCACCCTTGAGGTAAAAACCATCGAAGGTCCCAAACGGCTGCACGCCGCCGACAAGGTCACCCGCCAGGGAGGGAAACTTGAACAGCGGATTGAACAGCGGCTTAACTCGCAGCTTCTTGTCATCCTCGGCCCCAACGTTCAGCGTACCAAACGATTGCCCCGACTGCGATACGCAAGGCCATAAAGTACTCGTTGTGCTCTCGCAAGCGGTCGGCTGCAACTCGCTCAGTGCTCGATAAGCTGCCAACAGCGTATCATAGGGAATCACATCACTGAGTATCTGCCGTCGATACACCGTCCAGGTGGATATGCGGATTTTGTTGGGATTGGCATCGTACGGCGGTAAGACCAGATGGAACTTCAACCGCGCCTCGGCAACGGCAACCAACCACGGCGAAGGATGGTCGTCGTTACTATTCCACTTACCTGTCGGGTTGTCCACCCAGTCGAACGGTACGCCCATATCCGGGCAGTTGGGGAAATACCCACGCCGCCCGATGTTCACCCACTCCACCCTAATTGTCAGCGTCAAGCAGCTATGTGTGCCTTGCTGAAACGTGTAGTGGAAGTCGTCTCCGTGCCTGCCTGCACACTTGAGGATGAGCCAGCCTGGTGGATTGATATGCTCCAGCGTCCCAAAGTCCGGCCCCAACAGGCATGACGTAGACGGCGCGAGTCCCGAACAGATAACCGGATTGAATATGTCGTGATACACTGCATCGCCACTGAGATAGCAGTTGCACCCCTCACCATTGGGTTTGGGATTAGTGGCGAACTGATCCAGGTTGAGCGTATCTGGAACGGTCAGCTTAATGTACTCCGGCAGTGCGTAGCGCTGCAGGTAACAGCTCGGATAGTTGTGCGTCGGCACCGACCACGCATAAAGCGCGTCAATGTGCAGGATTCCCGGCCACGTTTCTTCTGTCGCAAACTCCAGGCGGCTCCCCCGGTAGAACTGTGGGTCCGTTTCCTCGTGCGTTTGGGGATCGCTGTACCAGACACGCCAGCCAACAACCACCAGCTCCGTCAGGCCGGTCGTCACTACACCATAAGCCTGTGCAACGAAACTGATTAACCCATTGGAGTCCGCCGCAAACTCCCGCCATTCAGGCGTTATGATCGTCTCGTAGCTCGTTGATCGGCAGTTTTGGGTAAGCCCTATCGACGCCGCCAGCTCACGCATAAGCTGGCCGTCCTCGTAGTAGTACGCGCGGAAACGCACGCTGTGGCACTCACAGCCTCCGGTACAACATGCTCCTACAATGCTGGTTATCTGTGTCATGTGGTGTGAGCTGTTATTATCATCTCGTTGTAGAACCAACACGGCTGATCAGCCAACCGCGTCCAGATTCGGCAGTAGATCTCCGAGCCGTCATCCGGCAGCCCCGTCACCGCCTTAAAGGTATTAGTCCCTGTCGATACATTGAGAATATCCGCAGCATCATAAGCGCTGCCGAGCTGTATCCAGTACTCTAAGGCGCCGTCGACCGCGTCCCAATGGAAAGTCTTGGATGTCCCGGTTAAGGTGCTGCTCGGAACCGGATCAGTGAACATGGCGTAGTTGTCATCTACCGGGCGCATGATCGGCGGATAGCTGCACTCGCCTCCGTGCGTGTTGGCCTCCGAGAACACGTAACGATTCTGGCCATCCTCATCTACGTACCTGCTAATCCACACAACCGTCTCGTTTGGACATTTTCCCCAGACAGTAGCTGGTATGCTAGGCGGCAGCTTCCATGGATAGTCGCCGCCACCGACCGGACGCAGATAGAATCCGGTAGGAAATGATGTTCCCCACTCGTGAATCGAGTTGCATTGTACGCCTGTTGAGTGCTCGACAGTTGAAAGCTCTTTGGTGTTTACGGCTAAGTGCAGCACGCATTCCAGGCCACCGTATATGTACGCGTTCTCTTTCCAACGCACACCGGCGCCGGGATCTCCGTCGGCCTCAGGATACTTGGTGCGCAGGGTAACGTAGACCAACTCGTTGTCGTCGGGCAGTTCGTCAGTCAGCGTATCCTCAAAGACAGTGGACGCCAGCTCCCCACTGTCGTATGTGTCGCTTGCCCCTGCGGTTGTTCCCAATTGGAGTTGATAGCCAATTGGCGCTACTGGTGTAGAGTCCTCTGGTTCTTGCAGGTCCTGTGCTTGTGACCACTCGAAGGTAATCTCACCGTTTACGTTTTCTGAGAGCACAACGCCCGGAACCGGCGCAAGCAGCCTCGCCCACTGCACGGTTTCGCTTGGCTGCACAACGATAGGACTGCCCGAACTCAGAGGCGTGGCCGCGACGGCCCGATTCATCGCTCCTGTACCGCGTATAGCAATCTGCTCAAACCAATAAAGGAACTGATGCCCCCCCAGCTCACCCTCGATGCATTTCCACCGGACTAGTCGGCAAGGCCACCCCTGAAAGCTGCTGCCGCTACTGCTCGAACTGCCAACCAGCCCAGACACCGCAGGACGAACCATTTGGTAACCTTCTCGGCGTGTCATTGAGCAAACCCCGTCTGCAATGTTGTTGTTGGCCCGTGCGCGTCGAAATTCCAGGTGATGGACGTGATCGGTGCATCAATGCTCTCTGTCGAGCCGCTCGGACCAGTGAACGTTGCCAGTATCTGACCGAGCAGTTCCGCCCACGGCCACAATCCCTTCATTCGGATTTGTCCCCGACCTCGCGCGTAGCGGTATCGAGCGATCGCTCCGGCCATCACTCGCCTAAGCTTCTCCACATCATTGCGTATAACGAGCAGGCCGGCACCGGGAACTGTCACTAGGTCGCCGTAATTATCGGTCCGCACGAATGTTCCAGGAGCCACATACCATAGCTCAGCTTCCGGGACGTCAATGTCTATTATGGAGCCGTCACCATCAGGTAGAGCGTCCCCATGCACGAGCTGCAAACGTTGATCTGTTGGAAAGGCCAACGTAACTACCATCTCCTCCCAGTCATACAGAGGATCTTTGTCTCCAGCCTGAGCATCGTTCCAGTGATTGAGTGCAAGCAGGTAGTTGGGAGCCGCCGAAAGGTACACCGCCAAGTCGCTGCTAGATACGCTTACGGATATACCCATTTCCTCCGCAGAGACATAGCGTGCATTTTCGTGGTCGTATAACCATACGATCGGCGGTAGAAGGTCATGTGGCCGAGTGGAGTCGGAATCCACGGGAGGGTCTACCGAATAATCCACATCTTCACTTAATGGGGTCCATGACTTGGTTGTCCTGTGCACGTTCTGAAAATCCCCAGTGCCTGCACCCTGCAAGTCTCCATTGGAATCAACAGTACGTGCTAGTCCGTGCGCCGCTTGATTCCAATCCATTGGCGCCCCGAACAGCCTGAAAACGTTGCGAAACCTGTCCTGCTTGCGAAACGCATCATGCTCTTCAGGGTCTGCCCCCTCACCCTCTGCAGCCTTGTAAGCAGTTATTAGGCTCTGGGCCACAAGATGCGACAATGTGCCCTTCAGGCTGCTGGTAACGTGCGCGCTGTTTCCAACAAGCGAGCAGCATGCGACTATTCGACCTCCACGAACGCGGATCTGGCAATACTTGTGATCATGCGTCAGCTCCCGTATTACCTCTACAGCGTCATTGTGCGCATGAAGATTGAGGATTACTTGATCTGGATTCGCAGGAAGAGTGTGTCCTTGATAGTACACAGAATAGGTCGCTACGGAGAACACCTGCACCTCGAACCGCTCCGGATCACTCGGACCAGTGCCCTCGCAGTACACAATACGATAATCAAGCCCCTGCCGTGTAGATATGATTCGACGCAGCACTTGATCTACTGTGCTCGTGCTATCCATCGATAGGACAAAGTCCTCAGACTCGATTGCGGACACTTGGCCGGCCAGCTCCCACACTGGCCCGTCGGTGTACTCCATGAAGTTTTTCAGAATGTAAGTGGCCACATCCGCCGGCGTCCATAGTTCCGCTGTGCTGCGGTCCGAGCAGAAATGGTGACTATCGTGCGTGTCCAGGTGGCTGTCTGGAGTTCGGTTGCCAATGACCAGGCCGTCACTATCACGCAGATTGAAACTAGGAACCCACTCCAGTTCTTGAACTTCATCACTTGTGGAGTCATACCAGAAGGATGTGCCTACAGCACACTTGCGCAGCTCCTGCTGCGGTCCGTACGCCGCGAAAGTCGTCAACCCGCTAGCAACTGAAGACGCTATGTGTACTCGGGTAGGATCACTCGAAATCCGTCCAATCCACTGTACTGACTTGATGGCCATTTCGTCTTCGAGCTTGATTCGTATCCAGAGGCCACGAAAGCCGCTGGGAAATTGCCGAAGTGTGAATCCACTCTCGCCCGCATCCTGCACCATTCCGTAACGGCATTGTAGCTCGCAGCTCGCCAAGTCCTGAGCCCCTGCGGTGGCAACAGCTCGGACCACTTCTAGGCCTGATGCTGAGAGCCAAGGGTCTGCCCACGTAGCACGGTATTCCACTTCTGCAGGTTTGACAGTCGCCGGAAAGCTGCTGTGTGGACTGATCGTGGTTAATCCCATCTTACGCTCCTACGGCACAACAACGCCCTCAATGCGTGCCTCACCGCGGCAACCACCGTTTCCAGCCTCGGCGACTTTAGGTTGCACCTGAACACGATTGATCAGCAGATTCGCGTGTGTCGCGTCCCAGTCATCCACCACAGTAGCTCGCTTGCCTTGGAGTGCTGCTATCTGTGACAGCCAGACATCCACGTTCGCTTCGCTGCCATACCGTACGACCACAATTGCGAATTGACTGTCACCCAACCCAAGTTGCTGTGCGCCGTAGCCATTCATGCCAGCCACTTGCCATGTCTCTATACGTTGCTGCAGCTCACCGATGCGTCCGCGAACGTAGTCGCATGTAATCGGCACTCCCGGAGAATCAGTCACATTGGTGATAGATGGCATCTATTGCGGCTCCACATTCGGTTTGCCCAATGTCGGACCACGTTGGCTCGCGGTGTTCTCTTTCAGCGTTACCACGACTTCCTTGAGTGCGTTGATAAGGTCTCTGGTTTCTTGTGCGTATCGCTGCTCTTCTTCTGTGGGAGCGCGGGAGGTCTCTCGGGGTACGAACTCAGGCCCAGCCTTGATTAGCCTGGTTTGCGTTGGATGCTCAAGGTTCTCCAGATGCGCCTGCAAAATGCCAATCGCCGCTTGTCCAGGTCCGGCAGTACCGAACTGGCTACTCGCTTCGAACTTTGCTTGCATGAACTTTTCAGAAAGCGCGCCCTTGCCGTGGCTCCGCATGAACTCCACTAGTCCCTGTCGATGTACGTGCCCTTGTGCATCGATTATGTTGCCACTGTAACTCGCCTCTGTAGCTGTTTCGTAGGCTCGGGCCATCTCTGCGGTAGCGGCAAGTGGATCAATGCTGCGATTGGCAATGGCCATATCCGCTATTGCTCCCAATCGTTTCTGGTTGGGGATTGCTGTTAGGTTTGAGCGATACGTCGTTGCGGCTTCCGACAATGGATCAGCAAGCATTTGCTCAACCGCTCCTGCCACAGTTTTCTCAAAACTCGCAGACTCCATGAAGCGTTTGGCGTCAATTGGAGCATCCTGTAAATGCTGGATCCGCTCCGACGTAGTCATACCGGCCCATACGTCCTTTTTAACGCCGCGCGCTCGGTAATCTCGCAGCTGCTCCGCCACAGCGACGGATCCGGTGGCAGACGTAGCGCCCATGATGTCGCCACTTGCCGTTGAGATGGCTGCATAGAGAGCCGCTGCTCCTTCTGCAGTGGAGCCGTACGCCATTTGGTTAATCATGGCTCGTGGAATGTACATGGCCTGCTTGCGTGGATCGGTCACACGACTCAGACCGCCAACGTAGCTGAGAAGTCCTTGGTTGATTCTCGCGTCTTTTGTGCCAGTGACCTTGGAGATGTCGAGCAAAGATCCTGCAAAATCACCAATGGCCTCGGGGCGATCTCCAAGAAACAATGCCGCCTGCCGCACTGCAGACTGTGACGCGCTAACATTTCCGGAACTGGCTGACAAAGCAGATGCCATTGCAGCATTGATGTACTGCTCTTTGACGTTGGTTTCTTTAGCAAGCTTGGTAGTCGAGGCCAACACTGCAGCTATCTGCTGCTTCGACGCTCCAGGCATATTGCGAATAACATCCTGGCGCGTTGCATGTACGGTCATCTGCGTTGCCGCCGACTTCTCCTGCAATTGGAGATGCTGCTGCAGCTCTGCGGTAATCAGCTTCAAGGCTCCAAGTACTGAGCCGAGCCCCGCAGCCCAACCAGCAATGCGCGAGACGCTGAACACATTCTTGAGCACACGATCAACGCCCACACCGCTCTGCTTCACCTTGCCGAAACCCTGCTCCATCTTGCCCTGTTGTGTGACTATCTTGGACAAGGAGCGCCACAATCTCGCCTCGTCACCATCCATCACGACAGTCAGGTTTGATTTCGACATTCTGCTATTTCCTTACCACGATTACTGCAGGTTGCTGTTCCGGCTCGCCAAGTCGCAAAGTCAATGCTGCCAAATCCGCTATTGAGGGGCGATAGGACGGGTGTCGCCCAATCGCCCAGCGCCTAAATGTCAGCCATCTGCTTGCAAGCTGACCGTTTTTTTTTCCACAAACGTCTGAAATGTCGGAAAATCAACAAGCGCCTCTAGCACTTTGCGAGCAGACACATCATCAAAGATGCCCAGCATTGCGATTTCCACAGCGCTCAGGCGATAGTTCGCCGCAAGCGCGGTTGCCGCCGCGTGCGTGAGTTCGTTCATGTCCTGGAACGGCAGCTCGACTGTCACAGCTTCATTGTCAGCTGAGACATGGAGGAACGTATCCCAGAACGCTTCCGCAATTCGCCACAGCTCGGCGTACTTGTTCACGATCGCGCACAGTTCCCAATTACCGTCACTGTTTAGGTCGTAACGCTGCGGCACTCTAATCGAGTGCAACAGAATGCCGTCCTCTTCTATGAGTCCTCGCGCAACTGGACACAGCCACTGGCGCCCATCAGTCAGCTCCACAAGGTGGCCATCGAGTACATCAGACCGAAGTAGATCGTCCGGCCCCGGCTGTGCTTCCGTGTACATGCCGACCCACACAGACTGCGACTTGGGAACTCGCCGCCACACTTGGTCGTCGAGGTAATAGCCAACGCGCTCCTGCGGCCCAAACGCAATGATCATGCCGGACTCGCCACCAGGTCCCGCTCCACGAACGGTGACACAAGTAAACTCTGCCCCCTTCTGGATCGCGTATCCGAGACCAAGTTTCTCCAGCTCATTGAGTGCCGGTTGCTTGCTCACACCGGCCAGGAAATACAAGAATCCCCGCTTGCTCACAGTGTTTCTCCGTTCTCAAGCTTCAACCCCTTGGGTCCGGAGCCTGAATAGGTGCCTATGACTCGTAGCCGCTGCAGTCGATACTGCAGCCAATCGTTGAAGACTGATTGTGTTATTACCGCGCACACGAATATGGCCAGCAGCGCCACCGTGTAGATATTGAGATCCTGATTCTTCCAACTACTAACCTGCCTCGACGCATCGAGCCCGGTCACCTGTCCGATGTTGGCGATTCCCTGCTGATCCGCTCGATTGCCTGCCGTTTGCTCCGCTGCACTACCGCTCTCTGTCTGCTGCTGACTACTGGCCTCGTCTGCCGGCCTCTGTGCGATCTTGCCCCCGAAGAGCGAGCAGCCACCCGCAGAAAGCCAGAAGAGGCCTGCTAGCAGCCATGCGACAGCCATGCCGAGTTTCATACTGTGCCGTCGTCGCATGTTCTATCCTCCTCCCTCCTGTCTGCTGGCAGTTCCTTGCTTCCGTCCGCCTGCTTCTTCTCTGAGTTCTCTGCCGGCGGAGGGTTGTTGATAAAGTCCCAATCCGCACTGTGGCCCTTCCAGGCCCAGGGGTTGCCCGACAAGATCACCATGTGCTCGCCGATCACCGTGACGCGCGTCATGCAACCAGCAGTCAGCCCTGCGAAGAAGGCAACGAGAGCGACGACCAGCAGCCAAGGCAGCCTTCGACGCCTCGCCTGCCGATGCTGCGTTAGTTCCGTCTGCATTTTCCCCAGCTTCTTCACCGATATGGATTGGCACCACTGACCGTCGCGCCGTGTGTAGAAGTTACTCATAGTCCTATCCCCATGCTCGATATTGACAACTGTCTGCTCGCGCGAACGCGCGGCCACCGAAAAGCGACTTGTCGCAATCCAAGTATCACCTCGCCGTCTGCGAAGCGACCTGTACGGATTATTTCAACAACCATCTGCTCACCGAATGACACTTTGACATAGCCTGCCATCAGCTCGACGAACTTGGAGTACGGCCCTGAGTAGGTTGTTGGGTTTTGCTCCAAGTCGGATGGTGAGAGATACCACGGGGTTGACGGCGCTGTAACGTAGCAGACGCCGTCCCGCTCGCCGACATAGGCAATGTGATTGTGGGCGGTCAGCACTAGGTCAATACCACGGTTGACACAAAGGTTGTGCACATCGAGAGCATCGTCTGAGAGAGTGCCATCCACTCCGCCACGACCACCGCCATTGTTGCGCGTTGAGTGCCTGCAGATCACCTTGTACGGCTTAGTGCTTGCCGCTGCCCATGCATCCAACTCATAGAGCTGATCGCCTGGAGTCTCGATGCTTCCAAGCGTGTCTAAGGGATCGAGCCAAAACACATCTACTGGGCCGGACTCTGTGGCGCCGAAATGAATCGGGTCTTCAGATGCGAGCAGTTCACTTAGCCGTGCGGTAGGCCTGTACCGTAAACAGTCATCGAATCGCAGTTTCCCTACCGTGATGCTCCCCACCGGCAAGGTGCTAAACGTCCCCTCGTGGTTACCGAGCACATCCTGAGTGATCGCAGCTGTGTACAAGTCACTTTGGATGTTGCGGCTAATGCGGTCTACCCTCTCACTGTACGCACGTTTGTCTGCATCTGTCGCGCCCTGTGCTGCTCTCATGCCAGCCCTGTAGAGCAGGTCACCCAACTGCACTATCAGGCTTGGTTCGTCGGCCACGATCTTAGTTGTTAGATCGCGAAATTCCTCAATTGCCGTGTTGTCGCTAAACCCGGCGCCCCCGTACAGATCCGAGCCCAGATGATCCTCGAACGTCGTAAGGTCCATGTTCAGGTGCTGATCTCCGATAGCAATCAGCACGGCGCTGTCCTGCCTCAAGTCCACCGCATTGATAACAGGCACCCCACAGGCCTTCCCGTCGCTGCACGAGGTGGGATAGAGCTTGTACCACGTCTCGTTCGCAGTCTGCCATTCCCAGCATAATTGCTTCGTTCCGGACAGCGATTCAGACACAACGAACGCAAATGGATTTTCGCTTTCGAGACCCGTGCTCTCGAAGTAGGTTGATTGGTTGGACAGATCCTCGTTTGTGCCGTGCTCGACAATGCGGCAGATTATGGCATTGCCCTGCGTGATGATCATAGAGACCAGGACCTGTCCACTGCCAATCGCGTGGCCGGCTACAGCCGGCCGAATCGTCTGAAAAGGAGCAAGCGACCGCACCGGCCAGTGCGGATCCTCCCGAATACTCGTGATGTCTGCGTCTGATAGTTGTGCGTCTGTCCACGAAGCAGCCAAGAGCGTAAACGCAGTATCATTCGTGTAGCCGGCAACAGCGCTGTAACGTGTGGAAATCATCACGCCGTCAGTGCCGGGACTTCCGGGCCGGATAACGGTAGCCTCGGTATCCGCTCCGTTGTTTGACGCACCGACACCGTTAACGAATAGCTTTACTCCCCCACTGCCCCACGAAAAGTCAATATCAAACGCTGTGCCGGCCACAACTCCAGACGTAGCGTGCGCCACGCTGTAGTTGGTGGTAGTGCCTGAACTGTTTCTACGCACGAGGTTGACGTGTGTCGCGTTTACCCCAATCAAGAAACCTTGGTTGAACTGAGCGTTCGTTGGTGACCCTTTGCCACTGTACAGGATCGGCGTGTAGGTTGCACCTGTCGGCATCGCCGCAAAAGAGACGCGCAAGCGAATATGACCGGTCGTGTACGTTTCCAATGCCGCAGACGGTGGCGCAATATTGAGATAGCGATCGTAGTGAGATAGGTTTATTCCACCGCCTTCGGCGCTATCCCACACGTCGATTGCCGTCTGCTTGTAGTAGCCGTCGTTAACCCATTTCCAGTAACTCAGACTGTAAGTATCACTTGCAGGGTCGGTTCGCGTGGCGCTGCCAAGATTGACCAGCTCCCCGCTGCCGTTTTCGCTGCTCTCGGCAAGTGACCACACTCGTTCTGGATCCGAGCCAAGTGGAGTATGTGTGTTAATCACACAATCGCCATGATGCGGCTTGTCTGCAAACGCCATGGGGCACCTCGATTAACACAGAGCGAGCAAGTCTCCAGCAGTGGTGTTCGTCGCGTGAACGCGGGAACATCGAATCGGCAACACTCCGGCCGACACACTCTTGAAGAGTGCCACCGCACCGTCGGCCATAGTCACCTGCAGATCTCCGCCCGAGCCCACATAGACAGCACGCGTGAGAAACGCCAAGTCAGAGGAGTCGCTAGGCACAACAGCCACTGCACTATGAGCAGGAGCGTTTACTCCGTCGACGATTTCTGAATGTTTCCGATCGGTCATCGCACACCTTTAGGTGATAGTTGTGTTATGGGTAATCACCAACGGCTCGTTGGTGCCATCGTAGTCAAACGTCAGATTGATGGAGCAAGTGGCCAGGTCCTCTCCTGATCCTTCAGCCAGTTGTGGGATTACCGCCAGCCCTTTGCCAGAGAAGCACATATGCTGTGGCGTTTCGTTTCCAACGAAGGTGGCCCCCTTCGCTCGCCGGCGGAGATAGATTTTCGTGTTTGCGTGGTTGCACGGCACTCCAAGCAGAGGGATGCAGTAGGTCTCATCCGACCATTCCAGATTCGTGCCCTGGATGGTAACTGCCGGCTTGAAGGTTCGAACACTCACGCGGTCATCGTAGATATTGGAGTCCGCTCCCTCAGCTACCACGTTGATTCCGAAATCGATACTCAGGCTTTGCTTGCCAGTGATCATGTAGCCGCCGATGAACGTGCGGTCACTCATGCTATAACGTGCGAAGTCATCAAGCCCCGACGGCAACGCCACGTTGTCAGTCACAATCAGGGGCGGATTCGACGTGCCGTCATGCGTAGCAATCACATCAATGCTTAGTGTCACATCACCTTGGTGGTTTACACTTAGCGATCGGGGGATAATCATTCCCTTGCGGATTGCCCACTTACGATGCACTGCCCCCGTAGCGAAACTGCCACCGTTCAACTGTTTGCGACCGTACATACGCGCACCGAACGCGAAATCCTCCACAGCCTTCCACATCGTACCCATGGCCAACAGTGCTCGTGAAACGTCCGTGGTCGTGAAGCTGAAACCATGCTTCTGACTCGTGACGCTTTGATGGCGCACGTACACCTCGCCGCTGGGAGTCTCACCGCGAACTTCGGTTTCGTTGCGTACCTCCCATGACGAAATGCCGCCGATCATGGTATCACCAATCTGTACGCCATAGCCTCTGAAGGTGTTTCCGCTAGCCATCGTCTTTGCTCCTAACTACACACGCTTGGTTCGTGAGCCACAGCGCCTGCTTAGTTCCTTGTCAAGATGTCGACCGTACCAAGTCACCAGGGTATTGGCCTCGGCATCGGTAATCGTGGTCAGCTCCTCGCGCATGCGTATCTTGCTGTGTGGGTTCTGCAGATTGAGCGCTGGCGCTCGCATCACCACTCGTGCTCGTGTGCTGCTCGCTCGCACGTCCTGCAGCCGAGTCAACATCCGCGAATACCCCGTGTAAACCAGAGGATCTCTGTGACCGTACTTCCTCTCTTTCCTCCCCGTATACGATCGCTTCCACCGCTTCGAGCCCTTGACGGCTTGCTCCCCTGCCCGTGGTAGATAGCCGTATTTTCGGGCACCTTCGCGCGTGAAGTGCTGGGGCCGCATGCTTCGGTGCCAGATGCGGCCGATCTCGCCAAACGCTTTGCGCTTGGCGGGATTCAGCTTGCGCTTGACCGTTGTCGGTTCCGGCCCCCGGTATTTGATCGCGATTCCACCAATCATTGTTTACGTAACCGAATCGTAGAGTATGCCCAGTTGCAGTGATGCGGCAGAGCCACTCCCCGCAGAAGCCAGAATCTCCACAATAGGATCGCCAGTCAACGGATTGGCAATACCATGTTCACTCGCCCATTCCCAAGCCTCACTTGCCGGCAGAGACACAGCATGCAGACAGGCCGACGCCGTGTGAAACGCGATATGGCCACGAGTGCTAGCCAGCGCCACCATGTAGACCGCCAGATCGCCATCGACCGAGACTGCAACGCTAACCTGCTTGGCGATAAAAACACTCGTGTCCTGTGCTGGCAAAACATCACCGGCACCACCTTCGAGTGTCACGGTATCCCCTCCGACACCGATGGAGTTGATGTCCATGCCATAGCGACAACCACCCTCCCAGAAGACGTTTACGGTGTCTGCGGAATTCAGGCCATGCTCGACTGGAGTCGTTACTGTGCCGGAGTCATCGTCCGAACGTGTGGTCAATGAGCCCGCGACTGCTGCGTCCAGCGCCACACTTTCAGCCACAACGCCTTCCGCTTGACGTGTCATCTGCCCTGAGAACGACAGCCCACCGATATTCACTTGAGTCTGCTTGGTAACCGTTAGCATGGATACCGCTCCTGATTAGTTATGCCAGTCAATCTGCAAAAACATCTGCTGGAAATCACCCATATCCTGCACGTCTTTTGTTTCGACACGCCCCGGTCCACTGAACACTATTTCACTGATGTCGACGTAGCCCTCTTGGCCGCTCATCTGTGTCAAGTCGTCAAGGATAGCGCCCGCACTATTGCGCATGTACTCATCGAGCTTTGCCACATCGTCTTCGTCCTCGGCCGGCACACCTCGCTCCAACAGGACAATGATTCGTCCACTTGGCTGAAACACTCCTTGCGCTAAACAGTTGAGGCGAAAGCCGTCATCCGTTTCGGTAAACACCAATGCGAAGGGTCTCAGCGCCTCCAGCTCGGCAGGCGTGTACTCTCGACCGGACGGCTTAGGCAAGCCATCACAGTAGATGGCATCACTGCGTGCCACCTCCGCTGTCGCCACGCCTGCAAATGTGCGAAACGCAGCGCTGTCGGCGAGCATTTGCGCAACCCGATCCTGAGCCAGAGATATGTCACCGGTCGCTGCCATGACTCTCCTCAAGCCGCATGTGGCTTAGTATGGCTTTGATGTCACCGCCCATTGCCGCCTGCCCCTCTTTGATAGCCGCTATGTCACGCCGCAGCACCGCCATGTCTTGGCGAAACTCATCTCGGTTCCGCGTTGCCAGTTCCTTGGCCGCTCGCGCCTCCGCCATAGCCACGGTGACTTCCTTCTCGACTGCGAGCCGGTCACCGCCAAGACTGCATAGTGCGGACGTCGCTACAGATAGCGCAGAGACAAGGCCGAACAAGATAGGGAGACTCATGTTCTTGTTGTTTCGCGTTGTCATACTACCGACCTCCAAGGTGGTATCTTTGGCGAGTACGCCGCACACTCGTCTTGCGCGAAGCCACGAAGGTAATTAGCGTTTCACTGATCGCCGCTGCCGGATACTGCAAATGCCACATCTTGTCGTCCATAGTCATGGACTCGTAGTCGCTTTCGTTGGCTAGGTCTGCTCGCCTGAAGCTTACTCTTGCCGTGGTCTGCGTCTCATCGCCTAACTCACCCTCAAGGTCGTTGCCGGTGATTGGTTCGACTGCTGCAGCAGTGACGGCCAGGTCAGCACCGCCGGATGCAGAGTGCAGCACAACGGCCACTCCCGCCACCTCTTGGTGGACCTGTGCCAAGCAATCGAAACCATCACCGAGCAGAGTCATGAGCGCTAAGCCCCTTTGATCTCGACGTGCTGGGGATTTCGAATACCGTTAATCAGCTCGTGGAGTTCGATCTCCGGCGCACACTGCATCGTGCCGAGCACTGTGTTGGGCTGCCGCTCCCCAGCGCCCAGCGTAATCTCGTGCTTGAGCACGACGGTAGCCGACACGCAGGCCTCGGGGTCGAAGTTGGCCTCAGCGTTGGACAGCTCCTGCCTGAGCCGGTTCTCCACTGCCTTGGCCTCGCCTAGCTCGTGCTCCAGCTCCACTATGCGAGCTACTAGCTCCTCAGTCCGGTCTGGCTCCTGCTCCTCAATTGCAGGCTCTGTTGGCGGTGCATCTGCCGCCTGCTCCGTCTCTGCAGGGATGTCCTCTGTAGGAGCCTCTTCTGCCATATCCCGCTCAAGATCGTTGTCAGGCTCAGGGCTAGCGTCTGCTGGCACCGTTACCGTTTTGCTTGAGCCGTTGCGTTTGCTTTTTCTGCTCATGTGTGGTTCCCCATTGCTTTTCATGGCGACCTGTCGCAGGGGTGAGGGGAGCATCCTTGCTGCCCCCACCCCAATCAGGTCAACAGAACAATGAATGCTATGCCGCCAGCGTACCCCCGCGCAACCGGAGCCCGCGAACGCTTACCTTGCCAGTAGTGTCGTTACTGGTTTTCTCCATGTGGGCGATAGCCAGTAGATCGCCGGTATAGGCACTGATGTCGAAGGTGGTGCCGCTCAGCACACGCACCCCGTTGATGTAGATCTTGCAGTCGCTCTTGTCGCGACAGTCGATCTGCACTAGGAACTCCGTGCCCTCGGCGTAGTCCACCGTGGTATCAGTGGCCACGACAGAGTGGGTGCCGTCATTGGACTGAGCGTTGAGATTCAGCGAATTGCCGTCAATGTGCACGGCAACCTGCCCGCTAACACTGTCGAAGTCAGTGGCGTGTGTACCACTGGCAATACCGACATTGACGTCAAGGGCCGCGTCGTCGCCGTTGTCCTGCACCTTGACCAGTGCCTCCATGATAGGACCGGCGTCGATGTCCAGCCCCGCGGAGGAGTACACAGCAGCCATGGCTGCTTCCGCAACTGCGTCGAACTCCATGACGTGACCGCCGTCGAGTCCAACAGCCACACCCAAGCCGAGAGTGCTGGCCGCAGCAGGTGCATCATCTCCAGGCAGCGTCACCACGTGCATGTTAAGATCAACGCGCACCTTGGTAGCGCTCGCAGCAGCATCGGCCGTAGCCGTGCCGATCGGGAAATTACCGGCATAACTCGCCGCACTCGCGGACGTGTTCCAGTACACCGTCTGGCCAGCCAACAGGCAGATGCCGCTGGCCTTGTCTACGTCGAACAGGCCGGCCACTGCCGCACTGGCCAAGTCGCCAGCCTCCGGCGCCTTGGTCCCGGTGACCACGCCTACCCGGTTGTCAGGCAACAAGAGCATCTGCCCTACACTCATGGCCACGGGCGCCTGAAACCCGATGACCTGAGAGTTTTTCACGAATTGTGCATGCATTTGGTTTTCTCCAACTTTTGCTTGCTCTAACTGCCGGGCCCCGCTGGAGGGGCCGGCCGATTATCCCTCAGTGATTCAAGCCGCTAGGCTCATACCCTCGCCGGGTTAACCTCCCACAGCCTTGAACATGCCTTGTGGCGCCAGCGCCTTGGCTCCGATGTCGAGCTTGATGTCCCAGCCAATACCCCACTTACCCTCAGTGTGGACGAAGGATCGCAGCTGCGGACCATTCGCACTGCCGGTGACGTAACCCACCTCGATAGTGTGAGCGCTGTTGGGATCACCCAAGAGCCACCAATTGGTGTTGCTCCCGGAGTATCGCGTTCCGGTAACCGGATCCGTGGCACCGGACGCGCTCAATCGCCTTTCAGCTACGACGCGCAATGTCTCTTCGGTGAACGGGTTGTAAGTGCCACCGGAATCGGCTGCGATCACCCGTTCTTGACTCTTGAGCAACACCTTGGCCTTGAACTGCAGCGTTGGGGGAATGACCAAGAATCGCGGTATCACGTCGATAGCTTGGCCATCATGAGTCTGCTGGCTCATGGCAATGAGTGCGGCCTCCAGACCAGCCACTTCCAGCGCCGAGCCGGAGCCGGTAGCCAGGTTGTTGCGTGTGGCGTGGAACAGGGCTACTCCGTCGGCCATGTTTGCATTGGCCAGGAGGATTGAGTACACAAGATCGGGGCGCAGCCGTCGCGCCGCCGCTCCCATCTCCGCCGGCAAGGTCAGCAACGCGTCGAAGCTGTCATCAATGATGTCCTGCTCGTCGAGGGAGAACTGCTTCGAGTAGCGATAGGCCTTGTACTCTTCTCCGCTGTCACCGAAGGTTGCGTGCTCCGCTTCGCCACCGCGCTCATGCCGCGTCAGGTTACCGGTTTTGCCCAAGAGCTTCCGCTCATTGGTCTTGAAGTCGTTGAGAGTCGTAACCCGAACCAAGCCTTCGGTGGTATCGGGCGTCTCACGGAAGCTGGTTAGCAGTCGTGCTCCGACCGTGGACGTGAAGATATGGGTCAACGTGGCCGTACTCACGGCACCGCGAATCACTTCCGTGCGGTCATACTGGTTGACCCGCACGCCGGAGATACGGCAAGCCTCGCGACAGGCATCCAGCAGGCTCATGTTGCGGAAGCGATGCCCCTGCTCCATCTGCCGCGCCTGCTCCTGCTGCTCACTCTCGCTGGCGCGGGGATCAACCAGGGATAGCCCAGCTCGCTGCACGAAACCTGCAGCAATCGCCCGCTCGGTGGCCAACTGATCATGACTGTGGCTCATGATCGCCGGCGTACTCACGGGCTCGCTACGCTGCTCGCGCACGTTGGTCAAGAACTCTCGACCAGCCCGCTCCGTCGACCAGCCATCGTCAATGGCTCGCTGCAATACTTCTGGAGCCACACACTCCCCGGCCATTTCGCGCAACTGCGTCACGCGCTGGCGCTCCTCGGCAATTGCTGCGGCACGCACTGCCTCGGTGTTATTGTTACCCGCCGCCGGCGGATCACTGTTCGGAGTCCCGCTGCCAGTCGACCCTCGCTGACTTTGTGGATCCGTGTTCGCGGGATTGCTCCCCTCACCAGCAGTCTTCAACCGCTCCGCTTCGGCGCGCTGGTCGCCGACCAAGGCCTGCATGTACTGCCAAGCCTCCGTCTCGGTTGCCTCCGCTCGCATACCCAACTGGAGCAGGTATGCCCGCAATGCCTTGTTCATGTCTCGATTCTCCAAAAAGGTTTGACGGGGGTTCTCCTCGGTGCCGCCCGATTTGAAACCCCCGTCTCGGGCCGACGTTTCGCTATTGCCATTGGCTTTCGCCAATTCACGTTTGATCTTTGCCGCTTCATCCGCCCCTATGGGAACAAGTGACCCCTCTTGCACTCGCCACCGGGTAGTCACGCGCAAGGCTCTGTCTTTGCGCGCTTTGAACTGCCGGCCCTCAATGACTCGCGACTCACCCGGTTGCAGATCCACGTATTCGAGCACGCGATAGCCGACGGAAACATCTGTCAGATGCCCTTGCGAGATCTTCCGCCAGGCACTCTCCGCAGCATCATCCCCATCCGTCAGGTAACCACGGCCGAGTAGTTGTTCGTTATCCACACGCAGCTCACGCACAGAGCCAAGCTGATCGGACAGAGCATAGCGGTAGTGGTTTTCCAATAGGGGAACTTGTGCCGTCTCTGGCAGCTCGACTCCGCGCATCAGTAGCGTTTCGTCGATGATCGCGTAGCGATTCCAGTCCCACACCTCCGCTGTCTGCTCAGTGGCCAGTACAAGTGCAAAACTACGCTGCTCTGCGTCGACTCCATCTGATCGCAGAGACAGAGACCGGCAGGATATGTCCCGCTGTGCCGTCTCACGCTTGCCGTACAGGTTGCGATTGCTTGCGTTGATCATTGCCTTTGGCCTCCGTGCTGTTGAGCAAACCCAGTTCCTCAGCCTTCTCCTGCTCCTTTGCGGACTGCTCCATCTGCTCTTCCCAGTCCCGGTTTTCTGCTGCACATTCATCGCGCAGCGTTGATATGCGGTTCTTGATTCGTATGCCTGCCGCCGTCGCTTCTTTGACAGGATCTACATGAGGTAGCGCCGGCCACACGAATCGGAATCGACTATCGTCTGGTTTCCCTTGCAGTATGCCCGCGGCCCGCGCCTCTTGCTCGACGACAGCCACCAACGGCAAGAGCACTTCCCGCTCCACCCACCTCCGCAACTTCTTGATTATTCGCAGATAGAGTTGACCGTCGAATCGAGCAGAAGAGTAGTTGTGTTTTTGCGAATCGAGGAGCACCATCATACCGGGCATGCCGACCGGACGGCCGCACTGGCGCAGCTTCTCGTGGCGGAAATCAAGATAGTTGGCTGCCGGTTGACCTGGTTGCAATGCTGTTGCTTTCCAGCCTGGGGGAAAGAACGTAGCCGCTCCCCGTTTTATGGTGATGCTTTCGCCGCCCTCGGCGTCAAAACTTTCGCCGGTACTACTGTCCTCGCAAGTAATCGCCAGCCCGTAAAGCGCTGCCGCTCTCGCCGCCGCCATAACATCTTCGTCATAGGCTCTCAGTTGCGCGGCTATTGGCAGAGCGCTTGCCAGCCAGGGAATACCTCGCACCTGCCCGCACTTGCGCACACGGAATAGGTGGATAACATCATCGGGCGTCAGTGTTTCCGGCTCAGTCTTGTAGTTGCCAAATGCACCTTGATCCGCTGGATAGACGTAGTATTCCAGTGGCTTGTTGGTGTCGGACAGCTTTATGCCCATCATCACGTTGGAGTTGCCCACCTGCCCCATGGGGCTGGCCAACTGACGCGGGTCAAGTGAGTGTAAGCGTGTGGCAATCTTGCTGCCCAGCTTCCCCTGCTTCTTAGGGTTGCATTCCCCCTTGGTTTTCTGCACGAGGAACTCACCATCGAGCCATAGGTGATTCCACCATTGTCCCATTAAGTCCACGCCGGACTTGTCTGCATTGACATCGGGGCAGTTCCACCACTGCCGCCAGGTCTCCTCCAGTTGCTTGTTGTACTCTGAGTTGCTGCTAGTAACCTGCAGCGTAGGCCCTTCCTCGCCGATCACGTCGGTGGCATGAGTTTCCACAATGCCTTCAAGGTCGGGATTGTTTGACCATTCGTGGTTGCAGCGTGTGCGAAGATCGTCCAGGTAGTGAGTGAGATCCTCATTGAGAGAGGCACCGGTTACCGGTCGCCAGTGCTCGCGGTTAGTGTGATCATCGCTCAGAGCGTCCCACCGTCGCAACTGCACCGGGTTGTCCTCGTTAGACTTGGCGGATTTCGGTGATACCCACCGGGAGACAACGCCCCGGATCCACTCATCTATCGTTCGCCGGTTCCGCGGACTCTTCATCTTGGGAACTCCCGAACAAGTTGAGATATTCGTCCGCCGGTTCGTTGAGCTGCGCGTGTCTCAGCTCGGGCAATCTGTGAGTCCAGCTCCTGCAGTCGTCGGTCAAAGGTGACCGCTTGACCACCGGCCAGCTCACCGTCGGGCAGGCCGGCGAGCACCGTCTGCGCCTGCAGAAGCGCCGCTCGCGCTCCGGCGTAGTCGCCACCGGCTAGCGCCGTGCGGACTGCCTCCAGCTGCAGGTGAAATTGTTCGACTGAGATGGCCATATCGCCCTACCAGATACTGATCATCACCAACGAGCACCGCGCCGGTTGCTCGACAGCTCCAGTAGTGCGCCAAAATAATAACTATTAAAGGGGGTAGATCCTACGCTGTAGGATAATCGGCCCTGGCGCTATCAAAAACGCCATCTTTTTTTACGAAAAATCTGCGAAAATATCATATTTACTATTGACTGATGCTAGCATATGCACTATATTATACACAGTAATGATGACACTGGCTCTTACAAGAAAGGAAAAACACATGCCAGTAACCGTCGCAATGTTGCCCGTAACCCTGAATGACGGAACCCGCCTGAGCCGCGAGGAGCGCAAGCAGATGCTTCGCCCCATCTGGGCTGCTTTTGGTGGCCTGTCCGTCGAAGGCTACTGCCGTGGCCATTGGGTCAACGACGCGGGCAAGCACTTTGAGGATACCTGCCTCAAGGTGCGAGTCGCAGTCCCCGAGAGCCGCCTCGAAGAATACAAAGCGCTTCTCAAGGACTTGGGCGCACGCCTTAATCAGGAGTGCATGTACCTGGAAGTCCTGCCCCATGAGGCAGAATTCCTTGAACCTTAATCCTGGACGGGGGGGCTTCGGCCCCCCCAAGACAGAATAACCTTTACACGAGACCGATTACGGAGTTGAGACGATGAAGAAAATGACTGCAAAGCAAACGTTCAAGGCTCGGGTACGATACGTGGAGGATCAAGTGGAGAAGCTCCTCAAGGAAGGCGCTGGCTGGCTACAAATGCACAATGCAGTTTTCGGGATTGGTGGTTTTGCCACACGGCTGTTTGCCACCGAGAGCGATCGCCGCAAGTTCTTGGCGTCCCCTGAGGGAGAGCGCGTCAACGAAATGTTGGACGAAGCGCGGGACGATCTCGGCGACCCTGAGGGGATCGCCGAACTATCTACAAAAGCGAACGGTGCCCTTAGTATTCGGCTGCCGCGCAGCCTACACGCTGCCCTGCTGGCCGAATCGAAACTGGAGGGCGTGAGCCTCAACCAGCTCTGTGTGAGCAAGCTGGCCGTGCAGCTAGCGGCCCTAGTACGGCAGTGATTTACAGTCGCACCCGAATCTAATACACTACAGGTGCCGGGGCGGGCATGTCTCCCTTGTAAGAGCAAGAGGGTCATCATTACTAGCCGCCCCGGCGCCCCATTGCCCACGGTGATACATGCCTAAGCTCTCCGTCCGCCACCTCCAAGCATACGTTCATGCGCTCGCTCAGCTCCCCGCGGAATTGCGAGAGCGACGTCGCAGCATCCACCGCACAAAGGCCGATTTTGCCCGCCGCGCGGGAATCAACGCCGGACAATATCGCGAGATCGAACGCGGCAAGCGTTTTCCATCATTGGCTACAGCCGCAACTATTGCCGAGTATCTGCACGCCAACCACCGGCGTAGATCCGGCCACCTGGAAAACTATCTCGCCAGCCCAGAAACGCTACCGGCAGAGATTGTGAAAAACATTAAAGCACTCGGTCTCACTCCTAACCAATTCGGCACGCTACATGGTTTCGCAACCGCCCAGATGACGTACTGGCTGCGCGGTGACTGTCTCCCGTCGCGCGAGCATGCCCGCCAGCTCCTAGCCATCTTCACCGCGGCCGCTACCCCGCTACGTTAAGCTGGGGAATATCGACAGAATAACTAAGCGGTTTACCCCAAAAAAACATCTGGAAGGGACGCCCCAACTCAGAGGAGTTTGCTATCATAGTTTAGGCTGACTCCTGAGTGATCGATGCTGCGATCGGATTCGGCTGCTGCAGGGAGCGATATACATGTGCATGAGCGCAGACGAGGAGGACTGTGTAGCTTTTCGTCTAATCGCAGAGACACTGCGAGTGCACGCACATCTGCCACGCAAGGCACAGCTGCAGATCACGCGTAACCAATTGCTCATTGAGCAAATTGCCAAACCCGACAGAGATGTCGGATGGAGGACCGCTGTCGCTCGTGGGCTAGTAAATGAGGGCGAGATTGACGGCGGAAACGCAAGCACCCCCGGCGCGGCATGCTGGCCGGCCGGGGGCTAGCTGCGGTCACAGGGGACCGCAACGTACCGAGATAATCGGCATTGCGTGCAGCATTATAGTGCTGAGCCGCTCGCGCGGCACGCATAATCGGATAAATCGACTGTCTCTTGACGGAGTTTGTGGTGGCAACTCAAGTGGTGTATCCCTTAGCTGAGCACCCCTTTTGGTACGGTGGAGACCTGATGTCTACCACCGCCATCGTCACCAACTTTCAGGCGCTGCTCTGTGCGTTTTGTGCACGCTATAACATTAGTGTGATCACTCCCGCCTACGCCTCTGGCCACAAACCGGCCTACGTCGTGCGCGACGGCCAACGCCTTACAAATGACGCCACTCGCGCTTTTATCGAGCAGCTGCATTGCCTACTTGGGCAACTCCCCAATTCCGCATATGTACGTGCACTGTCGGCCACAGAGATCGACGAAGTATTGACAAGGATCATGGAGGATCGTGATGCACCTGCTAGATGTTTTCCCAACCACCTCTCTGCCGTGGCACACTGAGGGTCGTTCCATAGTCGACGCTGACGGCGAGACTGTAGCGTCTGTTCCGTATGCGGTGGACGCTTCGTCCATGGCGCGATTTGGCATTAACGCCAGACTGATGGCGGCAGCCCCCCTTCTGCTTTCGGCGGTATGCCGGTATCTCGATCAGCACAAAGCAGACGATGAGCCTGACCTCTATCGCCAGATGGTCGACGCCGCAGCTCAAGCTACGCACACTCAGTGCCTCAACCCGCGCCGCCTACCTCTTCCGTGTCCGGTATGCGGGGAATCCCAATTAGACTACAATCTGACCTGCAACCGCGTGCGCTGTGCCGCATGCCACCGCGACTCTGGCGATGAGCATCGTTCGTTTGTTCGACTCGCCCCTGTCAATCTGCCCGCCCCTCCGTTTTCAGCTCCTGCCGGCTCGCCCCCTAGCTCCTGAGGTCGCAAGAGCCAGAAAACAGTATTGCCATAAGTGGCTGTTTTCGCCGCACTTAGCTAGTGTATGGGTAAAGCTCGTGATGACTTGGGCGATCCCGAAAGCATAGCTGACTTAACTGCCAAGGCAAACGGTGCCCTCAGCATTCGGCTACCACGCAGTATTCACGCTGCTCTGCTGGCCGAAGCCAAGGCAGAGGGAGTGAGCCTCAACCAGCTTTGCTCCGCTAAACTGGCTGTACAGCTCGCTGCTGTGGTGCGCGGATAAGTACTTTCCCAGCGTAGGCTGACTGGCTACCATGTAGTTGCCGGGGCGGCTCGCTCTGTATCTTGTTGATGCCAGAGTGCTGTCATAACAACGCCGCCTCGGCACTCGCTTCCCGCTTGCTGGCCGACAGCCAAGGACACCAAAATGACAGATAGGGACATGGCGCAAGAGGAGGCAGTGGCTCTACTGCGAAGAGGCGCAGAAGGCGTAATAGAGTGGAACAAACACCGCGAGGAGCGCCGGATTCTAGAGTTCCACCACACAGGGCTCGGCACAGCGAAACCCAACGGACCAAACCTCTCTGGAGCAGACCTAACCAAAGCCGTTTATCGCGGCTTACGATCATGGCCTGAAAACGAAGGTGGTCGCCGATCAGCGAAACCGAATCCTATTTTCCGCAGACCGAGCTTCGCCGAAGCTCAACCGTCAAATGGACGAAGCTCATGACTATCAGCTCAAAAGTGGTAGTACGACAACTCGGCACCGTACCCAAGAACGTGCTCACAGTCGTGCAAGAGAAAATTCGCTCTCTCTTTCAGTAAACGCCAACAGTCTCTCCCAAGTACACCTTGCCTACCAAGTTGACCAAGTCCACCATCTGCCGCGCGTGCAGTGGCGCAGTGTAGTGCTCCAGAACCTCGCCAGTCTTATGTCCCAGGAAAGCATCGCGCAGCTCTCGCGATATTCCAGCATCCCGCCCCAGTGTCGGCCCCACATTTCGCAAGTGCTTGAAGCTCCATCCATCGACGTTCTTGCCAATCTCCTCCCGTAATTGCCGCATTCCGGATGCCAAAGACTTGGTATTGAATTCGTTGCCGTGGCCTGATCGTAACAGTCGACCGTCACCGGCCTTCTCCACGGCAAGCCAATCCTGAATTGCTGCTACCGTCGACGGCAACAGGGGACAGAACCGCTTGACGGCACCCCCAACACGGCCAGCCACTTTATGCCGTGGCAGCGCAACGTAGGGCAGTTCTCCATCCAACACCAGGTGCTCCAATCGCAACCGAGTGAAATCAACGGGGTCGAATCCCGCATTGAGCCCCAGCAACAGACAGACGCGCAACTGATAACCAGCTCTTCTCTTCCGCACCTTTCGAGCCAAGCAACTTCTCTCACTCGGTGTCTGTACCGGCATACCGACAATGTCAATCGCGATCCACGCCTCGACGTTCGCCAGCAAAGCCGTGAACACTTCAACTGGCATGGGTTGAGTGTTCTTCACCTCCGGCGCGTACGCTAGCCTATCGAAGGCTGACGCCCACTCCAGCGTCTCAGCCGGCCATGGCCAATCCATCGTATGTCGCTTCGTATAACGAAAGACCGCACGCACGTGGGCGTGCTTATCATTGGCCCACTTGTTTGACTTTCGTGTCTTGGATTCGGATGTCACCCACTCGCGCCACAGTCGAAAGTGATTGTAGGTCAGCTCCTCTATATGCGGGTTTTTCGCGAGATTGACGAAGCGGTCAAAATCGTTGAGCACTTCTCGCAGATGATCTGTCTTGGTCCCGCTCCGTGCTGTCTTCAGCCGCTCATATTCGTCACGTACGTGCGCCAGTCGTCGCGTGCCCCTCCGTTTCGCTCGTGACTTCTGCTCCTCTTCTCTTGCCGGCAAACCAAACTTCTTCCGGTACAAAGCGTCCAGGGCCTGCTCGACATCCGGCCCCAGTGCATCAACGATAGCCCGCGAGTCCAGCACACGCGACAGCTGCTGCCGCACGGCCTGCGGCATAGCCTGCACAGCTGCTTCCACAGTCTCAGCGTCGACACGTTGCTCGGCTGCTCCCACCTTGATTAAAGCATCCTGCAGGTCACGCCCAAGGTATTCGATTTTCCCGTCACGGTAGGTGTAGTAGGTCCGAGCGCCCTTGTGGAAATGCAGTCCCTCTATCTCTGTTCCGCCCCGCTTGGTCTCAACTCGTTGAGCCTCGCCAGCTACAATACGGACACGCACGTACTCTTTCGGTCTTGCCATCGGCCACCTCCGCGGTAACATAAACCGCGCGCAGATGTTACCATAATCAGCAAGTAAAAGTAAGAGTAAAAGTAAGAGTTTGCAGGCGCCCGTAGCTCAGTCGGATAGAGCACCGGTTTCCTAAACCGGGGGTCGTGGGTTCGAATCCCGCCGGGCGTAGTAGGAAGTGTATCAGTTTTGCCCATTTCTGGAGGCGCAACGCCAACGCAAGTGACTTGTCGCCCTCACGCACAAAGAGATGTGCGATCGAGGAACAACTCATCACCAGATTCAGTTTGTTCGCAGGAGTAGGTAGGTGCTTAGGCTGTCCCGGTTCGCAGGGGATTCACGGCTTGACGACCAAAGCAGGATGGGGAGAATCTTGAGGTTGCTAGGGCCAGTCATTTGGGACGGCCATTCCGGATCACACTGTAACGCGCTGCGACCCCCCTTATGAATAACAACCCAGATGAGCCTCAGCTTCCAAACAGCCGTAGCCGTAACGGAATGCCACTCGTTCTCCTCCTTATCAGTTGCAGCGTGCTCCTTGCGGCGGTGCTGCGTTTTGGAGATCGTGCACTCTCCGGAACGCAGGTGACAGCTTCCCCGCAGACAGTCACACCACGAGGCGACTTGGCGGAAGACGAGAAGTCAACGATTGCTTTGTTCGAGAAATGCTCGCAGTCGGTTGCGTATATCAGCCCTCTCGTAGTAAGACGGACGCGCCGGTCGTTTTTTCACTACGACGATACCCTGGTTGAGTCTGGAACCGGGTCAGGATTCGTATGGGACAAACAGGGGCACGTGGTCACGAACTTCCACGTCATCCAGGGAGCTGATGCATGCAACGTGACGCTGCCGGACGGCGGCGTGTATGAAGCGGCTCTAGTGGGTCGCTGGCCAGACAAAGACCTGGTGGTGCTCAGAATCGACGCACCAAAAGACTCACTAGTGCCCATCAGTGTGGGAACTTCCGCGGACCTTCGTGTAGGCCAGAAGGTTTTCGCCATTGGTAACCCCTACGGATTGGATTTCACGCTGACAACGGGCGTCGTGAGTGCACTTGATCGTCGCATTGAGGCAGTCACGGGACGGACTATCCACGGAGTCATTCAGACCGATGCGGCCATCAATCCGGGCAATAGCGGCGGCCCCCTACTGGATAGTGCCGGTCGACTGATCGGTGTGAACACAGCAATCTACAGCAGAAGTGGCTCAAGCGCGGGCATTGGTTTTGCAGTACCTGTGGACATTGTCAATCGAGTTGTTCCTCAATTGATCGCTCACGGAAAAGTTATCCGCCCAGGGCTTGGTGTCAACATTGCATCCGACGGCATCAGCCGGCGTCTGGGTTTGGACGGAGTACTGATCATCAGCGTTGCCAGTGGCGGCGGTGCGGAATTAGCCAATCTTCGCCCGACGGTCGAATCGAGAAACGGTAGAATTATCCTGGGAGACGTCATCGTCAAAGTTGGCGATACCCCTACTCCGACAAGTGATGCCTTGTTGAACGCGTTGGAGGAGTACGACGTCGGAGAAAGTGTCGATGTCACTATAGCTCGCGAAGGCAGGCAGATTGTAGTGCCCATCAAGCTAATGGCCGTCGACTAGTTGCGCTTTCAAACCGCAGCCATCGGTATCGAATCGTTGTCTTTTCGCAGTTGCGTCCCGCAAGTGCCAATCAGGGCAAAATGGATAGGGTAGAGCGTACAGTTCCACCAAACGTCTCCTGCAACTGACTGTGAGGCAGCGTCTTTCCGGCCCTTCTTTGCGAAATCGCCGCAGTTGAAGTATCATTAATAGTGAGTAACCAGAGTCAAACTTCGTTGGACGGCTAGGTTTCCACAGCGGTCTGTGCCACCTGACACTACTTGCAGAGCCTTACTTATGAGAGGAGGACACCCGTGTTCGACACTATTGCATCAACCACTGCTCCATGGCTTCGGTCCAACCAGCGGGTGCGATATATACGCAGTTTGGAGAAGATCCCCCAGATCCCGGAGGATCAGCGTGCCAAGCTGGAAAGCGTAATCAAGAGATACGCCTTCAGAGTGAACGACTACTACCTTAGCCTGATAGACTGGCGTAACCCGGCTGACCCCATTAGGCAGTTGATCATTCCGCGAGAAGAGGAACTGAATGATTGGGGAAAACTTGATGCCAGCGACGAAGAATCAGTAACCATCGCCAAAGGTGTACAACATAAGTATCGCCACACCGTTCTCCTTCTATGCAATGAGGTTTGCGGAGCGTATTGTCGATACTGCTTCCGCAAGCGGCTCTTCATGCATGACAATGCCGAGATCAGTCGCGACCTGGGAGAAGGAATCGAGTATATCGCGAGCAACCCCAATATCACAAATGTACTTCTTACGGGGGGAGATCCTTTGTTGATGAGTACGCGCAAGCTGACCGACCTATTGCGCACACTTAGGGGTATTCAACATGTAGAGATAATCCGCATCGGTTCAAAGATGCCGGCGTTCAATCCATGGCGTTTACTAGATGACCCGATTCTGCAGGACACCTTCCGGATGTACTCCCTGCCTCGAAAACGCATTCACCTGATGGCTCATTTCGACCACCCACGGGAGTTGACCGACTCCGCCTTGCAGGGACTGGACTGTTTTATTCGCAGCGGTGTCGTGTGCGTGAACCAGTGCCCGTTGATCAAGGGCGTGAACGACGACCCCGTAGTCCTTTCCACCCTGTTCAAGAGGCTGTCATACGCGGGCTGCCCACAGTACTACGTCTTTCAAGGTCGCCCGACCGCCGGCAACGAGCCGTACCGCCTGCCCATAGTGAGAAGTTGGCAGGTGTTCACTGATGCATTGGCGAAGGGATCAGGTCTCTCCAGAAGAGCTCGCCTCGTCATGTCCCATTCCACAGGGAAAATAGAGATTGTGTCAGTGGACAATAAGCACATATATCTAAAATACCATCGAGCAAAAGATCCTCAGAATGAGGGGCGTTTCATGGTTTGCAGGCGGAATGATAAGGCGTTCTGGCTGGATGACCTTGAGGAGGCCTGACCCCCCGTCAAGTGCTTCACGTTGACGATTGACTCCGCCCAATGAGCCTGTGGAGTGTCATTCGTGCAAGCGTGTCGTCGAACAATAGAGGGCCCACGGGAGTTGGGCTCCAAAAAGCAATACTTGCACAAAGCCTGCTTCAGCACCAAGTCTGCTGTAGTTGAAGGATTAGCCTCTATTTAGCGCTCGCTGTGTGCGAGAAGAGCGTCTAGTATCATGGCCTCAGCGTGCTTATTCTCTACCCAGTGGGAGGCAGCATACAGTGTCAAGCAATGCGAAGGCGAAACGCAACGATGGAACCGGCCTGGTGGATATCGACCCTTGGCTGGAGCCATATTCTGACGCGCTGCGCAGGCGCCACTCAAAGTACGTTGCCGTTAGAAAGAACATTGAAGAGCACGCCGGCTCGCTTGCGAAGATGAGTCGCGGACACGAATACTTTGGCTTCAATCGTGGCGAGCGTGAAGGAGTCAAGGGAGTCTGGTATCGGGAATGGGCGCCTGGAGCGGAGCAGCTCACTCTAATAGGTAGTTTCAACAATTGGGATCGCGGGGCACATCTTTTGCAGCGTGACGAGTTCGGAGTCTGGAGTATCTTCCTGCCGGATACGGAGTACGCGAACTCGTTCACTCATGGATCGCATGTGAAGGTGCATGTGCTGAGCAAGATCGAGCCGATGGACCGCATCCCGGCTTACATCAAGCTGGTGGAGTACGACAAAGAGACCCACAACTTCACGGGAATCTACTGGAATCCTCCGGTTCCCTTTGCCTGGCAGAATGAGCCGCCAACTCTCGCAAGTGGCCTACGGGTCTATGAAGCACACGTAGGGATGGCGCAGGAGGAGCCCCGAGTAGGAACTTATGATGAGTTTCGAGAGAACGTATTGCCGCGCGTTGCGGCCAGTGGATACAACGCACTTCAGTTGATGGCCATCCAGGAGCACCCGTATTACGGCTCGTTTGGCTACCACGTGAGCAATTTCTTCGCAGCATCATCGCGATTCGGTACCCCTCACGATTTGAAGCGCTTGATCGACACCGCCCACGGCATGGGTCTACTGGTCTTGCTGGACCTGATTCACAGCCATTCAGTTAAGAACCTCTTCGACGGTCTGAACCTCTTTGACGGAACACCGAATCAGTATTTTCATCCCGGCGGTCGAGGAGAGCATCCGAACTGGGATTCGAAACTGTTCGACTACGGCAAATGGGAAGTACAGCGTTTTCTACTGAGCAACGTTAGGTTCTGGTTGGATGAATATCGCTTCGATGGATATCGTTTTGACGGCGTTACCAGCATGCTGTACCACCATCACGGCAACAAGGCCTTCACATGCTATGACGACTACTTGAATCACGACGTCGATGACGATGCTCTGGTGTACGTGCAATTGGCCAACGAAGTTGTGAAGGAAACGAATCCCAAAGCGATAACGATAGCTGAAGAGGTATCAGGCATGGTAGGCTTGGCTCGCCCTGTATGCGAGGGAGGCCTAGGGTTTGATTACAGGCTAGCGATGGGTATCCCGGATTACTGGATCAAGCTGCTCAAAGAGCGTAGCGACGAGGATTGGTCCATGGGAGAGATGTTCCGCACATTAACAAACCGGCGACATGGGGAAAAGCACATTGCATATGCAGAGAGTCACGACCAGGCACTTGTAGGCGACAAGACATTGGCGTTTTGGCTAATGGATGCCGACATGTACTGGCACATGAATCTTGAGAGCCGCAATCCCATAATCGATCGCGGAATCGCCCTACACAAGATGATTCGCCTGATAACGTTTACCCTAGGCGGGGAAGGATATCTGAACTTCATCGGAAACGAGTTCGGCCATCCAGAATGGGTTGACTTTCCCAGGGAAGGCAATGGCTTTTCCTGCAAGCACGCTCGCCGACAATGGTCGCTGGTGGACAACGAGCTACTGCGATACAAGCATCTTGCCGCATTCGATCTAGCCATGCAGAAGCTGGACATCGAGCACCGGATATTGGAAGATCCTATATTAGGAGAAATCAATATCGACGAAGAGCAGAAGGTCCTCATCTGCCATCGTGGCCCACTGGTGTTTGCGTTCAACTTCCATCCCAACCGGTCTTACGAGGGCTATCGTCTCGGTACTCCTGAAGTATTCGACTATCAGCTAGTACTTAATACTGACACATCGCTATTTGGGGGATTCTCGTCAGTGCCGGAGCACCAGATCTACCCTCACCAGAAAGAACAATGTCACGGCAGAGAAAGCAGCGTCCAGATCTATCTTCCGGCGCGAACAGCTCAGGTTCTCGCGCCGCTTAGGCCATAGTACTCTCTGGCGGCTTGCGAAAACCTCGCTTGAGCACCACGCATGGATCAGTGCTTTTCCTAACTGCCAATGACGATTCGGCAATACGAATCAGCCAAGAACACGGTGACAAAAAGGATTATGAACGCTCAATATGGAGAGCACGAGTTTAATCCAGGTGTTTCCGCGACACGGTCCTTAGGCAACACTGGGCTTTGCAGGTTGGGCCTGTTCGGCATCCTTGCCAACTCCTCCCTCCGCGGGGCAGTACTCCGGCACCGTATCTTGGAGCATGTTGCGGACCTGATCTGGGAGCGCATCGTCAGCCGTTGAAATGAGTTCATCGATTCGTCGAATCAAAGCGTCCCAATCCTCCGGCCGGGATTTCCAAATGCCGATCTTAGGGTGACTTGTGGCACTCACGCTTTCACCGTCTATGAGCAACTCCTCGAACAGTTTCTCTCCCGGACGAGTTCCTGTGAAGACAATGTCTATGTCCTCCCCGACTCGCAAACCACTCAAAGTAATCATATTGTGAGCCAAATCGACGATCTTCACTGACTCGCCCATATCGAGGACGTAGATCTCCCCTCCGTGCCCCATAGTCCCGGCCTGCAGAACCAATTGAGATGCCTCTGGAATTGTCATGAAAAACCGGGTCATGTCCGGATGCGTAACGGTAACCGGCCCTCCATTGGCAATCTGTTGGCGAAAAATCGGAATTACGCTTCCGCTCGAACCCAGCACGTTTCCGAAGCGGACAGTGACGTATTGAGTATCCGTTCGGGAATTGAACTGTTGAACGAAAAGCTCTGCCACGCGTTTGCTGCACCCCATTACACTTGTAGGGTTGACAGCCTTGTCTGTGGAAATCATGACCATTTTTTCCACGCCAACCTCAGCCGCCACAGTTGCTACCGTTCTGGTGCCAAGAACATTGTTCTTGATAGCCTCGCCAGGATTGCATTCCATCATCGGGACGTGTTTGTGTGCCGCCGCATGGAACACCACGCTGGGGCTGTGTTGTCCGAACACTTTACGAATCCGCATGCGGTCGCAGATGTCCGCAACTATGGGAATGACGTTGAGACCTATGTGAGTGCGAAGCAGTTCCCGATGGATTTCGAATAGATTGTTCTCAGCTTGTTCGATTAGCAGAAGGCACTCAGGGGCAAAGCGAGCGATTTGTCTGCACATTTCAGACCCGATGCTGCCACCGGCGCCTGTGACAGCAATGCGCTTTCCATGCAATTCAGCCCCGATTGCCTCTGTGTCCAGTGTGACCGGCTCACGTCCCAGTAGGTCCTCAATGTCCACCGGGCGCAACTGGCTAACGTGCACTCGTCCCTCGATCAGAGCGCTCATAGGAGGAACAGTTCGAAAGCGCAGACTATTGCCCTTACAAAGATCAATAACTGCCCGGAGTTCCTTTGGCTTGGCCTCCGGCATGGCGATAAGTAGCTCCTCGACCTCGTACTTCTCACACAGTTCTGGGACTTGGTGAGTCCGGCCAAGTACTTCTACGTCGTGGATGCGATGTTTGAGTGTCGAAACATTGTCATCAATGAAGCCGACCACTTCGTAACCCAAGCTGGGCGATCGCAATACCTCTCGCAGAAGGTTGACGCCATGATCGCTCGCGCCAACTATGAGAATACGAGTAGCAACGCCTGCCCCTCCCCCCCTAGTGAACTCGTAGTAAAAACGCACAGACACTCTAGCTGCGGAGACTAGCCCAATGGTAGCGGCCCAATCGATCAAGAAGACAGCCTGTGGAAAGGTCGTTCCCTCATACAGGAAGGGGCCCCGCCCCACATAGCTCCGTGAAAGGTTCTCTATGAGGAAATAAAGCAGAATAATCACGAAAGAGCTTATCTGGGACGCTGCAGCTATCAGCAGAAGATCGCGCAAACCCACGTAGCGCCACGAACCGCGGAACTGCCGCATCCGAGCAAACACAACTAGCTTCACAGGTAAGAACAGACACAAAAGCGGCAAGTAGAAATGGACAAACCAAATGCTCAGGCGGTGGAAGTTGTAGGCCAACCCAAAGGCCGACAAAAGGCTAAAAGCAAAGAGCACGGCGTGCGCAACAACCGCTATCGGATCACGATACCGTGATGCCAGGTATGAGAGTATTGAGCGTGATTCAGATTCCTTCTCTACCTTTGGCATTGACTCACGAGAACTCATTATCGGAACATCAGAAGGTAGTGCTTAGACAGCAATGATAGCTTTCTCCTACCCGGTTGAGAAGCCACAACCCACCGACTCTGCGGTGGGTCATCCAACGTTGAACTCCACGGTAAGCCAGAGGTTAGTGAATCCGCGTGCCATCCCGGAATCGAGCCTCCAAAGAAAGCCCTTAGGGCGAAGATGAATCTACATGCTTAGCAATCTGAAGCGCCATGTTCGCATAAGTAGATGACCTGAATCTGTCCCGTAACTGCTCCGCTTGACTCAGAGCCACCAAATGCTGGCCGTCAAGCCACAGCATGTACGCTCGCAAAGCCATAGCCTCATCGGTTACACCCTCATCCTGAGGCCTGAAAGCAAGTGTTGCAAGAAGTTGCTCTGCCTTCTTCTCATCTCCGAACACGTCGTCAAGTGACCGGTCGCAGACAAAGATGTCTTCCTGGAGTCGGTGCAAGCGTCCAAGAAGTACTCTTGCGGTAGCAAACTGTTTGTCCGCGACCACGCTGAGAAGCTGACCTACGCAAGTGTCAAGGTCATCCGGTTTCAGCAGGGAAGCGTTCCCGAAGGCCGCATTGGCCATTTGCAGTTCGCCATCGCCAAGCAATCGCCACGCTTTGTCTAAGTAAACGAGTCTTTTGGCCTCGAGTCTTGCTGCCAGACGCTGCGCATGCGTCGGCATATCGCTGTCCGATGCACTGATGTTGGCGGGAGTCTCGATTGCGTTTTGTAATGACTCCTGGGTCAGCGAGTCCCGAATCGACGTCCCGACGCGGGGCAATAAGGCGCGATAATGGTAGCTCTGCAGTTGAGAGAGCTCATTTGTTTGACTGACAAGACGGTCCGCTTGCGGCGTTCCGTACGTCGGTTTGTCAGCTGGCAGCCATTGGCGATATCCTTGGAATGTCGGAGCCGAAAACCATACTCCTGCCTGTGTGCGGCCAAGGTACGCCATCATTGAAGACTTGCCGGCCTGCCGAAGATAATTAGTTCCTCCTGCAAAGACCGTTTTGGGAGAACGGGGACGCCCCCCATAGATCTCCGCGGCAGCGCTCGACGATGAAGCAGCAAAGCCCTGCGCCGAAGAACTCATCCGAGCCAACCTAGATTGTCCGGCAAAAATGCCTCCTGAATAGTTGATCGCACTCCGGAGCGTCCCGCCCAACTGCGAGCTGCCTCGTGTTGCAACGGGCATACCACGCTGCCCGTATGCGTTGGGCGCAACCACAAACAAAGCCACGACCAAACCAAAGCAGTACGCTCTGTTTCTTTTGTGCATAGTCAGCCCGTTTCCATATGCAGTGAGGCTCAAGAATCAATCTCTGTCTGCGATGCCAACATAGGCCATTGTATCATGATGTCAAACGCCGAGCACTGCTGCCCCTGCAATCCCGCAAGCATCCTGGCGTTAAGACGCAGTGACACTTCTGAACACCGCTACCATTCCAGCGCCCGTCCAGGACAAGGTGGTTGGATGATACGGAGTCTTCTGGTCCACCAGTAAGCAGAATAACCGGCGGCTTTCAGAAGCCACTCCACTTCCATCGGCATCTTTCAGCGAGCGCCTTCAGATGCCGATAACAATGGATGCTCGCAGCAAGCGACCCCGCGGAGATAGAGCAGGTTATTGGACGAAGCCCGAGGCCAGATGTGACTGTGGCAAGCAAGAGAATAGCAGCAGTAGTAGGAACTCGTCCTGAAGCAATCAAGATGGCTCCAGTAATACTGGCGCTAGAGTCGATGCAAGGGTTCAGCGTTGACGTCTGTGCCACAGCCCAACACCGACAATTACTGGACCAGACTCTCCAGCTCTTCGATATCATGCCTCGGTTCGACCTAAACGTTATGAGACAACAGCAACTGCTCCCGGACCTCACGGCGCGAATCCTGCAAGGTATGAGTACAATCCTGAGCCAAAACCATTATGACATGCTACTTGTGCAAGGCGACACCACGACAGCATTCGCTGCTGCGATGGCAGCCTTCTACGCCAATGTTCCCGTTGGACACATTGAAGCCGGTCTGCGAAGTGGTGAGAAACGGTTCCCTTACCCTGAGGAGATGAATCGACGCCTGGTCAGTACAATGGCGGACATTCACTTCGCCCCCACTAAATCATCCAGAGACAATCTTCTGAGGGAAGGAGCAGACGCCTCGCAAGTCCACGTTACTGGAAACACCGTCATAGATGCTCTGGACTGGATCATCAGTCGAATTCACACGGATCGATTTCCAGAAGTACGAGCACTCCAGCTGCAGCTGGAACCTGTAATCGGTGACAATACCGTCATACTCGTTACTGCTCATCGGCGAGAAAGTTTTGGCAACCCGATTCGCGAGATCTGCCACGCCATACTTGATCTCGCCCAGCAACACCGGAACTGCCATTTTGTATATCCTGTGCATCCAAACTCTGAAATACGCGTCCCAGTCAACAGGCTGCTGACCGGCGTTAAGAACATCCACCTGATTGAGCCCCTCGCCTACCCGGCCTTTGTCTGGCTGATGAGCCGTTCTGCGATCATACTGACGGACTCAGGCGGTGTGCAGGAGGAAGGGCCATCCTTGGGCAAACCTGTTCTCATCATGAGGGACACCACTGAACGAACGGAAGGCATAAAAGCTGGCCTAGCTTTTCTCATTGGCCGAGACAGGAAGAGAATCGTCCAAACAGTCACCGAAACCCTCGCCTCACAGCTACACCCTTCCGATGGCGGCCGCGTGAGTCCCTATGGCTCCGGGACAGCAGGCTCCCTTATTTGCCGGATAATAGCAGACCGTCTTAGCGACAAAACATCACCCTCCGCCATCAAGTCGGACAGTGCGCATAACTCGAGAAACGAAGAGAGCCGCGAGGTCTTCCTGCAAGTGCCATAGTTTCACAGCTGGAAGAATCGTCACGGCATTCGAACGAGCACTGCAGCTGACTGGGATCAGCGATCGTTAACGACGACGCCGTGATACGCTAGCTCGTTATCGTGTATACGAACTTGGAACAAAGGCCATTCGTATAGAAGGAACAACCGACATTGGAGTTGGGAGCGGTTGTGCTTTCATAGTCTCTATGACAATGACAGAGTACTATTGTCCCGACGATACCCATCCGATAAGGTATGCGTAGTGACTACGGAGAACCCGATGCGTCGCCGCAATGGTCGTTGTTTTCTTTCAGCACAGCCGGAATCCACTACGGCTGACGGGGACGGAGTCTGGACGAATCGCGACCTGGTGCCAAGTTGATCGACACTCGAAAACGGTAGTCCGAAAGAGCTACATCGGCCGGCATTCGGAGCGCCGTTGCAGTTCAAGTACTGGCCGCTAATACAAGACAAAACCAAGCTACTGAACCATTCCCGAGTAGCTCAGAATCTCAGCCTCCGACCTCAAACACTCACACGGCGCAGACTGCTCTTGCGACAATAGATCTGTGGCAAGAGCAACCGCTTCGACATTATGACCAGACCTTACTCGCCAGAGCAACCTCCTTCAACCGACACAACCGATTCAAGCGAGAAGATCGCCACCGGGAGATCCGCAGCAACACGAACCAAGCGCATATCCAAACACTTCACCTGGTACTCATTGGCGCAGGTTGTGAACCTTGGACTCCCTCATTTGTTACTATTCCCCATCTGCATGCACTGGGCCGGGGAAGCTATCTTCGGCCGCTTTGTGTATGCACTAGGAATTGTCAATACGGTCGGCACGTCACCCACTACAGGTCTGTGCGACTGCCTTCTGAGGAATATGTCCGGTGTGCGTTCGGATCGTCAGCCCCTACTGCTGCGCACAGCCTTCGTCTTGGCCTGCTCGGTTGTTAGCGTCTTGGCAGTGATCGCTATCGCTGCATGCCTGCTTCTGATCGTGTTTGACGCCGAAGGTCAGCAAACATACGTATGGATCTCCATTCTCATCATCGTAGTCGCATGCCAGAACATCGTTCGGATGAACATTCCAGACCTAACGGTGGCGCGCAACTTCGCGGCCGTCTTTGTATGGCAAAACCTAGGACGCGTTCTCTGCTTTCTCGCCCTGCCAGGCTTATTACTCTTCGGGCCGTCAGGCATGGTTGTTGGCTTTGGAGCAGGTTACCTTCTAGCCCTAGCGGCAACATTGTGTCTAAGACGCAAAGTGTTCTTGGGGACTCCACAATTCGACTCAACAATGGCGAAGAGAATCTCAGCAAGCTGGTCCATACTGTCTCTGAGCACTCTCTTTCTTATGTCAAGCCATTACGTTCATCGCACTGTTCTTGGATCATTCGCGGAGTTCGCTGACGTCAGCATCTTCTTCGCAGCCGCCGCCTCTTTGGAGTTGTGCGTGCTCCCCGCAACTACGCTAAGCACGTTTGCCATCTCCATGTTGTCTGCGCACAAGTCGCGAGCGAAGTTCACGGCGACCTTCATCAAGAAATATGCTGCCGTATCACTACTCTGCTCCATTTGCAGCTATTGGATCTTCGTCTGGATAGCACCTCTTCCAGTGAAATTGCTTTATCCCAAAGTGGCCAGCCAAGCAGTGCAGCTCATGCCGGTGATGGGAATAGGCGTCGCCGGGTCCTTACTAATACAAGCCTCTCGCCCTTTCGTTCTTCGGTTTGCATCCGCTCGCGCCCTCCTCCTCACCAGCATAGTCTCTTTTGTGTCACATCTGACGATGGCCCTCATCCTGATCCCACTTTGGAAGCTCCGAGGAGCTGCCTGGGCGTACTCAGCGGGAACAACGATTGTTGCGGCGAGTTGGTTCGTCATTTTGCTTGTGTGTTTCCTGAGACCGACCGGCACTGCCCCCGACAACGGTTCTGTGGACAATTTCGACTCGGCATGATCCCCTCGAGAATGTCCTGAGTAATCTGCCTCATGGAGTTGAGCAATGCAATCGCAAGGAGCAGGTGACTTAGCTGCACGGCTCGCCGACTTCATTGAAGTATACGGAGTCACAGGACTAGTTGCCCTCATGGCCACTGTCCTGGTGTGCGTGATAGTGATACTGATACGCGGGGCCGGTCTTACGCTCCTGCTTCTTTGGATGTCCTATTCACTTGCATTCGTTCAGCAGGGATCCGTAAGTCGCGCAGCGTGGTTCCTCCGCGTGCTTTGTGTGTGTCTCCTGGTGGTGAACGGCCTGACGAAATTCACGCTACCACGATGGCCCTCGTTTGCAATGCTCACATACGTAATGTTCGGCCTGATCTTTTCCTTATTCTCTCCAGCCCCGACCTGGTCACTGCAGCTTGGAACATTGCTTTTTGTAACAGTACTTGGGTTCTCTCTGGGGCTCACGTCGTACCTGGATTCGCCCGAGAAAGTGACATCGCTGATTCGTATGCTACTTGTATCAGGTGTTCTCTGGGCCATTATCAGCGTAGTCTTCATGGGTGATTTCATAGCCGGTGATGCGCTTAGGTTTAGGGGGGGAGGAGAGACGAAGGCTACAGGCTATGCGGATTGGGGCGCTCTGCTAATGCCCATTTCTGTGTGGGCCACTCTTCAGAAGGGGTCGGGATACTGGCGGCTGGCTGGAGTGTTTTGCGTACTTGTTATACCGATCTGCCTATTCCTCAGTGGAACGAAGACTGCGATCGTCCTGGCAGTGATAGGATGCGGGCCCCTGTTGCTTCGCAAGGATGCCGGTCAAGCTTGGAAGACGTGGGCGATTGTCGGCACTCTTGGTGTGATAACCGCATTCTTTGCAATCACTCTCCTCAAGGGCCGAGACACAAGCTTCCTTGTATCTCGTCTCACCAACGTAAATGTCAATAGCAGACAGGAGCTTTGGCAAGCGGGCCTAAACCAATGCCTTCAAAACCCGATCCTGGGAAGTGGCATAGGTTCGGCCGAGGTTGTGAATACTCAGATATTCGGTCATGGATATCACAATGCGTACCTCACTATCTGGTACAATACGGGAATCATTGGAACACTCCTTGTTTCGTTCGCCATCGTTGCCCAGACGCTGAGAGCTTGGTGGCTGGTGAAGGTTCTGAAAAACACTATTCTGGGCGACGCTGCCAGGCTAATTCTGGGGCTAATACTCGCGGAGCTGGCTCTTGGATTCGTTGAGAGTTCGTTTTCGGGCGCAGGAACAAACTCACTAGCATTGCTGATGACTACGTTCGTGCTCGCTGACAGTCTGCCAAGACTTGCAGAACAATCATCTGCCGGATTCACAGGCAGCCTTATGGAAAGCCACTTACAACTGCCCCCCCGATCGCATTACTGATGCACGCCCTGCTTTGACCTGTATGCAGTTTGACACCATCTTCGAAGATCACCTCCGATGACCTCACAACTCATCGTAAACGCTGACGATTTCGGCATTGGAAAACACGTAAGTGACGGCATCATCGATGCCTTCACCAACGGCATAGTCCGCAGTACGTCGATGATGGCCAACATGCCAGCTGCAGAGTATGCCGCCGAACTCGCTCTCGCACATCCCGACCTTGGTGTCGGGGTGCACCTCACGCTAACGCATGGCAGACCATTGTCGGACCCTGGAAGTGTACGCGACCTGATTGACAGCAAAGGTTTCTTTCTGCCCAGCCACCAACTGAACAGCCGTTTGTGGTTTGGAGACTCGCTGTCGAGGCAAATCGAACTGGAGTTTTCCTCGCAGATTCGTCGCGCGTTGGAGTTGGGTATTACACCGACACACTGCGATAGCCATCATGGAATACATAAGCGCCCGGTGGCAAGGTCGGCAATGATACGTGCAATGAAACAGTTCGGAATCCGTTGCGTCCGTAACCAACACGGTCCTTTCCTGTCAATACGGACAGCTAGCCTGAGGCACAAAGTACTTTGTCTGACTCGCAATACTCGGAGAATGCCCGCATACATTTACGATAGCTGGACCAGACATCTAATGAAGAACGCTGGCATTGAAATGCCCACAAGCAAGGTCAGTCCCTCTCGCATGATACCTTCTCTCGCCAATGAGAAGGAGCAGCTCATTCAGTGCCTCTCCAACCTTCCGCAAGGAGTGTCAGAATTGATATTCCACCCAGGACACCCAGATTCTGCAGTCGAAGAAGAGTCGTCGCACCAGAACGCGCGAGAGAGAGATAGGATCCTAGTCACGGATCCAGACGTGATCAGGTGTGTTGAAGACGCCAACGTCAACCTGATTTCCTATCGAGACCTCCGCGCCCTGCGAGGAGCCTAGGACGAGCAAATGGCCAAAATCTGCATGCTGTTGACGGGTAAGCCGTGGAACGAACAACGTCACTACCACAGGCAGGCTCCTGCTCTTCTGGGAGGCCAGCATGAGCTAGTGTATGTTGCTGGAAAGCCAAACTGCGAACTTGCCTATGATTTCCAATTTCGCTCACTGCCCAAATGGATACGAAAGCTCAGCAGACTCACCGGGACCTTAGTACTTTTTCCAACCGTCATGCGCATTCGTCCAGACGTTCTTCAACTCGTGTCTCTCGACCAACTCCCCTTAGGCCTCTTGTTGAAGCTCGCCTCACGAATCAAAGTCGTATATGACTGCCGGGAAGACATGTTTCACAGCATGCGTGACCACAAATCCAGGTTTCCAAAACCAGTGCGAGTACTCCTGGCCCGCTCGACAAGATTCATCGAGGGGCTCGCTGCAAAGCACTTCGACGGCCTAATCGCGTCGGATCCGGCGATAGCCGATATGCATGCTGATATGCCCAAACAGAGGAGAGTGCTATTCTACAACACTCCCCCACTAAGCCAATTTCCCTCCAACTATAGGCCTCTCTGCGAAAGGAAGTACGACGTTGTCGTGATGGGCTCGATGAGCCCTCGAACAGGAGTGTTGGATGTTATTGAGGCTATCGGGATACTCAGACGCGAGAAGAAACGCTCGGTTCGGCTCCTCTTACTGGGTCAGCCAACCAGTGATATCGTCACCACCATAAGAAGCAAAATCACAGATTTCGGGATCGAGGACTTCGTGGAGATATCAGGGTTGATTCCTCACGAAGATGTCCCAGCAACTCTGTGCCAAGCTAAGATCGGGCTCGTCCCACTTCCGGACATGCCGAAATTCCGCAACAACATCGCCTGCAAGGCCTTTGAGTACATGGCTTGTGGAATGCCAACTATATGCACTGACTTGCCGCCCCAGAGACTTTTTATAGAGGAGGGCAAAACAGGGCACTTTTATCAGCCAGGAGATGTACTCGAACTGGCATCAAAGATCGAATGTCTACTAGACTCACCCAACTTGCAGACCTTTGGAAACAACGCGCGCAGCGAATGCGAGAGGTATTGGAACTGCGAGCGCGATCAGGAATCGCTTCGTGTGTTTTACGAGACCATCCTCAGGCTACCATTGCGGAAAGACGATACTGTCCGAACTCCATCGGTCTGAATCCGCAGAAACACCAGCATGGATCAAAACTCACATATGGCGACGATCAGCTTCACGGGGGACATGTTCTTTGGCCAAGAGGACGCTGGAGTATCGGAGGATCTAGCGTCACTTATGCGGCAGTCCGATGCAGTAATCGTTAATCTGGAGGGGCCGCTCACACGTAATGGGGAACCGCTGCCAAGCAAGAAACTCCACCTCAGAAGCAATGCTGGAAATATATCGATACTGAAAGCTATCTCAACAACCGTGGCAGTTACCGCTAATAACCACATCCTTGATTGGGGCCAATTAGGACTAAGAGATACTCTCACTCTTCTAAGAGAAAACGATATTCTGGCCCTAGGCGCCGGGCTCAATTCCGCCGAGGCAGAAAAACCCGTCGTTTTGAGAGTCAAGGGATTGCTCATAGGGCTAATCGCATACAGCGCACCAGAGATACAAACCGTGCAAGCATCGGAAAACTCGGCAGGATGCAATATCGTGGACGAGTCTCGCATGTGCCTCACTATCCAGCATCTGTGTGCTGAAGTCGATCATGTTATTGTCGTAGTTCATTGGGGTGCCACCAACTATCATTACCCTCTTCCACAACATACGTCCCTCGGCAGGAAACTGATTGATGCAGGCGCTTCCGCTGTTGTTGGGCACCATCCGCATGTCATACAAGGCTACGAGGAATACAAAGGCAGTGTGATACTATACAGTCTCGGCAACTTTCTTTTTGGATCGTTCCTTCGTGGCGGAAACCCTGTTGCCCATAGCAAAGAGAATCGAAACGCAATTGTGGCTACGCTTTCGCTTGCGCCAGATCGCGTCACTGATTTGACCATCACTCACACAGCTCAGAGAAAGCATGAGACCTTTGTTGAGAAGCTTGCCCCAGATGCATCCAAAAGGAGAGATCGTTTTTTGAACAAGCTCAGCAGGCCACTGGGGCGCCCTGGCTACAATCGCTTATTCAAGCGATATGTTCTGAAGCGATTCGTATATCGATGTCTGCGATGGCTTAACCCGCGCATGTGGAAAAACCTGGACCGAGCATACTTAATGGGTTTGCAAATGGTATGGAAGAGGCTGCGAGCCTAGAACACCGTCTGCTTGTCCTTCATTCAGACACACAAAGCTCTATGTTTGACTGAGAGACGTCATAAAACACAAGCAATGATCAAAGGTGTCTACAATAAATCCCCTATATGCCTGCAGAACGTAGCCTGCACAATCGCCGGATTCGCCAAGCGAGGCCGCAGATACAACCGTACGTTTCACCAAACACTGCAATGGCTGCTGCAAACAGATAGGTGGTCACTGGAGAGACTTCGCGATTACCAGAACAAGCAGCTTCGTGAACTCGTGGCGCACTGCTATCAATCCGTGCCTTATTACGCAAGACTCTTTGATGAGAACGGTATCCAACCTCACGACATTCAGACAACTGAGGACTTGCCGGCCATACCTATCCTTACCAAAGACATCGTCCGACAAAACCCTGACGCATTCCTTTCCTCGTCTTTTGCTCGAAGAACTCTTGTTGACACGGCTACAAGTGGCACTACCGGTGCAGGACTACGGTTTTATCATTCCCCGTACACAATCGCCTTTCAATGGGCCGTCTGGTGGCGATTCAGGATGCGATTCGGCGTCAGTCTGAACGATACTCATGCAGCCTTTACTGGCAAACAAGTAGTTCCCCAAGGTCAAAATGTCGGCCCCTATTGGCGACACAACTATGCAATGCATCAAACACGCTTCTCTGCTTTCCACCTTTCCTCTGCCACCGCACAAGAGTATGTCAAATGTCTGAATAGTCGCCACTACCGTTACTACTCAGGATATCCATCGGTGATGAGCTCACTCGCCGAGTTCATGATAGATCAACGCCTCGAATTAGTCCGACCGCCACAAGTTGTTTTCTGTGGTTCTGAATCTCTTCTTCCTCACCAGGCGCACCTAATGCAAGAAGCGTTCGGGTGTCCCGTAGCCGACCAGTACGGTGCCGCGGAACATGTCTGCAACATGTCTCAGTGCGAGTGTGGCAATTACCACGAGGACATGGAATTGGGAATAGTTGAACGCCAGTTCGTTGAGGAACACAGTTCGGGAGTATCTTCCCGCATAATCGCCACTGGACTGACAGACAGAGCCTTCCCGCTCTTAAGGTATGATATTGGCGATATCGCGACATTCACTAACTCACCCTGCAGTTGTGACCGACAGACTCCGACAATCAGGTGCATCGATGGTCGAATCGAGAGCTGCATCCTTACTCCAGATGGAAAACGCATTGGCAGAATGGCACATGTATTCGCAGATCTCCCCAATGTCCGTGAAAGCCAAATCGTACAAGAGACAGTCTATACACTAACGGTCAAGGTAGTACGCGCTCACGGGTACAGTGAACGGGACGAACTTAGGTACAAACAACGCATCCAAGCAATTGTTGGAACGGAAATGAACATTGCCTTTGAGTACGTTGATCGGATTCCCAAAGAGAAGAACGGAAAGCTTCGGGCTGTTATCTCTCGTCTTCCGGAATCGAACGCCACAACAAAGTAACAGAATGAACGTGGCTGCGAAGGCCGCTATCGTTCGTCGGGAGATGCATGTTCGCTTTTAGCTGTCTCAGGTAATCGGCGAACCATATTAGCTCCACGTACATAGGCAACGAAGTGTTTTCCCCATGAAGGAGTGTTTTCACTGAACGGACCGGGGTAGAACTTGACCACTTTCGCGGCATTCCACGGAGCGTATCGATCTGAACGGGCAGCGAACCACGGATGATTGATCTCGGCGCCCAACAACCATGAGTACACGACGTCATAGTCCCAGTCAGAGTTCCACTCCTGGAACTTGTCCGCTTGGCGACGATACCCGCAACCAAGCGCCACATACGGAACGACGACGTCGGATCCGTGAGCCTTTGCCAGTTGGTACGTGCGTCGAAACGTCTCTCTCATCCGCTCGATTTCTGGAACACAATAGAGAGCACATGAGTAACAATCTCCCTTTTCTTCAAGGGTGCTGTAGTTGAACTGATCCCAGCCAGAACCGTACGCCACTCGCTGAATGCCTCTACCGTACGGAATGATCATTGCCTTTGGAAAAACCTCTCGGCCAATATCATATATCTCATTGTGCTTGCGAGTTATTGCATCGTTCCACGACTTCTGGCCGGGTTGAGTGTTAAATCGTTCGCTGTCCAGTAATAGAGCAGTCAACTCGATATCACAGTTGTATCGCTTGTTAGATATCGAAAGCCACTTTTTCATGTCGTTCAGAACTCTCTTGAATCGCTCCAACTCCGCCGTATACGTGGACCCCCAATCGGTTGGCGGAAGCTCCTTACCGAAAACACGATGCCATGGAGAGTAGTTAAGCCCGACCGAAGCCTTGATCTTGGGATTATTACGGTTAACCGCCCTGCATACGATGATCGCGGATTCAAACTGTCGTTGTGTAGCATAGTCGCCAACGCAAGCAGCGTGGGTCAGGCGAACATATTCAAAGAATCTTGGATCGTTGGGGTCGTCCAGAATAGCATTGGGAATAGGCCACGAGTAGTGCACTTTTTGAAGCGGGCTCAACTCCTTCATCCAAGCCAGAACCTCAGTCTCTCCTGGGGTTGGCTTCGTAGCAGCTGTTCCTAGTGTCATCGCCAATACTACGAATAGGGTTACTTGCATCATTTAGCCTCCCACACGACAACTTCACCGCAATGCGTGCACCAACCATGCGACGACACGATGTTTCGACACCGTACTGTACTCGCCCATGGTATACTACGCCAAACCCATGCTCGGCATTTGGATCTTCGGCTCACAGCCACTAACCTCTCCACAAGAACCGAGCATGGTCTCCTCAACAAGAATGCCGCCCTATTACGTACTGCGAACCCTACATGCCGCAGATGGCGAGTCATCTGCGTCGGCCTCCGTTTAGTGCAGGGTGCGAATCGACGCTCGGCTCTGCGGAATGCAAACTACTAGTGCACGAAATAGAACGTGCAGGTGCATTCGAAGCTGCCTTGCAGACTGCGATTTCTTCGGAATCAACCCAAGGAGCAACATTCGTGAAACAAGTACTACAACATCTGCGATCCGGTCAGATAGAAGTCGCGGACGTTCCTTGCCCTATGGTTCGTCCCGGACATCTATTGATAGGGTCAGCCCGCACACTCATCTCTGCCGGAACGGAGCGTATGCTCGTGGAGTTTGGCAAGGGAAGCCTAATTGCCAAAGCTAAAAGCCAGCCTGACAAGGTCAAGCAGGTTCTGGACAAGATCAAAACCGAGGGGCTCCTTCCGACGCTCGATGCTGTGTTCTCTCGTCTTGACGAGCCACTGCCCCTCGGATACTGCAACAGTGGCGTAGTTCTTGAGGTGGGTGACGGCATTACCGGCTTCAAGGTTGGTGACCGTGTGGTCAGCAATGGCAACCACGCAGAGGTCGTGTGTGTGCCTCACACTCTCTGTGCGCGTATCCCCGATAGCGTTGACGATGACTCCGCCGCTTTCACGGTGCTCGCTTCTATAGGCCTCCAAGGTATCCGATTGATTAAACCGACTCTCGGCGAGTCCATAGTGGTCACTGGACTAGGCCTCATCGGACTGATGACCGTACAGATGTTGGTAGCAAATGGCTGTCGAGTTCTTGGCATCGACATCGACCCCGCAAAACTGCAACTCGCTCGCGAACTCGGCGCAGAAGTGGTCGATTTGCCGAATGGCGCTGATGTCGTCCAGACAGCCTTGGCGTTTTCACAAGGGCGGGGCGTTGACGGCGTAATCATCACCGCTTCAGCCAAAACGAACGACATCGTCAAACAAGCAGCACAGATGTCCAGAAAACGCGGCCGAATAGTCCTAGTTGGAGTCGTTGGCCTTGAGCTCAGTCGTAGCGATTTCTACCAAAAGGAACTAACATTCCAGGTATCCTGCTCATACGGTCCAGGAAGATATGACCCTGTGTATGAAGAGAAGGGCCGTGATTACCCCTTAGGTTTCGTTCGCTGGACGGAACAACGCAACTTCGAAGCAATCCTTGCCCTTCTGGGGAACAAGACTCTAGACGTGACCAAGCTGATCGACAAACGAATTCCCCAGACGGAAGCGCAAGAGGCCTACAAGATTCTAACAGAGAACCCGAAGATTCTGGGAATTATACTAGAATACCCCGACTCCGGATTATCCAGAGACACGGTCGTGTCGGCCAAGGAAGTCCGACGCTTCGCAGCGTCCCAACGCGAAGCAGTCGTTGGAGTGATCGGTGCTGGCAATTTCTCCAAGATGACAGCGCTGCCCAGTATTGCAAAATCCAACGCTAGATTGGCCTGCATAGCCGACCTCGACGGGGCCGCTGCGGCTCACGCGGGACGGAAGTTCGCAGCAGAGCGATTCACGACTGACTACAAGACGATGCTCGCCGACAAGGACATCAACGCCCTGTTCGTGTTCACTCGTCATGACATGCATGCAAGGTTCGTCAAAGAGTGTCTCCTGGCAGGCAAAAGCGTTTTTGTCGAGAAACCATTGTGCCTCAATCATGCCGAACTCGATGATCTCCGGCAGATCTATGAGCAATCACAAAACTGTCAGCTAATGGTAGGCTTCAATCGACGATTCTCTCCTCATGCAGAGAAAATCAAGAGCCTCCTTGTCGGGCGCACCGAGCCGGTGTGTATTTCGACGATGATTAACGCTGGCGTCATACCTGCAACCGGGTGGGTCCACGATCCCAAGATTGGCGGTGGACGCATCATCGGCGAGGGCTGCCATTGGATAGACTTGATGATGTTTCTCATTGGGGCCCCAATAACGAATGTCTCCAGCATGAAAGTTGGTGAATCCCCTGCAGTGGCGGTACGCGACGACAAGATGACCATCACTCTTACATTCGCCGACGGGTCAATCGGCACGTTGCACTACTTCGGAAATGGACACAAAGCATATCCAAAGGAGACGATGGAGGTATTCGTGGACGGCAAAGTCCTTCGCATGGACAACTTCCGCGATCTGCGTGGGTATGGGTGGACAGGTTTTTCGCGAATGAAACTTCGCCGCATGGATAAGGGTCACAACGCGGAGTTTCACCGATTCGTCAATACTGTGGCCCAGGGAGGACAGCCTCTGATCCCCTTCCACGAGATCGACAATGTGATGAAAGCGACATTTGCTGCAGTGGAGGCGGCTGAAAGCGGAAAGACAGTGAAGATCTGCTAGAGATTCTCAAGGAAATCCCCATATCCATCATTGACTACATCCAGCTCCTGCACAAACAAGGCCCTCGCTGGGTGGCTTTTCGCGCGGCGTACGCACTTCAGCAGAAAGTTGGCATCCTGAGAATCAAACATCCGGCGTTGGTTTTGGACGATCTCAGTCTTGAAAGCGTTGTAACCCCCGCAGTCCCGAACGATCCCATTGAATACAAGAGTTTCCGCGAGCGGAGCCAAGCCAAGTTCTTCTTCGATGCAGGTCGGTTGCCATCTCGCGCGTCGCTCGAGCATCTTCTTTCGAATGACGCTAAGCAGCGAATCATCGCTGTGGCGAACGATTACTGCAATGGCCGATTCCTCTACTACAGCTATCACATTCACGACCTAGGGCAACCGACAAACTGGCTGTTAAGCCCCTGGCGTGGCACTGTGCACGATGCAACGAAGCACTGGACCGCCTGTCCCACCTTCTCTCCCGATTTTGGGGATATTAAGGACGTGTGGGAACCATCTCGTTTCGCTTGTGCATTCTGGCTGACACGCGCGTACGCCCTAACAGAGAATGAGCAGTACCCCCAATCATTCTGGTCCCTGCTTGAGTCATGGAGTGAACAGAACCCTCCCAACCTGGGCCCAAACTGGAAGTGTGGGCAAGAGGTTGCCCTGCGCACCATGGCTTGGTGCTTCGCTCTGTACGGCCTGTGGAACTCACAGGCAACGACGCCAGAGAGAATCGCCCTCATGGTGAAACTCCTCGCACTGAGTGCCGCTCGAATAGCCGGGAATATAGGCTACGCTATATCACAGAAGAACAATCACGCAATCAGCGAAGCCGTCGGGCTGATCACTGTTGCCCAACTGTTTCCCGAAATCAGAAAGGCGCAGAAGTACGAGCGGATCGGAAGACGAGTTCTCGAAGGAGAAATACGCAGACAGGTTTACGATGACGGCAGCTATGTACAGCACTCAATGAACTACCACAGAGTAATGCTGCATGACTGCCTTTGGGCAATACGACTGTGCTCATTGAATGGCCGACCCCTATCAGGGAAAACCATAGATCGTGTGAAGAAGGCGAGCGATTTCCTTTTCGAAATGACTGCCGCTTCTAATGGTTGTACGCCAAACTACGGCTCGAATGACGGTGCACTTATCCTCCCACTAAACAGTTGCAGCTATACCGACTACAGGCCCGTTGTGCAAAGCACTCATTGCTTGCTAGCTGGATCGAAACCCTACGCGTCAGGAGACTGGGACGAAGATTTGATGTGGCTTGGCGGTGAGGGCATGCTTTCACTACAGGAAAACCTCAAGAGTAGGTCTCCGTCACAATTCCATGCTGGCGGATATTACACGATGGGCAGCGAAAACTCCTGGGCCATGATCCGCTGCCATAAGTACAGAGACAGAGTTGGCCACGTTGACCCGTTGCACCTAGATCTATGGGCTGACGGCGTGAATCTCCTTCGCGATTGTGGAAGCTACCGTTACTATTGCCCTTCCCAACCGAAAGTTGCGCAGTACTTCAAGTCCATATGCGCTCATAACACAATAGTTGTAGACGACATGTCGCCGCTGAGGGATGTGTCACGGTTCACACAACTGCCCTGGCCTACCGCAAAAGTCAATCGCATACAAACCTATGATGGAAAGAGCGAGTTTGAGGGACTGAATCTAGCCTACAGCCACCGTATTCCCAGCATTTCGCACACTAGACGGATAATCCACTCCCCGCAAACAGAGCAGTGGGACGTGCAGGATGTCGTCCAAGGATCTGGAATTCACAGAATCGAGCTTCGGTGGCATCTGCCGCCGAATTGCGCCTTGGTTGTCGAGGATAGCCACGGTCTCATTGTCAGGCTCTCGACCGTATGGTACGCTAAGGTGTGTTCCAGGCATCAACTCACCGCTCAACTGCTGACCGGAACCCCTACCGGCGGTATCGAGTCGATTCATTATGGTGAGATAAGCCCTATCACAACGCTTTCTATCTCCGTGCGATCTACGATGCCGGTAACACTCGACACTACGCTCTACAAGGAGCATTCTTCGTGAAAATACTCTATATCCACCAGTACTTCACTACGAACGAGGGCACAGGCGGCACACGAAGCTACGATGTGAGCAAGTATCTCATCGAAGATGGGCATCAAGTCACCATGGTGTGCGGTCTGTCAAGCACGGCACCGTTTGCACCCATCCCCTGGTACCGCCCATTCCGCACAGAGCTGATTGATGGAATCAAGGTCATTATCTGTAACGTCAACTACAGCAACAACCTCAGCGTGCCTGGCCGCGTATGGGCTTTTGTGGGTTTCGCCCTGTTGGCAACCTTGGCATGCCTTCGGGAACGAGCTGTTGATATTGTCTTTGCCACAAGCACGCCTCTCACCGTGGGCATCCCGGGGCGTGTGGCGGCATCACTAAAGCGTGTCCCTTTCGTATTCGAAGTCCGAGATCTCTGGCCCGAGGACCTTCTGGCAGCCGGCCGAATGAAGCCAGGCCTTTCATACAAAGCATGGCAATGGCTGGAGGCCTTCTGTTATGCCAAGGCTCGTAAGATAATCCTCGTTTCCAAAGGATTCCATGATCGCATGCTGGAACGCGGTTTTCCCTCAGAGTCGCTTGTAACCATACTCCTAGGCGCTGACGGACAACTGTTCAAAGATGTCAAACCTGATCACGAATACATGGCCCAACATGGCCTATCCGGAAAAACCATCGCCATCTTCACAGGCGCGCACGGCGATGCTAACGGTCTTTCTCAAGTGCTTGATGCTGCAGCCCTGCTTTGCGATCGTCCGGACATTGCCATAGTACTAATCGGGCAGGGCAAGACCAAAGCCGATCTTCAATGCCGGGCCAAGAGTGAAGGTTTGGACAATATACACTTTCTGGCCCCGGTATCCAAAACCAAACTAAGCGGCATCCTTGCGGCATCCCATATCGGGCTCATGATTCTAAAACAAATCACCAGACCAAGGTGGGTAACGCCGAACAAGCTCTTCGACTATATGTTCACGGGTCTTCCCACCATTGTGAACTTTCCCGGAACAACTGCCGAACTAGTCGAAACCGACCAAGTAGGAATAGCCACGGCTCCCGGAAGTGCAACAGACTTGGCAGAGAAGATCCGCTACTATGCTGACAATCCAGAAGTGCGAGCTGCCACAGGGCGCACGGCACAGAAAACCGCATGGGAGAAATACGATCGCCGAACAATCGCTAATCAGCTTGAGGCTGTCTTCCTGGAATGCATAAACAGTAGCTCAGGAGTCCGGTAGGATCCCTCCATGAATGTGCACCACCACTATTGGCAAAACCGGCTTTACAGACCTGACGATGAAGATGCCGTCTTCCAGTTGACGCGCGCCGTCTACCCGGACTGGGATTTTGACGAACTCAAGAGTTACTGGAGATGGCGGTTCTTCGGCAGCGAAGCCTGCGATACTGCAATCCTTGTCGCCGATCACCAAAGTCAGATCGTTGGCATTCAACCGGTCGCCATTTTCGACTTTCAGTGGGGCCAGAAGGTCTTGCAGGGCGCCATGTATACAGGAGTACTTACTCATCCCGACCATCGCCGCAAAGGGATCTTTCGCTCGCTTGTGGACAGCACAAACGAATATGCTTCAGATCGAAACGCTGCGTTCAGCATGACGATGCCGAATGAACTCTCTTACCCCGGTTTCATACGCACAGGTGAATGGCTCGACCCCGGAGACATACCGATGTACATCAAAGTTCTTGATGGCCGTCGGCTCCTAACGCCCAAAATCGGAGCGTTCTGCGCAACTGCCGTCGGCTGGACTCTCAGAGTACCGTTCTGGCAACAATCAAGGCCCGACAGAGAAAGCGGCGAATATGAGCAGGTAGCAAATGCTCCGGCCGATCTTGATGACCTCTTTTCCGAGTACGCACAACAGCTAGATAACCTCATGATTCGCAGAACCGCGCGCTACTGGAACTGGCGATACTCCGCCAGGCCAAACTCGAATTACAGAACTGTCGAATGGCGAAAAGCCGGCAAGCTCGTCGGTATTGCAGCCACGTCCATACAGGAACGCATGGGCTTCGATTTCGGCATGATTCTTGATTATGTGTGCCCGGGCAGCACAGACCCACTCAAGCAGCTACTGCGGTCTGCCGAGGCGGACCTGCACGCTAGGGGCGCAGGCATTGTTGCATGTCAGGCCATGAACGCATCGGTTGCTCAGGCCCTACAACACGCGGGGTATAGATGTGCGCCAACTTGGCTGACACGCAAAAAATTTCACATGGTATACCGCCCTCATGGCGATGAACGTCTTCCTCGCCTACCGTCCGCAAGAAACGATTGGCACTTAACGTTTGGTGACTCAGATAATACATGAAACACGCCTTCACTGTTGATGTTGAGGATTCGCATAATCTCCTCTCTCGCCATTGGCTCGGAAGGGACATGGAGCCTACGCATCGCGTTGTCGAAAACGTCAAGCGCATCCTCCATCTCCTGGCTGATTGTTCGACAAGAGCAACTTGCTTCATCCTAGGCGAGATAGCGGAGGCACACCCTCAGATCGTTCGCGAGATTGCAGACGCCGGGCACGATATTGGCGTTCATGGATATTACCATCACCAAGTCTTCAATCTGACTCCCAATAAGTTTCGCGAGGAGCTACGCACCGCCAAATCCAGACTTGAAGACATTGTCGGAAAAACCATAGATGGGCACCGCGCCCCAGCATTCTCCATAACAGCTAAGACACGATGGGCCTGGGACGTGCTCGCAGAAGAAGGGTTCACATACGATAGCAGCGTTTTCCCCTTCAAAGGAAGACGCTACGGCTGGCCCAATAGTCCATTAACTCCTTTCACTATAGTCTCCGCCTCCGGATCCATACTGGAGTTGCCACTGCCGGTACTGGAGATAGCTGGCAAGAGAATCCCCATAGCGGGCGGAGGCTACCTTAGAATGTTTCCGTATGCGTGGAATCGCTGGTGTGTTAGGAGCATCGAAAAGACAAGACCGGTAATCGTCTACATGCATCCATACGAGATCGAAACCGAACCTTTCTACGCCAGTGATAGCGAACTTTCCTTGAAACTTCGGATTAAACTTCGTCGCCTCAATAAGACGATGGGCTTTCGGAGATCTACCGTTTTCACGAAACTCACCAGGCTACTGCGGGAGTTCGAGTTTGGCACATTGAGGGAAACGTTTGATTTCACATCTTTGCCGTCACTGTCCTTTGATCTGAGAAATCTCCCTGATGGCCGCTGACAACCTCTGACGTCCCTAGCCCAAGCAATGCACACGACCGACATGATCAAGATAACGCCAATGGGGGAAAGCGACGCTCAATGCGTTGCCAAACTGCACGCGGATTCAATCAATGAAGGGTTCCTCGCCAAGCTGGGAATTCGTTTCCTGCAACAGCTCTACTTAGGTATAGCGGAAGACGGAGAATCAAAGGTATGGGTGGCGAAATCCAACGACAAGGTCATGGGCTTCTGCGCTTACTCGTACAATGTCAACGGGATGTACAGGAGAGTACTGCGCCGTCGCCTGATCCGCTTGGCTCTTGCCGCATTGCCAAGAGCAATGAACCCACTGGTCATCAAAGAAGCTCTTGATACTCTTCGGTATCCCGCAAAACAGAATGCACAGAAACTGACCGCTACGGAGATCCTGAGCATTGCAGTGGACGAGTGTGCCAGAGGAACAGGTGTTGGAAAGATGCTCCTGAACCGGGCGATGGAACAAGCAATGCAAGACGGTGCGTCAGAGATCAAGGTACTAGCAGGCGCAGACCTTGAAGGAGCGAATCGGTTTTATACATCATACGGGTTTACCAAATCCACCCGAATCATCCAGCACGGTGAGGCTCTCAACGTGTATGTCAAGCCAATCGTTCACGATACATAAGCCCTTCCACTGCTAGATAGAGATTCTCTCCGTCAGCCCGTTAAGGGGACAATGACCTTGCCAGAACAGAAGATTCATTTGTTGCAGATCATCACAACCTACTGGCCGATCGGTGCCTGCTCTTTGATAGTATCGCTGCTGGCTACGCCCACCTGCCGTATAATCGCCCTTCGTGTGGGAGCTGTCGACAAGCCTGACCAATGGCTCAAGCCGCACGGGAAACCGATTCCGTATCTCGGGGGAGTAGCCATCTTCCTCGGATGGGCTACCGGGATCTTAGTCGCCATGAAGCTCTACGCACACTCGGATATCGCATCCGTCACCACCCACCAAGAGCCTACCATCTTTCCTCGAATGATGATGGGCATTCTCTTGGCAGGTACAATCATTATGCTCATAGGTCTCTGGGACGATTTGCGTCCGCTGCCTCCGAAAGCCAAGCTAGCTGGCAACATCGGAGTTGCCTGCCTGCTTGTGTACTTCTCTCTGGGAGACGACATCATCTACTTGCTGGCGCATCCAAGTAGGTTAATTCTTTCCCCATGGATGGTGCTAATCTACTCTCTTCCCATAACGATATTCGTCGTAGTAGTCGCGTGCAATGCCACAAACCTTATCGATGGTGTGGACGGTCTGTGTTCTGGCGTGTTCGCGGTGATTTCAACGGGATTCCTAGTACTGGCAGTGCACATGCATCTTTGGAGCGACTGGCATCCCCTTGACGCGCAGCGAGTCACCCTAGCATTGGCGTTGCTGGGCGCTGCTTTGGGTTTTCTTCCATTCAACAGGAATCCGGCCAAGATCTTCATGGGAGATGCAGGATCGATGCTGCTAGGCCTGAACGCCGCGATTCTCCTTCTACTCTTCGCCAAGCAGACGTCTGTACGCTGGGCCCTCGGTTCGCTCATGGTCTTTGGGCTCCCAATCGCCGACATGCTCCTGACTCTTTCCCGCCGCTGGCGAAACCAGAGGCCACTGATGCAGGGAGATCGCAGCCATTTCTACGACCAGTTGCTTGATCGCGGAATGCCAGTTAAGAAAGTCGTTGCCATCAGCTATGGCCTCGCCGGCCTATTCGCCGTTGTTGGCTGCTCCGCTATTCTGCTGCGTGTCAGATACATCATCCCGTTCTACGTGCTCATTATCGCCGCAACAGTGTATGCGATTAAGAAGTCCCGCATGGTGCAAATCCAGCCCCCCCCAAAAAAACGGGCCAACCGGTCCCGGACGCTCCATCTTCTGTTTACCTCGGCTGGACGCCGCGTCTCGCTGATCAACTCGTTTCGACAAGCAGCCGAAGCGATCGACGTCGAGCTTGTTGTCCACGCAGCGGACAACCATCCGATGGCACCGGCATTGCACGTATCTGATGAATCCCTCTTGGTACCTCGAGCTGGATCAGACACCTATTGTGAAACACTCTTGGAATATTGTAGGCTAAATCGCATAGACGGACTGATCCCGCTCATTGATCCCGAACTGCCGCCATTGTCGGCCAATGTGGCACGTTTCCAGGAAATAGGCACTCGTGTCCTTGTGTCCTCTCCAGATGTTGTCCGAACCTCCGTCGACAAAGTACTCACAAACTCCTTCCTCCTTGATCATGGCTTCTTAACGCCCAGGATTCTCGGCGCCCAAGAACTTCCTTCACCTTGTTTTCCCATATTCATCAAGCCTCGTGTGGGCAGCTCAAGTGTGGGGGCCTACCGAATAGACACGGCGGATGATCTGGAATACCTTCTCAGGAAGCATCCTGACTCAATAGTGCAGGAGTTCATCCCGGGAGTCGAGTATACAATCGATGTATTCGCAGACCTCAACGGTCAGCCGCGATGTGCAGTGCCGCGACTACGGCATGAAGTCCGTGGAGGAGAGGTCTCCAAGGGCCAAGCGATCAAGCACAAACGGATAATGGCCGAGAGCATTCGCCTAGTTAAGGAACTGAAAGGCTGCGTAGGGGTTATTACCATTCAGTGTTTTCTTACTCCAGATGACCGGATTGTCTTCATAGAAATCAACCCTCGCTTTGGAGGAGGTGCTCCCTTATCTATACAAGCCAAGGCAGATGCTCCGCGATGGATTATGGAGATTCTTCTAGGCCAGGAGCCCGTAATCGATGCCGATGGCTGGACCGACAACCTTCTCATGCTGCGATACGATGAAGCAGTGTATATAGACGGAGAACAGGTGGGCCGACTGAAAGGACTCGGTTCTGCCGTCAGAGCTTGACCTCCTCCTGAACGCATTCTAACATCAGCGTTTCCGTAACGTCCTTGACAACCTGAACTCCTTTTCTCACCCTTTGAGATCATACAAATGCCAAGAGAAAACATACTGGTGACTGGCGGCGCCGGATTCATAGGCTCCCACCTAGCCACAAGATTCACGGAACTCGGACACTCCGTTCGCGTCTTCGACAACTTTTCCACAGGCAAGAGAAGTAATCTCGCTCATATCGAGAAGAAAATCGAAATAGTCGAAGGAGATCTTAGGCACCAAGAGGAGTGTCAACGCGCGTGCCACGACGTTGATGTCGTCTTTCACATTGGCGCATTGCCTAGTGTCCCTGTGTCCGTCGAACAACCGATCGAGACTAACGATTCAAACATTTGCGGCACACTCAACATCCTCATGGGAGCGAAGGCCAACAAGTGTAAACGCGTAATATACGCAGGCAGCAGTTCCTGCTACGGCGAAAGTGAAGTATCCCCGAAACACGAAGCAATTGTGCCCATGCCGCTAAGCCCGTATGCAGTGCAGAAGCTAGCAGGCGAACACTACATGCGAGCCTTCTACCATTGCTATGGACTGGAAACACTCATAACGCGATACTTCAACGTCTTTGGCCCTAGGCAAAATCCTAAAAGTCAGTACTCTGCTGTTATTCCCGCCTTCATAACAGCTGCGATGGAAAACCATCAGCCTACCATTTATGGCGACGGACGACAAACGCGAGATTTCACTTACGTAGAGAACATCTGCCACGCCTATATGCTCGCTATCGATGCTCCCAAAACAGAGGGCCAGACAATCAACGTTGCATGTGGGAACCAAATTAGTTTGCTGCAAATCATTGAACAACTGAAACGAATAATGGGCAAGGATATCCGACCCACGTTTGAGGCTCCGAGAGCTGGCGACGTCAGGGACTCGCGTGCAGATATACGAGCAGCGGAAGCTCTTCTCGGATATAAGCCAGTCGTATCTTTTGAGGAAGGTCTCCAAAAGGCGATCGACTACTACTCAAGTCAAGTCTCCTGATTAGCCCATGACGTCGCATTACCAGAAGATGTGTCTTAACTCACATTGGCAACACCCGTACTGGGAGAAAACTCATTATGACCCACCAAGAGTTCATTGGTCGAGTTGAGAGCCGCAAGGCCGTAATCGGAATCGTAGGAATGGGCTACGTTGGCCTGCCCTTGATGCGTTCTTTCTTTGAGGCAGGGTTCAAATGCGTTGGCTTCGATGTCGATCCCGAGAAAATCCGCATGCTGAACGCCGGTAAAAGCTACATTAAACACATAGGCTCCGCCTTCATTAAGCAGGCTCGCGACAAAAGATTGTTCAGAGCAACAAACAAGTTCACTGAACTGCCCAAAGTGGACGCTATTATCATCTGCGTGCCAACGCCGCTAACCAAGATGCGTGAGCCGGATATGAGCTACGTGGTTGACACCTGCGAAACCATCTCCAAACATCTCCGCAAAGGGCAGCTCGTCACCCTGGAGAGCACTACCTACCCCGGCACCAGCAAGGAGCTCATGCTTCCCATTCTGGAGAAGAGTGGACTGAAGGTCGAACGCGACTTCTATCTCGCCTTCTCCCCCGAGCGAGAAGATCCTGGCCGCAAAAGCCACACGACCACCACCATACCCAAGGTGGTCGGCGGTCATGGTCCGAAGTCCGTGGCCGTCTCCAAAGCGGTTTACGGTGCGGCCCTGGAAACGGTTGTTCCCGTGTCCAGCTGCGAAGTAGCTGAAGCCTCCAAGATTCTTGAGAACGTCTACCGGTCTGTGAATATCGCTCTGATAAACGAGATGAAGGTTCTCTTCGATCGCATGGGCATTAACGTCTGGGAAGTAGTGGCCGCCGCCTCCACCAAGCCTTTTGGCTTTCAACCCTTCTATCCCGGCCCCGGTCTGGGGGGACACTGCATTCCCATTGATCCCTTCTACTTGACCTGGAAGGCGCGAGAGTATGGCATGAGCACGCAGTTCATCGAGCTGGCCGGTGAGATTAACACTCACATGCCCGAGTACGTCATTCACAAGGTGGCTGAAGGGCTCAACGAACAGCGCAAGTCGATCAAGGGCTCCAAGGTTCTCGTTTTGGGCTTGGCCTACAAGAAGGACATTGACGACATCCGCGAATCTCCGTCAATCGAACTCATCGAGTTGCTGAAACAACGTGGCGCAGCCGTGGACTACAACGATCCATACTTCCCCAAGACGCACAAACAAAGAGAACACGATCTACGAATGACCAGCAAGAAACTCTCTGCAGCCATGCTCAAGAAATACGACTGCATCCTGATAGCCACCGATCATTCCAGCTATGATTATCAATGGATTCTGGATAACGCCAAGCTCGTCGTAGACACCCGCAACGCCACCGGGGAATGTAAACGAGGCCGAAACAAGATCGTCATGGCGTGAGTGGCGAGACCTCCCGAGTACATAACACCGTTTACCGGCAAACTTGGCACATTGTGAGCTAGCTGTAGTTCGTGTATATTCTTGGACTCTCATGTTACCACCATGACGCTGCAGCCGCCTTGCTGTGTGATGGGCAGCTTGTGGCCGCGGTAGAAGAGGAACGCTTCACACGAAGAAAACATTGTAGCGTTTTTCCCCATAACGCAATCGCCTTCTGCCTGAGGGAGGCCCGAATAGAATCGGGGGATCTCAACCGAATAGCCTTCTTTGAGCAGCCAGACAAGCGCAATCAGCTTGAAGCTACAGCAGCGGGACGTGAAGCAAACAAAGACATCGAACATTTGCTGCGTGAGCACTTTGGCATTACCCGGCAGATCGACTTTCTGGGCCACCACGTTTCTCATGCCGCCGGCAGTTTTCTGGTCTCGCCCTTTGATCGGGCTGCAATCATCACGGCTGACGGAGTGGGTGAATCGGTAACAACAACATGGGGGACAGGTCACGACAACAAGATCGAGCTTCTTGAGTCCATTCATCATCCGCATTCAATTGGCCTCTTCTTTAGTGCTTTAACAGACTATCTAGGATTCAGAATCAACGATGCCGAATGGAAGGTCATGGGCATGGCCTCTTATGGAAAACCGAGACTTGCCACAGCATTCCATAAGCTGGTAAACATTCATGATGATGGCACATACACACTCAACATGGACTATTTCCAGCAGGCAGGGGATTCAGGCGTCCTGCATGCTCAGGGGTGGGAGAAGCTTCTGGGATGTAAAGCCAGAGAGCCAGAGACAGAGATACTACCTCATCATTACGACGTTGCATGCAGCGGGCAACGGTTGGTCGAAGACGTTATGGTCAACCTTGCTCGATCCGTAAGGAAGAGGACGGGCGAGCGCCAGCTGTGTTTGGCAGGTAATGTAGCTCTCAATTGCGTGGCCAATTGGCGAATTCTACAAGAATCCGGATTCGATGATATCTTCATTCAGCCTGCCTGCGGAGATGCCGGCGGAGCAATCGGTGCGGCATTCTACATATACAATGCTGTAATTGGCGAACCGCGGTCCTTTGTCATGCGGCACGCCTTCTGGGGCCCCGCATTCAGCGATGATGACATATCCAAGTCCATTGCAGATCTTGGAATGCACTCGACGAGATTCGCGAATGAGGGATGCCTTCTCAGGCAAACTGCAGAAATGATTGCCCAAGGCAAAGTCGTGGCATGGTTCCAGGGAAAAACGGAATTCGGTCCACGGGCCTTGGGGGCAAGATCACTACTCGCCGACCCGCGCAGGCCAGACATCAAGGAAACAATCAACAGAAAAGTCAAGTTCCGGGAGTCTTTCCGCCCTTTCGCGCCATCAGTCCTAGCCGAACGATCGTCTGACTACTTCGAAATGCCCGAGAACATGCAATCCCCCTTTATGCTCTTGACGCCACAAGTGCGTCTTGAGAAGCGAGAAGAACTTGCTGCTACAACGCACGTAGACGGAACGGGACGACTGCAAACGGTTACTGCCAGTGAAAACAGCCTTTTTTATCAGCTCATTAGAGAATTCGAGTCGCTGACCGGTGTTCCAGCTGTTCTGAACACCTCATTCAACGTACGCGGCGAACCAATAGTCTGCTCTCCGGCTGATGCCCTGCACACATTCTGCAACACAGGAATCGATGCCCTGGTCATAGGCCAACACCTCATCATGGAGAAGCCGGCAAAAGTTAATTTCGAGGCTGGTTTGCGCCACAGTATCGAGTTGGAGGCAAATGAACTCCACTGATGAGCGTGTAACAAAGTCAAGCAGCCAACACAAACAAGAAGAGACCTACCATGACAAAAATAGTGAATATCTGTGGCGCTCGGCCTAACTTCATGAAGATCGCCCCCTTAATGAAGGCGTACAAAGCGTACTCCCACGTTAAACCAATCCTGGTGCACACTGGGCAGCACTACGATGAAAACATGTCGGACTTGTTCTTCCGGCAGTTGGGTATTCCACAGCCAGACATCAATCTAGAAGTCGGATCGGGAAGCCATGCCGTGCAAACGGCCGAGATAATGCTGCGAATCGAACCAGTATTGCTCCAGCATCAGCCTGATTGGCTCGTGGTAGTTGGTGACGTCAACAGCACAATCGCCTGCGCGCTGGTCGCCTCGAAGCTAGGCATCAAGGTGGCACACGTCGAGGCCGGATTAAGGAGTTTTGACAATGCGATGCCTGAGGAGATCAATAGGATTCTCACAGACAGAATTTCCGACCTGTTGTTCGTAACGGAGCCGAGCGGGATAGAAAACTTGGCCCGGGAAGGCGTGCCCGCCGAGCGAATGCACTTGGTTGGCAACGTTATGATCGACACACTAAAATCCAACTTCTCCAAAGCACAGGAGTCAGACATTCTGGAACGCCTTGGAATAAACCCCAAAGGCTACAACGTAGTAACCATGCACAGGCCCAGCAATGTCGATGATCCGGCAGTGTTCGGGCCGATTGTAGAAGTCTTGGATGAAGTTCAGCGAGATCTCCCCATTGTGTTCCCCATGCACCCTCGCACCAAGGCAAACTTGGCTCGGCTCGGAGTGGCTGATAAGTTCGCCGCGATGACCAACATCAAAATCATCGATCCGGTCGGGTATTTGGATTTTCTCAAACTTGTAGGCCAATCGTGTGTAATGCTGACAGACTCTGGCGGCATTCAGGAAGAAACCACTATCCTCGGAGTATGGTGCCTGACTATTCGCGAAAACACCGAGAGACCTGTCACGATCACGCACGGCACAAACAAGCTCGTCGGCACTAGGCCGGAGAGCATCCTTGCTGCCTATCGAGAATGCCGTGCTAATGAATTGGGAAAGCCTCCGGTGATCGACAAATGGGACGGCAAGGCGGCCGAGCGAATCGCAAAAATCCTCGCTGGATGACCGAGTAAGTAAGACGACACAATCACTCTTCCTGAAACCAAACCGCCCTGAACGCCCACGGAACTGGCATTCAGGGCGGTTCTTTCGTTGTCTTGGCTTGATACAGCTACAGCTGGCAACCTACGCCCCGGCATATCGCGTTGCATACCCCAAGCGTAGCGTCATACACCGGGAATCTACCGGAGAAAAACAGGCGACAGACTGCATAGTGTCATGGAGATTGCTCTAGATCAATCAGACCGTAAGCTGCAGGTCAGCATCAGAGTGTTCATAGGGAAACTTGACATAGAACGTCGCGCCTTGGCCCTGTGCGCTCTCAACTTTCATCACAGCTCCATGGGCAACGGCAATCTCGCGTGCGATGGCTAGGCCTAACCCTCGGCCTTCCCCCTCGCCCGCCGAAGTTGTCAGAGCCTCAAAAACGTGCTCAAGACGGTCCTCGGCTATATCGGCCCCCTTGTCCTTCACCTTCACTATCGCGCTATTCTGGTCAGTGAGCATCGCGACCTCAATCGTCGCGCCACGGGGACTCCTAGATATTGCGTTTTCAAGCAAACTGCCGAGCACCTTGCCAACCTGCTCCCTGTCCAGCAGAAGGGTGACCGGCTCACCCAGCTTCTGAAGAATGCGAATGTCTTGCTTGCGAGCGTGTTCGTTCGCCTGCGAAACGGCATCTTCCTGAGTTCCGAGTGCCCCTGAAAAACGTTCATAGGTTCTTATTTTACAAGGGAGGTGTTTCGGATTTGGGTGTCTCGCGCGTAGAATCGGGCGATGTTTGTGCGTCAGAAGCCAAACAAGTCCGGCTCGATCAGCGTTCAGATTATCGACAAATCCAACGGCTATCGGGTAGTCAAGACCATGGGGACGGCGACTGATCCGGTGGAAGTGGCTCGCCTTGTAGAGTTGGGCGAGTTGTTCATTGCCCGCAGGCACGGCCAGTACGACCTCTTTCCGGAGGACCAACGAGATAACGCTGTCATCTTGAACTTCGTCGAAACCTTAAGCAATGCATCCATTCGCACGGTGGGACCAGAGTTGATCTTCGGCCGTCTTTTCGACGAGATCGGTTTCAACGCGATTCCGGAAAGACTATTCCGCGATATTGTCATCACTCGGCTGGTCTACCCGACCAGCAAGCTCAAGACGGTCGACTATCTCTACCGCTATCAGGGCAAGACAGTCTCGCCGGACAGCGTCTACCTGTTTCTGGATCGCCTCAACGAACGGTATTCCGTCCAAGCTCAACAGATTGCTTACGAACATTTTGCTTACGAACATTCCCGCGGGATTCTCAAGGCCATCAACGTCGTCTTCTACGACATAACCAGCTTGTACTTCGAGGCGGAAGACGAGGACGATCTGCGGCGAATCGGCTTTTCCAAGGATGGCAAGTTCCAGAATCCGCAGATCATGCTTGGTTTGCTGGTCGGCAAAGGTGGCTATCCAATCGGATACGACATCTTCGAGGGCAATACGTTTGAGGGAAAGACGCTATTGCCGGTATTGAAACATATCGCCGAGCGGTACAACTTCGGTAAGCCCATTGTAATCGCCGATGCTGCAATGCTCAGTAACGACAACCTAGATTCGCTGGACGACCAAGACTATCCCTTCGTCGTCGCGGCCCGAATTCGCAACGAAAGTCAGGCCATGCAGGAAACGATCCTTGAACGCTGTACCGGCCTGCAAACCGGTCAGCACGTCGAGATCGGACACGATGCTGGGCGTCGATTGATCGTTGCATATTCGGATAAGCGAGCCAAGAAGGATGCCTACAACAGAGAGCGAGGTCTACAGCGGCTGAGGAAGCGAGTTTGAAGCGGCCGACTAACAAAGGAGAATCTCAATCGGCGAGGATACAACAAGTTCCTGAAGCTAACCGGCAAGATCACCGTGGAGATTGATGAGCAGAAGATCGAACAGGCTGCCAAGTGGGACGGCCTGAAGGGGTATCTCACTAATACCGATCTACCTGCCTGCGAAGTTATCGAGAATTATGGTCAGCTTTGGCAGATTGAGCGAGCTTTCCGTATATCCAAGACTGATCTACGAATCCGACCAATGTATCACCGTCGTCGTCGTCGGATCGAAGCCCACGTTCTCGTCGCGTTCGTTGCCTATACTATCTACAAGGAGCTTGAACGCCGCCTGACTGCCGCTGGGCTATCCCTTAGTTCCGCCCGAGCCGCCGAACTGACTCAGAACATGTATGAACTGACCTTCCGATTGCCCACTGCCCCGGAATCTCAGCGTCAACTTCTCGAAATGGACCCCGAGCAGAAGTCGCTCTACGACCTCCTCTATTGACCGGGTGTCCCAATTCGGAACTCAGGAGAAGGGTGACCGGCTCACCCAGCTTCTGAAGAATGCGAATGTCTTGCTTGCGAGCGTGTTCGTTCGCCTGCGAAACGGCATCTTGGACGATTGCCGCCAACTCATTGCGGTCCAAATGAAACTCGAAGGCACCGGCCTTCAAAGAACAAAGGTGGATGACCTGTTCGAAGAGTTGATGAAGACGAAGTGCGTTCTTGTTGGCAATCGTAGCGAACATCTTGCGCTCGTCGCCGTCCATGCTGTCAAACGAAGCAAGCAATTCCGTTGCCTCAATGACGCCATTAAGCGGCGTCTGAGTTTCGCGATACAGAAGCTCGAGTACGTCGCTCTTGAGCTGATCGAGTTCTTCAACCGACTTGAGACGTAAGTGGACCTTGACCTTCGCCAGCAACTCCTCAGCATTAAAGGGCTTGGTAAGATAATCGTCTGCGCCCGCCTCGTAGCTTTCCAAACGGCCCGACACCTCTGTAGCGGCAGAAACCATTATGACTTTCGTATGCGACAGTCTTCGGTTCGCCCGAACACGACGACACACCTCGTAGCCGTCGATTCCAGGCATCATGATGTCAAGCAGAATCAAATCTGGGGCAAACGAGTCAGCTATATCGAGAGCACCCTCCCCAGTAGTCGCTTCGCGCAATCTGTACTTCTTGCCCAACAATGAGCGCACGGCGATGATAGTAGCCGGGCTGTCATCTACAACAAGGATCTTGCTACGGAGTTCCACCAAAGTAATCCTGTCCTCTAGTACTTACTTCCTGGCGCTCGCTGATCAGCATCCGGACTCTGCGTTCGTGCGGAGAGTATGTCCACCGCGGCCGGAACATCCCTCAACGTGCTTTCCATGGTCACCGACAATTGCTCGATCTCCTGGGTCAGATCCGCCCCCAAAATGCCCTTGGCAACATGCTCAACACGACGAGCCTGCACTTGAAGAGCCTCCATTCCCACTACTGCAGCCGTGCCTTTGATGGCATGGGCATCTGCAGCAATCCTGCCGTTGTCACTGGCCCTGCCCGCTTGACAGACTGATTCCATCCTGTCCTGCAAATACGGTATCGCGGCCTGCAACATCTCAACAAGATCCTCCACCTCAAGATTCATTCGCTTGAGTGAGGCCTCGACGTCAATCTGTGATGCATGGGACATAGTGCATTTCGCCGCAATGGAAAGCTTACCCGAATGCCAGTAGACTCACTGATGAATCGGCTGGCAAATCAGCAAGCTTTGAATGCAACTGCTCGCTTGGCATAGCCGAATGCATTTGATCACCCCCGGCAGACCAGTCAATGCGCGGTGACCGCCGACGACTATGTTAGAATAACGGCAACGATGACGTCTGTTACTGATCAACATGGCAAACCTCACGGAATCGACCAAGACTTGCGGGATCATGCAGTGCTGCTTCCGCACATCCTCCTTGGAGCCCTAGTCATCCGCTTGGCAAGTGCTCCATTCATTGCACATGCAGTGGATTTTGGCACTTTCACCGCCTGGGGAATGAGGCTTGCCAAAATCGGCCCCACAAACCTCTGGAACGATGGTTACTGGTGCGATTACCTTCCGGGATATCTCTATGCTCTCTGGGCCGCAGGCGAGTTGGCCGACCTTCTGCCAGACTGTTGCCGTATTGTCGTGTTCAAGCTGCCCAATATCGCCGCAGACGTCGTAACGTCGCTGCTGATCCTGCGCGTCATGCCTGGCGGGTCGACCTGGAAGCGAAACCTGATCGCCGCTGCTTATCTCATCAACCCTGCCGTGCTAACGAACAGCACGTTGTGGGGGCAAGCTGACAGCTTCCACACAGCATGGATGATGGGAGCACTCGCGTTGCTTGTAGGAAGACGACCACTGACAGCCGCGACTATCTTGGGGTTTGCCTGCGTGGTTAAGCCTCATACGGTAGTAATCCTTCCCTTGGTAGCCATATACGTTGTCCTTAAGGGCGTTCGATGGTGGCGCATTGTGTTAGGTATATTACTAATGCTGACGACGTCTGTCGCGGCTTTCGTTCCGTTTAATGGTGGTTTAAGCAATATTACCGAATTCATAGTAACCCGTATCGACGACACGATGGCGCAGTATGGATACGCCTCGGTCAATGCCATGAACCTTTGGTACCGCCTGGGATTCAATTGGGCACCAGACAGCCACCGAGCTGGCGGCCTCGTCAGTCTTCATCAACTGGGAGCAGCAGCGTGTGTTGTGTGTTTTGTATTGATATTGCTCCGGCTGGTACGGAGTTACAGGAACAAAGGAGACTTGGCGCTCTGGGAATCAGCGTCCTTGATCTTCCTGACCACGTTCCTCCTGACAACTCGTGCTCATGAACGGCATGTGTTCCCCTTCTTCGCCATGACGCTGGTGGTGGCGGCAAGTAATCGCACTGCCTTCATACCGTACATATTGGTAGCAATGCTCAATTGTGTTAATCTGGCGTTGTCATGGCTATACATCCTTCCAGGCAGGCAAACGGCTGTACTCTGTCCTCCCACGTTAGGTAACCTAGTTTGCGATCTATATCTGGCGTCACTGCCTATCGCGCTGTTATCATTCCGCCGATACCGCCCGCCACCGAATGAGGAGGGCGAGCCGACGAAGTCTGAAGAGAATACAGAGACCGCCTAAGAGGCATCAATGTCCAGGACCGATCCCCTTTGGGTACACCGTTATGGCAAACTCTGCTTGGCAGTCGTCGTGCTGTTTGCTTTCGGTATGCGCATTGTGAGGCTGAACTCGCCAAATGAACGCTATTTCGACGAAGTATACCACGCGTATACAGCTGAGCAGTGGGCGAAGGGTAATACAGATGCTTGGCGCTGGGATACGCATGCGCCTGACAAAGGTTGCTCATACGAATGGACACATCCGCCGCTGGCCAAGCTGATCATGTCTTGGTGTATGTGCATCTTCGGCGTTCACCCGTGGGCATGGCGGTTGCCGGCCACCTTCTTCGGAATTGCATCCGTTCTACTCGTGTACCTAATCGGGAAAGATCTCTTTGGGCTCAAGTCGGTCGGCCTACTGGCTGCAAGCCTGGCATCACTTGACACTCTGCCTCTCTTCGCCTCACGGATCGGGATGAACGATGTGTACTGCGTAACATTCATCCTGCTGTCAGTGTGGTTGATCTGGCACCGCCGAAGTTTCCTCGCGGTGCTAGCGATCGGTCTGGGAATCGCATGCAAATGGACCGCTCTGTTCGCCTTGCCGCTCTTGCTTCTCATTCGCGTATCGCGCAGACGAAAGAATGATCGATCCCAAGTACAGTTGGCTATCGATTTTGGTCTCCTGTGGACAGCCCTGACACCGGTCATCTATGTTGCCACCTACATTCCCTTCTTTACTGCCGGCAATTCGTTAAGCGATTTCAACGAGTTGCAGAATCAGATGTGGACGTACCACACCCGTCTTGATAAAACTCACCCCTTCTCATCCAAAGCCTGGGAATGGCCTTTAACAGGCGGGCAGGTCTGGTGCTACACTGACGAACGGGGCGAATCTACAAACACCCAAGAGGATACGAATGTTGGCAAATCCACTAAGCCCACGCACGCGGCAAACATCTATGCTATGGGCAACCCGGTAATCTGGCTTGGCGGGTTGGCTTCTGTAGCATTCCTAGCCATCACGACCGCCTATCAACGTCGACTAACTCACATTATTCTGCTAGTTGCCTATCTTGTGTTCTGGGCCCCCTGGTTATTTTCTCCACGGATCATGTTCCTTTATCACTACCTCCCGTCAGTCTCGTTTCTCTACATTGCCATGGCATGGGCAGTGCTCTACGTGCGGCTAAGTCCTGCAACCGTTTTCTTGCTGCTCCTGGCCTCCGCAATATCAATGGCTGCGCAGTACTCATATGTCACCGCCGTCTATATGCCCTGGACCTTGACGCCAGGCCATTGGTGGTGGTTGAGCTGAAAAAAGCTCAACAGAACAAATGCGAGCGTGCTGCGAATCGTCAATCGACGACTTCGCGAAAACCCCCAAGACACGTAAGGCAAAACCAACCATCGAGAGTAGTCCCAAGTAGCCAATGAAAAAGGGGACGGCGACTCTTCAAGGAAGAGGTCACCGCCCCCCGTCGTGTAGACCTTCCATACTAGAGGAGGGTAGCGGACATTATCACGGCCTAACTTGCACCGTATCACACCCGGAGAAATCTCCCCCACCGACGGTGGCCCCCGTCAAAGTCAGCGTAGTGCGAGGTGCTGTAGCAATAGCTTTCACGGCCACTTCGTCAAAGTACGCTACAAGTTCACCACGCAGATCTGCCTTCGTACTCCTAGCGGGAATTCCCTCAAGAGTAACGCTTGCAGCGACTACATCGCAATAAGCAATCTCTGCGTGAACAATTACCGAACCACTTTGCTCGGCGGAAAGAAGCAGTGTATGTGGAGCTATCTGTACGACAACATCACCAGTGGCAACCTTGGTCATCACCGGACCTCTCTCCATCAAACCTCCCCCCCAAGGCATCAATTCCGGTCTTGCAGCCAGCACCAGCGTCGACGACGCCACTACGATGAATAGCCCTATTCCTGCTCTGCTAAGTTTTTTTCTCATCCTGCGATCTCCTTATACGCGACGAGCACATGGAACGAAGACCCAATCCAACGGACACGCCCAAAACCTGAGTCGTTGGCCTCTGAGCACGTCTTCCACAACCGCCACAACGCTAGAACGTAGATTACAGGACCTCCCTCCTAATAAGCCATGTATCTTAGGCAGATTTAAGACCATGGCGCAAAGCACCTACACGGCAATCCTTCCTGCAACTGCAGTCCCTACACCTCAATCGCTTGTAGTACATCCGTACACTGTGTTAGAATAGTTATACAAAGACAGGCACAGATTACGAATTGCCTGCTGCTTTGCCTCCCAATGTAATTCCCAATTGCTGGGCAGGAGAAGCGATTACGTAATGATCAACACGCACACTACAGCCGGTAGAGGAGTTCTGAGTATCCTGCTGGTCGAGGATGACGTTGAGCTGGCAAACTCGATCAAGGGTGACCTTGACAAACAGCGCATCTCATCTCGCGTGGTGGGCAAGCTCGAGGAAGCAAGAGTACTGCTCAACACCGTCGCGACTTTCGACGCGGTCGTTCTTGATCTCAACCTGCCTGACGGTAATGGCGTTGATCTTGCCAGGGACTGCCGCAAGGCCGGCTTGACGATTCCCATAATAATGGTTACGGGAAGAGACGCGGTCGAGGACCGAGTCAACGGCCTGCGCCACGGCGCCGATGATTATGTCTGCAAGCCATTTGCTGTTGACGAGCTCATTGCTCGCATTGAAGCTGTGTGCAGGCGGAACCGACGCGTACAGGGCCACTCATTGCGCTATCATGACATCGAGGTCGACCTGTTGAAGCGTTGCTTACGAAGACACGACATGGAGGTGGCTCTTTCTACTAGAGAACTCGATCTGCTTGTCTACTTCATGTCAAACCCTGAGCAGGTTCTTGAGAAAAAACGCATATTGCGCGATGTATGGGGCGACGGAGCGGAAGGCGATGACAACCTCCTGCAAGTGTACACAAACTATCTGAGAAACAAGTTGGAGAACGGGCGGTTTTCGCGCGTACTTCATACCGTGAGAAGCGTTGGCTACATTCTAGCGGACAAGGAGCCGGCAATGTAGCTTTTCCGGCATATCAAGGAACCAGCAACATGAGGTGCATCTGTCCATTCAGCTCTCACGTCAATTGCAGGCCTCCGCGATCGGCAAGCAGCCTTCTTTTCCATGCCGCGCTGTGGACAACCTCACTTCTATGCACAGCCGGTTCCTTGGCCGCTGACCCGCCAGCCGTAGCCGTATACGAAGATCCGCAGTTCGACGCAATTGCCAGACCCACCGATCCAGGCCTGGGCGCACTATTCGATCCTGATGCCCACAGTCTCATCGATCTGCTGGAGATAACAATAGGCCGTTGGAACCCCTCGAACCCCGATGAAGACCTCTTTTCCGGCGAGTATCTTCAGGCCAGCAAGTTCGTAAGAATCGATCTGACCTTTGCAGGATTGGTCAATCCCCCAGGAAGTACAGATGCTGAGCACTTCTCACCGTTCAAGTACGGCAGCAACCCGGCCTATGGTTTCCTGGAAATCGACGTTGATGTGGACAATTCAACAGGAGGGGAGATCGACGCCCCCCAACTTCGATTCCTGGCAAACATTGCCCGCTTCGGAGGCTTGCCGCCCAACCCAGTCTTTGACAACAGGCTGGCACTGCGCGGCGCCACCGACCTCGATAAAGATTTCGACACCATGCCCTTCGTAGAGCGTCACGGAGAGGAATTCCATTTGGCTCTATTGGGTGACCAATTCTCATCCAATGACATTCAAGAGGTGACTGGTAACAACGATGGTGTCTTTGAAGCCGGCGAGTCCTGGGTGCTTCGCGGACGCTGGTTTCACCGCGCGCACGGTTTCGAACAGTACAGTTTTGCCTACGGAGGACCGCACGCCGGAGAGTATAATCCAGACTGCCGCCTCCGGTTCCAACATCATCCGCAAACAAATACAACCGTCCTGACCTTGATAGCAGCACTCAACAATGTCGGAGCTGCGGAGATGGTTGGCGAACCACCGCAACCAAGAGATCACGACACTTCTAATCATGCATCCGTCCTGGAAGGCCTTTACGATCTCCGGGATAGTGCGATAGCTGTTGCCCTGGCATCAGGCAGTGACAGTGAGGAGGCAATCATCCTTGGCTGGAAAGACAAGACTCCTAACTTGCACATCCGTGCGGAAGAGTGGCGCATAACAGCCCTGTTCGGAACAAGCTATTGCGAGCCGGAATACGATTTCGTCTGGACTGATACTTTTCCCAATGTCATCCGTGGAGATGTGGACCGCAGCGGTACGGCCGATTCTTACGACGTAGAGGCGATTAACTCCTTCATTGTCAACAACGACAGCTCTGACAGCAGCTTGGACAGCTCAGTCGTGCTCAGCCGATTCGCTGCCGACTTCTCAGTGTACGACCTGGATCAGACTGGTTCGGTCGACGCCAATGACCTGCTCTTCGTCTCAGAGATCGGTGATTGCGATCTTGACGGCGATGTGGATCTCCTCGACGGAGCTGTGTGGCAAGCCTGCTTTGGACGCATTGCGGGTGACGTACAATGCTCTCTGGCCGACCTGAACGGCACCGGCACAGTGGACTTGGCCGATTTCCACCGCCTAACAGAAACACTCGCCGGTCCGAGTTTGCCTCAGGATCCCCAATAACCAGTAGCTGGACAGGGATCTCTTGGCTGGAAACAGGGAAAGGAGTATCCTAAAGGCCATGCTGCCTGCCAGATGGTCAATTGGAATGCCCAGCCCCCCCTCCACCAAGAACGTGCGCGCGGGCGGATTCACTCTCACCGAGTTGCTGGTAGTCATCTCAGTTATCGCGATCCTCATGGCTATCCTACTCCCAGCTCTGCGTTCTGTTCGCAACCAGGCACGCGCATTGCATTGTTCATCAAACCTACGCAACATCGCCATGGACTTTCAGATGTTTGCGAATGGCCAATCGGCTCGCGGGCAAGGCGACAGCGAGAAATTCGGAGCCAACGCTTTCCACATTAACGACTATCTCGACAGCGTTTATAGGCTGGACGAATTCTGGGACCTCGGCGAAAGAACGACGGGAGAGCTCACACCGGCCCGAGAGGTTTCCCTCTGTCCCGGTGCAACCAAAAGACTTGTCAAACGCAAAGGGTTGCCCTGTGGCCGCGATTCTCTTTCGCCATTGGAAGGAGTATCTCTAGCTTTCAATATGAGGCTGTATCGGAGTCTGATGAAAGTCGGCAGCAGTACACTCCTGGCTCCGGTGAATCTTTCCTTCGTAAAAAGTGCCATACTAAACCATCCATACGTACCTTTGGCAATGGACGTCGACGGACAATCAGTTGTCAATGCAGGACTCGATCCCTTTTACATCGCGCCAGGAGTAGCTGACAGCGAAGACCCCTATACTCGAAACCGCTTCTGGCATCCATCTACTCGCCACAACTCCAAAACCAACGTTGCCTTTGTCGGTGGTCATGTTCTCACCAGCAAGAAACCGCAGGATGAGAACTGGAATTGGGGTTATACCGCAGAAATCGGAAACTGACCTCGCCGGATATAACTGCCAATGACCCTGCGACGACGACTGATCCTACTGCACACCGCTTTCGCAGTCTTCGCCTTGGGAACAGCCGTCGCCTCCATATGCGTTGTCAATCTCCACAACAGTGACGCCACTAGACAACTCGAAGTTCTCACCAGCGAAAGTCTGCTCGCAGAACGTTTGCGGGGAGACCTCAAAGCCCTGGACGTCCGCCTAACTCGAATTCTGCTGGGCAAGAAACAGCTTGATGAGAGCTTCCAAGCAGAGTGTAACGCCATCTTCACCCGTTTGAAGGAAGTTTCCCGCTACACCACCGGTGGGACAACACGACGGGCCGATCTCCAAACGCAAATCGGACAACTATCTCATTCTCTGGAAACTGCCATCGACATCTGTTTCCAACGAATCTACGCTGGTGACCAAACCGGCGCAGAAAAGCAGCACGACCGCATCGCCGGCAAAGCCCTTTGGAAAGACCTGGACGATTGCCTTCTCAAGTTGGGAAGCGATTTGGCAGCCGGAAGACAGAGTGCCAGCGCCAGCGTGCTCGATGAGCATAGTGAAATGCTTGTGATGGCCCTGCTAATCGCCGTGACCGGTGTCGGCCTCGTTGTTACCGGCGCGTTGATTGTTCGCCGGCGACTCGTTTCACCTATCATTGCACTGCAAACTGCGGCAGAGGCCTATGCTGATGGCAATCTCAAGTATCGTGTCTCTGACGCCGGTACCGATGAGCTGGGTGATCTCGGCAAAACCATGAACAGCATGGCCGGAGCTATAGAGCTATCCCAACAGAAGTACCAATCACTGTTTCACAACCTCAGAGATACAGTAATCATTTGCCGGCCCGACGCGACGATTGAGGAGTGCCACGATGGTGACGGTAACCTCCTTGGAGAAGAGGCAAAGTCAGCTCGCGGGCTGAAGGCCGACCATGTCTGGCCAAACTGGTCGTTTCCACAAGGCTCTTGGGCCCAACTGATCGAAACAGTGTTATCCCTCCAAAAACCATATCACATCAACGATATGCAACTGGCAGTAAGCCAAACACGAAGCAGCATTGTCGACGTAGTAGCCTACAGCGTCCTCTACGGAGGAACGCAGCATGTCGCCATCACCGTGCGCGACGTCACAGATCGCCATGAAATGCAGCATCTTCTTCGTCGAGCGGACACCATGGAGGCAGCTCTCAATCTGGCCCGTGGCGTGGCTCACGACTTCAAAAACCTGCTTCAAAGCGTAACCGTAACTTTGTCCCTGATCAGCAAGGACACCTCGGAGGAGTTCACCGCAGAACGGACTCACACAGCTCTGGAAGCATGTCGTCAGGCCGCCGCCCTTTCCAAACGCCTTGCACACTTTGCCGCCAGTGATCGTGGTCATCCCGAAGATGTTGGCATCGCAGAAACGATTGGCACAATCCTTAGCTCGCTGGATGAACAATTCCTTAATGGAATCGAACTTAGGACTGATCTTCCACAGAATCTGAACATTCAGATGGACCGCGACCAATGGACCCAAGTCGTGCTGAACCTCATCTACAACGCCAGAGAAGCTATGGTCGATGGAGGTATACTGGCAATCAGCGCCGAACGAATCAAAGCGGCCAACCCAATATCGCCGGCTTTCGATTCACCGTACATCTTGCTGACCGTAACTGACACGGGAATGGGAATGACAGAACAGACAATCAAGCATGCCTTTGAACCACTCTATTCGACGAAACAGAGAAACGATTACGGACCTCGAGGAATGGGATTAACCATTGTGTACGCAGCCGTCAACATGGCTGGCGGCTTTCTCAAGGTCAGCAGCGAACCAAACGCCGGTACGACAATCAGAGTGTTCCTGCCCGCCAAGGATTGACCTGCAACGCCGCTCCCTAAAAGACCTACAACAAGCTGAGCCGCGTGCATGCAGCGCGATCGTGCAACATCCGTAAGAGCCCTCTCCGCTGACTCTACCACAACCGTGCCGTAGCCCTCATTTTTCCACGATTGCCATCAACTCCCAATCATCCAGCAATGGCACGCGCAAGCCCCAACTCCCTGCAGTCCCTCCATAAATCCCTAATACGGTGAATCCAGTCCACTGAAGCATACGCTGCACCTCCGGAGCAGTATAGCCTCGCTCCCACGCCTCAATACCTTCTCCACCGCATTTCATCAGCGACCCGATCTCGCTCCTCTCCGTCAACTTGACCGGATCAAACCTTCCCGCGGCCACATCTTCATCCGTGAACCGCCGAATCGCCCGGCATGCATTGAGTACGTTGAGAACAAAACGCCCTCCCCTCCTCAGCGACTCATACACGTTCTTGAGAATCACCATATCTCGCTCAAGCGCATCATCTCCCGCCCCCAAGAGACACATCGCACCCTCACAGAGACAAATCGCCCCATCGTACGAATTCGGCCTGCAGAAACCGGCGGCGTTGCCCTGCACTAGTTCAACCGAAACCCCTGCGTCCTTCGCTCGTGCCCTGGCCTTATCCAGCATACCTTCCGACAGATCCACTCCTGTCACAGCGAGACCAGCAACTGCCAGTCCCACACTGTGTCGCCCCGTACCACATCCAACATCCAGCACGCATCCTCCCGGCCGCACTGCCAGTTGCTCCAACAGGAACGGTATCTCCTCCTCAGTATTCTGAACGAAGCATTCCTTGTCGTACCTCACCGCGAACTCGTCGAAAAACCTCTGCCAATCACTCACAACTGTCGTCTCCGAACATTCATCACAATCATTTCCGCAAGAAACACAACCGACCTCCTCCCTCCCGGTCAGGAACCGTTTAACATACACACAATGCCATGCCTTAACAACCGCCCATCACAGTTGGCAATTCACCAATTGCGCCCCCGCACACATTCGCTCAAACTCTCCTTTCACCAACCGCGCCCGCATCAAAACCGCACAACCTACCCCTGATATGGCTTAAATCCCAATCTGCAGATTACAGATCATGCTTCCTGGAATGCGGACTCTTTATCGCGTGTCGCCCCCGGCCCCAATCACACAACCGTCCACGCCCTGCCAGCCGGCACGCAGCATCGCAGCGCAACCGGCGAACCTGTCTCTTCCCTGCCAGTCCACTCTTACGAGAATCATCTGTCAACGTCTGACACTACACGCAAGGAAATCCGGCTATGAAAATGCTTCCAGTCCTATCTCCATCCCCTCTCCAGCCCATCAGGAACGGCCACCACTGTTGCGGGCCAAGGCACAATCGCCAAACGCTCACAGCGCATTTGTCCTCTTCTGGATTACACATTTGCTCTAGATTTCCACAAACCTCAAACGCATAAGGATAATGTCCTACACGCGCAGATTACATTTGGCGACACGCCCTATCGCATCTTCCATACTGCTTGCCCGATAATACTTACGTCAAGCTCGGGGCACTTGTACCTTCCACGTGTTCCTTACTCTTGCGATAGCCTTGCGGAGCTTGCCACTGAAATGAAAACGTGTTGGTGAGCGACCCGGTCGGTGCCCCCGACCTAGCCGGCCGGGTCGCCCCTTTTTTTGTATCGTCCTTCCACGTTTAATCGCGTATAGGGTGATACTCCTAATAGAAACCTCGTCTTCTAATACCTTCTCTTCCTACCACCCTCATCCGTCAGGCTTCTGCCATGATTCTCTGTGAACACAACCACCTACGCCACAGCACGTTCCGTGTCCCCGCTGTAGCTAGGCGGTTTTGCCACAAAAGCCCGCCTCTTAGCACCGAAAACCATTGAAAACCGCTTCTTCCAGCGTATAGCCACGTTCAGCTCCGACCTCGCCCACCAGTACCGTCCCCCGCCGAAGAGCTCTGCCGGCTGTCACATTGCCGCCCACTCCAACGCATTAACCACTTATTCACTTGATTACTGGATACAATGCAACTTAGACTAATAATATGGAAGCGCGCGTGGCTCGGTCCTACTCACCGAGCGCCAGCCTTACCAGTTAGGAGGTGAAGTCTTCCCATCTAGCACGTTGACACATTCGGGAGCATATCGGTCGGGACTGGATTCCAGTGTTCTATTGCTCAACGCACACTACGCGGCGATGCGAGTGGTCTCGGCCAGACGGGCATTTTCTCTTCTCTTCAAGCAGGACAAGAACGACAACCCCGTGGCGGAGATTGTTCACGCCGAAGACGGTCGGTACACCTCCTACAACTTCGAAGATTGGGCCGAACTGAGCCGCTTTCGAAAGGACTTTAGCGCCACTGACCATGAATGGATTCGTACCGTCCGTTTCGAGATTGCTGTTCCGCGAATCGTTCGCGTCTTGACCTACAATCGCCTTCCCCGAAAGACCGTGACCTTCAACCGACGAAACATCTACGCACGCGATGGAAATCTCTGCCAATACTGCGGCCGGAAATTCAGCACCGCCGACTTGAGCCTTGACCACGTCATCCCCCGCTCACAAGGCGGAATGACTTCATGGGAAAACATAGTCTGTTGCTGCCTGAAATGTAATGTAAAAAAAGGTGGCCGAACGCCCGAGCAAGCACACATGAAACTTATGAACAGACCTGTTAAGCCCAGGCGAAGCCCCTCCATTACAATCAAACTCTCGGAAGCGAAATACCGATCATGGAAACACTTTCTTGATCATGCGTATTGGAACGTCGAATTACAGTAGTCCTCCTCGTCCAATATGTTGGTCACAATGGGAAAGCAGCAAGCCACAACCAATAACTGATTTCGCAATCGATCGCCATACGCCCCCCACTGCGTTCCCCATTCCCCCTCTTTTGAAAAACCAATACCACGCCCCCAGCGTTGCTGGGACGAAGCAGTCAGACCCTTCCCTCTCCTAACACCGCATCCGATCCAGGCCACTCCCCCAAAGACACGTCCCAATCCCGACCTCCAACCCGCCCACCACGCCCAGCAAATCGCCATGCCATTCGCGTCCTCCTTCCCCGAGCCTCCACCGCGCAGCACCACCACCCCAAAGCTACACTAAAGCCCATTGACAGCCCCACCGATATATCATATATTCATTTATCCGAATAAACGGATATGCGGCGATGAGAAAGAAACCGGAAGCCATATTCAAAGCACTTGGCGATCAAAACCGCCTCAGTGTCCTGCAAGTATTAACCAACAACGAGCTAGCCGTCTCAGAACTCGTCTCAGTACTCCGCATGCCCCAATCAACCGTATCCCGACACCTAAAGACGCTCCGAGACGCCGGCCTAGTCGATGCCCGGCACGCTGGAACCTCAGCCCTCTACTACCCCTTACGCAACCAAAACGGAAAAACACAGGAACTCGGCGAACAGGTCATCCGATGGGCAACCGACCAACCTCTCCCGCAGCCACTTGCTCACCGCCTACAAGAGGTACTCGCCAATCGACGCTCAGAAAGCCGGGCATTCTTCGCTGACGTCTGCCAGCGATGGGACAAAATGCGCACCGACAGCTTCGGCCACACATTCCACCTTGAGGCACTAGCAGCACTCCTACCTCACCAGTGGACCGTAGCCGACGTCGGAACCGGAACCGGCTATCTTCTGCCAACCCTCGCTGCCGCATTCACCAAGGTAGTCGCCGTCGACCCTGTTGAGGAAATGCTGGCTGCCGCAAAACAGCGAGTTCCCATCGAACTCCGTCAGAAAGTCGACTTCCGCACCGGCTCGGCCACCGAAATGCCCTTGGACAACTCGACACTGGATCTCTGCATAGCTTCCCTCGTTCTCCACCACGAACCCGCGCCCATCGACGCTCTCGCAGAATTCCACCGCACCCTCAAGAATGACGGAATCCTGCTCATCGTCGAGCAGCACAACCACCAACTTGCCGACTTCCACGACTTGATGCAGGATAGGTGGTGGGGCTTCGACCCCCATGAACTTGCTGTCAGCCTTACCAATACAGGTTTTTCCAAAGTAGATTACAAGGAGCTAACAACTTCAGGACCAACGACCGCAGCAACGCCTCAGCCCCCGGGGCTCTTCCTACTCCTTGCCCGGGCGAATAAACCGTAATTATCTCACCGCAACATGTTGCGAGACCGAATGATCACCTACTACCAACGCCAACCAATAAACGGAGAATAGCAATGACCGTAGCTACACAAGACTTCAAAATCGCCGACATCTCCCTCGCTGCCTTCGGCCGCAAGGAGATCGAGCTGGCCGAAAAGGAAATGCCCGGACTTATGGCCGTGCGCAGCGAGTTTGCCGCCCAGCAACCCCTCAAAGGTGCCCGCATAACCGGTTCCCTGCATATGACCATTCAAACCGCTGTCCTCATCGAAACACTCGTCGACCTCGGGGCTCAGGTGCGCTGGTGCAGCTGCAACATCTTCAGCACTCAGGATCACGCCGCAGCCGCCATAGCCCAACGTGGTATTCCAGTATTCGCCTGGAAGGGTGAAAACCTCGAGGAATACTGGTGGTGCACGGAGCAAGCGCTTAGCTGGCCCGACGGAAAACTCCCCAACATGATTCTCGACGACGGAGGAGACGCCACCCTCATGGTCCATTTAGGGAAGAACTTCGAGCAAGACGGCGCTGTGCCCGATCCCAAAGACGATGACCCCATAGATATGGTCGAACTGCTCAAGAGACTCCAATTGGTCTTCGCCGACGATCCCCAACGATGGACGAAAGTAGCCGCATCCATAAAGGGCGTAACCGAAGAGACCACCACAGGCGTCCACCGCCTCTACCAGATGGCAGAGGCCAATACCCTTCCCTTCCCCGCCATCAACGTTAACGACAGCGTCACCAAGAGTAAATTCGACAACCTGTACGGGTGCCGCCATTCTCTTGTCGATGCCATTATGCGCGCTACTGATGTCATGCTCAGCGGCAAAGTCGCCGTTGTCTGTGGCTACGGAGACGTCGGAAAGGGATGTGCCCAGTCGTTGCGCGGCCAAGGCGCCCGCGTCAAAGTAACCGAAATCGACCCCATCTGTGCCCTCCAGGCAACAATGGAGGGATACGAGGTCGTAACCCTCGAAGACGAAGTCGACAAGGCCGACATATTCGTCACCGCAACCGGCAACTACAACGTCATCCTTGCCGACCACATGACCAAAATGAAAGACTGCGCCATTGTCTGCAACATTGGCCATTTCGATAACGAAATCGACATGGCTGGATTGGCAAAAGTCGCCGGCGTCAAGAGGGAGACCATCAAACCACAGGTCGACCAGTGGATTTTCCCAGACGGACACTGCGTAATTGTGCTCGCAGAGGGACGACTGGTAAACCTCGGCTGTGCCACCGGCCACCCCAGCTTTGTAATGAGCAACAGCTTCACCAACCAAGTGCTCGCTCAGATTGAGCTTTTCAATAATACTGGAAAATACGAGAAGAAAGTCTACGTGCTCCCCAAGCACCTCGACGAGAAGGTAGCCGGATTACATCTTATGAAAGTGGGGGCAAAGCTCACTACTCTGCGACCTGAACAAGCAAAGTACATCAACGTACCCGTTGCCGGGCCCTTCAAACCCGATCATTACCGCTACTAGGGTCCATCAACAATTGCTCGATTCGACGGGCCGGGAGCCTCTCTCGGCCCGTCTTTTGTACTGCTATCTGTTTTTCTCAAGATAGTAGATCATCACATAGGCTTCCGCAGTATGCTTCGGACCGGGCAATTGCCCTAGCCGGCGCACTGCCGCCTGCAGATGGCGAGCCCCGAAGAACTCGTAAAAGACCGTCGCCGGGTCACGATCGGATGTTGACGACTGATCCCGCAGCAACATGCTCTTGCCCCCCGCCGCCGCAGATTCCCGCGCCATGCGGTCCAGCTCCTCCGTGAATTCCCCAAAAAGAAACTCCCGAAAAGCCTCCACTTCGTCAACGCTCGGGTTCTCCCTGGCAAAATACTCCACAAACCGCGGATCACACCCCTCCCTGAACAACTCGAACATCTCCTGCGTGCCGGCCAGCGTTCCACCAATCGCCGTCACTCGCTGCCGCGCCTCCCACGTCGCCTCTAATATCGGGAAGAAATCACTCACTCGATAGGTCAAGCGGCTCTCCCATATTCGGGCCAACTCCACCACCGCCTTCGATCGCAGCGACAACTCCAAATACTTGTCCGTCGCAATCGCCGATAGCACCTCCTCCGCCAGCTTCGTGTAAAAACAGACCGAAAGACGAACCGTCGCCTCGTCCCACAAATGGCACCGCTGCCCCTGATTGGCCATCTCTTCGCAGAACAGATCCTGACAAATGTGCCGCAGCAATCGGTAGAAGTTACTCTCCGCCATTACCAGGGAATGCCCCAACAACGCTCTTGTCGGAAGATAAAACTCGTAATTCGCCGGCGTAGTCCTGCTCAGTGTGTCCACCAGAGTCTGCAGTTCCCGCCGCCTGTGCCCCAGAGTCTGCTCCTCCACCGGCGACGGGTATTCCGACAAAACCTCCCCCAGCCATTCCAGGCAAGCCATCTGCCGTCGAATCGCCGCAACCATATCGAGAGCCTCTGCAGTGCCCCGCTCCAATGCCTTCTGATAGATGGCCTCAATCGTTCGACGCTCGTCCTCGTCAAACGGACTGTTTGGCCCATACAGTATTGGTCGTTCGGGCGTCACCTCTGGTCTCCTGCAACCGCCGGTATGGCTGCCACAGCATAGCCGCTATCCGCCGCCCCTGCACATAAAAAAGGCCCGCCTCTTTTCCGGCGAGCCTGTCTCACATGAATTCTCAAAACCGATTCGATCCTACGCAAGTCGCACTGGACTCTCCAGGAATCCCTCCAATTTCCTCGAACGAACCGGATGCTGAAGCTTGCGAATAGCCTTAGCCTCAACTTGCCGAACACGTTCACGCGTAACCTTGAAAATCTTACCCACTTCCTCCAGCGTGTACGTATATCCGTCCCCGATTCCGTAGCGAAGCTTGATTATCTCACGCTCGCGATAAGTTAGAGTCTTGAGTACTTCCTCAATCCGATCCTTCAGCATCTCACTACCAGCCGTCTGCACCGGAGATTCCGCATCCCCGTCCTCAATGAAATCGCCGAAGTACGAATCCTCACTCTCTCCAACAGGTCGGTCCAGTGAAATGGGATGACGAGAAATCTTCATCACTCGCCTGGCCTCACTCACCGGCATATCGGCCTTCCGGGCAATCTCTTCAATGGTCGCTTCTCGGCCAAGATCCTGCAACAGTTGCTTGGCGATATTGCGCAGACGAGACATCGTCTCGATCATATGTACGGGAATACGAATAGTACGCGCATGATCCGCGATCGCCCTCGTAATCGCTTGGCGAATCCACCATGTCGCATAAGTGCTGAACTTGTAACCTCGCTTATACTCGTATTTGTCCACTGCACGCATCAACCCCGTATTGCCCTCCTGAATGATATCAAGAAAACTCAATCCGCGGTTGCGGTACTTCTTGGCAATACTCACTACAAGCCTCAGGTTACCGCCGGACAACTTACACTTGGCATCCTCGTATTCCGAGAAAACCCGCTTAATGGCGGTCAATCTGTCCTGCAAATCCTCCACATCCTCCATTACCAAAGAACGCAGGCCCGATGCCTCATCCTGCATAGCTTCCAGCTCCTCTGCTGGAAAACTCTTACGCTTCGATACTTGGGAGAGGCGGCGATCCAACTCCTTCATCTTGCGCAAAACACCACGCAGCTTCTTCATTAGCGGTTGTATGCGACTCGTCCGCAGAGATAGCTCCTCCAACAGCTTGGCGAACTTGCGCCGCCGAGCGTTCATCGCCTTCTTCACCTCCTCCACTTCTGCGGCCGAAAGCTCTCCCGGCTCCAACACCCGCCAGTCTTCTTCATTACGCTCTAGCAGCGCACGAGCAGTAGCCAGATTCGCCGGCATTCGTGACAAGATCGTCGTCTTTGCCATTTGCTCACTGGTAAGAATCTTCATCGTCCGATCAAACGGCAACCGGCCAGTGCTCACACGCTGGAGAATGTCAATCGCCTGGGCAGCACAATAGTCGCTCTCCAACACCTTCTGTCGAAAGGCCATACGAGTCAGCTCGATCTTCTTGGCCAGCCGAATCTCCTCCTCACGCGTCAGCAACGGGATCTCGCCCATCTGCGTCAGATACATCCTCACCGGATCGTCGATGCGCCGTGCAGCGGAATCGTCTACCACCTGCTCGACAGCGCCACTCTCCGCCTCCTCGCCGGCATCAGGCCCCTTCTTGCCCTTCTTGCGTGACTCGATCTTCTCCGCCTCAATCTCATCGAGAAGTTCGATACCCTCCTCCTCGAAGCGAATAAGGATCATCTCAAGCTTATCTGGAGACACGGCTTCGTCGGGAATGACCTCATTGACCTCTTCCCATGTGATGTAGCCGCGCTTCTTCCCCTGGGCAATGAGCTCAACTGTGCACTTCTCTATCGCCTGATTGACGGCCTCAATATCGACTGCTTGTCCCATTTCCATCATTTATTCAGCCTGCCTCCGCATGAGAAGGTCTTCAAAGCGGGTCCGGTGCGGATCACTATTCTCCGCTCCCTCCTGATGACACAGAACCTGACCATTCCGAAACCGGTATTCCCGGAGCAAACCCATGGGAACCGGCCAGGACTCTCTGAATCCTGTTCAACTTCTCCACTTCATCTTCACTATCGCCAGCCGTTGTGGCCAAACCGTCTCCCCGCATCTGCGCTGTCGCCAACTTCACTTCACGAAGTGGCTCCAAACGGCGCAGCCGGTTGGTTGTATCCGTAATGGTGGCTTCGTAGTTTCCCAATCTTGATCCTTCATAGATTAGGTCCGTCACATACTGAGCCTCCTTGGGACTTTCAAAACAAGCGAGCAACTCACTCGGACTAAACTCGCCGAGCTTATCGCACAACTCCACTACCTTCTCCGCCACCCGTCGCGCCGGGCCAAACTGCAGGCACGACGGACGAAAAACATCCGACACCTGCTGATAGTAGCCCGGTTCATTCACCAGGACCCGCAGAATGGATAGCAGCCCCACCTGCTCCGCATCCCCCCTCTCTGGTGCGAGCTCTTCCTCCTCCTCGCTCCTCCCCACTCCCCTGGCGGGCACTCCCATCTGACCCGTGCGGGCCTGCGATCTCGCCTGACGAACCAGCAGATTGTAAACTTCCGCCGATGGCATCCCCAGCAGGGCCGATAGCTGATTCACCACCAAGCCCCTTTGGATCGGGTCAACCGTCTGGTAGCGGGACATTTCAGCGACAACCGATACAAACTCCCGCACCGCCTCCATCTTGCCGGATGCAGTTCCTGAGGCAAAACGCTGACGAGTACGTTCCCATTTGAATACTAGCGCTTCCACGCCCGACTTCAATAGCTCCTCGAATTCCGTCCTCCCTTTCGAGTTCAGAAAATCGCAGGGATCCTTGCCCTCAGTCAGATAAGCAACCTTCACCTGCACATTGTGACGTAGAGAAACACCCACAGCCCGATCAGCTGCGTTCAACCCAGCGTTATCGGAATCGAACAGCAGGACAATCTCGTCGCACCACCGGCGAAGCAGATTGACTTGGTTATCAGTCAGAGCTGTCCCCAGCGTCGCAACCACGTTGGGAATTCCATGCTGATGAGCGGCTATGCAGTCCGTATACCCTTCAACGACTACCGCGGTCCGCTTCTCCGTTATCGGAACTCTCGCGAGATCGATGCCGTAAAGATTGCAGCCCTTGTCGAAAAGAATATTCTGCGATGTGTTAAGGTACTTGGCCCTGTCCCCTTTTAGTGTTCGCCCGCCAAAACCAATGACTCGATTCATGGAATCCCGGATTGGGAACATCAACCGCCCACGAAATACGCCGTAGCTGTCTCCTGAATTGCCTCGCTGTATTAACCCTGCCGACCTCAGCAACTCTGCCGAAATCCCCGCAGCACGCGCCTTGCTCTCAATCCATCGAGCATCGTCAGGAGCCCACCCAATGTGAAATCGCTCTGCGGCCTCTTGAGAAATGCCTCGCCCAGCAGTGTAACTGCGTGCAAAACCCCCGATCTCGCCGTCCGCGTATGCCTCCCTGAACATCCGAGCCGCCCACTCGTTTACACGAGCAAGCCCAGCACGATCGATCCCCTGTTCAGAACCCGGACTCCGAACCCCCGCCAAACGCTCATACTCAATCCCCGCCCTCTCCGCCAGAATCTTCATCGCCTCTGGGAAACTGACAGACTCGCGCAATTGCACGAATGTAAACGCGTCACCTCCGGCCCCACATCCGAAACATTTGAAAATCTGCTTCGATGGACTCACCGAAAAGGACGGCGTTTTCTCACTGTGAAATGGGCATAAACCTACATAGTCCCGACCCGCAGCTTTCAAAGCCACATGCTCGGATACTAGTTCCACCAAATCAGTCCGCTGGCGGATCTGTTCTTTCAGAAGATTGGATTCTATCAACGGAGTCTCGTCTGGCTACGAACCCCTGGCCAGGGAACGACAATATCTCCCAAAACCATTGGCAGCCCCGATTTTTGTGTATTAGCCGCGCTAGATTTACGCATATTAACAGTGATGCAGACACCCCAGACGCCTTTGGCGCCAGGCGAACACTATATTATAGCACCTTGAACGGCCCCTGTCAAAAAACAGACTTCTACAGAAATAACAAAAAAGCAGCCGGAAATGCACGAATCCACCAACGAGCAGGAAGACATGACTGAAACGCGATTAGCCCCAAACACAAAGCCAGACACTCAGAACCCGCCAGCAAACTCCTAGCTCCAGACGCCATGCCGACATGGGTCTTGCTCTAACTCACCCGTAGCGACCAACACCCCCGTGATGAACACTCGAATGGAAACTACAACCTCACTCCCGAAGATGAGTAACCCAGGAAGTTCAAGAAGACGCTCTGGGTCAAAGTCGGGATGGCCAGAACCTCAACTGTCGACAGTTCCGACTCGTATGTATCGTAAGCAACTTTGGCCGCCTGGTATCTGACATCATCCTCCACGTCAATATCCCTTGACCGTGTCGGTTTGTGCGGAGGACCACCCAAAACCACAAAATCAACCCGCGCGGAAAGCTCACCCTGCAGAACGCCGCCCCAATCCTCGACAATCGCTTCGATCCTGCCCTTGCCGTCCGGATCACCGCGTCCATCACCATCAAGATCGAAATCACCCAGCACAAAGAAACTCAACTTGCGATGGCGATCATAAACAGGGTTCGCTACAACATCGCCGGCCATCACAAGCTCGTCGGTAATGCTTTCCACGATTCGGCACTCAGCACTCTCTTCGTGAATCCGAACCACCTCAATGCGAGCCTTGGCCCTTCCATCCTCCGGGATCCCTGTCAGCGAATCATAAACCGCAAACTCCAATCCCAGCGTCAGGTGATCGCGTGCACCAAGGTCAATGTAGACAACATCATCACCCGCAGTTGATTTGAGAATCTGCCCATCACCCACACGTGCTGTTGCCAACTTGATCGGAGACACCTGAGACTGACCAAGCTTGTCTTTAAGCTCCTGATATCGCGCCAGAAGCTCCTCATAATCCTTCTTCAGCCGAACGTTCTCACCTCGTTGAGTCTGAATGTCATCCGAGCACTGCTGCTTGATCGCCTCGATTTGCTGCTCGAACGCATCTATTTCCTCATCGCGACTGCGCCGATAGCTGCCTCGCTCATCCTCAATCCCCGAAACCTGCCCTCGAAGTTGCATGGCTTGCTCATCGTACTGCTTCTTCAAGTCGGCCAGAGTCTGCTGCATCGTATCGAACTCCACTGACCTATCTGAAATCCGTCGCTCAGCCTCTGCGAGAGACTCGGCTTTTGCCCTGAATGCCTCGTACATATTGTTCAAAGCAGCCGAGTAAGAAACCCCCTCGAAAAGCTCCGAGTTGTCCACCAGAGAGCTGGAACGGATGCGAGCTAGGAGCTCGTCAAACTCCGACTGCACCCCGGCCGAGTCCTTCTCCGAATCTCCGGTCATCAACTCAATCAGTTGAGAGTTCGCTGCCTGCAAGTCGTTGCGCTGCTTGGTTGCCTGCTGATAGCTGTTCTGCGCTTCCGCCGTGGCATTATCCCTATCCTCCTTGTCGAGGTACAGGATGACAAGAAACACCGTTGCGGTTAGCCACAGTGCTACGAAGGCTATCAGCCATACGTGAATCGCTGAAACCCCACCTTGTCCTTGCGCTCTGGCGATGGCCATCGACTATCTCTCCATTCAGTTACTTGATCTACCGGCCATACACAGGTCTCGCGTCCACCAGTGTCGACCTTGCATACTCAAAAGCCAGGAATGAGGTATGCCTCGCCCCTTGCTAAACTGAGGATAAGGCGCGCATCCCACCGGTCTCACCAGAGTGATTCGACACCATAACCACACAAACCGTCTCACGTCCCATTTTGGAAGCGCCAAACCGGGCTGTCAACACTGGTTGAGCTACCTTTCTGCTGACTAGTGAAGCTGCTACCACGCCAAGCTTTCCACAGGAGGCCCGCTCTACGTCAACTCTACCTCCTCCTCTGCTTCAGCCTCGCGAGAACGTGCTCGCTCCGAAACTAAGGCGTGCTCCACACCCAGCAACGCCAATGCGTCACGTTCAACAATGCTGCGCAGAGCCTCACGAGGGATTGTTGGAAGGTTCGTTCCGCCACAAAGATGGTTGATGCCGTACAAAGTTTCGATGCTTTGCGCTGGAGTACTGTGAGGAAAACCGCTACCAAACAACAGCTTGTCCATTACCCCGTATTGATATGCGGCCAGGATCGCTTGGTATGCCTCCCACGGACGATGCAATAACCAGCTTATGTCGGCGAGAACATTCTCGTTCTTTGCCAACATGACAATAGTCTCCTGCACCCAGGGGTAGCCCATATGGGCAATAACCATCTTCAGATCGCGATGCTCACGGGCCACCGCATCTAACAGAACAGGCTGCGCATACTCAATAGCACACTGCCTGGCAATATGAACTCCCGTGTGGAATATCACCGGCATTTTCATTTTGGCGGCCTGTTCGCAGACTGCTTCAGTCTTGCTGTTCGACGGGTGAAGATTCTGCGCTGCCGGACACAGCGATATGCCCTTCAATCCCAGCTCGCTACGAGCACGCTCCATCTCCTCGATAGCGGCAACCGGATCCGTCGGATCAATGCCTGCGAAGCCGATCAGGCGATCCGGATGGTTGTTCACATGAGCGGCAATCGTATCGTTCGGAATGTCCGCCTTAAGATACTGACTCTTGAAGCCCACAACTATCGTGGCATCCACGTGCTTGGCCGCTACTAGATGGTAAGCAGCACTGGCGTTCGTGGGCCCATTTGCACCACCCAGAGCAGGAGGCGCTTTGGGAGCCACCTGCAGAGCCGTCGCACACAAGCCCAGTTGCTCCGGTGAGTCCCAAATGTGAGTGTAGCAATCTACTATCATGAGCTATCCAATAGGTGCAGCACTGATGAAACCAAGCGAAGATGCGATTCGCCCGCTGTTTCCCACCTAAGCCCCTAATCAATCACCCCATCCCAGAACACGCAGCCCTCTTCGGGCATGTCTCCGCGTGGAGCCAAACAGGAGTAGCAGCCGCACCATCGGCCACCCTACTAGCACCACACTGTCGGAACGACCCTATCCTAACAGCAACCATCACTATTGTGGAGTCACCGTCCAGCCGGCTCCAGTCACAATCCCCATCGCCGACGTCCGATAAACGAGCAGAATCCGAGAAGCCCCACTGCCGGAGTCTCGATCCCCAGCGTTCCGCAAAGCGGCACACTCGCAGCCTGCTGCTCGAAGATCTCCGGCTCGCCAATCGCCTCGTTGATCGCCCTCTCAATTCGCTTTCCAGAGGTGACTTTGGCATGACTCTGCACCACATCAGCCAAAGCCAAAAACGAACGACCAAACACTGCGCCGATGCCCGTCCCGCCCGGCAGGTTCCTGACAACACATTCGGCGTGGGCGCTCAGCCTTAAAGCCTCATCCGCACTGGCTTGGAACGTGTACTGCACCGTCTGCTGCGGAAGAATCATCAGGTATACCGTGCCGATATCCTCAAGCTCTTCGGCAGCTACAATGGCATCCTGCCCTCCGAGCGAGAGTAGAAGTTCCGGCCCACCTACATATAGCGACAGATTGCTGGAATGGTCCGCCGTAAGAGTGCTTCCTTGCCCGGTGATCGCCACGTGCGCATCGAAAACTTGCTCGTTCGCATTAGTGGCATCGCTTTCGGAATTTCCACCTGTCGAGCTGCGCGTAACATCAAAATCAAACGCAACCGTCATACCCGAAAGATCCGTCACCGTGTCATCTGCCCAGATAAGCACCGCCCCCTCGAAGAATACATTGCTGATCACTTCATTACTCATACCGGTACTGGTCACATCCAGGTCTGCCGCGGAAAATACCAGATCTCGGTATTCGTCTGCCTCAGAGGTGACTAGGTAGCTGGTCCTGGCCACTTGGGAAAAACAGTCCGCTTCGAGCCCGAATTCCATGGGATTGGCCGTACTAGAAATCGTCGGATCGTCGAAGTCGGTTATGGCCCGGGCACCATTGGAGGTGCTTGCGTCAGCGGCCGTATCACTCAAATCGTATCCCCCCAGCCCGGCAAAAGCCTGGATAGGCAGAATCGGCGATGTGCCATCGAAGCTTTCGGTGGAGAGATCGCCGGATCCTGTTTCCCCCTCGATCAATTCGGTAACCTCTGCGCTAATGTCGGCCTTGATATCAGTGACTTCACCTTGCGCTTGACTGGCAATCGCCAGAATCACAAGAGAAGTCGCCCAAAACCCGGCAAGAGGCAGCAGCATGTCAGCAAGCTTCATATCAGTTCATCCTCTAGCATATCGCCCTTCTACTGTTTGCAGCACAGCCGCCGATGGATAGCCTCGCGCTCGACACTATCTCGACACGTACTTTTCGCCCGCTCCAGCCGTGAGTCTACGTCGCGCGTGGCACGGTGTCGAGAAATTATCAGCCTGCCTGAATATTCTCTCTCGGCACGTCCGACTGACCATGTCCCCTAAGAAGCAAGTACGCGGCTGGAACGAAAACCGGTCGAATAAGGAAGGTATCAACGAGAATGCCGACCCCAAAGGCCATGCCCAGTTGCTGCAGGAATGGCAGACCGGACGCGGCCAAAGATCCCAGGGTGATAGCCATTATTATACCGCAACTGCTTATCACCGAGCCCGTCTGACTGACCGCCTTTTGAACCGCGGTGTGTGGGTCATAGTCTGATCGATATTGAAGAAGTCTGGAAACAAGAAAGATGTTGTAGTCCTGCCCAACCGCTACGAGAATCACGAATGAGAAAAGCCTTACTTTCCAGTCAATACCATCCTGCCCCATAAAGCACACGAAAAACCACTCAGTAACTCCCAGGGAAACGGCGTACACAAGCATGGTCGCAAACAGCATGACGCAGGCCATAAGGATATCTTTAACAAGTGATACGACAATCACGAGTATGACCAGAATAACGAGAACGATTACACGCTGCTGATCACCGGCAGCGACATCCCTGACATTGAGAATATACGGAGTCATTCCCGTAGCAAACACATCGGCTCCGCCAGGCAGAATCGCGCTGGTTTCGTTGGCGATTCGATCGAGACACGAGCTGCAGGACGCCATCGCCTCCAGAGAGAATGGTTCAGTGTCCATCATGATTTCAAAACGGAGAGCATCATACTCTTTGGAAAAGTAGAATGCTTCAGCATGCCCACGACCCAAACCAGTATTGGCAAGCATAGCCATGGGCGAATCTGCTTTCATGCCCATGGGATAAGCCAAGCTCCAGACATCCTGCACTCCCGGTTGCCGCGCCAGGAATTGAGCTACTTCGCAGCTGCAATCGAGAACCCTGCCTGGCTTATCCCTCATCCCCGGAACAGTAACCATACACACCCACGAGGATATCTGCTGGGCGTTGAAATGCTGCCGTGCAATCTCCGCTCCCTTGGCGGCACTGCTATCTGCAGGAATAACACCGAGCGCGTCGTAGGTGTAGCTAACGTTGCATCCATGGACCGACGGCCAGCACAGAAGCAACAGGCAAACCAACACGGCCACCCGCGGGTGATCGGCTATTACGCCACCAATCGCGGCCCAACACCCCTTGGCTTCCTCCTCAACCACGTCAACTGAACGTCTTGGCCAAAACAGGGCTCTTCGGAATAATAGCGCCAGCGCGGGCACCAGAGTCAAAGACGCAACAAGCGACACTGTCAAGGCAATAGCCAATGCTCGTCCAGCATTGTGCGAAGGTAGCAGGTCTGCGGCCAAAAGCATCAAGAGTCCGCATATCGTTGTTGCTGCACTGGCGAGGATAGCCGGACCGGCGATGCTCGTCGCCTGCCGGGCCGCAAGCCGCCGGTCGTCGGTGTGGGCGCCGGCCCTGCGGAAGGAAGCGATCCAGAACAAGGCGAAGTCCGTTCCCGATCCGAAAAGCAGCACGACCGTTATGGTTTTCTCAAACGTACTGATCTCCCAGCCAAAATAAACGCAGATGTTAAGCAGCATGATGGCGACGACAACGCTAATACCGATAGCAATGAGAGGAACAACAGCAGCCAAAGGTGCCCGGTACACAAGAGCCAGAACAGCAAGCAGAGCTACCAGAGTGACAGTTGTTGTGCGCTGATGTGCCTGCTCCGCGGCCGCGGCCAGGTCTCTCCCCAGACCTCCCTGACCAGTAATCTCGAAACGCACGCCGTTGGGTAAACCATTACGCACAATCTGCTCAAGATGCTCAACCTGGGCCACTGATCGCCGGGTGATGTAGTTGGTATCGGAGTTGATGACGATCATGGCTGCCCGCCCGTCAGCGGAGATGAGCCGGGAAGCAAGTAGAGGACGAGTAAACGGAGACATCACACTCCAGCCGTGCTGTGGAGCAAACTCATGTTCAAGCCGTCGTGAGAGGTCATGAAAGAAAGTCTGCTGATCATCGGAGAATCTCTCTGCTGATTCGAAGATGAGCACGGTTCTTGTCCTGGCCGCCGTGTCGGGAAAAGCCCGACTCTCGAATTCCAGGGCTCTATTGTAAGGCTGATCCTCAGGGAAAAGCGCACGCGGCTCATGGCGGTCGATCTCGTAAGCGTTGGGAGAGAGATAGACCAACAGCATCGCGGCCAACATCCAGAAGGCAATGGCCACCAGCGGATGACTTCCGATAACTCGTCCGATACGGTCAAACATGAAGGGGTTCTAGCTTGCCGAGGGACCGGTGTCAAAGGTTAAGGATTCGGAGCACCGCAAGGAGCGGAAGTTGCATTCCGATGAACACGAGTAGCTGGTCATGTAGAGAGTGAGCGGCAGAGGGAAAGCTCACAACAACTCAAGCAACCACAGGAAGCGAGAGGTAACACAATGGAACGACGCCAGACGCCTCGCGAGCCGACGCCGGGACACGTATGGTGGCACAGGTTGGAGGACGTGTTTCCACAACAAGGGTGGATGGCGGATCGCTCCCAGACAGGCATTGCGTTTGTGACGCCCTTTGCGAAACGCCTGCGGGAGGGCGAGACGATTGCAGTACGGTCTCATCAGACAGCGATGAAGTATGGAAAAGCCAATACGAAGTACTACACAGTGCGGCGAGTGGAGCCATACGACGAAAAGCTAACCTTGGTTGCGTGTCGGGCAACATGAATCCTCCTCCAACAATGTCACTGTAATACCAGTAAGCAGCGATCTATATGCCGCGAGCTCTTATCTTGTGATTTGCCATACGCACGTGGAATACTTCCTGGTTATAGCAATAATTGCTTACCCTAATTAGCCCACGACTTATTCTGGTTTTACCCCACAGATCAAGGGCGTTACACCCTCGTTTTTGATAGCGCCAGGCCTGTTTTTCCATTGCGCCAGAGCGCATTTAGGGCGCATTGAGCTGCATTAAGGCGACATTTCAAGTTAATTCGATCAGACAAACGGTGTTTTTGAGGCATTCAGGGCGGTCCCTCCTTTCGAAGCATCTGCGATTCGCTCCTATTTTGACCAGTTTTTGGGTCCGATGGCGTCGTTGCGGAGCTTTTTTGCACGAATTGAGGACAAAACGGCGGGCTGCACAACCCGCGGTTGTTAGCGGATAGTGGCACTACGGATCCCAGGTAGGTGCCAGAGCCCAATGCCACGGCCGATGACCAGGAGCCCCTCTGAACCAGGAACAGACAAGACGCGTAACGTGGCAAATGAGCAGACAAGGCCTGCTTGTAAGGCAGCCCGCAGGCAAGCGTAGTTCAGTGGGCCAGCTGAGAGCACGCACTCCCCTATATAGATATAGGCTCACCCTGTTCCGCACTTTTTTGAGAGCCAATCGCCTGATGGCAGAGAATCGACCCTGGCGATAGCGCCAAGGCCGAAAAAAAAGTTTTAAAAAACGGGCCAGAGTCAAGATGCGCGCCCGTGATCCGAGCAGGAGAAGCCTGCTGACTTGAGGGTAAAGGGGCTGAGGTTGAGCTCTGGTGGCTTACGTGCCCCGTGCGCAGTGTGACACCAAGGGCAAGCAGACCCGATCCTCTTCGGCGACGTCGTCGTACAAACTAGAGCAAGGTCCATTCAAACATAGAGCCTGAGGTCCGGTTTCCTCCTTTGGTTTGTCGGCGTTTGACGCCACTCTTGAGCCTGGAACGCTACAAAGGATCTGGCTCCTGTTATTTAACTGTTGACGAGGCAATGTCGCGATAATAAGGAATGAGAGGTTTGGAAAGAAGTTGCCGATATCCTACAATTGTTTGACGAGTCCAACATTCTTTGTAGGATAAAAGAGAAGAGGCGTGCTCGGGAGGTCCGTAAAGCCCGGAGGTGCAGTGGCAACACCTAACGCCTTGAAGAATGTGCCCGACTACGGGCTGCTTACGGAAGAAGTCGATGATAGCGCCTAAGGCAGTTACGCTTGATGATTTGAAGGTCTCTGAGAACTCACAGATCAGGGCTCTTGTCGGCTGTCCCGCTATGCAGCAGCGATTGGGTGAAATGGGTCTCACTCCGGGAGCAACTGTGCAGGTTATCCGCGTGGCGCCGCTGGGTGACCCAGTGCAGATTTTGGTACGCAACTATCAGCTGTCGCTGCGACGGAGCGAGAGTCGCTGCGTCATCGTTGATCCGGTAAGTCGCTCGTCGGCAACCGAGTGATCATCGTTGTCAGCTCGATGTACGACGGAGTACAACTCGGCAAACAAAGAAGTACAGTTCTGTTGATAAAAATGGTTACGGAACAGTCACTCCTCGGTGTGTCTGCGCGGAGACAGGCCGAAGAACATGAATAACACAAAGGCAGTGGAAGTACCGGAGCATGCAGTCTGCCCGCTAGTGGCTCTAGTTGGCAACCCGAATACGGGCAAGACTTCGGTATTCAACATGCTGACCGGGGCACATCACCGGGTGGCCAACTATCCCGGTGTTACGGTCGAACGTGTAACGGGCAGAATCCTCGACACAACAAAACCGATTGAACTATTGGACCTGCCGGGCACATACAGCTTGGCGGCGCGATCTCCTGACGAGATGATCGTAACCGACAGTCTGCTTGGGCGTCAGGCCGGGGTAGGCGAGATCTCGGCGGTGGTGGTAGTGGTCGACGCATCCAACCTTGACCGCAATCTCTTCCTGGTGGCCCAGATAATGGAGACGGGACTGCCGGTGGTCGTGGCTCTGAACATGATCGATGTGGCAAAGCGTCATGGGATAACCGTAAACCGGGACGTGTTGGAGAAACACTTAGGTATTCCGGTCATTCCGATAGTGGCTCGTCACAATGAGAACCGTGCGGACCTAACGGCAGCCATTGAACAGTCCTTAAGCTCGGTGCCGGCGACGACGGTGTGCCACTGGCCAGCGAGTATAGAGGAGAGCATAGACGAGCTAGCTGAGGCAATAAGGCAACGTATCCCAGGGGGGAGGCAACTTCCGCGCTTCGAGCTGAGGCAGTGTCTGTTGGGGATTGGAGGCTACGCGGAGAAGCGGCTCCTGCAAGACTCTCCGAAGGGATTGGGCGAAGTACTAACGGAGTTACGCAACAGGCTTACTGCAAGCGGTTTGAATATTCCGAGCCTGGAGGCTGAGCTACGATACGAATGGATCGGTGAAATCATTGATTCCGTGCGTGTGCACAACATACCCAAGTCCCGCCGGGGTAGTGATCGGATAGATGATTTTCTAACGCACCGGTTATTCGGATCAGTAGCATTCGTAGTGATCATGGGTGCCGTATTCATGGGCGTGTTCACGGGCTCCATGCCGCTGATGAATGGTATTGACTCGGTATTCCACAATCTGTCGGGAGTAATCCAGAGGACGCTTCCGGGAGGTGTGTTAGCCAGTTTTCTTGCCGATGGCCTAGTCGGTGGCGTTGGAGGAGTGCTGGCGTTTCTTCCACAGATTCTGATTTTGTTTGCACTAATAACGGCATTGGAGGATTGCGGATATCTGGCTCGAGCAGCGTTTCTCATGGACCGCATTCTCCGTGTTTTCGGGTTGGGTGGCAGGAGTTTTGTTCCGCTGTTGAGTTCGTTTGCCTGTACGATCCCTGGAATCATGGCGGCACGAACCATCGAGCATCCGCGCGACCGGCTGGCGACGATTCTTGTTGCACCGCTAATGACGTGCAGTGCGAGAATTCCAATCTACACATTGATGGTGGCGGCGTTCGTACCTCCGAGGATGATAGGCGGTTTTCTGCCGTTGCAGGGTGTGGTTTTCACAATGTTGTACTTGATCGGCATCATTGCGGCCGGGGCAATGGCATGGCTGTTTCGCAGGACCCTATTCCGTAGCGAAGAAGCTCCATTCCTTCTGGAACTCCCCAGCTACAAGGTGCCATCGTTGCGTGCGGTGCTACTGCGGGTAGTGGACCGAGGGAGGAGTTTTGTCATTTCGGCAGGCACAATCATCCTGGCAATGAGCATCATCGTGTGGGCGATGTCGTACTTTCCGCGGCCAGCAAGTCTGGCAGCGCAGACGCGGACAGAGCTGGTCGCCAATGGAGAGACCAATGAGGCGACAATCAGCCACACAATCGACGGAGCCTACTTACGGCAGAGTTATCTGGCGCGGATGGGGAAGTACATTGAGCCGGCCATCAGACCGCTGGGCTGGGATTGGCGCATTGGTATGGCAACGATAGCCGCTTTCCCGGCGCGCGAAGTGGTGATTTCCACAATGAATATCATTTACAACCTCGGACCGGAGGTCGACGAGGAGACGTCGGCCTTGACTGCAAAGCTGCATGCATCGACATGGCCCGACGGCCGCAAGGTGTTCACGCTCCCAGTAGCCTTGTCGATTGTGGTATTCTTTGCTTTATGCTGCCAATGCCAGGCCACCTTGGCGGTTATCAGACGCGAGACGGGCTCATGGGGCTGGACGGGCTTCGCGTTTGGGTATATGACTGCACTTGCCTACGTTGCAGCGTTGGCAGTCTACCAAATCGGTACATTGCTGAGTTGAGGAGAACGCGACATGTGGTATGAATACATAATCATATACACTTTCCTAGCGATGGCCGCCGCCTTCGTGCTTTGGGTAATGTTCAAGAGTTTCAGCGGCAAGACGCATCCGTGTGGATCAGAGTCCTGTGGATGCCACGCTCACGACGAGAAGCAAGACGACAGTTGCTGCAATAATCATGAGCACTGATTGGCCACGGCATGACTCTCGGCGCACCGTCCTTGTCAGCTATCCTACGTTTCCCACAATCCTCTGTTGATCTCGGGCAAGTTCTATCCAAGTGCGATGGCTCAACGCCTGTCTTCTCCGGTAGATTCCGGGGGTTGGACGCTACGCTTGAACACACAATGACATAGCAGCGTCAGTTTGCAGAATTCCCGTCGATGCCGGCGAGGAGAGCCATACGGACAAGATCGGCGATGCTCCCGGCCTCCAGCTTCTTCATTATATTAAGCCTGTGAGCTTCAACGGTCTTGTGGTTAATGCCCAACCGCTCGCCTATTTGCCTGGAGGATTGTCCCCTGATGACTAAAAGAGCCACTTGGTGTTCTCTGGGCGTAAGCAACTTGAACCTGCAGGCCAACTGTCTAGCAACCTGCTCCTGCTCACGGCGGCGAGTGTCACTGTCCAGGGCAGCGGTAACGCGTGCAATAAGTTCGTGATCCTTGAACGGCTTGAGAAGAAAATCGACGGCTCCGCTCTTAATAGCGTTTACGGCCATCGGCACATCTCCGTGCCCAGTCATGATTATCACAGGTAGTTCCACTCCTTGCTGAACGATTCGCCTGTGCAACTCAATGCCGCTGATGTCGGGCAGACAGACATCAAGAAGCAGGCATCCAGGCCAATGGCAATTCCAGCTAGCCAGAAAATCCATTCCGGTGGCATAGACTTCAGTTGGAATACCCTCAGCGGCCAGCAAAAACGTGAGCGAGTCCCTGACAGCAGCATCATCGTCAACAACGAACACTGTTGATGTGCTGCACCTCATCCTCTTATCCCCTTGTATGCCGGAAGATCGAAGGCAAACTCGGTACCACGGCAGTCAGAGTGGACAAGAGAGACACTGCCACCATGCTGTTCGACAATTGAGCGGCATATGGATAAGCCCATGCCTAGGCCATTTGTTTTCGTAGTCCTGAACGGCTGGAACAGTTCCCCCACACGATCCATGTCAATGCCGCAACCATTGTCGCTGATGGACACGACGACACGGTCTCCATCTACAGCGGTCTGCACTTTAACAAAGGGAGTTCGACCTACTGTCGCCGTCGCGGCCTGAAAGGCATTGGCCAGTAGATTAACAAGAACCTGTTCTATTTGGATGACGTTGATACGTACACAAGGCAGATCGCCGGCAAGGCAAACGCGAAGCTCTGCATCATTCCGGCATTTACGTATTTCATTTAGATCGATGACTTGGGCGATTACGTCTTCCAGTCGAGCAATGACTCTCTGCCCTTGATCCGGTTTCACCAGGTCGCGTACACCAGTAATAATGTCCGAAGCTCTCTCCGCCTGTATGATCGCCTGCTGCATGGCCTTGCAGAGGTCAGCCGGCGCGGTTCCACCCTGCTGTATTCTTCTCAAGCAGCCGCGTACATAGCTGGTCAGCGCCGTCAGTGGCTGATTCAACTCATGGGCCAAGCCGGCGGCCATTTCCCCCAGAGCCCTGTAGTGTGAAAGTCTGGCCAAGTCCGCCTCATGCTGCTTGGCTTTCGCCTCATTGTGAACGCGTGTAGTAACATCTCTATTGACCGACACATTCCCCACGTGTTTGCCATCCTGTGTACGAACGGGCACAACGACGGCCTCTACGATCCTCTCCGTCCCATCTTTGTGCAGGACAGTAACTTCGCTTGCCCAACGTCCGTGCAACTTGATTGCTTCTCGAATGCCCGTAGTTATCAGGCCACCTTCCTGCGGCAAGTTCAGAAGTTCAGGACTACGGCCGATCATCTCCTGTTTGGTATACCCGAAAACGCGCTGGGCACCGGGATTCCAATCGACGACCAGATCCTGATCGTCGGTCAAGATCACGCCATCGTGCATAGTCTCAAACACGAGAGCTTGTCGCCGAATCTCCTCTTCAGCTCGCCGGTGTTCAGTTATGTCCTCAGCTATAACGAGGGCGGAATTCACTTCTGCGCCGGAACTCTTGAGTGGTTCGATTCTGGTTTCGTACCATCGTGTCTGCCCCATTACCAGTGTGGGCTTAACCACCCTTTCTCCGGTTCCGCTGGCAACAACCTCACGAATGGCCGACATCTGATCCTCGGCATGAGGTCCAGGAAACAGATCCCACATCTTCTTGCCCAGGAAATCCTGTGGTTTTCCACCTAGCTGTTTAGCCGCAGGGGTGTTTATGAACAGGAACGTACCATCCGTACGAACCACACAGACAACATGAGGCACGCTATCGACCAAAAGGCGATACCGTTCCTCCTGGGCGCAGAGGCCATCCAGGGCAACCTTCTGATCAGTACGATCGACAGTTCGCACGATAGTGGCGCCATCCAGAGGCATGACGGTCATCTCGAACCAAAGCCTGCGGTGATCTTTTGTCTCCCAGTAGTCGGCACTGTAACACTTCTCTCCGGACTCTGATGCTTCGCCAAGAGCACGATCAAGAGCCGAAGCGGTGACTACGGGAAAAACTTGATCAATGCTTTTTCCAATGAGGTCATCAGCAGACAAGGAAAGCTGCGCAAGGAAACGCGTGTTGACCCAGCGAATGCGCTTGGAGGCATCCAGAACGCACACGCCGTCCGCCAGATTCTCGACGACGGTTTGGAGAAGAGCCTTTCCGAGATCCAAGGGCCAGTCCTTCATGATAAGGAGTTGATCGAACACAAGACGATCAAGCTTCGAGCGCAACGTCCGGCGTCTTGTCCTCTTCGGGCAGCAACGACGATTCGACGCTACGAATAGCTCGAAAACGCTTAAGGTGGAACTGCAAACAACGACATGGGATCACCGAGTTGCAGGAACACCCCTACCGCGGGTCAAAAGCACCCCCGGGTCCATATCACGAGAAAGCCCTCCGGTCGCGAGTATTGGAGTTCAATACGCCGACCTATCCTCGCGGAAATCACACAAGTGTCATGATACACATTAGATGTGTTCCGGACAAGAGCCTTGCCTCATTGTCCGAAGGTTTGTCGTTTCGGGATGTGGCAGCAGAGCCGGCTCTACCCGACGGATGCCATGGAGATGCCGAACACTGCAGCTAGCAGCGTTCCGAGAAGGGAAAAGATCGCGGCGATTCCGGAAAGTAATGCTGTCACGAACATTGGATGCTCCCAAACCAAGGGTTAATCATATTCTCACACGCGCGCTTCAGCGGCAAGATCAAGGCTGCGACCGTCCGAAGACCTTCAGCGCGGCATCGGGAAGATCGCCAAAACTAGTAACGACAGTTGCTCCAACCTCGCGCAGGCGCTTCACTTTCCCTTCATGAGTCCCGCGGTTTCCCTCAATGATGGCTCCAGCGTGGCTGAAGCGCGTTCCCTCCTTGGCAGCCTTTCCCCCCACATAGGCTACCACAGGCTTAGTAACTCTGCCGCTTTCAATGAGATCGGCAATTCGCTCCTCCTGAGTTCCACCAATCTCTCCGAAGACGACCACGCCATCGGTATCGGGATCATCCTGGAACATCTCCACTGCATCGTTGAGGGGTGTTCCGATAACTGAATCGCCACCGACGTGGCACAGGGTGGAAAGGCCAATTCCGGCCTGGGAAAGGTAGTAGCCGGTGGATGAGGTCATTCCACCGCTGCGGCTGGCAACGCCTATTCGTCCAGGCTTGAACCACTTGCGTGCTGACTCCGCTTTACCCCCTATCATTCCCAGGACGGCTTTGCCAACCGAGAGTACACCAAGGGTATTCGGTCCTACAAAGCGTGCTCCAGCCCTATCAGCGACAGCGGCAATCTGCAGCACATCATGCAGAGGCACACGATCCGGAACAATAACAGAGGTTTTGATGCCGGCCGCGATAGCCTCAAGAGCGGCACTCTTAACCAATGGCGCGGGAACGAAGATGACGCTGATGTCGATCTCACCAACGTTCTCAATCGCCTCTTGTACAGTGTCGTACACAGGCACATCAAGAACCTCCTGCCCCCCTTTTCCGGGAGTGCAACCGGCGACAACGTTGGTGCCGAAATCGCACATCAGCCTGGTTCTGACCATACCTTCACGACCGGTAATTCCCTGGACAATGACTTTCTTGGTTTCGTCAATGATGATGGCCATCTTCTTGTTCCCAGCCCGGCTTTTTGTACTTCGCCGGGAAAAACGAGCTCTGCCACACATCCGCATCAGCGGAGGTAGCGTTCAATCTATGCACAATAGAACAAACTTCACCCAAGTTTAGCGTCTGACGCCCGGTTTCCTCGGATTCGACTTTCGCCGCTTGACGCCACGCTTGGGCGAGTAACGCTCTATCTATCTTAGTTGAGGCCGGGTATCAAGGTCTGCGGGAGAAAGGAATCGAGAAGGTTCAGGGGACTCTGCGATGGTGGCGAACTCGGTGTAGAAGAAAGCCCGCCCACCCCAAAAACCAGGGGCGGGCGGGCCGATCAAGTTACGTCAGTTAGCAACGGACCATTTACGGAACAATGCAGCCGTCAATGGCGAAGCCGTTGCTGAAGTTGTCCTGGAACACAGCGAAGTCAACAAGGTCGACCACGTCGTCGTCGTTGAAGTCGGCGTAGAGACAGGTCTCAAGATCCATCAATACGGCTGGTCCCAGCAAACAGGCCTCGAAGTCCTCCAGATCATCGGTGCCAAGTGCACAGTCACCGTTCATGTCGCCCTTAACGGTCGGGGTTTCAATGAGCAGAATGTCCATGCGGATCGGCTTGGTGAGGTCGATGGCCGGCCTGGCAATATTGTCAGCACTGGCTGTCGTAAGACGTACCCAGCGCTCGTTAGTGGTATCCTTCCAGAACCAGCGGAGAACAGCATCGCCCTCGCCACCAGCTGGATGGAACGTCACGACACCGCTAGCACTCGGCGGGTAGCTGAGGTCAGCCGGGTAGGTGCTGCCGGAGAAGGTCGGCTCTTGGAAGAGAACCTCTTCGCCGTAGGCATAGCCCTCGAAGTCGGTAATGACAACGTCACTACCACCGGCACCGGCACCAACGTTGACTACGTTGTCGACGTACAGGGTGTACGGTCCACTGCTGCGATCGGCAGACTCGGCATCAACTGCGACAGCCAGGTGCTCCAGGAATCCGTCGGCATAATCGATCGTGCCGTTACCGGTGAATCCGGTGATGGAGTCACTGGTGGGATCGAAGATGATGGTTTGCCAGCCATTTGATGGGCTGATGGGCTTGCCTTGCGGGGCACCGTTGGTGCTGGTGTCAGCACCGATCCACTCGATCTGAGTGGTAGAGCCATCGAGCACGCCCAGAGAAATGAGGATGTCGCCATTGCCCACTCCGACCTCGAGAGCTGCCGACTGCTCACTCTCGCCAATGATATTGGTCTGAGTAGCAGTAATGAGCTCGCGAGCGATCAGTGCTCGGGTAAGGGGAACATCAACCACGCCGTTGGTGTCGGCAGCTGTCAGAGTGTAGCTACCAATCTCCGTCAACGATGAGTCGTAGACGGCAACTTCGGTAACCGGATCAGCGGCATCCCAATCGACGTTCTTCAGAGTAACCGTCTCGTCGCCCTTTACGATGGGGCTGACAACGACCGGCGGGGCCGGAGGCTGAGTACGCGGCGGCTGGAAGTGGACCGGGCCACTTTCAAAGAGAATGTCATCGTAGAAGCCGAGCTCTTTTACATAGCTGGCAGCGTAGCCGGCTCCGATTTGGACCATCTGAAGTGTTTGGCTGGAACCGTTTGTACAAGTGATGTTCTTCTTCGCCAGCTTTCCGTCCACATAGGCGTCGAGGAACTCGCCCTTATGCACGACAGTCAGATTGTGCCAACCAACTGTTCGCATTGGGGCATCGAACTCGTTCAGGGCTGCCCAGTTCGGTCCGGGAGCGAGAACACGTATGCCGTAGTAGTCGTCGTCCAGTGCAGCGGAGAACGATGTGCTGGCAATGCCCAAGTGAATCATGTGGGCATAGCTACCGTCAGCATTCTCGTTCAGTTCAACCCAATGGCTGGTGGGATAACCCGCACCCACTGAATCGTAGATGTTGACATTCAGAACCAGCGGATTGGTTGCAGACGGAGCAATGGCCGTGTGCGTTTGCTGGTTGGCCGTCGAGTCCACATACCCCTTGACAGACTGGAGTCCGGTGGGATCGGTGGCGTCACGCTCTTGAGACAATTCGACGGACAGCGTGTGCGAAGGTGACTTCGGCCAAGCAGTTAGGAGAGCAGCCTGATCGGCATAGCTCTCGAAGTCGTCATCGATAATCACCGAGGCGGTGCCCACGGTAACGACTTCCATCTGCGACTCAGGGCTGACAAGACCGGCAGCAGTCTGGGTAGCGACGAGAACATCCCCAACGGCCAAGCCGGAAACAGGCACGTCAGCATAGGTTTCTCCCGAAACGGGAGCGCCGCTGAACACCTTGAGACCATTTGTGGTTGCAACGGTGACTTCCGTTGCGCCCGGATAGAGATCCATAACGCGGACAGTGGCAGCATTCGCAGCCGGAGCGATGTAGAAAACCGGTGCGGGGAAGTCCACCACGACCTCATTGGAGTAGGCACTGACTTCGGCGTTTACCGTCTGAGTCGCCTTCACCACATCGTCCTGAGCCAATTGAGCAACTCCAACAACGACCGAGGGATCGCCGCCGGCAGCACTTCCGGCCCAAACGTCATTCACATACACATCAACCTGCGAGGTCGTGGCATGCGGAGTCGTGTAGAGTCCGTTAACGGTAACACCTGTTGCTCCCGGAGCAATCGGATCGACGACAACCGGCGCGAACGGTGAGCCAGAAACCACCTTGGGATAAGCGTAATCGCTAGTGCCGTTGGTCCCCACAACTTGGGTGGCGGAGATCGAATCGCCAGGCTCCAAGGTCAGTCCGCTAATGTCGGTGACGGTGCCCGTAAGAGTAATGGGAGAACCTTCAGCATCACCGTTGATGTAGAGCTGCAGTTCGGTGGCGTCAACATCGGTAAGCACCTGGACAACGTCCTGGTTGCCGGCAACGATGGGACCAACAACCTCAGGCAGGGGCACACCAGGATTCTGGGCCTGTCCACGGCAGAGCATGTGGAAGCGAATAATCGCGGTGTTATCCGAGAACTCCTTGCTGGTGTCGGCGGTATAGCCGATGCGCTCGAGAATTCCCAAGTACTCGTTGGAGGGGCTCGGATAGGTCCATACCAATCGGTGCGAATAGGCACCGTCGTAGATGGCTGCCTGAGAGAGTGCAGCACTGGTCAAGGTGGTGGTCGACTGGAAGCGAGTGGCCGTAAGTCGAGTCACGCCGTCCTCCATGTCCAGAATGGTCTCGTCCACCAGTCCGTTGCTATCTATGGCCTGCACTGCGTCGATGAACACCTCATGCGGGCCCATGCCGTTGGAATTGGCGCCGGGAGCAATGTTGAACCAAATGGTGTCCATCATGTAATTGCCGGTGGGTGATTCCTCAAGAACACCGTTACCACCAGGACCGGCCTTGATCTGCATAGGGTCATTCAGGGGCACATCGACAACCTGCCACTGAGCATCGTCTGGGAAGATGAACTGCCCTTGAGAGGTCCAGCCACTGGCTTCAGTGACGCCTGCCCACTCCCACTGATACTCGCCTCCACCAGCACCAAGCTCGTCGATGAGTACGGAGAAGGTGTAGGGGGAAGCTTCGGGAAGGACGCATACATCTTCAGACAGGGAACTTACCTGGCTGGTGATGCTGTCCCGCTGAGTGGCGCTGTAGCAGTCGTCGGTGACAGCCGGATCGATGGTGAAAACCACATCATCGTTGCTGGTCACATCTTCCGTCAGCAACGGCAAGCCGTTCTTGTAGAGCACGACCTGATCGACGGTAGCAGCCAGATCAGTAACGGTTACCGAGGTATCGAGAGCGATAATCGGAGCCATGACTGACGGCGGGAGAATCGGATCAGGTACTGGAGCTTCGAACTGAAGCTCGTCGATAGCGAGATCCATATCGGCCCAACTGTCGGCTGGTACGTTCACGAAAGCGATGTGCTCCAGCGTACCGCGATCATTGGCGGGATTGAGGACACCATCACCGGTCATGCCACTGATACCGCCGACCGGAGTGCCGCTGTTGAGCTTGACCGTACCATTAAGCAGGTCGAATTCCAGTGAGACGGCGCTGGAAGACGGTGGAAGAGTGATAGCCGGAATCGGGGTCCTTGTTCCATTAGTCGCCATGAAGAACCCGTAGGCGGCCGCGTCGTTTCCGATGGGAGTTGAGTCAAGAACACCGTCCGGACCGGCGTTGATGGCCTCGATCAGTCCTTCAGTACCGTTGGTGCTGATGAGAACGTCGTCGTTGGCAACTGTTGACTGAATTCCGTCGGTACCAGTGTCGATAATGACGCTCAGATTGGTGTTGTCGACACCGATCCACTCGATATCGCCGTCGGTGCCACCGTCGTAAAGCTGCGGGGCAACCACGCCAGTCTCACGGACACCAATGCAAATACCAACCTGGCCGAAGAAGAGACCGGAGCGGTTGGTGATTTTGAAGCGGACCTTGCCTTGGGTATGCAGAGCGGGGTTCGGGCGAATCGGAGCATTGAAAGTGCTCAATCGTACCCAAGCTTCAGGGTCTGCAGGGTTAACCCAAGTGAAGAAAACCTGCATAGCGCCGGCACCTTCAGTGGGCAGGGCCGAAGATCGAAACGCTGCGTTCCAGTTATAGCCGTCATCATTCGGCACAACATACATGTCCGAACTGCCGGACCAGGCTGGATCACGGAACATTTCCCGCGAGCCCAGGTCGCCGGCATCATCTCGAGGCTCGTCATTAAAACTGACAACCTCAGACGGGAACGGCTGTGCCAATAGTACTGTGGGCCACGCAAGCGCGGCTACAGCACCAAGTACGGCCAATTGCATAAGTCTTGTCATTGTTTCTCCTCTCATAGTCAATGAGATCTGTGCATCACTCTGCACTTAAACCAGAGATAACACTCGGCATGCACTATCGCAGCAGAAGCCACCAGTGGTTGGGAACCGAATGGTGTTTGCCCGACAGCCTGCATACCCCCCAACACATTCCTGCAAGCGAGCGGAACTCGCGAACCAACGGCCTTCGAGAGTGGGTGTTTGACGTGGGCCTCTTTCCCAATCAGCGGCCCCGGTCATGGCAACCTGTGTATACAGGCGTTTCTGGCGTTCTCGTGCGGCACGCCCACGCATCCGCGAGTACCCCAAGTGCAGACACAGCCCACTCACATGATCATGCGTGCCTCTTAGCCCAAATGCCCACCGAAAACGGACAAACAGCTCCTGCAGACTATTCGGGCCGATAGGCAAAGCACCGCTTTGCAGCCACTGGCCACAAAGCGGTGCCTTAAACTCTTAATCCGGCTCAGCGAAGGTAAACCGTACGCTTGCACGCAACAACTGCAGGTCCTCCACCGCTAGGCCCGGCCGTCGCTTAGCGACGACGAATCAGAGCGAAACCGCCAAGGGCCAGCAAAGCCAGTGAGGCGGGCTCGGGAATGACCTGGATGCTCAGATCGTCGAAATTCACGTCGACGCGTGAGCTAAGTCCGGAACCGATCACAACACAGTCGAAGGTGTAAGACGGGTCGCGGGGGCTGTCAGCAGCCAGAACTCCATTGACGTAGTACTCGACAGTGCTCGTCTTGATCAAAGCCTTGAGCTCGACCCACTCATCTGCAATCCTGGCCACGTCGGCATTCTCTTTGCCGTCGCCGGTCAGTGTACGGACATAGTACTTGCTAGTGTCAACTTCGGAACTGGTCGCCCCCTGGGCAATGAGTTCCTGCAGATCGCCGTCATTATAGCCACTGCCGGAGTACCCACGCATCTCTATGTACTCCCTGCACCACCAGTCTGTGGCATCCGTCATGTAGGTCATGAACTTGACTTCCAGCGGAGCAGCATCGCTGCCAGCCAGCTCCTCACCGAAATTCTTGTACATGCGAACAGTGTAGTTCACATTTGCGGCTCCCGGGTGAATCGAATTGCTGGGACTGTTGCTCAAAGTGGTGTCCAGCATCATCGGTACAGCCGGATACATCTGGGTATAAACAGCATCCAACGCTGCCTGATCGGCATAAGAATCGAAGTTGTCTACCCAAGCAGCCGACGCCATCGGTGCAATCGCCAGCACCATCAAAATCGCTAGCTTCTTCATGGTTACGTTTCCTCCTGTTGGTTTGCGTCCGGCCGGTGCCGTTACACAGATACCGAACACCGGACTAGAGAGAATTCCTTCACCCACAACCGTGCAGTTAACGAGAGAATGCACGGAATCACTGCGTTTGCCCGCGTCGCTGAGACAAATCGCTCGGACACACGATCTACTCAATCGCGCTGCCGACGACTTCCAGATGCAGCAGAGGTAATAACGACGGTGTGCGAGAGCGCACATCAACCCCCTGTGCTCGACGCGCTACTCTCTCTCTAGATCCCTTAGGCCAGCGGCGAAATCTTCACCCCAGCGCTGGCCACACGGTATGTTAGCTAAACTAGATAGCTCGTGTCAATGAAATCATTATGAAACCGTCCAGTGTTCGAAATACGCGGGGTACAAACCGGACAAAGACCCTACGGCCAGTGCTTCGAGAACTCGTCGGCATCCGTAACTCATCCCGCCATGTCCGGTAATCGATCTATATTCGGCACAATCCATACAACCGCCCCAGAGCAACCCTTGTTCGAGTGTGGTGCCTGATGACCACTTCTATCCGGTAGACTCTTAGTCATTGCTGCTACGCTTGGGCCTGTAACGCTGCCGTTTGAAATGCAGTTATGAATGCGACGGAAAGCGAGGACGAGGCCGCATAGTTCTTGCGGACAGTCCATTAACTCTGGGACGCACTGGAATCGGGCCGGCGCCCCGGTCTATAATAAGTGGCTTGCAGCCTTTGCTGGTGACTGCGGCCATGTGTTGTGCGGGTTATGGCGAACGGCAAGGGGTGATTCCTTGGGGGGCTGCGAAACGGGGCTGTGCGCCTTGGGGGATGGGACCGGTAAGTGATGGCCGGAACCCGTATGCGCCCCCCTTCTCATCATGACAATCAGAAAGAGCAGGGTCCGTTGACATGAACAAGGTTTGTTCGCGTACGCTCTTGGTCGCGGTTATTGCAGCAGTTTCGATTGAGGTGGCCTCCGCACAGGTGTCTGACGAGTTTCGCGCCATGTGGGTATCCCGCTTTGAGTGGCCCAGCACGAGTAAGAGCACGGTCATGAGCCGGATCAACAGCATCATGACCAATCTGGATAATCGCAATTTCAACGCTGTGATCTTTCAAGTACGCGGGCAAATGGACACGTTGTACCCCTCCCCCCATGAGCCGTGGTCGCCGCTCGTTTCCGCCAACGGGAACGCGCCCTCGGGTTGGGGGTCTTTCGATCCGCTACAGTACGCCATAGATGCTGCCCACTCGCATGGATTAGAGTTTCACGCATACATAAACACGCATGTAGGATGGCAGAGCGGCTCGGATAATCCTCCAAGCTACTGCTCATGGCACCCCTATTGGGATTATCTTGACGCATCAACCGCAGGCAATCATGACTGGCTGATACACGACTACTACGGCAATCCCACACAGTTTGAAGAGAGTGGCTATGTCTGGTTGGCACCGGGAGTTCCCGAGTTCCAGGCGTACTTGCGAAGGCAAGTTATGTATGTCGTGGAGAATTACGATGTGGATGGTGTACACTTCGACCGCATCCGCATGCCGGGAAACACGTTCTCCTATGATCCGATATCGCAGGCACGTCGCGCCGGTGAAGGAAATCCCGATGGGCTGGGTTTTGCAGATTGGACGCGCGACCAGTTCACTCGAATGCTGTGTGATCTGTATGCGCAGATTAACGAGGTATCCCCAAATGTGAAGGTCAGCTCGGCACCGCTCGGACTGTACGCTCCCTACACATATCCGGGCTATCCGACAAGTGATTGTGGTTATCTATATGGATACTCCTGCGTCCTGCAGGATGCTCAGGCGTGGCTGGCAGCGGGCGCGCAGGATTTCATATGCCCTCAAATCTACTGGGCCGACGGTGGAGGGAATCCCGACTTTTCCGAAATCCTTCCCGACTGGGTAACAAACGCAGCAGGCAGGCACATTGTTGCCGGGCACACGGCCGGCAATGGCGTATCAGCGTTGCTCAGCGAAATCGGCGTCTGCCGCAGCGAAGGGGCAGCGGGCAACGTGGTCTGGAGCTACAATACCTTCAATACATCCAACTATTGGAATGACTTTTCCGGAAGCGGCGGCCCCTATCAGCAGGCCGCCAACCTGCCCGATATGCCCTGGAAAAGCAGCCCCACGGAGGGAATCATCATGGGCGTTATCACCGATCTGGATGGTGTTTCTCCCGTAGTCGACTGTCAGATTTTCCGTGACGGCTCCTCCTACACCGCCCTTTCGTCAGCCGATGGTTTATACTCCTTCCTCAAAGTCGCGCCGGGCACATACACGCTCACCTTTGACAAGAACGGCTTGGACGTTCGCCAAGTGGGACAAGTTGTCGTTGCGGCAGGTGAAGTGACGCGTGTGAACTTCTCCTATGCCGAACCTCCCCTTGTCGGCGACTACGATGACGACGGTGACGTGGACATCTATGATCTTCCGGCAATCGTGTACTGCGTGGCCGGTCCTGCATATCAGTTTGCGCCAGCCAACTTCTGTCTCTTCGCTGACAGCGATGGTGATCTTGACGTGGACATGGTGGACTACGCCGAGATCATGCGCCACTTCACAAACACAGAGTGAAGCTACTTCATCGCCCCCCAGCGGCATCCACGAGACATCTAATCCCTGAAATCACCGGTAACTGCATTTCAATGCATGGTTTTTCGCAAGTATCGAGAATAGCTGTTGCTCGCGAATACCATTGCCCCGGCGCCTTCCCCGACGATTCCAAGTAAGCCAACGCCTCCAATCCCGTAGCGGCAACTTCCCTCAATCGAGCCGACAACGGTCGTACCTCGCGAACCAGAAAGCAATCTCGGAAGTATGGCTGCAATTGCAGATGGTTCTCATGCCAAAGAGTCAACTGCCGGCGCAGTTCGGCGAGGACAGCTCCGCGATTCACACCCTCTACTTTGAGCGTCTCAGCCAGAAGATTGAACTGCAAAGCTGTTTGGCTCTCCGGACGGGACGCGTCGATAACCCGATTCATCGGCGTGAAGCTAGTGTAACCAAGCCGGTTGTTTCGAGCGTACCGTTTGGATGGTTCAACGACATCCACGAGTGCCTTGAGCGGCTCAATTGGCTTATTGCCAACCATGCGTCTCAACATAGGCTCGTAATTCGACTCGTGCTGAAGCCCAAGACGAGACAACTGCTTCGACACGATCCTCATTCGGTGGTACATATCTTCAACACTAACAACATCGCCGGGTGACCAGAGGCGCTCCGCAACCACCGCCAGCCTGGGCCAGATCCGCGAATCGATGATTTCCGGTGTCACATATTCTGACCACATACAAGCCTCACCGCCGAGGATTCGACGCTGCTCTTGTTCAGTAACATCCCCGGCCAGGATAAGTGGATCGTTCAGATAGTGATAGCGTGCCGACATCATGTGATCCAGATAATACCCAGCAGACAGTATTGTCACATAGCCTTGCTTGACAGCGTCTCGCAAAGTCTCTGCTCCGCGCCACGAATGAACAACGCACTCCTTTGGCAAATTCCCATGCAAAATCTCATCCCAGCCGATCATAATCTTGCCATGATCCTGAACAATACCGCAGAGTCTGCGATTGAAGTACGCTTGCAGATCACCGTTATTCTCAAGCCCATGAGCCTGCATGTACTGCTGAATAGCGGGATTAGCATCCCACAACTTTCCGTTGACCTCGTCCCCGCCAATGTGAAAATACGCATCTGGAAACAGTGCAGCCATTTCTCCGATGAAGCCGTCGAGAAACGCATACACACTATCTTTGGTCGGATCGAGACATGGATCGAAAACTCCCCACTGACGAATGATCTCGAACGGGCCATTGCCTGCCGCCAGCTCAGGGTATCCCACAAGCCAACTGGCGCAATGTCCCGGCACATCGAACTCCGGCACTACCCGAATCCCTCTATCACGTGCATAGGCTACTATCTCTCTAATCTCATCCTGTGAGAAGTAGTGTCCGTCCGACCCAAGCTGGTGCAGCTTCGGATAAAGCCTGCTCTCTACACGAAACCCCTGATCTTCAGATAGGTGCAGATGGAGCACGTTCAACTTCACGGCAGCCATTCCGTCCATCGTCCGCTTGACTACGTCCATAGGCTGCCAGTGTCTGCACACATCGAGCAGTAATCCACGCCAGGGAAACCGTGGCCTATCCTCAATCCTAACCGAGGGGATAACGAAGGCCTCTTCCCCAACCAGTACAAGCTGTGACAACGTAGCAAGACCGCGCATCGCGCCAACCACTGTGTCCGCCTTAAGGCGAATCCGTTCAGAGTCCACCTGCAAAAGATACGATTCGTCCTCCTCCAACGACTGCACAGGCTCTCCGGACGAGGCGCACTCGATCGTCAACACGGCCTCGTCAGGGTTTTCCACTTGCTTCAGCACAATAGGCATACCGGTCGTGTCACTAGTATCTTTCACGAACCGCTCGATCGCAGCCTTCAGCCTCAAGTCGTTCACGCCCTGATTCATCACTGTCAAGAGAGGCGTCAGCTCAAGCTCACCTTCACCGAACACGACATCCCTTGGAGCCGGCATGAGGTTCATCAAAGCCGGCCCCTTGTGAGGTATACCGCTAGCTAGCCCCGTGCACCGCCGCAACGTCCGCATCAGTGCCACAGCCTCCGGAGATGGAGTCTGCGTCTCATTCAGCGCTGCACGCACAAACTCATTCCGGTTCACCCATGTGGTGAAGAGGTGCCCCACAACAAGTGGCGAGTCCAATCGCCTACCAGCCCCTACCAGGGCACGGGCACCCGACTCGTCATGCCAACTTGCAGGCCAAACTCGAAACCCCTTCTCGACAAAACGTGCAATAGACGGATAATCCGGTCGTTCGGTATAGTGCCAATCACAGACAACTATGTCCTTGGGAATCAGTTCAATCGCTGGAGCAGTGCCGTTGCAGCTCGACTCCCACTCGCCGTAATGCATCTCTGAATCGTCAAGCAATCGATCGCCCCACATGAGCATGGTCAAACCCTTCTCCACGACCAAGTGATGATGATAGTCTCGCACCGCCCGCGCAAAGAGCTTGGCTGGATCCTTGCCCTTGCACCTGGAGCACTGCTCGCTCGCAAGCAGGAACACCTCATCCATGCCGACGTGGAAGGATCTTGCCTCAAATGCACCGGCCAACTCGTCCATCAAAGAGAAGACAATCTCGTTGACTTTGGGATGCAGAGGGCACCAACTGCGACAGTAGATCCCCTTATTGTCCTTAGGGATTTCGGGCGTTTCGTCAAACTCAGGATGCTTCCTAAGCAACGGAAACGTGACGTTGGCCCAACTCTGATGCCCCAAGCACATAAACTGCGGAATAAGCTCGATTCCCAACTCGCGGCAATGAGCAGCAAGGTCATGCGCTTGCTCTCGGCTTAAACATTGCTCCCCACGCAATTCTGGATAGGTTTCATACTCAAACCTGTAGTTCACTTCGAGAATCAGCTTGTTGATCCCCATGGGAGCAAGAACTTCCGCAATGGCGCGCTTGAACAGATCAACGTCCTCTGGCGATGGAGCAAAGGCATGCACGCCAACCCATCTTGCATCAGCTTGTGATGCTCTCACTGAACTGGTAGCCACTTGCCCGAAGAGCAAGGTCCCTCCACAGATAGAAGCTGTGGCCAGAAGAATCGACAACTTCCTGAACATGCCTGCACCTCTTGGTATACCCAGCGGATCAAAGAACTCTGTAGCATTGCCTGTCCAAGAGCAGCGTCAAACCTCGAAAATCTACCGGGAAAAACCGGACATCAAACGCCACACTCAAATCGAGCTTGCTCTGGCTGCCTTAACAGGCCACATACTCTAGCGACTGAAGTCCACCAAAGCCACCATCCGCCAGTGGTCAACGGTGCGGTTGATGTGCGCGAAGGATCGCTCTATCATGCATTCGGGGAATAAGGGGTGGCTCGCCACGGAGGAACTCACAAATGAATCACGATGAGCTAATACCACTAGACAGTAACAGGCAATGCACGAGACGGCACGCGATCAAGGTATTCGGAGCGGCAGCCGGCGGAGCCGTACTCTCGCAGCCGCTTGCCCGAGCCCTGGCCGAACTGCCTTGGGGGGAAGAGGAACAATCCACGATGTTGTCCGACGGCGGACAAGGTGTTCGCTGTGGCAAGCAGCATACTTACCCCGGTCGTAACCTGCAGAACAGTCCCACATTGGTCCTCGATGCCCACCGCAACCAACTGTGGACAACCTGGACAAGACGTCACAAGAAGCATGAACGCATTTGGGCACGTTCGTTCTCCATTGCCAATGAGAGTTGGGGAGATCCGATTGCAGTCAGCGATGAAAACTCGTGCGAATCGTATCCAGCTCACCAGTCAACTGCCATCCTGCTGGAGGATAGGCTGCTGGTCGCTTGGAACGAATACGGTCCGTCGGGGTGGACACTGCGCACCCGCACGCTCAATACCGCAACTGGACAACTGGGACAGTCGAACTCAGTTACACAGGCCGGCCAATCTGGCGAATGTCACTTTGAGCCAACACTCGCCGCCTGTAACAACTCGGCAATCCTAGTGTGGCAGAATACACCTGCATCAGGATCACCATGCTCCATCCTTGGTTTGAGAATGAGCCCGGATGGAACAGGCATTGGCAAGCATTGGGCAATCTCCAACTCGCATAAAGCAGACTGTCGCCGGCCCACCGCCGCCATAAGCCCGGACGGCTCCACGTTGGCAGTTGCCTACGATGTCCAGGAAGATCCGGGCACACAGAACATACACCTCACGCTTCTAAATGCGCATACCGGGGAACTCTCTCGCAATATGCGCGTATCCAGCCACCCGGCATCCGATATTGCCCCCTCACTCGCATACTCTCCGAAAGGCGACCTGCTCTGGATATCCTGGCACACCAACCGTGCTATAGCTCCAGATAATGACCGCCCCACCTGGGATATCCCTCGCTCCTACATGTTAAGAGCCCTGAGAACCGGCGACCACACTTGGCAGGCTCCAACTGAATTCGCAGCAACTTCCCGAAACAACGAACAAGGAACGATTCAAGGATTTGAATTTCCTCAAGTAATTGTTTCGCCGAATAGTACGGTTTGTATCACGGGCCGCCCCTCTCACAGCTTCTGTTTGCAGTATTACTCGAATACCGGAAGGTCACCAATGTACCGAGTTCCTCGGGATGGATGGGGAGGAAGAGGACAACACCTTGTTGGAGTATTCGATACTGAAGGAAACCTCTGGCTAACCAGACGAGACCTAGACTGCAACATCCTGCAAAAAGTGGAAGGGTTTGCGGATGTCACCGGCCCCCCGTCACTGAAACCCGCCGATGAACATCGTCGTTATTCAGAGAAGCCGCTGCAAGGAATTCAGCCGCGCATCGTTTGGCCCCAACCCTCCCACAAGCACGGTCAAAACGATCCGTCGCGGTTCAACCTTTACTTCGGCGACATTCACGGCCATTCCTGGCAAAGCGACGGCATGGGAGATCCCAATGAGTCCTACCTGAGAGCTCGCGACATCTTTCGAGACGACTTCCATGTCCTTACCGACCATGACAACTTCGTAGGCAAACGCTTGCTTAATGGCGAATGGCAGCAGCAGAAGGACATCGCCGATCATTACAATGCGCCCGAACAATTCGCCACTCTCTTTGGTCAGGAATGGACAAGCCCTCGAATCAATGCAAAACATGGATGGGGCCATTTCATTGTATACTCTGCCGACCCCGCCATTCCCCTCTTCGACCACAAGGATGAACGCTTCCGTGATCTGCCACAACTCATCAGCGCCGCACGTTCCCATCAAGCCATCATGATCCCCCACCACATTGGCTGGACCGGAGTGAAATGGGAAACATGGGACGACGAAGTCATACCTGCCGTCGAGATCTGCTCTGTACATGGAGCCTTCGAGTATGAAGGGAATACCCCTATAACCCATCGGGGAGGAATCGCCGGCTCTTTCGTTCGCGATGGTCTCGCCCGCGGCATAAGACTCGGACTTGCAGGAGGTTCGGATCAGCACGGGCTCACCTGGCAACACGGAGTGTGCTGGAAGCGAAATGTCTATCGAGCGGGTCTCACCGGAGTCTGGGCCAAGCAGCTGACGCGCGAATCCATCCTCGATGCATTCCGCGCACGCCGCACCTTCGCCACCACCGGTGTGAAGCTTTGCCCCCGATTCTATATCAACGGTCAAGCTCTTGGAGCCTCCGTTGAGACCAACGAGTCTCCCCAAGTGAAAGTCGATGTAAGCATCCCGCCCGATCAGGGAGCACTCGGACGCATCGAACTCGTTCGCAATGGCCAAGTAATACATACCTACGGAGGTGAAGGGCAGCGAAGCCGATACAGCTACACTGACAGCAGTTGCCCCTTCGGTGGGACTTCATACTACTACCTCAGAATAACGCTCAAAGACAATAACATGGCCTGGACAAGTCCCATCTGGGTGAACCGCGTCTAGACGTCGACGCTATAACAAATCCAATCCGCGTGCCGCGGCCCTGTCCCACAGCAAGGCGCTGGCATGCTCACTCAGTCAACAAAAGGCTGGCTTGCCCCAGCACAGGCCTCTATACTCGCCCGTGTTGTCGCCGGAAGAAACAGCTTTTGATATGACGTCCTCATCCATCGTCTGCTGCGCTAATATATGAACCGATTGATACCAATAACCGCATCGCCATCAATGAAAACCACTATTGCCGTCATTGAGAACGACAGCCTCTGGAGATCATGAAAGGAATAACCCATGGGAACGAAAGTCAAATGTCCTCAAGAGGTGTTCCACCAAGAGGAGAGCGTCCCGCTCAACGCACAATACAGAGCCACCGATAACGGCCTTGATTATCTTATTGACGGCCAAGTCCGTCACTGGAACGGACCAAGCCAGTCGGTCATGTCCCCCATTTGTTTGGTAAACTCCCAAGGCACCAGCCAGGCCCTCCTGGGAGAATACCCCCTAATGACCGAAGTCGAAGCTCTCCAGGCACTGGAAGCCGCCTGCAAAGCTTACGGCAAGGGGTGCGGACAATGGCCTACAATGTCAGTGGGAGATCGCATTCGCTGCGTAGAGGATTTCATCCCACGCATGCAAGCTCGGCGTGATGAGGTCGTAAAGCTGCTCATGTGGGAAATCGGCAAAACACTTCCAGACGCCGGCAAAGAATTCGACCGAACCATAGACTATATTCGCGCCACAGTCGAGGCGCTCAAAGAACTCGACCGCGGCAGCTCACGTTTCGTTCTTGAGCCCGGTTTTCTTGCCCAAATCCGCCGCAGTCCTCTCGGCGTTGTGTTGTGTATGGGCCCCTTCAACTACCCTCTCAACGAAACATTCACTACCCTGATCCCCGCCCTAATCATGGGCAACAGCATAATCTTCAAGCCCCCCAAGTATGGCGTTCTGCTCCACGCCCCACTGCTCCAAGCTTTTGCCGACGCCTTCCCGCCAGGCGTTGTCAACACCGTTTATGGCGAAGGTCCTGTCGTAGTCGGCCCCCTCATCAAAAGTGGCCGCGTCGATGTGCTCGCTTTCATCGGCTCCGCCAAGGTGGCCGCTATTCTTAAACACCAGCATCCCCAGCCCAATCGTCTTCGTTGCGTCCTTGGCCTCGATGCAAAGAACCCTGCGGTGATCCTGCCAGACGCGGACCTCGATCTTGCTGCCCGAGAGTGCGCCCTCGGCGCATTCTCTTACAACGGGCAACGCTGCACGGCCATTAAGATCATCTTCTGCCACCGCAGTGTCGCCACCGAATTCACACAGAGAATCAGCGCCCAAGTCGACGAATTCCTCGTCGGCATGCCCTGGGAAGAAGACACGAAGATAACTCCTCTTCCCGAAGATGGTAAACCACAATGGCTCAGAGAGCTCGTCGATCAGGCCCTGGCAGGTGGAGCGCAACTCGCAAACACCAACGGCGCCACTATCAACCACACCATCTTCTACCCAGCAGTCCTCTACCCGTGCACACCCGACATGCAAATCTGCCAAGTAGAACAGTTCGGCCCCGTAGTCCCCATCGTTCCCTACGATGACGAGCAAACCGTCGTAGATTGGACCATCGCCTGTCCCTACGGCCAGCAGGCCGCCCTCTTCGGCAAGGATCCGGAACGACTCAGCCGCTTGATCGACGTATTGGTGAATCAGGTCTGCCGTGTCAATATCAACAGTCAATGCCAAAGAGGGCCGGACAGCTTCCCCTTTACTGGCCGCAAGGACTCCGCCGAAGGAACCCTCTCGATTTCCGACGCCCTTCGTGTATTCACCATCAGAAGCCTAGTTGCAGCAAAAGCCAATGACATCAATGAGGAGATCGTTTCCCGTATAGTCACAGAGCGAAGATCCAAATTCCTCTCAACAGACTACATATTCTGAGAAGGCGACAGAAACAATCCCCTAAAGCGCGACACCTGCGCACCACAGAATCGTCAGGCAGCCCAGGAACGCCAGCAAGACTCTCCCACAACTCGATCTGTTGTCAGCTTGCTGCCACTCTGTCGCCGCTCAATACTGAGACGGTTTTACTCCCACATTCCACTGTGTATTGATGGCCCACCGTGCCGCCCACCCCGCCCCAGCCCCCTCCCCAAGCTCACAACTGCACACATCCAGATCACACTCCACGCTAAAAACAGCACCATTGTCCACGAACACTGAGCAGTGCTCTCTCCCAACCACTCTTATAGGTAAACCCAACACTGTCCTTTCAGTTCATTAGAGTCCCAATTGGGTATCATCCGCCAGTCTGATTGACATTTGACACAGTACATCTCCCGCGAACCACCCGGCATCCGTCAAAGCCCGCAATACCATAGTTATTAGCTCAGGCAAAAGGCAAACCATGACGATCGAAAAATCATCCGTGTCTCTCGTGTCGGCAGGCACGGCCCCATCTGAATCACAGCATGGGCGCAAATGAGAGGTCGTACAGAGCGTTCGAATGGGTCGAACGTGTTTCCCCTAGTGCAAGAGGCTCATTGAGCAGTCTGAAATCGCTTGTGGGAACTAGAACCTATCCCATTACCTGGTTTAACCGCATAAGAGTACTATAATTATGTATGCTAAAACTTACCGAAGAACAATTAGATTGGTTGACTGAGCAGATTCCTCATCACACTCCGAGCCCCAAGGGAGGTCGGCCCCCGATGGATAAGCGAAAGGCCATTCAGGGAGTTTTTTGGATTCTCGACAATGGGGCAAAATGGAAAGATCTTCCAAAGCGGTTCGGCTCCAAGAGCGCTGTTCATCGATGGTTCAAGTTCTGGGTTGAAAACGGCGTATTCGAGAACATTATGCGTAATGCAGGTGAATTAGTTGAAGAGCATGACGGCTATCGAGTGTATGAATGTTATATCGATGGAACATTCAGCAAAGCCCGCGGAGGTGGTGACGGAATAGGCAAGACAAAGGCCGGAAAAGGCGTAAAAATAATGGTTTTAGTAGATGCTAAGGGGCTTCCAATAGCAATTGATACTATGTCGGCTACGCCTCATGAAAACCAACTCGTTCAACCGCTTTTCGACTTCATGCTTACGAATGAGAAACCGGAGCGGATCATAGGTGATAAAGCTTATGATAGTGATCGACTTGACGCTGAACTTGAAGCCCAGGGTATCGAAATGATTGCTCCGCATCGTAGGAACCGCAAAGCAGAAAATAAAACTCAGGATGGCCGACCTTTGCGAAGATACAAAAGACGATGGACTGTTGAACGAACGATAGCCTGGATTCAACACTATCGTCGACTATGTATACGATGGGAGAAATCTACATTGCTCTTTCAGGGATTTCTACACTTCGGATGTACCTTATTATTGCTTAAAGAGGTTTTGGGATAGGTTCTAGCACGACAACGCGGGTTAGGCTCAAGGAAGTGATACTGTTTATCCGATAAGTGCTCCAGCGCTGGTAAAGCTGGAGGGCATGAACATGGATGTTCGTATCATTGGTCGATTGGCGGGGGAGTTGGATCGGTTCCTGGGTCTGTTTCGTGATTGCTTCGCCCGTAGCGAAGGTCGTGAGCATTTGCGGCGGTACGTGCGTAGCCAACTTTCGGGCATTGAGCGGAAAAGCGTGGAGCCGATGGCCGATGCCCTTGGGGTACCGGCCAGGACATTGCAGGATTTTCTCGCTACGCACACCTGGAATCACGAACGTGCTCTTGATCGATTACAGGAGCTGGTTGCCGAATCGCACCATTGCGATGATGCGATTGGCTTGATCGACGAGACAAGTTTCCCGAAACGCGGAGACAAGACCGCAGGTGTACGCCGTCAATACTGTGGTGCTACCGGAAAGATCGACAATTGCGTGGTGTCCGTGGGCCTTGGATATGCCGACCTGCGTGGCCGGTTCCGTTGCACGCTCGATCATCGCATATTCCTTCCGGAATCATGGGCCGACGACCGTAAGCGCTGTCGCGAAGCTCATGTTCCCGACGATCTTACCCACCAACCGAAGTGGAAGATTGCCTTGGATATGCTCGAGCGATGCCAGGGCAACGGCATTCGCTTTAAGTGGCTGACTTTCGATGAAGGTTACGGCTGCAATGCCAGATTCCTGAAAACATTACACAAGATGGGTCAGACCTACGTGGCTGAGGTGCCGAAGTCGTTTACCGGCTGGCTCGTCGAACCCAAGGTATTACAGAAGAACCATCACGCTCGCGCAAACGGTCGTCCCAAGCGTTATCCCCGGTTGGCAGCTCAGTCGAGCAAGCCCCATCGCGTAGATCGGTTGTGTACGTATTCCTATGCCATACGCGATCAGGATTGGCAAGACTACCACATCAAGAACGGTCACAAAGGACCGATCATCTGGCGAGCCAAAGCGGCGCGATTTCGATTGAACGTCTGTCCGGAAGATGCAGGTCGCAGCTTCACGTTACCATCTGCACCGGCATGGTTGGTCTATGCTGAGCACCCGGTAACTGGTGAAATCAAGTACTTCGTTTCCAACGCCTCGGCGACAACGCCGTTGACACGAATTTTGCACGTAGCGTTCTCGCGTTGGCACATCGAGCGATGCTTCCAGGACGAAAAGAGTTTGCTCGGGTTAGATCAATTCGAGGTAAGGCGATTTCAGGCAATCCAGCGGCATTTCATACTCACGGTGATCAGCCATCTCTTCCTTGCAAGAACTAAACTAAAGCTGGAACAAAACGCTGAGACGAACGGGGGAAAAAAGCCTGACACTCCGCCAACTTCGGCGAGCGACAGAGGCGTCCGTTCAAGCGAGACGAATGACTCGCAAAGCTCGACGAACACTGTTTACTAAGGTTGCTGAACACATCAGCATTACCCAGCAGCGAAACGCCAAAGCCCGTCAATCACATCAACGAAGAAGATTGCGTGAATTACATGCATTGGGAATTACAGTTAAAAACTGCAAACGCTGTATTCCACCCGAAACGTAACCCGCGTTGTCGTGCTAATGCCTTCAGGGTAGTCGATCGCAGAAACTGGCAGGCTCTACCTCCTGTCCCATCCTCTCAACCGCAACGCAGTCAACTGCAGGCGAATACTTGTAGGAGTAAAGCACAATGGACAAACTGACAGTTGGAAGAAGAATCTGCATTGGCTTCGGAGCCGTTCTCGTACTTCTCGTCGCCCTGGGAGCCCTTTCCTATACCGGCGTCGGCGGAATAGTGTCCAACGCTTCGGAAGTTATCACCGGAAACAAGCTTGATGGAAACCTCGCCCAGAAAGAAGTGGACCACCTCAATTGGGCTAACAAGGTTTCATCCCTACTGACCGATGACGCCGTGACTGAACTCTCAGTCCAAACTGACGATCACAAATGCGCCTTCGGACAGTGGCTTTACGGACAGGGTCGCAAGGACGCCGAAGTGGCGGTTCCATCAATCGCTCCCATGTTGAAGGAGATAGAAAGCTACCATGCTCAGCTACATGCTTCCGCCGTCGAAATAGGAGAAAACTTCAAACAGGCCGATGCCACACTGCCAGGTATCCTGGCTGCCCGCGAAGTCGACCATCTTGCCTGGGCGGGAAAAGTAAACGCCCTCTTTCTGGAGAACCTTCCACATCTTGAAATCACTACTGATCCTCAGAAGTGCGCCCTTGGCAAGTGGCTCGCCAGCGAATACGTCCACAATCTCACTCAAAAAGACCCCCAGTTCGCTGAACTGATCGAGCAACTCAAAGAGCCTCACGCTCGATTGCATGCGTCGGCCCTCGACATCCAGAAAACATACACTGCCGTCCACCCCGGCCTCACCGAGACCCTCAGGCAGCGACTCGATGATCATCGCCGCTGGGCCGCAGCAGTCGCCAACTCCCTGCTCAAGAACGAGAACATCTCCGTTCAAACAGACCCCCATAAGTGCGCCTTCGGTAAATGGCTCGATGGAGAATCGTGCAAGAAGCTCTGCCAGCAATGGCCTGAATTCTCCAAGGCCGTCGATGAAGTAACCCAACATCATCAGCAACTGCACGCCTCCGCCATCACTATCGCTGAGAATTGGCGCCAAGTCCATCCCGGCCTTGAGAATACCATCAAGGATCGTCTCGATGACCACCGCAAGTGGGCTGCAGCAGTCGCCAACTCCCTCATCGCCAATGAAGACCTAACCGTTCAAACTGATCCGACGAAATGCGCTCTCGGAAAATGGCTCGGAAGCGAAGAATGCACGAGTCTCACTTCCGATTGGCCTGAGTTCGCCGCCGTTATTGACAGCGTGCGCCAACACCACATCGCCCTCCACGCAACGGCTGTCAGCATTGCAAAAGCCACAGAGCCAGCAGACAAAACGAGAATCTACCAGCAGCAGACTCTGCAGGAACTCGACACTATCGGCAACCTCCTTCACCAAGCGGTTGCTCTGGAAGCCCAAAACACTCGAGGAGCACAAGCCGCACACGAAGTCTACATGGCCACTACTCTGCCCGCGCTCGGTGCCGTCGCCGCCAGCTTCGACCACGTAATGAAGCTCGAATCCGAACTCGTCGAAGCCCAAAACAAGGCTCGCGAAGTGTACGAGACCGTGACTCTGACCGCCCTCAACAACACTCGTGGGGCAATACACAAATGCCGCGAACACGCCAGTTCCGCTCTTGAAGGAATGAACCGCGCCAATTCAGTGTTTTCCAAAAACACCAAGCCATGCCTCGAAAACGTGCAGAGAATCCTGAACGACGTCCGAAAAGAAGTCAAAGCCAACATAATGACCGACGATGCAATGCTCGCATCCGCACAAACCACCAAACGCAATGTCACTATCGTCGGTGCTGTCGCTATCGTTAGCGGAATCATCCTCGCCCTGACTATAACCGGCGGCATTGTGAAATCACTCACCCGCATTATCGCCGATCTCAATGAAGGTGCCGACCAGGTGAACGAAGCCGCAATGCAAGTATCAACCGCCTCTCAGCAACTGGCCGCAGGAGCCGGCGAACAGGCAGCCTCCCTCGAAGAAACGAGTGCCGCGCTCGAGGAAATGGCCGCCATGACCAGAACCAATGCCGAAAACGCCTCCAGCGCCAACAACCTCAGCACCAAAGCAAGAGTGTCCGCTGAAGACGGCGACAAAACCATGCAACAGCTCAACAGAGCCATGTCCGCTATCAACGACTCCTCCAGCCAAATAAGCAAGATCATCAAGGTAATCGAGGAAATAGCCTTCCAGACTAACCTTCTCGCCCTCAACGCAGCCGTCGAAGCCGCCCGCGCCGGAGAGCATGGTAAGGGTTTCGCCGTAGTCGCTGACGAAGTGCGCAGCCTAGCACAAAGAGCCGCCCAAGCCGCCGGCGAGACTACCTCACTGATCGAAGACTCCGTCGGGAAAGCAAAAGAGGGCGCAGACGTCGCCGGCGATGTCGCTAAATCCCTCGATGCCATTGTTGAGGATGTGTCCGGCGTAACCGGACTCCTCAACGGAATCAGCACCGCCTCTCAAGAGCAGGCGTTGGGTGTCGACCAAGTCAGCACTGCCGTCTCTCGCGTCGATCGCGTCACTCAGCAGAATGCCTCCAGCGCCGAGGAGACCGCCTGCGCAGCAGAAGAAATGTCTGCCCAAGCCGCCACCGTAAAGCTCATCGTCGATGACCTCTCACGCATGGTCGGCGTCCAGACACATGCACATGTCCACACCACTCAGCCGACGACGGCCAACCCAAAAACACAGAAACCTCAGCCGTCGGCTACCAAAGTCGATGCGCAAAACCCCCCGCAGCCCAAGACACAGGGAAAACACCCGGCATCCGACGACTTCCTCGCCCTCGACGAACAGGAGAACAAACAAGCAGAATCCCTGGCCGAGTTCTAACGCGTTATCAAGCTGCTCTTATGGCGTAATCGATCCGGGCGTGCCGCAGGAAAACGAAAACTCACCGCGGCATACCGGCCAGCAAACGCTGCAAGTGAACGCACCTTGCCCGGGCCCTTAGCGTGCCTGCGGACGAGAGATGATCCGCTTCACTAGCGCGCTCTGGACGTCCAGGCCACCGGTCGCTGCAAGTCATCCGGCCACGACCGGGTGCACCGAAGAACAATCTTCCCCACTACTCAGTCGTCACCTACCGGCGGCGAACGATCACAACCGCTCCGCAAACCAGCAACAACACACTGGCAGGCTCCGGTATACAGATCGTATCAACAACAACCTCAGAGACGATTGACTTGGCCCCTATCGCCAGCGGAGGCACAATGTGGATAATCTCCAAATCGGGATTAGGTTCCAAACGGAAATCCGCCACTAGAACTGCCCAATTCGGATCGGCCAAATCGATGATCTGCGTACCCTGCGGTATGATGGCGTAGTCCATACTGGTATCGGGCTCAACGAGCGGAATGTCCTCATTGATGTCATACGTCACCTGAACGCGGACCAGCTTGTACGACTCCGGCGGGCTGAAAAGACGGTTCGGAAGCAAAACATCTAGCGCACTGCGATAGCCCATCGAGTTGTCGTCCAGCAACGTCCAGGCTCCACCCGGTCCAGGCCCCAGCGGCTTTTGGTAGTCTGTTGCCGCAGGAGCGAACGCAGTTAGCTCGGGCGTGCCATACGGATTACTGCTGCCGCCGTCTGCGCCATAATACGTCCCCTGCGTGCCACTGTTGTACTTGACCGACAGAAAATCCCAAGCCTGCCAAGTTGAGTTCGAATCGCCCCGCCAGTACGGCGCGGCCACATCCTCACCCAACGCGGAAGGAGCGAGTACCATCAACACGGCGCTCACCCCCAGCACTACACCTACCCACCTTCGTATCAATACCTCCGTTTTCATGGTCAATTCTCCTCCTTTGGAATCTGTTCCCTCCTCGACACGAACTACCGTTAGCCCATATCGTTGGGGAATTCCCATTGACCCGTATCCTTGAGAGAGACCTACCCGAAATCCGACCATATCCATCCATTATACATCACCCCCCGCCGTTACCCCCAAACCTTCTCTAACTCTTTTTCCTCTCCCCAACCCGCGCCCACCAACGCCTTACTCACCACCCCTCCCCGACCACGCTGATCAGCTACGCCTACCGCGAAACCGCTAACTCCCTATGTAACAATGACTTGCACAACCAGCGACAGTGGTGAATCCCCAAATGAAAGGTAATCGCAGCTAAGCACGGCAGACATCAGCCGGCGACGCGAAATAACCCAAACTCACACAAACACCCAATGTGCCACGAACTGTCACCCGTCTGCTCTTCTCTTCCCCTCTCGCGCACATCGCCAAGCTGCATATCCCGCCCGCAGCTCGCCGTCACCAACCCAGAAAAAGGCCAAGTGGCCATCCGCCCCAACCGCTTCCATCCCCCATCCTACATGGCCTCTGCCGTTCCTATTTCTGCCAATGCATGTTTTACCGTAGACACGACAACATCCTCTATGTCGTATCCTGAACAGTTGCGTAGCGCCGTCTCGCAATGCCTCAGACAAGTACGTTTCTTGCCACGCTCACCATATATCAACGCCAATTCGCCATGCGCCTCAGGGTTCTTCGGTGATATTCTCAACGCTTGCCGAAGACACTTCTCCTTCGATCGAACCTGCACGTAGAGGTCGGCCAACTGCAACCAAAGAAGCTCCGCAGGACCATCGCCTCGGGCAATCGCTCGACGAATGAATCCTATTGTTCTTGCCTTCATCAAAGCTGCGTCCCGCCTACGTCCCTTCACCAGGTAGGTGTAAAAATACTCCTCCGCACGCCGACGAGCTTCAACCAAAACAGGACAGCTTGATTCCTTCGCATTCGCTTCGCCCCTTCGTCTGGCCGCCATAGCACACTCCGACCTACACTGCAGAAAAACCAACCTCAACTACATCAACGAGCCTTTTGCTCTCGCCGAAAGGCTCGATACGCCGTAATCGAGTTGATGAAGCACCAAAACCACAAAAGACATGCAATCAGAATCCCCAGGACAAGCTCCATAGGATACTTGCCCATGTTCGAGAAGAACATATGCAAGCTGCCGACAAAGCCGACGCCGACAGACAACATAATCACAATCGTTATTGCCATGTACTTCTGTCGAGCAAACATACAACCCAGATACGCCAGAACGGCGTACCATGCTGTGGATAATACAACTCCCAAAAACGTCTTCAGGACAGAGAGAGGAATACCACAGGGATTCCTAATCACAATGAATGAAAGAAACAGCCAGCCGTACACAACGAAGAGGAACATTCCGTTTCTGACAGTCTTACACCTAACCACTACGTTTCCAGATGGCTGTTTTGACATACTAACAGGAACCTCACAAAATCGACGATTCATTTGAATCATATCGAACCAGGACCGGATCCTTCTCTGCTATTCGGCGACTGTCCAGTGACACGTGACCTTGACTGCTGGAGAACAGTAGACAAGACGGGTTCCATACGTTCACCAAAACAGGGTTGACAGTTTAATTAGCTACGTCCGCGTTCCGAATTCCGATCGCGAGTTGCCACCCACATCGGCGTTCGCCTCCTTCCTTCAGTATCGCCACGGTCGCCAGATCCTTTCCAGTTCTTCGATACTGTAACCCCTACCGCACTCTGGGCACTTTCCCTGGTCAGGCAGCCCGCTAAGCAAGTACCCGCACTGCGGACAAACTCGATACTCATCATCAGCCACACGCGCAACAAACTTACGCCTCGCCTTATCATCTAACACGATATGGAGGAACACGAAAACGAATGTAATAACACATAACACCAACCCAATGGCGTCTGAAAACCTCGGCGATGAAGGTTCCAGACCGAACAGAAAGATCGCGCCGATAACACCCAAACCCGCAGTTGCTATCCATGCAACAGCCAAACGTCGCCTGCGCCAAAACGGTTTTAGTACTACCTGCCCCCTGATGTTCTTGTCGCTTGGGTCCGGCATGAGCGTTGACCTTTCTTGATCACTTGTACTATAGCGTCACTAATCCAAGTGTAGCGTCAAACACCCGAAACCTACCGGAGAAAACAGGCATGCAGCTGCTACACTCGGATAGACCTTGCTCTAGCCGCCAGTGTAACAATGTTCCCTACCCGATTCACCCAAGTGGTTATTCAGCCGTCGCCGTGCAGCCGCAGGTCACCGTGGAGAAACTGGCAACGTACGGAATTCCAGCCCCCACTCCTTCCCGTCTTCTGCTTCCGCCTTGACCAACATTCATGCGCTGCCACGAAAGAAAAACCCACCTTGCTCGCAAGTCTGGACGAGCAAGGTGGGTTACCTAGAGTAGTTGAAGCTGTGCCGCGAGGAAGTCGGCAGAAAGCTTGAGAATTCAACTAGCCACGTCCCCATACTAAACCCCTGTTTGATTTCTCACCAACTTCCACGCTTCCAGTCTTTTGATCGCCACGTGTTCTGAATATCCTTGGATTGGTATTTCACGCCACACTCAGGACACACATGCTCTTCGGGCAAGTTCCACAAATCATAACCGCAATTGAGGCATACGGTTATATCTGCTGACTTCGCATTCCGTAAGATTTTAGCTGCGCGGTATCTCAAAGACAGATAAATAATGATTAGTACGCTGGGTACAAGGGAATTGAATATTAAGGCTTGCGGGTAAAATGACGCCAGTGTTCCAGCCAGTCCGGATCTACAATCCGACAGATAAAGCACGAGAATAGTTAACGCGCTCAACCATGTGACATATAAACAAATCCAACATAATCGGCTAATCCGTATATGCCTACGCACAATCCTTGGGAAGTTGCCTATGCCTCTCAACAGCTTTCCTCCATAGGTGAGCTCGGGGAACACTTTTCCCAACCCATTTGCGTGCACTGTGCCTACTCTTGAGAGGTCGTATCCGTACGCAGCCGTAAACACTGGAACGCTAACAGCCGATACTACCCCACCTCAAGCTTATCTAGAGCAGTCCTTGACTACCGAAGCATGGGAGATTACCTCCACACCGCAAGATGGCCAGGAACGTCACCGTTCGCCGAGTAGTCCCCAAATCAATCTTGGCCACTCCTCCCCTGCATCCGTCTGCGTCACATCGCCCCCACCCAACCCGGTCACACAACATCATGCTCAGGAACTCTCGTCCCTCTGATCGAGGTCACGTTTGTCAATGGGTATGACTACGCACCGGAACTCGATCTCATTCAACGGGAGACCACAGGCGGACAGCTTGAGCCACTCTACAGGGAAAGGCCATCCACATTCGGGACAGCGCGCTCTTCCCGAAACACCCACAAGTGAGTACCCACACTTGCCACACTTGAGGTCCGGCAGAATACGCTTCTGCCAGTCCAATGGAATTACCTGCGAAAACCGCAGAGAAGTGGCTCTTCCGCAAACAGAGCATACTAGCACACTAATCGGCATATACCGATACAGTGCGTGGACGACCAGCACGCCCACAGCGAGACCAACCACCTTCGCAACCCCCAAGGAAACCTGCGATGCAACCTGCTCACGTACAATCCACACAAATGGAATACTCAACAGGCAAATGAGCAAACACAACACCACCAACACCCAATGTACCCGGCACTTTGATTTAAAGATCCTGTACATTCCCAGTGCCACCCTACCAGGCGAATTGCACTTCGCGCAACAAGAATGAACGAGCACTCTCTTCATTGCCAACCTCTTCCACAATACCTTTTCGTGGACCGAACAATCATCACGCCAACGTGCACAGTAGTAACATGCCCATGTGCTCAGCGTCCGTTCAGTTCCCTAAGAATCAATAGCACTCCGTTTCTTCACCGTGTGGCTTTGCTTGCCTCCGCATGTCTCCATGAAGAAGGGCAACACCGGAGCGTAGCGACCTTCTCGCACACGGTATGCCCTCTTCAATCTAGAAACTCTCACCGCAACAGCCGAATTGGATCCTCTCATCAAGATGCACCAAAGTCGTGACTTGCTATTCGTAACCGGTGCTTCGCATCCATCTCCGCCGCGGGCGAAACATTCCATTGTCGACGCGATTGCTCCATCGCAGTAACAACCGACGACTATCTCCTTCTGCAATACATCAGCCCGCCTTGCATGCTGGAAGCCGGCAAACAAGGCGGGTTCTTTAGGTTTAGAAACAAATTATGAATTTAACTATCTACGTTCCGGTTTCGAATCCGTTCCGAATCGCGAAGCCTTCTTGGAGAACACCAAATACGCAAAAGCGTAAATCACATTCGGAACACATCCTAGATCAACAAACAACGGAATCCACCAGCGATTTGCCGCTCCTTGAATCGGAACAACAAGGAGAAATAACACACCAAAGATACCTCCAACTAGGGGTATTAACGATTGATCCTTCCGTTTCATTATGGTTGCTAAAAACAGTATCACACCATTACCGATTGCACTGATAATGAACACTAACGCAAATACCCCGCTCAGGCACCAACGTAAGATACCATAATCCATTGTTCGACTCGCTAACACAAGCTAGGGACCAAATACTCTCTGTCCCAGCGATCCCTTAATCCAGTTTATTGGATTATACAGATTCGGCCAATGTAAAGAACTTGCGCAAACAAGGTAATTTACACCAGAAGAGTAACTTGCGTACAAGTTAGAGAATCCAGGCTGCCATTTTCCAGAGAACAGGTAGTTCAGCCAAGATACTCTTCCATTCATTACCCAGTTACCGGCAACCAATCCCGGAGGGCCCCAACGACTTACTATAACATAGCCTGTACGACTCGCCAGCACGGACGATCCGAACGCATATCCCGCCCAACCACCGACAGCGATACCAACACTAGCACCAATGGCTTCCCCATAAGCTCGCCCATCCGACATTTCCGCAAGCGTCTCCGTCGAATGAACTTCCATCCACACATGCTCAGCTATCCACTCGTGAAAACCATTGCTGCCATCCCAGAAGTCTTGCCCGTTAGGATCAATCCGACTAACCGGATTATTCCCACAATAGCCATACACATTCAATCCACCAGAAATCCCAATCGGATCCCGCTGCAGGAATCGCCCGGTCGACGGATCGTAGTACCTAGCTCCCGTATGCATAAACGGAAAACCATCAGTAGCGCTACGACCCAGAAGGTTATCCGGCACGCCGTCGCCGCGATAGGTTGTTCCGCCATCACCGGAATCGTAATCGTGCTCCTCATAGCCGTGAGCACCCACATAACCATACCGACTGGCCACCCCGCTGTCCAAAGTAACGATCTCACCGAACGCCGTCCGCACCGAAACTAGCGAACTGGTCACCGTACCGCCCGTGTCCGTCTTGAACCACGTCGAACCCAGCAGGTCCGTGTGCAGATAGCTCACCGTTCGCGGAGTAGTACCCAAATCGATCTCGGCCACTCCTGGCAAATAGGCAAACAGCTCATCCGGATCATCATCCGGCTCGCGATAATCCACAACCGGAGCGTTACCAATGTAGTCGGTAAACGTCCTCTCGGCCCCGCCACTCGCCGGAGTAAGGCCATCGTCCAACTCGACATCTGAGACCCGCTGACGAGCACTAAGGTAACTGAACCTGCGCCCCCACTTGCGCTCGTACCCATCCTGCGGGTAAACGGTGTCACCGCAGAACTCGCTATTGCAGAACGCTCCCATGATCAGGAATGGATGCGATTCACTTCCGTCGGCATCAACGAATCCGTTCTTCGTAGGATCGCCGCCCTGGTTCAACACCAACAGCAGGTGATTCTCCTCACCGCTCTCCGTACTATCCGCGTCGTCCGGATCACCTGCCAGCCAACCTCCGTACACGTAGCCGCCCGGCAACGGAGTAACACCTTCCGGCCACCAGGAAAACTGCCAACCCAGTGCATCGCCGGCAGGATCTGCCCACTCCCAGCAATACGCAGGATTGCTGTTGCATGGGTAGTTGGGATCATTGAAGAAGTTGCCGCTGCTCTCCTGATAGCCACCGACCCAGTATGATATCTCCGTATCATCCTGCGGCCGGAAGGCCTCTACGAACCAATCCAAATCAGACTGATCTTCGATCTGCGCTAATCCATAAAGCTCGTCATCGCTACTGTACGTAGTATCAATATAGCTCTGGGCCCCGCTCCACGTCCTCGCCTCAGCCGGATCGGAAACCGCTAAAATCCCAACAACACCGTTGAATGACGAACGCGTCATGTAGCGCCAATCGTCCACCCACTCGTCGTTCGACACTACGCGCACTCTACCCATGGCGTCATAATCCAGACGAGTGCCCTTGTAGCCCACTTCCTCGCTACTTTGAGTGGTAATGCGATCGATGTTGCCGTATACGTTGTAGTAGTACCACGTCGTCTCCACTATGGGATCACCGCCACCCGGACGCGGTTTGCTACTCACGTAGTACATCAAACGGTTGTTGTTGCTGCCGTACTTCTCCACACCGTCGACCGGGTTACTGTTCTCGTCGACCGTATCGACGTCGTAGTAGTAGGCCACGCTCTCCGTCTGTACGCCATTCTGCTGCACTACCTTACTCTTGCGATTCCCGCCATTATCGTAGGTGTAGCTAATGTCGTAGATGGCCGTCGCCTGCCCATCAATCAAACGCCGCTCCCGAGTAAGACGGTTGCGATTGTCGTACTCGAACAGAGTGTGATACAGATTGCTGTCCAAGCCACTATCCGAGATCTGCGTAATCCGACCGCCGTCATCATATAGATAGGTCAGCACCTGAGGAGTGCCCTCACCGGTATCATGGGTAATCGTAAACACCCGACCGTCCGTGTAGTAATTGTAATCCACTGTCGTCCCGTTTCCATGTGTGATCACATCAACCTGACCGATAGTGGTGTACGTGTAACTCGCCTGGGCATCGGTCACGTTATTCTCATCTACTGCCAAAACTGTGGCCACCTGTCCACGGGCGTTTAGCGTTGTGGTTATCTCCCTGCTTCCCACCGTTACCGTTGCCGTTCCCACGGCGTCATCGTAGGTGTTGTCCGTATCACGAATGTCAGCCGGTCCTCCATCCTCTAGCATACGCTGAGAATGCCTCGATCACGTCACCATACTCAACAGAAGACAGCCTTGGTCGAATCCTGAGAAGCCACTTCAGGTACTATAACGAACCACGCTGCCATCTTCTCTTGGATCGCAACGCCTCGACACTCCGTCGAGTTGAGCGTCCATCAGAAGGCCAAGTCGTTGCGATTCTGCAAGTCAGCGGGTTGCATCATCGCCATTGCTGCGCGACTTGAGGGCTTGGTAAGCGATTGTGCGTAACGTTTGTTCGTGGTCGCTGCACGTACAGACTCTTGAAGACTGATGGTCTCTCACGATGGCGATCAGGTTTTGTTCTTGATTGCTCTGATTCGTGGTTACTCCGCGTAACGAACAGTCGTTCGAAACCCTATTCCCAGTTTCTCTATGTATTCTGGAATGACAACATGTCGTCGGATTTTTCTGTCGACCGAACGATAAGGACGCTACAATACGGGCATGTTTCGCAAGGCTACAGCTGTCGTTCGGTCATTCCTGCGTCGACCGCTCTTCGGTATACGTGTTATCCCCAGAGATGCGTGCGTTGATCCAACGCTCTTCCCTGAGCAGGACTATCCAGTCCAATGCTCAAAGTGCGATTATCTCCTTCGAGGGCTTGCCGATGGCAAATGCCCCGAATGCGGGACTGCATTCAAACGGGGTCAATTGCTTGTACGGGATTACGTGACTGCTTTTGGGTGGGCGTCATGGACAGGATCAGCCGGGTGGAAGTGGTTACTGCGGGTTATGGCTGCTTGGGGCTATCTCACCTTCCCGTGCATTCTCGGATTCGTGATTCTTAAGCCTTTTCTCCTTAGCGGTTTGCAGAATCCACCAGCATCCGGAACGATGAATTCGAGCTTATACCTATTCTACGGTTTCCTGACAATCATATGTGCCGGCGTTGTACTGCTGCTGGTCGCAGTAGTAATGGCTATCAAGTCGTATCGCCGCGGAAGCTGGAAACGCCGTGCGATTATTGATGCTATCAAACAATCGGAATCCACTGAAGTGGACACGCAAACGGGCAAGTCTACCTAATACTACTCACGCTCTAACTTCGCGTTGGTTGAGATACGGGGCGTTGTAGACGTGTCAATTCGGTGAAACGCATCTGGATCATGTAGTGTTTGTTGTCATGATGCTGATTTTTCGGGAGCTGTAATGGTTCAGCGTGAAATGGACAATCGCCCATCACACTTAATGTACAAACTTACGTAATTTCCACAAGCATGTTTTCTCCTGCTCGGCCTCGGGTCGGGAACTGCCGGGGTTGTCCCCTCCGCTCCGTCCCCTTCGGCGTCGATTGCACCCGCACTCGGCCGACATCGACGGGAACGGTGCGAAAGGGGCTGCCCCAGTCAACTCCAGAGCCAGAAGCTTGATTCACTTCCACAGATTCTGGGGAAAAACCATCTTGTGAAGCCAAGACAACCCCGCCCCGCTCACCGATTAACAGCAAAGAAGGCAGCTTTCATCATTAGGCTCAGCTATGAAACAGATGACCAGGATTATCTTTGCTTCAAACAGAGCTACAAACCTTCTTTGTCATTTCCAAACGGCCCTCCCCTGGAAGGAACCATTCCGTTCTCATCCTCTAATTCCTTCATTATCCTCCTTCGCTCATGGTTTAACTTCTTTTCGGGTTCTTCCGCTACGCAAGTCACGGCGTTCGCCTTAGGCCAAACTGACAAATAATTCACAGCGACAGTGATCCCATCAATGACTAATATCACCACTCCCGCTATAAACAGCGGTCCGGACCCGGAAGCTACAAGCCCGATGCCGGCTACACCTGCCACAATCTGTATAAGTTCTTTCCAGAAATACCCGTTCGGATCAATCCGAATAACCGGATTATTCCCACAATAGACATAAACATTCAATCCACCAGAAACACCAATCGGATCCCGCTGCAGGAATCGCCCGGTCGACGGATCGTAGTACCGTGCTCCCGTATGCATAAACGGAAAACCATCAGTAGCGCTACGACCCAGAAGGTTATCCGGCACACCGTCCCCGCGATAGGTTGTTCCGCCATCACCGGAATCGTAATCGTGCTCCTCATAGCCGTGAGCACCCACATAACCATACCGACTGGCCACCCCGCTGTCCAAAGTGACGATCTCACCGAACGCCGTCCGCACCGAAACCAGCGAACTGGTCACCGTACCGCCCGTGTCCGTCTTGAACCACGTCGAACCCAGCAGGTCCGTGTGCAGATAGCTCACCGTTCGCGGAGTAGTACCCAAATCGATCTCGGCCACTCCCGGCAAGTAGGCAAACAGCTCATCCGGATCATCATCCGGCTCGCGATAATCCACAACCGGAGCGTTACCAATGTAGTCGGTAAACGTCCTCTCGGCCCCGCCACTCGCCGGAGTAAGACCGTTCGGATCCAACTCGACATCTGAGATCCGCTGCCGAGCACTGTCCAGAAGCAAGCCCGCCTTGTTCGTCGCAGCGGACCAAACAAGGCGGGCGGGTTTTTCCCAAACGCTCTTTCCCGCCAGAATGCAGAGGCGGAGAGGGTGCCGCAGTTGCACAATCTAGGCAGGGCCTATAGTTACGTGCAACGATCTGAGAAACCCGTGATCTCCACGTACAGATCTTCATCCGTATTCATGGTGACAACGAGCTTCAGCTTTCCGCGACGACACCTCATCGTCATGAACCCTTCCTTGCATGGCGTCACATTGGCGGTCTCGATTATGAGCCGCACTAGGTTAGCCAAGAGGATGAAGCCGGGCACAACCATGTCTTCCAGGCCCCTCGCTCCACCGCTCGCAATCTTCGGCTCAACACAGTAAACCCGCAATGACTCGGCTGAATCTGCCAAGCACTGCGCGACGTAAATTCCAAACAGTGTGCCAGTCGTCCTAGGGTCAGGCCTCGTTAACGGCGTATCGAGCTTATATCCGTCAAACGTCTCCAGATCTCGTCCTGACTGTATGTCGTCCTGCATTTGCGATACGATTTCCGCGGCTGAGCGTAGGAACGTGCGACCTTCTCGAGACGTAAACATCATTCCACCTCCATCCTCTACCAACGCCACCATAGCCATTTGGTATATGGGTATGTCCTTGTCACGATTCTGCCATACCTGACGCCACCTACTAGCACCTGATCGTGACGCGATTGGCAATCACCAACCCCACAACACTGCCCGCCACTCGCCCTTCTCTCGGAAGAAGAACAGCTCTGCATGCCTTAGACAACAACCTGACGCAGCCGCACTTGTCTGACCACCTTTCGGCCCCACATAGAGCAAGCATCCTCCAATCGTGCCACCATCCCGGCCACCCAGACGAACTACCCTTCGCCCAACCTGAAAAACAATGTCGTTTTCCGAACAGGCTTGCACCGCGTAGGCCGAATCCGCCATCAGCTGCCGAGCACGCTTAACCAACCCCGCCACCGAACCAACAGGACTCGTCACTCCTCCCCTCTTGCCTTCTTCCCAATCCACAAACAAAACGCCCAACTTGTCCAAGTCCTTGCGTTTGTACGCCGCCACTATCTCGCCATATACGCCCAGGATTGCCTTCGTGTCAGCTTCACACAACTGCGCAACAGCGACTCCCCCTACATCTTGACCATCCTCTGGCCCCTGAAAATCGCTTCGCAACCACCGACCTCTCTTCTCAATACTGGCATCGAAGCAAAAACCGGCCGTATACTCCCCTGGCCACTTGCTCGGTACCATTGCTTTGCCGACAACTTTCCCCTCAGATAAAATCAACTCTCCCTCGTCCTGGAATACGCCACCCAGAACCTCTTTCGATTGTCCCGGTACGCCTCGCCACACGACAACTTGGCACTCCGCCTCCTTCTCACTCCGCTCCGTACGCCGAGCCTTGATACGCACTTGGTTCATTCCATCAACGAAGAAGGGAGGAATCGCCACATTCTCTGCGAACACTCTCAACTCCACTTCCAGGTCAGTGTCTCCAGACGACGTCGGTTCCACGCTTCCCAGTCGCACGCTCGGAAGCCGGCCACTTTCGAAGAACGCCGGTTCGCCGTTAACCCACAACTCGATCTCCCATAACCCAATCGGTGACGCCACGTAATAACCGATATCGCCCCCTTGTGAATCTGCCTCGCCGCAACCGGAACACAACATCGTCAAGCCCAAACCAAGAACAATCGGCCTAAGAACATATGCCCACATGGTCTTTTCTCCAATAACGCTCAGGGGGAAACACACCCATCACCAAAACCCTATAGCTCGATTTACGGAACGCACAGATCCTGCCAATCAACTGTGTCCGGCGTTTTAGGCGGACCGCATGTTTGCAGTCCATGGTTAGATTCCAAGTACTCCTTTGCTGCTCTCACTAGCCTCTCGTGATACTGTTCCAGCGACTCCCCCACTCTTATGGGCGGAACCTTGACCCTAATAGAAGTCTTCAACCCAACCTTGGTGCCGGTTCCCAGTACTACAACGCCACCAGACGTGTCAATGTAGACGTCCACGACTATTTCCACTGGCTCGTTTCCGGGCACTTTGTCCGGAGAAGGGGATGGCGAAGCTGGGGGTGCTGGAGGAGTCACATTGATCCTCGGCGGTGGCCCAGCGCACAACCCACTCGGATCAATCCGACTAACCGGATTATTCCCACAATAGCCATACACATTCAACCCACCACGAATCCCAATCGGATCCCGCTGCAGGAATCGCCCGGTCGACGGATCGTAGTACCGTGCTCCCGTATGCATAAACGGAAAACCATCAGTAGCACTACGACCCAGAAGGTTGTCCGGCACGCCGTCGCCGCGATAGGTTGTTCCGCCATCACCGGAATCGTAATCGTGCTCCTCATAGCCGTGAGCACCCACATAACCATACCGACTGGCCACCCCGCTGTCCAAAGTGACGATCTCACCGAACGCCGTCCGCACCGAAACCAGCGAACTGGTCACCGTGCCGCCCGTGTCCGTCTTGAACCACGTCGAACCCAGCAGGTCCGTGTGCAGATAGCTCACCGTTCGCGGAGTAGTACCCAAATCGATCTCGGCCACTCCCGGCAAATAGGCAAACAGCTCATCCGGATCATCATCCGGCTCGCGATAATCCACAGCCGGGGCGTTACCAATGTAATCGGTAAACGTCCTATCAGCCCCACCACTCGCCGGAGTAAGGCCATCGTCCAACTCGACATCTGAGATCCGCTGCCGAGCACTAAGGTAACTGAACCTGCGCCCCCACTTGCGCTCGTACCCATCCTGCGGGTAAACCGTATCGCCGCAGAACTCGCTATTGCAGAACGCTCCCATGATCAGGAATGGATGCACTTCACTTCCGTCGGCATCGACGAATCCGTTCTTCGTAGGATCGCCGCCCTGGTTCAACACTAGCAGCAGGTGATTCTCCTCGCCGCTCTCCGTACTATCCGCGTCGTCCGGATCACCTGCCAGCCAACCATCGACCACATAGCCGTTCGGCATCGGAGTAAGACCTTCCGGCCACCAGGAAAACTGCCAACCCAGTGCATCGCCTGCAGGATCAGCCCACTTCCAGCAATACGCAGGATTGCTGTTGCATGGGTAGTTGGGATCATTGAAGAAGTTGCCGCTGCTCTCCTGATAGCCACCGACCCAGTATGATATCTCCGTATCATCCTGCGGCCGGAAGGCCTCTACGAACCAATCCAAATCAGACTGATCTTCGATCTGCGCTAATCCATAAAGCTCGTCATCGCTACTGTACGTAGTATCAATGTAGCTCTGGGCCCCGCTCCACGTCCTCGCCTCTGCCGGATCGGAAACCGCTAAAATCCCAACAACACCGTTGAATGACGAACGCGTCATGTAGCGCCAATCGTCCACCCACTCGTCGTTCGACACTACGCGCACTCTACCCATGGCGTCATAATCCAGACGAGTGCCCTTGTAGCCCACTTCCTCGCTACTTTGAGTGATAATGCGATCGATGTTGCCGTATGCGTTGTAGTAATACCACGTCGTCTCCACTATGGGATCACCGCCACCAGGACGCGGTTTGCTACTCACGTAGTACATCAAACGGTTGTTGTTGCTGCCGTACTTCTCCACACCGTCGACCGGGTTACTGTTCTCGTCGACCGTATCGACGTCGTAGTAGTAGGCCACGCTCTCCGTCTGCACGCCATTCTGCTGCACTACCTTACTCTTGCGATTCCCGCCATTATCGTAGGTGTAGCTTATGTCGTAGATGGCCGTCGCCTGCCCATCAATCAAACGCTGCTCCCGAGTAAGACGGTTGCGATTGTCATACTCGAACAGAGTGTGATACAGATTGCTGTCCAGGCCACTATCCGAAATCTGCGTGATCCGACCACCGTCATCATAGAGATAGGTCAGCACCTGAGGAGTGCCGTCACCTGTATCATGGGTAATCGTAAACACCCGACCGTCCGTGTAGTAATTGTAATCCACTGTCGTCCCGTTGCCATGTGTGATCACATCAACCTGACCGATAGTGGTGTACGTGTAACTTGCCTGGGCATCGACGCCAGCCCATTGCGTCAGAACGATGATCCGCAACTGCAACCTTTTGACCTCAGTATCGGAAGTAGCTATTGCCAAGAACGACTCGGAGGGTTATTAACGCAATGCAGCGGCAAGACGGCTCAATCATGACAAAGATCGGTAGCGCCCGCAGTACTGGCATCCCGATCGAGACTCGTTCCGTGACCTGAGTCAGGCGAGGGAATCGGATTATCTCTGGGTGGGAGTGCATGGTGATGCTATCAAAAGCACTCGAATGCTTGCGGAGGCAGCTCACGAAACCCCTGTTTAGGACTCGGTTTATTCCGGATGACGCCTCCGTCGACCCAACCCTTCTCCCCGAAGACGAGTTCCCCGTACATTGCGTCAAGTGCCGCTACGCCTTACGGGGATTAGACGATGGGCGATGCCCCGAGTGCGGAACGCCATTCGAACGAGGACGATTACTCGTCCGTCAATACGTTCACGATTGGAGGGGGGCCAAGTGGCGACAATCATCGGCAGCGCGCTGGTCATGCCGTTTTGCCCTGATTGGATTAGCCCTCCCAATCCTGTCAGGGGTCGGCATGGCATGCGTCATGTGTTATTTGTGTCCCAATGATCGAGCAACCCGGCCAACTACAGCACAAGTTGATTTTGGCGTCTGCATTGCCTACTGCCTGATCGGGGCAGCGTTCGTCGGCCTCGCTTTGCAGGCGATCTCAATCGTCATAACTACGTATACTTCTCCGCGCAACGCAAGGAGGCAGCGGCGATTTGTGATCGACGCCATGCGCGGTCAAGGTTGTTGCCACAGCATACGAAAGTAGCGAAACTCCACCGCCTCCGCAGCAATACGGCGTGAAAAGCACAGCCTCACCGGTGGAATCCCTATAGCATTGTAAGTCCAAGCGTAGCTTCAAACCACCAGAATCTACCAGAGAGAACAGGCGTTCACAGGCCACACTTGGATTAAAGACGCTCTAATTCCATGAAGAGACCTGCGGTCGCAAATATCAAGCAAGCACGTATTCCATCGCTCTATCGAACGCATTCCCCAGGATCGCAGACGCTTCATGGAAACGACGCGCAGCGGAACTACCAAGACCACTTCATCATACCCACGATGGGAAGCTACGCAGACTCTGTCCAGCTACTCCCAAGTAGTTGCAGGAGCAGAACCTCGCCACCAACGAACCGCACTCCAACAGCCGCCCGCTGCTGAGTGTCGGCAGTAGCGCAGCATTTGTGTGATAGCTGTCAGACTTTCCATGTACTCGTTTCGTCTTCCGTTTCACGTAGACGAATGAAATTACAGAAGCATCCGGTGAAAACTACGACCGCCTCAAGCAGCCCGCCCAAGTTACGCTCAGATACTGTCAGAACTCCTTGCCTCCTGATTCCCCTCAACGGTCGCCGCGTTTCTCATCCACGCATGATCGCAGTTTGCGTAACGCTCCGAGCGCATCAACATCTCCAGGAGTGTACGTGGTGACGATGCCCGTTGCACGCTGAAGGTGCTCCTGAGCTTCGTCCCATCGTTCCAGGCTGATTTCCACATCTGCCAAATACAGTAGGGTCTTTACATAATGCACACTGTCTGGCCCAAGAAAAGCTTCAGAGTAGATTGCTAGCGATTCCTCGTACGCCTCACGCGCGTCAGACAAACGACGCTCGGCCAGATAGAGTACGCCCAAGTTGTATAGTTCCTGCGCTAGTCTGGGATTGTTTGGAAGCTCTCCCCTGAGAAGCTCAACACACTCTTCCTGTATGGCAATCGCCCGAGCGTATTCACCCCCCTCAAACAGCGACCTCGCCCTACTGCTTGCCTCTTCCCAACGATCCCACTTTCCCTCGAATGTCAACTCCGCCACAAGCACGGCAACCAACGAAGCACACAGTACTAGAAGCAAGAACCACCGCGTCTGAAGCACACGCACGATGTCTTCGCAAGCTGATCGGAAACCTTGCTCTCCAGCCATTCATCGCCCCTTCACTATCCAGAAACTAGTAGGTTTCCTTTGGCTCGGTGAGCTCATCGACAAGTGTCTTAGTGGAGCCTTGAAGCCCCCCAATAGCCTCGGGAACGCTGGTCGAACCGTTACCCGTGTTGCTCATGAACGGAAGGTTCGACACGCCCTCCACACCCTGACCAATATACTCCATCTTGTGGGTATTGGGATTGGCGCACCGAAGAGCAGCCATGATGTCGTATTCTCGCCCAGGATCCCACTGAGGTTGCTTCGCCAACTCGGCCAAGCTACGAAGCCCCAAATAGGCCTTGACTGCCCCAACGACAACGCCAACAGCAGCGGCTCCGATCGCTACAGTCTTCACTGCCAGCCAAACCACCGCAAGCCATTTACCCTCAGGGTCTATATTCGATGTAGGATTACTCCTGCAATACTCATAGACATTCAACCCACCGCGAATCCCAATCGGATCCCGCTGCAGGAATCGCCCGGTCGACGGATCGTAGTACCGTGCTCCCGTATGCATAAACGGAAAACCATCAGTAGCACTACGACCCAGAAGGTTGTCCGGCACGCCGTCGCCGCGATAGGTTGTTCCGCCATCACCGGAATCGTAATCGTGCTCCTCATAGCCGTGAGCACCCACATAACCATACCGACTGGCCACCCCGCTGTCCAAAGTGACGATCTCACCGAACGCCGTCCGCACCGAAACCAGCGAACTGGTCACCGTGCCGCCCGTGTCCGTCTTGAACCACGTCGAACCCAGCAGGTCCGTGTGCAGATAGCTCACCGTTCGCGGAGTAGTACCCAAATCGATCTCGGCCACTCCCGGCAAATAGGCAAACAGCTCATCCGGATCATCATCCGGCTCGTAGTAGTCCACAACAGGGGCGTTGCCAACGTAATCGGTAAACGTCCTCTCGGCCCCACCACTCGCCGGAGTAAGGCCATCGTCCAACTCCACATCCGCCACTCGCTGGCGATCACTCAGATATGTAAACCTGCGCCCCCAGTTCCGCTGATACCCTGCGTCAGGCGTATTATAGCAGGACTCGCCCACGCAGAACGCTCCCATGATCAGGAATGGGTAATCCGGCGTGCCCTGCGAATCGAGACCACTGGTATCTGCGAATCCGATCTTCGTCGGATCGTCATCGTAGATATGTTTCTAACTAGGCGGAATGACATTGGGTTCCTGCGAGTTCTACCCAAACGCGCAGGAACCCTTTAGTATTCACAAACTCCCGCCTGAACCACGCATCAGGGCACACTCCGAATTAAGTCCACCCCAACATCCCGTCGATCATTCGTCACTCGAAGCGCTGCCCCCAGGGCCACAAAGACGGATAGCGCGGTGCGACCCTGATTCGATAACGCCGAGGATGTAACTGACCTCCCTTTCGCCTGCATCCTCATCCAGTAGCTGCAACTCCACGTCCAGGCTCGACACTTCCATCGTTATACAAGAATCCTCGCATGTAGTGAGAACCAACTGTGATCTTTCCGCCTCATAGTTCAGGCGGTCCAACGTATAAAAACCAATCTTGGACCGATCATGGATACACGCGCTACCCACATCACGAAATCGCAGGATGCCTTTCCGCAAGGGGATTCGCCACTGCCGTCGTATTATCCCCTTCCGGGCAAGCTTGCGACGTGTGCCAAGCTCATAGACAAACGGAACCTCGACGACGCGGTTTTCCACATCATGCTTCACCCAGTCGACGTTGAACAGCTCATCGTGGATCTCACCGCTAATCCGCTCAAGCTCTTCAGAAGTACTTGCGTGTATTATTCGCATAATACGACCTGCCATAACTTCGCCCCCTCCCCTTCCCAAAACTAGAGCCCGGCGGACCTTTGCTCCAACCCTCATGCCTTTCCCTAGCCCACTCCTTCTACCTTCGCAGAGCGATTCGCTTAACTCGTTTTCCACACGACCAACGAGACTTCCCAAAACCCTGATTCACTATCACTCCACACCTCCCACCTCTTGACTTAATCATAATCAACCGTACGCACAATATCGAGTCCCCCAGCGTCCATCCCTTACCTCGACAATCTGGGTATTCCCTCTTCCGCCCGACCTCCCCTACTCCTTCCCCGAAGCTCACCACCGCCAAAACGACCTCTAGACCTCTCCAATCCCCAACCCCTTCCACTAATCCGCCTCCTCGCACCGCCACCACTGTCAACACCGTCCAAGGCCACCTCAAACACCCCAACTTCACCTACCCTAACATGCTCCTCAGACCATTTTTCGAAAGTTTTTTTTCGCACCTGGCGCTAGCGCCAGCCCCGATTTTCACCTCTCAACCGAACCCATTATAAAAAAAAGCGGAACACCCGCGCCCTTATATAGGGTGGAGACAAGCGCGCTTACCCCGGCAGGCCACAACGGGCTCCCAATGCCCCGACGATCCTTGCTGGCCCCCAACCGAGTTCCCCAGCCGCCAGCTATCACCGAGCCACGCACTCCACAAGGCGCACCTGCACGCGAACACCCGGCCGACGGATGCCTTCGCCGCCCCCGCTGATCGCATCCGTACAGAACTCCGACCCAGCCCGACCCCAGGCATTGCGATGCACACGTATATATATAAGGACACCGCCCGCTCATCCCCGCCCCCACGCGTGCCCAGCCAGGCCTACGCCGTCCCGGCCACAGGCTCCCCGCCCGACAAGCCCGGCGTCCATCACCGCCCAGCGCTCCACCCCGGGCACCCAGGCCTTCTGAGTCCCCCGGCCTCCCCCAGCGCACCGAACACCGGAAGCCACCCAGCGCCCCCTTGTTAAGGAGACCTCCTCCAGCGCGTCGCGCAATGCGACCGCCGCCCACAAGCTTGCTCAAAAGCGATCGATTCGATGCAAAAACGACTCGAAATGACTCAAAACTGAAAGGAATCCGACATGAACCCCAACATTTCCAACCCCAAAACAAACAAAAACGGCGATTTTCACCCCAATTTCACCCCCAAATGCGCGACAATGTGGCCCAAATGCAGCCTGGCGCCCACTCAATGCGCTGTAAAAGCAGGGCTAGCGCACTCAAAAACGCGGTTTTCCATCCGGACAAACCCCATCCCCGACCCCCAAAAGCGCTACGGCCCAACCCTCATTTCGCTCACGCGCTTTGCCTTAAACCATCATCACCCTTTACCACCACCGTTCGCCTTAACCACCATCGCGTGCTGTGACCATGCGCCGGCCTCACACCCTCGCCGCAGCATCCCTGAATACCAGCAAGATGTCCCGCTCCCGTACGCTAAAACCCCGATGGCCCCAGATCAACCGCCGCCCGCTCACTCGCCCGCTGCAGAGTACGCGCCCGCAGAGCCGCATCGCGAAGGAGCACGGCCATCATGTCACGCGGAACCCTCTCCATGCACTTGCCGAAACCACCAATCGCCCTCTCCGCCTGACCTGCCGCCAACCGCATATACGCATGCAAAAACCACACATCATTACTCTCATCATCCTTGCGTAGATGCTCCTCCAACATGGAGAAATGCTTTGCCAAATCCCCCTGATTCCCGTATAGCAGACAAACATCAATTGGATATTCAATTAGAGTCGGATCTGCTTCCAAAGCGCGGCGAACACTCAATGCCGCAACCAGGTAATCTCCAGTCGCAAAATGGGAATAGCCATAGAGCATCAGCACTTCGGCATCATCCGGCGTCGCCAACAAAGCCCTTACAAACTGCCGTCGCGCCAGACTGTAATCACCCGCAAAAAACGCCCCCTCACCCACTTGCCGCTGAGAGGACACCTGCGTACTCATTGGGGCCACCCCCACGCTCGCAACCGCCGATACACTGTCCTCAACATACTCCCCTGCAATCGGCACGCCCGTCGTCACATAACTACCCGGAACGTAGTTATCCATTACGTAATTGGTAACAACCACATCCGGCTGCGATCGATAAATCCCCGGACAGTAACTCGGAACGAAGCACGATGCTCCATAGCTAATCCACGCGCGATGATCGGTTTTCCAACGACCGTGCCGAGTGTAATTGGCAAAAGAATAACGATTATCTAAGAAGTTGCGTGGTCGATCCCAGCACCCCGAACCCCGCCTACTGTAGGCACCGAAGCCGTACCCAATACCAAGCGTGCGTGCCGGATAACCATTACGCCGATACCACTCATTGCGACAAGGGTCCTGATCCAACCGCGAGTATGCCCGCGTCTGCGATCGCGACAGAATGGCACTATTAATCGATCGTTGATCACATTGCGGCGAGTAACCACTGTAACTACTACCCCGCCCGCCCCAACCGACAAAGACATTCTGCCGCCGCGACGGAGCGCACCCCATAGGCTTATCCCTATCGCCACTGTGATGCAGCCCCCTATCCGGCCGCCGCGTCGCCCCGCACTGCGATTGATTATCAACGGCGATTACGTTTCTGGAATTCACGCAGCTCGATCCCGGCAAGCGTGCCGGCGCAAAGAAACTTCGCCGGCCCACACTGCGACTCGGCGACACCGTAGCCGCATGAATCGTGGATACTGGTTTTCTCCCTGGATCGCTATAGCGTCTGCTCGTACGCCCCACCGAAGAACGGGTCGTTCCCGAGCTACCAGTACTCACAGAACGAACAATGCTATCATGTTTTCCCCTGCCGATGCTTATTCCAATGCTGCCCTGCCGGCTGCGAACGGGCGACCGCCTCACCGTAATCCCGGCCCGGCTGTTTGACGCCACGCCGATCTTGCCGCCGGACACCGTACGCCGCTCGCCCAAACGTGTTGCATGACCGGCCCGCGGCACCGACGATCGAGCGGCACCAACGGAAACCGTTCTCGAACTTCGTACCGGTTTCCTACCAATACTGAACCCGCTCCTGTTCGGTTTTACCGAAGACGAACCCCGGTTACCGCCTATGCTGCGAATCGTTCTGACGCTGCGCGTTCCACCACTGCGACGACCACCCGCATTGCTGGATTTACCAACGGATCGGCTAACAGCTTTTCCCCCGCTCCTGCCGACCGTTCCCCTCGCCCCCCGCGTGCTTCCCGATCTCGCCCGCGCGGGAGCAGACGAGCGCCCCGGTCTGGAATTCTTAATCGACCGCCTGACAGGTGCTCGCCTACTAGGAGGCGCCGACACAGTGCGTTTCGACCCTGAGGAAGTGCGACCGACGCGACTCACCTTCGATCGTTGCTGCGGTCCGCGTTGTCCAAAACACAAGGACACGGGCCCGATGACCAGTACGGCCAGTACTATTGTGAAAATCCTAATGCGGCTGGCTGTTGCTGACATGACTCACCTCTTTAGGCGTACCCAGAATGCCGGTTCTAAACCATCGAGCAAAAGTTTCACTGAGTTAACTATATCACGTGAGCAACGGTACGGCAACACAAAAGTTGGTAGTCAATGCTCACACGATCTCGCGTAACATCTTTAGATTCATAACCTTATAGTCTGGATCGGCCATGCCGACATCGAGAATGCGATCTTCGTAGCACACCCAGCACGACTTGATGCCCAGCCGTTGGGCACCTCCCACGTCGCTGTGCAGCGAATCGCCGGCATGGATAACTTGATGTGGATCCACCTGATAATGGCGCAAAGCCGCCTCGAAAATGGCGGAGTCCGGTTTGTACGAGCGAGTATCCTCGGAGGTGATTACGTGGTCGACGCGAAGGCCCAGAGTGTCTATGGCATGATGTATATCTTCCGTGTCGGCATTGGAGACAACGCATACAGGAATATCAAGGCTTTCGAGTGCCTCGTGGACATCCGGAGCCGGTGTTGGGTTTCTCCAATACTCTCGCAGCATGCTTGCGTAGGGCACGGGATCGACTGAAGCAACATAGGGGGCCAACGTCTCACACAACGATACGCATTCACAATCGAACAGAGTCTGAAAGCGGCTATTGTTGGCTTCCTCAATCATAGCGAAGAAGCGTTTGCCCCAATCGATGGCCAGCTGCTTCGCTGACATATCCAGACGGAGATCATCAACGGCGGATTGACAAGTGGCCTCCACGGCAATGCGATCACCTGTAACCAAAGTTCCGTAGAAATCCACGAAGACGACGTCAAGCCTGCGCTGTGACATGCCGAGCCACTCCTTGTCCTTGAGGTTTGTGGTATACCGAACCACATAGGGCCGGTGATTAGGGTTGGAGGATGGCAGATATTCGATCGCTTATCTGCTGCATCCGTTCATCGGCGCATTTGCAGGTATTCCAGCGATAGCCGAGCCCATCACCTTCCTGACGGGGAATAATGTGGACATGCACATGCTCAACCACCTGCCCTGCCACCTTGCCGTTGTTCTGAAGGATATTGACGCCTGCAGACTCTACAGCCTTCTGCACCGCATCGCTGAGTAGTGGTAAAACCGCACCCATTCTGGCCGCCAGCTCAGCCGGCAGCTCTTGCATGCAGGAATGATGGGCACGAGGGATAAGCAGTGTGTGTCCGGGTGCAAGAGGCGCAACATCAAGAAAAGCCAGCAGATACTCGTCCTCGAAAACGCGAGTGCAGGGGATGTCTCCCGCGGCAATACGGCAGAAGATGCAATCGCTCGCTCCGCTCATCGCGCTGCCCTCCGAATCTGCTCAAGGCCCGAGCAAGCTCTGTCCCAAGGTAGCGTCCGGCCCGCCGGTGTCCTTACCTGCTCAACACTACGTTCGGCCAAATGGCGCTCTAAGAGCTGCCAAAGGTACATAGCCGGCAGCTGTTCGAGAAGCGGAGCCCGTCGTGTTATTCTTCCGTCTTCTCAGATTCGGTCGATCCACCGGTACGGCGCTGCTTGGCCAGCTTTACGGCCAAGGCGTATCGCGAATCGGCCCGAAGTTTGCGAGCATTCTTTCGCGGCTTAGTGACAGTGCCGGGGCTTTCTTCCTCACCGACAAACTGAAGGATAGCCTGCTCACCACCGTCACCGATACGGCGTTCGGCGAGCTTTATCAAACGAGTATAGCCGCCAGGTCGATTGGAATAGCGGTCAGCAACACTGTTGATCAGTCGATGAGCGACGGATTCGCCGGTAAATGTCTGCTTACCCTTGGGTTTACCAGTACGGTAACGGCGTCCACTCGCGTTGCGCAGCGCCTTGTGCCTCTTGGCCAATGACAGATTATCGTAATCGGCCTGATGTTCGGCCGGAATCATCGAACGATCACTTAGGAGCTTATGAATCTGCCGTCGGGCGCTTATGCTCCCGTCACGAGCACTCCGGGCGAGGGTGACCAGCTTCTCCACAAAGGGGCGGAGATCCTTGGCCTTTTGCACTGTAGTGCGAATCTGGCCATGCTGGATAAGGCTTTGCGCCATGTTACGCTGCATCGCTTTGTGGTGCGACGAGGTTCGATTCAGTTTTCGGCTTCTGACACGATGCTTCATGGTCCTGTCACTCACATTGGGTGGACTGCCGGGCAAGTCCACGATTCGCTTGGCGCGTGCCGCAGGGCACAGTCACCACTGCTAACTAATCTTCATATGGTCTACTACTATCGGCGATCATCGACATTGACGAGGATCCCGAATCGTCCGAACTATCGTTATTGTCACTGCTGTCATTCTGAGGAAGTTCCCCAGACATGTCTGCCTGAGCATTGTCTGGTTGCCCATCATCGGCTCCCGCCTGGGGCGTTTCACTATCTGGCTCCACGTGGCTATCAACGCGTTGATTCAAGAAGGCGGCTCGCGGAAGTCTGCCATCATCCACCAAGTCGGATGAGTGAAAAGACTGCATGGGCTGGGGAGCTATCGCCGGATGACTTTGTTCAACGGCGGAAGCAGAACTCTCGACCGGCGCTGAAACCTCTCCACCTTCACCGAAGGTCATACCCAGGGAAAGTCCAATATCGGCAAGTTTTCTTCTGACCTCCCGCAGTGATGTTTTACCAAAACTACGTACTCGGAGCAGGTCCGCCTCGGTCTTGCGGACGAGTTCCCCAATAGTAATCACGCGAGCAGCTTCGAGGCAGTTGGCCGCGCGAACGGAAAGCTGCAACTCTGCAACGTTTCGTGAGAGCTTGTCCTGCAGTTGGTCATCCACATCCGACTGCTGCACGGCCACAACAGGAGCTTCGGCAACCAGTTCTTCACCCAGCTCGTAGTATTGCACGAAGGGGTTAAGATGCTTGCGAAGGATCTTCGCCGCTTCCACGACGGCGTCCTCGGGCAGAATACTTCCCTTGGTCCACACTTCCAAAACCAGACGATCGTAATTCGTTTTCTGGCCAACGCGAGTATCCTCGGTCTTGTAGCGTACGCGCATCACGGGCGAGAAAACCGAATCAACAGGAATAACGCCTATCTCCTGGTCGGGGCCGGAGTTCTCATCGGCGGTAGCATAGCCTCGTCCAGTACAGCAGCGCATCTCCATTTCGAACGGAATATCCTCGGTCAGAGTCGCCAACACCTGTTCGGTATTGATGACTTCAACACCCGCTTCCGCCTCAATATCAGCGGCAGTCACGACTCCAGCTGTGTTGCGTGACACGCGCAGCACTCTCTGCTCATCGCCTTCCATAGCGATGACCAGCCCTTTGACGTTGAGGATAATATCCGCCACATCCTCGAGTACGCCGGGCAGGGTACTGAACTCGTGGGCGGCGTTGGCAATCTTCACGGCATGAACCGCAGCACCATCGAGGCTGGACAGGAGGATTCTCCGAAGAGAATTACCCACTGTGGTTCCAAAGCCGCGTTCGAACGGTTCCACAATAAACCTGCCATAGGTGTCGGTGCTGACAGCCTCATCACGCTCTAACCGGCTTGGCAGTTCCAACCCGCGCCATCGGATACGCATATTCTTCTTCTCCTAAAGGGGCTTCTGCGATCGATCTCGTGGGCGTCGGCATCCGCTTCCGACTTAACCCCTATTGCTTATACTGGCCAGCTCACTAAGCAGCCAAAGTCAGGTCTCCCACCCGAAGGCGGCCACAGGACAAAGCAGTAAGATGCAACATCCTGTTACGATTCACTGGGCCACCGAACAATTCACCATCGTCCGATCCGCCTCACCGCGAACCGAGTGGTTCGGGTAAAGGCAAGCCGGCAAGTCACACCCGCCTTCTCTTGGCAGGCCGGCAGCCGTTATGGGGTAGCGGCGTCGCGTCCTCGATGGAGGTAATGCGTATACCCGCACTCTGCATCGCAGTAACAGCGGACTCACGGCCACTGCCCGGCCCCTTGACCCTCACTTCCACCTCTGCCATCCCAAACTTCTTGGCGGCATGGGCACAACGTTCCGCGGCTCTCTGAGCTGCGAAAGGAGTACTTTTACGAGTTCCCTTAAAACCGACGGTCCCAGCGGAGGCCCAGCAGAGCACCTCACCATTGGTGTCGGTAATGGTAACGATAGTGTTATTGAACGTCGCCTTGACGTGAGCAATGCCACGCGCAACATTCCGCCTGGTTTTCTTCTTACCTGCCCGCTTAGCCACGGCTCATCTCCTTGACACCCTTCTTTCCGGCCACGGTCTTCTTGGGTCCCTTGCGCGTTCGCGCGTTGGTACGCGTTCGCTGGCCTCGAGTAGGCAAACCTCTTCGATGGCGCAGACCCCGATAGCATCCGATATCGCGCAAGCGAGCGATGTTGCTCTGGACTTGGCGTCGCAAACTACCTTCGACCTGGTAGTTTCGTTCGATGATACCGGCTACGCGCGATACCTCGTCCTCGGTCAGATCCTTGGCCTTAGTACTCGGGTCAATCTGAGCTTCCTTAAGGATATCCGCGGCAATCTTCGGTCCAACACCGAATATGTAGCGGAGGGAAATCTCAACCCTCTTCTCATTGGGAATATCTACACCGGCAACACGTGGCACTGGTACTCTCCTTAGCCTTGACGCTGCTTATGTTTGGGATTGCTGCTACAAATAACTCGAACAACACCCTTGCGTTTGATCACGCGGCAGTTCTCGCAAATACGCTTGACGCTGGCACGTACTTTCATCGGACCACTTCCTTAACTCAAAAAACCGCCGGCAGAGTTCGTATCTGCCATGAGAGGCATCCGTGCCGCCAGAAACAACTCCAGGCGAGAAGCACTCGCCAAGCTACCGGCCTTGCCCCATTCACGGCGGGCAATTCACTTTTTCCCAGGGCCGTCAGTCAGCACCAGAGGCCCATCCTCGGTAACGGCAATGGTGTGCTCAAAGTGGGCCGAATAACGACCGTCCTTGGTAACCACGACCCACGCATCCGCATCGGCGTAGGCAACATTGCCGCTTCCCAGAGTGACCATTGGCTCGACCGCCACAGTAAGTCCTGGCTCAAGCCGAAAATCCGACCTCCTCTGGGCACGATCATAATAATTGGGCACCTTGGGATCCTCGTGCATCTCACGACCGATTCCATGGCCCACGAATTCTCTTACCACTTCCATGCCTGCGGCTTCGACAAGCTTCTGAATCTGGACAGCAACCTCGCTCCACATTCTGCCGCAATGCATCTCTTGAACTGCAAGCATAAGCGAACCGAGCGTCACGTCCAGCAATTGCTGTGCCCGCCCATCGATTTTTCCGACTGCAACGGTCCGAGCAGCGTCACCGCAGTAACCTTTTAGGCGTACGCCACAGTCAATGCTGATGACATCGCCATCCCGCAGAGCCCGCGACCCGGGGACGCCATGAACCACTTCCTCATTCACGCTTGTGCAAAGCGCCGCCGGAAACGGATACCTAGCTGCCGGATTCACCACTCCCTTGAACAGTGGTTCAGCGCCTGCCTCTTTTATCAGTCGCTCAGCCTCTGTATTCAACTCCGCGGTAGTCACTCCAGGAGCGACCATCTCGCAAACATAGTCAAGAACAGCAGCGACCAATCCACCCGCATCCCGCATGAGTTGGATTTCTCGCTCGCTCTTAAGTATCACACCGCTATTGGTAATGCGATCCTTGCTCACCGCAAGCGTTCACTTCCATTCCAGAGCTGAATTCGCGTCAGCTCCATGCTGCCAGCAGGATCCAAGAGACTGCCAGCATAGCTAATCCCTCGGCCATCAGTTACTACCGCCAAGGAAGCCCTTGTAATTACGCATGATCAGGTTGGCCTCTATTCGTTGGACAAGATCCAAGGCAACGCTAACCACAATCAGCAGACCAGTTCCTCCCAGAAACGCCGAGACGCTGAAGGGGATCTCCAGCCAGATAGCGACGATGGTTGGAATCAGTGCGATCAGAGCCAGGAATGCAGCCCCCACATAGGTTATCCGCCCCATGACTCGCTCAAGGTAATCGGCAGTCCTCTTACCCGGACGCAGCCCGGGAATGAAGCTACCATAATCTCTCAGATTGTTCGCCATCTCCTTGGGCTGGAACTGCACAGTGGTCCAGAAGTACGCGAAGAAGTACACCATAGCAACATATGCCAAGGTATAGAGGTAGTTGCCTGGTGAGAAGGCATGGCCCAGGCTATTCCACATATCCCATCGAATAAGGCCATTGAGCCACTGGAAAACATAGCCGGGGAACATCATCAAAGTACTCGCGAAGATGATGGGCATAACACCGCCGTGGTTGACTCGAAGCGGCAAGTAGTTGCGCTGCCCGCCATAGACGCGGCGTCCGCGAGTCTGCTTGGCCTGCTGGATGGGGATACGCCTTTGGCCCTGAGTGATCAGGATTGAGCCCGCAACAACACCGACGAATGCGAGGATTAAGAAGACGATCTTGCCTGGCCCCATCGCGTCAGGGTTGTTGGTGTTCATGCTAAGGTCGGCCTGGCGAATTACGTAAAAGACGGCGTTGGGCATCCTAGCGACAATACCGGCCATGATGATTAGGGAGATACCGTTTCCGATCCCGTACTCGTCAATCTGCTCACCAAGCCACATGAGGAATACGGTTCCGGTGGTCAAACAGGTTACCGCGAGGAGGAAGTAGAACCATGATTGCCGGAAGTCGGCATATATCATACCGCCGGAGTATAGGTGCTTCATCCACATGGTGCCCTGGATTATGCAGAGGCCAACCGTAGCATACCTGGTATACTCCTGGATCTTCTTGCGTCCGGTGTCGCCCTCTTTCTGCAGCTTCTCGAGCGCAGGGATAACCGTGACGAGGAGTTGGAAGATAATGGAGGCGGAGATATACGGCATAATACCCAAGCCAAAGATAGTGCTCTGGCTCAAGTTTCCTCCGGTAAAGAGAGCGAATACATCGGCCAAGTCGCCACCGGGCCGACCCCCGCCAAGCATTCTTTCCTGGTTAACGCCCGGAACGGGAACGTAAAAGCCGATCCGGTAGATTGCGAGGAGCCCCAGAGTGAACAGAATCTTGTTCCTCAGTTCCCTGACTCGCCAGATGTTAATGAAAGTTCCAAACATCTACTACCTCTCACGCAAGGGTGTGACGGAATCGCCCATTGATCGAGGATTCCCGATCAAATGACAATGACTTCGCCTCCCGCAGCAGTGATCTTCTGCTCGGCAGACTTGCTGAACTTCGAAGCCTCAACCTTGAGCTTCTTTGTGCATTCGCCCTCGCCCAGCACCTTTACCTTGTAGCGAAGATTCCGGATCAAACCTGCCTCCAAAATCGCCTCTGGAGTGATGTGAGTTCCGGCATCGAACCGTTGCTCCAAATCACCCACGTTTACCACACTGTATCTGGTGCGGAAGGGGAAATTGCTGAAGCCACGTTTGGGCATTCGGCGGAACAAGGGCATCTGCCCTCCTTCCATCATGGTGCGTCGAGTGCTGCCAGCGCGTGAGCCGGCACCCTTGTGGCCACGGCCGGCGGTTTTGCCCCAGCCACTGCCCGTGCCGCGTCCGATTCGCTTTCGCTTCCGGTTAGCACCGGCCAGTTTTAGGATTTCAGCTAGTTCCATAATCCCTATCCTGCGTCGTATAAGTCACTAATAACCCTGATCCACCGCACCCCGCAAGGCCTAGTCTGCGAGTGAGACCCCTCTAAGTTGAGCAATGGTCTCGCGATCATGAAGCTGAGTCAGCGCGGCAAAGGTAGCCCTAACCAAGTTCTTTGGGCAATTGGAGCCATAGCTCTTGGTAAGCACATCCTTCACACCAGCCAACTCCAGAACGGCACGCACGCTTGCGCCCGCTATAACGCCGGTACCATGACTGGCGGGAACCAGAACAACTTTCGCAGCCCCGAAACGGCCGATGATGCGATGAGGAATAGTCCCATCGACCAGCTTGACCTTTTTGAGGCTGCGAGAAGCAGCCTTCTTGGCTTTTTCCACTGAGAACGGAACTTCCTTAGCCTTACCGTAGCCGATACCGACCCGGCCATTCATATCCCCTACAACAACCAGCGAGGAGAAACTAAATCGGCGACCGCCGCGAACCACTTTGGCGCAACGGTAGATCTTGACTACGTTCTCAGACAAGCCAGGATCAAGATCGCTGGGACGCTCTTCTTCTTTTGTCATTCGACTCATCGTGTCACCATCTTGCTTGCCTTAGCAACTTGCTCCGATATAGCAAAACATCTCATTAGGACGCATGCGACCGAGCTAGAACTTAAGCCCGCTCTCCCGCGCGGCATCAGCCAACGCCTTGATCCGTCCGTGAAAACGGCGTCCATTCCGATCAAAGGCAACAGTTTCAATGCCCTTGCTCTTAGCCCTAGTCGCCAGTGCGTTTCCGACAGCGGCAGCAGCGTTCTTGTTGCCGCCGGCAGAAAGACTTCCGCGAAGTTCCTTGTCACAAGTGCTGGCCTGACACAACGTAATCCCCTTGTCATCGTCGATGATCTGGGCGTATATGTTCTTCAGGCTACGGGTAACGGTAAGGCGCGGCTTTTCCGCGGTACCGAACACGCTCTTGCGAACTCTTTTCTTACGGCGAGCTAACCGGATCGCCTTTCTATTCGTACTATTCATTCACTTCAAGCCTCATCAGGCCGCATTAACGCAGTAGGCGATGAACCGCCGACCACTCTTAACTACCTTGCTCCACTAACCGCCCGAGGTCAGCGCCTTGCCGGCCTTACGACGTACCTGCTCGTCGTGATAGCGGATACCTTTACCCTTGTACGGCTCCGGCGGTCTGATCCGCCTGATCTCAGCGGCGAACTGCCCTACCGCCTGCTTGCAGCACCCGCGGATAATCATCTTGGCAGGGTCGCTATCACCGCGAGCGGCGGCGACTTCAACTTCAACCTCAACTCCGGTTGGCACATCGATGACAAACTGAGGCTTGTTCTTTCCACCACGTCCCATGAAGCCACAGTTCAGGTGGAGCTGCCTCCCCTGCAAACTACATCCGTATCCCGTACCGTATATGTGCAAGCGTTTTTCGAAGCCCTCACTTACACCAAGAACATTGTTCGCCAGCATCGCCCTGGTCATGCCATGCAGGGCTCGGGCATTGCGGTCATCACCCTGGCGAGTAACGACGAGTGCCTTGGCCTCTTCATCGATGGCCGCAGTCACCGGCGAGGGAACATCAAAGGCGAGTTCGCCCTTAGGCCCCTTAATGCTTACCTTCTGTCCGGCGATGCTTGCGGTCACACCACTAGGCATGGCTACCGGTTTTTTTCCAATTCGTGACATTGTGCTCTATCCTCAGGCAGAGGCAATAAACTTGCTCGCACCGCAATCAATACACGCTGCAAAGCAGCTCACCACCAACATTCTTCTGCCGACACTGCCGGTCACTTAACACTCCGGAACTAGTGGAGACTATGGCAATCCCCAACCCATCAAGGACTCTCGGCAGATCGCCACATCGAGCGTAGACACGGCACCCCGGTTTCGATTCCCTTCGGATTCGATGGATGATGTCCTCGCCCCTGGGACCGTACTTCAAGTCGATCCGCAACAGCCCCTGCCTAGTATCCTCGATTACGTCAAAGCCGTTGATATAGCCCTCATCCCTAAGTACTTGGGCAATACCGATCTTCACCTTAGAGGCGGGGATCTCAACGGCTCGCTTGCGCACCCGCACTGCGTTTCTGATGCGAGTAAGCATGTCTGCGATGGGATCACTCCACATTTGGCGTCACCTCTTCTCTGCTGATCAATGGCCTCTATTCGACCGGAGCCTAGCTCATCGGCACTCCGCCCGGTCCGTCCTGCTTCCCTGCCTCTTATTCACCAACTGGCTTTCTTGACCCCAGGGATCAGCCCCTGAAGCGCCAATTCGCGGAAGCAGATACGGCAAATCTTGAACTTTTTATAGACGCCGCGGGATCGCCCGCAGCGTTGACATCGGCGAATAACCCGAGTCGAAAACTTGGGAGGGCGTTTGGTTTTTTCCATCCAGGCACGGGTCGCCATAACTATTTCCCTTCTTCCTCAGGTCGCTTGAACGGCATGCCCAATTTCTTCAACAGGCACAGGGCGTCGCTATCCTTGCGTGCACTGGTGACGAATGTGATATTCATTCCCTGCCGGTACTCCATCTTATCGATGTCGATTTCCGGAAAGATGGTCTGATCAGAGACACCCATCGAGTAGTTTCCCCGGCCATCGAAGGCGGAGTCACTGAGCCCACGGAAGTCCCTCATACGAGGCACAGCCAGGTTGAAAAGCCGGTCGACAAACTCGTACATTCTCCGGCCACGCAGTGTGACCTTAGCACCGATCTCATAACCTGTACGCAGCTTGAAGTTAGAGACGCTCATTCGGGCCTTGCAGATGCAGGCCTTCTGCCCCGTAATAGTGGCCAAATCAGCAACAGCAGCGGGAATTCTCTTCTTATCCTGCAAAGCCGATCCAAGCCCCATGGAAATCACAACCTTCTCCAGACGCGGGACAGCATGGGGGTTCTTCATCCCCAGCTCCTCCTTAAGCGAAGGCGCGATTGTGTTCCTGTATGTCTGCAGCAACCTGGGCATTTTTGGATTACTCCACTACTTCTTACTCTCTAGCCGGCACGAGCCGACTACCCGAACGGAATCTTGAAAGAAGATAGAACCGTCCGCCTAAGATCCCTTCTGGGCCTTGGTAACCGTCCCCAGGATGGCTCCGGAGGTGGCCACTCTTTTCTTGCCCGCCGTTGAACCATCGGCGCGGCGCTCGACCTGGAACTGCACGCGGCTGCCCCTTTGAGTTTTGGAGTCGAGAGGGAGCACATTGGAGATGTGCAGCGGCGCCTCTTTCTCGACCCGGCCCCCCTGAGGATGGCGTTTGCTGGGTCGCACGTGTCGGAAAATCACGTTGACACCTTCAACCAAGACGAGCTGACGTTTGGGATCGACCCGCAGGACTTTCCCTTGCGCCCCCTTGTGGTCGCCACTGACGACCATGACGATTTCACCTTTTCTTATGTGACAAGCCATCGTATGCGATTCCTCGTCCAACCCGCAGGCTACCACTGAGGGTTACACAACCTCTTCTGCCAGCGAGATAATCTTCATGAACCCCTTCTCGCGAAGTTCACGAGCGACGGCGCCGAAAATGCGAGTGCCGCGTGGCTCGTTGTTCTCATTGAGAAGGACGACGGCGTTGCTATCGAAACGAACGTAGCTACCGTCACTTCGACGAGTCGGTCGAGTGGTTCTAACCACAACAGCCTTTGCTCGCCGCCTAGTGGATCGCTCCTTACGATCAGACCCGCCACTGAAGTCACTATTGGGAAGCGCCTTCTTGACAGCCACTATCACAATGTCTCCGACGTCAGCCGTCTTCAAGTGGGGCTTGCCCTTACGACTACTCCCGCGTCCCAGAACGTTAAACACCATGGCGCGTTTGGCTCCGGTGTTATCCGCGACATCAACAATGGTTTGCAGCTGGATCATAATCCTTGGTTCCCAGTCTTAATGACCTCGACGGCACCCGATCACCCGGTACCGGTTACGCCTTTTAACCCTCAGCGCCTGCCGAACGTATCACGCGAACAAGGCGCCAAGCCTTCTGCTTGGAGATTGGCCGGCAAGCCATGACTTCCACAAGATCGTCGACCCGTGCCTCATTCTGGGGGTCGTGAACATGAAGCGTCGTACGGCGGCGAATGATCTTCCCGTACTTGGGGTGACGGCGTGAATAGCGATACAACACTTTGATAGTCTTGTCGCAGCTGTCGGAAACAACGACGCCCTCACGTACTCGTCGCGGCTTGCGGCTTTGCTCAGTTCCAGTCTTGGTCTCTGTCATATCTTGCGCCTCAATGGCCTTTCCGTGTTCGCCCGCATATTGCGGCTACGGCAACCGAATCGCACCCTTCACGCCTCTCCCACCTTTGCCGGGCCCATCAGGCTCCGCGGGTGTGGGTAGCGATTGATTCAAGGTGATACTGCTTCTGCTCAATGCCCGTCTCGCCGCGTTCCTGCATAACGGTGAAAACTCGGGCAATATCCTTCCTCGCATTGGTGATGAGACTGGGGTTTTCCAGCTTTTCAGTCACCGCCTGGGAGCGGAGGTCGAACAGGTGGCGTCGCATACGATCCAACTCAGCATGCAACTCCTCAGTTTTCATCTCTCTTATTTCCGAAATCTTCATCGCCAATCGTGCCTGCCTAGTTCCGCAGCCAAATCCACATCTGCCCGGTGCAAACCAGCCGCGGGCAGTAACCGATTATTCACACGCTATGCCTTCTGGCCACCATGCGGCACTTATAGGGCATCTTAGCACTCACGCGGGCAAGCGCCTGTCGTGCCGTACTCTCTTCCACTCCACCAATCTCATAGAGAATGGTTCCCGGCTTAACACAGGCAACCCAAGCCTCGGGCTCGCCTTTACCCTTACCCATACGAGTTTCCAAGGGCTTCGAGGTAATCGACCTGTGCGGGAAAATCCTAATATAAACCTTTCCCTCGCGATGAAGGAAGTGGGTAGCGGCAATACGCCCAGCCTCAATCTGTCGGGCGGTGATCCAGCCAGCTTCGAGAACTTGAAGGCCAAACTCGCCATAGGCAACGTAGTTTCCTCGGGTCGCATTACCCTTCATCTTGCCACGTTGGGTCTTGCGGAACTTGACTCTCTTCGGCATCAACGCCATGGGTACTGCCTCCGCGTCGGCGTCCGGTCAACCGGGCCAACGATCTTCCAACCACACCCGATTGGGTTAACCTCGCTTACCCTTCATATACGCCCCACGACTCGGCGCACCGGCAAGAGCTACCTCTTCGCCATAGCGTCCCTTGTAGATCCATACCTTGACACCGATAGCTCCATACTTGGTGAAGCTGGTGGCAAAGCCGTAGTCCACATGAGCCTGCAGCGTGTGAGCCGGGATAGACCCGCGAATGATCTTCTCCTTGCGAGCCATCTCCGCACCACCAAGGCGTCCTGACACCATGATCTTGATTCCAAGAACACCAGCGGCAATCGCAGCATCCGAGCGCATCTTCAGAACGCGGCGGAAACCACCCCGCTTTTTGAGCTGCTCAGCAATCGAAGCGGCCACCAGCTGGGAATCAGAATCGGGAGATTTGATCTCCATAATGTTGACAGTCACCTTTCGGTCGATCATCTCCTCCAGGGCCTCTTTCAGCTTGTCGACCTCAGCCCCCTTCGGACCGATGACCAAGCCAGGCCTGGCGGTGTGAAGCACAACCTTCACCTCGTTGCGAGTACGGGCGATCACCACCCGGGACACCGCCGCATACGGAGGCTGCTGGTTCAGTCGCGCGTCGATGAACTTGCGCATCTTCTGATCTTCGAGGAGGAACTCCCCAAAGGCTGCCTTGGGCGCGTACCAACGTGAGCGCCAGTCTTCCGTGATACCGACTCGAAAACCTGTTGGATGAACCTTCTGACCCACGGTAAGCTCCGTTTGTCTCCACCGCTAACGGTGGTCTGTTCCCTGGACGCGGAACGAGTAAACCCGCCGCGTCTTAACGCTCCGACACTTTGATAACCAGATGACACGTACGTTTTGCAATAGGATGGGCCCGCCCCCGATCTTTGGGACGGAATCGCCTGTAATAGGGGCCACCATCAACTCGTGCCTCTGCAACGAATAGCCGACTCATGTCAGCTTCCTGCTCATCCGCGTTGACCATGGCCGAACGCAGTACGTTTGCGATCAAGCCGGCCGAACGGCGGTGATTAAACTTCAGGAGGTCCATAGCCACATCACAGTCAAGTCCCCTGACAAGGTCCATGACCAGACGGGCCTTCTGAGCACTCATGCGAGCGTAGCGATGAATCGCCTTCCACTCCTTCTGCTCCACTGGACTCTGTAGTGTATCTGTTGCGTCTGTCATTGACTCACCTACCTAACGCGGATTCCTGAACCGTCCGTGCTAGCGCTTCCCGCCAGCATGCCCACGGAAAGACCGCGTGGGACTGAATTCGCCGAGCTTGTGCCCGACCATGTCCTCAGTTACGGTCACGGTCGCAAAGGCCTTGCCGTTGTGCACGTCGAACTTGTGCCCGATGAACTCGGGAACGATCGTACACCTGCGATACCATGTCCGAATGGGGGACAGATTTCCCGTCTCCTTTGCTGCCATCACCTTGCGGAAGAGTTTCTCTTCCACATGTGGGCCCTTCTTCTGCGAACGTGACATAGCCAACCTCGTCCCGTCTGGACGTTTAGGGCAATCTCCGGCGAGCAAGCTGCTGTTCGACACCCGTGGGCAACCGCATACAGCCTGTCAATGCCTAGTAAAAAAACGATCTATTTACTTCTTGGGCAAAGTCTTCTGCCCATATCGCCGACTCTTCCGCCGACGCAAAATACGCTTGTTGGAGTTCTTGCGTGGGCTCCTGGTGCCGCCGCCCTTGGCAAGGATACCGCTGGGACTGCAAGGATGGCGACCGCCGCCGCTTCTTCCCTCGCCACCTCCCAAGGGGTGAGCAACCGGGTTCATTGCGGTACCACGAACGCGTGGCCTTCGCCCCATGTGGCGTTTGCGTCCTGCCTTGCCGACTCGAAGGTTCTGGTGATCGAGATTGCCGATCTGGCCAATAGTGGCGCGACACTCAACGTGAACCTGCCTCATTTCGCCCGACGGCATGACCAAGGTAGCCCAATCACCTTCACGAGCCAGGAATCGACAAGAAGAACCGGCACTTCGTGCGAGCTTCCCGCCCTGCCCGATGTTCAGCTCGATATTGTGCACATCCATACCAACAGGAATGGATCGCAGGGGCATGCAGTTGCCAGCTTTGGGCTCGACCTTTTCGCCGCTCTCAACAGTGTCGCCGGCAGTCAAACCCAAAGGTGCAAGAATATAACTCTTAGTCTGATCGGCGTAAGCGATCAGGGCAATATTACAGGTACGATTGGGATCGTACTCAACGGCCTCAACAGTACCTACCAAGCTGTCTTTGCGTCGCTTGAAATCGATAATGCGGTAGAGCTTCCTGACGCCACCGCCTCTGTGACGAGCAGTGATCCGACCGTGATGATTACGCCCGCCCTTTCGCACCAACCGCTGGGTAAGCGACTTCTCCGGACGTTTCTTTCGATCCGTAATCTCCGAGAAATCGTTCACAGACGAATTCCGCCGCCCTGGAGAAGTTGGTCTGTATACCTTTACGCCCATCTAATACCTCGACTGTTTTCTAAGGCGCCCAAACCGTCCATTAGAACAAATCAATATGCGAGTTCGAGTCCAGAACGATGATAGCCTTTTTCCACGAGGCTGTCTGTCCGACTTTAAAGCGAACCCGACGTGCCTTGCCCTTGCGGTTCGACGTCCGCACAGAGAGCACCTTCACACCGTAAATTTTCTCGATAGCCTGCTTAATCTCAGGCTTGCTGGCATTCCGATGCACCTCGAAAGAATACGATCCGCCGCGAGCCTTCTCCCACTTCGTACCGTCGAAGTGCCGCGCTGACTGATGGGTGCCCTTTTCGGTCACCAGCGGTCTCTTGATTAGGTGGTAAATATCCATGGCGATCGTTCAGACTTCCATTCGTTAATACTTCGGCACGTTCCTGTTGTGCCAACCCAAGCGGGCTAGTTACTCTTCCTACCCAACAAAGTCGGATCCGCCTTGAGGCTCTCGAAAGCCTCCTTGGTCATGACCAACTTGCGCCGACGCAGAACTTCAAAAGCATTGATCTCACAAACCGGCTTGACTTCTGTCTTGGCGATATTCCGGCCTGCGAGATAGGCGTTGCGATCATTGGCAGCCAGCGCAACAACACAGCCACGATCCGCACCGAGAGCAGAGAGCATACCTGCAAACACTTTGGTACGAGGCTTGTCGAACTTCAGGTCCTCCACCACAGCAACCTGCCCTGACTGCAACTTAGCGAGAATGGCATTGTTACGTGCAAGTCGCCGCATCTTCTTGGGAAGATCCTGACTGTAGTTCTGCTTTCCTTTCGCGAAGGCAACACCACCGCCACGACGCACGCAAGTTCTGATAGCGCCCATACGAGCGTTACCAGTTCCCTTTTGGCGATAGAGCTTACGAGTTGAGCCCTCAACCATACCGCGACTTTTGGTGGCGGAAGTATTCTGTCGCGCGTTCGCCTGGTACATCACTACTGCCTGCTTGAGCAGCTTTGGACGAACCTCGCCACCAAGAACGGCCGGGTCTATCTCGAGAACGCCGCTCTTTTGACCGTCCATCTTGTATACAGGTACTTCAATCATCGAACTCAAGCTCTAGGCCTTAACGGCCGGGACAACTTATCAGTTTTCTGCCTCGCCAGCCTTTTTCAGTTTCGTTTTGGACTGGCGCACAAAAAGGAGCCCGTTTGGGGGCCCCGGAATACTTCCCTTAACAAGAAGTAGATTATTCTCTGTGTCGACGGCTACGAGCTGAAGGCAACGCTGCGTAACCCTTGCATCACCCATATGCCCGGCCATCTTCTTACCTTTACGGATACCGCGACCGGTACCAAGGTTAGCGTGACCGCCAATGCTGCCTGGGCTACGATGCTTCCTCTCCACACCGTGGGAAGCAAGCTGACCGCCAAAGCCCCAGCGGCGCATCACGCCAGCAAAGCCGCGTCCTTTTGTGCAACCGGTGACGTCGACGTAACCGACTTCGGAGGCCGCGAACTGCTCCACCGTAACTACATCACCCAAGCCAAGTTCTGTGGGTGCCTCAAGGCGAACCTCACGGAGGACTCTCTTGGGGCCCGTGCCGGCCTTTCCAGCATGGCCGATCATCGGCATAGTCGACCTGTGGGGCTTGACATCTTCAAAGCCAAGCTGGACGGCTTCATAGCCATCGGTGTCTTTGGTCTTGACCTGCACTACAGTACAGGGGCCACCCTTGACGACCGTAACCGGAGTAACCGCACCAGAAGGGTCAATCACTCTAGTCATGCCAACTTTTCTGCCAATAAGGGCCGGTATCATCAATCAACCACCTTGCCAGAACGACACTTAAGCTTCCCAAAGATCCGACGCTGCCGAGTCTCCCCGGAGACCTAAACACACACCTAGGGACCGCATGAACGATCGAAGATCGAACGCCCAAGCGTCGCTAGGACAATTCACCAACCGAGCTAAGTTCTGATCTTCACAAAAACACCCGCGGGCACTACCAAGCGGTTAAGTGCTTCGATCGTTCGAGCGGTTGGCTCAGAAATCTCGATAAGGCGTTTGTGCGTACGCATTTCAAACTGCTCACGAGACTTCTTGTCGATGTGCGGGCCACGAAGAACGGTGTACCGTTCCACCCGTGTGGGCAGAGGAACCGGACCAACAACACTGCCAGCCGTTCGCTTCGCGTGCTCCACGATTTCGTTGGCCGAAGCGTCGAGCGTACGGTGATCGTACGCCTCCATCCGAATCCTGATCTTCTCGCTAGCCACCACAGTCGCTTACCTCTCGCGGGTTAACATCGAAAGAACCTCGGCGAACTTCGCCAGAGCATGGCGAGAATACCTTCTTTAATCCGGTTGTCAACTGAGTTAAGGCACAAAAACTTCTCTCGCTCGCAGCAGTTCCCGGACGCTCCTGTTCGACATAGATCCCGCGTGATGCATGCTGTTTGCCCTACTTTAATCATGGTGGTGTGGGCAAACTCCTGGCCGACCTTAAATGGCTTGAAAGGCTTCGCTATACTACTGAGCAGGTCGGAAGCCGGCGAGCTTGTAGAGGTAGGCCTGGAACCCATGGTCGAAGGCTTGAAGATCATCGGTGATATAGGCACGAAAGACAGCTTCACCGTAACTGGTATTGGCAGGCTCCGGAGCCCTGATCTTCGCCGCCTGAGCTATCAATGGCATGTCGCCGGAGACAATCCCCTTCATGAGTTCGTCGAATCCAGCTGAATACTTGCCGCCTTCGCCGTGCCGGATGTAAACGAGCATCGCCCATGCCTGGGCGTAGTATGTCTTGGTAACCTGCGAACGACCTCGCACTATTACCTGGCCGGCATCTGTAGCCAGCATCTCCTTCAGCGGAATGATAGAGCCGACAGACAACGCTTCCCTCAGCGCGTTCAAGCGAAACGTGTTGCGTTTGGGAGTGAAGACCGGTCGGTCACCCGCCAACTCGTAGGACTCGCAGTAAGTAGCCAACCCCTCGTTCACCCAAGCAGGCAGCTTGACATCGAAGAAGTTGGCGAAGTATTGGTGCATGCCCTCGTGAGCCAGTACCGACAAGGTGTACATCCGGCGCAGGTAGTAAACAACACACAGGTTTCCCTCTGCGAATCCGCCTGCGGAGATCTGACGATACACAGGAAACCGCTGGGGAAAACGTTGGCGCGTGAAGCTCTCCCACTGTCTTCGAGTATCGAAAACATAGGTTTGGAGCCGCCTCTTCTTATCAATCGGCGCGGGAAGAAGTGAGTTGTATTGAGCAAAAGAAGTTTCGAGGAATCCAGGAAGAGCCTGGGCGAATTGGGTGTCTCGCAAAGTTGTGTAGATGTCGAAGTGGTCCGTCTGGAAACGAACCGCCTCTCTCCCCTCAAAGGACCAAGCGTCTTGAGAGAAGGCGACAGGTTCATCCTCACGTTTGGGATTGCAGCCCACCACTGCTATCAGACAACATAACGCCGCTGCTTGAACCAATCGCTCTTTGATGATCCACCACCTTCCGCAAGAAAATCCGGCACAATCCCATCAGCTCGTATAAGGCAAACGCCTGCCGGCAGAGGCTGGAGCGAATTCCATTCGAGTTTGGCGTCTGGCCCCCCGGTTTTCTCCGGTGGTTTTTTACTGCTTGACGCTGCCTTCGGACGAATGCCGCTCCATACTTCGCACAGTGTTCCTGCAGTACGCAACTCCAGAAGAAGGTTACGAGCGAGATCGTGCCAGGTCAACCGATGAGACGAGTAGGCCGGCAATGCCGCCGTGTTTTCGCAGTCCAATTGTGCCACATCGGCTGCAGCTTGCGTCCGAAGCCGAATCGCCTATTCTGGCGGCGTGAATACGCAACACTCACTACGGCGATAGGAGGTTTCACCACGCTATGTCATCCGAGAAGCAGATTGAGAAAAACGTGATAATCGGATCAGGGCCATCAGGCTGGACAGCCGCAATCTACTCAGCTCGTGCCAACCTTGATCCGGTGCTGTTTGAAGGCGCCATTGCGAGCGGCAGTGAGATGATCCCGGGCGGTCAGCTGATGTTTACAACGGAAGTCGAGAACTACCCTGGTTTTCCCCAAGGGATCGACGGCCCGCAGATGATGGCTGCATTTCGCAAACAGGCGGACCGCTTCGGAGTTCGCGTGGCAAGAAAAAGCATCGTAAGCGTCGATCTATCGGAGCCCCCTTTTTCGCTTACAGATAGCGACGGCAGTGAGACTCTTGCTCACTCGGTGATAATCGCAACTGGCGCCTCCGCCAAATGGCTCAATCTGGATTCTGAGCAACACTTCCGCAAAGCGGGCTTGGGTGTCACGGCTTGCGCCACATGTGATGGAGGCATGCCGCGTTACCGCGATGTGCCGGTTGCAGTTATCGGTGGTGGTGATTCAGCCATCGAGGAGGCAATGTTCCTCACCAAGTTCTCAAACCCCGTTTACATCGTTCACAGGCGCGATCAACTACGTGCTAGCCAGATAATGCAGAAGCGTGCTCTCAGCCATGAGAGGATAGAGGTCGTGTGGGACTCAGTCGTAGAGGAGGTTCTGGGCGACGATGAGCAAGGTGTCACAGGTCTAAGGCTACGTAACACGAAAAGTGGCGAGATGAGTGAGTTGAAGGTGAACGGCATGTTCCTTGCCCTTGGACATACACCGAACACTCAGTTTCTGAATGGGCAGTTGAAAACAGATGACGCTGGCTACTTGGTGCTCAAGGACGGTGGCCGATCAATGACTGCGATCGAAGGCGTCTTCGCCGCGGGAGACGTTGCCGACCCGCACTACCGCCAAGCAATAACGGCGGCGGGTATGGGATGCCGTGCAGCGATCGACGCTGAGAGATGGCTTGCTGCGAGGGGCATTGAGTAAGCGCTTTCAGGAGGATTTTGTTGTCTAGAGTATTCACCGATCACGTGTAGCGTATCCACAGCTAAGGAAGTAGTTGGTGCATTCTTCGGGTTCTACCTTGTGGAATGCGTTAGCAACGGCGCGGATAAGTTGGCTGATCTGTCTTGGTCCGTCTCGACGTAGATATGATTTGATCTTTGACCATAGGTTCTCAATTGGGTTCAAGTCAGGCGAGTAAGGTGGCAGGTACAACAGTTCGGCACCGACGTTCTGTATCGACTCCTCGATTCCGCTGACCTTGTGAGATGACAAGTTGTCCATTACGACCACGTCACCAGGTCGTAACGCTGGAGCCAGACAGTGTTCAACGTAACCACGAAACACAGTAGCATCTGTTGGCCCATCGAATAGCATGGTAGCCTCGGGAATAACGCCCGTACAGCGCAAGGCGCTGATCATCGTATTGGTTTGCCAGTGCCCATGAGGAAGGTCAAAACGACATCTTTCGCCACACATAGACCGTCCATAAAGACGGGTCATGTTCGTTTTTGCACTGGATTCATCGAGAAAAATGAGCTGTTCTATAGGAATACCCTGTAAGCGGTGGGTAAACAGCTTGCGAGCAGCCACTACATCTGGGCGGTGCTGCTCGGAGGCAATCAGAGACTTTTTTTAAAAGTCAGACCAATCCTTTTCAGTGCTCGATGAGTTGCCATCACGCTGCAATTGATCCCCAATTCTTCTTTCGCCCATACACGCAACTCTTCCAGCGTTGCGTCAGGCTGAGCAGATACCTTTTTATGCAACTTATCTAACGCAGCCTCATCGAACTTACTGCGCCGATCGCCACCGCAAGGCCGTGGAGCCAGTTCGCCATCTTCACGAAACCGTTGCTTCAGCCTTCGAATCCACGCGGGACTGACACCGAAGCGGTCCGCTACGAATCTGGTTCCTTCGCCGCGATTACACGCAGCGAGGATACGTCGTCGAAGATCCATAGAATATGCTTTCATCACTAGCCTCCATGCTTGAATGAAAGCATAACAACTAGTGCACAATCGCGCTAGACCTGAAAGTTAAATGCTCTAAAGCAAGCTCTATTCTGAAGGGCAACGCGTGAGCCGCCAGCTGTTTCCATACCTGATTGTTGGATTCATGAGTCCGACCGGCCTCATGGCCTAACAAAGGCTGTGAGTAGCCGAAGGCAGTCGTCCTCACAAGACGCTGGTGTAGTGCCTCCTCGCGTCACTTATGCTCATGATCGCGTCATCAACCTCAGCTGTGATTTGGGTAACAGCTTCTTGTCGTTTTGGCGGTAGTTTGCGGAGTTTCGGCAGGAGTGTCGAACATCGCTCCGAGCCCCGTGTCTGCAAAAAAACCTTCCTTAAGGCAGACAATTGCCCGCATTATCTGTGCAATTCGATTATACTCATTGTTGTCAGTGATTATGTAGGCCACGACAAACCTGAGTGTAGACAGGAAGTGGCGCGCTTGTCGCATGAGCAGCTTGTACGCAGAGTTGAGTGAGGCGGGAATACTGATCAAGGGAAAACCATTAGCGTAAGCTTCATTCAAGTGTAGGGTCCGAAGCAATCTCCGGTGAACTTCCACTGTTTGACATTGCCCCTGGACCGTTGATATCTCAGCTACCAAGCTTGTAGTCGTATTTCAGGTTAGAGCACGGCCAACCAGGCCGGAAAAGCTTACGAGAATGAGGAGAGTGGCCCATGTATACCTCCGATTCCCTAATCAGCGTACTCATCATTGACGATCATGCCGTATTCCGCGAGGGGCTCGCAGCGCAGATCAACGCCGAGCCGGACATGACGATTGTGGGCGAGGCAGCCGATGCTGACGCGGGCATTGACGAAGCGACACGGACGAGACCCAGTATAATTCTAATGGATATAGATCTTCCTGGGCTGAGCGCTTTCGCCGCTGCGGACACAATAGTAGCCCAACTGCCTGACGTGCGCATTATCTTCCTTAGTGCCTTCAGCAACGAGGTCTACATTGCTCAGGCACTCCAGGCCAAAGCGTGGGGATATATAACCAAGAGCGAACCCTTCACGACTGTTAGGCAAGCCATCAGGGATGTAGCGAAGGGCTGGGTGCATTTCTCCAATGAGATCAAATCGCGCATGGTCAACGCCCCTGAAGGTCCGCGTCTTGCGGCAAAAACAACATCGCGCGCTTCACGACTGACTCTGCGCGAGGTGGAGTTGCTCCGTTACGTAGCCAAGGGCATGTCAGTCAAGGAGATAGCCGGGATTATGCACATCAGCCCGAAGACTGTGGATAACCACAAGACCAGTCTCATGGGCAAGCTTGATATACATGACCGCGTAGACTTAGCAAGGTTCGCCTTCCGCGAAGGTATTGCCACGCCTTGAGCCGCAAAGCGTTGGATCAGGCAACCTCGGCGACTTGATGATGTTCATCAACCCACAACCCAATTACTTCTGCGTGGCCGTATCGCTCGCGGAGTAGTCGTACGGCAGCGCGAACATGCTGTTCCTGTGAGGGTCGACCGGATGGATTGGCAGCGCAGTCGTGATGGCCAACCACAGCGACTTGGCGAGAATCGTGCCTATCCATGGACACCTCCAATCTTCGCAGAACGCATGCCGCTCTCTCCCCCCCGCCGTGCTCGGCAAGGATTCGATTCACGCCCGGTTCTGTAACGCTGTCGACATACTCGACGCTGAAACGAGTACGAAGGTAGTTAATCACGGGCAGCTGTGCCCGCCCGTCTATGCAGTTCACGGCTGTACAAAAACTCATTTGTCCCCAATCCTGCACGCTCCTGGAGCAAGCTCTATTCAAGTGTAGCTCTGAACCCCGGTGTTCTCCGGTGGATTCTCACTGTTTGGCGCTGCGTTTGGACAAGCAACACTCTCACAGACGACCTATGCGCACAACACACATCATGCAAGGTCTCACTAGAATACCCTATCCACGGAGTTCCTTGCAGCATCCTCCCAATTAAAGGGCGATAGGATAATGGCTGCGCAGTTCAAGGCAACCCCAGAGCAAGCTCTATCCAAGTGTTGCGATGGACCCAGGTTTTCTCCGGTAGATTCGCGTGTTTGGCGATATGCTCGCACATGCAACGGTAAAAAGTGCATTCAAAGTATCGTTCGGATGCGATGAACACGCTGGCTTCGTCGGCTCCGTGAAAAGCCAGTTAGACATTGTGCGACCGAAGAACTCGCTTGCCGTATAAGATGTCGTGCGAAGGATTAGGGCCGCTGCGAACTGCATTTATACACAGGACCGTCAGCGGACGACCAACATCCGAAGGAGAAAGCTCATGCCAAGAGACATCCACTTCAAACGGCTCACGTTTACGGTTCTACCGATTGTCATGTTGATCATGCTATTCCCGTATAGCGCTTTTGCCGCCTCCAACAACAGCCAAGCCAAGCTTGCGGAGGCGCGCGATGCATTGAAGGCTCCGCAGAAGAAACTGGATCTTGCCAATCGTCTGTTGTTGGAACTGATTGAGGAGCACAAGACAGACTTCGACTCTGTCGATCTGTGCCACATCTATACCTACTTGGGATACATCGCCGACCATCGCGGCAAGCGACAAGAGGCAATCAAATGGTACGAGAAAGCGGCAAGCATGGAGGGAGATCGGTTAAGGTGGATACGTGAAGTCGCCAAAATAGGCCTGCGACAGCCGGTGACCTGGATTCGTCATCTGGATGCGGCAAACTCAGAGGGCGCCAGGCACAGCAACTGGAGGAACAGCGTTATTGACCGAATCGACGAGGGTGTTGTCGTGACAGAGCAGCCTCCGCGAGACTTGAAAGTACAGCAGCACCTGTCGCAAGAAGATATGCGGGCAAACTTCAGTATTCTCTGTCGAGCAATCGAGAGGTATTTCTCGTTCTTTGAGCACAAGCGTATTGACTGGCCGTCGGTAAAACGCGCCTGCGAAGAAAAGGTATCCAACTCCAAGACTGCTGAAGACTTTTACATCACGATGGAAGAATTCATGAGAGAACTTCGCGACTCACACTCCTGGTTGTGCAACTTTCACTCAAAGCCGCCGAGGGGGCAATATGGTCCCGGGTTTGAGACACAGTTGGTAGAGAAGCAGGCAGTCGTCACGCAAGTAATGTCAAGATCGGATGCTGAGCAGGCCGGCTTACGACCGGGAGCCATCATCACGGCGATCGATAGTCACTCTGTCGCAGACATGATCGACTGCCTCCGGGTCCAGCTCAAGGTGTTCTCCTCAGACCGTGGTTTCTACGATGCGGCCTATCGTGAAATACCAATGGGTGAGCGCAATAGTGAATGTCGAGTCACATTCAAGGCCTCGCCGGACGCTGCCGCTCAGACAGTCGCCCTTTCACGCACACATCGACGCCAAGATAAGCCACAACCGCAACCTTTCGTGAGCATGCGCGGCGAGTATGTCTGGAGTGGGCAGCATCCATCAGGCCTTGGCTATATACGTATTCTGTCGTTCACCGGGCGAATGCAAGTGGCCAACGAGTTCGACCGAGCCCTCGAATCGCTACGAGAAGCTCCGGCTTTAATAATCGACATCAGAGACAACCTGGGCGGGTTCGGAACGGGACAGGAGCGTATCGTAGGTCGCTTTCTCTCACAAGCATGCCCAGTAGCCATTTCCTTCCAGAGGAGCGTCGGCGCGAGCGACTTCATAAGCCACACAACAACCTTTGCACCGGCCGGTTCTTGGCAATATCACAAACCAGTCGTCCTGCTGCTCAACTCGCGAACAGGCAGTGCGGCCGACCTTTTCGCCACTTACTCCATAAGTACCGACCGCCCAATTGCAGTCGGTACGACAACACATGGAAACCTCACCGGAGTAGGCGTCTATGCCGTGCTACCGTGCAACCTGGTTGTCAGGATATCCAATGGCTATGTCTGTGATGCCGACGGAAGAATAATCGAGGGGCAAGGCAATCAACCTCAGGTTTTCGTGGAGCAGACAATCTCTGACCTTGCAGCGGGCCGCGACACCGCACTCCTACGAGCAATTGAGCTTCTGCAGCACGAGGTTGAACGGACCAAATCGTCATCTGCGGAGCCCGAGACAGGCGAACAGGACAACAAGTGACCAGGTTACTCCCAAGTGCCTTGTTGCCAAACCATTTCTGCGGTTGGGTCATCCAGGTATGGATTGACCGTTCCGGGAAAGCCGTAGAGTATGCTAAACCCGTTGACCGTCAGAGTTTTGGAGCATACGGGAATGGCATGGCCGTCAAAGAAGAGTGTGTTGGTTAAACCATCTGCCCTCTCTTCTCTTACCTGCGCTGCCGCCTGTTCCCGCTCATCAGAGTCTATGTAGACCCTCAGTGATCCGCGTTTGAAGTGGGGGGCAAAATGGGGTAACGCCTCTCCGCTCCACCCTGACTGGTACGGTCCTTCCTGGCTGAAGCCGGCGAAGGGGAGAGGCGGAGCCGGCCTGTACCACGCATCCGCCGTCATCCACTCTTTGGATGGCTGCGGAATGGCTTCGAGCAACTGAGGCGCAAGTGAAGAGCCAGTAGCAACCGAGTACCCAAAGTAATACTGTGGATCCGTGGAGCGAATACTTGTTCCTCCCCATTGGTTGAGCGCATAATTGAAAGGAAAGATAGTGCGGGAACTGAATTGCGAGAAATGGATATCCGGTACGAGATTCTCTGTAGTTGGACAGACGATTAGACGGTCCACCTCGTCTCCAACAACTTCGCGAAGCCGATGCCCTAGTTGTCTCTGTATGAAGTACTCTGCACTGGCCGGACTCGCGCTGTGCGTCGCATAACCTTCTACCGTCTGGTGCTGGTACACGGCTGGATGCAGCGGGCCAGGCAAGCGGCCCTCGTACAGGTCAGCGTAAGTGGCTATGGCCACGCCCAGACTCTGGAGGTTGGCTAGGCAGACTTCGCTTCTACTGCATTTGCGCGCCGCCTGTAAAGATGGCGCCAAAGCCATGCAGAGCAGAGATATCATGGCCAACACAACAACAAGCTCCACCAGGGTCAGTCCGTAAGCTCTATTTCTGTTCGACATCTCCACGTCTCGCATTGGTTGTTGGGGCTATCAACTGCCGGTAAAGGCAACCTGGAAGGCTGCAAAATCAAAAAGATCGATGCGGCCATCATCATCCACATCGACTGCTGCGCACGGTTCGGTGAGATCACTGCCAGCAGCCGGTCCGCTGATGCAATCTACAAGCGCCGTCAGATCCATGTAATCAACATCTCCGTCTGAATCCGAATCGAATACGGAAGATATCATCACTCTCACGCTGTCGGTGATGAAGCCGCAGTCAAGAGGAAAGAGTCGCACGAGGGCGGGGCCAGGTTGAACCCATTTAGGGATATCCCAAGTAAGCGAACCATCGCCAATCGCAACATCCGGATAACCGCAGGAGTAGAAGTCGGCGGCAATCACTACCTGCATGTCCCCGACCAAGTTTCCACTGTTCCAGTTTACAGCCATCGATGAACCAGCACGCCAATGGCTGCCATCTGCGGGATCAGTGATCTCCAAGTATTTGGCGGCAGACCCGGAGATTTGGAAAGGATCGCTTTCACTATCGACGTAGAGAGTTCTCTCCGCAACGCGGATGGAATAGTCCGAACTATCACCCAAACCGGGACACAGCGACCAAGAGTATGATCCATCGCCGACGGGTACCGTGGCAATGTGTGTGTGGAACTCGCCATTCTCGTAGAGGTCGAGGTCGATTTCGCCGTTGGCAAAATCCGAAGACCAGGCAATGGCCTGCGTTGACCCGGCGGCCCAGTTTTCGCCAATAGTTGGCGAGAGCACGGAAAGGCTGCCGGCCGTGGCGGGCAGGATTGTGAACGGAGCGTCGCTAGCATCGTTGATTGTGTCGCCGTCGGTATGGCTGCGCAGGATGATCACTCCATTGGTGGCAGCGAAATCGGCGGCGATCGGCCAAGGGAATTGCCCCTCGATCATCTCGACGGTAGCGAGATATCGGTAGTTCGTAGACCCGGCCCCGTGACACCAAATATCTACATCTCCTGATGGTTCTACAGCACTCCAAGTGATGGTATGAAGAGTATCAGCTGTCCAGACTTCACTGCCGTTGGGTGAGGTCACCGTGATGGAAACGGCCTGGAGAGTTAGGGCCGGTACAGCTAGCGCCACTGCGAAGGTGAATGGGAAATACCTACCGAACCACCAGCTCTTGCACATTGAACTTCTCCTCTGAGCGACCTTTCGCAAGCCCCCGTCCTTGAACCCAAGGTCACGAGCCGCTGGATTCTCACATGCCATTCTAGTGGTTAATCGTGGGGATGTACAGCATGAACGACGTCCCTGTGGGAAGTCAAGGGCACTCCATTCTACAGGAAATCACGATCTTGACGGTAGGTGAAACGGGACGATTACCTGCTGAACTCCGTCACTGGCCGACACGACATTGTGTCTGGAACCCCCACGGGCTTGACTTAGCTCCCACTGAACAGTTGTTGAAACTGAGCGAAATCCGCCAAGTCCACATCCTCGTCACTATCCGCATCGAAAATCTCCACGCACACATCCAGGACACCACTTTTCTCGTATCCGAAACGCTCCAGACAGAAGGAGAAATCCAGATAGTCGTCCAGATCTATGACGCAGTTCTCGTCCGCATCACCATAGTAGCGGTTTTCCTGGTATTCGTGAGCGCCTATATCGACAACGCACGCATGTATGCGAGGCAGTCCTGACAGATCGTTAACCACGTCCTCGGGAACAGCCGTACTGTCGCCGGCATCAATGCAGGGCGAGCCGGGAGAGAGTCGGTAATCTTCATCTCCAGTCCCTGCAACGCCATCCGGCCCGTTGGAATCGATGAAAGAAGGATTGTCACCAATGTTGTTATTACCAGCATACATGTGTAAACCATCTATACAGCTAAAAGCGATGTGAACAGCACTGGAAGAGCCGTAGACGTAGATTTGCTCATTGTCCTGCGTACCCACAAGTGCCTGGTTTCCCCACACAATGCAGTTCGTTATTTGCATTTGCAGTGGATGATCATCATTGCACACAGCGCCCCCATGGCCGGCTGCTTCGTTGCGAACCAGCACACAGCCGACCAATACTGGAAAACTCTGTGACTGAACGCTAATGGCTCCTCCTTCAGCACACCAGGGTGTTCCACCAGCCTGATTGCTGTCGAACAGGCAGTTGATCAGTCGGGGGGCAGCATCATCGTTGTGCATTGCACCGCCGGCGGTTTCGGACGTTCCCGCCGCCCAGTTGCGCCTGAAGACGCAAGCAGTGAGCGTCGGATCACTCTCATCGTTGTCCATTCCTCCACCGTAACTATGCCCTCCCCCTTCCGCCGAATTCGCGTCGAAGATGCATTGATCGAGCAGAGGACTAGACTGGTAATTGGCCATACCACCGCCTACGGCGAAGAAGCCTCCCACGGCCATGTTTTCCTCAAAGGAGCAGGCATTCAGAACGGGATTACTGTCATCCTGATTGTACATTCCACCACCAAAGGCTGCTCTGTTTTGCAGGAAGCGACATCCGTTCAAGGTGGCACTGCTGCCCTGTTCGTTGAACATCCCCCCACCGAAGTCTGCTCGGTTACTATCGAACACGCAGTCAATCAAGGTTGGTTGACTTCGCTCGTTGTACATACCACCACCTCGGCCGAGAAGCCCGGAAGTGGCAAGTGATGAATTGCCGCGAAAGAGACAATCTCTGAATGTGGGATCGCACATGTAGTTGTAGACGCCGGCCCCGTCTTCACCACCATATCTGCCGGTAGCATTGCCCCCACTTATCGTGATCCCGTCGAATACGACAATGTCGTTCGTGGCCATCACCACGACTACATTATAGCTATTTTCCCCATTGCCAACAAAGCCCGGCTCATCGTCGCCGGCCAGATCGCCACTAAGGACGGACTCCCATGTGGACGGATTGCGCGAATCGGGATCCGCAGCGTTGATGCCGGCGTATCCGCCAAGGATCGTGACGCTGTGCTGCACTCCAAACGAAGCAGCGCGATCGCCGGACGTGTAAATCCCCTTCTCGTCAATGTCCGGTGTATACCGCCCTCCCGCAAGATGGATTTCGTCATCTGGCAATGCCCGCAGCAGCGCATCCTGCAAATACTTGTGGGCGGTTGACCAACTGTTGCCGTCTCCTGCCAGGTCGGCATCATCGTCAACGTAGATTACGTCACCGAGAACAGGATCGCACAACCCAACAGGCAACAATGCCAAAACCAACAGCAAAACCTGATCATGGCAGATCGTGATTCTTCGCGACGTAGACACAGTCGACACCTCCTTATCACAGGACCTGGTAAACCACATGTCATGCGGGCTAAATGGTCGCTGCCACACATAAGCGACCATGCTTCCAGACAATCATAGTCTTCCACGGTTAGGAATAAAACCCATCATTGAGGAAGTGTTGGCTCGTTTTGTGTCTTAAACGTGTCCGAATTCCAAACCTGCTACGCTCTGAGATTGCGGTATGGGATCAGTGACATCCCATCGCCCGGCTCTCGTTGGGCTCGCCATCCGCCGCACCTGCTGCTCTCGACGAGCAACGCGGAGGTCCTATACCTCCCCTGCTTTGGGGCAATCCAAGCAGAATGCAGCGCGAATGCATCATCAGATCGGCGCTCTCCGATCTGCGATTGTGGAGGGCAGCTGTGCGTCAGGCGATGGAGTTGCAGCGCGTCACGCTAATCACAATAACATCATACAACAACAAAGGTTAGGGCAATTCACGCGAGGGGGTAGGTGTCGTTCCAGAAAAGGCAGTCCGTTATGTCCGACTTAGCCAACGCCATCTCACATCACAGCGTGCGCCTTAGCCATCGACGGGGCAGCGATTTGTCTCGTTGACAGCGCTCCACGACGCTCTACAACAACAGGAAACCAGGAGGAGGTTGGAGCATACGTGAGGCCTGGGCACCGGCACAGCTGCTGCGCAGTTGTGCGGACAAACGCCCTCTATAATTGGGCAAGGAAAGCTATGAACGATAATCACAACGCCCAATCGACTTCCGGGAACTCTATTCGCCTGTCCGGCGGCGACCTCGATTTTGCATCACTCGTGCGCATCTTCGGTTGTCCGGTCAACCTCGATATAGACGACAGCCTTTGGGAGCGAGTGACCTCTTCGCGGAAGACGATCGAGAAGATTGCTCAAGGCGAGAAGGCTGTCTACGGCGTGAACACCGGGTTCGGAAACTTGTGCACAAAGCGCATTCACCCCGACCAGCTGGAGCAGCTCCAGGAGAATCTAATCCTCTCTCACGCTGTTGGTGTGGGTGGCCCGACGCCGCCGGAGTTGGTGCGTTTGATGATGCTCTTCAAGGTGGCGGCGCTATGCCGTGGGCACTCCGGGGTGCGCTGTGAGACAATCCGTATGCTCGCTGCTTTGCTCTCGGCGGATTACCTACCGATTATCCCCCTGCAAGGTTCTCTTGGTGCCAGCGGAGACCTTGCCCCACTGGCTCACATGGTTCTGCCCTTGTTGGGCAAAGGTGAGGTCCTCACTCCTGAAGGTGTTGTCCCCGGCGAACGAGCGCTTGAACAACTTGGATTAAAACCAACACAGCTCGGAGCCAAGGAGGGGCTGGCGCTAATCAACGGCACTCAATTCATGTCGGCGCACGCGGCAGGCGTGATCATACGCGGCCTCCACTTGCTGAAGCACGCAGACATTGTAGCAGCGACGTCTCTTGAAGGGTTACGTGGGAGCCTACGCCCGTTCATGGAGAAACTGCACGAACTCCGCCCCCATCCGGGCTGCATCGACACGGCTGAGAACGTACGCAGATTGATGGACGGAAGCCGTATTCTGGAATCTCACGTAAACTGCAATCGAGTTCAGGATCCGTATTCGCTGCGATGCATCCCACAGGTGCACGGAGCGGCACGCCAAGCCCTTCAACATGCGCTGCAGGTCGTGACTACGGAGATCAACTCCGTGACGGACAATCCGGTCATCTTCGCCGATGGCGATACGATTAGCGGTGGGCTTTTCCATGGCGAACCACTTGCGTTGATTCTTGACTACCTTGCAGTTGCCGTGGCTGAATTGGGGAATATATCAGAGAGGCGCATCTACCTCCTTCTATCCGGATATGACGGCCTACCTGAACTGCTTATGAAGGAGACGGGCTTGAACAGCGCGTTCATGATTCCCCAATATACCGCCGCCGCTCTCGTCAGTGAAAACAAGATACTATGCCACCCCGCCTCGGTCGATTCGATTCCCAGCGCTCTTGGCCAGGAGGACCATGTGTCCATGGGGTCAATAGCGGGCACAAAGGCCTGGAGAGTGGTTAATCACGTCGAGACCATTCTGGCCATCGAGCAGCTCTGCGCAGCGCAAGCACTCGACTACCGAGCACCGATCGAGCCGGGTATAGGCGTAAAGATCGCCCATAAGGTGATTCGCAATCACGTCGAACATAGCGAAACAGACCATTTACTCGGTGCGGACATTGAAGAATCGTTGAGGCTCGTCCGCTCCGAGCGCATCGTTGCTGAGGTTGAAAACGAATTGGGAGCCCTTAAATGAACACTGAGACCGGCACTAACAGTCAATCCCGAACGATACGTGCTCCGCGAGGCTCAGAACTCTCCTGCAAGGGCTGGATCCAGGAAGCCGCACTGCGCATGCTCATGAACAATCTGGATCCGGAAGTGGCTGAATGCCCCGAGCAATTGATAGTGTACGGAGGAACCGGTAGAGCCGCTCGTAGTTGGCCGGATTTCGATCGCATCGTCGGTGCACTCAGAAACCTGGAGAGCGACGAGACACTCCTTGTGCAATCCGGTCGGGCCGTCGGTGTCATCAAGACTCATCCCAACGCTCCCCGTGTTCTCATCAGCAACTCCATGCTCGTTCCGCAATGGGCAACCTGGGACGAGTTCCGTCGCTTGGAGGCCAAGGGTCTGACCATGTATGGCCAAATGACCGCCGGCAGTTGGATATACATCGGGACGCAGGGGATACTTCAGGGAACCTATGAAACGTTCGGCGCGTGCGCCCGTAAATGCTTCGGCGGCTCGTTAGTGGGTAAGGTGGTTCTCACTGGGGGGCTGGGAGGAATGGGTGGCGCTCAGCCGCTGGCGGCCACAATGAACGAGGCTGTCTGTCTGTGCATCGAGGTTGATAAAAACCGCATCCTGAAGAGAATTCACGACCGTTATCTCGACAAATGGACAGATGATCTGGACGAAGCCCTACGATGGATCGAGTCCGCTAAACGTGGTGGACAGGCGTTGTCCGTGGGACTTTTGGCCAACTGCGGTGATGTCCTGCCGGAACTGGTCAAAAGAGACTTCATCCCCGACATTCTCACTGACCAGACTTCCGCGCACGACGCCCTGGAGGGGTATGTCCCCAACGGCATGGCCTACTCTGAAGCCCTGCAGCTCAGACAAACGGACCCGGATCGATACATAACTGAGTCCATGCGGACAATGGGTGAGCACGTTGCGGCCATGCTGGCAATGCAGAAACGGGGAGCGATAGCTTTCGACTACGGCAACAACATTCGCGCCCAGGCGAAGACCGTCGGCGTAACGAACGCCTTCGACATTCCCGGCTTCGTGCCCGAATACATCCGCCCTCTCTTCTGCGAGGGAGCCGGCCCCTTCCGCTGGGCCGCTATATCCGGGAATCCAGAGGATATCGCTCGCACAGATCGTGCTGTGCTGGAGACCTTCCCCGAAAACGAGCACCTTTGCCGTTGGATCAGGATGGCCGGAGAGAGAATCGCCTTTCAAGGTTTACCATGTCGCATATGTTGGCTCGGCTACGGAGAGAGAGCCAAGATGGGCCTTATCTTCAACGACTTAGTAAAGTCCGGCGAAGTATCCGGCCCCATCGTCATAGGCCGCGACCATCTTGACTGTGGCAGTGTCGCCTCTCCCAATCGTGAGACGGAAGGGATGCGCGATGGCTCCGACGCCATAGCCGATTGGCCCATTCTCAATGCCCTGGTCAACACCGCGTGCGGCGCCAGTTGGGTCTCGGTACATCACGGCGGTGGTGTAGGTATAGGCTACAGCATTCACGCCGGACAGGTGATAGTCGCGGATGGAACCGATGAGGCGGCGGCAAGGCTTCAAAGAGTTCTAACGGCCGACCCGGGCATGGGTATAATCCGCCACTTTGACGCTGGATACGAAAAAGCCAAAACGATTGCCGCCGAACGCGGTGTTCATATTCCTCAGTAGGACAACCATGCTCATAATTCGCAACATCTCACAGGTTTGCAGCGGCCCCCAAGGGCCAGTTCGCTTGGACATTCCCAATCTGGCGACTCGCCACTACAACGCAGCCATAGGCATTGAAAACGGGAAAATCCTCTGGATAAGAGACTCATTTGATGAGCCCATTCCCCCCGGCGCTCGCGTAATCGACGCAGAAGGTCGCTGCGTCATTCCCGGCCTCATAGACTGCCATACGCACACGGTGTTTGCCGGCTCCAGAGAGAACGAGTTCGTCCAGCGATCGCAAGGGCGATCGTACTCGGAAATCGCCGAGGCGGGAGGCGGAATCCAGGCGACCGTTAAAGCCGTGCGCCGTGCCGGCCTGGAGGAGCTCGTTGAGTTGGCACGCCCCCGCCTGGATCGCATGCTCCATTGGGGAGTCACGACTGTTGAAATCAAGAGTGGCTACGGGCTCAGCGTGGAAGACGAGCTGAAAATGCTCAGAGCCATCAAGATTCTCAAAGAATCGCAGCCGATCGAACTGGTCGCCACTTACCTCGCTGCACACAGCGTGCCCCCGGAATACCACGGAAACCAAGACGCCTACCTTGACGCGGTGCTGGCCGATGAAGTGTTGCAGCAGATATCCGATGAGGGCTTGGCTGAGTTCGCCGATGTCTTCTGCGAACGCGGAGTGTTTGATGTCGACCGCTCCCGTCGTGTGCTTGAAGCATGCAAGCGCTTTGGCTTGACCCCAAGAGTACACGCAGACCAGATCGCGCAAATCGGTGCTTCCCGGCTTGCGGCTGATATTGGAGCGATATCCGGTGACCACCTGGAAGAGATAAACAATGAGAGCCTGCAGGCGATGCGGCAAGCCGGGACAATCGGTGTGCTCCTGCCCGCATGCTCCATGTATCTGGGCGTACCCCAGGCGCCCGCCCGAGTGATTATCCAGGCCGGCGTTCCAGTAGCGGTGGCCACCGACTACAACCCAGGTTCGTCAGTGGTCGAATCTCTGCCATTAGCAATGAGCATAGCGTGCACGCAGATGGGCATGACCCCGGAGCAGGCACTAGTGGCCGCAACCTCCAATGCTGCAGCGGCCCTCAAGCGGGAGAAACGTCTTGGCGCACTCGAGCCGGGCATGCAAGCGGACTTGACTATCCTGGATCTGCAGAACGTAGAACAGTTATGCTACTTCGCGGGCCGTAATTGCACGCATGCCGTCATAAAGAACGGGGAACTGGTCGCCCGAGCCAGAAGCTGATTAACCAGGCTAGCAACAACCTCATTCACAAAAGCGAAACTGCCGTTATCATGAGTTGGAGGCGGAGAAGTGTTCCCGCCGCAGCACGCATTGGAGAGGTATATCATGGCCCCAAGATCAGGTGGACAGGACGAACGTTATCAGAAGCGCCAGCAGCGAGAGGAAGAATACCGCAAGCAGCTTCCAGGAGCCGATGACGAGCCGCTCCCCCCTCCGGCGGAGACTATTCATTCAGACGGCAAACCGAAACGAAACGATCCCTGCCCCTGCGGCAGTGGCAAGAAGTTCAAGCAGTGCTGCATTAACAAGTAAGTAGTGACTTGCAGGATGGCCCGATAACCCCGAGTCGCTGCTGAGCGTACAACTGCGCCACAGACCGCCCACCTGTCGACGACTTGGGGAAATAAGAGAGTTGTTCTCTCCGAGCGTAACGTCAAGCAATGAGAATACATCTGAGACCGCCGGTGTTCAGACGCTGCACTTGAGTTGGCGCACGATCCGGTCCGCTGCAGACACCTGCAGCTCCTCCCTTTGCACCGATTTCCTCATGGCAATCGGTTCTCGCGGCAGCTACAATGAAGCTTGGGGTGAGGATAGTCTGAACGTAGCGTTCATTGCTGCAAGCCCGCACAAAAGAGACAGCGGCTAAACGTTATGCTTGGATCAAGCTTGCTCCAGATACGTATTGGCACTAGTTCCCACATTGTGTTACTTCAGGATGTGGGGCAAACGCAGATCAGTGGAGTGTGTCGCTCTTGATACGCCCAAAAGATCTAGACGTCTCGGTCAAGCTTCCGAGGAGAATGTGTGCTCCTACGACCGTCACGTATAGCTGCCCTGCTCTTGTAGGAGTAGTCTGCGGCGTACTCGCGGCCTCTGGCCTTGCGGGCATAGCTGTAAGCACTTGCCCTGAGCTAAGTAGAACCACACTGGCCGACTCTTCACTTCAAGACCTCTGCAATGGGGTGGGCTTGTCGATTGTCTGTGGTGCATTAGTGATCGGGTTGCTGGCCTCCTGGTATGCCGCCTGTCGCAATAGAGATGCCGGCAAGATCAGGTGCGGCCACTGCAGCTACGAGCTCCGAGGCCTGACCAAGCCACGCTGTCCGGAATGCGGAACGGGGTTTGACCGCCGTTGGCTTACTACTACGGGGTTTCCGTCCAACACAGATGACCATGGCTACAGCTTGAGCGAATACGAACGATTCAAGCCAGATGAAAATGGAGAACGCTTGCCGCAGCGACTCACTGAGCGAATCTCTGCAACACCTCTCTTTAGCTCTTCGAACAGAAGGGATGCTTTCTGATTAGCTTAGTCACCAACAACCTTCTTCCCTTCGCTATAGCGCTACCGACCCAAACGTAGCGTCCAGTTCAGAGAACCTACCCGGAGGAAACCGGGCGTCAGACGCTACAATTGAATTGAGGTTGCTCTAAGCCAACTTCATTATGATTGCCAGTCAGCAGCGATGAAAGGCACGCAGATGATCTACCTCGATTACAATGGATCAACGCCGGTAGCTCCAGAGGTACGAGATGCCATGCTCCCCTATCTTGGACCTTGCTTTGGCAACCCCTCAAGCACTCATTCCGCCGGTACGGCCATGGCCGCTGCCGTAGAGCAGGCGCGCGAGCAAGTTGGCAACCTGATCGGAGCGAAACCAGAAGAGATCGTATTCACTTCCGGCGGCACAGAAGCGAACAACCTGGCTCTCAAAGGCGTTGCCCACGCGTTCGGCTCACGCGGTCGCCACATGATCATCTCCGCAATTGAGCATCCCGCTATTGTGCAACCGTGTCGATACCTCGAAAGTATTGGGTTTGAGATAACACGGGTCGGTGTTGACCGCTACGGCTTGGTGGACCCTCAGGATGTCAATCAGGAAATACGCGAAAACACAATTCTCATCTCGATAATGCATGCCAATAACGAAGTGGGGACTATCCAACCAATAGCCGAAATCGCCAGATTCGCCCGGCAATCGAACGTTCTGATGCACACTGACGCCGCGCAGTCATGCGGCAAGATACCAGTATCTGTCGAGGAGTTGGGCGTTGATATGCTGACCCTCGCCGGTCACAAGTTCTACTCCCCGCAAGGGATCGGAGCGCTCTACATTCGCAGCGGGTTGGAGCTGGAATCTCTGCACCACGGAGCCGGACAGGAGCGCAACCAACGAGCCGGTACTGAGCCTGTCCCCGCGATCGTCGCCCTTGGTGCGGCGTCGGCCCTGGCTTCAAAGCAGTGCCACGCGAAACGTATGCAGGACCTGCGCGATCGACTTCACTCCGGACTGCACGAAGCCCTAGGAAACAGAATCAAGCTCAACGGCCATCCTGAATTGAGATTGCCCAATACGCTCAGCATCTCTATCGCCAACTGCAGCGGCGGCACTCTCCTAGCCGGATTGCCGGAGCTATGTGCCTCCACTGGAGCAGCCTGCCACGGACGCACCCGGCAGATCTCTGACACTCTCGCAGCCATGGGCGTATCAGAGGAATCGGCGGCCGGAACCTTGCGTCTGTCAGTCGGCCGCTACACAAAAGAGGAAGAAATCGATCAAGCCGTAGCGATCTTGGTGGCCGCTTTAGACCGAACTGCTTGAGCCATTGCGAATACCATCAAGCCAAACTGTACGTTTTCCACTTCGCCAACCCGCCTCAATCGCCCGGCTATCCACGGTGCGGTAATATCATGACAATCACATCACTGATCCGGCAAACTGCACCATGGTCTCAAGTTTGCAGGGAAAAAGCACTCATCCACTCTCACGTTACTTGTCAATAGGAATAATCTCTGCGTCAAATATCGAATAGCTCCACCTCGGAGGTCCGAAGTAGAGTTAGGACAATTGCCGGCAACGTCAGAACTGACTACCAAACGCGGCCGGCACTGTGTCCTACGAACACGCAGTAGTCGGAGCGCACGCAGGCATAATCCGTTCGCCGTCTCGCCTCGTGTCTTATGGTTTTTGCCAAGAGTTTACATGTGAGGTACCGAGATGAAAATCCGTACGAGGCTAATTTTCGGCTTTGTTGGTTGTGGCCTGATTCCACTCATCATAATCGCTGTTGTCAGCTACCGCACGGCCAGCACAAATCTGAAAACGATAGAAACGAAGGCGGCGGACGGGTTTCAGAGCAAGGCCTTTGACCAGCTCGTCGCCCTGCGCGACACCAAGCGCAAGCAAATGGACCAGTACTTCGCCAACCGTCGCACGGACATTGACTATCTAGTCCAGTACGTGAAGGGGCAGCGAACCGACAAGCTGGCTGGAGTGGCCGTATACAAGAAGCAGATCTTGGAGAACTGGCTTGAAGATCGCATGAACGATATACGCTCCTGGCCTAAACAGGCTACATTCGTTGATGCCGCTATGGTGCTTACCGGTCGGCGAACGCCAGGAATAGAGGCTGACGCCAAGGCCATCGTTGCCAGTGAGGCTAAAGGCATATACACGTTTGTTCAATCCTGGTCAGGTGAGGACGAGGATCTCAAGAACGCCATAGCCAAGGTCAAGGTAGGGGAAACTGGATACGTATACGTGCTGGATTACGAGGGCAATTACGTTGTATCTAAAGACCGTGGCCGTGATGGCGAAAACATATGGAATGCCAAGGACGCCACCGGTCGTCTCTTCATTCAGAGTGCTGTCGCGAAAGGTAAAACTCTCTCTGGCGACAGTGTAGATTTCGAGATCTACCCTTGGCAAAACCAGGGAGAAGCAAAAGCACGCGATAAGGTGGCAGCCCTGCTGCACATTCCCGAAAAGCAGTGGGTCATTGGTGTCAGTGTGTACTTCGATGAGCTAATCAACGCCGAGCGATATCGTGACGCAGTAGCAGCTGCCTTCAAATCCAACCTCACCACACACGGCGACTACCGGGAGATGAAACTGCTGGACCTGGAAGGAAACCACTTGGTCAGTCTCCTCGGAATTGACGTAAACGAGAACGAAAAGTCCTGGTTCAAGAACGCTCTTGAAAAAGCCAACGCATCCGGAGGAAAAGAGGGAGTTGATGAACTGTACACCAGTTCGATCGAGTTCTGCGGAGAACTCAATGGCGCCAGCGTCCATTTGAGCCACATCATCAGAAATCCCCAATCAGGCGAACCCGTTGGCATGCTGGTTGCCGACTGCAATATGAAGAATATCTTCGATATAATCGGAATAGCCTACGGCTCCGGCCAAACCGGAGAAACGTACCTGGTCGGCTCAGACTACATAATGCGTTCGAACCTTCGTAACGAAGCCGAGCCGACAATCTTCAAGAAGCGCATCGATACCGAAGGCGTTCAACGCACATTCAAGGAGAGAGACTCTGATAGCGGCCACAGGGATTGGATTTACGACAACTATGCCAAGATTCCCGTAATCAGTCACAACTTGTACATCGAATCGTTGGACGTGGCCATGATTACGGAGATGGAATTGGCGGAGGCGTTCGTGCCGACGATCCCGGGATCTGACAAAGACTTTCTCGTGCAATACCAGGAACTGTATGGTTGGTACGATGTCTTCCTCATCGACGGCGACGGTTTCTGCTACTACTCGGCCGCCAAAGAATCGGACTATCACACCAACCTAGCCACAGGCAAGTGGAAAGACAGCCATCTGGGCGCGCTTGTGCGTGAGATACTTGAGACGAAGAAGTTTGCCTTTGCGGATGCACAACCATACGCACCAAGCAACGGAGACCAAGCTGCGTTTCTCGGTGCCCCGGTGCTCAACGACCGCGGCGAGGTGGAGACAATAGTCGCCGCTCAGCTACCCTTCGGCGACATAAACGCGGTGATGGGCATTAGCGCTGGAATGGGAGAAACGGGAGCTACGTATCTAGTAGGTCGAGATGCCGATGGCAAGATATCCTTCCGCAGTGACATGTCCTCACAGAAGCCAGAGTATGTCATTGGCTACGGCATCACCACAGACTATATCGAAAAAGCGATGGAATCCACCAAGACCGAGGGACATGAGGTATTCCGCGACAGTCTCGGAAACGGCGTGATCGTTGCCTACTGCGGAATGGAAGTATTCGGACAGCCATGGGCGATGATTGCCAAGATTAATGATGCCGAAGCCCTGGCCGCCGCTCATGATATCAGGAGCACGGGCAATGAAGCCACTTCTTCGATGATCAAATGGAGTGCCGGTGTCGCCGTGGTTGCCGCCGTGCTTGTTGTTCTGGTCGGCGTGTTCATTGCTACGAGGCTAGTGAAACCCATCAACAGCACAGTCGACATGCTCAAAGACATCGCCCAGGGTGAAGGAGATCTCACCAAGCGCCTCGATGACTCCTCCGGCGATGAGCTGGGACAAATGGCTAAGTGGTTCAACACCTTCGTGGAAAAACTCCGCGGCATCATCATGGATATCGCCGGCAACGCCGCGACATTGGCCGGGGCTTCCACTCAGCTCTCCTCAACCTCCTCCACGATGGCTGCCAATTCAGAGCAGATGAGCAGTCAGTCGAGCACAGTCGCGGCGGCGGCAGAGGAAATGTCCACAAACATGAACAGTATGTCCGCATCGACTGAAGAGATGTCAGCGAACGTTAAGACAGTAGCAGCCGCAATTGAGGAGATGACCGCCAGCATCACCGAAGTGGCCAAGAATGCTGAGCAGGCTGCCAGTGTGGCCACCGATGCAACCCGTCTGGCTGGAACCAGCAATCAGAAAATCGGCGAACTTGGTGTCGCCGCAGATGAGATTGGCAAGGTAATCGAAGTCATTCAGGACATCGCTGAGCAGACTAATCTGCTAGCGCTCAACGCCACCATCGAGGCCGCTCGAGCCGGAGATGCCGGCAAGGGCTTCGCAGTCGTTGCTACAGAAGTTAAAGAATTGGCCAAACAGACAGCGGAGGCCACTGATGACATCCGTCGTCGAATTGAGGGTATCCAGGGATCAACCGGCGACGCCGTGACTTCGATCGGTGAGATCAGCGAAGTAATCAACAAGGTGAACGAAGTCTCCCGAACCATAGCGAGCGCTGTTGAAGAGCAGAGTATTACGACCAGAGAGATATCGCAGAACATAGCGCAGACCGCAACCGCCGCCGAGACCGTCTCTCAGGGCGTCGCTCAATCTGCGGATGCCAGCAGCGAAATAACCAAGACCATTGTTGGCGTAGATCAGGGTGCTAGGCAGACATCACAAGGCGCAACCGACACGCAATCAGCCAGCCAAGAACTCTCGCAGCTTGCCGAAAGACTGCAATCGCTGGTCGGACAATTCAAGACATCCTGATTGGCAACTTCAGCAATTCCAAACACAGAGAGAACCGCCCGAGCGTCTCGTTCGGGCGGTCTTTTTTGTCAGCCACCGCCAGCCGTCTTGTTCGCTACGGTCCGAGAACGTCAACACAGTGACCATCGGCATACGAAAGTGGCATCCATTATCGGATACTGTATTTACCCAACCGCAGTACACTTTGCGCTTGTCTTCATCCGGCCAATTGGTTAACATCAATCTATGATGTGCTGCGGAGGCGGAGAGAGGACCTTCCCAAGCACTCACCAAAGCCATCCGGTAGTCGAACGCCGCAGCGTGTTCGACTAATGGACTACTGCAGGCAGCTCAAGCGAGATGCCCACAGGGTTTTGAGTCCAAGCGTCGCGTCAAACACCGAGAATTCAGGAAAAGATCGGGGATTCAGAAACTACACTTGAATAGAGCTTGCTCTAATAGGATTCGCACTCTCGTCTGTGGGGAATACCATGCAACCGATAAACTGTGGATTGCTGACCAAAACAACTCTTGCAGTCGCCATCGCACTTCTTACGCACGCAGTTGACGTTCGCGCCAACACTCTCACTTTCTCACTGTGCACCGAATTCAGCGGCGCAACTCCCCCTGCCGGGATTGCGCCTTGGCTGACCGCCACCTTCAACGATCACGATTCTCCGGGTAGCGTGGACCTGACCCTGGATGCAACCAATCTCACCGGTACGGAGTTCGTTTTCGATTGGTACTTCAACCTCGATCCTTCGCTGAATCCTGCCGGATTGTCTTTCATCAAACACTCGTCAGACGGCGCATTTACGGATCCTGCGGTATTGAGAGGTTCCAACGCCTACAAAGCTGATGGAAATGGTTACTACGACTTCGTCTTCGATTTTGACAACGCCGGCGGCGCAAGTCGCAGATTTGGCGTCGGAGACAGCATTACCTACTCAATAAGCGGAATCCCGAACCTTACAGTCGCGTCCTTTGACTTCATGAGCGTGATGGGAGGTGGCACGGGCCAACACCTGACTGCAGCCCATGTGGGTGGCATAAACGCCAACTACAGCGGGTGGATATCCGTTCCGGAGCCGGCTTCAGTGAGCCTGCTCCTCGCCGGTGGATTCTCCCTCATGAGAAGAAAGCCATAGACCTCTGTCCCGAGCGGACTACTGCCACTCGCTCAGCAAGAACAGCAGCGAAACAGTGCCATCAATAATAGGCTCGTTTGTTGAAAAATCCATATAGCTGTCGTGATACACGCCAACCTCCGACTGGAAACGTGCAAAGGGATCATCGCCAAACTCGCCGAACTTCAACGCGTCATTAATGTCCTTGTATACCGGCCCGTCCACCAACCCTCCTGTCGGCAGTATACCCGCAAGCTTGTGAAACAGATGGTGCGGCCTGCTCGCCGAAACGCCCTTCTCAGGCACACCTATAACCAGTGAGACGCCCCACGGGTTGCATCCGAATATCCAATCTCGCTCCGCAGTAGCCAGTCGGCGAAACTGCTTGTCGCCGGTCATCTGCTCATAAAGCACAGCCTGTGTAGCCGCAGCTACTACATCGTTGCACGAACACCATACCAAGGGCGTACCCAGACCGTATGGATTTTTCGCGGCAAGCGCCTCAACACGCTGCAACCCAGTCCTGTAATACCCCGCCAGTTGCGCCTTGGTCTTCTCATCGGCGAATCCATAGAGTCGCCAATGAGCGAGGTTCACGTATGGAAAGAATTCGTAGTGGCCATGGCGTGCCTTGCCCATCCATTGGCTCACTCCTGCCTTCTCAGCATACTCGATAGCCTGCTGAAGATAGCTGTCTTCCCTAGTGCGAATGAACAGCTCAACTGCCGCCCACTCCAGATCATCGTAGAAAGTACTCTCTCCGTAGTAGTGCGGAGCCTTGACCGGAACTGACATAGCACACCCAGGTTTTCTACAAGCCAACGCATACAACGACTTGGCTTTCTCAATATCGCCAGTCAATGACATGCAGGCAGAGCACCGGGCGGCCAAGCTGGCAACACCTGTTGATTCGTTCTTGTACTTCGGGCCATCCGGCACCCCGGTCGCAGGCCACGCCGACCGACCACCACCCGCTCCCCACCCGTAGTCCGTCTGATCCTCGTGCCATAAAACAGCCGGGGGACCATGATCGCGATCATCACCAATCTGCACGTACACGGTGTCGGCATCCGGATGGATCTTCCTAATCAACTCCGCCCCATATTTGGCCTCCCCCTCACATCCGGAAAGCTGAAGCGCAGCAACACAGTACGAGGTGGTGATCATGTGTTTGATGCGATCCGCGGCATCATGCCAGCCCCCCACGAGGTCCACGGGTTTGCCGGTTACCGTATCAATGGCGTCGTGCTGGTGACATTTTTCCCCGGTTACCGGATTATCTCCGCACCGTTGAAGACGCATGAAGCCAAGCAGCTTGTCCGGCACGTCGCTGTAGACATCATTCCCGATCCGAAACGGCAGCGACCTGTTATCGCCAAAAACAACCTGGTACTTACCTGGCTTAATCACCTTGCTGAAATCAAGACGATAGTTATGCTCGAAAGGCCCCCACGATCCCTGGTCCGGACCAATACTATCCGCGAAATCGCCGACCCGGAATTTACCGGACAACTCCTGATCTGAAGAGAGAATCGCTACCTTGGGATCATTAGGATAATAACCAATCTGGTTAGCGCGAATCCAGATCCCGTTATTCGCGAACAGAGCGGCGCCCGCATAAAGCACGATCGCCACAGTACATGCTATCATTCTTCTCATGAGTCCACCCCCATTTCGGCGCCAATCGATACGCGCGTTTCACAAGCAGTTCAAGCCGTTCAGCCAGCTGCCGCAACACTTCATCCTGCCTCGCAACCAGCGATCATACACTACTCGGAATATGACAGCATAGAAAGGAAAAACACCCCTGGCGGCACTTCGTCGGGTCGATCACCCGACCTACCTTCAGCGGAATTCGAATCGCGAGAAATCGAGAAGATCAACGTCGCCGTCATCATCATAGTCAAACACATCCAGACAACTCGTTTGTGCAGGCACTCGATTGGGTCCGGAGAAACAATCGGCCAAAATAGCAAAGTCATCCAGATCGACATTACCATCCTGATTGGCATCGCCGCCGCAGAACTGCTGCTCATCGGCTCCCATGTCAACCAGTCCGCAGAAAACACGCAGCTGCCCATCCCAGTCAGTCTCTCCTGCGATCACGATGAACGAAGGATTTCCACCGTTTATACAAGGAGAGTTGCTGCAGATGCTATAATCTCCTGCCGCCACATTGGCAAATACCGGGTCGCTGTCAATGTTGCCTGTTCCGGAGTAACCGCCTTGAACGTCGCTATAGGTCACAACTGTGGAGGTATCGTTAAACTGGCCTCCCTCGTTTCCCCAGACGATGGAATTGGTTATGTTGATACTACCCAACCAGGAGTGAAATCCGCCAATACTGTTCGCGGCGGAATTACCGGAGACCGTTGATTCAGATACATTTAAACTGCCCTCGATCGCAAGTGCCGCTCCGCCTCCGCCGGCCGTATGGTTATCGACGATGAAACTGTTATCGACAACCGTTGTTGCGTATTCAGAAGTTATTCCTCCACCGAGCGTCCCGTAGTTGTTCGCAATGAGGCAATGGCTCAACTCAACATACCCGACCCCATCCTCTCCGGTATTTACCAATCCACTTCCTGAGTTGCTTACGATTCGATTCGGATTCGTCCCGGAGGTATCCACAATGCTCAGCGTACTTTCATCCAACTCGTAAGCCTTGATTCCTTCCGAAGCGTTGAAAGATACATTCAAACCGCCGTCGATTTCCCAGGTAGTGTAAGCGGAAGTAAGTGCCAAACCTCGGGTGGCGCTATGGGTTACAGTCAGATTACTTGCAGCAATTGACTGACGGCACCCGTCATCTCCTGCCCAGTCGGAAGTTCGCTGCAGAAGCGCACAGCCGTAATCGCTGTCGTTTCCGCCGAACATGGTAGCTGCTGAACGCGAATCCGTTTGCGGATCAGTTGGGACATTCCCAGTTAAGCTCCCGGCCACAGTCACGTTATTCAGCGAAAGGCGCATGGCACAGGCATCGCCACCGGGGTTTCGCTCGTCAATAACCAGACCATATGCCCCGGTTGCGTAGCCGTCCGACACGAACTGCGGAACCAGGACGACGTCGTTAACCACGTAGTTATGCTGGATGGGGATGTCCAGATACATACCACACGTCTGAGTCCAGTCAGACGGAGTAGTCGGGGAAACAGCAATCACCACCGGCACGCCGTTACCATCAGCATCGCCGTTTATGGTCACATCATCATCAAGGTTGATTTCGACACAACCGGTTTCGGTCAACATATCACAGGTAATATTGATAACGTCCGGTTCTTCCGACTGATGCGCCTTAATCCAGGCTACAGCATCTCTTACAGTTGCGAATTTACCTGTACTTCCCCCGACACCGTCAACTTCCACTCGATTGTCGATTGAGAATTTCGTCGCATCTCCGCGAAATATGCGGGTCCCGTTAGCCGGCGTGGCAGTGTAGTCATCCCAGACTACAGTTCCATCAGTTCCGGCATAAAACAGGAAGCTGCAATCCCCCATAGGCGTCCATTCATTGTGCAGTGAATCGTCATCCTGATCCCAGTTGAACGAATCCGTGCCTTCACCGTGGTTAATGGTTACGTTTACTCCGCTGACGTTCTCATCATCCTCGTTGCAGGTCACATAGACTCGGTAATAGGCGGTTTCCGGGATAACCGGGCAGAATGTACAGCTTTCATTCCTAGTAGAAGAAACCCAACGATACCTGCAGTTGCCTTCCGTACAGCCCAGGGCATAGCTGTCGTATTGCGAACTACCGGTCATCCCAATCGCGGTGAAAGTGGGCGCACCGTCGTCCGTTTCCACGATGTGTTCAGTCACCGAGACGTTTTCAATCAGGTTGTCCCGGCGAATCCCCTTGGCCCTGCTCGGGTTACTGATAACCTCCCGCCAGCGATGTACTATCCCGTAGGCCGTCCCCCTCGCTTCGTACACTTCGTGAGAACCCCAACCGTCGCCAGCCAAATACAGGTAAGTATGCCCGCCAGATTCGTCTGAATAGCGATAGACAATCGCGTCGCCATAAAGCATGTCACCGCGGGCCACCTCGTCCCAATACGCTCCGGGAGTATTGATGTAATGGGATGTTGCATACGGGTGATGGCTTACCCTGTACGGCGTCCAGCGGGTGAGCGCCCAGCTCTTACCTACGAATCCGGAACAGTCTGCCCCCCCATAGGAGCGGTTGGCCGGATCCCAGTTGGAACCACCCCAGACGTATGGAGAACCTATCGCTGTCGCTCCGTAATGAAGAATGTCCTTGCGCGTCCATTCGGGAATTGCCGCTGATGACGCTTGTGCCAGAACCGCTATTGCCTGTATCGTAATCATCACTGCCCGAGCTGTCATTTCGCCCCCCTTTCCGCTACTGCCCCGCTATCGGTCCAGCGGATGAATCGCACTCCGGTCGCGTCAGTCTGCATCTGGTAAACCTCGCCCGCTGGAGTAACGAATACCTTTCGGTAGTGATCAGTAACATAGTTGTTGGGCATGTTTATTGTGCCAGCGATTTCTCCATCAGGAGAAATCACTACCATTATCAGATCGGTATTCCAGGCACTGCGCTTTTCGTCAGTCAGGCAAGTTACGGTAAGATAGCTTCGCCCCCCGCTATCGGTATCCAGGCCGGCCACCGATACGATACTCTTGGGAAACCGTAAAGAGACAAGTTTCTGCTTTCCGCCGTCGCCATCGATCCGAACAATCACTTCCCGCCGCCCGTTCTTTCGAGCGTGAACGGTTCTTGTATCTCCACCCGTCTTCTCAATGCAGGAAAAAGGCCGCCCCGAAATACGCCGGGAAAGCTTCCCCAAAGAAACGTTCTCTTCACTTGAAGTGGAGATTTCGAAAACCTGGTTATGCCGCTCCTCCACCCAGACCGTACCGTTTTCGGTGAATATCGCCGATGGCAAACCCAGCTCCTGAGGTAATTCGATTCGCGCTTTGAGCGAACCTTCTGTTCCGAAACTCCGACACTCCCGCTTAACGAAAGCATCCAGCACGGTAACGTTCCCGCGGTTGTCCACGGAAAGAAAGTCCGCCGTGGCCGTCCCTATGGAGATTTCTCTTTGAAAATCCCCATCGAGCGTAAAGACCTGGACCCTGGCGTTGACCGAATCGAGCACGAAAATCTCATCACCGACAACTGCAAAATCCATCGGTCCTGGGCGAGAAGCTTCGTCCACCTTACCGAATTCTCCTTGGTTTTTCCCCCACACACCCTGAAGGATAACTGCCGACCTGCTAGAATAATCCAGGGACTTCGCTCCCTGGACGTCCCGCACGATCGCCTCATCGCCAGATACTGTAGACTGCGATCCAAACAGCCCGACAGCGAATACAACCATCGAAAGTACTGCTCTTGACTTCGCATGACTTGCCATGATTCCTCCAGCTATCCACTTGCCAAGCAGTTAGCAATAGTATACCCCATGATTGCGTTGGTGCATTGGTATATCCCCCAGGGAGCAGACTCCCCCAACGTTTTGATCTCAAACAGCACTGTTCATATTATCGTCCAGGCAGACAACAAACAAAGGTTACCTGCAATCCTTCACAATCTGCCCTTGGCAACGGCGCCATAGCATGGTAAATAACCTCTCGACGCGGTTCTGCGGCATTGCTCGCTTCAAAAACACGCTACTGGCACGGAAGCCGCTGCAAGATCCAACTTGGTCAAATCGACAGGTAGCGAAGGGGGTTGCAAGGAATATGGTACTGATTGGCTCAGAAAACAATTCAAAACGCAGGTTCGTTTCAATCGCTGAGATAACGGCAGTTGTTACGCTGCTGACTCTAGTTCTAACTACCGGCTGCCATGGTCCGCGCCAGGAATTGACTATCTGGAACGAGGTCAGCGGGATTTCTGTTCAGGACCGCCCTATTGATTGCCAGGTGCTTGAACTCACCGGAACCGGCAACGAAGATAACCTCACAGTAATGATTATCGGAACTATCCACGGTAGTGAGCCGGCCGGCGAACCACTGGTCCATAAACTTTCTGAACACCTCTTACTCAACAAGGAAATGCTCGCAGACCGCCGCGTAGTTCTCATACCCTTGGCCAATCCCGACGGACGGGCAATAAACAAAAGGCACAATGTAAACGGTATAGACCTCAACCGGAACTTTCCCGCCCCGAATTTCAAGGTAACCGGCAAGCACGGGCGCGTGCCGCTCTCCGAACCGGAAAGCCGGGCGATTAAAGCCGCCATGGACAAATACCAACCTGACCGCATCGTTTCCATTCATCAACCGCTAGTGTGCATCGACTACGACGGGCCCGGTGAAGGTCTGGCCCAGGCTATGGGCGAGTGGACGGACCTGCCCGTAAAACGGCTCGGAAGCCGACCGGGCTCGCTGGGATCTTACGCGGGAATCACCTTGAACGTACCGATCATCACGGTGGAGCTCCCAAAATCTGCTTCCCGCATGGATCCGGACACCCTTTGGGAGAGGTACGGGATGATGCTGCTCGCTTCGATTCGATATCCCGACCCGCTGGAGTAACTGCCTTCCGCATAATCAGGCGATATTAAGGGCGGACGATCTCCCCAGCGTGTGGATCGTCCGCCCTTTCGCATATTCAAACTTCCATCGCGCCGACAAACTAAACTGATGACAATCAACCTAAGTTTCTGCTAAACTGAAGGCGAGGGCAATGTGGAAAAGCTGCTTCAATCAACCGCTAACGATTATGGGGAAAAGCAAGCATACTGTAGACCGATAAACCAGCAGGATTCACTCCGCGGGCCCTACGGTTTACATCTTCGAAACTCAATGGGGTGTTTAATCACTGTCGAATCACGGAGGTTTTCCCGATGCGCAATGCACGCAAAATCACAGCGGTTTTCCTCATTGTGTTCTCATACTCGTTTTCCATATTGACGGGGCTGGCCGCAGCCGAACCTCCCGGTTCGCGCGAATGCACCGAAAGCGATAACGGAAAAGACGGGCTCTGCGGCCACGCACAGGCTATGATCGCTCAATTCGAGCGGGAGAAGTTTCCAACTACAAAAAGCCGCGAGGCTTATGCCGACACCAACGTAACTCATTGCTTCCTGGATATCGAAATCACACTGAATCCCAATACGGTAACCGGCTCCAACACCATGGACGTGACCAGCCTGACCGACGGGCTCACCGAGTTCACCGTTGACCTTTTCAGTGATATGACTGTCGATGTCATTTATGTCAATGGCTCATCAGCTGGCTACATCCGGCCTACCGATCAAATCATCATTACCCTGGATCGAACCTATAACACTGACGAATCGTTCCAGGTGGAGGTTGTTTACCACGGTTCACCTTATCACCTGTCGGCCGCTGCGGGTTATTCCGGCACGCACGGTTCACCCGCCGTTGAGGTGGTTGCCAGTCACAGCCAACCTTACAACTCTCCGGCGTGGTGGCCCTGTAAGGAGGATATCGCCGACAAATTCACCATGGACATGTGGGTAACTACGCCCGACTGGATGACCCTTGCCTCCAACGGCCTGCTGCAGGGCGTTGACCCTCTAACCGGAAATCGACATCGAACACGATGGCACGAGAGCTACCCGATCTCTGTCTATCTCGTGTCAATCGCCGCTACCAACTACACTATGTGGACCGAATACTACGTCCACGACACCGGAAGCATGCCCGTCGAATTCTACATCTACCCCGAGGACGTGTCCTGGGTGCAGCCGCTGGTTGCCGACATGGTCACCATGATTGAGACGCTCAGCGGCCCTGACGTTTTTGGAGAATACCCCTTCCTGAGCGAGAAGTACGGAATAGCCCAATTCGAAGGCTGTTGCGGCATGGAACACCAGACTATAACCAGCCAAGGCTCCTTTCCCGAACGTCGCAACGTGCATGAGCTCGCCCACATGTGGTGGGGAGATTCCATAACATGCAAGACATGGCACGACATCTGGCTCAACGAAGGCTTCGCCCGATACGCCGAGTCCCTCTGGCACGAGTTCAAGCCGGGTGGCAGTTGGGAAGCCTACATGACCCACATGCAAACATACCGTCCTTCGTCATACGGCGGAACCGTTTACCGATACGACATCAGCACATCCTCGCAGATCTTCGACATAACCAACAGCTACAACAAAGGCTCTTGGGTAATGCACATGCTCCGTCACGTGGTCGGAGACATCAACTTCTTCGGAATCCTCGCTGCCCACCGCCAGGCACATGAGGGTCGTGCCGCTGACACGCCCGAATTCCAGGCGGTTGCCGAATACGTCTTCGGCCAGGATCTCAGCTGGTTCTTCGATGAGTGGATCTACGGACCCGGCGCTCCCGCGTATGAATACGGCTGGACCTACAGAGCAAACGCAGGCCAACACCTGCTTCTCCTGCATGTCGAACAGACGCAGACTTCCTACCCAAACTTCAAAATGCCTATCGACGTTACCATCACTTACGCCGGAGGAACGACCGAAACTCAAGCAGTCTGGCACGAAGACGACATACAGTGGTACGTCCTCTCCGTATCACAAGAGGTGATCGACGTCGAATTGGATAAATACGAATGGATTCTCCGCAGCTCCCTGCAAGAGGTGGCCTACCTGCCCAACTGCAGCGACCCCTTCGCCGATCTGAACCTTGACGGGTACGTAGATCTCACTGACTACGCCGCCTTCCAATCCTGCTTCACCGGCACCGCCACCGGCTATGACTCCATCCTCTGCGGCTGCTTCGACCGCGACGCCGATGACGATATCGACGCGGACGATTACACCGAATTCGCCGCCTGCCTAGCCGGCCCCTCTGCTCCCGCCGACATCACCTGCGACGACCCTCAGATAACGCTCAGCTTCTCCGACGACTTTGACAGCGACACCTCTGGCCAGTGGCAAGTCGCAACAAGTGGATCAGATACATCAGTAGTGTTCGCCTACGACTACAGTGCTGACGGTATTCCCAGCGCCCCGAATTCCAGCGACGGGACTACTCTCGGTGCCAAGTTCCAGGCCAATATGGTTAGCCCGCAGGCTACGGAGGCTATAACCATATTCCCCAAGAACACGTGGTTCGCAGGCCGATACACTCTGACTTTCGACATGTGGATAAACGCCAATGGCCCCTTCCCTGCCGGAGGAACAGGTTCCACGGAATTCATAACCTGTGGAATAGGCGCCGACCCCGGCACGGTCAACCTGCACGAAGCAACTGGAAGCGGTGGATGGTTTGCCGCCGATGGCGAAGGTGGAGCATCGCATGACTATCGCGCGTACAAGAACCAGACCGAGCAATGGATAGCATCTGGACAGTTCCACGTGTCCTCAAACAACAACACCGACGCCCAACTGTCCGCCTACTTCAACCCCCAAACCCCACCTCTGCTCCAACAAACAACATACCCCCAGCAATCCGGGGCTACAACCGCCGGATGCATGGGCTTTGCTTGGCACCGCGTCGAGGTGCACGTCGATCAAACAGCCGGAACGGCCACCTGGATCATCGACGACCTCCCCATAGCCACATTGGATACGGCAGTCGGTAGCAGCTTCGACACCTCCGGCACCATCGCCATCGGATATATGGATCCGTACACCTCCATATCCGACAACGCCGCCCTCAGCTTTGGAATCATAGATAACGTTGAAGTAGTAACCATTGATTAGGACGTTCCCGGTCCGAGCGTAGCGTCAAGCACCGTTAGCGATGCTAATCCAAACGCAGCCTCAAACGCCGACAATCTACCGGAGAAAACCGAGTATCAGACGGCTCACTTACATGGAGCTTGCCCAAACCGCATCGGCAGAATGGCGCCGACGGCACTCGATTTGGACGGCCACCCACGCTTGACAACAATGCCACCTGCCCCGTAAGCTAACCAAAACCTACCCCGGGGCGTGGCGCAGCCTGGTTAGCGCGCTTGACTGGGGGTCAAGAGGTCGGAGGTTCAAATCCTCTCGCCCCGATTATCCTTGGAAACGGGTCCTTCGGCGGGAACGTCGGAGGACTTTCTTCTTGCGGGGACAGGACTCACGCCCTTGAACCGAAAGTTCAAACACTTTGAGGGCGATCTCTCCGTTTTCTTCACTGCGCCGGTCACACGTCTCAAGCCGCAGTTTGGCAGGAGCGATGCGATCGCGGAACTCCGTATTCTTTGATTTCTCGCATAAGTTCCATCCTCGCCTGCGTCCTTTAGGATAGATACAACCATCAACGCCTGAAAGGATCGCGTTTGTCGAAGTCGCCGGAGTCTATCGCCGAGATGTGGGCCGCGTTTTACTTGGCCAACCGCCGGGCATTGGGCACGTATGCCCTCGCGTTAACTGGCAACGCGGCCGATGCCCAGGATCTCGTGCAGGATGCGCTCGTGCGAATGGTTCGCCAGAAACATCAAGCTCGCGAGGCACGAGCGTACGTCATGCGCTGCATGCGGAATCTCGCAATCGATCGATATCGGCGGTCCTGTTCACGGCCGACCGAAACACCGCTGGAAGGTGACTGCGTGGCGTTCATTGACGAAGAAGCAGCGATGGATGGCGACACACTTGAGCAGGTTCGAGCTGCGCTACGCAGCTTACCCGCCCGGCGTCGCGAGGTCATTGTGCTGAAGGTCTACGCCGAGCTCAGCTTTCGCGAGATTGCTGATATTCTCAAGATCCCCACAGGCACGGCTGCGAGCCACTACGCCCGCGCGCTGGACGAGCTTCGGGAACTATTGACAACGGAGAAGCGTTATGTCTCGCGATGAGTTCGAACACAAGCTGAAGGCGGTGCCCGTTCGATCGCTGTCTGCCCGCGCAGACGCTGAGATTGTCGCAGCCGTTCGTGCAGCCACCGGTCAAGCATGCCCTTGGTACGTGAGGTCCGTTCCTCTCTGGCATGCAGCCGCGGCCTGCATTCTGCTCTGCGCGGCCACATGGCTGCTGGGCAGCATTGGCCGAACACCAACGACGCTTCGAGGCGACAGAAGCACAGGCCTAGAGGCCGGCAGCGTTGTTGTCCACTTCGATGAACCGCTCTTTCGAGAGACGTCATCACTAGATCGCATGGATGTCTCCCGTTGGCGGGTTTGCATGTCACCAGTAACGGAGTAATCAGACCATGACTAGCCACTACCTGATCGCGACAATCGTGTGTATTTGTGTCACTGGCCTCGCGGCCACAACCGTCGCCGGTGAAGAGGATAGCCGCGCCGCGCAGGTCGACTTGAAGATTATCCAGATCAATCCACTGAGTCCGGTCGGCGCTGGAGTGATCACCGCCTGGAATGCCGAAGTGGAGATGTCGCGCAAGCACGCTCAGAGCGGAACCGAGCAACCCGCGGGGGCGACGCCGCCTAGCCAGACAATCGACGAGAATAACGTGACCTTCGACGTGCTCACCTGCAATGCCGACAAGCTGTTTGAGGAGGTGCTTACCAGCGAGAGAGAAGCCGCAGCAGGCACACTCATCACTGCGCCGCGTCTAATCGTATGCGTCGACAATGAGTCCAGTATCGACATCGGCCGCAATGTGCCGTACATGGTGAAGCGCGATGACGGCAGCCTCGTTGTCGAACAGTCAGATGATCTGCTTGAGGGCGTCTTTGCGAAGGTAAAGATCGCCGAAGTCAGTCAGCCCAAGTCCTGCGACGTTCCGACCTGCCAAGTTGACCTCCACGTAAGAATCAGTAGCGTCACGGGCCGTCGGCCAATCATAGGTGTTCCGTTCGATGTAGGCCAACCGATCATCTCGTCACGCGAGACCGTCAGCACACTGCGCATCGCCTCGGGCACGGACGTGGCGATTCGCATGCCGCAGCCCAACGGAGACGACAAACCGGTTTTTGCGGTCCTCTCGGTGAAGATTGTCGAGACGCAAAAGCCGTAGCATCGGCGCTGCGGCGTGCATTTCGTGTTCCAGAAGCGGCGGCGTCCGATGTCCACCGCCCGTCGCCCGAGGTTGGTCATACGGCCAGAGCGTTTCGGCGACCCGCGTCGGCCAATCGCGAGCCCCGCCGGAGACCAAACAAGCCACGGGAGAATGGCTGACGAGCGCCCGGCCGTCTTCCTGAGCTTGGCGCGGAGGCCCTTGGCGGCTCGTCCGATTGCCGGAGTGGATGTACCACTCACCTTCAGCAATCCGAGTCACCAAACGGTAAGCGGTAAACCCGATCCTGTTTCGATCCTGACACCAACAATGGATGAATCACCCACTCCCGGCAAGCGCATCGCCTTGGGTTTTACCCTGCAGATACCCGAGGGTTTCGCCCAGCGAGAACTCGCAGCCGTTCTCAGGGTTACCGTCTGCGTCGAGCCAGCCGAGATCGCACATCGCGATTTGGCACGTGCCATCCACGCGCTCCTCCGTAGCGTGCGGCAGGTTACACGCATTGCCGCATATGCCGCAGTGGTTCACGTCGCTATCAAGGTTCGTCTCACATCCGTTCTCGGGGATGTCGTCACAATCATCGTTGGGTGGCGTACATGCGCAGTCACCGGAGGGTGTACAGGCGAGGTTCGCTGCCCCGCACGCAGTGCCCGGCGGGCAATCAGCGACGTCTTCACAGTCCACGAGCCCGTCGCAATCGTTATCGATCTGATCATCGCAGACTTCCACGTCACCCGGACAAACGCAGACTTGACCGATACAAACCTGGCCGAATCCGCTGCACTGCTGGCCATCGCAACCAGGCTCTTCACAGTCGACCATTCCATTGCAGTCATTATCGACGTTGTCGTCGCAAACCTCGATAGACTCCGGACACTGGCAGGTCAGCTCGATGCACATCACGCCAAACTGCCCGCAGGACAAGCCATCGCAATCCGGGTCTTCACAATCGGACAGGCCATCGCAATCGTTGTCGACCCCGTCGGTACACAACTCGTCCGTTTCTAGACACTGGCACTCAAAGCCAATGCATTCCTCTCCGTATGCCCCGCATAGCCGACCATCACAGTCGGGGTCGAGGCAGTCGGGCAAACCATCGTCATCGTTGTCCAGCCCGTCGGCACAATCGCTCTCCGGTGTGCAAGAAAGCGGACCGGTGAATCCCTGTTGGAATAGCGCGTAGTCATTCAGATCAGTGTCGCAGTCTCCGTCAATGTCGCCCAGTGGGCGGCCCTCTGCGTCGACTGCAGTTCCGTCCGGCGTGTTGCTGCAAACATCCACCGCATCATCAACACCGTCACCATCACTGTCGGCGGCGCGAACAACACACGGAAGCCCGACCAGCGCCAGGCCGATCACGAGGGCAAACGCATTCGCAAGTCTTCGAGGGCGCATCTCGATTCTCCTTATGCTGGATAGGAAGTGGCTTAGCTGCCGATGAGGGGCCAGACGGAATGCGGAGGAAGGCACACGCGTACGCCGCTGCACCCGCCCAAGCGGTCAGCGAACAACTCCATCCTAACGCCTTGACCTTGCATACGCAATGTGCAGCGTGCCTCAAACGCAACTCAAGCGGCCGCGCACTGCCCGCCCGTGCGCGCGGTCTGTCACTTCGGGCGAAAACGCCCCTTACTCGCCGGCCTGCATCTACAAGACAAGAGTCTGTCGCTCGGACCATCCAAGCCCACACGCGACGCTGGCATAAACCCCTTGGCCAATCTCCATCGAAAACACCCGGCATCGCGTCCCAACTTGCTCAAGAAGGTTCCCCCCAGCTCATTGCACCGCCCGCTCCAACTCAGCCAACCATGACAACTGAGCGCGAATGCTAACCACTGCCCCCCTGTTCACCAACTGCCCAAAGATGTCCCCGTTCACCTCATCGCGCTGGGACTTTTCCTGCACCGCCTCAAGCTGCTCGCACAACCTGGCCCGTGCCTCCCGCACAAACGCACAACGCTCGTCGCCGTTTAGTGCCCCCAGAAACCGAACTCTAACACGCAATGGGTCCACGTTCATCAGACTTGACCCCGGCGGCAAAGGAGGTAGTAGCCATCGCCTCAACTCCCTTCGGCCCTTCTCAGTGAGGCGAAAGAGTCTAGTCGCCCGCCCATCACCTCGGCGCGCGGCCGACCGCAACAGTCTCTGCCTCTCCAGCCGTCGCATCAGCGGATATATCGCCCCGCCGCTCCCGCTCCAGTGTGATGACGGAGACTCCTGGAATACCCGTCGCACCTCGTAAGCTGTGCACGGCTCCTCAAGCCCCACAACCCCCAGCACAGCGTGCTCCAACTCGCTCGGCATGACGACCTCCACAAAAACCGTAAACTCTTCCACATCAATCGATTATCGATTCTACCCCCACCGCCGCAAACTTCTCCCGGAAAATCGTGACAGGACACAGGCCTCTCACTCGTCTAATATTAGTACGAATCGTACTATATTGCCAGGTCCAGTGGCCCACAGGTCTCTATCCCTGTTCGCCACACCGAAGGAGTCGAACATGCACAGCCGAAACACGTTCCTGCCGTTCGTTCTCGTATTGTTCTCGCTGTCGCCGACCACTGCTCAGACACCATCCGCCGACACCTCTGGCCCGAAACGCACGGAACTACAAAAACCAATCGTGTCCGTACCCATGGGCCACTGGCAAAGCCGACCTGTCGTCGAGGCGCGCATCAATGGCCAAGGCCCCTTCAAGCTGCTCATCGATACCGGAACCACCTTCCCAGCCGTCATCAATGATTCATTGGCCACCAAACTCAAACTCGCCACCCTAAAGACGGCGCCCCTGCCCGGCGAAACCGAAGAGTTGGAAACAGTCGAAATCGGCACATTAACCATCGGTGATGCGGAATTCTCCTCATTCCCAGCCATCCGCTCGGATATCGGAGGAATCATGCCGTCAGATAGCCACGGCATCGTCGGCATTCTCGGGTTGCCCCTGTTCAAAGACTGCCTGCTCACCCTCGACTTCCCTGAACAAAGGGTATGCTTTGAATCTAGCCAACTGCCAGAACCGGATGGTGAAACGGTCGAATACTCCGCGGACGTCAACCACGACTATGGAGTTACGGTAACCCTCTCCATTGCCGGCCTGCCCGTCAAGGCCCACCTCGACACCGGCTCCCCGGCCTTCGTAACCGTGTTAAACAAGCTTGACAAGAAACTCCCTCTCAGAGGCGAGCCGCAGGTAGTAGGAATGGCACGCACCCCTCACGGCGAGGCCAAAGTCCGCTCCGCCGAGTTGGAAGGTGTTCTAAAGCTCGGCAAGCACGAGTGGGCAAAGCCCCGTCTCGACTTCGCAGATCTCGGCCCCATGCTGACCTACGACGCCGGCAACATTGGTTCACGTTTGCTTCGGGAATTCTCTATCACGCTCGATCAGAAAAACCACCGCGTTCGCTTCCGACGGCAAAGAAACGACGGACAATAAAGCATTGCTGCGCCGTACTTATAGCGTTATAACTCAAAGCAGCGTCAATCACAGAAAACCTACCGAACAGTACCGGGGGCCGAACGCTGCGCTTGGATAGAGTTCGCTCTACATTTACATGCACAACTCCCACCATCGACTGGAGCCCCACACCTCTGCCAAAAGGCCAGGAAACACAGGCCCAAAACCTCTGAACCACGATTCTCGCTACGCAAGAACGACTCTTCCCTGTATAATGGCGCTGCTAATCCAAACGTAGCGTCAAGCACCGACAATCTAGTAGTGAAAACCGGGCGTCGAACGCTACACTTAAACGGTGCTTGCTTTGGTGCATCACTGGCACAAGCGGAACCTCCTAGCATTGCGCGGTACAAATGTAAAACCCGGACCTCCTTGTCATGCACAAATCAAACCAACTCAGTTTCTCCAGCGGCCTGCGATGGGCATGCCTGCTGTCCTTTATATGTTGGTGCCTGGCCTGGGCAGCCTACCGAGTCGCTATTCCTGGTGAGAAAACCCGCTTTGTGGATCCTACAGATCCCGCAATGATTGGTGTTTTCGCAGTCATCCTTGGACTTGCTTCCGGACTGATATGCTTGCCAGTCACCTTCTGCTGGTTGCGGCGCTGGCCCAAAAGCGCCATATGGGCCCTGCCCTTCTGCACGCTCGCACTCAGCGCCACAGCGGCCGCCGTCGCCATCCTCACAACTAACTTCCTCTATCCCCAGGCTGGAGCCCGCAGTGGAAGCACCGACATGGATGTCTTCCTCTGGATCACCGCACCTCTGGCAGCCTACCACCTCGGATGCCTGCTATTAATGGCCTTCCAGCACTACCAGTCCACACGTTGTGTCAAACCCTAGGAATCTACCAGAGAAAGCAGGGGCTAACACGCTGCACTTGAATGGAGCTCGCTCTGGCCCGTCGCTGCGGCGTGTCAGAACCAACGCTGTACGACTGACGAGACAGCTTCCTGACCGGCAGGATGGCCGCATTGGCCAACGGCAAAGTTTGCAGATCCAGATTCCCGAATGGCGTTCCCCCGCTGGAAGTCCGCCCACGGCGGACAACAGGTTTGAGCGAAGGGCGTAAGCCCTGCCCCGACAATGAAGAAAGCCCGCTAAGCGGCCGACGGACACCTGCAAATCGACACACAGTACGCTTTGGAGTGAAGCACGATGGACAAAACCATTCACAACAAACAAAACCGGAAACAGGAACGGAGATAGCTATTTTCACCATCTGAACCCCTTGCCATTCGCGTTAAACGAGGACACACCTGGTTATTCGCTTGAACCAAAGGAGTTCAGAGCTCGCAAGAGTCGCCTTGATCTCGAGAGCGGCGTTCGTCCGCCCGTGGCACCTTGTGAAATCGACTATCCATTGGTTTTATCGGACGACGCCTGCGTTCTGGGAAGCGAAAGAGGACTAGACATGCTTGACCACTCGTGCCCTCAACGCTCTTTCGCCAGACTTTTTACTGGCGGTTCAGTGCAGGTCGCCGATACACTCGCTACAGGGCGTCGCATTCGGTCGCGACGAGAGCCGGATCCAACGGAGTTTTTGTGGTGGACAGGCTTGTAGGTCGATGCGACATTTCAGAAAAACACGTCGATCGAACAGCACTTAGACAATCAAAGCAACATTGGGGGCTCTTGAATGCTCTCCTTTGCGCGTCTGCCTATGGCAGATCGGCAAGTTCTCAAACAAGTACATCTACAGAGTGTTTGAGGAAAGTGTGTATCCTGAAAGGAAATAGTCAGCGTTGCGTTATTCGACTGTATTTCTGCGTTCTATTGTTCCAGCCGGATGGATACGCAATCGTAGTTTTCCACAAGCGGAGGCTCAGCCACTAGCTGTTAAGGCAAAGCAAGCCGGACTGCCTACAAACTGTAACTGCAACGGCATCGCGGCTGTAACGCCTGCACTGCACCAAGGGGACATAATTTATCGGTTTTTCACGACTGCAATCGTCGTTCTGAGCGTAACCCTCGCCACCAACGCGAGCATCATCAACGTCTACAGCGGGGAGTCTATCCAGACCGCTATCGACAACGCGGTGGGCGACGATGCGATTCCGGTGCATCCGGGAATGTACTTTGGTTGCCTGAATCTGACCGGAAAAGACATCACGCTGAAGAGTGCTGACGGACCGGGCGCGGTAGCGGAGTGTACTGTTTCGGCGGCGCGATCTACGCGTCAGGCGCATCACCGAACCGCGATAGTAAGTGACGAAACCGAGCAAGTGTAACCAGGAACGAAGCGACTATATAGGATAAAACCCTACTCCAAAAGGAGAACAGACGATGCGTTACGGCCTGTATGAATTAATAAGTGTCATGACACTGCTCGTGACCTTTGCCCCTCCGACCGCGTTGGGCGGTCTCAATGATGTCAACAATGGCACATCATTACGCGATAGCCGATCCGACTGTAATACCAACGGCATTGCCGATGAGGATGAAGTGCGCCCGCTGGATGGTCATGCGCTCGTATTCGACGGCGCGGGTGACTATGTGGACCCGGGTGCATCGACGGCGCTTGCCAATCTGGGGCAGGGTGATTTTACGATCGAGGCATGGATTCGTACGGATCATCCAGGGGGCGGTATCCTGGTGAGTAACGCCAATAACACGTCGGCGCTATATAACTTCGTGGTTCTGGGCGACGATAATGAGGGCCGGATTCGCCTGCGAATCAAGAACGGGGCGACCAGTTACACCTGCACCAGCACGGTTAGGATTAACGACGGAGACTGGCATCATGTGGCGGCGTCACGCTGGATGAGCGGGGCAGGGTCCATTCGTCTCTATGTCGATGGTGAAGAGTATGCGATGCTCTGGGGTAACTACGATATGGAGCCGTTCACGGCCGACTACCCTACGTTGATTGGGCGTGACCAGTACGCCAGTCCGCATTACTTCACGGGCGCGATGGACGAAGTGCGGGTGTGGAGCGTGGGTCGCTACTCGGATGACATTCAGGCCGACATGTATCGTGTGCTTGACGGCACCGAGCCGGGCCTGGTTGCCTATTGGCGTTTTGACGAGGGCACGGGCTCGGTCGCTTACGACTCGGCGGGCAACAGCGACGGGACGGTGGTCGGTTCGCCGGCGTGGGCGCCGTACAGCGAGGACTGCAATGGCAACGAGACGCCGGATGAGTGCGACACGATCGTCGACGGCGTGATCTATGTGGACGACGACGCCACGAGCGGTTTGAACGACGGATTGAGCTGGGCGAATGCGTTCGTTGACTTGCAGGACGCGATGGCATTTGCCAAGTGTGACAACCGAATCACCGAAATCCGCGTTGCCGGCGGCACGTATAAGCCGGGGACGAGCCGGGGCGATTCATTCTATCTACAGCAAAGCCTGGCGCTGCGCGGCGGTTACCGCGGACTGGCGGGCGGCGGCGAGCCGGGCGATCGCGACATCGACGCTTTCGAGAGTATTCTCAGCGGCGACATCGGCGAGATCGGCGAACCAAGCGATAATTGCAGGCATGTGGTCTTCGTCCGCAACGGGGATGTGTCCTCCGTGATTGAGGGCTTCACGATTACCGAGGGATACGCGTCCGGTACGGGTGATTATCACTCTACCGGCGGCGGCATGTACATCGATAACAGCAGCCCTACGATTTCTCAATGCAAGTTCGTCGCGAACTGGGGCGACAGAGGCGGTGGGCTGTACAACAACTGGAGCAACCCAACGCTGACAGCATGCAAGTTCAGAAGTAACTCGGCCCGTACAGGCGGCGGGATTTACCACAGCTATTCCGTCACAACACCGCTAACGATTGCGAACTGCACGTTCCGCGGCAACTCGGTAACCCAAAACGGCGGCGGGATATGTTGCGACTACGGCTCCATGATGTTGGAGAACTGTACGTTCAGCGGCAACTCGGCCATTTCTGATGGCGGCGGGGTGCATGTGCGGAATTACAACTCCTATAACTGGTTAGTGACATTGGTGAACTGTACGCTCAGCGGGAACTCGTCCGGAGAATATTCTGGAGGAATATACGTTGGTTCGCTTCCCTATTCTCGTCTACACGTTAAAAACTGCGTCTTATGGGGAAACACGGCTATTTACGGTAATCCACAATTGAAGCCTAGTTCGAACGTTACTTTCAGTTGTGTCCAGGGCGGCTATGCTGGAGCCGGCAATATTGACGCCGATCCATTATTCGTCGATGCGGCCGGGCCGGACGGCATCTTCGGAACCGAGGACGACGACCTTCACCTGCTGGAAGGATCACCCTGCATCAACGCCGGCAAAAACGGTTTGATTCCAAGCGGTGTGACGAGCGACTTCGAAGGCGAGGATCGCATTCAGCAGTGTCGCGTGGACATGGGGGCGGACGAGTCGCCATTCCTCAGAAACGACTGCAACAGCAACGGCGTGTCCGATGCGTGCGATATTGAGGCGGGCGCCAGCCTGGATGACGATGGCGACGGCGTGCCGGACGAATGCCAGTTGTTCGGTGATTGCGACCATGACCTCGATGTGGATCTGGATGACTTCAATGCCATGTCGAATTGCCTCTCCGGCCCCGGTGCGGGTTTAGGCAACGACTGCGATTGCTTCGATAGCGACGGCGACTCTGACGTGGACCTGGCCGACTTCGCGGTTTTCCAGTACGCCTTCGGCGAATCCACCGGACCGCGATAGTAAGTATGTATGCGAAACGGGGACGCAGCTAGTTATTGGCGTAAACCAATTGCCGTATAAGTTATATCATCGACAGAGCAGCGCACCGTGCACAATCGCTCTTGCCGCAGGAGCTGTCATGAGCTTTCGGTTGTGCGCCAGCTGTAGCGAATTGGGTATTTGTAAATCACCCAACAAGAATGTGAACGGGGGAACCGTCAGGTATTGGTTCAAAGTCCGCTCCGCCTTGGGTGGACGGACGACACATTTATAGGGGTAGGAACGATCGGTTGAGTTCCCGATCGCCCCTCCCTCCGAACCGTACGTGCGGTTCTCCCGCATACGGCTCTCCGGTCGGTAGTTCACCGTTGCACGGATTGACAGGCTCGGATATAGGCATCTTCCATGCTAAAGAACCCATATCTGGCAAAGTAAACGTTAGGCCAGCGATAATGTGCTTTGCCCAGACCGTTGGCGTCGTGTTTCTTATGACGTTTAAGCAGTATTCGCCGTAAACGCCGTCGAACCCATCCGTCCAACGTACGAAACACGATCTTTGACGAGGCGTGTTTGAAATATTCAAACCAGCCTCGCGTAATCCTGTTCACGTTACTGATGATTACCTCAAGACTGTAACCATTCAGCCGACGTGTTTTGCGGCGGATTTTCTCTCTGAATATCTTCTTACGCTTATCACTGGGCCATTGTCGACCACCTGTAAAGAGATATCCCAAGAACTCGAATCCCTCCTGGACAGCATTGACAATTCGCGTTTTCTTCGGATGCATCGTCAGGCCAACCTCGGCCGTCCATTGCTGTACCAGAGCCATAGCCCTTACGGCTTCCTCCTTACTTCTACACATGAGCACAAAATCATCCGCGTATCTCACCATCTCAATACCATGCTGGACCATAATATGATCCAGAGGATCAAGATAGATATTGCTTAAGAGAGGGGAAATGACCGCTCCTTGCGGACTGCCTTTAATCGGGTCCCATTCTTCCAATCCATCCATAACCCGTTGTGTCAGGAATGAATCGATCAGTTTCAGTATCCGACTGTCGGCTATCTTACGCTCAATACATTCTTTCAATTCCTGATGAGGAATTGAGTCAAAGTAAGATTTCAGATCCACATCAACAACGTGCACATAACCTTGCTTCAAATGACTTTTGATCCGGCGCAATGCGTCTTTGCATCCACGCTGGGGTCTGAAGCCGTAACTGTGTTCGGCAAAGTCTATCTCGAAGATCGGTTCGATCACGTTGCGAAGTGCCGTTTGAACTATGCGATCACGAACTGTCGGTATACCCAATGGGCGCACCTCTTTGCTGCCGGGTTTTGGGATGCTGATACGTTGGTTCTTCTGCGGCCGGTAGCTACCGGTCCTCAGTTGTTCCGACAGTTTCAGCAGGTTAGACTCCAAATCCTTCGCATACATCGCAATTGTCTGGTGGTCACAACCTGCAGCCCCTTTATTCTTCCTCACCTTGGTGAAAGCCGAACGCAGGTTATTCAGGCTGTAAACCTTGTCAATGAGGCTGAACCATACACCTCCTTTGACCCCTCGTTCGAGGGCCGTCAACATGCGCTCCGTCCAAACAGCAGGTTCCGTCCATGCCCTTCGGGCAGGGACTTCTCTTGTTGGTTTAGTCCGTTGGGACACTGACACAAGTTCGGTTTCCTCTGATTGTGACTTCACACATCTACCTTCCTGTGCCCCTTCGCTCCGCAGGCATTACCCTGTTTCATCACTACTACGAGCACTCTGACTCCTGAACAGGCGGCTCTTCGGCTGAACTGCAGCATGAACACCGGCTGACCCTGTTCAGGTCTCTCTGATTCATGTACTCGACCTTCTCATCGTTCCGCCGCCAAACACCTGACACGTCCCAGTATCGCTTTATCACGCTACCCCTCAGCGTGCTGGGTTTTCAATAGCCGGTTCCTTCTATCTTCCATTCTTGCGAAAATAGGACCCGATGCATTGATTCCAGGCTTCACTGCTCGCTAGCCAGCTCGCCACTATGCCCGGCCGAAACGCGTTCGTTATCCTACGGACCGATGATTCACCTCCAGTTGCTCCCCACCTCGCTTCACAGCGACCCAGTTACTTTCAGTTACAGGCCGGAGAGCGCATGCCTGAGGGAGACTTTCACTCCCCTGATCAAATACACTTTCAGACGCACTAACGAACACAACGCGTGTGTACCGCGCGATCACTGGCTTGAGGATTGGGAGAAGCAGGCGATCCTGGATTTTCATGCGCAGTATCCCCTGGAGGGTTATCGCCGGTTAACGTTCATGATGCTCGATCGAGACGTGGTGGCCGCAAGCCCGACGAGCGTATACCGCGTTCTTCGGGCCGCGGGTGTCTTGCGACGCTGGAACAATAAGCCATCGCGCAAAGGTACAGGTTTTGTGCAGCCATTACAGGTGCATGAGCATTGGCATACGGATATATCGTATATCAACATCGCCGGCACTTTTTACTATTTGTGCAGTGTTTTGGACGGCTGCAGCCGGTACATAGTTCATTGGGAGATTCGCGAATCGATGCGGGAAGCAGATGTTGAGATTATTCTTCAGCGAGCAAAAGAAAAATTCCCAGATGCGTTGCCTCGGATCATCTCGGATAAGGGCCCGCAATTTATCTCCAAGGATTTCAAGGAGTTTATTCGGATCAGCGGTATGACCCACGTGAGGACATCGCCGTATTATCCGCAGAGCAACGGCAAACTGGAGCGATTTCATCGTTCGATCAAGCACGAGTGTATTCGCCCCGGCATCCCGCTGACACTTGAAGATGCCCAACGGCTGGTCGATGGTTACGTCCGGCATTACAACGAGGTGAGGTTGCACAGCGCTATTGGCTTTGTAACTCCGTCCGACAAGGTCTACGGCCGTGATGAGGATATTTTTGTGGAACGGGATCGCAAGCTCATTACCGCTCGTGAACAGAGACGGCAGCGTCGCCAGGAGTTGCGATACCAATCGATTACAGAGGAGGCTTCGAGTCCCCGGAGTTCCGTCGCCTCGGCGTCGCCTCACCAACAGCTGGGCGATCCCGAGGCGACGGAGCGGAGGGGACAACCCCGGCAGTTCCCGACCCGAGGCCGAGCAGGAGAAAACATGCTTGTGGAAATTACGTAAGTTTGTACATTAAGTGCGACAAGCGTTTGTCCATTTCACGCTGAACCATTACAAATTCGCCTGAATTCTCGGGAAAATTGGAAAAGGACGGGACGACTAATTGTGCGCCTTCAAGCATAGTTTATTAATATAACGGAGCCCTTTATATAATGACAATTAAGGGACTGTTGTATCCATTCGGTGAAATGCATCTGGACGGTGTTATGTGTTTTTTGTCATGATGCTGATTTAGGAGGAGCGTCATGTCAGAACGTCGTCGTCGGTGGTCAGGCAAGGTTCGGGAGTTGCAGTCCAGTGGTTTGAGTCGGGCGGAATTCTGTCGCCGTCGCGGTGTCAATTACAATACATTGACCTACTGGATCCGGCGATTGGCCGATGATGCCGGTACGGACAATGGACCAGAGCGCTCATCGTCAAGCGTTAAAGCCTTACCGTTCATCGAGGTTCCGATTTCTGCCAAGCTGCATGATTCATCTTACGAGATCGTATTGGGCCGCGAGCGATCGATCCGGATCGGCCGGGATTTTGACGAGCAGACACTGGCACGTCTAATTCGAGTGGTCGAGCCATGTTGATGCTTCCTCCAGCAGTACGAGTGTTCATTTGCCTGGAGGTCACGGATATGCGAAAGGGCTTTGACGGCCTGGCGGCGGCCACACAGGAGTTGCTGGGCGAGGATCCACTCTCCGGGCATCTGTTCGTCTTCTTCAATCGTCGGCGGGATAGGGTCAAGTTACTCTTCTGGGATCGCTCGGGCTTGTGTCTATGGTACAAGCGGCTGGAGAAGGGACGATTCCATCTCAGCACGCTGGATGAGTTTCGTTGTGGCCATCGTGTGGAAGTCGAGGCCGCGGAACTGGCCTTGATTCTCGAGGGAATCGACCTGAGCAATGCGAAGCGTCGTCCGCGTTTCATTCCCCGCAAGACGGCATAGGTATTTCACAATAAAATCGTACTTGCATCTTGCAGCATGCACGCGAATCGGATATCCTGCATTCCCATAAGGATACCCGCTCGTGACTATTAGTGAACTTCCCAACGACATCGACGCCCTCAAGCACCTGGTGATCAAGACCCATGAGAAGGTGGTTGACCAGGAAAAACAACTGACTGATCGTGACAGTCGTATCAAGGAGTTGCAGGAGCAGCTAGCCTTCCTCAAGCATAAACTCTTCGGTCGTAAAGGGGAGAAGATCAACCCGGCACAGTTATCGCTGTTTAACGAGTTAACCGCCCAGGTAGAACAGTTGCAGAGTGAGGCGGAGCAGGAAGAGATCACCTACAGCCGGCGGAAAGGTCATGGCCGTAAATCACTGCCGGAAGATCTGCCCACTGAAGATGTCGTCTATCCTCCGGAGAGCACCGACTGTCCCTGCTGCGGGAATGAGATGCACAACATCGGGGAAGAGGTGACCAAGGAGTTGGAATACAACCCGGGCAGTTTGTTTGTACGCAGACACATTCGCCCCAAGTATGCCTGTCGTCAATGTGAAGAAGGGGTGTACATAGCCCCCATGCCACCGCGTCCCATAGACAAAGGTATTGCAGGCCCGGGGTTGCTGGCTCACGTGCTGACCAGTAAATACGCCGATCACATTCCGCTGAACCGGCTTCAAGGTATGCTTCGTCGCCACAGTGTTGATGTGAGCATGGCCACCATGTGTGACTGGGTAGGCCGCATGGCCGACTTGCTTATGCCCATCTATGAAGGCTTGAAAAAACAGTTACTTGCCGGCTCGCTGATCCAGTCTGACGATACGAAGGTGCCATACCTGTTGAAATCGGACAGGAAACAGACGGCCAGCGGCTACCTTTGGACATATCTTTGCGAATCGCAGCGTCTGGTACTTTACGACTTTACCACCTCCCGTGCTGCCGCTGGTCCGAGCGGTTTTTTGCGAGGTTTCTCCGGTACACTACTGACTGACGGCTATAGCGGCTATGACCAAGTAGTACATTCTGAGGATCTGGTTCGCGCGGGTTGTTGGGCGCATGCTCGGCGTAAGTATTATGATGCTCGTGTGGATGATCACAGACGCTGCGGGCAGATGCTCAAGCTGATCCAGGAACTTTTCAAAGTCGAACAAAAAGCGGTACAAGCTATAGAGAAGTCGGCTGCTCCTGGTGTAGACCAAGGCGCTTCCGGTACGGCTATTACCGTTGAACACTTCGGCGCCGATGAGCACCTGGCCCTTCGACGAGCAGAGTCGCGGCCGCTGATCGATAAAATCCGTACCTGTGCGGAAGCTTGGTCGTTGGATGTCTTGCCGAAGAGTTCGGTAGGCAAAGCTGTGTCGTACATGCTCAATCAGTGGAGACCATTAACCGCGTTCCTCACTGATCCCTCGCTACCTTTGGACAATAACGCATCGGAGCGGGCTATGCGTCACGTGGTGATCGGGCGAAATAACTGGATGTTCGCCGGCAGCGTGGCCGGTGGCCATCGGGCGGCGATAATCTATTCCGTCGTTGCCACCTGCAAACTCAACGCACTGGCCCCGTTCGCCTACCTGCGCTACGCCATCGAACGCCTGGCCCAAGGCGACGACCCGGCCACTCTCCTCCCCGGCATCATAGAATCCGAACAACTCGCAATAGGAAAACCCTAGAGCAAGCTCTATCCAAGTGTGGCGGCCGAACGCCTGTTTCTCCGGCAGATTCCGGGGGTCTGGCGCTATGCTTGGACTCACAACGCCATAACGCTCCCTCAATACCTCTGTGCCCAAGCCCAACCGTCCCCGATAAGGCTCAACCGCAAACCCCTCCCCAAGCGATGTGTGCACCACCGAATGCTTACGGACTGTTTCACGGCGATTTTATTGGGGTGGCTAGTTTACGTCGTTTTTGCTATGAACGTATCGATTTAAGGAGGAGGCCATGAGAATATTTATCGCTGCCAATATTGTGTGGTTACTTGCGTGTAGTTGCCAACCATCTTCTGGATCTTTCACAAACGAACTGTGGGAGGAACAGAAACATTCTAGTTCCGTGCCGCCAGAATCGCGGCATTCCAGGGCGAGGTCGTCAGTACAGGACCGGGAACTTTCGGAGGGCGAATTGTCCCGTGAGAGCGTTGTGCGGTATCCATTCGGTGAAATGCATCTGGACGGTGTTATGTGTTTTTTGTCATGATGCTGATTTAGGAGGAGCGTCATGTCAGAACGTCGTCGTCGGTGGTCGGGCAAGGTTCGGGAGTTGCAGTCCAGTGGTTTTGTGATGCTTCAGTCGGAATTGGACAAACGCTCCGTTTGGGATATTTTTAGTATACCCCGTGATGGAGGCGTGAATTATGCGGAGAAAGCGGCGGAATTTCAGCGGTAGCGAGAAGATGTCGATCCTGCGTGAGCATTTAATCGAGCACATACCGGTGTCGGAAATCTGCGACAAGCACGGCATTCAACCGACCCTTTTCCACCTTTGGCAGAAGAAGCTATTCGAGGAAGGCGCGAGTGTCTTTGACCGGCCAGCCAGGAAATCGTCGCAGCAGAAGTCGGCCGACGCGGCGAAGATAGAAAAACTCGAAGCCAAGCTGCAACAGAAAAACGAAGTGCTTGGAGAGTTAATGGGCGAACATATAGCACTAAAAAAAAGTCTTGGGGAGATTTAAAGGGACGATGGGTACCTCACGACACACGTGATTCCCTGGTGGACTTCGTCGAAAGCTGGTCATCGAAGACGGAGCTTGCCGCAAGTCGCCTGGTTCGTTGTATAGGCGTAACCAGGAGCAAGTACTACGATTGGCGAAAACGGTTCGGCAAAATTAACGAACACAACGCGTGTGTACCGCGCGATCACTGGCTTGAGGATTGGGAGAAGCAGGCGATCCTGGATTTTCATGCGCAGTATCCCCTGGAGGGTTATCGCCGGTTAACGTTCATGATGCTCGATCGAGACGTGGTGGCCGCAAGCCCGACGAGCGTATACCGCGTTCTTCGGGCCGCGGGTGTCTTGCGACGCTGGAACAATAAGCCATCGCGCAAAGGTACAGGTTTTGTGCAGCCATTACAGGTGCATGAGCATTGGCATACGGATATATCGTATATCAACATCGCCGGCACTTTTTACTATTTGTGCAGTGTTTTGGACGGCTGCAGCCGGTGCATAGTTCATTGGGAGATTCGCGAATCGATGCGGGAAGCAGATGTTGAGATTATTCTTCAGCGAGCAAAAGAAAAATTCCCAGATGCGTTGCCTCGGATCATCTCGGATAACGGCCCGCAATTTATCTCCAAGGATTTCAAGGAGTTTATTCGGATCAGCGGTATGACCCACGTGAGGACATCGCCGTATTATCCGCAGAGCAACGGCAAACTGGAGCGATTTCATCGTTCGATCAAGCACGAGTGTATTCGCCCCGGCATCCCGCTGACACTTGAAGATGCCCAACGGCTGGTCGATGGTTACGTCCGGCATTACAACGAGGTGAGGTTGCACAGCGCTATTGGCTTTGTAACTCCGTCCGACAAGGTCTACGGCCGTGATGAGGATATTTTTGTGGAACGGGATCGCAAGCTCATTACCGCTCGTGAACAGAGACGGCAGCGTCGCCAGGAGTTGCGATACCAATCGATTACAGAGGAGGCTTCGAGTCCCCGGAGTTCCGTCGCCTCGGCGTCGCCTCACCAACAGCTGGGCGATCCCGAGGCGACGGAGCGGAGGGGACAACCCCGGCAGTTCCCGACCCGAGGCCGAGCAGGAGAAAACATGCTTGTGGAAATTACGTAAGTTTGTACATTAAGTGCGACAAGCGTTTGTCCATTTCACGCTGAACCATTACAGTTTGAGTCGGGCGGAGTTCTGTCGTCGTCGCGGTGTCAATTACAATACTCTGACCTACTGGATCCGGCGATTGGCCGATGATGCCGGTACGGACAATGGACCAGAGCGCTCATCGTCAAGCGTTAAAGCCTTACCGTTCATCGAGGTTCCGATTTCTGCCAAGCTGCATGATTCATCTTACGAGATCGTATTGGGCCGCGAGCGATCGATCCGGATCGGCCGGGATTTTGACGAGCAGACACTGGCACGTCTAATTCGAGTGGTCGATCCATGTTGATGCTTCCTCCAGCAGTACGAGTGTTCATTTGCCTGGAGGTCACGGATATGCGAAAGGGCTTTGACGGCCTGGCGGCGGCCACACAGGAGTTGCTGGGCGAGGATCCACTCTCCGGGCATCTGTTCGTCTTCTTCAATCGTCGGCGGGATAGGGTCAAGTTACTCTTCTGGGATCGCTCGGGCTTGTGTCTATGGTATAAGCGGCTGGAGAAGGGACGATTCCATCTCAGCACGCTGGATGAGTTTCGTTGTGGCCATCGTGTGGAAGTCGAGGCCGCGGAACTGGCCTTGATTCTCGAGGGAATCGACCTGAGCAATGCGAAGCGTCGTCCGCGTTTCATTCCCCGCAAGACGGCATAGGTATTTCACAATAAAATCGTACTTGCATCTTGCAGCATGCACGCGAATCGGATATCCTGCATTCCCATAAGGATACCCGCTCGTGACTATTAGTGAACTTCCCAACGACATCGACGCCCTCAAGCACCTGGTGATCAAGACCCATGAGAAGGTGGTTGACCAGGAAAAACAACTGACTGATCGTGACAGTCGTATCAAGGAGTTGCAGGAGCAACTGGCCTTCCTCAAGCATAAACTCTTCGGTCGTAAAGGGGAGAAGATCAACCCGGCACAATTGTCGCTGTTTAACGAGTTAACCGCCCAGGTAGAACAGTTGCAGAGTGAGGCGGAGCAGGAAGAGATCACCTACAGCCGGCGGAAAGGTCATGGCCGTAAATCACTGCCGGAAGATCTGCCCACTGAAGATGTCGTCTATCCTCCGGAGAGCACCGACTGTCCCTGCTGCGGGAATGAGATGCACAACATCGGGGAAGAGGTGACCAAGGAGTTGGAATACAACCCGGGCAGTTTGTTTGTACGCAGACACATTCGCCCCAAGTATGCCTGTCGTCAATGTGAAGAAGGGGTGTACATAGCCCCCATGCCACCGCGTCCCATAGACAAAGGTATTGCAGGCCCGGGATTGCTGGCTCACGTGCTGACCAGTAAATACGCCGACCACATTCCGCTGAACCGGCTTCAAGGTATGCTTCGTCGCCACAGTGTTGATGTGAGCATGGCCACCATGTGTGACTGGGTAGGTCGCATGGCCGACTTGCTTATGCCCATCTATGAAGGCTTGAAAAAACAGTTACTTGCCGGCTCGCTGATCCAGTCTGACGATACGAAGGTGCCATACCTGTTGAAATCGGACAGGAAACAGACGGCCAGCGGCTACCTTTGGACATATCTTTGCGAATCGCAGCGTCTGGTACTTTACGACTTTACCACCTCCCGTGCTGCCGCTGGTCCGAGCGGTTTTTTGCGAGGTTTCTCCGGTACACTACTGACTGACGGCTATAGCGGCTATGACCAAGTAGTACAGTCTGAGGATCTGGTTCGCGCGGGTTGTTGGGCGCATGCTCGGCGTAAGTATTATGATGCTCGTGTGGATGATCACAGACGCTGCGGGCAGATGCTCAAGCTGATCCAGGAACTTTTCAAAGTCGAACAAAAAGCGGCAGAAGCTATTGAAAAATCGGTTGCTCCTGGTGTAGACCAAGGCGCTTCCGGTACGGCTATTACCGTTGAACACTTCGGCGCCGATGAGCACCTAGCCCTTCGACGAGCAGAGTCGCGGCCGCTGATCGATAAAATCCGTACCTGTGCGGAAGCTTGGTCGTTGGATGTCTTGCCGAAGAGTTCGGTAGGCAAAGCTGTGTCGTACATGCTCAATCAGTGGAAACCATTAACCGCGTTCCTCACTGATCCCTCGCTACCTTTGGACAATAACGCATCGGAGCGGGCTATGCGTCACGTGGTGATCGGGCGAAATAACTGGATGTTCGCCGGCAGCGTGGCCGGTGGCCATCGGGCGGCGATAATCTATTCCGTCGTTGCCACCTGCAAACTCAACGCACTGGCCCCGTTCGCCTACCTGCGCTACGCCATCGAACGCCTGGCCCAAGGCGACGACCCGGCCACTCTCCTCCCCGGCATCATAGAAACCGAACAACTCGCAATAGGAAAACCCTAGAGCAAGCTCTATCCAAGTGTGGCGGCCGAACGCCTGCTTCTCCGGCAGATTCCGGGGGTAGACCCTATGCTTGGACTCACAACGCCATAACGCTCCCTCAATACCTCTGTGCCCAAGCCCAACCGCCCCCGATAAGGCTCAACTCCAAACCCCTCGCCAAGCGATGTGTGCACCACCGAATGCTTACGTTGTGCGGAAATGTGCAGGTATCTACGATATTAATGATGAACTTGATGCGGTTATAGAATGCATCAGTGAAATGCCATCTGATAAATTCGAATTCGATCTTGTCATTTTCTTGGCTGCCGGCATGTGTCAGTATCGTGACGACGTTGAATCCTGTGAGGTTTGTGTACACGAGATTGTCGATTTTGTTCACGGAAGCCGGATTATTCCTCCAATTCCGCCGACGGACGCGGAATTGCGGAATATATTCGATTCGCAGAATGCGAACTTCGTTTTGTTACGCGATATGATCTTATCGGAAAAATTTCTCAGAGGATTTGGGAGAGACTATATTCTGTACGAACTCCCTGCTGGGGGAACGGAGCGGTGTGGGAGAGAAGGTGATGTGTATAGGTGCGGGGCTCAAGAAGGAAGTGGTCTTACAATGGAGGATGTGCTTTCCAGAGCCGGGATCGACCAAGGCCGATTTGATACTTACATGCATCTCTTGAAAGAGATAGGCGCGTACTCCGTTTCCTGCCCGAATTCACGGCTTTACAACAGCAGTCCTGTATCAATAAGCATGTTCCGATTTGGTAATGTTGCGAGTGGTCTGTCTAAGAGAATAGAGTTTTTCTCGCCAAGCTCTCTGGCGAATGGGGCGCTGGAATACCTAACGATCGTTGAAAATACGGACGGTATTTCGGATAAAACGGAATTGTATTCGGTACTCCGTGATGGGTGGTTTATTTGTTGTTCGCAGTCGTGATATTTTGACGTGGTTGACCTGCCTGTCCTTCTAAAATATTGTATCCGGTGTCAGCGGGCAGTCAAAACGGTTCTCCCGCACTTCTGGTGAAAGTGTGAAATAGGCCGGGGTAAGCGGTAAACTGGGAGGCGTGGGGCCAAGGATGGCCCATGAAAATGCGGAACGGAGTCTGCGAGATGGTAAATCCACATCTGCCGCAGCCCGACACGCTTCGCTGCCAGCAGATCAGTATCGAGCCGGATTTGATCACGATTACCATCGAGTCGATGGCACCGCAGGGTATTTGCCCCCTTTGCGGGCGTTCGTCTTCACGGGAACATAGCCGGTATACCGGCAGCATTCAAAACCAGCTAAACCTGCCCACCGGCTCCGATGTTTAAAACCAGCCGAACCCGCCCACCGGGTGGGAAGTTCAAAACCGGTCAAAGACCAACTCCAATCTGTCTGCAGGTAGCGGAGTGTGGAAGTAGATTAAGGAGGCGTTAGGCAGTACGATCCAGAGTTCCGGGGACAGCATATCCAACTCGTTTTCTACGAGCTTAACGAATCGCCGAAAAGTCCCTATCCGGTATCACCCAAGACTCCCCTGCTCCTTGGTTTAATCATAATCAACTGTAATCCCCCGTCGATCCCCATCAATTGCCGCATGGCTTGATCATTCGGGTATTACCGGTTTCCATCGCCACCACCCACTCCTATTCAGGAGCTCACTACCACCCCAAAGACCTCTCCATCACACCACCGCCCGCCCCCTCACCAATCCGCCTCCTCGCACCGCTACCACCCTCTACACCGCCCAACGCGACCTCAGACCCCCCAATTCCACCTACCCTAACATCACTTTCGGGACGTTTTTTCAAACTTTTTTTTCGCACCTGGCGCTAGCGCCAACCCCGATTTTCACCCCTCAACCGACCCCATTATAAAAAAAAAGCGGAACACCGGCGCCCTTATATAGGGTGGAGAGATGCGCCATCGCCGAGAACAGCCCCAACCCTCCCTCGACGATCACCAGAGCCCCACAGCACCCGAACGCGATCCGGAGCCCCAAAGACCACTGAGGCACCCCCGCCACACAGCCCTGCAGCTTGCCATCACCGACCTCACCGGGCCCCTGACACCACCGCTGGTCTCCGCAGCCCGCCCTCTGCCAGAGCCACGACTCTGAGATGCACACTGACATAATGCACACCGGCCGCTCGCCCCGGTCTCCAAGCACACCCGGGCAAGCTGGCCCCGGAGCCACCGTGACTGCCCCGGCACTGGTTCGCGGCCCCGCAGGCCCCGCGTCCATCACCGCGCAGCGCTCCACCCCGGCAGCCCATGGCCTGAGTCACCTGCACTGCCCCAGCGCACCGACAACGCCCGAGGCCACCGCGCGACCCCTGAAGGAAACCTCCTCCAGCGCCTCGCGCGACCCGACGGCCGAACAGAAACGCGCTCAAAAACGACCGCGTCGATGCAAAAACGACTCGAAATGACTCAAAACTGAAAGGAATCCGACCATGAACCCCAACATTTCAACGCGCGAAACACCAAAAACCGGCGATTTTCACCCCAATTCCACCCCCAAATGCGCGTCAATGTTGCCCCAATGCAGCCTGGCGCCCACTCAGTGCGCCGTAAAAGCAGGGCTAGCACACTCAAAAACGCGGTTTATCTTGCGGCAAAACCCCATTCCCCCTACGCAAAAACACCAAAACTCCACCCCATCCCCCCTGCCGCCAACCATCAGAAAAACACCAATATCACACCGTTGCCAGTGCCGCCCTCTAGACCTTTTCCCTACCCATGCCCACGCCTGCTATGCCTCCGACCCCATATACCGGTTTACCGCAATTCGTACCTCTATTCCCTATCGCCACCACTCAACCAGTCTTGGCTTGTCACAAACAGCTAGCTATTCGTTCACCCATCTCCTCCGTGCTCAACCCGCTCTCTCCCGCACCGGCAATATCCACCGTCCGTGCCCCTTCGGCAATCGCCCTAGCCACCGCCGCCTCCATTCTGTCCGCAACATCCGCCCAGCCCAGCGACTCTCGGCACATCATTGCCGCCGAAAGGATCATGGCCACTGGATTGGCAATCCCCTTTCCCGCAATATCGGGACCCGAACCATGAATGGGCTCATACAGCCCCGGACCGGATTCCCCCAACGACGCCGATGGCAACATCCCCATGGAACCGGCCAGAACCGACGATTCATCTGTAAGGATATCCCCAAACATGTTACCCGTAACAATGACATCGAAGTATGCCGGCTTCTGCACCAGGTACATCGCCGCCGCATCGACCAGAATGTGCTCGTATTCGATATCCTTGAATTCGCTTCTGAGAACAGCATCTGCTGTCCGCCGCCAAAGACGGGAAACCTCAAGAACGTTGGCCTTATCCACAGATACCAACCGCTTTCGCCGACCGCGCGCCGCAATCCCTGCAACCCGAACGACTCGCTCAATCTCCTTGGTGTTATACACCATGGTACTAAACGCCCGCTCCCCGTCGGGACCCTTCTCCGTGCCCGCCGCACCGAAGTAAATACCCCCAGTAAGCTCCCGCACAACGAGCATATCAACGCCCTCGACCAACTCTCCCTTGAGCGGTCCCGCATCGACCAAAACCGGGAATACACGAACAGGCCGGAGATTGGCAAACAACCCCAACGCCTTCCGTATCCCCAACAAGCCCTGCTCCGGCCGCACCGCTGCACTAGGATCGTCCCATTGCGGACCACCAACCGCCCCCAGCAGCACACCGTCGCTCGCCTGGCAAAGTTCAATCGTCTCCTGCGGCAACGCCGTTTGCTTCCGATCGATGGCAACGCCGCCGATGAGCCCCTCGTGGTATTCCAAACTACGCCCCCTCGACTCCGCAGCCACACTGAGCACCCTGCAGGCCTCTCTCATCACTTCCGGCCCCACTCCGTCGCCGGAGAGAACGGCTATGTTCGCCTTCCTAATCATGCTATTCCCTTATCCTACGCGGACTCTGCAACGGCTTCAGCAACCGCGTTTTCTCCATAGATTCGTATCAACGCATACTCAAAGCTGTCGCTCAACGCCTGCCAGCTTGCTTCGATAATGTTTTGCGATGCCCCAACCGTACTCCACGACGCCTCGCCATCACTTGAAGTAACCAGCACCCTGGTCATGGCATTAGTAGCAGCCTCGTTGTCCAGGATTCGCACCTTGTAGTCCACTAAACGGAAATCCCCTATTCGCGGGTACACACTCACTAAGGACTTTCGCAAGGCGATGTCCAGAGCCCCGACCGGCCCAACGCCTTCCGCAACGGTGTGGTAAATCCTATCCTGCACGCGAACCTTGACGTTCGCCTCGGCAAGATGGCCACGCCCCGCTCGATGCTCTACCACCACCATGAAGTCGATCAACTCGAAGTAGGGTCGATACTCTTCATGTTTGCGGCGCATCATGAGTTCGAGAGAACCCTCCGCGGCCTCGAAGGAGAAACCCCTATTCTCCAGTTCCTTCACGCGAACAAGAAGCTCCTGATTGGCCTCCGGACTGGCCCAGTCGAGCCCAAATTGACCGGCCTTGAACTTGAGATTTCCACGACCCGACAGATCCGACACAAGGATACGCGTTCCGTTACCCACGCTGCCAGGTTCCACATGCTCGTAGGAGCCAGGATCCCGCTGCAAAGCCGCCACGTGAACTCCGCCCTTGTGAGCAAAGGCACTGCGTCCCACGTACGGCGCCCTTCGCTCTGGCGCAAGGTTGCACACCTCACTCACGGCACGAGAGAGACCGGTGATGGCGGCAAGCTTCTTCTCCGACAGTACAGGCAGTCCGCACTTCAGCTTCAGGTTGGGGATTATCGTACAAAGGTTGGCGTTGCCGCAGCGCTCGCCGACCCCATTCATTGTTCCCTGAATATGAGTCGCCCCACCGCGAACGGCGGCAAGCGAATTGGCCACAGCGCAACCTCCATCATTATGGGTATGAATCCCAATGCGGCATTCCACTTGCCCACAAACGTCGGAGACAATACTTTCAATGACCCAAGGCATTGTCCCACCGTTTGTATCACAAAGAACAACCGTCTCCGCCCCGCCCGCAACTGCAGCCTTCAACACCCGCAGTGCGTATTGACGATCTGCGTGATATCCATCAAAGAAATGCTCCGCGTCGAAGATCACTCGCCGACCGGCGGCGCGCAAGTAAGCGACGCTCTGTTCAACAAGCCGCAGGTTGTTGTCAAGATCCGTACGCAATACCTCAGTGACATGTCTCGTCCAGGCTTTTCCGAATATAGTCGCGATCTGGGCCTCGCTCTCCATCAGAGCTTGGATATTCTCATCCTCGGCAGGCTGAAGCTTGGGCCTGCACGTACTACCGAATGCACTGATCCGGGCCTGCTTGAGAGACATCTGTCGCACTTGGCGAAAGTAGTCCGCATCTTTGGGATTGGATCCCGGCCAGCCTCCTTCTATAATGTTTATGCCAAACTCATCAAGCATTGCAGTAATTCGCAACTTGTCCGCAGCAGTGAGATTCACCCCTTCCCCCTGTGTACCGTCTCTCAGCGTTGTGTCATATAGCTCGATCATGGCAGAGCCTCTCTTTGCTTATGAGTCCCCTACTCCTTGCGTAATTGAACAATCCCCCAGAGTCCACAATCTCCTGCACGTCCCCCAGTGGCCGCAACGGATAAGCTGCCGAAGAGCCAACTGCTCGGAGTTCGCCGCTTGCGATATTGAGTTGTACCACATCGCCCGTCTCGAAATGATCGCACAGTCTGTATTCCCCCTCCATGGGATACACGGCACCCGTAGCAACACAATTGCGAAAGAAGATACGAGCGTAGGATTCAGCCACAATAGCCCGGGCACCGGCAGCTCCCAGGGCAATGGGGGCATGCTCCCGTGATGATCCGCATCCAAAGTTTCGGCCGGCTATGATAATGACGTACTCCGAGTCATGTTGGGTTGCCTCAACGAAGCGCTGGGGATATTCACTAACCGGCAATCCGCACAGCGCATGCGAGCCCAGCTCCCGATACTCGCTTGCAATGGTCGGAACCAGAGACAGATGCTCTGCTGGAATTATCTGGTCAGTATCAATATCATCCTTGACCACGTATACTTTGCCGAGGATTATCTCGCTCATGTCACACCTCGTGTTCTCGCTCAGGTGGAATCACATGTAGTCTCGCGGGTCTGCAATATGTCCGGCAATGGCTGATGCGGCCACCGTTCTCGGGCTGGCCAGGTGTATCCTGGCATCCGCATGCCCCATTCGTCCAGGGAAATTCCTATTGGTTGTACTGATGCAGGTAAGTTCTCGGTTGACCCTTCCAAAGGTGTCTGTCGGCCCACCAAGACAGGCGGCGCATCCGGCATTCTCGGTCATTATTACGCCGGCATCGCAAAGCCTGTCCCATACTGTGGTATTGCCTAATGGAGTCTCTTTCAGTTTGCGAACTACGTCCACTGTGGCCGGCACCCCAAAGGTTTCGACTGAAGCCTGCCGATCGCCGAGAGTATGAGCAAAGGCCAGGAAATCCTCGAGTTTTCCACCTGTGCACGAACCGATGTAGGCGCGGTCGATTGCAATATCTCCGCATTCGCGAGCCAGAGATCTGTTGCCCGGGTTCGGATGCAAGGCAACGGTCGGCTCAATTGTATCCAGGGAGATATGGAATTTGTGTGCATAGCCTGCATCGCTGTCGGATTCAAGAACGTCGTAGTTCACATCGACTCCGTGCTCACGCATCTGCCGATCAACATACTCGCAGGTAACATCATCAACGGCGAAGATTGCGTTTTTCCCTCCAGCCTCGACGCCCATATTGGCAATAGTCATCCGCTCTTCCATGGACAGGCAGCTCAGTCCCGGTCCGCAGAATTCCATGGCCTGATAGGTCGCTCCGTCGAACCCGATTTCTCCGATGATATGCAGAATCAGATCCTTGGCCATCACGCCCGGTGGAAGAGCACCTTCAAGGTGGAAAAGAAGGGTTCGCGGAACGCGCAGAAGAATCTTACCGGTTCCCATGACGAAGGCGGCATCGGTATTGCCCACACCCGTAGCGAATTGCCCAAAGGCTCCTGCTGTACAGGTGTGAGAGTCAGTTCCGATTAGGATTTCTCCAGGCCTAGTATGCCCTTTCTCTGCAAGAACAACGTGACACACGCCTGCATAGCTACATCCGAATTGCGCCTTGAGAGGACCAGCAGCGGTGTTGTAGCGCCACTGATCTCCATTTCCGTTACCAACGTCATAGAAGTAGCGAAGATCCTGCTCACGAGCGAAGCTGCGCAGACTGTCGACATTTCTATTGGACTTGGCATCGGCGGTGAAGATGTAGTGGTCGGGAATTACCACAACGCCGTCGGATCGCCAGACCCGGGCATCGTCTCCAAACTCCTTCTTCATTATCCCAATGGTTCCAGGGCCGCAGACGTCGTGGGTCATCAGCACATCAACATCCGCCAAGACGGTGTCCCCCGGTATCACGCACTTCTTGCGCGATTTGCGAGCAAGAATCTTCTCTGTCAATGTCATTCCCATGACCAGCACACTCCGCTGATTGTCCACGTCAGGCCATTCATCCTGGAAGCAGGTTCACTGTTTACCGGCCGGCTGCGGTTGTGACGAAACACTCTCGCCAGCCGGTTTCTCAATACGGCACATCTTGTTGATAGCCGCGATATAGGCTTTGGCACTAGCCACAAGTATGTCCGTATCGGCTCCGTGTCCACTGTGGACTCGCTCGAGTCTTCCATTACCACGAATCCTGACGGTGACTTCCCCCAATGCATCGATGCCACCGCTGACGGCATGCACGACGTACTCGAGCAATTCCGGAGTCATTCCAATGGCGGCATCCACTGCGGAGAAAATGGCATCCACAGGGCCGGTACCGGTACATGCCTGGGTCCTGCTGGTTCCGTCGGGCAGAGTGACGGCCACGCTGGCAGTCGGCAGAGCCGGTGCCCCGCAGGCAACATGGATTCCCTGCAGGACATAGACTTCATCGGGCTGCTGGAATTCATCGGAGACAATCGCCTCCAGATCGGCCTCAGTAACCTCTCTCTTCTTGTCTGCGAGCTTCTTGAATCGCGAGAAAACGCGTTCCAAATCCACATCGCTCAGAGTATCGTAGCCCAACTCATTCAGACGTTTGCGCAGCGCGTGTCTTCCTGAGTGTTTACCCAATACGAGCCTGCTCTGGCTCAAGCCCACAGTTTCCGGGCTCATGATCTCATACGTGCCGCGATGCTTGATGACCCCATGCTGATGTATGCCAGCTTCGTGAGCGAAGGCGTTGGCACCTACGACAGCTTTGTTGGGCGGCACGCTTATTCCCGTACGAGTTGCCACCAAGTGGCTGGCTCGTGTCAAGTGCGTCGTATCTATCCCGCAATGCAGTCCGTAGTAGGCTTTCCTGGTATGCAAGGCCATGACTATTTCTTCAAGGGAACAGTTTCCGGCTCGCTCACCGATACCGTTGATTGTGCATTCCACCTGCCTCGCACCCGCACGCACTCCCGCGAGGGAGCAGGCGGCAGCCAGACCAAGATCGTCGTGACAGTGAACTGAGATGACGCAGTTCTCAATACCGGGCACACCCTCTGTGATCGTTTGCACGATCTCCGCCATCTCGTCCGGCTGAGCATAGCCGACGGTGTCCGGCAGATTGACGGTTGTAGCACCAGCCTCAATCACGGCAGCGACCACTTCGCGAAGATAGCCCAGATCAGTCCTGCTGGCATCCTCAGCGCTGAACTCCACGTCTTGACAAAGGTTACGAGCGAATTGCACCATGGCTCGAGCGCGCTCTAGAACCTCGGAGCGGCTTTTCTTCAACTTATACTCCAGATGAATATCCGAGGTGGCTATGAAGGTGTGTATTCGTGGTTTTACCGCAGGCGCAACAGCGTTATAGCATCGCTGAATGTCCTCTTCCACGGCGCGGGCAAGTCCAGCTATGACGGGGCCGTCTTGAGTGCCAACCTCTGCGGCCACACATGAGACTGCCTCAAAATCTCCGGGCGACGCGGCGGGAAACCCTGCTTCAATCACATCGACACGCATCCGCGCAAGCTGGCGAGCCACCTCCAGCTTGGTGGCCGTATCCATAGAGGCGCCGGGAGACTGCTCGCCGTCGCGTAGTGTTGTGTCGAATATCCTCACACGATCATTCATAATACACCCCAAACTCCACTCTGTTTTCGAGCTATTTTGGTATTACTCTACAACTATCAAGCTATGCCCTGAATAACCGGTCGACGCTGCGGTTTCCCGTCAGTCTGCTCGTCGGCATTCAGCCAGGGCATCATGGATCGCAACGTTTTGCCGATTTGTTCGATCGGATGGTTCAACTGAGCATCCGCCATTGCCTGCATCCTCTTCTTACCGGCAGCGCACTCCTTCATCCACTCATCAGCGAAGGCTCCTGACTGGATTTCCTCAAGAACCTTCTGCATGGATTTACGTACATCCGATCCTATTACGCGCTCGCCGCGAGTGAGGTCACCATACTCGGCAGTATTGCTAATGGACCGGCGCATGCCGCTTATGCCATGTTCATAGATCAGATCGACAATAAGTTTTACCTCATGCAGACATTCGAAGTAGGCCATCTCCGGCGCGTAGCCGGCTTTAGTGAGCGTATCGAAGCCTGCTCTGATGAGTTCACTCAACCCACCGCAGAGAACTGCCTGTTCTCCAAAAAGATCCGTTTCGGTTTCTTCCTTAAATGAGGTTTCCAGTATTCCGGCGCGCCCGCCACCGATTCCGCACGCATACGCAAGGGCCACTTCACGGGTATTTCCCGATGGATTCTGATGAACGGCAATCAGGCATGGCACACCCGCTCCGCGTTCGTACTCTCGACGAACCAGATGGCCAGGCCCCTTGGGAGCCACCATGAATACGTTAATGCCCGCGTCAGGAACGATCTTGCGAAAATGGATACAGAACCCATGGGCAAAAACAAGATAAGTGTCCTGCTGAAGGTTCGGAGCTATGTCGTTCTCGAACACGCCAGGCTGGAGTTCGTCTGGAATAAGAAGCATAACAACGTCGCTCGTTCGAGCAGCTTCCGCAGTCGACAACACAGTCAAACCTGACTGTTCAGCAGCATCTCTGGACGGACTATCAGGCCGCAACCCGACAACGACGTCGAATCCACTGTCTTTGAGGTTTAGGGCATGGGCATGACCTTGCGAGCCAAACCCAATGATTGCGATTCTTTTGCCCATCAGGGCATCCATACATCCATCCTGGTCGTGAAGTACTTTCACAGCGAATATCCCTTCGTACAAGCGTATCGTTGACAGAACTATGCGGTGTGACGCATAGGACAGTTCTCTTGAGAATTTTCCGATTCGGTCACGCCGACTGCATGCAATTCCGTGAGTTCAAGGACATCCATGATTCTGCGAAGTTGCGGAGCAAACCGATGAGCTGCATGGTTGGGTGCCCACACAACTATGTTGGCGCGTCCGTCAGCAGCAGAGACAAAGGTAACTTTGCCGCGCAAGCGCTCGCAATGGAGGAGCACTTTGGTGAGGGCAGTCATTCGTCTAAGAACCATTGCGAAGGTGAGAATCTTCATTTGCGTTACTCCAACATATCTGACAATCCGGCTCCGGCTGGAACCATTGGGTAAACATTATCTTCCGGCTCACTGATACAATGCAGCAATGCAGGCCCATCACACTGCCACCAAGCCTGCAAGGTGTCAGCCATGGCATCAACGTTCTCAAGCGTAAAGGCGTCGATCTTGTACACACGCGCCAAAGCGGCGAAATCGGGGTTATCGGAGAGATCTACAGCGCTGTAGCGGCGATCGCAGAACAACTCCTGCCACTGCCGTACCATTCCGAGGTACTTGTTGTCCACTATAAGAATCTTCAGAGGAAGGTTTTCACGCCGCACAGTGGCGAGTTCAGCCATGGTCATCTGGAAGCCGCCATCACCGGCAATAACGAGCACGCGTTCATCAGGTCGCGCACATTGAGCTCCAATGGCAGACGGTAGGCCAAACCCCATAGTACCGGCCCCCCCAGACGTAATGAAGTTTTCCGGTCTGGCCGGCTTTACCCTCTGGGCCGTCCACATCTGCTGCTGGCCGACATCCGTGACGACTATAGTGCCTGGTTCTGCTAGCTTTAGCACTTCACCGATCAGCATTGTGGGAACAATGCCGCTGGCGTCATCACGATCCGGCCTCAGACCATCTCCGACGCCATGCAGGTAGTCCAACCAGTCCTGACGACAGGGAGTGTCATCGGTATCAAGAAGAGCAAGCCAAGCCTGCATGACCTCTCGCAGGTTGCCGTGAATGGGCACGTCGACCGAGACTATCTTGCCGATCTCCGCTTCGTCGATGTCGACGTGAATGACCTTTGCATGTGGCGCAAACTTGCTGACCATGCCGGTGACACGATCATCAAAACGCATGCCCAAGGCAACAAGCACATCACACTCAGTGACAGCTCTATTGGCTCGGCGCATTCCGTGCATCCCCAACATTCCCAGTTGGTGAGGATACGAGGTGTCACATGCGCCCATGCCCATAAGAGTGTTGGTCACCGGGATATTTGTTTTCTCAACCCAGCGTCTAAAGAGATCAGTCGCCCCGGCCAGACGGCATCCGCCGCCCACAACACAGACAGGTCTTTGGGCTTGGCTAAGCAAGCCGTGTGCTCGGGCAAGATCGCCGGAGTGGTGTTTAGGAGCGTGCTCGTATCCGGCGAGTTCGGTGAGCGGCGAGCATCTACGATCAGTAGTGCCCAAGAGAACATCCTTGGGGACATCGACTATGACCGGCCCGGGTCGACCGGAACTGGCGATGAAGATAGCCTCTGCCAGCACTCGCGGAAGTTCATCGGTGGTCCGCAGCAGGTAGCTCTGTTTGGTGGCCACTGCCGTAATACCGATTATGTCGGCCTCCTGAAACCCATCCGTACCGATGAGCTTGCTATTGACTTGGCCGGTGATGCAAAGGACTCTGGAAGAGTCCATGCTCGCGGTGCAGATGCCGGTCACCAAGTTGGTGGCTCCGGGCCCTGATGTGGCAATGCAGACACCGAGCTTGTCAGAAGCCCGGGAGTAGCCGTCGGCGGCATGGACTGCTGCTTGTTCATGGCGCGTAAGGATGTGGCGAATTGAGGAATCCAGCAGGGTGTCATAGAGGGGCATTATGGCCCCCCCGGGATAACCGAAGGCCAGATCAACGCCAGCTTCCTGCAGGGCATCGATGATAACTTGAGATCCAGTTCGCTTGTCCATAGTCTCCGGCTTTCTCCTATTCGGAAGCCAGCCAACTGCACTAGTGGGCTGACCAATAAAAAAAACCGACCCCCGCTTGAGCGGGAGTCGGTTTTCAAGGTCTTTCTTGTGGCCTCTGTCGGCCTGCCTTACCGTTCCCGCCCTCTTTCGTGGCTAAGGAGGAGTACGCCCAGGAGTACGTTAATAATGCGTACAAGGACTACAGGCAGGGTAAGGGCGAGGGGAGCAACCGCGGGGCAGGCAAAAGCAGCACAACGAGTCTGCCAAGACCGTTGTCCACTTGAATTCACCATGACCTGCCGCTCAAACATACTCTATACCCTTACATTCAATTGGTGGCCTCAACGGCTCACCAGTACGAACCCATTTAACAATCTACACGCCGTTTGATCAACCGCCAAGCAGAAAAAGTTTTTCTGGGCTGTGAAGGTCCGGATATCCAACCGGTAACCGCACCTGAGCATCCACTACGACGGAACGCAGTAGCCGGCTCTGTTGATCGCAAAAAGAGGCGATACCTGGTTGGTATCGCCTCTAGCAATTGCTGCAAAGGGTTTTTTATGAAGTTGCGGCCCAGCCGACTAGTTCGTCTTGCGGCGAACAGCGGCCATCGCACCCAACGCCAAGAGGGCCAAAGCACCAGGCTCAGGAGTAATGACGATGTTGTCAACCTGCAGTTCCTGGCCACCAATGCGGAAAGTCTCCAGAGAGACCGCAGGATCTGTCGCCGTCAGAACCAGACTACCGGCGTAGACACCTGTGCCAACACTGGTCTGGGTGACAGACAGAGTCACTCCGGGAGCGATATCGGTGCCCGCCATTCCCAAATTGGACACGGAAACGGGAGTCAGGCCATTCGCATTTACCCAAACGTTCTCCATGCCACCATTGTCATGAAAATCCAAAGTGAGTTGGCGAGCATCGGCCATCTGAGTCATATCGAACTCCAGGCTAATGTTCAGCAGCATCGCCGCGTGGCTGCCGAAATAGGCACTGTCGATGATCTCGGCCTCATTGTAGTGGTAAGTGCCATAGGCAAAGAGGTTCTCAACCGAAACGTCGACATTGCCTGCAGTCAAAACAACATCGCCGACGATGTCGCCGACAGGGGTACCCCAGTACGTACCGACGGTCTCAGATTCGAAATCGATTGTTGTTGCCTGAACGGCGGACCCGACCCAGAAAGTGGCCACCAACGCGAAAACTGTAAGCGCACGTGTAAACATAATTCTCCCTACTCCTTCCCAAAAGAAGCATCTCCACAATTAGCCCTACACTGCCCTCGCAGATAAGGGACCAATCCTCCACATCCATCAATAGCCTAATCGACAACCAGAGTCAACCCACTATGAACAAAAGTGCCATTCTTATTCTTGCGCGTCTTATACTGTATTGATAACACGGGAATATTATCGGAACTAGGCAAGGCAGATGTTTTTGGTGACGACTGTATTGTGGACGAGTTGGGGGTTGCACGGGGAGCCGGAGGGACGCACAATAGTTCCCATAACCCTTTGTCGGCTACAACGTTAGAACAAGCTCTCATCAGGTATGACGTCTGAGCTCCGGTGAATTCTCACTGCTCGACACCTCCCTGGGATGAGCACCGCTCCAAGTGAAAGGATATGAGCATGCGTCAACTAGTGTTTGTACTAATCGCCGCGGGAATGCTTTGTATGGTTGGAGCACGTTGCCCAGGAGCAGAAGCAGCGCGGACCCACGAAATCGTGGCCGAGGACTACTTCACGATCGACACAATCTCGGAGTGCGTCGTATCGGAGAGTGGACAGCTGATCGCCTATGTGGCGTTGCGGTGGGAGAAGGAGCGTGATGGGCGGAATGCAGACATCTGGCTTGTGGACGCGGCGACGCGCAGCACACGGCGGCTCACGTTCAACCCAGCCTCCGACAGCTCACCGCGATTTAGCCCCGATGAAGAGTGGATTTACTTCCTAAGCGCACGCGAGACGTCGGCGGGCCAGCCCGGTCCTGCAGTGGACGGTTCGGTTCAGGTATGGCGGGTATCGGTGGACGGCGCTCGTCTGATGCCGATCACGCAAGAGCCTGACGGAGTTGACACATTCGACCTGTCGGCAGACGGAGAGACTGTTTTCTACACAGGAGAGAGGCAGCACGATGAGGATGAGTGGAAAGAACTGCGAGCGAAGCACGAGACGCTGATATACGGACGGGGAACACGCTGCGTCAGTAACCTGTACAAAGTAAGCCTCAACGACTGGAGAAAAACCAAGATACTGGAATGCGAAAGGTACATTCGCGAGTTCTCAATAGCTCCCGATAGCGAGCGGATAGCGATGCTCACGACGCCAGACGACCGGCTCATCACCAACGAGGGCAAGTCAACTGTTGAGATTCTGAACCTGGCCAGCAGCGAGGTGAGCCGGCTCGACGATGCGCTTTGGCGCAAGAACGGCCCTTCACCCTACGGCTGGCTTGAGTCGTTAGCTTGGTCCGCGGACAGCAACCATCTTGCCTTTGGAGTCAGTTATGACGGACATCCGTCGGAGGTGTATGTAGCAGACCTTGTTGGGGTAAATCCTACAATCCGCCAGCTTAGGCGAGATAAAGAAATAACAGTAGTTCCGGAAGCCGGCTTGCGATGGCTGGGATCTACGCATGACCTCTGCGTGCGCGGCGAGTGGCATGCACGTGGCCATGTGTACCGTATAAACAAGGCCACGGCAGAGGAACAGGGCGAGACTGTTGACGTCACTCAGGGACAAGGGAATACGCTTACCTTTGCTTGCGGCAAATCAGAGGAAACGATAGTTGCGGTGATGGACGATATTACTCACCCCCCGGACCTTTTTCTGATTGACGCGAAGGGCCGTCAGCCCGCATCTCGGCTCACACGGCTTAATCCCCAGGTCGACGAATGGAAACTGCCACAGATGCAGTTGGTTGACTGGCGAAGTAAAGACGGAACTGTTGTACAAGGCATTCTGGAACTGCCTCCCGGCTACGACGGTGAGAGGCCACTACCCATGATCGTTGAGCTGCACGGCGGACCCACGGCTGCATCACTTCTGCGTTTGAGGTTCTGGATCTACGGAAGAGTGCTTTTTCCATCGCGCGGATATGCTCTTTTGAGTCCGAACTATCGCGGCTCGACGGGCTACGGCGATCAGTTTCTGACAGGGCTGATAGGAAACAAGAACAAGGTGGACGTGGTGGACATCCTTGCCGGCGTGGACGCGATGGTGGAGCGGAAGATCGCCGATCCCGAGAAGTTGGGCGTAATGGGCTGGAGCAACGGAGGCTACCTTACGAACTGCATGATTACCAACACCGATCGGTTCAAGGCGGCCAGCAGTGGCGCAGGAGTCTTCGACGTGATCATGCAATGGTCTGCCGAAGATACTCCAGGACATGTAGTAAACTTTCAGCAAGGAACGCCCTGGATGGCATCGGCGCGCATGTTGGCAGCCTCTCCGCTGTTTGCGGCGGATTCCATTAAAACCCCAACCCTCATCCATGTTGGCGAGCGGGATGCTCGTTGTCCTCCTGAACAAAGCCGGGCGCTGTTCCGAGCGCTTTACGACTACCTCGGAGTTCCCACGGAGTTGATCACCTATCCTGGCGCGGGGCATGGATTAACCAGCTACAAGCAGCGATTGGCGAAGATGGAATGGGACATCGCGTGGTTTGATCGCTATCTGCCGGTCAGCGTTGAGGCGAAGCAGAGTGACCCAACGACTGCGGCAAGATAGGGGATTTTACCTGACGACAATGCGTTAACACAAGATGCTGGGTGCAGCGGTAGTCGATATTCAACAACGTGTGTTGATCACGAGGCTAAACTCACACGTTCGTTTGCTTAGGATGATCCCCTATGGCAAGGTCCGAAAACATAGGCTAACCTAGCACTACAAGTGCAGAGTGTTGAATCCAATCGCTCGTTCCGGCGCCAGGCCGGACTCGGGATTTCACCTGTGCACGACCAACCTCGACGCAGGAATAAGGCTTGATCGCGTAACTTCCCTGAGGGCGGAACAGGTACTCTGTGGGATGGCTGCTGAGGGTGCATGGTTCATTAGCCAGAAGAGGTGGTGACGGCTCGTGCTGGACTAGAGCAAGCTCTATTTAAGTGTAGCGGCTGAACGCCTGTTTTCTCCGGTAGATTCCAGGATTGACTCTACGCTTGGACTTACAACGCTGTAGCCGAAAGGGTCGAAGCAAAGCGGCCAGAGCATGCTTTGTCCACGCGTGGTGTCTGAACCTCGGCTTTCTCCGGCGAATATTCCTTGTTCGACACTGCCCTGTGGCGAACAAGCGGTTTGAGAGGAATGAAGGCATTCACAAGAGCGTCTGGTTGATTACAGAGAGGACAAGAGTTGGACCATGAAGCTGGCGCGGTACGACGTAGGTGTGTTTCCGTATGGGCAGATTCTGTCGCGGCAAACCCCTCGCTCCTGGCAGAGCGTCTTGCTCCGTCGCTTCATGCGTCCTTACTCATTGACCGATAATGGTTTTATCTACAGACTGGTTCTGGAGAGGGGGACAGGAAATGACTGAAAACCCAGCAGATAGTCGAGTGATAGAGTGGGCTCGCCAGCGTGCAGCACCACATTACTACACCGATGAGGCAAACCTACCAACGCCATGCCTGAAAGTTCAATGCGGACACGTCACGGCCTACTTCTGTCAGGGCAGACTGACGCGTCTGTGGGCTCATGCGGACAGCGATTTGCTGGATGAGATGTTTGCGGAATTGACTCAGCTATTCAGTCTCTATCCTCGTCCCTTGCGAAAAGCCATAGCACAACCCTGACCTGCTGACCGTTTAAGGCGATGTGAACCCAATGTTCGCCGCCAAGGACCAGCCTTCACCTCCCGCCTTCTGGGCCAAGAACAGAATCGATGATTACCTGCCAGTCTAAGAGGTCAATATCGCCATCTCCGTAGCCGGATCCTTCCCCTTCGTAATCGAATGCAGTTAGGCAAGCCTCAACGGGGGGAATGTACCCGGAAGTCCCGGCGCTACCACTGTAGCACTCTTGCAGCGACTGCAAATCGACGAGATCGACATCCCGATCTCCGTCGAAGTCACCGATAACCGGCTCCGGATCCGTGGAGAAGTTCCTCTGGAAAGTACCGAAATCGGACAGATCCACGTCGAGGTCGAAATCCATGTCGAATGGCTGACAGGCCATGTCCAGAGCATGGGGCCCCGGCGGGCAGGTGCATGGCAGCAGGGCCTGGAAATCGGCTAGGTCAACGCGACCGTTGCCATCGGAATCGCCAGTGGGATAGACAACGAGTCCCCCAGTGAAGGCCAGCTGCAAAGCAGCGTAATCGGCAGAATCGCAGTCCTGGTCATCATCGAAGTCGAAAGGAGAGCAAACATCGGGAGGCAACTTGCCGGGCCCCTTCATGCAGGCAGCAAAGCCAGCCAAATCCCTCTTGTTGACCATGGCGTCTCCGTTGATGTCCCCCTTCATTTGATTCTTACTGTAGTCGAGCCAGCACGGGAGCCGGAGCAAGGGATCGCCCAGGACCGTCCACATCCAATCGTCGTAGGGATTGGCCAAATAGAATGCCTCGCCAAGCGTCCACCCCTCTCGCAGGGAGGCAATGAGTGTGTCCGGAAATGGGCAAAGACAGCATTGCGGTTCTCCGGTAGCACCGATTGCGGCCGCATATCCGGCAGCGATTGCGTTGCAGACATACCTGGCCCCATCGCACGAACAACTGCGAACGGTAGTGGCCCCCCAACTGTTGAAGTTAAAGGCAAGGATTCGAACACCTGCGGGTTCCCCGAAAAGACGTCCATCGTCCCACCCGGTGAGATCATGTGTACCGAATCGAATGGCATCATTGGGAGTCTGTTGGGTGTCAGCATCAAACTCGGCCCAGGGTACATCAGTGAAGGCTTCACCCTGGACAGCCTTCTTGAGCCAACGCCACTCCCCACTGGGCATTGCACTGTCCAAGTAATCATACCACACATGCGCATCCTCGTTTGCCGTGCAGCTCGCTTCCATGAACCACCGCGCTCGCGTGGTAAGCAGCCTTGCTTCTTCAATGGTCTCCCCGTCGATTTGGGCAACCAAGTAATGATCCGCCAGCAGAGACGCTTTGGTCAATCGCCCACCACTCGGAAGAGCGCCGTACGGTGGCACCATATGCGGGCATTCCCAATTGACCTCCTGCGTCACAGTATTGGACAAGTCTTGCAGGGCATTGGCAATGGAATAACCACCGACGTCGGGAATGATAGGCGGCTGGCCAAAGTGGCTCGGCAAACCGAAGCCGAGGATGATACCCATGATCTGCGTTTCGAAGGCCGGGTCGCCGGCAAAAAGGGCTTGAACCGGACCGATTATCTGTTGCTCAGCGGCAGCCCTGTTGGGCAAATGCTCGTCAAGAGACGCATCTAGCCCAAGAACATTGGCTGCCGGAATGTTCCATTGCTGGCAATACCAATTCACCCACTCGATACTATCAGCGTTGTTGATATTGTAGAGAACCAACCAGCTGTCAGGCATGTCTGCAGTACGGTCTGCTGGCGGTACTTGACCGACAGCAACGAAAGGTGCGCAAAACGCTAGCGCGAGAAGGATACCACACCAAAGTGACCGCACGCCTGCGCCCCTCCAGACTACGCTCCATCAGAAACACTGCCGTTCAATATTTACGTATCTATTTTATATCCCGCCCCTGATCATCTCAAGATCAATGTGCATATGGCAGAACACCTATTCGCTGCCATAGGCCTGCACTGATGCAACAGCCGAATAGAGAAAGGCCGCCGTGCAGGTACACGACGGCCTGTTGTTATCAATTCAGCTATTATGGACGCGATGAATCAGCGTCGACGGATCAGGGCCAAGCCACCCAGAGCAAGCATAGCAAGGGAAGCGGGCTCCGGAACGGTAATAACCGTCATAGATAGCTGCGCGAAACTGGTGTGGATACTAGCGGTTCCGCCGTTGCCATCGCTAATCGCAATCGTCTCGCCATCAATCACTACGTGCAACTGAGTGAGAGGAGGCGCAGCAAAAGCGAGCGACGAAAGGGAAACACTGTCATCCCAATACTGAGCGCCACCGCTGTCGCCCGCGGCACCGAAAACGAACTCTTCACGAGCAAAAGGTGAATCGGGATGAGCAGCGGTACCGGCAACACCAAAGGTTGCGGAGACAGAATTGGTGGCATCGCCGCCAATGTCGTAATCGCCCCATAGATGCAACTCCAGCCCCTTAATGGTCTGGCCTGTGTGAGCAATCAGGTCAACTTCCATCACATCGGTCTTAGTGACATTGGGATCGCCAGAATCAGCCGCGACATCGAAGTTGATGTCCGTAAACCAAAGATCATCACCGCCATAGCAAATCGGAGAGCCGAAGTGGCCCGTAAGGTTCTGTCCATTGGCCCAGTCAAAATTCCCCGCAATCCCATTGGGGTTGGTCCACGCTGCAGCAAAAGCAAGCGTTGGAACGCAGAGACAAGCAACAGCCGCCATCAGATGCTTCTTCTTCATGTTCCTAATCCTCCAAATTCTTTTACCAAATAGGCTTATCGCCCGGCGACTGGCTTAACTGCGCGAGCGCCGATTTACCAAAGAGAACAACCCAATAGCGCCAAGCAGCAATGAGCTTGGCTCCGGGATAACAATTGACGCGTACGTCTTCTGAATCGAGGCAGAAGTAGCACCGATAGTGTCGGGTTCCGCCTTCAAATGGTTGGTCACGTCAACGTTGAATAGCAGAGCACCATTGGCAGAAGCAAGCATTGGATGAAGGGATAACACGTCAACATCCAAACTTGCGGTCCATGTGCCCTCGGCAACATTGAACTCGTAATCCAGCGGACCGACGTTGATGACGGAGGCCGGGGGATTCATGAACAGTATGCTCAAGGAACCAACCGAAGCCTCCACATCCGCGACATCGCCGGTAAAAGTGCCACCCTCACGCACATGGATTTCGGTAACGCGGCCACCAACTGCATTCAGAGTAACGGAGGTAGCGCTCAACACTGCGTCGGTTCCCGGGTAAGTAGCCTCCGCCTCGAAGGTGGGATCCATATCTGTGAAGAAGAATCCTTGCTCTGTGACAGTCGGGTCGCCCCACAAACCACCCCCGCCAAGGTCGCCATCGCCGCTCTGTCCTTGGGACCAAACAAAACGCGCATTCGAACCGCTGGCATTTCCCCAATCCACGTCAACTGCACTAGCGCTGCCAACAGCCACCAATAAAGCAACTGAAGCAGCTACCAGCACTCGCTTCGACATGATCCTCATTTTCCACTCCTTTATGTTTCGCCCGGCAGTAAAACTGAAAAGAGAGACCTACCGCACGCAGCGGCAATGTCTCTCCCTGCCTCCATCATTATTCAGATTTCCAGCACTACACAAGCAACGCCTACACTCCCTCCTGAGTATAGAGCGGTACTTTAATAGGACCCTACCATAATCAAACCCACAAGGTCAAGTGTATTATCAGCCAGTCCGATCATTTTTCGCGACCACCCCTCGTCTATATGTCTCCCAAGTTAACGCCCATACAAGGTCTGGAAGAGGCAGAAATCGGCCAAGTCGATATCACCGTCCACATCAGCGTCGAAAACTGCGATGCAGGTCTCTACACATCGTGGACTGGACGGGTCGATTTCCCCAGATGGCCCGGAGAAACAGCCCACCAGCTCCGCCAGATCAACGTCGTCAGTATCGCCATCGCCATCGAAATCCCAGGGGGAGATCGTCTCGCAGTAGTCGGGAGCGGCCGTTCCGTTGCAGTCAGGCACATCTATCCGCAGCGAATAGACGGCGCCGGCATAGCTTCCAGCCTCGGCATCGGCTCTTGCGTTGGCTAGGAGGTGATAGCCATTGATGGCCACGCTGTTGCCGAACTGGGCTCCTGCAGCAGCGTCCGATGCCAGAAGCTTGTCGTGCTCGAACCAAGTTCCGCCATCTCGATGAAATACGTATGAGGATCCGGAGCTTGCGCCGTCGTCATCGTCACCTCGAGCCCCGATGATGGCAAAATCGCCGCTCAAGGCGACATCGCCACCGAATGAATCGAAACTAGCCGTATCGGAGGCCAGTAGTTTTTGCTCTTCGATCCATGATCCATTGCTGGATGCGAATACATATGCGGCCCCAGCCTCTGAGCCAGCTTCATCCTCCCCTTGCGCTCCGATGACGGCAAACTGGCCATCGAGAGATACAGAATAGCCGAAGAAGTCGCTGCCCTCGGCGTCTGATGCCACGAGCTTGGCCTCCTGTGTCCAAGTCGCGCCACTGTTTGCGAAGAGATAGGCGGCCCCGGCATCGGAGGCGGAACCGTCGTGGCGCATCGAGCCGACCAGCAACAAATCCCCGGAGGAATCCATAGACCAGCCGAAGAGATCGTACGCTGCCTCGTCATTGCCGTTGAGAACTTGGCTTTCCAACCAGACACCACCGGTGTCGTGGAAGACGTATACTGTTCCGGAATCGCGTCCCAAATCGTCCTGGGCAAAAGCCCCGACGAAGGCGTATTCCCCCTCAATCGTTACTGACCACCCGAATTGAGCAGCTGTCTCTCCAGTGCTGGGGAGAAGCTGTACCTCCTCCACCCAGGTCGGGCCCATTCTGCGAAACAGGTAGGCCGCCCCGGATGCGCTACCGGTGATATCCGCACCGTTGGCCCCCACAATGAAGTGGTCGCCGCTTATGTCGACTGACTGTCCGAACTGATCGAACTCGACAACCTCGTCAGCAACTACACGCTGCTGCTCCATCCAGCAACCGTCCACCAATCGCAGGACATACACTGCACCGCCCACGCCGCTTCGCGGCGCACCGACGACGGCCCATTCCCCATCTACCGCCAGCGCGTGGCCAAACTCCTGAAACGGACCGGCATCGCTGGCAAGTGTTTTACAGACCTCCCCGCCGGGGTGAATATCGCAGGCATCGAGTCTTCCATTGGAGTCACAATCGCTATCCACGCCGAGTGCCAGATCGCAATCGTCGGGAACGCCGTTCGTATTGCAGTCAGCAGTGACGCCGTAATCGATATCGCAAACATCCGGACTTCCATTGACGTTGCAGTCTGCAGCACTCCCCGCCGCTATTTCACAGATATCGGGAATACCATTAACGTTGCAGTCGACACAGGTGCAATTGGCGATATCCAAATCATCAGGAATGCCATTACTATTGCAGTCTGGATCGCACTCATCAGGGATGCCGTTTGAGTTGGTATCCTGGCTCGTGCCGCCAGAGATGTCTTGCCCGTCCTCGGTATCATTGCCGTTGCAGTCCAGTGGTAATCCGAGTCCGCTGACCGGCCCGACCTTGGCACAGTACTCGTCAAAGAAGCCTCCGATTTCATCGATCTGCCCGGAACCTATCCTGGGCACAGCGAGAACTGTGTCGTAGCTGAGATGAATGTTCTTCGCGGCGAGCAGTCCGTCAACGTAAACGTCGAGATAGTGACCTGCACTCTCGCCGGATCTGCGTCCCTTGAAAACAACGGCAAAGCGGTGCCACCCAGCAGACCGCTCGGGGGCATCAAACTGATCGAGCTGTACCCAATCGGGTCCGCCGTTGCCAGAGATCCTCACCTGATAATGGGTCTCAGGCCCCGACGTGACAGACGCAGAGGCCAAGCCGATCTCCGCCAAGAAGAAGTCGACGGCAACATCAGCATTCAAATCCGCATACTGTTTTGCGCCAGGACCACCGGTCTCGTCTAATATGTCGACGGTCCATACGAGAGGATGAGTGCTGGTTGGCAGAATACCGGCGAGGCCAGCTACTTTGCTTCGATACGCAGTCCCGCTGGGGGAAAAGGCCGAGGTATCACCGCCAATAGTACTGTTTTCCCAATTAGACACTTCGAGTTGCGAGGCACCATCTTCGACCGTCCAAACGGCGTCAAAGGCAGCCTGATCGGGGTATTCAAAATCAGTACAGAAGAGTGTTGTTCCGGACGATGCCGTCGTAACAATCTCAGGATCGGAGACTGCCGTTGGCGACCCAAAGACTATCTGCCTGACGGTCAGCGTTTGGCCCATTGTGAGCGTTGGCACGGTCACATCGACGAACTCGCTACCATCGAGCGAGACAATGCCATTGGTCGTCCCATCAATAATAACCTTGAGACCGGTTGCCACACCGCTCAAACCGGTCACACGAAAGCCCGTTTCCCCTTCAGCGGGAGCCGCATAGATTACCGGAGGCACGACATCGCATTCGTCTGCAATGCCGTTCCCATCGACATCCTGGCTTACTCCCGTAGCGATGTCGCATTCATCGGGAATCCCATTAGTGTTGCAATCATCGCTTGATCCGCCGGCGATGTCCAACTCGTCCGGGTTTCCGTTGGTGTTGCAGTCAGGGCTGGCATTCGGTCCTATCTCGATCAGTCCCAGATAGGTTGTGGTAAAGCCGTTTGTTCCCGTTGGCGGCGACCACATTCTCACGTGCTGGTCTGTTTCGTTTGTGGTGTAGAGGTTTCCAACGACATCGAAGTCCAAGTCGCGAATCTGCGGCCCGCCACTGTCAAAAGCATCAAGGATCGAACCATCGGCAGGATCGAATATTATCACCTCTCCACCATTAGCGCGACCGGCGGCACCGACACCTCGTGCCTCGTCGACTGCAAGAGCAAAAGTCTGACTCCAGGAAATCCCCAGCTTGGAGGAGACTACCGCGTCAGCGGTGATGTCGTCGTTGCTCAAAGACCAAACTGCCCCGATAGCCTCTCCATAACCATTTGTTACGTATCGATTGAGAGCCATCTCAGCAGGCCCGGCGTTGTAGCGTTTATTGGCCACGTAGATCTGTCCGGAGATCGCCCCGATGTCCAGCGCACTAGCGGTGTAGTTCCTGCCGACGGCGCCGGAAACGATCTCTCCGCCATTGACAACTTCCCACGGCTGGCCCGTATAGTTCTCCTGAACGGCGCCAATGAAGAACAGGCTGATGTCCGGGCCGGTGATGATTATGTCGCCGTTAAGATCATAGTCTTCGTCAATCATCCAAAGCTTTCGAGCAGGGCCAACTCCGGAGAGGATTACGTCGACAGCGTTTCCGTGGTTTTGCCCACTCTTCGCTCCAGGTCCAGATGTTGTTCTGTCCAGGAGCTTCTTAGCCGAAGTCCCCGCCCCATTGAATACCCACACATTCTCGTAGCCATCGGCCAAGTCGCCCACAACAAGTTCATTTGAGTTGTTACGGTTAATATGCAAGCGCCACGGACTCTCTGTCGACAAGATGTCCGTTTCCAGAGCAACGTTTGCAGGAGCAGCCGCCAATGCAGCGCTGCCTCGGTAGAAACTCATATCGTTGTTAAGCATTACGATCCCGTCACCCACAGCTGTAGCTCCGGGGTTTGTTGACGGCACGGAATGCTCGCTGTTGAGCACATAAATCCGACCAAAGTACTCACTGTCGATATCACGGTTGACCGCTATTCCCTGTGGGGCTGCGTATTGCGCACTGCCGGCCTCATAGACACCGTCCTTGGGGGTTATGTTCGTCCATGAGGAGTGTCCAACATTGTCAATGACGATAACCCTGAAGCGGTAGTCATCCGCGTATACCGTCGGCCCCCCTTCATTTACGGTGCCATCCCATGTGACGGAATTCAGTCCTCGTGAGGTTGTTCCGGAAATCGTCTTGATTGTCGTGGCGGGATCGGACTGCCGGAAAACCTCAATAGTGACTTCAGTCGCAGGCTCGTTCAAACGATAGAAGAGCAACATCGGCCCCATCGTGTCGAAGTTCCAGCCTTCCGAAGCGTTCAAGTCTGCAGCGTATACGTCAGCGTACACGGCTTGATCACAGCAGACCAGAGCAGACAGAATCGCAGTAAGTCCGAAGCAGGCATTCCATGCCGATAGGCGTGTTCGTCGCATGCTGATTAATCCCCTTCCATCTTGCAGGACCGGCCTCACGATCGTTGCCTGATGCAACAAGAAACAACTCCGCAACGAGCGCAGCACATACTTCGCCCGCGCGTATGAAGACCGTGGGCAGGTTTTCAAACTCCCCCAGATTACATCAGTCAGTCTACCAACTGCGGTCTCGCGATACTACCCTGAAGGGCACCGCAGATGCACCAGCAGATCGCCGGGATCCATATGGGGACGATGGCGGACACACATTAGACACACCTGCAGCATCAGCTTATTAAGCCAAAAGAAAACGCCATCAGTCAGAAGACTTATGGCGCATCGATCTCTCACAGGAGCTAACCGCAGCAAGTGAGCTGTCAAGCATTGATATGGGGTACAACTACCTACTTGTCGACGTTTATTCGGTGGGCACCGCGACGTCTTTTCGCATTGATGATTCGGCGGCCGCCTGAAGTTCTCATGCGAGCACGAAAGCCTTGTTTACGCCGCTTCTTGATCAAACTAGTGCGTCTTGGGTAATGCATATCTCTAACCTATTCCCGAACGCCGCGAATCGCTCGCAAGCCGAAGTATTGACCTTAGCATCAACTGATCTCACCGCAGCGTGTAGGGCTACACGTGAAATCCAGAGCAACGCATCGTACCAAGCCCTCAGCCATCCTGCAACCCAAAGACCTTAAACAACAGACTCTGTAAATCTCTGCCCCAATAGTCCGCTAACGTGTGTCCATAATGCGTCCATCATGCGTCATAAGGCACTGCGAACACACGGCTTACGGCATAATACAGTTGTACTGAGTCTGGGCCTTCCTCTATAGTGACAGTCTACGCTTAGCTCTCGCTCGTGCTTCTTGGGAAGTGCAAGCGATTTCCGTACACCGTAGGCAATCGCGTCAGTTGAAGGATGGTGAAAGATGCTCCGCCGGTTTAAGACATTGGTCTCAGTGTTTTTAATGTCCGTCTCGACCCCACTAGTACTCGCTGCAGCGTCCTCGCCAGAGTACCCCGAGGGGACAACGACACCCCGCGGTTTAACAGCCGATGAGAAGGCCTATCTCGATCAGCACCCGCTGTCCGTTCCCGTTCAGCGTTCGAACCCGCCATCCGGACCTATTCATTGTCCAGCTGAATACGAACCAATGAGCGCCATCATAATGGCCTGGGAATCGTGGTCTACGGAATCGCGCAACATTCATCTGCAGATGGCAGACGCAATAACGACGGTGGGCAACGCCGATGTCTACATCGTTGTGGACACAGCCTCGGAACAAGCATCAGCCAACAATTACCTAGTGGCGTATGGCGTGGACGTTAGCAGGGTCCACTACGTCATTCGCACGACCGACACAATCTGGATCCGAGATTATGGTCCACGATACATTTACGAGGGCGACTGTCGGGCAATCATCGACCACACGTACAACCGGCCGCGATATAACGACAACGATTTTCCAGAAGGTTTTAGCCAATTCATGAATCATGCGATTTACGAAATCCCGTTGATTCACGGAGGCGGTAACTTCCATATCGACGCGCCTGGAGGTGGCTACGCCACTCGCTTAATCGTCAACGAGAATCCGTCGTTGGCAGAGCAGCAGATCCTAGACTTCTGGCACGAGTACCAGAATCTGGACGTCACTCTTTTCACGCCTTTTCCCACGAGTGTGGACTCAACTCAACACATTGATATGTGGATGCAACTGATAGACGACGATGCAGTGATCATTAGCGACTGGCCACACAACTCCGGATCGACGCAAGACGTGATTTGCGACAACGCTGCAGTTTGGTTCGCGAACCGCGGCTACTCGGTCCACCGCCCACCCGCCAGAAACTATCTTGGCACGCACTATACATACACTAACGTTGTCATGTGCAACGATCTTGTTCTGATTCCCACGTATACGGCAGCCGGTGTATCATCCTACAATGGTCTTGCACTGAGCACTTGGCAGAACGCGTTGCCGGACAAGACCATCGTTCAGGTCAACTGCGACGCTATCGTCGGCTCTGCAGGAGTAATGCACTGTATCGCAATGCATGTGCCTGTACACCGTGGAGGCATCAATCCGACGATATACCTGAAAAACCTGCGCGGAGGAGATGTGCTGGATGCGGGAAATACCATCGACATTAGGTGGATCTCGGACGACGATGAGGGAGTAGCTAATGTTGATATTCTGCTCTCCACGGATGGAGGATTGACTTTTCCGCATTCTATTGCAAGCGGCACTACCGATGACGGTGTTTTCTCATGGACCGTTCCGGCAATTGACACCGCGCACGCTCAGATCCGCATCATCGCCAGGGATTACGACGGAAACACCGGCTCTAATCAGAGCGACACGGATTTCATAATGGGTATGCCACCATTTGATGCCAATCGTGACGGCGCGATTAATATCGAAGATTACTCCGTGTTTATTGAATGCCTCGATGGACCGGAAAACTACCCTGCCCCATCTCCACCTGCGACTGCGGAGACCTGTCTCAAAGTGTTTGATGCGGACACAGATGATGACGTGGACTTAGTAGACTTCATGTTGTTCTCAACTGCCTTCGACTTGCCGTAAAGCGAATCAGCCTCTCCAAGTTGACGCTGCTTGCCATCGCCTTATAGGACCACCGTGCCTACACCGTTAAGGGATTGGCAGGGAGTGTGTTCGAAAAGATTTAGCCCCGGTCAGGTTTCCCGTGTGCCGATAAACGCATGGCGAATCTCTCAGAGTACTCGCTTGATCAAGATCACCATCATCTTACTGAATAGGATTGGCAGCGATGGACAATCAAGGAATCCTGCTTGAGTCTGGCACGAACGAAATGGAACTCCTCGAGTTCTTCATAGGTAATCAGGGCATCGGGGTAAATGTCGCCAAAATACAGGCCATCGAACCCTACGCGCAAGAGCGTGTCACCAAAGTTCCTCTTGCTCATGAAGCGGTGGCCGGAATGCTGCTGTTTCGTGACCGAACGATTCCACTAATCGATCTGACCAAACAGCTGAACGTTCAATCACGACCGACGAATTCAACGGGCGCCGAAGAGACGAACGTCGAGGAGAAGCGCATCGTGCTGGCCATGGAGTTTAACAATATGGCAACTGCATTCCTCGTCGATGGCGTCAACCGGATTCACAGAATCTCTTGGAAACAGATCAGTCCTCTCAGCGCGGTATTTGCCCAGCACTCTCCCGATTTCACAGGGTCAGTACAAATCGAAGGAAGGGAGATCCTGATCGTTGATGTGGAGAAGATCGTAGCCGAATTGCTACCACAAACCTGCCCTTCCAAGAGTCGAGCGAGCGACGACTGGAACCCATTTGAGGAGGATCGTTCCCTCGTAAAGATCATCCTGGCCGAGGACTCCCATACAATCCGCAGCCTACTTGAGGGCGTTCTTGCGTCTGACAACTACACGAATGTGCAATCGTTTGATAACGGACAGGAGGCATTCGAAACAGTCGTCGCGGCGGTTAAGACAGCTCAGGAACAGGGAGAGCCTTTATCCAAGCATCTTGGCGTTGTGATCACCGATATCGAAATGCCCCAAATGGACGGACTTGCATTGTGCAAGCAAGTCAAAGAGATCAGCAGCGGACAACATCTCCCAATAATCATGTTCTCCTCCCTCATTAACGAGCAAATGCGTCTGAAATGCCTATCAGTCGGCGCCGATGCGTGTATTTCCAAGCCGCAATTCGGCGAGTTGGTCAAGCTCCTGGACAAACTCTGCCTTGAGCCAGCGATGGCCGTCTGAAGTGCCACACAGCATCACTACTTCCACGATAACAAGCCCCCATCAGCCACACGGCTGATGGGGGCAGACAAACTGTAGTGTATCGCTGCAAGTCCAAACGTAGCGCCAAACACTGAGAGCCTACTGGATAAAACCGAGGCTCCGATCCTACACTTGAATGATGCTCCAGGCTTCTACATTTTCTCCGCGAATGCGGCGAAATCGACGAGGTCGATAACACCGTCGTCATTGCTATGGAACATGGAGCAGGCGGGAGAGCCGGTATCTCCGTAGCAACTCTGGAAGCCGGCGTAGTCCGCAAGGTCTACATCGCCGTCGCCGTCATAGTCACAATCACCCGCAACGAAGTCCGTAATATGCAGCGCGATGACCTTCTGGTCACTGCGACCAAGGCTGTCCGTAACCTTGAACACCGGCTCGAAGTCGCCTGTCTCTGCTGGAACGCCGCTCAAAATGCCAGTACTGCTCAGCCCCATGCCGCCCGGCAACAACAGCGGTACGTGGAATCGTACTGAATTCAAGCCGCCAAGGTCCGTTAGACCATCGTAGCTTCCTACTGTGTAGTGAACGCCATCGCCGTCGGAAACCCCCACCGTCGCTGCAACGTTGGCATTACCACTGCCGTAGTCGAAGTAGATCGTCCCGTCATCCACCAGCGTCAACGATATATTCACTGCGCTATCACCAGCATAGGTACTTGCCCGCCAACGTATGGTCACTGAACCACTTACAGATTCGTCGATGAACATATCCTCGCCGGTGCCAGTTGTCTTCAGATCGTCCCACAGTAGCGCTATCATCCGATTGTTGATCAGGCTTGTTACGCTATTCTCTGAGGCACTGCCGTCAAAGGATCCGAAATCTATAAACCCGTTCGGACGAATTCGAATCAAACTGTACTCCTCACCATAGAACGGGAACGCAAACGGCATGAAGTAATACCAGAAACCCTCATCCTTGTGCCAACCCTTCGCTACACCTACTTCTCCAAAGTTGCTCTGCCCCAGATCTGTCTCAGCGTAAATCTGCTCTGTTACCAACTGCCACTGAACACTAGGCTGACCGCCGGATACCTCCAACTGCACAGGACCATAAGACTCCAATACCAAGCCATCTGCAAGAACTGATGTCGTTATCACAGGAGCAGGCGCTATCACCTGCAGCGATACCGTCGACGCAGTCGAGTTGAAGATCTCATCCGATGCGTAGTACATGAATACATCTGCACCAGCATAGTCCGCTTCAGCGGTGTAGAGTACATCTTCGCCGCCACCCAATAGCGTATAAGGCGTACTCGTAATTGCGCCGCCTGACGGATCCGAAAGAACGCCGTGCTGCGGAAGGCTCATGATGGTGTAGTCCAGATCATCACCATCAATGTCGTTGCCCAGAAGGTGAACCGTGGCACTGCCATTCATGTCCAAATCAACCGATACATTCTGCGTCGTCGGAGGATTCGCTATCACCCCTATCGAAATCGTCGCCTCATCAGAATCACCTCCATCAGGAGCAACGCCGCCATCGTTAAGCTTGAACTTCAAACTGTCCGAACCGTAGTAGTCCTCCTCTGGGGTGTAATCAACTACGTTCCCGTTACTCGCCAGAATGTACGGAACCGCCGTAATCGCACCACTGCCTGGATCGCTAAGGTCACCATGGCTCGGCAACGCCGTGATGATGTAATCAACCGCGGCCGGTGGATCCGGCAAGCCATCGTCACGGCCCGGAAGCTCGATACTCAAGCTGCCATTGGCCGGCAACGATACATTGTCGTCAAATGCCAGAGGACGCTGCGGACCACAATCGCTCATCGCCGATAGGTCAGTCTCCTCAAAGTCAGGATCCATCCCCTCACCACGTGACAAACCGGCCAGACCGTCAACCGCTCCTATCTCCAGGTAACTGATGGTAATCGTGCCATCGAAGAACATCTCGATCTGGAAGGTGTTAGAGTCGCCGCTGGTGCTGTGTTGCGGAACGCTGTCCCAAGTGACAACCACACGATCACTGAACTGCTCCCAGCTGATAGTTCCTCCATCAGCCGGATTCAAGTCGTCGTACAAAGCACATATCTTGGGAACACCGCTAAAGTGCTCATCCAACGTCTCGCTATAGTCCGTTACGCCACTGACGAAAGTGAGATAACCGTTGCTCACCGGGAAAAACTCACTGTAGTTCGAACCATAAAACGGTATCGTCTTGCCACCAGTAAGTGTAATCGTCGCGAAAGAATCATCCGTCAGACTCAACACTGTGCCGGTGCTTGGATCAGTGGGCAAAGAGAGAATATGTTGCTCAACGCACCCACTGTAATAGTCATACGTACCGTTAGGCGTAAAGACCAATTGAGTTTCTTCCAAGTCATTTGGCGATGCCGTCTCAAACAACTCTGTGAAGAAATTCGGAATCGACGGCGTCATGAAACTGTAGCAAACTCCGCCATTGTCGTCAGATGATTCGTTACCGGCTTCGTCGTTTGCCTGCACTGCATAGTAGTACCGCTCCTCCGGAATCAACGATGTAAGAATCGCTTCCGCCTGAGTTGAGTACCCGGCACTCACAGCAGTTTCCGTGAGAGATGAGCACGACTGGCCATAGTTGACAGTCAGCAGCACAGGTTCATTGGCACTTGCACTTACTGTCGCTTGGCGTGGCCGAATATCGTCTGTGGTCACGCTGTACAGTAGCGGAGCAGCACAATCGATAACTGCCGTAGCCACCACGGGCACGTTGATACCGCCTTGTCCATCATGGGCATCGGTGTAGGTGATCGTAATCGTCTGGCCATGCGCGACTTGAAGAACCCCATCTCCAGGCACAGTCGTTCCGGTTTCTGTCTGGAAGCTTCCTTCAAACACTGCTGAGCCTGTGTCTGTCTCCGCAAGAGTAACGGACTCGGCATCACCGCCTGCAGAAACAACCGCGACTGCTTGCGAACCGTTATTAGCAAGATCCCCATCCTTCAACGACACTTGTATCGTGTCATCACAGGCATATGTCGTCCGATCAAGAGTCAATTCGCCCGCAGGGCCCGGGAACAGGTATTGGCTTATCTCATCATGAATAAGATGTATTGGGACGCCTCTGTTGGGACAGTTGGCGCAATGATGGAGAGCAATCACCTTGTGAGATGAGACTGCCAGTACGGGCGACCCTGAAGATCCGCCTTCCGTATCGGCGTAATACCCAACATCGTAATATCCCGTTCCCGAACAAGGATCGGCCTCAATTGTGTGTACCTGACTGACGCCGCCTGTATCCTCGGCATGGGTGCTGTAAATGGAAAACTCCTTGGCCCTTCCACCCGGATGTTGCGGTATGTATATCTGTTCGCCAACAATCGCCACTCGGTCATCCAATTCCAGGAATCCATAAGCTGAAGCAGGATTTCCACTTGTGATTTGAACTAGACAATAATCCAGATTCGCGTCGTCCTGGATAAACGTAGCCCCGGAGTAGATATCCCCGGGGAAGCACTCTGAGCAGTTGGTATCGGAACAATTCGGAGCCTCAGACATGAACTCGTAATCTGTGTCCAATGCTGCAGATGCCGAACTGATACAATGTTCGTTGGTGATCAGATGGTTGTCATACGATACCAACCATCCTGTGCAAAAAGCACTGCCGTTGCTGAGCAAACGTGCCACAGCTCGGCCTCGTTCATACTGTGTTGGATGTGATGTTTCGTAGCAAGCTGCGTTCTCCTTATCATCAGTGCCGCAAATCGCTCGCAACCCGGAGCCTGAAACATCCAGGAAGCCTGCAACATACTCATCGATAATGAAGCCCTTGCCGCCGTCATCACTTGTCTGCACCAACTCCAATATCGCCGTGTCGCCCTTGATATGCTGAGCCCAGAAGGTGCCGGCATTCATCTTTCCACGTCCCTCAAGGACGTACATTTGATCTCCTGAGGGATCAGACACGAAAAGATAGTCTCCGTCCGCCAGTTCGAAATCAACGAAGTGAATAGCAATGTATGTCGCTTCCGGATGCTGCAATTCGAAATACCAGTTCCCTCCGCCCTCACCCAGCCCAAGGTAGTCACGCGGTGTTTGAATGTCAGCCGCTATGTGATCACCTGCAATTACCTGCGCCTCTGCCGTGGCACAGAAGCTCGTCGTCATCAAACATCCTGCAAGCACCCACACGAGTCTAATGGCACTAACTCTTAACTTCACTTGCCCATCCCCTCGATTGAATAAACCAAAACACACGCTGCACGCCACAACGTCAAGCTCTGGGACACGTTACGGCGGAAGCTACCAATAACCTCGAAAGAAACCAACAGCTACTTCTCAACGAGACCCGGATCACATTTTCTCCGCGAATGCGGCGAAATCGACGAGGTCGATAACACCGTCGTCATTGCTATGGAACATGGAGCAGGCGGGAGAGCCGGTATCTCCGTAGCAACTCTGGAAGCCGGCGTAGTCCGCAAGGTCTACATCGCCGTCGCCGTCATAGTCACAATCACCCGCAACGAAGTCCGTAATATGCAGCGCGATGACCTTCTGGTCACTGCGACCAAGGCTGTCCGTAACCTTGAACACCGGCTCGAAGTCGCCTGTCTCTGCTGGAACGCCACTCAAAACTCCAGTACTGCTCAGCCCCATGCCGCCCGGCAACAACAGCGGTACGTGGAATCGTACTGAATTCAAACCGCCAAGGTCCGTTAGACCATCGTAGCTTCCTACTGTGTAGTGAACGCCATCGCCGTCGGAAACCCCCACCGTCGCTGCAACGTTGGTATTACCACTGCCGTAGTCGAAGTAGATCGTCCCGTCATCCACTAGCGTCAACGATATGTTCAATGCGCTATCACCAGCATAGGTACTTGCCCGCCAACGTATGGTCACTGAACCACTTACAGATTCGTCGATGAACATATCCTCGCCGGTGCCAGTTGTCTTCAGATCGTCCCACAGTAGCGCTATCATCCGATTGTTGATCAGGCTCGTTACGCTATTCTCTGAGGCACTGCCGTCAAAGGATCCAAAATCTATAAACCCGTTCGGACGAATTCGAATCAAACTGTACTCCTCACCATAGAACGGGAACGCAAACGGCATGAAGTAATACCAGAAACCCTCATCCTTGTGCCAACCCTTCGCTACACCTACTTCTCCAAAGTTGCTCTGCCCCAGATCTGTCTCAGCGTAAATCTGCTCTGTTACCAACTGCCACTGAACAGTAGGCTGACCGCCGGATACCTCCAACTGCACAGGACCATAAGACTCCGATACCAAGCCATCTGCAAGAACTGATGTCGTTATCACAGGAGCAGGCGCTATCACCTGCAGCGATACTGTAGACGCAGTCGAGTTGAAGATCTCATCCGATGCGTAGTACATGAATACATCTGCACCAGCATAGTCCGCTTCAGCGGTGTAGAGTACATCTTCGCCGCCACCCAATAGCGTATAAGGCGTACTCGTAATTGCGCCGCCTGACGGATCCGAAAGAACGCCGTGCTGCGGAAGGCTCATGATGGTGTAGTCCAGATCATCACCATCAATGTCGTTGCCCAGAAGGTGAACCGTGGCACTGCCATTCATGTCCAAATCAACCGATACATTCTGCGTCGTCGGAGGATTCGCTATCACCCCTATCGAAATCGTCGCCTCATCAGAATCACCTCCATCAGGAGCAACGCCGCCATCGTTAAGCTTGAACTTCAAACTGTCCGAACCGTAGTAGTCCTCCTCTGGGGTGTAATCAACTACGTTCCCGTTACTCGCCAGAATGTACGGAACCGCCGTAATCGCACCACTGCCTGGATCGCTAAGGTCACCATGGCTCGGCAACGCCGTGATGATGTAATCAACCGCGGCCGGTGGATCCGGCAAGCCATCGTCACGGCCCGGAAGCTCGATACTCAAGCTGCCATTGGCCGGCAACGATACATTGTCGTCAAATGCCAGAGGACGCTGCGGACCACAATCGCTCATCGCCGATAGGTCAGTCTCCTCAAAGTCAGGATCCATCCCCTCACCACGTGACAAACCGGCCAGACCGTCAACCGCTCCTATCTCCAGGTAACTGATGGTAATCGTGCCATCGAAGAACATCTCGATCTGGAAGGTGTTAGAGTCGCCGCTGGTGCTGTGTTGCGGAACGCTGTCCCAAGTGACAACCACACGATCACTGAACTGCTCCCAGCTGATAGTTCCTCCATCAGCCGGATTCAAGTCGTCGTACAAAGCACATATCTTGGGAACACCGCTAAAGTGCTCATCCAACGTCTCGCTATAGTCCGTTACGCCACTGACGAAAGTGAGATAACCGTTGCTCACCGGGAAAAACTCACTGTAGTTCGAACCATAAAACGGTATCGTCTTGCCACCAGTAAGTGTAATCGTCGCGAAAGAATCATCCGTCAGACTCAACACTGTGCCGGTGCTTGGATCAGTGGGCAAAGAGAGAATATGTTGCTCAACGCACCCACTGTAATAGTCATACGTACCGTTAGGCGTAAAGACCAATTGAGTTTCTTCCAAGTCATTTGGCGATGCCGTCTCAAACAACTCTGTGAAGAAATTCGGAACAGCCGGCGTCGAAAAGCTGTAGCAAACTCCGCCGTTATTCATCGTCGTCACGTTGCCGGCCTCGTCTGCCACTTCCACAACGTAGTAATAGGACTCCTGTGGATCCAAGGAGTTCAGAACAACGGTCGGGTTCAGTGAGTAGTTGGTCGTTATGGCCGTATCCGGCAACAATGCGCAACTCGTACCGTAATGTACGGTGCCCCGAACAGGTTCATCGGCATTCACCGCAACCTTTGCGCTGCGAGGAGTGATATCCAAGGTTTGTACGAGCGAGACTGTCGGCAAATCCACGTCGATAGTAGCTGTGTCCGTAACAACAACGTTGGTTCCGCCCTGACCGTCGTCTGAGTCAATGTATGTGACGGTCACAGTATCACCTGCTGACACCTGCAACACGCCGGGAGCGTCGGCCTTGGCAGTGGAGATGTTCCCAATAAACTCTGCGGAAGATGCATCGGTCTCCTCAAGCACTACCTGCTCCGGAACCGCCTCGGTGGTCGAAGTGATACTAACAGTCACCTGCTCCACCACACCATCATCGGTGTTCAAACCGCAATCACTAGCCGTTATATTGATCACATCATCAAAGCGATACTTGGAGCGGTCCATCGCCACCACACCAGCATCCGAGCACAGGCTGTACGCACCAAACGCGTTGATTATCCCATACCCCTTCACATAGTACGGATCATGTGTGCCGTATGTGGTATAGTATGAAGCCGTTTCGAATAAGTGCTCGCGCATCTGATCGACGGTCCAGTACGGCCGGGCCTGAATCAAGCACGCAACAGCGCTGGCAATCAAGGGAGTGGAGAACGAAGTGCCATCTGCAACCGTGTAACTGGTGTCACTGCTCGAGGATACCACGTTGGCACTGACACCCCGAGCGAGGATTTCGGGTTTTACCCGCCCATCCGCCGTCGGGCCATCCGAGCTGAACGAAGCGATATTCCCTGAGCTGTCGACCGCTCCGCAGGTAATTACTTGAAAGGCGTCCGCCGGCGCAATGATGCTGGAAGTTGTAGGGTTTGAATCGTGGTATTCGTTTCCTGCTGCTGTACAGCAATGCATTCCCTTGCCTGTCGCAATGTTCACCGCGATAGTCGTAACTGCTGTCAAACCGTCGAGGTCGGCTTGAGTATACCAATCGATGTATCCAAGGGAAGATGTGGCCATGTCACCACCGTGCTGCTCTATAAACTCCAAACCGGCAACATAGTTATCCTCCTCGCCCTGATACTCGCCGGATGTATCCTCGGTCTTGCATAGAATGAACGACGCGTCAAACGCCCCGCCAACCAGCGAACCCGGCTTATAAGCGCCAATACAGCTCAACGTTTTCGTTCCGTGATCATGCTGCGAACTAGGATCGCCAGTCTCTACTCCGGTATTTCCATCATCATTGATGAAATCCCACTCGGCAATAACGTTGAGCGAATGTCCAGCGTAGTTGTATGCCTCGTGAGACACCTTAAACCCGCTATCCAGTATGCCTATTATGACGCCCTGCCCCGTATAACCCTCCTCGTGAAGAGCAATCAAGTTCATCTGTAGAAGCTGAGATTGTGAATTACCATAGTCGACGCTGCGCCCCCCTAAAACCCTCACCGGCACAACCTCGGGATCACTTTCAACACTACTCGACTCAGGCAGAGGTCTGTACGTCGTGCGCGCTACGGGCTGCAACTTCTTCACAAAATCCAAAGCTGCTATCGCTTCCAGTTGCTCTGGCGTTGCCTTGACACTGACAGCATTGAGCCATTTGCTCACCACGTGGACTCGTGCACCCGTTTCCTCTACGCCATCCCTGTAAGCTTGGCATATTGGCAAATCGTGGAAATCGAATAGTCCACCGCTCGGAGAACGCACACCGCGTTTCATCCGGCGTTCGACAGCTCGGCGACTGTAACCTGCCGCAACCCTCGAAATCTCAGACTCCAATTCACCCGCAGCCGTCAGCCCTTTGTCCGAGAAAAACACCCAGGCCTTGATCCGGCCAGCAGCATCCTGCGTCCGCTGTGACAACGCTGGGTGAATCTTGCTTGCAGCATCTGCACTCTTCGTTTCCTGCGGAGGCCCCGCCGCCCAAACTGAAGATTGTAGCATAAGACCGATAATAACCGACCTTGCGACAGACAAAACCAATCGGGACATGACACACCTTCCCCTAACAAGACGCGTTCACTGACACAACACCCAGTTCCATTCTAGCACAACCGATCCTGCAACCAAAGACAATTGCGACAACGCAAACCAGCTAGCCGGATACCAAAACGGACGTTTTTCCACCTGCAAAGGCCGAAGTATCCCATAGCCTTACGGTAGGTCCTCCTCAAAACGGTTCAGTTGACCAAACCGCACCCACAAGAAAGCCCACGTCAAAAGATCGGCCGCGACATCTGCCGATAATCATGCGTTGCTTGACGAAGTTGATTGGTTCTCAGGATCAGTGAAATGCTTGACGCCCAACAGGCACCGGCTAGGGACTACTTCAATCTCACTATTGATGAAATCCGACTGATACTCAAGTATCGCTTGCTCGCTCCCCACCAACAGCGAGGCATCTGCCAGGCAATGGAGCGTCTCAAACCTGGGAAACACCGCTCCAGCATGCGGATCACTCGCCCCAACTAGTCTCAGCTGCCCTTATGCCTCCGCCCAGCGCTCGCCGCGTGGAATGGGTATCGCAACCTGATCTGCTCAAAAAGCTTGTGTCTTTGTGGGTCATCCCTGTCACCAAGATCGCACAAATACACCTCTGGCCGCGACGCATTTGACGATGAGCAGGCCTGCTCTATAAGACGTTCTATGGCACAAACTGCCGTATCCGTCACAGCTCCCGTTCCCCCCAAGCCGGTGTTGATTACCACTAGATCGTTATCCACCATGGATTGATACTCCGGCTGACACTGGGCCCGAAGAGCCAGAGAGCGCCCCATGGGGCTTCTCAGCAACGACTGCAAATCACAATCCTTCGAGTCGGAGCTGGTTATTGGCTTTTTACCCGTTCCAGAGCCAACCGCCTCCCCATCCGAGTCCGACAGACCAAACATCTCCGTCGCAAACAGAGTCGTATCTTGAAGAGCCGAACGAAGTACATCCTGAACCGCTGATTCAGATCGAAAAACGTCCTCAAGACAAGTTGGCGAAGGCATCAGAAAGATCTGATGATCGTATGAATAGGCATTCTGCAGATTCCGGTCAGTGCTGTCAGCCTCGATCACCACACAGGCTGATTGGTCTTTCCTATAGACGGCCGTCAGCACATCCGGAACAACTTCAAACGCTCGCGCCGACTCGTAATCAACCCACGTAGCTGTCGCCACGGCCATCTTCGTATTAACCGGATATCCCACTCGCGGCTGTCGCTTGCTTCCGCTCGTTTCGGCCAGACGAATGTAATGCGGACGCCCCCCGCACACCTCCTCGATCATGCAGGAAACGAGCATTGACTTCCCAGAGCGACGCGGGCCCGTAACCAAGAAAACACAGAAGCTCATAGGCTGGACATTCCCATAGCTGAAATGATGCACAAGCCTGCTTCGCCTGCTGCAAGCCACTTGGCCAATTGTACGGCACTCATAACACCGGAACCAAGCGTTTTCATTCGACGATCCTCCCGCCCCAACTGCGTCTCTACTGCTCCGAACGCTTCAAAGCCAGGAGAAGCTCAATCTCTGCAGTTGTCCTACCAAGTTCCTTCGCCACCATCTGCGGTAACATTCCTGAATCGGACAACTCGTAGACTCGCAACCTCTCTGAATCGCTCAGGATCCCCAACTCCGAATGCCCCGTGGACGCTCCGTGCACGACCCCCTCTTCTGCCACTGTAACATCCAGTGAACGTTCCTCCGTTGCAGAAGGACGTCCTCGCTCGGGTGCACCTGCCAGCATCTCAAGCCTCTGTATCCGTTCATCCGCATGCCGAATAACAGCTTCAAGCTTCTGATACTTGTTCTCAATCTGAGCGTTCACACTGCGGGCCAAACTCTCCAACTCGAGCATCACTTCACGCAAATCGTCGTCAAGGCGATGCTGCTTTCGATAATCCGCCGCCATTCTGCTCGAACCGCGAGAAGCCCTCTCCGCCGACCGCCTCGTCCCTCTTCGCGCCGCTATGAGAAGAAAAACGGTGGCCACAAGCACAAGCAGGAATACCGGCCAGGGAAGTTCCTGTTCCTGAGCAACATCGGCAATAAGTATTATTCCTATCATATACTGACAATGCCTCGTTTCGAAGCCTAGGTCCTCTCGCCCTTCGCCGGATCATGCCAAGCCGCGATCGCCGCCTCCATCACCGTGCGCACCGCTGCGCCAGTTCTGCGGGCGGCCCCCGCACAATCCTCATACTCCGGGGAGGCCGTAACCGTATGCCCTTGATACTCGCCACATTTCATACTGATAGGCCCATAGGGCGTTTCCACTTGTTCATTCCTCCGTTTCAGTTTGGTGCGCCTTGTAAACGACCGCCGGATTCCGAACGTGGTGGTTTCCCTGAATATAACTCCTTCAAGAACATCCTCCTGCCCCTGCTCACACAGCACCGTAAGCAACACTCCCGGACGGCCCTTCTTCATATATATCGGCGTGCAAAAGGCTTCGAGTGCACCCATCTCCAACAGCCGCCCCACGCAGTGACCGATCCACTCTCCGGGCGAATCGTCGATGCTAGCCTGCAACACAGCGACGGCATCACCATCACCAACGGCCTCTGACCCCACCAACACACGAGTCACGTTGGGCCTGGTCTGCCCTTCACGCGCCCCCGCCCCCATTCCAACGTTCTCAATCCGCATGCAAGGAACGGGCCCGAAGGAATCGCACAGGACGGTCAAAATCGCAGCCGCTGTCGGTGTCAGCAATTCACCCGGCTCATCCCCTCCAAAAGTCTCAACTCCCTTGATCAACTCCGCCGTCGCAGGAGCTGGGACCGGAATCACACCGTGCTGACAGTGAACTGAGCCCGATCCAAGCGGAAGCGGTGAACACACAATCTTCGTCGGGGCCAACGAATCCACAGCCATCACCACAGACAACACGTCAACGATCGCGTCTACAGCACCCACCTCGTGGAAATGAACTTCCTCAACACTGACACCGTGAACCCTGGCCTCAGCCTGAGCCAGCGAATCGAACACCTGAATCGATTTCTCAGTCACCGTCCGCGAAAGACCGGCTGACTTGATCAAAGATGTTACGTCTGACAAGTGCCTCTTGGGCTGTTCAGCCACAGCGTCGACGGCCACGTCGAACTTGGTGGCCACCAAGCCATGCCTGTGAACCTGCCTCGTTTCCACACGAAAGCCACTCAGATCGAGCCTTGCCAATCCCCTTTCGATCAGCTCAAGATCAACGCCGGCATCGATGAGTGCCCCGACTAGCATGTCTCCAGCCGCCCCACTGAAACAATCAAAATAGAGTACCGTCATAAGCCTGCTCCGGACATGTTTAGGACACATAATAGGGGAAACAAGGCACACACCTGCCCGCAGAAGTGTATGGCACACGAATAAGGTCTTCAACAACAATTCGGTTACACACGCCCAGCGCCACAAGGCCTTGGCTCTACCCCACTTGAGTCGCTATGATGAACACAAAGGGAGTTCAATCATGCGACAAGTAAAACTGTTCTGTTCAAACATATCCTGGTTGATTGGCATCCTGGTGCTCGCGCAGCAGGTAGTTGGCGGCAATCTTGCATGGTCAGCGAAGAACAAGGAATACGATGGACAAATGGTATTGCGAGTACATGTGCCCGACCAACAAACTCTGGATTATGTCCTGCGAAACACCGACGACGTGTGGAGCGAACGCGGTGTGCACAACACGATTGACGTGCGAGTCACTCAGGCACAGAAGGCAGCTCTTGATGATTCTGGAATTACCTATGATGTGTTCATTCCGGATTTGCAGAAGCTCGTGGACCAGGAGCGAGAAAGCGCTCTTGCTTCGCGCGCCTTCCTTGATACCTACCACACGTATGAGGAAGTGGAGACATTCATAGACGACATGGTAACCGCATATCCCGGACTCTGCGAAAAAATCAGTTTCGGACAGACGTGGGAGGGACGGACCATGTGGGGTGTTCGCATTTCTACGGCAACACCGGGCGGCTGCGAGCCCGCAGTGCTTTACTTCGGTGGACAGCATGCACGAGAATGGATTACGGTCGCAACAACCGTCTATCTGATAGACCATCTGCTAACCAGCTATGGAAACGACCCGGATGTGACCAATCTGGTGGACGGCGCCGAATGGTTCATTCTTCCAATCATGAACCCAGATGGGTATGCCTACACCTGGACAGACAACCGCCTCTGGCGAAAAAACCGCCGTTACAATGGCAGCTCTTCCTATGGCGTAGATCTCAACCGGAACTGGGGCGGACAGGGCTGGGGACTGGACGGAGGTTCTTCTGATATTCCCGCAGCAGAAACCTACCGAGGCTTGGCAGCTTTCTCCGAGCCCGAAACGAGCTCGATGCGCGATTTCATCCTCGCCCACGACAATATCAGGGCCATCTGCGACATCCACTCCTACTCTGAACTAGTCCTCTGGCCATGGGGTTACACAAGAGTGCTCACGCCCAACAATGCCGAGTATTCGTTTGTTGGCAACATGATGGGAGACTTGATCTACGCGGTTCATCGACACAACTACCAGAGAGGGCCCACTTACAGCACTATTTACCAGGTAAGCGGAGATTCCGGCGACTGGGCACAGGAGACGCTGGGTGTCCTGGCCTTCGGTTTTGAGTTGCGCGACCGCGGACAATACGGTTTTCTGCTGCCGGCCAATCAGATTATACCAAATGCGGAGGAAATAACTCCGGCGCTGATGTACTTGACCGACTGGGTCTCCCAGCCACTGGAAATTTCCCTACCAAACGGTGAAGCGGAGCCCGTAGCCGGCCAAGCGACAATCCTCCTCCCCGTGGAGATTTCTTCCTGCAACGAGCAAGTATCCCCCGGCAGCGCTACCCTGTACTTCCGCATCGGCTCAACCGGGTCCTTTACGCCGGCATCCTTGATTCACCTGAGTGGAGATCAATACGAAGCCGAACTTCCAGCCAGTTGTCACCCTCTGGTACAGTACTACCTTGAAGCGTCCACCACGGAAGGAACTACTGTCACTCTTCCGCGTCTGGCTCCCGACGCGTTCTTCACCCTGTCGAACTCCGATCCGATCACCGTAACGCAAACCACCCAGGACCTGTGGAGATGCCCTGGAGGAGACGCAAGCCTAGCCGTAGAAGTGGAAGGAATCGGACCGTTTGACTATCAGTGGGAGAAAGACGGTCTTACCGTTCCCAATGAGAACAACCACATGCTTGAAATACCCGACATCGTTGCCGCAGATTACGGCCAATATATCTTGCGCATTACTGACGCATGTGCCAACACACTGAGCTCGCCGAGCATCCAGCTGTCGCCCTCAGAAATAGTGATCAACACGCAACCATCAGATGTTTCCGCATGCTCCGGAAACACCGTTCTGCTGCAGGTCTCCGCGTCGCCATTTGAGGCTATGGCTTACCAATGGTATTTCGATGGAGAGCCCATTCCAGGAGCGGTCTCCCATCAGCTCGCTTTGACTCATGTAGATTTTGCCAACACGGGAGAGTATTACTGCGACCTGACCAACGACTGTGTGGTCGTTGCAAGTGAAACGGCGACTGTGTCGCTCAACTCGATGGAGATTGTCCAGCAGCCTCTGAGTATCTGCGCCACAAGCGGCGAGCAAGTGGTCATCTCCTCAACCGTGCTTGGAGATGACCTCTCTCTGTGGTGGTCTAAGGATGGTGAATATCTGCTGGATGAAAACGAAGAATCGCTGGTGATTTCCTCAGTCACACCGGCAGATGCCGGCGTCTATCGCCTTACCGGTGTGACGGACTTCTGCGTCGATCATACGGCAGAAGCTGTTCTTCTGGTCGATACTTGTCAGACTTGCGGTTCACCGGTCATAGGAGATTTCGACGGTGACGAGGATCGTGACCTGGCCGACTTTGCACTGTTTCAGAAGTGTTTCGCCCCTGGAATCACGCCCAGCGCCAGCTGCCATTGCCTGGATGTGAGCGGCGACGACAGCATTGATTCCCTCGATTTCGACCTCGTCGGTCGCCTGATCTCCGGTCCTCAGTAGCGAGCTGGTGCACTAATGCTGGGGCAAAAACCCGATAGGCCCCTAACACTTCGGGCAACGACCTGATAATAACCTGCTGCGGCTCTTCCGATATTACTGTTAGACTTTGGTTTACTGGAGCAAGCAGCTCGCAGATCCTTTCATGGACTGCGAGTTGCTTGCTTTGTAAGGCCCACCCTCCTGCTTCTTCCCACCGGTAAAGCAAGCTCTGTTCAAACGTAGCGTCCATACGCCGGTTCTCTCCCGTTGGGTTTTCATTGCTTGCCGCTGCACTTGGACGAGTGACGAGCCAGGCCGAATCAATCTTTGGGAAAATCACCACCTTCTCTGTTGACCATCTTCTGTGGCACTACTGCGGCCGACACAATCTGCACGCAAGGCCATTGCGCGTTCCAGACAACCGTGGCGTCAGACCGTCATAAACGCGCGAACAAAGCTGGCGTTCAGAAGTCAGGTTTCGATAGAGCCTGCTCTTGTGTTGGAAGTCAACTGCCCAGGAGCATTCACCGGGGGATACAACGTCATCTGCTGAACCTGGAGCTGCAGCTAACTTGACTCAGGACTGCAATGCTGCCAGACTCTCAGTTCAAGCAGCGGAGGGCGGAATCTCCGCTCCGACGCCGGTGAGAAGAAGTGCAGAAGTTACGAACAGCCGACACGAGGAGCCTATGACATCACCATCCACCGATACGAGCGACGCGCGACCGGATTCCCAGCACAAGGCATTCGGACGCACATACTGGATGCTCAACAGTATTGAGGCTTTCGAGCGACTTGCCTATTTCGGCATTCGCTCGGTCGCACCCGTCTACATAATGCAGGCAACGGAGCCAGGAGGGCTTCATCTCACTGCGACCGACAAGGGATGGATCTACATGTGGTGGGCCATTTTCCAATCATGGCTTCCCATGCTCACCGGCGGTGTTGCGGATCGCTACGGCTACAAGCGCGTCTTGCGCTACGCCATTACGGCCAACATAGTCGGCTACATCATGATGGCCTATCTGACCGACTACTATGGGTTCTTCGCAGGAATCCTGGTATTGGCTACGGGCACTGCCTTCTTTAAGCCAGCCTTGCAGGGATCTATCGCCCAGAATCTGAACAAGGACAACTCCTCCATGGGCTGGGGGATCTTTTATTGGGTGGTAAATATCGGGGCGGTGACCGCGCCATTGCTGGCTACAGTGATCCTTGGAAAACCTCACAGCGCTGAGGGTTGGCGTAATCTGTTCCTGGCGTCGGCAGGTTACACCGCCGTCAATCTTCTTTTGCTCTTCACCTTCAAGGATGTTCCCTCAGGCGCATCCAAGTCGGAAGACCTTATCACAACACTGGAGCGGACGCTCGTTAACCTGTGGAATATCCGCTTGGTCTCCTTCTTACTGATCATGTCCTGCTTCTGGATGATGATGTACCAAGTTTGGGACTTGCACCCCAACTTCATCGAAGATTGGGTCAATAGTGCTTCTGTTGCCAACCACGTGCCATTCGAATCGTGGAAGGAATACGGCGACCAAGGTCTGGTCAGAGTACCCCAGCAAATCCTACTGACTTTGAACGCCTTCCTTATCGTCTGCCTTGTTGTTCCCATGTCATGGTTGGTACGGAGAATGCGTACGCTGAGCGCCATGCTCATAGGCATGACTGTGGCTACGATCGGAACGCTCGTAGCAGGACTAACCGGAAACGGCTGGATTCTCCTTCTTGGCGTCGTCTTCTTCTCTTTAGGAGAAATGCTAACAGGTCCTAAGAAGAACCAATACCTCGGTCTGATCGCCCCGCCGGGTAAAAAGGGATTGTATCTGGGTTATGTAAACATTCCCGTAGGAGTCGGTGTCGGTCTGGGCTCCATGATCGCCGGCTTGGTCTACAACAACTATGGAGAAAAAGCAACACTCGCCCTGAAGGAATTGGGAGCCAGGCCTCAACTGATCGGCCAGGCAGCAAAATCCATTGACTGGAGCGATTCCCTGGAGAATGTCACGCTACTCTCTGGAATAACGAAAGATCAAGCCTTTGATCAAGTCATGAAGGAGACCAACCTCCCTGAAGCGGAGGCTGCTAGAATGCTCAAGTCTGCTTTCCGATATGACGATGGGCAAATAACCAACCTTGCTCTGCTCTACCTCTCCGAAACATCTCCCAACGTTGAACCTGATCGACACGAAGCGTTTGAACTGGTCCGCCACCACGTCAATCAAGGCGACAATGATAAGATGAACAGCGATACCGTTATCGAGGAGATGCTTTGGACACGATTCGGAGAAAACAGCGACACTCTGGGCATGCTTTCCTTGGAGTACCTCGCGCAACAGACCGATGCGGTCGCCGAGGCTGTGCAGAACGTACACATCGAGGATCCAATTGAGAACATACCGAAACTAATAGGTATTGGCAGAACCAAAGCGTTTGCAGCATTGAGCGTTGCCCTTGGTGCGAGCAGCTCAGAAGTCGACCTGACTCTGCAGAGCCTGGGGATCAACGAGAGCTACCCGGGAGAATCTGCACTACCGTACCTAGCGTCCCTGCCACACCACAGGTTTCGGGCAATTGGCAAGCGAGATTGGACAAACGATGTTCCCCTATTAAGGGAGATGGTCGAATCCGATCCTCAGGCTCAGGCAAAAGCAATCGAGTTGATGGGCGAAGACTTCGACTATGCCCTGTTGGCCGACAACCAGCATATAATACACGCCGTTCTCGATGAGAAAGATTGGAAAACACACCCACGACACGCAGCGCAGCTTCTTCGACTTAATCCTTACGAAGCTCGGGCTCTCGTAGCCGCAGAGCTCAACAAATCGCCGCAAACAACTACGCAACTGCTTTGGCAGAAGTATGATCCGCAGTATCACGTTTGGATACCCTTTGCATCAATAGGCCTAATGGCCATGCTCGCCCTGGCTGTTTTCGGACAAAAAGCCAAGAAATGGGCTGACATGAACGCGTAAGTTTGTGGTATATTAACTCCCAGTATAGCAGGAGGTCGGACCCTCGACTGTCAGTTCGTCGCGTAAGAGGGAAAGGGCATTGTTGGAGCAAAAGCCAAGTGAGCTTGCCGGGAAAAGCAGGTTTGCTGCCGGTGCAAAGCAGCATGGCTTCACCCTCGTTGAGTTACTGGTGGTGGTTAGCATCATAGCTCTGCTAATCGCCATCATTATGCCGTCGCTGCGCAATGCCCGACTGCAGGGAAAAGGTACGGTCTGCTACGGCAACCTACACGTCCTGGGGCAGGGGCTGACTATGTATGCCCTGGACAACAACGACGCCATGCTCCCTTGCCGAATGCCCAAGTTATCTGACAACATCAACTGGCGTGTGCACATTGCCGGCGGCCTCAAGTATCGCCCAACCTTCCTGGCCATGATGGGCAGCTACGTTGGTGTTCCTGCCTTCGAAGATCCCCAACCCATTAAAAACTCAACTGACCGGTACGGCGAGGCCGGAGACCGCCAGGATTACTCCAATGATGTATATCTATGTCCCGCGGTAGCTCACTGGACTGACGAACGCAACGGAGCCTACGGTTACAACTACCACTTTCTGGGCAACGCTCGTCTTATAGATGACAACGATCCCACCAGTTTCAAAAACTGGCCCGTCAGCCTGACTACGATCAGATCGCCGGCCGATTGCGTGGCAGTCGGCGATAGCATGGGAACCGCCGCATCGTTTGCCACCCGCAAGGAGTACGTCAACAATGGCCGCAATGCCGATCAGCTCGGCAATGAAGGCTTTAACTTAGACCCGCCTCTCGTCGACGCTACCAACGGCGAGATGGCCAATTTCGACAAATCTCCACAAAGCAGAACAGCTGTACACACCCGCCACCTGGGGCGAGGATCTATCCTCTGGCTGGACGGACACTGCAGCCGCGAGACGCTCGAAGCCTTGGGCTATGCCAAGAACGAAGAGGGCATAGTAACTTTCGACGGCAGCAACCGTTTCTTCACTCCAGACGGTCGCAGCTACCCTTGGCTACAGTAACTCTCACCAATACCGGACCGCGTCACTGCACAGGCACTGGACATTCCCCCTTGCCGCCGTAGGATACCGCGGATTCGCGACAGCCTGCGTTGTCGCAGCCGGGACGTGAACGATTGCTCAGAGATAAACGTTCCAGTGAGGGCGGCAACAGTTGCTTTTTCCCTATGATCGGGGGATACGATGCAAGCAGTAACCCTTCATGCGTTCGGCAGCCCGGAAAACTTTCATACGAGCCAATTGCCTCTTCCCGAGCCTCGCGCGGGTGAAGTCCGCATTCGAGTTAAAGCTGCTGCCTTCAATCCGGTAGACTATAAATACCGCCAGGGTCGCTTCGGAGGCGACCTACCCATGCTTCTCGGCATTGACTGCGCAGGAGTCATTGATGCCCTGGGCGAGAGAACGAATGAGTGCAACCAGCATGAAACACTTGCTGTTGGCGACGAAGTCTACGCATATCTGGGCCATCCGGAATCAGGTGGCACCTACGCCGAGTATACTTGCACTGCAGCAGCCTTTGTCGCTAAGAAACCGAGGAATGTGGGATTTGCAGAAGCGGCGTCCATCCCGTTGGCTGGCCTAACAGCATATCAAGCGGTCATGAACAAGGATATCCTCGCCTCCGATCGCTCGGTCTTCGTGGCCGGTGGATCTGGGGGCGTTGGCACTTTTACCATTCAGCTATTGCAGTATCTTGGCGCCAACCCGATCATCACCACGGCCGGCAGCAAGGAAAGCTATGAGCATCTCACCTCCGGCCTCGGCCTGCTACCCGAAAACGTCATTCGCTACCGCGGATTGACTGTGGAGCAGATGGCCAGACGAGTAATGGAACTCAACGGAGGACGACCGACAGGAGCGGCTCTCGACTTCGTAGGCGGAAACATGAAACGTCTCTGCTGCCTCGTCATTGGCTTTGAAGGCCGCGTGGTATCGATTGTCGAGGAGCCTCCGGGATTCGAATTGAACGTCTGGAATGCCAGCCGCAGCCCCCTATTCGCCCGATCAGCATCGCTCCACTTTGAGTTCGTCGGCGCCAGAGCCCTCTTTGGTAACCCTGAATCGTGGCTCGTCTACAACCGCCAGCTGCGAGCCATTGCCGACCTCGTAGAACAAGAATATCTGCATATCCCCAAGCCCAGAATAATGGGAAAGCTATCAGCAGAAACTGTCGCCGCGGCGCACGGCCTCTTGGAAAGCGGCCACGCAAGCGGCAAGCTGGTGATGACCGTGGAATAGGTTGCCAACGGTCACTTTCCCGAGGACGCCGAACTCGACGGCGAAGCTATGAACGTGAACCGCCGAACGGGAGAGTAGTACTTGCGAAATACAGTCAGAATCTCCTTCGAACTAATGGATTCGTACTTGTCCTGCTGCTCCAGCCAATCAACGATGTCGTGCTCATGGTATTGCCAATCACCGAGCAACTTGAGCCAATGGTCCGGCGTACGAACAATCTCCTGCAAGTCTCGAACCGCCGCTTTCTTGGCAGTCAACAGCTCACGTGGTCCGGGGCCGTCAGCTGCAAACGTTTCGAACACGGCATGAATCTCGCTCGCAACTTTGTCTGCATTGTCAGATTCGCACGGAACCTCAATAAAGAAAACTCCACCTTGTCGATAAGCGACACCAGGACTATGAGCCACGCGAAGCATGTAAGCCAAAGATAGCTCTTCCCTGATTCGGCGTACAACTCTGCCCTGCAGAATCTTTGACGCCAAATCCAGAGCCCGAACTTCCTCAGGATTTCCCTCATCGCAACCGACAAAACCAGCGAGTACGACTGCCTTCGGTGATACTGTGGCCATCTCTATCCGACGAGAGAACGGCCCCGCAGGCCTGGCTATTTTCCGCAATTCTGCTATGTGTTCGGAGGTTCGCGAACGAGAAGCAAGCGATCCCATGTACTCCTGCAACATGCCGATTGCAGAATCCTCGTCCAGATCACCCACCACCGCCACCTCGATCGGAGCAGTGCGACAAAGACGATCATACCAGCTCTGCACCTTGTCCACTTCGGCAGCATCAACCCATTCCCGCTGCAGAAGAGGTCGAACGCGCACATCTCCAGCATACAGCGTTTCCGCAAGAGCCTCATAAGCACGGTACTCAGGATAGTTGCACAGCATTGCCAGTCGCCGGTGCTGCTGCTGTTTCCACTGCCCAAGAGCGTTTTCTTCAATAACACCTTCAGATAGCAATGAGTAGGCTAGCTGCAATCCCGCAACGATGTGTTCCTTGGAGCCGCTAATGGAAAAGACGAGACGATCATCACGAGCGGAAACGTCCAAACTGACCTTCTTTCCGGTCATCACATCGCGCAGATCGCTGGAGCTCAGCCGAACGGTAGCGGGAAACGAGGTCAACGCGAATGCGCACATCTGAGTAAAACCAACAGTGGACCGATCCTCCTCGATGCGCCCCCCCGCCAGGCTAATCGTGATATGAACCGTATCACTCTCGTGCACCAACCTCTTGCAATGAGCACAAACGTTGTTCTCCAGCCATACCGTCGTAACGCCAGCCCTGTCATTGTAAATGCGCTCGGCAACCTTGCCTGGCTTGAGTTTTGTCACTAGTAGCTTCAGCGGTTCCTTCTTGTCCGACAACGGTGCTGTCTTCTTCTCCAAAGTCGCCTTGGCCAACTGCAAAACTTCGGCCTTCGTTGGGACCTTCGCGCCACTCTTTGCCGGCAACATTACACCGAAAGCAAACTCAGGAGACTGGTAATGACTACGGAAGATCCGATTTACTTCAGCCAGATCCACCTTTGGAAGCAGTCTGCGAACTAGGCTCAGCTCCTGCTCCGCCGACATGACGACCTCACCATTCTTGGTGGCCTCACTAACGCTCAGAAGAACGCTCTTCGCATTGCGTGCGGACTCCGTCTCCACCTTCATCTCAGCGGCCGCGATGAGCTCCCTCTTGGCCAACTCCAGCTCTCGAGCCGTGAACCCGTGTTGACAGACGCGAACCACCTCCGTCGCCATCTCTTCCAGCATACGGCGCCAATTCGCAGGATCACCGTAGGACGCGGCACCGGCCACCACTCCCCCGCCGTAATAGTCAACCACGTAGGCCAAGGCCTCCGTGGAAACCGAATCGCCGCTACCCATGCGATCCCCCATCCGCCGTCCGTAAAGCCATGTACCCACTTTCTCCAGAAGCTCCGCGCGGTATTGGGCAACAGTCGTGCAGTGAGGACGAGGTGGTTTTACCTTGATCATCCCCACCTCACATCCGGCAAGCTCGGGGTCGGTAATAACATATGCCCGAGGCTGACTGAAGAACTTGAACTCCGCACCAAACCTCTTCTTGGCGGGAATGCCAGCACGATATTGGCCAAAACGCTCCTCCAGAAGTGGTTTTATTTTTCCCAACGCAGTATCGCCAACAATAATAACTGTTGTCAATTCCGGTCGGTACCACGTTCTGTAATAGTCAAGCAACGATTCCCTCGTAACCTTCTCGATGACTTCGGGTATACCCATCACCTGGCGTTCGGCAATACGCGAACCAGCAAAAACGGATTCCACTTCCTTTCGTAAAACTCGCTCATACGCATTGCGACCACCACGCCACTCCGTCATTATCACTTTACGTTCCTTCTCCACCTCCTCTGCGTCCATCGTTGCGTGAAAAAGATAGTCGCTCAGCGTGAGGAGACCGCGATCCACCGAAGGGATCGTATTGTCAGGAAGGAATAGCGTGTAAACCGTCTGATCGAAACTGGTGTAGCCGCTGAGATCCCGCGACAACTCCGCTCCGATGCTCTCATAGTACTTGATCAGCTCCTCCGCACTGAAATGCTCCGTACCACTGAACACCATATGGGAAATGAAGTGGGCAATACCTCGCTGATCGTCCGCCTCATTCAACGAACCCGTGGCCACATGGGCCAGCATGGCCACGCGCCCCGGCGGTTCCGCGTGACGCATGAACACCCACCGCACCCCATTGGCTAATGTCCCATACTCTATGCGCGAATCGCTGGGCAACGGTTCCGCAAACACAGACGCCACCGCCAGCGCTACCGCCAACGCAGCGGCACCGAGAGTGCCCCGACATGCCATATGAGTAGTCTCCATCACCCTGACCAACTGACCGCCTCAGGGCCACACACTAACTGACCTCTGCGTCAAACGTCCCGGAGCCGCCCGCTCCGCCGGTCAGATTAATTCACAAGCATAAGCGGACTGCCACGGAGAGACGCGGACACCCCGCCACCTTCAGCATACGACGCCAAAGCTTAATCAATGGTAGCACATATGACCTGATAATGTAAGAAGTTGTCTGGGAAGGGATTAGAGAGGATCAGGCTAAGCCTTTCCGGACCGCCGTGATCGCGAGTTGCACGATGTCTGGCAATGTCTGCCTGAACTTGCTCTGTTGCGCGTCGATCGTTTTCTGTGTGGGTAGTTTCAAGTGATCGTCGGCGCCTTCCCGTTCCGCAACGATACTGTATGCCAAGGTCCGAGCTCGCATGCACAATGCCTTTACCCAATACGGTATAATCCGAATGCAGCGCACTGGGGAAGAGCGGCGACGGTGGTAGAAGAAAGGCATCCACAAGCCGCCGGTTTTGGGGTTTTACAGCAAAAAAAACCGCGTTTTTGGGGTGCGCAAGCGTGCAAGAACTCTACATTGAGCGCGCATTTGAGTGCATTTGAGCGACATTATCGTGTCTAAACCATGCAAATCGGCAAGAAAACAGCGGTTTGGATGCTTCGCAAGTCGTTTTTGCACCGAAAATCGGTCAGTTGAGGGCAATTCGAAGCCATTTTGGATCGAATCGCGACCATTTCGTTGAGATTCGCTCACGCGCGTTCGTGGTACTGGTCCTCTCCGCCAGGACCAACGCCCTGGCAGCAGAGTGTCCTTACCACAACAAGTGTAGTTCGCTTCCATTCGGAGAGAGGCGGAACGGGTAGCTCTAACCGAGAGTAGCCGGGGCTCGCGCAGGCCCTCCTGCCAGGCACGCAACGGTGTCGTTGGGCAAGCAGCATTCAGCTAAGCGAACGTTCCCCTCCACCCTATATAAGGGCGCAGGTGTTCCGCTTTTTTTTGGCAAAATGGGAAGAGTACGGCAAAAACCGCTGTTGGCGCTAGCGCCAGGGGCGAAAAAAAAGTTGAAAAAATACGCGCAGGAGCAAGATACGCGCGGGGACGCGGGCAATTCGTTGGGCACTGTGAGAATGAACCACCTGCCGCACGAAAGCGCGGGAGGCACTCCGCCTAGCGGCTCTGCTCAAGTCCATCTCGTGCCAACGTATCCCCTACTGCGTTGCTCCGATGAGCCGAGCTATTCGAACAATGTGGTCTCGGGCCTCTGTCCTCGCAGCGAGGACTCTGCGAATTACTGTCCGCAATTGACTTTCCTTTCAACCGCTAATCAGCATGCCTAATGCCATAGACACGGTGGCCCAACCTACGACAGCAACGCAATGTCAATATAGAGAGCTTGGTCTAACGACACACAATCCAAACAGAAACGACCGCCAAAGGCTGTTTGTTAAGCTAACCGTAGCCCCATAAACTCCCATCTTACCAAACAACTCAGCTACTGGAGCCAGACTGCCACACAGCAAGAGAAGTTGGGTTATTCAAAGACCAAGAAATGATTACAATGTATATTGACTCCCTTCTTGGTTGTCTGGTATTCTGGGGCATAAAGGTGTGATCCCCATCCTTACTTATTGGGGATTCGTGTTCGGGCCGGACTACCCTTATGAGAATGATGTACTCGTACGTACATGATGACGATAGTTTTCCAGCTGTCATGACATGCGGGTAGCCTGTTCGGTACTGAGCGGTATATCATAGGCTGGTGGAACCGGCGGATGTTTCTGTTGTAGCCCTTTGAGGCTAGACAGGAGATTCATTCAGGCGGACGTTCCAGCCGATCGCGACGGGCCGGCGATCTTGTTCATCCTGCGATACAGGTGTGGTTACCGGCTCTGCGTGGGAGGTATGCCCTTTCGGCGGCCACTTGGTGAGCGCCTTACTGTCGGCGGGCCTGATAGTGGGAGCGAGAAGGCATGAGAACAATCAAGATCCTTATAATCACTGGTGTTGCGATTTGCGGCATTCACTTGTCGGATGGCGTAGGTGTGGCGATTGATGAGATGCAGTCGGCGTTCGCCTCAGAGGATTTTGAGGCGGCAGCGCTGGCACTGGCGCCACCACACGAAGAAGCCGGCCATGATCTGCCCATTGTGAAATACGTCAATCCCCGAAATCGCTCGGCCGCTCGTGGCGTTGTGTACGCGCGCGACGGCATGCAGAGCATTCAAGTCAATGTGGATACTTGGGGAAACAACATCACGCAGGATGCGGCGAACGAGCCCTGTCTGGCCATCGATCCAAGCGACCCAGACAAAATGGTGATACTGTGGCGTCAGTTTGACTCGATAGCGTCCAATTTTCGGCAGGCGGGCTACGCATACAGTCACGACAGAGGCGCTACATGGACGTTTGGCGGCGTGCTCGACGCCGGGGTGAGTCGGAGCGATCCTGTGGTCGACGCTGACAGCAACGGCGTCTTTCATTTCTACAGTCTGAAACGAGACGGCGCTGACTACTCGTGCCAGCTATTCTCCTCCTTTGATGGCGGTGTAAGCTGGACAGCCCCGAGCAGCGCGATGGGCGGCGACAAGGCGTGGATGGCAGTAGACCGCACGGGAGGTCTGGGCAAGGGGAACATCTACGCCGCGTGGGATCACCGTGGATGCTGCGAACCCGGCCGCTTCACGCGTTCGACCGACGGCGGAGCGACTTTTGACTCTCCGGTAGCAATGCCGAATCAGCCGATTTGGGGTACGGTCGCGGTCGGCCCGGATGGTGAGGTGTATGTTTGTGGACGAGATGAATCCAATGCTTCGGTTTTCTATCTGACGCGTTCTACAAGCGCACAGGACCCTGGGCAGACGATTTCATTCGACTATGACCCGGCCATCAATGTGTATATGGCGGGTGAGCTGCCATACAACGTGCAGAATAGTCCCAACCCCGAAGGCCTCCTGGGGCAAGTCTGGGTGGCGACAGATCATTCTAGCGGCCCAACTCGTGGCAACGTCTACATGCTCAGTTCGATTGATCCTTATGGAGATGATCCCTGCGACATCCACTTCGCTCGCAGCACAGATGGCGGTTTGACATGGTCACAGCCGAGAAGGATAAACGACGATGCCTGGAACTCGCACGCCTGGCAGTGGTTTGGCACTATGTCTGTTTCCCCGAATGGTCGCATCGATGCAATATGGAACGATACGAGAGCTGACGAGACGGTTCCTATCTATTACTCGGAACTGTACTACTCGTATTCCCTGGATGGGGGCAGCAGTTGGTCCGCCAATGTACCTATTAGCCCGCAATTTAACCATTGGCTCGGCTGGCCAAACCAGCGCAAGCTCGGAGACTACTACAGTACGATCTCCACCAATGACGGTGTTCACATAGCCTACGCGGCAACATTCAATGGCGAACAGGATATATACTATCTGCATGTTTCGCTGCCGGACTGCAATGGCAACGGCATACCAGACTTGACAGAGATTGCCTCCGGCTTCGCTCAAGACTGCAATGCCAATGGCATTCCGGATGATTGTGATATTGCAGGGGGTACAAGTCAGGATTGTCAAAGCAACGGTATTCCGGATGTATGCGAACTGGCAGGCAACGACTGCAACAGCAACCAAGTTGTCGATTCATGCGAGCTGGTGGGAAACGACTGCGACGACAACCAGATTCTCGACGAATGCGAGTTGCAGGGTAACGACTGTAACGATAATGGGATTCTGGATAACTGCGACATCAACAGTTCAACCAGTCAAGACTGCGACTCTGATAACATACCGGACGAATGCCAGTTGCAGGACAACGACTGCAACACGAACTCCGTCCCGGACAACTGCGAACTGGATGCAAATGACTGCAACAGCAATGGAGTTCTCGATGACTGTGAGCCCGGAGCATCCGACTGCAACAACAATGGATCGTTGGACATATGCGACATTGCAGCGGGAACAAGCAATGACTGCAATGCGAACGAAGTGCCGGATGAATGCGACATTGCGGACACAGTCAGCGTTGACTGCCAAAGCAACGGAGTCCCGGATGAGTGTGAGTTAAGCGGCAACGACTGCAACAACAACTCTATTCCTGACGAGTGTGAACTTGAGGAGCATGATTGTAATTCCAATGGCGTAATCGACTCTTGTGATTTAGCGCAGGGCAGTAGTGCTGACTGCAACAATACCTCAGTTCCGGATGAATGCGAACTGTCAGGGAATGACTGCAATGAAAACGGTGTTCCTGACACGTGCGAACTCGTCAGCAACGATTGCAACAACAACCTTGTTCCGGATGACTGTGAGCTCGGGGGCAATGACTGCAACGCCAACCAGGTGCTGGATGAATGCGAGCTTGTCTCCGGTTCGGCAGAGGACTGCAACGAAAACGAGTTGCTGGACATTTGTGAAATCACCGCTAACAGCGATCTAGACTGCAATGGCAACGCACGTCTGGACGATTGCGAAATCGCGGAGAACACGAGTCTCGACTGCAATAGCAATGGAGTTATTGATGAATGCGATCTGGCAGAGCACGCCAGTTTGGATTGTCAGCCTAACCAGATTCCGGACGAATGTGAGCTTGCTGCCAATGACTGCAATGAGAATGCAGTACCCGACGATTGTGAACTTGCGGGCGCAGACTGCAACAGCAACGGGACGCTGGACAGCTGTGAATTGAGTGCGGGCTCGGCGGCTGATTGCAGCGAGAACGGCATACTGGATGTTTGCGAAATCGCAGAGGGTTCGGCGGTTGACTGCAATGGAAACGGCGTGCCGGACGAATGCGAGTTGCAGGAAAAGGACTGTAACAAGAATGGTACTCTGGACGAATGCGACGTTACACAGGGCACGAGCTTCGATTGTGACGGCAATTCAGTCCCAGACGAATGTGACATTGCAACGGGTGCCGCAGAAGACTGCAATGGAGACGGAACACCAGACGAATGCCAGATGGAGGGTAACGACTGCAATTCGAATGGCACACTGGATTCGTGCGACCTGGCAGAAGGGAGCAGTCAGGATGCCAACGACAACCAAGTCCCGGATGAATGCGACATCGGCAGCGGCAGCAGCTCCGATTGTCAACCTAATGGGATACCAGATGAGAGTGAGCTAGCCGGAAATGACTGCAATCTCAATCTAGTTCCCGACGAATGTGACATTACAGATGCGACAAGCAGTGACTGCAACGCCAATTCGATTCCTGATGAATGTGAAATCGCCAGCGGGGCTTCTGACTGCAATTCCAACGGTATCCCCGACAGCTGTGAAATGGCCGGACACGACTGCAATGAGACGGGCACTCTGGATGAGTGCGACATCGCCACCGGATCCAGCGTCGACTGTAACGAGAACAGCATACCAGATGAATGCGAAATAGCAGAAGGTTCTGCAGCCGACTGCGATGCCAACAGCGTATTGGATGAATGTGAGTTGGCCGGGCGTGATTGCAACGGCAATTCGGTTCTCGACTTGTGTGAAATCGCGGAAGGAAGCGCCGAGGACTGCAACGGTAACAGCATACCAGACTCATGTGAGCTTAGCGAAGGCTCGGTTGAAGACTGCAACAACAACGAGATTCCCGACGAATGTGAGTTGGAGGGCAGTGACTGCAACAACAATGGCATTCCGGACAGTTGCGAAACTGCAGGCAACGATTGCAACGGAAATGAAGTGCCAGACGAATGCGACATTGCCTCAGGTGTAAGCGAGGACTGCAATAGCAGCAGCCTTCCGGATGAATGCGAGCTCATCGCCAACGATTGCAACGCGAACAGCGTGCCGGACGAGTGTGATGTCGCCGGGGCAACAAGCAGCGACTGCGACGTTAACGGTATTCCCGATGAGTGCCAACTGGAAGGAAACGACTGCAATGGCGATTCGGTTCCAGACAACTGCCAGCTCTCCGGAAACGACTGCAATCTCACTGGCGTGCTTGACTCGTGCGAGGTGGCAGCGGGAACAAGTCAGGACTGCAACGCCAATATGCTTCCTGACGAGTGCGACTTGAGTTCGGCGTCCAGCCGCGATTGCGACGGCAACTCCATTCCAGACGAGTGCGAACTGCAGGGAAGGGATTGCAACGGCAATGAGATCCCAGACATCTGCGACTTGAACGAAGGAACAAGTCAGGACTGCAATGGAACGCTGGTGCCGGACGAATGCGAGACGGCCTTGGGAACCTCCCTGGACTGCAATGCCAATGACGTGCCAGACGAATGTGAGTTGGAGGCCAATGACTGTAATTCCAATGGCATTCCCGATCCGTGTGATGTCGCTACGGGAGTAAGCCAGGATTGTCAGACAAACGGCATCCCCGACGAGTGCGAGCTTGCCGGTTCTGACTGCAACAACAATGGCATCCTGGATGCGTGCGAAGTAGGAGGCAGCGATTGCAACACGAACGGCGTTTTGGACTCGTGCGACATCGTCGATGGCACAAGTCAGGACTGCAACGCAAACACATTGCCAGACGAGTGTGACATAGCCTCCGGAGCCAGTGACTGCAACGATAATGGAGTCCCAGACGAGTGTGAGCTGAGTGGCAACGACTGCAACAACAACCTGATTCCGGACTCCTGCGACTTGAATCTGGGTATGAGTCAGGACTGCAACAGCAACGAGGTGCCGGACGAATGCGACATTGCTCAGGCTATGAGCACTGATTGCGATTTGAACAGCGTCCCGGACGAGTGTGAGTTGGCGGGCAACGACTGCAACAGCAACGGCGAGTTGGATGTGTGCGATGTCGCGCAGGGAGTAAGCCCCGACTGCAATGGAAACAGCCAACCGGACGAATGCGACATCATATTAGGAATTGCTCAAGACTGTAACAACAGCGGCATGCCAGATGAATGCGAATTGCAGGGCAACGACTGCAATACTAATGCAATACCGGATGATTGTGAGCTAGCCGAGCACGATTGCAACGACAACTTAACTCTCGATGAGTGCGATGTGAGAACTGGAGGGAGCCAAGACTGTAACCAGAATAGTGTGCCAGATGAATGCGAACTGCAGGGCAACGACTGCAACGAGAATGATATTCCAGATGATTGTGAACTACCTACGGACGATTGCGATAACAACGGTGTAATCGATTCATGCGAACTTGACGGGCGTGACTGCAACAACAATGCCACGGTGGATGTATGCGACATAGCACAGGGCACAAGCACAGACTGCAACGCCACTCTTGTGCCAGATGAGTGTGAGTTGACTGACAACGATTGCAACAGCAACTCGATCCCGGATGAATGTGAGGTGCCGGGACATGATTGCGATGCTAACGGAGTATTGGACGAATGTGAGCTTGTCGGCAGAGACTGCAACAGCAATGGCATCCTGGATAGCTGCGATTTGGCGGAATCAAGCAGTTCAGATTGCAACGGAAATGGTGTGCCTGACGAGTGCGATACGTCGCTGGGTGTCAGCGATGACTGCAATGGGAATGGGATTCCCGACGAATGTGAGTTGGCAAGCCACGACTGCAACAGCAACGGGATTCCAGACGAATGCGAGTTAGACGGGCATGACTGCAATGGCAACGGCACGATTGATGAGTGTGAACTGAGTGGTCACGACTGCAATGCCAACGGCGTTGTAGACGAATGTGACTTGGCAGGCGGAACAAGCTCCGACTGCAATGGCACATCCATCCCGGACGAGTGTGAGCTTGCCGCGGGCTCCAGCGAAGACTGCAATGGTTCTGCTATTCCAGACGAATGCGAGTTGCCAACTTCCGACTGCAACGGCAACGGTATCCTCGATGACTGCGAACTCGCTGGACAGGACTGCAACAGCAATGGGACAATAGACCAATGTGAGATAGCCGAGGGTACAAGCGCGGACTGCAACTCCAACGGCATACCGGATGAGTGTGACCTGAGCAACAGCATCAGCCCGGACTGCAATGGGAATGGTAATCCTGATGAGTGCGACATTTCAGCGGGCACCAGCTTCGACTGTAATTCAAACGAGATTCCCGATGAATGCGAGCTGGTGAATGCCGACTGCAACAGCAACGGTATTCCCGATGAATGCGACATCGCTGAGGGAAGGAGCACAGACTGCAATAGTAATGAGATCCCAGACTCGTGCGACATTTCCTCAAGCGTCAGCACGGATTGCAATGGCAATAGTCTTCCGGACGAATGCGAATTGCAGGGTAACGACTGCAACAGCAATTCGGTCATTGACAGCTGCGAAATCGCTGATCAGGACTGCAATGGTAACGGCATTCTCGACGTGTGCGACCTAGCCGAATCGACGAGTGACGACTGCAACGGCAACGGCACGCCTGACGAGTGTGACCTGAGCGGCAGCACGAGTTCCGACTGTAATACGAATGGAGTGCCCGACGAGTGTGAGTTAGTGAATGCAGACTGCGACAGTAACGGAGTTCCTGACGAGTGTGAGCTGCCCACGGGCGACTGCGACAACAACTCAGTACTGGATATATGTGAGCTAGTCGGTCACGACTGCAACGGCAATGGAGTAAAGGACAACTGCGACATTAGCGGCGGTTCAAGCATTGACTGCAACGTAAACAACTTACCTGACGAATGTGAATTGAGTGAGAATGACTGCAACACGAATGGTGTTCCAGACGATTGTGAGCTGGCAAATGGCGACTGCAATCACAGTGGAATTCTGGACACATGCGAGTTGGCTGAGGGTTCTGCCACGGATTGCAACGACAATTCCCTGCTCGATGTATGCGAGTTGGCTGGCAACGACTGCGATTCGAACGGAATGCTTGATGAGTGCGAACTGAGCGGACGAGACTGTGACGGCAACTCCATCATCGACGTATGTGAGCTGGCCGACAGAGACTGCAACAGTGACGGTATCATCGACTCCTGCCAACTTGACGGCAACGACTGCAATAGCAACGCATACCTGGATGTTTGCGATATTGCCTCTGGCACAAGCCTCGACTGCAACACGAACAATATTCCGGACGAATGCGACATAGCCATAGGTGAAAGCCAAGACTGTAACACGAATAGCGTCCCTGATGATTGCGAGGTTCGTGGAAACGACTGCGACAGCAACGGAGTGCTTGATGTTTGCGAACTGAGCGGGCGAGATTGCGATGACAACGGCCAGCTCGATCAATGTGAATTGTCCGGACATGACTGCAACGGCAACGGGGTGCTCGATATCTGCGACATCACAAGCGGTACTAGTGACGACTGTGAGCCGGACGGCGTACCAGACGAGTGTTCCCCCGGCGCAACCGACTGCAACACCAACGGAGTTCTCGATAATTGCGATATCACACACGGCACCAGCAACGACCACAACCTCAATGGGATTCCCGACGAGTGCGAAGATGAACCTTGTTCGGCAAACAAGACGAACAAATTCGTCGGCGCGAACAGCCAGACCGGTGACTGGCTGGGGCACACTGTCGCGATTGCCGGATCCTGGGCGATAGCCGGTGCTCCTTACGATGATGATCAAGCGAACAGTGCAGGGACAGTCATTGTCTTTTACTACGACGGGGAGCACTGGGAAGAGCATCAAACGCTCACAGCTGACGACGGAGTATCCAACGATTGGTTTGGATTCGCTGTCGACATGACATCTGAGACGATCGTGGTTGGGGCACCGGGTGCGAGCGCCTCCGGCAAGGAATCGGGCGTAGCCTATGTTTTCGAGTTGCAGGGTGCGTCGTGGGTACAGACGCAAAAGCTGGTTCCCTCGGACGGTCTATCATCTGATGATTTTGGCGCAGCGGTGGCCATCGCGGGCGCAACTCTCATAGTCGGTGCCAAGGATAACGATGAGGAGGCAAAGAACGCCGGTGCAGCCTACACATTTGCGCTTGACGAGGGAGCTTGGACTGAAGAGCAGAAGCTGACGGCCAACGATGCCGCCAGTTATGATGGGTTCGGAATGTGTGTGGCCATTGACGGTGAAACCGCCGTAGTTGGAGCGGAAGGCAACGACGATTCCGGTTCCAGTTCCGGGTCAGCGTACGTCTTTCGTCGAAGCTTTGGGGTTTGGCAGCAAGAGCAGAAACTGCTGGCCGATGATGGGCAATCCGGCGACCGGTTCGGATCGGCCGTTGCAATTGACGATGACACGACCTTGGTTGGGGCTCGCGGTGCATCGGGCAACACGGGAGCCGCCTACTTGTTCTTACACGCGGGCGGCAGCTGGTCCCAAATCGAGAAGTTATCGCCTCCGAGTGGCGCCGCCGCCATGCAATTCGGATGCGACGTAGCATTGAACGGCGACTCGGCTGCGATAGGTGCGCCGCTAGCCGATAGTGCAGTGCCCGGCACTGGAGAAGTACGGGTGTACGTCAGCGAAGTCTCCGGATGGATCGAGCAGGGAGTACTGCACGCGGTCAACCCGGCGACGGGCGATCAGTTTGGTTTTGCCGTGGATCTTGCCGGAGAAGGGGTGATCGTCGGAGCATATCGCGATGACGATCATGGGGAGAGCACGGGTGCAGCTTTTGTTTTTGGCAATCTCGCCGCAGACTGCAATGGGAATAACATAACTGACATATGCGATATCGGCGGCGGAACGAGCGATGACTGCAACGGCAACTACATGCCGGATGAATGCGAGGTTTTCTACCCAGGGGATTTCGACGGTAACGGCCAGACAGACGAGGGTGACGTTGACGGGCTAGTAGGCTGTCTGGGGGGGCCGGGAGTCTTGCCAGAATCGGCTTCTCCGAGCTGTGCAGTCAGGTGCCTGGAGATTTTCGATTTTGACGCCGACAATGATGTGGATCTGATGGACTTCACGGAGTTTCAAAGACTTCTATCTGCTGTTGATGAACTGCCAGAGGAGATACCGGCCATGAGGAGTGAGGGCACGCAAGAATGATTTCGCCTCCAGCAAGATGTTTTGCGATGTTGATGTTGGTGTCCGTTCCGACGTACATAATCCCATCCTTCTCGGTGGCCGCGGAACCATCTCGTACGTGGAAAAAACAAACCCCTCCAGCTCATGAGGCATTACCACTATGCCCTCCCGCTATCGTAACTCAACCGAGCTTGACCAGCAGGGACACAACTTTTGTAAGTCGTCATATCCGTGACGATTTTCAGAGCGTCCAAGTTAATGTAGACAGTTGGGGAACGAATATCTGGCTCGATGCGGCAAACGAGCCGTCCATCGCAGTGGACCCCACCAATCCAGCGCACATTGTGGTGGTCTGGCGGCAGTTTGACTCGGTATCGTCAGACTTCAGGCAAGCAGGCTACGCCTTTAGCCACGACCGGGGGCAAACATGGTCGTTTCCCGGCTCGATAGATCCCGGTGTGTATCGTAGCGACCCCGTAGTTGTCGCCGACAACGTCGGCCGCTTCCACTTTTACAGTATGCATCGCTCCGGCAGTCTGTACTCCTGCCAGCTCTTCACTTCTGACGACGCCGGCGTCTCATGGTCGCCACCAATCCAAGCTTATGGTGGGGACAAGGCTTGGATAACAGTTGACCGCACCGGGGGCATCGGGGAAGGCAACCTGTATGCAGCATGGGACCACTACGGCTGCTGTGGCAACAACTGGTTCACACGTTCAACGACGGGTGGCGCGTCATTCGATTCTCCGGTGCCGATCACGGGCGATCCAATATGGGGAGTAATCAGCGTCGGCCCCGACGGGACCGTTTATGTGGCAGGCCGCCGTTCAATAAGCAGCATGGAGTTCACAGTAGCGCAAAGCAGCACAGCCAAGAACCCATACTTGCCCTTAACTTTTGACCACGCTGCCACGATCTACTTGGGAGGGTCCTTCGTCTACTATCCGGAGACCGGGCCGAATCCGGCCGGGCTGCTGGGGCAAGTTTGGGCAGCAACCGACCATTCGGCAGGACCATATGCGGGCAACGTGTATATCCTCTGTTCAGTGGATCCTCCAGGAGACGATCCACTTGATGTTTGTTTCGCGCGCAGTGTCGACGGAGGGTATGCCTGGTCCGAACCCGTCAAAGTTAATGACGATGTGGCAAACACAAACAGCTGGCAATGGTTTGGAACGATGTCCGTTGCGCCAAACGGGAGAATAGATGTTGCGTGGTATGACACTCGCAACGACCCAGGTGGTACGATTTCGGAGTTGTACTACTCGTACTCGGTAGATGCTGGCGAGACTTGGTCAACCAATATTCCTGTAAGCCCTCCTTTTGACCCGACAGTGGGATATCCAATACAGCAGAAGCTTGGTGACTACTTTGATATGATTTCGGACAACAGCGGGGTGAGTATCGCATACGCAGCAACCTTCAATGAGGAACAAGACATTTACTTTCTGCGCATCGGCCCGTTTGACTGCAACGAAAACGGCATAGCCGACGATCAGGACATTGCGGAGCACACGAGCAACGACTGCAATGCGAACAACACACCCGACGAATGCGAGGGGGCCCAATCTGACTGTAATGCGAACGGACTGATCGATGAGTGCGAGCTCGACGGGAATGACTGCAATAGTAACGGCATCCTCGATGTGTGCGACATAGCAGTCGCCACGAGCGGGGATTGCCAACAGAACGGAGTGCCAGACGAATGCGAGCTATCGGGCAACGACTGCAACGGCAACAATGTCCCAGACGAATGTGAATTCGAAGGCAACGACTGTAACAGCAACGGCGTATTCGATGGCTGTGACATAAGCCTGGGTCTGAGCGATGACTGCGATGAAGACATGTGCCCGGACGAATGTCAGTTGGATGGCAACGACTGCAACGAGAACTACATTCCGGACAACTGCGAGCTCCCGGATCACGATTGCGATGGGAACGGGACCCTTGATGAATGCGAGATAGGCACACACGACTGCAACGGCAATTCCCTATTAGATAAATGCGACATTCTCACAGGAATCAGTCTTGATTGCCAGCCGGACGACATACCAGATGAATGCCAACTAGCAGACAATGACTGTAACAATAGCACAGTTCCTGACGACTGCGAGATTGCCGAGCACGACTGCAACAACAACGGCATTCTCGACAGTTGCGACATATCGGGAACAACGAGCAACGACTGCAATGCCAACGCCCTTCCCGACGATTGCGAGTTAATCGGCAATGACTGCAATGCTAATGAGATTCCTGATGACTGCGAGATTGCCGGGAAAGACTGCAACGGCAACATCGTATTGGACGAGTGCGACATAGCCTCGGGCACTAGTGGAGACTGCAACGCCAATGGTATTCCGGACGAATGCGACATCAATCTCAGTCTCAGTTCCGATTGTCAGCCGAACGGCATACCAGATGAATGCGAAATACAGAGCAATGACTGCAACAGTAATGCGATACCCGATGATTGCGAAATCGAGGGTAGAGACTGCAATGGCAACGGCGTGCTGGACATCTGCGATCTCGATTCTCAAACAAGTGCCGACTGCAACGAGAACCTAATCCCAGACGAATGTGACATAATGTCAGGCACGTCCGAGGACTGTGATGGCAACGCAACTCCCGATTCGTGCGAGTTGGTCGGAAACGACTGCAACAACAATGGAATCTACGATCGTTGCGAGCTTGCAGGCAATGATTGCGACGAGGATAAGGTACCGGATGAATGCCAACTGGCGGGAAGAGACTGCAACCTCAACACAGTCTATGATGCCTGCGACATTGGGAATGGCACTAGTGTTGACTACAACGCGAATGGGATTCCAGACGAATGTGAGCCTTTTCCTTGCCAGGTGTCTTCCGACTTCCGACTTGGTCCAGGAGATTCGCTTGAGCAGGAATGGTTTGGATATTCCCTGGCAACGTGCGGAAACCGTATCATCGTGGGGGCCCCCAAGGAGCGCACCAATGGATTAGACGCTGGCGCTGCGTACGTTTTTCACACATCCGAGCAGGGTTGGGTATTGGAAGCCAAACTGCTTGCCAGCGACGGAGAGGATCACGATTACTTTGGAATGTCGGTGGCTATTGCGGGCGATACCGCGATAGTCGGGGCGTATGGGGATGATGACAACGGAAGTTTCTCAGGGGCGGCGTATGTATTCACGCTTGCAGGAGAATCATGGACGCAGACGCAGAAGCTTACCGCCGCAGATGGTTTAATCGGTGACCGATTCGGACAGTCACTGGCCATGACTTCCGATGTAGCAGCGATTGGTGCAATCTACAATGGTGACCTTGGAAGTCGCTCGGGGTCCGTCTACGTGTTTCAAGAAGTTGGAGGCACTTGGATAGAACAAGACAATCTGCACGCATCTGACGGACAGTCATATGATTACTTTGGACAGAGCGTGGCCCTAGTCGCAGACACAGTGGTTGTCGGAGCAGATGGAGAGGATGAGAAAGGCATTAGCGCGGGAGCCGCATACGTGTTTCGCCTGCAACAGGGGTCTTGGGTCCAAGAGCAGAAGCTGCTGGCGCCAGAAGGAGGGCAGGCGGATCGCTTTGGCCATTCAGTGGCCATTGCCACAAACAGAATCGTCGTAGGAGCCAATCAAGACGACAATCCCGGGGGGGCCGCAACAGGCTCCGCGTACGTGTTCAGTTATGCGAACGATGTTTGGAGTTTCGAGGCAGAGTTTCGTCCATCTGATGCGGCATTGGGTGACAGCTTCGGGGCATCCGTTGCCGTCTCCCTCAACGATATCATAGTGGGAGCTGAACAAGATGACGACTACGGAGCTGACACTGGATCAGCCTATCGCTTCTCCCTGTCATCCGAATCCCAATGGATTGAAACAGAGAAATACCTTCCACAAGAAGGCGCGTCAGCGTCGCATATGGGCTGCGCAGTGGCGAGGTTTGGCACACTGAGTGTCATAGGCGCATACAACGACATCACGGGCGTAAATAGAACTGGTGCGTGCTACGTGCACGGGCTTGCCGGAGGAGACTGCAATACGAACGGTACTCTCGATATATGCGATGTCCGCGCCGGCACCAGTATTGACTGCAATCTCAATGATGTTCCAGATTCGTGCGAAGAATTCAGCCAAGGGGATTTCAACAACGATGGCAGAATCGATTCTGTCGACTACTCTTTCTTCGTTGACTGCATGAACGGACCGAACTCATCTCCACAGCCGTCGGATACGAGATGCATTTCAACATGCCTTTGCGCCTTCGACTTCGACACAGACGGTGACGTTGACTTGCAGGATAGCTCTGCGCTCCAGGCACATTTGCCAGGACCACAGCCACAGGTTGAACGTGAATCGAACGGTGTTAGCTTGAATACCACACAGCAAGACCAGCGTGTCAATCTACATGAGCATATTAACAACAAGAATGCTCACCCCAAACTCCATACAAGAAAGCTATTATCCTTAATTAACATTCTAGGGTATACCCAGCTTAACTTTTGTGCTCTTGCATGTGTGAATTTCGATAGCGAATTCATAAGAACCAAATCACGAGCAAAGCACTGGAAATCAACAGGAAAAACAACAAGGCTAAGTTCAAGGCCAATCATGTCCAGCATCGAGCCATCAGTAAGTAGCTACCAAGAAAGCACTTGCAAGCGTCTTATCGCAAAAGCGGCGGCCGATCTTAGTTCACTTGCAGATCAATCACATAGCTGCATGCGCGATCAGTCTGGTCTCTCGAACGAGAAAGCGAATCATGGAAAAACCCTGGAGGATAAAAAAACTCCATTTTTGCCAATACTTGCCAAATACAGGGTTGACATGCAAAAGCAAAAGTCCTATATTGACACTCAGATGTGACATTGCGGGCTCTTATGCTGAGGACTGCATCCGACTTACTGGAGACCCTTGGCGATTCTGGAGTTCAGCAAACTGCGGCTGGAACTCGTTTTTTTCCGTCAATGCTGCAGAGGGCCGGGAAGTAAACAGCAGAAGCAACTGACCAACTTTGGAGGGCAAGAGCTTTGTCGTTGGGCTGATGTCGTTGTGGGTAAATCTCGCAAGTCAGCCGGCGTTAAAAAGGGAGACGAGCTGGCGATCGGTGTAGGAACTAAACCGCCAGCCCGCCTGGGATAGTGGACCGATGAGCTTCATCTAAAGCCACATCGATCTCGTGCCATATCTTACCCTTTTTCTCGCTGAATGTCAATTTAGAAAAGATTTGTGCCTCGCGCATGAACGTCTGAACTGCTGTTAGGCTTTTCACATACCACTGAGTAGGTGTATGCCGTTGACGACATGCGGAGGATCTTTGGCGGGCAACTGGGCGCGCCGAATACATCGTGGCTTTGTCAAGATATTAGGGGTGAACCAACGATACACCCGAGGGTCAGGTCTTGACTGCATTAGGTCAAGCCGCTGGAAGGAGGTGGAAAGGCGCAGTCGCAATTTCGATTTTCGTTCCGATTCTTGGGCCGGCGATAAGCAATGGCAATCAAACGTCGGCAGTACGCGTGGGAGCTGATGGCAGTTCCATATGTTTATTGTAATACGTTTTACGTATAGGAGAACACCGAAATGAAATCTATCGTTAAGGTAATCGCATGCAGCCTCTGCATAGCCGTTCTGGTGGCCGCGACAGCCTCGGCTGACGATCGCGTTCAGGCCACACAGAAGGGCAGTTTCCTTATTTACCCCAAGGTTGAGCTTCGCTGGGACGCTGCTGGTGATCTGATCCAGGATACGGTTATCACCCTGGTCAATGATTATCCCGCAGCCGTCAACGTTCAGATGTACTTCGTCCAGGGCGATCCCGAGATCCTGCCTGATGGAATGGAACGATATCATCCTGGCTGGATGTGGGTCGACAACCGCATCGTCCTCACCGCAAATCAGCCGATTTACTGGTCTGCCTACACCGGCAGTTCCTTGCTCTCACCGTTCACCATTCTTGATCCCGGCATGCCCGAAGGCCGTCCCGCCCTCGATGGCACCGGTGACCGCGTACTGCGCGGCTTCATCATTGCCTGGGCAGTGAATGCCAACGGCGAAGAGATCCGCTGGAATCACCTTAGTGGTGGCGCCACCCTCGTTCACTATCAGACCGGTTCTGCTTGGCAGTACAATGCCTATGCTTTCCAGACTGCATACGATGGCGTCAGCCACGGTGCTGTTCTCGGAACACCCGGCGAACTGTACTTCGATGGCATGGAGTATGACTACTGCTACTCTGACCTGCTGATGGAGTTCTTCTCCGTTGGTGCGACGGCTCTGTCCGGCGCCGGCAAGATCGTCACCGCTGACACCGATCTGACCATCGTCCCCATGGACATTGACGTCCGTCAGGAGACCGGCGGTCCTGTCACCACCAAGATCAAGTTCGACATCTGGAACCAGAACGAGACCAAGTTCTCCAACACCGAGCGTTGCATCACCGGTTGGGATCAGGAATTGCTCAGCAATTATGCTTTCCCCAACCACTTCCTGATCGGCAACCTCCACACTGACAATGGCAAGGCTCGCCTCAACGGCATGGCCAGCGAAGTTGTCTGTGGTCCGCTTAGTGTTGATTCCGCCATCCTTGGCGTCGTCATGACTCTGCTCGACTTCGATGCCGGCACCGACTTCGGCCGCGCCGGTAGCAACCTGGTCGGAATGGGCGAAGAGGAAGCTCTGGTCCAGCTGGATGTCGATGACCAGCCGATTCCCGAGAAGCTGAATGTCGCTCCTACCCGCACTTCGGGCGTCAGCGTCCGGGGAATCTCCGCCGGTAGCCGCGCTTTGGCTATCGAGGAAATCCCTGCTGAGTAGTTGGTTCCTGGGAATAACTCAAGGTGCCATAATGCTACCAAGCCTATGACACCTTGACAGAAGCCAAGAAAGAGGGGAGCAATTCGGAGCAATTGCTCCGGGTTGCTCCCCTCAAATCACTCGGCTCAAACTCAATGCCCTATCCGACTTGGCCTTGTATCAACAGAACAATTCCGCAAGACCAAATCGAATACGGCACAGGAAATGAGAAAGTGCAATATGTTGGAAGACTACACCAAGAGGATTATGGCAACCGAGTAATCGGGTATTGCAGGGAGGAGTAAGTAGTAGGTGGATCGTTGGACACTGCAAACCTGATACATAAGCGAGGGGAACTTCAGCGCAAGCAGTGACGTCCGATCGATCATTGGCAATTCAGGATGCTAAAGGAAAGGAGCACATAGTATGATTCGTCACTCGGTCTCGATGTTAGCACTTCTGGGAGCGCTCTTAATCATTTCCCAGACATACGCACAATCTGAGAACGTCGTCTTCATAGGAGGAACAACGCTCAGTACCGGCACAACCTGCTCTGGGGGGCCAACTCACGCCAACTCAATGTACTACTCGGGAGGTGGGTGTCTGCCAGTCGCAGGCCCCCTCGGTGAGCTTGGAGATTTCTCCTTCACCCCAATGGCTCCGGCAGACGTCAGCCTCGCCAATCTCGCGCCTTATGATACTGCCGTGCTCAACATGGCCAGTTCGGCCATGGCTTGTGATGCTGACACACTCACGGCAGACCAGCAAGACGATCTAACATTGTTCGTCGAAAACGGCGGAAAGCTGATCATCTATGACAGTGAATGCGCGGAAGGTAGCGGTGGCACAGGCGTAGACTATTCGTGGATGCCGTATCCATTCACCACTAACAACCCGGGAGCGATGGGCTCACCAGGAACCCTAACAATCGTCGAGGAAAACGCGCTGTCGACTACCGATTCTTCTGACGCGCACTTTATCGACGCTGCATACCTCAGCACTAACACAGATGCTGTCGGCGACATGAACGTGATGGTGACACTCGATCCGAATTGGTGCTTGGATATGTCAGGTACCAACTTCAATAATGTCACGGGGCCCGTGCACACGTATGCACGCTTCGGCAACGGATTGATGATATACAATGGGCTCGATGTAGACTACCTGTACAACAATGAGGCCAATCTGAGGAAGATCTGGGTCCAAGAACTCCAGGTACCATTCGACCCAACTCCTACTCAATCACTGCCGTGTGGATTTCCCGTTCCCGGTATCGAACTTACTCCAGACGCAGTTCAAAACCCCGTCGGAACAGATCACACAGTAACCGCCAAGCTTGCAGATCTGCAGGGGACACCGCAACCTGGTGTGGAGGTCAGGTTTGAGATCTTGTCCGGACCGAATGTCGGAGCAACGGGCGTATGCAATCCTGTGGATTGCACATCGAACACGAATGGTGAGGTTGATTTCACTTACACCGGAGCCGGAGGAATTGGTACGGACGAAATCCAAGCCTGCTTCATTGATGATCAACAACAGGCAGAGGTTTGCTCAAAAACAGTGACCAAAGAGTGGACCTCTCCTCCAACGGTAAATCGCGTTCAGGCCACGCAGAAGGGCAGTTTCCTTATTTACCCCAAGGTTGAGCTTCGCTGGGACGCTGCTGGTGATCTGATCCAGGATACGGTTATCACCCTGGTCAATGATTATCCCGCAGCCGTCAACGTTCAGATGTACTTCGTCCAGGGCGATCCCGAGATCCTGCCTGATGGAATGGAACGATATCATCCTGGCTGGATGTGGGTCGACAACCGCATCGTCCTCACCGCAAATCAGCCGATTTACTGGTCTGCCTACACCGGCAGTTCCTTGCTCTCACCGTTCACCATTCTTGATCCCGGCATGCCCGAAGGCCGTCCCGCCCTCGATGGCACCGGTGACCGCGTACTGCGCGGCTTCATCATTGCCTGGGCAGTGAATGCCAACGGCGAAGAGATCCGCTGGAATCACCTTAGTGGTGGCGCCACCCTCGTTCACTATCAGACCGGTTCTGCTTGGCAGTACAATGCCTATGCTTTCCAGACTGCATACGATGGCGTCAGCCACGGTGCTGTTCTCGGAACACCCGGCGAACTGTACTTCGATGGCATGGAGTATGACTACTGCTACTCTGACCTGCTGATGGAGTTCTTCTCCGTTGGTGCGACGGCTCTGTCCGGCGCCGGCAAGATCGTCACCGCTGACACCGATCTGACCATCGTCCCCATGGACATTGACGTCCGTCAGGAGACCGGCGGTCCTGTCACCACCAAGATCAAGTTCGACATCTGGAACCAGAACGAGACCAAGTTCTCCAACACCGAGCGTTGCATCACCGGTTGGGATCAGGAATTGCTCAGCAATTATGCTTTCCCCAACCACTTCCTGATCGGCAACCTCCACACTGACAATGGCAAGGCTCGCCTCAACGGCATGGCCAGCGAAGTTGTCTGTGGTCCGCTTAGTGTTGATTCCGCCATCCTTGGCGTCGTCATGACTCTGCTCGACTTCGATGCCGGCACCGACTTCGGCCGCGCCGGTAGCAACCTGGTCGGAATGGGCGAAGAGGAAGCTCTGGTCCAGCTGGATGTCGATGACCAGCCGATTCCCGAGAAGCTGAATGTCGCTCCTACCCGCACTTCGGGCGTCAGCGTCCGGGGAATCTCCGCCGGTAGCCGCGCTTTGGCTATCGAGGAAATCCCTGCTGAGTAGTTGGTTCCTGGGAATAACTCAAGGTGCCATAATGCTACCAAGCCTATGACACCTTGACAGAAGCCAAGAAAGAGGGGAGCAATTCGGAGCAATTGCTCCGAATTGCTCCCCTCAAATCACTCGGCTCAAACTCAATGCCCTATCCGACTTGGCCTTGTATCAACAGAACAATTCCGCAAGACCAAATCGAATACGGCACAGGAAATGAAAAGGTGTTTGACAAGCAGTCTGGATCCAAAAGTCAGAGGAGTAGGAAGGGATGGCTGTCTCCTGGCGTTCGCGAGCACCTTTGAGGCAACTTACGCCAGACACATCATGGCCGCTGCTGTGAGAACGCAGTTGTCATCGACAGGAACTTAGGGAGCAACCACCGATGCCACTGAACGAGGGACGAAAGAACAGAAATTAGGAGGGACACGTGCAAGCGCAGCGGAGGCGGGTAGGTTTCAGACCTCACTCGCCTCTGCGTCCTTATCTTCCTCATCTTCCTCGGTTTAACAGCAAACGAAGTTACCGACCAACTCAACAGGCAGCGTCCTGTACACTTCACAGCAGGTGCGGCAGCAGACAGATTGCCCGGATTGAATCACAGGTTAATCGTTGACACCACTACGGACGACAGATAGCATCGCACACAGGTCGGAAGATGCTTGTCTTTCGAAGCCGACTCACATCGTCCCTTCCAAGGGCATTTGCATCGAAGTACTGCGGGCCGGAAATAACTGCTCTACGCAACTATCCAATGTGAACTGCCTGCGCAACTAACGGGCAGAAACGAGAGTAGTTATGCTCCGCCAAGACAGGAAGTGCTCCCACTGGGCACTCCGCACAGAAGCACATTGCATCGAATTCGGGCCACGAAAGGAGAGTACGACGATGATCTCAGCGAGGAGACCACTAACCACATTGGCGTCCATCATTGTGGGACTGTTTTTCCACTACGCTGCTCTTGGGCAGATCAACGAGTCTGAGTCAATTGAAAGTAATCAGACAGATGACTTGTCTCAATCTACTGTCACCAAATCGGAGGAGACATTAGCGGAGAGGATCTACGTCCTACCTCCTGATGTGCAATCACGACCTTGGATCGAAGAGAACGATGAGTCATCGATGAGCATCCCGGAAGGATTCATGCTCATCGAGGGCGATATGATCGTGCCCGATGACTACTATGAAGTCAGCGGGCAACGAGGCGCGTTCGAGTCCAATCTCTGGCCCAACGGTGTGGTGCCATATGTGTGGGGAGCAGGAACTACTACCGCTCGCCGCCAAGCAATGCGAAGAGCTATGGACAACTGGGAGCAAGCTGCCAAGGTCCACTTTCTCCCGCGCACGGGGCAAACCAACTACATCTCCATCAAGGACGACCCAGGCAACTGGTCCTATGTAGGCATGCAGGGCGGAATGCAAGAGATCGGCATTTACAATTGGAATGTCGAGTACATCATGTCCCATGAATTGGGTCATTGTCTGGGACTAGTGCATGAGCAGTCACGAACAGATAGAGATGCATATGTAGAAATCGTAGCGGACAACATTAGCCAGACGGCCTGCAGTGGAAATCCCTGTAATCACAACTTCGCTATAGCTGGAACGTCCACTCCCTTCGGAGCATATGACTTCGAATCGGTGATGCACTATGGTCCCTGTGCATTCTCCGTCTGCGCCGGCTGTCCGAACACAACCGATCCTACATGTCCTGACGACACGGACGGAGGTGTGACGATTGCCATGCTTCCAGGCCACGAGCAGTATGCCTCAGTGATAGGTCAGCGCAGTCACTTCAGTACTATTGACGTGCAAACAATGGCTCACATGTATCCAAACGGAAACTGCATGGCCCCGGACCACCTTGCAGGTCATAGCGTCGACTTTCCCATGCAATTGGGAGTATTGGGTTTCTTCGAGGACGATCAGTTGAACATCCACGATCCCGATGAACGCGACTGGTTCACCTTCACCACCTGCCTGGATGGACCGGTGACGGTAACGCTATCATTCACGCACGATGATGGCGATATCGATTTGTGCGTCTACGATTCCGCAGGTTTTCCAAACATAACGATGGCTTGCTCCAAGTCAATAAGCGATGACGAGGAGGTCACTTTCGAAGCCTCCGCAGGACAGACCTACTATGTTAAAGCGTACATATACCCAAGCGTGTCGCCGTGCAACAGCTACACGCTGACGATATCAGGCCCAACCGATCCTTACGAGCCCAACAACGATTGGACGACGGCCACCGACCTGGGCGAACTAGGCGATACAGAACTCACTGGCCTATCGATAAGCTCAACGAGCAACGGAGTCTCCGAGAGCGACCGAGACATCGACTGGTTCACCTTCGATGCCTGCAACACGGGCAAGATGCGTGTTCTTGCCGAATTCGTTCATGCAAACGGTGACCTGAATATACGAGTAATAGAAAGAGCCCCCTGGACAGTAGTGGCAGACGGCACCTCGACAACGAATAACGAAGACGTAGAGTTCGACACAACTGCCGGCAAGACCTATCTGGTGCGCGTGCAGGGAGCCAACGATCAAACCTGCAACGAATACGATCTTGCCATCTATGATTTTCCCATTATCACGTGCCCTGCTGATGTGACAATCGAATGTGATCAGTCCATAGATCCCTCCAATCCGGCAGTGGGAGAAGCAACGGCAGAGGATGATTGTGACCAGGAGAATCCCGTCCCAACTTCCAGCGACTCTGTCGCTCCGGGTGATTGCCCATCCGAGAAGGTCATAACGCGAACTTGGTCGGCAACGGACGCCTTCAATAACGAATCCTCTTGTGAACAAGTCATTACTGTCGTGGACACAGTTAATCCTGACATTACAAGCACGGGGATAACGGAGGGAGACGTCGACGAGAACTGCGAGTTTCTTGTGGAGTTCCAGGCGACCGTGACGGACAATTGCTGTATTCAAGCCAGTGACGTAGATGTTCAAGTTGAGCTAACATCGGGCAACGCCCAACTAACCGACCTCACTGTTATTACGGCAAACGAGCACGAGAGCGAAGTGAGTGTCAGCGGTAGCGTGCTGGTAAGCTCCCTGCTCAGTTGCCCAGCTGTTGTCCAAGTGACCATCAACGCTGTCGACTGCTGTGACCGTGCAGCGGAGGAGGTCGTGTTGACTGCGGAAATCTGGGACCGTATAGCACCGGAAATCACTTGCCCCGCGGACATAGTGCTTCCTCGCGGCGACATGCTCTGCAACGACGATGTGTTTGACTGGCTAAACAGCACCATCGCCACGGATAACTGCGACGTGGATGTGGACATTGTCAACGACGCCGCATCCAACGGATTCGCTTGTGGTTTTCCATACGACAGCTCGACGCAAGTTACGTGGACAGCCACAGATGATTGCGGCAACACTAGCGCATGTTCTGCAACGATCACCATTGAGAAAGCCGACCGCACTGACGGATCTACAAAAGGAAGCCTGCTTGTATTTCCCAAAGTGGAATTGCGATGGGATAGCAACGGAACACTCATTCAGGACACCTTCATTCAGTTGACCAATGATTATACGGAACAAGTCTTTATACAGACGTATCTTACGAATGGTGACCCGCCTGTAGACGAAGACTCGATTCCGGGAGAGCGAGCACATCCAGGATGGAATCGCGTCGGAACCAACCTGGCTCTGACAGGCAATCAATCAGTGTATTTCTCGATCCTATCAGGCGAACCGGCCGGTCTTGCTCCTCTCACCAGCCTGGATCCCGCGTTCCCGTTGGGCCGACCGGCCACTGACGGTACAAACGATAGAGTGCTTCGCGGGTACCTTGTCGTTTGGGCAATCGATTCTACGGGTGGTGAGATCGAATGGGACCATCTTGCGGGGAAGGCAACTCTGGTCAACTACGACAACGGAACAGCTTGGCAGTATAACGCCTGGACCTATGCCTCCAGCTGTGTTGGCCTCGGCAATGCCCTACTCGACTGCACAGCGTTCGACAGCAACGGTACGTGCTGTGACGCCGAAATCATTCCCGGCCTCCTGGAAACCGATGCGTTTCAATACGACTTCAGCCTGGCTGAACTTAAACTGGAGTTCTTTGCCGCGGGAGCCCACCTGGATATCAACGGTCCCAACGAGATTGCAACAGACACGGACGTAACGCTCTTGCCCCTGAATATCGACTATCGTCAGGAGGCACCGGACCCGGTCATCACCAAAGCGAAATTCTCCATTTGGAATATGAACGAGGTCAAGTTCTCTGGTACCGAGCGCTGCATCACCATGTGGGACCAGCAACTTGTGAGCCATTACAACCCCATCGGCAACCATTTCTTAGTGGGGAATATCCATACTGACTTCGGACATGCCAGAGTAAACGGAATAGCCAGTTCCTACGTGTGCGGGCCTGAAAGTGTGGACTCTGCGCTCGTTGGAGTGGCCATGACCCTCCTTGAGTTCAGCAACGGCAATCTGGGCAATGCTGGAAACAACATGGCAGGAATGGGCATGGAGTACGGCGTGATCAGGGCAGACCCTCAACCGTATCCGGGTGGCCCTCCTCAGAAGTAAGCAGCTGAACCTCGGTCGCCACAGCTCTGCTTGCACCTGAGGAATTACTTGGCAACCAGTGAACGTTAATCGGAAGCCTACCCCTATTGGCATGTAGCTCAAGCAAGCAGTAGTAAGGTAAGCTGTGTGCGACCGGACCGTCAGCGGTTGCCAAATGCACCGGACTCGCGTAGACAGTCGAGCAAGGTGACACAATTGTTCGATAGCTATTCTGATGAATGCCAAACGCGCCGTGCCGATCGCTACTTGTAACACGCTTGTTACATTCATTGAGGCCGGATTGTCTTGCCCGGGGCACAGTATGGTGGATAATTCACAATCGGAAGATTGACTTCGAATCACCAATAAGCTATTCTGGGCATACATAGAAAAGTACTTCAGGAAATCATTGGGCCCAGGCGATTCGGTAATATAGGCAAAATATCCATCTTATAACAGTCTTGTGTACGATTTTGGCACATACGTCGCTCAGATCTGTCGCCAGACTCAGGGTTGTGTGGAAGAATGGCTTCAAAATACACAGAACGTGCATTGCACGACGTGCGATCATCTCTCTTTCTGCTGACAGGGCTTCTCGCCGCGTCATTGACACTCGTCGGATGTCAGCAGGCACTTCGCAAGTCAAACGGTAGTTGCCCCTCTCGATGTAGCGAGGAAACCCTGGCTAAACGATGCTATCAACTGTGGAATGCCAAAGAGAAAGAAGACTGGAAAACTGTTTTCGCATTTCGTGAGCCCGATCAACGTCAAAGTGAGAACCTGGATGAGTTCGTACAGTACTGCAAGGAACACGAACCGTTTCGAGTATCAGACTTCAAGCTAGGGAAGACAATTACGGACGGTAGCATGGGTTGGGCTGAACTGTTCTACGACGCTTCCATGAGCAAGTTTCCAGCGATGGCGCCCCGCAAGGTTAGCCGTTGGGAAAAGTGGCGTCTGACCGACGGCCAATGGTATCCCGTGCCAACAAAGGAAATCGCGTTATATCCTGAGTCCCCCGCCCTGCGCGACGTTTCAGAGGAAAGAAGACTGCGCGAGCGATACGACGAACTGTGGACTGCAAGGGTTGAAGGGAACTGGAGTCGCTGCTACACCTTCTGCGACCCGCGCGACAAGACGGATATATCTGAACAGGACCTTGCAAACCAGCTCCGTCTTCTGCAAATGGTCTCCTCCGAAATACACTGGATTGAGGTGTTGGGTGGCAAAGGTACTGTTCACGCTGATGTAACGCACAAGGTCACGGATCCCAACCTTTCCAAACTACCGCCGCAAACTGCTGTTGTTGATGAGCAGTGGGTGAAGGTAGACGGCGAATGGTACCTCGATCTCAAAGAATAGAGCTTAAGGAGTTCCATATGAGATACGTCTCCATGATTACAGCTGCGCTCCTAATTACTGTCGTGGGTGCTTGCGAAAACCGCCAAACTGGCAATGTTGTCCAGGAAAAACCCAAGGACATCCAATCAACAGTCGACCCGTCACCTGTAACGTTTCATCCTGCTCTATCCGGACTTCCGGAAGAAGGAATGTGGAAATGCGACCCCGTATTCCGTGACGTTAATAACGATGGCAAGTTGGACTTGGCTGCGCTGCCGCGGCTGGGCAACGGACCGCGCATTTGGCTCGGCGATGGACAGGGCAATTGGACGGAGCAGGCAACCGGGCTCATGTATGAGCAAACCTCCTGTGGCGGAGGGTTGGATTTCGCCGATTTCAACGGCGATGGGCATATTGATCTCGTTGTCGCCGATCATTGTCAAGGTCTCTTCGTTTACCTCGGTGATGGCAATAACAATTGGGAAATGGTGGAAGCTGGTCTGTTTCCGCATCACTTGGCTCCGAAGGGCAATGAATACGCCACGATGTATCGTGGCTTGGAGGACGCAGCTACCGGTGACCTGAACAATGATGGATTCATTGATGTCGTTGCCGGAGCCAGCGATAAAGGTGGCATCAGTGTCTATTTCGGAAATGGCACAGGTCGTGACTGGGTAATCGCCGACACAAACCTGCCAACCAAGGGGTGGGCTAATCGAGTACACATCGACGACATCAATAACGACGGAAAAGCAGATCTGGTCGCGTCCTACTCCGAAGGCCCAAGAGCGTGGCTACAGATTGACGGCAAGGACTGGAAGCCGGTGTCCCGAGGGCTACCCAGCCCCACAGTAAACGGACTGTTTACCGGTCTGGACGTAGGAGACGTCAACGAAGATGGGTTGGCCGACATCGCGATCGCTAATTGGGTGGATGGGCCAGAAGTGTATCTTCAGCAAAGCGATGGATCCTGGGAAAAGAGCGATGACGTGTTTCCCGACATCCTTGGAGGTGCCGTCGGACTCGACTTGGGTGACGCAGATGGCGACGGCCACCTGGATATGGTCGTATCGGGGAGATTACAGGTCGAGGGCGGGTACGTGCGGGGAGTCTTCCTGCTGCGCGGCGACGGGCATGGAAACTGGAAATACTACTCCAATAGCGGCTTGCCAACTACCGGCTTAGCGGCAGTTGCCGGCGTCACATTCGGAGATTTCAACAACGACGGCAAGGATGACGTGTGTGTAGGCAGCGGTCTTATAGTAGAAACGGTGCCAGGTCCGAAAACACCCGCAATCCCTGTTCGGCTTCCCGCGTGGAGAGCAGAGTAACGAACATTGACGTGGGCTTTGCCAGGCAATAACAAGCTTCCATAGAAGTGCCGCTCCAGCCAAGACACCGACCAGCGGAGCGGCACTCCTCCCTTGTATTACTGCATCCTCCTTCGAACTGTTGCCCGCACGATTTCGATCTCACCGAAAAACGAAACTCCTTCCTCATGCCCCGATCTGCCGCTCGCTCAGGCCGGCAATAGCCCGCTATCAGCGACTCAGCCCCCCTCCTTCTGCTTCTTTGGCGGCAGCTGATCTGCTACAATGCGAAGGTTTGGGAATCAGAAGCAAGCACAAGGCCACTGGGAATGCCACACTGATTCTCCAGAGATCCGGGAGACGTCATTATGAAACGGGTTACAGTCAGCATTGCGCTTGTAACAGCATATCTAGTGGGCACTTCTTCGGCACATGCTTGGTGGAGCAACGGGCACGAGCATATTACTGACGGAGCCGTGTCGCACCTTCCGGAGCCCTTGGCGGCGTACTTTCAATCCAAGCAAGCGATACTGATGGCCTACTCGGGACTAGAGCCCCCAGGTCGTCACTACATTGACATTGATTACTACCCGGAGTTTTTTGCGGGCACATTTCCGCGCGAGCTCGACGATCTTATTTCGTTGTACGGGGCCGCAGTAGTCGAAAACAACGGAACGGCGCCTTGGACGGTGGAGGACTACACGATCAGCCTGACAGGCATGATGGCATCGGCCACCACTGCGGAGGATTGGTCGAGTCTTCTGTACACAGCTGGGGCTTTGGCCCACTATGTCGAGGACTTGCACAATCCTTGCCATCTGACACTAAACTACAATGGGCAGCTGACAGGCAATGATGGTATCCACGCACGGTACGAGGGAGAACTTATCTCTCGTCATCTTGACGACATCGTTATTGGAGTGTCAACCGCCAATTGTGTGTACTGGCCGGACCCGGCAGATGCCATGTTGGACAGCATTGAAATCAACTACTGGTTTGTGGACGCCATCATGGATGCGGACACGGACAATCGCGGCACACCGCCGAACTACAATGAAGCGTACTACACGGGAATGTGGAACGACACTGGCGCATTCACCTCGGTGCTATTTCAGGAAGCATCTGAAGCAGTAGCCAGCGCCTGGTACACAGCCTGGGCAAATGCCGGCTTCCCGAATCCGATCTATGAACCAGGGTCCGGAGACTATGATGCAGACGGCGACATCGACCTGCAGGACTTGGCAGCGTTTCAAGGCTGCTTCACAGGAGCAGACCAGGGTCCGGCCAGTGGGCAATGCGCATCGTTCTTCTTCGACGGTGATTCAGACATAGACTTGGCGGACTGGGCCTCGTTGCGAGCAAACATTACGGGGCCAGCTTCCAGCAGCGGCAGCTGTACGACCCTAGCTCAGGCACGTGCGGTCGAAGTAGGCACTGAAGTGGACCTTTGTGGCGCCATCATACATACAGCTACCGACCTGATCAGTAGCTCCAGCTATAGGGATCTGCACATCCAGGATGCCACCGGAGGACTCAAGGTGTTTGGAGCCAATAGCGCAATAAACTCAATCTTGGCCCAAGCCACTGAAGGAGATGAGATTCGTCTGCATGGCGTCATGGCCGAGTACAGGGGAGTACTCGAACTAGTAGCTGATTTCGAACTCCTCGGAGTCGACGGTTCTCCAGGTATCCCATCGCCGATACCGACAACGGCAAACGATTTTCAAAGTCAAAGCGCAACCGCCGAAGCACTCGAAAGCATGTTGGTTGTTCTGCCTTGTGCGGAGTTTCAGGACACGGGAGCTTTCAGCGGAGCTACGAGCTACCAAGTAACAACGGCAGATGGCGATGTGGAAGTGGTAGTTTCGACCTACGCTCTCAACCTGGTTGGCGAAGCGATCCCGTCTGATGCAGTGGACTTGATTGGCGTTTTTAGCCAATCAGACAGTAGTGTTCCGTACAACGGAGGGTACCGACTACTCCTACGATCGATGGCGGACATTCAGGCGGCCGCTACGTGTCCATAACAGAAACAACAAGGCACGTTGCACCGCCATTCGCATGCACTGCCTTGAATGGCGATCTCTCAATCAGGCAGTCCAGCGCTCCTCGGAATCTCTCGGAAGATCCCAGATGCACGCGCTCGCTCTCTGCATGGCAACAAGGCGGGCCGCCCTTTGCGAGAGCGGCCCTTGCGCGACGATGGAGATGTGTGTGCGGTCAGTGGTTTATTAGAGGGATGGGATCGTCAGAATCGACTGGAACAGACTATAATCGTTCAGGTCGACATCAGTATCGACATCTACGTCAAAGACGCGGCATGACGGGGCTACCTGAACTCCAGGGCCGGCCAGGCAATTGGCAAACTCAATATAATCAGTCAAATCAACATCACTGTCACCGTCGAAGTCCCCGAGAACCGGAGTGGCAATCGCCAGGTCGGACTCATCAACGATGCCGTCACAGTTGACATCGCCATCAGACCATCCACAGGATTCATCAGCGTTGCAGGCAGCACTCATGCCTAGTCCGACTATTTCGCGGTCCAAGTTATTGACGACTCTATCAAGATTGGCATCTCCAAAAGTCGTACCGAGGATCTGCTCAACAATCTCAGCCACGTCGGCAGTCGTTACCGCCGCGTCACCGTCCATATCCGCACTCAGATCCATGTATACGGCCTCATCCAGGTTGTCCCAATCGCCGATATTCTGACACACGTAGTCGATGTCAGTGGCATCGACGCGACCGTCCCAACCCATCGGAGCGGCACCGGCAACGGCATGTCCACCAGCCACGTCCGCCCGGAAGTCGCCGGCCGCATACGCTTTGCCTGTGGCCAAAAACGGATGAGCCGCACCGTCAACGTCCTTGGGTGCTATGAAGCTTGGTTCTCCGTACTGGGCAGCTGACGGAACAATGAGCATACCGTTGGTGTCGGCCCAAGGATAAGGTTTGCCCAACATGGACATGGCGTTGTCGATCGCAACAGCACCAGCTTTGCGATCGAGCTTACCATTGCTCATGGCCAGTCCGTCTGCAAAGTAGCGGAGGTCTTCCTTGGTAAAATCGCCATCGCCGTTGAAGTCACCGATGATCTCTGGAATCGCATTATCAGCATCCATATTTCCTGCATCGCCCGTATCATTAGCAACTACAGTCTGCTGCCATGCACGCGGCGTATAATAAGCCTTCACCATTTCCGTGGCGTCGTTCACGTCACGAACATAGGATTTGTCGAAGTCAGCCGCTACCTGATTTCTCTCAGCCAGAGTCGTTCCTCCGGCGGCAGTTCGGTACTGTGTACCATCCCAGTAAACGTAGCTCCCTGCCTGACCGTCAGAGTACTTCGCACCACCCGCGAGCACTGTGCGAGTAGGCACGCGCCCCGCGGCATTTATGGAGCCAAACGGCGCGGTATCTCCACCGGCCCCCAGGTCGTTGTTGTCTCGAATAAACTCTTGAAGGGTCTTGGTGAAACCAGCCGACGGAATGTAATCAAGCGGATGGCTGAGAACGTGGCGACCATCAATGCCCTGCGGCAGAAAGAACTCGGTTGCCAGATACTGACCGGGAGTATTGTACAGACCATTAGATTGCACGTTCCCCGTAAACGCCTCAGTGCTATCAATGATGTTGTTGATGTAGTCAGCAACGGCTTGGTTGGCGATTGGCTGACTCATGACATATTTCGGATCACTCGGATCGCGGTTGGCATCAGGATTGCCACGAACAACGAATGATCCGCTGCCGGCAATTCGATAACCGCAGCAAGGATCAAGGTTGTCGAGAACGGTATCAATCGACGGACGAACGTAGCCGTTGTTTGCACGGTCAGCATCATCGTTTTCAGGAGTCGAAACAAATTCGCAAGCCTGTGGCGTACAATCGCAAAGCGGATCGCCGTTCTCATCAATGTCCTGACACACGTTCAGTATTTCGTACTTGCCGGACTTGTGATCTTTGGCGGAGCGGCTGCTGCCTGCGAGGCCAGTGTACCCGACGGCAAGACGAGCATTCTCCACTGCCCCTTCCATGCGGGAGGAGCCCCCTTTGTTGGTCGGCTGGAAATCCGGACCTATCAGATCGCTGGCCTCAAGCGAGTCCTTTTTGCCAATGTTGTCTCCGCGGCCCCAACTCGTATCGACACCGAGAGAGTTCATGGCCGCATTGCGAGTGCCGGAGCCGACATCGCGCGTCGCGCCAATAAGGTTCTCTCCGTTGGGCATGCGACCTGTAGTAAAAACGTACTGGGCTTCACTGTACTTGATGTTTTCCAGGGCAGTACCGCGATTAGCGATAAGCGTCACTGGAACCCAAGCTGCGATTACATCGAACAGAGTATCCTCATCAGGACTATCTGTACTTGTATTGAGCGATCCACAGCCATCCCGTGAGAGACTTTGAAGGTTACTGATAAACCCAATCGACGATGGAATAGGGTTTAGTCCATAGGCAGCTTCAGTTGGCCTGCGATACCAAACTGCTTCACTCCCTGCGGGATCGGCATAAACTGCCCACGAGCTAGGCACATCCAGAAAGGCGCCGTCGATCGAACACTGCTCCAAGGGAATACCGCTGGAGTTCGCATACACATAGCCTGCTCCCGTAGCGGCACCGCCTGAAGCGAATTGGTAGCGATTGAAGATACCGGCCTCAGAAGGCGGATCGGTTGGAATAATCCCACAGAGTTGGCTGTCAATGAACTCGTTGAAACCATTGACAGATCCGACTGAACGATAGGTGAAGAGCCACCAACTGTCCAGAAAACTGCCCGGCGTATACTGCATTCCCAGCTGGTCCACGAAAAGGTACTCGGGATCAGGGTAAATGTAACCGAAACGACCGTCGTTGTCGGCGTCTATCCAGTCGTTGGTGGCTGCGGGCTGGCGAAAGAAGTCGACAAAGAGCGTCGCGCCAGACATGTTGATCGTTCCGCCAGTTATCTTAAAACTCGGATCCGAATCGACTCCGTTTGTGCCTATGACGCCATTGGGGTTTGTCTCGTCACATCGGTCCACTGCCCCAGCCGGCAAAACTGCAACAAGGGCAACTGCCATTGCCGCAAAAGTGATGTTCGTGCTTCTCATTCCGGGTGCTCCTTTGAGTTTTTCCCCTGTTCGGAAAGCAGATCTTTCCACGTTGTACAACTCTGACCCAACGATCGTTCTGTTTCTGCGCGCACCTCCTTCCTCCGACAATCGAATCACTAATAGCGTCGCTCCACCGGTTGATACGAGGTGTTGATCTTGTGTGCGTTCTCAGCGTCTGCTACTGTGGCGCATCCATGTTGATGATTTCGTTTTTCCCAGAGAGTGCAAAGTAACGATCTCCCCATTTGCGCTGTTTGACAGACTGCAACGGAGTCATTCGCTCCACATGCGTGTCACAGAAGAGAAAGTTCGCGGTCCCCCCGAACTTCTTATCGTTGCCACCCGGATGATCCCGCCCAACAGCATTGATCTGGGCAATGCCACTCGTGTAGTCAAGGATGTTCTCTGTACCTTTTGCGGCACTCATGGGCAGAAGGCCGTATTCCTGCGGCGTCCGTGCGTTTCCGCGAAGTCCATAAATGAACCCAGGCGTGTCCTCTCGCGGCACATACTCGTTTGCGCCGCCAAGGTGTCCGAACGGATTGATCGGTCTGTGCGATTTGCTGAGAGTCCCGTTGCCTTCGTTGATCCCCAAGGCTTTCCAATTATCGAGATACTCTGTAGCTAGAATCGTGTCGCCGGCACGGCGGATCATCGCCTCCTGCACTAGAACATTCACCCGATTCGCGCCAGGGGCGAGTTCTGTTGTGAATTTGTTTCTTGGGGAAATCGCTGCGTTTGTAGCGTAAGCCATCCTGCGCGCTTGTTTGTCCTTCAATTCATTTGGGGACTTCTGCCCGTTCTGATCAACTTGCCCATCTCCCCAATCATCAGGATCGAGCCCCGGATTAGTTCGCGGTGCGCCGCCCTTCTCAAAGTTTGGACATTGGAATGCTTCTTCGCCGACCTTGCCGCCGCTGTAGAGGAAGTGAGACCAGTGTAGATAACCCCAAGGGTGAGTGACATCCTGAGACTCCATGTCCCAGCCACCGTTTTCGTCCGGATACACATATGATGGAGGATACACTCCGTTGTTCTCTGCAAGATAGAGGGACATTGCCTGGCCCACCTGACGCAAGTTTGCCGCGCACGTAGTAGCCTTCGCTTGGTCGCGAGCCCCCTTTAGCGAAGGTAGCAGGATAGAGATGAGCAGGGCGATGATGGACACAACCACCAGTAGTTCTACCAGGGTGAAGCCGTTGCTTGCTGTTTGAGAGGCCTTGTGTTGCAGCATGTGTGGGGTTCTCCGAGGATAAGAAGCCTAGAAGCCTTATCTCGGCCGGCGTCGACCGAGAGGGTCATACTTCGAAGCACCCTGTACGAATGACCGCCGCCTGACAGACGCGGGAGCCAACTCATGTCGCGGTGCCGGGCGTATCTATATCCATGAGATGTGCAGGAATGATGACTAGACCATTAATGTTCCGTTAACTGATGCTCCGGTATCGTGTCCAATGGAACAAATGATATGGGCAGCCTCCGGCAGGCATTGGCGTGCAAACATAAACATCACGCCGAGCGCAGACCGAATTGGTAATACGCGTATCTCGCAGCACAACCAGATCGCGCCCTTGTCTCGTCAGACGCTGGCGACAAGTTTGCTATCGAGAGACTCGCTTGCTTTTGGCAACAATGCTGCGCTCGTCGCCTCAGCACTGACAAAAACCTTCCGCAATGAGAGGGCACGCAGACGATCGTGCATGAAGTGATAGGTCATCCCCTCTGCAAGATCCTGTGTCTTTGTTGGCCGATTGGCTAAACAACTACCATCGCCCACGATGCCATTCACAAAGAATTCGGCCCGCAAAAGAGGATCACAGTACGAGAAGAGGGCTCGGTACAGAGTCTTATCATCCGGTCGGCGGCCATTTCTCAACGTAAACGTCAGCTCCGGATACTCTCGCGCAGCAATGATATTGCCCTCATCGATGCCCGGCGTCATGTAAAAGGCAGACATACCAGGCCGGCCTCGCACCAGAGTGGACCAAAGCAAGCCGTCGGCACCACGCACGAACGGAAGATACCCAGGGTGCACATGAATGAAGCGAATGCCGGGAATCGCCAAAAGCTTGCCTGGCAGAATCCCGCCACCAGTGAATAGAACAGGATGAAGATCCCCCCGGCCCACACTTTGCTCACTCGCCAACTGAGTAATCGTGTCGACTAGCCTCTCGTCTCGCAAATCCTTCACGAAGACGCTGTTCAGGCTCTCGCCATAGGCAGAGTAATCAAATGGCCCCAGCATCTCATCAACAGCCTCTGCTGCGTCGGGGTAGAGTTCAGACATCCGAGCCACCATTGAATCCACCAAGTCCGGATAGGCTACTCTGATTCGGCGAGGCCAGTAGTTGTTCGCTCGCTCCTGAGTCTTCTCCGCCCATGACCTGCGCCACGCACTTGGCAACCAACAACCAACGGGTTTGCCTGTGGCTGGATGATGGCTTTGTACGATGTGAACAATCCGTTGAGGACGCCAACCCGCCTGCCGCAGACCAATCAGATACAACCGAGCGGATGGTCCCTCATAAGCAAGAACGGTCAATGGCAAGGTCCTCACACAACCACCTCCTGCTCATGCGCGCGTTCCAACTTTCGCAAAGTACTCTCCGCCCAAGCCTTGACCTGCGCCATAGCGCCCTTGTCAGCGTCCGACCGCACGACATCAATCGCCCGAAAGGCTGCATTAAGGCACTTGAGTGCCAGTCCACGCTCGGATGTGCCTGCATGCGCTAGGAGAACCGTAATGAGAAGAAGCCATCCTGCCACAGTTAACGGTTGAGCACCAGTATGTTTCCGCCAATTGCCACAGTAGCGATCGTCAACACGGCCGCTGGTCGCTATCTTCCTGCATAGGGCATTAAGCTCATTCACGCCTGTTCCTGCAACGCGCTCATGCCACGACCTCGCTAGGTCGATCAGCACACCGCACGTGTCAATCTCCCCTTCTGCCACGCACGGCCTTTCGGTTATTGCAGCCATATGACTTCGAAGCATCTCAGACACCAGCAAGCATTCGCAATCCACGAGCAACCCCCCTTCCTGTCCGCTGATCAGCAATCCTCGCGATCGCCCGAGCACCTACGACGCCACTTTTCCCTGAATTGAATACCGCAGCTTCCCTGGCAGACTCTATGCCTCTGCAAACATCTCCCCAGTTCTCACTGATTCGCTCCAGGTGGTCCGGCAATTCACCAATATGCTCCGGCTCTATCACTCGGCCAATACTGGGTCGAATGCTTACTTCAAGTGGTTCGATTCCCAACTCATCATACGAAGGGTTATTCACCTTCCGGGGCAGATCGATCGAGATAACGGGTCTCTCATACGCAAACGCATACTCCAGCGCAGCTCCTGAGTAGTCACTTATCATCACATCCGAAGCTTCGAGTGAATCTGCTGAAGATACATCAAGATCCAAAAGGAAATCCGGCCGACTGCCAAACTCGTCCACCAAATCCCGAACCGCATCCCCTCTGCGGCGAACGGTCTCCGGGTGAGGTCTCACCGTAACCAAGTATCCGGCATCGAGTAATACTCTGACTACTCTATTGCCTAGACTCTCCAAAATGCAGTTTTCCCCCCAAGATGGTGCAATGAGCACTCGCCGGATCGGCCTTGCACGCCGACAACCGGTCAGTTCCTTGCCTGTCTGAACGCTTCTGAGTGTATCCAACCGACCATATCCGTGCTCAACGATGCTCTTTGCCGCTAAGCCACACATCGCCTCCCTTGCACGAATCTCCCGCACCTGATGTGGCCCAACAGCCAAAATAGTGTCAAAACTATCAAACGCAGTAGGCCTGTAGATCATGTGCGTGCTCACCATCGAGTGGAACACATATGCGTAGTGCACCGGATGCGCTCTGGAACGTTTAATGTGAAACGCCTCCAGATCGGGCATCGTCATCACCATCACATCGGCCTTCAGTGCAGTGAAAACCGCCGTGCGCACCGAGGCCGATCCAATCCAAAACGGATGCAGCAGTTCATTGCCGCTGTCCAGGACCGGATCCGTGTCATCCGAAGTGAGGTAACACACATTCCGTCGCAATGCCCCAGTCAAGTGCTGCACGATCGGCTGAAAATGCGGCCAACTACCGGCGTTCTCCGCATAGAAAACAATCGATCGCTGCTCCCTGGTCAAAGCACCGAACTTCCGCATCTGGGACATCTGCCGAAACAGATTGGCAAATGGCAATGTCATCAACCAATCACTCCCACAGTATCTGGACACCAGTACTCTGCTAATCGGCCCTCCTCAAGCATTCTCCGGTACAACTCCAAGTCATCTGCGCTATCCACCTCCAGCCATCCTCCGTTCACCGGCACTGCCTGGATTGGATAACCAGCATCTATCAGGCTGCGGAGGAAGGTCGTCATGTACATGTTGTCGAAATCCTTGCCGTCATACATGGCTGTCGGATCGAGCTGCCTGTAAAACCCGACAACCTCGGGACAGACCGCAGCCGACATGCGAGTGATCCCCATGTACTGCCCCTGAATGTCGTCGTAGGAGTGTGGCTTTCTTCCAAGATCACAGATGAACCCGCTATCATCAAGCAGTAGCGTTTCTGCGTCAGACAGCGGATCCTCAAGACGCAACCGCCACAATCGCTCCCACGACGAGTCTACTGTCGTGCCTAGGTCCGCCTGACAACTTGCCAACGCTTGGATTATCCGTGGTTCGTACAGAAGATCACCGTAAGCAATGATAACGTCATCCGACCCATCCAGCAGATTCGCAGCACACATCAGACTTGCCACCATGTTGGTCTCGGCGTGACGGTCGTTTCTGCATGTCTTAAACCCCAATCGCTCCACCGCCTCCGCCCGGTATCCCGTAACCACGTACAAGTCATCGACGCCTGCAGCAAGAAGCGCCTCAACCTGATGCAAGATCAACGGCCTTCCCCCGAGCTCCACAAAACACTTGGGTACGTCTGATGTATAGGGACGCAACCGCGCACCCTGCCCAGCAGCAAGAATAATAGCCCTCATACAGAAACTCCCGCGAAAATGTCCCGTAGCAAATCCACGTCACTGGGGTCACCAGGACCTCGCTCAGGATGCCACATTATCCCCCACTGCATGGCATTCGGACAAACAACTGCCTCAACACTGCCGTCCGGCGCCACGGCCAACGCCTGCAGCTCTCCCCCTAAATCCTCCCTCAATACGCCAAAACCATGGAAACTGTTTACTTCTCGCCCGTTTGGTAGAATGTCGGCTCCTGCATCCGTTGTGCTGAGCCCATGCATGACTCCAACGTGACCGTCCAAACGCCTCAGTCGCCCCCCATAGTGGTCTACAATCATATGCATGCCACGGCAAACACCAAGCAGTGGAATCTTCACGGTTGCACAATGGTCAATGAGACTATGTTCCAGCGCGTCGCGTTCCGGTGCAACATCTCGCGCATCAGGCAAATGCGCTAGGTCATTGCCGCCTGTCAGGATGACCCCGTCCAACTGCAATTCCAGAGTAAACATTGTTGAATCGTCAAGCAGGTTTGGAATCGGTATTGGTAGAAAGCCTCCCCTTAGCAGCAACTCCGTCCACGCCTGATCCGCGCAGTCACGACGCTCATTGCGTTCCGCAAGATGCTCCACCCTCTGCGTAAACCCTATTCGAAACATATCAATGAACCTCCCGAATCTGTCGACCTGCACAATCTAGCTCAAGCATCTCTGCTCCTGCAATGGCCTCGTAGCAAGCCTCCCCAACCCCGATGGCAGCAGGCAGACCAAACTCCGCCGCACGAATAGCCATGTGCGAGTTCGCCCCTCCATACATAGTAATCAGGCCCGCAATCCCACGCGCAAAGATCCAATCAAAGCCTGGATCGGCACTTGGTATAAGTACAATTACGCCCTCCAAGCTAAGACTAGGCCCTACTTCCCGCGATATGCGACGTACGAACGCACGCACTCGCTTCGCAGTCACATAGTTTGGCTCACTCCTGTCTTGCAAAAATCCTAAGTAGTCATCTGCCGACTCCACTTGACTCGGAAGAGCTACCGCTTGAGAAACGTATGCGGCCTGCCGCCCACGAGCCGCAAGATGCTTCAGGTGCTCGCCGACATCGTCAGCATGAGCTGCACGCAAAGCCATGAGTTCCTGCAAACGAATGTGCGCTAGCTCGGCACGCGATACTCCGTGCATCCTCCCCAACTCCGCCACAGCCTCTAGCGATTCGCTTAAATTACGGGTGAATACGAACTTGCCATATTCTCTACCCTCGATAGCCATGCGCAGAAACTGCTCCAACCCGACACTGTCAATGCCAATATCCAATCGTGCGAGAGCCTCATCTATGCGACGGCGAGTGCCTGGATCCCAAGCGATTGCTGGCCTGTGCGATTCTGTTGGCGTAAATCCGCCGCTGGCAGCGGACACAACCGGTCGAAGATAGTTCTCCGCATCTGCCGCATAGTGCGGTGACATTATGTCATATGTACCGGGACGCAGATGCCCATAACGCTCGACGAAATCATGCCACGCCAGCTCTCCCTTGGCAACAGCGACCGCATCCTGCTGCATTCTTGATGAAACTGTGGCCAAAGATGCCAGAAACTGTTCGTTCTGCTCATTGCTCGTAATCTCCATCGTGGCCAACGATCGAAGGAGACTCATGGCCACAAATGCCCCTCGGGCTAAATGTGCAAACAGCCTTACACTTCCCAGGCGAGCGTCTTCCAGCAACAAGTAAGCCCGCTCTAACGGCTCATACTCTCCGGCCAGAATCCGATCACATCTTATGCAACAGGACTCCAGTTCCTGCAAATCGTCGGCACAACGGTGGACGCCCGCCTTCGTAATCCTCCTCAATGACTCCCGCAATACATCCACGTCCGATTTACTAAATCCCACATGAAGCAGCCTTGTGGCATGTATCTCGAAGTCAAACGCCAAGCACGTAACAAGAATGTCAAACTCCACCTTGTCATGCAAATGTGGCTTTTTCGCAAGCTCATCCACGTAGTAATCAACAAGGTGACCAGCCAACTCATCAGGCAACTCCGCTGGAACAAACGAGTTGAAAGTCGCGCGAACGTCAATATACGGATGCCCCAAGACGTCCACAAGCAAGCTGCAGGGCCTCACGTCACGATACCCGTACTCCGCGCGTTGTTGTGCCCACACCTCATCGGTTATCAAATGCCGATACAAAGAGAATGCTAGCCGTCCCGGCTTCGTTCCGATGATCTCCGCCGGATTCCAATCCGCCATCACACTCAATCGTGTTCTTTTCCCCACCAGCCAGGGTGATGGCTTCTGCAATTCAGCGAAGAACCGCCGGGCGTCAGCGATTCCTCTCGCTATTTCTGCGTCGTTGACTGGCTGGTCCGGCTTCTCCACCGCGATTGGCCTGACCTGAAGAATGTGAGCGAGCCCCTCTGAGGTAAATGCAAACTCGACATCCAGAGAGTCATGTCCCACCAACCCCTCCAGTTCCTTCAACACTTCTATTAGCCCATCAACCTCCTGCGGACTGTCTTCTGGAGGTTTACCATTACGATGAATATACAGAGTACGCAGTTGGCTCCCCGCTCCTGAGGTAACCGTGTCAGTACGTGACGACACATTGTCGTAGTTGATCACGTAATACGGTGCACCCAGGGCAAGTGTGCGCGTCATTGCCACGCCGCTCATTGTTACGCCGTGCAGCATCTCCTGCACCAAGACCTGGTCCTGCCCGCAGCTCTTCCCGTAAGAGGCTATCACATTTTCGATTGCAGCAACCAACTCCGCCTTGTCTTCAACTGCCACATCCGGCACGCTCGTGAATGCACCGGCCGACGACGACGCCCAACAGTCTTCAGCCAGAGCGCTGCTACGAACGATGACTCGACCGCTTTGGAAAACATCAGTAATGCGTTCCAACACCTCTTCCCGATCCCTAGCCCACTGTTGCTGCTCAAAGGCAACTAACTCGCCGATATGCCCCCTACGAACAAGCGGCTTCAGTCTCTCCAGCGACTCCGCCTTCGTTCCCAGCACAAAACGGGCGAGGTCCTGCGCAGCATTCAACTCCGCCCATTGGCCATGAACTTCAACTGCATTAACCGTCATCCCCTCGCCAAGAAGCAACGACACAATCTCTGGTATCCCGGCAGCGTCGCTGATCGTACCTTGCCCCAAGCGCTCCTCTAACAACGCTGCGGCAGTCGCTGACAGCTTCAGTACGCCTGCAAACTCCGCCGTAGCCTGTCCTCTCGCGACATCCTTCCCTATCCTCGTAACTCCTCTGCCGCAGCATACAACCTTCTCCGCGGCATCTTGTTCGCTTAGACTCCTCCCCTCGTAGCGTCGCTGCCAATTGCCATCGATGGCCAGCACCGCATCCCCCCAGCTCTCTTCCAGCCGCCTCACTGTGTCCCCACGATAGACAACGTCGGCATAGCTCACATACGTGGCCACTCCACAAGTCAGAGGTGCGATTGCCAGCGATCTAGCCGGACCAGTTATTTCCCAATCTCGGTTGTAGTGAAAGTGTATGTCACGATACCGCTCCATCACCACATCTGCTCGGTATCCGCCCACAAATCGGATTTCTGCATCTGGCAATTGCGCAAACGCCGATATGATCCAATCCAACACACAGCCATGATGATTGACCGGAGAAACCGCCGAAGGCAAGTCACCGTGCACACCCCGCCCGGCACCCAATATCACCACTCGATAATCTGGTGCTAACAAGCCGGTTGAACTTAATGCCGCCGAAACAGCAATCTTCTCGTGCATCATACCTGCAACGCCTCACTGCTCGCGCCTCTGCCTTTCGAAACTTCAACTCCATCCCCAGCACCCCGCCCCCTGGTCTCCGCCACCACCTTCGTTGCCACCATGAAGGTGCGTCCCCTGTCCAGATAGCTCCCCCGCGTGAGCACACGCCTCTCGATAACGTCAAACGATTCCTCGATTATCGAGCACACACTCTCCAACGCCCCGCCCTCATAAGAGGGACCGTGTGATTCAAACACCAATAGACCGTTTGGTTTTAGGAAACGACCGCATCTCGCAAAGTAGTCCTTCACCGTCTGTTTCGTGTTGCCGTCATAAGTCGAATGATTTGCCAGAGACATGACAACGTCAAACGGTTCCTCCGATTGAAAATCCTCAAAACCGGAGACCAAGAGATCGATATTCCTGTGCCCCAAGTACGCTCCGACCACTCGTCCGATCTCCACCATTAGCGGGTTTACATCAAAACCTGTCACATGCTCTGCCTTCTCCGCAATTGCTAGTGATAAAAAACCACTATTACAGCCTATGTCCAGAACTCGTTTTCCCCTCAACAGTTTGCCTAGTTCCATCTCCTCAATCCGCGCCCGTGTGTCTCTCAGTCCCGTTATCCCAACCGAATCAAGCCCCTGATAGAAGTATCCCTCACCGTAATCGTAACTGCCCCACTCCTGCGTCCCTCGCAGCAACAGCCGATTGATCTCCGAATGAAGCCGCAGCAATCGCTCATTGCCGAACAGATTCACGTAGTCTCTCTGTCTATTGAGCAGCGAAGCCTTCCTCGCTTTGCTCTTGGCTAAACACGCATCCCATAGGAACGCTAGGCTTGCCCAGCTACTGTACTTCGAGTAATACTGAAGGTACTTCTCTTTCATGATTTGTCCGAATCCGATATGATTACATCCGCATCTCTCTGCTCTACAAACTCACCGGCCACGACTCGCGTAGGTATCCCTCGACTCGTGCTAGCGAATAGCTCCAGCACTTCTCCCGCCTGATTCCCCACGTCCAGTCCGAACCTCAACAGCACACCGAGCTTGTCACAATGAAACGTGTCGTGTACTTGAATCGGCATCTCCTGCCTGGGCAATTTCACAACAAGCGGAACGTGTGTTGGCGGAGTGCATACCTCGCCGCTTAGCCGACGAGGATTAAGCCACCAGGTGTGATCTGAAGTCACAACAATCAACGCATCGTCGAATGTCCCAGCCTCATGCATTATTCGCACGAAATCACCTAACAGCGAATCAGCGTACGCCTGCTGCCTCTCATACCCCGCTGCATCTCCGCCATCCCATGCACTCGGATCATTCTCACGATAACTGCCGTCCTCATTCACCAAGAAAGGCGGATGCGGAAAAGGTATATGGAAAATACCAAACGTACGACGAGGCGCATTCTGCAGCAGGTAACGCACATCGCCAATTATCCTGTCGAAAAACGCCGGAAATGCCTCATCACGACGCCCCAAACGCTTCACCACCCATGCCGACCATGGATCCGTCCAATAGCTCATTGCACGCAAATAGTGACCTCGAAGCTCCTCGACCACGCCGCCTTTGTTTGTAATCATGTGGTCCGGCCAACGATAGGTCCTGCACACATCAACACTGTCACCTAGCCACGGCTTGAAGGGTATCCCAAAACCGACAAACACGTTCGTATAGCCTCCGCCAGATACCGCCGAGTAGATCGTATCCTTCCCCTCGCAAGGGATGAACTCCCCCGACCTCTCAAACCCAACCACCCCGCCTCGCCGCGACGGCATATATTCATTCGACAGCTGATGCAGCAAACGAGGAATCGAGTGCATTGTGTCTTTACCACATGAGTGAGCATCGGTGAACGAAATGGCCTGTCCTGATAGCAAAGCCAAATTCGGCATGCTTGCGCGCACAGCACCACGGTCGTCATACGTCCTCTCGTACGACCAGCAGTCCAGCACAAAAACGTAGACAGGACTCGCCCGCATCCCTGTCGCGTCATACTCCACAGATCTACCAGAAGCCGTCTGCGGCAATGGGTCAGGCTCCGAGGAGTATGTTGCCGGCAATAGCAACTGCAAAGTGACTATCACCACAATTGGGGAAACAACCTGACACGCTTGCCGACAACGCTTCACGAGACCAAATTGGGGTCTTGCCAACGAATACCCAGTCAGCGCAAAGATCAGCATCCACATCGAACTGCTCACCATCCCCGTGGGCCGCAACATCCATCCCCCCGGATGCGGCAAATGAGACCGGGCAACCGACAATACGCCCGCCAGCACAACTACGACAAAACCATGCTCAATCAAACGCCCAACTACTGGCAATCGCATCCAACACGCCATCGCATGAACCGCTACTAACGCCGCGGCCACCAGCAACAAGCTTCCGATCAGCACAACTCCATCACTTCGCCGCCAAAACATGTCATAGCGCGTATTGGCATTTAGCAGCAGCGCTAGATAAGGTCCGAATAGAAGAAACAGCGCCGTCGTCGCCGCGACGAACCGCCAGCAAAGACCGACACCCTTCACCGAGCCCCCGGCAAACCGTCCATTCTCAATCTCATCACTTCTCTTGATTGACGTCATCCGTTGCACGCTTTCATCCAGACTGCACCGCCATCGGCCGGCGCGCACCAACAACCATCTGCAACACGGCCAATAATCAGCACGCCTCTCACCGATTTATCGGCCAATCCGAGGCCCCATTTCGCCATATTGTCGCCTGTCTCAGCACCAACTCACCGCCACGCACTTATCGGACGATACGATCTGCCCCACTCAATCAAACCACTCACAACGCCTCCGCCCATGCCATTACCGGACCACCCCAAAAACAGGTTCCTATAACCTCTGCATTGAAAAATACCCCATAAAAACACCCCCCACGCAGGCTACAGCGTGCCCCTACCGCTTCCGATATGCAGCTGTGAACACAGGGTGGTTCTTCTGTTACAGGACTTAGAAGCAGGGACTGCTGTTTGAACAGGCGATGGACCGACTGACCAATGTACTAAACCGACTACTCTGACATTACTTCAAAGGGAATAAGCAAGATGCACGAATCGAGTCTCATACTGGCCTACATTGACCCTGCCAGTGGCAGTCTCATACTGCAATTCCTCATAGCCGGCATAGTGGGCAGCGCCGTCTGTCTCCGTAACCAGGTTCTTGGGCTCGGCGCTTGGATAAAACGCAAAACCTTCGCTCGCAAGACCTGACCCTCACAGCCGCATCCCTGTACACCTGCTCGTAGAAGCCGCCGGAGGATCTCGGCGTACATACATCGCCAGACAACCTCCACGGCGTAAGGTGAACCCCAATACGTAGCTCTGTAAGTTCAAGCGTAGCGTCAAATACCGAGAATCTACCGGAGAAAACCGGGCTTCGGACGCCACGAATTCAGCTTGCTCCAGACGGTTGTGAGAATGGCAAACAACTTACGACATTGGATCATCGCAATCGTCCTGGCCCTTCTCGTCCTCGCGCCGCACCTCAAAACGTTCACCGACGATTCCACAAGATATGACCTGCACTGGGGAATGACTGATACGCTCGCAACAGCCGCCGCCGTCGCCCTGCTTGGAACAGCTCTCTTCCTCTCCGCTCGCCTCACCAACAGACTTCAACGCCCAAACCTCAACACTCTGCTCAAAGCGATCTTCGCAGCCACCTTCCTGGCCGCCACCATCGCCATCCTTCGAACAGAGCTATTCAACACGCTAACCCTCAGCCAGGAGCGATTGGCAACCGCCCTACTGCTACTTCCCATCGCCGTCTTCATCCTCGTCCTCGCCGGAAAGGGCGAACGACTCACACGCCTCTTTCAATCCGCCTGCCTGGTGTTGGCACCGGCAATTCCCATTACCGCACTGCAATTCGCCACCTTCACTCCCTACTCCTGCCCACTAGAGAAATTGCCCACGCCACAGCCACAACCTGTCCACCTATGTGGTTCGATCGACCTGCCGCAGCAAAGTGTCTTCCTCTTCGTATTCGACGAGTGGAGCTACGACCGTACATTCAATGACCGCCAAGTATCCTCAGATATGCCCAACTTGCTGCGATTCACACGTGAGGCAACTGTCTATCATACTGCCTACTCCCCACATCGCTCCACCACCTACTCTCTTCCCCGTTTGATCTATCAAACAGGCAGTACCATACAGCGCCACCTGAACGAATTCAGCTTCCGTGACGATGCAGGCAACTGCACACCCGTTGCCCAAATGCCAAACCTCTTCAGCATCATGAAGGAAAACGGGCTACACACCAATCTTGTCGGTTGGGCCCTCCCTTACCGCCGCATCATCGGAAGCGAGCTTGATTACTGCTTTACCCTCTCCTTCGGAAGTTCCGGAAGACTCAATGACGGCCTACCCCTGCGAACCCTGGATTGCCTTACCAGCGGCATCCTCGCCTTCGCCACCGCACTGCCACAGCCCGCCCGTACACGAGACTACCTTGGCCACCTTATCTTCCACCGACAGATTTCCCAAGCAACAAACCGTAACGAGACCATCCATTCGCTCGCCCTGCGCTTCGTATCCAACCCCACTCCGTCTTTCTCCATGTTCCACTACTCAACCCCGCACTCGCCCTTCATATACGACAAAGACGGAGCCCACCCAGACCGCGCAGAGAACTTCCCCTTCTGCAACGCTGAAGGCGTAATACAACCTCAAAACGCCATCATGCGTTACTGCGGCAATCTCCGCTATCTGGATGTCAAAATTGGGGAAATCGTTAGTACTATGAAAAGAAGTGGCACCTTCGATGACGCAACCATAATCATGACCTCAGACCACTCCTGGCGCAGTGACCCTCAGTACGATGATCCGCCCACCTGGACTCAACTCACCCACGTGCCCCTCATCATCAAGCACCCAGCCCAACATCATTCGCGCCAAGTGCTCGACGAAGTCACTACTGCCTCACTCATACAATTGCTAAAACCATCAGAGCATCACTCGCCAAGACCTGCCCTCAAGCAATAACAACCTACCACGCAAAACCCGGCATCAGACGCTGCACTTGCGTAAACCCCGATCTACTCCTCCTCCCCAGAAGGCTCCAGCGCGAAGTTCACCACCTGATCCGCACCAACATCCTCGATGATCTGTGTCACCCCAGAATATCCCTCAGCCTCAACGCGAATCGCGTTCAGCCGCCCACGATCATCGAACCGATTCCATTCGTAGAAGCCTCCATACTTCTTGGCCACCAAATACCAGGCGTAGTGCCCAGTCTCATACCTCACACCCGACGTCAACTCGAACTCCGGCACCAACTCCCCAGTCCGCGCATCGAGCACCCGCCCAGACACCACAGGCGTTCGCGAAAGCGTCAACACTTGCTCCCCGGCACCTGGCCGCAATACGCTCGTCTGAAGCGTCCTGCAACCGTTCTTCGACACCTTCCACACCACATCGTCCGACGGAACATCGGCCAACTCCACCCGACCGGATTCATCACTATACGCCTGCTTGCTCAACGTCCTCAGACCCCGCCAAGTGTCAATCTCCAGCCTCGCACGACTCACCGGGTTGCCCGTCTGATCCATAATCTGCGCGCGAACCTTGCCAGACGTACCCAGCTTGAAGTCAACCGACGGCATCCGCCGCTCAACTCGTACTCTCTTCATATCCGGAGCCCATCCTTCTGCCTTCACCGTCAGCACAAGATCGCCGGGACGGGCATTGCGAAAACAATAACGCCCTTGATTATCCGTAACCGTCTCCTCGTAGTCCGCACCCCAATAATACATCCCCTGCGAGACAACCGCGTCAGAGATGGGATGACCATCAGCATCCAACACCCACCCCGTCACCGTCACTCCCTTCCTCATTACCAACCGCGAACTCTGATCCCGGAACTGCTCAGCTGGCAGCGACAATTCCTCATCCTCCGATGTGCCTTCAAGCACATACTCCGGGTGTACCGCTCGGATTTCAAACTCGCTTGCCGTCGCCGGCGCCACGTCACATTGCCAGCGCCCCTCTTCATCTGTGGAAACGGGATGGCCTTGCAGATAGTACACGGACGACTCGCCTGCCGGGAAACGAGCCGTCGACAAATACACTGTTACATCATCTATCCCCTCTCCATTCTCATCAACAACCACACCGCCAATCGTAACCCCCTTCTCCAACGCCAAGACCAGCGGCCCGTCGCCCAGCAGTTGTTCTTTCCCATAATCCACAAACATCGGAACGAAACCGTCGGCGCGGACATTAACCCTCAAGCGCTCCAAATCCTCTCGGTCCACAACAACGCTGCCGCGTCCCTCGGAGTTCGTCTGCAACTCCGGCTCCCCCCTCTCCGTCCTCATCATCAACCACGCGCCGCCGATCGGTGCCCGACTGGCCGCCGCCACTGTCATGAACTCCAACTGCACTTGCCCTTGCAGCATTCCACCAGTAGCGGTCGTCTGCTCGCCTATATACTCCTCGAACTCCGCCTCCAGCCCATTCTCTTCCGCCCCTGCAATCAACTCCCACTTCACGGCATCCGCTATCGTGACGCTCCAAGATGAACAGAAACCACTATTGGTAACCACAATCGCTCCGTCCCGACCTGCGTCGAAGTACGCGGCCCCCAACCGATGCCACTCAGCACCGCCGGTATTCTGATTGCAGTAAATCACCGCCTCCCCATCCCTGTGCCGAACAATATACTCAGCAGCCCTGTTCCTGTTCGCACCCGCCGACCACCAACCATAAACCGCGTAGTACCCGGCTTTTGGTAAATCCGGAACGTACGTAGCTGTCAACTTGCCATCGCCCAGCTTGGCAAAACGGTAGTCCTGCCCGTACTTCTCCTTTGCCGCGGTGCGGATGGGCCAATCACCCACAAACTCCACCCCCGCGTCACTGTTATCCACGACCACCACGATCTCTTCGTCGGAACCATCGCCGGCCTGCGCCAACGGCGACATCAACCCACCAACAGCCAACGCCAAACACACTGCAGAGACCATCGCCCCCACACTCCAACCCGATCCGCGACTAACGTCCGTATTGGGCGAAACCACTAGCCTCTGAATCCTATCCAGAAGTGAACCATGGGTCGCCGCCGCCGCCAACCGTGGCGCATCCTCCCGCATCGCCTCCAATTCCATCAATGCCCGCGCATACTCCACCGCATTGCCGCATGCCGCCACCGCCATATCATCACAACATCGTTCTCGTTCCATCCGAATTCGATGGGAAACCCACCACACTGCCGGATGGTAATACAGCATCGTCTCCAGCACCGTCTGCAACAGGTTCAGCAGGTAATCGTGACGCCGCACGTGCGCCAGCTCATGCGCCAAAAGCGTCTCCAAATACGCCGGAGGCAGATTAGTCAGCGCACTCGCCGGAAGCAGAACCACCGGACGCAACCAACCGATCACCGCCGGGACCTGCGCAATCGCCGACTCCAACACCTCCACAGAACGCACAACTCCCAACCGCTTCCCCAATTCCGCCGCCCGCTCACGCCATTCTACACCCACAGCCTTGACGCCAAGCCGCCGAAGTTTCACAACGCCGAACCAACCCATAACCAGCCGTATCGTAAAAACCACTACCCCGCACAACCACACGACCACGAACAACCTCAGGTTGGCCTCGCACCAACTCGATACCCGCAACAGCGTCGACGGCGACGAATCCTCACCACCAACCGCCATCGCCGGCTTACGTACCTCGTCCCCCAACACCACACCACCTCTCTCCCGTGTTGCTGGCCCCACCGGAGAGATAGTGGGCTGCCCCGGATCCGTCGACACTGAATGCTGGACGGCCACAAACTCCGCACCTGCATTACTACTGCCATCGAACGAACCCGGGACGCGCACCAACAGGAATGTGGCTAGAGGAGCAGCCGCCATGACCACCAAGGCCAAACAACCGGCCACGTAGCGACTATTCGGCGAACGCCTGCGCAACAACTGATTGCACAGCCAAAAACAAATCGCAACCGCCAGACCCTGCCAAACGGAATGCACTAGCGCCCAACCGACGCGTTCAGCAACTCCCCCGATCATCAAGCTATAAACGCCGCTCATCTTCAGGCCTCCCTCTCCATGCGATCAAGAAGTTCGCGTATCTCCGCCAACTCTTTCTCCGGCACCTTCTTCACCGCCAGGGCTTGCATTACTAGCTTATGGCTGGCACCCCCAAACGCCTCCTCCAGCACGCCGCGCACTATCTGCTTCTGCGTGCTGGCCTCGGAGTTATGAGCGCGATACACATGCGTTCGCTGCGATTCGTCGCGCTTGACCAATCCCTTTTCCGTCATCAATTGCAATAGCTTCAACACCGTCGTGTAGCCCGTCTTCCGCGACCTGTTCAACTCCTCCTGAACCTCGCGGACCGTACTCGGCCCTCGGCTCCACAACACCCGCAAGATCGCCAACTCTGCAGTCGTTGGACGCGGCATCTTGGACTTTGACATCAAACAATCCTCCACTGGCATTAGCCATACTCCAGCTTCATGTCATACTACGAAGTCCTTCGTAGCTTGTCAACGAAACTTTTCGTACTTCTCAAGCCCGTTCCGCAACCCTGCGCGCAACTACGCCGTCTCAGCAACGCTACTATAGAGCTGCTAATCCAAACATAGCGTCAAGCGCCGGCAATCTACCGAAGAAAACCGGCCGTCAGACGCTGCACCCGAATCAAGCCTCCTCCCACTCCACCAACTCAAGAAGCTCCAGTTCTAATACCAGCTACAAGCTGGTATAGTTTCACCATGAAGGGAAAACGCTCAATGATATGGAAGTTGCCCAAGTGGGGATCACTCTGCGTAGCAGTCCTGTTCGCCGCTTGGTGGTTTCATAATTACCATGAAGGCTTCTTTGGGATAGCTCAACGTGGGCCCTTTGCAGTCGCAGGGCTATCTCATGGCCTATCTGTTAAGTTTGATCCTACCGGGCAGTTCATCTTGCCCGTGACGGCCACAGGATGGATGATGCAGGAGCTTGGTCCAGCGACTCCAAGATTCCGATCGTTAGGCAATGATGGGCAGTGCCAAGCATACATCCCATTCTGGTGCTTCATCTTCACCTTCTTCATCGCAGCTTGCTTCTTTCATTGGCAAGACCGCAGGCCACTTCCCCACCAATGCCGAAAATGCCGCTACGATCTGACAGGCAATACGAGTGGCACTTGCCCCGAATGCGGATCCCCCACGAAGCCTAAAACATGGGAAATGACCAATCAAACGACCACCTGATTCCATAGCGTTACAGGCCCAAGCGCAGCGTCAAACACCGAGAATCCACAGGAGCAAACAGGCGTTCAGCCGCTGCACTTGAATGAAGCTTGCTCTCGACCAGACCAAGCTCTAGCCAGAGTCCGCCACCGGCGGCCGACAGAGCCTTCACTCGCATCATCAACCCCCGATGACCACCTCAGGCAGCCTGACCCCACAATCGCAAACATCGACAACCGTTTTCTTCTTGTTCCAGCATTGATCCGGTTATTGCCAATTACGCCTTCACGTTGCGCCGGTCGAAGTACCGAGCGTGACTGACGTTGCATGACCATCCGGCGTAGCATTGGCCTAATCTTCGTACGATGAACCCGACAGAATCAACCCTTGCGCTGGCGCGTCTGCAGGCACACCGAACCAAAGGTTGTGAATCGCAGCTGACCACGCAGCCGATGGCTTTTCAGTTATCCAGATGTGCAAAAAAAGCAGGCAATGCCTGAGAAAACACCGCCTGCCTGCCAACGCAATCCAAGAGACAAAGCTCGTCGACGAACTCACCAAAAACGCCGCTTGAATCCGACCGATCCACAGGATTCGGCAGTAGCTCTTCAACAGCCTTACTATCACCCATCATCAGAACATCCTGCCCAACCGTCGCTCATGGATCGCTTGCGACCCTAAACAACGCCCAGGACTCCGAAAGATGTTGACCCATTCGTGACCATGTACGCCCAGAAGTGTATTGTGGCCACTTTGCATCTCCAGGAATCAGCACGCGAAGCAACTCCAAACCTGATCGTTGCCATGAACTGTAGTTTACAGGGACATGGTACATACCCCGTACGACACGCATAGAACTAGCTTCTTGTCGAGCATCGCCATTGTTCTCCGCACGGTCAAAACAACCGTGATAGGAGTCAGAACACCATTGCCCTGCATAATACCCAAGCATATCATACACCCCATCAGGAGTCGCCCCCAGCGGGAAACTCCCAACGGGAGCCTTGACCCACGGACGTTGCTCATCCCAAGGAGTATAGCTCCAACGCAAACCACGAAAATCATAAAACGGAGTAGGAGATGCTTGCGCAGATGCGCAAGTACGTAGACTAATGGATTCCTCGTTACCCCACGGCCATAGCCGGAGTTCGGCTCCGCGTGCCGCACATTCCCATTCAGCCTCCGTCGGCAGTCGGAAGTTGTGTCCCAGCTCTCTCGAAAGCCAAGCACAATACGCTTCTGCACCACACCATGTGACTTGACTGGCCGGGCAACGCTCGGCACCGATTCGAGGAACGTAACGGCCATTCATCATCGTAATCGTTGAGTAGTCATACTGCCCTGTGCATTCAAGAATACATGCCTTGTTGGGCTCTGCATTGAGAAATATACAATATTGCTCCGCTGTAACTAGCACGACAACGCGGGTTACGTTTCGGGTGGAATACAGCGTTTGCAGTTTTTAACTGTAATTCCCAATGCATGTAATTCACGCAATCTTCTTCGTTGATGTGATTGACGGGCTTTGGCGTTTCGCTGCTGGGTAATGCTGATGTGTTCAGCAACCTTAGTAAACAGTGTTCGTCGAGCTTTGCGAGTCATTCGTCTCGCTTGAACGGACGCCTCTGTCGCTCGCCGAAGTTGGCGGAGTGTCAGGCTTTTTTCCCCCGTTCGTCTCAGCGTTTTGTTCCAGCTTTAGTTTAGTTCTTGCAAGGAAGAGATGGCTGATCACCGTGAGTATGAAATGCCGCTGGATTGCCTGAAATCGCCTTACCTCGAATTGATCTAACCCGAGCAAACTCTTTTCGTCCTGGAAGCATCGCTCGATGTGCCAACGCGAGAACGCTACGTGCAAAATTCGTGTCAACGGCGTTGTCGCCGAGGCGTTGGAAACGAAGTACTTGATTTCACCAGTTACCGGGTGCTCAGCATAGACCAACCATGCCGGTGCAGATGGTAACGTGAAGCTGCGACCTGCATCTTCCGGACAGACGTTCAATCGAAATCGCGCCGCTTTGGCTCGCCAGATGATCGGTCCTTTGTGACCGTTCTTGATGTGGTAGTCTTGCCAATCCTGATCGCGTATGGCATAGGAATACGTACACAACCGATCTACGCGATGGGGCTTGCTCGACTGAGCTGCCAACCGGGGATAACGCTTGGGACGACCGTTTGCGCGAGCGTGATGGTTCTTCTGTAATACCTTGGGTTCGACGAGCCAGCCGGTAAACGACTTCGGCACCTCAGCCACGTAGGTCTGACCCATCTTGTGTAATGTTTTCAGGAATCTGGCATTGCAGCCGTAACCTTCATCGAAAGTCAGCCACTTAAAGCGAATGCCGTTGCCCTGGCATCGCTCGAGCATATCCAAGGCAATCTTCCACTTCGGTTGGTGGGTAAGATCGTCGGGAACATGAGCTTCGCGACAGCGCTTACGGTCGTCGGCCCATGATTCCGGAAGGAATATGCGATGATCGAGCGTGCAACGGAACCGGCCACGCAGGTCGGCATATCCAAGGCCCACGGACACCACGCAATTGTCGATCTTTCCGGTAGCACCACAGTATTGACGGCGTACACCTGCGGTCTTGTCTCCGCGTTTCGGGAAACTTGTCTCGTCGATCAAGCCAATCGCATCATCGCAATGGTGCGATTCGGCAACCAGCTCCTGTAATCGATCAAGGGCACGTTCGTGATTCCAGGTGTGCGTAGCGAGAAAATCCTGCAATGTCCTGGCCGGTACCCCAAGGGCATCGGCCATCGGCTCCACGCTTTTCCGCTCAATGCCCGAAAGTTGGCTACGCACGTACCGCCGCAAATGCTCACGACCTTCGCTACGGGCGAAGCAATCACGAAACAGACCCAGGAACCGATCCAACTCCCCCGCCAATCGACCAATGATACGAACATCCATGTTCATGCCCTCCAGCTTTACCAGCGCTGGAGCACTTATCGGATAAACAGTATCACTTCCTTGAGCCTAACCCGCGTTGTCGTGCTAGAACCTATCCCAAAACCTCTTTAAGCAATAATAAGGTACATCCGAAGTGTAGAAATCCCTGAAAGAGCAATGTAGATTTCTCCCATCGTATACATAGTCGACGATAGTGTTGAATCCAGGCTATCGTTCGTTCAACAGTCCATCGTCTTTTGTATCTTCGCAAAGGTCGGCCATCCTGAGTTTTATTTTCTGCTTTGCGGTTCCTACGATGCGGAGCAATCATTTCGATACCCTGGGCTTCAAGTTCAGCGTCAAGTCGATCACTATCATAAGCTTTATCACCTATGATCCGCTCCGGTTTCTCATTCGTAAGCATGAAGTCGAAAAGCGGTTGAACGAGTTGGTTTTCATGAGGCGTAGCCGACATAGTATCAATTGCTATTGGAAGCCCCTTAGCATCTACTAAAACCATTATTTTTACGCCTTTTCCGGCCTTTGTCTTGCCTATTCCGTCACCACCTCCGCGGGCTTTGCTGAATGTTCCATCGATATAACATTCATACACTCGATAGCCGTCATGCTCTTCAACTAATCCACCAGCATTACGCATAATGTTCTCGAATACGCCGTTTTCAACCCAGAACTTGAACCATCGATGAACAGCGCTCTTGGAGCCGAACCGCTTTGGAAGATCTTTCCATTTTGCCCCATTGTCGAGAATCCAAAAAACTCCCTGAATGGCCTTTCGCTTATCCATCGGGGGCCGACCTCCCTTGGGGCTCGGAGTGTGATGAGGAATCTGCTCAGTCAACCAATCTAATTGTTCTTCGGTAAGTTTTAGCATACATAATTATAGTACTCTTATGCGGTTAAACCAGGTAATGGGATAGGTTCTAGAAACTTCCCAAGGCAAAACTCGTTTACTACAACATAACGCTGCGGTCTCTCCACTGATCGATATGCTGGAAGTCGGTTAGCATTAACAGGACTGCCCATCAAAAACTTCGTCTTCGGTATTCGAACCATATCTGGCCATAGTAATCTCTCGCAGGGGTTTTCACGCGAGGATATCAAACAGCAATTGGAGCGTTCTCGCTCCAATCCGTTATTCCCATCGCCAATACATCCTACCACGAGAACGAACAATCCGCATATCCCCAGGCTACCCACTCGCCCAAATCGGCAGATTATTGGTTTATCACTTTTTACCATGCAGTTAAGCATATTACGCTCCAAATGCAGAATGCCTTTCGCTTCATACATCAATACCTCACTGAAGTCCCAGAAGCAGCATAACTAACTCATCTTCTACGCAATTAACGAAACGCCGAGAAGTCCCTATTCGGCATCACCCAAAAATCCCCTCCTCCTTGATTTAATCACAATCAACTGTACTCCTCGTGTAGATCCCCATCAATTGCCGCATGGTTTGATCATTCGGGTATTACCGGTTTCCATCGCCACCACCTACTCCTATTCGGGAGCTCACTGCCGCCCCAAAGACCTCTCCATCACACCACCGCACGCCCCCTCACCAATCCGCCTCCTCGCACCGCTACCACCCTCTACACCGCCCAAAGCGACCTCAAACACCCCAATTTCACCTACCCTAACATCACTTTCGACACATTTTTCCAAACTTTTTTTTCGCACCTGGCGCTAGCGCCAACCCCGATTTTCACCCCTCAACCGACCCCATTATAAAAAAAAAGCGGAACACCTGCGCCCTTATATAGGGTGGAGAGAAGCGCGCCTTGCCCGGGACAGCCCCCCGGCGAACAGGCTCCTTCTCCCTCCGAGCCGATGATGATCCAACGGCCCCAGGCCAATCCCTGAGACCCAGCCGCCCGCTCCATTACGCTGTAATTCCTAGCCCAGCGTCATACACGCGGAATCTACCGCACAAGACAGGCGTTCATCCGCTACCCTTGGACAGAGCTTGCTCTAGGCCCATCCAGCCCCCCGACGCGCCCGCTGCCCCGGCCACTGGCAAAGGCCCCAACGACTCTGCCTCAGCGCCCGCAATGCCCCGCGGCCATCGCGGGCCACGCACCTCTCCAACGCGCCGCGCCACTCGCCGCCAAACGCAGACTTACTCAAAAACGATCGATTCGATGCAAAAACGACTCGAAATGACTCAGAACTGAAAGGAATCCGACCATGAACACCAACATCTCGACGCGCGAAACACCCAAAAACGGCGTTTTTCACCCCAATTCCACCCCCAAATGCGCGCCAATGTCGCCCCAATGCAGCCTGGCGCCCACTCAATGCGCTGTAAAAGCAGGGCTAGCGCACCTAAAAACCGCCCTCACCCCACGGAAATCGCATATGGTTTTACCACATACTCACGCAACAAACCACCAACAAAATCGGCCCCGAATACCGCTTCTCCACCATTGCTCATTTACCGAATTCGAGCGACCTCCACCAGCCTACGCCAACGCCGCGTTTATGCGATCACATTGCCGGCCGGGACTCCTGCAAACAGAGATCTACAAGCTCTTCGATATTGGCCGTACCCACATTCATTACCGTGTCGGCACCACCCCAGTAGATCTTCACTGTCCCGTCTTCTTCAGGCACTGCACCACAGGAGAAAACCACATTGTGAACATATCCTGTAACTTCACATGGCGTTTCCGGAGACAGTATCCACCTGTCACATACGCCTATTACTCTCGCAGGATTCTCCAGTTCGTGCAGGGCAACGCCGAGACGATACACCGAACCATCCATCGTTGGGAATACACCATGATAGATACTCAGCCACCCGCGAGCGGTCCGAATGGGTGTCGCCCCGGGACCGATCTTCATCTCGTCCCAGTGATAGGTCACCGGCTTCATCACTATCTGCGAATCACCCCAATGGATGAGATCCGGGGAAAAGCTAATCCATATTGCCCATTTCGAGATCTCGCTGTGTGGCCGATCCAACCGCGCATACCGCCGCACCCCAGTTCGATGATCGGGAAATGTCCCAGGAAACAGAACGACATTCCGCATGTCCGCCTGCGATATCAGCGCCACCCGCTCCACCCTCTCCCAGCCCTTCGTCCGCGCCAAAGCAATACGCACGCCATGCCGCGAGTAAGCCGAATACGTGATGAGGTATTCATCCCCGATTTGGCATATGCGTGGGTCCTCTACCCCATATTCTTCGTACTCGGCAAAAACTCCGTCGGTGGCCGGAGTCATGAATGGTTGTGGACGAACGGTGAATTCATAGCCATCGGAACTCTCTGCGAGTCCGAGAATACTGCGGCCGTTGGCCCTGTGCGCCCGGAAAAGCATCAAATACGTACCTTGATAGCGACTGACGCCAGCGTTGTGGACGGTTTCAACGGGATACGGGACATCCTCTGGCGTGAGGATGGGATTACCGGAGTATCTCTTTATGACGGGCTCCGACATGCAACACCTCCAGTTATGTGTAATGCGTGGCCACTCTCACTACCGATCAATGCGTAGCAGACTGGGTGGCCCATTCCCATGCGCTTGATAGGCATCGGCAAGATTGCCATGCCTACTACAACTACGGCGACAGACCGAAAGGTGGCCAGTCACATGCCGATGATGACGTCCTTCTAACACGGGATTATGATATGCCAAAGTTGACGGCTACACTCAGGGCTCCCGAGGAGTTGCAGGATCTCGGGGAGATAAAACCCCATGCTCAAGGTGGCAACGTCTTGGTAAACAGACAGTCTCTCCAACTCGATCCCGACCCGACGCGGGTCATCGCTCGACCGTTTTTTCCTGGCGAAGAGCGGGCCAGGGATGTGGTAGCACGTATCCTGGAGCTGCCGGAATCAGAAGTAGCAAGCAGATTGGAGCGAATCCACAAGGATTTCGGTTACCGCCACCGAGATTTGACCGGCTTCATCTCCCACAGGTTCGAGGATGTCGCCCATTGTATTCCCCATGGCGTTTCTCTTTCGGAGAATCGGTGCCAACTGATCGGCGCGTACTTCACCAACGAATACTCGCTGGAATCGGTGGCCTTGTTCAATCCTTCGTTAGTTCTGCACCCGGATCAAACGGGAAAGGACAATGACTACTGCCGCGTCATAATCAGCTTACGGGCCTGCGGCGAGGGGCATATCTCATCCATTGAGTTTCGCACAGGAACAATCGACAGCCACGGAGGATTGACGGTCGACCCTCCTTCACCCCACGCCGCTGCGGAAAAACCAGTAGCTGATAAGCAGTACGAGAAATACCCATTCTTCCTTAAGCTGATCGAGATGGGAGCGTTCAACGATATCGCGGAAGCTGTGCTGGAATCTCTGGGGGACTTCTTCACTCTCAGCGAACTGGAGCATGCGATCGAGGAACATCGCAACGACCATGGCGACCCGCAGTACTTTGCAGAGACAGCTACAAACGTACGCTGGCTCGCACGATCCAATTACCACATACAGTTTCCTTACCAAACAGATCTGTCGGAGCGTGTGGTTTTCCCGGTGAACGAAAACGAAAGCCGCGGGATAGAGGACGCCAGATTCGTGCGATTCGTATATGACGGCGGGCAGGCAGTATACTACGCAACATATACGGCATACAACGGTTTTCGCATCCTTCCACAACTGATTGAGACTTGTGATTTTCGTTATTTTCAGATCACGACACTCAACGGGCGATACGCGCAGAACAAAGGCATGGCCCTGTTTCCAAAGTTGATCAATGGAAACTACATGATGGTGTCACGGGTGGACGGAGAAAACCTCTTTCTCATGGAGTCAGAGAACCTCCACTTCTGGAATGAAGCGAGCATGCTGCGTCGGCCGGTGTTTCCATGGGAGTTCATGCAGATCGGGAATTGCGGATCACCGATCGAAACAAGCGAAGGCTGGCTACTCCTAACGCACGGGGTAGGGGCCATGCGTGAATACTGCATTGGGGCACTGCTGCTCGACATGGAGAATCCGGCGCAAGTGATAGGTCACCTGGAGGAACCGCTAATGTCTCCGCTGGAATCCGAACGTGACGGGTACGTGCCCAATGTAGTGTACTCCTGCGGCGGCATGGTGCACGGCAACAACTTGGTAATTCCCTACGCCATGTCGGACACTTCCACGGGAGTAGCGTCGATCCGCCTGAACGAATTACTTGACGCAATGGTGCGGTAGAGAGTTTCCAACGCACACCGCTGTACTCATACGAACAGGATGGCTCAGTCCAGAGCAAGCTCTATCCAAGTATAGCGGCTGAATGCCTGCTTACTCCGGCAGATTCCAGGTTTTGACGCTGCGCTTGGACTTACAACGCTATAGATGGTCGAAGATCATCTCCTGGACTTCTATCCCCTTAATGGCTCGCAGTTCGTCGCGCATCCGAGCGCACAGATCCTCCGCGCCGAATAGTTCGAGGATTATTAGCCCGGCAGTTGAGCAATGCTTCTCGTCGACTTCGTGTAAACCCAACCGAGTCTTAATGTTGCAGCCGAACCTGCTGAGCACATCCTGCACGCCGCCGGCATGGGCCATTCGATCCGCCACGTGCACGCCCAGTATCCAGTGTTTGTCACTCATTGGTTTCGCCTCGCTTGTAGTTTCAGTTACCCATCGCCCTGGCCCCTGCAAGAGCGCCGATAGAGAAAACTCTATTCAAGCGCAGCGTTCGGACGTCAGCTTTCTCCGGTGGGCCTTCATTTCCGACACCACACTTGCACCAGTAACGCTGTGGTAGCATACAGTGGAGAACGTGAGAAACGCACGCTCAAAGTCGCGAAGTCTTCTTAACTCCGTAGGCAATGGGTGGGAAGAGAAACAAAAATAGGCCGGATGGCGACAGCAGCACCATCCAGCCCGATTTCATATTGAGCACAAGAACGACAGCCGTACCTTCTGGCCAACACCAGTAAGTGACGCCGTCCCAGCGAGGAGTTCAGCCCCTGGCGACGTGATGAACCACGTCTAGCCCAACTTGGCCTTGATGATACTCAACAAGGTGTCAGGCTGAATGGGCTTCTGGAATACACCGCTAAGCCCTAACTCTGAGGCATCGGTAGTCATGTTCAGGTTGTCGCCTACCGAGCTGAGCATGTACACTGGAGCGGTGTTGCCAAGAGCTTTGAGTTCCTTCACCAAGCTAGTACCGGCATCGACCTCTTCCATCATCAGATCGACAATAACGAAGTCCGGTTTCTTATCCTTGTAGACCTTGAGACCTTCCTCAGCCGTTCGAGCTTCGACCATCTCATAGCCATTGGCTTCGAGAATAACGCGCACGGCATAAAGGAAATCGGGCTCATCGTCGACGTAGAGAATTACCTTTTTTCCATCTTGCATATCTCAACCTCGTTCACAGGTCGTAAGACCTTATCAGTGTTTTTGTCCGCTTCACAAACATCAGGCCAGCGAGCGGCGGCTTCATCGAAGCTCGCCGTCCGCAAGACCGGTTCAATGAACTCAATAGCCGCCGCCAAACTCTCTTGTGCCTTCGGAGAAAGAGCTTCACGATACTCGTTGAACTCGAATCCTCGAATTCCGAGCATATACCCTTTAACTGTCGAGCCAAAGAGTTGATGCGCCAGCCCCAGCACAGCGGCTGGCCGCAGGCTATGAGTGCTAAAACTCATAGAAGAGACGGGGTGGAGTCTTCGAAAGGAATAGAGCCCAGTCCCTTTGGTATCAGCATCAGCATAAACAACAACATCATGCTTGGCAGCTTCAGCCGCATCCTCCAACATCAGCTGGTAATCACAATCGACCGTAACTCCAGGAATGCGCAGATTCTCCACTGCGGTGGCCAGAGCCGGCCCAAGGCCATCATCCACTCGGCCTGGATTACCAAAGCCCATCAGCAGGATTTTGGCGGAATCAGCAATCATCCTTTTGACCTACTATCCAAGACGTTTCCTTCGTGATCCAGAAGCTGGATAGACAAAGGCATCTGGCCCATAGCATGGGTCGCGCAGGAGAGGCAAGGATCATAAGCACGAATGGCTACCTCAACGTGGTTGAGCAACCCTTCGGTAATCTCCACACCTGAGAGATGATCCTCGGCCACCTTGGTGACAGCACGGTTCATCGGCTCATTGTTGTTGGTGGTGGAGACAATCAGGTTAGCCATGGTTACCTGATCCTTGTCATTTACCTTGTAGTGATGGAACAGGGTTCCGCGCGGCGCCTCGATCAAGCCGACGGCTTCGCCACGGCGGTCCCCCTTCACAACAAGGTCCGTACCCTGAAGATCTTTATCATTGAGCAGCTCCTTGATCTTCTCGATGGAGTGGAGCAACTCAATCATTCGGGTCCAGTGATAGGCCATGGTGATGTTGTTGGGCTTGTTGTCGGTAACCGCCATGAACTCCTTGCGGGCGGCCTCGGCTTCAGGCGTATCGATGAAGTCACAGGCATTAACTCGCGCCAGTGGCCCCACTCGATACCAGCCATCCTCCGGCCCGACCTGTTTCATGAAGGGGAACTTCATGTAGGACCACGACCTGACTTCCTCAGCGATGTAGTCCGTGTACCCCTGATAGTCGACCTGGTCGAAGATCTTCTTTCCCTGAGCGTCGATAGCTCGGAGGTTGCCATGGTAAAGATCCATGGCGCCATCCTCTCGGATGAGGGAAAGGTGGTTGGAATCGAACGAGCCGAAGGGAGCCACTTTCTCAAGGTTTTCCACGGTATAGTCTTTGGCAATCTTGAGAGCACCGCGAGACCATTCGATCATCTGGTCGAGATCCTTGAGGAGGAAATCTCGTTCAGCGATGGTCAAGTTTTTGTTGATACCACCAGGAATGGCGCCCGTGCCATGGATCTTCTTGCCGGCGGTACACTTGATGACTTCCTGTCCGTACTTGCGCATCATCACGCCCTGGACTGCGAGGTCAGGATACTTAGCCGCCACGCCGATTACGTTTCGGATGGCGGGGTCAGCATCGAACCCGAAGAGCAGGTCGGGCGAGCACAAGTGGAAGAAGTGTAGAGCATGCGACTGGAAGGTCTGCCCATAGTGCATGAGTCGTCGCATTTTCTCGGCGGTGGGCGTCAGTTTTTCTCCGCCCACGATGCGGTCCATAGCCTTTGCTGCAGCAAGGTGATGGCTCACCGGGCAAATACCGCAGAGGCGTTGGACGAGCACAGGCACTTCCCAATAGGGACGTCCCTGAATAAAGCGTTCAAAACCGCGGAACTCCACAATGTGGAGCCGCACCTGTTTAATTTTCTTGTTCTCATCGAGCAGGATGGTGACCTTCCCGTGACCTTCAACACGGGTAACCGGCTCGATTACGATTCTCTGTGTGCCATTTGTAGCGACCACAGTATTCCTCCGATCTTAAGCAATCGTACCGATCAATCGTATTTGATCAGTTCGTACGGGAATTCCAAAGGCTTATTATTCAACAAAGCCACCAATGCCTGCCAGATAGTATCCGCCGGAGGAGGACAACCGGGCAGGTGATAGTCGATCTTAACGACCTCGTGAGCCGGATAGACCCGGTTTAGCAGTTTTGGTATTTCCGGATCATCGGGGATGCGACCGCTGGGGTTGTGCACAGTAGGGCCATCCCTGTAAGCCTCATCATAGCATTCCTGGACGGGGATTCCGTTGCGCATTGCGGGAATTCCTCCCATAATGGCACAATCGCCGAGGGAAATGAGGATGTCGCAGTTCTTGCGGAAGTTCTGGAGAACATGAACATTCTCCTCGTTTGCACATCCCCCCTCAATCAATCCCACGAGGCATCTGCCGGTAAACTCTTTGAAGTCGTTAATAGGTGATTTGTCAAAGTCGACCAATTCGACCAGCTGGAGGATACGATCGTCAATATCCAGGATGGACATGTGACAACCAAAGCATCCCGCCAGCGACGTTGTTGCTACTTTCGGTTTCGCCATGGTCATGTTCCTCACTTCGCCTTAGAAGCCGATACGGACTCAATATCAGACCCGATAGGCTTATGATCAAACTTGCGCTCGCCAACCGGAATGGCGAAACCTACGCCTTTGCGTAGAATAGCGCCCACGGGGCAAGAACCCACAACCTCGTCAGAGACTGCCAGGTCCGTGGCACCGAGGCCGGCATCTGCGTTAACTGCAACTCTCTTTTCCGGTCCTCGTCCCACGAATTGAAAGACATTCTTTCCATCTTTCTCTTGTGAGGCTCGAACGCAACGGCCGCAAAGCACACATCTGTTGCGGTCGATGAAAACATCAGGATGCGTTGCATCGACATCTCTGACGGGGAATTGGTAGGGATGCTTCGGCGCTGTGATTCCAAAACGATATGCCAAAGCCTGCAGTTCACAGTTTCCGCTTTTCTCGCAGAACATGCAGTAGTGATTGCCTTCGACGAAGAGCATCTCAATGATATCCTTGCGGACCTTTGTGACTTCTTCGGTATCGCTTTCTACGACTATTCCCTCAGCAATCGGTTGAGTACAGGCGGCCTGCGGGCGGCCGTTTACCTTAACAGTGCACACTCGGCAACTGCCGTGCGAGGAAAGGCCTTTCATGTGGCAAAGACGAGGGATGTACACACCAGCGTCGTCTGCCGCATCCAAGATCGTCTGTCCAGGGCACCCCTGGACCTCGACGCCGTCGATTACAAAAGTGATTTTCTTATCGCTCATGTCAGTTCCCTTACTCGTATCAAGACTGGACCGACTGACGTTCTCGAATCGCGGAGGCCTGAGACGTTGCCTCGCGAATATCAAACGACTGCTGCAACCCGCTGGTGTTTTCCTTCACCAGCCCCTCATATACTGACCGGAAGTTCTTAAGGGTAGTCAGAATGGGATTTGGTGATGTCTGGCCCAATCCACATCGACTGGCGGTTTTGACCGATTGGCCGAGTTCCTCGAGGTAATCCAGGTCTGACGGTTCACCGTGGCCTGCCCGAATCTTCTCCAGGCAATTCCTCAGAAGCACATTGCCAGTACGGCAAGGAGTGCAATAGCCGCAACTTTCTTCGATGAAGAACTCCATGAACGTGTCGACAACCTCCAGCAGATCCCGATCCTTGCCAAAGACCATAAACGCGCCACCGGTCGGCACGTCGTCGTAACAAATAACGCGGTTGAAGCCGTCCGGCCCAAGCATTTGGCCGCTGGGGCCACCGACCTGAATAGCAATGGGATCTTCAGCCCCCGCCATTTCCAGCAGTTCGGAAATCTTGGTACCGAAGGGAACTTCGTATACACCGGGGCTCTTGCAATCGCCGGAAATACTGAGCAACTTCGTGCCGGAACTTCCTTCGGAGCCATGCTCGTTGAAGGTAGCCGGTCCCTCTTCGAGGATCTTGGTGGCACAGCAAAGAGTCTCGCAGTTATTGACAACGGTGGGGCAACCGCAGTAACCCTTCTGTGCTGGGAATGGTGGACGGTTCTTGGGATCGCCGCGCAAGCCCTCGCAAGAACTGATGAGTGCCGTTTCTTCGCCACAAACATATGCACCCGCACCCATCTGGATACGAATATCGAAGTCGAAGCCCTGCTTGCCGCATACATTCTTGCCAAGAAGGCCTTCATCGCGGCGTTTCTGCAGGCGGTCTTCAAGATACGCCCGAAGGTATGCGTACTCGGCACGGAGATAGAGTATTCCTTCGTCGGCACCAATAGCGTATCCAGCGATGGTCATACCGGCAAAAACGCGATCGGGACGTTCGGTGAGGATAACGCGATCCTTGAAGGTGCCCGGCTCGCCCTCATCGGCGTTACAAATCACGTAGCGTTTGTCTCCAGACGCAGCTCGGGTAAATTCCCATTTCATACCTGTCGGGAAACCAGCACCGCCACAGCCTCGCAATCGTCCGGTTTTTACCGCACGGATGACTTCTGTTGGAGTCATCGACACAGCCTTGCGAATACCTTCACCGCGATTGATCGGACTGAAGACCTTGGGGCCTTGCTTGCGAATGTTGTTATGCACCATGGACTGCACAAGCGGATCGGCGTTGTTGCCGTCGCCCAGGCGATGCACCAACTTGGTCGGATCCATGTGCTGCTTGAGACCGCGAACAATGTCTCTGGCAGCAGACTCATGTAGTTCTGTTACAACCACATCATTGACCAAGGCGGCCGGTGCCTGATCGCACATGCCGATACACGGCGTGTACTCCAAGCTAATCTTGCCATCGGGAGTGGTCTCACCGAAACCGATTCCGAGTTCGTCGGAAAACGCCTTGGCGACGCGATCCATCCCAGAGAATCGGTCAATGATGTCATTGCACAACCTGATTACAACCTTGCCCTTCGGCCTTTCTGATAGGAAGGCATAGAAGGATACGACGCTCTCCACTTCAACTCGATGAGTGTCAACGGCTTTGGCGATAAGACTCATGGCCTCACCACTGACACACCCGAATTTGTCCTGGACAGCGCGAACAATATCCATCATCCGCCTGCGATCATTGCCACAAGCCTGACAGATCTCCTTGATAGCTGCCTGGAGATTTTCACTCATAAGCTACCTCGATTCCGCTTCGAGCCAACAAACCCATCATTCGATTGACCCGACTGGCCACCACCCCGCAGAGTGCAATTCATCTGCGAGCACGCGACCAGAAGTGTCCTTAACACACCAAATCGCACCGGAAGTCTACACCGGCGCCGTTCCTGTGGGGTCAGGGTGCCCCCTGCCATGGTCCTCCTTTTTGACGACTCCTTGAACAATGAACGAAAACTATCGTCAGTAAAACCCAACGCCCCAACCAACCGCGGCTAATCAGAACGGATCCAACATTCTGAAGGCAGTTGGCTCGGACAGACTCGGGTCATGATACACAATTGAGGCGATTGGTCACCTCATCAACCTCCATATTTTGCGTGGCCGCAGCATCAGACAGAATCATCCTGATGACAAAATGCCCGGTTAGGACATTCGAGGAGTCCCGGTGCCATCGAAGGCCAAGTTACTCAACTTCAAAAAAACGAAGGCAGAGAGAACGTTCAATGATCCGCCGCACGTCGAAAGCGACATTACCACACCTGTTCGGATCCGCTCTCTGAGCTTTGTAGCGGAGCTGAGAGAACCGCCAGCATAGCTTGCATCGTGCGGATGGCGAGGGTGAACTTCATCGACCATCGTGTCAGCCGCCCTTCCGTTTGCGATGGTGTCCCGAACGGGATTGAAAAGCGTTTTGCCGACAACGAGCAGCCTGTTGAAGCGTCCAGCAGCTACGCTTGTCAGGAGTGCTGAGCACACCTGGGACTGCTCGATCGTCGTTTCGAATTCACGCATAACGACCATCATGTTTCTCAACCGCGGCTCCAGATCGTCACCGAAATCTAGCGTTGACAACATTCAATAGCAAATGGCGTGCCATTAGCCCAAACTGCTTCTCCCGGAGCTCCATTCTGAAACAGGTCCGCTGACAGTTCGGTGCGAAGTGGAGTGAGCTTCCCATCCTCAGCTCACCCACAGGTAAGCGTGCGAAGAAACCGTGAATGCTGGCGAGCAGGAATCATCTGGCCATGTCATGAGATTGGCGACGCGCCGAATCGCCGACGAGGAATGGAAGCGGCGCAACTCGATGGCTTATAGAAGGTTACAGAGACAGACCACAGGAAGAGAGCGTGTACATGGAGGTGCGGCAGGTTGTGCGTGAAGCAGAAGATGTGCTTCCGCAAGTTCGCCAAGGCTCCGTAGGCCACATCGTTCGGCAATGCCTCCTCTTAGCTAAAGCAATCAGCGAGTTGGATGAGTCAAAAAGTTACCATTGCCACGTCTGCCGCGGCCGATTGTGGAGAATTACACACCAGTTGTCTCCAGCCCTGAGAGGATCTGTTCTAACCAACCGAGTGAGGACCGGCAAGCCGGAGCGGCCTGATTGGCTAGAGCAGGCTCTATTCAAGGGCAGCATCTGAACCGCGGTTTTCTCCGGCAGATGGCCAGTGTTTGACGCTCCGCTCGGAGTTGCAGCGCTATACGGTGAAGCGCAGTGGAAGTGACAAAAGCGAGCGTATGGGTTAATTACGGAGCCGTATTGAGAGTTGGGTGGCACGAGCATCAGCCAAGCGGAGGCGCGGTAAAGTTTGTTTTCATGACACGCATGTGGTGACACTCGCCAAAACGCTATCATTGTCAAGGAAGACGAAACCGCGGTGGGCACCAATGGGTAGAACGAGCAGAATTATGAACAAGCGCAACAGAGACATGATATCTCCCCTCACGGCCGGCATTCTGATCATCAGCTTGCTTTTCTGTGCGAAGTGTTCGGTTGCGGGGGTTGAGGATTCTGCTCAGAGCAGACCGGAATCGGTTGACGGTTTCTGGCCAACAACGCAGATGGCCGAGTCGGTGATAAGACGCTGGGCGATTGAGAGTGGCGCGAAGTACGAGCTACGGCCCGAACAGCAGGTGGAAGTCGAGCGAATGCTCGGAGAGCGATGGATGGGCTTTCTGGCGGACAATCGTCAGGAGTTGCAGCCATTGCTGAATGAATACATTGAAGCACATCTTCAGGTTGAGCCTCCAAGTGCTGACCAAGTTGCAGATTGGGCGGCGAAGGCGATGCCCGTTTTTGAAAAGCTCAAAGCCAATATCGAGGCAGGAGAGGATGAGGTTCGCGGTCTGCTATCGGAAGAGCAACTGCCGCTCTTTGAGAGCGAGCGATCCAAGCGCAAAGTGCAGCTGAGGGCTGCAGAGGGCACATTGCGCCGGTGGAGTGTTGGCAACTTCAAACAGCATGAATGGTGGAATCCCCCAACCAAGAAACAAGGGGGGGACGGATCGAATGAACACAGCAATATCCCGCGTCCGGAACGTCTGAAGGAGATTAGACCGCCGCTACCGGCGAATGCCGACCTGCCCCCTCGCGCCGTCGAGGAGTTGACCGCGTGGGAAAGGTATGTGATGGACTACTGCGAGAAATACGAGTTGGATCGGAGCCAGCGGAACGCAGCCCAATCCATCCTCCGCGAGTTGAGGGCGCGAGCGGCCGATCATCTTCATTTGAACCGCGACCGTATAGCGGCAGTGGAGGAGGCCATTGTCTCACCGGAGGAATCGGATGCGGAATCCGTTACGAATGAATTGAGGGAGCTTTACGGTCCGGTCGATCAGATGTTCCAGGAGTTGCAGGAGCGGATCAATCGCCTTCCAACACCTGCCCAGAAGTTGCGTGGCGACGCCAAATCCAACCAATCCGAACCGTTACCCGAATGATAGCAAGGCATGTGCCACAGTGAGTCAGAACGTAGTCGAGCCGGCGCCAAGGTAATGGTCGCCCTAAGCGGAGGGGTCGACTCCGCAGTGAGCGCTTGCCTGCTAATGGAGCAGGGCTATGCCGTAACGGGGATGCACATGCGGACCGGTTACGGTTGGAGAAGCACTTCCACATGCGATAAGATAGCCGAACGGGCTATGAGAGATGCAGAGGGCGTGGCCAAGCAATTGGGTATTGCCTTTGAGGTCGTGGATCTGTCGAAGCAGTTCGAAGAGATCATCGAGTACTTCGTATCTGAGTACGCCAATGGTCGTACGCCCAATCCTTGCATCAAATGCAATATGAAGGTGAAATTCGGCGCCATTCTGGAATACGCGAAGAATAGCGGCGTGGATTTTCTAGCAACGGGGCACTATGCCCGGCTTACGCAAGAAGCGGGAGTAGTGTGGCTGCGTCGCGGCGTGGACCCGGTTAAGGACCAATCCTACTTCCTATTCGCCGTGGCCTCTGATGCGCTAGGGAGCGTGTTATTTCCCGTAGGAGGATTGAGTAAAAATCAGGTTCGGGCAGAGGCAGCCAGATTCGACCTTCATGTGGAGGAGAGGCCGGATTCGATGGAAGTATGCTTTGCACCGGATAGCGATTACGTTCGCGTGATCAAGGAGCGCACCCCGGAGGTTTTCCGCACGGGCAACGTTGTCGACGGCGAGGGGAAAGTAATCGGAACGCACAACGGTGTGGCGAATTTCACCATCGGACAACGTCGAGGCTTGGGTATTGCAGCAGGACAGCCTGTCTATGTATCGCAGTTGGACTCAACAACGAACACAGTCGTCCTCGACAACAAGAACGCTCTTTACAGTCGATCATTGCTGGCGGAAGAGGCCGTGTTCCCAGATAGTGGACCGACAGAACCGATCAGGTGTACGGCCAAGATCCGCTATCAGGCGAAGGATGCATGGTGCACTGCAGTATGTCCATCACCGGGAATGTTGCGTGTTGACTTTGATGAACCTCAATTGGCTATAACACCAGGACAGGCAGTGGTGCTGTACCATGAGGATACAGTCCTGGGTGGCGGCTGGATCAGGCAATGCATACGCGAATAGGGCAAACTACAATGAAGTGCATCGCCTTACGCCCGGTTTTTTCCGGCGGATTCTCGGCGTTTGACGTTACTGTTGCACGTACACCGATATAGCGCCCCTCTACGACGCGCGTTTGAGCGGCATGCCGGCACGTTGGCCATTGAATCGCCCTTTCTCTCGCACGATGCGGCCATTGACGATTACATAATCGAATCCCGACGCCAAGCGGTGTGGCTTGTCGAAGGTGGCATTGTCGACGACGGATTGTGGTTTGAAGATGAGGAGATCGGCGTGGTAACCGGCAGCTATCCTTCCTCGACGGTCGAGATTGAGGGTTTCGGCAGTGAGCCCGCTCATTTTGCGGATGGCATTTTCCAGGGTGAGCAGCTTATCCTGTATGACAAACTTGTGAATAACGCGTGCGAAGCTACCGTAGCCGCGGGGATGTCGCATAGCCGGTCGGCCATCGGAAGAGAGCATTACATGGTCATCGGCGAGAAGGCGACTTTGCAGTTCCTCGTCCATGACGAAGTAAGCGGCGCTTGCCCCCCTCGGCCCAATGTCATCCATCAGTACATCTTCGAAGGGTTTTCCCAGCTCGCGGGCAACCTGTTCCAGAGTTTTGCCCACCCAGGGCTCGGTGCCGAAGAGCGTAGCGCTGGGGCCATTGCGTTGCGCCACCCGTCGGCGCAAGTAGTCGCCCAACTCGCTTCGTCTTTCACGTAGAACGTCCTTGTAGTCATATGGCGGCTTTGCCCAATCGGGAAAGACTATAGCAATTCCGGTATAACTGGCAGTGTAGGGGTAGATGTCGGCAGTGACCTTGATCCCGGCGGCACGTGCCTCAGCCATCTTGGCCAGGAGCCGCTCGGCGCGTGCTTTTCCATGTCCATAGGTAACTTTGATGTGGGATACATGCACAGGGCAGCCGCTTTTCATCCCCTGAGTCAGCAGCTCGTCAAGGGCTCCATCGATAGCATCGTCGTCTTCGCTGCGCATATGGCTCATGACCAAACCCCCAGCACGGGCCACGGGCTTAGCCAATTCGACGAGTTCATCAATCTTAGCGAACGATCCAGGCTGATACTCCAACCCCGTTGTCATCCCCAGCGCTCCCTGCAGCATTCCCTCAGCCACGAGATTGCGCATTTTGGCTATTTCATCCTGAGAGGGATTTTCTTTGATTCCTACGCCAGCCGAATCGCGCACGGTGCCGTGTCCAATGAACACGGCTATGTTCGTCCCGGGACGTGCTTTGGCCACATCGGTCATCCAGGCTGCGATGTTCTCCGGGCTATCTCCATCCTGTCCTAAGCATATGGTGGTTACGCCCATGGCCAGGAAGTTTTCGAATCCTGGAGTCTTCAGAGGATCACCGTGGGCATGAGCATCGATGAATCCGGGAGTCACGACCATGCCGTCCGCGTCGATCACTCGTGCTGCGTCACTCAAACGAGCTTTAAGATCGCCAATCTCTGCGATCATTCCGTCTGCGATGGCTATGTCGGCATGGAATTGCGGCGATCCTGTGCCATCCAGAACGACACCATTGGTTATCACCAGATCCCAACGGGCAAGTTCCGCTCTATCATCACCCGCCGCGAGCACATGGGCAGCTAAAAAAGCAACAAGAAGCCAATGAGCAAAACGTGCGTACATCGCCACCCCCACTTTCTGCGCCAGCGGCGCCACTTGATCGGCAATCACGGAGCCTGCCTCTGGGCAACCTCTTCGACTTTGCGCAACACTCGAAGCGTGTTTTCACCCATGATTTTCCGGATACTCTCTTCTGAATAGCCACGGTTGAGCAATTCCTGAGTAATGAAGGGAAAACCAGAAGGATCCTCGAGCTGAGCGGGCAAGATACCAACTCCATCGAAGTCTGAGCCGAGGCCCACATGGTCAATACCAGCAACGCGGACGATGTGGTCAATGTGGTCGATCACAGTGTGAACCGTTCCCGCCGGTATAGGACGCTGGGCCTTCCACTCATGCCAAGCTCTCTCGTAGTCCTCCGTATTTTTGTAACGTTCCTTGAGTTCTCGTTGCTTCTGGAAGTACTCAGCCATAGCCTGCACACCGTCGGGATGTATGTAGCCGGGAAAGAACGTAGCCATCACGATACCATCGTTGGCGGCTATGGCCCGCAACACATCGTCTGGGATATTGCGTACGTGCTTTGCCACGGAGTAGGCTGAGGAATGGGAGGCGATGATGGGCGCCTTGCTGACGCGCAGAACGTCACGCATCGTATCGAACGACACATGTGATATATCCACCATCATTCCCAGGCGGTTCATTTCCTTGACAACTTCTTCGCCGAAGGGAGCCAGCCCTCCGAATCGCGGAGTATCGGTAGCGGAATCGGCCCAGTCGTTATTGGCGGAGTGCGTCAGGGTCATGTACCTGGCACCACGACGATAGAAGTCGCGCAAAGTGTCCAGAGAATTCTCAATAGCATGGCCGCCTTCCACTCCTATGAGCGAAGCGATGCGGCCCTTGGTGTGGATCTTGCGAACGTCGTCGGCGGTGAGAGCGAGTTCAAGGTCGGCGGAGTATTTGTTGATCATCCGATGGATGAGATCGAACTGCTCCAGTGCCATCTCTACTGTTTTCCCTTGGCCCGGAATATCACTAGGGACATATACGATCCAGAATACTCCGCCCACGCCCCCCGCGCGTAGCCTGGGAATATCCGTTTGCACACCGGGTTGTCTAACTGCCACGTCCATAACTTGGAATGAAGATTGACCGTCTGTTCGTACTTGCCAGGGCAGGTCGTTGTGGCCATCGATCACTATTAGTGACTTGTGCAAAGTGCGTCCGGCGTCGATAAGTTTGATCAACGGTGCCTCCTTGGGGCCGTGGGAATTCGTGGTGGAATCGGTCGCCCACAGGGAGTGCGAAGCGGTTTGCAGTACAGCGAGTATGATGAGGATGCGGACGAATAGGTGGGGAAGCGAAGTGATTCTCGTTTCTGGCATGATGAGAGCCTCCTCGGAGTGTAGTGTTGGTTTCACATCATTCGAGTACAGCGAAAGCCGTCTCAAGCCGAGGCATCGACAACCTCGCGGACGCGAGAGATTAGCGATTCCGCAGTTTGTTGATCGGCGGATTCACCGATCACACGCATGATAGGCTCAGTATTGGACGCTCGAACGTGCACCCACCCTTCCGGCCAATCGATACGAACGCCGTCAATGGTACTCAATCGCTCAGAAGCGAATTCAGTCTGAACGGCCTGCAGCGCCTTGGCGATGCGAGGGCGATCACACTCGAACTTCTGCTTCAGCATCACGTACTGCGGCATTGTGGCCACTACTTTGGATAGCGACATGCGTTCATCAACGAGTAGCTGAAGCACAATGGCCATTGCGGTTAAACTATCCCGAATGGAGACAATGCGGGGGTCGATTACGCCACCGTTTCCCTCGCCGCCGAAAACGCAATTGTACTTTTGCATAACTGCAGCTACATTAGCCTCACCGACAGCGCTGCGATGCACGACACAGGCTGGGCCGGCCTGAGCGGCAAGATCGTCTATCATTCGAGACGTCGAGAGGTTGGCGGCTGCGGGCCCGGGACGCTTGGCGAAGAGATGTTTGGCGGCCAGAGCCAGAGTATACTCCTCCCCAATATACACGCCTTGTTCATCGACGATCGCCAGCCGATCGGCATCCGGATCTTGAGCAAAACCAATATCCGCTCCAGCTGCAGTAGTTTGGTCGCACAAATCGGTGAGATTCTCTTTAGTGGGTTCTGGTGTGTGAGCAAAGATTCCGGTCGGCTCGCCGTTGATGTGAACAACATCGCAACCAAGAGCCTCCAACAGTTTCAGCCCAGCTGGTCCACCCGCCCCATTAACGCTGTCAAGTACGACCTTGAACTTGCGTCGCCTGATGGCCTCGGCGTCAACTATCTCCAACACTGCGTTGACATGGATGTCGTTAGCGGAGTCATCACGTGCTGCTTGCCCGAGCCCCTCGACTCCGACAAGTGAGAACTGCTGCTCATTGAAAATACCCAATATTCTCTCCGCGACCTCTCCTTGCGGTGCACAGCCATCAGCCGTAAGGAACTTGATACCATTCCATTGCACTGGGTTATGGCTTGCCGTGAGGACGACTCCCCCGTTTGCGGCCAGGTTCTTGACCATGATCCCGACGCTGGGAGTAGTTACGATGCCCACATCTACGACATCACAGCCCCCAGCCAGCAAGCCGCTAGTAAGGGCCGCCTGCACCATTTGGCCGCTGGGTCGAGAGTCTCGTCCTACAACGACACATCCACCTCCACAATACTGAGCCATAGCACACCCAGCGGTGGATGCCAATTGCGGCGTCATAGTGGAGCCAATAAGGCCTCTGATGCCTGATATGGTAACCATCAAGCTCATGATTCATCCCCGTACTGAAGCTGAAAGAATCCCGCAAAAGAACGCACCCAACGTTCATGCTGCCCAAAAGGTTGCTCGACAAGCAAGCGTGTTGAGCGTTTGTGCACGATTCGGCCACGTATGTCAACAAAATGCCCACGGCCAGTTTTATACCGACCGTGGGCTCTGCAGAGCAAGCTACATAAGCGGAGGCATTCGTTCCGTTCCCGCCGGAAGCAGCTTAGCTTTGGAAAACCTGTTGGCTGCCGTTGTCCAAGTCTTCCTTATGCTCGGGAGCAGGTGGAGCGTAGGAAGGAGGAGTTGCGGGCGGCGCTATTCTCACCGGCCTAATGGGCGTAGTGATAACGTTAGTACTGATACCCGTATCGGAACCAGTCTGAATGCTATCTGTCTGCTGAACAGGCATGGCCTCAGTTTTCTGCGCCACGGGGCCGAAATCGGTCAGAGGCAGAGCTAGTTGCTCTTCGAGTTCATGGACCAGCTCTCTTAGTTTTCTCTCTCTCTGGCCGCTTGGCGTCATCCAATGGGCCATGTCGTCGAGTTGGAGGATTTTGCTTATCCTCCTACAAGCGAGAATCACAGTGGAGTGATTCTTGTTGCCCATAAACCGGCCAATCTCTGGAAAACTCATATCAGTGTGTTGGCGGGCAAGATACATAGCAGTACCTCGTGCCAAGGCAATAGTGCGAGTCTTGCGTGAGGTATGCAGGTCAGCAGGCGTAAGACCGAAGTAAATAGCAACCACGTTTTCGATGTCGGTCAGCTTCACAGCGGGGACCGTGTTTTCGATCATGTTGCTGAGTGCACGTTCAGCCAGCGACATAGTCAGTTTTTCTTCGGACAGTCTGGCCAAAGCAACGAGTTTGAGCAGGGCTCCTTCCAACTCGCGCACATTCGCTCTGAAATTGCGAGCAATATACTCGACCACCTCATCCGATATGTCGAACTTGAGTTTCTCTGCCCTCTTGCGCAATACACCCATGCGAGTTTCATAATCAGGAGAGTCGATTTTCACTACCATACCGGCGATGAAGCGGCTTACCAAGGAATCGGACAATTGGCCGATCAGCTTCGGGTGAGCATCTGAGGCCATGATAATCTGTTTACCGATGGCATCGATGGCATTGAAGGTGTGCAGGAATTCCTCCTGAGTTGCCCTTTTGTTAGCAAGGAAATGTATATCATCTATGACAAGCACATCCATGCGACGATACCGCTGCCTGAACGCGTCTCGTTCACCTGTTTTCACTGCATAGACGAACTGATTGGTAAAATCTTCACCGGACACATATGCCCAGCGAAGCTCCGGGCGACGTTCCTTCAATTCGTTGCAGATCCCTTGCAGGAGATGCGTTTTGCCCAATCCGCATCCGCCATGGATGAACATTGGGTTATAGCGAGTAGCGGGGCTTTCAACCACGCTAACCGCACAGCTGTATGCCAAGCGATTGGACTCCCCCACCACGAAGTCATCCAGTCTCCCTGGCAAAGGCGGCACAGGAGGCGGCGAACCTTTCTTCTTCTGCTTGCGAGCAACTCGTTCTGGATTTCCATCAGCATATTTGACTTGGGAATCCGGCTGTTTACGTCGCATCTGTCCGGCGACGCTGGGATCAACGGAGAATCTCACTTCATGCTCTTCCCCGGTTATTTCCCGCGCAGCCTCCTTGATAGTGTCCGAGAAGTGGCGTTCAATCCATTCACCAACAAAGACATTGGGAACGTCCACACCGATCACGCCATCAGTGATACTTAGTCGCGTGGCGTTTTTGAACCACAGTTTGTACCTCTGGGGTCCCACCTTCTCCGCAATACTCGTTTCCAACAGAGAGACTGGTTCCGTTGCGCATGTAATCATCGCGCACGTTCCTCCTGGACGGACTGACACCGTACCCATCGAAAAAGACCTAGCCGATTAGTGATAGCAAAAGTTACGGCACAGAAGACCGCGCCGTTCCCACCGTTGTGCGCCTGACAACGAATTAGACTGTACCACAGGAGATGAAGAGGGGTCAATAGGTGTATGAGCCCCAGATGTGTTCAACAACATCATTGAGTTATTAAAAACAAATAGTTACTGCAGAGAAAAAAAACCGGCCAACATGTTGTCAACAGAAATGGAGCCCATTTGTGGATGAAGCGTGGAAAACAGTATCATATCGGTTTTTCCAAGAAACTCACAACTTATTTCACAACCGCAATCCACGCCTGCCTTCGATATGTGTCGACAAAGCCCCAGCGTTTGTACAGCCGCCGGGCGGGCTGATTCGTCGAATCGACTGCGAGAGTTATCCTCTCAACCGCAAGCGATCTCGCCTGCTGGACTGCCCTGGCCATCAAAGCAGTTCCGATCCCTTTCTGACGAAAACGGTGTGATGATCCAATGTATACGACCTCCATAGCAGCCCCCTGAATAGCCCGAGCCATGAGAAGCACGCCAACCGGTTGGCCATCCAGCTGAGCAACGAGCCAATTGGCCGGCTCGAAGACTCCAGTGGCCGCGTGCCCCTTCAGCACGTCGCTCATTTCCCGAATCCCGGTGAGCCCAGGACAGTCCAAGCTGTTCACATAGGACTCCGAGAGGGCATCGCAGAACAGCGACTCCCGCTCGGGCGTGTACGATATGTACTGCAAGCGATCATCCTGGCTACAACGGTCGTTTGGCAAGCGCGCGGGACGAGACATATACACAAGTTCAGCGAGGAACTTGAACCCTGCAGCATTGAGCAGTTCCAGCCGCTTTCTATCTCCAGCTGAAACAAGAGATTGCAGAAGAACGAGGCCTCGGCTGGCTGCGAGTTTCCTTACCTCCGTCAAAGCCGCGATGGCCGCATGGCGATCCTCGCTGGTATCAGCTGCAGGAGAGGTGTAGAGAATGGCGGTTCCACCCGGAGCCTCGATGGCAAGCACAGCAGTGTGGAATCGATCCCCGCGATATGCCCCTACGAGGAAATCCATGCGCATCCCCTGCTTGCGTACTAGGTTGGTCAAGGCTTCAACCTGAGCAGCGACAGCCTCGCCCCAAAGGCACTCGCCAGTCAAAGCCATGGCGATCGCACTTTGCCAAGCGGGATCGTTCACACCAATCAGTTTGGTCTCAAAGACGCTCTGCACCGGTCCGTATCAACTCCCAAGCAGTGCCCTGTCACACGACTTCGACGGAGATTGCGCAGTACCAGATTACCTGGTTCTTGGCGTTCTTCAAAGTGTGGCGTGCAGCCACAATGCGTTTGCAGAGCTCAGGCTGTCACCTATAATCCCTTCCAAGTCAAGACAATACGGTCTCTTGATGTGTGAGGCTGATGCCAATGAGACACGTTCGAACGGCGCTTTGCTTAGCCATCATGGCTATCCTGCCAGAGGTTTGGGCCTGTTCAGGGGTGGGATCGTCGGGGTACGGCGGAATCGAATCCGGCGATCCCGGTGAGCGAGTTAAGGCGATAATCGAAATCTCGGAATGCAACGCAGTACTGAGGATTCCGTCTCTGATCGACCGGTTGGATGATGAGGACGAGGCCGTAAGGCTGTACGCAATCCTAGCCCTGGAGCAAATGACCGGTACTCGTCGTGGATATTCCTACGCTGATCCCCCAGGCGAGCGCGCTCAGGCCATCAGCGATTGGCGCATTTGGCTAGCCAAATCCTCTGCACGGGGAGAAACATCTGAGAGGAGCGAAGGCGACGTTCAATCGGGTGGATCGGGGGAGTGAATGGGCGCGGCGGCGGGAAATGCGATAGGCTCCCGTTAACGCTGTAGAGCTGAAACACCACTGGGGTTAAGGAGCTACTAAGACATGCAGGACGAGAGGATGATCAAAGAGGTTATTTCCGGTGCCATCGCTACGATAGCGCGAGTCACCGGTGAGATCACGCTTGATCGATCCCCAACTCTTCACAAGGAGCTTATAGCCGTGTGCACTCCGCCACCCGAGTACCTCATAATAGACATGTCGCAAGTCCCCCACATCGACTCAGCGGGCATTGGAACATTGGTTGACATCCTTCGGAGAATGCGTGAGGCTGGCAAGCGAATGGCGCTGATTGCTCTGTGCGCCCGGGTTCGCAGCATGTTTGAGGTCACAAAACTGGACCAGTTTTTCAGCATATACGACAGCGAACACGAGGCTCTTGGCGAATGAATGGAGAGCGGGACACGTCACAAACGCGACAATTGAGTTCCTGGCCCAGAAGACTAGCCGAGGAAACGGGGGAGTTCGCTGGCGGCAAGATCGATGGAACATTAGCTATCGTCGAAAGCATTGGGGAAACGGGATACCTCCTCGGCAGTACCCTGAAGTGGATATTCAAGTCGCTATTCCAGAAGAACGTCACGTTCGGCCGTAATGCGCTCGCGGAGCAAATGACACGGGTCGGGGTCAACAGCATTGGGATTGTAATCTTGGTGCAGATGTTCATCGGCTGCATTCTCGCTCTTCAACTCGCCCCGACGCTGGAGAGCTACGGACAACTGGAGAAGGTCGCGGACGTAGTCGCAATCGCCATAGTCCGCGAGTTGGGACCGCTGATAACCGCCATCGTGCTCAGTGGTTTTGCCGGCGCCTCGATAGCAGCTGAGCTTGGGGCGATGGTGGAATCCGAGGAGATAAAAGCACTCAAAGCGCACGCGATCAATCCGATTCGTTTCTTGATTGTTCCGCGATTTCTTTCCACGGTAATTATGATCGTTGGCTTAGCGGTTATTGCAGACGTAATCGGGGTGATAGGAGGATTGCTCACTTCCTGGTTTGTGCTGGGAATCAGCCCTGATGCTTACATGGAATCGACACAGAATGCTCTGGTCACAAAAGACTTCATCACGGGATTGGTAAAAGCCGGAGTGTTTGGAGCGTTGGTTTCATTGATTGCCTGCCATGCAGGAATGACCGTCAGAGGAGGAGCTGTCGGAGTGGGCAGAGCGACAACGTCGACAGTAGTGAAATCTATCGTAGCCATCATAGGCATGGATGCCGTATTCACTGCGATTTTCTATTCATTCGGACTCTAATTCAAGCGATTTCGCATTGGCAAAACGAGAAAGCGACATTGTGATTTCAGTTCGTGAGTTGCGTAAATCCTTCCCCAACGATGAAGGAATCGATGTCAATGTTCTCGAAGCGGTCACATTCGATGTGCATCGCGGCGAAACTGTCGTGATAATGGGGGGAAGCGGTTGCGGCAAGAGCACTCTGCTCAATTGCCTGATTGGCGAATACAGAATAGACGGAGGAAGCATTCACTACCACACCCAGCAGATGGAATGCGCATTGGATATCACTGAATCCACAGAGAAACAGTTTGATGGAATTCGAAAAAGACTGGGCATACTGTTTCAGAGTGGAGCGTTGTTCAACTCTCTGACAGTGGCGGAGAATGTTGCCCTTCCGCTAAAGGAACACTCGTTCGTCGATGACTCGATAATAGACATTGTTGTGACTATGAAGCTGCAACAAGTGAAGATGCTTGCTCACCGCGACAAGTATCCCGCCCAGCTTTCAGGCGGGCAGAAAAAGCGTGCGGGGCTCGCGAGAGCCACATCGCTGGACCCGGAAATCCTGTACTATGACGAACCTTCAGCCGGTCTCGATCCGGTGACTTCTGCAGCAATTGACGACCTGATTATGGATCTTTCGAAAAAACTGAACGTCACGAGTGTCGTGGTCACACACGAAATGGACTCTGCGTTTCGAATCGCCGACCGGATGGTAATGCTCGACAAGGGAAGAGTGCTCAAGATTGGCGATCGCGGTGAGTTCGAAAGAATCCGCGATGCCGATCCTCGTAGTTTAACAAATGACAACGAGAAGCTGATCAACCAGTTCCTTAACGGGTACAGTGAAGGGCCGCTGACTGACGCTGAGGGCCTGAGCCAGTTTGAACGACTACTCATCAACGGATAGCGTGCGAGATTCTCATGACGAAGAAACGGGATAACCTGAGACTGGGAATAACGGTCTTGTCCATGGGCGTATTGTTCGTCGCAGTACTGCTTTTCATTGGAAGCAAGTCGCTGGCTCAACCTGAAATGCGCGAGTTCACGGTACACTTTGCCACGGGATCAGGAATGCCCGAAATCGCCGAGGGCTCACAAGTAAAGTGTTTCGGCCAAACAGTCGGTGTGGTAGCTGAAACCGCAATCGGCACCTCCAGCAACCTCGATCGTCCGGAACTTCCCCAACAGCAGTTTCTGGAAATCCGAGCAAGAGCGCTAGCTGCTCTGAACCTACGCGAGGATTGTGTCGTTGTTGCCGGAGCACCGCCGTTGGGCGGCAAGGGATATCTCGAAATAGTCGACAGGGGAATATCGGAAAGGCCGCTGGATCCGGCGAAGGCGATCATCGGCGAAGCCGGTGGTCTACAGGCCGCGTTGAACCGAGTCAACGCTGAGCTTGACGACACGAATCCAACAAGTCTCATTTCTTCGATAAAAACCCATTTCGATCAAAGCAACGATAATTCCCTTATTAGTCGACTTCACACGGTCGTCGGAAACATTGAGCGGATCACACAATCTCTGGCCGACGAATTGGACGGAAGCAATAAGGAGCACATGATCACCAAACTGCACACAGCCTTGGACGAAGTCAACACGGCACTAGCGGACATATCCGGCATGCTTCAAGAGAACCGCAGCGGAATACAGGCCTCCGTATCCTCACTGGAGAACACACTGAGCATTGTGGAAAGTGATATCGCGCCGGTGATCGCCGAGGAACTCGATCCGACATGTGCGGAGGGGATTGTTGGGCGTGTTCACACGGCGTTTGAGAAGCTCGATCGATCGCTGGAGGACATCAATAGCATATCTGCCAATGTCAAACACATCGTGATTCTTAACAGTGACCGCATCAATGGACTGATCGAGAACATCGGGGAAGCCGCTGCCCACCTGCGTGGCGGCATCAAGGATCTTCGACTACACCCATGGAAGCTGCTGGCTAAGCCAAGCGCTGGCAAGCTACGAGAGACGGAGATTCTCGATTTGGCAAGGGAGTTCACAGCAGCCGCAGCACATCTCGACGACGCCACCACGCGCATGAAGGCACTTATCGAAGCTCGGGGGAAACGAATACCAGCAGATGATCCCGAGTTGGAGAAAATAAGGCTAGAACTCGATGAAACCGTAAAGAAGTTCTTCGAGGCCGAACAAGTGCTTTGGGAGAAGATGAAGGAATGACAGATGGAAAGTTGTCAAGACTCGCCCTACCCGGTTTCGATCGGATGAAAGCAAACCGTGTCACTTTGCGTATCCAGGATTGCGACGGTGAGGACCGATGCTCGATGAAGAGCTCCAGAGTTGATCACACGGGCACGTCCAACACGTTCGTCACGACATATGTGAGTGTGTCCATGCAGAATATAGTCCGTAGTCGGATTGCGCAACGATCTTCGAAACTCCGCCTCGTGCCCATGGTACACTTCTATTGATTTTCCATCAATCTCGACTCGAAGAGGTGGGTGTGGTGGCAGCGGTAATCCAACAGCGGTAATGTATGACCTGAGAGGATAATCCGGCGAGTCAGTGTTTCCCCATACGAATTCAAAATCTCTTCCCACGAATTCATCGAATAGTTCAACGCTCCCAACATCACCACAATGCAGAATCTTGCCAACTTCCATTTCATCGAAGAGGCGCAGGGCCGCTTGAACTGGTTTCACCCTACCATGTGAGTCGGTCATTACTCCGACAAGCATCAGTAGCCCTCCTGACTATCTGCGTCAGGCGTCAAGTTCACAGAGTTGGCTACGGCCTCCCAAACAACGCGATCTCTTCGGAGGTCGGCGCCGATACTCTACAATTCTATGGTGTAGGCCTCGGAAGCATTACCGCCCTCTCGTACAAAGGCGGCCAGGATCATGACACGCAAGAGCAGACCAACGCTGTGTGTGCGTCCTGTCCACTCGACGATCTTGCCATCCACACCCCCCAAAGACGCGTCGCGCACCTCGATCGCCTCAGAACCTCCTCCGGCAACGCTCATTGCATGTTGCAGAACGAGATACCGGCAGAAGGCATCACAAGTCACGCCGTTGGGCACCTGCATTCGCCGAAAACTGAGGAACCTGCGACTTCCAGGTTCAACAAATGTATACACGGTCCCTGCCGGATTATCGGCATCCACGGGCTCTGACACCCAACCGGCAGGCACCCTGAACGAGGCCAGCCACTTTGGCGGAGCCTTCTCCCCCCCCAGATGTACTGCTCTGTCCCAGTGAACTTGGAGTGCCCCCAGCAAACACACAAAGAGAAACACTACTGCGCACGACGTATTTGCGGGGCTGAGGATGGATCTCTGGTAGTATCGCATTGGATTCATCGAGTTTGAATAGTAGGTGTCCCCCCAGATCCACGCAACAGTTGACCAAGTGCAGGGTTACGCCTAGAGTCTTTGCTTTGGTATCTGTGTAGCGTGATTATTGGAAGTAAGCGGACACAGTCGGTGCCTCCCCGCACCATGTAACACCGGTAAGCGCGGTTCTACTCCTGATGGACGAATTCAGACGATTCTTCATTCGAGGCCTAGCCGCAGTGCTGCCAACGCTGCTCACAGTGGCTCTGTTTGCCTGGGCTTACGGTCTTGTTGACACTTACATGGGGCGACACATTACCAACGGTATGCTCAGGGTAATCTCGCTCACTGGCCCTCCGGAGGCGGTCGATCCGGTCGAGGATGCGTTAGCGTATGGGGAGCCACTAGATAGCTGGCTTGATATTACGGCAGGAGAGCTGGCTGGCCGACGAGCCACTGTCGAATATAACATCATTCATAGCAGTGCGTTAACTAGCACGAGTGAAGCGGTCAGAAAGCGGGCCAAGCTTGAGAGAAATAAGGCACTGTGGCGATTGGCGTTCGTGAAATACAAATTGCACCTTGTCGGTTTTTTGATTGCGATCATTGTCGTATACTTCGTGGGATTCTTTCTGGCCAGCTTTATTGGCCGTGCCACATGGAGGTTCGCGGAGAACGCTCTGGGACGGGTGCCGTTGGTGCGCGACATCTATCCGAATATCAAGCAGGTAACTGACTTTTTGTTCAGTGAGCGCAAACTTGAATTCTCTGGAGTGGTCGCTGTTCCATACCCCAGAGCGGGTATTTGGTCGCTTGGGCTCTTGACCGGGTCGCCAATGAAGGCGATACAAGAGAAGGATGGGAAGGAGTTGGTGACCGTGTTCATTCCGAGTTCGCCTACACCGGTCACCGGATACACGATTACTGTACCGCGCGAAGATCTGATAGAACTGGCGTTGTCGGTTGACGAGGCCTTGCGATACATTATCAGCGCCGGCGTCATAAAGCCCGATACCGAGTTGACCCTGACAGCGCAGCGGGTAGACGAATAGCAGGAAGCACTGATTGCGGGAGAAAAACGAGTGCAGATATCAATCACTGGACGGCATTGTGAAATCACCGGCCAAATCAGGCACTATGCCGAGGAGAAAGCGGGCAAGCTGCCGCGCTTCTACGACCGCGTCCAATCTGTTGAGGTAATTGTCGAGCGTGAAGGCGATCTGTTTTCAGTCGAAATGATTGCAGCGGCAGCCGGCAGCCAAAGTACGTTTGTGGCCAAGGAGGTCGGTCCCGACATCCTTGCGTGCATTGATTTGCTGGTAGACAAACTCGAAAGACAACTTACAAAGCACAAGGAGAAATACCGCAACAGAAAGCACCTGGCAAAGAAGATCGAACCGCCCGAGGAGGCTCAGTAGCCTGCAATCCAAGTCGCCATCGTGACCGGTGGGCCCACCGGCAACGTGTGCAGATACTGGAAAGCTGGGAGTCACAGACTGTCGCAGACATTAATCTTCCGTCTCTCGCCTGGAATTCAAGGCAGGGACGAGCGGCTTAGACGTAGAGATGTTGAAGGTTCCAATCCCGCGGATATGTATGGCGTATCCGGCTGCCAAGAGGACCGTATGAAACTCATAGATTTCTTTGATATTGACGCGTGTGTCCCGGAACTCGTTGCTACGGATCGAAATGGGGTCATCCGTGAGATGGTTGACGCTCTAGCCGTTTCCGGATCCATCCCTGAAGACAGCAAGGAGCAGGTAGCCAAGGCATGTATCGCCAGGGAAAACCACGGAAGCACGGGTTTTGGCAAAGGCGTGGCCGTCCCGCACGTTAAGCACGCATCCATAACCAAGATGAGCGCCGCCATTGGGCGGTCGAGCGTTGGCGTTGATTTCGCCGCCTTGGATCGAGCGCCAGTATACACTGTAGTGCTGCTGCTCAGCCCTGCGGACGACCCTGACACGCACTTGGCTGCCATGGAGAGAATCTTCCGTCACTTGCAGCGAGATAACTTCCGCCGCTTCCTTAGGCAGGCTGATACAAAGGAGGCCATGAAGGATCTCATTATTGAGGCGGACGAAATGCAGGACACCTAGGCTCCGCCTGCAGTTTGTTCCTGTTTGTCTGTTGAAACTACAAGAAGCCTTCATGCGAGAGTAAACGCTGTGTGCCGGTCGGACAATCGTACAACGACCGAAGTCGAGATAGTAAACCAGCAGGGATTGCATGCGCGTCCGGTTATGAAGTTTGTAGATACTGCGAGTTCCTTCAAATCGACAGTTTGGGTGGATCAAGGAGAAGGAACGGAGCAGGTAGATGGCAAAAGTCCGATGCATATGATGCTCTTGGCGGCCCCGAGAGGTGCCAAGCTAAGGATTATCGCCGAAGGTGAAGACGCGCCAGAGGCGGTAGGAGCACTCGTGAGTTTGGTGAGTAACGGTTTTGGAGAATCCTGACTCCCACCACATGAGAGCAAGGAACAGGCGAACGGGGTCTGGAGTAGCTCCAGCAAACATCAGGGAAAAAGATCAATTGCTAACCTCTCAAACAACCAGAGAGCCTGCATAGTATGGAGATCTTGCGTGGCATCGCTGTCTCGCCCGGTGTTGCAATAGCGGAAGCAGTTGTGCTCGACGCCGAGGAATACCGGATCCCTCGCCGCACCGTTGCGGAAGAGGATGTGGATGTTCAATGCGCCATTCTGGAAAGGGCCATTGACGCCTCAATCAAGGAGTTGGACCTTCAGAAGGAGCAGCTTTCCGGTCAACTAGGTGACGATGCGGCGGACATTTTCAACTGGCACATGGGAGTGCTGGCAGCGCCGCAGTTGCGCGATCAGATCAAGGAACTCGTAACGAGCAGTACGTTTTCAGCAGCCTACGCGACAAGCTTGGTAATGCGTAACTACCAGCGACGGTTCTTGAAGATGAAGGACCCGCTGTTGGCGGAGCGTGTGCGAGATGTTCAGGACATCGAGCGCCGGCTTTTGCGCAACATTCTTGGAGAGACCAGAGAGGACTTGGCGCACCTCACGCGTCCTGTGGCGTTGGTTGCTCACGACCTGTCCCCATCGCAGACAGCCATGCTTGGCCAAACCAAAGTGCTCGGGGTCGCCCTGGACGTTGGTGGCCCGGCCTCGCATACATCCATCCTCCTGCGATCCTTGGGGAGACCTGCAGTCGTTGGAGTCAAAGACCTTGCTTCGCGTGTGAGCGGTGGGGATCTGCTCATCATCGACGGTGTCAATGACATAGTGATTGTTGCGCCGGACGCGAAGACTCTTGAGCAGTACCGCAGCCAACAGCAAACATACATACGTATTCGCGATGAGCTTGCCAGCCTTAGGGATTTACCGGCAATCACGACGGACGAGACGCGTTTCCAGCTTTTGAGCAATATCGAGTTTCCAGGCGAAGCAAGAATAGCTCTTGAACAGGGCTCGGACGGTATCGGTCTCTATCGCACGGAGTTTCTCTTCCTGCGAGGGCACGGCGAACCGCCTGAAGATGAACAGTACGAAGCCTACAAGGAAGCCATATCGGGGGCAGAGGGAAGGCCGGTAATCATCAGAACTTTCGATTTGGGTGCTGACAAGTATTCCCAGAAGAAGACGCTTGAGCCAGAACCGAATCCGATGCTTGGTCTGAGGTCCATCCGGTATAGCCTCCAGTATCTTGATATGTTCAAGGTTCAGCTTCGCGCAATCCTCCGAGCAGCCACCGAAGGTAATGTGAAGCTTATGTTCCCTCTAGTGATTAGCCTGATGGAGTTCCGACAAGCAAAGATGGTCCTGCACGATGCAATGGAGGATCTTGAGGAGGAAGGAATACCATTCAATCGAGACCTGGACATTGGGATCATGGTGGAGACTCCTGCCGCCGCCATTCAGTGTCGAGAGTTTGCCAGGGAGGTAGCGTTTGTAAGCATAGGCACGAACGATCTTGTCCAGTACACGTTGGCTGTGGACCGGGGCAACGAACGAGTGTCTCGGTATTACAGCGCCGGGCATCCGGCTGTACTACGTACGATCCACGATATTATCAAGACTTGTACAAGAGCGGGTATAGACTGTAGTCTATGTGGCGAAATGGCGGGCCAGCCGCTGTTTACAATGTTGCTGGCCGGCATGGGCCTGAGGAAGTTCTCAATGGCCCCGCACAATATCCCTGAAGTTAAGAAACTTCTGCGGATGTGCACGATAAGACAGATGGAGCGGGTTGCTCGTCGTGCTCTCTCGTTTGAGACTGAGCGGCAAGTGGTCAACTACCTCCGCTCCCAGACAAGGAAAATTCTGCCGGAAGATCCCATTTAGTCCGGATCGATCGAACTGATGTCCGGACGGGGAGCTAGTCGGCAAACGGTAATTGCGTAGGTGGCCTGAGTTCGTGCTCAGGACCAGCAGACAAAGCAACCTGGAACAGGTGTAAGGCTGGAATAGTATTGGCGGAGTGAGTCAGCCAACCGTTCGTTATCGTTACGCCGTCGACTACAGGTTGGGCGGAGATTTGAGATACCTCGCGCACAGCGACATGGTTCGTTTGCTGTGCCGGGCGTCTGTTCGTTCAAGCCTGCCTGTAAGTTTCACACAAGGGTATAACCCTCATGTGAGGCTATCGTTGCCCTTCCCAAAGCCGGTAGGGCAGACGTCTGACGCGGAACGGCTGCTGATTGACCTGCATGAGGACATTCCGAGCGGGCAAGTGCTGGAGATCTTGCAGCTGCAGACTCCCGCAGAGCTACGGCCATTCAGTGCTGAGCATCTTGCGAGAAACGACTCATCGAGACCGATCTGGGCCCGCTACCTGATCCGCGTCAGTACCGACGATATGGAGGAACTGACGACCCAAGCCTCTACTCTGCTGGAATCTGATCATGTGCCCATAACGCGCGTCCGCCACAAAGATGGGCGCAGTAGCGTGGTTAACATCAGGCCATTTATCGACACGTTGAATGTTTCCAGAGCGGGACTCGGCGTGTCAACGAACATCACAAGCTCGAGCTCTGCCTCACCGTCAGAGGTGTGGGCGGCCCTGGGCATGAAGGCCGATGGAATCAATCACCTGGTCCATCGCGTGGAGACAAGATGGCAGAAAAGCCAACCAGCGCAACCGATGAGCCCGTAGCACCGGAAAGTCCGGCCAAAAAGGTAGCCAAGGTCAGCGTCAAAAGAACGGCCAAGAGGAAGACTAAGAAGGTAGCTGGCCAGAGCAACAAGACCGGTACGGTGAACAAAGCGAAAACGGCCTCCGCTAAGAAGAAGACAAAGCGAACAACAAAGAAGAAGAAGGCAAAAGCACCAGTTTCTGTTCCTGCAGAGTCAGATGAGAACCAGCGGGTGCTCCCGCTTCCACAGAAGAAGGAAGCGGAAGAACCTTCGACACTGACTGACCAGAAATCGATGCCGACAACGACTGGCGATGCACCGCCATCCACACCTGCTGATGATGATCCCAGTGCCGCAAAGAGTAGCCCCCCACCTGCCAAGAAGAAGCCCCGCAGGGTTCGAAAGGCAGCCGTTAAGAAGAAGCAGAGTCCAAGTCCAGTCAACGATTCGGATGGAAAAGAAGAACACCGGAGAGCGTCCACTGAGAAATCGGCTCCAACGGAGAGTGCGCGCAAGCAGAGTGAGCCAAGCGTGGCGTTCAAGAAGTTGCCTTTGGAGAAACCTTCCGCAGCGTCCCCCCGGCAATCATATGACGCAGGAGATTTCGTCAGGCCCAAACGCGATGATCGCTCAGGCCCAACAAGAAAGGCCAAGCGATCGCACGTTGCGCAGCCTTTCGGCGTTGGCCTGACATCAATGGAAGCAGGCAACAGAGCGGAAACGTCCAAAGATCCCCTGGCCAAGCCGACACAAAGCTCCCCAGAACCCGAACCTGCAACAACGAGGGAAGCCGAAGAGAAGCCGACGACGGATGAGCGAGCTAGGTTTGTGCTTAAGCCGAAGCCTACAAGACGATCAAGAGGTGGCCGAAAACACAAGCGTTCCGCTTCAAAGCCGGTGGATTCCGATGCTGAGAACAAACAGGTAGAGGAACAAGAATCAAACAAAAGGCCAACAGAAACTGCGGAGCCTGCGGCCACGGAGAAATCCGGAGAACAATCCCCGGCCAAACGATCGCGGAGCAAGAAGAAGAAACGCGGACAAACTCGGCACCAAGCGGAACAGAAAACAGAGGCGGCCGAGGGAAAGAACATCGAGGTAATAGACGAAAGTTCTCCCGGCACGCCACCGCCGTCGGATGGTCGAGAGATGATCATCAACATAACTGGGAACTCTGAGTGCCGGATTGCAGTTCGGCATCAGAATCGTCTCGAAGAGCTCTACATGGAGCGGCAGAGTTCCGCATCACATGTCGGCAACATCTACCTTGGTAAAATAACAAACGTAGAGCCCAGCATTCAGGCAGCATTCGTGGACTTCGGCCTAAACCGTAACGGCTTTCTTCATGTCTCCGACGTGCAGCCAAAGTACTTTCCAAACAACAAAGGAGAATCAGAGCAAGTTGGCAAAAAGGTGCCGCGAAGAGAGAGACCACTCATCCAGAAGTGCTTCCGGCGAGGCGACAACGTGATCGTGCAAGTAACGAAGGAGGGGGTAGGCACAAAGGGCCCCACGTTGACAACATACCTCTCTATTCCAGGTCGGTTTGTAGTCATGATGCCGGGCATGAATAGCCTAGGAGTTTCCCGAAGGATAGAGGATGAGAACGACCGTCGCTCGATGCGTGAGTTGCTGGGGCAACTCACACTTCCCGAGGGTATAGGATTCATCTTGCGTACGGCCGGCTTGAATCGCACAAAACGCGAGCTACAAAACGATTTGAATTATCTCAATAGACTTTGGAAGACCGTAGAGGAGCGGATTGCCAGCCAGGCGGCCCCCTGTGAGCTTTATCAAGAGTCCGACCTTGTGATTCGGACAATCCGAGACGTATACTCCAGCGACTTCACACGAATAGTCGCGGACAACCACGAAACGGCCCAGAAGGCGCGAGAGTTTCTGCGGATTGCCATGCCTCGGATAACCAGCACCGTGGCTGAATACAAGCGTCACGAGCCCATTTTCCACTACTTCAATATCGAAGAGGAAATCAAACAGCTTCATTCCCGACAGGTGCCCTTGCCATCGGGAGGATCAATCGTTATCGACACAACGGAGGCCATGGTGGCAATCGATGTCAACAGCGGCAAGTTTCGCGACATCCACGACGCCGAGGAAGCGGCGTTCAGAGTGAACATCGAAGCAGCAGCGGAAATCGCCCGGCAGCTGAGATTGCGCGACCTGGGAGGACTCGTTGTTTGTGACTTCATAGACCTGCGGCTGGACAAAAACAAACGTGCCGTGGAGAAGGCCCTGCGCGACGCACTCAAGAACCACAAGGAACGTGCTCGCATTCTCCGAATGAGCAAGTTTGGCCTCATCGAAATGACGCGGCAACGTCAGCGACCATCCATAAAGCAGAGCATCTTCGTCGATTGCCCACACTGCAGTGGCAGCGGGCTGGTCAAGACGCCGGAGTCAATGTCACTCGAGGTTATTCGAATACTTCAGCTCCTGGCACATCGTGGTCAGGTCCGCAATATTACAGTGACGGTGGCTCCCAAAGTCTCTTCGCTTGTGCTCAACAATTCCAGAGCCCATCTGCACAAGCTTGAGACTCAATGTGGAAAGAGGATATCCATCGTTCCAGATCCGACATTTGCTCACGACCAGATAAGCCACGAATGCACAGATGACCGGGGCATGCCACTGCGAATAGAGCTCTAGTCTTTGGCACGGCCGAAGCCTACCTCGGGCCGGAATGAGTCCAACAAGAGCGACCGCCGTCGCAGACACCATTACGCACGGTGGTGTTTGAGCGCTACACGAACTGCCGTATAATTCGGCTTTGATCGTTTAGGCTCTGTTGAGTCTGTGTGGGAGCGTTCCATCGCTTCTGAGCAAACGAGACGACGTTATGGAGAAAGGTCCTACCATGCAAGTAGCTGTCAACGGCCAGGAACGACAACTGGTATCCGGCACTACTGTTGCGGACCTGCTTCGGCAGCTTGATCTCCAGCCAATCCGAGTAGCTGTGGAGATAAACATGAATCTAGTTACTCGATCAACGTTCGACAATACCGTCATCAGCGATGGCGACCGAATAGAAATAGTTACTTTCGTGGGAGGTGGCTGATGCCAAATACGTCCAATGATAGCTACAAAGTGGGATCGTTCTCATTCAAGTCTCGCCTGTTTGTCGGCACTGGCAAATACGAGACCAATGAGATAATGAAAAGCTCCCTCGAACAGTCCAGGTGCGAGGTCGTAACTGTAGCGGTTCGCCGCGATTGCCTGGCAGATAACGGGGCCGCTCGTCCCGACAATATACTGGACCACCTTGACCTCGACAGGTATACGATCCTGCCTAATACAGCGGGGTGTTTCACGGCTAAGGATGCGGTTCGCTCCGCCCGCCTCAGCAGAGAACTGCTCGAAGGATTAGAGAACCCGGGAGCCAGATGGGTAAAACTGGAAGTACTGGCTGACAAGAAGACGCTGCTACCGGACCCCGTCGGGACTCTTGATGCGACAGAACAACTCATCGATTTGGGTTTTGAGGTACTTGTGTACACAAATGACGATCCGATAACGGCCAAGAGACTCAAAGAAATGGGGGCAACGAGTGTAATGCCTGCCGGTGCGCCAATCGGCAGCGGATTGGGCGTATTAAACGCCAACAATATCCGCATTTGCCTGGAGTATCTCAAGGATGGCGATCCAGACTATCCCGTGATTGTGGACGCTGGCGTAGGAACTGCTTCTGATGTAACGATCGCCATGGAACTTGGAGCGGACGGGGTATTGCTCAATACAGGAATCGCCGGAGCCGCCAACCCCGCCCGAATGGCTGAGGCCATGCATCATGCCATCGAGGCAGGAAGGCTAGCATACGAATCTGGGCGTATTGGCAAAAAAGCCTATGCCACGGCGAGTTCACCGTGGGAAGGATGCATAGCAGTAAGCTGATAGACTCTGTTGCTTTTCCTCACATGTATTTGGTTATTCGAGGTCGTTGAAGTGGACCGTGCCACCCGCAACCGAGTGCTCGCCTGGGTAATCGTCCTGGGATTGGCAAACTTCGCCATCTACACGTTCTTCTATTGGTATTTTCAGGGGGACGCGAGGAACGGTTTCATTCGCGACGGCGAGTATTTCCTGCGTGGCCACTTCCTTCACTTGCGTGAGGGAATAGCTACGGCACCGGTAACGAGAACGGTGTGGATATACAGCTTTGTTCATTCGATAAGCATCTGGCCAACCATAGGAGCCGTACTAATCTCAATGTTCGTTCTTGCTCGTCCGCACATGATCGCAACTATCAAAACGGATGCACTGATAAGTGGAAGGCTCTTTGTGAATGGCTGCATGACGGCCGTCGCCATAGGTACGATTTATAGCACTGTTGATTTCGTCCTCAGTCTGATCCAAGCACTGCAAGCAGTGTCCTCAGGACAGAACTTCGGACTGTAGCGGTCCTACCCATTGAGTTGGTGTTACAGGTAAGGTAGTACCCATGCCCCAACCAGCAGCCCTCAGTATCTTGCGCCGTAGCGCGCATATGCTCGGCGGAGAGCGTATTATGGTGGTAGACTCCAATGTCGTTGAACTACGTCGATTCCTTCGGGAGTTGAACGACCGTGCTGAACTACAACTGCAATACGATAATTATGCGCATTACCCGCATGCAGATGCTGACATTCGAGAATCAAGAGATTCAAAGGCTCGGGCGATCTTCGCTCCCTGGTGCGAGATGCCAACAGCCGCCCACGACTTGGTGATTCTGTTTCTGCCCAAGGGAAAGGAACTTCGGGAACTACTGATTGGCCGATGCGCGGCGGTGATCCAAAGCAATGGACGACTGCTTCTCGTCGGTCCACTGCGCGGAGGGATCAAATCTGCAAGGAAAGTGCTTCAACAGTATTTCGAAAATGTAGTTTGTGTCGACACCGCCCGCCACTGTGCCATCTACTTGGCAGATACGCCTCGATACGGCCAGCCCCGGAATCACAGAGATTGGCTTATTAGCTACCAAGTCAGTACTGGGAGTGTTGATTTGACAGTTCGTAGCTATCCAGGCGTATTCAGCCATGGACGGCTTAACGAGGGCTCTCAACTTCTGCTGCAGACTTTGCGCGACGATCCAGTCTCCGCAACGCGAGTGTTGGACGTCGGCTGTGGTTGCGGCCTACTCGGAACCTGGATGTACGTTGCCAATCCCAAAACGCAAATCTCCATGGTTGACACATCAGCCCGCGCGCTTTTGGCCGCCAGTGAAACGGCTGAGGCTAACGGTTTGACGTCCAAGAGTGTGCGTCCCTCAGACGTGCTTTCAGATGCGAATGGTACATATGATCTGATACTGTCAAACCCCCCTTTTCACCAGGGGCTAAACGTAGACCACTCTGTTCTCGTTGCGCTGCTTCGGACCGCCCCGATGGTGCTCGCCCCAGGCAGCGTAATCCGCATAGTGGTTAACCGTTTCATTGCATGTCAGTCTCTGATGTCCAAGCACCTTGGCAACTGCCGCCTCGTCGCGGAGAACAGTAAGTACGAAGTATGCGAATCCACTGCACATAAGGATCGATATAACACATGATCAACAAAACAACCTCAACTATTCTCCTCGTCTTCTGCGTGCTTGTTGCTGGTTGCGATTTGGCCGTACCAGTCACTGAAGTCCAGGAAATCGCAATTGGTGCTTTGCTGCCTCTGACTGGCGATATGCGAGAACAAGGTGCATCGGCCAACGCCGCGTTGCAGTATGCTCTGGCCGAAATCAACACGTATCTGGAGAGTGCTGAAACCAACCGACAAATCAAGCTTGTTGTCAAAGACACCCAAACCGATCCCGAAGTAGCCTTTGACACGATCAAGGAACTAAGTGAACAAGGCATCAAGGTTGTGATCGGTCCTCTAAGCAATGACGCTCTAGCCTCGTGCAAAACTTATGCCGATCGAGTCAACCTCATTTTGATCAGCCCTCATTCCGGTGCAACGTCGCTCAAGGCCGCCGACAACGTCTTCCGTTTCGCTCTTCCTGACGAAGTGCAGGCAAGTGCCATCGCCGCCCTACTGAAGTATGATGGTATAGCCGCAACAGCCACTTTGACCAGGGACGATTCCTGGGGCACTGATCTGCGCAGCGAAGTGGCCACCGCAGTTGCCACAAGCGGGGAGTCAATGGCCGGTGACGTCCAGTACGGTACGACATCGATTTCACAAAACAACTTCACAAATGAGCTTGACCAGCTTAGCGAGCTCGTGACTCAAGCGATTGCTGACTACGGACAAGGTTCCGTCGCCATTCTGCTCACTTCGTACGCGGAAGGCGTGGAGATTCTCGAACAGGCCGCCACGGAAACCGCCCTTGCCTCCGTTCCCTGGTACGCAACAAGCGGATTTTGCCTTAACCAAGCCCTCTCTGCCAATGAGAGCGCGTCTGCTTTTGCAGCTCTTATTGGCCTTGATGCTCCAACCTTCCCAGAGGGAGATTCGAACCGACTGGAGCAAGCTCGCAGCGCAATCGAGGAATCTCTGGGGCATGCAGCAGATCTCTACTCCATCAATGCATATGACGCGTTGTGGGTAGCTGTTCTTTCCATGGCTCAGGCAAGCGATCCTAGCGACGTGGATTTTCTCAAACAAGCGGTCCCAGTGACAGCCGAGGCGTACAACGCAGCGAGTGGACGAATCGTTCTTGACGAGAACGGCGACCGCGAACTGAGCACGCTTGACTTCTACACGTACACTGTCCAGGATCAACTGGCAGTGTGGCATCGACAGTCTGTCTACGAGAACGATATCATCGTGCCGCTTCAGACAACGGACTAGGCCTTGAGCACCGACAGTCAGCAGAAGAGTTCTGGCAGCATTCTTCGGCCAAAGGCTATCGCCATCTCGCCACAGCGTGTATTATCTGCTTAAGATCAGACTGCCTCCGCTGGCGCGTCGGAGGACTTCAGACATCACCATGAGCAAGAGCAAGAAGACATTCGCTGAGATCGAGAAGGATCTGCTTTCCTTTACTCAGGAACGCTGCCCCGGCATCAAAGTCACAGTTGAGCATAGCGAACGTTGGGACCGTACATGCTTTACGTTTCGCTGGTCAGGCTTTGAAGGGCTGCTACTTGAAGAGCGATTCAGAATCATAGCCCACCTGGTACCGCCGGACTACTACAGCCAGCATTGCAGCGAAGCTGTCTGGCTCGAACTGACACTCACGGAGACAATCAAGGACTACCTATCCCAACCGCGTTCAGAGGATGTGGACGATCAGATTCAAAGCACGTGGAAGATGCTGGCAGAGAAGAACTTCTTCGCCGCCCTTGAGGACGAGCTAGTGCGCATGCCACTGCATCAGTGTCCTAACGACTTTACCTACAGTAAACGCGTCCTCGACGCTCAAATGGTAAAAGGCAGCAAGCGTGACGTCGCCCTGCTATCCTTTATGCGTCACCAAGCATACTGCGACTGGGAAGTCCTCCGTAAGATTCGTCCCATGGCTGAAAAGGGAAAAACCAAATGAACAGCAGTGAACTCTGGCACCGGTATTGTCAGCACCACTACACCAGCGAGAAACTCGGCCTCAGCCTTGACATCTCACGAATGAACTTTGATGACGGTTTTTTCAACATAACTGCAAGCGCCATTGCCCGCGCATTTTGTCAGATGGACGAATTAGAGCAAGGCGCCGTAGCCAACCCCGACGAGAAGCGAATGGTCGGACATTACTGGCTAAGACAGCCCTCACTTGCTCCCGACCCCGGTATTTCCAAAGAGATACACAACTGTGTCGTCAGGATCAAGAACTTCGCCGCAGATATACACTCCGGTGGAATCGCGCCGCCAAGCGGCGGCAAGTTCAAGAACCTCCTGCTCATTGGAGTCGGCGGCTCCGCGCTCGGCCCACAGTTCATTGACGATGCACTGAGACACCACAATGCTCCGATGAAGCTGTATTTCTGTGACAATACGGATCCCGACGGCTTTGATCAGGCAATTACCCAAATAGGCAGCGAACTGCCCCACACACTCGTCGCCGTAATCTCCAAGTCTGGCGGAACAAAGGAGACACGAAACGGCATGCTCGAAGCCATGCATGCCTACGAAGCGGCAGGACTAGAATTCTCCAAACACGCAATCCTGACAACAGGAGTCGAGAGTCCACTGGAGCAGATGGCAAAGGAACAGAAATGGCTTGCGATATTCCCCATGTGGGATTGGGTGGGAGGACGAACATCGCAGATGTCCGCCGTCGGCCTTCTCCCTGCCGCACTTCAGGGCATCGACATAGATGAACTACTGGCGGGGGCAGCGGCGATGGACACTGCGACCAGAGAGCACGATGTCAGAAAGAACCCGGCAGCCCTAATGGCCCTCATGTGGTACGACGCCGCCAAGAATCGGGGGCTTCGATGTATGGCAGTCATACCGTACAAAGACCGTCTGGTGTACTTGTCTCGATACCTTCAACAGTTGGTGATGGAGTCCCTCGGTAAGGAGTTGGATCTGAGCGGAAATACGGTCCATGAAGGTTTGACAGTATACGGCAACAAAGGGTCCAGCGATCAGCACGCGTATGTACAGCAACTACGCGAAGGCCACCACGATTTCTTCGTCACTCTAATCGAAGTGCTCAACGATCGTGATGGAGAATCAATAGAAGTTGAGCCTAACGTCACTTCAGGCGACTACCTGCTTGGCTTCCTCTTGGGAACGAGAGATGCACTATATCAGAAGAATCGCGAGTCGATGACAGTCACGGTCAACGAGGTTACTCCTCGAAGCGTAGGGGCTCTCATAGCTCTCTTCGAACGTACGGTTGGCCTTTTCGCATCCTTGGTAAACATCAATGCCTACCACCAACCCGGTGTCGAAGCCGGCAAAAGAGCGGCCGGCGAGGTCATTGCACTTCAAGAGAAGATAGTCAAGATACTCTCCGACAACCGAAACCGTGAAATGACAGCAGAGCAGATTGCCGCAGTAGCTGGCCTACCTGAGCGCGTCGAGTGGACCTACATTCTGCTACGTCACTGGGTAGCCAACGGTCGGTTTGGAGTCAAGCAGGCGAGCGACGGGTCACCAGAAACCGCCTCTTTCTTGGCGGTCAAAGACTAACTGAGTAATCCTCAACCACAACTTATCGCTCTCAGCCGTTTCTCCCCAGGCATGAGGGCTTGGGCCACCATACTCACTCTGAATCTGCAGCCCCGGCACCAAGGCGAGAGAAACAGAGACTGTGCAACTTAATACTAACTTCCTCCCAATAAGAATTCCTCCAGACGAATCTAATGTTATTGAGCAAACATTAGATCTAACAAAGCGACCTCTAATGTAACATACGTTTTGCGCTGGTGTCATGCGTGATGCTGGCTGCTGACACACCGGTTCACGTCGCTGAGAGGTGCGGTGGAGGCGCGCGTCAGTTAGTTTGATTGACACCAGACGAGGTTGACACGGTACATGGCGTTTCGCTACGATGAATGCTGAATCAGTTGCAGCAACTGTATCTCGTTTCTGCCAGCTTGCAGGTGGCGTCTCCTCCCGTCTTGGTTGAGCCGCGAATGCCCTGGTATCAGTCCCTAACTCGGAGGGTGCGCAAACCCATGCCTACCAAACGCAACACAACCCTAGCGATGATCGCTCTCGCTATGCTCATTGCACTTCCATCAGCAATGGCACAAACGCCAATCTGGGCAGATGAGTTTGATGGAACGGAGATTGATCGCACCAAGTGGACCTTCGACGTAGGTGGACACGGTTTTGGTAACCAGGAACTCCAGTTCTACAGCACGCGAACAGAAAACGTCTGGGTCGAGGATGGACATCTGGTTATTCAAGCGAAGCGCGAAGCGTACGAAGGCAAGGAATTCACGTCGGCTCGCCTGAAATCCCATGGAAGAATGGCCGTAAAATACGGAACTATCGAGGCGAGAATACGGGTGCCTGATCTGGCCGACGGACTTTGGCCAGCATTCTGGCTCCTGGGCGACAACATCGGGCAAGTCAGTTGGCCAGGTTGTGGTGAAATCGACATTCTTGAGATGGGCACTAGTGAGGCGATCGCCACAGGATTAGTCAACCGCCGTGTTAGCGCCGCGGGGCATTGGGACTACTTCGGCGACTACGCTGGATATGGCGCTCACATCGATTCCGCAGTCAACCTCAATGATGATTATCACATCTATAAACTAACATGGACCCCCACAGCGCTACGCGCATACCTTGATGGCAATTCATCCCATTGGGGTTTGGATATTGACGACCCAACCGGCACTTCCATGGAGGAATTTCACAACCCGGCATTCCTCGTGCTCAACCTCGCAGTGGGTGGAATTAACTTTGTCGACATTACTAACCCAGCACTGATCACGGCACCATTCCCGGCCTGTATGTACATCGACTGGATTCGAATATACGACAATGGAGCCACAGAGCTGACAGTGGGTGAGGACACAGCAGAGGAAGGCCTCTTCGGAATCTATACCGAGACGACACCGGTCAATGGATCCCTGGCCTACGGAACGGACACAGAGCTCTACATCTGGAACAACATGACGGCAAACACAACTCCTGCCTATGAGGGCTCAGACGTAATGGGTTTCGACATAGCAGCCGGCTCTTGGTTTGGAATGGGAGTGTATTGCCTTCAGAACAGAAACATGCAGAACTATGCGAACGGCAACCTACACCTTCACATGAAAACTGCCTCAACGCACACGTTCGGCATTGGCGTAGCGAGCAGTTCTGCAGGTGAAGGTTGGATTGATCTGGTTGACGGCGAGGAGCAATTCGGGCTTGTTCGCGATGGCGCGTGGCATGAGTTGATCATTCCCCTAAGTCGTTTTTCCAATGTAGACTTCAATACGATAATTCAGATGTTCATGTTCAAAGGTGAGTCTCCGGCATCGAACATCGCCGTGGCCATCGACAACGTCTACTGGGAACCGAGTACACCGCTTACAACGCCGGAAAACGGCAACTTCGGAGTGTTCACGGAGAGCGTCGCTAACACGACGGCGGGCGAATTCGTCCTCGGCGTAGACGGCGAATTCTTCGTATGGGAAGACACACTGAACGCGGTGACAGGAAGTCCATACGAGGGAAGCAGCAGTATAGCCCTCGCTTCCGCGCCCGGTTTGGCTTGGTTTGGAGCGGCGTTCACGCCAAACCACATGTATAACATGACAGCATTCCGGTATCCCGAGAGCAAACTTCACTTTGCATTGAAAACAAGCTCATCCGTGACGTTCAAGATAGGAATGAAGGGCGGAACAATTGACCACATCGGACAGGAATGGATTACGTTCGAGGCAGGTAGCGATCCTTATGGGTTCCTTCGTGACGGACAGTGGCATGTAGTTGAAATACCAATGAGTGACCTGAGCGGGGTGGATCTTTCAAGAGTAACTCAGTTCTTTGAGATCCTCGGAGTAGACGGCCCGATCTCCGACATTGAGGTGGATGACATCTGTTTCCTCAACGGTGGAACTGCTAGCCAAGGTACCGGTTCCGGATCCCCGTCCGCCGACGCGGGTCCCGATCAAACGCTAATCCTACCGACAAGCAGCACAATTTTGCCCGGATCAGGCAGTGATGATGACGGCACGATAGTGAGCTACCAGTGGATGCAAGCCAGCGGTCCCGCGACAGCAACGATGAGCGGTGCTACAACAGACACGCTGACCGTCAGCGATCTCGTGGAAGGCGTCTACGCCTTCCGCCTAACGGTGACAGACAATGACGGGCTAGTCGGTAGCGATATGGTATCAGTAACCGTTGCCACTCCCGAACCCACGGCAAACGCAGGCCCGGATCAGTCGGTCGCTCTTCCCACGAGCAGCGCAACTCTCAGCGGCTCGGGCGCCGACGTCGACGGTACGATTACCGGCTACCTATGGAGTCAGGAGTCGGGACCATCCACTGCAACAATGATTCACCCGACATGGGCAACAACAATCGTCAGTGACCTAGTAGAAGGAACGTACGTCTTCACGCTAACAGTCACAGATAACGACGGCCTGACAGGCAGCGATCAGGTTACAGTCGAAGTCTCCAATCCGCCCCAGAACGTCGCACTGGGAAAACCAACAACAGCGTCTTCGATGGAGAATGCAGCCATGGGTCCGGAGAACGCTGTTGACGGCAGCCTCGCGACACGCTGGGCCAGTGCCTTTGATGATCCTCAATGGATCGAGATCGATCTGCAGGACCCGTACGACATCTCCCAGGTAGTATTAACCTGGGAAACGGCTGCCGCATCAGAATACTCCATCGACATCTCAGATGATGGAATCTCATGGGATTCCATTTACTTCACCTCAGCCGGCACGGGAGGAACGGAAACTCTCGATGTATCCAGCTCGGGAAGATACATCCGCATGTACGGAACTGCCCGCACCACCGTCTACGGCTATTCGCTGTTTGAGTTTGAGGTGTACGGCACACCTGCACAAGCAACACCGGGCGACCTGGATGGTGACGGCGACGTTGACCTGGACGATTACGACGAGTTCGCTGACTGCATGGAGGGTCCTGGCATATCATTTGTCGTCGGCTGTGAAGTCGCCGATATGGATGACGATGAGGATGTGGATCTCCATGACTTCGCCGAATGGGAACTACTGCTTGTCGGATCGTGATCTCGTGACAGATGCTAGTTCGGCAAGCAATGGCTACGGATGCCAATCGCCGCCATGCCGACGTGACTACTCTTGGACCCGGAAAGATAACCGGGCCTAGACGATATAACTCTCATTCATAGAAGCAGAAAAGGAGGAGGATGTGATGCGTGTTAAGGTTTTTGCAGCACTGTTGCTGATGGGCTGCCTGGCAGTGCCGTCTCTCGCAGCAATGAGTTTTACGAACCGACTGACAAGTGAGCCTGGATTATCCCCGGACCTGGAGGAAGCCGACGCTGTGACAGCGGACAAGGATATTCTCTATTCAGCAGCTGGCGCGCAAATCGGTCTCAATCTACTGGGAAACGACGGTCGCAACCATATTCACTCCACAGCCAACGATTTCAACACAGTTGACTTCGTCGCTGAGGTAACTGTCGATTACTCGACTGGCGGCCGGATGTTCATGGGCCTTGGCGGGGGAGAGATTGGTGCATACGGCACACCTGATTGGGATATTACTGATACTGTCTGGCTCGAGCTTGGCCAGTACGGTCTCTCCAACACATTCACGTACAACGTTGGTGACGGCGGTCCGAATGGCCCAATCGGGGCTGGCATATCCGTTGCTGGACCTGAAGTGCGTGTGCAAATGTCTTTCGACTCCGCAACAAGCACGATTACCTTTGCCATTGATGACGCCTATGTCGGCGGACCGATGACCGCTGATTTCATCGTACCGGCCATTGATATGTCCGCATTCTTCACAGCCGGTGAGGATGCTCGTGTGTTCATTGGCGGCGGGTCTGGCGTGATAGTGCGTGATCTTGCCGTGGCAGTTGTCCCGGAGCCGGCATCGCTTGCCCTGCTTGGCATCGGTGGCCTGCTGGTTTCGCGCCGCCGAAAGTAGTCCAGCTTCAGGGTTGAACAACGGATGACAAGGAGTCAATTGGTTCATTCAGAAGGCTACACGTCGCATGAATGCAGACGGCGTGTAGCCTTTTCCAATGGGCATGAATAGCAGTGAGATTCAATTACGAAATTGTAACAAGGGGCACAAACTTGATTGCCCACTGCAAGCCAGACCGGAGCAAACTCTATTCAAGCGGGGCTCTGACACGTGGTTTGCTCCGGTAGAATCTCGGTATTCTGCGCTGCGATTAGACTTGTGATGTTATGAATTAGCGGAGATGCTGTCTTCGATTTAGGCAGCGACAAACTTGACGGAGAACACCATCACCGTCAACTCGGCGTCGGCACGTGGCCAGCAATGGTACGGAAGGGCAGTTTCATGGGCGAATCGAAGACGTGCGGCTCTATTGGCATCCACCTGAGGCGGCAGAGGTCGGTTTCTTGTTCAGTCACCCTGAAGACACGAAGGGGCATCCTGTACTGCCTGGAGACTGTAACTTCGACAGCATGGTGAGCCTCATAAACGTCGCTGACCACGACACGTGCATGGCAATGGCCAGCCACGAGCCGCTGAGTTCCTGCAACTGTCCAGACTTTGATGAAGCTTGATGAAAACTGTGTCGTCATTTTGCTCGACTATGTTCTTCTGCAGAGATGGTGGCCCTCTTTGCATCTGCGAGTCAAGCAGAGCAGTCTGTCAGAACTGGACCGGCCACGATCTGATTGGTACATTCGCTCACAGTTGGCGGTCTGTATCCGATTCCTGATCGCCCATCAGGAACAGGAGCCTATTGAGCAAATGTCCAACCTGTCAGGAGAGGTATAATGAAGGTCGTAGCATTCAACGGCAGTCCGCGCAAGAATGGCAACACATCGATCCTGATCAACTACGTCTTCGCCGAATTGGGTAAATACGGAATAAGCACGGAGCTAGTGCACATCGGAGGGAAGAAGCTTCGCGGGTGCAAAGCGTGCATGAAATGCTTTGAAGTGAGAAACCAGCGATGCGTCATCGACAAGGATGATATGAATGAATGGATTGAGAAGATAGCCGAAGCGGATGGAGTTATCTTGGGATCGCCAACATACTTCGCCAATGTGACGCCGGAAATGAAGGCGCTAATCGACCGAGCCGGATACGTGGCAATCGCAAATGGTGGTATACTCAAGCACAAAGTCGGAGCGGCAGTCGTTGCGGTGCGAAGGGCTGGAAGCATCGCCGTGTTCGACGCATTGAATCACTTCTTTCTGATAAACCAGATGATCGTTCCCGGCTCGCGATATTGGAATCTCGGAGCAGGACTCGCCGAGGGCGATGTCCGTGACGACGGCGAAGGAATAAAAACAATGCAGGTGCTAGGAGAGAACATGGCTTGGCTGCTGAAGAAGCTCGCGTAGATAGCGACGAGCGGGCAGGCACGCGATGCCGCTCAAGAGGAACCAGCAGCCCCCCACCGCGTGCCCTTCTGGTAACCTAGTTGAGTACTCCTTCGTCGTTCAATCCCACAACCTGAAGGCCACCTGGCATGCTCAAGCAAAGCTCCACCGAGTAATTGCCTACCTGTCTGACAAGACTATTGCCCAGCATTCCAGGCAAGCGTATAGTCTCACGTTAGGCACGAAGCGAATCATGACTGAAACGAATAGACACTTGCGGGCCTCGAACTCGAGCGACGAACAGGGAAGCCGCCAGCAAACGACGGCATCAACACAACGATCAAACGATAGCAAGGTTTCTTTGCTATCAGTTGTTATTGTGGCAGTAGCCGGAGCAGCGATAACGCTGAACATGTTCTTTTCGGAGCGAGGGGATTGGCTGACTACCCTCGAACGTCAGTTTCACAATCTGGCAACGGCAAAGGCATCTGCTCTGCGCATACGGCTTGAGTCTCACTCCCTTGATTTGGACGGATTGCGTCGCTTCTACGACGGATCAGTTTGGGTGGACCTTCCGAGTTCGCGAAGTTCGTCGGCCCAATCCTGGCGCATTATCCGGAGCTGAAAAGCATTGAATGGACCCCGCTAATCCGTGCCGGTCACCGCAAAGAGCACGAATCACAAGCCCGCGAGGAAGGCATCGTTGGCTATCAGATTAGCGAGATCGACTCAAACGGCGTATTGACGCGAGCCAGCGTGCGCTCTGAGTACTTTCCCGCGTACTATGTGGAACCGGCGTCCGAGACTCCTAGCGTATCATTAGGCCTCGACCTTGCGTGCAGGTCAGGCCCCCTCTTCAACCGTCGGAAACTAGCGAAAACCGCAGAAGCCGGTGAACAGATATCCGTATTGCACAACAAGGAAGGCTCGTCCAAGCTCGTCAGATTCCTACCAGTCCACAGCCAAAAAACTCCGAGCAACTCTGATGAAGGCATTTCCAATCACCTGCGAGGATTCGTATTGGGTTTCTTCAAAATCGACTCAACCGTCGAAGCTGCCCTCAAGCCTTTTGATCTTTCGGAATTCGACATCTTTCTGTGGACTGCGCAGACGGGAAGTAACGGACGATTGTTGTATAGTTCGAGCAATCTCTCCCGAAATCAGGGCACTTCGACTGACCAAGAGACCAAAACAGAGATGATCGCCGCGTCAGACTTATTGCACACGGAGGCCCTCACAGTTGGAGATCAGCAATGGATGTTTATCGTAAGCGCACGATCATCGTTCCTGTCTGACTCTCCGGCGAATCGACATTGGATCATACTAGTGTGTGGAATTACCATCACCATACTGTTATCTCAATTTGTTTACAGTATGCAGGCCAGAACAGCCCGGGTCGGGGCACTAGTTGATCAGCGAACACACGAGCTACAGAGAAGTGAGAGATCTCTTCACAACAAGAACCTTCTGCTTGCTCGCTCTCAGGAGGTCGGTCATTGGGGCAGTTGGGAGCTCGATCTGGCTACGAAGGAGCTTGAGTGGTCAGACGAGGTGTTTCGCATTTTCGGCCTAAGTCCGAAGGAGTCGCCTGTAACATATGAGGAAGTTTTCTCGCTCGTTCATCCGGATGACCGCCAAGCCGTAGATGAAGCCTATAGCGAGTCCGTCTCGCAACGGAAGGATTCGTTCGAGATTGAACATCGCATAGTCAGAAACGATGACGGTGAGGTGAGAATCGTCCACGAAAAATGCAGCCACGAAATGGATGAATACGGTGAAGTCGTGCGCTCTATTGGCCTGATACACGACATAACTCAACGTAAGCATGCCGAGAACGAACTCAGGAAAGCCCAGGATTACATATCAAACATAATCAACTCCATGCCTTCCATTCTGGTTGGAGTCGATGCCGCCGGCAATGTGACACACTGGAACACGGCAGCACAACAGGCTGTGGGCACAGCACTCGCACAGGCAACCGGCCGTCCACTGGCAGAAGTGTTTCCCCGCCTTGCATCGGACATCGATAAAGTACGAGAAGCGATGGAGAACCGCCGTCCACTTATAACACCCAAGCGCATGTACGAAGAGGCCGGGGAGACACGCTATGAAGATGTTACCGTTTTTCCTCTCGTGATAGATGGTGCCAATGGCGCCGTGATTCGTATTGATGATGTAAGCGAGCGAGTGCGGATAGAGGAGATGATGGTACAAAGCGAGAAGATCCTTTCGCTTGGCGGCTTGGCAGCCGGTATGGCTCATGAAATCAACAATCCACTGGCAGGTATGGTGCAAACCGCCGATGTGTTGTCCAGGCGACTGACCAACAAAGATATTCCTGCAAACATAGAAGCGGCGAAGATAGTCGGCACAACCATGGATGCGATAAGCGATTTCATGGAGGAACGCGGTATACTCAAAATGCTCTTTGCCATCACAGACTCTGGGCGTCGGGTTGCCCACATTGTCGACAACATGCTAAGCTTTTCTCGCAAGGCAACTGACCAGAAAGCCCCACGCTCGATACCTGAGTTAGTAGACAAGGCTCTGGATCTAGCGATCACAGATTATGATCTGAAGAAACATTACGACTTCAAACTTGTGGAAATTACCAAAGAGTACGCCCCTGATCTTCCGCCCGTCATGTGCGAAGCAGGGAAGCTGCAGCAAGTTATGCTGAACGTTCTGAGGAATGGTGCCCAGGCGATGCAAGAAGGCGGCACAAGAAGACCATCATTCACGATCCGAACAAGCCTTGATGAAGACGGGACTATGGCACGGATCGAGATTGAGGATAATGGCCCAGGGATGAGTGAAAACGTCAGGAAACACATCTTTGAGCCCTTCTTCACGACAAAGCGGGAGGGTGCCGGCACTGGCTTGGGATTAAGCGTATCCTACTTCATAGTGACGGAAACCCACGGAGGCAAGATGGCAGTGGAGTCCGCTCTCGGAAAAGGGACGAAGTTTATCATTTGTTTGCCAATCTGACCAACGAAGCTTATCCGTGCAACGTTGCTTCAGACAATCTGAATTGGCGTCCACTGAATCGGCCACGGGCTGTTCGTCTCGATTCAGCAGAATACCCACGCCTCTGTATTGATGTTGCCTTCCCACGCGAACAACGCTCGACTTCACTTCTGTTTCTCGCACTCAATGGAGGAGCGGGCAAACCAAGAACGAACTTGGTTGCAGCAACGAAGAAGTGACCATACCTCCCGCTGTGAATCTGTTGCATCAACAGCCTCTGCCATTTGAACCACGACCCTATCGGCCGCTCGTGCCAACTCCGGAAAACCGTAGACGTCAGCCTCCCTGGCAAAGTATTGGCACACGGAAACCAACTCCGCAAGATCGTCTCCTCGAAGAGCCTGCTCGATCGACCGCACCCTCTCTGGAATAAGTCCTACGAAGTAATCGATAACCTCAGCCATGCACGGATCCTGGGAGTAGATGCTGTACATCGGCTTGGTTTTTACCAACGCAAGAACACTCTCGAGATGCGAAGGAGAGAGCGGCAGCGGAATACACAGATCGCAGCCGGAATCAAGACATGCCTGTTCAACGCCTTCACTGTCAATGTCCGCAGCAGCGACAATCACGCCGCAATACCCTGTCTCTCGCAGTTGAGAAGCAGTCGTGCGTACATGCGGTGCCTCCTGGCTGAAAATCAGAAGAATCAGATCAAATGCTCCCTCCGAGACAATCTGAAGGGCCTCATCCAAACCGCTGCAGTCCTCAACGAAAGCACCCAGCGCAGCGAAATGATGGCGAGCCACTTTGACCAAGAGCTCATTGCTCTCCACAATCAGCACTCGCACCGAATGGGCCTGTTCGCTGAAGTAGGCCGGCTCAATTGGATCTGAGAACTTCACTCCAACTATATGGATGCGCCCTTCAACGTAGTCGCAGCTGACTACGACTCCAAGCACCTTCCGTACAGCTCTATCGAGCCCAACAAGATGCACTTGGCAGGCAGTTCCGCGATGCACGAATCCGGCCAACAAGAAGCTTATGCCACCTTTGCTTAGATCCCACGTCTGCACAAGATGCTCGACAGCCGATGATGCTTCAGTTGGCACAAGAACCACTTTGACCGGATGCCGTTGGAAACCGTACCTGCGATATCTTCTCTGTTGAAGGAAACGTTCTTCCTCAGTTCCGCGGCGCTTCAGCGCGGCCAGCGTTCGGTCAGTCAGCCGATCTGCGCGCGATACCGCTGATGACTGCTTCTCGGATGATCGCTCCATCACCATGTCTTTCCAACAATCACAAGCCCATTCTCGATTGCGCCTCGGTTTTCTGTTCCGCCGGAGGGAGTAACTGGGCTTTGTCGATTAGTGAATCATCTCCCCACGCCACTCCGCACTCTCTGCAACCACCAATGAAACCACACGCCAACGAAGCGCCGCGAGAATGATATTGTGAATATGCATGATACACGGCACAGCCGTCAGCCCCGAACACTTCCAAGCCGCCCATCATTGACACCTGTCATGAAGAGATCGCCCGCGTAATGTGGCCTTGATTCGAGCAGACCATGAGCACGCTTGGTTCGAGTGGTGAAGCAGCCGTCGAATCCATCGAGCGTTCTCTGAAACTGTCAAACCACCACTCATGTTTTCAACGGCAAGGGCGCAGCCAATCTCGCCACGGTTTCTAAGAGTCAGTCAAACGTTCTCATCGATCATCGCCTTCCTACAGTTGAGCTGCGTGCGATACCTCGACAGGCATTCTGTCAGAGGGAATCTGTGCTAATAAGGCTTTCCGTCTGAGCCAGTGGACGTTACGCCTGTGAATGGACATAGGAACCAGTTGCACCAAGCCTGCTCAGCAATCCGCGGTGATGCCGGCAAACCGCAAGATTCACCGCGTCATGAAGCACAAGATAGGAATGAACAGTGTTTGGCAACGTGTGGAAGGCAACGCGCGTAAACCAATTACAGTAACAGTTGACAAGCTCAACAGTATTGGCACGACGCACACGGCCACTGAGACCCAGTCAACAGCCGGCGGATATCGAGGAACAATGAGTTGTCTCCCAGCACGAACTCTTTCGGCCTTGGCAAACGAAGCTTGACGCAGGATCCGTCCCTATTGGATGAAGCAGGTGGACGCCAAGCCAGCGTCCGGATCACTGCATACGGTTATTCCATGCGAGGCCTCTATTAGCCTTGCTCCAAGCAATCGCAACGTTGTTAAGGTTAAACGACTAGAATATCCAGGAAAGAATCAACCAGACTATGAAGACAAGGAGGATGAGTGCAACGATTAGACAACCACACGTAACGCATCCGCTGTGCTTCTCTGACGGCGACCTGAAACCACCTAGGACACGGATCTCCTGGACAAGCTCTTGAGGAAACTCTCCCTCGATGAACTCCTTAGGCTGTGTACTCTGCTGCGTGATCAGAGCAGCCAGAGGAACTGCATGTCGGCTTTTGCTCAAACAGACTTCCGCCTTGGAAAACCACGTCTTTGCCTCATCATGCTCACCGACTCTGCGAAGCAGTTCGCCGACAATGTAGGCGTATGTAGCGAGGTGAGCCTCTGGTATCTGCTCCTCATCAAAAGCGACCTGATACTGCCGTGCGGCTTCGCGACGAAACGCACTCTCCTTATCCAACAGTTCCTCGTCACGACTGCACCACGCGGCCTTGTGATACAACCTACCAACGGTGTGAGCAGCAGCCCCGCGCCACTCAGCGATGCGTGCTGCGTACTCGTATGACTTCCACGCCGGAATCGGGTAATCCCGTTGTGGCCCTATCTCCTTCTTGACTTTGTCCTTGACATCATCCGGAACTAGCGGTGGTCGGACGAACTCGGCAGGCGAACCGGAGAAACCGCATTGCGGACAAGTAGTGATCTCCAAAGGAAGCGAAGGAAGCCCCGAGGGCCTCGGATCGAAGTCGGTAGTCAGCGGGCCAAGAGAATTGGTTGACGCCCAGGTTTCGCTATCGAAGGTAGCACTGCAACAATGGCACGTAAGCGTTATGGGCATAGTGCTAGTCATCGGTCTGTCCCTTCACGGGCTGCACGGATCCAAGCAGATGGACGACAAACACCCTACGCAGCACAACTCCATCCACGCTGATATTAGTGCCCCCATCGCTGAAAGAGAAGCACGCTTCGCGTCAGCCAAGGTATCGGCGCAAGGATACCCCAAATGCGCATTCTCCGGAGGAGATTGGCAGCCTGAACAAACTACCAATACCCTGGAATCTCCTGCCTGCATATCGGACACTTGCCATCGCAGAGGAGATTGCTCACAACCTTGAATCCACATCGTTCAATGAGTACTTGAGAACAGTTAGGGCAGATGGTGTTTTCACGGCTGCCAACTTGTCCCGGCAGATTGCCTGCGTACACATACTCAAGACCGGCCTGCCGCCCAATGTCGTGTGCATCAACCAGAGTATGGGCTGGCGTACGAGCTTGTCGCGTCGTTTTGTAGTCGGGATGAAACGCCGTCACATGCCAAGGAATACTGGGAGATACTCCAGCAATGAAATCAGCCATCCTCCGGAGCTGCTCCGGGTCATCGTTGAAGTCAGGGACAACAAGTGTCACGACTTCGACCCAGAAGCCCAAGCTGTAAGCATTACGAATAGTGTCCAGAACTGCATCTAGTTTTCCACCAAGCTGAGTGTATCTCCTCTCATCGAAACACTTGAGGTCGATCTTATAAAGTGCCGCATGAGGTCGAAGAAACTCCAGGAGTTCCGGAGTGGCATGGCCATTGCTTACGTAGCCGCAGACAATTGCCCGGCGGTTTGCCAGTTTGAAAATCTCAACCGCCCAGTCTGATGTTATCAGTGGTTCGTTGTAGGTAGAAATCAATAGCGACACGTGCGATTCTATTGCGGAGCTCACCAACTGCTCCGGAGTGATCGAGGTGGGATAGGCAATTGCCTTGGGGTCCCGAAGAGCCTGCGAACTCACCCAATTCTGGCAAAAGGAACAATGAAAATCGCAGCCCAGCATTCCGAACGATAGTGCCTCAGAACCAGGACGAACGTGGTAGAAAGGCTTCTTCTCAATCGGATCTACATTCAAGCCGTAAACGTAGCCCCAAGGAACCCTCAGAACGCCATTATCGTTAAAGCGAACTCGACAGATACCACTATTGCCTTCTGGAATAACGCAGCGATGCGCACAAGCCAAACACCGAACACATCTGTCCACTTCCTGAGCCACCAATGCTGGAGCGGCCACGTGGCTGCGCGATGCAAGTAAATCCTTAAGCAATATTCCCCGCGACATGGCGCAATCTCCCTTTGCCAGAGACTTGGTACCTGATTGTACACGCAACGGCCAGCGCGGGGCCAGTAATGATGGGGTCAATTTGCAGGAGTCATCAGACTGTGCGATACTCTCGAAGCAGACCGCTCGCTGTGACAGTAACGGCGGCTGAGCGAAGCGGCCAAAAGTTGGGCAGGTTGGTCAAGACGAATTGTGCCCCTTGACGAACTGTGAGGCGCTGACAGGCGTAGCAATTAGTCTGTGTATGCAATAAGAGTTACTGATTCCCGTGAAGTTAGAGCGACAGGCGACGAAAGCAAATGAACGACAAGCATGAGCACGAAGAAGGCAAGGTCGTACGAGGCCACCAATCAGGCACAGCCCTGCAAAAAGAGCTTGTATCACACCTTCCCTTATCGGTAGCCAGTGCTGCTATTGGACTGGCCTTGGCGGGAATCATCTGTTACTTCGTTTCTCTTATCGCAAACATTCAGAGCGAGCGTGTGCACGTGCAGGCGTGTGGTCATGAGAAGGTAACGCATGGCGAGGAACATGCGAATGAGCTAGCCAATCATGACCCAAAGCATGGAGGAGAGCTTGGGCACAATCATACAGTGAGTTCCCCAGAAGCAGGTATTCAGCATTCAATGCACGAAAACGAACAGGGCTGCACCGAGCACGGACATGACCACGATAGTGGTTTGCGTCCACTGTTCCATGTGTTCCACCCGCTGCATATGCTGTTTTCGGCCGCGGCCACGACGGCTATGTTTTGGCGCTATGACCGCCGTATGATTCGGGCCATAGTTGTGGGAATCGTCGGTTCGATCGGCATTTGTGGGCTTAGCGATATCATAATTCCGCACATTTCGCTTCTGCTGTTGGGCAAGCATATCCCGTGGCACATTTGCATCGTCGAGCATCCAGCCATGGTACTTCCCTTTGCTGCAATGGGTGTGCTGCTGGGTCTAGTAGCGGCGATGGGGGTGACACAAAGCACCTTCTATTCGCATTCTCTTCACGTCTTCGTATCAACGATGGCAAGCATCTTCTACATTGTGAATGGTCATGAAGGGCTGGAGTGGGTCTCCAAACTGGGCGTGATCTTCTTCTTCGTGGTCTTTGCGGTCGTAGTCCCCTGCTGCTTCAGCGACATCATCTTCCCCGTAGCCATGTCTTCCAAAGCGAGGGAGAAGCATGCGTGCACGAGTTGTTGCCACTGAGAACAGACATCCTGCACAGCGTCAGCTGGGCAATGGCTGCATAACCAGCCCAGCGATAGCAAAAAGGATAGCAGAGACTACTCCACAGACAATCGCGTATGGCAACTGCGTACGAACATGGTCTATGTGATCCGACGCGGAAGCCATGGAAGACACCATGGTTGTGTCAGAAATGGGCGAGCAATGATCGCCAAAGACTCCGCCCCCAAGTACTGCGGCAACAACCAGATGAAGTGGCACCCCCAGATTGGCAGCTACAGGTAGGCCGATGGAGAGCATTATCGCGAAAGTCCCAAAACTAGTTCCTGTGGAAAAAGCAATAACACACGAAAGAACAAAAACAACGCATGGTATGATCCAAGCAGGCATGGAGTCCTTAACGACTGAGGCAACATACTCCCCGGTTCTCAGTTCTGCCTTGCAAAGATGACCGATGGCGAATGCCATTATCATCAGCACAGCCAAAGGCACGAGAGCCGAAGCCCCCTTCATCGTAACATCAACGAACTCGGGCACTGTCATAATGCCTTGTATCCGATAGAGAACGCCTGCAAACGCCACGGACGCAGCCACTGCCCAGAAGACGGCTGTACTTCCTGAGCATTCTCGAAGAATATTCCAGAGTTCTCGCGGTTCGTGAGGTCCCAATCCCTGTATTCCCGTATGAATCAGTCCAACCGGAACCATGAGCACCATCACCGCGATAGGGAGAATCATATTCAAAGCCCGGCGCTTCGTGTCGGACTCAGGTGGCATTGCCAACACCTCGTCTGAGATCATTGGATGAGCCCCGTCACGAAGAAGTTTGCCCTCCTGCCTAGCCCGGCGTTCAGCCTCCTTCATAGGACCAAAATCGAATCCAGTAACAAGAACCACAAACAGAAAGAGGAGGCTCAGGATCGCATAGAAATTGAACGGTATGGAGGAAACCAGAAGGCTCACAGCCTCCCCAGAGCCGTTAACCACACCCGAGTTCTTCAGTTGGACAAGGATGAATGCACCCCAACCATTGAGCAACACAAGCACGCACGTTGGAGCTGAAACTGTATCGCAGACGTACGCCAGTTTTTCTCGTGGCATACGCAACTTGTCGAAAATGGGCCGGGCCACAGCTCCGGTCACCAGGCATACAATACTCGACTCGATGAAGGTCATCATTCCGACCGCCATGGCCAACAAGCCGGCACTACGACGTCCCTTCACCAGCCCCGTTCCCTGAGTGAAGGATACGAAACCATCAACGCCACCACTGCGTTGAATGAGGGCAATAAGAGAACCTACGAGGGCAGAGAAGAGGATTACTCTGGTATTGCCACCATCAGAGAACACGGCTACACACGCATCCAGGGAATCGATGGAAGCGACGATCGGATTGCCTCCTGCCAGCACAAGATAGCCAACCCAGATGCCGGCAAAAAGAGAGAGAAAGACTTGGCGAGTGGCAATTGCCAGGATAATCGCGAGGGCGGGCGGCAAGAGCGACCAATATTCGTATTGCATAAATCAGGACCCCGTCAAGAGAATGCAGGCGAGTTAGAAACGTCGTGCCAATGGCCACCCTAGTGTCGGTGAGGGCGCTTTGCAAAGCTTTTTCGGACTAAGGATAAACTGATCTCCGGACTCCCGGAAGAAATCCTGAGAGCCATTGGTCCAGTCACCGGGCAATAACCGTCAAGCGTTCGGCTGGGCAATGGAACTCCGCCCATAGCAGTAGGGCATGGCGAAACTGTTGCCGCTTCGCTGTCAACGGCTATACTTGCATCGCCTCAGCCAGACAGAGACACGGTAGATAGGAGTAGGTACTCATGCCTGATCAGATAATCCCAAAAGGAATGTTCTTCACAAAGGGTGTTGGCAAGCACAAGCACAACCTGCAATCGTTTGAGGCGGCGCTGCGAAAAGCAGGCATTGCGCCGTTCAATCTGGTAAGTGTCTCAAGCATTCTTCCTCCGGCGTGCAAGCTCCTGTCACGAGCACAAGGCCTGTCCAGGCTGAAGCCAGGGCAGATCGTTCACTGCGTGCTGGCTCGGGCAAGTACGAATGAACCGTATCGCATGACGTGCGCAGGCATAGGGCTGGCAGTGCCCGCTGACCAGAACACATATGGCTACATTTCCGAGCATCATGGATATGGAATGACACAGGCAAAGTGTTCGGACTACGTTGAGGACATGGCGGCCACAATGCTGGCAACTACTCACGGCATCGATCTCGACCCAGAAACTGCATATGACAAGCGAAGGGAAATATACCAAGCAAAGAAGCTCGTAGTTAAAACTCAAGCAACCTGCCAAGTCGCCAAGGGTGACGAGAACGGGTTGTGGACAACAGTGGTGGCAGCAGCGGTATTCGTGTACTAGAGCGTCGGCGAAAGAAACCACCGCCCCCCCCCCAACAGATACGTACGCAAGGCACTTTGCCAAAGAAAACACATGACCGATCCAGATCCATCGTGCCAGTGTAACACGGAAAGCAATTTCCTGGGCCTGCCATGCCATGACACAAATTACGACCAAGCTCGTTTTGCTGTTTTACCAATACCGTACGACGCGACTGTTTGCTTCCAAACCGGCTCTCGCTGCGGACCACAGGCAATCATCTCCGCCTCAAGCCAGTTGGAGTTTTTCGATGAAGAACTCCTGGCTGAAACTTACAAGGCAGGCATTACCACGATGGCCCCTGTAGAAGCGAACATAGTTGGGCCGGCAGCAATGCATGAGGACGTATTCAAGGCTGCGAAGATTCCTTTGCAGGATGGAAAGTTCCTTATGGGGTTTGGAGGCGAGCACGGCATCACGAGTGGACTAGTACGCGCTACGGCCCTACACCATGACTGTTTCTCCGTTCTTCAGATAGACGCCCACCTTGATCTGCGCGACGAGTATCTTGGAACAAAATACTCCCATGCTTCCGTAATGCGACGCTGCCTTGAAATTCCCCAAGTAGACAATGTCGTTCCTGTCGGCAATCGCAACATGGCGATAGACGAATATGAGTTCGTGCGCAAAAACAAAATCCGCGTCTATACAGCACCGGAATGTGACGGCAGCGAGGAATGGATCATCAGCGTCCTCGAACAACTGAACGACAAAGTGTACGTGACGGTCGACATCGATGGGTTTGACCCAGGCCTAGCACCAGGCACAGGAACACCGGAGCCCGGCGGGTTGCAGTGGTATCCGGTCGTTGCGCTGCTTCGCAGGATAGCAATCGAGAAGACTATTGTAGGAGCCGACATTGTCGAAGTTATGCCAATAGCCGGACAAGCCGTAACCGAGTTTCTGGCAGCCAAGCTCGCCTATCGCCTAATGGGCTATGTCTCAGCCAAAGAGCACGGCCGCCTAGCGGAATGAACAAGCTCTTCGCCCCCCCTACCTCGCACTGCCGGCCAATAGCAGCACTCCGAGTACTATGAGAATGACGGCAACCGCCCCCGAAAAACGACGTTCAGACAGATGATTGTGCAACCGCATGCCAGCGAGCATGCCAAGCATCGAGGCGGGCAACAGCCATGCAGCCGCAGAGAAATGGGCAGCGGAAATCATTCCACGGCAAGTGTAAACGCTAAACCGCAGAACACTCATGATAAGAAATAGGCCAAGGAGGGTCGCTCGGAATGTCGCTTTGTCAAGCCTGTAGGCACGAAGACAGACAACAACAGGCGGACCACCAATGCCGAAGATTCCACAAAGAGCGCCAGACGCAAGACCAGCAAGAACAGTCCACGACCACCGATCACGATAGCCGGAGTCCGCGACAAGATTCGACGCCGACTCGCTCACCGCCTTCAGCCCTCGGAACTGCAGCGAACCTGAGCATAGAAGGCAGGCTCCAGTGGCTGAGACGACTACACCAAGAAGCCGTTTGAGCGATCCTGCATCTCCAGACGCCAGTAGGTTGGCCCCCAGCCATAACCCAACACTGATGCCAGGCAGCAAACCTAACACAAGCACAATCCTCGCATGTCTCCACACATAACGCAAAACGACAATCTCACTGATGAAGTTGATTATCAGAAGAGCGACGACTGCTCCGGCCAGGTCGGGCAACACGATCGCCATTAAGGAAACGGCCAGCATACCTGCCCCGAATCCGACCGTAGCATAAACAAGGTGCGCACATGCGACGATGAGCATACAAGTCAGCAAGGTCAACACATCGGGAAAAAGCTCAGGCATTGAAAACACCAATACACGTCAGAAGCCGCAGGTCAGCAGCTCAAACAGAGGACGCTCAGTTTCCCAGACCGTAAATCGAATGGCCTTTGCACGGCGTCGTGTCCACGAACGGTCAGAAAGCAGGCATACTCGGATCATCAGTCGGCACAACCGCAATCCCTTCGACCTCAACGAGCCAACCGGGCCGACAAACGTGGGCCAACACCACTAGCATCGGTGTTTGAGGAAATCGCATTCGCATCCGATCCGTGATAATCTCGCGGTCGGCCGGATCACGGACATAGACTATCAGGTGAACAATGTCATCAAAAGTGGCTTCTGCCTGCCTGAGTATGGCAGCGATGTTCTCCAAGGTTCTGCGTAACTGCCCCACAACATCGTGTTCGTGCACGATTTCGCCGTTGTGATCGATGCTTGCTGTCCCGGAGATAATCACGTGTTTACGATCACGATAGGCCACCGATGTGCCTCTTTCAAAAGTCGCCCCGTAAACGTGTGTGGGGCCCAGCATCTTCTCGGCGGTAAGGAATCTCACTTGCTGTTCAACCAAACCAGTGGCTGCCCAAGCATCCATGGTAATCAACGATTTGCCATCGAGACTTCGACCTTCGATGCCAGTACTGGCAATAAAGTGCGTCTCCGCAACAAGCCCGGCCTGGGCAAACAAATCCCGTCGAGCGTCGACCAATCCGCGATAGTTGCTATCAATCCCATCAACGAACAGCCAGGTACGAAGAACGTTGTCCGAAAGAGACATTTGATTGGCCGCAAGGACTTCATTGTACTGCCTGAAAACGTCGTACGTCTGATCGTACGCCGTTGTTCCACTTCTCGGAACAAGAGCAGTTACCCAATGATGTGACACACCCTTCCGAATCAGCGTGACTCCGTGTTCATGTCTGTGTTTCAGTATGGGGCCTTCAGGATCGCTTATGTGGTATGCCCACATCGCGACAGCCGCCGGCGGTTTCGGTGTTTGCCCAACAAGCGAGATCGCACACAAATCTCCCAAATCACAACTGCCCATAGTCAGTGATTCGAGCGAGCGAAGATAACAAGCAGGATCGGCGACGAAGAATCGCCGGAAGATTGCAGAATTGGAGTCGAGACCCAGCAAAGCAAGCGTCTCCTCATATGCTCTCGCAAGACCAAGCAACTGGTCGCAGAGCGGAAGATCATCCTGTGGGCAAAACATCAGGTGCACTTCGTCCGGCCCCTTGCCAGTCGAGAAAAAAGAGACTTCTGCCGTACATCCGAAGGTAGTACATTTGTGCCTAGAGTATCGCATGAGCTGTGCTGCTTGGGATCCAGTCGAGTGGTTGCGTACAATCATCATCTGCTGACGATCTGAAACGGAACGGCCGGCAATACGCCAACCGGGACTACGATCTTCCTCCCTTCTCGCTCCCGCTCAACGAATGCGTTTACAATCAAGTTGTCTCTCAGGCCAAGCTGTGCAACATTGGAATCAGCCCGAATGCGCAGGACCGCTTCTCCTTCAACCCTTGTTGCCCCGTCCAGAGAGATGCCTGGCGGTGGATCATCCAGTTCAAACATGATATTCTCAAGATCGCGGCCGGCTGTTTCCAACCGTACACATGCGAAGCCGTCAAGCGGAACGGCCAAGGGAAGATCGTTGATTATATTGATGGGCGAAGCTGGCCTCTTTCCCTTCACACAGACCATGAGAGCCTGAGCTGGCACAAGATGGCGATACAGAAACGCCTGCATAAGATCGTCAGCGGGAATGACCTGCCTGGAAACCCGCCTGCCGTTGATATAAGTACACGCCTCGAGCTCGACAGAGCCTGGAGGAATAGCCACATGCCCAGACACTCTGAGCGTCATGCGCACCTGATCCTGCCCGGAAGGGACTCTTGCTCCGCTCAAGACATACCCCGAAGGAGCATCTTTGAGCCTAACCTCAATCTCACCGTCAAAGCCATCCATTCGGATCACATGAACTGCAAGCACAGCATCTCGACCGTTTTTCAGGTTTATACTGGAAGGTGTGACTCGAACCGCAAAGTCGGGCCGCGGAGCCCCCATGCGAAGCCTGTAACTGTACTCGGTACCGCCGTGCCCCTGGGCGTCCGAAACCTGAAGGTAGAATACACCCGTCTCCGGTAATCTCAGCCGCAGATACGAGTCAGCATGATGAGTACACAATCCAGCCTGCTTGTCAACACAATCGTCGTTGAAGGCGATCACTCTACCGCCTTCGTCAAGCAAACGAAGCAATGAATCCAACGGCGAACCAAGACGGCGAGCCAGAACTTCGGCAACAAACCAGTCATTCCGATGCCCTTGAATCTGGTAATAATCAAGATCTCCTGAACGCTCGATTCGGCCGTTCACGACGCGAGGCATGGGCATTCGCTGCGGGCTGTCAACTGAATCGTTTGGCTCCCTCTCGTGCTCATCAGGAAGTGAATCATCCGAGTAGCTGATATCATTAGACCATCGATTTTCCTTGAGAATAGCAGTATGCCTGACGGATTGAGTTCCCGGACGACCGTCAAGAATCAACCGCTCACGTGGCAAATTCCATCCTTCAATGGTGGCGTGCCCGCGTGACCCCAATCTCGCCCCAATAGGAAACGCCTCCGTCACAAAGGGTCTTTCGCTTATCGAGATGCGGTATACGAAATCGTCTCGACCTCGGTAGATCGCGTCTCGAATCTCCACCTGATAGAGACCCGTTTCTGGAACCTCGAAGAACATGACAGGATCTGGGTCAAACCGATAGTCGTCGACAAAACTCATTTCCCGCCCGTTCTTGTCGTACAAACTGAGAGTGGCTTGAAACCATCCTGGCACAGCATCGGCAAGATAGGGAATAAGCCGACGGGCAGATACTTCGATCACTAGTTGCTGGCCATTCTGCGCCTGAAAGGCGAAACGGTCCACATCTCCAGGCAGCACCTGCCCGTTAATGGTGATTGGCAATTGAAGAGCTACTTCTGGTATCGCCTTGCTCCGCACGTCCGGATCATTCGGCTCCAACTCACTGAACTCCGGTGATTGCCCAATCTGAATCTTCATTGGATTCGTGAGACCGCGCGACGTAGCAAGCCTCAATTCCCGATCCCCAGGAGAGGCACGATCATCGACTGTCAATTCAACGACAACCGGCTGAGCCAGCTGAGGGTTACGCTGCTGACGATTGACCTCGAAGAACTGATTCCTCACGTGCAAAAGTTCGCGCAAGCTTCTGCTGTCCAAATCAACCAGCAAAGGATGCTCCCGAAACTCTCCCCCACCGTCATCGCTAACGGCGTTTGACCTGCCCGCGAGGAGTGTTTTCGCCACTCTGTCAAGGTATGGCGATAACGGGATACCTTCAGAGGTAAACTTAGCCACACGATTGCGTGCGGCCTCTCTCAGACGGCGGCGGATTTCCTCACGCTCCCGACGATCCATGCTGCGCATCGGGCGAAACACTTTGACAACGCTTCCTCTGACACCATCACCAGACAAGTACACTGCAGTTGCGCCGTTGAGATGCTGTCCTCCAACGATCATCGTGATTGAAGTCCCACATCTAGCCCCGGCAGGATAGACATAAGCAATATGCGGATCTCTGTTCGCCGGCTGGCCGGCTGTCAGCGCAGCTTCCAAGAGGATCACTGAAACGGACAAAGCTAGTCGCACAGTTAACATGTTATTTCCGGCAAGCAAGAACCAGAGTGGCACAAGTCGCCCCGCAACGTCAGTATTCTCGCTTCAACGCCTGCGTGATTGGGTATTACTTCATCATGAGAAATGCCCAAACGCTGGTAGATGGCCGCCAGAAGTTCGCTCGGATGCACTGGCCTATCAGCAACCTCAAGCCCTCGTGCATCGGATGCGCCGACAACACGCCCCCCTCTGAAGCCTCCGCCAGCCAGCACTGATGAAAAACAGGCACCGAAGTGCCCGCGGCCACCGTTCCACGGGGGCTCCCATTGTATTCTCGGCGTTCTCCCAAACTCCCCACCCCACCAGATCACAGTCGATTCGAGTAGATTGCGTTCACTTAGATCCGCCAAGAGTGTTGCCATGCCTCTGTCCATCTCAGGCAGTTTCCTCTTCATCGTTTGAAAATGCTGTTTGTGTGTATCCCAACCCCTGTAATTGATAGTCACGTATGGCACACCGCTTTCTACAAGACGTCGCGCCATAAGACATGACTGTCCAAAAGTGTTTCGTCCATAACGATCTCGCAACTCATCTTCCTCTCGAGAAAGATCGAAGATCTCACGTGCCTCCCCAAACATCATTGCATACGCGTTCGCCTCACACTCATCAAAGAGAGCAAAATCCGCATCATTCGGAATGGCTCTGCCCAATGAATCCAATGAACGAAGCAGTTTCCGTCGCCCTCGCTGCCGCTTATCTGAAAGCCCCTGAGCAACTATCCCCTCAACGGCAAAAACCCTGCTATTGGGATCGCCACCTGTAACAAACGGCTTGTACTGCTGGCCCAGGAAGCCGGACTCTGAGAATCTGCCCTGAGACTGAGTGAGCACAATGTAAGGAGCCACCACTCCGGCATAACCGTCCGAATATCCCCGGAGGAGTGAGACAACAGCACCAGCACATGGAAAAACGATCCGTGAGGGCATGTGCCCAGTCTGTACGAGATAGGATGCAGTTTCATGGGAGTTAATACCATGTGTCATACTGCGGACAATGGAGTATTTGTCGGCCTGTTGAGCCAATAAAGGAAGCAACTCGCATACTCTTATTCCATCAACGTTAGTGGGGATCGGACTACGAAATGGACCACAGTAATCTGCTCCAGCCTCCGGCTTGGGATCGAAAGTATCCAGATGACTGGGGCCACCCCACATCCAGATTTGAATAACCGCCTTTGCCGTCGCCAACCTCTTCGTTGACGATGCAGCTGGTGTGAGCTCGCCCCCCGAAGCGAGGGCTGTATGACCTAAAGCCAATCCCGCAAGCCCCTTGAGCCCATTTCCAAGAAGTTCCCTCCGGGATAGTTCCGCCTCTTGTGCACCGACTCCCATTGACCTTCTCCATGCCGAATCCTGCAGACGATTCTTGTTCCAAATCAATGACGATAGAGAAACTCCTTGCTATTAACCAACGCCCAAGCCACGTCTGTTGCCGCCTGCTCCACACGAAGGCCGCTGCCTTCGACATACTCTAGCGCCGTCACAAGTTCGTCGTCTGTGGGATACCGAGAAAGCAGGTTCAGATAGATCAATCGCACTATCTGTCCAGGATCTGACTTGTATGCCTTGATGATGCTGCGCAAACGGCGACTCCGCTCAATCTTTTTCTGGACATGTGTAGAGTTGAGCAAATGAAGCCGCTGTGCCTTCGTAATGAGGCTACTTCGTTCAGATTCAAAACCGGTATCGCGCGGCGGTCGCCCAAACATCTCAAGAAACTGACTAGTGACACTGCCATCCGCCAGCGATATTGTTCGCTTGTGCTCTGGAACAAACGTAAACGGCTCCGGAATCATACTCACGTATGTCTCGTCTGTTCCGGAAATCCAGCATAGAGCATCGATTAGCACCTCCGCGTCCAAAAGACGAACCTTGTAGAACGCACAAAGGTTGGCAGCATCAGGATCCTCGCTCTGAGGAATCGCAGACTGCTGATATGTGCTTGAGTTCAGGATCAAGCGAAAGACGTGTCGTAGGTCGTAGTGGGCCTTGGCAAGTTCCTTCTCAAGATATGCCAGCAGCTCGGCATTAGCTGGCGGATTGTCTGGACGAATATCGTCCGGCTCATGGATTATCCCCCTTCCCATTAACCAAAACCAAATCCGGTTGACGATACTCCTCCCAAACCATTCGTTCTCCTCCGATATAAGCCAAGCAGCAAAAACAGGTCGAGGATCACTAAAAGCCGGAACTGTAACGGAAGTACCGTCGGGGAACACCGCTGTCAGAGGCGCGCTCGCTGTGGGATCGCAGAGTACAATCTCCTCCTTCCATTCGGCGGTGCCCTTGAAGGCCAGCCGAGAGAAAAAAGCCGCCATCCCCTCGCGCCGCTCCGGGGCCCATGTTTCCAGGCGACTACCCATAAATGTCAAGGCAACTGCGCTTGCTATGTTTACGGGATCGTGCCCCTGAATTGCCCTATAGAAATTCACTGGAGCAACCCTAAAGTTGCTCCCGCTGGACGTTAGTAGCTCACGCACGAAGAGGTCATAGGGCTTGTTGTGTCGAATGCAATCGCGCACCCAACGATGATAAGCCTGCACAGCGTTCGGCCAGAGATTGATCGGGAACTCTGCCTTGACTCGTAGTAGATCACACCACTTGAGTGCCCAATAGTCGGCGAACTCCTCGCGAAGCATCAGCATATCAACAAGCTGCCTACGCTTATCCGGATCATCACTCTCCAGAAACGCGCGCACCTCCACCGGATCCGGGAGTGTTCCGATCAGGTCAATGTAGACGCGACGAACAAACACGACATCAGAGCAAACGCGGGCAGGCACGATTCCCCGTCGTTCCCACAAGGCCTGGTTCAGCGTATCAATGGTGCCGCGAGGAGTGAACTGTTGATCTGTTTCGAAGGGTCCCACACAAGTATCTTGCGCAATCGCGGCAAGCGCCAAAGTCAAGGACCAAGCGAAAGACAGGATTTTGCATTTAACTGGGTACGAATACATCTTCTGCAGGCAAAGAGGCTGCTCAACCGGTGGCTCCGTCCGCATCCCCAAGTGTGGCACACATACGCATGTGTTGGACGAATACGGCACGCCCACATTATACAACGTGGACGGCCAACGGTTATTGCCGAGCCAGGCTTTCAGCAGGAATCTCCAGCTGTCCTCCAAATGCACTCGACCATGCACAACTTCGCCACAAGCAACACGACGATCATGTCACAAGCATAAACATCGCCATTCCTCACAGGTCGGACGAAAAGAGCAGAACCTCCTCTAAAAGTCGCTCGGAGGCACACAAATACACCTAAGTGATTGCGTCACCGCGTCCTTAGCTTATTCTCTGTCCATGATGCCGCCTCGTGTCCTGGATGGTGGCAGCATGTACGGCCTCGAGGACCAACCAGATGGCAAGAAACATTGAACACCAGCGGCATCACAGCTTCCTGTTGCGGATTCTATTGCCCACCGCCTTGGCAATAGGTCTCTTCGTAATCTCACTGTTCGTAATCATCATTCCCTCATTCGAACAGAATATCCTCTCACGCAAAAGGGAGATGATCCGCGAACTTACGGCCGCTGCGTGGAGCATCCTGGATGAGCTGCACACAGAGCAAACTTCAGGAGTCTGCACTCGGGAAGCCGCGATGAGCCGCGCAATTGCTCGGATCCGTACTTTGCGCTATGGGCGAGATGGGAAAGACTACTTCTGGATCACCGACATGACACCGCGGATGGTTGTACATCCGTATCGTAGCGACCTTGAAGGGAAGGACCTCACCGATTTTCAAGATCCGCGAGGTAAGAAGCTCTTTGTAGCTTTTGTAGACACCGTGCGTGCGGCCGGCGATGGATACGTTGAATATCAATGGCAATGGAAAGATGACGCAACGCGAGTGGTACCCAAGCTGTCGTACGTGCGGGAGTTCAAACCGTGGGGTTGGATAATCGGAACCGGCGTTTACATTGAGGATGTCCGTGAAGAGATTGAGACGATGACCGACCGAGTTGTGCAACTGTCTGTGGTGATTACAGCGATAATACTCGTTCTGTTGTTGTACATCTTCCAACAAAGTCTTCGCGTGGAACGCCAAAGGCGCGGCGCGGAGGCGCAGCTGCTGGAGTCCAAGGACAAGTATCAGGCCTTGGTTGAGGCTGCCACCGAAGGCATCATCATGGTTACACCAGGCAGCGTCACTCGCCTAGCCAATCGTACGATGCTTGATATGCTCGGATGCACTGAATCCGAATTCCAGGACTTGACACTGGAAGACATCTTCCTCCCAATGGCTGACAGCAATGAAGTTACAGCTGAGAGAATCAAATCCTTGTCCGCAGGACAGCCCGTTCTGGGCCAGTTTGAGGCACGTCTGAAGCGAGTAAACGGACAAACCACCGACATTCTACTGGCCACATCGCAGATAACATTTGCTGACAAGCAAGGATACGTGATTGCTACTCGCGATATCACCAGGCACAAGGAAATCGAGGAGAAACTGGATGTAAGCGAACAACAGTACCGAGCGTTGACAAACGCAATCAATATCGGCGTGTTTCGCACAACAATGGGCAAGAAGTGGAAGTTCATAGAGGGCAACCGGGCCGCAATGAGAATCCTTGGGTTCGAGGAGACGGAGCAGTTTCTCACAGCAAACCTCGCCGACTTCCTGCACGACCGAGATGATCGAGAGAATTTTCATCGACAGCTCACAAGCAATGGATGGGTAAAAAACCAAATACTTCGATTACGCAAGAAAGACGGCACAGTACCAACAGTCTCTGTGTCTGCTGTCCTAACCATCGATCCAGATGGACGAGAACCACTATGCGATGCAATCATTGAAGACATCACTGAACAGAAGAAGGCGGAACAAGAGAGGGAAGGCCTCATCGTGGAATTGCAGACTGCGCTTCTGTTCCTCAATCAACCGGTGCGCAATTCCACTTCTGAACCGTTGTTCTGCGACATGAGCACTCCAATTTCACAAGTCGCAAGCATCATGTCCAAGAACAACGTCAGCGCTGTGCTAGTTCGCTCAAACGACCGGAACACACTAGGTATCGTTACTGATCGAGACTTACGCGACAGAGTTGTGGCGTCTGAACAATCGCTCATTTCCCCCGTGTTCGAGATCATGAGTTCCCCTATTATCACAATTCCTGACCGCGCATTGCTGTTCGAAGCCGCCTTATTGATGCAGGAAAAATCAATATCACACCTAGTTGTTCGTAATGCCAACGACATGGTGACAGGGATCGTAAGCTATCGAGATGTGCTGCAAGTGCAGCGGTATTCGTCCGCCTTCCTTCTCCGAGAAATACACCAAGCGTTGTCCGTCGAGGAAATAACTGATGCACATGCTCGCCTGCCTCGTCTAGTCAAAGCACTTATGGACAGCGGAGCTAATTCTCGCAATATCGTCAGGTTGATTGCGTCAGTATCTGACGCTATCAGTAAGCGCCTGATTCAGCTTGCTGTCGACAGAATGGGCACTCCGCCTGCCGAATTCGCTTTTCTAGCCTTGGGAAGTGCAGGCCGCCTCGAACAGACGATGAAAACGGATCAGGACAATGCCATCATCTACGATGATAGCGCATGCGAGGATCCTGCCGCAGCCAATGACTACTTTGTCCGGCTAGGTACACGCGTCTGTGACGACCTTTGCACCGCCGGATATGCCAAATGTGAAGGGGAAACAATGGCTAGTAACCCTCGATGGTGCCAGTCAATCACACAATGGAGAAAGTACTTCAGAGACTGGATCGTTGAAGCAGACCCTAACGACCTCCTCGCGGTCAGTATTCTCTTCGATTTTCGCTGTGTTTATGGCAAATGCGAATTAGCAGATGAATTGCGCCTTCACGTACACTCAACAGCTGCAGGCAAGGCAGGGTTCTTCCACCACCTTACACTGAACGCACTGCAGTACAAGCCTCCTATTGGATTCTTTGGAAACATCGTTGTGGGAACTGACGAAGGGCAAGCGGAGACTTTCGACATAAAGAAAGCAATGATGCCAGTCATAGAGTTCGCCAGAATCTATACGCTCCGTACGGGTGTAACCAAGACAAACACTCTAGATCGTTTGCAGCAAATCCGAGATAAGAAACTGCTTAATCAATCAGAACATGAGGAAATCGCTAAGGCGTATGATTTTCTAATGACTCTACGTATAAAACACCAAACACAGCAGGTTTCCGACGGAGAACAGCCCGACAATTTCATAAACCCCAAGGAATTGGCACAGATCGAGCTGCTATCCCTCAAAAAAACTCTCTCACAGGTCAGCGATTTTCAAAGTAAGCTCAAGGTCGAGTTCACGGGAACAAGTCAGTAGTCGGCCTGAGAGCAGTGCTACTCCGGGACAATAGCATCATGCAATTGCTGCGCCGCTTCATGAGGCGCTTCCTTGAAACACTCCAGAATGTAAGGGCCACTGTAGTTGATTCGCAAAAGAGCATTCCCACATTCTCTCCAGCAAACAGTCCCCTCACCTATTCCCAAGTGTTCATCGCCTGCACCCATATTATCGTGACAATGAACTGCAATGATCTTGTGGCCCAGCGTTTCAATAAACCTGAGTGGACCGGAATTCGTGTTAGCGTGGCCTATGTCAAGGCATAAAGAAAGCCAGGGTGATTGCTCACGCTCAAACACGTACAGAAAATCCTCCACACAGTCTCCCAGACTAGCCACCTCCTTTGAAGATGCATGGCTCGCCGCGTTCTCCAAAGCGATCCGGACCCCATGATGCTGGCAAACCGGCAGGACCTTGCGCAATGTAGTCAACAGCCCTTCGATTGCCTGAAGACGCATCCAGGGCCAAACAGGGAAACCTGATACTCTGCCCATATGAACAGTAAGATGTGACGCCCCAAGTCGACCCGCCAGAACCGCACACTGTCTCATATAGGACGCATTACGCCAACGCGTAATTGGGTTCCTTGAGGAAAAGTTCTTCGTGTAAGGCAAGTGCAGACTGAGTGACACTCGGGCATCGTCACTGTCGTGAGCAAGACGCAATATCCGCGTCTCACGAAAGCTGACAAGCGAAGAATGGTCTTTAATCAAGTCTATCTCGATGTGCTCAAGGCCGTGTCTTACCGCGTATTCAAGATACTCTTCCGGTGGCTTCGCAAAGGCATTCATCCCCATCCGCAACGTTCTCGCGGGAGACGTCGCACCGTCTTCAGCACTGCCTGCATGTTCGGTTTTGCGGGGTTTGTCTGTGGGCATCACACACACGTTAGCAGCCAGTTCACCACTGCCCTCCGGCTGGCAGCCACATGGCGAGACGGCTGCCATCCTCATCAAAACATCGTTGGCTGACTATAACCTCCCTACGCAAAACCTTGCCAGTTGGCTTGCTTGATGTGAGTTTAGTGCGTCTGGATTGCAGTGCCAAGCTGATCAATAAGCTCATATTGCATCCGCGCCAGAATTAAGCATCATCTCCACGTCAATCCCGGCAGAGTGTGTTACTTAGCTAAGGGCTTCGGCGCCGACGCGAGCCTGATCTCTCAGTTAGCAGGAACGGAGCATCCATTTCTGTCGCTGCAGCCTACTCTCCTCTTGACGGGGTAGGCACTGGGCCGGTAGTCTCTATTCAGTTTCGGATGACCGTGCGAGCAGTGTCCAACCTGCTCGTTTATTGTAAGAATGGAGGGCGTTTGCGGCACTGCCCAGAACCGTGCCTCGTTGTGGTGCGCGCGGCAGCTTCTGTTGTGACCTACCCGGGGGGATTCAAGCATTCTCGGTAGCTGTTTCGTTGTGGTTATTCTGTAGATTTAGGAGTCGTGAAAATGGTTAACGAGCCGGCGGATCATCAGGGGCACGCTGAATCGCCACCTAAGAAGTTCCACGTCAGCTTCTTCTCACCCAAAACACCTCACGCCAAAGCGAATATGACCATGATTATCATCATGGTCCTAGTTTGGGGTTTCGGTGTCTTCGGCTTTCAAGGACTACTTATAGCGCTTGGCAAGCCAGTAGCAGAACCGGTACTCGCAGAGTTCGACGCCGTTTGGCCGACAGCCTTCGAATCTCAAGCAGTGGACAACTCAGGCAAACAGCAACTGTGCCGAGCCCTGCTGAAAGTGTTGGGAAAGAACATAGCAGTTGTTGATGCCGACAAGGTAATGCTCAAGAGCGCGCTCACTGCCACCCTGCATGGAATGGTAACCGAAACGCAAAGAGCCGCCCTAGATGAGGCGGCCACGTTTCTGATCAACATAACTCCGGAGACTCCGGAAGAGGAAATCATCGCCAAACAAACGCAAATAGAAAGGATCAGCTCGGAAGCGATAGGGCTCAGCGGCGACGGTTTCGACAAACTGATGACGGACTTGCTACCGGCATCCATCCTTCAGTCGACAGATGTTCAGGAGGCCGAAGCCGTAACTGCTTCCCTGCCCGCCCTGATGAAGAAGTATCTCACGCACAACCGGTGCGCCCTCACGGACACGGTCTTCATGGGTTTTCCCTTCCACTATTGGTATACTGCCCAGTTTCTGCTGATAATGTTCGTAGTTCTATGCTTGATCTACGCGATCATGACAGATCGTATCCACAAGAAGTACGGTTATGCTGAAGAGTAGGCGGCTACCAGCGAATCCTGTTGGCTAATGGAGAATTATCGTGAATATATTCAGTTTTTCCAGACTTTCCGCTGCTGCCCTACTTGCATCCCTTTCAGCTAATACCGCTTTTGCCGCAACAGGCAAAGCTACAGAGTTGGAAGGTGAGTTTAAAGCAGGCCCGGCAGTAATCTTGATCGCAATCCTCGTCACCTTCGTTCTAGTAGGCGTGTTTAACAGAGCCAAAGACACCTCAACCTACTGGGCAGCTGGACGGAAGATATCGCCGGTGGGTGCTGGAATGGCCATCGCATCCAATTGGATGAGTGCGGCATCCTTTCTGGGCATGGCGGCAATCATGTACGGCTCCGGCTATCATGGACTTTCCTATGTCGTCGGCTGGACAGGTGGGTACGTGCTGCTCCTTATCCTTATGGCTGGCCAAATCAGGAGATTCGGCAAGTATACGGCTGCGGACTTCATCGGAGATCGGTACTACTGCACCGGGCTTCGTGCGTACGGAGCATGTTTGGCCATATTCATCTCATTCTGCTATTGCGTCGGCCAGTTTGCCGGCATTGGATTGATGTTCAAGTGGATTCTTGGCATCAACTACACATGGGCGGTCCTGATAGGAGCGTCGGTCGTTCTTCTATACACCCTTATCTCGGGCATGCTTGGCGTAACCAAGAACATGCAGATCCAATACGTAATCATAATCGTGTCTTTCATGATCCCGCTGTTCATTCTCGCTCACAAGTATGATTACTTCACGGCTGTACCACAGGTCGGCTACGGACAAGTAGTAACAGATGCCGTCACTGGATTAGAGCCGGGAAAGGGGGAAAGCGCATTGGGACATGACTTTGGAATTCTACCATCCCCGGAGTTTGCCATGCCCTGGGATTACTGTACGGGGCAGACATGGTTCCAATGGGTTGCAATCTGTTTCTCGCTAATGATTGGCACTGCGGGCCTCCCGCATGTGATTCAGCGATTCTATGTCGTGCCCCGTGCAAGAGATGCACGATGGTCGGTAGTGTGGGGGCTTTTCTTCATCTGCTTGCTGTACTGGAGCGCGCCGGTCTACTCATCGTTCGGTAAAATCCTTTCCTCCAACCCTCAAGTGGGAAAGCTGGCAAAAGACGCAATCGTAGTGTACACGGCACAACTTGGCGATGTTGCGCCACTAATCGTTGGGTTCCTTGCCGCAGGAGCCATCTCGGCGGCGTTTTCCACGGTGTCCGGACTGTTGGTCGCTGGAGCGTCGGCGTTCTCACATGACCTCTATTACCGCGTGCTCAATCCCGACGCACCCCAGCACCTGCAAATGATCATGGCCCGCGTTGGGACAATCCTGATGGCTGCCGCAGTCGCGATAGTTGCTCTGATGAAGTTAGGGCTGATAGCTCAGCTTGTGGCCGTCGCTTTCTCGCTGGCCGGTTGCACGATTTTCCCGCTGTTTCTCCTTGGTGTATGGTGGAGCGGATCCAACCGCGCAGGGGCATGGGCAGGACTTATTGCCGGCTCTTCAGTATCAGCGGTGGCTCTGGTCTACTTCATCGCGGGCAAGAACGGCGTAACGTTGCCAGCCCATGACACGATCAGCTACTATCTGAATGCATGGTACTTTGCTTGGCTCGGCGCCCCATTGGCGGTTTTCTTCAACATCGTCGTCTCCTTCCTCACTGGACGCAACACACCGCAAGATATCTGCAAGTTGCTGGCCACCCAAGTGCACGGAGACTGACCTCCACGTGAGGCAGGCAGGACAATTGATTCGAGCGAAAAGGGGTGCAAGTTTCACGCTTGCACCCCTTGCGCTTTCCATATGAGTGCAGCTTACGCAATCCGTGCATCTGAGATAACCTCGCCTCTCGTGCTCACCACGACTTCACTTACAGAAATAGTGGATTGGACTCGCTCGTGTGCCTCCAAAACTAGTCGGGTAAGCCCGGCACAACAGGGAACTTCCATCCGAGCAACGCGCACCCGCTCAAGAGAGTTTTCGGCGAAGATACGAGCCAACTTCTCAATGTAGCTGTCCCGATCACCAAGCTTGGGGCATGCTATCGCTATAGCATGGTCACGGAGCAGACGACTGTGGAATTCCGCAAGCGCGATCGGCGCGCAATCAGCCGCAATCAAGAGCTTGGCTCCTCGAAGAACTGGCGCCGAAGATGGAAGTAACTGCAACTGAACCGGCCAATGAGCGAGCTCCGAGGCAACGCCTCCCTCTGCACAACAGTCCTCTCCGCCGCTCAGGTCCCCATCTTGAGAGACCCCCAACGACCTCAAGCCTGCACACACACTAGCCACCTCCACGTCCCTCCGCTCTCTGCCAAGCCCAGCAAGCGACAAGGCCAGACGCCCCGAATGTGAGACGTTCGGCACAACAACATCTCCAGCCATGCCTTGGACTCTGCTCCTGACAGCAGCTTCGTCAAAAACGCCCGCCTCTCTCTTCTCCACCTTGATCGCCCCCTTGGGACAATGGCCCAAGCACGCCCCAAGTCCATCACACAGGTTGTCAGCAACCAGCCGCGCCTTTCCATCGATTATCTGGAGAGCTCCCTCCGCACAAGCGGGGACACACAACCCGCATCCGTCACAAAGGCTCTCGTTGATAGTTACAACATCTCTCAGCATTTGATTGCTCCACTTGACGCGTTTTCAGCAAGCTCGTGCTCGCTTGCCCCACTTCCTTGATTATCAGATAATCAACATTCACAACCCTTGATCTGAGTCAACTGGAGCGGTTGTCTTGCCAAAGCAAACCAAAACGCACGAGACTACAAGGTCCATTCTCGAAAATTGTGGCCTGTTTCGCAGCCTCGCGCCGCAGTGGCTTGGCCTACTGAGCGAAAACGGCTCTCTCCGTCACCTTAAACGCAACCAGATGATCTTCCGCCAGGGAGACGTTTGTCCTGGACTGTATTGTGTTGGCTCAGGCTCCGTGAAGGTTTTCAAGATCTCGCCGGCCGGAAAGGAACACATTTTGCATTTGGCGGGGCCGGGCCAGACTTTTGCAGAGGTGGCGGCCATTGGCGAGTTCTCCTTGCCGGCCTACGCCCAAACACTGGAATCGACGACTTGCGTCCTCATTCCTACCATTCGCCTGCGGCATCTACTGGCGACGCACCACGAGTTTTGCCTTCAGCTGCTCAGCGGGATGTCTCTCTGGGTTCGACAGTTGATAGCACTGCTGGAGGACATAGTGTTGCGCGATGCTGCTGGCCGAGTAGCACGCCACCTCATCGATGCGGATCCTTCAGCTGGAAAGTGTCCATTCGCCCTGCCAATCAGGAAGAAGGATCTCGCCAGTCATCTGAACCTAACAAGCGAAACTCTCTCCCGCACCTTGCGGCGACTGACGGACAGCGGGCTCATCCAAACTCCCACGCCACAGACCGTACGCATAATAGACCGCGAACAACTCGAAGAAGTGTCAGCGGGAATCCTACCGGCAGAATTCGAATGACACTCCGCCAAACAAGGTGCCACATTCACTAACACCGCCCCTGTTTCTGCAGTAACCACCATCGTCGTTCCAATCCGGGCCGAAGAAACGGACCAAGACAGTTTTTACTGCAAGTTATGGTTTGACTTTCCATAGATCCTAGAGTAGTCTACTATATTAGTAGACTATTATGGAGTCGTCCATGAGAGTATCAACGCGTGGCAGATACGGTTTAAGGGCTATGCTGGAGCTGGCCGACCGAAACGGACAGAGCCCTATAACTCTGGAGGAGTTGGCAGGTAACTTGGGCGTATCTGGAAAGTACCTCTACTCCCTGCTGAACACACTGAAGGAAGCTGGTCTAGTCGTAACGTCCCGCGGACCTGGAGGCGGTTTTTCCCTAAGCCGTGCCCCCAAGGAAATAAATGCAAGAGATGTCATGCTGGCAGTGGAAGGACCTTTGTGCCTTGTCGAATGTGTCGAGGACAAACACACATGCAACAAGTCATCAGAATGCCCGGCCCGAGCAACATGGCAAAACCTGGCCAAAGTGCTCGAAACCGCTATGAGAGAGATCACACTTGAGTCAATGGCTAAACCAACCAAGCGACGAATAACGTCCAGATGACAAGAGGGTAAAGATAATGAGTTACAATAAACTAATCCCAATCCTGGCAACCGCAGTTCTTTTAGCACTGCTTCCTTTGACGTCAGAAGCCCTTGCCAAAGGAGGCTGCGGATCATGTACCGTCAGCAAAGCGCCAGCGGAATCCAAAACCCCCCAGACCTTGTGCCCGATCATGGGCGGCGAAATAAACAAGGAAGTATTCACTGACGTGGCCGGCTACCGCGTATATGCATGCTGCAAGCCATGTTTGGCAAAAATAGAAGCGGACCCAAAGGCGGCGCTGCAGAAAATCCGGGCGAACGGCGAGCAGCCTGGGACGCATCTTGCGATTTGCAGCAAGTGCGGCGAAATAAAGGGCCTGAAGCAGTGCTGTGATCCGGCCTCCAAGATATGTGCCAAATGCCAACTCAATGAAGATTCTCCGGGCTGTCGCTTGCACAATGCAAAATCGACACTCGCCACTGTCGACGAAGCAAGCAAATGCCCCAAAAGCGAACTGGCAACCTGCACGAAACGCGGAGAGCCAAGGAGCTCTGATGAATGCTGCCATCCAAAGACCAGGAGGTGCTCACATTCCGGCCAGGCAAAAACTTCCCCTGGATGCGGCAAAGACGCACCAATCAATCTAGGAAAAGACCATCCGGTGATCTGCGGCAAGTCTGGTGCCCCTAAGGGCAACAACACTTCCTGCTGTAAAGACAAAGAGAAGAAGTGTGGCAAGTATGAACAAGACAAAGGTAACGCAGCTTGCTGCGGAATAGCAGAGACCGCAGAACACACCAGCAAAGAAACTCTTTTGTGTCACAAGTGTGGCGAGGTGAAGGGCGACGGAAAATGCTGCAATCCGAATGCGGCAAAGTGCAGCAGGTGCGGCTTGAATAATGGCTCACCAGCATGCTGCAAACTTGTTGACCTTCTCTAGAGACGGCGATCCAGCTGACTGCCTGGTGTGGTGCATGGCGGCGTAGCCATGCCCGCATCAGGCAGACTTTTTCTGCCTCACTGTACGACAATACGCAGCTCCGGGACGGCCGGCACGTCCTATAGGATCGGATATACGGTGCCGATATAGCTGCATGCTGTTCAATGAGCCGGCATTTGCACTGTTCCTGCCGCTAGTACTACTGCTGTACTACGCGTCTTCCACAGAGCGTCGCCGTTGGCTGCTGCTTGGAGCAAGCTACTTCTTCTACGGCTGGTGGGATTGGCGATTCTGCGGCCTCGTAATCCTTAGTACAGTTGTCGATTACGCCTGTGGCCTCTCAATAGCTGCGGCCACAAATGTCAGACGACGCAAAACTTTCCTCGGACTGAGCATCGCAGTTAACCTGTCGCTTCTGAGCACGTTCAAGTACTTCAACTTTTTTGCAGATTCCGCCTGCGGCCTGCTGCAAAACATAGGCTTTGAGCCGCACATTCCCACACTCGAGATAATCCTGCCAGTAGGAATATCCTTCTACACTTTCCAGACGCTCAGCTACACCATTGATGTATACAGGGGAAGCCCGCCGGAACGCGGTTTTCTCAACTTCGCCAACTTCGTAGTCTTCTTCCCCCAATTGGTGGCCGGTCCCATTATGCGCGCCGGCGACCTGATTCCTCAACTTAGGTCAAACCCTGAGGCAAAAACCGGCGACCTCTCAGCCGGAACCCTGCTGATAATCAAAGGCTTAATCAAGAAGGCCGTAATCGCAGATAACCTTGCAACTTTAGTGGACAACGTGTACGGCAATCCAAACGGCTTCGGATCCGCCGCATGCTGGTTTGCCACGTACGCCTATGCCTTCCAAATCTACATGGATTTCTCCGGATACACGGACATTGCCATTGGAACTGCAAAACTCTTCGGCGTGCATCTGATGAAAAACTTCGACCATCCATACATGGCCATAGGACCCTCCGATTTCTGGCGGAGATGGCACATCAGCTTGAGCACCTGGATACGTGATTACGTATTCATCCCTTTGGGCGGCTCGCGACATGGACTCGCCCGAACCGCGCTTGCCTTAACCGTAACCATGGCCCTCGGAGGTTTGTGGCACGGAGCAGCCTGGACGTTTGTCGTTTGGGGGCTATTCCACGGTCTCCTTCTGGCTGGCGAGAGGGTATTGAGACTCATCCCGCCTAAGCGTCATCGACTGCCGTTCCCTGTCCGTGCGATACGTGTGCTCGTGATGTTTCATCTCGCCTGCATAGGGTGGGTACTTTTCCGAGCACCTGACATTGACACAGCCTGGACGATTCTCGTCAAACTTGTCGTTTGGGAACAGGGAACCGTCATCGGACGCCGAATCGTGGCAATCACCGTGCTCTGCGCTCTACTACACCTAATAGGCGACGTGTGGCCCAGACTGCAACGCTACCATCCCGGACCGATTGTACAGGGAGCAATGGCCGCAGCCGCCGCATACGCGATCATCCTCCTGGCCCCTGAATCTGTCCCGTTCGTGTACTTCCAGTTTTAGATAATGAGGCAATGCTGTTCATGACTGACAATCGACAGAGTTTCACAATTCGATTCATTGCGTCATTCACCTGCTGCTTCCTCCTTGGCGCCGTCATCATCTGCACGATACCCATCCCCACAACAAGTTATGCTCACCCCTTACACCTGCAAAAACATCTGTACGCACGCAGCAAGTCTGCCCCAGACATCGTCTTCATCGGCAGCAGTCGAACAGCCTGGGGGATCGCCCCAGACCACGTTGACCCAATTCTTTCCGCTGCCTGGGGCAAGCCGGTCAAATCCTTCAACTTTGGCCTCGGCGCTGGCAATGCCATGACATACAGGTTCGTCGTAGACAACCTGACACGTTCTCCGTCACTCCCAGACCTAGCTGTCTTGGGTATTTCACCAACTGATGTATGCGGAATAAACCAGGTTACGCTCGCTACTGACGTCGGCGCAGGTGCCACTCCCGGACGCCTAATCGACATGATTGGCGAATTCACCGACTTCGAGCTGACTAGAGAGTTCCTGCTCTCGTCAGCCATTCCCGGTCGTAACCGCTGGCCCCTGCTGCAACAGCTGTGGATATGTGCCCGCGATGGATTGCCGCGGATCCCCCATGAGTATACATACCATGACGACGGTTGGCTTGAATTGGCTTTCTCTGGAAACGACAGAAACGCAATCAGTCTACAGCGACAGCTCGCGCGCGCTGAAGAACTCGTCTCTCACCCGCTCTGCCCTACGGCATGCAACGCTTTTGACAATGCATTGATGGACCTGCACGCGGCAGGCATCACCGCTGTAGTGTACGAAGACCCCCTCCCGCCCTTCCTAACTTGTACCTGGCACGGAGGCGTCTACGCCGAATACCGCGAATGGCTGGAAAACGTAACCTCCAAGCACGGAGTCATTCTCATCCATAGTCCTTTTCCCGACGCCCAAGACAGCGACTTCATACCAGGCGCGCACGTGGCACCTTGGGCCGTTCAAAGATACTCCCGCAGCCTCGCGTTAGCTCTTGCAGACCTTCTCCCCTCATCTCGCCCAGTTATCTCGGCACGCCCCTCTGCTGCAACTGCTGTCACACTGGGCGAATCACCCTTAATCCTGCTGAAACGGTAGAAGACGCTAGCCGTACAAGCAGCGCACTCGGCAACTCCGGACGAAGAGCGGTCTTTAAAGCAACCAATGCTGCAACTTAATCGTTTACTGCCGTCCTTCATTGCCATCAGCCACAAGGTGGCTAAGTCCACCAGATCTCACCTTCACATAGACAAAGGCAGAGGCGATTCGTCTTGTTCGAATCGCCTCCGCCCGATTATTGTTTTCACATGGGATATCGTCCAGAAGCCACTCGCAAAGATTCACAAAGTTGATGTGATCTTCCGTTTGCGGCCAAGGGCATGTGCACCACTAACGAATAGAAGCAAGAGACTCGAGGGCTCCGGCACGGCGCTTGCCATCGTGATAACACGCAAGTTGTCCTGCCCCGTAGTTGTGCAAAAGTCAAAGTTGATGGTCCGTTCATCAACACCTATCGACCAGGAATCTCCAAACAATCCGTATTCCATACCCTGGAAGTTAACCGGACCGTACTGCACACCCGCCAGACCAACTTCTGCAGCACTCAGCGCCCATTCGTCTCCCGGAAAGCTTCCAAGAACGCCAAAGTTGTTCGACACAACGCCGATAATGCGTTCTGTAAATGTGATACTTCCCGAAGCAACACCGAACCCCATTTGGCATTCATCCTGATCCATGAAAACGTAATGGCTCGACACTCGCGTGCCTGCCGCTATGTGGCCATGCAGGTCTGATGACTCATCCATGAATGAGTCGAAGATGGCCGGCAAAGGATCGACGAAGTTATCCATAAGCACGGTCACTGCAAGATCACTGCTCAAAGCATAATCCTGCTTTTCGTTGAAAACCCAAACACTGGTGTCGCTCTCCACCATTCCTTGGGAGATGTCGGCCGCCGGCAACCCTTGCACAATATCACCTACGGACGTGGCCACGGAGAGTACGGCAGCGTTCACCGGCACTGTGGCGATAAGCATACTCACTGCTATCACAGACACTAAGTTGGTTGATTTCACAATAGTACTCACCCTTTGCTTCCTCCTCGCACAACGAGAACTGCAAGCCCCTTCCCAATGCTTTCCCAACACTCGGTCTCCCCAAACAGTTCTGAATGGCAAGAGCGTACCTCTTACCCTCATCGAGTAACAATAGGCACACATAATCGCTCAAGGCAAGCGTGGGTGATAGTCCATATGGTTTTTTTGTGAAGGTACTATAATAGAAGGTCGCAGCTTCACGGAGGCAGAGCCATCGACGTCCAATAAGCAGTAAGCCAATTGCGTTTCTCTATTTCGCTCAGACAAGGCGTGACGAAACATTATGCCGGACGGAACCAAAAGCTATACTTGAATGGAGCTTGCTTCAGCCACTGCGCATCCCATCGGCATAGTGATGAAGGAATACGCCGGATGCCACGGACACATTGACGGAATCCGTGCCCCGACTCATAGGTATGGTCACTCTCTCGGAACACGCGGCGATAACCTCGTCGCTAAGACCGTATCCCTCAGCGCCAAAGACCAGAACGACACCTGTCCGCACAGCGGCATCTCTCAAAGGTATGGCATCGGAGGACAAAACGGTAGCCACTGAAGCAATGCCGTATTCATGTTTAAGGATTTCCAAGTCACGTGACAAATCATCGCTGACATAAACGGGTAATCGAAATACATTCCCCATGGAAACCCTAATAGAACGCCGATAGAACGGGTCACAGCATGATGCTAGAATCACGAACGGTGCGCCAAAGGCAGCAGCGTTACGAATGATCACTCCGACATTCTGAGCGTCGGTTATGTTCTCCATGGCTACGATGGGGCCATCAACAGGCATATGTCTTGCCAAAGAACGTAGGTTTGGATTTGCAGGACGATAGCCACAAGCCAACGCACCTCGATGAACGTTGAATCCCGCGATACTTTCTATTTGGTCTAGGTCCGCCACAAAAACGTGTGAATCACGGCCGATACAGTCCTTGAGCTGTTCATACTTGCCGGGAGTAAGCAGTAATGAATGCAAGTCCAATGAACTCTGCAGCAGTCGGCGCACCACTTCCCGACCTTCAGCAACAAACAAACCGTCGCGCGCTTTTACATGCCGATCCTTGAGATTGCGAAAGGGATCGAGTTCAACTTCGTGCAAATCGCCTACAACTCGTACAGGCAACCGAGTATACTCCCTGAGTAGGGCAATCAATCGCCAGTAGCAGCAACTAACTCCAGCTCAACCGGCACGTCCAAGGGCAAAGACGCCACTCCCACCGCACTGCGCACGTGCTTGCCTGATTCCCCAAACAATTCGGCAAGCAAATCGCTCGCAGCATTAGCGACTTTCGGCTGGTCAGTAAATGCAGGTGCGCAAGCCACATACACACAAACGCGAATGATACGTGAAATGTTGTCCACTCCTCCAACAGCCGCTCCCGCAGCCGCCAAGGCGTTGAGCACGCAGACCTTGGCCGCCTCCTGACCCTGCTCCAAGGTCACTGTGTCACCAACCTTGCCGGTGTGAGTGAGTTTCCCAGCAAGTATAGGTATTTGCCCACTGGTCATAACCAAGCGTCCAGCTACCAAGGCCGGCACATAACTCCCCACGGGCTTACTCACTTCAGGAAGATTCATTCCGAGTTGAGTCAATCTCTGAGATGGGGTCATTCCATATCCTCCTCTTCCATAGGTTCCGCCCCAGCATCACAGTCATCGACGGGTTCCGTCATGCCCACCGCCACACTACCATGCAGATCTTCCCCCTCCAGAGGGTATGAAAGAACTTGATCACAAGAAGAAGGCTCCGCCAGCTCGGCATCAGGCTCCTCATCTCCGAAACCATAATCTGTCTCTTCATCCACATCCACCGGACTTGGGTCAAGAAGATCAAGCTCAATGGGGGCAAACTCTCCCTCTTGGATTGCACGAATTCTCTTTTGGCGTATGAGTTCCAACACTGCTAAGAAAAGACCTATCAGCTGCGACTTACTGCGGCCTTCGAAAAGCGATTGAAACCTCTGCCGTCCTTCGTGACGTTGCATAATGTCGAGAATGTCCGCCGCATGCAGAGCGATCGGCGTATCATCGTAAAGGACTTCGTGCTTGTAGTTGCGTTTTCCGATCGCTGTAAGAATTTGCTGAAACGCTTCAAAGAGATCCCAGACCTGGACTTCCTCAAGATCGAGTTCACCATTATCCATTCTTGGTATTACCGGCATGCGCTTGTGCTTGAGTTCCTGCAGAGACTTAGCCTCATCAAGGGCACCAGCAGCATCCTTATACTTCTTGTATTCCAGAAGCTGCTTCACCAGTTCGAGTCGAGGATCGGCAAAGTCTTCCTCCTCTCCCTCCTCAACCGGAGGACGCGGCAGGAGCGTGCGAGATTTGATTTCCATCAAGGTTGCCGCCATCACCAGAAACTCGCTTGCCAGATTAGGGTCCAGATTCTGCAGCAGACTCACATAAGACATGTACTGCTCAGTCACCGCAGCTATTGGGATATCATAGATATCCACCTCATTCCTTCGGATGAGGAAAAGCAGCAGATCCAGAGGACCGTTGTATACTTCCAGCTCTACCTTGTAGTGATTCAATGGTGTTTACCAGTATTCTGTGATAGCCTTATCTGCGTTTGGCCGCAACTAACCCCGTTGCTTCTCTTACACGGTGCATTAGTGGCCCAGCAACGGCTCGGGCCCTATCCGCTCCGGCGACGAGAACATCTTCCACATAACCAGGGTTTTTCTCCAATTGCATACGCCGCTCGCGGGCTTCGCCAAAGGTGTCCTCAAAGAGTTCGTGCACGCGTTTCTTCACTTCGCCGTAGCCCATACCGCCAGACCGATACTTCTGCTCCCACTCCGCAACTTCATCCAAGTTCGCCATCAGGGACAGAATGGCAAACACGTTGCAGGAATTCGGGTCCTTGGGAGCCTCCACAGGAGTGCTGTCGGTCACAATACTCATGATCTTCTTCTTAGTGGCCTTGGGAGTGCCAAAAAGCTCGATGGCGTTTCCATAGCTCTTGGACATCTTCTGCCCATCGATACCGGGAACGATGAAGGCCTTGTTCAACCGCGGCTCGGGGCGTTTCAGCACCTCCTCACCACCGCAGAACGTGTTGTTGAAGTACCCGGCCATGTCCTGCGTCATCTCGATATGCTGGACTTGGTCTTTTCCCACGGGCACAATGTCACAAGAGACAATGAGAATGTCAGCGGCCTGAAGCACCGGGTAGCTGAACAACCCCATTGACGCTGAGAGGCCCTTCTCCAGCTTGTCCTTGTAGCTGACAGCTCTCTCCAATAATCCCTTTCCCGTCACACAACTGAGGATCCACTGAAGCTCTGTCACTTCCGGCAGATCTGTTTGTCGATACAGAGCGGCTTTGTCCGGATCCAGCCCCAAAGCCAAGTAGTCCAGAGCCACATCCAAGGTGCGCTGGCGCAAGACATCAGCGTCATGCACAGTCGTCAAGGCATGGTAGTTGGCTATGAAGTAGAAGCATTCATTGCCCTCCTGCAACTCGATGTGCTGCTTAAGTGCACCTAAGTAGTTGCCCAGATGGAGCTTACCACTCGATTGTATTCCAGAAAGTACTCGCATGGGTTCCTCCAAGAAAAGGACAAAACTACGGCAGAGCGACAGTAAATGCAACTGCCCGCGGGGCCCTTCTCCTAGGCACCGGCAGGCGCAGGCCTGCTATCAGCGGCTGGGAGGTGCACGCCTAGCTGAAAGCCACTCAGAGCACTGTCCGGATCGAGGCCAGCAAGTGATTTAGCCAGCTACTGACCATCCCAAAGATCCGTTCGGAATGGAACGGCCGGCAACCCTTCCGCATTCATGAGATTGGGCTCAGCCACATCCGCCCATGCGAAGCGCACGGCCACGGGCTTGGGCACCTCCACGCTATAAACGACCACGGTATGGCCCTCTATGATTGCCTTTGCAGGCACATAGTGCCCGGTCTCACCAGCCAGCTCGAACCAGCTCAAAGGCGCGCTATCCCGCGATCTCAACCCACCTCCCACATGCGAAAAGTGCACTCGAATCCGATCATCCTCAATCTCCATCTTAGAGAACATCGGGCCGGAGCAGATCGTCTCGCGTCTGCCATACGTCTTGGCCAATGCCCACAAAGCCAATCGCCGCCCCACCGTTTGCTTATCCCGAGGATGAATGTCATTGATATTCCCAATATCCGTAGTCACGACCATTCCTGTATTCCGCAATGACAAGGCACCTGCCTGAGTCTCGCGCAGCAGAGCTGTCTCACCCTTGTCGCCGCTATACTTGAACGGAGCAATCTGCACGTAGTAGAAAGGAAATTCGCCAATGGACCACTTCTCTCGCCAATCGCCTATGAGGGTCGGAAAGAGTGTGCGGTATTTCGCTGCCTGAGAGCGATTGGATTCACCCTGATACCAGATTACTCCAGCGATCGAGTAGCCAACGATCGGCGCAATCATTCCATTGTACAGCACTGTCGGCCAGTTTGCGTGCAACTCTCCCGTTCCGGGCCAGTCCGGCAAACTCTCTTTCGCCGCCCCCAGATGATATCGCCATAAGCCCGCCAGTGACAACGGAGCTGCACTTCCGTCATTATCCTGGTAAACCCGCAGATCCTTCTCATTGCCGTAAATGCCGCCCTCCGCAATGTTGTCCAGAATGCGAATCGCAAGCACGTTCGTTCCGGCCCGGACAACATGTGCGGGGAGTCGGTATTCCCTTCTCGTGAGCCAATCACGCGTATGTTCCGGGTCGCCCAGCTTCACGCCATTGAAATAGGTCGTATCAATGTCATCGATGGGACCAAGCTCGACCCTGAGATCCTGCCCCAGCCACTCTTGCGGCACGTCCACATGCCTGCGAAACCATATGATACCGTCGTAGGAATCCAGCCGATCATAATGCCAGGCGCCCGGAACATGCGCGACCTTCCAGTGAGAATCATCGTATTCCGGTTTTTCCCATCCAGGATCACCGCTGCCCGGATCGATCTCTCTGACAGCAGTCCAATACTCCTCCAGACGACGCGCATGGCGTTCCTTCAAGGCTCCCGGCTGTCTCCGTTCGGCCGCAAGAATACTCAAAGCATCCTCGAACCCTCCTTCGCGAGCCAACCCCTCACTGCTTGTCCAGGCCTCGGCCACCGTACCGCCCCAGCTCGAATCGATTAGCCCGACAGGCACGCCAAGTTCCCGATGAAGCTCTCTCCCGTAGAAATACGCCACAGCACTGAACGACGCCACAGTTTCGGGTGAACATTTCACCCACCGTCCGTCACAATCATTCGCAGGAAGCGTGGCGATCGTCCGTTTCATCTGGAACAGCCTGATGTCCGGAAAGCAAGCCGCCGCAATCTCATCCTGCGCCTTATCAGCCAAATGCACCGGCCAAGCCATGTTGGACTGCCCGGAACAGAGCCATACTTCACCGATCATGACGTCGTGCAGAGTGATGCTGTTTGTTCCGGCGACAGTCACATCGTAAGGTCCTCCGGCAACCGGTGTTTTTACCTTTGCGTTCCATTTCCCATCATCTCCCGCAACGACGGCGATCTCGGTCTGCAGCCAATCGGCCGACACTTCTATCTTCTCTCCTGCCGCGGCCCATCCCCACAACAGCACGTCACTCTCCTGCTGCAACAGCATGCTATTCCCGAAGACTCCGGGAAGCTTAACGTCTGCCGCAACCTCTTGTGTTTCTTCAATGAAAGATGCACAGACCAATAGCCATACGCCGAACAACAGTCGATTTCCGTATCTCATACTCGCGATTCTCCTTCTAGAGCAAACTCTGCTCAAGTGTAACGTCTTAGCCGCGGTTTTCTCCAGTGGATTCTCATTGTCTGACGCCACGCTTGGACTCACAGCGTCATAACGATTCATCATCCCACATGCAGATTGTCTGTTGTTGATCGAGTGGGCAGACGTCAGGCGTCCCGCGGCAAATATGCGGTCCTGGAAATCAGGAGGCACCTGCGCGGGTAAAGAAGGAAGACAGGCTTATTGGAATGCGAACAACGCCGGTAGAATCACTCGGTGATGTACGCTCTCTGGAATGAATCGAAGTCCCGCAAGTCAACATCTCCGTCCAGATCGAAGTCGTACGCCTCGCAATCGGGATCGGAGTAGGCGGTGTCGGGCCCCAGTAGGCAATCACCAAATCCGGAGAAGTCGACGAGATCGGTATCGCCATCGCCGTCCGCATCGCCACTGGGCCACCACTTCACAAAACTCAGCTTCAAGCCATCGGAGTAGACACGCTGATTCCAGCCGGCAGCGGGCTTGCCGGAGACAGTCTCTTCCGACACGTTTATAGAGCAGGAGCTTGCGTTCTGCCCAGCCTGAAACCAGTACTGCCCCAAGGAGATCCACTGATCGTAGTTGCTGGGCTCCGGTGCACCGCTGGATATCTGATCCACAAGCTGGACCGAGCCGCCATGATTGTGGTTTATCGTATACTGCGCGTCGTAGCAGTTCGCACCGTTTGCCCAAGTGACAAACACTTCATACTTCCCTGCAATCTCAACATCGGGAACGAAGGTGGCATTATCCGTTCCTGAATTGGGAACATCGTAAGTAATGAACCTGCTTCCCGTACCGGAAAGCCCAGCAGCCGCGCTCTTGACTGAACTGTTGGCCCAACTTCCAGACTCCGCGTACGTAGGAGCGGAGGTCAGTGCACCGGCGGCATCGCGCGACTCTATGATAATGTCAGCGGGAGGCAACGGAGGCTGGTTGGGATCAAGGCCAAAGAAGTCCAAGACAGCAACCATAATCCCGATTCGCTGTCCGCTGTCGATAATTGTTTCAAACGGAAAAGCAAGATGGACCAGCCGCCAGACACCGTCATAGAGAACACCGGCCGTTCCACCAGTTCCACCGCTGTAGCTAAGGACGGCAGCACTGCCGCCGTAGGTGTTGATCACATCCGGATAATCGACCGCGTAAACCTGCGATCCGTCGTCAAATGTAACCGCACCCAACCCGTCGAAAATCGAACCCACAACGGGGGCGGCAACAAACGTTCCGGCATCATCTGCGCTGAAGTCGGCCTTTAGATAGTTGTTATAGAAGGAAGCGCCGCTTCCCGCATAGTCAAGATCCCAACCGATTTCCGCACCGGAAACAAACAGATTGCCTCCGGATGCAAGGTAGTTCATCATTCTCGTCTGTTCGGTACTGTCGAAGGTGTCATCAACTGTTGACTCTTCGCCGCATTGCCAGATGACTGCATCGTAGCCGCCAAGACCAACATCAGAGTCGCGAACAGCTTCGTTAGCGCAATAGTCAAACGCTACGCCCGTGGGCTCGATAGCTGCGGCAAACGTTCGGCTGTAGGCATAGTTATTCATTCGCTCCATGCGTTCTCGAAGCATCGGGTCCGTATCATAGGGATCGTCTTCAGAGAGCATTGCTGATTTGTCTAAGCGATCGAACCCATTGACGACAAGAATCGGGCTCGCACTCACACTAACCCTGACTGCACCAATCTCTGACGCGAACGAATATCCACCAGTGTTAACAGCCACAACTCTAAAGTAATATGTTCGACCGGGAGTAAGATCCGTGAAATCCATATAGAGGTTGGTCGTGGGCTCTCCATCACTGAAACCGAAGCCGTCTTCACTCCTTTGGACCAGATACCCGACGGCCGCGTCACCAAGAAGGTTGTTTCCGTTGTTGTACTGGGGTGCGTGCCAGCTCACTCTGACTTCGCCGCCACCAGTGTTTCTGACGGCAAGATGTGTCGGCGGCTCAGGAAGAAGGGTGGCGTGGGTAATGGCAGTAGTGTTCGGGCCATCAGCGTCGTAACGCCACCACTTGACGATAGCTTGATAGACGGCCCGGGAAACCATGTCACGGAAACGAGGATCGAGAATCGAGTTGGCATCAGTTGCACTGTCGTGATAGGCCACCTCGATAAGGCAACTGGGCATCTCATCGTTGTAGCTGGGATTCAGTTCGCCGAACCAAGCGCTGTAGAGGTATCCCGGCCAGCTGGCATCATTCCAGGCAATGCGGAGATCGTTGACGACTTCGTCGCGAATGCGTGTCGCCAACGAGTCGGATCCGGCAATACCGCTGAATTCGCCAAAGGGGCTGGGCGGACTGCCGGGCCCGTATACCCAGACGGATGTGCCATGTCCACTGCCAGTGCTCGCATTTGTATGCCACGAGAAGTATATTGAATCCTCCCAAGACTCGCTTTCCCAATCGGCGTAAAGAGGCATCGACGACACAGTACCGCCGGCAGCTGTGCCCTTCCCCATAAACACCGGATAGTATGCACCGGACTCCTCCCATCTTGGTTTGCCTGATACACTTCCTCCGTCGACGTAGTCACCCATACCGCCTCCAAAGCGAACGGCATCGGCAACTACGTACTTGGATAAGTCCGCCCCCTTATTGGAAATCTCAACCGAGCCCGATGTAGAATCGTTGCCGGCGTTGAAATAATAGACGCCGAGGAACCGCCAGGTGTTCCCGTCGCGCTGCATGTTGATTGTGTGGGTAGTCGTTCCGCCAGTATGGTTTACCCGCACTGTGGCATCAGTCGCCCTGTTTGAGGCGCTGGGTGTCCAGGTAGACACAGAGTAATAGCCCGCCTCGGGGATATTCGGAACATAGGTGGCGACTGCCGTCTCGGTTGTGCTGACGGCGCTATACTGATAGTTCGCTCCTTTCCAAGTGCCAGCACTGGTGCCTGTTGGCCAGGAGCCTGTTGTTGTGAAAGTCGGCGAGCCGTCGTTGTTGTCGACAATCACCATATTAGTATTCAAGTCGCGTTCTCTGGTAGTCCAGACATTGGCACCGGCGTTGTGCAAGTACCTTGCCAAGTGTTGCAGGACTGCCTCACCGTTACTGTGATCCTCTATCACTCCGTAGGTATTGCCGCGCTGCGTCGCCCACCGGCCGAGAACAGAGGAGTAGTACCAGCCATGCCCTGGGCTGAGGAATATTGTTTTTCCGCTAAGAGCACCCGCCGGTCGCCCAGGATTGTATGTGGGCAACCCCCCTGAGCGTAATCTCCCAGCAGCCTCGGGCTCACCTTCCACCTCCTTCTCCACAGAGCGAGGTCGCGGCAAGTAGCTGGGAAGCGGAAGGTACTCACCATCCGGCTCATCCACGGATCTGGCCCATACGCCAAAACCACGAAGTGATTCAACCTGGGTAAGAAGCGACACAGACTCGCGAATCACTGCTTCGCATTGGTCTTCCGAAAGACTCCTGAGAAACTCACTCGGCAGATCAAGATACACACCGACAACGGAATCCTGCACTTCCGTGCGTGCTAGAACCGTTCCCGCGGGCAGCGGATGCCGGCATTCTTCACATCCGGATGCTCTAAAGTCAACGCTGCCCGACTGGTCAACCCAATCGGCCATTAAACGAGCCGCCCGCTCCTGAACGTTCTTGCTGGAGGCGTATTCATCGTTAGCCTGCGCCATCGTGAGAGATACGACCAACACGGTACACGAAAACGCGGCCAATCGAGCAGTATTGCGAGACATCGTCCACCTCTCTAAAGCAAACTCCATTCAAATGCAGCGTCCGAACCACGGTTCTCTACGGCTAATCCTCGGTGTTTGACGCTACGTCTGGGTTTCACCGCCATGGTGTCTTTCGTTTGCGAACAAGCAAACAGTCACTCACTCTGATACACCTGTTGGAACAAGGCGAAATCGGTCATATCAACTTTCTGGTCGCCGTTACCATCGCCGGTAACACAGAAATGTCCAGGCGAAGTATACTCATATCCGGGTCCGGACAAGCAGTATACGAACCAGGGAACGTCATCCAGTCCGACAATGCGATCGCCATTGAAATCGAAAGGCACTCCCGGAATGCCGAGTTCCAGGTCCAACCTCGCCAGAGAACCAGCCGACACGGTGACGGATTCGGTGATTTCATCGGCGTAGCCATCACCGTCCGCCGTGACTTCATACTCCGTCCCCACCTGCGTTGCGGGAATAAGGGTCACCACGTAGTACCCATTGCCATCAGTCTTCACTGACCCGACGCCATCGACCTCAACAGTCGCATCATCCACGGGATTACCAGTATCATAATCAGTGATTCGCCCCCACAGCGTACCTTCGGTGGCTAGCGTGGGATCGCGCCATGGCATTTCTGGAATCGGGGCTATTCCGGTAAAGAGGTTGGCCCCTACGTAGGGGTACCACGACCAGTCCGTCTCACCGTATCCGTCGTCGTCCGCATCGACCGTAGAGGTATAGCAGTAGTTCATCGAACCTTCCGCCCCGGCGTTGTACACATACTGCAACTGAATGATGCTATTGGCCATACTGTTCAAGTAATTGGCCTGACCGCAGTAGACGTGGCGATCACCGCTATAGCTCACGGCCGCATCGATCCAGCTTCGATACCATGTGTAATGGGAGGGCTCGCGATCGTCCTTGTAGTTCATGGTCATTCCGGCATCGAGCCACCCGTTCTCCAGCCAGCCCTTCCAATTCTGGAAATAGGAGCTATACGCACCGGAACTACTGAAAGTAACCGGTGCTCCACCAGTGCAAATCAAGTCGGCAGTGAAAGCCAGTGGCTGACGCGGATTACCGGTTATCGCAGGAATCTCGGCCCGACACCGCCTCACCAACTCGTTGATCGTCCGACGGCGAAAATCGCTCCATTGATTATCATCGTAGTCAGGAACTCCGGTTCTGCCGTATATCCTGTTGAAACGTGCCAGCGACGAATTCTCGTAATTCAGATCTGTCGGATAACCAGCATCGGAATATGTGTAACGGATGTAATCCAGGTTGATCCCATCAATCTCGTAGTTGGTCACCAACTCCTGAATCGAGCTGATGATGTAGTCCTGGGCCTCCGGCGAGCCGGGGTCCAGGATATAATGTCCCCCCACATCCGTGATGGTTCCGATGTCACTGTCGCGAACGGTCAGCCATTCCGGATGAGATGCCAGAGTTCCATTGCCGCTTGGCGGCCAGGAGCTACTGACTCTGTAGGTCACGAGCCACGCATGCACTTGAAGGCCGTTCTGATGAGCCTTCTGGCACATATAAGCCAATGGATCAAAACTAGTTGTTACGACCGGCGCCCAAGGAATGATGCTTGATTTCCAGTACGCACCGTGTCCATTGTCTGATGCTGACGTATCCTTGAAAGCCAACACCTCGGGCACAAGCGCATTATACCCACCGGCCAACGCACGAGATATCATGGTGTCGATCTGCGATGCGCTCTTGAACCCCGTGCCAAAAGCATCTATCCAGAAGCCACGAAAAGCCGGAGGATCATAAACTACGTTGACGTAATCGAACTGTACGGCGTCGGCAATCACTGTGCCGCTGGAAGCCGTATCGCTGATTGTGACATATCCACCAGTACCTGGGGCGAAGTCGTATGTACCCAGCGAGTACCACATGCCGCCGTTAACTCGCTGATCAACGTAGACGGTTGTGCTCCCGGAATCGTGATAAACAGTGAATGGCGCATCAGGAGCTCTATTGCTTCCTGCCGGATAATAGACGGAAACCGTATAGCTTCCCTCTTGCGGCAAATCGGGACGCCATTCGGCACTGGTGACGGTCCCGCCGGCAGATGCGTAGCGGTAGTCGCTTTCCCAATGGCCTGCGGCGGATGATCCGGTGGACCACGATCCTGACAACACGGAGAACACTCCCTCCGTGTTGAAGGAGTTGTTGTTGTCCACAATCACCGCTTGCGCGGACGCCACTGCGGCACAACCAAGGAGAACAACGACAACACTGAAACAGAAACGTCGTCTCAACAAACCGAATAGCATGGGCATATCAGGTGCACCCCCCTTAAAGACAAGATTCAACCGACTCCCCCTATCACCCCATCGGCACAGCGAGGCAGCGATCGCAGACTAGAGCAAGCTCTATTCGAGTATAGCGTCCGACGCCCGGTTTCCTCCGCTAGATTCTCGGTGTTTGACGCTACGCTTGGACTTACGATGCAATAGTATTGTAGCAACGAGCGACTTCAAACCCAATGGGCAGGCTTGTTTATTATAGGACATGCTTTCGGCATACGGCCTCGCGCGGGGATAGGGGCACGACGCTCAATCCCTTCGCAACCCCGGTGCTGCGTGGGGGAAATGTTTCCGCGCGGACACAAATCGGCTCGTCAGGGATGATAACCGCCATTCTACAACTAGGGTTCCTGACTTCAACATTGGGACACCCAATCAATGAAGCAGGTCATAGAGAGCCTGCTGTTCGGGGTCCATTTTGAGTAGGATTTGCTGTTTCTGCGGGTCGTTCGGCAAGGTAAAGGTCATCTGGTACATGGTCTGACACAGTTCGATCGCACGCTTCGGACTTATGGGCAGCGCTGCTTTTCCCAGGCGACGCTCCAGTTCCTTGTAGATTGTGTATGCCACGAATGCTACAAGCACGTGCGCTTCGATGCGCCGACGCCGGTAGTGATACATCGGGCGGATGCGCAAGTCGGTCTTTGAAATCCGAAACGCCCGTTCAATCTGCCATAGTTGTCCGTAGTTCTCGATCACCACTTGTGATGACAGGTTCGTATTCGTCAGATACCCCTTGAGCCCGTCCCAACGGGCGGCCTGCGCGACTTTCGCATCGTCCAGTTTCACCGTTATCTCACCAGTGAGCTTGAGGAACCGGTTATATCCGCGGTTGTTCAAGTGCTCCTTGCTCAACCGCCCACTGCCAATCCGTTTGCGTAACCGACTCAGACCACGCTCGCGGTTGTACCCATCCTTCTTGGCCCGCGAGTCGGTGTAGGCCACAATCAATCGGCCATATTCATGCTCAATCTCTATGCACTGGCCATTCTGTAATCCATCACTGCGTGCGAGGATTGTCTCCTGCATCGTCTGTTTCTCGTTGCGGATCCTGGCGGCCACGATGAACGGATAGCCCTGCTGGTTCAATGCTGTGAGGTTCTTATGGCTGAGCATCGCCGCATCGGCAACAACTACCGGAGTACCGACGTCGTACTGCTTAGCTATACGTTCCAGTACGGGGATCAGCGTCTTACCTTCAAACGTGTTGCCTTCAAAAATGTCGTACCCGATCGGATATCCACCTCGGCCAACCAGCAGGCCGAGCATGATCTGAGGATTCTCAAACTTGCCGTCCTTGGAAAAACCAATCCGGCGCAGGTCGTCTTCGTCTTCCGCTTCAAAGTACAGACTGGTCATGTCGTAGAAGACCACGCTGATCTGACCGAGGATCGTGCGGGAGTGCTCGTAGGCAATCCGCTGGGCTTGCGGAGTGTATTGCTCGTTGAGACGGTCCAGGAAGCGGTAGATCTCCTGGACAGAGACGGTCTTACCGTGATAGCGGTACAGGTAATCAATCGTCTTGAGCTTACTGGTTGGGTAAGCTAGCCGAGCGATAACGATGTCGCGGAAGAGTGCCTCAGGGATTGCGTTAAACCCGACCTCATCGAAAAGCGTACCGAGGATGAGTTCTGGCCCCAGTGTGCGAATCGAGGCATTCTCAAGCGTTTGGATTACATCCAGAGCGACCGCATTACTCTGTTGGTCTACCGGGAACAGCGGATATTGCCCGCTCTGCCTGGTGATGTGTGCCTTCCCAAGCTCGACAAGGCGATTGATCTCTTCTGGATCACTTGAGGAACCGATCGTCTTGACCACGCGATAGCCGTTGGTTTTGTCGATGACTTGCACGCTGACCGACCCTGATTGATTCCGCTTCTGCCGCACGAACATGGGCCGATTCTACGCGCCGGACACCCAAACCTGAAACACTACCCTTGTAAAATAAGAAGTTACGAGCGAAATTCACCTACTTGTCGAAGTCAGGACGACGCTCAATCCCTTCGCAACCCCGGTGCTGCGTGGGGGAAATGTTTCCGCGCGGACACAAATCGGCTCGTCAGGGATGATAACCGCCATTCTACAACTAGGGTTCAAGCACTATCCAGTCATCCGCCCCACTCGAATCGCTGTTTCCGATAGAACATGCGGCTCGCCCATTAATTTCAATGGTGGCGTCGGGGCGCACGCGAGAGGGCAAGTCGGACCGATTGATAGCCATTTCACAGACGAGGGAAGTGGTAAGCGAAATATCTCCTGTTGCAGTTATTCGACCGGAAACCGAGGCCGGGACGTCCGGGGAAAAAGCTTTGGTCACTCGCACCCAGTAGGTTGTTACGGGCGTGTGGCCTGTCGCGACACAGCCGACAACAGGTGGCTGAGTGACCAATCGATGATTGTTAAACCAAGAGAGCACTCGGTCAAGATTATCCCCTATCATACTACTGCTGTGACCATACCCGATCTCTTCCCGATAGCAGAACGAGATTCCCAACTGCGCCAGTTGCTGGGCGGCGTTTCGAGAGTAGCACACGGGCACGACATCGTCGCCAACGTCATGAATGAGAAGTGGAGAGAGATAGCGAGCATTCGGCAAAAGGGTTATAGGCGCCATTCCGGACATCGGGCAAACGGCCGCAAAGAGATGGGGATTGCGTAAAGCGACATTCCACGTTCCCCAGCCGCCCATCGAGTGTCCGGTCAGATACACACGTCGGGGATCGACATCACATAGCTGTATTACTTTCGATCTGATGTCGAGAACATCCTGCTCTCCGGCATCAGCATAGTAGCTGGGAGGTCGTCCGAGAGGTGCCGCAACCACGTAGCCGTGCTCTTGTGCGACTTGCTTAACCGGAGTTAGGTCGAACCACGCATTGTGGTCAACACCCCTTCCGTGAAGAGCCAACACTAGCGGCTTTCCATCAGAACAGCTTGCCTGGGGGACGAAGAGGCGAAACGGTTGGGTACACCCATCCGCGGAACTCTCGATAGTCAGCTGATAATCTCCGGGCCTCATGCAACTTCTTCCTCAATCGGAGGTACTTTTCTCGCAAGCCCCACGCTTCCGGCGGCAGACGATGATCGTCAGCAAACACCGACTAGGGCACTTGATACCATCGGTCGAGCAATCGGACAAGATCGTCGGTCGATTTCACGGAGTTCAGTTCCTCCCTCAACTGCTTGCGCTGCGGATGTAGCGCCGCATAGCGCATGGCTATCTTGCGCATGACCTGTACTGCCTTCTCAACACCGTGGATGGCAATCGTCTCTTCAAGGTGATCAACGATAACCGCCCTTTGCTCGAACAAGGCAGGGACCGGGGGCAAAGGTTCTCCGCTGACAAGTGCCAAGCAGGAACGGAAAATCCAAGGGTTTCCGAGAGCTCCGCGAGCAATCGCCACAGCGTCGACTCCGGTCGTCTCCAACATTCGTATGCAATCCTCTGCAGCAAAGAGGTCGCCGCTACCAATCACCGTCGCACTGCCAGCGTACTCTTTGACTTGTTTTAGGAAATGCCAATCACTGGTTCCGGCATAGGCCTGCTCGACAGTTCGTGCGTGGAGCGTAACGCCGGCGATGTTGAGAGCAAGCACACCGTCGAGTATCGCGAAGAAATTCGCCCGACTTTGGGTTGATGCATCGAAGCCGCGTCGCAATTTCACCGTCACAGGTACACTGCCGTCCACGGCATCCAGGACGGATCGAACAACGGCGAGAGCGGTGTCAGGGTATTGCAGCAATGCACCGCCATGTCCACGGCGTAGGATCTTGCGAGCGGGACAGCCGAAGTTGATGTCTATGGCATCGTAGCCTCCACAAACCAGTCTCGCTGTAGCAGCAGCAACAGACTCCGGATTCGCTCCCATGACCTGTGCGGCCAGCGGATGATCGTCATTCTGAACAGACAGAATCTGCTGCTGCCACCGACTGCGATGAATGACCGACGTATCAAGCATGACCTCGGCCACGGCGTACGACGCGCCGTGGCGCCGAGACAACCGCCGCATGGGCAAATCACTGTAGCCGCTGAGAGCCGCCAGCGTGAACGGATGATCTAGATGGAGATTTCCTAACCGGATCAAGAACGCGTTCCAGAACACAATCCACAAGTATCAGCCGCAAGGAAGACCGTGGCGATTACCAAACCTGTTTACCTGATCTCCGCAGGAGAGACAACAGGTAAATCAGTAGGCGATCTCACTCATTGACGGCGTAATGAAGGGGAACTCAAGAACGAAGGAAGCGCCCTTTCCGGGACCGTCGCTGTGAACAGTGAGCATTCCACCGATTTCTCTGGCAGCACAGGCGCTGACATGCAACCCAAACCCACGACCATCTTCACGCGTGGTGAATCCATGCGAAAAGACCTTAACGAGGTTTTCCGGAGGTATTCCGACGCCGTTGTCATTCACTTCGATGTGAACCTGGCTGTTTGCTTCCAGCGTCAGAACGATCTCCAGCAAGCCATCATCCCGCGTGGAAGCGGCCAATGCGTGCCGCGCATTGCTGAGCAGGTTGACAAGTATCTGGATTATCTTGTGTCGATCGGCCACCAAGGGCGGCACATCTCCGTACTTACGAACGATTTCGACTTTGTGCTTGTCCACTGAAGTGATGTTCATCTGGACAGCGTCTTCAAGCAGAGAAGGAAGTGAGTGAATAACCTCAGTCACGCCCACTCGTCCGGCGTAACTCTGTTGCATGTAAATGACCTTCTTGATGTGTTCGATATTGCGATCCAGGGATTCCAGCTCCTGCAACATGTTGTTTTGCTCCAAGGCCAACTGAGTGGAGAGTTCTGAAAGGAATGGAACGAGATGCTTACCCTGAGGATGCTCCGTAACAAAGTGGCCCAAATCGCCCTCGTGCTCCTTCACGAGTTCGACTGCCTTGCCAAGCTTCTCGATCTTGGAGTGCGTCAGTTGATCGTTGATCAAGGAAGTCGAGATGTTAACACTGTTGAGTACATTGCCCACATTGTGGAGTATCCCGGTCGCGATTTCGGACATACCAGCCCTATGAGAGACTTCGAGAAGCTCCTGGTGCACTGCCTTGAGTTCAGAAGTTCGCTCGGATACTAGACCTTCAAGATCCTCCTTGTATCTGGTCAATTCCTTCTCCACGACCTTCCGCTCTTCGATCTCTGCAGCCAGAGCTTCGTTTGCCCGCTGCAAGTCCTCGGTTCTCTCTGCGACCTGCTCCTCCAGCCCCACCTGATATCTTCTGTTTTCCTGAACGAGTCTGGCTCTATCCAGAGCCATAGTTGTCACATGCCCGAGAACCGCCATGTCCAGAATCGGCTTCGTAATGTAATCCCACGCCCCAGCCCGCACGGCCTCTATGGCATCATTCAGCACGCCAGTACCGGAAACAACTATCACAGGCGTGTCAGGCGCTTCCCTCGCAATCGTTGTGATAACTTCCAATCCACTCACACTAGGCATACGCAAATCGGTAAGAACAATGTCGGGATGACGAGAACGGAAAACCTCTATACCTTCAGTGCCGTTTTCTGCTTCCAACACTTCATAGCCCAAATCTGAGAAGTACGCCACGAGCGTCTGCCGAATGTGCAGCTCATCCTCCACAGTCAGAACAGTCAAATGGTTTTCCATCATCATACTTCAACACAACCAAAGCACGACTGAGCACGTGCCTGCACGAGCAATGCGCCAATGAAAAGAAACTCTGTGTTGTCAACTACTCATTAGACGGTGAATACCTTGAACCAGAGCACTCATGTCCATTATCGGTTTGCGAAAGATCTGATCTTCGTTGCTGACAACGCCACGGAGATTGCTTGGGACCTGATAACTAGCAGATCCGGTGTGAATTAGAAACTTCATGTCGGGGCAGAACCTTCTCGCTGCGCGTATAACACCATTGCCGTCAATCCCCGGCAAACGCATGTCTATAACGCCCACATCCGCCTGCCGTTTAGCTAGGATTGCCAATGCCTCCTCTCCATCGCCGGCAGCAAGCACTGCGAACCCCTCATCCTCCAGATAGGCACACAGATTGAGACGCACAGCCGCCTCGTCATCCACGACAAGAACTGTCTTGCGATCCGTCCTCATGCCTCATCCTCTCGCCGATACGGACGACCGACCCCGGCACCGCAGCCTCCAGCAGCACCGTGAAGGACCACGCAGATAGCGCGGGCTACTTAGCCCTCCTTATACAGTACTCAATGTTCCGGTACCGTTCCATAGCATGCGTCACATGTAGTCAACAATAGTGTGAATTCCTACCGAAAGAAATACTCCCTGGAAGGATGCCCTCCTGCCGGCTCGCTGGAATCGTACGCGGAGCCGCAGTTCAGGCCAAACAATCGGCTTCATCGAAGTTGAAAAGGATCCCAGAAGCAGTTGCTCTCTCAGAGACTGGCGCCGCTCGGCAAGGCAAGCTGACAACCTTCCTCCACCATCTGATGGCAAACGTGGAGTGCCGCAACCAAGACTGCCCCATGATATCATTCCTCGTCCCATCCAAATGGCAGTGACCACTCAAGAGCTGTGAAGCAATCCCCCGACACTGCACCACATCAATGAGATCCGAGTGGCGAGAAAGAACTCCTCCAGGTAGATAAGGGAATACGTGCCGCGCACGCGAATGCGCCGACCTAGGGATGCCAAATCGAAGGAGTTCATTCACGAAAGGGTAAAAAACTCTCTTGCATTCCTCGTTGTTCGTTCAGCAAGCAACTCGATGCTGGTTTTGTGAAGGGCCGCCAGGAACTTCGCCGTGTAGATCAGGTTCGCCGGTTCATTGGGCCGAACATGCCGAACCGGCACAGGAGAAAGGTAGGGCGCATCCGTCTCGAGCATCATGCGGTCAAGAGGATATTGGCGAGCGATGTCCAGGAGAGTTGTGGCATTCTTAAAAGTCACCATTCCGGTGAAGGAAAGCTGCCAGCCGTTTTCAGTGACACGATGGGCTTCCGTGGCGGAACCGGAGAAGCAGTGAATAACAACGCGGCGTCGTGAAAAACCATACCGACAAAGGAGCTCTATGGCGTCGTCGAATGCCTCACGACAGTGGACAACCAGAGGCACATCAAGTCCTTGAGCGACTTCCAATTGGGCAGAGAAGACACGTTTCTGCGAATCTCGGTCGGAGAAGTCGTAGTAGTAGTCGAGCCCAATCTCTCCGATGGCAACGACTTGAGGCTGGGAAAGAAGCCTGGCTATCTCGTCGACATCAGCAGCGGAGGCTTTTGCCGCCTCATGCGGATGAATTCCGGCAGTAGCGGACACAGCCGAATATCGGCGTGCGATCTCCCAAGCGGCGATAGCATCGGAGCGATCCCCGGCCACGGTAATAACGTGGCAAACGCCTGCTTGGGCTGCATTATCGAGAACCTCATCGAGTCGCTCGGCAAGACCTTTACTAGTGAGATGGGCATGAGAATCGATCAAGTTCATCACTGACGAGCACCTCGGAGATTGCAGCTGCCTATCGGCATACTATCGCCTGCAAGGCTGGAAAGCATCCTTGAAGTGCGTAATAAGGGGTCTTGCCCTTCGGCCCGGCGGCACAACAATGGCAAGGATATCGAAGCGGGCAGGAATATGCTGGGCCTGCATACGAGCAAGGAAGAACTTGGCAACGCGAACAACTTGGCGTCGTTTGAGTAAGCCAACAGCGTCCTCAGGATGGGACGCCGTATCGTCACTTCTTGTTTTCACTTCGACGAAAACCAGCGTGTCTCCGTCTGCGGCGATAATATCGATTTCCCCGGCGAGGCAATGGTAGTTCTGCTTGAGTATTCGGTAGCCAAGCCGCTTGAGAAACTTGGCTGCGAGCTTCTCACCATAAGGTCCCAATTCGCGGGCGGCGCATCCGAAGACCATGGCAACGTCCTCTAACTTGCCGCAAACCGAGGCTACTCGCCTGCTGCCACCGGTTCGACGTTAGGCTCATTCTGTGGAGCAGGCTCACTCGGCGGCGCGGAGCGCTCGGCGGCTTTCACCTTTGCCCGGCTGCGGCGCACCTCGCGAAGGCGACGAGCCTTACCAACACGATCGCGAAGGAAGTAGAGCTTTGCGCGGCGAGTTTTGCCGTGACGTTTTACCTCAACCTTGACGATGAGAGGCGAATGGAGCATGAAGATCCTCTCGACCCCCTCGTTGTTCACAATGCGCCGAACCGTGAAGCTTTCACTTATACCGGATCCCTTTCGGGCAATGACAACGCCGTTGTAGATCTGAACGCGCGAGCGATTGCCCTCAACAATCTTCTGATGGACATCAACGGTATCACCGACCCTGATCGTGGGAACAGTGGACTTCATGTATCTCTTTTCGACTTGATCGATGATCTGTTGACTCATAGCACTCGACTCCGAACTACCGGCCTGCGTCGCGAAATCGCCGAGGCCAATTATACCTTCCTGCACCAAATAGGAGGGGATTCCTGCGTCCCCGTGTCCACCTATGCGTCATTCCGCGTATCGAGCAAGTCGGGCCTTCGTCGGCGAGTGCGCTGCAAAGATTTCTCCCGCCGCCACTGGTCAACCTTCTCGTGATGGCCAGACAGAAGTATCTCAGGCACCTGCATACCGCGGAAGTCGCGTGGACGGGTATACTGAGGATACTCCAGCAAGCCTTGCGCAAACGACTCGTCTTCGGGCGACTGTTCATGCCCCAGCGCCCCCGGAAGAAGGCGAACGACGGCATCAATCAGGACATTGGCAGCCGCTTCGCCACCGGAGAGGACATAGTCCCCTATAGATATCTCGCGGGGTTTCAGCCCCTCGCGAATACGCTCATCAAAACCCTCGTAGTGCCCGCAAAGCAACATTATCCTCGGGCATACGGCAAGCTGCTGTACGATACTCTGGTTCAAGCGTTCACCCTGCGGTGTGAGCATGACCAGTTGAGCCGAAGCAGCATGTAAGGCCCCCACACGTTCTACAGCCTCGAAGACGGGCCCACACATGAGAACCATTCCGGGCCCGCCGCCGAATGGGCGGTCGTCCACAGTCCGATGCCGATCATGGGCAAAGTCCCGGATATTGGTAAAGGCAATATCGACAATTCCAGCATCAACCGCCCGCCCGACAATGCTGCTTTTGACAAAGCCATCAAAAGCGTCCGGGAACAGGGTAAGGACATCGATCCTCATAGCCGATAGCGCTTCACCGCAGAAGCAAGCAGCGTTCGCTACTTGCTCTTCACTTCCAAGCCACTACGCTTGAGCAGTGCACGGACAGTATCGGATGGCTGAGCGCCGACGCTAAGCCAATACTCGGCTCGTTCCTTGTTGACCTTCAGGCCAAGCGCCTCATCTTTCGCCAGCGGGTCATAGAATCCGAGTTCCTCAATAACGCTTCCATTTCGTCGGGTGCGTGAGTCGACGGCAGCCAATCTATAGAATGGCCGATGCCGGCGTCCCAACCTTGATAATCTTAGCCTGACCGCCACTACATAAGCTCCTGTGGTTAAACATCTTCCAGAACATCGGTCCGGAATCAGCATAGAACAGTGGAGTATATCATCTTCTTTTCGCTGAACAAGGCAACAAAACGGCTGTTGGCAGAATGGAAAACTGGTGAGGCGGACAAACGAGGACAGGAAGGAAGCAAGGCTATTGTCATCCATAAACAGTTGTCGTTGTTTGTGTTAGAGACGGGTCGTTCCAGAAGCCAACGGGGCAAATGCAGATATGGCATGCGGCGGGAGAGTTCGTTGCCTATAATCGGCGGCATTCCTGGAAGTCGATTCGCGCGAATTCAGCATGAACGACGCGCATGACCTTCTCCAAGGAGATTTCCTTTCTGGTTGTGCCCGAGCAAACGCAAAGGAGGACAAGTGACCAAGTGTTTCTTCGTATCCGATCTGCATGGCCGTGTCAGTCGCTACGAAACGCTACTGCATCGAATCCGGATAGATGGTCCTGAAGTGGTCTTCGTCGGAGGAGACCTTCTACCCCCTTTCGGCCTAGGGGCCGGAAGCGAAGAGGATGGTGAGGTTAACGCCGGAGGGTTCGTCCCGTCGTATTTGCATCCGCAACTGTCCAAACTTCGTGCGGAACTCGGGGCGAATTATCCCCGAATATTGGTGATTATGGGGAACGACGATTCGCGGGCAGAGGAATTCGCCATCGAGCAGGCGGCTGATGCTGGATTGCTCGAGTACATCCATAAGAAGCGGGTAGCAATTGGGGAGCATTTCGCAAGCGGATACAGCTACATTCCGCCCACGCCATTTGCCCTCAAGGATTGGGAAAAATACGATGTATCACGCTTCATAGATCCAGGCTGCATATCTCCGGAAGCAGGAACCAGGACACTGCCCACAGATCTTCGATCCATTCGCTTCTCAACAATCGCTGACGATTTGAGGTCGCTGAAAGCGAATTCGATGGAGCGTGAGGTGTTTCTTTTTCACGCACCGCCCTACCGAACGGCGTTGGACAGAGCGGCACTCGACGGCCACAGCATCGATCACGTTCCACTGGATGTACACGTAGGAAGCATCGCAATAAGCAGGTTCATCACTGAATCACAGCCCCACCTGACCATGCACGGTCATGTGCACGAGTCAGCAAGCATCACGGGAGAATGGCAAGATCGGCTGGGGCGAACAGTATGTCTTTCCGGCGCTCATGACGGCCCGGAACTGTCGCTAGTGCGTTTTGATCTTGAGGATCCGAGCAAAGCAACACGAGAGCTGATCTGAATTAGCCAGCTGAAGCGTTGTTGCCCTGCATAGGCAGTGGCAAAGCTGCGTCGGTGACGGCGTCAATGCGATAGGCATGTCCTGCCCTAGCGCGGACGTCATCGTCAGTAACCAAATGGATGTCGAGTATGCCGTCAGTCCGGCAACCGGTACGATCCTGGTTTTGTTGATCGAGTCGCCGGCTCCAATCCCTGAGCCATTCAAGTAGCTCTGCCTTCTGCCGCTCGTTCGAACAGATGTGAAGCAGAAGATCAATATCACTCGCGGGGCCAGCGGTGGCGTTTTTCGCACTTCCGATGAGGTAACAGGCCCTCACACCAAACCGGCTAGCGTCAATCTGAGAGGCGATTAGCTCGGCCATGTTCTGCCGCCATCGCCAATGTTCATCGCCAAGGCGGTTCGCATGATCACTGTGGACGTTTTCAGGCACTATCAACTTCCCAGATGAGAATTCACCGTCCGCATTCCTCCGTGGCTTTCGTCACAACACCACACATACCGATGGCTAACGTTTTCGCAGAGGTTGCAGCGACAGAATGTAGTTGAGCCATCGACTACGGAGGTTATCGTCAATCGGGCCAAAAACATATTCAAACTGCATAACTTCCTGTTCGGGAGTATATCCACGGTCGGACGGTCGTCTGGCAAGCACGGTGAGGTAGACACTAAGATCATCTCGGCGATGGCGATGTAGATAGTACATCAGCGCCCAAGCTTGGGCATAGCATGCGTTCACGTTGGGGCGTCTCGTGTCAAAAACGCTCTTGTCGCCAATGAGCGTACGAAGAGATACCAGTCGATCAGCCTCCAGTGCCGCGGCAAAGTCCTCCGCTTTGGGGATTCTCTTCCGATTGCCAGCAAGGGCCTGCCGAAAATCAGCCAAACGCATCTGATTGATAATCCCCAAACCCGCACCCTCTCGTCCGGAGGGTGGCTCGAAAAGACAAGCTAAGCCTTCCACTACCCATGTAGGATTGTCCGCGCCGGGCTTATGAAGTCCGGAATTATAGAAGACTTGGTGGGCAACTTCATGTTGAACGACCATTTGATTAACCGAGGCAACAATCTGATCTCGCTTATTGCGAAGAAGCTGAAGCTGCTGGACAACGGCCCGGCGATCGAACGGGGTGCGGCCCATGATCTGTCGCTTTAGTGCTCGTTCGAGGCTCTCGATTCGCCTGTTGACCACAACCATTTCAGGCATATCAGCAGTGTCATAGAAGGCTGACCTGTTCGTTCCCGGGTGATAGAACCCTGCGGCACCCGTCAGTGATGGACTGACACTGCGAGCATAGTTGCGAAATCCAGAAACCTTCGAGAAGAATAGAACCTGGAGGCGATTCTCAGCATGTGTGTAGCAAAACTCATGCACGGACAGAAAACGGTAGACAGAGGCGTAGGTTGCCTCTAGTCTCGAAATGAAGTCATCGACAACTTCGTCAGGCGTATCATAGGCAACAACAAAATGGGCTGTGCGACGAATAGCGAACTGAGGACCGGTTACTGAAATAAGCTCGTCCTGCACAGTTGGATCGATGGGGATTTTCTCCTGCTGAGCCAGACTTGGTGAAATCACCATGATGAAGGCCAAAACGACATATGGCAATCGAAGGAAGGCAATGTCACCGCGTTCGCCTATGCATAATGAACATCGCATGCAGTCAGTCCTTCACCGATCCCCGGACAACGCTCTCAGTCAGTGCAGGAGGCGTACCAATGCCGGCCACCACCGTCTTGCCCAGATACGGGTAAGCATCCTCCTGCCTAAACCCTCGCTTCGGTGCAACGAATGTGATTGTAACGTCTGCCCGAACAGCTACATTGCCAATTGCACCAGTATCACAGTCCAGACCGGAAGGCACATCGATGCTGATTCTCGCTCTGCAACTGGCCTCATTAATAAGGTAAATGGCAGTTGCCATAGGCTCACGAACCTGACCACGAAACCCAGTTCCCAAGAGAGCGTCAACAACCACGCAGTTGGAACCAACGCCTGCAAAAGACTGTCGAAGCTGCTGTTTGTCACGCACAATGTCCGGACGCTGGCCCATTGCTAGGAGTATGTCGTGGTTGGTTCGGGCATCGGGAGTTAGCTTGGCCGGATCGCCGATAAGAACAGTGTGCACATCGCACCCGGCATTGTGGAGATGCCTGGCAATAACAAAGCCGTCGCCGCCATTGTTGCCCGGTCCACAGAATACGGTGACAACTGCGCTGCCATACTCCATGAAGATCCAGTCGGCCGCATTCTTGCCCGCGTTTTCCATGAGGACGATGGAGGGTATTTTCAGCCTGCTAACTGCAAGCCCATCAACTAGACGAACCTGTTCTCTGGTGAGAGTAGCCGTATCTCTGCTCATAGCATCAACCATAATATGGCCTACGGCCTCTCGTTGACACCCCTGGACCCACTTCTACAATCCTGGGATGCGAATACTCCTCACCAACGATGATGGAATCCTCGCCCCCGGGCTTGCTGCGATGTATCGAGAGCTTACCAGTCTGGGGCAAGTCCATGTAGTCGCTCCGAGCACTGTACAATCCGCAACAGGGCACGGAATCACCATTCGAGATCCGCTGACGGTGCATCAAGTGCACGCACACAACGAGTTCCATGGCTGGTCTGTAACAGGCCGCCCTGCCGATTGCGTGAAGCTGGCTGTCGCAGAACTGCTCGACGAGCGCCCCAACCTTGTGGTCTCTGGGATGAATGACGGCGCCAATGCATCCGTCAATGTCCTTTACTCCGGAACTGTAGCGGCAGCAGCGGAGGGGGCCATATTGCAGATACCGTCGGTTGCAGTCTCAATGGAATGGGGAGAGGAGATGGATTTTGGCCGGGCAGCCAAGATAGCGGTACGGCTAATCGCGAAGTACGCTGAATCCGTAAAGAGCGGCGAGCCCGTATGCCCGCTATTGAACATCAATCTTCCAACACTGAAGGACGGTTGGCCGGTGGGGATCAAGGTGGCGCCGCAGGCTGTCCTGAAAGCCGATGATCGATACGAACGGCAAGAATGCGCCAAGGGTGGTGTGCAGTACTCGCTCAGCGGCTGGTTCAGCGATTTTGGGTCTCCACAGTACGACTTGGGCGCTCTGCAAGAGGGATTCGTCGTGTTAACTCCACTGCACTTCGACATGACGGACCATGGGCATCTGGCGGCGGTAGCTGCGTGCGAGTGGCCTGAAGTAACCCCTGCGTAGCCCACTACTGCCACGACGAGCTCGCTTAATCAGCAATCGTGTTGGCAAACGATTTGAAGTCACTCAGATCGACATCGCCGTCATCGTCGAAATCGAAGGTCGTCAAGCAGGTTTTGAGATCGGCAGTGAGAGGCTGGGACTGCTCACCCGGACCTGCAAAGCAATCAGTGAAAACAGCGAAGTCAGAAAGATCGACGATACTGTCGCAGTTGGCATCACCGTCAGGTTGGCCAGCCCACCCAGCCAATCGAGCCATCATCCACCAGAACGCCCGGCCCTTCAGGTTGCAGTTCAGGCAGTGTGAGTGAGCGCAGTCGGAGCAGGACAGACAGAGTTCGCTTCCGGGATTCGCGTTGCACCACTCAACAGCCCAGTTGCCGCCGGAGTAGTTGCACGTGTCAGTGGCGTTGAGATGGAGATAGCCATTACCGTCAGGGTCGTAGCTTTCAATATCAGCGAAATCGAAGAGAACGCCGTCTGTGGCAAGCGCATGGGACCTTATCTGATTGTTGCGTTGGTTCAGCCGGCCCTCGACACCTGTACCGTTGAGGTGTCCCGTCATGTAAACGAAGATAACAGTTGGATAGTCAGCATGGAGTCCGTTCATCAGGTCAAGGTATATCTGCATCTGCTCTTCAGTCGTATCGGCTTGTCCACACCATGACCACATCACAACGTTCCGAGTGACGTAGCTGGGGTTATCCAACATGGTTCGCGTGGCTGTCGCCCAAGCATACCTGTCTGGACTTCCCAAATCGTTGGCGCCTGCCATTCTGCGATCCCAGAAGGAAAGCGTGCCGGATGGAGCAGGATCATTGCCTGTGCCGTATCGATAGTAATAGAAGTCATCACAGGCATCGTAGTAGCAACTCTGACAAGCGTAGTTATTGCACGAGGGCATTGTATAACTGGTGCCATTCGTGCCTGCGTTTACCAAATTGACTCCCGTTACAATCTGGCTGCCATGAGAAGTGTGCCCGTAGGACAGAAAAAGCTCGGCTTTGGCGAGATCAATCCACCCGTCGGGCACCCTGTCGAGATTGGTGCAGTTGTGATCGACTATGATCGCGGCCTCAGCCAAAGCCGCCAAGGTTATCGCAAATCCTGCACTTAGCGTCACCGCATGTGTCCTCAATCCCATGGTCCATCCCCTTTCAGTCATCATCAGTCGCGACCTGAACGAGCTTTCACTCAGGCAATTGATCAGCCCACTGTAGTTCGAAGCAAGACTGAAGTTAAGAGGTCAAAGGGAGGCAAGGGCGTAATTTCGTAAGTCTTGTAGCATGATCATTGAGCAGCCAGTATCCTGCCAGGGTCTCCACGATACTGTCTGGGCATTTGGACATCAGAGGACTGGTTAAACCGTTGAATAGCAATTTCCTCTACACATTCGGCAAACTGTCGTGCTACATGCTGGCGAAAGTCTTCACAGGAGTTCGATTCGAGCATGCCAAGAATGTGCCTCTCGAGGGGCCTGTGATACTCGCAGCCAACCACCAAAGCTTCTTCGATCCACCCCTGGTCGGGGCTGGTGTAAGTCCGGTTCTCAGTTTCCTCGCCAGAGATACGCTTTTCGACTCCAAAATCCTTGGCCCGCTGATCAGGAACGTAAATGCCTATCCGGTGCGACGAGGAGGCTCCGATGTGGGGTCGTTCAAACAGTGCCTGCGTCTGCTCAAGGAAGGCCGGCACTTGGTGCTCTTCCCCGAGGGAACGCGAACGTCAACCGGACGCATTCGCCCTATGCAGGCTGGTGTAATCGGGCTGGCAAGAAAGTCAAATGCGGTCATCGTGCCCGTTCTGATCGAAGGCGCGTTTGAGCTCTGGCCCAGGCACGCTCGACTTCCGCGACCTGCGAGGGTGAATGTGGAGTATGAGGAGCCCATGCTGCCAAATGCATTTGAGGGGCTGAGCAACACCGAGGCAGCAGGAATGCTCACGAGCGTAATGAGAGAGCAACACAATCGGCTTCGGGAGCGGCTAGGCCGACACCCGTTCAACTACTCAGACGATAACCTCATGAAAGAACGCCAAGAAGCGGGAGAGAACTCCGGCACTGCTTGAACGACAACGACTAGTCGAAGTATAGATTCGTACTTGCCCGCCTACTGACACCGTATGGAAGAACACTCTGTCAAGCTGATGACCTTCATTGAGATCACCTGGTGGCTTCTCTTCTTTTCAGCGCTGGGGTTGTGCATTGGGAGCTTCCTCAATGTCGTAATCTATCGAGTACCGCGTGAACTCTCCCTGAGCGAGCCTCTGTGGTCCTTCTGCCCAGCATGTTCAGCCAAAATCCGCTGGTACGACAACTTACCGCTGATCAGTTACGTCCGCCTGCTCGGAAGATGTCGCGACTGTGGATGCCGAATCTCGCCTCGATATCCGATGGTGGAGATGCTGGGAGCACTGATCGTGCTGCTCATATTCGACGCCTTCTTCGTGTCTGGAACGCATGCAGGGTTGGGAAACAAGATCCCCAGCATCACTTGGCAGCTCAGCGAGGATTGGCCTGTACTACTAGCCCACATCACTCTCTTCGCATCATTGCTGGCAATGGCGGCAATTGACATCGAACACTACTGGGTGGATGTACGTTTTACTTCCGTGGCAACCGTTGCAGGTTTGGCATTCCACAGTTTATGGACTCCGTATCGTACGGACGATTGGCATCGTCCGAGCGACGGATTGGCAGTCGCCTCTATAGCATGTATGGCAGTCGCCCTGCTGACAGCTCTCGTGTGCAGCCTCTTCGTAAGGAACGAAGAAGTCGCATGTATGGAAGAAGAAAACCCCTCCAATCGTGAGGGCGAGCAATCCCAGTGCGACCCAAGTCCGAAGAATGACGAAATTCTCAGCAGCGGAGTTGTAGCTGAAGAGGCTCAGGGTGTGGCGATTGAAGCAACCCACACCGAGACGGGACTCGGCGAAGAACACGAACTTGATCGTCTGCAGGAAGACCAGGGAAACGGCAACGAGCCAATCGGATTGAAAACGGCTGCTGCTGTTGTGACGGCACTAATCCTCATTCTGGTTGTAGTGGCTGCTTGGATGGACGAAACGGATGAAGGGCCGCAGGTATCGTACGCGTGGCGCTGGGCACCGGCGTTGGTTTTGCTGTTTCTGCTTATCGTAGCCGGTGGCATTCCCCGGCGAACATCGGACACTGAGATCATTGACGCCATAGAATCGGAGAGGCCACAGGCAAGGCGGATGGCCTTGTTCGAGTTGTGCTGCCTGCTGCCCGCCATCGTCGTTGGCACCGTAATATACTACAATACGATGCACGCCCCCGAGTGGGCAGAGTGTTCCGCGAACATCTGCAGTTGGTCACCAACGGGATACTGGGATCCCATGCGCGGCTTGGGTACGGCAGCCACCGGCTTTGTCATCGGAGGTGGGATCGGGTGGCTAGTGCGTTTAGTAGGCACTCTGGTAATCGGCAAGGAAGCGTTGGGAACAGGCGATATTCACGTGATGGCTGCAACAGGTTGCGTAGCAGGTTGGCCAGTTGCCCTTCTAGGATTCGTGCTTTGCTCCGTGCTCGCCCTTGTAGGCATAATCGTCTCTCTTCCATTTAAGCGTTCCCGTGCGATCCCTCTCGTACCCTGGTTGTCGATTGCATTCCTAATCGTTGTGCTGTTCTATGATCCGATCATTGAGTCAGATATGGTGCAGAAGGTACTCTACTTATTCGGAACGGAAGGAAGTCTTCTGCCCAGATGATCCCCTGTGATTTTCGGGAAACTCACAAACCAGAAAGTGTAAGGACTGAAGATGTATCTTGCATTTCAGCGCACGAAAGTCTACCTTAGGCTTGTGCTCATGGCAGGCTTGGCCGCGGTAGTTCTGCTCACGCTTTGGATGAATCGAGACCACCACGCCACTGTTTGGTTCTTCAAAGAATTCAAAGACATCAATGTATTGTCCTTGATGGCGTCCACTGCCTCGGGCACACTAATCGCATGGCGGATTGCGGTGGTTGCGTCGCGAGTATTTGGCGATCTGCAGGAATTACGCAAACACGAGAAAGAACTTGAACAGCAAAGACAGCAGGAACAATTCGCCAAGAAAATTGCTGAGCACGAAGAGAAGCTCGGCACTCAAGAGGAAACTCAGCAATAGGAACGCGACCATAGATCAGCCTCGCCGGAAAGCTATCGCGGTCGTAGGAAAGGAATCCGGCACGGTTGTGGCCGTGCAATACATGGAGGACGTCAAGTATGAAATGCTCATTGATCCCATCGCTCACCGTTTCGCTGCTGATATTAATGGGAAATACCGGTTGCGATGACCAGAAGAAACACATTGCCATGCTGGAAGAAACAAACCAGCAGCTTTTGGGCGACCTTCAAAACGCGAGAGAACAAATCCTTGCTCTCAGGCAGGCCAACGACACATGCCAGGGGGATCTGACAGACGCGGCCGCTGAGTTAGACAGAATGCGTGCCGAGCTAGCGAAACCGCAGGAGGAAGCTCCGGCGGGGTGGACGCCTGTTCCAGGAGGAGCCATGATTGCTCTTGAAGGTTCAATGCTCTTCGATGGCGGAAAAGCTGATCTGCGAAGCAGCTCGCAGCAAACGCTGGAGAGGATTGTGCAAACGATACGAGCGAATTACAGCGACAAGGATATTCTCGTATACGGACACACGGACAACGTGCCAATCACTCATAGTTCGTGGAAAGACAACTATCAGCTCAGTACCGAGCGTGCTCTCTCTGTCGTTCGGTGGCTTGCTGGCAGAGGAATTTCTCCGAGCAAGCTGGTAGCGTGTGGGTGCGGCGAGAACCGCCCCGTTGTTGCCAACACATCAGACGAGAATAGAGCAAAGAACAGACGAGTCGAAATCTACGCCCTTGAAGCTACGCCTGTGCCTGCAAGCTAGAACTCGCTGAAGATTATTGAGCATCTCAGCAGCCCATCCCTGCTTTCGGGTTTCAAGGCCTATTGAAACCGTGGACAAGGATGGGTTGCCCTCTGTATCAAGCTGCAGCGATTCAAACGATCAGGCAATCACAACTGAGCCAAGCTCTGCCAAAGATACCACGAAGCGATGCTACGGAAGGGACGCCATGGCTCGGCAATACCATCCATCGTAGCCGCATCAGGTTTCTCTGGAACCCCGAAGTGAAGCTGAATGGCCCTTTTTATGCCAAGATCCTCTTTCGGCCAAACATCCGGACGGTGCAAAACGAAGATCAGGAACATCTGCGCCGTCCATTCACCGACTCCCCTCACAGCGGTGAGGGTCTCGATAACTTCGCCATCCGCCATCAACGAAAACCTTCGATAGGGTATAGCACCATCCGCAAACTTACCGGCCAAGTCTCGCAAATAGGAGAGCTTCTGTGAGGAAAGACCGACTGATCGCAGCGTGCCTTCCTCGATGGCGAGAAGCGCCCTGGGTGTCGGCCTGTTCGACGGGAAAAGACAACAAAACCGACTGAAGATCGTCTGAGCCGCTTTGATCGCCAACTGTTGTGCTATCACGGCTTCACAGAGTGCGACGAAGTACCGTTTGCGAGGAGCGAGCGTACAAACTCCGACACGATCTATGATCGGGCGAAGAACGTCATCCTTGCGCAGATGCTTGGTCGCCCGATTAACCATGTCTCCGTTCGAGCGGGTCGAAATGTGGTTGTACATTACTCCGTCAACGTTCACAGAAGCCCACTTAACATCAACAACAGGACTACGGCACACTGCCACCATCTCCACACAGACGATAGCAGTAGTGCCGTGAGGAAGCCGTCATCAACCACTGAAATTCGCTTGCAGAACAGCGAAGTCGATCAAGTCAACATCACCGTCATCGTCGAAGTCAGCATCAACACATTCACCGCACTCTGCCGTTGCCGGCAAACCAGGCCCCGCCAGACACGTAGCGAACGCCACATAATCATCTGAGTCCACATCCTGATCGTCCTCAAAGTCTCCCGGCAAAACCATATTCGATTGGCCCGGGGAGCTGTTTGAGAGAACCTTGATACACGATCTGCCGTCCGAATACCGCCCTTCGCTGACGTCCGTTGTCTGAGCACCAAAGACTATCGCATCAATCTCCGCAAGACAGTTTTCGCGACTATCGAAAAGGCCAATCTCCTCCCCGGCGGCACCGAGCTTGAAGGTGGTATGAGTCGGCCCCTGCTCGTCGTCATCGTCAGCCCAAATGATCAGAAAGCCCTTTGGAGCAATGGTGACTCCTGCCGGAATGGTATACTTCGTCTTGTCGTCAAGATTGTCTGTAATGAACATCCCCCCGAGGTCGACCGCAAACTCCTCGTCATTGTAAAGCTCGATCCAGTCCTCATAACTACCTGGTTCGTCCGGATCCTCCAATGCGTTGTCGTTGTCGGCCATCCATTCGTTGATAAAAACAGCAGGAACTGGTTCTGGCTCAGGCGGAGGACCACCGGAGTTGTCGTTGGCTGCGCCTGGAGTCGTATTAGTCATGGGTTCAACATCATCAGCACCATCCGGATATCGCCCAAACGAAACATCTCCCACCAAACCTGGGTAAGCCAGGTAGTCGACAAGGACATTCCGTTCTGCGTCAGTATGGTAAATACCAACGCCCTCCCCGCCCGACGAAAGCTTGAACGTCGCATGCAACGGTCCATCCTCCGGCTGATCGTCACACCACACAACTAGAAAACTTCCTGCCGGAACCATCGTCGGCGTGGGGAACTGCCATTTCGTCGGACTGGCAGGATCATCTGTAAGGTACATTCCACCCACATCGAAGCCCGTCGTCCCAGCGTTATAGATTTCCACCCAATCGTCGTAGTCGCCGGCCTCGTCAGTCGGCCCCGTACAGTTGAACGCGAGTATCTCGTTTACATAGAGAGGCGGCAGATCCGAAGTGTCATCCACTGTGTTTCTGAGAGAAGCGGTCCGAGCCACGATGTACGGCTTGAGCCCCCAATTCCACGGATTGCTCGTCGCATAAGAAGTCGGCAGAGTGTACGAAGCCGAAAAATCACTCTTAGTAAATCCCCAGTCCATCGCCCCACCGGCAAAGGACCCCTCGAAGACGTAAGGATCTATAATAGTCTTGATGGAATCGATCTTGTCTTCACATTCAGGCAACGTGAAGGGGCCATCCACCACCTGCGGAGGGTCGACCGTAATCGTTTGCACCGTGTAACCAATGTAGGGGCCCGGCACGGATGGTGTCACCCAATTCGGAGTCGCCACTGACGGATTACTTAGATGATCGAATCCCGGATTATCTCCCTCCGGAGTAGCTGCCACGTCAAAGAGAAAGGAATCTCCGGCTCCCAGCCCGAGATCACTCAGCGGAATCGTATAGCTCACAATGCCGACTAGTGCCTGAGATAGGTCTATTCCAACGACCTTGTCATAGTTCCACCCGCCGTTGTAGGACCATACTTGAGTATTCCCGCCGCCATTGACCCAGGACCCCAGGAAGTAATCGTGATACTCCGTGGCCGCGATAAGCCGGCCCCAAGGATTCGACGTCGCCCCACCCGGCTTGGTGTTGAGTAGCACAACGTATTTCACGCCATCCGACTCCCCTCCCTGTGCCACCGGACCGTTGACATGAATCTTGATGTACAGATTCGTTGCGTCATTTCCAATATCCACGGCAGTGATATCGTAACACTCATCTGGCGTTGACGGGCAAATATCACCAACCGTATCCGCGTGGTTTGACCAGACCGGATCCCCGGCACCGCCCCCTTCGATCAAGCCGACAAGCTGCCGGAGATATCGACGGTACTGGTCATTGTACTCAGGCACCTCCAAAACACGCCGAATGAGTGGCGGCAACTGTCCTCCGGAGCTACCATAACCACCGTTACCCCACGCATCGAATGGACGAGCAGCCCAATCAACTCCAAAGAAATCAACGCCGTACGTATTATCTAAATCATACGGAATGTACTCAAAGCGATCACTCTCAGGGTTATGGTACAGGAAGTAGTTGTTCGAACCATACCAGTAGTTATCCCAATTACCGATAGCAACGTCGATGGCCATCGAACGGAGAAAACTGTCTACACTGAAGCGATCAATAATCCCAGCCGCAAACGTTGCATCATCGCTATTGTTGATGAAGTCAATGAAGTTGGCTAAATCAGTGAAGTCAGGATTATCCTCATTGTTTTCCTCCTGATAAGTCTCTCCGCTGCCAAGATTCTGGTAGGTCTCCGGAAGTCCGGGGGCCACGTATTTCAAGTCCGCCCGATCGCCCAAGTAGAGGCACTTGTACAAGTTCCCTATATCGCTGCCGAACCACGCGTCCACAAACTCGTCGTCGATCTGCTCTATGTTGATGTACACGCCTTCAACGTCACTGCCGTCATTAATCTTGAAATGAACGTGTGCAGCACGTGGAGATGGAACCCCCATACGGTTAAACAGATCCCAGGCAAGCTTGGACCTGATCACGGATACGTCATTGTGCTCACCATTGATATTGAATTTCTCAACACCATGGAATTCTCTACCCGGGACGAATTCATTGAACTTGAGCTTCCATGACTTCTTGACCGCATCGCGAGACGTGTTCCCCCGCGGACGAATGCCTACATCGTTGACAGTCTCGTCAATCCGAGAATTAACAACGTGCACGGAGCAAAGCCGGTAGACATCACTATGAGGATTGGCTAAACAATCAGCCAAATCCGCCGGATTCATGGTGACGGTGATGAAGGTGATCTCATCATCAACGTAAATCGTCTCTCCCGCGTCCGTGTACCCCGAATCGTTCACAGGCCATGGAGCAACCGCCTCCGCCCCAACAGCAAAAAACAAGGTCGCCACGATAATCGCCAGCATCCGCATGCGACCAGACATGATTGAGATAACCCTGAGGTTGGCAGTACAGATGTTCATGCTTCTTCCCTTGTTCTTGGCGTGAATAGGAACAGCCGACATGCTGACAGACACCACCCGCCGCAATCCACATGCCGCCACTGAGTACACTCAAACCAGTTTAGCAGACACCCGTCATGATTTGAAGCTCCTGCAGAGCTTTTCAGGACCGCCACAGACCCCTCAGAAGATCATCGACCCTGTCGACGCAGCCGATAACCGCCTCCCCCTCCCCAAAATCATCCTTCCCACTGCTTCGATGCTCAAAGAAACTCTGCACTGGCTTGGTTAGATAGCGGCTAAGCTGAGCATATGTATGTCCATCGCCTCGCGCATGCTTGGTATGGTAATAGCGCAGCGGAAAATAGAGATAGAGCCGATCCTTCGCCCGAGTCATTGCAACGTATAGCAAACGACGCTCCTCATCGATACCCTCCTGATCCGCCACTGCCATGTCAGAGGGAATCATGCCGTCGGCAACATGAAGGATGTGAACAACATCCCATTCACAACCCTTGGCCGAGTGAATCGTGCTCAAAATCAGGTAATCCTCATCCAAATGTGGCGGCTGAGCGAAATCAGCGGTGGACGCAGGAGGATCCAACGTTAGGTCACTGAGGAACCGCTCCCGTGAACTGTAGCTGGCAGCAATCTGCTCCATCTGCTCAAGATCACGAATCCGTACGCTCGCGTTCTCATACCGCAACTCAAAAAACGGTTCGTAGAATTGACGAATTCGTTCGACTTGAGCGGCCAACGCCCCCCGCTTCGTTTGCCCAGAATCCCGCTCCGATGCCACCGCACATTCCGAAAGAGCTTGAGTCAACTTAACGAACGCGTCGCGAGCCGCAGCTGGCATGTTCGGCGGTTTGCTCGACAACGCCGCAAACAAGGTTTGCCGGCAATCGACAGCCGTAGCCACAAACACAGACTTTATGGCCTCCACGACCCGCCTGGCAGTCTGCGGCCCAACGCCCTCGAACATCAGTAAAATCCTAAACCAACTCAACTGGTCTGCAGGATTCTCCAACACACGCAGGAAGGCTAACATGTCCTTAATATGTGCGGACTCCACGAACTTCAAGCCGCCGTACTTGCGAAACGGTATATTCCGCCGTGCTAGTTCGACTTCGAGTTGGTCACTATGATGCCCCGCTCGAAACAGAACCGCTTGCTTCATCAAGGGAATACCCTGCTCCAAATGCTCCAGAATAGATTTACATACACAAGCGCACTGGTCAGGTTCGTCTCGACAGTGAATGAGATACGGCTTCTCACCAGCCTTGCGAACACTCCATAGCTCCTTGGCAAACCTCTGCGAAGCGTTGCCCATTACCGCGTTGGAAGCGTCCAGAATCGCCTGAACCGACCGGTAATTCTGCTCCAGCCTGATTATCGTCGTACCCGAGAAGTCATCGGGAAAACCAATGATGTTCCGCACTGTCGCAGCTCGAAAAGAGTAGATGGCCTGCGCATCATCACCTACAACCGTAATGCTCCCGTTGTCTCTGCGAAGATTCCGCAGGATGTCCGCCTGCATCGTGTTCGTATCCTGATACTCGTCAACCAGAATATGCTCGAATCTGTCGGCAACGCTCCTTCCCAATTCATTCGAATCCGTCAAAACCTTCCAGTAAAGTAGTAGGTCATCATAATCGAGCAGATTCAGGTCCCGCTTCCTCCCGGTGTACACTTCGAATATTCGCCTTATCCCCTCAGCCTCCTTAGCACACCAGGGAAAACGCTTATCAAGAACATCGCCCAGCCTCTCTTGCGCAGCCACGGAGCGAGAGTAAATGGCCAGCAACGTCTCCTTCCGCGGAAAGCGACGCTGCCCCTTAGCAACTCCCAGATCTGCCCTGATCATGTTCATTAGGTCCGCGGCGTCAGATTGATCGAGTATTGTAAACTGCTGTCCGATTCCCAGCGCTTCCCCGTAAACGCGCAGCAACCGATTGGCAACAGCGTGAAAAGTCCCCGCCCAAACTCGCCCTGTATGCCGAGCACCCGTCAAATCAGCAGCTCGCTTGACCATTTCTGCCGCAGCCCGACGTGTGAAGGTCAGCAGCAACACGCGATCTGGAGATACTCCCTGGTCGATCAAGTACGCCACCCGGGCAGCAAGAGTAGTGGTTTTGCCTGTTCCGGCACCGGCGATCACCAACAGCGGACCACCGACATGCGTTGCCGCCGACCGCTGCTGCTCGTTAAGAGTCTCCAGCCAAGGCTTGCTCATAGAAACGCGTCTGTAAAAACCTCAATACACAAATAAACAATGCAGGCACGAACGAAGCAATCCGCCCGTGCCCGCATCATACAGCTTAAATCGGCAGCCAGCCACCTGACTCTAACGAAAACCTATCAAATACCTTCCTACTTCCCCTTCTGATCACTCCTCCCATCCTTGTTCACAATACTCCCGGCCACACTCTGCGAAAGACTCCGCAAGTCCACGCCAAGAATACTCTCAATGGTCGCCAAAGACTCAGACAACATGCGTGCCTTGCCCATTGCCGCCCCTGTAATCGCGCTACCCTCAGGACCATCTATCACCGTCACGTCGCCAAGCTTGACGTCCGCGATCGTCTTAGTCATCTCCCGGACAACAGTCGGCATCATCTCCACCAACATCACCTTGAGAGCATCAGGATGAGACTGAATGGCAGTGCCTATTTGCTCAACAGCTAAAGCGCGCGCACGACCACGCTCCGCGATCAACGCCGCAGCTCCCTCCGCCCGCGCCTTCGCCACATCTCTTGCCGCATTGGCTTGAGTAACATCAGTGGCATTCAAACGCTCCTCCTCAGCCTCAGCTGCAGCACGGTTACGCTCCGCCTCTTTCAAAGAGGCTTCCCTTGCCAACTCCGCCTTGCGAATCCGCAGATCATTGTCCGCCTCGGCAATTGACTTATCCGCTGAGATCCTTGCTTGCTCGGCCGTTCGCCTTGAATTCGCTTCGGCAGTCTTGGCCTCCGCCTCTCTCTCAGCACGTGCCTGCCTCGCCTGCGAATCGGCCTCAGCCTCCTTGATATCCGCCTCGGCCTTGCGCTGCGCCTCATACTGCCGTGCCGCTGCCCGAACCTCAGCCGATGCCTTACGGGCGATAGACTCCAGATACTGCTCCTCATCATGCACATTCTGAATATTAACACTGTCAATGATAAGGCCCAGCTTGCCAAAATCATCATTGACCTCGTTCATCACTGTGGCCACGAACTTGTCCCGGTCCTCAACGATCTCCTGAGGCGTCATCTTGCCGATTACCGCTCGCAGACCACCTTCGAGCGTCTCCCGGGCCACTCGCTCCATCTCTACCTGCGGCTGGTCCAAGAACCGCTCGATTGCGTTGCCCAGCAAGTCCGGGTCCGACGACACCTTCACATTCGCCACACCTGTAACGAAAATAGGTATCATCGTACCACCACCAGCCTGAGCCTTAACCTCGAGGGCCACCTGCATGTTGCGCAAACTCAAACGAGCGACCTTCTCCAGAATCGGAATAACCAGAGTCCTCCCACCTATCAGAGTCCTGTAGCCGCGACCTTCACGAGTTCTCTTGCCACTGACAACCAGCAACTCACTGGGATTGCCCACAACCATGATCTTCGCAATGAAGACGGCAAAGGCTATGAAAACGAAAAACGCACCCATGCCCAGCAGAATCCATACACCAGCATCGCCCTGCATACCTGCGGCAATCAAGTTCATGACATTCTCCTCTTATCCATGCTAACTCTCGTTAGTAAACTCATACTCTTCGCGAGACACAACGACGGCCGTCCCGTTCGAAAAACCAACCACCACAACCTGTTCCCCGACTGAAAAGGAGTCGTCCCTGCGACTACAGACAGCCGGCAGATACCGCTGCGTACCCCGTACGCTGGCAACAACCTCTCCGCGCGATGGAGGACTAATGGCCACTGTCACTCGCCCCTGCACATTAACGCAGTCCTCGCGTCTGATTGCGCTGTTTCCACTGCTGGCACGCAGATAACGCAATGCTTGATGCACTCCCTGCCCCGCAATAAGTCCCATCGCCACCGATACGACCAACACCCCGCCCGGCTCCACGCTCGACAAGTAAGTTAGCAGCGTGCCCGCACAGCCGAACATCGCCGCAAAGTAGATAAGAAAGCTAAACGAGAACCAATTAGAAATCGCCAATGGCCCACTTTCCGAATGACTTTCTACAGATGTACTCTCACTCAAACCTTCACCACTCAACTCGCTGTCTACATCAACGTCCAGATCAAAGCCCCCATCAACACTGCCGTCAAACTCAAGCCCGTCGTGGTCACCACCGAAAACCGTGGAAACCACTAGAAGCCCCCCCCCCACTACCAGACAGACGATATAGGCAGGAACCATCGAAACCATGGCCAATATATCCAAGTCTGTCTGCAAGAAGATTGTGCTCATGCCCTGCTCCTTCTTCTCTGTCGTCAGCTTCGACCTCTGACCGATACTTGCACGATTGACCTCATAAATACTAACACAGAGCCGATTTCCGCGACATTCCAACTATGACCAACTTTCATAATCGCCGGCCCCCTGAACGATAACCCCATTACAAACTCGGCCAGTGATTGTAATCAGCCTCCCGATTGCCTCTCCTGACGATTCTCTGCCTCCTTCAGAAACTGCTCCGCGAAGTAACGTGCGGATAGTGGTTCACCAGTCACCTTCTCAGTCAACTCTCGCCACGGCCAACTGGCTCCGGGCGAAAACAGACGCTTCTTGAGAAAATCACCAACATCCCGCCGACCGTAAAACGACTCCTGGCTGACATCAACTCCCCTGACCACATCGCGCACCAAACACGCATGCAACTGAGCCGCAAACAGATCCCCCAGCATGTAGCCGTGATAGTAGACAGGCCAAAGTAGAATATGAACCTTGGCCGCATATCCTGGAATACTCGTATCATCAGGAGGTGTTAAACACTGATAACGTCTCTTCAACTCCCACCACAGCTTGCTCAAGTCTTGCTCGGGTGCGCTGTACATCTGCTGCTCGAAGCGAACCATGACCTGAGCCCATCGACTGAACACCACCTTCTCCACACGCAGAGCCTCGTGCGCCGCTCGCGCAGTTGCAGCAGCCTGCTCCCTCGAAAGCCTCAAACCGTCTCTCAGCCAATCCTCATTCTTAACCATCGCTCCCATCATGAGAGCTACGCCTTCTGTAGTCGTGCTGTGAGCCGCTTTCCGTAGAAGGTATGGAAGCCCTTCATCTATGTATTGATCGTATACGGCATGACCCAACTCATGAAAAAGCGTATCCGCCCAATATAGGTCGGACCGCATATTGCACAAAACCCGAACGTCACCTTCTCGGTCAATATCGGTACAGAACGCGTGAGGACTCTTGCCCGGACGCTCGTGAAGATCACTTCGAGCGAGAATCTTGTCGCACGGAAGTCCCATGCTCTCATAGTACTCCTCGCTCAGCTTGATCAGATCTACATTGACAAAAATACTATCAAGATCCACCGTCCGTGCATTCGGCGCGTTTTGAAAGAAGATATCCCCGTAGTGCCATGGACGCAGCCCGTCAATCTCCACGCCAAAACGAGCTGCCATCTGCCGGTCAACCTCACTCTTAATCCGCCTGTATTCATCTTCCGTAAGGGCGTTGAGCTGATCGAAAAGCTCGAACAACTCGTCAGTGTTCAGCTCATCGCAGAATAGCATCATATCATAGTAGTTGGCAAAACCAGATTGTGCCGCAATCTGATTCCGAAGACCTACCAGCTGCCGTAATTGGCTCTCCACCTTCTCTCCTACCGACACGTACGCCATCCACGCATCCTTCACCGATGACGTTGACGATTCGTAGCGAAGAATAGCGCGTATTTCGTTCTCCGACAACGACCTCTTCCCAATCACACCCCGATGAGTATTGAACGTTCGCTCTACCTCGTTCTCCAACTCCACAATCCGCTTGTGCAAACTCGAATCCCCCTGCCTTGCCAAAAACGAGCGATACATTATCTCCAGCTCCCTCGCCTGCAGCGAATCCTCAAGCTTCGCCCCTGAACGAATCGCCTTGAGCCGCTCAAAGACAACTCTGTCACCGTGCAGTTTCGCCAACGCCAACTCGGCTTCCTGCTTACGCTTGAAGTCTGCCTCACTGCCACTCAAACTGGCCGCCCATGCCGCCAGCTTGGCCTCCTTTTGCAGCGGCTTCAACTGTCGCACATACTCCTGTCGGATCTTCCCAAACTCATCAGCCGAATCGGCGACTCCCACCTTCGCCGAAAACGCAGTCACCAAGGACAAACACAAACTGGCAAACCTGAATCTCATTTCAATCACCTATTCCCAAAGAACCTTTCCAACAGGTCCGAGCGTTCAATCTTGGCTGCTTAGCTAGCCTCCTATATGCCACGGAACACGCGGCAAAGGCTTCCCACGCTCCATCGCGCTCGCTAGAATGCACCTCGAACAATACAACACACCCATAGCCCGAGGAAGCTTCAGATGACCGAAGCGCCAAGAACATTGTACATCATCCTCGCTAGAGGAGGCAGCAAGAGACTTCCCGGCAAGAACCTGCTCGAAGTCGGAGCTGTTCCACTCGTGGGCCGCTCCGTTCGCAAATGTCTGCATGCTTCTCGAATACTAGGCACCCCTTCGCGTATCACCGTGAGTACCGACTCTCACGAAATAGCTGAAACTGCAAGAGAGTGGGGTGCCGAAATCCCCTTCATCCGCCCCAAAAGCCTGGCTGCTGATGAAACGACAAGCGTTGAAGCAATGCGACACACTCTAGAACACTACAGCGACTCTGGAGAACACTTCTCCGAAATCGTACTCGTCCCCCCAACTTCACCGCTGTCTACCGGCGCTGACATCGTGCGAGCAATCACAACTTTTCGCAAATCGCCGCAACGATCTGTTGTGTCGGTAAGACCCACTTCAGGAGAAGACTGCCCTTTCTTGTATGGCCTCGAAGAAGGTGTAATCGTCAACGCCGATGACGTCACCGACGAGCTCAAAGTTGAACTCAACGGTGCAGTCTACGTCTGCTCGCCGAACTGGCTGGCGGAACACGACTCACTCTGTGTCCCTAAACTCAGCATCGGATCGCTCATGCCTGCTGAGCGCAGCGTCGACGTTGACACCCTCAACGATCTCAACCACGCCCAAACCCTCTGGCGCGAGAACGTCCCCTGGACAAATGACAAATGCCTGATCATCGCAGAGGCTGGTGTCAACCACAACGGGAGCGTCGCGCGTGCCATCCACATGATCGACGCCGCCGTCGATGCAAGAGCTGACGCCATCAAGTTTCAAACTTTCTCCGCAGAACGGCTGGCAACTCGTCACGCTGCCAAGGCCGACTACCAGAAAGAAGGTTTGCCTGACGAGGAAACTCAACTGGACATGCTCAAGCGACTTGAGTTATCCCCAGCAGACCACGAGATGCTTTCTGATTATTGCCTGAAGCGGGGAATAACGTTTCTCTCTTCAGCTTTCTCGTCCGAAGATGTCGATCTACTAGTGGAACTCAACGTACCGGCCATCAAGCTCGGCAGCGCAGAAGTAACCAACCATCCACTGTTAAGGCACGCCGGATCCACCCTGTGTCCCCTCATCCTCTCCACCGGCGGTTCCACCATGCAGGAAGTTGCTGACGCCGTTAGCGTATTGACCGACGCTGGCTGCAGGGAGTTGGCCCTGTTACATTGCGTAAGCAGCTATCCCGCAGCACCGTATGAAGTAAACCTAAAGGCCATGCAATCTTTGCAGCATCGATTCAACAGACCTATTGGTTTCAGCGACCACACCCTGGGCATAGAAGCCGCCTGCGCTGCCGTTGCTCTGGGCGCCTGCATAATAGAGAAACATTTCACGCTCGACCGTACGTTGCCAGGCCCAGACCACGCTGCCTCACTCGAACCCTCCGAACTGGCGCGCATGATCCACGCTATCCGCAACGTCGAAGCTGCTCTGGGAAGCGCAACAAAGGGTCCCACGCCGGCGGAAGAAGACGTGAGGCAGGCAGCGAGAAGAAGCGTTGTCGCCGCGCGTGATCTCCCCGAAAGCACAATACTTTCCGACGAGTGCTTGGCCTGCAAACGACCAGGAACCGGAATCGCACCGACACATATGCATCAGCTCCTTGGCAAAAAGACTACGCGTGAACTGAAGGCGGATGAGCAGATCACTTGGAACGACATTGACTGATGGGAACACCCCGGTGAAATCAATAGGACTCGTAACAACCGCAAGGAGTGAATGGGGCGTGCAAAGGACGATTGCCGCCGCCATCCAAGCCCACCCAAAACTCAAATTGCACATTATCGCCACCGGAATGCATCTCTCGCCACGCTTCGGCCGGACAGTGAATGACATAACCAGAGATGGATTTCATGTGGCACATTGCCTCGATTCTCTCGCTCCAGGCGATGGGCCCGACAGCATAGGTTTTTCCATTGGAGAAGGCACCAAGCTGTTCGCTCAACTCTTCAACAAATGGCAACCGGACATTCTCACCCTACTAGGAGATCGCTTCGACATGCTCCCCGCCGCTCTCGCGGCAGTCCCCTTCGCTATCCCCACGGCTCACATCCACGGGGGAGAAGTGACTTCAGGAGCCATCGACGACTGCTTCAGGCATGCCATTACTAAGATGGCTCACATCCACTTCGCAGCCACCGAGCCCTACGCAGCTCGCATACACCAGTTGGGTGAACCAAAGGAGAACATACATGTCGTCGGCGCACCAGCTATCGACGACTTCGCAGCCCTCCAGCCAATCACTGACGATGAATTGATTGCCAAATCCGGCTTTAAACCCGGCGAAGTCAACCTCCTCGTCGTCTACCACCCGGAGACCCTAGCCTTTGAAAACGTCCGTAGCGATTGCCGTGAATTACTCGACGCTCTGGAAAAACTACAAGCAAACATCACCTTCATCCGGCCCAATGCCGACACCGGAAACACCGCCATTCACGAAAAGATCGACGGCTTCTGCAATAGACAAGATGACGCCCGCGCCGTAACTAGCATGTCGCGCACCGACTACCTGCAGGCGCTCCGGCACTCCTCTGCTCTGATTGGCAATAGCTCAAGCGGAATCATCGAAGCCCCAAGCTTCAAGATCCCTGCCGTAAATATCGGCAATCGCCAAGCCGGACGAGTGCGCGCCGCTAATGTCATCGACTGCGCCAAAAGTAGTTCGGCCATCGCCTCCGCCATTGCCAAAGCACTATCACCTGAATTCAGAGAATCTCTACTGGATATCAAAAACCCTTACGGCAACGGAGGCACCGGCGCCCGAATCGCTGACATCCTTGCGCACACTACCATCGATCGCGCCATCGTCTGCAAACGCTTCGTTGATTTGCCACAACCATGAACACATTGACACGGACGCGCCGATGAGACCACAATACGTTGACTGCCACATCCACTTGCAGGACGCCCGTATTGGCAAACAACTGAACGCACTCCTCGATCGCGGTCGCAAGGCGGGCGTTACCAGATTCGTCTGCAACGGTACAAACGAGAACGATTGGCCCGATGTGCTGAAACTCGCTCACGATCATCATGATGTAATACCATGCTTCGGTTTGCATCCCTGGCACGCCACGTCACGAACAGAGGAATGGTTGACACTGCTTGAACACTACCTGCGGAAGATTCCGTCTGCCGTTGGGGAAATCGGATTGGACCACTGGATCGAACCTCGAAGCAACGACGACCAGCAGGAGGTTTTCCTCGCCCAAATGGCTCTCGCTCGCAAACTCAACCGACCGGTTGCCATCCACTGCCTGCGAGCCTGGGATTCACTTATGGAGATTCTGAGGAACGAACCACCCGTTCCACGCGGATTCCACCTGCATGCTTTTGGCGGCCCCGACCATCTTCTCAGCGAACTGATATCAATGGGAGCCTTCTTCTCCTTTCCTGGCACCATCCTCAACCCCGACAGGTCAAAGCAACGGCGATCCGTCGCCTTCGTCCCTGCCGACCGACTACTCAGCGAAACAGACGCACCCGATATGTCGGGCCCGACCAAACTCCTTGGACAGGGACTTCTCGACGATAGCCGAAAGAGAATAAGCGAACCAGCCGACCTGCCGCTCATTGTCAACGAGTTAGCCAACCTACAGGCGAACAGACACAAGTCGGATCAGAGGGCCCTCACAGAGAGAATCTACGCCAATGCCCGCGACTTCTACGGCTCTATATGGTAAACATCATTCCCGCCGTCAGTCATTCTGTTCAGGTGAGTCATGACAGAAACATTCTCTAGATTGGCACAGTTCATGGGCCCCGAGGCAATCGGGCGGCTGAGTAGGGCTAAGGTCGCGGTTATCGGTCTCGGCGCCGTCGGCAGCTACGCCGTCGAGGGGCTGGCACGCGCCGCCATTGGGAATCTACGCTTGGTAGACTTTGACATTGTTGAGCAAAGCAACATCAATCGCCAACTCTACGCCCTTCACAGCACGGTAGGGCAACCCAAAACATCCGTGGCAGCTGCCCGCGTCGCTGACATCAACCCCAATTGCCACGTTGAAGCCGTCAATGCCTTCGCTCATACCGACACCTTCAGCACGATTCTCGACTACAACCCCGATCTCATCGTAGACGCCATTGACTCATTCACCCCAAAAGTCGAACTCATCGCCGAAGCTCATCGCCGCCGCCTGCCTCTTATCTCTTCCATGGGCGCAGCCCTACGCACAGACCCAACGGCTATACGCATCGACCGTCTCAGCGCGACCCGCCATTGCCCTCTCGCCAGACGCATCCGCAAACGCCTTCGCCAACGCGGAGTACAGGCCGATCCCGTCTGCGTCTACTCTCTTGAACCCGTGTCCTACGTTGCCGGTGAAAACGTAGTGGAAATAGACGGAATAGTGCATGCAGCCCACGTCCGTGGACGCCCTCGCAGGTTGCTCGGAAGCCTGCCAACCATGACCGGCATCTTCGGATTGGCAATGGCCAATCTGGCCATCCGAACTATCGCCGACGACAGAAAGCAGCCAGGCTCAACCACATCCTCCTGAGTCACCAACAAAACGCCCATTGTATGTATTGGTTTTCTCTGAATACGACGTGACAAACAGAAGCTCGCCTCTGGGCCTCCCCCCTTATAACACTACAAGTCCAAACGTAGCCCAAGTACCCACAATCTACCGGAGAAAACCGGGCGTCAAACGCTACGTTTGAATAGAGCTTGCTCTAGCCCGCCCAACCTTCTGCAACATCCTGGAAGTCTGATTGTGGCTTCCTTGATAGCCTACGCCTGCCGATGGCCGACACGTCTACTAACAAAGACCGCCAACACTAACACGCTTAGCATCGACGGTTCCGGCACAGCGGTCATTTGAAGCGTCACGATCTCGCCCGGGTAGCTAGTGTCTGAACTCCCGAATTCCCACTGGAAAGAAACGTCATCGTCGGGTTGAAGCCACGGGTCATCCAATACATGTCCGCCTGTCGAACGGCCAACATAACCGGTGCCACCGCCAATCCAAACGACGCACGCCCAGTAAGCAGTATTCGCATCCAACGTCAGTGGCGATGACTCGAACAGGACGTCGGTCCACGCTTCGTTCGTTACGTCCTGCGCCTCGGACTGATACAACGTACCTTCATCGCCGGCTATCCGAAGACCTACTGACATCGGCTCCCCGCTTCCACGCTGCATCGGAATCACAACCTGCGTCAATGACAACGAGCCATCCGCTGCAGTCGTAAAGCGTGTGCCGACAACAGCTGTTACATTGCTCATGAAGAACGAACTGTCGCGATAGCTCAAGGTATCCGCCACTATTTCGGCTGTACATGTCTTGGAGAAAACAAGAGCACATAGCCCCGCAAGCAATAGTCTTATCGTTAGGATACGCATCACCAAGCCCCTCCAGCGATATGATCGAACATCTACATGAACCAACGCTCTCCCCAGAACCATCGCTCGTTCACACTGCCGAACGACGTCAACACCATTGTACCTGTTTCCGACCTCGGCAAGCAAGAATACGGTCTGAAACCGCTCCGACATCGTTGCCGCACAAGTACTTATGTGTTTCACCAATACCGCGTCTACAACATCTTGTGCCGTATTTGAGAACTCGCAGAAAAGCATCCCCTTATGCGATTCGCCCACTATGCCCCTGTTATGCTGCATGCTTGTTGTACATCAAAGCCCAATCTTAACAGAAACCCAAAAGCGAATTCGATGAATGTCCAAGCAAGTCTCCATCGAAAAGACAGCACGAATTCAATGAAAATCGCTCTTGAAGCATGCATGCCAGTAGATACAAGCCGTGCCGGGAAATCGGCACCCATACAACACTGGTTCGCCGAGTACCTAGCACGACAACGCGGGTTAGGCTCAAGGAAGTGATACTGTTTATCCGATAAGTGCTCCAGCGCTGGTAAAGCTGGAGGGCATGAACATGGATGTTCGTATCATTGGTCGATTGGCGGGGGAGTTGGATCGGTTCCTGGGTCTGTTTCGTGATTGCTTCGCCCGTAGCGAAGGTCGTGAGCATTTGCGGCGGTACGTGCGTAGCCAACTTTCGGGCATTGAGCGGAAAAGCGTGGAGCCGATGGCCGATGCCCTTGGGGTACCGGCCAGGACATTGCAGGATTTTCTCGCTACGCACACCTGGAATCACGAACGTGCCCTTGATCGATTACAGGAGCTGGTTGCCGAATCGCACCATTGCGATGATGCGATTGGCTTGATCGACGAGACAAGTTTCCCGAAACGCGGAGACAAGACCGCAGGTGTACGCCGTCAATACTGTGGTGCTACCGGAAAGATCGACAATTGCGTGGTGTCCGTGGGCCTTGGATATGCCGACCTGCGTGGCCGGTTCCGTTGCACGCTCGATCATCGCATATTCCTTCCGGAATCATGGGCCGACGACCGTAAGCGCTGTCGCGAAGCTCATGTTCCCGACGATCTTACCCACCAACCGAAGTGGAAGATTGCCTTGGATATGCTCGAGCGATGCCAGGGCAACGGCATTCGCTTTAAGTGGCTGACTTTCGATGAAGGTTACGGCCGCAATGCCAGATTCCTGGAAACATTACACAAGATGGGTCAGACCTACGTGGCTGAGGTGCCGAAGTCGTTTACCGGCTGGCTCGTCGAACCCAAGGTATTACAGAAGAACCATCACGCTCGCGCAAACGGTCGTCCCAAGCGTTATCCCCGGTTGGCAGCTCAGTCGAGCAAGCCCCATCGCGTAGATCGGTTGTGTACGTATTCCTATGCCATACGCGATCAGGATTGGCAAGACTACCACATCAAGAACGGTCACAAAGGACCGATCATCTGGCGAGCCAAAGCGGCGCGATTTCGATTGAACGTCTGTCCGGAAGATGCAGGTCGCAGCTTCACGTTACCATCTGCACCGGCATGGTTGGTCTATGCTGAGCACCCGGTAACTGGTGAAATCAAGTACTTCGTTTCCAACGCCTCGGCGACAACGCCGTTGACACGACTTTTGCACGTAGCGTTCTCGCGTTGGCACATCGAGCGATGCTTCCAGGACGAAAAGAGTTTGCTCGGGTTAGATCAATTCGAGGTAAGGCGATTTCAGGCAATCCAGCGGCATTTCATACTCACGGTGATCAGCCATCTCTTCCTTGCAAGAACTAAACTAAAGCTGGAACAAAACGCTGAGACGAACGGGGGAAAAAAGCCTGACACTCCGCCAACTTCGGCGAGCGACAGAGGCGTCCGTTCAAGCGAGACGAATGACTCGCAAAGCTCGACGAACACTGTTTACTAAGGTTGCTGAACACATCAGCATTACCCAGCAGCGAAACGCCAAAGCCCGTCAATCACATCAACGAAGAAGATTGCGTGAATTACATGCATTGGGAATTACAGTTAAAAACTGCAAACGCTGTATTCCACCCGAAACGTAACCCGCGTTGTCGTGCTAGAACCTATCCCATTACCTGGTTTAACCGCATAAGAGTACTATAATTATGTATGCTAAAACTTACCGAAGAACAATTAGATTGGTTGACTGAGCAGATTCCTCATCACACTCCGAGCCCCAAGGGAGGTCGGCCCCCGATGGATAAGCGAAAGGCCATTCAGGGAGTTTTTTGGATTCTCGACAATGGGGCAAAATGGAAAGATCTTCCAAAGCGGTTCGGCTCCAAGAGCGCTGTTCATCGATGGTTCAAGTTCTGGGTTGAAAACGGCGTATTCGAGAACATTATGCGTAATGCTGGTGAATTAGTTGAAGAGCATGACGGCTATCGAGTGTATGAATGTTATATCGATGGAACATTCAGCAAAGCCCGCGGAGGTGGTGACGGAATAGGCAAGACAAAGGCCGGAAAAGGCGTAAAAATAATGGTTTTAGTAGATGCTAAGGGGCTTCCAATAGCAATTGATACTATGTCGGCTACGCCTCATGAAAACCAACTCGTTCAACCGCTTTTCGACTTCATGCTTACGAATGAGAAACCGGAGCGGATCATAGGTGATAAAGCTTATGATAGTGATCGACTTGACGCTGAACTTGAAGCCCAGGGTATCGAAATGATTGCTCCGCATCGTAGGAACCGCAAAGCAGAAAAAAGCCTCGTCACCAGAATTCGTGAAGTGTTTTTGGTTCGGGAAGTTTCGCTAACCCATGATATAAAGCTATTTCTGCCGCTTGAAGGCTTTTGAAACCGTATGCTTTTCTGATGGTCAGTTTGACTCGGTTGTTCATTCCCTCCACGATTCCGCTGGAGTACTCCTTTCGAGCGGTAAACCAGTTGAGTATGAGTTTTCGATGCTTGCGTATGGCCTTAGCCACTTTCACAATCGGAGTCAACCTGCTTCGCATTGCTCGTTGAATCCAACTTTCCAGAAACACGCCTGCCCAATGGAGAGATTGATATTCCCATAACATCTGAAAGCTCTCTTTGAGCATATACGCTTTCATCGTCTTGAGGCTGTAACACATCAGATCTTCAAGCCGAGCTTTTTGCCTGGCCGTAAGATTGGCCACCCGTTTCAGCAGGCACCAGCGACTGTACTTGAGTACCGGTTCGTACCCCTTGGCGGCCAACTCCTTAACTTCCGCTGCACGAACTTCGTCCACGGCCTTGTTGAGCTTGGCCACGATGTGAAATCTATCGAGAATATGAAGAGCATGTGATGCCTTCTTGCGAACCACTTTCAAGTACGGCTTCCACATGTCGCTGCAGATGTACCTGATTCGGGCAGTTCGCTCTTTCCCTATCGTTCTGAAAAAACGTAACAGTGTCTTTGAGGATCGATCCTGACCTATCCACAGCAAACGCCGGCATGATGCGTCGATCTGATAAACCACGGTCAGATACTTATGCCCTCTCTGGAACTGCACTTCATCTACGCCGATGGCCGTTACACCGCTCAAATCCCTGTGTTTCAAGCCATATTCGACCACCCAGCTCACTGAACGAAACACAGTGCTCCAACTGGTATTGAAGACGTCTGCCACTTCTTTCCAACTAAGCCGACGAGCCCAGTTGGCCAGGAACATCATATGGGCGTTGGTAATTTGCTTCTTTCCACTAGCCCAAGGTAGCAACTCAACTTTGACTCCGCACTCTTTACACCGAACTCGGCGAGGTGCATACAGTAGGACCACGCTGAGTGCCCACAATGGAACAAAGTCGAATGATCGTTGTGGCAGTCGATCATGGGTACTTCCTCGCTTTCCACATCCGGAGCAGTAAGGTCGTGATCCGAGTCGGGGTCGAACTTCCACTTCGATTGTTGAGTCTGAAGATTCGGAAAATCGAACCGTTTCGTAAACAAAACCCTTGACTTTATGAACGCGATTTAAGAGAGTCTTTACTTGCATCGTTTGGGTCTTCGTGTTGGTGTCTTCGCAAACAACAACTTATCGGAGTCCCGAACGATGTTCTATTGTATATCCATAACCCCAATCGATCTTTGTCAGGCTAATCCTTCTTCCCAGATATGTTAAGCGTTCCCAAGCCCCTGTAGCTCCGTCACTTTCGGCGTCGGTTGCACCCGCACTTGGCCGACGTCGAAGGGGACGGTGCGGAAGGGGCTACCCCTACCAGCTCCCGAGCCGGAGGCCGAGGCATTCAATTCACTTCCACAAATTCTGCGGAAGAACCAGAAAATAAAACTCAGGATGGCCGACCTTTGCGAAGATACAAAAGACGATGGACTGTTGAACGAACGATAGCCTGGATTCAACACTATCGTCGACTATGTATACGATGGGAGAAATCTACATTGCTCTTTCAGGGATTTCTACACTTCGGATGTACCTTATTATTGCTTAAAGAGGTTTTGGGATAGGTTCTACTATCAGAAACAGGCAAGCCTGCCACCCAGCCCGGTCTACTCCGGCAGATTCTCTGTGTTCGACGCTACACTTGGACTTGCAATGCTGAATCGCCGGCAGGGAATTATCTCTTCGTCGGCGACACTCCGTACCCGGCGCAAGAAGAAGGCGACACCCTAACAGCATCGCCTTTGAAATCACATCTTCGTTGGATAATAGAAAAACCTATCGGCCGTAATACTCAATGATCAGGCCGAATTCGACCTCGAACGGCAACCTGACATCTTCAGGAGCCGGCATGCGAACAACGCGGGCCTCAAGTTTGTTCTCTTCAACAGACAGCCATTCCGGCGCCAACGGACCCTCGCATGTCTCTGCACAGGAGTTCACGAAGTTCTTGCTTCGATCTTTCACCGTAATCACATCGCCGACTCTCACCTGGAATGACGGGCGATCGACCTTGCGACCGTTAATGAGAAAGTGCCCATGAGCAACAGCCTGACGAGCCTGCCATATCGTGCGTGCCCAACCCAGTCGGCGCACCACGTTGTCCAAACGGCTCTCGAGCTGCTCCTGGATCACTGTAACGGTATCGCGACGCGCAGAGGAAGCATTCGACATATACTTGCGCAGCTGCCCATCTCGCACGTTGTAGTAGCACGCAATCTTCTGCTTCTCAGCAAGCTGCCGACCGTACAGGCTCGGCCTTCCACGGCGATAGCCGTGCATGCCCGGACGGCTCGCGCGACGCGGGTTAAGATGCTTTGCAGTTTCGCAAATGGGTGCGCCCAAACGGCGGCTCAGTCGAACTTTCGGTCCAGTGTAGTTGCCCATAATTCGAAGAGGTCCTTACTAGTACTCCAGTGCCGCACCCAAAGCGCGGTAGTTTCCACAACAATACCCGACAACAAAGCGCCCCAGTCAGCCCGACAGCTGAAAACGACCTGCTAAGCCTCACATGGGACAGAACGATGTATGATAACGGCAGCTTGCCCGCGGTCAATGGGCCCACCACCGGCAAATCCAACCTCTCACTCCTCCCACACACAGAGCAACCTATCCTCCGAACGTCTCCCCAGGTTATCACCAGAGTTGGCCCAATGCACACAGACTATAGCGTTATAAGTCCGAGCATAGCGTCAAACCCCCGAAACCTGCCGGAGAGAACAGGCGGCCAGCCGCGACACTTGAATAGAGCTTGCGCTAGACGCCAATATCCTCGCTCCACAATGCTGGATTAGCGTCGATGAACTGTTTCATGAGTTGAACGCACTCATCGCTGTCAACAACCACCACCTCCACCCCTCTCATGCGAAGATACTCCTCCGGCCCCTGAAACGTCCTATTCTCTCCCACGACAATCCTCGGGACTCCGTACAGCAAGGCAGTCCCACTACACATGTCACACGGAGATAGAGTCGAATAGAGAGTGCATCGGCGGTAATCCGAAGCCTTCAAACGGCCGGCGTTCTCAAAGCAGTCCATTTCCGCATGCAGAATGGCGCTCTGCCGCTGTACGCGACGGTTGTGGCCCCGTCCTATAATCTGCCCATCAAGAACCAGAACCGATCCAATCGGTATCCCGCCCTCCTCAAGGCCAATCTTCGCTTCATCAACAGCCGCTCGCAGGAACGAGTCCATTTCTCAACCTCCACGCTACCTGACTTGCCCTAACGTACTGACACGAGAGCGAGCCACCTCCGCCATCGGAAGCGGCTCGCCGCTGCCATCACAAAGCAAAAACCTTTACCCACCAACTGGCGGCATTGTTCACATCTACTCCGTCGCGTCAGGCGCCCCCAGATCCACTACCGGAACCATCTGCTCAGGACCAACCTCATCCCCTGCCGCCTCCGGCAAACGCGTATCTGAAACCGCCGACGTATCAAAGTCAGACATTCCCTTGGTCAACTCATGAATCCTCCGCGTTGCAAACGCACTGTTCAGCTTGTTGACCGACTCCTCCGCAAGAACGCGATGGTAAAACTCCAATGCCGTGGCTCTATCGTGAAGACGGAAATCGTAAACAACCGCTGAATTGAACAACGCCGGATGCGGCGTATTGGGATTCCACTGCTTTGCCCGCTCATACCAGCGAACAGCCATCTGCTCCTGGTCCTTGAAGTACTCCTTGAGAATCTCGCCACAGCAGAACGCCGCATCGTCGATCTTGTCGCTCGCCGGGTACTTGGTAATCATCTCAACAAACACGGCCAACGCCTCTCGCATCAGATCCTGCCGATACAACGCCGGAACGCCGTGCCCGCCATCACGCATCAGCTTCAATCCCTTCTCGTACATCTCGTCAGCCTGAGCTATTGACTCAGTCGGCCTCAGCGAACTAACCGGCACTTCCGCGGACAGAATGTATTTGAACGGCTTAACGCGCTGCAAATCGTGCAGTTCCGCTTCCGCCCACTTCCGCTTGGTGTGATAGCCCTTCTCCTCATAATAATCCCTAAGCAAAGCCAGCGTTTTGGCGTATTGGGCCCTGTACGTCAGTACGTTCTCAACTATGTCCACTTCGCGAACATCAACAATCTGAATATCCGGAACCGTTATGCCCTCAGGAGCAATCCTGCTTGTAACCGGGGCCTGTGGCTGATTGGTGTTGATCCACATCTGCTCCGTATTGCAGCCCGTGACAGCGATAGCCGCCAACGCGAAAAACACAACTAAAGTATGCCGTAACATTAGGCCTCTCCTTGGCGAGATGACAGGGATTCTCCCTGCCTGTACGTGTGGTGGTTTCAGTCCTTTCGAACCTTGATTAGAACAACCGGCACACAACGAGTCAAGAAGGGGTAGCCCCTAATCACTTGTGACACAACAGATATGAACTGCCCACCAATTCTGCCGAAAAATCCGGAAGAAACGCCCTCCAACACCGTTACCACTGCGCCTCCTCAAACGCGCCCAGCTTGGCTACCGACTTTGCCGGCCGCGCTTTCATGATCGCTCCTGCCAATGTCATGTCAGCCTTAGTTGTGATTTTAATGTTCGTCCCGTCGGATTTCACAACCGTCACCGGCTGACCGACTGATTCCACAAGCTGCGCATCATCAGTGACTTGCGCGCCGTCCTCAGCCAGCTTGGAATATACCTCTTTGAGAAGCGAAGCCTTGAACACTTGCGGCGTCTGCGCTTCGTACAGTGATTCCCTCGATACCGTCTCGTCAATCACGCCCGACTCCGCGACTCGCTTGATCGTGCCGAATATCGGTGACGCAAGGATCGCCGCTCCGCTCTTCGCCGCTTCGCCAAACACCTCGTCAATCATCTTCTCTGTCACGCACGGACGCACCGCATCATGCACCGCAATCAACTCAGCCTCAGCAGATACTTCCACCAACCCTTTGCCCACCGACTGCCACCTCTCATCACCACCCTCGACCAGCTTCACCCCCATGAAACCAAGGTTCGGGCCGTACTTGCTCTTCATCTCCTCCATCTCGCTCGGCGGCACCACCAAAATCGTCTGGATCACATCCTCACGATTAATGAACATCTCCAGCGTCCTTATGAACACCGGACGACCATCAAGCTTAGCCAACGTCTTGCTCTCACCTGCCCCAAAACGCTCCCCCTTCCCCGCCGCCGGCACTACCACCGCTACCTTGGCCATCTTTCTCTAACTCCTTGCACAACCTACTCGCCAAACGCCGATCACGCCGGGCGCTCCACCGAAGCGTCGCCCTCATGACGACCGAATATCATGCGACCCGCCGAAGTCTGCAATGAACTTGTGACCGAGATCGTAATCGTCTTGCCAACGTGCGGCCTTCCCCCCTCAGCCACCACCATCGTCCCGTCCTCCAAATAACCGACCCCCTGACCTGCCTCATCTCCAGGACGGATAATCTTCACCTGCATCCTTTCGCCCGGCAAAAACACCGGCTTGAGAGCGTTGGCAAGATCATTGATGTTGATCACCGACACTCCACGAAGCTGCGCAATCTTGTTGAGGTTATAATCGTTGGTCACCACCCGACCGCCGATCTTCGCCCCCAACTCCACCAGCAACTCATCAACAGGACGCTTGTTGTCACCCTGCTCCATGCGAACATCCATAATGCGAACATCTATCTTCTCATTAAGCTGCATCGAATTGAGAATGTCCAAGCCACGCCTGCCCCTGTTGCGCTTTAGCTTGTCTGACGAATCGGCCACCAACTGCAACTCCTGCAACACAAAACGAGGAACTATCAACTCCGATTCTATGATCCGCGTGTCACAAATATCCGCAATGCGCCCATCAATGATCACCGAAGTGTCAAGCAACATCGGTCTATTTCCCTTGGTCTGCTTGACGAATTCCACATACGGAATCACAAAACGCACATCATCCTTCGTCTGGAATATGAAGCTGACCGACAGGTAACAGCAGATCACGCCGATGATGATCTTCATCGTACTGATGAACGGATGGTCTCGATACCCGATGAACTCCTTGTCCTTGACCTTCTCCATCACAATCACTGCATCCCCGGTCGAAGGATCAGTCTGACTAACCGGCAACTCCGACCACACATCGGCATGCACCGGCTTGCGAAGATCAGGCCGAACCGATTGCACAACCAAATCAACAATCAGTGACAGACCAAACGAAATCACCATCCCAACTATGATGCCGAAGAAAAGACCGGAGATTGCCAAAAGCGACTTCTGGGGAATGAATATGTCGACAGCTATTACCGCCAAAGCCAGCGCGATCACACCTATCAAAACTAACTGCTTGTGTAGCTGCAGAATGCCCAGGGCACCGGTCGGATCGCTGTCCGCGGCAACGAAACTCCAAGCCACAGCAACCACCACCAACACCAACAAAGCTCTCAGAACGTGCAGAAACATTGAACAATCCTCGCTTGCCCGCAGGCGATCCGGATCCCCCCAGAGCTCACCAAGGCACGCCACCGCCCTTGAACGCAAGCGCCAACAGTCCGCCTCTCGCGCGTGGTCTGTCACTTGGAGCACTGATAGGCCAACCGTAGCGATTAGCAACGAAAGCCCATCGCCCCATGCCAAGGCCCAAACGCTACACCCGAATAGAGCCTGCTCTAGCCACCAACAAACTTACCCAACACGCGCCCGTTTGTCACGCAATCTATGCCCTTGGCGCTCTTCACCAAAGCGCCACGTTACTCCTCCAACCCGCTCTTCCCACCGCCCTTTTCGATGGAAACGAAGACCCCACAAATAGCGGACTGTTCTGCACAAAGCAGGCAGCTTGAATTGAATGATCTGTTCCTCGTCTGGCGAACAAGAATCGCCCACTCACTCACAGATCCATCCAATGAGCAAGTCGACGAAAAACCGGCAGCCCCTGCAAAGTCAAACGCAAAACACCCCCGCCGATCGAAAGGAGCGGTGAGACATGCGGGCCAATGCAAATCAGAGGTGTCGTGCGATATACTCGTACTCGCTCGTCAGCTTCCCCTTGTGCAGTATCACCGCCCGCTTCAACGGGTCAGGCAACCCCCACTCCTCAAGGCTGCCACCCGGATTGGAGTTGGCCAGCCCCGGCATCAACCGCAACAAAGCACTGCTGAAGGCAGCGGATGATTCGCGCGGCAGCTCCGTCGGCAATATCTCCACAGCCATAATAACCGGCCCCGTACCCTCAAACCCATCAACAGCCCGTCCCGAATCCGCTTCGTAAACATATACCGGATTGCCCGGATCGGTAGGCTTGACCGTGCACTCCACCGACCCCTCGACGTCACATGAAATATCTCCAATCACCCTCAGCCTCGGCTGCTGCCCACCCCCATAAAGGCTCTTGATCGCCGCATTGGAAACCAGACGCGGATACTTATTTTCCCAATAGATGCAGTTCGCCAACACCGTCAGATGAGGCAGATACTGCTCAAAACACCCCTCGTACTTCGACGGATTAGCAAAGTAATCCTGCAATTCAAAGCTCTGAGAGGCATCAACCGGCTTCACCATGTGCTCTTCTTTGAACACCACTAGATGGAATTGCCCATCCCCCTTATCCGCATCCAAACGCAAAACCTCATCCGGGCTAAGTTCGATCGGATCCGTAACCCGATACACCTCTTGCGCCCCCTGCCCCACACGCCCGTATCCTGTCACGCCACACACGATCGGTCCCAACCCCTTCAGCGCGCCCCTCGCCCGACATTGCCCCGCAACACTCTCCAAGTGCTCCTTCGCCGCCTGCAAACTGGAGTACTGATGCGCCGGCTTCAACTCGCCAAGCGGTGTCTCCCGCCCCTCCACCTTCAACCTCTGCCCCAACGACCACATCGTGTCAATCATTCCCGCCAAGCCCGCGTACACGCCGAATGCAACCAGACGCATCCCTCTCTCATCTGCGATCCGCTCATAGTCTATGAGGTTGCACTCCAGTTCCATCATCCGCCGCAACATCGGCATGTTGTACGACTGCCCCTTGATCGTGTGGGAGAAAAACACATACGTCTTACCTCGCTCAAACGCCGCCGCAGGAATCTCCTTCACCCCCATGATGATCGGACAATCCCCCAGATCCTCCGAAACCTCTGCCCCAACAGCCTTGAACTCCTCCTCCGAAAACGCCCGCTGGTCAGAAGGCTGCACCGTGAACTTCAGCCCATGATGCGCCACAAGGTCCTTGATATGATCCGGAACAAGCGGAATCCGAGCCTCCCATTTCGTCTTGTCCTCGCGGCGAAGTCCGATCTTCATCAGCCAAACCTTCCTACATCTCAAAAACGCGTTGTACCTAGTGTCTCGACAGCGGGGATTGCAAAGAGAAGCAATGTTAGGATCCCTTATACACACGGTCAACCGCACAACATCAGGGTGTACAAGCCGCCGCAAACCACCGTAGAATGATCATCATTAACCCGGTTATTGCATCCGTCTTTTCGACGAATGCTGTAACTCGTCAAGTCCAAGGAGATTACGCGCCATACGCACCCTCTCTTGGATTGACCCACTGCTACTAGACGCAGTACGTTTCTCGGCTGGCCTGCGCCGCCGATGCTTCGCAAACTGTTCCCGCTGCTGCCATGAACGACTCGCGGACACCACCATCAACCGAACAGTGCAACGCCAATCCATCCTTACCCAATCGCATCGTCACCGACCCAGTTCGCCCCGTGATGATCGCTCTCGTTCTCCCCGTTCTCGCCGAACAGTTTCTCAACACCCTCGTGGGCCTGGTTGACGTATACCTCGCCGGAAACCTCGCCAACGTCGGCGTCGAGGCAACAAGTGCCGTCGGCCTCGCATCTTACGTAGGCTGGCTTGTCACCATGATCTTCGCCCTCGTCGGAACAGGAACCACTGCCCTCGTCGCCAGAGCATGGGGCCAGGGCGATCGCTCTCAGGCAAACAAGGTGGCCAATCAATCCATACTTCTCGCCTCCATCCTCGGATTCCTTGCCGTCGCCGGACTGTTCCTCATCGCTCCCCTATTCGCCGGCTGGCAGAACATGACCGGCCGAACCTACGACATCGCCGTCTTCTACCTCCAGGTAGACGCCTTTGGACACCTCGGGGCCGCTGTCACGCTAGTCGCCGGAGCCGCCCTGCGCGGGGTTGGGGATATGCGAACGCCGATGAAGGTGCTCGTCCTTGTTAACATCATCAACATCGTCCTCTCCTGCTGCCTCGTCCACGGGTTTGGACCCTTTCCCTCAATGGGCGTCAACGGAATAGTGACCGGAACCCTATGCGCCAGATTGCTAGGCGGAGCCATCATTCTTGCCATCCTCCTCTCCGGACGCTCCGGTATCATTCTCCAACGCAAACTCCTCCTCCCCGCGTGGACACTGACCCGCCGAATCCTCCGTATTGGAATTCCAGCAGCAGTCGACGGCGCCCTAATGTGGACCGGTCATTTCATCTTCCTCATGATCATCGCCCGACTCACCCAAACCCATCCCGGCGAACCCAACCACGCCTACGCTGCCCACATCGTGGTCGTCAGACTCGAAGCCTTCACCTACCTCCCCGCCAACGCCTGGGCCGCCGCCTGCGCCACCATGATAGGCCAGGCGCTAGGTGCGAAACTCCCTCATCGTGCCAGGAAATGCGGCTACGAAGGCGCTATCCAGTGCGGCCTCCTCACCTCCGTCGTAGGATTGGTCTTCATCCTCTTCGCCCGACCACTCTGCAACCTCATGCACTCCGACGCCACAACCATAGACCTAGCCGTCCCCGTGCTCATCCTCGCCGGCGCATTCCAGCCCATCCTCGCAGTGGCCATCGCCTTCATCGGCTCTCTCCGCGGCGCCGGCGATACCCTTCCACCACTTGTGATAAACACTATTTGCCTCGCACTCCTCCGCATCCCCATCGGCTATGTGCTCGGAATGGTCCTGGGTCTCGGCCTCTTCGGCGCCTGGATCGGTGTGTGTGTCGACCTCTCCTTCCGCACGCTACTCCTCCTCATCCGCTACCGCCAGGGACGCTGGATCACCGTTCGCGTCTGATCCCCTTTCACCATCACTATCTCGCTACATCCCCGAGCGCAGCGACAGACGCTACACCTGAATAGAGCTTGCCCTGGAGCCTGTTCTAATCGATGCCATCAACTCATCGACGTTTGGCGAATCCCCAACACGCCAAAAAACATCGACCGTCACCTCCCGAACCTCCGGCGGTTCGCTCGCCACATGCTCCGGCAGAACAGCCGTCAAACGCGCCGGCCGCTTGAGCGAAAGGTTGCCCAAAGTAATCGCCTTGATCAATACGTATTCCGATTCCTTGAAATCCGTATCACTCGACTCGACACTCGTCCCGTCTCGAATCAACAGCCGCGCCCCTCTACCCTCTGGATAGTCCACATCTGCAAAAACCTCCATCTCCTGCGCCGTACCCTGGTACTCCAAGGGTATCGCTATCGGCAGACACGCACGCCCAAACTCGCCCGCCGAGACCTCCAGCTCAAACGCAACCCGATCACCCTGATCTCCGGCAAAAAACGAACCACTAGCCGCCTTGAGAGTAACAATCGCCGTGCAGCGTCCCTCATATTGGTTCTGGTAGTAAACCTCCACCCAGCAGTAGCCGTCATTATCTGCCAAGCTCGGGACCATCGCCAACCCATCCGCGTTAAGAAATGGCCCCTGATACATTTCACAAAGAAAATCGGGAATCTTGTTTTTCCCCAGCGCGGCCACAAACAAGCGCAGCGACACCACGACCAAAACAGGCCCGCCAAGAAGAGCCACAAGCCCAACCTCGCCACCGCCTATCCAGTAGCCAAGCGAACCAACAGTCAGTACCACGCCACCAGCTACCAGAAGTGCCGTCACAAACTTCAAGAATCCTCGTAACATGATCCCATCCCAATCCCACCAGTTCGTACCCGCCGTCTCGACATGACCGGTGACCCGCACGACAACACCTCGCGTCCAAGCGTAGCCTCCAATATCGCCCCACCGGACACGACCACAATCCACACGCTCCACTTGAACACCGCTTGCCCTAACACCCCGTCAAACAGACTTCGCTCCCCCTCACTTGAGTTCATCCAGCTTACGACGCACTATCTCCGCTTTGGCGCTCTCCCCTGTTTGCTGGAAAGCCGCCAACGCGCGGCGAACGTGGTCCCGCGCTGCCGCCTTGTCGCCAAGACGAAGCAGAATCGTCGCTAGGTTGTAATGGACATCCCCAAGATTAGGCGCAACAGCCAGAGCCTGCCGATAGTGCCCGACTGCCTCCTCCAAACGCCCCGCCGTCACCAACGCATTGGCCAGATTGTTGTGCGTCTCCGCGGCCTGCCCATCAATCAACAAAGCACGATTAAACGTCGCTATCGCCCGATCAACCTCCCCCCCATTCAGCAAAGCATTGCCCAGGTTATTCAACGCCCGCACGTTGTTTGGCCGCACCGCCAGCGCCTGGTTGTAGTGGTCGATGGCCTCGGCAAGCTGGCCTTGCTGTGCCAGCGCATACCCGAGACTGACGTGCGCGTCGCTAAAAAGCGGCGCTATGCCCAAAGCAGCACCAAACTCCTCGATAGCCTCCGCACGCCTGCCCAACGCCAAAAGAGCGTTGCCCAGGTTGTTGTGCCCATCCGGATTGTCTGGCCGGAGTCGCACCGCTTCGCCGGCAAGCCGGGCGGCCTCTCCGTAATCCCCCCGATCATAGCAGACCACCCCGTAGTTCAGATAGAGTATTGCGGCCTTCGGCGCCTGCGCCAGCACATGCCCGTACAGACTGTCGTTGTCGCGCCAAAATCCCTGCTGACGCCAAACACCCACAGACGCCGCAGCCGTCACTGCCGCACAAATGACCACGACGATGGCCCGATCGGGAACCGGTCGAACCCGCTTCATCACCGCCGCAATCGCCGCAGTCACCGCAAGCCACAATCCCACTGACGGCAAATACGCATACTTCTCCTGAACAACCGAAGTACTGAACCCGATCAGCCCCAGCGTGGGAAAAGCCCCAACGAAGAAGAAGAGCAACGCGAACGTCCAGCCGCGCACGCGATACCGGCCAAGCCAACCGCTAACTGCCAAAACCACAACGACCAGTATCGCCACAAGGTACGCCGGCTGTGCCAGCGAAAACGGCTTCACGTACGGATGAAACGGAAACAGATCCACTGGCCAGATAAAGTTACGGGCATGAAAGCACAAGTTGTAGCAAGCAACCAGCGGTGCCCGCAACGGGTGCCAAGCCGTGGGAAGCTCAGTAGCGCACGATCGGGCTTGCGAAACATACGTGATAACGGCAAAGACAATGGAGAGGGCAAGTAGCGGCCATTTCGAAACCGTTGACCTCACCAACTCCTTCCGATTGCCAATACGACCCATTGGCCAATAGTCAAGAAGAATCATAAGCAGTGGCAGTGGAACAACGATGGGTTTGGCCAGCAACGCCAGCAGAAACGCCAGAATGCAACCGCCGTATAGCCAACGACGGGGCTTCTGCGCATAGGCCACATAGGCGACAATGCTGATAAGCCCGAACAGCGATGCAAGAGGTGTCTTCCTCTCCGACACCCAGATAATCGCCTCAACCGTGATAGGATGCAGGCCAAACAGCAGGCCGGCGAAAACAGCCGCAGCGCTGCTGCGAAACAGCAACCAGGCAAGCAGCGCCACCATCCCCGCGTTAAGCCCGTGCAGCACAGTACTGGTCGCCCGGTAGCGGGCAGGATCAAGCGGCTGGTCGGCTGTGGCATAATCGAACATCAGCGAAAGCATGGTCAGCGGCTGGTAATACCCCTCCACCGACGATGGCTTGGTCACCTCACCAACTATCCGAGAGGCCGAGGCCCACCCCGGGTTCCTTACCAAGCTATTGTTCAACAGATACTGCGGGTCGTCCGTGAACCACGCCTTGGCATGAGTCCCTGGCCAGTGCACAGCCGTGACGATCAGAGCCACTACGACAACGATCAGAACGGCTCGATAGCCATCCGGAAAAGACCCGTGCGCGCCTCGCGATGAGTTCGTCAGACGCCGATCGGAGCGGTTCATCCTTGCGGTCATGTGCAGTCTCGTTGGCCAAACATATCACCCAAAGCAGCACACCTGCTAAGATCAATCGCAGTCTATGAACATTGAGCCGAGATGAAAAGGCTAAACAACCACGAGTGCATCCCCAACCGCTAACACACCACCGACCACCACAAGCCCACCTACCGGCCACAAAGCAAAGAGCCCAACTACTCGCTGGCCCACACACTGACGAGACGAATTATCCGTTCACCTTCCGCATACCCAAAGCCTTGCCCGTCCAAGCCTAGCGTCAAACACCCGACATCTGCCGGAGAAAACTAGCGTTCAGCCGCTACAGTCGGACAGAACCTGCTCTAGGGACAACCGAGATTGCGTAATCTAACATACTGGAATCACGGAACGCTCACCTAACTCTCACAGCCCATAGATGCATTCAGTCGCTCCAACGAATCGTCAGCCCCCCTTTCTGTGCCTACGAGCCGTCCACGCAGCCTATCTTGATGACAAAGGCCCATGTGCCGAGTTCCCCTCAGCGTGGATTTCAATGGACACGTAATGGCACAATCCGCTATCATGTCATATGTTCTTGCGACGAGCCGGAGGACCATTGCGGCCAGTGAATTAACTCAGGAGAATCCAAGAAGCATGATCGAACATTGATCGTGATGTAGATGTTAGCGACTTCGCTAACTCCTCGGCTTGCGCACGTCGAATTCCCCAGTCTTCATCCTGCGCCAGCTGCGCTTTTGACGACGAATTTCACTATCCTCTCCGGGCCGCGATAGCTCTGCCTCACAACAGGATAGCCCAAAAGCAGGAGAAAACGCGGTAGTCCCCGAGTTGCTCTAAATACGGCGATGTCGACACTTGCCCGTGGGCACAAATCAAGCGTTCAAAGACACGGGAGATCGGCAGGGACGATCAATGGGCGGGCAGACGTAAATGAAATCAAAGGAAATGACGGGAAGATTCATTGAAAGGCGGTGACGGACGATGCTTGGACGACCTGGCTTAGGAGATGAGATGCCATCCATACTGCACAACAGGATGATGTTGTTTTTTGTTGCGCTCTCGATGCTCTTTGTTACACACAGTGTAACTCTTGCTGATTTCACAATCTATGAGGGGAACGCTGCTTCCGAGTTGGAATGGCAGGTGGCCGCCGCTGTCACCAACCTGGAAGATTTCGAATCCTATTCAGCCGGCACGCAAATAGACTCTCTGCCCGCGTTGGGTATCAACTTCGATCCCTTGGCTGGCGGCGGTTTCCCATGCACCTACTCCTTCACCGGAACCCAGACGCCGCACGGGAAAATGCAGCTAGGAAATTTCCCGAACGGAATCAATTCTATCAATCGGTGGGATGATATAGTCATATCTGCTTCCCACGGCCGCGAAATTACCGCTATGGGTTTTTGGAATGGAGATGGGCAAAGCGATACGATGACGGCGTATGTCTACGACTTCGCAGACAACCTGATCGGATCTATCGGAGCCTACAGAGGCCAGTTTGCTGGTTTCATTTCAGATGTCCCCATATGGTATGTTATCCTTGATGGAGATACAGGTGATGGGTGGAATCACGTGGATGGGCTCCAGACAAACGCTGTCCCTGAACCATTGTCAGGTACACTCCTCGTCGTTGCAGGCTGTGCCACGCTGTTGCGGCGGAAGAGGTTTGCGCAGGCCGCAAAGCGTTAGCCACAAAGGGAGGAAACAGCAATAGCTCTGAGTTGTTACAATGCTTAGGCTGCTCTTGAAGGGTCACAATCGGAGGGACAAAGGGGATTGCGTAATACGACACGCCAGAATCACAAGGCGTTCAGAGGACTCTGACGGCCTGTAGACCTGTCCAGTTTCTCTCGCAAACCCTCCACGTGAATCTCAATAGACACCTGACGGCACAATCCGCCATCATGTTAAACGTTCTCGCGAAGGGCCGGAGAACCACTGCAACTAGTGAATTAACTTAGGAGAGCCCCAAATGCATAATCGCACATTGACGGCGATGTTGTCGTTGGCAATTGGGTTAGTTCTGTCGGCAATTGCATCTCCGACGTGGGCTGGTGACGTTGATGGTGACGGCGTAGTCGATATGGTCGATGTGTGCAACAGCACTCCCCCGAACACGTTAGTCGATACCGCGGGGCGTCCAATTGGTGACCTGGACCACGACTGCGATGCCGATCTGGATGATTACGCTCTATTCCAACAGGGGTTCACCGGGCCGTTGGCGGCCATAGTGGATTGTAACAGTAATGGTATTCCCGACGAGCATGACGTTGCCGAAGGAACCAGTGCCGATCTGAATACGAACGGTGTTCCAGATGAATGTGAGGTTCCACCGACTATGGTTCTCATTCCTGGCGGGTCGTTTCAGATGGGTGACACATTTTCGGAGGGCGGTGCCCGCGAACTGCCCGTTCACACGGTGTATATCGACGCCTTCTACTTGGATGCATGCGAAGTCACTAATCAGCAATACGCCGATGCCCTGAACTGGGCAGAGAGCCAGGGCAACCTGATCAGCGTCTCCGGCGGCGTGGTCTATAAGTACAACAGCGGTACGAGCTATCCATATTGTGCAACAAATACTGCTGATACGAGTAGTTGTATCTTGTGGAGCGGGAGTGTTTTCACTGTAGAAGCTGGCCGAGCGGATCATCCCATGGTCGAGGTGACTTGGTACGGTTCAGTGACCTATGCAAACTGGCGAAGTGCGATGGAAGGTAAGCCGTTGTGTTATGATCTGTCGACCTGGGAATGTGATTTTGGCACAGGCTACCGACTACCGACTGAAGCGGAATGGGAAAAAGCTGCCCGTGGCGGCCTGAGCAATCAGCGTTTCCCATGGGGTAACACGATTAACCATAGCCACGCGAACTACCGAGCAAATGGTAGTGCGTATACTTACGACGACAGTCCCTACACGAGTTACACGTACCACCCCGATTTTGACGACGACGGTTATCCGTACACCAGCCCAGTCGGTTACTTCGCACCCAATGGTCACGGCCTGTACGACATGAGCGGCAACGTCTGGGAATGGTGTAACGATTGGTATGGTGCCAGCTACTACAGTGATCCGGAAGCCACGCAACCGAATCCGGATGGTCCGGCTGCTGGAGACTATCGTGTTCTCCGGGGCGGCTGCTGGGGCGACGGTGCAAGCTACTGCCGGGCGACGTATCGCTACTACAGCTGCCCGGGGGCTTGGCACAGCCACTTCGGGTTTCGCTTGGCCCTGGACTCGAATTAACCCTTTGCTCTTTTGTCCTTTTACCCTATACGTCACTAGCTACGCGAGTGACCCGCGTAAGGAAACGTATTGCTTGTGCCGAATGAGTTAAACCTATAGCGCTGTAAGTCCAAGCGTAGCGTCAAACCACCGGAATCTACCGGAGAAAACAGACATTCAGCCGCTACACTTGGACAAAGCTTGCTCTAATCTCAGGTTCCCACGAATTCACGCTCTAAGACCCAGGAAGCGCCTTACCCGCTTCCTCTGCCCACACTTCGCGCCGAATCCCGCCCCCCCGAATCGATGCCCTCAACAAACCCCCGTTCTCCGCCGCTGTTCGGTAATTCCCGCCTCCTACCATCCTCCTGAACTCCCACCCAGAATCTGACCACCGCCGAAACTACCTCCTAATCGCTCCAAAACCCAAGCCCTTACACAAATCCGCCTCCTCGCACCGCTACCACCCTCTACACCGCCCCAAGCCACCTCAGACACCCCAACTTCACCTACCCTAACATGCTCCACAGCACATTTTTCCAAACTTTTTTTTCGCACCTGGCGCTAGCGCCAGCCACGATTTTCACCCCTCAACCGACCCCATTATAAAAAAAAAGCGGAACACCGGCGCCCTTATATAGGGTGGAGAGATGCGCGCTCGCCCCTGGCAGGCGCCAAGGCCACCGAAAACCCAAACGGGACCTCAAGGATCACTGCCCGCGCCGCCCCATACCCCGGATGATCAGAACAGCAACAGCCGCCCCCCAACAGCATCCGACATCGGACTCCCCGGCGGCAATGGTGCCACCGACACTCTCCGCGGCCCCGAGTTCCTCCCCCCGAGCCAGACCACTAGCTCCGAGATGCACGCTAGTAATAAGGTCGTCGGCCGCTCGCTTACTCCGCACACCGGCCCAGCAGAACGTGTTCCGCTGTCCACTGCCAGCACTAACGCGGCGCGCAACAGGGCCGCCGACCACGGACTTCGCTCAAAAACGACCGATTCGCACCGAAAACAACTCGAAATGACTCAAAACTGAAAGGAATCTGACCATGAACACCAACAATTCGACGCGCGAAACACGTAAAAACGGCGATTTTCACCCAAATTCCACCCCCAAATGCGCGCCAATGTCGCCCAAATGCAGCCTGGCGCCTACTCAATGCGCTGTAAAAGCAGCCCTCGCGCACCTAAAAACCGCCCTGCCACGACGAAAAACTGAGCTTGTTTTCCCAATACACCGTACAGCAAAACCAATACTCTCCCCTGCACCGCACGCGCAAAATCACATAGCGTTTTCCACAAAAATACCTGCTCTCCCAAACACTAAAACACCCACACGCGCGATCCAACACGCACCTACTGCTCGCCCCCTATTGGCCCCGAAAGAAGGTAGATATCACCATGACGCTCCCACTGCCAACTTGACACGCAATCACCCGGACGATCCCGATCTCGCGGAACAAGAACTACGGGTTCACCCGCTCGCAAACGATCGTCAATCTTCGCCTGGATTTCCATAATTTGCTGCTCTTCGCATGATCTGCTCATTATGATTATCTCAACATCGCCTGGTATTTGGCTGGTAGCCTGCATATACCGCAACCCCCAGGTCAACATGCCATCTTCAGTCAGCACAAGTCCACCATCGGCAACAGACGCCCTGACAGCCGCATTGAGATCCCCAGCATAGGTGTCGCCCGCCCCCCAGGGAATAAAGAATGTGCGATACCCGTTGCGATATGGCTTATTACCCACTAAGCCGGACAGCATCCCACGCGACGAAACGAAGCTGCAGGCGGCAACATAAGTAACAGGCGTCAATAGTATGGTACACATTGAAATAACCAGAAACGCCCGACAACGACAACTCGACAACATCTCCACACAAGCGGCGTAGCCGAATCCGGCCAATAAGGCACAACCGGCATAAACGGGAAAGAAGTAAGTATACTGGTCCACTATACTGTAACGCATGACAAACACGACGAAGATGGCCAACTCGACAACCACAAGACGAAAGAAAGGTGACTTCCTATGCTTTCTGCACAGCAGACTTATCAACCCGGCAATCGGAACTGTATTGGGAAAGTTGTAAGCAAAGAAACCAACCGAAAGAATCAGCGTCCGGACGCCAAGCTTGGCATTAAGCACTTGGCTCGCATACTCCCCAAAAAGAGCCGAATGAATCGTCCCGCCAACATCCCCCGTGGCAACCATCCGCCCCACGATAATCAGCACGTATGGCAAAGTGCCAACCACCCAGAGGGCAACTGTCGCAACACCCAGCAACAAACGCTTCTTCTCCTGACGGCATGCCCGGATAATCAAAAACGCGTCTACAGGAGTGACAAGCGCGGCAAGCAAATGATTGGAAACACCAAGGCCATTCAACATTGCCAAGAGAAGAAGACAGCGCACACTGCGGTGCTTGAAGAACAGCGCAATACAGAGCCACTCCCCCGTCAGCAACGCAGCCACTAATGAGTACGACTCCGTATGAGTCGCGTGACCCCAATAGGTGTGAGAAACCATCAACGCCATGGACGCCAGAATGGCGGGAATCACCCGACCCGTCGCCACAAGCAACGTCGCTGCTAAATTGGCTATTCCAACAGCCGCCGCCAAGCAGCTGACTAGAGTGATAGCGAAGGACGGAGTGAACAAACCACTCCACAGCACGGCCCTTCCAAGATAGAAGTGCAGCGGATGCACCAAAGCCAGACCGCGTGCATGTTCCAGCGTACCAGTGATAATCCTCCATTGCTGCCAGCCGGAGTCCTGCCATTGCGGACCACGATCAGCGGACAGCACATACACCAATAGCGAAACCGCGAACGCACCTACCCACAAATGCATAGGCCTGGCAGAAGACGCGTGCGACTCATGACCCCGTAAAGACTCTTGCTGCTTCGATGGCATAACCCAAGTTCGCTGATGTCCAGTTTTGTTTATCCTAACCGCTTGCCTTTCCAGTCGGCCAAGCTAGGATCGTGCCATGCCAGAGTTACCCGAAGCAGAAACGATCACACGCCAGGTGCATGGCCACCTCGCTGGCCGACAGTTGGGAAAGGTAATCGACTTTCGCGCCGATGTCATCCGAAACAATCAGCAAAAACCCCCGCGTTGGCTTCAACACAGCAAAGTTGAACGTGTCTCACGGCGAGGTAAGCGAATCGTAATCAGCCTGGAAAGCGAAAGGGGCATCATCGTATACCTGGGCATGACCGGCCAATTGGAGGTGCAGGCCACCAAAGACCCAGTTCGTCCGCACACGCACATGCGAATCGGAATCGCCGGCTGTGATCTTGAACTGCGTTTCGCCGACGCCAGAAGATTCGGCGGAATTCGCTTCTTCGAGTCGGAAGGTGGCGCGGAGCCTGAAGGCTTGGCCGAGTTGGGAATCGAGCCGCTGGAGATGACGGCCAAGGAGTTTCGATTGCACATGCGTCGAAACAGGCGCATCAAGGCAGTACTCATGGACCAGAAGGTGATTGCCGGCTTGGGTAATATCTACTGCGATGAGGCGCTATTCCGCGCGGGCATCCACCCCCTGGAAGTCGCCAATGAAGTAGACGATAGAAGAATCGGCCTCCTGTGCCGCGCAATCAAACACATATTGAAAAAAGCAATCGATGCAAAAGGATCGACTATACAAAGCTACCAACATGCAGAAGGGGCGGGCACCTTCCAGAGCCAGCATCAAGTGTACGGACGAGAAGGCGAACAATGTCGCAAGTGCCTAACTGCAGTAGAACGGATCGCAGTCTCCGGGCGCTCAACGCACTACTGTCCCCAGTGTCAGCCGCTGAATCGGTCAGATCAGAAGTAACGTCCCCATAGCGCCCGCAAATCCTCAATCGCAGTCGAATCGATTTGTGATTTGTCTGACCAAATACCCAACTGAAGCGAGTTTCTACAGGGACAATCTGCAGTTACCGCGTCGTTGAGCCTCTTAAGGGCTTCCTCAATCAGAGTCACGGCATTGTCGGTGGCCAGCTTGAGATTACCGATTATCTCCGCCAAAAGCGCCTGCTTGTCGGCATGGCCATTACTGGGTCGCCAGCAATCATAGTCTGTGGCCAAAGCGACCATCGCATAGCATATTTCCGCTTCGCGCGCAAGCTTCGCTTCCGGCATACATGTCATCCCAATGAGGTCGCCCCCCCATTGCCTGTGCATAAGAGATTCCGCACGAGTCGAAAACGCCGGCCCTTCCATGGTCACATATGTTCCCTGGGCATGCACTGTCGTCTGCACACGATCAGCGCACGCAAGAAGCACGTTGCGAAGGGAATCGCAAAACGGGTCAGCCATTTCAACGTGCACCGCTGCGCAGTCTTCAAAGAATGACTGAGTCCGGCGAGTGGTCTTGTCTATAACCTGATCGCATACCACCAAGTTGCCGGGTTGTATCTCCTCACGCAGTGAACCGACGGCTCCACTGGCAATTATGTGGTTTACCCCAAGACTCTTCATGGCAAAGATATTGGCACGATAGGGCACAGTAGTGGGATTAAGCGTATGGCCCGGACCATGCCGGTTAAGGAAAACGACATCTATACCATTCCACTTCGTCCTCAGCAGAGCATCGCTGGGTTTGCCGAAGGGAGTATCAAGAGTAATGCGCTCGACGCCAGGATGAGCAACCAGTCTCTCTCCCAGGCCGGAGCCGCCAATCACACCAAAAAGAGCATCGCCCACAGTCGCTTCCTCCTCAGCCCATCGCGCTGAATCATGAACCATTCGTACAAGGATGGAATTCTGCCCGAATCCGAGGTAAACGGCCAGTGAAAGTTGTCGATTCGTAGCTGTTAAGGTGACAAAAAGATCGCCGCCGCGATGTTGAAGCCGGAGGCCTGGCCGTCCGGCCCGAGAGGCGCTGTTCAGGGCGGACTGTCGCCGGTACAATCACACGCTTTCTCGATGAGGGACGGCACGTAAGTCCGTTGTCCTCAACAGTTTCGACACAGACCACTGCGACTATCATGCCACATAATCGTGGCTGGCGGTGGCGTAACGAAAGAAACCAACCATGCGAACTCACAAGCTGGTCCGCTCGATCGTCCTGGCCATCGCGTCCCTGGCTCTGGCAGGAGTCTTGTTCGTCATATACCAGTACTCATCCGGCAATCCGTCGTCGGGGCAGCGTTCCGTTGTATCACCAACGCCGACACCTGATCCGGCGTCCTTGGCGATTACCGAACCGATCTCAACGCCCGAACCGGCAGACACCGGCGAGATCGCGAAGGAACCTGAACGAGCGATCTTCGTGGGCAAGGAACGCATTCCCGTAACCGGGAGTGATAGCGAACTGGCAGTGAACATTTTGGATCCGGACGGACGAGCTCGTGCCGATTTTCGCGCTCGCGCTTGGAAGCCTATTGGCAATAGCAGCACAGAGTTCGAGTTCACATTACCGACAATAAGTTTGCGCACACCCAACGGGCAGTTGGTAAGAATCTCTGGCGACAAGGGAGTTATCTCTCTGAAGTCAGCCGATCCTCAAAACCCCGATCCAAAAAGCGGGCACCTCATCGGCAACGTCCACGTATTGGTTGACCGACTCGACGAAGAAGAGCGCAAGGCCTTGGACGACGATGAGCGAGAGATTCTGACAGACGAACGCAAAGTTGAGCTGACAATGGAGGACCTCTTCTTCGATTTGGAATACGCTCGTCTGGAGACAGGCGGTGCTTTTACCGTAGAGTCCAAAGAGTTGTCGCTGTCAGCGATCGGCCTTGTTCTGCGTTACAACGAGGTGGACAACAGAATCGAGGAATTGACAATAGCTGAGGGCAAACTGATCGAGCTGCGCGGCATGGGTGACCGGTTCGCCCTCAACATGCCCGTACAGGAGCAAGAGCAGCAACGTCGGGTACAATTCGTAGACGAAAGCCTAATTGCATCGACGCCGGAACCGATTGAGGATTCCCCGGAAATCACAAGTGGTACGGGCAGCGACGAGGATCTCCTGCCTCTTTTGCCTACTGACATAGCAGAACCCAAGAAGATCAGCCCGACGGATGTGTACACAGCCGTTTTTGCAGGTGATGTAAGTGTCACTCAGTACACCGAGCATAAAGAGGTCGGTCGATTACTCGCTGACGAGTTGGAGATCCTTTTCGACTTTGGCCAGAAGGCTCGTGACATTGCCAAACAGACTCCCGAGCATGAGGAAGGTGACAGCCGCGACGCCGAAGGAAAGGAAGAGCAAGTAGCGGCCGGATCCCAGGACCGCATACTGCTCAATTGGAGTGGCGAACTCCGAGTCACGTCAAAGAGAAAACCACAAGACGAAATTGGCGATGAACAACGGCTTCACGTAACAGCGTCCGGCAGCAACGTAGTGGTATCCGCCCCTCAGCGACGAATAACGTGCAAACAGCTGGAGTTCTTCGAGGAATCGCGTACAGCCCGCGTATTGGGTAAACCAGGAATACCTGCACATATCGTTTCTGCCGATATGGGCGAAATTTGGGGCATGGAGATTTTCCTTGACCGCAATTCGGGAAGAGCTCGCGCAACAGGTCCTGCAGGCCGGTTGATTGTGGCAAGTCCTACGGAATTATCAGGATCGTTGACAGGATCAACATCATACAGGAGCGATACAGCGGAAAGAGGTTTCGAGATCCGCTTCGATGGAGAGTTGCACGCCGAGTTTGTCGAAGCCGCAGTGAGATCCACTACACACCCTCCTTCTGCAAAGCGAATTCTCAAGAGCGCTTCTTTCACGAAGAATGTGGAGTTGTATCACGGTCTGGAGAGAATCAGATGTGATCGAATAGACCTGCGCTTCGAGACTACAGACGAGGGCCGAGCCTTCCCTGCACTGGCAGAAGCATCCGGGAATGTCATGGTATCGCAAGGCGACCGATTCATCTCTGCCAGAGACAAGATGATCGTCGACATGGAGATGCTGGAGGCCGGAAAGCAGGAATTCGACATGGTCAAGGCAAGACAGACAGCTATTGCGCGAGGCAAGGATCCCGACACGTTGGACTGGGTCAAAATCAGAAACGAATACGAGTCGAAGAAGAAGTATCGTCCGGGGCTACGACGCTTACAGGCATTCGGAGAGGTGGAAGTCGGTGATCCTGATCAGGAGTTGGAGATCAACTGTCACGCCCTGGACTGCTCGTTTTCCGGGGGCAACCAGATTCAGCGAGGAGTGCTTACGCCCGAGGAGGGTCGCAGCGCGTTTCTCGCTCTTGGTGAATTCTCAATCGCCTCTCCTGTCTCCATTCCCTTTGACATAATAGAGCAGAAGGCGCACGTGAACGGTCCCGGCCGAATGACCTTTCTGACGACTAAGGATTTCGATAACGGTGACAAAGATGACCCGATGCTTGTCAGCGTCAAGTGGTCAAACAGAATGTCCTTTGACGGGCCGAAAAACGAAGCGCTTTTCAGTGGACAGATCCAAGTAGAAGCACAGGACAGTACTTACGAATGTGACGAACTTCGCCTGGACCTCGTCGATGAGGGAGGCAGCAACAGTACCTGGTGGATCTTCGATCCTCTGCTCGACAAGATAGCGAATCGGCAATCGCAAGCGCGGGAATCGAGATTCGAGTTGGCTTCTCCACGAGGCTCCCTGAACAAGGATCTCGCATACTTGTACGCCACGGGCAACGTAGTGGCCATCCACAGCCGAATCGACCCGGACAGTAAGAGACTCCTGGGGCGCGTACGCATATCCGGGCCGACGATGGCCATCGATAGAGCAGAGGAATACGTACTGGTCGACGGTCGCGGTAACCTGCTAATTGAGGATTACCGACACGTAGAATCGACAGCGAATGACGGCGAATCCTCATCCGTAGTAACCTCCACAACACCGTTCGGCGATCCAATAGGCAACGAACCGTCACAGACCTACATCGCCTGGAAGAAGGCGATGAACTACCGATATACCATGCGCGTAGCGGAGTTCGAGAAGGACGTCCAATTGGTGCATCGCACCGGCTCTCGAATGAAACTGGCCAAACAGGTGTTGGGAGAAGAGCAATACGAAGCTGCAGAGGGCAAGGGAAGAGAGTCGACGCTCAACTGCCAGGATTTGGTGGTGAAGTTCTCCTCGGGCAAGGGCAACTACTCGGGCACGGAAGGCCAGTTGAGCGGACGGGACGTAGAGGCGTTTAATGCGTCCGGAGGAGTATTCTTCGTTGACTCGACATCGCGTTACGACGCTTCTGTCACAGCGATCCAGATCACCTACACCCACGAGGACCAGTATCTCCAGATTCTCGGCAGCGATAGTTCTCCGGTCGAGATCATAACACAGCGTGGAAGCCGCCCGCCAAACTCGATCAAAGGCCCCAGATTCTACTGGAATAGAGAGACTGGCAAGATACTTGCCCCGCGTTCGCGCGGACGAATGAATTGACTGGAGCAAGCTCTATCCAAGTGTGGTGGCGGCACGCCTGTTTCCGCTGGTAGATTCCGAGTGTTTGACGCTGCGTTTTGATTTGAAGCGTAATAGGTGCGTAAGCCGTTCACCCCATTCGTTGCGGGAATCAGTGGGCCAACTTGCCTGAGGCAAAATCCGGGGAATAATGTACTGGCAGGTGGACGACCATCAGTGATTACCAGCTAGCAGTAGAGAACCTGCCCTGTGCTTTCCGGACAGGGGGTATACGTCGCGGAGTAAGGAAAGACGCGATAGGGTTCATCCCATCGTGCTGTTCCGCAATGCGCTCTAGAGTAAGCTCTATTCAATCGCAGCGTCTGGATCCAGATCCTCTCCGGTAGATTCTCGGTGTTTGACGCTGCGTTTGGACTTGTAGCGCGTATGGATTCCAGGAGGAAGCAGCCCGGTGCTGGACTGCGTCACTAGTGAGCAGTCTGATCAGCGAGGTGCGGATCGCTGCTTGACCAGCCCAGCGCCGGGCACACAGGTACAATTTGGAAAACATCGGCAACCAAAGCTGATCGCCGTTAGAACAAGGTCCATTCAGATGTAGCACCTGAGACCCGGTTTTCTCCGGTAGACTCTTGTGCTTGAGGCTACGCTTGGACCAACAACGCTACGAACGTTATGTAGCTCAGCTCTGCAGGTCTTGGTCAATCTGCTCACTGAGAGAGCCGCTTCTCAAGCCGCGCGGATCCACCTCTATCTTGTCGAATCCCAACTGCTTGAAGAAGGGCTGCAGTAGTCGCATGGCGTCGGCACCGGCAACAGTCGCAACGTGTGCCAAGGGCACCTCGATGCGCGCTAAGTGATCGAAGTGCCGAACGCGACAGTCAGCCAGTACGAATGTCTGCTTGATAAAGCGTTCAGCCTCATCCACCGCAATCAACTTTTCTCGAGTAATGGGCTGACCGAACGGAATCCTGGTGGCAAGACATGGGGCGGCCGGCTTGTCATGGTTGGGCAGATCGAAATGCTTGCAGAGCTGACGGACCTCCTGCTTGGTGAACCCAAAATCGGCAAGAGGCGAAAGTACGCCCGCCTCAGCCACGGCTCTCATTCCAGGCCGCCAGTCGTTTTTGTCATCAGCGTTACCGCCGTCTAACACAGTCAGGAACCCCTCTGAGCAGGCGACGTCCTGCAAAGCAGCGAGGATGTGTGTCTTGCAGATGTAGCAACGTTGAGGTGTGTTGGCAACGAACCGAGGATCATCAAACTCTGCGGTTGGTACAAGGCGATGCTGCACTGCCAAGCTGTCGGCGAGTTCCACAGCCAGACGCCGCTCGTGTTCAGGATGAGAAGGGCTCACTGCCGTCAGAGCCAGAACTCTGCTCGGACCAAGAATGTCAACCGCCAGCTTGAGAACAAGAGTTGAGTCCACGCCTCCGGAGAACGCGACGGCGGCGTTGGGCATGGCGGCGAGCCTACTCTTAAGCTCACCAAGCTTCTGAGCAATCACTGTATTGTGCATGAGGTGCCCACGGCCGCCGACGACCGGGTTCAGTCCGATTGAGTTGCGGCGGTCAGAGGTTCAAAGGTCCAGTATCGTCCCGTGGCAGGTGGAGCATTCTTCCAGACACGTTTCGCCCCCACTTGGTATTTGGCAATCTGCTGGTCCATGTGCTGCGAAACTGCGCGGAAAGCCCGCCCTCGACTTCCGCGGACGAGTTTGCAGGCCATCTTCCGCAAGCCAACGTACTCGAAGTAGCTGAACACACCGCCGGGCTTTAGACTCTCTGCTATGACTGCCAGGATACGTTGAACGGTCTCAAGATCGAAAGCAGTCAGAGGCAGCCCGGAGATGATGAAATCATACTTGTTCTGAGCGTCAAGGTTCTCAACGGAGCCACGAATCAATTGAACTCGCCCTTCCCTCCGCGCTATTGCTAGTTTTCCAGCATTCAAGACCTGCTGATCCAGGATGTCGGCCAGCGCCGGTTGGATTTCGCACACATCAAGATTATCTTGGGGGCCAAGCAAGTCACCGATAGCGCGCGTCACGGCTCCAGTACCGGCACCAATCTCCAGAACATTGGCGGGGCCAGAGGCTTCTGCAAACGGCTGAACGAGTGCAGCAGCAAGGTGCCTGGAACTAGGAGCGATTGCCCCAACGACGTACGGAGCCTTCACATACTGCTGGAAAAACTTAACGGTGTGTGCCAGGGACATTCTCACTAATCCTTACCGCACGAATCAGACTGCCACATGTGGAGCAAGCTCGATTTAATCGCAGTGTGCGAACGCCGGTCTCCTCCGGTGGATCTGATTGCTTGACGCTACGCATGGACTTACAACACCATGCTCGCCCGTCATTCTGGCCTAATCGGACAGCAGATCAAGTACTACTCTGGAGATTCGTTGCAGTGTGACAAATATCCCGACATTACCGGATTGAATTCACTCTACGACCTCAACGTCCTTCACGCCATTAAGATCGTAGTCCTCGGCCAGCGTCTCTCGAAGTTTGGTATTCCACTCGCCGTGGAAATCCTGGAAGAGGTAGTTCGTACCGCCGTAATGACGGTCCGAAAATCTGTTGCCGGTGAGGCCATTGCCGCCACTCACGTTAGCCTCTCCAGCGTCGATGTAGCTACAGTCATCCTTGCAGCCACTGGGATCTCCGTCACCGCGTTCGGACCGTTCGTTGGCATCGCCAAGAAGTATCATCTTGGGCCGGATTGCTGCCCTTGTGATGCTGACGGTAGGATTTGGAAGGGCGCTCTCGTCGAAGGAGCCGTCTGAATTGAGGCCATATGTGCCGGCGGCCCAACTCGGAAGGTAGACTCTGTAGTGTCCACTGTTGACACCTCGATACGGGCTGGCTTTGCAGAGGAAGTACTCTGCCCAGCGTTCCCGCTCCGTATTTCGCTGAACGGGGAAACTTGGTGGATTGGCTTCCTGCTCAGTGAGAACCGGCTCCTTGTAGATGTAGGTGAACAGGAGTTCCGTCCATCCGTAGACAAGATCTTCGTGTTCCTCTGCTGCAGGGTACCATTGTGCGGAGGGCAAAAGGTCTGAGTTCACGTTCTCGTAGGCTCCGATTGCAGTAGCCATGTCCTTCATACGTGCGAGGCAGTGAACCCCCTTTGCCTGGTCGCGTGCCCGGCTAAGGGAAGGCATGAGGATTGAGATCAGCAAACTGATTATTGCTACAACGGTAAGCAGCTCAATGAGGGTGAATCCGGGCAGTCTGGGACTGGCTGTACGCGCTACTTCGCGCATCAATCTGCTCCCTTCGCTTTGGCGTTCCTGCCGCCAATACCATGTAAGCCCGCGCATTGCACGGGGGCCAGCGATCTTCTAAGTATTTTAGTAGTCATAGAGGAACGAATCAAACCGGGAGTTGGCAATGTTCGCACCTCCTATAAGAAACGGTCAAGGAACAGTAATATTGCCCATTGTCTCGGGATTGAAGGCGTTTCCGAGAGTAGCGGACCAAGTAGCGTACTCCTGATTGCCAAGGTCGTACCTGGTGACGTTCAGCCCCCACACTCGCGCGTGGCCAGTGGACTCTGGGAATGCATCAAGCGGCACCTCGATCTCGGCGGTCCAGGCGCCTTGTTGCCACTTGCAGGCATGCCGAATAGCGGCAGGCCAGCGTTCCGTCGGCCCCACTGGTGGGTAGGTGGTTATCCCCTTCTCCCATGTTGCGCCCGCTGGGCCCACGACAATACGGTAAAGATCGCTAGGTATTCGAGTACCTGTGTTGGCAGGATCGAGCAGGATCTCGACCATCTCTCCAGCGTACGGGATTCCATCAGGAGAGATACCGGGCACAACATTTGAGACGACATCTGACTCGCGCAGATCGGTATCGCATTTGACAGCGAATAGTAGCGTATCCTCATCAACGGCAGCGAAGAAGTGGGTGGCATTTCGCGAGTGGTCCTTATGGGCGAGGTTTTCACCGGGCACAGAACCACAGATCAAGCGAAAATCTGAGGCATGGTTACCGACTGCAGTAGGCCAGTCATCCAGAACTCCGTCAACCAGGATGGGATCGCTTAGCTGCTGGGGTGTGATGTGGCAGAGTCTGGCCTCGCAGAGGATTGGCTGATCATCGTCCAGAGATAGGCGAAGAGGTATACGTCGGACCCCGTTCTCATCCCAAGTCAAACCGGAGGCCTTAGCGGAGAGCGTAACCGGTCTCGATTCACCGGGTTCAACTTGCACGGCGACTCCCTCGGTCGAGTCGGTTGACCAGCCAACGGGAAGCGGGCCAAAGCCAAGGTGCCCAACAATCGGCAGACGTTTTCTGTTGTGAATGCGCGTCAGAACGTCCACACCTATCGTTCCCCCGAGCAGACCGACCGTTGGATTTACCCTAACTCCGATGACGTCACAGCTCACATCGCGAGTTTCGTCAATGAAGTTTCTCCACCGCAAGGAGGCGGGCAATTGTTGGGCAGGATCATTGGGATCACCATCAAGAGTCGTCAAGAGTTGATCCGCCATTAGTTGTCGAGCATGCTCCCATGCCGAGTCATTCGCATTCCAAGGCGGAAGCTGAGCATCAAGGAAACTCGTTTCATAGACGGCTGAACCCACATTGGAGACAAGCGAATCAGTTATTGTCGCAGCAATGAACCCACGTTTTCGGGATTCCAGCAGCTCAAGATAAGCTAAATCCTGCATTCCTCTCCGCAAGCGTTTGAGACGCACAGACGCAACGGGCTCCAAGAGTCCAAACGGTCTTCCAGGGTAAAGGAAACAGCCGGGATCGTAGTCGATGCATTCTTGAGGCAATCCCTGTGCTCCCGCATCCAGAGACCAGTTGTTAGCCATGCTCAACTCTATTGCATGCAGCCCCGCCAGTTTTGCCTGCCAAGCAATGACACGAGCATCCACTGGCCTTCCGGGAATTTCAACAGTGCCGCTGTATGGCGGACGGTCAACGCGCATCCACGGCGTAGCACCGGTTTCACGGATATCGTTTTCGGAGAAGAACTGAGCCAAGGGAGACCAGATATCGACGTAGCCGGAGAGGTCCAGGGCCTCATAACGGTACCACCCGCGTTTGGCCATATCCTGAGGGAACAGGTCGGAGACGATGCGCAAGCGCTCGTCGGCTCGGCGCGTTATGTAGGCAAAATGTCCAGCCGCCTCGCTTGCCCTTTTCCCAGGAGATCCCGCATAGGGCAAACGAACGATGGCCCTCGAAAGCCAGTCGTTGGCGAAGAAGTGCTGTGCAACAGAACCGAGATACTCTGCCGTTATGCGCGAGTACGTCGGAGAAGACAGCGGATCATAGGCCGGAGGTGGCGGAAAGTCCTGATCAAACGGCACAAGCCATGACAGAGGGGCTATTCTATCGCTGTACGCGGAGCCATCAATGAAGTTACTCAGCGTGCGGTCGTACTCAGACCAATCGACTGTGAGGTGGCCAGCCTCTCCGACTTTGGCGATGGGACGCAGTGCGGGCACTTGGGGGCTCATTCGGTGATCGTGCAGCAAGCGCATGGACGAGGCCAAGACACCACGAAGGACATCAGCCATGGGGTCTTTGCCAATCACCTGTGACGGTTTGAACCGCACGCCCTGCTCATGCACGTGATGGTAGAAGAGCGCCGGGGGATCCAACTCAACAAGCATCTCCAGGTTTGCACGATCCGGAAGAACAAATGGCCAGACTGTCAAGACAATGTCTGCAGACGCCACGTTCCGCCCGTCCAGGAGTACATCTATGTTTGCCCGGTATTCTTCCGGTATGGTTCCCTTGGGAATTCTTATATCGATCCACACTTTCACGGATTCGTTGTGTTTTAAGATCGCAGGTAGCCCTCCTGCGGGAGCGTCTGAAGGGACAAGAGCGTCGTAGACGAAGGGAACTCGCTGCTGGGGATGAATATTCCTTACGTGCCATTCCGGGTAGTTGCGAACCTGTACGGGGTGCATACGGAATACGGCTGCACAGCCGGATAGGCTCCGCCCGGACTCCGAGGTCAGGTCTGATAGGTGAAGATCAACAGCACCATCGCCGGTCAATTCGAGAGCAAGGGAAACGACCTCGTTTATGGCGCCTTGTATATGTATGGCACGATCGTTGGAGTCGTGGTCGGCAAACGGGCTATCGCCATTGAAAACCGGCGTTTCGCAGATTTCAGTCACCCACATTCGCACACCACTGTCGCTACGGCCGGCGCATCCGGTGGAGTTGCTTAGCAGGCAGGCCGAGAGCAACACTATGGCACGGGTTATTAACACAGTGGTGCAGGATCGGTTCATACGCTAGACCATTATTCGCCCGTCAGTTCGTGCTGTGAAGTGTCCTCGATTGTCCGGCGACCAACCAGGAATGCCAGAAAGCGGCGGGCATCTTCCAGCAGACAGTACAGTGCCGGGACAATAACGAGGGTCAAACCTGTAGCGAAAAACAATCCCCAGCACATACTCATGGCAAAGGGCGACCATATCTTGCTATACCCACCAATACCAATCGCCATGGGAGCGAGGCCGACAACAGTCGTAACAGTGGTTAACAGAATGGGGCGAAGCCGGCGATGACACCCGCTGCGCACCGCCTCCATCAGTTCCGCGCCGCGACGTCGTTCCTGGTTGATGAAGTCCAGCAGGACGAGCGCGTCGTTTACGACAACGCCGCAGAGTCCGACCATTGCTATTCCGGTCACTACGCTAAAGGGATATCCGTTGACGACGAGACCGACTACCATCCCCATAATGCCGAACAGAACGGCGGTAAGAACAACAAGCGGTTGAGAGTAGCTACGAAACTGGGTGGCCAGGATGACATACATAATCAACAGAGCGATTGAGGCACTTTGTATCAGGCTGGTGAAGCTGTCCTGAGTTTCAGCGAATTGTCCTCCGGTAAAGATGGAGAGCTTATCGTCACCTTCGGCCAGTGGTCCGAATTCCTTTATGATCGCCTCGTTGACGATCTTTGCGTCCGTTATGCTATTGTCGACTGCCGCGGTGATCTCGACAGCTCTCTTGGTGTCATAGTGGTAGCGATTGGTGTAAGTCTGATCAAACTCCAGGCGAGCCACGTCATGCAGTTTGACGGACTGTCCAGTGGTTCGGCTGACCAAATCGATGTCGGGCAGCTGATCTACAGATTGAGTGTGTTCGTGGGCGTAGCGGACCTTGATGTCCAGATCCTCGTCGTGCTGAGTGTCCTTGAAAACACCAACAAACAGCCCATCAAGAGCGCCGCGGAAAGCTGTGGCCACATCAGTGAAGATAAGACCGAGTTCGCTCGCTCTATCGTCATCGACCCTGAGTACCAGCTCTCTATTTCCCAATTGGAGATTATCAGAGACATCAGATACACCGGGCATTGCCCCAAGGCGTTCCTTGATCTGATCGACTATCACCCGAGCCTCGTCATAATCAGGGTGTTCAACTCTGATTGCCACCGGTTTTCCAACAGGAGGACCGTCTCGGATAGGCCAAACTCGGATGCTCTCCAGGCTCGACTCGGGGTGTTCCTCAATGTATCGATGCAGAGCGGTGCGTACTTGCTCCATTATCTTGACGGGATCGTGAATCACGCCGGTTCCGGTTGCGACATCGACCCACATTTGCGCAACGTCTGTGCGCATGATGCGTTGATTATCCTCATTGAGCTGTAAACCAATGGCTGCCGAGGAACGAGCCAGGCGATCAGGTTTGAACTCATCGACAATGGGAGCCAGCCTAGCAACTTCGCTGGTGGTGGAATCCAGACTTGAGCCGGGACGGTTGTTGATGTCAATCACGAAGGTTGGGAAATCAGAGGGGAACATTTCCTGAGTAAGTGTGCGTTGTGCTTGCCAGCAGAACAGGGCGCACACAATCAAAACGACCGGGCCAAGGCACCTGTAGCCGAGCACTTGGACTAATATCCAATCATAAGCAGCACTCATTTCCAGCCGCAAGCGTCCTTGTGTCTTGATCGGCCGATCAGTGCGTGGACGTGGCCCCCAGTCTAAGTAGTGTACGGGCAGTATGATCAGGCATTCAAAGAGAGAAGCGACAAGGGCTACGGTTACTGTCTTGGGAACAATGGCAAAGAAACGCCCCAGGACTCCGGACATGACCAGCAGGGGCAAGAAGGCGGCGATCGTGGTCATGCTGGAACTGATTACGGGCCAGATGACTTCATCGGTACCTCTTATGACTGCTTCATGGAGGGGAGCCCCTTCCTGCAGATGATGGTATATGTTTTCCAGCACAACGATAGCATCGTCGACAATCATCCCGCTTACCAGCACTAGCGAGAAAACACTAACTGCGTTCAGAGAGACATTGATCAGGTGCATGAAGATGACGGCACAGAGGAAGGAGAACGGAATGCCGACAATAGCCAGCAGGGAATTGCGAGCCCCGACAGCTACCCAAAGCACAGCGAATATCAACAGCAACCCCACGCCAAGGTTGCTCTTGAGAACTCCCAACCGACTCTCGATGATAGTGGTGGAATCCGATTGTATCTCAATGCCCACACCATCGACATCGAGGTTGTCGGAATATTGTTTCATGCAGCGTTGCACATCATCTCGAACGGTAATGGAGTTGGCGCCGTGGTCCTTGCAGACCTGCACGATAATGGCGGGTCTTCCGTTTACCCGCGCGCCCCAGAACGCTCGTTCGAAGGACTCCTCAATCCTGGCGACATCGCGCAAACGGACATGAGCTCCCTGCTCGCTTCTTACAATGCACCAATCACCGAACTGCTGAGGATCATCCACCTCTCCTACACTGCGAAGGGTTATCTCGGCATCGCCGGATTCGACGTATCCAGCAGGCAGATTGAGATTGCCGGCAGCCAGAACATCTGCAACGTTCTTGATCGTGAGGTTGTATTTCTGCAGTTTGACCTTGTCCACGAGGATGTGAACTTCGCGTTCGCGCAGCCCTACAAGCTTGACCCAAGCGACGCCTGGCAGGAAGCGCAATTCATCCTTCAAATCCAAGGCGATTCGTCTGAGGACGGTCTCATCGACATTACCAACATCGACGACTCCGATCTGCAATAATGGTAAGACCTCATCCGTTGTCAAACGCTCCAGCACAGGCTCTTCCGCACCTTCCGGCAGATCAACAACGCGATCGAGTCTGCCACGAAGGTCGCCAAAAGCAGCCTCGTACTGCTCCGGCGTAAGATCCTCTCGAAACTTGACGGTGATGACTGAAGCATCGGGTTGTGACACGCTCATGATGCGGTCGGTGCCGCGTGCATCTTCGATCTCATCCTCGATCTTGCTGGTGATGAGCCGCTCCACCTCCTCACTGGAAGATCCGACCCACATGGTTGTAATTGTGGCAATATCAAGAGAGGTGTCCGGATAGACATCGACCGGCAGTTTCGTAAGCACTATGCCACCGGCAATGATGAACATGAGGAACAACAGGTTCATCAAGACAACTTGGCTTACAGCGAAACGTGAGAGTGACATAGTCTTAGGCCGGTTCCTTGTCAGCAGTCAGTAGAGTGATCAGGAGCGATTAGGAACTTCTGGAATTGCTTCCACGGCCGGCCTGGTCTTTCCAATGTCGACCTGAACGCCGTCACGTAACTCGCGCCGACGAGATACAATCACGCTTTCTCCCTCCTGCAATCCGGACAACACACGGACACTCTCCAATTGCCCGACGATGTCCTCGACCTCTATTCGCCGCAAGGACGCGCGAACGCAATCCTTCGCTTGCACGGCCACCAGACAGTAATCTACGCCAAAATGTTTGAAGACAGCCTCACGGGGAATCAGATCGACACCCTGCATCTGTCCGCAGAATAGAGTGGCTTGGCCATACATTCCTGAGAGAAGTGATTCGTTCTCGTTGTCCACCTGCAATTCGACTTCAAACTTGCGCGTGGTGGGATCCATTTTCGGAGAAACATGATGCAGCCGGGCCGCGTAGTCCCGATCTGGGAACGCGTCTGCAATGACAACTGCCTTGGCAAACTCCTCCAGCAGCGGTACCTCCTGACCAGATACCTGGACTATCATCTTCATCTTGTCGAGTCGAATGAGCTCGACGATGGGCGCCCCGGCGATGGCATACTCTCCCCGCTCGATGAAGTAGTGATTGACTCGGCCAGTGACAGGAGAATTGACGATGCACCGCTCAAACGACGTTCTCGCTTCGCGCAGAGCTGCCTGGGCGATGGCCACAGTACCCTCCGCAGTAGCATACTGGGCCTTCACTCTGGCGAGGGCAGCCTTTGCCGCAACATAGTCAGCCTGCGCCGTTCGATAAGCCGTCTCGATGCGATCATACTCGAGTTTGGAGGCGTGTCCCCCTGAAAGCAAGTCCTCTATTCGAGTGAACTCCTCATTCTGGTTATTCCTAACGGCCTCAGCAGCTTCAAGCTGGGCAGCAGCCTGATCCATGCCCGCTTGCACGTCTTCGAGCTGAGCTTGAGCACGGGTCAGTTCGGCACCGGCCCGCTCGCAGTGCAAACGATAATCGGTGTCGTCAATGCGCAATAGCACATCGCCCTCCCCCAGCTGTTGTCCATCTTCGAGAGGGCGGTCGTCCACCCTTCCCGTGACTTGGCTGTATACGGTAATCTCCTCAATCCCGCGCAAGAAGCCCCGGACCTGAATTTGCCGAGGCAGAATTACACGCGAGACAATAGCCACCTCAACGGGCACCGCCTGTTCCACCTGAGCTGCACTGGAATTCTCCACTCGCTCGTCTGCGACGTGTTTCATATGAACGGCGCCGGCAGCGATCGCCACAATGACCATGAGAATAGCAATCAGTGCAAGGGGGTGTCTCTTAGCTATGTCTTGTGTCATGACGAACTTCCGCTCACCGGCTTTGCCGTTGAAGTAAGGACAGGCTGTTGTTGTGGCGTGATTATAAGGTCATTCGAAAACGATGGACAGGGCAAAGCCTCTGTCTTCATGCCGCAAACAATGGTGGAAGCTCTATTCAAGCGTAGCTTCTGACGCTCGGATTTCTCCGGTGGATTCTCGTTATGCTACGCTATGGTTGGACTTACATCCCGATAGAACACAAGCCGAGCAATTGCCCGGCTTGGATCAGCTCACGTGCGAAGTCCGTATATCGAGGTATTACGACTTGCCTGTCGCCCTTATTGATCGGTATCGTCGGCAGGTTCTCCCTCTTTTTCGATGGGTTTCTGAGAGGCGCCCAACGGCTCGGCGGTATCATCCTTGGAAACAGGCGTCACAGTCATAGCCGGCTTCGCCTGCAAGGCGGTTGGCGCAGCCGGGGGTTCCTCAGGGCGTTTGGTGAGAATGACTGTAGTAAACACCTCATCCAGGCGATTGAGCATATCTACGGCCATCATTTGATACACGGTGCCGTTGAACCTGGACTCCGACTGCAGTCTATCGAGATATCCTTTGGCACGGTCGCGGCAAGCGCTATCATCATCGACAACAAATGCGCATGCTTCAACCTGGAAAAGGCCACAAAGCGCTCGGCCACAGTACAGAGTATTGTCACCGTGTTGGCTGAGGATCTGCTCAAAGGTGCTACGAGCGATGTCAACGAACTCAAGCCGAACATCCTTCGCGGCGTCCTGGGCCATTGCCAAAGCCAAGGCTCCCTTTTGCAATAGCGCCTCTAGCTTGAAGCTTTCACTACCGGTGTCTGCAGCAAGAGTGCCTATTGTAGCGAGAGAGTCGCGAACCTGCTCATCGCTCACCGAAGCTCCGCGGAGATCAACATTCATGGCCTCGCGCAAGCTGGCGTAATTTCTCTTCATTGCATCGTCTTCGGCCTGAACGCGATAGGCGTTGATGGCGGTAATAACCACAATCAATGCAACGACGCCAACAACATAAACACCCCACTGCCTGAACCCCTCACGGAGATCCTGCAGAGTCTGGGCCAGATCGTTCGTCTTCAACTCTTGTCGACGTTTTGCTTTCATTGCTTACTCCGCGTTTTCGGGGGTGCAGCGCCCCGCTGCTCCTGCGAAATTATGACCTGTACTTCGGTTCCCGAACTCACACCGCTGCGATCACGAATGAGGACTGTACAGGATTCGTTACCTTTCTCAAACCGCAACATGTATTCGCCCTTGACGCTACCGGCGCTGACTTCAACCCAGCGAGCCAACGGCATTTGCTCGCGATAGAAATTGCGCACGTTTAGTTTGTGGGCGTTACCTGCATACAAATGTCTCAGATAAAGCCTGCTGGTGCCTGTAGACCTATCCTCTGACGCACTCTCCACAAAACAGAATCCACGTGGGACGGGTATATCGCTTTCAAACGGCTGATGCATGGGTGCCAAGCGCACCGACTCGTACACCGATTGTGACGACTTACAGCCCCAGGTGCCAAGCATGGAGAAAAGCACCAGGACAAACACCGCGTTCCCAACTATCCGAGTTACAATCATACCAAGCACTCCATTGCCTGAGCAAGCCATCCGAGCCACTCTGTGCATGCACACACAGGCAGCGTCGGCAGCCTACGAGAAAGCCTCATTCAAGTCAACGAATCCGGTGTGCCCAACCCGCCTTCACCCGCCATGGGGCCCATTGGGGAGCCATATTATCGGCACTGCGTGTCCTGCCGCCGGTGTTGCAGCCAGGAGGACAACCGGCCTACGTCTGCAGCATTCGCTGCGCCTCAGTGGGAGGAACTGCGGCGTAGTGCAGCGGCTCCATGCTGGCACTCGCACGTCCCTGGCTCAGGCTGCGAAGCTGGGTGGTATAGCCGAACATCTCAGCCAATGGCACCTCTGCTTGGATTATCCGGAACGTATCGTGCACATCCGTGGAAGTAATGGTGGCCCGCCTGACATTCAGATCCGCGTTGATCGCCCCGAAGTATTGGTCCGGAGTTCGGATTTCGACGGCCATCACCGGTTCCATCAGCTGCGGTTCACCCACCTCTGCAGCCTTGTTGAAGGCCATCCTGGCCGCGTTCTCGAACGCCAGCACCGTACTGGTTTCTTCGTTCTGCTCTACTCCGATCAGCGTCGCCCGCCAGTTTATCATTGGGTATCCGAGCAAAGGTCCACTGAGTCCGGCATCCTCAACGCCTACCTTTATAGCCTCAATGAACTCGTCTCGGAGCGTCTGTTTGGGTATTTCACTTGCGAACGAATCGCCATCCTCAGCGTCACCCTGAACTGCTTCCAATCGCAGTTGAACTGCGGCGAACTGTGGTTTTCCCCCGAGTTCCCGATCAAAGCATCCCTGGCCAACTGCTGTGACCGACACAGACTCCCGATAGGAGACGCGCGGCTGGCCAATGCGGATATCCACGTTCATATCGGATCTGATTCGGCGAGCCAACACCTCCAAGTGGAGTTCCCCCATGCCCGAGATCAACGTCTGCCCCGTCTCTTCATCGGCCCGGAAACTGAAGGTCGGGTCCTGCTTGCTCAACGACCGCAGGGCATCCAGCAGCTTGTCACGATCCCGTGACGACCGCGGCTCTATGGACTGGGACACAACGGTTTCGGGAAATTCAATTGATTCGAGCAGCAAAGGTTTCTGTGAGCTGCATAGAGTGTGCCCCGTCAACGATGATTTCAGTCCGATCACAGCCGCTATATCGCCGGCCTCCGCTTGTTCAAGCGTATCGCGCCGCTTGGCATACATACGAAAGAGGCGAGTAACGTTTTCCTTCTCTCCGGTCACCGGATTAAGCACACGTGAATTAGCTTTTAAGCGTCCCGAATACACACGAATGAAGTACAGGTCTACTGGTTTTTCCGTAATGATCTTGAAGACGAGTCCAACGAAAGGCTCTTTTGCATCCGACTTCAGTGGAACATCCCTTCGGTCAGCCCCGGGGGTATGGGCAATGACCGGAGGAAGATCCAGCGGGCAGGGCAGGTAATCGCAAACTGCATCGAGCATATGCTGCACACCCATGTATTTCAAAGAAGAGCCGCAAAGCACGGGGCACAACACATTGTCGATTGTTGCCTTGCGCAATGCCCTTTTCAAATCAGCGACATCAATCTCTTCTTCGCCCAAGAACCTATCGATCAATGACTCATCAGTCTCGCAAATAGCCTCGACCATCTCCGCCCGCGCCCGGCGTGCTGCCTCCAGCATCTCCTGCGGAATCTCACAGTCCAGCACTCGTGCTCCGAGCTTCTCAGTATCAAAGCGTATGGCCCTCATCTCCATAAGATCAATCATGCCCTCGAAGTTGTTCTCCGCTCCAATGGGAAGCTGCAGAGCAACGGCGTGGGCTTTAAGACGTTTGCGGATAGAAGCTATGCTGGCCTCGAAATCTGCGCCAGCCTTGTCCATCTTATTTATGAAGCAAATCCTGGGCACGTGATACTTGTTCGCCTGTCGCCAAACGGTTTCGCTTTGTGCCTCAACCCCCTCCTTGGCATCGAATACGGCCACGGCGCCGTCAAGAACTCGCAGAGACCTCTCCACCTCAGCGGTAAAGTCCACATGTCCTGGAGTATCGATAAGATTGATCGTGTATCCCTTCCACGGGCAAGTAACCGCGGCAGAGTAGATGGTGATGCCCCGCTGCTGCTCCTGTTCATCGAAGTCAGTGATTGTAGTGCCATCGTCCACTTCGCCCATGCGATGGCTGGCTCCGGTGTAGTAGAGAATGCGCTCAGTCGTGGTCGTCTTGCCCGCATCAATGTGAGCAGCGATTCCGATATTACGTAAATGGGCGACGTCCAAACTCATCAACCTGACCTCTCAAGCCCGCGAAGTTTGTTTCTGCGGGCCGGACACCTGCAAGAAAAAAGGCGACCAACTTTCGTAGGTCGCCTGGAATAGACTCTTAATAGCCCCCAAGGGCTACCACGCAAAGTGAGCAAACGCCTTGTTGGCATCGGCCATTCTGTGAACGTTCTCTCGTGTAGTCATGGCCGTTCCCTCGCCCTTATACGCATCCATGATTTCCTGGGCAAGGTAGTTCGCCACGGGCTTGCCGCTCTTTGCTCTAGCCGCCTGCAATACCCAGCGGATAGCCAGCGACTGCTGACGACGCCTGTTCACCTGCATAGGCACCTGGTAGTTCGAGCCACCGACACGCTTAGAGCGAACCTCAACATTCGGTTTGATGTTGTTGATCGCAGTCTCGAACACCTCCAACGGCGAGACATCCTTAACACGCTTCTCGATGATGTCCATCGCATCGTTGAAAACCCGAGTGGCAACCGACTTCTTGCCGTCAAGCATCAAACAGTTGATGAACTTGGATACCAATATGCTGTTAAAGCGTGAATCCGGCTTAAGCTGCTCTCGCGAGCATGTGAAGCTCTTGCGTCCCATTTGCTGAAGCTTTCCAAATGACTACAGGTCTTGCATCCCCAGTCAACTCAAACCTTGCGGTGGGATGATTCCGCAAAGCCATACACATCACGACGATCCGACACTCAAGCTGCAGTTGCCCTTTCGTCGACGAGTTCCGCTTACTTCTTCCCCCGACGCTTGACGCCGTACTTACTTCGACCGCGATTCCTCGGCTTGCCTTCCTTGTCGGTATCAACGGCGGCGCAATCCAGAGCACCGCGAACTACGTGGTAGCGTACACCCGGAAGATCACGAACTCTGCCGCCGCGAACCAGAACGATCGAGTGTTCCTGCAGGTTGTGATCCACTCCGCCAATATAAGCGGTAATCTCCTTGCCGTTAGTCAAACGAACACGAGTTACCTTGCGCAGAGCCGAGTTAGGCTTCTTTGGTGTCTGCGTCTTGACAATCAGACACACACCACGCCTCTGCGGACATTGCTCAATGTCACGAACCTTCGACTTCTTGACAACATCCTTGCGGCCCTTGCGAACCAACTGATTGATGGTCGGCATTTCAAACCTCGATATCGATCACAACTATTCCATGGACCAAGACAGGCCTGACAGCATGCCTCGGCAACCATATTAACAAAAACCAAACCTACTCAGACGACTCCCCGGTTACACTGCCTTCACCGGCGTCGGATGAAGCTTCAGGCGAAGCCGAGTCCCCCATCTTAAGCGAATCTCGAAAACTTTCAAGCTCGGTGACTATGGGGCGTAGGCGCTGCAAATCGGGTGATTCGAAGCCACCGCCGGCGGCCTGCTCAGTGCCAATCTCGGTAGTCGCGACAGGCACGCTAAGCGCCGACATTGCTGACACTGTCCCGGGATCGCCTGCTCCAACACTGACAGGGCTACCTGGCAGATCGCCGCCTCCACCGGTTGAGGCCTCTTCGAAAGCATCGGCCGGGGCATCCTCTGGCAGCGGCAAAGGCTCACCCTTGCACTCAACCTGCATCGTCAGGTATGGCTTGAACCCAGTACCTGCAGGAATCAGGTGTCCGAGAATCACGTTCTCCTTCAAGCCCAGAAGCGGATCCTTGGCACCGGCAAGAGACGCTTCGGTGAGAACCTTGGTTGTCTCCTGGAAGCTCGCGGCGGAGATAAAGGAGTCGCTTGACAGGCTAGCCTTGGTGATGCCGAGCAACAAAGTTGTGGCCTGAGCAGGTTTGGGCCGCTTACCCTTGGCAGGCTCGCCGCCCTCATCTTCCACGGCCTCGTTTGCCTCCGCCAACTCAGACTTAAGGACAACTTCGCCTTCGGAGAACTCGGTATCACCCACGACGGAGATTTTAATACTCCTGGCCAGGCGCTCGTTCTCCTCGCGGAAACGGAACTTGTCCACGACATCCCCTGGCAGAAACTCTGAATCGCCAGGCCCCTCGATTTTCACCTTGCGCAGCATCTGGGCAATAACGACTTCCAGATGCTTGTCACTAATGGACACATTCTGAGCACGGTAGACGGACTGGACTTCGGCCAGCAAGTAGTCCTGGAGGACCTCATCCCCCTTGATGCGCAGAATGTCCTGCGGAATCATCGGTCCCTCGATCAAGGGATCACCCGCCTCAACGTAGTCACCGGCATGCACCAACAGTTGCTTATCCTGCGGAACATGGTGCTCCTTTTCCATCCCGCTCTTCTCGTTGCGAACGAGAATAGTCATTTTGCCTCGGCGCTTCTCCGCTCGGATTTCCACGACTCCCGAGATTTCAGCAAGAACTGCAGGCTCTTTTGGTTTACGAGCTTCCACAATCTCCGTAACTCGCGGCAAACCTCCGGTGATGTCCTGTGTACCGCTCATCGCACGCGGCTGACGCGCCAGCAACATACCAGGTTTGATTTCCTGCCCCTCGGAGACCTCGATGCGAGCCTTGGCCGGCAGGTAATGGTAATCCAACACATGCCCGTCGGAGTCCTCGACAACTATCTGCGGGTGCTTCTCGCCCTTGTGTTCGATGACCACGTACTTCTTAGTAGCCTGCTCCTCTTCAACTCTGACCGTCTCTCCTTCATCGATATCCTGGAAGCGGATAAAACCATCCACCTCGGCAAGAATCGGCGTAAGGTGGGTATCCCAAGTAACCAGAGGAGTCTTCTCAGGAACAACATCGCCTGGTTTCACCAGGATTTCGGCACCGTAAGGCACTTTGTATCGTTCAAGCTCACGTCCCTTGTCGTCCTCGATTGCGATTTCACCATTTCGTTTCAACGCCACGGTGCGTTCTGTCACACCAGGCATCTCCGGAACGGTCACCGCATTAATCTCGTGGAAGGTTATTTTACCGCCCTGACCAGCCCTGAGCATATTGTCGACAACATCGCGCGACGCCACACCGCCGGTATGGAAAGTACGCATGGTCAACTGCGTACCGGGCTCACCGATAGACTGTGCTGCGATGATACCAACAGCTAATCCCTGCTCGGCAATTCGCCCGGTCGACATATCAAGTCCGTAACACCTTGCACAGCACCCCAAGGCGCTTTCGCAAGTCAGTGGACTGCGAACGCGGATCTTATCCAAGCCAAGAGCCTCTATGCCCTTGGCCGCCTCCAGATCGATTACCTCGTTCTCCGCCACAATCAGCTTGTCAGTGACGGGGTTGCGAATAGAGTCCCGAGCAATACGCCCCATGATCCGTTCGCGCAGCGTGATGTCGACGTCTTCGCCCTTGTAGACAGCGGCCTTGGTAATTCCCTGGATAGTACCGCAGTCCTCCTCGTTGATAATCACATTCTGCACGACGTCAGCAAGCTTCCGAGTCAGATACCCGGAGTCTGCAGTCTTGAGGGCGGTGTCAGCCAGACCTTTTCGTGCTCCGTGCGTCGAACTGAAGTATTCGAGCACGCTCAGGCCCTCACGGAAGTTTGACTTGATCGGGGTCTCAATGATCTCACCTGAAGGTTTGGCCATCAAAGCACGCATACCGGCCAGCTGCCGAATCTGATCAACACTACCTCGAGCGCCAGACTCGGTCATCAAGAACACTGGATTCAAGTAACGCGCGGCATTGGGATCAGCAACACCGCAGTACCCGCCCTTATCGTCGCGGCAATCAGCGCGCAGCTCGCGCATCATCTCCTCAGTGACCTGCTCGCGAGCGTGGATCCAAACGTCGATCAGCTGGTTGTAGCGTTCCAGCTTAGTCAACGCCCCTTTGCCGAAGCTGCGTTCGACCCGATCAACCTTCTTCTGACCGTCATCAATGATCCTCTGCTTGGCGGCCGGAATACGCATATCGTTAACACCAAACGAAAGGCCCGCCAGCGTGCTGTGTCGGAATCCCAGACTCTTGATATTGTCAAGCAAGTCAATCGTATCAAAGCGACCGAGTTGTGCATGGCAATCGGCGATTACCCGAGCAGATCCTCTCTGAGACAAGGAGTAGTTGTAGAAGGGCATTTCCGGTGCGAGAATATCGTTAAACAGCAATCGCCCTGCCGTGGTAATCACAACACCGTTTTTGCCAACGGGCTCAGGCCCTTTGTCCTTGCTGGTGATCGTGTGACTACGATCGATCTTGACACTTATCCACTCGTGGATCCCGATCTTGTCCAGTGAGTACGCGAGAAGTGCTTCGTGTACGCAGGAGAATCGGCGTATTTTCTGCTCATCGATGGAACCGCTTACGTGATCAGTAGTCAGGTAGAAGATTCCCATCACGATGTCCTGCGACGGCGACATGATCGGCGTACCGTTTGCCGGCGAGAAGATGTTGTTCGTCGCCAGCATCAGGACATGGGTCTCCGCCTGCGCTTCCACCGAAAGTGGCAGGTGAACAGCCATCTGGTCGCCATCGAAATCTGCGTTGAACCCGCGGCAGACCAGCGGAGAAATCTTAATGGCGTTTCCTTCAACAAGAATCGGCTCGAATGCCTGGATACCCATACGGTGCAACGTTGGAGCACGATTCAGTAACACGGGGTGATTGCGAATAACCTCCTCAAGGATATCCCAAATCTCCTGGTCTCGGCGTTCCAGCATTCGCTTGGCACTCTTAATCGTGTCAGCGAGTCCGCGCTCTTTAAACTTGCGAATAATGAACGGCTGATAAAGTTCGAGGGCTATCTTCTTTGGAAGACCACATTGATCGATCCTGAGCTCCGGCCCCACAACGATCACAGATCGAGCCGAGTAGTCAACGCGTTTACCCAGAAGGTTTTCACGGAACCGCCCCTGTTTGCCCTTGATCATGTCAGTAAGAGACTTGAGCGGCCGGTTGCTAGAACCCAACACCGGGCGACGACAACGACCGTTGTCAAAGAGTGCGTCCACCGCCTGCTGCAGCATCCGCTTCTCGTTCTGAATAATGACTTCAGGGGCGTTGAGATCGACCAGTTTCTTGAGCCGATTGTTTCTGTTGATGATTCGGCGATACAAATCATTGAGGTCGCTGGTTGCGAAATTACCGCTTTCCAACAGAACCAGTGGGCGCAGGTCAGGAGGAATCACCGGAATGACTTCAAGAGTCATCCACGTGGGATCGTTATCAGAGTTGCGCAAAGCCTCTACAATCTTCAAACGCTTGGACAAGTCCTTAGTCTTCTGCTTGCTTCCGGTTTTCGCCAATTCATCGCGAAGCTCAGCGGAGACTTCAGCCAAGTCCTGATTAGCAAGCAACTCGCCAACCGCTTCCGCACCCATACGGGCGGTGAACGATGAACCGTACTTCTCTCGAGAGGTACGAAACTCCTCCTCCGTCAGCAACTGCATCTTCTTGAGTGGAGTATCTCCGGGATCGATGACCACGTAGTCCTGGAAGTAGATTACCTTCTCCAGGCTGCTTGTCTTCATGCCCAGGAGATTACCCAAGCGTGACGGCATAGCCTTGAGGAACCAGATATGAACAACGGGAGCCGCAAGGTTGATGTGCCCCATTCGCTTGCGCCGGACCCGTGAGTGCGTAACCTTCACACCACAACGATCACAAATGATACCTTTGTGCTTCGTACCCTTGTACTTTCCGCAAGAACACTGCCAATCCCGCTCCGGACCGAAAATCCGTTCGCAGAAAAGACCGTCTTTCTCGGCACGATAGGTACGATAGTTAATCGTCTCCGGCTTCTTTACTTCCCCAAAAGACCAACTGCGTATGTCATTGGGACTGGCAAGCTGAATCTTGACACTACCGTAGTCGTTAATCCGATCGTAAATGTTATCTACCATTGTTCGGATGCCCTCTTCGAGCCGGATTTCTTACCTCAACCATGCAAAGTGCTGCTGAGGCCATAATGCTGTCCGTTTTAGCGAGAACCGTTTTCATAAAGTGATCGGTCTCGAAACTCCGACCTGCGATTTTCGAGAATCGCGGTCGCCCATGAACTCTGTTTACACGGCACATTCAGCCGCTCTGTCAGATGATTCGCTTTTTCTCCAACTGGATATTCAGACCCAAACCGCGGATCTCATTGCACAGCACGTCAAACGAAACGGGCGTGCCGGCCTCCAGGGAGTTCTTCCCGCGCACCATCGATTCGTAGATCTTGGTACGCCCCTCGACGTCGTCGCTTTTGACCGTGAGCAATTCCTGGAGCGTATAGGCTGCGCCATAAGCTTCCAGCCCCCAAACCTCCATCTCTCCGAATCGCTGGCCACCAGTACGGGCTTTTCCGCCGAGCGGCTGCTGGGTAATCAGACTGTAAGGACCTGTTGCCCGAGCGTGAATCTTGTCATCAACCAAGTGATCCAGCTTGAGCATGTACATTGAGCCAACAGTCACCCGCTCATCGAACTTATCACCGGTGCGGCCATCAAAGACGTCGACCTTGCCACCGAATGGCATTTCCACGAATATCTCGCGACTTCTTCCTGCATCGTGAACTGCCTGGGGATCCTCTCCCCTGCTGCGTACATGAGCATTCGCCTCCCGAACGCACTCGTGGATTTCCTCCTCGGTCGCCCCATCAAACACTGGCGTGATGGCCTGGAATCCCAATATCCTGGCCGCCCACCCCAAGTGGGTCTCAAGAATCTGTCCCACGTTCATACGTGAAGGTACTCCAAGCGGGTTTAGGCAAATATCAACCGGAGTGCCGTCAGCCAAGAATGGCATATCCTCCTCTGCGAGGATGCGAGCGATAACACCCTTGTTGCCGTGACGGCCGGCCATCTTGTCGCCAACTGACAACCGACGCTTGGTAGCGATGTAGACCTTAACCATTTCCAGCACACCGGACGGGAGCTCATCGCCGCGTTTCATTTGCGCTACCTTACGATCCCGCTCCTCCATCAGCTCGCTGATCCGGGTCCAATACCTGCTGACCACGTCAAGGGCCGCCGGCTCGGAAGTAGCCTTCTTCACCCACTTCAAGTCGCCGGATCGTACTTGCTCGGTGATGGCATCAATCTGCTCCAGCAAAACCTCGGTGATATCGCTATGTCCAACCTTCTGGCGAGTGTTGGGGTCGACCATCGGTTCGCCACCAATCTGCTCGATCTCCTGACACATTTGCTGGAAAGCCCTGCAAACCTTGTCGTTGGCAGCACCAGTGTATTCGGCCACCTCCGCCTGCAACTGCGCTTTCTGTTCATCCGTCATATGCATTCGGCGGCTGAATCGCTTTGTGTCGATCACCGTGCCCTCGACGCCGGCAGGCACTTCCAAAGAGTCGTTTTTGACGTCTTCGCCTGCGCGACCAAAGATGGCATGCAGCAGCTTCTCTTCCGGACTGAGTTCGGTCTTCGACTTCGGACAAACCTTACCAACGAGAATGTCACCGGGGCGAATATGGGTGCCGACCCTAACCACTCCCGATTCATCAAGGTTCGCCAAAGCTCGTTCCGACACGTTGGGAATATCAGCAGTAAACTCTTCCCGGCCCAGTTTCGTCTCACGAATCTCCACATCGTAAGAATCAATGTGAATACTGGTGAAGACATCGTCTTTCACCAACCGCTCATTGATCAGAATAGCATCCTCGAAGTTGTAGCCATCGAAGGTCATAAACGCGACCAAAAGGCTCTTGCCCAGCGACAGCTCGCCGTTTCTAGTGGCCGGCCCGTCGGCGATAATCTCGCCCTTGGCGACCTTCTGCCCCTTCATGACTATGGCTTTTTGGTTAAGGCAAGTTCGCTCGTTAAGACCCTCGAATTTGCGCAGCACGTACTCGTCAGTCTCGTTGAGGATGATCCGCTCGGCATCCACATAGGTGACGGTACCATTCTGTGACGCCCGAACAACCATACCACTGTTAGCGGCGACAGCCCGTTCCATACCAGTGGCCACGGCAGGCGGTGCCACGCGCAGTAGCGGCACGGCTTGCCGCTGCATGTTCGATCCCATCAGCGCACGGTTAGCGTCATCATGCTCCAGGAAGGGAATAAGAGAAGCCGAAACACCCACGGTCTGCTTGGGGGAAATATCAACGTAGTCGACCTTACTGCTGTCGGTGGAAGTCAGATCACCAAAGGCGCGGACGATCTGCGGGCCATCCGCGATTCTGTCGCCGGCTCCCTCCATAGCCTCAGGAGGTGCCAGGATATGCCGCATTTCCTCGTCAGCACGCAGATAGCTGGCCCCTTTTTCGACCGCACCGCCGCCGATCACTTTGCGGTATGGCGTAATAAGGAAGCCATAATCGTCCACTGCACTGTAAATAGCCAACGATGCGATAAGACCAATGTTTGTTCCTTCAGGCGTCTCAATCGGACAGATACGACCGTAGTGCGATATGTGCACGTCGCGAACCTCAAAGCCGGCCCGCTTTCGATTCAATCCGCCTGGTCCCAATGCCGATAGACGACGCTCATGGGTCAACTGACTCAGTGGGTTCGTCTGGTCAACCACTTGAGACAACTCGCCCCGTCCAAAGAAAAACTCAATGGCCGAACTGATGGACTTGCTGTTGATCAGTTCTGCAATCCGGCTCAGTTCATCGGGATTACGCAAACTCATCCGCTCTGTAACCGTCCGCCGCAATTTGAGAAATCCCTTCCGCAGCTCCTCGGTCGCCAATTCGTCGATGGTCCGCAAGCGACGGTTACCCAAGTGATCGATGTCATCCACCTCGAACTGGGTTTCGCCAGTGCGCAGGAGCAGCAGATAAGCCAAGCAACTGATAACATCGTGAACAGTCAAGATCATGATGTCATCGGCAGCCTCCAGATCCAGTTTGCGATTCAGACGGAAGCGTCCCACCTTGCCCAGGCGATAGCGATTTTCGTCGTAGAATTTCTCCTCGAAAAGCTTTCTGGCCTTCTCCAGCTGAGGCGGGTTTCCAGGTCGCAGGCGGCCGTAGATCTTCAGCAGTGCCTCCTCATGCGTCCGGGTGCCGTCTTCTGCCAAAGTGTTGAGAATCAGCGGGTCAGCGACCTTACTGATCACCTCAACTTTGGAAATACCCATAGCCACTATCCGCTCAACGGCATCACCTATCTGGCAACCTGCACGGACAACCTCCTCGCCAGCCTCTTCGTCGACGATGCTCGTCACGGAATACATCTCCGGCTTGAGGGCAGAGGGTTTGACCATCTTCGTCTTGTGAAATGCCTTTACGATGGCTTCATCAGAGCCGAATTCCGGATCCATCGCTCGAATGAAGGTCGTCGCCGCGATTTTGCTCGACTGGTCGATACGAACCGCCAGCACGTCCTTCTTCGTTACGTTGATCTCAATCCAACTGCCCCGTTCGGGGATAATCCTGCAGGCATGCAGAGCTCGATCGCCTTCAGTCTGATCCTTGACGAAGTCAACACCGGGGCTGCGGTGCAGCTGCGAGACAATAACGCGCTCGGCGCCGTTGATAATGAACTCGCCGCCGCCGATCATAATTGGTAATTCACCAAGGTAGATCAGATCCTCCTGGATCTCATCCTTATCCTTGCGGTGCAGCCGTACGCGAATTCGAAACGGCATGCCGTAGGTTAGACGCAACTGGCGGCACTCCGCAGGAGTGTATCTGGCCTTGCCCAACTCGTAGCTCATATACTCCAGGCGCATGTCGCCGTCGTAGCTCTCGATGGGGAACACCTCGCGCAGAAGCCCCTCCAACCCATCATCCATACGTTCCATAGGAGCCGTATCCGCTTGCAGAAAACGCGCATACGACTTCGTTTGAATGTCAATCAGGTCAGGTATCGGCTTCGCATCACCTACCTTGCTGAAGTCACGCACCTTCCCGTTCGTGCGATTGGCAATCATCAGGCAAGCCCTTTCGCTAAGCTGGCTGCATAGTCGCAGACTCGGAATGCGAATCACTTCGCAACGAGCCTACAGTTAGATTATTCTCAAGGGGACAAACATCCCACAGCTCAAGCTTCTGGTTGGCCAAACGTCCCGGCGATTCGGTCGATCCCGCGTGAGCTACGGATAATGCTTTATGGGCAAACAGACGCGTTGCCTGTGGTAACAACACCTCTGTTCTTGAACTTCAGCATACGCGCCACCGACGACACGTCAACAGAATCAACGCGGAAGACACCCCATATTCGCGATGCATGCAGCGCATATGCAGTTATACCGCTGGGGCGGCGACGTTGCCCACCCCAGCGGTCAATCTCGTTGAAATGAACTACTTGAGCTCGACGGCTGCGCCAGCCTCTTCCAGCTCTTTTCGAAGCGCCTCGGCCTCTTCTTTCGGAAGACCTTCCTTCACGGGCTTCGGGCAGTTGTCAACCAACTCCTTGGCCTCCTTCAGGCCCAAACCAGTGGCGGCGCGAACAGCCTTGATCACCTGAATCTTCTTGTCGCCGGCACCGGCCAGAATGACGTCAAACGAACTCTTCTCCTCGGCAGCAGCTTCACCACCGCCACCCATGGCAGGACCGGCCATTACAACGCCGCCGCCCGCGGGCTCGATACCATGCTCTTCCTTCAGACAATCAACCAGAGACTGGGCATCCTTAACCGTCAAAGCGACGATCTTGTCGGCCAACTCCTTGATCTCAGCGCTAAACTCTTTTGCCGGTGCATCCGCCATCACAACAACTCCATATCAACACGCGTAAGCCTGATAGGCGCCGCCGACGCAGCGGCATTTCATCCAAGCCAAGCTCGAACCAGTCAGGTCGAACGCTAATTCACCCAATCATCTACTACAAAACGCCGAGGCACAACACACTCGACTTGCGTCACTACCCCTTGTCTGCAATCGCCTTCAGGCAACCAGCGATCTTACCCTGCGGCGAGGCCACAGCACTGGCAACCAAACGCCCTGGGCCGCCGACCAAGCCGGCAATCTCGCCCAGCAAGTCGGCCAGGCTCTTCATCTTGGACATTTCCTCAACTGTTACCAGTTCGGGATCGCCATCGAAGATAGCCTGTTTGAGCTTCAGCTCTTTGTATTCCTTCGCCAACGCAACCAACTCTTTGGCCACGTCGATTATCGACGTCTCGCAAGTCACCAATGCTGAAGGCCCAGTCAGCGCCTCTCCCAGCGGCTTCAAGGGGCCGTTGGCAAAAGCCTGACGCGCTAATCGGTTCTTGACCACCTCCAGCCGCGCGTTCTTTCCCCGCAGCCCTGTGCGAATCGACTCTGTGGCCGCTACATCCAGACCCGTAAGATCAACGACGCAGGCACTCGATTCACCCTCAAAGCGATCCTTGAGGTAATCGGTAACCATCTTCTTAAGTGGCTTGCTCATTGCTAAATCCCGTATGTTACGATCGGTCCTGCCGGCTTCTGCGCAGAACCCTTGCTCACATCAAAACATCATCCCTGGCGAACGGCAACTTCCACGCCCGGTGTCCGCGTGGCCGATAGGACCACCTTCTTCATGTAAGTTCCCTTGGCCGCCGCTGGCTTGATTTTGGTAATATGCCGCATGGCCGCATCAACATTTTCCATCAAATCGGCGACTGCAAAACTCGTTTTTCCCACGGGCATATGAATGTTGCCACCCGCATCATTGCGGTACTCCAACTTGCCTGCCGTGTAATCCTTTACGGCAACAGCAACCTCAGGAGTCACCGTACCGGCTTTCGGTGTCGGCATCTTGCCCTGCGGACCAAGAACACGACCAAGCTTTCCGACCTTGCCCATCATCGAAGGATGTGCAACAGCTACGTCAAAATCTAGCCATCCCTTGCTGACGCGATCAACCAACTCATCGCCGCCTGCTTCAACCGCTCCGGCAGCTTTGGCAGCTTCAGCAATCGGCCCCTCACAGAACGCGATAACGCGGTTGGTACGCCCAATCCCCTTGGGAAGAGCAATAGAACCACGCAGCATCTGATCAGCCTGCTTCGCATCGATGCCCAGGTTCATTACCAACTCGACCGTCTGATCATCGTCTTTGCGCTTGCGACCATTCTTGTATGTACGGTCACTCTTGACGCCGGCCATCTCTTTGACCTTGGCCAAAGCATCCTCCAACGGCAAAGCCTCCTTGCCGCCCCGAGTCTCCAACTGCTTCTTGTATCGTACGCTGACTCTAGACATCGTTCTCTTACCTTACAGATACTCAACTCGGCCATTAGCGGCGAGGTAACCTATTCCGCTAGCCCTCGATCTCGATCCCCATCGACCGGGCAGTCCCAGCCACCACGCGTTCTGCCGCCTCAATAGTGTTCGCGTTCAGCTCCGGCATCTTCTTCTCTGCAATCTCTCGCAGCTGCGCAGCCGTTACTTTCCCAACCTTCTCACGATGGGGAACACCACTACCCTTAGCAATCTTGGCTGCATCCTTAAGCAGCACCGCTGCGGGCGGACTCTTCACTTCGAATGTGAACGAGCGGTCATTATAAACCGAAATCACCACGGTGACCGGCATACCGTTCAGCTCTTTCGTGTGCGCGTTGAACTGCTGCACGAATTGACCGATGTTCACACCGTGCTGACCTAAGGCCGGACCAATCGGCGGAGCAGGTGTTGCCTGACCTCCCGGTGCCTGCAGTTTAATCTTGCCAGTTACTTCCTTGGCCACGGAAAACCTACCCTTCCTTCGTCGTCTGCCGGATGCCGGAAGACGCGTCCTTCGTCAAACTGTCTGCCGAATACACGCAGCCAGTTCGTGTCGAAACGCTCTCAACCTACAGGCGTTCGACCTGCCAGTACTCAACCTCAACGGGCGTTGAACGCCCGAATATCTCAACAATCAGAGTAACCATGCCGCGCTTCTCGTCCACAGAGTCAACCTCCCCCTCAAAGTTCTCAAAGCTCCCGGAGGTGATCTTCACCTGATCGCCCTTCTGGAAGTTCAAGCCGCTGAGAGTGAGCGTCTCATCCTCTTGGATTGACGCAGCCAGCATAGCTTCGATATCGTAATCAGCCATCGAAGTCGGCTTACCGTCTGAGCCGATGAAGTCGCCAACGCCTGTCGTTTCCTTCACCATGAACCAGACGTTCTCTGGGACCGAGCCATCATCCTCGCAAGCCATCTCGACGAATACATAGCCGGGATAAAGATTACGCTTGTAGACTCGCGCGACACCGCCCTTCATCCTTCTCTCTTTCAGAGTCGGAACCAGAATGCGCCCCACCAAGCCTTCGTAACCCTCGATCTTCACCTTCCGCTCAAGAGCATCCCGAACGTATTCCTCCTTGTTCGATGCGACTCGGAGGACATACCACTTCATGCCCTCCTGGCATAGCGGCTGATTCTGGCTGCTCTGTTCTGTCATAACAGAAACCCCTCACAAACGGCTACATGCCGCCTGATCTGAGCACTCCTATAGATTGGAAGAAGTTCATGAAGGCCCAATCAACCAAAAACAGCAGGATCGCCGTCAGGCAGGTGGTGATGATAACCACCTTCGTCGCAGCGATGATCTCCCTCTTGGTAGTCCAGTTGACCTTCTTCATCTCTCCGTCGGTCGCGATCATAAAGTCGCAGCTCTTACGATTGACGCAAAGAATCCAATAGACAAGAATCCCGAAAACGATAAACACACCCACCGGAATCCCGACCTTCAACCACATACCGGGAAGCCAATCCTCGTCGAAATTCAGGTTTCCCAAACGAAGTCGCACAGGCCCACCAAGAGGATTCCAGCACCAACTGCCGTTCCCATTCTCGTGTAATAGCCTTGCCCCTTCTTATAAACCCGGAAGAAGGATGAACTACCGGCTTTCGGCGTATCTGACATAACGTCAACTCCCGTGACTAGCACCCAAGAGGAGTTTGCTCCCCGTCCCAGGCAATCACAATCATCGTCGCTCGATCCCCTTACTAACCGGGAATCACGCGCAGAGGACCTGAGTCCGACAACAAAGCAAGACGGCAACCTGCCGTCTGAAAACATCCACCTAATCAGGGGCGGAGGGACTCGAACCCCCAACCACCGGTTTTGGAAACCGGTGCTCTGCCAAATTGAGCTACGCCCCTGTGCGGTTGCATGCCCACGACCTGCGAGTACACGAGCCCTGGACCTACGACCCACAGAAGCTCCGCTGAAACACCGGCTACTTGCGCTTGATCTTGTGAACCGTACGCTTCCGGAGCCGCGGGCAGTACTTCTTCAAGGTAAACTTCGGCACACCGCCCTGAACATTAACGCTCGTGCGATAGTTCAGGTCGCCGGTCTCCGTGCACTGAAGCCACACATATTCTCGTTTCGCTGCCTTTGCCATACCAAAACCCCAAATCGCCGTCGGCAGCAAACAGCAGCCGCTCGAAAAATCCCTTGGGTCATATATGCCAGTTGCCCGGCTCGCACCGGGCAACTGACTTGAACATTCATTCGAACTATTCGATGACCTTACTTACAACACCGGAACCGACAGTACGGCCACCTTCGCGGACCGCGAAGCGCAGTCCCTGCTCCATGGCAATCGGCTTGCCCAACTCAACCTCCATTGTGATGTTGTCGCCGGGCATACACATCTCCGCGCCACCCATCAACTTCAGTGAGCCAGTCACGTCCGTTGTGCGGAAGTAGAACTGCGGACGATACCCGTTGAAGAACGGAGTATGACGACCACCTTCCTCCTTCGTTAACACGTAGACTTCCGACTCAAACTTGGTGTGCGGCGTAATCGAATCAGGCTTGGCCAACACCTGACCTCGCTCAATCTCGTCCTTGCCGACTCCGCGAAGCAAGCAGCCGACGTTATCTCCGGCACGCCCCTCGTCCAACATCTTGCGGAACATCTCAACGCCGGTGACCGTCGTCTTGGCGGTCTCTCGCAGACCAACGATCTCAACCTGATCGCCAACCTTCACAATACCGCGATCAATACGACCCGTAGCAACGGTACCGCGGCCCTTAATACTGAAGACGTCCTCAATAGACATGAGGAAGTCCTGGTCGACATCGCGCTCGGGTTCTGGAACGTACTTGTCGACGGCATCAAGAAGCTCAGCAATACACTTCGTAGCCTCGGGATCGGTTGGGCTGTTCAACGCCGGGAGAGACGCACCGTGGATGACCGGAGCATCGTCGCCAGGGAAATCATACTTATTGAGCAACTCACGAACCTCAAGCTCAACCAACTCCAACAGCTCCGGGTCGTCCACAAGATCAACCTTGTTCAGGAACACGACCAAGTAAGGCACGTTCACCTGACGGGCAAGCAGAATGTGCTCGCGAGTTTGCGGCATCGGACCATCAGCGGCCGAAACCACGAGGATGGCGCCGTCCATCTGGGCGGCACCGGTAATCATGTTCTTGACGTAGTCGGCGTGGCCAGGGCAGTCCACGTGAGCGTAGTGACGGTTCTCCGTCTCATACTCGACGTGCGAAGTGGCAATCGTCAGAATCTTGGTGGAGTCACGACGACCCTGAGATTCCGATGCTTTGGCCACCTCGTCATAGCTGATCGCCTTGCACAGGCCCTTGGCGGCCTGAACGGTTGCGATAGCTGCAGTCAAGGTAGTCTTGCCATGATCGACATGACCAATGGTGCCAACGTTAACGTGCGGTTTAGTCCGCTCAAAATTTTCCTTCGCCATCTCGAGTCGTCCTCCACTCTCGCTACTCGGGGCGACTCTTCCTGCCGCCCGAACAACCCCGCGGATTCACGGTATTAAGTTCGAAATTCTCTATTAGTACACGCTTAACCCAACATTGGGCAAAGCCACAATAACTTCCATGAATACTCCAAGCGTCGACGCGCTCCAAGTGTTCACACAAAGCTTCTGATGGGACTTGAACCCATGACCTCGTCCTTACCAAGGACGCGCTCTACCACTGAGCTACAGAAGCCACGTCTACACGCTTCAACACCGAATCACCGCCGAGAGCTATGACCCGGATCCTCCTTACTCCACCGCGACACGCGCGGAGCGGATGCACTGCGTCTTCACGGACCAAGCCTTGCGTCCACAGACACCCCAGAGCGTGGCCAGTATAGACATATCCACAACCTTGTCAAACGCGAAAAAAGCGTCCTAAGCCCCCCTTCAGCCCCAACGAAACGCTCCTCATGCTCGCCTCGCTTTCCCCCTCCCAATACTGCCAGGCTGGCCCATCGCCCGCACCGGAACAACAGCCACCGCGAGAGCAATTGTTGCTCTCGATGATACCAGTTAACATTGCACCCGCAGAGGCGAGAACCAAGCCCTCACAGCCCAAGTCCAGCTCGGCTCTTGGCTTGACCGTGGCCGTTGTTGCCCTCCCGCGGGCTCACACCGCACCCTGTCGTGCCTTGACCGCTGGAAGCAGGTGGCCGATGTGCTGACTGCAAACAGTTGGCCAAGGGTATTGGTCTTATGGACAAGGATTTACTGAACCGCGTACGGAAGATGGTAGCGAATCGCACACAGTCTGCGGAGGCGTCCCCTGATCCGATTCGCCTATCGGACGATCGTCGACTCGCTGTTCTCGAAGCTGCCTCGCCGCCACTTCATCTGAGTGGGGTCGGCGAAGGCATATCCGCACGCACCGGACAGCTCAAGCATACCCAGGGAGGCCGGTAAGCATTGGCGAGATCGTCGAGGCACAACCTCAGCGCAAGCAGATGGCTCCCCTTTCCCGCGCCATCGTTACCCCGTCTGCGGCCAAAGCAATCACTTGTGGCATGGTGTGCTGGATTTGTCGTACTTCCTTTGCTCGCCGCCTGCGTTGTCATGGCAAGTATGGAGTCACGTTTCGGCGGAACTGTCACTTTCACGATTCCGGCAGATTCAACGAATCGTGCGAAACACAAGTCCGTATTCGACACATGCAGGCGTGAACTCCTCGAACTAGTATGGTCGTCAGCCGACAGTCAACAGAAGACGAGTGATGGTGCCACGAATGGGCCAAAGGTTGCTTACCAATCCTGGCACGTGCAGGCGAACCCGGAGCAACGGTGGCTTACGCTTGAGGTATTAGCCGCCGAATCACAGCAGACCGCCCTTCAACTCCAACGTTTATCAGCCAGCTACCTTGATCGATTGCGGCAAGTATCTCGCGAGCACTGCGATCGTGCCCGACAAGATGAAGAAGACCTCAGTAGTCGGATTCAGATGTTGGTTCAAGACCTGAGCGGAATAGAAGAGCGTATAGCTACCATTGGCGAAAGAATGCCAACTTCTGATCCAGTAGCTCAGATTATCTCTGACTGGGATCGGCTGGCGGCTCAAGAGCAAGAGTACGAAAGCCTACTAAGCACGCTGACCCAGGCAACTCTGAGACGAGAGGACCTCAAGAACACTCCAATGCCGCGCACCGTCTATGTTCTTCCGGAGAAAAGGGAGCAAGCATATAAGGAGAATGTGGTACTTTCTGAAGATCTGCGTCAGCTTGAGGTGCAACTCGTGCAGGTCAAGTCAGCACTAGTGAGTCTTTGGCGCAACGCTTCGTCACGGCTGGAAACGTTGCTCGACACCGCAGCTGGTTTATCTACGTCTTCCCAGACTCCCGGCGCTGTCACAGACGATCCGAAGCAGGCTGCGATGCTTGATCGCATTGCCGAGAGTGCGGAAAGTTACCACCAGAAAACTGCTGGTTTCGCACAAGAATGGTCTCGTGGGCTGCTGGGATTGCAGGCAATAACGCCCGATCCCGCTGGCAAGGACGTTCTCGATCTCTACGATCGCATAGCTAGAAGTACGGGAGATTTTCTTCACGAGACTTCAGGGATGCTGACAGCCTTGCGGCTACGTGTTCGGATGCTCAAGGAACAGCCGACAACATCGCAGAGCGATTATGCAATTGTTGCCGAAGTGACTAAAAGATTCAGCGAGCTGAGTAACGCCCACCGTGACTTTGAAAGGGCTGCCACGGAGCTTGTTTCCTCAGACAACTACCTTCTATCCGCAATGATGCAAACGGTCAGGCGTCTGACATATCGCACCCGCAGCACGCGCAAAGCCGTAGACCAGGAGTTGGAGAATGAGGCCCGCCTTGAAGAAATCCAGCGAAAAGAAAACGAGCTTCTGACTCTCGACAACCGAATTGTGAAAACGCAAGAGGCAATGATCCAGACAGTAACGGCAATGATCAAGAGACAGCGCGACATTCGCCTGGCGACCAATCTACTGCCAGCCTGCAATGAGGCAAAAGAGGAGTTGGTGGCTCACACAACGCGTCACGAGATACTCTCCCACCAGTTGCATGACCTTCGACAACAATATGCAGCCTTGCAGGCAGACAGTAACGATTCGGACCCATTAAACGTCACCGGTATCTCCAACTCGGCGCCGGCTGTAAGCGAACGTCCCGCCAACCTGGGTGATATGTTGACGGCCGCCCTGCTCGCTTGGTGCATCACCTTTCTGGCACTACTCGCGGCGGCAAGAGTAGTGCTCGTGAGTTTCCCTCAACCGTCAAACGAGAGTTCTTAGGCAAAAAGTCAAAGGGCATTCACTCTGGGCTGTACCGCCGAAATGAACACCCTTCAACTTGAGCGATGTCGCTACGAATGCAACGATTTCCTTAAGATTCCGTCCACACTACATTTCCATAACCTCAACGCCGGCAGGCGCTTTGAAGATGAACCGATCAGCCTTCACCGGCTGATTGATTTTCAGCTCGCTTACGGTCATCGTGGTCATTGGCTCGCCCTTGTCGGAATAGCTTATCATCTTGACCATTTGCCCGGTTTTCTGATCGAAGTACATAATTGTTCTCCCCTGACCAGGCATCTTCTGTTTAGCGTCCATTTCGATGGCCCACACTTTGAAGCTGTCAACCTTCTCTTCCCCAACCAGCTTGATCGTGCCCATCTCCTTCATCGCCTGCAGCGGGTCTGTGCTCTGCTTCTGGCTTTTCACGCGGAATGCGTTCTTCACTCCGCCATTGTCTGTGAGCGTGTACGTGTACGTTCCGTCGTTGATTACGAGCGTCGTTCCTTCCTGCTTAGTGGTGTTTTCGCCAACAGTCGTCTCCGTTACGCCAGTGATTTCGGTGCGCATAAGGAACTCATCCCCTTTGCGCTGCATCTCCATCGTTCCTGTCATTGTGGACGTCATGGAAAAACCGCCGTTGTCCATCTTGGTGACTGTAGTGCTTTTGCCGGTAACCGAATCAACTTTCTTGGTCAGTTCGGCAATCTTCTTTTCCACATCGTCAATGGTCTCGCCCTTGACAACTGTGCCCCCGATTACAAGGGCCGATACAATCAGACAAGTTCTGAACATTCTCATTCTCATTTTCATCTTCTCCTTGAAAGCAAATCGACCCGTCACCTCAACATCCGCGCACCGCACGAATACTGAAACCGTGAGAGACCGTAACGCAACCAACGACGACAGGCAACAGCAAGGTATCTGCAAGCAACACAACTGACTCCCACAGCTAACCGCTTCCCAAAGATAAACGTCCCAGTGTAAGTATCCGTAAGGTAGTGTTGACTTCCCGAGCATCACCGATTGAACACATTGGCACGTTGCGTTGTCGAACCTATAATCGCTCCCGCAATGATCAAGCTTACAGGCATAAGGAAGAACTTCGGGTCACTCGTAGCCGTCGACAATCTCACGCTAGAGGTTGAGCGTGGTGAAGTGTTCGGCCTGCTCGGTCCGAACGGTGCCGGCAAGACTACGACGGTGAATATGGCCATTGGTCTTCTGCATCCCGATGCAGGCAGCGTGGAGTTGGTCGACTACGGGCCTCCTACGCTTCCTGATGTACGTCGCAGAATAGGTGTAGCTCCGCAGCAGTTGGCCATATACGGCGAGCTCTCCGGTCAGGAAAATGTGACGTTCTTCGGACAACTCTACGGCTTGACCGGTCGCAGACTGCGAGAGCGCGTTGCCTGGTGTCTAGCGTTCGTCGGCCTTAGTGATCGCAGCAAGGACAGGGCCAAAACATATTCCGGAGGGATGCAGAGACGCCTCAACCTCGCTGTTGCACTAGTCAACGATCCAGATGTTCTCATCCTTGACGAACCCACGGTCGGCGTTGATCCACAGTCTCGCAATGCCATATTCGACAAGATTGAGGATCTTCATGACCGTGGCCGAACGATCATCTATACGACCCACTACATGGAAGAATCACAACGCCTCTGTGACAGAGTATGCATCATGGATAATGGCAGACTGTTGGCGCTCGACACCGTCGACAGTCTTATCGCCAGGCACGGAGGTAAAAGCGTAGTCCGTGCGCAGACCTCAAACGGCGAGGTCAGAATCGAAACCAATGATCCGGTCTCGGAGCTGACGCGCCTGCAAAAGACAGAGACATTACAGCGGTTCGTAGTGGATCAGCCCGACCTCGAACAGGTTTTCCTGAACCTAACCGGAAGACAATTGAGAGACTGATGAAGGAGATATTCGCCTTAGCAAAGAAGGACTTATGCTTGCTCCTTCGAGACAAAGCAGGCTTCATCTTCGCGTTCATCTTTCCTCTTGTCTACGCCGTATTCTTCGGTATGGTTTTTTCCAACATGGGAGCCAAGACAACCTCCAAGATGGAGATAGCCGTTGTCGATGAAGACGCCACCGAGGAGTCTCAAGCGTTTGTCCGGTCATTACAGAGTTCGGCGGAAATCAAAGTGACCCCGGCAACGATGGAAGAGGCGATCAACTCCGTGAGGCGCGGTCAACGAGTCGCGTATCTAATCCTCCCCAGTGGATTCGGCGCCCAGCGCGAGGGGCTCATATGGGGCGATCCGCCGACAATCACCGTGGGAACGGACCCATCGCGGCAGGCGGAATCAGCGATGCTTCACGGCCTGCTGATCAAGTGCATGTTTGAGAATATTCAATCTACGTTTGAGGATCAGCGACTGCTGGCTTCCCGACTCGATGTATGGATTGCCAACGTACGAGCAGCAGATCATCTCGACCCCGCTTGGCGCGGAACTGTGGAACTGGCACTTACGCTATTGCGCAAGCTGGCCCCGAACTCTGAGCCGAGCGCCACAGCCAAGGCCGAACTTGCACCTACTCTGTCGCCGGTGCCTGTATCAGCTGGCCGATGGCAGCCGATCATTGTCAATAACCAAAACGTGGCTCGGCATGGCAGACCAACGATTACCAGCTACGCGTGGACGTTTCCTCAGGGGATTATCTGGGGAGTCATGGGTTGTTCCGCTGCGTTCGGTATTTCTCTGGTCATCGAGAGAAACGGTGGAACTCTCGTCCGCCTGCGCATGGCCCCTATGAAGCGATGGCGCATTGTCGCAGGCAAAGCGTTTGCATGCTTCGTCACTACTTTGGGAATGATGGTCGCACTGCTCCTGTTGGCGGCGTTCGCCTTCGACGTCAGACCAAACTCCCTTTGGTTGCTCGCGGCCGCTACTATCGCCACAGACTTCGCATTTGTCGGAATCATGATGCTTCTGGCAACCATGGGGAAAACCGAACAATCTGCCGGCGGAATCGGCTGGTCGGTGCTGTTGGTCATGGCCATGATCGGCGGCGGAATGGTGCCCAGCATATTCATGCCCAGTTGGATGCAAACTGTTAGCCACTTCAGTCCCGTCAAATGGGGAATTAACGTACTGGAGGGCGCTTTATGGAGAGGTTTCTCTCCATCGGAAATGGCCATTCCTTGTGCTATATTGACCGCAATCGGATTGGCCTGTTTTGCACTCGGCGTTCGAGTGTTTCGCTGGACAGAATGACCCGTATCTGCCCTGCCGCTCTTCTTGCGAAGGAAGAAAGCCGACGGAAACATTCACGCACGAAGCCATGTCCGGCTTCAGCCCTCCGCTCCATCCTCAACGAAACCTTCAGGGATCTGGGGAACGAACTCATCTTGTGATAAACCTTCATGATACTCGAACTCGTCCCAGACAGTTGTTATAGTCCGCGAGTCATCGGACTGCAGGGGTCGGCCGGCCATCTCCACTCGAACGGGAAGCTTTGTCATCACATCGAACCAAATACGGTCAATCCACGTTTCCGGGTTATCTCCATAGGCACTCGCTCGAATCTCGAAGCCCACACACTTGTGTCCGTCCACCTCATTTGTCCCCAGCAGGCGATCAGCTTGCGGAAGGAGGTTGACGAGAAAACGAAGCCTCTCGATGGGGTTTAGCCTTCCAAACCCGCCCTGATGGCGAAGCTCGCTGAAGCTGTGATCGTCGAATCGCACGCTAGTCTGGATCATTGCCTCGGCCTCAGGTGTATACCATTGTCGTTCGCGAAGCGCACGTCCCTCATAGATATCCCGTCTGTAGGAATCACTGGAGAAGAGAAGCTTCATCTCGGCACTAGACACGTTACGCGAATCGTCCATGTGGACAATAACTATCCGTTCCCTGCAGCTGACGCCCAAGACGGCCGCACTATTCAAGCCGGTTTCGATCTCCTCGGCCCAGGCATATGCGGGCGACAACCACCATTGGCCCATTTCACTACGATCAGTGCCAGACCACCAGGTGACACCACCGCAAATAGCCAGAAGCACGGCCGCTGCCATCATGCCGCGCCGCCACGACCGGCTCGGTTGAATGTTGGCTAAAGCCAACCTACGTCCCAAACTTTCCTTGCTAGTACGGCAATGTGCGGCGGTGATTCCAGCCGGCAAGACGGCAAGGGAGGATTCCAGGATGCGCCGGCGGAACGACGCATCGACCATTCGCTTGTCAAAGGCGAGAATAACTAAATGCCTGTCAAAGGCTTCCTTTTGGAGATTCATTATCAATCCTCCTGAAACTCAGGCACTGTGCCGATCAACTGCTCAACAGCTTCTCGAAGACGGATTCTGGCGCGGTACAGCAGGGAATTAGCGGCAGAGGGAGACAAGTCCAGTTTTCGTGCCACGTCCGTCATTGAAAGGCCGTCGTAGTACCGATGGTTAAGGCAATCCTGATAGCCGGGTTCGAGAGAGCTGAGAGCCGCGCGAACAATCGTTCGGAATTCACCTGACTCACATATCTCGTCAGGCAACGCTTCACCTGAAGCAATGCTTTCCCGAACCGCAGTACTGTCTAATGAGAATTTCCTAACCGCGGTTTTAAGCAATGGATCTCCGCCAAGACCACGGTAATAGTCTGCGATTCTCCTTTTGGCGATTCCGACCAGCCACATCCACACTGTGCCGACATTGGAATCATACCGAGCCGCGTTTCCAGCAGCTGAAACGAAGATTTCCTGCACAAGGTCATCCGCGGCATCGGCAGGCACACGCGTTTTCACGTACCGATACATGGGATCCAGACAATCCGCCACGGTCGCAGTCCACCATTGGCGATCAGCTTGAGTAGGCTTCGCAGCGTTCCCGCTGCCGCCGGCATTGCATCCTTGTTGAACAGGCGAATCGCTCATACTAATAGCATATTCGTAGTAGCCGGTCGTCGCGCTCGCAAATCTTTGGAGGAATGGAGAAAACCGTCTCCGAAGCTACCGGAGATACCACAGAAGCGACTGACGGGTGATCGAGGGGAGGCCCTCTCTGACGCACACGTCGGCCAGCCGATGGATCATCCTGAGGCAAGTTGGTTTTTGCATAAGTTCCCGGGCAGAGTTACGACAAACACAAAATGATCGGAGGCAGTCGGCAAGCCCTGTTTAGTGGTTTACCAGCAGAAAAACGCGGTGTTTGACCCTCGTTTTTGGTAGCGCCAAGCCTGCTTTATGCGTGCGCAAGCGTGCATTTACAGTGCGCCAGAGCGCTTTTTCGGCGTGCCAGAGGGCGTTTATCCCGCAAATCACCTCCTTGGGACCTCTTTTCGGCACAAAAAACAGCTGTTGATGCAGCATTTCCGGGCTCCCGACTGCCTTTTTCAATGAAAAATCGCTGCGCAGGGCAGGAAAACAAGAGACGCACAAAGCAATCCAGCTGGGTCCACAGCTACGTTCGAGTGAGACGATCACATACCGGGCAGGTCGGATGCCTGCGACTAGAGCAAGCTCTATCCAGGTGTGGCGGCTGCGCGTCTGTCTTCTCCGGACGATGCCGGGTGTCTGACACTACGCTTGGACTTACAACGCTATAACGATTGATGGAGAGCAAAACCGGCGTGGTTCGGTTACGGTCAGTAATCGTCAGAGCACAGCTCGGTCTCCCCCGCTCGGGTTTGCATCCAGCAAGCCACCACACCTTCAGAGAGGAATGGGGGCACGGACTCGTCCATCTATATAAGGGCGCACGTGTTCCGCTTTTTTTGTAAAGATGGGAAGAGTGGTTCTAAAACCGGGGCTGACAATAGCGCCAGGCCCGAAAAAAAAGTTGAAAAAATGTGCGTTCGGCCAAGATGCGCGCGGAGAAATGTGGGCTTAGTCGGAGAATGTCAGGCAACTGAGAGCAAGCTCCATTTAGGTATAGCGTCTGACGCCTTGTGTCCTCCGGAAGTCCCTCCATGTTTGACGCTACGCTTGGAGTTACGATGCTTTGATGACGCCACACTGAACGGGGACAGCCTCACGGCTGTCCCCTTACTGTATCTCTCATTCGTTTTCGGCGGTACGGTTCCTGCTGCCACGCTTGAGCAAGCTATGTTCAAGTGAAGAGCCCGGACTTCGGTTTTCTCCGGTTGATCATTGTTGTTTAACGCCACTCTTGGTCCACAAGAGCCGCAAGAAAACCGTCCACGTCAGTTGGAGCCGGTGTAGACATACTGGAAAACAGAAAAATCATTCAGGTCGATGTCCAGATCACCGTCGCCATCCATCTCTGTGCAGAAATGGGTGGGAGGAAACACATTCTCCGGTCCGTTCATGCAATAGGCAAAAGCGGCAAGGTCCATGTTATCAACGTCGCCATCGTTGTCGTAGTCAAAGTCCCAGGAGAAGGCGTGCACGTTGTCCACTCGCGCTCCGTGGGCATTAGCATCGTTGGTGAAGTACTCATGATAGGCGACGCCCATGCGTCCGTCGGCATGAGACGCGTCGGTAGCCGATACAATCTCCTGATCGTCGATGAAGAATTTAATGGTTGTTCCGTAGCAGAAGATCTTGAAGGAGTGCCAAGCGGTTGTTGTGTCATAGATGGGAGTGGCCACGAAATCAGTAAATACTCCATCAACGTACTTGCCGGCACGAATTCGACCATCTTGTGAGTTATGGGTAATCGCATAGCAGTTGCCCCCGCCGTAGGAAGTGCTATCGAACGCGGCGTTTCCGTTGTCGCGTGCGAAAAGGCCAACCAACTCATAGCCATCTGCGGCGACGTCAGAGCGATATTCGCAGTAGAAGTCGGCGGAGACAGTGTAATTCGTATCGCCGGGCGATCCGGTAGAAGCGGTTTCGAAACCCCCATATGGATTGAGGACGGTCATGACGTAGCCGTCGCCGTCGGGAGAAGTCGGCGAAAAAGCCTCAACTGGGTTCATGCTAAACTTGTCATCCCATGACAAGGTACGCCCGGCAGCGGTGAGATCGTCGGCAAAGGGGAAATCAGAATCTGCAGTGCGTTGAACGAGCATAAGCGCATTCCCAACAGCGCGTTGTGTGCCGGTACATGGCGGATCGGCGCTATCCGAGGGGCAGTTGGCCACGGCGTCATTGACAACCATGGTGGTTGAGCCGCCGCCGTCGAAATTGACGGCAAACTCGGCATCAAGTTCACTAATCAGGAAATCGGCCATCTCTCCGAAGTTTGCACCTATGCTGTAGCTGGGCTGGCGTCCGTCGAAGGTAACGAAGTAGTGTTTGGTGCCGTTCCAAGCGAGGACGGTGCGAGGATGTCGGGCTGATCCGAAGTCCCCCCAAAGAGCCAAGTTTGGATACGGCTCACCATCCTGAACGAGATATCCATTTCCACCAGAAATCAACTGAGCGTTGTTAAGGTGATCAGGCTGCAGAACGACGCGGACTGTGATTTGGTCGCCAACGGCTGCGTGGCTGAGCAGCGTGGCTTCGGCTCCTGGGCACGCCCGAATGACGAAGCCATCGGATGGGATCGTCGTGTTGATTGAAGCGGCGCCGGTGTTGATGGCCGTAATCGTACCAACTACATCCTTGTTGGCGCGGATAGGGAAGTTCACATCGTTTACTACAAGCTCTGTTGTCTCGGTCGTCATCGCTGTGGAGGTGCCCCACACTCGAGTATAGAGACTGAGGGTGTTGCTACCGCAAGTATAGTTGAAAGTATTCAGAGACATCTCGAAGGAGTCCTGGAAGCGCACGCCGGCTGTTGCTCCTGGAATACCCCGATCCATCCAACTCTCTCCCGACTCCTGAAGTACATACGTTTCATTCCCATCTGGGAAACCTATTATATCGCCTTTGCTGCCGAGCCCTCCAAGAAGCCATATGCTATCGTAGCTGAAGAAGGCGCAGTTGATCGCACCGACGACATTGTGCCCGGAGGAATCGTAGTGATCGATAATACTAGTGACAGTCTGGCGGCTTGTACCGTAGTTTCGCTTGCCTTGAGCAAAACCCATTTCAATCGTGTATGCTGGATCTTCCAAATCGAACTCAAGGACATGAGCAACGAGCGGCCCCGGACAGGTGTATTCGGTGTGGAACACTCCCGGGGCAACTTCGTCAGGCGTGCCAATGGTGCACTCGGTCTGAGTGTCGCCTCCAAAACGCACAGCATCGGCAATCGCAACTGATCCACCAGTGCTTCCCGCCACATCCAGCGTGACAGTGTTGCTGCCGGCATTGAAGTGGAAGGTGCCGAGTGAATCCCAGGTATAACCACCGGTCACCTGACTGATGTATGCATTTTGAGTGCCACTGGAGGTGGAGAGATCGTATTTGGCTGAAGTCGCCCTGTTTGAGCCTGGTACATACCAGACGAACACTTCGTAGTCTCCGGCTTCAGCGAGATCGGCGGTCCAGGTGGCCGTCGCAGCGTCGCCCATATTGGCGAAACGGTATGTACCGCCGTTGTAGCCCGCACTACCGCTAGTGGTCCAGCCCCCTACTTCGGTATAGCCCGGAGCCCCGCCATCGTTGTCGACAATGACCTGAGCCGATGCCGTTGAAGCGATGGCAGCGAACAATGCAATTACGAATAAACTCAAGAGATTGCTCTTGATCATCAGCGGTTCTCCTTTTCGGGCCAATTGGAGCGCGGGCTCCACGTTGGCGTGCTCTGTTACCCCTTATGCGGCATCAGCGATTTTGCCTAACGATTGATCAACCAACTCCCGGCAAAGCCCCATATCCGCAATCCCCAAAGTGAAATGTGTCAAACGGCACTAGGACCGCGGTTGGCCGTCGGTCCTTCTGCGGGATGGCTGTAGTCTGGCCTACGACCCTCCACCGCCTCTCACATATTAACTGCACTTGGTCCGCAAATGTTGACCAATTCGGTGTGAGAAAGCGGGTGGGAGCTCGGCATTAGTAGTCCTACCGCTCAAGCTCGCGTAGTAAATCTTTGTCGTTCAAAGGGATACAAAGCAACCACACCTGCGGGTGCCCGCAACTTTGCATGCGCACGGTTCGGCGTTGGGCTGGCGAAATCACTTGTTTGGGAGCGTGAGAGCATATTGTGTTGCCGCGCTGGCTTTCGAATCGTAGGTTTTTCCGGGAGTACGAGGGGAGAGAGAATGAACTTGCTAGTCCAAGCCATCGAGACGGCCCAACCAGCCGTTCTGCGACAGATCATTGACCGATTCGTAGAAGCAGCCCAGAAGAGATCGGAGAGCCAGCCCACACCAAGACGCCGGCAACATCGTCGCTACCACCGTAGTTGGCCGTTGGCCATCATCTACCACGCAGACGACGGTATTGGGGAGATGGGCGCAGCTCTGCACAATGCGTCGGGCGACGGCTTGGCGTTTCTGTCCCCGCGCAGCTTCGACGGAGAGGAGTTGGTCTATCTTCGTTTATTCTGGCATGACGAAGACTCTCCTCTTGTCCCAGCAGTAGTGCGCCACTGCACGCCAACAAAGAGCGGGTATCTGATAGGGTGTGAGTTTCTGCTGCAGGGACTGTAGCCTCTAGAGTCGACTCCGGGAGCGCATATAGTGGCTTCCGCATAGAACATCGAGTAGTGGCGATGCTGCGCTTGGGCGGCAGATTCAACGCCATAAGTGTCAAGCAGCCCCACCCAAGTCCTGTCTAACAAATCATAGCACGGGCCTGTGCTTCAGTGTATCCTGCAAGAGGTTCGTTAAAGAACATAGTGATACGGACGGCCTCCAGACTGCCCCAGGAACGCAGCACTCGTTCCAAGGTCGCAGCCGCTTCTCAGAGATCTCGCTATGGTCCAGCAACCGCCAGTCGTCCTGATTCTCGACGATGACGAAGCCGTGCGGAGGAGCCTCGTGTGCTACTTCGAGGACAGCGGCTGGCGTGTATTGGCCGCAGTAACTGGAGAAGACGCATTGGGGATACTTGCTGACGAGGATCCAGCAGGAGCGGTGGTGGATATGCGTCTACCCGGAATGAATGGAAACGAGTTTATAGGCATAGCAGTCCAAAGACGGCCTGAGATGGTCTATGTTATCTGCACAGGTTCTCCAGAGTACGCACCGCCGGAGAGTATCTCCTCATTGCCGCAAGTATCGAATAGGCAATTCTCCAAGCCGGTAACCAACCTTGCAGAACTACAGCAGGCACTCCAGCAACAGATTTCCATTTACCGCAAGAACAGATCTGCGGAGGAAACATAGCCCGCGGGACAAGAGCGATCGACGGATTGTCACGACTACAGAGGACTGAGGGTCCGAATCGAAACGTTTCGACAAGGAGCATGCCAGTGGTTACATCAGACGCCCGTTCAGTCGCCAAGTCCTTTCAAAGCGGTATTGCAGTTGCTGTCATGTGGAATGCAATCATCTTCGCCACTTATTGGGGAATTAGCCACTTGAATTGGATAATCTTCAATCGGGTCGGAGTTCTTCCGATGCCGATTTGGCCGGCTGCCGCGGTAGCCCTGGTGGGTGCCATCCTCCACGGGTATTCGGTCGCTCCGGGCATTGCCCTCGGTGCGATATTCGCCAACCATTTTTCCCTGGGAAGCAGTTGGGCCTTGGCCCTGGGCATTGCGGTGATGAACACCGTTGGACCGTTGCTCGCAGCAAAGATCATGCGTCACCGAATCACAGTTAGGTCATGGTCGACATGGAACCGTATTGATGTAACGGTAGTGTTTGTAGCCGCACTCGCCCTCGCTCCCTTGCTCACCGCTATTGGAGGCATAGGAACGAAGTGGCTCTTGGGGCAGATTGCGTCGCCAGACGTTGCCAACGCCATAGCGCGCTGGGCACTGGCTCACGCTCTGGGAACACTACTATTCGCCCCGCCCCTGCTCGTCTGTATTCCCATAGGAAGACGAAAATGAAGACGAGAAACAGTCACATTCCCGGAACGGTTGTATGGAGCACGTTTCTTTTCGCTGCGTCTCTCTGGGCAGGGGATTCTCTACTCGAATACCTCTGGTTCAACAATAACAGTGAAAGCTTGTTCTCAACAGTCCTCGCGTCCGGCAACTCCCGTATCTTGCTCTTTCGGCTTCTCTTCACTGGAGCAGTTCTGACTGCAGGTTTTGCTGTTTCGCGCATTCTGTCCCGTCTAGCGCAGTCGGAGGCGAAGGCAAGGCACGACGAACAGAATCTCCGAACGACTGTGGACTCAATTGGCGACGGCGTGATCGCAACCGACGCGCATGGCGTGATCACTGGAATCAACCCTGTTGCATCACAGCTCACGGGCTGGCCAACCGAACAGGCTCTGGGCAGACCGCTTGTGGAGATCTTTAAGATAATCAACGCCAAAACCGGTGAGCCCGTCCCGAATCCCCTGGAGATGGTTCTTGCCTCAGGGAGCGAGCAGGGTTTAGCCAATGACACGACTCTAATTTCAAAGGATGGCACGGGACGACAGATTGCCGATTCCGCCGCCCCCATTCGAACTCTCGACGGAGCCATCACCGGTGCTGTTCTGGTTTTCCGTGATGTGACAGATGAGTATGCTGTCCGCGACCAGTTGCGCGTGAGCGAAGCCAGATTCCGTGATGTCGCCATTTCCAGCTGGGTATGGGAGGTTGATGCCAACGGTCGCTATGTCTATTCCTCGGAGAAAGTGGCGGACATCCTAGGCTATACGGTAGAGGAAGTGCTGGGCCGTACCCCGTTCGACTTCATGCCCCCGGAAGAGGCTGACCGCATTGGCCAAGTGTTCGCTCAGGTTGTGCAAGAGAAGCGATCGGTCGTCGACTTGGAGAATGTGAACATCCGTAAGGACGGAGGCAGAGTCTGCCTACTGACAAACGGTGTTCCGATTCTGGACAACGAGGGCAACTACGTTGGATTTCGCGGCGCCGATCATGACATAACAGAGCGAAAACGTGCGGAAGAAGCCAACGAGAAACGGCTGGTGGCTCTGACGAGACCACTTGAGGATACGGCGGGAGTAACCTTCGAAGACCTGTTCAACATACAAGACATCCAGCGTCTGCAGGATGAGTTCGCCAACGCTACGGGAGTAGCGTCAATAATAACAAACACGGATGGCACGCCGATTACGGCCCCCAGCAACTTCTGCCGTCTTTGCATCGACATCATCCGCAAGACAGAACTAGGCTGCGCCAATTGCTACAAGTCAGACGCCGCACTAGGTCGCTACAACCCGCAGGGGCCAATCGTGCAACCATGCATGAGTGGAGGTCTTTGGGACGCTGGAGCAGCCATCTCCGTAGGCGGAAAGCACATAGCTAGCTGGCTAATAGGTCAAGTGCGTGATGAAACGCAAACTGAGGACAAGATGCGTGAATACGCACGGCGAATCCAAGCCGACGAGGAGACCGTTATCGAAGCGTTCCGCGAAGTGCCGGCCATGTCGCGTGAACAGTTTGGGAATGTCGCTCAGGTCCTTTTCACTATTGCAAGTCAACTCTCAGACCATGCCTTTCAGAACGTCCTGCAGGCTCGTTTCATAACCGAGCGCAAGGAGGCGGTGAGAGAACTCCAGCGCCTGCGCAACTACTTGGCCAACATTATCGACTCGATGCCGTCAGTTCTCATTGGTGTCGACCCTGACGGAAGAGTAACTCAATGGAATTCGCAGGCTCAACGTTCCACTGGAATAGCACCTACTGATGCGATAGGGCAACCTCTCGCCACAACCTACCCCCGCTTGGCAACGGAAATGGGCAGAATACGCGAAGCCATGCGGAATCGCCGAACCATCTCAGAGGCGAAGCAGCGTAGCCATGCTCACGGCGAAACGCGTTACGAGGACATAACCGTATTTCCTCTGGTAGCCAACGGCATTGAAGGTGCCGTAATCCGAGTCGACGACGTAACGGAGCAGGTCCGTCTTGAGGAAATGATGGTGCAATCGGAGAAGATGCTATCTGTCGGAGGCTTGGCCGCGGGGATGGCGCATGAGATCAACAACCCACTTGCTGGCATGATGCAAACGGCAAGTGTGGTCGCTAATCGTCTCACCAATATAGAGATGCCCGCTAACGTTGAGGCTGCTGGCCAGATGGGGATTTCAATGGAGGCTGTACGTGAATTCATGCAGGCTCGTGAAATACCAAGCCTTTTGGAGTGCATCTGCGAATCAGGAGAGCGTGCGGCGAAAATCGTGGCCAACATGCTCAGTTTTGCCCGAAAGAGCAACCATGCTTTCTCATCTCAAAGCATGGTTGAGTTAATCGATCAGACGGTTGAACTTGCTGGTAGCGACTACGACTTGCAGAGGAAGCATGACTTCCGCCGCATCGAAATCATTCGCGAGTATGAAGAGGATCTGCCAGAGGTATGCTGTGAATCGGCCAAAATTCAGCAGGTCCTTCTGAACATTCTGCGCAATGGTGCCGAGGCCATGCAAGACGAAACGGAGACGAACGTGCCTGAGAAGAGGCCCAAGTTCACAATCCGCGTTGCTCACGAGAAAGAGAACGCGATGCTGCGTGTGGAAATCGAGGACAACGGTCCGGGCATGGACGAGATCACGCGCCGACGAATCTTCGAACCCTTCTTTACCACCAAGCCGACTGACCGTGGCACCGGTCTTGGTCTCAGTGTGTCCTACTTCATCATAACCGAAAACCACAAAGGCGAGATGTATGCCGAGTCCACGCGTGGCGAGGGCTCGACGTTTGTGATCAAGCTGCCGTTATCACGGGCATAGCGTAATAGCGCCGTCCGCATTTCCACAATGCATCTACGTGCGGCTCGACAAACACAATAACTCGGAGGAAACCGAGCAAGCCATCAGCAAGGCTTGTTCCCGTGCGGAATCCGCTCCCACTGGAGTCACTGCTGAGTCATCCGCAATAGATTCCAAAACACGGGGGCGTCCCGCATGGAGACGCCCCTATCCTGCATTCGTGCTATCGAATATAGGCCGATATAGTATTGCCCTATAGCCGTTGTTAGCCAGCTCGACGCTCCTCTTCGGCTTTCTCGTAAGCTGCGATTACCTGCTGTTGCACATTTGGTGGCACGGCTTCATAGTGCGAAAACTCAATCGAGTAGCTACCCTGCCCGCCAGTCATGCTCGACAACCGCGAGTTGTAGTCAGACAATTCGGCAAGCGGAACAAGAGCCTTGATGACATCAAGCCCGCCAGGCAACGCATCCTGTCCTTGTGGACGGCCACGACGGCTGGCGATGTCCCCCTGAATATCACCGACTTTGTCGCTGGGCACAGTCACTTCCAGCTCAACAATTGGCTCCAGCAGCGCGGGCTTGGCCTTCATAAACCCCTCTTTGAATGCACCGCGTCCAGCTATTTGAAAAGCTATATCCTTACTATCGACGGGGTGAGTTTTTCCATCAATCAGTTCGACGGTAACATCCACCACGGGGCAACCGGCGATCACCCCCTCTTCCATCTGCCCCCTGATTCCCTTATCCACACTCACACGGAACGGTTGATCGATTGCGCCGCCGAAGATCTTGTCAACGAATTTGTATCCTTCACCTCGCTCGCTGGGAAGAACATTGATAATGACTCGGCCGAACTGCCCAGCTCCACCACTCTGCTTCTTGTGGGTATACTCAATATCATTAGCCCTTCCCATAATCGTCTCCCTATAGGGGATCTTGGGCGGCTTCGTACTCACTTCGAGCTTGTAGTAACGATTCATACGATTCAACAACGTCCGAACATGCAAGTCACCGACGCCGCGGATAACCTGTTCCTGTGTGCTGGCATCGCGTTCATGTACAAAGCATGGATCTTCGTCAGAGAATTTGCGAAGGGCACCGGCGATTTTATCCTCGTCGCCACGACTCTTTGACTCAATGGCCAAAGCGTACATGGGTTTCGGGATTTTCGGCATGGCGATGTGTCCAGCCTTGTCAGTGAAAACGGTATCTCCAATGTGCAGATCGAGCTTGGCCACCGCGACAATGTCGCCGGCCGACGCTGCTTCCGTGTCCTTGTGGTCACTGCCGTTGAAACGGCTAATCTGGCCCAAACGCATTGCCTTGCGTTCACTGGTGGACTTGATGCTACCATCACCGGCAAGCTTGCCGCTGAAAACACGGATGAAGGAGTATTTGATGTTGCTCTTGGGATCACCAGCAACTTTGAATACAAGTCCAACAAATGGACCGTCTGGGTTCGGCTCGACCGGAGTCTCAGCCTCATCGTCATCTGTCAGCATGCGCTGTTTGCCCGCCAAGGGTGACGGTGCGAAGGTATTGATTGCGTCGAGAAGTTCCGAAATGCCAACCTCAGCTCGCGCATCGGTAAAGAGTATCGGAATAATCTCACCAGCAGCGCAGGCTTTGGCAGCGGCCGCGATCACTTCGCTCTCGTCGGCTTCGCCGCCCAAATACTTCTCCATGAGTTCGTCGTCAGCACCCACAATGGCCTCGAGAGCCTGCTCGTGAGCCGCCGCAACATCGCCGCAGTCGGCATCGCCCGAATCATTCTTAATACAGTCAACAACGCCTGTTCCGCCGCCCGTAGGAAGATTGATGGGCACACATTGGTTGCCGAAGAACTCCTGCAACGAGCCAATCAGCGCATCCAGATTGCCTTCGCCACCGCCGATCTTGTTGATGACGATCATTCGTGCCAATCCGTAATCTCCGGCACGCTCCATCATCTTGCGAGTGTTAACCTCGATTCCGGCACTGGCAGACACAACGGTGATCGCGGTCTCAACCCCAGCAAGTGCCGCCACAGCTTGTCCACAGTAGTCTGTCGCCCCAGGTGTATCGACAATGTTGATCGCCTTTTCGTCATGAACGACGTGACAGCATGCAGAGTCGATGGAATGGGATGTTTCCTTCTCATCGTCAGCGTAATCCAAGATTGACGTCTTATCCGGAACGCTGCCCAGCCTATTAGTCACGCCGGTTTTGTGAAGAATGGCCTCTGCCAAAGAGGTCTTGCCTGAACCCGAGTGACCGGTGAGAGCGATGTTGCGGAGATCGTTTACGTTGTACACAGCCATGGAAGGACTCCTACATCCAAAACGGGGATTGCTGCCGCTGTTGTCAAAAGGTTTCGCAGTCTAGCGAAGATCGCCCGAATATGCCAACCCTTGCCATGTGGAGGGGGCGATAAAGACCAGACTCCTGTGCCCGCTGGCTGGACATGCCATGCGCATACTACTCAGGCAGGTGTACCGCCGAGGTAACATGGGCCCTGCGCACGTTGACTTCCGCCGTTTCGGTCGAGAAGATCAAACAAGAGGCCCCTGGCAGCGTCGCCACAAAACGGGCCAAGTCCAAGGAGGTTTGACGTTATGCGTCGGCACATCAAACGGGCTTCAGTCGAGGCGGCCGTACTAGCTGCCGTGGGCCTCCTGCTAGGGTTGGTCATCAACACCTTCTCGACTACGCGTCTCTCCTTGGCCAAGAACCACTTCAGAAGCAAGGTCCAGGAGCAAACGGCCCTCTCAGCCACACCGTTAGTGCCGGCTACAGATGCGAGGGATGACCATCGAGAATCGGCCCCCAAACCGGACGAAGAGGAGCCACTTAGTGCCATCTCTCACGCGGACCTGGTCGAGCTATTCCAATCGGACGGCTATTTGGAAGAGAGGCACGTGATCATCGATGCTCGCGACGATGTGCACTATGTGGATGGGCACATACCCGGAGCGTTTCAATTCGACCACTACCGCGCCGACAGGTATATGGAAGAGATACTGCCCGTATGTCAAAACGCTGAGCGAATCGTCCTGTATTGCAACGGCGGGAAGTGCGACGACAGCAAGCTGGCGGCTATCGATCTGATGGACAATGGAATCACGCCAGAGAAGATTCTCATCTATCAGGGTGGAATCGTGCAATGGCAGGAGGATGGGTTGCCACTCGAGCGTGCTGAACGGCTAAGCGACGACCTTTATTACAGCGAATCGGAAGGGTGAGAATGCAGCTTTCGTTGGTTAGGCGCTTGGATGAAACCGGTATCCCGCTCTTGGCGGCGAGGCTGGTACTCGGCGTAACCTTCCTTGTAATGGGATGGGAGAAGGGATGGGACCCAGTCGCATTCCTTAAGCTCCTCCGTGAGTACGAGATGATCCCGGATGGATTCTACGTGATCCAGAACATCATCTCGGTGGTCCTGCCGTGGATTGAGGTGGTTTGCGGTGTTGCCCTAATCCTGGGCGTATGCATTAGAGGATCAGCGCTGAGTCTCCTTCTACTCCTGACGTTCTTCACGGTACTGATAATCTATCGAGCCACAATGATTCACTTGAGTCAAGGCATACCTTTCTGGGGAATCCATTTCGATTGCGGTTGCGGTGGCGGAGATGTTCATATGTACCGGAAAATCCCGGAGAATCTAGGCCTTTGGATACTCTCGTGGATCGCCTTGCTATCGCACAGCCGGAGATTCTGTCTTGCCTCCCTTCTGTTCGAGCGATCCACTCGGCAATGTAGGTTGGGACATGGGTCAACAGAGGCCACCAGCTAGGCCGTGGGATGAACGTCCCCTATCGGCGTCGCAATTGCCGGTTGACTCACCACGCCACTCGCACGATGCTCGCACCTCCCATTGCGCTTGCCGCGACAGCTTCCTCTGAGGATACTTGCGCTAGTTGATCTGTGGAGATTCAACGTGCCGACTGCGAAAGATGCGAGATAATGAACTGCCTATCACGAGCTTCTGCCTTACTTGCCTGCGGCCTCGCCCTTGTCATTCTCACGTGCGGTTGCGGCGTCGATTTCGCGTACTTGCTTCCAGCTGCCGCTGGGCAAGTAGAGCTTCTGGCCAATAGCGTCCCAATAGAGGATGCTATAAGCGCCGGTACGCTGACTGATGAACAAATCGAGAAACTGAAGTTGATTGAGGATGTCAGAGACTATGCCTCCGGCGTAATCGGCTTGGTCGTCAACGACAATTACACGACTTTCTACGACTCACGCGGCGAGGATGTCGCATACAACATCTCCGCCTGCCGAAAAGACTCTTTCACACCGAGAACCTGGACTTTCCCGTTTGTGGGGACAGTACCTTACCTCGGCTACTTCGACTACTCGCAAGCCGTGGCAAAACGCGACTCCCTTCAAGCTGAAGGGCTGGACACGATGATGTATCCCATAGATGCATACAGCGGAATCGGTTATTTCGTCAATCCGATACTCTCGCCGATGCTGGAGCGAGCAGAACTTGACCTAATAGACACAGTGATCCATGAATTGCTCCACAACACGATATGGCGGGCAAACGACACGTCGTACAGCGAGAGCCTAGCCACCTTTGTAGGTCGCCGAGGAACACTTTCATATATTGCAGACAGAATGGCTGACGATCCCGACAAACTTGCAGAGGCAACTCAGAAAGCGGAGGACACCGATAGGTACAACGATTTTGCCCTGGACTTGTACAACGAGTTGGATGCCTTCTATCGAAGTTCCCTCAGCAGTGAAGAGAAGGTCTCAGGACGGGACACGCTTTATCAAGCAGGCAGGGATCGTTTCACATCTGAAATCAAGCCCTTGATGAACATTCCATCCAACTATGAGTGGGTGAAGAAACTCCCCGCCAACAACGCTTGGATGATGTCCGTTCGCCGCTACAACCTTGATCTGGATGTGTTTGAGAGGGTTTTTGAGGCGAATAATGGGGACTGGGAAGCATCCCTGACGGTGTTTGACGCCGCATCACGAGCCAACGATGCCTTCGCATACCTCGACTCGTGGAGCGCGTCGCAGAACAAAGTGACATCCGTACAAACCTCAAACTCAACTCCATCTGGCAACCCAACGGAGACCGTCAGCGACACTTCCTCGGTTGACGATCTGCGGATTTGCCCGCGTCGACATGCCACAACCTACGTAGCGACAGAAGCTCGGCCCAGCAGGTAGCCTCAAAGTCTCCGGGCAACTTGACCCTATTTTTTTCGGGCTTTTTGAAAAGAAATGCTTGCCTTACCGAATCTTTTGCGCCATCTTACCGCCGATCCGGCTACCCATCGGATGGGTGAGCTGGGTTGCTCGCCGATAGAAGCGGCGAATGTCAGACACGCCGATACAAATACGGCAGATTCTCTTAGAAAGGATTCGATGCGATGGCAAAGAAGAAATGTGCGAAGAAGACTAAATGCGCCCCCGCCGCCAAACCACGTACAAAAAGCGAAATCTACCGTGAATTGTCCGAGGGAACCGAACTGAGCCGTAAGCAAATCGTTTCCGTGTTTGAGGCAATGTCGGGAATGATCTCCAAGGACTTGGGAAAGAGGGGGCCCGGTGTTTTCACTATCCCCGGCCTGCTCAAAGTCAAAGTCGTTCGCAAGCCGGCTACAAAGGCTCGCAAGGGCATCAACCCCTTCACCGGAGAGGAACAAGTATTCAAAGCCAAGCCGGCACGCAACGTGGTGAAAGCCCAGCCACTCAAAGCCCTTAAGGACATGGTATAACCACAACGGACCAGGTTTCACGTATCGCGAGGAGCCCACTCAACGAGTGGGCTCCTTGTGTTATTGCAGAAGCTCGATTCACCGATCGTCACGTGTGACTGAGGAACGGAGATGCGTCATCGCAGCGAATAGGGAACTTCCAATCCAGCCGCTTCCATAAGTTCACCATCAGCGAGTAACTCGCCCGTCGGACCTTGTGCGACGATCCTCCCTCCGTCCATGACTTTAACCAATGAACAAGTTTCCAGCACGAACTCAAGATCGTGAGATGCAATCAGTTGCGTTTTGCCTATTGCCCTCAAAAGGCCAATGAGATTGCGGCGTCCCTTGGGGTCTAACCCAGATGTCGGTTCATCCAGAACAAGTAGTTCCGGCTGCATCGCCAACACGGTAGCCAACGCAACTCGCCGCTTCTCGCCCGCACTAAGATGGTGAGCAACTCGATCGCGTGCTGGCAGCATGTCAACCATATGCAATGCACGCTGAACGCGATCATCAATCTCCTTATCTGTCAGGTTCGCATGCAGGGGACCGAATGCCACATCCTGATAAACACTGCCGGAGAACAAGTGATCGTCCGCATTCTGAAAAACCATCCCAGCCAAGCGACGCACTTTTCTAAGCGAGTGTTGATCGTCTATATCATGACCGCAAACCTCGACTCGTCCATGTGCTGGCTGGTGAAGGCCAAAAAGCAAAAACAACAGAGTCGTTTTACCAGCTCCGTTACGACCCACTAGCCCCACACGATCTCCCTCATTGACACATATCGTAATACCATCCAACGCCTTGTGCGTCCCGTAGCAGGCAACGACGTTTTCAAGCTGTACCATTTGCCTCACGCATACCACCTTGCAGTGAATAGAATAATCGCCACTAGAAACGAACACGCCGTCTTGGCATAGTCAAGCGGTTCAGGCCTTGCCAAAGCCATCGCTCTTGGCTTTCCATCATAACCACGCAGAAGCATGGCTCGGTGAAGACGATCCGACCTGTCCATTCCCCGGCAAAGCAATGCCCCCGCCAGCCTGCCAAGAGTTATCAGATCCTTCGGAGATATGCTACATTCGAAACCACGGCATGTTGCCGCCCTGCGCATTGACTCCAGCTCCGCTGACAAGCAGTAGACCAAACGGTAGGAGAAAACAAGTAACTCAACAAGACGAGCCGGCACCCGCAAATCAAGCAGCGACCTGAACAGCCTGTCTGTTGGCGTTGTTCCCAGAAGAACAAGACTCAGGATTACAATGCCAAGGCATTTCAACACGATAACTGCGCCGAACCTCATGCCGTAAGAGGAGAACGCCAACCCCAACACGCTACAATCAAGTGGATCAAGGGTTAAACCAGTCAGCAACATGAGCAGCAGGAGAAAGAGTAACAACGGCAACAAACGTCGCGTGGCTAACCAAAGAGGCAGGCGGGAAATCACCAAAACCGTCACAGCCACTATCAATCCAGCACCAGCCACGGTCAACGAATCCGCATTCGCCAATGATAAGGCAAGAGCAATGTAGGCCACCCACTTACAGGAGGGATTCCACGTGTGAAGACATGAGTCTATCTCTGGATGATGGTCTATTAGGGCAAGCACCTAGCGGTCTCGCTGCTCCTCAGTCCCATTATCTTTGCTCAACACCAAGTTTCGAGTCGACCATGACACCCAGAAACTGGCCAGGGCAAAGATAAAAGCAAGTCCAGAAAACACTGCCGCAAATGGAAAACCGGGATCGGTATGTTGATGATCGCCATGCGCCAACGCCACGCTGCTACAAGCGAGGACAACCAGTAACATTCTGCTTCCTATGCGCCACATGTACGCAAACCTCCACGTTGAATTCGTGCCAATTGGGCGCAAGCAATCGCGCAAACGGCAGTCTCTACAACCATAACCGGAAGATGTGCGGCAAAGAGAACAATGAACGGTCTCAGCAGTTCTCCCCCTGCAAACGACACTAAGGCAAAGAAGAGCAATATGGTGAGAGTGTACACTGCCACCGTTGCCAACGCCCCAACCATCCAATACCTACTCGCCGGCACCTTGTTTCGCCAACAGTCAATAACCCAGCCAACGACCAAGGCTGGCGTTCCAAGCACCAGAGCATTGACTCCAATAGTCGTAAGTCCGCCATGCTGCAATAGCATGGCATGCATGCAGACCCCAAGCGACACGGCAACCATTGATCGCCAGCCCAGGACAACAGCAAGAAGCCCGGTGCACAGAAGATGAACGCTACCTGGTCCCAACCGGATATGAATCGCTCCAACTACAAAGAATGTTGCAGTCAGCACCGCAAAACGTGGAACTTGCGCATCTCGAAGCCCGCGGATACTGGCAAATGTTGCGCCTCCGGCCAGTAACGCCGCCGCAACACATATTTCTCCTGACACTGCCCCATCCGGAATATGCACCTGAGTCTCTTCCCACACACGAAGTTACCAGAACCTAGCTAAGTGTAGCACGTAGAACACAATCGTGCCACTGAACTCAGCGTCCGCCTTGCCATTTGCTGCTGTCTAACGCGTATCGTAGCTTCCAATGTCTTGTTTTGGGGAAAGAGCCGCCGCGTGTCGGGGCAAGAGCGAACATCGGGAGGAAGCATGGCAAAGTTGATTGTTAACCATGTTGGCATGAAGGTCAGAGACCTCCCACCCCGTGCCTCGGGCCTGCGTATCATCCACATATCGGATTTGCACTTACGGCGCTGGGGGCGTGTGGAACAAGCTCTTCAAGATGCGCTTTCTGCTATTGACTACGATCTACTGCTAATCACCGGCGACTTCGCGGACTCTCCCAGATACCATAAGAAGACTGCCGAATTGCTTGATCGGCTGCTTTCACCGATCCGCCCATCGCTGGGTACCTACGGTGTACTAGGCAACCATGACTCACCCGCCCTAGCTGAATACGACTTGCCGATTACCTTCCTCCGTAACTCCATGCGGATCATAGATGTGGGAAGCTTCGACTTCTATCTCGCCGGAGTCGAGCAGCATGTGCGTTATCGGGGGAGTTTGTCAGAAGCAATCGATTCGTATCCCTACGATGGCTTGCTGGTGGTCATGGCCCATTATCCTTCCACGTCGTTTGAATTGCCTCCAGGAGCAGGAGCAATAATGCTCTCCGGGCACACGCATGGCGGGCAGATTCGGGTTCCAGGGTTGGGCTGTGTGTTCGCCAACGACAACATTCCCAATTCGATGGCCCGAGGCCTGCATTCGGTCCGTGGAAACTGGCTTCACGTTACTCCGGGCATCGGAATGTCCTCGATCCTTCGGCTCCGTGTCTTGTGTCCTCCCGAAATTAGCGTACTTACCCTGGAACCACAGGAGAAAAGGATCCCGCGCCTTAGGACCGAGCAGACTCGATTAACTGTCTAGCATTGACCGGACACGAATGGAGAGATAGCATTGATTCATCGAAGTGAGCGGAGCAGACAGGGGTTACCATCCGCGTTTGGACGCCATTATACTTTCATTAACCTACCCCCTCCTCTGGCACCGGCCATCTCACTTCGCCAGAGATAGATCGGCGTACGTCGCGAGAACGCTAACGTGCTTGTCCGGAACAAAGCATACAGAAGAGTCTGAAGGTTTCTAGCGAGAATAACCAGCGGAACTGCTCGAATCATTAGTAGTGCGCGTGTTTCTTGCCAGGCCTGTAAAGCTGGGAATATTGGCTAGTTTGCGTCAATAGGGTGAATTAAGGTGGCCCGTCCAGCGAGCGATACGAGCTCCACTTGGGCTGGGCAGGCCAGGCTCGAAACGCAACTCCTCCTTAAACGTGGAGCCAGGGTGGTATGGGTATAGACGTACCGAATTACCGAATAATGGAGATTCTTGGTACTGGGCAGGGAAGCACCCTGTACAAAGCCAAGTCCATAATCAACGGGAACCTCTACACCATAAAGCATGTCAAGGTGCAGTCGCCAGAAGAAATGCGGCTCGTTGATCAAATGCGCGACGAGCATGCCTGCGGATCCAGTCTTGACCATCCGGTGCTCCGCAAAACCTATGAAATGAGACTAGTACGAAGACGTCTCAGTGTTAAAGCTGCTTTGCTCTTCATGGAGTATATCGAAGGTCGCACGCTATCAGAATGTGGTCAGGAGTTGGGGCTCATGCAACTGCTCCAGATAATCGAGAAGGCAGCCAGCGGCCTGGCAGCAATGCACAAAGGGGGATTCGTGCACGCCGACCTCAAACCGGGGAACATCCTTCTGCAAGCAGAAGAGGGCGTGAAGCTGATAGATTTCGGACAGTCATCGCCGATCAATCAAGCCAAACCTCGCGTGCAGGGTACGATTGATTACATGGCCCCAGAGCAGGCTGCAAAACAACCTCTGGATGCACGTACTGATGTGTTCGGCCTAGGCGCTACCATGCACCGAATACTCACCGGCAGACCAGTGTCAACGGAGATGAACCAGCGCGTCGATATGCACTCGCTTGGCCGCCTCGGAGTAAGAGTGGCTGACAACAAGCAAGCGTCTATGGACGACTACCCTGTCGTTGTTGCAAAGCTCGTCGAGGATTGCTGCGAGCGTGAGCCTGCAAAACGACCCAGGGATATGCATGAACTAATCGACAGATTGCAGATGGCCCGATTGATCATAGCACGAAGGCAGGAGACTGAAGAAGCAGAGAAGGCGGCGGAATCGCGGAAAGACTCCTAGAGCGAATTCAGCCAGTACGATAGTATCGGTGAGCCCCTTACCGCAAACGAATCACTGGATCGTTACGGCCTATGCGTACGCCTAGTCGCGTACACGGTCAATGCCCTATCGACGACCTGGGGCGTTTTCCAGAATCGCCTCACATCCCCTCACAGCCCTTGTTCGACGCTCTCTTGCAGTTATAATCTTACGCGAGCACGGTTTATAGCCCTTGAGAATGACACGGAGGCTGTCTGTTTTGATCTTCCGCGATGACAACACCCTCCCCAAGGAGCAACCTGTTTCTGTCCGGGCTTCAACCAGTCCCGCGAATTGGCTAATCGCTCTGAGCCTTGCCGTTATTGCGGGCTGTTTGTTGTTTCAACCGAGGCCAGGATCCGCTAGCTTGGCGCATGCGCAGCCGTCGCAGGCGGCTGGTGCTCGAGGTGTTTTCGCCTTTACAGGTCAGTTGTCCAAGGACTCGTATGGCGTGTTCATGGTCGACGTGGATGCTGGCACGATCTGGTGCTATCGTTACGACTCTGTGCACAATATGCTCAAATTCGTTGCCGCAAGAGACTGGCGATATGACCGCTATTTGAAGGACTACTCCACCGAGCCCGCGACAGATTTCATTCGGCGTTTGTTGGAGCAACAACGCGAGGCAGAGTTGCAGGCCAGCTCCCCCTGACAGAACGGGGCGCTGGCAAAACCCTAACGAGATGTATCATGAGTCCACTGCAGCGCAAGCCGCTGTGATAGACATGACGAAAACGAAGAGGTTCCATCGATGGCCAAGACTTTCTACACGCAGGACGAAGCATGCAAGAAGTTGGACATAACCCCTAATGAACTTAAGGAGGCTGTGCGCAACGGTGAATTGCGGGAGTTCCGGGATGGCGGGAAAGTCACCTACAAAGTCGAACAGGTCGACAAGTTGGCAGCTCAATCACAGGAACCGGAAGTCGATCTTGCCGGCTCCGTAGGCGATCTGGACATGCTAAGTACTTCAGAACTGACACTTGAGGACTCCTCGTCCGACACCGATGGGGCATTCGACCTCAGTTTGGACGCTGGAGACTCGGGCGAAGCTGATATCTCACTCGATGAATCTGCACAAGAGGCCCAATCCTCCGGATCCTTCGGTGCGGAAGAGCTCATGCTTGAGCCCATGTCACAGGACGACTCAGGAATCAAGTTGGGGACAGGAACCGACATCGACGCTATTAGCCTCGATGATACGAATGAGCAGGATTCCCAAGAGGACGAGAAGGAAGGAACGGTAGTCACTTCAATCGGCGTAAGTGTCTTCGACGACGACGAAGTGGAACAAGAGGCCGACCCCTTGGCGCAAACGGTGGTCTCTGATTCCGACGGCGCATTGGGAATAGATGGAGTTGGAAGCGGATCCGGCCTGCTAGATCTTACTAGAGAGAGCGACGATACCTCCCTTGGAGCTCAGCTACTCGAAGAGATTTATCCTGGGGACGAAAACAGCGCTGACAGCGATGAAGGAACTCGCGCAGGCGTTGAGGAAGTCACTGCTGAAGCGGCTGACGATTCGTCAGGCTTGACCCCAACAGAAGCGTCCCAAGCCACTCCACGGGCCACCAGTGTAGTCACTCGAACGCATGTAGAGTTCGCGCCCGATCCGATTACGACAGGCCTGACTGGCATGTTGTTTGTGGCAGTGCTGATAATGTGCGTCGGCGGATTGGCCGTAGCAGCGGCATCACAGGAAGTGTGGCCGGCAATACTCGACAAGCTCAACAGCCAGCCACTTCTGCTGGGTGGCGGATCGTTGGCTGCTGCGGCAATCGCCATGGGAGTCGGTTTTGTCTTGGGAAAGAAGCGGTAACGGCCTCCAGCGGAGAACCCGCTGGGCATTGGTATCCCCGGTTGTATTGCAGATAGGTTCGTCCGCAATCAGGCATCGAGCAGTGATTGGAATCGAACCTGTAAAAACCTAACACGGAATAGCCCGAACGAAAAGGCATTAGGAGGCAGGTCATGAGAATAGGCCAATGGATGGTCGTCGGCGCGGCATGCGGGCTCGTAATGGCACTCACCGGATGCGTTGGACTTGATGAACACCGCCAGCTGCAAATGGCTCACAAGACTCTAGAGGCGGAGAAGGGACACCTTGAGGCAGAACTGTACGACGCACGCAACCTGAACGACAATTTCCGAACTAAGCTGGCTGCGGCTGAAGACAAAGTGCGTGCCAATGACGCTTTGATATCCAACCTTGAGGCCGAAAACGACCGTCTTGAAGAGGCTTTCGCTGCAGCTCAACGGCTCCTGGAGAAAATCGCTAATCAGGAAGTTCCCCAAGACCCTGTCGTAATCGAGACGCAATTGCCCGCGGAATTGGACACTGCCCTCAGAGATTTCGCCAAACAGTTTCCCGAAAGCGTTGTCTATGACCCCAAGAGGGGCATCGTCAAGATGGGCTCAGATCTTCTCTTTGCCCTGGCGAGCGACGTCGTCAAGGAATCTGCGCGCGCCTCTCTGTCGGAATTCTCGCGAATCATCAACTCGCCGGCGGCTGCCGGATTCGACTTATGCATCGTCGGCCATACAGATGACAAACCGATCTCGCGACCGGAAACGAAGAAACTACACCCGACGAACTGGCACCTCTCCGTGCACAGAGCTATCTCGGTTGCCAACGTTCTTCAGAAGAACTCAGTGGCCGCAACTCGCATAGGCGTGATGGGCTTTGGGGAATACCGCCCCCTCACTACGAATGCAACAGAAGATGGGCGAAGCCAGAATCGTCGTGTTGAGATATATGTAGTCCCCGCCGGATCGATTAGCGGCGTGATTGTTCCCCAGAGTACCGATACTCCGACATCCAGTATAATCCATCCAGTTCCCGCAGATGACACGGTCAAGTAGACAACATCGAGGCCTACAGATGCGCTGCAACCAGAGTGCAGCCCCTCGTTGGATGAAACATAACGGGTGCTGAGTTGGCAAATGAGCGATAACCAAACATCGACTCGTCGTGGCAATCCCCCGCAGCACGAAGGGCTGCGCGAGACCATTGACTCAATCGTCATAGCCTTCATTCTTGCCTTCGTTTTTCGCGCCTTCATCGTTGAAGCGTTTGTAATCCCTACCGGCTCGATGGCGCCCACACTCAATGGCGCTCACGGAACGATGCTCTGCAGCAACTGTGGCTGGGAATATGCCTATGGACTCACAGATCCCTCTGTGGCGGGGCGAAGTCCTTACGGAATAACGCAGGACGCCATTGCGGTTTGTCCCAACTGCCGGCATGGGAATCGACCGACAGAGATCAACGATGCACGGGGCAACGCTGAATCAGGAGATCGCATTCTTGTACTCAAATGGCCTCTTGATGTCGGAGGAGAATTCCTCAAGCCCAAACGTTGGGATGTAACTGTCTTTAAAGACCCTAGCGATGGGACCACAAACTACATCAAGCGTTTGGCAGGCTTGCCAGGTGAGGTGCTGGAGATCATCGACGGCGACCTGTTCACGGCTCCAGCATCCGATCTGACACAAGAGTCGCTCACGACCCTGGATGCCCTGAGGCATCTTAAGTACTTGGTGCGCACTGCAAGTCCCTACAGCGATATTCGCCGAGAGGAGGTGAGACTGAAGGAACCTCACCTTCTCATGCTCGAAGAGTTGGCCAGCAGCCTCACCATCAAACGCAAAAGCGATCTCGCCCAGGAGGACCTGTGGAGGCCGGTGTACAATCACGACTATCCGCCAAAGCAAAGGGGGGCACACCAGCCGTACTGGCAACCGGATCTCGCGGCGAATTCCTGGACTGTTTTGCCCAGGACACTGGAGTTTTCCGGGCTTGATAGCGATACTGAAGTGGTCCGGCTCGCTGCCGCATTCGACAGCCTCTGTTCCTACAACACAATAAGAGCAGATCAGCGCAGAGCGTCTCTTGCAGACGTGTTCTTTCCTGTCTCCGACCTAAGGCTGCAGGTAGTGCTGGAGTATACTGCCGGCGATGGTGAGTTGAGCCTTATCCTGAACAAGAGGAACGATGAGTTTGTTGGACGAATCTGTGCTTCTGGGGAAGTGGCCATACTTCGCGGCAAAGGCGGCGGCGCAGACCTCAATACACTCTGCACGGCGAAACTCGACAGGTTGGAGCCAGGAGAGAAGAGACACATATCCCTGCAGAACCTCGACTATAGAGTACGATTGATGGTCGACGGCAGGGAGGTACTGGCCACTACTGACGAGCAGTACTCGCCAGATGTGCCCTCGCTTCGACACTCGATGCCGCGTTCTCCGGCACCGCCTGCCATCACGGCTGCAAGAATGAAACTCGTACTCAGCCACGTCATTGTCGAGAAGGACATCTACTACGTCTCTGACATTGCCGAGCCTGGCTGGCCTCTACGATTTCCACCCTGGGGAACGCGTAACAACCCTATTCTCCTGCGCGACGGCGAGTATTTCATGCTTGGTGACAACAGCGCTCAGAGCAAAGACTCCCGCCTTTGGGACCATGTCGGCGATCATCTGCTGGCCCGCGGAGAAGGTTACCAGCTAGGTACGGTACCGGAGGATCAATTGATAGGACGCGCGTTCTTCGTATACTGGCCGAGCGGTTTGCGAACCTCTCTGATCCCTTTCCTGAGGAACAAGGGACTGATCCCGAATATAGGCCGTATGAGGTGGATTCGCTGACAGATGCAAGAGAACGGCTCATTCGCCGGCAGATGGGGGAACTTACCTCCATTCCTGAGAAAGAAACTCACAGCCGTATGATCGTCGCGAGGTTATCCACATTTGCCGAACATTGGCTGACCTCACTGCGTGCGGTCCAATCACGGGCTCGGCTGTGAGTTGGCTAGTCGTATGGGCGACCGGGAACAGCGTAGCGATTAATCAGCCCGCCCGACGCAACACCTTGTCAACAAGTTGGTTGCGCAAAGAATGAAGTGGGGAAGATGGTGCTACCTGACGCTCCCCTGGGAAACCGAGGATTCGGCGCCTGCTAACATAGGACATCGAGACTGATTAGGATAAATGGAGTTGTCAACATGTCATCCACCAAGTTTTTGTACAACTAAGGAAGGTTCCTACTATGCCTGAGAATTCATTGCTGGAGGTGAGTAGCCTGGTCAAGAGATACAGTGGCCGAGCGGTAGTTGATCACCTTAGCTTCAGCGTGCAGGCGCGTGAAATCGTTGGGTTGTTGGGACGAAACGGTGCAGGCAAGACCACAAGCTTTCGAATGACTGTGGGAATGATCTCCCCAGATGAAGGGCAAGTGCGGTTTCGAGGAGAAGATGTAACACAACTGCCCATGTACAAACGGGCGCAACGAGGCATGGGCTACTTGTCTCAGGAATCCAGCGTCTTCCTTCGTCTTACTGTTGAACAGAACCTCCTCGCCATTCTCGAGACTGTCAGGAGACACAACGGTCGTGAAAGGAAAGAACGCGCCAGGCAACTAATAGAGCAGTTTGGCTTGACAAAGCAGAAGAGCCAGGAAGCAAGAACGCTTTCGGGAGGCGAGAAGCGCAAGTTGGAGATCGCGCGGGCTCTTGTTACTGATCCAGCCCTGATCATGCTCGACGAGCCATTCAGCGGTGTTGACCCGATTGCGGTTGAGGAACTGCAGACGGAGATCATGAGGCTGCGAGAGGAAGCAGGTATTGCCATTCTCCTCACTGACCACAATGTGCGAGAGACTTTGGCAGTAACAGACCGCAGTTACATCATATCGGATGGGAAGGAGCTTCGCTCTGGTCCGCCGGCGGTCTTGATTAGGGATCCGCTGGTGCGCAAGACATACCTTGGCAGCACCTTCCAGGGTGACGAGTTTGACAGCCCCAAACAGTAGGTGGCCTTTCGTTCGAAACATCGACAAAAACAGCAGCGCACGAAGCGTTGCCAGGAACTCAAGTTGCTCGTGAACAATGTTGCCTGAGCGATCACTTTACAGCAGTCGAACACTTCTCGTCATACTCATCGCGGCCGTGTACCGCATGGTATTCCTGTGGCTTTACCCCATGGGCCCTGACGAAGCCTCGTATTGGACATGGTCCTGTCACCTTGACCTCGGATACGTTGACCACCCACCGCTCGTCGCCTACGCGATCCGCATGATGACAGAGTTACTCGGAGATCATGCTTGGTCCTCACGAATCCTTGCCTGCATTCTTGCAGCAGGGTCAAGCTGGTTTCTCTTCTCCGCGGGGCGAGAGCTTTTCTCTCCACGCGTGGGATTCTGGGCAGCTACACTGCATGCCGTCTGCCCCATGTACTCCATGGCTGGCGGTATCATGCTCCTGCCAGAATCGATACTGACCTTCTGGATCACGATGGCCATCTACGTATCTGCCAAACTCGTCACCACGGAAAACCTAAAGCTATTCTACGTTTTAGGCGCCATCCTGGGATTAGCTGTGCTAACGAAGTACCCGGGTGTTCTGATTGCAGCGGCATTAGGCTTGTTTGCGCTATGCTCCTCTCGGCATCGCCATTGGTATTGCCGGAAGGAACCATACTTGATGGTCCTCATCGGCATCCTGATGTTTTCTCCCGTCATAATCTGGAACATCAAACACAACTACGCGTGCCTAGCATTCCTTTCCGGCCGTACTGATCCGGCCGATGCAATAGCAAGTCCCGTGGCCAGAGTCGCTGAGAGCGTTGCCGCTCAAGCTGGGTATCACTCACCGATTCTCTTTGCGTTGCTGTGGTACGGGACAGCAGTCCTTGCCATTAATGTCTTGAGAGGAAAACCTAATAGGGATTCTGCCTGCCTCACCCTTGCCTTCAGCGCCCCTGTAATGTTAGCCTTCCTGGCAATCTCCGCCTTTCGATATACGTTGCCACATTGGCCTGCAGCAGGATACCTTGCTGCATACATAGCAGCTCCAGCAGCCCTGCTCACCGAACCGTTGACATCAAAGACTCGACGACGTGCCACCACCTTCCTCACCGCGGCAGCAGGCCTCGCGGCACTTCTCAGTGCGCTAATGCCTATACTTCTGGTATATCCACTGACTACCGTCTGCTACCCACACATACAGCCCTTGCTCCATCTGCCAAAAGATGCCCTTGAGCCAATGGCGCAGTGCCATGGATGGGGAGATTCAGTCGCTGACGAGCTCAAGGCCCTGCGTCTGCAGGTGCAAGATCAAACTGGAATCACTCCAGTCATTCTCACACACGATCACCTTCAGGCAAGTCTCCTTGCTCGCGGTCTGCGCAACGAATGCGAGGTCGTCGCTCTTCACGCTCGAGGATGGCAATTCAACATTTGGTACGATGATACCTTCATTGGCAATAAGCCGGTCATATACGTAAGCTCAGATATGTCCTCCCATTTCCAAGGTGAACCACAGGATCATTACGTCTTCGAAGAATGCGTATCCCAGCCCGACTTGCCAATCGTGGTATCGGGCGTAACCATCAACACCGTCCACTTCTGGGTCTGCACGGGGTACCACGGGCCCATTGGCAAACGATGCGACTGGAGGTCATCCAATACTCCGTAGTCCCACTGCACTTTGCCCCACCCGCATCTCTTCGAACAGACCCTAGAGCAAGCTCTATCCGAGTGTAGCGGCTGAAGGCCTGTTTTCTCCGGTAGATCAGGGGCTTTGATGCTACGCTTGGACTTACAACGCTATAATACACAGGCTCTATTCCGCTTGAACCTCTGCGATACTTGCCCCACCACTGTCGAAGCCACTTTATGGACCGAGCAGTTTCCGTCTGACGTCGGCCAGCACGCACACTGTGGGACCACACTGTGTTCACAGAATCAACGCAGGTCACCTGCAAACATGCATCCGCTCAGCATCATAGAACAGGGATCACAACGTTTGCGGTACTTCGAGCAGGCTACTGGAGTTGCATAACGGCGGAAACCAGCCTGCAAAACTCACTTGGGTATTCCAGCATCATCAGATGGCCTGCATTGGCTTGCACTCGATAGGAGGCAGCTGCCACCCGAACGGAATCAGGAATTCCCCATCCCCCTGTCGATCTTTCGCCTGCAACCAGATGAACAGGTGTGCGCGCCACTACTGTCTCGACGGTGGCCATGTACTCATCGGCAAGCGTTTCTCTTACCAAAGCCGTGGCCATGGCATGGACAGTCCCCGATGGCTGATTAAACAGAATGTGCTCAAGCCAATCACAACGTTGCTCTGTTTTGTCTATTCGCCATTTTCCAAGACAAGACGGAATATCGTCGCACATACTTGAATACTCTTCTGCCCATTCCTCCGCAGTCAAGGCGGCTATCTTCCGTGACCAAAACGCGTCTTTTTCTGTGAAATTTCCCTCAACGTTGATCATAGCAACAATCAGATCAGGTCGGCGATAAGCAACCTCCATGGCCACGGCCCCGCCCATACTATGTCCCAGAAGCCAAACAGGTTCCGCCCAGCGACCGTCAATTGATCTGACCACATGTTCCGCCTGCTCAGCTATAGACAGATGTGTTGCTGCCGCATTGCGGAATCGGCCATAGCCCAATAGGTCCGGAGTATCCACAATGGCACCGCTGATGCGTTCGCGCGGATCGAAGTAATAAAGTGAGCCAACAAGACCATGAATCATCACGACTATGGGCTTTCCCATGAGCCGCCCCCCTGCCTTTACTAGTTCATGAGCAGCATCCCTACCATGAAGAACACGGTCACACTGACTATATCATTTGTAGTTGTCACAATAGGGCCAGAGGCAATAGCCGGATCAACGCCAATCCTGCGAAAGAGATACGGCAATGACATACCCAATACTGATGCCGTAGCTATAGCCGCAATCATCCCAACGCCAGAAGACAGGGACAATCTCACAACACTGACAGACTGACTAATGTGATCGAAGTGCTTCAACAGTGGGACACCAATTGCAGTAATCAGTGACGCGACCACCCCACATACCGGTGCCATAATCAGCGTAATAGGCAATTCTCGAGCTATTGCCTTGCGTACTCTTGTTGAGGCCAAGTCGCCAGTCGCCAACGAGCGAACCAGAATCGTAGAGATCTGAATACCGCTGTTGCCACCCATCGCCCCCATCATCGGCACGAATATCACCATTGCCTCGTAGATGGACTCTGAGGCAAACGATCTGTTGCACAAGGCCATGATCGCCCCCGACGTAGCCGCTCCAATCATGCACGCCAACAACCACCGCAACCGCACCAAGGCCGCGTGCGCCGCCGACGTTTCCTCCAACTCCGAAGCATTGGTGCCTGCCATGTAGTACAGGTCCTCCGCTGCCTCCTCCTCGGCCACATCCATCACGTCGTCGTAGGTAACCTGCCCAACGAGAACTCCGCTCTCGTCGACAACCGGTATAGCCATTATGTCGTACTTACGTATCTGGTTGGCGACGTACTCCTGATCGTCATTGACCTTTACCGAAACCGGATCGCGTTCGGAAATATCGGCAAGGAGTGTCACATGGCGATGCTCAACCAAACTGCGCAATGAGACAACGCCCACAAGCTTACCATCCGGGCTACACGTATACAGATAATGAACTGTTGCCCCTTCACTTGCCCGACGGATTTCCTCGACCGCCTCGCCAACAGTAGCGTTCTCGTCCATCACGACCAAATCGGGCGTCATGATGCCGCCAGCGGACTCCTCGTCGTACTCAAGGAGCTTCTCGATTTGCTCTGACTGCTCTTCGAGAATCTGGTCCAGAATGCCTTCCCGCTGTTCCTCCGTAAGCTCGCCGAGAACGTCTGCAGCGTCGTCCGGGGCCATACCCGTAACGATCTCAGTGAGAGCCTCCGCATCAAGATCCTCGACTGCCTCACTGAGCTCTGCCTCGTCAAGCTCGACGATCATTGCCGCCGTCACCTGAGCAGGGAGGAGGAAAACGAGTTGAGATCTCTCCTCATCGTTGAGAACTTCGTAGACTTCCGCCAAGTCAGCCGGGTGAATGTCGGCAACGGCAGCGGCTAATGTCTCAGGCATACTCTCTTCCAGAGCAGCCCTTATTGATTGCAGTGTCTGTTCAAGGCTGTGTTCCATTCCGGCACACCCCTTTCGAATCCCGCTGACAATGGCAGAGCTCATTATCAGGGTCCACGGTGATAACGCAACGGTGAATCGTGCCGCTTGGTCGGCAGTTACAGTGCCGCAAGCTTGAACAATAGGGATTCCATGCAAAGCTGGGAGTTGGCGTTGAGATCGAGCTGGCTCTCTGCGACAGCCACAAAGTGAATCGCCTTCGCCGCACATTCCACCTCAAGCCCTACCATTGGTTTCTCGCGCAAAGCCCTTCCACAGACAGCGTCCAGCCCTGTTCCCGTCAAAGCGTGCAGTCTGTCACGATACCATGTGGCGATCAGCGTGAGAATGGAACGGAGCGCCCGCCTTTGCGCGGCAGTATCCGACAATTCGGGCAAACGTTCGCGAACAGCTGCGCTGCTCACTTTGGCAAAATCCATAATCTGCCCAGCCACCGCCGGAGCGCTAGCAGCTGAAAGGCCGGCAAGAGCTGGAGCAAGTTGCAGGTCCATGGAGTAAAGATTGTCCCGAACATACTCCATAGCAGCACCAATACTTCCTTGAGCCAATGCAGCGTAGAAAGCTGCTTGCTCACGAGGAAGCCCCTCAACCAGCTGTGTGAGTTTCTCAGCGACAAAAGAGGTGGGCAGTGGAGAAAACTCAATAGCCTGACATCGTGAACGAGTTGTCGGCAATAGTCTTTCCAGGGAGTTGGCCAGGAGTATCAAGAACGTCGTTGCCGGCGGTTCCTCCAGAGTTTTCAGCAGAGCATTTTGGGCCGAGTCGGTTATCAGGTCTGCCTCTCGAACAATGAACACTTTAGCCACATTGCAGGCTGGAGTGATTCCAACCGCATCGATCAAGAAGTACCTTATAACTTCCACACCAAGTTGCAGCGCTTTTCTACCACGCACTGTGGAGTCTGGATGATGGGCGTTAAGTTGACGAAAAACCATATGCAGATCCGGATGGTTATCAACATCAACGAGGTGACAGCTGCGACACTTGCCACATGCATCCCTATGGCTTTCTCCCGCCACATTCGCATCATCTACATCGATCACAACGGGCGATTCACATAGAAGCAACCTGGCAAAACGCTTAGCAAGTAGCTCCTTTCCCACGCCGTCCGGACCATGAAAGATGTAGGCGTGTGCCGCGCGCTCACTGGCAATGGCCCTTCTCAGCAGACACAAGGCTCGATGCTGATAAAGAACATCAGAAATCGGCACCGCAGACTGCCTCCCAAACGCGATTATGGATCACTTGAGAATCGCCGGTGCCGTCCAGCACGATCACCGGCTTGGGATAGACCTCTGGCAACTTGATCAAAGCATCACGTACTCGTCTGTGAAAATCCAGTGGACGCGCCTCCATGGCGTCGTGCTGAACATCATCCAGCAGCAATCCCTGACCTGCATGACGATTACGATTCTTACCCGCGTGCTTTGGCTGCCGCCCGGTTCGCCTGAACCCCTCGTCAGCGGTAACATCAAAGATCACGGTAAGATCCGGCCACGTTTTAGATACTGCGTAGTTACCTAATTCCAGAACGCGAGAAACGTCATATCCAGCTGCCACTTGATAAGCGCAAGTAGAAGAAATGAAACGATCACACAGGACAATCCTGCCTGCCGCTATCGCCGGCTCAATCACCTCTCCGACAAGCTGAGCACGAGAGGCCATGAAGAGGAAAGTTTCACAGCGCACATCCATTTTGCTGAGGTCGTGCGTAAGCAGAATACTACGTATCATGTTTCCGAATTCGGTGCCGCCAGGGTCTTTGCAGTGTATCACATCGCCCCCAGCCTCTTGCAGCCGCCTGCCGAACAGCTCGCGTTGTGTACTTTTTCCACAACCGTCGGGACCGTCAAAAACAAGAAACTTCCCCTGCAATCGCTGCACCAGTTTTTCGTCTGTCAAAACCATAGAGTCAATACTCACATAGCGTCGGTCGAAACCGCTTCTTGGATTTTACTGAATACTTCTTGGGCATCGTAGCTCGAACGAACAAAGGGCCCGGACGCAACAGCCAAGAACCGCATTGATAGAGCTATACGGCCAAGTTCGTCGAACTCCTCCGGCGTGTAGTAGCGCTGCACGGGAACAGCCGCGTTGCGCGTTGGCGCGAGATACTGACCAATGGTCAGCGCATCGCAGCCTACGGCGCGCAAGTCCTTGAAGGCAGCAAGCAACTCATCATGCGTTTCACCCAACCCAACCATCAATCCGGATTTGGTGATCATCTCCGGACAAATACTCTTGACCGTACTCAAAACATTCAGAGAACGCCTATAATTCGCTTGTGGTCGAAGAGTCGGAGTAAGCCGCTCAACCATTTCGATGTTGTGATTGTAGACATGAGGCTTCGCCTGGCAAAGTCGGGCAATACACTCCTGCCTGGCATGAAAGTCAGCTGGCAAAACCTCTACCGTAACTGACGCTGCCGCATCTCTCACGGCAGTCACACACTCAGCAAAGTGTGAGGCACCTTCATCCGCGAGATCGTCACGTGATACTGATGTGATCACCACGTGCCTCAGACCAAGCTGCTCGACGGCCTGTGCCAATCTTTGGGGTTCGTCAACCGCAGGAGGCATAGGCTCACCGTGTTTAACGGCACAGAATCGACAGCGTCTCGTACATACGTCTCCCAGGATCATGAATGTGGCGTGGCGTTTACCCCAACACTCTCCCTGGTTTGGGCACTTTGCCTCTTGACACACAGTCGCCAATCCACTCTCAGCCACAATCGTCTTGGTCGGGCCAAAAGCATTGCAGCCAGCCAATGGGCGTTTGAGCCAGGGCGGCAACCTACGCACTGGTACTGACGAGGAATGGTTCTCTTGTGTGGCGTTCGACATCAGAGTTTCGTCTAGGCCCCCAGTTGCGCAAGCCAATGATCAAGGACGACAAGAGGCCACGGCACAGCGGGCACGCTCTCAGAGCAACAGCACTATTCAAGGCAGAGCCGACAGACTCACAGTTGAGAGCGATAATAGGTGCCGCCAAATCATTTTCAAGCGCCGGCAAGGGCAGGAAGCGCAGGCAGTGGATTAAACTTGTCTGGCAGCATGAAAACTCACGATTTCATTGACTGCCCCTCCTTGGTGAGCTACGCTTAATATCCATTGTACGGTGCAACTCATTCAGCTAGGTGAGGCCGAGCCAGCTATGAGCATCCACATTCAGACGATCCTGTACCCGACCGACTACTCCGACCTCTCGCTTCTCGCACTGAAGTACGCAAAGGAATTGGCAGGTCACTACCACGCAACGATCCACTGTATTCACGTGGTAGACGAAGCGCAGCAATACTGGGCAGCCCTGGGACCGGAGGCCACACCGATTTCCCCTCTCATTGGCGACGTCACAACAGTAGCACAGGAACAAATGGACGCGTTCCGATCGAATCACTTGGCAGACATCGAAGTTGAGCCGGTAACGAAAGTACTGCTTGGCAGGCCATTCCTCGAAATCATCAGATACGCGAAAGAGATCACCTGTGATTTGTTGGTAGTAGCAACGCACGGACGAGGGGGACTCATGCATGCCTTGATCGGCAGCACTGCAGAAAGAGTGGTCCGAAAGGCTCCGTGCCCAGTTCTTACGGTGAGAACCGGCGAGCATGAATTCATCATGCCGTAGTCAAGCAGTTCACAGGATAGTTGTTGCAGGCACACCCGCCGGCGAAGTCCGTGGCGGCAGGATACTCATGTAGGATTCCATCGTCACAATGGCCACCGAATTCGGTTATACTCGCCATTTGATTATGCAATGCTTCACCAGGAATGCTCAAGGGTTTCAATGTCATGATATCTAGCGATAACGACGCAGAGGGGACCTCGCAGGGGTCCTCGTCCCAAGTCAACGCCATTCGCAAATTGTCAGCGTACGCGGCCATTGCATCCACACTGTTGCTCTACTTCGGATACACAAGCACATGGGCAGACTTCACGTCAGCAAAGCTCATGGAGATCACGCTCAAGGGCGGCGGCGTAGTAATGGTTGTCTCCACATTGCTGCTGCTAACCGGCCAGCTCTTCGCCCTCGTGTTTGACGGCGTTGTGTCAATCGCGATCGGCGCTGCCCTGGCAGCGTCAGGCCTGTTGTTCCTAGCCGAAGCACGCGCGATCGACGCAATGATTATAGGTGAGCTTCTCTTCGGCTATTTCTTCATTTCATCAGGCCGACGAAGTCTTGTGGACTTCAAACGATACACCTTCCTGGCGTCCCCTGATGCACCGGCACAAGATGGTTTTTCCATTAGGACAACTTGTGGAGTTCCAGAATCGCCACCCGCTGATTGCGGCAGCAGAGAACCACGCGCACTTGAGAGTCATGCCGATGTGGCAAGCGAAGCTCCGGACGGGTATTTATCTTCATTCGCACCCAAGCAAGAGGATGAACGGCCAAACTCGTCTGGAACGTAGGATATGGATTCGAGCCAGCGCATGCAAAAGACAAACCGATATGCCAAGCAGGAGTTGTTCGGTTTAATCGGCGAGAAGGGCCAGCAACGGATCAGTAAATCCAGAGTAGTGTTGATTGGCTGCGGTGCCTTGGGAACAAACATCGCTAACATGCTTGTTCGCGCAGGTATTGGCTACTTACGTATTTGCGACCGTGACTATATTGACCTGGATAATCTGCAAAGGCAGATTCTCTTCGACGAGTCGGACATTGAGTTCGGATTGCCAAAAGCAGTCGCAGCCGCCAAGAAGCTTCGCACAATCAACTCCACAGTTGATATCGAGGCACAGGTGACTGATGTCAATCATACGAATATAGACCAGCTTGTGGCGGAATGCAGTCTGATTCTCGACGGAACAGACAACTTCGAAACACGGTACCTAATAAACGATTTGGCCATCAGAAACAAAGTGCCGTGGGTATACGGTGCTGTTCTTGGTAGTACGGGTCTTTCCATGCCAATCCTACCGGGCAAAGGACCGTGCCTGCGATGCCTCTTCGAGACACCTCCCAGCTCGGAAATAAGCCCAACATGTGAGACAGCGGGCGTGATCTCTCCAGCTGTTTGTGTCGTAGCATCCCTGCAAGTGGTTTCCGCAATGAAGATTCTCGTTGGAGCAACCGACCCGGTAACCCTATCCAACGTAGACGTGTGGTCAGGCCGAGTGCACCAGATCTCGGTAGCGGGAAAAGAAAACAGTGACAAAGAATGCATCTGTTGCGGCAAACGCGAATTCGAGTACCTTTGCGGCAAAAGTACAAGCAGGAGCGTACGCCTATGCGGGAATGAAGCAATTCAGGTGAGTCCGCAGAAGAGCGACCAGTTGGCAATCGATCTAAGTGCCCTTGCGAAGAAGCTGAAAGCTGGAACAGCAGAAGTGAAGTACAACCGATACATGCTTCGTGTAAGCGCTGCCGGTTACCAAGTGACCGTATTCACAGATGGACGAGCCATCGTGAAAGGAGCAAGGGATCCCGCCGACGCTAGAAGTATCTATGCCAGGGTAGTGGGAAGCTAAGCTGCTGCGCCAGCGGAGAATATGGGCACGATCAGCTTGGTCCAGTCAATCATCCGCACCCAGCAAGTCGCAGCGGCCATAAAAGAATATTACTAAGGAAGGGTAACGCAAAACTAAACTCAAAGGGACTAGGCAGTTGTGCCATAGCGTACTGAGCTGCCGAGAGGAACACTACGAATAGGACAACGGCTCTAAGCCACCAATACCTTCGTTTCATGACAATGCAACTCCCTTCTTTGTAGCAACTATGAGCACTCGAGGTCCCCATGTAGTGTTTATCGGGTCATCATCGCGGGAGACTGTAGAGCGCGACGCTCTGACGCGTGCGCCTTCTGAAGCATGCGGCGTAATCGTTGGGCGCAACTACGATCGAAAATCAGTGGTGGCGGAGTGTATTCCCTGCGTAAACACCGCCAGAGAAGGCATGACTGCCTTCACAATCCCTCCGGAGGCTATCGGTCGACATTGCCTGGGTACCTGTGGTGAAAGTGAGTTGTTGGGCTTCTATCACTCTCATGTAGATGCTAAAGCAGAGCCATCATCAAGGGATCTTGAAGACGCTTGGCCTGGGAAGATCATGCTCATCGCAACCGTTCGAGGCGACAGGGTAACCGAAATCCGCTGTTGGATGCCTGTGGCAGGCACGCCAGAGGCAGTGGAGGTGCCCTTGCTACCAAGCAGACCATGACTTAGACTCGTTTTTGGGTGAATCAATCACGTGCCCTGATATCAGAAGCCTGAGCTGGGTCGCTTTGACAGTCGGGAGTACAACTATGTCACAACTCCACGCGGACACTACTCAAACAATCGGAAACACTCCTCTCGTGCGAATCAACCGGATAATTCAAACATCAGCAGAAGTGTACGCTAAACTCGAATACCGCAACCCACTTGCCAGCATAAAGGACCGAATAGGTCTATCAATGATAGAGGCAGCAGAGCGAGATGGGAAAATCAACAAAAACACGATGATCATTGAACCAACAAGCGGGAACACAGGAATCGCTCTCGCCTTCGTGTGCGCAACAAAGGGTTACAGGCTTCGGTTGGCCATGCCCGAAAGTATGTCGGTTGAACGTCGCGCGGTCCTGCGCCACTTGGGCGCTGACCTAGTCCTCACTCCTGCGTCAGAAGGGATGGCCGGTGCCATACGTGTAGCCGAAAGCTTAGTTGCTGAAACGCCTGGGTCCTACATGCCCCAGCAGTTCTCTAATCCGGCCAATCCGGATGTCCATAGGCGAACAACGGCAGTGGAGATCTGGAATGACAGCGACGGCCGTGCGGACATACTTGTGGCGGGCGTAGGCACGGGCGGCACTATCACCGGTACGGGAGAGGCATTGAAAGCGAAGAAGCCATCCTTCAAGTGCGTCGCCGTCGAGCCAGAAGCATCCCCAGTCATCAGTCAAAGAAGAAACGGTGAGGAGCTCAGGCCGGGTAAGCACACAATCCAGGGAATCGGCGCCGGTTTCATCCCTGACACCCTGAACCTGGACATCATCGACAATGTGGTAGCAGTGGCGGATAGTGACGCGCTGGACTGGGCTCGTAGGGCAGCTCGGGACGAAGGGATAATGTGTGGCATTTCGTCAGGCGCAGCTTTGTGCGCTGCCAACAAGGTGGCCAACGACCATGAAAACACCGGCAAGATGATCGTTGTCATCCTGGCCAGTGCGGCCGAACGGTATTTGTCCTCGGCCCTGTTCGAGGGTTCCAACTAGCCCCAGACTCCACAATCAGTGTACAGCTACGCTCAGACCTTGGCTAATCCTTCCGTCTTCATAGAACACCGGCGAACCGAAGTTCTCGAACGAGATGAGCTTGAATGCGTGATGCCCATCAAAGTCGAGCACACGCAAATCATCACTTTCGCTTAAGCTTTCCTGAACGACAGCAAAGTGATTGCCATACCTCGCTCGTAGGATCTCGACGTCCACAGGAAACCCCATGAATTTCGTAATCCCCTTGCTCGCCAAGCGACTGATCAGGTCAGGATCATCCAGACCTCGATGACTAGTCAGAATGACCAAAGGGCCACTGCCTGAGAAAACGATGGCTCCGTGCATCTCTGTCTCCCACTAATGAATGAGCCTGCTTAGTCTTGCACCGATTGTCCCTGGGCAACAGACACAGTTGTCGAACCGTAAGCCAGAGAAATCGGACATGCCGACATCACATGTCGGCTATCCAGGTGAGGACCTTTCATGTTAACGCCGAGGCACAGAACCACGCACAGGGGTATCACCTGAAAACCTCGGTCATACGTGGAGGAGAACCCGAGCCCCAGAGTGATCGACGTCAACAGTCAGTGAAAACAACGATCCAGAGTTGTGAGGCGGTATGGCAAGGTGGAACTGCTCCAAGACGGGCAATCTGCTTGACGATAGCTCGTCTGCAAATACTATAAGTTGAAATAGATACATGACGCGGCGTCTTCCTGGCGCCGACTACCACTGAATCTCGTTGCCGGAGCACCCCCATGGACCGTTTCATCGAACATGTTGCAGCAAGAGAAATTCTGGACTCCCGAGGAACCCCCACTCTCGCGAGCGTCGTTCTTCTGAACGACGGCAGTGTCGGCGAGGCGGCGGTGCCGAGCGGAGCATCTACTGGTCAACATGAGGCCGTGGAATTGCGCGATGGTGATCCCAAACGTTACAACGGCAAGGGAGTGCTCAAAGCGGTTGAGAACGTTAACGGAGAAATCTTCGAAGCGGTTGTTGGGCTTGATGCAACTGATCAAGAGCAGATTGACCAGACAATGATCGAGCTCGATGGCACTGAGAACAAGGGGCGTTTAGGCGCAAACGCAATGCTCGCCGTATCCCTTGCAGCAGCCAAGGCAGCGGCCAACTCCTGCGGGCTGCCACTCTATCGATACCTTGGCGGCGCGAAGGCGAATGTTCTTCCTGTGCCAATGATGAACATCCTCAACGGTGGAAGCCACGCGGACAATAACGTGGATTTTCAGGAATTCATGATTCAGCCTTGGGGAGCTGAAAGCTTTGCCCAAGCACTGCAGATGGGTGCAGAGTGCTTCCAGGCACTCAAAAGTGTATTGAAGAAGAAGGGATACAACACAGCGGTTGGCGACGAAGGTGGGTTCGCCCCTTCTCTGAAGAGCAACGAGGAGGCGTTGGAGGTTGTGGCTGAGTCAGTGAAGAACGCCGGCTACAAACTCGGAGAGGACGTCTTCATCGCCCTTGATCCGGCCACTACTGAGATGTACGACGAGAAGACGAACTCATACTCATTCTTCAAATCGGCACCAGAAAAGAAGGTAAGCGGCGAGGAGATGATCAGCACATGGCGGAAGTGGTGCGAAAGCTACCCCATCCGCAGCATCGAGGATGGGCTAGCAGAAGACGATTGGGATAGTTGGAAGAAACTGACATCCGAGTTGGGCGACAGGGTACAGTTGGTTGGGGATGATCTCTTCGTAACGAACACAAAACGGCTGGCGCGCGGGATTGCAGAGGGCTCAGCTAACTCGATTCTTATCAAGGTCAATCAGATCGGTACCTTGACTGAAACGTTCAGCGCAGTTGACATGGCCATGAGGAATGGCTGGACAGCCGTCATTAGCCACAGAAGCGGCGAGACCGAAGACACGACCATCGCTGACATCGCTGTAGCGACTAACGCAGGACAGATTAAGACTGGCAGCCTATGTAGAAGTGATCGAATCGCCAAGTACAATCGGCTGTTGCAGATCGAAGAGTATTTGGGGGACAGTGCCGTCTATGGCGGCAAACTGTGGAACAAGTAGCACTCACCGGTGATCGATGTCGCCCGGATCCTGAATTGATTCATGGCCTGCAGGGAAGCCAGCCGAATCGGGATCTAGCGAAAGGAGTTGCAGGTGTCAGTTGATCGAACAATGATCGCCAACCGCAGCACTGACGATCAAGATGGCTTAGCTGTAGGTCCTGCGTCGGACGGCGGCGCAGGACTTACTTTTTGGATGATGATCCTTCTGGCCATTGCAGTTTTTGCCCCGTGTCTAGTACTCCCGGCATGGCGGGAGTACCAGACGGCCGAGCTAATCGAGCGAATGACTAATGACCGCGTGCGCCTGGCAGAGGTAGAGATCAGTAATCTTAGAAGGGAGCTGGATGCAATCCACAATGACCCCGCGGCAGTCACACGATTGGCTCGCCGAGAACTGGAGTATCGAGAACCAAGCGACCAGATAATCGCGGTTCCTGTCTCAACCATCGCAGGTGTGTCGCCGCAACGTCAGGCAGGAGCCAAATGGCAGCCGACAGAGCCGCCTGTGGCGATTTCTCGACTGACCCGACTGCTCCCACACAAGAACTTCGATGCGTTATTCTGTGATAGTCCGACCCGCGAGACGCTTATGGCAATGTCAGCCGGACTATTCTTTGCGGCCTTCATAGTTTTCTGGCCACGAAGTGACGTTGGTCACGAAAGTGGTTAGAACCCTATTTCTACCCTGTTTCGCCCAGCGCTCTTGGCTTCGTAAAGGCACGCGTCGGAACGTCGAACCATCTCCTCCTCATCTATTAGTTCATCGGCACAACTCACATGCACCGCACCAAGACTGGCAGTTAGGCTAATCTCTCTGCTGCCTACCTTGAACCGAATCCGCCCGATATTTTTGCGCACCGTCTCAGCCAGATTATGCAGTTCTTTTGCTGTCAACTGAGTGACGATGATGGCAAACTCCTCGCCTCCATAGCGTGCCGGTACGCACTGACCATCATGTATCTTCATTAGTGTTTTGCCAACTAACCGCAAAGCCTCATCGCCAGCAAGATGCCCATACTTATCGTTGAGAGCTTTGAAGTGGTCAAGATCAAGCATGATGAGGCCGAAATCTTCGCCACGTGCACGGCATGACGCAAGCATCTTACCCAACAGATCATCGAAGGCACTGCGGTTGGCAACGCCAGTGAGCTTGTCAGTGCTTGCTTTCGCAGACAGCTCCTGATTGGCCATGCTCAATGTTCTCACCTGAGAACGTGCTTCGTTGGCCATCAGGACGGCGCTGGCCCTCTCCTTCTCCGCGTCCATTGAGAGCGTGGCTAACTGGAGAGCCGCGCCAGCGCGAATCTGCTCGTAGTCAATGCCGCTGGCCAATTCAACGGAGAACATTTCGGCCGCTTCATGCACATTCTCATTAAGTACATTTAGCACCGCCTCCAGATTCGTAGCCGACACTCCCGTGAGAGACACAGCCCTTTGCTTGATCACCTCAAAGTCGACAGGGTCAATGTCACCGCAGAAAAGACCGGCAATGTCCGAAGCCGCCCAAAGGACAGCAGCCATTTGAGAAGCAGTCTCCGGCAACTGGTCATATCCATCACCATGATGAGCCCGCACAGCATGGGCCAGCTGTTCCGGCATGCTCCACTGGGCAAGCATCATAGCGCTAATTTCAGCATGAGTAATGCCAAGCAGCCTCTTCTCTATTTCATGCACATGACCACCGCACATATTGTGTTCTGCAGTTACTGCGGAATAAATCCTATCCGGATGACGCTCGGCAGCCACCATACCAACGTCGCAGAGAAGTCCACCGACGAACAGCTCGTCACGTCTAAGGTTTCCGACAGAACAGGCCAATTGCTGGGCGGCGACCGCAGTGGAAAGAGATCGTCGCCAATAGCGAGGGTAGTCGAAATCGGTCTTCTCGGTGCCGTTTAGGGAATCCACAAGAGAGAAGCTCAGGGTCATAATCTTGACTGTGCGGAGCCCAAGAACCACCATTCCCTGCTGTATAGAGCCTATCTTTCTCGACATGCCGAACATGGATGAATTCGCCAGTTTCATCAGCTTGGCGGTCAGGGCCGGGTCTTTGGCAATCACGCCAGCAACATCCTGAATACGCACATCCTCCTGACGACACAGTTCGAGTATCTTGAATGCCACTGCAGGCATGGAGGGCAAAGACTCAGAATTAACGATCGAGGAAACCGCTACAGCATTCACGAACAAGTTCTCCAATGGGCCCTACGTTGCCAGCACAGTAATCCATTCCCAACCTACACGGGGACTCATGAAAAGCCTTGTCGCATTCGCCGCCAGTATTGTCTGCGTGGCGTCACGGGTACTGTCACACTGAATGCAACGTGTCAGATTGTCCATCGACGTGCGTGACTTTCCACTTTTGCACGATGTGGAGGATTCTATGACGTGAGTCAGGATTCAAGTACGACCGCTTTAATCAGCATTCGAACTGACGGCCATCTCCTCCCCACGGCGAAGCCGGCAAGACAACTTCACGAATCGCGATGATCGCGATGGCCTCGTCGATTCGCCCCTTTTCGAATGAAAGCTGCTCCTCCTGTCTCGGCAAAGCAATCGCAAATTGCCCAATGCAATGCGTGATACACAAGCCCTGCAAACCTCGGCAAAGAACTCGTGCAGTAAGTAAATCATGTTTTTTTTCGCGGCTGAGCCGACCATGGAATCGTGTTATCAGTGTGGATGAGTCATTTATTATAGGCCCGCTGGTCCAATCACCAGCACTGGGCTAGTGGTAATCCTCAAGAGACTCACATCAGGATCCGATGTAGCCCCCAAACCCTGTAACACGGTTGGGGTGTCACGAGTACTCAAATGAACGGAGAAGAATCCATGGCAGTATCAAAGAAGACCTCTCTCGCTGGTGTCCGCACGACTTTCCAGAACAAGATGAACGCCTACAAGGTCCTGTGCAATCAGACCATGGGCGGCAAGTCAGGCCACAGCCCGACCCCAACCCAGCTGAAGACTTTCTCCAAGTGGGTTGATAAGGGTGCCATCATTCAGAATGTCAGCAATACCCAGTTGAACCGTTGGGCCGGCAAGACCAAGAACTGGACAGTCGGAACAGCGAAGACTACTCTGTGTAACAAGTTCGGTAAAACAACTATCAAGGCAGTTGCATACAACAAGTCCGGTGGATACATCGTTGCCACCAGTCCTGTCAAGAGCGGCAAGGTTTTCAAGCTCAGATAGTGATGGCGAATCCCTCACGTTTGCCACACACATCCTAAATAGAAAAGCGTGACACGCCATGATACAACGGTCCACCGCTGGTGGACCGTCTTTTATTGCGCAACGTGACCACTGCGCTTGTTAAGGGAATTCAAAGGCCGCTTTGGTCACTGCTCCTCGCTTAGGCCCTACTAGTAACGACAAAGCTTGCTTGTAGTGCTCTATACGAAACTTGTGACTAAGTAGTCCATCCAACTTGAGTCGCCCCTCTTTCCATAGCTGTATGACAACGTCGTACGTATGCATGGAGTTTCCTCGAAAGCACTCTATCTGCCGGCCATATGCACCAATAACCGATAATTCGTTAAACCACATGGGCGTAGTATCCAGCAAACTTATCTGTGAAGTACCAACCGCCACGACTGTTCCGCGAGCGCGACAAAGCTTCATGGCATCGGTTAGACTGCGTCCAGTGCCCACGCAATCGTAAACAACATCGGCTCCTCCCACGATTGTGTCATTGCCCAAGGGTGCCTTGACTCTGGTTCCCCCCACGAGCCTAGCTATTCGCTCAAGTGCAGGACCACGGTTCTTTCCGGCAGTGATAAGAGACTCATCAGCTCCTGCCAAACGCAGTTTCTCGCCCTGTTTCTCACTGTGTACACACGCCAGCACTCTGCATCTGGAGTCGAGCGATCTCAAGGCCATTACGACTGCCAGCCCGATCATCCCACCACCCTGAATTATCACCAGCTCATCATCAGCAGGTATGCGACGCAGAATGGCATGGACTGCGCAGGCCATAGGGTCTATGACAACAGCCTCCGCATCAGTCATATTGTGAGGCACAGCATGAAGTTGAGCTTGGTGGGCAACAAACGATGGGGCCCAACTGCCACCAGTGAAGCTGTTGAGACCGATCATTGTTCCAGGTGGAAATCTCTGATCACCAAGAACGCTTCCACAGAGAGAGAAGAGGCCGCTCTTGCAGCACCGGCATGGCTCCTCAATGCCTCGGACTGCACAGGATAAGGCCGGTTCCACTATTACCCTGCACCCTCGTTCCCAGCCCTTTACCGCAGTTCCAACTGTGTCAATAATCGCCACGTTCTCATGGCCGAGAATGATCGGGAAACTGGTGAAAGCGCGAAGTATGGTTGCAGGATGATTCCTTTGCGCTATAGCGGCGATATCAGTTCCACATATTCCCCCAAGAACCGTGCGCAATCTCACCCAATCAGCGCCTGGTAACGCGATATCTGGAACATGCTGCATGCGCAGGTTTGAAAGACGCGACCAATAGAATCGGCTGGAAAGCATGCCAAGCGCCTTGCAGGCGACCCAGCGGATTGGGTTGGCATGTAAAACAATTGCTTGCATGCAGAAACGTCCGTATCAGGCCCAACGCCACCCTTTTGGGGGCAAATCCACACCAGCGGAGGCAGAGAGTGGCACAACAAAGTCAATGCTCCCTCTTCCCTCGCAGGCAAGTTGCAGATAATCTAGCGTAATAGCCGATACAACGTAAGAGGTCCTGGCACGGAACTCGCAAGGAGCACGCTATGCCCCCAACACTAATCGAGTATCTTCAGGCCGAAACAGCGGTTATGGAACACGCGGGCAGGGATAGAGAATCATCTGCAGACATGTCAGCACCTTCCAATCCAATCAGAGTGCCACTGGAGTTGGGCGGCGCAGTATGGTCGGCCGAAGTCGAGGCTTTTCAGGCCAAGCTTCTGAAACTGGTAGTAGATCGAGAAGCGCTTGCCGAGGTAAGCACAAAACTACCGGCATCCATCCGCTATCAGCCGGATAATCACGCAATGATAACCACGGACGGATGGGTGACCTCGGGCGAAGACCTCACTCGAGACAAAGTGCGCCTGAACTTCGAGTTGCGTTAAATGGCGTGAGAGTAGCTGCCTGGGCAGTAGGTCTCCTCCTAAACTCCTGAATCAACACCCAGAGAGCAATCCTGTCAATGCCAGCCATGACAGAGACGTCTCAGTGCGTCGGTTTTCGGAACTGCGTATTGCCAGCAAGCTGTTTTGCAGAAACCCTGAATAAACTACCTCCCTCCTCCAGCAGAAGAAGATCCTCTCCATCAAAGCAGCAAGCCTCGACTCCACGTCCATTGGGAAAAGATGTGCTGCTCACCAACTCAAAGAGGACATCACTACCTCCGTGCCTCTCCACTCGAAAAACAGAAGCGGACTTGCAGCTTGCAACAACTATCCGCGAGCGATCCGCTGCTGCAGCCGCACTAGTTGCGTAGGACATGTGGCTTAATCCACCCAAAGCAACCAGTTTGGCATTTCCATCATCCTCTGGCACAACTCGATACACGACAGTGCTTCTGGAATCGGCCCTGGGAATCACGTGGAGGAATCCCTCCCACCAGAATAGGCTCTCACAGTTGAATCTCCTGCCATCCGGATACTTGTATCGCCACCTCTCAGTGAATCTGATCGGAGTAGCGGACGGATGCTTGGGGTCGGGCTCCGACAACTTGTATATATAGCGAACTGGAAACATGCCATTGTTGTTTCCTATATCACCAATATACAAGTTACCGCCATCATCTGTACAGATATCCTCCCAGTCAGTATTGGGCGCCCCGGCCACTGAGAAGCTAGCCAGAATCTTGCCATGGGAATCAAACGCGACTATCAATGGGTCATTACCAGAATCCCCGTGTGTCCAGAAAACGCCGGGGTGAGCTCTGCTTGCTACAATACCTGAAAACTCCCCTATTGCCGGTGATACGACTTTGGCAACCGGCAACCACGGCTCGACATCTGGCACAGGCAATTCGCCTGCGAAAGCTTGCCAAGCAAACAACATCGAGGCTGCAAGCCGTGTCACAACAATAGAGAAGCTTGTGTTCATTCTGCTATCTACGACATCCCGGCCCAACCGGTTCGTCATGCGTCCCGAACTTTGAATAATGCTGCAGTAAGCTCCCCAAACTCTTCATTACATTATTGCGAAGTAGTTATCGCAAGCAGCATCAAACGCATCTGGAGTCATCTCCGGTTCGACCCCGTAGTATGCCGAATAGTTGAGGATCTGATACAGCAGGTCCCGGGGATGACAACAGCGGAACGAACGCTTGCCAGTTCGATAGTGGTGATCGATTAGATAGTCCACAGCAGACTCATCATGAGTGATGTTGAGCTTGTCCGCCGTGAACTTCATCAAGTTACGGAATTCCTGCTCGGTAGGGTCTATGACATTGAGTTTGTAGGGAATACGCCGCAAGAAAGCGTCATCAACGAGATCCCTCGGTTCAAGGTTGGTGGAGAAGATTATGAGTTGATCAAAAGGTACTTGAATCTTCGTGCCGGTAGATAGAGTGAGGTAGTCGTACCGCTTCTCCAAGGGAACAATCCAGCGATTCAGAAGCTCGACTGGCTCCATTCTTTGTCGGCCAAAGTCGTCAATCACAAGAGTGCCGCAGTTACTCTTTAGCTGTACGGACGGTTCGCTGATTTTGGTAAATGGATTATACTGTAATTCCAAAGTTTCCATGATCAACTCACCGCCGACGACAATGGTCGGTCTCTTGATCTTTATCCAACGTGCGTCGCAAGCCTCTCCCTTAAGAATCGAAAGTTTGTTTGAGCCAACCGGAGTGTGGTTCTCCGGATCGAAGAACTTGATGATCTCACCACCCACCGTAATAGCATGCGGAATCCACACATGAGTTCCGAAACAACGTGTAATGCGCTCGGCTATGGTAGTCTTGCCATTACCTGGAGCACCATACAAGAACAAGCCTCGTCCTGAGTTGATAGCTGGCCCTAACCGCCGCTGCATCTGTTCAGAAATGAGAACATCAGAAAACGCATTGCGCACTGCCTCGATATCAGGGCTCTCCGTCGTGATCGACTGAGCTGCTACCGAATCAATGTAGTACGACAGATGTACGGGCGCGGGCCCCACGTACATGCTCTCGTCAAGAAGCTTGCGAGCACGATCTCGACCAGCATCTGTGAGAGCAAAGATAAAATCGCTCATGGATGCCGTATCCTTGTGATAAACCAGCTGCGCGTTCCTCAAGGTCTGTAGCAAATCCAAAACAGATTTTGGGGGAATACAAAGCGCCTTGGCGACGTTGCGGCCAGTCTCTTCGCCAACAGTAAAAAGGCGTTTGATTACTAGTGACTCAAGAAGAGTGTCTGGCAATCCAGTTTCCTGCCAGTCATCAATTGGATGAGGATGAAAACCGGAGGAAACGCCGTTGGTTTCCGGTACGCATTCTTCGCTATTGGCATCCGCCTGGCAAATCACTTGCATGTGTCGCACTCCCGCTCGTGGAAACTGCTTTTTTGCTGTCGCGTTGGCGGGCATGATCTAGAGACATTCCCACCGACCTCGTTGACCGAGCAAAGCTCAGAAGGAATATCGTCGCTGTAGGAAAACGGCTTTGAGTGATTCAGATCGTGCTTTCACAACAGACTGAACGAACACTGCAGAAGGTCCGAGAACACGTAATCGACAACGCCACACCTATGCAAACGACCTGTGCCTGGAAAGGGGAAAATCGATAGGCTTGCGCATCGCTGGCCTCATCGTATCGCTCTCCTTCTCCTCCACGATGCTGGCTTCCGAAGCCCCATTATCGGCCGAACTACATGTGGCAACCTCCACGACGGGATTAGCCTCGCTAGCCGCGATCAGGCGCGGCCTCGGAGGCACTTTGAAATGTACACCACATTCTTCGCAGGCGACAATGCTACCGCGATCATTCTCGGACACCCTCACAATGGCGGGACACCTGAGACTCGGGCAGTACATCGTAACAGCCATGGCTCCTCTCCTCCAAAATCTCAGCAGGCCATAACTCAAGCGATCACAAACCTTCCAAGAGACCGCAAACCGGCTTCGCTTGCAGTATCGAATACAGCCACAGTAATTGGCAAGAAGGACTGATAAGACGACTCGCCCAAGACTAATACTCAGTCTCACAGCGGCATAGGCAAGATTATGGCAATCTGGCCTGCAAGTAGTCCAAGTCAGAGGCAAGGTCAGCCCTTGGATCGGAAACGCGCTCCCTCCGCAAAAGCTTTGGAGTAGTGCAACCAGTAGACTCCAGCAAAGCTAGGTATCCCTCAAGGTCCAGTTCGCCTCGGCCCAGCGCGGTCTCAGTTCCGGCACAGTCAGGGCGCCCACGAAGGGCATCACGAACGTAACCCAATGCGACCTGCGTACCGTAGAGAGAAACCGCATGCAAAGGATCAGTGCCGCTTGCCAGGAGCGCTCCCGGATCCACACTGATCCTAACAAGAGAGCAATCCACGGCATCCACAAGTTGTCGGAGGTCCTGAGGTGCGCACCTGCTCGAGCGGATAGCATAAACTACGCCGACAGAATCTGCCCGCTCTGCCAGTGTGCGCAGGGCTCCAGCAGCATGGCCTCTCGCCACTTCGTCAAGTGCCAGCAAATCACCCACATCATGAGACACAAGAGGCACAGCCATATCTGCCGCCAATCGCAAAACACCCTCAGAATCGTGTACAATCCGATCAATCTTGGCTGGATGGGCTAGGCTCGAACCGAAGCTCGATGTGCCAAGAGAGCAAAAGTTCATACCATGGTGTCTTACCAAGCGAGCAAGATGCCGTCTCCCGCTGCTCGAAAGAACCAGTGGGCTAGTCTCGCGGTTGTCTGCGGATACCTCGGCCGCAGCGAATCCAAGTGTGCCAGCGCAATCCAAAGCTCGCTTCGTGTCCATCGAGAAACCATCAATGCATACACCTATATTCGCATACCTCCGCATGAACACTCTCCGCAACGTCCAGACTACAGAACAAACCGGGCGAACCACCCTTAAGCGACTCGCCCGGCATGATATTGAATCCAAATGCCCAAGGAAAGACCAGTAACCGAATCTTCAACGACCTGACCGTTCGGACTTCATGGAGCTGCGCGTCTCATCGGCATGTTGAAGAAGAACACCCACAACTGTAGGGACTAAAAGAAAGAAGACAATCATGCCCGGGCTGCGTCTCGTCATAGAGAAGAAGAAGTTGTACATCCATGGCCACTCGGAAAGCATCACTGCAAATCCAGAAACCAGTAAAGCTGCGCCCTCGAACGCGGTGACCGCAGCTACCACATTCTGCCTGTTAACGTAAGCCCATGCCCCCCAGAAGACCGCGGAAATCGCTGCAGATAACCACACAGCATGGTAACTCAGGCCCAGCCCCATTGCAGCCCATCCTGCCAACGCACCGCCAACAATTCCCCCAAGAAGCGTGCTGGCAAAATGCTTCAAGACAAACCCGGCAACCATTCCAACAAGGACGCCACCAGCAATCCACAGCATGTTGATGTCTACAAACCCGGAAACCATCTGTCCAGCAATGCCGCCGATGAAGGCGTAACTGGCAACTGATGCGTATTTCCACAAGCGCCACCCGGCCACGACCAGCACTCCACCGGATATCACGAGCGGTATTCCGGTTAGCGGACCTGCATTGTGGAGAAACAACATCCACTGATCTACTAAATGACCAATGCCCATAGTTAAGCCTACCTGCAAGATAGAGTCTAGTCCGAAGCAACATGCCTCTGGTTTCTCACCCCTAGGCTACTATTCCCTTACATCACAGGCAAAACCAACAATACCCATCGGCGGCCACATTCGATTGAGTGCGGGCAGCTGGATACATGGCGTCCGATAATGGATAATCCTATCACTCCCCCGCCCCTGACGAAACAGGTGCAACGGCTGTTGATCGTGTCAATATCCATTGTAGAACAACTGATACGACAAAAAACGACAGCGTTGTAGCGTAAGCAGTGTGCGGAGACATCTCGTATGATTGATACGCATCAACGCCAACGGCCGGTCCGAGAAGTACTATTCCACCCATTATCACAAGCGTTCCAAGGGCTGAGGTGATGAGAATGAGCGTCATTCGGCAAAACATAATTCCCATCAACAAACCAACCCCGCCTGCAATCAAAACAACTGCGCCGGCGACCCGCCGCAACCTAGGTTCTTGATCGAGAATCTCGTGCGCAAGTACCTCGGCATCCGTTTTCAGCTTCCGCCACCCTGCGTCCAATGCGGCCTGCGAAGACTGTGGAATCAACGGCTCCAACTCCCCCTCGACAGAAGGTAACTCCACTGGAGAGGCTGATGCAGGCAATGCATCCAAACGGGGCAAAACATATTGAACAGAAAACAATGAGAAAGCGAGTGATGCCAGCAGGCAAGCCGCGGCCATACCAACCCACAACCGGTGTAGCAAATACCCGACACATCCCACTACAAGCCCACCTACCAAAGCGCCAGCTATTGGCAAGTTGAGCATTTGCGTAACGCGGAGCCCCAGAATCAGCCCGCCAACAGCAAACATGATCGAGAGCAGCCACCGAGCAAACTTCGCGCCCAAAACAGACACGCCTACTCCCAGGATCAGAAGTAGCAGAGCTGTTACAACAGCAGATGGCACGATTTCCTGTGGAAGCACCTGCCCCAGCAAACTGGCAAACTGTCGAGCTAAACCTTCAACACGGTCCATGGCACACTCCTTGCTTACCCGTGTATTCGGGGCATTGCCACGATTATTCACTCTGGAGGATTATCTCTGGGCATTTGGCTGTGGCCCGCTACTCTGACGTGGAACTGATATGTCAGATATTGGTGCGTGCCGAGCCGGGAGCGATGATTCGGTCTGGATGCACAGAGATGTCAATAACCCCTCTGGTAGCGTCTACCCGCCCGAAACGACGGTAGTTGCTGCGAAGAATCCTGAGCTTCTCCTCCACAGAATTCTCCTCAACCTCTCCTCCAGGCGCCGATCCCCAAAGTATCCGCTCACCCGCTCTGTCGGTGGCCAAAGCAATGTGAGCGCGATCGGGATTCACACGTCCACCGTAGTTCTGCACGAGGACAGCCGTGATCTGAGTGGAATAGCTTTCATTAGAGAGAATCTTGATTAGCTCGACTCCCGCCCGCAGATCGTCGGCATCCCAGATTTCGCCCGGCTTCGGTGCAGGGCAAGCTACACCCTGGATAAGCATCATGCTTGGATGATTCTCGTAACAACCCGGCAGCCGTACGCAATCTTGATCAACAAGGAAAAATCCCGAGTGGGTCTGCACCAACGCCGCCGGACATCTGTACACACACTTGACTTCGACTCGGCGATCAGCAAACCGGTGTACACTTTCCACCCTGCGAACCCAGCCAGTTTCCTCCAGCGCAATACCAAGTTCAGCGCACAAGGCGCCGTCAAACCAGGCTCCCTTGGCAAACGGACGCACGGCCTCCCTCATGATATCTTCCAAACCAGGAGGGACATCAACTATCGCTATCTCCGGAGATCCTTCGCGATACGCCGGAGTTGTCGTCACTGACTGTTCCACTCTAAGCAGCCCGTAAGTCAAGACAACTAGAAGGACGGCAACCATACCAATCTTCAAGAAGTACTTCGCTCCCAATCCTTGAGCGCGGCTACCAACCACAGCCCAACATGTCTCGGCAATCCGAGATAGCAGTTTTTCGTTTTTCTTTTTCTTGCGTCCCATTTGCTCGACCTAAGTCCCATTCATCTCGACCGAGCACACGCCGCACTGCGACTTGCACCGCCCCCTGGCCATCGTCAGTTCCACTATGTTCTGGCACAGATCGGCAAAGGATAACCCAGCCCTGGCTGCCGCCTTGGGTAACAGCGAATGATTCGTAAAACCCGGTATCGTGTTCACCTCAAGCAGGAACGGCTCGTGCGTAACAGCGTCCACCATCCAGTCCACACGACAAAAATCGCGACATCCGAGCGACGCAGAGGCACGAAGACTCATGACCTGAATGCGTTCAAGCATTTGCGGTGTGAGGTCTATGTCAAACAAGTAGTCCGTTCCGTCATCAATGTACTTGGCTTGGTAATCATAAAACTCCCGTGAAGTGCGCACTTGGATGGGCGGCAAGGCCTGATCTCCCAAAATACCAACTGTGATCTCCGGACCTTCAATCATCTCCTCAATCAACGCTTGACCGTGCTTCTTCGCCACATCCATTATGGCATCGTGAAAACGAGCTCGATCGCGCACAATATGTGTATCAACACTGCTCCCGGAACTTATTGGCTTAACCACTACAGGCAGACGCCAATGTGAAACAACTTCTGCTATACGGAAGCTGCGAGCCACCTCGAAACGTGGTGTGGGCAGGCCGACCTCTATGAACCGCGACTTGGCCCGCACCTTGTCCATGGCCGCAGCACTTCCAATCGAACCCGTACCCGTAAAAAGCAGCCCTCGTTTCTCTAACTCGGCCTGAATTCCACCGTCCTCGCCATAGGAACCGTGCAGGGCAACGAAGACCATATTGGCAGGCCTACTAAGAGCAGAGAGGCTCTGAGGAGATACATCAGAAAGCGTCACGCGATGCCCCAAAACAGCTAGTGCCGCCGCCACTTTCTTTCCACTAACCAAGCTAACTTCACGCTCCTCACTAGCACCGCCTGCCAGAACTGTTATGTCCAGATTCCTAATCCGAGCATTCTGAGCTGCCGGCGATATCCTTGTTGGAGGTACTGCTCTCTTCATAGCTGACATCCTTTTCAGCTTCGATGCGGGGCTACCGCGCCATACAAATACAAAAGCATCGACGACCATTCCTGGAAGTCAAGCCAATCCTCAATCGACCTCGTCATTCGTTCGGGCAAACACTATCAACCAGCCTATCGGCAACCTTCCATACATCTCCCGCCCCCATGGTAACGATTACATCACCGGCACCAGCACCATTGACTACGTGTTCACATGCCTCCTCGAAAGACGAAACGTAACGTGACTCCTTGCCGAGAGCACGAATGCGATCCACCAAACCAGACGAGGCCACTGATTGGCAATCTTCGACAGAATCGCGAACACTGTAAATGTCTGGCACTAACACAACGTCGGCATCATCAAAAGCGCGACTGAAATCGTCCATCAACTGTCGTGTTCGCGAGGCTTGGTGCGGTTGGAAAACAACCCAAGTTCTTCGGGGCGAGTACCTGCCTCTGATTGCCTGGAGGGTCTTTCTGATTTCAGTCGGATGATGAGCAAAGTCATCGACAATCGTTACCCCCCGTCCCTGCCCCCGGAGCGACATCCGCCTATGTATGCCCCCGAAGCTGGAAAGCCCAGCCGAGATAATCTCCAGCGGAATACCGGCCTCCCTGGCGAGGGCAACCGCCGCTAGTGCATTACTCACGTTGTGGTCGCCAGCCAACCGCAAACGGCATTCTGCAGCAGTTTCGCCTCGGCGCATTATTCTGAACACAGTGCCACCACGACCTGAACGCACGCTTGTAGCCCTCCAGTCTGCCCCAGGACCAAAGCCGAACGTCTCAACTCTGCAAGCTGCCCTACGCCCAGCTCTCCTGGCAACGCATCGTCATGATTGACGACCACTAGTCCATTCGACGATACGCCTGCAGCGAACGCACAGAAGGCATCGCAAATTTCGTCAATATCACGATAGAAATCGAGATGATCGGCCTCGATATTGAGAATAGCCGCGCTGTGCGGTTTCATATGGAGAAACGACCGACCGTACTCACACGATTCCACAACGAAGTGCTCACCAGTCCCGACCCCACTACTGCCACCAAGCTGTTCGCACTCAGCCCCTAGGATGAACGATGGATTCAGGCCCCCCTTCTGAAACAAATGAGCAACCATGCCAGTAGTCGTGCTCTTGCCGTGAGTTCCAGAGATGGACACGCCTAACCGCGAACGAGTTATTTCTCCCAGTAGCTCCGCGTAGTAAATCACGGGAATCGATTTTTCCCTTGCAGCGACGACTTCCGGATTGTCATCCGGTACGGCCGCACTCCTGACCACGACGTCGACATCGTCGGTCACATGTTGGGCTTCGTGGCATAGGTAGACGCGGGCGCCAGCCTGAACCAATTCCCCCATTCCCACGAAACCGACCCTGTCAGAACCAGTGACCATCGCCCCACTGCGCAGAAGAATAGTGGCCGCTCCGCACATTCCGGAACCACCAATCCCAATCAAATGGAAGCTGTAGCCCCTGAACTCGCCGGGCGACCGCTCAACAAACTTGCCATTCAAACTTCCAATCACTTCACTCATTGCATTCGCACTTCAAAGCAAGTGGTTTACCTGTCATTCACAAATCAACGCTCATATCGCAATCAACGAGCCGTTTCTGTCACCACCGATTCCCGGAGCTTTTCAGCGATCAACCCGCTGGCTGAGGTTACACCCAACCGAGAGGAAGCCGCGCTCATGCGATCAATAACTGGCTGAGATCCCATGAGCTCAGCAAGTGCAACTCCAAGCCGCGATGCCGTCTCCTCGGTATTGGCACCCTCCTGACACACGATGGCAGCCTCGCGAGATGCCAACACACGGGCATTATCCAATTGGTGCATGTCTCGATGATGAGGGTAAGGCACAAGCACGGCAGGTTTGCCCATTGCGGTGATTTCTGCAAGTGTCGATGCGCCCGATCGAGAAACTATCAAATCGGCCACCGCCATCGCTTCCGGCATCATTTCTGTATATGCCAAACACTTTGACTTCAACCCAACGGCCGCATAGCCCCTCTGGATTTCGTGGAAATCAGCCTCACCTGTCAGATGAAGGATCTGCCAGTCACTGAACCGTGACAACATATGTGCATTCTGCACCATTGCAAGATTAAGAGAATGCGCTCCCAGCGATGCGCCGGTTACCAGCAACGTCTTGCGCAACGGATCAAGCTGGAAGTAATCATACGAGTTGAATCTCGCTGCTCCGATGAAGCTTTTCCTAATGGGACAACCGACCACTTCAACATTCACACAGCCGGCAAAGTGATCGAGACTCTCAGCCCATTGAACAAACACACTGTCGACTCGTCGCGAGAGATACTTGTTCGCTCTGCCGGGAACCGCATCAATGTTCACCAATGCTGTGGGAATTCCCATCCCAGACGCAACGCAGACTGCCGGACCACTGGCAAACCCTCCTGTCCCCACAACAACTGCCGGCCTGCAAGCACAAAAGTGATTGCTGCATATGCGTTTTGAATCCCTCCACGCGGTCAGAAACGAAGGGAGACGCAGAGGATTGACCGGGATCGGGCGAACCGGCTGAGAAACCAGAACTTCACCAGCACTCTCCAACACTTTGCGATCAATCGTTCGCCCCGTACAGAAGAACAGAAAACGAGCATCTGGCACTAACTCCCTCATCGCCGTGGCAATGGCCAACGCCGGGTACAAATGCCCGCCAGTTCCTCCCCCGGCGAAAACAACAAGTGGACCCTGCTGCCCCGCCAATTCTGCTTCCCTACTCATCCTCATCGGCACCACCAACGCGGTCATTTTGCCACCGCCGATCTTGCCAAGCAGGTTTCACAGGAAGGCTGATTGGCATAGGCGTTTTCTACATCTTTCGCCACAAACGCCGCTTTCGTTTCGCTCTCTCTTCCGACTGAGATCAGCAGACCCATCGCGATCCCAAGAAACACAACGCCCGACCCACCTGCCGATACTAATGGCAATGAGATTCCCTTCGTCGGTGCGACGACCAAAACAACTGCGATGTTTATGAGTGCCTGCATGCCAAACATAGCCGTGACTCCGAATGCGACCAACCGCCCGTGCACGGAATCGCTACGATTGACAATCCTCCAGCCGAGAACAATAAGAAGGGCAAAAAGCGCCATCACGCAAACTGCCCCCACCATCCCCGTCTCCTCACAGATCACACCAAGGATGAAGTCGCTGCGAGACTCCGGGAGGTAGCCATACTTCTGAACGCCTGCCCCAGGGCCCTTCCCAAACAATCCTCCCGAGGCCACAGCCACCAGAGATTGGATGGGATGATATCCAGCACCACGTGGATCAGACCAGATGTCGAGAAACGCAGTCAGCCGCTCAACGCGATAGGGCTCGCGAATAACGAGATACAAGAGAGCGGCCACACCCGGCAACCCAACCAACACTAGGTGCCAAAGTCGCGAACCGGCTACAACCAGCATCCCCCCCCCTACTCCAGCAAGCAGTGCGGCTGTCCCGAAATCCTCAATACCCACGAGACCAACGAAAAGGCCTATCACCAAGCAGGCCGGAACAACCCCCTTCCAGAATGAGCGAATGTTCTGCCATCGACGAGCGAGCAAAGCAGCCAACATGATTATCAAAACCACTTTGGCCAACTCCGACGGTTGAAAGGAAATGCCAAAACTGTCCGGGCCTATCTGCAGCCAACGACGAGCCCCCTTACGGGCTATCCCAATGCCGGGAATCAAAGCAGCAACAAGAGAGAATATCGTCATTCCGTAAAGCAGCAGCGCCGGCTGACACAGACATCCGGGGCGCCACTTGAACAACCGGTGAGATCCTTGAGATACAGCCAGTAACGCCAGGAAGCTCGTTATGGAGAAAACGGCTTGCCTGCCGAATGCGCTCTCCCAAAACCGCCAGGAGGCAACGGAACGGTCCAGGTTCGCTCCGGCCGATGCCACAGCAACCAGTCCTACTGTCAGTAAGCATGCGGAGACAACCGCCAACCCAGTGGCATTTGATCTGCTATTTCCCAACGCAGAACGCATGTATCCCATCCATGAGAGTCATCTTTGGTCAGCAGGTCCGTTGCTGACCGTTTTCGCCCGCATCTCCCGAGCTAACGAAGCTTGATGGTCGCCAACGCCGCGCCCGCGAACATAGCAGCCACCAACCAAAACCGTACTACTGTCTGCGTCTCAGTCCAACCGCTCAAATGAAAATGGTGATGAATCGGTGAACACAAGAAGACCCTTTTGCCGCCGCTGAGTCTGAAATAAGTCACCTGAATAATCACCGACAACGCTTCAATAACGAACACGCCACCGACAATCAGCAGAAGCAACTCCTGCCGCGTAACAATGGCTACGTAACCAATCAAACCACCCAGGGGCAACGAACCGGTATCACCCATGAATACCTGAGCGGGGTGGCAATTGTACCACAGAAACCCCGCCGTCGCACCAAGAATCGATCCACAGACCACCGACAACTCCGCACTGAAGTGCACATGCGGAAGAAGCAACTTACCCGCTACCTGAGCATCCCCAGTGATATCACAAAGCAGCATGAACACAAGCGCGCATATTGCCACACATCCAGAAGCCAAACCGTCCATTCCGTCTGTCAGGTTAACTGCATTAGAACTGGCTGTCGTTACAAGAACCGTGACAAACATAAACGCCAGCGGCGTCAGAATTATCCCGTGCTTGTAGAAAGGTACACTAAGAATTCGGTACGTTTCCAGGTCTTCGGCGAAACCACCGACAGCGCCGTCGATGAGAATGAAGTTACCACGACCGTGCGTGTAAATGAAATACCCCAGCAAAACGCCCAATCCGGCTTGAAAGAGCAGCTTCTCGTAACTCTTCAAGCCGTCGCGGGTCCCCGAGTGCGCCGCCCTCGTCAATTTCATCCAGTCGTCGATTGCGCCGACAACACTCAGCCACAACAAACAGAACAATCCCATTTGCACGTAGAAATTGAAGATATCGGCGAGCAACAGCGAGCCCAGTATAACCGCCGATACCAGCAAGACTCCACCCATCGTTGGAACGTTGGACTTATCCCGCGTGAGAATGTTAAGCGCCTCGTGATCAAACTCCGGTCGATCACCCAGCTTAAAACGCACCAACTGCCGTATTGCAGGTCGCCCCGCAATCAGTACGAAGGCAAAACAGAATAACGCCGCACACCCACCTCTGAAGAGAGCGTTCTCATAGACGTAATGCTCACCGTGAAAAATAGCGCGGAAGAAGTAGTACAGCACAGCTCATACCAACCCAAACACAACAAACTCCAGCAATCAACTGCTCCCATCAATGACAATCAATTACACAGTCAGCAAACGGGCGTGCTCGCGCAACGTGGAAGGAAGAACATCCAAACCTGCAACTCGAGAGCCCTTCATCAATACCGTATCGCCTCTGCGAAGAATGGATGGCAGTTTCTCACAAGCCTCCGCCACAGTCGCCCAGAAGACAAACTGCGGCGATGTGCTGTTATTAGCGCCTTCACTCCATGAGAGTCGGCGTGTTACCGGTCGAGCTGACTCTCCGATGGCCACAACCACATCTAGACCGGCACGGCTGCTTTCCTCTCCCACATCCCTGTGCAGCCTTTCCGAAGCTTCGCCCAATTCAGCCATCTCACCAACGACCAGGATTCTTCGCCCGGATTCTCGAGGTACCATGGAAATAGTCCTGATCGCAGCCTTCATGCTATTCGGATTGGCGTTGTACGTATCGTCAATGATCGTAATAGAGCCTATGCGCTCCACGCAAAGCCTATGCTCCGGCATCTCGAATGACCTAAGCGCAGTCAAGACGTCATCATCCGATAGCCCCAATCCATGACACATCGCATACACTCCGGCGGCATTTCCTGCATTGTGAATTCCTGGAACTCTCAACTCCACCCTAATCAAACCGTTGATCAACGATGACGTACACTCCAAACCGCCTGTCACTTCCGCAAGATGGAAATCTGCATCAGCATGCTCACCAAACGTGGCCCATCTCAATACATCTCTGCGCGGCAAATCACTTAACGCAGCTACGGCCCCTCGATCAGCAATGGCCAACCCGTTGGTCCGAACATGCTCAAAAAGCGACAGCTTCTCCGCCCTAACACCGTCCAAGCTCCTGAACCCCTGCAAGTGAGCGTGTCCCACATTCGTAAGCATTCCGGCATCCGGCTCAACCATCTCTGCCAGTTGACCCACCTCTCCCGGAAAGTTGGATCCGATCTCAACAACCAAGTACTCATCCTGACGATCGGCCGACAGAAGAGTCAAGGGAACACCTATGTTATTGTTGTAACTGTTCTTGGAGCAACGACAGCGATACCTACTTCCAAGAATGTGCGCCAACATGTTCTTAGTCGTCGTCTTCCCATTGCTTCCCGTCACCGCAATAACAGTGGCGCCAAGCTGTTGGCGATTCCACGCCGCCAATTTCCCCAGCGAGCGCACGACGTCATCAACGTAAACGAATTGCCCATGATGCGTCGGCGCACGGAATCGCCTTGAGACCACAGAGCAAACCGAACCAGAGTCAAAAGCCGCCTCCACAAAATCGTGCCCATCAAAACGCTCACCCGGTATTGCGAAAAAGAGCCCACCCCTCTCGGCCGCACGGGAGTCCGTCGAGATTCCTGTCACAACTTCGGTCCCCAACCCTCCAGCCAACCGCCCCCCCAACAGGTGCGCTGCTTGTCGAACAGTAATGGGTATCATCCCATACCCCCCTTCGTCCGCACCATCTTGCCTTGCGCCACTACAACATCATCAAACCAAACCCGCTGATCACCCAAGATCTGATAATCCTCGTGCCCTTTGCCAGCAATAAGCACAACATCTTCGGCCCCCGCCATCTCCAACGCCTTGCCAATCGCTTCAGCTCTGTCAATCTCGACAACAAGTCTGCATGCGGAAGTCCTCTCGAAACCTACTAGAACCTCATCTACAATAGACTGAGGATCCTCACTTCGAGGATTATCACTTGTCAGGACCGCGACATCGGCATAGCTGGCAACCGCTCTCGCCATCAATGGTCGCTTGGCTCTATCTCGATCTCCACCGCATCCGAAAACACATATAAGCTTCCGGCCAGCTAACGCTCGCAGCAACTCAAGAACGCGGCACAAGGCGTCAGGAGTATGAGCGTAATCAACAAACACCGAGTAGGGAGCATCAGACTCAATTCTCTCCAAACGTCCCCGTACCTTGGCGAGGGAAGCGATCCCTCTCATAATCACATCCAACCCAACTCCAAAAGCCTGGGCGGCCGCTGTAGCAGCAAGAATGTTCAATACGTTGTGACGCCCCACAAGACAACTGCTCACCAGCGCCTGACCATCTCGTGTCTGCACTAGAAACTCTGTCTGATCTAGCCTGCTCACAATGCTATGAGCCCTGACATCCGCCTCTTCGGATAGTCCGTACCGCACAACATTGGCCCTCGTGTTCGCTGCTATCCTGTTCGAATAAGCATCGTCGGCGCAAACAGCAGCCGTTGCCATCGTATCCAACCCCTCAAACAGTCGCTGCTTCGCACGAAAGTAACTCTCCAGATTGCCGTGATAATCAAGATGATCCTGCGTCAGATTAGTGAATATACCAACCGAGAAATCCAACCCGTCACAGCGACGCTGATCAAGGGCATGACTTGACACCTCCAAGACAGCTGTGTCCGCGCCAGCGACAACAGCCTTGGATAGCCATTCGCACAGGTCAATCGGAGGTAGAGTGGTCATGTTCGAGGGCGTACTGAAGCCTGCAAAGCTATTGCTAATCGTCCCCAAGCACGCACATTGATGGCCTGCCTCCTTGAGAATGGCGATGAGCAAAGCGCACACTGTCGTCTTGCCGTTGGTTCCCGTCACTCCGGCGATCCTCAACGGCACATCTCTTTGAGCATCAACGATTCCATAGAGGGCCGCCGCCAGTTTCGCTAGAGCAGTGCGCGTGCACGAAACCTCAACAACCGATGACGGAGAGCCGGCTAAACGGCGTCCTCTCTGCACCACGGCCAAAGCCGCACCAGCGTTCAGAGCCTGCTCAACAAACACATGGCCATCACAGCGTACTCCATCCATCGCAACAAAACACGAACGCGGACGTGCCACACGAGAGTCGGCACACAACCCGTCAACGATGATCGCATCAACACCTGTCTCCGCGCAGTATTCGACACCAGCAACGGCAAAAAGCTGGCCAACCGTCCACCGGCGTCGGGGATTGTCAACGTTCTTCAGACTTCTCATATTCGCTAATCTTCCCGAACTCTAGGAGTGATGCAACTGATTGTTTAAGCGAATCCCCTGGAGCAATCCGGGCAAACTGTGATTTGCTAGAAAATCACAGACAAGTTGGTGAGAATCTTCCGGAAGTCAGTTCGTTTGCGCCACACGGTGATCGCTCGGAATCTGTAAGTAGTGCAGCGCGGCACGAACAACGTCTCTAACGACTGGACCCGCTACATACCTACCGTAGTGACCACGGCTTGCCTCAGGTTTGCGGATCATAACCAGCACGACAATCTCCGGATTGTCAACAGGGGCAGCCCCTATGAACGAACTGAGGTACGCGCCCGGCTCGTATCCACGCTTGCCTGACTCTGGCGAGTAAGGTACCTGCGCAGTTCCGGTCTTGCCGCACAAGGTGAATTCCCCAACATCCAATTCCTTACCACCTCTCTCGACAACACCGGGCATCACCTCTTCGGTCATATAGCGGGCAACAGACGATCGCAGCACCCGCCGAATAATCTCCGGATCTTCATACGATTCGACTACTTCATAGTCCGCTGTAAGCATCGACCTCACTACCCTGGGACGCACCAAATACCCGCCGTTTACAACTGCACAGAATGCTGTGGCGAGCTGCATTGGCGTGACCGCCAACTCCTGCCCCATGGGCACTGACGTCGCTGAGTAGGACGTCCACCGAGACACCGGCAGCACGATGCCTGAACTTTCTCCTGGCAGCCCGATCTGCGTCGGTGAACCATATCCCAATCTTGTTACAACCTGATGAAGCGCCTCGTTCCCCATTCGAGTTCCGATGATGCCCATCCCGATGTTGCTGCTGTAGACGATAATGTCACGCAAGTCCATCAGACCGTGAGGCTTGGTGTCATGCATCCGCCGACTGCCGAAGTAATGCAGGCCGTTGTGACAGTCAATCTTCTCCCTGAGGTCGATGTACCCCCCCTCCAACGCACCAGCAGCGATGAAGGGTTTAAAAGTACTGCCCGGCTCCACCGGATCAGTTATCGCTCTATTCCGCAGACAGTCCTCCTTGTACTCGCGATACTTGGCTGGTTCAAACGTAGGCTCACTCGCCATCGCCAGCACATCACCAGTCACAGGCGACATGACGATAGCCACGCCGCTCTCCGCTCCAAATGACTCGATTTGTCTTCGTAGCCGCTCCTCGACCATCTGCTGTAAAACACTATCAAGAGTTAGGACTAAGTGCCCCCCGTCGGTCGGATTCACTATTGCGTCACTTCCCATGCCAATAGGACGGCGACGAGCGTCACGAAGAATCGAGCGTCGCCCATCGGTGCCCGCAAGATAATTGTTGTGTACTCTCTCCAGCCCCTCAAGACCACGGCCATCAGCTCCGGTAAAACCCAATACGTGCGCCGCAGTCGTACCCATAGACCAACAACGCTGGAATTCACAGCGCATTCCGACACCGCGGATATTCAGGTCTTCAACAGCCTCGGCCTGAGCATCGTCTACCCTTCTTTTGAGCCAACAGAAACGCGGAGCACTGCTCGACCTTATCGCATTCTCTATCTCACCAGCCGCCATCTCCAGGATTGGAGCCAATTCCACTGCCACCAAATCGGGCCGCTCGATTATCCCCGGATCAGCAAAGACACTGTGGCGCATATGACTCGATGCAAGGACTCTGCCTCGCACATCTAGAATCGATCCGCGTCGCGCAGGAATGCGGGCGCAGCTGTCATACTGCGTGTTGGCGATATGACACAGCCGGTCGGCCATAACCGTGTTGATATATACCAGCCGCAGTACGAGGCCACCAAACAGAATGATCATCAGAATAGAGAAGAACCCAGCCCTCCGCCTCTGGCTGGCCACGATTTCTGGCGGAGGATAGGGTAATTCACTCATTGATCACCTTCGATTCGCTGCAAAATACTGACGAGATGAGCTTGAGAATATAGAACGATCACACGGTGCACAGACGACTAGCTCCATGCGCTCCACACGATCACGAATCTGTTGAGGAGCACGCAGGCGAGCCATCTCGACCTGCATATTCCAAAGCGCCCTTCGATAGTTGATTAGCTTGGTCATATGCATCTGAGTACGCGACTCGCATCGAACACGCTCAACTCGAAGCGCAACCACTACGAGACAAATCGCGCCCACCAATAGCATCGATACGCCAGCACGAACCGGTGTCATCAGATACCCTCACGGCGATGACCGCCCACTCGTCCAGAGCCGGCAGCCTGCCGTGGAACACGGATCCGCACGCCATGCCGGATGTTGCCGGAATCTGGAAAGATGTCCGAGTTCATTCTCGCTAATTCCGGCCAACGCTTTGCTGAACCCAAACGGTTGGCAGCAATTGTGGAATACACATCTCCCTTCTGCACTTGATACCATTCCCAATCGATACCTTCACGTCCACGGCCTCCAACAGCGGCTGGAGACCGACGATCTGCGGCTGCAACGTTGGCTGTTGCATTCGATGCGATCGTCACACCGGCAGGCAGAGACTCAGCGGTGCCGGAGAAGTCGGGCAGTCGCAGTAAACACCCAGCAACTAAATGATCGGGATCCGACATCACTTGCCTGTTCGCCTCGAAGATTGCTTTGACAATCTCCGGAGACGCTGATGAGTAGTAAGCCGACGCTATCTTGGAAAGCACATCACCAGACTTGACCACGTACGTCCGACCGATTAACGGTGATTCCTTCTCAGCAAGATTGTTCACAGAAGATTCTACCGCCACACGTGTTCCCCGATCCCTGGATGGGAATGCCGCCAAACGATCCTCAAGAAGTGGAATGACGAGAACCCTTCCGCAAACAACATGGTCGGGGTCCTTCATCTGGTCGCGATTGGCCTCGAATATCGCCTGGATCAACTCTGGCCTGGCAGAGTCATAGTACTTCTTGGCGATTCTGCCAAGACTATCACCTGACCTCACCTCGTGCTTCGTCAGAATGCGCTGCGTCCGAGAGGCGCTTGCTGGAGTATCAGCTTGCAGCGACACCGGTTTCGAATTCGTAACTGTTGTCGAATCCTCGTGGCCACCCAAGTTCATGGCCAACGACGATTCAATCGATCCACGTCGAGGGCTCACTCTATCCTCAGCGTCCTCCATGACGTCACGTTGCGGACGATTAATCCGCAACGGCTCTCGGTGTCCCTCTCGATCATCAACTTCCTCGCCGCGCAGATCGCTCTCACTGGCCGCCAACCCTTCCGCTGCCTGCGACGATGCTTCGATAGCTGGCCCTCGGGCAACAAAACGTTCGAGCAAATCGGATAACGGCTTGGCTAACTCATCCAAACTCGGTCCGGTCATGCCTGAAGCATGCCTAGCCATCCGCATCCTGTTCTGACGCTGCCGCAGTACTAACTCGTCAGTCGTCATGTCCTCCGTGTCTGACTCATGAACCTGTTCCGCATTGCTCGGGTTCCGAGCAGCAACCCGATCGCGCACACCTCCCGATATCCGCGCTGCCGTTGCAGTAGCGGAAGCGTTATCGATTGATCTTGGTAGATGTCGCGGTGGAAGCTGATTTCCCACTGCAGCCTCTGCTTGCCGGACTATTTCGGCAACGTGCGGTGACGCGCCAGTGGGTGTTCGCAGTTGATCAGTTCGGTAGGAAAGTATGACCGCAAAGCAGATGATGAAACACATTCCCACGAGCAATCCGATCTTCGTCTCCTTACCCATAAAGCTTACTCCCGTGAGAACCCGTAGCCTGCCTTGTCATACCAACTGCGTCAAACAGTTGCAGTCCGTTTCCCCCCTCACAGCGGAGCTGCCGTGCGAACCGCCACTCGAAATTTCGCGCTTCTCGATCGTGGATTGTGATCTCGCTCCCGCCCACTCGCCACTGTTGGCTTCTTCGTCAAGACTGTGTAAATACCATCAGTTTTTCGCTGGCGAAAATCTCTTTTAACAATCCCATCTTCCAGACTATGAAATGAGATAACACCAATCCGACCACCAGGCTTCAAACATCGCGGCACCTTTTCCAGCAGCCGCTCCAGGGAACCGAGTTCATCATTCACCGCAATGCGCAAAGCCTGAAACGTCCTGGTCGCAGGATGAATCCGCTCTCCACGCGAAGCCGATTTCGTTCTTGCTGCACGCGCGACTATCTCCGCAAGTTGACCTGTACTCGTAATCCTGCGGCCATGCCGCGCCTGATGAATATACCGAGCGATTCTGCGGCTCAATCGCTCCTGCCCATACTGGTAAATCACATTCGCAAGATCAGTTTCCGAAAGCCTGTTGATCAGGTCGGAAGCGGACTCCGGCAAACGTCTATCCATGCGCATGTCCAGTGGGCCGTCTTCCTGAAAGCTGAAACCGCGCTCAGCTTGGTCCAGCTGCGTAGAACTCACCCCAAGATCCGCGAATACGACATCGAGAACCGGAACACCAACTTCATCGAGAACTTGTTCAAAATCGCCGAAGTTACACTGAAACAACCGGTATGGGCATTCACAACCCTCAAGATGCTGCGATGCCAATTGGAGATTGGCCTCATCGACATCCATTCCGATGAGCCTCCCCGTCCCGCCGGCAGAATCGGCCAGCATCCTTGCATGACCGCCCAGGCCAACCGTGCAATCCATCACGAGATCGCCTGGCTGCACAGCCAACAGTTCGATCACCTCCTGAGGAAGCACCGGAACATGTTGGCTAAGCTCATCTGCCACCAGTTACGCCAATACAAATGCTTGGCTGGGGTGAGCCGTGCGTCCGTGCCGACTCGCCCCCTGCCGCAGGTCTCAACAGCTGGAAGGGGACAACTCACCAGCGTGATGGGAAAGCCTTACCGCTTGATACGCGCCACCCAGGCTTTGCAGGTGCCGAACGCGAAAGCTAAGCTGCTCAACGATCCAATCTCTATTCGCTTCGTCCAGCTTGCCGCCACAAAACGACTCCTGCAACTGACGAACCAGACTGGTGCGGCTGTGTCCCATAACTGATCCCTTCAAACCTCTTGACCAACTTCGCCCATCACGATGACTCCATTCATCGCTGCCGACAGGCGTCAATTTCCGTGTTCAAGCAACGTCTGAGCCGCCCTTGCCTCAGCGAGGGCCCGACCGGGATCAGTCGACCGCGCCGTTCGACAGATCCCGTCGAACCACAGCCCTCGCTCCGGGCTGAGGGTAGCCGCACTATCGAGCCGCTACCCGACTCGCAAACCCCGTCGCCGGGGATGCAATGGCAATACCACCTTCAGTCGTCCGTACTCTCCGCCCCCTCTGTGCCAACTCGTGTCCTAACCGCCGCCACGCTGCTCAAGTGTGCTCCGCATGAACTTCTGAAGATCAGGCCACCGACTGGCAAACGAACTGCGCAGAAACTCCCGATACTCCGCCGTGGACCACACATCGATGCGGGTGCTGGCTCCTGCCAACGTCACCTCCTTGCCAATATCAACCAACGAAAGCTGTCGCTCGGGAAGGACGACGCGTCCCTGCTTGTCCATCTCGAGCCTACTGGCCAGCGAGTAGTACAACTGCTCAAAAGCGAGTGAGTCCTCACCACTGATTGCCTCAGTGCGCAACTGCTTCGCGCGAAGTTGGAACGCCCGCTCCGGATACAGTGACAACGTATTCCGCCGCTCTCCTGGGCAAAGGTAGAAACCAACCCCGTCAATCTCCGGGTCCATTGTGCTGCGAAACTGCGCAGGAATCTGGATCCGGTTCTTGGCATCGATGGTTCGCTCATAGGCATCGGTGAAGACCATTCGCACCCAATCACTGATCACCCGCCCCACTGAGTGGGATAACAAGGGAAAAAGTACCTCATAGCCCCACTTGATGCAACTGCAAATTTGACAAAACTTTGCTGACAGGCACCAGCTGATCGCACGTCTGGACCAACCCCCTAAGGCCTGATAGTAAGGTCGCCGCGATCTCCTACATCTAGTATTGGGCTGCCAACGCCCCAAAAAAAGAGTCACACCGAGGAGTACACCCACTCCGCAAAGAAGCAGCTGTAAGAATGGGAAGCATAAGGAGTGCGAGGCGGATGCCCGATTCAACCCGCCCCGGCAACGCTCTGCTGGCAACACGCCTCATAGAGATCGAAGTATTGCTTGTGGCAGCGACGTTCACTGTACTGGTTGCGGGCCAGGTCTCGAGCTGCCCGCGCCATCGCCGCCGTCTCTTGCGGATGCAAGAAAGCCTCCTGAATCGCAGTAGCAAGTGCCGCAGGATCGTCAACGGCCACAACCCTGCCTGTTTCACCATCAGATATCAGGTCACGACAACCAGGCACATCAGTTGTCACGACTGCAAGACCTGCGGCCATGGCTTCCAGCAACGCGTTGGGCATCCCCTCCGTGCGTGACGGAAAAACAAACAGGTTTGCTGCTTTCGCCAATGATGGAATATCATCCCTGCGGCCCAGAAACTCCACACGGCGGTCCGGACACACTTCTCGTACAAGCGTCTCCACTTCCTCCCTGTACGTACCGTCGCCGACCAAAAGCAACTTGGCATACTTGGCGTCAGACAACATGGCTACAGCTTTTACCAATGTGTCTAGCCCCTTCACCGGATCCATACGTCCCACCCAAAGCAGCAGCCGAACGCTTTCATCTACTCCCAACTCATTCCTTGAAACTGGGATCGCCGAGTCTATGCGCTCGATGTCCACGCCCCCCGGAATCAGTTCCAGACGCGATGTGGGGATGCCGGCACGCAGGTGGAGATGATCCACAACTGACCGTGAGTTACCCACAGTACATCTACACAAACGATACGTAATCCTGTCAAACCACAGATGCCACTTGCGCTCAATCTCCACTGTCTGAATCTCGCAGACAAGATTAGATCGCGCTCGACCACACAACATATTCGCCAGCCGACACGCCTGGTTTGCGTGAAAGAGGAAAGAGTGAATCACGTGAGGCCCCAACGACCTGATGATCTTCGCCAACCTAACGAATACTCGAAAATCCCACGAAGAGGTAACTTCGCAAGAGTGCACCTGTATTCCGCAATTCTGCAACCGCTCCCCTACCGGGCCGGCAGGCTTGAGACTCACTACCGTCGGTTTCCATCCGTCATCTCGAACCGACTGCGCCAGTCGAAGAAGGTGTAGCGGAACTCCCCCAACCTCCAAGTCGGTTATTACGTACAGGATTCTCCGCTCATCCACACCCACCTCATTGATCCCCAGTCTCAGAAGTCCTTCCGGACAAAAAACCAACACGCCAGCGACAAGACAACCGCCTCAAACACTAGAGAACTCCCAATCGAATAGAGCGACGACTTAGCCGTGGTCAACTCGTGGTCGACAGTGGCCAGCCTAGCGGTTTCTTCATCTCGTATTTCCCCGGAAGTCCCCAACCCTTCGACGAACGCGGTGGGCGTCGCAGCCCCCATCTCACGTCCCAGAAGTACAGATACATCGTCAGTCTTGGGAAACACGTTATAAAGTACGAAAGACACCTTGCCTATCTGACTCCGCTCGGCCCAAGCAAGCTCCGACCCTTGCGGACGCAACTCATCTGTATAGCCAAAGGTGCGCTCCATCGTAGTGCCTCCGGCAATACACAGCCAGAATAGCAGCGTGCAAGTCAGCGAAACCAATCCGTTGCGACTCCACACACCAACTAACACTGTGACGCAGTAGAGATAACTGAAAAGCAGTGGAAGAAGCACGATGGCCCAAAGATACTCCCAGAACCATACTCCCATACGAAAACGCAATACCAGAAAGGTCAGCAGCACGAAGTAGATTGCCTGAAGACCCACGAAGGTCAAGCCGCCGAGGTATCGCCCAACGAATACCCTGATACGGGAAATGGGTTTACCCAGAACAACCTCGATCGCCCCGTCTGCCATAAACGATGGTAGCATCCCCGCTGTAGCCACCAGAAACGCAAGCACACCTATCCAACCGATATACGTCCCCACCAGCACATACGAAACTATGCCAGCCATGAACTGCTGCGCAGCGGGAGAGCCCGCAGTCAGGTTAGCATCTGGTACTTTCACCAACCCAAATGCGAGAGACAAGCCATTCTCGTCAAACCCGATGCAGGCAAACGCGCCTGCAGCAATAGTTGAAACCACAAGCATCGCCCAAAAGAGCTTCTTGTCACGAGATTCCCGAATAGCATCGTTGATCAAAGCCAACATCTGCATCATTCAACCCTCACCTTCATTCAGCCTGATGCTTTCGAGGAATACCTTTGCCTCCGCCAAGGGTGTCCACGAACACCTCCTCAAGGCTGAATCTCTTGGGAATAACAGACTCTATCAGGATGCCGGCGCCGCGCAAGTAGTCGATCATCCGGTTCACTTGTTCTGCATCATGACCGGAAACCGCAACAGTCTGACCGCGAACCTCACCACCGATCTTGGCCAAAGCCGCAGTGTGGCCAGCTAAATCTTCAGCCGCCTTAATCCTGTATTCGATTGAGTGTTCGGTCAGTTCCTGGATCGTCCCCTGCCTCGCAACCAAACCACCTACCAATATGCTCACTCGATCACACACCATCTCCAGTTCACTGAGCAAATGCGAGTTAATGAATACTGTTTTACCTCGCCTCTTGTATTCCAGCAGCAGCTCACGAGTGTCACGGCGGCCCATGGGGTCAAGCCCATCTGTTGGCTCATCCAATACAATCAGATCTGGATCATTCATCATGGCTTGCGCTAGACCCAAGCGCTGGAGCATGCCCTTGGAGTATTTACGAATCCTCACATCACCCCACTCACCCATTCCCAACCGATCAAGCAACTCTGGCGCGCGCGCTTTGCGAATGCTACGAGGCACATTGGCTAACGTGCCGTAGTAGTCAAGAAGCTGCAAACCAGTAAGATATCCGGGAAAGCGATGCGCTTCAGGCAGGTAGCCTATGAGCGCAAGCTTGCGTCTGTTTCCCAGAGGTCGCCCTAATACAGTCCCCATCGCAGCGCTCGGACGCACTGCCGTCATCATGATCTTTACCAATGTCGTCTTCCCGGCACCGTTGGGCCCCAGCAAACCGAATATCTCTCCTCGGCCCACCTGGATATTCACGCCGCGGAGCGCATCGATACCGCCGGAATAGGTCTTACGCACTCCGATCAGGTCCACAGCCCAATTGGTCATCTCCGTCACGTCAACTACTTCGACCATGGCATTTTCTCCATATCAGCCAGCCGCCTGGCCAACCCATCAGCAGTGTCCCCCTCCGTAACATCAATCCATTCTGTTTGTCGAAAACGCTTAAACCAGGTCCGTTGAGCCTTGGAGAACTTACGCGTGTTGATCTTAATGTTCTCAATAGCATCATCCAGGATTACGCGTCCCTCCAAGTATTCGATTATCTCCGCATATCCCAGTGCCTGCCGTGCAATCGAAGATATTGGTGGTTTTTCAAGCCACAAACTTCGGACCTCATCCACAAGACCTGCCTCAACCATCCGTTTGATTCGTGCGTTGCACCGTCTGTTCTCCTCCTCCTTCTCTCTCCGCAATCCAAGAAACACACAATCATAAACTGTGCGATTTCTGTCCCATTGTGTCTGCAATTCGCTGATTGGCCGTCCCGTAAGCTCGTAGACCTCCAATGCCCGCACGATTCTGCGGAGGTCGTTTGGGTGAATGCGATCCCCGGCCTCAGGATCAACGCGGCACAACTCGCTGTGCAGAGCTGCCGTCCCAAACTGCTCCGCACGCTGCCGCAGCCTATTTCGAATACTGTCATTAGCTGAAGGACCGTCAAACAGTCCCTCACTTAGAGACTTGATATACAAGGCAGTCCCGCCGACACAGAGCACATGCTTGCCTCTCGCCGTGATATCAGCAATGGCCCTCTCCGCATCACCAACGAACTGAGCCACCGAATACTCCTCCGAAGGCTCCACCACATCCAACAAATGATGAGGTACGTCCAACCGTTGCTCTGCCGTAGGCTTGGCCGTTCCGATATCCATGCGTTTATAAACCTTCATGGAATCGACACTGACAATCTCAGCCCCGATCAACTTCGCCAGCGCCCGTCCCGTCGCGCCCTTACCACCGCCGGTGCATCCCAGTATGAATGTAATTCGCGTGCTCGCTCTTGCCATCGTGGATCCAGGTCCGCTTCGAACTTCGGTGTCGCAGTCCGACAACAATAGTTATAGGTCCCAACCCCTCCGTTTCCCCAGAACCATAATACGAGCATCTCCGCTCTCGGATACCTTTGCATCCCATCTCATGGATCGTTATCGTAGAGATTAGCGTATCCGTTTGCCAATGTTCACTCAACCTAAAGGCGATTCCGCGGCGCGATATGAGCAACTTTGAATCAAACTTATGCCCAAGACACCTACTCACCCCACGAGCGATCCTCGCCCTTGTGTGGCTTGCGGGCGTTCCTGGGTGCACCGCTTTTGCTCCGCGCCCCGCTTCAACAGTTTCCAACGATTACGAAGCCAAGGTTGCCGAATTGCGCGCTGGGGGCGATGCCTGCGACCATTGGCTTTGGGTCTCCGCCGGTAGTTGCGAAGAACTACTTATCATCACGGAGACAACCGGATACTCGGGACAAGTCTCTTACTTCGACTCGGCCACTGGCGGACTTATCCACGTTCAAGACGTCTCAGATGTGGACTTCGCTTCGCCGCCGGATGGCTTCCATTGTGAAAACCAAAACGTAATCGAGGTGTTCTGCACTGAGGACGTTAACCAGTAACGCATGCCCCGGCCCATCGAGCCATCAGCCAAAAAGCAAATCATAGCCGACCGCGAATATGGCCATATCCACAATAGCATGTGACAGCCAGGCACCTAGCACAGTCCCCTGCCGTCTCAGCAACCAGCACCAAATCGCCCCACCAACGCCAACAAAGGTGCCGAAGATGAAAGCCCCTTTGGCGGAAAAATAACACCCCAACGCCACATAGTGATGACCGGAGAACGCAAGACTAGCAGCCACATAGCAGACCCACGCCGGAAAACAGCGAGTTAGCTGGCTGAAAACAAACCAGCGCCAGTATACCTCCTCGATCAAAGAGTGAATCACGGCAAGGAACATGCAATAGACAATGTAGGTGTGAGGCGCACCGACTCCCATTACGGTCAGACGCCCACGCACTACTTCTGTAAACTCCTGCGCATAGGCACCCACAGGTGTAAAAGCATAAGCGATCAATACGGCCCCACCGATCGACGCGCCCGTCAGAAGGCCAAGTGGAAGAGAACGCAGACGTTGACGTGGCTTGATGACTCCGCGATGCTTAATGACAACTAGTGTGGCATACCATGGCCAAACAACCGTGAACAGCTTGGTGAGACCATAAGCTATAGTCGCATACTGCCTACCGGGGAGAAACACGAAGTACAGCAGCGCGCCTGCTGAAGGTAATACCATCGCAGGTATGACGCAGACAAGTATCTTGCCCTTGACCTGTGTGGAGTTGAACATAAGTACGCGTGTATCCACCTACGGGCAAAAACTTAGCCTGTTGCTACCTTCTGGCGAAGTTTGTCAAGAACAGCCGGAGGAATCAACGTTGCCAGGCGAACCGAGGCCTCACCACCCATGGCCACTATTTGCTTAACCAGGGTGCTTGAAGTCAAAGCGTACTGCTCCGAGGCCATCAGAAAAACTGTCTCCACGCCACCAACGATCAGATTCGTGTTGGCTGCCTGCAATTCCTCTCGCAGATCGACTGTGTCGCGAATCCCGCGGATGATGACATCTGCCTTTACCTGGCGAACAAAGTTGGCAGTTAAGCCGTCATAGGATTCGACTTCCACGTTGGGCATATCAGCGACCAGATTCTCGATCATCTCCACCCGCTCTGCAGCCGTAAAAACATCCACCTTCGTGGGGTTATGACCCACAGCAACGATCAAGCGTCCAAAGACCATCCGAGCCCGCGCGATGATATCCAGGTGGCCATTGGTGATCGGGTCAAACGTACCAGTGTACACAGCGGTCTTCATCAGATAGCCTCACAACCGCCCGAGCACCAAGGACTCCCCCTGACTACTGAGCAGTGAACGGAGTAAGCTAACTCGAACAGTCCGTTTTCCGCAACCCCCATAACAGACTGTGCACCTTGACAACTGGAACTCCCAGCCCGATCCTTCCACCATGAGCACGGCATCATCTGCACTCGACCTCTCTGTGAACTTGGCGGGGATTCGGATGGCAAATCCGCTGACCACTGCATCAGGTACAAGTGGTTACGGCCCGGAGTACGCAAGGGTCGTCGACCTCAACGAACTTGGCGCGTTCATGACAAAGTCCATTACGATCACGCCTCGGCCAGGCAACCCTGCACCGCGCACCGTCGAGACACCCTCAGGAATGCTTAACGCAATTGGTTTGGCAAACGTAGGTGTGGACACGTTCTGCCGGGAGAAGGTGCCCTACCTTCAGGGGTTGAGGACTCCAGTATTCGTAAATGTAGCCGGTCACAACATTGAAGACTACCTGGCAGTGTGCCGACGCCTCGATGAGATTGAATGCATCGCGGCTCTGGAGTTGAATGTCTCCTGCCCCAATGTGGCGGACGGTCTCGAATGGGGAAGCGATCCGGCTAGACTGGAGGAACTAGTATCAAGCGTGCGGCGCGAGGTTAAGCGAAGCAAGCTGATCGTCAAACTGACTCCCAACACGAGCGACATCTGCTCACTGGCCAGAGCTGCTATCAACGGAGGTGCGGACGTACTCTCGATGATCAACACACTTCGCGGAATGGCTATTAACGTAGACACGTTGAAGCCTCGCCTGGCGAATGTGACGGGCGGACTCAGCGGCCCGGCAATACGCCCAGTTGCATTGTTTATGGTTCACAGCGTATATCAGAAAGTCGCTCGCGATCTGGGCATTCCCATAGTGGCTATGGGCGGCATACGCGATTGGCGTGATGCGGTTGAGTTTCATCTTGCCGGTGCAACAGCTGTAGCGGTCGGCACAGCTCTGTTTATCGAACCGCGCACTCCTATGCTCATTCGCGATGGGCTTTCAGCCTATCTCGCACAGCGCAAGCTGGAACGCCTCACAGAGATCATAGGCGAAGTCTCGTTGCCCGGTTAGCATCGTGAATCACCCGGCCAACTCCTTCCTGCTTGTCACATAACGAGCAACAACCAGCGCCCCCTCAAAAAGAATGAACATGGGAAAGGCCAAAAGCAGTTGACTGATCACATCTGGGGGAGTGAGAATAGCTGCCCCGGTCAAGATCCCCAGAATGATGTATCGCCGAGCCCTCGACAGTTCGTCCACAGTCACTATGCCCATGCCGGTCACAAACAGAATCACAAGTGGTAGCTCAAAGGCCAGCCCGAAAGCCAGGGAGAGCGTAAGCACAAAGCTTACGTAGAAACTGAGACCGAACTGGCTTTTTATGGCGGCGATTTTCCCCGCAGGCTGCATGGGAATCGTGAGAGTGCCTGTCGCCGTCTGTACGCAGTAAAGGTTCCTACTGGAATTCACCCACACGCTTCCTTCTGGTGGTTTCACAGGATCATGCTCAAGTAGAGGCACGTCCGCCCCAAGAACAATCGACTCGTCCGATTCAGCGACTTTCTCGGCAGACACCGCCAACTTCTGAAACCAGTTCCCCTCCACATCCGCAACCTTGATTCCCTCGCCGAAACTGACGAAGAAATTAAGAATTATCGGCAAAACCACATAGAACATAAACGCAACGCCACAGGCAAACAACACGCAGGACGCAGGAGCAACCGTACGAACGAAACGACGCTCGTTCCGGTATAGGCCAACGGAAACAAAACGCCAGATCTGAATCAGGATCCAGGGCATGGAGATAATCAAACCGCAGAGAAACGCGATCTTCAAATACATCACGAAGGCGTCAGGAGGACCGAGCGCCTGAATCTCGGCGGGCTGACCGTGGGCACGAAGAACCACTAGAGCCGGCCTCAGCAGATAGGCGAGTATCCCTTCGGCGAAAGCAAGCGATATCCCTGCTGCCAGTACAAGCCCGGCGAGAGCACGCAGGCAACATACGCGAAGCTCCTCCAAATGGTCACCGAGAGGCATGACGCCCGCCCTGCTAACCACACCATCGCGGTCTTCCGCAGATCGCCCGCCAACTCCCGTTTGGCTGACATCGCTCATTATCGGTGGACCTCTGCACCACAGACATTCATCTGGCCAAGGCTCTGCTTAGTCCTCGTCCACATCTGATCCCAACTCCGCACTCATCCGGGCATCCAGGAAAGACTGGAGAATAATCTGAGCCGCGACTGCATCCCGTCGCACTTTCCTTTTCCCGTAGGTCAGTTCAGCCGCCCGAAGATACTCATCTGCACCCTTTGACGACAGTCTCTCGTCCCACTCGAAGACATCTCTACCCGTCTGCCTCGCTAGCTCCTCCCCGAATTTCCTCGTAACGTTCGCTTGCGTCCCTGCCGAACCGTCCATATTGAAGGGCATACCCAAAACATACGCAACCACATCATAGGCTTCGCCCTCCCTAACAACCGCACGCACCTGCTCGGCGACACCGCGGATACTCAGAACGACCAGCGGACTGGCAATAGCCCCTTCGGTATCACCAACAGCAAGCCCCACCCGTCTGAGGCCATAATCGATTCCAAGGTACCGAGGAATAGGGCAACTCCATTCAACACATAAGGGAATTACGAATAGCGCTCGCCGTGCTCCGCTTCGATCTCGGCAAGCAGATCCTTAATCACCTGAGCATCACTCTTCTGGCAAACCAAGGTCGCGTCCCCAGAATGCACTATCGTGAGGTCACGAACGCCAACGGTAGCAATCACATGGTCGTCATCCTCGGAAACGATAGTCACTCCCGACGACCCATGATTGTATGCCCTGCGAGCAGCTACCACATTGCCATCTTGGTCCGGCGTAAGAACCTCACTCAACTGCGTCCAGGATCCAACGTCAGCCCAACGACAATTCATCTCGACAACTAGAACATCGCGAGCATGCTCCATAACGGCGTAGTCTATAGAAATCCTCTTCAATGTCGGGTAGATACTGTTCAGCTTCTCGCTGCGTTGCGGCGTATTCCATGCCTTGGCTATCTCCATAATCCCCTCAAATGATTCTGGAAGATTCACCCTTAATTCTCCAAGGATGGCTCCAGTACGCCAGGCAAACATTCCGCTGTTCCAGTAGTAGTCTCCTGAAGCCGCGTAGCGACCGGCAAGATCGGCGTTTGGCTTCTCAGTAAACCCATCAACACGATAAACCCCTTCAGCGAATTTCTCGCCGCGCCTAACATACCCGAAGGCAGTCTCCGGAGCGCGAACAGTAATACCGATAGGTATAAGCGCTTGGGGATTAGCCTTGGCAGTCTCGAAAGCCAGTTGCACGGCCTCGCTGAACTTGTCCACCGGACGAATAACGTGATCGGCCGTAAAGATGCCCATGACGCAATCGGGGTCGCGCTCATGCAAGATCGCTGCGGCAAGCCCTACGGCATTTGCCGTATCCCTTCCTTGTGGCTCACCGATGAGGTTCTCGGGAGGGAGTTCGGGAAGTTCCTTCGCCACCAAGGGCAAATGAGCAGCACCCGTTATCACGTGAATATGGTTCGCATCAAGAACGGTAGCCAACCTTTCATAAGATGCACGAAGCAAACTCTTGCCGGAAAAAAGCCGAAGCAACTGCTTTGGACGGTCCTTGCGGCTCAGAGGCCACAGCCGAGTCCCTGCCCCGCCTGCCATTATCACTGCATGTGCCATTGATCTTGTTTCCTACTGTCGTCGCACCCCTCAACGAAAGCCTCGAAATCAACCAATACCTCCGTCAGTCAATCTCATCGAACTCAACTCTAACCAAGTCGGCAAACTGAAGAATGAAGCTCTTTTCCGCTCCGTTGCGGAATATCACTCCAACGCGAGTCTGAGCTCCGTTTGGCCGAATCCACTGGATCTGCCCTAAATCATATGTCGGATGACGCACCAACGCACCAACTTCCCATTGCTCAATATCGTCAGGCAGCGCACCCACACTTTGACGCCGCTTTCCTCTACCGCCGATGAGACCCGCATTGTCAATGTAGTCCAGCTCTCTCTTGGGTAGCTCGGCCAAAAACTCGGAAGGGCCTCGCCGTTCAGCTACACCACGAACCATGCGGTAGTCGGCATGAGTCAACGTCAAGCAACGCTTGGCCCGCGTCATTCCTACAAAGCACAAACGACGCTCCTCCTCCACGTCACACTCGGGATCACCAGGCTCTCGATAAAAAGGAAGAAGACCGTCCTCAAGCGCGGTCACATACACGACGGGAAACTCCAGCCCTTTTGCCGCGTGAAGAGTCATTAGCGTAACTCTTCCCCCGCAATCCTCGACAGCATCAACATCGCCGAGAAGACTAGTGTACTCAAGCCAGTCACGAATAGTAGCGTTGTCGTGTGCCTCCTCGAAAACTGCAGTGGCATTAACCAACTCCTCTACGTTATCGAGCGGCTCAGGGTCCTGCTCGGCAAGCTTGGCCAAATCAGCCCGTAATCCTGAAAGACCGAGGATCTGCTCCAAAGCTGCACGAGGCGAAGAGTCCCGCAACAATGCAATCGAGCCAAGAATGGAAGAAAACAGACCCACTCGCTTCAGCGCGGCGGTTCGGAGATTCGCCACGTCATTGGCGTCCATTATCACATCATATAGCGGCCTCCCTTCGGCCCTGGCGTGCTTTAGCAGGCGCTCAATCGTAGTCTTTCCTATCCCCCTTGCTGGCGTATTGATGCACCGGACGAGCGATACTTCATCCCTGGGATTGACGACGACGCGAGCATATGCGAGCACATCTTTTATCTCCTTACGCGCATAGAACTCCGTCCCACGGGCCACCTGATAGGCAACACCCGCCCTGATCAACGCCTCCTCGATGGATCGACTCAGGGAATTCAGGCGATAGAAGATGGCCATGTCGCCCAGCTCTTCACCGGCCGCGTTTCGTTCGACGATATCTGACGCAATATACTCGGCCTCGGCCTCAGACTGCTCAACGCGCACAACGCGCACTCTCGCCCCTTCTGGGTTTTCAGTCCAGAGCGTCTTCTCCTTTCTGGCGACGTTGTGCTCAATGAGAGCGCTAGCAGCAGAGAGAATGCGCTTGGTCGAACGGTAGTTCTGTTCGAGTCTTACGACCTTTGCGCTTGGCAAATCCTTTTCGAACTCCAGAATGTTCCTTATGTCGGCGCCACGCCAGCCATAGATCGACTGATCAGGATCCCCCGTTGCACACAGATTGTGGTTATGCTCGCTGATCAGGTACGCTATCTCATACTGGGCGCTGTTCGTATCCTGGTACTCATCTATCAGCACGTGGGAATAACGAGATTCGATTTCGCTTCGAAGGTCCCTGTCGCGTCGAAGAAGTAGTGCGAGTTTCAGTAGCAAGTCATCGAAATCGAGAGCGTTCTGCTCGGCCAGTATGGCCTCATAGGATCCGTACAGGCGAGCCAAGGTCTTCTGTCCCCAATCGTCAGCACATTCCGCGAAGCCTTCGGCCGTGACCATTGCGTTCTTTGCATTGCTGATCACGGTCTGCACCTTCGCAGGCCTCCAATTGTCGCTGGACAAGTCGCAGCGTTTTATGGCCTCCTTAAGAACCTGGCGCTGATCGCGCGTATCAAATATCGTGAAGTTCTCAGCAAGACCTGCCCTACGATGATGGGTGCGAAGAAGCCGCGCCGACAAAGAATGGAACGTGCAAACGGTCATCTCCCTTCCAATACCCAGCGCGAACATCCGGTCGCGCATCTCCTCGGCAGCTTTGTTTGTGAAGGTGATGGCCAGAACGCTGTGTGGCGAGGCAACGGTACACGCAATGTATGCCGCTCGCCTGGTTATTACGCGCGTCTTGCCACAACCAGCCCCCGCCAGAACAAGCAAAGGACCATCCGTATGCCTGACAGCCTCCAACTGCGACTCTGTCAGCCCGCCAAGCAGCGCTCCAACTACTCGATCTGTCCCTGTTCTGACCATATTCGTCTCTATAGCAGAGCGAAGGTCATATGTCGAAGAGCGCACACTTCTCTTGCCCATCGTCGCTGGCAACCTTAACCTTCTCAGGATGACACTGGTAAGCCACGGTATCGACTTGGTTGAGTGTGCCCGGATCGAACAGCTGATTACCAAACACAATCAGCGGTTCTTTGAACGCGTTCTCACGAAAACAGAGCATCAACGTGCAAGCCGACTAGCAAAGCCCGTGCCGCACATCGCCGGTCGCTTCGCGGCAAAGGAAGCGATTCTCAAAGTCTTGGGGACAGGTTGGAGAGGAGGTATAGCCTGGACAGATATTGAGATCACCAACGACGTGCACGGCGCCCCCAGGGTGTCGCTGTCTGGTGAATGCCACCGGATTGCCCGCAACCTGGGCATTGACGAGATCGTGCTCTCCATAAGCCACACCGAGAGCTACGCCATGGCCAGCGCTCTGGGTATCGCCGGCAAAAGCACAATGCCACCCTGCTTGGGCAACACTAACGATGAACCTGACGCGAACGCTTGAAAGCGGCAAGCCAATACTGACAGAAGGAGCTGTGATTGAGCGGGTGCGTCGAGATCCGGCGATCCGGCTGGATCCACATGTGGCGAATTCGCTGCTGATCTATGATCACACTGCGAAGAGGACCATGGCCAACATCTACAAAGAGTACGTGGATGTGGGCAGAGATTGTGGACTCGCACTCATGATTGCAGCACCCACATGGAGAGCGAACCCACACCGACTCCGCGCATGTGGAGGCTACGACTGCCTCGACGTTAACCGTGACGCAGTTCGCTTCGTAAGGGAAATCCGTGACTCCTACGGCACATACGGGAGTCAAGTCGCCATCGCAGGTCTGATGGGCTGCGCAGGAGACGCATACAAAGCGGAGGAGTCTCTTGACAGAGATGAGGCAGCCGCATTCCACAGACCTCAGGCCAACGCCCTGGCCAAGGCCGGCGTTGATGTGCTTCTTGGCGCAACTCTTCCAGCAGCGGCGGAGGCGCATGGTATGGCCATTGCCATGGCCGAACGGAGTGTGCCATACATCATCAGCCTTGTCATCCACCGCGAGGGAACCCTGCTCGACGATACTCCGTTGTACGAGTTCATCATGGAAGTTGACAGCTGCGTTTTTCCCAAGCCTCTCGCTTACCTTGCCAACTGTGTTCACCCTGCAGTTTTCTGCGAAGCGTATGGACTCGTTGCCAAAACATGCCCTGTGGCAGCAGCAAGATTAGTCGGCTTGCAAGCCAATACCTCACCGCTTTGTCCAGAGGAACTGGACAACAGAACTGAGCTGGACACGGACAATCCCTCCTCGTTTGCCGATCAGATGATGGCGGCGCGGATACACTGCGACCTCACCATCCTTGGAGGCTGCTGTGGAACGGATGAAAGGCATATCAGGGCAATTGGAGAGCGATTGCAGGATCACAGCGCAAACAGCGGAACGCTCCCTATGTGAGCGTCTCTGCGCAACAGCTTGGAAAGATTTCATATATCAACCAGCCAAAGAGAACCTCAGCTAGCCCGGTTATTGCATCAGTCTTTTCGACGAATGCTTTAGCTTGCTGGATCCAAGGTGATTACGGGCAATACTCGCCCACTCCTGGTTTAACACTCTGTTTCTCGGCGCGGCGTGTTTTTCGTCTGGCGACAAAGAGATGACGATTTATTCGCAGGCGTATCCGTAGATTATGTCGAGAAGAGATCGGCGGCTCTGACGAAGTCAGACGGAAAACACGGCCACTGAGCGGAAAGACTGATGCAATATCCGGGCCAAGCATCTCTTCGGCTGGCGGGTTAATCGTGCACTGGCACAAGCCTGCCCCGGCTAAGCTGCAGCGAACCGTCCCTGCATTCACTCACCGATACCAGTCGCCCGAAACCAAGCGATAGCAATCTAAGACGCTGTAAGTATAAGTATAAGCGTAGCGTCAAACACCGAGAATCTACCTGAGAAAACAGGGCATCAGACGCTACACTTGAATAGAGTTGCTCTAGTCTTCCGGATAGAGAGTCTTTCCTGAGGCGTCAACAACGGTGATGCACTCAACCGGGCATGATTCGGCAGCGGCAATAACGGTGTCGACGTCATCACCGACAGGGTCCTTCGCCTGAGCAACGTCATCGTCGTTCATCTCGAAGGAATTCGGAGCCTCACCCTCACACACGCCGCAGCCAGTGCAGTCGTCCTGATTAACGGTTACCTTGAGGTCAGCCATCTAAGTATCTCCATGACAAAGGAAACAACAGTTCAGTCCGTTCGCGACGGGCCATAAGGCAAAGTTCGTGCCACACCCAACGCTTCCACGAGTTGCGGCGGCAACCGCGCCGATCCGCACACTGCGCGGGACAGTATAGCAAAACTAGGCAGCAATCAATGGCCTAATATTGCGTCTATTTGGAATCCAGATCTCTTGAAATCGTGCAATAAAGCCAAGCTGAACCTCTCGACTTGTGGCTGCCGTTTCGGCTACACTCCCGGACTGCTTGAAGGGTGGGCCCAAGTCACAAAGCTGGACGGCTGAGGCCCAATCGACTAACGGAAGTGCTGCGCTGGCACAAAACAAGTTGCGAGGAGCGAAAGTAAACAATGGCTAAGTACAAGATCGCCTGGATGCCCGGGGATGGCGTAGGAAACGAGGTTATGGAAGCGGCACGGCTCGTTTTGAACGCCATCAAATTCGACGCGGAGTACATTCCGGCGGACATAGGCTGGGAGTTTTGGTGCAAGGAAGGAGATGCCCTCCCCCAGCGTACAATCGATGTGTTGAGCAAAACTGACTGCGCCCTGTTTGGTGCCATTACTAGCAAGCCAAAGGAAGAAGCTGCCGCAGAACTCGATCCATCACTGCAAGACAAGGGTCTCGTATACTTCTCGCCCATCGTGAAGCTGCGTCAAGTGTTGAACCTGCACACGAACATGCGACCGTGCAAGGCATACCCGGGCAACCCACTCAACTTCAAGGAAGGAATCGACCTCGTTGTATTCAGAGAGAATACCGAGGGAATGTATGGCGGTGTCGAGTTTCACCCCCTACCGCAAAACGTCTATGACGCGCTGTGTACAAACCCCAAAATGAAGCGGTTCGGAAACACACCGCTGGAGGACATAGCCTTCTCATCACGCATCATGACACGCAAGGGCTGCGAAAGCATCGCAACACAGGCCTTCGAGTACGCGAAGCAGCATGGACGGAAAAACGTCACCATTTGCGATAAACCCAACGTACTGCGAGAAACTGGCGGACTCATTACACGAACCGCACGAGAAGTCGCCAAGAAATACCCAGGAATCGATCTTTGGGAAACCAATATTGACGCCCAGTGCATGTGGCTGGTACGCAAACCCGAGGAATACGGAGTCATTGTCGCGGAAAACATGTTTGGCGACATCCTGTCAGACCTTGCAGCCGGCCTGGTGGGCGGATTGGGATTTGCCTCTGCAGCCAATATCGGCGACAATTACGCTGTATTCGAACCAACGCACGGCTCAGCACCAAAGTACTTTGGCCAGTACAAGGTCAACCCCATGGCAATGCTGTTCACCGTAAAGCTGATGTTCGATTGGCTGGGTGAAATGGGAATGGCGGAGAAGTTGGAAAACGCATTGGCGACCGTGATCAAGGAACACAAGGTCGGAACCTACGACGTCGGCCTGAACAACACGACGCTGGAAGTAGCTGAGGAAGTGGCCCGCAAGCTCTAGTCCCGAGTAACCAGGAAAGCAAAAAGCAACAGGGGCCCCGCGGCTATCTTGCCGCGGGGCCCCTCTTCCTACAGCGCTGTAACCTCAAGCGCAGCGTCAAACACCCGGAACCTACTGGAGAAAACAGACGTTCAGCCGCTACCACCTCGATAGAGCTTGCTCCAAACAAATGTAACCAAGCAGGAACGCAACGCACAGAAAACAAGCTATCAGCTCAGACAACCTCACAACTTCATCGGCCGGCGCTTCACAAGAAAGTTACGCCTCCCACTAGCACTTGGATGCTTCATAGCCCTGCTCAGATAACATCCGCTCACTCATCATTCTCCTCAGGAAACGTCGACGACGGACTGGGCTCTGGAAGCTTCTGCAATCCAACCGCTTTCTCGGCGGCCTCACAGATCATAGCTACCTCGCCAATCACTCGCATATATAGCGCCGCAACAGCTTCAGTCGCCGAGTCACAGGCGTCACTAATGGCACCGAGATCAGCCCGTGAAGGAACGGAGCCAATCGCGTAGTCAGCAAGAGTAGTTCCCCTGTCGGTGTGCTCGAAGGGATATCTCCTACTCCTCAGTCGCTCACGACACTGCACTAGCCGATCGAATTGTGCAGTGGCGAGACGCTCAACGTTGCCGGCGAGACCCTCAAACACGTCGCCACGCCGACACCAGATGTAGAGGAGTGCTCGAAGACTCGGCTGCTCGCCACGGATACGCTGCAGTACATCAGCAATACTGGAAATGTCGACCAGCGCATCAGCGAGAGTGTTCAGCCTGCGATGGAGTTGCTTGCCATTCCTGACTCTGGAGTGGACAACTTCCTTGCCCATAAGGGCTATGGCACACTCGACCCGCAGCTGAAGCGTCGCTTCGAGTTTGCGCAATTGCGGCTCCAGCCTGCCCTTTGCCAACATAGCCTCTTCGCGCTGCGCACGAACTTCCTCTATGGAACCTCCTCGCAAACCAAACTCTCTGTAGTCGAGACGAACGCTGTACGGCTGAACTGTGCAAACAATGTCGGCAAGAGAGCAAACTCTGTCCGCCTCTGTATACTCGGCGATGATCTTTACCCCCGCTCCGCTCGAGTTGACGATTTCCTGTCTAATTCTCTTCAATCGCTCAACCAGCTGTGAAACGGGCAGCTTGGATACTTCAGAGTACCTGTCAGTTCTCAGTAAGCGAATCGTGGAAAGGCAACCCTGAAAGTACCTCCACGAGACTTTTCGTCCTCGGCTCGCTTGCTTCTGCTGTTTCGTCAAAACCTCAGTTGATACGAGGTTAGTTGCGCGAAACCTGGGGCCGATCACATCCTGATAGAAATGGAGAGTGATCGCCTTGGCAAGCACGCCGAAGTCGGCAAAGAGTTCGGAGGCGGGACAATCAAGCGCGAAGACTCCTGAGTAGTCATGCCTACGAGCCCTCTCTATGCGCTTGGCCATACTCGGATGAGTACTGAAAAGCCCCTCAGCCCTGGAATCAATCCGTTCACCAAGCGTCCTTATCAGCGGCTCCGGCATCTGGTTCATTTTGGCTACAATCAGCGACGGCAAGTCGTCGCCGAGCTTTCCATCACGCCATGAGTCGCGAAGATCCTCCATTACAGCATTGGCGGCCGCGTTAAGAAACACCCCCTTGCGCATTGACTGTTCGAAAACCGTGCTGCCCGCAACCCGAATTTCGGTAAGATCAGCATCGTACTCCATCTGACGCGACATGGCACAGCTTACAATGTTGGCGACTTGCATCAGCAAACGAAGTATCAACCGCCCCAGCCAAACGAAAACTCGAGCGAGATAAGCTATAGCAACAACATAGAAACTCTCGTTCTCACAATAGTCTATTAGGTTTTCGTCCCATTGGTCGCGTTCGTGCACAACACGGTAAAACCAGCTGTTCACGAAATCGATTATGTAGCAGAGGCGCATGCCAATGCCCTGAGAGAAATGGCCCAACTCGTGCGCCAACACGCCAGTAAGCTCACAGAGAGTGCTTCCTGCAGCCAGGGGAACGCCAATAGTCAATACCAAGTCTCCGGGCACGAATAGACTGAGTAGACCTCGCCGAAAACTCGCTGAAGCGTTCACTCGACAATCAACGTCGATTCTCTTGGGCTTTGGCGAGCCGACGATCTCACAAAGCTTGTCCACAAAAGCGAACAACGTCGGCTCATTCTGTCGAACCAAAGACATCCGTCTCTCGCGACGCGCCGGACGAGCAAACAGAGGCTTGATCATGAACAGGCAAAGAACCGCGCCAATAATGATCGGTGCCAAGTAGGCGATGCCCGCGGCTATCCGAGCGTAACCATGACCATAGCCGAGAATCTCCGTGTTCTCCACCGTGTGGTAGTAGACTCCGTACGCTGCCAAAACGATCAGCCCAAGGTACACAAGTGGAAGGAGAAGCATGACTATGGCTACAACAGACAGCCCAACAAGGTACGCCGGCGAAGCCCATGTCCGTTTGATCGGACCGTCAAACGCCTCAACGAAACGGTCGTCGGCATGAACCTTCAAGGCAATACGTGGTGGAGGAATGTCAATGCCCATAAGAGAAACACTCATCCGGATGATTCGCAGCAATCCCTCCGGCCGGGCTTCGGGCACGCCCTACTGCCCGGGATACAATAGTATTCGGTCGTGGGCTACAAGAACCAAGTCATCGATACCGTCATTGGTAAGATCGGCAATGTCGATCGAACGCGGCTCCGGAGCGTCCGAGTTGCGGCGATGGTACTGCTTCTTGGCAAAAACACGAAACTTGTTTCCACGAACAATACTCTCATCGGGTCCGAAAGTGAGTATCTCCACGAAGTGATCCTTGGCATCAATGACAGCCACGTCGGTTCGGCCATCATGATTGACATCTCCGGATGCAATGGCCATCAGCCAACCATCCTTGATGGAGGATTCATAACTTCCCATTTCACGAGCTCCGGCAGCTTTAACGTTTGGCAATACCAGGGCGACGCGACGCGAGTCTGCCAGCATGATTGAGGGCTGATCATCGCCCGCAAGCGGAGCAACGATCATGGCCTTGAGATCGAACTTCCCAACTTGAACGGAGTGATCAACCTTGTAGGCTCCCCCGACTGCCGGCTTGAAGATGATGATCTCTCGTCCACGGCCATCATACATGACCAAGTAAGGGCGTTTCTCCTTTGCGAACGGCAGCAGAGCAACGCCTTCAATCTCCACGTCCGAGCTCGGAGGGTTGTACTGATCCAATATCTCCCAGGAACCGTCGGCGTTCACGTACAGCGCCCGGACAAACGTGCCCTGCGCAAGCAAAATCTCATTCTTGCCATCGCCATCGGCATCACCATAGGCAAAACCCTCAACAGCAGCCTGCTTCACAAGGCCCCTCTGACTGCGTCCGTCCGTTCCGAGCGAAACGAATGTGCCATCATTCTGCTGAATGAAGGCTATAAGAGGCGAGTACGGCGCGAAAACAAGCACGTCAACCAAGCCGTCACGATTCACATCCACCGATCGGACAGCAGTTGGAGGTTCGTCGAGATCGTCAACGGTGAACCTGCGAATAGACACATCATCAACAGAAGCTGCGGTGGCCGGTTGAATAACCAACTCGTACTTGCCATCGTCGTTACGAGAAACATACGTGAGCGACGACTCTGCCTCAGGGCGAAGCCGAACCACATCCATGGCAAAGGGCTTACCTACTGTCGGAATAGCCTTCGGAAAAGTAAGTCGACTGTCGCTGTAGCTGCTGCGAGCAATAAACCCCTCCTCCGCACTCAGCACAAAGACCTCACCAACTCCGTCCGATTCCACATCGAAGCAGCGCATATCGCGCATCTTCACCTGGCCTCCGAAAGTCTCAGCTGGCAGCAATCCCAACCTCGCCTCCTGCCGAAACAGCACCATCTGCGCTCCATCCACATCTGCACCGATTACATCCATTCGACCGTCGCCATCAACGTCGGTAACCGCCAGCGGACGGCTGTCAGAAGAGGATCTCCCGGGCAAAGGATAGTAAAGTACTGCCCACTCCTCGCTCTTGGCAGGCTGCCCAAAACCATCGAAAGCCCACCGCTTAAGCCTGCCGGACACACGCTCCACTGCAAAAAGGTTGTCTGCTTTCGTGCCGCTGACGCGAGAAAGGTGAATACTGCGCAGCCCAGGCAGCTTCACTCGCTGCATAGGACCGAGATTGCCCAATTCGTCCTGGTACTGTATACGCAGAGGGTAATCCTCATCATGAGTAAAAAGTGCAAGATCAGCACGACCATCCCCATTGAAGTCGGCAAGCTGCAAAGCGCTCACATTGTCGAGAGCGTGAGAGATGCGCTTGACTTCGGACAGCCCGCCACCTTCTTTCTGAACAAAGATAAGTACATCGTCTGCGGCGAGAAGCGCCACGTCATTCCGGCCGTCACCATTCAAGTCGTCTATGGCCATACACCGAGGAATAGTCACCGCATCGCGAACACGACGAACTATCGCTTGATCAAAAGTGCCGTCTCCCTTTCCCGGCAAGAGCACCAGTTCCTTGGGTTCGCCAAGAATCACGACATCGGCGTTGCCGTCACCGGTGAGGTCCGCAATCCTTATACAGTGGATCTCCCAAGTGACCGAAGTAGGCTTGCGCTCGAATCGCCAATGGTTAACCAAATCGTTCACCTCGGCCGGTTCCTCAAGTTCGTTCGGCGGTTCTGCTCGCTGCAACAGCACTTCGAGCGTGCTCTTGGAGTTATTAGCAACAACGACATCGTTCAGCCCATCGTTATTGAGATCACCGATACTGAGCTCGCTAATCCCATGCTCTATCTTGAACACTTCAAGATCCGCAAAACCAAAGTGCGTCGCCAATGCGCTTTGTTGCGCAGACGTCAGCCTGTCCCCGGATTCCTCTGCTAAACCGACTGTGGCAAAGGGTATTGCCAACACGAGTCCAACGATACCGCATACACGCCCGATCAGCCATAGGCGTAGAGCTTGATTGTGTGAAGTCAAGAGAACTGCCGGCATCGTTCGTCGCAGTGATTTCATATTCAGCTTTCCCGAAAAAGTGTATCCGCCATTGCAGCTGCCATCGGCACAACTCACATTCTACAACCTCATTGTAGGTTAAACGCAGGTTAGAGCAAGGAGCACAGTCTTATCAGTTGCCATTAACAATGCGGATTGCTATGTTGGAGCAGCAAGAAGGGAAGCGAACTCGCTTGCCCAGGCAAACTTGGACATTCGGAATGAGGCAATCATGCGTAACCACTTCCTACTGGGTGCTCTTGGTGCATTGGCGTTAATCCTCTCGACAACAGTGACCGCAGCGGACCAAATCATGTTGGCTGGCGGTGCTGCGATAGAGGGCAAGATAATAAAGGAAACAGCTACAGAAATCTTCGTCGACATCGGGTTCGACATTATCCGCGTTCCACGGGACGATATCAGGAAAATCATTACTTCTGATGAGGCACAGAAGTCAGCGCGCCCTTCGGAGAGCGGAATCGTCAACGAGCGGATTACGGATGACCTTTACCGAACAGGCGACTTGCCGCCGGCATCTCTGGAGGAACTTTCACAACGCTTGGGAGAAGGCGTAGTACTCGTTAAGTCACCGGGTGGGCTGGGGAGCGGGTTCATCATCCATCCCGACGGCTACCTGATCACGAACTTCCATGTTGTGGAAAACGAGACACAGCTTATTGTCAACATCTTCCGCAAAACTGAAGGCGCATTCCGCAATGAGCGGATAGAAGATGTGGAGATAATCGCAGTGAATCCATTCATGGACCTGGCACTCCTCAAGTTCACGCCCCCAGAGGATCTGGAAGTCACTGTTGTCCATTTGGCTGAAAACCGCCCGCTGGACGAGGGAGATACTGTCTTCGCTATCGGCAACCCTCTGGGTCTGGAGCGGACCATCTCTCGTGGGATAATAAGCAAAAAGAATCGCGCGGAAGACGGGCTGGTATACATTCAAACGACAACCCAAATCAATCCCGGCAACTCCGGAGGACCACTATTCAACGAGAAGGGAGAAGTGATCGGAGTTACCAACATGGGATACATGTTCGCTGAGGGGCTGAACTTCGCCATTCCCATTCGCTACGTCATCGACTTCCTCAAGAACAGAGACGCCTACGCTTACGACAGAGATAACCCGAACAGTGGGTTTCAGTATCTGGAAGCACCAACACGAATCAACCTCGATCCTCCAAGCTTCCTCGCCGGCAAAAGTGGCAAATGATTCACGTGTATGGCCACAGCCAATTGCATCCACGAACACTGCTTATAAGGAAGGAACTTCAATGAAACGTGCGTACTCTCACGGCCTGCCAACCTTACTCGTGTGTCTATGCGCAATATCGCAATCGCCACAAACCACATTCGCCGAACCGGCGAAGTGGGTCCCCGACGATTCACTCATATACGTCGCTACGCCCAGCTGTGACGATCTGATCGAGTCAACCAAGAAGACTGCAGCATATCGCATGACTCAAGACCCCGCCGTAGGAGATGCTGTCCAGCCGATAAAGGAGCTACTCACCAAACTGCAGGGTATCTTGGCCAGAGAGCTGGGGCTGGATAATCCCAAACAACTTGAGGTTTACCCACACGGAGCCGCGGCCTTCTTTATATCTCAGGCAGCCACACCTACCAAGGATTTCGAGCCTCAGATAGCCTTGATAATGGATATGGGCGAAGACCTTTCCCGTATGCAGCACTTGGTGCAGGTAGTTGAGCATAAATGCCTGGAAGAGGGCGCCCGTAAACAAACCACCGAATTCGCTGGCACGGAAATCACAACCATTCTCTTCAAAGTAGAAGACAAGACCGACGAGCACCAGGAATCAGAGGTTGTAAACGAGATTGTAGCTGCGTTGCAGGGAGCCGACCTGGGCATGGAAGAAATGCTCATCGACGGAATAAGAGAGCAGCTTCTCGAGGCCAAGCCACCGGAGAAGTTCTCCTATGCCTTTAGGGAGACCGTCTTCACCGTGGCAAGCGATCCCGAAACAATCAAGAGCGTCCTTAGGCGAATCAAATCCAACGGCGAGAATTCAATGGCAGCTTCGCCGGCCATGCAATTGCTAAAAGAACACTGCAACATCAAGGCGAACCTTCACATCGCACTCAACATACCCCATCTTGTGAAAACCGCCATCGACGATGACGGTGGAAGAAAAACAGTGCAAGCTATGGGTTTGGACAAGCTCGGACCGCTTGTCGCAACCATACAGGTTATGCCTTCGCCAGATCTGGAAGGCCGCACGCAAGCCTTCCTGGAAATCAAGGACAACAGCAAGGGCTTCGGCAGGATACTCATGATGCCCAATACAAGGACCGCTCCCCCACCTACAATCGGGGCCGACACCGTCGTTTTTGGCTCTGTGAACGTCAGTCCCTCAACAATCCTCGCAGAAGTCATCGACATAGTATCGAGTATTGAGCCAGCCGACGGAGAGCAAATGCGCGCGGGAATGAAGGTTCCCTTGGAAGACGGATCGACCTTGGACATCCAGAAGGACATCGTAAACCAATTCACCGGCCCCCTATACGGATCTTTCTCCGTCAAGAAACCTTATGGGGCTGACGATCTCAATGCCCTCTTGGTTTTAGCCCATAAATCCCGACAGGCTTGCGAAAGGCTCATAGGTCTTATTCCGCCCGGGACAATCATGCCGCGAGAGATGCTGGGCGGGATCGTGTACGATATTCCTCCAATGTTTGCTCAAGGATTGGCCGCCGCCTTGACCGACCGAGCGCTTGTACTTCTTGGAACAAAAGGCGCGGTGGAATCTTACGTTCGCACTGAATCGCGAGAGTCCGGCGGACTCGCGGATGATCCTGTCTTCAAGCGCATCGCCCAGGAAGTTCCCAAACAATCCTGCGCCCTGTTCTACTCAAACAGCAAGGAAATCTACGAGGCACAAATGAGCATCGCCAAAAACGTCCCGGTCACTGATGCACCGCCGATGTTCGCTCCAGCGGGCACACTGCTCCAATGGCAATTGGCTCAGAGCTACACCGGAGTGAAACTCAAGAATCCTGAAGCCTTGCGAAAATACCAGAAGGCTGCCATCCTAACTATTAAGACCGAACAGCAAGGCTTGCGCATCGACGGAGTGGAGATGTTGTGCGAAAAGATCAAGTAACCTGAAGCCCAAGGACAGCCCAGGATCCCGCTTGCATCGATCAAATGTAAGCGGGATCTACTACTTGTACACATCTTGGAGGGTTACTCGTCCAAGCGTGACCTCAGGCAATCAAAACCCGCCAAAAAGAACTAGGTTCCAAACACCACACCTAGGCAGAGCTTGCTCCAGCATTCCCGTTGGTCAATTCCGACAACATGATTGAAAAAGCTCTCTGCCGAACTTACCATTGCTCCGTCTTCAACTCGTGCCAAGACGCTCCGCGTATTCTTCGTCCACCCGGCCGTGCGCCTGCCAAAGTGCGACGTGAGCAAGCTGTGTGCACGAAAGACAACCGACATCCGTTTGGAGTGACATCGTCATGGCCGCGCTGATGTGGTTTAGGTCCGATCTACGCATACATGACAATCCCGCCTTGCACGAGGCCTGCCGGACCAATCGAAGGAATACACTTGCCGTCTTCGCCATCTGCCCCGACCAATGGCGCGAACACGATTGGGGCGCAATGAAGGTCGATTTCATCCTCCGCAACCTCCACAGTCTCTCCGACTCATTGGCAAAACTCGGTATTCCTCTTCGCCTCATCCGTACAAACCGCTTCACCGATCTGCCACCAAAGCTCCTCAATCTCGCGCGCCGCCACAAATGCACATCGCTATTCTTCAATAAGGAGTATGAAACCAACGAGCTGGCCCGCGACCAAGCCGTAACAGCCCTCTTCGAGAGGTCCAAACTGCAGGTGCAAACCTGCACGGACCAAATCATCATCGAACCCCACAAGCTGCGAACTTCAGCCGGCAAACCTTACACCGTATTCACCCCCTTCAAACGAAAGTGGTGCAAGACACTAAGCATCTCCGGCCCTCCCACACTCCTCTCCTCCCCCCGCAAGACAACACCCACAATCCTTACGCCTATAGATATTCCCAATACTCTCAAGGGGTTCAGCGGACACATCAGACCCGACCTCTGGCCTGCAGGAGAAAAACACGCCCACCGACTACTCCGCAACTTCCTCTCACGCCAAGCAGATACTTACCATATCAACCGCGACCTGCCAGGCGCCGATGCCACCAGCACACTTTCTCCCTACCTCGCCGCAGGCGTGCTCTCGCCGCGTCAATGCATGGTCGCCGCCTACCAAGCTAACGATAACCGCCTCGATTCGGCAAATAGTGGAATAGCAGCATGGATCAATGAACTCATTTGGCGCGAGTTCTACCGCCACGTACTCATTGGGTTTCCACATGTGGGCCGGAACCTCCCCTTCCGCCTGGAAACTGACCACCTGCCCTGGCGTACCGACACCCGCCAATTCGAGGCATGGGCAACTGGCCACACCGGCGTACCCATAGTCGATGCCGGAATGCGCCAACTGCTGGAAACTGGCTGGATGCACAATCGCCTGCGCATGATAGTGGCCATGTTTCTTACGAAGGATCTGTTCATCGACTGGCGCTGGGGCCAAGAACACTTCATGCGTCATCTGATTGACGGCGACTTCGCCAGCAATAACGGCGGCTGGCAATGGTCCGCCTCCACCGGTACGGACGCCGCCCCCTACTTCCGCCTCTTCAACCCCTCTACCCAAAGCCGCCGCTTCGATAGCCAAGGCGAGTTCATCCGCCGCTATGTCAACGAATTAAAGCAAACACCAACTAGCGATATCCACGAACCCCACAAAAGTAAGAGCCCACCAGCCAAGTACCCCGCTCCTATAGCAGACCACCGCCAGGCAAGTAGACACGTCGCCATGGCTTTCAAATCCCTGCCCCAATGGAAGGCTCTATAACCGAAATGACATGCGGCCCCGAACATGAGACAGGCAAAACCCCATGAACATCAACTGATTCCCCTATCAGCAGATAGGGCCAAAAATCGAGTAGCTGGGGGAGGTTGCCCTCCCCCGGCTCTCACACCACCCGGCATGCCTGCTCGGCACCGGGCGGTTTCCTACGGCGTTTGATACGTCTTCCATCTTTCCATCACACTCGCCAGTCCTTGTTCCTTGAACCATTGGATGCCCATGGCCTGATGGGCCTGAGGACAACGGCTCATTCGCCACCAGCCTTTGCCGCTGAGGGCAAGGAGCCAGGCTTGGTAGGCCTTGACCCCGTGTGCCTTCAGGAACTTGAAGATCGTATACCGACGCTTAAGTTGCTTGAGTTTGACAAGCCGAACCTTGCGCCGGAGCCATTGATCCAGTTCCTCCATCAGGCTTCGGGAGCGACCGTATCGGTAATACGCCACCCAGCCGTAGATGTAGCTATTGAGCCGTCCGATCTTCTCGTCAAGGGTGCCGGGACGGTTCCGCCGAGTCAGCCAGCGTACGCGATCCTTAAAACGGCGAACACTCTTCGGCGATATGCCAAGGGTCCCGTTGTTGAAAGAGGCGGTAGCCGAGGAACGATCGCTCGCTCACTAGGGCCACCGCCGATTTCTCCTCATTTACGCGTAACTTCAGCTTCGTCTCGACGAACGTTCGCACGCTCGCCATCACCCGGTCGCCCGCCTTCCGCGATTGCACATAGATGTTACAATCATCGGCGTATCGAGCGAACCGATGGCCACGCCGTTCTAGCTCCTTGTCGAGATCATCCAGCATCAGGTTTGCCAATAGTGGACTCAGTGGTCCACCTTGTGGCGTTCCTTCGCTGCGGATGCGAACCACGCCGTTGTGCATCAACCCCGTCGTCAGGAACGCCCGCACGATCTTCAGCAGGCGCTTGTCCTTTACATGACGAGCGAGACGTGCCATCAGGATGTCATGGTTCACGCGGTCAAAGAACTTCTCCAGATCAAGGTCCACCACGAAGGCGTAGCCTTCCGACACGTATCGGCAGGCCGACGCCAAGGCATCATGAGCCCCTCGACCCGGACGGAACCCGTAGCTCGAATCCGAGAACTTCGGATCGAGGATGGGATCCAGAACTTGCAGGATCGCTTGTTGCACGAGGCGATCAACGACGGTGGGGATACCCAACTGTCGCTCACCGCCGTCCGGCTTGGGGATCTTTACTCCCTTGACCGGGCGCGGGCGGTATGTCCCGTCCAAAAGCGACGTACGAAGGGCCTGACCATTCACGCGGCACCAGTCGAGCAATTCGTCGACGGGCATGCCGTCGGCTCCTGCTGACCCCTTGTTGGTGACCACGCGAAAGTAGGCGCGGTTCAAGTTGTGGCGATCCACAACCTGTTCCATCAGATGGTCGGTTGGGTTCGAGTTATTGGCTTCCGCCGCGGCCGACTGAGACGCCACGGGCGCAGCAGCTTCGGTTCCGCCGTTACCGCTTGCGTCGTGGTTCCGCTTGGGGATTGTCTGCCTTACGTCGGTCGACGAGTCGTCCATACTCGTTCCTGTCCGTAGAATTCGGCCCTTCGTCGCAACAGGGGTACGACTACTATGACCTCTGCTGACTTCTGCCGGATCATCCGATGACGTCGCCGCCACCGTAGTCCTTGCGGACGGTCCGACAGACCTCCCGGGGTAAGACGCGTTGCTTTCCGTTGGGCCTCGCCGGATTTACCTTCGTCGCCTCCGGGTGAAGATTGGGCGTCAGCATCCACGGCTGCCTTGCCCGGCGGCGTCGGCCTTTTATCCGATTCCTGTTCGTCGAGTCCAACGTTTGCCTCCGGCTTCCTTCCCACTACACCTCGCGATGCAGCAGTTGCCATCGGCTAGAGCATTTAACTTTCAGGTCTAGCGCGATTGTGCACTAGTTGTTATGCTTTCATTCAAGCATGGAGGCTAGTGATGAAAGCATATTCTATGGATCTTCGACGACGTATCCTCGCTGCGTGTAATCGCGGCGAAGGAACCAGATTCGTAGCGGACCGCTTCGGTGTCAGTCCCGCGTGGATTCGAAGGCTGAAGCAACGGTTTCGTGAAGATGGCGAACTGGCTCCACGGCCTTGCGGTGGCGATCGGCGCAGTAAGTTCGATGAGGCTGCGTTAGATAAGTTGCATAAAAAGGTATCTGCTCAGCCTGACGCAACGCTGGAAGAGTTGCGTGTATGGGCGAAAGAAGAATTGGGGATCAATTGCAGCGTGATGGCAACTCATCGAGCACTGAAAAGGATTGGTCTGACTTTTAAAAAAAGTCTCTGATTGCCTCCGAGCAGCACCGCCCAGATGTAGTGGCTGCTCGCAAGCTGTTTACCCACCGCTTACAGGGTATTCCTATAGAACAGCTCATTTTTCTCGATGAATCCAGTGCAAAAACGAACATGACCCGTCTTTATGGACGATCTATGTGTGGCGAAAGATGTCGTTTTGACCTTCCTCATGGGCACTGGCAAACCAATACGATGATCAGCGCCTTGCGCTGTACGGGCGTTATTCCCGAGGCTACCATGCTATTCGATGGGCCAACAGATGCTACTGTGTTTCGTGGTTACGTTGAACACTGTCTGGCTCCAGCGTTACGACCTGGTGACGTGGTCGTAATGGACAACTTGTCATCTCACAAGGTCAGCGGAATCGAGGAGTCGATACAGAACGTCGGTGCCGAACTGTTGTACCTGCCACCTTACTCGCCTGACTTGAACCCAATTGAGAAACTATGGTCAAAGATCAAATCATATCTACGTCGAGACGGACCAAGACAGATCAGCCAACTTATCCGCGCCGTTGCTAACGCATTCCACAAGGTAGAACCCGAAGAATGCACCAACTACTTCCTTAGCTGTGGATACGCTACAGGTGATCGGTGAATGCTCTAGCAGTTCCGTTCACCACGGCCCGCAGGAGACTCACACTCCATAAGCAACACGCCATGCCCGGCGCACCGAGAAAGGGTGGCCCCAAAAGGCCACCCTCACCAATTCTCTGACAGCGATCGCCGCCTAACCACCCCCAAGGGGACTCGAACCCCTGTCTCCAGGATGAGAACCTGATATCCTAGGCCGCTAGACGATGGGGGCTAGCTCAACCTCAGTCTCCGTCAAAACAACCGGCGCGAACACCGTCAAATAACCGCCGCACCGCCAAACTGAGTCGGGACAAGATAAGAGTTTGTCACTTGTTAGTCAATGGGATGGCCACGACCTTTGTACCCGCCAACAAACATGCTCCCTGTCATTTGCCAGCCAGTATTCAGACCGTCCTAAGCAGAAACATCCACCTGCCCGCCGGCAGCTTGGCCACCCTGACCCTCGCCGGTGTTCGAAGTGGCTTGCACTGCACTGTTAGTGTAAACCTCCGCCGCCTGCTGCTGCATCTGCACGCTTGTCGTCGAAGACTCAATCGACATGGACACATACATGGCCGACTGCTTCGAGCCCGCCAAGTACTCCAACGCCTTCAAGCCAGCTTGGGCAGTTTGCTGCGCCCCGCCGTCCTCGCTCAGCAACGCTTGAAGAATCATGGCCGCAATAAGCAGCTTAAGGTATTCGTTGTCCGCCAACTGAGGGCTAAGCTCCTCCAAGAACACGCCCACCTGCTGGCTCACGGTTGATACCGACATCGACGAGCTTGTTGTAGCCACTGCCGACGCCTGAATCTCGCTCCCCGACGTCAGAGCAGTGGTCTCGCCCACTGATGTAGAATTCGGTGTCAGAGAAACGCCGGCACTCTGCAGGCCAGATTGGATTGGTTCCATTTCGCTCTTTCCTTCCCCTAGGATCACGACCATTCAACAGACCGAAGTTCTCTCTCCACTGACGACCGGCGAAAATGCCACCGTACGCCCCCAGATTTCCGCAGGGCTAGCCCCGAACAGTATCACCCCCTACTGGCCACTGGCACTCCACAAGCCTCGACCAATGAGAACCTTATGCGGTGCGCAATCCTATTGGCCACAAGGAGTTACAGAAATGTGCCGTCTGTAGGGACTGTGCCGATCGAATCGGCCACGAACTGATTTCAACGATCCCCACCCGCTCAAATGCCAAACACAACCGTAACCCGTTGCCAGCTAAGCCGTTAGAAGTGATCACCGCGTTGACGCCAATCAACACGACCGGTACCGTTAACCCGTCAGAGGGTCGCGGAAGCCCTCATTGCGTGCCAAGACGCGAAGTTGCGGACCGAAACCGAGCCCTGCAAGTACCGATTGCCCAGCTATGAGATCGATCAACGCACTAGCACCTGCGAAAATCAACCTAGTTCTCGACGTCTTGGGAAAGCGTGGAGATGGCTTTCACGAAATCCGCTCTCTAATGTGTACCGTTGGCCTTTCAGACTCGATCGTCATCGAAGAAATCATTGGCGATGCCATCGAAGTCACCTGCGACTCCCCTGACGTGCCCGCCGACAGTGGCAATCTGGCTTACCGCGCCGCAGACCTCCTGCGGCAAGAGCTGGCTGCACGCCACGGCTGCCGCATAAGCCTCACAAAGCGAATTCCAGTTGGTGGTGGAATGGGAGGTGGCAGCAGTGATGCCGCTGCAGTCCTCAAAGGCCTCAACCTCCTATGGGATGCCCGCCTGGATTCACAGAAGCTTGCAAACTTGGGCGCGAGAATCGGGTCAGACATACCGTTTTTTTTCTTCGGCTCATGCGCTATAGTAACGGGTAGAGGAGAATGCGTGCAGCCGATACCGCTGCCGTGGAAGGGATGGGCTACTCTGGTGATGACCGGTGTCCACGTGTCGACGCCGGATGTCTACGCCCGATGCAATCCCCCCACTGCAAGTCAAAGTGATGACTGCATCGTACACGCATTGCAGGCCACCACGGCGAGCACGCTGAGTTCGCATCTGCGCAACGGATTGGAGAAAGCCGTTTTCGAGGTTTCTCCATCAGTCGAGAAGCTGATGAACCTGATGAACAGGTCTGGTGCTCCATTGGCACGTGTCAGCGGCGCTGGATCGGTAATATACAACCTGTTTGACAGCAAAGAGCAAGCACAGGGCTTGGCGGATTCGGTGTCCAAGACCATTCCGGCCCAAAGAGTATTGGTAGTACCTGTACCGGGACCATCGCAATGACGCTTGGAGGACAGCTATGGAAATCACCAATGTTCAAGTCAAACTCATCGGCGACGGAAATGATAGGCTCAAAGCCTCCTGCACTATCGCAATAGACGGAGAATTCGTTATCCGTGATGTAAAGGTCATCGAAGGCACCAATGGCCTCTTCGTTGCCATGCCCTCGCGAAAACTGTCCGACCATTGCCCAAAGTGCGGACACAAAAACGCACTGCGAAGCTCTTACTGCAACAACTGCGGAACTCGGCTTAAGGAAAACCGGTGGGCGATGAAGGATGGAGTTGCCCAACTCCACGCCGAGATAGCACATCCTATCAACGCAGAATGTCGGGCCAGGCTGCATGAAACTGTCATCGCCGCATATGAGGAAGAAGCTAGCAAGAGACCTGCAGACAGGGACTACTCCTCAGATGAACAAAGCTCGAACGACCTCGAACATCTTGCCACCGAGGAGTTCCACCAAGCCGCTCCGCCAACCTGCAGACAGGAAGGATTCGGGGCGGGACTCTAGCTGTCTCAAGAAAGTAACTTCAGTGTGCCTGGCCGAAAGGCTCGCCAGCTCATTCCTGCGGTAGCGACCTTCACTCACCCCGCCCGCAGCCTAGATTGACCCGTTGGCATCACTCTAATAGCATGTTGCCCAAGTTGTCAGTGTATGTGGCCATGGCCAGGGAGTTTCTTCATGCCTGCAGGTTTGACTTCGATTGTCCACGCCGCTGTAGGAAAGCGCGTTCTTTTGGTCGGCGACCTGATTCTGGATCGCTATATCTACGGCGATGCCGAACGAATAAGCCCAGAGGCCCCCGTGCCTGTGCTGCGAGTTGTCGAGCGCAGTGATGCAGTCGGAGGTGCCGGAAGCGTCGCGGCCTGCTTAAAATCGCTCGGAGTTGAACCGGTTGTGTGCGGAGTTGTGGGGCAGGATCCGAACGGGCAACGTCTCATTAGCCTCCTAACTACCTCCGGAGCCGATTGCCAGGGTGTTCTTGAAGTGGCCGGGCGTCCCACAACCACGAAGACGCGGCTAATTGGCCTCGCACAGCATCGCCACCGGCAGCAATTGATCAGAGTGGACGAGGAATCGGTTGATCAACTGGATGGCAGCGACTCGCAACGTATGCTGCAGTTGGCAACAAGTGCAGTGACATCGTGCGACGCCGTTTGCATCGAGGATTACGAGAAAGGCGTCGTATCTCCGGAATTGGTCTCAGCTCTGGTCAAAGCCGCCTCAACTAATGGAAAACCAGTATTGGTGGACCCTGGCCGATTGAGCGACTACAGCCGCTACCGAGGCGCCACCCTGCTTACGCCGAACCGCAACGAATTGGCGCTTGCCACCGGCACACAAAGAATGAAACACGAAGAGATCGCAGCCGATGCCGAAAAACTGCGACAATCAATCGAAGCCCAAGCAATAGCAGTAACGCTCGACCGCGAGGGCGCACTGCTCGTGCGCGAAGCATGCGACTGGCAACACATCCCGACGCGCGCCAGAAGCGTATATGACAATACCGGCGCAGGTGACGCCGTACTGGCAATGTTGGCTACTGCACTCGTCGGTGGAGCGGATACGGTCGACGCTGTAAGGCTCGCGAACATCGCTGGAGGCCTGGAAGTTGAGAAATTCGGATGTGTCCCAATAACCTCGGAAGAGGTGCTCGCCGAGTTGCGACTGGAAGATCGCCGGCGTTCGGGAAAACTCCGAACAACAGCTGAACTTGTCAATGAGCTGAAACTGCGTCGCGACCGAGGCGAAACCGTCGCCTTTACCAACGGCTGCTTTGACCTCCTGCACGCTGGCCACATTGACTACCTCACTCGCTGCCGACAGGAGGGCTCGCTCCTCGTAGTGGCAATCAACTCCGATGATTCAGTCCGCCGTCAGAACAAGGGAGCTGGCGAAGATCGACCAATCGTTGGCGAGCATGACCGAGCTCAGATTCTCGGAGCGCTCGCCTGCGTGGACTATGTCGTAATCTTCGATGAATCCGATCCGGCTCGCATAATCGAGCAAATCCGTCCGGACGTCCTTATCAAGGGAGAAGACTGGGCCCAAAAAGGCGTCGTTGGACGCGAATTCGTGGAATCCTACGGTGGACAAGTTAAATTGCTTAGGCTACTTCACGGCTATAGCACAACTTCCATTATCAACCGCATACGATCCAACGGAGATTAGGTATATCCCTTATGAAAGACAAGATTGACGATCATATTCGCGTCGTAACCGCACTAACTGACTCCGAAAAACTCCTCAGGGACATCGCCGACGCAATCGTCGATTGCTTCGCCAATGGCGGACGTGTCTACATAGCCGGCAACGGCGGTAGTGCCGCTGATGCTCAGCACATAGCCGCCGAATTCCTTGGCCGCTTTAAAATCAACCGAAAAGCCCTCCCCGCCGTAGCTCTAACCACTGATACCTCAACGCTTACCGCAGTCGGCAACGACTTTGGCGGAAACACAATATTCTCCCGACAGGTCGAAGGGCTGGTCACTCGACACGACATCGTCTGGCTGCTGAGTACATCCGGCAAATCACCAAACATCATCGAAGCAGCACAGGCCGCACGAAAACAAGGCGCAACAATCGTCGGCTTCACCGGGCAGGATGGGAGAACACTGGCCGATCACTGCGACTACTGCCTGCTTGTAGCCCACAGCTGCAGTGACCGCATCCAGGAAGCTCACACCCTGGCGTATCATTTGATCTGCGAGCGTGTCGAAGAAACCACAGTGCAAGCTGAAATGGTCGAACTACAAGCAACCAAGTGCAACGGCAAAGGAACTGGCTAATGAAAATACTCATCACCGGCTCCAGCGGACAAATAGGCACCAACCTCGCCCTCGCTCTGCTTGATCGTGGCGACCAAGTACTCGGTATCGACATTCGACCCAACGAGTGGACAAACCGGATCGATACCACAATCCTTGATCTCTCCACAACCACACCAAACGACCTCCCCAAGGGCCCGTTTGACGTCGTCGTGCACCTTGCCGCCCATGCCAAGGTTTTTGAGCTAGTTGAAAACCCCAACAGGGCGATGGACAACATCAAGATGCTCTTCTGTGCTCTGGAATACTCGAGAACTAATGGCTTTCCCGTTATATTCGCCAGCTCTCGTGAAGTCTACGGAGACATCCACCATCACGTCACACATGAAGAGCTGGCTGATTTCGTCGTAGCGGAAAGCCCCTACAGCGCCAGCAAGATCTCCGGCGAAGCTCTCGTATACTCCTACAGCGAATGCTACGGGCTGCCCTATCTCGTCTTCAGATTCAGCAACGTCTACGGTCGCTACGACAATGACGAGCAACGAATGGAACGAGTTATCCCGCTGTTCATCAAGAGGATAGCCGACGAAAAACCCATAACCGTCTACGGCCCCAACAAGATACTCGATTTCACCTACGTTGATGACAGTGTGCAAGGCGTGCTGAAGGGCATCGACGCGCTTCACAAACGCACCGTCACAAACAAAACCATCAATCTGGCTTATGGGCAGGGCTGGACCCTCATCGATCTTGTGAACCTGCTGGCAATGGCCCTTCAGAAAGAGCCCGTACTCACTTGTGAACCCACACGAGCCGGCGAAGTAACCAGATACGTGGCAGACATCAGCAAGGCCAGAGACTTGCTTGGATACGAACCGAAAACGCCGCTAAGCTCCGGAATTCCCAAGACGATTCGCTGGTGGCGGGAATCCGGCATGCTGTGATTGTCTTCGGTCAACAACCACACCGTTTTCAACAAACGCGCGGCACCGAACAACATGCCCACCTGGAGAGAACAGCGGATATGGCGTTACTATATCGCCGCAATTCCAAACGTTGCGTCAAGTGCCCACAATCTACCGGAGGAAACTGGGCGTCAAACGCTACGTTTGAATAGAGCTTGCCCCAGACGCCACCGCCATCGAACCGGAAAAACCGCCAAAACAGAACATCAACCCAGCATTTTCTCCAAACGATCCAGCCCCTTGTCTATCTGCTCCATGCTCGTCGCAAACGAAAAACGCACATGAGCATCATTACCGAACGCGACACCGGGAACCACTGCCACGTGAGCCTCTTCAATGACCTTGTCGGCAAACGCCAGCGATCCCGACACACCCAGCCGCTCATATGTTCCTGACACGTTGGGGAAACAATAAAACGCTCCCGCAGGCGTCAGACACTCAACGCCCGCCATGGCAGACAACCGCCCAGCCATGTGAGCACCCCGCTTGGCAAACTCCACACGCATATCCTCCACGCACGCCTGATCAGCATTGAGCGCTTCCGCGAACGCAATCTGCGTAAAGGTCGCGGCGCCACTGGACCGCTGCGACTGCATCTTGGCCATCCCCTTGATAATCGCCTCGGGACCTGCGGCAAATCCAATGCGCCAGCCGGTCATGGAGTATGTCTTCGAACCGCCCCCGATCGTTATCGTCTTGGAATAAACCTCATCATTCACCGACGCAATGCTCAGATGTTCCGCCTCCCCGTATAACAGGCGATCGTAAATCTCGTCAGAAAGAACAGCGATCTCCCGCCCCTTGAGAAACTCCGCTATCTCACGGATCTTGCTTGGGCTATACACAAACCCGCCCGGATTGCTCGGGGAGTTGAGCACTAGCATACGCGTCCTGCTCGTCACTACCTCCGCCAACTGCTCAATAGTCGGCTCGAAGTTGCATTCCTGCCGGCCCTCTACCAACCTCGACACCGCACCGGCCATCTTCGCCTGTTCAGGATAAGACACCCAGTACGGAACCGGAAGAATCATCTCATCACCGGGATTGAGAACAGCCATCATCGCCAGCTGAACCGCGTTCTTCGCACCAGCCGTGACAATCACCTGATCCGGTGAATACTCAAGACCATTCTCCCTTCGCAGCTTCCTACAGATGGCCTCCTTCACCGCCGGCAGGCCTGACGCTGGCTTGGAGTACTTTGTCTGACCTTCCTGGATAGCCCGAATGCCGGCGTCCTTGATGTGCTGCGGCGTATCGAAATCCGGCTCTCCCGCTGCCAAACTAACTACATCGATCCCCCGCCCCTTCATCGCCGCAGCCTTCGCCGATACGGCCAGCGTCGCCGATGCCGCTAGTTTGCTCACGTGCTCCGATACTTTCATTGTTCTGTACTCCTGTATTGCATGCCACAAAGCAGCCAACTACTCCGGCACACCTCAGCATCGAACGAACAGCTGGAGTACGCCCAAGCGCGTATCGTAAGCGCATCGCTTGGCGATTACAAAGCCATTGCTGAAGCGTCAAACAACAGAAGCCCACCAGAAAGACCTGGCGCCAGCTACGACACCCGAATAGAGCTTGCTCCAACCAGAATGCGCACGCAAACTCAAACGTCAGACAAGCACCGCACGCTCGTACAGCTCGGCTCGGCCTTGCCCAATTGCATTCATTCATTACACGATTCGACCGCCTGAATAACTACCAGAGTAGCCCGACCCAATGAAAACTGCTCAGACTATGGGGATTCAACAATAGAAAGGAAGCCTGCAAGAGAACCCATCTGGCAATACGAACAGGCCCTCGCTCTACATGGCAGAGCTATGGCGCTGTAAGCCCAAACGTAGCGTCAAACACCCGGAATCTAGCGAAGAAAACAGGCTTTCAGCCGCCACACGTGGATAGAGCTTGCTTTAGGCAGCACAGCATTCGCTGATCAAACGAACAAAGAACTAATAAGAGCTTGGCAACAGGAAACCGTGCACGCTAATGCATGCCAAATGCTATCTGGAACCCGGCGAAGTCCTCCAAATCTACATCTCGGTCCCTGTCAAAATCGAAGTAATCCAGACAAAGCTGGCTTGGTGTGTTCGGATTGCCCGCATCTAACGGCCCCCCCAGACACTGAGCAAACTCAAGGAAGTCGTCAATGTCCACAACAGAGTTGTTGTTCCAGTCTCCTCTCACCAACCGGATGCCGGCCACCGCAGCACATTGAAGAGGATCAGACGCGCAAGGGACGATTTCCAACGCATCCACATTGTCAAAATCCCCCATCAGCCCCAAATTGCAGGCATGCGCAAACACAAACACTTCTGCACCACCGTTTGTGCCAACGAATGCGGCAAAAACATCCGCTGCCCCGTTGGAGCTGACATCAGGTATTGTGTTCAATGACGGGGAGCCCGGAGCCAATGAGAACAAAACCAAGTCACCGGCATCAAACACGCCAACAACGCCCTCGTCCATGACAACAAGCGCATCAACGGCATCAAAACTGCTTAGCCCAAGGTCAACGCCCATCACATACGGCATCGACTGCAAACCCGGCAAGTTGGGAAGCGGGTCAAAGAATATGTCAGCCGACGTATCTCCAGGAAGAAACCCGTCTAGAGACTGCGAGTCCGCGCCAACAGTGAAGTAAATGGGAACCGGCGTGCGAAAACCGCTAGTCGACGAGTCCTGGCCACTAGCCATACCGTTGACATTGTCCTGGGACGTGCCACCAGGAACCAATGTCGTTGAGCTCGTGGAAGGTGCCGCCTGGAAGTCGTGCCCGCCCTCATCATAGTTGTTGATCACCTGAGTGTTCGACAGTAACTGTAAATCGCGAAACCGGGATATCTTGCCGAAACGATCGAACAACGAATGGCTGACAAACGCATCGCCGGCCGCATGGTTTCGGTTCGATTGATCCGCGACAGTAAAAGGCACCTCGAATCCCTCCAAACTAGGATCCGCCGGTACGTTGCCGGCAGTCAAACGATCCACCGAAAACATGAGCAGGAAAGAAGTATTGAGCCCCACATCACCCCTGTCCGTTGAGATTGAGTTGAGGTCATCCAACATCCGTCCAAGCCCGAGATTCGCCGCACTGAACCGGACAGTCGGAAAAAGCTCCCCCTGAACCTTCTCGAAAATCTCGTCAGCATGAAGATCCGCCATGCCGGGCTCAAGCGTCGGCGACGAACCATCGAATGTGTACAAAGGAATCGGAATCGCCTCCAGGGGTTCCGAGCCCTCCGCAACCTGGCACACCGTGAGCAACAGCCCCAATGTGGTCAGCACAGCTACAGTAGCATTCTTATGTCTTGCGCGCATATGATCCCCTTCCCCAACAAGGCCACCTACTGTTTTACGACAACCGAGGCCCCTAAATCAACCCCTGAGGATGGAATCCACGCAGGCCAACCCTCCTCTTGCTCGAACTGCCTTAGTAGCACCTTGGCATGAAAAGTGTAATCGAGCTCACTATCAAAGGATCTGTAGGCTTGTTCGAGAAGCTCCATCGCCTCACCACGGTTATCATTGGAAAGTGCCACCAAAGCGGCATGAAAGCTCGCTTCCCCCCTCATACGCCACGCTTTGTCCTCATCCCTTGCCAACGCCAACAGCGCGTCGCACGTCTGATCCCCAGCCACCATGCTCCACAGGCCCTCCACCCACTGCTCGCTTTGCCACCGCTCCTTGCCAGACGCCGGTAGCATCACTTCTCGGCGACTATCCAGATACTCCACTGCACGATCTGATTGCCCCAGCAGTCGCAAGCAACTGGCGGTCCAAATGGCGGCTAGAGGATCGCTGGGACTCTCCTCACTTATCGCGTATGCATGTTCGATGGCCTTCTCAATGTCTCCACGTGAGGCAAAAACCAACGCAGGGTAGAAATGACTGTATATTGCGTTATCTCCGACAGGACAATCGCAATGGCTCTCAATATCAGCCAAAGCGCCGTCGTAGTCTCCTTGCCAAAAACGTAAACGCCACCGGTAATGATGAGCCTCGCAATATCTGTCTCTGTTGTTACCGGATATCCGTATCGTCTCCGAATGAGCTGACTCCGCCTCGGCATATCGCCCCATGCTCTCGAGGACAAACGCTTCAGCGGAATAGGGACTGGGATTATCAGGATCAACTTCCTGCCCCTTCTTCGCCGCCTCAATCGCCCTCAAGTAGTGCTCCTGCGCCAGAGACTCATCTCTGGTGCCTTTGCTGCCCGAGTAAATCTCTCCAGCCAATCGATGAGTTGTGGAAAGAAGATAATATGGATATCCCTTATACACCTCGTATTCTATCAGTTGTTCCAACGCGGAAGCAGCGTCAGAGAAGTCGTCTATACTCCGGTTTGCGTACATATTCTGATTATTGGCCCGAGCCAGCTGCAACGTCGCCTGAAGGAATACCTCACCCTGAGTTGCCCGAATCTGGCGTGCTTGACGATAGCAGGTAATCGCCTCCTGAGGATAGGCGTAATGCAGGGCAATCCCCCGCAGAAACCAAGCGGTAGCCGATCTGTCAGGAATTGCATCCGCCCGAACTACCGTTTCATGCGCAATCGGCTCTCGCCTGCTTCTGTCCTGGATCGCCGCCATAAGATACAGAAACTCCGCATTGTCCGGTTCAGCATTAATGGCAGGAGCCAATGTCCGCTCAGCAGCATCGAACTCCTGACGCATCAAAGACATCAGAGACATGAGAAACGCTATCCTGTTCTCATCAGCTCCCAACTCGCTTGCTTTAAGCAGATCGTTTGTGACTTCATCGCTCCGGCGATAATCAAGGTACACAAGTCGATCGTACGCACTGGTCAGCAGTTGTTCCGCCGCGCTTCGCCGCATCGTTGAAAACGCCATGGCCAAGCTGCCGGCTAGGACGAATACCAACATTATTGAGAAAATAGCAACGCTCGCCGCCTTATGCCGCCTGGACCACTTGACCGCTCTAAGCAACGGACCGGCTGGCCGGCTCAGGATCGGCCGGCCATCTGCGTATCTTCGTAGATCCTCCGCCATCTGCCCGGCCGTGCCATACCGACCACTCGGGTCCTTATCCATGGCCTTCAGGCATATAGTCTGCAAGTCCTTCGGTATCCTGTCATCAATACTCCGCGGGGAAACCGGCTCTTTCATGCAAATCCCACTTAGGACTTGATCGCGACTCTCCCCCTCGAATGGACGACGCAATGTCAAAAGCTCATACAGCGTAACGCCGAGAGAATAAACGTCTGTTCGATGATCGACAGCCCGCTGGTCGGCACGCACTTGCTCCGGCGAGAGATAAGCTGGTGTGCCCATCACTTCACCCGTAATCGTCAGACCGGGAGCATTAGCCAGTCTGGCCAGCCCGAAGTCCGTAATGTGAAGCCGTCTATCTTCGCCCATAAGCAGGTTCTGCGGCTTGATGTCCCGATGGATTACACCCTTCTCATGTGCATGCTCCAGCCCTTCAGCAACACCTGCCACAATCCTGGCTATATGGCGATAATCTTCCGCACTTCGGCTACAAACCGCCTCCGGCTCACAACGTCCGGCCGATTCATCAATATTGGTTTTTCCCACACACGACTTCGAGTCAGTAACGGATGAACTTCCAGGCCCGTCCTCCTTGCGAATCCCATCCTCTCGCACATCCGACTTCTTGAAAGAACCCCAACCAGCGGCGCTCAATGAGCGCGATCGCGACTTGATCGCTGTGTGAAGACTCTCGCCCTCGATCAATTCCATTGCGTAGAAGAACTTGCCGTCTGCCTCTCCCTGGGCGTAAATCGGAACGATATTCGTATGATGAAGACGCGCCGCCGCTTGCGCCTCGGTCCGAAACCGCTGAATGGCCACTCGTCCGCGATGGGCATAATCAGGAAGAACCTTAAGCGCCACATCGCGGTCAAGAGAGACCTGCCGGGCACGATAGACCGTCCCCATACCTCCCCTGCCCAACTCAGTGATGATCTCAAAATCGCCCAATCGCCGGCCAGGACCAATCCCCCCTGCAGACCACCTCACACCACCAAAGTTGCTTGACCCGCGCATTGACATCGATTGAAGATCTGGCAGCCCGCATTCGCCATCGCCGTCGCCCGCCATCCCCGCCTCGAATACCCCAAATGCCTCACGAAGATCGGCAACAAGTTGATCTTGGTCTGCGTCCTGTCGGTTGATTGGCTTCATAGACAGACTCACCTGACGAGGTAAAGCGCCCTCGCTGAACAAACCAGCCAGAATGATCCTCTCCCCTACATCTCTTATATGCTTGGTGAAGTAGCGATCTGACACAAACTGGACAATATTACTCGCTGAGGATCAAACATCCTCATCGGGATCAAGAGACTCCAGCTGCTGCTTCACTCGCTTCAGAACTCGGGATTTGGATTGATAGACGCTGTCCCTACTAATACCCAGCTTCGATGTGGTCTCCTCTACCGAAAGGCCGCCAAGAGCGTGTAACCTGAATGCCTCCAGAGTTGTCTCCTCGAACTCGCTCGACACCGTTCGGAGTGCCCAGCGCAATCGGTGCAGCCTCCACTCCCTCTCCCACCGTTCGTCCTGCTCAGCCTCCTGTGCAGCAGAAAGGTAGTCAAAAGTGTGCGGATCGAATACAGGAGCTTCGCGCTGGTCCTTCGCAGACCGACGGGCCATAGCCCGAACCACAGCCACGCGTAAGTAGCTGCGAAATCTGCCTTTACGTGCATCGTACTCGAAGCCGTCAAGAGCAGAAAGCAGGGCAACCTCCACCTCCTGCACAATATCCTCCGCGTCAATTGCAGATGCCCCGCGACGCCGTGCATAGCGGTACAGTAACTCACCGTAGCGGTCGTGGAACTCGTGCCAACTTAGGCTGTCAGTACGATCCCTGAGCCGCAGCAGCAAAGTTGCTCTTGTGCTATCCTCATCACCCATCGTACTACGATTCTCGCTGAGCTGGGCCCCCATCACAAGTCCAAACTAGACAATAACCTTGTCTCTGCCTCTAGAGCGCGGCGCCAATGTCGCGGCGTCGGCCATGCAGGACCAATTCACACCTTTATTGTCATTTTCTGTCAGAAGGCCGGGAGCACCTGTCTAGTATATGGTGAGACCGCAGTTGGCAGCTGATCTTCCAAACTCGGCTCGCAGGGGCAAAGGATAAGAGGCGAGGGCTGACGTCTCACGATCAACAGAACAAAGGTGCCGAGCGCACTAGGACGAAACTGATTCTCCCGGCGTCCGGGAGTATATGTGGGAAATGTGCACGTATGCGAAAGTTTCACGGGCAAGACAAACAAGGTAATGCGGCAAAGAGCCGCGGAGGTGCTCAAATGAGATGGAAACGAACAGTTGTTTGTGCTTTGGCGGCTTTCGGGCTGGCTTCGCTGTGGGCGGCCACCCCGGCAGTCGCCCTACTCGCCGGCTTCAATGTCGACATCCATCAGGACAATCCTGATATAATCGCCAATGACTTTCACATTGAAGGCCGTATCGAATCGGGAGATCCAGGAAGCGACTTCGGCAACCCTCCGGTTCTCGTCGACCACATTGATGATCTGTTTCCCTTCTTCAACTATTCCTTCACTCCAGATCCCAGCTCGGACGGAAACTGGTACTTCTTCACCGCCGACTGGTGGGGTGCGGATTATCCCTATTGCAGCATCCTTCACTTGGGATTGCTCTTTGACGTCGACGGTGCCAACGTCGTCATTGATCTCGTTGGCTGGTGGACTGTTGATGGACAACGTGTCAGCACCGGCGCCAACTTTGGGTATATCCCTATTCCGGGTTTTGACGTTACAGACCCTGAGCAACGAATGATTCTGCAAAACGGCAACAACGACGGCGGCGATGATGACGGTGAGATCGAGATGACTCTGCTCGACATGGACCTCGCCCCGATCGCCGATCAGGCTCAACTTGAAGCACTGCTCGGCTTACGCCCATTGGCCGAGCTAAGAGTCGGTGGATTGCAGGCCGGGCTCCCGTGGATCAATGCCGTAAACGAAAACGGCCCCATTATGCCCAGCAATCCCCACGAATTCGCTGTGGACTCCTTCTTCGATGTCTTCTTCGAGCTCAACATGCCGCCCACCATGGGAAGTCTGGCCATGGAAACACCCTTCACCCTTCCCGAAGGCGGCTTCCTTGTAGTCCGCGAGCGCTACCAGTTCATCAACAATGCCGGCGAACCCGAGGTCCGCTGGATATGGGAACTCCATGGTGCCGATGATGGATTGCGCGGCTGCTGCATGCCGGACGGATCCTGCATTCTCATGCCGGAAGAGGAATGTCCGATCGCCGGCGGCTACGTCCCACCTGGTGGTTTTTGCCAAGGCGACTTCAATGGTAACAACATCGACGATGCCTGTGAGCAGACAGCAGAGTACTGCCCGCTGCCCGACGACCAGGTTCAAGTCTGCCTGCCCCTCCAGACTCGCGATTGTGTCACTGCAGGCCTGGATGAGTTGTGCCTGCCCGAGGTAGTCTTCCTCAACCAAGACAATCAGGTAGAGGCGGAACTGTGCGATTGCTTCATCCGCGGGGAAGAGTGCGGACCAGTCACTGTGAGGGAGATGATTCCCAATCAGGAATGGGAGTTCGTGTGCGAAGGCCCCTGTCCCCCCGGTGAGGAGTGCTTGATCCACCTCAACGGCGTGTCCGCAGGTATACCCAACATCAACTCAAACCTGGTGCCTGTTGGCGTCAACGTCACGTGTGAGTGTGTTGAAGAGGCGCACGATTACTGCCCGCTGCCTGATGACAACCTGCAGCTATGTGCACCTTTGCAGACCCGAGACTGTGTCACCGCAGGTATTGATGACATCTGCCTGCCGGAGGTCCTTGTGGTTAATCCAGATGGCACTGTTGAGGCGGAGCTCTGCGACTGCTTCGTCCCGGGAGGCGACTGCGGCCCGATCACGGTAGTGGAAGTCACTCCCTCGCTGGAGTACGACCTGGTCTGCGAGGGCGTATGTCCTCCGGGCGAAGATTGCCTTATCCACATCAACGGCGTCTCTACTGGAATGCCCAATATCCTCTCCTCTCAAGTATCGGCTGGCTCCAATGTAACCTGTGAGTGCGCCGAGTCCGAAGAGTACTGCCCGCTGCCAAGCGACCAAGTGGCAATCTGTGCCCCGCTTCAGACACGTGATTGCGTATCTGCCGGCTTGAACGAGACGTGCCTACCGCTGGTTGCCTACGTCAATGGACTGGGCGAGCCCGAGGCGGAACTCTGCGATTGCATCGAAGGCGATGACTGCGGCCCCATCAAAGTCGTTGAGGTTACCGCCGGACAGGAGTGGGACTTCGTATGCGAAGGCGTCTGCCCCCCCGGTGAGGACTGCTTGGTTCACATCGGCGGCGTCTCCACGGGCGTTAACGTAATCAGTTCGACGCAAGTCACGGCAGGTGACAGCATCACCTGCGCTTGTGTGGAAAAACCAGAAGACGTGGCGTGCTGCCTGACTGACGGCTCCGGACAGTGCATCTACACAACCCAAGCTGATTGTGACGCCCAGGGTGGTTTCGTTCCTCCGGGAGGAATGTGCTTGGGCGACAATGACGGCGACGGCGTTGATGACGCATGCCAGGACTACGACTACCTCTTCGAGTTCTCTCTGGACATAGGTTCCGACACAGAGTTGAGCGATCCGCAAATGGATGGCGATGAAGTGTTCGATCCCGGCGACATCTACATCTGGCCCACCGGAGTTCTGCTCCCCGGCCCGACCGACGGTTTTAAGGATGACGCGTTCATCTGGCCGGACCTCATGGGAGCCGGAACAGGCTTCTATGATCCTTGGCCAGATCCCAATCCGCCTGTTCCGTACACCTGGCAGCAGACTGTCGTCCCCGTTGGTGACGCCACCTACACGCCGGAAAACTACCATGAGTGGTTCGATCTTGACGGCCATGATCAGGTACAGTTCTCCCTGCTGGAAATGCTTCCCGGCGGAACGGTGGTTGGGTTAATCCAACAGTACCCCGACGCCTGCATCTATCCGACGGAGTTCCTCATGGTCTCCTATGATGATGATATGGCACCTGGATGGCCTGCTAATGATGTGCCTGTGACCGTACCTTCACCGGCTGGTGTGATCTATGGGCAAAACCCAGACGAGATCATGGGTGTAACGTTCGCCGCTGTCCCAGGGCTCCCGCTGCCGATCGTTGCCATGTATCAGATAGCGGATGAGATCGGCGTACATCCGAACCTGGCTCCGAATCCCGCAATCGAGGAGGAAGACGACGACGTCGACTCCTTGGACATCGTCTTGACACGTGACGAGTGCCCGATACTGCTGTTCACCGCGGATCACGAAGCCACCTTCATGGATTATGCCGGCTTCCCACTTGATCCGGGCAGCATCTACGAGCGCACGGCAACCGGTCCGGTTCAGGTGATCGACGACGTTCTACACTTGGGTATTCCCGAGGATGCGGATGTCGACGCCTTCGAGTTGACCTTCATGGAAAACCCGGAGATGCCGGACGGCTCGCTGTACTTGGCCATTCTCTTCAGTGTGGACGAGGACGACCCACTGACCCCGCTAATCAACGAGTCAGGTGGCCTTAATCCCAATTCGGTCTACGTCTCCTTCCTGACCGGATACTTCTTCGAGGTAGCGGTTCTTGAGGACGACATTGACGCACTCACACTGTGGACCAGAAGCCTAGAGCAACTGCCCACCTGCATCGACGCTGACGTCAACTGCGATGGGTCCGTTAATGGCGGTGACATCGCGGTAGTGCGGCAAGCAGCAAACTGGCTCATGCCCTGTCCGCTCGCCGCTGACCCCCGTACGGATGTCAACAAGGACAACGCGGTGAACGGTGGCGATATCGCTGCGATCAGACTGAGCGGCATATGGCTAACTAGCACTGGTCCGTGCGTCTGTCCGCCATCGAGTTGCCCCTAGGGTTAGCGGTTGAGCTTCCGGGCTGCTAGCTCGCAGCCTGGCGAACATGCTCTAAACAACGACGCCTGCAAGTTGAACAGCGACTTGCAGGCGTCGTCTCTTTGTATCAGCATCCTACCGATTGGCTTACTCATTATGCCAAAACGCTGCTAGCGTTTGATGGTGCGCAGGAAGTCCTGGACTTCCGGGATAGCACCCTGGAACACTAGATAACCGTTGTAGGGCTCTCGATCGGTAGTCTCATCCGCAATTGGGGTTAACATCAATCGCTGCACTTCGTCCCGGTCGTCCGTTTGCCCCAGCACCCAGCTAAGCTTCATGAAGGCCACTTCGGGCAGCATGTTCGCCGCGGGCACGACTCCCAGCTCCATGATCTTGCGTCCAGTCTCATAGACGTACATTTGGGTATACCCCCACAGAGTCTGAACGGTCATGAAGATATGCACACCCTTGTCAGTCGCGCGCTTCAACGCGGGATACAACGGCTGATTGACATGGCCCAGCCCGGTACCAGCAATCACTATCCCGCGATACCCCTTATCCACAACAGCATCCACAACATCCGGCAGCATATTGGGGTAATAGTAAAGAATAGTCACCTTCTCCTCGAAGGCAGGGTTTATGGTAACATCGCGATCGCTCCTACGTTTTCGGTAGTCGTGCCGGAGGGGAATGATGGTATCCTGGTCCAGCATGGCCAGCGGTATGTCCCCTATGGTGCGGAAGGTGGAGCGATAGCTCGAGTGCATCTTGCGCACACGAGTTCCCCGGTGAAGCAAGCAGTACTGGTCAGACGTCGGCCCGAACATGCACACGAGTACCTCGGCTATATCGCTCTCCGATGCTGCTTTCACAGCATTGATCAGGTTGATGGCCGCATCCGACGATGGACGATCGGACGACCGCTGGGAACCGACCATGACGATGGGAATAGGCGAATTCTGGATCATGAAGCTGAGAACGGCCGCGGTGTGATGCATGGTATCTGTACCGTGACCAATCACGATACCGTGCGCGCCGGCGGCTATCTCCTCACCCACCCGCTGAGCCAGGGTTATGTATTGCTTGGGACCCATATTCTCACTGAATACGCCAAAGAGCTTCTCGGTGCTCAGATTGCAGATATCGGCCAGCTCAGGCACGGAGCCATACAGCTCGCCGGGAGTAAATGCTGGAATAACTGCACCTGTCCTATAGTCCAACCGACTGGCAATCGTACCGCCTGTGCCGAACAGTTTGACATTCGGCTTGTCCGGATCATAGGGAAATTCCTTCTCGGGAATCTTGTAGTTGGCCTCCCTGCGTCCCTTCTCCGTCATCTTGGTGATGGTATTGGCGGCGATTCCCACGTTGTATCCGCTGGCCAGCTTGATAACGATGTGTTTCTCGTCGGCGGTTTCACTTCGCGGCAGGATTATCCCCTTGAAGGATCCCTTCTCCGCCTCGATGTCGACTTCGCTCCAGACCCCGACACGATGCCGATCAAGAACTTCCTTGCCTATACCTCGGTATCCTTCGAACACAGGCGCGCTCATGCCCGCACCTCGCTTTCCATCAGATTGCGATTACTCAAGCCGGTCTCCTTGGAGAGGTATTGAGCGAGTAATCTTCCATCAGCGCGACCAAACAGCTTGCGCATCAGTGTTCCCATCATATAGTTGAACCGTTGGCAGTCGGAAGGGAAGCTATCCGTCGAGTGCTCCTCGATGACTTGTTGAACGGCTTCCCTGATCTGTGATTCTGTTGCCGGAGCAAAACCCAACTCGCGCGTGAGTTCCGGCAAGGTGGACATCGCCTGCTCTTGGAAGCTGACCGGCTGCCGCAAGATATGGGTAATCATCGCTTGCACACCCTCGCGAGAGAGCTGCCGGTCGGCATGAAGCTTGAACACGGAGTAGATCAGATCGTCGGGCATACTGGCGATGGGCAATCCGGCACGTCGCCAGGCAATAGCCCTCTGAACAAGAACCACAGCCGCAAAGACGGGGTCGACTTTCAGCTCATCCACCAATCGATCAAAGAGGGTCACCCTGGAGGAGATTGACAGCAGTCCGATCGTATCGAGAGGCAACCCCATCTTCTTATACTGTTTTTCCCGGTCCCAGAAGTACTTTGGCAATCTACTCATGATCTCATCGCGCATGGGCTCTTCGATGGCCAAAGGAGGCAGATCGGTGTCGGGATACATGCGTTCGGCGCCGGGTAGCACACGTTCGAAGCCGTTCGTGCCATCCCAAAGCGCCTGACGCGTATCATTGGGAATACCAACAGTAGCCTCCCGAGCGCGAATGGCGATTTCCTCGCAGGCCATATGGACGTCTCTCTCGCTCCCCCAGACAAGGATCATGGCATCGCCATGTCCGGCATCCATCTTCTTGCGCAGATCCTTCCAATGTCGCCCGGACAGAGATTCGGAGGCCGTGTCGGAGTGGACGATATTGGGCAAGCGCGTGAGACACGCAATAACCCGAACACGGTCGGAGAACTCCTTGGCAAAAGCTGTATGCTCCTGGGTCGGCTCCCGGAGAAGCCCGGCGAAACCGCGTAGAAGAACGCATCCGACCCGATGCCCAACAGCCAGGGCCATGCGAATGGGATCGTGGTTGGTTCTAGCCACGACCCGGGTGACATCAGCAGAGGTGTAGCTGAAGGTGTCCTTGTTAACCCCCCTTCTGTTGAGCTCGTCGCGGATCTTCAACAGGCTGCACTGCCGCAGCGCCTCGTTGTAGACGAGGTGTGGAATACGGCTGATCTGGGGAACACCCTTAACCTCTATTCGTGTTCCACCGGTCACGCTGACGTTGACATCCTGTCGACCGGCTCCGTATCCGGTGCGTACTTTGCCGGTGGAGCGACAAAGCTTACGAATGATCTGCCCCACGGCGGCCGCCTCCTGAGGAGTACGCATATCCGGATAGGTCACGACCTCGATAAGAGGCATACCGAGGCGATCGGTAAGGTAAACGCGGTCATGGCCAACGTCAGAAACTTCACGGCAGGCGTCCTCTTCCAGCCCCAGTTGAATAACGCCGATCTTGCGGTCCTCGAACGGAAGCCAGCCGTCGACGCCGAGGATGGTTGTTCGCTGGAACCCGGCAGGAATGGAGCCATCGAGATATTGCTTGCGGGCAACGTGGAGTTCACTGACGAGATTGAGGCGAAGGAGCATGGCCAACTCAAGGGCGATTTTGAGAGCCTCGTCGTCGAGGAAGAAGGGAGGCGTATCGTCCATTTCGTAGGTGCAGACGGTGTCGCGATGGATGCGGTAGAAGATGTTCTTGCGCGTTTTCTTCTCCATGAGAGCGGTGCCGTCGTATTCGCCCAGCTCGGAGAGGGTCGGACGCATGTGGCGAAGGATTTCGGCGTCGTATTCTGCGCTATAGCAGCCGGCCGGACAGCGACAGAACAGCTTTCGCTGAGTGAGAAGCTGCTGATGGACCTCCAGTCCGACCTTGAGGCCGATTTCGGCGTAGTCGTCGGGAGTCATCTGGTCAAAGGGTTTGAGTGTGCCGGCCATTGGCGGTCGACCTCCTTCTCTATAGATCTTCTGGCAAAACTGATACCAGATTGTAGTAGGACAGGCTGTGCCAGCAACGGGAGTGGGCAGGAGGGCCATGGGCCCTTCGCTCGACGCGGCTCAGAGGGAGATAGTGAGAGGTGCGGGCAAGCGGGCGATGCAAACGTTGGCTTCGTTTTGTAGAAAACTGACAGCGGCGGAGAGGCAGCGGGCTTGTGGGTTCGTTCTGTATATAGCGGCGGCGCCCGTGTTTTGGTCTGGGATCGATTTGCCTAGCCTTTTCAGGGGGCAAGGCTGGCTGCTGGAACCGCGTGGGTTCGTTTTTGCAGATTTTCGCTTGTGGTCGAGCTCTGAGACGAGACGCATTCCGTCTGCGGATGAGTGCTTCGCTGGCGAGAGTTGGTGTCGGTGGCTTCGTTTTCTCAAAACTTGCTTTGCATAGAGGAAACACTCCAAGTTCTTGTGACAAGGGCATTAAGCGTAAGCGGGAGTGGTTCTTGGGTTCGTTTTGTAGAATTCTGCGGCGCGATGGCGTCTGTGGAGTTGCGTTGGGTTCGTTTTTTGATTTTTCGGGCATGGCTGCCTCGGAGGTGGGCACCTTCGGGGCGATTGCTGTTGGGCGGAGCGGTTTGGGCTCGTTTTGCAGATTTATCGGGATGGCTGAAGAACAGCTTTGGGATTCTGGTGCGAGTCTGGTTCGCCAGCCGTTGGGTTCGTTCTGTAATTTCATATCTCGCGATCCTTTCAGGCCAGGCGGCACGCGCGTTGTGGCCGGGGGCGGCAAAGTAGACCGGCGCGCGGACAGAGACGGCGCCATCGCCGATTCCAAGCTTGCCTCTGTAGAGAGGAGACTTGGTGACGGCGACGTCGTCGTTGGCAAACCAGCCGATTAATTTATGCACTGCGCAACTGCTCGGGAATCCTTCAGTTGGCCTCCTTCTTGGGCTTGAAATGCGGGTAATAAGAGAACCCGGCCCTACCCTAATATATGGCGAACTTTGTGTGGAGTCAATGCCGTTTTCGGTTTTTGTTTGCATGGCCATATGGGCAAGCTTGTTGGGTTTGGCGGGCAATGGATCAGGGGAGATGGTGTTCTTGGCCGGAGTGGCGTGCATTGGATTGCAGCGTCTGGACTCCGCTCTTTTGCGGTAAGCCTTGATGTTTCACACCGCTCTTGGAGGAATGAGGATCCGGTTGCTGGCACAGGCCGTTATGAGTATATGTGGGAGATGTTAATGGAAAGATTCGTTCTTCCGGCACAGAATGATTGCAGTGCCGGATTCTGGTGTCCAGTAAGCCCTCTGCTGGGTACAGACATTGGATAACCCGACTGGAGATGATGCTGAACAAACGAGTGCGCGACTTGCCTGCAGGCAGGCCGAGGAAGGTTGAGAGTATTACGAAGAAGCGGAATAGGGATAAACAATTAGCACGACAATGCGGGTTACGTTTCGGGTGGAATACAGCGTTTGCAGTTTTTAACTGTAATTCCCAATGCATGTAATTCACGCAATCTTCTTCGTTGATGTGATTGACGGGCTTTGGCGTTTCGCTGCTGGGTAATGCTGATGTGTTCAGCAACCTTAGTAAACAGTGTTCGTCGAGCTTTGCGAGTCATTCGTCTCGCTTGAACGGACGCCTCTGTCGCTCGCCGAAGTTGGCGGAGTGTCAGGCTTTTTTCCCCCGTTCGTCTCAGCGTTTTGTTCCAGCTTTAGTTTAGTTCTTGCAAGGAAGAGATGGCTGATCACCGTGAGTATGAAATGCCGCTGGATTGCCTGAAATCGCCTTACCTCGAATTGATCTAACCCGAGCAAACTCTTTTCGTCCTGGAAGCATCGCTCGATGTGCCAACGCGAGAACGCTACGTGCAAAATTCGTGTCAACGGCGTTGTCGCCGAGGCGTTGGAAACGAAGTACTTGATTTCACCAGTTACCGGGTGCTCAGCATAGACCAACCATGCCGGTGCAGATGGTAACGTGAAGCTGCGACCTGCATCTTCCGGACAGACGTTCAATCGAAATCGCGCCGCTTTGGCTCGCCAGATGATCGGTCCTTTGTGACCGTTCTTGATGTGGTAGTCTTGCCAATCCTGATCGCGTATGGCATAGGAATACGTAGTCGTCCCTGAAAAAGTCACTATGCGGCGGCTTGTATTGACGTGGTTCTGACGGTTATCCAGCACGCGAAGGGGTCGCGGTTGCTCCAAAGTGCGAAGCGTTGGACCAGGGACATCCATAGGGGTAGCGGAGTGTTCCAGCACCCCGCGATGCGCGCAAAAGAAAGCCACCGGAGCAGTTTCCGCAGATTTGCCGCGGCGGCTGCCAGCACGATGTTGATCGCGTCGCCTTCGAGGCCTTTCAGAAAGCAACGTCGCACGCGATGATCGCTTTTGAGGTGTCCGATTTTCGGCTCGATCGCGCTCCGACGTTTACGCCGACGTTTCTCGCTACGGGGAACGTTCCGCGATCCCTGTCCGGCAATGTGGACACGCGTCATCCCCTTGCACTTGTGACCACGATAGCCCTTATCCACGTACGCATCGGTAATCGGTGCGTTCGTGACACGCTCCACCGCTTGCAGCGTTTCCCGGAGCGTGTGCCCGTCGTACGGATTGTTCTCGAACAACTTCGCTCCCACGAACCAGTGGCTGCGGTTCGTCGTGGCGACCGCCACCTTCTGGCCGAACTCATAGCGCTGCCGCGCTTTGCCCTTGCTGATGCAACGCACATCGGGTTCGTGCCAACTGTACAGCTTGTTCGAGTCCTGGGGCTGCTGCGTACGAAGACGTTCAGCCTTCGCCAAGGCTGCGATCAGATCTTCGTCCATCTGAGGTGCTTTGCGCCGGATGTCACGGATCAACCGGCCCACCCAAGTCCGCAGCTTGCGTAACTGCCCACGCATCTGCCGGTACTTTTGGGAATGTGCATATCGACTCGCTTTCACCGAAGTACGCTTGCCAACACGCACATACGACTGCCGCAATACGATGCCGCGATCCAGCGCAACTTCGCCCAGCTTGCGGATCGCCGTGTAAAGCAGCTTCGCATCTGTGGGATGCGTGATGTTCTTTTCCTGAACCGTCGTGTCCACGTTGACCTGCCCAAGATCCTGCTTGGGTAGTTGTTTGCTGCGGACCGCTAGGTCGACCGTCTCTTTGAGTAGCAGTTCGAGACGGTCCGCGCCCACGCGTTTGCGCCAGCGGCTCATACTGCTCGGGTCGATGGGCGCTTCGTGCTGCATGTGCGTGAATCCACAGAAATACTGCCAGTACGGATTCTCGATCCAGCGTTCAACGACGGATTCGTCCGACTCGTTGAACGTGTACTTGAGATAGTGCAAACCAACCATGAGACGCGTGGCTTTGGCCGGCGCACCCAGCTCTTCGCTGTAGAAGTCGGCGAAGGCGATGTCGAATCGCTCCCAGTCGATCGCATCCGCAAGTTGAAAGAGCGGGTGTTGCGGGTTGAGAATCTGGCGGAAGTGGGCCTGGAAGAGTGAAAACGCGTCGCGTGGCTGGGGTTTGGGCTTCATGGGCTCCGTCCGAGTTTGCAAGGTTCTTGCGGTCTGTCCGTGATTACCCTGCAAAGTCTACACCCAGCCGATTGCCCTTTCACCCCGAAATTACCGCGATTCCCGCGTTGTCTTTAACATATTCAGGGACGACTACGTACACAACCGATCTACGCGATGGGGCTTGCTCGACTGAGCTGCCAACCGGGGATAACGCTTGGGACGACCGTTTGCGCGAGCGTGATGGTTCTTCTGTAATACCTTGGGTTCGACGAGCCAGCCGGTAAACGACTTCGGCACCTCAGCCACGTAGGTCTGACCCATCTTGTGTAATGTTTTCAGGAATCTGGCATTGCAGCCGTAACCTTCATCGAAAGTCAGCCACTTAAAGCGAATGCCGTTGCCCTGGCATCGCTCGAGCATATCCAAGGCAATCTTCCACTTCGGTTGGTGGGTAAGATCGTCGGGAACATGAGCTTCGCGACAGCGCTTACGGTCGTCGGCCCATGATTCCGGAAGGAATATGCGATGATCGAGCGTGCAACGGAACCGGCCACGCAGGTCGGCATATCCAAGGCCCACGGACACCACGCAATTGTCGATCTTTCCGGTAGCACCACAGTATTGACGGCGTACACCTGCGGTCTTGTCTCCGCGTTTCGGGAAACTTGTCTCGTCGATCAAGCCAATCGCATCATCGCAATGGTGCGATTCGGCAACCAGCTCCTGTAATCGATCAAGGGCACGTTCGTGATTCCAGGTGTGCGTAGCGAGAAAATCCTGCAATGTCCTGGCCGGTACCCCAAGGGCATCGGCCATCGGCTCCACGCTTTTCCGCTCAATGCCCGAAAGTTGGCTACGCACGTACCGCCGCAAATGCTCACGACCTTCGCTACGGGCGAAGCAATCACGAAACAGACCCAGGAACCGATCCAACTCCCCCGCCAATCGACCAATGATACGAACATCCATGTTCATGCCCTCCAGCTTTACCAGCGCTGGAGCACTTATCGGATAAACAGTATCACTTCCTTGAGCCTAACCCGCGTTGTCGTGCTAGTGCCTGTCCCGCAATTATCCCGCCGCTAACTCGTTGCCTGCCGTTGCGGGGACGGCACAGTGCGAGCAATCCAAGTGTGGCATAGAAAAGTGTCGCAGGTTCCGGTACGTACTCGATGACGTAAGACAACGACTGTATATGATCATGCTGATAGTCGTGCCACAGTGGTTGACGCTCGGCATCGAAGAGCGTGCCATAATACAGCACGTCTTCATACCCGTCGTGATACTCGTTGTTCGGCTGGTCGCTGTCCCAACTTTCGTAGACGAAATCTTCGCCACTTACCCACGACCAACCTTCGTCCGGCTCCTCCGAGCCTTCGAGTTGATACCCCCCGAGCATCGGGCCGGCAGAACCCCACCAGTAGTCATACCAGAAAGATGGTTCGTCAATAAGGCTGAAGACGAACTCGTTCTCCTCTGCCGACGTCAACGTCGCCAGATTCCCTCCTTGCTGGGCTGCAATGGCATTCGCCTCCGTCCACGACAGTCGACTGGGTTCCGCTATGGCCTCATAGTAGTGGCCGTTCCCGCCGTCCTCTATTCGCCACTGCACCACGGCCGCGCCAGCGGCACCAACGTACGACAAAACTACAAACATGCAAACAAGACCGATACCGATTCTGGAACTGGAGAAGCTCCCCTCGCGCGTCATGATCCCTCGCCTCCTTCCTGCAACAATCTACTCAAACCAACATTTATCGTTTAACTTGGCCCAGCTGCACCGCTGAGCGGTGTTCCCTTATGATAGCAGCCTACCCCGGCTGCGCCTCCCTCATTTTCGGTTTTTTCCGGTCTTGAGAGCCGGAACTGTCGTTCCCCATTTTGACAGGGCGGCATCTCCTTGGCCCCGATCCTTGGCGTCGGCGCAAACTATCCCCAAGGCCCCTCGTAACGGAAGCCATTCTGCGGGGCTTGTCGCGCCATCATAAAGGCGCCATGGCCGAAGAATGCGAGACAGTGGGGCCGTTGTCACAGACGGCAAGGGGTGCATCTGAGGGATGTTACTGTGGACGTTCATCCTCGGGGCACGGGATAATCACAATATCGTATTCTGATTTCCTGTAAGCCTTGCCATCGTGAACACCGTCGTTGTCTTTTCCATCATATCCGAGGGAATACAGGATTGGCACGCCAGCATTGACCCTATAGACGAATCCTGAATCAGAATATGGATCCTTCTTGACAGACATTAAGGTTTGCTCATTCAGTTCATAGAACCCGACGGGCCACCGGCCCTCATGTTTCTGGAAACGGTTAATAGCAAGAGCGAGAATCGTACCTCTGCGCAGCGTTTCATGATAGACAGACAATTCGTAGGTGCGAATCAAACTGGGCAGGTACATCGAAAGGATGTTGTTTCCTTTCTGGATATGTTCCCGTTCACGATCCAGTTTCAGCATTCTCTTACATCCGGCCAAAGACAGTTCGGCTGAAGCGAGTTCTATTAGGGAATGATAGTACTCGCGGGCTTTGGTTGCTGTCGTTTCCGGCGGAGGCAATAAGAAGCCGCGAGGAGGCAAGTATTCTGTCGCACCTACCTTCTCTGCCGCAGCATCAGAGAATTTTCCATTGGGGTATAGCCGTTGCAGTAGATCGAATAAGGACATAAGCTCAAAACGATAAGCCTCATCTATGGGGATTATTCTTGCTCTTGCCGCAAGTAAATCCAGCAAACGATTGATGCTCGTTTCGTCTAGAATGCCTAACCGGAGCCCTTTGCATATGGCTAGGTACACATAATGCCTAATACTCATCGCCAGTAGACACGTTGTAACCCCATAGCGTTTTTCAATGTGGTTTGCACAGTTGAGACACGCTCCCCACGCTTGCAAGAGTACTTCAGGCGCAGGAAGATTCTCTTTGTTTTCTACATGCCACGCCTTTGCCAAGATCGTCATGCACAAGTAGCGAAACGCCCGGGTTTCTGGTTTTGGAGGAACAAGAAAGCCGGATTTCCGAGCTATTGTTAAATCCCAAGTGACCTCCGCCGTATTCGTCGCAGCCACTAAGGGCTGCAAGTGTTCGCTGACACGACGGATATGTTCCGCAAGTTCGGGAAAATCGCTCTGTGACCATGGACCAGCGGCTGCTGCGGTAAGTTGCCTGCCGGCTGCTTTGTCCGGCGCGTCAATCGTGTTGAGCGCAGAGTATAGACTATCTCCCAACGGAGCTTCGGAGGGATAGTTGCGTTCAGTATACCAAACCACGTAATCAACAGGCTTCTTGAAATCCGGCATTGGCGGAAGGACGGCCTCACACTCGTTGTCTTTGGACTGAGCGTCTGCGGGCCTGGATACGCCCCTGCACGCGATGAGGTTTGGCAGGAAGAAGCAGGTTATTGCGAATATCAATGTCTGCGGAGACGTCATAGTTGAATCTCGAAAACAACAACTGAGAAAGCCGATCCACTTGATTATCATGCTGCATTCAAAAGCCGCATGCCAAGTCGATTTGCGGACAACTTTTATAATCGCCTGGACAATTCTGCCCAGCTTCACACCTAATCATCGGAACTGCCGCATGGAATGTATTTCGGGAAACATCGACTTTGGCGTTTCTTGCCGCATAATAACCGTTGAGCGGTGGCGGTTGGCGGAATTGTCATGGGCAAGACGTCGAGTTTGAGGGAAGCGGATAGGCCGGACGGAGAATTGATGCTGTGATAACTAACTGTTTCCCGTCGCGTACAGGCTTCAAGACGTGTCGCGAAGGAGCGTGGAATCCTTGTTTGCCCAGGAGGCACTCGAGTGGATCCTAGATGGTTTTCGCAGCATCGAGGCCTTTTTTGCAGCGCGTGATGGAGGCAAAACACCGCACTTATTCGAACATATTGTGGGATAGTCGTGTATAGAATATTAGCAGCGATGGGTGATTGTCGGACATTGCAGTACGACATTGTATAATCTCATCGGAGTATTCGATGATGGATCAAAGCAAAACGATGGTGTATCGCAATGGTCGTTTCTCGGATTCTGTAAGCGCACTGTTTGCTCTTTTGGGTTTTTGTCTGTTTTGGTATTGCCTGATGGGCATCTTCTGTGTTGTAGAAGAAGTCCTCTTCGCGCCGTACGCAGACGATGACTTTGAAACCGAGATGGCGGTTAGCATCTTCGCGCTATTCCTAGCGACATTCCTTGCAGGCCTGTTAGCCATAAAGGTGTTTCATCGTTTCGCTGGAAAGCGAGTTGCATATGACGGCTCCTGGTGTTTGAAATGCGGTTACGATCTTACGGGTAACGTTAGTGGAGTTTGCCCGGAATGTGGTATGGAATTGCCAGATACAGAGTAATGGGTGTTATCTTGCCGGGCGGAGTGCAGCATGTGGGGCCTGGTAGAATGCGGGACAGGGGAGCTGTTGAAGCTTAACAAACGACTGCGCGACTTGCCTGTAGGCAGGCCGAAGAAGGTTGAGAGTATTACGAAGAAGCGGAATAGGGATAAACAATTAGTGCCTGTCCCGCATTCTGCATTCCGACTCAAACCACTGCACTGCAACTCCCAAGCCTTGCCCGACCACCGACGACGACGTTCTGACATGACGCTCCTCCAAAATCAGCATCATGACAAAAAACACAACACACCGTCCAGATGCATTCCACCGAATGGTTACCCTGTATCTGAAGTCTTTGTCAACCTCAGATGAGAACATCATGTTCGCCTTTTTTCCAGTCCATGCACGCTTTAGTCGGATGAGCCAAATTAAACTATTAATTAACGTAATCAGCAATTAGCCCTAATTAGCCGAATATCAGCTCGGATGGTTTAGCCGCATTAACTCGCAGTTCGGCCGAATCTCCGCCTCACTAATCCGGCAAATCCAAGCATTAGGACAGCCAGCGACGTCGGTTCGGGCACAACTGAGATAATTCCGTCCGAATACAGCCGGCTGGTGTTCCACTGTAATTCGTCGTCCAGCGAAGGAAAGGAAATATAGTCGAATGAACTCCCCGATGCGAAAGATCCCCAGTCGAGAATGTCGAAGCTATCGCCCATTTCCGGTGTGAAGTCGTTGAGTAGTTCAACAAACAAAACGCCGCCAAGGTCGGCTGTTCCGGTAATTACCAGGCGATCATATTCTCCTGATTCGGCTCCGCTCAACTCCATGAATAATCCACCATCTCCCTGCGTGTAGTTGCCGTCGATGGTGAGCACGCCTATCGCAGACTCTTCGTAATCAAGGGAATGGTATCCAGGTGTAATGTAGGCTCCGACGTTAGAAACGAGATCGCTTTGCAGCGTACCTTTTCCGCAAAGGATTCCACTGCTTTGGTAGTAGGTAAAATCTATATTGTTGGTTATAGTCACACCTTCGTTGATCTGCAGCTCACCGTTATCGAAGAAAATACCTCCAGTTCCAAATGCCTGGTCGTGATCGGCGACAAGCAGGCCGTAGTATAGAATGGTTCCGCCGGTGTATGTGTTTGCGCTATCGAGAATCAAAGTATGACTTCCCTGTTTGCCGAGGAAGCCTTCGCCGCTGATAACGCCGGAAAAAGTCGTGGTCTTCGCAAAATCGGCAGAATAAAGGTTTAATCCGGATTCTGCGTGCGGAAGCGGATCGATGCCGAAGGGTGGCGGAGTCTGTTGAGGAAGTATGACCGAGCCCGCACCCGAGAGTGACCCGACAGTCACGGTGGCTTCGATAGCGAGCGTTCCACCGGCGGCGATTTCAATGTCAGTGTTTTCTCCGATGCCTTCATAGATCGATTCCACTCTTCCACCGTTCTGGATGGCGATGGTTCCGAAGCTGCCGGTACCCCATCGTTCAAAACGCAATGTGCCGGCTTCCACCGTAGCGTCGAATTCTTCCTGCCGCTGACAATCGATAGTGAAAGTTCCGGAACCTCGCTTCGTGATATTCCCATTGATTAGTGTACCGTCGAAAGTGAAACTGGAGTTCTCTGCACCGACGATAAGACTTTGTTTGTGGCCGTCGATTGTTCCCGTTCCGGTAAACGACTCGAATTCCCCCCCGGCCGGCATGTCTACGGTTCCGCCGGAGGCGATATTTATATTGGCCGAACTGGATAGACTGTTCAGGTGATCTGTTCGAAGTGTTGCTCCGTTTTTAACTTCAATTGCGTTACCGGCAATGATGTTCGCACCGGAAAGGGCAAGCGTGCCATCTGAGATAGTGGTTTTACCTGTATATGTGTTGTTGCCGGTAAGAGTAAATGTACCTGTTCCGAGTTTGTTCAGCTGCCCGCCATTGCCGATAATCGTTCCGGAGAAGGTGGAGCTGGAGTTATCTTCACCCACGCCCAATCTGGAGGCAACGCTGTCAAAAATGTTGGTATTGATAGTTCCGTCGCCGGCCAATGAGCCGATGTTTTCGTCTTCGAGTATGTTGAAATTGGCGCCAGCTTCCATGTTGATCCTGCTGACGGAGCTGATGGCATTCCCTTGAGCGGCACGTAACGTCGCTCCGCTCTTAACCAAAATATCGCCGGTCATCGCCTGGTTATCACCGTCCAGGATCAGCCTGCCTGTCTGCACTTCCGTATCGCCGGTGTATTCGAGATCACCGGAGAGCGTCTGGGTTCCGGTGCCGAATTTCTTGACCATTGCGGTGCCCGTAATCCTGCCACGATATCTGGTGTCAGTATTATCCGAACCGAATCGCAGGTTGTGCTGTCTGATTTCCACCAGGGCTCCGCTGTCTCCAGCCAGTGAACCGATGTCTTCCGGGCCCTCTAATGCGAGCTTGGCTCCTGATTTAACGGTGATACCTGTCTGGCTGCCGACGGAGTTGTTTATCCCAACGGCCAGTGTACCTTCATTGACAATGAAGTCTCCGGTGAATCCTTCGTTGCCGGCGGTTAGCGAAAGTGTACCATCCCCTTTTTTGACCAGGTCGCCGGTTCCGCTCAGGCTGGTGGGGATAACAAAGGTGTTACTCGAGTGGTCAATGTCGATACCGCCGCCGCCGCCGCTTAGGATCTCTATTTCGCGGTTGGTTCCCTTATAAGTTGTACCGGTGATTTGCAGGGTTCCGTTATCGAGAACAACACTGTTGGAAGCGGCCCCTAGACTCGCGGGGGAAGAGACGCTGAGAACCGCTTCATTCTTGACAGTGGTTCCACCGCTGTAAGTGTTCGTGCCGCTTAGTGTCAGCGTACCTTCGCCGGTTGCTATTACACCGCCGGTTCCGCTGATATTTCCGCTGACGCTGGTGCGGAAAGTTTCTGCTGTATAATCATTAGCGTTATACTCTCGATACATCTCGAAGGTTACGTCGGCTTCGTTCGGCAAAGAGATAGGCCCGGTTATTTTTCCCGCGACGACATCCCAGTAACTGTCCTGAGTTATAGTGGCATTACCGTTTAGCGTGAGCGAACCAGTTAATTCGGCTTTTCCGTATAATCGCAGAGCGCCGGAGTCATTATCGGAACCCGTTCCACTTAATGTGACGTCCTCGGCTACAGAGACTTCGTCACCTATAGTCAGGTTGCTTCCGCTATGTACGATTGTTCCGTTTCCCGCACCGGTAGCTCCCAGGGAGTTGTTGCTCCATACTTCCACTGACCCGGCGTGAATATTCATTGCGCCGGTAAACGAGTTCCCTTCACCTGAGCCGAAATCCAATGTGCCATCACCGAATTTGTCCAGGCCCTGGGTACCTCCCAGTGGCAAATAAAAGTCGGCTACCACGGATCTGTCCGTAGTGATAGAAGGCGTTCCGCTGGTGGTTTCGAGGTACATTCTTCGCCAGGGATCATCCTCTACAACGTAGTGGTTGTAGCTTTTCGTTTTTTCGAAACTGAGATGTCCGAGGGTAACTGGCGTATCGACTACGCATCGAATATAAGAGGTGTCAGGTCGGAATGTTGCGGTAGCATCAACGCCGTTGGCTATGTTTCCATTTTCCCAAGTGGCGGCTTCCGACCAATAAGCACTGTAACCGCTTGTAGGAACGCCGGTCCACACTCCATCCCCGGCATGGGCTGACGGGCCGAAGTATGTACTGATAGCACCGGTGATTAAAATAGCGCAAAGATATCGATAAAACTTCATTTGATGAAATTCCCCCTCCGCAGGCGATCCGCCGGCGAGTTACTGATCTATCTGCGTATCGCCTCCCATATAAGCGATAAGGCTTTTTATGCTACGGGTTTATATAGGAAAGGTCAACGAGAATACAGGTAGCTGGATGAATCTGATTGGTTTCGGGCTGATTCGTTGAGTAGTGGCCAATATAGGACTTCGCAGCACGATTGGAACCAATGATCGTTTATTGGTAATTGCGTATTATCGGGATATACGTCTTAATTCCAATCTAGATGTTCCGATTCAAAGAATGCTGGAAAGAGTATAGTTTTTTACCAGGTCTGAGAATGAAACGTCCTGGCATTTTCGATCATATTGAATTTGGAATTCGGGTTAATTCGTAGGTTAATCGCAGTTATTTACAGCTACCGGTCAAGTCACAACTTTCCTAGACAAGCACAGAGATAGTGTTGGCACTATGCTTGTCGCAAGGCTTCGTCTGGAGGGGGCTTTGCCTATACTTCAGGATATGCGTCTCAGTGCGGATGCGGACCTACCAAATGCGATTGATATAGCTGTCGCTCAGATTAATGGCAAGCCCGACCAACCATCGACTGAGTGAGTTCATTATTTCTGAGCCGTGCGCATCTGTTCATCGGTTCGGACACGAAAGATGACGTACACAGAGCAAAGGCCGCCGGGGCAAGAATGCTAAGCATTTCTTCATCGATGTGATTCAGCTGCTCGTCAATCGTGAACCTGCAATAACCGGCTTGCTACCTATTGGTGAGCAATAAGGGACGGTGTGGCTGTTGAAGAGCCCTTGCTTTTCTAGGTGTTTCTCGGTACGCAAAGGGTCTTGCGGAGCTACTGTAAAGGTTTCGGTGCGTTCTGGTTTTTGCGGGCGGTGGCACGTGGCGTCGATGGGCCCTTTCAGTAGATTCGCGTGCTGCCGGACTGTGCGTCTGGGCACGTCGGAGGTCTGCTTACTTCTCCTTGAGGATTCGCCTATGGAAGGCGTGCATTTTCAGGAAGCTGTCGAGCAGGTGTTGTCTGGTGTTGCTGAGGTCCTCCCTATAGGGATCGTCGGCAAACCGGTTTCTTTTCCAGTCTTCGTCCATCCAGCGGATCTGCTCTGCACATTTCGCGTCCAACTCCCGCAGACGATGGGTATTCCACTTTCCCTCAGGGCGCACATCCACCGCGGCTAGGAAGTGCTCTCGCACGTAGATGAAAACCTCTACCGAGCGGCACAAGGTTTGCCACGCGATCTTGTTTTTTGTAACTCCCGCCTCCATATCGGCGAAAGCCTTGCGGATGAGAGCGAGGGATTCGAGATCCGCGCGGGCCTTCTCGCCCCATGATCCTGCGGCCGCCTCTGCCGCCTTGGCCAGCCCCTCTTCGCTATTCCAGCAGCTGACCTGGAATCTATCGAGCCACCAGCGCAGGTGGTAGAGTTCGCTCCATAGTTTGCCGAAGCGGGCACCACCTGATATCCCGTAGAAGTCCTTGGCGAATTGCTCATAGAAGGCCTCTTCATTCCAGGCGCTGCCCGACCAGGAATGTACGGCGGCGTAGGCTATTCCTGGCCAGAGAACGTCGCTCATGTAGCGTATGGGGGTCCAGATGGTCGTGTCAATCCCGACGAGGTCGTTGGCGCGGCCCAGCTCGGCGAAGTTGTGGATGTTGTCATAGCAGTAATCTGAGGGAATAACCATATGCGGATGGCAGACGAGCGCCGGACATGCTATTACCTCGAAGCCTTGGCTAAGGAAGAACTTGAGTGACTCGTCAGTTACCTGCGGCCGGTAGTGCCAGTCGTATATCACGGTGTGTTGGCGTGGGACGCGATCGATGATGTCGCGGTGGTTGAGGAGCATATCGCCCCAGAGCCCGACCTGCCGGCCATTGCGCGATGCGAGCTTGTGACACTGCAGCAGGTGCTGCAGTAACCATTGCGAGTGGCTGATCTGTCCGAACTTTGCTCTGCAACGCTGGCACTCTGTTGTGTCGACTTCATCGTAGCCTATGTGCGTTTCCGGGAAGGGAAACAGGGTGGCCGCCCGGGCGTACATTTTGTCGAGGTAGTCGATGGTCAGCGGACTTGCGGGGCAGAGCACGTTGGTAAAGCCAGGCACGCTGGTCCCGGCCCAGCTCTTGGCCGGCTTGTCCACGGTGGTTTGATGGAGGATTTCCTTGTATTGCGGGTGTCGCACAAAGAGTCGAGCGTGGCCAAGCGACTCGATTTCCGGCACGATGTCGATGTGGCGATCGTGGGCATAGCCGACGAGTTCGGCGATTTGCTGGGCTCGCCAGGCATTGGGATGCATTAGCCAGGGGAATTCCTCATGGTATAGACTGGCGTTTTCATCATCGGTCAGGTGCCAATGGAGACGGTTCATCTTGTAGAGAGCGCAGAAATCCACAACGCGCTGGTAGTAATCAAGGTTCTCATTGGCGCGAGCGGAGTCGATCATGACGGCGCGGATGGCGTAGTCTGGCCAATCAATGATCTCTCCGCAGGCGAGTTCAGAGCTTTGGCTGATGAGCTGAACGAATGTTTGGACTGCGTAGTAGACGCCCGCAGCGGATTGCCCGACGATGACGATGCCGCTTTTGTCCAGGGTTATTCGATATCCCTGGTCCCGTAACTGCTCGGCGTGTTTGGAGTTGATTGGCGGAAAGGTGATGGCGGCGATTCGCAGTTGAATGGGCACGCCGTCTGCTTGGAGCGTGACGCTGCGCTCGTTCAGCCTTTGCCGCAGTGTCTCGGCTTCCAAGTTGAGCGGACTATCGACGTCGGCGATGCGCACTTTGTCGAGATTCACAATGCCTGCGGTCGGAGTCCATTGTTTGACGAACGGTATTGGTTTCATCGCCAGAGCGCTGTGCATGGTTAAGGTGAGGGTACAGGCGATAAGCGGAATAACTCGCATCAGCTTCGTGGGTCGTGCGTGCGATTTGGTGTTTGGCAGCATGGTACTTCTCTCCGTTTGTGGTCCCGCTTATCGATGGTCATACGAGGTAGTTTGAGGAGGCAGTCTGGCCGCCCCTAGTCGTCCAGTTTGTGTGATGGTAAGTTCCTCGCGGCCCGTCCGTGCGCTCGTAGGTGTGGGCCCCGAAGTAATCTCTCTGTGCCTGAAGGAGATTGGCTGGCAGGCGATCGCAGCGATAGCCGTCGAAGTAGGATATAGCCGCGCTCATCGCCGGGACTGGGATTCCCAATAAGACAGCATTAGATACGGTGCGTCTCCAGGCTTGCTGAGCGTTGTTCACCGCGGTGGCAAAGAAGGGATCAAGCAGCAGATTCGGCAGCTGGCGGTTGTGTTCGAAGGCTTCCTTGATCTTGTCCAAGAATACGGAGCGGATGATGCACCCGCCGCGCCACATCAGGGCGATACCGCCGTAGTTAAGGTCCCAATTGTGTTTGACCGCAGCAAGATGCATCAGCTGGTAGCCCTGAGCATAACTTACGATTTTTGAGGCGTAGACCGCCTGTCTCAGATCATCCACTAGCGTGTCGACGTCTCCGGAAAAACCGGCAGAGGGTCCTTGAAGAATCCGGGACGCTTCGACCCGTTCCTCCTTCAAAGACGACAGGCACCGGGCGAACACGGCCTCGCTGATGAGGGTCAGGGGCTGTCCTACATCCAGGGCGGCGATGGCTGTCCATTTTCCCGTACCCTTCTGCCCGGCGACGTCGAGAATCTGCTCCAGCACCGCCTCGCCATTCTCGTCGCGATAGCCGAGAATGTCACGGGTTATCTCAATGAGGTATGACTGAAGCTCGCCTTCGTTCCATTGGGCAAATACTTTATGCATCTCATCGAGAGACATTCCCAGCCCGCTCTTCATCAGATGATAAGCTTCGCAGATGAGCTGCATGTCGCCGTACTCAATGCCGTTGTGCACCATCTTCACGAGGTGCCCGGATCCTTCGGATCCGACCCAATCGCAGCATGGTTCTCCGTCAGAGGTTTTTGCAGCAATTGCCTGGAAAATCGGTTTCAGGTGTGGCCAGGCTTGCGGCGATCCTCCGGGCATTATGGATGGGCCCAGGAGAGCACCCTCTTCTCCACCGGAGACTCCGGTACCCACGTAGAGAATGCCCTTTTCTTGCAGGTATTGCGCTCGTCGAGTGGAATCCAGATAGTTTGAATTACCACCATCGATGATGATGTCGCCATTCTGCAAATGTGGAATGAGTTGCTCCATGAAAGCATCGACGGCGTTGCCTGCCTTGACCATCAACATGACTTTTCGCGGGCGTTTCAGCAGACCGCAAAGCTCGCTGACTGAGTTTGCACCGACGATGTTTTTTCCCTTTCCGCGGCCGGCGAGGAATTCGCTCACCTTGGAGACAGTGCGATTAAAGGCGGCGACCTTATAGCCATGGCTTTCCATATTGAGGATAAGGTTTTCACCCATAACCGCCAGTCCAACAACTCCTATGTCTGCGGCGGCTGTTTTTGTGTTTTGTCTACTGGGTTCTGGCTGCATAGTGTTTTCTCCAGTCGGCTAGATTCCGCGATAGGCCTCCGGAATGTAGTTTGCGCAATTACGATCAGCATAGAGCGGCTTGAGACGCGCGAAGCGCTGCAAGCCGTTTTCCAGCGGGATGGTGGGCCAGTGCTCGCCGATTAACGGCCGTGCGTAGGCGATGAAGTCGTCAGTTACGTCATCTTTGGTTTTGCTTATCCACGTGCTGGGGAAGCTGCGCTCAGAGTTGGCTACGGTTGACAGTGGCGCCTTATCATACGCAACCTGGTACTGCGGCCCCGGCTGACGGACGATAGTGCCCATCCATCCGCTTCCCTGTTCGGCAGCTATGGATGCGCACTTGTGCCCCACGGCATGGGCTTCTTCCATATCAACGGTAGAAGCGTATATCGCTGAGCTGCGTTGATCGGTGCCGGGTATCTGATAGCGTGCCTTCCCGGACACGGGTAATCGAATCGAGTTGAGGTGATTGGTCAGCAACTGAGCCACGGACGACTTGGAGGAAGCGAATGATACGTGTCCGAAAGCATCGCTCACTTCGCCGAGTTCGCCGATATTCAATCCTTCGCTGACAACAACGATGCAGCGCCCGCACTGCCCTAAACGCTGGCAGATGTTGTCGCTTATGTCAGAGAGAGTCAGACCGGACTCGGCGAGATAGATCTGGAGCGGCATCTCGCGTTGGGGATCAGCCAATCTGGCCGCGGCGGCGATAAACCCGATGCGACGGCCCATTGCCTGGATTACGAGCACGGGATCGGATGGGGAGGAACCGGCATTCTCCTGATTGGCATTCGTAATGGTCTGAGCCAGATACCGTGCGGCGCTGCCGTAGCCGGGCGTATGATCGACAAGTCGGAATTCCTCATCGCCCACGTCGTTGTCAATAGTTTTTGGAGCTCCAACAACGACGAGATCGACTCCCCGCTCTTGGGCGAGGTTGCTGATCTTGTTGGCCGTGTCCATGGAGTCGTTGCCGCCTATGTAGAAGAAGTAGTTGATCGCATGGGCGGAGCAGACTTCGATTATGCGACTGTAGTCTTCGGTTTGTTGATCGCGCAGCTTGTAGCGACAGGTTCCAATCGCGCCTGCTGCGGGCGTGGTGCGCAGCAGGGTCAGCTCCCGGGGATCCTGAGCGGAGAGGTCGAGCAACTCCTCCTTGAGAACACCCTCAACCCCATGCCAACCAGCATAGATGTGGCTGAAGGTTTCCGGCCGCTGCTGACAACCTTCGATTATCCCTAGCAATGTGTTGTTGATCACAGGAGAGGGCCCGCCGGATTGGGCAATCAACACATTTCGCATTTTCTTCATCGACATACTCAACTGTAAGCCAGAGCAAGCTCTATTCAAGTGTAGTGCCGGATGACCGTTTTTTTTCGGAAGATTGTCGGCACTTGACGCTACTTTTGGATTCGTAACTCTATAGCCTGCGTTTTTGACCACTCTTTCCGTTCATGCTAAGTTGTTCGCTTCATGGAGAAGCTTGACCGCGTAGCCCAAAGATTCATTCCCGGGTCAGATACACAGTATACTGGTTCGCCGTCCACTTCATGCCATCCTTCACCGGCGTTGGCTGCGCAGGCGTATTTCCGTAGGTTGCAGCTGTGTCCGAAGCGAAATCCGACGGCCTCGACCTCTCTTTGCGTAAGTCCGCCGGCACAAAGAGTGACGGTGAAACGACCTTCACTTGATCCATGAATGAGATGCGCCGCAGCCGACAGGTTGGAGGCCAGATCACTGTTTTCCTTAACTGCGTCAAGAATGAAGTCTGTGCCTCGGTATCCATACTTGCGTATCAACTGGTCAATCTCTCGATCCTCGCCAAACGAAGCGACTCCGGGCGCCAGTACAATCAAATCGCCGCCTTCCGCCATGGCCATGCGCAGGCGATAGATGGCCTTGTTGCCGAGCCAAGCCGACTTGTAGGTCGCGGGGTCGAGATAGACGACAGCCCTATCCAGTGGTTTATCCAAGAGACGCACGTTGACCTGTCGACACAGCTGAGCTCCGGAGGTGAAGCACTCGTCATCATCGCCGGCGAATAGTCCTCGCGTAACGATTGCTCCTTCGGCGTCCCGAGCCCGCACGGTGAGCAGGTAAACGAGCGGCAACTGGCGGGCGAACTCGTGGGATATGTGCTTGAGGACCGAGCGTACCGGGCAATCCGCCCGCCCCATGGCCGATTCCATTCCACAGACGGCGCCGAGAAAATGGGTCTTATTGATCGTATCCTGCCCGCCCACACCGACGAAGACGTTTTTGGCATGATTGGCAATACCGGCAATTTCATGCGGCACGAGTTGCCCTATGGAGATTATGCGATCCCAGTTTCCTTCCAGTAGGTGGCGATTGACTTCGCAGTTTATTGCGAATTCCAGCTTTCCTTCGGAGAGTTTGCGTATCACAGCCGCCGGGACCTCCCCCAGATTGGCGAGGTCTCGTCGCCAATCGTGTACTCTGAAGACCTCCTTGGGTATACCGGGAAACATCAGGTTGATTTCAGCGTCGCCCATTGGAGCATGGGTTCCCAAAGCTGGCATGATCTCCACATAAGCACTTTCACGGAGCCTTTCATAGATCATAGTAGTCAGAATGCCCGCTCCGGAGTGAAGCCTCGTATGGTCGGGAGGAAGCAGCAAAACGCGATTCATGCCTCCCATAGCGGAGAGGAGAGAATCGACGAGTGTGGCCATGCGGCTTTCGTCTATGACATCCTCCGGAGATCCCTGGTTGAAGAAGATCATTATCAGGTTCCGCTCTCTCTACTGCTTTTTCCAGACGGGTACTTCCGGCAGCAGTGCGTCAAACTCTACAACAAGCGAATCTTCGTATTCGCCCTTGTAGGTTCCGTTGAAGAAACGCTCGATGGCCTCGTCATGGAACCGGTGCCACGACAGTTCTTCTGCCCCCGGATTGATGGGATAGAACAGGGCCCCTACGGCCCTGGCCGCCTTCATATCGCCGGGGGCATCGCCCACCATCAGCACGTGGCCATCTGCATACTTGTTACCGGCAACGAGTCGCAGGTGTTCAGCCTTGGTGCCCATTTCCTGTCCAGCGATGAGTGACACGAACTTCGTCAGATCATGTTCCGCCCACTCGCGCTGCAGAGCCTCTCCCGGAGTTGCAGAAACCACTATGAGATCGGCCTGCTCAGCCGCGCTTTCCAGACTTTCGCGAACTGACGGAAACGGCGGAATACCGAATACGGTTGCTTCGATAGAACTATTAACGGCCTCGCTCCAAGCCAGCAGACGCTGCAGCTCTGCGCCATCACACTGGCTGCGCGATGCGAGCGCAGCTTTGAGAGCGGGGTTTCCCGGTTTGTTTTCCTGTGCCACCCAGTCACGAATCATTTGGAACCGAGGCACAGCGAATCCCCTTTGGCGTACTTCCGGGTGATTATGCAGCAAGTCCAGCGCTTGGATCAGAGCCGGGAAGCGATTCGTTCCACGCCATTTGGAGTACAGGTTGACAAACTCCGCCGCGTCGCGAGCGAGGCGAGAGATCGGCTGCAGATCGAAGAATCTGATGATATTGGGAATAAAGCACTCCTTGTGCTTAATCTCCATAGTGTCGAAGACGCACCCATCGGAATCGATACCGATGAAGAACTCCTTTGTCGGCTGAAACCCTGTTAGTTGTTTTGTCGAATCCAAGCTCATCTCTTCAATCCAGCTGGTGCTCGCTGGCGAGCGAGCGGAAGCGTGCTGACACATCTAGACACCACTGTGAGCGGAGAAACCTCCGTCGACAGGTACGACGACTCCGGAGACAAAGGAAGCCGCGTCCGAGCAAAGCCATAATACGACACCGGCCAGTTCCTGAGGATCACCGAATCTTCCCATGGGCGTGTGATCGATAATCGCCCGTCCGCGTGCGGTGAGTTCTCCACTGGCGGCATCAGTCAATAGATAGCGGTTCTGATCGGTGAGGAAGAAACCCGGCGCGATGGCGTTTACTCGTATACGCGGATTGTACTCCATAGCCATGTGCACAGCCAGCCATTGTGTAAAGTTGCTTACGGCAGCCTTTGCGGCAGAGTACCCTGGAATCCTGCTGAGAGGACGAAGGGCATTCATCGACGAGACATTCAGAATTACGCCGCCGCGATTGACCATTGATTTCCCGAATACCTGAGAAGGCAGCAGGGCTCCACCGATGTAGTTGAGGTCCATGACTTCGCGCAGCGCGGTCACTGGCAGATCGAAGAAGCTTTGTTCGGCCGACGTCGTGGCAGCCGGCGAATTGCCGCCGGCAGCGTTTATCAGGATATCGATCTCTCCGATACGAGACTCGGCTTTCAGCAGTGCCTCGCGATCGCGGACATCCACGGCAAGCGGCTCAGCCGCGAGAGCATCAGCACGCAGAGCGTCAACCACCTTCCGCGCGCGCTCTTCGGTAAGGTCGGTAACCCATACTTTGGCACCTGCCTGGGCCAATGCACGAGCGAATACTGCGCCAAGGGCCCCACCACCTCCTGTCAACAGTGCCGTCTTGTCTGTGAGATCGAAAGGAGATGAGTTCATATGTTCATCCGTGCCCAATTCTGATCCTTGACCATACGCGCATATCGCGCTCCGCCGAGCTATAGCGTGCGAACGGTATTTTCCCCAAGCTCTTGCGCAAGTGTTTCCGCCACATCCACATCGACTCCACTGATCACGCCGCGATTGGACCGGGTTCCGCTCTGGAGACTGCGGTGAGCGCACTCGCAAACAACCGTTGACCAATATCCCAACTGGAGGGCACTCATCATTCCGGCGTACTCACTTTCGTCCATATCGCCATCCCGATGGCGTAGGATACATCCGTACAGTTCTCCTGGATAGGCCATACCGTACCCGCTCACCAAGCCGTCAGGCTGGAAGTTACAGAAAAGCGAGTTTCTCTCCGCTATTCCACCTACGGCGATCTCTCGGTAGCCACAGGAGTCCAATGAGAGGTCGATCATTCCATCCGTACAGATGATTCTCGACGACTGCACGGTGGTTGCATGAGCGCTGTTGGGCAGATGCCATCCGGTGATGATATGAGCCATCCCTCCGCTCTCAAATACGACTTCAGTGTCGCACAGGTCCAGCCCATTGAGGCTGATGGGCTGCAGCGAGGGCAGCTTCTGCGAAAAGCCCGTAGTTCGCACACGCGTGGGCTTTTCTCGAACTATCTGTAGAAAGGCATCAGCCATATGGACAGTGAGAAACGAAATTGGGGAATTGGCTTCGGCAAAGTCTTCCGAGGCGAAAAACCGCGGTACGTGATTGGGGTTAGATACAAACAGCTTATCCAACATATACCAGACGGCTGTTTGGAAAGTTCCGTAGGCACCGCTGCGGTACCTGGCCGCTGCTTCCATAATGCGCGGATCTCTCCGCTTATGGAAGTCGACGACAAGCAGACGGTCGTATTGACGCGCCGCTGTGATCATCTCATGGGCGTCGGCAATGGATTCAGCAAGTGGCTTGGGAACAAGAACATCGAGACCGTGCTCCATGGCGTAAATAGCCGGGATGCGGTGCATGTGGTCCGGAGTGTTGACTTGGACGGCATCGAGATCGAGCCGCTCAATCATTTCCTCATAATTGGCGAAACGCCGATCATGAGGAATGCCATACTTATCGCAGAACTCGTCCATCGCTGCGATGTTCGGCTCAGCCACACCTTCGATGGAGATAAGTTCCGAGTAGTGGCTATGGAAGAAGAGATGCTGGTATATCTCCCTAACAACGGACCCTGTTCCTATCACGCCCACCTTGAGTCTTCTCATGGGATTACTTCCTCGTGTGAAATCAGGACGGCACATCCGTCCCTGTTTGCCTCAGGATAAAGTCAGTCAAGAACACGGCCATACGAAGTACGTCGGGGATTTTCATATGCTCGCGATCTGAATGAGCATGCTCCAGCATTCCGGCACCGACGGTGATCACGGGCATTTCCGGATACTCGCAGGCAAAAAGCCTCGCGTCACAAGACGCGTCCCATCCGACTAATGGCTGCTGAGTTCCAATGCCGGCAGCCTCGGCTGCGGAAAGCGCGTTGGCGATGTCTTGCGAATCCACAGGACAGGCATAAGCGTCGTTATGCAGCTTGTTGTAGGTGACACTGATGACATCTCCGGGGTCGACATTCACCTTCATCAGATTGAAGTATCGTTCGGTTCCTCTGGTCACAGCGTCGCGCAGTCGTCGCTCGATTTCCCGAAGAGTATGACTTGGCAGAAACCCTTGCCCGCCCTCCATGACCAGATGGGACGCATCCGACCATCCTTCAAGCGACAGGCTCATTCGCCCACCGGCGGCTATATCAATTGCCTCTCGACGGCCAACCAGCGATCGCACCATCGAGGCCATCTTGGTAATGGCATTGTCGTTCTCCTGAATTGCCCCCATATGACCGGTCGCCCCGTAAACATGCAAAGATGCTGCTTGCCCGCTCGCTTCGAAGTCGTAATGCCTTTTTACCTTTGCACTTCCTACCTCGCCGGGGAGGTCCAGCGATTTGTCGCCGTATATGGAGACGTACTCGGAGAGACCTTCGCAGATAGCCTCATTGATCAATGCGACAGCCTTCTCCGATAGACTACCACTATCGAGTTCCAGTTTGACACAAACCTCTCCGTTAATGCGAGATGGGTGCTCGCCGCTACTTCCAATGATGCCGTGTGAAGTCTGAACCGGCCGGTGAGGGAACAGGTGATGCTCTGATTCAGCCCGAATCGCCCTTCCCTCCGATTCGAGTTCCTCCACTATGAACGCAGAAGCCTCAAACAGGTTGACGTTCTTGTGATATCCATCAACTCGATACCATACGCAACCTCGATTGCCTGGATGAAGGCGACTGCCGGTGCACTCCAGCACGAGCACACTGTCATATCGCTTTTTCAACTCACGGTCGATAACGCATGACAGAGAGCCGTTACCGCCAGTTTCTTCGTCTATTACGAACATGCAAGTCAGACTGCGATTGAGCCTTACTCCCGTAGTTTGCAGAGCTTGGTGGAGAAGCTTAAGGGATGCGACGAGGGCTACTACATTTCCCTTATCGTCACAAGCACCGCGCCCGTACACGGCGTTTGCCTCCACGCGTGGCGGGAAATAGGGTGCAACAACATCAACGTGGACATTCACGGCTTGATTTACACCACATCGATGTCGTCGGTCACCATCTACTGACACGATTAGGTTGCTCCGTCCTTCGTAGCAGTGACGAACATCAAGGCCGCCCGGACATTGAGCGGTGGTCGTGTAATACAGAGGGGTGAAGGCTAAGTGCCCGGCAATGCCTGGATTGATGGGAACTCGACGGTGGCTCACCGGCAGAGTAGCAAGGTCACTCAGTTCGCGTTCTATGATGTCGAACGTGCGTTGCTCCGCATGTGCCAGACCGATTACATCCACCCGTGGTGACGTATCGACAGAGCACAGTTCCACAAGCAGATCGGTCACGTACTGGAAAAGACGGGGACTCTGCGCAACCGACTCAATTAGGTCGTTCGTCGCTGTCTGCGATTGTCTTTGGGCATATGCATCCACAGAAGCCACTCCCCGAGTTTCCTACAGTTCGGCCGCTATCTGTTCCAGAACGCCAAGTCCCTCATTCAGGGCATCCTTGGCGATCATTAGAGGAGGATTGATTTTCACGGTAGAGCCTCCAACGCCCACTGGCGCAAACAGCAGAACACCACTTTCCACAGCGCGCTGAACCATAGTCCAAGCTGGCTCGGGGCACGGGTCAACGGTTCCTGGCCTGGTAAACTGTATGGCACCAACAAGCCCAACAGAGTCGATGTGACCAATGGCTCCACGTGCCGCCTGTTGAATGCGCTGCAAACCTTCAGCCAATGGAGCAGCGAGCTCAGCTGCGTTAGCAATCAGGTTCTCGTCCTTGATGACTTGCAGGTTTGCCAAAGCTGCTGCACAGCAGATCGGGTTTGCGGAATGAGTGCTGGTCATCTCGCCGGGGCCATACTGATTCATCAGCTCGTCTGTGCCCAATACAGCGGACATGGGCATTCCCCCGGAGACACCTTTGCCGCAGGCAACCAGATCGGGCACGATTCCAAGGTGAGTGAACCCGAACGGTTTCCCCGTTCGCCCGAAGCCTGCCTGAACCTCGTCTAGAATCAGGACAGCGCCATGACGATCGCACCAAGCCCGCATGGCCGTAGCGTAGTGAGGCGGGATAAGACAGGCGTTGCAGCCCTGGTAAGTTTCGCTGATTACCCCGCAAACCTCCTCCGGCTTCACGCCGAGCTTGGCCAAGGTGGCCTCAAAAACCGCGAAGCTGGTATCCTTCTCCCTGAAGCCATCGGGAAACGGAATCTGAACAAACTGTCCGGCACCGGCATCGCCGAGCCAAGTCTTCAAACCCGGAGACCCACCAGCTAGTTGCGAGCCCATTGTCCGACCGTGGAAGGCGTTGGTAAAGGAGACGAGCACGCGCTTGGCGGAACCTCCTATCGCCGCTCCGTTGGTCCTGGCCAGCTTAATGCAACACTCCACAGCTTCTGATCCCGTGGTTAGAAGAAACACGCGCCGGAGTGGAGCAGGCATCCACGAGGCAAGTTCGCGAACAAGATCAAGGCGAACTTGCGTCGGAAAACAGTATGCGTGATACAGACCTTGCTGAGCGAGTTTGGTAATAGCCTCGATAACTCGCGGGTGGCCATGGCCACTCGAAGTAACCAGAACACCTGACGAGAAGTCCAGCCAAGTATTTCCGTACGGATCGCTGACGGTCACTCCGTCGCCTTTGTGCCAGATTACAGGCGGCTGACCGCCCATGCTCCGGGGTTCTATTCGGCGCAGTTGTTCAAGCAGGTCAAGCGATTCAGGTACGGGAATCTGAGTCTTGATCCGCCGATAGTAAGTATCTACGGGTGCAACACTCCTCGACACTGGTGAAAACCCACATACGACGGGTTTCGCCGCTGCCTCCACCCCACCCGGCACGGAAGTTTCCGTTGTTTTCACTTGTTCCACGGTCTATCCTCGTCTCACCGCATGCTGCGGCTATTTTCAAATGTTCCTGTGCAGCCTTTACCTGACTACAGCGCGACGCGAAGCCAAGTAGGTAACGAATCCTCCGATCAGCAGAGCAACGCCAATGCCACCATTAAGTAATGTCTCGGTCTTTCCTTCAACAAACGGTGAAACACCGAGCATTATTATCCCAATGAGCGCTACGGATACGCCGACTATGCCAAAGGGTGAAAACGCAGCTGCCTCCCCTTTTTCCGTGCCATCAACATCCATCTGGCCGACAGCAGAAGCAAGGCGATCATGGAAGCGACCCGCTTTCTCGATTTCCCGTGCCTTCTGAGGAATCAACTTGCTCACTACTATCATTGCAACTGCAGACGTAATCGCCGTACCAAGCAGAAGGATGTTCTCTTTCTTAATAGCAAAACCCATCATCCGCACATGATCATCCAGGAGAAAGAAGAAGGTAATCCCCAGGGATAGTCCTGCAGCGAAGCCGGCAAGTGCACCGGCGGCGGAGAGTTTTCGGGACATGAGACCGAGAATCATGGGAATAGCCACAGGAGCAGTAGCAACGCTAAACAGCTTGACCATGGTTCGGAAAAGATGCTCCCCGCCCATGTTGACCATGAGGAAAGCGACGCCGAGAGCCATCAATCCTATACAGACAGTTGCCAGGCGGCCAACAAGTACCAATTCCCTCTGCGAGGCATAAGGACGAATCAGGCGGCGATACACATCATGGGTAAATACATTAGCACAGACATTGTAGTCACTACTGAGCATTGACATTGTAGCGGCGAACATTGCCGCAATCATCAAGCCGAGCAACCCGGCCGGAAGAAGCGACGAGCAAAGAGTCGGATAGATATCTCCAGGGCTGACTTCTGCCTGAAGAAACTGTCTGGCAGCCATTGCTGGAACGAACATAACAATCGGCGTGATGATATGCAGCACAATGACCAACAAGCCCATCTTCTTGATTTCCCGCTCATTAGGCACGCAACAGAAGCGTTGAATGAGCTGCCAGTGGACACCGCTCATGGTCACGGCGTTGAGAAAAACCAGAGATGCGATGTATAGCCAGCCATAGTCGCCGGTGGCTACCAAGTCGAAAGTTCCTTCCGGGGCGTTGTTGATGAATTCCGCGATCCCACCAGTGCGAAGCAGGGCAAGCACGAAGAGTACGATGACCGCTCCGCTCATCACGACGAACTGGACGAAGTCGGTGACGACAACCGCCCACAGCCCGCCCATGAAAGTGTAGGCCAGCATAATCAGGCCTGAGAGGAGGATACTTTCGCCGAGTCCCAAACCGAGGCTTCCCTTGAAGAATACGCCGATAGCCACGAGCTTCAGAGCGTCGTCGATTATCTTCACGGGAATACCATGCCAGGCGCAAACCTGGCGCATGGCGGAGTTGTAGCGAGTTTCAAGATACTCAATAGGGCTATCGATTCGGGCTCGACGCCATCTCTTGGCAAAAACAAACGTACACAGCAGAGTGCCGGGGATATAACACCAGAAGATAGTTATCGCCAGCCAGCCATACTGATAGGCGAGGGCCGAGTATACGACGAAGCCAAAAACGCTGAACTGGCTCATGTAGAAGGAACTGCCACTCAGCCACCAGGGGATACGGTTCCCCCCGCTGAAGTAGTCGCGCATTTGCCGCATGAAACGGAAGAAATACATGCCGATGACCAGCATTACGGCGAAGTACCCAACGAGCACCACCCAGTCAACGGCCTTCAACGAACTCGCTCCGGCCAGCATCAGTAGAAACACTCCTAACCTAAAGTCGGCCCGCCGAACACTCTATCGAGAGTCGGAGTCACTGCTCCGATCACCATACCAGTTTCCCCTAAGTGGGAGGCGACTACTTCGGTTGTACCAACGACGCGACGCAGCCCATCAGTCTCCACCATTTCCTGTAATTGGCTGAGGACGACGGCCCCGAGGCGCACATGGTCCGAACCGATGACAACCATGGCCGGATCGAGGAAGTTGATTGCGTCCATGAGTCGTGAGGCTATGTCCCAGCCGACGCGTTCCATAGCAGCGACTGCTTGCGGATTCTTGACGGCAAACGCGGCCTCAAAGGACGTGGTGTCTGCATAGAGTTCTCCGCGCTCATTGCGTGCCAACATGCGCGGGTGCTGAACAAGCGACGTGATTTCACCGGCCGCGCCGAATTCACCGTGGTATGGTTTTGAGTTGATGATGATGCCGCTGCCTAAGCGTACGACACCCTCATTCGCACCGCTGTCCTTCTCCACAACATCGAAACGCAAGTAGACGTACACGAGACTGCGTGTATCGCGTCCCAAACCAAAGGTGTGCTCGGCCATGCAGCCGGCGACCGCGTTGTTGAGCACATCAGTTCTAGTTCCCCAGTGTTTTTGGCAAAGCTGCTGCAATTCGACAAGATGCCAATCAAACGGGCGGCTCCAACGAACGACGCCGTTTTGAGAATCGACCAATCCAGGAAGAGCGACGCCGACTCCGTCCAACTCGTCCCAGGAGATTTTCGCCTGATCCAGCAACTTGCTTCCTATGTCCGCAAGGGCAGCCACTGTTGCCTCGGGCTTCGCAGGCGCGTGGGGGCAGCTAACCCATGCGGACGCTGTGCCGTCGAGATGACACAGCCCCGCACGGATGGAGGAAGCATTAACCTCAAACCCCAAAGCCCGTGGCCTTTTTTTAGACAGAGCGACCATACGCGGTTTGCGGCCCGTACCCGTTACTGTTTGTCCGTCACCGACCTCCTCGACAAGGTCTTCGCTAATCATCTGTTTTATGACAGCCCCGACGGTTGGTGGCCGGATATCGGTCAGCTTGGCCAAGTCGGCCCTGGAAACCGTGCCCTCTCGTCGAATGCGCTCGAGGATTAGGCGGCGGTTGAACTGCCGGACCATTGGAGGGGTTCCCGTAAGTGCAGTGCTCATGTTTTGGATATTAATTAATAGCCCGAATTAATGCAACACTTTTTCGATGTGCGAGGTGAAACCGGGAGGAGCTGGCCTGGAGCAAGCTCTATCGAAGTGCAGCGGATGAACGCCTGTCTGCTCCTGAAGATTCCGGGGGTAGACGCTACGCTTGGACCTGCAGCGATGTGAGCTCATGCAAGTTGGTGTGTGAATCTCAGATTGGCGTCCGAGGTGAGGCCGTTGCACGGTGAGCCACGTAGGATGGCAAGGAACTTCTGCACAACGCTCAGCACTACCTGCTTCATCGTTGAGCTGCAGAGTTTGAGCCCACATCTGCAAAGGTTGCATTCGTGCGCCGGATTCTCCAGTGGACTTCCACTATCAATACTGCGGGAGGAACGGCGAGCGATCTAGAACGAACCGAAGGCCAGGTTGAAGGTGATCTCGGTGGCGGGGAGTTTCGCTAGAATCTCCTTTTCGAAGCCACTTCCGTTCCAGAAGTAGCGTCGCAGTTCTCCCTGCACATCGGAGGCAACCACAACGTCATTAGTGCCATCGCCATCCAGGTCACAGATCAGAGTTGCATGCTCGAAGGAGGAGGAGTCCTTTGCCACCATGGTTTTGTACCATCGACCGCGTTCATCACGGCGGAGAAGCCACACGCCGCTGCGCATACCGGAGGCGACAATGTCGACAACTCCATCGCCATCAACATCTCCATCTGCAAGAAAGCGGCATTGAGTATCGTCTAATGTTGCGATGAGCTTACTATGGAACTTTCCTGCTGCATACGTGTAAGCCCGAATCTCGACTGGGCGAATAGTGACCAATGAGGCACCGCGGCGTTGTGTTTGCGCTTCCACTGCGGCAAGAAGAGTCGATCGCCCAGCGTCATCGAGGTCCACAGCCAAGATCTCCTTGGCGTGCGTCTCTGCAAAGGAATCAACTGTACTTCGCTCAAAGCCCGATCCCATCCGGCGATACATGATGACGCTGCCCGGCTGAGAGGCAAGGCTTGCCGAATTCGGCTTTGACGGAGTTGTGAAGAACTCAAGATTGCCATCGCCATCGATATCACCAACTTCGACTTCGTGCACAAACGTGTTCGGTTCGCGATCCACCTCTGTGACGAGCCACTGATCGGCGTCCTGCTGCAACAGACCAACAACGCCTTGATCGTGGGTGGCAACGACAATGTCCACGTGCCCATCGCCGGTCACATCCCCGAACTCGACATCGCGAAGACGATCCCACCGGCCACCGAAATGGGGCTGCCAAAGAGTCTGCACAGTCCATCCATCGCTTTGCCAGCGCCAGAGCCGCAAAGCCGCGTCCGTACCACTAATAGTCAGAATGCCGGAATCGTCATCGCCGAAGTGGAATGGAACAGCATTGTGGAATACGTTTCCCGTTGAATCCTCGATGCAACTCTCTTTCCAACCTTCTTTGGTTTTCCGCAATAGAACAAGCTTGGCAGCACCCGGCACGGGCTTTTGCTGCCCCTGAGAGTTTGTCTGATAGGAAAACTGAGCCTTGGAAATGAGTAATGTCGGATACGGCCCGCCTGCGAGGCTGTCTGCCTTGAAGGGCATATCCTTGCTGGTGTCGGCATCGGATGTTTCACCTGGCCCTTTGGAGCATCCGGAGAATGTCATCAGGCAAAGCACCGGCAGACAGAGCAAGAACGGGTAATTCGCACTGCACTGCAGACTCTTAGGGTGTCTTGATTGGTTAGTGAACTTCATACTTTCATGATACTGGTATCAGCAGCGGATTCTAGAGCGAGCCCTATTCAAGCATGGCGTCTGAGCCCTGGATTTCTCCGGTGGGTTTTCCTTGTCAGCCGCCAGGGTTCTACTAGGCACGCTCTATGGGCGGCGAGGATGTCGGCTGGGCTACTCGCACAGGAAGCCGTCTTGACGATCGCGGAGATGATAGATCACGATAGCACAAGTGGCACAAATGGCACCTGCTATCGCAGCCTCCAAGAAAGCCAACATGATCAGCTTGCCAAGGGCGAACATTGCCGAGTAGAGAGTCAGAGCGACAAAAACCCACACGGCAACCATTCTCATTCCACCGAGTCCCGAACGCACATCCGGCATGTGCCGAGACACTTTCCGCCACATGGGGCCGCCCGGTTTTACTTTGCGATAGAACGACTCCAGCAGAGTTTGCTTTACGGGTTGAGTAAGCAAAGTCACCGACACCCATACAGGAATGCAAGCGATCGCAGTTACCAGGATCATCTCCGCTCCACGGATCTGCGTGCATTGGTCAAGCACAACGGTCACGACAAACGATGCAACCATCGCTGACACCTCGCTCCAAGCGTTGATCCGCCACCAGAACCAGCGCAGCATGATCACCAGCCCTGCTCCCGCCTGAAGACTGAATAGGTAAATCCAGGCCTTCTCGATACTAGTCATGGAGTAGGCAATCACTATGCCCAACGCTGCATAGGCGACAGTCGACAATCGGGAGACGCGCACACACTGCTTCTCAGTGGCATCCCGCCTCCAGAACCGGCGATATAAATCATTCACGAAGTACGAGGCGTTAAGATTGAGATGAGTATCCACCGTCGACATGAACGCAGCGAGGAGGGAAGCAACCATCACTCCGCGCAAGCCAGCCGGCAACAATTCAATCATCAGCTTGGGATAGCCTGATTCCGGATCCTCCAAGCCCGGATAGTAGACCAAGGCAACCAAGGCGACGACAATCCACGGCCAGGGGCGGAGCACGAAATGAGCTATGCTGTACCACACGGCTGCCAAAGTGGAGTCTCGTTCTGAACGCGTACTGAACAGGCGTTGTGCCGCGAATCCTCCGCAATCACTCCACCACAGGACAGCGATGCATATGACAAACGAACGAAGTGGCATTGTCCATGAGGAGGAACTCGAGGGCAAGAAACTCGTCAGTGTCCCCGCCGCATCTCCTCCTATCTGCTCGCTCAGTCGTGTAAGCAATGATGACATTCCACCAACCGAATCAACGGCGTAGAATGCAAACAGCACAGATCCCACCATTGCCACAGTGAACTGAATGAGGTCTGTAACTACTATTCCCCAAAACCCTGACAGTACTGTATAGAAGGTGGCCACGAGAAAAAGGGCTGCCAAGACCGTCCACTTCCAGAGATCAATGGAGTCCGCACTCCACCCCATGAATTGAGTGATAGCCAACTGCCACTGGTCAATCCAAGCCGGTTGGTCTATTGTTGCATTCACAATCTTCTGCATGGCGAGCATTACCCATGCCATGGTGAACGTACTGGTGATCACGGAATTATACAGAGCCTTGAATCCACGAAGGAATGCTCCGGACCGCCCCCCGTAGCGCAATTCGATGAACTCGGCATCCGTGAGAATACCGGAGCGGCGCCAAAGACGGGCGAAGAAGACGACGGCCAGTGACCAGGTGATTACCTGATTCCACCATAGCCAGTTTCCGGCGATTCCCTTGGTCGCGACGATTCCAGTGATGACCAAAGGTGTATCCGCGGCGAAGGAAGTAGCCACTAGTGACGTGCCGGCCAGCCACCAAGGCAAGTTGCGGCCTGCCACAAAATACTCGGCGACGCTGCCGCTCGCCCGGCGAATGAACACAAACCCAACCAGAGTGACGATGACTATGTAGACCGCGATGATCGCCCAGTCCAACGATTGCATCAGCGGCGGCACTCCTGAGAAACAGCACTAACGCCACTTCCGGTGTAGCACCGCGTCAGAATGGCAAAATCAGTCAGAGTAACCTCACCGTCGTTGTCGAGATCATCGTCACAGGCCAGACCTTCAACGGCAAGTCCAGGTCCCAACAATGAGGCCGCGAAGTGATCATAATCGGCCAAGTCGACATCCTCGTCGCCGTCCAGATCGGCGATACTGTAAGGATTGGGCGCTTCGTTGATCATGCCGGTGTACTGGAATATGGCAAAACCATCAAGCGCCGCCAATCTGGAGGATGTGAGTAGTGTGTGGAAACTCTCCAACGTGACAGTCATGGAAGAGTAGCCCGTTGGAGAGTTATCAGCAAAGGTGTTGATGGGAACCGCTGGAGGCGAGGGCTGAATATCGGCACCCAGCTGGATCTTTCTTCCCTTGGCAACCGCGATGTCCAGTTCGAATCCGGTCCAGTTGAGAAGGCCGGAGGCATAGTCGATGTAGCTCATTACGGCAACATCATCAACATAGTCCATAACGTGTCCGATGAAATGTTGCGTTGTCCCGTTGTAGAAGAAGGGATTGGGCAGATGGTTGGAGTTCTCGTGATGAGCTGAAAGGTCAACTGTGATATCCATATCACTTTCGCCACAGGCATCGAGGTAGGTTCGGGCATTCACAAGAACATTGTCCAGGTAGTTGATGGCGATCTGCTGCCGTGCGGCCTCATCCGCCGCGGCATCCCAGGAGTCGTCAGTCCAGAACTCAACATCGAAGTGTATTGCGTCGAAATCGTCGTTGCTGTGTGCCGGCGTGGCGGTGTGCATGGCCAGCACCTGATCAATCTTGGTGCGAACTTTCTGCGGATCTTCCTGCCAATCGGATCCGCCGAACATTGCTTCAACTCGAATGCCGCTGGCGTGAGCGGTCTCGACGAAGGTGCGCATGTTCTCCTTCTGGGTGGTGGTTCCCAATGTCCACACTGAGTATCCTCCACAATACAACCTGTTCACGCCTTCCCTGGCGCACAGATCCAACAACTCCTGCGAAGCGGCACCAGTATCGAAAATCGTACCAGGGTAAAACCAAAGAGCGCGTACCGCGTCACCGTCCGGTGGCCGGTTCAGTTCGACCGTTGTCAACGAATAGGGTGCAGGGCCGTTCGTTGTAAACGCCACGACCTCATCGAAATCGAATCTCGCTCTGCCGGCTTGGCCATTCTTTTCGACAATGAACTTGATCTGCGCGTTGGCCAAATCCAAAGGGCCGCTGCCACTACGTAGCGTCAGGGACGAAAAGAGAAACTGGTATTCAGTGAAGTCGCCGGTGATCGGAACTGTGGGCGTCGACCACTCCGAACCGTCGGTCATATTCATGCCCATTCGGAGTAGAGCCGTGCCGGTATGTCCGGTTCCGCTAACGATCCGCGCGTCGACACGCACGCCGTCATAGGCGGACAGGTCTCGTGCCAGTTCTTTGTTACCTATTCCCCAAGAGGAATCATCCCATAGCACGGAATGAAAGGCGCCGCGGCCGGTGGACCCACTTGCGGTTACTCCCCTGTCGGTAGTACCGTTTCCAAACGCAGTCCAGTCTTCCCTGGGGTTGTAGCTGCCTACGGCAGCTGAATCGAAATCGGCAATAAGCAACTCATCAGCAAACAGCGTTGCAGTGAATACAGCAAATGCAGTTGTGGCGAGCATCGCGCCGAACCGATTCACCAATGATATTCTGCTCGCCATGACTCAAGATCCTCCTCACCGCACACGATAATAGCCGATGGCGATCCACCGCGTGCTAGCGCCTCATGGAAGGCCGCTAAACTGATCGTATTCCAGTTTTGCCTTACCGGACTTGCCTGCCTTTCGCATGATCAGCTTTACGCGCATGCCTGGGTTACTCAACTGACTATGAGTAACCGGCTGAGTGGCCGTGCCCTGCGGAACCAGATCGGCAAAGTCAACTGCAAACCGCTGGTAGTTTTCCGACAAGGTAACTTCCTCCGCCCACTCCATATAGCCTATGGACAGCATGAACTCCATGATGGGTGTACCCACAAACGGGTTGGCCAGATCGTAGCTGGTAAGGCGTGCATCAATACTCATTCCGGAGTAGGCGGAAAGGTCCACACCGTCGGGAGACTTGTCTCCAGCGCCCCAGGTCATGCCGGCATCGCTGAAGTTGATTGTGTGAAACCGTCCATTGCCAATTGAACCTTCTGCTGTAATTCCACTACTTATAGTTCCGACGCCGAACGATGACCACCCCTGCGCGCCGGACTCGAAGTCAAACAGCAACTCCGACTCGCGGAGGGCGCGGGCAACGAGAGCAAAATCGTTTAGATCCACATCTCCATCTTCGTCGCGGTCCCCGCACAAGCAAGACAAGCCGGCATCCACATTGGGCCCAAGAACGCATGGAGGAAACCACCACAACTCCTCAGCTCTCAGCCACGCCTCCAGATCACAAACGCACTCGTCATTTACTTCGTCACAAACCTGCTGCGGCCCGCCGCACGGCGCCGTTCCAGATTGGCACGTATGATCAACGCACGTTTCCTGTCCATTACAGTACAGGCCATCGTCGCAGTCTCCGGCAACTTCACACTCGCTGACATCGGCGATAATCACGTCGTCGATTATCAGTTCCATCTCACCGGAGGGCGTATTTCCCTGGAACATCCAGAAGTTAATGCGAAAGGTTGCGTCTGACAGAGGAGGAATGTTACCGCCGTTATATGTATGTTCTCTTATGAGGTCTTCCGGATCATCCAGTTCATCCGAGTGTCCGTGATAGCTCTGGAAGTAGATGTAATCAGGGTCCCAGGTGAAATGGTGAGTCGATTGTGGGTTCGTCCCAGTCAAGCCTGTGAGGAATCTGACTCGGCTGGACGTATTGGGCGTACTCGGCTGAACTGCAAACTGCCCCGTGTTGGGATCGGTAGTGCTGCCCCATTTGGTGAATTCAATATCAATCTCTTCTGTGTCGCTTTTGTAAGTGAAGAAGCCAACAACTGCATTGCGGTCGAAGAGTTCGGGGTTGCTGGACATCTTCACGGTATACCGGGAATATCCGAAATCCTCCTGGCAAATCACCTCTGAGCAGTACCAGGTTCCCCCTATCTGCCGGATCTTCATGTGCAAACGTCCCTGAGCGTCGACCCACACACTGTCCGTACTGTCGGACCAGAAATTGGGGCCAGGACCGGCATAACCGTTCTTAACGGTCCAGCTCATACCGGCGAACTCAATCGTCCTCGCCTCTGTTTGCCCTACACCGGCAACTGCCAGTATCAACAGAATGTATGCGAACAGCTTGGCCATCACAGCCCCCCTGCACTTTCCAGTATGGTATCAGAACGGTCTCGCAGATTGAACTTATTTGGGGATACCGAGCGCATTCCAGCCATTGTCAGTCGGAGTACTGCAGATTGCAGTGACGATCATCCCCGGCAAATCGCGGTATCATCCTCAGAATCCACCGCCAAAGGGCTTCTCTTGTCCGTCGGAAGGTTTCCACCTCTCCCAGCTAATCTGATTGTAAGCGACCTTCTTGGGATCAAAGGATTCCACATGCGTATCAATGCACAGTCCGTTGCCTCGGTCGAGATGCGGATTGCCGATGATGCGCGTTTTCAGAACATACTCGTTTTTGTAGTCTGGAACGTCGCCAGTTGCGTTGTACCAGCCCAGCCAATACGCGCCCCCCTGAGCGCGGAAGGTTCCACTGCCTGGGGGACTTTGTTGCGCCCCTCTGTTAAATCGCCAACCGGGATCTTTCGATTCGCTCAATGGACGGAAATGATCCATCACAGCGAACACTTCAGCAGCTCGTCGACAGTTGTCGATTTTGTTCAGATGCGGCGGTTCACTCGTGCTGCCGCGCACCAACCGGCCGTCAGCCGTGCGGTGCACCTCCTCCGTCATAGCATAACTTCCTCCGAGTTCGACACGGTCAGTCGGGTGCTCAGTTCCCCCGCCATCCCACGGGACGATTCGCGGCGCCCTCTCTGAAGGACAGAGGAAAATGGACTTGTCTGCGGAGGTGATCTGCTTGCCCGCACTGTCGAACGTTGCGTACTTGGCCGTAATGATTCCGCCCTTGTGGAAGGGAACGGGCCAGCGGTTCTGCGAGTTCAGATGATCGACGGGCGATGGCCACACGCCGTCGTATTTCTCGGCGTACATGGTGAAGGCTTGCCCAATACCTCGCAGGTTTGACTTGCATTGCACGCTCTTTGCTTGCTCACGAGCGTTTTTCAAGCTGGGTAGTAGAATAGCGAGCAACAGCGCGATGATACTCACAACCACTAGCAGTTCGACCAGAGTAAAGCCGTATCGCCTTTTCCCAGGATCGACGATTCGTTTCAGATGATTCCTATTGCGGCTCATCGCGTTTTCTCCAACATACCTGCAAACGAATAGTAATCATGTATCGCCAAGCCCGCACAACCCTTTTGGAGAGCGAGTAGGCGTTCTAATGTCTCTAACTGTGACAACAGGTATTCACACGAATACACACCGAACGTTATTCCCGTCTCCACTCTCGGCCCGACGGCCGTCTCCACCGAGGCAAGAACATCCACTCCCATACGTGCGCCCAGATCGAACTCTGTCAGGCAGCAGTCGAGAACTCCATTGCCGCCTGTTGCTCGCACTCTGTACGACATAATACCCGCGTTCTGCACCAGTTCGAAAATCGCTTCCAACAGGGGTTCCCTACCCGACTCCGTCTGCAAGTAGTAGACTCGCTCGCCTTCATCGTTAGTGGAATCCCACCAGAAGGGAATATCCACCCCATACTCCATACCGGCAGCGTTCACGCGCCGGCGCAGTTCGCGGTTTAAACTCAGATAATCTCGGATGATCTCCTGCTGAGACTCAGGGCTGGCCTTCCACTCCTTGAGTACGTACGGTTCGTTGTCCATATGCACGGCGACATAGCGTTCTTCCGCCTTGCATTCGTGGTTGAAACGGCCCAGAGCATCCACAAGCTCGAAGACTCGGTGGTGGTTCTTCTTCCACACAAACTCCGGATCGCCGTCGAGAGCGTGCATTGAGATACCGGCCTTGTGGGCCTGTGCATTGAACGCTCGCTGCTCGTTGACATACCAGAACCCGCGTTCGCCTCCCTCCGATTTGCGATTAGGCACTTGCCAGAAGATGTCCGTAATCCCCTGCGTCTTGCAGAACGACAACAACTGCCCCGGCCATGTTGCACTGGCAAGAATCTCCTTGCTCTTCCACACCCACATGGCTTTTCTCAGCGGCTTCCTGACCGCAGTGGGCGCCATGCTTCTCTCACTATCCTCCGTATTCCCAAACCAGATGGCGTTTAACGCAAACTGAGATGTCCCCTCTCCCTCCGCAGTAATCCTGATGCCCTCGAAAGCCAGCTCCTTCCCATGGGAAGCAGCCAACGGTAAACCAATGACCCGCCAGGAATCCGCATCCAAACCATCAGCGTCAATCGATCCTAATAAGATTCCGGAATGCTTCTCTGCCAAATGCGGCAGCAGCTCGATTTTGATGGTGCGGTCGCCCAACTGCCCAAGTGCTCTGACATACAGCGTTGACACGTCATTCAACTTCAGCGTGTTCCCCTTCTCTCGATGCGGGATAAGAGGTATGACACACCCAACTCCTGTACCGGGAGCATCAGCAGTCAACTCCAACAGCCAAGCACCGCCTGCTGGATTGCCCTTTGTTGTAAGCCGATCGCGAAGACGATCCGGCTTTCCTCCTATACAGGTGAAAAGACCTCCCTGTGCAGTGAATGCGGACGAATCGAAGCCTGCAACGTCGATCACCGTCTGGCCCAACGCACCGGCGGACATAACCGTAAGCATTCCAGCTAAACAAACTATTGTCCAAGCAAGTCGCATCTAGCGTTAACCTCTTCAATCGGCTCGATTTATGCAGGACATCGCCATCGTCGCCATCAACACTCCCAACAGCGTGGGAGTACACGAACGTCATTCGCAAGAATACTTGTGCGAGCCCACTCGCGCCACTCGACCTGCGTGACGCGAGTGAGGGCTCGTCAAATCATGTCAGTCAGCGGCTCCGCCCTCGCCTAAGCAATGCAAAACCACCAACCGCCAACAGAAGTCCGGCAACGGGCTCAGGCACAGCCTGCACATTATCCACACGGAGGCGGATCTTGCCTGACGGGGCTCCCGCGTCGCGTTGGGTATTTCGCAGCAATACGCGAATTTCCAAGCTGGGATCCTGCAGTTGAGCAAGAGTAATGGGTGCGGTGGCCGCGTTCGAGGGCACCAAGTCCGCATAGGTCGACGACAAAGTGTAGTACTGGCCGTCAACCGGCAGACTGTAACTTGCCGTCCACTCCAAGTAGCCCGGCAGATTCAGCATCAACTCGACATTCGGCCCGGGCCCGGGATACACCGGATCCAGGGCATCATTGCTCAGCTGCACATCCGCGCTGAATGCCGTATACTGTGACATATCAATCCCCACGCCCGGCAGATCCGGTGACTTGACCGCTCCACCCCACAGGCTCTCGTTGAGGTTTGTCACGTATACAATACCGTCGCCGCTTGATCCTTCTCCGGCAGCAGGTCCGAAATGAAGAGTGCCGCCGCCGAACCGATACCAACCCTGTACGCCTGTTTCAAAATCGAACAGCACGTCGGCCTGTGCTGCGCCGGCCAAAGCAAGCGACAACACCGCCATGCCAACCAATACACTACGCCTCATGATCCTAACCTCCTCTTAGAGAGAGAAACCCACAGTCCAAAACCCAACCCGCTAGCGCTTTGCTCGTACAGCACACGCTCGGCACAGCGGTCAGTAGCACCACGGAAGGAAACCTTCGGTCACGCCCGGTCCCAACAAGCATTCGGTGAAGTTGGCCAAGTCGTCGAAATCTATCAGCTCGTCGTAATTGGCATCTAACAATGCACAATCTGTTTCAACCAGCGGATCCAAACCGAAGCAACGCTGAAACTGCGCAAAGTCATCCAGGTCAACATCCTGGTCTTCGTCATAGTCTGCCCACAACACCGGGATATCATTAATCAATGCTATTTCATCAAAGACAATCTTGTTCACACCAGCACTAGTGTCACCACGACGGAACATCATCTTGACTGCGTTTATATCAGTCAGATCAAGTCCATCAGTGCCCGCGATAGCCGAGTTGTCGAAGGAGTAATCAAGTCCATCAAACCATACGGTGTAGGTGTGCCATTCCTCGTCATCGAGCAGCACTGGACAACGATTGATATAGGGCTTGGTCGGAATGCTGCGAGGCAAAACGGCCGTCGTATCAAGATCCAAGCTCGAAGCCAAGCCATTGGTATCTACAAGCTGAAACTGCATGCGTACGCCCGCCTCGCCCGCTCCATCAAGAATGAGCCTTACTCGAACAGTTATTCCCGTCCCAGCGCTCAAATCCAGATCAGCATCCCGCACACCGGACCCCAACCCACCGCACAATGGTTGGCCACAACAAAGGCGGCCGCCGCCATGCTTGGACCCCAGAAACTGACATGCTGATGGGCCGTAAATAGCATCGCACATCGTCCAGTTGCCCGAGGTGAAGACTGCGTGTCCATCCTCGGAATCGATCCCGTTTGACCCAAAATCGACAGTCGGGTAACCGAAGAAACTCCAGTAATCCGGATCGCAATACTCGACATGCGTATCCATATCGAAGATCACGTCTCCAGGCGTCACCAGCTGCCCGCCAAGAACGGGCGATGCAAAGCCCATCATGCCTAAGAGCACAACCAACGTACCTGCTGTCTTTCGTAACATTATCACAGCTCCTCCTTGCCCCTGTAGCAGAGACACCTGTTCAACCAACACACGACCATCGTGGCATACGAAAAACGCGGTGCAAAGCTGGAACAACCGCTCCTCGCACCGCTCCAAATTCTCCCAATTCAGATGCTACGAGCCGGGTTTTGCCCGCCTCGTGAAGCAGCCGATGTTCTTCCAAGGTCCTACGCAGCCTTCCCAGCAATTCATTACGCAAGATTGGATTATCCGAACCAACCACAAGCATGCCGGGCTCCAAGAAGTTCACCGCATGCACAACCAAGCTTGAGACATCCTTGGCCACGCGATCCATTGCCGCCTCCGCACTACCCTTTTTGTCTTCCAGGGCCGCAGTAAAAGCGTCAATATTGGGGAAAACATCCCCGTGCCCATCGCGGGCATCCACGAGCGGGTGCGCCACGAGCGTGGTAATCTCGCCAGCTGCTCCGAATTCCCCGTGGTACGGTTCCCCGTTGATTATGATCCCGCTGCCAATACCCAGCACACCGTGCAAATCATCTGCTGTGCACGCCTCAATGACGTTGAACCGCACGTAGATGTAGATAAGGTTCCTAACGTCACGATCGGCTTCAAAGAAATGTGCGGCGAGGCTACCGGCAATCGAATCGTTCATGACGTCGGTATCCACCTGCCAACGCTGTTCGCACAGTCGCTTCAAGGGCACATCGCGCCAGTTGAGGGGCTTGCTCCAGCGCACCGCACCGCGAGTTGCATCCATATGTCCGGGAACGGCCACTCCCACTCCGTAGATATCATCCCAGGCCAAGCCAAAACCGCCGAGAAGTTCCTCTCCAAGCTCGCTTAGCCTAGCAACGGTCTTCTCGGGACTGCTCGGAAGGAAGTCGACGCGTTTCTGCGCGGTAAGTTTTCCCTTCAAATCACAGACACCGGCAAGAATGGCGGTCTCACTCACCTCAAAACCGACGGCGCGGGCCCGCTTCCCAACCAAGGAGAGCATGCGTGGCGCTCGGCCACCTCTCGATTGCCCACTTCCCACTTCTTCCACCAAGCCCTCGTCGATCAAGACCTTGATCACAGCAGACACCGTCGGTGGACGAATTTCCGTCAACTCGGCAAGCTCTGCTCGCGACACTTGCCCCAACCGACGAATGCGATCCAAGATCAGAGTCCGGTTAACCAAACGATTAAGCTGTGGCTTGCCTGTCATTGTTTCTCGCATGAAAACCATCTTAATTAAGTCGATGACGCTAGGTCAACAACTTTGGTAAAAAACTTTATAAAGTAGTTGTTCAATTTATAAGCGATTGCTAACATGAAACTTATGGCTGCCTTTGGTCAATCGTGAGCAGTGGATGTAAACTCCCGCCGCGTTTGCATGGGGGATGCCGAAGTGATGCGCGGCGCAGCGTGGCGCCAAGTGAATAGGGGTCTGCCGGACAGTCGCGCGCTCAGGTAAGTGGCCAGTCGGCCGCAACGCGACTAGCCGGCCGTTGAGACGACATTAGCAAGGAACCGGAAGTGGCAGTTTCGCTGGCTAACACAAACATATTCTCTGACGAAGTAACCTGCATCCGCAAGCTGAAGCAGAGGCTCGATGAACAGCTCCGCACAGGTGACGCGAAAACGATCCCCGGCAATTCCGCTTTTCTGCCCGATGGGCGAGTACTTTGCCTGGAACGCGAGCGAGGTGACAGCCGCTTTCCCTACGGGCAGAACGGTTTCAACTTCTGGGTTTGCTCATCCGGGCACATGCACGCGAACAAGGGGAGGTTCTTCCTATTCCTCCCCAACAACGACGGACGAGAGCCACAGATTGCCCTCTTCGCGGGTTTTAGAGAGCCTGGTGCCGACTACGTGCCGTTCTCCCTCTTGCCCGTTCCGTTGCTTCCCCAAAGCGAAGACAGGGTCGTGCGACGATACACTGTGATTGGGCACGACGCGACTTACTTCTTCACGGAAGCAGCGGCGTTCTTCTCGTGCATTCGGGTATTCCTCGACCAAACGGATGTCGACAATCCAAGTATACTCCTATCCCTTTTACTGGAAAACCAGTCATCGATAGCGGTTGACACGTTCACATCGGCGTACGTGAATCCCTTTTGTCTACATCGCTTCTTCGAAACCAGTGAAGACCGCTGGTTCAAGAAAGTGCAAGTGGTTGGCGGTAATGGCAAGCCGGCAGACGAAGCCATCTGCCCACCCCCTTTTCTGGTCACAACAAACGAAGACGTTAGTCGATTCGAGTCGATCACCAACCGCATGGTGATTCGCAGGTCTATTACGTTCCAACAACAAACGCTTGCGGAGGCAAAGCTACGAGCGAGTTCATGCACCGCACGATCTGCATACACTGGAGGCCCGCGTAGGGGAATAGCTCAAGCGAGCTTCCTGGAATGCGGCACTTTCGGTGAAGATGTGCCAGTGACGGTCTTCAACGACATTGCTGTAGCCGGAGACATCGCAAGATTCTGCCTTCTACCCAGTTCAACAATCAGACTGGACTACGCGATTTCCCTTGCCTCGACAGAGGCACTATCCGCCAAACAACTTGCGACAGAAATAAGCGGTGCACTAGTCGATGATGCTTTCCAGATGAACCGTAACGCGCTTCACGATACGGACCACAGACTACAAATCACCGTCCGCGGGAGTTCGCTTGAGGGAATCGACGATGACACGATCAACCACTTCTTCCCCTACTTGCGCACGCAAGTTCGCGTATGTGCTGAAACAAGAGGATTCATTCAGCCCTCCCCCATGGCGATGATCGGGATTCGAGACATATTCCAGGCTATAGAGGGACATCTTTTCGATCAACCGCAGGCGGCCCAAACGAGACTGCGCGAAGCCCTGAGTTTCGTGCTCGCCGATGGTCGTTGTCCGAGACAGTATCTTGTTCCTGAGAATGGCAGTACCGGACCGGCGGATCTGCGAGAGTTCATTGACCAGGGCGCCTGGGTAATATCAGCAATCCACACCTACTGCGCTACAACCGGCGATTTCGATTTTCTCAATGAACAGGTTGGCTACTGCTGCATCGACGCAGAGAATAGCAGCATGCTCACTCGCTCGAACGAGAGAGACTCTGTCTTGGAGCACCTCATCCGCATTATGGATTACCTGGAACGGAACAGGGACACGAGAACACGATTGGTATATGCTCTATACGGGGATTGGAATGACGCTCTCGATGGACTAGGAACGACGGCGATGCCCGGACAGGATTTCGGCACAGGTGTCAGTATAATGGCCAGCCTGCAATTGTACCGAAACTGTGAGGAAATGGCCGAGCTACTAACTCGCAACACCAGCAGTCAGAGTAAGAAGTACATCGAGAAATACAGTAAGCTTCGACACGAGCTTCGCGAAGGGCTACTTGCTCACGCCATCGTAAGCCGAAATGGAGAGCGACGCATCGTTCACGGCTGGGGCGACCAAGGTTCCTACTACGTAGGCAGCTTCTGTGACAGTGACAATCTGGCCAGAGACGGACTAACGTCCAACGCCTTCTGGGTGATTTCCGGCATGCTCGCACATGATCGGAGCTTGCGTCACGACATCCTCAAGGCAATGCAACGGCTCGACTCGCCCTTCGGGATGAAAACCTTCGAGCCGGGTTTTCGGCCAGACGCAACAGGAGTTGGACGTATCCCAAAACTGCCCATCGGCACTGCCGAGAACGGAGCGACATACGTGCACGCAACAATGTTCGCCATAATGGCTCTCTTCCTGATGAACGAGCCTAAAAGGGCGTGGGAACAGATACACAAGATACTACCTTTCAGTCCCCATCAGAAGGGATTAAGCCACTCGCCCTTTGTGCTGCCAAACTCCTACGTCCACAACTCCGATCTGCGTCTTACAGGGCAGAATATGAATGACTGGCAAACCGGATGCTCAAATGTCTTGCTCAAGACGCTAATCTGGCACGTATTCGGTTTCCGCCCACAAATCGACTCTTTGGGCATCGCTCCTGCCACCTGGTCGCCCTTTGGCAGTGCCACGCTGTCCACGATGGCTCACGGTCGGAAGGTGAAAATCGACCTTGATCGCGACAACGTCAACAAGAGGACCTTCTTTGTCAATGGAGTCAGCAAAGGGGCGTCCGAGGACGAGTACTCCGGTATTCCTCGGATAGTGATACCATACTGCGAACTAAAGACGAATAGTGAAAACACCATAAGAGTGGTTGATCCTGCATAGCCTTCCCAGAGAGGCAGTTATTGGTATTTCACATCATAGTAAGCTCTGCCCTGCCGGTATAGCTGCAACCGTTCGCGGATCTCACCCGCTTGCCCTACATCGGCTGCGACCTTCGCCAAAGCCAATGCTTGCTCGCCGGCAGCCACGGCATCAGCAAAGCGCCCAGCTGATGCATATGCTGCCGCAAGAGTGTCCAAGACAGAAGCGTTCGACCGCCCACTCAACTCTGCCGCGCGCTCCGCATATACCACAGCCTCACTTGGCGAACGAACACTACTCTCAGCGTGTGTTGCCATAATCCACGCAGCCCCATTCAGCGCATCCAACCAGTCAGGGCGAATACGCACAGCCTCCCTATAATGCTCCACGGCCTCGCTGCTTCGCCCCATCACTATCAACGCTAGCGCAAGGTTGTTGTGCGCCTTGGCATAATCAGGATCGAGACTTAATGCAGCTCGGTACTGCTTGACCGCATCCTCAAACCGGTGCTGCCTAGCCATCACTGAGCCCAGATTGCAGTGAACGTCAGCGCGCTCAGGTGCCAATTCGATCACACGTCGAAAGCAATCTGCCGCTTCCTGCAGCTCTCCATGCGCCTGTAAAGCCATCCCCAGTCCGTTGTGCGCCTCAGCCATTCTCGGATCGATCGCCAGCACCAGTCGAAAGTGGCCTATTGCCTCCTGCACCTTTCCCTCGTTGAGCAAAGCAGAAGCCAGATTATGATTCGTCTCCGGTGAACGCGGATCGAGCTTCAGGGCCTCTCGGAAGTGCTTGATTCCCTCTTGGGTCTTGCCCTGTGACGCCAGCGCAATTCCCAATCCGTTGTGCACGTCCGTTGATCCGCCATCTCGGTCAATCAGCCGCTCGTATTGCGAGACCGCTTCTGCCGGTTGCCCCCGCAACCATGAGAGCTTCGCCTCCATCTCCAGCGCTTCGACGTCCAATGAGTCCAATGCCAGAGCCGCCCGCACATGCTTTTCGGCAGCCGCGTAGTCCGAACGCTCAAGCGCGATGCGCGCCATTATCACGTATCCACGTTGATACTCCGGCCAATCAGCCAGTAGAGATCGACATGTTTCCTCTGCGGCTTCGATCTGCCCTCGCGCCACCAATACCGCTAGATGCTTCACATTCTCGTGAAAAGCAATACGATCCTTGGGATCACACATCCTCTCGTCGAAGTAATTCGTGCCCTCGGATATTGTCGCCCCCACGTATCCCAACGCTTCGAGATTCCTCCGCGACTCGCCGTCAACTGACATAGTTTCGGCACCATTCCTGGATGACGCTGCAGATTCCACTCTCTGCCTCAATCGGCTGCTCATGTCTGCCGCAACTTCCGGCTCGATGTCAACAAGATTGTGCTCTTCCCCAGGGTCGGCTCTCCAATCATAAAGCTCCGGCCTATTGGCATGAATGTACTTCCATCGTTGTGAAACTAGTGCTCTCAGGGGATTAGCATTATAGCTTACCGGCGTAATACTTTCGCAGTATAACTCACCGTCCTCATTATCAGCGTCCGCGTCTGCAAGCACGATGCCCTGCAAATCACGGCCATCTACAGAAGGACAGTCCACACCGACCAACCCGCACAATGTCGGCAGCAGATCGACCAAGCCGACGATTTCAGTGACTCGCCGTGCGCTATTGATACCTGGTGTTTTCACTACCAGCGGAACTCGAATGGCCGACTCGTAGACGAAGTACGAATGCGTTCGCTCTCCGTGCTCACCCAACATCTCTCCATGATCTCCCGTAAGTACGATCAAGGTCGTGTCATAGAGTCCGGATTCTCGAAGCCAGTCAACCAAACGTCCAATACATGAGTCGACATAGGCTATTTCGCCTGAGTAGGGATCCTCCCGCCATTGTGAGGCAAACGGATCAGGCGCCTCATACGGAGCATGGGGATCGTAGTAATGTAAAAACAGAAAGGCAGGCTCTTCCCTGTGCGTTTTCAGCCAGTTGATAGCCAACTGCGTGGCCTCATCTCCTCGCCTTTCACTCAGATCACCGAAGACGGTCCTCTTTTGGGGAAGATCATCGTCGTAAACACCGAAACCCTGATCCATACCGTATTTCGAGTTCAATACGAAGCTGCTCACTACGGCCCCTGTGGCCATTCCACATCCGCGCATCAGTTCCGCCAACGTATTCACCGATGGACTAAGCCTGTAGGCAAAGTTGTCGTGCACGCCATGTGTCATTGGGTCAAGCCCTGTCATCATCGAACAGTGCGATGGCAGAGTCATTGGGGCTGGTGAAACGACGTTTTCAAACAGCACTGACTCAGCCGCCAGTGCATCAATGTTCGGCGTCAAACCTTGGCTATTACCATAACACCCAAGCCTGTCCGCCCGGCATGTATCAATGCTAACTAGCACCACTCGCTGAATGTTTGCATCGGGCGCACCGCTCGGCCTCGATTTCAGAAGACCTACCGCAGCGAACATTACAATGAGGATTACAGGCGGAACTCCCCAATGAATCGTTCTTGCGATCAGCCCAATCGATTCATGGCACGAGTTTTTTCGCGTGTGCTTTCCTGATCGCAAATGTTTCTCAGAATTCAAAGCCTTCCCATCCTATGTCCCAACTGGAGCAAGCTCTGTCCAAGTGTAGCGTCTGGACCTCCGTTTTCGCCCGTAGATTCTTGGTGTTTGACACTGCGTTTGGACTTACAACGCCATATGTTACTGGCTTGGTGCCAGCGTGAGACGAGGTCATTCGAAAGAGAAATGCAACATGCTCACTACTGTCCGCTGGCAGAACGAATGGCCGTCCTGATCTCGCCCAGGAGTTGCTCGACCTTGAATGGCTTGAACAGCACCGCGGCCAGCCCCTCACGTCGAGCCCGCACGATGGAGTGATTGGGGTCATAACCGAAACCGGTCATGAGAATGACCGGACAATTCCTGTCACGATCCTTTGCTGCGGCAAAAACCTCATAGCCATTGCTGGTCGGCATCTTAATGTCGCTGAGAACAAGATCGAAGTGAATCTGCCCTATAAGCTCTATGCCCTCGTCGCCGTCGCCGGCAGAGTGAATGTCACAGCCGTAACTACGCAGGACATCGCACACGGTGTCACGAATGACCTCCTCATCGTCGACCACAAGTATCCGACGTCCTTTCAGTACAGGATCGTGGCGAACGGCCGCATTAGACGATCGTCGGCGGTCTATAAGCCCTCGCTGCGGACTAGTCACCTGCCGCACCGCATCGCGCATGCTAACAGCGTTGTCACAAATCTGATTCAGACGGTGCCGCAGCTCATCATGACCGAGGTAGTCCTCTATCAAGGAGCCAATATCTGTAAGAATGTCATTGAGCGGCCCGGTAATGTCTGATGCCAGATCACTGGCAAGTTGGCCCGTAGTTTTGTGCCGCTCTGTGACCAGCAGATTGAGAATATGCAAAGCCATTGCGATGTGCCGTGCGAATATCCCGGCGAACTGGCGATCATCCTCGTTAAACGCCGCCAACTCCTTGCTCTCGACATTGAAGACGCCGATCACTTTATCATGCAACCGAAGAGGAACAGTAAGCGAAGAGCACGCGTTGTCGATTCCACGAATATACCGATCGTCCTTGGTCACATCCGGACAAATGTAGCTTCGGCCATAAGCCGCCACATACCCGCATATTCCATTGCCCTGCAGACTAGCGTAAATAGGTATTTCTTCTACCTGCTGAGGCATGCCCGCAGACAGAACCAATTCAAGCCGATTGGTCTTCTCATCAAGCAGATGAACGGTGAAGTTGTCGAAGTGCATCAATTCGCGTGTGTAACGAATGACCTTCTGCTCCAACAGATCCAGTCTCTGCTGCGTATCCAGCTTGTCGATATGTTCAGCATCGAGACTGACCAACTCCTCGGCAGCCTTGTCAATTGCGTCGATCTTCTCCTGCAACCTCCGTTGCCTGGTTGCGTCCAAGACAACCGCTGCCACTTGAGTGACTTTGTTATTGAGATCCATCACCGGAGTGACACTCAGATCGTAGTTGTGATCCGCCACGCTGAAACTGAACCTACGTCCCCTTCTCAATGAAGGCCGGTCGACATCTCCGCCGGTCGCCCAACCAAACGCCTCCACACACAAGGCGCTAACGCGGTCGCGAAGCTCCTTCGGGAAATCAAGCATCTTCGGGTTTGCCCAAACGAAACCGCCCTGCTGCTCCACAATGCATACACCCTGCGACGCATGCTCCAGAATGGATTCGGCACTTTGCGAAGTGAACAGATGCTCAGCTGTGGGAAAGTGCGCTGGGTCGCTTACAATCAAGTCGATATGCTCGCTGCGGATGATTTGGGCTGCCTCTTCGACGCTCTCCACCCACCGAATCGCTACGTCATCTCCCAGCCGCTTGAGCATCGCCGTTAGGTCACTAGAGGCGCGGCACAAGACCAATGCCCTTTGTTGGCCACCGATTCTTGTTGAGGTTGGTTCGAAGTCAGCCATTTCAGTCTATCTCTCGCCCACCATGATCGAGTATCTTTTGCAGCCGTATGATTATAGCTTCTGTTTCATCCACAAAGCCATCGAAAACAACAAACTGCGAGGCCAGAGCAAGCTCTATCCAAGTGTAGCGGCTAAACGCCTGTTTTTTCCGGTAGACACCGCGTGTTTGATGCTACGCTAGGACTTACAATGCCGTAATAGCGTCCCCAATACTGTAACCGCGTGTCGGCCGGCGCTGCAAGGACGGACTTCCCACCAAATACAGCGTTCTCCCCAATCGCGTAAACGGCCCAGTCAATGACTGCGATTACTGCCCAGGCGGCTCTCATTGCCCAGCCTCAACCGGGACAGATTCTCACGATGCCGATAAACAACCAATGTGGCAGCTAGCACTGAAAAGGCCACCAGAGGCCAACTCTCAATGAAGACAGAGTAGCCCTGCCACAATGTACAGCCAGCAACAAGGACAGGCAGAGAAGCCGCAGCGACGACCGAACCCAAGGACACATAGCGGGTCGTCAGCGTCACCGCGGTCCAAATGACGAAGGCCATCAATCCAGCGAAGGTAAGATACGGAAACACGCCAAGGACTACACCGAGGGAAGTAGCCACGCCTTTCCCTCCCCTGAAGCGGAGATAGGGAGGGAAGTTGTGTCCCAGAACACAGCACATGCCACCAGCCAGCCACAGGAGATTGGCCCCAGTTGCGGTGAGCCCCAGTGCTGATGACACCCACCGCAATACGTATCCCAATGCGACAATCGGAATAAGGCCCTTGCAGGCGTCGAGTACAAAGACAAGCACGCCCCATTTGCGTCCCAGGACGCGACCAACATTCGTAGCTCCTATGTTACCGCTCCCCTGGCGGCGTATGTCCACTCCTTGAGCTAAGCCAACGAGCAATCCAAAGGGAATCCCGCCGATCAGGTAACACCCCAGACAGGAGATCAATAGGAAAGAACCCACCGTCATCATCAACCTCACCTGGCACACAATGTCCTATAAACGTCGAAAACTGCGTCCGCGTGTTTCCGCATCGTATGCGAAAACTCCCTGTTCTTAATCGTCTGCACCATCTGCCCTCGGATATCGGCATCGGACAGAGTTCTTACGCGAGCAGCCAACTCCTCCACTTCCTCGGGAGAGTTCAACACGTAACCAGAATCGCCGTCTCTGACCGCTTCGGCTGCACCGTCAAACCTTGTTGTTATACACGGCAGGCCTGAGGCAATCGACTCCAACACTACGCGGCTGCACGGATCGTAGTATGTCGGATGAACGAGGACGTCGCACGCGTGATAGTAATCACGAATCGCGGCAACCGGCCCGACGAATGAAATCGGAACACCTCGCTGCTCAGCCAGCCGGCGCCATGGTCGCACATCACCCTTTCCAGCGACGACGGCCCGTACTTGGCACCCTCCGTCACGTTCAAGCAGTGCCAGGGCATCAATCCAAGGGCCCAGACCCTTCAGTCGCAGATTGTGAGCAACCATGAGTACAACATACTCGTTCTCGGCGATCGCGTGTCGCCTGCGCACATCACTGCGATGATCGCGTCTAGTCTGCTCATCGCTGTCATCAGGATCAACGCCGTTGAATACCACTCGAATGCGACTGTCCTCTACCTGGTAATGTTCCCGGAATTGTCTTCGCACATAATCTGAAAGAGCGAGAATAGCCGGCCCGCCCTCGCGATGTATGCATTTGCTCTCCAACATCAGCATCATCTGCTGCTTAATGCTTGCCTTTTGAGCTAGCGCTTTCGTCCAACGACTCAAGGCGCCGCGCCTCAGAGCCACGTTGCGTCTCATTGTTTCAGCATAGCTGCCGCCCCTGGGTTGGTAGATGTCAGCAACCATTGATGGAACAAGTGAGTGAATCACTGAGAATCGGCCATTGGCAACAGCGCGATCCGCCTTTTGGCAGAAGAGGGGTGTCCCAAGCGGCTTGAAGAGACCCGCGACTGACAGTGTGCGTACGGTGACTCCCGGGATTTCACAATCCTCACTACGAGTGAAAACCTCTATCTCGGCTCCCAACTCGCATAAGTGTGCAATGAACTGCCCGGTAGAAGTTTCCGCGCCGCCGCGCCGGCTATCAAGCCACTCCACTATCAAGGCAACTCTCACAGCGCGCCTCCCCGTGCGGAAGAAGACTGCAACCTTCTCCGACGATCATGAGCGGCAATGCGCCTAGTCTTGCGATTGATTTGCGATATCAGCTTTCTGATCGCAGCCCTGTCGAACCTTGCACATCCCAAGTAGCTCTTTAGAAACCGGAGCCTCTCTTTCAGTCCCGCCGTTGTCTCGGGAGTCGAGTAGTTCAGCTGAGCAAGTTCCCGAACAATCCATCGCGTGCGTCGCCAGGGGTCTTTCATTATTCGCTGCAAGTCGATTAAAACGAAGTCAGACTCAGTGACACACTTCAAATCGGTTCCACGATGCACGAAGAATATGTGACAGAGGTAGAAGTCTCTATGTATGTATCCACCATCATGAAAACGCCTGGTGAATTCACCCAGCGCCTCAATCATCCGCCTCGGCGCCCTTCCGGGATGATCAAGCACCCAACGCTCCAGTGACTTACCGGGCACTTCTAGCAGCGCCAATGCACTGGCTTTCTCCCAACAGCCTTGCCGATTCTCTCCGAAGGCGACAACCTGCGGCACACTAATCCCTGCCGCATCCAACTCGTCTATCCAGCGTTTTTCGATTCCCGCAGTGCTCCGCATCAAGTTTCCGGAGGTGATTCTCCGCCACTGACTCGCAAGGGGTGGTCGGTGAAACCTCTTGACGTATATCCGCTTTGTTCCAGCCTCTCCGTCATCGAGGACAAACATCACTCTCTGACGCCATGATGGTAATCCCTCTTTGTTCAGATCAAGATCGGGATCCCGGGTAAGCAGGTCGCCAAACGTGCTGATTCCTCGCGACGCAAGTCGACGCTCGAAGTCAGCGTCCAGCCACATGTTCGTATGATGCTCACGCATACCTGCGATCTCGATAGCCAACGGCTTTCACCTAAGAGTCGTCGCCCCGTTCTTCCCCATACCATGAATCAAGCAGCTCGATTGCCGACTGATAGACCATCTCCACAGTGACGCCCGTCATACACTTGTGATGGCTCTCTGGACATCTTTTCTGTTGGCAGGGACCACAGTCCACTGGAACCTTAACCTCTCTCTCCAGCGGATAATCAGTGTGAGTCCAACCGGTGTGTGTAGAGCCAAAGACAGTAACGACTGGCCGCCCGAAGGCCTTGGCGATATGGCGCGGACCGGTGTCGTTGTTCAGTAGCAAGTCGCAACGGCGAATAATCGCCTTAAGTTCGGCCAAGCTACCGCGAGGTCGGTCAACAACGAATGAGGCATGCCGCATCTGTTTGTGGATTTTCCAGGCAAGATCCTCCTCACCGGGGCCACAAGTGATCACGACGGTTGCGTCTCGATTCTCAACAAGCAGGTCCGCAACCGCTGCATAGCGTTCTGGCATCCAAAGTTTGGAGATACCAAAAGAGGCCCCAGGATTGACAACGATCAACGGTTTGCTATTCTGGATTCCCCAATTCCTTAATCTCCGGCTGACCGAATCTTCGGCTTCTGTGGAAGTATGTAGTTCCATCGTCTCTGACGCTCCTTCGCACCCGGCATGCAGCATCAGATCGTTGTAATAATGCACAGTGCTCATCAACTTGAAGGATCCGCCTTCTTTCTGTGGAAGCAGGCGATCAGTAAGCAACAACGTCCGGCCGTCACGCCTATAGCCGGTTCTTCTTGGTATACCGGCAAGCCACACAACAAGGGCCATCCTAAAGGCGTTGGACAGCAGTATGGCCCAATCGAATCTCTGACGGCGAAGGCGTGCAGCAACCAGCATCGTATCTTTCAGTTGGCTGATACCATGAGCCGGGTTCCACTCAATCACAGAGTCCATCCACGGCCCGGGCACGATAACGTCGTGAGTATTGGGCCTAATCAGCAAAGTGATTTCCGCATGTGTGAAGCGCCTTCGCAGCATGCCGAGCGCCGGTGTGGCCATCACAACATCGCCAACCCAAGTGGGCATTACGACCAAGATTCTGTTGACGTCCTCGTTCTTATGTCTCACCGCCAGATCCAAGCAACAGAATTCTAATCCAACGCGGTTAAACCCATTGCACCGCGAATCACCACCAAGCAAGAAGTATCGAGCAATTGATTAATGCCGGCCATTACCAACGAACGCCGTCAGTGATAAGACTTGAAGAAACAAGGCCAGAGCAATCCTTGGTAAAGCCTGGTCAGATTCTTCCAGCAACGACACTACGCCCCAACAACCGGCTACAAGAGCCAGCATCTGCGTAAGCGTTCCACAGAGTCTAGCCATGGAGAAGTCTTCCTGCCGCCCGCCCCTCTCATGCCTTTGAAGAATATCACGAATCTCTGATATCAAGGCAGTCACACTTGGCTCGCCTGCAGCACAAGATCCATCCGCACTAACGGCATCCACAGAATGAGCCCTCCTCTGCAGCGGAGGAAGATCCTTATTCTCCAATATGCAGTCGGCCGCACTGTTGAGAGAATCAACTATGTAGTCGGGATCGCAGTCAGCAGCCTCGTCATCTGCCTCAGCGTTTTGCCCAGTGTTTGAATCGCGTATATATATCGTGCGACAACCGGCATCGCGTCCGGCTACTACATCACGCGACGAATCGCCCACCATCCACGATTCCGACAGTGATATATCCAAGTCCCGTGAAGCCAGCAGCAACATCCCTGGTCTTGGTTTTCTCAAATCGCTTGCTCGCCGATACTGCTCCACAGTCGCCTGAGGGCCATTCAGATACGGGCAGTAGTAGATAGCATCCAACCTCGCTCCCTGTTCACCAAGCGATTCTCGCAGCCTATCATGAATCTCTGACAACCGCTCTTCGGTTACAATCCCCCGCGCGACGGCAGATTGGTTGCTTGCCACGATAACAAGGTAGCCGGCATCATTCAGCTTGCGAATACCTTCGGCAGCTCCAGGCAACAGCTCAACCTGATCCGGATCATTGATATAACCAGGATCAGCGATGATCGTCTTGTCTCTATCCAGGAACACTGCTCGTCTGCTCATGGCACTCTCCTTGGGCAATGCTACTGTCTTACAACCGGTCGATCACAGCCTGCCTGAATAACGGGAGCAGAATCTCGTGATGGCCGACCACCTCGTGCCCCATCCCCGCACGTACGGGGCGCGACACAACATTGGCTCTCGGTCGATAGTGCCGCTGCATATCAAGGTTTCCTGTCACCATCTCGTCGAGGTTTGCTCCGAGATTGCGGGCAACTGAAACCGCCTTGAGGAATACTTCAGGAAGAACTACTGCCGAACCAACATTAAGCCACACGCCTCCCGGCCCACCGGGCAATGACGCCCCTAAATCTGCCACAATGCTGCACGCCAGTCGAAAGTCACGCATTGAGGCTTCGCCCAATCTCGTTCCGTCCACATCCGGGCACATGTGGATCGTATCGGTACCAAGCGCCACATGTACAGTTACGGGAATATTCAACCTACTCGCTGCCGCCAACAGACTGTTTTCGCGATAGGGGACATCCTCATTCCACAGCAGTCGTCCAATACTTTCTCCGAGCCCCATGCTCTCCTTGTCAGCAAGTGCACAGACGTTGGAGAAGAAGGCCATGGTCTCTCGCACCATTCCAAAAGAGCCATCCCGAATCGTCTCGCCGACCTCCTCGCTAGTAGCACCCAGCAACGCCAACTCCACGTCGTGAATGGCAGTTGCACCATTGAAAGAGAGTGATGTTATGACTTCACGCTCCAGCAGATCAATGATAATCGGCGAGCAACCGACTTTGACAACATGTGCTCCCATCGCCAACGCCACCGGGCGTTCACCGTTCACCGCAGCCAAGACCGCGTCGACAAGCGCACGCAACTCCTGTGCCCCCAGGAAACCAGGAAGCGATTCGAACAGTTCTGCGGCAGAAGCTCCCTTTGAAGGCAACTTGGCGGCTTTACTCAAATGAACCTTGTGCTCCCTCTGTGACACCGAGTAGGTCCTGATACCACTCAAGTCTATGGGCGCATACTTCCTGTCAACCATGTGATCTCACACCTTCAATTCAGCAACTCATCCAGTGCCTCGGTCAGTATTTTATCGCCATCGCCACGAAAATCGATCCGCACCTCTAGCACTGCCACTGGCACTGGCCAGTTCGTGGCCAAGTGTCCCAGCTTTACGGCGTCCTTGTCAGTTGTAACAATGCATGCAGCCTCTCCGGCCTCACGACAGATGCGGGCCACGTCGCGCTCGGTGTAATCATGGTGATCAGCGAAAAACATCCGCCCGCACACTTCAATGCCCAACTCCCTGACTGTCCGCTCAAACGCGGTTGGGTTTCCTAAACCAGCGATCAGACAGGCAGGAGTGCAGTTCGCCGGATCAAGAGAAGATTCATTGTTCAGTTTCCACAGCTTTGTCGGCTTGTGCACACACTCCGCAACCGGCACGTTTGGCGCAACTCGGCCGATTCGATGGAGAATGTCAGCCAGAGCATCTTCCTCACACTGATTAGCCCGAGTAACAACTATCAAATCAGCGCGATTTAAGTTTCGTACTGGTTCTCTGAGAGTTCCACGCGGCAGAAGATACTCAAAGCCGAACGGGCAGGTTGCATCCACGAGGACAACATCCAGATCGCGTTTAACGCGCCGGTGTTGGAAGGCATCATCAAGAAGAACAACGTCGACGCCGTGCCTCTCCACCGCATCCTGTACACCGGCAATCCTATTGCTATTGGCAATACACACAACTCCAGGTACTGCACGTCCGATCATGCGCAACTCATCTGACGGTTTTACTGATGTTCCCCCATAACCACGGGAAACAACAGCAACCTTCATACCTCTGCTACTCAGAGTCTGCGCCAACGCAATTACGATCGGAGTCTTACCAGTTCCCCCAGCAGTGATATTACCCACACTAATCACTGGCACACCAGGATACCTCCTTTGGTTATGCCTAACGTCATACCAACGATTGCGCACAGCGATTACGGCGCAGTAGCACCAAGATGCAAACAAGAGAACCGTTCTCGCCGCACACAGGAGAATACCGCCTCGACCCCGCAGTATTTTCAAATGCAAAGAGGAAGCTGTCACAATCAATCCATCGTATTCGATACAGGAACAGAGGTAAATCACTAGCCTGCGACGCAGCAATTCACTCAAACAGGAATACGGCTGCAGCGCAAGTGACGCCCGCCTGCCCTTCGCTGTCAACCGCCTGATCGTAGCGAAGCAGTCGCACAGTCGATCCTGCAAGAGCAGTCATAGCCACATATATACAGCCTGCACTGCAGATGCGAGTTGGGTTTTCCTGAGCAGCGACTGCTTCAACAAACGAATCCGGCTGGCTTGCAGCAAGAAGAGCAAGAGCCGCACGATCCCGCGCCTCGACCTCAGAAAGAAACTCTTCGTCCAGGTCACGCTCATCTCCGAAATGCGCGCCGATGTGCGAGAGATCTGCTGCAGCAATTACCAACGTATCTCGATAATCATCGGCTATGCATTCTCCAAGAAACTCAGCGAATAGCTTCAGATTCACGCCGTTGCCATCGTACGGATCAAAGCCGCTGAGGCCACACGGATCCGGGCAAAGGATGGGCACAATCTCGAAACTATCGGCGCCCCAAATGTGCTGGCAAATCATCACTTGCAGCTCAACAGAATGCTCCCTGGCGTGGTCATATTCAAAACCTCGCAATCCGCCACACCTAGCCTCCAACCTTTCGACAAACTCACAGTCACATCTGGTTATCCCAAGAGGCGTCTCGAATGGTTTGCAGGTAGCGACAACCGAACTGCTACGGCCGTAGTGATTCGTACCCAATATCACAACCCTGCCAGGAGTCGGCCAGTTGATCAACGGTAAGTACGCAGTCCCATAGCAAACGCGGCCACGCGCATAGTCCAGATGAGGAGCTAGTATCCCTCCAATTCGGCCATGCAATGGTTCCGAAGGCGGAGCGGAATCCAGAAGATCACTAATCAACTCATGAGGATCCTCGTCCAAGCCCAGGTCAGCAGCCGTCATCATTTTTCGGGTTGGAGCCTGCTCATATGCGCGGACCAGAGACTCGTAGTAACGATCAAAGGCGTCACCGACAAGCAACATCGTATCGCTCAACCCGGTCACCATGGCAGCAAGAGTCTCACGGCTTACCGGCTGATTAAACCGCTCGACAAAAGCCTGACGAGCCTCCTCCAGCGTTGTTTCACCGTCGAACTTCGACAGGAGAAACAGTGCGGCCTCACTGACAGTAATACTTGAACTCGCCAGCCCGGTTGGATCGGTTATTGTGAACCCCATCGTCCCATCCATGTCGACAGGATGCGCTTCCACAAAACGCAGTCGCGGCTTCAGGTTTGGATCGTAGCCAGCCACTTGTCACGAATCCTCCAACTGCCTCCGTCTCCCCCCGGGGCAGAGACGCCAATCATAACCACAGAACACAAGATTGGCACAAACTACCCCATCTTCGCACGCCGCGATGCCTCAACAGCCATCCTATCGCATTCTTCATTCTCAGGATGGCCAACGTGCCCCCGTACGTGCACGAATTCAACGGCGTGTTCATCACAAAGTGCCACCAGGTCCTTCCACAGATCCACGTTCTTCACTGGAGGGGCGTTGGGCTTGGAGCCTCGACGCCAACCATTCCGTATCCAGCCGTCAATCCACTCGTCCATCCCTTTTACTACGTACTGACTGTCTGTCACGACTCGAACGCTAGTTGGTCGTTTGAGGGCCCTGAGCCCCTCGATCACTGCCCTTAGCTCCATACGATTGTTCGTGGTATCTGTTTCTCCATCGGCCTTGCGAATCTCTCGCCCACTCCCCGGATGGCGCAGAATGAAGGCCCACCCGCCCGGTCCAGGATTGCCACTGCAGGCACCATCTGTAAACAGAAGAACTTCGACAATCTGCCCCATACACTCAACTCCTTGGGCGAACGGGCTTGTTCGACGAAAGTGCTCCAGATCGCCGAATGCGCGTCCTGTTCTTCAGGCCTGCGCAGCATTCGGCTCCGCCCACGTCTACGCCCAGCCAATACGGCGAGGAACGTACTGGTCATCAACCCAGATCAAACTATGATACGCCCTTCAACCTAACGAGCACTGAATCGCGAACAGCGAATTCGCGACATTACACCAAGAATTGTCCAGTAGGCAACCAAAACGCTCATGTCAAAACTACATACACGCTTGGTTCTCCTTGCCACGTCCCTCTGTATGGCGGGTTGCGCTACCCGAGATCCGTCCCAACAAATACTCTTTCTCGAGGGCGCTGGCCATCTTGGCTCCGGAATAGCCGTAGAGTACGGACTTCGCACCGCCGGGTATCAGGGAGAATTTCACTGCTTCAGTTGGACCTCCTGTCTAGGTTGGGGAGCCGACCACCTTCTGGCCGCCTACAGAACAGGTAAGGCTGAAGACCTTGCGCAGCGAATCATCGCGATCCGTCAGCAGCACCCCGAAGGAAGAACAGTCCTCATGGGCCTTTCAGCTGGCAGCGCCATTCTTCTGAGCGCATTGGAAAAACTACCACCCGGTGTTTGTGTTAACGACGTTATCCTCTTCCAACCGTCAGTCTCCGCAAGCCGAAACCTTGCGCCGGCACTGGCTCACGTGTCAGGAAGGCTGTATAGCACCGCAAGCCCTTCAGACGCAATCCTGGCGGCGTTGCCAATCACTGCGGATGGCAAGACAGATTCACCCGCCGGTCGAAGCGGATTCGCTGTGCCAGCAGCCCTCCCACGAGCTGAACGAGAGCAATACCGCAAGGTGGTAATCCTTCCGTGGCTGGCACAGTACCGTCGCTATGGCTGGAATGGTGGGCATGTATCTTCAACAAGACCCGGGTTCGTAGAGAAGGTCATTGCCCCACGAATCCTCCCACGACAGGCAATGACAACCAGCAGAAGCAGAAACAAAAGCACGCTCAGCAGCAAGTAAACCAGGCCAGTAGGCGCTCTGCAAAGAACAAATGCACCTTTCGGATTATTCAGTCATCCAGCTGCCCCTTCGTACAATCGAGCAACGTGCGATACTGTTCCTCCAAACCGCTAAGCCTACCCAGTAACCCTTCATCCTCCACGTTGTAGGCCTTTTGCTGTCGAGACAGTGCAACAAACCAGTCAATCAAATCCGCGTAGTCATGGACATTCACATACTCAGAGCCGATCTTTCCACGCCGCACATCCATGTTGTGATAATTGCCAAGAGCGAGACACATTCCCGTAGCATCATACCCCAATTGGCAATAGGCGGTAGCTTCACAGCTACCTCCGTCCATGAGCTTCCGCTGATAACAGAACCTGTTGCTGCGCCCTTTCTTAGCGATGTCTCTACGAACCAATCGTTCCGCGACGCGTTGACAGTAGGCGGTCACTGCCGGAGAGAAAACCGACGAACGATCACCGACACGAAGTATCGGCCCATCCCCCATTCTCGCATTGATCAACTCGCTGCTTGTCTCAACGGCAACAACAAAACACTTTCGTGGTATAGTGCGCAACCGACAAGCTGCCAAAGCCCCAACAAAACCGACTTCCTCGGCGCGTGTAAAAAGGAAATAAGCGTCACAAACTGCCCGGGATCTGGAAAGTCGTTGAATGCACGAAAGCATGGCCGCCACGCCGGCCAAATCATCGCAAGCCCGAGAATAGATGCGGCTTGAGCGAATTGCTGCATCTGGCAAATCCCACATGCCGATGGAGCCTGGCGGCACTTCCCCGGAAATCTCGACAACAGCGCTACCTACCGCATCTTTCCTCCCGGCCCTGTCTCTCTTAATCGAGCATACGCGTCCTCGATGCCAGCGGTCATTCTCGAAGAAACGTACTTTAGCATTCTGAAAATACTCTGCCCTCACTCCACCGCGCCAAATCGCTTTCAACCGGCCCCTTTCTACTCCCCTATCCGCAATGAAGCCGGGGTGATCCAGGTGGGCGGTAAGACACACAGGCCGCCGAATAGAGCGTTTCCCTTTCCGCACTCTAACCAGCAGATTTCCCGATGCGTCTGCTTTAATTGTCACGCCGGGACGAGCTAGACAGAATGATCGGATGTAAGAGAGGACGTAGCGTTCAGCAAACGGAGCTGTGGGCAGGGAAAGGACTTCGAGCAGCAACTGTCGCTCTTGTCTATCAAGCATCGTCGAATCTCAGCTACTTCAGTCGAAAACAAGGCACAGAAAGGCCTTCCTACACAGGGCATTTGTTGCACCAGAAACCAACAAACACAATCAGGGCGCCTGAAATGGCGGCGACCCCTATGAAGAAGGCCAACCATGACAGCTTGCCCAGCTCGTTGCGTTTCTGTCCTGCACTGTTCGCTCCCATCGCCACTCCTGTGGCTGCGATAACAAGCGTTACAGCCACTCCTATCAACATTAGTGGCGCGAACATTCCGTCCTTCGCGTAAACGATTACGCGTAGATCCGTCTTGAAATTCCGCAGCGCCAGAAGAAACAGTGCCACCGTACCCAACATGCCGACAGCGGATAAGATCAGAGAGACCTTGGCTTGCACGTCGTATCTGCGAAGAATACCTTTTGCCACACATCACCTCACTTGATCAGAGCAACACCAGAAACACGGTCCATGCGAGTTCATTGTAGACCAAACCATCCCAACGAGTCCAGCTGTGACATGCGGCAGCACATCATCCGTCGACAAAGAACGTACTATCCCCTGCAACAGGCTCAATCACAACGGCATCACCCGATGCATCGTACTTGCCATTCGAAGATCGCGAGTGTCTGACATTAACTATGCCGCTGGCACCCTTCATTGCCGCCGTCGCCTTGAGTACCTCGACAGCCTCATCAGGTTTGCGTAGGCCATCAGCATACACGGCGTCGATGTGCCTGACTATGCGAAAACCGGCTATCTCCGGCCCGGTCGCTGTTGCCAAGATTTTGGCGGCTTCTTCCTGTCGTCTCAATTCAAGCTCGGGTGTCGGTTGGTATTTCTGCAGCTTCGGATGGATTATCGGCGGGCGCCTCCTCCTAATCGCTCTTTTCACCCGGGTATAGAGCCAGAGGGCGGCAAGCAGGCAGCTCGCGGCGATGATTATCCTCAAACGCGATTCCTCTGACAACACGACCGTCCTCCTTCAGAGTAAGTTCTCGGGGCCATTCTAGCCACTTACCCACGCATATGTCGACTCGTATACTCTGTACCCCGCCAAGTTGTTTTTCCCTGCAGCTTACGCATTGCTGATACGACCATTCCCGCTCCCAGTATTGCTCCGATGGGATAGGTGATCCAAGCCCAGGGCGCAGCCCGCACAAGCCTCATAAAACGAATGATAACGCTCTTCAGGACTGCCACGACGAGGCATGTTACGGCCAGCGCTACATACCAGTTATCCCTGTTGCTGTCAGACGTGGTGAGAACCATTGTCAAGGACACTGCCAGAGATGCATATGGAAAAACGCTGGCGACAAGTAACAGTGTAAGAGTAAGCCCCAATCGCCGCATGCTGCCAAAGCATCCGCAGAAAATCCGACTCCAACCGTTCCACGCAGCCACAAACGACGCATACATGCGCGTCAGGTACAACCCCTCGTTTTCGACCACAAACAGTCTGTGGCCAAGCTCCTTGGCCAATCTGGCCAAATGCATGTCTTCGTTGAGGTACCCCTTCACGGCCGCATGTCCGCCTATCGCCTGATAGCAAGCGCGCGTCATAAGCATAAACGCACCATTTGCATACGCGGTCTTGGTCCGAGGATCGTTAACCTTCGCCGGATTGAACCAAATCACCATTATGGCCGCACAAACCGGCTGAATCACGCGTTCCCAGAAGCTTCGTGTTTCCAGCACGGGTAAGACCGAAAGAAAATCAATCCCCTTCTCTTCCGCAGCCTGGACAGTTACGGACAGTGTCGATCGACACGTCTGCCGGCAGTCGGCATCTATAAAACAGAGCCAATCACCACATGACTGCTCCACACCCAGTTGCATAGCATGACTCTTGCCCAGCCAACCGGGTGGCAACGTTTCAACATGCACGACCGTCAAACGTCCGTCGTACTCCTCTGCTAACTGATCAAGTATTTTCCCTGTGCGGTCTTCGCTTCGATCGTTTACGGCAATCACTTCATAGTTGGGATAATCCTGATCCAGCATAGTGCGCACACATGTCTCAATCGTCTCTTCCTCTTCCTTGGCTGCTACCAGGACCGACAGCTTAGGGGAGCTGGCGCTTGCGGGCGGATAGCTATCGTGTCGCAGCAAATGGTTGTCTCGAATGGCACGAGCGATGGCGCCATGGCGCACAGCCCAAAGAAGACCCACAAGCCCACAGGTGCACAGCCAGACTATCATCCACCAAGCCATTTGAACCCTCTCAAGTTTGCAGGGGACAACAAAACCGAACTGGAATTATGCGTGTCCGAGAGGATATGTCCAATGATCAGCGCATGACGCGCGATGTGTGCCCCGCCACCCAAGCCAGCCGCAAATCGGGGCAGCCCAACCTAATACGGCTTCACCTGACGCAAGCTCCCTGGAAGTGCAGCTTGCGAAGCCAGTTTTCTGCGGTAGCCTTTCTCTGTTTGACGTTACGATTCGACGATCAACCCCTAAGATCCTTCGGGCTCGCCGTCATCGTCGTCAGGAACAAGTGGCTCGCTAATGAGGTACTCCTCATTCAGCCATTTGCCCAAATCTATTTGCTGACAGCGACCACAACAGAAAGGGCGGCACGGAGCATCCTCACGGCGCTGCACGGCTGTCGTCTTTCCGCATGTGGGGCAAGTGTAGATGATCATCGCCAACCACCTTGCAGGCGAGTATGATGTGATGCCTTGTCAACAAGGCCCACGAAAATCCGCCGGCATCGTTTGAGTGCTTGCGTGCTACGCAGCACTGGCTTCCGTCTTGGCTGATTTCCCGGCAGACGCACCTCCTGATCCATCGGTTTTCCCCGATGATTCCTTCGGCGCTCCGGACTGTTTGTCCTTCTCGGCCTTGGCTGCTTTCTTGTAGCTATCACTTCGATAGTCTGTCTCGTAGAAACCACTGCCCTTGAAGAGCACTGCCCCACCACTTCCGATCAATCGTCTGATCGGAGCGCGCTCGCCACACCCGGCGCAAGGCTCATCAGGTTTTCTTTTGGGCTTGGCAGTGATGCTCTGTAACATCTCGAACACGTGGCCACACTTCGTGCATTCGTAATCGTAAGTTGGCATAGTTGATAACCTCCAGTAGCATACTCACTCAGCATCGACTGCATCTTCTCGCTCGTCCGAGCTACTGTTCGCAGCTTCGTTGGTTTGTTCCGGCGGCGCTGCGGCAACAATCACCTGAGCAGGCCTTAAGACTCGGTCGTGAAACAGATACCCCTTCTGAACCTGCTGAATAACCGTACCGGGTTCATGCTCAGTAGAAGGCTGCTGCATGAGTGCAGCGTGCCGAGCAGGATCAAAGGGCACGCGATCAGCGTTTATTGCCACAACGTGGCTATCTCGAAGCAGTTTCTCGACCTTGTCCTCGATCAGTTTCATCCCTGCCACGACAGAATCAATGGATTCCGCCGCTGCAGACGCCTCTACTGTTCGCTCAAAATCGTCAACAACCTCCAACAGCGAGCGCAGCAGGTTCGCGTTCGCGTATTTGAGCGAATCCTGCAATTCATTTGCACTTCGCCGGGCGGCATTCTGTTGCTCTGCCTTAGCTCGCAGGTACTTGTCTTTCCACTCCTCCACCTCTTGGCGAAGTTTGCCCATTACTTCAGTAGCGTCCTGCTGCTCTGCGGCCTCCATCGCTGGTGCTTGGTCTTCCGTGCAGTCTGCGGCATCGTTTATTGTAGTTTTGTCAACCGGCACGTCGTCAACGTCTACGGCATTGCGACTCTTCTTGTTTGGCTTCTTACCTGCCATCGTCATTGCCCTATATACTGTCTTGAAAACGAGGTAGCTGTGCTAATACGCATCCTAAAGCGCCTAGTCTCCATTCTGTCCGCTAAAATACTCCACAACTCGATCAAAGAACCCCTTCGACTCCGGAAGAACCGACCTATCCTCAGTAGCCGCAAACTCCCTCAACAAACGTTCCTGCTCTTCAGTCATTCTCTTCGGTATTTCTACTAGAACCTGAACCAACTGATCGCCGGAGCGCCCTGTTCTGAGGTCAGGAAGCCCCAAGCCTGTCATTCGAAAGACCTGCCCATACTGCGTTCCTGCGGGGACTGTCAATTCGGCTTTTCCACTGAGCGTTGGGACTTCAATGCGAGCACCAAGTGCGGCTTGGCTAAACGAAATCGGCATTGGACAAACCAAATCATTGTTGCTGCGTTCGAGGAACTCGTGCCCTTGCACTCTCACGTAACAATGCAGATCTCCTGGGGATGTGCCCGGCTCCCCCGGTTCACCTTCTCCTCGCACGCGCACGGCTTGGCCATCGTGAATGCCTGCAGGAATCTTTATATTAACAACACGTTTCTTGGGGTATTTACCACTACCTCGACATCTTCCGCAAGGCGTTGTAACAACCGTTCCCCTCCCATGACATGCAGGGCAGTTGGTGACTACTCGTCCAAACAACCCACCGAAGCCACCGGCCTGCTCCACCTGCCCATATCCACCACAAGTGGTGCAGTTGCGCCGCTCGCTCCCCTTTGCCGCCCCCGTTCCCTCGCACTCACCACACACATCATCACGAGTAAACGACAGTTCCTTATCAGCGCCGGTCGCCACCTCCCGCAAAGTCACTTGCACTTCGGCCTGGAGATCCGCCCCCCTGCGGCGAGACGTCCTTCGCCCGCCAAACGCTCCGCCAAAGATATCATTAAACATTGAGAAGATGTCGTCGGCACCCATATGGGTAAAATCGTGCATGCCGCCGCCAGACACACCCTGGTGCCCAAACTGGTCATAACGAGCGCGTTTGCTCTGATCCCCCAGAACTTCGTAGGCCTCAGCAGCTTCTTTGAACTTTTTCTCTGCGTCAGGATCGTCTCGATTACGGTCCGGATGATACTTCAGGGCACACTTGCGATATGCCTTCTTCACCTCTTCGGCAGACGCATTGCGCGAGACATCAAGCACTTCGTAGTAATCGCGTTTTGTCGCCATCTGCCAAACTCCTGATCACTGAACCGCATCAGCAGATCACTGCACAAGGGGCGAACAACTTGGTTCGCCCCTCGAGCAGTTTAATGGTGCAAAAGCCTTATCGAATTGAGTGGGCAATACGTGGCTTCTCGCTGTCATCCTTAAGATCCGTGACCATAACCTCAGTGGTAAGCATCAGGCCGGCAACGCTGGCCGCGTTTTCCAACGCAATGCGCGAAACCTTGGCTGGATCGAGGATGCCGGCTTCGATCATGTCGGTAAACTCAAACCTACGAGCGTCATATCCGAAGGCGCCCTCGCCTTCGAGAATCTGCTCCACAATAACGTCACCATCCTCACCAGTATTGCTGACAATCTGGCGAGCCGGAGCTCGCAGGGCACCGCAGACAATGTCGAAGCCCATCTTTTCCTCACCTGCAGCCTTCGACCGTGCTTTGGACACCGCCTCCATCGCCCGCAAGTATACGACGCCACCGCCCGGCACGACCCCCTCCTCCGCAGCCGCTTTGGTTGCGTGAAAAGCATCGTCCACCAAATCCTTGCGCTCCTTGACCTCGACCTCTGTTGCAGCTCCAACACGGATCACGGCAACTCCGCCAGTCATCTTAGCAAGACGCTCCTGCAACTTCTCGCGATCATAGTCGCTGGTTGTCGTCTCCATTTGCTTACGGATTTGGTCGATGCGTGCATCGATCTCTGCCTTCTTGCCAGCCCCCTCAATGATAGTGGTGTTTTCTTTGGTAATGACGACCTTGCGAGCCCTGCCCAAATCCGCGAGAGTCACATTCTCGAGTTTGATACCCAAGTCCTCACTGATCATCTTCGCCCCAGTAAGAGCTGAGATGTCGCCCAGCATGGCCTTGCGGCGATCACCGAATCCCGGAGCCTTGACGGCAGCACACTGCAATACGCCGCGCAACCGGTTGACGACAAGAGCTGCCAAGGCCTCGCTCTCAACGTCCTCTGCAATGACCACAAACGGCTTGCCGGAAGACGCAAGACTCTCGATCAGTGGAATGAAGTCGCGCAGGTTCGAGATCTTCTTCTCATAAACCAAAACATACGCATCCTCTAGAACGCACTCGAGAGTACCCGGATCCGTCATGAAGTAAGGCGAGATGTAGCCCTTGTCGAATTGCATCCCCTCGACGACTTCCTTCTCAGTCTCTAGGGATTTACCCTCTTCGATTTCAACCACGCCCTCTTTGCCGACTTCAGCTAGAGCACCGGCCAACAACTTGCCGATCTCGTTGTCACCGTTTGCGCTAATCGTTGCTACCTTCTCGATATCGCTCGAATCCTTCACCGGAGTTGCCTGAGCAGCGATGCTCTTAACCGCTGCCGCAACCGCTTGGTCTACGCCCCTCTTCAGTGACATAGGGTTTACACCAGCCGTCACCAACTTCAGCCCCTCGCGGTATATAGCTTCTGCCAGCACCGTCGCTGTCGTCGTACCATCTCCAACAAGGTCACTAGTCTTCGAGGCGACCTCGTTGATCATCTTTGCGCCCATGTTCTCGAAAGGCTGTTCAAGCTCGACTTCCTTGCTAACAGAAACGCCATCCTTCGTAACGCGAGGCGCCCCCCATGATTTCTCAATCAGGACGTTCTGCCCGGTAGGTCCCATGGTCACCTTCACAGTCTTGGAGAGTTTGGTCAAACCCTCCAGAAACTGCTGTCTGGCTTCCTGGCTGAACATCATTTGCTTTGAGGCCATTGTTGTTTTAACTCCTATTTCTCAATGCCGGTGTTCTTGCCTTCGTACAATCAACACCGACAAGACATAACTAGTCAAAATGCTTAGCCGATGATCGCCAGAACATCACTCTCGTGCAGAATGACATACTCTTCGCCGTCTATCTCGACAGTTGTGCCAGAGTACTTGCCGTAGAATACTTCATCTCCAACCGAAACATCCATGTCGCCGCGTTCGCCGCTGTCCAATAGCTTGCCAGGACCTGCGGCAATCACTTTGCCACGTTGTGGCTTTTCTCTAGCCGAGTCAGGCAGAACGATTCCTCCCGCCGTAACCTCTTCGGCAGAGCTCTGTGAGACAACGATTCTATCATCCAGGGGACGTATGTTAGTCTTCTTGGCGGTTGCTGTTGCCATTTCTCTTTGTTCTCCGTGTGATTAACGCTTTTCCAGCATAATACGTTAGTCGGTCATCGCAGGAAGTCTCTGCTTCGCGGACCGGAACTCTTACATCATGTCATCATCCATACCGGGTTCGGCGGGTGAATCGTCACTCGCCGGCTTCTCAGTTATGATACAGTCGGTGCTCAGCAGAAGCCGTGCCACACTGCTGGCGTTTTCCAAGGACGACCTCACAACCTTCGCCGGATCAATGACACCATCCTTCAATAGATCTCCGTACTCACCAGTGCGAGCGTTATAGCCAAAGCTTCCCTCGCCCTGACGCACCTTGTGCAGCACAACTCCAGGCTGCTCGCCAGCGTTTTCTGCAATCTGGCGCAGTGGCACGTTCAACACCTCACGTACTATGTTCACGCCAATCTTCTCATCGCCGGAGGCTTTCACCTTATCCAAGACACCAGCACAGCGAACAAGTGTTACACCGCCACCAACGACGATTCCTTCTTCGATCGCGGCCCGAGTCGCATGCAACGCGTCTTCTATACGAGCCTTCTTCTCCTTCATTTCCGTCTCGGTGGCCGCCCCAACGTTTATCTGGGCAACTCCGCCTGAGAGCTTGGCCAGCCGCTCCTGCAGTTTTTCCCTGTCGTAGTCGGAAGTTGTCGCCTCGATCTCGGCACGAATCTGAGCAATGCGTCCTTGAATAGCTTGCGTAGAACCGGCCCCTTCAATGATCGTAGTGTCGTCTGCATCAACACGGACCTTCTTGGCCTGACCAAGGTCCTTAATCGACACGCTTTCCAGGTCGATGCCCAAATCCTTCATAATCGCCTTGCCACCGGTCAACTCAGCAATGTCCTGCAACATCGCCTTGCGACGATCACCATAACCCGGCGCCTTCACCGCACACACAGACATTACGCCACGCAACTTGTTGACAACAAGTGTTGCCAGCGCCTCGCCTTCAATATCTTCAGCGATAATCAGCAGTGGGCGTTTGGCCTTCACCACCTTCTCCAGCAACGGCACCAGCTTCTGCACGTTACTGATCTTGTCCTCATGAATAAGGATGTAGACCTTTTCCAACTCCGCTTCCATTGCCTGCTGGTTCGTTGCAAAGTGTGGTGAAAGAAAGCCGCGGTCAAACTGCATACCCTCGACGAAATCCACCGTTGTCTCGGCAGACTTACCCTCCTCCACCGTAATCGCGCCATCCTTGCCGACCGACTCAAAGCAATCTGCAAGAACTTCCCCTATTTCCGCATCATTGTTGGCAGAAATCGAAGCAACATTGATTATGTCATCGCGACTGCCGGCTTTGACCGGGCGAGCTTGCTTCTTCAACTCAGCAGTCACCGCGCCCACGGCGGATACTATCCCTCGGCACAGAGCGTTCGCGTCGGCACCAGCCGCTATGTTGCGCAGGCCAACCTTGAAGATTGCCTCCGCCAGCACCGTTGCAGTGGTTGTGCCATCACCGGCGACCTTGCTGGTCTTGCTAGCAGCTTCCTTGACCAACTGCGCCCCAGTGTTCTCATACTTGTCCGTCAAGTCGATCTCCTCGGCAACCGTAACACCGTCCTTGGTGACCGTAGGCGAACCCCACCCCTTATCAAGAACAGCGTTTCGGCCCTTGGGACCCAACGTAACTTTCACCGCCCTGCCGAGCTTTTCCACTCCGGACAGCAAGGCGTATCTCGCGTCCTCTTGAAAAGCTAACTGCTTGACTGCCATAGATGTAGCCTCCTTAACTATCTGTCCTCGGCGAGACGCTTTTCAAACCCAAATGCGCTCGTCGATGTAAACACAGACCTTTTCCGTCTCAGGCACTAGCAAGTCCAATGCCTATTCGAAAAACTTGGCATCCCAACCGTAAACCTCTTGTAGAACTGCAGTTACACATAACAGAGCCAGCGATGCTGCTGCGATATCTCTGCCACCTTGGCAGACGCACACTAGCTATGCTTTATTCGATGCCATAATGACAGCACTCGGCGGTCGATCACCAACCGCATGCGAGCAACGTTACGAGGACTGGCTTGATCGCCTCACCAACATGGCTGCCAAACAAGCGAATACCGCACTTGGCTGGCTTCGACAGACGCGACACGCGAGTTGGGCAGTGACATTGGGGCCGAATGTGGAAGCGCCCGGTCACCTCCCGAGGGACGGGGGACGAACGAATGAGCAAGTCTTGACGCAGGCCCCCCAGTAGCTGCACACAAACCCATCTGGGGGCACGTTCAGGCAGAGAAGAGGGAATAGGTGGTTGTCCTGCGTGTGCTGCATCGTTCATGACAACCGTTTGGTGCGTGTGCGTCGGCAAGACTACACAGCTGCTTTGAGCCGGCAAAGAAGAGATAGTTTCCTTGGTTATAACACGAATAACGAACTGCAAATCAGGCAATTAATGTTTTGCCAAGAGAGATCCAAGCTTCAATATCGATGACTTCCGCACGCTTGGTTAGGTCCAGTTGATCGGCTGCCGTACTGAGATCGCAGTCGTTTAGATATCGAGAAAGGTTGTAGCCGAGAGTTTTGCGGCGATGAGTGAAAGCTGCGCGCACAAGTGCTATGAACTCAGCAAGGGAATCGGCCGCTTCGAAGGGGTGATGTCGCTTGCGATCGAGACGGATCATTGCAGATTCCACCTTCGGTTGCGGCCAGAATGCTGACGCGGGGATTCTGGCCAGACGCTGAATGTCACAGGTAGTCTGCACAACAATTGCCAGTGGTCCAAAATCCTTTCCACCGGCACGTGCTTGAAGCCGATCAGCTACCTCCCTCTGAATCGTAAAGCAGAACCGACTAATAAAGGGCCGGGCAGTGAGAAAGTTGATTAGAAGCGGCGTCGCAACATTGTACGGCAAGTTGGCGACGAGCAAACAGCGGCCATCTTGCGGTAGATTCTCATGAAGAGTCTTGAGGACTATGGGGGCGATCAGACTCTTCTTAGCGAGCACATCCGCTTCGAGCACGATAACGTTGCTACGATTAGCAAACCGTTTGACAAGGAGAGGCGCAAGGTCGTGGTCGATTTCAACTATGATGAGTCTGCCCACGCGATCGGCCAATTGATCACTCAAGCCACCCGTTCCACCTCCAACTTCAAGAACTGTGTCTGCATAGTCCATCTGAGCGGCATCGACGAGCTTCCTCATGTAATTACCGTCTATTAGGAAGTTCTGACCGAAGCTCTTGTCAGGTTTGAGACCGGCTGAGGCAAGAATAGCCCGTACGTCGCGTTTTGTCTGTATCGGTGACCTACACATGACGACGTCACAGGATAATATGGGTATAGCGGCTTTTGCAATGGCCTCTCAGCTCTATAATGCGGCTGAGTTGTGGATAGTTGCGGGATTGGGCTGCGGAATTCGGAATCCCTGGCGAATATGCGGGAGGCGGTTTGATGTTGTCACACGAAGTATTGCGGAAGGCGTCAGAGCCGATTGGCGTGAAAGCCCTGGCGGCGAAGCTACGGCTATCGCCTGCCATGGTATACAAGTGGTGCCAGGAATCGCCAAAAGAAGATCCAGACGCAAGCGGCGCCCGCAATCCTCTGGACCGCGTAGCGGAAATCTACCGAGCAACGACGAGCAGCGACGTTATCAACTGGCTCTGTCACGAAGCTGATGGTTTCTTCGTAAGCAACCCACGGCTGGTGGAACAAGACGAGGTCGACGGCGAATTGTTGCGGACTACACAGCAGCTGGTGACAGAATTCAGCAATCTGCTATTCACCGTAACCAGATCAATTGAAGATGATGGAATGATTGAACCGAAGGAGGCCGATCGGATCCGCATTGCATGGGAGAAGCTCAAGTCCATGGCCGAAGGGTTTACCGTCGCTTGCGAACGTGGCGCCTACTTTTCCAGTGAGAAGGGCTTGGGACATGCCTAATCCCGGGTGAAGCAATGAGCAGAAGCATAGGACCTATGGGAGCACAGTTTGTTTCGTATGTAAAGTCGCTGAATTGCATAAGCTGCGGCGCAAGCTATTCACCTGCAACATTAGAATACACCTGTCCGAGTTGCGGTCCAGATGATGGTATTCTCGATGTCATGTACGACATGGGGAAGGTAAGTCGGGATCTCGCCATATCTGATTTGCTCGATGCACCACAGAGCCATTGGCGTTACGGCCCCCTGCTTCCGGTTGCGGCGCATCACATAGGCAGCAACTGGCCAATAGGATGGACACCAGTCGTTGAAGCTCCCGCTCTCGCACGTGAGATTGGTGTATACCGATTGCGTCTGAAGGATGACGGCCGAAACGCATCAGGTTCGTTCAAAGACAGAGCCTCAAGTGTGGGAGTTGTTCGTGCCGCGGAGAGAGGAGCCAGAGCCATCGCATGTGCCTCAACAGGTAATGCGGCAGTAAGCCTGGCGGCGTGTGCGGCAATGGCCTCGATGCCAGCGTACATATTCGTATCAAAGCGAATCCCGGAGGGAAAGCTTGTACAACTCTTAGTATATGGGGCCACTGTCTTCCGAGTCGACGGTAGCTATGACGACGCCTATCGTCTGTGCAGCAACGCATGTGAGGAGTTCGGCTGGTACAATCGCAACTGCGCTTTCAATCCATATCTTGTAGAAGGCAAGAAAACAGGAGGCTTGGAGATTGCAGAGCAATGCCTGTGCGATCCGCCAGATTGGGTAGCGATGAGTGTTGGAGATGGGTGTTCGATCGCAGGAGTGGCCAAGGGCTTGAGGCAGATGCGGGAGTTGGGGATCATCGGCTGGCAAACTCGGCTGCTTGGCGTGCAAGCCGAGGGTGTGGCAGCGATAGCCAGGGCGTTTGAGACCGGGCAATTGGATGTTCCTGGCGGTGACACATTCGCCGACAGCATCAACTGCCCAGTGCCCCGCAACTGGCGGAAAGCCATTGCAGCTGTGGAGGAAAGCGACGGGGCGTACGTAACAGTAAGCGACAAGGATATCCGCCTTGGAATCCGAGCAACCGGCAAACTGGCAGGGATTTTCGCGGAGCCCGCGGCGGCAGCAGCGGTGGCCGGAGCGGCCGCGGCAGTGCAAAAGGGCATCATAGATAAGAAGTCGTCGGTGTTGGCCTTCATCACTGGAAACGGTTTGAAAGACGTACGGTCGGCGGCGGAGAGTGTTGCTGGACCAGTTGATGTTTCGCCAGAACTAGGTGCGATTACGTCATACGTCAATGGGTCACAGGGTTAGAGCCCCTGAACCATTCCACAAACGACCTCAGGCCATCGCTGATACACGTAGTCGGGTCGTATCCGAGTTCGGCCTTGGCACGAGTGATATCGGCATAAGTCCTGTTCACGTCTCCGGCCTGAGGCGGCAGCTTCTCAAGTATCGCCTTTTTCCCAAGAGCCGTCTCGATAGCCCTCACCAAATCGTTCAAGCTTACTGGTTTGGATTCGCCAAGATTGTAGACACGATATCCTCCAGCTAGATCAATAGCCTTGAGTACGCCATCGATGATGTCGTCTATGTAAGTATAATCGCGCATGGTAGAGCCGTCACCAAAGAACGGAATAGGCTTACCTGCCTCGATGAGCCTGGTGAATTTATGAATAGCGAGATCCGGCCGCTGTCTGGGACCATATACTGTAAAGAAACGGAGACAGGCAATATCCATATTGTTGAGGTGGGCGTAGGCATGCGCGAGCAGTTCCCCAGCCTTCTTCGACGCTGCATAGGGTGATATGGGATGGTCTACGCTATCGCCTTCACAGAATGGCACTTTTTCGTTATTACCATAAACACTAGAGCTGCTGGCAAAGATGAACCGCCTGACACCGCAAGCCCGCGACGCCTCCAACGTTACGCTCGTGCCGCCAACGTTGATATCCTGACACAAGTGTGGCTGCTCGATGGATGGGCGAACACCTGCTCTGGCTGCCAAGTGGACGACGATGTCGACGTCGTCAACTAGCGTTTGCCTCATGAACGAGGCGTCCCTGATGTCACCTCGGGCAAACGTGAAGGCATCACAATCCATGCAGGCCGCGATGTTAGCTCGCTTGATGGCCTCGTCGTAGAACGGATCGAAGTTGTCGATTCCAATGACCGTGTCACCACGGCGTATAAGGGCTTCAGCAAGATGAGAGCCAATGAAGCCTGCTGCACCCGTAACCACGATCTTGGCCATAGCTAACCTTCCATTGCCCTTGCGAAAGCGACATGTTCCTTGGGCTATCCATTCAGTACCGGACGGCCAATACAATGATACTCGATACCATGCTTCTTGAGCTTCGTTCGCTCATACAGATTGCGACCGTCGAAGATCAGCGGAATCTTCAGGCGATCAACCATCATGCTGAAGTCAGGCGTACGAAACTCCTGCCAATCCGTGAAGATAACCAACGCGTCCGCTCCGTCGAGAGCGGCGTAGCCATCATCGATCAGTTCAACAGTATTTCCCAATTCTTCACGTGTAGTCTCAATCGCCTCTGGATCGTATGCCCGAATATTGATTCCCTTGTCGAGGAACATGCGAATACAGTCAAGGGCAGGCGATTCGCGAACATCGTCGGTCTTAGCCTTGAAGGCCAAACCCCATACTGCTAGCAGAAGCCCATCGCAACTTTCGCCAAAGTAGTCGATTACACGTTGAGCGAATCGCCGTCGCTGCCGCTGGTTCACCTGGTGAACTGCTTCCACGATGGACATAGGATAGTCCGACTGCCGCCCCATAGACATGAGCGCTGAAACATCCTTTGGGAAACATGACCCACCGTAGCCGACTCCAGGAAAGAGGAATGCAGGACCGATGCGTGAATCCGATCCTATTCCACGGCGAACGCAAGCGATGTCAGCACCAAAGCGCTCGCACAGACCGCTGAGTTCGTTCATGAAAGAAATCTTGGTGGCGAGCATTGCGTTGGCCCCATACTTGGACATTTCAGCACTTGCGGGGTCCATGACAAGAAGCCGGTCTCTTGTGCGCATGAAGGGGGAATAGACTTCCTTCATGATTTCGACGACGGCAGGGTTTTCCGCGCCTATTATCACGCGATCAGGACGCATGAAATCATCGATGGCCGCGCCCTCCTTCATGAATTCCGGATTACTGACATAATCGAATTCGTATTCCGTCACGGCAGCCATTGCGGCAATAACTCTCTTGTGAGTACCCACGGGCACAGTACTCTTCATGACGATTATGCGGTAGCCATCCATCAACCTAGCAATGCTTTCGGCAACTCCCAGGGCTGCTGTAAGATCGGCAGAGCCATCCTCTGCGGGTGGCGTGCCAACAGCAAGAAACATTATGAGAGATTCCGCAACGGCTTCCGCTAAATCGGTAGTAAACCTAAGGCGTCCGGCCTTTGCGTTTCGCTGTACGATCTCAGCAAGCCCCGGCTCGTAAATAGGTATTTCGCCCTTGTTGAGCTTGTCGATCTTGCGTTCATCGTTGTCCACGCAGATCACATGATTACCACCATCCGCAAGACACGCCCCGGCCACTAGTCCAACATACCCAACTCCAACGACACCGATTCTCATCTAGACTTCCTCTCTAGCTTGTGATGCACACCACACATTGCACGCGTGTGCCTCAGAAGAGACAACAAACGCGCCCGCCACGGTGCGGATAGTAGAACCGTACTCAACCGCGCTAGCAATCGCAGTAACTCCCGGACACTCGCGTCAAAACCTCTTCGGGCGGATCAATCGGTTCGAGCAAAGAAACGGGCACCTCGACGAGAACCGACTGGCCAAGAATGTCTACCCCGAGACACAATCGAGTCTTTCCAGCTCGTTTAACTATACACCCTTCAAGCCCTGCCAATGCACCTGCGGTCACACGCGCCCATCGTCCTACTCGGAGGCCGGGGCAGTGTTCAAAGTCTGTCTTCGTAGCAAGCACGCGATGAATCTGGCGCAGCTGATCGACAAGCTGCTGCTGATATACCACGCCTAAAAGGTTGGCAATTCGATTAGTAGCCAACGCTTGATATCGCTGTGGCTCCGTTGCCTGAAAGAAAAGGTAGCCAGTGAAAACGGGCACTACGGAAACGGTGCTCCGCCCAGTCCGGGCACTGCGTGTGGTCCTTTCCCTAAGAGGCAGGTAGTTGATAATATCCAAACGACTCAGATCTCGTGCAAGCGCCTTCTCGTTACGCGATTTCGTATGTGCAACCCACCAGAGTCTCTCGGAGGCGTCGGGAATCACAATCTCCGGAGACTCGTCAGTCAGCAAACCTGGTTGATTGTGCCACGCGCCCATATGATCAGCTACCGGATAACACTCCTGAAATAATCAACCGTTCGAGCGAGCCCATCAGCCAGACTAACCTTGGCGGACCAACCAAGCCGCTCATTGGCCCTGGTTGTGTCAGCACAACGCCTAACTGGGTCATCCGCGGGCAGTGGGCAATACTCTACGTCCAGCTTTTGCTGCAGCACGTCTCCCAGGGTTTCTATGAGTTCGAGCATGGTGCACTCGTAGGAACTACCAATATTCACAGGCTCATGAGCATCAGCACAATCGTACTCCATAAGGGCAAGTACACCATCAAGGAGATCATCTACGTATTGAAAGCTGCGAGTCTGACTACCGTCCCCGTAGATAGTAAGTGGCTGCCCGCGCAGAGCCTGGACTATGAAGTTCGAGATCACTCTACCGTCTCCGACAGCCATCCTGGGGCCGTAGGTATTGAATATCCTAACAATCCTGACATCAACACCATTCTGATGATAGTAATCCATCATCAGAGTCTCTGCCACCCTCTTGCCTTCATCGTAACAACTGCGAAGCCCGATCGGATTAACGTTTCCCCAATACGATTCCGGCTGAGGATGTACAGCGGGATCACCATAAACCTCACTTGTAGAGGCCTGCAGAATACGAGCCCTCACCCTCTTCGCTAGACCCAGCATGTGCAAGGTGCCCATCACAGAAGTTTTGACAGTCTTGACAGGATTATCCTGATAATGCACTGGCGAAGCCGGGCACGCGAAGTTGAACACACGATCAACCTCGACAAGAATCGGGTTTACTACATCATGACGGATCAGCTCAAAACTTGGGTTTCCGAGCAGATGGGCCACGTTTCGGCGCGAACCAGTAAAGAAGTTATCAAGAGCAATCACCTCGTAGCCACATGCAAGAAGTCGATCGCACAAATGGCTACCAAGAAAGCCTGCCCCGCCCGTAACTAGCGCACGCACAAAACACCGCCTTTCCGCGACACGCGGGCGCTTGTCAGGCCGCAAAAGTCATTCTGCGGAACTGCCATCATAGAAACTCCTAACGCCGTCGATTACGCGCATGAGATCATCGTCAGTCAGCATGGGGTGAACAGGAAGCGAAAGTATGCGATTTGCTACATCCTCACTCACCGGCAAATCCCCTTTCTTGTAGTTCAGGTGCGAGAAGCACGGTTGTAGGTGAAGGGGCACTGGATAGTAGATACCGCTGCCTATTGACGCTTCAGTCAGAGCCTGCTTGAGTTGATCACGCCGCTCACACAGAATCGAATACTGGTGGTAGACCATATGATTGTACTCTGGCACAACCGGCAGTCTTACATGCGGAAGATTCGCAAGCCCGTTGCCGTATACAGAAGCGTTGTGTCGGCGTCGTTCGTTGAATTCTTCAAAGAGTCGCGACTTAACCAAAAGGATTGCGGCCTTCATCGTGTCAAGCCTGAAGTTACCCCCGATGAACTGATGATGATACAGGCTCGTTTGCCCATGGTTGCGCATTTGACGGCACTTGACTGCGAATCCATCATCGTCCGAGCTAATCAATCCCCCCTCTCCAAATCCTCCCAAATTCTTGGTCGGATAGAAGGAGAAACAACCGGCCAAACCGAGTGTGCCTGCCGCTCCGCCCCGGTAACGAGCTCCTATGGCTTGAGCTGCATCCTCAATAACGGCCAAACCGTGCCGACCTGCAACTTCCTGGATACTATCCATCTCCGCGCACTGTCCAAACAGGTGGACAGGAACTATTGCCTTGGTTTTTTCAGTAACAGCCGCCTCGACTAGCTTCGAATCGATATTGAATGTTTCCGGATCTATATCGACGAAAACTGGCCGCGCACCTGTACGGTGAATGCAGCCCGCAGTCGCAAAGAAAGTGAATGGTGTTGTCATGACCTCGTCGCCCGGCCCCACGCCGCAAGTCATCAAAGCCAACAGGATGGCATCCGTTCCACTGCTTACAGCCACAGCATGCTTACACCCAAGGTATTCACTGAGCTGCCCTTCGAGCTGCCCTACCTGCGGACCACCGATGAAGCAGTGAGAATCAAGTACGTCGTCAATCGCCCTGCGAACGTCCGCTTCTATTCTGGGAAACTCAGATTTGATGTCCAGCATACCTATGGGTTTCACTAATGCTCCTCCTGCCGGTTGCAGTTGTGTGTCTTCTGAATATCGAGGAAGCATTATAGGAACGACCAAAGATGCTGGCAACAGAAGGAGTAGCGGGCAGGATCCCCGTAAAACGAAGCTCCACCTTTGAACTGCTCAAACTCGTTGTTGCCTAATCCATAGCAGTTTCATTCACCTTCACCACCAAGCTTGTCCTCTTTACTGCCAGCCGGCAACGTAAGTTCACCGGCACCAGCCTCCTCACCCTCAAGCTGGTATTCGTAGAAGGTCCGCAGTTGTTCGCGGAAGTAGCCGCCGCGCCTAGCCTGTGCAACATTGAGAACCACGCCAAACACATGGGCATTCACATTAACGAGCATCGATTTCGCCCGCTGGACAATACCGCGGGAATTGTCTCTGGCACGACAAACCAGAATAGCGCCATCAACAATAGTTGAGATGACTGAGGCATCACTAGCAAGCAAAGCCGGCGGCGAATCGAAAATAAGATGATCGTATTGCTGCGTTGCTCCAGCCATAAACGCACGGAAGAGTTCGTTGCCAAGCAATTCTGCCGGGTTTGGCGGCAGAGGACCGCTGCCAACAACATCCAGGTTTGACATTGACGTGCGACGCACACAGTCAGCCGCCTCGGTCTCCCCAATAACGATATTGGTCAGACCCGCCCCCTTGCACTCGGGAAAAAGCTTATGGAGTGTCGGTTTTCTTAAATTGGCGTCAACAAGAAGAACTCGCTTGCCTCCCGCCGCAAGTGACAGAGCAAGGTTCGCAGCCACAGTAGTTCGCCCGTCTTCGGGACGTGGGCTGGTAATGAGGATTGATTTAAGCCTGTCGGCAGGAGCGCTGAACTGCAGGTTGCTGCGCACCGAACGAAAAGCTTCTGTCACCATGGATTTGGGCGCATCGCGAACTGCAGTCTCGACGCGTTCAATCTCCATCTCCTCATCATCAACGTCAGGGATCGAGCCGAGCACAGGTAGCCCCACATGCCGCGAGACATCCTGCGCCGTCTTTATGGAATTATCAATTAGCTCTAACCCCAATCCCATACCAACAGCCAAGAGACCTGCAAGAATAACCAAAGCCGGAAGCATAAAAAGTGAGGGGAAACTGCGTTCGAGCGGTTCAGTGGCACGAATAGCCCACTCGACGCGAATGGCCTCGCTCTTGTGAACAATACGATCTATTTCTTGGATGTACTCGTCCAGGCGGTTCTGGGTCTCGACTAGAAGATTGCGCTCATCGAACAGAGTCTGCAATTCGGAGAGTTTGCGATCTAGATCGGCCTGCCTCGCTTGAGTCTCCTGCAACCTCTCCTTTGCATGCAACAGCGCATTTTGTGAGTTGTAATAGGCTGTCTCAATCTGCTGCCTCTTGAAGTCAACCACTTCCCGCAACTTATTCGCCCGGGCCGCCGACAATTGGCTTTCAGCTTCATCGAGCCTCCGCACCATCTCCAGGTACTCGCGATGATTGGGGCCAAACTGTGCGAGTAGAACCCGCAGTTCCTGCTCAAGCGAAAAAACCTGGTTGTCCAGTTGATTCACGCGCAAATCCTGCTCGACGGCCAGTCTATCCTCAGGAGTAACAGCCGCTCCCTCGGGATCAGAGTAGATTCGCAATAGGCTTTCCAACTCGGTAGTCTGTAGTTCAAGCGTACTAACTTCCTCCTGCTCGAGGCGCAGCTGTTCTATCAGCAGCCCGTTGCCGATCGTTCCACCGTCGATCGCTCCTTCGCCAGCCGGCAGTGAGGCCTGAAAGTTCCTTATTTGCTCCTTCTTGAGCTGCACCTGGTCGCGGACATCCGCCAGTTCACGGCGATAAGCAGCAAGCTCGTCGCGATAACGGTCCATGGCTTTGTCTTTTACATCATCAAGGTACACCTGCACAACACGGTTCACTATCTTGTGAGGATCCAAAGGGCTATGCGTGGACATAGCCACACGGATGAAGTTGCTATCGCGAATCGGCGCGCAAGAGATCTCCTCTTCAAGTTCGATCAGTCGCTCATCTTGTGGAATACTCGCAAACCACTGCGTTCCTCGAACCTCCACATCCTGAAGAACATTGCTCAGGTTTGTGCGACTGACCAGTAGCATCGCTTGGCTTCGGACAAACCGATCGTATGGATCATCGGCAAGCGTTTCCTGCTCAATCTGCATCGGCTGCGCAGGCATATCGCTAATGCACTCGACCATAGCCTCCGCTGAATAGCCCGGAAACTTAAGATAAAGCAAGAAGAACACGCCAACTGCAATCGCCCCAAGAAGCACGGAAAGGATGATAATCGTCACCATCCGCTGCTTGAGCATCGCGACTATGTCAGCAGGCGTCAACGCCTTTGCCGTTGCTATACTACCAGGAGCAGCCGATCCAGGCAGAAGAACGCGTTCTTGTACAGTCGTTGGAATCGTTGTCATCAGAGTATCCCGCGTAATCTCCCCGCGCTATTCGGCAACGGCCCCATCATCCGAATCCTCAACTTCAACAAAAAGGTTCTTGAGGACATAACTCACCAGCGCGAATAACCCCAAGGCAATTGGCAGCATTGCAAGGCCCAACAGTTCATGAGGAGTTCCCTGAGCCCAGTCGTCGTATCCATGAATGTGAATCACGCCGGTAGTAAAAACACGAATGGTGTTACAGAGAACCGCAATAGGTATGCAACATACAACCATAATGACGCGCTGCCACATTGGCCTATCGCCTAAATAAGCCATAGCTACGCCCAGAGCGCAGAAAGCCATCAGAAGGCGCATACCACTGCATGCCTCCTCGACATTCAACGCGCCAGGGCGGTTGTTGCCATATGCATAGTCGATCACGACCCCCTGAACTTGCGTGTATACATTCGGCAGAAACCCCAATGCTGTCCCTGCAACCTCAGAGGCGATTCTTCTCATTGGAAAGGTTACGGAAAAATAAAGCCGGTACGGCAAAGGCAACGCGAATAGCAGATACAGCACCGGAAACCACGCCACCCTCAACAGTCCCCACCCTCCCACAAGGAGAACAACACCGATCAAGCACGGGATCACAGAGAACTGCTGTGGATATCCGTACCCGAATAGGTAAAAGACGTAAAGCATGCCCAGCGCACCCAGCATAACAGGTACACCAAGGTAGTTGGCGAAACCACGACTAAATCTGATTTCAGACCGATGAACGATGAGAAAGTAGACGCTGAAGACGGGAACCAGCCAGCCGTGGGACCAATTACCGTCAGACAACCACTTGTGAACAGCCGTCTCCAGCGGAAGACGGTAAACAAGAAGTAGCAACAACCCAAGAACGGCAATCTGCATGGCAGGTATCCATCCAGCTCTATGAGAAGACGATGCCAGTGCAGTCGATTGGGGAATGGAAGTTGTCGCCTCAGTCATGAAATCGTGTTCTCATGCAGCCAAGCTAGCGGAAAAGGTTCGGGAAGTTTGAGCCGTAGCTGTTTGACACGTTTGAAGGGTTAATCTTGCTTCCATACGAGTCAATGTCCGCAAAGTTCCGGTCATAGACGAAACCGAATCCGTAAGTCATACGAAAAGCGTTTCTGAAGACGGCAAGGAACGGCGCTGCCGGATGAGTGCCCACAAGAACAAGATCGTGATCCTTAATCAGAACATCCGGCTCTTTGCCAGCAAAAATCGCATCCAGGTTAACTTGATGCATCTCCTCGCGATCACCGTATCTGCGATAGACTGTGCAACGATCGGGCCAAGCCAGAGGAGCCAAATTGCCAGCCGATGCGATGGCGGTCTTGAGCGTCATTCGTCGCCCCGTTATGGAATAGGCGCCTGGCCTCATCACCTGCCCCATCATGTAGTACTCGCCAACCTGTCCGGCCATCAACCTGATCGTGTCACCTCCTCGGATTACGATGTTCTGTCGATAGTCACCGCTGCGAAGGCCGTCCGCAGAGATGCGAATGACTCTACGTTCTTCGCTTCCGGCAAGCCTTTCCCAATCAATCGAAGGCTCGGAGTCTAGAGGCTCTAGGGGCTGTGCCGTGGGAGAAGGATCAGGCTCTTGAAACTCAACCTTTGAATTCGAACTCGCTGCAGTCTCATCACCGACAGTCTCGACCCATTGGCCGTTCACGAAAACCCATCGCGGGCGAGGCGCAGGCTCGTGTGTATTATCCCCCGATTCGGCATCTCCGGGTGAGGCAACAGCGTTTATCAATGCGTCGCGTTCATCTTCCACCGAGTCAGCCGTTTGCTCCCCATCTGCTGGGGGAGGGTCAGAGGCGGATGATGCGGTGCCAGCAATCCCGTCTGACAGCTGAAGCGGCACGCGCGTGTGGGGCGAGCTAGCACGTGCGAAGACAGGCAACGTTGTTCCTCGCTTGCTGGCCGTGGTTGGCTTGGCGGCAGATTCGTCACGAATGACGTAAATGTCAGTGACCGTATCCACAAAGCCACCTGAAGTGTTCAAAGCCTCCAATAGACGAGTATCAGGCCTGGACAATGGATACAGATTCGGAGCGGGTGACGCGCCAAACACAACGAAGCTCAGACCGCGGCGCACTAATGGCTCAACAATAATAGTTGGATCCCTGATGATCTCCCGTTTGATCAACAGTTCGCGAAGCTCTGCCGTGATCTCGGACCGAGTCATACCACCAACTCGGATCTGCCCCAAGACCGGGAGATCAATTGTACCTATCTCGTCTATGGTAACTTGACTCGTGGTTTCAGTATTGCGAGCAAGAAGCTCGAACACCCGCACATTCAGCGCATCGCCAGGCTTGAATACGTACTCGTCGAAATGGGGGATGAGGTCCTCCGGTTTGGGATCAGTGGCGCCCGATATCCCGACGGGGGTATCTTGTATGCTAAGTGATGTGCGAATATCGAGAGTTGCCTCCCGCGTGAAACTACCAACCTGACTCGGGTCAAACCAGCTATTGAAGAAGCTATTGCACCCAGTCAGCAGCACAACCAGGGAACACAAGCCGAGCACGAGCCCGGGCCGACCTCTTCGTGGCTTACTGTAGTTGTTCATTAACCTGACCTTACTGTGTCGGGCAATTGACTGATCCTCCCCAGCAAGAATGCGCCGGACGCCAAGACCGCTAGTCGATCAACCATGCCTTAAGAGTGTGCCAACAAAGCACTTGCGTTCAGGACTCTCACGCCTTGCGCAGAGGGCACTACCAGCGCAGCATGCAACGCAGTTGTTATCGGCTAACCGCATAGGGACGGTTTAGGGCGCTTATGACGATAAAAAAGGCCAACTTGCGTCCCCGAGGAAGTTTTCCGCCTTGCTGTTTAGTTCGTCCGCCAAGCCGCCGTTGTTCGTTCATTACCACTTGACCCGTAAGATAGCGGCCACCGCTGCAATCTCCAGTCCGCCCACCACGATTCCAACGATTCGCCGTAACTCAGCGAGTGGAAAGGTTTATCACGGAAGATGACCAGCGTCAAAGCTGTTAGTTTTCTCAGAGTTCATCAACTAGCGACACCACGATGGGTTAAGGCTGACGAATAGCAGTTGGTTCCGGACTCTGCATTTGCCCATTCGTAAGCGAGGACACCCGCGAGGAGTCCGGCAAAGGAACCTACCGGAATTCGTTGACCACCCGCCCTAGACCAGTAAACTCTACCGCCAATGGTGGTACACGATGCTGTCGACCCTGCAGAAGGGATTCCCTGCACCAGCCCGGGATGTGGCAGCAAGGTATTTCGAAAACGATGGAGCGCTAGTATGTACTTTTCCTTGGCCAAAAGCTTCTTTCGAGCAGCGATCTCATTGAGCCTGTTGCTCGTGTTATCAGGATGCGACGCGGAAGCTGCGCAACAAGTCACCTTCCTAGAACTTCTTAACACCGTTTTCCTCGGTTTCGCTGCAGCTGGCGGCTATGCCATTTTGCGAAACGTGTAAGCATGGCGGCGGCATCGCAAGACGGTGCTGTCACCGGCTGTAGCGGCTGGCAGGTGCCAAGTCAGCAGGGTTGGTACTGAGGAAAGCCATGGCGCTGTGACTCAAGCAACGGTTGACGCTGCTAGCGCCGCATCTATACTGCACCTGCTGTATGGTGAGTTGTCTGCACCGTCATCGGATTCGCGCAGAAACGCACCGTGTGTGGGTTGTGCGCACACAAGTTTAGGATGTACCGCCGCCAAGCCGCATTGGCAGCTTCTGTGCTGGCGAAGGTCTACGAGGCGCTGTATTACTGCATGATTGGCGACCTAGGTACTTCCGGTTTTAGATGAACACATTCTCTGCCTTCTCGGAGACTCCAATGCGCCGGTCATCAATCCAGTCAGCATGCCGAAAATCGTTGGCCAGCTTTCTGTTTGCGGTAACAGTTGCGGCACTCGTTGGGTCCCGCGCTGCCGCGCAGGACCTGGACGGGGCTCCCAGCACCGGGCAGGAGGAGGTGCGTGTTCTGTATGAGGACTTCCTGCACTTCGCTCGCTTGGGCAAGTTCACCGAGGCCAATGCGTACGCAAATCGTTTGCTGGAGCACAGCGATCTGAGCCCGGCCACGCTCTTACAGATAGCGGACACAGATAGCAATAGTGTCGCAACTCTAATCACTCTCATTGGCCATACATCACTCCGTGAACCCGCTCAACGAGTGTTAGATCTAATACGAGAAGGTGAGTTTATTCAGCGCCAGGATGTATCTCGAATCCGGGCAAACGTGGAGAAGCTGTCAGGGCCGCCTCAGATGGAGTACAACGCTATCCAGCGTCTCAAGGAGTCCGGAGAGTACGCGATTCCGGTGATGGTCGAAACGTTGCAGACTCCAAACAGTCCTGAATTGTCACCGCGCATCATACGCGCCCTGCCACAGCTCGGGAAAGCCGCTGTAAGCCCTTTGGTGATCGCCCTGAATACAAGCAACGCTGACGTCCAACGAGATTTGGTGTGGGCATTAGGAGAAGTAGGATACCCACAGGCAATCCCTTACTTGCTCAAACTGATGCAGAACCCAAACCTGCCTGCGGAGTCGATGCGAACAGCCCGAGAGAGTCTACAGCGCATTGCCTCCACGTCTGACCGCCCGGCGGCAGAGTCGGCGATTGAAGCGTTCATGAGGTTAGCCAACCAGTACTACAATGAGCAGGGCTCCGTCAAGGCTGATCCGAGGATTCCAATAGCCAACGTTTGGTATTGGGAGGAAGAGCGACTCAATGCAAAGCAAGTTCCAACCGAGATCTACGGATCCATAATGGCTATGCGTGCCTGCGAGGAGGCACTGATACTTCAGCCCAACTGCCGCGAAGCGATTGCTCTGTGGCTAGCCGCAAACTTCCGCCGAGAAGCCCGATTGGGCATGGACGTCGAGAGCATCGAGAGCGACTCGGGAACTGACGCCGATTCTACTCGCCCGGTAGACTTCCCTCGTAGCATTTACTTTGCCCGCTCAGCAGGTCCAGAGTATTGCCATCTTGTGCTGGGACGTGCAGTCAAGGATCTCGACAAGGACGTCGCGCTTGGTGCAATTGCAGCGCTTGACTTGGTAGCCGGTGAACCCTCTTTGATTGGATTAGAAGATTTCAAGCAAGCATTGGTGAAAGCGTTGGAATTTCCCGATACTGAAGTGCGCATCAAAGCGGCCATTGCCTTGGCCCGAGCACTTCCCCAAGCGTCTTTTACCGGCTCCGATTTGGTGGCTCCCGTTTTGGCAGAAGCTCTTCTGCAAGGCAGTAACGAACAATACTTGGTGGTTGACGCTGACCGGGAAAACGTGAACCGGATAGCTCAAGGACTGCGTGAGTCAGGTGCAACTGTAGTAGCGGAGAGCAACTTCTACGTAGCGATGGATAGGATGCGAAGCGAATTGCCCGCCGTATCGGGAATCATCCTATCAACGGACCTTCAAACACCGGCATTGAACACGGCGTTGGTCGAGTTGCGCGAGGAGAACAGACTGTCTAGGGTTCCAGTCATTGTCCTTTGCAGGGCTGGGCAGGAGTACAGGGCCGAGGCAAATGAGAGTGACCGACAGCTGCGGATGTTGCAGGCAACAGCGACCGCAGATGAGATCAAGGCTGCAATGACGTCGCTGGACACCAAGAGCGGTGGAAACAAACTAAGCGGCAAACTTGCTGATGAACTCGCTCTGCGAGCGACAGATGCGATCCTGGGATTGGCCATTGACGGCAAAAGCTCCATTGATGTGACGCCGACTATTGGAGCCATCATCTCCTCGCTGAGTTCCCCCGTTCAGGAACTTCAGGTGAAGGCGGCAAGAACACTAGCCGCGATCAATTCAGCTGACGGGCAGCGAGCTACTTGCGAACTTGCGCTTAATCCTGGCAACAACACAGAACTGCGAATAGCTGCTTTTGAGGCACTGGCTGAGTCAGCCAAGAGACACGGCAATCTGCTTCTTCCAGCACAGGCAAGCGAAATCGTCAAGGCGGCAATTGAGACAGCTGACCTCACGATGCGCACGGCCGCAAGTCAGGCTCTAGGGGCCCTCAACCTTACAAGCAACGAGGCAAGCGAAATCATCCGCCGTTTCTACAGAGGTTAGAAACAGGCTGAAAGGTGCTTCGCAGCCGCACTTTCATCGCGTGCTCTGGCATGAGTCGATGCCGCAGTCATCGGTTAACACCCAGAGGCGGGCGTCATTGTCTCATACGCCAAAGCAGCATGAAAGCGGACAATCGCGCATCACACAATCTTCTGCAGTTCTGCTACATGGTTCCTAATCCACTCAACCTTTCGCCTAACCATGCGCAAGAAACCAAATCCGTCGAATGGACCGAAGGATCCTGTTGCAGCTATCGGCAGGACTGACTCAGCTATCAATGCCTCAAGCATTAGGTATGGAAAAACCTTCATAGACACATCACACATCGGCCGCTCGCCCTGGTAGCCAAGAATGAATTCACGAACGCGCAACATGTCGAGATGATCGGGCCAATCATGTGGTTCTCTGCCACTGGTCATGGAGAATTGTAACGCGCCATTGGCAATGTCACACAGCGCCTTTCCCTCTTTGGCGCAATCATAATCGATAACTGCCATCACCTGCTGTCGCTTGAAGAGCAGGTTTCCGGGATGCCAGTCAGAATGGGTAATACCAGTAGGCCATTTGTCAAAACTCTGTCCGTCGACAAAGCCGGCGGCTTCCGAATAGACATCGAACAAGTAGGACGTCAGCCCAAGAATCTCCGCTTCCTTTCCAGCGGCACTTTCGTGTGATGATATGCCTGAGGGAATGGAATTAAGCCCCGTCTGTACAGCGAGAGCGTCGTGATACCCTGTCCCTTGAAAGGCGCGATCGTCATTGAAATCATCCATCGCTTCATGAAAACTGGCGAGGATCCGTCCCGCATCTCTTGTCTCCTTCGCATCCCCAGTGTAAGGATGTCCGGACACGTAATCGAACAGCTCATACATTGAGCCGGCAAGGATAAGGACGGTATCACCACTGCGAACTGGACTAATGAGAGCAGGCAGAGGAAACCCACGCTCCATCAAATGACATTGTATGGCGTGCACGTAGCGTGCGCGCTCAGCCCCCCCACCGGTTTTTGCCCGTTTCTTAAGGAGAAACTTGCCTCGCTCACTGACAATGCCCACCTTGGGACTGCGGCGTGAACCACGCGGAAACTCCGTAATCGACTCGATGACGCCGAGGTCATAATGGCTGAGAACAACCGCAAGCTCGTCAGCAGCAAACCTTTCTCGTTCTCGGCGTTGCAAGCGTCACCTACGTCATTTGGCTCGAATTCCGCTGGATTCCATCCTTCGCAACTCGATGATAACCCGGACAAGACGTGCGTCAATGAAGTCCTCGATATCGAGCAAAGTACTTGGCGATACCGGATGATCGGGGGGAGCGTACCGGCAAGCGATGGAAACAGAGGAGTGATTCATACAGAGCCCTGATGCTGAGCGCTACGACTCCTCTCCTGCACTCGCCACCGGTCTTCGGGCCTGCACGCAGGCGAGTGGGCGTTTCGTTGTCCGACGAAAGTGTAAAACCAAGAAACGGTTTACTCAGTCGCAGGCTGTTGATCAGCCACTTCTTGCGGAATGACTTCTTCAGGCTTGATTAATTTGAGCAAGTCGCGAGCTGGACCGTGCATCGGGTTTTCGCTAATGACCTGCTTAGCCAACTCGGCGGCCCGGTCATCTCTCCCAACGAGATGGTTCAGCCTCGCCTCCTCGTATAGTAGATCTCCAGACGCGGCCAAAGCAGGGTTTTGATGTGCTTGCTCAACGGCATTGAGAATCGAGTGGTAAGTAATCAAACGCTCCAAATCGGCCTGATCCTGCCATGCCTTGGATAGCAATACTACATTCTCAGCCCGCTCGGGATACAAGCTCAAGGCACTGGAAAGAGCACGTACAAGAAGAGCGTAATGGTTCTTCAGATCCTCAAGCAGTTTCAATTCACCCGGCTTGGTTCGCACAAGCTGCTCACTCAGCCGCACCGCCTCCTGTGCCTCTTGCACAGCCTCATCGTGCCTGTCCGTGGCCAGCAACAATGCTTCTGCCAACGCCACTCTGTATTTCGGTTTTCCATCAGTATCAATCTGCACAGCCCGACGAGCGTTTTCGATTGCTTCGTCCGCTCGATTCAGTTTAATGTTTGCTTGCGCAAGCCCGTAATGAGCATCAGCTTCACCTGCTGCCAGTTGTACTGAGAGGCTATACTCTGCCTTGGCGAATTTTGGATAAGACACAATGTACAAATCCCCAAGGAGCTTGTGGGCATACCAGTCAGCCTTGCCGGCTGGATCGGCTGCATAGGCCTCGATACGCGGAAGCGCATCTCTTGGCCTGCCCGACAAGATTGCCAGCCGACCGAGTATATAACCAGCCGTGACATTGAGAGGGTCTGAGTTGAGCACCTGGCTGGCCATTGATTGTGCTTCGTTGTAACGCTCAGTGTACAGTTCTCCTCTATCGTCCCCCTGCTCCAAAGCATCAACAAGATGCAAGGCCATTTCAAGCGACTCATCGATTGATAGACTGACCAGAGTCTTCTCTCCATTCGCAGGTTGCGTTTGTGCACTGACACGAGTACCGCAGAGAATGCCAACAGTGACCAGCAATGCAGTAGTTGTGATCCGAATCGACATGGTCAACATTTCCTCCCTGATAGCCACTTCATCCATTGCAGCCAATCGCTGCAACGGTGGATTCGCTCAAAGATTACGCTAAGAGTTTAGCCTAGCCTATCATCGAACGAAAGGCTCCGTCAATGACACTCAGCAGTTACCCCTCTACGGAGAGTCCTCCCTCCCCTTGCGGTTCCGCGGACGAATGCGACTGTGCTGCTGATCCCACATCCTTGCTCAGCTTTTCCATAAGCATCACCCACGTCTCACGCTCGAATCTGAGAATGCTCAACGCCTCATCAACCATCTCGACGCTGCGCTGCACGCAGGCATCGACCAGTTTGCGATAGCAGAACATATACAGTCCGGCCATGCGCATGCACAGCTCCGGTGCGACCTCATGGTTTAGGCCACGCTCCATCTCCAACACAATCTTCTGCGCGCGGGTAAGCTTCTCAAAGGCCTCCTCATGACGACCACCGCTAATGGCTTCTTTTCCTTGGGAAGCGAATCGTATCGCGCCGTCAAAGAGCATCAGTTGCAGTTGCTCCTGCGAAGCGGTGAGGATTGCATCGCGCAGGTAGGTGTTGTTAGAGCTACTCGCCATGGCGATCGTTGTATCGGATGAAAAAGGCTGTTATTTGACTGAAAATGGCCTTCTCCACTTACGATCGATCTCCGGAATCAAGGAATAGGTAAGCTATACACTGCACATAAGGCCCCACATGGGCAAGAATGCTCGAGTCAAGGCATCCTGAAGGCCGCTAATCACGCACAGGGCCATCATTGCCCAGCCAACGCCGCCAATTGCGTAAGAGCCGTCTGTTGCTCCTGGAGCCCCGAAATAACTGTCTCCAAGTTGGCGTATTGCCGTTCCAAACGCTCTCGTTGAAGCGCCAGACGATCTTCCATGCTCTCGATGCGGTCGTTCAAGTCTTCGACTTGATTGCCAAGGATCTCATTGCGCTGAGTAAGAACACCGTTTTCGTCATCAGCCAAGCTGTCCAGTATCTCCTCAAAGACAGCCGCCACCCCCACTTCTTCCGCTGCAAAAAGCTCTTCAACTCCCTGAGGATTCTCAGTGTATTTCTCACGAAACTTGTCTGAATCGAAGGAGAGGTGCCCCCCATCGCCAATCGTCAAGCCTACTGAGCCAAGAGTCTGCAGGCCAGCCGGTGCATGATCAAACCGCTGCAACAGCATCCGCGACAGCCTGCTCTCCACCGTCAACACAGAGGAATCCCCCAGAAGCGGGCCTCGCTCATAGCTCTCCTCGTCGAAGCTGGTCAACTCATCAATACGGTCAATGACGGAGTTGTAGGCGGACACGAAACTCTCAAGATCAGACACAATGTGGTCAACATCCTGGCTGACGGTCAGAGAAACCGGATCCTCTGAAACGCCCTGAAGATCGACCTCCACTCCAGGAATGACATCCGTAAGCGTGTTTGATGAACTGCTGACGACAATGGGACTGGTCGTTCCCTTGCCTCCAATCAACGCTACCGCATCTTGGGCAGCCACCAAAGTATTCATATTCAGGCCTGTACTTCCCCCATCGAAAATCAGCTCTCCAGCCTTGCCGGTAACCCCTGAGGTCACCGAGAGCCGGTATGAGAGGGTGGAAGCACCGTCATTGAGCACGGAAGCATTCAGATCCGGCGACGCCTCGTTAATCTTGTCAGCAACGTCCTTCAAAGTATCTCCGGCATCGATGTCAATGCGAATTTCGTAGGAGCCATCAATGATCGCCTCGCCCGCTGTCGATTCTCCGGCAATCCTCAGATCAGCGGCAGCCGTTCCTCCTCCCTGATCGCTGACTACCAGCTTTCCGGTCCCCTCATTCGAATCTCTGATCACAATGCCATCACCCGACGCGTTGATGTCAGCGGAAATGCCGTAATCCTTTCCTGCGGCGTTGATTGTGTCTATTACATCGCCGATGGTCTGATCGCCTTCATCTATCTCTATAGAGAGAATCTGACCGGTTGTTGTCTGAACCTTGATCTTTCCCGAAGCCACGCCCCGGCCTCCGTTAAGGCCATCCAATTCGGTCATCTCATTAATGTACTGCAGCTGAAGGTTTACTCCGTCAACGGTGGGTACTTTGTGCGAACCCTGCAATCCCAGATCGGCCGCAGTGGTTCCGCTTACATCGCTTATCACTAGAGTCCCGGCCCCACCTGTCGTATCGGTTATGGAGATACCGTTACCAACCGCGTTAACTGAAGCCTTCACACCAGGCACAGCTTCATTGATCTTGCTGATAATGTCCTGCAATGTCTGAGAATCTGTCAAATCAACTTGTACGGCTGGCGAGCCATCACTGGCTGCAATTGAGATAACGCCAACATCCAGCCCAGATCCTCCATTGAGAGATCTCAACAGGACTGTATTCAAGCCAGCAATGAGGTCAGGCGACGTCACCGCGGCAGGCTGCCCGTCATGAGTTCCCGCTATTCCCAGATCATACGCTGCCTGGGACGGATTCGAGTCTCCAAGGGGCTCAATAATGAACGCGTCCTTGCCCAGTCCAGACTCATCTTGCAGATGAATTCCGGTGGAAGTCAACGAGGCGACAACCGCACCATCATTGCCCTGTGCGTAGTTGATAGCACGCACAACATCTCCGATGGTTGTGACACTGTGGATCCCACTGCCGACGAATGACCCCGACGCCTCTTCCTTGGCTATTCCTAAATCGACTGCGGCATGACCGCTAACATCTTCGATAATCAGCGATTGCTCGGTACTACCTGATGGCTGCGTGTTATCTCTAATAGAGATAGAACCAACGCCGCTAATGGCAAGCACGCTGGCTTCCACTTCCAGGCTTTCCCCTGAATCATCCACAGCGTTCGCTATCGCTTCACGCACGTCTCCTATCGTTTTAGCCTGTGTGAGGTCAACGGTCCCCGTATTACCAAGACGGTTGGTGATGCGTATCACTCCCAAACGAACGCCGTTGCCATGATTGAGAACATCCAAGCGTGTGGTGTCCTCAAGCGATCCCGTCAGCGAAACATCGAAGGAGATCCCAGCCTTTGTTGAGACTCTAAAATCATCACCGTGTCCCGTTGTGCGAACACCATTCCCGTCATTAAGCGACGACAGCAACGTCGAATCCGTCAAGTAGACGATATCTCTACCGACTATTCGGTCCTCCGCCGTGGATGTTAGAATTCCCAGGTCCAGTGCGGCGGAACCGTTCCCTGTATCAACAACCTTGAGATCACCTGTACCACCACTAGTGTCTTCAAGAACAATGTGGCCCCCCTCCACGTATGCTTTGACATCGATGTCAGCAGATGTGTTGATCAACTGGAGAACCTCTTCCACATCCACAACAGCCGTCAGGTCAATCTTGCCGGATCTTCCCGCCTTGTCCGTAATCTCGATCGTACCCCTACGTACGCCCGCTCCCCCATTCAAATCCCCAAGCGCCGTCGGGTTGTTCAACTTACCCTTGCCAATCTCTATGACCATTGTACCGGAACCAACTGGACTCTTGTTGGAATCTGGGAAACCGCTACTAACCAACTGATGTGAGGTCACAAGAGACTTGACTGTCAGGTTGATGGCTCCCGGGCGAGCAAATGAAGATGCAGTTGCCGTCAGCACGCTGTCGTCGCTGCTGGTGGCGGAAAACCTATTGAAGAAGTCCGAGTCGTCCAACCGACTGATGGAATTCATCAGTGCCACTACTCGAGCATTCAGATCAAGAAGTGCGCTTTGCTGAGTCTGAAGTGTGCTAACCCGTGAAACCAGCAAAGTCCTGGGCGCCTCGGCAGCCGCCATGATCGAATCGATTAACTCTGCGGTGGGCAAACCTGACGCAAGTCCCACACCACTTGTAATAGTACTCATGATTACATCTTCCAAATGCAATCAGAATCAAGCGCCGATACTGCATCGGCGCATTCATCCTTTCTATCGGCATGCTCCTTTATGGGACTGGAGAATGGCGGGCTTTGTGGCGTCATTCAGCGTAGATGCACCCTCGTGCAACCCTGTTTGCAGCCACTGCGTGCAATCCTACAGGACACGGGTCGTGCGGCTGGGCTTGACTTACTGCAGCAGCGATAACACGGCCTGGGGCATTGTGTTAGCTATTTGCAGTGTGTTTTGAGTGCTCTGAAAGAGGATCTGCGCCCTTGTCAAGGCCGACACCTCTTCAGCCATGTCAGCGTCGCGAATCACCGACTCAGACGAACTGACATTCTCCAAAGCGATTTGTTGGCTCCGGATATTCGTTTCGATTTGGTTCTTCTGCAGGCTTCCGAGGCGTCCCCGAGCAGTCGACACTTGGTTTACGGCCTCAGCAATGATCTGTTGTGCTGCCACAAAGTGACGCCCCTTTATCTCATTCGTACCGCCGCTCTTGATGCTATCGAGGAACCCGATCACACTATTACCCAACGATGCCGACGATGAAGAGTTAAGGCCAATGCTAACCTGCGCCTGTGGGGCCACATTGGGACCAAGTTGGAACGTTGATCCACCTCCTGTGACGTAGAATGTGGTTTCGGACGTCGTATCGGTCGCAAAAGCGGAGGTCAGATAGAAGCGAGCATCAAGTCCGCCGGTTCGAATGTCTACACGCAGACCGGCCGTGTCAGCGATTTGGCCGTTGACCAACACTCCCGTGTCCACACCGTCATCACGAATGGCGGCAGCACCGGCAGTGTAATTGGTGTCGTACAAGAACGTACCTGAGAGAGTCTTCACCTGTACGAAAGCGTCACTACCAAATGTTGTGCTATTGATGGAAATGGAACTGGCTGAGTTCACTGTGGCCGACAAGCCTGTCGAATCCGTTATCGAGTTAATGCCATTGGCAATTGACGAAATAGTAGTGCCTGACGCGAATGCAAGAATCTCAGCTCCAAGAGTCCCAACTAATTCAATAGTAGTCGCGCCAGTGGCTGATGCAGTAGTGAGTGTCTGGACCGCGGTCTCGGCGGAGTTGGTGACCTGCACGACAACTGCCCTAGTGCTGGCCTCGGGCACGCGAGCGGAGAATATCTCTACAGAGGCCAAGTCAGAGGTATTAACACTCGATACGGAATAAGCCAAGCTACCATTTAGGAGCTTCTTGCTTCCGAAAGAGGTCGTGTTCGCAACACGGTCGATGCTTTGGAGAATCGAGTCGATCTCCAATTGATTAGCCTCAATCTCCTCGTCGGAAAGTGCACCATCGTTTGCTGTGTTAACCAGCAGGCCGCGAAGATCAAGAAGCAAACGCGAGGTCTCATTAAGGGCTCCCTCGGCAGTCGAAATCACATTGATGGCTCGTTGAGAATTATCAATAGCCTGAGAGATGGCGCCGATCTCACTACGGAGTATCTCGGAAGCAATCAGCCCAGCCGGATCATCCGCTCCACGATTGATCTTAAGACCAGTGGCCAAGCGTTCCAACCGGGTCTGCAGATCCGTGACGTTATTGCTCAAACGATTGCGAGCAATCAGAGAAGGGATATTGGTCTGAATCCGCGTCATAACATCCTCCGTGATGCCGGCAACTTGATTAGGGTTGCCACAATCCGAGCCACCGTGCTCGTTTTCAATATCAGCGTCCGAAGCCGCTCTCGCTTCCTTCCACCAGCGTCCTTTTACCTATGACTTTCCAACTCGTATCACCTATCGACTGTTCACACTATGCGGACTTTCGTCGCCGAAACTAGTCAGCTTTAGATAAAAGACTCATTAGTCCTTAGTTGGCAAATCCTTAGCTGCTTATAGGACGCATCCACGTCCCAATAACAAAGCCGGCCTGCGTCAGTTGAAACCAATCCTTTACTGATTGGCTCCATCGTGTCGCAGGCCGGCCGTCCATCCCGACCAAACTTGAGCAGCTACTGCAGAAGCGACAGCACACTCTGTGGCTGGGCGTTGGCAATCTGTAGGGTAGACATTGACGAATTCACTAGAATCTGAGCACGGGTCAGCGCGCTGGTCTCCTCAGCAAAATCAGTCTCTCTGATGGCGCTTTCCGCCGCTGCCGTGTTCTCCAGAGCAACCAGGAGCGAATTCACTGTTGTCTGCAGTGTATCCTTCTGGAATGCTCCGATACGACCGCGCATCGACGAAACCTGCTCCTGGGCGTTTCTGATCACCCTCTGCGCCGTTGCGAAATTGCGGCTGCTCAGATCATTGGTCGCACCGCTGGCCAACGTCGACAAGAATCCGTCCGTGCCGCCGCCCAATGATCCGGAGGACACGGACTGAAGCCCGATCCCTTCCATGCCAACCATATTGACCTGAGGCGCGATACTGAAGACTGCTCCTCCACCCGTTATGGCGAAGCTCGTACTTCCGCCGTTCGTCGAACCGAATGTCGTCCCCAGTGTCGTCTGCAGCGAAAGAGATCCCGACCGCATAGTTACGTCCAGGCCGTTTACATCCGCAGTACGACCATTGACAATCACCGTACCATCAACGCCATTGTCTGATGAAGAGTGGTCGGTCGTAGTGTTTGTTCCATCAATGGCCATCCTGCCAGTTGATCCAAGGACTTCGACGGACACCACAGCATCAGCACCGTACTGAGTGCTGGCGAAAATAACGTGCCCTGTTCCGGCGACAGTGCTGACTATTGCGGAGATTCCCGTAAGTTGAGATGATGTGTTTACAGCTGCGGCTATCTGAGCTGCCGTTGTTCCCGATGCAAAGCTCAGAACCTCCGATCCGTAGTTGCCTGTAACTTCAATGGTGGTTGCGGCAGAAAGCGCGCCCGCGGTACCGCCGCCAAGCCCGCTAACAACGGCATAATCTGATCCGGCCACTACGTCAATCGTAACGGTCCGAGTAGCGCCTTCAGGAATCTTGGCTGTGTCTATGCGCAGAGTATCGATGTTTGTGGTGTTCACTCCGCTTGTGGTGAACTCAAAATTACCTCCGAGCAGCTTCTGACCGTTGAACGTCGAAGTGTTTGCAATACGGTCGATGGAGGAGAGGATCGCATCAATCTGTGCCTGGTTGGCCTCTACCTCCGCGTCGCTCAAACCGGCCTCATTGGCACTACGGTCAAGCAAGTCCTCAAGCTCCAGAAGAAGAGCGTTGACTTCCTGCAAGCCGCCCTCGGCCACGGCAAGAAAGTTATCAGCGCGACGGGCGTTCTCAACCGCTGCGTTGATGGCTACTTTGTCAGAGCGCAGGGATTCAGATCCAATCAGGCCCGCAGGGTCGTCGGCACCAGTATTGATGCGTAAGCCTGTGCTCAATCTGGTCAACGACTGATTGAGTGCAACATTTTGCTGGCCAACAACACGCTGGGCAATAAGCGACTGAACATTCGTGACGATTCGGGTCATTTCTACTCGGGCCTCCAAACATCCGCAGCCTACGATCCGGGCCAAGGTTGGCTTACTCACAACCCAGTAATACCCCAGGCCGAACCAGGCTCTGCAATCGACCCCGAAACTACGCGACCGGGGTCCTAGGGCTCGTCTATCAACTTGTCACGGACATGGCTCGAAAGGATCCAACCGGATCGAGTCAGGACTTGTCACGCATAGCTCGAATCGTCATGCCGATAAACGCCCTTTAAGTGATTCGGACCAATGATTATGGTGCCCGCGATTCGGACCCTATATGAGGACGCAACTGCAGGACCGTCAACGAATCACGTCTCACCACCCATACCTGGACAAACGTTTTACCGGACACCCGACAGCAACGTCCCAAAACCAACCTGCCAAAATAACTTTGTATTGAGACGTGAAAAGTCCGCATTCTGCGTCAAAGCTGACTTATCTTTACAAACTGCACATTAAACGTCTTGATAGAGACGCCTCCCTCGCATGCGGCCATGAACTCTCTCGATCCACACTGGCAGGTCGAGACCCATCGCCCACGCTCCTGCGTCCATCGGTCTGTTCTATGGATGCTTGCAGTGATAGTTAGTGGAATGAAATTCGCCTAAACCACCAGACGCGATTATGGGATGAAAGCCGTCCACGCGAGAAACAAAGGAACACGCCGCCCGATGTCACCGTGTTCCATGATCGCAAATACTATTCAGTGGTGGTCACCTCCGTCATTGACCACCATGCCCGCAGCAATCACTGCGGCGGTACAGTGACCAGATGCTCCCGTATGGCCTCAGCAACCTGACGATAGACCCGGCTCGGTATGACATCTATCTTGAGAATGACCGCCAGCTCTTCAATATCCGCCTCCACATCCTTGAGGGCTCCCTCCAAAACACCCACTGAAACACCAGCCACGCGCGCCGCTTCCGCACACGTAGTAGCGCAATGCTCGTCGTCCGGAAGCTCACTCAAAAGCTTGGCGACTAAATCTGAACCGCTTATCAGCATGCCAATCTGCTGAGCCGATGTTTCCTTAACACCGTCAAACTCCCCATGGCTCATCGCGATGGCTTCACATACATCCTCCGGCAAAGACCATTCAGAGAGAACCATATGGGCAACCTCTGCATGATTCGTACCGACAACGTTAAACTCCTCGTCAAGTGTAAAGAAGTCACCCTGCGGTGCATACCTGCCCGAAATCGGAGAGTACTGCTTTGGAAATGTCTGAGCCAAGATGCCAACACCTATGTCCGCAAGCAATCCCGCGATGAACACCTCGTCCCGCAATCGTGGACAGGCAGTGTCAGCAAGACGAGCAGCCACAACTGCAGAGGCAAGTGAGCGACGCCAGAAGTAGCTCGTATCGATGGCCCCCTGCCCTCCCCCGCTCATCGCCTCGACAAGGTATCTTCCGAGCACTAGTGAACGCGTGCGACGTGGGCCAAGGAGGGTTAGCGCCTGCTTCAAGGAGGTCACCTTCCTGGAAACGCCAAACAGCGCCGAGTTCGAAAGGCGAAGGATCTCGCTCACAGTACCGGCATCCGCCGACAGCACTTTGACCACCTTGTCATAGTCGAAATCCGGGTCCTGAATCACCTCCAAGAATCTGCTTACAACTTGCGGCATGGAGGGAATGGCAGCCGATTTCTTGATCGCTTCTCTGACGTCTGGATTCATCCTCAGTCTCCATTGGCGGTCTGTCTCATGGCCGCAAGCGCGGCGCAGAATGTGACTCCACTGTCCTAGATCGGCCCCTCACGTTTGAGAATGAAGCTGAGATTATGACCGCCCACAACGAGACAAGCGAACCAGCCAATCAGATCTGCAACACACAACCCGACTGATGCCCCCCATTCACAGCCGCACAGTGTCCACCTAAAGTCAAGAAACTACTAAGCGAGAAAACTTCCTGCGTCAGGCCTCGATGTCCAGCCCGAACCCCTCCCCCTCGTCGTCCTCAGTTTCCTGTTGCTCCGCCGTCTCCATCCGCTCCTCTTCCGACTCGCGTCCCTGGCTACCGGTACCCTCCGCATCGGCATAGATTTTGGTGTCTCCGTCTGTCGTATCGACACTATCGACCGCATCATCTGCCGCCTTAGCCTGTTGAGATGCCGCTCTCGCCTGGGCGACCCGATCCGCATCCCGCGAACGAGAAGCCTCGGGCGACACAAATCCGGCCTGGGCCGCGGAACCTGCAATATCTGGAGGGATTGAGCTCACGACCGAATCCTCCTTTCATGGGGTCCAATCGCATTCCACATTGTGTTCCCTCTCCCTAACCATTCAATCGGCGTTGAGCTCCCGATCTCGCCACCATTACTTGCCCGTACGCAGACTCCTTCCCCCACATCGTGCTGCCAAGAGAAGGTAGACAGCCATCTGACGAGAAAACTCGGATAGGAAGCAGTAGATCATTGAGGCGAGAAAAGGAGAAGCAGCCAGTCCACTCGTCGCGGCCTGACCACTCCTCCTCGTTCAACGAGAGCAGGGGGTGCTCTACCCTACCCGATACGTTCAGCCCGCTACACGTCATCCTTTCGCGACATGCCTAGCGTCGAGCAAATGCTACTCTTGACACACGGGCTCCGATGACAAGACAAATGCCTCTGCGTTCCCCGAACGGTCTTCCTTCGCCAGGAAATCCACCGCGCGCCCAACACATGGAACCGTAGCGACACCGCCGTTCACCATAGCAATACTCAGGCCATCTAGTATCTCATCCACCGTGAGCCTCAACTCGATGCACCGCCTCACGTTCTGCTCTACAAGTTCCTGCTGACCAATGACAACCGCCACAGCCAAGCTGACGACAGCTCTGGTCTTCGAGTCCAGCACTCCGTCGTCACTGACCTTGCCCTCCAACACCAAAAAACGATTGATGTTCAGATGGCGCGCCGAGAGAATGCGCTTTCGAACACGAGAGTACTCATTAGCATCAATTCCAGCGTTGTCATTCATTGCTTGCCCTCTGCCGGATCCACCTTCTCGAACACCGGCTCCTTCAACGTCCGCAAGTGGTAGAGACTCGTCTATCCCCTGAAACGACATTGCCGCATGAAGCGCGCGCCAATGAGTGAAAAAAAGTCTCAATCATTCCCGATCAAGTGTCCAGCCGTGGGCTGTTCAGGCTCAAGCATCCGCTAGCCACTGATTGCAGGGAGGTCCTGAGGGCAATAGACTTCGGTCGAGTCCACGAATGGCTGGCGGTTAGTTCCAGCCGGTTTTGCAGCGCAGCGATGAAGACACGCCCGAAATACGAACGGAGAGACCCCGCGAAGCTAGCGGTGACAATAGACGGTGGGAGTTCATCAGTCCGCCGCAAGGCAGAAAAGCTGGCCGACACACTCAGTGCCAGTTTTGCGGCCCCGACCGACGACACCCACCAGTTTCTCCTAACTTTCACCGACGCGCGTCTGGAGCTCAGGTTCCCTCTAGAACCGCGCAGCAAACCCCTGTTCGTCGACTTTCATGAGCTCTTTAGAGCACAACGCCGTAGCAGACATCCCGCAAGGCTTCTCTTCAAAGCGATCGACCCAGTTGGATCCCGACCGTCAGTAGTCGACGCCACGGCAGGCTTGGCTCGCGATGCCTTTCTGCTCGCCGACTATGGTTGTAAGGTGCTGGCCATTGAAAGAAGCCCTATCCTCTCAGCCCTGATAGACGATGGCGTGCGAAGAGCAAGGCAGGACGAGCAGCTGGCAGCTATCTTCGATGAGCGATTAACGATCGTGCAAGGTGATGCCATGCATCTACTCAACGAACCACTGGGCCCGTCATCTCCAGATGTGGTGTACCTCGACCCCATGTTTCCCCCAAAGAGGAAAAACTCGCTGGTGAAGAAGGAAATGCGGGTGCTGCGAGACCTGGTGGGTGACGATCAAGACGCAACGGAGCTGCTGCAGATCGCCATCGATTCAGCGGCTCGCCATGTAACGGTGAAGCGAATGCGACACGCGCCGCCGATTCAAGCCTCACCGCTTCGAGTCTATATGGGCAAAACAACACGGTACGATGTTTACGGTGCTTGCGGCCCCAAAGAGAAGAAACCCTGACGATAAGTCGTCAGGGTTTCTCAAAACATATGATTACGATTGAACGTGCGAAACTACTTCCACACGCCTGCATCCCAGATAATCTTGCTCATGTTTTTGTCGTGGAAGTACGGATTCACCGTACCTCTGAAGCCGTAGAGAATCGGAATGTTGTTTCCTGACAAGGATTGCGATCCCACAGTTGCACCATGACCATCGAAGTAAGTGGCATTTGTTTTACCGTCTGACTTGGTCTTCTGGACCTGTTCAGCCAGTTTCTTTCTATCAGTTGGATTTGTGGTCATCGTCTTCACCCCACGCTTGAAGTGAGGGGCAAAATAGGGGATAGCCTCACCACTCCATTGCGATTGATAGGGCCCCTCCTGCTGGAAATCCTGAAAACCGCTCGGTGGTGCTGCTCGATACCAGGCATCCGCAAGCATCCACTCATCCGACGTCCGCTTGATTCTGCCCATAGAAGTAGGAGACGAGTTCTTGGAAGCATCATCGGCACTGCTCAGCCCAAAGTAGTACTGGGGGTTAGTGCACCGGATATTTCCGGTAAAGCCGCTCGAAGAGGTGGAATCAGAAGTGGCTGTATCCTTGCCCCAGTGATTCAGTGTGTAGTGGAATGGAAACAGACCCTTTCGGTTGGGGTTGGCTTCGATAAACTGCCTGAAATGGCTGTCAGGCGCGTAGGCCATCGTCGTCGGGCAAGTTGACAGATCGTCAGCCACGTTCTTGCCATCATGACCATCCCCCTTCTGCCCCATCGTCTCGTGCAACTTCCACGTCAACTGCCGCCCTCGGGCATACGGAATCCTGCTCTGCGAAAATCCCCATTCAAGGTAATCTTTCACTGTCTGAAGTCGAAAGACCGCAGGGTGAAGCGGCCCTGGAAGGATTCCGCCATACTCCGCGGCATATGTGAGCGTTCCGCTCGACATGCCCTTGAGATTGGCCAAGCACACGACCGTCTTGGTCTGCTCACGTGCCTTCTTCAACGACGGCAGCAGAATCGAAATCAACAACGCGATGATTGAGACAACCACCAACAACTCAACCAGCGTAAACGCAGTTCGATAGCGACCTTTGGCTCTATCCATCATGTAACTCGCTATTCCCTTGAAGTTCCCAGATACCTACTTAAAACCCCCCAGCGGAACTATCGCGGCCTCCTTGTACTTGGCTACCGCGCGAACCCCCGGTCGGGACAGCCCATGCGCACCGTCCCGCCACATTCCTGTTAGTCGGCAACCCCAGGTAAGTCGTGCCAACGTTATTAGTATAGCCGAAGCTCCTGGCACAGGAAACACAAATTTTCGGTCCATAGCCTCGGCCGCCAGCTGCGACTGCAAACCGGGCAACTTCCCCACATCCAGGCGTCCGACCCGACGACTGCCACAAACCACGCTTGAAGCCTCACTGGAACAATTATCACCCTCTTCAGAACCGGAAGAAGAGGTGGCACGCAGCGACATCGCCTTTCTCCATGCCATTTGTGCAGAATGAGAAGGACTGTAGCATACCGAGCAGGAGGTACTGATGGATCATTTCAAATACTCGAACGGAACCCTCCAATGCGAGGGCACGGAGGCAGCCGCTATCGCGGAAGAGCTGGGCACGCCCACGTACGTCTACTCCAAAGCTGCGTTCACCGACCATTTCCGGTCGATCTCAGACGCCTTTGCTCCACTGCGACCGAAGGTTTGCTACTCAATCAAAAGCTGCCACAACCTGCACATCCTTCGGTTGCTGCGTGGTCTGGGAGCCGCTTTTGACGCGGTAAGTGCAGGAGAAGTTCGTCGAGCACTTGAGGCTGGAGCAAATCCGCAAGACATTGTCTTCGCCGGCGTGGGTAAAACTGAGGCGGAAATGGCCTTCGCTATTGAACGCAATGTCGGATGCTTCAACGTGGAGACGCCCACCGAGCTTGAAACACTTTCACGTCTGGCAACCGAATTCAACCGAGAGGTGCGAGCTGCGCTCCGCGTTAATCCGGACGTTGACGCCGGAACGCACCCATACACAACAACCGGAAAGGACGAAAACAAGTTCGGTATTGAAATGGGGCAAGCGCGGGAGTTGTACGCCCAATACGCACACCATCCCTTGCTCAAACTTGCGGGCGTTCACCTGCACATCGGCTCGCCTGTCAACTCCGCAGAGCCATATGTGGAAATGATCACCAAGGCACTGACTCTGATTGACGAACTGCTTGCCAAGAACATCTATATCAACCTGCTGAACATAGGTGGAGGTTACGGCGCTGACTATGAAGGCGGAGAATCTCCTACCGCAGCCCAGTACGCCGATGCCATTATCCCCCTAGTCAAAGACAGAGGCTTGGCGATCATTATGGAGCCCGGACGATCCATATCGGCCAATGCTGGAATACTCATCTGCCGCACAACCAGCGTCAAACAAACGAAAACCAAGAGCTTCGTCATAACCGACGGCGCGATGACTGATTTGATCCGCCCGGCTCTCTATCAAGCATATCACTTCGCTTGGCCGGTAGCACCAGGAGAGGCCTTTACGCCTCCTCATCGAGGCAAGAGTCTGAGACTCGACGGGACTTCACTGGTTGACATAGTTGGGCCCGTATGTGAGAGCAGCGATTTTCTCGGCAAGGATCGCTGGCTTCCGCCCATCAACAAAGGAGACTTGATCGCGGTGTTTTCCGCCGGCGCCTATGGGGCCGTGATGAGCAGCCAGTACAACTCTCGCCCGCGAGCAGCCGAGGTGCTCGTGGACGGCGAATCGGTGCAGCTAATCAGACGTCGCGAAACCTACGACGACCTCGTCGCAGCGGAGAGAGAAGTATGACATCGAATATCGGCGGAATTTCCGGTTGGGAAATAGCTAAGCAGATTCTCCCGCATCCGAAACGCGTGGATCGCCTTGAGGGTTCCTTTACAATCGACGGGAAAGGGCAAGTTTACGCTGACCGCAGCGTATCCCCCGTAGAGCGGGAAGCCGCCCTGCGGTTTGCCGAGCTATACACGCTCAAGTCGGGCATTGTCTTAAAGCTGGCTACAGACTCGAAGACGTCTGAGCAGGGACGTATATCTCTCAGCGTAACGCACCGCGACGGGCTGTCTGATCGAGAGCGGCAAGGCTACGAACTGGCCATCACCCCCGAAGAAGTCCATGTCGTAGGGTTCTCCGACTGTGGTCTGTACTACGGACTGCAAACGCTTACACAGCTCCTTCTAGCCTTTGGGCCGCAATGGCCATGCATGGAGATTTACGATACTCCGGACTTTGCGGTGCGCGGACTGTCCTTCGATGTCTCTCGCGGTAAAGTGCCGACACTCGCGACTTTGCAGGAATTGGTAGATCACCTGTCCCTGATGAAGATCAATCATCTGCAACTCTATGTCGAGCACACATACGACTTTTCCTTTAACCGGAACATAGCAAAGGACTGCACACCTCTCACTGCCGGCGAAATACGGTCCATGGACGCGTATTGTGCCTCGCGTAGAGTGGATCTCGTTCCGTCACTCGCTTCATTCGGTCACATGGGAGCCATTCTAAGTCTACCCGAGTACCGCCATTTGGCCGAAATAGAGACTACAAAGAGCTGGTCCGAAATGACTTGGCGAGAGCGCATGCACGGATTGACTCTCGACGCCAGCAATCCGACATCGCGAGAACTTATTAAGGAAATGTACGACGAGTACCTGCCGCTCTTCTCCTCTCGATTCGTCAATGTATGCGGTGACGAGACCTACGATCTAGCGAAGGGCAAGAGCAGGGAATACGCGGAGAAAGTCGGAGTTGGGCAACTCTACGTCGAACACATAGCCTTCTTGCGAGATCTTTGCGCAGACCATGGGAAGAAGATCATTTTCTGGGGAGATATGATCAAGAAATACCCGGATCTGATCTCCAGGATTCCTCGCGATGCCACGGTTGCCCACTGGGACTACTTGGCCGACGCCGATTACAGAGCGACAGAAACATTCTGCGAATCCGGATTGAGTACCTACGTATGCCCGGGAACATCGGCATGGAACCGTATCATCTGCGACATTAACACAGCTGACCTTAACATTCGCCGATTCGCCGAAGCGGGGAAGAAGCATGGAGCGACGGGGTTACTCAACACTGATTGGGGCGATGATGGTCATGTCAATCTCCAAGCCAGCGCCTGGCATCCCATCTGTTTGGGAGCTGCGATGGCCTGGCACGTGGGAAAGCCCGACGCAGAGACATTCGACGCCACCTTTTCCCGCCTCTTCTTCGGTGATGACGGTGGCAAACTCATCCGCGCATACCGAGAGTTGGTCCGCACTAGCGATATTCCTCGCACGTGGCCGGAATTCTACCTTCCCCTCGAAGGCACGCCGCCCGAAACACAAGTTGACGACGCATACCTGGCCACATGGAAGGAAACATCTCTCGCAGCAGCCCACGAATTCGCCAATCACGAATCCGTCGGCATTTGCCGTCATGAGGACGTGACCGAAATGGAGATCGCTTGCCGCATTAACGCAATGGTGGCCGATCGCATGTTCTTGGCAAGGAAGCTCGCCGATCAAGAAGTTCGCGAGAAAGAAGGCTCGATGCTTGCCCGACAGCTTAACGTTTTCGCAGATGCATGTGACGAAATAACACCTCGTTACCGTGATGCGTGGCTCGCACGAAACAAGAGCGCGTGTCTCCATGAGATACTGCGAGTCTTCGAGCGTCTGGCGGAGCAGGCCCGCGCAGCAGCGAAGAATCTCCCGGGAAAAACATGATTGCACAGTGGATGTCGAGACAATAGGCTCGAAACAGCATGGGGGACACTCGCATGAATTCGAAAGACCCAATTAACATGAAGACCTGGAGCGTCTCCGCCAACACGGAGCCAACAGTCAGAGTGGGCATCGTCCTCGACGAGGACGCCATGACGGAAGTCCATATAACCATTCCCAACACGAACTATCGCATGCAAGCCGAGGATCGAGATTGTGGCCACTTCCTGAATGCAAACCTTCGAATGCAACTTGTCGGCAACAGAATAGCAGTCGACGCTTCCGGGCAGCAGAAGTTCGAGGCGGGCTCGATTCGCCTTTTCCCGGAATCGAAGCCGCAATCTGCGCGTGGCAAGGGAATATACGTCCGAAACGTGGTCGCCGGTCGAGGGTTTCACTGGCACAAACTGATAGATCAGACATTCGTGGGCGTTCTGGAGATCATTCCGAAGAACAATGCTTTGGTTGTCGTCAATGAGCTCCCACTCGAAGAATATCTCAAGGGCGTTATCACCTCGGAAATGAGCGGCAACTGCCCCATCGATCTGCTCAAGACTCAGTGCGTTGTAGCCCGATCATGGCTGCTGGCAATGACCGAAAGCAAACACGACAATGACCCGTTTGACCGCTGCAACGATGACTGCTGCCAAAGGTACCAGGGAACCGGAGACCTGAGCGACGCGGCTATCGAAGGTGTGGTTTCCACAAGAGGGCTGGCTATAATCGCTCCTGACAACACAGTGGTCGACGCCAACTACTCCAAAAGCTGCGGTGGAGTTGCAGAACCTCCTGAAACTGTTTGGGGAATATCAAAGCCTGGACTTTCCACGCTCTTCGATGGGCCTGATGATTCACTCGATAAGCGGTTTTACCCAGTTACTGAAGACAACCTCAAAGAGTTTCTGACTGGAGATTGGATTGGCAACACCAACATCTACTGCAGCCCGAATGTCGTACCCGAGGAAGCGTTCGGACAGTACCTGGGGCGCGTAGATGAAGCGGGCAACTACTTCCGCTGGCAAACGACTCTCAGAACTGAGGAAATCGAGGATCTGCTGCGCAGAAAACACCCGGCGGCCAGCGATCTAGCCTCCCTGCGCGATATTCAGGTCACCAAACGCGGCCCTTCTGGAAGAGCCTGCGAATTGCAGATCGAGTTTGACGATCAATCCGGGAACAAGAGAAAGTCTCTCATCCAAAGCGAGTACAACATTCGCAACTGCATGCATCCAAAGTTCCTATACAGTAGCGCCTTCATCGTCGAGACCGAAAGAAACGAAGAAGGCGGCCCTGTATCTTTCACATTGCATGGTGCCGGATGGGGACATGGTGCTGGAATGTGCCAGATCGGAGCATTGGGAATGGCCTTGAAGGGCATATCCTATGACAAGATCTGCCTGCACTACTTCCCCGGTTGTCGCCTGGACACTGTCTACTCATAACCTCAGCCGACGTCATTCACACGCGTCGAAAGGGATGTCCAGAAGCGGCTTGCCCTTCCAACCGGGTGCGTCGAAATGCCACCACTCGGCATCAAGTCCGGTGAATCCCTCTGCCTCCATCACCTCGATCAGGAGATCCCTGTTCAGCCTCGAAACTGCCGTTCCTCCTGGAAATCTTTTGCCAGCCGCCTCGCTGAAATCGTCAAACTCCGTGGGCATCTGAACGTCAATCCCTTGATTGTCAACAAGCGTAACATCAACGGCATAGCCTCGATTATGCCTCGATCCTTTCTTCGGATCGGCAACGAATGTTGGATCGGGCAGAACGCGCCACATCTCACGCTGCACGGCCAGCGGTCGGTAACCATCGAGGACCTTGAGGCCGTAACCGCGCCTCTCCAGTCTGCTCTGCACGCGGCTCAGCCTGACCGCCACGGATGTTCTAACGAAACACCGCTCCGTCGGGTAAACGGCCTTGCTCATGAAGTTCATCTTGGTCGCATACGGCAGGTAAACGTGAATGCGTGGATCGTAGTTGGCCAGCTCAACGAGCGGGTCACTCTCCAGGGAGTAACCGGTCGTATCAACTTCAACGCCGGCCGTATGCGTCGGTCTGCCGGCCACACATGACAGCTGTCCGGCAATGAAGATCAGGCCGATGATCGCAACGACACACGTTGGTCTACGGTGACGCCCCCTTGGGCAACAATACATATGCCGTACCTCCCTTTCGCTTCATCCAAACCTCATCCAGCTCGCTACGCAGATACTTGAGGCGACCATCCTCCTCCTTGCGCAAAGCCGGATCGTTGACTTCCACATTACCTTCCTTGTCGAATCCGGTTACCACTATCAAATGTCCTCCGCTGTAGTCATAGGGAGCGTTTGTCAATTCTCCTTTGGCTGCCGCAAGAGAGATGATAATCGGATACCCTTTTTCAATCATCCGTTCCACCTCGTCCCACCCAGCAAACCGCATCAACAGACCCGGCACACCAAAACTGTACGCAGTCTGTACGGCATTAGGCCAATTGCCAAAGATATCATGGCGCTTGTCATAGACCCTACGCGCGACCTCCTCGACCGTCACGTTCACGCCGCGATACTTCAGAACCATCGCCACAGAAGCAGGACTGCACAACTTCCCCGACCATTCTGGGACAGTCGTTGCCTGGCTCAAAAACGGCACATCAAGGCTACAAGTAATCCCGGAACGCCCACAATTCCCCGCGGGCTTTTCAGGACGCGGCAATGAACTAACAACGCCGGTTGTATCACTCACGCAGCCATTGAGAGACCGAACCGCCACTCGTTTATCCTCGCTCTCAGCACATCCACACACCCGCACCTGAAGCTGCTTATACCTCTTGTCTGATTTGAAGTAGTCAACATCAATGAGACCACCATCAAACTCGGTAGTAGGGTCTTCCGGCAGTCTCTCGCCCCACTCACCTACGTGTAACCACGGCGACCATGGCATGCCCGCAGCCTCTCTTACGCGCATCTCAACAGCAAAACCGGCCCCCTCAGGGCAGTCTACATTCCAGGACAATACTGCCTCGTTGAAGCGAATCGTCGGCTGAAGTATCGGTGAAGTGACTATCGTCGGCGAAGAAGCGCCGTTTCCCTCAAAGACACATTGCTCACTTTCAACACTGACCTGCTCATGCTTGTACGCCTGCGCCGGCCGATCCTCGCCGCAAAGGTATTCGTCAATCGCGGCCGCCATGAGTTTCAGATACTCATTGCCCTTGTCATGATGCGTCAAACCGGCAATGGCGTAAACGCGACCCTTGTGCTCAACTCGCGCAGTATCCGCGAACCAGCCATTCCAAGTTCCACTCTTGCGGATAACCACCACATCGCGTCCCTTCAGGCCGGCAACGAACTTTCCCTGAGACAACTCCAGTTTCGGAGCGGCGAATATCTCCTTCATCAGAGCACTGGCAGCCGGACTGACCAGCCTCCCTTGCTCCAACATGAGGTAGAAGCGCAAGCACTGACGAACAGTAGCCCCATGTGAGTAGTCATGCACAGGATCGCCGATGCGTTCACTGTCTGAGGAATAATGCTTGCCATACCAGAACCCGCCTCCTTTATCCTTGTCATAGAAGAAATACGGGCGGGACTGCAAGACTTCTTGCACCTTCTCTATTCCGATCTGCTTACCGTACTTGGCGGCCATGCCGTTGTCGGAAACCTTAATCATCTGCCCTAGTTCGCTCCTCACATCCTCGGGCAAATTCTGCACTGCCTCCGGATGCGTTTCAAAGTAGGCCAGCAGCACGCAGATCTTCGGCACACTCGCAGCGTAGAACATCGTGTCCGGCCGGACCATAGCCAGTCTCAAGTCGGTCATGTCCAGAACACCGAATGCTCGCTCACTCTCAGGTATACCCAGCAGTGTCCCGATCTCCGAATCCTTGTCGCACAAGAATGACTGCAGTTCCGAGTCAACCGAACCGTTCCACCCGATCCGATATGACTGCAATCGCATTGCATCTGGCCAGCCCAGATGCTGAGGTTTAGCCAAACTCGGCGCGTCGAGCCATCTTTGATCCAACGCTCTCTCAAGCGATGCGTCATCGATAACCGTCGCCTGTGTTGATTCTGCCAGCACGTCGCGCATGATCCGTTCGGCATCATCCCGCATCCTCAGGATCTTCACACCCAAATGGCGATCACTGGAATTCAAGTACTCCATAATCGGCTGTTCGCGGACCGATGGAGGCGTAGAGTGAAGGAAGTCGACAGTACCATCTTCCGCCAGCGCCACAAGCCCTACATGACCTGCATACTGCGAACGCTTGTTTCCTCGAATAATGTTGACGAAGTCGCCGTTTTTCAACTCTCCCAGAACAGACGGCAGATTCTCCTTGGGAATATACGTATCCACAACACGCTGATCGGGAATATCGCATTGGATACCGTATTTCGTGAAGAATGAAGCTCGCCGGCAAACCTGATTCAGGGGGACGCAAACAGCTCCTCTCCCCAACTTGCCAGTGACATCCTCAAAGAGGTATCTATTATTAATATCCCAATCAGCCACAGTGTAGTGGTTGCGTGTGACCATGCCAACCACGCCGTCCTTGTATCGCAACCTCTGCAGTACTCTCAAATACTCCCAAAAACCTCGAGAGAGAGCACAGGCAAACGTATGCTCGCTGAACGTAACGCAATCGCTTCGCCCCAGGTAGTAGATCGGATCGTCATCATGCTCGCCAAATGGAAACTCGCCAAGCAGATATAACTCGTAGGGCTGGCCAATGTTCTTGCGTCCGAGATGTACTATGCGATTTTTCAAACCCGGAATTCGATCGTGCACTTTCCGTAGGTACGTGTCCAACTCGGCCTCGTTAAAGCTGTACAGGGGACGGACGGCCAGGTCATCCCCCACTTGCATTGCTGACATACCGCCGGCAGGTTTGCACGCGTTGGAGCTTCGCCAGGCACAACCTACCAAGGTGCAGAGTGACAGCATAATCAGCAATGAACCCGCACCCAGTCTCGCATTACGATAATCCATCATCGCCTCCACACGATTGAACAAGTAAACAAACTGTGCCCACTCAAGCTCTACCTCTGCCATTCCCCAACCAAAACACTCCACTGCTCAATGAGCATGAGGAAACAGCTCGTCATCATCGGCCCTGGCAAGATCCACAAGGAATTCCGTGACTCGCTCGCAGACAAGATCCAGGTACAACGCCCCCTTGTTCGCGGTAGCCTTCGAGGGATCGCCCACGGCGCAGTCAAACGTCGCTCTAGAGAAATCCCTGCTGGTCCGAACCCATCCACGACGCAATGCTTCCAAAGCAAAAGGACGAGTTTGACCTGAGCCTGCCTGCTTCATCTCCACGGACTCCTGGCATATGGCGAGCGCCACGGACGTCTCCATCTCCCCGCCGTGATCATCCGCCTCATCGAATATCTCGCCGTACTTGTCCTGCCCAACCTGCCACCAATTGCAGACAAATACGTAAACACCGGAATCCGACTGCAGTTGGCGGACAAGGGGCATAAACTCGTTGCCACCGTGCCCGTTTAGAATTACCGTTCTGCGAATGCCGTGCTTGGCAAGCGAAGTGATTATATCTCTAACAACACCATCCAAGTTAGCCTGCGAGACATGTATGCTAATCGGAAAACCCAAAAGATTGCAGTCTACACCGTAGGGCAACGTTGGCAAACAGACAATGGTCGGCTCACGCTGCCAAGCTGCACTGCAACAGCGCCGAGCAACGTAGGCTGCGTGCCGACTATCAATCCCTTGTGGAAGGTGATAGTTATGTGCTTCGGTTGCCCCCACCGGCAAAACCGCCACCTTGTAGTCCCGCTCCGAGATACGCTTCAGATTCGTATCGCAAAGATCCCACTCGTCAACCATCTTGTCGCATCCTTGCTCCGCCGAAGATCACCAGCGCCAACTAACAGATGAGCAAACGCAAGTCTACGGGCCCGTCAGGCTTGCTGCAAACTCTGCGAAGTCCTCGCCATCGACAACGCCCCCTTCACCCGCCAAGTCACCGGCAATACATACGCCGACGGCGTTTTCCCCGAAACACTCCTGGAACATGGCGAAGTCTCCCAGGTCAACATCTCCATCATCGTCAAAATCTCCGTCGCCATACGCCACACAACTGTCTCCCACGTCATCACACCAGGACTCGACGGAACACGGATCTACGCCTGGCAAACACCCTATCCACTCATGGCATAGCTCCTCTCCATTGCAGAACTGTCCGTCGTCGCAGTAGCTGTTGTCCGCCACGTGAGCGCACTCGTCGTTCTCCTCGTCACAACTATCCAATGTGCACGCGATTTCATCATCACAATCGACAGCCGCGCCGGCAGTGCACTCACCCAAAGCACCGCAAACCTCAGCGCCGTTGCAGAATAACCCATCATCACAGTCACCGTCAGCGTAACATCCTCCTAAAGGAATATCCAACTGGGTAATACCCGCCGGCGTAACTGTTGCCGAGAGCGTCCTGCTCGTGTAGCCGCTGTAGCTGGCAGTAACGTCGTGCAGCGAACCGCCGAATGCAGCAGGCACTCTAGTCAAGACATAGAATCCGTTGCCGTCAGTCTTGATGTCTTGCACTCCTGCAATCGCCACAGTGGCATCGTCAACAGGCTCGCCCGTATCGAAATCCGTCACAATCCCGTAGACCATGGCCTCCGTTGCCTGCATGGGATCCCTCCACGGCATTTCCGGTATGGTCGTCGGCTCAGTAAATAGGTTAGTCTGCACATACGCATACCAGTCCGACCACGTCTGACCGGCATCATTGGTTGCCTGATACGAATAAGTGTTCACTCCATTGGCACCAGCAGTCAAGGCATACTCAAGCTGATCCACACTGTCAGCGAACGTATTTAGGTAAATTCCAGGACCGATGTAAGTGTGCCTGTTGTACGATTGTGCCCAATTAATACAATTGTCCACCCAGGCTCGATACGTGTTCGGATAACTATTGTCATCGAAGTAAGCCATGGGAATAGTAACGTCAAGCCAACCCATCGACTGCCAGTATTCCCAATCGCTCAATGAATCATAGTATGGCCGCGTCTGATGAAAGTCGCTATTCGCCGGATACCATGTAACAAGGGCTGCTGTGTGCTTCAACGGCTGGCGAGGATTGGAGATCGACTGAACCTCTATCATAGCTCTACGGACAACTTCGCCGACCGTTCGACGCCTGAAATCATCCCATTGCGAATCAGAAGACGACGGAACATCGCTCCGCCCTGTTATCCGCTGAAAACGCCTGAGGGACGAGTTCTCGTAGCTGGTATCTGTCGGATAACCGGCGTCCTTCTGTGTGTACCGTATGTAGTCCCAGTGTATTCCGTCTATTTCGTAGTTTGTGCACAATTCCCGCACAATACTCATCAAGTACTCCTGCACGTCCGGAGAACCCGGATCAAACGTAAACTTGTCGAACACTGGCCGGGGCGGGTCACAATACCCCATATCCGCGAGTTCGGTCATGAGCCATTCCGGATGAGCAGCCAATAGTGAATTGCCGGCTGGCGGCCACTCAGTAGACACGCGAAACGTGACCAGCCAAGGATGAACCTCCAAACCACTGGCGTGAGCCTGTTGAACCAAGTACGCGAGCGGATCTATCCCTCCGGATATGTCGCTTGCCTTGGGCACTATTGTGGAATTCCAGTAAGCTCCGTGTCCTCCGTCACCGGTGTCCTGATAAGCCAGGATTTCGGGAACAATGGCATTGTAGTTACCCGCCAACGCCCAATCGATCATCGCGTCTATCTCACCGGTGCTCTTGAAACCGGCATGAAACGCGTCTGCCCAGAATCCGCGAAACTGTGGCGTCGGCGGCTGATCCTCGATGAATACTGCCGTAACCGTCTTGTCAACATCCATTGTCACCGTTGTCGACGCTAACAAAGGATTCGCTACTGCAACGCCTGCTGAAACCTCCCACCTATCAAACTCATAGCCAGGCAGTGCCGCAGCTTCGATCGCTACTGCCTGTCCAAAAGAATACTCATATGTACCGCCCTCCACCGGTGTTGTCGAACCCCAAGCGGACGGAGTGTCCGCCATGGTAAGGTACACCGATGTCACGGCCGCGGTCTCGAAGCGCACTGCATCTGCGATAACCACCGCACTGTGCGCATCATTGTGAAGCGTAACATATCCGCCATTGCCGGCATTCATTTGAAATGTGCCTAGGGAATTCCACTGACTTCCCCCACTCTGCTGGTTAACATGTACGGACGTGGAGCCGCCTGCATGATGAACAACAAACTCGGCATTATCCGCCCTGTTTGTCCCCTGCACGTACCACACATACAGCTCATAAGCCCCTGTAACAGGCAGAGTCGGACGCCACTCTACCTCAGCAAACGGTTCCGACGGATCGTATCCGCTGGTGATAGCCCAGCGGTAGTCGCTGCCGTTGGGAGTTGGATAGCTTCCCGTATCCCAACTGCCGGATAAGACCGTGAACCCGGGATCAGCATTGTCAACCGTGATGATGTCACCAGCAGCCGTGCTTGAGAAAATCGCTACACACACTGCGATACCGTAAAGGACAATCTCAAGACCTTGCGCACGACAATGACTTCCTCTGAACAGACCGTATTCCATCGCAACCACTCCCTGGATTAACCTGAACACCCCTTGATGAGCGCACCGACAGCACCCCCGCTGAAACTGCCCATACACGTCAATGCTATCGCATTCGCTCAGCTCACTTCAACGGGTAGTCAAAAATAGCCAGAGAATGAATTGTCGCTTTATTTATTGGAGCAAGAACGTAACCGGCGGCCCCCTACGACAGCTCCATTCTGTATCGCCAGAAAACTCGGTCGACATAGGCATTCGCGTGTCGCGAGTAGAAACCAATAGGTCCGACCCACGGAATCACAGATGTCCGATGCCCCGCCTCCCGAAGGTCGTTGAGACAAAGCCATAACAGAACGCGTCCGATGCCTGTTCCGCGAGCTGCCGGCGTGGTACCCATAGGACCAAAGAAACCCCACTCTCTGTTCTGACTGGAATGAGCGCTGAAAGCAATTATCTTGCCGTCCCTAATAGCAATGTGCAGGCCAGCGGGGTCGTTCTTCATGGCCAGCTCAGACTCTGTAAGCCACTCTGCCCCAAAGTCGCTAGCAAAGAAGCCCTCCAACAGTGCACCGTCGTCCATTCGTGCACGGCGCACCTCTATCCCCATCTCCTCCAGCCGACGTATTTCGCTGGCCGTTTCAAAGCGGTGATCAAGTTCGACGATCATATTGACGCAATCCTTGAAACGAACGAAACCGACTCGCTCCAGGAAGCACAGGCCCGACGTGTAGCGAGGATCTATGCCAGGGATGAAGTAGTTTCCGGGTATTGCTAGAGCCTCGGCACTCTGAATTCCCGCACTCGACCAAAGCTCCTTCACAGCGTCGAAAAGCATTCCTGCCACGCCCCGTCCGCGGCTGCCTTGCCTCACCCCAAACAGCCCCAACCAGCCCTTCCCCTCTGCAGTACGATGCACGCTCTGCATCACACCAACAATCTGCCCGCCAGCCTGAGCGACGAGGACATTGAACTCGGCCCGCTCAGGGTGGGGATTGCGGAGAAGCTTCTCCTCCAACAGTCCCTTACTGAACTTATCAAACGCCAATGAGGACTGCAGCAGATCGTGTATCTGTGGCAGGTCCTCGGCATTCCCCCTTCGTATTGTCACCGCCTCCGGATTTCCTCTCGACATGTTTAGACCCCCAATGCTTTGAATGTTTCAGGCAACACCGTAGAATGCCGCCATGAACGCGATATTTCAACGACCAGCGGTATCGATTGCAATGTTCTACAACGACCGCCTGCCGTACGGGCAGGAGGCTCTGGCTGAATCCGTCCGCTCGGCTCTCCAACAGGACCACGCCGACCACGGTTCCCTTGAGTTGATCATCGTCGATGATCGCGGTCCTAACGCTGCACTCGATTTCCTTCCCGACAATCTCAAAACAAACGACGCAATCAAACATTGCCCGGGCACCTTTACCTGCCGCGCAGCAGCGATTAACGCGGCGATCAGTGCAGCTACAGGTGAGTACCTGCTGCTCATGCACAATACCGACGCGCAAATAACCCTCAAAAAGTCTGCCGTACAGACTTGGCTACTTGCCGCCATCCGCAACAGCAGCGCCGGCATGATATCCTGCGATTACGAACTGATAGACAAGGATGGCCAAGTGAAGGAGGTGCATCTCCTGAACTGGCACCCCGGTCGCCTGCGCGACGCTGCTGATTTCGGTAGAGCCAACTTCTTCAAGCTTGAAACGCTCCGCTCCGTTGGAGGGGCCAATGAAAGATACAAAGCGGCAGATCTGTATGATCTGCGACTGAAGGTGAGCGAACGAGGTCCCTGCATACACATAGCAAACCGCTACGCCGGATCCCTCCACACCGTTGCAGCGCCGGCTGCCGGACACGACGTATTCGCCTATCTGCTCGTTGACAAAGATGCGCAAATCGAGGCCGAGAACGCAATAACCGAACACCTGAAACGCACAGGAGCATATCTTGCCCCAGGAGATCACGTGCAGCCCGTCACCTACACGGATGAAGAGCAGGATGCATTCAAGGGCTGTGTCGCCAGTGTCGTAATTCCAGTTAATAACCGGCCTCAGTTCATCGGCCGAGCCATAGAAAGCGTTCAAAACCAGACAGTGAAGCAAGTCGAGGCCATCGTTGTGGTAAACGGCGGCCCCGACGATCCTACCTGCGACGCAGTGCGCAGCTACATCAAAGGCGGAGACAAGTACAACCCTGATGCCCCACCGGTCAAGCTGATCGTGGTGGACATCAACAACCTCGGTCTCTGCTTCAACTCAGGCTTTGCTGCCGCCGCAGGAAAGTACTACGTACAGCTGGATTCCGACGACCGCCTGAAGCCCGACGCAGTCGAGAAACTCATGGCAGTCTATGATTCTGACCCAACAATAGGCATGGTTATCGGCTCCTATGAAGTCTGGAACCTATGCGAAAAGACGGGTCAACTTGAACGCAACAACGACATTCCCGTCGTGACTCACGATGAGTGGACGGCCGATAATGGTCGCAATAACCTCCTTAGAATCAACGGTGCGGGGGCACCACGTTCGGCACACATCAAGGCCATCGCTGATGTTGGCTGGTTCGGAGTCAACGACGACCCATCGTGCCGTAACTACGGGGAGGATTATGATCTGGTCTTGAGGATGAGCGAGCGTTACACTATAGGCCGGGTGTGGGACCCGATCTACGAGGTGATCCGCCATTCGGGGGGTACCGATCACAGCATCGATCAAGTAACTATCGATCGGAATGACGATGCCAAGGATCATATGCGGCTTGAGGCTCTCAAACGCCGCATGGAGTTGAACAGAAAGAAATAGTACGGGGGTAAATCAAAGTGGACAGCCATACCGTCATTATTGGGGTGGACGGCGGTGCAACCGAAGCCAAGGCTCACTTGGCAATCTGTGACAATACCAGCAATCCAACCGCGTTCGAGCTCGGGGAAGCCGCTGCATCACGAAAGTATCCACAACTGGATGGCTTTCAGCCGGTGCCTGTGGCTGAACAATTCGCTCAACGCGATGCAGGTGAAGTACAGCTGAGTGATTCAGAGAAAAAGCAAGGATCCGAGTGGGTAGACTCCGCCTGTCAGGCTGTCGCCGAAGTCGCCAAGTCCGCCTCCGCTAACAGTATTCTCGTTGGTATGGGAATGCCTGGTCTGAAAACGCCAGACGGACGAGGAATAGCCGTAATCAACAATGGCCCTCGAATTCCCGACTACCTGGAAAGGCTCGAACGCAGCCTCACAAGGATGGGGCTTCGCATGTCCGCACCTGTGGCCTCGCTGGGCAGCGATGCCGACTACTGCGGACTCGGTGAACTGCACGCCGCAGAGGGAATGTTCCGAAGCGTAGAGAACGCATACTACATCGGCTGTGGAACAGGTATTGCCGATGCCATGAAACTACGCGGAAGACTAATAACTTTTGATGCCGCAAAGCCATGGATACAAAAAGCTTGGCAAATTCCCTCGCCACTTGGCGAAACCTATGAGAAGTTGATCTCAGCCAAATCCATGAATGATCGTTACGCAGCAATCATTGGAGCCAATGGCTCTGCAACGTCCAGGTTTCCGGAGGTTGATGCTGCCAACGGTCAAATCAAGGCTATCACCTGGATGAATACGGTTGCTATGCTCCTTGCAGAACTTATCTTCGAACGAGTCGATACTATAAGGAACGGACGGCGTGCCGAGGCGCATCGAGGAAAAGCCTACGCGGAACTTAATGCGAACCATCCCTACCGCGGAACAATGCTCGATTGCGTAGTGGTGGGACAGCGAATCGGACAAATCTACGCCAACCCAGACTACCGCTCCGTATTCGGTGAAAAGCTGGAAGAGTGCCTCGCCGCCAACATCGTCCGCCATGGTGACAGTGACATGATCGACCATTATCTCGAGGGTGGCCGCTTGCGACAGGGTGTGCTGCTCGCATCAAAACTGCGCGCCGCACCCGCTTTGGGCGCCGCTGTTGCCGCAGTCCAGGCATCGAGTTAGTCTGTATCCACTGCAGACGCCGCACACTGAAGCGAGGTCCAGGGTATTTTAATCGAAGCGGCCTGCAGGGGAGCGTCCAAGTATGTCTTCACCCTCAATAACGGAAACGCCTAACGAACTCACAACGGACATCGACGTTGTCCCCCCCCTGGGCATAGTACGACTTCTCCGCAACACCGATGCCCAGATCTACAACGGCTATCGGAGCTTCCCCGCCCTGTGCGATCCCGAAGTAACCAACAAGATGGCCCAAGTTATTGAGTGGGCGTCACCGTTAATGGGAAAATCAGATGCGGCAATCGTAGTCTCCGGAGCTGGAACCAGTGGACGACTGGCCATGTTCGCTGCACGAACCTTCAACGGCCTCCTGAAATCAAAAAGGCTTTGTCCTAATTTCCATTACCTTATGGCCGGCTCCAATCTTGCCCTCATCAAGGCTCAAGAGAAAGCTGAAGATGACCCACACACTGCGTGGACCGACATCAAGCCGATCATAGAAGGCAAGAAGCGAGTCCTCTACATCGGCATAACCTGCGCCTTTGCCGCCCCATATGTTGCGAGCCAACTGTGGCATCTTTCCGCCCGCCCTGGAGCGAATTGCGTCCTTCTTGGATTCAACCCTACAGATCGTGCACGCGATATTGACATCGAGGATTGGGACAAAACGTTCGCCGACGTGGTGAATCACATAGCTAAAAAACGTAATTGCGTTATACTTAATCCGATCCTTGGACCAGAACCCATAACTGGTTCCACCCGCATGAAGAGTGGAAGCGCAACGAAGTTGATTCTGGAGACGATTTTCGGCCTTGCACTGGCCGGCACTCGCCGCTTACCCAAGCACCGCAATATCCTCTCCGATATACACTTGGCCCTTGACGGCTACGAACGCACTCGGTGCGAAGTCTACCGCCAGCAAAACGAAATAGCCAAACTCATCCTGCTAGGCGGAAATACGCTTCGTCACGGCGGAAACATCTACTACCTCGGACAAGGAACGCCCGGGATATTGGGAATCATAGATGCGTCTGAGTGTCCTCCGACCTTCGGCGCTGGATTCGAGGACGTCCGTGGCTTTCTACTCGGCGGCTGGTCCGCACTCCTGGGCCCTGACAACGATCTCAGCAAAGAAGGAATCTGGTACCGAATTTCCATAGATGATTTTCAGAACGATAAGTTGGAGAGACTGTCGCGAAACGATCTGGTAGTAGCCTTACCAGACGGTCCATGGAGCCCTACTCTCAGGAGAATATTCAAAGCCTGCCGCAAAGCTGGAGCGACCACAGCTTTCGTTCAAACAGACGACTCGGCCACCCGCGGCTTATCCTTTGACGCTCATCTTCGCATCAGGAACTTACCTCCATCTTTCATAGCTGACACACCTGTGTACGCCGAATACGCAACCAAACTCGCTATCAACGCTCTCACGACGGGCGCACACATACTCTGCGGCAAAATCTACGAGAACCGCATGGTCGATCTTCGCATCAGCAATACCAAGCTCTACTATCGTACATTAGGGATAATCCAGAGCATAATGGGTGTATCAGCCGACGCGGCCAAGGAAGCGTTGCTCAGAAGCCTTTATCGTACTGATCGAGTCACTTCGGTCCTCAAGAAAGCCAAGCCTTCAGCTCATGTGGAGGCCGCCACCAACGCGACCAAAGTCGTGCCTCGAGCGCTCGTTCTGGCTGGCATGAAAACAACATGGAAACGGGCAGATGATCTCCTCCGCAGGGAGCCGATAGTGAGAGCTGCAGTGGCCAGATTGAAAGAAAGCAGATAGCCCACTCCAACCAAGGACTCGACAACTGCAATCCGTGATGCCCAGCAAACTCCATACCTCGTATTGAGCAAGCTCACACAACTCTGCTGCCATCACCGCAGCCCGCCTCAAGACGTCTCTTGCATGCCTCGATTCGTGTCCACCCCAGTCTTACGCATTCAATATGACTTTCACCGCAGTCAGCCCAATGGTTGATTTTCAATATCGGAGAGGAATCGCCTCTCCGTTTCTCATCCTCCGAATACAGCATGCCGAACTACTCAGACGACTCTGTAGGCCAATGTCTGTTCCTACAATCTCAAACTGCAACCGTACAGAGGACCCAACATGCTGTTCAGTAAAACTGTTGTTCACGGAGTCTACATGCTGTGCTACCTGAGTAGACAAACACCAAGCGAGACGACCTCCGCGGCGACTCTAGCAAAGGCTGTGGATGTTCCCCGTGAACATGCCCGCAAAATCCTCGCGCGTCTCCGGACTGCTGGCATGATCGCCTCCACAGAAGGGCGAGCTGGCGGCTACAAGCTGCTTCATTCAGTCAATGACATTTCTGTTCAGGATGTCGTGGAGGCAATGAATCCCAGCATAGCCGTAGAAAGTGGTCGCTCGCGCAAATGCTCTGCTGCACAGGACGAACATTGCCCTGTCGGCCCTTGCCTCGCTCAGCTGTCTCGCGAAATGGAGCAAGTGCTAGCCAACAAGAAGCTGGGGGCGCTCATCGACAGCAAATGCCACAACATCGGCAACTTCGCCACTGATGTCCCACAGAGTGCTTCAACTCGAAGCAACTCGATATTGACTTCTCCACTGCTACTTCACGGGCTAAGTCCCAGCGTGAAAAACCATAATACACAACGGCAGTCTGCTGAGTCAGACCTTGTTTCTCAAGGGTGATGATCGCAAACCATTTTTGAAGGAGCCGCAAGGCTGAATCGCTGAACTGGAGGCATGTAGGATCATGAAGAACATGACAATCGGGCAAAAGATCGGTCTGGGTTTCGGAGTCGTCCTGCTCCTGTTGGCGTGCGTCGGAGCCCTGTCTTATCACGGCGTCGGTGGAATCGTTGCCAATGCCTCAGAAGTCATCACGGGCAATAAGCTCGACGGAAACCTCGCTCAGAAGGAGGTCGACCACCTCAACTGGGCCAATAAAGTCAGCGTTCTCCTTACCGACGACACCGTCACCCAACTAAACGTGCAAACCGACCCTCACCAGTGTGCCTTTGGGCAGTGGCTGTATGGGGAACAGCGCAAGGAAGCTGAGAAACAAATACCATCAATAGCCCCCCTGCTCAAGGAAATCGAGCAGTACCACACCGACCTACACACTTCAGCAATCGAAATAGGAAAACACTTTAGGCAGGCGGATGCCTCCCTGCCTGGCAAACTCTGCGCAAGAGAGGTCGATCACCTTGACTGGGCAGACCGAATCCAGGATCTCTTCCTTAAGAATCATGACCACCTCGACGTGCAAACGGACCCACAGCAATGCGCCTTTGGCAAGTGGCTGAACAGTAACGAGGCAAAGCAACTCGCTGCAAACGACGCCAGTTTCGCCAAACTGCTCGAAGATGTCAGAGAACCTCATCGACAACTGCACCAGTCGGCCGTGGCCATCCAAGACACTTGGCAGCCGGCGCACGAAGGTCTGATCGAATTACTAATGGCTCGCCTCGACGATCATCGTCAATGGGCCGGCAAAGTATGCCGTGCCTGCGTTCAACGAGACGCCAGCTTCACTGTCGAGACCGACCCCACCAAATGTGCCTTTGGCAAGTTCCTGGCAAGCGAACAATGCAAACAATGGTGCGCCGAGTTCCCACAACTAAAGAACGCCCTCGACGCCTGCCGGCAACCCCATGACGAACTGCATGCCTCTGCCATTACAATAAAGGAAGCCTTCGCCCGAGGCGACATCGAAACGGCGAACAAGGTCTACAACGAACAAACCGTGCCTGCCATGGATGCAGTCGCCCAGCACTTCCGCGCCGGCATAAACGCGGAACGCGCAGTAATAACTGCTCAGCAGAAGGCCAAGGGAATATTCGAAACGCAAACGCTGCCAGCACTAGCCAAAACACGCACCGGACTCAATGACTGCCAGGCGTACGCAACGGCTTCTCTTGAAGGATTCCACCATGCCAACCACGTCTTCGCCACTTCTACAAAACCCAACCTCGAGAAGGTGCAGGAACTCCTCGGCAAGGTCCGCGAAGAAGTGAAAGCGAATGTGATGACCGACGAGGCTATGCTAGCCGCTGCGGAGAGCACCAAACGGAACGTCACTGTAGTTGGAGCCTTTGCCATTGTGGCCGGTATCATCCTTGCGGTGCTCATTGCCAGAGGGATAGTCAGAACTCTCGCCAGAGTCATCCTTGGGCTCAACGAGGGTGCGGACCAAGTTAATGAGGCAGCCGCTCAAGTGGCAGGAGCCAGCCAGCAACTTGCGCAAGGCGCCAGCGAGCAGGCCTCCTCTCTCGAGGAAACCTCTGCCGCACTTGAAGAGATGGCCGCAATGACGCGCACCAATGCAGAAAACGCCAAAGAGGCGAATGTGCTCAGTAGTCAGGCCCGAAATGCCGCGCAACAAGGCGACCAGACCATGGTACAGTTCAACAGCGCAATGGCTGCCATCAACGAATCATCGGGACAGATCAGCAAAATCATTAAAGTAATAGAGGAAATCGCTTTCCAAACCAACCTCCTCGCTCTCAATGCTGCTGTTGAAGCGGCTCGCGCCGGCGAACACGGGAAAGGATTCGCCGTCGTTGCCGACGAAGTACGCAACCTCGCTCAACGTTGCGCCCAAGCAGCCAGAGAAACAACCGGACTCATAGAAGACTCTGTGCAAAGGGCAAAGGAAGGCGCGGATGTTGCCGGTGAGGTCGGCGAGGCCTTGGCCACCATAGTCGGTGACGTCACCAAAGTAACTGACCTGATTGATGGTATTACCAATGCCTCTCAGGAACAGGCTCAAGGAGTCGATCAGGTGAACACGGCCGTCTCTCAGATGGACAAGGTCACTCAGCAGAACGCCTCTGCGGCAGAGGAATCTGCCTCCGCAGCAGAAGAGCTCAGCGCCCAAGCCACAACCGTAAAGGATATGGTCGGCGAGCTGTCGGTTATGATCGGAGGCACAAGAGACAAACATCAAGCGAACCAAACTCAGCATATCACTGAGAGACAGTTGGAATCCTCATCAGCCGGAAAGAGCAGTTCCCGTGGTGCGATGTCAAAAACATCTCAGCAATCCTCCCCAGATACTTTTCTGGCTCTCAGTGACAATGGCAATATAGCCGACTTCTGATTCCCGCTTCAGTGCTACTCTCCTCTAATCATTAATTATCACGGGATGAAGGGTATTGACACACTGCCCTTCATCCCTCTCATCAGAGTGTGACTAGCACAAGCGTAGCGTCATACAATGAAAGTCCGTCGGAGAGTCCCAGGGGCCGGACATTAAACTCGAATAGACCTTGCAGCGGCATCAGTCAACATGCTTTCTCCAGCGGTATCAATGGAAAAAACATATCAGCGCCAAACGGTTCAGCGCTCTCAGCCGATGCCGAATGAACCAACCCACGAGTGTGACTCGGCTATCGATTCCGAAAAACCACGTGACGTGTCCCTCAAACCTGGCAGTGAAGCATCAGCACTCTTTGGCCCACACACTGTAGCCCCGGACACACCACCGATCGTCGCCCTGCCACTGCCCGCGCACGGATTATCACAAAGGAAACGGTTGCCAATCGGAGAGGAGCTGCTCCCAAACGCCCTACCCTGACCTATCCACTCCGCCCCAAGGAACACGGCCTGCCAAGCACACAGCCATGCTAATCTACCCCTCAAACCCAAGCTAAGATAGATGGCAAAATGCGCCTCGCCATCCACTCCGGCACAGTGTCCTCGCCAACTTCCACATGGACGCTCGCGCTAGACACGTCTATCCTACGGTGGCAACCGGAGCGGCAATCAACCGCTGATGGACGCCCGCGGGAATGCAACAGGAATGGCCCGTAAACGTACTGTACTTCAGGTGAACCATGTTCCGAATCAGACGCATCTTCGATGACACTCTGCCCATTGACCAGCAGGAAATCCACCAGGTGCAGCGTATCCTGCTTGCGCAGTTCTCCGGCATCTGCGAACGGGACGCCGCCAACCTACCTGACATGCTGCGCAATCCCCTGAAATATCAATTCCGCCACATGCTCTTCGTTGCGGATAACGCCAATGGCGAAATACGCGGATTTGCGCTCGTCGCTCAGGAACCTCAGCTTCGCTTCTTTTTCGTCGACTATATAGCCACGGGCAAAACCCTCTCGGGCGGTGGTGTTGGCGGTGCCCTCTACGAGCGACTTCGCGATGAGGCCATCGTGTACGGAGCACACGGCATATTCTTTGAGTGCCTGCCGGACGATCCTGCAGACTGCGAGTCACAGGAAACACTGCGTCAGAACATCGCCCGACTTCGCTTCTACGAGCGCTACGGCGCCCGGCCGATAGCCAATACGGCCTACCAAAAGCCTATAAAGCCGGAAGACAAGGCCATGCCCTTCCTCATGTTCGATGATCTCAACAACTCCAAACCTCTTCGTCGAGAAGCAGCCCGCGCCGCCTGCCGCGCCATACTCGAAAGGAAATTCCACGACTTGTGCTCCCCAGAGTATATCGACAGCGTCGTGCACTCCTTCCGCGACGATCCTATCAGGCTCCGCGATCCTCGCTACGGCCAAGCGCGAAAAACACTAGCGCACTCCAACAGAAGAACCGCCAATCAGCGAGTCCTCCTTGTAGTGAACGACCGTCACGAGATTCACCACGTTCGCGATCGTGGCTACGTTGAGGCTCCCGTCCGAGTTTCCTCCATCCTCAAGGAAGCGGAAGCCACCGATCTCTTCCACAACGCGAAGGTACGAGAATTCCCCGAACTCCACATCCGCGCCTGCCACGACAGCCGACTTGTTGACTACTTGAAGAAAGCGTGCCTGGCTATGCCCGAAGGCAAATCGCTTTATCCCTACGTGTTTCCCCAGAGATACGGTGCCCGCCCCCCCAAACCCCTTGCTGAACGCGCCGGCTACTACTGTATCGACTCCTTCACTCCCGTGAACCGCAACGCCTACCCTGCAGCGAAGAGAGCCGTCGATTGCACTCTCTCAGCAGCCGACGCCATCTTATGCGGAGAAAGACTTGCCTACGCTCTCGTCCGCCCGCCTGGGCATCACGCCGAGCACTCTCTATTCGGCGGGTTTTGCTATTTCAACAACTGCGCCATAGCTGCTCACTACCTCAGCCGAGTGGGCCCCGTCGCCATTCTCGACATCGACTACCATCACGGAAACGGCCAGCAGGAAATCTTCTACGAACGAAGCGATGTGCTCACTATTTCCATTCACGCCCATCCCGAGTGCGCCTACCCGTTCTTCTCCGGTTTTGATGACGAAAAGGGCGCAAAGTCTGGCAGTGGTTACAACTTGAATATCTCCCTTCCCGAATGCGTCGATGGACAACTCTACCGCCAAACGCTCCAGTGCGCTCTCGACGCTGTTCGCGGCTTCAAACCGCGTTTCCTCATAGTGGCTCTTGGCCTCGATACGGCCAAAGCTGACCCCACCGGCACGTGGTCACTTGCCGCCCGCGATTTCGAAGAGAACGGACAACTGATCGGACACCTGCGCCTACCAACCCTTGTAGTCCAGGAGGGTGGATATCGAACTAGGACTCTCGGAGTAAACGCTCGCCACTTCTTCACGGGCTTGGTCCAAGCCACCTTTGACTTGACCGTCTCCAGAACCAACTCGAGCAAACCACAATGAAATGACAGCTGATGCAACAGCTCGCCCCATCCACCGCTCACCGGCCAAAGTGGCAGCGAGCCAACAGCCCACGACCAATCTGACAGTCGAGCCGATCAACTCACGCCGCATTGGAACGCCCCTGCACAATCTTCACGACTCATAACTGCTTGGCTAACAGATAGTTAGTCCAGCAAGTGAATTCCAGCACGCATAACAGGGCTCTGGCATGCAACATGCTCTACACACACCTGGACTACCTGTCTACCTGCAGAGGTAGGAACTGAGATGATGAGTGCGGTGCATCCAACTGAGCCCTCCTGGTGTGAAGTGCTCTTCTCAAGTTCCGCACGAGGCTTGGACGCCCCCTGGGTCAGCGACCTTGATCGTTGTCTTTCGCCTAACCAAGTTAGCTTGCGGCGGACAAACAGCACCAAGGAAGCACTCGCTGTACTCGAAACCGGCGGTGTCGACCTCGCGCTGCTTTCGGCTGAGTCCTGCGGCTCGCATGGGCTGAGGACTCTGCAGATCATCAGACAGTTTACGCCGTCACTGCCTTGTGTGGTGGTTACGCCCGACACTAGCGCTTTGACGCTGCATCGGGCTCTTGAGTTGAAGGCTTACAGCGTTTTTCGGCAGCCGGTCAATACGAGAACGCTGGCTGAAACATTGGTTAGGATTCTGCGACAAGGGCTGTCGTAACTGGCGCATCTGCATGTTCCCCCGTCGGATCGACGTTGGGAAGATGCGAACAGTTGCCTGCCCCTTCGCAGTGGGATTGAAACGGCCGCGGCGCGAAGCCACGGTCATATTGAACAAGATTCGGTAAAGGGAGTCTTGCGATGGCGAAACTCGGTATGAAACCCCTCGGTGACAAGGTCATCGTCAAACGTTTGGACGCGGAAGAAAAAACGTCCGGTGGTATTTACCTGCCGGATTCCGCCAAGGAAAAGCCAAAGCGTGGCATCGTGCAAGCGGTCGGCAGCGGGAAGCTAAACGATAGCGGGCAGCGAAGTGCTATGCAGCTCGAGAAGGATGACCAAGTACTCTTCAGCAGCTATGCCGGAACCGAGGTAAAAGTTGGCAACGAAGATTACATCATCATGTCGGAAAGTGACGTCCTGGCCGTCATCGGGTAACCAAGAACACGCTTCGCACAAGCGATACAGGAGATAACCTTACAATGGCAGCGAAGAAAATCGCATTCGATATGGAAGCCCGCGAGTCAATCCGCCGCGGGATCACTCAACTGGCCCAAGCAGTCAAATCCACACTCGGTCCTTGTGGACGCAATGTGGTCATCGAGAAGTCCTTCGGCTCCCCCACCGTCACCAAGGACGGCGTAACTGTGGCCAAGGAAATCGAGCTTGATGACGCCTATGAAAACATGGGCGCCCAGATGGTTAAGGAAGTGGCCAGCAAAACCAGCAACATTGCCGGCGACGGAACAACAACGGCAACAGTCTACGCCGAAGCCGTCTACAATGAGGGTCTCAAGAACGTTGCCGCCGGTGCCAACACTATGGCGCTAAAGCGCGGAATCGACGCTGCAGTCGAGGCCGTCGTTTCTGAATTCGCCAAGGCCAGCACTCCGGTCAAGAGCAACACCCAGATCGCTCAAGTCGGCACCTGTGCCGCTAATCAGGATGCAACCATTGGCAAGCACATCGCTGCCGCAATGGACAAAGTCGGCAAAGATGGCGTCATCACTGTTGAGGAAGGCAAGAGTCTCGACACAACCGTCGACCTCGTTGAGGGTATGCAGTTCGACAAGGGCTACCTCTCCCCCCATTTCATCAACAAGGCTGAAGACCTTACGTGTGAATTGGAAAAACCATATATCCTGATTCACGAGAAGAAGATTACCTCTGTCAAGGATATTGTCCCCCTGTTGGAAAAAATCGCTCAGTCAGGTCGCCCTCTGCTCATCGTGGCCGAGGACATCGAAGGCGAAGCGCTGGCCACGCTTGTGGTCAATAAACTGCGCGGCACGCTCAATATCTGTGCCGTCAAGGCACCCGGCTTCGGTGATCGCCGTAAGGAGATGATGCAAGACATGGCCACGCTCACCGGCGGACAGGCGGTCTTTGAGGATCTCGGCATAAAGCTCGACAGCATCACTGTTAGTGATCTTGGTTCAGCCAAGAAGGTTCGCGTTGACAAGGAAACAACCACGATCATCGAGGGTGCAGGCAAAGCAGCAGACATCAAGAGCCGCATAGAGCAAATCAAGACTCAGATTGACAATTCCACCAGTGATTACGACAAGGAGAAGCTGGAAGAGCGTCTTGCCAAGCTCGCCGGTGGCGTTGCTCAGATCAACGTCGGCGCCGCTACTGAGGCCGAGATGAAGGAGAAGAAGGCTCGCGTTGAAGACGCTCTTCACGCGTGTCGCGCCGCTGTTGAAGAAGGTGTTCTTCCCGGTGGCGGCGTCGCCCCCCTCCGCGCTCGCTCGGTCCTTGAGGCAGTCGCCAAGAAGGTCAAGGGTGATGAGAAAACCGGCGTCGATATCATCCGCCGCGCTCTCACAGCTCCTATCCGCCAGATCGCGGAAAACGGCGGCCAGGATGGTTCCATTGTCATCCAAAAGGTCTCCGAATCTAAGGACGACAAGTTCGGCTACAACGCCATGACGGCCCAGTATGGCGACATGATCAGCATGGGCGTCCTCGTCCCCGCAAAAGTCGAGCGCATAGCATTGCAGAACGCGGCAAGCATCGCAGGCTTGCTCCTCACAACCGACGCAGCCATTTGCGAAATAAAGGAAGACAAGAAGCCCGCAGCTGGCGGCGGAATGCCCGGCGGCATGGGTGGCATGGGCGGCATGGGTGGCATGGGTGGCATGGGTGGCATGATGTAAACCACCTATTCCAGGTTTGCCAATAAGTGTTTGGATACCTGATCAACATAGAAGCCCCGTCGCTGCCAAACTGGCTGCGACGGGGCTCTTCGTTTCAACCGCGACAGGGATTGGCTTAGTGAACGGCAACGGGCGATCGCGGCAGCTTTCTCACGCCTTCGCCACTATCACGCCCCGCCTCAGCATCGCCTGCCGAACCCAGGATACCCTCCAAAGGCGCAAGGATTGCATTCCAATCATGGTTCTTGGCAACATAGGCCCTGGCACATGCACCCATGACTCGGCATCGTTGCGGATCTGCCAGCAACATGGCAACTTGGCGAGCAAACGCCTGAGCACTGCCACCGATCAGCAAGTGTTTCCCCTCAGTTACTCCTATCCCACTCACCGCAGGAACGGTTGCCACCACGGGTCGGCCTGCCGCCATCGCCTCCAGCACCTTGTTCTGAATCCCCCGTGCAACGCGGAGGGGCGCCACCACGACCTGCCATTTGAGTATCTGCTTGACGGCGTCGGGAACCGCACCCACCACTCGAACTCCCGGAACCGCCGCGAGACGTCGGACACTTCTAGGTGGACAACGGCCTGCAATGCAGAATGTCGCCTGGGGGCTTCTTGCACGCACATCTTGCCAGACATGTCTCACAAACCAGCGCACGGCATCTTGATTGGGGTGGTAGCCGAGGTCGCCCACGAATCCAACGGTGTTACTATCATATCCGTAATCGTCAATTGGAGCCGGCAAAGTAACACCGTTACCAACGAAAAAGAGCCTGTCACGATCTACTATGTCCCAATCGTCCGCCTCATGTTCGCCGATCAATATTGAGCCATCAAACCTCCTGTAGAGCTTCTTCTCTAATTCTGCAAGGCGATGCACCTCAGCTGCCATCAACCACGACTTCGGTGGCCAATGCATCCGCAAACTCGCCGCCCATTTGCGGCTATCCAGATCGCAGAAATCCAGTATCTTGCGGGGTGCCCTAGCGTACTTGGCATACTGCCCCATGCTCGACGAATACACCAGTACCGCGTCGAACGAACCAACACGTGCAGACATAGACTCGATAGCCTTTGCCATTCGCCTGTCTCGATAGAAACCTTCTGTACCGGTCTCGTCCACGGCAAGATCCATCATCGCTCTAATGCTCGCTCGCTTCCGGTTCAGAGGCAGAGCAACGACCTCCACACAGTACTCCTGCAGGTTGGTCACATACTGCATGTCAGATGGTTCATCGACAAAACAAGCGCAATGCACGTCGTGACGTGCGGAGAGGTGCTTGACCATGTTGAAAGACCGGATCTTATCTCCCTTGTTAGGTGGATACGGTATACGATGAGCTATGTAGAGGATTCTCATTGCCTTGGACTCACTTGCGTGATCTCTGTCGCAATCACCCCGGAAGATGGTAAGACAGCCAGTTGCCTAGCCTTGTGTTTATCCAAGGTGGCAAATGCCGCCATAGTCTACGTGCCACGGAAAACTTCCCGTTGGTAGGACTCAGATCTGGCGCCTTCATTCCTTCTGGAACATACTTTTGATACCGGAGCGCTTCCGCCTCAAAGCCGTGAAAACGCTTGAAGTCGCACGCCCCCCTGTTGTCTAAACGGCTACGGCCGAAATCGAACACTTCACAGCCAAGATCCACGGCCCTTTGCATAGCCTTGTAGTAGATGAAGTTGTTCGTGCTCATTCGATTGAAACGCTCGTCGCATCCAACGAAGTAAGGCATGAAGGTTTTGCCGAAGCGAAAGCTTATTAGCCCACCAATGATTCTGCCTCCGTGCTCTGCAATCTGCACGTGTGCGTCCGCCCGGTTTCGCTCCACGAGCCCCTCGAAGAACGCTAACGGATAACACAATGAGCCCAGCCGCCGCATGCTACGACAATACAGTTGCCAAACAACCTTGAGATGCTCGTCGCCAAACTCGCTGGTTAAGTGATACTTGTTCTCACCATTACGTGCCGCCGCTCGTGCCTTGCGCGGAAGCCAACACAGAACCTCACCGCGATCATAAGGTAGAGCACGCTTGAAACCGACATACTGCCTCACATCAATCAGTCGCCCGCTGAGGGCATCGCCTTTCGGCACCGGATTGTCAATACTGCGAAAGTCAATCAACACAGCTCGTGTCTGCTCTGCCACTCGTCTCGCAGCCGTCCAGAGCAACTCCCGCGCTGCCGTCGTATCGGCCAGGATTCCTCCTGCGACAGCGTATGGAACACTCACCAACATCGTTCCACCCAGTAAGCTATTGACTCGGAAAAGCGGCAGAACTCCAACAACCTCGTTGCCCTTCCAGGCCATCAGACTGTGAGACTCATGCCCAAAGACGTCTGCAACCGTCTCTGCCCAAGCAATCAAGTGGAAGAAAGTCCCACTGGGGTGACTTCGTACATAGTGATCCCAGTGAGGGCGATACCGTGTATTCAAGGGAACCAGCCGCGTTTCGCTTTTTGGCCAGCCAACTTGCTCTGCCTGCAAGGAGGCCGATCTTGAACCTAGTGTGGCTGCAACTGTGCTCATGCCGATATTATCGGCACGCAAAGGCGACTGGTTTATGAGCAAGACCGCAGTCTCAGCCACCAACGATCCCGCTGAAGCCATCCATAACTAACTGCGCCACATAATCTTAGGACACACAGCCCACATGCAGATCCGGTATTGCCATCAGGCCGCAGAGGAGAATCATCGGTCGTTGAACCGCCCCCTCCCCCGAGGGTTGATAGACAAACGCCGAAGACAGAGTTAACAGTTTGCCTTGAGCCCCGTCCGCGCGGCGAGATTTCGCGTTGTTGTCCCTTTGCTCCAAGGAGTACGAGTAGTTTGCCTCAAGACACAAGCAATACAGACTCATCTGAGCGTGCAGAAGTAACCCCAGCGTCCACCGCAGCTAGGCAGCATCAGCTACGTCTGCGTCGCTATCGTCGCATACAGGTGACTGGCGGTTTTCTCTTGGCGTGCACCTTCTTCCTTCCCGCGGTAAACGCATGCAATTCGTCCATCTCCCCGTACCAGCATACGATGGACATCGTGACAGCGGAGGATCACTTTGGGCTGGGAGAGGCCCTACTACTGCTTTTCCACCTATCTCCGTATCTCTGGGGACTCCTCATCTTCCTTACGGTTGCAGCCGCCAGGAGATCTCAGACAGAAACGCCCATGCTTCCTCTTGCCTTAGCCTTTGCCGGTGGCCTAGCTATCACCCTATTCTTGCTTATTGGCAATATCGTCAACGGTGATCCCATGGACCAGCTCTTCATGCTCTTCGCCACACTCGCGGCAATTAGTATTCCCTATTGGTGGAAAGCCGTTCATAAGAAGGAGGCAGGCGTATTATCACTCAAATGGCACGGCACAATATGCGTACTCCTCTGGCTTCTCACTCTGTCGCGCATCTACACCCCCCTCTACGGACTGCTGTTGAGCATCGCCGGATGTGCCCTCATCGCCACGGGGTGTTTTCTTGAGGCAAAACTGCGCGGGCATCGCATGAATCTGTTCACCCTACGCAGTCTCCTCGCCTGTGCTATCGAAGTGCACGACACTCTCGACCCGCGATGTCGGCGATGCGGTTATATCCTGACTGGGCTCCGATCACTCCGTTGCCCGGAATGTGGCACTCCCTTCCAACCAGTATCTTCTCAACTACCAACCGAGCAAGCAAACGACACCCGCTAGAACATCCGGCCTTCAAGTCTGGAGCAAGCTCTGGGGGAAGTGTAGCGTCTGGCGCCCTGCTGTCTCCAAGTGCCATCGGACGCTGCCTAGTCCCCGAAGAAGCTATATGCACGGTTACCCGGTCTGCAGCCCTGGCCAAAGCTGTTTCAGAATCTTCGCTCAACACGCGAGACGGAGTTGGCAGAGATCTACCCTTTGCATGTGGTGTGTGCCTGGATCGGAAACAGTCAGATCGTAGCGGCCAAGCACTACCTGCAGGTAACCGACGAACACTTCCGGCGGGCAGTGGGCAACCCCGACGCGATGCAGAATGCGATGCCGCAGGCAGCTGTGTCGCCAAGCGCCGCCACGCATGGGAGAAAAACCGAACACCGTAAACTCGCCACGCACAAAGAGTTGCAAAAAGAAAAGGCTCCGTGCGAAAACACGGAGCCCTTGGAAATGGGCGATATAGGCTAGGAACAAATGTGGAATTCACCAAACATGTTGGCCTGTTTGGAACAAGGCGATGCGGTACTCGATGCGGTGAATACATGAACATATCACCTACTGTGATAGCCTAATCACCACATGGGATCGCCCTACTGCTGGGAATATCCCGATCGGCAAACAGCTGTCAGTCCACTCGTTCTTCGCAACTTGCCGCATTTACAAATCCCTGCCAGCAAGCTGTCGCATTCGCCTATCTGCGATACACTATCGACCGCCTGGCCTAAGGCGACGCCCCGGCCACTCTCCTTCCCGGCATCATAGAAACCGAACAACTCGCAATAAGAAAACCCTAAAGCAAGCTCTATCCAAGTGTGGCGGCCGAACACCTGCTTCTCCGGCAGATTCCGGGGGTAAACGCTATGCTTGGACTTACAATGCCATAACGCGCCCTCAATAACTCTGTGCCCAAGCCCAACCGCCCCCGATAAGGCTCAACTCCAAACCCCTCGCCAAGTGATGTGTGCACCACCGAATGCTTACCCGCTTCCTACCCTGTGGCTCGCGTCAGGAGCTTCACACACACCCAAGATTCCTCCTTCGCTCAGCGTCTGTCAGGCCCCGTGGATGGTCACTCCATCAGAGCTACCGACCCAAGAATCGCAAACTGAACTCCAGACACACGACCGAGAAGGTCGGGATTGTTCGCCACCGCAGCCAAACTCAAATCGTGTTCGGCAAGAATGCGACTGAGCTGCGCCCGCTCTATTAGCACGAATCCTCTCTGCTCTCCCTCCAGAGCAGACATCATCATGTTGCCGGCAGCCTCCCCGTACCTGCCAACGTCGCTCGCCCCAGTCTGCGTAAACGGCACAACAGCGACAGTACCCGACAGCTTGCCACTGCTCAGAAGGTCAAGGGCAACAGCCTCAACGCTCGCCCTCAGATCCTCGGTGCCGTTCGTGCGACCGTTGGCAGTCGCAATCGTCCTTGCCGTCCTCACATCAACGATACGCACGTCGACCTCGAAGAACGGCATCCTTTTCGCGCCAATCCTGTCCGAAATCTCAAAAGTGAAGCGAAGTTCCCTGACCGGGTTCGTCAGACTGTGAACCTTTCGGATATACCCCTGAGGCTTTGCAGCCACCTCGAATGGCTCTCCATTGGGCACATCCACATAGAGAATCTTGCCTTTACCGATGCCCGTCCAATCCTTTTCGGCCAGCTTTCTCAACTCAAAAGATGTATTCTCCTGATTGGATATCAGAGTCATCCGAGCATTCTTCTGACAACCGCAAAGAAACGTCGGAACCAGTAATACTGTTCCAGCCAACAGGAATAACACTATGACTCCACGACGCGATTCAGCAATGTTTCTTAACGGCATACAATATCCCCGAAGTGCTTGTGCTTCCAACGAGAAGGCCGCAGGGCGAGCATCCATCTTGCTGCAAACTCTGCGGCCTGTTTCCCCAGAACTGTCACCGTAGATGCTGTTGTCCCACTTCCATGCGTGCAGCAGTCCCCTCCAAGTATTCCTCAGTCCAGTATATCCCAAGAAACTCCTTGATTATAGTTGTGCGCGCGTAGTCGAGAACAAGGTCGGCTCCATCAACTTCAGAAATAGCGGCATTGAAGACCTTTTGGTCGACCTCACTTGTCATGAAAGATGGGAAAATCCACAAGGAACTCGTTCCCGTCAGTTTAACATTCACTGGACCAAGATCCTTGACATTGCTATTTGGGAAGGAGAAGTGGCTTTGTGGTCCCAAGCGATGAAACTGCCCAACTGTGCAACCGGTAGTCAAAAGAGTACTAACGAGAATACTTAGTGCTTGCGATATTCGTCTGGAGTTCATTGTCGATTGCTCCTCTAGTGGTCGAATTACGGAAGTGTTCCGATGTTCACTGCAACTGAGAATCTGCGATTGGAAGAACCTGCTATTTGAGCTCTTGCTTGCCCACGGTCATCCGCGCCGCCTCTCCCTCAATGGCGTACTTGATGCTATTAATGGCCAGGATAGGAATTCGAGTATAGGTTGTGTCCTCGGAGTAGTTGATCAGGATGTTGGCTCCGGATGCCTGTGACAGTGCATCATGGTAACACTCCCTCACGTCACCGAGTTTCAACTGCGGAGTTATTATCCATGTGGTTTTGACGATTTCGGCCTTTACAGGTCCAAGGGTATCGATATTGCTGTTTGGGTACGCGTATTGCGTATTCGGAGTGAAATGCCCATACGTGTAACTACATCCTCCTGTGCTCGCAAGCACGATTAGGGCTAATCCAGTTGCCAATACCATTAATCGTTGCGTCATTGGATATCTCCTTTCACAGAAACACAGCTTCCCTAAGACCAACGCAATGCTCCGAGACCTGCTGCAGCCGTGAATGTCCGCCACTGCGTCTGTGCTCGCAGTCGTGGACCCAAAACATCGAAAGATTGCAGACAATTGATGCGCAAACACAGAATCCCAGCATACGTGATCTTCTTGCCCGAATGCCAATCAATAACTGCCAAGCCCTGCTGTGTCAATCTGTATCAGTCGTTTCGGCAAACTCCCATTCAGAAAGTGAACCGCTACTACTCCATTCAGCCTACTCCGTTGGAGTATCTCCCCGGTGTCGATCCACAAGCAACATCGCATTGCTGCATCGACAATGCCCCGCCCATCCGCTGGCGCAGTGGTTCTGGGACATCTTTGAAGGCACGACAACAGCAGTATAGGGGGTCTTCGTAAACCTTTCATTGTACTAATAGGCAAAATACCCATCCACTCACCTACTAGTGCCGATAGTGGGAATATCCATTGCGGGGTGTAGATCGATCAGGTTAAGGAGCCGAGGTACACACGTAGAACCAGAGCGGAACTCTGCGTGATAACCCGATACTGCTGTGTGGTGTGGACCGGACAGCCAATAATCGAAGTAGGCATGCGACCTGCTGAACAACGAGCGGTCAACCGCGCGACTGGGCGAATCCTTCCCATACCGGACTGAACTGCGTAACGCCCAATGGCTTGAGGCGATAATCTCTGCCACAACTGTATTCGCCCTAAGAGTAAATAGGGCGAGAATGGTATACCTATCCATGAACCGTAACCCGGTTCCCCCTGCCATTGCGCAGCTAGGTGGAACGGTACGTATGCTGCGTTTGCGGCCAACTCACGCCAGATAATGCTGCACGAGCCGGCGCAGACTTTCCTATTGTCGAGACAGTGTGTAAGGTATGGATTGGGTCGGCGTGCAGACAGATTGCAGAGGACATTGGCAAAGATGGGTTTCGTAGCTCCGCTTGCACGTCAGGCAATCGGAGGCAAGGGAACTCAGATTGGGGTAACGGCAATGTGGTGCCGAGCAACTCTGTTGCGTGGATGTCACGCTGCAGTGTCCTAAGGGCGAACAAGCCTCACTCGAGCAGATCTGCACATGGTGAGGCTACTTCAAGGGGGGTCGCAAAATGATAAACAATGACCGAGCGTTCTGCACGGGGCAGCCACACAGAACCGACAGCTTCTGCTGTAGCGGTTGCATGGGGTTCTGCTCTTGCGATGAGATGCACGTGATTCCATGGTGGAATCCCGACCATGAACACTTCTTCACCACTTACAGATGCGGCAAGTGTTGGTTGTCATCTCTTGACGAAACGGCCGCCAAGGTTGCAGATCTTGACAATGACTCTCGTCGAAAGTTCTGTGATTTTCTGCGCGGCCACGGAGCAGATAGTCTTGCCGACGATCTGATGAATACGTCTCTAGCAGAAGCGTCTGCCATACTCGGGATGATCGTGGCCAAAATCCGGGCCCAGGAAATCAGCCTATCCGCCTGACGAAGCAACTGCACAGCAAGGTGCGCAGCCTAGATGTGCGGCATGGCAATAACCTCTTCGGGTAACGATGTGCAACTGAAAAATACCGATGCCTGCGGCAGTAGTGGTCAGTGATGGTAGATGACGAAGCAAGACAACGGTTTCAAGGCTGCATGGTGGGCCTAGCTATCGGTGATGCACTGGGCCGCCCTGTTGAGTTCTACAACAGCATCAAGAAAATAGAGAAGAAGTTTGGCTCAGATGGGGTTGTGGAGTTCGCGGCAGACAGGCACCCTCCCGGCACATTTACAGACGACACGCAGATGAGTCTGGCTGTTGCTCGGGCACTGCTCAAAGCGGGGCACCGGTCGCTGGATGAATTGATGCATGTCATGGCGTCGGAATTCGTCATCTGGTACCGAAGTCCTGATAACGATCGAGCGCCAGGGAACACCTGTCTAGCTGGTTGCCACAGACTGGACGCTGGTGTGCACTGGCGTCAGTCAGGGATCGCGGAGTCCAAGGGCTGCGGCAGTGCCATGCGTAGTGCCCCGATAGGTTTGTATTACCACAAGAACGAGAACAAACTAATCGAGGTGGCGAGGGCCAGTTCGCTGCCCACACATGGCCATCCAACTGCTTTGGCTGCCGCTGCTGCCACGGCCTTGCTCGTTGCCTGGGCTTTACATCACGACGATCCCAGTGACTATCCGCAAAGACTGTCAACGGCAATGCGGGATATGAATGGCGGCACGATGGCTGACCTCATTGAGCGGATTCCTGCCGTTCTTGCAGACCACCCCGATGATGTTCTTTGTCAGACCGTGCTTGGAGAGGCCTGGACAGGAGAATCGGCTGTTGCCAGCGCACTGTACTGCTTCTGCCGGAGTCCTGAAGACTACAGAAAGACAGTGCTGACCGGCGCAAATACGGTCGGTGACTCCGACAGCATAGCTTGCATCGCGGGTGCGATCAGCGGGGCCTACAACGGCATTTACGCAATTCCCAAGCATTGGCGTGAGCAGGTGGAAAGCGCTGCCATGCTGCATGAAGTAGCCGCGGATCTGCTTGCCGCCCACAATCAACTGAGCGAAACCCAGTGAAAGACGTTGACCTGCACTCAGACCTCGGCGGATAAGCTGGTGCGGGAATTACGGCTTCCCAGCTTCTATCGACTCGGCACTTCTCGCGGCCATGTCTCCGCCTTGGGCTGGACGGCCAACGGTGTAACATAGAGCGTCAGTGACAAGTCACTGTGTATAACCTGCAACCGACAGATACCAACATTGGGCACAGCCACCAGAAAAAGTGTCATAGGAAGTCGCTGATGCACTGCTCAGAAAAGGCAGCATGTTCATAGCAAAGAACTGGAACGTCCGGCGTCGCCAATCTTGCTGTTTGCTGCTCTGTTCTCTGCGTCAGGAACTCTGTCAGGTTGCCCGCGGACGTCCTGCATCACCATATCATTGCTGGCGATTCGCGACGAACAGCATAGCAGCCGACATGAGCAACAGCACTGCCGATGGCTCTGGAATGCTTAGCAAAGCTGCAGGGTAGTCCAGCCCGTCACCGCTGGCGAATATGCCAACAAGGTCACCCGTCGTGCTGTCATACTCCGCCACCCACTTATTGAGATGCGAGCCTACAAGCAGATTACCGTCCGGCATAAAAGTCAGATCCTGTGGCTCGTCAAGCTCTGGCCCATTCGCGAATGTATCCATGAACGACCCTGTTGCTCCATCGAATCGAAGCACGGCGTCGGCATTGCGATTAGCTACATAGAGATTACCATCGGGGCCAAAGCTCATTCCAAGGGGATAGTCCATGCCACTGCCCTGAGCAAAAACACCAAGATAAGCGGCTGTGCCCCAATCGTATTCAAGAGCTTGGTTGGTATCACGTGACGATACAAGCAAATGTCCTGAATGCGGGCTAATAGCAAAATCCGTCGGGCCATCCAGCGAGCCACCCGATGTGAATGTCCGAACGAACTCCCCTGTCAATCCGTTGTATTCGAGTATCCCATTGTTGTGGGGAGACGCGACAAGTAAGTTACCGTTGGGGCTGAAGATCATATCGGCAGGGTACCGCAGTCCATCCTCCGCAAATGATCCGAGCCATGCACCTGATACCCAGTCGAATTCCTCCACCGTATGAGTGATTTCCGACGCAACGAGGAGGTTGCCCGAATGAGGAGAAACGATGACCCCAATGGGCCCATCCAAAGATGATGCGTCTCCGAATGTCCGCAGCAGTGAGCCAGTCTCGCCGTCGTATTCCCTCACCTCGTGAGTGATGTGTGATGACACCAGGACCGTATTTCCGGCCAGGGCTACCTGCGTGCACAGTGCCGCAACGAGGATAGCTGCGATTCGTGTCTGCATTGAACTCGCCTCCGCAAAATGACAAAGAGCCGACAGACCTTCTGTCGACTCTCTATTGCCCCCACATCCGTATCCTGCACCCGTTCGTTACCGACCATCCTACCGTTTGCACGGAACTCATGTCAACGACGGTGGGACAGCGCGGCACCGAAACCTCAACACACGGTGGCCTAACTGCGAATCCATCCCCTGCGATGCACTCCCACTGATACACCTACAACCATCAGGAACCCAATCGATGGCTCAGGTACCACACTAACGTCATCCAGATACCACTGAGCGAATCCGCCGATCTCGGTGGTATGCGATGAGTTCATCGCGACCACCGCATCGCTAGGGTTCAGGAATGGAACGTTAACGGCATTCGTCGGATTATCGTTAATCAACAGCGTGGCCGTATCCGAAAACGTGTCAAACTGCAGGTTGAATTCAACATACTCGCCAAGAACAATCGGCACGCCGGTATCGAACACTTCGTTTTGTGGCCCCACCTTCATGAAGTAGTTTGGAAATCCCTGCATCACCTGAATGTTCGCAATAGCAACTCCCGGCAGTTCTGGCTCAGGTGCATTGAGAAGAGTCATAAGTACAACACGTCCACTGAAACTATCTATTAGAGAATGGAATTGAAGTTCGCCCTGCTGGACGGGATCAAACGATGTAATGATTCCGGAACCATAGCCGCCTGTGAAAGTAAGTCGTGCTGATCTGCCACCGCTGAATACTCTGCCAGGATCGGTCACCTCATCCACTATACTGGCTGCCATGGTTGGCCCACCTGGAGTCCAAGCCTCCCACTGTCCGGGGAAACTGCCAACTTCATCGCCCTCAAAACCATCAACGAAATTCGCAACAGACACAGCAGGAATGAGTAACAAAACGATGGCTAAGTTCCTGTTTACGTGGCCTACTGCCATTGCTATTGTCTCCTTCTCGAATGCGAGCAGACAAGATCACTCGCTGAAACGATTCGCACGACACACAATCAACGCGGTATCGCCGCTGCGGCAACTGCTCCTCGTTCCTCACCTCGTGACGCACGCACATACCCCAAATGCCGCACAGTTCCTCCAAACCAAACTGAAGACGCGGCGGGGTTATTCGGCCTGACGCAGATCCCACAATGGCATCCCCGCCAAGACAAGAGGCTGCAGGCATACTACCCGCTGTCCTCTTCCTTCTGCAGCTGGCTACCCGATAGTAACCAGTATGGCGATTAAGTGTCCATTGGTGTTTATACTTAGATGCAACGTTAAAGCGGGGAACACATTGCATCACAGTCCGAGTGTGCATTGGACCTAACTTAATTGCTGGCTTCTCCAGGCCCACTTCCGCCAGATTCTCAACCCGCAACACCCGCTCTTTCAACTTGCGGATGCGATCGACTGGGAGCGATTCGACATCGCCTTCGCCGACTTCTACAGCGAAGAGCTGGGTGCGCCGGCCAAAGCCACGCGTCTCATGGTTGGTTTGCACTATCTCAAGTACACGTTCAACGAGTCGGACGAATCCGTCGTTGAACGCTGGATCGAGAATCCGTACTGGCAGTATTTCTGTGGATTCACGCACATGCAGCACGAAGCGCCCATCGACCCGAGCAGTATGAGCCGCTGGCGCAAACGCGTGGGCGCGGACCGTCTCGAACTGCTACTCAAAGAGACGGTCGACCTAGCGGTCCGCAGCAAACAACTACCCAAGCAGGATCTTGGGCAGGTCAACGTGGACACGACGGTTCAGGAAAAGAACATCACGCATCCCACAGATGCGAAGCTGCTTTACACGGCGATCCGCAAGCTGGGCGAAGTTGCGCTGGATCGCGGCATCGTATTGCGGCAGTCGTATGTGCGTGTTGGCAAGCGTACTTCGGTGAAAGCGAGTCGATATGCACATTCCCAAAAGTACCGGCAGATGCGTGGGCAGTTACGCAAGCTGCGGACTTGGGTGGGCCGGTTGATCCGTGACATCCGGCGCAAAGCACCTCAGATGGACGAAGATCTGATCGCAGCCTTGGCGAAGGCTGAACGTCTTCGTACGCAGCAGCCCCAGGACTCGAACAAGCTGTACAGTTGGCACGAACCCGATGTGCGTTGCATCAGCAAGGGCAAAGCGCGGCAGCGCTATGAGTTCGGCCAGAAGGTGGCGGTCGCCACGACGAACCGCAGCCACTGGTTCGTGGGAGCGAAGTTGTTCGAGAACAATCCGTACGACGGGCACACGCTCCGGGAAACGCTGCAAGCGGTGGAGCGTGTCACGAACGCACCGATTACCGATGCGTACGTGGATAAGGGCTATCGTGGTCACAAGTGCAAGGGGATGACGCGTGTCCACATTGCCGGACAGGGATCGCGGAACGTTCCCCGTAGCGAGAAACGTCGGCGTAAACGTCGGAGCGCGATCGAGCCGAAAATCGGACACCTCAAAAGCGATCATCGCGTGCGACGTTGCTTTCTGAAAGGCCTCGAAGGCGACGCGATCAACATCGTGCTGGCAGCCGCCGCGGCAAATCTGCGGAAACTGCTCCGGTGGCTTTCTTTTGCGCGCATCGCGGGGTGCTGGAACACTCCGCTACCCCTATGGATGTCCCTGGTCCAACGCTTCGCACTTTGGAGCAACCGCGACCCCTTCGCGTGCTGGATAACCGTCAGAACCACGTCAATACAAGCCGCCGCATAGTGACTTTTTCAGGGACGACTAATAAGGCCGACACACAGGCCACAAACAGCCAACTCCGCAAACCGCGCTCCAACTCTTATGTTAAATAGGCCGTTGCCTGCCGCGTCGACGCGGCACGGAAAAAACAGCACAGCTTTTGCCTCGGCCAACGGACGCTCGTATACCAATAGCTCATCCCTATAAAAACCAATAGAATCCATTAACGTTGACATGAATTCATCAAGACATTGATTCGCTTGTCTTGAATCCATCTAATCGCCGTTTTCGATACGCTGCAACCACGACCCGGACCCAAACCATCTACTCAAATGCTGATTCACCTATGTCTCAATCATGGAGTAGACTAGGCGAAAACCAGCGCAACCGTGTTCCAATAAGTCGGTTGATGGAAATCGGAACGCTGATATGCACATTCCCCACTCATCGCCTTGCCACGGCCATAAATCTCCGCCTCCACCTCTAACCACAAAAACGTTTGCGGCGGCCTCTTCATTATTCTCATAACTCGGTTTCCATCTATCCATACACCATTCACCAGAAAACAGGCTGTATAATCCAAAGCCGTTGGGTCGTAATGATTGCAGTCCCGAAAAGTCTTTGGAAACCCATTGTCTCAATTCTGCGTCATCGAGTAACTCATCTCCCCAGCAGAACAATGTTTTCGATCCACCTCTGCATGCATATTCCCATTCCCGTTCGTACGGTAATCGACACCCAATACTTTCCGCGAAACTTCGAGCTTCCCCATGTTTTACAACTATCGGGTGATTCAACTGATCATTGTGGTGTGATTTGTGATTAGTTATTCTGCAATAATCTCGAGTCAGCACTGGTGTAACGGAAATGAAAAACGATTCGACTTTCACCGTCGTGACCGGTCGCATCTCTTCTTCAGTGATCGGTGGGGGATTCGATATGCGTTTCGCAGCCTTCTCCTCTTCTTTACCAAGTCCCATCGCGTAGATACCGGAAGGAATCCATTGAAACTCAATTCCACTCTTTCGGTGAATGAATGGTCGAGTTATGCCTACATCATAGTGCTCGATCTGATCAGCAAATACATCACTCACTTCTCTATAAATATCCTGCCGAAGCTGACTTCTCCGGCGACGGTTCATAGTTTTGAGTTTTTCGAGTGTGATATTTCGGTATTGCATTGTGGATTACCGTATACGAGAATCATCAAGCAGAAAAGCGTTCTGCAATCAAGTTCGATGGTCGAATAGAGGCAGTGTTTGTCCACGATACCTTTGAATCCTGGGATGGAGTTTAGGAACTTCCAACTACAGGGCCACAAGGATAAGAGCAGAACTCGTCACCCCAGGAATAGATAATCTTCACATTATACTCTGTCGCAAAGTCGTGCATTTGCGGATGACATCCCTGTCTAGTACCCCACGGGCTATTCGGATGCCCGGGCTTACATGGGGGTCGTGTGCCCTGTGTTGTTATGATGTCACCAAGCTTAACCTTGTCTTCCAGCCTTCTTAGTATCTTCTGCTCGGTGTGACTTTACAGTTGCTCAGCAGGCGTTGTCCTGCTTTTTCCAGTACCACCACTTCTCTCGGTACCTCTCGTTTTGATTCTACCATTGCTTGCTCGATGTTGCCATTGTGCTTCGTGGCCACCCTTTGTGAAGTACGCTAAGGTTGCGAGAGCCGAAATCAATTGCTTCATGATCCACGCCAAGAAGGCTGGATTCACGATGACTTTTGTCCACATTAACGCAATCGTACTGCCGCCACAGGCAACAGATAATCCGCCAGCTAAGCCGGATGGAGGAGGTGGAATCAGACCTGCTTTCAATCCTATCATATTCAAACATGCAAAGCCTGCATGTAGTACCGCCGCAAGCAGGTGCAATGCAGCATCGATGAGTAAGCCATCCGTGAGGCACGTTATCGCTGACATTACGTAACTCATCACTTTGTTCGCATGATGCACGGAACCCGCAAGATTGATTGTGAACGAAGTTGCTTGTACAAAGCTGGCAATATTCAATTCGCCGAGAGAAAACAAACCGGTTGGATCACGCATCATTATCGGATCTCCATTCGCATACAGATACCTATGCAGCGACACTGGATCATTGGCCGACCCCTGATACGTATCCCGCGTAATGAACCTTCCAACGCCCGGGCTGTAGTACCTTGCCCTGAGGTAGTAGAAACCCGCATTAGCGTCATGCTGCTCGCCGGTGTAGAGATAATCGGTGGCCGAGGTACTGCCGGCCGGTAGTGGATTGCCTTCCAAGTCCAGAGTCGTGCCGAAGGCGTCGTAGCTATATTCCGCTATAACACTGCCCAGTGGTGCGGGAGTCGGATCAGTTATTGCCGTAGCGCCCTGACTCAACGCCCGCGTGCTCATCTGTCCGTCGTAGTGGAAGTAGCTGGTGGATGCGTACTGCCCATCGCCGGGGCTGTCCGTCTGACTGATCAGGTCATGGCCATAGACGTAGCGTTTGACCACCGTACTTACGCCACCAACCTCCTGCCTCTCCTCCAACACCTGAGCGTACGGGCGGTTCTTATCCACCACGTACGTCGTCAGGGTTACGCCAACAAGCTTGCTCGTTCGGATACCATCAGCGTCGTAGGTATAGGACACCACTCCGCCCACACCGCTACCGTCGTCCACAGTCGCCAGCCGATTCTCCGCATCGTAGGTGTAGAGAGTAGTCTTGATCCCCGTACTGGGATTATCCACGACCTTCTCCACCATGTTGCCGTTGGCGTCGTAGTCGTAGGTCGTGAGCTGCGTATTCGGATCGACAGTAGCCAACCCCGCCGCCGCCAACGCCTGATAGGCCATGGCCTCTTCATGCAGCGCGTAAACATGGCTGGGATCGATGGCCATCAAAGGCACGAAGAAGGCCGACACACAGGCCACAAACCGCCGATTCCGCCGCGCCTTGCGTCCTTGTCCACTGGTGCGCAACAGAGCAAAGGGAGCCAGGAGGCAGGCAAAAGCCAACGCCGTAATACTGCCCAGCGCCACCCCCGCAAACCGCGTAGGACGAGGTGCGGCCGCATAGCCACCGCCGGCCTCCCGCTGTAACGTCGTGGCCGTCTCGGAGAGTAGTTGATCAGTTGCGTTGTAGTCGTAGAGCACGTCAGTTTGCTGGTTAATGGTTTTCCGCTGCATGGTCTTGCGATTGCCCACCTTGTCGTAGGTGAAGGTGTCGGTCCGCTGCCATTGTGTGCCCGTTCCTGCGCTGTTCTTTACGGTAACGATTTCGTGCACGAGGCGATAGAGGTCATCGTAGATATAGCGCACAATCCGCTCGGCCAGTGCCGGCCGACTACTGCCCTCGTCATAGCGAAACTCCTCAACCTTGGTCCGGTTACCCGCCAGCCCCAGCGTGTATACATACTCGTGAACCACAACCCCGGAACCCGATCCACTGTCGGCAAACCGCTGCAGAATGCCAGTAAGCCGACTCTGGCTATCGTAAACGTACTTCGTCGACCAACTTTCAACCCCAACCGGAGCCTGGCCGCTCTATTTACTTGTCAAAAAGCAGTACAACCTCGCCCTCTAATCTTCATGCCGGCACGGCAGAAAGGCTATCCCGGTAAAACCCTGGCCGACTAAGCTCCTAGCGAGGCTGTCACTGAATAGGATTATCTGCTCGCACTCCTGCAATCGAAGAACATGTATGTTGGTTGGAATTATCGAGCGAATGACTACATCGTCTATTGCTCGAACCCTTCCATCAGGGCGTCGAGAAACGGTAGATTTAACCCAATTCACACAATCTACCACAACAACCGGGTGCAGAATCAGATAATCTGTGTGTGGCATGGGTGCGTTGGGCCATTCAATCACTAACGGAAAAACTTGCACTGTATCCTCGATTGTGCCTCGAAGATGAGCCCACAAACGAGCAGATATGATCGTCCACGACAGTGGGTTTGGCAGGAGATCGGGAAACCCACCCACATCATATCGGCCCCAAAGTCGAACTGAGGTGGGTATAGAGTTCAATACAGGCTTGCCTTTCCAGAAAACAGTCAGGTCGAACCGTCCAACTTCGTAGTCTGAGAGAACGCTGAGATCATCTCGGTTTGGGGCTGGAACCAACATGTGAAATGGCACTGGAAATCTCCGGAATGAACCCACACGGGAATCTATACGTCTGTCAACGAGTTGTACCGTTCTCGATCACATCTTCTTTCTGCCCATCTTCACGATGCGCGTCATCCTCCTCTGATTCTTGTCTCTGGGATGCAATAATCCGCCCAGGCCGTGCCTGTTCCGCCTCGAACTTCGCAAGGTGCCCAGCCAAAGAATCACACATCGAATCGTGAATCGCATTCACCATCGCCTTGAATTCACGCACATACGCGCCGTCGTGTTCAATAATCGCGTGCTGATAGAACTCCTCTCCGAGTTCCGTATGACACTTTCCCAGCATATTCACAATGCATGAAATGGTGCCGTCGCCGACATACCAACCGATATCGTCATTGAATGTCACTATTCCTCCAGTACACGGGCAGCCGCAGAATATCAGTCCCCAGTACTTTCTTCTATGCAACGTCATCATTGCCGGATGATTGCAGGGTGATCCCAGTTCTTCAGCAATGCACGAAAGAGCTGTGGGGCTGCTAACGACCGTCTCTGATAAATGATATCCAGCAAACCGATACGCATGGACATCCTCAGTGTATCCACAATCAGGGCACACATGGACAAACACAGAGCTATCGACGAGCGTAAGCCACGCCGCAATAGCCAGTAGGACAACTAGGGAAGCCTTCACTATCCGTCTGTATCCTGCAACCATATAACTGTCTCCCAATAGTTGTTTTGATGCTTGTCGATTGTGGTGCATTTCATGTGCGCCTGACTATTCCCAAAATGTGTCCTTGCCTACCGTCGGGACAGAGCCATTGCATCAATGATAGAGCTTATAGATTCATCTTTGAAAGTGTATGGAATACTTCCATTAGGCCTTCCACTTGCGATGTCCTGTCCCGTCAATAGACTGTCGACGGCGTTCTTCCTGACGCTCAACCAGAAAACCTCATGCGCCAAGATGTTTGACCATCGCGTATTCCAGTTAGGCGTAAAACCATAGTCCTCGACATGCTTCCTTAGGAAGTTTGGCGCAATACCTACATTCCCCATGCCGTCAGCGTTGGAGACCGGCGGAGTCCATCGCGAGCTAAACGTGACTCTCGCATCGTAATGGGATCTTAGGCCATTCCTCTCCGTCCAGCCAAGTTTGCCTGTCGCACTCTCTTCGACAAGAGTTATCTTTACTGCCTGTCCGGGCTTGAGATGCTTGAAACACTGGCCCATTGTCTCGATCAAGCGTTTCTCGATTGCATCTGTCTTCCAGTTCGATGGCTTGTTGTCCAACGCGACACTTATACGCACAGTGACTGTGCGTGGTTGAGCAGTTTTCCGCTGCCTGCTGCTACTAAAGGAATACCAAGCCAAGCCCACTATTGCCATAACTACCACGGCCACAGCAACCGTTGCATACGAGATGAAGTAACAGCCAGAAGGGTCCATGCGATTGACAGGATTCGCTACACAATACAGATACCTATGCAGCGACACTGGATCGTAAGCAGACCCCTGATAGGTATCTCGCGTTACGAACCTTCCCACACCTGGGCTGTAATACCTTGCCCTTAGGTAGTAGAAACCCGCATTGGCATCGTGTTGCTCCCCGGTGTAGAGATAATCGGTGGCCGAGGTGCTGCCGGCCGGTAGTGGATTGCCTTCCAAGTCCAGAGTCGTGCCGAAGGCGTCGTAGCTATATTCCGCTATAACACTGCCCAGTGGCGCGGGAGTCGGATCGACAATCGCCGTAGCGCCCTGACTTAACGCCCGCGTGCTCATCTGCCCGTCGTAGTGGAAGTAGCTGGTCGATGGGTACTGCCCATCGCCGGGCCTGTCCGTCTGACTGATCAGGTCATGGCCATAGACGTAGTGTTTGACCACCGTACTTACGCCACCAACTTCCAGCCTCTCCTCCAACACCTGAGCGTACGGGCGGTTCTTATCCACCACGTACGTCGTCAGGGTTACGCCAACGAGCTTGCTCGTTCGGATGCCATCAGCGTCGTAGGTATAGGACACTACTCCGCCCACACCGCTGCCGTCGTCAACAGTCGCCAGCCGATTCTCCGCATCGTAGGTGTAGAGAGTAGTCTTGATCCCCGTACTGGGATTATCCACGACCTTCTCCACCATGTTGCCGTTGGCGTCGTAGTCGTAGGTCGTGAGCTGCGTATTCGGATCGACAGTAGCCAACCCCGCCGCCGCGCAGGACGAGGCCCGGCTGCTCTATTCATTTGTCAAAGAGCGTTGACAGTTTAATGCATGATGAAGGAGTCTCAGTGATTAAGCCCGTTAGCGTGGAATATCTTAATCAAGCATCAGAAAGCAGTATTGTTGTCCGACATCTTGTTCGGGATCATAACCTTGCTCGCGAGCTACTTTCCCAGCAATCTCGAAAACCGCTTTACGGCCATCCTTATCCGCCGGTAATTCGACAATGAGTTTGCCAGTATTCTGTTCTTCCTCTGTTCCGTTGATTTCCACTGCATGGACATTGATTGCGCCATAATCGTACAACCTTCTTACGAAACCCAAAGCTTCTCGTCTGCTTGTAGTTTCACCAAGAGATCGCAACTTACTCTCCTCCAACCACGACAGCGCTTCACGAACTTTATCTCCCTGAAGCAACCTCTTCGGCAACATATCTGCCGTTCCCGCTGGTCCTAGTTTCTTCTCCCAAGCTTTCATCTCTTCGATTCTGGCCGGCAGCTTAGGGGAGTCGTCTTTGGAATTCGGTAATCGCGAATCGGTCTTTGACTTTTCGTGGTAGACTCTCCACGTTACTCTTTCGCCGTAAAGCCAATAGCTTTCTGCGAATAGATCGCCATCTTCAGAGTACATACGAGCTGGACCACAACGCTCTCCGTTGACAAACGAGCGAGTGGTCCATAGCTTGCCATTCTCATGCCAAGTATATTCCACGCCCGTTCCGAAACTCATGTCATATGATCCCAGTAACTTGCCGCTTTGGCTCCACTGTTTGACAGTGCCGTTGACGGAGCCTTCCTCGATCGGGATTTCTTTTGCCAATACGCCGTTCTCGTGCCAAAATCGCTGCATTCCGTGCGGTACACCATCCGAATAGAGAGTTTCGCTAACGACGACTCCATTTCGTGAATGCCTTCTCTTCACTTCTTTCATATAACACCCATCGATGCAAAAACTGAAGCAATGCCTAAGTGGCCTCTTAAACGCGCCATATCGATTCGTACGCGAGCCTTCGCCACAGCTCCTATCCCCTCGCCCATCACTCCCACAATCGATTGCGCGATACGTTGTGCAGCTTTCTCTGTCAAGTACTTCCGTGCCGCTGCCACTGTCGTAATCGCGACAAGATCCTCGGCACAGTCTATTGCATCCGTATAGAACACGATTCCACCGGCGTTAAAAAACACGATTTCGGTCGTTCCAGCTAGTACTATATTGTCTTGGGGATTCCATTCATATTCGGGTCGATATCCGAATGGTAAGAACGCAAGAAAATACGTGGCGTATTGAGCTCCACCTTTTGCCACACCGCTAACTGATAGAGGCTTTATTTCCAACCAAGTCTTCATTTGTTTCGTATGGTTGAGAATATCTGGTTTCAAACGGTATGCCGCTGAACTAATTCCCCCTAATCTCGACCAAGCGCCGTACGATACGGTATCGCCAGGGTGTTCACTTGCATACACTCTCGAAATCGCTTGTTCGGCAATATACCCGAATTGCTGCGTAAGCATGCCTGTTGGATCGCCGAATTGAATTGGATTCGACTTGGTGTAACAGTACCGATGCAACGTTGCAGGTGCAAAATCGAACCCGTCGTACATGTCTCGTGTCGAAAACCGCCCGACTGACTGATCGTAGTACCTTGCCCTCAGGTAGTAGAAAACCGCATTGGCGTCATGCTGCTCCCCGGTGTAGAGATAATCGGTGGCCGAGGTACTGCCGGCCGGTAGCAGGTTGCCCTCGAAGTCCAAGCTGCTGCCGAAAGCGTCGTAGCTGTATTTTGCTATAACACTGCCCAGTGGCGCGGGAGTCGGATCACTTATTACCGTAGCGCCCTGGCTCAACGCCCGCGTGCTCATCTGCCCGTCGTAGTGGAAGTAGCTGGTGGATGGGTACTGCCCATCGCCGGGCCTGTCCGTCTGACTGATCAGGTCATGGCCATAGAGATAGCGCTTGACCACCGTACTTACGCCACCAACTTCCAGCCTCTCCTCCAACACCTGAGCGTACGGGCGGTTCTTATCCACCACGTACGTCGTCAGGGTTACGCCAACGAGCTTGCTCGTTCGGATGCCATCAGCGTCGTAGGTATAGGACACCACTCCGCCCACACCGCTGCCGTCGTCCACAGTCGCCAGCCGATTCTCCGCATCGTAGGTGTAGAGAGTAGTCTTGATCCCCGTACTGGGATTATCCACGACCTTCTCGACCATGTTGCCGTTGGCGTCGTAGTCGTAGGTCGTGAGCTGCGTATTCGGATCGACAGTAGCCAACCCCGCCGCCGCCAACGCCTGATAGGCCATGGCCTCTTTATGCAGGGCGTAAACATGGCTGGGATCGATGGCCATCAAAGGCACGAAGAAGGCCGACACGCAGGCCACAAACCGCCGATTCCGCCGCGCCTTTTTCCCATTCACGTTGGTGCGCAACAGAGCAAACGGAGCCAACAGACAGGTAAAAGCCAACGCCGCAATACTGCCCAGCGCCACCCCCGCAAACCGCTTAGGACGAGGTGCGGCCGCATAGCCACCGCCGGCCTCCCGCTGCAACGTCGTGGCCGTCTCGCAGAGCAGTTGATCGGCCGCGTTATAGTCGTAGAGCACGTCAGTTTGCTGGTTAATGGTTTTCCGCTGCATGGTCTTGCGATTGCCCACCTTATCGTAGGTGAAGGTGTCGGTCCGCTGCCATTGTGTGCCCGTTCCTGCGCTGTTCTTTACGGTAACGATTTCGTGCACGAGGCGATAGAGGTCATCGTAGATATAGCGCACGGTGCGCTCGGCCAGTGCCGGCCGACTACTGCCCTCGTCATAGCGAAACTCCTCAACTTTGGTCCGGTTACCCGCCAGCCCCAGCGTGTAGACATACTCGTGAACCACAACACCGGAACCCGATCCACTGTCGGCAAACCGCTGCAGAATGCCAGTAAGCCGATTCTGGCTATCGTAAACGTACTTCGTCGACCAACTTTCAACCCCCGCCGGAGCATTGGGATAGTTAACCGTCTCCAGATTGCCCACACCATCGTAGGTGTAGGAGGTCGTGCCCTCCGCCGAGTCCACGACCGTGTCAACACGGTTGAGAACGTCATAGGTATAAGATGTTTCGGAGCTGGCCGGCGCGCCTTCGCTGGGCCGGATGCGAACCAAAGTGCGGTTGCCGGCCTTATCATAGCCGTATTCCATCACCTCACCGGTAGCCTTGGTTTCTTTGATCAGACGGCCACGCTCGTCGTAGCCGAAGGCAGTACCGCCGGCCCGCGTGCGCAGGCCGGCATTGCTGTGCTCGTACTCCACTATAGGGCTACTCGCACTAATCCGGCCTCCGGAAGTCGACGGCCCGCTGGTCAGTTGTGCGTACAACTCCATCTCGCCCGCCATCAAGGCGTTGACTTGGTCAGGGTCGAGCGACCACGTCGCCTCAATGGAAGTGGGCAATGGATCGCTGGCGCCGGCGCTGCATATCGAGAGGAGGTTTGGCGTTGAGGAACTGTAGAGATGGACGCACTCTACGTCACCCACGTCAAGGTTGTGCGTGAAGCGGATACTCAGTTCACCTGCGGACTCATTCGGTGTAAAAGTGAAGTTCGCTTGCGCTTGCAGATTGCCCTCATCGATGAAAGCGCTGAACTTCACGTAGGGCAGGTACCTATTGCTCAAGCGGCCATTGGCATCGTACTGAAACAGTGTGGCCGAGCCATCGAAGGCGGTGTGCTGCTGCAAGTTTCCGGCATGGTTATAAACGAAGTGTTCGAAATCCGTTGGTGTTTGCCCAACATCATAAGGCAGTGAACGTTGGAGCAAACGCCCGAAGCCGTCGTACTCCGTCTTTGTCTCATGGAGCTCCGCATCCACTTGCGTGGTTCGGTTGCCGGCCTTGTCGTACCGGTAGGTTGTGGCGTGCCCGTCGGCGTCGATGACGGAGATTAGCCGTCCGATCTTATCGTAAGTGAATTCCGTACGTTTACCCGCCTGATCGATCTCCGCTGTCTTCCTGCCGTTCGCGTCGTACTCCGTCTCGATAAAGGGCGCATCAGTGCTTTCACCAAAGATTGTTTTGATCTGACGTCCGAAACCGTCGTACTCGTACCGAACCACGTTGGAGTCGGCGTCAACAACCATGACCAGATTGCCGACCTCATCATGAAGCTGCGTCGTCGACTGCGATAATGCATTGGTAACCACCTGCTTGTGGAATTCCTTACCCTGATCATCGACGTAGGGAGTGTAATCGTACGTCGTAGGATTGCGCAATTCGTCGAAACGAGTCGCAACACGGCCGGCATTGTCGTAGATGGTCTCCGTGAAGACATCCACCTGCGGATCCGTGCTTCCACCGGGACCTGCATAAACAACATCCACATCCGCCGCATAGGATTTTGTCGCACGTCCGAGGTTGTCGTATACTGTTCGCGTGATGTTCCCTTCGCGGTTTCGCACGCTGAGTCGTCTTCCTTCGGCATCGTATTCGTACTCTTCGAACGACGAATCCGGATAGGTTACGCGCGACACATTGCCGCGCACGTCGTATTCATAGAATGTACTCCCGATCGGCGTGATTACTTCCTGCTGTTTGCCGATCTCGTTGTAGATTGTTCGAGCGACAAGCTCCTCGACGCCATCCTCACCGTCCTGACGAGTTTGCACTATCAAACTCCCGTTGACGTCATAGGTGTACTTGGTGATTACCTCCAGAACCCCATTGGGCGCCTGCTGCCGCTGGAGAATGCATCGACCCTGATTGTCATACTCGTATTCCGTAATTGTGCCTTCGGCGTCAACCTGGCGTTTGAGATTGCCCGAGCTATCGTACGAGTAGGTTGAAAGGTAGCCCATGGCATCGCGTATGGACTTCTGGTTCCCATCCGCGTAGTAGGTGTATTCAGTGACTTGTGGAATACCACCACCTTGAGGGTAGCTAAACGTTTTCTCAAGATTGCCGGTGGCATCGTCGTACTCATTGACCGTTCGTCGGCCAAGCGGGCTTATTGTCTCAATCAACCGGTCGGCATCGTCATAGTCGTAGTTGGTCCGGTTCCCGTACTGATCTTCAGACCACTTCACTCGATCGCGATCGTCATACTCTTGCGTCGTGGTAATGGCCAAGCCGCCGTCGTCGATCGTCGTACTGATCTGGTTGTGGCGATCATCGTAGCCATAACTCGTAACTTGCGCCAAAGCGTTTCGTTGTTGAATTACGTTACCCCAGATGTCGTATTGATAGGCCGTCGGTTGGCCATGACGATCAAACACGATTTCCCAATCGTCACCCAGGCATTCACCGTCCGGGTCGTCCTCTCCGACGCAATGGGCGTATTCGATTCGATTGCCCGCGGCGTCGATGTGAGCGATGAGACGGCCGGCGTCGTCGTAGACGTTTCTCGCAACAGACACTCCGCGAGGATCAATGATGTCGATGAGATCGTGCTCGCTGTTATAGCGAAACTCCACGATATTGCGCTGCCTATCCACAACCTGCACCAAATCACCGCGAGAGTCGTAGATGTATTCAATACTGTTGCCATCCGGATCGAAAAGCTTGCGGATTCGCCCTTGATCGTCGCGCACCCAAGATACGCACGGTCCGGAACTGTGCCTGATTCCGTCGCTGGTAAACTCAATGGTGTTGCCGTTGGTGTCGGACACCTTCGTCAGCCGTAGAGCTGTAGAACAGCCGTGCTGCTGGCGCATGAATGTATAAACCGTGTGATCGGCCGTAGTCAGGGCATAGCCTTCAGGACTCCATGGCGTGAAGGTGGTCGAGTTCACCGATTCATTGCACAGTGCCTCCCTCTCCGGACTCCACGAGCCTGGCGGCTGTCCGATTATCTCCAACTCGGACGTTGTCGACGATATGCGTGTAAAACCTATATCATCAATCTCCGCCTCACCGCAGTATTGTCCGTCTCCGAAACCCTGATCCTGCACATCCACCCACAACTCGAAGACTTCCGTGCGCCCGTCTGGCCAAGCCAACGTCACACTGTGACTCGCCGTCGGAAGGGCGTCGCAAACCGTATTCCAGAAGCCGCCGCCGACCGGCATCCAACCGATCCCGGCCACACCGCTCTCCTGCAGACTGAGACTGGTGAACTCCATTTTCCATCCCCGGCCGAAGTCGCCGGGTATCTTGAGTCGACCGTCGTAAGTCCGGACAACGCTTATGGGAATACCCGATACGGGCAGGGAAAGGTCATTGAATGACATCGACAGATTGCCGATCTTCACATTGCCATCAATGGCATACACACGGATGAAGTCGGATCCTTTGCCTGCCATATCAACGGCTAGAAGGCGAACCTCGTACAGGCCGTTGGCCATGCGCGTCGGATCCAGCGTTCCCAATGGAGCTTCGTTGTCAACGGCGCCGATCGCGGAATAGGGATCTGTCAAAGCGCTATCCGGCAGGTTGGTCCAGGCGTCATCGCCTGTTCCCACCGGGCGATAGGAAATCCAGTAGCGCTGCAGTTCCGCGTCTACTACCCATCCATAAAGCGTAGTTGGCTCGGTGATCACCGTTTGCCTGTAGTAGTCCCCGTCTGCGGTCGAGTCGTCAGGTGTCATGATGGCAACGTTGGGATCGCCATCTGTATCAGCAACACCTGCAGTGCGGAAGTCAGCTCTTCGCACCGTCACATTTCCCGCCTCATCTGCAACCGTTACTTCAATGCGATAGAGGCCTTCGTTTACTGGAACCATGTAGGTTACGGTACGGTTGATTTCCTTAACTTCGCTTGCCGCAATGGTTTCGTTTAATAGGGAAATCGGGGTTGTCTCACCTGGCCGGGTGAGGTCGCAGGTGACACTACTCAAGGCGACATCATCTGTAGCCGAAATCGTAATGACGATTTGTGTTGATGTTTCCACTGGCGACGATGGACTTGACACTACTACATCAGGTGCGTAGTAGTCACCGTCAGCAAGGCCAACCACCTTGACACTGAAACGCTGCGTGTCCTCCGCGCCGCTGGGATCGCGCACGCCGATCTTGAATCCAAAAGGACTGTCTTGAATGTCGTTTTCACTCGGCGTCCAAAGCAACACGTTGGCCGCTTCCGGATCCCAACCGCATGCCCCTTCAGTTGGATCAATACTCAGCTCGTACACCAACCCGTCTTCCGCAGCATTTGGAATAACTGTATCATCAGCGTCGATAGCGACGACCTCATATCGATACGTCTTGCCGGCAATAGCCACTGGTGGGGCAAGAGACTTGATCTGTGGGCCGCTATCGGCGATGACTTCCAGGTCGAATGGGTGGTTGGCTGTGGCGCCGAGGCCATCCGTTACCGATAACTCGATCGGGTAGATTCCGGCAGTTGCGTTTACCGGATTCCAGATGATCTCTGTGCCCGCATCCGATCCATTCTGCAGGTCCATCGATGGATCAGCCATTAGGGTTAGTCCAGCTGTGATAGGCAGATCGGAATCGACCCACTCGACGGGGTAAAGGTAGTTTCGTCCCTCAACCACTCGGCGAACTGGATTGGTAATAACCATCGGCGGTTGATTGGTTCCATTGAGAGACACCGTAACGGAAAACGCTTGCTTTGCCTCACCCCCGTTGCCATCGCTAACCGTCACCAACACTGGGTAGGTTCCGCTCTCAACGTCCGGATCCCATGTGATCAGCCCGGACGTGGAGTTGATGCTCATGCTCGTTTCGCTACTCACCGTCCAGTACAGAGAGTCGTAGTCAGGATCTACCGCCTGCACCTGATACTCGTAGTTCGCTCCACCGTTACTTTCCGCACACGTTATGGCTTGCGAGACGATGCGCGGTGCCCGATTTGCCCCGCTGCCAGAGGCTACGATGGCGAACTCCTGTTCATCAAATGCGCCGTGTGAGTCGGTCGCTCTGATCCGAATTGGCATTGTGCTTTGCGAGGGCATCTGCCAGACTAGTTTCATGGGGTTATCGCTATCTATCTCCAACGGACCCTGCAGCACTGTCAGATAGACGTTGTCGCCGAAATCCGGATCCTCAACTACAACCGTATAGCAGTACGGTTCTCCAGTGGCGATACGAGTGATGGGGTTGGATACAATCGTTGGAGCCCTATCAGGAGTGTCTGCTGAAACCGCAACGGCCATATTCTGCTCATCCCAACCTCCTTGGCCATCCTCGGCTCGAATGACGAACTGCTCAGTTCCGACCTGGCCCTTAACCGGTGTCCAGACGACCTGCTTGAATTGTCCCTCACACTCCTCCAATCTTGCCCACGCCGGCTTCCTGATGAATCTGAAAGTGACGTCATCTCCGTCGTAGTCATATGCCTCAAGAGTGTATGTATAGGTTCGTGAAGCAACAGCGCTGGTCGGTGCATGCGAAGTGATTACGGGGGCTTGGTTTTCTCCATCAGTTGACACTGTGAGAACATAGCTTTGCTCATCGAAGGCATACTTCGAGTCGGTAGCCCGCACGACAACACTGTGCGATCCGACATCGTCATCTGCGGGATCCCAGGTAATCACGCCATTGGCGTCAATGGTCATGCCCAAGGGATAACGTTCGAGCGTGTAAGTGTGCCAGTCATTGGCATCTACATCAGATACTCCAACGGCATAGCTGTACTGCGCCGCGCCTGCACTTGCCGCAGTCAAACCGGGCATCGACGTGATCCCCGGCGGATGGTTCTCAACCTGAGGTCTGGTTACTGAAACGGTGAACCGCTGATCGCCATAGTCCATGGCCGAGTCTGTCACTCTCACGTGAAAGCGATGGGAGTCGATCTGCGTCGTGCGCGGGGAATCCCAGGTGATCAGCCCTGTCATGCGGTCAATAACAGCCCCAACCGGCGCTTCCAGGAGGAAGTATTCATGCCTGTCGTCCTCATCCGGGTCCGTGACAGTGACTTGGTAGCTGTACGGCTGACCCACGCGAGCACTGGTTAACGGCTGCGAGTCGATTACCGGCGGGTGATTTCCCATTATTTGGGAAACGACAATACTGAACGTCTGGCTGCCGCAATATACATACGGCTCTCCCGGGACACCATCACAAACTTCCACAGCTACCCAATGCTGTCCTATGTCATCCATCGTTGTACACCAACTCACCAATCCACTGACCGGGTCGACGGTGAATCCGTTCGGCGGAACCACAAGCGGCATCGATGGGTCATTGTTCATCCGGCCCGGCACCACCTGATAGATTAGTTCGTTGGTGATACTCGGATCGACGGCGACCACTTGGTATTCATAGCATTGCCCTGCCTCAACGAAATCGGGGGCAACTGAGACTATACTTGGCCGATCCTCCGCTGTTGGGTATACCCAAACTCGGTAACTGAGCTGCAGTCTCCACCCCAACTTGTCACGGACACTGATAGTGATAGTGTAGGGGATCTCGGTGCTGGCCTCGCTCACCGGATTCCACGTAATTGGGATAATCGTGCCACCACTTGTTGCAGCAACCGAGCCGGACCAGGCCGGTGAACTGCTGCCTGCCGGTAGCTCCGGACTAATGGCGATTTCGCAGTCGAAATCCTCTCCTACCGGATGGTCTTCGTCGGTGACGATCACATTCTGCGTGTAGGAGTCTCCCACGTGAGCGAACTTACTTGCAGGTTCTTCCAGAGCAATGTCGGGCTCGCTTCCCATCCGCGGCAAGGGACGCACCTCAATGTCAAACTCGCTCTGAGTACACTGTTGAATGCCCTCGCTTTCGCAAACTTCCACAATGAAAGAGTTAGGGTTATAACCAATATCGTCGATGTTCGGTTCCCACGAAACAACGGAGTTGGTTATGGTCATTGCAGCGGAGGTGGGAGATGACGGGATCGCCACTAGGGTAGCGTCTGCCAACTCGTCTCCGTCAGGGTCTTCGGCTATCACAGTGTAACTGTACGGCGTGGCCGACGGACCCGCATCAGGATTCGCCCAGGCAACAGCCGGGGCAATCGACTTGATCTGAGGAGGTAGGTTCACGTTGTTAACTGTAACGCTTATCTCTTCCTCATCGTATGCGCCGGAAGGATCGCTTGCGCGGACCGTGAAAACATAAGGACTTTGCTCCGCAGCAGTCTGTGATGGCCTCCAGGAGATCACACCCTGCCTGCAGTCGATCCACATTCCTTTTGGCTGATTCTCAAGTCGAAACAGGTGCGGATCACCGTCTTCATCTACTACCTCGACGACCAGTGTCAGTAGCTCTCCCTCATCCAAAACCTGCAACGGAATCGTCTGAACATCCGGAATCGTATTGCGCTCGTTGACATGCACCATGTACGACTTTGTTGCGATACAGTCGTCCAGCCAGTCCGGCGTTGTGGAAACCAGCACATCAACGCGCCAAGTACCCGCGGACTGGAATGATGGTGTCCAGGTAATCGTGCCCTCGTCGCTGATAGCCATTCCGTCGGGATATTCCTCAAGGAAGTAGTTGAGAGCCCGTGCGGGATCGTCGCCGACAACGGCATGAACCTGAAGCCGGAAGGGCAATCCTTCATACGCCTCCGGAACAACCGTGTTCTCGATTACCGGAAAAGGATCACAGCCGACCACGGTTATGGGGAACTCCTGAATGGCCGTCTGCTGCGGATCGCCATCATCGGCCACGTGAAACTCCACCCAGTAGGTGCCCAACTCGGCACTTGCGGTATCCCAAGTGAATTCCTGCCCCGCCAACGCTCCTACGTCTCCGCCTTCCATGCTGTAAGTAAGCCCATCATCATCGGCATCGGCAGCTACGAGTGTGTAGGCGTACAAGTCGCCTTTAACCACGGAAGTCTCCGGCACTGACGTCATCGTCGGTGCCAGATTCACCTCGCGAACTGTGATTTCCAGGCTGAGCTCCGCGAAACTCCCCGGGTATCCGTCGTGTGCTTCAACAGTCACAGCATAGGGATTAGACCAAGGGGCGTCCGGATTCGCCGCCCTCTGATCCGGCGTCCACGACAACACGCCGGTATCCTCCGCCAGAGTCATCCCTGGCGGCACTTGTGCTGCGTCGGCGAATCTGTAATAAACCTCATCGCCGTCAGCATCCTCGGCTTGAAGAGTCGCCACATAGGGTTCTCCCTCAAAGGCTATGGTCGCCGGCATAGTCTTGAAGTAGGGCGGTGTCTGCTTGGCGCGAAGCTCCATTATGCTGAAGGCCAGCTTGCCTGCTGTCTGGTTATCCGGCAGGCTCCACACCAGGGGTGCAGAAACGCTCTCGCCGGGCTCCAGGCAGACTTTCGCGGCATCATCAAAATCCTGACACCACTTTCCGTAGGCCGCGCCCTCGCTTCCCAAGAAGCCGCTTGCCAGCTCCGATTCCGCAGGCACTACTCCATCAAATACTACGCGCACCGGCAGGTAGACATTGCTCGTGCCGGTGTTGGTAAGCGTAGCTTCCGTCACATGTGCCCAGCCTCCACCCGGCTGAGCTTCATACGTATGATATCTTGTGGTTATACCAAGACGACCCTCGCAGGGCACAAGGCTCTCTTCGCCGTCAACGACATCCACATCCAGCGTACCGATGGCCTGGTCACCGTCGGAATCGGTCACTCGCGCCGCTACCACGTTCGCTCCCGCAGCAGGCCAGGAGCAGACGTGCGTTCGTCCCGTCATTGGATCTGCATCGAAAGGACTGCCGTCGCCGTCGTCATCCATCGCGTCATAGCCGCAATCCCATTCAGCCATGGAAAGATCGATCGAATCACATAGGCTGTTGGCATTTACCGTATACAGAGCCTGCTGCCCCGTCGTCGTTCCCCGCGGACCGCCCACCGCAACCCCCGTTGGACCCAAGTCTCGAACCGATACTACTGTCGAAGTTGACGTGCACTGACCTCCGTCAGCCATCACCTGCAAGCCCACGGCATAGTCTGAGCAGTCGCCTCCGGCCAGCGCACAGGGATCTCCACTCCCGTCGCCGTCACTGCGCAATGAAAGAATGTACTCCGCTCCGCGAGCGTCCGTTGCGTCAAACAATGCCTCTCCCGAGACACCGACGTCCCAGGCGAAGAGCAGCCCGGTCGATGTGTATTCCGGGTTCGCTTCTGATAGATCATCGCCGTCGGCAACAAAGACGGTGCATTCGTTCACATAGATCGATCCGTTTTCCTCCGGCAGAGGAGGGCGAGGCCCCGACGTGGAGTACTCCTTCAGAGCAATACCGGCAATCGGAGGGTATACCTCGTATGCTGTTTTGTTGTGTTTTCTATCAGTAACGACAACCACTCCGTATGCGTTATTCTCTGGCATGTCTCTGCTAATCGTGAAGGAGACGCTCGCATCGCCAGGCGTGAACTCGTCAACCGCCAGCGTCAGATTTTCCCAAGGCTCTCCGGCCTCTACGCTGGCCACACCAGAGTCTATGTCCAGCCGGCCATTCGCATTGAGTGTGTCTTCTCCATCGTCCAGATCGCCATCGCCGTTGATATCCTCCGATCGCTCATCTGACGCCGTACATACAACGTTTCCCTCCGACAGGCATCCGCACGTGACCACCGGTGGAATCGCCTCCGGGCAGTGCGCAAAGCAGAAATCTCCGGGATAAGCATATGACTCGAAATGAGCAAACCCAAACAAGTACGCCATGTGCGGCTTGTCAGACCACACTTCGTGTTCACCTGCCTCCAGGGCAACTGTTACGACCGTTAGCCCAGTCCCTTGCCCCACCATATCTGTTCCCACCACGTTGGCCTCAAGTAGCTCCTCATCATCGAGAATCACAGCTCCAGCATCTATGTCGGTTGTATATGCGACTATTGTGGCGTAATGGGCGTCATACGCTGGCCAGTCGAATCCAACCGTGTACGTGTCATCGACAGTGCGAAAAACGGTGTGCCGAGTGAAGTACTTAGTAGGTATCAGCGTTTGAATGAAAGGATCGCAGTTGATCCCGAACGGACTGATCTCACCGTCGTGGTAATCCTCGGACATGCCCATCTGAATCACTGAGATGGGACGATCAGCCGCGAACACCGTTGTTGCGCCTGCCTCAAGCTCGATGTACTCTCCTTTGTCGATCATTGGGGAAACCTGAACTCCGTCACGCCACACTGTTGTGTCATCGTGACGAGCCGTAATGCGGTAAAAGACATCACGTTGTTCGTGTTGGATATCTACAACACTGCCGTCTTCATCTGCCAGCAGCTTCGGATAGTACACTGCTGGAGCAACGTATTCCGTTGCCCAATTGTTCACTGGCAATGCCGTCTCAAAGAGATGGTCACAAGCACCCAGCCCCCAGGGGTGATGCTGACAGGAGGCCCCTTGAAATACTGCTATAGGTTTGTTTGCCGTGATGTGGGTACCGACAGCGTCTCCGCCGGCATAGTAGTACTCTTGCCCACGATCCAGTGTCCATTGTGTTCCGTCTATCGTGACATACGTTGAGTCCTCGGTCGCTATCACCGCAAAGAGACTGGCATACGGCGAGGATAACATGTACTCCGTCCCCAAGGCATTCGTTGGAATGGCACGCGCACTGTCCGACGAATACTGTCGGAGATTATGCAGCGAACAACTAAACGGTTTCTCATTTGACGTCAGCTCGATGACGACTGATTCACTGTCCTGTACGAAACCGGAGGAGTCGTTGTGAGACTCGGCGAACTCCATAGGAATATTAACGATCGTAGTGTGCCCCGGACTGACGCTGTACTCAGTGGGGGATATGGACATTGGCGATGATTGCACTGTGACAACCGTACACTCGTCTGCCGTCAGGTGAATTTCCAGAGTGTGAATTTCGTTGCGATCGAAAAAGTAGTTTGGTGTGTCATAATGCATATTCGGAAAAAACGTAACCAGAAACTCTGTGCCTCGGCTGTCAATCGCATCGTCTCCCTCGCCGGGTTCCGATTGGCTGCCCTCACAGACCTCGTCCCAGCAATACTCATCAGCAGGGATACAGTACTCTTCGCCGTAACAACATCGCTCGTCACTCTCGCAAGATACGCCTCCACAGCCCGGCTCGCGCACGTGCAACGTAAAAACCTGCATTTTGGATTCCGCAAACCACTCATCACGCTGGCCACCCTGGCTGCACTCCACTTGATCCGGTGGAGGAGGATTGTTGCCCACACGAACGCTGATCTCATAGTCTCCCGGTTGCGTCAGATCGGGACGAGGGTTAAACTCCCACGAGGCGACGACACTTGCGACGTCATCCGATACAGCAAGCTCGCCTTCCGGACAATAACTGTCATACTCACAGTTGCATCCCACCAAAGTCCAGGACCCGTAACATATCTGGTCGCTTGGGTCGTGTGCGTTGAGTATTTGGAAGCCAAGGAAGCTTGCCCATTCCGCGGCATCCCAGGATTCACTACCAGTTGGGTTCTCTGTCTGCACAACCCAAGTGGAATCCGGAAAGCTTATGTCAAACTCGATTACCTCTCCTCCTATGACAAAACAACTGTCGCTTGGACACTCCGCAGGACACGACCCCCAGGCCGAGCGAATGCCTACCGTGCTCATGGCTGCAATACAGAAGATCAACACGTGCTCTGACCTACAAACCATAGCTAATCTCCTCCTTCGATCTCAACCACTCGCTTACTGGCTTGGCATACTCCGAATTAGGAAACCTGCTTAACAACGCTTGTGCCGCAACGGTGATCTCTGCCTCGTCAGCTTTGCTCATTCGCATTACTTCCCACACGCGGTAGTAGCTTCGCGGAAGATGATCCATGCCCTTCCAGATTTCGCTCTCGCCCTCATACAATGCGATCGCCTTGTGAAAGTGACGTAGAGCGCTCTCGTAATCGCTCATTTTGAGATATTCCTCACCAGCGAAAAAACAGACAGTGGCCGTGTCTTGTTTATGCTCCTCGGCATCGTAAACCTGCAGGAAGCTCTCCCCGGCCGCCACTGCATCTTCCGAACGACCCTCCCAGCAATACGATTCCATGACCAGCAGATCCGCCCGAGCCTTGTCCGCCGTGCGATCGGCACCACAACTGTGCACTCTTGCTGCGTACGCTCGTACCTTGCTCCAGTCCTCGGCCACTACTGTCTTCTGTCCCGTGAGCTTTGCCTGTGTACGCTCCAACTGTAGCCCCGCTGCCTGTGTGGCCGCCTGGGATACGATCTGAGAATCGCTTGCCGATTCCGCCAACCCCGCGTACCGGGCGAGAGCCTCTTGCTTGTTCCCCAACGCGTGGTCGATCGCTGCCAGCCGGTATTCCGCGTCGTAACGTATGCGCGAATTCGGGCTGCTATAGCTCAGGTCGTCGACCAATGCCGCAAACTCCGCCGCCGCTTCGCTCAGACGCTGGTTGCGAATGAGTAGATAACCTCGAGATTTCCTTGCCTCTAAGGATGCACACGCATTAGGGAATCGGCGAGTCACCTGATGCAACGCAGCTAGACGCTGGTTGTCCTGACCCTGCCCCCGACTCATGTTGGCTTGGCGAAACGCCTCCCAAGCCTCATTCTCGTGAGCCAGCGTCGCCTCAATGACGGCTATCTCTGCTGCATTGTCCTGACCAGTCGTGGCTGTGTTCTCACTCTGGTTGTTTGGAAGGTTTAATACTGCCATGCCTACCGCCGCTCGGGCCCTGGCACACCATCGCGATTCTGGAAAACGCTCTTCCAGCTGCTGCAAGCATGCTTGAGCCTGCGCGGTGTCGCCTTGGCTGATGTGAAACTCGGCTTCGTGATACAACCCGACCTCCGCCCAATACCCGTGAGGATCAACTGCGTTGGCCGCGCTAAAACTGATCGCTGCTCCTGCGCTGTTGCCCGCCTTTTGCTCATTAATGGCCACTCGCAAGGCAGCCAGTTGGCACTTGGGATAATCAGAAAATAGCTGACGATAAACGGCTGCCGCCCCTGGGTAATCCTCGGCGGTGCTCAAGTCGACCGCCTGCTGCCATCGAGCATCCTGCTCCGCCCGCCCTTGCCCCCACACTGGCGATGCGAACACACCTGCCCCCAGAATCATCACAAATGAACCGAAGATTGCGCGCACAAAACGCCTCCTTCCCCGAGCATTCGGATTAACGACAAACAGAAATGTAGATACGCAACGGCCAACGGCGAATTGAGTCGATATGGCTAATTAACTATATGCCGCCAGGATTATAGTTAAATTTGATTGTCCGATTCAAGATCAAAGCCGGTGTTATCTGCTTACCTAGATGCTCAGTATAGGGAATAACATGGAAGAATGGCTAGAGTGGTGCAGAAGGGTAGGCAAAATCCAGTGGGACTGTAGCACTCAAGATCGGGTTGCGCTGAACAATCTAACGGAGACCTGAAACTCCGCGCCATTCTTCCCGTGATATATATGCGGGCAGTCAACTGAAAGCCTTTCAAGAAAACGTTGTTCGCTTTGTTGCAGCGGCAATCCGCGTGGCTCCGCCGAACCATGCGCCGGCAAAGGAAACGTTAGTCTCCCCGGAACTCCAGGTTCTCAGTCCAAGTGTAGCGGCTGAACGCCAGTTTTCTCCGGTAAATTCCGCGTGTTTGACTCTGCATGGACTTACAACACTATAAGGTGCGCATTTTGGCCGGCGTGTGGCCGAGACCGTATGGCTGGACGGTAGCACATCGGTGCAGCGTCGCTATCTCTACGCCGGGCCTCGTGTGTTGGAGGTTCGCGAAGTCACTGCAGTCGACGAACCTCTGGTCAAACGCAATATCTGGAGTCCGGAGGGCATTGACACCATCCTGCGCTCGGATGAGTTGGCCACTTCCGGGCTTCGCAGCGGCGATCTCGTTTCGTTCTACTTCACAACTGACAATATGGGTTCGCCCAGCGCAGCCCTCGTAACTTCCGGCGTGGACGGCTCCGGCAATATCGTTACCGAGGTGGCCGAGCGCTATCTTTACGGCCCGGACGGGCAGCTATTCTCTGTCGGTGAATCCTGTCGGCGGGCGGACATCGATTGCGACGGCATGGTCGGGGCCAGCGACCTGGTTCTGGTACGTAACGCTTACAGCGCCACGCCGCCGGAGAACGCCCGCGAGGATATCTGTGGCAGCGGCACGCTTGTCCCGGACAACGTAATCGACGACTACGACCTAGCCTGCGTGCGCGACGAGTTGGGTAAACCAGCTCTGGCGCTCTATCTTGATGACGAGGCGGTCAGCGATCCCCTCGCTGCGAACCTTCCCAAGCCGAAGATGCGTCTGGGCCTGCATGGCCTGCCGGTAGACGAGGCCACCGGCCTGGTCTTCGCCCGGGCAAGATACTACCACCCCACGCTGGGCCGCTGGCTGTCCAGGGATCCCAAAGGCTACGTCGATGGTGGAAATCTCTATGAGGCGTTCGGCAGTAACAACGCCAGATACACTGATCCGATGGGGACGGGAGTCATAGCGCAATTCTTCCTTGGCGATTACGAATACGACGGCAGCGATTGGGATTTCTTATGGCATCAAGGTGGTATCTGGGTAATCGGAGAGGGAGCCTGTCAAGGAGCGAGAGAGAGTGCCGTAAATGTTGCGATTGGTACGGTACGTGCGGGCAAAGAGTTCGGGCTGCAGGTTGCGGATGGCTCCGTCGCCATTGCTGACATAGCGGCGATAGAGTTTACCCATAGTACCTTTGGCCAATACGTAGGTTTGGGCAATTTTCAGGGTATAAGTATCCCCCCACTGTCGCAATCAGGACAATCTCAAACTGAAGCACGATATAGCTCAGACTTGACGAAGGTGAACCAGGCAATGACTGTGGCTCACGCGGCCATGGAGTTCTGTACGCTGGGGACGCATAACGTTGTAGTCCAATTGGAAAGGTATCGCGAGACCGGCGACCATGTTGAGCTTTCACAGAATCTGGGAGCCCAAGGCGTATTCGGGATCGCTCTAGGGTTGTTGGATCGTGTCGCACCTACGTGCAACAATCTTGGTCGTCAGAATCGAATCGGTTTGCGACCATCGACGCCCAATGCTCGATCAATACAGCTTTCGTTAGGCAAATCTCGCCTTTCTAGTACAGTTGAAACACTCTTCGAAGATGCCTTGACCATAGACGCTGCTGAAGCGTCCGGTATGATGGGGGCAAAGAGTGGAGGCCCTGCCCCAAGTAGGGGGGTCCCGTCGGCGTTCGCAAAAGAGATGCAAGGCGGTGGCTCTTGGCTCATGACGGAGGAGCAGTTCAACCTATACGCTAAGAGGGCGCAGACTATTGGGCGTGCTGACGGGCAATTTATGACCTCAGCCACTCGCATGAACCAGCTAATCCAGGAAACCGGGGGTAATCCGGCGCTGTTGGGGCAGAGGTTGGGCGTCAGCAGTTGGAGGCCGAAAACTAACCTGATTCGAATGGATGTTACCGATCCAATGCTGTTCAATCCGCGAATGCCTACAGGTTCTATGAGCGGGGCTAACCCCCTCTTCCGGCCGGGCGGCTTTACATCCGGTGGTGTTCCAGAGATCGTGACCGATCCGTTGCCGTGGCAGCAGGTATGGTCTACGCCTGTGCGATAGGAGGGCCTGCCATGACAACAACTGCTCCGGTTGAAATGATCAAAGAGGCTGTCGCAAAGGGCGAGCTTGTTAAGCTGCTCTTAGGCGAGCCAGGCTATTGCTACTTGCCGAAAGGTTCGCCCGCTCCTGGGAACACGGATTTGGCGGCAGTGATTGGAGTGCTATATGACTTCATGCCCGAAGCTGGGCGTCCGCGTGTACGGGACGAAATGGTGAAGGCTCTGAAGGCGATTGTTAGCAGGTATGAAGGCCTTGAGCCTGTCGCGTCTAGCATTCTATTAGAATCGCTACGCAAAATGCGTAACAGAACGCCATTCGGGCTTCCCTTGGATGATCTAGCGGCAAAGCTCCGTGAAAGCATCAATGCTTTTTCGGATCGGCTCAAAGCAGACCGAAGTGGAATTGGGGCAAGCTGGCCGGATGGTCACCTTGGTGAGCTTCGTCGACTTAGCCGAAACACTGTCGACCTTGGCGGGCCGTCATTCTGCAAGTGATGTAATCAGGATTCAGCGGGCGGCTTGACCTTGCTGCGGTCCGGCCGCCCGGTTGCTTTTGCGCCCGAAAATCTTCCGCAAAATCTCCCCCTTCCCCTTGATCTCGCTTGCTACCCATGGGGTAATACGTGAAGAATGCGGGACAGTGGGGCTGTTGAATAACTCATTGTTTTACGCCATTAAGCTGCCCGGCGCATTCTTAATTCAGGGTTAACCAATGTAGGGATATACACGTCGGTATTGGTGTATTGCCCATCACTGAGCGTTAATGTCATTTGCGCAGGGTAAAATACGGCCGGGCGCTTGAGGTTCATCACAGCTCCGGTCAGATATACGTGGATTGCCACATTCCGCAAGCCTCGCCGAGCTGCTCGGCGTAATCCGTGTTGAGTTTTTGCTTCACCATGTGCCCCCTCAACTCGCCAGCGGTGTCGTGCATACAAGCCATATTCGTAGACTCCCCAACGCCTGCGACGACGGCGGGCACGCAACAATGCTTCGTTACCTTCTCCTATTATTATTGATCGAGATGATGCCGACTCGGAGAATGCGGGACAGTGGGGCTGTTGAAGAATCCATGACTTCCCGCAATTGCTGAGCGATCCCTTGGATGGTCCTTGGCTCAAACTTTAGGAGACAACCTTGCCGAGAGACGCCAACATCTGCTGAGTACGGTGTCAGCCTCAGTCCCGAGGCGTTTGTTGCCGGCCCATTGTTCATGGCCATGCACGGCGAGGACATCGCGTCCAACAGAACAGTTCCGGGAAGGTTTCGCATCGCTGCGGCCTGTTTTACTGCTCTAGAGGTTGGAGGCCCTGCTGTCGCGGCGGGTAGTACGCGTCTTCTTGCTCGGGCCGTACCCAGAAACTCCACAACACAAGTAATGGCGATGAGAGCAGGACTAGCCATTGGACGAGCAAGGTACGCCTTGAATACGCCTGCTGCGGCACGCCTCCAGGCCTTCGCCGCAACGACCGGCCGCAGCGGCGCCGCTCATTCGAGATCGCTGACGTTGTCGCGAACTTGCGCATCAGATATGATCGTTGCCGCAAACAGTGCAACGAGATATGTCTACGACGCGCGGGTCGGTAGGTATCGTGATGTTGCCACAGGACGGTTCGCCGCAGCACGTGATCTGCCTTGGCCGAAGAATGCTGGTTTCGCCCAAAGCGCACGGCAGACGGTTCGTCCGGGTACGATTCTCGACAGATACGGCACCCCATCAGGCCGCTTCCTCGGCGAACCCGGTGCCAGCGTGTCGGCCAGAGGAATGGCCGCTGGTACAGAGGGCATGCCGTACACTCAGTACCGCGTCCTGAAACCATTTGAGGCGCAAGTAGGTCCTGCCGCAGCAGTTCCGGAATTTGGGGCTATGGGTGGAGCAACACAGTATCTGCCCGGCGAATCAGTGCAGTGGTTGGTGGACCAAGGATTCCTGGGGGCAGTGAAATGACCCGCCGCAATGAGTACGACATCGTTGGACGTGAGTATGACGACACCTCACAGGTTCCGAAGGATGATGATTTGGGCTATCGATGCACGGCCTGCGGAACCGTTATCCCGTCTGTACCCGATGACAACATCGGCTGCGAATGTGGCAACGTGTTTATAGATCGTGATTGCTGGCGACTCGTTGTTGCTGATCTTGGCAAGCTGGAGGTGATCCGATTCAGACCTTGAGGCGCTCAACCTTTCGCGTTCTCTCCCTTCTTCCTTCTGGTGTCGATGGTGTCCCAGCCGTAGTGTCCGAATATCCAAACGCGCCCAACCCGTGAACCTGCAAGAAGTTACGACGGGGCAAATCTTCGGGTACAATCGGCCCATGAAAGTACTTCAACCCTGGCAGTTGCTCCTGATCACCCTCGCCAGATGGATAAACCTCCATCAACAGGACGTCATCTCCTATATCCAGGAAGAGAATCGCATCCTCAAAGACAAGCTCAAGGGCAAGCGGATTCGGTTCACCGATGACGAGCGCCGACGACTAGCGGTAAAGGGCAAGGCTCTGGGCCGGAAGGTACTCGGCCAGTTCGCCTCCGTGGTACCACCCGACACGATCCGAGCCTGACGGCTGCGTTGAGCAAAGTCATGGGCTTACCATCAGACGCGACCTGTTGGCTTGTGTGGCGTTTTTCGTGACGGCTATACTTTTAGGTGTGTGTACGGGTATCGTTGCACCACGGGCCTTGGAATCGCCCTGGCGACAAAGCCCCTACGGGCTGGCGATGCGGATGGTTTTGCGCGCCTTGATACCGGCGATGTCCTCGCTGTGTTCGCCGTAGAGTTCGGTAGCGGTCTGTTTCGTCGCCATGGTCTGTATCTCTTTGCGCTTCAGGCTCGGCAGGTGGCCTTGCATTGCGTTTGGACGTTGTAGCTCTCGACGTGGCCATCGACGATCAGCTTTACCTTGACGATGTCGCGACCGACGGCGTAGGCGTCGAAGACCTCGTACCAGCCGTTGGCGAACCAGACAACGTCGCCGGGCTTGAGGGTATGCCAGGCACGTTGGGTGGTGCTCTCTTCGTTGCGCTTCACGGTGCCTCTCCTTTCGTCACACACATGAAGCCATGGAATTCGCCCCATGCTGAGCATGATTCCGGTGGATTCGCAGATTTTCTGCCTGCTAGCAACGGCTACCGACATCATGCGGCCAGCCGCGTCATCGGCCAGAGAGCTCCCAATGTCTGCCGATGTGCGGCCTCATCTGGCGGGTGTTCGCGGCAGGAGCAATCGCCATCCCCGAGGGCTCTTTTTGTGCAAAAAACGCATAGACCGCCAAGACCGCCATCTCCATATAGTTGGCGGTCTTGGCGGTCTATGGGCCTGGCGGCGTTCACAACGCCTACAAGCAGCTCCCGGTTCATAGGTTCAAAAGTCTTAAGTGCGCCCCTCCTGGACCTTTTCCAACCTGCGAACCCCACCCCCGCCAATTCGGCGCGCCTCCAACAAACTGTGTGCTATAACTCGACTGCTTCCCGTGCCATTTTGGCAGTCCCAATTGGGAAGTACCTAAACGCACAACGCTGCTGCTCGCGGTTGCCTGCGACAGCTTGCGGCGCCATGCAGTCGATACTGCCAACTGCCGTTTTGGCAGTCGAGCAGCAGCAATCATTATGGAATTCACAATGGGCACGATTGAGCTTCTGTTGCGATTGGTAATCTCCACACCAATCGCAGCCCAGCACTCTCGGCCACTCGCCGAAATGGCGAAACTCTTCGCCGTGGCGATCAACGAGCATCACTCCGAGCATCGGGACGTGGCGACGACATTCGCCTTCGACGTGGTCGTGGCCGTATGGGGTGCCCATGCCTTCCGGTTCAAAGAAGCGACAGTCAATGCAGGCAGAGCTATCCATCAGAACTCCTCCATTTGGTTGCCAAAAAAGAAAACCTCCGAAAATAAGCCACCCCCCGCGCGCGCGCACACGGGCGCATTGGGAGCATATATAGGAGAGAGAGAGTTTTTTTATTATTAATATCCATAACCCCTTGCCCCCAAAGACTTCGCGACAAAAAGATAACCGCAGAAAGCATCCAGTCGCCGCGGAATGCCGTGAGGAATAAGCCGGTTCTGCCGCCTTTTTGAGGCTGAGTGAGATTGCTGCGCACGACGTTCTTGCGTTTTTCTCTGTGCTCGTCATAGCAGCACCCACCCGGAACGCGGCTTGGTACGCTTGCGCGATGGCTCGATGTTCATGCATGGCTACCTCCACCGCCTAGCGATTCCTTTGCCGGAGAGCAGTTCTAGATATTCACTCCACATGCTCCTTACCGGCCAAGGCTAGTGATTGGCCGCTGTTCCCCCAAAGAGGTTTCTGTCCGCCCAATACGGGGCGTCCCCCTAAAATATGGCGAACATGGGTTTTTGCTAGAGCCAGGCGGTGATCGAGTCTAGCTGAAGCTGGATTACGTCCCGGTACATCGCAACTATTGTCTCTCATAAGCGCTGGCCATGTTCCCCTAAAATAACACTAACCCCTGTTTTTGCTAGCGCCGGGCCCTATTCATGTCCCGGATCGATGGTGGATCTTGCGATCGTTTCGGAGCTTCGGAACAAGATGCGAACCAGGGAATCCCACGACATGATATTTCTGAAGTTTTCTTTTGGAATCGCCCTGGTAGTAGCTTATTGTAGGCATAACACCCACGTAAATCGATCGAACAAACCTTGACATGATTCAGCCCTCATGAAGTGGATGATCTGCGTCTGGATATGCACCATGCCGTGGACAGCATGTGTCAACGTTTCACGAAACTACGCCGAGAATAAGGAGCGCAACAATGGTCAGTGAATCTTCCGTTCGTCTTCTGCTAAAACCTACCGACGCTGCTATCGCCTTGGCCATCTCAACCACGAACGCTGTGGACACTGACCCAGCATGGGGACTTACCCTGTATACGCATAGGCCGAGCAGTACGCTACGATCCGCATGACCTGATCCGCTGGATTAATCAACAGAAATCCCTGCCGCAATTACACGAAATCACTACAGAAGCTTCACCTAACTGACTTGATTCTTGATCAAAAACGAGGCTGACTGTGGCTGGAGCAAGCTCTGGGGGAAGTGTAGCGTCTGGAGCCCTGCTGTCTCCAAGGGCCAAGGGCCATCAGAGGCTACCTAGTACCCGAAGAAGCTATATGCGCAGTTATTCGGTCTGCTGCTTCAATAGTTGGAGGTACATATGGCCAGCATTACACGGCAAGCCAACGGTAGACGAATGATTCAGTTCAGCGACTCCAGCGGTCGCCGTAAAACCATCCGTCTGGGCAAAGTCAATCAACGTACAGCAGAGGCAGTAAAGATCCGCATCGAAAACCTCCTTGCCTCATCCATAACCGGTCATGCCCTGGACAACGAGACTGCCCTATGGGTGGCGGGTCTCAGTGACCTGATGACCGACAAGCTGGTTGCCGTTGGACTGGTGGCAAAATACAGAGCTGCACGTCTGCAGCAGTTCCTTGACGGATACATTGAAAACCGTAGCGATACCAAACCTAGCACCCGTGTCACCTACGGGCACACCCGCAGAAACCTGCTGGAGTTCTTCGGTGGTAGTAAACTTTTGCGCGAGATTACCCCGGGCGATGCCGACGATTGGCGGTTGAGTCTGGTGAAGCAGGGATTGGCCAGCAACACCGTTCGACGTCGCTCTGGTATTGCCAAGCAGTTCTTCAACGCTGCCTTGCGCAAAGAGTTGATCAGTAGTAATCCCTTTGCCGACCTCAAGTGCATGATCCAGGCCAACACCCAGCGTATGTACTTCATTAGTCGTGATGAGGCCCAGGCGGTTCTTGATGCCTGCCCCAATGCCCAGTGGCGCATGCTGTTCGCACTGAGCCGGTATGGAGGTTTGCGCTGTCCTTCGGAGCATCTTGCCTTGCGCTGGAGTGACGTGGATTGGGAGCGTAACCGCATCACCGTTCGCAGTCCCAAGACCGAGCATCATCCCGGCGGCGAATCGCGACAGATCCCCATCTTCCCCGAGTTGCTTCCTGACCTGCTGCAGCTCTTCGAGCAGGCCAAACCCTCCGCCGTGCATGTAATCACTCTGGGCCAAGATGGCTCGCGCAATCTGCGCACGCAGATGATGCGCATCATCAAGCGTGCCGGCCTGCGGCCCTGGCCGAAGCTGTTTCAGAATCTTCGCTCAACGCGAGAGACGGAACTGGCAGAGATCTACCCTTTGCACGTGGTGTGTGCCTGGATCGGAAACAGTCAGATCGTAGCGGCCAAGCACTACCTGCAAGTAACCGACGAACACTTCCAGCGGGCAGTGGGCAACCCCGACGCGATGCAGAATGCGATGCCGCAGGCAGCTGTTTCGCCAAGCGCCCCCACGCATGGGAGAAAAACCGAACACCGTAAACTCGCCACGCGCAAAGAGTTGCAAAAAGAAAAGACTCCGTGCGAAAACACGGAACCCTTGGAAATGGGCGATATAGGCTAGGAACAAATGTGGAATTCACCAAACATGTTGGCCTGTTTGGAACAAGGCGATGCGGTACTCAATGCGGTGAATACACATAAATATATCACCAACTGCGTTAGCCTAATCACCACATGGGATCGCCCTGCTGGGATTATCCAGATCGGCAAACAGCTGTCAGTCCGCTCGTTCTTCGCAACTTGCCGCATTTACAAGTCCCTGCCAGCAAGCTGTCGCATTCGCCTATCTGCGATACACTATCGACCGCCCTGCCTAAGGGGTGACTACCAGACCACTCGTCTCCGCAGCGTCGCAAAAGCCGAGCAACTCCTAACAACAAAACCCGCTCCCGACAAAGCTCAACCATCCCTGAATAGAGGCGTGCACCACCGAATGCTCACTGTCTATGCGCGGCTGCAGTCGCAGATTCTGTTCGCCTCGACTCCACTTTCGCTGCGATGTACAATGTTGTCGTCGATGTTTCCAAACGCAGCACGCGTGACTAGTGCTTTCCCTTGCATGTGGATGGCGGCAGCGATTTGCCTACTGTAGGACGAGGACAATGGCACTCGACCCGAGAGATTTTATAACCGCCCCCTTTTTGGTTTGCCCGAAGTGCAAAGAAGAGGCTTTCGGCGTCTTAAACGTGCAGAGCAGAAGCTACACACGGCGATGCAGGTCATGCCTTCACAAGGAACGAATCCTACTGCCCGAACTGAATAAGCGGATCATTTACCTGGACCAGTTGGCAATCAGTGAACTCCTCAAAGCAATCCACCCGGATACTCGGCATGACGATAACCGGACACCGTGGAAAATATGTTCGACCATCTCGATACACTACTCGGCATGCAACTTGCTGTTTACCCGGAATCAGCGTACCACCGCCAAGAATCTCTCGTCTGGAAGAAACGCGCCGAAGCTCGCCGAATGTACGAACACCTCTCGGGCGAAGTTCGATTTCGAGAACCCTCGAGTATCAAACGCTGGCAGATCCACAGACATATCTCTAAGTGGTTGGGATGCGAAGCCGAGCCAGAGTCGTTGATTGAGAGGTCTGACGCGATCAGTAGGCAGATGGGCGGCTGGCGAGACAGGTTTCACATCCAGGTTTCAATGCCGCCCATACCGGGATTAAAGGAGGGCCTTCGGCAAGACCGTGCCCGATCACGCGATACAATGGCTAGCGTGTTTGAAAACTGGAAATCTAGTGAAGCACGATTCAAGGAGGTTTTCAGAAAAGAAACCAAAGCGTTTGGGCAGGCCGTTATACGGGCAACTGTGAAGCTAGCACAGAAGTTGGCAGCCTGCCCGTTAGACAATTGTCTGGTCGGACTGGATGTACTTGCTGGGAATCCGGCAACGGAACTATGGTTAACAGTATACTATGCATGCTGCGACTACTATAGAAATGAGGATGAAGCCCTGAAGGCAACATTACGGTATCTTGAAAACGCCGATTTCTCAGAGGTGCCCTTCGTGAGGATATCAAGCCTGCTTCTTGCTGGGCTTGCCCGAAGAGCGGCAAATGGGCAGAAGGCTCCGACCGGTAGCATGTGGACAGATATCGACATGGTCTCCGTGTTATTGCCGTATTGCGACGCTGTGTTTGTGGATCGCGAGATAGGGGGCTTGCTCTCCGAAGGCGGCATTACTGGCAAGCTTGGCTGTCAAACAAAAGTGTTTTCAAGGAGAAGCTACGATGATTTTCTGGCGTACCTCCGTGAAATCGAGCACTCGGCTACGGACAAACATATAGAAACTCTCAGGCAGGTCTATGGCGAAGACTACGCTACGCCTTACACAACGATGTATGATGACGACTAGAATGAAGATTGCCAGGTGGAATTGGCAAGCGTCCTTGAATTACAAACTGAAGCTTTGAGTTCGCAATTCACGATGCCTCCATGCCTCTGTTGCTGGAACTATTGTCGGAGCTACTGTCAGAGACAGAAAAAGAGTGGAAAGATCCCGTGGCTAATAGCCAATATAGAATGGCCACCGGCTATCGGCCAATCGGTTACACATGATCGCTCCGGTTGTCATCCGGAAAAACGGCAATTGAACGCGTCGCAAGAAGGATCGTCATTCTCATGAACAGTGACCAGAACTGCCCGACAGAGGAGGAGTTTGCTGGATTCATAGAAGGTTGTTGTGATAATGCCGACAAGGAGCGTATTGCCGCGCACATCTCCCAATGTCCACTTTGCGCTCAGTGGCTGGCTGAGGCTCGGCTAAACGAGAGACTCCTTCCGGCGCTGATGGAGATTCCTGCCGAAACAGGCGATGGCTCGACTGTGGACATCGGCCTATCCCCCAAAGCCCTCACCAATACGCATACCGGGCAAACGAGGACGGACAAGCTCCCGTCTTTTGAAGGTTACACCACAATCCAGGAGATACACCGTGGAGGACAGGGTGTTGTGTACAGGGCTATTCAGCACTCAACTAAGCGAACCGTAGCGATAAAAGTGCTGCTTGAAGGTGCGTTTGAATCGGCGCGGCATCGCCTTCGCTTCGAGCGTGAGGTCGACCTGATCGCATCACTTGACCACCACAACATAGTACGGATCTATGATAGTGGCATCACGCGCGGACAACCATTCTACGCAATGGAGTATGTTGCTGGGGAGCGTCTGGATTGCTACGTGCGAGACAGGAACTTGCCTGTCCCAGAAATCCTGGAGCTGTTTAGCAAGGTGTGTGCAGCAGTGAGTTTTGCCCACCAACGGGGTGTAATACATCGCGATCTTAAACCGGGAAACATCCTCGTGGACCAAGCTGGCGAACCCCGTGTGCTCGATTTCGGCCTGGCCAAGATTGCCGGACCAGCCTGGCCGGACTCAACGTCTCCGGTAACGGTTACGCAAGAGTTCGTAGGCACGCTCGCTTACGCCTCCCCTGAGCAGGCCAGCGGAACTCCGGATGCAATCGACATTCGAACAGATGTCTATTCGCTAGGCGTAGTACTCTATGAACTACTGACAGGCCACTTTCCCTACCCTGTCGTAGGGAAAATCGCGGACATTCTAAAGGCGATTTGCGAAGCACCTCCACCGGCGCCGTCATCGTGGAGCCAGCGTAATCAGAGTGCAAAATCATCATGGCGCAAGAAGAATGCGATCAACGACGAAATCGAGGTGGTTGTACTGAAGGCCCTCGCCAAGGAGAAAGAACGCAGATACCAATCCGCAGGTGAACTTCAGCGCGATGTGGAAAACCTCCTAAAAGGCCTCCCGATTGAGGCCAAGCGAGATAGCGTCTGGTACGTCCTCCGCAAAATGGCTGCCCGACACGCATACGCCGCCTCTGTCCTCGCTGCGTTGTCAGTGTCAGCAGTATCCTTCGGAGCCATAAGCTACTACTTCTGGCAGCAGGCAGATGCTCGACTGCGTGAAATCCAGTCCAAGGATGCCTTTGCAGTCACACAAACAGAGGCGATTGCGCATCTGCAAGACAAAGTGCCTGGCGAGGTAAATCGCTTGGCACTGGGCTGGTTTCTGCTTGAATGGTGGAGCGAGAGGATAGAGCGAGCCCAAACGATATGCGACAGCATACGAGCTTCGTCGCCGGAGCATTTGGTCGCCGCGTTCCTGCTGGAGCAGAGCCGTGACGAAGATGAACTGATCAGAACTCTGTCACCCGATCACACTGCACTGGCGTACTTCGCCGTAGGAGAACGACTACTGAAGGCAGGCGACACGCGATCTGCCGTCAATGCTTACGCTAACGCCCTCTCTCACAATCCGGATACGTGGCTGAAGCATGCGATCCAACCTCGTCTTGCGGAGGATCGAGAGTGGCTCGGATGGCGATCGGCTCGATCTCCGGCAGTTCCCTAGCCCCCCATGTACGCCTGCTGAAAGACAGCGAAGTCCTGAAGGTCGACATCGAGGTCACTGTCGAGATCAGCCGCCTCGCAATCAGCCTGGTCTCGAGCAAGCAGATACTGCAGCAGAGCGAAATCCCGCAGATCTACATCGGAATCGTAATCGAAATCCATATCTCGACAGCCCTGCTGAATCCCCACTTCCGGGCCGGCCAAGCACGGTTGCCACAGGTGAAAGTCGGACAGATCTCTCACACCATCGGCATTGTAATCTCCCCGCATCGACCCAGACGGTCCTGTGAAGCAGTCCTGAAGGCGGTCATAATCATCCATATCCACATCGCCATCACCATCGCAATCACCTGGCGCAGGACCTGGAATGAAGGCGGCAGCTAAGGGTAGTGAGAGTGAATCGCAGTCAATCTCCATTGCCTGGAAAGTACCAGACGCCGTGGCTGGGTCAGGAATGACTACCAGCGTAGGCACAGCAAGTATGGGCCCCATAGGCACTGACACGTTGTCAGCGTATCGCGGGGTACTGAAGCTAACGATATAGAGATCGCCACTGGCCGGCTCCTCCGTGATGCTGGCAATAGCACCGATATGGCCACATGGCTGGCCGTTACATAGCTGACCGTTGCTTGTTACGTTCTCGATTTCCCAGTAGCCGTTTGACGTTATGCTTGTTACCACACGATCCAAGGAGCGATGAATATCAAACCGGTGAATCCGGGTCTGACCGCCCTGGAGGCCGTTGGTTGTTGATCCAGCCAAGTAGAGATGGTCTCCGTCTTCGGACACCAGCAGCGCGGTAGGGGCATGTAGAGTATCGCTGATGTTGAGCGGTTGCACAGGTGAAATACCACTCGTGCTGTCATACACGGAGATCCAATCGTTGATTCCGCCAGACGCATGCGCGGCGACGATGAACAGGTTGCCGTAATCGTCGATCTCCAGCTCGCGCATGCCCTGCAAACTAGGTTCGTAGACGACGTCGCCATCACCAGTAGAGGGAGCCACAGAAGAGTAATCATGTGGATCTAACCCGTAGGTTTCAGATACGGTGAATGTTCCATCCGGCGGCGATGGCAGGGTGAGCTTCGCTGACGCCTTGTAGAAGAAGCCATCGTCTGTCTTCACTAGAACCGGCGTTACGTACACGACGCTGTCGTCGTCGGGGTCAAAAGCTGCGTCTAAGATGGACAGGCCCACAATACTTCCACTACCGTAATCTATTCCCACATACACATCGCCCACGCTTGGCAGAGTATACGAATTCGGTTTCACGACAGGGACCCCATCACTTATGCGAATCAGGCCCTGCAAGGAGTGGAGTTGATAGAATCTCCCCGCACTGTCCATGACAAACCTACCGTTACTCCTGCTGCCGAAGAGACCGGACTTGCCTGCGGGTTGTTGCGCTGGCGCCAAACAAGCTCCATCAACTCCCACGCTGTAGATCATGTCCTCTTGTGGAAACGCGCTCGGCTTGCCGGCGATCAGCAGTCCCGGTCCATTGGGAAGAGTAATACCGTCCCCGGCCTCCTTGCCGCGCAGAACCTCCCTCGCCTTCACAGTAGTCCCACAAGCGTGCGGTAGGTAGGCGTCGCCTCCAGCCGCCAATACAAGATCCATCGCCTGTAGATCGTAGATGTCGACATGTTGATCATTGTTAGCCAGATCTACACAGTCAAAGGATGCCGCTAGGCTAGAACCTATCCCAAAACCTCTTTAAGCAATAATAAGGTACATCCGAAGTGTAGAAATCCCTGAAAGAGCAATGTAGATTTCTCCCATCGTATACATAGTCGACGATAGTGTTGAATCCAGGCTATCGTTCGTTCAACAGTCCATCGTCTTTTGTATCTTCGCAAAGGTCGGCCATCCTGAGTTTTATTTTCTGCTTTGCGGTTCCTACGATGCGGAGCAATCATTTCGATACCCTGGGCTTCAAGTTCAGCGTCAAGTCGATCACTATCATAAGCTTTATCACCTATGATCCGCTCCGGTTTCTCATTCGTAAGCATGAAGTCGAAAAGCGGTTGAACGAGTTGGTTTTCATGAGGCGTAGCCGACATAGTATCAATTGCTATTGGAAGCCCCTTAGCATCTACTAAAACCATTATTTTTACGCCTTTTCCGGCCTTTGTCTTGCCTATTCCGTCACCACCTCCGCGGGCTTTGCTGAATGTTCCATCGATATAACATTCATACACTCGATAGCCGTCATGCTCTTCAACTAATTCACCAGCATTACGCATAATGTTCTCGAATACGCCGTTTTCAACCCAGAACTTGAACCATCGATGAACAGCGCTCTTGGAGCCGAACCGCTTTGGAAGATCTTTCCATTTTGCCCCATTGTCGAGAATCCAAAAAACTCCCTGAATGGCCTTTCGCTTATCCATCGGGGGCCGACCTCCCTTGGGGCTCGGAGTGTGATGAGGAATCTGCTCAGTCAACCAATCTAATTGTTCTTCGGTAAGTTTTAGCATACATAATTATAGTACTCTTATGCGGTTAAACCAGGTAATGGGATAGGTTCTAGTACCCACGGACGCGAGAACCGTGAGAAAGTCGCCCGAGTCGATCCCGGGCCAGCCATCCACGTTGCCACAATGGATACACCCGATGTAAGGATCCCAATCATCAATCCAGATTCGCGCGTCCTGTCCGCGCAGTTCGAGTTCCACGTACGTTCCGCGCGTGAAGTTAAGTTGACCTCGGTTGAACGTGCCGTCAAATACGCCCATTTGACCACTTCCGATGGCCCCCGGGCGGCCGGGTTGTGGTGGCCGGATCCGGGCAAGCTCTACAAGCTCCTTGCTCGCCTCAGGGTGGTCGCTCAAGTATACGATCAGCTCGGCGTCGTTGTGGGGATCGGCAACGAAGAGGTACTCGAACGTCACAGTGATCCGCTCGTCACCTGCTCGCGCAAAAGCACCCTTGGCGGCCACGGAGCTGGCGGATTGCAGGCCGATCGCTCGCGTCCGCATCTCCATCACACCACCTTGCATGGGATACTCCGCAAGCTCGATAGAGCCTTCCTTGGGTTCTTCGGTGGGAAGTGGTTGCTGGTCATCAGGATCACGCAAGCGCCTGCGCACCCGCACCGCAAATTCCTCCTCGTCCTCCATGGCGATGATCTTCAACGAGAAGCCCAATAGGGGAACATCCACAATCTCGGCCCCGTTGCTGCTCATATCGAACCCATTGGAGTCTACCAGCCGCAGGTTCTGGTAGTACATCCGCTGCAAACCTGTGTTCAGCACCGCATCCGGATACAGCTTCAGTTCTTTTACGTATACGGTTTCCGGCAGGCCATTGCTGCTCACGGCAAACTCGAACCCCTGGCGGTTGGTCAGGTTGACCTTGGCTCCGCTCCTCACCTCAAGCGTTTCCAGCACCCAGGTATCCTCGTATCCGAAACCAGAGGCGAGCTGCACCGCCCCGGAAGAACAGCCGTTGGTGTCCACCATGGGGTCGCAGTCCAGGTCGGGAGACCGCAACTCCAGGGTCTCCCCCCGCTCGCCCTGAACGCCCTGGGTGATGATCACGTGGAAACGGTTTTCCCGTATGTCGGGCCGATCGTCCGGTAGCGCATTCGGGTCCGGATCCAGGTCAAGGTAGCGATCCCCGTAGGAGGTGATGCTGTTGCATTCCACGACCGTTCGACCCTCCACGAAGAACTCACCGCCGAATCCGGCGCTGGCCTCGAGTAGGGCTATGTCGTTGTTGATTATCCCCACCGCGTCCTCAAAGTCGGCCAGGCTCACCTCCACGTTGGTGCTGCGAATCGTGGCCTCCCTTACGACCAGGTTGCCGTCAACGAATATGGTGCCCCAATCCTCGGCCTCTGACGGATCAGAGCAGCCGTTGGTCGTCGCACCGCTCAAGTCGATAACCGCGCCTCGTTCGATATACAAGCTCTGTCCCAGATCGATGCGGATGTTACCCGTACCCTTGACATTGCTTTGCAGCAGCGTTGGCGGGGCATCAGGTTCATCGCCGCCTATGTGCAGCAATGAGCCCTCGCCCAGGTACAGTTCACCCGGTCCGTAGAAAATGCTCGAACAGACATCCAGCGTACGGTCCTCAACGTTGAGATTACCTTGCAGGTGAACGTTGCTATGACTAATGAGTCCGTTTGTACTTACCGGCGCCGTATTAGACTCAAGCGTCAACTCGTCAAACGTGGCGTTCACAAGGTCGGCATAGACACCGCCGCCCACAACAGTCGCACTATTGCTGACCAGGACGCAGTTCTTCATCATGAACCTTGACTGGTTCACTTGGACCGCTCCGCCGAGTTCGGCGCTACCACCAGTAATCGTAAAACCCTCCAGGGCTACGAATGTGCTCTTGAACGAGTTTGAACTCACCACTTGGCCTGAACTCTCACAGTCGATCGTGGTCTCCGCTGGTCCATCGGTAGCACGCAGCACGGCAGATTTACCAGCGTAATCAAGCTCCTTGTTGTCCATGCCCGAATATGTGCCTGGCAATACGAGAACCGTGTCGCCATCGTTCGCTAGATCGAGTGCAGCCTGGATAGTGCGCTTGGGACCGTTGCTCGTCGCCGGCTCAAACACCGCGTACAGTCCGTTCCAATTGTCATTTCCGTTAGTCCCATCAACGTAATAGGGCGCCGCAGTTGGGTTACTGCCATACTCCTCATACTCCTCAAGATTGGTCAAGCCATCGTTGTCGATGTCGGCTCCCGCGTCTAGATCTGCTGAATAAAGAGTCTCCCACCAATCAGGCAGACCGTCAGTGTCGGTATCGAGAAACTCGTCGGCGCCAATATCAACAACGCCGTCAACGACTCGAGCCTCACCGTCAATGTCGAATGGGATCGGTTCGGCCACGTCATCGTCGGCATCAAGATCGAACACATCAGCCGGGAGTAATCCGTTACTACCTGCATCGATGCAGGGTGAGTTCGCCCGCAAGTGCCCCGCCGGCGTCAGGGTTGGGTTCAGATAGATATCACTACTGCCCATCCAACCGCCTTGGATGCAACTGGAGCTCACAATGATCGTCGCACCGGGATCAGTTGAGATCTGCAGTCCCGCAGTCGCCGTGTTGCCCCAAAGGATACAGTTGTTCAGCGTCAGGATGCCGCCGCAGTAGACGCCGCCACCAAACCCGCTCTCTGAACCCCATCCGCTAGCAAAGTTCCCGCTGATCGTGCAGTTGGTCAGCGTCGTGCCGCTGTCGCCCACGGAGAGGACGCCGCCACCGTAGCCACCCACGTTGCCGGTAATCGTGCAGTTGGTCAGTGTTGGGCTGCCGCCCAAACAGAAGACGCCGCTGTCGTAGTTCCCGCTAAGCGTACAATTGGTCAAGGTCGGGCTGCTGGCTTCCACGCAGGCGACGCCATAGTAGCCGCCATTCGTAACCATAATCCCCTCGACGACTGAGCTCGATCCCTCGCCGGAATGAAAGTCGAATCCGCCACCGTCATTCTCGCAGTCTATGATACACAGCCCCGGATTCCCTGAGGCGCTGCGCACTGTTATTGCCTTGCCGCCGAAGTCCAGGTTCTTATTCTCAGTGCCAGTATACGTCCCGTCCGCGACTACGATCTCGTCACCGGGATTCGCCGCATCAATCGCTTCCTGGATCGTCAAATACTCACCAGGAACAGCCAGCGTGCCGGTTACGTCCAACGTAACGGACAGCTCACGTGGCGAGTTGACAGCGTCTAGATCCGAAACCGTCAGTAAGCAAGCATAGTACCCAAGGGTCAGACCTGTGACATTTACGCTGAGTATGACGTCATCGATCTCTCCTGTTGAGTCACCTGACAGCGGGTTGGCCTCCAGCCACGGGCACGTTTCTGTGACCTCCCAGTCGAGCGTGCCCCCCCCGGCGTTGCGTAGTGAAAGCACCTGATCGCCCGGGTCTTCTCCACCTGCTGACCCGTAAAACTCGAACACTGCCGAGTTCATCGCTATCAATGGGGCGGAAGCTGGATTCAATTCGTAAGCGCCCATATCAACGATCGCGAGGGTGTCACCGTCGCCGTCGAGGGAACGCTGATTGCCATCCAGATCATCGGCCGGAAGGCCACCAGAGGGTCCGTTGGTGCCTGCGTCGACACAGGGCGAGCCGGACATAAGATGGACGTCGTCTGCAAAGGCAAATAGTGGATCAAGGTCGATACAGCCTGTGCCGAACCAGGGCTCGTCCGTGCCATCCTGAACATCGCAATACGTTACCACGGGGTCACCCGAATCAATGTAAACTTCATGCGGCGCATCACCCCAAAGAATACAGTTGGTTAGCGTCGGGCTACTGTTGACGCAGTAGATGCCACCGCCATCGTCACTTGCCGAGTTGCCGGCTATCGTGCAGTTAGTCAGCGTCGGGCTGCTGTAGGAGCAGTAGACGCCGCCGCCATTCTGGCTGGTCGAGTTTCCACTGATCACGCAGTTAGCCAGCGTCGGGCTGCTGTAGGAGCAGTAGACGCCGCCGCCATTCTGGCTGGTAGAGTTTCCACTGATCACGCAGTTAGTCAGCGTCGGGCTGCTTCCTTCGCAGCTGATCCCGTATGAGCCATTCGTTATCATCATCCCTTCGACGATCGAGTTCGGACCCTCGCCGGAGTGGAAACGGAATCCGCAACCGCCATTCTCACAATCTATGATGCACAACGCCGGGTTACCCGAGGCACTACACACCGTGATTGCCTTGCCACCAAAGTCCAGACTCTTGTTACCATTCCCGAAATACGTCCCATCGGCCACACGAACCATGTCGCCATTAGTGGAGGCGTCAATTGCCGCCTGGATCGTGGGATACTCGCTTGGTACATCGAGCATGGGTCCTACAGTGAGTGTGACAATCACCTCATGTGGAGAGTTGATCGCCTGTGGATCCATAATCTCCAACACCGTGCTGTACACGTCCTGAGTCAAATCGCTGATGTCCACACTGAGCGTTACTTCATCCACTTCTCCGCTGGAGTCACCCGACAGCGGATTGGCCTCCAGCCATGGGCACGTTTCTGCAACCTCCCAATTAAGCATGCCTCCGCCGGCGTTGCGTAGCAACAGCGTCTGATAGTCTGGGTTCTCCTCACCCACCAGCGCGTGGAACTCTAATCTCACCGGTGTCACCCATATCCAGGGGAGGGGTGTGAATTCGAATGCACCCATATCGGCGATAGCGATACTGTCACCGTCGCCGTCCAACGAACGCGGGTTGCCATCCGCATCGTTGAACGGAAGGCCACCAAACGGTCCGTTGGTGCCCGCATCGATACACGGCGAGCTTGACATCAGATGGAAGTCGTTTGGAAAAGCAAACAACGGATCAGAATCGATGCAGCCCCTGCCGAACCAGGGCTCACCGGTACCACCCTGAACGTCGCAATACGTCACCACGGGATTTCCCAAGTCATTGTAGACTTCTTGCGGCGTATTACTCCAAGAAACGCAGTTGGTCAGCGTCGGACTGCTGTTCCAGCAGTAGATACCGCCGCCGTAGTTAGCCGAGTTGTCGACAATCGTACAGTTCGTAATCGTCGGGTTGCTGGACCACTCGCAATGAATTCCACCACCGCAATCCGCCGAGTTCCCGCCAATTATGCAGTTGACCAACGTCGGACTGCCGCCGGAACAGTAGACACCGCCGCCATAATCGGTAGCCGAGTTCCCAATGATTCTGCAGTTGATCAACGTTGGGCTGCTGCCTGCCCAGCAAAAAACGCCACCGCCCCGGTTGCCGCCCGGACTGCTCTGATTGAGAGCACCATTCATGATCGTCAGGCCATTGATTATCGAATCCGATCCCTCGCCCCTGAAGAAGAATAACCCGCGGCCGTCATTCTCACAGTCTATTATGCACAGCGCCGGGTTGCCCGAGACACTGCGCACCGTGATCGCCTTGCCGCCAAAGTCCAGATTCTTGTTCCCCGCACCTGCATACGTTCCGTCGGAGATCTCGACGACGTCGCCGTCCGTCGTAGCATCAATCGCTTCCTGAATCGCGGTGTAATCGCCAGTACCGTCCGCTCTTACCAGGTAGGTTGTAGCCGATACGTCTACAGCGGGAACCACGCAAAAAACAGCGACAACCATGAGGCAACGCATCCGGCTTAGCTTATTGGCCTGTTTCATAATCGCGTTCCTTTCACCCACGTTGACGTGCGGCGCGTACACGGCAGTACCCATGAAACCTCTACCAGCTATTTACCCGCAGGCATTCTAACGCACCAGGTTACGCAACTTCGACAGCCCGTTAATCGAGGCTCGCCTGGTTTTCCCTACCATCACGTGCCTGGTCGTCGTCAATCTAGCCTATACGTCCTGGTGTTCAACCATAGGCCTGTTCATAACCGTCCAGAAGTGCAACGCAACCACCTCTCTATGCAACTACTGTCCACTGAACGTACACTGAAGGGCGGAGAAATCTGCAAGATCAACGTCCTGGTCTTCGTCAATATCCCCGGTCAAGCATGTGTGGCAATCAATGTACTTACCGCCCGGGCCTAACATACACAAAGCGAAGTACGCGTAATCCGTGGAATCTATCAGGCTATTTCCATCAAAATCTCCAGGCAGTTTCTCGCATTCATCGGGGATGGAGTTGGTATCACAATCCGCGCTACTTCCCATGGCGATTTCGAATTTATCAATGATTCCGTTGCTGTTGCAGTCATTCCCATCTTCCAGATCGTCAAGGATTCCGTTACCATTGCTGTCCTCATCCACCAGTATCTGGGCATTCTCAACTCCCATGCCGACCAACGTTGCGCCAGCACGGGCCACCTCTGCTCCGGCATCAAAATCAAGCAAAAGCATACTGACGCCAAGCAACGGTACGTCTTCAGTTTCCTCCCCACATTCCACCGGAGACCGTATTCCATCAATCCTGGCTTTACCTTGGTCAGTTTGTAGGTTGAACGCCAGGAAGTAGTTTGGGTAATTATAGGAGCCAAGTAAGTATTGAGACCAGTGACTTATGCAAATATCGGTGTTGGAAAATCTGTACTCGTTGCCGTTCCAGATGTCAAACTTGGCCTTGGTGCTCGTTGGATTGACCGATGTTTTCTTGAGGTCCGCCGAAACCGGTAGCAGGGTTAAATCGGTATCGCCTGTCGCCGACCGCCCGCCGCCAGACATGGGATACGCGCCGGTTGCGTAGAAATCCATAGCCAAATGGGATGGACAGGAACCGTATTCTTCACCGTCGAAGTTTAGAATCCCCGGCGTACCGCTGCGGTAACCGTCAGCAATACTTTCAGAATCTATTGAGAACGAGACCGGCAAGTATGCCCACGAGGATGATTCTGTATAGTTGATAATCGTAGACTTGCCGGAAAGATCATTCCAACGGATTTCGTGACCCTGTCCATCGACTGCCCAGATATAGGCGAAGCCGCGGAGTATACGGTCGTATGTTCCATCCAAAGCCGGGCGACCTGGATAATACCCAGGATCGAGTGAGAGGAATGATGATATGCCAAGTGGCATTCCCGTTGACGCGGACCAGAATGTAGGCTGACGGGAAGTAAGAACCGCGAAATCGGTGGAATGATTCCAGCCTAGATGAGCCGCCTCCGGCGGATCGGCAGGGAGCGGCTGGTCCCCGTGGACGAGACAAACATGCACAATAACTGGTTCATCTGCCATGTTGGTCAACTCGATAACCGTATCCTGAAGCAGATTTCCACCTGCATCCCATCGTAATTCAATATTGGGAAATACCAGAAGGCTGCCTGGTTTACCTACAGCGAAAAATGAAGTCCCTTTATCGCGAAACCTTCTGTCTGGTGGTGGTTCGCTGTCGATATCCTCTTGATGAAAGGCAGAAATCCGGCCGGTAGTTGCATTGATTCGTGTGGCTTGGACGTCTAACTGAATCACCGCCGTTTGTTCACCACCAGCACCGGGCAGGGTTGTCCCAGCGAAGCTGGTGTCCAATCCATCGAAGTCAAAAACGTTCATGCTAACGCCAAGTAGGGGTACATCTTCACTTTCCGCTCCACATTCAACTGGAGATTGTATTCCATCGATTCGGGACGTACCAACTTCAGTTTGCAGGTTGGGCAGGAGGAAGTAGTTGGGAATATCGTATGAGCTCAGAAATCGTTGATCCCATTGCGTGACGCAATGCCCGGCATCAGAGAAACTCAACGTGTTCATATTCCAGATGTCGAATTCCGCCTTGGTTGCTAGCGGCCCCGTCGTCGGAGTTCGAAAATCGACCGTTGCCAGAAGAAGGGTCAAGTCGGTGTCATTTACGGCTGCACGGTAATCGCCACTCATAGCAGTACTACCGCTTGCTACGAAATCAAACTGCAATTCGGCGGGACATGCCTCGTATTCCACACCGTCTAGCCGCAGTTCTCCTGGAGTTCCCAAGACGGTTCCGTGCGGGGTGGTTGTCGAGTCGACCTGAAAAGCATATGCTTTGTATTGCCAAGCAGATCCTTCCTGGTAATTAACAATAGTTGCCCCCCCGAATAAATGGTTCCAGCAAATCTCCGCCCCGTCGTAACTCTCAGCTGCAACAGCAAGAAGATAACCCCGCAATACGCGATCCGTGCTGCCATCTATTGCTGGGCGACCAGGTGGCGTACCTGGATCAAGAAAAGTGAATTGGCTGGCTATCCCTGATCCAGTCGAAGCCTTCCAATACACTGGTTGGTTGCCCGTAAGTACAATACCGTTATCGATCCAATTGTAACCCGGATGAAAACGCTCCGGAGGATCAGCGGGAAGCGGCGGATCACCATTGGCAAAGTACAAGCGCACGACAACGCTGTTGTACGAATCGTTAGTTAGGGTGATGAATGTATCTTGGATCAAGTTGCCTTCTGCATCCCACCTGATCTCCACATTAGGGTAAATTAGTAAACTACCCTTCTGCCCCGGATTTCCAACTCGTCCTTGGACGAGCGAAGAACTTGTATTGACAAGTAGACAAACCACGATCAAGCCCGTTCTTGTTGACGAATGGTGGGACACTTTTGCTAATCTCCTCATACGCGCGCCCATAGGTCAGTTCGACACTTCACACTCTCGGTCCGTAAATGTGCTGCCTTCCGACTCGCCATCAGTACCGCGATCGACAACGCGATCCCGGCAACAACAACCGGCAGCTCCTCCAGAGTGAAACGTGCTCGTTCATGCCGAACTCGTATACTGTCTTCCACCTTCCCCAACGGCATTCTTCTTGGATCTTGCGGACTCATGATACAAAGCCCTGGAGTCTCGCGACGCCAATGCAATCCGCGCTGCAGTTTGCATCAGGCTCAGGGATTCGATAGGGCGGCATGTTGACAGTTCTGTCCGTGATGGTTCAATCCTCCACCAAATGGCTCTAGATGATGTTGGCACTCGGCATCTCTACCTTTCCGCCTGCCGTGTTTTCTCAAGTGGCCTCTCCGACCAGGCTAGAAACGCAACTGGTCCACCTTTCACCAACCCGCTTTCATCAATGGGATGGACTCGCTGACTCGCTTGAGAATCTCGTGCTTGGCCAGGAACACCACGTCCTGAGTCATAACCAGCTTGCCGGCCACCTTGAGTCGTTGTACAGTCCCCGGGCGTCACTCTCGCAGTCTATAATGCACAGCGCCGGGTTACCCGAGGCGCTGCGCACCGTGATTGCCTTACCACCAAAACCCAGGTTCTGTCCCCGGCCCGGTGTACGTCCCATCGGCCAGAACGACTTCGTCCCATTCGCTGGCCGCATCAATCGCCAGCTGATTCGTTTCATAGTCGCCCGTGTCATCCGGGTATATGTGGATATACTCCCCCAACGCCTGAGCATCACCAAGAAGCAGAAACGTTGCCGCAACCAATGAACACGCCAGGAGTGGCACATCTCTTCGTATCACCAGGACTACCCTTTCACCCATTCACGAGCCTTCTCTGCCAACGTCGCCCAACGAGAAGATGGCTACGGTGGACACGAAGCGGCCTCTGCCAATAGATCCTGAAACGGCACGATCGTGTAGGACTCCGTTACATACCGCCCTTTGGCAACCTTCACGAACTCCGCATGCCCATCGAGAAAAGCTACATTGTGCCAAAACGGCTTGTCGTGCCATTCTATGCGCTCTCGGATGTTGTACAGATACTCCATCGCCCAACCGGAATCCCCCAGCAGGAGCAGCTTGGCTGGATTGGATGTAACCTTGGAGATACTGATCCCAGCCAGTCGTTCGTTCACCGCTTCGAGCAAGGGTGCGCGGCATTCGTAATCCGGACTCGAGGGAACGTATATCTGTTCCTGATCGATCAGCATGGGGTTGGTTACGTAGCTGTTCCCGTAGAACGAGAAAAACGTTGGACCACGACGCGCGCTTCCCCTATCAGCAGGGCAGTGGAACTCCTCCGCGCCATTCCACGTAGTCTCTGGTAGCCCAAGGTACGGGTTGAGCGGTTTGGGCACTGGGGAGTGGCAAACCGATGGCTTCGGCCATTCTTGCGGATCTGTCCCACCGTAGTACGCTCCCCCGTTTCCTTGTCGCCCACCGAAGTTGATATTGGAATTGAAACCCTGAAGGAACCGCCCATCATGATCTACGACGTAATCCTGCCAGGCCAGAGAGATCTGTCGTAGGTTCGTCCGACACTTCACACTCTTGGCCTGCGCCCGCGCTTTCTTCAGACTCGGTAGCAAGATCGCTATCAACAACGCAATTACCGAGACAACAACCAGCAGCTCCACTAGAGTGAAACCCGCTCCAGTGTGCCGAGTTCGTCTGCAGTTCGACGACTTCCTCAACAACGTATCCGCCACTCGTTTCCGTATTCGCGTATTCATGACATGAGACCCCGGAGTTTCACGAAGCCAACTGAGCCCGCGCCGTAGTCTGTATCAGGCTCAGGGGTTCGATAGGTCGGCATGTTCACTGTTTTATGCATCACCGTTGGACCCTCCATCAGATGGTTCTAGATGATGTTGGCACTCGGAACCCCGACCTTTCCGCCTGCCGTGTTTTCTCAAGTGGCCTCTCCGACCAGCCTAGAAATGCAACTGCTCGGCCTTTCACCAATTCGCTTCCATCAACGGGATGAGTTCGCGGATTCGCTTGAGAATCTTGTGTTTGGCCAGGAACACCGCGTTCTGGGTCATGCCCAGCTTGTCGGCCACCTCCTGGGCCGACAGACCCTGCCTGGCAAAAAGTTCGAACGCCTGCACCGTCTTGCGGTCAAACTGCACTCGAACCTCCTTGATGCACTGTTGATAGACCGCCTGCCGCCACGCCTCCTCCCATATTTTCTCCAACTCCGCACCGTCATCGGGGATATGAGCGATGAATCCCGTGCCGGTAGTCTGGTCAACGATCTGGACCTCTCGATTCTGACCCCGCTTACGTTGTAGATTCCGAATCTGATTGGTGGCTATTCCGAACAACCACTTGCGCAGGCGACCTTTCTCTCGATCATACTGCCCCTTCTGGTAAGCCACGGCAAAAGCGATCATGGTGCCCTGCGCCGCCTCCTCGGCATCTGCTGAAGACAGACGGAACCGCTTCTGGGCGTAATTCATGATCATCGGGCGATACCGGTCTGAGAACTGATGCCAGGCTGTCTCGTGCCTAGCATCCTTCAGGTCCTCCAATTCCCCTGTAGTGGTAGGACCAGCAAACCTGCCCACTTCCTCAAGTAGTTCTGCACGTGAGATAGTTACGGTGCAAAGACCTGTTTTCGTACTGTCCGCCATCTTGCACCTGCTCCACCAGCAGTATACGCCTTCAGACAGAAAGCTTCTGAGACTCAGAATGCAGAGTGCGCAACCCGAACTCGACTGTCACAGGGCAATAGGCCCAATTGCTCCAACAAGTCGAGGAAACACTCCCCTGATACGTCGCGGGCACAGACGTTCATATTAACAACTCGTTCAGATCGATTCCACAGGCAGGGCCTGGCGCAACCGAGACTGTCAGTAGAGCTCTGGCAACAGGCGGGCTCGCCACGTCAGGGGGCAGCAAAGGGGGATTCTAGGAAGAAAAGCCGTGTTGCGGAAAGGTCGAGGCGTCCTTCGCCAATACCTTACAGAGGCAACCTACAGGAGGAAGGAACCATGTTTGCAGCACTCACAAAAACGCTAGCCCACCGAATCCCAGAGCCGGATGCCGATCTGCTGGAGAATGCTGAACTAATCGCCGACTGCGACGGGAACCTGACCGTCCGCCCGCTGTCGACCAAGTTGGGAATCGACGAACTGCAGCATGTTGTCTCTCGACTCAGGGAAGCCGGGTGCGATGCTTTCGATTCGATTCGCTTTGACTTCTCTCGGGTACAACAACTGGTGGGACCGTGGGGCACTCACTTCGCTTCGCTGGTCCTGTTGAAACAAGGAGTTCACAGCAGCGTTCACCTGGAAGGACTTCAGAAACAGCCTTCATCGATGGCGTGGCTATTCCGGCACTCCAAGGAAGTCCAGCAGTTGTTGATGGGTACAAGAGTGGACTAACGGAGTTACCATGCGGCAGAAGCCCCACCTGACTGCCCCAAGCCAATTCGGTTGCGGTGCTGCTTCAGACCACGCTCAAGATTGTAAGCATCTTTCTTCGCTCGCCTATCAGAATTGGTCACGATCAACCGCTGGCCTGCCTGTTCGATTACAGCGTTTTGGCCATTCGACATTCCGCCACCGCGTTTAAGGATTTAGCCTTGCATGACCTTCGGCTCGTTGCGAAGCCGGGCAGCGATGATGAAAGGGGGATCCTGACGTTTCATTGCATCCACGTTGTTTTTGCTCAACATCGCTGCGTTGGCCACATCTGCAGGCTTACCAAAGTTGTACTGTTTCTGAATGCAATGAGGCACTGGGATCAGCGTTTTTCCTTCGAAAGTATTGCCCTCGAACATGCTATAGCCGATAGGATAGCTGTTTTTACCTATGGGCAATCCAAGCATTATCTGCGGATTTTGAAACTTGCCGTCCCTTGAACATCCGGTTTTCCGCAGGTCGTCTTCATCTTCTGCCTCGAAGTACAGGCTGGTCATGTCGTAAAAGACAACGTTGACGCGATTGAGGATCTTTCTTGAGTGTTGGTAGGCCACATCCTGGGCCTGTTGGCTATACCGCTCGTTAAGGCGATCAAGGCAACGACAAACACGATCCGGCAACACCTTCTTTCCCTGATAACAATACACGTAATCGACTGTTCTGAGATTGCTGGTTGGATAAGCCAGTAGAGTAATCGCAATGTCCCGAAACAGTGATTCTGGAATCACGCCAAATCCGATCTCGTCGAACAGTCGACCAAAGATCGATTCTGGTACCAACGCACCAATCGAAGCATTCCGAAATGTCTGAACGAACCGGAAAGTCGTGGTGTCGTCTTGTTGATCCTGAGGAAACAACGAATACTGTTTGTTCTGTCGGGCAATGAACCGTCTGCCTAACTCCATCAGCCTGGATACTTCTTCCCGATCGCTAGCCGAGCCGATAGTCTCGACCACTCGATAGCCGTTGGATTTGTCGATCACCTGAACGCTAATGGCGCCGGGTAAATTGCGCTTTTTGCGCACGAACATGCCATCATATCAAGCGAGGGACACCTGAATCCGAAACTTCCCCCATGTAAGACAAGAACCCATGAACGTTTCTTGTGCAGATTCTGTTTTGAGTATACGTGCGTTCGTCTCTTGTTCGGTGCTGCGCTCCGGCTATGCCTGCGGCGTGTTGGAGTCCTTAATACAAGGAGGCGAGCATCATGTTTGCGAACGTAATTCAGTGTTGGAGCTCAAGTGACTAGCCAAGCGACAGAAACGGGCTGCGATGGCTCAGAGGCTTCAGGTGGTGATTCTGGCCAAGCAAGGGCAGACCGCGCCTCGAATCGTCAGAGCTACTGACGTCAGCTGCCGCGCAATTCAAGAATAGTTACGGTGTTACAGCGTCAACGGCCTCGCACGGTCAATGCCTCCTGGAACGCCATGAAGTCTGCAAGATCAACATCCTGGTCCGCGTCGAAGTCAAATACCTCACACCCGGGATCATATGGACCGTTCTGCGCACCGGTCAGACAATTCGGAAACTCAGCGTAGTCGTCTAAGTCCACGTCACCGTCGTCATCGTAGTCACCAGGCAACCTTTCGCACTCGTCAGGAATGCCGTTTCCATTAGCATCCAAGCTAATGCCGTATGCAATATCGCAATCATCTGGAATGCCATTAGTCTGACAATCCTCTATCAGGCCACAACTGTCTACATCGCAGGGGCCACCAGATGGCCCACAGTCGATGTCACAGGTATCTGGCACGCCGTTGCTATTGCAATCCGCTGGCTGCACTGCAAGAACATCTTGGAATCTCATAAAATCAGCAAGATCAACATCCGAATCTACATCGAAGTCAAAGGACATAAGGCACTCCGCGACAGTTGTTGGCGCAGAGGGCGACGGCAAAGCACTCGGCCCAGACAAGCAGTTGGCAAAGGCCATGTAGTCTTCCGCGTCCACGTCATCATCACCATCAAAGTCGCCCTGCTGCCGGTAAGCCCAACCGGCAAACTCCTCCTGAAACGCAGCGAAGTCCCGAAGATCCACATCCCCATCACTGTCAGAGTCGAACGCGACACACAATAAACCGTTGCTCGTGCTCGGGCCACTCAAGCACGCAACTAACTCTGAGAAGTCATCCAGATCCACGTCCCGGTCGCAATCAGAATCACCCAGTCCCAGCTCATAGGCGCCCATGTCCACTTCACCACACAGCACCCGGGCATGGCCATCCAGGTCTGTCTCCACATCTACAGGTACGCTCCCGCTATCGATACACGGCGATTCCACTCTCAGGCGGTAGTGTCCGTTTACCCAGACATCATCTGCAGGATCTGATGGAGTGGCATTGTTGTCCCAGTATCCAGTGAAGATGAACTTCGGTGGCTGGTCGATGTTTCCACCACCATCCATATCCGGCAACCAGTTCCAGGAGTCGCTACCACCGCTCCCTTCGATATCACTGAACCTGAGAACCGGCGTGGATGAGTGAAGGCGAAGCTGAGGCCCGTCCGTGGCCATGTTTTTCCACAGGATTGAATTGGTTATGGCCGGGTCGCTGAAGTCGAGGCGTATTGCACCGCCATCAACTGCTAGGTTGCCGGTAAAGGTACAATTCCCAAGCGCCAAGCTGCTGTTGGCTGTGGCAAACAACCCGCCACCGTTTTCACTCGAGTTTCCCGCGAATACACAGTTGGCAATACTCGAGTTGCTCTCGTAGCCAAACAACCCACCACCGTGACCGTCGGCTCTGTTTCCTATGAATAGGCAGTTGGTCAGCATTGAATCGGAAGAGCTGTTCCTGACTCCGCCCCCTGATGAGGTGGCCAGGTTTTGCTGGAACTTGCAGCTAACGATTCTCAGCTCCGCGGTGGAGTCCTGGTTGCATATTCCGCCCCCCCGGGTAGCGGTGTTTCCCTCGAAGACACAGTCGGTAAGAGTGCCGCGCGTTTCGGGGTCTCCATGGTACAATCCACCCCCAGACTCACCTGCCGAGTTGTTGCGGAAGACGCAGCGTGAGATTGCGACACTGCTTTCCTCGATGCTGCAATAGCCGCCGCCGCCCTCGGTTGCCCCATTCGAGTCGAACGTGCAGTCGACCAGCACAAGGTCAGCATCAGAATTGAAGACCGCCCCGCCGGTGATCGCGGTGTTGCGCAGAAGCTTGCAGCTGCTCAGGCTCGCGGTGCAGTCCTGTTGGTTATCAATGGCACCCCCTCCTCCGCTTCCTGCCGAGTTACTGGTGAAGGTGCAACGAGTGAAAACGGGCTTGCAGCCGAGCCTGTTGCAGACGCCCCCCCCGTATCCGTCACTTCCGGTTGCCTGATTTAACTCAAAAGTGCAATTGGCAAATCGCGGATGACTATCCTCTGCATTGTAAACACCACCACCAGATGGTGCGGAATTGCCGATGAACGAACAATCAGTTAGCAAGGGGCTACAACCGTAACCGCTTGCCAGTCCGCCACCTGCGTACCCACTCTCCTCGTCGACTGTATTTGTATTGAACACACAATTCACCAGAGTCGGACTACTTCTTAGGAAATTACCCATACCTGCGCCATAGACTGCAGAGTTACCAACAAAGCAACAGTTGCTGATTAACGGGTCGCTGTTGAGCAAAACGAGCATTCCTCCTCCGACCATTTCCAGAGAATCGAAAGCGTCGGCATTGCCTCCCGTGATTGTCACACCGTCAAGCGCAACAGTACTCGGCACACCCGAAGCCATGACTACATGAAAAGAGTTTTCGCTATTATCACCTCCAGTGGCATCGTCGCATCCCAAATCGCCGCTCAGAGTGGTTTTGTTAACAGTAACGTCGCGGTCATTCAGGGCCGCTTCGTGACCAGCGAATCCCCCGTAGATGGACACTCCGTCTATCAGTTGGAATGTCGCGGAACGCGGAACACCCGGCTCACTTTCAATGGAGGGGTAGTAGGTACCCGCAGCCAGCCAAACTTGCTCGACAGCTCCTGGCGCACTTGCGGCCATGTCCAAAGCCACTTGAAGGTCCACGAACGCTTCTGCCCAACTGGATCCGTTGCCCGCCATCTGGATACTGGAATCAACATACAGAATAGGCCCGATATCGTTCTCTACTTCATGTGCTCGGAGAAACCTTAATCCAGCAGAATCTCCCTCCATGCTAATGCGTGCGGTTCCCTCAATACTGTCTCCATCGTCGCGTGCAGAAAGAGGAACAGCCCTCCAGTCTGCGTAGTTGGATGAATCGAACCCCAGCGTCGAGACAGGCCCGACTGTAATGTCCGAATCGCCACAATCGTGCTGCACAATGACCTCAACTTCCATGCCCGGATCGCACGCCAGAGCGATCGAGATCTCTGCAGATCCGTTCTCCGGCACATCAACCGAATCCCGTAAAACCAAGATTGCTTGGCTGGGACCTTCATAGGCTCCGATATCGACGAGACCATCAACAACGCGAGCATACCCATCAATGTCGTACTCCGGTAATACCGGCTCGGTTTCATTGGTTCCAGAGTCAAGGCACGGGGATCCGCATGCCAGATGGAGATCGCCAAGATTGTCGTTCACGCCGTCCCATTTACCGTCAGGTCCGGGATCAGGCGGACAAACGAACAATGGATCAACAGCCATGTTCCCATCGCCCGGCCAGCTCCCTTGAACGTTGCAGTGACTCACCAAGGGTGGGCTGTCCAATGGTGCTATAGTATTCGGAAGCACAAGGAGTTCAACCGGTCCATTATCCCAAAGGATAGAGTTCGTGACGGTGAGATTGCTTTCTTCGTCGACAATGGCACCACCAAATGGGGCATCATTGCCAACGATTGTACAACCTAGCACACATGAATCGCTCTGCCAAAACCAAATTCCACCGCCGATAAACCCAGCCGTGTTACCCACGATGACACAATTCACAATCGCAGCGCCACTACCATCGGCGCAGCAAACCCCTCCCCCACTCTGACTAGCCGCGTTTCCTACCACTCTGCAGTGCGTAATCGTTGGGCTTCCGCCGGAGCAGGCAACCCCTCCGCCCCGATCATCCTCATGAGGCCCGCCATTGGCATTGCCTTCGGTAATAGTGAATCCATCAAGAACGGTATTGGCTGTGTCGTCGATCGAACCATCAGCTACAACCACGTGATAGCTGTTATCACTGGCAACTCCCAATGTGTTAATATCCCCACTCAAGACACTCTCGTAGGCAGCAAGATTGCGTTCATCGGGGTCGCCGCCAAGACAATCACCGCCTGGACAGCCACGGTATCCTCCCCTGATGGCCACACCGTTTATCAGGCTGAAGGTTGCCGTGCGGCAATCTCCAGAATCTGTTCGAGCGGATGGCCTGTATGTGCCGCCAGCCACCCGAATTTCCGACACAGCTCCTGGGGCATCGGCGGCCAATGACAGCGCCTCCTCAAGATCGTTCAGGGCATCAGCCCAACTACCACCCGTTCCACTTCCAGCCATACTGCCGTCCACAAAAAGCACCGGCCCCAAGCTGCCCTCGATCTCCCTCGCTATAACAAACGAAATCAAGCCTCCACCCTCTACACGAAACACTGCCGTGCCCTCGGTCAAGTCAATATCCTCTTTCGCCCCAAGGGTCACTTGCTGACCATCTGCGTAATTTCCAGCGGTAAGCAACAGGGTTTCTCCCCTTTCGACGGAAATGTCGTCATCCCCCGACAGGAAGTTCACATTGACATTGATGTCAACTTCCGGCGGGCCAGCCAAGGCCACTAAGAAACCTGTAGTACCACACTCGGGCACGCTAACAGGATTAGGATTAATCACAAAGGCTTGATTGGGCCCCTCAAACGCGCCCAGGTCAACAACAGGAAGCACGCTTGAACCAACATTGCCCGTATCATCCGTGTCCGGATCATCGGTGAACCTGTTGTCGCCGCCGAGATCGAGAGGAGTTAGCTCCGCAGTATCGCCGTCATCGTCCATATCAACGATATCGGGCGGAACCAAATCGTTATCTCCGGCATCGATACACGGTGAGCCATACCGAAGGCGAACGTCCCCGTAGTCGTCGTCTAAGCCGCCCCAAGTTCCGTCAGGACCTGGATTAGGAGGACGAACGAATCGAGGATCGAAGTTTATGTTACAGATTGGGGCCTCCGGCGGACAATCGTCGTTCGACCAGCCCCCCTGGAAATTACAGTAGGTTACGACAGGGCTTCCAGAACCGACCTCGAGCTCTTGCGGTGCGTCGCCCCAAAGAATGCAATTGGCAAGCGTCGGGTTGCTCTCCTGGCACCAGATTCCACCACCATAGGCGGCCGTATTCCCACTGACGGTACAATTCGTAATCGTCGGGCTGCTATCCTGCGAGCAGGAAACCGCGCCACCACGTTGACTGGCGATGTTTCCACTGATCGCGCAATTCGTGATTATCGGATTGCTTTCCTCGTGACAGAAGATCCCGCCGCCAGCCCAAGCTCGTGTCGTGTTTCCGCTAATCGTGCAACCTGCGATAATAGGACTGCTGTCAATGCAACCGATCCCGCCACCGCCGTAACCAGCACTCGGATTCCCATTGCCATGGGCCATATTCACGCTGATCGTGCAGTCTGTAATAGTCGGGTTGCTGTGTCCACAAGCGATACCTCCGCCGTTGCCGTGGTGGGAACCGCTTGCCATATTACCGGTTACCGTACACCCTGTGATCGTCGGACTACCCCAACGGCAGCAGACTCCCCCCCCATCATCAGCGGTATTCCCGGCTATCACACTATCCAAGATTCGGGCATCGCTCTCTACGAAACAAACACCTCCGCCACCGTATGTTGCTCGGTTGTCAGTAATCGTGCAGTTCTTGATCGTTGCATTGGCGCGGCCGTAAAGCCCTCCGCCATAACCATATAAACCCAAAGCTGAGTTACCCGCAATCGTGCATTCGATGAGCCTCGCATCCCCGTCGCATAGAACTCCACCACCGTTACTACATGTCCCAAACACAGAGTTAGAACTTATAGTACAGTTAGACAGCGTGGGGGCACCTCCAACACAACAGACGCCTGCCCCATGGTTTCTTGGATAGCCGTTGGTGTTGGCGTTCCCTGCTGTAATCGTAAATCCGTCAAGGATCGTGTTCCCTGTATCCGTAATCGAATCGTCAGCCATAACCACGTGATAACTGTTCTCCTCGTTGTTTATGAAGCCAGGTTGGTCGTTCCCCACAAGATCGCCAGAAAGAATAGAGGCATTGCTATCAACGTCGCGCAGGTCCGGATTCCCAGCCCCGTATCCTGCGTAGCCTCCGTAAACGCAAACACCGTTCACCAGTGCAAACGTCGCATTCCTATCCCCGGGTGTAACTGCTACGTTGTCAGCTTCGTCAGGCCTATAAACACCGCCTGCGATGCGGATCTCGTCGCCGTTAGTAGAGACGTAAAGTGCATCCTGCACGTATCGATAGGCTGTTTCCCAAGTTTGCCCATCACCTCCTGCGGACGCGTCGTCGTCAACGTAAACGACGCTGGCCATTGCCGCTGCACCAGACATTAGTAATCCAATCACCATCCCGATACACCGGGCATAAAACTTCATTCGCCAGCTGATCATCGCAATCTGCCTTTCAAGTTTCCATCCGGCCCAAGAATACCGGCTGCGCCTTCGGGCCGTACCAGAGCGAGCTCTAATGGCGTGTGGCATCCACACACGCTTGCTTTCATGTTTGACGCCACGCTTAGACGAGTGAAGCTCAATAGCCTGCGGCCCGATACGATCTTACCAAAGAATCCCAGCCTGACGCAATGAGCCGTCTTGGAGTATCCCCGTCCCTCCAAAGCAAGCTCCATTCAAGTGTAGCATCTCATACCCAGTCCGCTCGGACAGGTTTCATTTGTCTGACGCTGCGCTTGGATTAACAACGCTACAATGCAACCATATCAGCCTACTCGCGATATACGTTCCCAAGCCGTAGTGCGCTCGCCAAAGTGACTCCGAGTACTGTTGGCGCCTGGACACGCAAACCTTTCCGCTTTTTCCTCTAACCGGCACGCCTTGCCTGAATTACCGTTCCCTGGCCAGTTCACAACAAATCAAGCAGTTTTCACGGGGAAACCACCAAGCTCGTGGCCCGCATGAAAATCGAGTGACACCGGGTGGCCCGATCTGCATACCGTGCAGCCTCATGCTGACAGCCAACAGAGTCGGTGCATGCCACAGGAAAATGTGGGGTTGGTCACGGTAGATCAGTTCTTGAATCCGCCGGTAATACTGCGGTGTCGCGTAATATCCTGCTCCGCTCGTGCCCGCGTGTAGAGCCGATCAAGCTCCAAGTTGGTGTATCCACCACAGTTGTTTCGCGTATTGGATACCCACCACCACCACGCCTCATCGGGATGATGACGGGGCCGAACACGACAAGCGCATGCCTCAGAGTCGCCAGCTTCAAACGCCTGCTGCACTCACTCCAGGAGAAGATCTCCACACGCATGGCAACACCAACCATGCGCGAATCCTCCTGCAAGTCGCAAACCAAACTACAAAAGTCCGATGACGACTCGGGCGCATGCAAAGAGAATTCGAACCTCGGCCCGTCACGCGAATGCAGTCTTTCTCGCCAAGCACAAGATTCTCAAGCGAATACGTGAACTCATCCCTTTGATGGAAGAGAACCGGTAGAAAACCACTCAGCAAGCTACCGTCTGTAGCAGAGAAACTCCATCAACTGGAGAAAAGAACCGCATTGTGAGCGTCAGCTAAGGTTTGGATAAACCAACGGTGCAGCCCACAACCCTCCCGCAACGCATCAACATGCTGATCTAGAGCAAGCTCTATCCAAGGGTAGCGTCCGAGTTGGCATTCGATCAGCTCGAAACGGTAGGCTCATTGCCAATAACTGCGTACATCTGACCGCCGGCCAGCGATTCTTCGATCGGCAATTCGCGACATCCAACGGTCAATGTGTCGGCGGCGAGACGCCACGTACAACATCTTCATGCATATCACACAATTGCTCATTCCATTAGTGGCTCACGAGCTTGCCCATGCCCCGGTCAACGATAGACCCTTCAATATCGCCTATTAGTTGGAGAAACTCAACCCGTTCACGTGCTCGCACATTCGCACATCTCAAAGCCTTGTCGAAGTGGCGAATCACGCGACGATACTCGTCTGATGCAATGTGCATGCTCTCATGAACCGTCCTTAGATCCGCGCCTTCATATACAACAGTACTACCTGTCGCCATACACAGGTAATCAATCATCCGCTCCCGGAGTCTCGCCTTGTGTTGCTCAAGTGTCTGCTGAGAGTCAACACACTTGATTCGAGAGAAGTGGAGGTCACCATCGCGAAAAGCTATCTCAAGGAAATCACCTACTACCTTCTCGATTACAGTCCGCCCCCCTAACCTATGGTAGAGTGAATGGTGGGACACCCAGTCTTCCTGATGGGTACTTGAAGACAAACATCCGCACACTGCAAGCATACTCAGTGCAAGCACAAACGTAATCGAAACGGACACGTGTCGAACATTCTGTCGACCAACACTAATGCCTGCTGTGCAACACGAACACACAGTTTCACAACTCCTAGAAGGGTCCAACATACCGCGCGGCAAGCTCCGGCTTTCCCCATCGCTCGTACATATCGCGGAGCGCCTCTTGTGCAAGAAGCGACAACTCCTCCTGGTCGCACGCTTCCGCCTCCGCAAGAGCATCAAGCAAAAGTTGCTCCGCTCGATCATACTTCCGTTGCAGGGCAAAGCCAAGCGCTGCGGCACCTCGACAAAGGGCTCGACTGACATGGCCAACCGGTAGCCGACGAGTTGCGATTTCAACCGCCTCCTCGATCCGCATCATGCCCCTCATGCTATTGTGTATCGATGTATCCACCAAGCCGATTGCCGCAATTGCGATCACTGCCTTGTCTGGCTTGTCACTCCGGCGAAGTTGCTCCAAAGCCTGCTCGTCGTCGGCCAACTTAAGCAACTCGTGCAAATCAGCAATCGCCGTCACTCCATCGCGCACACGATCTATCCAATGGGCACCGCTCTCCCTGCGTTCTATGTACAGATCGTCAATTCCCCAAGACGGAGCACGCACACATAAGCATGCAATACAGGAAAGCACAGTAAGTTGATCTGCCCCACCGAGCGTTCTACGACACTGCTCATAGGTCCACCCAGTCAAATCCTTTGTCTCGAGATTGGGTTCCACTGGAATCCTCTGCAATACCGAACGCAATGCTCGGTCAACGGCAAGGTTCCAGGCAAGGTCTACGTTGATGGACAATGTCAAGGGCGCGGCATCACCCAGCATTTCGCGGGCGATATTGCGGGAGTTGCGCAGAAGATGTTCTGCAGCTTCGCACTCACCCATATCATTCAGTGTCATGGCAAGCGCCCGCTGAGAAGCAACTGTCTCCAGATGATACGGGCCGTTCGTGCGAAAGCGTCTATTGAGCACATCACGATGCAAGGCTTCGGACTGAGAATGTCTTCCCTGATCTGCAAGAAGCTCTGCCACGAGGAAATCTGCTCGCAATCGATCTGGATGATCCTGCTCAAGATTAGCCCGTGCCGCCGATTGTGCGGCCTGGGCAATCTCGTCTGCATTCTCGTATTCAGCCTTTTCCGCAAGAACTGCCGCCCAAGAGCACATAGCAGAAATCCTCTCTGGATGGTCAGCAGGCAGGTACGCTTGCGACATATCGAATGCGCGCTTGGCGTGCGGTTCTGCCATGTCATAGCGGCTGAGCGACGCGTATGCTCTTGATATGATGTTGCGCACCGCTATTTCCAGAGCTGGCTCGCCAATGGTGCTGTCGAAGTCACCAGCCAGTCGCTCCAGCGCAGCCAAGTATTCAAGATTGTTGGCAGCAAAATCGGGAGCAGCAGAAATCAAGGCGTTTTCCAAGAAATGTCGAACTCTTGCTGCGCGATTCGTCTCTATTCGAAGCTGTTGATTGAGTTTCTCTATATCCTGACGACGCAGCTCCGCTTCCTTCGCACGCTTGATTGCTCGTTCCTCAAAGAGCTTCGCATGGTCAAGAGCTACCTGCTTTTCCGCTGCCAGTTCTTGTGCTCGCCGTTGAGCCTGCATAGCTTGCTTGGCTGCGTGTTTGGCTTTCTCCGATTCGTGTTCTGCTTTCTTCGTCGCTGCTGCTGCCTCCCGCTCTCGGCTCTCGGCCAACAGTCGTTGTTTCTTCTCGTCCATTCGGGCATGAATCGCTTTTTTTTCGTTTTGCTCGGCACGATCACGTTCTTGCGTGGCCCGGTAAGTCTGCCAAGCTATGCCCGTGATTCCGGCAAGCAGAGCAGCCAATACGAAGCTCGCCGCGATAACGAAGCCCCTATTCCTGCGCACGAATTTCGCCACACGATAGCCCGCACTTGGCGGGCTAGCCAAAACCGGTTCATTGTGCAGATGTCGGTGGATATCCTGAGCCAGGTTGTTCGCCGTTTCGTATCGACGGGTGCGGTCCTTCTCAAGACACTTCATGACAATCCAGTCGAGATCGCCCCTGATCCTGCGCGCTAGGGCAGAAACCTCTGAACCGCGATTGTCCAAGACTGTGGCACAAACGTCACTGCCCAACCCGTGCATCAGCCTTGTGCTGGGCTTCGGAGGCTCTACATTGCGGATAATTCGTTGGATTTCCGCGAAGCCGATTTCCTCCATAATCTTTGGATCGAATGGCAGAGTGCCAGTCAGTAGTTCGTACAGCATTACCCCAAGGGAATAGACATCACTGCGGGTGTCAATGTCTTGAGCAGTCATCTCCGCCTGTTCCGGACTCATGTAGGCCGGTGTACCAATGAGCTGCCCCTGTTTGGTGAAAACAGTCTTCTCCGTAAGGTGCTGACAAGTAGCCTTGGCCACCCCAAAATCGATGACCTTCACCAGCGGTTTGTCTCCCTTCGCTGCAACAAGAACATTGGAGGGTTTGATGTCACGATGGATTATTCCCTTTTGGTGGGCATGCTGGACAGCATCGCAAACCTGAATGAACAAGTTGAGTCGAGCGTCTATCCCCAGTCTCTGGCGATCACAATGGTCGGTGATTCGGATTCCCGGCACGTACTCCATTACGAAGTAAGGGTGGCCCTGCTCTGTCGTACCGGCGTCGTACACTCTAGCCACATGATCGTGATCCATCATGGCCAGAGCTTGGCGTTCAGCCTCAAAGCGGGCAACGACAGCTCTGCTGTCCATGCCTGGCTTGATTACCTTCAAGGCCACTCTTCGCCGCACAGGCACTGTCTGCTCAGCGAGGTAGACAATACCGAACGCCCCCTCTCCCAACTTCTCAAGGATTCTGTAAGTACCGATCGTGCGATTGATTGAGTATTCCGGCGCAGGGAACGTCTCTTCAACGGCTAAGTCCGTGTCGTCCGGCAAATGACCCGCTTTGGAATCGCCAGACGCGCGATCGAGTTCCGGAAGAAAACGGTTATTCTTCCTCGCTTGCGATTGCCACTTGGCACAATGTGGACATAGCGAAATGTGATTCACTATGCGAACAGCGCTATCTCCGTCGAAGGCTCCTTCGACAAAAGCTGCCAATTCTTCTTCTGATGGACATTCGAGCCTGTCACTCATGGCAGTGAGTTCTTCGTGTTTCCGGCCGTGCGGGCTACTCAAACGCTTGAGCCTACCAGGCAATTGACCAACGTTGTTTGAACTGCTCTGTGTCGGCCCACTCCAGGATATCCTACGACTATGTGAATCACCCAGTCGTCTAGATAAAGTCCGGTCACAACCTCGGTGCAACTCTCATGGACGCCGTCCCAAACCGGTGATCGCCATGACACCGGCACACAGCGGCAAGCATGACCATGCATATCATTAGGAATCCGCCGATGAATATTATATCGAATTTGGGGAAGTGGGTGAAACCGCTTTTTGTCAACTATCGGATATTGAGGATAGGCCAACATGACATAAACAGAAGCCAGCAAATCGTCGTGGCCAAGGTATTGGCTTGACGCTCGATTCTGCGCTGTGCCACTCGGTCCCAGCGGCACCGAAGCGAGAGAACACGGAGTCATGCAAGTCAGCCATCAAACCATCCCAGTTTAACCTCAACACGAATCAGATAACGGTTTTGGTAAAACTTGGTCCTCTGGGGCTTACGCAGCCAGCAATGCCGACTGTCTGATTGTTGCATAAAGCTCCCGGTTGATATGGAACATGCGTTGGCGTCCTCTGTCATGGGAAGATGAATCCGGACAACCGTGAGAGCCGCAGTTACGACGATTCACATGGTTGTACTACTCCACCGCTGGCTGTGTTTGCTGTCATTCACTCGGCAGCCATGCTTTGAAGTCAAGAGCTACTCGTCCGGTGAGGCAAATGCCCGCCCTGTCCAGTCAATCGTTTCGGAGAATCTGATTGCACTCATTCAGCCAGACGCACGGCGTCAATCAAGTACCATTGTCCGACCTCGACCAACTACTACCACTTACGCATCTACCTAATCCGCCTTGCTTCAGTGAAACAATCGCAGACCGACGCCTTAGCTGCAGACAACGGCGAATGATCGTAGCCTAACCGGCAGATCCAACGGCTAACTCAAAGAGGGTCTCTTTGTTTTTGTACTCTCCGCAGAGCACCGGAACCGTGAGTGTCATCTTGTTTTGCTGTTCTCGCTTGGCTAGTTCGAAATAGGTGAATCCATAGGCAGTGCTGTGCGGCTGAAGAAGTATACGTTTGGCCAACTCCTTGTCCTGCCAATCGGCATGTAACTTGTCATTAGCCTGGTTGGCATCCATGAACGAAAAAATGCCAAACAACAAAACAGCCTCCGCTCCGGCACTGCGTTCAAACCTCCCTGCCAACACTCTTGCGGGAATACGACGCCGAATCTGGCCCTGAGCCGGGCGCAATGTGATCTCGCCAGCATTGACGGCAATCGGATCGTCACCGTCGTTTCGAATCACAAGCAGCACCGGTAAGAAACCTTTGTCATTTATCCGATGGTTAAACACCTTCGCTGTTTGAGGAGCATGAAACGCCTCGACCGCCACACTCACTTCAGATATGCTCATCCTATTGGGGTAATCCTCCAACGGCCTGACAGGTATCGGCTTGATCGTCGCACACCCGGACAACGGCAGAAGGACAAGACTGACAATCACGCGGGCACGGCGACAGTTCCAACGCTTTATGCTGCATCCGAAAAGACTGCTGTGCCAGTTGTTGGCTCTCAAGCCGCCGTGCATCTCACAATGCTGTAGTTCGAGCTCGTTATGGTAGTACACAAGACACCTCCTCATAATCATCCTTACCCCAGGCTGCCAGCGGGACAAGCAATCTACTTCCGGATACGCTCGCCTCGTCCTCAATACGGTAGAACAGAAGACCGGCTGTCGACATGTATGGCTCCAGGACTACCTGGCTGGGAAACTCCTTATCTCTCCAGTCCTCAGCCATCTTCTTGTTGTAGTCACCAGCTGAGAGTCCAGCCAGTGCGCCGAAGAAAGCGAAATGCAGTGCCACGCTCTTTTCACACTTCTTCAGAACAATCTCAGTATCAACACGCTCGTGCAGCTGGCCTTGGCCATCCTCAAGAACAATGCGATCTCCATCAATAATCGCGCGATTACTTCCGTTGTTCTTAACCACAACAAGTAGTGGAACAAACCCCTTGCTGTTAACTGGCTGGCCTAGAACGTGACTGGAAGTCGTTCTGTTCCACTGTTCCGCAGCCAAAGATGTGTCCTGTTGCACAACAACGTTTGGGTATTCTTGTATTTGGCGGATTGGCAGCGCTTTTGGCTTGTATGCACAACCCACCAAGCTCGTCAGAGTCACCGTTGTCAGCAGTAAGAGTTGATTGTGTTGCATGGCAGATCTCCCATTGGTTCCTGCGGTTACGGTTTTGTTTCCTTTGAACGAAACGGCTGAGTCCCGAATAGCCGGTGCAAGGCAGTACAGTAGAAAGTTATTACCGACGACTCAGTTGAGACATCGCAGAGTGTCACCCTGAGAACGCTCAACGAGTGTTGGCCTTCCAGTTCATAAACCTTTCCGCTGGTCGAGCTTTTTTCTGATGTCGTTCATTCCAGAGCTCATCAAGGTTTGGCCATTGCGACAAACAGAACACCTGCTACTCCCCCAGCCCTCCAAAACTTTGATATGAGGATCGTAGCCACCGCATTCGACGGAACACGATCCGCTGTCACTCCACGGCACCGCAAGAATGGTTATGTGTTTTCCGGAAAGGTTGATCGCCAGATCGCCAATACCCATCTGAAAGCTTCCAACCGCGAGCCGTAGCCTTCAGCCGCTGGAGGCGTGCGAAGATAGCAGCACATTAGGAGTAGATACGGCAAAGCAATCCAACCACGGAAGGTTGATTTGCGCCGGAAAATAGTGAGCAGGCCCGAGCAGACGGGCCATAAAGGGATAGCCATATTGTTGAAGAAAGGAGTTTACGTCTATGTATCGCACAGCCAATCAAAGGTTTCGCATCCAATTGTTGATTCTGGGAACATCGTGCACACTCGCGGCGTCAGGCTGCAATACGATGTTCACATTCAACACACCGCCCGTAGCAAATGCTGGCGCCGACCAAACTGCTGTGCCAGGACAGAAAGTAGTCCTGGATGCCAGTGGAAGCACCGATGCGGATGACGATCCGCTGACCTTCTCATGGCGGCAACGATCCGGACCGGTCGTCGCGTTGACAAATGCCAATACGATCCAGGCAAGTTTTGCGCCAACAGAGGACGGAATGTGCGAATTCGCCCTCTCTGTAACTGATGGGCGAGGCGGTTCGGACATGTCCGTAGTAAAGGTATTCGTGAACAGCAGCATACTACCAAGCTGCCCATTGGCGGACGCCGGTGTTGATCAGGTAGTCAGGGAAGGGGCTACTGTGCGCCTTCAGGGCGGCAATTCGGCAGATCCAAGCGGTGAGCCATTATCCTTCGAGTGGCTTCAGCTCTCCGGTCCGCAGGTGTCCATAAACGGCGTCTTTGTTGCCGAGCCCACCTTCACAGCACCGCAAGTGTCCTCAAACGGAGTAGAGTTGATGTTCGAACTCACCGTCTTGAGCGAGTCGGGTTGTAGTGTTGCCGACATCGTGGTTATTTCTGTAACTGATAGGGATTATACCGATCCTTGCGACGCAACCAACTGTCCAGATGACGGCCTATTCTGCAACGGTGCAGAGGCCTGTGTGAATGGCGTGTGCGTCTCTGTTGGAAATCCCTGCACTGATGATCAGATCTGCGATGAAGCATCGGATTCATGTGAGGAAGAGCTCATATGTATCGAGAACAGTGATTGCGACGACGGTTTGTTCTGCAATGGTCTCGAGCTCTGTGTAGCTGGTGAGTGCACAGCCGGAATCGGACCGTGCACTGACGATGAGTATTGCGATGAAGTTGACGACGTCTGCATCTATCCAGACTGTACTTCCAATGGCGATTGCGATAACGGTCTCTTCTGTGACGGGCAAGAGATCTGCATCGCCGGTACCTGCGAAGAAGGGGAGCCCCCATGTTTATCAACCGAATTCTGCGACGAAACGTCGGGCAGCTGCATAGTAACTAGTAACGGTCCATTCACCATCCTATCCTCCGAGTGGCGCGAAGATGCCATTGATCCGGTCGTTGACATGGACACATTTACGTTCACCGGTACGGCGGGCGATAGGGTCTTCATACAGGCCAACCGGACTTCCGGGGCACTAAATCCGCGAATCGATCTGTATCCACCAAGTGGCGGAGCTATGGAAGCCTATGCGGGCACAAGCTCCCTGCACAACCACAGTATCGCCGCCCTGTTCTACCATGAGCTAGCAGAGTCCGGGCGATACTCGATCGTAGTCCGTGATGATGGCGCCAACCATACCGGCGGTTACATCCTGTCCCTGCTGAACCTCTCGGCGAATCTAATCTCCTCAATGGATCCAGACGGAGGCTCGATCGCTCTAGAGGAGGTCAAGACCGGAGCCATTAACCCAGTAGCTGATCAGGACGGCTACATCTTCAACGGCACGGCAGGCCAGCGATTGGTCATCCAGGCCAACCGTACGTCGGGCAGCCTCAATCCGCAGATCCACCTCTATCCTCCAAGCGGTGGTCCGCGCGAAGCCTTGGCCGGAACAAGTTCATTGCACAATCACAGCATCGCACACCTGAACGGGCATGAACTCGCTGAATCCGGAGAGTATATCATCCTCGTACTGGATGATGGAAATAACCACACGGGAGATTACATGCTGTCGGTAAACGTCATCCCTTGAACAAGCAGTGCAGAAACGCGAGTTGGGCATATGCTTTACGTCCGCTCATGACACAAGGAAAAGAGGGTCCCGACGAGTTGGTCGGGACTCTCCAGAATGCTGCAGGAAGTAGAAAGGAAACTGAAATGCGGAAAAAAACGATTCTCAAACAAGCAACTGTAGTCTCCCTAACCGTTCTCATTCTTACGACCGCTGTAGGTTGCAGCCCAATGACTATTCTGAAGAACGTGATCGGATTTGGAGGAACCAGCAGCAGCGAGAAGGCCGAGGCTGCTCGAATACTGGCATTCCTGGACAGCCGCTACCCCTGGTGAATGTGCTATAAGCACCGATCGATCCGACCCTCTCGTGAGAGATGACTTCTGTTTGCACAATTGCAGTACGATCGTCTCTTGATCTGGAATGCGGAAACAGCATTGTTGCCCAAAAGACATCTCTCCGAGACGAGGTCGGCCATGAAGGCAGCGGCAATGGCTGCATCTGAACCTAATAGTGACGTTGCTCCTTCAGGGTTGGACGACAACAAGCTTCTCCTTCCCTGTTCAAGTATTCGGCTAATACTGAAGATCCTGGTCTGCGAGGGAATTACCGTTGCTTGAAACACCGCTCGAGTGCTAGCTGAGGTTCGCGTGAGCCTGGTTGCTCGGATATCTAGAGCATTTAACTTTCAGGTCTAGCGCGATTGTGCACTAGTTGTTATGCTTTCATTCAAGCATGGAGGCTAGTGATGAAAGCATATTCTATGGATCTTCGACGACGTATCCTCGCTGCGTGTAATCGCGGCGAAGGAACCAGATTCGTAGCGGACCGCTTCGGTGTCAGTCCCGCGTGGATTCGAAGGCTGAAGCAACGGTTTCGTGAAGATGGCGAACTGGCTCCACGGCCTTGCGGTGGCGATCGGCGCAGTAAGTTCGATGAGGCTGCGTTAGATAAGTTGCATAAAAAGGTATCTGCTCAGCCTGACGCAACGCTGGAAGAGTTGCGTGTATGGGCGAAAGAAGAATTGGGGATCAATTGCAGCGTGATGGCAACTCATCGAGCACTGAAAAGGATTGGTCTGACTTTTAAAAAAAGTCTCTGATTGCCTCCGAGCAGCACCGCCCAGATGTAGTGGCTGCTCGCAAGCTGTTTACCCACCGCTTACAGGGTATTCCTATAGAACAGCTCATTTTTCTCGATGAATCCAGTGCAAAAACGAACATGACCCGTCTTTATGGACGATCTATGTGTGGCGAAAGATGTCGTTTTGACCTTCCTCATGGGCACTGGCAAACCAATACGATGATCAGCGCCTTGCGCTGTACGGGCGTTATTCCCGAGGCTACCATGCTATTCGATGGGCCAACAGATGCTACTGTGTTTCGTGGTTACGTTGAACACTGTCTGGCTCCAGCGTTACGACCTGGTGACGTGGTCGTAATGGACAACTTGTCATCTCACAAGGTCAGCGGAATCGAGGAGTCGATACAGAACGTCGGTGCCGAACTGTTGTACCTGCCACCTTACTCGCCTGACTTGAACCCAATTGAGAAACTATGGTCAAAGATCAAATCATATCTACGTCGAGACGGACCAAGACAGATCAGCCAACTTATCCGCGCCGTTGCTAACGCATTCCACAAGGTAGAACCCGAAGAATGCACCAACTACTTCCTTAGCTGTGGATACGCTACACGTGATCGGTGAATGCTCTAAACGCCGCCAAACGACTGTTGTAGAGGACGTTTCAGATCCGCAGATTCTCGGGAACAATCGGCTCACCAATGCACTTCAACCATGGCAATTGTTTCTGATGTACCCATCCGGTTACGTGAAGATAGTTTCTTAATCAAAGTCGAAGATGGGAGAAACCGAGTTTCCAGCGAGTTGCCTTTTTTCTTATTCAAAAAAAAACGAAAACAGATGCGAGATTTATGGCGACCCAGCGTATGTAATGACAGAGGGGTTCAAGGAATAGATATTTCAAAGCGTATCTGCCACAGGATGGGCAGTAGCGGTACGTAAACGGGATCGCCACCAATGAACTGAAAGAGTCATGATGATCGGGTTTTCGTAATGGAGGTTTTACTATGAGAAGATCTTGCTGTTTTTCAGTAGCTGTGTTCGCGTTTGCTTCCAGCTTTTCCTTGGCCGAGATTGCCATGGATATGATTACTGTTGGTAATCCTGGCAATACACCGGACACCAGATACCGATCCGGCGGTGTTGGCAGCGTGGACTACACGTATGGAATCGGTAAATACGAAGTGACCACCGGCCAATACGTGCAGCTCTTGAATGCAGTCGCCGGTGATGATACCTACGGACTCTACAATTCGCATATGCTCACGAGTAACCTCGGGTGCAAGATCGAGCGGACCGGATATTCGGGTCACTACAAGTATTCCGTTGCCTCCGATTGGGCGAATCGTCCAGTGAACTGGGTCAGCTTTTGGGACGCTGCTCGATTTGCCAACTGGATGCACAACGGACAACCATCAGGCAGGCAAAACGCTGCAACCACAGAAGACGGATCATATACATTGAACGGCTGCACCGGGGATGACGGTGCAGGCATCAGTCGAAATGAAAACGCAACCTATGTGATTCCGAGCGAGAATGAATGGTACAAGGCCGCATACCACAAGAACGATGGAATAACAGGCAACTATTGGGATTACCCGACACGATCCAATGAGAAACCCAGCAACGATCTCCTATCCCCTGATCCAGGAAATAACGCAAACTTCCGTAATGGTGACAACGATTACACGATAGGCAGCCCATACTATCGAACTGTTATAGGGGAGTTTGAGAATTCCTTCAGCCCGTACGGCACGTTCGATCAGGCTGGGAATATCGAGGAGTGGAACGATACGGTGATCTGGAGTGGTCGCGGTGTAAACGGAGCTCCGTTCATTCCTGATTTTTCGACTCACATGCATGCCCGAACTTACGGAATTGCCAGCCCATCTCAGGAGATGGACATTGTTGGCTTTCGTATTGGCGTGGTTCCGGAGCCGTCCATGTTCTTTTTATTCTGTATTGTAGGCCTTCTCTTCACCGGATGCCGACGCTGGGAAAGTAAACAGGTTCTACCAATCACACCTTTACTCTGCGCCGGTCAACGTACCGGGCGTTGCACACGGATGTAATGAGTTCGGCGTCGAGGCAGGTGGCTCGCCAAGTGTTGCAGGCGGCGTTTCGCGGTTCGCCCAGTGATGGCTTCGCAGATAATACGACAGATTCTCGATCGGATTGACGTAATACTTAGTAAGGTAAAACAGTAATTGCGATCCCTCACCTACCGAGTCAGAAAGGCACTCTAGAAGGCTACGCAAAGCGTTCTCGATCACATAACAGCCGAGGATACAACCGAATCGCTTCAAACACTTCGGATGCACGCCATTCTTGGCTCAAAAACGGTCTGGCAAATGTGCTCCAACCAGCAAACTTGACCCAGATTTACACAACTACTAAGTAGATCCACTTATGGAAACGCTTTCGCGTGATTGCTAGTATCGTCTTAGCCATCAACGTCTGTTGAGAAACGGCTGGCATCAGTTGTTGTGGGTCGGGAGCGCGAGAGGTGAGCAGCTCCCCAGTTGTTCCGCTCTTGGCGGCTTGGGCACATTAGCGATCTACGGGCTGTAGGACGAGGCGCATATTGGAGAAACCCTCTCCTGGCTGACAATGCCGGGGAGGGTTTCACTGCAACTGCCGATACGTCAGTAGTCCTGTCTCGTGCGCGAAGTGCTGCGGTAACGATTTCAGTAAACGTGTTATTAACGTGGGTGATCGCAGAAGTAACCACCTCGCCATAATGCACATTGGCGGGACTCTACTCCAAAAAGATTCGCGGGATCATGAAGACGTGAGTTCATCCTTATGATGCTCGGGTTTCTTGATTGTTTCGGTCTCCCGTTTCGCTAAACTCAGGTGTAACCGTCGCGCGCTGGCGGGGAAGGCTCCTGGCGTCTCAGGCGGTTTCAGTTTCCAGTCATGCTTGCCTCAGGGCCCAGAAGGCAGCGCTCGGTTCACGGTAATCTCGGTTTCCGGAGCGAATCCCAGTGGAACGCGATCAGGCTCCTCTCAGCCTCACCGTCACACGTACTATCCTCCTCCAGGGGTTGGCGAGTCCCGGCAACAGGACCGTCTGGCATCAGTTTGTCGATCGGTACCGGCCTCTGATCATGCGATATGCCCAGAAGCGGTTTGGTCTCAGCCTTCATGACGCGGAGGAGGCGGCCCAGAACACACTTGCAGCCTTTGCTGATGCCTACCGTCGTGGCAAGTACGACCGGGAGAAGGGTCGCCTGCGCCACTGGCTGTTCGGCATTGCCACGAGGCAAATAAAGAGTCTGAGGCGAAATCGGGCCAAAGCTCGCGACGTCCAGATTCCGAATGCGTCATCCGGAACCGGCTACTTCGACGCTATTCCTCATGATGATGCTAGGCTCGAGGAGATGTGGGAGGAGGAATGGCAGCAGGCTGTCTACCGTCAGTGTATGGTGGAAGTTCGGGGTCGATTCGAACCCAAGACTGTCAGGGCCTTCGAGATGTTGGCCCAGGAGGGCCTTGAGGCGAAGGTGATTGCCGAGAAGCTGGGTATGACGGAAAACGCCGTGTATCTGGCCAAATGCAAGATTCTGAAGCGGATTCGCGAGCTGATACCCGTGATTGAGGACGAGTGGTAGGCGGTTTCTGCGCTGGATGGCAGGGAGGTCGGAAAAAAAGGAGCTTGGGCCGGACAGATCGGTGTTTCACTCGCCAATATCGTTCATGTCCATGTTTTGGAGGACGGAACGATGTTCGCTGAATTCATCAAGCTGCTGACCGGTTGGAATCGTGAGGATGAGGTCAACGTGTTCGAGGGAACCGAGTCGATCGCCGACTCCGCTGGCACGCTGACAGTTCGCCCGCAATCCTCACGCTTGGAGGCCTCTGGTTTCCAGCGTGTGGTGAAGAGGCTGGCAGAAGCCAAGTGCGCCAGTTTCGATATGGTGTGTTTTGACTTCTCCCGCGTGGAAGAACTCGCAGGTCCGTGGGGTGTCCACTTCGCTCTGCTCATTGGACTGGGAGATGATTTGCGGGGTCGGATTCGCGTTCTAGGGCTGCATGGCCAGCCAGCTGCGCTGGCTTGGGTCTTTCGGCAGTCTCATCAGGTGCGGCCGCTGTTGGATGGCTACGCCGGCAAGTCCGGCAAGAATCATGCGGAACGTTGCGCGGCGGACTGATGCATCAAACTGTCTAGGATCATCCCAAGGAAGTGCATTTGGTGTTGAGATGAATGATAGCTGCCCATCCGAAGAACAACTGGCTGGTTTTGTAGCTGGCCGGTGCCCCGGTGTCGAGGCATCACAGATCCGAGATCACTTGGCGACTTGTCGACGCTGTGCCCAATGGGTGGCGGAGGCAAGAAGCAACGAGGCGCTACTACCTGGAGTAGAAGACGCCCTGAGGGAATCGAGCGGACCAGCAGCCCTGTGCTCGGGCATGCCAGGATCCGATTGCACGACCGAAACCGCGCCACCTCCAGATCCGCTCCGTGGCAGGTCAGGCGAGATGGCCATTGCGGGCTACGAAATCCTCAGCGAGGTTCATCGCGGGGGGCAAGGCGTGGTCTACAAGGCGATCCAAAAGGCCACGAAGCGGACAGTGGCCGTGAAGGTCCTTCTTGAGGGTCCTTATGCATCACCGCGGCAGCGCCATCGGTTTGAGCGGGAGGTCGATCTAGCTGCCAGTCTGCAGCATCCCAACATTGTCACGGTCTTCGACAGTGGAGTCACAGCGAAAGGCCTACACTATTTTGCGATGGAGTACATTCATGGCCGATCACTGGCCGGCTACCTTTCGGAGAAGGCGCTCACCGTTCGAGAGAAACTGCACTTGTTCGCCAAGATCGCCACGGCCGTCAGCTTCGCCCATCAACGTGGTGTAATCCACCGGGACCTCAAACCCGGCAACATTCAAGTGGATGCGACCGGCGAACCGCACATCCTAGACTTCGGCCTGGCGAAGGCGCCGGGACTCGACCTCGCAGCTGACGGACTACCGGTTACTGTCACGGGAGAGTTCCTCGGCACTCTGGCCTATTCATCTCCCGAGCAAACGCGTGGCGTGCCCGGACAGATTGACGTGCGCAGCGATGTCTACTCGTTGGGCGTGATTCTCTATGAGATGTTGACAGATCACTATCCGTATCCGGTAGTGGGGCAGCTCGCAGACGTGCTCCGCAACATCGCCGAAGCCGAGCCCGAGCCGCCTAGTTCGTGGTACCGCAACATAAGCCGCACCTCCGGCCGGAGAGCTGCAGCAGCCTACAGACTTGACAGCGAGTTGGAAACCATTGTGCTCAAGGCGCTGGCCAAAGACAAGGAGCGACGTTACCAGTCTGCGGACCACTTTGGGCAAGACATTGGGCATTACTTGGCCGGCGAGCCGATCGAGGCGAAGCGGGATAGTGCCTGGTATGTTATCCGTAAGCTTGCGGCAAGACATGCATACGCCACAACGGCGATGGTCGCGTTGCTGGTCAGCATGGTCAGCTTTGCGTCCATAAGCTTCTATTACTACCGCGACGCTCAGGAGGCCCTGCGCCAGCAACAGCTCAGCGATCGGGAGACTGTGGTGACGACACAGCAACTCGACCGACTCAGTAACGTTGCTAGGCGCATGTCTCTCGGGTGGTTTCTGCTGGAATGGCACGGTGGCCGTGTAGCTCGTGCCAGGGAAATCCTTAATAGGTGTCCCGCTTCGTCCCCGGAGCGTGTCGCCATGATGTTCCTTCTCGATCCGGAGTACACGGCAAGCCGCCTGCAAAGCGAACTGCCGGCGGAGTCAGCTGCCCTTGCACACTTCGTGGTTGGTGAACGACATCTCATGGCTGGCCGCATCGACGAAGCTTCGGTCGCCTTCCGAGCGACGCTGTCTGCAGAGAGCGACGATCACTGGTTAGCCTCTGCCGCCCGTTCGCGATTGGATCAACTCAGTGCCCAGACAGCAATTGCAGGGCCTGCAGGTAGGAGCGAGTAACATGAAAGACACTGCTCGAGGACAACACAAGGCGTCCCGGAGGGTCTTTCGCAGCGCGGCTGGAGCGGGCCCCCGCAACTTGAGATTGGGATTTACGCTGGTCGAACTGCTGGTGGTCGTCTCCATTATTGCCCTGCTGATAGCCATTCTGCTGCCCAGCCTGCGTAACGCACGGCGGCAAGCGAGACGAGCGGCTTGCCAATCGAATCTGCGGATGATCGCACTGTCTTGGCACGCCTACCTCGATGACTCAGGCGGCCGCTTCCTGCAAGGCATCAACACGAACCTCAACTACGGAGGGAAGCAGGGGCTGATTCCTGCGTTTCAGGGCCCCAAGCCATTGAATGCCTACATGGACCTGCCTGTTGTTGTTGACCAAGCCGACGTTTTCCGGTGCCCGTCAGACAAGGGCGGCGAGATGATTCGGCCAACGCACTTCGACCGCTTCGGTACGAGCTATATTACGAATTCTATGCTGATAGGCCCGGATCAGATGCGTATCGTTCCGAACGATCCCTGCACCGAGCTCCTTGAAGGGGTGAATGATCAACTCAGAAATCTCAAGCGATCTCGCATATCGAACGAGGGCAAGCTGATTCTGATGGGCGATGGGGGTTGGGTATACACGCAGAATCGCTTGGACCCCCGTAAGATGGAGTGGCACCACCATCCGTGCAAACACAACTTTGCTTTCATGGACGGGCATGTGGAGTTCATACGCATCTGCAAGGGGCTGTACGCAAACTCAGAGTACACGTTGATTCCATTCCGACACTTGCTGCCTCTGGCAAGCGCATGCCAGGAGGAGGTGGATTGTGATTAAAGCATTGCAGAGGTTCTGTTGTAAGTGGACTGTCTGCCCAGTGTTCTGCATCTTGCTTGCATTCGGTGCTGCAGGCGCTCAGGCGCAAACCGCAGTCTATGTTGATAATGATGCTCTTCCGGGCGGAGATGGGACTACATGGGCCACAGCTTTCAACGGCTTGCAGGATGCGCTGACTGAGGCGTCCACGAACGGACTGATTACGGAGGTTCGAGTGGCGGCCGGAACGTACAGACCGGCTGGACCTGGAGGTGACCGGGATTCCGCGTTTCAGCTGGTTCACGGCTTGGCGATCCGCGGCGGCTACGCTGGTTTTGGAGCTCCCGATCCCGACCTGCGTGACGTAGGCGGTCATCCAACGATCCTAAGTGGTGACCTGAACGGCGATGATGGTCCGGGGTTCGTCGGTAATGACGAGAACAGCTACCATGTAGTCACGGACCGCGGGGCCGGGGCCGCGGCTATCCTCGACGGTTTCCGGATTACGGGGGGAAACGCGAACGGCTCCGCTGTGGAGGAAAAGAACCGTGGCGGAGGGATATACATCGATGATAGCAGCCCGACGGTGAGAAACTGTGTTATTAGTGGTAACTCAGCCACCGGTACCGGGGGCGGAATGTATACGAAAGCGAGCACGCTGACGGTGGTTGAATGTGTTTTCAGCGAGAATTCAGCTTCCGAAGGCGGCGGGATGTACAACCAGTACAGTTCTCCTACCGTGACGAACTGCACTTTCGCTCGCAATACATCCGTCAATACCGGAGGTGGGATATACAGCTCGCACTGGAGCAGCCCTACACTTTCCAGCTGCCTGATCATCGGGAACACAGCGGCCAACGGTGGTGGGGGAATGAAAGCTAACTACCACAGCACTCCAACGCTGAACAGCTGCGCATTCAGCGGCAACTCGGCTACTGAGGGCGGCGCTTTGGTAAACGACGGAAGTACCGTGACAGTAGTTAACTGTACATTCAGCGGCAACTCGGCTGCCAGCTTTGGCGGCGCGGTACATAATAGGGCTTCTGGAGACAGTGTCCTGGCCAACTGCATCTTGTGGGGCAACACGGCAGCGACGGGGTCGCAGATCTACAGTGACACCGGCTCAACTGCGACGGCAAGTTACAGTTGTGTGCAGGGTGGCTGGTACGGTGACGGCAATATTAATGCGGACCCACTATTCGTCGATGCGGATGGTCCTGATGATACCGCTGGCACTGAAGATGATGATGTACATTTACAGGGGGATTCGCCGTGCGTAAATGCGGGCGACAACTCACAAGTGCCGGGAGAAGCGAAGGACTACGAAGGCGACGATCGGATCCAGCATTGCCTGGTGGACATGGGCGCAGACGAAACCTCCCACGCAGTTCCGGACTGCAACTCCAACGGTGTACCGGATGTTTGCGACATTGTCCACGGGCCCAGCATCGACTGCAACGCTAACGGAGTACCTGACGAGTGTGACATCTCCAGTGGTACGAGCGAGGATACCAACACCAATGGTGTTCCCGACGAGTGCCAACCGATCCACAACCTTACGCAGGGCACATACTACGTGGGGATACAGACAGCGATCAACGACGCCGTTGACTATGACGAGATCAGGGTGGGCCCGGGGACCTATGTCGAACGGATCAACCTGTTGGGTAAAACGATCACGTTGCGCAGCACAGACGGTCCGGGAGCGACTATCATTGACGGCAGGACCTGCGGGCTTCCGGGCGACGCCGGTGGCAGCGTGCTCATTTGCAGCAGCGGCGAGGGGCCGGGCACGATGATCGACGGTTTCCGGATTACGGGGGGAAACGCGAACGGCTCCGCTGTGGAGGAAAAGAACCGTGGCGGAGGGATATACATCGATGATAGCAGCCCGACGGTGAGAAACTGTGTTATTAGTGGTAACTCAGCCACCGGTACCGGGGGCGGAATGTATACGAAAGCGAGCACGCTGACGGTGGTTGAATGTGTTTTCAGCGAGAATTCAGCTTCCGAAGGCGGCGGGATGTACAACCAGTACAGTTCTCCTACCGTGACGAACTGCACTTTCGCTCGCAATACATCCGTCAATACCGGAGGTGGGATATACAGCTCGCACTGGAGCAGCCCTACACTTTCCAGCTGCCTGATCATCGGGAACACAGCGGCCAACGGTGGTGGGGGAATGAAAGCTAACTACCACAGCACTCCAACGCTGAACAGCTGCGCATTCAGCGGCAACTCGGCTACTGAGGGCGGCGCTTTGGTAAACGACGGAAGTACCGTGACAGTAGTTAACTGTACATTCAGCGGCAACTCGGCTGCCAGCTTTGGCGGCGCGGTACATAATAGGGCTTCTGGAGACAGTGTCCTGGCCAACTGCATCTTGTGGGGCAACACGGCAGCGACGGGGTCGCAGATCTACAGTGACACCGGCTCAACTGCGACGGCAAGTTACAGTTGTGTGCAGGGTGGCTGGTACGGTACGAGCAACATTGATGAAGACCCACTTCTTACTCCGGACGGACACCTCCGCGTGGGCTCATCGTGTATTGACGCCGGCAGCAACGGGCTGCTGCCGGCTGATGAGCTTGACCTCAACACCAACGGTAACGTGACTGAGCCTATTCCATTCGATCTGGACTGGGAGTCGCGGGTGATCGATGGCACTGTCGACATGGGCGCCGACGAGTTCGTTGACAGCGACGGCGATGGCCTTCCTGACGCCTACGAGTTGGAGTACTTCGGCTCAGCAATGGCCGCCGATCCCGGTGCAGACGTTGACACTGACGGCATCAGTACCCTGGCCGAGTACGAAGTCTACGGGAGCAATCCGATTGCACAGCCCCACTACGTTAGCCCCAGCGGGAACGATGCCTGGACCGGCCTTGCGGCAGTGTGTGACCCCATCACCAGCAATGGCCCCAAGCAGACCATCCAGGCTGCGCTGGACGTGGCGGACGACGGCGATACGGTCCTGGTTCTGCCCGGCACGTACACTGGTAGCAGCAATCGCAACCTGAACTTCGGCCGAAGATCAATCGTGCTGCAGTCAACCGACGGACCTTCATTGACTTCGATTGAGACGGCTGACGGAGAGCCAGTTGTCAACGAATCAAGCGTGCGAGGCACATACGGTTCGATCGAAGGCTTCAGCATCAACAACCTCGGCGTAGATCCCGGCGTGGGACTGGGCCTGACGGCTACGCCATTCCAGGTCCTCAGCTGCGAGTTGTCCAACACGATAGCCGCCAACGCGGGTCCGCTATTCGTCGATGCGGCCACGCCAACCCTGTCAGACTTCACGCTCTGGAGTCAATCCGGCTCGACCGGCACGATCAAGCATAGTAACATCAACCTGACCGGCGCGTTCGCGCTCGACTCTGGCCCGTTCAACGTATTCTCCAGCTGGTTCGATGGTCCCGGGTATCTTGAGCTTGCCGATGATGTAACTCTGAATATCGTCGGTGAGTCTGCCGGCAACCCAGCGACCGTGTTCCGCACTGACATACGTGGCCTGGGCGACATTCACATTGACCTGAGCCAGACCTTGCGAATCGAAGACGGCGCGGTCGTAGATCTCAGTGGCGACGTGAACACCGATGGCTGTGCCGATCAAGGAGCATCACGTGGATGGGGTAGCATCACCATCGAGGGCTCCTTGCTGGTCCAGGACGCCTCAATCCGCAACACCAACGTGGATGTCCGTTTGGCCGACTTCGAGGGTTCTACCGACATCATAAACAACGACATCACCCTGTTAGAGGCCAGCACCGGGTTCGGTGGCCAGTTCTTCGTCGAGGGCGGTTCGACCATCGAATGTAATATCATCGTCTCGGAGGGTGACCGCTACCTGGACCTGGATCCTGATCCCAACATTCCGCCGGGCGAGCGCCCAGTGGTTCAGAACAACAGGTTCCACGTCAAGATCAAGCAGGGAGCGAACAACACCAAGGGTACCCTGCTGGAGCTACGCACCCAGGATTATGACTGTCCGTCGATCGATTGTCCGTCCGGGGCTATCGAACTGCCCAGCAGTGTGGGCTACTCGGATACCTGGACCCTGGAGCAACTGGACATCTTGCCGGGAGCGAAGCTGAGCCTGACCAATCGCCAGGGGTTCGAGTACGACGCCGGCACCAGTGGCCTGCTGGAGGCGGTGTACGTCAAGGACCTGGTTCTGTATCCCGATGCGGTTCTGAACACAGCTCTTCAGCGTTTGTACTACCAGAAGCTTACCTATGTAGATACCAACGGCTCTCCGGTCAGTACCAACGGATCCGAGATCGTGGACGTTCCGCTGCTGGGCTTCTCGCTGGGTATCATAGCGATGGAAGACGACGAGGAGTTCGACATCCGCGTGCGACGACGTGAGTGGGATCCGGTGCAGCCATGCGAATGCACCGGGATCTGCACAAACGGTGCACCGGCCGATCCATCAGCTTGCCTTGTGGGTTCGATCACCCGCGAAGAAGGTATCCTTCCGCCGGCATCTACGAACGGTGTGATGCGGATGAAGACCAAGGCTGTCGGTAGAGATTCTGCAACGTCGGTGTCAGCCAAGGGCGCTTTCGCTCGGGCCGGTGATGAGGACATCCTGGTGGCCTTCGAATACAAGTTCGTCCAGGATCCCGGGGCTGATGCTGAACTGGTGGTCTACCTCAGTGATCAGCCGGATGTAGGCGACAACCTGGTGGAGGTGGCGCGGGTCTATCCACCAGCTTCAGGTCGTGCAGGTGCGCTGGACAGCGACGAGTTGGCCATGTTCAACGCCACGTTCCCGCGGGGCGATCTGAACTTCGTGCGTGGTACCTACGTGGAACTGGAACTGCGAGGGACCGACGTCGAAGTCTTGATCGACAACTTCGACCCTCAGGTCAGGTGCTTCACGTATGTGTGTGGTGATCTCAGTGGCGACTACGGCATATCCTCTGCCGACTTCCTGTACGTCCTGGGTGAGTACGGGCAGGTGCTCAATCCAACAGGCAGCAACAAGTGGTGCCTGGACAACGAGCTCAACTCAGATGGCTACGTGGACATCGGTGATGTGCTCGACTGGGATGCTTATCTGAACAATCCTGCCGTTCTGAACCTCTGTGGTGACGGCACTCCTGCTGGCCGCTCAGCCAAGTCCGCCAAGAGCAGATCCAGCGTGATCGTTCCTCCCGACGCATTGGTGATAGCAGGCAAGCCCCGCGGATTCGATCCCTATGGTCTAGGGTTACAGGATGACTGGCTCTACTTCGTTGACGATAGCCAATCCTGCCCATCCCCTGCTGAGGAGCCTGCCAGCGTTCCCGGTCCGCATGGACATCGAGCGAACAGAAGGCTGGTTCGCGACAGTTCGGGAGAAGTCTATCAGATCCATGGGCTGCAAGGCCTGGTCCGGTTGTCGGACGCGGCGGATCTGATTCCCTTTGGCGAGCGTACCTTCAATGGGGACACGGTGCATGTGGGGATGACCTCCTCGTCCGGCTCCCCACTGGGTGCTCCGCTGAGCGACGTGGCCTTCCACCCCGTTGATTCCACGGTGGTCTACGTGGTTCCGGTCCTGGTCTCTCCACTCGGTGAGTCCACCTACCGAGCTGCCGCTCGGCTGCGTCTCCAGGAGGGCAACCCGACCGAGCCCTACGTGGTCGAACAGGTCTATGGTGTGTCGCCTCTTGACGCGGCGGTACAAGACTGTGTGAACGCTTATCCGCCGGAGGCGTCGGAGTGCGACCTGTGGCATCAGAGAGAGATTGAGGTTGATGGGGATGCTGTCTTCGTAATCAGTGCTCAAGGGTCCAATGCGAATGACTGGCTGCTCGTCTACGATGAAGCGAATCCTGACCCTGCCGAGGACCTGCGTGTTCTACTGACGGATCTCCATGCTTCTCTGTTGGCTCCGACATCGCTTGCGCTGTCAGCCAGCGGAGATGCGCTATACTTGGCCTCCTCGGTGAATACGCCATATGCAACGAGTACGCAGGTGTTCGAGTTGAGCATTCAGCGCAGTGGGCAGACTGTGACGGACGTTACCGCCGGCGGCACGATCGACATTGAGAACATGCGTCACGTGACGTCCATCGCCGAACATCCTCGGTGCGGCACGCTGTGGATCCTGGGTTTCCTTGCTCCGACTTACGGCGAGTATGCGACGTTTGACGAGTTCGATGAGTTGTTCAGCTGGCCGACGCTGGCCGAGGTAGCGGTAGATACGAGTACGGCTGTCGCTGTTGACTTGACCTGCAACAACCTGGCTCTTCCGATCTCCGCAGTGTTCGGAGTAGTCGATGAGCCCAGCTACGATGCCGACGAGGACACCGATGTAGACCTGGCCGACTTCGCGGCATTGCAGGTGTGCTTTACCGGCGACAGCGGTACAGCAACTTCCAACTGCCAAGCTGTGTTCGACAGCGACTGTGATGACGACGTTGATCTCGAGGACTTCGAAGAGTTCAACGAACGGCTGCAAGGACCGTAGCCGTGTGAGCCAAAGACCGGCACATGAAGACCATGGTCGAAGCGGCGGGCTTTTAAACAAGTTTCGAAGACCTTCTCTGCGCGCGAATCAGCTCGATCTGATGCGACATCCGGACCTGGCCCACACTCGTGAATCGGGCCAGGGAATCTTGCGCGGTGAGAATGCTGCGGAAATGGTAGAGCTGGCCAAACCATCTTCGCGAACTTTCAGACCAAGAAAGGGACGAAGATCGGAGAAATAAGAAAGGTTAAAGCAAGGACAGCTCAAAAAGTCCCGACATTCTGGTCCACGCCTCGGTTTCGCCAATCCTCGTGTTGCCGGCTTTGGCCCACGGCAACATCTTCGCAGCAGTGCTGCCTGCGGCGGAATTCCAGGCGTCTCAACATATTGCCCCCCTCGGCTGCAGATTTCGCGTCTCTGCCTGTGGCCCGCGCCAGGGCTGCATCATCGGTATTGCCGCGCGGCTTGATGATTGGATCGGTTTGTTGGTGCTTGTTTTTCATGGTTGGGGTTTGCGCTGACTCCAGAAAACTTGGGATTTTCTCCTAACGGCGATCCGATTTTGTTCTCAACTGTCCCGATTAATGGCAACTCCAGGTGACGATCAGTTCTCCGAAACGCCATTTCGGGTTCGGATATGATATTTCGGAAGGACACGCGCCACAGCGATGTGACCGCTGCGTCTTCCGGCTGGAGGTCAAAGGAAGAGTCGCTGTTGACGCAGGCAAACACATTGGCAAGCATCTGAGAAGACAAATGGCTATCCACGCGCTTCAGGACGAACTCGACATCGTTCCCCGTGGCTTGAAGCTGCAGGTAGTCGTCGAGGTTGCTTTCGCCCGGATCATTGGTCAATCCCGGCGGGGGAAAAGTCTGCACGGTTTCGCCTTCACTGTCGGTAGATAGAAAATCCGTGTTGTAATCGTCGATAAACAGAGTAATCATTCCCTCTCCGTAGGCCCCGTCCATTCGTAGGCGAAGAGTCAATCCATTAGACTGATATGCACACAGATTGCCCACAGTGGCATTGAAGTCTTGCGGGTCCACATCAAAGCAGACGGTTACGGCGTATGACTCATTCCCTTGATCCGGGTAGGATTGTGATCCCTCTGAAGTGGCTAGACCGTCGTTTCCCACATCGAACTGACAGGGGGGATTCGAATCGCTGTCACCTGCCGAGTCGGTGTCGGTCACGTCGAGTACGATGTAGAGGAAGCTGTCATCAACGTCGTCAGACGGATCAACGTCTTCAGCATAGATCATGCCGATCTCAGCAATGTTGAATCCGGTTGGTGCCCCGTCAGGGCCACCAGGATAATCATGGTCACCGGCTGGACCTGGTAAAGGATCGCCTACTTGGTCAACAGAAACTGAGTGCACAAAAGATTCGTTGCGCAATTGCATGAGAGCGGTGACCGCTGCCAGCTCTGATGCATCTCCGCGCATGTTGAGTCCCAATGAAGATAAACGCTCATCCACTGATCCATAACCAGGTTGCCCAAGTTCACTTGGGCTCGATAGTGTGTTGGCGAAGAGTTCGTAATCTTGCAGGTCAATGTCGCCGTCGACGTTGAGATCGTAGCGATCACATCTGTTTGGGATCGAACCACGTCCGAAGCATGTTTGGAACATTGCGAAGTCAGCCATATCAACATCGCCGTCGCAGTTGCCGTCGGTGTATCTGCAGTCGATCATCTGGTTGCTGGCGGATGGTGGGTCGATTGTGTTGTAGTAGAGATGCAGACCGTTGAGATTCAGGAATCCCGTGGTGTCAGCGAACCGCAACGTATCCACGTACAAAGCCTCGACTTGTCCTCCAGTGCCGCCGCGGTTGCCGTTATCAAAGCGGTCCACGAGTGAGAGGTGCGTTCCCGGGCCGATGATAAGCTCGGTCAAGCCGTAGTTGTTCAAGAAGCCAGCCGGTGCGCCTTGATGAGTACTGGGGTCCAGCCCTCGATCCATCCCACCGACTTCGAGCGTAACGTAGTTGGTCGGGTCATGATCGGGAAGACCCACACCGCCGGTCATTTCCAGTGTGCTGGCCGGTCCCCAGTACCAGCCATTCGTATCGGTGGTCGCAAGCTCGACCGATCCACCAAAGGTCATGGTTCCGTCGATATCCAGCACGCCGTTTGTGCACACCTCCAGGTTCACCGCAGTGATTGAGGAGTCGCTGTCGACCGTCAACTCGGCGATGGCCGACGGTTCGGCAGCCGTATCTGGACAAACCACGATCGGACATTCTGCAAATCCCGAAGTTGGAGTAAACTCGATAGTCGAGGCTTGCAGAATCGTGATTCCCCCAGTAATGACCAGTCCGTGTTTCCCTTGCAGAGAAGAACTGCTAAGCAGGATCTGGCCGTTCACGTTTGGTGCCCATCCTGTCGGTTCATCGATACCGTTGCCCAGCGTTACCGTGGCTCCGTTCAAATCGATAGTCCCGCCCTGCGCATGTAGGCCGTGATTGTGTACGGTAATGGGCTGTTCGGGCGTGCCGTTCACTCGCACTGTTCCAGCGGAGAAAGCCTGCAGATTGCCGTTACCTGTCACATCCTCATAGATGTCGACTATTCCGTTGCTGGTAGCTTCCAGAAGGCCGTTGTTGGTTAGGTTTCGCTCGATGACCAGGATTTTCGAGTCGCTGGCCCTCAATGTTCCGGTGGAGCCGTTCTCGATGATCCTGGGAATGACGCTATCAGCAACCGTCAGCGTATCGATAGATCCTCCGACGGAAGTTGCGAGGACAAGTCCCTGATTCACGAGAGCAGCGCTGATTGCTCCTACACCTTCAATTGTGTGTTCTGGCCCATTGGTGATCACATCTGTGGGGCCACCGCTGTGCAGGACGCTAGCTTGATTCTTGCTGCGCAGCAGTACCCTTCCGGTTCCGATGAGCTGGGCCGTTGCTTCTCGCGCTTCCAGCGTGCTTCCTGTTCCCTGCCCGACCAACTCGATCGTACCCGTGTTCTTTATCGTGCCCGCGATTATTCCGGTTTCTTCGCCGGGTACGGTGAGTCCTCCCAGGATGGTTAGGTCCTTGATAGTTGAACTCTGCATAAGAAAGACTGATCCGTTATCTCCCCGGTTAATAGTTCCCCCGGTTACGAACGCTTCCTTGGTATTGTCAGTAGTGAGTACGATTTCGCCGAATGTTCCCGCGCTGAGAACTCCGTCAGATGTCTGATCCAGCGTGCCGACTATCGTGACTATACCGCCGTCCGTAGCCTGAATCAGGCCATCGTTGACTTTCACGTCGTGCCGATCCAGAGTGATACTTTCGTCGGGGATGTTGGCCGTTACCTCGCCATGATTGGCGAAAGATCCTTTTATCTCTCCGGCTCCACGAATGACATGCCCGGAGCAGTTCTCAACTTCGCGAGAACTAGCGCCGACAATCGCTACGCCTTGACCTCCTAGCAGCAATTCACCCGTGCCGACAAAGCTAGCCCCGGAATCAACCAGAGGTACGAACTTGCTGGGCTGCGTGTTTCCATTCAGCTTGATTATCCCGGAGTTCTGGATAGCCCCCCGTGCAGACAGTATGGGGGGCGCCGTTGATGATCCCCCATCGTTGTAGACCTCTATGCTTCCCCGGTTGTTTAGAAGATCTTCGCCCAAAACATCCAGGGTTGTTCCTGGATTTTGACTGAAGAGGATCGTCGAAGTCTCGTCAACGTCGAGTGCAGTGATTTGTATGTCAATGTCGAGCATCACTTGTGCCCCTGGGACGATTACGACGGAGTATTCGGTGCCGTTATTGTTCGGCACTCCTGTTGGACACCAGTTTGATGCCACACTCCAGTCGCCGCTGGCACCACCCATCCATGCAGCCAGCAAGCTGCCGTCAGGGGTTTGGCATTCGTCCGGGATGCCATTGCTGTCGCAGTCGAAACTAGTACCGCTGGCAACGTCGGTAGCGTCGTACACTCCGTTGGAGTTGCAGTCGGCCTGATACTCATATGCTCCCATATCCACGATTGCAGAGCTGTCCAGATTGCCGTCCACGAAACGCGGATTACCGTCGAGATCGATCGGTAATGGTTCAGCATCATTACCGTTGGAGTTCAGATCCAACGTATCGGGTGGGACTAGGCTGTTGCTGCCGGCATCTATGCAGGGAGAGCTGGAGAGCAGGTGGTAGTCACTTACAGAGGAAAACAGGGGGTCGACGTCGATACAGCCGGTGCCAAACCAAGACTCACCGGTGCCGCCTTGAACATTGCTGTGCGTTGCCTGGAGACTACCCGAGTAAACATAGATCTCTTGTGGGGTGTTGCCCCAGAAGACGCTGTTGGCAATCAAGGTATTGCTCGACGAGCAGTACAACCCTCCACCGTTCGCAGCCGCCGAGTTTCCACCAACTGTGCAGTTGTTCAGCGTCAGACTTGCGGAACAGCTGATGCCCCCGCCATGCTCCGCGGCCGTGTTCCCGCTGATCGTACAGTTGGTGAACGCCGGGCTACCAACGAGCAAGTACACGCCGCCGCCACTATCAAGCGTGGTTGAGTTGCCGCTTATCGTGCAGTTGGTGAGCGTCGGGCTGCATGAGCTACAGTAGACACCGCCACCGGCCCCTGCCGTATTCCCGCCAATCGTGCAGTTGGCCAGCGTCGGGCTACCGCCGGCGATGCAGGCCACGCCGCCGCCGCCCCAAGTCGTCAAGTTTCCGCTAATTGTGCACTTATCAAGCGTCGGGCTGCTGGAGAGACAATACATGCCGCCGCCGCCACCGTACATGGAGTTAGTTTGATTTCCGTCTATGATACAACTGGTCAGTAGTGGGTTACTGCCGTACGTGCAGGCGATACCACCACCTCTCGAAGCGACGTTTTCGCTAAATACACAAATGACCAAAGTCGGGCTGCTGTTGTCACAGCAGATGCCCCCACCATCGGCGCCAACGGCGTACCCATTCGTAATCCTAAGCCCTTCAACGACCGAGTCTCGTCCCTCGCCGCTGTGAAAATAGAACCCGCGGCCGTTGCTATCGCAATCGAGAATGCAAAGCGCCGGATCTCCTGACGCGCTGCGTACGGTGATGGCCTTGCCGCCGAAGTCGAGGTCCTTGTTTCCCGACCCTGTGTATGTTCCGTTGGCTATTTCCACTAAGTCGCCGTTGCTTGAGGCGTCAATGGCGTTCTGGATCGTTGCGTGCTGGCTGGGCACAAGCAGAATGTCTGCAGAGGTCACCGTGCATGGCAGAGCCACGGTCGCCATTATTGCCCACCAGCGTTTGCCTTTCCTTCTCCAGGCGATTCGGTTCATGGTGTACCTCTTCGTTCGCGCATTCTTATGTTGTTGGGACTACGTGTACCTTGTGCCCCCACCAGATCCCGATCTTCCATTGTTGCTCTCGTCGCAGAGACAATGCGATCATCCCGGGCCACGGTGATTCTGCTGTGGGATATGTTTAGCTTCGCTCGAGGCGCCAACTTAGTGCACCGACACAGCTTCAGCCCCTGCCGACCCGATGTTCCCGGCCATAACCGGCCAGCTTACCATGATAGCGAGTCAGGCCTGCGATTTCGACATCATGCAGTTGGCCAAGCGCTACGGATGAAGGGCGGATCTGTGGCGTACTGTACTCATCACGAACTGTTGCCTGTGACACAAATGTCTTAATTGCAGGTTATTGCGCACAACGACAACGCGCCGAGCGAAGCAAAACCTTCTTACCGGCTTGCTATCCACCAGCTACGGGCGCCTGGGTGGTGACCTGCGGCTCCATGAGGGCCGCAAACCACGCCATGCGCGTTCCTGCTGATTGCCAGGAGCGTAGGTACCTCCCACAGGAAAGTGTACGGTTGATCCTCATAGACGAGCTTCTGTATTTCTCCGTAGCGGTGCCGGCGTTGGTCGGGGTCGGTTTCTCGACGAGCCCTATCGTAGAGCGAATCGACTCTCCGGTTGTAGTAGCCGCCGTAGTTTTTGGCTCCGCCCTTCGTCCAGCGAGCCGCTTCTTCCTGAGGGTGCAGACTGGCATTGACTCGCACGGCGATGGCGTCGAAATCCTTCAGCTCCAAGCGCCTGTCCCACTCTTGCTTGGGAACGAGATCGATCTTCATCTCGATACCCACCGCTTTAAGGTTCGCCTGGAGTTCGTGGGCAGCTATGGGGAAGTCTCGGGAGTGCTCTTCAATCACCAACGTGAACTCGAAGGGAACATTGTTGCGCACTCGTATGCTTGTGTCGGGATCGACTTCTGACCATCCTGCGCCATCGAGCAACTCTGCGGCGTCCTGGGGATCGTATGGCAGCGGCTTGATCTCTCGGTTGAACATCCAGGAGTCTTTGACGTTTATGCCCGTGCTTCGCCTGTATACTCCCCCGAATCGAGCGTTGATGATCTCGTCCAGGTTCATCGACATAGTGATGGCCCGACGTACATCGGCTCTGGAGAACAGGTCGTTGCGGGTGTTCCAGCAGATGTATTCGTAGCACCATTTCGGTGCGACGATCTTCCAGATCACGTCATCAAATGACTCGCCGTTTGCTGCCCAGCGGAATTCTCCGCCAGTTAATTCCACGAGATGGTACTCACCATTTGCGATACCGGTAAGCCGCTGTTCACTGCTTGGACAGATGTGGAATTCCATTCGCTTTATGAGGGGATGCTCGCCGGCAAACTGATCCCAACGATCCAGTATGATTATGTGCTCCGGCTGTTCGTCAGCCCAGCGATAGGGGCCGCATCCTACCGGTGGTTGACCATTTTCCAGATCGACAACGGTGCCGAGTTGCTCATAGATGTGCCGCGGAACCACTGGGAAACCAAACTCCCATTCGGGTGCCGCCGCCACCTCGTCGAACGCGACGCGCAGTAGATATGGGTCGACAACTTCCATATGATCTATTGATGTATCGTTATTGTCGGATCGCAGGCGCCAACTGAGCTCTACATCATCTGCGGTAACCGGCTCTCCGTCATGCCAAGTCACTCCTTCATGCAGAGGAATTTCCCAGACTCGATCATTCTCCAGGCGGGCGATGTGGTTGACATCGATGAGTACCGGATTCGGCTTTGGCTGAAGTGTGCCTGGCTCGACGAGCTCGATTCTGTAAAACCACTCATATAGCAGCTCGATAATCTCACGGTCCGGTATCTGTGGGACTCCCAGCGGGTTCAGTTCAACCACGTCTCCTCTGACTGCGCGACGCAGTGTAGCCCCGGTATCTGGCGACATCCTTGCCGCCTTCGGTGACTGATTCAGTCTGTCCGTCGATTCAACCAAGCGATCTTGTTCGAGACGATAGAGGCCTGGTATTGGCGGCAAGGCGGAAGCCCAGTCTCGCTTGGTTTTCCATTCCTTGATCTTGCCCAGCCATTTCTGGGCATCTTCGAGACGACCGGCTGAGAGCAACGACGAGGCAGCCATAACCGATGCGCTGCGGGAAACCGTTCGGCGGCTATCTTCTTCCGGACCAATTACGGTCGTGCGGTCGCCACTGCCCTTCAGAATCGCCATGGCCCTGCTCCAGTCCTTCAACGCCTTGTCCAGGTAGGTGTCCTTCTTAGTCAGGGCAGCCTCCATGCCCAGCAACACGTATACCTGCGCCCGCGTGTGATACGCGTCGGCGCTGTCGGGCCGAATCTTGATGGCACCGTTCAGCATTTCGAGGGTCAGCTGAAGGATTTGCCAACGCTTTCCTTGCTCTTTAGGGAGGTCATGAATTCGGTCTTTTGCCTGCGATACTTTTTGATCGGCTTTCTGCCGCACCTCGTAGCTATGCGCTAGTCCGATCGTCGTCGCAATGACAAGAATCAGGCTGGCCACCAAGGACACCGAACGCTTGTGCCTGCGGACTCTCTTGCTGAGGACATACCAGATGCTGTCGCCACTGGCATGGATTGGTTCTCCTGCCTGGTACCGCCTTATTTCGCTGACCAACTCGCCTACGCTCTGGTACCGCCTCCTCGGGTCTTTGGTTAGCGATTTCAGTAGCAGTGTCTGAAGCTCAGCGTCGATCGGATTGTCGCCACCTCCGCGCCGACCAGTTGTACTCGAAGGAACACCCAAGTCAGCGGACCATCGACGCGAGGGTGGGATAGGATCTGTTTCAATGACATGGCGCGAAACCTCCGCGACCGTACCTGCGACAGGATACGGGTAGTGCCCGGTGAGTAGCTCATAGAGGATGATGCCCAGAGCATAAACGTCCGTTCGCGCGTCTATTTCTTCTGTCTCACCTTTGGCCTGTTCTGGGGACATGTAGGGCAGTGTCCCCAGCACTTGGCCGGTGAGTGACACCATTGTGTTGTCTGGACCACCAACCATCTTGGCCAAACCAAAATCCAGGATCTTGGCGTGCCCATCATTGCCGATCAGGATGTTCGACGGCTTCAAGTCGCGGTGAATCACTCCGCACTTGTGCGCATACATCACCGCCTCGCATACCGTAACAAATAGCTTCAGCACTTCTTCCAGGGGGAGCGTATTCTCTCGCACGTGCTCGTTGAGTCGTCTGCCGCGCACGTAGTCCATCACGCAGAACAGGTGGCTATCGGAGGTTCTCCCTGAGTCGAACACTGTCACGATGTTGGGATGATTAAGGTTGGCGACAAGCTCGATTTCCCGGACGAACCGGCTGCGGGCGGTCTGAGATGCAAACGGCCCTTCCAGGAGAACCTTGATAGCGACCTTGCGGTTGGTCGACTTTTGCATCGCTTGGTAGACCACGCCCTGGCCCCCGCGGTGCAATTCTCGGATGATCTCGTACCCTTCAATGAAGTTGGACGGGGGCACGGTAATAGGGTAGCGGATGCCACTAGATTCCTCATCTTCGTCGTCAATGAGGTTCAGTACATTCATCAGGGCGTCTTCGTTCGCCCGGGCTTCGGCGATCCAACGGCTGCAGTCGGGGCATTCGTCAATGTGGCTGCCGATGCTAGCTGCTTCCTCGTCGGCACACATTCCCTCCGCCAGACGAGCCAGTTGTTCCTCAGATGGGCAGCCGTTCATCGCATCTCCGAATTGTCAACGCCGATTAGGAGCCCCCAACGGGCGGACCTCAGTAGAAGACGCCTTCAATGGGTGTTGGCTTTGTCAAGAAGGAACCTTTCACCAGATTGGCACTTCTCGACACCGCCCCCAGACCCTTCAAAAGTGGAGATCAGACTACCACTCGTCCTCGAGTGCAGCGACTAGCGCCCTGATTCGCTTGAGGATCCTGTGTTTGGCCAGAAATACGGCATTCTCTGTCATACCAAGCTTGTCTGCTACTTCTCTCGCGGGTTCCCCCCGTTTTGCGAAGAGTTCGAAAGCTTTCACCGTGCGATCATCGAATTGCGCTCGGATTTCCTGCATACACTGCTTGAGGGCGGCCTTTTGCCACTCCTCCTCCCATGCAGCCTGCAAATCCACGTCACTATCAGGTATTTGGTTTATGAATCTCGTACGGTTGCTGTCGTCATCGGGCTGGACAAATCTGTCTCGTTGTTGCCGGCGCAGCAGAGACTTGATCTGCTTGGTGGCAATGCCGAAGAGCCAGCTTCTTAGCCTGCCCTTGTCGCGATTATAGTTGCCCTTCCTGTAGGATTCCGCGAAAGCGATAAGGCTGGCCTGGGCGGCCTCCTCCGCCTCGTCTGGTCGAAGCCGAAACTTCCTTCGAGCAAACCGTTGGATTAATGGGGAATATCTAGCGACGAAGTCGTGCCACACTAATTGGTTGTGAGAATCCTTTAGTCCCTCCAGCAGGTGTGTGCTGGTGACAGTGATAGTGAACTGAGTTTCCCCCTGCTCGTGCGGCATCATGCGGCCTCTGAGTGCTGAAGAAGAGCCAATCTTTCGCCTTGAGTAATCCTGGATCCGGCCACTATGGATCTTGCCAGTTCGAGGCCGGGAGCTTTCTGATTCCCGTTCCATCCTCTGATGGCACTTCCAAGAGGGTAATCAGAAAAAGTTTCTCAAACAAGCCATTGCTCATGAAAGGTGCCGCCAGGTTCACGCCAAGGTATGCCAGAGCCGAGCGGACTTGGTCGCCACGCCGGCCAGCCGACCGGTTGAAGCCGTGAGATATGCCGGACTCGGACTCTGCTTCGGCTTCCAAGCGTGATTACACCCTTAATCGGAGGGTTTCGTAATGCGAGTTTCCTCGCTTTCCGCATTTACCTCTCGGAGCAGAGTAGCCCACGTGCCCGCGGGCGGTACGGTCGCTACGGTTCCTGTGGCTGGTTCTGACAATCCATCAAAGTCAATGACCCAAAACTCTCAGCGTTCGCCTTGAGTGATCTGGGGGAGCGGTCTGGCAGGCAAAGAGCGTCCACCTACCCCATTCAGGCGTTTTCGACATTCAACGAACATTGTCCAGCCTGACATTGCGCCAACTTATCTCAAACTGAAGGAGGAAAAACCAAATGCGAACCATACGGCTTCTATGCGTCATTACGGCAGCAACCCTGACAATCTCCGTCACCTATGCCCGACAGGTCGAGCGTGCCACGACCACAAATGCAGCGTCCTTGATCCCGGGACGACATGTCTTGTTTGCGATGGATGATCCCATGCCTGCAGACAAAACAGTACGCGAGTCGATACCGCAAATGCCTGGGTTTCCCAGGTCAATGGGGGGGGATTCATACTTTGCGCCGAGTCGCGGACTAGCCTTCGCGGATCTGGACGGCAACGGTGATCTTGAGGTGATCGCTTCCGGCACTGACAGTAAGGTTTACGCTTGGGACCATTCAGGCAATCTTATGCAGGGGTTCCCAGTGAGCGTGATCGGTGACGCTCAATATGCGCCTAGCGTCGCTGACCTTGACGGTGATGGTGACGTTGAGATTGTCCAGTTGACTCGTGGCTTGGTTGACGGCGGTAGGTTTTACGTATTCGATCACTTGGGAAACGTTATACCAGAATTCCCGATCAGTATTGGCAACAACAATTTGACAGGCTGTGCGACTATTTACGACCTTGACCAGGATGGACAAATGGAGATTGTCTTCGGTGAGCGAGACTACCCGATCGGACGCTTGCACGTCTTCGAAATCGACGGATCTGAGTGGGGAGGAAACTGGCCTGTCGTGCTAGACAGCGTGCCTGCCGCGTCTGCTGCGGTAGGGGATGTCGATGCAGACGGGGTTATGGAAATCTTCTATCTCTCGTACACCAGCATGTACCTTCTCAATGTCGACGGAAGTTCAGTGCCTAGCTGGCCGAGACAAATTCCCGATGTCAATTTCAGTTACCAGTCAGCCGCCTTGGCTGACGTTGACGGTGATACGGATCTCGAAATCGTTGTTGGCGTCTTCGACTTCGTGGATGGATCGGGCTACTTCTATGTATTCCAGCAGAATGGTACTGTGTATCCTGGGTGGCCAAAACGGGTAAATACAATCACGTATTGCGCTCCGACTGTAACAGATCTCGATGGAGATGGTGATCTCGAGATCCTTGGCGGACAGCCGGGGCTGTACTCCGGTTACAGTGAGTTCCTTTGGGCGTGGGATACGGGGGGCAGAGTCAAACCCGGCTTTCCATACTCGCGGCCAAACGGGGGAGGTTCAGACGGGCCGCTGACTGTGGCAGATATTGATGGCGACGGGAGTATGGAGGTGTTCGCCGACTACAACATTAGAGACTCGATCAGTGGCAGGGGTTACCTGCTTGGCATAGACGCATCAGGCAACGATCTTCCCGGCTTCCCTTTGAGGCCACTTGGTTGGACCTACATGAACGGGGCTGCCATCGCCGACGTCGATGGCGACGGCGACTACGAATTGGGTGTGCTGTCATCTCACGATGTTGGAGTGGATGTTAACCTCTACGATTTGCCTCAGCGCTACCGGCCGTCTTCTGGAGATTGGAAGAACTACCACGCCCGAAACAGCCGCGGTGGATTTTACCAGCCGTCGCTTGCGGATCTGGACGACGATGGTGATGTCGATCCTGGCGACTTCAATCTCTTCACCGCATGTCTCTCAGGACCGGGGCAGCCTGTCGCGGCCAATTGCCGCAATGCAACTCTCGACGGAGACGACGACGTAGACCTCATGGATTTCGGACTGATACAGGGCAGTGTGTTGGAAGTGAGGCAACCTGGTTATGGATCAGTGGATGAGCGTTTATCTTCATTGGGACTCAACATGCGCGGAGATGCATCAGAGCTGGCAGCGGTCACCGCTCTCATGCAATTGCGCAACGAATCTTTTGTGCACTCAGTTTCTGTTGACCAAGTAGGCGATCCTTTACCAGGTCCAGCCGGTGACCATGATTATCCTGGTGGCCCTGACGGGGCACCAACCGGATTCAACATTGCTGAGATCGGCATGATCTATGCTGAAGACGTTGATCCGTCTGACGACGTTGATGACAGCTTCCTCTACATCGTACTCGACGTGACCGACACCGACTCGGCAGGTGACAGCGATTCGAATCCCCCCTGTCAGTTCGATGTGGGAAACGACGGTCTAGCCACTTCAGAGGGATCACAATCCTACCCGGATCAAGGGAATGAGTCATACGCCGTAACCGTCTGCTTTGATGTGGACCCGCAAGACTTCAATGCCACTGTGGGCAATCTGTGTGCATATCAGTCTAATGGATTGACTCTTCGCCTACGAATGGACGGGGCCTACGGAGAGGGAATGATTACTCTGTTTATCGACGATTACAACACGGATTTTCTATCTACCGACAGTGAAGGCGAAACCGTGCAGACTTTTCCCCCGCCGGGATTGACCAATAATCCGGGCGAAAGCAACCTCGACGACTACCTGCAGCTTCAAGCCACGGGGAACGATGTCGAGTTCGTCCTGAAGCGCGTGGATAGCCATTTGTCTTCTCAGATGCTTGCCAATGTGTTTGCCTGCGTCAACAGCGACTCTTCCTTTGACCTCCAGCCGGAAGACGCAGCGGTCACATCGCTGACCAATACTCAAGAGGATTCAGATCCGTGCGGAGACAAGGATTCCTGCCCCGTAGCTCTACAGGGATGCGCTTGGCAAGAATCGCTCGTTGCCATGAACGCTGGCGATTGCGATCTACTGCCTGATCCGGTGGAGGCACACATGTGCGAGCTTGGAGTGGTTCTCGATGGCGTACTTGCTGACGGCCTTGGTGATTCCACATGTGAGTACGTGGCCCTGTTCAGTACGCCCTTGCCGGCAGAGTTGTTCGCCAATACCCAGGCTGTTGCCATGATTGACGCAGTGCCCGACTGCAGGATGATGATGCCAGGCCCTGATGGGTCCAGCGAAGAACCGAGAGAGTTCATGGGCAGTCCCGATCCTAACGGGTTCAACATCGCCTGCAGCCTGCTGTGGTTCGTGCCCGACAGCAATGCCATGGACGGTGTAGATGATAGTTTTATCTACATTGCCTGGGACATCGCGGATCAGGCAGATTATGACGGGGCCCCAGGACCCTATGATGCAGACGACAACGGGTGTGCCTGTGCAGCCGCAAGCATGGTTGATGAAGCTCGGAATAAGTACTATGCCGTGGATCTCCTGGCTGGCGCAGATCTCAGCGTCTTCAACCATAAAGATCGGTCGACAAACAGCATTGACACTTCCGCTCAAGCGACAGTCCGCCTGGATATTTCTCAATCCGGCGACGTAGCACTGCATACGGTCGTTACTCCCGATTCACTCAAAACCATTGCTTTCCCCACCGCCGATGGTGCCTTCAACCCGACCAATGCCTGTATCGATGCCGAGGTATCACAATGCGCCGACGCATTGGCAACAGGAGCGGCAGATCGAAACAACATCGAACTGATCATCAAGCAACCGGAAACTTCTGGCGCCTTCGGACCACCAGCGGCACCTGACAGCGACGAGGCTCGCGTCAATCGCACCGCTCTTGCTCGCTTGGTTGCCCGGCTGCAGGCCGGAAGCAGCGGCGACTTAGCTGACGAGGAAGTGGCAGTCGTCGCCGCTGCGTCATCCTTCGGTGAGCTCAATGTTAGTCAGTCATGCCGCGAACTACATGGTGAGTCGAATTCTGAATTTCAGACAGAGGTAGAGGTTCTCCCTAGTACGGAAATTGAGTTTCGCATTACCATAGAGAACAGCGGAGCTGATACCCTCCTTGTTGATGTCGAGAACCTTACGCACACAGTCGGCACGCAAGCCGAGCATCTGTCTCTGGAAGTTGAATGCGACTTCCTGAGCGTGTACCTCACCAGCCCTCGTCGCGGACTGGTTGATTTTCCCGTCACTCTGACTAACGCGAATTCACCCCCTGTCTGCGATTGCGTTAGCGGAGACAATTGCCTTAACCCGGACTTCTTCTGGACAAGCTGCACGCCACCTCCGTTTGCCGCCGGTAATTCCTTCTTGGAAATCGTCAATGAACAGGCGGGCACCGCTCGCCTTGGTGGCCTACTGGGGGCGACTGTCACACCGGAGCCGGGAGGACAAGGGTATCTTCCTGGCGATACGATTGAGATTGTGTTTCGCGCTATTGTGGTTTGCGACACGGATTTCTGTCCTTCGAACACACCGAGCGACGCTACGGTGTCCGTAAGCGTTCTTGGCACCAAGCTTGGTGAAACACAGCCGAGCATCGCAGACGGGGGAGGTATCGTTGATACGAGCTTTGAGATGATCAGTGGTGCCGACAACAACACTGCGGTAGTGGACGTCGTATGCTTCGAACTTACCCCCGAACAACCCGCGATGCGCATATCGGGCAAACCTCACGCTAGCGAAGAAGGCTCGTTGGAGGACATCACCGAGCCAAAGTAGTCTGTTCAATGGTGGTTGCCGTAGTGCAGAGCGTTGCTGTTAGGGCGATACACGGGGCCTCCAGTGCTGTGGACGGCGTAGTGTCCGAATATCCAAACGCGCCCAACCCGTGAACCTGCAAGAAGTTACGACGGGGCAAATCTTCGGGTACAATCGGCCCATGAAAGTACTTCAACCCTGGCAGTTGCTCCTGATCACCCTCGCCAGATGGATAAACCTCCATCAACAGGACGTCATCGCCTATAACCAGGAAGAGAATCGCATCCTCAAAGACAAGCTCAAGGGCAAGCGGATTCGGTTCACCGATGACGAGCGCCGACGACTGGCGGTAAAGGGCAAGGCTCTGGGCCGGAAGGTACTCGGCCAGTTCGCCTCCGTGGTACCACCCGACACGATCCGAGCCTGACGGCTGGGTTGAGCAAAGTCATGGGCTTACCATCAGACGCGACCTGTTGGCTTGTGTGGCGTTTTTTGTGACGGCTATACTTTTAGGCGTGTGTACGGGTATCGTTGCACCACGGGCCTTGAATCGCCCTGGCGGCAAAGCCCCTGCGGGCTGGCGATGCGGATGGTTTTGCGCGCCTTGATACCGGCGATGTCCTCGAAACGCTGGGCGCGCAATCCACGGATGGCTTGCCTCGTCGCCATGGTCTGTATCTCTTTGCGCTTCAGGCTCGGCAGGTGGCCTTGCATTGCGTTTGGACGTTGTAGCTCTCGACGTGGCCATCGACGATCAGCTTTACCTTGACGATGTCGCGACCGACGGCGTAGGCGTCGAAGACCTCGTACCAGCCGTTGGCGAACCAGACAACGTCGCCGGACTTGAGAGTATGCCAGTCTCGCTTGGTGGTGTTTTCTACGTCATGCTCCATGGTGCTTCTCCTTTCGTCACACACATGAAGCCATGAAATCGGCCCCGTGTTAAGCATGATTCCGGCGGATTCGCAGATTTTCTGCCTGCCCGCAACGGCCGCCGACATCGTGCGACCATCAGCATCATCGGCCAGAGAGCCGCCAGTGCCTGCCATGGTGCGGCCTCATCTGGCGGGTGTTCGCGGCGGGAACAATCGCCATTTCCGAATACTCGTTTTTGTGCAGAAAACGCATAGACCGCCAACACCGCCATCTCCATATAGTTGGCGGTCTTGGCGGTCTATGGGGCTGGCAGTATTCACAGCGCCCACAAGCAGCCCGCGGTCCACAGGTTCAAAAGCCTTAAGTGCGCCCCTTCTGGACCTTTTTAACCTGCGAACCCCACCCCCGCGTTTTCGGCGCGTCTCCAACAAACTGTGTGCTATAACTCGACTGCTTCCCGTGCCATTTTGGCAGTCCCAATTGGGAAGTACCTAAACGCACAACGCTGCTGCTCGCGGTTGCCTGCGACAGCTTGCGGCGCCATGCAGTCGATACTGCCAACTGCCGTTTTGGCAGTCGAGCAGCAGCAATCATTATGGAATTCACAATGGGCACGATTGAGCTTCTGTTGCGATTGGTAATCTCCACACCAATCGCAGCCCAGCACTCTCGGCCACTCGCCGAAATGGCGAAACTCTTCGCCGTGGCGATCAGTAAGCATCACTCCGAGCATCGGGACGTGGCGACGACATTCGCCTTCGACGTGGTCGTGGTCGTATGGAGTGTCCATGCCTTCCGGTTTGAAGAAGCGACAGTCAATGCAGGCAGAGCTATCCAGCACAACTCCTCCATTTGGTTGCCAAAAAAGAAAACCTCCGAAAATAAGCCACCCCCCGCGCGCGCGCACACGGGCGCATTGGGAGCATATATAGTCGTCCCTGAATATGTTAAAGACAACGCGGGAATCGCGGTAATTTCGGGGTGAAAGGGCAATCGGCTGGGTGTAGACTTTGCAGGGTAATCACGGACAGACCGCAGAAACCTTGCAAACTCGGACGGAGCCCATGAAGCCCAAACCCCAGCCACGCGACGCGTTTTCACTCTTCCAGGCCCACTTCCGCCAGATTCTCAACCCGCAACACCCGCTCTTTCAACTTGCGGATGCGATCGACTGGGAGCGATTCGACATCGCCTTCGCCGACTTCTACAGCGAAGAGCTGGGTGCGCCGGCCAAAGCCACGCGTCTCATGGTTGGTTTGCACTATCTCAAGTACACGTTCAACGAGTCGGACGAATCCGTCGTTGAACGCTGGATCGAGAATCCGTACTGGCAGTATTTCTGTGGATTCACGCACATGCAGCACGAAGCGCCCATCGACCCGAGCAGTATGAGCCGCTGGCGCAAACGCGTGGGCGCGGACCGTCTCGAACTGCTACTCAAAGAGACGGTCGACCTAGCGGTCCGCAGCAAACAACTACCCAAGCAGGATCTTGGGCAGGTCAACGTGGACACGACGGTTCAGGAAAAGAACATCACGCATCCCACAGATGCGAAGCTGCTTTACACGGCGATCCGCAAGCTGGGCGAAGTTGCGCTGGATCGCGGCATCGTATTGCGGCAGTCGTATGTGCGTGTTGGCAAGCGTACTTCGGTGAAAGCGAGTCGATATGCACATTCCCAAAAGTACCGGCAGATGCGTGGGCAGTTACGCAAGCTGCGGACTTGGGTGGGCCGGTTGATCCGTGACATCCGGCGCAAAGCACCTCAGATGGACGAAGATCTGATCGCAGCCTTGGCGAAGGCTGAACGTCTTCGTACGCAGCAGCCCCAGGACTCGAACAAGCTGTACAGTTGGCACGAACCCGATGTGCGTTGCATCAGCAAGGGCAAAGCGCGGCAGCGCTATGAGTTCGGCCAGAAGGTGGCGGTCGCCACGACGAACCGCAGCCACTGGTTCGTGGGAGCGAAGTTGTTCGAGAACAATCCGTACGACGGGCACACACTCCGGGAAACGCTGCAAGCGGTGGAGCGTGTCACGAACGCGCCGATCACCGATGCGTACGTGGATAAGGGCTATCGTGGTCACAAGTGCAAGGGGATGACGCGTGTCCACATTGCCGGACAGGGATCGCGGAACGTTCCCCGTAGCGAGAAACGTCGGCGTAAACGTCGGAGCGCGATCGAGCCGAAAATCGGACACCTCAAAAGCGATCATCGCGTGCGACGTTGCTTTCTGAAAGGCCTCGAAGGCGACGCGATCAACATCGTGCTGGCAGCCGCCGCGGCAAATCTGCGGAAACTGCTCCGGTGGCTTTCTTTTGCGCGCATCGCGGGGTGCTGGAACACCCCGCTACCCCTATGGATGTCCCTGGTCCAACGCTTCGCACTTTGCATCAACCGCGACCCCTTCGCGTGCTGGATAACCGTCAGAACCACGTTAATACAAGCCGCCGCATAGTGACTTTTTCAGGGACGACTATATAGGAGAGAGAGAGTTTTTTTATTATTAATATCCATAACCCCTTGCCCCCAAAGACTTCGCGACAAAAAGATAACCGCAGAAAGCATCCAGTCGCCGCGGAATGCCGTGAGGAATAAGCCGGTTCTGCCGCCTTTTTGAGGCTGAGTGAGATTGCTGCGCACGACGTTCTTGCGTTTTTCTCTGTGCTCGTCATAGCAGCACCCACCCGGAACGCGGCTTGGTACGCTTGCGCGATGGCTCGATGTTCATGCATGGCTACCTCCACCGCCTAGCGATTCCTTTGCCGGAGAGCAGTTCTAGATATTCACTCCACATGCTCCTTACCGGCCAAGGCTAGTGATTGGCCGCTGTTCCCCCAAAGAGGTTTCTGTCCGCCCAATACGGGGCGTCCCCCTAAAATATGGCGAACATGGGTTTTTGCTAGAGCCAGGCGGTGATCGAGTCTAGCTGAAGCTGGATTACGTCCCGGTACATCGCAACTATTGTCTCTCATAAGCGCTGGCCATGTTCCCCTAAAATAACACTAACCCCTGTTTTTGCTAGCGCCGGGCCCTATTCATGTCCCGGATCGATGGTGGATCTTGCGATCGTTTCGGAGCTTCGGAACAAGATGCGAACCAGGGAATCCCACGACATGATATTTCTGAAGTTTTCTTTTGGAATCGCCCTGGTAGTAGCTTATTGTAGGCATAACACCCACGTAAATCGATCGAACAAACCTTGACATGATTCAGCCCTCATGAAGTGGATGATCTGCGTCTGGATATGCACCATGCCGTGGACAGCATGTGTCAACGTTTCACGAAACTACGCCGAGAATAAGGAGCGCAACAATGGTCAGTGAATCTTCCGTTCGTCTTCTGCTAAAACCTACCGACGCTGCTATCGCCTTGGCCATCTCAACCACGAACGCTGTGGACACTGACCCAGCATGGGGACTTACCCTGTATACGCATAGGCCGAGCAGTACGCTACGATCCGCATGACCTGATCCGCTGGATTAATCAACAGAAATCCCTGCCGCAATTACACGAAATCACTACAGAAGCTTCACCTAACTGACTTGATTCTTGATCAAAAACGAGGCTGACTGTGGCTGGAGCAAGCTCTGGGGGAAGTGTAGCGTCTGGAGCCCTGCTGTCTCCAAGGGCCAAGGGCCATCAGAGGCTACCTAGTACCCGAAGAAGCTATATGCGCAGTTATTCGGTCTGCTGCTTCAATAGTTGGAGGTACATATGGCCAGCATTACACGGCAAGCCAACGGTAGACGAATGATTCAGTTCAGCGACTCCAGCGGTCGCCGTAAAACCATCCGTCTGGGCAAAGTCAATCAACGTACAGCAGAGGCAGTAAAGATCCGCATCGAAAACCTCCTTGCCTCATCCATAACCGGTCATGCCCTGGACAACGAGACTGCCCTATGGGTGGCGGGTCTCAGTGACCTGATGACCGACAAGCTGGTTGCCGTTGGACTGGTGGCAAAATACAGAGCTGCACGTCTGCAGCAGTTCCTTGACGGATACATTGAAAACCGTAGCGATACCAAACCTAGCACCCGTGTCACCTACGGGCACACCCGCAGAAACCTGCTGGAGTTCTTCGGTGGTAGTAAACTTTTGCGCGAGATTACCCCGGGCGATGCCGACGATTGGCGGTTGAGTCTGGTGAAGCAGGGATTGGCCAGCAACACCGTTCGACGTCGCTCTGGTATTGCCAAGCAGTTCTTCAACGCTGCCTTGCGCAAAGAGTTGATCAGTAGTAATCCCTTTGCCGACCTCAAGTGCATGATCCAGGCCAACACCCAGCGTATGTACTTCATTAGTCGTGATGAGGCCCAGGCGGTTCTTGATGCCTGCCCCAATGCCCAGTGGCGCATGCTGTTCGCACTGAGCCGGTATGGAGGTTTGCGCTGTCCTTCGGAGCATCTTGCCTTGCGCTGGAGTGACGTGGATTGGGAGCGTAACCGCATCACCGTTCGCAGTCCCAAGACCGAGCATCATCCCGGCGGCGAATCGCGACAGATCCCCATCTTCCCCGAGTTGCTTCCTGACCTGCTGCAGCTCTTCGAGCAGGCCAAACCCTCCGCCGTGCATGTAATCACTCTGGGCCAAGATGGCTCGCGCAATCTGCGCACGCAGATGATGCGCATCATCAAGCGTGCCGGCCTGCGGCCCTGGCCGAAGCTGTTTCAGAATCTTCGCTCAACGCGAGAGACGGAACTGGCAGAGATCTACCCTTTGCACGTGGTGTGTGCCTGGATCGGAAACAGTCAGATCGTAGCGGCCAAGCACTACCTGCAAGTAACCGACGAACACTTCCAGCGGGCAGTGGGCAACCCCGACGCGATGCAGAATGCGATGCCGCAGGCAGCTGTTTCGCCAAGCGCCCCCACGCATGGGAGAAAAACCGAACACCGTAAACTCGCCACGCGCAAAGAGTTGCAAAAAGAAAAGACTCCGTGCGAAAACACGGAACCCTTGGAAATGGGCGATATAGGACTCGAACCTACGACCTCACGGGTGTGATCGGGACCAGCAACGCCGCCGAAAGCTCAGAAACCAATGTGATAGCAGTACGTTACAGCATTTGGATTGCTTTCGCAATCATTATCATTTGCCCTCTTTTTTGGGCGATTATCGCGGTATGAAGAGCGAGAAAACGGTATATACCGTTTTTCCTGGAGTTACTTCTTCCGGCTAATCCTCCCCACGATCCTTCGTGGGTTATGACTCCCACGAACTGTTACCGATAACACTTTCCGTATTAGCTCAAGCCGCTCTGCCCCCTACCATGTACAAATGAGTATGCAGACTTTCCATTCTGCTCAGCGTCACCAAAAGCCGGTTCGGCGATCCCTTCGGAAACCCACTTAATTCCCACCATTTCTGTGGTACTATAGTATGAGTGGCATTTAACCCACAGAGTACCTCTGTCCCCCTCTCAATCGCATCTGTAACTATCAACGGCAGCCACTTACCTGCCGTTTCAAGCCTGCCTTTGCCCCCAAGCCAATCCCGTGGAGATCTTCTATGAACGCAGAAGCCTTTCGTCAATCCATTACCGATTACATACTATCCGCCCACGCCTACCTGCACATCCCCACCACTGAAACTGCTCGCTTCCTGTCAGAGCTCAACCAGATTGCATCATCCATGCCTGAAGACGGCAGGCTGGTATTCTCCTGGTCGCAAGCCACCGGCTGGCGAGATATTGACGGCAACACTCCTTCTTTGGTTTCGGGTGTCCAATTTGGACAGCCTGATGCCCAGAAAGCACCTCAGGAGACACTCGATCTTCCTGAAAACTCTATCTTCGTTCTCAAGGACTTCGGCTTTTACCTGCAACACAAAACCTACTCCTACGCCGATGTAGTTGTTGCCTGGCTTCGCGAAATCCGTGACACCCTGGCCAATAGCGGCCGCACCATCATCTTCCTGGGCCCAGAGTTCACCGTACCAACATCCTTGGCAAATGACCTAACCACAATCGATTTTCCTTTGCCTGATGCCGCAGCTATTGAATCGAGCGTTCGATTCGTCATGGAGGGCCATGATGTCAATGAATCGGCTCTCCCGGCAATCATCGGCGCATGCCAGGGGATGACACAGCAGCAGGTGGAAGACAGAACAGCACTCGCTCTCCGCAGGTACAAGACACTCGATGAAGGGGCCGCGGCCCTTATTCTTCGCGAGAAGGCAGGCATCCTGCGACGCGGTGGCCTCTTACGCTACCAAGAGCCCCCTGATGGAGGTCTGAACCTTATTGGTGGCAACAGCTGCATTAAGCAGCACATTGCCCGAGACAAGATCTGCTTCGCCCAGGAGGCACGGTCATTCGGTATTGATCCTCCTCGCGGCATAATGCTCGCGGGTATTTCCGGATGCGGCAAGACTCAGATTTCATTGTGTGCCGCAAGCGAACTGGGTATTCCCCTCGTGCAGTTTGATGTCGGCAGCATGATGAGCAAATGGGTGGGTGAAACCGAGGCCAACGTGAGAACCGCGTTGCAGCAGGTCCAATCAATGGCCCCCTGTGTTCTGCAAATGGATGAAGTTGAAAAGGGCTTTGGTGGCGTGGGTAGTGAGGGTGATTCCGGTGCCAGCCTGAGAGCCTTCGGTACGGTTCTGAAATGGATGAGTGAACGAACCTGCCCGGTATATATCATCATGACAGCGAATGACGTCTCCAGACTACCGCCGGAGTTCACTCGCAAAGGTCGAATCGATGAGATTTTCGGTATTGGTCTTCCAACAGCACAGGAGCGGGCGGAGATTCTCACAATCCATCTGAAACTCAAGGGCCGTGATCCGCAGTTGTTTGATGTGGCGAACGTGGTGGATGCTACGGAGGGATACACAGGTGCAGACATTAAGGAGGTGGTAGCTACGGGTCTGAAACTAGCCTTCTGCTGCGGGCAAGAGCTAACTACCGACTATTTATTGGAGGCAGTTTTAGAGACGAAACCGTTGACCAAGACCGATCCCGAGCGAGTAGTGGCAATGGCTGAGTGGCTAGCGGGGCACACCAGGAGTGCCCATTTATAGCATTAATAAACCAAACGTAGCCTCAAGTGCCGACAATCTCTCGGTGAAAACCGGGCCTCGGACGCCACACTTGAATAGAGCTTGCTCTAGCAGAACAGTAGCCTCCCTGTCCGACTTCAATCGATAGGCGTGATTTGAGGTCATCCGGCAGAAGTGATTAGCGCATGCCGGATGACCCATATGAAAAACGGAATGATGGCGAGCAAACGGAGATTACTCGACCACCGAAATATCTCCTCCTTTAGGCGTGGTTTCAAGGGAAGGTTCCTCCTTTCTACGCTGCCCTGCCACCGTACGGGGGCGAATTGACGCTGTCGCGGAATACAGGCTCCCATCTCACTGCATTGCGGTAGCCGTTGTTAGCCTCCTCAACCTCAACGTATACGTATCGCCCGAGCAGGAGATCGTGCGACGTATCGTCATCCACGTCGTACCTAAGGATAAGGGACGGGGACAATCCGCAGGCGTAGAGGAAGGACAGGAGCCTTGAGTTCCCTTTGGAAGTAAACCAGAAGGCTGCAGCCGCAAGTCTTCCATCTTCGCTTTCCAGCAGGAACCTAACACGACAACGCGGGTTAGGCTCAAGGAAGTGATACTGTTTATCCGATAAGTGCTCCAGCGCTGGTAAAGCTGGAGGGCATGAACATGGATGTTCGTATCATTGGTCGATTGGCGGGGGAGTTGGATCGGTTCCTGGGTCTGTTTCGTGATTGCTTCGCCCGTAGCGAAGGTCGTGAGCATTTGCGGCGGTACGTGCGTAGCCAACTTTCGGGCATTGAGCGGAAAAGCGTGGAGCCGATGGCCGATGCCCTTGGGGTACCGGCCAGGACATTGCAGGATTTTCTCGCTACGCACACCTGGAATCACGAACGTGCTCTTGATCGATTACAGGAGCTGGTTGCCGAATCGCACCATTGCGATGATGCGATTGGCTTGATCGACGAGACAAGTTTCCCGAAACGCGGAGACAAGACCGCAGGTGTACGCCGTCAATACTGTGGTGCTACCGGAAAGATCGACAATTGCGTGGTGTCCGTGGGCCTTGGATATGCCGACCTGCGTGGCCGGTTCCGTTGCACGCTCGATCATCGCATATTCCTTCCGGAATCATGGGCCGACGACCGTAAGCGCTGTCGCGAAGCTCATGTTCCCGACGATCTTACCCACCAACCGAAGTGGAAGATTGCCTTGGATATGCTCGAGCGATGCCAGGGCAACGGCATTCGCTTTAAGTGGCTGACTTTCGATGAAGGTTACGGCTGCAATGCCAGATTCCTGGAAACATTACACAAGATGGGTCAGACCTACGTGGCTGAGGTGCCGAAGTCGTTTACCGGCTGGCTCGTCGAACCCAAGGTATTACAGAAGAACCATCACGCTCGCGCAAACGGTCGTCCCAAGCGTTATCCCCGGTTGGCAGCTCAGTCGAGCAAGCCCCATCGCGTAGATCGGTTGTGTACGTATTCCTATGCCATACGCGATCAGGATTGGCAAGACTACCACATCAAGAACGGTCACAAAGGACCGATCATCTGGCGAGCCAAAGCGGCGCGATTTCGATTGAACGTCTGTCCGGAAGATGCAGGTCGCAGCTTCACGTTACCATCTGCACCGGCATGGTTGGTCTATGCTGAGCACCCGGTAACTGGTGAAATCAAGTACTTCGTTTCCAACGCCTCGGCGACAACGCCGTTGACACGAATTTTGCACGTAGCGTTCTCGCGTTGGCACATCGAGCGATGCTTCCAGGACGAAAAGAGTTTGCTCGGGTTAGATCAATTCGAGGTAAGGCGATTTCAGGCAATCCAGCGGCATTTCATACTCACGGTGATCAGCCATCTCTTCCTTGCAAGAACTAAACTAAAGCTGGAACAAAACGCTGAGACGAACGGGGGAAAAAAGCCTGACACTCCGCCAACTTCGGCGAGCGACAGAGGCGTCCGTTCAAGCGAGACGAATGACTCGCAAAGCTCGACGAACACTGTTTACTAAGGTTGCTGAACACATCAGCATTACCCAGCAGCGAAACGCCAAAGCCCGTCAATCACATCAACGAAGAAGATTGCGTGAATTACATGCATTGGGAATTACAGTTAAAAACTGCAAACGCTGTATTCCACCCGAAACGTAACCCGCGTTGTCGTGCTAATACCCTGATTCCGTTGCTTCGAAACAATCATGCTATAACTATGCACGCGCACAGAATAGTAACCCGGCGGCAAGTAAACACGCCCATTAAAATCAATTCGTCTATTCTTCATCGAATAAACTCCTTGGCAGCAACCACCGTTTAACATTCTCCCCTGCCAATCGTCATTGTCCGGATAGTCGCTGCCACCTTTCCAGAGGCGTTAACAGGAGTTCGGGCACCCTTGTGCCCGGCTAATCATGCGTCGGTTTTGCGACGACGATTAACATATTCCCATTTTACTAGAACCACCCGGTAAGCGCAAATTTCCGGCATTGTTGAAGTACAAACAGTGGCAAATCGCTTAATTCGGATATCCCCCGACATCCAACCCCTTTCCCTCGCCCAAAAACAAGGAGAATCGCATGACCCTCTTGACTGCCCCAGATGTATCCCACAAGGATGATTGTGAGCCGGTAGAGGCCAGTGAGCCCATCAACCTCTATAAGCTTGGCATGCTATTCGTGATCAAATGCCGCTATTGGAGTTGCAGAGGGAGCAATGACGCTGATGACCTTAATCTCACGGATGATCGGATTCTGGCCAAGGCCATTGCGAGTTTCGGCACGAAGGACCTTCTTGACCCCGATGTGACGCGTAAACGGTTCCAGCAGCTGGAAAAACGGGCCCGGCATGCGCTGGAGAAACACTCACGCCCATTTGCGGCAGCCAACGCCCACTTCGTACCATGGGGTCAAGTGCAAACGGTAATTGCCGAGTTGGAGGCCTTGAAGGCTGAATTCGACGAGACAGTGCAGCAGTTCCTCAACGATTATCCACTACTCCGCATGCACTGGCGGAAAGAGCATCCTGAACTCCCTACCGACTGCTACCCCTCCGTAGTAGCTCTCTCGGGAAGATTCAGCCTGAATTGGCATGCATTCAAGGTCTCCGGTGCCCCCGAGCTTACTCCGGTTGAAGACATCGAATTGGAGCTTGAGGAGCGGCGTGCCCGTGACGAGCAAAGCAAGCTCATGCAGGATAATCTGCAAAGAGAGTGCCAGGAATTCGTTCAGCAGTATGTTCTGGGATTTCGCCGAGAGGTTGCCGATTTCTGCGATCAGGTGATATGCCAGAAAGGTAACATTCACGGTAAGACGCTGAGTTCCATCCGTGATCGAATAGACAGGTTTAATGGTATGAATGTCTTCGGCGATACGGATGCTGCGGGCAAACTGGCAGGACTGAAGCAGCAGATTGCGGGTCTAAGTGGTCAGGATCTGACGCAACAGCCCAATACCGCTGAGAAGCTATCCCGGGCATGCCAAGCACTGAAGAATCACATCCTCGATCCCGACAACGTCAGTTCACTCACCGGGCGATTAAAGAGGCGAATAGTGCTGGATTAGGCCCATGAGCGCCACTGTCCCCCTCTCCCTGCTAGAGCTACTGAGCAAGTTATGTAAGTGCGCCAGTTCAGCCCTAGCAGTCTGACAGCATCCATGCACAGCAACGAAGCATCATCGGCGTCTGAGAGGGAGGAAGCATACCCTCTCAGACGCCCCATTCAAAAGGAAGCTTATTCCAGGAGAAAACCATGTCCCACTTTGTGGAATGCGAAACCACATTCCGTGACGCACAGGCTCTGGTAGCCGCCCTGCTCGATTGTGGATTCGATAAATTGCAGATTGAGCTACATGAGCAGGCTGTGCCCTTGTATGGCTATCAGGGCGACAAACGCCCGCAGATGGCCCATATCGTGATCAGAAGGCAGCACGTTGGTGTAGGGGCCAACGACGTAGGCTGGGAAAGACAATCTGACGGCAGCTATACAGCCTGGATAAGTGAATTCGATAGTGGAGTCGGCCAGTACGCATCCCGAAAGGAATCTGCCCGGTTCAACCAAGTGATGCAGAATAAGATCAAGCAGGAGTACGCCTTTCAGGTCATCGCTCGACAGCAGCGGGGATTAGGCCGGGATGTAAGTCGGCAGAGACTCCCGTCAGGAGAGATGGAGGTAGTGGTTCACGGATACCGCTGATACTCCCTCTGCCGCCACCATCCATCAACTACACACAACCGTCTGTAAAAGGGAGATTCGAATAATGATTCGTGGGAAACAGGTAAAAGTGCTAATCCACGTCGACGGTAGTTGCTCCGTTGACGCAATAGAGTTCAGTGACGCATCTTGTCTCAAAGTGACCAAGGAGATCACCTCTGCCCTGGCTGGTCGCGTAATCGACGAGCGGTATAAACCGGAAGCCCGAATTCGTCAAAGATCACCGCATACAGAGAGGGAGAGAGGATCATCGTGCGTATAACCATAACTGAAGATGGCAGAGTAAGAAGCCTTTGGAATGATGAGATTGATTGGTCCCTTTTGGGCCCCGTAACCATCACCAGAGCTTCACACGTTGAATTCTGCAATAAAAGGCAAAGGTGGTATGTTCAAGCCGCTATTCCGCGTAGTACGCTTCGATGGCTCCTGCAGAAGACCCTCCGTCGTCCATTTGGTGAGGTTTTATTCCAGGCACCTACTCGGCAAGAGGCCCTGGAATGGGAACGTGTACACTTCGAAGAGAGTGTGCAAAAAGAGAGTTCCCGCAGGTGAATTCCCCTTCCAGTTCCCATTCTAAATTCACCTGTGCGAAGTCATAACAACAGCAGGTAACTGGGTTCCATTGGCATCAATAATGATGCCGTTGGAGCCAAGGAACCTTTTAACCACTTCCCGCCCCCGCCATCCCCCCCCCCCCCCCCCCCACTCCACTCCTACTCACCGGCCGGAGCAGACGCCTATTCAAGTAGAGTCTGGCACCCGGTTCCTTACCGGTGAATTCCACTTCTTCCCCTTCCCCTTCTCCTTCCTGTTCCCATTCTAAATCCACCTGTGCGAAGTCGTAGCAGCAGCGGGTGACTGGGTTCCATTGGCATCAATAATGATGCCGTTGGAACCAAGCGACCTTTTAACCACTTCCCGCCGCACCTGTCCGTCACTCTGCATTTACTCTGGAGATAATCACAATGAGCCGAACTCTACTGGATCTTTATGAGTCCACCGCGGAAGACTTTGCTTTTGGCCTGGGCGAGTTGGTTATTGAGCATGAACAGCCTACTCCATACGTGCAGATATTCTATCAGGGCTGGAGTAGGGAGAAGCTGGAAGCTGTCCGCCAGCTATTTATGGCGGGGATCACTCTTGTATCCATCAAGCAACCTACAGGAGCGTACAGTGTCCTCATCGGGACGCACCAGAAGGCCTCTATAGCCACAGACGAGACCGGTAGTCGCAGAGTATTGCGGGCGCCTGCTTGGACAGCTCGTTTGGAGCATGTAGATGCAGAAGTACTACATGGCTTTGAAAACCAACGCAGCAAACAGAGAGGGTTTCTGCTGTTACTGCAGACAGCCGAATGGGAATTCCTGACGGCAGTAACAGAACCCGGCGGGAGAACCTCTGTCAATCCTCTGAGTCCTTTCAGCACCCCCATGCCGCATATACCCCTTTGAATAAATAGCCCTGCCCATTCCCACAGAGAAAGGAGAAACAATGATCAGACTCAATGCCGGTTTCAGCCGTAAGGTGGGCGAGCCTGATTACGGGTCCCGTGGTGCCTCTGTCAACGTCGAGTTGGAGGTCGAATCAAACCTTATTGGCAACCCCAATGCCCTTACTCAGCGAATCCAGGAGTTGTTTGCCCTGGCCAAGGAGTCGGTAAACGCTGAGCTTGATATACACCCTTCTCCCACAAACGGCCGCGGCAACGGTAGAGCCACTGATAGGAGGGCCACCAATTCCCAAGTGAGGGCCATTAATGCCATCTGCAAGCGGCAGAGCCTTAATCCTGCCAACGTAGCTGGTGATCGCTTTGGAGTGGCCACAGTGGAAGATCTGACGCTGCAACAGGCCAGTTCCCTTATCGACGACCTTAATTCGTCCTCGTCCGCCGGCTACGGTAACAACGGAAATGGGAGACACCGATGATCACAACGGTACACAACAGAAGCCCAGGCTCCAGACCGGCACAAACACGGCAGCCTGCAACAGCAACACCTACGGCAGAGATTGCTCAAAGACTCATAGGGAGAGACTACCTTTCGTATTCGTCGATCTCCTGTTACTTGAGATGCCCTCTGCAATTCTACTTCCGCTACTGTCTGGGGCTGACTTCGGAGTTCATTCCCTCCAGTCTACTCTTCGGATCGGCCATTCACTCTGCTTTGGAACATCACTATCGCCTACTACTTGAGCACTCTCCAACAGCGACAGTTGAGGATCTACTTGCCGTCTACCGAGAGGCTTGGAGTGAGAACCAGCAAGGATCGATACGCTATGCAAAAAGCGAGTCAGAAGAGAGTCTGCTGCAACTCGCGGAGAAGATGCTGCTGGCTTTCAGTAAGAGTGCAGTAGCACATCCCCCTGACAGCATCTTGGCCATTGAAGAGGAGTTCAAAAGCCGCATCGTGCAACACTGCCCCCACCTACTGGGAAGGATAGACCTGCTACTTGTGGGCGAAGAGAGCATTGACGTCACTGATTTCAAAACAAGTAGGTCTAGATGGTCTCCGGCCAAGGTCGAAGAGTCTGTACCGCAACTCGCCCTATACGCCGATCTGGTCAAGTCTCTGGCCATCGCTCTGGATAAGCCCATCCGTCTCCAATGGATTGTACTGACCAAGACCAAGAACCCGGCAGTGGAAATCCATCGAGTAGATAACTACGCCAAGCCTTCAGCCCGAATGAAGGCAATTGTGCAGCGGGTGTGGCAGGCCATTGAAAGCAGATGCTTCTATCCTGCCCACAGTCCCTTTCATTGTGGCTCCTGTGCCTACTCAAACGCCTGCAGAGCATGGGAGGGCTAATATGGCAAGGAATATCAACTGTAAGCGTTTTACACCGTTCAGTGTGTTGTTAATAGCTGTGCTCAGTATATGTGCAATCACAACACTTCCGAGCTGCGATACGGAGCATCCGCCACTTGCTGAACAGCTCAACCGTATGCAAATCCAATCAGGAGAGATTCTGGAACAGCTTGCCGCCGAGCGACGTGATCATGCCAATGCCGAGCTTATGTCGAAGATCGAAAAGGATCAGCTGGCCAGGAACGGACAAGCAGGTCTGATCGTCCTTTATGCAATGTCGGTTGCCTTGGCATTGCTCATCATTCTGCTTGCCCGAGAGCGTCGCGTCAGGGTGGCCCTTGAGAAGCTTCTCCAGCGGCTCCTGCAGCATCTTCATCAGAACGATGCTCCCGGTCATCATCCCTTTAAAGCCCGTGAGGAGCGATAGATGGCCTCTACAAGCTCATGTACACCGCTGTGGCTGATACTCCTGGGGTTCGTTGGCGTATTGCTGCTTGCAAGCATGCTTACGCCAAGCGAACCAAGTATGGAATTAGCCAGAACCACACACGAGGCACTGGCCATGGCCCGTGATGCCCGCAACGATTGGCATTCGGCAGTTATTTGGTCAGAAAGATGGCGTTTATTAGGTACGGTTGTTGGAGTCTGTGTACCGCTTATCGTCGCCTATCTCATTTGGAATTCATCTCTCAAACATCCACCCGATACCATGGAGATCGTCGATCTCACGGATCGCTATCTACTTACCAGCGGCAAGACAGATGACACCCTTGCCCCTGAAAGCCGCAGATCCGCCGCATTGCAGGATGGCATAGTCTCTTCCTCTGCAGATGAGCAGTGAAGTAGTCTCTGAAGGTAGCACCCTCTTTCCGCACACCGCGAACTGTTAGAGCAAGCTCTATCCAAGTGTAGTGTCTGGACGCCGTTTTCCTCCGGTAGATTCGCGGTGTTTGGCACTACGCTTGGACTTACAACGCCATAACTCAAAACCATTAACCCAGCCCACAACCTGGGCATTCGGAGAATCACCATGATATTGACTAGTTCCCAGATTACCGCCGAAGATGTGCGTCACCTCTATTGCTCAGATCCCAACCTCACGAAGGAGACATCCCGCCGTCAGGTGGGAAGAAAGGCACCGGCCAATCTATACAGTTGGCTCTACCTCGACCCCCAGCGAATTCATTCCACTGGCGATGCTCTGCCCAATCTGCAGCCAACGACTGGGCAACCAACCAAGCTGATCGCCTAGAGCAAGCTCTATCTAAGTGTAGCTGCTGAACGCCGTTTCTCCTCGGTAGATTCTGGGGGTTTGACGCTACGCTTGGACTTACATCGGTATTGGTGGAGGAAACAAGGACATGGACAATCACCCATCAAACGAAGGCGACTCTGGTCTCTCGCAGTCTGGTATGTGCACATACCAGGTAACGGTACTTGGCCTGGGCCGAGTGGGACGGCAAGTTGCTCTGGGCCTTACAGCCCTTGGTGTTCCACAACTTCACCTGGTCGACGCCGGAAAGATTCAGGCAGAGACGCAGCTGGCAGAGGGCTACTCGTACGAGGATATAGGCAGGCCAAGAGTGCAAGCCGTTGCTCAGGCCTGTCATCAACTCAACCCCGGGCTGGAAATCCACACCCAAGAGGATAGTTCAATAGGCCGTGTGCGGGAGAGTACAGCTATCTTCCTCTGTCCCGGCATGAAGATGGAATGGGCAGACTCGCTTAAGGACATCTACCAAGGCGGCGTCTTCCTAGCTCAATGCTGGCTGACCGATACTTTTATTCACATGAGTTTTCGGCAGGCTTTATCCATCGATCACAAGGAGGTAGAGTCTGATTGTCGTGCCCGGGTAGTAGCAGGTTCCGACATGGCCGCAGCGTTACTCGTTAGTGAATTCACCAGCTACTGCAAAGGAACCCCTCCCCGGAAGCATATCCAGTTTGACATGCAAAGCTGCTTCGCAGTTGTCTCATTGTGAAACAACTATCAGTGAAACTCTCTAGCGTTTCCGGGATCTACGGGTAGATATGCTCTGAATGGCATCGATCAGGCTGATACCCAGAGTATCGGTAATTCTGCGAAGGGTGAGGAGAGTTATGTTGTATTCCCCTCGCTCTACGGCACCAATGTAGGTCCGGTGCAACCCACATTCAAAGGCCAACTCCTCCTGCGACCATCCGCGTTCTTCACGGATTCCCCGCAGATACTCACCCACCTGTAGCAACATGGGATCCTTGGCTGCCATGCCGCCATGATCAATCGTTGAATTGTATTTATCGACAGAGTATAACTAGCATATTGGGCAACCGGAGCAGCGGCTGGATCGCCAGCGGCGGGCATATCAGAAGAGCTCCGATTACCTGCGATAGCTGCCCCTTTGGCCCTCACCTTCGAAGGAGCTCTACCATGAGACCGGAGCCGGACAAGTCCTCTTGGCCACCAGCCCTGCTGCAATTCGGCAGAGTAGTGCTGGTCATTTTCACTTGGGGAGGGGTGCGGTACTTGGGGAGCCACTTACCCCTCGATTGGGAGTTTCTGAGCTACTACCTGGTGTTAGCAATACTGTTGATCCTTCTTGTGGCAGAGCTGATAAAAAAGCTCGGAACAAGAACTCCTGATGCGACAATTCCTAGGCAGGGACCTCCTGGTCCCCCAAGAAGCCTTACTGCGGCTGACTGGAAACCTGCCAAACGCCCAGTTCCCCGATACCCCAGTAACACATTGACAATACCTACAAAACGAACCTCCTCAAACCCGCCTCCTCCACCCCGTAGCGGTGCACCTCGTCCCCAAAACAACAACTCGGCTAAGGCTCCCCCATGCCCCTGGGTGACCAAACCGTGCCCGATACCCGGGCATCCACTAGAACAGTCTCCCAAGTGCAAAGACACACGCCCCGCTCCCAATGACGATTCAGTGGAAGGCCCAACCACGCAACAGCCCCATCCACCTCTAGCCGGTGAAACAACACAACGCTGACCACTCCCCAGAACAGGAGATCACCAATCAATGAATCAAGACCAGCAAGAAGCAGCAGCCATCCAATGGTGGCTTTCTGCAGGGAAGAACACTGAAGGCCCTTTCCCCATGCAGGACATCTCTGGGTGGCTGAAATCGGGCCAGCTCTCGCCGGATATAATGGCCTGCCCCGAGGGGAGCACTACATGGCACAGACTACGAGACATCGACGAATTCGCTGAGTTAGCACAAACGGCATCAGCTCCCCAACCTCCTCGTTTCGTCGCCAACGAAGCCCTGGTAACCGATTACAGCCTCTCCTTTGAAATCCTGACAGCGGCAATCGTGTTTGCTGTCGCGTTTAGCGTACTCAACTTCCTGTTCCTGGGCGTCAATCCGAACACAGTAGTCACAGTAGTCCTTGTGGTGTGGCTCGCGATATGGATCGGAGCAATCGCAACTTGGGCGGCGTTTCACTACGCTCTTTGGCGTATTCTTCCATCACATTTTGCAATGCTCCAACCCAATCAAGCTGTTGGCTTTCTGTTTATTCCTTTCTTCAACTGCTACTGGGTATTCAGATCATATGTTGGAATCACCAAAGGTCTGAATGCGGTAGCGGACTCCGAGGAAATCCCGGGCATGCGTGCAAACACTCACCTAGCGTGGGCTGCAGCACTCTTCATGGCCATTTCGTTTCTGGTGTCATTTGCATCAAGTGTTTACTCGTACCTGGAGTTTTTCGAACTGTTCTTTGCCCTGATTTCCTTCGTCCTTTGGCTGCTGATGGTGCTGGAACAACGCCGCATGGTCGAGCACCTTGCGGCACACAATGCCCCGCTTAACTCCCATTCACGGTTGATCAAGTATTGAGCACCGGCCTTCAGGAGCTTACCATGGAAACTAACCCCAACTGCTCCGACGAGGAGCTCGGCAAAAAAACGCGGGACGATTCGCAAACGCTAACTGATCTTACTGATGAAGAAAGTGGATCGCACTGCTCGTCAGGCTCTGCTCCCGTACCTCCATCACGGCGGAACGCCACAGTCTGTCCCACCTTCGACCGCGTCATTGCTTCGTCCACAAACGAAGGCCCTGGATACTACGTGACTCCCGGCAAGCACAGACGCCCCGACCCGCCAGGCCGGCCACTGAGTATTCTGGCCATGCTGGCACTCGCCAGCTACGTCGAGCTATGCATGCAACCATCACCGTGGTGCCTGGGTTCGTATGCGTGGGCTTTGGCAACATTGTGCCTGGCCATCAGAGCCAGATGTCGCATACTGGGCAACACAAGTTGGGCACTATCCTGCCGAACTCCACTGCAGAGAGGAGTGTGGTTGGCAAACATCGCGTTCGTACTTGTTGGCGCCGACCTAGTGTGCCAGCTGTTTTGGGCCATGGCTTGGCTTATTCCCTAATGCCGATCCACAGGGGCCGAGTCTAGCGTCATCTACCAAAAAACGAAGACCCGCCACCGTGCGGGTTTTCTTTAGGTATCTGGAATCAACTCTTTCGGTAGAGTAGTAACGCGTGGAGAATACGCAGCTTGAGGCTCGAACGAACAGAGCCCACAATGCACCGGTTGACTAGACCAGGAGGTTACTATGGAGCTTCACCGAACAACAAAGGGAAAGATAGCCGAATCGCTGGTCCTCACGCGTTTGCTTGAGCATGGCTTGGAGGTCTTTGCAGCTTGCGTGGATGTGAAGGGAGTGGATTTCGTAGCCCGGGCGGAAAACGGTCAATTCGTGGAGATACAGGTTAAGGGAGTCTCTAGTCAGCGCGACCCCGCCTGGTTTCAGCTTCAGACAAAAGAAGATCCAGAGAAACTGAGCCAACGTCCATACTTCGTCATCGGAGTGACAGCAGACAGAGAGTTCTGGGTGTTTCCTCCGGAAGTATTCTTCAATCGTGCTTTCTCAAATATCTCGACAAACGACAAAGGAATAACCACCATTGATCTCAACCTCGCCACGAAACCGCGGAATGCCGATGGTCGGAATCGAGATAGGCTAGCCCATCTCAGGGAGAACTGGGAGAGTCTTTTGAAGCGATCCCTGGCAGAATGAGGCCCGGTCAAACGGACGGCAAAATGACACTCAGTTATCATGCTGAAGATGAGTGGCCGAAACAGCCGACAATGGCTGCTTCAGGGAGTGTGCCAAGTGATCGGTCAGAGAACGCGGTGAGTTCGCCCTGCTGCTCATCTGCCACGCCCTGCCCGAATTACCGGCACGACACAGAAGTATCTCTCCGTGGAGTGGTGATTGTGCTGTTACAACACAGGTTTCGGAACACCGCATTGTTCCTGCTGGTTATTCACTGAGTAATCAGGTAGCTCTGTGATAAAACACTGTGAACAGGAAGAAGGTCACCACGCCCTTGAAGGCTCCAGCTGATGTGTTTCCGCTAAGGCATACGAGCCCAATCTTCGTCTCAGACAGCGTCACAAACCGAGCAACTCGCGATAAGAAATCCCTAACGCTCCCTCAGCGCCTTCCTACTGAAACCCATCCATGAATCGCTCGTCAACTGATGCGTGCACCGCCGAGCGCTTACGAGAGGACACCGCCTGCTCGGTGATGTAATTCAAGAAATCAAGTTCGTTGACGGACTCAGGAAAGACGCCGCCTGAATCCAGCCAATCCACAGGATTTGACAATAGCTCACACACGGCTTGACAATAGCTCCTGCCTAGATCGCTGTCATGCTAATAAGCTTCATTACCAACTAGGGATACCTTACCATTAGTCAAATGGATCGACAACGAAACCTCTGTTTTGCCATCGAAATAAGCGTAACTTAGAAGCTCATAATCTGGCTCTCCCAACAAACGTATCATCGCACCGCGTTCCAAGCCAATAAGTAGCCAACAATCAGCCTCTTTTCCTTGAGTCGCAAGCAACTCAGCCCGCGAGCTGTCACTCGACAAACCACCATGAACCCGAGCAAGCGTACGGAGCATCGGAAGCCGCTCCGTGCGACTCAACGAATACCAATCCTCAATGTTAAAATCGGAAACCGGAAGCGATCGCGGTTGCCCCCACTCGCTCGCGCAATCAACAAAACCATCCTCATCAAAGACTATTGATAAAAACCAATCATTCCTCCATTGGCTTGCGCCTTCCATCAAGGCATACCTTGCCACGTGCCCGGTTGAGTTACCAAGCAAATCAATAACCTGTTGGTATGCCTTGCCGACCAATTTGCCAGTACTCTTAACACACGCAGCCGCTATCCGTTTCTCCGCGATAGATCCCGACATCCAAGCTTTCCTATCGAATTCACTCGGCCTCGCGTGCCGTGGCAATGACGCCGTGTCTCGCGCAAACAGCGTGCCCAGAAGCAACAACCCAGCTGCAATTAGGATAGAAACCGCACCCAAACACAAACGCCTTCTACGTAAAACAGTGTTTCTCTTATTACCGGTATCAGGTTTTTCTAATAAATCAAACCTATTGGAACTCGATTTCCCTGTCTTGCATCGAAACATAATCACCCACCATATCGCAGCCATAACACAACCGTAGATCAAGGAGTTGACTAGCCCAACCGCTGTTTGCACCCCTGGACCATGAGCATGTGCTCCAACTAGGGTATTGAATACGAGATCTGGCAGAATCAGCGATTCAATGATTGCTGAACTCATTGTTTTCCATGTGCTAGGTAACGTATCGCATGTGTCAACTATCATTCCTGCCGCAACGGCTCCCGACAAGACAAAATAGTGTACCAAAGAGAATAATGTTATTAGTATGAATACATGGCCTACTAGTATCAACGAGTGGTCAGGTTTTCTCGGCAGTAACGAATGCGGCGTCAACTGCGTAGTCGGGTAGACCTGGGTGATTGCTCACCCAAGCCCCCCACAGATCCGGACATGCACGATTAGCGCATCCGGCTCCTCGAATCATGGTTTTGCTGCGAACGGTATACAGAGTGTACGACAACTGGTTTTGGTAGCGGGTAGCGATCAAGAAGACGGACAAACGTCGGCCACCCGAAGTACGACTTTTGGGAACGACGTCCGAGCCATTTCTTCCAGATACGCTTAACTCCTTCCCAATAACGTTCTAATGAGACACCGTTACCGGTAATACCGTAGTAAGCATAATGTCCGCGCATCTTCCGGGCAAGCTGAACATGCTGCTCACAAACCGGAAGGTGGCGGTTAATCCTGCACCACTTTGATATTCCCTGCAACGATCGACTCAACCGATTTGAGGCGGTCTTACGCTTGACCACCCAATACCCACGCCAGGAACGACCCCAGTAGTGTGTAAAGCCCAGGAAGTCAAACGTCCCGGGACCACTGCCAGCAGATCGCTCGCCATTACGTGGCGGTCGGTTAAAGCGAACCAGGCGGGTCTTCTCTGGATGAAGTTTCAGACTGTACTTGCCAAATCGCTTCGGAAGTACCGCCATAACTTTACGAGCGTCATCCTCATTGGCAAACCCAATAACGAAGTCGTCCGCATAGCGGATAATGAATGTTCCGCCACGCAGATGCGATTTAACCACCTGGTCGTACCATTCATCTAATACATAATGTAGATAAAGGTTCGCCAGAATCGGAGAGATCACTCCGCCTTGAGGTGTCCCACTGGTTGGACGATGCAGACATCCATCTTCCAGGATACCTGCTTTCAGCCATTTACCTATTAATCGTACCAGTACACCATCACGCACCCGTCGCTTGAGAAACTCTCGCAGATGAGCGTGGTCCAGAGCATCAAAGAAGCCCTGGATGTCCACTTCCAGTACCCAGTTTACCCTAATCGACTTGCACTGCTCATAGAATGACTCTAGAGCCTGATGGGCCGATCGGCCTGGACGGAAGCCATACGAACAGTCCATGAAGTCCTGCTCGTATACTGCTTCCAATACCATCGCTACCGCACGTTCAAGCACCTTGTCCTCAAACGTCGGTATGCCGATAGGACGTGTCTTGCCACCCGGGCCTTTGGGGATATGTACCCGCCGTACCGGAGGCGCTTTGTAACGCCCTGATTTCGCTCGGTCCAACAATGATTGGAGATTGTTCACCAGATCAGTCGAATACGAGGCCGCCGTCTCTTGATCAACGCCTGGAGCCGCATCCTTACGTACCTGATCATACGCTACTCGCAACCAGTCAAGGTCGATATGGTGGGCCAGTGCAGTGAAGCGCATCTGCGAACCTAGTCTCGCCAGCTGTGCTATCCGATGTTGTTTCGTTAACACGCGATCGAATGTCTGTGCATCCGCCGTGTCGCCCTTCATCGATTCCATGTTTCGGCATCGCCTTCCTTCCACGGGGTCTCTCATGGGTGAAATTTCCCCGCTTCAACAGTACTATTCGATGCTCCGACTTCCTGCCGTTCATCCTGCCGCACTTCGTTGCCTTCGTTTGGCAGTACCAACCGTGTGTCTGTCTTCGTTCCTCACGACGCCTGACACGCGCGTCGCAGGCCAGGGGCTGATTATTCCGGGTAGCCCCCATCCGGATCATATCGACTGGAAACGACAGGATCTCCCACGTTCCTGAGGAACCACAGTATGCACATGCCCTGCTCTTTGACCCCGGTGGGATCGAATACGCCAGACCATTACGGCGACTCGATGCTGCCTTCCGTACAGGATGCGGACGACGTCGGCTCCCACAAATAGCCCTCTCTCGAGGCTCGATCACACGGCCTATGCACTCGCTGTCTACGCTTCGTCATGATGGTTACCCAGCACAACGCAAGACTCGCTTCCGACTGCCGGTCAGCTTTGCCGGGCAGGACTCAACCTGCCAGGTTCCTACGAAAGGTTTCATACAAATGAGTCATGGACCCATAATGCAATCCCCCTTTCTCAGGCTTTCGTGGCGCACCCGCATTCCGGGCATATTCCGCTGGTGTTCCCCGTAAGGTCATACCCGCATGTCCGGCATTCCTCCGGTTGGACGAAGCGCCGGACCCGATTCAAGAACGGGTCCGCGACGGCACCAACGACTAGCCCAATCAGGTGTGTCGCCACGCCACCGCCCACGCCGTAGACGAGAGCGTTCACCAAGTCAAGCGACCGGACCCGTAACCCTCCGTGGCTCAAGAGTATCGCGCACCCTACCGCCGTCAGGGCTGACAGGTAGATTCTAAACCGGCGCCGGAGGTCCTCATGCTCGGAACCGACATGGTAGTGGCAATACACAACCAAGACCGGCGCCAAGCCGCACAGGCCGACACTCTCCAAGAACCCTGAGCGTTGCGTCAAGAAGCGAATCAGCAGTACCGCCAATAGCACCAAGCCCGCATAGACGCGGAGCGTACCGTTTGGTGCGTCGATATCCTCTTCGACGATTCGCCCCGTCATGCTCGGTAATCCTCATGGCGAGTATGCAGGGACCGTCGAAGCCGCATCAGGGTCATTGGCACCTCTTCGTACTCGGGAAATAGGTTGACCCTATGAACATCTGCATACCGACGCTTGGACCACCGCGCGATGTCGGCCCCCACCAGCGATGGTAGTCGGGATTACCTCGTACCCAATTATGCCCCCAATCCATGCAGCCAAGTAGGCAACTCTTCGTTCCAGAAAGGCCGCTCCCCGAAATGCACAGCGCGCAAGTTTCAAAGTCTTGGCGCAACCCCTGCAGTGTGAAGTCCCCTGAACCCTTGCCTGGATAATCCGTGAGAGTCCAGCGCTTGCCGCCTCCGGCCAAGGTGTCGGGGCCGGAAACATGGTCATACCACCACAAACCACTGCCAGAATCAGGAACCCATCCGCTGTCGCTATAACCGAAACGCCAAGTCTGCTCTCGAACCCGCTGAACAAAGCGCACGAGCCGACAGCACGGTGGCGGCCATATGTCCACATGGATTGTCGTCCCAATCGTCCCCCGGTCGTCACCCCCGACGATGTAACCTCTCATCCGCACTCTCAAGCCAGACGGGTCAGTATCGGTGGTCGGATTGCTCTTCACATCCTCATAGAGGTTCATCCCATCAGCGTACGGTTGGACGACGCGGCCTCGTGGGTCGAGAGCGGGATCCCGCGATGTAGACCACGGCTTGCGCACGACAGGTCGCGTCCCCAAAGGATCCCTCTGCATAAACCTCTTCATCTTCGGAGCGTACTGCCTATGCCGGTTCTGATACGACCCAATCTCCACATCGAACGCCAACCCTTGATGGCCAAAGGGATTACCCATGGTGCTCACTGTTGTGGCCGGTATCCTCTGCAGTTCGGTATCCGCCGTCAAAGTGGCAGTGTAGTAACCGAACTCCTCGCCGTCATCGACTTCGGTTACTTCACCGTCACAGTCAGCGTCGAACCGCAGACAATCGCCACTGGTTTCGCCAATACAAGCTGTAAAGGCCGTCTCGTCATCGTCGTCAACGTCACCATCATCGTCGTAGTCGAAGAAGTGGGCGTCTCTAACAACCTCTAACTCACCGTATGGACTGTAGTAATAGCGTTCCAGCACTCGACCGGTAACGTCGCTCAAGCCGATCACGTTCCAGTCCTTCAGGCTCCCGCATTGGTCGCCTTCAGCCTGATGCACGTACACCCGCCCATACTCTGTCCGCATGGCTACGATTTCATCAATGTACTGCGTTCCGTGATACACCTGATTGATCAACTTGCCGTTGCCGTCATGCGTCTCAATGATCTGATTCCTATCGTAATAGTACCAGCTTATCCCGTCGTGGGTTCCAGAATTCGTCACAACTTTCTTCACCCTACGCCCCAAACCATCATAAACCGCTGCCTGAACTTCTACGTTCGTATCATTCAGCGTGGCTTTAACCAAACGGTTCCAAGCGTCGTAGGTGTATCGATAGGTGCCGTCGTAGGTCAGATTGCCGGCATAGTCATGGGTTGGAGTAATCGAAGTTCCCCCGAACGTCTCGTTGATCACGTAGTAGTCGATGGTATCGTCGGCGTTGTTGTCGTAGCCAACGGCCACGTTATCGAAGATGGCCTTCTCCCACGCCCTGCTGGGAAACGACCCCGCTCTCACTCTAAGTGGTATGCGTCTATCTTCTCGAAGAAGCGGCGACGACGATTCAACTGCAGGGGAAAGCCTATGGAACGCCGAGCTTGCTGTAAGCTATCTGGTCTACTCGCCCCAGCGGCTGGAGTAGCACTTCGTGAACGCTTCTTAGGCCCCCCATATCCCTAAAGGCTTTGTGGCTTACGTTGCATTGGACAAAGGCGACGAATCGCCCCCCAATCACTGGTCGTCGGTATTGGGGATATCTATTGCCAAGAGTGGTTCAGTACGTTATGTAACACGTTATCATCGAGAAGCCACCGGTAGGAACGAATGATGGCAAGTGAATACGAGATCCAAGTCAACATCCTCCCCGTCAAACACAAGTTGCCGTCGTTTACAGTCTACCGACGACACCAAGCCGGGCCACAAAACTCTCGGCCGGATGATGAGTGCATGCGACTACGTAGTCTGCGAGGGTTGACCAACAAGTCTTTCAGGTCATCGGAGGGCGTCATGTACAAGGGCATTACGTTACTGGTTGTGGTCATTGCGGGATTGAGTCAGGCAGAGGTCACCATAGAAACTGTCCCTGTTGGAAACGCCGGCAATACGGGAGAGTGGGCCGGCTCCACACATGGTGGATCTGGCCCAGACCGTTGGTGTGGTAGGGTTGAGTATACCTACAACATAGGCGAATTTGAGATTACGGCAGGCCAGTATGTGGATTTCCTCAACGCTGCTGCCAAAGTGGGTGATCCATACGGCCTCTATGACTCCAGGATGGACTGGCAAAGGTATCCCGAATACGAGGGTTGCAGCATTCAGCAATATGCGGTTGAGTCAAGGGATGACTTTTTCATCTACGCTGTTGACGACAATCGGCGTGATCGTCCAGTCAACTTCATATCTTGGGGTGATGCAGCTCGTTTCTGCAACTGGATGCACAATGGCCAACCTCAGTATGCACTCCAGTCCACGGAGGATGGCTCATACACTCTTAAGGGGGCAATGACTGACGAGGAGCTAACGGCAGTTACCCGCAACCCCGATGCCACGTGGGTAATACCTACTGAGGATGAATGGTACAAGGCAGCTTACCACAAGAATGATGGTGTCACTGGCAACTATTACGATTACCCCACAAGCAGTGATAGTAACCCAAGTATGATTCTGTCTGACCCTGACCAGGGGAATACAGCAACATACGGCAATGTCACCATTGGCAGTCCATACTACAGGACTGAGGTGGGAGAGCATGAGAATAGTGCAAGTCCGTACGGAACATTTGACCAAGGCGGCAACGTATACGAATGGACTGAAGCTATCGTAGATGACGATGATGGGCCTTACCGTCTACGGCGTGGAGGTTCCTATGGGCATCTGAGCGGATACGGATGGGGCCTACATGCCGCCGCTCGTTTCAACGGAGCAACCCCATCAACAGAAATATCTCATGTTGGCTTCCGCCTTGCTCTAGTTCCTGAACCCTCAGCCCTGACTATCTTCGGAATCTGTGGACTCGTGCTACTTCGCAGGAGCGGAGGGAATTGTCACGGGCATAGACAAGACCTGGGCAATGAAGATCACTGTGAAGGACATCATCCGAGCAGCTATTTTGGTGGCCAAGAAAGGCAACCTGTGACCATTGACTTGTTGTGGAGCTACGCTTCTGGCAAAGCTTAATCACCGGCAGAAGCTATTAACTTGGAAGAGCGCATTGCCGAGTTGGGAAAACCCATTACATAATACTACTAGCAGGGGAGAGAGCGAATAATCACTCCTTTTCTTAATCTCCTAAACTAAGGATAAATCGGTCTAGCTCTCTCCCTTGTCCTTTTATGGTTTAGTTAGTGTTCCGGATTCGGAATACACGAGTAGAATCGTACCATAATCTGTGAGGTTTCCGGCCATAGTCAGCTCAAATGTGGCGATAACGGTCTTTGCATCCCTGAAGATACATGTGTTTGTAGCGTACCCTGTCATCGGTAAAGACAAAGACTGGGTGCTTGACTGAGTCATAAAAACGGCTGACGTATTGGCTCTTGTTGTCACGCCATCAGCAGAGACTGTCACAGATGTGACTGTAGAAGATGCTTCGATTGCATCACCATAGTGTCCTGAGATTACGTCTCCGACGGCGAACTCCTTGCCTAAAACACTGAAGGGGATTCCGTTTTCACCGATCGTAACGGTATCGTTGTATGTGTCAGTAGATGTTATGGTCTCGCCGGAGAACGTAAGAGTAAGAGTGGTGGCAGTCTCACCCGTATACATGCCAGGAACCAATCTGGACTGCGAAAGTATTGTGTTGTTGGCTTGGACTGGTATTGTTGCGGTATTGCAGGATACCGTCATTGGCAAAAGCAATAGGCATAGACCATATCGTAGCATGTTCATCTCCTTCACTTGAGACCCTGTCGCCCAAAGCTCTATTGTACCGCTGCTATACGGTGATCGTATACTCTCTTTGGTGTAGCAGCTGATAGTTTAATCCCACCCCTGAAGCGTTTAAAAATAAATGGGACGATTGACGGTTTGGGCTAAGGTATGATCGTTGAGGAAGGAAACCAGGGTCCCCAGGTCCCCCCTCCTTCCTTCATTCCCCTCCAGTCGGCTGTGGAGTTGGTGTAGGTGCAGGCGGAGGAGGCTGGTATGGTGGATACCCTCCAATCGGTATACGCTTCTTCTGGTTCACGTCACTGTTTCGCATGGATGCAATCTTCGATGGAGAGCCACACTCGGGACAAACGCCAGAGAAACTCCCTCTCAGGTCATACGCACATTCACCGCACAATCCATTGCGCCTTCTCAAGATCCTCACAATCCACCTTCGTATTATTGTCAGAAGCGGAATGCTGGCTAGAAAGACTGCTGGAACAGTCACATACCACAACGAGATTCGCCTGTCAGGATGGTCCGGGTAGTCCAGATACCCTAATGTTTGCTCGAAGCGATGCGGCGGTGCAAGTGTCCTCACGAGACCCTCGTTAACAAGTAATTCTCCCTTGTAGAGAGCCCACAACTCCTGGCGATCGCTGTCGTAGACATTGAATACCAAACAGCCGTAACTCGCTATCCACATTGTCCCAACGACGATACCCGGCATGAACAGCATCATAATCAAGACGAGACGAACAAATGACAGTCTGGGCCCACGCTGCATGCAAGTGCACCTCTACTATTCCGAATCACTTTTCTGATCAGTTGCCGCTTCGCTTGCTCTCGCCGCGTCTTGTCTCTCGTAGTACAGTCCGATCAACTCGACAGTCTGCGGTCCCTCATAATGCCAGATTATCACTCGCCCGGGGTTCCCTCTGTCCGGATCGTTGGATTCAAACAGTAGATGAACATTCAGCGCTCGTTCGCCCTTAATCCACCAACCCTCCCACATATACGTATACCACGAGCCGGGCGACTCTTGCCAACCGCCTTTCTTCCCAACTGCCTGTTCAGGTTCTCGCAGTGATTCTTCGATTTCTACCCAGCCAAGTTCTGCAAACCGGCGTTGAATCGTACTCAGAAGTTGATCCGGTGGAAACTTGCATTGAATATCATAAGAAGCGCTCGTGATTTCCGGACTAGCCATTTGCAGGGGGCGATCGCGTATCAGTGCTTCTTTGTACTCTTCAAGCTTAAAGTACTCCGGCAACTCACCATAAGTAATCCCCTGCCACTCAACCTCTGCCCTGGGCTCAACATCGTCGTCGCCGGGACGACATGCAACACTGGAACCTACAACCGAACCAGCGAGCACGAATACGATAATCCTCTGCTTCATAGTAGTTAACCACCACCCTTTTCAGAAACATCACTTACAGCATTTGATCGGCCTCGGTTCGCTGCACCCACATTGATAATGCTTTCCATGTACCTTCAGAGTTACGCCCTTGGTTGCGGTGTAACCGCAGACTTTGGTTTCGGATTCTGGTTTCTTTGAGAATATATACTTGGTGTCACCGCCAGGACTAGTTCTCATACGCGCTGTAGTGCAACAGCGTTTGCATGGCTGCATGGACTTCCAATAGCAGATACAGCTGATGCCTTCCATAGAGCTGCCGAAATCAGAGTAGAGATACAGCTGGTCCAGAGGTATTACATACCCACTGATCTTCCCGAATTCTACCAAAGGCCCGAGCGCCTCTGCAACAATTCCAAACCACGGCCCCGTTGGCAATTGACTAAAGTCGCTTTTTGCTTTCGCAAACTCGCTGGTCTTCTTCACAAATGGTTTGCCGTTGCTTCTCCATGGCCCGCAGTTCCTATCGCCAGCAAACAGGCTAGCCAGCACACCAGCAAACCCCTCTCCTCCCGCACCATGTTGACCGCTCGTTGTCGGTTTGATTTCGGGTAATCCCTGCATTTTCAATGGCAGGTTCGTTTCGTTATTATGCCCTAATGCATCGTACCCAATGACAGAAGAGTTCCCCGCATACGCATACAGATTTACCCCACCTCGTTCCCCAATCGGATCCCGACTAACCCAACGCCCTAGGTCGTAGGAGTAATATCGTTTAATCCAATAGTCCAACCCGGTTTCATCGTCCACCGGCTTGGTACTGAAACGATAGGGTTGATCGTACTCACCCTGCGTCGCGGTGTTTATGCGTTTGCCGTATGAGTCGTATTCGTACTTCGCGGCGATTGTGCCGTAATCTGTTCCGGTTGTGGTTTCGACCAACTGCCCTACGTTACCGTTCAGCTCGTAGAGGTAGATGAAGCTGCGATCATCGGTCGTAACTGTTGTACCCGCCGTGTCCTCCGTAGCCAGCAAGCCGCCGATACCACCGGCACCTTCCACGCTGCCCGATAGGTCCAGCCCCCAGGTGAACTTGCGAGTAACAGCATCACTATTGAGCCCGTCAAGCTCCATGATCACTCGCCAGCCGTCGTAGACGTACTTCGTCTCTGCCGTTGGATTGCCCCAACTGCCCGCTGTGTACGTCCAGACACGCTTTAACACTCTTCTACCCATATGGTCATACGCGAATTGTAGTTTTTTATCGTCGGTATTGGGGGCCAGCGGCTCAACGCCAGTCAGCCGGTTCTCTGTGTTCCAAGTATACCGCGTACCGCCGGTAGTCCCAAAAGCTGCCTGGAACATGGCGAAGTCCGCCAGGTCTGCATCGCCGTCACCATCCAGATCGGCCAGGGCAAACTCCGGCTCTGTACCACCAGTGGCCAGCAGAGCTGCGACCAAGGCACTGCCGAACTGGGCGTCGAAGCCCATATGCGGCTTGAAGCTGCTATCAGCCACCATCACATCCGACGCCGAGCTTACCGACGCCGTCAGATCGACCACCGTCACTGTAAGATCGGTACGCATCCACACGCCTTCGCGACTGGCCACATCGATCCAGTCCATGAACAGTTCGAAGTGAATCGTTCCCGCATCGCCAGTAGTGAACTGGAACAGTTGACCTCTGCGATCGGCCAACTCCTCCACACTCTCGCCACTACCGGTAAACCAGAACCCGTGAACTATCTGCCGCAACGTGCGACCATTGCCGTCATACGTCGGATCGCCACCGGCTGTGGCCATGTCGATGAACTCGAATACGTCAGCGTCGCTCCACTCGCCCGTCGACGCTGATACTCCGCTGATCTCCTGGGCATCGCCGTCAGCGTACACCGATACCATGAAGCCATTAACTTCCTCCACACCTGCTCGGTAATGTAGCTGGTAAGTAGTATGTGGCTGCAGAACTGTAAGTGCAGGACCTCCGGATAGCACTGATCGCAGGCGCCAAGTCGAAGGCACGCGACCTCGGTCAACTGTCCCCGGAACTCTATCTGGAAATGTTTTCCGCGAATTCGTTGTCACACTTCAAGGCAGCCCTTTTCGCATCGTCTTCCGCTATCACATCATCGACATTCCAAGCAAACACAGTACGAATACCGGCCTCGGGTCCACCGGGGAATTGCTGATTCGCATAGGCATATACAACGAAGCGATAGAATCTTCCTCGCCACTCTGGTGGTGATTTCTCCACGAATGCGAGAAACACGCCCTCACCGTTTTCCGGAACACCGCGATATATTGGTACCCTGTCGACGTCTACAGGAAGCTTGTGCACACGCAGCAGTTTACAGTTGTTGTATGCGTGCTCCAATTCCTCGATACTAACAGGGTAGCGGTCCATGGTTTCGCGAAACCAGCCAAAAGCCTCTGCATAACTACCGACACCTTGCTGATGCCGGAGCAAACTGAGCTTAAACTCGCTGTAAACAAACCAAGCCGACGCTACAACAAGCACAAGCCCCGCGCAGACACACTTCTTCCACCTACCTGCTTTACCCACATCCACGATTTCCATCTCCCCACTTACCAGGAACTAACCTTACCGCAGGATTCCGGACCGCCCCCCCCAAGATTCCACCCTACCATGTTGCCCCACCTTGTATTCACAACACTCATTGACCAATCGAAGTTGTTCACAACAAGAGCTCCGCGCTTCAAACAACACTTCTCAAGCCCGACCCGGGCGAAGGAATTGCAGTTCGGTTTTTCATCAATTGTCCCACTGGGGTTACCGCCTGTCATTCCGTGAGGCTTTCCTATTTGTGCTGCCAGGCAATCGCGTAATGCAGAGCAATCTGGATTCATCGGACAACATTCTCCTTTGTTCTTGCCGGACTGATACGCATAGTGGGTCATATTCGCCCTTTCAGTAGAAGCATCCACTCTGACGCTACCAGGGTTGTATCTCACGGCATATACTGATACCTTGAACTTTCGCTTGTTGATGACGTCGATTTCTTTCGAATCGTCCTTAACAATAGGATCGTCCGGGTAACCACCCATCACCCCATCTTTCCAAACTAACATTGTGTGCCCAAGTCCGTTAGCATATGTTAATCGAACAACAAAGATACCACAGACGGTATTACCCAATTGTTCGGTCAAAATACCACCCAAGTGCGTTTGTTCATCGAAATTATCAATCGGTGGCCTCGGTGTTGAGCCGGGCGACGCATCATGTTGTCCCAGAATGTCGAACTTGATAAGTATGTTATTCTTAACATACCCATACAGATTAACTCCACCCCGTTCACCAATCGGATCCCGACTGACCCAACGCCCGAGATCGTAAGAGTAATATCTATATCCCCAATTGCCCAACCCCGTTTCATCATCCACCGGTTTAGTACTGAAACGATAGGGTTGATCGTATTCACCCTGCGTCGCGGTGTTTATGCGTTTGCCGTATGGGTCGTATTCGTACTTTGCGGCGATTGTGCCGTAATCCGTTCCGGTTGTGGTTTCAACTAACTGGCCGACATTTCCGTTCAACTCGTAGAGGTAGATGAATGTGCGATCATCTGTCGTAACGGTTGTACCCGCCGTGTCCTCCGTAGCCAGTAGGCCTCCGATGCCACCGGCACCTTCCACGCTGCCCGACAGGTCTAGTCCCCAGGTGAACTTGCGAGTAACAGCATCACTATTGAGCCCGTCAAGCTCCATGATAACTCGCCAGCCGTCGTAGACGTACTTCGTCTCTGCCGTTGGATTGCCCCAACTGCCGGCTGTGTACGTCCAAACACGCTTTAACACTCTTCTGCCCATATGGTCATACACGAATTGTAGTTTCTTATCGTCGGTATTGGGGGCCAGCGGCTCAACGCCGGTCAGCCGGTTCTCTGTGTTCCAAGTATACCGCGTACCGCCAGTAGTCCCAAAAGCTGCCTGGAACATGGCGAAGTCCGCTAGGTCCGCATCACCGTCACCATCCAGGTCGGCCAGGGCGAATTCCGGCTCTGTACCACCAGTGGCCAGCAGAGCTGCAACCAGGGCACTGCCGAACTGGGCGTCGAAGCCCATATACGGCTTGAAGCTGCTATCAGCCACCATCGCATCCGACGCCGAGCTTGCCGATGCCGTCGGATCGACCACTTCTACCGTAAGATCGGTACGCATCCACACGCCTTCACGACTGGCCACGTCGATCCAGTCCATGAACAGTTCGAAGTGAATCGTTCCCGCATCGCCGGTAGTGAACTGGAACAGTTGACCTCTGCGATCGGCCAACTCCTCCACACTCTCGCCACTACCGGTAAACCAGAACCCGTGAACTATCTGCCGCAACATGCGACCGTTGCCGTCGTACGTCGGATCGCCACCGGCTGTGGCCATATCGATGAACTCGAATACGTCAGCATCGCTCCATTCACCCGTCGACGCTGATACTCCGCTGATCTCCTGGGCATCGCCGTCGGCGTACACCGATACCATGAAGCCATTAACTTCCTCCACACCCGCTCGGTAATGTAGCTGATAAGTAGTATGTGGCTGCAGAACTGTAAGTGCAGGACCTCCGGATAGCCCCTTGACCCTCAGAGTTGCTGAGGATTCCTCATCCGTCCAAGGCTCAACAACAACCGCCTCAGCTTGCGGAGCGGCCATCAGAGCCATCGGCGCCGCCATCTGCTCCATGGCCATCGCCGCGGCCGCTACCTCGGCCAGTGGACCGGTCAGCTGCGGCTGGAAGATCACGAAGTCATCAACGTCAACGTCGCCGTCGTCATCCAGGTCGGCAGCCGAGCCGCTAGAGGCCGTACTCGATCGACGACCTAGCACCTCGTAGTTAACATCATGTCTTGACACGACGAATCACGTCGTGTGTCCTCAGAATATCTTGGAGTATCTCCGGCTGTTCTTGGTAATACCACGATTACCGCAAGCATACCGGCTGCCCACAATGTCAAGCCAGGGATGTTCTCTCATTCGCTATCAACCCACTCGCCACTAATCACTCCACCGCATTCACCACACTTGCCAGAGCTAGACCGTTTGAGCTCGCTGCCACAGTGATAACAGAACCCTTTCCCCCACCGCGATCTCACATAAGTCCCGGAAACAAGTCCATGAATTCCCTGCCTGTTCTTCATTATCAGGACAGAAATCGGCGTAATTAGAGAGCAAACAGTGAATGCCCACCATAACGCCGTTCTTATAAACAATCGTCCCAAGGAAGGGTGAGCACCTTCGCTCGTTACAATCTCTATTCCGTAACGCCTCCCACCGTATGTCCACTCTTTGCTCAAAAGTTTTGACCAAATAAGCAGCGGAATCGTAATCGCCAATCCCCATACAACGACTGCATTCCGTATTGTCTCTTCTATTTCAGGAAGCATGATAGACATCATGGTTGATGTCACAACCTGCAAGACTGCGTAGCAAAGGATGTCGACAACTCCCGCGATAGTCCGCCGATCAAGTAAAGCTCGGCTTGCTCCGTCGATATTGTGATTTCCTAAAACGGACGTATTCATGTAATCTGCTCTTACAACAGGACTTCCAACCCTCAATCGCAATGTATAAACGAGAAGGGAATGCTGTCGATGCTCCACTTTCCGAAAGTTGCAAATGAGCTGCCAGGTATGGCATTGAAGATCGTGTTCTTCAGGCCTTTCAATGTGAACGTATCGGTCAGCTCGAAGCTGAGATCAAACGTCCCCTTGCACAAGCAACACTCGCCACTGCCAGTGTTACACGAAAACTTTCCAACACCTAGCCACGTAAGTGAGTAGTTATTCACAGAAAACATCGTTTGAATGCTTGGAAAAGGGGCCGTCAATCCATGTCCGGGGATCCAGCTAGCACCCCATTCATCGACGTAATCGCCGCCAGCTGATATTATTCTGATGTTTTTCTCACAACAATCGGCGGCCGATTTCGCTTTCCCAACAAACCCACTTACCGCTTGCCGAACTCTTTCTCGAAAACCTGTAGTTGAAGCTACCTGTGTCATAAGTGATCTTCCTAGCCTCACACCTTGACCAGTTCCGTCGACATAATTGGCCAACAACTGTAACCAGGAGTTCGCCACCGGATATGATGGTGATGTCGGCCTATACTCATCTAACGGAAAATCCGTCCCGCCTGGCAACCAAGGGACCGTGGATGGTGATGCAGGATTGATGTACAGATCGCAACCATCGGCATCAGAATAGGCAGTTGGCATGTTGCCTACATACCCATACAGATTCACTCCTCCGCGTTCTTCAATCGGATCCCAACTGACCCAACGCCCCAGATCGTAAGAGTAATATCTATATCCCCAATTGCCCAACCCCGTTTCATCATCCACCGGCTTAGTACTGAAGCGATAGGGTTGGTCGTATTCACCGATCGCGGCGGCATTAATGCGTTTGCCGTATGGGTCATACTCGTACTTTGCGGCGATTGTGCCGTAATCTGTTCCGGTTGTGGTTTCCACCAACTGCCCTACGTTACCGTTCAGCTCGTAGAAGTAGATGAAGGTGCGATCGTCGGTCGTAACTGTTGTTCCCGCCGTATCCTCCGCAGCCAGTAGGCCTCCGATACCGCCGGCACCTTCCACACTGCCCGATAGGTCCAGTCCCCAGGTGAACTTGCGAGTAACAGCATCACTATTAAGCCCGTCAAGCTCCATGATCACTCGCCAGCCGTCGTAGACGTACTTCGTCTCTGCCGTTGGATTGCCCCAACTGCCGGCAGTGTACGTCCAAACACGCTTTAACACTCTTCTGCCCATATGGTCATACGCGAATTGCAGTTTCTTATCGTCGGTATTGGGGGCCAGCGGCTCAACGCCGGCCAGCCGGTTCTCTGTGTTCCAAGTATACCGCGTTCCGCCGGTAGTCCCAAAAGCTGCCTGGAACATGGCGAAGTCCGCCAGGTCTGCATCGCCGTCACCATCCAGATCGGCCAGGGCAAACTCCGGCTCTGTACCGCCGGTAGCCAGCAGAGCTGCAACCAAGGCACTGCCGAATTGGGCATCGAAGCCCATTTGCGGCGTGGAACCACCATCAACAACTATCACATCCGACGCCGAGCTTGCCGACGCCGTCGGATCGACCACTTCTACCGTAAGATCGGTACGCATCCACACGCCTTCACGACTGGCCACGTCGATCCAGTCCATGAACAGTTCTAAGTGAATCGTTCCCGCATCGCCGGTAGTGAACTGGAACAGTTGACCTCTGCGATCGGCCAACTCCTCCACACTCTCGCCACTACCGGTAAACCAGAACCCGTGAACTATCTGCCGCAACATGCGACCGTTGCCGTCGTACGTCGGATCGCCACCGGCTGTGGCCATATCGATGAACTCGAATACGTCAGCGTCGCTCCATTCGCCCGTCGACGCTGATACTGTATTGATGCCCTGCGAAGGAATTGATAAATTTCCTAACGAGTTGGAATCGAATTGAATAAACTGTCCACCAAACTTCGCGTTGTCGTACTAATTTCCGGGGTGATTTCTATAGTAATCAAAATCGATACCTTCCTTAGTTTCAATACGATTTAGCTCCCAGGGGCTAAAAACACGAGTTGTTCCACTTGTAGTCACTATTCCACTAACCTCGCCAGGGATTTGTAAACTTCGTATATCCACTCTATAACCAACAAACCCTAGCGCAGAGTCGCATAATTGCCAAGACGTACTAGTTAGAACTCCAGCGTATTGTTCTCCGTTTATACCTATAGTTATTTCCTTACCAATTGATTTCTCAAACCAATCCGCCTTAGGGGATAAACTAAGCGAAACGATTCCGGCTAAAGATGATCCAACTGTAAGCAAGATTATTCCGGCTATGATAAACCGTATATGGAGAACTCTAATACGTCGCTTTGCCATTATCTAGCTCCCGCTAACTCGTCCAAAATCAAGGATCCGTTACATACTCTGGCTCCCTATCTCCTATCCATTCGTTAGTTTTCCATTTCGTTCGAGGTCCATTATCTGTCGCACTTATCACCCAAGGTTTACCACCGATACACTTTACTCGAAATTTCCACGAGAAGGACCAAGCAGCTTCAATATCCAAAGCTTCCAAAGGTAACCCCAACAATGTCCCAACAAGCCCACCGAACGTCGCTAGATCAAGCATGGGTGTATCCGGTAGGAAAAAACCAGCGGCTCCACCAATAAGGACGCCGCCGCTTGCAAGATATTCTATAGCAGGCATATCGCCTTCCAGTGCACCTGCGTCCGACCAGATTATATCAAGCTCTCTTCGCTTACCATCTGGGCTATAGGCATTGTTGACGATCACGTTTCCAGGGAAAGCATTGTCCCAATTACTCTTGATCACCTTTGGGCCGCCCGTCCCATGATATCTCGCGTTTCCACATTCATCACAACTGGCGGTTACATCCATATATAGATGTATTTCCAGATCATCCCATATTAAATCTCTTTCCCATACTTTCGCGTGAGCTCGAATTACGGGCATCATTCCAACACTTGCGCCGGAAAGGCCTATGATGTCAAACCGAGATAAGGGACGATTCAAAACGTACGTGTATAGATTCAAACCGCCTCGTTCCCCGATCGGATCCCAACTGACCCAACGCCCCAGATCGTAAGAGTAATATCTATATCCCCAATTGCCCAACCCCGTTTCATCATCCACCGGCTTAGTACTGAAGCGATAGGGTTGGTCGTATTCACCGATCGCGGCGGCATTAATGCGTTTGCCGTATGGGTCATACTCGTACTTTGCGGCGATTGTGCCGTAATCTGTTCCGGTTGTGGTTTCCACCAACTGCCCTACGTTACCGTTCAGCTCGTAGAAGTAGATGAAGGTGCGATCGTCGGTCGTAACTGTTGTTCCCGCCGTATCCTCCGCAGCCAGTAGGCCTCCGATACCGCCGGCACCTTCCACACTGCCCGATAGGTCCAGTCCCCAGGTGAACTTGCGAGTAACAGCATCACTATTAAGCCCGTCAAGCTCCATGATCACTCGCCAGCCGTCGTAGACGTACTTCGTCTCTGCCGTTGGATTGCCCCAACTACCGGCAGTGTACGTCCAGACACGCTTTAACACTCTTCTGCCCATATGGTCATACACGAATTGTAGTTTCTTATCGTCGGTATTGGGGGCCAGCGGCTCAACGCCGGTCAGCCGGTTCTCTGTGTTCCAAGTATACCGCGTACCGCCGGTAGTCCCAAAAGCTACCTGGAACATGGCGAAGTCCGCCAGGTCCGCATCACCGTCGCCATCCAGATCGGCCAGGGCGAATTCCGGCTCTGTACCACCAGTGGCCAGCAGAGCTGCGACCAAGGCACTGCCGAACTGGGCATCGAAGCCCATATGCGGCTTGAAGCTACTATCAACCACTGTTGCCTCCGACGCCGAGCTTGCCGACGCCGTCGGATCAACCACATCTACCGTAAGATCGGTACGCATCCACACGCCTTCACGACTGGCCACGTCGATCCAGTCCATGAACAGTTCGAAGTGAATCGTTCCCGCATCGCCAGTAGTGAACTGGAACAGTTGACCTCTGCGATCGGCCAACTCTTCCACACTCTCGCCACTACCGGTAAACCAGAACCCGTGAACTATCTGCCGCAACATGCGACCATTGCCGTCGTACGTCGGATCGCCACCGGCTGTGGCCATATCGATGAACTCGAATACGTCAGCGTCGCTCCATTCGCCCGTCGACGCGGTTACTCCGCTGATCTCCTGGGCATCGCCGTCAGCGTACACCGATACCATAAAGCCATTAACTTCCTCCACACCTGCTCGGTAATGTAGCTGATAAGTAGTATGTGGCTGCAGAACTGTAAGTGCAGGACCTCCGGATAGCCCCTTGACCCTCAGAGTTGCTGAGGATTCCTCATCCGTCCAAGGCTCAACAACAACCGCCTCAGCCTGCGGAGCGGCCAGCAGGGCCATCGGCGCCGCCATCTGCTCCATAGCCATCGCCGCGGCTGCTACCGCGGCCAGTGGACCGGTCAGCTGCGGCTGGAAGATCACGAAGTCATCAACGTCAACGTCGCCGTCGTCATCCAGGTCGGCAGCCGAGCCAATGTTCGTGAGATTGCCGTCAGCGTCGTAACGCAAGCCGCCTCCGACGCCTCTTCTCAGATATTGATTCAGACCGTTGCTCACATACTCCGTCTGGCCCTGCGAATCGGAACTGCTCAGGCGATTGCCGATGTTGTCATAGTCGTAATCCCAACTGCCCGAGTCACTGCGTACTGAACCGGTAAGCTCATTGCGGGCGTTGTGCGCGTAGGATTGACTTAACGATGCGCTGAAGGCCGAACCGCTATAGGCCGTACTCGTTCGACGACCGAGCACGTCGTTCGTCGCGTCATACTTGGAGACTACCGCAGGAGTACCGCCGCCGACCCAACGGTTCTCAATGTAGTCAAGCACATTACGGCCACTCTCGTAAACCGTCTCTACCTCGGCAACCACCGTAGATGCATCACTCTTAAAGGCGATTCCCGTAACCAGGTTACTCTCCCGGCCACCGGTGCCGGTCATGTACGAATACTCCGCCCCATAGCCGGGCAGGCCGGGGCCGGTCACTCGGTTCAACTCTCCCGTAGACGCATTGTAGTAGTAGTCCAAATCATACTCGGAGCCCACAACTACCCCGACAGGACGCCTGCCCGCCGTAGCGTCGTAGCTGCGCACTATTGAGGCTGAGTACAACCCGCTAATGGTCTCGGTAATCTGCTCAGGCCACTGGCTGAAGTCGAATGAATGATCGGTGGCCAGGAGATCGGCGTTGGCCACGCCGGACAGTTCCCCCGTACGACGATAGGTGAACGACACATCCGGAGAATTCACCGTATCGCTGTAGTCAACGCTGCTCATGGCCCCGGTATTCGAATCGTAGCTGTAGGTCGTCTTCAGATCGACCTCGCCGACATCCGTACGGGCCCAGATCCGCTCGTACAGTTTTCCGTCGTTGTAGTAGGTGTAAGTCACGCTCTCGCCCGCGGCGTCTACCTTCTCCAGAACTACACCCGTCTCCTCATCGTACACCCATTGGGTTACATCGCCGGTAGGCCATACTGCCGCTGTAAAGTCAGCGTCATCGCGATAGGTATGCAAATACTCCCGCTGGCCGTAAGCGTCGTACTCCGTCCAGGTCGGCTGGGGAACGTCGCCCCAGACCTTCTCCACCTGTCCGCGATTGTTGTGGCCATAGTAGGTGTAGTTAAAACCACCATCGTCACGCTCCTGGCCCACCGAAGCAAGCCGACCAGTAGTAGAGTCGTAACCGTACCTCGTCTCGTCACCGTTACCGTTGATCACATGATCCACGCGGCCATTGTTGCTGTAGTAGGTGGTAGTCGTATTACCACGCCCGTCAGTGACGCTGATTTGACGTCCCAGTCCGTCGTAGCCATACAGCGTAGTCACTCCAGAAGGCGATGTACTCGACTGCGTCAGGCCATTGACACTTACCGAAACGGCCGCATTGCTGGCACCGGCCGGCGTACTTGCGATGGTTACTTCCTTCGCGCTACGGTAGATATACTCCATTGAGGTTGCGGTCTGCGTAGCCACCAGCGCGCCGCCGCGATAGTACTCCACCACGTTGTCACTTTCGGCGGTTATGTTGCCGCTTGGACTATAGGCAAAACCAGTAACACGATTGAGCTGCTTCGACACAACCCTGTCCAGCAGGCTTCCATCAGTAACGTAGGATGTGGTTCTGCTCTCTTCCCACCACTGACTATTGCGCTGCGAGAACAGAGATTCAGATGCCGAAATCCGATCCGTACCCGCCGCCTCCAGCAAACCGTTGTCGTTTACGTCCAGCCCCGATGCCACCTGAGAGCCAAGGTCGTCATACTCGTACAGCATCGCTGCCGAACCGGGCCTGGTTACAGACTGCAACTGTCCCAAGCTGTTGTAGCTGTAAGAGACGGTCACTACACCACTGTTGGGATCGGGGTTTTCTGAACTAAGGGTCCGTCCGAATCGGTCGACGGTATTCTTGCTCCAGCGAGGCCAGCTGCTCGCCGTTGGATCGCTGGTTCCCTCCAGAATCTTTGTCCACTGCGTGCCATCAGCGTTGACACCGTAGACGTAGGCCTGAGGTACGGCCGCAGTGCCACTGATTGACTTAATCCGACCATCACAATAACGCTCGGTGATTTCCGTTGCGCCGCCGGGAAGAGTCTTGGTGATTACCTCACCACCTGCTGCACTGGTCGAGTAGGCATAGGAAATGACCAAACCAGCCTGATCAGTTTCACTTACGAGCCTTCCTATCGCATCGTAACTCTTGGAACTGACCAGAGGTGTAATCCCTGTCTCTGAACTGGAGACAGTAACCGACTCCACACGAAGATCAGACGAGTAGGTCGTGCCGTAAGTAGTGGTAACATCTGCGTCCAGAGATCCCGTTGCTCCAGGGATTCCGTTCCTCGTCTGGCTTGTCAGCCTGCCCAAAGAGTCGTACACGAAGTCGGTGATCACTCCGGACTCGTCGGTCACCGTTCGGGTTCCACAGCATGATGCCTGATTCCAATCCGTCTCCCGCAATGTGCCTTTGGAGCTGTATGCGTGTGTCTCTCGACCCAAGGCATCGTACTGTCTCACAGTCCAGGAAACACGCACGCCAGAGGCAAAACCGCCGCTTTGAGCCACGTACAGCTCTTCCAGCACAGCATTGCCTGCCGCATCGAGCACAGTCACACTTTTTGTGGACTTGCCATCAACGTAGACAACCAAACCCGAACCGGAGTCATAGTATCCTTGCGTGACGGTCGTTCTACTGCAGGTGCCGCTCGCGCTGACGGTGAAGGCGGGATTCATCGTCCCGCCGTTGAACGTACCTTGGTCATATGTGTATTCGGATACCGTACCGTCTGGCGCCCGCGATGAAGTCAGACGATCATCGTGATCCAGATCCTTCACTGTGATGGAGGATAGGGTCTCGTTGCCGCCATAACGAACCGTTGTGGTAGTCATGATTGGGCCGTTGAAGCTGTAGGAATGGGTCGTTCGAGCAACTCGAACCCCGTTGACAACCTCAATCACTCTTACTGGCCTGCCCAGCGCCGCACTGCTCGTATCGGTGTTGTAGGAAGTGCAGACACTGCGAACGCCGGTAGCGTCGTAGCTTGGAATACTGCCGGTGCTAGCGGGAGCAGCCGTATCACCAACCCCGCTAATGACTGCGTCAAAAACAGCTCCATTCGACGTCAAGTCGTAGGCGTAAGCTGACCAGGTACCGTCGATCTCCTTCGTGATCGCCAACTTGTTCTCATTGGGGCCGGCACCATAGTACGCCAGTTCCCGCTCGACCGGATTCTGTCCGCCACCCAGGTCTACAGAATGGCTGATCTGCCGTCTCATTCTTGAGCTATCGTAGTACTCAAAGGTATCGACCACGGTTCTAACGGTGGTGGAATCTTCAGTTAAAACGTAGGTCTCTGTGTCTGTTCCGGAAACATCACTGTGGGCCTTGGACAGGGACTCAACTCGCTCGGTGTTCCCGTTGCCGTCTTTGGTGGTCAGAATCCACCCACTCTCGTTGGTACTTACCTCATTGTACTGGTAGTTGTATTCAGTCCGCAGTTCGTAAGTTCCAGTGGCAACCCACTCGTACTTGTAGATATACAACCGCGTTCCGAATCCGGCATCACCCACTGAATCGGGATTTTTAATAACCCACTTTGTGAACGGTTCAGCTTGTGCATCGGGCTCGTATTGAGGAACTACATCGCCGGTCAACTTGGTGAAATCCTGTTCGTCGTAGAACCGGATCTCGTATACGTCTCCCTCAACTGCGTCGTCACGATATACGGTCACAAGATCGGCCAAGACGCCGGCTGTTCTTACCTGCCGTAAACCGGCACCGTCATAGTAGCTTTCCACGCCCTCAATCTGCTCAAAGTAGCGGGCGATGAACCGCTTGCCCAAGTAGTAGCCACCCTTATCGCTGACAATCGTAATCTCACCGGCTCTTTCGCCACTGGGCAGTGTGCCCATACTGATGGCTACATCCACGGATCCCAGACGAGCACTTCCCATGCTGCGTCCGCTCTGATCCTTATCAGCACCGCAACAACCACCGCCACCGCCGCCGGATTCTCCCGGCGGTGGAGAGATGCAGTCTATCTTCGGCTTGACCTTCTTCTCGCCGGCGGTCTTGGGATTTCTGGCAGTAACCTCGACTCTGCCGTCTCCGTAATTCGTGCCCGCTCGAATCGCACACCAATAGGAGCCGTCCGGATTACGACCCTGGTCGATGATTGACGACCGCTCCTCATTGCTGTTCGTCAGGCTGAAGACGTGCGCGTTGTCGTATTCCGACCCCAGGCCGCAGTCGAACATCACAAGGCCGTTCCCTACTTCCCCAGATTTCAGCCTACTTACGTACAGGGCCGTGTCGCCGGACGTGAGACAACAGGCATACCAGATCGTGTCATGTGGATCGACTGCAACTCCGTCGAACACATCGTAGCAATCCACCACAGAGCACGGACCCGTGTATTCCAGACTGTCCTCCTCTATCGTTACGGACCCCACGTCGCCCAACTCGTCCATGATTTCGTCTTGAAGATCCGTGCAGGCAGAAGTACATGAATACCCCTTGTTCAAACAAACCTGAGCAAACGCTGCGGCAGTGAAGGGATCTTGGTCTGTTTCACCCATCCATTCGTCAAAACAGCAGGCAGTTGACCACCCGATGTAGTTGTCCGAGTTGTACCGGAGGCTAACCTTGCACTCATCTTCCGCGAGAGCTCTGTCTACCGCAAAACCGGCAACCACCAGGGTAGCAAAAACCAGTACCAGACGAAGAACAGATGAGACGGCCCTACCAGTTTGCGCCCATTTCATTTGGAGCATCGATTCTGCCTTTCCGGTTGAGTAAGCGAGGATTCACGCGGCAGGAGATCCATCGTAGCCGTAGATCGTCCACACACCCGCAAAACGGATGACGGGGAAGAAGTGGCGTTTGACTATTAGAGGCAATCCCGACCACAGGAACCTGTTCGTGAGAACACAAAGAGTAGCACTGGCGATTGCACGACTACACGCGTGCCCTCGCAAGCAACAGACTTGAAGCAACCCGCTAAAACAGCTGGCAACAGCGTTGCCACAAAGCCAATCGCCAATAAGCTTATCCGACAAAATCAGCCAAGTCAATCTGCCCTCTGAACGTGGATTACCAACACAAGTTCACACAAACCAACACCTGTGGAAACACTTCATACACAACTGGGTAATCCCTTCTGATTATGCCGGTTTGCAGGAGTGTCCGCGGTCGGGCAAAACAGACTGCGTTGAGGAGGCGTGGGTTCTTCTGCAAAGCCTATCTAGTCAAGTTCTAGCTGGAGAAGATGCTGAATGGCGAACGCGTTCAAATGGCGGTGTCACTCCAATCGGCTTCACCAATCCGGTTGTGCACATGAATGGCCCCGGACGGAGCCCCCCCCCCCCTGGAGCAAGCAAGTCTGTGGAGATGGGACATGAGAACTGATTACCATGGACTGTGCAGAGCTAACGACGTGTTCGGCCAATGGCCAATGATTAGCAGCCGGTGCCCACTATCCATCTGCAGCAAGCAGCTTGAATAAAAGCCACCCATGGGGAAAAGCGGAGGGGATGAAGTCAATAAACTCCGATACCCCATGGAGAAGCACAGAGCAGCGAATAAACCCACCGGAGCTCATCGGGGCGAAATACCAGGCAAAGAATGAACGCCCCATTGAGCTCAAATGCAGCCCACCAGCCCATGTCACTGTCTGCCTTCAGAAGTTCTCTAGCCCTCTGAGTCGTTCCCTGCTCTACTTCACCCAGCAGTAACACGCACACATCTGCCGAGCCAGATTCCCCCCCTCTCTGATAAACCAAGCAGTGACAAGGTAAGGCAAGATAACTCAATTCCACTCCATCCCATCCTACATCACATACCGACAGCCTCAGATCAGTCCCTCACCCATGAAAGGAGACAGCAAGCGTCACAACAGCTACCAGTCGTCTATCAGCCCGGTAGACTCATAAATCCACTCTTCAGAGCAATGCCCCTTCCCTACCTGCTTCTTCTTCAATAAATCTCGAAACTACACGACACGCTGCCATCGAGTTCACTGCTGAGATACACTCTTCCAGTTGACAACCTTATACAGGCCTGACTTCTCTTTTCTGATGAGAACGTCTATGCGTCTACCTATCAGTGAGTCAAACTGATCTCTGCTTGCTATTGCTAATTCCTGCCCCGCATATTGAGCCCCGTCCCTATTCCTCGCTGCAACTACAAAACGCAACAGATCACCATTCCGTAGCGATGAAACAGCCAAGTTGAACTGCAGAAACTGCTGTCGTCCATCATCATCTCTCAGTTCAAATACAACATCACGGCCAACAGTTGCCTTGGCATAGTTCCAGTCCACAATAGCAACGACATTGTATCCCGGAGTACGAATCCATCTGTCTCGCCTGGCCAGCCCGCACACGAGCAATTATCTCTGCATTAAATCCCATTAACACTCTCCCTAAATCCAATAACTCACGCCGTTATTCGCAAACGATCAGTCCATGGCCCTTCTTCCATAGACAAAATCCCCGGCCCACTCCTGTCGAGACAACAGATATAGCAGAGAGAGTGGCACACAGCTGCTTGCCCGACTCTGCTTGCTGAAGATCAACTGCATCACAGCCTGAGTCTCTTTTTGTTTTCTTTGTCCACCAATAAAACCAAATACCAGCCACCATCATAGCGCATCTGCGTTGAAAGCGCAAGATGGCCTACTCTTCTTCTTCTTCACCTTTGTGCCTCGCTTTGATACTCGTCAGTACTATCTTCTACTCGCACTACGACGCTCCAGTTTCCACTGCCTGCTGAATTGCCCTGAAATGGCGCTGGGTTTTTATTTAGGGCTGTTTTGGCTACGTGCGAATGGAGGGGGTGTCAAATAAATGCTAGCCACCTGCCGAGAGTCGTACTATGCTATCGACTCATACGGAGGATAGCCCGCTGGGGTAATTTCGTTCTTAAAATTACAGACGAAATTGCTCGACGACATGTTTTCCCCTCTGTAGCTCTGGAATTAAGCATGAGCAAAGGATGCCTTGGGATTTAATGCCATCTCTACCGGCTACTGTACAATCTGCTGCTTGGCCGTTTTTGTTTTCAGAAATAAAAGCAAATAAAAGGAATTGCTGCACTAGCTAGCGATGTTCTTTCCCCTATCTTCTGTTTCTTCTTCTCTTCTCCCCTTCTCTTTCTCTCCATCTCCGTCTCTCTCTCTTCTGCCCCCTTATATGCACGTAGGAATAAATACACACAAGTTACTGCAATAAATCGCCATATTCACTCTTTTGAGAATAAATAGCTACACCGTTTGTGATATCCCCTCTCAAACGGCCTATAGGGCTATTCTCAGCGCATTTGCGTTTTACAGGGAATAAAGCATCTCGCCAGAGATCTCTTCACACAGGCGATTTATGGGCTTTCTAGAGGCATCTGAGGCATGTATGCACTTGGGAGTAATCCGTCGATCTTCTGTATTACTCATAAGAGAAAGACTGCCGTTCCTACTTGCTTTTCTCTTCCCGTCTTGATCATATCTCTGCTGACTAGCCACGGATGCATTCAAGGAAGGGCAGGCAACTCACTGTATGACAGAATGCTGACTCTCTTTTCCTCTTCACTCAACTCGATAACTCTTTCTTCCTCTGCACTCCCACATTCGCTCTTTCTCTGCCCCTTTCTTCCCCCTCCCCCTTCCCTCTTCCTCTTCTTGAGCGTTACTCGTTCCAGCGTCGTGCCAAACAATGAAGACTCCTCGGATTTGCCCCAGAGGCAAATACTGCTTCTAAATAGGGTCTGCTCTATTTCATTTGTATTTTGCAGTGAATTAAGCTGCCCCCTCCCCTGCTATTTATTCCACCGTGCTGTTCATAGGCCGAACCAGCGTCTGCGTAGAGCTGCGAGTCAAGATGAGCGTGCTGAATAAATCGCCGGCAATAAAACGCCTGCAATAAAAGCTGAGAAAGAAACAGAGATGAGTGGAGTGTTAATCAGTGCCTCCCCGTCGTGACTAGCGAGTGCATTCGGTGTGTCAGAAGACGCGCTGAGATCGCCGGGCTCGGTTTCACCGCAGTGTTTCGGCCGGCATTCAGGAAGCAAGTAGGTCGAGGGAAGTATTAGGTACTCCATGAGATGCTGTAACCCTTGAGGTATTTTCTCCTGAGTACGACTTCGAATCTCCTTCTTACACAACGAAATTGCGCGGGCGTGAGAGTACCTGTGAACAGTTCCGTCGGAAGATCTCCTAGCTTGTCGTTGGCAAGTTCCTTGATCCGCCATGGATAACCGTTGTCGTCTGGATCAGCAGGTAGTTCATCCGTGTCCACAGCGTGCACGTTGATGTCAAATGACACTTTGTCCAGCCGATCGACCGTTATGTAGAGAGAAATCGCCACAGGGAAAAACCGTCTATGGTCGTAGCCGCATTGCTTGGCAAGCATCTCCTCTGATTCTGGTTCGCCTTCCAAATCCATAGCAGCTGTGCCAACGTAGTCATTCCAATCGGTCTTTGCATCTTCGAGAATGTGTTGCACGTTATGCCTCCTTAATGATGACAATCTTCTGCTCATCTTCCTCAATGATACTCAGGATCAGCCTCCACCGGTCCTTCAGAGGCATTGAGTAAGTTCCGACTTTTTTCCCGGAGGCTTGTCAACGTGAACGCTGAGCGGACTTCGCAAGTCACGTTCGCCCTTAGCAGCGCCGATCACACGAACTTGGAGCAAGAATGAGTCAACAATGCCCTTGGGAGTATCTCCGAGTGCCCGTTTCATGAGTGTATAGACTTTCCGGTGCACGGCTTGAGAACTGAGAAACAATTTATGGCCTCCCTGCTAACCGCCACACCTAGTGTATTCATTCTACCGGGAATGGCCACAACACGACGCTCATGATCCCAACTGCCCGCCTGGCACATGAAGCTGTGGTAACGCACCACCGGCTTCTTCGGCGGGCGACCCACCGGGCGAGTCAGTAAGTGCTGAATATGTCGCTCCAGCACGGCGTTTGACTTCAACCGGATCGCATACAAGTAGCTCTCGGTTTCCAGGAACGTGTACAACTCCGGGATGGCGAACGCCGCATCGCCACGGAAGTATTTCGCGATGCCCAAGTTGCGATAGCGGGCAACCACCGGCCCCAGCACGGAACGCCAGTCGTCGGCGCTGGCCACGTTGCCGTTCCGCAGCAACACCCACTCCAGGTTGCCCAGGTGGTTGAACAGGAACAGCGGGGGGTAGCAGGTGCATTCGAAGTGTCCGTTGTATGCCGAGCCTTCCTGGCGCCCGTGGGTCTCACTCACCGAACTGTCCAGGTCGAGGATGAGCCTGCCCGGGGCGCAGTGTTGGCGAACGCGGTCGATCCACATCCCGGACAGTTCCATCATGGCCTTCAGGTTCTTCCTGGCTGTCAGGATCTCCGTCTCCAAACGGCCCATCTGACTGGTGGATGCCCCCCTGACGCTTTTTTTTTGCGCGACCGCCGACGACTTGACGCATGGCCGGATCTATCGACAGACGTTCCGCGTCGTTCGTGTCCTCGTAACCCGCCAGGCGACTGTACACCGCTTGCCGCAACATGGCCGTCAATTCGTGCGGCGTGTTCTTGCCGCGCCGAGGATCACGGAAGATGTCATTGGCCATCCTCGTCAGCCCCAGCGCCTCGTCGAGTTCGCGGTATGCGACCAATCCCGCATCAGAGATAACGGACGCACCATGGAATTCCAACTTGACTTGACTGTCGAAATCGACCCGCGACGCCTCCTTGCGTGCTTCACCCATCACATTCTCCGGATTTCAGCGACTTGAGGTTCGTTTTCGCCTGTATTCATAGGGAAATCACCGCCTCATTATACGCCGCCGAAAGTGTCATCTGGGAAATATGGGTTTTAAGAACTTTCACGGATTATAATTGCCATCTACTCTTTCTCCCTTACAATGAGCACTGTAATTGTTTTTTAAATTCACATGAATTAGCTTTTATTCTCTCCCTTTTCCCCTGCCATATTGCTATTGCCCGTAAAGGGCGTTGCAGCGATTCTGAGCGTACTAGCGTTCTGTCCCTCTCACCGACCTACAGGACAGAGATCTCGTCTTAGACGCCTTGTATAGGGCAAAAACGGCCGTATGGAGGGCGTTTATCGTGTATGCACTCTATCGATTGCCTGGAGATAGATTGGCCAATGTCAGTGTACGTCACTTCTGAAGTACCAACCCATATCCACTAGGCAATCTTGGCCAAGCAGCAACCATCGATGTGTTTATCCTGGCAACCCGTCGCTGCAATAACAACCTGCGTATGACCAGCGTTGCATGAAGATGACGCACGCAAACAGCTATAGCCGCTGGTGTCCATTGTGGACAGTGGACAGCAACACCACTGCTGTGCCCAAACCCTTGGAAGGATCCAACCGAGTACTCCTGTTCCTTCGCCTATCTATGTCCTGCTTCTACTAAGATTCTACTGCCTGCAGAAACACAAAGCCGTTGAACTCATTTGAGCCTCAGCTTTTATTCCTCTTGCTCTTCCTCTTGCGTGCTCTTCCTGATTCGCGGCGCTGGATCGACTTCGAACGAGCTTTAGTAAAGGCGAAAGCCACAGCGTCAGTAGGCCAAAAAGTCACACGACTCTCTAGAACGTTCTTCTCCCCCCACTCTATAGAATAGCCTCCGATCAGTGTCTCAGGTGTCCAGTTGGCCAACTCGTTCATAACCTTCTCGAACCTCGTCTGAAGCCACGGTTCACCCTGCTTTCTCAGCTGGTTTTCATACGGAACATCAGCTCCGCGCAGCAATACGCCAAACCGCTCCGTATGCTTGCCTTCGTTTTTATGCAAACCCTTTGTCACCCAATTCACACCCCACCTAAAAGTCATGTACATCAGCAGTCGAAAGTGCCATTCCTGCGTTCTAGGGGAAGCTGCCAGAACGGCTTTCTCATAATACAGTATTTTGCCTTCCTTCTTCATCGTCTCCCACATCGGTGGACAAATATCGAATGACCTCTTTCCTCTTGTGCCAAGGCTACCGTTAGCGGTGCTATTTACTGTGACCAAGAGGGGAGAGGCAACTGGGCGATTAGTACCCTTGGCCTTTTTAGACACCTGGAAAACAAACTCTAGCGAACTCAGCAGGCTCAAATGCTCCTTCAACCGCTCCCTCTTTGTTTGTGCGTTTGGCCTGCTCCTTGAGTCCATTGTCGAAGACTTCCATCCCCTGCTTTTGGCAATATCAGCAAGGGTGCCGCTCCAACATCCGCTGTGCCATGCTGCCAAGCTGACAACAGCGTAGAAGGTAATCAGGCAGTCTGTATCCAGCTTTGCGAATCCTTCAAGACAGTCACCTTGGGTGCTTGTTGATGCCCCCGGGGAAGCCCTTGTATCAACAACCTGTACGGTGATTGCGTGCTTCGCCTCACCGCCGTCTGCGGAGAAACTGCGGGGTATCGGTCTGTGTTTGAAATCAACCACCTTGTATCGCGTAACGACTTTCTTGCGACCCTCTTGAACGGATTTACGGGCTGTCGCGTCTACTGCTTTCTGCCGAAGCTCTGCAAGATAGTCCGTATCACTGATGCCCTGGTTATGGAAAGCGGGGTGTAAACTCCGGATACTCGTAGGCACGCATGCAACGGCGTTCTTGCCATGCTGTATGACTGCTTCTTCACTCATCAGTATCAAACCTCCCCCCCTCAAGAGGTAACTCTCTCAGCTACTCCCAACGTGTCTTCTTCAGGTTCGACAAACTTGCTACACTCGTGCTGAAAGATCAGTTCTATCGTGCCGCGGCGAGTACCATCCCGTCCTTTGCTGATATTCAGTTTCATGGGCACCTCATTCTCGCTATCCATGTAAGAGTTGCCTTCATTCTTGCACAACATCATGACACAATCGGCACTATATACGGCGCGGGCTGTGCCCCGAGTGCTTTTGAGAAGATCCTTACCCATGCCATCCTTGTTCTGCTCTGTAATCAACATAATCGCATCGCGGGAAGCTCGCTGTAAACGGAGTACCTCTCCAAGGACGTAGTTATCCCTCTCCACCTCATTGGACAACGTCATTGAAGTTGGCGGCTTGACTGACATTGCCTGAAGACTGTCAATAAGCACATATGCCTTGGAACGTTTTACTCGTTGCTTGGCCTCACTAATAGCTGTCTTCATGGTCTCAAGTGTAACCGTACCCAAGCATTCTTGATCAAGAATGACAATGCGACGACCTATGTCCTCAAGTTTCGTCTTTGCCTTATTGAATTTAACCATATCCTCATCACAGAAACGAAGCTTACTCTTATTAGCAAACGTGGACTGGTAGTTGTTCGATCCAAGCATGATGATATTCCAACTCAGGCCGGACAATGACGATAACAGCCTGTGGATCATCTCCGCTTTTGTCATTTCGAAAGAGAGAAAGACAAACGCGGCTTCATCGTTATTGGCCACAATGTCCATTCCGATTTGAAGGCCTAGCGTTGTCTTGCCTTGGCCTGGGGCTCCGGCCAGCAACATGAACCCTCTGATTCCCATAGTGTATTTATCCAAAGTCTCTAGTGTCTTCGTTGGCATCCCCAAATACTCCTTTCCATGTGTTTCGGTGAGCCTTTGACAAACATCTTTCATGTCATCTGCTAGCGATGTAATACTCAACGAACTACTTTCAGACACTGCTGCCTGCGAAGACTGCTTCTCGGTTGACGTTCCCGTCGGCCAACTGATCGTTCCATCCTTGCTTGAAGAGCCACTGCAACTCGTTCCGATACTGCTTCCGTTTTCCATAGGAATTTCCTATCTAGGCCAAACAAGGGCCTTGTTCGTAGACGTTTACTGGAGCCAAAACGATCCACTGCTGGAAAGATCTGGCCCATACCGAACCCACCACACGTGGGAAATAAACCCACTACACGCGGGAGAAAGACCCACTACACGCGGGAATGAAGAGTTTGTAAGTCCTTGTTATCAAAGCAAATACATGAGGGAGCCGAGCATTAGAAGTATCGAGAGGTATCGAGAGTGGATGGCGGGCTGTCGCCCGCCTCCACCTCTCCTGGCAACCGGTTTTTTTCCCATGAGTGTCAAGTTACTTTGCTCTCGACACCCCGCGGATTGGTGTCCTGTTCCTCATAGAGCTTGAGCAATTCCTCCGCCACATCGCGGTTGGAGTGCCCCGCTTGGATTACCTTCTCGACTATCCAGTCGCCGACATCGTAACCTGGAGCCTGAGACTCGAACTGGACAATGCGGACATCCCGAGCAATCCCCGACAGTTCCGTCTGCATTCGTTCAGTCCACTTCTTCCCAACTTCATCATTATCCTGCGGCAATGCCACGGAACGGTTCCCCAGCAGCCTCTTGGCCCACTCTGAGAGCGTCGCTGAACCCTCACCGCTAGTAACACCAATCGCGGGTAATCCCAGACCTACGATCGCCAGTGCCTTGAATTCTCCGGGACATAGCCAAACAGGATCATCTCCTTGAACATAGACGGGAAAGAGGAGCTGCGCAGTTCTTTGGCCACCTGGCTTCCAGAAGCCCTTGGATCCGTTTCCAGATTGTCGATGGTACTTAATCGCTCTGAATTCGTTGTCTTCATCCACTACCTGGAATGCCCAATACTCGGCACGCGATGACGAATTCCAACCTACGCCGAATTTCATCGCAATGTCCTTACTGACGGCTCGGTCACGCGAAAGAAGATCCTGCACAGACGTGTCTTTCTCAAACAGTTGTTTGTACTCATTCATGAGGGACTGGGCTTCCCGTCGTTCTTTCTCATCCACCACTGACGTCTGCTGCAATTGACCATCCTGTGCCAAGAAAGTGTTTGCCGCAGAATCAGATGGCAGGTTCTCCAGTAACCACTTGCACGCGTCCATAAAATCTGGTTCTTCCGCAGAATTTGTGGAAGTGAATTGAATGCCTCGGCCTCCGGCTCGGGAGCTGGTAGGGGTAGCCCCTTCCGCACCGTCCCCTTCGACGTCGGCCAAGTGCGGGTGCAACCGACGCCGAAAGTGACGGAGCTACAGGGGCTTGGGAACGCTTAACATATTGTCACCGGTCAGGTTAAATTGGGCCAGTGATTATCAGGTCAAATTGGGCCACTGGTTCTGGTTTCTCTATACCTCATTTGACGTCTCCTACGCAAGCCTTTGACTATTACTTGACGGCTTGGCTCTTCTTCTGACTGGTAGTTCGGTTTCTCATTCTATAACTTTTGCCCGTGATGGTGATGAGCTCGGCGGCCTCCAGGAAGCGGTCCAGGATGGCCGTGGCGCTGGGTACGTCGCCGATCAGCTTACCCCAATCCTCGATCGGGCGGTTGCTAGTCATCATGGTCGACCGCACGCCGTGCCGACGCATGACGATCTCGAACAGGTATTCCCCCGAACGTTTGGGAAGTTGTTTCATGCCCATGTCATCAATGATGACCAGCTCAGGCTTGAGGTACCTGTTCAACACCTTCTCCTCGCCGCCCATGGCCTCGTCGTGCAAGAAGTCGCGCACCACATCGAAGATCGATCGATAAAGGACGGTATGTCCCGACTTGACGGCTTGGTAGCCCAGGGCCTGGACCAGGTGACTTTTGCCCGTGCCCGGTGGACCCAGCAATAACACATCACCAGCCTCGTCGATGAAGCGGCAGGTAGCCAGGTCGAATATCTGCTTCTTCTTCACTGAAGGGTTGAACGCGAAGTCGAAATCCTCAAGCGTGCGGACTTCGCGGAACGACGCCAACGCTATTCGTCTGTTCACCTGACGATCGGCCCGCACCGCCAGTTCGTCCTGAAGGATCAGTTCCAAAAACTCCGCATGGTCGAGGCTGCAACTGGACGCTTCGTGCAAACGAACATCCAATGATTGAGACAGACCCGACAGGCGAAGCTTGCGTAACGTGGTTCGTAACGATTCATTCATCGCCATGGCTCCTTGGTAATGGCTGTGTGTACCAGATCGTTGTATTCGTTCAGTGACCGGATGATGGGATGTTTATCCATGAACTCGAACTGCTTCTGCTTCCGTCCGCCCCTCTTGAGCAACTCTCGAATAGTCCGCAACCGATAGGCTCCGTGCGTAGCGGCGATCTCACAGGCTTGTTCGATAAACTCGCAGGAATGACGATCGGCTAGGCTCAACAAGCCCATCAACACTCGCACACCTTCGATCCCTCGGTGCTGCAGCATCTGTTCGGCCCACTCTTCACTGCATGGGCCGATTAGTCCCACCCTGTTGAGCAGGTAAGTAACTCCGCGTTCGATCTTGCTACGCTTCTCACGCGGAACGTGCCCATCGTCGGTACGAAATCGTCCGGGCTCACGCTGGGGATGGATCGCTATTTGAGTAAACTGATTATTGAATACCCTTACTACCCGGCCGTCCCACCGAGCCCATACTCGCCAACCAAGATATTCCGGTGGTACCGAGTAGTAGGCTTGATCGACCTGGATATGACCGTCACGACCAACCTTACGGCAAGCCTCCTTGAAGCATGGGAATCGGCCAACCGGCAACGGCTGCAACAGGGGCTGCTCTACTTCCTGGAAGGTCTTCTTCACCTGCCGGCGAGTGGTTCCATGAATCCGCGTGTCGGCCACGTTGGCTTCCCAGTCAAGCAGATGGCGGTTCTGGGCATCGAGACTTGGGAAGGTTCTTCCTTTAAGGGCATTGCTCTGAACATAGGCAATACCACGTTCAGTCTTGCCCTTATGGCGTGGCATACGCGGCTTGGTAGGCAGAACCACCGTACCGTAGTGAAGACAGAATGATCGCAGCTTGGGATTCAACTCCGGATCGTACCAGTCGGCTTTGATTACCGCAGCTTTGAGGTTATCGACAACCAGCGTCTTGGGTACGCCACCGAAGTGGTGGAAGGCGTTCTCCAGGCAACGGATGAAGTCGTCGGTGGTCTGTCGATAGACGACTTCACTGTAAGCCTTACGCGAGTGGCTGAGGACTATACGGAATACGTGCGTCCTGCGCCGTCGCGACTTGACGCCCACCGGCAGAGCCTCACCCTCCGGCGTAACCACCCAGGCGCCCGTTCCAAAGTCGACCTGTGCCTCTTCGCCCGGCTCGCATTCCATCCGCCGGAATGGTAGCGGGGTAGTTGACCTGAGCCCTCGAACGAAGCGTTGGACCGATTGATAGCCAGCAGTGAAGCCGTGGTCGGCCACCAGATCCTGCCAGATCCGCTGGGCCGATAGACCTTGTTCCAGCTTGGCAGTTATCTCCTCGCGGTACGGTTCCGACCGGCTGGCCGGACCCGAATTGATTGCTCCTCGACAAGTTGACCCGGTGATCAGGTTTGGCCGGTTTTGAACACCGACCAGTACTTCTGAATGATTGCCGTCCGGACCCGGTGGGCCGTCTCTAACGGTGGCCTGTTTTGAATCACCGGGACCGTCGTAACTACTTGTCGCGAAGAGGATCGACCCGGTGATCAGGTTAGACGGTTCCGTCGGCGAAGACTCGGCATCGCTTCCCGCCAGTCGAACGTACCTTGCCACCGTATCGCGGTGAATGCCCAAGGTTCGGGCGATGCGCCGTTGTGACCAGCCACGCTGCCGAAGTTCCTGAATCGAGTGAACAGTTGCCATCTTGAGCCGATTCGCCATGCAGCACCTCCTTCAGTCAGAACTTGACTGAATAGGATTTGCAGGAGAACCAACGCCTCCTCAAGGTGGCCTGTTTTAACCTGATAACTAGTGGCCTATTTTGAGTGACCGCTGACAACATATCTGGGAAGAAGGATTAGCCTGACAAAGATCGATTGGGGTTATGGATATACAATAGAACATCGTTCGGGACTCCGATAAGTTGTTGTTTGCGAAGACACCAACACGAAGACCCAAACGATGCAAGTAAAGACTCTCTTAAATCGCGTTCATAAAGTCAAGGGTTTTGTTTACGAAACGGTTCGATTTTCCGAATCTTCAGACTCAACAATCGAAGTGGAAGTTCGACCCCGACTCGGATCACGACCTTACTGCTCCGGATGTGGAAAGCGAGGAAGTACCCATGATCGACTGCCACAACGATCATTCGACTTTGTTCCATTGTGGGCACTCAGCGTGGTCCTACTGTATGCACCTCGCCGAGTTCGGTGTAAAGAGTGCGGAGTCAAAGTTGAGTTGCTACCTTGGGCTAGTGGAAAGAAGCAAATTACCAACGCCCATATGATGTTCCTGGCCAACTGGGCTCGTCGGCTTAGTTGGAAAGAAGTGGCAGACGTCTTCAATACCAGTTGGAGCACTGTGTTTCGTTCAGTGAGCTGGGTGGTCGAATATGGCTTGAAACACAGGGATTTGAGCGGTGTAACGGCCATCGGCGTAGATGAAGTGCAGTTCCAGAGAGGGCATAAGTATCTGACCGTGGTTTATCAGATCGACGCATCATGCCGGCGTTTGCTGTGGATAGGTCAGGATCGATCCTCAAAGACACTGTTACGTTTTTTCAGAACGATAGGGAAAGAGCGAACTGCCCGAATCAGGTACATCTGCAGCGACATGTGGAAGCCGTACTTGAAAGTGGTTCGCAAGAAGGCATCACATGCTCTTCATATTCTCGATAGATTTCACATCGTGGCCAAGCTCAACAAGGCCGTGGACGAAGTTCGTGCAGCGGAAGTTAAGGAGTTGGCCGCCAAGGGGTACGAACCGGTACTCAAGTACAGTCGCTGGTGCCTGCTGAAACGGGTGGCCAATCTTACGGCCAGGCAAAAAGCTCGGCTTGAAGATCTGATGTGTTACAGCCTCAAGACGATGAAAGCGTATATGCTCAAAGAGAGCTTTCAGATGTTATGGGAATATCAATCTCTCCATTGGGCAGGCGTGTTTCTGGAAAGTTGGATTCAACGAGCAATGCGAAGCAGGTTGACTCCGATTGTGAAAGTGGCTAAGGCCATACGCAAGCATCGAAAACTCATACTCAACTGGTTTACCGCTCGAAAGGAGTACTCCAGCGGAATCGTGGAGGGAATGAACAACCGAGTCAAACTGACCATCAGAAAAGCATACGGTTTCAAAAGCCTTCAAGCGGCAGAAATAGCTTTATATCATGGGTTAGCGAAACTTCCCGAACCAAAAACACTTCACGAATTCTGGTGACGAGGCTAAAATCTAAGTCTATCCCCTTTTGTCGTCTCGCCATCTGAAGTACAGCGATGGCATCTCCCGAATGGCTGATGCCGTTGGTTTTGTTCCAGTCACATGCGTGACAGGTGAACAGCCAAGACTTGGTGTGTGGATCTTGGTAAAACCCTGCTGAGGCATGCTCGTCGTCATGAAAAGGACACTTGCAGTTTGACTCGTTTAAAGCATAGATGTTCTCACCTCTTGCTTCACTAAGTGCCAACCTCATGCAATACTCTTTCTGCTTTATCTGGTGAACTTGACTCTCTGAAATGTGATTCGGTCTGCGTAAACTCATGTCAAACGCTCCTTCTTCCCAGTACAGATGTTAATGACCAACCGTTTCGCGAATGAATACGCGTTCGCATGGCCGATGTGCGAAGGAACTCACCCGATCCACCTATACTCTCTGAGCGCTGGCATACTGGTGATGTGCAACGCCCAAGAGTAGCTCTGATCAAATGCAGGAATCGGAGTCGAACAACCTTCGACTCGATGGGGGGCTTGTGCTGTCTAGGTGTGACTTCAAGATCCTGTGTTTCCGGGGTAGTTTTATTGTCTAATCTGCCCCGGAACTCTGTGCGACGCTTCTTATCCCACCAGCTGTAGCTAAAAGCAATCGCACCCTTCAGGTTTCTCCAACACGGAAATACCTGGCAAATGCTATCATCACAAAACATTCATAACTCCAATCTCTCTTTCACCGCCAAGTGGCCGGTTCAAGAAGAGTCTTGGGGAGAAGGCCAGAGCAAACTCTGGCCCACTCTCCCTAACGTTCGCAGTACTAATAGCCGCTGCGTATCGGCTCGGGCCCCATTGGCCCAGATGCCTCTAAAATCCACTATTACATGTGATATTTTCATTATTTCTGTACCTTTCACTCTTTAATCATCCTATCGCATGAATTCACCTAGAAGATCTGTTGCATTACACCCCCTTTTTCCAAAGTCCCGTACGGTTGTTGATCACGCTGCATTGCTGCACACCGCAGACAGATGGCCGGTTAGCTCTCGTGCTTTCTTCAACAGTTGGTCAACGAGTTTCTGACTGCATTCACCACTCTTCGTGTATCGCTCAACGTCTGAAGTCAGCTGGTCAAGTCGCTGAACCAGTTTCGAAGATTCGGGAGTAATCTTCGTCATGGAGGCTTCATCGGGCGTCTCCTCATCAAGATCCAGAAGATCAGGAACATCGACATTGTCCAAACTCAAGTCCACCTCCTCGGCAGTTGGAGGCTCCTGTCCAAATTGGACACTTATGCTTTGGACAGTGATACCGGATGAAGTCCCTTCTGAGACCTCATCGGATGCAACCGGGCTCATGGCAGAGGACGTGGCCCCCTTGGACGCTCCTGGCTTCCCTTCTGAAGCATCATGACTACTCACACCACCGCTTTTGTTCCGTTGCCTCAGCCAATTACCAATCGTCGTCGGGGATACTTGATACGCCTTGGCCATCGTACGGTTGGTTGGACATTGTTTTCCAGCAGCCTTCAACGCCGCAATCTCCTTCAGAAAGCATCTCTTCTTCTCCTGACGACCGAGTACGTTCCCGTGACCGAGATTCACTCTTGCCGCTAGCACTACCATTTCGTCCTCAGAAGCGTTGGTGATTACCTTGCACTTCAACCGCTTGATGCCAAGGTTCTTCTTCATTGCGGTGATCCGCCCAAACCCATTGACTATTCGGTACGTTCCAGCGTCTGTCGGCTGCAGAATCACCGGGTGAACATGGGTTAGGTCCACCACGCCCTTTTCCGGCGTAAAGTCCTTCGGAGAACACGGCTTTCTCGTCTTATCTCTAAACTGATACCTTTCATCTTCTAAGTCGATCTTCGATAAATCCACCATCATTGTTTTCTGTTGTTTGCCAGCAACTTCCTGGCTTTTATTGATTTTACTCATTACAGTTACTCCTTGGCCCGAAGGCACATAAAGGAATGGAATAGCGACAACGACCATTCGTTGCCACTCTACTCAAATGCCAGCCTCGTCGAGTGAATGCTCGGCTCGGCTGATTTGCTTCATGCGGGTTTTCGTTGGACTAGGCTTGACAGTTACCGATGGCGCTGAACAGGCTTTGCTGAATCGCCTTATCGCTTCTTTAGTTGTATACTTGATCCCACCAACCGATACTGTTTCCAGTACAATCCCACGTACTCCCTTCGACGCCCAACGATGAACAGTTGAGGAATGAATCTTCCTGCCCATCACGATATTGCGTAAAACGTCAGGAACGTTCCTCAGACGAATTAACTCGTCTGTGCACACTTCAATCACAGCCACTCTCCAACAAAAAGGTCCCGGGCTCCTTTATCTCTCTTTCGAGCCCAACAACGTCACCCAGTTATTGAATATTCACCAAAACCAAACAATAAATATGTACGCTCAAGGCGTCTCTTATGGTTCCGGGCGAGTGGCCTTCACTTGCGTCAAAGGTGGGTTTCCAGAAACCCAATACTGTCCGGCAAAATCAAATTCAAATTCTGACGTCTAATTATTAGATTTAAGAACAAATAGATCGAATTGAAATGAAATCAGATAATTCAATGTTATCCAATCAAGTGTATTTTCCATCGTTGAGGGCGGATGCTATCAAGTTGGCTGAGCGACGCAAGCATATTCTTTTTATTTTTCACAAAAGCCTCTCAGCATGCCTGCAAGGCTACTTCTGTAACCCTGTTGCGATCTATCTCGGCATACACCTCTGTTACTGCCATTGTCCTATGCCCCAGCAACAAGCGAGCTACCTCCAAGCCATACTGCTTGCGAATCCTGGTAGCGAAGTTATGCCGCAGCTGGTGTGGATGCCATCTGGGAATACTCGCCTCTTCCTGCCCTTCGCCTTGCCGAATCGAGGCATTTGCTTTATCGCAAGCTCTCTGAATGGCTCGTCTGTACGTATCAGTCGTATAATGACTTCTCGGCCTTCGTCGAGGATTCGGCTTTCGTCTATCAAGCTGGCTGGGCTGCACGGGGGTTTTCCTACTACCCCGCATTCTTCTTCTACGTTCTTCCTCTGCCTCCAGCGGACTGAACAAATAGGCTTGAGTGTTCGCAGACAGGAATTCCCTGACCACCGCTTGCGATTGCGGCCCTAAGTCCACGATTCTCGTGTGACCGTGATGCTCTGTCTTGTGCACGGCTGGACTGTAACGCCAGACGCTTCCGGTCATGTCTATGTCTGCAGCACGCATGATGACAACTTCGCCCGGACGCATTCCTGTCATTCGTTGCAGCTCAATCATCGCCCACACATGCCTTGATACGTAGGTCCTTATCGCGTCCACGTGCTCGTCCGCAACAGGCCTGACTGGTTCAGTCTCTCTGGCCTTTGATCGCCCCGCACGCAAACCTGACACCGTCTGCAGGGCCTGATACACGGATACAGAAACCAGTTCGTTCGAAACTGCCCATTTAAACATGAGTTTGACGCGAGACACCTGATCGTTGATATGCTTTCGAGAAAGAAGCTTGTCTATCAGTTGTTGCCGAAACGCCTTCAACGAAGAGGGGCCGAACATCTCTGCAGGTACGCGTCCGTAGAGTTTGCGCAAGAGTCTGCAGACATTCTTCACGGCCCCTTGCTCACTAGTAGGTCGGCCATCTTTCACATAGTAGGTGGTCACGTGTACCCAATACTTGGCGATCAGCTCAACCATCGTCAATGCTGACTCGCTGGACGCCCCGACGTACATGGTGCGTCCGTTTGCCAGCCACTCAGCAATCAAGCGATCATATTCGTTCTTGCTGGTTTGGGATCCGTGAGGGCCGAGGTAGTGATCCTTGCCACAAAGCGTGACAACGGCCTGACCACTGCAACGGTGAAATCTGTAGGTAGGTACTCTGTTATTCGTGAGTTTGGGCATCGCAAAGCTCCAGATTCAGAAAAACGGTATGTACCGTTTTTCCGAGATTCCTGAGCCGCGCTGCCCCACGCAGGCAGGTACGCTAAATCAAGCGTTCGGCAAATCTTAAGTAACTGGGCGATATAGGACTCGAACCTACGACCTCACGGGTGTGATCCGTGCGCTCTAGCCAGCTGAGCTAATCGCCCGTACAACTCCACATTATCCTCTCACGACTCCGTCGGTCAAGGCATCGCCGCCCACGAAACGCTCCTCGCCTTGCCCTTCCCGGCCCATGCCTCTCGCTGCGAGGAACAAAACACGATTTGGCTGCTGTAGAGACTCGACATTTTCGCTTTGCTTTGGTACAAGACCCGATCTGAAAACAACGTGGCGGCGTAGCTCAGTTGGTTAGAGCGGCGGATTCATAGCCCGCAGGTCACTGGTTCGAACCCAGTCGCCGCTATTGGCGCACCCTCTCGCATCTGCTATCGCCAGTTTGCGATCGTTCCTTTCTGACAAGGATTTAAGACGCTTGGTGGAATGGCTCTGCCCCGCTCAGGGTTTGCCTGCGCTGGCGCCCGCTCGCAATCCAACCGTCGGCGACAAAGGAGACGCTAGCGTCAGACAGACACTCAACCCGGTAGCACACACACGCCATAACGTTTTAAGCTCAAGCGTAGCGTCAAACACCCAGAATCTACCGGAAGAAACAGGCGTTGAGAAGCTGCACTTGGACAAAGCTTGCTCCAGGACGAGATTCTCCGGTGGGAATAGGAGTACGCCACGGGCATGCCGCAATTACAATCGCAACAGTGATGGTGCACATCGACAGCAAAGACTGCCTGTAGTCGGCACAAGAACGAAGCAAGTGACATGAGAGCCCTGACCATAATCGAGAAACGATGCTCACACAGGGCCACAACATAGATCTACTGGGCACTGAACTCAGGAGGCGAGAATGTCTGAGGCCGGCAAGCCAGTGAACTAGGCGTGAGAGCTTACGGCATCGACCGGTTCAGAGATTGAATCTGCCTTGGACCTCCGGATCTCGTCGAACTTGTCGGTCACTTCGAGAAACGCCTCGACAAGATGAGGATCGAAATGCGATCCGGAGTCCTTACGGATAATCTCAACAGCCTTGTCGTGGGATAATCCCTGCTTATAGCAACGTGCACTAGTGATAGCATCATACGCGTCGACGATAGATATAATGCGTGCAGCGAGAGGAATATCATCGCCCGCTATCCCTCGCGGGTACCCCTTACCATCGTACCGTTCATGATGGCAATAGGCAATATCCACACACATCTGCAATAGTGCATTTGGCCCGGTTTCTTCCAATGCGGACGCAAGAGTGTGCTCACCGATCGTCGTATGAGTTTTCATTATCTGAAACTCTTCATCAGTAAGCTTGCCCGGCTTGTTGAGGATTTCGTCCGAAATCCCAACCTTGCCGACGTCGTGCAGAGGAGCTGCTTGGAATAGGTTTTCCACGAAGCTGTCGTCTACAACTCCACGATATGCCGGTTTGCCGCACAGGCGCTGAGAGAGGATCTTGGCGTATTCGGCAACTCTCTCTAAGTGAAGTCCGGTCTCCTCATCACGATACTCACTCAACCGACCGACCGTAAGTAGCAAAGCGCGTATTGATTTAGTCAGGCTGGATCGCCGCTCCTCATTGTGCAAGGCAATGGCGGCAGAATCCGCAATAGAACGAAGGCACTCTGTTTCTTCAGTCGTAAACGGACTACCGTCAGACTTATCCGTTACGTTCAGAACACCCAATCGGCGTTCGCCGCTCATCATGAACGTGGAGACGAGCGGAGTGCTCATGAAATCATCGGCCCGGTAGTTTCGGTTCTCCGATGAACTCCCGCGATCCACGGCTCTGGCAACGACGGTAGTGCCGGTTGTGAACACCTGACCGGCTATTCCCGAATCAGTATCCACTACCACATCTTCCGCAACCTTGGGATCTATACCAACCGCACGGCGACAAATGAGCTTCCTCAAATGCTCGTCGTAGGTCATAATGGAAACTCTGCGACACCCGGTTGACTCGCGCACAGCCTCCATCACGAGATCGAAAATCTCTCCCTCACTGGTCGCTTGATTCAATCTGCGAACAAACCTGTACAACCTCTCAAGTCGCTGAGTCTTGCTGGCCACCTCGCTTGACAACTTCTGGTTGAGAACCTCGATCTCCTGCTTGGCACGAGATAAGCTGAGCATAGACCTTATGCGCGCGGTTAACTCTCCCAGATCAAAGGGTTTCACGACATAGTCCTGAGCACCGGCATCAAGACCAACTAGAATGTCATCTCTACTTCCCTTGGAAGTAAGCAGGATTATGGGTATGTGCTTCGTCCTCTGGTCGGCTCGCAACGCCCGTGTGACCTTCAATCCGTCAAGACCGGGCATGGCTATATCGAGAGTGATTACGTCAGGACGATTCTCCAGGGCATAGTCCAAAGCCTCTTGCCCGTTGTTGATAACCGTCACGTCGTAACCCGAGTTCGCCAAGTGAGCGCGCAGAATGAATGTCAGGTTCTGATCGTCGTCGACGACTAAGACTCGTCCCATGGCCATCCCAGAACAATCCTCGGTTGATGGGCGTCAAGCACATGCAATGCCGCTGTGAAGCTACTCCGAAAGTCTCATCGGCGTATAACTGAGGCGGGATCAATAAGCACAAGCAAGAGGACGCACCCTAAGCGCAAACAGCAAGCGCGTATCCGAGAGGTACCGATTATCGGGCTTGGACAACGGGCCCTCCAGCACGCTGGCACAGAACAGCAAGTTGCTCTATCTCGGCCGACGCGGGGTCGTGGCGATGATCTGCCGGCGCAGTATGAACAACTCCTTGAATGCGCGAAGAATGACCTTGATATTAGCGCCAGTCTGCTCCCCGGCTGTGCGGGGATAATGGTGAACACCGACCTGCCCCACGGTAAGGCCGGAACGTATTGCTCTGGCTAGCATCTCAGTGTCGATCAGCGCCCCTTCACTCTTGAGTTCAACACCATCAATGAAACTCTTAGGGTAAATCTTAAATGCGCCATCAATGTCGCGAAGATTCATGCGAAAAAGAAATCGAACCAACGTGCCCCAGCACGCAGCGTTGAGTTTCCTCATGAATGAATCTTTGCGATTCATACGATAACCACTAACTATATCGTACTTCTCCAGTAGCGGAATAAGCTTGTCTATGTCGTCGAAATCGAACTGGCCATCTCCGTCCGTGTAGAATATCAAGTCCTTGCTAGCTTCCCTGAACCCACGCTGCAATGCCCCACCGTATCCGCGATTCGGTTTGTTGTGTACTGCTCGAACCTCGCCCGGGTACTTGGTGGCCAAGCCATCAGCGATGTGTTCGGTATTGTCCTTACTCCCGTCGTTTACGATGATTACCTCATAGTCAAGCGCAACCCTGCGGCACATATTCAAAGCCGCCTCGGTAACTCGTTCGACATTCGCCTCTTCGTTATAGCAGGGAAAGAAAACAGTAAGACTAGGAAGCTTGCCGTCAACCGTAACTGACACTACTCGATTCTCCATATACGCCAACACAGAACATGGCATACGACAGCCGTGACGCCACATCCCAATTACAGCGAAACTGCACGCGACGCAACAAACTATTGTAGTAGAACCAGTAAGTTGGAGGGCAAACGATCAGCAAGCAGTGCCGGAGGCTAAGGTAAGCGTCCCTTCTATCCGGGAATACCAAGCAGCAACATAGCAAGTAGCACAGCTGCAAGAGTAGATACGAAGGTCCAGAACCCATGATGAGCGTTGATATGAAAATGTCTTTCGCAGAATGCCGGTTGCACGATTATCGCCTCCACCTTAGACGCGGAATCTGATCCGACCGTTGATGTCCGTGAGCCGTAGTGCGCCACAGCCCTCGAAAGCCTGGGGACAGGCCCCATGCCTCGTAGACTGCCGCACCGAAGCCGACCATCAGCCCAACACAGCCAATGAGCAGCACGCCCGGATCGGAATTGGCCATGTAGTCAGAAATCGACCATACTCCGCACACAAGCGCCACAAGGCACATAATCCCCGCCAACAAGCTATTGTCTCTTTGGACAGAAAGCATGAGGCACCTCCGCTCGGGCACATGGCCACCGTGTCAGCTACAAAGCGGACCTTCCAGAGGCCCAATCAACGACGCGAAGGCCAACTTCATTATACCTTATGAATGCTAGGCCCGCCGGTTGGCTCAATGCCAAACGAAGATCTAACTACTTATTAACTAGTGACTTAGGCAATTGCTGTACAATAAAGGCGTTATCGGGACTTGCGTCTAGTCGAAATGGCCTTCACTGCACGAACGGGGGGCGCCGCGCCCGTTTGCGCCGCGGTTTTCTTCTCATCTGCCTCTGGCTTGTTGCCACCGGCTTGTCGCTCCAAGCCCTTCGAGAGCCGAGAGCTGCCCTCTTGTAGTGGCGTAGATGGCAACGAGTTTCCCTGCGAATCGGATTGAGGAGCCCGTTGCGTTGTGAGGCGGGGGCCGATTCGGCAGAACCCTTTAAACTGCGCCCCCTCCTCGACTGTCAGTGCCGGTGCACAGACGTCGCCCTGCAGGAAGCCTGTCGATGCAACTTCAACTCGTCCGAGCACCTCTGCATTACCGCGCAGTATCCCGCGTACATCCAAGTTGTTTGCCTGTACGAACGCAACAACTTGCCCACCTTTCTCCACGACGACATTGCCGCAAGTCGAATACCCTTTGAGCCCCTGGAAGCTCTTAATCACGTAGTCTTCAAGAATCAGGCGTTTGTGGCAGTACATGCAGAAGATGGACATCGCCCGCTGCGCCACCTCATTTGAAGCACCACAATGGATACAGCGAACCTGCCTGCTCTTGGCCATCCTCAGCCGCGCCACGGCTTACATTCCCAATAATGCAGACCTATTGCCGCAAGCCTTTACTTCTTTGCTGCCGGAGCCGGTTTCGCCTTGTCTTCCGTCCTTGGTGCTGAGGTCGGCGCAGGCGTAACTCCCGCTTTTCCGTTCTGCGGCCCCACTGTCAAGTGGCCCGTAAACGTGGCCCCGTCAGCAACCTCAAGCCTGGTCGTCTTTAGATCGCCTTCCAGTCTTGCAGAGGCTGTCAAATGGACCTTTCCGGTGGCGGACAGGTTGCCCTTCATAACTCCGTCAACTCGCACGCTTCCGGCCGTCACTTCACCCTGCAACTGAGCCCCTTCAGCCACCAACAAGTTTCCCTTGGTGGCAATCTCTCCGTCGAACTGCCCCAGAAGCCGAACGCCCTTGTCAAACTTCAGCTCACCTTTGAAAACCGCGTCTGGTCCGATTACGGTTGGATACTCGCCATTTGAATCCGACATGCTGATCTCCTTGCCCCCAAGGGGAACTTGCAATCCTCCGGCAAAATCCGGAGAAGCCCAGAACGGACTTATAGCGAGCACATAGGGGATTCGTCAACCAGGCCGCAGAACGTCTGCCGGTGAAAACACTACGAATACAGGCCGAATAACGCCAAGCTGCAGCCACGCTAATCGAGGCGGAGGCTGTGAAAAGAAGGCGTAACCAGGTGTTAGTCGTTTGGAGACACCGAGTTAGTTACTCCGGTTCATCTCCAACATCCGAGCCGTAACCGGATGAGTGAGGATCGTCGTCCGAACCATCAATGCCCGGAGGAAAATCCTGCGAGCCGGATTCGGGGCGCAGGCGAGGAGTTGCTTGTACTACTCGCAGGCGCGCTTCACGCAGCATCACACCGTTGCTCAGAAGTTGAACTCGGTAGTCCCCCGGCTGAGGAAAACGAAGCCCATGAAATTGCAGAGCGAGATTGGCTATGGCAAGAGGGCTTTTGAATTCAACTTGCCCCTGCCCCTGGACAAGTGGAGGTCTCTCCTCATTCACGTCCACGATACGAATCATCAGTGTCGCAGTGCCATGCCCACCGGTCAGCGAAGTGTACACAGAAAGCTGCGGTTGGTGCATTGGAAACCGAACCGAGTGTATGACGCTGAACATACCGATCAGAGATTGTTTGCCGGTTATTCGGTCAGTAATAATCTGATCGCATAGAATTAGTGAGAGAACCTCTGGATTGGGCTTGTTGTCAGTCATGACAAAGAGTCTACCACCAACCGCTATCCAGAGCCAATCGGAGATCCAGGAGCAGCGATGATTCGAAGGATGCATCGATACTGACGAGCCCTTCGAGTCTGCAACAGGTGACGCAGCGACAGGCGAACTGGTGCTTGCAGCAAGATCGCCTTGACAATACGATCCATCAGCCACTTGAACGAACAATCCGACAGTTTCTCCAGTTTCGGAAGCCGTCATGAATCAGAGTTTTGGCTATTGAGGCAAACCATGAAAGTCCACGAGTATCAGGCAAGAGGTCTTCTGAGCGGCGTCGGAGTTCCGGTGCCTCCCGCATTCATAGTCGAGTCGGTTGATCAGGCTCTAGACGCCTACGCAAAGATCAACTCTCGTGTAGTAGTCAAAGCGCAGGTTTTTGCCGGCGGTCGAGGAAAAGCCGGCTTCGTAAAGCTCTGCAATTCAAAGCAGGAGGTGCAAGAAGCCGCACAATTCATGCTGAGCAACCGCATGGTTTCCAAGCAAACTGGACCGGATGGCATTGAGGTCAAGAAGTTGCTCATCGCCGACGCGGTGGATATCGAATCGGAGTACTACGTAGCTGTTGTGCTCGACCGCGCCAAACGTCGCCCAGTTGTTATGGTCTCCACGGAGGGTGGCGTGGAAATCGAAGAGGTAGCCGCAAGAAACCCGGAGGCGATAGTCAAAGAGTGGCTACACCCGCACCTGGGTTTGCGGAATTACCAGATTTCCAAACTTGTGTCGTGTTTGGGTTTCGCCGACAAACAACAAGCTAAAGATGCAGCCGCAGTCATACGCGGACTAGTTCGTGTCTTCTTGGATTTCGACTGTAGCTTGGCGGAAATCAACCCACTAATCCGAACTTCAGAGGGCAAAGTACTGGCCATCGATGCCAAGATCAACTTCGATGACAGTGCGGTCTTTCGCCATCCGAGGATCAAAGAGATGTTTGACCCCAGCGAGGAAAACCCGCACGAACTTCGCGCAAAAGAGCACGACCTGACCTACATAGCACTCGATGGGAACATTGGGTGCCTGGTCAACGGCGCCGGGCTGGCAATGGCAACGATGGACATCATCAAGCTGCACGGCGGCGAACCGGCGAACTTCCTTGACGTAGGCGGAAGCGTAACCAAGGATGGGGCCATCGAGGCCTTTCGCATCATTCTCAGCGACCCTAAGGTTAAGGGCGTGCTGGTGAACATCTTCGGTGGAATAGCCAAGTGCGACACCATTGCAGAAGCCTTGATATCAGCCGCGGAAGAAGTGGGCTTCAAAGTACCCGTCGTTGTGAGGCTGGAGGGCACCAACGTGGAACGCGCACGCGAACTGCTCAAGCAAGCAAACATCCAATCACTAGTCACTGCCGAAGACCTGACTGACGCGGCAAAAAAGGTGTGTGCTCAAGTAGCGTAGCTGCCTCCACTTGGCGAGATCAAGACCGACTAAGTGTCACTGGAACGGCAATCGCAATAACTCTCCTCTTGCCAGGGAATTCAGCCATGGCTGACTCTGTTTATCTGAATGTCAAAGAAGGCTATGACCTATGGTCAACGATATACGACGAGGAAGATAATCCGTTGGTCGCCTTGGAAGAGCCGGTGGTCCGTCTTTGGTCTCAAGGCGTCCGGGGCCAACGAATTGCAGACATTGGTTGCGGCACAGGTCGGCATAGCATCAGGCTGGCGCAAGAGGGTGCGTGCATTGACGCCTATGATCTCTCGCTTGGCATGATGGCCAAGGCAATGCAGAAGCTGCAAGGCACGAACACATCCTTCCTGCAACATGCTTTTCCAAATCCCCTGCCGGCCAACGACAATACGTACGATATGGTCGTCTTCGCACTCGTGGCGGACCACATTGAGAACCTGCCGGCCGCCTTCAGAGAGATCAATCGAGTACTCAAGCCAGCAGGCAAGGCGATATTCACTGTTCTGCACCCAGCCATGAATCTGCGAGGCGTAACGGCAAGATTCACAAACCCCACGACTGAAGACCAAGTGAAGGTTGCTGCATATGAACACACCTACGGCGATTTCGTGACGGCAGTGTTGGAGGCCAACTTACGAATCGAAATAATAGTTGAAAAGAGGGGCTCGGAGGAACTCGCAAAGCGAGCACCTCGAGCGGAGAAGTATATCGACTGGCCAATGCTGTTAGCAATGCTACTGCAAAAACCAATGGCGAGCTAAAGCAAGCTCGATCCAAGTGTAGCGGCTGAATCTCTGTTTTCTCCGGTAGTTTCCGGTGGTTTGACGCTACGCTTGGGCTCTCATTGATCACCAACCGGCTCTACGTCAGCCGGCTTGTCGTATGCCTGGATGATTGGCACGCCACCGGCAGAGAGCTTTATCGCTGCACCCAGGTCTACTATCGCCGGCGCTGCTCCCCTCAATCGCAACAACTCTATCTCCCGATCCTGAAACTGCTCATCGATTCGATCAACAGCCTCCATGCACCAAGTCACTCCCTCGTCGGCAGCGGATTCTCCCCCCTGCGCAGCCCATTGCATCAGAATTTGCCTCCTCACAAGGGAGATGACATTCCTAGCTCGAACACGCATGGCCTCCTGGGAAAACCAAATGTCACACTGAGTATCTGCGCGAATCAAGGATGCTATCGCAGCTGTGTATTGACCTTGTGCCTGGGCAAGGTATCTGCAACGCATTATACGAAGCCACAGCCCATCCACTTCCTGACCATCAAATGGCCGTAACACTGGCGGCAAAAGGTCCAGACAGCGATCAATCTCCCCTCGCTCGTGAAACAGGTACGATTGCCACAAGGTGGCCAGCGCCACAACATTCGGTCGATCGCTCTCCAAAACAACTCCAAGTTTCGAGGCCGCCATTCGCAGTTGCTCTTCACGATCGTCGCCCGCTAGCGGTCTTGCAGGCCAGATCACTGCAAACGCTCGGCAAAAAGCCGATATGGACTCCAACTGCTCACCACGAACGAAATGCTCGTATCCATCTACAACATCAGCCGACTCAAGCTGCGACCACACTTCTGCCGCGGAGACTAGGAGTTCCGTGGCTCTATCGATCACCTCTCTTGCCCTATCAGCGTCCTCCTGTTCGGCGGTTCGCAGGAGCATTCGCGTAGCCATCGGTTCCAACTGGTAGGATAGCATCCAATTAGCCGCAACCAGAAGCCGCTCAAACCTCGTCAAAGGCTCCGTAGCCCTCCGAGCGTCAGCCACCAACTCGTCTGCCACCACATCTACTGTCTCAGCCCTTACGGCAGGAGCAGCCAGTTTCCATTTCACTTGGCCGGCGGTAGAAGACTGAGCGGCAAATAGCAAAACGAACCCACCGAACAGCATCGTGCGCAACGCCTCTTTGATCATCAGCAATCCCTCTCTACTGAGCTTCGACGCATGATGTATTCCTCTCGCGACTAGAGCAAGCCCTATTCAAGTGTGGCGGCTGAACGCCTGTTTTCTCCGGTAGACTCCGGGGGCTTGGCGCTTCGCTCGGACTCACAATGTCACGAGCACAGCATACGAGCCCGCATTGGCTTCGTCCAACCACGCCGGCCTCGCACAGCAATGTCGTATCCCCCCAATCGGCCTACGATTGACTTGAACATCACGACCTACTAAGATTCTTCGTTGCAACCGGCGACGATGGGTATGGCGTTTGCCGCAACTGCTTCTGGTGAAACCAGTTGGGTCTACCAAGAAACTCACTGGACGGACCAACAGCGGTCGTAAGTGCTTGCATTTCGCTGCCCTGTCCGTTGTACTTGCCCCGGATGTGAGAGCTCCGTATCGAGACGAACAATGGCCCTGAATGGAAACACTACCGATGGAGAGATGCCGGCCAAGACGTTCCGGCATGCCGATCGAGCGCTCATCGGCGCATGGGTTGTCTCTCTCTCGGTCCACATAGCACTCTTTGCCGTCATGGTAGCAATTCCCTGGCTCAGCGGTGTGGTGAAGCAGACCTCCGAGCGCGAAGCCACTCTCACCGACCTTCGCGAGTTGTCAGCAGAAAGCAAAATCACGATCGTGCCTCTTGAATCGTCCACAGTAGAATCCCACAAAACAAGCATCACGGAACAGCGGATCAGCCCAGAGCATCAGAGCACAATTCGCGAGTTGGACAGACGCGATAAACCGCAGCTTTCGGTAATCGGCATTGGAACGGGCGGAGGTGATTTTGCCAAGTACGGTTTGCAGGTTGGAGCTGGGCAAAGCGGCCCGGAGTTCTTTGGTCTGGGGCGTGACGCTCGTGCCGGCAGACGAATCGTTTATGTGGTTGATCGGTCCGGATCGATGCTCGGTTTCTTTGAAGCATTGCAGGCGGAACTGAAACGCTCGATCTCAAAACTACGAAAGAGCCAGAAATACCATGTTGTTTTCTTCAGCACTGATCCGCCTGTAGAGAGCCCGCCTGGAAGATTGGTAAACGCCATAAAGGCCAGCAAAGAGCGGACGTTCGAGTTCATCGACGAAGTCGTACCCGAAGGCATGACGCAGCCAATCGAGGCAATGAGGCGAGCGTTCATCCTAAAACCGGATTTGATCTACTTCCTCACGGATGGAAACATTCCAGAAGGTGAGTTGCTCATAGAGAATCTGAAGACGTGGAATCGGCAGAAGAAGACTCGTATCTTCTGCATAGCCTATGTCAACCCGGTCGGTCGCGAACTCCTTGAGGAGATCGCCCGAGAGCACAATGGTGAGTTCAGCTTCGTATCAGAGAATGATCTGGAAAACTGACAACATGCATGCAACATTAATCACCGCAAAGGTTCGCCGAAAGGCGGCACCACATCTCTTTGCGTTTTTCATTATCTCGCTGGCGGTGGGAACCCATGCATGTGCAGACGAGATTCTTATTGGTGATGAGGCAGTTCATCACGCGAAGGTCACAGGCTTCTCCAAGGGAATGCTCTCATACGAAGACTCGAGGCAAAAAGAAACGCAGGTCGATCTCCTACATGTCAATCTGATAGTAATCGACAGCATCCTGGGAATGGCAGACTTCAACGAAGCGGAGGAGTACTCAGCCAAGGAGCAATTCGTCCAGGCAGTAAACCGCTATGAGCGCGCTCTCAGATCGTCATCCGGCTTCTGGTCCGACTTGGCCCGCGCTCGTCTGCTTGCCGCTGCAGACATGGCCAAGCAGTCGGAAAAAGTCGGACGGCTGTTCCTGGAGATAGTCAAAACGGATCCGGTCACAGCAGCTCGACTCTTTCCACGTACGATTCCCAGACACGTGAACAACACAACGCAGCGCATCTCAGAGAATGTCGAACAGCTACTGGAAAGAAGTGAGGATGAACGCATCCTTGCGCTAGCCACCATCTTCCGTCTGGAAACCGTCTCTAATGTGAACCCTGATGAATACTTCAAGCTTGCGAAACAGGTAGCGGCCCTGAATATTCCCCAAGACATCCTGTGTGAACGCATAGCAAACGCCTTACTGGAAACATTGGCAAATCTACTATCGAGCGGTGATCATGAGGCGACCGTCTCATGTGTCAATCGCCTTATCGAAAACATGCCAGACAAGCTCTTGCCGAAAGCGATCATGCTCAAAGCACGTGGGTTGTTGGCTGGCGCGCGGAGCGAAAACGATTATATGGATGCTACTTTGGCAGCAATGCGAGTAGCCATACACTATGAGAACGACCCCCTGGCCGGCGACGCATTGATGCTGGCAGCCGAAGCGCAGACCGCAGCGGGCAAATCAGAGACGGCAGCGCGCATCCTCCGAGAATGCCTTCGTCGAGAAGCTACTTCGGAAGCTACAAAACAACAGGCCCGCCAGGACCTGACGAAACTAACCAAGAGTCAAATGCTCCCGTCAGGAAGCAAGCCCGATTCGGACTAGAGACAGTTCCGCTGACTGACGGTGACGACGATTAGGAGAAGACGATTGCTTCGAATAGCCATTCCCATCTGCTCGTTGGCAGCAGTATTACTGCTCATTACTGCAACTGCTGCCATGGGTCAAAACACACCCACGGCCGACCAAGCCGGTTCCGCAGGCAAGCTCTTTGACCATTTCGTGGTCAGGGGCGGCATGATCACTTGGTTTGTTCTTATTCCCCTGTCGATCGCCACTATTGCGTTGATAGTGGAGCACTGCTTCTCCATTCGACGCAGGACAATGATTCCTGACGGATTGCTTGACCGGTTACGGAATGACTTGGAGGCCAAACGCTATGTCGATGCGCTCAAAGCCAGCGCCGGCGACAGCAGCACTTTGGGCCTAGCCATCAATCGCGGCCTAGTCCAGGCCGGCAATGGTTACACTGCCATGCAGGCGGCGATGATTGACAGTTTGGAACTTAGCGCAGGCCGGATGATGCGCAAAATCGAATACCTGAACGTGATCGGCAACGTCAGCCCCATGATCGGCTTGTTCGGCACGGTATATGGCATGATAGGTCTGTTCGCATCCATTTTCGAAGCTGGCGGTATCCCAGAACCGGCGCGCATTGCAGAGCACATGTCCATCGCCCTTGTCACTACTTTTTGGGGACTGCTGGTGGCCATCCCCGCTCTCAGTGTGTTCTCATTCTTTCGCAACAGAATCGATGAACTAACAACAGCCTGTGCGGTAGCAGGAGAATCACTGCTGGGCGTGTTTGACCCAGCAGGCTCCACACATGCGATGGCACAGACGCTGCCAGAAGTCGATAGGAACGCTGACTGATAGTGCATTGCACAAACAAGTTTCGTCATGATACATACGCAACGACACAAAGATCTCCGCTTTAACATGGCCCCGATGATCGACGTGGTCTTTCTGCTGATCATCTTCTTCATGCTTGTTAGCACGTTCGTCACTGCAGAAAACGTCCGTATGGAACTTCCCAATCCGGACAAAAGCTTGGCCCAAAACGTCAAGGTGGTGGATCGCGTAGTAATCAACTGCCGCATCAGCGACACGGGAACGGAGCAGCGAGCCCTATACAGCGTAGGGCCGAACCCGGTTGAGTCGCTGGAGAAAATCTCCGAAAGACTGAGCGCCGCCAAACAAGCTAATCCACAATTACGTGTAATAATCAGAGCCGACAAGCGACTACGATACGAACAAGTGCGCACGGTCATGGACATGGTTGCGGACAATCAGATTGAAAACATGTCTCTGGTCGCTCACGTGGGCAGCCAGATGGAGGAGTAGGTGAACAGACACTTGAAGCAATCCTGGGGACGCTCCAGAGGCCGCCGAACGGTAGCCCAACACACCGGAAAGAAGGTGTTGCGGAAACACCCCGCGCCTACCTTGTCACTAAACATCGCTCCCATGATCGATATCACCTTCTTGTTGCTCATCTTCTTTCTCGTGACTTCGACTTTCAAGCGCGCTGAGGGATTCCTGGCAGCCAAGCTCCCACACGATGCCGGCCGACCAGCAGTAGCTCTCCCCATCAGCCCGATCATCATCTATGTGGAGCAATATGGGGAAGGCATTAGCGAGTACCGCCTGCGTATTGCCAATTTCGTGAACGCCCCGGCAAGCTTCGAGGAACTAACTCTGTTCCTTGAGGATGTACAGCGCAACCCGGGCTTCAGCGACGACACGCTGGTCATAATAGCTGCCGACGCCGAAGTCGCATGGGATCATGTGGTCAATTGCTGGAATGCCGCACTTCGTGCCGGCTGCAAGCAGATTTCGTTCGGCAGGCAAAGCGAATGAAGAAGAAACCGGTACCGATCTTCAGTATAATAACAGCAGCCACTGCCCTCATAACATTCACTGGCCAATACTGCGTCGCCAATGAGCCGGAGTCGACAAGGCTTTCCAATGAAACCTTCTACGACGGATTGATCAGTCTGCACCTCAACGACTTGCTTGAATACCACTTGGCAAAGCATCCGCCACAAACGCAATCCACGCTGCTGCATGTGCTGCGACAAGAACAACTCGCTTGCTGGGACGATGAAACGGCTGACACCGTCACAAGGCATCAGGCCTTGACTAAAGCCAATGACCTCCTGGGCCAACTAATCTCCGAGTATGGGGAGAACGAGGAAACCATAGATTGGCGACTCGCCCTGGCCAAATCCTTGATATACGAGCAGGCCGAACCGTATTACGGAGGAATACTACTTCGCGGTGGAACAGCGGCAGACCGCCGCGCCCTTTCCCAGTTGATGACGCGCGCCGTGGATACGCTGACACGATTGCAGGAACACCTCGACAAGGAATACGCACGCCTTGACGAAGTGTCGCTGGGCGAGTACGAATCACTGGAGCGAAAAGGATATGTTTCCAAGATCGAAACCGCCATGCCGCAGGCGGAGTATATGCTGCTGTGGGCGGGCTTCTATCGCACGTTGGCCCTAAGTCCCGACGACGCGGCCCGCAACATACGTTTCAAAGAAACACTCGACGCACTCAATGAATCAGGTTGGCTCACTCAGGACCACTCGCTCACCCGAGTACAAGCGCAATCGCTCCTTCTAGCAGGAATGATTTATCGCCAACTGGGTGAGGTGGCCAGCGCCGAACGTCATCTCAGACACGCGGCGGAAATCGCCGATTCCCTTCCTAATCCTCAGGAAAAACGCAATCTTCAGTGGCTCGTTCTTCTGGCCTCTGTCGAACGGATCCGTTCGCTTAGGGATTCCGATCAGCATCAACTCGCCCGCAAGTCCTTGTCGGACCTGCGTCAGAAACTGGTGGACGACCGAGCACTCAACTTCGGCAACAAGCTGCTGCTGGCCATGCTCGAAGGATCAATCGAGCAAACCGCCGCGGAGACTGGCGGATTCCAACCATCGATCACCGAAAAAGCAGCCCAACCATTAATGAGGCTGGCTAAGGAGCAGCCGGCATATCGCGATGAGATTTACGCATCTCTGTATGTACAGCTGCGCCATACCTCCCAGCCTGAGAAACTTCATCCCTTTCAGCAGTGTGCGTTGATCGCCGGACATATTGCCGAAGCCGGCCGCCTCCGACATGGTCTGAGCGGTACCAACGAGTCTGTCGACAAGCAGGAACAGCCCCAGGCTGAAGCTAAGGCAATAGCCTTGCTCGATGAGGCAATTCGCCTAGCTCAATGCGCAACATCCAAACCGGAAGCCACTCTTGATGACCAACTCCGGGCAGAACTACTCTTCAATCTCGGCGTAGCCTACTATCAGCGAGGACGATTGGCGAACGCCGCGAAATCCTTCAACGACGTTGCGACGAACTACCCGCGGTTTGCTCAGGGAATCTCCGCAGCCAACTACGCCGTCGAGATTTCCGCCAAGCTATCGGACGACAGCACTCTGCGGAATAAGCCAGAAATCCAGCAACTGCTCCTTCAGACCCTCCAGACCCTCGTTGACAAATACCCCAACTCCGAATCCGCCCAGTACTGGAGGTTCTTCCTGGGCCAAGCTCTCGAGGACACTGGGCACCTGAGAGAAGCAAGCGAGGTTTATGAGCGTGTCCTGGAAGACCATCCACACTATATGGTCGCTCTCTTCCGTGTTGGTAAATGCATGGCCAACGAGGTGATCAAGTCCGCCAAGAACAAAGAAACCCAACCGAACGAGCTGCGAAGAATCGCCAACACTGCCCATCACAAAATAGAGCAATTCACCGAGTATGCACGGGCGAAACTGCCCTTGAGCGAAAACGAAGAGGAGAAGCAGCGCACGCTCCGCATGCTTGCTGAATCAGACACACTCCTTGCGGAAATGAACATCACTGAAGGCATCGATCGCCCCGCAAGAGCCCTTGAACTGCTTGAGGACTTCGAGCGAAAACACCCCAACGAAGACAATCTCCTAGGCCGCGTTCTGCGTGTGAGAATAATCGCCTACGAAACAACGGGACAGCTCGACCAAGCCAAGGAGGCGGTTCCGCGATTCATTGCTCAAGCGCCCCAGAAAGCCGCCGAGACTTTACAGTCGCTTTTTGATGCGACATGGGAAGACATCAAAGCCTATCGCGAACTCGGCGAGACCAATGCCGCGGCCGGAAAGTCGGCTCGCCTCAAAGCAAAATCGGCCCTCATTTTCGCCGATCACCTCTATGAATGGGCCTTGAAGCGAAACACGCCGAATACTATCCACAGCCTCAACGTATTGCGACTTCAGCTTGCTGAGGCGCAACTGGAAAACGGTAATCATCAAGATGCGCTAAAGCTGTTCCAGGAAGCAACGGCCGTTGACTCTGAAAACTACGACGACCACAAAGCGCACAATCCAAGGATAGTGCTGGGAATGGCTCATACGCTTCTAAGCCTCAGTCGCTACGACGAAGCACTCCCCTTGTTCAACCAGATCTACTTGGAAGCGGCCCCAGAATCCGCAACACGTTTCGAGGCGCTGCTCGGGGACCTCAACTGCCGAGTGGCGATGAATGAGGATCGCACGGTGCTTATAGAAGTTATCCGCCAACACCGCTTTTTGAACGCCGAAATGGGTGGCAATAACCTCAAGAACCGATTCGACGACCTTCAGAAACGACTCGAGACTCGCCGCAATTGAGAGCCCTGATGTCGAGCCTCGTATCCGCTTTCGTTGACGTTGCTAGAGTGCGGCCATACACTCCGACGGACAATCCTGGCCATCTGGAGATAAACACATGCACTGCAGCGACATCCTGCAACCAGAGCAGGCAATGCTTCTTGTCATCGACATGCAAACCAAGCTCTTGCAGCACATAAGTGAGCATGAGAGAGTCGTGGCCTGTAGCGCAGCGCTTCTTCAGGGAGCGGCACTCTTCGGCATACCGGTCAGGGCCTCAGTCCAATACGTCAAAGGTCTGGGCGAGACGGACTCTAGATTGGCTGAGCTGCTATCGCAGCAGAACGTCGATATCATTGAGAAGCCCTCCTTCAGCCTCTGCAAAGACGACAACTGCCGCAAAGCGATTCAATCAACCGCCCGTCGACAGATCCTGGTAACGGGCATTGAGAGCCACATATGCGTGCAGCAAACAGTTCTGCAACTCCTGCAAATGGATCTCCAGCCCTTTGTCTGCGCGGATGCTGTCGGCTCGCGCCGCCCATTTGAATTGGAAACAGCTCTAGGTCGAATGAGACAGGCCGGAGCCGTCATTACTACAACCGAGTCGGCACTCTTCGAACTTTGTGGCCTGTCAGGAACGCAGGATTTCAAAAGCCTGCTCGCGATAATCAAGAATCTCGATCAGCGAAAATAGTAGTTTGTCTGGAGACCAGCAGCTGTGTGCGAAGATGATCTCATCGACGACCATGACGAAGACGAGGCTGACGTGCTGCCGTGCCCGTCATGCGGCCAGATGGTCTACGAGGACTCGGATCAGTGTCCCTACTGCGGCGACTGGATTATACCTCTCAGCGGTCAACCTCGCTGGACACGCCTTGTGGGTGCAATGCTGGTCGTCGCCCTACTGCTGGGGCTAATAGGCCTAATCCGCCTCCTGGTGTGAGACCATCTACCTTGCACGGGGCAGACAGCCGGAGAACGCACGCGCAGAGTGGGGAGAGACACGGGCTAAGCCGGTCGCACTTGCAGAATCGCCCTCTAGCGGCGATTCTGTTTGTCTTGGAAACGAGCAGTGACAGAACTTGACCATGAACTGAGAGCGCAAGAGTAACACGATGGGAAGAACGATACGGAATAAGGTCAGAACGAAGAAGCCGGAAACCGCAGGGGAAACAATCGACCTCATCGCTCCTACTACTCCGGATTCCGGGTGGAAGCGCTGGCTACCTCTCACAGCAGTGGTTTGCCTGGTCTTTGTCTTCTTCTATCCCAGTATCGATAACGGCTTCGTGAGTTGGGACGACGACCACTACCTCTTTGATAATCACCAGGTACACTACAATGAAGGTATTAAAAGCATTTGGTTTGATGTTTTTCGTTATTCCCACGATAAATACCGCCGCCCGGACAAGAACCCCCGCGTAAGCCACCAGTACTACCCCTTGGTGTTTACCCTATACTGGATTGAGTTTCGCTTTCATCAATGGTTCAATGGAGCTGATCCCGACAAGACGATCGAACAGAACATCAGCGATGGTAAGATGACCGCTGCAAGCTTCCACGTGGTCAGCATTGTCATGCACGCCTTCAACTGCATTCTTCTGCTTTGGTGCTTCCGCGCCCTTGGCCTCTCCAACTGGGTCGCTTGGGCGGCCGTACTGTTATTCGCCATCCACCCTATGCAAGTAGCGACTGTTGCCTGGGCAGCCGAGCGCAAGAACATCATCTCCCTGATGTTTTACCTCCTCAGTCTGATGAGCTACATCGGCTTGCGTCGTCACGGCAACTGGTGGCGATACGTTCTGTCACTTCTTCTGTTTCAAGCCGCTCTGTTCAGCAAAACGGTCTCCCTGAGCCTGCCCATCATGCTCTTCTTTACCGACCGCCTGATCGAACGCCGTTGGAGTTGGGAGATGATGAAAGGCAGTCTCGTCCGCATTCTCCCCTACGTAGCCCTTTCCTGTATGGCCGCATGGACAACCATCCACGTGGAAGATCGTGATCGAACGATCCCGCTAACCGAATCACAACGGCCGCTCGTCCCTTGCACATCCCTGTTGTTCTACCCCAGCAAAATGCTCGTACCGACTGATCTCTCGCCCGTCTACCGACTGTGGGAGCCAGACCCCCAGAAGCTCATCTGGTACGCTCCAACCTTAGTAGCCATCGCCCTGGCAGCCCTGATCATAGCCTTCAGAAAACGGCTGGGCAGCCACTTCATCTGGGCTGTGCTTCTATACTGCATAACCATGGGTCCCATGTTGGGATTCAAAAACATAAACTACTTCCAGTTTGCCTTTGTAGCCGACCACTACTTCTATCACGGAGCTGTCGGACTATTCCTGCTCCTTGCCATAGGATTGGACTTTCTCCGACGCAGGATTACTCCGGAAGCTAAGGGAACAGCGATTATGACGACCGTCGTCGGCCTCGCTGCTATCGTGTACGGCGTTCAGACATTCACCTACTGCAACGTATGGCAAACTCCCGATACCTTCTGGGAACGCACCATAGAGAAAAACGACACCTGCTGGCCTGCCTACTTCAATACTGCAAACGCCCGAGCTAAAGAGGCGGCCGCAGAGAAGGATCCGCAGAAACGCTATGATCTCTACGAGGAAGCTGCCAAAAGATATCTCAAGGTAGCGGATATACACAAGAAAATCGTTCAACCATTCGATCAACTCAATCGCATTCGGCGAATTCAGAAAAACTGGGACAATCTGCTGCGCGAAAGCTTGGAGGCGACGCGCCGCTTCCCACGCCTCTCGCACCATTGGGAATCCGCCGTCATGGCTGCGGTCAAACTTGGCCGCATGGATGATGCAGCCAACATCCTCCGCAGCGCTGGCACCTTCTCCGAAAGCATGGGCAACAGAATCGCAAAAAGCGGGAACCATTGCAGCGCTGTCAAGCACTACAAGAAGGCACTCAAGTACTACCGACGATCTCTCGCAGCCGTTCCCGATAACAACGCCTCCCAGCAAGCGGCGGAACGCGTCGAAAAGAAGATGACGAATGCTCAGCAGACTTGTAGCGCCGGCCAGTAAAACGTCTGTTTGTCCGAGCTCCGCTTGTGAGGCCACTAAAGACCCGGGGGCAGACACTGCGCTTGAGCAAAGCTCGCCCTGAGGCAGCAGAAACACCCCTGCTTCCAATCAAGCGCCACCAGCTCGTCCTCCTTTAAGCCCTTCTCGGACTAACTAGGCGGTGTTTTGGCCAACATTTCTCTTGAATGATCACCGCCGAGCTGATATAGTGGTTGGCTGTTGGGGAAGGTAGAGACAGAGAGAATCTTGCCGTAAATCCCCATCGACAATTTGGCTCTTTCCGCCAAGACAAAGGATGTCTATGCACTGCTGAGTGCGCGGCATTCGTGTCTTTGCATTAATTGCGCTCTCAATGGGAGGAAGAAAGATGTTTGCGCACAAGCGTCTCTGCGCCGTAGCGATCATCGCCTGCATATTCGCCTTTTCGGGAAATGCCAATGCATCCGAATTGATCATCGACGAGTTTGAAGTCAACCAATCACTGTACGCCGATCATACGAAAGCCAACGACTTCAGCTCGGTAAACGGAGCTAGTATTATCGGCAATCAACGCGATGCTCGCCCCACCTGGACGTCCGGCCTGGGAAAGGTAAATCTTGACGGCAGCTATGGAAGCCCGGGGGCACTCGGCTTCAGCTGTGAAGCCGGCACCCAGGGGTCCGCAACCGTCACCTGGGCGGGAGTCGGTTCTGCGGGATTGGGCGGAGTCGATCTCACCGCCGGTGGAATCTTGCAGGGGCTGGAGATGAAAGTCCTCTTCGACGACCTGCCCGTCGACCTCACAATCACCCTGACCGACACCTTAGGCAACTCCGATAGTAATACAATCCACTTGACAGGCCGTATCTTCGCGACCACTACTGGGTTTTATCCATATACAAACTTCATGGGCATTGATCTGACAAACATAGATGCGATAACCCTGAATGTCGTGCCGGAGAAACCATCTACGGATCTGCACATTGATTATGTCAAGGCTACTGTGCCCGAGCCGGCGACAGTAAGCCTCTTGGCTCTCGCCACGGCATTGGTCAACCGGCGAAGAAGCTGCCGATAACTGAAATCACAATTAGATCGCTCTTAATCATGGGCCGGAAAACACCGAACAACGTGTTTACTGGCCCTGCAAAATATCACCCAAGCCCTGATTATGGGCCGTAAGCGGGAAACGCACCATACGAACTCGACATTACTTGATTGGCCCTGATTACCTGCCTAAAGTTGCATAGTCAGAGGAGAGGAGAAAGAAGCAACCTTCCCTTCTGCACAAGTGGGCAATACCGGCGAATATCCTTGGGCCATCGACAGCTGGAATCGTCGCTCGCTTCGTAGCTACTGCACAATAAAGGAGAAGAAAGATATGTCAGCCAGTATCCGGATGCCGCTCTTTGTCAGAATCGTAGTCTGCACCACCTTACTCGTGTCCGGCGCTTCTGCAGACATGATAATCGATGAGTTTGCTATTGCCCAATCTCTGGCGGTCAGCTCAACCTCACCGACGGACTCCAGCACCGTGATGGATTCCGGCACCGGAACCATCATTGGCGGACAGCGACAGGTCAACCTGGAGTATCTATCCGGACCTGGCATCGCCAACGTGGAAATCCACGCCACCGGCAGCAACGACATGGCATTCAGCATCCAGTCTAATACGGACGCCCTCGCCACTCTGATTTGGGATGCTGGGTCCAGCCTAGGCGGCCTGGATCTCACCGAAGGCGGAATGCTCCTCGGGCTCGGAGTCATGATCAACTCTGATGATCTTGAAGCTGACCTCAACTTCCAAATACGAGACACCGCCAATAACGTCGCCACCGCGCAATTGGCTCTTCCAGGCGATCTGTTTTCCCCTCAGGAAATGTTCCTGTCATTCAGCGCATTCTCAGGAGTGGATATGACCTCCGTTGACGCAATATCCCTCACCATTGATGCCATGTTCCCCGCCGTTGATCTCGAGATTGACTACATAAAGGCAACTACGCCCGAACCGGCCGGACTGGCTCTGCTAGCCTTCGGCGGTCTTTCCGTCATTCGCCGAAAACGCTAGAAACGTCGGAAAGTACAATCTTAACCGTTGTCATCAAGGGGCGATCAGTTGCCCCTTTTCCATGCGCACGCGAACCTATAAGCTCCGTAACGCGAATCCCATAATACGTTGATTGTGCCTCGACATTTCGTTACTATGAACGTGAGAATTGTCGAGCCGCGGCTCAGTGAACGACTATCCAACTCGGGACCGCCGCGATTCAGCTGACAGACCACCAACCTGTGTCATTGGATACGGAGAATGCCCTCATGTACACCAGGACCATCCTGATCGTCCTTCTCGCCGTTGGTTTTACTCTTGCAGCCGGCACCCAGGCGCAGACTATTCGTGACGACGCCCAGAGCCGATGCATGCCCACCGGCCCTGCCCCTGAGCAAGGGTACCAGTCATATGAAGAGGCCATAAACACCAGAGGCCAAAACGTGATTCCCGGAGTACCCGGATACTCCTGGCGACATGGGTGCGGGCCCACTGCCGCGGGAATGGTCATTGGATACTGGGATGGAAATGGTTTTCCCTATCTAATACCAGGTGATGCATCCACGCAGACCACCGCGGTAAACCAGGCAATCGCCAGTGGCAATGGATCCGCAACCCATTACAGCGATTACTCTCTGCCTATGGATTCCTCCCCCGACCCCATCCAGCCTGACCTCTCCACCACCAACCCAGGCGCTGCCCACGCCAGCGATTGCTTGGCCGACTACATGCGCACATCCTGGTCCGCCTCCAACAACTACTACGGCTGGTCCTGGTTCAGTCATGTCGACGATTCCCTTCGCTCGTACGTGAATGACTACGTCAACAACACTTACAGTGCTGGCTATACAGCCACATCTTGGAACGAATCATCCACGAGCTTCACCTGGAATGACTTCACAACTGAAATCGATGCCGGCAGACCACTCGTGTTCCTTGTCGATACCGACGGCAACGGTGGCACAGATCATTTTGTGACTGCCATCGGCTATCGCGACACTTCCGGTTATCAGGAATACGCCTGTCTGGACACCTGGAGTCCGGCCAGCAATATACGTTGGCAAAGATTCCGCTACTTGGGAAGCGGTGCCTGGAGCATCTACGGAGCCACCTACTTCCACATAGACATCGTCGACTGCAACGGCAACGGCACTCCTGATGATCAGGAGATTGCCGCCGACCCCTCACTGGACTGCCAACCAGACGGCGTCCTTGACGAATGCCAATTGATCGGCAATGACTGCGACGACAACGGCGAAATAGATAGTTGTGAAATCGCGGATGATCCTTCCCTGGATTGCCAGCCCGATGGCATCCTCGATGTTTGCCAAATCGCAGCGCTGGACTGCGATAGCAACGGAGAGATCGACTCCTGCGAAATCGCAGAGGACCCCGATCTGGACTGCCAGCCGGACGGTATCCTTGACGTTTGCCAACTAACGGGCAATGACTGCAACTACAACAACATTCCAGATGATTGCGAGCAGGACAAGCTCATAGAGACTCAGCCGGTCAGCGTCCACGCCTGCGCAAATGACACTGCTGTCTTCACCATATATGCTCCGCAAGCAACGGCCTTCCAGTGGTATCATGACAGTACTCCGCTAACCGATGGCGGCGACATCTCCGGAGCTTACACAGAGGTCCTGACAATAACCAACGTAGAACCTCAAGACGCCGGTAACTACTACTGTACAGCGACTCTCGGATGCATCGTGGCGCCGAGTGATACTGTTCAACTCTCGCTCGTCACCCAGCTCAAAATCCTTACGCAGCCAGATCCCACTGTCTCCATTTGCGAGGGAAACACCGCTTCCTTCACAATCTCTGCACAAGGTGAAGGCATCAGCTATCTGTGGTACAAAGATGGTTTTCCACTAGAAGATGGAGGCCGGATTACGGGCACACACGCCACAACCATGATCATAACAGAAACTTGCGAAGCTGATGCCGGCGACTACACGTGTCAGCTTGTCGACACCTGTGGCATTGTAGTCGAAACCGACCCGAGCGTGCTCACACTCGCCTTGGCGTTTACCGAAACACCACAGGATATCTGCCGGGAGGTTGATGATACGGCAGTATTCACCTCTGCCGCAGTTGCGTCCCCTCCGGAGACCATCAGCTACTACTGGAAGAAGGGGGAAGTGTGGCTCTCCGACGGTGGGAATATCTCTGGTGCATGGTCACCCACTCTCACCATAACCAACCTCACCGCAGGCGATGCAGGAGAATATAGCGTGTTCGCCATGTCGTCCATATGTAACATACTCAGTCAGCCGGCCACCCTCCAAGTTGGTAATTGCCCTACCGAGTGCCCCAATCCCGGCGACATGGACGGCGACACTGATTACGATCTGGCCGATCTTCAATTGTTCACCGTATGCTTCAATGCCAATGTGAATGAACAACCGGATTGCGTTTGTGCCAATATCGTCGAAAGCAACGAGTACGTCGACCTGGAGGACTGGACCGCCCTGGAAGCCATCCTGACCGGCCCCCAATAAACGGCGACCCGGTCTTCACCACATCGCAGACGCGAACGATTCACGCCTGCAGCAGGCTTACTGAGTCATCGCCGGCTCGGGCGACTATAGCTACGTACACACGCGTCGCCCCAGCCGCCTTCAGTATCTTGGCACATTCACCGGCCGTAGCGCCAGATGTCATTACGTCATCCACCAGACATACTCTCGACTTCGCCACGCGCTTCCGCCGCCTGGCCTCGAATTTACCGCGCACGTTCTGCGCCCGATTGCTCATCGGCTGACCAAGTTGATGCTTGCCTCCCCCACGACGCCTTAGCAGTTGTGCATATGGTATTCCACAAGCCTTCGCCATCGCTTTGCCCAGAACCACGGCTGGATGAAAACTCCTTACCAACCGATGCCTAAGACAAGTCGGAACCGCAGTGATCACATCAATCTCTTCGTAAACCTCCGACCGCACTATCCGCCGCGACAGCTCCGAAACCAAAAACGCTTCAAACTCCACTCGCCCCCTGAACTTGTACTGCTTGAGGGCCGTGGCAAGTTCCCCAACATACGGGCCCAAACGAATAACTCCGTCATATCGCAACGACTGAGCCCTGCACCAACCGCATCCAGCCTCGTCCACAACAACAGGTGCAAGCGCCCTCCCACATCTCCTGCAGTACGGCTGATCAATCAATCGCTGCAACGCTTCCCGGCAACTCCGGCATAACTCGTCACCATCGTGTAACTCCCTCCGCGAGCAAAGAAGACATGCACGTGGACAAACCGCATCCAACAAGCCGCCCAGAACCCTTCTACTCGCGTGCTCCGCCAGCCACTTGACCGTTTTTGCTGATCTCACTCCAAACACCCGCCATCAGACATTGTTCGATTGACGTGCTTTGAGCCACTACTACAATCTGATTCCGGCATCCTGATACGCCCTAAGTCTGAGGAATCTCATGTCTCATTGCAAGAATCTAGTTCTGCTGCTTCTACTGATCGCCCTTATCCAACCTCCATGCTTCGCTCAATTCGGGCCAGCAAAAGTCGTTACCGCCAAGGCCGAAGCGCGCCCGCTCCCCCAAACCATGACCTTGGTGGGTACCGTCGAGCCCCTAACACGAAGCACCATCGGCGCCGAAGTATCTGGCCTTGTCACCGAAGCCCCAGCCAGAGAGGGTGACTTGGTTCAAAAGGGCGAGCTGATATGCAAAATCAACGACGACACCCTTACTCTTGAAATGCTTCGCGAAAAGGCAAGGCTCGGATCCCTTCAGGCCCAACTCGATGAACTGGAAAACGGAACGCGGCCCGAAACCCTTGCACGCCTGAAGGCGGAATACCAGGCAGCTGAAGCACTGCACCAACGCTGGCTTTTCGAACTCAACCGAATCAAAAACCTCATCAACGTAAACCAGGCAAACGAGAAAGAATATCAAGATACTGTGGCGGCTCAGCTCTCCGCAGAAAACAATGCCGCAGCGGCCAAAGCTCTCTACGATGAGGCGTTGGCTGGACCACGAACGGAAACCATCGCGGCCGCACGCTTCTCGCTCGCCGAACAGCAGGCCGTCGTTAAACGAATAGAGTCCGACTTGAAAAAAACCGAGATTCGAGCGCCGTTCACTGCCCACATTGTGGCACGCCATGTGGAAATCGGCAATTGGCTCGACACCGGAAACGCCGTCGTCGAACTCGCCGATCTCTCTTCCGTACTAATCCGCGTTGATGCTCCGGAAAAAGCCGTCCCCTTCGCATCCGTCGGCTCACCCGCCTCTGCGCGAATAGATGCCCTGGCAAGCACATGCACCGGCGTCATCAAACACGTTATCCCGCAAGCAGACCTCGCCGCGCGCACGTTCCCTATCGAAATAGAAGTGCCCAACCCGGAGTTCACCCTCAAGGCGGGCATGTTCGCACGAGCGACGATTCAAGCAGGCCCCATTGAAAACCTGATAGCAGTCCCCAAAGACGCTCTCATAGATAACAATGGCGTGATCATGGTCGCCGTGATTGTCCCCGGAGAAGATGGCAAGATGGCCATCCCCACACACGTCACTCTGGGCGCCGATGGTAACGACTGGATCGCCGTTAAAGCCCCAAGTATCCAGGAAGGAACTGAAGTCGCCGTTTATGGCAATGAGCAGTTACTGTTTCCCCAACCAGTCGTTGTCGTAGACTCTCCCGTTGCACTAAAGGAACCAACCGCTCCCGAAGGACAGTAGACTGCTGACATGGACATCATCCGCTTCGCCATCGATAACCCGGTCAAAGTCACCTCCTGCGTGATTCTCCTGGTGCTGTTCGGACTGCTCAGCTTCCTCACCATCCCCGTACAGCTAACACCCGACGTCGACCGGCCGGTCATCTCCGTCATGACTCGATGGCCCGGCGCTAGTCCTCAGGAAATCGAAAGGGAAATCATCGATCGCCAGGAGGAGAAGCTCAAAAGCGTAACCGATCTCCGGCGAATGACCTCAACCTCCCAAAGAGAAGAGGGCTCCATCACTCTCGAATTCAACGTCGGTGTCGACAAGGACAACGCACTCCGCGACACCATCGAGAAAATCAATCAGGTGGCCAGCTACCCGGAGGACGTAGAAAGACCCGCAATCGCCGCAGCCGAATCCGCACAATCAAGCGAAATCGCCTGGCTCATCTTCAAAGACGATACCGGACTCGACGTCTCCACCCGCCACAACTTCGTAAAGGATAATGTTCTCCCCCTACTCGATCGCGTGCCCGGCGTCGGATCCACCGATGCCTACGGCGGAAGAGAACGAGAAGTACAGGTCCAGGTCGATCCGGCACTGATGGCCGCCAGATCCATCACCGCCAGACAGCTCCAACAGGCTCTGCAAGGACAGAATACCAACATATCAGCCGGAACACTCAATGTTGGAAAACGCCAGATGACCTACCGCACCGTCGGAGAATATCGCGAAGTCGCCGACGTGGAGAATACCGTCGTAGCCTATGACCAAGGCGGGCCTGTCTTCGTACGTGATGTCGCCGATGTCGTCATCACTCACAAAAAACAGTACTCCTTCGTCAAGTCCATGGGTGAATACTGCCTCGCCATTCCCATTCGGCGTGAAACCGGCGCCAACGTGATTACCACCATGGACGCCCTCCAGGTGGCAATAAAGGACATCAACAAGAACCTTCTCAACCCCAGAGGTATGAGCCTCACACAAGTCTACGACGAAACCGTATACATCCATTCAGCGATAGACTTGGTAGTCAACAATATCTTCCTCGGAGGCTTGCTGGCCACCGCCGTGCTCATCCTCTTCCTACGCAGCGCGACCGGAACTCTCGTAGTAGCCGTCGCCATACCCATTTCAGTAATCGGCACCTTCCTCATTGTGACCCTCCTTGGCCGTAACCTGAATGTGGTCATGCTCGCAGGAATGGCTTTCGCCGTCGGCATGGTCGTCGACAACGCCGTCGTTGTCCTGGAAAACATCTATCGACATCGTCAATTGGGAGCCGATCGAGCCGCTGCATCTTACAAAGGCTCCTCCGAGGTCTGGGGGGCCATCCTCGCCAGTACCCTCACAACTATCGCCGTCTTCCTTCCCGTAATCTTCGTTGAGGAGGAGGCCGGTCAGCTCTTCCGCGATATAGCTATTGCCATTGCCTCGGCCGTCTTTCTCTCCCTTCTCGTCGCCATTACCGTTATCCCCGCCCTCTCCTCTCGCATCCTCGGCGAAGGAATGGCCGCACGCGACGAACACGCCAGCAGCAGATTCGGAACCGCCGCCAGCAGAATCGTATCTTTCATCAACGAACGCACCACAACCAGAATCGCCGTCGTTGTCGTCCTCACGGCAATCTCAATAATCGGAAGCTCCCTGCTGGCACCACCGGCAAGCTACCTCCCTACAGGTAATCGCAATTTCGTGTTCGGCTTCCTTATCCCTCCGCCCGGATACTCCATCGATGAGTTCAAGACCATGGGCGAGAGCATCGAGCAGAAGATCCGCCCCTTCTGGGAAGCACAAGCAGACACCGAAGAGGCACAGGCCCTTCCCAAAATCCCTATGCCGGTTGGCATCGGTGACCATCGCCGTGAAGTCATCGTACAGGCTCCGCCCGTTGAAAACTTCTTCTACGCCGCGTTCAACGGCATGGCCATCATGGGCTGCTTCAGCCAGGTGGAAGGTGTCGTCAATCCACTCGTCAATATTCTCAACCAATCCGGACAGAATATGCCCGGCTCGTTCGCCAGCTTCTCCCAAGTACCCCTGTTCGGTGATGCCTTCACTGGCGGTGACTCCGTAGAACTGGAATTGCGCTGCGATAATGAAGAAAAACTCAATCAGGTCGCCGGGATACTCTTCGGCCAATTGATGCAGAAATATGATTACCCCAATCCAGACCCTGCCAGCTTCAATATCGGCCGGCCGGAAATCCAAGCTATCGTCGACCGAGTAAGAGCAGCGGATCTCCAACTCAACGTGGCCGACCTCGGCTTCTCAGTGGCTACCTGCGTCAACGGTGCCTATGTCGGCAGCTTCATCGATCAGGGAGACGAAATCGACCTCGTCATCAAGGTCAAGGGAATGGACGAGGCTGGGGCAAGCGAAATAGCCGCCGTGCCTATCGCCGCCCCCACCGGCAATATCATCCCCCTCGGATCCGTTGTCGATCTTCATCGCACCTTCGAACCCCAACAAATCCGACACAGCGAGTCAACGCGCTCGATCAAGTTCGCCGTCAGTATCCCCGCAGGAATGGCTCTTGAGGAAACCATGAGAGACCTGCAGAACAGCTTCATCGCCCCACTCCGGCAATCAGGCGTCATGACCGACGATGTAATCGTCTCTCTTGAGGGCAATGCGGATAAGCTTGTGCAAACCCAAAGATCGCTCGTCGGCAACTTCACCGGACTCTTCACCAGCCCCAGCCTCTTCTCCATGTCTCCGAAAACGTCCCTCATGCTCCTCATCGCCGCCGCCTTGGCCCTCGGCGTAATCCTCTACTACAGCGTCTCCCCCCGCTGGGCCATACTCGCCACCGCCGGAGCCCTTGCCGTGCTCTCCGTTGCCGTCCTCTTGCTCAACATCCAATTCACCTTCGAACTCTTGCAATCAAGAGCGTTCCTCGCCCTCTTCGTAACTTACCTCCTGATGGCCGCCCTCTTCGAATCGTTCGTCTACCCCCTGGTCATCATGCTCTCAGTACCGCTGGCCATGGTCGGAGGTTTCGCCGGACTCGCCATCTGCCATTGGTTCACCCTGCAAAACCCCGTCACCCCCATCCAGCAACTTGATGTCCTAACCATGCTCGGCTTCATCATCCTGGTCGGCATCGTCGTCAACAACGCCATCCTCATCGTCCACCAAGCACTCAACAACATGCGCGATTCTGGCATGCAGCCCAACCAGGCAATCTCCGCCAGCGTCCGCACCCGAGTACGCCCAATCTTCATGACCGCACTTACCAGCATCGGAGGCATGATCCCCCTCGTCGTCATGCCCGGCTCCGGCAGCGAGCTCTATCGTGGCCTCGGCAGCGTAATGGTCGGCGGACTCTTCATTTCCACCGTCTTCACGCTCGTCCTCGTGCCCGCCATGTTCAGCCTCTTCGTCGATCTCCGCGTCTGGATCAGACACGCCCTGGGCGTCAGCGAAACAGCCGCCCCCGAACACCTCCAATACTAAAGCCACTCGCCCAAACGCTAATCCCCCAAGCACACCATCAAACAACCAAAGCCCACGGGAAAAACCAGCGACCAGACACTACACTTGAATAGAGTTCGCCATAGCGTTATTAATCCAAACGCAGCGTCAGAAGCTGCCCTTGAACGGACCTTGCTCCGTATTTAACAACACAGCCGGTGCAAACGAAATGAACTACCGGAAATGGATATTCAAGCCATGGATCGTTGGTGCCATCCTGGCCGGACTAATCGTCTACGAACTGCTGGCCGAGGCATTCGATCTTCACCTATTCGGCACAAAAACGCCTGGTCAGAACAAGTTCAAGCTCATCGTGCTTGAGGGCCTGGTGCTTTGGCTCTTTGCATGCATGGCCACAGGATTGACGCTTTTCGCCCTCAAACGCTATCCCTCCCACGATTCAACCACAATGCCCCTGATCGTCATCCCCCTGCCCGCCGTTCTCACGCTCTCCGGAATAGAGGCTTGGAACGTCTACCTTGAATACATCAAAAACGCCAACAGCCCCGCACTACAGAACAACTTACCCTTCGATGTCGTGCATTCGGCAATAAGCATATCCCTTCCCCTGTTTCTCTGGGGATTGATCTCCATCGGTCTTTCCATAGTGGCGAGAGGCTGGCGCAACGTCCTCAAGCCAGGCGTATGCCCAACCTGCCAGTACAACCTGACCGGAAACAAATCAGGCGTATGCCCCGAGTGCGGACAAGGAATCGTCACAGATCCGAGTATCCCTCCTTTCTGTTACGGGCAGAGGTTCCTATTCTTCCCCGATCTGAAAAAGTTCCCTAATGCCCAAGCCAGGTACGCAGCCTTCCGCCGGGCAAAAAGTGAATACCGTCGAACAATATCGTATTGGTTCACGTTAATCGCCCCGTGGCCCCCCCTCGTGCTTATCCCTTATCGTTTCGAGTTGTTAGGTGAGCAGGATTCCTGGATGCTCTTCGTGCTGGCATTTGCCGTAATACTCGTGACCGTGATCGTTGATGCACGAATGATGCGCCGCAGCTTGCGGCGGCAGCTGTCAGAATACTCCGCAAGAGCCGGAAACAACAACGATCCGCCTCGTTCTGAGTAAGACAGTTGCTACGCAACACTTCACCAAGATCTGCTAGCCAACGCCGGCCTGTCCATAGCGCTACAAGCCCCAGCACACAGCCAAACAATGAAAACGCAACGAAGACAGCAGTGAAAACTAACTGGACACCCGACCTCGCCTCCCGGAAACGGCCAAACCCTCAAGGCCGCTCTACTTACCTTTCCTGAATATCAACTGTTATTCTATTGCCGTGTCTGCCTATCGCACCGGGCACCGAACACTCGAACTCAACGTTGCCGGCCCTCACTGTCAACCTGCTAAAATCGCGCTTCACCTCGTCATCCAGCGAAACCGTCTCCCCGTCGATGGCAATTGCCGCATCGCCCGAAGCATAACAAACGGCGCTGCGAGTCTTCTTATCCCAATCATCCGTTTCCAGAACGCCCGTACGCTTCACCTGCAATCGCAAATCCTTGCTGGAAAGAACATAAGTCCGGTACTTCTCGCACAGCGATTGCCTTCCCCCATCTGCCGCCCATTTTGTGCCGGCCGAGACGCGAGAACGTTCCACTCGCCCGACCATGGAAATTCTAAACTCAAACCGGGTCCCTCTCTGGCTTTCGAAGGCCTGCATGGCCTCGCGATACCCGCCATTGTACGAGTCAATCTGTCTCTTCGTCGCGGCCACTATCTTCGCAAACTCGTATTGTTGTTTCGCCTTCTCGACCAGCGCCTCAATGTGCGTATCCTCAATCTTGAGATGCCTCTTTAGCAGATTCACGGCCACATAGTCGTCTCCGGCCCTTTCCGCCGCTTCCTGCCAATCAATGGCCAGGTAATCGAGCAGGTAGCACTGAGCGCTGCCGACCGGGTATATGCGGTTTCGCGCCACATCTCTGGGGGCAATGCCTCCTTCAGAAAATCTATCATCAAAGTCTGCAATAAGTAGACTCTCTTCAGTAAGACCAGCCAACTTTGCCGGTAATGCCCTATCCAACGGTATTCCCGAATCGTATTTCAACCTGCCGGCAAGAGCCACCGCCCTGTTCTCAACGTACTTGGCCGTCCCCTCCCTCAACTCCAAACCCCGCTCGAATTCAACCAACGCAGGATTCGCTTGTTGCCAACGATGCAATCTCACGGCCACGAAACTTCGGAGTAACTCCTCGCATTTCTGCTTAACGTCAGCCTCCGCCGCACGAACCGCCTCTACGAGAAGACGCATTTCCAGGCAAACCAGGGAGCTGTTCTCAATATCAAGGATTGGATACTCCTCTTCGCGCCCCCATGGGATCCGGCCAAACTCAACCGACTGGTATTGATGAAACGCTTCATGTACGACATACCCCAGGCACAACGCTTCGAATGACATATCCTTCAGTTCCGGCGGTATGATGGAAGGATCATCCGGCAATCCAACGGCTATACCTCTCTTACTTCCAATGGCAAAATCAAAAGCCAGTTGTCCTGCCAACCCTGGGTAAGTGCCTGTTCTCACTCGTGGCAAGTATCTCAACGGAGGCCAATCCTTGGGATAAGGCGTAAATCCTTCCACCTCCTCGTCGGTCCCGCTCAGCAAAGCCCACTTATCAGGTAAATACACAATCAGCGGCATTTCTCTCAGATCATAACCTTTCCACACCTGCTCAGGATACTGCTCGAATAACTGCATCACGCCTTCATATATCTGGAGAATTCGCAATTCCGCGTCGCTTAAACCCCCCTCTTCGGCTCGACCTCGCATGGGAACGACCATAAAGACAACAAGGCAGACGAAGCTGACCACTCGCGTTTGCATAATGAATCCTCGCTTATCTCAAAGCTGGCGCACCTTGCCCCTGCGCTTCTTCGGTGAAGGGTATACATACGTGATAATCGGCGGTTAAACGCACGACAGCCGCCGACCGGGCCATGTTAATCCCCGCCTACACCCCGAATCATCAGGAAAAATGTAATATCTTGTCGATGACTCAATCCCGAAACAACCTCCCCGACCGGCTCTTCCTTGAGAAAGTCCGGACGAGCAAATAGTGCCCAGTTACAGAAGAACATCGGCAAAACGGCGCGGCTCCATCGCTGTCCGATGAACGCTCGCTCTCACCGGGATCTTCCGCCGTCCATCAATGACGACATTCTTACATCACGCTTCCCAAAATCAGCATCATGACAAAAAACACCACACATCCTCCGAGTGCATTTCACCCAGCGGATACGTATAATACTCGTGGGGTCAATTGCCCCAGGGCGAACAACCGATCTACATGAAAGGGTGTTAATAGCATGAGCGCTGCAACGGCAATCGATTTCACCTACTTGTATCAGTTTTCATCCAGTGTCGGTGATTTTGGACGCGGATTCGGTTTGCGCCTGGCAACCTGCGACGCTAATAAGGAGAATCCGCACTTCTTTGAGGGGCGGCTGCGCCAGCCTCGCTGCGCTGGAAACATGCTGCTCGTTCTCTCTGACATTGTTCGTACCCATTTCTTTCTTCCAAAACCGGCTTTACTCGATCCAGTTGTCACGAGCAATGAAGAGATGCTTCGATTCGAGGGTTTTTCCGGTTGCTGTGGTGTTTATGCCCGAGTAGACCTGCCAGCAGAGGCTTTCGAAAGTGATCTGCAGGGGCGAGGCACAACAAATGTGGATTTTAATAATCCGATGCGTGCGGCGCTAACCCGGCTCAGGGATCATGATGATACTCGACTGGCAGTCGGCAGCGATGAAGTTACTCTCTCGCGTGGTAGCGAACAAGTTGTCGAGAAAAAGGTAAAACTACCAATTCGGTGGATCAAGGGATTCTCCGAAGTACAAGCGTATCAGCCACTTCTGTCACTCAGGCATGAATTGCCGGTGTCAGAAGCTCGCAAGTTCATTCGCTCACTTCCTCGCGGTGGCGCCCCCAAACGCCCCTCCTATGTAGCGGCGGTCGGTAAAACGCTGCGGCTGAGTCAGCGTAAGGTTCCCGGAGCCATTCGGGTTACAGGACTCAACCGGCTTCAAGTCTTGGAGCCCTTGCTCAGTGTGGCGAAGGGACTGCAAATCTGGTCGGAGGATGACTCCGGTGTGAGTGCATGGGAAGTTGTATTCGACGCTGGTTCCTTCTTGATGCTGATCAGTCCCGAAATCTATCGTGGTTTTTCAGGCGAAGGGCAGATACTTGAGAAATTGGCAACGGGTGATTGGAAAAGCGGGTTGGATAGTGTCCGTGCGCAATTGACCTGGCAATCTCAGATCGATGTTGGGCAAATATCCAGCAAAACCAATCTTACGAAAGATGCAGTTGAAGCGGCGCTTGCAGTCCTCGGCTCTCGCGGCCTGGCCGGATATGATGTTTCACGGAATTGTTATTTTCACCGGGAACTACCGTTTGAACTGGACAAGGTGGAGGCGCTTCAACCGCGATTAAAGAGTGCTCGTAAGCTGATCGCAGATGGCAAAGTCGAGTTAATCGAGCAGTTGAATGAAAAAGCGTCAGATTGGCAGGTCGCGGGAACCGAGGTTTTTCACCAAGTTCGATTGCGGGATGACGGCGACAAATGTACATGCCCGTGGTTCAGTAAAAATCAGGGACAGCGTGGTCCGTGTAAGCACATCCTTGCTGTACGGATGTTCATTGACAACGAGTCCGAGGAGGGGTTGGCATGACACCCGAAGATCTGGAACGACTCGTTGCGCAGGCGGACTTCGAGGCGCTGGCAAACGCGTGTGAATCTCTAACTGAAGCTGATCGTCGCAGGCTCTCGACCACGGCAGCAAAACTCGAACGCCAGATTGAGAATGCTTGGCTGAGCACCTTCACGCGAGACGGCACTCAACCGCTTTCGGGTGCGCTCGAAAGGCTGAGCGAGTGGATCGGTGAACCCAATCGGCAAACTCTCAACAACATGAATAACGCAGTTAGGTGCGCCATGTTGGCAGTGTGCCCCTTCAGCAAAGTGAAGAAGGTAGGAGGACGACATATCTACTCAGAAGAAGAGGATCAATGCTTGGTTAAGATTCTGTCGGATAGGAGACCTGACTGGATCGACGAGTGGATTATCGAAAGACTCAAGAGCGAGTGGAAGGAAATCGATTGGCTTTCTCTGCGAGCATTAATCAAGAGGGGGATCTGTAAGAAACCAACAAGTGATGGCTACATAGAATTGATGGCGTCATCAATGCCTGGTTATTGGGGCGAGCGGGAGGAAGATCACTTTATTCCACTAAGCGCGAAGCTCCTGGCTGAACCAGATCTCCTGAAAAACGAAGTCTGGCGGTTATTCGAAGTCGACACTGCAGCTTTCAAAAACGAAAGTTTCTACAAGCAGCGTGCTTCGCCGGAATACGAAACCTGGGCGATGGCTTTGAAACGGCTGACTAATGAAGGACATCTTGACCGCAACCGTCTCCTGGATTCTACCCTTTCCGGCCTCAGTACCGGTTTGAAGAGCAACACTCTTGCTGGTTACGCCAAGTTTCACGACAGTCTGTCACCAACGTCGCCTGAGATGTGTGCCAGACAACAAACGTACCTGGATCTGATATCAAGTCAAACGCCGGCAGTGGTTACGTTCGCTCTTCGGAATCTGAAATCAATAGAGAAAGAAGGCAAACTCGATGCTCCGGCTTTTGTTCGCTGTATCGGTCCTGTTCTCTGCGGGCGTCAGAAGACCCAGCCGAAGGCAGCGTTGACCCTGCTTAAGAGAATCGCCAGTCGGCACCCAGACTTAGCTGGCGATATTGCTATGGCAGCAAGCGAAGCGTTAATGCACGAATCTCCCGAAATCCAGGAGCAATCACTCAAGCTTCTCGACTCTCTTAACGCTGGAAGCCTGACACGAGCGAAGACTATCATCGCCGACCGGCTCATAGATGTGTCTGCCAGTTGTCGTTCGTTGGCGGACGGGTTGACGAGCAAGCTCGGGATTGACACCGTAGAGCAACAACCAAGCGATAACGTTGAAGAACTTGAGCAAATGTACGCGGACTTGATCGCCCGGGCACAGGCGGTTGAACCCCAATGGAGACGAATTGCGGGGATAGACAAGACAATCGAAGCTGTTCAAAAAGGAGAGTTTCCACCGCCGCTCGATTATGATCTGCAGGCGGTTCCAGTGTTAACCGGTATTGAGCCAATCGTACCCATTGAGACAGTTGATGAACTGATCGAATCTGTTTCTCACGCTGTTGAAGAAGTCGATTCCGCTGATGAAATCGAGCGCATCCTCGACGGTATCAGTCGTCTCTGTAATCATAAACCGGCCAACTTCGAACGACTCACCGCACCGCTTACAAAGAGGATACGCGACAGACGAGTAAGTCAGGGTTCGAGGGGACTGATTGCTGCCTGGGGTACCCCGGAAAACCTCTTACAGGTATTGGAAGCGTGGCTACGAAATGAGCAAACACCGATACAGCAGAGTAAATGGGCGGCCAGCACAGGACCCCGGGCAATCTGGAATGCCCGACTCGCTGAAATCGCTAGCCGCGTTCTTCATCAGCAATCAATTCCTTTGCTAGCCGCCCCGACGCATATGTATGGATGGATTGATCCTCGTCGATTCGTCGAACGCGTTCTTTTGCTTCAGGAGGCGAATGCTGTAATACCCAGGATTGATCTCATTCAGGCTCTATTACGTCTAGCTCCCGAGTATAGAAGTGATGCTCTCTCGGATGCTGCGTCCATTGACCACGATTACGGTCGCATAATCCGATGGGCGCTGGGAGGAGAGGATGGCCCGAATAAGCGAGATAAAAAAGCCTCGGCAATTTGGCTGGCGGCGGGCCGGTGTCGATCCTCAAAAGAACGATTGATGGTGTTGAGCAAACTTCGGTTGGATTCAAACGATCGTGATGTCATCGAACCGGCTATTTACCAATGGAGATCCTTCAGGGCTATTCAAAGATTCCCTAATAAAACCTACTATTACGCAAGAATCAAATTCGAAGTTTCTCCCAAGGGCGGAAAAGGTGAAAACTCTGCTGATCAGCCGACGGCCGCTCTTCATGGGCGTCATAACCAATGGTCGGTATACGGTCTCTGTTCCGCGTGGCTCCACGAGTGGGTGAGCATGGTCTGGCCTGCTAATCCTGACGCAATGCTCAAAAACTGTATCGAGGCGATGATCGCGCGTGTTGATGATAAATCATCCATCTTCGATCCCAATCATGCTTTCCTTCATCCGCTGTTTGTACCGGATCTTCCACTTTCGGAAATGGCTCGTTTAGCGCTTTGGGTCGGCCTTATAAGTCGCGATACTGATGCTCGGGGAACAGCTATCGACGTTTTGGTCCAGGCGATTCAAGATGGTCGTGCTCATCCTGACCAATTTGGCGAGCTGCTGGTCAAGCTAGCGTCGGGGGATTGTGTGAAAATGAATCGAGCGTGTGCATCGCTCGCCGAAATCGCACGACTATCCTCGTTCCATGCCCGTTTCGCTTATCACGTTCTGGATATGTGGCTTGCAAGCTTGGATTCGCTGCCGCGCGATGGGCATTATGCGGTTGAACTTCTTCTCGAGCTGAAAACGCAACTCGGATTGCCACTTACTGAGAAATCCCGAGGATTGTTGAGTGGCATCAAGGGGTCCAGTAAGTCAGCGAAAGCTGCGAAAATCCTGCGAGAACCTTTGGAAAGCAAGCCTTCGCCATCAGTTCAAGAAGCCTTGCTCACTCAGCTTGAGTTCCGCATTGAACGCGCCGAACGATGGGCAAATGTACAGCTTGGTAGGAAGCGAACCTGTCCGATGCCTAACACTGTTATCTAAATTGCTCGATAGTAAGGATTTCCGCGGTCGTAAGGATCTCGTTCCAGCCTTTTTGATAATAGCTCACCAGTATCTCCGCGAGGATTCGCCCTGAACAACTTCAGTGTCCTTTCTTCGCTTGGAAGAGCTATGCTCTGGAGCACGTCGTTGGGAGGGTCGTTAACCGAAACGTACTGAAAGTCTGTTATCCCAAGAATCATTGCATGAAACGTGAAGCGTTTTTGTTTGAACCCAAAGCCACAAACCTCGACTTTGGTTGGTTCCCTCTGTGTCAGATGTGTGAATAGCAGGATTGAAAACTCAAGGTTCTCGAAAGAATCTCGAGCAAACTCCTCCACAGTTGTTCGCTTTGCTACGTTGGGATAACCGAACCAGTCGTTTTGTTCGACCGCGTCAACATAACTAACCGCTTCAGACCTAGGACCCGCCTCCCGTCGCGTCTGACCTCCTGAGAAAACCAGTAGGGCTTCTTCATCTCTCCCCGCCCGGATCACACCCGCACGCGCCTGCTCCACATACAAGCTGCTCTCGTTACTGTACCCGAATCTACCGACCCACTTCTCATCCAACAAAGTGTCAGATGAAGCCTGACCTGCGTATACAGCATGCCCTGGTACAACAATAAGTCTAGCCAATGTGCCGTAGCCGAGCATCTTAGCCGTTCCGCCAGAATCCAATTTACCGTTAATTACGAATCTCGTTCATTTTGCGCTAGGAGTATGCAGATGCCAAGAGTAAACCTGGACTTAGCACGGGGTTTACTTGCATTTACGTATCGCTTACGCTAGATTAAGGATCCGGGCTACAAATCGTGAGGAGCTAGGCATGGAAGTTCCGTCTGTCGGTCAGTCTAGAGGTGTGTTCGAGATATTCGTGCCGGGTCTCTTTCTGTTTGTTAATTTAACAGTCTTTCTTTGTTTGCTGCTTTTCGGAGACGAACAATTACGAAAACTTATTGCCGGCAAAACCTCAAACATAGGCCTGACTCTTGTTGTCGCAATACCCTTTGCCTATTTGCTCGGTATGATTCTTCGCCTTGGCAAGGCAGATATTCCTGACCAGTTATCTGTTGGGTGGCTCCGCCTACGCAGAGAGAATAGGAAAGCGTGGTCGTCTGGCCGTTTTCCGTATATCGGCTGGCTAGGAACTGTCTGCCACGACTACCTTCCTCCCACAGTTTACGAGTTCTACAAGGAGACGTGGAAAGGGCAAAAAAGAAAGAGAAAGGCGAATAAGCAGTTTCTCAATTTCTGTAAGGTACTGCTTTCTTCGGTTGATTCAAATGTATCGGCCCAGATCAAGATGGCGGAGGCCCAAAGCAGATACATCGCCGAGATGTTTTATGCACTTGTGATTTCCATTGGTCTCGTACTAGTTTCGCTAGTTGTTGACCTGTGTGGACTACGAACTGCGTATCCTTACCTGATATTGGTTTTCCTCATATACCTGGTTGCTATCCTGGTAATCCTCGGAAGTTACAGACAATTGCGAATCAAAGAGGTTGAAACAGTGCTCTCGGCAACGTTTTGCCACCGGGATTTCTTTCGCAAGTCCCTTCTGCTAGAAATGAAAACCTCCGAATCCGAGAGTCACTCTGCCTAACTCGTTTTCCGCGCGATTAACGAGACTCAGTAAGCCCCCCTATTGGTCATCACACTAACTAGCTCGCCAGTTGACTTAATCATAATCAACGACACCCACTAACCCGAACCCCCAGAGGGATTCCTGGGCCATACGATTTGATTCGTCGCATCAAAGCATGATATTACCAACGATGTATTGGAGTTCGCGGGCCGCTTTACCCAACTCATCTACAACGCGATGAGACGTCAGGGGAAACTTCCGCAGATTCGCACCTATTGTTTATCCCCATTCCGCTTCTTCATAGACCGCCTAACATTTGTCGGCCTACGGCCAACGCATCCAGTCGTTTGCTCAGCTTCCTTCCCGGTAGCCTTATCTATAACGCTGTAAGTCCAAGCGTAGCGTCAAACACCCCGAATCTACCGGAGAAAACAGGCGATAAACGCTGCACCCTGGTCGAGCTTGCTCCAACTCTCACCACCGCTCCCCACCACCGTCTACACCGCCCAAAGCTACCTCAGACACCCCGATTTCACCTACCCTAACATCACTTTCGGCACGTTTCTTCAAACTTTTTTTTCGCACCTGGCGCTAGCGCCAGCCCCGACTTTCACCCCTCAACCGACCCCGTTATAAAAAAAAAGCGGAACACCGGCGCCCTTATATAGGGTGGAGAGAAGCGCGCTTACCCACGCCAAGCCCCGCACTCACCGAAGCCGCAACGATCCACAGGGACGCCGAACGAGTTCCCCAGCCGCCGGCTATCACGGAGCCCACCGGCCTCCTTGCCGCCACCGACAGTCTCCGCAGCCCTAGGCTCCACGCGAGCCAGAGCCCCCACGCTGAGATGCACTCTAATATTAAGGTCACTGGCCGCTCAGCCAGGCCACTCGGGCAAGCTGGCCCCATGACTCACCGGCACTGCCCCGGCGCCCCAAAACCCGCGCCCCCCGAGCGCCCCCCTGGAGGATCCTCCTCCACCGCGCCGCCCGGTTGCTCGCCGAACAAAAACTTGCTCGAAACCGACCGATTCGAAGCAAAAACGACTCGAAATGACTCAAAACTGAAAGGAATCTGACCATGAACATCAACATTTCGACGCGCGAAACACCAAAAAACGGCGATTTCCACCCTGATTTTACCCCCAAATGCGCGCCAATGTCGCTCAAATGCAGCTTGGCGCCCACTCAATGCGCTGTAAAAGCAGGGCTGGCGCACCTAAAAACCGCCCCTAACACTTCCAAAAACAGCGGGCAATCCACGGAAAACCGTACCACAAAACCACAATACGGCGACAGCAATCAGGCAACCCCTTATCCCCCTAATCCCCATGTTCGTCCCGAACGCCCGATAACTTTTTGCCGCAATCGGCCCTATGACGTAAAACACTTACACCGACTCCGGACAACAACACGTGTCGCATAGCGGTTTACCATAACCGTGAACCTGTTCAGTGGCATTTTCCCTACACCCATTTGGCAATACTTCGAACAGCTACTCGTTGCCATTGAACGAACAGGTTTTTCGCCATTGAACGAACAAAGGAGCCACAATCTCCCCTCGAACTGCCAGCCACCAATCGCCATGCTCCGATAATAGATTGGTATGCGAACGACTCGTTTAGTTTCTCTCCTGTTCGAGCGAACAGCGACACTACTACTTCGGTCACCCCTTAATACGACCGAAAATGGAGGTGTAGACGCTGACTGCGGCACTTTTAGCGTTGTAAGTCCAAGCGTAGCGTCAAACACCCGGAATCCGCCGGAGGAAACCGGGATTCAGACGCCACACTTGAATAGAGCTTGCTCTAGCCCAATAGCACGATGGACTTGCGGCATCGGGAATGGCCTGCACTTGTCGGGGCCGGAAAGCGCTATGCCGGATAATCCTATCTGGGCCAAGCGAAAGTCCCTTTGGATAGAGGCTTAGGTATCCATGACGAGCGAAGAAAAAAGCAAGATCGCCTCACTGACCAACCGGCTGTCTGAAGCTGCATCAATCGCAACTCCGATCGATCTTCCGACACTCGCGGAAATGCACTCCTTGTGCGAGGCCGCAGTTGCAGCCGCCCAGGAATCCGCAGAAGGCGACGAAGCCATTGAGGCAAAGTACACGCAGATAGGCAAAACCCTGGAACACATGATTATGGGCGAGGCCAGCGATGCTGACGAAGCGCTCCAGTCCATTAGGGTTATGCTGAATGACTCCGATTCGCCGTCAATCGCTGGCAACTCCCCGGAACAAGCATCGCCAGCACAAAACATAAGCGGCCCGGACGAAAGCCCCACTAAAGGCTCTTTGGATAACCCCTTCTGCGAGCAAGTACGTGATCTGCTTAATCAAGTCCTCAATACCTCTGCCGGTGTGGCGGTTGACGACCTGACCGTCCTTGCGAAAATCCACGGAATGTGTGAATCTGTCCTGGCGATGGCCCGCCCAAACGGCGAGTATCCCTGTGAACAGCTGACGGAACGCATGACCCACTTCTCCACGCAGTTGGAGCAGATAATCTTGGGTACTGCCGATGATTGCCAAGCAGTACTGCAATCATTGAAAAGCAGCATCGCCACCCTATGCGAATCGATTCAGCCAGCGGAAGCCACACAACCGGCGACAGAGGAAGAACTTCCGGCAGAGTCACTTGCCGACCTCCCGACTGAGGAGGTCGTTGCAAAGCTCGACGCTGTCTTTGAAGAAACGCCCGCTGACAACGTCACATCGGCACAGGCCGGCGCAGACGAAGAGGACTCGCCCACGGCCGAGAGTAAGCCCCCTGTCAGCCTCGACATCGAACAGTACGAATCTCAACCGCTGTTCATCGACGCGAAGGAGCTTGACTTCGTTGGTGGTTTTGCAGAAGAGGCTCAAGAGCATATCGATGCTATAGAATCCGCACTACTCGAGGTGGAGCAAGATCCGGGCAACAGTGAATATGTGAATGATCTGTTCCGTCCGTTCCATACCATCAAGGGAATGGCGGGCTTCCTCAACCTTCGAGACATAAACTGCCTGACGCATGAAGTGGAAACGCTGCTGGATCAGGGTCGGCGCGGCGAGCGGGAAATAACCTCGGGCATAATCGACCTGGTCTTCGAAGTTGTGGATATCCTGAAGGCACAGCTGGCGGCAGTTTCCCAATTCGTGTCCAACCCCACAAATGATCCCATACCGCAGCCGCCCGTCAGCGAGATGATAAACAAACTGCGCGGCGTCGTCTCCGGGCAAATCGATCCCGAAGCAGCATCTGCGGAAGAGAGAAAGAGCTCCAAACGAGTTGGCGAGGAGTTGGTTGAGTCAGGCGCTGTTGATGAAACCACAGTGGCCGAAGCACTCAACACCCAACAAATGGAGCAGGATGGCCGGAAGATCGGCGAAGTGTTGATGGATATGGGAGCGGCAACGCCACGGCAGGTGCATGATGCGATCCGCAAGCAACCCCAGCGAGGAGCACCTGAGCAAGGCGAGCGCGAGCAGGCACCAGCTGCGCCTAAGACCGGAGGCGAGTTGTCCGTTCGCGTTGACACGGCCAAGCTGGATGCTCTGGTCGACATGGTCGGCGAATTGGTAATCGCACAAACTCTGGTAGGGACTAATCCGGTAATCGTTGACGACCCGCGTCTGAACAAGGACTCTGCTCAGGTCAGCAAGATTGTCCGCGACGTCCAGGAAGTCGCCATGTCCATGCGGATGATCCCAATAAAGAACACTTTCCAGAAGATGGGACGCCTGGTGCGGGATCTATCGCGCAAATCCGGCAAGAAGGTTAACCTCAAGATATCGGGCGAAGAGACGGAGCTCGACAAAAACGTCATTCAGCAGATCGGTGATCCATTGGTACACATGGTACGAAATGCCGTTGACCATGGAATTGAGTTGCCAGAAACCAGGCACGCCAACGGTAAGAGTGATGTAGGGAATATCCATCTTTCGGCGTTTCACCATAGTGGAAACGTCGTGATAGAAATCACAGACGACGGCAAGGGGCTGGATCCTGCATCGCTGATTGCCAAAGGTATTGAACGGGGAATAGTCTCTCCTGACGCGGAACTCTCCGACGAGGAGGCATTCCAGCTGATCTTCGCGCCAGGCTTCTCCACAGCTGCCCAGATCACTGACATCTCCGGACGAGGCGTGGGCATGGATGTTGTCAGGCGCAACATCGAGCAGCTCAGAGGAAAAGTGGAGATCACTTCAGAGGAAGGCAAAGGCAGTGTTTTCACAATCCGCCTACCATTGACTCTGGCAATAATCGACGGAATGGTGGTGAAGATCGGTGTCGATCGCTACATCATTCCGACAACGATGATAGAGCAATCAATCCGCCCGCAATTGGAGCAGATCACCTCCGTCCAACAGCGTGGCGAGGTTCTTCAGGTTCGTGGAGAGCTCGTTCCACTTATCCCCATCGGCCAGATGTTCGGCACTACAGCGCGCCTCAACCCCACAGAGGCGATGGTTGTAGTGTGCCAGACGGATGGCGGAAACGTCGGAATCGTCGTGGACGAGATGATCGGACAGCAACAGGTTGTCATCAAGACTTTGGGAGAAAAGTTCAGCAACCTGCGTGGCATTTCCGGCGCCGCAATCCTGGGCGACGGCCGAATAGGTCTGATCCTGGACCCGTCCGGAGTGCGGTTGGCACACAAGAGTTGGCAACCAACAGCTGACACGGCCTCGGCAGGATCCCAACTGCCGGAGGAGGAGTCAACTGAAAGCGAAGTTCACCAGGCAATGTTCGAAGAAGATGCACCCGAGCAGGTCGACGAAGAAGAACAGTTGCACGCACTAGTTTAGGAAGAAGGCAGGCAATGGAAGCGGCTCTCGACAACAAAGACAGCATAAATCGTTCGATTGCGGAATCCAAAATGACTGAGAATGAATCAGACCTTGCGGGGAAGTACTTAACCTTCAGCCTGGCGAATGAGGACTACGGGCTCGAGATACTCAAGGTTCGTGAGATCATCGGTGTCATGGATATTACTCCTGTTCCGCAAACACCGGACTTCGTGGAGGGCGTAATCAACCTGCGAGGCAAAGTAATACCGGTCATCGACCTTCGGTCAAAGTTCGAGCTTCCACGAGCCGAATACAACGATCAGACATGCATCATTGTTGTGGATGCAGGAGTGTTGATAGGCATCATAGTCGACACCGTACAGGAGGTCTTCGATATTCCCGCCGGCCGTATCGAACCGCCCCCGCGAGTCGGTGGAGTAGTCGGAACAGACTTCATCCTTGGCATGGGTAAAGTCAAGGACGAGGTAAAGATTCTCCTCGATGTGGACAGAGTGCTGAACGACGCTGAGTTTGTCCTGCACGGTGATAGTGAAGGCGAGCAGCGAGTCGTGTCTGACAACGATCCGTGTTATGCAACATAGAACGCAGTATTCGGAGAGAATCATATGTCTTCGTAGCAACCAGCGGCCGACGCGGGAGAGTTGTAATGCCGCATGTTAAGCGATAGAGGGGCCTAGATTGTTGTGAATGTGACTGTCGACATAGCGGACTATGCAGTAACCGACCAACCGGGAACCACGCTGATCACGCACTCCCTGGGGAGTTGCATCGGGGTGACGATCTGGGATCCCGAGACTCGTGTTGGCGGAATGATACATTACATGCTCCCTGACTCCAATCTCAGCCCTGAAAAAGCCAAGAGTAAGCCGGCGATGTTTGCAAACACGGGTGTGCCGGCTATGTTTCGAGCCGCATTTGAGCTTGGCGCATCCAAAAACCGACTGATCATCAAGGTTGCCGGCGGTTCCTCCCTTCTCGATGACAATGGGACATTCAACATTGGAAAACGCAATTACGTAATGCTCCGCAAGCTCTTCTGGAAGAACGGATTGCTGATTGATGCTGAGGACGTGGGCGGGTCGATTAGCAGAACGCTCACTCTTGATGTAGGCACAGGGCGAGTTGCCATCCGCAACCGGGGAGTGGAGGTCGAGCTATGATGAATGTAGAGAGTATCCTCGAGCAGGTAGGTACGCTTCCTCCCCTTCCATCAACCAGTGTCCGCTTGATGAACGTGATCGCCGATCCCAAAGCGACTCTGGAAGAGATCGTTGAGGTAATCAAGTACGACCAAGCCTTGACTGTGCGTGTTCTGAAGTTGTGCAACTCCTCATACTTCGGTCTCTCACGGCAGGTGACTTCTCTGAACGAAGCCATGATTCGTCTCGGAACGGTGAAGATTCTGCAGATGGTCATGTCCATTCACACTGGGGCCATTCTGTCGAAGGAGCAGGAAGGCTACGATTTAAGCCAAGGAATGCTTTGGCGTCACTCGGTAGCGGTAGCCTTGGGTTCAGCAGCTTTTGCCAAGCGTTTGGGTTTACCAAACACGAGCTTGTCGTTCACGGCCGGTCTGTTGCACGATATAGGCAAGGTGGTATTAAGCAAATACGTGGCAGACGAATTCACCGAGATAATTCGGCGCGTGATGGAAGAGAACAAGGCTTTCAGCACAGCTGAGCGCGAGGTGCTCGGGTATGATCACACGCAAATCGGCGCGATGATCGCGGAACAGTGGCAACTTCCAGAAGCCATAGTCCACTGCATCAGGTATCACCATAATCCTGAGGGATTCAATCCACCGGATGCATTGGTGGATACCGTATACTTGTCCAACTGTGTTTGCCTTTTGATGGGAATCGGATTGGGAACCGACGGCCTGTCCTACGTGGCAGATTCAGCAGTCGCGGAACGGCACGGCATGGGCGAGCAGGACTTGGAGAAGATTGGGCTTCAGATAGTGTCAGAGTTGCACAACCTTCCCGAAATAGGCGGAGAGAACGCCGACGCCAATGAGGCGGGCGGTACGAACGGCAAGCGGCCGGTCGGTAGATAGGAGGACTGAAATGTCCCGTAGCGTATTGATTGTAGACGACTCAGCAACGATCCGGCAAATGGTGAAGAAGGTAATGGACATCGCCGGGCTGAACGTTGACGAGATCTTCGAGGCGTCAAACGGCATTGAAGCCCTTGCCCAACTTGCGGATCACGAAGTCGCGGTTGTTGTCGTCGACATCAACATGCCGACGATGAACGGCATTCAGTTCCTGCAACGGATGAAGGGTAACGAGAAGTTGCAGCATATACCCATCGTCATAGCCTCGACCGAGGGAAGCACTGCTCGTATTGAGCAAATGAAGGAATTCGGTGCTGTTGCGTATATTCGCAAGCCATTCCAACCGGAACAACTGCGCGATGCGCTTATGCCTCTACTGGGAGTGAAGGAAAATGCAGGAACAAAAAGCGGCAACTCTGGCGACGATTTTTTCTGAGGTCCTTGCCGACCTGGCATTCATGTTCACTGACGACGAGGACTTTTCCGAAGTCGACTCGTCCGATCCGTGGCTGGAAACGAAAATCGGATATCGCGGTGCGAAGAACGGTGACCTGATCTTCCGCTGCACTCGATCCTTTACCAAGCTACTGGCGAGCAACCTGCTGGGCGTCGACCAGGATCAGGCCAGCGATGAGCAAGCCAATGATGCGGCGAAGGAGTTCATGAATATCGTTTGCGGACAGTTGGTCACCGCCATGCACGGAACGGACGATGTCTACAATCTCACGATTCCAGCCATTGAACGGATGAAGACATCGCCGGATCTCAGTCTGGACGACGGAGACTACGCTTCGACCATCTCTGTGGAAAACCACTCAGTGCAATTGGTGTATTCACCAACGGAATGAACCGGTTGTACATTTGTCGCCACTCCCTGAAGTGAGCATCACATGACCACGGCCTTGGGTGACATAAGGGACCTTACGCGCGAGGAATACAACCTCATACGAGAGCTCGTCTATCAGAACAGTGGAATCAATCTCGGCGAACAGAAGATGCCATTGGTTCGCGCCCGCCTGGGAAAACGCATAAGGGCGGAGGGCTTCAAATCGTTCCGTCAATACTACGATTTTGTCAAATCGGACAACAGTGGCGAGGAGTTGTGCCAGTTGCTCGATGCCATTTCTACCAATACCACTCATCTATTCAGAGAGATCAAACACTTCCACTTCCTGGAGGAAGTATTGCAGGATTGGTTAACGAGCAAAAGCTGGCTGGCAAGCCATCGTGTTCTACGGATATGGAGCGCAGCGTCCTCAAGTGGCGAGGAGCCCTACTCCATAGCCATGGTGACACATAGCATTCTTCAGCAGCACCCGCGAGTCGAGTTGAAGATTCTGGCGACTGACATTTCCACTCAGATGTTGGCAAAAGCCAAAATGGGTGTGTTCGAGGCTCATAGAGTAGGCACAGTTCCGCCGCAGTTTCGCTCACAGTATCTCCGGCAAGTCACTCACCAGGGACAAGCTGCACTGCAAGTAACGCCGGAACTGCGCAAAACTCTGACGTTTGCACGTCTCAATCTGATGAGTCCGACCTTTCCGTTTCGCAACAAGTTCGACATTGTTTTCTGCCGCAACGTGATGATTTACTTTGACGCGAAGACGCAGGAGACGCTGGTCAACAAATTCGCCAGACACATGGACAATGGCGCCTATCTGCTCATTGGCCATTCGGAGAGCCTGACCAACCTCAAGCATCCGTTTAGTTACGTCCAGCCAACGATCTACAGGAAGTAGTGTGTGAGCAGACTAAGGTGCACGCGTTTGAGATAATCGCAACGATCGGCATGACCTTATGCGACATCACGGGCCAATCAATGTTCTCATAGTCGACGACTCACCCCTGGTCCGATCCATTCTCACTCGCGTATTGGCTGCTCAAGACGACATAGAGGTGGTCGGCGGAGCCAAGGATCCCTTCGAAGCGCGCGAGCTTATCATCGCGCATCGTCCCAACGTCATCATTCTCGACATTGAGATGCCTCGGATGGACGGAATCACGTTCCTGCGTAAGCTGCAGGAGCATTACCCTGTGCCGGTGATAATGTGCAGCGGGGTCACTGAAGCGGGTGGGAAGCTGGCTTTGGAGGCGATAGAGATCGGGGCGGTGGACTTCATTGCCAAACCGGCAACCGGCGGCAACAGCGCTCTCAAGCAGTTGGGGGAGGACCTAGCAGACAAGGTCCGAGCGGCATTCGTCTCCATGCCTGTCAGACCGACGATCCCCGCCCACACGTTGCGTACTCCTACTTCATACGTCAGTGTTGGTCTCGATCCGAGTCGCTACCTAGTGGCGATTGGAGCATCGACGGGTGGCACAGAGGCCATTGGGCAGGTGCTTCGTTGTGTTCCTTCAGATTTTCCGCCGGTTGTGATTGTCCAGCACATGCCGGCTGGCTTCACCAAGTCCTTCGCACAGCGTCTCCACGAGATCAGTGCCCTCTCCGTCAAAGAGGCCGAGCACGGTGACAGGCTGGAAGTTGGCCGTGGGTACCTCGCTCGGGGAGGGGTGCAGATGATGGTAAGCACACGCGGCGGAAATTGGGTAATTGAGTACGGTTCCAGTGAGCCGGTTAATCGCCATTGTCCATCGGTTGACGTTCTGTATGACTCGGTGGCCAAGTGTGCAGGGTCTGCAGCGGTTGGCATTCAGCTCACGGGCATGGGCAGCGACGGCGCTCAGGGCTTATTGAGAATGAAACAAGCGGGGGCAATCACCGTCGGACAAGACAAGCGTAGTTGCGTCGTGTATGGCATGCCCAAGGTCGCAGCGGAAATAGGAGCTGTTCAATACGTCGATGAACCGGCCAAAATCCCGGGAATAGTTTTGCAGGCTATCCAGAAGCGCAAGACAACCATGGCGCGAACGTCGGCCGTTTGAGAACTATGAATCGCATACCGGGGGGAGGCATATCAGAGTCACTTCTGCTTCAGCGTGAAAACGAGACTGGTGTAGTAGGTGTTGTCCAATCTCTCGTAGCCAGCTTGCGGTCTGGAGTTGTACTCATTGGTCATTCCCAGCTTCCATGCCAGACGATCATCCTTGAAAGGAACGAGCAGGGCCGTGTCGAATTTCAGCCTATAATCATCAAGATCTTCCACAGCGGGACTGTAGGTCGACGAGTGCGTGAACTGCAGCCACGGAGTCAGATCCAGGCGATAATCCAACCCCAAGTCGACGATAAGATCATCTTCAACACGACCATCGCCGTAGGCTTCGTGTCTATACCCGGCGCCGGCCGATGTTTTCAGTTCGTGCTCATCCTGCTTTATCCAATAATAGCCGGCTCCCGCCGCCGCAGTTGCTCGAAGATCGATATTCTCAAACTCATCGTACTCCAACTCTGTACGGGTATACCAATACCAGCGTTCGGTGAGCATATTTTCGTAGCGCATTCCGCCGAAGTACTCGTTGGTTGTGCGAGCATCATCCTCTTCCGCATACTGCCCTGCCAGATAGAAGTGCAGCAGGTCATCGTTGGTCTTACGGGTCACGTCCAAGCGGCCGTGTCCCTTTAGCGTATCTGTGTTTCCCTCTTCCCGAGTCGCGCCGGCTTCGATTTTGATTTGCCAATCCGGCTTAGCTGCCTCCAACTGAGCCTGGACCTCCTGGCGCGCGGCGCGAATCTCCGGGTTCTCCGTACCGGCCGGCCATACGTGAGTAATATCGGCCGACTGAATAGGTATTTCACCAAGGGCGGATTGCACTACACTGCCACCCGAATCGCCCTGCATGGAGATTACGCCGACGAGAGTGTCGCCGCTGTTAACCGTAACGGACACCGGCGAATCGGTAGCGATGCCGGTCACACGGCTCATATCAATCTCAACCAGCCCAGCAAACTCTGTAAGGATAGTCAGTTTGCTGGCATGAACGGTCTCAATAGTACCCACAAAACGGCTACCGTCGTCAGTGGTCACAGTGTCGGCCCAAGCGCAGGAGGCGGTCAATGCCGTAACCATCAAACCAGAGCCGAGAAACCGATGGAATCCGGAATTCATAGTAACTCCTGAGAAGCTTACACCGCAGCACACCGTCCGGCGGTGATCGAAGAAGCTCAATCAAGTCCAGGCAGCTTCCAGCAACACCAATCAGCTGTCCGCCTCGAATGCATTGTTCACTGTGTTTGTGACCCAATTGTCCAGAGGAGTGAGGATCGCTCCGCGGATCAGCTGAATGATGGCGTCGCGACCGTCAACTGTCATAGAGGTCTCAATAGTGCCGAGATCGCAGCTGCCGAACTGGCAAACGATTCCCACGCCACAGAACATTGCCGCCGCTTTTATCAATCGTCTCTTTCTCTCGAAAAACGCCATTACTCACAGCTCCTTCCTGGCGGACGAAGAATCGTCGATTCGTTTGTCGGTTCCGCCTGTGTGTGATAGATGACCGCGAATCCCAGCCAAAGATGAGTCTAGCGGCACTGGGCCGGCATCACAACCACGAGCAGGCCAGAAAAACAATTAGGCAATATAGGAGGAATACACAAGGCCACCATAGAACGTATATTTTGACATCAGCCGCGAACTGCTGGGGCATTATCCCCACAGTTTATTGGTGCAAAAGGAAGGCTATAAGTCGCCGGGATTGGTGCCCTGCTGAAATCGGCTAAGGCTCTGCCCCAAGTTGTCTGCAAGGGAATGAGTTATCTTGGGATAAAACCAACACGGTTTCCAACTACTGTTCAGAGAGGATAACGAAAGTGGACTGGCGAACATCGTTGTCAGCCGCCCATTCTTCGCTCGATGCCCTGCAACACGGGGAGTTTGCGACCGGCGCAAGCGACTGGGCAATGATGATACGCACCGGCAGTCGCTGTGACTGCGAGGAGCCCAGGTCCCGTCAATCGAGATTGGAGCGATTCGAAGGCAATGCACCGCAAACTGCGCAATACAAGAACGTAAGTCGCTGATAGCACACTACGGACAAGGGCAACGAGTTCGCATTAGCTGAAAGAATTCACAGGCCCGCGAGGACATCGTCGAGCAATCCGCGGTAGTTCGCGTAAGAGTGTTTACTGTGCAATGATCCCCACGCGGTGCGGATCGTTCCTCAGCTCACAACAGCTTTGTGGTAGTGGTCGTGTCCACGCGGGCATCCAGCACTCGTTTGGGCGGGCCAAACTGCAGCATTCTTGGTGCGAGGCATGGTGAAAGCGCCAAATCGCCCTGACCAGATTCAGCCACTGCAAACAGTGTTTTTCGGGCGATTCACCGATGAACAAGCAGCGCGGTGCTAATTGGTTGCGATGGCAAAGGGTGCCTGTAGCTATGGACGAAAACGGTCTCGGCGTGTAAATTCGTCCGAATTGTACACCGTTCGGAAGCCGAAATGCCCTCCAGGCACCAGCGGTCTCGGATGTCTCCATAAAACACGATGAGGAAGAACAACTCATGAGCCGACGAAAGATTACTATCGACGGAAACGAAGCTGCTGCCCACGTGGCATTTCGCGCCAGTGAGGTGATTGCTATTTATCCAATCACTCCAAGTTCAGGCATGGGCGAGATGTCCGATGAATGGGCGGCCAAGGGGCGAGCCAACGTATGGGGTACGATCCCTCACGTTTGCGAGATGCAGAGCGAGGGCGGTGCCTCTGGTGCGGTGCATGGTTCCCTGCAAAGCGGAGCTTTGACGACCACGTTCACAGCATCGCAAGGCCTCTTGCTGATGATTCCGAACATGTTCAAGATCGCGGGCGAGTTGACATCGACCGTGTTCCACGTTTCAGCCCGATCGGTGGCGACTCACGCCTTGTCCATCTTTGGCGACCACAGTGACGTCATGGCGGCCCGTGGAACAGGCTTCGGCCTTATCGCTTCCGGATCGGTTCAGGAGACGCTGGACAACGCGGTGATCGCCCACGCAGCCACACTCGAGTCCCGTGTCCCGTTCGTCCACTTCTTCGACGGTTTCCGCACATCCCACGAAGCCTCGAAGATCGACATGATCGCGGACGAAGACATCAAGGCGATGTTGGACGACGAATTGGTGCGTGCCCATCGCAACCGTGCCCTGTCGCCGGAGCACCCGGTGGTTCGCGGTACGGCCCAAAACCCAGACGTGTTCTTCCAGGCCCGAGAGACATGTAATCCGTTCTACGCTGCGTGTCCGGCAATCGTGCAAAAAGCGATGGACAAGTATGCCAAGATAACCGGTCGACATTATCACTTGTTCGACTACGTTGGCCCCGCGGACGCCGAGAAGGTCATAATCATAATGGGCTCGGGCGCAGAGGCGGCCCATGAGGCAGTTGAATACCTCAATGGCAAGGGCGAGAAAGTAGGGTTGATCAAGGTGCGACTCTACCGCCCGTTCTCAGTGGAGCATTTCGTTGACGCCCTGCCCAAGAGCACGAAGGCGATCGCTGTTCTGGACAGAACGAAGGAGCCAGGTTCGGCGGGCGAACCTCTGTATGTCGATGTCATAACCGCTCTGACTGAGCAGTTTGCTGCTGGCAAGCTAGCGGCTATGCCCAAGGTCATTGGCGGTCGCTACGGCTTATCCTCCAAGGAGTTCACGCCGGCGATGGTGAAGGCCGTGTTCGACGAGTTGGATGGCAGCAAGCCCAAGAACCACTTTACGGTGGGTATCGAAGACAACCTCAGCAACCTCTCTCTTCCAGTGGACAAGAGCTTCTCGACAGAGAGTGACGACGTGGTTAGGGCAGTGTTCTTCGGACTCGGTTCTGACGGAACCGTTGGTGCAAACAAGAACTCAATCAAGATCATCGGCGAGGAGACAGAGAATTTCGCGCAGGGTTACTTCGTCTACGACTCCAAGAAGGCGGGCTCGGTCACTACATCTCACTTGCGTTTCGGCCCGCGGCCTATCCGCTCGACTTACTTGATTGACAAGGCCAGCTTTGTTGCCTGCCACCACAATCAGTTTCTGGAGCAATATGACGTTCTCGGCAAAGCCAGCAAGGGTGCCACATTCTTGCTAAACACCACTGCCGGCCCCGATGAGGTATGGGATACACTTCCCAAGGAGGTGCAGACCGAGATTATCGAGAAGCAGCTGAAGTTCTATGTCATTGACGCGTACCGAGTTGCGAAGGACGCAAACCTCGGCGGGCGCATCAACACGATCATGCAGACATGCTTCTTCGCCATTTCCGGAATACTTCCGCGTGAAGAGGCCATTGCCAAAATCAAGCAGGCTATTGAGAAAACCTATGGCGCCAAGGGTGAAGCCATAGTGAAGATGAACTTCGCTGGCGTGGACGCAGCCCTGGCGAACCTGCACGAAGTGAAGGTCCCGGGCAAGGTCACCAGCAACATGACTCGTCCCGCCACGGTATCGGATGATGCTCCTGAGTTTGTGAAGAGGGTCACGGCGAAGATCATTGCGGGCAAGGGAGATGAAGTACCTGTGGCCGACATGCCCAATGACGGCACATTCCCCACTGCGACGACACAGTGGGAGAAGCGGTGTATTGCCAACGAGGTTCCGGCGTGGGATCCTGAGGTATGCATTCAGTGCGGCAAGTGCGTGCTCAGCTGTCCGCATGCGGTCATTCGCATGAAGGCTTATGACCCCAGCCTGCTGGCCGGCGCTCCCGATACGTTCAAATCGGCCGACGGCAAAGGCAAGGAGTTCAAGGATCTGAAGTACACAATCCAGATCGCGGCTGAGGATTGCACCGGTTGTGGAATGTGTACGGACGTATGTCCGGCCAAGAATAAGCAGGACGAGACGCGCAAGGCGATTAACATGGTCGAGCGTGCTCCGCTTCGCGAGCAGGAGCGAGAGAACTTCAATTTCTTCCTTGGGCTGCCTGACTTTGATCGCAACGAGTTGAAGGTCAACACAGTAAAAGGTTCGCAGTTCCTGCGGCCGCTGTTTGAGTTCTCCGGCGCCTGTGCGGGCTGCGGTGAAACCCCATATGTGAAGTTGCTCAGCCAGCTATTCGGCGATCGAGCGGTTGTTGCCAACGCCACCGGCTGCTCTTCCATATATGGTGGAAACCTACCGACCACTCCTTGGGCGCAGAATGTCGACGGACGTGGCCCTGCATGGTCCAATTCTCTGTTTGAGGACAACGCCGAGTTCGGTTTGGGATTCCGCTTAGCCATCGACAAGCACAATGAACTGGCCCGAGAACTGTGTGCAAAGCTAGCCGGTCAGATCGGGGACGACTTGGTCAAGGAGATCCTGGATGCCGACCAGACATCTGAGGCGGGCATAAACGCCCAGCGGGGCAGAGTCGCCAAGCTCAAGGAGAAGCTGGCGAACAGCAAGGATGCCGACGCACTCAGTCTCGTTAGTGTTGCAGACTGTTTAGTGAAGCGTAGCGTGTGGATCGTCGGCGGTGATGGCTGGGCGTACGACATCGGCTTCGGTGGCCTGGATCATGTAATCGCATCCGGTCGCAACGTGAACATTCTCGTGCTCGACACTGAGGTTTATTCCAACACGGGCGGTCAGATGTCCAAATCGACTCCTCTGGGTGCAATTGCCAAGTTTGCGGCAGCAGGCAAGCCGACAGGCAAGAAGGACCTTGGCATGATTGCCATGAGCTATGGCAATGTTTATGTCGCCTCCATCTCCATTGGCGCCAACGACGCGCACGCGGTGAAGTCTTTCGTCGAGGCGGAGTCGTATGACGGACCATCGCTGATTCTGGCTTACAGCCATTGCATCGCTCACGGTATAGGAATGAAGACGGGTTTGAGAAACCAAAAAGCCGCTGTCGAGTGCGGCCATTGGCCACTCTACCGCTACAACCCGAGACTACGTGATGAAGGCAAGAACCCACTCAGTCTGGACTCCGCGGCGCCGAAGATTCCGTTCTCCGAGTTTGCGATGAACGAGAACCGCTTCCGCATGCTGTCGAAGATAGATCCGGAACGTTCCAAAATGCTGTTGGAGCAGGCGCAGAAGGCAGTGGAATCGCATCGTGCCTTGTATGAGGAAATGGCTAAATCCGAATAGTCTGTGATGCTGATCGTCCGCTAGCTGCCTGACGGGCGATGCATGCAAGAGGATCACCAAGAGAAAGCCGGCACGAGGAAGACACCTTGTGCCGGCTTTCTTACCTACCGATGGAGCCGTCATCATCGTTTCCGGCCACGAGAACGATCATTCCTAGTTAGAATCCGGACACCTGTTCGACACAAACTAACAGGATCATCCATTCTGTGGCAGAATCCAAGTGTTATTTGCCTATTAAGGTTATGTAAGCCATTGAAAGAGGTGTGCCGAAGACACTAATGTACAGTGGAGTGTTAATATGCAGACGTGCGCAACCCTGGAGCAGGACCGATAACAAGCTGCGGACATTATGGCACATAGACAATAGCGTTTTGCTGCCCAGCAAAGCGCGCAGAGGGCGTAAAGGACAATACCCAATGAGCACGCACAATTCATGCGGGAAGTTTTCTATCACAGTAGCAGGCGTTCTGGCGGTTCTAGTCTGTTGCGGCACATTGTTGGCAATGCCGGCTAACCCTGCGCCGTTCTCCGTCAGTCAGCCGGATGGCACGAGGATAACTCTCCGAATACGCGGCGACGAGAAGTTTAGCTGGCGCGAGGACATGGAGGGATTCACAGTTACCAGAAACTCGCAGGGCGAGTACGTTTACGCAACTCTGGACGCCAGCGACCGACTTGCTCCGAGTAAGTTGATTGTCGGCAAGGACGACCCCAAGACGCAAGGACTGCGCAAGCGAATACTTCCTGCGCAGACGACGATCAACGGATTGCGTGCAACGGCAATGCCCTCACCGCAGCTTCGAGATGCTCCGCAGCCGGTGCCGCCTGCAGGAACCGTCAAGAATTTGGTGGTCCTGTGCAAGTTCAGCGACCATGTCTATGGCACACACACACGCGATAGGAACGATTATGATGTGCTTATGAACGCCATTGGGGGGGACCCAACACTAGCGCCCACGGGCAGCGTAAAGGATTGCTACCTGGAAAACTCCTATGGAACAATGACCCTGGAGAGCACGGTCGCGGCATGGGTAACACTACCGCAGACGGAGGCATACTACGTAGGCGGCAGCGGCGCCTACGGAATCTATGGAACTTTTCCCAATAACGCACAAGGCATGGTTAGGGACGCTCTTGACCTGGTTGACTCGATGATCGACTTTGGCGAGTTCGATACGGACAACGATGGCTACATCGATGCCATCGACATTATTCACTCCGGGTACGGTGCAGAAACAGGCGGAGGAAACTGGATTTGGTCTCACCGATGGTCCCTTTATCAGGTCTCAGCATCTGGATGGACAAGCAATGACACCAACTCGCTCGGGCAATATGTGAAGGTGTACGACTACCACACTGAGCCCGCGCTTTGGGGAACCAGCGGCACAAACATAGTCCGCTTCGGTGTAATCGCGCACGAAACGGGGCACTTCTTCGGCCTGCCGGACTACTACGACACAGACGATGGTGGCGAAGGCATCGGTTCTTTTGGAATGATGGGGAATTCCTGGGGATTCGATTTCAGCCAGCTACATCCGCCACACTTCAGCGCATACTCCAAGGCGTTTCTCGGTTGGTTGACGCCTACAGTCATCACCAATCCTGGTATTTATACAGCGCCCCAGGTGGAAACTAACCCGACGGCCTACCGCGTCGACCTCAACTATCCCTCCGGAGAGTTTCTCCTCATCGAGAATCGCCAGCCTGTGGGGATAGAGTCAGCGATGCCACAAGGCGGACTTGTCATATGGCATGTGGATGAAGGTAAGAGCGACAACACTGATGAGGGATATCCCGGACAATCCGGGTGGCCCGCGAATAACAATCACTACAGACTTGCCGTACTTCAGGCTGATGGTAACTACGACCTTGAGCGTGGCAATAACAGAGGAGATTCCGGAGACGTTTACCACGGTGGTGGTGTATCGGCCATTGACGAAACCACCGTCCCCAGTACCGATTCCTACCAAGGCGGCATAGTCTATCAAACGGGCAACGCGATTCACAGCATCAGCGTGTCGGGTTCGTCAATGACCTTTACGTTCGGCGACTTCGTTCCCTGCGTTTATGATGAAGACTGCGATGATAGCCTTTTCTGCACAGGTGATGAGTACTGTGATCAGGGGCAATGCTTCTCAACGGGCGACCCCTGCGGCCAAGGACAGCTCTGCGCGGACGATATTGACGCATGCATGTCCATTACTTTCTCCGACGACTTTGAGCAGGATCTCGGATGGACCGACAGCCATACGACGAGTTCTGGCAGTTGGGATCGAGATACTCCTGTGAATGCATCCGATTGGGACTACGATCCGGTCTCCGACTCTGACGGTAGCGGGAAATGCTACCTCACTTGGAACGAAACGGGGAATACGGATGTTGACAATGGCTCCATGACGCTTGTCTCCCCGACCATGGACATGGCCGGTTCCGGAGCAAGCATTTCCTACGACTATTATCTGTACCTTACAAACGAGGATGGCTCTGATCGGCTCCTTGTTGAGATGAACAGCAATGACGGTGTTGGTGGATGGACAGAGGTGGCCAGGCACACGACAAATGGCGGGCTGGCGTGGCGCAATCACGTCATCACACAGGCCGACCTCACTACGGCGGGTATCAGCCTAACCTCTACCATGAAAATCCGGTTCACGGCCAACGATGCGGACACTCAGAGCATTGTTGAGGCGGGCCTCGATGCGTTTGTGGTTGCAGTTGCCGATGAATGCTCTGGAGACGGTGACTGCGATGATGGGCTCTTCTGCAACGGCAGTGAGACGTGCGACGATGGCGATTGCGTTGCGGGTACCTCGCCCTGCTCAGGAGCCACACCAATCTGCGACGAGGACAACGATGTTTGCCTCGAGTGCATGATAGCTGACGACTGCGACTCTGGAGAGTATTGCGACGAGTACAACACCTGCCAGCTATATGGCGACGGCGATTTCGACGAGGACGGCGACGTCGACCTTGCCGACTTCGCGGCATTCCAGAGATGCTTCAATACGACCGGAGTGTTGGGCTGCTCTGCCGGCAACATGGCGGGCGACGAATCGATTGACTTGACTGACTTGGCAGCGTTCGTGGACCTGCTGACCGGCCCGTAGGTGTTACTTCTCCTTTATCACACAGTCAAGGTTTCAAGGACGCTGCTACGAACCCGGTCGCCCTCGGCGGCCGGGTTCTCATACATTGACAGAGCAATGCTCTGGGCAAACGTGCAGTTACCTAAAGGTGGGGAACTCTACTCGCCCGACACGATGAGGCACGCGACTTGATTGCGGTGGGTCGCCGAGCAGGCATAGGAGCTGTTGATCACACGGCCCTTCGTCTGAGAGGGAACTCGAAGTCGGTTCATCGCGTTCCGTCGCCTACCGAATCTTCTGCCTTGGCAGGCAATGTGAGTTGGCTCTTCACAATTCAGGCCATGAGGTTATGGTAGCCAATGGGGAACTGTGGTATCGCGGCCACAGACTTGGTCTGAGCGCATACTTCCGGAGTCAACATGCATACGCCAATAGTCAGTGTTTGGTTAGCTCTTCTGCTAGCCCTTGCCAGCCAAGGGAGCGCGGATCAAACCCCGTCAGCCCCGCCTGCGTCTGAGCCACAACCAACGATGCTTGCCGCACTCGAACCGCAAGTGTTCACGGCAAGATTCACTGCCAAAGATCTTCTGCCTCTGTTCAGTGAGCGCGTGGACCTACTTCCACTTCCCCTGCAGTTTGCTGAGCAGAGACAGGCGGCCCTTACCGCTTTGCAGTGCGTCGATATGGGCACTCTTGTGGACAAGATCGCTCCCTTTCTGAGTGAGAATCTGCCGGGCAAGTTCGATCGCGGCCGCGACCTAATTGTGCATCCTGTCCCGCCTGAAAAACGAGTGACGCTGAGTTCGGATGAGTTGTCTTCTGGCAGTTACTGTGGACCGGACAGCGAAGTAGTTGGCTTTCTACTGCACGATATTGATGAAGATACGTATGTGAACGTCGCCATACGCATTCTGCAAACAGCCCGTCAGCTTCTGGATACGGGCAGCCCGACAGTCAATCGCTGCGACGATGCCTACTATAGGTCAGCCGCATCCGACGAGCTCTCCGCCCTGCTTGCCGAGCAGAGCCGTCGAGAGTCAGATCGATCCGTTCGCCAGACGGCTCGACAGCGACTCGGAACGCTCTTGGGAATATACGATGAGGAGGGTAATGCAGACGAAAGCAAGGCGAAGTGGGTGAAGGAGTCGCGGAGGTTCCTCTACGTCGTCAAAGACGGCGTGTTCATCGACAAGCTCCGACCGCTCGTTGAGCAAATCAACGGCGAAGTAGAGCTTGCCGGCATCTCCGCGCCCACTCTCACAGATAGACCGGGAATCCATTTCGACAAGGATCTCAAAGACGTCGAGATCCTACTGCCCCGCCCTATGCTTGAGGAGTTTCTGGAAAACGCCGACGCAATCGAGCAGCGAATGGCCGAGGCGGCGATGATCACGATTGAGGTTGTTCGCCTGACTGACCGAGATATCGTCAACGGAGCCGTGGCGTCTCGTCTAGATGTATCCTCCCGAGCCGTGCATGACGTTCGCCGTTTCGATCAATCTTCCGTGCTCAAGCAGGCCAGCATCAACGCCCTAATGGCCGTTGCCAACCGCGAACTGCAGATGATCAACCTTCGCGAAATCGCTGCGGGAACAGTTCCAGAAGGCACTTCCCCCTTAACCTTGCCGGTCATCGAGATGCCGCCGATCGCCACAGAACGGACGGCCACCACAGTTGGTGGAGATTTCTCTATTGGAGCAGACGACATCTTCTTTGACGGTAGAGAACAGGCATATGGCTTCAGTTATATAGGTCCGGACGGGTTAACGCATACTCTCTCACTAAGTGTCGTGGACAACTTGCGAAAACTATGGGATCGGATCGAGCGGAACCTAATAGTCCACAAGATCAAGAAGACGCCGATCAAGGAAAGCTTCTCCGTACCCGTTGGTCCTCACACAAAAACATTCGAGGGAATCGCGGCCTTAATTTCTCAGGAAAACCAGCAACTAGTTGTGGCTACAGGCACAGGCGCCATCAGCGAACTGAGCGCTACTGCCGGAACATGGCTAGTAATCAAGGAGTTTGACATCTCCCCTATTCCCGGATCATCAACTGCATTGACCGACGAGGAGGTTGAGGAGATAAACGATAGAACACTGATGACAATGATTCTTCGCGATCCTCTTGTGGATTCTTCAACAAAGTCGCAACTGGTGGCGATCGAGGCCCGTAAAGCTCTGCGGCAAAGATTGCGTCTACTCGAATCCGAGTATGCTGACCGACCTTTGCGAGCGGGACTGTACGCCAGAACATTCGGCTCAGTCCTTGCGGACCGCAGAAGAACAACGATCAAGGAGGCGGCTAATGAGAAGAAGGAGCGCAACTCGAAAATCACCCTGACGTTCTACTCTAGCCAGGGAAACATCATTACGCAGACAAGTGCTACAGCCCTGGGCGATTCCAACGATTTGACCTCCTTCACTACCGAGTTGACGCCCAACATGGCGACACCGATTTCCTCGTTCTTCACTAAGCTCGCCTCCGGAACTGAGGACTCTTCATCGCTCACAGGCGCCCCGAAAGGAGAGCACGAAGCCTTTGAGAAAACCATGACCCATCTGGTCGTGCGGGCGAGGTTCCCGAGCAACGAGCGAGAGCGCAAAGATAGGGATGAAGGTCGCCACCTCGGCTACTTCAACTTGCCGCAAAGCAAGACGCCCATCAGTGCCACCAATATTCCGCTGCTCTCCAGTTCAGAGCACCCGCTGCAGAGGCTCTCGCAGTTGCGGGTCGGCGCCATGTTCCCCACGCTAGACCATAGGCAAATCAAGAAGCCCCTGGGATTCTTCAATCCACAACGACTTATCGGCGAACTGCCTCAAGACGTCTGGGAAACATGCACGTCGAGGATGCTCCTCAATCAGCGCATCGTCACCGTCTCCCCCACCGCCAACCAGTCACTTGCAGATTCCTATCGTCAAAGGTTCGACGTGGAGGTCCGCTCCCTTCTGGAGTATGATGAGGACCTGTTCGACGCTCCCAACATCGCGCTGCGGAATATGAAGTCTTGGAACGATCCGAACCGAATCGTGCTTGCCCTCCGCAACAGCGCTGAGAAATTCGCCCTCAAACAGCTCATCAGCATGATCGACGAGCTTGGCGAAATACTAGTCCCCCAGAGTTTCGCGGATGACTTCCTGGCTGCGGCCCCGACAAGTCTATTCGGAAGACACCACTTGCGGCCCCTTGAAGATCACGAAGTGCAGGCGGTGCGTCGTGACGTCGCTGCCCATTTTCTGAGAAGTGAAGAGATATACGGCGATGCTTTCCTCGAAGCCATATGCGTTATTCTTGGTCTACCAACCTACACCTCTCTTGACCTTGATGCTGTTACGGTTGGCTCGCTTCGAGGGTATCGCAACTTGGTTCTGTTCGATACGAGTTGTGAAGCGTTCGCCGACAACGGTGATTCACAGAGCGCCCACGAGTTGTTCATGCTCCTTCGCGAGGGAGGAACGCCTGGCCGACTCTTCCATCCGTCGTTCGAATTCATTGAAGATCTCGACGAACGGGACCGTCGTTATCTCATTCGCGGAACGGAGATACTCCGACATCGAGAGTCCTCGACCTCTGCCAAGACTCCCTAGAGCAAGCTCATTCAAGTGTAACGTCTGGCACTCGGTTCTCTCCCGTAGATTGTCGGCGATTGACGCTACGTTTGGATTAGCAGCACTAATGAGGCTCGCTCAGCCAGCGTCTCTCTTGTCGGGAACATTTCAGGATCCAGGAAACTCCACAAACTGCCCTTGCAGCTTGAAGAACACCGGCTGCATCGAGTGCGTGAGGGCTCAAGTACGTGTATTCGCACATTCGGTATCATCCTGTCGCCTCTCACACACGCAATACGCAAGCTGGTACGAAGAGAAACAATAATAGAACGGCCCTTAGCTACGAAGTACTCTTCCGTTCGCTCCGAAGCTGTCATCATCCGCTGGAGCCCGTGCACCTTAGTAAATCGACGGTGGAGCTCTTTGAGTGACAGTGACCGCAGAACGCTTGCCGCAAGCACCGCAAGCGAGCTTTTCATGTCGGCTGAGAGACGAACTGCAGCGCATCACAGTTGACAAAGGCAGCCACTGCCGCACAGTAGTAGCTGATTGGGAATGTGAGGCCGAAAGCGCGCTCAACGGACCGTGACGCCAGCTTTCAGCAAAAAGGATGACTCACGTATGCAAAACACAGGCATGACAACCTGCGCCATCCGAACGATAGAATGGATCGGCGCCATCGATACCGGATGCCTTCGTCTCATTGACCAGACTCTCTTGCCAGAGACACTCGCCTATCTCGACTGCGAGAACGTGGAAACAGTTTGGGATGCCATAAAACGCCTCAGTGTGAGAGGAGCCCCGGCGATCGGAATAGCGGCCGCAATGGGAGTCGTGCTGGGTGTCCGCAATTACGAAGGTACGGACCGGCAAGGATTCCTGGCAAAGATGGGGGAGGCCGCTGATTATCTGGCCAGTTCTCGACCAACAGCAGTGAACCTGTTCTGGGCCCTTGAACGCATGCGACAAGTGCCCGAGAACCACCCTTCCGCCTCCGTTAGCCAGCTCAAACAGTTGCTTCTCGATGAAGCCGAACTGATTCGCCGTGAGGACGCACAGATGTGCCGGCGAATAGGCGAAGTCGGGCTACATCTCATCAAGCCTGGCATGAGCATACTCACTCACTGCAATGCAGGTGGTCTGGCCACTGCAGAGCTGGGAACGGCCCTTGCTCCCATGTACCTTGCCCATCAGCAGGGAGTGCCGTTTAGGGTCTATGCCGACGAAACGCGGCCACTTCTGCAAGGATCAAGGCTGACAGCTTGGGAGCTGCAGAAGGCCGGGATCGACATCACGGTCATCTGCGACAACATGGCCGGGCAGTTGATGCAGGCAGGCAAAATTGATCTGGTCATAACTGGAGCCGACCGCATAGCCGCAAACGGCGACACCGCCAACAAGATCGGCACTTATTCAGTTGCCGTGCTCGCGAGGGCGCACAAGATACCGTTCTACGTCGCAGCCCCCAGCAGCACCTTTGACCTGAGAATCGACGGCGGAGACGCTATTCCCATCGAGGAAAGAGCGGACGACGAGATTCGCAGGAGTATGGGTCGCCAAACGGTACCGGACGGCGTTTCCTGCCACAGCCCAGCCTTCGACGTAACGCCGGCACATCTTATAGCTGGCGTAATCACGGAGCGGGGGCTGATCTCCCCGGTGACCAGGGAATCGGTGGGCGCCACAATCAGCCAGTAGGAAGCCTCAAGTTGAATTTCCGCTTGGCAAGACACCTTCACTCTGCGACTATGCCATCGCGGTCGCGTGTGGCAGGGTTAAGCTCGCACCGACCTTGTGTCGCTGGTTTGCGTAAGTGCCCCAACAGCGCTATACTTACCAGCAGCAATCCGGACCCGATATATACAGAATAGGGTCCAAGAACCTGTAACTTGCCGCGTTGTTTTAGGAGTCACAGATGCGTTCTTCCCGTTCACGCTGGATGGTTGGTCTCGCTGCTATAGCTACGATTGGAATGCTGTACCAGACGGCCTGTGTTGGTTTCGCTGGGAGACAGCTCATGCAGAGCGTTGACTTCTGTTTCCTGTTTGATTGCCAGAATGGCGCGTTTGGCGGCCTCGTCAATCCGTGCGCCGGCACAGGAGTTGAGGAAGCGGATGAAGGCGTAGTGACCTCGACCAACCTGTTCATCGACTGCCCACCGGCAGAGGAATCGTAACCATCGGCAATTGAGGTAGTCCCAAGAGCGCGAAGTCTGGCCTGGGCTGCCTCAGCGGCACAACGACCTGCCGGCAGCAAACCTGCTGGCCAAGGATAACCGATCTTTCGGTAGATTATTCAGGAGTACTGTTGAATGTCCCAAACAGACAATCGTTGCGAAATCAAGAGAAGAACCACCAGAGCGTTAGTTGCCCTGGCAACGATCTCAGTCGGCTGCACATTCATTTCCATTCCATCGTGCAAAGGGTTGCTGACCACGTTCAATCCCGGCGATACAATCTTCTCCTCATTTAGCGCAACAGACATCAACGGCCTTTGGGCAGATGTGCCTGACTGGGAGCTAGACCCAACGTGTACGATTCCGTACTACGGAATAAACCACACTACGACCGGCGGCACTTGTGCTGACCACGACATCTACTCAAACACCCCTGGCGCCTAGAGTCGAGCGGTTCGACACAAGGAACGTCCCGGACAAGTCCGGGCAAGGGCCACGCAAGATCGCACGACTGCGGCTACTTTGAGGGTTTGATCGTGACAGGCAGAAACAATGTTAAGCGCAAAGCCTTGGCCGTACTTGCTTGCGGTGTGCTGCTGAACGCCGGCGGGTGTATTTCCATATTTGCGCCAACGGCTTTGAGTTTGGCTGAATCCGGCATGCTAACGTGGCTATTCAGCGGGGCACACTAGGCCAGAGGACATAAGATCGCACGTTCTTATGCACAAGAGGCAGACGACTCACACTGAGTCGTCTGCCTCTTGTGCACTAACATCCGAATCTTCTCAGACAGCGTGCTACCGGACCCCACCCAGCAACAAACCATACGACTCGCCATCCACCTCCACAGTGACGCCCGCCTCAGTAATCTCTCGGATAACGGCATCCCCAAACCGCTGCCCCTCCTGGACAATCGATCCATTGATCACCGCCAACCGTGACCGGCCTCCAACCATTATGCCCTCCAATCTGTAGTCCCTGCTTATATCCCGCCGCGGAGCTGTCGGCGTTATGTCCTTTTGTCCAAGCTGTGCGCGAACGTCCGGGGCTTCGTTCCTCAACAAATCCTGCAACGTAAGAGTGGCTGGCTCAACACTCTCCGTATCGCCCGAAAGAAACTGTGCCCGCGGCAAGGAAACCGAACCATTCATCTCGGCATGCAGGGGTGCGTCGGCGCTCGTCGCATCGTGCGAGGCGGTTGCACTCTGCTGTTGCCCCAGGGACACGGTGGCCCCATTGCTCAACCATCGGTGCAACGATCCCTGCAGCGATCCACGCAACGCGATGGCCGACAACACGCACGCGACAACCGCCACCAAGGCCACGCTCATCCTCAGTTGTCGAGGCGTCATGGTTGGCACATTCGCAGCGCGACGCTCGTCCCCATCATATTCCAGGCTCGCCGGTGGTGGAGTATTCCCGACTTCCCGCTGGACATTAGGGTCGTCGTTTTCGGCTTTTCTCAAAGCATCACCAATGACACTCATCTGCACACCCCCTCCAGTTCCTCAATCGAGGCTCGCACCGCATCACCGGTAACGCAGTCGTTTCCAGTTCCATATGCAGCCAGTAGCGACATATCGCATACCGCATTCACTTGCCTGGGAATGCCTTCAGAGTATCGGTACACTAGGTCAACAGCTTCACGATCGAAGACACTTGCGCCGTCGCCGCCCGCAACCGATACTCTGTGCCTCATATAGCTGGCGGTGTCCTCTGAGTTCATGCCTCCGAGGTGATAATGAACACTTATCCTCTGCCGAAGTTGCCTAATGCGATGATCGTTAAGCATCTCACGCAGTTCAGGCTGTCCAACAAGGATGATTTGCAGCAACTTGGAGTTCTCTGTTTCCAAATTGGATAGAAGACGAATGTTCTCCAGCATATCGCGAGATAGTGTCTGCGCCTCGTCTATGACCAACACAACATCGCCGCCTGCGGCGGCCTCAGCCAATAGAAAGTCGTTCAGCCGATTGCGCAAAGTAAGCTTGTCACCCTTGGGATCTGCCACTCCCAGCTCCATAAGAATCAGCCTGAGCAATTGCGTTTCAGAAAGCTTGGGATTCAGGACAAGGGCAGTCTTAAAGCCAGTTCCCAATTGATTGAGCAGCCGGCGACAGAGCGTTGTCTTGCCTGCGCCAACTTCTCCGGTAAGAACGACGAATCCTTTTCGCTGCCGTACGCCGAACAGCAAATGGTCGAGCGCTTCACGGTGCCCCTTTGTGAAATAAAGGAACCGTGTCGACGGCGTAAGATTGAAGGGCATCTCTTTCAGTTTGAAGTGATCCAAATACACGGCAAGCCTGCCAAAGTGAATGTACGCCTCTTATCGGTCTATATCCGCTACTCAGCAGTGTCGGCAGTCTGATAACGACACTTAACCCCTATTCGGAGCGTCCTTGGCAAACACAGACGGCGGACCCAGGCAAGCGTATCGTGACTGCCTTTGTGATTGATACAGGAGTCGTTATTGAGGGCATAGATAACCCAGCGTCTGCGCAACTGAAGCACCGGAATAGACGGCAATGGTTTGTCACGGTCCCCTTTATCGGACACACACTACCGCAATGCTCTGTATCGTGATAGTATATAGGACGTTATGAGCGCTGGACGGCAGATCCGACTAACCAATTACGCCAACTGCGCCGGGTGAGCTGGAAAGCTCCCCGTGGAGCTAACCGCGCAGGTTCTGCGCGACTTGCCGCCGCAGAAGCATCCCAACATCCTCGCAGGTGCCGAGCACTTCGAGGACGCGGGGGTCTTCTGGCTGAACGATCACACAGCAATCGTTCAGACCATTGATTTCTTTCCGCCCTTGGTGGAAGACCCATACGAATTCGGAAGAATCGCTGCAGCCAACAGCCTCTCCGATGTATACGCAATGGGCGGCACCCCCATAACCGCGCTTAACGTCGTTGGTTTTCCAGACAAAGATCTGCCGCCCTCCATCCTTCAAGAGATTCTTCGCGGCGGAGCGGAGCGAGTGGAAAAGGCCGGTGCCTTCATCCTGGGAGGCCATAGCGTTCGAGACAGTGAGATCAAGTATGGTCTCTCCGTAACCGGTACCATCCACCCACTTCGAATCATCGCCAACAACACTGCCCAACCCGGCGATCTGCTGGTCCTAACCAAGCCGATCGGTAGCGGCGTGCTCACAAGTGCGGCCAAGAACGGCACAATAAAGGAAGCTGACCTGACCGAAGCCATCGAGGTAATGGCCACGCTCAACAAGGGAGCCTGCCAGGCAATGACTGATGTAGGCGTGAGCTCCGCCACTGACGTAACGGGCTTCGGGCTAATCGGACACGCCTTTGAGATGGCCGACGGTGCCGGGGTGACGTTCGAGATCAACAGTGCTGCAATCCCCTTGATGGAGCAGGCTCTCCAGCTGGCAGCCAAGGGGATAGTAACGCGCACGCACAAGGCCACCCTCTCATTTGTAGGCAAACGGCTGGAGGTGGAAGGCGTCGACGAGCCGTTGGTCAACGTTCTCTGTGATGCACAGACCTCCGGAGGCCTGCTGATAAGCGTCCCGTCAGCACGAGCGGATGATCTGCTCGAAAAGCTGGATCTCCACCGAACACCGTGCGCTGAAATCATCGGCCAAGTATGCAGCCGCGGCGAGCACATCGTCATTCTCAGGTAGCTAAATGCCATGCGTTTCTTCAGATAGAAGATCGCGGGTGTAACTCCTTGCATATGAGCGTGTTATATAAGCAAAGGCTCTTTGACGCGTCTTTCGATGATGCGGGCACGAGATGTTGATTCGATTCGGGCCCGGTCGTGCCCGGCACTCCAAGGACCCACTCAAAAAAACTATCCACTGTAGGCGGCTGAGGGCATCGCAAATCAGTAATAGCGCTATCATTGCATAGAGAGGAAGAAAGCGGCGGACGGCGAGTTGCCTGCCACCGATAGTGGCACTTGGCCCGTGACCGATAGGGGTGATCGCCAATTGCCTCGTCTGAGATGGACCATTAGGGCTCTCAAGATGCGATAGCCCAGTCATCGTGAAGAAGGGGCGGATAGAGCGCGAGGCTGGTAAGTCTGGAACGGCGGCAATGAGACCGGGATTACGCGGCGAGTTGGCTTGACTTCAGAATCCCATGGGGCACAATCGCCCGATGCTGCTGAAGTAACCGGTCTGCTAAGGAGGACAAAGGTGACCAAACGAGTACTGATCATTGATGACGAGCCAGAGATTAGACGGAATCTGACCGTGGGCTTGGCCCAGGAGGGATTCACCTGTACCGCCTGCCCTGACGGTATTTCCGCAATTCACGAGCTGCACAGTTCGAGGGAGAAAGGCGAAGGCTACGATTACATGATCACTGACATCTTCATGCCCGACATAGACGGGTTGAAGATCCTCAAGGTCATGAAAAGCGAATTCCCGGAACTGCCCATTCTGGTAATCACGGGATTCGGCAATGAAGTACTCGAGCAAACCGCCCTGTCAGAATTCAATACCGGTTTTCTGGACAAGCCCTTTGAGATTTCCGAATTAGTGGAAGCGTTGGAGAAGCTGACGCCCGCCGGAACAACAGCCGACACCCCGTCGCAAGCAACGCCAGAGCAAACGGGAAAAATCAAAGAGTCTTTGAGCGCCTATATCACTCTACGAGTGACAGATCCAACGAAAGATCTGGAGGCATACCGCACTCTGTACAACATGGAAGGCATTGCCTCCTGTGACGCAGTGCACGGCGACATTGACATCGTTCTGCTGATTCAAGCGTCATCTGAGGAAGAGATGGAGAAAACCTACGCCAAGGTCAAAGCCGTGGAAGGCGTGGAACCGGTCTCCCTTTCAGCGGTAGAGCGTCCCAAGTTGGATCGGGATGTGGAAGAGTTCATAGGCGTTTACGAGAAGGCGGTCAAGGAAGGGGCCCAAAACAAGCTGCCCAAGATCCGTAGCACCAAGAGTTACGTGATCGTGGATATTGACAAGAACGCCATTCAGCAGGTGTTCACCACATTGTTCTTCCTCGATGAAATATTCTTCTGCGACGTAGTGGACGATGGCACAAAGCTCATTGGCATAATCTCGGAAAGCGGAGCCTTTGGAAAAACACCAAGGATCATCGAGAAACTATCACTGATAGACGGAGTACTCCGCGTCAAGGATGCCAAGATAATCAACTTGTTGGATGCATAACGAAGGAACCCAGGCAACCGGATCGAGCATGAACGCACGACGATCATGGGATTGTCGTCGGTCATGTCGTAGACGAGCCCCCCTAGCACAGCGATTCACTAATGGAAAACAAGGAAGCTGATTTCACCTACCGCCTTTGGCGTTATGACGGCGCCCCCGGAGAGTTGATTCCACTGCTGCAATCCGCTCAAGAACATTTCGGCTACATCCCAAGGCGGGCAATCAAGTATATCTCGGGAGTCACTAACACCCCGGAATCAACTATTTACGGGGTCATAACGTTCTACAGCCAGTTCCGCCTGCAACCGATGGGCAAATACCAGGTTCGCCTTTGCGCTGGCACAGCCTGTCACGTCGCCGGGGCGCCGACACTTCTGGATACTTTGCGGGATGAACTAGGCGTAGAGGAGAATGGCACGACCGAAGATGGTCTATTCACTCTCTTCACTGTCGCCTGCCTGGGGTGCTGTTCCCTGGCCCCGGCCATGATGATCAACAGCGATACATTTGGGCGCCTTACGCCGGCAGAGGCAAGGAAGATCATCCGCAAAATCCGCCGTGAGGAAAATCAGAAGAAGACGAAGGAGGGAATGGTCGCCTAAACGGCCTGTATGCGCCTTGTACTGACGTGCGGCAGGCAGCAGGTTTCTGGCCATTTAGCTTTGAATAACCCAATGTTTACGTTGACGCAGGCAGAGATCCGCCTCACGGCAAACACAAGAGGTATTAGTCGTATCAGCATGAGAATCATTGTTTAGTTCAGCTTTGTTTTGGTGCGGCCGATAGCCGCAGCTGACCTTCTTTGGGACTGAGATACCAATGGCGAAGATATTGGTGGGCATGAGCACTTGTGGCCTCTCTGCAGGAGCGCGAAACACATATGAAGAGCTGGAGAGACTTCTGGCGGGCAACTCGAATCACGAGTTGACTTTCACCGGCTGCATCGGAATGTGCTATCGCGAACCGCTGGTGGAGATCAAAGAGAATGGCACGCGTACGATTTACGGTGACGTGGATACCAAACGGGCAAATGAGATATTCGAAAAACACCTGACCGGGGGCGAGGTGATCACGGAGTATGCCGTTTATACAGAGGATGCTTCGGGAAATACCAGTGGCGAGGAAGGCCCCTTCCTTGCCCAGCAGGACCGCATCGTTCTGCGAAACTGCGGCGTGATCAACCCTGAATCAATCGATGAATACATCGAACAGGGTGGATACGAAGCCTCCCGCCTTGCCCTGACGAAACTGACACCGACCGAAATCATCGAAGAGGTAAAGAGTTCTGGCCTTCGCGGCCGAGGCGGAGCTGGATTTCCTACCGGTATGAAATGGTCGTTTGCTGCGGGTTATGACGCGAAGCAGAAGTACGTTGTCTGCAACGCTGATGAAGGCGACCCGGGAGCATTCATGGACCGGTCGATTCTAGAGGGTGATCCTCACGCTGTGCTCGAAGGAATGTTGATCTGTGGGCGAGCGATCGGAGCGAGCTTTGGCTACATCTACTGCCGCGCCGAGTACCCTCTGGCCATCAAACGTCTGCAGATAGCTATTGGAGCAATGCGTGAGAAGGGCTTCTTGGGCAAGAACATTCTGGGCAGCGGCTTCGACTTCGAACTGAAGATCAAGCAGGGAGCCGGCGCCTTCGTTTGCGGCGAGGAAACCGCCCTGTTCGCTTCGATCGAGGGAGAGCGCGGTATGCCACGTATTCGCCCGCCCTTCCCAGCGGAGAAGGGTGTATGGGGAAAACCAACTAACAACAATAACGTTGAGACTTATGCCAACATTCCCTGGATTCTGGTCAATGGAGCGACTGCCTACCGCAAGTACGGCACAGAGAAGTCTCCGGGAACAAAAGTATTCGCACTGGCCGGCAAGGTTGCTAAGGGAGGTCTTGCCGAAGTGCCGATGGGCACGAGCATTGAGAAGCTGGTCTTTGACATCGGCGGCGGCATAAAACAGAACCGGCAATTCAAGGCCGTGCAAATGGGCGGCCCCTCAGGAGGCTGCATTCCGGAGCACCTTAAGAGTACGCCTGTTGACTTCGAACACATCTCCCAGACAGGGGCAATCATGGGTTCCGGTGGCATGGTGGTACTGGACGACAGCACATGCATGGTGGACATTGCCCGCTTCTTCCTGGACTTCACTCAGAAGGAATCGTGCGGCAAATGCACGTTCTGCCGCATCGGAACCAAAAGGATGCTCGAGACGCTGGAGCGGATTACCGCAGGTGAAGGCAAGCCGGAAGACGTAAAGAACCTGCAACATGCGGCGCACCAGATCAAGCAGGCGAGTCTTTGCGGACTGGGTCAATCAGCCCCCAACCCGGTGCTCACGACCATCAACTACTACGAAAACGAGTACATCGCTCACGTGAAAGACCGTAAGTGCCCGGCGGGCAACTGTTCCGCCTTGGTCTCTTTCCTCATCAACGCGGAGAAATGCACTGGATGCACGCTGTGTGTCAAGAACTGTCCGGTTGAGGCGATTAGTGGAAACAAGAAGCAAGCGCACGTTATCGATCAGGAGAAGTGCGTCAAATGTGGGAAGTGCATCACATCCTGCAATTTCGACGCCATCTACAAAGCCTAGGACGCTGAGATGAATACGGTAGCAGTAGAGATAAACGGCAAGCCGGTTACGGCCAAGGCGGGGCAAACGATTCTGGAGGTCGTGGATGAGCAGAAGCTGGACAAGATCCCAACACTGTGCCATTCGCCCGAACTCAAACCCTATGGTTCATGCTTCGTATGTGTAGTTGAACTGGAAGGTCGCCCAAGCCTCATCCCATCTTGTGCCACCAAGGTTGTTGACGGCATGAAAATCCGCACGAACAGCGATCGTGTGCGAGAAGCGCGCAAAACCGCCTTCGAGCTCCTGCTTTCCAACCACTACGCCGATTGTGAATCGCCCTGCAAGCACGGTTGTCCCGCAGGCGTCGATGCACAGGGGTATATTGCCCTTGCCGCTATGGGTGAAAACCGCAAAGCTGTCGACTTGGTTCGCCAGGCAAACCCGCTACCGGCAGTGTGTGGTCGTATTTGCGTGCGAAAATGCGAGGTAGTCTGCCGCAGACAGGACGTGGAAGATCCGGTAGCAATCAACTACATCAAACGGTATGTAACTGACATGCCGGGAGCGTACGCCGGCACACCATACAGAGAAGCCTCAAAGGGTAAGTCTATCGGAATCGTGGGCGCCGGCCCCGCAGGACTGACCGCCGGATGGTTCCTCGGCAGCAAAGGCTATGATGCGATAGTCTACGAAAACATGCCCGCTGCCGGTGGAATGCTGCGCTATGGAATTCCCGAGTACCGTCTGCCCAATGCGGATCTCGACAAGGAGATTGAGTACATAACCCGTGCCGGCGTGGAGATCAAATGCGGGATTAATATCCCCAGAGACGTCACGGTGGACGCACTTCTCAAGAAGCATGACGCGGTATTCCTGTCCGCGGGCGCATGGGGCGGCAAAGCAATGCACGTCGAGGGTGAATTCGAAACCGAAGGTGTCGTCTCCGGTGTCGAGTATCTTGTGGAAAAAGCACAGCATCCCGAGCCGGTGAAGGGAACGATATTGGTGGTCGGCGGAGGCAACACGGCCATGGACGTGGCCCGCACATCCTGGCGATTGGGTGCCGACAAAGTCATAATCCTCTATCGGCGAACCAAGGCCGAAATGCCGGCGGATGAACTTGAAATAGAGGACTGCCTGAAAGAGGGTATAGAAATCATGGAGCTTGCCGCCCCGGTCGGCATCGTAAAGGAGGGCAACAAGCTCAAAGCGATCAAGTGTATCCGCATGCAGCTAGGTGAGCCAGATGCGTCCGGACGTCGACGCCCCGTGCCCAAGGAGGGCAGCGAATTCGACTTGCCCTGCGATCTTGCCGTTTCTGCAATTGGACAAACGCCATTGCTGAACGACATGCTGAAGCAGATGACCAACCCGCCGAAAGTGTCAAAATGGACTACGTTCGACATCGACACCACCACAATGAAGACCAGTATCGAAGGTCTCTTTGCCGGAGGGGACGCGGCAGACGACGGCCCAACTGTGGTAATCGACGCCATTCGTGACGGGCAAAGGGCGGCTGTCGCCATTCATGCCTACCTGTCCGGAGAAGCACCGGCGAAACCGCCGTTTGTGGTCAACAAGGAATTCTGGTCCAAACCAGGAACGCAAGAATTGGGTGATGTGACTCCGAGTCCTCGGCGACACATGCACGAAATAGAAGTGGATGAACGTCGAGGCAGTTTCCGAGAAGTCGCCACCGGATTTGAATTCGAGGATGTCGCTCACGAAGCTCAGAGATGCCTCTCATGTGGATGCGTCGCTTTCGATTGGTGCAAGCTGCGTCTGTATGCAGAAGAATACGACGTCGACATGCAGAGGTTCAAAGGGTATGCCCGCAAACACAAGATAGATGATAGTCATCCCTATCTTGTTTATGACCCCAACAAGTGCGTCCTGTGTGCACGCTGTATTCGAACTTGCGAGCGCGTATTGCCCGTCAGTGCATTGGGGTTAATCAACCGTGGTTTCAATACTGAGATGCGGCCTGCAATGCAGGATCCTCTCATTGAAACGAGCTGTATTTCATGTGGAAACTGTGTGGACGCCTGCCCGACCGGCGCGCTCACAGTCAAGTATCCATTCCCGGGTCGAGCCTGCCTACCCCACAGTGAAACAGCCACGCACTGTGCCATGTGTTCCACCGGATGCGCCATCAAGGTGAAAAACTTCAACGGCGATCGCTACTTCATAGAATCCGCCGGTGTTCCGGGCGAAGGGCTGTGCTTCTATGGCAGATTCGCCAACACGTTATTCATCAATCGCAAGCGGTTGCTCAAGCCGGTCGTACGCAGTGGGATCGACCACACGCAAATCAGCTACAAAGAGGCCTATGAGAAGGTAGCAGAGGGACTCGAAGCAGCGGTCAAGCAGCATGGACCGGAAGCCGTGGCCGTCTTCGTGTCTCCGGAGCTCTCCAACGAAGAAATGTACCTTGCTGCCCGCATAGCCCGAGACGGCCTGGGGACGAACAACGTTGCATCTCTGTCCATGCTTACCTGTGGAATGCCATCTGCGGCCCTCGACGGCTCGCTGGGCTTTACCGCATCCACAGCCGGCATGGAAGCCTTGTTGGAAAGCGACCTCGTTTTCTGCAACAACACCGATACTCAGACCGATCAGCTCGTGCTGAGCATGAAGATTCAGGAGGCGGCAAGAGGTGGGGCAAAACTGGTATTGTCGAAGTCGTCGGAGGATATCCTCGACGTCACCGCCGATCTCAAACTGGATCCCATGCGTGGGCGGGGAACGGTACTGCTCAACGGTATCATCCAACTCCTCATGGACAACGGCTTCATCGATCGTGAGAAGGTGAGGAGTCTGCCGGGAGGCGTAGACTTCATTGCAGATCAGCATGACTACTCCCTGGCCAGCACCGCGGCACAAACGGGCGTGAGCGAGCAGCGCATCCGGCAAGCGGCGGAAATGCTGCAGGATGCCCGGAAAGTCGTATTCGTTCACAGTCCGGACCGAGGACGTGATCAGGCACCCGGAGACCTTGCGGCAATCTCCAATATCATCCTGCTCTTACGTGCGACCGGTATGTCGGTGGAACTCATACTCGCCTATCAATCCGGCAACACCGCCGGCCTCGAAACATGTGGAGCAGATCCGGCGTTCCTACCCGGACGGAAGCCTTCCACCAAACTACCCGGAGCAACCAATCGACGACAACTTCTAGAATCACTCACAACGGGGAAGATCAAAGCCGCATTGATCATCGGCGAAGACCCAATGCGCAATGATCGAACGGCGGCACTATTCCATTCGGTCGAGTTTCTGGCTGCGTGCGATTGGGCGGAAACTGAAACCACCCTATTCGCCAACGTCTCGATTCCCATCACCACCTATCTGGAAAGTGAGGGCAGCCGGATCAACTTCGAAGGTAGAGTGATCGATTATCAGGCGGCAGTGGGTGCTCCCAACGGCATCAAAACCTGGCATGTTCTGAAAAACATCGGCGACCAACTCGGCGTATCAACACCTGCCGTGTTCTCCACCATCTCCGCTGACTTGGAGAAGTTAGTGGCAAAAAACCTTAGCGACAGGCTCGCCTTCTACTGGAACAAAGGACAGGAACGTCACTGGAGTGCACAGGGCACGCTGAACGTAGCCGATGTAGTCACGAAGTCATTCCCTGGCGTTCCAGCGCTAACTGCTACCGCAAGGCACAGGGCCGACTGCCAGGAGATAGGTATAGAGCACTATCGCGTAGGCTCGAAGAGCGGACGTGCAAGAGTGTAGGAGATTCGGCAACCGCCCTGAAACTCCTGAACGTCATCGAATCGAGTCGCTGAGTCAACAGTCGGCAAGAATGTTGTCGACTTCTACCGGACTTACACCCAACTCCACCGCAGCCTTGGTTCGATCGCCATCGAGATAGTGCACGGTGTTTTCGACGTGCTCTCTTACGACATCCTTCAGTTTGCGCGGGTGGAAACTGACCAGCCTTCTCCTTCCAGAGATAAGTATATCCCGCATGTAATGGGCCAAGGAATCTATTCCAACAAGACTGGTCTCGGTGTTGATAACGCTGGTGGCCACTATATCGTTGAGTTCCTGCACATTTCCCGGAAAATCGTAGTTGGTCAGCAAGTCCATAAACTCATCGGTGAACCCTGTCACCTTCTTGTTCATTCTGTGGACTTCTCGTTGGAGAGTAGCGGTCGCCAGAATCGGTATGTCATCCTTCCTTTCGCGCAGCGGCGGAAGGTGCAACGAATTCACAACGAGCCGATAGAGCAGATCTCGGGAGAAGCTATCCTGATACAGCTCATCTGTAAGATCGTGCAGGGAAGCCACTATGATACGCACGTCTATTCTGTGGATGCGCGGTGACGATTCGCGATAGAACTCCTTATGCTGAATTACCCTCGTAAGCCTAATCTGCACAGGAATGGGAAGCAATTCGATGTTGTTGATGAATAGAGTTCCGCCGTCGGCCTCTTCCAGGAAACCGGGGCGATCCGGCTCCTCCTTGCCTTCGGGATTAGCGCCAAAGAATTCCTTAGGGAATTCCTCCATATCGTGTGCCGCGGCATCAACCGAAACGAACGGCTTCTCTCGCCGAGGACTGGCCTCGTGGATGGCCTTGGCCAGCGACATCTTTCCCGTGCCACGTTCACCAAAAATGCAGACACAGAGATCGCCTGGAGCCATTCTCTCCGCCTGATGATAGAGACGGATCATGGATGGAGTGCGCGAGATCAAATGGTCGAAAGCCTCACGGTAATTCAGATCCTCAAGTTTCAATTGCGAAGGGAGGTCCTTGATCGAATCAGTAGCAGTGCCGTGAGCTATGGCCTTGTCAAGGACTTCGAGCAAGTGATCATCATCCACCGGTTTGGTCAGGTAGTCTAGCACACCCAGCTTCAGAGATTTCACGGCCAGATCAGCATCATTGACACCTGTAAGGACTACGATTGGCAATCCTATGCCGCATTCACTCACATGGCGGATGATATCCATACCACTAAGATGAGGCATGTCCATGTCGAGCAGCATTGCATCAAACTGCTCCTTGGCCAGTATGTCGGGAACCGTGCGGGCGTCGTTGATGACCGTTGGCTCATATTCCCCTGTCTGCATGAGAAAAACCATGAGGTAGTTGGTAACCGCAACGTCATCGTCAACTAAGAGAAGTTTCTTCATATTAGTCCTCATCGGAGTTGCCGGGAAGACCCGCACTACCCTTGCCGTCCTTCTTCTTGTAGGGAATCCTTATGGTGAAGGTTGTCCCCTCTCCCAACTTGCTCGCCACGGCAATTGTGCCGCCGTGCTCCTCCACAATCCGGTATACAATGGAAAGCCCTAAGCCTGTTCCGCCGCGTGCCCGCTTCGTCGTGAAAAACGGATCAAAGACCTGCTTGATTGTGCCATCGCTCATTCCCGATCCGGTGTCGCGCACCTGAGCCACAACTTCGCCGGCCTCCAACCTGGTTGTTATCTCAATCCTTCCCCGACGGTCATCAGGAATCGCCTGAGCAGCGTTAATAATCAGATTGATGAAGACCTGCTCGATTTTCTGCACGTTCCCCTCGAATTCCGGCAGATCGTCACCCAGATCCAGCTCCACATCGGCTGTCTTGTGAATCTGGTTATGAGCTAGGCGCACTCCCTCACGTATGATGGCATTGAGATCAACCTTGTCGATCAGCAATCCCTCGTCGCGACGGGCAAAGCGTTTGAGACCTTCTACAATACCCTTGATGCGCTCCGAGCCGTTTCCCATGTCATCGATAAGCGTAACCACATGCTTGCGGAAGAAATCGTAATCAAGGCGAGCGACCTTGAGGTCCGGGTGGCTCTTGTAGTAGTCATCGACCAGCGGCAATATGTCATCCATGGCCTGCCGAATGATCTTAATGTTTCCCCTAATGAACTGGTTGGGGTTGTTTATCTCGTGGCCGATACCGCTCACCAACTGCCCCAAGGATGCCAACTTGTCGGCCTGCTGCAACTGCTGCTCGTAGTTCTTCTTGTCGGAAACATCCCGGTAGAACTCGATTATTCCGTCCACTTCGTGATTCTTATCGAAGATCGGTAGAGCGTGAACCTCATAGTGTCGGTCCTCGTGGCGAATCTCAAGAGTAATGGGCGTCTTCTGCTTGAGGATCTTGGCCAAACGGCAATCCAGACAGCATCTGTCACTGTCAAAGAACGTCTTGTAGCATTTGTTGCCCCCCACGAACTTGTCCGTGTTGGTCATGACCACATTTCGATCACGGTCTATGATGGCCACAGTATCCGGAATAGCCTGGAAAATCGTCTCCAGCCGCGTCTTGGACTCTTCAAAGCCACGGTTAATCCTGTCCAGGTAAGAATTAAGCTTTTCCAATTTGTCTCGTTCGCGATGCAACTCCTCCTGCCGCTTGTGGGTATTTTTCCGCAGTTCCTTTCTCTCGATAGCGAGTACCAGCATCCTGGCAATCTCGTCCATCATTCGCTGCTCTTCCGGCAAGAACTCTAGTTCCGGCGAGTCATAGGTAACGCAAATCGTCCCACGAACGACGTCTTCGATCACTATGTCTGTCGAAAGACGGTTCTTTGCTATTGGCTTATGCCCGTACTCGTGTCCCTCAAAAACACTGTACACAACAACGTGCTCAGGATAGTGCATTCCCTCACGCAAATACCGCGGCAGGTTAGTGAAGAAATCCTCTACGGACTTGGACACTTCCACCCACTCAGCTACCGCATAGACACAGGCAAGCTCCTTGGCCCGTTCAATGCTCGACCAGTCATTCTTGTGCGCCAGATTCTCCAACGCAGCAAACCTGCTACCCCAAAGCATGTAGCTCCGGCCGTCAGCAGTAACCTGAGTTACCACTTTGAGAACCACCGAAGGCCGTCCCGACGCTGTCTCCAAAATGGCAAGTTCGCGTCCATCTTCCGCTTCAAGCTTGCCCATTGCCGAACGGATGCTCTCCAAAGAGGCTCCGCCGAATACTTCGTCTGCAGCCTTGCCCCGAAGCTCGCCGTTGATGCCCGCAGCAGTCTCCTTGGCTAAATCAACACTTATGTGGGCAATCCGGCACTGCTCATCAAGTATTAGGAGATAGTCGAAACTCTTCTCCAGCAGTGTGTACAGATCATCCAGCTTCACACCCATCAGCATTCCTCCATCTGCGTTCAATGATCTCGCTGGGGGCCCGAGTCCCGGCGACAATGCGCTGCCGAGACCTTGGCGTTATTGGTCCAAGCGCAGCGTCTAGGACGGAAGATCTCCCGAATGAAAACGGGCGTCAGACGCTACACCTAAATCGAGCTTGCTCAAGTCTGCACTGCATAGAGGTCGGACAACAGATTCGCATTCACTCACCATGCACAGCCACCGGATCTCGAAACGGCGCCCATCCGCTTCGATAATACGCCTTTTCGCGCATCTGTGCCGCCAGAGTTACCTGTGTCACATCCGGCTGACGAACGGCAGCAATCCGGTGCCACCTGATTGTAGCACAAACGTCTCACAACGGGCGCCGGTAACTTGCCTCCCTCGAACACGAGGGCCTTCGCAGCATGGTCAAACCAAGTGCCCCCGCAAAAACCGGCGCACAAGTACGGCAGACGAACACGCCCAGAATGCAAAGCCACCTTCGCCGCCGAATCCCCCCATTGTGCCTAGATTAGCGACAGAACGACTGCAAATGTGGCCTTTCGGGGGCATTACGGCCGACCTCGCACAAAACAATGTAGTCCTTCTCCATATGCTCTGCGTCCATTAGGTACCGGTTCAAGACAGCGGCAGGCGGGTTGAGATGTACTTCCGGCAACCTGGGTGACCGGCCATTGATCGGTCTTTTCATCTGGGGAGAACGCAGATGGCTATCAGATATTCCAACGTAGATCATTCAGACATCCGCGGGAAGGTCAGCTCACGCACAGCGTTCTCTCTAACTTGGAGGGCACTGAAACGGAGTCATTGCTCCGGTTTTACACTGGTAGAACTTCTGGTGGTTATCTCCATTATCGGCCTGCTGATAGCTGTTCTCGTCCCATCTCTCTCGCGCGCACGACATAGCGCGGCCAGTGTGAGCTGCCGTTCGAATCTGAGACAGCTAATGCACGGCATGCAATACTATGTGTCTGATCATGGTGTCTTTCCAGGAACACATAGCCTCTTCTATATGCAGGCCCTGTTCAGCCAGGCTTGGCCACGAATATCAGGCGTAACCTGGGACGGAGCGAGAGATCGCCTGGTAGACCTGGACTACACGGCCGCGTACACCCAGCCTCTTCATCTCGATCCGGAGTTTGTTGTGGATGTTCCCAACAGAGGCACGCTCTTTCCGTACATGAAGGACGAGCGACCGTATCTCTGCCCGTCAGACCGACCAGGGAAGGCATCGGACAGTGCCACGGGAGGAGGTGGAAACGGAAGACTGAGCTACTCACTCAATGCCTATATAGGATACCGCTCTCCCGACAGCCTTTTCAGCTTCACTTACGTGGCGGACTCTCCGGATAACCTGTTACCCGGTGACACGGGCAGCCGCTCCTTCCATGCCGGTGAACACGTCGTCTATGCTCCGGCTCGGTTCATGGCCATGTTTGAGGAACACCCAAACTTCCATATGAACTCAGCTTATCCTGATGGAAACTTCAACGGACTTGACCGCATCGCCACTCGCCACATGTCCGCAACCGATTCAAACAAGAATGACGTTCGCGGTCGCACAGGAATAGTATTCCTCGACGGACATGCTGAAGGCCGGATCTATCCCGCGAAAACGGAGGGGCGATCGCTGTTCGCAGACTTCGGTCAACCCTACTTCTGGCGCAGAAGCGGTCCTCCGGACATCCCCAATATGTCCGCGTTCATCAAGCGGCTGGACGGGCCCTGCCCATGGTAACACCGATCGGTGACGCGAAACGAACGCTCCTGTTTCTTCGGCGTTCGACGCTTCGCCGACCGCACCGCATCAGTTGTCAGCTTTGAGACTATGGAAACCAAAACGACCTAACTCCGCGTTTCTCGCAATATCCTCAAGGCGCAGACGCACATACTCGGCATCAATCTTCACGCAGTCGCCGCTTCTTTCCGGAGCATGGAAGGAAAGCTCCTCCATTAACCTCTCAGCGATCGTATGTAATCGGCGAGCACCGATATTCTGTACGCTGTTGTTCATGCGAATGGCAATATCCGCCATCTCTTCAATCGCTTCTTGGAGAAACTCAATCTTGACGCCTTCTGTAGCCATTAAAGCAACCTGTTGCTTGACCAGCGCAGCCTCCGGCTCTGTCAGGATACGAATGAAATCATCTCGTTCCAGATCCTTCAACTCCACTCTAATAGGAAAACGTCCCTGCAGTTCCGGCATCAGATCGTTTGGGCTGGTTACGTGAAAAGCACCAGCCGCTATGAAAAGAATATGATCAGTCTTGACTTGCCCATAGCGTGTATTGACCGTGCATCCTTCAACTATCGGAAGCATGTCTCGCTGGACACCCTGCCGAGATACATCGGGGCCCATAGCCCCACCACTGCCAATCTTGTCAATCTCATCGATGAAGACGATACCGCTGTTCTCCGTGCGGTGAATAGCCATTTCGATCACCTTCTCGCGATCGATCAACTTGTCGCACTGCTGCTCGAACACAATCTTGCGTGCCTCCGCCACCGAAACTCGTCGCGTCTTGGATCGCGATGGAATAAGCTTCTCCATGAAATCCTGTAATTCCCCATCGAGCTGATCGCCGCCAATTGTGGCCAGCATACCCACCGGCATCGCCTTCTGCTCAACGGCCAGATCCACTGTTCGGTCATCCAGCTCTCCAGCCCTAAGCGAAGCACGCAACTTCTCACGGCTGCGGTGCCGCCTCTGGGAAGCTTCCGAATCCGGGTCTGCCGCCACGCCAAGTTCCGACGTATCAGCAGCCGGCATAAGTGCGTCCAGCAGCTTCTCTTCCGTGAGACGTTCCGCTTCCGCGCGAACAACCTCTGTCTGTTCACTCTGGACCATGTGAATAGCATTCTCGAGCAGGTCACGAATCATGCTCTCCACATCTCGGCCATGATATCCCACTTCTGTGTATTTGCTGGCCTCGATCTTCACCCAAGGCGCGTTGACCAATCCTGCCAACCGCCTGGCTATCTCTGTCTTGCCCACACCTGTCGGCCCAATGAGGATTATGTTCCGTGGCCCAACCTCCTCACGCAGAGTCTCCGGCAATTGTTGGCGCCGCCAGCGATTGCGAATGGCCACGGCAACTGCTCTTTTGGCATCCGCCTGTCCTACGATATAGCGATCCAGCGCTTCGACGATTTGGCGCGGAGTCATTTCGGAACCCATAGTGCTCTCCTCACAATCTTGAGCTGGTAAAGTCGGCGGAAGATGTTGCTCAGCTCGCGCTTGCCTCCGCATGCCACGGAGCAGGAAACGCGATTTCGCCGTTTTTTTGCATCCATTCGTGCCGATCTACGGTACAACAACTAGAGTGCTTTGGCAACAATGTCAGTGGCTCAGGCCACCAAAACCCGGCGTCAACGCGAGGGCTCTGAAATGGAGTCAATACTGCAGAATTCCTGGTGGCTAAAGACCGCAATCGTCACACTCGTGCAGCTACTCCTCTTGCCGCCCGCAGGAGGTTGCGGAGATGACCGCCTTCCCGCTGACTACAGTGCTAACCACACCAAAGCGCAGTCGCAGGAAAACAGCAACGCCACCGACACTGCGAAAGAAACCACTCCGGCACAAGAAGAAACCACTCAGAATGCGAGCCATCCCACACTGATCCCCGTTGATCTGCAAACTTCCGAAGAACTGCCACTTCGATCCGGCTGGGTCAAACTCACACAGAAAAAGGAAAACGAACAGCGAAGCTGGATCGAAGGCGAAGTGATCAGTGACGACAAGCTGTCCATCACAACGGAAAACATGGCCGTCTTCGATCTTGATCTTTCCCGCATTTCCATGGATTGGAGTGGATCCGTGGTACTGCGCATCGACGGGTTCAACAGTGAACTTCGGCGAAAGGATCGCACCGTACTGCGCATGCAACGTTCAGCATCCGGAGGCTGGACCGTGGCCGAAAGCTGGTAATCCGAAACCCCGAAGGTATTCGGCAACCGAGCGATTGCCCCAATACCAAACCAGCCTCCACCACCGACTCAGGAAACAAGTCCAGCTATCTGATAACCGTTGAGGGCGGCACCTTTCAGAAGCTGATCCCCCGAAAGAAACAGGTCTATCCCGCGTCCGTCCGGCCGACTGACATCCTGCCGTATTCTCCCAACCAGCACATTATCAATGCCACTGGCTTCGATAGGCATGGGAAAATGCTGCGGCTCCCTCTGATCAACGACTGTGACCCCAGGTGATTCGGCAAGGATTCGGCGAACCTCGTCGGGAGTAATGGGGTTGGTAAACTCGATGTTCACGGATTCGCTGTGGGCACGCATCACCGGAACACGCACACAAGTGGCCGCAATCTGGATATCATCCGTGTGGAACATCTTCCTTGTCTCATTGACCATCTTCATCTCTTCCTCGTTGTAGCCATTCTCGCCAATGGCAGAGTTATGGCTGAAGAGGTTGAAGGCGTACTGAAAAGGCATCAGCTTGGGAACAGCCGGCTTGCCGGCCAGCACGTCGCGCGTCTGCTGTTCAAGTTCCATCATGGCCGCCTGCCCCGCCCCACTCGCCGCCTGATACGTGCTGACCACAATCCTTCTGATCGGATTGACGCAATGAAGCGGCCAGACAGGTACAACCATAACGATCGTGGAACAATTCGGATTGGCGATCATGCCACGGTGCGCGTTGGCATCTTGAGGATTGACCTCAGGAACGACCAAAGGAACATTGGGATCCATTCGAAACGCTGAAGAGTTGTCGATCACCAGACAACCCTGTTCCACTGCAAGCGGCGCATACTTCCGGCTAATGGCCCCACCAGCACTGAAGAACGCGAGATCCACCCCAACGAAACTGTCCTCAGTCAATTCAGCGACCGTCAGTTCCTTTCCCCGCAAGGTAATCTTCTTTCCTGCACTGCGAGCAGACGAAAGCAAACGAAACGACTCCGCCTGCAAGCCGCGCTTCTCCAGCAGTGAGATGAACTCCATACCGACCGCACCGGTCGCTCCAACAATCGCTACACACTTTGGCATTTGACTACTAACCCCGCTTCTTCTGCGTATATTCGGGAGAGAATCCGCTGGTGACGACGAATGGACGCCAAAGATATCACAAGGAACCTGCTGCGTCAATCTGAACCGGACGCCAACAACGGCAAGTGATTGCCAACAAAAGGGTTGACGCTCCCATCAAAGCAACACTAGACTAGCTCGCGCTTCCAGCAAACCGAGGCGACTAACAACCTGTTAACGTCTTCAGGCTCGTCAACTGTGCTGGAAGAAGTCGAGCCATTCGAAATACTCACGGCGTGGCGCGCGGCGTGAACGTAGCGATGCTCGAAAGTAGTTGCCGTGGCGACCAACGCAGACAATGCCTAGATTAGGCCGTGCCCAAGTAGGCTTCGAGACGGCCTTCGCTGGCCAGGAATGCAGATTCAGCCCTGGGTGCTTGAACGCCGATACATCGGTAAGTTCTGGTCAATGCGGTTCGCACTAACGAGGCGCGGTTTGGGATTAGCGAATTCGCAGATCGACAATGGTAAATCGCTCCTCGGACAATAAGCCGACTTGGTTGCGACACAGCGGCATCGGTGTGGAGTTTGCTGCCGCTCTCGCGGGTTTCGCTCTTTTGGGATATTGGGTTGACAGCCATTACGGCACAAGACCATGGTGCCTCGTAATCGGCGCGGCGCTCGGTTTGGTTGGCGGCACCTATAATCTGATACGCGACTCGATGGCCGCCTTCAAAGAGCAGAATCCGGGGTCAAACACGGACGACCCTAAGGAAAAACAGGATCCTAAGTGAAGAACGCATACATCACATACCTTAAGCTCGTCGCCCTAAGCGTTGTGGCTGCGCTTGTTCTATTTGCCCTGGGGTATTATCCCACGGTCAGATTGGCAGGTGAGGGCGCCATCCCTTCAATGGCAGTCGGCATCGCCATCAGCCTGTTGGCCAGCTGCGTCGGCTCAGTACCCGTGGCCCTTGGCACAACCACAGATGCATCGAAATCTCCACAATCGATCCTAATGGCCACCATGCTCAGATTCCTCGTTGCCCTCGCACTCGCAGCCCCAGCGCTGCTCAGTGGCTTCTTCATCAAGGGCGTGCTAGGCATATGGATCGGTTTCGCATACTTGGTGATGTTGGCAATAGACACGGTTTACTCTGTCCACTTGGTTGACAGAAACCGAGGTGACTTCCCATGCTAAGTTCCCTACTAGCGGCCGGTAGCCCGCTGGACCACGTCGTACAATGGCGATACATACAGATGGGAGAGGGCGCGTTCGGCCCCACGCTGTTGTCGAACCACATCGCTATGCAAATTCTGGCAGCCCTGCTGCTCATCCTCATTTTCCCCCGCTTCGTAAAGTTGCAGAAAACCGGAGACGTGGTGGAAGATATGACACCTCGGGGATTCTTCAACTTCATAGAGCTCGTCTGCAAGTACCTGCGAGACGAAGTCGCTAAACCTTCCCTGGGTGAGCATGCAGATAGGTTTGTACCCTACATCTGGTCCGCATTCTTTTATGTTCTATTCTGCAACCTGCTTGGCCTGCTACCTCTGGAACCGTTGACCAGACCAATCGTCCAAGCGATATTCCCTAACGCGCACCACGGAATAGGCGGATCGGCAACCGGTAGCCTCTGGGTAACTGGAACCTTGGCCGCTTGCACCTTATTTATGATTGTCGTTAACGGACTGCGAATCGGCGGAATGCAGTTCATTGCCCACTTCTGCCCAGGCCCCCTTTGGCTTGCACCGCTGTTGGTACCTGTCGAGATCATTGGCCTTGTCGCCAAAATCTTCGCCCTTACGGTACGTCTTTTCGCCAACATGGTGGCAGGCCACGTATTGCTTGCCGTACTGCTCAGCTTCATCTTCACGGTGGGCGCAGTAAGCTTCGCCGGCGGACTCGGCGTTGGATTGGTTGTGGTCGTTGTCAGCGTGGCCTTCTATATGCTGGAGATTTTCGTCGCCTTTCTGCAGGCGTTCATCTTCACATTCCTGACCGCGCTGTTTATCGGCCAGGCAGTTGTGTTCCACCACGACCATCACGACGAAGAGCATGAGCACGAGAATACTCAGGCGGAGGTGGCACACTAACGGAATGACTTGACTCGCCATGCCCGGAGCGTGGGACAAACGGGCCACAAGGCGTGACTGCGATGGCGAAAAGTAACCTGCTCGCTCCCAACGAGCAGAGAATCGTACGAAAGGGTTCTAGATATGTTTAGCAAGCGCGGGTTCTTGCCTTTGGTAGTAATCGTCGTTGGTTTTCTCATGATGGGTACGAGCCTCGCCCTCGCCAAAGATACTGCAGATGGCGCAAAGGCCGACGACCACAAGGTCACAGCAACCAGCGGTCTCCTCGATAGTATCGCGGCGAAGGCAATTGGCGGCGGAATCGGTGCCGGTCTTGTAGTCATGGGTGGTGCCGCCGGCATTGGCCGTATCGGTGGAAGCGCTGTGGAGTCCATGGCCCGTCAGCCCGAAGTTGCCGGCCAGATTTCGACAGCGATGATCATCACCGCAGCAATGATCGAAGGCGCAACCCTGTTTGCCGTTCTTGGTTGCTTCCTGGCAGCTATTGCCTAGCAAAAGCTGCTGGTCGACAACGGCGGGAGCTTAGATTTCCGCCATACTCTCTGTCAAAGAAGGCGGTTGCACCCCATGATCGGCAGAACAGCGAAACTGCACACCCTAACGGCGGGCGTATTCATCATGCTTCCCGCGGCGGCTTCCCTCGCCTCATCAGACGGTGAGTCTCCCGGGCTTTTCACTGGCGACATCGGCAACATCATCTGGACACTCATCACCTTCCTGGCTGTCGTCTTTGTTCTAGGAAAGTTTGTCTGGAAACCGGTTCTCAACGGTTTGAAAGCTCGCGAAGACTTCATCTCCAAGAGCATTCAGGATGCAGACGAGGCAAATCGCATGGCTCAGAAGCTGCTCGCTCAACACAATGAGCAGTTGGACAAAGCCCGCGCCGAAGCATCCGCGATAGTGGACGAGGGTCGACGCGACGCCGAGGTTGTCCGCAAGGAACTCCACGAACAGGCGAAGCAGGAAGCCGACGCGATGCTGCAAAGGGCTAAACGAGAAATCGGCATAGCCCGGGATACTGCAGTGCGCGAACTGTACGACATCGGCGCCAAGTTAGCGACCGACGTGGCCGGCAAAATCATCTCCAAAGAGCTGAATCCTACCGACCACCATCGTCTGATACAGGAATCGATTGACGACATGAGCAAGACAAACGCGGGCAACAATTGACCTTCACTCGGTGCGCAGATGAAGTTGTGACAGATAACCCGTAAGTCTCGAGAGTACCAAGAACGATGGCCGAACTCGATCATAGCAGCATCATCGTGGCAAACAGCTACGCCGAGACCCTGCTCGACTTGGCTAAGCAGGCAAACCTCTGCGATGAGGTGCTCGATGAGTTTGACGGGTTCATCGGGCTTATGAACTCCGACCCGGTCTTCGGAGACTTCATCATAAGTCCGGCTGTCGATCCGGATAACCGCTGCGCCACTCTCGAAAAGCATTTGCGCGGACGGCTTTCCGACCTGCTCCTCAACACTCTCCTGGTGATAAACCGCAAAGGGCGCAGCGAGATAATCCGCATGATTCATCAGCAGTTTCGCTCCGCTCTTGAAGAATACAAGAGCGAAGTCGAGGTGAAGGTGACCTCCGCCGTTGAACTGACCGACGATCTCCGCGACAACATCCGCCAATCGGCAGCCAAGATCTCCGGCAAATCGACTCGACTGACAGAGAAGGTCGATGCCTCCATACTCGGAGGCTTGGTTATCCAGATAGAAGATCAGAAAATCGACAACAGTATCCTTCGCCGGCTCGGCCGTTTACGAAGCACCCTGACCGAGCGCGCATCCCAGGAGATTCACAGCGGCAGGGATTTCTGCGAAGAGGTAGGAGCGTAGCGCGTATACGTGCCGGACTTCCGGACACTTGAACTGGCCAACAGAATACTGAGGTTTGGCTAAAGGCGATTAGAATGAAATTCAAGATTGATGAGATTTCATCGGTCCTCCGCGAGGAGATAAGTCAGTACCAATCGACTATCGACGTCGCGGAAGTGGGCAAAGTGCTGGAGGTCGGCGATGGTATCGCTCGGCTCTACGGCCTGAGTAACGCCATGGCAGGCGAAATGATCGAATTCGCCAACGGAGCCATAGGGCAGGTTCTCAACCTGGAGGAGGGATCCGTCGGCGTCGCTATCCTCGGCGATTACTTGGGAATCAAAGGGGGCGACGAAGCCAAACGAACGGGCGAGCTTCTCAGCGTTCCCTGCGGACCAGCCCTTATTGGCCGCGTCGTCGACCCCCTTGGGCGACCCATGGATGGGCAAGGCGCCGTGGAAACACCGCTGCGCGCACCATTGGAATACAAAGCGCCCGGGATTGCCGCACGTCAACCGGTCAACGAACCACTGCAGACAGGCCTAAAGGCAATCGACAGCATGATCCCCATTGGCCGCGGACAGCGAGAGTTGATCATCGGCGACCGCAAAACTGGCAAAACCGCCATCGCCCTCGATACCATTATCAACCAAAAAGATACCGGCGTAGTCTGCGTCTATGTAGCCGTTGGCCAGAAGGAATCCACTATCGCCGCGGTCGTCGAAACTTTGCGAAAGCATGGCGCAATGGACTACACCATCGTCGTCGCGGCAGGAGCATCAGACCCGGCTCCATTGCAGCACATCGCACCGTATGCCGGCTGTGCCATGGCCGAGTACTTCATGTACCAGGAAGGCAAAGCCACACTCTGTGTCTACGACGATCTTTCCAAACAAGCGCAGGCGTATCGACAGATGTCACTCCTCTTGAAACGCCCGCCCGGGCGCGAGGCATATCCCGGCGACGTCTTCTACGTACACTCCCGCCTGCTGGAGCGCAGCTGCAAACTCTTCAACGAGTATGCCATCGTCCCTGCGAGTACGCCGGAAGATTGCAGGGACCGCGGAGTTGCCAAACCGCACCCTGATGGCTTCAACGCCCCGCAAGAGCATCGGCCCGACGATCCCAAAGGAACCTATCATCGCGCCGAAGGAAAGGAACGTGCTGAAGCATGGCTCGAATCTCTGCCCGATAAGCAGAACTACAAAGTACATCGATTCCCGGACTCGGGTGGCTCTCTCACGGCCTTGCCGGTCATCGAAACGCTCGAGGGCGAAGTATCCGCCTATATCCCCACCAATGTAATCTCCATCACCGACGGGCAGATATATCTTGAGCCGGACCTCTTCTTCGCTGGTATCAGGCCGGCAGTCAATGTGGGAATCAGCGTCTCCCGCGTCGGCGGCAACGCCCAAATCAAGGGCATGAAGAAAGTCGCCGGATCCTTGCGCCTCGACCTAGCCGCTTTCCGCGAGCTGGAGGCCTTTGCCCAGCTGGGCACCGAGTTGGACAAGGCAACTCAAGCACAGCTTGATCGCGGCATGCGCATGGTCGAATTGCTCAAGCAGCCGCAATACGTTCCCTACAATGTCGCCGACCAGGTGATCAGTATCTACGCCGGCACCAAGGGCTTGCTCGATACCATTCCAGTCAACAAGGTCCTCGATTTTGAGGCCAAGATGCTGCAAATGGTCCGAGACGAATTCCCCGAAATCCGCCAGCAGATAAGCGACACTAAACAGCTCTCCGATGAGATGGCAACCAAGCTAAAAGAAGTCATTCAGAATTTCGCAAAACGGTACGTATCCGAGAACTGAACCGTTCCGGTACACAAGGAAGTGACTAAGGCAAATGGCCAATAGAAGGCAACTGGTCAAACGAAGAAAAACGGTCCGCAATATCCGCAAGATAACGCAGACCATGCAACTGATCGCTACCGCGCGATTCCAGCAGGCTATGAACCGGGCGCTGGCTACTAGACCATATGCCGAAAAACTCACGGCTATGGCTCGGTCTGCGTCCAGCTCGGCGGCGGAAGGTACCGCCCCCCCCCTGCTGAAGGTTAACGAAGGAAACCGCGCGGCGTTTATAATTCTCACCAGCGATCGTGGTCTGTGTGGCGGCTACAACGGAAACGTCGTGCGAACCGCAATAATGGAGATGCGGCAACGGCGCGAGCAAGGTCAGCAAATCGACATTCACGCGCTAGGCAAAAAGGGAATCAACTACTTCCGCTTCTTGGGAGAGGAAACACACTCGCGAGATGTGATCCTCAGTGACCCACCTCGATTCGAACAGGCAGCCTCTCTAGCGGACCGTATGATTGAAGCTTACGCCTCAGAAGAACTGGCGTCCGTCTCCGTCTGCTATATGCGCTTCCTTTCCGCTGGCAGCCAAAGACCCGAAGTCCTGCAACTTCTGCCCATTGCCAAGCCCGACTCTGGCCACAGCGATGGCGAATCGAGACTACCGACAAGAGAAACCACCATTGATTATCTACCGGAGCCTGCGGAGCTTCTCGCGGAGTTGTTGCCGGCCACCGTACGTATGCGGCTGTTTCAATGCATAACCGATGCAACAGCAAGCGAGCAAGTAGCACGAATGGTGGCTATGAAAGCGGCAACCGACGCCGCCGGCGATATGATCAAGCTGTTAACACAACAGTACAACAGGGCAAGACAGACGCAGATTACGATGGAGCTGCTGGACATCATCGGTGGCGCCGCGGCGATCTCATAAAGAACAGTACAAGGAAATCGCGAACGTCGAGTTCGATAACACGCGGATTGGATTTGAAAAATGGCAACGGCAACTGCAACCGTCGGCAAGGTATCTCAGGTAATCGGATCAACGCTCGATGCAGAGTTCCCCGAAGACCAACTCCCCGCAATCTATAACGCCCTCAAAACTGAGGTGGAAAGGTCCGTCCTCGGGGAGACAATCCGGGAAACGTTGTGGTGCGAAGTCGCACAGCACTTGGGCGGCGGAAGAATCCGCGCAGTTGCTCTGGGCTCCACTGACGGACTGAAACGCGGCTCCCCCATTGCAGATACAGGGGCGCCGGTATCCGTTCCCGTCGGCGACGCCACACTCGGCCGCGTATTCAATCTCGTCGGCGAACCTATCGACGGACGCGGGGACGTTAAGGCAGAGCAATACCGCCCCATCCACCATCAGCCCCCGGCTTTTGACCGGCTCACCCCAAAAACCGAGCTATTCGAAACCGGCATCAAAGTGATCGACCTGCTTTGCCCGCTGGTACGAGGCGGAAAGGCAGGACTGTTCGGAGGAGCCGGGGTAGGAAAAACCGTTATCATTCAGGAACTGATCGCTCGCCTGGCTCGATTCCACAGCGGATATTCCTGCTTCGCCGGCGTGGGAGAACGCACACGCGAAGGAAACGATCTCTGGCTGGAAATGCAAGAGGCTAAGATCGGCGATACAGGTAAAACTGTAATCGATCAGACCGTAATGGTGTTCGGACAAATGAACGAACCGCCAGGAGCAAGGCTGCGCGTTGCCCTTACCGCACTCACCATGGCCGAATACTTCCGCGATCAGACCGGTGCTGACACACTGCTCTTTGTCGATAACATATTCCGCTTCTCTCAGGCCGGATCGGAAGTCTCGGCACTGCTCGGTCGTATGCCCTCCGCTGTCGGCTACCAGCCTACGCTGGGCACTGAAATGGGAGAGTTGCAGGAGCGAATCACCTCAACAGACAAAGGCGCCGTCACCAGCATCCAGGCCATCTACGTACCAGCTGATGACTATACTGACCCGGCACCGGCTACCGCATTCACTCACCTGGACAGCACTGTGAACTTGGAACGTAGCATTTCAGAAAAAGGCATCTACCCCGCAGTAGATCCACTGGCCTCCTCCTCCCGTATCATTGATCCGAACTATGTTGGCGAAAAACACTATAAGGTCGCACGAGAGGTGCAGTCTATTCTGCAGAGATACAAAAGCCTTCAGGACATCATCGCTATCCTCGGCGTTGATGAACTAAGCGAAGAGGACAAGCTGGTTGTGGCCCGGGCAAGAAAGATTGAACGGTTCCTTTCGCAGCCCTTCTTCGTCGCCGAAGTGTTCACCGGCTTCGCCGGCAACTACACCTCACTGGAAGATACGATCCGCTCCTTCGGCGAACTGTGCGATGGTAAATGGGATCATCTGCCGGAGCAGGCCTTCATGTACGTCGGCACAATCGAGGAAGCGGCAGCCAAAGCTGAAAAACTCAAAGGAGAGTAGCCCCCCCCCATACAGCGAGTGAACTTGAAGATCACACGCCTGGAAACATTGCGAGGAAAGGCAATTGGCAGAGAAAACTTTCACATGCAACGTCCTGACTCCGGAAAGATCCGTTCTCGAAACTGAAGCCAGTTTCGCAGCCATCCCTGCCTTTGATGGCGAAATCGGTATCATGCGTGATCGCGCCCCCTTGCTCTGTCGATTGGGTATTGGCGTAGTACGCCTGGAAACACCTGAAGGCGACAAGAAGCTCTTTGTCGACGCCGGCTTCGCCGAGGTAACTGACAACACACTCACCATTCTCACCGAACAAGCGGCCCGACCGGATCAGGTCGATGTGCAGGCGGAGGAAGCCGCCCTTGCTGAAGCGCAATCGCGCAGGGCAAAGACCCCCCAGGAACTGCAGGCCAGAAGACGCCAACTGACACGCAGCAAGGCCAAACTGCAGCTGGTTGCCCAATCCGCTTAACCGCCTGACCATACAGGATGGTCTCGGGCCGTCACCACTCCCGGCGCATAGTCAAATAACAGGGATCCACCAGAATGGCGGTCCAGCCGCTACGCCCGCAAAGAGTTTCTCCGCAGGATCATGGCTCGATCAGCCCCTCCCTCACCGCATAACGTGTCAGCTCGACACGGTCGTGAATATCCAACTTGTTCATCAGATTGGTTTTGTGCTTATCTGCTGTCTTGTAGCTGATACTCAGGACTACGCATGCCTCCTTTAGGCTCATCCCCCGTGCCAACAGCGGCAGCAGTTGCCTCTCTCGAGCCGTAAGCGCATCGAGCCGTGTGCGATTCTCCCTCTCCACCGAAAGCTCCCCCGTCTCGATCCGATCCATCACCCGTGCGCTGTAAAGATGCTGCCCCGAGAGAGCTGCAACCATGGCGCGCCGCACGACACCGAACCCTTCATCCTTGAGGACGTATCCCAATACCCCCAACTCCAGCGCCCGTCTAATGCCACTGTCCAAACAACGCCCTGCAACCACAACTATCGGCAAATCCCCTAATGCCTGGCGCAGCAGTGCAATCGTATCAAAACAGTCAGACTCGTTGCCGTCAATGTCAACGAGGACGACGTCAGGCCGAAGCATCATCGCAGCATTTAGCGCCTGATTCGAGTCCTTGGCAATTGCCACCGTGCACATCTCCCCATCGCCATCTATCAGCGTCTGGAGAGCCTCCTGACACAACCTTCGGCACTCGATTAACAGAACACGGACCATAGCCTCTCCATCCATGGGTAAACCTAAAGCTATATTGCCTTTTTCAAATCACAGCGCACAGAAACTGAGCAACCTCCAGCCCCCTAGGAAATTGCTCCAACGCCTTTAGCGAATTGGTCGCCGGCCGCTAGCTAGCTCTGATGGCAATGGAAAAGCATACCACGCCATGATCGCATACATTACTACAGATGAGCCCAAACCGCGAGTCTGTTTCTTGTAGCTATACTCGTCCAAGAGTAGCGTCAACTGATGACAGTCCGCCAGAGAAACTGAAGTTCACACGCCACACTAAACTATAGCCCGCGCTAACTTCCCCAATTACCTGCTTGACCCAGACACCCGTATCCCTTATAGCGTTATTGATCCAAATGTAGCGTCAAGTGCCCACAATCTACCGGAGGAAACCGAGCGTCAAACGCTACCTTTGAACAGAAATTGCTCTATACATCACCATAATATCGAGCGCCTCGCTGGCTAAGCGACACAGAACTTTCATGAATGACTCTGCCGACATCAAAGTCCTTGAAGTGCCGATCGTGCTCGTCGATCGAAGCTTCTGGTGAGACCCAAAGTCGCAGTTTCCTCTTGAGTGCAACTCGATATAAACTGGTGTCCGAATCGTACTGCGGAATCTGACCGGAAACGAGATGCAATAGCACTCCAAGGCAAACAGACTCTCTGCTCCAGGAGCAATTGGCATGTTAACATTGACCTTCCTCGGTGTCGGAAGCGCCTTTGCAAAACGCAACTTCCAATCCAACGCCCTCATCGAAGCTTGGTCCATGAGCCCCTCAGAGCAGGCTAAACCGGACGACACCTTGCTCGTCGACTTCGGCGCAACCGGCCCAATGTCACTGGCTCAGCTAAAATCCAAGCCCGGTTTTGAATACCTCGATAGTGATGGGATGACCAACTATCCGGAAATCCACAAGATTCTCGTCACCCATCAACATGCCGACCACATCGGGGGCCTGGAGGAACTGGCTCTCATGAACATGTTCGTCTTCGGAAAAGGCGCAGAAAAACACTACAAGCCTCAGCTCATAAGCACGGACTCCATCCTTCTCAACCTGTGGGACACCTCTCTGAAAGGAGGACTCTGTGCTCTTCCTGGCCGCGTAGCTCTTTTGCAGGATTACTTCTTCATTCTGTCACTGCACATGGGCACCCACGGGCAAAACACTTTCCAAATGATGAAACGCTACGAGTTCTCCGTCTTCCCCACAGACCATCTCCGAATTCAACACTCCCACGACTGGCCAAGCATCGGTCTCTATGTTACCGACAACAAGACTGGAGAATGCGCTTTCTTCTCGTCCGACACGAAATTCGATTATCAGGCATACTCTCGAATGCTTCAGGATGCCTCCGTCAACTTCCACGACGTGCAACTGACCAGCCGGCCTGACGCAGTTCATGCAACCCTCGAGGAGCTGCAAACCATGCCGGATGATGTGAAGAAAAAGACATACTTATACCACTACAGTGACAATTGGGATAAGCCGAAGTATGCCTTCGTGCAGAATGAATTCCGAGGATTCGCCGAGCAGCACAAGCGATATGTCCTCTTCGAGTAACCAACCCTCCCTGCCATGGCTCTTCGCCGCCTGACAGCCGGATGAACAATCCCAGAAAGCACGCCCGCACGCCCCAGACGTCCACTTTGACTCTGCTAAGGGGCACGGCTACATTGACCGATAATCCATAGGAGTGTGTCCATTGTGAACACACCCGTGAACTCAGAACTGGCAAACCGATACAAAGCCCGTTCAGCCAGCGCCGGAGGAGTCCAGAAGTGACTAAAAACGAAGTCAAAGTCAAGGCGGTCATGGAACAGGCCAAAGCCGTCTCCTATCTGTCGGACATCGTGCAGTCGTTGCAGGCCGGAAAAGTCGTGGTGGCCAATGGCCCCCAGTCGGTGGAACTAACACCTGCTGATGCAGTGAAAGTTGAGCTGGCCGCCGTCCAAAAAGTCGACCGAGATTCAATCTCTCTGAAAATCTCATGGAGAAAAGAGGTGAGTGAGTATGAGCCTGTCGACTTGACTATCTCCGCCAATGAACCCGATCAGACTAAAGAAAACGAGTAGTAGCAGTATTCGGAACGTCCTCCCCCCGAGGGCGAAATAGAGTTACATCGGACCCGGACGAATCATCTCACGAGTTGAGTGTCAACGAAAGCGTCCCAAGGCAAAAGAGCAAGGCTTACCAACATTCATCAACAGGCCATGAGCAACGGCATAAAACCACAACACCAATCTCCTGCGGGCAGCCCTCGATCCTTCGACTTGACTGAGGACAACCGTACCGCCTACAAGCGTTTGATCTCCACCGTGCTAACAAGTGAGCAGGTAGAGCGAGTGGTTGAACCTGCAGAAGTGCTGCCTCGGCAGAAGTCGGTGCTGGCTGTCCACTGGCACCCGGAATTTGTACCCCTGGACCTGATTCGCAGGCGAATTGATTCTACTTTTCCCAATACCGAGGACAGGCTCATAATACCCACGCAACACAACATGGCCATGAGCTATGACGGTTTCGTGGGGGCCGAGATTGACTGCTATTCACCCTCCTTCCGGCGAAAGGTCCAGCTTCTCGTCCACCTTGAAGAATCCCGAATGGACAATGCCTCGGTCTTCAGATCAATGCTGGAACATACTCTGCGCTATCGAGCTAAACAGCTTGCAGAATTCCTTGACACCGTATTGGAACCGTCGCTGGCAAACCGATTCCAGCAGGCAGTAAGAAACACCGGCGCAGATCACGACCTAGTCAACTTCACTCGCAGTCACACGGCCACTCTCCGACAACTGTTCCTTGAATACGAGCCGGAGACGCCCCCGGAGATGATCCGGAACAAGTTGTTGCTGCACTACTTTGATTCCCTGCGCAGTTCTCATGATGAGGAATTAATAGACCGCGCAATAGCCTTATTGCGGGCTGTCAAGAAAGTTGTAAAAGCCAACTTCAGCAATGAATACTTCTATAGCACCGAGGAGGTAATCGAAGAGGTTCGGGGGCTGGGCGGTGGTGTCGTCATACCACACCCTGAACAGTTCTGGCCCATACTACTCGCGGACTATGATGTCGATGGCTACGAAGTTTGGAATCCCCAATCACGGGACTTCACCGACTTCCTAATACATGTGGTCAACAGGCAAAACAAAACAAAACGATACTCCGATCGCCCTCTGTTGATCTTTATGGGCGACGATTGTCACATGTCGGAGAAAGTGCGTGACCCAAGATATCAGGACCCCGAAAAAGCAGGACGTGAAGTCGGTGTCCAGCCGGCCTGGGACGATCTCGCAATCCGCAAGGGCCTGATCGTCGCCGGGGCCGGAAGAGAGCAGGTGATCAGAGACTACCGAGAACGACTCACCGGATAATGTCGGCTCTTCGCTGCATTTGTGATAGGACTAACACGGCCAGTCGCAACGATTGTCACGCAGCGAATCTGAACATGATCTTAATCAAACGCACGCTTGACACCAGCTTGTCATGCAGGTGATGCTTAACAATTGTCGAGTAATCGCATAACGCCTTTGCGAATGGGAGTAATCAGACCTCTTATCCAAAGAATAATGGCTCATGATTGACTACGAGGGTCTAGATAGGAATTTCCAGTTTCTTGTTCTTGAAGTGCAGAAGCAACTCGAGGCCACTCGAAGTCTGCTGCACGAGCCAAGCGAGAGGCTGATCTACAAAGTCCTCTCCAGAGACAGCTACACCGATGCCCTCAAGGCACTCATTGAGAAGAAGTGTATATCATACTTCCGCCACTATCCGACAATCGACAAGTCGTCTGCCAACCTGGTCACAGCAATCAACGTAACCACTATCAATCTGGAACGAATGGCCGACTTCTGCGCCAATATCGCCAAGCAGACTCGACGAATAGCTGAACCATCCTGCCTGCACGGTCTGAACTGCGATGACTATTTTGCCGAACTGCTCGAGGCCATCCCTCAGGTCAGCGCCGCCTTCGACAACGTAGACACCTCCACAGCCCTTCAGCTTTGCCAAACGGAGTCCCGGCTCGACAGGCTGTACGAAAACGACTTTCACACGATACGTGATAGGCTCCGCGCTGGCGGCTCCGACACAGACGACCTGCTTGCCTGCCTTTACGTCGTCCATTACCTGGAGCGCATGGGTGATTCCCTATTGAATATAGGCGAGGCCGTGCTCTTCGCAGCAACAGGCGAAAAAGTGAAACTGCACGAGTACCTGCGGCTGCGCGATGCCCTGACGACTCGTCAGCCGGACTCGACAATGAGAGATTACAAGTTCGAGTTCAACTGGGAAACTCAATCCGGATGTCGCATTGCCAAAATCGTCGATACCTCCGACGCCCCCAAAGACTCGGAGGCCATATTCAAGAAAGGTCAAGCGGAGAAAATGCGCAACGAGCGACTCAATATTGCTCGTTGGGAAAAAGTGCGTCCACATTTGCCGCCCAGGGTACTGGAGTTTCGCGAAAGTGAGGACGATGCCGTGCTCCTGCTTGAGTTCATCGACGGCCTCACAATCCGCGACCTGATACTTAACGGAGATGTCGCGCGCACGGATGAATCCTTGACCGCCTTCGAAACAACTCTGGAGTCAGTATGGAAAGCCACAGCCACGCCCGTTCCCGTGAATGCTGAGTTTGTCAGGCAAATCCGTACTCGCCTGGATGACGTTTTCCGCATACACCCTGAGTTGCTCGAGGATCACGCGGAAATCGGTGATTCTTCCGCCGGCTCCCTGGAGGAACTGCTGGATAAGGCCCAGCAGCTAGACGCTGCTCTGATCGCCCCTTTCAGTGTTCTGATCCACGGCGACATGAATACGGATAATATCCTCTTTACCGCCAAGGACAGCTCAATCCATTTGATCGACCTACACCGTTCGTGTGATTCCGACTATGTACAGGATGTATCCGTCTTTCTCGTATCAAACTTTCGCGTGCCCATTCTCGATGCGGAAGTCCGCCACGAACTGAACCGTGTCACCTTGAGACATTATGCCTTTGCTCGCCGATTCGCCGCTAGCACCGACGACATAACATTCTCAGCACGACTGGCCTTGGGTTTAGCCCGATCCTACATTACATCCACGAGGTTTGAGCTGGATCTTGAGTTTGCCCGATTGATGTACGGACGCGCAGTCTATCTCCTGGAAAGGCTTGTGGCTCATCACCCGGCACCGTGGAGCGAATTCGAGTTGACTGAAGACATAATGGTCTATTGACCAATAACCAGCCGCATGGCAGGAGACAATCACGAGATGAAAATCGGCGTAGTGGGCATTCCCAACGGATGGTCCTCCATTAGACTCGTGGACGCTTTCAAGGAAAGGGATGCGGAAGCGGTCCTCATCGATATGGCCCAGGTGCTGCTCAACCTGAACGAAGGCACAGCCTACTTCCAGGGAACCGATCTGCGATCGTTCGACGCCTTGGCGATTAAGAAAATCGGCACTCCGTACGCCCCGGAGTTGCTCGATCGCCTGGCCATGCTCCGATTTCTTGCTGAGACCGGCCTACCGGTTTTCTCTAATCCGGCAATGATCAAACGAGTGCTCGGACGACTAAGTTGTACGGTTACGCTGGGATCCACCAACATCCCCCTGCCACCGACGGTAATAACCGAGAGTATCGATCAGGCAGTTGAAGCCTTAAATGTTTTTGGCAAGGCAGTGCTCAAGCCGATCTACACATCCAAAGCCCGCGGCATGGTGGTCGTGGAAGCCGGGGAGACAGCCCGCGAGGCCATAACACAGTTTCGCGATTCCGGTAATCCAGTAATATACATGCAGCAGTTTCTCCAACTCCCCGGATCGGACATGGGAGTTGTATTCCTGGGCGGCAGGTGCCTGGGTTGTTACGCCCGCGTAGGAAGCGGCACCTCCTGGAATACCACAACCCACTCCGGAGGCAAATACGAATTCTGCGAGGCGACACCCGAAGTCATCGAACTGGCAACAAGAGCTCAGGCCCCTTTCAACCTGGACTTCACCTGTGTGGACATAGCTGAGACCGACCGCGGCCTGGTTGTCTTCGAGGTTTCGGCCTTCGGTGGTTTTCGCGGATTACTGGAGGCGGCCTCCATAGACGCGGCGGACCTGTATGCCGAATACATCCTGGGGAAACTACAACATGACTGAGCAGCCGGCATCCATTGCAGAGTTTCGGCAGGCATTTCACAATCAGTACGCGGCAACCGCTGCCGTGGAACTGGCTTTCGGCGACCATGTTATCGAGGTCTCGTCCAACTCATCAGCATTGGTCGAGTACGTGCGCTCCTACTACACGAGCTTCGTCAGCCATAGTGGTCAACCACAAGTACGGATTAACGCATACGAAATGGACGCCCTCACGCTCGGTGTCAGCTTCACTCCACGGAGGCGTCCAGCGGGCAAGGAGCTGAAGGAAGAATATGCCAACCTCGTTGACGGCCGCATCGTGCGCAAGCTGCGCACAGGCATGGTTTTCATGTTCAACGACCGAGTGAACATTGCCGCCGGGCCTTGCCAAGCTAATCCCAACCAGGTTATCAACTTCATCGACAGCCGATACATGAACCGGCTTCTCGCGACCGGCGGCCTGCTAATGCACGCAGCCGGTGTTGACCGTGATGGCCGAGGCCTCGCCCTAGCAGGAACTTCAACTGCCGGGAAATCCACTTTGGCGCTTCATCTACTGAGTAAAGGGTTTTCCTTTATCAGCAACGACCGCCTGGTCATCGCCAAGAAGCAGGCGGGCATCGAAATGCACGGCTTAGCAAAGCTCCCGCGTGTGAATCCCGGAACGATACTGCATAACGCCAATCTCTCCTGTTTGATCACCGATGACAAGCGCCGGCGCTATGCGAGCATGCCCCCTGCAGAGCTGTGGCGTCTCGAGGACAAATACGATGTCGACTTGGCCAAGTGTTTCAACATTCAGTCCCGCCGCCTGCAAAGCACGATGCGGGCCCTGGTAATACTGAACTGGAGACGTACGGCCGGAACGGCGAAATTCGAGCGAGTCGAACTCGCCGGCCGTCCGGACCTGCTGGATGCGGTCAGCAAAGCCCCCGGAGCATTTGCTGCGTGGGGCAATTCAAGCAATGAGGACGCCCGGCCCGATGAAGAGTATGTGGACGTTCTGCGCAACTGTCCTGTCTACGAAGTAACGGGGGCGGTCGATTTTGCGGCGGCGGTCGAGGAATGCGAGCGAATCCTGCAGGCAGCTCACCATGAGTGATATCCAGCAGGCGTATAACAAGGAAAGACACGTTCGGGCGATGAAGAAAAACAGGAAATCGATTCGCATCTGCCGATCTGCGGCAATTCCCGACCAACTGCGATTGGCGCGTTACCAGAAGGTGCCCGAGTACGGTCCGCGCGTATTGTTCTTCAGCGGAGGCACGGCACTCAACAAACTCAGTCGGCATCTGGTAAGTCACACTCACAATTCGATTCATCTCACGACTCCTTTCGACTCGGGCGGCAGTTCGGGAAAACTACGAGGCCCATTCAACGTAATGGCGGTGGGCGACATGCGCAGCCGATTGATGGCCCTGGCGGACAGAACGGTAAAGGGGCATTCGGATGTTTTTGATCTCTTCTCGTTCCGCCTTCCGGCTGAGGGTTCCACCGGTGAGTTGCGTCAGAGACTAGAGCACATGGTCGACGGTCAGCATCCACTTGTGGCGCGGATCAGCAAGCCGATGCGTGATCTCATATGCAACCACTTAAGGTTTTTCCTACAGGCGATGCCGGCGGGCTTCGATCTTCGCGGGGCGAGCATTGGCAACCTCGTATTGGTTGGCGGATATCTAAACAACCGCTGCGATATCGAATCGGTCATCTTCCTGTTTTCGCAACTAGTCGAGGTCCGCGGAACCGTGCGGCCGACGGTCTCGGGAACCTATCATTTGGCGGTCAAGCTGCAGAACGGAAGTACGCTCGTAGGGCAGCACCTAATGACAGGCAAGGAAGTTCCACCGATTGAATCATCTATTTCTCAAGCGTACTTGACAGCATCGCCAGACAGCTGCGATCCGGCAAAAGTGGAGACTGATGAGTTCGCATATCGCCTTATCCGCAAAGCGGAGCTAATTTGTTTTCCCATGGGCAGCTTCTACTCAAGCGTTATCGCCAATCTACTACCGTGCGGGATTGCCGACGCCATAGCGGACAATGATTGCCCGAAAGTATACATCCCGAATACCGGTAAAGACCCAGAACAATTCGGCATGACAGTTCCCGATTGCGTTCGCACACTACTGGAATATCTAAAGGCCGGCTGCAGCAGCAAAGCAACGCCAGAGAGGCTGCTCAACTACGTGCTCATAGACGAAACCCACAGAGGGTACGAACAGGCATTCGACACTGAAGAGATTCGCAAACAAGGCGTTGACATCATCGAAACATCCCTAATCTCCAATGAGAGTTCACCATACCTTGATGAGGAGAAACTAGTAGGTGCAATCCTCTCTTTGACCTGACATCACGACACGACACACACCGCCGGCAATAGCAGTAAACGCAATGAATGTTTTACTTAACCCTCAGGATGCGCGTGGCGGTTTTACATTAGTGATTTCGGGCAATCGACCCCTGTTTTTGATAGCGCCAGGCCTGTTTTTTCGGTGCGCAATGCGACATTTGAGCTACATTGAGCTGACTTTTGACGACATAGTTGAAGTCAAAACGCCGTTTTCGGGGCGTTGGAGAGGGGTAGAGTCCCCGATTGGTTGCTGTGAGGCGCTATTTTGATCAACTTTTGCTCCGTTTCGCAGCGATTCGCGCGCGTTTTGGCCTGTTTTCGCGAAGTTGTCCGTTGGGGCAGCCGACCTTTGCCCGCCGACAGTCCCTCACACGAGTCCCGCATGGTTCGTTTGCCTTCCAGCGACGGGGCGAGAGCAGGTGGGCAGACGACCGCTAGAGCGAGGCCGTTAGGTGGGAAGACATCTCTCCACTATAAATAAGGGCGCCCGTGTTCCGCAAATTCTTTGGGCTCGCGTGGCGCACAGGTCAAAATCGGGCCTAGCGATAGCGCCAGGGGCGAAAAAAAACTTCAAAAAAAGTGCTTATGATGATGTTAGGGTTGCTTAATTCGAGCCCGCAATGGGTCACCCGAGGAGTCCGGAGCCCGGTTTTCTCTGGGGTGCCAAGATGATTCGATACTGCGAGATCCTTGAAGAAGGTGCAGAGGAGGCTTGAAGGAATGGCTGAGGCATTGAGAACACGGAGGATCGGCATTTGGGTATCCGTATGGTTGGTAGCCGGGGGTCAGTGGGCGATCAGTACGGAAGTAGTGGGAACGCCGGTGATGGACGATCTCAAGGCGCTCACGGTTCGGGCTGAGGCAGGCGACGCGGCGGCGCAGTTTGAGCTGGCAATAGTGTACGACGAGGGGGAGGGGCTAAAGCAGGATTCAGTCAAAGCGGCAGAGTGGTATCGCAAAGCTGCCCAGCAGGGGCATGTCGAAGCTCAATACAATCTGGGAGTGATGTACGATACGGGGCAAGGCGTGGCGAAGGATTCCGCAGAAGCGTTCAGATGGTACAGCAAGGCGGCAGCACAGGGCAACGTCTTAGCACAGTTTGAGCTGGCAATAGTGTACGACGTGGGGGAAGGTGTAAAGCAGGATTCAGTCAAGGCGGCAGAGTGGTATAGGAAGGCTGCGGAGCAGGGGCATGTCGAGGCTCAATACAACCTTGGGGTGATGTACGACACTGGGCAAGGCGTGGCGAAGGATTCTGCAGAGGCGTTCAAATGGTACCACAAGGCAGCCGAGCAGGGAGACGCAAACGCGCAGTACAATGTCGGTGTCGCCCACCAACACGGAGATGGTGTTGAGCAGGATCTATTGAAGGCGTTGGAGTGGTATCGTAAGGCAGCCGAGCAAGGCGATTATGCTGCGCAGCACAATCTCGGGTTCATGTATCATTACGGACATGGTGTTAAGGAGGACATAGCAGAAGCGACGAGGTGGTACCGCAAGGCCGCTGAGCAGGGACATGCCATATCGCAGTTCAACCTGGGAGTTGTGCACCACCTGGGGCCAGAGAGTACGAGGGATTACGTGGAAGCGATCAAGTGGTATCGCCTGGCCGCCAAACAGGGAGACTCCGACGCCCAGAACAACCTTGGAGTCATCTACTTCGACGGTTTAGGAGTTCCCAAGAACGCAACCGCAGCGTATATGTGGCGGATTCTGGCAGCGGAAAACTGTCCTGATGAAGAGCGCGAGAAGCTCTGTAAGATCCGCGACGCCACTGCCGCACTGCTGAGCGCCGAGCAGATAGCAGAGGGGAAACGGTTGGCACAGAAGTGGCGAGAGCAGTGCGAGTAAGGACTCAGTCGGCGACGAGGCATTGGTCACCTCTGCACGGTTTCCGGGTCGTCGCGTTTGTGGAGCATTTGGTATACGACACGGGCGAGTTGTGAGCTTTCGAGTGGTTTGCGCAGCAATCTGGAGTTCTCGTCCAGAGCCTTGGAGGCATCCACATCAACGCTGCCGGTCATAACAATCGCAGGCGTTGTGATCCCCCGCTCTCTGATTGATCGCAGGCAATCCAATCCGTTCTTCTTGGGAAGATCAACATCAAAAACGAAGAGATTGATGTTGGTTTTCCAGAGATTGACAAGCTCCAGCAGAACGTGACCATCCGGCGCCTGCTCCACAGTGTATCCAAGTTCCGCGAGAGCATCAGTAAGAATCGCACGAATGTGCCAGTTGTCCTCGGCAAGCAAAATCAGTTCACCGTTTCCACGGGGCACATGAGAATCCTCTGCAACGTCTCTCGCACGACCTAACGGAGGAATGCAAGGAAGCTTAATGGTGAAGGTAGTACCTTCTCCTGGATGGGAGCGAACAGCGATCTCTCCACCGTGGTCACGAACAATGCCGTGGATAATCGACAATCCGAGTCCGGTACCCTGCCCGCGCGGCTTAGTGGTAAAGAAAGGCTCGAAGATTCGGGACTGAATCTCGGGAGTCATTCCGCCACCGGTGTCGCTCACTGCCAGACGAACATGTTCTGCGACAGCTTCGTGCTTATCGCCAGCGCGGGTAGCAAGTCTGCTCGTGGTGGCCAATGAAACGTGGAGCCTTCCACCTTGAGGCATGGCGTCACGAGCGTTGACTGCAAGATTCAGTATGACCTGCTGCATTTGTGTTTCATCGGCGCTTATCCACGGATCAGGTTCACAGGCCGTATCGACGACAAGCTCAATGGAGCTGGATAGGATGCGACGAAGCATTCTCGATGTACGGTCCACGATGTCGCACAATCGAACCGCCCGTTTTTCTGAGGGCAACTTGCGGCTAAATGTAAGGAGGGACATGGTAACGCCAGAGGCCTGGCGAACGGCCTCTCGAACCATTGTAAGTGATTCGGTAATTTTCGGGTCACGGGAGGCTCTTAACTGAGCCAATTCGGCGTGGGCGGAGATTACAGTAAGGAGGTTGTTGAAGTCATGGGCTACGCCTCCAGCAAGTTGTCCGATGGCCTCCATTTTCTGAGCGTGGTGCAATTGCTCGCGCAATTCCGCTTTATCGGCTTCGGCCTGCAAACGATCGGTGATGTCCACGAAGGTGACAACGGCTCCCACAATGGAACCATTACGGCGAATGGGGTAGGACCAGTATTCGGCCGGGAAGTTGGAGCCATCAGCACGCCAGAGGAATTCGTCCTGTATGTGAACATTGCGTCCATGAAGAAAGGCATCATTAACCGGACACTGCTCGATGGGATACGGGGAGTCATCACTACGTGTGTGATGCATGAGTCCATGCATGTTTTTCCCAAGAAGCTCTGAGGAGTCATTGTATCCAAGCATGCGTGCGCATGCCGGATTACAGAAGACACAAGCACCATGGAGGTCAAGGCCATAGATAGCCTCTGCCGTAGAATCCAGGAGGAGGCGCACTTCGGCTTCGCTCTTGTCGAGGGCCAAGTCGGAGGCCCGTCGTTCGAGTTCAGCGGCAACCCTAGGGCCAATAATCTGCAGAGCTGATGCGACAATGTGTGTATGGGCCATGGGCTCGCGATCGAGAATGGCGAATATGCCGACTTGCGTCCCCTTGGAGTCCCAAAGGGGAATACCAAGATAGCTTTGGGCATGGAGCTGAGCTAGTATATCATCATTGGGAAATCTCTCTTGAACACCTTCAGGGTGACAACACAGCCTCCCAGCCATCACATTCTCGCAAGGTGTTCCCGACAGATCATAACACCAATCTCGGCCAACAACGCCATCGACATAATGAGCAACTGTGCGTACCGTTCTAGAGTCGCCAGAGAGAGTGCCAATGACAACGCAGTCAACATCCAGCTTTTGTGCAACGTAGGCGACCAATTGAGCAAGGAACTCGGTGGCGTCGTGGATCCAGCTTTGGCCCGCGAGAAAACGGAGGATGTCATCAAGGCGTCTGCGGTCGGTGATGTCGCGACAGGTGTATAACCTCATTCCCTTGTCAATCGCCACGCGATTGACGCTGACAAGAAGAGTTCGTTGCTGTCCTTTCTTGTCGCGAACAGTGCATTCGATATTGTGTATTTGGCCATGACGAGCCAATTCCGCACGGTCGAGAAGATCCTCGCCTAAGAGCTTAGCGATATTTCCCATGGCGTGAATTTCGTCAACGGAATACCCGAAGGTAACGTCCTCGTTCGGGGAGACAAAGGTGAATGTGCCGTCATCTGTGGTGACAAAGACTGCATCGGATAAATTGGCAAGGGTAAGGCGGTAGAGTTCCTCAGAGCAGCGGAGATCCTTGCAGGCTTGTTCCAGTTCGAACGTGCGCTGGCGCACCGTGGCGTCCAAGGCGTCGTTCATGTGCCGCAAATCGGCCTCAGCCCTCTGACGCTGCAGGAGCGTCCACATGGTGCTGAGATAGAGAGTCATTTGGGTGACGTCAGATTCGTCGTAGGGTTGCTCCTTGTTGCCCACGCCGACGATGGCGACGACCTTGTCCTCCTGGGTAATTGGCACACTGGCGTGGCTAGTGATGTGAGGATGCCCCTCCGGATATCCCTTGATATCGGGTAGGTTTTGGTAATCGTTGTGGACAACCGGGCGACGGAGTCGGGCACAGTCAGCCCAGACGCCCGCTTTGTCGATGGGGTAGTGTGGTGAGTCTGGCCTGGCGCAGTGTTTGAGGACCTCCTCAGACCACGCATAGAGGTGAACCGTCTGCTGATCGGTGTCAATGAAATGCAAATAGCCTATTTTGCTATTGGTCAGGCGAACAATCTCCTCCAAGCCACGCTGAATGAATTCGGTTTCGGGCAGCTTGTACAACGTGCTGAGTTGGAGAAGTGCGGCAAGTCTTGTACGTTCCAGAGTAAGCACAAGCTGGGTGTTTTCACGTTCCGACTTTTCCTGGAGAAACCGGAGATCGGTTTCGACTATTTCGCGGAAGTCTCGGAGCATTTCAACATAAGATGCCGCGTCGGAGTTGAACTTACTGTCGAGGGCACAGATCGTGCCGAAGATTTGGCCATCGGGCCATTCCAGAGGCAGGCCATGGTAGAAAACCATGCCAAGCTTAACGTCGGGATTCTTGTCTCATAGAGGATCCTGCAAAGCGTCGGGTACGAGAAGGCGTTCTCTAGTGGCCATCACTGTTTCACAGTAGAGGCCTGTGTTAAGTGAAGCCCGCTCACCAGGCTCATAGGGATTTCCTTCGGAGGTGCTAGCAACGAAAACCTCAATCTCAGGCGGAGTAACGCGCATTATGAGGGCCGCGGGGACGTTGAAAGTACGGGCCATCAGGTTGATGGTGTGCTGCCACTTTTCGATCACGTCCTGGGGCACATCAGGCCTGCCCGAGCCATTCGTGCGAGGGTCTGTCGGCAGTTGATTGGCATGGTCAGGGAGTGTGGCAAGGGAACCTTCCCTCTCATGTTTGAGGTTGTTGTCAGGCTGAGTTGAAGTGTCGGGCTGCAGCGATGAATTGCTCACAGAAAACACCTCCAAGAAGTCCTTAGTACGTTCGGCAAAGAATTCACATCAAGGTGGCCTGCCCTGGCGCGTGTGAGCGGCAGAAATCCTGCGTCACAGAATTCCAAAAGCTAAAAAACCCATCGACGAATAGTATGCATCACACGCGGTGTTTCAGGCCCTGGCAAACCGCTTTACTGGTGCCCGACACACTTGTAAGTGTTTGGGCAGACTTGATTCTGTACATGAATGGTACCGCTGTACAAGTGAGAGTTCAACAATTCTGTGGCTAACGCCGGCTTCATTCGAGAGCAGCGTCTGGTGTCCTGTTTCCTCCGAACGCCAATGAGTATCCGACGTTGCAGGTTCATCGAGGAGACTGCGGCAGAATGCAATAACTCACGCAACGCAGATTGGATAATCCAGTTTTTCCTAACGCGCACCAGCCCAGTCTAACATCAACAGTAAACGACGGGCAGACGGAATATTAAGGCAAGCTCAACACAAGTGTCGCGGCTGAACACCTGTTTTCTCCGGCAGATTCTGGTGGTTTGACGCTACGCTTGGACTTACAGCGCTATAAGTGACCAGCCACTTGCAGTAGACAGAGGCAGAAGAGGCCAGCAACAGCGCGGTTGAGAGGCAGAGGAGCTGCTGGAGCGTCCGGTTATCAGTATGGTTCAACCGACAGAGGCCGACACGGGTTATCACAAAGCACCGACGACAGCAGCCCTTTAGTTCACGTAGCTTGGCTATTGTAGCAATCGACCGCTCAACAGCAGTTCTTGGGAGCCGGTATTAGGCAAATGAACTCCAGCGGCTGGTTACCGGCATTCTGAAACTGGTGTTTTTCATCAGGGGGAACCCAAACGACATCACCGGCCTTGATTGGTCTGTCTCCTTCAGTGCTCTTGACGATACCTTCCCCTTTGAGGATCAGGACTTCATGTTCAAAGTCATGGGCGTGATGAGGCGTGCAGCCAGCAGGTTGAACCTCGAAGTGCCGCATATGGAAGTTGTCTGCCTTCTCGGCAGGTCCGATGAGCATGCGCATGCGAACGCCGGTTGCCCCTTCCATCTGAACGGCGTTCTGATCATGCGATTCGATTGATTGCACCTTCATTTCATGGCTCCTCTGCCCGCCAGGGTGCGGGAATAGCGTGTATTGGCTTCATACTTCATCCGGCTTTGTAGTCCATGTCTGAGTGGCCGGAGTGTAGTCGACAAGCTCATCGGGATTGAAGTATAGAGCGATTTCAAACTGAGCAGTCTCCGGTCCATCGCTGCCGTGAATGAGGTTATAGGTTTTGCTCAAGCCGAAGTCACCGCGAATAGTCCCGGGTTCAGCTTCGTAGCCGAAGGTTTTGCCCATGAGCTTGCGACAGACGGCGATGGCTCCGGATCCCTCGACGGCCATGACTACTACTGGGCCGGAGGTAATATAGGAAATAAGGCCAGGGTAGAAGGGCTTCCCTTCGTGTGGCGCGTAGTGTTGAGCAGCAAGATCCTTACTGATTTGCATCAGCTTCATGCCGACGACAGTGAGTCCTTTGTCTTCGAAGCGTTGGATGATGCGACCGACGAGACGCCGGTGAAGGCAATCTGGTTTGAGGATAAGAAGGGTACGTTCCACAGTGGCAGTCCTCTCAGTCAAGAGTAGAAGTCATCGCACTTGTCTCGCGTTCGGAATGAAAGCGATCAACATGCGCCCAGCCGGCGCAGGCTCCATGCAAGTGTGGCGTCCGAACTCCGGTTATCAGTGGTGGACTTCCGTTGCTTGAGGCCACGCTTGAACGAATTGCGATCTAATCTATGGTCAACGTACGGCTGGAGCAAGCTCTACTCAAGTACAGAGTATGGACCCCGGTTTCCTCCGGTGGGCCTTCATTGTTTGACATCGCGCGCTAGTGGGCAGAGCTCTGGGCGGCCTGCGTCAAGTCGCGGTGTTTGTTGGAGAATGTCGCGGCGAAACGGCGAGAGTTATGATGTTGTCGAATAACGCCGTTAATCGTCCGAATACCCCACAGAGGATGGCCCAGGGTGTATATTTACAGTTGTCGCATGAGGCATATCAACGGACTGGGCGGCTGAACGTCTAACAGGTGTCACAGAGGTGGGGATATTAAATGTGGAGCATCTGGTGGATGCAAGTGTTTCGATAGACAGGAAAGCGATTGGGATCAGCGACGTTCCCGGTGCGCTTCTGGCGCGTCGCAGTGTCTTTGAGCGAGTGGAGGACGTTGCGGTCTGGGGCTGGCCTCTAGTTGTACTGCTGACCGTGGTGACGGTGATAGGGTATACAACCGTACAAACGGGGCTAATTGATCATGAGATCGATGGGCGAGTTCAGGAACGAATAGCCAGGATCGAGAGCGAGCAACGAGACGTTGTAGAGCGTTCCGAGCTGCGGAAGATGTACGAGCGGGAGATCAAGGCGGGCGAGTTTGAAGCGGTATTGGCGCGGATCGGGTTTGTAGTGGCGGAGCCAATCAAGGTACTCGCGTCCGCATTGGGAATCGCGGCGATTCTGTATGGTTTGGTGGCGCTGACAGGAAAGAAGACGGAGTGGCATACGCTGCTGGTGATTTGCGTGTTGGCCAGCTATACGGATGCGGCCCGACTGCTCGCAAAGCTTGGCTTGATGATGCACTACCGGGCAATGGACGTGGAGACATCATTGGCAGTGATCGGGAGGTTTCCGGGGTTTATGGAGGAAATGAGCAGTCGCTTGGTAGCCGGTGTGGGTGCGGCGTTGTCGGCGTTCGACCCGTTTCGGATGTGGTTTTGGTTACTGGTTATCGTGGGAATAAGCACAACAGGGCAGTTGAGCCGGCGGCGGGCGATAGCAGCTGGTATCGTATGCTGGCTTCTTGCGGGGTTGGTGAGAGCGGGAATTGCGGCAAGCATGGCGGGTGTCGGCCCGGCATGAGGACCACGCGTCGCTGACCGGTAGGTGAGGCGACCGGCATTTGCATTGGCCGTTATTGGAGCGTGAGATGAAGACGGTGATCGGTACAGTGATACTGGCAGCATTTGTGGGGGCGATTGTAGTCCTCAACGGTGCAACGCGTGATGAGAACGGTGAGAGTGTATTGCACGTTGCCCCAGTGATGGAAATCAATGTAGACACGAAGCGTCCGGAGAAGTGCGACATCATCAGAACGGTGCAGGCACCGGGCGATGTCGAGGCATTTGCGGAGGTCGACATAAGCTCAGAGGTGGTTTCTAAGATATTGGCATTACCGGTAAGAGAAGGAGACGCTGTTCGGAAAGGCGACTTACTGTGTCGTCTTGACGACGCCGACTATAGAGCCCGTGTTCTGTCGGGCGAGGCCAATGTAACGAAGCTGGGGGCGTTGATACAGCAAGCCCAGGCTGATGTTGATAAAGCAGAACGCGACGTCGCCAGACAGCGGATGTTGAGCGAGCGAAACGCGACATCTGCAACGGAGATGGCAGATTATCTAACGACACTTATCCGGACAAAAGCCAATCTGCGTGTACGTGAGCAGGAACTTATTGAGGCACAAGCTTCCTTGGCGTCTTCCCAAGAAGACCTGGAGAAGACGGTAATCACGTCACCGATAGACGGGGTGGTATCACAGCTATTCGCGGAAGAGGGTGAAGTTGTGATTACCGGCACGATGAACAATCCGGGCACACGAATAATGGTTGTAAGTGACCTATCGATCATGCAAGTTCGATGCAGGGTGGACGAGACGGATGCCGCGCTAGTGGCTGAGGGGCAAACGGCACACGTGTACTTGCAGTCAGACACACGAAGGAGCGTAGCCGGCGAAGTATCGCAAGTGGCGACGAAGGGCACTCGGGCGGCAGGTCGCGATGTAGTCACGTTCGAGACGTTAGTGCGGTTGTCGGACGCCAATGACACGGTAAAACCAGGAATGACGGCGAGTGTGGAGATTGAGGTAGCCAATCGGAATGACGTCATTACGGTTCCAGTAGAAGCAGTAGTGCATCGCAAGCCCCGAGATCTTCCGGAGCAGCTAATAGAGGAGTATGAATCCGCGAAGGAGGAGTTGGAACCAGGAGTGAGTGCGCGTTTGGCGGAGTATATTAAATTGGTATTTTGCGTAGAAGACTGCAAGGCCAAACCGCGTCTTGTGACAACGGGCATCAGCGACACACGCAGAGTAGAGATCCTTGGCGGAATCACAATGTCGGACACGGTCATCACCGGTCCATACCGTAGCCTGGATCTGCTGAAGGACGGATCGCCGCTGAAGCTGACGGAGGACAAGAAGGAACAAGGGGAGGACGAGACAAATGAAGAGGTGGAAGAAGAGACCGCGGTGGCAACGGGCAAGCAGCGTTAATCTCCGGACGATGCAGATGCGGATCAGGCAGGATTGAGTGACGGGCAAATGATATTTGGCAAGCCAATCGAGAGCCACACTGATGAATCGGCAGCAGCGATCGAGCTTGTGGACTTGCACAAAACGTATCGGGTGGGGACGGAGTTGGTACACGCGCTGCGAGGAACGTCTTTGCGTATTGAGCGGAACGAATACGTGGCGATCATGGGTCCGTCGGGATCGGGTAAAAGTACAATGATGAACATCCTTGGGTGTTTGGATGTTCCGACGAAGGGCGCGTATTACCTGTGCGGTCAGGATGTATCGAAGTTATCGCAATCACGGCTGGCGCGCATTAGAGGGAGGCAGATTGGTTTTGTTTTCCAATCATTCGAGCTGTTGCCGCGGACATCGGCTCTGAAGAATGTCGAGCTTCCGCTGACATATACGAAAGAGCGAAACGGACGTCAGCGTGCCATGCAAGGATTGCGCCGAGTTAACCTGGAAGACCGGGCGCACCACTGCCCGAATCAGCTTTCTGGCGGGCAGAAGCAACGGGTGGCCATCGCCAGGGCACTAACTCAGGACCCGGATATCATTTTAGCGGACGAGCCCACGGGGAACCTGGACAGCAAGACGGGCGATGAGATCATGGAGATCTTCGACAGTCTGCACGAGGAGGGGCAGACGGTGATAATCGTTACTCATGAAGACTACATAGCTCATCGTTGCCAGCGGATAATCCGGCTATTGGATGGCGAAATTGTGTCGGACGAGCGGTCGCCTGGGGAAGTTGTCTCATGAGAGCCGTTGCAATTGCCATTGAAGCGTTGATGTTTATCCCTGACCGCTTTGCGTCATTGGGGAGAAACGTAGCCACGGCCATATTGCAGATCTGGTCCAACAAGATTCGCTCGCTGCTGACGGTGCTGGGAATAATCATTGCGGTAACATCGATAATCTCGGTTGTATCGATGGTCGAGGGTTTCGGTGATTATGTAACGAATTTCCTGCGCAGCATGGGGACGAACATGATGGTGGTTTATCCTGAGTGGCTGCGCGGCCCGAAGGGTGAATACCTGCGTCCGGCGGAGATGACGATCGACGATATTCGCGCAGTGGACAGCACAGCTTCAGCCCTGCGGCGTACATCACCGTCGATCTACGAGCGAGCAACGGTGGAGTTCGGGCGACAGCACGTCACGGGTGTTCAATTGCGAGGGGCCAACGAGTTTTTCCAACCGATTCGCAACTTCTACGCCGACACAGGACGGTTCTTTGGGGCTGTGGATGTTGAAAACGCGACGCATGTCTGTGTCATGGGCAGAGAGATTCTCAGGAAGTTGGAGTGTGACGAGTCGATAGTTGGTGACTATGTGCACTTGGATGGACAGTGGTTCCAGGTAATCGGGCTTTTGGAATCCAAGGGCAGCTTCATGGGTGAAAACCAGGATGAGCTTGTAGTGATTCCCTGGACAACTGCAGTAAAGATGTACCCTTCGCAGCGCAAGTACCTGGCATTCCTCGTTGAAGCGACGAGCGAGGAGCAGGTGGGTCAAGCGGAAGGTGAGATAGTGCGCATTCTGCGGCAGCGCCATGGCATCAAACCGGGAGAGCGAAACGACTTCGGCATTTTCAAGCAGGACCAGATACTCAAGGAATTCCGGAATGTCAGGGTTATAGCGACAAGTGTGCTGGCAGGAATCGTGAGCATCTCATTGCTAGTGGGCGGCATCGGCATCATGAATGTGATGTTGGTCTCAGTGACCAAGCGGACCCGAGAGATTGGTCTGCGCAAGAGCGTCGGAGCCCGAAGGCGAGACATTCTGTCGCAGTTTCTGACTGAGGCCGTGGTGTTGAGCACTGTCGGGGGTGCGATTGGGATAGCGTTCGGCTACACGATCTGCTGGCTAGCTTCGCTGCATCCGAATATGGTGGATATCAAAGTTCCGCTGTGGTCGGTAGCTTTAGCGTTGGGTTTCAGCGCAGGGGTGGGGATATTCTTTGGGATTATGCCCGCGCTAAAGGCCGCTATTGTTCATCCGATCGATGCTCTGCGGCACGAGTAGGATGATGCACGTCAATGCCGCGTTTGGTCACCAGGTAGACAGCGAAACTGCCGAGCCAGTGGCCACCTTCGTACGTTTCCCCAGTGACAGAAGCGAGACCTGCCCGAGCGTGCTCATTTGCTGCTGCCAGAAGAGCAGTTATGCGCGGGTCGGCTAAGGGAAGTCCTGAGGCAATACCCTGCAGCATCCAGGCGCGGGAGAGATTAAGTCCGTCAAGATGAACAAGGTGTCCATCGCTCCTGTCGGTCACGACGACAGGGGAAAACCAAGAGGGCGTGCCGTCAGTAGCGATTTCCGGGAGAAACGCACCGAGCCAAGCGGCAAACTCGGGGGCAGACATGATCCTGCGCATGAGGTCGGCCTCGGCAATGGCCGGTGAAAGGAAATCCTGTCCGCTGGGCTCAAAGGAGAGATTGGCCCCGCGATCGTTGGCGTAGTAGAAGCGAGAGCGTTCAGTGATGAGTCGGATCATCTCGTGGTCACCTGCGGTAATTGCCCAATCGCAAGCAAGTCCGAGGGCGAAAGCGGTCTGGCTGTGCAAGCCGGTTCGCACGGGGTAGGAGAGTTTGGGAAGCCACAGCTTGAGGCGTTCAGCCGCCAGAGTCTCCAAGGGTTTGAGAATCGCGCTCCAATCACGAGCCTGCGGATCGTCCCATTGGCGAAGTTCCGCGGCCAACTGCAGAAGCCATGCGAGACCGTATGGCCGTTCAAACGTTGCGCGATGCTCTGGGGAGAGATATGCCATCTCGGCCGCCACTTTCTCGGGAGTAAGACTGTGTGACAGGGCTGTGCGTGCTTCCTGAGCGAATGGTTGATCGGGATAGCAACGACACAGCCGGACAAGAAGCCAGTGGCCATGCACGGCGGAATGCCAGTCAAAGCAACCGCAGAAGACCGGAGTAAGCTGGCCGGGAGAACCGACGTCGTCCGGGGAGATCATCACGTGAGAAATCTTATTCGGGTATTCTCTATGGACACAGCCCAGTGCAAGTCTGGCGAACCTGGCCATGGTTCTGGCGTCGAGCGTGTTTTCGTCGCTCTCGGGAGAGGCGAGGGACAGGGAGGCTATTAGAGCAATCAATGCAGCGGGCATGTTTGGATTCCTTAGTCAAAGCTTAATCGATCCAGCTTTATTGTAGAGCAAGCTCTATCCAAGTGTAGTGTTTGAACGCTGGTTTTCTCTGGTGGATTTTGGGTGTTTGACGCTACGCTTGGAGTTGCAGCGCTGTGGCGAGGGATCGGGACGACTCCGTATGGGCAGTAAGCACCAGTTGCGACGATGCGGTCTTCTTGGAGTGTAGCGATGTCTTGCGGATGATGTATAGGTGTGTGATACTGTCCGGCCGTAGTGCGATCCTGATCCGACGTTGTGAGGACATATCATGTTTCGTTCGCTTGTAGAGAGGAACCGCAGCTATCGGCGTTTCAAGCAGGAGCCTCGTGTTGATCGTGCAATGCTGGAAGGGTTGGTTGAAGTAGCCCGGATTTGCCCATCGGCAATGAACCTGCAGCCGCTAAAGTTTCTGCTGTCTGCTGATAAAAAGAGGAACGCGATCATCTTTCCGCATTTGATGTGGGCAGGCTACCTCGCAGACTGGAACGGCCCTTCGGAGAGTGAGCGTCCTACGGCGTACATAGTTATCCTGGGTGACACGGAGATACGCCAGTCCTTCGGATGCGATCATGGGATTGTGGCTCAGACTATGCTGTTGGAGGCAACGGCTCTCGGTTTCGGAGGGTGCATGATAGGTGCGATTCAGCGCGAAGGGCTGCAGGATTCCCTGAACATACCACGGCGCTTTGAGATTTTGCTAACGCTTGCGCTGGGAACACCTGATGAGGAGGTAATCCTTGAGTCTATCGAGGAAGGTGGCCGTATTGAGTATTGGCGTGATGCAGCCGGTAGGCATCACGTACCTAAGAGGACTTCGGCAGAACTGATAGTGGGCTGAGGCCGCGATGCCACTTGAGTAGACTCAGTCCTCCGAAAAGACATGCTCATCGTATTCGATTTCGAAGCGGAGTTTGTGACTGGCCTTCTGGCGTGCCAAGCGTAGGAGCGTTTCTTTCAGCTGTGGTTCTTCGGAGGCTTTTGCAAGGCTGTAGTAGAGCTTGAACGCCGCTTCTTCAACGCGCATGGCCACGACAAGCGCTTCACGATAGTCAACAACGCCGTTCTCCGGATCGATGCGGCGGATATGCTGCTCTATTTCCAAGTCGGCAACATCGCATTCTTCAGGCAATTCACTAATGCCGTCCCTCACGTCAATGATTTCTTGACGATGGCGACGCCCTTCACCGGCGAAGTCAAGGAAGACCGTTCTTACCTGATCGAGTTCCGCCCTTTCGGCAAGATGTTCGTACAGACGGATGACATCCTCTTCATTCCTAATTGCGAAATCCAGAATAGAATCAACGGTATCAAGTGTCACAGCATTCTCCCAATAGCAGTCTCGGCGCAGTGTTGACGGAGGCCGGTCGACCAGCAGTGCCCAAGCAAGATCATGCTTACTTATTCGGCTGGAACAAGGTGCGTAAGAAGAGTCACAGTGTTAATCGGCGTCAAATGGCATTGCACTGCTCCAGCTGCAAGTGACGCGAGCCGCGGCTTCGGGTCAACGAACGAGCCGACAAGCACTGGAGAGAGACATTCGACTGTACACGATTGATGAAGTGCCATCGGACATTCTTTCGTGATTTCAGATGTCCGTCAGAATCATCCCATCAGGAAAGCCTACCGGCGCAGGCGAGCCGTCCCCACTGATGGAAACACAGGCCAATACGGAATCCCGAGCGCGTAACCAGTCGACAGCCAGAGTCCTTCTCGAATACTCGTCATGGCGAAAGGCGTTCGCGGGCGACTTCTGAATACGACCCGGCGAGGTGTGGCTGCAGTGGTAGTCCCAGTATCTCACGCGCTCGGTTCATCGCATCATCTATATTGCCGAAGATGTTTTCCTCCCCCACTACCCTATCGAATCCAACTCTTACGAAAGCGAAGAGCGGCTGTGCGTGTACGCCGGAGAGCAGGAGTGTCGTTCCCTGTCGGCGACACTTCTCATGGAATTCCTCAAGGGCATGAAGGCCGGTGGCATCGATAGCCGGCACACGGCGCAGGCGAAGTATGAAGACAGCCGGTGGGCGTTCCAGGCCACGCAAGGTATCGTGGAGCTTGTCGGCAACTCCGAAGAAGAAGGGCCCGTTGATTTCGAACACATCCACTTCCGGAGGCACATCGCGTCGGGCAATCGAGTTGGGATCCTTCAATTCGGCGAGTGCATCCTCGGGCGACTCCAATTCTCTCGTGATAGAGCTGACGTTGGATACGTCGGCCATGCGTTTCATGAACAGAATCGACGCAAGAACCATTCCGACACCCACGGCGATGGTTAAGTCGGTAAACACTGTCAGCGCGAAGGTGGCGAGTAGCACGGCGATATCGCTTCGTGGCGCTTTCAGTAGATAGCGGAAGTGGTGAAACTCACTCATGTTCCATGCCACGATTATGAGGACCGCCGCCAGAGTAGCCATTGGTATTCGCTTGGCCAGCGGCGCCAGCAGAAGCATGAGTACGAGCAGTGTCACGGCATGCACCATCCCGGCCACCGGTGTCCTACCCCCGCTCTTCACGTTAGCCGCCGTGCGGGCAATTGCGCCAGTGGCGGGAATTCCTCCGAAGCAAACTGAACCGACGTTTGCTAGCCCCTGGGCGATTAGCTCGTTATCAGCATCGTGCCGATCTTCGATCATTCCGTCGGCAACAACGGCTGACAGGAGGGATTCAATGGCGGCCAGAATCGCTATAGTTGCGGCCTCGGGAATGAGATCACCCATCATACCAAGATTGACGTCAGGCCAATGCGGTGTGGGAAGCGTTCGTGGAATGTCTCCGAAGCGGCTGCCAATAGTGTCTACGGGCAAATGCAAAACGGCCACCACAGCCGAACCAACGATCACGGTCACGATCCCCCACGGCAGACGTGGTGCAAAGCGCCTCAGTGCGATAAGCATCAGAAGCGACCCCGTTCCAACAATGAGCGTATTGGCATCAGTCTCAAGAATGTGCTCGCCATAAGCCTGCAACTTATCAACGAATGCCGCCGGCACTTCGATCAGCGGTAAGCCTAGCAAATCCTTAATCTGTGAAGTAAAGATGATTACCGCTATTCCGGAGGTAAAACCAGTAGTCACAGGGTAGGGAATAAACTTAATCATTCCCCCAAAGCGTGATATGCCCATGAAGACGATGATCACACCGGCCATTAGTGTCGCTGTGGCCAGGCCTGCGTAGCCATGTTCGTGAGCCACGCCGTACACGATGACTATGAATGCTCCAGTCGGGCCGCCGATTTGCACACGGCTGCCGCCGAGGGCGGAAATCAGGAATCCCGCAACCACGGCTGTATAGAGTCCCATCGCCGGAGGTGAAAGCCCCACCTCAGCAGCTACATCCACAGGGATTGAGGCAACCCCAAAAGCAATAGCCAACGGCAGCGCGATCACTCCGACGGTTCCGCCCGCAAGAACGTCACGAACAAGACTAGTGCGCGAATAGCCAAGCTTGAGGCAAACAACCGACTTCGGAACCCATCGCATGCGAAATCCCCAAACCGGTACGTGTCGGCTGTTTAGAGCAAGCTCTATTCAAGTGAAACGTCTGAGCCGCGGTTTTCTCGTGTGAGCCCTCGTGCTTGGCGCTGCGCCTGTACGAATGACGCACTGGAAGCAAGCCTTGCCAACCTGAAAACAGGACATAAGGCGACAGCTGCGCGGGCAAGTCAACTCGCTGCTCTTGTTAGTCGAAGCGTGCCACTCGCGCACGTTTCTTCCGACGGATTCTCCGTGACGACATCAAGTACCCAAGGCCGGAATTGTATCGCAGGCAATGGGATTGAAAAGACAGCTTGCCACCAACCGCAGCGCTTCCGTCGCTTTCCGCCCCCACCACTCGTAGACCGCGATCGAAGTTAGAAGAAACTCTATTCGAGTGTAGCGTCTGAACGCCAGATTCCTCCTGATGATTCTCATTACTTGACGCCACGCTTGGGCGAGTAGCGTCCCAGAACATCTGTAGGCGACTAGCAGATGTATCGCACCAATTGTGCCCGCCGGATGCTAGATCCTGTCGAGCCTTGCGCAGCACGGCTGCGACGGGCGATTCCATCTCGGGCAGCTCCAGCACTCATCGGTCTCCCATCCGCCAAACTCGCCTGCCGCAGGGACCGCAGAGAGGAACAGCATACGCGAAGAGGCCTTCTAGCAGTTGGCTGATGACATCAGAGCCACTGTTGCCCAGGAAGTGGAGACGACGGTCAGCTCATTTGGAGCACCGGATGTAGGAGAGCTCGTTGCGCGGGAGTGTCCCCGGCGGCTATGAAAGCAGCGGTGGACGGCCTGCGGCCGCGCACACTCCAAGGGCACTCGGCTCCACCATTGTTCCTGACGAAGCCGACTACCCCGAAGCTTTTGTTTTGTGCAGATGTTTAGTCCACCTTACGGACGTTGTCCGCTCTGGGGCCCTTCTCGCCGTGGCCAAGGTCATACTCGACTTTGGCGCCTTCCGCCAAGGTGCGGAAGCCTTCGCCCTGGATGGCTGTCTGGTGCACAAACAGGTCTGGTCCACCGTCCGCGGGAGTAATGAAACCGAAACCCTTGGTGTCGTTGAACCATTTTACGGTACCTTGCATGATTACTACCTCTGAAATAAGGCGACGCTGGCGAGGCCGAGATGAAACAAACACTGCTTCCTGGAAATGCGATCCCGCTTTGCGACACACTTTCGACCAAGAGTTTATGACGGAAAACGGTCCACAAGTCAAGAGGTTGAATCAGAGAATCCGTGGCAAGTTGGATAGGTTTGGGTGATGGCGCAGGGGAGGGCCCACACATGAAAACTATCGTCCGTCGAGGTTGAGCCCCCGAAGCCCTCGCTCATGGTGGCGGATCAAAGGGCCCCGAGGCAAGCGAACCGCACATGTCCAGTTGCAGCGGGCACACCAGCGTGGAGGTAGCGGTGGTTGGGAATCGGTGAATAGTCCAACTGATACACAGACATCCATACTTCTAGAACTAGCTCTGATCAAACACAGCTTTTGGATATCGGTTTTCTCCGGTAAACCATCACTGTCTGACTCTACAGCTGGGCCAATAGTGACCTGAAGCCTCGAAGCAGACACAAAACAAACGGCCTCGGGAGACTCAGGTCATCAGGCCGGAACACAAGCTCCTGTTCAGGAACGATCAGTGGAAGTTGAGAAAACCTTCACGCACACATCATCAACAATGACCGTGCACCGCAGCGAATCACGATGGATTATGAATGAACACGGCGGAATATCAAAGCCGCACGAATCGCCGTCTTCACCATTGAGCAGCCAACGACAGCCACGCCCCGCAACAATACAGACACATTTCAGATAAGACATTATTGATCCATACACCGCAGTTTGGCGGGTTGACTGTTGGTAATTCCTCCGGCGGTCAATGGTTGTTTTTTTGGTATTATTCCGCCCACTTGAAGTGCGAAAAGCATTATGATGTTTTCTAGGAGTGAGGCCAGTCGGCCTCGCCGGACTACGAGTATGTCGATGCGCGCGTCGTTATCCAGAATGGAGGAGCGAAGTATGGTCAGGGTTGCAGCACTAATGTCATTGGCTTTAATGATTGTCTTTTCAGTATCGGCCAATGCCGCAAGCACCGGTATTGCGTCAGAGTCAGTAAGCGCCAGTCAGGTATCGGTGACGTATACGTTCGCGCGACCAGAGTTATCGAAGGTGAAAATCGCTGACGTGGAGTATGATCGAGTCGTGTTGGCGGGTCTTTCCAACTCCGGCAACGCCGGCAGTCCATCACTTCCCGCACGAGCTGCCCGGATTCTTCTACCGTACGAAACCTCAGTTGCGGACATTGAGATTCGTTTTGGCAAAGCCGTTTCGCTGGGAAGTGGCTACGTGATTGAGCCTGGCACGCCATTAATCAGACTTTCGCATGAGGGGCCGCTGCCACCGGTAGAGATGGATCGAGCCGTCTATGAATCCGATAATACTTTTCCACCAGGTGTTTACGAACACATTGGCACACAGGTTTTTCGCGGATACAACATCGTAACGCTGAAACTCACCCCTGTCGCTTATCGCCCTGCATCAGGCACGCTATACTACTACCCAGAGATGACAGTCGTGGTGAATACTCAATCGTCACGTGCCATCTCTGATACGTTCAGATCTCTCTCGACAGATGCGCGGACGGTAGCGGCGAAGATCGACAATCAGGATGCAATTAGTACATACCCATCGACAGCCAGGCGTGGAGACAAGAGTTATGACCTTCTGATTATCACAACGCCGACTTTGGCGTCATCCTTCACGCCGCTGAAGACATATCACGACGCGCAGGGTATTTCTACAACCATAAAAACAACAACGGACATAGGCAGTAGCAGCCCTGATGACATTCGCGATTACATCCGCACGGAGTACCAAACGAACGGTATCGAATACGTCATTATCGGCGCAGACGACGACATAATCGCGGCCAAGGATCTTTACGTGCGTACTGACTCCAGCCCTTACGCTGAGATCGAAACAGCAATGCCCGGCGACATCTACTTTGCGTGCCTTGACGGCACATACAACTACGACGGGGACTCCTACTGGGGTGAGCCGACAGATGGTACCGGTGGCGGCGACGTAGACTTGGTTGCAGAGGTGTACGTAGGACGTGCAGCAGTAGGCAACACGACAGAAGCAGCGCGGTTTGTCGACAAAACTATATGGTATCTGAACGGCCAACACAGCCAATTGGAGAAGGTGATCCTAGTAGGCGAGCATTTGGGATTCGGCGGCGTCTCCGAGTATGCGGGTTACACGCTGGAAGAACTTGTCGATGCCAGCAGCAGCTCGGGATATACCACTGTCGGAATTCCCTCAGCAGTGTACACGATCGAGGAGATGTTTGAGCGGGATATGACCTGGACACAGTCAACGATAATCTCCCGTATCAACAGTGGATATCACATACTCAACCATCTTGGTCATGGCGATACGAACTACGCGATGAAGCTGTACAACACAGACATCACTGCGTCGCTTACGAACGACGATCTGTGTTTCATCTACAGTCAAACTTGCCTCGCAGGCCACTTTGACGGCACGGAGTGTTGGGCTGAAACGATCAACACAAAGACATCTGCCGGCGCTTTCGCTGTGGTGATGAACGCACGCTACGGCATTGGGGCGAGTTACTCCACCGATGGACCTTCTCAAAGGTTTAACCGTGAGTTCTGGGACGCGGTCTTCGGAGAAGGCAAACCGCAATTGGGCAAAGCGAACCAGGACTCAAAGGAAGACAACGTCTATCGCATCAACGAAGATTGCATGCGATGGTGCACGTATGAGCTGAACCTCTTTGGTGATCCGACAGTGGCCATCCAAGGTGTTGTGCTTGACTTGAGCATTAGTTTGCCCAACGGTGCTCCAGCACACATAGCTCCCGGCGTGCCGACAGCGATACAGGTAACGATAGATGAAGGTGATGAAAACTATGTTCCCGGTTCAGGTATGCTGCACTACCGCTACGATGGTGGAACATTCCAATCGATCGCACTCGTGCATATAAGTGGGAACACCTATGAGGGCACACTTCCAGCGGCAGCTTGCAGCGACGTGCCGCAGTTCTACTTCTCGGCGGCTGGCGATGCGAGCGGTGTCCAGTATACGCCGGCAGGTGCTCCGCTCTCGGCCTATTCGGCACAGGTGGGTCACGCTATCGAAATGTTCGCCGATGATTTCGAGACAGACAAGGGATGGGTGGCCACCAAGGACGCTAGCCTAACAGATGGTGAGTGGGAACAAGGTATCCCCGCCGGTGGCGGGCTGCGCGGCGATCCTGCCGCGGATTACGACGGTTCCGGCAGTTGCTATCTGACGCACAATGCTCCGGACAACACGGACGTTGACGACGGTACCGCTTGGTTGACATCACCCGCCCTAGATCTCAGTGGAGGCGATGCGGAAATATCATACGCCCTGTGGTATACAAATGACTTTGGGAGCGATCCGGACAATGACCTTTTCAAGGTGTACGCGTCCGACGACAATGGAAGCACTTGGACAGTGGTCGAAGTGTTCGGTCCAGAGAGTTCCAGTGGCTGGACAGCGCACACTTTCACCGTTGGGAATTTCGTGGATCTCACGGCTCAAGTCAGAGTGCGGTTTGAGGTCTCTGACTTGAACAGCGGTTCCGTGGTGGAAGCTGGTATCGATGCCTTCGCTGTCCAATCCTTTGAGTGCTTCGACCCGGGCGATGGCGACTGTGACGTTGACGGTGATATTGATCTTGCAGATTTCAATGTATTCCAAAGATGCTTCGGCGAAACTAACGTTTCTGGCACGCCTGCGTGCGGCCCAGCAGATATGGACGGCAACAACGTCGTTGATGACGCAGACTATGCCGCATTCGCCGGCGCTTTTACAGGACCCTAATACCGGATAACACAACGTAAGAACTCAGAGACCTATCGGCGGAAGAATGTCGATAGGTCTCTTCTCATTCACGAAAGAGCGTCTCTCTGTTGGAGCAAGCTCTGCTCAAACATAGCACCTGATACGCGGCTTCCGGTAGATTCTCGTGTTTGACGCTGCGCTTGGAGTAACAACAGCACAAACGCAGGGGATTCGCAGTCTACTCCCTGCCTGCTCTGCCCACTTGTTTCACCTAATTCAGACCGGAGGGTGGCGTATCTGTGAGCCTACTCAATGCCCTGCGAGTCACATATGGAACATACCCTCTTCCAAGAGCGGAACTGTAAGCTTCGCTGGCGTTTTCCTCGAGAGCGTAGTCACAAACAAACACCGGAAGACCGTTGTCCAAGTACTGGTCAAGGTACTCGATGTACTCAGCAGTCAGTCCAGAGTCATTCTTGAAGTATCCAGCGGTATCTTCCCAATCGTCACCAGCCGTGCCGTCAAACCAGACACCTTCCTGCGCTATTGCATCGACGCAATCAGCAATGCCAGGATATTCATCGAGAAGCGCGGCGGCGTTCTGCTGAATCACGATGAAGTCCGGATCTCGCGTGCGAGCGTAGGCTCGCAAGTCACAGATGAATTCAACCATCTCTTCAGCGGCATCCAGGCCGGCGTCTTCAGCAGCCGCGATCACAGCATCATTCTCAAACCCTTCCACCCAATCGAGGTATACCCCATCAAAACCGTCGAGTATCAGCTCATCGATCGCAGACGCGTAATCTCGATCGCTGGCAGAAACGCTGTTCTGCCCGTAGATAATGATATCTTGCCATTGCGCATTCCAATAGGCTACGGGATAATCTCCAATCCAACCGTCGGGATCACGGGCAACGATGTAGTCCGGCCAGTCAGCCGGAAAAGCGACCTCAGACGAGAGTTGAACATCCTGCGACTCCGCAGACCACGTCCAGTACCATCGCCAATCTTCCGCCTGGCCGATGTTCAAGTAAGCAACAACAAGTTTGCGATGGTGGCCATCGCCGGCGTCTGAGTCCTTAAGCTTGGTAACCATGCCAGCTGTGTCGAAATCATAGGAGGATTTATCAGTCCGGGTAGGCTCTATCACAAGCATGTCGTACGAAGACGCAACAAGAGCCTCCACTGCCCCGCTGCTGGCGACATCCTGTATCTGGTAAGCCCAATGGGATACTTCATCCAGAGTCAACGGCACGCCCGACGAAGCATCAGATACAGCCGGCCTCGAACAACCCGCAACGGTCAAAACCGTAGCCGCAGCTGACACCGTCAGTAACACGCATCGACTGATTCTCTGCGTTTGCATCACGAGCCTCCAGAAGGAACATTGAGCAAGAGCAATGTACCGACTGTATGCTGCAGTGCCAATGAAATGATGCGAACAAGACATGGCGAGGCTACAATTGGCCGAGTTCTGCATCGAGAAGTCGTTTATCCAAGGGAGCGTCTTGACAATGAGAGTGGTCCAACTTGCCGCCGGCGCCGGAACGATGTACTGCGGCGCTTGTATGCGCGACAATCGCCTCGCTGCAAGACTACAGCAACAAGGGCGAGACGTCCTCCTGTTGCCCTTGTATATGCCCATTCGGACCGATGAGCAAGATGCAAGCAGCGACGTAGTTTACTACGGTGGAGTAAACGTTGCGCTGCAACAGCGGTCTGCACTCTTCCGTTACCTCCCAAAGTGGATGGACCGCATTCTGGATTCGCCACGGTTACTGCGCCGGCTGGGGCGACTGGCTGGCGGAGTAAGGCCTGCTGAAGTAGGTGCTCTCACAGTCTCTGTGCTCTCGGCGGAGGATGGAGCACTGCGAAAGGAATTGACACGACTGATCGAAGCACTATCGCACATCAATCCGGATTTAGTGTGTTTACCTAACCTGATGTTTACAGGTATCGGTAGGGCAATCCGCAAGCAACTAGGTGTGCCCGTGCTTTGTGAATTGGCGGGAGAGGATTACTTCCTGGACGCGCTTTGCCCACCACACAAAGAGCAGGCCTACGAACTGATACGAGAGACCGCACAGGAAATCGACGGGTTCATCTCCCCCACCAAGTACTACACTAGCCGCGCTGCGAAGCATTTCGGACTTGAGGAGTCGAAGATCGAGCAGGTATGCATGGGCATCCAAGTGGACGACATTGGCGAGCCTGCGCAATTGGAAGAAGTTCCGTTCACGGTAGGCTACTTGGCGGCCATATGCCCGGAGAAAGGGTTATCGCAGCTGGCCAGTGCCTTCATCATGCTTGCCAAAAACCACCACGGCTACCGGCTGCGCATCGCTGGCTACATGAGTAGCAACCATCGATCATACTGGAAGGAGATCTGCAACACACTGGTGCGCTCGGGCCTGGCTGCTCATGTAGATTTTGTCGGAGAGGTTAATAGAAGAGAGAAGCTGGCATTCCTACAATCGCTGCACGTTTTTTCGGTTCCGGCAACACATCCAGAGCCCAAGGGATTCTACATACTTGAGGCCCTTGCCTGCGGTGTTCCGGTAGTGCAGCCCAAGCATGGCGCATTTCCAGAGCTGGTGGAGTCAACTCAAGGAGGATTCGTATATGATGACGCTGGAGACCCAACTGCATTGGCAAACGCAATCCATCAGCTGAGAGGGAATAGAAAACTGCGATGCCAACTGGGAAGACAAGGACGAGCGCAAGTATTAGAGCATTTCAACGATTACAGGATGGCTGAAGCAGCGTGGAGTGTTTACGAGCGATATGCACGATAAGCAAGTACAAGTGTTTCATGAAAGGCCCTAATGCAGGCGTCGACTACAACAAAGGTGTGGATACTGCCCAAGTCCGGCGCAGCAATGACACATCATCACTTGTGAGAACATACTCTCCATCCGTCGAGTCGTTCAGGACAACCACGTCACACATACACAAAAGGGAACACAACGTAGTACCGTCGACACCTAGACACTTAAATGGGTAAACCTTATTGCGACGACGAGAGAACTCGCCGGTGAACTTCTCAGCAGCTTTCACACTACTGAAGATGGGCAAGTGGCGTCGGCCATCGCGCACATAAACGAAGGGTTCAATGTAGTCCAGTTCTGCCATCTCCTGAGCAACTCGTTCTAGCTCTGCGATGAGCTCACCCTCCGTAACCGTGTCGGGATCGAGTCCATCGGAGTCCATTCCGGCGAAGACGGAGATTTCGGACCTGCCAAGTGCTCTGACAAAAGCCGATCGATCCGCTCCGTGAGCTAACGAAACGACTTCGTCCCGTGCGCTGACGAGATTACGAAACTTGCTTACGATACTTCCAAACAGGCCCGCCATACCAAACCACCTCAGAAACGGCCTAGTAATGCGCACATTCAGCGTGACACAACCAGTCATTCAGTCCACCCGGCATGTGCCCTGTAGCTGTCAGACTTGCAGGCAAATCCAACTCCCGCCCATGGCCACGATCCTAACCCTCTCAGATAGCCAAATAATCTGATACAGAAACCGGGCAAAAAGTTCAACCCCATTGTTGTGACATTTCGCTTGGATCTGACAGGCGTTTGATACATCTGCGCAACTGAATGGAAAAAGAAGTCTTGACAACCGTTGTGGAAGTTGACCAACGGCAGGATGGCCGAGGCGTGTGTCACAAGGAAAGGGGGGATTCGGACAGAAGTGTAGATGATCACTCACACTCCTGTCTCGCCGATTGCCGTTTGCATATCCCAGGTCAACGATTCATTGCCAAAACTGCGAACTCGATGCTCAAACGTTGCTCACATGGGCTGGGAAAAGAAGGCCAACGAACCGGTAAAGCCGTGAACAAATGTATGGCCGCCGATTGGCCCGATTTCCCCTTGAGCAAAGAAGCCAGCGGTCTGACAATCCGGCAGCAGTTGGTTTACGATTCGGATATCATGGTCGCGTTGGTTGAAAAACGATCTACCACGTCCATTACAATCGAACAAAAGAGCCCCTGCCACTTGCCCATGATAGTTTGAACTGTAGTTGGTAAGAAGATCGTTCAATTCGTCCGTAGCACTTTGAGCATCACGAACGTGAAACTGAACTGTCTGTCCCGGGCGGAAATAGGCGCCGATGGCAATCGCCTTGTCCTCGGTAATTCCCAACATGTTACGAACGAGGAAGGTGCCCTGGCCGGATTCATCCTGGTTTTCGTCCGGGATGTAACCAAGATGCAATCCGCGTCTCATCGATTCCTGGTCGCGCTCGTCAACACTCGAGTACAGCTCCTGCAACACAGACACAGCGGGCCTTCCGCCGAGTTCGTTGATTAGATTCTCACGCACTGAGGTTATCACATACGGCCGCCCCACAGGCCTGCAGCCTTGAGAAACAATGGAGTCTACACGAAGGTTGCCGGTTAGAGATACGCCCACAAGCCCCTGCCGAAAGGTCTGGTCGTTAAGGAAAAGTCTATTCTGCCCTGCCTCACTGGCACCACTGGCCATTCCTCCGACCACCGTTGAGGCAATGAAGCTCGAATCAAGCACATCGAGGCATTCCTGAATGTCTATAGAGAACGGATCCGGCAGTATGATGAAGCTGGGACAATCATCGGAGCAGACGCCAGCCACTTCACAGAGGCCTCCGTGCTCTTCGAGAGTGACCAAGTCATGCTGATCCATTACGAAGGGAGAGATACTCACATCGGGAAGACGAGCTGCCCAGAGAGCGATGGCCGGTTGATTCTCTATCTCCGCAGTGGGCCCAATCACGCCCTCGGCCGTGCACCCCAGCAGGTTGCGACAGTTAATGGTCTTATAGATCCCCTCAACGAGATCGGGATACTCGGGTCCGAAGTGGTGTGTGGCGAAAACAACCGCCAAATCTGCATTGAAGGACTTCAGGTCCACACACAGGTCGTGCACGGCGTCGTCGGTCTCGCGCCGCAAGGATAGTCTGGATATGCACTTCATTGTTGGGCTCAACCTTTGCCCTCCCTCAGAAGAGGAACGCGAGCAAACCGGCACAATCCTGCATACAGAATCGGCAAGTGTCGCTCCAGTCCTTACGCCCCTGAGCACAGCAGTCAAAAGGGCAATAGCAATTGAACGCCAGTTATCGGAACATTACAGTCTGCACTGCACGAGTACATAGAAAATGGTCCCGGCCAGAGTTTTGCCGCGGAGCCTGTTTACACAGTAAGGCCAGCAAAGGCAGGAATGGCAGATGAAAATCGTGGTAGCAACTGATAGCTACAAGGGCACGATGACGGCCAGCGTAGCCTGTGCGGCCATATCTGAGGGATTGCGAAACGCCGTTCCAGGTGCAGATGTAAGGTGCGTGCCTCTCGCCGACGGCGGAGAGGGAACACTCGACACAATAGTCACTGCAATGGGGGGGCTGTTTCGAAGCATCACAGTATCTGGCCCGTTGGGCGACCAAGTCTCAGCACGGTACGGGGTTTGGGAAGAGGGACGCAAGGCGGTAATCGAAATGGCAGAGGCCTCAGGCCTCCTGCTAGTCGCCGAAGCGGATCGCAATGTTATGCAGGCATCAACCTTCGGCACAGGAGAGCTTATAAGACATGCGTTGGCCAACGGTGCGAAAGAAATCATTGTGGCCATCGGAGGCAGTGCCACCTGTGACGGCGGTTGCGGTGCAGCCCAGGCGCTTGGCGTGCGATTCCTGACTCGAGACGGAGCAGAAATCAAGCGGGCATTGGGTGGCGGGGATCTGAGAAGCATCGGTACATTCGACGTCACAGGCACAATGAGGGAACTGCATGGAGCACGCATCAAAGTTCTTTGTGACGTCCGAAACCAGATGGTAGGAGCTTGCGGAGCGGCAAAAGCGTACGCACCACAGAAGGGAGCAACTCCATCCGAAGTGGAGTCGTTGGACGCCGGTTTGCGAGCATACGGCACATTGATCGAACGTGAATTGGGAATAAAAGTATTGGAAATCAAAGGCTGCGGCGCCGCCGGTGGTCTTGGAGCGGGACTAATGGCATTCGCTAGAGGTCATCTGTACCAGGGAGCGCCCACCGTGATGGAAGCAGTCAAGCTCGAAGAAGCATGCGCCGATGCAGAGGCCATCATCACCGGTGAGGGCTGCTTGGACGAACAGTCCCTTTGTGGCAAAGTCGTAGAACACGTGGCCAAGCTTGGCCGCAGGCTGAACAAGCCCGTATACGTCATAGCTGGAAAGGTCCGGATAAGTAGCGAGACTACGGGAAACCGCTTTGCCAAAGTAGCGGGCGTCGTTGAGCCAGACGCCACCCTGCCCACGAATCCTGCTACAGCATTGCGCAATTGCGCTGAGTCATGTTCCCGTCAATGGTTCACCGGCTAAGAGAACACCTCTGAATTGTGTCCACAATGCGTGCAGGCCATGTCGCACGATCCAGCCCTGCGCGCCGCACGGTGAAGAGAGGATGGACCTTTGGAAGCCCCTATTTCATTGCATATGCCTCCTGAGCCAACTATAATTGAGCCGTTGGATATGCATTGGAATTGGGCAATGGCCCTATTGGGTTAAGCTCGTCGTCGACGAGCACCTGGTAGTGAACATTCCTTTTCGTCGCCATGTATCCTGTGTTTGGATTAAACGTACTTCAGCCAGGTTTCGGTGGATTGTTCCGCTTTTTTGGGCGGCATTCACACTGGAAATCACTTTGAGGTGTAAACGAGTCGGCGATCTGTTTTACCTGACCATCCGGAGTGGAAAGACATGCGTCTATCTAGCCTAGCAATCGTCTGTTCTCTGCTACTTTGCTGCGGTGCTGCTGCAGCAATTGCCGATACATGGACCGACTACGATGATATAGGACCAACATTCCTCACGTACGAAACAACCTACCCAACTCTCTGCAAACGGCATGATCTCGGCCTGAGCGTTGAGGGACGCCACCTGTGGGCGCTGCAAATCTCCGACAACGTTGGCGTGGATGAAGATGAGCCCGAGTTCAAGTACGTATCAACCATGCACGGCGATGAGATTGTGGGCACCAAGCTGTTGATGATGTTGGCCGACTACTTAATTGACAATTACGGCACAGATCCCCAGTGTACTAACGTAGTTAACAATATTGATTTGTGGCTCGTACCTCTCATGAATCCTGATGGCTACGACCAGACCTATCGTACGAGATACAACGCGGCCGGAATCGATCTCAACAGGGATTTTCCTGATTTTGGCGAAGCCAACTCCTCGGTAGGCCGTCAACCGGAGACTGCCAACATTATGGCTTGGACGGCTCTGCACTCATTTGTCGCCTCAGCAAACTTGCACGGAGGCGAACTCGTGGCAAATTACCCATATGACAACGAACTTACCGGTTCGCGTCATACGCCTGACGAAGACCTGTTCATCTATATGAGCGAGACGTACACATATCTCAACCCACCGATGTGGAACAGCTCCACTTACTATCATGGAATAACCAATGGAGCTGACTGGTACATTGTCTACGGTGGTATGCAGGACTGGAACTACGTTTTTCACAACTGTAACGAAGTGACCATGGAACTGGGGGTCACCAAGCAACCAGCGGCCTCGACGATATCGACCTACTGGAGCTACAACCGCGACTCGTTACTCGCTTACATCGAGACATGTCTTATTGGAATACGGGGTGTGGTTACCGAAGCAGGAACCGGGATCCCGTTAGCCGCAACGGTCACGGTAGCAGGCAACATTAAGGAAGTCACCACTGACCCAGATGTTGGTGATTATCACCGAATGCTGCTGCCGGGAACGTACGATTTGGTTTTCAGCGCCCCCGGGTATGACTCGGTCACAGTAAACGACATTGTCGTTGGCTCCGGCGACGCGACCCGAGTCGATGTCCAGCTGGTTCCTCCGGTAAGCCTGATCTCGCCCAACGGAGGTGAACAATTCACCACGAATATGCCGGCTGAAGTCATTTGGACAGGCGATCCTGCCTCGCAATTCCAGGTGCAATACACCGAAGGGTACGACACCCAGATGACTGAGGACATTTTCGAACGCACCAGCCTGGGCACAAACTACATTACAGGCGGAGATCGCCCCTGGGAGATTACCAGTACCGATGCACACGGCGGTACCAGGGCAGCTTCAACAAAAACATCGATGATGAACAACCATGTGTCATGGCTGAAACGCACTGTAGATAGTGCCCAAGTAAGCTTCTGGTATAAGGTGAGCAGCGATTCAGGAGACTACTTCAACTTCTACATCGACGGTATCCGTCAACTCCATGTCTCCGGCCAGGGTGATTGGGAGTACTTCATCGCCGACCTAACCGGTACACAAGAACTGAAATGGGAATACACCAAGGATAGCAGTGGAAGCGCTGGCAGCAACCGCGTATGGGTGGACGACCTGCAGATGATCAACGACTACACAACGTGGGTGGATGTGGCTAACCCCACTGCGGTCGGAGCGATGTCCGCCACCTGGTTCCCGTCTACCACGGGCACCGAATATCGTGTGCGAGTGCGTCCGGACTATGGCGGAGGATTATACGGCGACTGGGACACAAGTGACGGCGATTTCACTGTTGTAGCATCGTACGTGGACGGTGACTATGACAATGACGGTGATGTTGATCTGGCAGACTTTGCAGACTTCCAACGCTGCCTGGGAGCATCGGCATATACCGCATGCGGCAATGCTTTCGAGTTCATGGTTGACGGCACTGTCAATGCCAACGACTACTATGGATTTCATGAGGCATTGGAGGCTTCCGGACCTGACAACTAGCCGGAAACTCGCTTGGCCTGGACCATGATTGACTTCGCAAGCCCGCCGAGAGTTGGAGCTGGGCGGGAAAGAAAAGAATAGAGAGATTCACAATGAATAAGGCAAAAGTACTCGTTCCGATGACGGCTCTCTTGCTTTGCATCCCCTGGGCATCAGCGGCTGACAGAAACGACGATGTCCACATAGTTGCGCAAGCAGGCAAACTCGATCTCCTAAGACAGATGCTCGCAGAATCTCCGCAGCTGGTGAGCAAGACAGATCGGAGCGAGCAGACTCCTCTTCATGCTGCTGCCCAAGGAAGGTCTACTGAGGCAGTACGCGTCCTGCTTGAGGCGGGCGCCGATGCCGCTGCTATCGACAAGAATGGAGACACGCCTCTGCACTTGGCAGCCAAGAAGTTGAATGAAGAGGTCGTGACAATACTTCTGACACACGGGGCTGTTGTCAACTCGCACAACAAGAGGGGAGACACGGCATTGCACATTGCCGCCTATGAAGGGCTCAATGACGGCAAAGCAGTCCATGCACGCAAGACTCTTGCCACCGCCCTAATCAACGCCGGAGCAGACGTGAATGCAATCAACAACGAATCCGTTACACCATTGCATCTGGCCGCTCATCGCGGGCACCCCGTGCTGACGGAAATGCTGCTCCTGGCAAAAGCCAATGTCGCAGCCCAAGACAACAATAAGCGCACGCCGCTTCATTATGCCGCTGCTGCAAACAACATTGAAACAATCAAACAGTTGCTTGCCCACAAGGCCGACATCAATGCCGCCGATGCTGCTGGAGAGACTGTTCTCCATGCCGCAGTTAGACGCCTCAGGATAGAAGCCATCGTCCTGCTGCTCGCGGAAGGCGCCAAGGTCGAATCAGTCAACGCAAATGGGATGACAGCACTGCACATTCTGGCCAGCCACCCGCAGGAGGACCGCGGAATCGACGCGGATGGCACGTTTGCCAAAGTGGCGGAGATGCTTCTAGACAGAGGTGTCGACGCCAATGCAAGGGATGAGGCAGGGTTCACCGCGAGCCACTACGCCCAAGAGGCCAAACATGCGCATTTGGCGGAATTCCTGCGTAGCCGGGGTGGCATTGAGCAATAACCGTCCACTTGTTCCCTCTGCTCGCCTGCTCAGCCAAACCTATGGGGCGATTATCGGCCCTTCTCTGCCCCCCTAAGCAGGAAGCGTTTTCGTTTTCGCCAATCTCCTGCAAGATTAGCCGTGGAGCCGCCGATATCCAATCATAAGGTATTGGCAGATGAATCTATCGAACCACGGGCAAGCGTGTGGACGAAAGAATGCTGCCTGATCTGTACAGGGGGCAGATGATGACCGGAATGAAACGTTTCGGCGAATACGCAGTGGAGATGGGCTATTGCAGCGAGGACGATGTTCACCGCGCTGTGGAAATACAGAAAGATCTCGCCGAAAGAGGTTTTCCAAGAATGCTCATCGGAATCGTCATGGTCCGATACGGCATTCTCAATAACCACCAACTCATAGAAATACTGAAGGTTCTAGACAAGGATAGAGTCGAAGCTCTGCTCCCCGGATAGCGGCCTGATCCACTCGCTTGTCGACTGGTATCACCTCAGTTACTCACGACCTACGCTGTTGACGCCAAGCGTGGTTCCGACACTTTGAACCTTTGGCGTGCCTGCTGAGCCCATCGCGACATTTCTTGAAGCCGCCGCGGCCAATCTGTGGATAGTCTCTCTTTGATAAAACCGCAATAAAGATCATCGAGAACGCCACACAACTCCGCTATTGCCTCGAACCTCTCCTCCTGTCGAAGGGTTGGGTCCTTCTCCTCTGACTCTGGAAGTTTCAAACCACTAACACTCAAGCTTTGTGCGTCAAGTACACATGACCACTCCCCCATGCTCCCGCCCAGCAGAAGCCCCATCTTACGTGGCTGCTTACCTGAAGAGATAGCAGCAGTCGCCTCGGGAACAACAGCCGGCGCGTCCTCGCGAACAACGCTTGAACCGCTCAACCCAAAGTCACACTTGAGATCGAGCAACCTGGATACAACTGCACCGATCTCCCTCCCATCATTCATAGCCAGGATCCCCTCAGATCCTTCTATGCGATACCAAAGCCAACTGAGAAACTCGCGTCCCAAGTAGCCGCGGCTATCCGGATCGACACCATCAGTCTCCTCTGCAACATCACCTGGAGAGGGGATCAAGTGAGCAGGCTCCGCGTCCTCAAGATTCCGTTTTCTGCTAATCTTCTCTGCCATTCGATACGCTTGGTGATGAGCGTCCATCGGTTCCATAAGAACATCGAAACTATCAATGAACAATCGCTGCATACGCTCATTGGCTGACGCACTGCTATTGCCGAAAAAGAGAACGCCGCGCTCCAAATCCCAAAGAACCGGATATTCGGCAATTCGCCTATACGCACCTGAACGCGACTCCTTTTCCGCCCTAGCCGTCGCCGCTTCCTTGGCTTGCCGCTTATCCGCTTTCGACAAGAAATCACGCCCCGAAGCCTCCAACGCAGCCGCCTGCTCGATTTGAATGTAGCTTCTCAGTATACTTCCAGGAACTGAGTTCTTATCAACGCGCATCGCAAAATGAGCGAAGCGGCCAACCGCAACTTTCTCTCCAGCAAACCCTGTATCAAAGAGGTGAAGTGGCGTGATCCACCCCATCTCTACTGCCTCTTCCGAATGGCACGAGTAACGTCCAAACGCACTTGCAGACAACGCAGCAATCAGCGTGTCATCGACCGACTCGAACTTGCTATTGATCAAGCGATAACGTCGAAAGGTCACCGATCCGGATGCAAAAGCCATCGCGCACTCCTTACACACAGCATCGCGAGCGAAGACAGCGCCCAATCGCCCGTCTACCCGCGGCTGGTCACCCAGATATGCCGGAGCTGAGCCGAATCGTCAACGGCTCGAATGCTACCTCAACCGTCTACGTGGACAGCGAATCACCCTAACCTAATGCTGTGAACCACGATAAGGGAATCGCAAAAAAGAAATCACATACAGCTCTTTTTTCCCCCGTTGGCCCCTCCGATGGCGAACAACGCAACTTTGTCTTGAGCGGCGTTGCCCACAGCCTATCATATTGGCCATGAACCCAGCGGGCCGGCGGCAAGCCCATTCACATTCACACGCCGAGTCAGGAGAGGCCAAATGGAACATCATTCCGCAGGGCAGTCGCCAATAATCTACGGTCTCAACGATCGACCTCCTGCTTTCAGAGCTGTTGTCCTAGGTGCCCAGCACGTCCTCACGATGTTCGGGTCAACCGTGGCCGTCCCCCTGCTGTTCGCACCAGCAATCTGGCCGGTCGACTTGGCCGCAGAGGCCAGTGTCCAAGCACAACAAGCATTAAACCAATCAAACAACGCCGCCATCCTCATCTCGTCAGTTATGCTTTGCAACGGTCTGGCCACGCTGCTCCAAACAACATTCGGATCAAGATTGCCCATTGTGCAAGGCACATCCTTCAGTTTCATCACCGCGTTTTTCGGAATTGTGGGTGCTTGCACTGCACGAGGAGATAACGGAACCGCGATAATGCAATACATAGCCGGAGCCATGATAGCTGGGGCACTGTTTGAAACGGCTATTGGTTTTTCAGGATTGATGGGATGGGTACGGCGAAAGCTGTCCCCCGTTGTCATCGGACCGGTCATCATTCTCATTGGACTATCACTATTCCAACACGGAGCCCCAAAAGCCGGAACACATTGGCCGGTCTCCGGCGCGACCGTTGTCCTGATTATTCTATTCTCCTTCTTCTTGTCGCGCAATAACAGGATCTTTCGTATGTTCCCATTGGTTCTTGCCATCGTTATCGTGTGTGGAGCGTGCGCGCTACTCTCCGCCACAGGGGTTTTCGATGCGGACCACCCCTCATACATGGGTTTTGACGCAGTAACTCATACGGCCTGGCTCCGCGTTAATCCAGCGGAAGTGTGGCTTCCTTGGGGCATACCTAAGTTCGAACCGGCATTCATCGTTGTAGTTCTCGCGGCTTACCTGGCCTCAATGATAGAGTCCTTTGGGGATTATCACGCGTGCTCCAACATGGCTGGCGCGGGCGATCCTACATCCAAACAGATTTCTCGAGGAATCGGGTGCGAGGGCATAGGCTGCGCCATCGCGGGCCTCTTCGGTGGCTTCTCCACAACCTCCTACTCGGAGAATATCGGCTTAATTGGCCTAACCAAAGTAGGCAGCAGGTACGTCGTGCAGATCGGTGCCCTCATTCTCATTCTCGTCGGCCTTATGGGGAAATTCGGAGCCGTCGCTGCTGCAATACCAGCTCCCGTCATCGGTGGCCTGTACTGTGCCTTGTTTGGCCTGATCAGCGCAGTAGGCATTCAGCAACTGGCCAAGGCTGATCTGACGTCCGACAGAAACCTCTTCATCGCAGGGTTCAGCCTATTCATGGGTCTAAGCATCCCCGCATACTTCACCTGCGTGACCGATGCCTCAACGATCGCGCCTGGAGAGACCCTTGCCCTCTACAAGCCAACAGTCGAAGGTCTGCTCGCGGCCTTGCCCGAGGGAGCACAAAGTGTCATCGTCGCCATCGGAACGACCGGTATGGCAGTAGCGGCCATCATCGGTTTGATCCTGGATAACCTTATTCCGGGCACTCTGTCCGAACGCGGCTTGCAGTCGCGGGCATAATCGCCGTCTGCAACGAATCGAGTCACGGAAAATGTTCTCGTCCCCGGATTCATGAGTTTCAGCTAACGGGTCCCGTTCACATGCAACCCGCACATAGGTCATAACCTTGCACGTCCAAGCCTAACGTCAAACACCGAGAAACTACCAGAGAGAACCGCGTACCAAACGCTCCAGTTGAACAGAGCTTGCTCCACCTTCGGACCGCACGCACCAAGTCGTTCGTCAACATTCACAACGGTCAACGCTTACCGCGCCAACGCGAAGAGCTCCATTACCTCGACACTCAGAATGCGCTCACTCCTTCGGCACCACACCTTGGCAAGCAAAACAAGGGCTTGCACCGCAAAGCAGTGCAAGCCCTCTGCTCATATTGATTCAGTGAATCAAGAAGGAAGAAACGCTAATCGAATTCCTGCAACGCGTAGAGCGTTGATCCAACAAGCGCGACGTCGAACAATGGAAACTTCACCGGAAGGAACAAGAGTCCGGACGCAGCACATGAATGAACCCTGCTCTAGCCTCTCAAACTGCGGCGCCGCAACATCGCAGCACCAATAATCATGATCGCCAAGCTCGCAGGCTCTGGGGTCAGCGCAACATCGTCAACGTATACCGTCGCAGATGCACCCTCAACCGCACCCCCATCAAGATAGACCTTGATGAGTGCTGCATCAGAGTCGGCGGCAGCGGCTAAGCCAGTAAAACCGAAGGTCTGGTAGCTCTCGCTTAGACTGCCACTGAACATTGTCAACGGAGTTGATCCCTTAACTCCACCACCGGCACTCCCGTCGCTATCAAGCCACTGAACTTGGTAAAACGCAACAACGCTTACACCAAGAGGGCCTACTCGCTTGGCCTCAAAACTAAAATCGTAGAGATCTCCCGGGGTAACTGAAAACAGCGGACTCTGGTTTTGAGCTTCAGAATGCGAACCTGACGGATCGGTTCCAGCCAAGTGCAGCATCATGTGCCAATCCCCAGACGCCGGTTCGACGTCGACGCGCTCCGCAGTCGTACCGCTGCCACCGCCGAAGTACAGCTCATTCCAGTTATCCGCATCCCCACCGGCTCCCAACTCGAATCCGGGATTAAGATTAACTGTAGCCCATGCAGACGATGATAATGCAAAGCAAGCAACAGCCGCCAAGCACGCAATTGTGTTTATCCTGATGCGTCCAGCAAACATTTCCAACCTCCTACGAGAAAGAGCCATCCAAAGCCCTCCGCTTCTGCCACAAACAACCAGCAGCCATCATCGGGCAACATGTACTTCCAACAGAAACTTACCTGATCACGAATGAAGATACTCGCAGTTCTAACGTAACCAGCCCCCAGCAGCCTCTCTCCTCGACAATGCAGTTTACAGCTATTCCACCGATAACTTCAAGAGAGAAATCGGCTTTTTCCAAATGCAACTGTTTCATTCAGCCAATGGAGAACCCGCAATCGCCCCCCCATTCGAATACCATGCAACTGTTTCAACAGCGGCCTTGCCTTGTTAAGAGTCCATCTATAAATGAGGGCTAACCCAAAGGTCAGCCCTCATTAGTCTCGCAAATCGGCTATACAGCCCCGTATCATCCGCGCAAACGCGAAATGATTGGGACAACTCAAGGTGCAGAGTGGCTACCTACTCTAACGACGCCGAATCAGAGCGAAGGCGCCGACAGCTAGAAGTCCGAGAGTGGCGGGTTCTGGAACCGTAGCAATCACACACGAACCGAGAGCGGCCACGGTCGCAGGATCTGCACAGAGGCCCGTAGTCACGAAGCCAAACTGGGGAATCAAACCCGGCGTATTGTCGATCGCGAGTGACAAGTCGAAATCCGCGCCCGGAGTCAGCTGAACGAATTGCGACGCTGTGACAGCCCAACCTTGAGCCGGATCCAATACCTTGATGAATGCCTGGCAGTCGTAACCAGCAGCGAAAGTGTTGTCCACAACATGGCCGGAAAACTCCACAGTCTGACCGATCAGGCTGGTATCCTCAATATACAGATTGGCCTCCATGCTTTTTGCGGCCGTTCCGTCTGGTTTTACCCAATAACTGTTCCCGGGCTCCCAAACATTCGTGTTAGGACTCAACTCCAACGTGTTACCAGAAAACACTGCAGGCAAAGCGTCTATTCCCCAAGAACTTCCGCCGGCGTACGCAGCAGTATCCGCATCAAACCAATTCATATAGCCGACCCAGTCATAACCCGGATCCACCACAAACGACACATCGGCCTTAACGGGAGCCGCCAAGCTGATCACAACCGCGACAACCGCCACAGTCAGAACTCGACCAAGAGATAACATCATTCCTACCTCCAATTGAAGAGAGCTTCCTTAGTCCGGATCCAAACCATCGGTCAAGAACAGGACACCACGATCAATCGTGCACGCAGACAGACTCTGCAGCACCTCCACCCTCTCAGCTCTCCCAACCGTCGGTTAATACTTGAACGCTACATGCGGACCAGGGGGTTTCGCTCTGTCCGCTATAGACAGAAATCCGCCCAGCCTCATCCGCCATGAAACCCAAACGCCCCGTCAGGGCACCCAGGCCGGGCAACGCACAGACGGTCTTGATAGACCTGTCTGGCGATCGCCGGTGCTGGAAAAGTGGGTTTCTCTACTTCGTTTTCTTTCCTGTTGCAGCTAAGATAACACTCCCCAGCTGCAATGGTTTTCCAGTTGGGCGAAGCCTTTTATGACTTCGCCCAACTGGTTTCTCCATTCAGATACTCCACGCTAGAAGGGCCCGGCGAATGAAATCGCAAACACGTCATAGTCTGCAAGATCAACGTCGCCGTCGCCGTCAACATCTGCACAGCTACAGTCACCTGTCCCGTCTCCGCCGAAGCAACGTTGGAAGTTGGCAAAATCCGCCAAATCCAAATCCTCGTCACCGTCGCAGGAAGACGCAAGCGATGCAAACAGGAGGTTGTCCAACGTCAGAGTCCCGGCAGTACCCCAGCTGTCGAGCTCATTCTCGAATGCGAGTGTCACAGTATACGATTCCGCATCCTCAATGCTCCGCCCGGGCTTGGTAAGGAAAAGGTCATCCACAGTGAAAACATGGCTGGAGGTCCAGTCAGGATCAACACCGGGCGTGCCGTTGTCCGTTGGTCCCCAGGTGGAGATCACGACCTTGTACCACGGAGCGTTCATATCGAATACGCCATCACTGCCCTGTGACGTATCACCACTGGCCACCATCGTCGCAGTCGAAAGCGGACCACCAGCATTCTGCCAAGTACCGTCGGCCACTACCAGGAACTGCATCGCATCCAGATTAGGGTCTTCCAACTTAAAAGCTACGGTCCCGTAGTCCGTACCTACTGTCGGTTCAGCCTTGATGCGAGCGGTCATAATGATCTGGCTGAGGTCAGTTATCTCCAACTGTTGGTTGTTCCAGGCAAGGCCGGCCCACCAGCCACCAGTCCAACGCGCTCCTGTTGGGTTTTCAACAATCATCTGAACTCCAGCCGTTCCGTTGTATCCGCAATCCAGACATGTTCTGGCAGTTGCCGCACCCAGCGTGCCAGCATTCCAGGTGCCCGCAAAGTAAGCTTCACCCTCCAGGCCACTGTCAAAGTCCTCGGCACCCCAGTTGCCCGGCCAGAAAGCCAAGCTATCACCAGCGGCGTTCTCGAAGTCCTCGTCGAGGTCTGCAGCAAAGGTCGAATCGCCTTCTGACAGAAGACCACCAACAGTCTGGAAGTTGCCATCGGCAACACCTGTGAAGCTGATACTGCCAAGTTCAACAGCAACATCGGCAGGCGTTAGGTACACGTTGTCAACCTGGATGGCGCCACCCCATACCCAAGTGGCATAAGGCTCATCAAATGCAATCACTACGGTGTAATTGAGTGAATCGAGATTGAAGGTTCCATCTCCGCCGCCGCCTGCGCGACCAGCTTCAGTGAAGGTGTCGAGCGTGCCGCCGATCGTCTGCCAACCTGTTGTTGCTGTTGTGCGAACGTACAAACGATCACCTTGGTCATCCTCGATGCGCAACTCGATCGAACCCAGTATCTCACCAAAGAGGATATCCGCGTAACCCTTCACGTCTGCGGTCAGAGTGACCTGGCTAAGATCGGTGGAAGCCAAAGACTGGTCCAACCAAATAAGGCCGCCGTACCAATCGCCGCCCGGAGCGATATTCCACAAACCAGTGCATTTGATTTGTGCATATGCACCTGGATTTCCACCAGAAGCAATAGCCTTTGCAGTAATACCTACATCAGCAAGGCCAGGGCAATCCACTTCAGTGCACAGAACGCTACCTGCCGGTATTCCACCAAAGGCAGCCTCGCCCACGATCCCAGTATCCCAATTGTTCGACCAACCGGAGTAAACGCCGGCGGTGGTCATATCCAGGTTAAGGATGACCTGTTCGCCGAGGCCGGTCATATCATCGAAGCTCTCTTCTATTCCGTTGCTGTTGAAGACGATTCCCTCGACGCGGAGGACGTACTCGCCGCCGGGAACATCGCCCTTCACATCAGCAGTCAACAGCGTCTTGTCAAGATCAGTTGAAGGCAATCCCAGATCGTTCCAGAACAAACCGGCGTACCATTGACTATCCAGAGGTTCACTGCCGCTAAGGATGATCTCATCGATATTGAGCGTTCCGCCGGTACCCCAGGTAACCGCGGTGTCATTGTCGAACGTAACGACAACGGTGTAGTTCTGTGAATCGGTGTTAAAGACACCGGTGGCCGGCACTCCATTACTGTTGACTTCAGTCGCCGTGGATAGCGGTCCGCCGACACTTTGCCAAGTACCATCGGCAGTACCGGAGAAAACCAAGCGATCGCCGTCGGAGTCTTCGATGCGCAGCTGGTAGTCACCCAAAGTTTCACCAGCAGCATCGACAACACCCTGGATATTGGCAGTGAGACTAATGACGCTGAGATCCACTGCACTCTGGGGCGGACCGGCAACAACCTCGAAGCTGACATTGTCAATTATGCCGGCTCCTCCTTCATACAGACCAATGGCCGGCTGATGGAAGACTAGCAGAGCTCGCGCCACCGCGGTGCCTGCCGGAGCCGTCGCCTGCACTGCCGGAGCATCGATCCAAACGCTCGTCGGCGAGAGGGCATCAAGAATCACAACGCCATTCGTTCCGACAATAGCCGAAGAGGCATCACGGAACTCTATCTTCATCTCAACAAAGTTCTGCGTCGTAGCGAGGTCGTCGCCGAGTACATGTTGGACAAAGCAATCGAGCTGCCACGTCTGACCGGGCTCTGCGGGAAGTTCCTGCCAAACGCCTGAGGTATCATACGAACCGGTGAAGGTACCATACATTTTGAGTGCTCGCGCACCGGAAAGCGGTGTGAAGTCGGCACTACCATTGGCGCCAAGCTCAGATAGCGCATTCCCCCAAGGAGTCCACGGAGGCAGAGCACCGTCATCATCAAAACCAGGATTCTCCAGTACAACGGCACCCTCCAAAGCCGGCGCGGCAAACATCATCCCGGCCCACCACATGCCACCTCCGACATTAACACCATTGACATCGAGTTCCGCATAGCCGGCTCCCTGCAACGCCTGCGCCGACATGGTTCCAGTGAGAACCGCTCCGCCACTGACTCCACCAAAGGCTGCTTCGCCTTCGATGTTGTTATCCCAGTTCTCCATGTAGCTTTCGTCGCCACTCGCGGCATCCATGAATACGCCGCCCCCCGGATTGCCGGAGATGTTCTCAAAGGAGAGGTGAAGAGGATTAAAGCTAACATCAGAAACTGCTATCGTACCGGCGCCACTCGCGTCAACACCTGCAGCCGCCGCACCACCTGCGGCCACATGGGCATAGGCTCTCACTGTAGTTCCCGCGAAGGCGCTCTCATTGGATATTCCGGAATCCCAGTCATCAATCACGAGTTCTCCAGAACCAACGAAAAACTCACCGCCACCGGATTCGGTAACCGTATTGAAATCTTCCTGCAAGACGATGTCCGCTTGAGCCGAAAGCGGCAGAATCGCAATCAGCACTGCGGCCATCGCAACGAGGGTTGTCCTTCGCATCTTCCATCCTCCTTTGAGAGAAAGCTTCTCGCATTCCATTGTTAGTTTACCGCACTTGTCTATTGCAACCGGAGCACACACAACTTCCGGCTCTTGCCGTTTCACGCCCTCTCTCATCGCTGTTTACTTTTTACACTACTCCTCACCGTCATACCCGTCGGGTAGATAAGGAGAAACACGAACGCGAGGTGCGTATCGTGTCGGAAGGTCGGTTTCAGGATCAAACGCCACTGGTCTGATCGAACCACCGTGGGTGTCGGCGTAAAGTACATTAAGTTTGCGATCCATGTGCCGCTTGCGGGGCATGCGCTGGGACTGAGCGCGCTGAAAGTTACTAAGATACGGACCAGCAAAGCTCTGAAGGGTATGCGTAGGTGTTCCGCTCATGACCAGATTGGCCAGCCAGTCCTCGGTACCTCCACGCTCGTCCGGACCAGTCTCGAATATCAACCCAACGTCACCCGGACGCTCGACTTTGTCGAGGCGACCCCGCAAACGACGTCCATAGTCGGCGAATTGGCCACAAGCGCTTCTAGGGTTATATCCAAACTCCCCCATACACTCCACTTGACCTGTGGGACCGGTCACTGATCGCCAACAACCCGGTGCGCTGTTCCCCCCCACCTCTGTACCGGTGATATCCTCGTTTATGCCGTAACTGAGTAACCCCCAATAGGCAACTTTGCCTCCAGCGGCCACAGGATCATCGGGATCTCCTGTGCCTTGCAGGCTGGTCTCTCTCGGATAAAAAGGCGAAGCTATGCGAACCTTGTCTGCCGGACAAACCACAAGTTCAAGATTCCGATTCATGCGCTTTTCTTTGACCAGAGCGGCTTCTGCCGTGGTTGCTCGAACGCCCCAATCCCAGTTATTGCCCATAGAGATACCGGAACCCTGAGCGATAGCCACGGGCCAAGCAAGTATCTCCTTCGCGCCACCGTAGGCATATACGCTCTTTCCAGGATCGACGTAGTTGGCCCCTGCTTCGGTGGCCGTCAACTGGAAGCGATCGTTGTGGTCACTGGCAAAAACAACAGCGGCCTGCCCCATACCGCGCATATGCGCCAGGCACTTGGTCATCTTCGCGCCATCCCGGGCTCGTCTCAACGACGGCAGCAGAATGGAGATGAGGAGTGCGATTATCGATACAACAACCAGAAGCTCAACCAGAGTAAACGCACCCTTGCGTTCGCCGTTCCGATTCTTCTGTGTTTTCACCTGTTCTGTCTCCTGCAAATGCATCCTTGTCATCTCGCCTCTGTGCACTATCTATTCAGCTCTGCCCCAGGAACCCTCAAGAACCACTTGTGGCGTTTGGCGCACCGGTTGATTGATGCACCTCGAAGAAGCTCGGAATCGTCTTCTGAAATCCAGCCCGCTCGCCGCTGGCAAGCATAAGCGTCAATCTTGATGCAGCCTCAAACCCAATGTATGAGGTGTTCTGGCAAACGGCTGTCATCGTCGGATAGACAGCGTAACGCACTTCCGCGTCATCGAATCCGATAATGGACATCTGATCGGGAATAGCCACACCCATCTGATGAGCCTTGTTTATTGCTCCAACTGCCAGCAAGGGGTCTGCCAGATAAATGGCAGTCGGACGATCGGACATGGCCATGGCCAGCTTCATAACTGTGGCACCACCAACGAGCGACGCCTGATGACGGAAGACAATCTCTTCAGAAACGGAAAGCCCGAACGTGGCATGAGCTTGTTTGTAGCCCTCAAAGCGGTCCATATGGTCGCAGTCAGGAACAGTGTTCATGGCAAAAGCAATGCGCCGGTGCCCCAGCTCAAGAAGATATTCCACTGCCCGTCTGCTATCAGTCTTGGAGTCACAATCGATGTAATTGATGTTCTCTGACTCAAACCGCTCACTCACGACTACCATGGGAAAACCCTCTTCGGCAATCGCGTCACAAACACGCCGTGACTCATGCGTCGTACGCAGGACAACTCCGCGAACACCTTTGCGCATGAAGAATTGGGTGTAAGTCTCGTTCGGCTTCTTGTCTCGCTGCAGATTCAGGACGGTTACGTCAAAACCACACTCATCAACGCCACGGCAGATCCCTTCAAGAAGCGCCGAATCGAAGACTGTGGCCAACGTTTGTCCTAGGGTGAATGCAAAGCCGATGTTAGTGGTGATTCTCCGTCCCTGCCGAGCAACATATCCCTTGCGATTGGCAATAGCCAATACAAGCTCTCGCGTCTTGCGACTGACAGTGACGTCATTGTTAAGGGCGCGGGATACAGTTGTGATCGAGACACCAGCTTCTTCAGCAATGGTTCGAACAGACGACATAGATCAAGTCTCCCATTGGGCTGCACTAGTTCGCGTAACTGTTGCAATTACTGTTACAAGAAACATACTAACGGCTGAGGGGCCAGCAAATCAAGCCTCTTCGAGAATAATCTGAAACTAAACATGACATCCACCTAGTGAACCATAACTCACTAATTCACAAGATGTTACACCAACGATTCCAGGGCAAGGAATCAGCGTGAGCGGCCATCGAACACAGGCTTCCAAAACAAAGCAAGTCAGCCATCCGCAACGTCCAAGGCACAGTTTGGACACAATACCTGAACCCTAAATTCGCAATACTTGCCCTATTTTAACAACACTTAGCACATCGCAGCTGGAGGACGAGACGGCAGTTACCGCGGCGTTGAGGATGGTAAACACGACAATCGAAGAATGCCCTGCACTGCTGGCTCCCGTCCGCGCGGTCCGCGCCGCTCACCGAGCGTAATGCCGCCCCCAACAGCAGTTGCAGTGCCAACTGAGCACAACCAGCACGAGCAATTACAGGACATTGGCTCCAACGCTCCCCAGACTCCCATACTTGATAGTACGCCGCAACGAAAGCGAATCAAGCGCCCCCTGAAACGCAGAGACTATTGAGGTCGATCCACCATGCCGTTTCGGGGCGGCCTGAACTGCGAAGATGGAGACTTGGAGGCAACCCGCGGGCGAAGCCAAACTCATCATCTCTGCTGCGGACAGGACTATTCGAAGTTGACACTGCTAACAAGCACATCTCCGGCAACATACGTTCCAGAGGAGTCTTGTGGATTCCACAAGCCTATCACTGACAGGCGAGAAAAGTCGATCTTTGAAAACATCGAATAAGGAACTTTGAATCTTCGCCAACCATCAGGCAACTGAATGCTTTTGAATTCGAATAAGTTAACTGTCTGAGAGTTTCCCGATGGGCCCTCGACCTTCAATTCCAAAGACTCGATTGACGCAGACGCTTTGACGAGTAGCGAAAGCCCAGTCGCATAACTTGCATCGTGGGGTTCAAAGAAGAAGTAAACACCGCCCCAGTCGCGTCCATTAAAAGGCACTCGAAGTGCGCTTTTTTTCCCTAGCAGACCTTCTGAAACGCCTGCGCGATCGGCGGACACACCCGTCCCGTGGAAGTTGACCGAGCCCGACCCCATGCGAGCCACCGCCCTCTCATCAAAAGCAGCCTCCATGTTCAATTCATCGGCCCCGCTTTGCGAATCCACATAACTGGGTGACGTAGCCGCGTCAGTTCTTAAGTCCGGAAAGAGACCGTGAACGACAAGTTTCGCCTTTCTTTGTGCGGAGAAAAAACCCCAATGCCCTTCCGTTCCTGTCCCCTTCCAAGGCTCATCAAAGGCACTAAAGAAGAACACGGTAATGCCGTTTTCCTTCGCCCAGCGAGTCACATTGCTGTAGTATCGCTTTTGATTTTCCTCTGTTCCGGTCCTGGGAACATGAAGATTGCCCTCAGAGTACGAGGGCCAGCCAGCTTCGCCGATTACGATGGGCTTGCCGGGGCAGGCTTTCCTTACGGCCTCGTAGTTCTCAATCGTGTACGCTAGTCCTCGATCAATCCCCATGCGTTCCCAAACCGGATAGCTGTGCACCGTAAGGAAATCAACCTCGGCAGCAACCTTGCTTCCGTCAGACACCCACCAAGCATAGTTGTCTGCCAAAGTCACGGGCATCGGCACATGGGCTTTAACCTGTCTGATATAACCAATCACACGATCCTCGGGTACGGGGTGAGCCGTCCAGTGTATGAGGACTTCGTTTCCAACATTCACAGCAAAAACGATATCGGAATACTTATTTGCCAACCGGATGCATTCTCGAACCTGCTGCGAATTGAACTGCTCGTACCCAGGCTCTTTTGCCAGCCAGACGCCGAGCATCACTTTGAGTCCGATGTTGTGAATGCGGATAACTTCAAGGATATTCTCGGCATATGTATCAGATCCGTAGACACGGATTAGACTCCAATGCTTTTCCAGGATTCTCAGGTCCTCCAGAATGTCAGCCTTTGAAGGGTGTAAGCCCAGCTCAGGGCTCTGCCCCTCTCGGTATCCCGAGTAACTGATGGCATGTCCCACCCATTTGCCTGCCATGATGTTGGCCGCCACCTCTTTGGCTGACATTCCCTGCTTACTTGCCGAAGGTTGGCTGTTTTCCGACAAAGTCTGTCCACTTGCGCTTAGCACGAGTGCGCAAGCAACAACCCACACCTGTCTGCCAGCAATTGAAACCATGATTCAACCTCTTTTCACACGGTGAATACACACTAGGCCAACTCCACGCACAATTCGTGTACGTCTTGTGGAGCAAACGCGGTGATTACATCGCGCGGCACGTATGCCGCGCCAGATCGCTCCCGCCAGGGAATTTCACTACCGGATCTCGTTATTCGTCGAACAGAGCAAGCGTCGCCAGAAGAACCGTTTGTCTTGCAGTACCTAACTCGAATCCGCCTTTCAGCGAAGTAGGTTTCTATTGAAGCCTCCCCGTTCTCGTTGAAGTCTTTGGCAGAGATCCTTGGTGCAACTACCAAGTCTCCCATGCTGCCGCGAACGCCAAATACTTGTGTAAGCATAACAAGCAAGAACCAACTCGCCGAGCCTGTCAAATAGGGATACATACCACGCCCGCGAGCATCGAAGTACTCTGGAATACCTGGGTACATCCTACTCGTTGGGAAATCCATACACTGTCCGTATATAGCATCAAGAACACGGCGTCCCTCGCAATGTAATCCGCGTGAGAATAGTGCATAGGCGTACATGACGGCCATGTGGCAGAACATTGCCCCGTTCTCCTTGTGACCATAGGCAAAGCCATAGCAGCGGCCCATGTTGCTGGGGATGTCCCCGAAGTCTGTATTCAGGCGGCACCCTCCAACGCTCTCATCCCATAAGTAGCGGTTGACGCTTCTGACGATCTCACCAAGTTGCTCGGAGGTCGCCGCACCACTCATTATGGCGAATACCTGCCCCGCCAGAGTCATGCGAACACCGCTAGGCGTATCGCCTTCGAATGGCTTTCCGTCATCGTCGTAGTAGCCATTGAACCAAGCGTACCCCTCACTACCTTGAATCCACTCGTGGTTGCGAACATGCTCCAGTATCCACAGTCCCTTTCGGCGCAGGTCTTCCGCTATAGCAAGGAGGGGCACCTCTCTCTTTCCTCCACCTATTGCGAATGCCGTGGATTCGATATACCGGTCCAGCAGTTCCTTCTTGGCGTCTACCGAATCGTAGTCGATCTTACCGCCCAATGTGTCCAGAAGAGCGACGCATTCGTCACCCAACATCGTGCTGTGCATCTGCTGACTTCCATGAATCTCCTCCAGAACTTCGCTCATCTCCACAAGATTGTGCCCATAAAGTGAAGTGAAGGCGACGCTTTCGCCTCGATTGGTAGCCATATCCAGGCCATCATTCCAATCAGCCCCCTCCAGAAGTATGTTGTTATTTTCCCCAACATTAAAGAAGGCGGTGAGATGCTGAACCAACAGATGCTCAAGTACCGTACCTTGATACGGCTCGCCGTCGCGTGTTAGCTGCAAAGTGTCCGATTGCGGATTCCACTGCGTATCAATTCCACGGCACCGCCTTGTATGCGAGTCTCTGAAGTACGTCTGCTGTTCAAAGAGAAAGCCACAATCGCCCGTGTAGTCGATGTACTGTTTGGTGGTCAGCCATGGCCATGCGCCGTGATCCATCCATACCCGAGCAATGTGATTGCGATCAGCGATGAACTCACCGGGGCCGTCTCCGATAATCGTAGCGTTGCTCCCATCCAGACGTACGCCGGCGAAGTTGTTGTGTATAAGTTGGCGAACGCCATCCGGCTCCATTATTAATAGTGAAAGGCAATCCTGCCAAAGATCCCGCCATCCACGGCCACCCCTTCCGTAGTCATGGTACGGCAAAAACGAGCATCCATAGATGCGTCGCAACATCGGTTGAAGCGTAACCCATTTGAACCAGAGGTCGAAATCGCGGTTGCCCGTGTTGATGTGCAGTCTACTCAGCCTGCTTTCCCAGTACTGTTGAGTGCTGCTCAACTCCTTCCCGAATGCCTCGCTGGTGAGATAACTCTCCAATCGCTCCAGAGAGGCGCACTCCTCAACGCCCATTACGAGCAGATACTCCGTGCTCTCGCCGGGCGCCAAGATGATTGGGGCAAACCGCATGGCGCCCATCGCCTCGTATCCCTGAAACTGCTCACCAGGGCCTGCCTGAGGAGGAAGGTTCGCAGTTATCGCCCTGGGCCAATCCAAGCTTCCACCCTCACCCACATAATCATGCATAACAGGAAAGTAACCAATTGGCCCACTTCCATCCGCTGCTGCTCCGAAGATCGCATAAGAAACACGGTTTCTCCGGTGACCGCGTTCGTCAAACGAAAGCGTGGGATGAACTATGATGCCTCGCGATGTTGTCCGAATACGATGCAGTAGACTGGTCACGTGACGATGATCGCGAACACTGTCGGCTGAGCGACAGAATAGAGGCACGGCCGCAGTCGGAGTCAGCGTCTGCGTTTGCTCTCCGACATTTGTGATCACAACGCGCATGAACTCGGTGTGCTTATATCCAACCGGAGTGAAATTCGTCACATCGGCCTTGAGGCCAAGCCGCTTGTTACGTCGGGTGACTGTGTGCCACAGGAATCCCGCCTGCAACGATACTTCGTCGGCCTCTGCCGAATTACCAGCCGCACGCTGTAGCGCCGAACAACCAGAGACGGACCACACAGCGCCCTTGTCCGTGAATACCCAAAAGTTCCGCCCAAAGCTGCTATTGTGAAGATCCTCGACACTCGCCGGCACAAGCAAGAACGTGTTCTGATCGACCTTTGCATCTCCACGCAATTCCGGAGAGATCGAGGACTTCATTCCGCCTTCACTTGCAAGAGGGAAGTAGAGGTAGCTTGTGTGCTCCGGATGGCGCATCAGAAAGCGCCCGTCGCCATCAACGAACTTCCATGAAGTTTGAATCTCTTCGCTCATGCTCAATACTCGTGCCGGACAAGAAAACGTCTATCCTCCCAATGCCGCCCGCTCGCACCTTCGAAGCCCAGGGCTCCTTGATTCGGCAGCCGTCAACCTTCACGGACTCTCCTGAGCACATACTCAGAATCATTGTCTCCACTGCTACATTTCCATTGGGAAACACATCAACACGAGCCTTATTGTGATAAACCACCTCGACATTGCCCAAGAACGTAAAAGTAAGTGTGCCATCCTGCGCAAAAAGCCACCCCGGTAAGGCCGGGCAAAACTCTATCACCAAACCGTCCTCACTCATTCGGAAAGGCTTCTCTCCGGCAGTCACACGAGACCATATACTCATGAACTCCACAGTCGCTCCAGACAGCCGGGCGACGAAGCCGCGGCCATGTAAGGTCGCATCGGGGTGAGCACTACTGACAATGAAAGAGCAGTTCTCCAGCACTCCACGGCCATAGACTTCAGGATCGAAGAACGGAACCAATCCTTGCTTCGCCTCCTGCCAAAACTCATCGACTAGCCCTGCGGAAAGAAGTGCCAACAGATACTTGTAGTGCATGTGCAGGAAGATTGACTCGTTTTCAAGCCATCCCGGTGTGTACGCCCTGGTCCTGCCAATATGCAACGGCTCATTGGCAAGTGAAGCATTGAGTCTGTACATTCCCAATTTGGCATCGAACAAGGCGCTACCCTTGACCTGCGAATGCAGCGCCCTGGCAGCTGTCCTGGACTCGGCCAGCTTGACGGCTTTGACCATTCCCTCAAGAAAGAGAGGCAGCGGCCGCGGTTGGAATGCATCAACATTGGCATGAATCAGACTATGTTGACCACACTTAAGATCTCCCATTGGCTCGCTTGTTCTCGACCACTTCCTAGGCTCATGCACGAAGTAGGTAGGCGGTAATCCTTTGTTAGTCGTTAGCGCCCTGTCCAGGCCGCGCCGCACCTTGTTCCTGAACGCCTCCAAGACGGGAAGGACGTCCGCAGCTCCTAGTGCGACCTCTTTTCCGTCAACTCCCAGTTTGGTCGATGCACGATATGCTTCGCGCAAGTTGGATACGCCATCCCAATATGCATGATCGTCGCCACTTTCGGCATAAGAGTCCAGAAGTTCGACAATTCCCTCAACGAGCGCCCATAGCTCAACAGGCAAGGAGAATCTTCGATTGGGATATTGCTCAATTGAAGCGAGCAGCTCGATCAGTCTCCTCAGTTCGTATGTCTCGGAGAGGGATGAGCCGAATATCGCCGGCAAACCGTTGAGAGCGTCGCACCAGCCGGGTTTTCCCGCCTCCATCTCAACGCCCATGCCGGAGGGATCCAGAGTGGCAAACTTGACAACACAAAGCCCGAATAGTTTCGTGTAAAGGCTTGTGCGATAGATCTCTCCGCGACCATGTTCCGTTCGCATCAGGTTCGGCAGTTCATCGCGCCCAGCGATCATCACTACCTTCTCCGTGTCCTCAACGACGGCGTTGGCCTGCCTTAACTTGCCTCCAACTTCAATGTACTTCTTGTCGCGCGGGGCCACGACGGCCGCACTATCGTAGTAAGTGTACTCGCGACGATCGAAGAAAAACTCCTCTTCTCGATCAGGGTAAATCGAAAGGTAACTGTCTATCAAATCCAGGTTGTATGACCAATGATCGACCCAATACCCCTCCTGATGCGTTGCCTGCGTGTGTTGCGTCGCGTAGCGCAACAGCGTCTTCACAAACTCCTCTCGATCACATTCAAGCCTAATACCGCGTGAGTCGATGCTGTGTAACACCTTTCCCAATGTAAACGGGCGTTCAAGCAATTCCGCTACTTTCCCGTCGTTACCTACCAAGGAAAGAACGGCGCTTCGCTCCTTGCTGCTCACCAATGTGAAGGTTGAGGGTCGCAACTCAAGAGGATTGTAACCATCCAGTTGTACCAGGCTCACAAAAGCGAGTACGGTCTCGTCCGCGACGGACGGTTGGAAAATCACATCACATCGTCTGTTCTGATTAATGTCTCTGTAGGCCCCGTTGCCCTGGGCATAGCATTCAGGGGCGAGCCAGAAGGAGTTGTAGTCGCGTTCAAGATCGCCATGCCTTCGAGCGTAAATGTGGTATACATGAACTCCCTCTTCAGCCTCGAACACAAGGGGGTAGCCCCCGCGAAGTACGTTGTCGAGGAAACACTGAGCACAGTAAAGATCAAACTCGCGAAACGCCGTCCTGGCCACCGCCGGCTTCGTGATCTCCGTAGCCAGTGCCTGAGCCTCTGCGTGTTTTGCCTCAACATACTCCGACCGCACGAAACGAGCAGCACGCCTGTTGATCAACTCAACACTACTGGCATGTCCCACAAGAGAGTACAAAGTCAGTTCCTGCCCTTGCGCAAGACTAAACTGTGTTCCAAAAAATCCACATGGCTGCTTGCCCGTCGCGATCTGAGGTCTGCGCAGCAACTCCTCCAGGTTCCCGTTGATAAACCGATACGGATAGGCAAATGAAGTATCACTGCCGAAGATGATCGCCGGATCAACGATGGGCTTCAACAGCCGAGCTTCTCCATCAGTCTCTGTGAAACAAAGGTAGAAGTGCCCCCTCTCAACCTCTTCAACCTCAGGCTGATCTTCCACGGAAGCTTGTACGCGATAGAATGCAATACGCTCGTCAAGATTCTCCGCTCGCATCCACGCAGCCATCGTGTTACTCATTTCCTTTTGGAGCCAGTTTGGAATACCAAAAGGAATGATCGCCGGTAAGCCGTCAAGCATTTCTCCGTGCAAAGTAGCAGGTGAGTCGTTGCGCACGACAACCTTGCGAACGAGCATTGCAACATCTTCGGAGGGCACCACGAAGTACGTGACTTGCGTTTCGAATCCCAACTCTTCGTTGCAGTCGCAGATTATCAGATCATTGAAGCCACATCGCATCTGCGATTTCGGCACTGCATCCGGTTTGAAGCGTGCAAACGGTTCATAGTAGATAATGCTCCCATCCGCGGCTCGCAGCTTCATGAACGTGCGAAAGCCTGTCGCACAAACCATCTGATATGCCTTATTCGCCGGCTGAAACTCCACAATGGATGAGTTCTTGCTCTCTATTCCCAAGCTGGCGATTGCTTGGCCACGATTGGTGTACAGAACCCACAATGGAATGCCGAACGGACCGGCTATCCCAGGAAGGAAGCTGGCAAAAGGAGGACGCTCATGATAGTCGTCTATCACGTATCTGCCGTATTCGTCAATGCTCGTCACGATGTCATCCTCACCCATCAGATTGCTCACTCTGTTTACCCCACCATGGAGCCCGCCATGACTCCGCGAACAATAAACCTCTGCATCAGCAAATAGAACACTATCAGCGGCAGGGCCGAAATCGTCATGCCAGCCATGAGCAGTGGATAATCTGTCATGTGCGTTCCTTGAAAAACCATCAGACCGCGCTGCAGTGGCATCAGCGATTTGCTCGAAAACACGATCATCGCCAAGAGGTATTCGTTCCAAACGTTCAAAGCGTTGATCACTACGACTACAGCAACTACCGGCTTGGCTAAAGGCAAAGCAACAAGCCACCAGATACTGAGTTTCGAGCATCCGTCCATTTTCGCCGCCTCCTCCACCTCTCTTGGCATTTGGTCGAAGAAGGTCTTGAACATATAGATCGAAAGGCTCAATCCAGTGTTTATCAGCGCTAAAATATACCCTGCTCTGGTATCCACAAGGCCCAGCTTGACCAGCAACACATACAAAGGAACGAAGCTTCCCGGGAGAGGAATCATCATTGCAGCCAGAAACATGAAGAAGATCGCCGTACTTCCGGGAAATCGCAGACGCGAAAACGCATAAGCCGCCAACGACGATATGAGCACTACACCGGCCACAACAGAAACCGTATACAGCAACGAATTGCCAAGATAGACTCCGAATTCTCCCTTTGTCCAAGCCGTTGAGAAGTTCTCCCATTGCGGGTTCGAGGGAATGAAGCTGTGATCACTGAACACCGACTGCTGAGTCTTCAGGGCCGAACTCAGCATCCACGCAAGCGGAAAAACACAGCTGATTGACACGACAATCAGGAACCCGTGTATCACAAGCGAGTTGATTCGCCTTCTCGTTTTTCCGCTTGCACCTACCATAGCAGTATCACGCCTGTTTAAGCATCTTGGATGCCTTAATCTGAATGAAGGACACAACAATCAGGATGGCTCCAAAAACAATTCCTTGGGCACACGCGTATCCGAAGCGGGAACTCGAAATCATCGACGCGATGATGCGAGTAACAGGCACTTCCGTATGGTATCCCGGCCCCCCCCCGGTCATGGCAAGGATCAGCGCAAAAACCTGCATACTCCCGAGAATCGTAAGAATGGAGACCATGAAGAAGGTCGGTATCATCAACGGAAGCGTTATGCTGCACACAGACCTCACTGGTCCGGCCCCATCCAAACCCGAAGCTTCGTAAACCTGCTCAGGAATCGCCTGCAAGCCCGCCAGAAGTATGATAAAACCCCATCCAAACCCCTTCCAGGAATGGACCAGAGCTACGCACCACAAGGCTGTGTCCGGATCTCCCAACCATGTGCGTGCAAGACTCTCCATACCGATCGCAGCAAGCCAACTGTTTAGCAGCCCCCAGTTTCCGTCGTATATCCATTTCCAGATCAGCCCGACAACAATCTCCGAAAGAATCGGTGGAATGAAGAATATCACCCTGTAAAGCGTGTTCCTTCGTATTGCCCGATCACACAGAAGCGCCAACGTCAACGCCAGTGAGTTTTGAAACACCAAAGCAAAGGCCGTTATGAACCCAGCCTGTCGCATTGACTGCCACCAATGATAAGGATCCTCCGTCAGTATGCTGCGGAAATGATCCAGGCCAACAAACTTCGTATTAGGGTTTACTCCATCCCACTCATAAAGGCTCAGAGAGAACACTTTGCAGAATGGATAGAGATAGAAGACCGCAAAGATGGCCAATGCCGGAGCTACGAAAGCGAAGCTCCCGGCGCTGTCTCGCCAACTTTTAACGCCGGTCTTCACCCTTGCTTTCCCTCCTTTGCCTTGACTGCCTGAACAGTATTCGCTACTTCCTGCGGCTGTTTGTCCGCTATGATGATTGTCTGAATACCCTTGTCGAACGCCTCCAAAACCGTCCCTTTTTCCATGATCGGCCAACGTGAAGGATGTGTCGAAGACTCAATCTCACTCGCAAACGAAGCCAGGATTGGCGAGACTACGTCCGCACACTCCCGGTTAGCAGGAATGCTGTTCGTGGCGGTAGCATAACGAGCCTGCTGCGGTTTGTCTGTCAACCACTTCAGAAACTCTATCGCCTCATCACGATGGGCAGAACCTTCGCTGACCAAGAACGATGCACCGGCCGACCCCCACACGCGCATTGCATGCTCAGCCGTCACTGGTGGAGGAGCAAAAACAGCGAAATCCAGTTGTGGGTTCATTTCCTCATATACGTTGACGCACCAGGATCCGTTAAGAGTCATGGCTGCACGACCGTGTGCAAAAGCCAGCTCCGCCTCCTTGTTGTTGAGGTTCGTTATTCCAGGATACCACAATCCCTCGTCCGCCATCTCCTTGAACAAGGAGAACACCTTCATCCAATCCTCATCCGTGTAGGGAACATTGCCACGAAATGTGTCAATGACTTTGTCCTCACCCATAATGTTGAAGGCATAACAGCTGGCGAAGCAATCGATTAGCCAGATTTCGCCAAAACCACAAACGAAAGCCGGAATGTTCGCCGCCTTGAGCTTGCGACCATACTCGATGAATTCCGACCATGACTTTGGAACTCGCTCCGGATCCAATCCCGCCTGCTTGAAGAGGTCTTTGTTGTAGACCATCTGCACTGTCATCAGATCGAGCGGTATCCCGTAGCAACCGGGAGCTATGCCGTACTCGTTGGCTTCGTCGAATTCATTGTGCGAGAGAACCAGTGGATAAAAGCGCTGCGCCCAGGCGTTTCCATCAGCGGCAAGACTGCCCGCCAAGTCGTGAACGTACCCAGCCTTAATGAACGAGGCCAGATCGTGCTTCTCCGCCAGTAATCCGAATACATCCGGAAGGCAGTTGGCCTGTGAAGCTGCACGCACTTTCTGGTTGTAAACATCGGACGGTGCGTACAGCTCGAACTCCACCCGCACGCCACACTGATTCTCGTATTCCTTAGCCAATTCCTGGAGAATCTCGTCCTTGTCGGTCATCCAATGCCAGATGGTTACGGATTGGCTAGTCGAACGAGCGTCCTGCTTGGGACTGCAACCCTGCATTACGGCTGCCAAAGCCACTAGGCAGAGAAGATTACGCATCATTGGATTGTCTCTCATTAGGCACGTTATTCCTTGGCGGTCATATCGAGAGCTGACTAGGCATGATATTCGCCTGGGGATCTTTGGGGAGCAAAACCTCAGTAAACTGGGTTCAAGATGGTTCTCCCTCGCCTCGGCCCGGGTGCCGGCCGGGCCTTTCGACCAAGGTCGCTTCGTTGGAACAGTTCCAGCAACTGTTAACACGCCCATTCTAGTTAATCGGTTTGGCTAATGCAACCAAACCGAACACCAAAAGCCATGCCAGGACACACAGGCTATTCATGAACTGCCTCGCACTTGTCCGCATGCGGCCAAGGGTCGATAATCCCCGGGACTATGATCAATGAAATCAGACTTCGACTCCCACGGCGCGCAGCGATCGCTCTCGCATTACTGGTCTCATCATCGGCCAACAACCAGAGTTCGCAAGCACAATGGCCACAAGGAACGCTTGCCGATTGCGGACCGCGGACACCCTCTCTCCAACTTCCCTGCTCTCCAGCCAACTGGGAATCCGGTCTGCAACACACTGCACAGTCCCGCGATCGAACAAGTCACGGTCATAGCCAAACACACACACCGCCAACTCGCAAACATGAAGGCTCATCGATGGTCACAATCCACACAACGGATGCAGGCTTTGAACTACACAGAAACGGCAAACCGTTCTTCATTCGCGGAGCGGGCGGACGCGCTCACCTCGAAGAGTTGGTCGCGGCAGGCGGCAACTCAGTTCGAACATGGCATGCGAGGGATGTGGAGGCCGTCTTGGAAAAAGCACACCAGCTTGGACTGACCGTGTGTGTTGGAATATGGCTGGGCCATGAGCGACAAGGATTCAGATACTCTGATCCCGCAAGTGTTGCACATATCACAGAACGTGCTCGGAAAACTGTGCTCGCCTACAAGGACCATCCGGCCGTTCTTCTTTGGGGAATCGGCAACGAGATGGAAGGCGAAGGTGATCAGCCGAAGGTTTGGCAAACAGTCAATGATATAGCGCAAATGGTAAAGAAGATAGACCCCAATCATCCCACAATGACTGTCATTGCCGGAACTGGGCCAAACAAGATCGAGCAACTGAACAAGTACTGCCCCAGTATTGATGTCGTCGGCATAAACGCCTATGGCGATCTCGCTCGCATCCCCCCTGCCCTGGAAAAACAGAAACTGAACCGCCCCTACATAATCACTGAATTCGGTCCGTATGGCTGGTGGCAAGTACAGAAGACGAGTTGGGGAGCTGAGCTCGAGCCAACAAGCGCCGAAAAAGCAACGACGTATTCGAAAAGCTACGAGGTAGCAGTGAAGAGCCAGCCGGGCAAGTGCCTTGGTGCTTACGCATTCCTGTGGGGCAACAAACAAGAGCACACATACACATGGTTCAGTATGTTCCTTCCAACTGGTGAACGAACTGCCCCTGTCGACGAGATGAGCAGACTCTGGACTGGCCAGTACCCCACCCAACGCTGCCCGGACGTCGGCGCCATTAATATGCGACAGGCCGAAGGCGACAAGACCAATCTGGCCGCGTCTGGCGAACATGTGTACGCACCTGGCACGCAGCTTTTGTGCAACGTCGACACCGACGCCCGGAGTAACGTCAACCGTGTAATCACGTGGAGTCTGCACGCCGAATCAAGCGACAAGAAGGCCGGCGGGTACACAGAAGATGTACCGGCGAACTATCCGGATGCCATTGTGAGAACCGACGGCAACGAGCTGTTGCTCAAGCTTCCCGATACACCGGCCGCGTACCGGCTTTTCGTAACGATAACAGACGAGGGAAAACGCGCAGCGACGGCCAATGTACCGATCCTTGTCCGATGAATACATCTATTACAAACGGCGATGTTGGATTGCCAACTGCTGCAAGACGTCGCGCCTTCAACTTTGGAGTTGATTCGAACCTTGAAGTTGGTCAAGCCTTGGCGGATTCGGCTCGCCAAGCGATCCTATACCGTTGTAAGTCCAAGCATAGCGTCAAACACCTGGAATCTACCGGAGAGAACAGGCTTTCATCAGCTACACTTGGATAGAGCTTGCTCTAGATAGCAGTGTCTACCTTCTCATTGACCGAGAGAATGTAGTAAGCATCCTTGGAAACCAGGACTTCGTGTCAGCCGTTCATTGCGACGAAACGAGATGCTTGGTGAACTACGTGAGGAAGCTGCGCGCCCAGAAGATGATGCATGGTCGCGTCAGCCAAGTCGGTGACACGTTCGTGCTGACCGTCAGTATGACAGATGTGAGCAGCGCTGAGGTTGATGCTTTGGTAACGCGCATGATTCACCCTGGAATCGACAATGTCCTGCGCAAAATCAGTCCAGGGGCATGTGAACTGCTAAGCGATGCTCTTGCTCGCGAGGCGTGCAATGCCGGCGTATGCCATAGCCAACAATGACACCTTCGGGCATCAAGCGATTCGGCATTGAGACGCTCATAGCAAGTCAACCCACGACCAGCCGGATCCTGCCTAGACGAGGAAAGGTCGGCACCGCAAAGCGTTTTCCTGTTGCCTGAAAGCGAACCGGCGATTACGCTGTTCGCGGAGATCAGCGATACTTGTTTCGATGTTCCCGTATTGTCGGTGTTGCGTGCAAGGAGTGCGGCAATAATGACCATGCATAAGATAATCACAATCCCCCTCTTGCTTCTGATCCTAGTGGCACTGCCAGGCTGCCTCTTCCTTTATGGACTCGGCCAGCAGGCTGCCGAGCTCACGCTCTCGGAGGCGCGAGCCCTGGTCAATAACGACATGCGCCAGGCATGCTCATCACTGACTGAAGATGATATCGTCAGCCGCCTTCTTGACTGGCAATATGTTCTGGAAGGTGCGCTGCCCAAGTATGAGTTGCTAAAATCAAGACTGGACGTCTGCGAGGAGGAGGCCCCATTAACAGAAGATGAACTCCCCGACAGTCCCTCCTGTGGAGCATCTTCGAACGGCTTTGCGGACTGCATGAAGGACTGTGCCGTATGCAATGCACTGATTATCCGCGAAGTGTACCCTCCGACAGAACGCTACGATGTCAACGTGGCATGCTACTATCTGACAAGTGGCGAGATTGACACACTAATTGCCCTCTACGACGACAACCTTGCAGAAGGTTTGACGATTTCAGAACAGATAGAGGGAGCTGTTGAAGCCTGCCAGGAAGAGCCTGGCGACACGGGCGATCCGTCGATTTGTACGGCATGCAGAACTGCTGTGATCGAAACGCTTTATCCTTGACGGCCAGACTGCTGCGGGCATCAGCCCCCCCTGCCCCTCTCAAGTCGAAGTGCCGCGAAGATCCAGCAGATGGCGATACACCAGGCGCACATACTGACTCCAGCCCCGCAACCTGCGGGAGCCACAGGTTCGATGGACTTGGGAATACCTATAGCGAATGTCCCAAACTGAGAAACTTCAGCCCACGCCCAGTTGGATTCAATATCTACTCCGTAGTCCGCGAGACAACCGGTTGGCTCAATCGCGCCGACATCATTACTGCCTGCGGGCACGAATATGCCCGTATTGCGGTCCTGTCGCTGCAGTCGCAACGAGGCCTCCGGCTTGCCCGAGAGATCCTCATGCAGATAGCTAAGTAATATCGTGGCCGTGCTGCCCGCAGGCAGCCCCGACGCGCCGATGGAAACACTGCCACCCAAAGATTCCTCTCCAGCAAATCCCACGAGATCAGGAACTACTCTCGCGGCTTTCGCAGCCTCAACAGGGTGATTAAAAGTGATCGACAAGCTCTGCTGATCGCCCAACTCCGAAAGCAACACCAGCAGATCAACCTCGCCTCCGTCGTCATCGTCGATGGAAACATTCAGACCTGAGGTGGAAGCAGAGGTCAAAGCCATAGTTGCCTGATTCGGCATAGACTCCAAATCAAAGGTCAACTCACTCCCCGCCAAGTCCGTGATAGCCACCAGCTGATCCCCCTCCTCATCAATGGAAATATCAACAAACCCGTTGCTGCCAAGGCCTGTTAGCTCCATTGCGAAAACACTTAGACCATTCGTCCCCAAAAAGTCCATCGATTCAGTGCCATTGCTGTCAATAGCAACCACTATTCGACCACCACTTTCCAGACCGCTTATAGCCAAAGAGAGAACAGTCGCTCCGGCACTATCCGTCGCAATCAATGTCGTCCGGCCATGAGTATCAGTGTCAAGGGAAGTCGTAGCGCCCGTCTGCAGCCCCTCTACAACGACATCAACATCGCTGTTGCTGATCTCTATGCTCCCGTCCTCGCCGGCGGTCTGCTCGCGCGCCGTTATGTTGAACAGGCTGCTAGTAACAGTATCACCGCCCGGCAGATCATCTCCGTGGTGTGATGCCACCAACGTATAACCATTTGTGGCCACATCGATATTCAGATCATACACTTCGCCCCAAGTTGCCACACCATTGACACAATTGAGCGCATCGTCACCAGAAAGTGTAGCCAGCCCGTTGCTGGGATCCGTTCCGATAGACAGAAGAATCGTACGTCCATCGTCGGTAACAACGTTGCCGTATTCATCAAGCACCGCAACGGCAGGGAGAAGCGCATGCTCAGCCTGAGTGTTCACTGGCTGCACAACGAAGCTCAAATGATCGGGCGAATCGGGAAGGACCGTAAACGGATAGCTTTCAACTGTTTGGCTGCCAGCAAGATTGGCACTCGAATGCGAAGCAAGCAATGTGTAGTTCTCACCTGCAATCTCGATACTGAGTTGATCTGTTGCCCTCCACGTGGCCAGCCCGTTCACCGTATTGACAGACTTACCTCCCAATAGGCTGGCCGTGCCATCACTGGCGTCATCATAGATCGACAGCGTAATAGTCCGATCAGACGTGGAAACCACATTACCCCCGACATCTTGAATCGCCACAACCGGGAGCAAGTTGCTTCCAGCTGAGCTGTTTGCCGGTTGAGTCGTGAAGGCTAGTTGGTATGCAGTTCCCACCGTGATGTTGAATGCCGCACTTGTTGCCGTTTGACTGCTACCTCCCAGTGCTGAACCACCATGTGAGGCTATTAGGGTATACCCAGTACCTGCCACATCAATATCCAGCGAGTGAGTCGTCGTCCAAGTGGCCACGCCACTGGAGCAAGCAACTGTCAGTGTTCCGTCCAGTTCTCCTGTACTTCCCGCGTTGTTACCAATCCGCAAAGTGATATTGCGTGTGTCGCTAGTAACAGTGTTTGCGCAAGCGTCCTGCACAGCAACTGCAGGCACCAGAGCACTCTTCGAACTTGCACTGGTGGGCTCTGTCGTGAAAGCCAATTGATAAGCTGAACCTGCGGTGACCGTCAACACCGCCAATGTCGCTCCATTGAGATCTTCAGCTCCGGCGCTGCCGTCAGTAGTAACTGTAACATTGGCTGTGCCGGCCGTTGCTCCAGTGCAGTTGGACGGTCGAATCTGGATATTCGAGAAGGTCACTGTTGAGGCGGAGTTGTTACTCGCCGAGGCGACAGCAAACGTTATCGTCCCCGATGCCGGCGTGGCGGTATTGGAAGTCAACGCAAGGTTTCCACCGGTCACAGTTGCAGTCACTGATTGAGATGTGTTGAAAACCCAATTAGCCGGCGCGGTTATTACGATACTGCTGGCAATCTCTCCCACCGCTCCCTCGGTTATGGCGGGGTTGGTTGTACTTACGCTCTTGTAGGACGCCGCCGAACCTCCAGTGCGCGTGTCAGCTGTAAGCGACTCTGCACCAGTCGCGCTTACAGTGGTCGTCGCGAGAACAGCAGGGCTACAAAAAACGGTACACAGAAGAACCAGTGCGATATAGCCAATGTAGGTGGAATGACGGAATCCGGCGTTGCCTCTGGAAACCCGCCCGGATGGACAGTGGGCACTCTGAGCATAACGGTGTATATACATGATGTCCGTTTCCTTTCTCACTGAAACGGTACGGCGATTGTGATTCTCATATCCCTAACTCGGCACAGTTTGCCGGTCTCCCCAGTTAGCGTTTTTGAGAGCTCCTAGGGAACTTGATCGAAATGCACCAAATCAAGAGGAGTGGAACAACTTTGCCCTCTGGCAATGTCCGTACCCGGGAGAGAAGAGCTGTCAGTGCTACGTCACACCTGCAGAGGAGATGCTACTAACTGCCGTCGCCGTGAAGCCGCCTCAACAAAGAAATCCTCCCAACGGTCAATACAACTCCCCCACTCATATGTTTCAGCCACGAACTGCCGCGACGCAATTCCCATGGCCATCCGTTGGTCTGGGCTGTTTATGAGGTCGATTACGGCATCTGCGATGGCCCTGCTATCTGCCACCGGAACCAATGAGCCGGTAGCTCCATCAATGACCGTCTCTGGCAACCCCCCAATGTCGCTGGCAACCACCGGAATCTGCATGGCCGCCGACTCAAGAGCTGCGATTCCGAAGCTCTCCGTCACAGAGGGAATGACCGATAACCACCAGTGCCCAATGGTCTGTGGAACGCTATCGTGTGGCACTCTTCCTATCCATCGAATGTTATCAGCCACACCGAGCCTCTCCGCCGCCAACCGACATTTGTTTACCGTTGGCCCATCGCCAACCAACTCGCAAATGACCTCCGGACATGCCTTGACTATCCTGGGCAATGCCTTGATGAGATGGATCACTCCGTAGGCATGTCCAAAACCCTTATAGCATCCGATTGTGGGCCTTTCAGATGCCCTGCGACTCGGCGTGAACAGATCAAGGTCAACGCCTATAGGAGTCAGCGAAATCCTCTCGGGAGCGATCTGCGCATATTCTGCAACTCTCGTGCGAAAACTGTCACAAGTCACTGACACCCCGTGAGCGATCTGGAGAAGCCTCTTTCGCCGCTCAATCGTTTCAGAAAGAGGCTGCGGACCGGATGCCGGGGGATTAATGTCTGATCCCCAAGGGCGGACAACAAGACATCCATGCCTTAACATCTCTTTGGTAAAGCCCCAACTGTGGAGAAACTGTATGCTCACCACATCGTAATCGCGGAGAAAACCGGCTAGATACGTCCGATTGCGTCTGTGCCATCTGTACGGGTGAAGAAGACCGGGCAGCGGAACACCGAAGACTTCCGACGTGGCCCCCGCTACGTTCACCGGTCCACGCGATACTACGTGGATCATGTGTCCGCGACGAGACAGTGAGTAGATCACCTTCGCCAATTGTGGAGCCTTAGGATCACCGAAGAAGCATATTCGCATGACCAGCGTCTCGCTATGCTGCGCCGGCAACAACCGCGCCGCGCATGCCTGATTCGACTGGACGCAAATCGGACCAACCATGCGGAAGAGCCAACATACCAGTCGTCTTGCCGCCGTCCTCGACCTGAATGGAGAACTTGTATGGTGTTTCACCAATCAACACTGACTTGCGCATATCCCAGACACGAACCTGAGCAAGATAGGTACCACTGGCAACAGGAAGTGCAGGGAGATTCAGCGAAACTTCGCACACACCCGCAGGTGCAGAGTATGTCACTCCTTGCGACTGAGATCCCATACTCAGAAACAGCTCACCCCCCATGTGCCGAATGTTGATGGTAACAGCCAATGACTCAACCGGCTCATGAAGGCGAAGCTTCACAGAGGCTTGGACCGGTTCCAGAGGGTCTACGCAAACAGCCGTTTGACCATCTCCTCGCAGGTAGTCTAAACCTAGAACGTCCGCTACAGCTTGATGGCCGGACTGATGATCAGTATACCCAACCGTCCCCTGCACGTTCATTGTGGCACTGAGATAGTGCTCCACAGCCGTTTCAGGCGTGCCGAAGAATGCTCGTTTCCCATGATCAAGTACCAGCGTCTGATCACATACGCGACGCATCTGCTCCAGATTGTGCGTCACGAAAATCAGCGTTGTTCCGCCGCGAACCAACTCGGTCATACGTTGCTCGCATCTATGGCGAAATGCAGCATCTCCAACAGATAGTACCTCGTCGACCAACAATATGTCAGGCGACACGTGGGCAGCTGTGGCAAAACCAAGTCGCGCTTGCATCCCCGTACTATACCTTTTGACCGGCGTATCTATGAATCGCTCAAGCCCGGAGAAGGCGATTATGTCGTCAAGCTTCTGGCGGATCTCACGGCGTGTCATTCCCATTACAGCGCCGTTTAAGTAGATGTTCTCCATGCCTGTAAGGTCACCGTGCATGCCTGCACCTACTTCGATAAGTGCGGCAAGTCTACCGTTGACTTCGATCCTTCCGCCATCGCAGCGGAGAATACCGGAAAGGAGCTTCAGAGCCGTACTCTTTCCCGCCCCGTTCGGCCCTATGATACCCAGCGATTTGCCCGGCTCAACCTCGAAGAAAACGTCGCGAAGAGCCCAGAATGTCGACGCACTCTCCTGCGCGGCCCCCTTCCCCAGAAGACGCCGCAGCTGGAAGGATACGAGATCGCGCAGACTGTCATGTATTTCCCCAGTGCGAAACTTCTTGCTCACATGATCGAATCTGACGGCGACAGCCATTTATATGCACTCCGCAAAACGATAGGACATCTTTCGAAAACAATACCACCCCAGAAAGAAGATCAACGCTGAACATCCACAAGCCGTCCAGAACGCTCCTCCATGAGGAATCTCGCCGAGAATAATACAGTCTCTGTACGCCTTGATGATCGGAGTCATGGGATTGCACACTACAACAACACCCCAAAACGAACCATCATTTGGTATTGGATAAACCACACAAGTCAGAAACATCCACAACTGAATAAGAACGTTAAAAAGTTGCCTCACGTCTCGATAAAAGAGATTCGCCATGGCCAGCAGCATGCCCAAGCCGCATGTCAACATTATCTGGAAGAACAAGACAACCGGAACAAAGAGCAATGATGGCTGCGGACGAAAATCCCAAGATGTTGTTGTGTGAAAGTAGGCGATAAGAGCCACCAACACGGTCCCTGCTACGCAAAAATCCGCGAACGCAGACCCTATGCTGGACAGAGGAAACACCTCTCTGGGAAAATAGACTTTCGTCACTAAATTCCGATTCGCCACCAGTGAGCTCACAGCTCCATTCAAACCTGTCGAGAAGAAAGCCCAAGGCACCAGACCTATGTATGCGAACAAAGGATACGGCATTTGCAGATTCATGCCGCCAACAACTTTCACCGCCCGCGTGAACACGAAGGTGAATATCAGCATCATTGCCAACGGCATAACGATGGCCCAGGCCATGCCAAGTACGGACTGCTTGTACCTGACACGGATATCGCGCCACATCAGAGATACAAGCAGCTGCCTGTAACGAACGAGTTCGTGCAGCGCCGAACTTCCACACGCTACTGAATGCATTCGATCAATGCTCCTTAAGTGCAACCCACAACCGTCTTTGGCCAGGGTGAAAACTCGGTGCGGCTGCACAGGTTCCATGTATGTATTCTCGGACTTTTCGCAGGTCTACTTTGTACTGCGTCCGGTGTCGCATGCCGAATATTCCAGAACAGACAAACACTGCCACGGCCAGTCTGCTCACAACCAGAAGTCCAATAACTGTATTCTGACTATCTCCGTCTTTCCTCCAACCATTCGCGCGTTCCAGGAGCTACATGGCGGCGATTGTTGCGCAGAGAGAATCTGCGAAGTGAGACCGTAGCCAATGCCCACAACGTTCCGCCTCACTGCGGCTCAGGTATCTGATCTAGTGTTGGATAACGCCAAGCTCGCCGTCTTGGCTGCAGGCTCTTCCGGCGCCGGACTGATCTTGTCCGCGTTGTCAGCCGGTTGGTGGTCCACTGACCGTCCCTCGACAAGTTCGTCAACGATGCTTCTACTATCAACATCCTCGTCGAAAACACTGTCATTCGATTCCATCAGGTGCGGAGCCATGGAATTCATGAATCCGCGTGGAATGCGCATGAATCGGTTGTATGTTCCTGGCTGCTCCAGACTGAGATACGCAGTCGCGCAAAATAATCCGACGGCGCCTGCAAGCATTGTGACTACTGCGGGGGCATAGATGACTCGACGCCTAAACAAGCGAGCCCGGTCAACAGAAGTGACAATCTCATCCACCGATTCAAGAATAGCCAATCCCAGGCTTCTCGTGATTTGCTTGGTAGTGTGGTACGTTTGGTCGAACAACTCCTTGAGAAGAACGCTGACAGCACCAGCACCGAGCCCGGCAAGCAACGCAAGAGCCAAGACGGTCTTGCCTTGCGGACGAACGGGGCGAATCGACGCCGTTGGTGGCACTATCTCGGTAAATGACATTCCTCTATCCGAAGCGTCTGCATCGAGGATGCTAGCGATTTCCGAAACGCGACGCGTGTTGATACGGTGCTGGGCACGCACTTGATCCAGCAGGTCACTCTGAAGGGCATACTGCTTTCTGAACTGAAATACATTGGCGCTCAGTGCTTCGAGCTTCCTGATGTTCTCCTCAACAACTCGCCGCCTGCTCTGTGCCAACGCCATCCTGCCTTCACGCTCCTGAATGTCCATCTGCAAACTGGCCAACTCCATGTCAAACCCCACCGCCTCCTCAACAACAGTGGCTGCGACCTGATCGTTTATTGACAGTCCATGATTGGCCGGCAGCGTCTTGGCATCGGCAATGTACTGGATCTTGAGTTTATCCCTCAATGCTGCGATCCGATTGGTTCTTTCCACAACATCCGGATGACGATCCGTCATTCGCCGTACAAGCCGAAGATCTCTAACCTCTTTTTGCAGTGACCTTATCTCATCCTCAATCGCCTGAGCCTCAACGCTCTTGATAATCTTGGGGGCCGCCAAGGATGTGCCCACATTCACCTGCTGCGATTTCGGCCTCTGAACCTGATATGATTGCAGGAGCTTTCGGCGCATCTCGATTTCATTCTGCAGAGAGCCGATCTCTCGCTCAAGCTCTGAAGTCTCACTCTCGAACGACGTGATCTTCAGTTTCAGAGCGGAAGGATCGGTTGGGTCCACTCCCAAGTGTTCCGCCTGGAAGCGCAGAATCTCTTCCTCCAGAGCATCAATCTCGCCGCGTTGCTCCTCCACAACCTTCTCGAAGTAACTCTTCACTTCAGTCAGAACATCGGCCAGCTTCTCACGAGTTCGGAGAATGTACGTCTCCTTCACTTGATCCACAATCCTCTGAGGCAATACCGGATCGCCTCCAGCGTACGTCACTTGAATCTGGTCAAGATGATCATCTTTGGAATTTAGCTTCACAACAATCCCTGCAGCAAGAGCCTTCCCCTTTGATTGACACCTCTTGTAGCTCTCCTCGGTAAGCTTGCCATCATCGTCATAGCTTAGGTTTTCAACAAGACCGAGTTTGGCGACAACGTCAGTCATGTTCTCAACAGACTTGATGTCTCGCTGCAAAGTCGGCCGAAACAGCCTGGCAAATCCACCTGTTGCAGCAGTCTGGCGGAGATTGATCAATACTGGATGGTCGCGCCGCTCGACAACAGTTGTGGATTCATATGATCGTGGAATCCAATGACTGGCAATCGTGGCAATGCAGGTTACTACACAGAAGGGAATGAAAAACGCCCAGCGGCGCAGCACCAAAATACGCATTGCCTCGAATATATTGTCTCGCAGCAGTGCAAACGAAGAATCTTCAGTTGTTCGTTCGCCTCTGGCGTCAACGGCAAGGACTGCTTCTGATCTCGAGGCGGCCGCGCTTTGCCTTCGGTTCTGCTCCACGTTTATTCCCTGCCATCAAAGAAGCTAACTGTTGTTTCCCAAGACGTTTTCAGTCCGATGGGCACCTTGTCACTCAGCAGCTGTCTCAAACAGTCATATCTGTCCGGGATCAAGATGCTGAACACCTGTTCCTTATCCCACATGACGACCGGTAAAGTGCCTGCCATGCGAAGATTACCGAAGTGTTTATCGGATTAGCCGTACTGCTGCTGAACATAGCAACCGATAAACAGCCGCTTACCATCCCATGAGACCGATAACTAACCGGTGTTTTACCTCAGAGCATTGAGCATGATTATCCACCGCACAACTCACTCAATCCGCCATGTCCAGCCGAAGGCCCTGGACCGATAAAACAAGACCGCAAGTTTCGACAGCCGACATTGCCGCCCCAGGGAGAACTCCATCTGCCCGCCATGGCGTCGACAAGTCCAATCGCAGCGTCAATCACCGAAAACCTACCGCACAAGACCGGGCGTCAGACGCCACACCTGAATAGAGCTTGCTCTAAGGCGGACCTCACGCAGTGCCGATAACATTAAGCGTAAGATGGCGGCAAACATGCGATCATTGGAGACCCCTGGTGTCTACAACACTCACTGAGAACACGTATGACAGCTTCTACGCTTCCGGCGGCTGGAAGTATTCAATCCTGACGGAATGGTTCTGGCACAAACGCCATATGGTCAAGCGCTTCAAACTGCGCAAAGGCTGCTCGATGCTGGAAGTAGCCTGCGGAACTGGGTTTCATACAGACCTGTTCTGCCGCATGGGCTTCAACTGTATCGGTCTCGACTCCTGCGAAACAGCGATTGAGATAGCGAAAAAAAGCTACCCAAAACGGATTTTCCACGAATGTGACGTACGCAAGGAACTTCCTCTGAATGAAGCAAGTCTCGACGTCGTTGTAACGCGTGGCTGCAGCCTCTACCACTACGACCTCGCTGCCTCCGCAACAATCGAGACTACGGCACACCTGATGAAATACCTCGTCCCGGGTGGCCGTTTCATCCTGATGATTGTCTCCGACCTATCAGGCAGCAGAGAGCCAGGCCGAGTATGGCAGAACAAGCTGTCAGATTATCATGCACACTTCGACCATTTCGGAGGCGACTGCACCGTCAACTGGCACAAGGGCATGGTCATAGCAAGTACCACTCGTGCCGCATGACCCTCTGAAGCCGGGCGCCAAGCTCGGCCACCTCATTCATTCAGGGCACGATCTACGAGTGCCGATAATAGGGGGGAGAACTGCGCCCAGGGTGCAGATGGCCATTGGAGAGGAGTAGCCCCATGCCCGCACTAGCAAGTGCGATCTGCAAAAGCGTAACCCGGTCAGCACAGCGCTCCGCAGAGGCAATGCTCAGCGGACTCGGTGTATTCAAAGCAGACTTTCAGCGACTGGGGTGCCTGCGCATACTGGGTTACCATGGCGTCTGCAATGACGAGGTTGCAGGAGAGCAGTGGGTGCCCTCTTACTTCGTATCCGCTAGCCAGTTTGCAGCCCAAATGTCGCTGTTGTGCCGATACGGACCGGTTGTGTCTCTGTCAGATATGTTCACCGGTAGGGAGAACACCCAGTCACAGAAGCATGCGTGTTTCGCAGTGACGTTTGATGACGTCCCAGCCTGCACAGTGGACAACGCTCTGCCTATCCTGCAACACTACGGGATCAAGGCCACCTTCTTCGTCTCGACCAACAATGTGGCAGCCGGGCGACTGTTCCCAGCCAATGTATTCGAACTCCTGCAGTGCATCCCAGACCTCATGCCGGCAGATCCAAATGGCCAACTCGCGACTTCCTCCGCCGATCCGGCGGTCCACAAGCGTATGAATCTCGAACAACTGACAGCGCTGTTGGAAGACATCGAGAAGTCTATTCGCGAAACTGTCGAGCCGCGGATAATCGAGTCACTGCGACCGGTCACCTGGACTGAAACGCTCCGTCTTGCACAACTGGGCCACGATATCGGCGGGCATACCTGCGACCACGCGATCCTCGGAAGCCAGACAGCGAGCACGCGACGATCACAGATAATCAACTGCATTAGTGACCTCACTGCCGCTTTGGGACACAGGCCGCATGGCTTTGCTTATCCCAACGGCGGCCCCGGAGACTATGACGAATCTGATCAGGAATTGCTGCGAAGTCAGGGCATCCACTATGCCGTCTCCACGCGTAGCGGTGCTGTAACTCGAAATGACTGCCCCTACGACCTGCCAAGAACATGCATCGGCCTTCAACATACTCTTGCGAAATTCTCAATGGAGTTGTCGGGCCGGCTTGATAAACGTCGCCGGAGGCAACAAGGATGGCCGTGACTGTAACTCGCTTTAGGACATTCGACGACGTATCGCTGCAATCGGCTTGGCATAGCCTTTCCGACGTCTGCCCGCAAGCAGGACTGTGCAACACCTACGAGTGGTGCTATCACTGGTGGAGACATTTCGGCCATGAAGCCCAGCCAGCAATCACGGTTGTCAGCGAAGACAATGCCCCAAAGGCGCTTGCCCCCATGTGCACGGAAAACGCCGGCAACCGCTCGTGGCTGCGACTAATGGGAAGCAAGGGGGCCTGCGGAGACCATCTGGATTTTCTTTATATCGACTCCGACAAATCCCTCACTGCAATCACAGATGATATCCTGACTGACTCGGGGAGGCTGCATGGAATAGTACTGGGTGACGTAGACACCAACTCAGCCTCTCTCCGACATATACACAGGTTGGCAATTAACAGAAACTGGTCGCTCATAAGGCAACAGGAGACGGCCGTTCCATTCCTATCATTGCCCCAGTCGTTTGACCGATACGTCGCAGGGTTGTCTTCGAACATGCGCTATCATATACGCCGTCGAATACGCGAATTCTCAAGATTGAAACAAAGCGTAATAAAGACGATCTCTGGCACAAACGCCATCGATGAGATATTGGAGGAGTTCTTCCACCTGCATCGTTTGCGTTGGGAGCGTGATGACCAATCGGGTAATTTCCAGAATGAACAAAGAAGAGGATTCCTAATTGATTTCTGCAAGGATGCAGCTGCCAGAGGTTGGCTTCGGCTGCACGCTATGCAAGTCAACGATAAAACACTCGGGATTCTTATTGCGTTCCATTGGAAGAAACAAGCCTATTACTACCAGATGGGTTGGGATCCTGCTGGGCCAATCAAGAGCCCTGGTGTAATCTTACTGGCTACGGCCATAGAGAGCGCGATCAACGAAGGTCTCGATCGCTTCGACTTCATGCGCGGCGAGGAAGCCTACAAGTCTCGTTGGAGCCAGGAAGTCGTTAGGCAAACTACTCTCGTTGTTGGTCAAAGCGCTTCAGCTCGAATAGGCATGCTGGCGGCCGGAGCTGCACAGAAGGCCAAATACGCCGCCCGCAACCTTGTTGGAGATCGAAACTGGGAAGCCCTAAAAGCATCTGCAGAAAAGTCCAAACGACGACTGCGAGTCCGCTCTGCTGATTCTGTTTGAAAGGAAAGCATGAAACAGGAAGAAGAAGCACATGCAGTTGAGGCCATAAGACGCAGATTCTACGACGTTCTCGAAGCCGAAGGGCCATCAGATGCGGAACGAGAATGGCGCAGAAGCCGCTTTGAAAATGGGTTGCGTCTCGCAGATGAGCTCGAAAGGTTGATCGGCAGTCTGACAGACAGGCGTGTCTTGGATGTTGGAGCTGCGTTCGGAGGAGAAATCACTGCCCTCTTCTCTCGTGGAGCACAGTGCGTTGGTGCAGACATGTTCGATCACAACTATGAGCAACTCGCTCGCCAAGTTTCTCCGCAAAGCGACCGTCTGCGATTCACTCGGTTCGATTGCACCAAACCCTGGCCGATTGAGACCGAAACATTTGATGTTGTGATAAGCCTCTCTGTCATTGAAATCGTCGACGACCTCGATTCCTTCTTCGCCGAGCTTCTGCGCGTTCTGAAGCCGGACGGTGTAGCTGTCGTCTATACGGGAACTGCACTCCGCATGGTAAGGCGTGACCCCCTTTACAAGCTTCCTCTTATCTCACTTCTTCCCACCAAAGCGCGACGGTGGGTCGCAGAGACAATCTTCAAACGCAAGTACCGCTTTCACGTGTCCAACCACACGTTCTACTCCGCTAACCACTTCCGTCCTTATGTTTGCAACCGAGGCGGGAAAATACTGCCTGTAAAATACGCCGACGGCAAAGTAATGCGGTGGCTCGGTAAACTTCCACTGGCCTCACTCTGCCAACGCTTGATCAGCTATCTCGCCTTCGATTTCGTTCTTATCTCACACGCCGGCAAGAGAAGTTGAACCGCCACAGGCAACCGCGGATGAGCAAGTGCGCTGTCCCCGCATGACATTCGAGTATACGGATGAGTATGATTGTACGGTGCGCTCAAAAGTGTAATCCCGTTCCACCAACGCTCGGCTGAGCCGGCCAATGTCTGCCCTTCGCACAGTATTCATGGCTAAGTTGTGCAGTTGCTCGCTTATGCCATCGCAATCCCCAACAGGCACTATCAACTCCGAGGCAATCTCACTGAACATCTCGCGGTGATTCGCCACGTCAGTTACCACACAGGGAAGAGCCGAAGCCATCGCTTCCAACACCGCATTGCACATACCCTCTGAATGGCTGCTGCATACGAAAACATCCATCGCTGGAAGAAGTGCTTGCACATCCTCTACCCTCCCGGCAAACACTACCCTGTCCTTCAGACCTAGACGCTCCACACGAGCGCGTATCTCTTCCTCCAAAGGACCATACCCAACAAGAAGTAAGAACGCGTCCGAATGCTGCGCAACAAACCGCGAAAAGGACTCCAAAAGCACTGCGTGTCCCTTCACCCTCTCAAAGAAGTTGGCGACACTTCCGACAACGAAGGCGTCTTGACGTAACCCTAAACGATGTCTTGCCGACTGTCTCCCGATCGCAGTGACAGGCACAAACTTCTCCGTATCCACGCCGTTCGGAGTCACGAATACCGACCTACGGTCAAACCCAAGCTCGTTAACCAGTTTCTCTTTCGCCGCTTGGGACACTGCCGTTGCGCAGAATCGGCTGAGCCTGAGGAATGTCGCCCTTCGTCGATCAGCAGCCGTGAAGCTACTACGATCCTGTAGTCCATGAAATCCTAACACCAATCTCACTTTTCTGACAAGCATCGAAGCCAAGGCGGCGTCTGTCCATGTACCCCAGTTTCGAGCATGGACAATGTCCACGTTCTGCGTCCTGATGAGTCGAGCAAGCTTGCGAAATAGCAGCCGATCGCACTCGCCGGCCTGCAACGAAACCGCCTCGAGATCCGCGGCAAACGGACCGCTAAACGGCCTCGGCTCTTTCAGCCCGCACAGCAAATGGGTGCCACCGCGACCCTGCATCGCACGCACCAAGCGACAGAGTACGCGTTCAGTACCCCCCGGCTCAACGGAGTGAACCACATGCAACACCCGCGGGTGTGACTCGGTAACGTCCTCTGTTGGCATAAACAACACTCCACTCGGTTGATAACTCCGGTTGCACAACATCTTCAAACGCCTCTCTCCTCACGGCCTGTTCCAAACAAACAGGCAACGCCAGTACCCACCAGAAAGATTCTGTGTATAGACGATCAGTGAACAAGCCCGCTACAAGATAGACGACTAGCGACAAAGTACAGCCATAAGTCAGCAACCTTGACTCTGAAGGAGCTCTCGTGTACGCCGCCAGCCTCATGCAATTGCGCAGCTTGAACGCACTAATGCCAATCAGAAGCGCGAATACGCATGTTCCTTGAATACCCAACTCGGTCATACACAACAGATATGTGTTGTGAGTAACTCTGTGTCCCAGGCTATAGCCGATATCCCCCTCTCGCCCCACGCGATAGTCCTGCAAAGCGTCTTTGAAACGGCCAACGCCCACGCCGAACGGGTGATCACGGAACATCAACATTCCTACACGCCATAACTCAATTCTGGCCTGTATCGCTGTGTCATTGGGATATTCCATTGGCCTCAGAGCCGAGTCCATTCTCATCCAGAAACTATTGTCGGTAAGCGAATACGCCCCGATACCCCCGAGAAGCAGCGCCACATAAACTCGTCCCCGCCTCTTCCTTGGAGCCATGATGACAGCAGCCACCATGCCTGCCATCAGCCCCACGAATGCTGATCGCGTCCGACACTGAACGATAGTGTTCACCGTGAGAATGCCGGTCACCGCTACTAACGCCTTGGCCTTCCACCTGCGAGTGGCAAGAGCCATCGCTCCCAATAAAGGTAGCATTGCCGCCATGTGCGCGGCCAAACCCGAAGACTCGCGAAAATCCGCACCTCCGACGAAATTCAATCGCCCTCGGATAAAATCCCCCGCTGGAGCATAATAGGCGTCATACCCAATCGTAAGAGTGCCTGCGACAAGGCTCCAAATCACAACCTTGAAGTTGTCGCGCGTCCCGGCCATACGCACAAGACAAACAAGGAAAATCGTCATCTTGATCATCTTGTCGATTAACGCCTGACTATACTCCGACGACTCCATAAACCGCCCGCCACTGCACAACACGATGATCGTGAACAAGAAAAGTACAAGCAGCCAGTCACCAAAAAACTGCTTGCTCTTTGGTACACGACCGACGCTTACAAGCATTCCCAGGATGAGACAGATAGCTACGGCCATTGAGTACCGAATGCCCAAAGGATCTAATGGCTTACCCCACCACATCTCGTTCGGGTTGACTTGGTATACTATCATGTAGCTGGCAACGCCAACGATCGGATAGGCAACCGATAGAGTGCACGCACCAATGAAACCGAAGAAGAACAAGCATGTCTTTATGGGCCACATATGCTATTTCACCATCATGCATCGACAGTCAACAAAGTCACATCGATAATCACAGAGGAGTCAACATCCGCGTCCAACGGTCTTTCACAAGTCCATGGTATTATGATTCTCCTCCGACCAGCCTCTCGCATTGTGCGTATTCCCTCTGCCAATCCCTCCATAACGGTCGCTAGATCAACCTGTACTGCGTTTCCCCGATCAATTACGGTCCCGTCCGTCAAGTATCCGATGTAGTCAATCGTCACTCTGGAAGCCGTCAGCGATGACCGCCCTATACCCCGCTCATAATCAAGCAGTTTCAACCCGCTAAGTGTCGTAACAGGTGCCGTCACGCCAGAAGCAACGGGCAACGCCGACATAGAATCAAGGCCACCCGACGGGCTCTCACCACACGCTTCCGCCCGCTCACCCGGCAATCTGAACTGTCCGCGATCGTTCCTTTCGGCAGAAGTCGCCGACTGCCCAGAAGAGCTCGCTCCCAATCCACTGCCACACGAAGCATCTCGTCGCCATTGAGAAGTAGTATTCCGAATCGCCACCGGAGCAGGAGCCCAAACGGGACACTCCAACGAATCCTCAGCATCGGCTTGGCCATCCAGTTGGCTTTCCTCAAGGAAGAAGGTCTCACTTACCAAGCTTGCTTCACCAACTAAAGGATAACCGTCTGCAAGCTCAGGAAGAGGATTCCCGGCATACACTTCGTTGAGCAAAGCTTGCTCAAGACATACTGGTAATGCCAATACCCACCAGAACGACTCCGTGTACAATCGATCCGTAAACGCGGCTGAAACCAGGTAAATCACCACAGAAAGAAGTGTACCGTACACGAGCAGCTTGGCGTCTCGAGAATCCTCTAAACTCTTCACCAAGCTCCTGCTCTGATACAGTTTGAAGAATGACAGCGATACGATCAACGCAAAAACCAGTGTTCCCTGCACCCCCAATTCAGTCGCGCACAGCAGATAACTGTTGTGCGTAACGCGATGGCCGAGACTGTATTGCTCATATGATTTCCGTAGACTTCGATAATCCTGCAGCGCCTCACTGAATCTCCCTACTCCTACGCCAAACGGATGATCCACAAACATTTGACCGGAAATGTCCCACAGCTCCACTCGCGCCTGTATCGCAGCATCATCCTCGTAGCCCGCAGAGTTGAACACTGTAAGCATACGGTTGCGAAATCCTTCATCTGTGAGATTGTACGCACCGATCGAGGCAACGATCAAGGCCGCGTATACCTTGACCCGCACACCGCGCGGCGCCATCAGCAACGCCACCACTCCTCCGCATAACAAACCGACGAAGGCTGAGCGCGTCCGGCACTGCACGATCGTATTCACCGTCAATACACCGGCAACGACAGCAGTCACACGCCACAGCCAATGCCGTTGGATAAACGCAACGACAGCAATCAACGGAAGCATGGCCGCCATATGCGCAGCCAATCCCGACGATTCCCTGAAATCCGCCCCGCCAACAAAGTTGAGACGCCCTCTGATGAAGTCGTCCGCCGGAGCCATAAACGCGTCGTACCCAATCACCAAACTGCCAATAACCAGAGTACACAGTATCGCCTTCAGATTCCGCCTGGTGCTTCCCATACGCACAAAGCAAAACAAGAAGATTGTCATCTTGACCATCTTGTCTGAGAGCACCGCACTGTAACTGCTCAATTCCGGTGAGGCCCAGCCACTAGCCATCACTATCACGACGAACAAGATCAGCAGCAACATCCAATCGCCGAAGAACACCTTACTGGTAGGCACCCGGCCCACACTGACTATCATGCCAAGAATCAAACAAACCGCCGCCGCCATGGAATACCTAATCCCCAACGGCTCCAACGGGCGCCCCCACCACATTGAGTTGGGATTAACAAGGTAGACCATCATGTAATTGATGATGCCGACGAGCGGATACACTACGGAAAGAGTGCATGCCCCGATGAACCCGAAGAAGAACAAACATGTCTTGATAGGCCACATCTGTCCGTGACGACTCCGATAACGAATCCACGCGACTCCTCGCGCGCGGATAGCGAGCGGTCCGGATGCTCTTACTGGTCATCCGGATCACTTCCACACAGTTCAGGCACGCTCGATCACGCGCACCACATAATGATTCATCGGCATCTTATCGGGCCGTCCACTGTTGAACTAGCCACTCACGACCGCAGCGCAGAAGCTGCTCACACCCTCCAGAAACCTCCCTCCTGTGCCGATAATAACCAAAGCAGCTATGCAATATGCCCGTATGACGCTCCAAGCGGACCCTGGGGGCCTTCACGATTCGCCCCCGCAAAACTCCTCCGTCGACCAGCAGTGAACTGCAACGATTTGACGATCGGAATCTGCACATGACAAGCCATTGCGGAAATCCTCTCCAAGCCGACTCCCTCCAAGCAGCAAACCCCTCCGTCAATAGCGCCCGCCGCTCCCTCTTGGCAATCTGCATAGCTGCCGTCACGGCCTTCAGCATCTGGTTCATTGTTGCTGATGTTGTGGTCGCCTCATCGAACTACCTCCGTTTCAAACAATCCCTGGGCTGGGCTACTGTGTCGACTCTCGGCGCAGGGCACCTCGCCGGCCTACTTGCCCTCCTCGCTCTCATGGCTTGGCCGAAACTAGCCGATCACGCCTTCGCTCGCATAGCCGCCGTCGATTCGGGAAAACTCGTGGCGAGCCTCCTGGTTCTGGCCGCAATCGTACGCCTAATCTGGATTGCACTCGTTCCCACGACGCCCTACAGCGATAGCGTATGCTATGACGCAGTGGCCAAACATCTTCTGGAATCCGGAGAATACTACAGCGGCCGACGCGCCTACTGGCCGCCCGGCTACCCCTTCTTCATTGCCGGCGTATACTCTGTATTTGGATATTCACTATTCGCCGCCAAGGCAGCCGGAGTGTTACTTGCCGGATTAACCGAACTCTGCGCCTGGATCTGGATGCGCCGCTACTTCTCCGGCAAAACGGCAATGCTCGCACTCTTCATCCTCGTCTGTTGGCCCGCAAGAACCCTGCATCTTGATCTGCTGAGCTACGACGACCTCGTAACAGCACTCATAATGCTCTCCCTAGTCACCATGCCTGATATTCGCAAGCCCGGTCCAAACTGGAAGCGATGGGCAGCAGCAGGATTCGTCCTCGGACTCGGAATCCTAACTCGCTCCACAGTGGCCCTGGTCGTGATTGCCCTGGCAGGCTGGATGATCATCGCTAATGTGCCCTTGCGAAATGTCGTTGCACGTACGGCAGTATATGCCATCGCTATGCTTCTCACTCTGACCCCCTGGACCATCCGCAATTACATCGTCTTTGGGAAATTCATCCCACTCACTACAAATGCCGGGGTTAATATCTACCACTCCTATGCTCCCGGCACCAATGGTGGTTATCACGATCCCGCCCACTACGAAATACTCGCCGCGGCGGGCACCAATGAGCCCGACGAACTCACCTACAACACCGTCGCTCTGCAACTGACTCGCCAGGTGATTGCTGATGACCCCATTAGAGCACTCTATATAATGTTCGTGCTCAAACCCGCCCTGTACCTAGGTTCCGACAATGTGCTCGCCCAATTGGAGGCATACCAGGAAATCTGGCCCGATTCTCCGACTTTCCCCAAAGCCCTCAAGGCGACACTTCTTCTTATGTGCAATACCTACTACACGATCATCATGCTCTGCCCTCTGCTTTTGGTCCGACGAATTACCAAATGTCTCCGCCAACACCCGGGCACAGCATTCATGTTCATGATCTACTTCTCAGGCTTCATAACCCACACACTGTTTCAGGCCCAGGCTAGATATCACCTCATTTACGCGCCCTTCTGGGCAATGGCACTTGCCCCATTGCTCATCTGGACCAAAGTTACAGCCCACGCCTCAACAGAAACGTCCCCGGCTGTAAACCATAACAAACAAGAGTTGCCGGCCCGCTCGACACTGCCGGCCACAGCCTGATGTGAATACTCGTACTTTTGGTTTTCTCTACCCCGCCGACTGCCGCATCTTCGCCGACCTGAAGGAGTCCTAAGAAAACCGAGCTAGCTGCGACCCATCCATCTTGCTAAATTACAGTATTGCCCCCCCATACCGAAAACACTGCACACCGGTTCCAACCACCCCAACCATCGGTACAACGCCTCAGGAAAATGCAAGTAATAACGAGTCTGCACGTTCTCAAAACCCGCCAACTGCAAGTACCTGCGAGCCTTGGAAGCACCCAGCAAGTCAGCACTGGCATCAAGCGGACAGCGATTAACTATGTGCCTCGTTACTGGATTCCGTGGATTGTGCTCAAACATCATCAGCAGCCCCCCTGGACGTAAGACCCGCCCAACCTCCGCCATGTGAGCAACTCGTTCAGCATCGTCAACATGGTGATAGACACACGCACACACGGCCAAGTCAAACATCCCCGCCCCATAGGGAATCTCCGTTGGCGATGGCATGACCCGGGCATTCTCCCCGGCACGGATAACCATGCTCGGAGAAACGTCACATCCATACACACCGTCGAAACCACTAGACAGCAGGTGCATCATTTCACCAGGACCACACCCCACATCCAATATGCGAATACCACGATTGCCCTGCCTCCCAAGATGTATCGGCGCTAACCGTCGAATCAAATCGACTTTGACACGGCTAAAGTAACCGGCACTCTGCGAAACCATCGTCTTAATCGGATCTGATACCAACTGCTCGTAGGTGGCCTGCTCATCCGTTACCTCAGGAGAAACTCCATCGGCCTCGCCCCTGTACGGCCGTAGTTCCCCCGCCTTGATTCGCAGCACTTTGGCAAATTCCTCTATCTCTGTCGCCACAAGAGGACGTTGCTCACGAACCGCGTCGCTCACGCCGATTTCCGCGTCAAGTACGTCTGGTCTATTGCTCATGCAGGTTTATCGGATGTAGTTCACCTCCCCTTAACAAGTGAACCATCCGATGCTCAGAAAGGCTGAAAAACAGTGCAAACAACGCGGCAGCACACAACTCGCCCATCAACTGCCTTCTTCTCCCCCTGTCTCCATTTCGAGTCCGCTGCACTCAAACACGTATCCGGACACTGAATCCGGAGCACTATCACAAGACCGCAAGCCGAATGTCTTAACCAATTCCATCGGCGATCGAAGAAAGTACTCCCGCGTGTGATTGCTTGAATCAAGAACAAACAGCACTCGCATCTCCCGGATTCCCCTTGCCGCTCGCATGCGCCCAAGCCACTCCTCTAACTGGTGCACGTCATCCGGCGTCGGACTTGCTGGAATTCCCGTCTCCAGCATTATCTCATCAGGGAAATTGCTGAACACCGCCAACTGCTCACTCCGCTCCCCGCGCAACCATTCATACAGCTCAGTACTTCCTGGTTCGAAGTACTTCGACCATCGACCATACCCAGTGACAACCCGTCCTGCACTCAACCAGCGATCAAAAGGTCGCGGCCATTCCTGCTGCACATACCACATCCCGCTCAATACTAATGGAATACACGAAAGACCACGCACAACTCTACTGCTCACGGCCAAAACTGGCCCCACAAACAGCAGAAAGTAAAGCGGTCGCGCCGGCAGGTAGTATCTGGATATATCCACAAACGTATGCTTCGAACGACACAACAACGAAACCGCCACCAGAACGCCAAGCATAGTCACCACGGCCAAGGCGCTCAAAACATAACCTTCACTCCTGACATACTCACGCGTCGATCGTCTCCAATCCGACCGAACGCACGCAAAAGCTATGCCGCCCAAGGGAACAACTATTGCGCAAACCCAATGCGCGTACCATTTGTGACCGTACATCGGCAGGTCCGTGAACATCCACCACACCGTGGCCAATACACTGGGATCGATAGCCAATCCCAGCCTGCTGCCGAGGTTGAATTGCTGTTGTACCGGTGTTCCCGAAGCGTTTATGTGGTTAAACACAAACAAAACCGCCAAAGGTACTAGGCTGCCTACTGCGTAAAGAAACACGCCACGCAACCCAACACGATGCTTCACCGTCGCCCAAACAAAAAAGAGACCAACTGACACCGGAATGAAAACGGCCGCATAACGTACCCAACAAACAGAACCTGCCACAACACCCAGCAACAAGAACGCAATGCTCCCCGCCTCTTTGCCCAACGTCTCGCCGCGCGCTTGGCCGTCATCGCCCCCCTCGTCCGCAAACCCCGTACTCGCTGATCCAGACTTTCGCCCATTGCCGGTCAAGCAACTCGCCGCTAGAAGCACCCAGGGGAGCACGGCCACCGCAATCGTATCCGTCATGGGGTTGATTAGAAGCTCAGTGGACAAACAGCTGAACGCCGCAACTATTGCCAACAATGTTTGGACCACTCCTCGGCCAAGCACACAGCGCCCCCAACGAAACCAGCCCACCAGCGCCCCGGCACAACATATTGCTGCAATCCACTGCCCCGCCTCCAGAGACGTGCACCCAAAAAGCCAACGAAAGGCACAAAGCAAAGCCGCATATCCGACCGGCCACTGTGTAAGAAAACTCCAATCTGCACGCCATTCCCACGGCTGAAAGGGGGCCTTCGGTATCGTTGATGTATAGCCCAAACCCTCATACATGCGGTCAGCGGCTGCGTATATGTAGTTGTAGTCTGATCCGAAATGGGGAGGAATCCGATCTCGCCCAGGAATGTTCCACAGCACGACGGCTATCACTGCCACCGTCATGAACCACCCCGCGTTGACCATCACTCTCTTCATCAACGTCCCTGCCCGCCGGACAGAACCGGGCATCACTCGCTACACCTGCGCAAAGCTTGCTCTAGTCCTGCTCAACTACCGACAGCCGCGAGTTGGCCACAGATACATCCCATCGCGAACGACTCGCCCCCCGCTCCAGCCTCGTGCTCGCTGGACCGGCAAACGAAACATTGCCGTGAAACGGATTAAACGGAGTTGCACCGGCCGGAATGCGCTCCCCGGGCCTTGGCTCTCGCCGCCACCACCTTGCCGTTTTCACTAGACGACCGAATGCCGACCGCAGACCACTCGCCCGACTCGGCCTCTCGACTGCCGTCTTTGGTTTCAGCAGAATCCAATAGTAGAATCTCCGCAACAGGAACTGAAAATGCCTGTAGGATCGTATGGCGCGAATGTGACTTATGAGAATCCCAGGACGAAGGAAGAAACTCAGAAACGCCCACCGCTTCAACGCCAGCAACTCCGCCCGCGTCATCCCTAATGGTGCATACGGTGCATGCCTGAAATTCGTGTCGTCCCACGCAACCGCGTTGATTTCGCCACTCTCCACCAACTCCTCGAAAACCGGCGTTCCCGGTAGCGGAACAAACGTCATGAACTGGGCACGCTGTATATCCAATCGTCGAGCAAACCGTATGGTCACCAGAACCGTCTCGCGCGTTTCACCCGGATAACCCAGAATGAAAAAGCCAGCCACATCCAAACCCTGCCGGCGAATGCGCGCTATATTCGCCTCGATCTGCTCGGTGGTGGTGCGCTTACGCATAGCCTTAAGAATGTGATCGTTGCCGCTCTCGACCGCCACGGAAACTATGTACACACCGCAAGCCTTCATCAATTGCAGCAGCTCATCATCGACACAATCCATGCGAATACCATTTGGCATTGCCAATGTGATATCCAGATGCATGTCTATGATCGCCCTCAGAACCGCTTTGGCATACTTGATGTTCATGGTGAAGTTGTCGTCAAGTATGTGAAACTCCCTAATGCCGTACCGATGGTACAAAAGCCAGATCATCTGACAAACGTACTCGACGCTGTGATGCCTCAACTTGCGACCCGACAAACTTGGAGCCGCACAGAACTTGCAGTTGTAGGGGCAACCGCGCGTGGTCACAATCGGGCATATGGGAAACTTTTCATAAAACGCGCCCTGCTGCGACTCAGGATACGTGTCAGGACGCATCAGGTCGAATGCCGGCATTCCCAATGCATCCAGATCTTGCACCAACGTCGGTGCGTTGAAGCGGACCCGCCCCTCCTCTCGCCACACAGCACCTGGAATCGACGGAAAGCATGTCTCGCCCCTCTCAACCGCACGCATCATCTCCGGGAAGTGCACCTCAGCTTCACCGCTGAAGCCGTAGTCGCAAAGATTCCCGAAATCGCCCAACGCTCCCACTGGATCAGAAGTAACGTGCGCACCACCGATCACTGTGATTGTCTGGGGACATCGCTTCTTCACCGCTCGCAGTATGTCTCGCACCTTGGGAACATCAAAACTGTAGCACTGAACACCCACAACGTCAGCGCCGAAAGCTTGGGCCACGTTGGCAACCTGCTCCGCCGACGCCTTCTCCTTGATGCAATCGTATATATCAACGTGATGATCTCGCCGCAGTTGGGCCGCCAGGTAGGCAAGCCCCAACGACGGCTGTATGTGATCACTCAGATTATCCGGCTTGGTGAGCAGTATGCGCATAACTTCCCTTGGCAAAGCCGCGAACCTCAGCGTGAGGACGTTCAGCTCTATCTGCTACTTCGGTACCAAGTCACGTCCAATAAAGCGATTTCCTACCTCAATCCCTGCCATTACCGACACGCGCAAAAAGTGCCGCCCCGTAGAACCACACTGAACCATCCCTCTTGCCCTGCTCCGCCTCAACTCAAGGGGGTATCCTCAGTGTCCGATATCCAACGCGGAGACGTCAGCATAAACAGGAACGGTAATGCTGCGCAGACCATCCGCTAGCCCAGTAGCCCGTAATGCAGCGCTGGACAGTGCGTCAATAATAAGGACTGTGAACATCCATCCAATCGCTCCAAAAGCGAGCGACAGGTGCGAGTAGCTGATATGTGTGGAATCCTCGGAGGACTAAACACCGATTTCGACGCCGACAGCGTCCGATCGCTTGCACATCGAGGACCGGACCAGTCGTGCTTCATCACCGAGGAAGTTCCCGGATACGGTGACGCCTCGTTTGGACAAACCAGACTAAACATCGTCGACCGCCATGACATCGATCTGCCGGTACGCATCGGCAAGAGCGTAATTCTCTTCAACGGTGAAATATACAACTATCCCGAACTCCGCGATGAATTGAGGACTCTCGGTTGGGATTTCAATACCAAAACGGATACTGAGGTCGCGCTGGCGGCCTACCTTGAATGGGGTCCGGACTGTCTCAAACGCTTCAACGGCATGTTCGCACTGGCCATCTGGGACGGTGAACGCTTCTTCTGTGCCCGAGATCGTATGGGCAAAAAGCCTATGTTCTACCGCTACGGACCCCAGTCGTTCGAGTTCGCCTCCGAAATCAAAGTCTTCTCCAACCTGGAGTTCGTCGCTCAGGAAACCTTCGATCTCTTTGAATTCTGCTTTAACGAACAAACGCTTTACCGTGATGTATTCTCGTTGCGACCTGGAGAATACCTCCTCTATGACCTGACCCGAGGAACCTGTCACTGCCACTCCTATTGGGACATCGAGCATCAGGTGGGAAACAAAATATCAGACGAACGTCTGGCTGTTGATCGATTCATTGAACTGCTCCAGGATTCCGTCCGCCTTCGACTCCGCTCCGATGTCCCCGTAAGCCTCTTCCTCTCCGGCGGCCTTGATTCTTCCATAATAGCCAAGCTGGCTGGTATCGATGAAGCGTTCACCTGTCAGTTTGACGAGTTCCGCACCACCATCAACGAGGAAAGATACGTCAGAGATCTTGCCGACCACCTCCACATAAAAGCCAACTTCGTGCGCCCTACTCGTGAAGAGTTCTTCGACTGCCTTCCGAGAATGGCCTATCACCTGGAGATGCCGACCGGATCATTTAGCGTGTTTCCTCTTTACGCGCTGGCCAAAGCTTGTCGGGCCGGTGGCTACAAAGTCGTTCTCTCCGGCGAAGGATCGGACGAACTATTCACCGGATACTCCCGCAACGAACTGCTCCTCGCCGAACAAACTCAACCGACCGATCTTAAGAAACAGCACTACCACTCCATGCTCCAAAGGTATCATGGCTGCGACCTCGATCGCTTCTGCAGGATGGCCTCTCGCTCAGGACTTGCCGGGGCGGCTCTTATGAAGAACTTCCTGGCCGACTATTGGGGAAACCACCGCTCAATGGTCGAGAATATCTCTTATATCGAGTCTCGAATATTCCTTCAGCCTCTGCTTCAGATGGCTGACCGCATGTGCATGGCTCATGGCCTGGAGAACCGATGCCCCTATCTTGACCACCGCATTGTGGAATTCGCTTTTTCCCTCGACGACAACCTGCGATTCCGCGACGGAACCGGAAAGTGGATCGTCCACCAGGCGGCCCGCGAGCTCCTGCCCCGAAATGCCTTGGTCCTGCAACGCAAAGTCAAAGATGGTCTCCCTACTCCCGTTAATCTCTGGATGCAAGGACGCCATAGCTTCGACCGAAAACACTGGAACGCACTGCTGACAGCCGAGTGTATGAAGAGCCTCGTCACGCCGCCGCGCATAACCACTGCTGATGTGCCTGAGCCGGTGCTGGCCTTCCCCTTTGATAAGCCCAAACAGCCGCTACCCTCAGCCCTGGATAAAAGGATGGGAATCAGATGACTTGCCCTCGCCCCCTTGGCGAATTCACCGACGAACCGCCGGTCACCCTTTCAGTGATCGCCCCCTGCTTCAATGAACAGGACAACATCGATCCTCTGGTTGATCGAACTCTGACAACGTTCGATTCCCTGGGCGTTCAGGCTGAACTCGTTCTCGTCGATGATTGCAGCACCGACAGAACCTGGGAGCGAATGTTGGCTCGCCGACATGACGACCACCGCGTGCGTGTTGTCCAGCACACAAGGAATCAAGGCATGGAGAGTGCATGGAAAACCGGTCTCTCCAACGCCCGAGGGCAACTTGCCTGTATTATTGACGCCGATCTGCAAAACCGTCCCGAAGATATAGCCTCCCTCTACGACGCATATAAACATGGCCACTACGACATCATTCAGGCCGTCCGACACGCCGTCAAGGGAGTGACCAGAATGGCTGTATTCAGTCGCGGCCTCAACCTACTACTCAATGTCTCATTCGGTATGAAGCAACGTGACAATAAGTCAGGATTCCTCCTCTGCAGACGCACTGTCTTGCAGGCCATTCTGCACCATCGCTTTAAATACCGCTACTTCCAATGCTTCGTCGGTGTCTCGGCCGGGCAGAAGGGATACACCATTGGAGAAGTTGACACGGTCTTTGAGCGGCGCAACGCCGGGGAATCTTTCCTTGCGGATTTTCCCTTGCGTGTATCCGTACGCACTGCTTGGGAGCTACTCAAGTTCAGGATCGAAACCATGCTTTTCTCTATAGCCCGATCGGAGCCCAAGACAAACTGGTCCCCTGTAACCGATCCTGCTACCTCTGAGGCCTAAACGACCCCATGAATACCGCGATAAGAAACATCGAAGACTGGAATGACACCTTCGCTCGCGAACACGACATCGACGAGTACTACAACAATGCCAGCCCGGTCATTCGCTTCATAGAACAGAGCAGACTCGCCTGCATCCGCAGAATGGTGGCCGCCACTCCTTCCGACAACATCCTTGAACTGGGTTGCGGCGGCGGACATGTCCTTCGACAGTTTCCACAATCCTCTCTCACCGGAGTGGACGTATCAGGGGAAATGCTTCGAAAAGCCAGGACAAACCTGCAAGGCTACCAGGCAACCTTGCTCAAGGGTGAATTGCATGAGCTGGACTTGCCTCAACACAGCTTCGATGCCGTCATATGCACCGAAGTCCTCGAACATGTTCTCAATCCTCAGATGATCCTGCAAGGTCTGCAGAGACTGCTTAAACCATCAGGACGCGCCGTTATTACCTTTCCCAATGATCTCCTTATCAACCGTATTAAGAACACAATCCGTACTGCCCGGCTAACTCACCTTCCAGTCTTCCGCCGTATCTCATGGGGCGGCGATGATTATCACATTCATGTGTGGAGTAAACAGCAGATGCATGAGTTGCTCGCCAAGTACTTCCACGTCGCCGAATACGCTCCGGCGCCGCATAGAATGTTCCCAATACGCTGCTGTTTCAAATGCCTTGCCCAATGACCGCCGACCCGTCAGCCTGAACGTGCGCACCCGCGACGCCAAGACGCTGTGAGTCCAAGCGTAACACCAAACACCGTAGATCTACCAGAGAGAAACAGGGGTAAGATGCTGCCATCGGTTAGAGCTTGCTCTAATCCTCCGTCTTATCATCGCTGGCCTCTCCAGTCAGAAGCGATGCCCGCGCACCGCTCTCGACTGCATCGCAAACCCGCATGACCACGCTATCGCCCGACCTGTACACCACTTCAAGCCACTCCCCATCAGGCAACTCGCTGCTTCTCGTGTCCGCCACCACATAGTCGACGCCATAACGCTCAACGATTCTCCTGGCCAGCGCCGGATCAGCCGTACTGAAGAAGTGTTTGACATCAGCCAACAGCGGAATCGTATTGAAAAACCCATCACGCCAGAGCTGCTCCATCTCCAGCACTATACGCCTCTGAGTCAGCAAACCGACCGTCCAGGGACTGTCCGGTCGTGGCTGTATCACCACAGCGTCGTCGGCAGCATTGTCACGAATGTATCTGCAGCAGTCATAGAAACCTCTACTGACAACATCGTGACGATAACGCGTGTGCCACAAGGCACTTTTCTCCAACTGCGGCAAATCCGCTACACAACAAACCCCTACACTCGCGGCGACGACCGCCGTGACCAATCGTCCCCTACTCCGTGCCCAATTGACAATACCCCACAGCATCACCCCACAAATGGGAAAGACAACCGCACAGACAAGAACACGCAACGCAAAACTGATATTACCTGGTTCCAACTCCTGTACTGGAAATACCATCCAGCCCAGAACCGTTATCACCAGGATCAACACGCAAAGCAAATCTCCCCCATTCGCCGTGGCACCGAAACGCTTGACACCGCAACGAGCAAACAGGTATGGTACGGCCACCAGCCCTACATGGAACATGCTGACACAACATATGATCAACACCGCCAACCACTGCCAGGGCGCCGACAGCAACTCCACGGCCTGACCGTCACCGATCAGACTGTCCATGGGCCATCCTGGCAAAACCGCAACCAACCGGTCCCACCACCAGGCAAGAAAAGCTCCCGGCTGAAATATCAAAGCCGGGCCGCAGTCAACTTGGCTTAATTCAAGCTGTCTCAGTGCGGCAAGTCCACATTGCATGCCCGCACATGCCGCCCACCATCCGTATGCCCTGCGCCGCCAGAGAGTGATCGTAACCAACAATGCGACCGCCGGAGCCACTGCCAGCGTCAGATTGGCTTTATACCACAACAGCAAACCAGAAAGAAAGGAAACCAAAAACAGTCGCCTCTCCAACTCTACCCGCGACTTAAGCGACACAAGAAAGATAATCATAAAGACAATGGACAAACCAAATGCCGCGGGATAGTTGCAGTGCAGGTAATGCAGCAGCCAGTTGCTGAACATTACCGTCTTGAGCATCCCTACTGCATAACTCAGCGATCCTGCAGCCGCCAGAGTGACCAGTACACCACTGAAAGCCGCTGCCCGTCCAAACCGCGGCAACAGCGATAGATAGCAGGCCATCGAAAAGAAGATGTAGCGAATAGTGAGCGCGATGAAGAAATAAGCTGTTTGCGAATCAGTACCCGTAGCGTGCCGAATCATATCGCACCATACGTCCGGCATTAGGTGATACCCAAACCCCGTCGCGCCCGCCACAAAAGGCAACGCCTCCAGGGGCATTGCCCTCCCCAACTCGTTTATAACCGTGAAATGGCTGGCATGATCGCGGTATGGCATGATGTGCGCCTCGCCATCCTTAAACTCCACCACGGTCATGGAGTAGCTCCATAAGACAGCCAACCCCAGAGCCAACCAGAGAATCATACCGTCCCCTGGTCGCACTAGCCGCACAAGACGGCGGCACTTCAACAACCTTATCCACCTACCATGCCAGAAGAGCGCCACACCCAGTAAAACCATGGTTGGCACAAACAACCATTCCCAATTTACCCATCGCAGCAAGTACCACACCGGCGGAGTGACCACGACCCCCAACACAAATGACGCAATCGCCTGCTGCCAGCCTCGCAAACGACGAATACCGAAGACATAACGCATGACTGCGTAGCCGGGAGCGAAACACAAGAAGTACAACGCCGCGACCGCCTTCAAAGCAACCACACCTTGCACCCCATGATGCCACGCAAGGTATGCTGCCAGCAACAAAGGACATAACAACAAGGACAATGGACCGAACCATCTGGCAACATCGCCCCAGCGTCCTCTCCTCCACTTGAATGAATGGGCGATACCGACCAACATAATCTCCAATCGCACTCTATTCCTGCGCTCGTCGCTACACGGAAACTGGAACCGGTTCTTTGGATGCTCTGTCCTGCGTCTCTACAATGATCGATGAGGAAACTACCGATTCCTCGATGCCAAACGCCAGCGTCCGGCATAGCACACCGTACCAGCGTCTGCCATCCAGCCTCTCGCCCAGTGCGACCGCTGCCTTGGACATCTCACGCCGTACTTCCGCCAGCCTGAGCATGTCCACTGCACGCTTGATTTGATCTGCTGATAGGGTATTTACAACTAATCCACACCCGCTCTTGCGGACGAGGCGATCTACGAAACAACCTCTCGGAACAACCGCCAGGATCGGTCGGCCCACAGCGAAATAGTCAACCAGCTTCGACGGGAAACAGCCGTGAACCTCTTCCGGATAAGGCGTATCGTGCCCCAGCGCCACCACAAGAACATCCGCCTTGGCCATCTCTGCCAGCGCCTGCCGCCTCGTCTGCCAGCCCAGACACTTCGTTCCAATCTCCTTGTGCGGATTCGACAGAAACTTCAGACTTATCGCCCCAAGACCGTCTGTTGCCCTAATAAGAGCGACAACTGCATCCTCATGCGCTTGGTATACGCTGCCGGCATATAGGAGGCTCAACTCGGCACCGCCAGACTTGGCCGGCACGGGCTCCACATCTGTTGGTCGACAGTGTGGTAATACAACTACTTTGGTAATACCCCGTCGACGGTACACGTCGGCAAACTCCTTCGTCGGCACAACTACTGTCGATGCTGATTGCAGTGCACGACGATCAACCTCCTGCCAGAACCAACGCTTGATTCGACAATTTGTGCAATAGGACTCCGTAAACAAATCATGCATGTACACAACCAGGTTGACTCCCAGAACCCGAGAACCAACCAACCCCACCAGCAAGCTGAATCTGTGCGGGTAAACAGCAAGAACTCTCGTAAAACGCCAACTACGCCTGATCGCCCACGCCCTCATCAACATGCTCACCCCGGTACGCACCGACGCAAACCAACCGTTCAGCCCCTCGCCCTCTTCACTCAATGGCCACGCAATCTCGCACGCCTCAATAGCCGGCTTGGCAATAGGATCAACAGGCACCGCCGATTTCATCTCCCGCGTCAGAACCTTAAAGGAGCCGGACGTATCCGAGCCGGCCGCACCGAACAGATTTGATAATACCATTGCCGATGCCCGGTTGACCGGCGCCCAATGCCAGCTCACAATCAGAGTATTAGGAACCTTCCAGCTCTTGACCCTCCACGCCGGCACGCTGCCTACTACTCGTTTTCCCCAATACTTCTGTAGCTTCCTAACAAATATGTTTGGTGATCGCCGTCGGTCGCGACAACCAAGGCTATAACCCCTAAGCTGCGACAGGTTGATCCAGTGCCCCATCACGACCGCCATGGGAAAGTCCCATAGCTTTTGACTTTCCCCACACACCGCACAGGCAGGCCGCAGGTATAGCAGGACAAGGGCTGCCGCCGCCACCATCACCCCACTCCATACACCCACCAAAAGACCGAGGCCCGCCATCGCCGCCACCGCTGCATATCGTTTGCACCAGAAGGCAATGACCTCTTTGCCCCTGCCGATCCTCGCCTCGCCGCGGGCATAGTTGCGAAATTGCTTCCACACCGCTGCAAACCCGCTCCGCGGTCGCCAGCGCACAATCGCATCCGAAGCAAAGTGAAACATCTCGCCGTTTCGGCGCAGCTTGCAGTCAAACAGAGTGTCCTCGGCCGTATAGAGCCATTCTGGAAATCCACTAGCCCGTTCCCATGCACTGGCTCTGAACGCCAATGAACGTGCACTTGGGTTAAACCTTACCGGGTCGATTGGGTTAGCGTGCCCGGGCATGGTCAACAAACCGACGACGCGCTCCATGCGTGTGCTTGCCTGCACTCGATACCAGCCCCCCACCACACTGATCTCCGGATCATCAAACGGCCGACTGATGAACTCCAACCATCGTTGATCTGGAAGGCTCCCCGCATCAATGCACGCGATGAGTCCATGCGCAGCATTGGCAATAGCATGATTGCGCCCCTGGGAGATATTAGCCCCTTCACGCACCAACACCCGCAAAGGCACCTCTCCCGTGTCGAACTCGCGCAAAACCTCCACCGTGCCATCGGTAGAACCACCATCCACCACGATGATCTCATCCGGAAGCCGCGTCTGCCCCAACAGTCCCTCAATAACCTGAACCGTGCCGGCCACGTCGTTCAGAACCGTCAGGACCACGGATACACCGGCGCCGGCATCACACTCCCGTTCCTTCAACTCGCCTTGATGCATATTGCTGTCTCGAACGACATACCTAGGCGCGTACCGCTCCCAGCCACATGGTTGAGGCGCGCTCTCCTTGTGATATCGGTATCTGCGCGGCCCCAGTCCAAGCCATTATCGGCCACCTCGCAGCGCCCCACCCGCACCTCAAGCCGTCTCCTTGCCAGTCCGATAAGACCAGGAGATTGTCTCTAGCACGAAAGGTACGCGCTTCATGGCCACGACAGCCGTCATAGATCGCCCCTCCGAGTCTCTCACCCAGGCAGCCCGGACAGAGGTCTGGAAGCAGGTGTGGACTCATGTTCCCTCTGATGAGAAGGACGATGCTGCACTCGCACGCGAGTTGAGAAGTCCACGATGGAAGGCTCTAGTCTCCTACGTCAATCGTCACCTGGGCACGCTTGTTGGCCAAACCACCATTGAACTCGGCAGCGGAAGGGGCGACCTATCCGTCCTCTTGGCAAAACACGGTGCCCGCGTAACACTGGCTGATTACAGCGAGAAGGCCCTGGAACTCGCCCGCAAGCGATTCCACCGCCTGGGTCTACATGCGGAATTCCTCCACCACGACATGCTCAGCGGAAACGACGCAGTCAAGCATCGCTTTGCTATTTCCCTATCCTCTGGTGTGATTGAGCATTTCCAAGACACGGAGCGAGCCGCCTCTGTCAAGGCCCACCATGATGTCCTGCGCCCCGGTGGGTTGACCATGATCAGTGTTCCTCACTCTCATTGTTTCCCCTATCGCTTATGGAAGTCCTATCTGGAGCTTCGCGGCTGGTGGCCCTATGGCGTGGAAATCCCATATAGCAAACGCGAGATGCTGAGTCTGGCAACCCGCGCCGGTTTCCATGACCCGACAGTAACCTGCACCAACTTCTGGCAGGCCGTCGGCGACCAATGGGGCCGCAACATACTCGGTGCCGGCCCTGACTGGATCGAGAAGCCATCGAGGCTCGATCATCGTTTCGGCTTCAACCTTCTCCTCTTTGGGCAACGCAACAGGGACAACAACCCCTCGGAGAGCTGCGAAAGGATTCGCCAATGACCACGACAGGTCGTTTATACTATGATCTCTGCTCCACCGCACTGGGCCACTCCCTGACCCGCCAAGCCTTCGCTGCCCTTCGGCGCCTTGGGTTTTGCCTATCTTACCGGCTCCCCATCGATTGCCTGGCCTTGCCGCATGATGCCGTGCGCACCTTGATGCAACTGTGGAAGCGAATCCACTGGTCCGGCGGTGACGGCATGATGCCCCCAGAGCAGATGCTGGCGATATTCCAGCTTGCCGCTCAAGCGCCGGGGAACAGCGACATCGTCGAGCTGGGAGCATGGACGGGGTTAACCACATGCTACCTCGCTAGTGCTTGTCGCCTGCGCGGCAGCGCTCGCGTCCACGCAGTTGACACGTTTGCCGGCACAAAGGAGAACGGCGAGACATATGCCTCGATCACCCACTACAACGGCAGCACCGAATCGGCTTTTCACAATCGCATTCGCGCTGCCGGCATCGAGGATCGAGTAGTAGCTCTCAAAGGCTACACCTGTGACATGGTACACCTGTACGAAGGCAGCCCCATCGGCATGTTGTTCATTGACGCAGACCACTCATACGAAGGAGTGAGCCAGGACTTCGAGTTATGGTCGCCGCTGGTCATGCCCGGCGGACTCGTGGTTTTCCATGACTACAACATGGCCGGAGTCGCCAGGTTTGTGGACGAGGACATGCCCCAGCAGGAGGGATTCGCACGGACGCCGGGCAACCTTGTCGACAACGTTGTTGCTTTTACCAAGACAGCGAAAGTAACCAGGTCGCAGCAATTCGAGCGACCGAACGTGGAAGCGGCATGCGCATGAACGGCAACAGGCTCAGAGTCATGCTCGACGGGCGCATGTTGATCGGCGCCTTCGGCGGCATCTGCCGCATGGTGACGCGAGTGGCCGAGGAGCTTGCCCGAATGGAGGAGGTCGAGGTGATTCTCCTTTGCGGGGATGCGCCTTATCCACCATTTGCCGATCGCCATAATATCACCCTGACAACATCCTCGTTCTCCAAGAGCCGACGCACGGCGGCCAAGCGGCTGTGGTGGGAGATGCGGCAGCTGCCGGCCATCATACAGAACTCCGGGGCAGACGTATTCCACGCAACATGGAATACTGGTATCCCCGATGGCTGTCCGGTGCCCGCCGTGTTGACTATTCACGATCTCATCCCCTCACGCAATCCAAGCACCCACTTTGCCACACGTATGCAGCGGTGGGCTCATTTACACTCACTGCACAGCTCAGTCAAGAACGCCGGAGTAATCACCACGGTTAGTGATTATGCCAAGCAGCAGGTTCTCGACGACCTGAGCATCTCTCCGGAGAAAGTACACACCGTGCACAACGGTGTTGACCTTTCCCCTATCGCGCCGGCTATTGGGAATATAAGCAGCTCGCCGTTTGTGCTGTACGTCGGCGGCCATGATACTCGAAAGAACACCAAGGCCCTGATCGGCTCCATGGAACAATACTGGCGAACGCACGACTCGGCGATGGAGCTCCGAATGACGGGAACATTCGAGTCGCTATGCGACGACGCCCGCAGAGCCTTCGATACGTGCCCATTCAAAGACCGCATCCGCTTTTTGGGTAGGCTGGACGACGGGGAATTGGCACGGCAGTACGCATCAGCCAGAGCCCTGGTGTTTCTTTCAACAGACGAGGGCTTTGGATTACCACCATTAGAGGCCATGGGGCACGGCTGTCCGGTCATTGCCGCCAATCGCGCTTCCTTGCCGGAAGTAGTGAGTAACGGCGGCATACTGGTCGACCCCGACGACTGCACAGCCGTGGCCGACGCGATCCATATGGTAAATACCAACGACGACACAAGACATCGCCAGATCACCGCGGGCCGGCGACGAGCCACCCGGTTCAGCTGGCGAAACGCCGCATTGGGGTTTTTAGAAATGTATCGCATAGTATTGCAGGGCTCTGAGCAATCTCCTCGCTCCCTTCAGAAGCAATCTGCAGCCGCATGCGTCATCTAGCGTCCGCCTAGGTGCCGGTGTATTCCGGCATTCTCGTCCAACCCTCCTCATCTGGCAGTGTATTACCCGAGCGGATTACTCCCTGAGCGTTCATCTGATGTTGTTTGTCTGTTTCCAGGAAGTAGTGGTTGCCATCTGCGCCAACATGATCGCAGAAGGGAGCCAACCGGGGATACATATCTCGTTGGATCTGGGCATTCGTTTCGGCTCTGTTGGCCGTAATTTCCGCATCCACCTTCTGACAGAAGCGATCGACGTCGACGATAACGCCTTCGGCCTTCTTCTGAATGCTTAGCAATTTGCCAATCCAGCGCATATTGAACTGCACTGAATTCAACATGGTAGCGACGACCGGCTGCCAACGATCCACTTCCTCGCGCGGAGCGCGCATGCTGAGGTTGAGGCGTGAGGACCACATGGTTATTCCAGGCGTCTGGAGATAGCCAAGCGTGACGACGAACACCTCCCGGTATGGGCGGCCATGGTTATCGTAGTCCACAGTCACCATGGCCGCCCGGTGGGAAACAGAACCACCGAGGGCTCCGGCAAGAGCGTTGTTGACGATGGCCGCCTCACGATCGTAGCGAAGAGCAAGTGCGGGAAGAGGCTTACTTTCAACAATCTCCGCTCCGTACTGGAGCCCGCGCTGTTGCGGGATAACGAACTGAGTAATGTAAGAGGCCGGGTCCATCACTGGGCAAACGGTAAAGCCGGCGTAGTTGCTCCCTGTTGGGAATGCGCCCATTTGTTGTGCCGGAGAGCCGGTGAGATCGGCGAAATGCACCTCAGGATAGCTTTGGAGGGCAACGCTGCCATCATTTGAGGATACAGCGAAGGACAGGACGACCGGGTTGACCAGGTCGACGCGACTCATGGTGGTAACGTCCTGGTGGTTGATCTTCCATTCCACGCCACCTGTAAACTGCCAGTCGTTGGGAATAAGCATACGGAAGACTTCCAGCGGCATTCCCGCTGCGTCACGCAAGCCTCGTTCATCCAGACATCGGAAGGTGCGATAGCGTGTAGCCAGAGACGAGGTGGAATCGGCCTGATGATAATCAGCAGCGTTCCCCCGGCCAGACGGTCGGTTGTCTGCCGAGGGTGCGGCAAAAGGGTTGGTCGGCTGCGTCTGTGCAGGAGGCTGTTCAACCTGTGGTTTACTGAAGGGGTTAGCGGGAATGGCCTTCTTCTTCAGACTGTGGCTGGCATTTCCGGTAGTGAATGTCAACGTCGTTCCAGAGAGGGTGGCGGTGAAATCGAACCAGTGGTCATCGCTTTGAAACGACCCCTTAAGGTTATTGCCAACCTGCTGAGCGCGAACTGGATAGCTTGCTGCAGCGGATCTAAGCTCACCGGAGTAACCTTTGTCGGAGCGAGCGAGGACAAGAGTCATATGTTCGTTTGAGAATTCACCAACATAATCAACGGCAAGCGTTGCGGCACCTTGCACATCGTTGAGAGGCGAGGTGGAATTGATGGGCCGTGAAGATGATTTGATAGAGATGCGCCCTTGGCCATCCAGGTCCGCTTGTGGTGTCAGGTTTCCGTAGTCGTCGGGCCCGTAGATGATTCCACTAACGACGATGTTTCCATTGAGATCGAGTTGAATAAGGCGTCCGGCGGCGATATCCATGCGGCCACGGCCCTGCATATTAGTCTCGGTGAGGGTGGCCACGCGTTGCCCCGGCTGCTCCTGGGATTGTCCCTGCTCAAGTTTGATGGTCATGGTTATGTCGGCCACCTGGCGAGCGTTTTCCGTGTTGACGGAGTTGATGGTGCAGGTGACCGAGCCCTTATCGTCCGGTGCGAGACCAAATGTCTGTGCTACGGATTCCCTATTCCAGGACCATGATTCACCAACAGCAAGCGGCTTCGTGGGAAAGGAGCCGAGATCGGGTTCAAGAATCTGCTCCAGAACAGAGATTACTTCGGGCGTGTTGGCTGTTGGCGGAGAGATGTCGACGTCATCGCCACGGCGGCGAGCCTCGATGGTGACACCGGCTGCCGGGAATGGTAGCCGCTGAGTCTGGCCATTCTGCTGCAGTTCGGTTCCACATTCGGGCTTGAAGGACACTCTGGCCGCGGTGGGCATGCCGTTTTCGAGGACCAGCACCTCCCAGACCATATCAGCGGTATCGATGGAGCGCTGTTGCGACTGCTCCATGACCTGTTGTTGTACCTTGACGGTGGTTGTCATCTCATAGGTGTTTATCCTTTTAGTTGTCCACTTCTCGCCGAGGTTGAAGGTGGGTTTGATCTCGTAAGTTTGCTGGGCGGAAGCTGTCAGCGGAACAAAGATGCTGACAAGAGTAACTGCGAGAAAGTGTCTCAACATTTGTTCGCTCCTTCGTGGCGCAATCAAGTTAGAGGAAGCTCTATCCAAGGGCAGCGTCGTAGGCCCGGTCTTCTCCGCGGGGTCTCCGCTGTTTGACGCTAACCCTTGGATGAGCAACGCTTTGGTCCGACCGCAAGCCTCCCACTGTAATCTATAGCGTTGGCGGATGCTCTGCGCCACGGGGAAGTGGCTGGAGGCGGTTCGCCACGGTTTGGGTTCGTTTTGTAGTTTCTGTGCGGCTGAGGGTTTGGGGGGCTCGGTTTTCGAGAGATGGTAGTCGAGGTGAGTCAGGCGTGTTTCGGCAGCCGGTTCGGGAAGTACGCGGTCGGCGATGGGTTCGTTTTGTAGTTTTGTTTCGGCGGCAGTCTTGGGGCGATCTTGTGCGGCGCGGGTTTGGCCTTTGGGGGCGTTGGTGGGTTCGTTTTGTAGAATTCTGCGGCGCGATGGCGTCTGTGGAGTTGCGTTGGGTTCGTTTTGTCTTTTTCTGGGGATGGCTGAAGAACAGCTTTGGGATTCTGGTGCGAGTCTGGTTCGCTGGCCGTTGGGTTCGTTCTGTAATTTCATATCTCGCCATCCTTTCAGGCCCGGCGGCCGCGTTATGGCCGGGGGCGGCTAGGTGAATCGGCGCGCGGACAGAAACGGCGCAATCACCGATTCCAAGCTTGCCTCTGTAGAGAGGAGACTTGGTGACGGCGACGTCGTCGTTGGCAAACCAGCCGATTAGATTGTGCACTGCGCAACTGCTCGGGAATCCTTCAGTTGGCCTCCTTCTTGGGCTTGAAATGCGGGTAATATGAGAACCCGGCCCTACCCTAATATATAGCGAACTTTGTGTGGGGTCAATATCGTTTTCGGTTTTTGTTTGCATGGCCATATGGGCAAGTTTGTTGGGTTTGGCCGGTAATGGATCAGGGGAGATGGTGTTCTTGGCCGGAATAGACCCTGTTGGATAGCGACGCGTTGCGCCCGGTTCTCTCCGGCAGATTCTCATGTTCGACGGCACGATTGGGCTTGCAGTTCTGCAGACAGTCGCTTCGAACAATACTGCGCGCCCTACTACGACCCGTTCAACCGGCTCATTCGCGTTACCGAGGTTGTTTCGTCGACCGAGGTCGACGTGGCCGAGTACATTTACGATCCCTTTGGCCGGCGTGTGGCCGAGACCGTATGGCTGGACGGTAGCACATCGGTGCAGCGTCGCTATCTCTACGCCGGGCCTCGTGTGTTGGAGGTTCGCGAAGTCACTGCAGTCGACGAGCCTCTGGTCAAGCGCAACATCTGGAGTCCGGAGGGCATTGACACCATCCTGCGTTCGGATGAGTTGGCCACTTCCGGGCTTCGCAGCGGCGATCTCGTTTCATTCTACTTCACAACTGACAATATGGGTTCCCCCAGCGCTGCCCTCATAACTTCCGGCGTGGACGGCTCCGGCAATATCGTTACCGAGGTGGCGGAGCGCTATCTTTACGGCCCGGACGGGCAGCTATTCTCCGTCGGTGAATCCTGTCGGCGGGCGGACATCGATTGCGACGGCATGGTCGGGGCCAGCGACTTGGTTCTGGTGCGTAACGCTTACAGCGCCACGCCGCCGGAGAACGCCCGCGAGGATATTTGTGGCAATGGCACGCTTGTCCCGGACAACGTAATCGACGACTACGACCTGGCCTGCGTGCGCGACGAGTTGGGTAAACCAGCTCTGGCGCTCTATCTTGATGACGAAGCGGTCAGCGACCCGCTGGCTGCGGACCTTCCCAAGCCGAAGATGCGTCTGGGCCTGCACGGCCTGCCGGTAGACGAGGCCACCGGCCTGGTCTTCGCCCGGGCAAGATACTACCACCCCACGCTGGGCCGCTGGCTGTCCAGGGATCCCAAAGGCTACGTCGATGGCGGAAATCTCTATGAGGCGTTCGGCAGTAACAACGCCAGATACGCTGATCCGATGGGGACGTTGTTGGAGGAGATAGTTAACTACTGGGTGAACGATCGCTTTTTGACGAACGAAGAGATTGACCTTGCGACCACCCGAGGCGGTGTTGGCCTTGAAAACCAGAGAAGTAGGTTGCTGCGAGATGCGAAGGATGCTGTTGGGGCTCTTGTGGACCCTCAAGCCTTGCTTCTCGCACCGCGGGGATTCGAAGAGGGGTACCGCCAACCAGCAATACAGGCAACAGCGAATCGGTTCAATTCGATAATCGCAGCGCAGGTTGAGGCGGAAGCAGATATTGAATCCGTCTCATCGCAGTACTCGCTGGTTGTGTACTTTGCGGGAGATATGACTGGTGTCACGCAATTCTTAGAAGGTCTGTTTGGCGTTGATTTGGCAACAAACCAAATGCTGGGGAGGGGCGAGCGGATCCGTCGAACGGTTCAAGGCGGCAGTACGGTTACCACGATCGCGTTAGGTCCGAAGGCGCTACGAAACGCCAGGGCGAGAACTGTACAGATCGCGACTAGAAGCCGTGTGATGGCCAACATCGCTGAAAGCCGGGCAGGACGTGCAGCGAGCAACTTCGAAGGGTTCGCAGCACGTGAGGCCGCACGAGCAGGAAGTAACTTTGGCAGATCTCGCCTTTCTAGTACAGTTGAAACACTCTTCGAAGATGCCTTGACTATAGACGCTGCTGAAGCGTCTGGTATGATGGCCGCAAAGAGTGAAAAGATATGGAATCCGCTCACCGGTCCAGGTCCTCTCGGTGCCGATGTCGCGAAGACATTTCGTAGTGCGACCTATGTCGAACGCGTACTCCCGGAGGAAGCCGTGCTTTACCGTGTCTATGGAGGAAAGGCAGGAAGACTCTCTCCTTACTGGACTCGCACAAGACCGGCTGGCCCACTGCAAGCTCAAATGGATAGTGCGCTGCTACCTGAGTGGGGCAATGCTGCCACCAATGTAGCGGCAATTCGCGTACCCGCCGGTACGACCATCTACGAAGGGGCAGTTGCACCACAAGTGGGCAAGTTCGGAACGCCATCGTTGCTCGGAGGAGGAAATCAAGTTTATATTCCGCGAGTCGATCCTTCTTGGTTTGTGTCGCCATGATGAAACAATTCACGGAGCTTGTCCAAGATTGGTTTGATGTGCATAGTGGTGGCGGTCTCATCCTGCCAGATGGATGGTTCGGACGACCACATGATAACATTCATGAACTGACCTTCCTTGTTGGCCTTTCCAATTGGCTCATCATGGAACTAGACGAGCAGTTGTTACTCACCATTCGAGACCCAGAGAAGGTCTCTCAGGAGAAAGACAATCTCGTCATCAGTGGATTCGCATCATGCAATCTCGACTGGAAAGAGTATGGTAGTTCACGAGGGCATGTGTCTCACTATGAGCAGGGAGAAATAAGACTGGTGCCAGTACCAGGTGCCTAGCCGCAAGGGGGGGCATTACCAAGGATAATGCGGGACAGTGGGGCTGTTGAATAACTCATGGTGTTACATTATTAAGCTGCCCGGCGCATTCTAAATTCAGGGTTAACCAATGTAGGGATATATACGTCGGTATTGGTGCATTGCTTATCACTGAGCATTAATATCATTCTCGCAGAGTAAAATACGGCCGGGCGCTTGAGGTTCATCACAGCTCCGGTCAGATACACCTGGATTGCCACATTCCGCAAGCCTCGCCGAGCTGCTCGGCGTAAACCGTGCTGGGTCTTTGCCTCTCCGTGGGCACCTTCAACTCGCCAGCGATGCCGTGCGTAAAGGTCGTATTCGTAGCCTCCCCAACGTCTGCGACGACGGCGGGCACGCAACAATGCCTCGTAACCTTCTCCTATTATTATTGATCGAGATGATGCCGATTTGGGAAATGCGGGACAGTGGAGCTGTTGAAAAAACCCTGCTTATTGTAGGCGTTTTTCTTCAAATGGGTCAATCCAGGAGGCGGGCCATGTTGAAGCAAATGCAGAGTACAAGAAGGCCACCTGGGGAAGATTGTCCTTCGGTGGCGTAGAAAGCGGGTGATGAGATTCGGACCCACGACATTCACAAGATTCGAGGTTCTTGATAGTGTCAGCGGGGGCTAAGAACCGTTCTCTCTACCATAATACCTACCAATCTATCGTGACTTCTACATACTCTGTTTCGCAATACGTTTGCGTCACCGAAAGGGCTTCATAATCTGAGGTTTCCTCCTTGTTTTGTATTATGTATCCAATCGTATGGGAGTTCTCTCTCGACGACGACCACTCCCAACTTACTGTCTTGTATCCTCTTGAATGCGGTTCAAGATAAAGAGTACCCACAGAACCTCCATTTCCGGAAGGATCGTAAGCGCGAATGTCAATATAAGCGTAATCATCCGTGACATTTGTAAACGTGAATTCTGTCTTTGTTTGACCGGAACAAGCGTCACTCTGCGATCCACTACTTCCCGATGAACTGCTGCCGGAGGAGCTACTTCCCGATGAACTACTACCGGAAGAACTACTGCCTGAAGAACTACTACCTGAAGAACTGCTACCGGAGGAGCTACTTCCCGATGAACTACTACCTGAAGAACTACTACCGGAGGAACTGCTACCGGAGGAGCTACTTCCCGATGAACTACTACCTGAAGAACTACTACCGGAGGAACTGCTACCGGAGGAACTGCTTGGCGGTTTAATGATCGTCGATGAAGAATCGGAATCGTCATTTGCTTCGTTGATGGCATTGATCACGAAGTTCAAAATATCCTGACCGTCCAGATAACCATAATTATCTTCCAAAGCATGCATTACGCCGCTACCGCAACCCGTGACGCCCAATAAAACGGTCATACATGCAAGAAAAACCAAATTCCTCATCAATATTCTCCAAATACCCACTCGTGATTACTCTATTTTAACCTAAAGCGCTTTCATCTTAATTCCCCATTTAGCCATATTCAAGTCTTTTCTTATCTACCCGATCTTCAATACGCATAAACCGCCATTTCGCTCCTGTTCTCTACCGGCATTCGAACTTGTATTAACGGCAACCTTCACCACTTCAAACCTCTCTAGTGCTCTCAAAACACTGTTTTCACCTTATTACTTACTGTTTCAAGTAGTTACATGCTTGCGAATTTCAAAATCCGCCCGGTAGGCCTGTTCAGCAGTGAGCAGGCAGAATAAGGAGTAAACAACATGAGCAGTAGAATTCCGCGGACTGAATTCACGTGGAACCCGTATCCAGGGCTGCAGCAAAGTCATCGCAGGATGCGAAAATCGGTATGCGGTAAGGTCTGCCGCAAGGCTAAGCGTCCCAGGCTAACCGGTGAAGTCTCAAGATTCCTGTCAAAAGGGAAACGGCGCATGGTTCCGTTGAATCATGAACGAGCCCCGAGTAGGCGGAAAGGAACCAGACTCCATGTGCAAAGATGACCGAAGACGCCTCGGCTTGATCAGACATACGATCGGAACATCTGCAAAGCGGCAGCACAGCCGTTCGCTATCTCGGCCAGTACAGAAAAGACTGCACTTATGCTCGCCGCGCCGGTGCCACTCTCAGGGCACGCATGAACGCCCTGGTGCGCCTCTTGGTGCTAGAAAGCAGTCAGCCACTGGGTAAGCCTGTCCATGCGAGGGCACGAAACGAACAGCGGGATGGATCGTCACAAGTCTTGTGGTAGACGAAAGATAGGGCACGAAAAAGGCCACCTGGGGACGATTGTCCTTCGGTGGCGTAGAAAGCGGGTGATGAGATTCGAACCCACGACATTCACGTTGGCAAAATCGCCCGGCGGGCCATAATGCTTTACCAGTACGCGAGTTGCGGACATCATGATCATGTCGGTGCCAAACTCGGTGACAAGCCTATTAATGCTGGGCGATGCTGTTGCTGCAATGTTGCACAGGCGGTCTTTCGCTGGAACGCCGAACAATGTACGAGGCGTTGCAGACGGACCCGATGAGTTCGGAGGTTCAAAAGGTTCAGAAGTGCAGGTGGTTCACCTTCTGAACCTATGAACCGGGGGCTGCTTGTCGGCGTTGTGAACGCCGCCAGGCCCATAGGCCGCCAAGACCGCCATCTCCATATAGTTGGCGGTCTTGGCGGTCTATGCGTTTTTTGCACAAAAAGAGCCCTCGGGGATGGCGATTGCTCCTGCCATCATCTGGTAGTGATGGAGCCAGAAGGAATGTTCTGGGCAAGTCGGTGACAACTGGCTGAGAAGCCCAAAACAGGTGGCCTACACGTGGCGACTGGCCCTCTCCAGGCCGAGAATCACACAATCGCGGCCAGCTTGTGTGTCCGGAGGTGGCCAGCCCGCGGAAGGAGGGGCTTAGGAGCGGCTGAACGCCTGTTTTATCCGGTAGCTCCCGGGGATTAGACGCTACGCTTGGGTTTACAATGCTCTAATATCCAATGCAGTTAAGGGATGGGCATTCACGTATGCCCACCAGCGACCAGATCTGTGCCATCCGCAGCACCAGCGATATTGGCTTAATATCAAGTTAGCCCCTTGTAGGTCAACACGTGGCTTCCTCGTTCCTGGGAAAGGGTTACACTACAACATGAATGTATCATAGAACGTTGCCGATAAGCATGGGGTTGATTCCATCACACCCAACTCAGAAAGTTCCGAAATTCTGGTCCACGCCTCGCGTTCGCCAATCCTGCTATTGCTGGCTTTGGCCCACGGCAACATCTTCGCAGCAGTGCTGCCTGCGGCGGAATTCCAAGCGTCTCAACATATTGGCCCACCCCCCTCGGCTGCAGATTTCGCGATTCTGCCTTTGGCCCGCGCCAGTCTTCCATGTCGGTTCGCTGATATGTCAAGTTTTATCGCAAAAAAACTTGACACTAACCCTGCCGTCGCCGAGACTTTCTGCATGGCACGTAACTCGAAATCATCGTCGAACGGCCAACGCGTCGCGGCACTTGTCCGCCAGCGAATCGAGAACGCTGGCGAACGGCTTTGGCGATTAGAGGACTTTCGGGACTTGCCGTTTGCGGCCGTAGCCCAGGCACTCTCGCGGCTCGCCAGGACGGGGGTGATCGAGCGGCTGAGCAAAGGCGTATATTACCGATCCCGAGAAACGGCATTCGGCAAGAGCAGACCCAATCCCGCGGCAATCCAGCGGCTCGCTGCTCGTCATAAAACGCTCTACCCATCGGGCGTCGCAGCTGCCAACCTACTGGGCTTCACAACCCAGACCGCCAGCCAACGCGAATTGGCTACGAGTTCATTGAGTCTACCGAGAAAGCTCGTGGGGCAGGACGCAGTCGTACATGCCCGCAGACCTGAGGCTTGGTCAAAGCTCTCTGAAACCGATGCCGCCATGCTAGACTTCCTCCGGCGAGCCGGGAGTACCAGCGAACTCGGCCCCCAAGAGACCGTCCGGCGAACCTTGCTCCTGTTGGCCGAGCGCGGCCGCTACCGGCGCCTGCTTGCGGTGGCTGGTACAGAGCCGCCACGCGTGCGTGCCATGCTTGGCGCACTGGGACAGGAACTTGGCCGTCCGGAACGAGAACTCAAACAACTCCGGGACTCCTTGAACCCGTCTTCCCGCTTCGACTTCGGAATGCTAGCCGGGCTGGAGCATGCACGACTCTGGCAGGCAAAGGAGCGCCGTTGACATGAGACTCTGCGAACATCCAGATTTCGAGCAGGCCATTGTCCGGGCGGCGGAGCACTTCTACGCTCGCCGCCTGCGTTCGGCCATTATCGAGAAGGACTACTACGTTACCGAAGCGCTCCGTGCCATTGCCGACATCGCCAGCGACAACATCATCTTCAAGGGCGGGACCAGCCTGTCCAAGGGATGGAACCTGATCGAGCGATTCTCCGAGGACATCGACATCTTCGTCGACCCGCTCGCGTTCGAGCCACCGCTCAAAGGCCGCGCGATCAACCGAGAACTCAAACGGCTGCGCGATGGGGTCGGCCAACATCCCGCGTTGATGTTTGTTGCGGAGGAAAGCCAGACTATCGGCGGCTTCGGGCGAAGTGACCACTTCGCATACAACCAGCGCTTCGGAGGTCCGGGCGAAGTACGTGATCGCGTGCTCCTTGAAACCGGAACGGCCAGCGGCCGGGAGCCTACGAGCACCGTTGTGTTACGGTCGTATCTGGCCGACTTTCTGGAGGAAACCGGGCAGTCTATCGGCGCGGAAGACGAGGCGAGCTTTTCGTTGCGCTTGCTGCACTTTCGGCGCACGTTCGTCGAGAAGATGTTTGCAATCCACAGCAAGGTCGAGTTGCTGAAGCGCGACGGCCAGCCAATCGGTTCTTATGCTCGGCACTACTATGATCTCTACCAACTCGCAGCGCAGCCGGAAGTCGTTGCGATGCTCCGTTCCGATGAGTACTTGGCGATCAAGGCCGACTACGATGAGATCAGCCGGGCCCACTTCCCGAAGAGCTACTTCCATCCCGAGGACATGAGCTTTGCCCGTAGCGACGCGCTCTTCCCGCCAGCGGACTTGGCGGCCCTCATTGGCCCTGAGTATGAGCGACAGTGCCAAACGCTCTGCTACGGCCCGTTCCCACCCTGGAGCGAAGTGCGTGCACGTTTCGATAGGCTGCGGGACTTGCTTTGACTGCTCGCGAGCTCAACCTTCACAAACAGAATCTGGCCATCTATCACCCGACTGCGGCGTGCCAGGTGCCCCCCAAAAAAACTCCGTCGTCCTTGCCACGTAAGGACTTACGTATTTCGCCATCTCCTGCCTGACAGGCTATCATATCACCCTTGAGAATCCAAATGGAGGCTTGCCATGGGCTTCTTGCAGGCGATATTTCTGCTCTTTCGTGCTTTGGTTACGAATCGCACCGAACTCGCTGCCGAAAATCTCGCACTACGCCAGCAACTGGCAATCCTCCAGCATAAATCCAAGCGCCCGCGACTCCGGAAACGAGATCGCATCTTCTGGGTTTGGTTATTCCGGTTCTGGACCAACTGGCGATCCTGCCTCGCTATCGTCCGGCCGGAAACCGTGATACATTGGCACAAGCAAGGGTTCAAGCTTTACTGGCGATGGAAGTCGCGACCTGGCAAAGTTGGCCGCCCGAAGATTGACGCCGAGATCCGCAGATTGATCCGCCAGATATCTCGGGGCAATCCCCTTTGGGGAACACCGCGAATTCAATCGGAACTCCAACTTCTTGGCTACGAAGCCTCACAACCAACTATCGACAAATACAAGTATCGCCATCACAAGCCCCCGTCGCAGACCTGGCGAACTTTCCTGGATAATCATGTTCACGAAATCGTAGCCATCGACTCTTTCACCGTGCCGACTGCGACTTTTCGCGTTCTATACTGCTTCGTAATGCTCCGACACGATCGTCGCAAAGTCGCGCACTTTAACGTCACGTCGAACCCGACGACCCAATGGACAGCGCAGCAGATCGTTGAAGCATTTCCCTATGACGAAGCAACCCGGTTCTTACTTCGAGATCGTGACGGAATCTACGGTAACGAATTCCGCGAACGGGTGAAACACATGGGAATTGAAGAAGTCGTCACCGCGCCACGATCCCCTTGGCAAAATCCGTACGCCGAACGCGTAATTGGCAGCTTGCGCCGGGAGTGCCTCGATCACGTCATAGTGCTCAACGAGCGACACTTACGCCGAATCCTGAGAAGCTACTTTGAATATTACCACGAATCCCGATGCCATCTTTCCTTGGATCGTAACGCTCCTGTTCCCCGTCGCGTCGAACCGCCATCCGAAGGCACGGTGGTTGCGATTCCCCAAGTCGGTGGTTTGCATCATCGCTATTGCCGGGCGGCTTGAGCGCTTAGATCCGCTCGTTGGTAGCGATTGTTCGTGGTTGAGGTATGCGCAGGTTCTTGGAAAATGGGGATTTTCTCCTGACGACAACCAGATTCTACTCTCAACTGCTCTGATTAATGGCGACTCCGTGTAGCGATCGGCCGTCCGAAACCCGATTTCTGGTCGGGATATAATATTCTGGAAGGACAGGTGTTACAGATGGACGTGATTAGCTCACCGTTGATGCAGGGGGGCAGGCGAAGCAGATAATGTCACAGATTTTCGATCGGATTGATGTGGCGTTCGGTAAGGCGGAACCGTAATTGCAATACCTCGCCTGCTGAACTTGCGAGGCACTCTGGAAAGCCACGCAAAAGCGTTCTCGACTTCGCAACGGCCGAGACGAGACCAACTGCTTCCGGCACGCAGGATACACGCTACGAGATGAATGAAAGGCGTGGTGTCCAAATATCCAAACGCGCCCAACCCGTGAACCTGCAAGAAGTTACGACGGGGCAAATCTTCGGGCACAATCGACCCATGAATGCACTTCAACCTTGGCAGCTGCTCTTGATCACCCTCGCCGGCTGGATCAACCGCCATCAACAAGACGTAATCTCCTACATCCAGGAAGAGAATCGCATCCTCAAGGGCAAGCTCAAGGGCAAACGCATTCGCTTCACCGATGACGAGCGCCACCGACTGGCGGTAAAGGGCAAAGCCCTGGGCCGGAAGGTGCTCGACCAGTTCGCCTCGGTAGTTACTCCCGACACGATCCTCGCTTGGCACCGAAAACTCATCGCTCAGAAGTGGGACTACAGCAACAAGCGAGGGCCGGGGCGGCTACGAACCGCAGAGAAGATCAGGGAACTAACCGTGCAAATGGCCCAAGAAAACCCGCGATGGGGCTACACCACGATCATGGGCATGCTGGCCAACCTGGGCCATGTCGTAGCTCGTGAAACGGTGCGCAACATCCTCAAAGAGCATGGGATAGAACCCGCTCCGGATCGCTCCAAACGGATACCCTGGTCGACATTCCTGAAGTCGCACTGGGGCTGCCTTGCCGCCACGGACCTGTTCACCGTAGAAGTGTGGTCACGGTTTGGCCTCACCCGGTACTATGTGCTCTTCTTCATCAGGATGTCGGACCGCAGCGTTCATCTGGCTGGTATCACCAGGCAACCTCATGCCGGCTGGATCAAGCAGATCGCTCGGAACATCACGGACCCTGTCGACGGCTTCCTGCTCGGTGTTCGCTATCTGATAATGGACCGCGACGCAATCTTCACTGCGGAGTTCCGTAGCTTTCTCAAGCAGGAAGGTGTCAACGCCGTGCGGCTCCCACCGCGCTCACCCAATCTGAACGCCTACGCAGAGCGGTTCGTGCGCACGATCAAGGAGAGCTGCCTGAGTCACATGATCTTCTTCGGCGAAGGCTCGCTTCGCCGAGCGATCAGGGAATTCCTGCAGCACTACCATCACGAGCGAAATCACCAGGGACTGGGCAATCGCCTGATCGATCCAGGTGAGGAAGTAAACGTCAGCGAGGGGGAAATCACATGCCGCGCGCGCCTCGGCGGACTGCTGCGTTACTACTATCGCCAGGCGGCGTAGCTCGCAGGCGACGGGCAATCCAGCAGCGATTCTGACAGAGTTCAACGAATTTCGTACGCTTACCAGATACCCGGGCTGTAAAAAGATCAAGCGTCTGCCGCCTGCTATTCGGTTCGTTAGAGTTTTTGGACACTACGCGATCACGAGGCAGGAACGCCAGTTCTTCCAGAACCGGGAAAGCCAAACCCAGAAGATGCGATCTCGTTTCCGGAGTCGCGGGCGTTTGGATTTACTCCGGAGAATCACTAACTGCTGGCGGAGAGCGAGATTTTCTACGTTGAGGCTGGCGGGACTCTTTAACAACACTCGTATGAACAGAAATATCGCCCGTAAAACGCCCATGGCAAGCCTCCATTTGGATTCTCAAGGGTGATATGATAGCCTGTCAGGCAGGAGATGGCGAAATACATAAGCCCTTACGTGGCAAGGACGACGGAGTTTTTTGGAGGGACAGCCGACGAGACATGCCCGGGGCATTACGGGATTCCGGAGAATGCGTGCTGGAACACGGCGAAGTCAATCAGATCCACGTCGCGATCGCCGTCCATATCAGCGTCGATACAATCCGGCAACAAAGGGGCCAATTCGTTACCAAGACTAGTTTGGAATATCGCAAAATCAACCAAGTCAACATCCTGATCGCTGTCCAGGTCCATGCGCCTACAGCCTGACTGATTCTGTAATTTTGGACCGATTAAGCATGGATTCCACTCCGAATAGTCCGCGGAGTCCACAACACCGTCGAGGTTGCAGTCTCCGGGCAGGGAAGATGATGGACCTTCTGCACAGCTTGCGAATATCGCGTAGTCTGACAGGTTTACTTCGCCATCGTGGTTCAGATCAGCTGCACTCATTCCATCAATAGCGAACTGGAACAACGCAAAGTCGGCGACGTCTACATCACCATCGCCATCGATGTCCATCCACTCGAATTGTTCCTGTGTGCAGCCTACTGGCGGTAACACTATGTTCGGCCCGGCAAGGCAATCTCCAAGAACCGAATAGTCGTCTGCCTGAACTGTTGTGATTGTCAAACCTAGCTCGTACTGTACATCATAGGCAAAACCTCTGGTCTCCGGGTGGTCGGGTTCGGCAGGCCATGGCGCGATACCAATATGATACACGCCGGTGAGGGGAGCAGCGTAGAACAACTCGGTTGCTGCACTACCCGGTCTGAAATCGTTCTGCGTCAGCAGGTTCCCGCCAGCATCATAGAGTACGACAACTGATCCGTATAAGGGGGAAGATGCAGATATCGCTGTAATCTGGAGGTGCAGAAACTGGTTTCTCTTAAGAACTACAGAGAAGAAGTCTCTGTCACCGGCCCCATCTAATGACGCGTTGATCTCCATCGATACAACGTTCTCTGCCACAAGAGGAGCCTCAACCAACGGAGAGGATTCTCCAAGTGCGTTGTTGCTTTCATATGCATCCGGTGCGCCGCGCCGTGGCAACACAGCCGTAGTTGATGAGTAGAATAGAGGCTGAGACGGGTTGCCTGTGCCAATCGACATAAATCGCTTCTCTGAAGCGGACACATCGGCCCATGCAGATCCAAGGGGCATGCTATCGTCCTCAATGCGCATTTCAAAGTGGACAGATTCTCCAGTCTGTACGCCGTTGGAGGTGTGAAACATGACAGTGGCGTCGAATGGCGCTGTTTCTGTCATCGTTGATGGATAGATGATCGCAAGGTAGGTGTGATCTGGCGTATCGAACGGAGGCGACATGATACTGAAGTCGATATCTCTGTCGCCCGCCAATGATCCTCCTCCCAGAGACCAACAGATTGACGGGTAGCCAGTATTGCATCCCGAAGAGTATGCATCAGAGATAGTGTCATTCGGTTCTGGATCTCTGGGAAGCTCAGTCACAGTGATCTCATAGGGCACAGTGCGATTGTCCGATCCCTGAACTCGAACGTAGGCCGTTCCCGAATTCTCTGTGCTCAAGAAGGGAGCATAAAGCATTGTTTGTGTGCCAGTGAACGAGTCGGGCACCAAAACGCCTTGCACAACGACCACGCCGTTTGTGTCAATTACATCGAACGAGAGCTCCGCTGAAGCTGTTTGTAAACGCACATATATCGCCAGAGGATAGCCAATCTCGTAGTCAAAGGCGAACAAATCCACATCGCCACTGCCGTCAATCTCGCCAAAGCAGGCTTCATCAAGATTGAGAGGGCCGGAGGCATTGGAGATATCAGAATTCGGCTCCGATTCCATGCATCCAGGTTGCAGGGTCACAGGAATACCGAAGGTGTTGTTGCCCTCGTTGCTTTCCAGGACAAGATCAGGAGAATCGCACAGAACGAACAAATAGATATCACCCACTATTCCAAGATAACTGTAGATCGTTATTGGAAACGTGAACGTGACGTTACTTCCCGGTGGCAGGCCGTTCTGAGAGTCGCTCATTCGGTCAAAGCCACTCCTCGACGTATTGATGCGGATATCATCAGGGCCATCTGGTTCCAGCAAAGCGTCTCTGGAGACGTATACGGCGTATTCAAGTTCTTCGGAAACAACAGCAGCGGGGCCATTGTTCACAAAGGTAAAACTAAATTCTACATCCTCGTCAAGCGGCACTACGGAGCCACTGGCCGGTGTGATAGCAGCCGGTTCGAGATCGACGCTTGCCGCTCCAGTTACTTCGAAACCAACGCTTGTTGTATTATTGTTCTCATTGCTTTCGAGTTGTTCATTGCCACTATCGAGCACTGCTTCTATGAAGTACTGTCCAGGTGCAGCGGACGTGGGCAACCAAGCAGTCAGATCGATGTTAACAGTCTCATTGGCCGACACCACGTCGCCCCAGTCGTGATAGTAGTAGATGATCGGGACATCTTCGCTTGTATGGCTGGATCCGTTGGTGGAGATGTTGAAGGCGGTGGTCCACGTGCCAGCAGCCGAGTCCGGTCCGTTGTTGCGTACGAGGGCATTGATACGAACAGGCGTACCTCCGTCCGCGGGGCGACCAGTCGCGCCGGACGATGGCGTCGTTGACAGACTCTGTATCTCAAGATCGAGCGAAGCTGCTTCGGCTATCTCGATCTCTACCGAGATCGTGTTGTTATGTTCGTCAGTCTCGAGTTGACACCCGATTCCGTCCGGCCCTTGCCAGGCATAATCGACTGCGAGAATGAGGTAGTAAACGCCTGGAGTAAACGCCGTGGGAATGTGAAGGTCAAGATTGCGGGAGTACTCTTCGCCTGCGGCAAGGGGCTCAATACCTGAAGACCAATTCCAGTCGCTGACTTCCCAATCATTGTAGTCTAGTGTTGAGTCTGTTGAGAGGAACAGCACGTCAGGCCAGTTTCCCACCACTGCGTTGCTGCCGTTGTTGGTCACTGTCCACGAGACACTGATCTGCTGGCCAGTCCTCAAACCGTTTGATGGTACCGCCGTTAAGATCGTGGTCGCAAGGTCCACCTCAGCTATCTCAGTCACTACGATCTGTACTGCCAGTTGGTTGTTCGCCTCGTTGGTCTCCAGTTGTCTGCCAAATCCCCCAGACACCCAATCCCAGTCGGTCGCAACAATCAGGAAGTACGTGCCAGATTGCACGCTCGTTGGAATCGCAAACGTACATTCGTGGGTGTATTCTTCGCCAGCAGTGAGAGGTTCAGAGTACGATCTCCACTGCCAGTCACCGATTTCCATATCGTTAGAATCCAGCACGGAATCATCAGACAAGAAGACCACGTCGGGCCATTGGCCCACAGCGGTGTCGCTGCCGTTATTGCGCACTGTCCAGGAAAGATCGATCGACTGGCCAGTAGTCAAATCAGCGGACGGCGCCGCCGTAAACGACGTTGGCTGAAGGTCTATGAGGCCAGTAGTGGTTATTTGAATCGGGACTGCAAGTTCATTGTTCTCTTCGTTTGTCTCCAACTGCCGGCCATGACCGTTCTGCTCCCACCAATCCTGGTCGACCTGCAGTATCAGGTAGTAGTCGCCAGCTTGCACACTTGTTGGCAGCAGAGTCGCATACTCGCGGAGATACGTTTGACCTGCTTGGAGCGGTTGCACATCCCAGGTCCACCAATCTCTGATGTCTGGATCGTTGTCGTCAAGCGTGGCGTCGTCAGAGATGAATACCGCGTCTGGCAGCCGCCAACCGCCGAATCGGAGCCGTTGTTCACCACTGTCCACGAGAGATCGATTGGCTGCCCGGTGGTTAGTCCATTGGACGGCACTGCAGCAAACGCAGTTGGCTGCAAGTCCACCTGCCCGGTCGCGGTGACTGCAATCGGGATTGCGAACTCATTATTCTCTTCATTTGTTTCCAACTGCCGACCATACCCATCAGGATTCCACCAATCCTGATCAACCTGCAGTATCAAGTAGTACTCGCCTGCCTGAATGCTCGTCGGTAGCGAAGTTGAGTAGTTGAGAGTATAGAACTCACCGGGACCCAAAGGCTGTACGTCCCAGGTCCACGATTCCCCGACATCGAGGTCGTCGTCATCAAGCGTGTCGGTGGTGGAAAGGAATATCGCGTCTGCCCAGCCACCAATTGCCGAATCGGAGCCGTTATTCCGTACAGTCCATGAGAGATCTATCAACTGCCCGGTGGTCAGTCCATTGGAAGTCACCAATGAGAAGGCTGTGGGCATTAGGTCTACCTGACCAGTCGTGGTGATCGTAATCGGGACAGCGAAGTTGTTGTTCTCCTCATCTGCTTCCCACTGTCTACCGTGGCCCGCAGATATCCACCAATCCTGGTCAATCTGCAGTATCAAGTAATAGTCACCGGCTTCTGCGCTAGTCGGAAGCAGGACCGTGCAATTTCGAGTATAGGTTTGACCTGAACCAAGCGGTTGCACATCATGAGTCCACCAATCCCAAACGTCGATATCGTCATCATCCAGCGTGTCATCGGTAGAGAGAAACACTGTATCCGACCAGCTGCCAGCCGTGGCGTCTGGTCTGTTGTTGCGCACTGTCCACGAGAGATCGACTGCTTGGCCAGTATGTAGACCGGTTGACGGCTCTACTGAGAAAGCTGTCGGCTCGAGATCCAGTTCTGCCGCCTCGGTGATCTCGATCGGTACGATGTAAGTGTTGTTGCTCTCATCATTTTCTGTCAGGTTTCCTTGATCGTAGGTGTCACAGGATTGCCGATCAGTCTTGAGTATCAGGTAGTAGGTTCCTGTGCCGAATGCCGTGGGCAGTGTATCATCCCAGGTTCTTGAGTACTGTTCGCTGCTGCTCAACCCAGTCAGGTCGCTGCTATCCCACCCAACAACATGAACATCCTCGCATCCGATCTGCTGATCAGTTGAGATAACCACATCATCCTGCCAGTAATCCGTGATCTCGTCGCTTCCAGTGTTCTGGACTGTCCATTCGACACGGATTTGGCCGCCCGTTGTCAACGCGCCGCTCGGCGTGATGCTAAGTTCAAGGGGAACCAGATCCATGTCTCCCCCACTCTGCTGATCTAGCAATGAGATGCTCTGGCGGTCAGGCATGAATTCGGTCGGTTCTCTGGTGATGACGCAGTGATGGCAATACCGCCAGGGCTCTTTCCAGTGGTCGTAGCTCGTCGGACGTATACGTGGGGGAGCTTGTCGTTTGCGGTTGGCTACAAGGTGACGCATTCCTGAGTGCCCTGGACGGGGCATTGTCTTGACGTCGCGGAATTCTGCCGACTCCCGTGTCAGAACAGACGAAGAATCTGGTAACACCAGATAGTGGGAGTCCTCTCCGGCTGCAGCGAAAGATGTAACCAATCCCATCATAAGCGTTACAGAATCGATCAGTGTAAGGCCAACCACTTTCAACCTCCTTGACTGGCAATCACGATCAACCTGATGTTGCCAGTGTGACTACGGCGCAGAATCCGCATGCAAGACACGTGCATTCGCGGCTTGGATAATAGTGTTTCACGCCAACGCGCGGTCAACCCGGCCCGCAGTTTGTGATCGTACCGTGTTGACAATAGCGAATACAAGTGCATTTCTTGCTTCCGGCACGAGGCTGGCTACGGCGCAACCCTACGGGTCTATGTGGTCACCCTCCGCGTGTTGTTCCATCGTGTGAATCGGCGTTTTTGGACAAACTGCGAAACCCGTCATTCTTGAACCCTCTTCAAGGATGGCATCCCGTCGATAAATGGCTTATACCTCCTGACGGCGGGCGGGGGGTACGAGCACTCGCTGGACTCAGAGCTGGCGACGCACGCAAGTTCGCAGGTTGCAGTCTAGTTACGTTGGCCGGGGCGAACTGTCGAACATCTGTCGCGACGGGACACGATCGGCGTCTGCATATTCGCCGTAACTCCTTGCGTGGAGGGTACTAGGGCATTTAACTTTCAGGTCTAGCGCGATTCCAACAGGAGCTGCTTGCAACAATTGTAAGACTGCTGTTATTACTGACAATTCCGTCTGGGGCGACGGGTTAGCACGGGGTTGGCATGGATTTGCGTACTGTTGTATATTTTCCAATCAAAGCCATCTATATGATCGAATACCATCAATAGACAAAACAATAGCTAAGCTTTGCAAAGATGCGGGTAAGTGCAAGGGGGGCAAATCGAAGGAACTGAATATTTCATCTCACGGTAATTCTAACGGGTGTTATCATGGAAACGGTGAGCGTTGGGGATTCGGTGGTTTGAGTGATGGACAAAAGAATGATCTTAAAAATCGCCTTGGAACGAGCGGGACAGTTATTTTGAACTGCTGTAATACCGGAGATGATCCACAGAAAGTCGAGGATTTTGCCACCGAAATTCAACGGCGCGTATGTGGATGTAAAGGACTGTGCGAGCCGGGACCTTGTCCTGAATCCCAACGAGTATGTAAGGATCCTAGACCAAACTAGATCGCATGTCAACGGTATTGAGTGTAAAGTGGTTATCCAGAGAGATTGTTAGAACTAATTGAGGGGCAAAAGGCAAAATGGACAAGGAGTTAAGATAGCAGAATTGTTGCCAGTCGACAAACAATGAAACGATCGAAAATAGGATTTGCCATGAATGTTTTGGGAGAATGCAAGAGCTATTGTCAAATCCTGTGGATTGGCTGGATTCAAGCGGCGTCTTTCCTGAGTCCGTCAACGAACTTGATTCCTTGAATTACATCACCGAGCAGACGGTGTCCTCTCAGACATCGCCAGCGTTTCTCCGCACATCTGGATAACTGAAAAACCATAGTCAGTGTGGCCAACCGCGATCCACAACCTTTGGTCCTGCGCGTCCGCAATCGCACTGTCGCAAAGGTCGACTCTATCGGATTCGTCGTACGAAGATGAGGCCAGTGCTCCGCCGGATAATCATAGAATGTCAGCAACGTTTCGCGGTCTTTTGCCAGACACTCCGTCGCTTTAGGGTACTTGGCCTCAAACGTTCGGATGAACAGGTCGAATGCACTTTCGGCCTCTTGTTTGGTGGCGGCCATCCATATCTCGTGCAGCATCTGTTTTGCTTTACCCTGTCGTCCTTTCGGCAGCTTGCTCAGCACGTTGGAGGTCTTGTGGTCCCAGCAACGCTGCTCTCGGCTCTCACTAAACACCTTACGCATCGCTGACCAAAACCCCATAGCGCCATCGCCAGTCACCAGTTTCGGAGCATCCGTCAGCCCACGTGATTTGAGATCCAACAGCAATTCCTGCCAGGATTGTTCACTTTCGCGATAGCCGTCCTGGATGGCCACTAACTCCTTCTTCCCCTCTGGTGTAGCTCCCATGACCACCAGTATGCACTGCCTGTCTTCCTCCAGGCGAACGTTGAAGTGGATTCCATCCACCCAGAAGTACAGTAAGCATTCGGTGGTGCACACGTCCATTGGGGAGGGGTTTGGAGTTGAGCCTTATCGGGGACGGTTGGGCTTGGGCACAGAGGTGTTGAGGGAGCGTTATGGCGTTGTAAGTCCAAACATAGCGCCAGACCCCCGGAATCTGCCGGAGAAGCAGGCGTTCGGCCGCCACACTTGGATAGAGCTTGCTCTAGGGTTTTCCTATTGCGAGTTGCTCGGCTTTTATGGCACTAGGGAGGAGAGTGGCCGGGTCGTCGCCTTGACGCAAACGGTTGTGGGCGTGGCGTAGGTGAGGTGCGTTGACGGAGTTGGGAAATCCTCATGTATTCCCCGATTCACAGGGTTTGACAGTAGCTCCTTGAACTGCAAGCCGGGACAGAAAGACCTAATCCAACGAACAACATGCAGTAGTGATGATTGCGTTGAGCGGCGTCTTTTTCACGTTCGGATGCACCGCACATCATGTCAAATACACTCCCTTTGCTCTAAACAGAATCAAACCTGCAGCTCAAGCTACTGCTGTATACGGGGCATTCGATGAAGCTAAGACTGATTTGAAAAATCGTTATTGCCCCATTATTCGCCGCGAGAGAAATATGAATTGCGAAATCTTGGATTATCTAAACTCACCCAGCAATTAGGCGGAGAAGATTACATTTATCAGCCTGAACAAGCGATTTCGACACCCAAGCGCTTCAGCAGAGTCGTAACCTGCTCGTAAGCATCCCGTTGAATCAGCGCCCGGTCCTCGGGGTCTTGCGCCTCGTCAAAATCAGCCACCGCTGTTGGGCCGAACCCGCTCGTATCTGCAAACTTGCTAGCGATTTTCGTCAATCCCTCGACAACCAAACCATGCGCCGTATGTGGTGCAAAAACCTTTTCGAGAGCATCGATCCCGCCTGGGTATCGCTTGACGCAGAAGTAGATGTCATAAGCGTCTTTTTCCTTAAGTCGATCCGCCAACGCCATCCCTTTCATCACGAGGAAGGGAACGATGGTGGCAATTCGAATGGTCGCCGAGTCCTTGGCGCCGCTTGGCAACGTCCCGTGCAATTCAAGTTCGTCCGCCATTTCGAGGGCTAAGTCGCAGCCACGGGCTTTCCGCGGATGTACGTCCTGGAACTTCTGCGTACGTCTAGACTTGCCGGTGCCTTCGTATTCGCCCGCAAGGAGATCGACCTGTACGGTTATCTCACGCTTGTTTACGTTCACGCGGCGGCGGTACGTAAACGGCTGCCGGTCGTCTTGTTCATACCCCCTTGCAACAAGTAGCTCGTGGATCGTCTGGTATTCGGGCTCAGTGATTTTCCGATGGTCCAGCGCCAAGTCGATGTCCAAGCTCCCAACGTGTTTGGGTTCAGCCCCCGGAAGTAGCAGCTCGGGAACCCACCCGCCCACAAGCACCAAGTGCTCGCGATACGCGCCCAACATTCGCGTCAGTTCGAGAAGCACCGACCGTGCTGCTTCAACGGCGTCCGCCATGTAGTCCGCTCGTGTTACCATCGTCGTTTGATCGCCTCGTTGAGAATCGCTTCCGCCGCTTCATCGCTCCGCCCGCCTGCCCGCTTTAGGTCGAGGTACACCTGGATTGGCGACGCCACTATCAAGTCGTCAACGATCTCGGCGGCGTAGAAGACACCGTCATCACCCGGTTCGATCAGACGCAGATTCGAGCCGCTACCGACTTCCTTGAGTTGAAGCTCTTGCATGATCGATTGTGCATCACCATTGACGTAAACAGCCATGCGCTGCGAGCGGACCATGGGAGCCCACCGGGCGGCCGCCGAGTACTCAGTCAAAGCGTATTGGATTTCACAACGATTGCATGATTGGGCAATTCGCTGCTCAATCTCAAGTCCCGATTGAATTGAATAGCACGAATAGGATTTGTCACGCCGATACCGTTGGTTCGCAGACCACTCGCTGAGAAGCGCGTCGGGCTCAGTCAAACGCATCCCTTCGGTGCCCGCTCGGACCCACTCCCGGTCTTCGAGCAACTTCTTGACGTTGGACACTTGTCCCACGCTGACATCCGCCACCTCCGCCAGCTCTTGCACTTTCCATGCGCGGCGTGGCGCTGTCAGCAGAACACGCAGAACTCGGCTGGCCTTCGGAGAATACAGCGTTCGCAGTTCCCGTTTCTCGCTGAACGGATTCTTGTTTCCCGTCTTGCAGATGTAGACCTGCTGAAAGCTCAGCCGACAATTGCCCGCCAGATCGAGGCTGCCAATACCTTCCTCTTCGCAGATCGAAGCGCTCCGTTCGGAAACGTATGGAGCCGCGAATACGCCGTACGAGTTGGGGTATTCTGGCAGACAGCATCGCAGGGCATTGACCGCATCTCGGGCCATTCGCGGCTGCCCGCTGCGTTTGACCTGGACGACCAAAGTCTGTCCACCGTCCGGCAGTTGTATGCTTGCCAGCAGGTCCGGACCTCCGCTATCAGGTTGCTCGCTTACCTCGGCGAGCCGCACAAAGGGAACCTCCTCCAGGCATGCCCGCAGGGCTTCCGCCACCTTACGCTCGATCTCTTTCAGTTTCAGACTATCGCCCATTTTTCAGCATCCGTTGAAATTGGCTAATACGGTGAAATTGTAGCTCGTTTTCACCTTATCGTCAATATTCAGCGATTGCTGAAAGAGTAGCTGAGGCTGAAAATAACCAGCTTCCACTGAAGCAATGTAGCCTGTGGGCGATTCTGCGGAGGAAGGCGTCAAACGTAGGAGCCTTTTTGTTCAATTCCGGGCATTCTTGCCCTCTACAAACAGTCATATCGGTGTCGTAATCCTCATTCAAATGGCGCATTTTGGCCGGCGTGTGGCCGAGACTGTATGGCTGCACGGGGAACGCAGAACGTTGGGCCATCGGAGCACTGCCGAGTCAGAGGCGACCGCACAGCCACCCTCCTGCCACGATCACCGGCAACAGGAACACGCGATACTACTCGTCCCGACTGATTCGGTCGATGATCGCCTGCCGCGCATCGGGCGTCTTGGCACTGATGAAATTCATGTCGAACCGGCAGATCTGGCCTTGATGTCCGCGTAGTTTCATGGCTCCATGTGTCTGCGTCCAAGGCAGGCGCAGGAGAAAACACCATGCGAATCACGCGAATCGACATCGAGGGCCCCGAGGGCCATTACGCGAAGATCACCCGCCAACGGGGCAGCCACTGGATCGTGGTCACGATCCTCACGCCGTGTCAGCCCGACGGCAAAGAACTCCGTATTCCCGCCGACGCTGACGAGAGTGAGCTACGGAACCAAGCTCGCAATCTGCACCTGGCTATCGGAGGCTGCAGCGACGCCAGTAGCGACATCAACGACTACCTGCGCGAGCTTCAGCGCTTCGCAGACCTAAACGAACCCAAGGAGATGGCCATGTCGAAGACCGATTGCCAAGCACCGCCACCCGAGCACATGCTCGCCGTGGCGCTGCGCGAGAACCTCTCGCCTCCCGCCGTAGCGCTGATCGCCGCCAAGTGCCAGCCACGCTACGGCAAGGGTGAAGCAGGCCTGAAAGCCGAGGGCGAAGTCGCCTGGTTCACCGAGCTCCTCGTCGGGATGATCGGCCGCGAGGAATACAGCCGATTCTGCGACGAGCTGGGTGTGTAGGCATGGTTTGATCTCGGCCATCCTTTCGAAGGAGTCACGTCATGATACAGAGCGATGTGAAGATCGGTGCGACCTACCAGGTCAAGGTGGCCGGCAACTTGGTGCCGGTAAGGATTGTCCGAACGCACGATGCCGGCGGATGGGAAGGCGTCAGTGTGAAAACCCGCAAGACCATCCGCATCAAGACAGCCCAGCGGCTGCGCCGACAACTGGCAGACGCGCCACGCCCGACTAAAGAGTCGCCGAAGGCGACCATCAAGGCCAAGGGCAAACGCAACACGGGCCAACGTGACGCGACTGGCAGCCAACGTGAAGGCAAGCCGCTGAGCCTGCTGAACGCCGCGGCTCTCCTGCTGTCGCAAAACCACAATGAGGCTATGACCTGCCAGGCGATTGTGGAACTGGCCATCGCCGGCGGGCTGTGGACACGCCGTGATGGTAAAACACCAGCCAACACCCTCTACGCCGCCATCTCCCGTGAGATCAAGACCAAGGGCCACGCCAGTCGCTTCGTGAAGACCCAACGCGGCAGGTTCGCGGCGGCCAAGCCCGCTGCATAACCCCGTGATCCTCTCGCACTTCCCTCAACATCCCCAGTATTCCGCTGGGGGTCTTCTCCGGCGTTACCATCTACAGAACATGCCCCTGGCCCGGCATCGGAAGCGGCTGCTCGCGACGATCATGAGGATTGCTTACGCGGCGTGCCGACAGAACGATGCTGCCCTTGGCGTGAAGGTAGTCGATTTCTTTGAGCAGGGCTTCTTCCGATTCACTGAGCAGAACCTTGCTGCACCCCGTGGCACGACGGGTGTCATCCTTGCCGACCCACGTCAGATGTTCGCGAATCGATCTGCGCACATCGCTGGACCGCTGACGCGTTGCCGGCCGCTCTGTCATATCGAGCGCCTCGGCCAGCCAATGTTGACCACTGGTGGTCTGCTGCTCAGCAAACACAGCCGACTCGATGCCCGCTGATTCGTTCAGTCGGTCATGCATGCCATCGCATAGTAGCGCGCTTACGTCGAACTTCTCCGTCTCGTCCTCATCTTTGCCATTGCCTTGGGCGTGACCCCGACGGCGTTTGTCTGCGGCCAGCTTCTCCCGCTTGAGGCGGGCGCGTTCTTCGTCGGATGTCTCGGAGCAAATGTGGTGCCGTTTCCAGTGCAGCGAGGTGATCGTTCGTATGAACTCATCATCACCTGTTGCCTGGTATAGCCGGCGCATCCACATCTTGAACTCCCTGTGCGATTGCTCAATTTCACAATCGACGCAGGTTTCCGTGGTCGACTCGAGGTGATGTTCACTTCCGGGGGCGGGCGGTGCCCATCTGCCGCACACGCGGCATCGGCGCATGGCCGTTTTGGCCAACCCGCCCGGCGGATAAACGTTACAGGTCGATGCGGACCTGAACACCGTCGGCGGTCTCCATCTCCTGACAACAGAGGGTTTGCCAGTAGAGGGAACAGAACACCTTCTCGGCCAACGTGGCTTCCAGTTTGCCCCGGTACAAGGAGCGATCGACCTGACGAACCACCGATGGCATCATGTACCGGACTCCTCGCCGTCGAACGCTTGAGCATCCTCATCCCACTCGCCATCAATGAGGAAGGCGTCGAGGATATCCTGCACTTCTTGAGACTGACCGTGGTGCAGCTTCTTCACGACGGCATGGCCATCGGGATCGCGTTTGAGCGACTTGACCAGCGCCTCATAGGTGGGTCTTTGATTGACGTGCGATTTACTGCACGGCCGGCAAGCGCATGTGCTCACGGCATACTTCTTGTTTATCCAGTCGGCGATACGCTTGGGACCGAACTGCAGGCCGAATTCCTCAACCGTCTTCTGCCGGTTAACCACGGCCAACGCTCCCTTGCAGTATTCATCCTTGTGCCTGACAAAGAACTTGCGCACCTCGTTCTCAACGAACGGACCGCTCCATGAAAAATCGTCAGGGAGGGTTCCAGACTTATCCTCCCCGCTCTCGGCTGTCCGCTCCGATGGCTCGGGCGTGGTCACATGCTGTTGATCAGCCCAACGCGGAACCCACGGTATCTGCGGAGTCCGGGGAGACGCTACGAAGGGCGCCTCCGGCTTGGGAAACGCCTCGGGCATCCCGGAGAGGTCGACGAGCGACTTGCCGTAGAGCGTGAGGCGGCAAAACCTCCGCCGGCCTGATCCCGAGGACATGCCCGGCCGCCAGAGATCGACCAAATCGGTTCGGACAATCCCCCGGTCTTCAAAACCGCTCACGCGCCAGTCAGCCGGCTCGTAGTCCCGCCCGCGCAATTGGCCTATCGCCAACAGGGCTTCGGATAGTCGCTGCCGCTCCAATCCGCTCGGATGCAGCGCTTCGGCCAAGCCCAGGATGGCGGCGGTCACCTGGGAGCCATCCATATCCTCCGGCACATCACACAGGACGCCCCGCGCCCAATCGATCCATTCCGGCGACGGTCGCCGCAAACCCGCCGTCGGCGGGCGCTCGTTTGCGTTAATGTATTCCTGGCACCATGTCGACCGCTCGGGGAGCCAGTTCAGCAACTCCATCACGTCATCATCGGCCAGTCGTGCCGCCACATCTGTACGGTATTTGTTCGCCATAGGATTCGTAGCATCTTCTACAGCACTCCCTGTGTCAAGTCCGCCGTACATGGCGTGGCCTACGCCAGCGCACATGTACGTAAACAGCCTGTAAGTCTCTGTACATGAATGGCCTTGCGCAAAGTGGCCGTTTACGGACCCTCATTCCATAGGGGCGGCATGGCGGCGGAAGGTCTGCCGCACGCCCCATCGTGACCTCGCCAGACCTTAACCTCCGAAAGGCCATTCATGGACGCGCTATCCGATCAACAATTCGGCTACCGCTGCTATGGCCGAATGGATCGGCGCGGTAGGTGGCGATCGTGGCGCTTTGGCCCCGCCCCCGGAAGTGGCTCATCCGAACATGCCCAACAGATCGCCGAAGCGGCGGCTGCGGGACACGTGCTATTCGCCAGCGTGCAACGGTTCGCCGCGCCCCGGAACCTGGTTGACCCCACATGGTGGCGGGAGGTTCGCGGTCAATACACCGGCACCGATGCTCTGCCCCACATAGCTCCGCTGTACTTCGATCTCGACTGCGAGAGCGATCTCGACCAGGCACTGGTGTGGGCGCGGGAATTGGTCACCTTCTTCACAGAGGAACTCCGTCTCCCGCAGGTGGCCGTGCGGGTGTGGTTCAGTGGATCAAAAGGCGCACACCTGCTAATCGACGCCACGGCCCTTGGCATAAAACCGAGCGCTACGTTGACTGCCGATATGAAGCTGGTCGCTTGCGATCTGATTCGACATCTGGCGGCTCTCGGCACGCCTGAGCTGAAGATCGACTCCAGCGTCTACTCGCTGCCTCGCATGTTGCGGTTACCGGATCAGGTAAATCCCAAGAGCGGGCTCTGCAAGGTCGAACTAGCGCACGACGAATTGATGCAGTACTCAGCCGAGCAGATCACCGAGTTGGCCGCCCAGCCTCGTGGATCACTGTGGTCGGATGATGAATTGCCTCAGTTTCCGATCGAGGTCGCATGCAATTGGTGGACGTCGACGCTGGCCCGGGTAAGACATCCTCGCGAGTTTCGGATCAAGACAGCGCAGGTCGCGGGGCTGAGGGTTAGGCCGGATGGCTACGTGGTCGATGAACTGACCAGCGCCGCGATGCCCTCGTGCATCAAGGACATCTTTGAAGCCCATCCCCCTGCCGGCGCGCGCAACCGCTGTGAACTGCAGATTGCCTGCTGGGCCAAGGCGGTGAAGATGCCCTACGCCGAGGCGCAGGCGTTGTTGTCAGCTTGGACCGATGGTAACCGACCAGAGCTTTCGGCCGACAACGCCCATCGCAAGGCCGACTCAATCATCCACAGCGTCTATCGCAATGGCACGTACGGATACAGTTGCGCTGCGGCCCGAGCAGCGGCGCGATCGATAGGCTGCGAACCAAACTGTCAGGACTGCCAGGCCGTGCAGCGCCGTCAACAGCGTCAAGTTCATTCCCTTAGGGTTTGCCACGACGATCAGTGGTCGCCCGGTCATCGCATCACCTTGGAGCAATCGCGTGGTCTTATTGCCAGAGCTATCGACGAGTCCATCGCCGAATGCGCGGATGGTTCCGCGGATTCGCTTAGTGACCGCGCCGCCGGGCGCGGGCAAGACGCATGCGGTAATCGAATCGCTTGCCCAGCATGGCACGCGGGCGGTGTATGTCGCCCCTACGCATGACCTGGCTCAGCAAGTGCAGCTCGATCTGCAATCACGCGGCGTGACCACGCACTACTGGCGACAGGGACCGAACGAAGAAGATGCGTGCATCAAGCAGGACGAGGTCGAGTTCTTCCGCGGGTTGGGTTACGTGATCCGCTTTGGCCCGTGCATGGATTGCCACAAGCGGATGCAATGCACCTACCGGAAGCTGTTCACCGGCCGGGCGAACGAATCGGCCCAAGTGTTAATCATCACCAGCTGGCACCTGCGGCGCGATGACTTGTGGAGTTTGCAGGCGCTCGGGGAGCGTCCCCTGGTAATCCTCGACGAGGATGCCCTCTCGGCCATTGCCGCGCCTGCTGAACTGACGGTCGAACGTCTGCAGCGTTTCATCGAGAACCTTGGCATACTGCAGGGTGCCCTGATGTCTGGGGACAGCGACGAAGATGACATCGACACCAATGACACGATCGCCATGACGAGGGTTTTACAGGGCCTAGCTGAACAGACCCTGCGGGCCTGCGCCACGGCGGGACATGGCCAGTGGCAACCATCATCGAATATCGTCAGCCCGGTGGTGACCGAGGCAAACGCCTTGATCGTTGGCGATGACGACGTGTTTAACGCCGTGATTCGCAGCGCCTACGACGTGGTACGGAAGCAGACCACCCTGCCGAACATGCTGGCCGATCTGCGTGACTTGGTGATCGAGCCGAGGACGGTGCATCTCTCGGTCGGTGCGTGCCGTTGGACGCGACAGTGCCGAGTACCGGGGAACCGGCATGTGTTGATGCTCGACGCCACCGCCGAGCCGATTGTGGTTGAGGGTGTGCTCGGCCGGTCTGTTGAAATCATCGATACGCCGCCGGTCGAGCAGTTGGCGACGGTCTACCAAGTCATGGACAAGATCGGCACGAGGTCCGGCAACCGACGTGACTTGGCCAGTGACGACAGTTGGACATTGAAGCTGGTGTCGCAGGTGGCTCGGCGGCATTCGGGCCAGTCACTGCTGTGCATCACCTTTAAACACGACGAAGAACAGCTGGCTGAGCTGCTTGACCGAGAACACGGCAAATCGTCCGTGATCCACTACGGCGCGTTGCGTGGTCTCAACGCTTTCGAGAAATACGACGCCGGGTTGATCGTCGGCCGGCCAATGCCCAATGAGGCACAGCTTCAACTTCTGGCTGTCGCCGCGTTCGGCTCCGACGCCCTTGATGGAAATCTCCGTGGGCCACCGCTGGACTGGAAGCTACATACCCATCTGGTGGGCCCCGATACCTGGACAGTTCAGTGTCAGCAGTATGACTCCCCCCAGTGGCAGGCGGTTTGGCGGCACATGGTCACCGGCGAGCTAGTGCAGGCGATCGGTCGACTACGGCCACTGACCAATAGCGCAACTATCTATGTGGTCACCAACGAGCCGCTGCCCGAGTGGCTGGATGTCACTGCTGTTTACGCCGCCGAGTTGTGCGAAGGCATGGTCGGGTCGAGCCGCCGGACCGACTTCCGCCGACGGGTCGAGCAGTATGGCCGTGCCATGGAGAACCTGGCATCCGCCGGGATCGAGCCGACCAACGTGGCAGTGTGCCAGCTTCTGGGTCTGAAAACGCCTAACGGCTTGCGGTATAGGAAGTTAGTGACGCAGATGCCTCGCCCGCCATAGCGGTTCGGGCAGCGGGCAACGGATCTTTCCAAGTTCTTAACTCTCTTAATGGCAACAGGTTACGCGTGATTTTGGGCGTTTTGGCCCGATGATTATCACTTAGCTTATAGATATATAAGGCTAAGTGATAACATCGCCCTGTTTTTCCAAGTTTTTCCCGCCCGGGCGACTGCCCGGGCTGATCCCCCCACTCCATCTGAAAGGTCATCACCATGGTCGATCTCGACAAGGCCGCCACTGTGCCGCCGTGGCTTGCCGCTCGGACCCACCCGCAATGCCTGTTGTGTGACGGGCCAACCGCAATCAGCACCATCTACATCCCCGGTGAAAAGTCACCGGCTGCACCGCCGCCAGGCAAGCAACGCGCAGTGTTCTACTCGCTGTGCCGTCACTGTGCCGACAACTTCGAAGCCCTGTCCACTCTGATCGAAACCAAGATCGAGAACGAGCTTCGCCACAACGGCTGGATCTGACCGGCCGCGCCTTAACCCATTGATAGTTGCCACGGAGACCACCGGATCGCAGGCATCCGGTGGTCTCTTCCATTCAATGGCCTGCACATAGAGTTCCATAATGAATTGGCTCGATCACGATGAGCCACCGGCCACAGTGCGAAAACACCTCGAACAAGTTCATCAGCGATGGGACGGACCAGTGATCCTCGTCCGACGCGCAATCACCGCGTACGAGCACATTGAGACTGCCCTCGAAACCATAATGGGAAACGCGAATTGGTGAAAGGACTTGACCTGTTCCGCAATCATTCTCGGGATTGCACCAATCGCCACGTACTGATCGGCGACACCGCTTGTGATCTGGCCATGGACACTGTCGGGCTTCAGTCTCGTACCACGAAGGACTTGGACATCGTTCTTTGTAGCGCATCACTGGATACTGGATTTACCCAAGCATCCTAGGCGTCCGTCAAAGCGGGGCAATGCCAGGTCAAGGAAACGGCCACAGGAGAGAAGTGGTTCTACCACTGAGGATCCTGTGGATAGCAAGACTATTCGAAAACATCGTAACGATGTGTTCCGCCTTTTCCAAATCATCGGCACCAACGCTCAGACCTATTCGCCCGCCGCAATCGTGCAGGATATGCTGGTATTCCATAAGCAGATGGCAGCCGAGTCGATCGATCTGCAATCGCTGGGCTTGGGCACGCGCAACTTGCCTGACGTCCTCGAACAGCGGCATCGGGCTTATCCAGTATGACACATACTGTCACCAACCGCCGCCATGGTTCCTTCCCGGCATCGATTCATACAACGCCAGCGGGAACAGTCGCGTCCTATCGAAGAGTTTCTTTTGAGCGCATACATTCTGCCGTAACGCGCCCGGGGATTTGAGCGTCACGCACGAGGGCCATCATGGGGCGGCCGGCGCTGTCACATTCGCATTACCACTATTCGGAGTGCCACCATGGTCGCATTCATGACCCGTCGCATGCTGCTGGAAATCACCTGGCACCGCTGCGGTGATCATCGTGGCTGCTATCGCCGGCGGTGTACCGTCTGCGGTGCGATCTTCTACGTCGGTAGGCCTCAGGCGCGGTACTGCCGCTCGGCCTGCCGCCAACGGGCGTACCGAAAACGCCTTCTCGCCGCCAGAATGCGTGGTACCCTGGGCATACCTACTACGGTCTGACAGCCCACGCGTCCTATGCCCACGTCGCCCGTGTCCGCCCACGTTGGCCACTGTGGCGACCTCGGCGTTCTTTGGTCTCCCCCTCTGCCCGCCTGCCCCTTCGCCTCACGTGGCGTCGTGGGCGTACCCTTGAAACCCCAAGCCCTGTGAAAGGATTCACTCGGATGGCTGCAGTAAACACCCGCACCCGACTCCGGAGTAGCTACCCCGACGGCCACCGGACGCAGGACGAGCCAGGCACACGCAGCACCCCCGCGCCCGCCGTCATGCTCACCGCCGACGACGTGGCCGACATGCTTGCCTGTTCGACCAAGACAATCTACCGCTTGGTCGATCGCGGCGCGATACCGTGTCCGATCCGCCTGGGCGGAATGCTCCGCTGGCATCGCCCTCGGCTCGAGAAGTGGATCGCCGACGGTTGCCCGAGCGCCCCGTCGTCCAACTGCTCCGCCAAGACCACTTGACTCCTGTCCGCACATGCCGCTCAGTGTCCCCCGACCCCGGAGGTGGGCCCTCCGTCTGGCTTGGCCCCTACAAGAAAGGATGTCCTCCATGGCGGGACTATACAAGAAGAAATACCCAATTCAGATGCCCGAGGGCGCGGAGGTGTTCGAACGCAACGGACGCCGACTCGCTCGCTGGACCAGCGGCAACAACAAGACGCTCACTGCCGAGGTACTCGAAGACGGTCGCGTACTGTTCGTCTCCGATTACTGGTACATGCGTTACCGCAACGCCGAAGGCGTTTATCGGCGTGAATCTACCCGCTGCCGGGACAAGCAAGCGGCGCGGAAAATCCTCTCTGACATTATGGCCAACGTCGAGAAGGTCCAGGCGGGCATCATCACACCGCAAGAGAACCAGATTGCCGCCCACGCCGAACGCCCACTGAGCCAGCACGTCGAAGACTACATTCAGCATCTGGCGCGCAAGCGCATCCGCGGTCGCAAGGTCTCCGGCGCGTACCGCAATAACATCCGCGCCCGCCTCACCCGCATCATCACCGAGTGCGACTGGCGTCTACTGCGCGACATCACTCGTGACCGAATGGAGAGATGGCTCGAAGATGCCGAGGCCGACGGTTCCGAGGGCATGGCCGCCGCCACGCGCAACGGCTACCTGATCTCGATCATCGCATTCTGCAATTGGGCGGTGAAGTTTGATCGTATGGCCCGCAGTCCAGTCGCCGGCATCGGCAAGGCAGACAGCCAGTCAGATCGCAGGCACGTCCGCCGGGCGCTGTCCGCCGAGCAGGTTGGTGATTTGCTCAATGCAGCGCGCCGTCGACCCGTAGCCGAGCTTGGACGCAAGCCCCACTCGTTGCCAGATGAGGACAAATACGGACGCAGTTCCTGGACGAAAGAGCCCCTGAGCGCCGACAACTTCGAACGCTGTCACGCCGATGGGCTCGAACGGCTGCGCGGCGACCGCCAACGTCGGATACAGCTCGAATCGCTCGGCCGCGAACGGGCACTGTTCTACATGCTGGCAGTATCAACAGGTCTGCGTCGAGGCGAACTGGCCAGTCTCACCGTCGGGCAGTTGCATTTGAAGGCCGTGCCCACGCCGTACCTCGACCTCGACGCGAAGGCTGCCAAGAGCGGCCACGGCGCGAGCATCCCGCTACGGGCCGACGTGGTCGATGAGCTGCGCCAACACTTGGCCCAGCGAACGAATACCCACTACGACGACAAGCTGTTCGAGTGGCCCCCAACCATCCGCATCTTTGATGCCGACTGCCACGCTGCTGGTATTGCCAAGACCGACGAGCGCGGGCGGGTTATCGACATTCATGCCCTGCGCCACACCTTCGGCACCCACCTCTCCGCGTCGGGCGTCCACCCGCGCACCGCCATGGCCGCCATGCGCCACAGCCGCATGGAACTGACCATGAACTACTACACCGACCCCACGCTGCTCGACATCGCCGGAGCGGTGAATTCCCTACCTGCCTTCGGGGCACCTGCCCGTCCAAAGATGACCGAAGACGCCTCGGCTTGATCAGACATGCCATCTGAACATCTGCAAAGCGGCAGCACAGCCGTTCGCTATCTCTGCCAGTACAGAAAAAGCTGCACTTATGCTCGCCGCGCCGGTGCCACTCTCAGGGCACGCATGAACGCCCTGGTGCGCCTCTTGGTGCTAGAAAGCAGTCAGCCACTGGGTAAGCCTGTCCATGCAAGGGCACGAAACGAACAGCGGGATGGATCGTCACAAGTCTTGTGGTAGACGAAAGATAGGGCACGAAAAAGGCCACCTGGGGACGATTGTCCTTCGGTGGCGTAGAAAGCGGGTGATGAGATTCGAACCCACGACATTCACGTTGGCAACGTGACGCTCTACCACTGAGCTACACCCGCGTCGCTTTTCAGAGCGGTTATTAAAATCGATTCTTGAGCGATTGGCAAGTCCATTTGCAGCGTCTGAGGCCGTTTTTTTCGCCAGATTCGAGTGCTCTGACTGCTCCTCACCCGTCGCCCGGCCAGCTGCGATCGGAGAGGCGGAGTTGTCATGGATCGGAACGGGCCAGGCAGGTTTGTTGAGCAGGCCCCAGAACAAGCCCTGTATAAGTGGAGCCGCTGAACACCTTCTTTCTGTGGTAGATTCCAGGTAGGTGACGCCAAGCTTAGACTTAGAGCGCTATGGTCAAATGCAACGTTGTTACGCCGGTTTTCTGCGGTGGATCTCAGTTGTTAATCGTTACGCTTGGACACAGAGCGCCATGAGAACGCTTCAGTAGATGATCTCCAGCTTGCCGTCACCGGAATCAGATGAGCCCAGCTCCAGCCTGACCAGTCCCAAGCCATGGGCGCAAACCTCGAAATCCTCACTCAACCGATGCAGCAGAGAGGCGTCGGGCACCTCGCCTACCGGTGTGAGCTCAGAGGCGATGGCGTAGGAGCGTTTGCCAAAACTGATGTAGTCTACCAGCAGGTCTCGCCAAGTCGGCCCGCTTGATCGGCCCATTCCTTCCGGAAAAACACCGCTCCAGAAAAGGGTATAGTCACCGATACGGCGATGCAGGAAGCGTCGCCGCCCCCCGTCATCGTCTGCCCCCTCCAACTCGAAGTTGGCGATGATTTCGGAGATCTCCGCGATTGGGCGCCCCGCCGCATCCCGAGCAATTACCATCTCATCTACATGGGTGAAAGTCACTAGCAGATCCGCAACATAGTCAGCGAGTGCCGGATCGCATAGTCCCAATTCGGCCTGGAATGTGTGCTCAACTAGTCCGGAGAAAAGGTGTTTCAGCGGATGATTGTCGCGTATCGGCTGCACGATCCACCTCCCAATCGAGTGGTAGCGTCACAATAACCATTCTGCCCATCTAGACTTTATGTTTCCAAAATCGCAGAGGCAAAAAGGTTTTGTTCATGCGGACCTATCAAGAAGGCAGCTCCCTGCCGGGCCCGAAGCGAGGCCCTATTTTCGGACGTGAATCGAGAAGACGTCAGGGAATTCGTCAGCTTGATCGCCGCCAACGACGGTGTACAGAACAAGCCGCCGCTTTTGCGTGCAATCGCAAAGCGACGGCTTGATGTTTGGCGATTACCTGTATTGCAGATCCTACGACGCCAACAGAGACTGCGAACGAAGACTACTCCGGAACAGGTGTTTCCTGAGGTTTTTCCGGCTGCTTCTCCGCTTCCGGAGCCTCTTTTGACTCACTCGCACTCCTCTTGGAGGACACGGCCGCTGAATCTCCACGACGATTCTTACCGGTCCGCACTGCCTTTCCCTGTGTACCGGCACGAGCCTTCTGAGCATCCGTTGGAATGCGATCAAGCCTGTCCTTCAACTCCTGGAACAGATCATGTATTGGTTTTTCCAGCTGCTTCTCAATCTGCTGCCAGACTTGCATCTTCTGCTTCTTAACCTTCATTGAAGAGCTGGATTTTTGCGTTTCGGCCATTCGCTCCGTGACCTGCTTGAAGTCCTTTTCGCGAGATTTGCGGTAATCCTCGGCACGAGTCTTGCACTCGCGAAGAATGGAGTATGCAGCCTCGCTCTGAGCATTGTCCAGATCATGCTTGCGAATGAACTCCCGCACATAGCTCTCCCACCATGCTTCAGACCCGCCTCTGGCGATGGCATTCTCCGCACCCTCTATCGGCACGTCCACTTTATGTTCCTCTGCAGGCTGAGGCGGCATCACTGGTTGCGGCTGATTGGGATTCGGTGTTGGGAAAACACCACCACGTGAACCTCCACCATCGGCAAGTTGCTGGAATCGCTCCTGCATACTGGAGAAGGTACGGTTCATATCCCGCAAATCCCAGTCGTGCATCTGCTTCTGCTCGTCTGTGAGAATCTCTCGCCAACGCTCGTTGGCACTGAGGATTGCACCGCGCACCTCCTCCAACATGGGCAACGCCTTTTGCCCCAACCCGCGAGCAACGTCACCCTCGAGAGTCTTGCCGGTCACCTGTGCGCGGGTCAAATCTCTCATGAGTGGCCAAATGTCCTCATGAGTATCAAGAAACTGGGTGACCTCATCGACGAGCAATTTGTGCGTCTGCTCTGTCTGATGTTTGTTGAGATTGTAACGGCGAGCGATATTGTCGGCCGCCTGACGCATCATCAAGTCGACATTCCACAGCTTGGTCAGCTCACTCTTGGCTTCGTTTGCCTCATTGGCCAGTACGGAAGCAGGAGCAACAGCAGCAAAAACCAAACATGCAACGATAAAGCGCTTCATATGTTCCATCACGTTGGATCCTCTTAATCCCTTTTAGTTACAGAATCCCATTGCAGGCACGCGCATACCCTCTTCCAACACGGTGAGAGCACAACCTAAGTATAAGGCTGACCACGCGCCGGGAAAGCCTCTATACATAGTCCGGTTGATTGTACAATAGTACCAGGTATCCGGTTGCGTTGCAGTCGTGTAATCCCCTCCACTACGTCATCCTGACCAACCAGCAACAAAACTTATGGTAAAATAGGAAATGCCAGAGCGTTATTCGCCCAGACACACCGTCACACGATGGGAGCTTAGCGGAGAGAACCGGCGGCCCAATGCTGCCCTTGAGTAGAACTTCAGCCCCTGCGCAAGCGCCTGCGAAGTGCCTTTAAGACAACGTGCACACGGCGGGCGACCCCCCGCAAGGACCGAGAATATCTTCCAACCAATGCCCGAGTTCGATAACGCCAGAGCCGGCTCCGCAGCTGCTGCAGAGCGGCGTCTTTGCCGTCAACTTCAAGGGCACGGTCAATCATGTCCCGCGCTTCTGACCAACGATTCACATGCATGAGAACGAGAACGGCCTTGTGCATAGCCACAAGATCCTTGGGATTGCTTTCCACTGCCTTGAGCACATGTTCAAGTCCGCTCTCATAGTCGCCCTGCAGGAAACAGCACACCCCAAGATTGTGCATCGCGTGTGCAGCGGATTCGTCCTTGCTTAGGTACCGGCGAAACTTATCGGCAGCGTCCTCAGCACGGCCAAGACGAAGCAGACAGTTTCCCCAGGCCATCAGCGTTGTCTCGTCTTCCGGATCCTCGCGGTAGGCGTTGGACAAGTGGCGTACAGCCTCGCGATATTCAGACAATGCCAGCAAGGCCTGACCGATGCGCAGGTGAAGCCGCCGAAGAGTGGGATCCATCTCACCCGCGGAGCGAAGCATCTCCAGAGCCTCTCCCGGCTCATCAAGATCAAGTAGCACCTCTCCCAACACCAAGTAGGCCTGGGCATATTCAGGGTCGAGCTCGATCAACTGGCGCAACTTTGCGGCAGCTTTCTCCTTGTTACCGGCCTCCAGCTCCAACTCGGCCATGTCAAAAAGTAATTCGACGTTGCCAGGATCCTCCCGTATCTCGGCCAGGTAATACTCCCGGGCCCTCTCCAGATTGCCCTGATCGCGATATGCTCCGGCAATAGCCTGCTTTGCAACCGGATATGCAGGATCAATGTCCAGAGTCCTGCTCCAACAGTAGATGGCCTTGTCGTACAAACCTCTAGCTGCCAGGGAGCCCCCCATATGGAAGAAGCAGTGCGGGCAGTCATCTCTGATCTGCTGAGCGAGGTAGAACATCTCCTCAGCCTTGTCGTGCTCACCCAATTCGCTGTAGGCCAAGATGCGATAGCAGTATACGGCTTCCTCCTCCGGGGTGATCCGAGCTGCCTGCTCCAACACGGCGATAGCTTCGCCACATCGGTCAAGTCGGGCGAGGTCGATCCCAAGTGAGATCATTACGTCGGCTTCCCCGGGCTCCAGCTCAATCGCGGCGGCATATGCCTTGGCCGCATCATCGAAGCGTTCCAACTGGTCCAGAACGTACCCGCGATGCGCCTGCCAGGAACCGATCCCCGGGTTGATGGCAATGGCGGCATCAAGCTCAGCAAGCGCCTCAACCCACTGACGTGAGTCGGTCAATTGCTGTGCCTTCTCGACACGCTGTTCTGCCTCAAACCAGTCATTCATCTGTGAATCGCACCACCGCTGGAGCGCGCCTCTCTTAGTGGTTAATATTAGCTAGGTTACCGGACAGAAACAACCAAAGACTCATGGCATGGGGTAACATCCTGCGGAGAGCGGTCTGTGCGGTTTAGATGCCCAACGAGGACATCTGACAGTCGAGTCGGCGCACACTGCCCGACCTATTACGATCCTGAAACACCACGAGCGCCAAAGCAATGCAAGCAGCCCTGATAGGTCCCCCATCATCCGGAAAATCAACGTTGTTCGCAGCAGCGACCGGACACAAGCCCAACCCTGCCGAGATTGGCCAATCGAAGCACGCGGTGGTATCTGTGCCCGACCGAAGGCTGAAGTTCCTTGAGGAATTGTATAGCCCAAAGAAAGTCACTCACGCGACAATCGAGTTTGTGGATTTCCCGGGATTCTCCCTCACTGATCCTCTCGGACAACAGTCGATGAAGAAGCATCTGACTGATGTGCGCAACGCCGACGTTCTTGTAATAGTCGTGCGTGGTTTCGACAATCCATCGGTACCGGCCTATCGCGACCGCATTGACTGCGCAGCCGATTTGATGGAAATCAGAGATGAGCTACATTTCGCAGACTTGGAGGTGGTCACCAATAGAGTGGAAAGGCTGGAAAAATCGATTCATCGCCCCTCCAAAACAAAGGATAGGGACAAGCGAGAGCTCGCCTTACTACTCTCCTGTCGTGAAGCTCTGGAGGAAGGTAAACCGTTGTCGACAGCCATTACAACTCCGGAAGACCGAGCTTTGCTCTCCAGCTTCGCGTTCCTCTCGGAAAAACCGGGGATTGTCGTTTACAACATTGGCGAAGATCAGATGAGAGAGTACACAGCTGCGACTCCGGAGCACTTCCATTCAGCAGTGGGGCTGTGCGCTGAGGCGGAAGCCCAAATACAGGATCTTGACCCGGACGACAGATTGGCATTTCTCGAAGACCTGGGCATCACAGAAACCGCTCGCGACAGACTCGTGAGCAACTGCTACGAGGCGATGAACTTCATCTCCTTCCTGACCATGGGGCCGGATGAAGTGCGAGCATGGCCGATACGCAAAGGCACAGTTGCGGTTGACGCAGCAGGCAAAATCCACTCGGACCTCGCCCGTGGATTCATCAGGGCCGAGACCGTCGCCTACAATGATTTGATGGAGAACGGCGATTTCAAAAGCGCGAAAGCCGCCGGCAAGGTTCGGCAGGAAGGAAAGAGCTACGAAGTCCAGGATGGCGATATTCTCAATATCAAATTCAACGTTTGACCGACAGTTTGGAGGTTTCGTCAATGTCGTGCCTTGTTGATTTCTCAATGTCCCCGATAGACAAGGGCGAATCAGTAAGCCAGTACGTTGCCCGTATTCTGGATGTCGTTGATAATAGCGGAATACCATACAAGCTGCATGCCATGGGTACGACCCTGGAAGGTGACTTTGACACCTGTATCAAAGTGATTTCTGACTGCTACGAATGCATGAGCCAGGATTGCCAACGAATCTCCTGTTCCATCAAAATCGACTCACGAGTGGGGCAAACAGATCGTCTTTCGGGCAAAATCTCCAGCATCGAGGCCCATTTAGATAGGAAGCTGCAAACCTAGTTACACGTCAAAACCGGGCGTTTTCAGCACTGGAAACGGTAAAAAAGCGTGCGGCACCCTGAAAGTATTGGCGCGGTCATAGGGTGCCGCAACGAGTGGAAGGCTCACATTGCACGTCTAACCAGTATGTCGGTTCAAACATGATACTTCCCGCACTGAATTTCCGTCGCGAAGCAATTCGTCTACTGGCAACATCATTATATCCCTCCATTTTGCCCAGTTCTACCCTGTTAGTTGGAAGTTAGTAGGAACGGCAGGATGATGGCATACGCGATTGACCTAATCACCATTCATGTGGCGGGAATGGCCCAGTTATCGGCCCATAGTCACTATGCCACCTTAGTCTGATGGTGGTTTCGCACTGCGACACGAGGTTGGCACTACGTTCAGCTGGTTGTCATTCTGAAGCACAGCAGGAACTCAGCCTGATAATGGACACCTCAGGCGGGCAGCAGAACCTCACTCGCGGTGCCTGCCCCCTTTCGCAACCCACTCCGCGCGATACGTACAGCCGCGCGCCGCCAACAACAGAAAGTCCCCCAGCAGCGGCGGCTCGCGGAATGGGACTCAAGGTCACCGGCGGACCAAAACCTGGAATCCTCACCTGCCCTCCGTGCGTGTGCCCCGCGACGACGAGGTCGATCTCTTCGGCAGCTGAGCCAAGCGTCATGGCCACGGCGGGTCGGTGAGCAAGCAGAATCTTCGTGTCTGCGCTGGGCAGGCCTTGTTGAAGTGTCCTGATCACCTCAGTGGCATCATCCGAGTGGAAGCGCAGTTCAACTCCGCCAATAGCGATGCGTGTGCCCTTGACGTCCGCAATGGCAAGTTGGTTATAGAGAAAGGTAATATCAGTGCCCTCAATGGCCCCTCTCAGCCGCGATGGCAAATCACAGTCCCCCTGAACCAAATAGACGCCGCCTGGAGCATGAAGTTCCGCAAACAGCGCGCGGATTTCGGGAAGATTGGCGGTGAACGCCGCCTCAGACCCTTGGAAGACATCGCCAGGGAGGAGAATCAGGTCTGGCTGCGCCTCCATTGCCAACCTCACAGCGTTTCGCTCATGGTCAGAAACCCGCGCAAACTGCAGATCCGCAAGAACCGCCACGGTCACTTCCACATCATTGGAATGAATGTCTGGAAGGCAGAGCGTCGTTTCCTCCACCTGCAGTCGGTAGGGTTCGACAAACGTGCTGTAAATCGCCAGAGGCAAGGAACACAGAGACAAGCAGCCCAAGCCCTTCACCGTCCAGGTGACCACAACCTTCCGCCCCAGCACCGCCTTCGTAGTGGCAGCAATGAGAATGAAGCCCCCAATCAATGGAATGACAATGGCGAGATCGATGTAAACGAGGTTTGCCAAGCCGAAACTATTCAGCCCCATCCGCAGCAGGATCACAGCCTTGGCTAGAAAGACAACTGTGGTCATAACAGCAGCCTGCAGGCACTGGAGTGCGCCGAGTTGCCAAGAATTCAACAACCGTCCGCGTCTGTAGGAGAATACTGATAGCGACGAGATGCCCACCAGCAAGTCCACGATTGCCGATGCCGCAGTGATTATGTTGATCAAGTCCATGGTCGCTTCTACGCCCCCGCGTGCTCACTTGTTCGATAGGACTCGCCAACTCCGGGTCCATCACTATACTGGCATGGGTTAATGCTTGAGATCAGGCACCTCGGTGCCGGGCTCCGAATCAGGTTGTCCGTTTTGGCTATGCGAATACCATCAATCTCCAAAATCTCACTAGCCGGCAAGTGCCAGATACTGTTCGGCGCCGCGGTACTCAGCATCATCGGAGCTTCGTTGATCATTCCTGGTTTGCGTATGAATGATCTTGTGCTCAACCGCCATCTGGCAATAGCCAAGGAAGCGGCCGCGCTGGCGCTTGTCACTACCGACCTCCAAGGGCAGGACTGGAACACGGCTCAGGACACACTCGCCCGCGAATGGCCCAAGTTAATCAAGCTCAGCTCAGATGGCGTAGTTCCCCAACCTCCGCGTCTTATCAGCGTGGAGGAGGCAAGAGCGCGTGCGGCTGCGGGGTTTCACGGTTTCATTGACGAAACGGTGAGCAAGTTGCGTGCGGATCGCGAGGCCCTCTACAAGTTCAAGATTGATACCGACGACGAAGACAAGGAGCAGGTACGCTTGGCTATGGCAGTGCGCTCGTCCGAGGCTGAGGATGACCCGGGTTCACTCAAGGGTATCATTGAAGTCCGCATCCCTATCAGCCCCGAAGCGAAGTTCATCAACTTCTTCGTACTCGGCGCGTCGCTCTGTTGTGGTGCCCTACTCGCCCTACTTGTGTTTTACTTAATAACGCAAAAGCTACTCCTCTCACCGGTTCGCAAGCTTCGTCGTATCGCCGAAAAAGTGACCTCGGGTGACATGGAAGTACAATCCATGATCGCCACTGGCGATGAATTCGAAGAGTTGGGCGAAGCGTTCAATGAGATGCTCGGTCACCTGCGCCGGTCAGAAGCAGAACTCCGGCGTTCCAACGTATCCTTGGACCACCGCTTGGGTGAACTGGCTGAGCGAAATGTCGCTCTGTTTGAGAGCAACAGACTCAAAAGTGAATTCATCGCCAACGTAAGCCACGAATTGCGCACGCCGCTTGTCTCAATAATAGGGTTTGCCGAACTGCTTGCAGAGTTCGGCCAAAAACCGCCAGAGAAGCCAGAGCGGTTGGAGCGTTATGCCAACAACATTCTGACCAGCGGCCGCAATCTGTTAGACATCATCAACGACCTGCTTGACTTGGCCAAGATGGAAGCCGGAAGGCTCGATCTGCACATAGTCACCTTCGACTTGGCTCAGCATTGCCGCAATCTTTTCGACTTCATCTCTCCACTGGCCAAGAAGAACGAGATTAACCTTACACTCAACGTGGAAGACGACCTGCCCACAATGTCCTCGGACTCAGGACGCATCAAGCAGATTCTGTTCAACCTGCTCAGCAACGCCATCAAGTTCACGCCGGAGGGTGGATCCGTATCGCTAACTGTTCGCCGGCACGAGACGGAATGTGTTCTTTTCGCTGTGGCCGACACCGGACCAGGTATTCCCGAAGAGCAGCAAGCCAAGATCTTCGAGAAATTCCGCCAGTTGGATTCTTCCGTTACCAGGCAGCACAGCGGCACAGGGTTGGGATTGGCCATTACTAGGGAATTGTCAACGATGCTCGGAGGCAGCGTGTCGGTGAGCAGCACGCCTGACGAAGGGAGCACCTTCACCGTCATCCTGCCAGTGCAAGCACCACCAACAACCAACATGCCACTGGTCAACCTCACCTAGAACGGTAACGGCCTAAGTGTGGCGATGGACAACGAGAGCCGACCACAGAGATCTGGCGTTCGGGTAACTCACATAGGCGGTTTCTGCTCTAGGCCGCACGCCCGGAACACATCCTGCGCGGAACCAATTCCCATCCGCTCACGAAGCTCTGCCAACTTCACCGCTTCCTCTGTGGAGAGCTTCCTGACGTTACCCAAAGAATGTGCGGCCAGAAGCACTTGAGCGGAATGCTCCAGTTTTTCCAGCTTATGGTACGCGTCCAGTAGGTTTTTACCAACGGTGACGCTACCGTGCCGCTGCAACATAATAGCATCGTGATCTCTGATGACATCACCTATCACTTGTGCGCCCTCCTCAGTTGAGGGCGTGGCGTATTCAGTTGTTGGTATATTTCCAAGTGTGGCTACTACTTCGGGAATGGCACATGCCTGTAATTCCACACCGGCAAATGTAAAACCGTTGGCAACGGGCGGATGAGCATGAACTATCGCCTTGACGTCGGGACGCAACTCATAGACATGCAAATGAAGACGATACTCAGAAGAAACTCTCTTCTCTCCGCAAAGGCACCGTCCGTTGAAGTCGATGATCACCAAATCCTGCGGGCGGAGGCGACCCAGCGAAAAACCGCTGGGTGTCATCAGCACTCGATCGGCGCCCAGCCGGACGCTTATGTTCCCGTCACTGGCAGCAACCAAGCCGCGGCCATGAATCTCTCGGCCTATTTCAACAATCTCTCTGCGATACTGCCATTCCATAAGGGGCGATCACCTGGCTCAATAACGCCACGCTGCAGCTAGGGGCTATCCACATCCACCGCATCAACAACACCAACCACTACTGACCGTATCGGCGCAGCAGAATCTCGAAGCACTTGCCTGGCCCCATTGCCTTCGTCAAGCACCAACACCCGTTGACCGACACCCGCATCAGTCGCTGATACTGCTATCAAATAGCCACCGCTCTCCTGCATCCGCTCGTCAAGTCGTTCAACGACAAGCATGCGGCTATGCTCATAGGCAACATGCTTCACTGTAGCGGTAATCTCGCCCTTTACTACTCCAAGGAACATCAATCATGACTCCAGATGAACACCATCGACGATGCCGATAATGGCATGATCGACGGGCACAAACGTCTCTGCCAAAGCCATCGCCGCCTCACGGCCGCCCTCGTAATAAACAAGCTCTTCGGGACCAGCCATTCCAGTCGAATCGCAACAGACTATCGGCTGCCCCTTGGCCTCCTGCTGCTTCGTTAGAGGTTGAACTAAAAGGAAGGGTACGCCCTGAAGCCCGTCGTAGGCGGTGGTAGCAACGACTGTTCCTATGACTTTTCCCAGCAACACCGATACGTATTCCTTTTTCCCGCGAGGGAAATACAGGTTTCGCACCACCTACCCCGAGAAGTACGAAGCCTCGCCCAACGAAGCGGACACTCGTTCATCCACGCGTGAAGTAATCGAGTGACACAACTGTCCCTCTCGACCGGCCAGTGCCATCGAAGCGATCTCAACCGCAGCCTCGACATCAGAACGATCGCCTGTCAAGTAAGCAACTCCCTTACCGCCAAGGCCATCAGCCAACCGCATCTCCATCAGATTGACCTCAGCCCCCTTCATTGCTGCGTCAGCCGCACGAACAATGGCCGCCACGGTCGTCGTCTCCAGGACACCAAGAGTATCGTAAGCATCGTCTCTCCTCTTGCCGGCAAGCGCGGCCCTAACCTGGGCGTCGGCGTCCGGCAAAAAAACATCATCAAGAATCGCCGAAGCACCGGCGAGAATCCCCGCCCCGTAAGCCAACTCCACCTCCGCGGTCTCCCCGGCAATCAAGACCAGGAACTTCCCCGGTTGCACGGTCCCAGTACGCATCGACTCCAATAGAGCCTTCTTGGCCATTGCATCCGCGGCAAACGTGCCCGCTGCAATACTTGTAAACTCGATCAGGGCAATCGACGAATGAGCACTCATATCACTCACACAATCCGAAATCGATCGACCAGAACACAACGTCGCCAACGAGAGAAGGACCGTGGATCGGTAAGACCCTCGCCAGTCGGACTGGCAATGGAAAACGACGTATGCCCCTCACCGCCTTCACCCAAGCCGGAATAACACGAGCCATTCTTCACGAATATGCTGCAATTCATCAAACGAGCCATCCTCGACAGCTTGTCGATGTTCCGCGAGTGCATCGATGCAGTGTGGCGGCACCCTCCTTCCGCCTCGAAAGCGATATCAATTGCCTGATCAACCGTGGATACTCGGGCAACCGGCATGATAGGCATCATCTGCTCCGTCCAGATGAGCGGATGGTTGACTTCAACATCTATTATTCCCAACCGCAAATCATCCGGCACATTCATGCCTATCTTCTGCAGGATATACCCGGCATTCTTCCCAATCAGCTCCTTGTTCATTACGGCGTGCTGTCTGGGACCGTGAACCTCCGTGAAGATCAGATTCTCCAGCTGCCTCGTCTGCGATCTAGTGAGTACAACCGCGCTATGAGTAGCCATAGCCCGCAGAAGCTCATCGGCCACACCGGCGACGACGAACGTTTCCTTCTCATCCACGCAGATTATGTTATTGTCGAAGGACGCACCCTTGACGATGTCTGCCGCCGCCTTCTCGATGCACGCGGTCTCGTCGACGACTGCTGGCGGATTTCCAGGGCCAGCACAGATTGCCCTTTTACCACTAGTCATTGCCGCCTTGACAACGCCCGCGCCTCCAGTCACAACCAGCAACCTAATACCCGGGTGCACCATTAGCGCCTGAGCCGTCTGCACCGTGGGATGGGCCAAAGTAACCACGCAATTGCGCGGGCCACCTGCCGCCATTACGGCACGATTGATAACATCTATACATTTGATGGAGCACCTGCTCGCACTGGGATGGACATTGAAGACTACAGTATTGCCCGCAGCCAACATACCTATCGTATTGCAGATAATCGTCGATGTAGGATTGGTTGTGGGGGTGATCGAACCGATTACGCCGAACGGAGCACGCTCGAATAGTGATAAACCATGATCGCCGGACTTTGCCTCAGCCTGTAGCACTTCAGTACCCGGCGTCTTGTTGGCCACCAGCAGATTCTTGATGACCTTATCCTCGTAGCGACCCAGTCCCGTTTCCTGATGAGCTTGCGATGCCAGCAGCTCTGCGTTTTCCCTACTGGCTTTACGAATGCTCTCGATTATCGCGTCGCGGCGTTCCAAAGTCAGTTCGCCCAGGGCAACAAAGGCGGCCTGAGCCGCCGCCACCGCTGAGTCCAACTCCGCGAACACTCCCATAACCTCACGACCATAGTCGTCAGTCGCGGAGGCAGCTGATGCCACACTGCCCTTCGCCAATCGTCCGAGCACTTGCTTGGCAATTACATCTATCTGTCCGTCGGTTAAAGCACCCACCTGATCACCTCAGTATGAAGAACGCAAAGGAAGCTGGACAGCTAATGCCGTGCCGGCTCCTCTATCCGCGAATCATTTGTCTTCGCCTTTCCTGTAGCGGAACTTGCCGCCAACCTCCCAGTTGTCGACTATAGCCATTATGACCGCATCAACCGGTCGGTTATTCGTCGCCACTGTCTGACGAGCGGAACTGCCCGAGGCATACATAACCATTTCACCCACGCCCGCCCCGACAGCATCACAAGCGACAACGCAGGCGGAGGTCTCCTTGCCATCAAGATCGACCGGTTTGCATAGCATAAACCGCAAACCTTCCAACGCCGGCTCCTTCTGGCTGGAAACCACCGTTCCGACAACTTTGGCAAGCAACATGATCAAAACTCCAAGTGCCAACGCGTGCCTTATCCGCTGCCAAACCAGCGGTTAAGATCAACACCAATACGAGCAAACCGCGCAACTGAAGCAACCGGCAACTACCCGCTACTTCTGGCCTTCTTCCATGCGACCGAGCGGAACCACACTGTCCACATTGGCATGAGGACGGGCAATGACATGAACAGCCACTATCTCGCCGACACGAGAAGCCGCAGCCTGCCCGGCATCACACGAAGCCTTCACCGCCGCCACGTCACCGCGAATGACCGCCGTTACATAGCCGCCGCCGGTCTTCTCATAAGAAACCAACTCCACCTTGGCCGCCTTGACCATCGCGTCAGCCGCCTCCACCATCGCCGGAAAACTCCGGCACTCGATCATTCCTAGAGCTTCTGCCATCGCAACAATTCTCCTGCGAAATTCGCTGAACAGTCTCCTCATCAACACCAGGTATTGTGGCGCTTGAGGAAATCACCTTGCCTTCTCTACTGTTTTTCCCGTAACAGACTCGATAGCCTGTATCGCTGCCTTGTATCCGACCTCCATGTCGGCCTCTTCGCCACCGAGGTACACGCGGCCGAAACTTCCGAAGACCCTTACCTCGAGAATGTTAACGTTTGCCGCCTTTTCCGCCTCATTGGCTGCCAAAGCCGCGTACGCCGCCGGCTCAACCTCCATGACGTAGAGAGTCTGCCCGGCAATGATCATGTTCCCGTGCCGCATACGATTGATCAACTGCGTCTGGTAGTCATCCACGTGCCGAATGATCTGACTCGACGCGATCCGCGGTTTCGTGCGATCATCCTCCTTAAGATCCAACGCTTGAAGAATCGCCGACCCGGCCTGACGAACCTCTGCCTGAGACTCCGAATGAATCTCCAGCATACCGAAGACACGCTCGACAATCTGCATTCCCGGAGTCACGCGAGCTCCCTTGAGAGCAATATCCGTAACCCGGTTGATCTCGATACCTGGGGAAATCTCAACATACAGACTGGCCATGCCAGCCACCGGAAGAAAGCCCTGAGCAACAGTACCAAAAAACGCCGCGTACTGCGGCTGAAGGCTGTCCAGAAACACGTAAGATCTAAGATCTACCATCTTCAGTCGGCTCTTTCTTGTCTTCGCACAACTCCCCATCCGCGACGAACATACGCCACGAACGAAAGTCGCACCTAGTACTTGTCACCCGACGACTCAGATACCGTCGTACCCTTCGATTCCGCCACTATACGAACACCGGCACTTGCACCCAGCCGCGTGGCGCCGGCCTTGATCATCTGCTGCGCATCCTCATAACTGCGAATGCCACCGGACGCCTTGACCTCCAAACGGGCGGGACTAACCGTCCTGGCCATCAAAGCAACATCCTCCACCGTAGCGCCGCCCGGCCCAAACCCTGTTGAAGTCTTCACAAAGTTCGCTTTCGCTCGCACAGAGGCCTTGCATGCACGAACCTTCTCCTCATCCGTAAGTAGAGCCGTTTCCAGAATGACCTTGCAAATAGCACTCCCGTCGAGACACGCTTCAACAACGCGACGGATATCCTGGTAAACACATTCGTCGTCACCGCTCTTCACGGCACCGACGTTGATAACCATATCGATTTCCCTGGCGCCTTCCCGTATCGCCCGCCGTGCCTCCAGAGCCTTCGTCTCCGATGTATTAGCCCCTAGTGGAAAACCAACAACGGTGCACACCTTCACGCTACTACCGCGCAGAGCATCCGCACACCGCTTCACATAGAAAGGATTAACACAGACAGAGGCAAAACCAAATTCCCGTGCTTCACTGCAGAGCTTCTCCACCTGATCGTACGTAGCGTCCGGCCGTAATAGAGTGTGATCAATGTAACACGCTATATCCTTGGGAACTACGTCACCGTTGCCGCGATGACCTATACGATCCGCACCAAGCTCAATAAACTTCCTGGCAAGATCTGGGTTTATCTCCGCACAAGTCTGGCAGAAGCTACATGCTAACTCCCAACATTGATCCGCATCACCGGAGCTGCCGGTCCCGGCACCCATCATCGTCGTAATCCGCTCGGCAATCCGCTGAAGATCCGCTTCACTCAATTCAGCCAAGGTATCCTCCATCGCCGCTTTCGCTGCAGAATCAAAGGCCCCGACGCTGCCCACCGCCGCCGACAAACCGGCGCCGGACTCCAATGCACCAAGCTCTCCTCGCTCGATGTCGTTGATCATACTTACCCGACGCAGGTGACGAGCCGCCGTGCACTCGGTATCCAGAAAGACATCCACAATCTGCGTCGCCAACGCCGGCCCGATCAGCGATGCCCCAAGCGTGAGAACATTGGCGTTATTGTGTTCCCTGCTGTTCCGGGCACTCGACAAATCATAACACAACGCCGCCCTGACACCGGCAACCTTGTTGGCGACCATGCAAGAACCAATACCGGCCCCGTCAACAACAATGCCCTTGTCAGATTGACCACCGGCAACCAGATTAGCCACCTGCAGCGCTATCTTGGGATAATCAACCGGATCGGTGCTGTGCGTGCCGCAATCAGAAACCTCGAACCCCCGAGCAGACAAATGTTCTGCTATCTTCTGCTTCAGCTCGAAGCCGCCATGATCAGAACCGAGGGCTATATTTCGCATGATCTCGCCGCCCATTCACCGCCGTTCGCTGCACTCACACAAAGCGACCGCCGAAAACGGTCGCAAGAACCGCCTATTTGAACGCACCCGGAGGCTGTGTCAAGCAACAGTGCGATTATGCCCTCTGCAAGAAGAGGAATCACACCACAGGTGAGCGCCCATGCCCCAACAAACAGAAGTCGCTAACGCGCAACTTTCCGCCGGTCACGACCGGGCTTTGTGTACTTCGTATAGGCGACGCGCGATGGCTCCGCCAGCGGCTGTGTGATCTGATCAAGCAATCCCCGCTCATCGAAACGACTATCCGTCCCGACCCCGCTGAGATACTGATTGAAGAACCCTACACTGTACTCTGCATACAATCGTGGCTGTGTAACAACTGCTTGATTGTGCTTGGCACCAGGGCAGACCCAAAGGTACTTGTCCCCCAAAGCCAAATCATGCAGCAGCCGAGCCTGAGCTACCGGAATATGCCCATCCTTCTCGCCGTGAACGATCAGCATTGGCATATTACCCAAACGGGGCACCGCCTTACGCACCGATGGAAATCGACAGTTCAGCTTATGGCTCGCATCCCGTATGGACAACCAGCGAAGAAATCGCCAAAACTCCGGATGGTGGTTTTCGTACACCAAACGCACCTTAGCGAAAATGCTCACCCAACGCTGCATGAGATACTCAAGGTACGCGTCCGTGCTGAAACCGCCGTCAATCATGATCGCCTTCACACTACATACGCCCACCGCCCCCAGAATGGCCGCACCCGCACCCCGCGACACTCCCACAAGACCCAACTCTCGTGGGCGACCCTGCCGCTCCAGACGATCCTCCACGTACGCAATCGCGCCCAGCACATCCGACTGCTCCCGATCACTCGGCCACAAACGAGACTTGTACCCGTCCTCCGATTCCGACTCCCCCTGACCGCGAAAATCGAATGAGTACACCTCGTAACCGGCATCAATCAGAAACGAGCAGTAACGCACAGCACTATTTTTGTCGCTGTTCAACTCGTGAGCAAAAACCAAAGTACCTCTCAAGGGACGGTCGGGATTGGAGCCATAGAAAACGCCTCGCAATCGATGACCGTCAAACGAACAGAAGTCAAATGGCACGCCCTCCTTGTCCAAGTAGTCACGAGTGTCCATCGACAACGGAACAGGAGCGTCACGAAATATGTTGACTATGATCTTGACGTACTTGCGAATGATAAACGCCGGCACGCCCACTAATAGAATCAGCGTGGACAGGATACTGATTAACGCCCAATTGCGTACCAGAACCTCCGCCAACCCAATAGTAAACGAATCCATAACCTGAAAACCATTCGCGGGAACATGAAACAACAACTGTAGGCGGCCCCCAAAGCCTGCAAAAACTCATCGCTGCATGGCCAATCGAGCAAACCAACTCAACATCACCGATCAGCCTGCGGCAATCTAGCTAAGCAAACCAGGTTCTGCAAGAACCAAATCCAAACACCGTCCCACACACAAACTATTGGTACTAATAGCGTTGTAAGTCCATGCGTAGCGTCGAATCCCCAGAATCTACCGGAGAAAACAGGCGTTCTGCCGCTACACTTGGATAGAGCTTGCGCTAGTCAATTACGGATTGTCTGACGCCGAGTAACGCGGATCGCGCCCTTCAAGAACCGCTATCACGTCCTCCACCACGCCGTTCATACGCTCCACGGCCCCCACCGATCGACCCGCAACATGCGGCGACATGATCAAGTTGGGCGCAGACAGTAGTGGATGCCCCTGCGGCAGAGGTTCCGGATCGAAAACGTCCAGCGCCGCACCTGCGATTCGCCTCGCCTCCAGCGCCTCCGCCAATGCAGCCATCTCCACAACAGCCCCACGCGAGGTGTTGATCAACACTGACGTACGCGACATCAGCCCCAACTTATCCCCATCCACCATGCCGCGCGTCAACCGTGTAAGCGGCACGTGCAGACTGATTACATCCGCGCTGACAAAAAGAGCTTCTGCAGTGACAGGCTCGCCGCCAAAAGAGAAAGGACCAACCGGGAGAATGTCATTGTAGATGACCCGCATCTGCAATCCGGCAGCGGCGATTCGGGCAAACTCGGAACCAATCCGCCCCATGCCGACTATCCCCAGAGTACACTCCTGCAACTCCCGAAAGAACGTCTGGCCACGAAACGGCGTGAAACGCTCCTCCCGCATCGCGGCATCGCCCGCAAACACCTTCCGCTCCAGCGCCATCATCAAGGCCAGAGCGTGTTGGGCCACCGACTTCGTGGAAGCTTCCGGCGTGTAGACAACTTCAATCCCACGCGAGCGAGCCGCAGCAACATCGATGTTCTCGATCCCCACTCCACCCCGGCCAATCACTCGAAGCCTTACGCCCGCACCAATGACGCGATCATCCACGTTTGCATAGCTGCGAACAAGCAGAGCATCTGCTTCAGGTACAGCCTCAAGAAGTGCATCCGCATCACACGATTCCAACTCCACAACGTCACCGACCTGCTCCAACCGGACAACGGCATCTGCAGAGTACGACTCAGCCAGTACTATTCGATAACGTCGCTCACCCATCGGTTACTCCCATTCAACCTTTCACTGCCATGCCACCTCTCCACAAGCCATTACTCTTCCAGGAAGACTGCGCGCAGTCAAGATAACCGGTGAGCATTCGGCTCACCCAATGGCGCACAAATATCAAGCAGAAAGCTAATCGAAGGGATCCGAGCAGACCAAATCGGTCGTCGGCAATGAACCTGTAATCACAGGCACCCGGCTAGTGAGTAGGCGTAGCCCACAAGATTGTGGCCGCAGCTGCTGCTGCTACAACCAAATACCACCACCAGTGATGGGCTACTCCTGTAACCTGATCGCGATATTGTAGCGCCCTGGGCATAACCAACGCTCCTGTCATCGATTCCGGAGACGCTAAGCACATACTTTCGTCTATTCTACAATATCGGCAGTGCGCCTGCTATGAAGTACTGACAGCTACTTAACCAACCCACCGCCAGCCGAACACCGCCAATCCGCCCCATTATCGGCACAGAAAACCGAACCCAGCTATAACTTGGCAACGACTGTAGTCCTACTGGATCAAACGTGGCGCCAAGCGCCGAGAATCTGCCGAAATAAAACGCGGCATCAGACGCTGCACTCGAAGAGAGCTTGCTCTGGCCTGTTCACCTGAACCCGGTATTATGGTCTCATGAATCAAGATGAACTCGGCAAACTTCAAAAGTTCGCAGCCTCTGTCGCCAGCGCCGCCTCGCTCATTGCTCTGAGCGACTACGACAACCCCGAGGTAAACTGGAAAGAAGACGGAAGTGAGGTTACCAGTGCCGATTTGCGCATACAGCAAATGGCATACGAACGAATCTGCCTGGAGTTTCCCGAACACGCCCTACTTGGCGAGGAGGATAACAACGGATCACGCCTACCCGCCCCCAAGGACGCACGGTATTGCTGGGTAATCGACCCCATCGACGGCACACGCAACTATGTCCGGAAGCTGCCCGACTTCTGCACTTCAATCGCTCTCCTGATGGACGGACGACCCCAAGTCGGCCTCATTAGGCATCACCCAAGCGGAAGATCATATAGCGCGATTCACGGCCACGGAGCTTACTTGGGAAACAACAAGCTTCAGATTGCTCAGCACACAATGTCCAAACGCCCTGTCGTGTTCTTTCAACCGGACGAGGAAGGCACGCTCTACCGCCGAGCCCGAAACTGGCTACCGCGCACTCATGCCCGCAATCTCGGCTCGACCGCACTGCACATGGCTATGCTGGCAGCCGGCAACGTCGATGGAATCGCCTGCGTCAAAAGCAAACTATGGGATATCGCCGCGGGAACTCTGATAGTGGAAGAGGCCGGTGGAACAGTAACCGGATTGGATGGCAACCGTATTTTCCCTTACGACCTCTCGCGAGACCCTGAGATTACAACCTCGTTCATCGCCGGGTCCGCCGAGACTCACTCGCTCATGCTTGACGGTTTGCAGCCGGATGCAAACACTACTGGTTAGTTGTTTCCTCAACTTCTATACGCGGCATTCCACTATCGCCGATGAAGGCTCGAAACAAGTATGTCGACCCACAGTCGAAATCCGCACCCTCGGAAAGTGTCGCCACGCTATCATCGAATACTGTAACCGTCCCCAATAAGGGAACGTTGGCATCTACCTTCAAATTCAGATCCACGGAATCGGGACAGGCAACTTCATAGCTATATTCGAAACCGGCGAACTCCGCCGTCTTGGTTAGCTCATCCTCAATGTCCCCAGGGTAATACAGCCTGAACGTCGCCGTTACCGTCAGGTCAACCAGGTTCAGCAGGCTCGTGTCGATATTGTAGCCACTGACCAATTGAGCCAGGTCAGATACACTTATCTCGTTAGTAAACCTGACATTCAGATTGCTCTCATAATCAAAGGATATTCCCCGAGGTGCTTTCACATCAGCAAAACCGTTGCCGTTGGCATCATCCAGGTTGTCCAGCCTTCCAGGCTGATCGAAAACACCGCAACCGCAAACGACAACTGTAATTCCCACAGCCAACAAGCATCCCACTGCTTTGCGCAACCTCATGTCACCTCTCCTGCTGTGTGAGTAAACCGGACATCCAGAACCCTGTTGATGATGGCAACAGCATACATCCATACCGCGCTAACTGCCAACATTCTAAAACCGCCCATGTGTCCGACCACGATCAACCCAACTTGAGAAGCAACGCAAACCTTGCCACGATTCACCGAAAACCGTGGCTGCGCGCACGACAAGGGCGATTGATCCCCAACCAACGTTCGAACGTACGGCCGGAAATCAATCGCCCTGTAAAGCTTCCTATAGTTTTCTCTTTCTTAGTTTACATTGAGATCAACGTCGGGATTGCCGTACTCATCCATCGAAACAGCTATATCGATCGTCTGACCTGCTTCGTACTCCACACCCTTGGTGAGACTTACAGTGAATTCAGTAACCGTCTGAGCCCCCACCAACGGAACATTGGCAACTACCTTAACCAGCACATCAACCGAATCCGGCACAGCAAGCTCAAACTTCTTCTCGAATGGAGCAATCGGCTCACTCTCCGTCAGAACATCCGTAATGCCGTTGCCATAGTCAAGCGTCAGTTCCATGTTGGCCACCAATGATACCAGGCTGAGCATACTGGCATCCACCCCCATGGTCGCCGCAATCGTCGCAACATCGGTTTGAGTAATTGTATTGCTTAAACCAACATTGACATTGTCCAGCGTGGAGAATTCTACACCGTCAGGCGGTTCAACATCGAGATATCCGTTTCCGTTTGCGTCCTCTGAAAGGCTGTCCAAGTCACCTGTCGCAATCGCCGTGCCACAACCGGGCACTGTGCCCAAAACCAATATCGCGAGGATTCCCAACATGCTTGCCAATGATCTCATTTTCTCGCTCCTGCCGTCTTTTATGGTTCCTGAATCCGTAAGTACACTCCGCTCTTGTACGCCACCTCCCGGCAGTCAATACAAGCGGAACCGTCTGCGCCCCTGACTATCTCCAAGGGCTCCAGACTCGATAACGGTCATGTCATGGGAATACTGAAGGTAGGCACGAAAACCTTAATTACGCGTCCGGAAAGGTCGACCGTTAGAGACAGTGAGACGCGAGGGTTTGAAATGAAGTGACTATTTCTGTTCTACAACTCCGGCATAACCCAAACAGATAACTCCACTCAGGTAATCGGACGTTGCCGCCCTATCCACAGAGACTCGCCGGAGGCCGACACCGCCAGTAGAGGCACCACCCAATAAAGAAACACTCCCCAGATCTGTTCCTCTGAAAGACCGTTCGGCGAGGCAAGCTGCCCCATGGAAAGACCCAATGTGATCACGATTGCCGGTAATTCCAGGAGATTGAGCACTAGTCCGATCTGCACCAGCAAATCAGTCGTTGGCAAATCACCTGTCTCGGTGTCTGACCCTATTATGTCGCTCATCGACAACGTGCGTACTGCAATCCCCATTGCTAAACCCACTAAGACGATAGCCGCCCAGGCTCCTCCCGGAACCGAGCCCGCCAGAACCACCAGAGAACAGACCGTCCCATTGTTGACAAAGACAACCGCGCTCCGCAAAAGCCACGAAGGCTGTCTCAATGCCGGGAAAATGACGCGCTCAACCCAGAATTGCACCAGCCTTGCTGGGAAAAAACCAGGCTGTACGGCCATCCCCCATCCGGCAATGGCGCCGACTATCAAAACCGCCATGCCAGCCAGTGCCGGCAGCCACCCTATCATAGAGATGTCTTCAAACACCAAACCACCGCCGCATGCAATCGTGCTGAGCTACTTGAACTTGACTATCTCCACCGGCCCACCACATGTCTGCTCGAAATATATCGCCGCCTCCACAGACCGCCTGGCTATCTCCTCCGCCGTCCTGCGCGTATCGTACAACGCATGCAAACAGCCATATGAGTACTTCTCACCGGATCCGATGACCACATACTTCTCGTACCGCGTTACCGAAAGGTCAGACGAAATCATGAAAATACCAGAACTATTCACCAGGACAAACTCAGAATCAAGATCGGCGAACGGCGTCCTGTCCTCTGATCGATGCGGTTGATCATTGACCAACTGATACTTGTCACGCATCGCCTTCCACATCTTCAGAACGAAATCGAAAACAGCCGCCTCGTTGTGTAGTCGCGGTATTCGCTTCAACTTACTGACATAATGATCAATAATGTTGTCATAAACCGACCATCCGACTCCCCCCAGACAAGATCTCCCAATCCTACGCAGCTTCGCCCCGGATGCCAGATTGTCTGAATGCTCTCGCCGTGAACCTGTGGAGTGCATGCTGTCCGCCGCAACCACAGTACTGTCACCCTTCTTAACTGCCACAATGATCGACATGAACATCCGCTCCTGATGCCTGATGCTCCGGCGCACCATCATCGTCAATTAGGTTATCCCAAGACTGCCGACGTTGCACTCATCAACTCTTTGAAGCGGGAAAACGAAAGCCGCCTCACAACCTGTTTGGGCAAGCAACGAACCGCACTAGCGATTGCCTTTCTCCGTCCTCTCCTCGCACCGAATATCCATATCGGCCAAGCCCGCCAGCACCGGCTCGTAGATCTCCCTCTTCACGGGCACCAGTACGCCTGCAGTGGATAACTCACCGCAGACAATCATGCGAGCACCGATGGCCGCCGGCAAGCCTACCGTTCGCGCCATGGCCGAGTCGCCCCCGGCAAGACCGAAGTCGATGAGAGTAGAGGTAATCCGCTCAATACTACCATCGGGAAACTCCGCAGTGAATCGATGACAGAGACAAATCATATCCCTTTCGCCGGGCCTGTAGGCCATCTTCCGCTCCATTATACAACAGAGAACATCCAGCGACGTGGATCGCTGACCAGCCAAAGGCAGCAAGTCATTGGAGAAAAGCCCCAACCAATCAAGGCGGCTGATGATCGGCGAATACGGATCAATATCGAACTTGGCGGAAAGCGCACTCTTCAGCTCCTCGTTGCTCCCGTTGCCGATGGTCTGCGACAAGAAGCGGGCGTAAGTCATGTCTGCAGGAAACTCCACAGGCTCCTCACTTAGCAGCCCCAAATCCGCGATTAGCTTGAGCGTATCACACCACCCCGGATATCGAAGTGTGCCGCGAAACATCGTACGGATGCCTTCAAGACCGTAAGTGGATATGTAGGACAAGGAATCTCTATTGGGATAAGCCTCAAGCTCGCCGATATTCTCCACAGGAAGAGTATGGTGGTCAGTGAAAAGCTCCGGCCCCGGCACGTGTACCTCCTCACCGTCGCGCAGATAACGCGCAGAGTTCTTGCCTGCTGTGAATACTGCCCGGGGACTCCACGAGAATTTGTAACCGAACGGATTGTCATTGTCGGGAGGAGCCGGCAAGCCACCGCAATACGATCGAAAACTGACGACCTCGCCCCCGCGGTCACGCACATCGTCTATGACCCTCATTGCCGACATGTGGTCAATGCCGGGGTCAACTCCAATCTCGTTGAGAATAGTCACACCGGCGTCCTTCGCCGCCGAATCCAGTGCAGCCATCGACGGACTAACGTACGACGCCGTTACCATGTTTCGACGATGTTTGATGCAGAGCTCCGCCACCGTCGGGTGCATGGGCGCAGGAAGAAGACTTACTGCCAAATCGTGCTCGGAAATCAGCTTCTCCAAACTGGCCGAATCACCGGAAGTAATCGCCGTCGCCACCCCGTTATCGCGTCCCCCTATAACCTCTTCAGCCTTGGCCAGGACTATATCAGCAACCGTCAGTGTGAAGCCGGGTTGATCTAGAAGGTATTGAACCAAAGGCCGTGCTACCATACCGGCACCAAGCACCAGAATCTTCTTCATCAGAATCGATCCGTCGTAATGATAAGGAACTTGGACGCGTCCCCGACGCGAGGTACACACTTCCAAGGACTCCGAACATCCACTCTTCGTCCAATCATAGGCAGACCACCAATTGATGCCACTGCCCAAAGCCCAAAGGGTCGAAACAAGAGAATCGCCAAAAGTTACCGGACCTCGAATCAGTCAGAACGGTCCTGTGTCTCCACTGGAGTCGGTTCGGGCTGCCTAACATCGGCTGGAGGTAACGCCCCGTTCAGCAGCAGCGCCAGCCGAATGCCGGCCTTCTGCAACTGCTCCTCAAAAACCGGAGTGTTCCTTTGAAGATACTCCTCACCTAACTCACCCGACTTCGGAATAGGATATGCATGACTGATGGCCAACTTGTATGACTCCGTAGCCCACTGGGACGGATTGAAACTGGCCCACTGCTGGCGATCCGCTGAGCTGATACTTTCCATCAGCTCGACTGCATACGGCTGCCACTTCTTCTTCTGACGCCGAATCAGCGCGGTATCCCACACGCGATGAAGATTGGTCCGATCGTGAAAGAAAGTAACCTTGATGTCGTTGCCACCGCGATCTCGCTTGCGACTGACGTGCATTGGCTGGTGTATGTCTCCCACAAAATGCACAAGAAACTTGAGAGCCTCGATACGCTGCTCGCGGCCAGCCCCCTTGTCGCGAAGGATTGATTCGTATTTGATCACTGCCGACACGACGCATCCGTGCTCCGGACAGTCTCGATCAAGATCGAAGGAGTCGGATCCTTCCTTCACATTAGCGTAGTGCAAAGCGCTGGCCCAGCGGTAGCTCTTGTCAGACTTGATCTCGTCAGCCCAGTTGGAGACCTGCACGAGAGATTGGTCGCCAAGAAGATCATCGACCTCGGTCCGGGCCTCTGGCGTCAGGTTCTTGGCGGCAATGTATGCGATAATCATGTGACCATCGCGCCCCCAACCATAACACGGATAAACAAAAGCCAACCCAGCAAGCAGGCAGCATGCGCGAAGGAGTAATTGTCTCATGATGCAGAATCCTCCCAGTAATCTCGAATTGACACTATGAAGTTAAACTCAGCGCGAACGCTCCGGCGAGCCGTGGAACTCCACGTATCCCCAAAGTCGCGGCAAGTGCATATTGACCTTTCCCTGAGGAGACCACACCCAGTTGCTCTCCTCCTGATCGGACTTCTTTACATAAACGCCCTCTTCGATTTCGTACTGCCAGTGAACGCGGGAGAAGTTCACGCGCCACACGTCGCCCTGCTTTGGTGGAACGGCTGTTTTGGCATATTCCATCAGGCGCTTCCAAGGCAGAGCGAACTCCACCGACCAGCCGATGTCCGTATCTGAAGGGTCGTTGATCGTACCGTTCACATACACAGCGTGCCTCATGTCGGAAAGATCCCAATCATGTACGGCAGGGCCGCCATCAATATAGGTGCGCACCAAAAGGAGATCGAAAATCGTGTTGAGGGCATTGACCTCGATCTCATAATAGTTCTCCGTATCACTATCAGGATCGATGAAGATTTCGAAGTCCTTGTCATGAAAAACGATATCGTCACGACTCGTAAGGAAACCACAAACATGAGGATCCTGAAGCTCGGCCGCGATGTAGAGAAAATCGTCGTCGTAAAGAAGCTTGGCTCGCGTCTGAAACTCCGGCTGAGGATAGCCGTCGCCCCGTATGTCCACGAATGGTCCAGCCCAGGGAGCCAAACGCCATTCACTCTCCTCGATGCGCCCGTCGATGATCATCTGTTCAGAAGCACGGAAGCAGTGATACCTCTCGGGGGTAATCCCCTTAGGGTGGCAACTCTGCAAAGGTCCTCGTTTTCCGTGCCATGCACAGCCACAGAGCAACGAAGCGGCGATTGCCAAACCAAAGAAGCTCTGTTGACCTTTCATCACCGCCTCCGACCAATATCTCTCATTGTGCCCAACATCTCGAAACTACCAGGCATTCACCAAACCTTGACCTTGATCACTTCTGTTGGCGAGCGAGGATCATACCAGTAGAGCAACAGACCTCAAAGATTCCTGGCGTGCAGTCTCCCGCTGTGGGCATTAACAACGATGCCGGCTATTCAGGTACTAACCCCAGTGCTGTAGCGCTAGCTAACGATGGAGTCCTAAGGTGGTACTGTCAAACAACTTATGCGATCATGCATCATCGCGAGTTGAATAATAAACTGTTATCGGCCAGCCAAAATATAGTGCAAGATCGTCGATTGATTAGTCTTGCTGATGAGGATGAAAGTGCTAAAATTCTCCCTCTTCGGTGCGATGGAACAACACCTGACGCGAGCAGCACGAGTCGCCCACGGGCGTGTTGACTGACAACGCAGACAGAGGTTCGCACGAGAGCCGACGGTGATAGGGCTGTTCCGGAGTGTACCGGTTTTTGGAGATCCATATTGACCCTGAACCAGTAGGAGGTGGACCATTGACAATAACCCCCGTAGGAACGCACTGCATCCTCGAGCTTCACGGCTGTAGCTTCGACCTGCTTAACGACGAGCGATTCGTTCGTCATTCAATAGAACAGGCTTCCCATCGGGGAATGTCAACACTCCTAAACCTCTCCAGTCACAAGTTCGAACCGCAAGGCGTGACTGCGGTCGGATTGCTTTCCGAATCGCACATATCCATCCACACTTGGCCGGAACACGGCTACGCTGCCATTGATATTTTCACATGCGGAGAGACGGCAAAACCGCAATGCGCGTGTGAGTACCTTATGGAGCAATTCGTCGCGACGCATCACGAGTTGCAGGTGATCTCGCGAGGTGGCGCTCCGGCATCCTACCTAGCAGAGTTTGAAAAGAAGACCAAACCGAAGAAATCCAGACTATGCCAGACAAACATCTGAATAACACCTTATGGGTGACTGAAGAAATGACACCCTATGATGCCTATAGCCATGGCATCGTGGAGGTCCTTGCGCAAAAAACAACGCCCTTCCAGGAAATGACCATTGTCCGTAGCGGTACATACGGGAAAGCTCTGGTGCTGGACGGCAAATGGCAGTCGTCGCAAGGCGATGAGTTCCTCTACCATGAACCGCTCGTGCATGTTGCGTGCGTTTACCATGGCAATCCCAAGAAAGTACTGATTCTCGGCGGCGGCGAAGGAGCCACTGTACGAGAAGTGCTAAAATGGAAGTCGGTGGAAAACGTCACCATGGTGGACATTGACGGAGATGTAGTCGAGGCATGCAAGGAGCATATGCCGGAGTTACATCAGGGAGCGTTTGATGATCCGCGAACCAATCTGGTCATAGGCGACGCACTCGACTGCTTGGACAAGTCGGAAGGCGAATGGGACGTTATTATCTCGGATCTTTCAGACCCCATTGAAGAGGGTCCGAGCTTCAAGCTATTCACCAAGGAATACTTTGAGAAATGCCGACGAGCAACTGCGCCCGGAGGCTACGTAGTGATACAGGCCGGCCCGATTGCGCCATTCGTGATGAACCTGCACGTCAGGCTGGTAAACACGCTGAAAGCTGTGTTCGAGAATGTCGCGTCCTACGGATCGGCGACTCCAACATACGGATCTCCGTGGGGATTTGCCGTATGCAGTGACAGCGCAATCGAATTCCGCCCCAATCCAGACTCAGTCGACTCTCTGCTGAAGGAAAAAACAACCGGTCGATTTGTGATGTTCGATGGCACAACAATGCTGGGCATGCTGCAGCAGCCGAAACATATTCGAGACGCAATTGCCGCAGAGAAGCAAGTCTACACAGAATCGGCACCACCAAAGTTCTACGGGCACGGCGTAGCCGCCAACAAGTAGCCCATAACCAATCGGATAAAGAACGATCACAGTCGCATGGGCATCATTTCCCTTGCGGCTGCTTTGTCTTTGCCGGATGCAACTCCTCAACCCCCAGCAACTCCACCTCGAAGATTAGGGTCGACCGCGGCGGAATGCGAGGTTGGCCTAAATCGCCATATCCCAAATCAGGTGGAATCTCAAGCCTTCTCTTGCCGCCCACCCTCATCCCGTAGACTCCCTCGACGAAACCCTCGACAAACCCTCCATTCGTATGCAGAGTAAGCTCCTTGCCTTTCTGCAAAGAGCTATCGAGCATGGTCCCATCGGCAAGCCAACTGGTGTAGTGAACCCGACACTGCGAAGTCGCACTCGGCAACGGTCCGTCACCAACTAGGATATCCCAATATTTCAGTCCTGATTTCGTAACGACCGGCTCGATCCCATCCACCGAAGTCTGGCGAACAGAGCGAAGGACATCTGCTATCTTGATGTGCATGATGATCGATTCGTTCGGGGGCACTCCGCTTCCGCCCTTCTCCCCGAAAGCCAGAGCCGGAGGAATGAGGAGCTTCCGCTCGCCGCCTTTGCGCATACCAACAACACCTTCAGCCCATCCGGCAAACAGAGCGGAAACCTGCATTATCCGCAGGTTCTGTGGATCACCGGAAGTAGCCAGCAGGCGGCCGTTCTCCAGCCAGACGGCAAACTCCATCTTCACACGATCCTCTTTCGCAATAGGCTCGTCCGCTCCCTTGGTTATTTCCCAGTACACCAGTCCGGAGCGTGTCGTCACCTTGGCGGCATCATCAACCTCAGGGGGTATTGGCCCCTGCTCGTCGATGGCAAGCAACTCCAGTTCGAAAATAAGGTCGGCGTTGGGTGGAACTCGTTTGCCCATTCCGTGTTCTCCATAGGCCAACTCGCTGGGCACTTCAAGGCGACGAATACCACCTTCCCGCATAGTGGAAATGCCTTCAATCCAACCCTTGATTACCCCACGGTGAGTCTGGAACTTGAAGGGCTCCCCTTTTATCCGGGAGCTGTCAAACGCCGTTCCGTCCGTGAACCATCCGGTATAGTGAACGCTTACGCGCGCACCTGATCTAGGCGTTTTACCAGTTCCAACTTTGATGTCGTAATAGCGCAATCCCGACTCGGTCGCCACCGGCTCGATCCCGTCGACGGAGGTCTGCCCTGATGCAAGCTGCCCGGGTACGAGGGGCGCCAGAGTGGGAGCCGGCGTCGGCAGAAGTTCCTCAACCGAACACTCATCCTCGCCACGAGCGGTCACTGAGACCAAAGCCAGTTGAAGAGCCACAGCGAACATGGTACCCATTGCGGAAATTCTCATTTTGTCACCTTCAGCAAACAAGGGTATGCGGAAAGACACAGACGCATCCATAATCCCGCGCTGTTCCGGTCAATATCGGCAGTGCCAGTATTGCGGGGATGGTCGGCCAGTGTCAACGAACCGTAGACTATGGAAACGAAGTGTCCCATAACATCATGCCTGCAAGTAGGTTGGAGTACAAACAGCAACCAGAGACCAACACTCAGAATGCCGGACTCGTCGCGTCACTCCGGACGGCCGATAGAATGTTCATAGGTGTATCAAGACCGACGGGTTGCCGCCCACGGCGTATCCTGCGAGAATAGTAGCAGATCGCGATGGGCGTGCGGGCGACAGGTCGGCGCGATGTCGTGGCTTATTGAGTATTCAGATTGAGTATTTCAGACCGGACACTGGCCCTGGGAGGCAAGCGATGCGGCGATGTAATGTTTTTCTCGTATGTGCGGCAGCACTCTTGGTTGCGGTCCCGACGGTTGCGGAAGCCAAGGGGCTGTTCAAGAACGTGGTTTTCGGGCTGAGGCAGGCAGGGTTTGACTTTGATGGAAATCACAACTACCTCAGTGGCGGTGACGATCTGACAGTCAGTCGGACGTTTACCGGCGAGACGCTTGATTTCGGAGCGGCGGAGTTAACGCTGTCGGGCACTCCGGTATTGAGTTTCAGCACAGGCGGCCGGGGGATCGAGTTAATCGAGTTTTCACTGAACACGAACAACCAGCCTTTTGGCTATCAGTTGCGAACGGACACGGGGAATCAGGAAACAACGATCACGGGAAGTTTTTTGCTGGACGCAACGGCATCGATGAACTCTCTTGGCTTTTACGACATGCAGCTGGATGTCTCAAGCCGGCAGCGTGTCGTCACCGACGGCCGCTGGGAGGACGACGAGCAGTTCAACGATTTTGATCTGGGACCGATCGACATTCGGGGCAATATCTTTGCTGATCTGCTGGCAGCGGCCACCGATCCAATCTTCGACGCATTGGGAATAGACAACATTTTCGCCCACTTCAGCGGTGCGGGGCAATTCGAGGACCAGCTGAATCTGAAGGCGGCGCAGGCCCAGGCCAAAGCTCAAGCGGGCAAGTCCCTTACGGTGGACGAGATCGACGAATTAGCATCGATCTCTGCGGCAGCTGCGGCGATGGGTCTGGATATTCCCGATCTGGGATTTCTGGCAGACGTCGACATTGAAGAGCCGGAAACAGCCTATCAGGTTGACGCGGACGCCATTCCCGATGTTCCGGAACCGGCAACCACCGCCCTGCTCGCGGCCGGCATCTGTTCGCTCCTTTCTCAACGGCGAAAGGTCCAACGGTAATTCCACAATTGAGTTCATCCTGAAGCGATTCAACACCCAGAACGCGAGCCGGCGTTTTGGGTGTTTTTTCAAGCGTGAAAATCACTATACGGCGGTCGTTCTGCGGTCCTTTTTTTGGGGTTTTACAGAACAAAAAACCGCGTTTTTGAGTGCGCCAAGTCGACATTGAGCGTGCATTGAGGGTGCGCAAGGCTACATTTAGCCAACATTTGAGTGCACAAACGTGCTGTTTTGGGTCCCAAAACGCCCTTAAGGCGTTCGAAATGGTGTCATTATGCGCGTACATATCCAGTTTTCCTTCTGTTTTGGAGCCGTTTTGAGTCGTTTTTGCTCGTTTTGAGGACAAAGTGGCTCATGTCGGAATCAGGTCACCGCTTTATGGCAGTGACCTGACGCCCCCAGAGACGCTTGCAGTTGATGGTAACAGGGTTAGCTAGGTTGAGCGCGATCCCGCGTGCCGAGCTGAGGAAGCCGCTATTAGGTAAGCGAACATTTGGAGCGAGCTCTATTAAAGCATCGAGTCTGAACGCTAGAGCAAGCTCTATCCGAGTTTAGCGGCTGAACGTCTGTCTTTTCCGATAGATTCCGGTAGTTTGACGCTACGCTTGGACTTACGGTGCCATCGTTCTCTCCAGTCGGTGCTCGCTGCTGGACGACAGAGCTGGACTTGCAGCGGTGGGGGGGGAAGCGGTAAGCGCAGACCCTGCCACTATAAATAAGGGCGCCCGTGTTCCGCACTTTTTTTATAATGGGGTCGGTTGAGGGGTGAAAATCGGGGCTGGCGCTAGCGCCAAGTGCGAAAAAAAAGTTTGGAAAAATGTGCCGAGGAGCATGTTAGGGTCGAGTTTGGCGCCACCATTTCCGGCGTGCAAGAGAGGCGAGAGGGCGTGGGCAGCAGCGCGGCACGGGCTGGCTTTCGGAAGGGTATCCGGAGGAGCTTGGGGATTGGTTTGGCTTGGGAGACGCCGTCGGAGTCGGCTTACCTACTCAAGGACGAGCGTAATCTCCCAAACGGCACCGGCAAAGCGATCCAAATACCACTTGAAACCTCTGCATCAGTCTCCTGGTCGGGAGCGTCGGGCTGCCATGAAGCGGGCCTCGACATTGCGTTCGACGACACCTACGGTTATGCCGTAAATGGGGTTCATGGTGAAATCAACGCCGGTGTCGCGATCGCGGCCACCTTGTTCAACGGCAGCGTGTATTGCGCGTAGCCTCCTTGGGTTTAACAAGCTGCAGCATTCGTCGAAAATGCTGATGCAATGGCTAGCCTAGATGCGCGGGCTAATGAACGCTCCTCCTGCTTGGGCAAGGGTCTGAATAATAGCCGTTATGGCGGCACGGGTGCAGGGGGACGTATGAATGTGAACGCTTTGCCATCCAGGCTTGGTCTCATCCCACATAATGGATAGGGAGCGGTGAGCGACTCCAGCATCCCTGAGGGTCTTGATGCAGAGTTCCGGCAATCCCTTTTGCGGCTTCATGGGAATTTCCAAAGTATATGAGAAGTTGTGGTCGTCGGATTGCGAGTTTGTGAGAGGGTCGTTCGAATTGAGTTGTCTGTTGTCAGCTATCATGTTCGGATGCTCCGTTTTAGGGTTCAGTTGATTCCTTGAGCGAATTCGCAGAGTCAGGTGTTTGCGTTGGCGACCGATATGGACGCCAGGAATCGACTGCCAGCGAGATGCAATGCAGGCTCGCGGGCAGTTAGAGCCCGAACACGGGTATAGCGCTGAGCAGGGTGAAACGGAAGCTAGAGCAAGCTTGATTGACCTGTAGCGTGTGAACCCCGGTTTTCCGGATGACGTTCACTATTGGGCGCTACATATGGACGAATAAGGCTCCAGGACTAGGCTATCCGCAAGGCCCGGCACAGGTATGCTACCCCCGTGCCCGGGCTGGGCATTGCCATGGTGTGAAGAGATGTATGGTGTCCAGCGATACTCATATGACACAAGATACGAATTGTCTGGGATCAAGTCAAACGAGGAGGGTAGGAGGAAGCATCCGAGATGGGCACGGTCCGAGAAGAGTTGAGTTTCTGATGTCGCAGGAGGCGACTAGGTCGGGCATGGGTGCTGCATGGGAGCATTATGAGCAAGAGGCGAGAAAAAGATTGCCCGTTGCGACAGAGGCGTTGACTTTACCATAGTAAAGCGTTAAGGTGTAGAGGTCGATAGGGATAAGTATATGACCGACCGGCAGGAGTTGTGGACCAAAGAGGCTGATGATTTGCTCGATGCTCTCTTGAGTTTGAGCAGTCGGCGTGATGCGCGGCGTTTCGTACGTGACCTGATGACACCGGATGAGATCCGGATGGTCGTAGAGAGATGGCGAGTAGCACGAATGCTCAGCACGGGTGTTTCCTACAAGCAGATTGAGAAGAGCACGGGACTCAGTTCGCGGACGATAGCGCGGATTAGTCATTGGCTTAAGCAGGGCGAAGGCGGATACCGAGTAATACTGAACCGTCGGAACAGCAAATGATTCTGCCAGCATCACAATCTCACACCATTTCGAGCCAGGTTAGAACCTGCGGGTTAACCGCATCTCACCTAGTGCTCGCCCTTCACGCGCACTGCAGCCATTGCAGTTTCTAGCGACCACCGGCAACTGGAAACTTACTGAAGAGTATGAAGCCGGCGCGGCAGGCCCATTCTGCGACGCAGGCCACAATAAGGAAACGAGAAGATGTCAAGAAGGAAGATCAAGCTGGTAATGCCGACAGGGCGCATGAGCGAAGAGGTTCTAAAGCTGCTGGCGGAGGCGGGCGTATTCATCAACTACTCAGGCAAGAACTATCGTCCGGCGTGCACAGATGCACGTTTTGAGGTGAAGATGCTTAAGCCAGCGAATATCCCGAAGCTGATCGAATATGGAGCGCACGATGCAGGTTTCAGCGGTCTAGACTGGGTGCACGAAAGCGAGGCCGAAGTGGAGTCGCTGTTGGATACGGGTCTACTGCCGGTACGAATAGTATCGGCGGCACCGACGGGGGCGAAGCCGTTCGACGGTGGGCAGCGGCGGCCCATAGTAGTAGCGTCGGAGTACGAGCGAATCACGCGAACGTACATGGAGCAGAAGGGACTGGCTTGGCGATACGTGCGAACGTTCGGCGCCACTGAGGTTTTTCCACCAGAAGATGCGGACATGATCGTAGACAACACGGCCACTGGTTCCGCCCTGGCGGCGAACCAGTTGGAAGTAGTTGATGTTCTGTTGAAGTCCACGACGTTGTTTCTGGCCAACAGGCAGGCGTTGCGCGAACGGAGTGTTAGCGACGCGTTGGATGAGCTTGTGCTACTGATGCGGAGCATTCTGGACGCACGACAGCGGGTGTTGCTGGAGATGAATGTTGAGGAGAGCGTCTTGAAGGCAGTGATCGGTCTGCTTCCGGCGATGAAGTCCCCCACCGTGCAACCTCTGTACGGGAACCACTCGTTTGCGGTAAAGGCCGCTGTTCCGAGGCGGCTAACACCAGAATTGATCATTAAGTTGAAAGCGGCCGGGGCACGAGACATTCTGCAGACGCAGCTTCAGAGGGTAATCGCATGATCGACGTACGAACGATGAAGTTGGCGGAACTGGACAGCGGCAGACGCGAGGAACTGCTGCAGCGCCGGGTATGGGATAAGGCTGATGTGCAGGATACATGCTCAGCGATCATCAACGCGGTCAGGAGTAAAGGTGACGCTGCTTTATTGGAATACACGAAGCGCTTTGACGGGGTTGATTTGAGTAACGTCGGTCTGCGCGTCAGCGCGGGAGAGATTGAGCGATCACCCAAGATGTTGGCGGACGATCTTCGAGCTGCGCTACTGAGATCGATGGCAAATGTGCGGAAGCTGCATGAGGCCCAGGTTCCCAGAGCGGTGGAGATGGTAGAGGTGGAGCCAGGCCTGTGGTGTGGAGATCGGTGGAACGCGATTGACACGGTGTGTCTGTATGTTCCGCGGGGCCGCGGCTCGTTCGCCTCAGTGGCTTACATGCTGGGAGTACCGGCGAAACTGGCCGGGGCTAAGCGGGTGGTGTTGTGTACTCCTCCAGGTCCTGACGGGAAGGTGGATGCGGGCACGCTATTCGTGGCCAAGGAACTGGGCATTGAGGAAGTGTACCGAGTGGGTGGAGCACAGGCAGTGGCAGCTGTGGCGTGGGGTACGGAGAGCATTCCAAAGTGCGATAAGATAGTAGGTCCGGGCAACGTCTACATCACGGCAGCGCGACGGATGCTGTCGGAGGTGATTGACCCGGGTCCAATAGCAGGACCGAGCGAATCACTGATCATAGCTGATGGGAGTGCGAATCCAATCAATGTAGCGTGGAATCTGTTAGTCGAGGCGGAGCATGGGGAAAACTCATGTGCTCTTCTATTGACACATGTGAAGGAGGAAGCGGAGCGAGTCGGAGCAGCGATACAGAATCTCAGTGGAAAGTTAACTGAACAGAGAAGTGCTTTTGCCAAGGAGGTCCTGGAAGAGCGAGGCGGTATTCTGATCACTGGGAGTCTGGAGGAGTCGATCGAATTCGCCAACGACTTTGCCGCGGAGCATGTGGCCATCATGACAAACGATCCATGGGCAGTGGTGTCGCGAGTCCGCCATGCGGGCGAGATACTCCTGGGAGATTATCCGATTATCAGTTTGGGTAATTACTCAATGGGCATAAATGCTATATTGCCGACCGGGGCCTGGGCGAAGACAGCATCGGGCATATCGGTCCTGGACTTCATGAAGAGGACCTCCATAGGCTGCGCTTCGGCCTCGGCATATGAATCGTTGCGATCATACGTGCCGGTGATAGCGAAAGATGAAGGGTTCAGCGCTCACTGCCTGGCAGTGGAGCAATGGCAACGATCGTAGAGCAAGAATGGGAGGACAGGTTATGACGGCGTTTGGCTTTTCAGATATTCGGGTTACGCGTCGCACTCAGGAGACGTGCTTCGGACTAACGTTACGACGTCGCAGCGGCACGGGAGAACCGGTAGCGATTTCGAACCGCGTTCTCTCGCACTTTCTGGATCATCTGGGGCGTTCTGCGGGGCTGGAGTTTGAGGCGGCGGATACTGCTTGGCCCGGCTCGTGGTCTCTGGATCATGTCCTTTGTGAGGACATGGGGCAGCTAGTGGGGCGAGGAGTCAAGGCGATATTGCAGGAGCTGTCAGGAGAACGGGGCACGCCCGGAAGAGGCTTCGCCTCGTGCTGCATGGATGACGGAGTCGTGGAGGTGCGGGCGAGTTTTGAAGAACGGCCTGCAGTCAGTTGGGTTATACCAAAGCGCACCGATATTGACGGTCTGGTGGACACATGGTACACGGATAGGGGTAGCGGGCAGCAGGCTGCTTATGGAACGAACTTGCGGCAGTTTGTAGACGGATTCGCATACGGGTCGGGATGTACACTGGCGATAACAGTGCTGCGATGCGGCAACCTGCATCATTTGTATGAAGTACTCTTTCGGGCCTTGGGCGAAGTGGTCAGGCAGGCAATGGGGATTCCGACAAGTGAATGTTTGCCAGGTGATTCGAGCGGAATCGCCGGTGCTGTGGAATACACGCTGGAGAAGGATACTGGAGCAAGCTCTGTTCAAGTGTAGCTTCCGTACTCGGGTTTTGGCTGGTTAAGTTACGTTTTTTGATGCTGCGCTTGTACGAGTAATGCTTTAGGCACGGATGATAGCATGAACAAACTTATACTCGATGCTGATGGGGTCTTCTTTAGTGAGCGACCGTATTGGAACGCTTCGCTGGCAAGCGCTTTGTGTGCTTGTGGCCTGGGTGATTCCGTGGGTGGTCAGTGGCAAGCGCTAGCAGACACGGCGTATGGCCGGATGTCGCTACAGCAGGTTACGAAGGGCCGCGGATGCAACTCTAATTGGGATATGACGGCTGTCTTCATTAAGGCGTTGGAGGATCGTCTCGTTCACCTATGTGTTGCCGAGTGCATTCGCAAGGGCAATCTTTCTGCGGCGATGCATGAGTTGAAGCAGGCGGCCGGCAGCTTATGGCGAGACGCCCCTGAGAAGGAGAGGGGCAGAGATCCTCTGGAGGGGTTCGGGATAGTGCGCGACAGCGAGTTTTTTCGAGCGGCAGTGTCAGGTTTTCAGAGTATTCTGCGAGGCGAGCCGAGCATTCCACTGTGCCTTGACAGATCCACATTGAAGGAGCCATACGAGGAGACGTGCAGTTCGTTTGCGCAGTGCGTTGAATTGGGTTTTTCTCTTCGAGTGTGTACTAGTCGTCATCGTGTGGAAGCGGAACAAGCTATCAAGGCGGCTGAGCTTGGAGAATATCTCCCGCCAGAGGCAGTTACAACTGCGGATGAGCCGGCACGAGCACAGGAGGAGACAGGGGTGAAACCACTGGGTAAGCCACATTGGTTCTCACCCATGTGCGCCGCGTTGGGATACGATGCGGCGATAGAGTGTTTGCGTGGAAACAGCGCAGCACGGAGCAATGGAACGCTGGCGTACGTTGGTGACGCTTTGGCCGATTTCCGCGCGGTATGCGGCGCCAGGGAGCAGGGCCTGGACATCAAGTACATTCATATTCGTTCGGGCGTCACTACTCGTGAGCAGGAAGAACTCATCGGTGGAAGCATCGGTGTGGTCAAGATCATTGACCGCTTGACAGAATTACCGGAGATAGTCGGAAGGCTGGGGAAATGATAGGTGTTGTCGATTATGGAGCCGGGAACATGAAGAGCGTCACGGACGCTCTGGAGCATCTCGCTCTTGATCACAGAGTATGTGGTGACGCCAAGAGCCTGGCCGGTGTATCACATATCATCCTTCCAGGAGTTGGACACTTCGGATCAGCCGGTTGTCGATTAGCGGAATCCGGGATCATGGAGCTTATTCCGAGGCTGGTGCAGAAAGGCGTTCGTCTCCTGGGCATTTGCCTGGGGCTGCAGCTTCTCTTTGCAGGCAGCGAGGAAGCGGAAGGTGTTGAGGCGTTGGGTCTGATTCCGGGGCGGGTCGTGACGCTGAAGGCTCGGCGCGTCCCGCACATGGGATGGAACACGATCGACCCGAAGAGAGCGTGCGAGCTACTCGGCGACGAAGAGAGCCGCCACTACTACTTCGCGCACAGCTATGTAGCGGCGGAAGTTCCGGCAGAGCGGCTGCTCTGCACGACGGTAATCGACGGCCAGGATGTTCCGGCAGTTGTAGGCGGAGAAGGTGTTTGGGGTGTGCAGTTTCATCCAGAGAAGAGTTCGGAGGCGGGGTTGGCGCTACTGAGGAGATTCTCCGCATGTTAGCAAAAAGAATCATTCCCTGCCTTGATGTGCAGGATGGCCGGGTTGTGAAAGGTGTGTGCTTCGAGGACCTGCGGGACGTGGGGGACCCGGTGGCATTGGGAACGAAGTATGCGGAAAGCGGTGCGGATGAGTTGTGTTTTTTAAACATTACTGCTTCGCGAAACGATGAGGCCATCACGTTTGAACTTGTGCGCGAAATATCGAGAAGCCTGTTCATTCCGTTCACTGTGGGCGGTGGCATTCGCAGTGTTGAGGATGCACGGCGGATGCTGCGTGCCGGCGCGGACAAGGTGGCGTTGAACACTGCGGCTTTGACAGCCCCCCTACTGCTGACGGAGTTGGCCGACGAGTTCGGGCGACAATGTGTGGTTTTGTCAATCGATGCCCGGCGAAGCGGTAATGAATGGTACGTTACAACTCACAGCGCAACGCGAACGAGGGGTCAGACATGCGTGGAATGGGCGGTGGAGGCAGTCGAGCGGGGAGCGGGCGAGATACTGCTTAATGCAATCGACACCGACGGAGTATGCGGAGGTTTTTCTCTGGATGTTACTCAAGCGGTTTCGGCGGCTGTATCCGTTCCGGTGATCGCTTCTGGGGGCGCCGGCAGCGTTGAGGACTTCGTAGATGTTTTTCGCAAGACGGAGGCGTCGGCGGCTCTTGCTGCATCGATCTTTCATTCAGGCGAATGGACGCCTGATTCGCTGAAGTTACGGCTTGGAGCAGAGGGTATTGAGGTGCGATTATGATTATCCCCAGCATAGACATAGCAGGCGGCAAAGCCGTACAGCTTCGACAGGGGCGAGACCTCGTACTGACTGATGAGCGTGATCCCGTGGAACTCGCGGTCATGTTCGGGCGGTTTGGTCCTGTTGCAGTCGTTGATCTTGACGCGGCATTCGGGCGAGGAGCGAACACGGAAGTTATTGCGGCAATTTGTCAGGTGGCCGAGTGCCGTGTGGGAGGCGGTATTCGGTGCGCTGACGATGTGCGCAATTGGATCCGGCGCGGTGCACAGAAAGTTGTCATAGGGACAATGGCTCACAAGGAGTTTCTGAAGCAGTTTCCGGTCGAGTGGTTGGTGGTGGCACTAGACGCGCGGGGTGAGCGAGTCGTGACCGAGGGCTGGCGGAAGGATATTGGCAAGAGTGTATTGGACCAGGCGAGACTGCTGGAGGATAGCTGCAGCGAGTATCTGTTCACGCAGGTTGAGCGTGAGGGGATGCTATCGGGCTGTGATATGGAGATGGCCAGCGCGTTGAGAGAGGCGGTTGACATACCGATCACCGTGGCCGGCGGAGTTACGACGACGGACGAAGTAGTGACTTTGGAGGGCATGGGCTGCAACAGCCAGTTGGGGCGGGCGGTGTACGAGGGCCAGTTGAAACTGGACGACATTTGGGCGGCAGCGGTGCAATTCAGCAGCGACGGGCTGGTGCCGACGGTGGTGCAGGACGCTGCCAGCGGTGCGGTGCTCATGCTGGCGTACAGCAATAGGGATTCTCTGAAGCGGACACTGACGAGCGGCGAGGGTTGGTACTACTCTCGGTCTCGGCAGGAGTTGTGGCGGAAGGGAGCTACGTCTGGGAATACGCAGCGCTTGGTAGCCGCCAGGTGGGATTGCGATCGTGATACTGTTCTTTTCAGAGTTGAGCAGAGCGGCCCGGCATGCCATACGGGAAAACGCAGTTGCTTTGAAACGGTCTGCGAGCAACCACTGCGGGTGTTGGAGAGTGTCTTGGAGGGGAGGCGACTCAGTGTCGATAGGAGCAGCTACACGTGCAAGCTCTTGGATGCCCCAAAGCTACTCGCAGCCAAGCTTCGAGAGGAGACAGATGAGGTGATTGAGGCGGAGGAAGTGGGACATGCTACGTGGGAATGCGCGGATTTGTTGTACCATCTGATGACCGCGATGCAGGCGAAGGGTGTAAGGCTGGCTGATGTTGAGTCAGAACTGCGTTGTCGGTTCAAACCGTAAGAGTAGGGGCTGGTTACAGCGATTGAGCAATTCAGAGGGCAACACGATTGGACGGTGTTAATTGCATTATCGGTGTGCTGATTTAGGATGGGCAGCAGTTGAAGGTGGAAAACGGCGTCAGATGCAAAGGATGCTAAGATGAGTGAAGAACTCAATGTCTACAGTTCACGGATAACTCAGCGGAAGAGTCAAGGTGCTTCTCAGGCGATGTTGCTGGGGACAGGTTTGCGGGAAGAGGATCTGTCCAAAGCGCAGGTAGGGATTGCCACCACTTGGTACGAGGGCAACACCTGCAACATGCATCTGAACGATTTAGCCGCCAAGGTCAAGGAGGGAGTTGTTGCAGCGGACTTACTGGGAATGCGTTTCAATACGATCGGCGTAAGTGATGGGATTGCCATGGGGACGGAAGGGATGAGTTTTTCCCTACAGTCTCGCGAGATCATCGCTGATTCGATTGAGACTACGATGGCAGCGCATTGGTATGATGCGAATATCTCGATTCCGGGGTGCGACAAGAACATGCCGGGCTGCCTCATAGCCATGGGGCGTTTGAACAGGCCGGCGTTGATGGTTTACGGAGGGACAATCAAGCCGGGAATGCTCAATGGAAAGCCAATTGACATTGTTTCGGCGTTCCAGAGCTACGGTGAGTACATCGCGGGGAGGATCACTGAGGAGGAGCGGCGGGCAATAATCCGGCATGCATGTCCGGGCGCGGGCGCCTGCGGAGGAATGTACACAGCAAACACGATGGCTTGCGCAATTGAGGTTCTGGGGATGAGTTTGCCGTACAGTTCCTCTACACCGGCAGAGGATCCGGGGAAACTTGACGAGTGTTTCCGGGCGGGAGCGGCTATTCGCCAATTGATGGAAAAGGATATCAAGCCGCGTGATATAATGACGCGTACGGCGTTCGAGAATGCAATTGCGATCGTAATAGCCTTGGGAGGCAGCACCAATGCCGTTTTGCATTTAATCGCCATGGCGCGATCCGTTGATGTCCCACTCGGTCTTGACGATTTCCAAATGATCAGTGATCGAGTGCCATTCCTGGCGGACCTCAAGCCGAGCGGTAAATACCTGCAGCACGACCTGCATCGGGTTGGCGGCACGCCAGCGGTGGTCAAGTATCTTTTGGAGAAGGGGTACCTGGTAGGAGATTGTCTGACGGTAACAGGGCGGACGATTGCGGAGAATGTGGCGGATTTGCCGGGCCTGTCAGAGCCTCAGGACGTGATTCATACGATCGATGCGCCGGTGAAGCAGACGGGGCATATTCAGATTCTGAAGGGCAACCTTGCACCGGACGGTGCCGTAGCCAAGATAAGTGGCAAAGAGGGTGAACTTTTTTCCGGTCCGGCCAAGGTGTATGACTCTGAGGAAGAGATGCTAACGGCGCTGGAGCAAGGGAGGATTGTCAAGGGCGATGTTGTGGTAATTCGCTATGAAGGTCCGAAGGGCGGTCCAGGCATGCCAGAGATGCTGACTCCGACGTCGGCGATAATGGGGGCAGGACTGGGAAAGGATGTCGCCCTGCTGACAGACGGCCGTTTTTCGGGTGGAAGCCATGGGTTCATTGTGGGGCATATTACGCCCGAAGCTCAAGAGGGTGGCCCTATTGCCCTGGTGCGTGACGGAGATGTGATTACGGTTGATGCTACAACCCGTCGCATCGACGTTGCGATCAGCAATGAGGAATTCGCTGTGCGCAGAGCCCAATGGGCACAACCACCATTCAAGGTTCGAAGGGGAACGCTCCACAAGTACATCAAGAATGTAATGCCGGCATCAATCGGGTGCGTAACCGATGAGTAGGATGGAGTTCGCCATCAGCAGGACCTAGTGCCCGGCGCGATAAGAGGCATTGCAGTTCACCCACACTACTAGCTGAAGCCAGTAGTGGTAGAGCAGTGTCGGCAGAACAGATTCCAGGAGCCTACCGCCACACACGCGTTTCTGGTGCGTTCGCATAGTCTCCGGTCCGCGCAACGTACCTGTTGGGCGTTGAGCGATCTTGGCAAGTCGGCCAAACACCGAATCTCGGGATTAATCGCCCCAGAATCACGTCAATGAAGAAACGTACTCAGCAGCCTCGATAGCGGTCCGCCAATAGCTTGTGACGCTTCCCGCCTGTTGCGATCGGCTGGATTCTTTGCCGTCGCCCCGATAGATTGCATCTATCATCCTTTATAGGCACGTGATCACAAAGCTGAGGCAGCAAAGGAATGGGTAAATGAACTGGAAACATACCGTTACATTGGTCCTTCTGAGCACGGTCATCGCCGGCTGGAGTCCTGCGGTTTGCGCCGCACCGCCCCAACCCGCGACGGCGGCGGAGATTTCGCAGATGGTTGCGGAGTTGGGCGATGCCAAGCAGTACGACGGCCATGATGTGGTCTACGTTCTGGACGAGGCGGACGTATACGTCCAGAAGAGCGGACTGGCTACTACTGAGAGCTGCCAGGTGATCAAGATTCTGTCGGAATCAGGCGTGAAATCGCAGTCGATGCAGCGATTCGACTTCGATCCTGACACTCGCAGGGTCACTATCAAGTCAATCCGCGTCCATCATGAGGATGAGACGACGACCGACGTGCCTCTTTCGGGTCTGGTCACGCAGCCAACTCAGCAACATATGATCTATTGGGGCGGGAAGCAGCATTTGCTGGGCATTCCGAACCTGAATGTCGGAGACGCAATTGAGATCCGCGTCAGCAAGATCGGGTTCAACATTGCCTATCTTAGCAATGGCAGTGACATAGGAGGGGCAGAGACACTTCAACCACCTATGGAAGGACACTGGTATGAGGTAACTCTGTTCCAGAGCTCCCACCCTATCATCCATAAGCGCTATTCCGTCCATATGCCAAAGGACATGCCTCTCCAATACGAGGTGTACAACGGGAGTCTCGAATCTTCGCTGTGGTTCGATGGTGAGTACCAGGTGTACAGTTTCACGGCTGACGATTTACCTGCCTTGGAACACGAGCCACGGATGGTGGCTCCGGACGATTGCGTGACGAAGGTCGTGATGGCCACCGTCCCTACTTGGGAGATGAAATCTGTCTGGTTCCATGAAGTCAACGAACCACAGTTCGAGGCGGACGATGCGATTAAAGCCAAGGTAGCCGAAATAACTGCAGGGCTCACGTCGCTTGAGGACAAGGTGGCGGCGTGTAACCACTGGGTTGCGGATAATGTTCGTTATTGCGGCACTAGTCGTGGGCCACGGGAGGGATTCACACTACATAGAGGAATTGAGACATTCCGCGATCGTGCGGGTGTCTGCAAGGACAAAGCCGGTATGCTGGTCACAATGTTGCGTGTTCTGGGGGTTGAGGCTTACCCCGCTCTGACAATGGCCGGTTCCCGCGTTGAGGCCATTCCGGCAGACCAGTTCAACCACACAGTCACAGTGATGCGCAACGAGGACGGTACGTTTACGATTCTGGACCCCACGTGGATTCCCCAAAGCCGAGAGATGTGGTCCAGCAGAGAGGATCTCCAAGGTCTGGTGTACGGAACACCGGAGGGCCAGCCGCTAACGTTATCGCCATACTACGCGCCAGACTACAACAGCTTGGAGTGCAGGAGCACGAGCGCTATCAGTGAATCAGGAGAACTGCATTGTGAAATCTCTATGCAAATGAAAGGTTATCCGTGCACTTACTTGCGAAGAAACATCGCTCGATATCCCGCTCCGCAAGTGAGATCTGCATTCGAACGAGCCTTGAATATAGCGCCCAATGCACAGCTTGGCAGCTACTCACACATCGACCCTGAGGATTACTCTCAGGATGGGTTTGTGAAGATGAGTGTCACAGCCCCTTCCTATGCTGCAATCGGGAGAGAGATCAAGTTGATTCGCATGCCGTTGATGTCCCATCCGCTGGCGGACTGGCTGATACCCGATTTGTTCTACACGATGAAGAGCAAGGATCGGCAGTACGGTTATAGCCTACGAGCAACCAGAGGACTACATTACGAGGAGACCATCACTCTCCCAGCTACATGGAATGTCGAGAAACTGCCGGACGGGATTACGAGGGAATCGTCGTCAGCCACACTCGAATTCGCGGCTACGATTGATGGTCACGAACTGACTTATACGATGGACTTTGAGTTGAAGAACCACACGATACCGGCTTCAGACTACGACGACGTCAGAGACATTCTTGAGGAAATGCACAACCTGACCGATACGTGGATCGTCTGCACGACGTCACAAGATCAGTTCGCCAGCGCCGGCAACCACACGAACATGAAGCAGCAGGAGGTGTCCAATGACTAAGCCCAATACAGCTTCAGCGATTACCAGAAGCGTTTGCTCTATATTCCTAGTTCAGATCCTGCTAACAGGCTGTTGCTCGGCGCAAGGCCAGACCAAGACGGCTAACACACAATCCGGTGTCCAGCTCGACGTCGGCAGCGAGCAATACCCTGATGCGGATGCCATCATCCTGCGATGGGAGCAGTATTGGGAAATAAAGGATGACGGCCAAGTTGTCCGACGGGAACACAAGTGGATCAAGCTCATGAATTCCCGCCCCATACGCAGGACAGCTGATCCACGTCTGGACTTCTGTGAGGGTACGGACAAGCTTACTATTCATACAGCACGTACGATTCTCCCGTCAGGCGAAGTGATCGATGTTCCCGAATACTCTTTCAATATCGCCGCTCCGGACGACGTGGCCGGGTGGCCAGACTACATTGCCTGGCAACAGACGGTCGTCAGTTTCAGCGGTATTGAGCCGGGAGCCACGTTGGAGTTGGATTACGAGGTCACGACGCAACGTGGAGTACTCCCTTGGGTTTCGGCTGATATTCGTCTCGACGATGACTATCCCGTTCTCAAGAGGATCATCAGCATCTCCAGACCTGCAAACGTGAAGTTGAGTGTCCAACTGGACAACGTGGAACATGAGCCGACCCCAGATGGGAGTTGTTTTGCATTTGGCCCCTTCGACGGCTCCCCTGCAGAACCGCAATCACAGCCCTGGCAACATCGCTGTCCTCGCCTCCGGTTTACTACAATCCCTGACAGCACAACATGGGTTGGGCGTTTGCTGGGGATCGTGAGTAGAGCCGCCGTGCAGGATGAGGACATCCGAACGTTTGCTGTGGATGCAACTGCCGACAATCCCGACGTCAAGGCGAAGATATCCGCACTGGCCGACAAGTTGCGAGCCCGTTTCAGCTACCTGGCATCAGCCAAGACTTATCGCTCCCTGCAATGCCGCCCAGCGGACGAGGTGTTTTCCCAAAACTACGGAAACCCATTAGAGGCTGCCGCTCTTTACCTAGCTGCTCTGAAGTCACTTGATATTAAGGTGGAACCGGCACTGGCAGTCAAGGATATTGATGTTACCCAACGCAGGCCCACGCGTGAGTGCTTTGCTGGAATTGTCTTGGTTGCGCATTCCAATGAGGGTCCAATCATGCTCCATCCGCAGCACGGAATGATCAACACCCCCGACAGCTGGGACGATGACATTGCCCTAGTGAGTCTTGACTCCGATGGTAGTCTCAGAACAACGAACCTGCACAATCGCAAACAGAAGGGGGCCAATGCTATGAAGCTTTCCGGCTCGTTGGCAGTCAACGAGGATGGGCAACTCCAGGGTTCCTTGCGTCTGCGACTGGCAGGCGGCTTCTTTGACCCTCAGCAGCTGAAAACGAGCGATGCTCAGGAGAGTTTTCTGCAGAAAGTGGTGTGCAACACGATTCCGGCAGTTGAGAACTTGACATCCTCGATCACGACAATGTCACACGATAAACTCGAGGCGACAATCACGCTAAACGAGGACAACGCCATCGAATTGCTTGACGAATACTACCTTATGGAAATGCCTGGCATCGACTGGTTCTCTTGGCAATTCCCTATACCGTTAGGCTCATCGAAGCGAATAACGAGCGTGCAGCTTGATGGATCATTCACCGCAGAAGTCGACTTGATCGTCAAGATACCAGACACATGGGTTTTTCATATGACCCCGAAGGCAGGCATAGACGAACCGGGACATTGGGGAGCTATCAGTCAGACCGTCTCCACGGATGAGGCATCGCTTCACATAAACCGCAGGATCTCCGTCCCAAAGAGCATCCTGGATCCGGAAGATTTCAGTCAGTTGCGACGAGCAGCGAACCAGCTTAGGGCACCCGGAAACAGCATCGTAGCTCTGTCTCCGAGATGAACAGGAAACGAGCAAGGAAAGCAACTAGCCACAGGCACAACCCCGTGTCATAATGGCCTACCGCATGGAACAGGGTAATGGAGCCGTCCCGGCTCGACTTGTGAAGAAACGAGGACATGTCCGTCATGAAAGTCGCGATCGTGATTATTGTACTGGCCGCAGCAGCAGCTGTCTTCTTTATGAACGCAGGCAAGACTGCGCCTGCACCAGTATCGACAGCCCAAACCATCGTTCCCATATACGAGCAACCTATCCCCGAGGAATGGCAGAAGGTGGAGGGGAAACCTGTCAATATCAATGTGACGCCTGTTCGGGTAAACAAAGGCTCACAGGCAATTCTAGAATTCCATATGTCAGAGGAACACGGATACGCCGTTGATGCCATCAACCTGGAATTCACGTATAGATACAAAGACGATGACAGTGGCGAATGGATTCAGGCAGGAAGGCCCGTCGGATACTTCGTCAAGAAGCGGCTGGAGTTCAATGAAACGCTGGTGGACAACACGGTTCTCCTGAGCGTTGAGTTTGAGGGAGTAGTGCCAGATCTCCAGGCCACAACGGTGGATAACTGGACGGTTCGCGTCCTTGACTATGGCAGGGCAATGGAGCCTAAACAGAAATAGCTCCGCCATTGCCTCAAGCAAGCTCTATTCAAGTGTTGGTCAGGACCGTGGTCCTCTCCGGCCGATGCTTGTTGTTTGTCGCAACGCTCGCAACTGTGGAGCAGCGATTCACCGAGCGCACCATGGGTGGTCACCCAGCTTTGCAGAATGGCAGGAATAGCGAGCAATTAGAGGTTTCGAGACGGGCAAGCAGAGACAGCTCTACCAGATCTGCTTTATGTTAAGGATTATAGAGAGGATAAGGGCGGCCGCCAAAACCACGACCCACACCCACGCCTCGTTGCGTGGTGTTTGAGGATCAAGATCCTCTGCCGTGGGGGATGAGATTGTACGTCCTGACTCAGCTAAATTCTGTAAGAGTGTGTTGTCGTACTTCTTGCGAGCCATAAGTGGCGCTTCACCCTTGGAAATAGCCTCAAGGTCAAGAATCAGTTCCTTGGTCGAGGGATACCGATCATCTCGCTTCTTGGCCATCATGAACTCGATAACCTCCGCAACACCAGCTGACAGATTAGTGTTGAGATGGTCGGGAGGTACCAAGGGTTCCTTGAGGTGTTTATGCATCACCGCAGAAGGCGTCGACCCCTCAAAAGGTACTCGGCCCGCTACCGCGTGATAGAAGGTTGCCCCCAAGGAGTATATGTCCGCACGAAAGTCGATATTGATCTCACCGCGGATCTGCTCCGGACTTATGTAGTAGGGAGTACCATACGCCCGCCCCGCCTCCTGCTCAGCAATCTTGAAATCACTAACTTCCCTGGCCAATCCCATGTCGGCTAGTTTGACCTCACCCTCCTTGGTCAACATGATGTTCTTCGGTTTGACATCACGATGAATGAACCCTCGAGCATGGGCGTGTTCCAAAGCCCTCGCGGTACCCAGGATTATCTGAATCGCTTCCGACTCTTCCATGGGTTTTCCATCAGAGATCTTGTCATATACAGTACACCCGTCTATGTACTCCATGACGAAGTAGTGATACCCCCCCGCTTCTCCCACGTCGATGGCTTGTACAATGTTGGAGTGATTCAGTCTCGCCGCAGCGCGCCCCTCGCGATAGAACCTGTCAACAAACTCAGAATTCTCACTCATCCTCTTTGGCAAAACCTTAATAGCCACTATCCGATCCAGGCTTATCTGTTTTGCCTGGAAAACAGTGGCCATCGCTCCCTGCCCCAGCTTTTTGAGAATCTGAAATCCGGGTATCTGCTGAGCCGGGCGATACATGGAATCGTCTTCGGCCATTTCCCTGACGCGATCGGCTTGGCTTTTGGTCAGGTAGCCTTTTGAAACCAGAAGCTCACAAAGGCTCTTCTCGATACCATTTGCTTCCAGTTTCTTTTGCTCAGATTTGCACGCAGCTATCTCATCCGCTGAGCAGAATCCTTGTTCCAACAACCTCCTACCGAACAAACTGTCGTCTTGGGCGGGCATAGTTGTCGGAAAGTCTCCGGTTCAGGTGAACATCACCGCGCTCATAATTAGCGCTCGGCACAAACTCATCGTAACTTTAGTAGCGAGAGGAGGACTCTTCAACAGCTTTCTTTGCATCCACCGATTTACCTCAGATCAACCTAAGCAAAGCTGGCGCACCCTGGAACTCAGTTCACGAAGATCAGGGCCGGGCGCGAAGTGAGGAACTACTATTGAGTCCATTGTCCGCTCCTGAGGACATCGGCGACTCTCTCAGCCAACACCGCCGCCTTGTGTGGAGCTTCGTCGACGATCTCGGAAAGCTCGCAACGCAGACTTTCGGAAAAGAGCACGGCCTCGTTCTCCGCTTCATCTGGCACATCCAGAGCAGCGACGACTAACTGCTGGAGCTCCTCGATACCTTCTCCAGTCTTGGCGGACACTCGAACAACCGGCACGCCAAAACAAGAGGAGTCATCCAGGCTTACGACCTGAGCGCAGTCACTCTTGGAAATCACTAGAATTCCTGCCCGTTCCCCCAGTTCTTCCAGCCATCGCTTCACTGCCTCAGGATCAAGCCCATTCGCCCCATCGACGACAAGAAGAGATAAGTTGCAGCGTGCGACTCTGCATTGCCCAGCGATGATGGCCTGGCGTTCGAGAATGTCGTCCGTTTTCCGATCCCCGGCCGTATCGAGTAGGGTGACAGGAACACCGCAAATCGCTGCGGATATCGACACCCAATCACGGGTCGTTCCCTCCGTTTCAGCAACTAGCGCGTGATCCCGATCAGCCAATCTATTGGCCAAGGACGACTTGCCGGCATTAGTCGGACCAACTAGAGCGATCTCCGCAGGCTCACTCAGAAACCGAGCCCCTCGAGAACGAACCACTAGGCTCCTGAGAGTATCAAGCGAATCTCGCCCGTTCCCTGATTCGGCCAAACAACAGACGGCTTCCAGGGCAGCTGGCAGTTTGTCCATCTGTCCTATGAGGAAGCGTGCGCCACGGTCAGTCGACGCCCGAGACAGCAACATCATGCCAATGCGTCGCAGCTTGCCTTGCCATGAACTTAGCGCGCAATCGCATAGCAGTTCGCCGTCAACGACAGTCACACCTGCATTAGTCAGCGCGAGGAGAATGCGCTCAACAACGCGCAATCCGCCATGGCATGAAATCTCTACCGTTTCATTGCAGCCCCCATGTTCTGAAACGGCCAGTAGGACATCATCTATCGACTCCTCACCCTCGCGAAATGATCCGTAGTAAACGCGATTACGCTTTGGGACATCAGGAAATGGACCGCCATGGCTATCGATGAGACCGCTGACTAGCGACCATGCCCCCCCACCTCTTACCAAGATAACAGCGATCGCTCCCTTACCCGGCGGAGTCAGCACACAGCAACGAAGAACCTTCATTCAACTTATTCCGTGCGTCGGCCTGTGTACATGAGCAGGCAACAAGGAGTGTGTTAGATTGTTTCTTCCGAATTCCCGGCCGCTCGAGCAAGCTTGCGCACGTAGGCAAGACCAACTCCCATCAGGCAAAGATCCTCTACCCAATTGTCAGCGAAGTCCAGCTTGTCCTTGAGGAAATCACATCCACCGCCCGTGACGATGACTTGTGGCCACTTATTGCCCACAGTCGCGATTTCCTCGACGATCCCACGAATGGCGCCGGCCAAACCATAATAGAGACCACTGAGAATCGCCTCCTCAGTAAGCTTCCCAAGCACATGAAAGGGCATAGCAGGTTCCACCAACGGAAGTTGGGCCGTATACTCCGCCAATGATCTAGCTTGTGCGCTTATGCCCGGCAGAATCGCCCCTCCTTGGAAAACACCATTGTCGTCGATCATATCAATGGTCACTGCACTTCCAACCTGTACAACGGTGCAAGCATTCCGTGTGCGCTCATAGGCAGCAGCAGCAGAGCAGACACGATCAACACCCACACCTATCGGCTGTTTCAATCCGAGTTCAGCGGGTAAGTCGATGTTTTCACCCACTACAAAGGGCTGCAGATCCAAGTCGTCTTCTATATATCCCTTCAGCCAGACCGTCTGCTCCGGCACCACTGAGGCGATTACAATAGCCTGCCTTTGTTGGTTCTCGCACTTCTCCCTGACCAAGGTGAGGGCCTTCTTGGTACCGTCTCGATCACCTATGGGAAGGCGCTCCACATCTTCAACGCTACCCTCCACCCACCGTCCCATTCCGATTTTCGTGTTGCCAATGTCGACAACAACGATGGACAGCGGACCCAAGTCATCCGTCGTGTTCATCACCATAATCATCCCTCAGGTGTGGAGGCGTCGGCAAATCATGCTTGAACACAGTGGGCTCCTGTGATCCGCCGATCAACCCCAGAAGTCTGTTCCTCAGATTGGGCATTCCCTTACTAGAAACCGCACTCACGGCCACAACCGCGACACCGATTTCCTCCTCCAAATCCTTTATCAATTCACCGGACTGGTCAAGATCAATCTTGGTCGCGACAACCAACTCCGGCTTGCTGGCCAATGTTCCGCTATAGGACGCGAGCTCGTTGCGGATACTCCGATACGCATCGGCGGGGGAACGACCGTCAAGAGGAGCAACATCGATAAGATGCAGTATCACCCTCGTTCTTTCGATGTGTCGAAGGAAGGCATCGCCAAGCCCGGCTCCCTGATGCGCTCCCTCAATAAGCCCTGGTAAATCAGCCATGACTACACGCCTCTCACCCGGTAGTTCAACAATGCCCAACTGCGGTTCCAGCGTAGTAAACGGATATGCACCGATCTTTGGACGAGCTTTCGACATCCTCGACAGAAGCGTGCTCTTGCCTGCGTTGGGTAATCCAACAAGGCCGATATCCGCAATGAGCTTCAGCTCGAGGCGGAGCTGCCGTTGCTGCGCCGGCGAGCCGGGCTCCCATTGTCTCGGTGCCTGTTGAGTCGGCGTTGCAAAACTCTTGTTGCCCCGCCCCCCTTTTCCCCCCTCGACTACTCGACACTCGTCACCTGGGCGGGCCAGATCTTTGAGCAGCACACCTGTATCTGCGTCGTAAACCAACGTCCCGACAGGCATTTGTATTCGCAGATCTCTACCGTTTCTTCCTGTACAGCCGCTCCCCTGCCCTGGCTGGCCATTCTCCGCACGCCAATGGTGCTTTCCACTGAAGTCCATCAGCGTATCAATTCCCTCGGTGGCGACGAGGTAAACATGGCCACCGTCGCCCCCAGTTCCACCGTCAGGCCCTCCAAAAGCCTCAAACTTTTCGCGACGGAAGCTCATGCAGCCGTCGCCGCCTTTGCCAGATCTGACGTAAATCTCCGCTTCGTCTATAAACATCGATGGTTCTCAACTCACCCGTTGGAGCAAGCACTATTCAAGTGTAGCCCTTGATGTCCGGTTTTCTGCGATAGATGGTGTTTGCGCTGCATATGGACCAAGAGCGTCATAAGGTTCTTTTCCGCCTGGCCGCGCAATGAAAAGAGGGCGGTCTGCACGACTGCCCTCTAGAGCAAGCTCTTTTCAATTGCAGCGTCTGATGCCCGGTCTTCTCCGGTAGATTCTCGGTGCTTGACGCTACTCTTGGACTTACAACCTAAAGTAGTCACTCAAAGTAGTGTCCTGATTCGAGCGATGACCATCGCCGCCTCAAGGATCCCTATCCCTAGTTGGTCGATACCTCAAGAGAGATGCGACGTCCGTCAAATCGAACGATTCCGTCCCGAAGTGCGAACAGGGTATAGTCTTTGCCGCAACCTACGTGCCTGCCAGGCCTGAACTTGGTGCCGCACTGACGCACAAGGATAGTCCCGGTTGTCACTCGCTCACCCCCGAACCTCTTCACGCCGCGATACTGCGGATTACTATCCCTACCATTGCGGCTGGAACCTTGCCCCTTCTTATGCGCCATAACAACATCTCCAAACCAAAAAGACAAACGAAGCCTGCAAGTGCCACGCCCCGCGTCACCACTGACGGCAAGGGAAGCCTCTCGGACTCCGAAACACTATCTCATAACCCAACCCTGACCGCGACGAACCGCATTTGCATCTCGCCGAGTCTCAGGATCGCCTGGCACATCATACTCGATCGCCAGCGTTTTGCGAAGGGCGAAGAATTGCTTGTTATCGTGGCCCTCGGGTTTCTTGGCGTCGTAGCCTGGGTTGGCCACGCGAGCTGTCTCGCCCGATAATCCCCCCACGTACAGAGTGACGGAATTGGATTGGCGATCAAAATCATTGAACACTGCCACGGAGGTGCGGGCATTGTCAATCCCCTGAAGCAACCTCCCGCTGGCCTTCATCGGCTCACAGAGAAACGGATAGGCCTTCTTGTGGCGGGCAAGGACCAAATCATAGACAACTGGGCTTATTCGGTCCCCTCCGGTCACCACCTGCAGCGTATCCGTCACCAACTCGAAGGAGGGGTAGAATTCTACCTCTTGCCCCGATTCATTGGTTACCGTGTAGAGCAAATACCAGAACGAGGTTGGCTTCTCGTCCCCCGGCAAGACAACCTCAATGCGCTGCAAGTCGTGAAACTCGAAGCCCAGCTGCCAATGCACAGCAGATGTCCGAGGCTTTGGAGCAGCCTCAAGCACGACTGAGCCAGCGACAAACAGCGACGCAACCGAGATGATGCACACGTATTTCTTCATTGGCTAAGATTCTATTCCCACAGAACTTGCTGTCAATCGGCCAACACCACACTCTCCGGCTTCAACCGTGCTACTGCTGAGCAATCACCCTCACGTGCATCTGCCTAGTGCGCGGGCCATCGAATTCCGCAAAGTAAACCGCCTGCCAGGTGCCCAAGGCCAATCGTCCGTTCTCCACAAGTATTGTTTCGGACGATCCAACGAGTGATGCTTTGACATGAGCATCGCTGTTGCCCTCTGCGTGAAGGTACTGCGGGTTATTGCGTGGAATAAGGCGATCCAAGGTCAACAAGACGTCGTGTTTGACGCTCGGATCAGCATTCTCGTTTATGGTGCAACCAGCAGTCGTGTGGGGAACGAACACAATCACCGCCCCCTGTCTCACTCCTGACTCTCGCACGAACTGCTGAAGCTCTCCGGTAACATCAACCATCTCGCAACGGCTCTGAGTTCTCACAGCCACAGTGTGCATACCTATCTTCCTCCGCCCATACGCCATTAGGGTCACTCACGACTCCGCCCTAAACCACTGATCCATCTTCTCAACGCACACATCAGCTTCGTGCTCTCCCATGATGAACGGAGGTACGAGCCTAATCGTGTAATCGCCCACAGCATTGACTATCACTCCCTCATCCAGGAGATGTTTGTACAACCTCATTGCTCCGCTTCTCAACCCCAAACCAAGCATAAGCCCTCGACCACGAACCTCAACAGCACGATCATACTTGTCGCAAAGCTCCTGCAACCGCCCACGGAAATACTTGCCTATGCGCGACACGTGGGCAATCAGTGCTCTCTTTTCGATCTCCCGGCAAACTGCCAAACTCGCTGCACACATCAATGGATTTCCACCATAAGTCGTTCCGTGTATTCCCAGCGTCAAATGATCGCCATGCTGGGCAGTAGTGAGCATAGCCCCAATGGGAACTCCACCCCCCATAGCCTTGGCCAGCGTAATAACGTCCGGCGTTATTCCGCTATCTTCAAAGCCGAACATCTGCCCTGTCCGCCCCATTCCTGTCTGTATTTCATCGCAAATGAGCAGTGCGCCTCTTTCCGTGCACAGTGAACGAACTCTCTTCATGAATCCAGCAGCAAACGGTCTGACTCCACCTTCGCCTTGTATTGGTTCCAGAACGACAGCTGCAGTCCTTTCAGTAACAGCCCTCTCCAGTGCGGCATCATCTTCGAACGGAAGATAAACCATCCCTGGCAATAAAGGCCCGAAACCCTTGTGATACTTCTCTTGAGCAGTAGCAGAAAGGCCTCCATAAGTTCGACCATGAAAAGAGCCTTCGAAGCTGACCACTTCCACCCTACGGGTTTCTCCCTTATCGAAAGCTGCTCGGCGAGCTAACTTCAATGCCGCCTCCATCGCTTCCGCACCAGAATTAGTGAAGAAGGCACGTTCTGCAAAACACCTCGCACATAGCCATTCCGCCAATTCCACCTGAGGTTCTATGATGAATTTGTTGGAGCAATGAACAAGCATCTCTGCCTGCTTGCACAGGGCATCGCGAATGGCGGGGTGAGCATGCCCCAAGCAAGCCACAGCTATCCCAGCCAGCAAGTCGATGTACTCCTTGCCATCGGCATCCCACACACGTGTCCCTTCTCCCCGCACGAGTGTTATTCGCTGATCCCCGTAGCAAGGTACAGCAGTAGCCAGAGACCGTTGACGCATGATCTCATTTGATATTCCACTCATCATTCGCACTCACCCAAGGATTCCCTTGCCCCATGCCCACATTGGGCACAGTCGATGCACCGGATTATGCCCGCTAATTCCACAGGAAAACAGACCCAGTACAAAGCCTCCGTTATTAAGCTTGCCGGAATGTGCATATATCAGATGGGAAGCTAGCGATACCTGAACAACCTCAAGGCGTGCATTGAAGAGCTGCGATAACCGAACCTCGCTCGCCCATGTATACCACAAGCAAGTAGTGCGGCGGAAAAACCAGCCATCGCTTCACAGAAGTTGATCAACCGAAAACCGGTTCAGCCGTCAAAGCGAGCCGCAGCTTCTCAAGAGCAGTTACCTGAATCTGCCTCACTCTCTCTTTGCTTACTCTCATCTCCCGGCCAATGCGCTCAAGAGTCTCCCGCTTGCGCACCGACTCTGCGGGAAAGCGCTTGTCCAGAATATACTGCTCCTGAGAGTTGAGATCAGCCAGATTCCATTCCATCGCTTTCGCCAAACGATCGCGATACACCCTGTCGTCCCAGTCGGCAGCGGTCATCTCACCGGCACCACGCTCCATACGCGAATCGAATCCGTATGAGATCAGGCTTGAACGTCGCGTCTCCATCTTGGAGAGCCGCAAGAAACCTCGATAGATGGCATTGCAGGCATAGGTACTGAAACGGTAGCCGCGCCAAGGGTCGAACGCCTCCACTGCGTCCACCAGCGCTCGCAACCCCTCACTCAACAGATCATCCTCGTCCACGTTAGTGAACCGCGTACGCCTCAACATCTCGTAGCTTAGCCCCAAGTTGGCCACGATCAGATGATCGCGTATCGAGTCCCGTCTCTCAGCCCAGCGAGAAGCTGAGGCGGTCATCAGCACTCGCTTGCCTCGTGAGCAATGCGCCCGAAACGCGCAGTAGTGCATCGCTTGGAACAGCACGGTCTCCGCAGAAGCCCTTGGCGGCCGTTTATCCGCCATTAGAACTTCTATGTTCTCCAGGTAGACCCGACTCGCAGATCTGTCCTCGAAGTTCGGATGATATACATACTTGGGTAGCGGCCCCTGCCGCAGAACATGCCTTGTTTCCGCTTTGCCTTTTGCAACCATGCCTTCTTCGCCAGCTCGTGTTCTCGGGTTGAAGCTGCAGAGCAAATCCCCGCAACTGCTAATACCAAACAGCCTCGGACAAGCCGCCGATTCTCCCAAAGACCGGCTGGCAACCGGAAGCTCTGACAACAATCCGCACAGCCGCCATGCATTCAGGTCGCTAGCCCCCTATGGCAACTGCTCATCATCACACACACGAAAGATTCCGCAGAGTGATCTCCACTCAACAAGGCCGCTGAAAATTCCGCAGCCCTCCGGATTTCACCCCAACGATCAGGCCTGCCGCATCATCCACCGATGTTTAAACTCCGCGGCGCGGGTCAATCGTGATGCAGGTGGCGGTACATGCAATTTCCGGTCCGCAAGTTCAAAAAAAGAGGACGAGTACACTTCCGCACAACTAGTGCCGCTTGGGCACGCAGTAGTAGCCTTCTGTGAACCGCGACTGTGACAAGCCCCACCTCCAACATCTTGCCTGGACAGCTTCAACTCCTTAACTTGTCCATGTTGACCGCTTTCCAGTTCGCCCGCGGTATCACCGATGCAGAGGTAAGAGGAGCTGCCTCTGGCCAATGGCCTCAAGAACGTCAGACCATGAAACACAGATCGAGAACGGCAGAGCTGGGCAGCGAAGTTCATTTAAGCGGAATGTGAACAACGCACCTCGGCCAAGCTGGAGTCCAGTTGGCAGCTGAGGGATATGCCATCAGGATCAGCTCACCAGCTGGGTGTGCGAATGAATGGCATTGCTCTTCACGCCACACCAGGATGGCATGCCACCAAGGCACATGACGCCGGATAGAAACGGAGCCCAGAACAATGGAAAGCGTAGCACGCCTGAAACGCCGCACGGCCAAGCAACTTGGCCTCTTCGTTGTTACTTGCGTTGCGACTCTTTTTTCGTGCAACATTGCCGGCGAATCAAAGCCAGGAACCGGTTCCACTGAGAACACATTCAACCTCACGGTGGCTCGGCACGCGGGACAATCGCTTTCCGAGGCGACTGTGGATGCAATCTTCTCCGAGGCCAGTGAGCTTTTGCAGGTCAAGGACCCGGCATGCGACGACGTGGCATGCCCGGTGACGTTTCAGAGAAGTGGATCGCTGGGCACATTCACAACAGCGTCCACGTTTGTCACGACAGAGGCTCAGCTGGACGCCATCTTTGCTGAAGATGAGGATTTCAAGGTTGTGACGATGATGACGGGAGTCTGCGGAGTCACCGATCCCGGAGACATGTCTGAGATCCTTGGATGCGCCAGCGCTGGGGGGTCGGTCGTAATCGTATCAAACGCCCCTGCAGATGTTTGGGCTCACGAATGGGGTCACGTGCAGGGTCTCTATCACCGCGATGACTGCGCCACAAACATCATGCACTCCTACAACCTGAACACCGACGCGGTCAATGAGACAGAGAAGACAGCTTTTCTCACACCAACGCCCTCTGGATTCTTCAAGAATCACAGACTAATGGACACGCCTATAGCTTGTGCGACTTTCGACTTCGCGAACCTGTCCGGCGAAGACTTCGCCACATGGCTCCGAGACTTACTGTCCAGGCAATACTCCTCAGGTTTTCCCAAAGCATTGCTTGACGGCATCCCCGAGGAGGTGACGGAAGAGCATCTACTTCCTCTTATGAGTTGCGGCTCAAACGAGCATGCCAGAGCCAACGCGTTTCGCATCGCAGGGCTCATTGGAAAGACCGGACTGATCGAACCGATAATCGAGTATCTTCGCTCCGTAGAGGGCCCCCTCGCCACGGAACAGATCGCTGCAACCAATGAGGCAATTCTCGCATTGGGTAGACTGGCATACCTTGACGATTCAGGCGCCGCAATCTCCTTTCTGATAGCACGAACGTCCCCGGAAGCGTGGACTGATCAGAGTCTTTGCGCTGCCACTAACCTGGCAGAGCCATCAGTTTCAAGCCTTGACGAGGTTCTTGCCCGCATCTCGGTAATGAGCCTTGGTATCTGCGAGCACCCGGACGCCTTGTCTCACCTTAGCGCAATGCATAGCTCAATCGTCCGTGGGAGACTATCTTACCCTTGGCTGCTGGAGCAGGTCGAAGAGGCTCTGGCCCGCAAAGCTGGCAAGGCTAGCAGCCTGCGACAGGGTTCCGGAGCAGCGCGAATCCGCTAGCAGCTCTCCGCGACACGAAAGGGAGCCCCGTAAGTTGTTGATGTTAAAAATGTTGCGGCGCCTTCGAATTACTTTGGAAATATTTATACTTAACTGTTGCATCGCGAGACGCGTCCGGCTAGACTCAGCAGTGTTGGGAGAAGTTGAGAGAATGACCGATAAGGGCGTTTTTTATCGGCGAGGCGGACACGGGATGGGACTGAGGCTTGCTGACTCCTGCTTTGATCCCCCTATTTGAGCCGCTGTTTGAGGAATGAGAACCGAACTTGCCGATCGTCTGACGATCGTTGCACATAAATCTCTCTCTCTCCCTCCCAGGCTTGGGCTGTTCCTTGAACAGCCCTTGCCACGTTTTACGGATAGAGCATTCGCGTGTAGTAGGCAATCAAGTCTCGCAACTGGTTTCTCTGGCCGCGGGCCGCTTGACAAAAACGGCTTTTCATAGATAACTACCGACACAAGTGAGCACCACTAGCTCAGTTGGCAGAGCAGCTGACTCTTAATCAGCGGGTCCGGGGTTCAAGTCCCTGGTGGTGCAGTGCAAAGAAGCCCAGGTTGGCCGAGAATGGCCACCTGGGCTTCTGTTGTTTCCACTCAGTCTGCACGCTTGCCTAGAGCAAGCTCTATCCAAGTATAGCGGCTGAACGTCTGTTTTCTCCGGTAGATTCCGGTGGTTTGACGCTAGGCTTGGACTTGCAACGCTATAGCACAATGCTTGCGTCAGCTATTGCGGTACCGTTTCACACGGCAGTTACTCTTCAAAGACAGCTTGGAAGTACGAGAAATCAGTAAGATCAACGTCACCATCTTCGTCGATATCTGCGCAAAGGCAGTGAGACTCGTAAGTCTCGCCTGGTCCGCCCAAGCAGTCCGCAAAACTAGCATAGTCTTCGATGTCGACAGCACCATCTCCCGAACAATCTCCGGGCAAACTCCTTGGCACCGCGTGCCAGAAGCCACCGGTAAGGGCCAGAGCTGCCGCCGTCATTGTGCAAGTGTCTGGCTGCCCTACGGTGCCCTTCAAGGATAATCCACCAGCCGAACAATCAGTTGCGCCGCCTCCATCAACCGTAAACCAGTCTACGGATAGATCTGCTGCGTGAACGCATGCAAGCAACCCAAGGAATACGAACGCGGCACGAACAGCTACTAGAGGATTGAGTTTCATTACATGGACTCCCATCATTGTGAAATTACTAATCTCGCCCAACGCCACTCACGCACAGGCGTCCAACGGCACAGTTTGGCCACGAGTTTCTTATCGGCCAACCGGGCCATCGTTGCTGCCTTCATGAATCAGAGGATGATGATTGTTTTTTTCATCATCCTTCGAGGCTGATCCTGGTTTCGACCTATCCACAAAAGCAATGCCCAAATCCTCTGGTAGACCAAAAGCCGCAGGATGCAAGTACTTTCCTCGGTCGCCTGTTTGCTTGAATTCTTCGACGGGAATCCTATTGGCGTCCGCCCATTTGTCCTGCCGAATGCCGGTAATCTGCCACGACACCTTCACATTGGCTTCGTCAGTGCGTACCACGAAATAACCTTCGTGGTACTCCTCGGCGATGATGGCATGAGCGAAGCTGCCAATGACCGTCAATTGATAGCGATAATCGCGGTTGAGAGCGTCGAACCATTCGGGCATCACGACTCTCGCCATGCCATCCGAATCAGTCGTGATATTCCCGTTGTAGATGTTCATCATGTCGGGACTCTCAACGAACGAATGTGAAAGGTACTTGTTCTTGGGATCCAAAGGATGATCGATTTTGAAGGAGCCGCCGGCCTTGGAGAGGGTCCCACTCACAGCGACATCGCCCTGGAAATATCCGGCATAGGCTGCACTGTACGCTCCCTCAGTTCCGTACACACCTGCCACAATGGGGAACTCTCCGCTCGATCCGACGTAGCCAAGATGCCCCAGTACGTCGAATCCTGTATTTTCACCACAGACGCCCGAACTCTGTCGTTCTCCCGACGAGGAGAAATACCCACCATACAGATTAGTCTCAAACGATCCTGGGTCATCCTCCTGCCAAGCTCTCCCATACACTCCGTAATTGGTACCTGCTCCCCCTGTTGATGTCCCATACAAGCCGTAATACGTATTCGCTCCGGTAGCCACGACATCCCCACGTACACCCATGTAGCCCCCCTTGCCGCATACGCCAACACCGTAGTAGTCATCAACATTGTGTTGACCGTAGACCGCCGGAGAATCGCTTAATGTAGTTGTGTTCGTTGCAGTAACGAGACCGGTGTCACTCGTACTATGTTCACCCACTACATGCAATTGACTAACAGGATCGCTTGTGCCAATACCTACTCCCCCGGACGCTCGAATGAGAAACTGATTGATGTCGCTAGACGCAAAATCCGCAGATGTTGAATCTGCCCAGATGAAGGTGCCGTCGTGATTCGCCGTCGCCCTACGCCCTGCAGCAAAGCTGCACTCTCCCCAAGCCTCGGACAGATGTCCACCGGGAACTATTGAATACATCCCTGCAGCGCGATTGGAGACACCGCCCCCAACAAACGAGTATGCTCCGGAGGCGATATTGCTGTTACCACCTCCGACGACAGCTTGTGGTGCAGTGACCGTGTTGTAGTAGCCGCCGGCAATCGTCGCACCAGTGCCGTTGCTTGTAACATTGCCCGAACCACCACCGATTGTGTCCAGATTTCCGAACGCGGAATTGCTCCAGCCACCGGAAACATTGCTACCCATTCCCGCGGCTACATTTAGTTTTCCCCCACCAATGGCTGCCGTATACGATTGTGCAGAATTTGCCAATCCGCCGACGACGGCAGCCTCACTACCGCTCACCTCGTTTCCGCGACCACCGACCACTACACTGTAATCTCCAGCAACAATGTTCGGGTTATCTACTAGGCCGCCTCCACATATTGTCGCCCCTGCGAATCCTACACCGACAGCATTGTGCTCCGACCCACCAATGACGTTGGGACTAGTTGAGACCTCCTGCGTCCTGAATCCCGGAAGCGCCAATGCATAGGGACTCGGTGTCAGGCGTTGGCGCGGCAGCATCGTCAAAAACGCGCCACTTCCAGCGGGAAATCGAACTGACACTTCGAGCCAACGCGCACTCCCGGTCAACACACCGTCACCGAAATCCAGTTCTGCAGCGAAAAGGCCATACTCAACGTTTTCCGCAAGAAGCTGTACTGTGCCTCCCAACTGCCCGCCGCCATACTCAGAATCCCACATGGAAAACTGAAAGTCCACGACGCCCGAGATAGGCTGCCCCGACTCACTCAACTGCCCCTGATAGGTGAAGGCTGTTCCAACAGCGGATTGCCCCGCAGCACTCGCAAGCGACCCGGCCACAACTGCCACCACAACTACACGCTCAAGACACCTCACGTCGCACATCTGATCATCCTCCAGTCAATACGCACCAGCAATTCCGTATCGTCGCAAGCCTGCTGAACACTGACCGTGCCCCCTTGCGAGTACGATGGCGAAACACTGCGCAACCGTCTTCGCTGTGAACAGAACTTGCCTCCAGTAACCTCAAACGCGATAATCAACTGTGCTGTCCATCACTCATTCTTCTTTTGAATCCGGGGGCCGGATAGATGCGAGATTCAGTCGATGTGATGCAACTCCTCGCAAATGCAGGTGAAGGCGACAAGAGAGCCATTGATCATCTTCTCCCTCTTGTCTACGACGAGTTGCGGTCCATCGCCTCCAACCTGATGAGGAGTGAACGAGCAGATCACACATTTGACCCCACAGTTCTTGTCCACGAGGCTTACACCAAGTTGGTCGACCAGACGCGGGCACAATGGCGTGACAAAGCTCACTTCTTTGCTGTTGCCGCCCAGGCGATGCGTCGAATACTCATCGACCACGCACGTCGCCGCAACACACACAAGAGAGGAGGGCAAAGGTCAAAGCTGTTACTGACTGACCAATTGATCATTGCCTACGACAACGAAATCGATCTGATTGAGTTGGATGACGCGCTGAAGAAGCTAGCAGAGGAGAACGAAGACTACTCTCGGCTAGTGGAACTACGCTTCTTTGCTGGGCTCACAATCGCTGATACCGCTACAATCCTAAACACCTCAACCTCATCCGTAGAACGCCAATGGCGTTACGTGCGGGCGAAGCTATATCACTCTATGATGGGTGAAAGCCAAAACCAACCAAAGAGCCCGTGAGATGTCTAATGCTATTCCCAGAACAGCTGCAGACATCTTCCACGCCTCACTGCAACTCCATGAACATGAGAGATCGGTGTTTATTGCCCGCTGCTGTGGCAATAACCTTAAACTTCTGAAAGAGGTAAAGTCATTATTGGCTGCCGACGCCAAAGCTGAGGGTTTCCTTGAGTCACCACTCTGCTCTTTAATTGCTCGATCACTAACTCCAACCCCAGACCCTCTAATAGGTCAAAGTATTGGGCAATACAAAATCGAAGGCATAATCGGATCGGGAGGGATGGGAACTGTCTACTCCGCCATACAGGCCAAGCCCCACAGACAGGTAGCAGTCAAAGTACTGCGAGCGGGCACCGCCGCCACCTCCACTGTTCGCCGCTTTGTCCATGAGGCGGAGTTCCTCAGCCGCCTGCACCATCCAGCCATCGCCCACGTAATAGAGGCCGGGTGGCATGGTGGTCAGACAGGCTTTCCCTACTTCGTCATGGAGTACATTTCGGGATCGCGGAGCATCACCAAGTTCGTCAAGGATACCGACTGCTCTACTGCGCAACGGCTTGAACTTCTCATTCAGGTGTGTGAAGCTGTCCACCACGGCCATCAACATGGCATAATTCACCGTGACCTTAAGCCGGGTAATATCCTCATCAACGATACGGGTGAGCCAAAGATCATCGATTTTGGAGTCGCAAAGGCAACCGACCCTGAAGTGGCGATTACAACTATCTGCACCGACGCCGGACGGCTTCTCGGCACACTGCGTTACATGAGCCCTGAGCAATGCGAGGGCCATTCAAGAGGGATCGACATCCGCTGCGACATCTACTCGCTCGGCGTTGTTCTCTTCGAACTCCTCACTGACGAGCTTCCATACACGATAACGACTGACAATCCCATCGAAATCACCCGTATAATACGCGAGCAGGAGCCGCGCAAGCTATCTTCCGTACACCGGTCTCTGCGAGGAGACCTGGAAACAATAGCCTACAAGGCACTGGAAAAGGAGCCATCACGACGCTATCAATCAGCCTTCGAACTCGCTGCCGACATTAAGCGATATCTCAACAGCGAACCCATTGCCGCTGAACGGGACCGCACTTGGTACGTGTTGAAAAAAACACTACACAGACACCGTCTGCCTGTTGCCGCTTTGGTGATAACCATGTTCATCATCAGTGCATCGGCCATAACCCTCGGACTGATGTATCGTGCTGCCAACGCTCATCGCGTGCGTGCAGAGCTGGCTCAACAACAGGCGCAGACGCAGGCGGAAAAGCTGAGAAGAAGTGTCTACTTCAATCTAATCGCTCTTGGCCAAAACGCATATGAATCCGCCGACTCTATCCAACTGAACGAATCACTAGCCAAATGTCCTGACGACCTCAAACACTGGGAGTGGTATTTCCTCAACGCTCGCGCCGACGAGTCTCTCCTCACCCTAGGTGGACACAACTGCGATGGTGTTACAGTCGCATCATCATCAGATGGCTCCCGCATAGCGTCAGGAGGATCGCTGGGAACTCTACGTCTGTGGAACGCCAGAACTGGCGCTCTGTTGCATACGGTGGAAGCCCACGACAGCCGAATCACTCAAGTAGCATTCTCACCCAACAGAGAATTCATAGCATCATGCAGCGCCGATCACACAACACAACTGTGGGACAGCACGAACTGCAAGCCATTGTTTCTCCTCAGAGACCCACTTACGGCCGTCGATGCCTTTGCCTTCTCCCCGGATTCGAACACTATCTTTACCGGTAACCGCAACGGCCTGGTTTGCCGATGGAGCACTGAGACCGGACAGCTGCTTCACTCCTTTGAAGCGCACGAAGACGGTGTAATCAGTATTGCCATAAACAACACTGGAACGATGCTTGCAACGGGAAGCCATATGGGCACGATCAGGCTATGGCAGATACCGTCAGGACTTGTACTCCACTCAATCTCTGCACATGCAGACAAAGTCACTGCTATTGCCTTTGACGCAACAGGCAAGCGACTGTATTCCGGATCCTGGGATCAGCTCATCAAAGTATGGGACACAGCCGACGCCGGGCATCTACTCACTTATCCGAAGGCCGGTGACAGTATCTACTCCATTTCACTCTCTCCCACTCAAGATCTGCTTGCAGTTGCCCAAGGAACAGCGGTTGAGATATACAGCACAAATGAATGCCAACATCTTAGACACTACCTGGGTCACTCTCACACTGTGACTAAAGTTACCTTCAATAGTGCCGGCAACACGGTCATCTCCAGTAGCCACGATGGATCAATCAAGATATGGAATGCGAATCGAGGGCGTGCACAATACGTGCTGGGGAGTCATGGGAGTGTAGTGGAGGCAGCGGCACACTCTCCCGACCATCGCCGCTTCGCAACATGTGGACGTGACGGAAACATAAACATCTACAGCACCGACACGGGGGAAAAGCTCACTCAGCTTCAGTCCAATAGAGGCTGGGTACTTGACTTGGCATTCTCAACAGACAGCTCAAAGCTACTAGAGCATTCACCGATCACCTGTAGCGTATCCACAGCTAAGGAAGTAGTTGGTGCATTCTTCGGGTTCTACCTTGTGGAATGCGTTAGCAACGGCGCGGATAAGTTGGCTGATCTGTCTTGGTCCGTCTCGACGTAGATATGATTTGATCTTTGACCATAGTTTCTCAATTGGGTTCAAGTCAGGCGAGTAAGGTGGCAGGTACAACAGTTCGGCACCGACGTTCTGTATCGACTCCTCGATTCCGCTGACCTTGTGAGATGACAAGTTGTCCATTACGACCACGTCACCAGGTCGTAACGCTGGAGCCAGACAGTGTTCAACGTAACCACGAAACACAGTAGCATCTGTTGGCCCATCGAATAGCATGGTAGCCTCGGGAATAACGCCCGTACAGCGCAAGGCGCTGATCATCGTATTGGTTTGCCAGTGCCCATGAGGAAGGTCAAAACGACATCTTTCGCCACACATAGACCGTCCATAAAGACGGGTCATGTTCGTTTTTGCACTGGATTCATCGAGAAAAATGAGCTGTTCTATAGGAATACCCTGTAAGCGGTGGGTAAACAGCTTGCGAGCAGCCACTACATCTGGGCGGTGCTGCTCGGAGGCAATCAGAGACTTTTTTTAAAAGTCAGACCAATCCTTTTCAGTGCTCGATGAGTTGCCATCACGCTGCAATTGATCCCCAATTCTTCTTTCGCCCATACACGCAACTCTTCCAGCGTTGCGTCAGGCTGAGCAGATACCTTTTTATGCAACTTATCTAACGCAGCCTCATCGAACTTACTGCGCCGATCGCCACCGCAAGGCCGTGGAGCCAGTTCGCCATCTTCACGAAACCGTTGCTTCAGCCTTCGAATCCACGCGGGACTGACACCGAAGCGGTCCGCTACGAATCTGGTTCCTTCGCCGCGATTACACGCAGCGAGGATACGTCGTCGAAGATCCATAGAATATGCTTTCATCACTAGCCTCCATGCTTGAATGAAAGCATAGCAACTAGTGCACAATCGCGCTAGACCTGAAAGTTAAATGCTCTAACATCACTTTCGGGACGTTTTTTCGAACTTTTTTTTCGCACCTGGCGCTAGCGCCAGCCGCGATTTTCACCCCTCAACCGACCTCATTATAAAAAAAAAGCGGAACACCGGCGCCCTTATATAGTCGTCCCTGAATATGTTAAAGACAACGCGGGAATCGCGGTAATTTCGGGGTGAAAGGGCAATCGGCTGGGTGTAGACTTTGCAGGGTAATCACGGACAGACCGCAAGAACCTTGCAAACTCGGACGGAGCCCATGAAGCCCAAACCCCAGCCACGCGACGCGTTTTCACTCTTCCAGGCCCACTTCCGCCAGATTCTCAACCCGCAACACCCGCTCTTTCAACTTGCGGATGCGATCGACTGGGAGCGATTCGACATCGCCTTCGCCGACTTCTACAGCGAAGAGCTGGGTGCGCCGGCCAAAGCCACGCGTCTCATGGTTGGTTTGCACTATCTCAAGTACACGTTCAACGAGTCGGACGAATCCGTCGTTGAACGCTGGATCGAGAATCCGTACTGGCAGTATTTCTGTGGATTCACGCACATGCAGCACGAAGCGCCCATCGACCCGAGCAGTATGAGCCGCTGGCGCAAACGCGTGGGCGCGGACCGTCTCGAACTGCTACTCAAAGAGACGGTCGACCTAGCGGTCCGCAGCAAACAACTACCCAAGCAGGATCTTGGGCAGGTCAACGTGGACACGACGGTTCAGGAAAAGAACATCACGCATCCCACAGATGCGAAGCTGCTTTACACGGCGATCCGCAAGCTGGGCGAAGTTGCGCTGGATCGCGGCATCGTATTGCGGCAGTCGTATGTGCGTGTTGGCAAGCGTACTTCGGTGAAAGCGAGTCGATATGCACATTCCCAAAAGTACCGGCAGATGCGTGGGCAGTTACGCAAGCTGCGGACTTGGGTGGGCCGGTTGATCCGTGACATCCGGCGCAAAGCACCTCAGATGGACGAAGATCTGATCGCAGCCTTGGCGAAGGCTGAACGTCTTCGTACGCAGCAGCCCCAGGACTCGAACAAGCTGTACAGTTGGCACGAACCCGATGTGCGTTGCATCAGCAAGGGCAAAGCGCGGCAGCGCTATGAGTTCGGCCAGAAGGTGGCGGTCGCCACGACGAACCGCAGCCACTGGTTCGTGGGAGCGAAGTTGTTCGAGAACAATCCGTACGACGGGCACACGCTCCGGGAAACGCTGCAAGCGGTGGAGCGTGTCACGAACGCACCGATTACCGATGCGTACGTGGATAAGGGCTATCGTGGTCACAAGTGCAAGGGGATGACGCGTGTCCACATTGCCGGACAGGGATCGCGGAACGTTCCCCGTAGCGAGAAACGTCGGCGTAAACGTCGGAGCGCGATCGAGCCGAAAATCGGACACCTCAAAAGCGATCATCGCGTGCGACGTTGCTTTCTGAAAGGCCTCGAAGGCGACGCGATCAACATCGTGCTGGCAGCCGCCGCGGCAAATCTGCGGAAACTGCTCCGGTGGCTTTCTTTTGCGCGCATCGCGGGGTGCTGGAACACTCCGCTACCCCTATGGATGTCCCTGGTCCAACGCTTCGCACTTTGGAGCAACCGCGACCCCTTCGCGTGCTGGATAACCGTCAGAACCACGTCAATACAAGCCGCCGCATAGTGACTTTTTCAGGGACGACTATATAGGGTGGAGAGATGCGCCATCGCCGAGAACAGCCCCAACCCTCCCTCGACGATCACCAGAGCCACGACACCACCCGATCACACTCCGGAGCCCCAAAGACCGCTGACGCGCGCCCGTCACAGAGCCCTGCACCTTGCCACCACCGACCTCACCGGGCCCCGGGCACTACAACGCTGGTCTCCGCAGTCCGCCCTCTGCCCCAGCCAGAGCCACGACTCTGAGATGCACACTAATATAAAGGTCACCGGCCGCTCGCCCCGGTCTCCAAGCACACCCGGGCAAGCTGGCCCCGGAGCCACCGTGACTGCCCCGGCACTGGTTCGCGGCCCCGCAGGCCCGGCGTTCATCGCCGCGCAGCAGTCCATCCCGGGGCTGGGCTGACCGCATGAATCACCCCGGCTGCCCCTGCGCATCGAACGCCGTAAGCCACCGCGCGACCCCACGGCCGAACTGAAACGCGATCAAAAACGACCGATTCGAAGCGAAAACGACTCGAAATGACTCAAAACTGAAAGGAATCCGACCATGAACACGAACATTTCGCCCCCAAATGCGGCAAAAAACGGCGATTTACACCCCAATTCCACCCCCAAATGCGCCACAATGTCGCCTAAATGCAGCCTGGCGCCCACTCAATGCGCTGTAAAAGCAGGGCTAGCGCACTCAAAAACGCGGTTTTTCACATCCCAAAACGCCGTTTTCTCTTGGGCTAAACCACGATTCCGACCGACACCCACGCGCTCACATTACCATAATTCCCAAACGCTTGCACAGCAGCCCCAGCGAGCACAACCAGCAGCTGGTCTTCCCCCATCATACGCCTTTTTCCTTGCCCGCTCTGCCGTTCTTGATTTGCCAATTATACGACAAATACCGCACTACGATATTCCCCGACGGTTATGCCAACGGCACCAAGCAGGCATCCTGAATACTCCTCTGAGTCTCTCGCATAATCTGCAGCACCGCCTTGGGCTGCGACGGGCGATCCGGACTCCACACTATCAGCCGATCTCGGGCGTCCGCAGTCCCCGCAACTATGTCACCGGCAACCTCTGCCCGGCGAATTGTCTGCCCTGTGGCTTCATACCGACAGGCAAAACTATCACCGACCACCTGAGAAAACACAGCCAGCGACGTATCCGTGAAAAACAAACATGGAATACCGCTATTGACTACAAGAGTAACCGATTCCGCCGGACGTCTGCTCCCTTGATGCAAGACAACAGGAGAATCCCTATCCGCCAAAGGCCAAAACGTGATCCGCCCTTCCGCGTCGCCTACGTAACAACCCTGAGAACCAACGGCAAGCGAGGTAATAGTGGCAGATCCGGCATTAAACACTGTCGGCTCCTCATGCACATCATCAGCAGAAACACTGACAACCTGATGATCAACAGTACACCACAAACGCCCTTCGGCATACTGAACGTTGCGTACCGCTTTGGCCGATTCCGTCACACCGGAAAACAGAAACGCCGGCGCATCCATCTTACCTTTTTCCCAACAGATGACGCCCTGCTCCGAATGAGAAGCCACCACATGAGTCGCGTTGCCGGCCACCGCGTTGACCCCGCCGCGCAGCTCCCGGCCAGGATCGAACACGTAAACGTGCTCCGGCTTCGAACCATCAACCGGCAAGGCATAGACACCGCGAGCCGCCCCCAGCAACAGCACTGGTGTTTCCCCATAACCATCGGCAACTTGCACGGACCTCAACGGCCCCGCATCGCCTTCTATTGTCAAAACCCGTGCCGGAGACTCAAGTCCTTCGCTATCGTAAAACAGCAAGCCATGACCCGCCGCCACAACCAGCCATCTGGTAACGCGACTCCTCGGCCTGCTGGCAAACAGCGCCTCATACAACTGCGCCCGCTGTGACTCCTCGAATGCCCGCATCAACTCCGGCAGCTCAACGTTCGGAGAAGCAGCAGCAAGACCACTCAGCCTGTCGAGCATCGATTCCAAATGACTGAGCTTCTTGGCTTGAGCTTTTGCCAACGCCTCACGTAAGCCACTTTTTGCCTCATGCTCCGAAAGCTCGCGTGCCGCTCTCTCGCGGGCAACTTGAACCTCACCGTACCCCGGAGACTCAAAAAGCACAACAGGCTCACCGATGACGTTCAACCCCGCACTGAAACAAGGGCCCTTTAGGTTTTCACTAATGACACCAGCACAATGGTTTCCACAACGCCCCTCAACCAGATCGCCAGCCGGCTTACCCTGCACAAAACGCTGCAACCCCTCCAACACACAAGCCCGGAGGAACGAAGCTACGTCCTGGCTGTCCGCAGACTGCCGGCTCCCGAGTATCTGATCACATAGACAGGCCAACTCGCCCCCTTCCGTTACCACACACAGCCGGATGGACACAGTAGCCCGACACAAGTAGTTGTCCGCGGCTGGTAACGAATCGAACTCCATGGCCAGTTGCAAAGGCTCATCGCGAACGAAGACGACTTCCTTGGACCGCCCTGATGATATTTCATCACCAGCCCTTACAACCTGGGAACCACTTCCAGCTGCCGGCAAGTAAGCTACAAAGCCGGCGGGAACTTCATGGGTTCGTCGCAAGAAACCAAACAGGCTTTCGGTCGGCACGACAATGGCCACCGATTCCGGATTGCCACACCATGCTTTGAAATCAAGTTGACTGGCCATATTGCTTTTCCCTTCTCCCCTGGCGCACCGCTCGACAATTCGAGTCACTTGCCCGTCTCGATGAACTTCTCAAACCGTACTAGATCGGATGGGCGAACTGAAGGATGTTGACGATCGATTATGTCCAGCAAGTCCTGCTGACTGATGGCGCGTTCCTGTCCGCCGTTCAGCGCGTCAAGAAACGCCGTTTGTGCTGCCTGCTGACAGATGTTCCGAATATCTGCACCGCTGTAGCCGTCCAGTCTGTCACACAATACGCTTAAATCCACATCGCCATTCAGTGGGCGATTACCCGTATGAATCTCGAGCAGTTTGTACCGCGCCGGGGCATCCGGCAGTCCCACGTAGACCTTCGTATCAAAGCGTCCAGGACGCATGACCGCTTCATCCAGCATCCAGGGTTTGTTGGTGGCCCCTACGAAAAAGAGCGCTCGGTCCGCATCTCGATCAAACCCCTCCAACTCCTGCAGGATTTGGGGAACGACCCTAGCCATCACGGTTGATGAATCAGACTTTCGTCGGGGCACCAACGCCTCTATCTCATCAATGAAGATTACGGACTTGGCCTCTTCCTTGGCCGCGTCAAACAGCCGGCGTACATTCTGCTCCGCCTCGCCCACCCATTTGCTCAGAATCTGTGCCGGGCTGATTACGAAGAAGGAGGCATCGATCTCATGGGCAATTGCTTTTGCCATCATGGTCTTGCCGGTTCCCGGCGGCCCAAAGAGCAGCAGTCCGCCACCGACACTGATACCGTACTTACCGGCGAGATCCGGATGGCTGAACGGATAGATCATTCGCAAACGAATCTCCTGTTTGATTTCATCCAAACCGGCGATATCGTCGAACCCAATATCCGGCCGTTCGGTCGCCAACCAATCCGCCCCGGTTCGGCCCTCTTCTCCTCCCTCCTTCTCCTGCAGACGTGGGCGTTTTCCCGCTGGCGCCTTTTCATAGCGGGCGGCATCCTTGGCCAAATCAATAAGCTCAGCGGCGATTTCCTCCCGTTGCCGGCATACTTCGGCGGACTCGGCGTTCTGGGCTAATTCCACCATACACTCAGCGGCCTCCACGAGGTAGGTCTTGGCCACGGCATAGTCGCCCTTCTTGTATGCAGCTACGCCTTTGGTCTTGAGCCGCTCAAATGTTGAATAAGACACCGCCATATTCGCCTCACCGGAGAGAGAATGCCGCAGCATCCTACTTCTGTTTTTCGCTCTTACCTTTTAGAGAGTCGAGTTCCGCTCGCAAACCTGCCAGCCGGCCCAACTCCTTCTGGTGTTCCGCCTCAGCCTCCGCTTCTATCATCCGATCGATTTCCTCGTCACTCACTTCGCCGGCAGACGACATTTGCGCATCATCGTTGGCTATGTCTTCGATGGCGTCGAGGAACATATCCATCCGCTCCTCCATAGTTTGCGACTGCACCATAGCTTTTTCCCAATCGGCTTGTGTCTTGACCAGATCCGTCTCTCCGAAGAGCTTGCCGATTTCCAGCGCCATCATCCCCATGGCTCCGGCGAAATCAGCTGACGCCTCCGCCTGCCGTTTGATCAACATGGCATTCTTCACTGAGAGCAGCTGTCGCTCAAGCACGCGTTTCATAGTAGCCGTCTTCTTCAGCGAATTGCGGATGAAGTTGTATTGTCCCATATCGCCGATCTCTTTGGCTCGCCGGGCATTGCGGATGAACTCGTCAGAGAACTTGCCCTGCTCTTTAATAGCCTTCTCAATACGGCGAATACCCTGGCGGATCTTGATATCCCGTTCAATCCGCCGCTCTTCATTCGACTTGAATAATGCCATTAGACGCCTCGATTAATAACGACCTCGCTCGGGAATCAGCAACCAAAGGATTATGTAGACAAGAGTCCCGGGAAAACCAACTGACGCAATACTCACCAACAAATAGACAATACGGACAACATCCGAGCGGAACCCGAAGAACTCAGCGATTCCACCACAGACACCGCCTATCCACCGATCATCAGTGCTCCGTCTCAGTGCATGCTGACCGTTCATTTCTACTCCTCCGGAGCGGCGCTCTGTTGCTCGCGCACGCGGCGATCGGCTTCGTCAAATGCCTCTGTAACATCTCCGATTGCCCCGCGGTCCATCTCATCCCATACCCGCATGACACTCTCACCTGCGTCAGAGAGCCCGGCAGCTCCCTCGTCGATCTCCTCACCCAGTTTGAGAATCTCGTCCAGGCGCTGCTGATAGAGTTCGGCCTTGATGGAATCGCTCTCTATCATTTTGCCGAGGCGAAGGATATCCTTCTCGCTGATCATACCCAGCTTGCCGCCTGTGCTTGCGGCGCGATCCGCGTTTTCCCGCAACATCCTCAAGCGTGAAACGGTCATCATTTCCTTGCTTCGGATGTTCAACTGCCTGCTGACCATCAACTGCTCGCTGGTCATCAGTTCGAACTCCTGGGCGAGAATACGACGCACTTCGGGGGTTTTCTCCTTGGCGCCTTTCTCGAATAGGTCCTGCTTTTTCTTGGCCAAAGATGTTATGCGGTTGAGCAATCGCGTACGATCCTTCTCCAACAGCAATTCCTGTCTTCGCAATTCCGAGCGAGTCATCTGCGACAAGGACTTCTTCTGTTTTACCAACCAATCAAGAAAGGACATTATTCAGCTCGCTTCCGGACCTGCGGGATCTCGCCGCGATCCTTTCTCCAGAGTATCCTCATCAGCAACCGCAGGCGGATCATCCTCAGCGGGCTGTAACCTCTCCGACACCTCGGGTGAGCGGCCAGCGTTCGACGGCGCCGCCTCGGGTTCTTCGAATTCCGCCAGGATATCGCGTTCCTCGTCGCTGGTAAGAACTTCTCCCAAGCCGGTCTCCAAACTGCTCACCAAGTCAGCATCGCCCTTGAGCGTCTCCAGCATTTCCTCAGCCTTGACAGCGTTCTCTGTCAACTCTTCGGTGCTCGGCAAGGAGGCTACCTCCCCCTGCTCGATCAATGTAAGATTGTGGATATCCGTACTAATTATATTCAACTGCTGATTAAGCATATTCGCAGTCGTGTTCTGTCGGGCGATGTCCTTGCGCAACTGTGCCACTTGAGCAGCCAGACGCCGTCTAACAACAGCTGACTTGTTCTCGCGTCCCTGGGCAATCAGTTGCGCCTCCTTCTCCTCCAGTTTACCGATTTCCTCATACATCCGGTCACGCCGCTGAGCGAGGGCAGCGCGTTTCTCTGAGAGAACAGTGATCTTATTCACTTCGTCACCGTCTCGCGAGAACATCTCTTTGATCTTGTCCACAAAACTCATTGAGGATTTCTCCTTCGGTCTGGAAGACGCACCACGGTACAGCAGGCAATCACCGGCCTGTCGGGAAACATGCAACTCAGGGTCATCATCAGCCAGCTTAGCCAAAGCTTGATCCACTACTGAACGAGGAAGATTCAACTGTCCTGCCAGTCTGACCGCCGAAATACTACCGGTCAGGAGGTCAGCGCTTTGCGACTGAACCTCATGCCAAACTCGTTTGGTCTTCTGCTCGACATCCTCGGGATCAAACATCTCTTTGAGGAAAACAGGCACGCTTTCATCAGCAGTAACTCGCCAACCTCCGCCCGAAGCAGGTTCAACCAGAACCAGTTGAACATTGGGGTACTCATGGCGAGCATCACGCACTTCTTGTGTAAACCCGCTTGTTGAACATACTCCGACAATATAGGGCACACGGGCATCACCTGCAATCTTTCGCAGGTGCTCCGTCAATTGGTTTATACCAATAGGCTCTGCATCACTGCCATCCAGAAGCTCATCCAGCGGCGAAATCACAGATGCAATTGCGACACCTGTCTGCTTTCGCCAGAAGAACCAGCTTCGTTCAAACCCCTTAACCGTCACTCGTCGATTGTGCGGCATCTGGGCCAGCATATCTCGGTCATACATCCGTTTGGAGGCCATCATTGCCCGCAGAGAATCGCTGTCATCTTCCGCACCAGTCTCCCATACTGACCCGCGAAGGTAACTTCCCTTGAGGCCTTCGATGTTGGCGCGGACGCCCGACAGGAAACCGTTTTCCCTACTCAAAGCTTCGGCCGCCTCTGCAGTAACTTTGGCCATTACCGTTCACTCATCGCTGAACATCAGATAGCTGATCCAACATATCCGTCAATCCAACCGCCGACCGCACAGCCGACAGTATTTCGCTTCCTTCACATTCACAGCCCTGCAAGTACTGTATGGGCAGCGACGTTTGCCATCGCTTTTGCGCACGGGTGCAAACATACTCTGCAGCCCGGCAATTCCTCGATTAGCTACGCCCACAAACAACCACGCCGTCCAGAGCAGGATTGCCACACAGGCCACACCACCAAAGAGCGCAACAATGGCTATAGGCACAACTCCAAATGAGCAGACAAGCGTTCCTGCTACGGCAGTTCCTTGCTGCGCAATCATGCCGACAACTCCAGACGAGACCCACAGAAGATACAATACTTGTCCGATCGCCCGACAAAAGCCTCACAGCCAGGACATCGCGGCACGGTATCCACGAGTTGATGGCTACAGTGAATGCAGAAGTTATCATCCTTGCCCACAGGCTCATTGCACTTGGGGCACACATTGCCGGCCGAGTGAAGTCTGCGCGGTGGGATCTGCTTGGGTTTCTCCAAAGCGACCTTCATCTGTCTGGCAGCAACGCCAAGTCCGGGCGATGAGACAGCACTCATCCCCTGCTCGATTGCCGCTTGCATTTCCGCGGCTGACGAATACCTTCTTTCCAGCCTGGTGTAGCTACAGCGGAAGACCTCGTCCAAGAAAGTCGGACAATCCGACCTTATCATACTCGGAGTATCACTTCCAGCCGGACGCGATCCGGTCAGCATCTCGAATAACACAACTGCGCAGCTGTAAATATCACTGCGTCCATCCAGATCGCATCCGGATCGCTGTTCCGGTGACATATAAACAAGAGTGCCAACTATCCCCTCCTTCTGATCGATGCTTCCAGATTGCATCAATGACACGTTGGTGACACCCGTGGTCTTGCCCAATCCGAAATCGGTCAGCTTGACGTCTCCTTCTCGAACACGCGATACGTCGCCGTGGGGCATCCGCAGCAGGATATTCGCCGGTTTGACGTCCCTGTGTACTATTCCAGCATCGGCAGCAGCCTGGAGAGCAGACAAAACGCCTTTCAGTATTCGAATGCACACCTCTACAGGCAACCCGTCACTATTCGCTTCAATCACCTGGCGAAGGGACAGCCCTTCGACGTACTCCATTATCATGTACGGCATATCGGCGTAGGGATCCATATCGATCGCTCGCACGATATTGGGATGGCGCAAACCGTGCACAGCCACACCTTCATGCCGGAAATTGCGAACATACTGATCATCGGTGAGAATCTTGATCGCAACTACTTCGTCGAGCACATGATGCTTGGCTCGCCACACCTGGGCGAAACTTCCACTGCCCACGTGTTCGTCCAGTATGTAGTTTCCTATTCGATCGCCTTGCTTGGGCTCAATCATGATCAAATCCGCACAATCACAATGTCTGAATCACAGACTGTCGTCGAAACGGGCCGCCTGGAAATCACATACGAGGTAATTATAAATGCCTGCAGACAGCAGGCCAAGAATGACGACCATCCAGGACAGTGCCCCTTCGAATCCCCAGTCAGACAAGTATAGAGCAAACAGAGCGTCCACCGCCAGCAATCCCAATAGCAGTGCACCAGCGGCAACATTGCTTTCCTTCTTCACGACCCACCCTGTAACGAAAAAACCAGCCCATGGCAGGGCCAGCACCAAGCCCAGCCAAACGAGCACGCGTTTCAGAACCTGCCAAATATCCTGAAGTTGCTCCGGGTGCTGCCAGAACCAGAAGCCTGCGCCAGCCGTGGCCAGCACCACGATTGCAGTGAATAATCTTCCACCAACATATTGTCCAATCGCTGCAAACATCACACCACACCCAAAAGAGACTCCGGACTAGCCCTTAAACACTCGTTCACGGGCAAATCCATAGCAAGTCTATCCCATAATCGGAAACTCGGCGATTACAAAGCCGCCCCCATTATAGAGCGGGCGCCACACAGGGTTGTATTCGGGTGAATAGGGAGAATATGTCCGGAGTAGCTAGAGCAAGCTCTATCCAAATGTAGCGGCTGAACGCCTGTTTTCTCCGGTAGATACCGGCGGTGTGACGCTATGCTTGGACTTACAGCGTTACAATGGATGTTCAAGCAGACACTTCGCGAGTCACAATGGTGTTCTTGCCACGTTTCTTGGCATCATAAAGAGCCTTGTCGGCCACACGGATGAGATCTTCGGGGTCCTCCGTGGTCACATCCACCATACAGGCCACTCCCACGCTTACTTTGGCGTGACACGCCGGGAATTGCTCGGCTACTACCTGGTTAAACTTGTGCGTAAGGCGCTCAGCCATTCTTCGAGCTTGCTCTGCTGCTGTCTGCGGCAGGAGTATGATGAACTCATCGCCACCGTAGCGAGCAGCCACATCGGAGGTCCGCAATTCAGTGGATACGGTCATGGCCGTCAGCACAAGAACATCATCGCCAGCTTGGTGTCCGAATCGGTCATTGATCGCCTTGAAGTCATCCAAGTCAATCATCATGCAAGCGAGTTCGGTCCCATAGCGTTTCGCCTCGGCGAAGCTTCGTTCCAGAACTTCGTTGAAGTGGCGGCGGTTATACAACTTCGTCAGGGGATCGCGTGATGCCAATTCGTGCAGTTGCCGAGTGCGCCGCTGCACGCGCGATTCAAGCTCGGCATTGAGTTCGGAAATCTCTTCGTGTTTGTGCTCCAACCGTTGAGCCATCAGGTTGTACACTGCAGCGAGTTCACCGATCTCGTCTTTGCGCTTTATATTGCAGCGAGCATGCAGATCGCCATCGGCAAATCTGGACATAATGGTCGACAACTCGCACAGCGGTCCAACCATATGCTGTACTACAAGAAATCCCAATATCACCGTAAGCCCTACGACGGCTATTCCAATACCGGTCAGAAGCTCGAAACTGGCGCTCACCTCTGCAAAGGTCTGGTCCAAGGAGAAGCCCAACCTGATATACCCAAGAAGGTCGGCCCCCTTGTTCTCTGCGACATCCGCAGTAACGGGATAGGTCACATCAAGGTACGAGCTCTGGTCCCCTCCGCTGCCCTTAACTAACAGAGGAGTCCCGATGGTTTCTGCTGGCGTAACACCGCCAATGGCGCGCAACTGATGAACGTGTTTGCGACCCTGTTCAACAGCCAGCAACTGACCGTCGACATCGAGGAAAGCCACAAAGAGAATGGACTCCAGCTTGACAACCTCGTGTGCAAGATCATCAAGGGCGCTGCCTCTGGCTGCGTATGCAGCAGCAGCCCGATCGGCGAGTAGCCCCCCTGTCTCTCTGCACTGATCGTTGTGCACGCGGTTTACAAGCCGTGATGCAAAATCGACTGTCAGCGTGCCCACTACTCCGCCCACGCCCAGGGCCAGACCGACGACCAACAATGTGAACTTGAGCTGGAGGCTGGCAATACCACGGTGAAACTGTGCGCCTTCTTCCGGCTGCTTCTTGGCAGGAATAGGTAGTATACCCGAGGCATCCATCCAGTGGCTCTCCGACCGACTTTCTCGACTCATCTGCGCCGCGCGTGTGCGCAGACTGGCGGGCAAGGGCTGCACCCCTGCTGTCGTCCCAGTTTGCCTGGAATATCGGAACCTGCGCGATTGAACTGCAACGGGAATGGGGGATGGGGCGCGGTTCCGCCGTTGGGTCCTATAATACGTGCTTTGAGATACTGAGGTGGACTAGCAACCGGACGGGCAAGGTCGGCAGGAGATTACGATCGGCCCAAGCTTGTTGCCTCGACATCGCCAAGCAAGCCGGCTCTCTTGCGCAAACCATCCATCGCATCACTGACTTCCTGCGACATGCGAGAGTTTGGGAATTCCTCCATGATTTGTACACCGACTTCCAGAGCGTCGTGCCATCGCTTTTCACTCACGGCGAATTGGAACTGAGCTCCCAACTGCAACAGTTTCTCCTTGAACACCTCTCTGGCGGATTGTTCAAGCGAGCGAGCTTCTTCCCGTGTGAGCAAGGGATCTAACTGGCTGAGTACGCTGATCGCCCCGTCAATGTCGTTACGACTTGCCGCCTTCTTCCACGCATCCATCAGTTCCACTTTGCGTGCCTGTCGTTCCGAATCGTACAGCGATCGTAATTCCGCCACACTCGGCTCGTCGGGCAATGCGTGGTGCAATCGTTCGATTTCTCCCAATGCCTTATCCCACTGTGATGATTTCAGCAGGTCGGTGATCATTGTTGACGCCTGATTCAGCTTCTGGCGCATAGTATCAACGCGGGCCTCGTTGATCTCGCTCCTCAGGCTCTTCGCCTCAACGGCATAGCCAAACCGCGATTCCATCTCATCAACCAAAGCCAAGGCGGCGTCCCACTGCTCCGTCCGCACATCGCCCCGAATGGCCGCCCTCAGCGCTTCGCATTCCTGCTCCCTATTGGCCAGTGTCTTGGCCGCGTCGGAAATGGCACTATTGTCAGCAATCCTGGCAAGAAGCGTTGTCTGCTTATTAATGAGGTCGTGCATGTCGCGCAACTGGCCATACATGCGGAAAGTATTAGACTCGATCTTGACCCACAAAGCTGACGCAACAGTCGTTATCAGGCCTACAAGGACAAGTACGCATCCACCAATAACCGACCATGACTGTGCACCTGCCTGCTTGGGGAGTATACCAATTACGGCTAACACGACGCCGACCAGCATAATCAGAACACCAACTGCCGTGCACGCCGCTTTCGTCTTACCCAATCTCGATGTCTGACCAGCCATTTTCACCTCATCCCAATAGACCGTCTGATCCAACCGACAATCCTGCCTGCAATCTAGGCTCGCCCAGGAGGCAAGTCAACAACATTGCCGGTGAACCGCAGATCACGGCGCTTCCAACGCGTCGACTCGTACATGCTCAAGGGAGATTCGCCAGGCCGCCTCAGGTGCGGAACACGACTATCCGGCACTACTGAGCGTAACCGCCTCCGTCATTTCGCCCTCCTCCTCTTCCTCCCGTGCCTTGGCCTCCTTCGCCTTCCGCTCTTTCTCGATCTCCAGCTGCACCTCAATAGCGCGCAAACCGAGTGCGATCTCCTGAGCGACGAGCTTGAGAAACACTGTCGCTCCGATCAGCCCCGCCAATACATAGCCAGCCATCATCCACTTGCTCATGCGCACACCCTGTCCGGCTCTGCGCATATCGGCATCCGGATTCAGTGGATTCAGCGATGCCCTGCTGTGGCCGGCAGGAAATCTGGAATCAAACGTGTGATATCTTACGACGTTTCACCGGTCAGGTTTATGAGATGTTCCAGAAGGTAGTGAATGATGCGAGCCGTCACGCCCCATATTCTTTCCGCCCCCATGTGATAGACCAAAGTGTCTCCCAGTTCGATGGCTGAATGACCGGCATATCCACTATCGATGTGCTCTATCCACAGTTCACAGAGAGATAGTTCATGTGTGCTGGCCACCTCGCGAGGATCAACAGCCAGCGGCGATCGCACTCTCCAAAGACCGATAAATGCCTGAAGGTCTACAGGCAAAAGGTGTGTTCTAAAGAAGCCCGCAGACGCCAACTCAACGATATCCTCTGCGGCTATTCCCATTTCCTCAAACAACTCGCGAAATGCGGTATGTCTAAGATTGTCGTCACCAGCCTCTTCTCGCCCGCCAGGAAAGGCGATCTGACCGGACCATGGGTCACCGCGATCCGCCCGCTTAATCATTAATAGAGAAGGATCCTGTCGCTCCACCAGTAGGACAAAAACCGCAGCCCGGCAATCAACCGGTCTGCCGACAAGTGGCCGGGGAGGTATCCGCGATACGTCCCCGGCCAACCTGCGCATTTCTCTTAAGTAGTCAGGCATACCCCGAGACAAGCTGTGCGTCTCCCGCGCATGCACGCTTAGGTAGGGACATTCAGTCCATAGGTATTACGCGTACCCAACCGTATTTGTCGGACTCATCGCCAACCTGAATGGCCGTCAGCCGTTGGTAAAGGGCAGTGCAACAGGGGCCTGCCTCACCATCGGAGCTGTAGACTACCTTCCGATCGCGGAACGTAATCGATCCGATTGGTGTTATGACTGCAGCCGTGCCGCAGCAGCCAGCCTCCTTGAAATCAAAGATCTCCTCTACTGCCACCGGTCTTCGCTGTGGGCGATAGCCCAATTCTTCCGCAAGCGTCACCAGAGACATGTTGGTGATTGAGGCGAGAATCGTGGAGCTCTCCGGGGTCACATACTGCCCTTCCTTGGTAAAAGCAAAGAAGTTGGCCGGGCCGGACTCATCTATATACTTGCGTGTCTTGGAGTCCAGGTACACGACGTCGGCGAAACCGGCCTTCTTGGCTTTTGCTCCAGCACGAAGACTTGCCGCGTAGTTGCCCCCGACCTTGACGTCACCGACCCCCATGGGAGCAGCTCTGTCCACAGTCTCTTCAACAATCATATCTACAGGTTTGAAACCGGCCTTGAAATACGGTCCGACCGGCGTAGCAAAGAGCATGAAGGTGTACTCGCTCGCAGGTTTCACGCCTACCTCAGGTCCACTGCCAATCACCAATGGCCGGACATAGAGCGATGCCCCGGAGCCGTATGGAGGAATGAACCTTCGATTAGCATTAACCAATCGGAACACGGCCTGCACAAACAAGTCCTTGGGAACCGGAGCCATCAGGATTTTCTCGCATGACCGTTGCATTCGATCAGCGTTGTCGTCGATGCGAAAGACGACGGCATCTCCATTCTTGGTTTCAAAAACCTTGAGGCCTTCGAAGCACTGCTGCCCATAGTGAAGGCAGGTAGCCGCAATGTGTACGGGAATCGTCTCGTCGGAAGTAACCACCCCATCGTCCCACTGACCGTTGCGCCAGGTATATCGAACATTGACGTCTGTTTTCCGGTAGCCAAAGCCGAGGTTCCCCCAATCAAGATCAGCCTTGACCAACGTTCCCTTGGTCATCGCAACCTCCTCAAGTCCCGGGCATGTCCTGAATCTTCGCGATCATTCCGCCCAGCATGCCTCATCTGTCGGCAGAACGCGCCCCGCATGCGAACCTGCAACCGTGCCGATCCGCTCTCCGGTAGTACTCATGGATCGACGAAGTGCCGCTAGGAGTTCCTCTCTATCCTGCCATCAACCAAGCTGACACAACGGTCGGCTGCCTCGGCAATTCCCGGATCGTGAGTGACCATGACAATCGTTTGTCCAGCCTTGTTCAACCCACGCAGCACTTCAAGTATCTCCATCCCCATTTTAGCGTCCAAGTTGCCAGTCGGCTCATCCGCAAACAAGAAACGCGGTTTATTGATCAATGCGCGGGCAATTGCCACCCTTTGCCTCTCGCCTCCGGACAGTTCATTGGACGCGTGCCACATGCGGTCCTTCAAACCGACAGTTTCGAGAATCGCCTCCGCTTCAGCTCGGCATCGTCGTTTCTCACTGCGCCATGCAAGAATGGAGGTGCCCACCATCCGCGGCATCAACACGTTTTCGAGCACATTCAGTTCCGGCAGAAGGTGATAGAACTGGAATACAAACCCTACATCCCGGTTGCGCAGCCGGTCTCGACTGCCGGCCTTCAAAGCGAAAACGCTTCGGCCCTCCAACACCACTGAGCCCTTGTCAGGCATATCCAGCGCACCGAGTATGTGTAAGAGAGTGCTTTTGCCACAGCCGCTGGCACCGGTAATCGCAAGTATTTCTCCCTCACGTACTTCAATGTCCACGCCCCGCAAAACATGCAGAGGAACCTTGCCCATTTGATAGGATTTGTGAATACCTCGAGCCTGAAGGAAGGTTTTTGTCATCGTCACTACTCGTATCGCAGAGCCTCGACTGGCCAAACAAGCGCCGCCTTGAGCGCCGGAACGAGGGAACCAAGAGTGGAGGTTACGACCGCCATGAGAAACACAACAAGAGCAACCAGATTGTCAACTTCGTTGGGAATTCGATCAAACGTATATACATCTGGACTCCACACTCGCAAACGGGGATTGAGTTGGGCCAACATGTCCTGGATTTCGTTGATGTGACTGACGAAAATCATGCCGCTGACGACGCCGAGTATACCGCCGATGATACCGACAGCAGCTCCATACATGAGGAACACGCCGGCTACGCCCTCCCTCGTTGCCCCAAGGCTCTTGATTATCCCGATATCTCTTGTCTTCTGCAGGACAATCATGTGGAAGATCACACCGATCAGGACAACAGCCACAACACTGATAATCACGAAGAGCAAAGTGACCAGCACTTTCTCCTTCTCTACCGCATCAATGAAGTGTCTCTGCCTTTCCTGCCAAGTTTCCACGGCCACGCCACCCAGCAGAATCGCCTCTTCGAACTCGAGCTTCTCGGCCATTCCCCTGCGCAGGTGCATCAGCAACCCAGTTCTTTCCTGATCGCTCAAAGCTTCGTAGCCTTTGGCATCGATGCCGAACGCCAACTGCAGGGCAAAGCGATTCCATTCGTCTTCCACCCTCGCCCGAGCCTCATTCTCGTCGTGGCCAGCCTTCAAGCGAACTAGCAACTGTGAAGTACGAGGTTTGGCAAAAGTTCCATCGGTGCGCTCGACCATCCCCATACTCAACAGCCTCTGAGTCTCGGCGAAATCGGTGTATACACACATGCTGTCGATTTCGTAGACGCGCGTTCGGGAATCGTCAACGTGGCGCAGCGCCACAGGTATGGGGTCTTCTCCAATGCCGCCGCGTATGGTCAAGGGCAGAATAGTGAGTATCATTTCACAGCCGCGATTGAGGACGCGATCGTAGCTGCCGTCAGGTTTGCGGCGATACACGAGATCGGTCCCGATAATCACTCCTGGCAATTCCGACCCTTCGTAACCCGGTTCACCGAAAAGCTGCTCGAATCTGCCGACGCCGTGCGGCGATGAAGTTGTTGGCTTCAGCGTGGCGTCAGGTCCATGCTCTGCCAAGTACTTTCTGAAAGCAAGCTCGTAATCTTCAGGCAGCACGAACTTCTCGTCTGCCGTCATTCCTGCATAGGGCAGCCTCCCAGGTCCCAGTGATGTCGTACCGGGGTAATACTTCTCATAATAGAGGCTGCCGTAGAAATCGTTTATCCGACAATAATCATCCAGCTTGACGGCCACAACGCGAACAGGTTTGGTAAAATTCGTATCGCTAACCCGCAATATGCCGTAATTATAAATAACCGGTGTCACCAACTCGACCGTACCGGGCATAGCCTTCATCAAGTGATCGCGAAACTCGTCATAATAGGGGAAGCCCTGAAGCGTTTCGTTATCTAAGACAATATCACTCAACACGCCGCGAGAATGCTGCTTGATGTTTTCCAGAAAGCCGTCCATGACGCTGAAAACTATCAACACCATTGCCACGCAAAGCCAGACGCTCAAGATCGCGAAAAAAGCAATCTTCTTCCGCAGCAAATACCGGCATGTAAGAAAAAGCTTATACATCGGCACCCGGCCCTCCAGTATCCTCGCCGGCGCTGATCATACCCTCATCTCGATCACGGCCGGATGCCGGACGCTGCAAGGGAAAGAGGATTACGTCTCGGATACTATCGCTTCCGGTAAGCAACATCACCAGCCGATCCAATCCCACGCCCAGTCCCCCTGCCGGCGGCATGCCGTACTGTAACGCCAGCAGGAAGTCCTCGTCCATCACTGCCATGGTCTCGTCTTCGCCCGCCAGCTGGCGTTCGAAGTTCGCCCGCTGCAAGTCTGGGTCGTTTAGTTCCGTATATGCATTGCCCAATTCCATCCCCGCCACAAACGCCTCAAACCTCAGCGCGATGGACTCATCCTCCGGATGACGGCGTGTCAGGGGACAGATTTCCGCAGGATAATCGTATACAAAAGTCGGTTGCACCAGCTTCGGCTCAACCGTCTCTTCGAAAAGATCATTGACGACGATCGCGTCGTCCTTGCCCGCATCGTTGATGCCCAGCTCTCGCGCCTTGGATCGCACGGCGGCAATATCGCGCATGTTTACGCCAGCGTATTCGCTCAGCAAGTCAGCGTATTTCCTTCGTGACCAAGGCAATGCGAAGTCCAGCTCTACGCCCCTGAACTCTCTCCTGTAATTCCCATCCAATGCCTCGATCGCCGCAGAGGTCATACCCTCTACGCGTTCCATCATCACCTCATAGTCGGCGTAAGCTTCGTAAAGCTCAAGCAGAGTAAACTCCGGATTATGCTGTGTGCTTATCCCCTCGTTGCGGAAGTTTCTGGAAAACTCGAAAACCCGATCCAATCCTCCCACCAGAAGTCTTTTGAGATACAGTTCGGGGCTGATTCTCAGAAACAACTCGATGTCCAGGGTGTTGTGGTGCGTCGTGAAGGGCCGGGCGGCCGCGCCGCCGTAGATGGGCTGAAGCACCGGAGTCTCAACCTCCAAATAACCGTGCTTCACGAGATACTCACGAACAGCCTGCAGGATCAAGCTGCGAGCCTTAAAGACATTCCTGACTGCCGGGTTGCTGAACAGATCGACGTAGCGATGGCGATAGCGCAACTCCACATCAGTAAGACCGTGCCACTTCTCCGGCGGCGGGTGCAAAGCCTTGCACAAGAGCTTTAAGCTGGTCGCCCAGACAGTGATCTCACCTGTCTTGGTCTTGCCCAACCAACCGTCAACGCCAATGATATCTCCCAGGTCCAACGCCTTCACCACAGGCCAGTATTCCTTAACCTCGCGCTTCGAGAAGCCCAGCTGAATATCCGCTGTCCCATCGCGCAAAGTTACAAACGCGAGGTTGCCCATTACCCGCTGCAGAACAATTCGTCCCGCAAGCCTGACCTGCTGGCTCTGATCGTGCTCCCCATCAGCCAGGTTGAGACGGTCCGCAACAGCTCTCACATCAGCCACTGACCTGCAATCGCCAAACCGGCCACCGAAAGGGTCGACACCCAATTCACGAAGTTTACCCAACTTAACGCGACGCTGTTGAACCAGCGAATCCTCAGTGGACATAGCCTGCCCTCAACATTTCTCAAAAACAAACCCAATTAGCTGCACAGGGCAAGCTCGGTAAAACCGACCAGCTACGCCCCCAAAGCGTGACGATACTCACACGCTGTCCCGCGAGGCTCGACCGAGGGCGTTTCGCATGGCGCTCGGACTGCCACAACTCAACATGGCTTTCGCTCATGCATGGTTGGCAATGGTATCAGCCGCCGAGCACCGCGGCAAATGGCAGTCGTCATGCCTCACACGATGCTGCGGCCACCATCGGCATAGACGATTTGTCCTGTAATGTAGTCGCCGTGCTCAACAAGAAACCGCACCGTCTGGGCGATTTCCAGAGGAGTTCCAGTCCGCTTCAGGGGAACCCGAGATATGAGCTTTTGGCGCGACGCCTCGTCGAACTCCTCCGGGAAAACAATTATGCCGGGTGCAACGCCGTTGACTTGCACTTGCGGAGCCAGCCTTCTGGCCATCAGCTTGGTGATATTCACCAACGCCGCCTTTGATGCGCAATAAGCGCCGTATGATCGCCACGGACGTTCGGCGGCAATGTCGCAGAGGTTTATCACTTTGCCACCACGGCCTTCCCGCAACAGCTTTGCGCTGGCATCAATCAGGGCAGCCGGCGCAAACGTATTCACTCTGAACGTATATTCCCAATGAGGGACTTCATAACCTGCATCGCTGTCAGCCTTGAAAACGGATGCGTTATTAACAAGTATGTCCAGCCCACCAAGCGAATCTTGAACAGCGTGCACCAATCTGCTCGGAACCGCTTGGCCGGCCAAGTCTCCCTGCAAAGTAATGGCCTTACCGCCCGCAGCGATTATCGACTCAGCAAGATCCCGAGCGGAACGTTCTGATTGGTTGAAGTGGATGGCCACCGAACACCCTGCTCGGGCAAGTTCCTCGGCAATAGCCTTGCCCACTCGTTGGGATGCGCCGGTAATGAGAGCAACTGCGCCTGTACAGTCCATGGTGATCCTCGACCGCGTATTGTACGAATTCATCTCCTTGGAGGATTCGCTGCCTACAAACGGTGCCAACATCGCTGTGTCTTCTCGACGTCGCAATCAGGAACCACTTTGGCAATCGGAATCAGCATCAGTATCCCCGGGGAGCTTGTGCATCTGCCATACATCGGTAGCGTCAGTCGGTTCCTGCCGCTTGCGCAAGTGGCGTTCGCGGGCTCGCCGAAGCATTCGCAGTATTGACAATCCCCCAAGCACTACGAAGATGAGCACGATGGCAATCCAAAGCAACATGATCGCCCCATGAGCCGATTCCACCGCAGTCCTTGGCGGCGACGCCGCCTGCCCGATGACCAACGCGATCACATTGGCAAAACCACAATACACACATATCGCCCGAGAAGTAGCCATTAGTTATTATGTTGCTAGCCGCCGGTAAGATCGGCTCGCACATCCTTCGCATATATCTCTTGCAGACTGCGCACCATCTCCGCGTGCTCTGCATTTAAGGCCTGCGGAACAACGATGCGAATAACCACATACAGATCACCATTGGGTGTCGTACCCTTGCCAGGAATTCCGCGTCCCTTCAACCGCAGTTTGCTACCTCCGGCTGTGCCGGCAGCTATGGTCATGGTGACCGCACCGTCAAGCGTCGGCACGTCGACTTTGGCCCCCAGAGCAGCCTCCGGAAAGGTCACGGGCAGGTCCACGTACAAATCCCGCCCTGTCCGGCGAAAGACGCGGTGAGGGCGAACGTTGCAGGTTAGAAGCAAGTCACCGGCAGGTCCGCCGTTGATTCCCGACGCCCCCTTGCCACGCAGGCGGATCTGTTGCCCCTCGCCAATTCCCGCGGGAATCTTAACCTTCAACGTCTCCCGCCGACCACCCCGGCCAACCTGGTCTCCCACATCGATCTCCACCGACGTTCCGCGGATGGCATCCTCAAAGGCTAGATTAATCGTGCGATGCACATCCTTTCCCCTAACCGGTCCGGGGCGATCGGCTCGCGCTGCCCGTCGTTTTCCCCCGAAGAACTGCTCAAAGATGCTGCCTCCACCGCCCCCGATGCCACGGAACAGATCCTCGAGATCCTCCGCGTTTATTTGCTGCCCGCCTCCGCCCCAGGAGTAAACGCGCTCGCCGGTTGAACCCGTTCGGAAGTCTCCTACTCCGACCTCACCAAACTGATCGTAGCGGTTCCGTTTGTCCTTATCCTTGAGAATCGAATAGGCATGCTGAATGTCCTTGAAACGCTTCTCCGCGGACGGATCGTTCCGGTTCTGATCGGGATGGTGCTGCTTGGCAAGCTTACGATAGGCGCGCTTGATTTCCTCAGGCGTAGCGGTGCGGGAAACACCAAGAACTTCGTATAGGTCTCGTCGGCTCATTGGCTCATAATGCTCAAGAAAAGACGTCTCGCCAGGAGAGGCGCCGGGATCACTTATCCAAAACTACATTATAAGTGTGGCCGGAGTAGTTGAAAAGTAACACTCACCTCCCTAGGATGGCTCCCGCAGCAAAGGGCTTTCGAAGAAACAATGAATTCAGCAGCAGGCAGAAGGACTGGGCAATGAGCAAGACCATCAGAGCCGCAGCAGCGCAACTACCGGGCTTACCTATGGCGTCGGCAAAGGATTCGCTTGGTCTAATCGAAGAAGCCATCGCCGAAGCCTCTCGGGCAAGTGCCAATCTCGTCGTCCTGCCTGAGTGTGCCTATCCGGCATATCATCTGGGCAGTGTCGAAGCCTACCGCTCCGCGAACCTGCTGAGCAGTGAAGGGTTCGTCTCTCAGCTCTGCGGGTGGGCCAAGAAGTGTGCCATCACCGTTGTCTGCGGATTCGTGGAGGACGACGGCAACAACATTCATAACTCCGCCATTGTTATTGACTCCACAGGACGCGAGTGTGGGCGTCATCGCAAGTGCTTTCTCTGGGGAGAAGATAACGGGTGCTTCGTTCGCGGCGAGCATCTCAAACCCATCGAAACACCTATCGGGAAGATAGGAGTGATTATCTGTGCGGATGCACGGGCACCGGAGACGGCTACTTCCCTGACCAAGCAGGGCGCCGAGATTATAGCCGTTCCGACGTGCTGGGTGAACGTCGCATCGAGACCGGAAGATTATGCCAATGCTCAAGCTGAATTCATGATCGAGGCAAGAGCGCTGGAGTGCGGTGTGCCTTTCATCGCTGCCAACAAATTCGGATCAGAGAACGAAGATCTCAGTTACTGCGGCTGGAGTCAGATTGTGGACGCGAAGGGCAATGTCCTGTCAAAGGCTGCTCCCGACAAGGCAGACATTCTCATCAGCGAAATCCGCCCAAAGACTCCGCCCAAACAAAACGTGCCTGACTGGGCGGTGCGCCGGATCTTCTCTGCATGCTCCCCTGAAATACCCAACCAAGAGGATCTTGGTTTAATCAAAATAGCAGTTGTCCCCTCCAAGCTCGTATCGCCTCTGAAAGAAGACGAACATGGAGACGACTTATTCCAACGGCTCGCCAAGCGAAGTGTCAAGATCGTGTCGACGAGCTTGCACCAAACTGATGTGGCTGAAGATCTTGACATGTACGGAAGATCGTTAGGGATAGATGTAATTGGATATCCGTTTGTGGAGCGTTTGATGCTCGAAAGCTTTGGAGCATTTGGCTGTATCGAGTCTGCTCACATGAACTCATTCGTCCCCGCTCGAACAATGGCACTTGACGGCGCCGCCATCATTTTCGTTGTTGGCGACGCTGTTCCCATGTCACTGCTGCGTACTCGAGCCGCTGAAAACCGCGTATTCATAGCAGCGGCAAACACAGATTCCGCCGCGCTGATTGGACCGGCGGGCAACGTCATTGCGCAGACATCGCGTGAGACAACCGAACCCATAGTGGCCGAGATTGATCTCCGGGAAAGCGCGGACAAGTATGTGTTTCCCAATACGCATGTGTGGGAGCAAAGGCAACCGCGCATCTACGCCGAGGCGTTTGACATGCTGCACATCTACCACGATTAGCACGTTGCCCGTGTAATCGTAGCGTCAAAGATGAAAAGCCCTGTGAGAAAACCGGGGCCAGACGCTGCACATGAACGAAGTTTGCTCTGCCCCACCCACACGCACTATGATGCTTCACCCAATCCTAGCTTGAAAGCACTGTACATTGCCAGCATTATGCATATAGCATCAAAAGGCCCGAACATACTGGAGAAGAACAAGGAAACGATCCCTTCCTCATCGTCAAACGAATCTTCGTCGTCCTGAGTTGCGAACCGTTCTTCAAGTTCGGCAAGGAAGCGATCGTGTTCGCGCTGTCTCTCCTCTTCCATCGCTTTCGCCTTTGAAAGCTGATCCTGCAGGGACAGCTCGGTTACTTCCGACATGGCCTTGTCATAGTGCTTCTTCCACTCCGCCGCATCTTTCTCTTCGTCGAATTCCTCCTCATCTTCTCCTGTATCCTCGTAGGCCGCCAGCATCTCCTCTCTTGCCCGCTCGTAAACGAGGAAGTTCGTAACATACTGGGGAGAAGACCAGCGACCCTTTTCCTCCCAGTGTTCCAGCTCGGCAATTGCCCCGTCGAGGTCCTCTGCAGATAATTGCCTGACTGCCTCCATCTCCTCGTCCCGCAACTCCTCCCGTTTGCTCGAATAAGGCAACATACCCATGCCGTCTGCGCGGAGCTCAGCTCGATGGTCCGCGAGGCGGAATCGCTGGTCTGCCAAGGCAGATTCAGCTTCTTCAGCCTGCATTGCAGCACACTTGTCGCGAACCTCCTCATCAGAAAGCTCTTCTACTTCGACAGTAGCCTCCTCGTAGAATACGTCCCACTTGCTATCTCGCTCGTCATCTGAGTACAGGCCCTGCTCATCCAGCTTCTCCTCCACCATACTCACTTTGAGAAACTCCCTCTGGAAATCGACATTGTCAGTATCCCCAGTAAAGACTGCATAGAGAACGAAGGAGAAGATCATGATCTTCGCGGCCAGCACACCTCCACCGGCCATTAGCGTAGCTACGATCCCAGCTTTGCCGTTTTGCTTCCCGTAGCCCAAAGCCATGCCGTAGCCGGCCAACAACCCGACACCCCAGGCGATAAGGGAGAACTCGTAGCCAGTAACGAAGCAGACAACTGTCCACACTACCGCCCCTATCAGAGCACCGGCGCCACTAAGGGTACAGCCCAGGGCGAACCGCCCCCCTCGCTTGGCCAACCCTCCGGCGACTGCAGCCGCCTTAGGTGACTTCTTTGCCTCTTTCTGAGCGGACAGATCGCGCCCGCAGGCCAGGCACATGGCTGCCTCCGGCGACAGAGACACTCCACAATTGGGGCATGGTTTCTGCGACTCTACAACAGACCGCTGGCCAGTAGTCTCAGCGGCCTGCTCCAGCGACATGAGGTCGTCGAGCAAGCCATCTCCGTCTTCGAGCGTCGAAGGCGGCTCCAGCTGCGGCGAAGCGTCGCGAAGTGGTTCTGTCGAAGATGAGGCAGGAACAACAAGCTTGAACCCACACTTGGGGCACTGTACGCGCTTGCCTGCAGCAGCCTTGGGGACCTTAAGTTTGGTCTCACATTGACAGTAGAACCTCACAAACTCTGCATTGGGCTCGCTCATGCTTCGATTCTCCGGAAGTAGTGTGGCAACAGGGTGTTTTCCTGACCTCCTGTTGGCATAGTACAAATCCCGAAGAGCTGTGTAAACCACACCGCCAAGCCCCCCAGGGGGCCTCGCTTTCCGAATAAAAACCTAATCTGAAGAGGGCCACGAACCACCCGCCACGCACTGATCCTCTGGAGCCACTCTGTTTGGCAATTCTGCTCGCAGACGCTACGCTACTATGTTTCAGTAGATAACAGGGGCTTAGAGCAAGCTCTATCCAAGTGCAGCGGATGAACGCCTGTTTTCTCCGGAAGATTCCGGGCTTGACGCTACACTTGGACTTACAATGCTATAGAAACGACGCGGGTGTGACTATGCAAGACCACGTGGACCTGGAGAAAACATACAATCCTCAGACTGTTGAGGGCGCCACATACCAAAAATGGCTCGATAACAGCTGTTTCGCCAGCAAACCGGACGAAAGGCCGCGGGCTCAACGGTTCACAATAGTAATTCCGCCTCCCAATGTGACTGGAGCTCTGCACCTCGGGCACGCCCTGAACAACACGCTTCAGGACATCCTCATCCGCTGGCATCGTATGCAAGGACACAACACTCTTTGGTTGCCCGGCACTGATCACGCGGGCATCGCAACTCAGGCCGTTGTGGAGAAGAGGATCCGCAGCAACGAGAACAAGACCAGGCATGAACTCGGTCGCGATGAGCTGGTAAGTCGCATCTGGCAGTGGAAGGACCAGTACGAAAAGCGGATTCTCTCCCAGTTGCAGTTGATTGGCTGCTCATGCGACTGGTCCCGTACTCGATTCACCCTGGATGACGGGCTGGCTCGCGCCGTCCGCCACACGTTCTTCGAGTTCTTCAAGCAGGGGCTGATATTCCGTGGCAAAAGACTGGTTAACTGGGACACGCAATTGCAGACGGCAGTTGCCGACGACGAGGTCTACCACGAAACCGTCAAGGGATACTTCTGGCACTTCAACTACCCTGTGAAAGACCCCAAACCGGGTGAACCCACACACGTGGCCATAGCCACAACTCGCCCGGAAACGATGCTTGGCGATACGGCAGTAGCTGTTCACCCCGACCCGGAAGGCGATCTCAACCGCACAGAGAAGGAACTCAGGTTGAGATTGGAGAAGGCATCGGCCAAGGAACGCCCCGAGATAGAAACCCAGATTGAGACTATAGCGGAGAGGAGAAGTAGCCACCTTCCCCTGCTCAAACAGCTAAGTGAAATGGCCAAAGATGGGCGAACCCTGATCTTGCCACTTATGGAGCGTGAGATTCCCCTTGTAGCAGACATCTGGGCCGACCCTCTCAAGGGAAGCGGTTGCGTCAAAATCACTCCGGCACACGACCCCAACGACTATGAAGTGGGGCAGCGTTGCGATCTACCAATGACCAACGTACTCAACCCAGACGGCACGACGAACGCCAACGGTGGCGAATACGAAGGGCTGAGCTTCCCGGAAACGCGGAAGAAGGTCGTGGCCGACATGGATGCCCGTGGGCTGCTAATAGAAATAGAGGAGAAGGAAACTGAGATAGGACACAGCGATCGTAGCAAGACTGCAGTGGAACCATACCTCTCCGACCAGTGGTTTGTTCGGATGGGCAACTTGGCACAGGCAGCGATGGATGCTGTTACTGATGGCCGAGTCAGATTCTTCCCCGAGAGATATGCCAAGACGTATCTCGACTGGCTAGGGGAAAAACGAGATTGGTGTATCAGCCGGCAGCTTTGGTGGGGACACCGAATTCCCATATGGTACTGTAACACCTGCAGTAACGAGGACATCGAAGCTGCATTTGGGGACAACCCCACCATCCACACAGTCTTTGATGAAGAGCAGGGCACATGGTTGATATGCTCCCAAGAGGAGGATCTCCGCTCGGATGCGATACCAGGTCACACTCTGCAGCAGGACGAAGATGTCCTCGACACCTGGTTCAGTTCAGCCCTTTGGCCCTACAGTACCCTGGGTTGGCCGGACAGAACCGCCGATCTCGACTATTACTACCCGGGCAGCGTTCTGATCACCTCTCGCGACATCATCACTAACTGGGTAGCTCGAATGGTGCTAACCGGCCTGTACAACATGGGCGAGATACCATTCGACCACGTCTACATCCACGCGAAGATACTTGATGGACGTGGGGAGACAATGAGCAAGAGCAAGGGTAATGGGGTGGACCCCGTAGATGTCGTTCATGTCTACGGAGCCGATGCCCTCCGCTACTCCATCGCTGACATGGCGACCGACACGCAAGATGTGCGCATGCCGGTAGACTACATCTGTCCGCACTGCGGGCACCTGACGCCCCAAACATCGGTTGTTCCCAATGGCAAGCAGCCGGCCGACGTATCACGCGTTACTTGTGGAAAATGCAAGCAACGCTTTGCAACACAGTGGGCTTCGGATGCCATAAAAACAGAGCTGCCGGTAGCCAAGGAGACTTCCGAGAAGTTTGAGATCGGTCGCAACTTCTGCAACAAACTGTGGAACAGCGCCCGGTTCGCCTTCATGAACCTTCAAGACACTGGGTACGAACAAATCGAAATCGCCACTCTACTGCCCGAGGACAGATGGATACTTTCCAAGCTTTCCGCCACGATCCGGGAATGCAACTCGTCTTTGGCTCAGTACCACTACTCACAAGCAATCAAGGTGATCCGCGACTTCTTCTGGGACTCCTTCTGCGACTGGTACATCGAGCTAACCAAACCGCGACTGTACGGAGAACAAGCTGCGGGCCATACAAAGCAGATTTTGGCTTTCATCCTGGATCAGATTCTGCGTCTACTCAGCCCCTTTGCCCCATTCATTACCGAGCGGCTTTGGGAAGAGCTCAACAGGCTGACACCTCAGCGTGGCCTGCCAGGCGTAGCGGAACTGGACTCCAGCAACATGCTGATGCTTGCCGCGTATCCACCGGCAGATGGTTGGCCCCAACTGGACGACGAAACCATTCTGGCTTCATTCGAACGTGTCCAGGAAGCAGTCAGAGGAATACGTGATCTACGAAACAAGTGCGCCGTGCCACCGAAGGAGCGAGTCACCGCTGATATCAAGGCTGAGCAGGAACAACTGAACCTGCTCGAGCCGCAACAGCACGTCATCAAAGCCATGGCGGGAGTAGATCGACTTGCTCTGCTCACAGAAGCCGAACGTCCCAAGAACGCCGGCACTACTGTTGTCGGCCCGCTCCAAATCTTTGTGCACAATATCAGTGATGACGAGGCGGAATGCGCGCGCATTGAGAAGGAGCTGTCTTCAATAGAAAACCGCCTGTCCAGCGTCAAAAGTAAGCTGAGCAATGAGAAGTTCACTGCCAACGCCAAGCCCGAGATTGTCGAGGCGGAGCGTCAACGATTGGTGGACCTCGAAAGATCCTATGCGGCCGCAGCAGACAGCTTGGAGAAGTTGCGAAAGTAGATCAAGTGTGGCCTCTGATGCCCGCTTTTCTCAGGTAGATTGACCGTTCTGACGTCACACTTGGACTTGCAGCGATCTTGAACCGAGCTGCCGAGCATCACAGAAAGCTTCAGTTGCGGCCTGCCCCGCAGTGGATCAACGTTTTTGCGTTGCCACAGCGGTTAGATGGCAGTAGCCTGAACACGCGTTTCCTGTTGGGTGATCGCCGCGCAAGCTGAAACAAAAGCCAATGAGTTGCAGAGATTGTGCTGTTTAGCATGCAAGTGGCCGGAATGCACATCACGTTGGGCGAAGCGCAATTCGCTGGAAAGGGCCTGGAATGGAAACCTCTGAACTGTGCGTCCTTGTACTTGACGACGACGAGCGCGTGCGTATCAGCCTAGAGACATTCTTTGCCGACGAAGGATTCCGAACGCAATCAGCCTCCAGCGGAGAGGAAGCCCTGGAAGTGCTGAAAGCGTACGCTGCCGATGTCGTAATCGTGGATATTCGACTACCTGGCATGGATGGCGACCGATTCATGAGAGAAGCCCACCGCCTGTATCCCGAACTGAAATTCCTCGTACACACAGGATCAGCAGATTACTGCCTTCCTCAGCACATGATAGAAGCCGGCGTCGTAGGCGACCATGTGCACCGCAAACCTCTAATCGACATGAGCACTCTCACCCGCGGCGTTATGCACGTGGTCAAGGAACTGAGAACACAATCAAATGCAGACTGACACTGCAAGACAGACCGCAAGACACCATCACTGACAACTGCCCTCCTGCTCATCGCGACTTCAGTAATCACCTCATCGAGTACTCCATAACCCCCGTCCAACAACAACCGTCCGTTGGCGATCCGCAGTAGTTCCGATGGATCCTTGCCGCGAATTGTCATTGTCGTCCGGAAAAAACTATGGCGCTGCAAGTCCAAGCGTAGCGTCAAACACCCGGAATCTACCGGAGAAAACAGGCGTTCGGCAGCTGCACTTGGATAGAGCCTGCTCTAGGCTCCGAATGCCACGCTCAAATTAAGCTCGGTCGAGGACCAATAATAACTCTGCCTGCAGTACATTCATTGCGTTTTGCCAATCTCTGCATCAGCTCTCGTTGTTTCTCGGAAAAAGCATGTCTATCATCGTATGAGTTGTCGCAGGGGAACAGAAGCAATGAGATTAGTTGATTCGGACGACTACAAGCGCCAGACTGAACGTATCGTTCTGCACTCCAATGCGCGATTTACGCCCGCCGAATGTCGAGAGCTGTTCGAAGAGATGGTGAAAGCTGAAGCTCGCAATGGTCGTTTGAGTGCCCGCCGACGAAAACGCATAATCCAGTACGCCGCGGCCCTGCAGCTTACGCCGATGCAGGCAAGCCGCATAGTCACCAAGGTGTGCCGGGACTTGGGGCAGGAGACAGCGATGCAGCCCCCCCTCCTTTACAGAGCCGTCGAGCAGGCGGCCAAGCCGCACCGTTGGCCTATTTGGCTCATCCTCACAATTGCTGTTGTCACAGCGATCGTACTGGGTCAGCTCGTGCACCGTCTACCTTACGTGTAACTCTTACAGCACATAAACTATTATGAAACATTATGTTACACCGCCGAACAGCCACTGAATGAACCTCACCGCCTGTGGGTCCGTCTACCCAGTGATCACCTCAATCATCCCGCCCTCACTGACGACGGTCACCATCCATTTTGACCCCAAGGAACAGGAACGAATCAAGCCTGCCTTACCCGCCTGACGATAATCCGGAAGTTATCGGACAGTTGTCGGCTCCGTCGTGTCAGACACTACATAGCTCAATGATGAGCCCTGTAACTGGCTGACGAGTCTCGCCGAACCGATGAATCCAAGTGTGCGTAGCTGCCATTCGCGCAGTCGGAAACGGGTTTGCGGATGTGCACGACGCGGTTCTTGGAATGTGTGACTTACCTGACGAGGATTGCCAGGCTATGAATAGGATCAAGCTGCTTCACCCCGGTTCGGATCTCTTGGTCTTTTCCTTATGCGCGGTCTTATCTGTAGCTCTTTGTGGCTGCTCTCTATTCGTTGAGGAGCCGGCACCTGTGGAAGAGCAGCAGGCTGAGTTAGAGGTGATTCCTGAGGAGCCGATCCCCACACCGGATCCCCGTCCACGCTTGGCTGTAGCGCGCAACGATCAAATCAGTCTCTTTGGTGAATTGCCGGACAATCCGGAAGTTCCCTACTTCACACGAACGGCAACATCGTTGCTACAGCACACTTTTGCCGGTGAGGGAGCCGACTTCGACACTTATATCAGCCCCGACGGTAAATGGATGATCTTCGCATCCACGCGACACAACAAGAACCCGGACATCTACTACAAGGCAGTGCAGGGAGTCGCGGTAACGCAATTGACATCGGACCCGGCGGCGGATGTACAGCCGATTTACAGTCCGGACCGGACGAAAGTGGCATTCGCCAGCAACCGAACGGGCAACTGGGACATCTGGATCATCGGCCTAGACGGACAACGCCCGGTGCAAATCACCTCCAGCTTGGCACACGATGTGCACCCGAGTTGGTCTCCCGATGGAACGAAGCTCGTTTACTGCAGTCTGCCAACAAACGGTCAATGGGAGCTCTGGGTTGCAGATGCTTCAACTGGTGGCAAGAAGCAGTTCATCGGTTATGGGCTTTTCCCAGAATGGTCACCTGCGGGCAACACAATCGCCTACCAACGAGCGCGCGAACGCGGCAGCCGCTGGTTCAGCATCTGGACGCTCGAACTGGTCGGCGATGAACCACGATATCCAACTGAGGTGGCCGCCAGTTCCGAGGCCTCCCTGATCACTCCAAGCTGGAATCGCACAGGAACGAAACTCTCCTATGCAGCCGTACTTCCCACAACAGAAACTGATCTGACAACCGGGGAAATATCCGGCAAATCAGACATATGGATCGTTAACGTTGACGGCAGCAATAAGCTGCGTCTGACTGATGGCCATACATCCAACTTCGGCCCGGTTTGGGCGCCGGATGGACGCGTGTTCTTCACTAGTTCGCGTGAGGGACATGAAACAGTCTGGTCTCTAATGCCGGTGGGCTCAGAGGTTGAACCGAGTGGTGTAACAGCTTCTGCCGAGCCGGCACAGCAGAAACCGGCAAAAGCACAGACGGCTAGCTGGCCTCAGCAACATGGCAACAGACAGTAACTTAAGCAACCACTCAACGATGACGATGTAACTGTGTGCCAGCGGCAATATCAAGAGCGTTCGAGGCACGAACTTGCTGCTGTTGCGACGACGGGAATCAGGGTAATCCATGGATGGGTACCGCATCGCCTGAAACCTGTCGGAAACGCGAGTGAAACGGGGATCAGGATGATCCGATCGATGCTTGAAATACCTTACCGAACTCCGGCAATACTCCTTGCCTTCGGCGTATTGCTTTCAGGATGCGGACAGAAAGAAGCAGCGACGGTTAGGATCAGGAATCCTTGGCTGGAAAGCATGCAGGTTGCCGTAGCACCGGCATTGAATTTCAGCGGCTCAACTGACTTCGATCCGGAATCCGTCGCCGACATAATGGCAAGCGAATTGAGCCATGTCGACGGATTCTCCGTCATGCCCGTCAGCCGCGTATTGGCCGTACTGGCAAGACAAGGGCTCAGCAGGATCGAATCACCAGAGCATGCTCTGGAAGTACAGAAATTGCTTGGAGCCGACGCCATACTGGTTTTCTCTATAACGGAGTATGACCCTTATGAACCGCCAGTGGTGGGAATTGCCGCTCAGTTGTACGGCTCATACAAAGGCGCCGGGATGGCCGACTTCGATCCAGTGCTTGCCTCGCGCAGCGCAACAGCGCCTGCGGTTCAAGACCTGGAGGCCACCATCGAGCCGCTTGCACAAGCAGTTGGAGTCTTTAACGCCGCCCATGAACCTACCATCACCAGGGTGAAAATATTCGCCAAGCATCGAAACGCTGATGATAGTGCGTTCGGGTGGCAAAAATATACGGCAAGTCAGCAACATTATCTAAGGTTTTGCTGTCATGCCACGATAAGAGAATTAGTGGAAAACGGAGTTAACCGCAGGAAAGCGGAAAACTCCCTGTAGGCAGGAAGGTATGGATACCGCAAGACAAATCAGGCAATTGTCGCTGGTCAAGGGTGACGACAGATATGTGTTCAGATACCCGACCGGACATGAAGCGGATGTGATAGATCGGTTTGCTTCGCTCGCTTCCGATCACGACTCCGACTTCGACTGGTTTGATGCTGCCGTTCTGAGTTACCAGATGGGGCGTCGCCTTGAGAAGGAGCTCGACCAGATCGCCAGTAGTAAGTGAGTAGGGGCGTCAAACGCCTCCAGACACTGACCCTGTTTGGACGTTTGGTTGTGGTCTTTCGCCGATGTGTGAGCGATCATGAGAGTGAATCCGTTAATCGATGAATTTCTGAATTACCTCAAGTTCGAACGGCATTTCTCGCCACATACGGCAAAATGCTACTCAGCGGACTTGGCGCAGTTCTGCGAGTTCCTCGCCGGCACAACGGCAGAAGCTGACTCGGCCCGTTACGGCGCCGGACAGTATGCTGCCTCCGGAGAGATGGCCGCTTCCTCCACGGGACAGCCGGCCAGTCCACCGCAGACTACCACCGCTGTGCTCGAAGGCACGGACTTGCGCGAGAAGCTCCTGCAGCTTGAAGCTGACGACATACGACGCTTCCTCGTGCACTTGGGAAAACAGGACTATTCCAAGTCCACTACTGCCCGCAAGCTGGCAACGCTCCGCAGCTTCTACAAGTTCTGCTTGCGCCGCGGCTATGTGGAAACGAATCCCCTGACTTCCATCCGTACGCCCAAGCAGGAAAAGCGGCTGCCCAAGTTCCTGGAAATCGACCAGATAAACAAACTGCTCAACACGCCCGACGATACGACAATCCTCGGTGCCCGCGACAAGGCAATGTTCGAAGTCTTGTACTCCACGGGTATGCGTGTCAGCGAACTGGTCGACCTCAACCGCATCGATGTTGACGACACATCTCAGTGCATCCGTGTGCGTGGCAAAGGCAAGAAGCAAAGAACCTCTCCCGTTGGTCCGACTGCCCTCGGTGCCGTCCGCAGATACCTGGATATGCGCGACAACGATCCACGAAATGTCGGCGTCGACCAGGAAGCTTTGTTCGTCAACAAACACGGCAAGAGGCTTAGCACCCGAAGCGTCCGACGAAAACTGGACAAATACCTCGCAGAAGCTGGGCTTGATCCATCAATCAGCCCGCACACTCTGCGACACAGCTTCGCAACACACATGCTCGATAACGGTGCCGACCTGAGAGGTGTACAGGAGTTGTTGGGACACCAGTCAATATCCACGACGCAGGTCTACACCCATCTGACCTCCAGTCGCTTGAAGAGTACCTACGACGCAGCGCATCCGAGGTCATAGAGTAGAAACGCACGCAACCATACGCCTAAACGAGAAATCGGTCGCCCAATACCATTGAGCGACCGATTTCTCTTTATGTCTCTTCCAACTTGCGCAAATCCAACCACGCCGTGCAACTCACGCAAGTATGAGATAAAGCAACCAAACCCCCACACCAACGCCACACATCCCACAAACGATTGTCACGCACAACAGCGCAGACGCCACAGGAACATCCGCAAGCCTCTCACATCTGATCGTCTTGTAGACAATACTGATCGCCAAACACAAAGGAACCAACAGCAAAAGACGCTGCCAGCCTTCCAGCGTCACCGGCGTAGTAAACGAGCCTATCATCATTCCTATCACGATGGCTCCTCCCCCCGCTGAGGCCGCTTCCGCTCCGCGCGGACATAATCCGGATCACACGAAGCAAGCGCGTCGAGAATAATCAGAATGTTCAGTAAACCGGCAACTCCCGTGAAAATGACCGCGACATCCAACTCCTTGTAGCCCGCAATCCCCTCAGCCGAATCCTCAGGCCAACTGCTGCCCCAAGCCAGAGCCACCAACGCATGACTACCGGCACAAACCTGAGCCATAAACCAAGCCCTGCGCTGCTTGGGCTCAACAGTAGAGCGAACGCCGCCAATCGCCACACCAAACCAAAAAGTCAGCGCCACGACCACCAGGAGAACGATCCCCCGCTTGCGCTCCCCGACATACACGTGACCGAGACCAGGCACAATCCAACTCAGGAAGCCGGCAATCGCAATCCGAGCCAATGATGCTTCATTTCGGCGCACTGTCATCGGGGCTGACAACTCCCTATGGGTATTCGACGGAATTCGGCTTGATCAGAACTGTGCGTTGGGGCACACACCCCTCTGTTGGCAGTCTCCACACGTAGGCGGTGCTGATGCCGACTGCATCCCTTGCTTTGCGGAAAACACACTTAGCAGCCGCTCCACCTTTGTCGACTCACAATTGGGGCACTTCTGCCCGCCATCCCTTTGGCTGATCGAGGTGAGTTCGCTGAACACGCTGCCACAGCTATCACACTTATACTCATATACTGGCATACATCCACCTCACAGAACCTCTGAGCCAAGTATAGATGGCACACTCACTGCCCGCAAGACAACGCCGACCCGTCCAATCCACGCCATTGACACCCTCAAACGCACCAATGTACCCTCCTCACTGTTCCATGACGGATGCTCCGCCAGGTTGAACTGGACCGTACAACGCGCGCCATCTTGCCACGGATGTGATCTTACATAGCGTTGCAAGTCCAAGCGCAGCGTCAAACACCGAAAACATACCAGGGAGGAGCAGGCACTAGACGCTACACTTGAACAAAGCTTGCTCTAGCCCGGCCAGGAGGACCACACGGAATGACCGTGATCGACGGGATAATCAACCTCAACAAGCCAACGGGATTGACCTCAGCCAAAGCGCTGTACAAAGTGCGATCGCTTTGCGGCATAAGAAAAAGTGGTCACGCGGGAACCCTCGACCCCGGCGCCGACGGCGTCCTCGTCCTATGCATGGGAAAGGCCACCAAGCTCGTCGAGAGCATCATGGACCATCCCAAAGTATACCGAGCCGGTGCCCGGTTGGATGTAACTAGCGAAAGCTACGATAGCGATCGGCCACACATACCCGTAAACGTGCCAGCCACGCCGGACAGGCAGCAAGTACTCGACAGCCTGAAGTCCTTCGAAGGAACCTTCGAACAGGTCCCCCCAGCCATAAGCGCCATCAAAATCGGCGGCGTGCCCTCCTACAAACTAGTGAGGCACAACCAAACCCCTACCCTCAAAGCCAGGCCCGTCACTGTCTACTGGACTCACCTGATCAACTACGACTGGCCCAACATCGAATTCGAAATGGCTTGCGGAAGAGGAACCTACGTCAGGTCACTCATTCGGGATCTGGGCGAACGATTGGCCACCGGAGGCTGCCTGACCTCTCTCACCCGGAAAGCCGTCGGCCCCTTCCAGCTGCAGTCGGCCTGGGCACTCGAAATGCTTGCCCAACATGATCCGCATGATTATATCATCGCACTGGAAGAGATAAGAGAAATTCTCAACCGGCGCCCTATAGCAATCCCGGAGCGGTACACATGAAGAGTGGAGATGAACAACACACCTCCGCCCCATCTCCTGCAGCGAGTAAGCTCACTACCGACCTGAGCAACAGCCGCCATCCACTCCTGGACCGCGCACTGCTGCGCGTTGCTACGTTCCATACCCGTCGCTTGCTTGCTGGTCTCTTAGGCGCCACCGAAAACATCGTTGATTGCCAGAGTAAAACGCTCGCAGCGAAAATAACCCGCAATACCGCCACCGACTTCGGAACGGACTATGGTTTCAAACACATACGATCCTACGATGACTTCACCCGCCATATACCAATACTTGATTACGAAACGCTGGAACCGTATATAGAAAAAGTCAAATCTGGCAATTTGCAGGCAATGTTCGGCCCCGGCCAACAAGTGCATATGTTTGCCAAAACGAGCGGAACTACCAATAAACCCAAGTATATTCCCGTGTCCTCTCCGTTCCTCAAGGAATACCGCCAAGGCTGGAACATCTTCGGCATAAAAGTCCTCCTCGATCACCCCGACGCCTTCCTGAGGCCCATAGCACAAGTCACCAGCCCCATGGATGAGGAATACAGCAATAGTGGTATTCCATGCGGAGCTATAACTGGATTGATGGCTGCCACTCAGAAACGACTGGTCCGCCGCTATTATGTCGTACCTCGCGACGTTGCCTACATCACCGATGCCACCGCCCGCTATTACTGTGCCATGCGCTTCTGCATCGCCTCCGACATCGGCTTCATGATCACCGCCAACCCCGCGACTCACTTGAAGCTGGCTCGAATCGCCGACCGCCACGCCACGCAGATGATTCGGGACATCCACGACGGGTCGATCAACCATCAGATGGCAGTCGCCGAAAACATACGAAGGAAACTCCTCTCCCGCCTAAAGCCCGACCCTGCAACGGCAAGGAAATTCGATCGCCTTCTATCTGCCACCGGAAGATTGCTACCCAAGGATTATTGGCGATTGGGATTCATAGCAAACTGGACAGGTGGAACAATGGGCTTGCATCTGCGCGACTTCCCGGAGTACTTCGGAGACACGCCTGTCAGAGACATCGGATTGCTCGCCAGCGAAGGGCGAATGTCAATCCCCCTCACCGACGGCACACCCTCCGGAGTCCTGGATATCCGCAGCAACTTCTATGAGTTCATTCCCAGCAACGAATACGGAAGCGAAAAACCCACTGTACTCCGCGCCCATGAACTCGAAACGAACCACGAGTACTTCATACTCATCACTACTTCCGCCGGCTTCTACCGCTATGACATCGGAGATCGCGTCCGCGTAACTGGCTTCCATAACCAGACGCCACTAATAGAATTCCTTCACAAGGGAGTCCATTCATCCTCCATCACCGGCGAAAAACTTACTGAGCAACAAATCGTGCTCGCCTTCGATCGCGTCACCGAACTTCTAGGCCTCAAAACGCAAAACTTCGTCCTGGCACCCCAATGGGATGAATGCCCCTTCTATCGACTGCATCTCCAAAAGTCCCCAAGCATCAGCCATGACACCTGCCGATCAATAGCCCGCGAGTTTGAACGCCAATTGCGCCAAATCAACATCGAATACGCCTCGAAAAGAGATTCTGGCCGACTTCAACCGGTACAACTGAATATCCTGCCACCAGACTGGCTAAACCGCTTCGACCAAGAGGAAGCATCACGACAACGAGCCGGCAATGAACAGTACAAGCACAAGTTCCTGCTAAGTGATATTGGTGCCGACCTAGAATTCCCTCTTTACCGAAACCAACTCCAATAGAACGACACTCGCCCCGGCTGTAGTCAGAATCGAAACTTGATGTTGGCGCCAGTCACTTGGTACGATCTCCCATATGCCGCATCAACGAATGCAGCATTGTTGATCCAAACGCAGCATCGAACAATGAGATCCCCTGGGAAAACCATGGTTCAGACGTTGCGTTCTAAAAAGGCTTGCTTCACTCGTACATGGGCCACTACTTTCATTGGAGGAGGTATTCGATGAGACGAGCGAAGGTGACTGTCGTCGGGGCAGGAAACGTGGGAGCAAGCTGCGCCTTCTGGGCGGCCGCCAAGGAAATAGGAAACATCGTCCTTCTGGATATCCCCGAATGCCGGGATCGCACCAAAGGAAGAGCCCTCGACCTCGCTCAGTGCGGCCCCGTCAGCCGATTCGACTGCAATATCACCGGCACCTCCGATTTCGCGGACGCCAAAGATAGCGACGTAGTCATCATAACTGCCGGATTACCCCGCAAACCGGGAATGAGCCGAGACGACTTGGTCCAAACTAATGTCAAAATAGTAGGTAGCGTCAGCGAACAAATAGCAAAAGTCGCTCCGAATTCCGTTCTCATTGTCGTCTCCAACCCTCTTGATGCCATGGTGTACACTGCCTGGAAGAAAAGCGGATTCCCGACAAACCGAGTCGTAGGACAGGCGGGATGCCTGGATACAGCCCGCTACCGCACCTTCATCGCCATGGAACTCAATTGCAGCGTCGAGGACATCACCGCACTCCTCCTCGGCGGACATGGTGACGATATGGTCCCGCTTCCTCGCTATACCTCTGTCGCCGGTATTCCCGTCTCCCAGCTCATTCCCCAAGACCGGCTCAACAGCATAATCGAGCGAACAAAGACCGGGGGCGGAGAGCTCGTTAAGCTAATGGGCACCAGCGCCTACTATGCACCTGCCGCGGCGTCGATCGACATGGCCGAGGCCATAATCAAAGACAAAAGACGAATCCTCCCCTGCGCCGCCTACTGCAGAGAAGAATACGCCATCGGCGGTTACTTCTGCGGTGTCCCTTGCATGCTCGGCAGAAATGGGGTCGAAGCTGTCATCGAAATAGAACTGACCAACGACGAACAGGCGCTGCTCAACGCCAGCGTGGCACACGTGAAGGAACTAGTTGATCTGGCACAAAGTTTCCTCTAAGAGTTCTCAAACTCGGACGCCTATTGCACATGCCAACGGCACGGAAAGAACCGAAGACCTCGAAGAAACTGGGGCAGAGCCTCAAACAGCCACACGAAGGCGACTCTGCGCCATGTGGCCTACGCAACGCAATCGCCCCCCAAGAAGCTCGCCAAACAACCAGGAACCGCCTATTCCGCGCGGCAGGCAACGGCCGTTTCGAACACGGAATCTATAATCAGTATGCGAAAGCTCGGCCGCAAGAAACAGGATGGTTAATAGCAAACGTCACTCAGGGTTGATGGACACGCAGGTCATCGCGCGTAATCACCTCCTGAGCAATTAGGCCACAAAGACCTTAGAGCGTCGCTCGTCCAAACGTAGCGTCAAACAATGAGAATCCACCGGAGAAACCGGGCTTCAGACGCCACACTTGAACAGGGAATGCTCTAGCAAGAGTAGGAGTACCGCCATGCGAGACAAGATGCTCGATCACCTCTACCATCGGAGTCGTGTGGATGCTCAGATTACCGGCAATATCTGTCTTGTCGCCATAGTCGGAGTCCTAGCCCTCACTCTTGGTGAGCAATTCGAACCATTCCGCTATGGAGCTAACTGGTTCGAGCCGGTCAGGCTGGTCTGGGTCGAGACTATGGCAGATAGCGATGTCAGGAACACAGCAAACCAAACCGGAAGAGGAACCTGGGTACTCGAACAGACACTCCACGTCGCCGGCAACTTCCCGCCCGCGCAAAATCGAGGTCCGCTTTTTGTCCGCGTCATCCGGCCAGTTTCGCTCTCTGTCGTCCTTGTGATCGGAACTCTTGCTATAGCTTACTTCATCTACGCTTCTGCCCGACGCCAAACCAGACTGATGAACGCTGTCTTCGCCAACGATTCGGATATGCCCTATCAACGCCGCTGGGAGGAAATACGTGTCACCTTCTGGGCGCTCGATGTCACCCTCGCCTTCATCCTGTTCTTCCTACTGATGTAGCCCAGACAGCAGCGCTGTAACGCCAAGCGTAGCGTTAAACCTCCGGAATCTTCCGGAGAAAACAGGCGTTCAGCCGCTACACTCGGATAGAACTCGCTCCAGAAAACCCGGAACTACTCGAAGTCCGACTGAAACGAGGCGAAGTCCACCAGATCCACATCGGAATCGTCGTCGTAGTCGAATGCTGCCGTACACGCGTCCACGCACTCCGCCTTCGCAGGCGTCGGAGCCGCTCCCGGACTCGACATACAATCAGCAAAAAACTCGTAATCGGCAATGGAGACAACTCCGTCCCCACTGAAATCACCTCCGGCAATCACATCGCACTCGTCAGGCAGACCATTGGCATTGCAGTCATTCAGCAAACCGCAACCACCGGGAGCGTTCTGGCAATGGCCATCACACGTCACATCACACGTGTCCGCAATACCGTTACTATTGCAGTCCTCGCACTCGTCCGGAACCAAACTGAGATCGTAGTCCGTACTCGTCCCTGCCGAAATGTCCTCAGAGTCTATCACGCCGTTACCGTTGCAGTCGGCCCAATACTCATACGCCCCCAAGTCCACAATCGGCGGTTGCCCACCGCCGAAGTCGTAGGTCAACGGATCATCCATGAACCGGGGCATACCCGCCAGGTCCTCCACAACATCCCCAGGCACCTGCGAATTGTCGCCCCTGTCGATACACGGTGACCCTCCCAACAGCTCAAAACTACCGCCGCCAACGAAAAGTGGGTCAATCTGGATATTCGCTATTCCTGCGTACCCACCCTCTATGCAGCTGAAGCTCGCCTGCACCCCCAGCGCACCGGCCGTCTGAGAGTTTTGAATGCAAATGCCGTCGGGAACACTATTGCCCCAGATAATGCTATTCCCTATGTGACCCGTGCCCGACAGATTGTAGATCGCCGAACCAAGCATGCTGGCCGTGTTGGCACTCAGAGTACAGTTCACCAATTCAACATCGCCATGGCTGCTAAACAACACCCCTCCGTAAAGCGCCCAATTGTCGGCAAAAAGACAGTTCGTGTACTCTCCGCTCGAATAGTAGCCATGCATCGCCCCACCCGAGTAACTCGCCACGTTACCCCTAACGATAGAATCTCGCACGAGCACTTCACTAACATCACCGTAAACAGCCGCGCCGTGGTATGCTAAATTACCCGTGAACGAGCTTCTCTCAATGCTCACAGTAGAATCATAGCCGCATAAACCACCACCAAAAGATCCCGCACCATTGTACGCAAAACTGCAATCGGCGATCGCCATGTCCCCGCTCGTATACAATCCCCCGCCACGGTATGCCGCTTGGTTGCTTCTAAAAGCACATCCCGTCAGCCGCGGTGCAGAACCCTCGCAATATAAACCGCCACCGCGATCATACGGAGCATCACCGTCAGCGTACCCATAGGCAATAACGCAATCGGACAACACCGTATTCTCGTCAAACACCTCCCCCTCTTCCAAACTTATGACGTGATAGCAGTTGTCCGTCATCACCCCCGTAGTCCCGATATCTCCGCTGAGCACTGCCTCGTACATTGCCGGATTCCACTCATCAGGATCCGCAGCGCCAAAACCGGCGTATGCCCCTCGAACAACCACGCCCTTGATCAAAACGAAAGAGTCCGCTCTGTCTGCTCCAGGATAGTACGTGCCCTGAGCAACGCGAATCTCGTCGCCCTCTCTTGCGACGCCAAGAGCATCCTGAAGAGATGTATACGCGTTCTCCCATGAGGATCCATTCCCCAGTCCACCACTGCTATCGTCGTCCACGTAGTAAACTGAACCACCCTCGACCTGCGAGACGCACATTAGTAAAACCACTATGCACCAGTAGCTGAAGCGCATCTTCCTACCTCCTCACCATGATCGCCACCATCTTCCTTCACCAGGCTCACCGCCTGCCATCAAGAAGACACAACATGGAACCACTATTCATTCGCTGGTGGCCAGTAGCAGACAGATTGTCCATCCGCCTCACTCGCCATCGACCCGATATACTTCAGGCAACCAGTTTACCGAATCCCGCTATGTAATGCTAACCATTACCCCAACCCCGCCTACACTAACATCAACTACCTCAACTAAATTACCACAGACAACTCAAACCACCCCTTTTATCTCACACCCCGGTGACCCCACAAGCCCTACGCCAGCCGATGCAAACGCGCCAAACCGCTACCGCACGGATGCTTACACCGCCCGGAGTGCTCTCAGCGCATACTGTGCCTGTTAAACGGAAACATTGCGCTGTTCTTGCAAGCAACAATAGTCAGATAGAGGTGGTGGCAGAGAGTTTCGAGCTACTGTTAAATCCTGTGGACTGGAGGGGATTCAGACTGCCTTCCCAAGCCCGTCAAGGAACCCCACTTGCGTCACGCCATCTCCCGCCTGTCCCAAGGCGACGATCCAGCCACTCTCCTCCCCGGCATCAAAAAAGCCGAACAACTCGCAACGCAAAAACCCTAACGCTCCCTCAATAACTCTCTGCCAAAGTCCAACCGCCAATCGTTCGCCAATAGAAGTGTACACCGCCGAGTACTTACTACACGCGCCCTTTGAAACAGGTCGTTTTCTCCTCATGTGCCATTGCGCAATAACCCTATCAGCAACGTACAATGATCGGATGCTACTAAAATCCCACCAGCAATGCACATGAATTCCGGGAGCATGTATTCCGCAGATTCTGCACTTAACCTGTCAGAGCTATCATCAAACCCTGCGGATCGGCTGAATTCAAGCGGCGTCTTTCCCAAACCCCTCAACGAACCTAATTCCTTAAATCACATCACCGAGCAGGCGATGTCCTCTCAGACATCGCCTGCGTCTCTCCGCACATCTGCATAACTAAAAAACCATAGTCAGCATGGCCAGCCGCGATCCACAACCTTTGGTCCGGCGCGTCCGCAATCGCACCGTCGCAAAAGTCGACTCTGTCGCATTCGTCGTACGAAGATGGGCCCACTGCTCCGCCGGATAATCATAGAACGTCAGCAACGTCCTGCGATCCGTGGCTATGGCGCTGTAAGCCCAAACGTAGCGTCAAACGCTGCTATTGGATAAAGCTTGCTCTAGAGAGAACCGGTGTCAGACGCTACACTCCAGTACAACTTGCTCTAAAACGACAAACAGCTTCCGGAATCATCTATCATGTCGGCTCTAATCATCGGATTGTCATTGTCGCTGGCCACCCAGCCGCCAGATAACCACAACTCTGTCCGCACAGCAGTCTTCAATATCTGGGAACTCAGCCGAAACAAGCTCGATCAAACCGACGAAAACAACGTCGGCACCAACAAACAACTACGCGGCGCAGCGGAAATCATCCAACGAGTCCGACCTGACATCCTCCTCATCAACGAAATCGACTACGACCATCCCCAACAGCTCAACGCCCGCCTGTTTCATGAACGCTACCTCAGCACCCCTCAAGGACGATGCAAGCCGTTGAGCTATCCTCATATCTTCTTCCAGCAAGTAAACACCGGCGTGCCCACCCACCTCGACCTCAATAACGACGGTCAGACCGATGGCCCCGACGATTGCTTCGGATACGGCCAATACCCCGGGCAATACGCAATGGCCCTCTACAGCCGATTCCCCCTGGACACCGCCTCCGCAAGAACATTCCACAAGCTGCTCTGGAAGGCCATGCCAGACAATCTCATGCCCGACGGCACAAACGACAAACCAGCGTGGTACTCTCCACCGGAAGCCGCCGTTCTCAGACTCTCCAGCAAAAGCCATTGGGATGTGCCGGTGATCATCGGCGAAACTCATATCCACCTGCTCTGTAGCCATCCCACTCCCCCCGTATTCGATGGCCCCGAGGATCGTAACGGTCGCCGCAACTTCGACGAAATACGTTTCTGGGCTGATTACCTCTCCGAACCGAACAAAACCGCGTACATCATCGACGACACCGAACACCAAGGTGGATTACTCAAAAATCAATCCGCCATCATCCTCGGCGATCTCAACGCCGACCCCACTGCTAACCCGCCCGATTACGGCATAACCGCGATTGACCAACTCCTCCGCCATCCCCGACTGCAAGACCCTCGCCCTTCTCGCGATACCTCCGTACCACCGGCAACAGCAACGCCGACCAACGCCGACTCCCTCAAAACCTGCAACTTCGGTCGCCTCGACTATGCACTGCCCACCAAGGACCTCACCGTAATATCCTCCGGCGTGTACTGGCCAAGCGAAGCCAACCCCCAGCATAACCTGGTAATCGACAGACAAGCATCAAGCGACCACCACCTAGTATGGGTCGATATAGAAATCCCAACCCACTAGAACGTTACTATAGCGCTGTAAGTCCAAGCGCAGCGTCATACACCGAGAGCCAACCGAGATAAACCGAGCTTGAAACGCCTTACCCGAATGAAGTCGCCCCAACCCGCTTTCCCCTACGGCCTTTCGTTGGAACCGAAGACGGCTGAAACAATGAGCCTCTCTGCATGGGCTGAGCGAATCTGCATAAACGAAGTGTTTTGCAGCGACGTGTGTTCTTCGTCTGCAGGCCGTGAAACGCCGATGCCCTCACAACGGACATCGCCCATCCACCCCCAAAAAAGAGCGTCCAACAGACAACCCTAACATGCATCTAAGCCTGTTTTTTGAAGATTTTTTTTCGGCCCTGGCGCTAGCGCCAACCCCGATTTTCACCCCTCGCCCCACTCGGTTCCAAAAAAAAAGCGGAACAAGGGCGCCCTTATATAGATGGACAGGAGCGCGCCCCCTACACCATCGCCACTCATCCAAGCGTGACGCCAGACAACGACAGTCCCTTACAGAGATCCGGGAGCAATAGCGTCACTGTAGAGCTGTAAGTTCAAACGTAGCGTCACGTGCCCACGATCTACCGGAGAAAACCGGGCGTCACACGCCACGTTTGAATGAAGCTTGCTCCGGCGTTTCAGGACAACGTGGGCTCATCGGACCGCCCCCCTCAGGTCGGCGATCCTTGCCCGCTACACACGCCGGAGGCCGCCTACAAAACACCGTCGGCATCAGTGCCGCACCGCCCCGCAACCGGCCCAACACCTGGAACCTTGCCCGGTGCGGCAAAGCCGATTCATGACAAAAACGGAGCCAAAACGGCTCGAATCCGTGCAAAACAGGTCGATTTAGTCGTCCGCCACCCCAAAAACAAAAGGAAAACGCCATGAAAAAGAAGAAAAACAGCCACTTACCACCCCAAAATGCACTGAAATGTCGCCTCAGCGCACCGAATTGCACGCTAAATGCACGCTTGCGCACCGTAAAAGCGGCCCTAACACCCCCAAAAACCGCCCTCGCCACAAGGAAAACTGCAATGGTAAACCATAATTACGCGGCAGCGAATTACGCAAAACAATCATTACGAATAACCACAAATACCACCACCGGAACAACCAAAGAGACGCCGGCTTCAACAAGTGGCGATCCATTCCAAGAACCGCAACTGCGACAGGCGTTATTACGGATTTCACAAACAGATATGCCGGCCCGCTCGTCCACTATCAAAGCAGACCGATACCACAAAACCATGGTCACTTGCGGCGACGCAAAACCCCTCGCTACGCCGGACATGTCAATAAATAATCCACAAGCTCCTGCAAGTCGCAAGTCGCCACCGCCACGTACTTGTCCGCCGCTCCGTAGTAGACGAACAATGTCCCGTCGATTACGACTTTTCCACACGGAAAAACACATCCGGAATACGGGCCGTCAAGCTCATAATCCTCTTCCGGCTGCAGAAGCCAATCGGGCGTGCGGTGCACAACACAACTGGGATCTTCCAAATCAAGAAGCATTGCGCCGACACGGTAGAAACTATCCTTACCAACCGCATGATACAGGATCAACCATCCGTGTTCCGTGCGCAGCGGCGGAGTATTCGCCCCGATCTTCTTGTATTCCCATTCATACTTCGCCTTTGCCAACAGCTTACTGCTGTTGAGATCAAGGAGATCGTCGCCTTTGGCAATCCAAATGCCCGGCTGATCTGTATTGTATTTCTCCCCAACCCAATCCATCGGCCGGTGCAGCATGGCGTACTCGCCGCCCACCTTCTCGGGAAACAGAATCACGTTGCGATCGTCGATCATCGGATCAGTCAGCCGACCGGCCCGGATGAACGTCTTGAAGTCCTTCGTAATGACCAGACCACTGCAACTTGTGTTCTCCCGCATGGCACGAGGAAAGTCACTCGGACACACAGGAGGCTTGAAACGCGCATGGTCATTATCCCAATACTCTCCCGGAGGGAAACAACGAGTAGCGTAGGTAACAAAGTAGTTGTCCCCATACTTCACTATTCGCGGATCCTCAACACAACCGGCATCAAACCCGTCCTTGCTCGGCGAGAATGCCGGCTCGTCAAAACGCTCGAACGTGTACCCGTCCTTGCTCACTGCGAGAGCCAAATGAATCACGTGCTCCGGATCATCGCCCGCCGCTCGGTACAACATGGTAACCTGATGCTTGTCCGCATCGTACCACGCGCCGGGATTGGTTGTTACCAAGCACTCCCACTGGTGACTCGGGTTTGGGGTAATGATCGGGTTCTTCTCGTATCGCCTCAGTTTCATTCTGCAGCCTCATCGTAGCTGTTTGAACAATCCGGCTGCGTATCGCCAGAAGGAAGATTCTTGTACCAGAACCGGTACAGACCGGCAAGGCTCACCACAAACAACACTGCCGTAAAAGCGGCAGCCCGGTACTCCTTGATTATCAACTGCATGGGGAGCATGTACATCGTGACCATCCACACAAAGGCGAACGGCAGCGCCACCAGGTCGTTGCGATGTTCAACTTCCATCGCACGCCGAACACGATCCTGGAGCATCGGCTTAAACGGCCCCCACCATCCGAACGGACGCGTCTTGGCATAAAAATTCTCCAAGACCGGTCGCTCTGTCGGACTTCCCACGTACGTGCCGATGATTGCACACAAGAAACTTATTGGAGTGAGTATGATGAACTGAGCCACCTCACTCAACGGCGAGTAGTCCGCGCTCTGCTCGGCGACCGTGTTGAATGCCAACACACCAAGGGCAGCAAACAGGCCTCCGAAGATACCGACCGCGTAGCCCGTGGCATTGAAGCGCCACCAGTAGAACCTCAAGAGCAGTGGCACGCCTATGCCCGACCAAAGCCCCATGGTGATCCAACCCCAGATGTTGTTGATATTGGGAATATTGTAGGCCATGAGGAAAGCGACCGCCACCACAACCACACAGAATATGTAAGTCGCGGTCAACAGCTCACGGGTCTGAGCTTTGGGCCGAACGAATCGACGATAGATGTCGTTGGTGAACATCGCCGCCGCCTTGTTCATGGTCATATCGAAAGTCGACATCGAGGCGGCAATAAGTGTCACGAGAATGAGCCCCTTGAATCCACTGGGCATGCGCATCAGCAGGACGGAGGGAAGGATTCGCTCCCCATTCACCGTACCGTCGAAGCTGATGAGATCGAGTTTCTGTTTCCAGTCTTCTCCCAGCATACTACCGAGGCCGGTAATCAGTTCACCGGGATAGGCGCTTGAATTGTTCTTGATTTGAGCCAGTATCTCACGCCATTGGGCTTTCTCAACCACAATGTGTTGCTTGATCAACGCCGCGGCATCGGCAATGACCGACTGGTCGGGGAAAAGGTCCTTGATCAGATAAAGCCCCAGAACCGCGTAGCAGATCATCATCGGCCAACGGAACGTCATCAACACGGCCCAAAGGCAGCTGAGCTTACCGCACTCTCGCTCGTTTTTCGCCGCGAAAAACTGCGGCTCGTGCCCCGTACCGAATCCACCGATTATCAACTTGTTTAGCACCAGGAAGAACATTGAGTAAACCAGCAGGTTCTCGTATTGCCCATACTCCTTGGGCAATGACGCATGCATCTGTGGAAACGATGCTGTCCAGTTCTTGACACCACTTACCGCTTCCGCCAGCAGAGCGAATTCGGAACCGTCGCCGACCTTCCCCACAGCGATGACCACAACAACAATAACGCCGAATAGGATGAGTCCGCATTGGAAAAGGTCGGACACGACAACTCCGTACAACCCGGACATCACCGTGTACAACGTCGCGACACCGATCAGAATCAGAGAGCACTGCAGCGGAGTCAATGGAATAAACAGGGCGAGAAACAGGCCCACGCCAACAACCATATAGGTTAGCATGCTAGTGGCAAACACGACGAAGCAGACAGCCGTTGCCACACGAGCGAACCCGGCCATCTTGCCCTCTCCGAAGCGGAATGACATCCACTCGGCAACAGTCATGCACCCAGATCGCCGATGCCACTTGCCTGTCCAAACCATTTGGCAGACAAGCGCCAACGATACGCCGCCGCGAAATTCGATAAACAGACCTCGCGGACCAAGCAAGTACAGGAGCGAGATGATCAGCATGGTCCCGGCTATATCCAGTGAGTATCCCATTCCAGAAATACCCAACATCCACCAAGGCAGTCGCTGCCCGGCAAGGAAGTATGATTCCATACTCTGTGATGCGAGCTTGCGCAGGTACAAGCCAAGCGCTATAAGCACTACGAAGTACGTAATGATGATTCCGTAATCGAGTCTACTGAGATATTCCACCGCTAATCTCGCTCCATCGTTTAAGAATTCTCATCGTTCGGCTGCAACAGCCGCCGACTTCGAACCGGCACTCATCCTGCCAACAGAAACCGGGGCACCGTGATCCAGCGTCGTCAGCACAGCCAGCCCCTTAGACGGCAAGCTAACTGTAAACCCATCACGAAGATCAACATCCTTCACAACGGCAGTCAGCTGGGGAAAGATATCGTTTTCGTTACTATCCACGACGCGAGGCCAGGCATCCACCAGGTTGTCACCATTGCTATCGAAGTACTCATAGACAGCGAAGGTTGCTTCTGACAGAACTCCCGGCACTGCAATTCTCACTCGCCTCGGCCACTCCGAGTTATTGGTTAAAGCAAGAGACAGATGAAACTCGCTCCCCGCCGGTATTCGGGCACCGGCCACACGCAGGCCGCCCACGCCGGAATCCTCGACATCCAGCGTCTGACACCCGGGCGGGAAAACACGCGAAAGCATTGCCCATGAACAGAACCAAGGCCTCATTCGTTCGTCTTCCGGCATTCCGTTTTCGGCACCGAGGATATTCCAGAATCCCCAGACCTTCCGCCGTTCATATGCGTTTTCCGGTAGTGGATCGGAGAGGCTGTTCATTGACTCGCCGCCATCACCGCAGAAATGCATGGAATCATCCAAATCCCAGGCAATGAATCCCGACACGCCGCCCCGAATCAATTGCAGGGCCGCGTCCGCCATGGAAACGCCATACCAGAAGTCATAAACATGAGGCTGCTGATCGTTTTCTGTTTTTCCATCAACCAGGCCGAGTTCGCCAAGTACGAACTGTTTGCCTGGGTCACGATCGTTGATTTGCCTGAGCTGCTCTCGCGCGTAAAGTTCCAGAATACCGTTTTCGACTTCAATCTGGCGCACATACCAGTGCTCATCGTATATCCCCGTGAGCGCACGCAACGAGTCGTCCTTAAGGCATCTCGTAGTGAATCGCCTATCACCGTCGGGCGCCGCAATCGCGATCCTCTCCAGCAAGCCGCGTTTCTTGAATTCATTCTGCAGGCCGGTGATTGCGGAATACCATTCATCCCAATTGACACCGGACCAAGAGCCGTGCGGCTCATTAATTATGTTGTAATACTTGATGCAGGTGTAGCCCTTCTCATCAAGCATGTACTCAACGAAATCGCTTATTATCCTGGTCCATCGTGGATCATCGGCAGGGAGATCCAAATCCTTGCCGTTGGGTCTTCCCCATTCACCGATGATTACTGTCGTATCGTTCCGCTGGCACCAATCCAAGAGAGTGTAGAGCTTCTTCATAAAGGAGGTGTTCCAGTCATAAACCGGGCGGCCTTCATTGTCGAAGCCGCGGCAATACCAGAAGGTATCAAGCATGACCCTGCTCAAAGGCAATCGCATGAACTCGACTCTGCGGAATACCTTCTCCCAATCCTGTTGCGAAATATCCCACCACGGATAGGCGCTCCATTCCACTCCCACACCGAGGAAGTCGTCCACCTGCACATCATTCACGTCGACAGTCACACTGGCGTCGACAGGGGCGTTGGAAGGTGCAGTATCGACGAGGCCCTCGCCGACAGCTGCGGCAGATTTGACCGCATCCAGCCAGTCATCGGTGCGGAAAGGAGAAGCCGGAAGCCCATCCTTGTTGAACAGATTGGGAGTCGGACTATTGCTCCATGCAAACCTCACTGCGACGGGCTGCGTGACTCCGGCGGCGCTGACCACCACTTTACTGCCATCGATACGGGCAATGGCCGGAACGAATACACGATCTTTCCCTGCGACCATGAAATCCGTCAAAGGCCCCCCCTTGGCCACAAGCCCACTCTCGGCATGGTCGAAGCGTATCCGCACGGAACTTCCGTCAATCTCCATGCCACTATACAGTGGTCCGGAGTATTCCTGTCCTTCGCGTCCATAGGTTTTAGCCAACGACCACAGCGCCAGGCGGCGCCCGACCTCCTGCTTGTTGCGCGGATGGACGTCGTCCGGTTCGGCTATGTCGGTGGTCACTGCCATTCCCGTATGCGGGATAGAAAGTGTCATCAACTGTGCTTCGCGCAGTTCCGGAGCACTATTCGGCTCGGCGTAGTTAAATGGCGCGATTTGAACGTAATAGAAGGGCAGATCACTCCGATGCCAAGCGTGACGCCAACTCTCTATCATTGCGGGGAACAGCTTGCGGTACCGACGACCATTCGTGTGATTGGATTCTCCCTGATACCAAATGAATCCCCTTATTGAATAGGGTATCAGGGGGTTGATCATCCCGTCGAACAGTACAGCGGGGCAATTCGCATGTGCCAATCGAATGGGATTCGGCTCAAGAACATTCTCAAGTCTGTACTGCCAGAGACCAACCAAAGAAATGTACGCACAACTGGTGACATCAGCAGGACGCAGAGTCAAATCCTCCGGCTTGCCAGTCAATCCGCCATTCCAGGCATCATCGAAAACACGAATGGCGATGACGTTGTCCTCACCTGCACGAACGAAGCTTGCCGGAACTTGGTAGGTTCGTGGAGTTTTCCAATACCTGTCCGTGCCATAACCGATGCCGCCGAGCTTGCATCCGTTGAAGTAGGTCGTATCACAATCCTCGATCGTACCGAGAGACAAGACGAGGTTCCTACCGGACCAGGATGCCGGAATGGATATCTTCTTTCGAAACCACACGACACCATCGACGCCAGCCATCTCGGCAGAAGAGGATTCCCAAGAAGCCGGCACGTTCATCACTTGCCAGTCCGAGGCGTCGAAATCCGGCTTGGCATACCCTTTGCCGAACCCGACGTTTTGGGCATCTAGAAGAAACCGGGAAGAGTTTCGTTTTTCCTCAGCAGTACGATGGGCCTTCACATTTTCGCCGGACGGCGCCGCCCACTGCTCGGCTAGTTCGTCCGCATATGTGCTGAGTGCCGCCAATGTTTCGCGGGGTGTCCAAGCCTCAGCCCTGGTGCCGCCCCACGATGAGTGGATCAACCCAACAGGTACACCGAGTTTGCGATGCAGGTACCGGCCATAGAAATACGCTGTGGCGCTGAACTCGGCCACGCTATCGGGTGTGCAAGTAAGCCACTCGCCCTTGCAGTCAGTCTGCGGCTGCAAAGCAACGTTTCTCTCTACGGTAAAGAACCTAATCTCCGGATAGTTCGCAGAGGCAATCTCCTGTTGCTCATCCAGCACACCCTTGTGCCATATTCCGGCATCCTTCAGGCCCATTTCCATGTTGGACTGACCTGAACAGATCCACACTTCTCCCACGAGGACATTGCTCAGGGTTATGCGATTAGTGCCTTCTACTGAAATGGTGAAGGGGCCCCCAGCCTCGGCTGGTGGCAAATCCAGTGACCAACGGCCATCCTCTGAAGCGATGGTACGAAGGACGGCGGTGCTCCATCCAACCTCGACAGCCACAGACTCTCCCGGCTCCGCCCAACCCCAGATGCGAGCGGACACCGCCTGTTGCACGACCATTCCGTCACTGAACAGAGCGGGGAGTTTGACGTCAGCGTATGCGCCGGCTGCCCCTACTATCAGAAGCACAGCCGTTGCCATCATTGACACACGGTTACGCACAGATTCCCTCCAGGCCACGCCAGAACAGGAAAGACGATTGTGACGATACAAACGTCTCTTCCCTTTGGCAACTGATAACAAGGCGCCACCATAAAACCAATGCTGCCTTCGCGTGAGACGATCGGCAGCGTCGTCACCTACTAGAGCAAGCTCTATTCAAGTGTAGAGTCTGATACTGCGGTTCTCTCCGGTAGATTCCCGGTGCTTAACGCTGCTGTTAGACTTACAGCGTTGTAAGGACACCGCACCCCCATTTTAAGGTTCAGCGTATGGCAAGCCATACGCTGAACCTCTAACGGAAGGAAACCCTCTACAAACTTGCAGAGTACATCATATGTTCGTCGTGGTCTGTTCTCCAACCGACCCCGACCACACGCCAGTATTTGTCGCACAGACGACGAGTTACCGACAAACTCAACCCAAGTTCTGGATTTCCCAGTTCCGGCGCCACTGATCGGCGCCGGAACCAACATAGCTGAAGCATTCGCTACTGAGGTCCAGTGAGGAAGTTGCTGAAGGCAGCGTAGTCATTCAGATCAACATCCCCATCACCGTCAGCATCAGCGCACTCGCAGTTGGCAGCTACGCCGCCACCTTCACCGCTGAAGCAAACCTGGAAGGAAGCGAAATCTGCCAAATCCAAATCATCGTCGGCATCACAGGAATGGGCGACGGGTGAAAGAAGCAGATTGTCCACGACCAGCGAACCGCCAGCCGGCCAGCTGAAGACACCATTATCCATGGTCAAGGTAATCGCGTATTCGTCCACGCCTGTAATCATGCCCGGACGCGGACCGACGACAGTCTCGAAGTCCTCAAAGAGGACAGTTCCGCTAGGATCGGTAACAGTAACATTGTCGAAGTAGACCGTTGTTCCGGTCCCCCAATCGGGAGTACGAGAACCGAACACGATAATCGTGGCCATGAAGACTGGGGAATTCACATCGAATCCGTCCTCCATGGTAAAGGTATTCAACGTTCCACCAATAGTGTTGAAGTTGCCGTCAACGGCGGGGCTATCCCATGAGAGCCTCTTGCCGCCAGTATCCTCAAGTCTGACGGTGATATTCCCTGCCAACTCACCTGCCGCCGCGTTCCAGACACCCTTGCCGGCAATGGAGAACGACGCCTGACTAAGATCACTAAGGTCAATCACAAGATCTCGCCAAGCCACACCAACCCAATACCATCCGGGAGGCGACTGGAGACCAGTGGCCGTGAACATACCGCCACCACTTCCACCGACACCGCAGGTGGCACAACCCTCGGCGGAGGCGGTGTCAATCAGGGCACCCCATCCGAATCCAGCAAAAGCCGACTCGCCTTCGATTCCGGCGTCCCAGCTATCGATATTGGTGCCCCAATCCGGGTAGAACTGTCCGCCTTCGGCGGGCCAGGTGGATTCGCCATCGGCTAGCATGCCTCCGACGCTCTGGAAGGTGCCATCGCCGATTCCGGTGAAGGCAACGCGCCCGCTCTCTTTTAGCTTGGGAGACGGAGACGGTGACAGATAGACGTCATCAATGGTGAGGGTGCCACCCCAGTTACCGTAGGAGGGTGAAGGAGCACCTTTACCGATAAACACAATCACAATGTTGTAGTCAAGGTCGGCATCCAGATCAAACACGCCATTCCCATCATCGGCAAGACCACTAGTATTGACGTTCGACAACAGACCACCAATAGACTGGTATGTTCCATCGTAGACCTGTTCGAAGCCAATCCAGTCGCCGTCGGGATCCTCAACCTTGAGAATGTACTGAGCAGGCTCCTGTAGCCAAGTTGCGTTCCAAGTTCCCTTGACCTTCGCGGTGACTTCCATTTGGGACAAGTCGGTGCCAACGGCTTGATTGCGCCAGACGGATCCTGCGAACCAGCGGCCCTCTTCTTCCGGCCAGATATCGAGAACCTCAATCTGGATACAGCTACCGTCGTCGGAGTATCCACCGGTGGTCAAAGCTCGTACCCAAGCTCCACCGGTTTCAGTCACGGTTGCATCGACAGTTCCGAAGAACACCTCATCGTTGCTGATTTCAGAATTCCAATCAACCAGAGTACCAGTTTCATCGCCGGGCCCGGCCAGCTCTTCCTCAGTATCCGTGGTTATCGCGGAGAAATCGTCATCCACGTTGGGAACAGCAATGTAGCCCTGCAGACGCAGTTCGTAGGGTGCTCCTAGGGGAGCTTTCACGTCAGCGGCGAGCATTGACGCATTGGGATCTATTGATCCCAAGGCTTCCAAGCCCTGGAAGATCAAGCCACCGGAGAAGTTGCTTCCATCGGCACGATCATTGGTGAGAACCAAGTTATCAACGGTAAGTGTTCCACCGGTACCCCATCCGCTTCCATAGACCAGGGCAACACTAAGGGTCTCGGAGTCGGCATCAAAGACGCCAGTGGCGGGCGCGCCCGTAGAATCCTTCTCCACGGCCTGATCCAAATCATCACCGATGACTTGCCAGGTTCCGTCAGCAACTGCCGGTGACTGGAATTCGAGAGAATCACCGTCGCTGTCTTCCAGGCGCAACAGGTAGTTTCCGTAGACCTCTCCCGCGCCAGTGTTTGCATCACCTTTTATGTCCGCAGTGAGATTGTAGTCGCCAAGATCGAATGCCGGAGAACCACTGATGAGATCCAGAGTGACGGTATCAATGAAAGCCGCTCCCGGCTCTCCTGCCGGGCAGACGAATTCCAGGACGACGCGTACGGTCATGGTTCCTGCCGGTGCCGTCGCCTGGATAGGTGTATTATCAATCCATATGTTTCGGGTTGAGGAACCATCGAGCACTACGGCGCCGTTAGTCGATATAGGTTCCGCGTTAATGCCATCATAGAACTCCATGCGCATCTGGACGTAGTTTTCCGTTCCGGAAAGAGCATCGCCGGTTACGTGCTTTGTCCAGCAATCCAGTTGCCAAGTTTGGCCTTCGGTAGCGCGCACGTCCTGCTGCACACCGGATGAGTCACGTCCCTGAGCCCTTCCCCAGATTTTCAGGTTGTTGGGACCGGCCTGTGGATCGAGGTCGGTTATCAGAACACTCTGGTAGGCACCACTCGTGTCAGCCCACACATCCCAATCAGGAATAGTATCCCAGCCGCCCAGATCGAAGCCGGGGTTCTGAAGCGTTCCTGAACCGCCAGGGAAACCAGGAATCGTCCACTTCATTCCCGCGTACCAGCTACCGCCATTGGAGGTAACGTTGGTGACAGAGATTCGGCCTGCGCCGGAATCGCCGACACCAGCATCGACCAAACCGCTTGCTGAAGCATCACCGCCCAGCACGGCCCCGTCTCTTGTCACACAGAAGGCCTCTTCAGCTTCGATACCGGAATCCCAATCGAAACTCGATCCGGTCATGTTCGGTGTTACGCCATCACCGGCGAGGAACACACCTCCCCCAACTCCGGTAACAGTTTCGAAATCCTCATCGAGCATATTCAAGGACTCGAAGACGATTGCCAATTCCCCAGCCCCCGAGCTGTCGACACCGCCAGTGGGCAACCCCTGCGCGGACATTTCCAGACGGGCCAATCCTGAGGCTTGGCCAAAGGCCAACTCATCCTCTATGCCTTCATCCCAGCCCGTTAGCGATCCAAAGCCAAGATAGTCCAGGAACACTCCTCCGCCAGTCCCGGTCACGGCATCGAAATCTTCGCTCAATACTTGGGCATTCGCCTGCCCGGCGAGGGCAGAACCAAGCAGAAGAACTGCCACTGCCAACACGCATTTTCCCAGCTTCTTGCCGAACGTCATGATCCTTACTCCTCCTAATGTGGTCCTCGAATACCGCCGCATCGGACACGCACAGACAAGCTACGCTTAGTTTATGAACTCGGGCACTGAATCCGGAAGGCCAAACCAACCGGCTCGCCCTTATTGCTTAACCTCTGGAGCAAGCTTCACTCAAGCGTGGCATCTGACACCCGGTTTTCTCCGGTGGGTTATTGTGTCGACACCACGCTTGGACCGACAGCGCTATATACTCCCGGCCTACGCTGCTCCTTTCCTATCACATTCTTCAGCACTCCGCAGGTGGCGGAGTTTACGTCTCACCCCATAACGAACAACCACTATGACAGACACCAGTGCCGCACAGAGTTCGCGGCATTCTTACTCAACGCCGTGAGGGTTGAACGGTGAAACCCTAACACGTGGCGCATAGCGACTGGGCAATTTGCGTTTGACTGTCGTGTTATGTGTGTACTCACGTGCCCGCACGGTCTCAGCATGGCCATCGGCAAAACTTACGTTAATCTGGCCGTCAGGATGGCGATTAGTGGGGATACGCCACGGATGTACCTGCTGGGCATTACCCAAATACGGTCCACTCTTGGCTGGTGCGCCGGAGTAGGTCGCACTGTTCACCAGATTGGCGAACTGAGTGGGATACAGCTTCGCCTGCTCTTTGCTCTCCGGTCCTGTTTCGAAGAACAAGCCCACCTTGCCGGGGTCGAATATTTTTCCCAATTGGCCTTCCAGCCGAGAGCCGGAGGAGCTTTGGAAACACCCGGTCGATGGTCCGTACTTGCGTCCTCCCTCGCACGCTTCCCAACCACCGTCATTCTTGCTGGGCGCAGCGCGCCAGCAACTTGGCCAGAAGTCATACTCGGGGCCATCGCCACCGGCCACATCTTCGTTGACCCCGTAGCTGAGGCGTCCCCAGTAGGCCATCTTGTCAACCGGCGGACTGGGGTTTGCTGGATCACCATCAGTGGGAAGGCCGAACCCATACATTCCCTCATGCCGGGGGAAAAACGAACTGGCAAGCTGCACCTTGTCTCCCGGGCAAATGTAGAGATCCATGCTCTTATTGATGTACTCCTGCTTCTGCTCCGCATCCTCGAAATCGGTCGCCCGAACTCCCCAATTCCAATTATCTCTAAAACCGGTAGCTATCACCTGGGCAAAAGCCACGGGCCAAGCCAGCAGTTCATCGCCAGCCCCGTAGGCAAACCGTTGACGCCCAGGGTCGGCAGTCTCAACGTTTCCTTCTGCCGCAACTAGTTGGATTCGGCCATCATGGTCCGAGGAAAAGACCATAGCCGCCTGCCCCATGCCACGCATATGTCCCAAGCATTTGATCGACTTGGCCTGCTCTCTTGCCTTTCGCAGCGAGGGCAGCAGAATCGAAATCAGGAGTGCAATGATCGAGACTACGACCAGCAACTCCACCAAAGTAAACGCATTCCCACGCTTATCCCAAGGCCTCATGTTTCCATTCCTGCTAGTTACAGCTGTCGAACGCATCGACGTTTGCCTCATGCACATCACGGCCTCCTCAACTGCTCGCCGGAGCCACTTTTTTCAACTCAGACAGCGTCTTTTTATGTACCGTTTCCACGCCAAGCATGGTTTTCGTTCTGCACTACTCGCAGGACATTCTCCGGTGGCGGCCCGGTTGACTCATTGACTTCAAAGAAGGTTGAAGCAGTGATTTGGAAACGTCCCTTGGAGCCGCCGGACAAGAGCCTGACCAGTCTCGAGGACGCTTCAAAACCAAGCTTGACGGCGTCCTGACAGACAGCGGTCAGAGTCGGATGCACGCAATGCCGTCGATCGGCATCATCGAATCCGACGATGGAGATATCATTAGGAACATGCACATGCATTTCATGTGCTGCTTTGACTGCTCCGGCAGCCAACATCCAGTCGGCACAGAAGACTGCCGTCGCCCTATCCGGCATGCTCATAACGACTTTCAGTGCGCTCGCTCCGCCGGCAAGGGTGGCGGGATGGCGCAAGACGAGATCTTCATCAATAGGGATACCGTGTTTGGCCAGAGCTTCCTTATATCCTTCGAATCGATCCTGATTATCGCGGTCCGGCACATTGTGGGTGACGAATGCGATTCGGCGATGACCGAGAGTTACAAGATACTCAACCGCCCGAGCACTATCAGCCCGAGACTCGCAGTCAATGCAGTTGATATTGGGGGAATCGAACCACTCACTAATGACTACGTGCGGAAATCCTTCGCTGGCAATAGCTTCACACACGTCGCGCGAACCTTCTACAACTCGCAGAGTCACGCCACGAACGCCATTCCTCATGAAGTACTGGGTGTAGGTTTCATCCCTTTTCTTTCCACGTCTCAGATTGAGCAAGAGGACGTTAAAGCCGGATTCCTCCACACCCTTTGCCACACCATCGAGCACTCCGACTTCAAAGGGATGCGACAGGCTCTGTTCTCCGGAGTAGGCGAATCCAATGTTAGTGGTCACTCGACGTCCCGTTCTAGCCGCATAGCCACGATTGTTGGCGATGGCCAACACCAGTTCCCGAGTTCTGTCGCTGATGGCAGGATCGTTGTTCAGTGCACGAGACACCGTTGCAACGGAGACACCAGCTTCCTTGGCAATGTTTCTAACAGTGGTCATATCAATCTCAGGATCCACGCCAGAATGGCAGCACCTTTGTTAACGATTACCGTAACAGTTACACTAGATGATAACTAAAACCAAAACGGGCTTCAAGCATCTTCTTTGAATTAGACAAAAACTGTATAGGTGAGATTCATGGCACCTGCAGGGGGCACCTACAGTGATCCAGAACGAACACAGCCGCAAGCCGTAAACTTCTTCCTATCCAAAGATTACCACTGAGAGCAACTGCTGTGACTAAGCGAATAGGCGAAGGTGTTGGGCTGACGAGCGGCTCTGCCATATGCAGCCTATACTGCCCAGGTATCGCGGATTCCCGCAAAGACTCAACGATGCTCTGGCGCGATACAAGTCCGTTCCCTGGAACAGCGGCGTGTGGATGGTTCATTTGAGACGGGCTGACCAGAAGCGTAGTAGTCGGAACCTCCGTCCTCACCGCGAATGCACCTATATATATAGCGTATGCGGCACAATTCCTGATAACGATGCGGTGTTTGTCTTCTGCGCAAACAACCAAAAGGCAGCAAGAATCTTTGCATTATTCACAAGATAGGTATTGCATCCGGCAAGGTGAATCCGATATGATCGGGTCCGGTGGAACTGTTACAGTAATCGTTACTCTCAGTTCCATTACTGCGCACGATACGTTTGCAGTATTAGCAGGCTCTTTCTCGGCCGGACAAAGAAGCTGCTCGTGGTGGAGTAGCGGCCGGCGGGTTTCTCTCTCATCAGCATTTTAGGAGGAGGATATTACAATGAACCGTTCAACGATGAGTGTCTTTGCAGTGGTGTGCGCGCTCGGTTTGGCTCTCCCGGCGTCGGCTAGCCTGTACTACGATCTTGGTGGACCGGATTATCCGACAAGCGGCAACTACAACAACATCGTGGGCAGCGACACTTACTCTCCAAGCCCGGTCATGAACTGCGTAGACGATACCGGAGCATCCACGGGAATCAACGTAATGGTTGATGACAGCTTCTACCTGAATCGCAACCCGAACGGGCCGACCACTCCGACTGGGGACGCCACCATTTTCGAGGGATCGGCAACGCGCGACAGTCTTTTCGGCTGCATGAATCCTTTCTACGGCACGGCAGATCCCACGGCCGGCCTGCTCTTCTGGGGTCTGGACACCCAGAAGGAGTACAACTTCACCATTTTCGCCTCCCGGGGAACCACGTCCGACAACCGCGAAGCCATGTACACGATAGATGGCGTAAACAGTGGTGTTGCCTATCTTGACGCAGGCAATAACACGGGCAATGTGGCGGTCATTAGCGGGATTATTCCCAATGCCTCCGGAGAGATTTCCCTGGACATCACTGCTGGCCCGAGCAACAACAACTCTTATGGATTTTTCTACATTGGGGCTATCAAGATGGATGTTGTCCCCGAGCCGGCCACAATGTCTCTGCTTCTGATTGGCGCCGCTGTGGCACTGCGTCGCCGGTAGGCCGCCACGACCTGCGAAAGCAAGTCGCGTGAGCCTTACCTTCAGTGACCTCGGTCACTGAGTCTCTTACGCTGTCGGTGAGTATTGGCAGCAAGAAGTGGAGGTAAGTGAATGTTCAACACAAGTAAGACAACCACCGGAATGTTTGTCCGCGCCGGCGGAATCATGCTGGCGGTGCTGATCCTGGCCGGCCCGGTGAGCGCTGCCGGATTGAACGTGCTGTTCTACGGCAATAGCTTCACACTGGGTGCGCACAGTACTCGCAGTGTTGACGCGCTGGTCAACGATATTGCTGTAGCCGCAGGACAAGAGGATCCGTATGTAGTTAGTGCAGCGATGTCAGGCTGGTCGCTGAGTAACCATCTGGCTAGCAACACAGGAGTGATTTCTTCGGGGATCGCAGCTGGTCAGGAATGGGATTACGTAATTCTTCAGGATTACTCAACCCAGCCGACACACATCGGTAATCTGAGTCAACACCGATCAGACTACGTGGCCATGTATCAGGCGGTTGCATCACACAGCCCGAACGTACAGGCAGTCGGTTTTGAGACTTGGGCTCGAGCTCCCGGTCATTCCGTTTATGAGGGTTCGCCCGCAAGTTTTCCGGATGGTCCGTCGCAGATGCAGCAGGAGTTGCGAGACGGTTACGCTCTTTCGACTGCGGATGTGAATGCATTGGCGGGTCCGGGGACGTCGCGTGTAGCAAGTGTTGGCGATGCTTGGGAGAGCACCGGTTGGAGTAATCTCCATGCTTCGGACCTCTATCACGCGAATAACAGAGGCACACTGCTGGCAGCTCTGGTTATCTATGGCACCATCTATCAGGATGATGTCAGCGATATCAACCTGACCGGTGTTCTATCCAGCTTGAATATGCCTGCACCTTACGGCGCGCATCTAGCTGAGGTTGCGGATGAATTCATTGTGCCTGAGCCAACAGGTGGTTTATTCGTTCTTCTGGGCGGCGCATTGGTTCTTCGCCGACGGAAATAGGAGCACCTGTGTCCTGTGTGATTTGTTATTAGTCTTCCGACAGGGAGTGGGATGGCAAGCAAGGAGGCCGCCCGAGACCTCTGTTTGCAAGGCTTGATCGAAGTGCTTCTCGTATCATTGTCTATGCAGCCCTGGGCGGTTCCGGTTTTCATGCCGGAGCCGCCCGCGCTATTTGCTGCAGCGGAGTTAGATGGAGCAAGCTCCATTCAAGTGCAGCGTCCGAACCCCGATATTCTCCGGCAGACTCTTGGTGTTTGTTGATGCTACTGTTGGACTTACTACGCTATAATGGCGCTATTGTTGGAGATTAATCCGGTGAGACGTTTGGTATGTGTTGCGGTTGGTGTGTCGTTTGGCTGCCTCTTGGCAAAAGCTGTATTACGAGCGGAGTTTCCTCGCGCAGCTTGCGGCGGCTATTACGCCCAGGTGCCAACGGCGGAATCGGCTCAGCCAAACAACGAGCCTGATTTGATAATTGATGTTCATTCGAGAAGTCACGTATTCAGCGGTTTTGGCGTTCAGAGTTGGGACGCAAGTGCGTTCACAGCTCGCGTGTATACCGAGCTCAACATTCGCTATGCTCGACTTTCGACGGTGACTGCCGCGACGATGGCGATCGGGCGGGGGGTTGAGGTGTTATATGTGCGCTGGTCAGCGCCGACGGAGTGGATGGTCGGCGACAATGAGTTGGCCACGCAATACGTGGACGACTACGCAGCATTGTGGGCGGACACGGTAGAGGACCTGTCGGTGAGCGGTGTGCATCCTTCGTTCATTGAGCTGTCCAATGAGCCGGATGGGCACTGGAACACCTATATATCGCCGGCCAACTACAATACACTTGTGAAGTTGACACGAGCGGAGTTGGATGCGCGTGGTTTCAGCGATGTGGGGATTGCAGGTCCCGGGCTCTCCAACCTCAATTGGGCTAATCATAATGCAATATGGATTGGGGCGTTAGATAGCCAGGGAGTGAGTTCGTTAGCGGTCTGGAGTTCGCACTTCTGGGACGATGGGACGGTTTGCAGTGGAGGCGCGTCGTGCGTGAGCAGTAGTTGGCCCAACTTCGGCGTGTCGGCGGACGGTCGAGATCCAGCACTCCCAAAGCTTGTCACGGAGTTTGCGACATCGGAATACACATTTCACGGCGTAACTTATCCCTCTCCGAATGACAATCGAGACTACAACGCAACAAACTCCATGCCCTACGCGGCACGTGTGTTCGAGAACGGCTTGGCACTAATCAACAACGGAGCTAACGCGCCCTTTGTCTGGCAGGCACGAGACCAGTCATGGGAGAGTAAGGGTTGGGGATTAATCAATCTCCTGGGCGACCCGAAGCCGGTGTACTACGCTTTGCGCACGCTTTGGCCAGAGATCGCCTGGGATTCATGGGTAGTCGATCTCGGAGATCAGTCGGGCAGCGCGACGTATGGGGGGGCATTTGTTGCGGACGATCGCCTGGTGATTGGTTTGGCCAACGACAGTGCAACTACTCGCCAGCAGGCGATTCGTGTACTTGGGGTTGCCGGAGTCCAAATCAGCAGCGCCACCGCCTGCGTGATCGATCACCAGGGTAATCCCTTGACTGAGGATCCGGACACAACTCAGTTGATCAGCCGGGACATCACTGTGTACCCGAACAACAGCTTTGCCGTAGTGTTGCCGGCGGACAGTACTCTGGCAATCGTATGCGACCTGTTGTTTCCCGATGGCGATATTAACCTCGACGGAGCAGTGGACCTGACGGACTACGAAATCCTGAGCGAGTGCATGAGCGGTCCCGGTGTCGGATTGCCGAGCGGTGCGTGTACTACCAGCCAGTTCGACCGCGCAGACATGGACGGTGATGGCGACGTTGATCTTGGCGATTTCTGCACGTTCTGCGACGCTCTCGAGTAGCGTTCGTTACGGTTGACAGCTGCGAAACAGTGACGACCGCCTCAGATACTTCGGTTCATCGCCCGTACCCAGCGGTTCCCAGAATCCGAAGTTGTTCTCCTCCACCCGACAGCGGCCATTGAGCTTATAGTTGGCATAGTGGTTGTATCCCCAATGCAGATATTCAGAATCACCGCCACTGTGTGTGGTAATGAGAAACTCATTTGCCAATTGGCCGAAGCATTTGGCCTGGACAACGGGTGATTCATGTGCCCCGCGGCTGGCATCGACGGGAATCCATCCATAGTTTGGCAGGTATACCTGTGCCCAGCGATGGAATGGCTCATCTATGCTGGCTGCATCCTTGCGCCACACGCTGGATCCCTGGTAACGGGCAGGAATACCGGCGGCACGGCACAAAGCTACCATGCAAAACGCGTATTCCGAGCACGACCCGGTGCCTCGACGAAGCACGACCTCCGGCACATCCCAGCCGCCGACATACTCGTACTTGATCTGCGTTATTAGATGGTTGTAGATCCTTCGAGCAATCCAATACGGGTTTTTCTCATCACCGACCAACTCCTTCACCAATCGTTGTATATACGGGCTGTTGATCCTGAATCGTGTGCCGTCTCCCGTATACTGCGAGCGAATATCCTGCGGGATCTGATCCAGAGTTCCGACCTCTTCTGGGATTATTAAGTAACGAATAGCTGATACTCTCACATCGACTGTGTAGGAAACACCGGTACTCTCGCCAGCCGCCACGTCGTTCAGTTCATACAATGCACAAGGGCTCAACCATCTGTCACGGTCAACTCGTGTAGGTTTGACGGCGTATTCCACCGGCGACAGAATCTCCTGATTGGGCAGATTCTCCGGTATGGCAAGGTTGACAACGAGATCCTCAACCTGACCGGGACCGAAATTGGTTAAATCCCAGGTGTATTCGACGCGAGCATCTCGAGGGTGGGCAAGGCTGTACTTCTGAACATCTCTCGTGGCCACCTCGTAGACCACGTCCTCCTGGTAATCGACGTTCCACAACTCTCCCCGGAACCACGTCAGACCGGCGGCATAAGGTCCCGGTGCATCCAGAACGTTTATAACCATACCTGTATCAGCATCCAACATGTATACCTCGTCGGCCACTCTATTGGAAACCCACAAGTAGTCTCCATCGTGAGCTAAGTTGGCGCAATCCTTGTCCGGAAGAGGGAAATAACCCAATATAGTCCCGTCTTCCGGAACTACTCGATACACTTTGCCTGTCTGCGATTCCAATATGAAGAGTACGCCGTCGTCAAATGCCAATCCGCGGGCCCGCTTTCCGGGAGCTTCGAAATGTCTGTCCACCTTGTTAGTCTCAAGATTGAGGGCATAGACTCTACCGGTGTAGTCGTCGCAGATGTACAGGTAGCCTTCTGCAAAAGTCAGTCCGAAGGGCTTGTCGGTAGGCGCGGTCCATGTCCGACTCACATCTCCATTCTCAGGATCAATCTCGTGAATCTGTCCGGATCGCCAATCGGATACATACAGATGAGTTGCAGAGCCAGCCAATCCAATGGGGTTCTTGCAGGGACTCTTCACGCATGCCGTAACATCGCCTGGAGCTGCGCAAAGCATTTGGATTGAGAATCCTGATACTAAGGCCATTAGACCCGCAATTAGCTTGTTCGTTCTCATGATTATCCCTTCTGCCCAACGGCAACCTCAATTGTCCTCCAAGAATACCCAATCCCCCCAGAGGATGTATACTTCACACACAGGGAGCGGGTGCCCTGCCTCCTGAGGCCAGCGGATTCCTATCGAACACGCAAATACCGCGTCATCACACGAGGCACTGTCTGCCACGATACGCCTGTATACTACTGCCGGAACCCAGTAGTCAAATAGGCCGAACGCAACAGATTCATCGAGACAACAAGACATTCGCTCATACGGAAGGTGGCTCCAGAAAATCGGCCCAAAAAAGCGGAGAATCGAGCACAGGCCGGCAATCATCAGGATTCTTCTTGACAGGGCATGGGTAGCCAGTTACGAGACGCATCTGTGGTGGGTATTCGTTGGTCCGCAGTGTCTCGTCGAGTGGTGCACATGGATGGCCAATCATCATCCCCTGGTCAGTGGTATATCTCCGATTTGATGAGGTGAATACGATGCTAGGTTTGAGCAGCATGATTCTGGCTCAGGTTGGTCCGGGACTTCGCGGGCTGGACTGGACTATCATTGTTGTGTTTCTGATCATCTCTACGATCGTTGCTATCATCAGCAAGGGCAGACAGGAGGGTGTGGAGGATTTCTTCCTCGCGAGAAGGAACTTGCCGTGGTTTGCGGTATGTCTTTCACTGATGGCCACCGAAATAAGTGCGGCAAGCTTCGTCGGAGTTCCATTCAGCGCGTTTAGTGGTTCCTTGGTGTATATTCAATTGGCATTGGGAGCAATCATTGCGCGTATTCTGATTGGCTACTACTTCGTCCCAGCCTTCTATCGAGCGGAGGCCAGCAGTCCTTATCATTATGTCGGAATGAAACTGGGTCTGGGCGCTGAGCGGATGACCAGATTGCTGTTCATAATAGGGGCTGTTCTGGGACAGGCCGTTCGAGTTCTGATGGTTGCCATCGTACTTCAACTGATTGCGGGTATTCCTGTAGTGTGGTCTATCTACGGAATAACGGGATTCGCTGCCCTGTGGGCAGTAATCGGTGGAATCCGCAGCGTGGTATGGACGGACGTTCTTCAATTCGTCGTCCTGGTAGTTGCCGCTTTGGCCGCGGGAATATACTTGGTGATGGAGACAACGGGAGGCTTTGGGGAGATCTTTCGTCAGGCAAGTGAAGCCAGCAAACTGCGGGTCTTCGATTTTCGACTGGATCAAATGCTCGAACTGACGATTTGGACGGGCATCTTCGGCAGCACATTCAATGCCTTGGCGTCACACGGTGCAGACCAAATGAACACTCAGCGAATCCTAAGCTGCCGATCCGCTGCACAGGCTCGATTGGCAGTCCTGTGGAGCAGCCTCAGCCAACTGTTCGTGTTTCTTCTCCTTTGTATTGGTATTTCTTTATGGTGTTACTACTCAGAGCACGCCGCTGAACTCAAGGAATACAGCTTCGGCATTCCCCGGCATCAGATTTTCCCGATATTCATTGCGACGGTTCTGCCGGCAGGGCTGAAGGGCCTACTGGTAATCGGCTTGTTCGCCGCCTCGATATCCAGTCTCAACTCTGCCCTAGCGGCGTTGGCTCAGACGACAACGAGATCACTTTACTCCAGAGGGGCGGACAGCGATGGACCAGAGCAAGTCAAGCTTGCTCGCCTTCTCACACTAGCATGGGGAGTCGGCTTGGCAGTTGTAGCCTGGTACTTCAGTATCCTATTCTTGTTCGATATTGTGATTGCAAGCGCCTTGAAAACCACCAGCTTCACTTATGGAGCTCTGCTGGGCGCATTGCTGCTTGCCTTCATGCCCCACAAGAGAGATGGGCGAGGACTGCTCTTTTCCATCCCCATCGCCGTTCTCGCAGCATTCGGCATGAGCCAGCACGCGGATTGGACACACTGGATGGTTGTGGTTGGCGTAAGTTTGGTCTTGGCGGGATGGTGTTACATGCTATTCCACGAGGCGGAGGAACTGGCCAACATCAGCAACCATGACCAATACGTAAGACGCGCTTGGTACATACTCCTCGCCGAGTTCCCGCGAACAATCTGGATCATAGCCGGAGCAGGAGTGGTTCTCTACCTGCATTTCGGAACGTTTTACCGCCAAGGCACGGAGCCTATCTCCAACGTTATTGCCTGGCCTTGGTATTTACCTACAGGAACGGGCATAACGGTTCTGCTTGGCTACTTGCTGAGCAGACCTCGCGATGCCGAAGCCAGAATCTTCGATCAGCATCCTTGAGCAACAGCCTCGTAAAAAAAGAGATAGTGTATTCCACAACCGGGCCGAGTTGCGCGTGCGAGAGCGGGTTTCCTGCACGAACTATCAAACTGATCACGCACGCAATCCAAAGGATTCGCTTGGTTACAAACAAATGCTGCAGTTATAGCAGTAAACGCGCGTTTCCCGCGTAGAATGGAGTTCACTGTAGTTCTTCACTTCAGTGAACTTGCTCTATCCATCAGAGCAACCCTCCGTTCAAGCTCCGGCAAAGACGGAGGGCACCTTCTTGCGGCCAGCCGGCACCGCCCGCCAGCCGTTTTGCAGTAGCCCTGAGCAAGTTCTATTGAAGTGTAGCGGCTGAAGCCCGGTTTGTTCTGGTAGATTCTCGGGTTACGCTACGCTTGTGCTCACAACGCTATAATGGTCAACGCTACGACCAGAATCGCCACCAAGGACGACTACCGCCAGCTGCCCTGGCGATTATTGAAGGAACGTCAGCTGCCAGCGTGGCATAGTGGCTCAGCACTTGGTCGAAATCACGTTTCAAGTCAAGAACAATATCGAGCTGCGGATCATACACAGCATAACCTGTCTCCGCCACGACCCGTTCAAGACACGCCCAGGTTTGATGCATTAGCTCACCTGGGGGCCTCCATTGATGTGTCAAAGGAACTGACACAGTAACGAAATCGTCATAAACCGCTACGTGGATGCCCTCCTCATCGTGTGCCTCATGCAGCTCTATCTGCCTGAAGCGCTCCCGAGCCAAAGAAGGGGAGATTTGCTTTGATGCGGCAATAGCCTGATAATCCATGGCAAAGGCAACCAAATCAGAGCCTTCCGACGTCAGTGCTTGTGCAAGTGAAGCCTTTCCCTTCTCCTTGGTTTCAACCAAAGGGCCGGAGTTGACGTCACGGTCAAACAGAGATGCGAGCACAGCGCTGAGATCTTGGCCAGGAGAAAGCATAAACAGTTCAAGGTCATAGCTCATAACAGAACCGCCTGATGCGACGCAGCAGCGTTGGAGCAGGCTCCATTCCTGTGTAGCGTCTGAAACCCGGTCTTCTCCGGTAGATTCTCGGCGTTTGACGCTGTGCTTGGACCTGCAACGCTTTAGTAGTCCACACGAATAACGTGTTCATCGGCCACGAGGAAACACAGCGATAGAAGCACACCGCAGTCACGAGCCCATCCCCTCTACACTGAGTCGCTCGGCCTGCAATCGCACAGAAGAAGCGTCCAATAACTCCTTCACAAGGCTAGAGTAAGCTCTATCCAAATGTAGGGGCCGAGAGCCTGTTTTCCCCGGAGATTCAAGGGTTGACGCTACGCTTGGACTCACAACACTAGAATCCACCGACGAAGATGCGAGCACGTTCGGCGTTGTCATGAGTACAGCTAGCCGATTTTGATGTCGTCCTAGAACGAATGATTCATATACGAATACGCGATCAAGCCATGCCAACTCATCACAGCGTTACGCGCAGAGCGGATCCTGAGAAAGGAAACCCATTAGGGAAAGAAAAACACTGGAAAACTCGAATCCTTACGGTTTATCCACGTACCCCTTGCCGTCCCGGAACAACTGAAGACGGCTCGTATACTGCTCGATATCTGACACTTGTTTTCGTGCTCGCTCTGCCTGTTTGATTGCCTCTTGCTCCGCAACAATTGCATCATTAAAGTTTCCACCAGCGGCGTACGCACACGCGAGCGTGTCAAGATAGTTGGGATTAGTTTCATTGCTCAGCTTGCAGGCTTTGTCTGCCAGGGCCACAGCCTCCTCCGGCTTGCGCAGTGAGGCATCTGGGCTGGTGGAGAGGATCCAGGCCAATGAGTTATTCATAACCGCAGAGTTTGGAATCTGCTGCAAACCAGCCCGCAGAAGCTCAATGGCCTTAGGCCAATCCTTTTCATCCATCAGTATCCTGGCAAGAAGGCCGTAGGCCGGCTCGTAATCGGAATGTGTCTCAATGAGCTTTTGCAGCTCGGCCTTGCTCTCCTCCATCCTCTTCTCTCGCCAGAAAATCGAGGCGACGACGTAGGACGGACCGGGGTTGTTCGGAAGTCTTTGCTTCACCTTCCTAAGATGGGCAATTGCAGCATCACTCTTGCCTGCGCGAGCAAGAAGATCCCCCAGCCTTATAGCGTAGTCAGGCACTCCTGGGTTCTGCGTAATAAGCGACTGGCACCTTCGTATTGCCTCCTGGCCACGCCCCTCTTCAACCATGATGTCAGCAAGACGAGCAAACAGAAACTCGCTGGATGGAGAAATATCCAATGCCGCTTCGAGATGTTTGATTGCATCTTCCTTTGCTCCCAACTCCATTTCAACTCCGGCCACGGTGACGAATAACGGCAGGAGGTTCGTAGGAAACTGAGGGAACGATCGAGCTATTTCCAATGCTCGATTGTATTGGTCTCGAGCCTCGGCCAGTTTACCTTGGGAATGAAGTATTTCGCCAATGCGCATGCGTAGAACGGGGTTTTTCGGCTGAATCTCCGCGGCCTTCTCCAACGAAGCTTGAGCATCCTCGAGCCTCTCCAAACGAAGCAGCGCCTGACTGCGAGCAGCGTATCCCGTTGGCTGCTCCGGATCCAAAGCGATCGCCTGATCCGCAGCCTTGACCGCCTCTTCGAAGCGCTCCTGTTTCAGATAACAGCTGGAGAGTACGGCCCAAGCTGATGCACTACTCTCGTCAGCCTCGATAGCTCGTTTGGCAAGTGATAACGCTTTCTCCGCATCATCGATTGTCAAGTAGAAGACAGTGAGACCACTCAACACAAGTGCGGAGTCGGGATTGTCCGCTAGCAACGCATCTCCCAGCCTGATCGCGCTATCCGAGTCGCCGCTGTTCACATACTCACGAACCTTGGCTATTGCCAGCTGACTGGCACCCAATGATCGCCACAACTCCAACTCCAGTGAGTCAAAACGAATCTCCGTTGAACGGTATGGCAGGGACTCTGAGATGGCCATCTCTCGTCTAGCTGATACATCATCTCCAGCCTGCGTGTAGTAGGCACTGAGCATCTGATGAAGGGACTTTCGATCAGGAGCAACAGCACGAGCTTTCTCGAGCATCTCCAATGATGCAGGAAGATTGTTGTCGGCAAGTTCCGCGGCAGCGATCCCGATCAGACCGTCAACGTCATCAGGGAAAAACTCCTGGTATTTTTGGAAGTTCGCCTTCGCCTGATCGCCAGCAAGTTGACGTCGATCAAGGTCACCAAGCCAAGCATAGATCCGACCATACTCGGGATTCAGCTTGAGAGCACTTTCGAACTCAGTACGAGACCGCACCAGCGACGATCGGTCGTAGAATACTCGTCCAAGCATGTATGGCCATTTGAACGACTCCGGCTGACGTGATCTGGCTAGTTCATAACAAGCGATAGCTCTGTCTGAATCCTTGCGCGTTCTGACCAGAGCATGATAGAGCATTCCCAACCGACCGATGTCCTCTCCCCTGCCACTCGTAGCCACTCTGATGGCGCGGCTCACCACCGCAGCGAGATCTGGGGAATACTCGGACAGCTCCGGCGGATCTGGCAAGCCGGCAGCTTTGCAGGCCTTCGCCAGATCACTCTGTTCCTCCGCCGCAACTCCGTGACCTGATGTGTCTACACTGGTTTTTGGCGGGGATTTTAGCGGCTTGGGCTGAACGGGCTCAGGGGCATCCAGAGGTTTGGACTCAACCGGGGTGGTGTTCTCCGCCTTTCCATGTGCGGTTGGGGTAGGTGTTTCTGGAGCTGAAGACGCGATCGGAGCCTCCTCCGTCGATCCCGAAGCTGGCGAAGAATCACCCTTATCCTTGCAGGCCAGCCCCATCAGGATTGACACGGTTAGCACTGCCGTCAGTCCCAGATTCCGAACTCGTTTGCCTGCTTGCCTGTATGACATAAGACAGCCCTCACGCATGAACCAATCCTCTGTTTACCTGATCCTCATCTGCGGGTCACCGGGAAGTGAGGATACTCTTGCACAATGGACACGTCCAGTTTCGGAGTGATTCGTGTTGTGGGGCCGCAGACCACACGGAGGCTAGGGAACGACTATTCGCAGGTTGTGCATCCTGGGACCGTTGATCTCCTGCAGGCTCAGACGAATGTTCTTTCCCGAAACGTGTTGAACGTTGTGGAAGCGATACTCGATCGTCAGAGTTTGGCCTGGCAGCAACTCGTTTATGACCCGATACTGCCTGCTTCGACCTGGATACATGGCAAAGGTTCTGAATGCCAGCACTTCTTGCGCTCGGCTAGTAACCCCGTGCCGGACAAGAAGATCATCTCCATCAGTAACAGCATAGCCCCAGACATCGACGTCACTGAGGCCCAGTTCCAGCTCGACAGCGGTGTCGAAGTTGTACGTCTTCTGCCCCTGAAGTTCGATTGCGGCATGTAACGTCTTTATGCCTGCATCTTCGTTGTTCGGGTGTCGAAGACGAATATCAAAAGCCTGAATTTCGTTCGGGTACAAAGAGAAACGAAATCTTCTCGGCTCCAATTCCCAGTTCACCGGAGGAGTCAACACGATGCTCCCGGAGATCGGCAACCGATGAGGATTCGCCACCGACAGCGTGTGTGATCTCAGTTCATAGCTGAAGTTGATTCTGTTCGGAGTCAGTCGCAGTCCGGATCTGAAGGCGATAATCCATGGTTCAACTCCCATGACGAAGATCGGCTCTGGCGAGAGTAGCAGTTCGTGGCGTCCGTCCGGTGTCCTGGTCAATGGCACGCTACGACCGCAAAGATCGATCGCACTACTAGCCGAGCCCAGCTGTATTGCACACGAACGCCCCTCTGCAGGCGCTGCCGGATCCCACAATACTACGGTCGCGTCTCGGTCATCGGCGAAAGCCAGCGCTTTTGCTGTTTTGCCAATATTGAACTCGTAGGCAGGCGGTCGATCTCCAATTGCATCGATTATCGTGCGCAGCACGAGGTATGAGCGGGTCGGTTCGGTCAACGCACGATCCAGAATGTCTCTGGTATGCCACAATTGAGGAACAAAAACGGTCTCCACGCCCGTCCATCGAGTACGAATGACTTTGATCGCCCAATCAGCCAGAACTGCAGAAGTGGAAAACCCTCTTGTATCCGGAGCATCAACTGACACCCAGATGTGATTGTACGGCAGAGACTTGTACGGACTCAGATGGTCCACGATATAGTCGGGGCGAATATCATCCGGCAAGTCGACTGAGTAGTTCTGTGCAGGCAACGCAGTCGATTCTGGCAGGCGAGAGGCCGCTGCAACTGCTGTCATACTCGGCACAGTCATCATACTCTGCAATTCAAGCCGCACGGCCTCAAAGGCCTTGGGAACGCGATCATCGTTTATGAAGACCAAGTCTCCGTCGCGTCCAAGTTGCCATGAATGAAAGATACTTGCATAGGGAGCGACGATGGAACGCAGTAGTCCCTGCCATCCTTGCGGATCGTCGCTTAGGATATCCAGCAAACTTCGGGCATGCTCTCCGGCCGAGCGTATCAAGTCGGTAGGCGGACCAGAGAATATACCGGTAACAGAGATTCTCTGCTTGACCATCTCATCAAGTATGTTGTGAAGGGCATTTCGATGCTTCTCATAACCGGGCCTTGCAGGATCGCCTGTCCACAGCGGAAGCTTGGCGGCCCCAACGCCCAGCGCGTCAACAAGAGCAAGCTGATCCGCTACTTGGTCATCCCGCACTTGTGTCACTATAACACCCATCTGCCGAACCACCGCTCCACGCGGTCGTTGCGATTTACCCAACACGGCGAACGTCAGGCGCCGCCTCAGAATCGGCTCACCCAGAGATGATATATCCATTAACGCGGTGTACAGCCCCGGTCCAAGATTCCTCAAAGAGAACCGATCCGGTTCTTCGTCATCAAACGTTCGTACGGAAACATCGGAATTGAAAACTTCAACGCCATCCTGGTCATTAACAGTCAATACGGCTTCAAGCCCGCTAGCATCATCGTCAGCTACCGTTGCTAATAGCTGCACCGCATGTGGACGTTCAACAATGTTCCCCGGATGGGCGGATTCAAGAATAGCTCGCGGCAATGCCAGCACAACAAGATCATCAAACCACGCTCCCCCGTCTATGTCTCGCAGACTGATATAACGATGAGGCTTGATGCCCTCCATCCATACATCCTGCTGAACGACCCAACAGGTTATGCCCACAAAGTGCGCGTTCGGGGGAGCCACAGGCAAGTGAACCCGCACCTCCTGCCATGAATCTGCGATGTCAGTTGGGCCAATGAGCCTTCCGAACCGTTGCGTTCCTTCGATAACCTCGTTTTCCCAATCAAGGTAGTAGGCACTGATAGTCGCTCTCGCGTAACGCAATCGATCCGGCCTGATCCGCCCCGCCACAAGGTAGTCCCCCGGCTTGATCCGCGTATTCGGTCCTATGTAGCGAAATGCCACCGACCTCCCCTTGGGATGAAGATAGAAAGAGGGCGGTTCATCGCAACCGATGTCACTGTCAAAGAAACCCTCTGCGTAACGTGGAAACTCCGGATCCACATGATCCCGCGCCGGAAACTGGACCCAAAACTTCGGAATGTTGTATAGGTTGTCCGGCTCATCAAAAGTGAATCTGTGAACCAGCCGGCTCAGGCTGTGCTCTTGACGCTCCCCTTTCGTTTGCCCCCATGCCACATCGACATGCAATGATCCGATGGTCAACAGCGCCGCAGCGGTCATGAGCGCGGCCATACTGAAGCCACCAGATCGGACGGAACGCGCCCGATTCTCATTGGATCGCGGAGAGTTCATAGTTTCCGTATCGACTGCTTAATACGCCCCGCCTTAACACCCGGTGTGGGAGGTTACTCGTATGCTATGCAAAGAGTCCCCACATCCCGGTTCCGTGCCCGTGCCCGCGGTTGGCGGCCAGCCCCGCGGCGAGCACGGCGAATCACGGTTCGGTAATAATCCGCCATACCTCTTTTATCGGACTAACAGTCCCGGATCTGCCGAGCTTCGAGGGCTAATTCGATAATTCTGGTGATGCCCGTGCGCTCATGTGACCGAAAACCTATTGGTCGAGTGCTCCGTGCTGCGGCGTGCGGGATGTATTCCTGCACGCCGTAATCTTTTACTGAACAAACTTCGCAAATGAAGCCTCAATATCAGTTTAGTGGGCTGGGAAGCGTGTATCCGCCTTGGCTGGCTGACGAACATATCGTAGCGTAAATGTAAGAGAATGGCCGCCGAAGCGGTCAACGGTTCAACAGAAAGCCAGCACGACGTCTCCAATTGTCAGTGTCTAACGTTCCCTGCCGGCCCGAACGTAGCACTTGTAGACGCGATGCTGGCTTTCATTATGTCTGAGCATCATCCTCTGTTTCTGTTGCCACCTGAGCTCACAAACATCTCACTGCACTTCCCAGTCCACACCCCGTTAGAGTAGGATTAGTCAAACGGTTCTCGCCGAGGCCCATTTGGCGCAAGCGAGCGGTAGCAACTGCGACGCTCGGCTTTGGGTTCCAGAATCAGGAGGCTACTGATGAGAACGAGCCGCACTGAATTTCGGGTGACAGCTTCGCTTATGATGGCCATGCTCATTGGCAGTTGGGCAACGGCAGAGGTCCTGCCGGGATACGAGGCCAGTATTCATTTTCAGGAGCAGCTGAAAGATTTCGAGGCTGCCCCTGGCATCAAAGTCCACATCAACGCCCCGTCAGCCCAAACGCTCGACTGGAGCTTGCCAACGAGGGTAGTGATATATGCTTTGCCCAACGGGAATACGATCCCTCAAACGATAGGGAAGATGAAGCGCGAAGGAGTGGACTGGCACTTCTTCATCCAGCACATCGGAGCGCAAACGCGTTTGCTCCGAAGCGAAGATACGAAAACGAATCTTGTTGTAGCGTACGTCGAAGCGGAGGGCCGAAGCTGGCCCTCGTGGCGCCGCAAACACGAGGACAGTGGCAAGCATATTCTTCGCCTGATCAGTGAAATACTCAAGGACTATCCTGTCGACAAGACCACGTTTGAGTTAACAGCGCACAGCGGTGGCGGAAGCCTGATATTCGGCTTCATCAATGCTTGCGATTCCCTTCCAGAAAAGCTTAATCGAATAGCCTTTCTCGATGCGAACTACGGTTACAATCACGACGATGGCCATACAGAGAAACTGGTCGGCTGGCTGAACAAGTCCGACAGTCACCATCTTGTAGTAGTAGCCTACGATGACCGGCGTATTAAGATCGAAGGCAAACTCGTGGTCGGCCCGACAGGCGGAACATATAGAAAAACACACAAGATGGTTGATGACTTCGGTGGGCAGCTCACACTGAAACAGGAATCAGCGAACATCTACAACCGCTGGCTCGGCATAAACGGACGCCTGGACATTATCGTAGTGGAGAATCCTGAGGATAGGATATTGCACACGGTACTCGTCGAGAGAAACGGGTTTGTCCACGCTTTGACTTCAGGAGGGCGCTGGGAAGGCAGAATCGCCCGTTTTTATGATGAGCCGGCCTACACACAGTGGATTCAGACCGATTAGGTGGGAATGTGTATAGTTGTCGAGGATCGACTAACGAACCGGTTCGCTCGTACAATAGATATTTGGAAGATCAACTTATTTCAATTGACTGAAGAAACCATGAACCGAAACCAAATGACCATATCGCTCGCGCTTATTGCCATTGTCGCATCCCTTGCCATCGCAGACAAGCCGTTTGTCACCATGCCCTTCGACAAAGCTCTCGAGCAAGCCGCCAAGGATAAGAAACTCGTATTCATCGATTTCTACACTACGTGGTGCGGGCCCTGCAAGATCCTGGAGGCCACAACATTCTCCGATGCTCAGGTTATCGAGTGGTTAGGTAAAAACACAATTGCTCTCAAGGTGGATGCAGAGAGGGAACTCAAGCTTGCCGAGAAGTATCGTATTGATAGCTATCCTACGCTCGTATTCGTCAACTGTGATGGCAAAGAAGCTGGCCGCATTGTGGGATCTATCGGCACTAAAGAGTTTCTCGACGAGAGCAATGCGATTCTGGCCGGCAAGGACCCGATGACGCGAGCCACAGAAAGATTGGAAGCTGCGGGCAAGAACGATCCATTGGCCCGCATGAAGTTTGCGTCCAGCCTGGCCCAAATGGGAAAGTATGACCGTGCGCTGGAAAACTACCTGTGGTGTTTTGATGAAGGGGTCAAACACAACCCCGCCTTCGTCGGTGTTCGCCTTTCTTTTCTTGCCAGTGAGCTTGCACAGCTGGCCACGGTACACCCTCCCACACTGAAGGCGTTGCAGCAGCGACGAGACGCCGTGCTTGAAGAGATTCTCACCGCCAAGCCGAAGAAGAGATCATTACTGTCTTCCATCTTAGGTGGAGGCGACGACAGACCGCCAGTAGGCGACCTGATAGTACTCAATCAGCTCCTGGGCGAGACGAGCGAGACAATCAAACTATACGATCACTTGCGCAAAGAGCAGCCCGATAGCCCAATCGTTGCTGATTTGCGCCGAGAACTTTTTGAAACACTCTTGGAAGCCAAGCGCTATGCAGAAATCGACGAATCCATGGATATTCTCCAAGAGGTCGATTCCCTCATAAGCGCCAGCATGTACTTCATCAATAACCAGAGTTCCGCATCCAACGCACAGGATGTCGCCTTTGAGAAGCGGTACTTGCTTCATAAAATCGGCATGTATTATCAGGTGCTCGTTGGTGTAAAGAAAACCCAATTGGCCCGTTCGGTAGCCGCAAAGGCTTTGGAGATAGACAGCAGCTCGGAAACCTACAACGACCTGGCCTGGAACGGATATCTCACGGGCGTTCCACTTATGGACAATTTGGAGCAAGCGCGGAAGGCCGCCGAAATGACCAAGTATGAGAACATTGCGATTCTCGACACGCTGATCAGAGTGCTTCACGCGTTGAACGAAAACACGGAAGCATGCCAACTGTTGCATAAGGCAATGGTCATTGTCGATACGCAATTCGACAAACAGATACTCGAAGATTGCGCTGCTGATCTCAACTGCACATAGGCCGCTAATCAAGACGATGCAAGCCGACCGACACAGCGTATTGTCGTGCTTGCGCCATTTCCGTTCCACAGGGACACCGGTTGATCTCACCGTGCTGAGTTCGAAGTGAATCGCCAGCACCACCGATCCGGCCAACCTCATGAGCCGGACGATATTGGCTCATGATATTCACGTATGTGTCCACAGAGACGCTCCGAGCCAGCCACTGGAGTATCGATCGCGCCTCATGAACCAACCCTGGCATTACCAAATGTCGCACGAGCACGCCGTGTTTAGCCAACCCTTGCTCGTCAATCATCAGTTTTCCCACTTGGCGATGCATCTCCAATATGGCCTGTCGTGCCCGCTCCGGATAGTCATGCGCATGGGCCAGCCTCGCAGCCGTCTCCTCGCTCCAGAACTTGAAATCTGGCATGTAGACATCAATAAGCCCCTCAAGCATCTTGAGAGAATCAATACCGTCATAACCTCCGCTATTGTAGACGACAGGCAAGCGAAGGCCTTTATCAATGGCTGCCACCAGAGCCTCAACAATCTGCGGCACAACATGCGACGGCGTGACTAAGTTGATATTGTGGCAGCCTTGATTCTGTAAGTGCAACATCGATTCAGCCAATGAGTCTTTGCCCATCTCACGCCCGGAAATACCCTGTGATATTTCCCAATTCTGACAGAATACACACCCGAGATTGCAGCGTGCGAAGAAGATCGTCCCGGACCCTCTTGTTCCGCTCAGACAGGATTCCTCGCCGTGATGTGCTACTGCGGAAGACACGAGCGCATCCCGCCCGGTTCGACAATAGCCCCGCTGTTCGGTAAGTCGATTGACGCCACAACGCCTGGGACAAGCGAGACAGGAGCGAAGCATCGCCATGGCGTACGACTGTTTTTCGGGCAAGGCCTGTGCAACCGCCGAATCCAAGTATGCTGGAACATAATCTGCCACCAACCGGCTCCTCTCTACAAGCATTGAGCAACTGCCCTGGTTGGACTGCCACTCGCCCAAGCGTAGCGTCAAACAAGGAGAATCTGCAAGAAAAGACCGGGCGTCTTGCGCCACACTCGAATAGTGCTTGCTCTAGTCGCATTGCCAATCCCGACAGGCAGCCTTACTATACTTCGATCATGGAATCCAGCCAAAACATCCGGCGCTACCTAACGAATTTCGACTCTGCTCGCACAGGGAATGTGCTCACCGACGTACTTGTTGTGGGAAGCGGTGTAGCAGGACTTACCGCGGCCGCCGAAGCAGCACAATACTGCGATGTCGTCCTTGTAGCCAAGTCGAGCTTTGCAGACACGACCACGTATCGCGCTCAGGGTGGAGTAGCGGCAGTCTCGCGAGCCGACGATTCATTGGAGCAGCACGTCAAGGATACCCTCACTGTTGGCTGTGGATTGAACCACCCCAAGGCGGTGGATATAGCTTGCGCCAGAGGCCCTGATCAGATACGCGATCTCATAGATCGTGGTTTACTCTTTGATCGAACTGGAACTGCTCTCGACCTCGGCCTCGAGGGTGGCCATCAGATTCCCAGAGTATACCATGCCGGTGGCGATGCAACGGGAAAGGCTCTCAGTGAATTCCTCTCAGACAAGACATCGCAACTTGATAGTGTTAGGATCTTTCAGGATTGCTATCTGATCGATCTTCTCACAGTTGAAGGCGTGTGCGTGGGAGCGATCACTCACCATGAGACATACGGCCATCAACTGATTTGGGCCAAGCGTACGATTCTTGCGACAGGCGGATACGGAACACTCTTTCGAGAAAGCACTAATCCGCCCGGAACAACGGGAGATGGCGTGGCTGCGGCTTACCGGGCAGGTGCACGTCTCTGCGACCTGGAGATGCTTCAGTTCCACCCCACAACTCTCTACGTTGCGGGTTCCACAAGAGCGCTGATTTCTGAAGCCGTGCGAGGCGAGGGCGCGTTTCTCGTAGACGGCAACGGGCACCGGTTCATGCAGCAGTATCACAGTGACGGCGAGTTGGCACCTCGCGACGTTGTAAGCCGCGCCATCGTCGATCGACTTCGTGAGAGCGGTGCGACGTGCGTATATCTCGACGTCCGTCATCTCGGACTTGACAGGTTTTCTAAACGATTTCCCAACATCACCGAGCGCTGCACTGAATTCGGCATCGACGTTGGTGAGGATCTGATCCCGGTTCGTCCAGCGGCGCACTTCTCCATAGGAGGAGTGGTCACAGATCTCGAAGCTCGCACATCCGTAGCTGGTCTGTACAGTTGCGGTGAAGGCTCATGTACAGGCTTGCACGGAGCTAATCGGCTGGCCAGCAACTCCCTGCTGGAAGGATTGGTCTACGGGAAAATAGCTGGAAAGAACGCAGGCATGGAAAGTGCCTCTGACTCCTTGAGGCCGCGATCGGCCAGAGTCCGCAATACAAACCCGCCTTCACCGAAGACAATCCTCGACCTCGCTGATGTTGCTCAAAGTCTGCGCAGCCTAATGTGGCGCAATGTTGGAATACTCAGGCATGGCGATCGACTCACGGAAACTGTGGAGATAATCGACTTCTGGAGCCGGTTCGTTCTTGACAAGACGTTCGACGAACCAGCTGGGTGGGAAGTTCAGAATATGCTGATTCTCGCGAGGCTGGTTGCCCTCTCAGCACTCAAACGAACAGAATCCCGCGGCGTGCATTTCCGCACAGACTGCCCCGACACATCCTCCTCACAGGAATGCCACTACGCCTTCACCTGGCAAGACAACAGAGCTATTGAGGAAACCCTCAACCTGGATATGCGGCCCACAACCTGACGTACACCCAACATTACTCGTCCAAGCGTAGTGTCAGACGACTAAACTCGACCGCAGAAAACCGGCTCTCAAAAGCCACATTCGAATGGAGCTCCTCTATTCAGGAGCTTGTATTCTTGGTAAAACCATCGGCCACGTGGTTGTATTCATCGGCGTGTTCTGAATCCGTATCTGCAAGCTGTCGGTGCGCCTGCACCACAATATCAGCGACCAATGCAGGATCCGCTGCCTCCAATACCAAATCCCGCCACCTAACAGGTTCGTCGCCGAAACTATCACAGAAGTCAAACACCCTTATGAGATGCATCTGCGCCAACTGCTCTCGAATAGCCTTTGCGGGCCGAAGCAAATGAATCGCCGGTGATGACGGCTCGTACTGAGAACCCACCATGGAAAGCAACAACCCCAGGAACGTGCTATCAACATAGCTGGTGTCGGAAAGATCAAAGTAGAGATCAGTCACGTCAGGTGTGCGAAGCTGAGCAGTGTGGTCCTTAAGACTCTTGCATATCGCAGCCGACGCCGAACCAATAGGCTTGACGATCTGGCTCGACCCGGATCCACCAACGAGAACCCTGACTTGCGCGCCTCCTGCCATCAGATTTTCTCCACACCAAGAGAGTCTGCCCCCATCAAGGCTACTTTAGCACACCCTCTCGTGCAAGGATCCGTGCAAAAAAGGATACGCCGGCAAACGCAAACCCTCGATCAACCCCCTATGCGCCCTGGTATTATGGAACGCCCATAACTTCTTCTGCCACCTCACTTCCAAGCTCATACTACACAGATACTGGAGTGTCAGAACGCTTGAAGCTAAACTTAGCCCCTCCCACGTCGATGATCACCTGATCACCCTCATTGAACTCGTTCGCTAGGATTTTCCGCGCCAACGGGTTCTCAATGTGCTGCTGTATCAAGCGCTTCAGCGGCCGAGCACCGTACGCAGGCTCATATCCCTCACGAGCCAACAACTCCAAAGCCGAGTCGGTAATCTCCATTGCTATTCTGCGATCTGCCAGACGATCCTGCAATTGGCCAATCTGAATCACGGCGATCTGCTTCACATCCTCACGATCCAGTCTACGAAAGACTAGGGTTTCGTCTATTCGATTGAGAAACTCAGGCCGGAAGTTGGCCTTAAGTATTTCACGAATAGCCATCTCCACTTCGACATCCGAAGTGTTCCCCTCCGCCATCCTATGCAGTTCCTCACTACCAAGATTGCTCGTCATTACTATCAACGTATTCTTGAAGTCCACAACTCGGCCCTGACCGTCCGTCAGTCGGCCATCGTCGAGAACCTGTAGCAGAACGTTGAACACATCTCGATGAGCTTTTTCTATCTCGTCAAACAGAATGACAGAGTAGGGACGTCGATGCACGGCCTCAGTCAGCACGCCACCTTCCTCATAGCCGACGTAACCGGGAGGCGCTCCAATCAGCCTAGCCACTGAGTGCTGCTCTAAGAATTCACTCATATCGATGCGCACCATTGCGTCCTCAGTGTCAAAGAGGAACGCTGCCAACGCCTTGCATAGTTCCGTTTTCCCAACACCGGTCGGCCCCAAGAACATGAAGCTCCCCAAAGGTCGCCGCGGATCTCCCAAGCCACTGCGTGAACGACGAACCGCATCGCTGACTGCACGCACACAATCATCCTGCCCCACAACGCGTTTGCTGATCTCCTGCTCCATGTGCAACAACTTGGCCCGCTCACTTTCAAGCATCCTCGATACGGGAATACCCGTCCAACTACTCAGAACCTCCGCCACCTGCGCAGCGGCTACCTCCTCGTGGACCATGGCCTGCTTATTCGTATGCAGCTCTGCCAGCTTGCTCTCCGACTGCTCCAAACTCGCCTGTAACTCCTTCAGATCGCCGTAGCGTATCCGTGCAGCCGTCTCCAAATCTCCACGCCGCTGAGCGTCATCAAGTTCAATCTGCTTGGCCTCGATCGCCTCCCGAATCTCCTTGCTCGCTTTGAGCAAACCGACTTCGTGCTCCCACTGAGCAGTCAAACCGGAGTTTTCCTCATGCAGGTTGGCCAGTTGCTTCTCCATTTGCGCGAGGTGCGTCTTCGACTCCGAGTCACGTTCCATCTTCAAGGCCTCGCGCTCGATCTCCAATTGCTGGATCTGCCGACGAATTTCATCCAACTCTGCCGGTAGTGAATCGTTCTCTATACGAACGCGCGATGCCGCCTCGTCCACTAGGTCAATCGCCTTATCGGGCAAAAACCGGTCGGCGATGTAGCGTGCGGACAAAGTGGCGGCCGCCACTAAAGCAGAGTCCTGTATTCGTAATCCGTGATGCGCATCGTAGCGCGGCTTCAACCCACGCAGTATGGCCACGGTGTCCTCCACGCTCGGTTCGCCTATATGAATCGGCTGAAAACGGCGTTCCAACGCTGCGTCTTTTTCAACATGTTTGCGATACTCATCAAGAGTAGTAGCACCTATGGTGCGCAACTCTCCACGAGCTAATGCTGGCTTGAGTAGATTGCCGGCATCCATGGCACCTTCCGCTCGCCCGGCTCCGACCATCGTGTGCAATTCGTCAATGAACAGAATCACGCCACCGTCACTATCAATGACCTCGCGAATGACCGACTTCAGCCGATCCTCAAACTCACCGCGGTACTTCGCGCCGGCTATGAGCAGGCCCATATCCAAGGCTACCAGGCGCTTGTCCTTCAGCACATTGGGCACATCCCCCGCAAGGATGCGCAGCGCCAAACCCTCTACAATCGCAGTTTTTCCAACGCCGGGTTCACCTATCAATACTGGGTTATTCTTTGTCCGCCTGGAGAGAACCTGCATGCACCGCCGAATCTCCTCGTCACGACCAATCACCGGGTCAATCTTCCCCTTGCGGGCTAATTCCACCATGTCCCGACCATAACGCTGCAAAGCCTGATACGTCGCCTCGGGGTTCTCACTCGATACGCTTTGTCCACCGCGAATGCTCTTCAGGCTGCTCAGGATCTCTTTGCGGCTCACGCCGCACAAAGAGAGCACCTCTTTGGCGTCCGAATCTACTTCACTGAGGCTAAGAAGCAGGTGTTCCGTACTGATGTACTGATCCTTCAGCTGGTCTGCCTCTCGCCGAGCACGTTCGATTACTTCCTGCAAGTGACGATCAGCCTGCAACGAACCTCCGGATACCTTTGGCAAGCGAGCCAGCTCCGACTCGGCGACCTGCCGCAAATGGCTCAGCCTGACCCCTATCTTGCCTAGCAATGGAACCACGATTCCGCCTTCGTCCTCCATGATCAACGCCGTCAGCAAGTGCAACGGCGTATACGAAGGATGACCTGCAGAAGTCGCCATCTGTTGACCTTTGCTCAACGCCTCTTGTGCTTTGATCGTAAACTGGTTGTAAGTCATCGTTGTTCTCTCCTTGGGCGTACCGAAACAGAGCCTCCCCAAAGCCATCAGCAAAGACCGTGCCAGGAGACAGTTCTCATAATCGCTTGACAATCAAGAAGTTACATACAGGCAGCCGCGTGCTTCGCCTGCCAGTTTGGCAGGGTTTCCGACTTATGGCGGGCAGCCTATTGAGAGAACCGGGCTGACTCAAAGTCAGATCCGAACCAGCGATGAACAGGCCGCCCCGTCAGGGCCGATATGGTTTTTTCTGTATACAAAGCATGCACGGGAGATGTGTTCGCCACGACAACGGCATCATGATCCTGCTCCATTCCCCTCATCAACGGATAAATCGGTATCCCGCGGTACAGACGACCAGACGCTGCAAACCTCTCATCGGCAATGCCGACAACCTCCAGACCATGCTCGTTAGCCGCTCTTAGAAAGGCGTAAATGTTTTTACCCCAATCAGCGAACACAATCTTTCGTGCACCGCCTGCCGCCAACTCCGCCATGCGCCGACCCACGTAGTTGAGTCGAAAGATCTCCTCCACCGCCGAGTCCGACAACCGCAACTTGGCAAAACGCCGTCGCTCGGCATGTCTTCGCAAGTTCGCTGCCAGTCGCCCACGCAAACAAGCCCCCCGATTTCCCTCTCGCGCTGCCAGCCACATGTAACGCCTCTTCCAATCGCTCCGGTATATCCGCTCCAGTTCATCCGGCAAATACCTCGCAGCTACCAGCAGATTGTTTCGCGTATCGTAATACGCAACACGACGGCTTTGCCTAGCATCTGGAGACTTCAAATGGTCTACATGTAAATCCTCAAAAGTCTGCACCTTCCAACCGCCGTTTATCAGCCGAAAACTGAGATCATACTCCTCTGCCGCCATGAATAGTGTTCGATCCAGGCCCCCAACCTCCTCCAAAACAGTTCGCCTAAACCCTACTCCACATCCAATGAACACGCTTGGAAAAGCACTACACTCACGTCTTCCATCACTCAAATGAACACAAAAGCCCGCTGCCCCCAACTGATCATCCTGGCGAAACCTGTAAACCATCCGCTGCATGCTGCCTGGACGAGGAAAGGAATCGTCATCCAAAAACACCACGAATTCACCTCTCGCCTCATCCACTCCAAAGGCTTTCGCACAGCTTCCCAAGTTCCTTTCCATTGCGATGACCCGCACCTGCGGAAACCGCTCCGCAATAGCCTCCGTCGTACCATCACCCGAAGCATTGTCGACAACGATTATCTCGCTATCCGGCATGCTCATTCCCAAACAATACAGCCGCTGCAGGGTGGACAATACGACATCACGCCGCCTGTGCGTCGCAATCACAAAGGAAACTGTCCCAACGTCACTCATAAGCCCCGTTCCTGACTAAGCTCATGGCAACCCGCCACCTACGAAGGTTTCTATAGGTTTAAAGTGTATCCCGCTTGGCGTTGCCTGGCCAGCGCAAGGCCGGTAGCATTGCCCTCTAGAGCGATGCTCGTCCAAGCGTGGTGTCATGCAACGAGAATCCATCGAAAAAAACAGTGTTCAGACGCTACACTCGAATATAGCTTGCTCTAAACACGAAGATCGTCGAGAAAAGCTCGGATGCACACAGAATGAAACAGAGAATCGCACTATACGGAGGCAGCTTCGACCCCATACACAATGGTCACCTGATCATCGCTCGCGATCTGGCCGAAAAACTCGACATCACCCGCGTTTTGCTTTTACCAAGTCGTACTCCGCCACACAAACTCGAGCAAAACCTCACGTCGCCGGAACACCGTGTCAAGATGATTCAATTGGCCATCGCCGGCGAAGCACTCTTTGAAATCGGCGACCACGACCTCACTTGCTCAGGACCGAGCTATACGGTCAATACCGTCGCTCGCTTTCGCGAACTGTATCCACAGGATACCGAGCTGCTATGGATCGTGGGTGCCGACTCGCTGCTCGAACTCCACACTTGGTATCAGGTAGACAAACTTGTGAACTCATGCCGAATAGTGACTGCTGCACGCCCCGGAAGCGAAGTTAATGATTTACCCAATCTGCGACCACTGGTGCCGGCGACCGCCATCACTCAACTGCTCAATGATGTAGTCTCGACGCCTCATATCGACATCTCCTCGACCGATATCCGCCAACGCCTCAGCCAGGGAAAATCAATCAGATTTCTTGTTCCTGATAAGGTGGCCGACTACATCGCTGGACAAGATATCTGCAAGCGGTAACCTTCTCCATTGCCTTTCCACCTACCCTATTCTGCTAGCCGTTTCCGCTCAACCTCCAGCCTGCCAATAGGGGCATGAAGAAAACACCGCATCGCGACGAAGCGAGTCCGTCGCCAACAGAAAGCGTTCCTGCCACGAAGTATCTGGAAAATCCACTTGTGCCAACAATCCACATCGAAACGCCCGGCGCTTGAGCGGCAAATGCGCCGCATACAATCCATCGTAACGCAGAGCACATTCGTCACTCGGCAAAGCCGTATGACTGGCCTTGGAGAATAACGCCAGCGTCCGCCGAGCGTCAGCATGGTCCAGAGGCAAAGCACGCTGCGCATTAGCAATCAACTCCGCAAGATCACTCCCGAATATGTCTCGGAAACAATCCGCGTTGATCTCATACAACTCGTGGGCCATTATCCCCAGAAGCGCCTCCCGCTCAAAGTAGCCCGGAAAAGTGTACCGATGACTGTGGGTCGCCTCCGCCTTCTCACAGTAAAAGACACGCTCATCGCCACCCATCAGCCGATATGCAAACTCCACATCATCATAAAACACCGGCCGAAGGCTTTCCGCAAACGGCCCACTCAACCTGTCTACAAGGCGCCGAGCAACCGACAAATTCAGATTCCACGCATAGCGATATCCGTAGTTCGAGCCGTCATGCAAATCACAGGTGAAGAAAATCATCCGCGTCTCGGACAACAACCCATCGAATAGCGTCGGCTCCCGCACAACCGCCCACGGTGACGAACCCAACACAATCTCATGACCAGCGGAATGCGCCTCAACATGATGATGCACGAACCCCCGACACGGCTCTACATCGTCATTGGCAAAAACAATAATCTCGCCACTCGCTTCCGCCACGGCCGCATTCTTCGCCGCAGATATCCCCACCTGCTCCAACGGGATGTACTTCACCGAATAGGAAAAGCTGCTCGGCAAATGCCCGACATCCGTCTGCGGATAGCCATCCAGGGCAACCACTACCTCGAACTCCTCTCCTGCTGAAACCTCCTGCCCTTCCAACAACTCCAGCATCCGACGCAATTTCTCTGACCGCGCTCTCGACGGAATAACTATCGATACCCTCGGATCCATTTCGCGACGTCCCCGCTACAACGCAAGCTACCAGCTACGCCATTGCCACACACACATCAGCCACACCCAACGCTACGTCATTCCATCCGCCCAGCCCGGCCCGTGGACCTCCTGACTGCGAAGTGGACATACTGCTCTCATCTGAGGGTGAAAGCAACTCAAAACAGACATGATGCCACATCCCCCAAGCCCCCTCCACCGGAATCTGAGGACCGAACTCATCTCAACCGGCGAAAGAAATGCCATCATGGACCAGCTCCTCGCCTCACCTGCGGCAAAGGTGCGTTGATCTCCGGCGAACACGCTCATCAGCAGCTTCTGTTCACCTGAAGAATCTCCGTGCCCATATGCTAACCAAAGCCATCAACCAAGCGTGGTACAAGCAACTGAGACCCACTGGAAGAAGCCTGGGCTCGCACGCTACACCCGCATAGAGCTTGCTCCATCCTCCAACGCCGGCCACGCCGCCGCTCTCAGTGCTGGCAGGCCAGTTCCTCCTCGTCCCCGATCGCCCACTCATGCCCACTAACAACACCATCACCCTGGCCCTGTATCCCATCCCCGAACATCGCAGACCACCTCCGTCCCAAAGAACTCCCTTTGTCCCCTTGTGTCTTTCGAGGGTTCCTGTTATAGAATCCCCTGTCGTTCTGGCGTATTTCCGTACGGTCAGGTCGTTTGCCAACACAAATGGCCACTAGAGCGTCCTTAGCCCAAGCGTAGCGTCAAACAACGAGAACCTACCGGCGAAAACCGGGTCTCAGACGCTGCACCTGAGTAGAGCTCGCTCTGGACCGAACGAACAAGGTGATTTTCTCCACAAGCAAGCCGGTAATGCCGATCAAACCACAGAAACGGCGCGCTACTTGCTTAAGACTCGTTCGCGGAAGCACTTCAGGAAGACGACTTAGGGAGTGTACCCAAGTGGCCAAAGGGGACGGGCTGTAAACCCGTTGCGGTAACGCTTCGATGGTTCGAATCCATCCGCTCCCATTACCTCGGGCTGGGGTCTGCTATGAAAATCATAGACTACATCAAGCAACACCAGCCAACCCTGTCTTTTGAGTTCTTCCCGCCAAGGGATGACGTCGGATTCTGGGATCTATACAAAACGATCCTGGCGCTCAAGCCGCTAAACCCCGCCTACGTCTCCGTAACCTATGGCGCCGGAGGATCAACACGCAAGAAAACCGTCGACCTCGTATCCAGAATCAAGTCCGATGCGGAAATCGAGCCCGTGGCACACCTCACCTGCGTAGAGTCGACCAAAAGTGAGATCAGCGAGATCGTTGATGAGCTCTGGGCCAAGGGAGTCTCAAACATCCTCGCCCTACGCGGAGACATCCCAGCTGGCCACCGTGACCGCCCCCCCGTCGCCGATGGACTGAGCCACGCCGCGGACCTGGTAAGGTTCGTCAAGGAACGCCACCCATTCTGCATAGGCGGAGCATGCCACCCTGAAACTCATCCTGAGGCCCCAGACGCCGAAACTGATCTCGTCCACCTCAAAGAGAAAATCGATGCCGGCTGCGAGTACTTGGTAACGCAGCTCTTCTTCGATAACGACGACTTCTATCGCTTCAGAGATCGAGCAACGGAGCTCGGCATCAATGTACCTATCATCGTTGGCGTAATGCCTATTCTCAGCGTCGGACAGACCAAGCGCTTCGCCGGCCTATGTGGAGCGAAAATCCCCGAACAGCTTCTCGCCCGAATCGAGGCCGTACAAGACGACCCCGAAGCTGTACGGCAGATTGGAACCATACACGCACTCAAACAATGCGAAGACCTCGTCTCCAACGAAGTCTCAGGCCTGCATTTCTACACACTAAACCGCTCAACCGCCACAAGGGCAATCTTCCAACATCTGCAACACTACGCTCCGCAGCAGGTCAAGCCCGTTTAATTATGCGTCGATTAACTCAACGGTAACAAGGTATCGCCATCGTGCCGGCACATCTCTTGCATCTGACGGAGCTTCTGGATTACCATTGCTATCCGACAGACTCTTTGCTCTATCAAGTTGTAGGTCCAAAGGCAGCGTCAAACACCAGAATCAACCGGAGAAAGCCATCCATCAGACACTACACTTGAACAGAGCCTGCTCTAGTTAATACAAGGACTAACCATATGAATCTTCTTCCCGCAATCAGCGCCATTTTCACTCTTGTGACAACAGCTATCCAGCTTCCCTCCATCACAGCCCCGCCGGCTCCAGATTTCCGACAGCAGGTCGACTACCTCAAATGGTACCAAGAACAGATGCACTACGCCCAGTCGGACAACGCGGCAGATGCATATGGAGTTTTCCTATATGGAGAAGGTAAGGACAAGCCGAAGATCGTCCTGTCACCACGATCCGAGTCCGGCAAACAACTACACACCCTACTCACCAACCCCGAACCATGGCAACCACGAGAAAAACGTTTCCTCGCCAAATGGGTGGCGGATACAGAAGCCACTTACCGAAAACCGTTCATGAAAGGAGCAAAGGCGCGTTTCTTCGCCAACAGAATCGATGGGGCAAAATCAATCGCTGACCTGCACGCACCAAATCTCGCCAATGGCCGTGCTGTCGGGCAAATGATGCTCGTCTGGGCGTGGGGCATAATCGACAACACTATCGACACCAACAACCTCGTTGCCGCTCTGTACGCAAACTTGATGTTCGCCAACCACATGAGCTGCGAATTACTCATGGACGAACATTTCTTCGCCATCGGCCATCGAACCTCCATCTACGATCACTTGGCCCAAACACTAAACAGTAGAGTGCACACCACCGGCTTCTGGAAGAAAACGCTCGACCTGCTCTCAAACTACGACAACATCCCCATAACACACTACTATGCTGGCTCCCTGTACTTCGCCGAGGCGCTCGCCTATGACCGCCTGCAATCGTTCTGCACGACCATCGTAGATGGAAAACCCACGCTATCCCCGAAAATCAATGCCGCCGTCGTTGAACAATACTTCGCTGCCCATACCGGCGCCGGCCTGCCCCCAACACCAGCCGGAGCAGCCAAACTCGCAAAGGCCGATCCGATCGTGATGGCCAGAGCCATTCACGAGTACTATCAACTAATGCGCAATCTTCTAGCAAACCCCTACGCCAGCGATCTGCAGGAAAAAACCAAGGCTATCAACAACCTGACTATCCGTTCACACCCAGGACTGGACGCTCTCATTACACCTATAGACATGGTCGTCGACTCCGCCTTCCGCGCTGAAGCCCGAAGACGTACAACCCACCTCTTCGTCATGATGGCCATCAAATTCAAGGAAACCGGTGAATGGCCAACAAGCTTCGATGACCTCAAACCCGCACCAATCGAACACCTGCGACGCGACCCATTCACAGGGCAGGACCTCCTGTTCCACAGACTCGGACCACGCGCGCTCATCTACTCTGTAGGCCCAGACGGCAATGATGATGGCGGAAACGCTTACAAGGACATAACCTGTTGGGCCATCGTCCCCCCAGACCCGCCCATCCTCAAAGGCCCTCAGTCCAAGGACGAGCTAACCCCGGAACAGCAGCCAGATACGAAGAAACCCGAGGAAAACGCGCCCTCGAAAAAAGCTCCGACCGAACCGAACGTCGAAGAGACTGCACAATAAAAGAAAACACAATCAGAAACGCCGCCTGCTAGCCCGATTATTACGTCATTCTCGGCGACGAATGCTGTGACTTGTCAAACCCGACGAGATCACGCGCAATGCGCGCCCACTCTTGGATTAACACCATCTCTAGCCGCGGCGTGCTCTTCCCCTGGCGAGAAAGAGATGTCTGTTTCCTCCCAGGCGCAGCGTCAAACACGGGAATCTACTGGAAGAGATCTCTCATCAGACGCTGCACATGACCAGAGCAAGCGCTGGCCAAAGTCCGCCGAAGTCAACCGACAGAACATCCTTCGACCCCACAAACTATCGATGATCGCCCGAGATATAACTGGAACCTGCCCATGCAAAATGGCAAGAGAGCGACGTATCCTGAGTATTGGGCAAATAAGTATTTCCCGTTCACAAAGGATACGCCGCGATGCACGGATACGGTGGATGCGACTCAGTTTCCAGAGTCTTCGTGCCAGGATGCCCAACATTTGCGACCCTTCCAACTGTCCCCTCTTCAGTTGGCAGAAGCAAGCGCCGTGGCTCTATGAACTACCCACCAACCGACTACCTGGATTCCCAGATATCAGGTGTTCTGTTTCTCTATCTTCATCCCGTACGAGGAGTATCAATTCATCGACCAGTTTCTTGGTGGCCGTTGCCTGATTGTTTAGCTCTGCGGCTGCCGACGAAGACTCCTCAGCACTTGCCGCATTCTGCTGAGTTGCGTTGTCTATCTGGGATACCGCTGTCTTGACCTGGTCGACTCCCTCGGCCTGTTCCTCAGAGGCCCTACTGATTGACTCGATTAGACCGGTCACTTTGGCTACACCATCGACGATTGTACCGATTGCCTCCACGCCTTCTCGCGATCTGCTTACGGAGTTTTCGATCAATGCAGTGGTTTCCCTGGTCGCCCCCGCAGCACGTTGAGCAAGGTTGCGAACTTCATCAGCTACTACTGCAAATCCCTTACCGTGTTCACCCGCCCGAGCCGCTTCAACCGCCGCGTTCAACGCTAGCAAGTTTGTTTGGAAAGCGATCTCCTCTATCACACGGTTGATCTTACTGATTTGCTCTGACGACTCGTTGATCCCCGTTATGGTTGTATGGCCATGTTCCGCCGCAGCGTTAGCCTGAACAGCTAGCTCGTTTGCCTGCTTGGCGTTATCGGCATTGGCCCTTGTCATTGCAGACATCTGTTCCAGAGCCGCTGACGTCTCTTCCACTGATGACGCCTGTTCGGTAGACCCCTCAGCCAAGACCATCGACGCCGAAGAAACCTGAGAGGCCGCACTGTTGACTTGGTCAACTACTTCCGTCATACCCGTAATGATCTGGTTAAACGTGTCTGCCGTATCAGTTAACTCGCGATTGCTGAATGACTTCAATCCCCTGAATATCTTCTTGAATGGATTGGTTATCATTCTGGTTATTATGAGGCTGAAAACAGTCACGATCACGGCAGCACCGATTGCCACACCCGCAACCCACTTCACCAGATGACCCTGGGAAGCTGATGACGTCTTCTCCATATCCTTGACAACTGCCATCGCTTCAGCTTCGTCTATTTCGGCCAGCAAAGCCCAACGAGTGCCAAAGACATCTACGGGAGTATAGGCACTCAATACAGGATTGCCATTGTAGTCTGTCATGATCTTCACATTGGTCTTACCCAAGAGAGCATCGTTTGCAGCCTCCGTGTCCACTGCCCCAGTCGAGGGATTCGCAAAGGAGGATACTACCGTATGATTCGTCGGATCAAGATAGGAATCAGATCGCATCAGCTTGTCCGAACCCACGAGATAGGTTTCACCGGTCTCACCCATTCCCGATCTCATTCCCATTATCCCGTTGATCGCATCCAGTGACAGCTGCAGAGCGACAACGAGTTCCAGCTGGCTGTTCTCACTATTGACTATCGGTTGGGCAATGAAAGCCGCAGGCTCGTCGTTACTCGGCGCGTAAGGAGAGAAATCTGCAAACCCGAAACCTCCTGTTTCCAACACCTCACGTGTCAGCCTGCCTAGGTTCGAATCGGAGAACTTCCCCTCGACGAAATTCGTCTCGTAGTCAGATTCCCTGGCTACCGTATAAAAGCAATAGCCGTCCGGGTTCATAAGGAACAAGTCGTAATAGCCGTATTTCTCTATGTACTTCTCAAAAAAGTATTGCCCGTCCTTGTCCTTCGGGCAGAATGCTTCGGCGACGTCTATTTCCGCAAGCAATCCCCACGTCGTACCGAAAACGTCAACCGGTGTATAGGCGCTTATTACCGGGTTGTTGTTGTAATCACGAATAACATCGGCACCAGTTTCCCCGCCAAGAGCCCGACTAGCGGCCACCGTATCGACCGTCCCCTTCGAAGGGTCGGCAAAAGAAGCGCTCACCGAGTAATCAGCAGGATTCAAGTATGAATCAGAACGCATCAACTTGTCCGGACCTATCAGGTACGTCTCTCCGGTCTCACCCATTCCGTCTCTTACGGCCATTATGCCATTGACCTCATCGAGCGGCATCTGCAGAGCCACGATCAACTCTGTATCTCCGTTGTGAACAATCGGTTGCGCGATAAACGCGGCCGGGTCGTTATTGCTTGGTGCATATGGAGCAAAATCCGCAAACCCAAACTGCTTGCTCTTAAGCACATTACGCGTCAGTTCCCCCAAATTCGAACTTGCATACTTCCCGTCTGAGAAGTTGGTTTGATAGTCTGATTCCCTGGCCACCGTATAAAAACAATAGCCGGTTGGATCGATGAGAAACAGATCGTAGTAGCCGTACTTCTCCGTATACTTCTTGAAGAAATGCTCTCCCTCCTTGTCCTTCGGGCAAAACGCTTCAGCTACGTCGATCTCGGCTACAATCGCCCAGGTCACACCGTGGATGTTCACGGGTTCGTACGACGACAGTACTAAATTGCCATTATAGTCAATGATCACACTCTGCCCGCTTTTGCCGGACAACGACTGCTCGACGGCTAACGTGTCCACGCTGCCCATCTTGGGATTTGCAAAAGAAGCAATCACTGAATGATTGGTTGGGTCCAGATAGGAATCGGAACGCATTAACCTGTCCGATCCGACCAGGTAAATCTCCTGAGTTTCGCCGAAGCCGGCACGTTCCTGAGTTATCTCGTTGATTCGTTCAATCGGAACCTGAATTGCAATTGCGCCAATCCTGGCGCCTTCGGAGTTTCTCACCGGCCCGGCCAGAAACGCTGCGGGTTCGTTTGCAGACGGTCCGTACGGCTTGAAGTCGCTGAACGCTACCTCGGATTCCATGCTCTCTCGAAACACACAGGCCAAACCGGAATCTTTGAGCTCACCTTCCAAAAGGTTCTCACCCAGGTCCGATTCCTTGGCTACCGTGTATACGACATCCCCATCCGCCGTGATGAGGAACAGGTCGTAGTAGCCATTGTCCTTGATCAGGCTGGCGAACAACTCACCGAATTCGCTCTCAACTGCCTTCCATTGTGCTTCACCTGTCTTGCGACTTGCCGCAATAAACGCCTGCTCAAATTCTCCTATGGCCCGTATGGTTGTGGGATTGTGTTTCAAGCCATTTATATTGTCCGCCAGAGTATCGAAATACGTCGTGATTTGCTGCTTCCTATTCGTTTGGATGGCTAGCAACTTGGCCATGGAGTCCTGTCGCAACGTATCGACAATGTCCACCAAAACGTCCATGTCATCCTTGCGATCAGCGAAGTACTTCTCTATCTGCTTCTTCTTCACTTCGCGCATCGCAACCAGCTTCTTGATCGCTTCTTCCCTGAGAGTACCAACCGTCTCTCTCAATACATCCATATCTCCGCGGCGTTCGCTGAAGTAGTTCTCTATCTGTCCCTTCTTGACGTCGCGCAGTGCTACCAACTGGTTACATGCCTTCTTCTCCAGTTCCGAGCAACTCTTCTGTGCCATACCGCCCATTCCTTCGTTGGCGGTGTCGTAGCTGATGATTGCGACTATCCCTAATGGAATCAATCCGCAGACAAGAAATGATGCAACAAGTTTCGTTCGCAGAGTCGTGCTAGCCAGCCAGGACATGGTGATCTCCACTCCATGTAGTCTTATTGGGGGTCTACTCTCTGTTTGTCCCACAAACGTCGGGGGGTGCTAACTACGAAACACCCGGCCGCGGTGACAGTGTACTGTGATATATGCATCGTCAACTGTCATCGCACGAATAAGCGATGTTTGGTAATTAATATCACTCGTTTACACCCTCCTGAAACAGTGATTATAGGTCTTTACGTTCCATAGGAATTCCGTGTTGAACTCGGAACGTCGTTTTTGGGGAATTCAAGGAACACCTTACGCGACTCTCTCACTCCCACTTTGCGCAGGATTCCGCCGTTCTCTACACGCAAGCCGCTGTCAAGAAGGGATCAGAACGTCAAACTTTCTTTTTTCCTAACGCCACTCCACATCCCCCCCCGCAGGCGCACCGTACGATTGAATCTATTATCGCGTTAACACAGCGTCGCAAGTCCAAACGCAGCGTCCAACACCACGTCGTATTCGGCCATTCATGTTCGGGGGATATACGACTTATCTCTGCTTCGTATTCACCTATTCATGCCCTAGTCGTGGAACATCCATGAGCAAGCTCTAGCGTCCGACGCCGGGGTTCCTCGGGTAAATTGTCGGCGCTTGCCGCCACGCTTGGATCAATACGGCTATAGCTTGGCGGAAAATCAACCTCTTCCCCTGTTGAAAGTCACGAGCAGCTGAGCATTTCCACCATTCTGCTGCTCCCATTGCAGGTTAGAAAAACCGTCCGCGATTATAAAACCGCTCATTCGCGCATGGGGTATACTGGAAACGCTATGTTGATTCCCTATCAAGCTACGGTTCCGATGCAACGTTATCCTTGGGCGAATCTCGCTCTCATTGCGTTGACGGTTATCGTGTCGCTTGTCGCTATTTGGCAACCTCAATTCCAGCAAGACCTCATGCTTGGGCAAAGGCAGATCCCACAGTGTTTCCGCAATCTGCCGCCAGCCGTTTCCTCCCTACTTCGGGACCATCATTCATCGTTTCCCGTCGAGTTTCGCACGCTCGGATATGTCACCCATGGATTTGTCCACGCCGGATACATCCATCTCATTGGCAATATGCTCTTCCTCTTTGTATTCGGAAACGCCGTCAACGCGAAGCTTGGCCACCTGCAATACGTCGCCCTGTATCTCCTCATAATGGCGGCAGCTGCGATGGTTCAGGTGCACAATGTTCCATTACCCTCGGTCGGGGCCTCGGGAGCGATCTACGGCGTGTTGGGGCTATTCATAATCTTCTACCCTCGCAATGACATCAGCTGCACCTGGTTCGCGTTCTACCGGCTGCACGAGCACGTCGGTACATTTGAAGTCTCATCCATCTGGATCGTGCTCTATTGGGTGACGTTCGACGTGCTCATACTGAAACTCGATCTTGCGGGCAACGTTGGCGTTTATGCGCACCTCACAGGATTTGCAGTCGGTGCGGGAATCGGTCTCTTGTTAGTACTCACTGGCCTGATTCAATCCGACCGGTACGAACAGAACCTCGTCGAACTGCTTCGACGCAAGCCAAAGTAAGCCCACGAACAACGCCAGTCAGTCTTCCTCCGCCGAATCTGAACGGAAAAAAACCCGCAGGAGTTCGGAAAAACAGAACTTCCGACCGAACTCAGGAAACGCTTGATGGAGTTCGAGGAGTTCGCGGAGTTCGGGGGACGCTTTCGCGGAGTTCGGGGGACGCTTTACCTAACTCGTTTCAGGAGTTCGGGGGACGCTTTACCTAACTCGTTTCAGACGCAACGAGCGAAACTTACAAAAAACCCTACTCGTCACTACCCCTGCAGTCGCATCATACAATCGAATTCATTGCTACGATGTAAACCTAAGCGTGTAGTCTAACAACGGAAAACCTCAACAAGCAAACCGCTGCAAACCTGCAAACCAAACGTCAGACATGATTTTGCCGAACATACACTCGGCACGACACCAACGCCCCCTCCGGCTCCCACCTACCCCGCTTCATACTGTCTCATCCTGCACTACCTCTGTCACGAATCTGGCGGCGCACCCCACACTCCGGACAAACGCCTGTCACATTCCCGGTAAGATCGTAATCACACTCACTGCAGCTATCCGGTCTTACCCTCCTCTTCCTCAGATGCGACAGCACAAGTGTCGGCAAACCGCTCGAAACGGCGAATCCCCATATTGACCATTCAACTCCCCGCGAGGAACCACCCGCCGCGTGCCCCATGCTGATGGATGGGCCGCATTTGAGGACGGGAAGTCTGGCCACGTGGAAGTGCACGTCAATCTTCGGAACCTCAGCGAATCGAGGCTGCCCGCACATCGAATAGACTTCTCTCTTAAAGGCAGCGTCACCGAGAGTCCACAGCTGAGTGGGACCTGCAACAACCGTGACCGTCAAGAACACACTGACAGCCCACACCACATGCCCCCCAACGCAGCATGCTGTTCCCAAACTAACTACCCACGCTGGCGGCCTAACACCCTGGAAACGTCTGGCCAAAAGAGCCCACGAATAGCAGTTGAAAACAACTAGCGGCACGCCGACAACCAACATTGCCGACTTCAATACAACATACTCCAAGGCCATAAAAAGCGAGAACAAGCAAAAACCCAAGCTCCATGGCCAGCGACTTATGACCGCACCCAATCGTTCCATAGATAGCTGAACCTTGCTGAGATTGTTGCTGACAGCAAACACTACCCAACCTCCCGAACGCGTGCCAGTCCCTATGGCGTCACTAATCCAACCGTAGCATCATGTGCCGATAATCCAGCAGAGAAAAACGGACGTCAGACGCTGCAATTGAATGGAGCCTGCTCTAAAACTCCCTTCCGCATTCGGGACATTTTCCGCTTGTATTTCCCGTAAGGTTATACCCGCAACTGGTACATATACGCGTTATCACTACTGGAAACACTGACGTGATAATCGCCCCTAGAAACGCCCCCATTGAAAAGACGGCGGATACAATAGCCTGCGTACTGCTAACCTGCCTCACGGCGCTGTGAGCGTCAGCTGAGACAAGCCCTTTCCATACGGCAACTCCAAAGAAGAACGCTGATACTACGTACAGAACTCTTGCCATGGACATCGTCCTCAATGTGATACAGAAGTGGTTGGCGTAACCAGACCAACAACTTCCACGAATTTCCATTCGTAAAACACTAAGACACGCTATGCGGCTCCTCTGCCCACACCTGGAAGCGAGGGACGCTTTGCCTGTAGCGTTGCTAATCCAAACGTTGCGTCCAGCGCCGACAATCTACCGGAGGAAACCGGGCGTCAGACACTACACTCGACTTGAGCTCGCTCTGGACCAAAGCAAGCTCTGGCCAGAGTCCGCCCCCGGCGGACGACACATTTATAGCGAAGGGCGCAAGCCCTGGTAACAGCCACCCCGGAAATCCAAAAAGTCCGCCGAAGGCGGCCGACAGAGCCTTCACTCACCTCATGAAATCCAGAAAAACGCCCCTCAAATCCAGCCCATCCAAAGAATCCGACAATGACTCATTCAATTGAAGGCAGCTAGCATGGCCTAGTTCCCCGGCATTTTGGATACTGCGAACAACCCCAGAATTGCGAACCAGCGTTTGAACCCTTGCGAGCTGTTCGTAAGACCATTGGTGAGCTACACACGGGACATTCAGATGCATCCTCTGCCTGGTGAGTCGGAGGCGCCGGGATAGCTAGCACGGTTGATCGAGGCTCAGGTGATTCTGATACAGCATTGCCCTTCTTAACGGATTTTACCAGTTCCCATAGCTCCAGCCCACCCACCAAGTGAAGTGGTTTCCGTTCCGCGAAATCCCGGGCCTCTCGAGTAAAGCCCCCACAGGTTACGAGGATTGCATGATCAGCCGACTCGCTAATCATGACTCCAAAAAGCTCACGTACCGGTTTGACGCCAACACGTCTGCTGCGCCATTGCTTACATTGCACAAGAACTCGCTCTTTGCCTTTCGACATCGAAAGGTCGATTCCTCCGTCGCCACTTGCGCTGCCAGTTTCTTGAACGATATATCCCTGGCGGCGAAATGCCTCTCCCACCAAATGTTCGAATTCCTGCCATGAAAGGTTGCGAATGCTATCAAGACCAGACTGCTTGTCGAGCAAGAAGCGATTCCGAAACTTATGAATCTCCGCTAGGATCCAGAGGAACACGACTATGCCGGCCCCGATAGGAGCAATTCCGAAACAAGTGTTACCCGCCATTGTTTTAACATCGATAGTAGCCGATATAAGGAATGCCGGTAATACATATCGCAATGTAGCGAATACAACGGCTGCAAGAACAGGCCCTACCCAGCTCGGGGTAATCAGAAGAACCTTGTATATTGCATCGGACAGCTCGCCGCCTGCTTCTCTTCTAGACATACTTCAATCTCCTCCGAATGAACGATGATTCAAATTCGAAACCCCTAATGTAGTCTTCAGATTAACACATACCGGTTTCCTCAACACCTCTACATATCGTCCTACGCCGGCTCACCGCTTTTAGAATCTAAATCAACGTTGGCGCTGGATACGGAAATGGCACGAGTTCGAGCGATGTTTTACCTAACTCGTTTTCCACACACTTAATCAGGCTTCTGCAGATCCTTACTTGGCATCACCCCAACATACCTGCAAGTTGATTTAATCGTAATCAACCGCAGACACCACGTCGAGTCCCCTCCCGTCATCCGCTGCCTCGACCGTCTGGGTATTCCCTCTTCACCCGCCCTCTCCTACTCCCGCCCTGAATCTGACAACCACCAAAACCGCCTCTCAATCTCGCCATACCCCAGCCCCCTCACCAATACGCCTCCTCGGACCGCTACTCCCCTCTACACCGCCCAATGCCACCTCAGATAACCCAGTTTCACCTACCCTAACATGCTCCTCAGCACTTTTTTTCAAACTTTTTTTTCGCACCTGGCGCTAGCGCCAGCCGCGATTTTCACCCCTCAACCAACCCCATTATAAAAAAAAAGCGGAACACCGGCGCCCTTATATAGTCGTCCCTGAATATGTTAAAGACAACGCGGGAATCGCGGTAATTTCGGGGTGAAAGGGCAATCGGCTGGGTGTAGACTTTGCAGGGTAATCACGGACAGACCGCAAGAACCTTGCAAACTCGGACGGAGCCCATGAAGCCCAAACCCCAGCCACGCGACGCGTTTTCACTCTTCCAGGCCCACTTCCGCCAGATTCTCAACCCGCAACACCCGCTCTTTCAACTTGCGGATGCGATCGACTGGGAGCGATTCGACATCGCCTTCGCCGACTTCTACAGCGAAGAGCTGGGTGCGCCGGCCAAAGCCACGCGTCTCATGGTTGGTTTGCACTATCTCAAGTACACGTTCAACGAGTCGGACGAATCCGTCGTTGAACGCTGGATCGAGAATCCGTACTGGCAGTATTTCTGTGGATTCACGCACATGCAGCACGAAGCGCCCATCGACCCGAGCAGTATGAGCCGCTGGCGCAAACGCGTGGGCGCGGACCGTCTCGAACTGCTACTCAAAGAGACGGTCGACCTAGCGGTCCGCAGCAAACAACTACCCAAGCAGGATCTTGGGCAGGTCAACGTGGACACGACGGTTCAGGAAAAGAACATCACGCATCCCACAGATGCGAAGCTGCTTTACACGGCGATCCGCAAGCTGGGCGAAGTTGCGCTGGATCGCGGCATCGTATTGCGGCAGTCGTATGTGCGTGTTGGCAAGCGTACTTCGGTGAAAGCGAGTCGATATGCACATTCCCAAAAGTACCGGCAGATGCGTGGGCAGTTACGCAAGCTGCGGACTTGGGTGGGCCGGTTGATCCGTGACATCCGGCGCAAAGCACCTCAGATGGACGAAGATCTGATCGCAGCCTTGGCGAAGGCTGAACGTCTTCGTACGCAGCAGCCCCAGGACTCGAACAAGCTGTACAGTTGGCACGAACCCGATGTGCGTTGCATCAGCAAGGGCAAAGCGCGGCAGCGCTATGAGTTCGGCCAGAAGGTGGCGGTCGCCACGACGAACCGCAGCCACTGGTTCGTGGGAGCGAAGTTGTTCGAGAACAATCCGTACGACGGGCACACGCTCCGGGAAACGCTGCAAGCGGTGGAGCGTGTCACGAACGCACCGATTACCGATGCGTACGTGGATAAGGGCTATCGTGGTCACAAGTGCAAGGGGATGACGCGTGTCCACATTGCCGGACAGGGATCGCGGAACGTTCCCCGTAGCGAGAAACGTCGGCGTAAACGTCGGAGCGCGATCGAGCCGAAAATCGGACACCTCAAAAGCGATCATCGCGTGCGACGTTGCTTTCTGAAAGGCCTCGAAGGCGACGCGATCAACATCGTGCTGGCAGCCGCCGCGGCAAATCTGCGGAAACTGCTCCGGTGGCTTTCTTTTGCGCGCATCGCGGGGTGCTGGAACACTCCGCTACCCCTATGGATGTCCCTGGTCCAACGCTTCGCACTTTGGAGCAACCGCGACCCCTTCGCGTGCTGGATAACCGTCAGAACCACGTCAATACAAGCCGCCGCATAGTGACTTTTTCAGGGACGACTACTTATGGTGACCCAAGCAAAGCTGAGAGCGTAGATTCTGCCGAACTGCGCGAATTGCTGCGAAGCGTTTTGACGTCTGATCGCCGTACTATCCCTCGTGGGAAGGGTACTGTTTGGGGGTTCTTGTATGTAGAATCTTCGAACGAATCCCGCACGTTGGTTATATTCGAAGATCCGCCTTGGATACACGACGATAACTCTGATACTTACTTCAAACTCCTAGCGAAGGAATTGCGCTTGCTTACCGTGTTTCTGCAACCGGTGAAGTCTTAATATCCCTGTCAAGAACAATGGCATGGTTCCGTTGAATCATCGACGAGCCCCGACGTTTTCGCACACGCCACATTCATCCAACCCGACATCAGCAACCCGCTGCTGCAAACCCCCCAGAAGCAAGCCCGCCTTGTTCGTCATAGCGAATCAAACAAGGAAGGCGGATTCTTCTCAATGGCCTTCTGCGGCCCTTGATTGTCGTGCCGAACGATTACAGCACCTCAAGCCACATCAGATACCCCAATTTCACCTACCCTAACATGCTCCTCAGCACATTTTTCCAAACTTTTTTTTCGCACCTGGCGCTAGCGCCAGCCGCGATTTTGACCCCACAACCAACCCGATTATAAAAAAAAAGCGGAACACCGGCGCCCTTATATAGGGTGGAGAGAAGCGCGATCGCCGAGCGGAACCCCCACGGTCCCCCCGATCCCCGCTTGCCCCAACCGAGCTCACGGACCCCCGGCGATCACCGAGCCGCGCTTGCCACAGAGCCCAGCGTCACGTGATAACTGAGCCGCGCCCGCAACGGAGCAATCCGCCACGCGCTCACGGAGCCCACCGGCCCCTTCTGCGCCACCGACGCCCCTCGCAGCCCCGCGCTACACCAGAGCCACGCCCCGGCGATGACAGGCACGCTAGTATTAAGGACACCATCCGCTCCTCCCTGTCCCCATGCGTATTCAGCCAGGTCCTTGCTGCCGTCCGGCGCCCCCGTTGCCCCGGCCACTGCCTCGCTGCCCTGCAAGCCAGCCGCACGAATCACGCGGACTACCTCGGCGCGCTGAATGCCGGCAGCCGCCACGCGGCCACCGGAGGAACCTCCCCCAGCCCGTCGCGCGGCGCAACCGCCGAACGGAAACTTGCTCAAAAACTACCGATTCGATGCAAAAACGACTCGAAATGACTCAAAACTGAAAGGATTCCGACCATGAACGCCTACATTTCGACGCGCGAAACACCAAAAACCGGCACTTTTCACCCCAATTCCACCCCCAAATGCGCGTCAATGTTGCCTAAATGCAGCCTGGCGCCCGCTCAATGCGCTGTAAAAGCAGGGCTGGCGCACCCAAAAACGCGGTTTTCTTATAATGTAAAACCACAAAACAAGGCCCTGTTTCATGCCCCGCCGCTGGGCAAATCCCAACAGCCTTTTCCCAACCGGCGACTGATAACTCGTCCGCCGGCGACTAGCGAATTACCCAAAAAGGGAAAGCAAACAAGGATGTCGATGAAGTCGAAAACCACCGCGACAATCAAGCCGCAAACACAAGCGCCGCAAGCCTCCATATCCGAAGACTTGCGGCGCTAATGTTTAACGGAGAGGGCGGGATTCGAACCCGCGGTACAGGCCTTAACCCGTACGCCGGTTTAGCAAACCGGTGCTTTCAGCCGCTCAGCCACCTCTCCGGCCTTCCAAGTTCCGATGGACAGCTAAACCGTCACAATGACCAGCTCCGCTGCGCACATCAGGCTGACTCACCTATCATGTAGCTTTCACCGACAATCGTCAAGCACCCCGCATCGGCTGGTTTCAGATTAATAGAAGACGCAACCCGCACCGCCAGCCCAGACGCAAGACCCCAGTGACACGGAGAACGCGAGCCAACTGCAAGCAATCTCAGCGGCCATGCCACAGCGCTCCAAGTTCAAGCCTAGAGTCAAACACTGAGGATCTACCGGAGAGAAGCGAGCATCAGACACAGCACTTGACCAGAGCTTGCTCCAGCTTGAATCGTGAAGAAACCCTGCGACGGCGACAGGCTCGCTAAACGAAGAGTTTGCGCGCTTTTGCTGCTGCCTCCAAATCCCCTCGATGATCCGGATGGGCAATCCGCGTAAGGGCTTCGGCCCGCTCGCGCAGGTTCTTTCCGAACAGCTGCGCAGTTCCGTACTCGGTCACAACATAGTGGACGTCCGCCCTACTGGTAACCACGCCGGCCCCCTCTTTGAGATTAGGCACGATGCGAGATACGCGGCCATCCTTGCAAGTGGAAGGAAGAGCGATGATCGGCTTGCCCCCCCTGGAGTGGGCAGCTCCGCGGATGAAGTCCACCTGACCACCAAAACCGGAGTAGATATTCGTACCAATGGAGTCGGAACACACTTGGCCCGTGAGGTCCACCTCGATTGCCGAGTTGATAGCCACCATATTATCGTTTCGCGAGATGATCCGCGGATCATTGGTGTACTCTGTCGGGTGCCCTTCGAACAGGGGATTATCGTGCACGTACTCGTACAACTCCTGCGACCCTAGGGCAAAAGTCAAGATGATCTTGTCATGGTGGAAATTCTTGGCCAAGCAAGTGACCACACCCTTTTCCGCGGCCTGCATGATACCGTCGGAAACCATCTCTGTGTGAATACCAATATCCCGCTTATCGTCCAGGTTTGCGAGCACTGCATCTGGAATTCCACCTATCCCCAGTTGCAGGCAGGAACCGTCCTCAATCAAGTCCGCGATATGCAAGCCAATGGCGTTTTCCAACTCCGACGACGGTCGAGGCGGTAACGTCGGCAGCAGTCTTGACGTCTCCACGATGCAATCGACCTGACTGACGTGAATACTGGTATCACCCAAGATACGCGGCATCTTCTCATTCACCAACGCCACCACTGTCTTCGCCGACTGGCAGGCAGCCACTGATGCGAGAATCTCGACACCGAAACTCATATAACCATGAGAATCAGTAGGGGAAACCTGAACCAATGCAACATCCAGGGGCACTATGCGGTCGCGGAATAACCCTGGAATCTGATGAAGGAAAACCGGAGTGTAGTCGGCCCGGCCATCGTTAACCGCCGGGCGATCCGCCGGCCCCACGAAAAGTGAGTTGTGACGGAAACTACCCTCCATTCCCGGCTTGGAAAGGGGATCATCCCCCAGCAGGAGAACGTGATTGAGAAGCACGTTCTGCACATGAGGTGCCCGCCGAGCAAGAGCATCTATCAGCTCAAAGGGACAAGCAGCATTACCACTGTAGAAGGCACTATCGTTACTCTGCACCAGCTTCACCGCCTCGTCAGCGGTACGGAGCTTCTGCTTGTAGTCATCCAGCCAAGCGCCTGCGCGAAACGATCGTACCGGACGACGTTTGCGTGCATCAGCCCCGAGGGCTCCAGCTGTATCTCTCACGTTCATCCGATTAACTCCAAGCTCAAAGACAACGGGTTCCACGACATCACGAATACATTTGGTTCGTCAGACGCATTCCGGCCGAGCTCATTGCCCCGCCTCTCGAATTCTAGCACCGACATACGGATCTTCAGAACACTATCAATCTGTGCCCAGAGAGATATCGCTCTTCATGCTCCGTCGTGCCCAGTGCGGGCGTCCTTCGCCTACACATCCAGGTACATCTCGTACTCGTACGGATGCGGACGAGTCGCCACCTTCTCCGTTTCCTCCATTCTCTTGCCTTCCACCCAGCCTTGAATGAACGAATCGGGAAAAACATTTCCCTTGGCAAGGAAGGCATGATCAGCCTGCAGAGCGTCCAGGGCATCGTAAAGCGTCCGCGGAATCGCCGCTATCTTCGAAGTAAACTCAACAGGCTGCTTACAGATATCAACATCAAATGGGCCGAGATGTGCGGCCTGCACATCAATCTTGCTTTCAATGCCGTCGATTCCGGCCATGAGCATCGCCGCAAGCGTAAGATAGATATTGCCAGTAAAGTCGGGCGGACGATACTCGATCCGTTTGTCCTTGGGAGCAATCGCGTACCGCGGTACTCTGACTGCCGCCGACCTGTTGGCCAGCGAAAAGAACAGATTAACCGGTGCCTCGTGCCCCTCGACCAGTCGCTTGAACGAGTTGGTGGACGGATTGGTTATCCCTGTCAAAGCTGCGCCATGATTAAGTAGTCCGCCGGTGTATTGCAGGGCAATGTCACTCAGATTGGCGTAGTTCTGCTCGGTCACGTCATAGAATATCGGCTTGCCACCCTTTTCGAGTTTCTGGTGAACGTGCATTCCATTGCCCGCCTCACCGTAGACGGGCTTGGGCATGAAAGTGGCCAGCTTTCCACGACGGTGCGCAACGTTTTTGATCACATACTTTATGATCATCGCGCTGTCTGCCGCCCGAATCATTGGCTCAAGATTAATCTCAATCTCGCATTGCCCAGGAGCACCAACTTCGTGATGGTGGTAGCGAACAGGGATTCCCATCCCCTGCAGGCACATCACGATTTCCGAGCGCAGGTCGTGGAGGCGCTCAGCGGGAGGTACGCGCAGGTACCCGCGCATAGGGGGAATGGCCGGAGCATCGCCGTCCGGATGAGTTTCTGCTGAATGGATCGAGACGCTCGTGTGAAACGGATCGTTTATCACCTCGACCTCATCAAAAACGTGGAATTCGAACTCAGGAGCCATCCACGCTTCGTCCGCTGCTCCCGTCGACCGCAGATACTCCAACGACTTTCGCGCTATCGTGCGCGGATCGTTGTCAAACGGCTCCTTAGTGTCCGCCGCTATCGTCTCACAGATGAAGCTCAGAGTAGGCAGCTCCCAGAACGGATCAATGAACCCGGTTTTCGGTTCCGGCCGTGCACAGACATCGCCACTTTCCACCTTGGCGAATCCCGACCCTGACGACCCGTCATAACCAACGCCCTCCTCAAAGTACTTCTGCGTAAAATTCCGCGACGGAATGGTTATGTGCAACCACTGCCCCGCAAGGCCTACAACCTTGAGGTCCACCATCGCTATGTCATGGTCAGCAATGTACTTAAGAGCCTCTGCAGCAGATTCAAACATGCCCGTTATCTCCATACAAGCAGTCGCCGGAAGTGGCTTGCGGCAAACGTCCTTTGCAGCTTCCGTGCCACTGAGAACGTGCCATGTTTCCAATGTCCGGAACGGTGAACCGGGCCAGCCAAGCGGTCTAATGAGGGCACGATTTAGAGAGCCAGATGCCGGTGATCAGAAACGATCCTCATAGCCGATATAGAGCCCTGCACGGTCCACTGGCGTCGGCTCTCGGTTTAATCTCCCAACAGGTGCGCGCAGCAAGAGAATTCTCCAAAGATTGCCCCACACTGATCTTGATTTTGGTAACATAGGCGGACCAGCAAGAGGCTGGCAGACGACAAGACTCGATTATCAGTATTGGCTTGTAGGGAAGGGAGTCCCATGGCCAAGAAGCGGAAAAAGAACGAACCTCAACCACGGAAGCTCTTCGCTCCGATCTTCCTTTGCGTGATTTGTTTGTTCATCTGGGTATCGCTACTGACTTTCAGTTCGAGCGACTGGCCCAATCCCAGCCACTACCCCCATAACGACCCCACGCACAACGCCTGCGGCCGCGCCGGCAGCGCCATTGCTTACGAGTTCTTCTACTGGATCGGCGATGGTTCCTACATTTTTGCGCTCTTCGCTTCGTTGGGGGCCGGTCTATGGCTCATCCATGGTCGGATCGTCCAATGTATGCAGAGGGCGTTCGGGCTGGTGGTGCTGGTGGCGTGTACGGCTGCGTCGGTACATTTGATCTCGGATGGTGGAGCGAACTCCCTGGCCATTGGTGATGGCGGGATGCTGGGAGTCTGGTTGGGCAACTTCCTCATGCAAGCATTCTCGAGCATCGGTAGTTTTCTCGTACTGGCCTACAGCTTCTTCGTTGGACTACTGTTTACTGCTGAGGGATGGGTACTCAGGTTCCCGGCGGCAGTTCAGCGAATCCGAGATGTTTCCGGAGACGCAATTAGCGCCGCCCGGGAGTCCATAGCTGAGGCACTACCATCGCCAGCCACTGCATCAGCGGGCTCGAAGGTCTCCGCAAGGGCGTCGGTCGAAGAACCGCCGGCAAAAGCGGCCCGGCCACAGCCGAGGATTAACGCCGGGCGATCCGGCAAGTCGTCGGCCACTATCGGCGATGAATACGAAGGAACGCTATTCGATCAGGAGCATGGTCAGGCTCCTTCGGAAGAGATCGCGGCAGTAGAGCCTTCGACGCGCAAGAAGAAGGGTAAAAGCCAAGGCAGTGAATCGCCTTCTAAAACCAGTTCGGCCCGGGAGGTCATGGAAGGTGAGCCTCCAGCTGCACTTCAACAACCGACAATCAACTGCGCACGACCACAATCGCCGACGGAGCCACCCAAGCCTTACCCAACACTAATTGACTCATGGAGTTTTCCACCACTCGAAGTTCTGCGCGACCCGGAAGGGAATTTCAACAAGCAGCAGGAATCGATTGTCAGAGGCAAAGCAAAGCTTCTGGAAGAGACATTGGAGGAATTCCGTCTCGACGCCCATGTTGTCGAAATAGACACGGGCCCGGTCATCACCATGTTCGAACTGCAACTCGGTCCCGGAGTGAAAGTTTCTCAAGTAGCCTCTCTGTCCAACGATGTTGCCCGCGCTCTAAAAGCGCCGGCCATTCGGGTAGTTGCGCCAATCCCCGGCAAGAACACGGTCGGCATAGAGGTTCCCAATGTCAACAAAGAGAAGGTTCGATTGAAGGAGCTGATCCTCCTCGCCGAAGGGCGGACGGAGAAGATGGCCCTGCCGATCTTCTTTGGAAAGGATGCAAGCGGGGCTGTTCTCATGTCCGACTTGGCGAAGATGCCGCACATGCTGATAGCCGGAACTACGGGTTCGGGAAAGAGTGTGTGCATTAACTCCATCATCGCCTCGTTCCTCATGACCAAGAAGCCAGACGAGGTGAAACTCATTCTTGTCGACCCCAAAATGGTGGAAATGTCCCAGTTCAAGGAGATTCCCCATCTGATGTCGCCGATCGTCACGGACATGAACCGGGCGGAGCAGATCCTCGACTGGGCGGTCACGAAGATGGAAGAGCGTTACGAACTGCTTGCCGAGGCCAGAGTAAGAAACATAGCCAACTTCAACGAACTCGGGAAGGAAGAGATATACAAGAGATTTCAGCCGTCCAATGATAACGAGAAAGCCCTTATTCCCGGTCGACTGCCGTACATTGTCATCGTAATAGACGAGTTGGCCGATCTGATGATGACAGCCGCCAAGGAGGTAGAACACCACTTGGCCAGGTTGGCTCAGAAATCCCGGGCAGTGGGCATCCACATTGTGGTGGCAACGCAGCGTCCTGAGGCCAAAGTTGTGACGGGCCTCATCAAGTCGAATATGCCCTGTCGTTGCGCATTCCGTGTTGCCAGTCGCATGGACTCGCGGATAGTCCTTGACCAAAACGGTGCCGAAGTGCTCATGGGTCAGGGAGACATGCTCTTCCTTCCCCCCGGATCACACAAGCTCATTCGTGCGCAGGGAACCTTGTTGGAAGATGATGAGCTGCATCGGGTTATTGATCATCTAACAACCCAAGCATCACCTGAGTTCCATCCGCAGCTGATGAAGATTAAACCCAAAGGCCTGGAGGAGTGTGGTGAGCGAGATCCGCTCTTCGACGAGGCTGTTCAAATAGTTCTGGAAACAAGGCGAGGAAGCGTAAGCTTGTTGCAGCGTCGCCTGACAGTTGGGTATTCTCGAGCATCGAGATTGATAGACCAGATGGCTGAAGCCGGCATCGTCGGCGAATACAAGGGATCACAAGCACGAGAGGTCGTCATGACGCTCGATGAATGGAATGCTCTGAGGTCCTCAGTCAACCGGGAAGTCGCCGAGGGTGGCTATGCCGCCGACGCGGACGACAACGCCGTGCAGTTGATACCGGCGGCAACATCAACAACGATTATTCAACAAACCTCTGAGGCCAGTCAAAGCGACGAGCAAAATACTCAGCATTCGAATGAGGAGGCCGAACCGACATGCGATGGTGAGGAGTACGAAGAAGAAGAGGAAGAGGACGGCGACGTAGAGGAGGAGGCGGAAGAGGACGAGTACGACGAAGTTGACGATGGTGATGACGAAGAAGACGAGGATGAAGAAGAGGGCGAATATGAGGAAGAGGATGATGATGAGGAGTATGAGTACGAGTATGTGTACGAAGAGGTAGAGGAGGACGATGAAGAGGAAGAAGAGGAGGAGGAAGACGAAGACAGACGATGAACTGCGTCGGAACTACTGATTTCCGGACGGCAGCGGCCAACGCCCGATAGCTTCGGAATATTCTGCGGTTAATGCCCCATCCCAACCGCCCCAGCCCAATTAATCAATACAACCTACCCCAGAACCGATACCTGTCACAGAGGTTCTGCCCCGCAGGGACGGCAGAACCATTACAGGCTTTTTGTTTCAGCATGTCGCAATCGCGGACAAAAGGCTGGATCGGCACAGTTAGAGCAAACTCTATTCAAGCGTAGCGTCTGAAGCCCGGTTTTCGGGGCAGATTCTCATGTTTGACGCAACGCCTGGACTAATAACGCTGAAAGCCGGAGGTTGCAGATGTCCAATAACAACAAGAAGAATGTTCTTACGACAGGCCAAGTCGCCAAGATCTGCAACGTAGCACCACGCACAGTTTCCAAGTGGTTTGACAGTGGACAGTTGCGGGGATACCGCATCCCTGGAAGCAAAGACCGCCGCATTCCCGCTGAACAGCTTCTCCGTTTTATGAAGAACCATGGAATACCAACAACAGGCCTCGAGCTGGGCACGACTGGTGTGCTCATCATCGATGACGATCGTGAACTTAGCGTTCTCATGTGCGAAGCTCTGAACTCACGAGGTCGCTACGACGCCTTCGCGGCCGATTCCGCATTCGAGGCCGGTGTTCTGGTCGCCAATAACCGCCCGCACGTAATCATAGTTGATGCGGGAACTCCCGATGTGTCCATCACACGAATCTGCCAGACGCTTCGATCTCATGATAGCCTAAGCAACATCAAGCTCATCGCCACCGGCGCCTCGATGACAGAGGGACAAGGCCTGGGATTGGTCGAGGAGGGCGTGGCCGGATTCCTCTGCAAGCCGTTCGATCTCACGCAGTTGGAAGAGCTAATCCAAAGCATAATCGAGTAGACAGAGCAAGGTCCATTTCAGGACAGCACCTGGAGCCCCGTTATCTCCGGGCGACAACTGCAGTTCGCCCAAATGAATCGCTCGGAGACGCCATAGTCCTAATACACCGGAATGTGCATCCCATAATCAGAGCTTCAGTGTCACGCTGATGGCACACAGAAGCAATATACGGAAAACAGAGTTCCTCACGGACGCATCTCTTCAGTAAGCACAAACACCTACCGAAATCTACCAGTAAACGACAGGTTGAATAAGGTCTGACGCCAACCCGTCGGCAGACAGCCTTTTGTGTTCCGAGAGTGCCAACGGTCGCACCGGTTCTTGTCTCGGACGAGGCTCAATCACCTCGGCCGAACTGTTTGGAGTAATCACTATGAAACTGCAGACTAAGCTCCTTGCCTCGAAAATCTGCCTTGCCACTATTCCGGTCGTGCTTGTTTCCGTCATAGTGCTTTGGCAGGCGAACTCTGGCTTTGACGCCACAGTTGGAGAGGCACGGACCGGCCTCACGGCCACAAATGAGTTTGGGCGTGATGCCGTAGTCGACCAGAGCATGGCAGTGCTCACGAATATGGCCCAAGATGTATACGCTATGTGTCAGGCGCAACAAGAGCTTCTGCAGGAGAAGACGAACTACGATCTCAAAGTCGCCCATAGCGTACTTGATCGCTATGGTCCGGTAACCTTCGGTGACGAGCATCAGGCCTGGACCGCTATCAACCAATACACCTCCGAACGGCAGACCGTTGAGCTTCCGAAAATGCTAGTCGGTCAAACCTGGTTGGGGCAAAACGCAGATCCGGCGATAGCCTCTCCGCTGGTGGACGATGTGGAAAATCTAGTCGGCTCCACGTGCACGGTATTTCAAAGAATGAACGAAGCCGGTGATATGCTTCGCGTTTCGACAAACGTGAAGAAACTGGACAATACACGTGCGATTGGAACATACATACCTGCAGTAAATCCCAACGGCAATCCGAATCCGGTTGTGTCAACAGTATTAAAGGGCGAAACGTTCCGCGGCAGAGCCTATGTGGTCAATGCATGGTACATAACCGCGTACGAGCCCATTATTGACTCCTCCGGCAACGTAACCGGCGTCCTCTACGTCGGCGTACCGGAACAGCAGAACTCGTCCCTCCGCCACGCCATCATGGACCGCAAGATTGGGGATAGCGGATATGTGTTTGTACTTAATGCCAAGGGAAATACAAAGGGTCACTATGTTATTTCCAGAGACGGTCTTCGAGACAATGAAGACCTTTGGGATGCGAAGGATAACGAGGGTAAGCCGTTTATTCAGAACATGTGCGCAATCGCGGCAAACCTCAAGCCGTTTGAGATTGGCGAGACACGGTACTCCTGGCAGAACAAGGATGAAGACACTGCACGCGACAAGATTGTCAGGATCGCATACTTCGAACCGTGGGATTGGCTCATTGGGGTAAGTGTGTATGAAGACGAGCTTCTCCGGCCAGTAATCGAAATGGAGCAGAGAATGGCGAGCCGTAGCGAGAAGGTGCTGGGCTCGATCATCGCCACAGGAGACCGCGCGACTGCGACAGTTGCCAACTGGTGCCTAGGTATAGGCGGAGCCACGTTGGTCATTGCCGTATTCCTGGCGATCTTCATCTCGCGAAGCATTACGAAGCCTATTAACAGGGTAATCACTGAGGTAAACGAGGGTGCCGATCAGGTCAACGAAGCATCGAGACAGGTTTCTGCGGCGTCACAGCAGCTTGCCCACGGAGCCAGTGAACAGGCAGCATCTCTTGAGGAGACTTCAAGTGCATTGGCCAGCATGGCCGAAATGACTCGCTCGAATGCCCAGAATGCGCAGGAGGCAAACAGTCTCAGCAATCAGGCGAGGAATGCCGCTGAAAGCGGCAATGAGACGATGGCGGAACTGAACAAGGCGATGACCGGCATCAACGAGGCTTCTGGGCAGATAAGCAACATCATCAAGGTAATTGAGGAGATCGCATTCCAAACGAACTTGCTCGCTCTCAACGCCGCTGTTGAGGCTGCACGCGCGGGCGAGCATGGCAAGGGTTTTGCGGTAGTAGCGGATGAGGTTCGGAATCTTGCTCAGAGGGCGGGACAGGCAGCGCGCGAAACGACAGTGCTCATCGAAGACTCAGTGACTCGGGCTCGTGAAGGTGCTGAGGTGGCCAGCTTGGTCAACGATGCCCTGGGAGCGATCGTTAACAACGTGACTCAAGCGACAGATTTGGTCAACAAGATTGCAACTGCAAGCAACGAACAGGCCAATGGCGTAGAACAAGTCAACAGGGCTGTTGCCCAGATGGATAGTGTAACTCAGCAGAATGCTGCGAACGCAGAGGAATCGGCTTCGGCTGCGGAGCAACTCTCCGCCCAATCGGAGACGGTCAAAACAATGGTGCATGACCTATCCGTAATGATTAGCGGAGACTAGAGCAGGTTCGATTCAGAAGTGGCATGTGGCGCTGGGTTTGCTCCAGAGGATTCTCGGTATTCGACGCCTCGCTTGGAGTTACAACGCTGCAATAAGGAAGTGATCTGTAAGAGAAACAGGCGGCGGATACCGGCAATTGGTTCGGTATCCGCCGTCTTGAGTTTGGTTGATCAAATGAATTGGCCCCGAGCAGGCTCTCTTCAGGTGTAGCGGCTGAACGCCTGTTGTCTCCAGTAGGTTCCGGGGGTTGACGCTACGCTTAGGCTTACAACGCTGTAATGACGCTCTAAGAGACCATCTTCAGTACTTCTTCAACACACTTACTGATGCCCTGGAATATCTCGGCAGGCCCCTTGCCCAACATGTAGGCCGGGGTTGTAACGATGCGGTGCTCGCTATCGACAACGGCATCGGTAGCTGAGCAGTTCTTGTGTATAACACCCATGGAGCCGAGAGCGCCAGCCGTTCCTGGGTCGTCGCCAATCGTCACGGCTGCCGGGATTCCGTGGTTTCCCAGAACACGACTAAGTGTCGCCGGCGCGATACAGATTGCCCCAATAGGCTTGCCAGCGGTCAACATCTCGCCGATCAGCCGCTCAAGATCCGCTTCCACACTACACTCGGCACCATCTACGCCGAAGCTCGAAAGGTTGAGAGCGGCTCCAAAACCACCCGGCAGAATCAGAGCACTCACGTCAGCAGCCTTCATTTCGGATAGCGGTGTAATCTTGCATCGAGCGATCCGCGCGGACTCCACCAACACGTTGCGGCTGTCACGCACCTCCTGCTGTGTCAGGTGATCAGTCACGCGCCGCTGTCTAATGTCAGGAGCGCAGCAGACTGCCTCGGCACCGGCTTGGTCGAGAGCTAACAGAGTCAATACGGATTCGTGAATCTCAGCTCCGTCCAGGAACCCACAACCAGACAGGCATACAGCGACCTTTGGCATGACGTAATCTCCTTTTCGGTGTCAGTCTCAGTTCCGATAATCACGTTTACCTGCAGTCATGATAGTCAGTTAGAGAGGTTTGGGCCACTGCCACGGCGGTTCGTTTGCGGCGGCACGATCATACTCCTAGAATCACGGCCAGCCGTCCCTCACGAGTCTGGCGAAAGCACTTCCCAGCAGAATCGAGGAACTGATCCACCGACAAGGATGAGACCCGACATGGCTCAGCAGAGAAGCAACCAGCGAGTGTACATCGAGACCATGGGATGCCAGATGAATACGCTGGACAGCGAGCTGGTCCTCGGACTTCTGCGTGCCCACGGATATGAAGAGACAGACTCCATCGATACGGCTGATGTGTTTCTGGTCAACACGTGCAGCGTGAGGCAGCATGCAGAGGACAAGGCCCTCTCCCGTCTAGGACAGGCGAAGGGCCCCAAAGAACGGAACTCCGGCCTAATCGTGGGGTTAATCGGATGCATGGCTGAGCGTGACCCCGACGGCATTGCAGAGAAGGTTCCCTTTGTGGACGTTATCTGCGGCCCGGGCGAACTCAACAAGATTCCGGCGATGATAGATGAAGTCCGCGAGACGCGGGGTAGGGTGATTGCCCTTACCCAGGACAAGAAGCGCAAGAGTACGAAGCTCGAACGAGCACTGGAGTTCGATTCGGTTGAGGCGCTGGATCTGTCACGGAGCAACGACAGCAAGTCAAGCCAACTGCAAGCGTACGTTCGCATTCAGCGCGGTTGTGACAAGTTCTGCAGTTTCTGCATCGTGCCCCATACTCGCGGCAAAGAGAGATCTCGACCACCGCAACAGATCATTGATGAAACCAAAATGCTAGTTGATCGCGGGGTGAAGGAAATCACGCTGCTTGGGCAGACGGTGAACAGCTACATCCACCCACATAATGGAACCACGTTCACTCTGGCCGACTTGCTCTGCAGCCTCAACGATATTGCCGGCCTGCAACGTCTCCGCTTTGTGACCAGCTATCCCGGTGATTTCACAGATGACCTCTTTTTCGCCATAAGGGATCTCCCCAGTGTTTGTGAATATCTCCACTTGCCTGTGCAAAGCGGAAGCAACGCAGTGCTGGAGCGCATGAAGCGCCACTACACCGTCGAGCACTATCTCGATCTGATCGCTCGCGGCAAGGAACTCGTTCCCAACATGACATGGGCAACCGACTTTATTGTGGGCTTTTGCGGTGAAACTGACGAGGAATTCCAGGCAAGCTGTGCCCTACTCCACCAAGTCCAGTATAAGAACATCTTCTGCTTCAAGTACTCACCGCGACCGGCAACAGTGGCCGACAAGCTCCTTCCGGATGATGTGCCCAAACATGTCAAGAAGCAGAGAAACGTCAGTATGCTCAAAATCCAGGAGGAAATCTCCCTTGCACAGAATCACCAGTTGATAGGCCAGACAGTCGAAGTACTGGTCGAAGGATACAGCAAGGCGGCGATGAAGGCGCAGGAGGCAGAACAGACTCGCGGGGAGGAGGTCAGCTGGCGCAAGTCCGATCAATTGGTGGGACGTACAAGAACGGACCGCATAGTAGTGTTTTGCGGGCACGAGGGGTATATTGGGCAGCTGCAGCAGGTCGAGATAGTCGACGCCACAGCTCTGACTCTCTTTGGTAAGCCACTGTAGAGAGACAGTGAGGTTCGAGAGATGTCCTCAAACCAGAACACGGCAACAGTCGAACAGCGCAGGGTAAAGGCAAAACCGGAAACGAAGGGCGATCCGAAGCTACTGCCGCCCTACAACGTCGTACTCCTCGATGACGATGACCATTCCTACGAATACGTGATCAGTATGCTGGGCAGACTGTTCAGGCACCCTCTGCCCACTGCTTACAGGATGGCATGCGAAGTGGACTCGACTGGCCGCGTTATTGTTGATACGACCACGAAAGAGCGAGCGGAGTTCAAGCGTGATCAGATCCATGAGTTCGGCGCCGATCCGCTCATTGCTCACTGCAAAGGAAGTATGTCTGCATGTATTGAGCCCTGTCCGGGACAGTAACTCGGCCATTTCTTGAAGTGCCGCAACCGCAAGCTACAGTACTTGGTAGACATGAAGGGACGCATTGCGCGATTAGAGTAGTTGCGCGCCGCGTCTTGATGCCACAACCATGCACTTGGGAGAAACTTCGTGCAGCGCATAACCATATTTGCCTTTGCCATGCTCGCACTAACAGCTGTAGCCGGATGCACGCCCGACCCCAACCCAGGCCCCAATCCCGATGAGCCCAAGACAGCAACGATCACCTTGGGAGATACCGGAGTGTTCACCTATCTCACCACGAACGGTGCGATGAGTAGCGGCTCTTTTGACATTGGCGATCAGCTTCCCGAGGAAGCACCGGTTGGCGTCATGCTTTCAATTAGCACGGGGGGAATCCTTATTTCCACAATAGGTGTATCAACTACAGGGATAACCACTAACTCACTGAATGCCAACCTCTTGCTTTTAACTTCGTTTTCATCGAATGGGACTGCAGATCCATGCAATACACCTGCACAACCGTATATGTTCACAGTAACGATAGCTGACAACGAAGTGTCCGCGATTTCCCCAACGTCGGCAGTGCTCGACTCCGCGTCGTTCGGTCATATATTCGGTGGAGAGTTTTCCCTATGCTTAGCGGCAACAACGGATGTAGCTCTGAACCTGACTCTCGAGGCGATGCAACTGGAATTCGTCATGCCGGGTGAGGTGGAGGTCGCCAGCTGTTCCGACGTGCTTGCTCTGCCGGACGTGCAAGCAGCTCTCACGGACTTGAGTACAAACGGTTATGTCTTTTCCGTACCTGAAGGGTGGTCAGTTCCTGATGTTGAGGGCACCTATTCCCTCGCCCAGGACACTCTTTATGATCCCGACGGCGCGAACGTGGGTGACACGACGGATGGAACCGTAGTCCTCAGTGATCAGACCTCCAATGGTATAACACGAACCGGCTTTGACGGTGAGATAAGCCAGTTTGTCCAGGGAGATGCTTCCTCAATAGGTTTTTGCACGGTGCAACGAACGAATAACTCGAAGTGTGACCAGACAATAGCTCGCCTGGAATCGTTGGTTGTTGATCCCGATACCGGCGTGCTTTCTGGTACCTTTCTGTCTGTCGCCATCTACCGCCACAAGTACACGGAAGACACGTGCGGCGGCAAGGGTGATTTCATCTATGGCACGATCTCCTTGACTCCGCCCGATCTGTCATTAGTTGAGGTTCGCGGAAAGGTCTCTTTGCCATCCTCATTCGACCCAGACTTAGTTATTCTACCTCAGGTCGAGGGCAATGGGACAGTCACTGATTACAGCGACGATAACGCCATTCACTTCCAGACCGAATCGCCATTTGCGGCAACAGAAATCCCCATCCCGGCGGAGTTAGCATCGACGAACGGGTTCAGTGCTTTGGGAATTTCATCAAACGGAGAGAGACTTGCCATCGTAACCGACAGCCCCGACGCTCTCGTAACGTACGACAATTCCGACCTCACACTCATCAGAGCGACTTCGGCAACGACATTTGATTATCTCGGACTCAGAGTGGATTTCGACAAGCTGAACACGCGTGTCTATCTTCCTTCTTACCACTACAACTACGCAAACCGAGTTACGCTTCTACGCGCCGATGACAGCGTGCTCAGTGACGAGTTGCTCCGATTGAATACGCCACAAGGGAAAGTACCGGTACGAGCGCATCTCAGACCGGACGGGCTGCAACTGGCCGTCCTACTTGAGGATGGCGCTGATGAAGGGGAAGCTGGGGAACTCACGTTTCTCAACCTCTCAGCCAATCACTTCCTCACACCGCCGATCGACTTCGTCAGCGACGCAGACGGCACGGTGCTCGCCAGCGAGCTCATCTACTCTCAGGACGGAAGTTTGGTCTTCGTGGCCGGCTTGGGAGCAGTGCTCGCGGTAGAAACTCAATCTCCTTACAACATAACATCGATTGATGTGAGTGACGGGAACGGTGATAACCCTATCGCGCTTGCTCTGAGTGGCGACGGAGAGGTGCTTGCCGTTGCTGTTGATGATGTCAACAGTACTACGGATTTCGCCCTTATCGATGTCGAGACTTTGTCAGTAATCACGACGCGCAACTTGGGACTTCCTGAACGCGGAGCGATTGATGTAGCTCACTTCCAGCACAAGAGAATAGCGGTTGTAGCCAACTATGAATCTTTTGTAGTTGCTATCAGAACCGAATCTCCATACACGACCTCTGATCCTATCTACTTGACCGGCACTGATTCCGGCCACGCTATTGGGTTGATGGAGAGCGGGGCATCGACCATAGCCGTCACCGACCTTGACGAGCCTGCAGTGTATATTCTTGAGGTTCCGGAGGACTGATCCAGATTTAGGTGCCTGGCAGGGGGAGAAGTGGCACTCGCAGCTTTGTCACGCAAAGCCTGAGGCTTAAGAGCTGACGGCACGTCCGATAACCCGCATGCTTACGGTCGAGCGGAGCAAATCGTGGAGCTTGTGGCCAGACCGCCTATTTTATCATGACATTCAACAGTAAATTCCGATGCAAAACTAGGTTGAATTGTGGGGTATATGCCCGCTATACTGGGCATCTGAAGTAGCGGCTCACGCATGCCGCCGGCAGGGGAGGGACATCCTGTCATAAATCCAGCGCAACAGTGCCAACGCGGTTATCTCGCCGCCTTGGTTTTCACGTAACGACTCTTGAGGCTCGATTGGCTCTCAAACCTCAGGAGGGGGAGTTATTCCGATAAACAGGAGGACAAACATGAAGAAAGTAGCTTTAGCCATCGCCGTTGTGGCGGTCTTGGGAGCTAGCCAACTGGCCACCGCAGACACCATTTCGTTCGGGCCATACTCTGTTGGTCTGCAGACGACCAACTGGAGCACGACTATAAGCGTGCCCAAGTTCGACCCGACGCTCGGCACTCTCACGGGCATTGAGTTCACCCTTTCCGGCCATGTTGAGGGAAGCGCCAAGTTCGAGAACAAGGATGCGACCCCCACGACAGTGGAAATGGAACTCAAGGCTCAGATCGAGCTGCAGCGTCCCGACCTGTCACTAATCGGCGCCGTTATTCCTCTCGCCGACACGTCTGATAGCGTAACGGCTTGGGACGGCGTTGATGATTTTGACGGCACTTCTGGAAAAACCTATGCCAACCTTTCGGGCGACATCACCGACAGCTTCACCAGCCCCCCGCCGGCCAGTGACCTGATTCTCTTCACAGGTTCGGGCAATATATCGCTGCCGGTTGAGGCAACTGGGATTTCCAGCGGAAGTGGTGCCGGTAACCTCTTGCTTCAGTTCGCGACATCTGCCAGCGCTTCCGCAAGTGTTGTGTACACCTACGAAGTACCCGAGCCCGCTTCGCTTTCTATGCTGGCTCTCGGAGGCATTGCCCTCATCAGACGTCGCAAGTAATACTGGATTGATAACTGACTGCACACTAGAGCGGGACGCTTCTGCGAAGCGTCCCGCTCTTTCCTTTTCCGGCTCATCTGCGGACAACCTCTCTAGAGCAAACTCTATCTAAGTATACCGGCTGAGCGCCTGTTTTCCCCGGTAGATTCCGGTGGCTTGACGCTACGCTTGGATTCACAACGCTATAGCCCAGCATAGACTCCTTGGACGGTTGTGTTCATACGTTGGAGAATCGATTCAACGACCGCGACAGCTGTGGTCTAGTTTTACGTTTGCCGAGTATCGGATAGGGACGACGATAGAATCAGCGTCCGAGCATTCGAAGTGTGACGCAAGTAGTTCTCACCAACATTATCGGCGAGTTCACCTGTGTGTTGGGAATCGCAGGCCACCGTCCACCCTATAGCTGCAGAGAGGCTGTAAAGCCCCAAAGCCGCCGGGTCCACAGCTCTTTGGGCCCTGCTAGGTCAACAAACAGGTAGAAAGATGCCATCTGGTTGTGTAGAATCAAGTTGACAGAGTGGATGGTGTTATATGTGTTATCAGCCTTGGCTTGCCAGGGCATCCACCATGGAGTAGGGGTAAGTGGGGTTCGTCTGATGAAAACGATTGTGACGACGGTATTCGTGTGCGCAGCGTTATGTTCTCTCGCAGTCGGCGAGGATCGGCTACAGCCGCTTAGCGTGCATGAGTTGGAGATGAAGGTCCACACGGAAGAAGTGTGCATATCACCGGACAACGACAAGCTGAGGTTAAACGACGAGATCATTCCGCTTCAGGCCTCACTGCGTGATAGCGGCTGCAAGACGGTCTTCGGATACTTACCTTATTGGTCCAAGGACACGGCACAGATTGATTACGATCTCATAACGCATCTTGGTGTTTTCTCGGTGGAGGTTAACAGCGACGGCACTTTGGGGAACGACCACGGCTGGCCGTGGACAAGCATAATCAACGAAGCGCACGCGCACGGCACGAAAGTCATACTGGTGGCCACGCTTTTTGACCCATCCGGCATCTACACGCTGATTACAAACTCAACTAATAAGAACCGATTCTTCAGCAACATTAAGAACAAGATGCTCGAGGGCTCAGCGGACGGATTGAACATCGATTTCGAGGGAAACGGCAGTTTCACTTCCCACATCAACGGTTTCATGGCCGATCTAACAAGCTACCTTCATTCGGAAATCCCGGGGTGCGAGGTCAGTTTCGCCGGCCCGGCGGTGAATTGGAGCGGCCAGTGGGACCTTCCCGGTCTGGCTGACAGCTGTGACGGCATCTTCGTCATGGGCTATGCATTCTGGGGCAGTTGGAGCACGACGTCAGGACCCAACGCGCCGCTGACAGGTGGCACATACAACATCACGACTACGGTAATGAACCATTACGGCTCCGCGGATCCCGCCAAGCTCATTCTGGGTGTGCCCTATTATGGTCATCACTGGACAACGACTTCGTCGGGTGCGAGATCGACGGTCATCTCCTTTCAAGGTTCAGTCAACTTCTCTACAGCAGAAGTGGGGGCGCAGGCCTATGGTCGGTGGTGGGAGACCGCATCACAAACACCATGGTATCGCTACTACACTGCAAGCACCTGGCATCAGGTATGGTACGATGACGCAGAGAGCATTGGTTTGAAGTACGATCTTGCCCTCAATGAGGATTGGCAAGGCGTCGGCATGTGGTCGCTGGGCAAGGATGGTACGCGTAGCGAGTTGTGGAACCTCTTGGAAGAGAAGATTGGCGTCTGCTCTCCCCCGCCGCCGCACTTTGACTTCAACGAAAACAGAGTCCTGGATGACGAGGACGTCCTGTACTTGCTTTGGTGCATGCAAGGACCGGACGGCACAGTCCCGCCGGTTTGCATGCCCGGTGATGCCGATGATGACGGCGACGTGGATCTGCAGGACTATGGCGTCTTCTGTTCGATTTACGCGGAATTCTCAGAATAACTTCCACGCATGAGCAAGGTCTATTCAGGTGCAGCGCCTGACGCCCGGTTTTCTCCGGTAGATCGTCGGCGCTTGACGCTGCGCTTGGATTAGTAGAGCTATGAAGCAACTGAAACACGTTCAGCTGCCGAGGCCGGTGCATCGTCACTCACAGAGCTTGAATATCCGCTCATCACGTGATAACCATTCACTAGAGCAAGCTCTATTCAAGTGTAGCAGCTGAACGTCTGTTTTCCCCGGTAGATTCCGGTGGTTTGACGCTAAGCTTGGACTAACAACGCTGTAAGCGCTTGGCCGGACAAGCCTCACACCGGCCACAAGTTGGCGTGCACGACCAGGGCACAATCTCAGGAGGAAGAACATGAATAACTTCACTTTTCACAATCCGACCAAGATAGTGTTTGGGAAAGGTAGCATAGCGAAAACGAGCAGCCTTATCCCGAAGGAGAGAAGAATCCTGCTCACATATGGAGGCGGTTCGATCAAGCGTAACGGTGTCTTTGATCAGGTGGCCAGGGCACTGGAACAGCACACATTCTTTGAATTCGGAGGAATCGAACCTAACCCCAGATACGAAACGTTGATGCGAGCCGTCGAACTGGCAAAGAGCGAACGGGCGGATTACCTGCTATCTGTCGGGGGCGGATCCACACTAGACGGCACGAAATTCATAGCGTCCGCCCTCTGCTACCAAGGAGACGATCCTTGGAAAATACTAACCAATACCCTACCAGTGGAAAAGGCAACTCCAATCGGCTGCATCCTGACACTGGCTGCCACGGGTTCAGAGTCAAATGGGTATGCGGTTATCAGCCGCAACTCCACAGATGAAAAGCTGGCCTTCGGAAGTCCTTTGCTATATCCACAGTTCGCCATACTGGACCCTGAAACAACCTACACGTTGCCGGACCGCCAGACGGCTAACGGCATCGTCGATGCTTTCGTCCACGTATTGGAACAGTATCTGACGTATCCCGTAGGCTCCCCACTGCAAGACCGCCAAGCCGAAGCCATCCTGTGCACTTTGATTGAAGAGGGGCCAAAGGCAATGGCAAACCCGAAGGATTACTCTGCTCGGGCGAACATCATGTGGTGCGCAACACAAGCGCTCAACGGGCTGATCTCCTGCGGTGTCCCTCAGGATTGGGCTACTCATGAGATTGGCCATGAACTGACTGCTTTCTATGGTATTGATCACGCCCAATCCCTGGCAATAGTTCTTCCTGGAATGCTCCGCCATCGACGACAGCAGAAAGGGGACAAGATCGCTCAGTTCGCAGAAAGGGTGTGGGGTGTGAACCTCAAGGACAGGAAAGCTTGCATAGATGCAGCAATTGCAGAAACAGAAAAGTTCTTCCGCTCGCTGGGCGTCGGAACGACCCTGTCCGACCACGGAATTACACAAGGTATAGAGAGAATCGGCCTACGTTTCGAAGAGCGTGGTCGCAGGATTGGCGAGCACGGCGACATGGGCAAAGCAGACATCGATGCAATACTCCAGCTGTGCTAGAGCAAGCTCTATCCAAGTGTAGCGGCTAAACCCCTGTTTTCTCCGATAGATTCCGGGGATTTGACGCTGCGATTGGACTTACAACGCAATAGGGATGATTGAGTTGCGGCGATCGAGTGTCGTCCGATACCAGAACTTGGTCAAGACATTCAGCTGTTGGCTCATTTGCTGCTAACAGTCCTATTATCTTTAGCCCAAATCTATTTTCCGGTTATCCACTAATAAGCACGATACCGTCTGCCGACTATGGTCCACCGGGGCGGTTGCTCCCGAAGAGTCCTCGACATGACCAGGCCACCTTACTTATCCCAGACGTACACGGCACGAGGCGGTTCCCCAGCCAATCGTGAGGAGAGCACGGATGTCTACTGGAGACCTCATGATTCCACGGGGCATCGCAAGACAGGCACGGTCGTGAGCAGATCACACTATGGGTTGATTATTCAAGTCAAACAGACGGACGCTATCGAAGTTGGGAAAACATTCGAATACCGCCGACACGGTCAAGGAGAGTGGATTGGTCCTCTCAGAGTTGTCGATACAGCACCAGGATCGAGGCAATCACAGTTGCTGGCCGCAGAATACGATGGCGGCTCAAGCTAGAGCAGGTTCTATCCAAATGCAGCGGCTGAACGCCTGTTCTCTCCGGTAGATTCCGGGGGTTTGACGCTACGCTTGGACCTACAACGCTATCGGCACGCTTGCTAATCAAAGGCGCGCATTCCGGTCAATGCCTTGCCCACAATCAGAGTATGAATATCGTGGGTGCCCTCGTAGGTGAATACGCTTTCCAGATTCGCCATGTGACGGGCACACTGGTAGTCATCGCATATCCCATTTGCCCCCAAAATACTCCTGGCGGTGCGAGCAACATCCAAAGCCATGGCCACATTATTCATCTTGGCCATTGAGACTTGAAAGTGACGCAACTTCCCCTCCTCCTTTAGCTGTCCCAATCTCAGTGCGAGCAATTGCCCCTGAGTGATACCTGTGGCCATCGTTGCCAGCTTGCTCTGAGTCAACTGGAATTCAGCAATGGGACGGTTGAATTGGATTCGAGACTTGGAGTACTGAAGTGCCTCATCGAAGCACGCCAACGCCGACCCCAACACTCCCCACGCTATACCATACCGAGCCTGATTAAGACAGTTCAGTGGAGCCTTGAGGCCTATCTCCGAGCCGGGCAGATAGTTCTCCTTGGGAACGCGCACATCATCGAAAGCCAATTCAGAGGTCGCTGAAGCGCGAAGCGACAACTTATTGTGGATATCCTGCACGGTGTACCCCGGCATCCCCTTCTCCACAAGGAATCCACGCACTTTGCCGTCAAGCTTGGCCCAGACAACAGCAACGTCAGCCATGGAACCGTTGGTAATCCACATCTTCGCCCCGTTTATGATGTAGTCACTACCATCGCGTCGAGCGGTTGTGATCATACCTCCGGGATTGGACCCATGATCAGCCTCGGTCAATCCAAAGCATCCGATTACCTCACCTTTGGCCATAAGCGGTAGCCAACGCCCTTTCTGCTCCTTTGTTCCATACTCATGTATGGGCCACATGCACAGGCTTGACTGCACGGAAACGAAACTGCGCAGGCCGCCATCACCGCGTTCCAACTCCAAGTTTATAAGACCGCAGGCAATAGGTCCCAGAGAAGTGCACCCATATCCGTTGATGTTGGCGCCAAGCATACCAAGCTCGCCCAGCTCTGGAATGAGTTCACGGGGAAATTTGCCATGGCGATAGCAATCCGCGATTGTTGGAAGGACCTTGTTGGTTACGAACTTGCGCACTGTCGATGCGATCATCTGCTGCTCTTGCGTCAGCAAATCGTTCATCGAATAGAAGTCCAAAGGCTGATATGCGTCCATAGTCAAGAATCCTCCCCTGAGACATTCCTCTCGTCGATCATGGAGTCGACAGACGTATGTCAAGCTTTCGCCGCATGCCTAATGACTAAGGGTAAGCGGAGACATCGCAGGCCGTCAACCATGCACACGACGGCTACCGCCGGCAAGCTTCATAAGCTCCGCAGTTGATGGTTCATCAATAACCTGCACAAACGGGGAGCATACCCCAGGTTCTAGCTGTTCTACCATGTTGATCTTTTTGGGCAAATCCTTACAGATTCCGCGTTGTATTTCGGACGTTCCCTGTTTCCGAAAAACGCGCGGGCCACATGCAAGATCAACCTGTTTTTTTCGTTCGTTCCTATAGTGACAGGTCCGCACAAAGTACGTTTTATCCAGTGAATTAGCCTATCGCGCGCGCCGAAGATTGGTAATGACAGCCTTTGGGGGCACATTGGTTCTAGGGGGCCTGCTATGATTTCAGATCGAAGGTGGCATCAGCGACAACTGGACACAGATAGGCGCAGTTCACAACGAACTCCAGAATATCGTGAGGTTGTATGGACGGATGCAGATGCCGACTCCGCAGGCAGGTGTGGCTGGCTCGTTGATCACTCAGAGAATGGTCTGGCGATGTTGACCGAAAGCCCCAATACGCCCCGCCCAGGAACGCACATTGGAGTGGCTGTGTATGAACGCCACCGCAATCGATTCGAGTCCCTGATTGTCACCAGGACAGAGCAGCTGTCCTGCCTTCTCGATCTCGTAACTGCAGAGTATGCGGCACCGCCAGGAACCAACTGGAGCCAAGGGCACCGGCCAAGATGATCACTAGACGCCAAAGCCAATCGAAGACGCCCAAGGAAAGGAGGAGTTCCGACAGGTGGCCAACTGACGGTTGCTTGAGTTGGCGAGTGTATCGAGGGAGAAAAATACGGCGATCCCGAGTGTTTGAGCGTTCCCTGGAAGGGCTAGCCATGATAGCCCGCCAGGAAGATGAACCGACCGTTGGCACTCGCGTGTGTACGTGTGATTCAGATGAGCAGGTCAGGTTTGGCTTTCAGTACGCAATCGTGCGGCGGGTGGAAGCGCTTAGTAAAGACATACGCTTGGTATATGTAGAAATAGAAGCATGATTCGCTGTCCCTGTGGAGGAGCAGCCTATGGCAACGTCGACAACTGAACGCAGAAAGGCAAGCCGCAAACGAACGAGTAGTCTCATTTGGTGGAAAACAACTGGACAGAGACTGCTTCAGCAAGGTTGGCTGATTGAGCGGGCCAGCAACAGCGTCGGTTTCCTGTGTCGTGCGACCTCTACGCCTACTGCCAACGAAGAGCTATCGTTGATAACAACCAACGGTAAACAGGGGGCGTATCTGCTAGAGGAAGGAGTCGTGCGCAGAACCAGTCACGTTCACCAAGACGTACACTTGGTTGCGGCAACCGTAGCACCTGCCACTACTGAATGAGCCATGCATAACACGCGATGATCGCACTTAGTCTCGTCACTTCAGCCGCAATTGTACTGCCTGCTGTCATAGCGGCGTGCGAAGAAGGTATCCCTATCATCAGACGTAACTAGCGAAAAAAGCAATTGCCTTGTGCCCCCGTAACGGTCCTTGATGCGCATGGGCCATCAATCTGAATTGGGGCTGGCTTGGCATGCATCTTGTGTTCACAGATATCAGATGCGGTTATCGGCAGTCGCATGGAGATAACCACATCCGATACTATGTATGATCACCAAGTCGAGCGCAGAATCTGCCCCACCAGACACTATACCGTTGTAAGTTCAAGCGTAGCGTCAAACACCCGGAATCTACTGAATAAAACAGGTATTCAGCCGCTACACTTGGATAGAGCTTGCTCTAGTTTACCGATGGAAGCCTTGCGGGCTTCTGGTCCTCCGGCAACTGCAGTACAGTTGAAGGCGGAACGGCTTCCGAATCAACCTGATCAGCAATCTCCGCCGCCCGGCTGGCAACATCTACGCATCGTATCTGGCTGTCACTTGTGAAACTCCAATCAGCTGTCTCAGTAGCCACTCGCTGCTTGAGCAAACGGCCTGTTGATGGCCCGATATCAGTCCTAACTACTCCCGCACTGAGCTTGCTGCTTCCAGCTTCGCACTCCAAATGAGCCATGAAACCTGCATATGGACTTCCACCAAAGCTGTAGCCGCAGCCCCAAGGCGGCGCGTTCATTCCGAGGAAATCTTCTGTAGATCCAACCTCGGCTTCTCCGCCGATGGCCCAAACAGCGCCGGCTTCACTGAACGAGACAACCATCCACACAGTATCCGGAATCGCAACTCCCCCCAGAGTGGCATTAAGCGTATATAGTGAACCACTATTGGGAATGTTGTTCCAAACGCCCGTAGTACCGGATATCAGCGTACCACCATTACCCGGACAATCCGTATAGAGCGAGACTGTGGCAGTGAACGGGTTTCCACCAAGGCCACCAACCGACAGATCGTAGTGGACCAGACTTCTAGCCCCAGCACCCGCCAAAGTCATATCGTCCGCAACCTCGACCCCCGCACCCGGCTCGAAGTTACTGGTATAAACCTCATTAGCGTATTGTCCAAACGGACAAGTACTCGACAAACAGTTCGTACTGTTGCCCTGGTAATCGCCGCCACCGGCTGAGCATAATCCCGCAGTAGTCTCCGAGCATGAACCGTCTGCAGGATCACAGCATGCTCCCAGCAATACTTCCGGGCCAAACAGCGAATCGGCAAACCCGGAATAGTCGGCCGTCTGCACTGTCCCGTTTCCATCCGTATCACCGCAAACACACTCTGCATGATCGGCTACGACAGACCCCATGCACCTTTGGAATATCGCGAAATCTCTCAGGTCGACATCGCTATCGCCATCCATATCGCCAAGAGCCGACTCGCACTCGGGCAACTCAGCCACCAGATATATCACGCTCCCGGAGACACCAGGTGAGAAAGAGACTACGTGCTGACTCAGCCCGCTACCGCCGAAGGTGAAATCGGAGCTGCCCTCTGGAACCAAAGTTGTGTAAATGGCGCCACCAGCCAGCGAACTCATAGTTACGGGTCCGCTACCACCAAACATCGGATCATTGGCATAACCACCAATCAGCAACTGCTGCGTTGAACTCGAGCTCTCAACTCCCAACACGGGAGTACTGATCGACGACCCAGTCAGGTTCATATAGAATACCTGATCATAGCCGACAAAGTCGTAGTAGTCGGAAGACACATCAAGAATCACGAGTGCTGCAATCGCGCCTGCTGGCGGGCTCAGCGTCACTCCGCTAAGTGATGCGAGACCAGTCAAGCCGTACGCTTCGGCGCCTCCCTGTAATCCGGGAATATACGGCGTACTGGTTTTCGCGAAAATGAACGGATTCGTTATCATCGAACCGGTCATGTTCACCAGATCCTGCCCCAACCCTACGACAGAGCCACCCAGCAGCCCGCCGACATTCGAGCCCAATACCACGCGACCACCGCCGCCATTACTTGGCGCGGACTCGGCCCCCTCTCCCGGACCAACATCAATGAGCATGCCGCTGCCCATTACCACACCGCCGACCAACTTCACCGTGCCCCCGGCCCCTTCTCCGCCGATTCCACCGCTGCCTCCTTGGCCTCCGTTGCCACCACGACCGCCGGCATGTCCGTTGCCACCCCATCCGCCGTCACCTGCCGCTCCCGTCCCATACTGACCGGAGTCACCACTTTCTCCACTGCTGGGACTGTAGGCATACGATCCTGAGCCGGGCGTTGCTGAGAAGTACACATCTCCCCCATTGGCATAAGCAGTACCGGAGAAAACCACTACACCGCGCGCGACTATTTCAATAGCCCCACCGCCGCCGCCGCCATCACTGCCGTCGCTTCCATGGCCACCAACAGCACCCGGTGTTCCGGCGCTACCGTTTCCTCCATTGCCGCCCCGGCCACCTTGAGCGGAGAGCCCGGCTCCTGCGCCACCACCACCTCCTCCGCCGCCGGCACCGCCACCACCGCCGCTACCGTTACCGCCGCCGCCACCGCCACCGCCGCCGCCGCCGCCCGAACCTCCGGACAGCCCGGTTCCAGATCCGGTGTTTGACCCGCCTTGTCCGCCGTACCCTCTCAACAAATAGGCACCGCCACAGCCCCTCAAACCATTCACAGTTGTCCCGCCACCGCCGCCACCATCAAAACCATGGCCACCGGGAGCAGATCCTCCACCCCCTGCAGCTCCGCCGGCTCCACCTACGCCGTAGAAACCTGCAGAGAAACAATCTCCGGATGTCACTATCTGGCAGCCGCCGCAGCCTCCAGGTCCGCCTGGGCCGCCCCAGCCACCAACACCTCCGGCAGCCGAACCAAAACCTGCCACCCCCTGATCACCGTCATCGCCGGCCCCACCATCCAGCCCATCCTGGCCATGAGTGCCGCTGTTGCCCGGACTACCGTTGCTTCCGTCCTGTGATTGAGAATAACCACCACTTCCCCCGAAGCCACCACTGCCGCGCGATCCATTGCTACCGCCACCCTGGCCCCATGCTGCTAAACCAGCATCACCACCGGCACCTCCATCGCCACCGCCCGGGCCGCCGTACCACATATTCGCGGAGACGTCTAATACAGCCCCCGCGACAATATTGACATCGTCAAACACTTGAATGGAAAGTGGACGGCTTCCCTCTGCTGAAAGAGTGTCAGTCGCTCCGAGGTTGAGATCGCCGTTCAGGTAGAAATAGGCTATTCCGCCAGACTCCTGCGCCATCATCGGAGTACCGTTGAAGGTCGTTACGGGACTACTATTGCGAGTTAGCGTTAGTGAATCCGTGTTGAAAACGTAGTCATCGGCTACCCCAACCGATCCGAGCCATACTGCAAGCAAGCAAACTAACCAAGTCTTGTTCGTCATGATTCCCTGCTCCTTTTCGCACATGTAGAAATGGCAAACGACATGGCTTAGACGCCCGACACTCTTAAAGTCAGTCCTCAGAATAGCGTTTTGCTTACGCTAAGTCATGAACAATATGGAGATGATCCGACAACTCTGGCCGCCAGCGATACTCGACTGAATTAGTTCAAAGAACTAGTTCCGTCAAAAGACGTAGGCATGAGAGCTACCATCCTTGCCCATTTTGACGACTCCTTCGGATAGCAGGAAGCGGTGGACATCGACAGCGGGCGTACGACTCATGCTAGAGCAAGCTCTGATGTGACTATGGCGATGAACCTCGGCCGTCTGCAGTGAATCACGTGATTCAACGTTGCTTTCTGACAAATAGCGTGATGGCGTGCGGACTCAGGTCTTGCGATATTGCATTCCTGCAGAACAACCATAAGCAGTCCAGGTTAGGGAATTGCTACAAGCACTGTGTGCACTCTGTCACGAGCGACAGCCAAACTCGTGCACCAAGTCAACCGGTGAAAGCTGCCTGAAAAACACCAAAATCGGCCAGGTCAACATCTCCGTCCGCCTGCAGATCGGCAGCCTCGCAGCCGGCTATCATCGGAACATTCGGACCCGTCATGCATTCAGGAAAACTAAAGTAATCATCCAGGTCAGTGTCGCCGTCATCATCGAAATCCCCGTATAGAGGAGCTGGCAAGGCAAGGTCGTCCACCATCCCCAAGTTGCCTGCAACACTCTCTTGATCGGATCCATCAAGATTCATGCGCATGATCTTGCCGACATAGGGGGACGTGGCAACGTCTTGCCCCCAGTACACTTTACCTTCTCGTAAGTCGAGACCGATCCCCCCAGGATTAAGGTTTGCACCGACGATGTAGAGATCCTCAACACCTGATCCATTAAGGTTGGCCCGACGGACAACATCGTTTGCATAATCAGTCCAGTACACCTTTCCACCTGCAATGTCGATTGCGATATCGGCGGGCTTGCCCACCCCTGTCACTATCGTCTCGACGTTCGCACCATCCAGGTCGGCCCGCAGAATCTCCCCGTCATGCCCACCGCTGCCTACAACCGCGGCGCTCCAATAGATCTTGCGATTAGCAGCATCAACGGCCAGCCCGCTGGCGAAACTCGTCGACAGAATCGGCCCAGCATCTGAACCGTCAAGGTTAGCCCGGCCAATCTGGCCCAGCGATTGGTCCCCCCAATAGAGCTTACCCCCCAGAAGATCAAGGTCGATTGTTTTTGGGAATAGCAGCCCCTCGGTCACAATATCCTCCGCGCCACTGCCGTTAAGGTTTCCCCGACGAATCACATCGCCGTTAACATCTGTCCAGTAGATCTTGCCTGCTTGCTCATCAACTGCCACTCCCCGCATTCCGCCGCCAACATTCACAAGTGTTTGTAGACCCGATCCATCACTCTCCACCTTGCGAACGTAGCCGCTGGAAAACGAGGGGTTGAATATATCTGCGAAGTAAATAGTCTCCTGCGCGCCAGCCGGAGCGCTAACTAACAGTGTATTAACCACTAACAATTCAACGATCGAAATGCTTCTTCTGTTACTCATCGTGTACTCCGTTACATTGTCCGCCATGTGTTCTCTTCCCGTGGCGAACTCGCTCATCCGCTATCGCGATTGAAGGCTCCGCCGCCTGCGATCCACATGCTCCGCATGATCCCTCAGCCAAACCTGATGCGGTGCTCGTTCCCCGGCCCGCCCGGCCTCCTACAAACGGCGACGATGGCACGTGCACCCACAAACTTAGCCTGACCGCGTGCATACGCTATCCAGCCCCTTCTTTATTACTGGCAGAAGCGCCAACAACGATTTGCGCCGCCACGCGCCTATCCCGCCCAACACAGCAGAGCATGTGCGTCGTTAGATGTTTAGAGAAGTACAGGTGTCCGACAACCACGCCCGGCTTCGTTGCCACACACTTAGCTAAACTAAACTCTTGCGCGAACATGAAGCCCGCAGGCCATCTCGCTGGTCACGATCACACGAAACGCGTCGTCACACTGAAGAGCATCTGCGAACGAAAACGTGATCGTGGTTAATCAGCCAGAACACCCATCCGCGAAGAAGTGCCGCCGAACAATGGAGAAATCAGTCGTGTACGCCTCGGCTTCGACGCTGTTTATTGGCAGCTTGAGGCACTGGAGCACGAGGCCGGGCCACAAGGCCGGTGCAAAAGTGAATGGAGGCAGGAATGGGAAAGCCACCGAACGGACTCGAACCGTTGACCTGCGGTTTACAAAGTGAACGGCGGCCTGCTGGTAGGGTCGCCGTCCCCGATTTCGTCAGTCAATCGCCTACTTTTTCCGCCTATTTCGTCTACTCTTGATTTGACCGTCGCGGAAACCGAATCCGCATAGCGTCTAGATGCGCTAGTGCTTCGCGATGGAACCTCCTGCCACCACAAAGTGTTGGTCGTCTGAATAGGGGCGAAAGAGACGCCAAGATTCTGCGTATCCACCGACCCGTGAGGAATCGGCGAAAACCTCCAATGCGAAGCCCTCTTCAAACGTGATGCGGAATGTGCCGAGTCGGGCGGCATCAACAGCCTGAACCGACAGGGGGAAGCACTCCTCAGCCAGTTGCGAGATTCGGTGGTCGCACAGATTCACTCCAGGACGATCCCAGTCAAATCCCTCCCGCTTGTCATCTGCCGAGTCTTTCGGAACGAAACGATCCGCCGAACCGACGATGATTTCACGTGAGTCACAAATCCGCCAAGCACACTGGACGTGAAGCGCCCACTCGCCGACTTCTTTCGGACGACCTTTCCGATCTGAGACCAGACGTCGCTCGCCGAATTGGAACCACTGAAGGTTGGCAGCCCGTCCTGATCCCCACAGGGGTCCGTTGACCAACACGCCTAGGTGATTCTGGATTTCAGCAGTGTCCACGGCGAAAGCCACAAAAGTAGATGATTGAAAGCCACCGGTCGGACTCGAACCGACAACCTGCGGTTTACAAAACCGCTGGACGATTCCACAACCACTTGCAAACAAGAGGTTTACGACGACACAGATCCCACCCCCACCTATAACCCCGACAGTTCGGACCCCAAAACGCCAACGGGACAGATGATTGACCCTGATCTTCAACGAATCTTCGAGGCGTGGGAAAGGCTACCGGAAGCCATCCGCAAGGGCATCCTGGCAATGGTGGAGGCCGCGGTGTGAAGGTCGGTCACAACGACAACGAGCAACTCACCTCATTAGGGTCCCATTCACATCGTCTGCCAGAATTCGACCCACGCCCCCGGCCGGGTCTGCATGACCTCCCTTGACTTATCTCCTCTTCGAAGGAGGGGTGTTTTCTGATAGCAGATTCAGGAAGAGAGAATCCGGCGACGAAACGGACCGAAGGCCGCAACGCTTCCCGCAAGGAAGGCAACGAACATGCTAGGTTCGGGAACCTGGACTACTCGAAACCCAGCATAGTCGTACTCATAGATTGGATCACAAGTGACCGCGACTGAGGCGCGAGTTGAATTCATAGGCATAGAGAACGCCCCACCGCGCAAGCAGCGAAAGGATCCGATGATTGCTTCATTCCATTCACTCACATTCCCGGCTTGGTCGTACGTTCCGTACATGCTTGGGGAGTTTTCGAACTCGCCGGCCTCGGTGCGCCAGTAGTCACGACCAATTGTGAAACCAGCATGCTCGAAGTTGGCATTGTTTCCAGGGTCGGGATCCACTAAGTCATTGCTGGGCTCGGCGTTGCTACCGGTCGGATAGTCCAAGTAGTTGCCGGTGACTCCATCGTTCTTGTGATACGCCGCCTTATACCACTCATCCCCTGTCGGGACGGCCCAAGTGGCGTCTTTTTCCCGAGCAACAGCCATAAGTGAAGTATTGGTGCTTGCTCCATTGAGAAAGTACGAACCGTCCTCAGTCGTACCGGGTCCCTGCAGGCCCGTGGGTTGGCCATTGTGCAGCCAATTGCAGAATCGTACGGCATCACCCCAAGACACCATATTCACTGGGCGGTCACCCCAATCAGGGGCAACACTGTACGTGTAGCTCCCGGGTGTGCCGCTCCGGCTGATCCTGCAACCGCGACCGTAAGACCACATAGAGGTGTTGTACAACCCGTACGTGTCTGTTCTTGCCACTGAGTTCAGAAACGCTGTGTACTGGCCCGCAGTAACCTCGTATTTACCGATCTTGTAGTCGTACTCTACCGAACCATGTCCCGGTGTTTCGAATCGGCAGTCAGCCACGTTCCCGGCGTTTTCTACCGGCACGGTTTGAATTGCAACGTACGCCTGAGCAAGTGATCCGGCAACGCTGAGAGCGGTTATTGCAGCTGCTAGGTAAATAGGTTTCACCATGTCAGACACCTTTCGATTGTGTAAGAATTCGGGCCCTGACTCTTGTCGGATAGCCGTCAGAAAGCCGTTCGAATTTGCATGTTCACGCTAAAACGCCGTTCGGCTTATCGGCATCGATCCAAGTAGGCCTGCAGGCGATCCTGCTTCGCTTGGTTGGCACAACGCGCGAAACGTGGCCGCGATTGACTGCTATGGATAGAATCCTTGGAGACATGGTTTGGCCCAGCCGTAGGCAAGGATAGCTATGTCGAGCGGAATAAATATGCTACCCGCGCGCGTGCGCGAGTTATTGTTCGGGGCACTCGCCATGTCGAGAAACAACCAACTTGAGTACACCATTCAGCGCATCTGCCCAACTAAACGGGCAGGGGCGATTAAAGCATCAGCCTACGTTTGTTTTGGCCCGATGATTGTAATCGCCAAAGTCATTAAGGGCCCGGATGGCCTATTCGTTGGATGGCCAGCGGGCCAATGGAAAACCGGAGGTCGGACTCAGTATTGGCCATGGGTCAAGTTTACGTGCGACGTTTTTCGCCAAGAGATTGAGGATGCCGTCTTGAAAGCATTCTCGGCCAACCAGGGTTCGCGTTAGGACTGTCTGAACTGCCGCAGACTTGTCACGGAACATACTCACTCGCTGTCGTCCCGGACTGGTCCCACTAATCTGTCATTGATCAGCGATTCCCGTAGTTGCCCGCCATCGAACGGCAGGTTGAGTAAAGTTAATCGGATTGACGCGTGGGGCCCCGCCGGCTCCCCGATATTCCATCCACACCCCCCGGTTCCCTCGCTGGCCAGCGTCGTCCATAGCTCCCTTAACCGATCGCTCTTGATTCTGATTCGTTCGAGCACCGCATGGTGTCACTACTGCTTTCTTACACAACAGCCCAAGTACGAATCTCACGCCCGAACATTGCGCCGCACGTGCCGCTGCAATGCAATGATCATGCCCGCAAGAAACATGAGGCCAGCTGTTCCTGGTTCTGGCACATAGGCGATACGGAATCCCCCACCGTTTAGCTCTTTCAGCGGATCAACTCCTGAGTTGCGTATTGCCCCATGAAGCATGTAGACGTAATTGTTGTAACTACCACCGCGCCAACTGCGATATGCGCCAATCTCGCCCTCATTCCATTCCGCTACGTTGCCGCCTTGATCGAATGTGCCGTACGGGCTTTGCGAGTTCTCATGCGATCCTACGCTCGTATAGTAGTGTGGCACGGTGTGATCGGTATCGTAGAAAGTTGCGTTATTCCCTGGATCGGGATCAACGAGTTGGTTGCTTGGTGATTCGTCACTGCCTGTTGGGTAATCAAAGTAGTTGCCTGTCGCGCCGTCATTCTGGTGATATGCTGCTTTGTGCCATTCGTCTTCTGTCGGAATTACCCATGTTGCATCTAATTGGCGTTCTACCGCCAATAGTTCAGATACAGTCATTGCTCCGTTTAGGTAATACGAACCATCCTCTGTTGTTTCTGGCCCTTGAAGACCGCTTGGCTGACCGTTGTGCATCCAATTGGCAAAACGTGCTGCGTCACCCCAAGAGACACAACTCACGGGCCAATCCTCTGACATTGGCAAAACTCTGTAGACATAGCTGCCAGACACACCACTTCGCTGGATGTGGCACCCTGGGTTATCGAAGGACATGGATGTGTTATACAAACCGTATGCATCCGTAGCAGCCACGGCATTCAGGAATTCACAGTATTGGCTAGCAGTAACCTCGTACTTGCCCATCCTGAAAGAGTAGTCCACGGCTCCGCAAATGCGATCTGGGCCAATGCCCCCAACGCCTTCGCCGGACAGTTCACCGGCATTCCCTGGGTTGCCCACGAGTACTGTAGCCATGTTCACGGCAGGCGCCGACGCAGTGGCCAGCAGTAAGATGCTCCCTGTCAGAACTTCAAATGTGTTTCTACTCATTGTGCGCTCCCTTACTCAGGACGATCTGTGGATGGTTCGACCCGCTTTCGTGCCTCTTGCCCTTTCGTGCTCTATCGGAACTCGCTCCGCCTTGAATACAGCGATTCTGGTCATCGGATTGGTTAGCCAGTGCTCGCGGAAGGCAACAGTCCCAAGAAGCAGTCCTTTGATATGGAATGAACGCCGAGCACAGAATGCCAATATCGTTAGGTGGGCCACTGAGAGACAACGTGAGTAATCTGGATCGTCACTGTATAATCGACGCGGGTTGCCGGGTCGCTCCCGGCGGACGACATGCACGGCGTTTCTGCCAATAGTCCTCAGTACGCCGCGCATGTCGGCCCTCTTGAAGAAAGGACTATCTACCATGTCGAGTACCAACGGCGATCGCGCTGCAATATCCAAGAGAGATGGAGGCAAACTCGCCAAGAAGGTCCGTAAACATGTTAGGTTTGATGCCCGCATGAAAGTCTTTCGCGATCACATTAAGGAATATCAAGCCGTACGCTTTCAGCAGCAGCGGCGACAGCTACGCTGGCAGAACAGCCGAGAGAAGTTCGTTGCTCGCTATGCTAAATATCCCAGGATGTGTGACGAATCGGCTGGACCTCCAAAGGAAGGCTGGAGATTCCAAGCCGTTGTGAAGCGAAATCCGTCAGATGAGTGTCATCCAGAGATGATCTACATGTGGGTCCCCAAGAAGCTTTTGAGGGAGAACGAGCCGCAAGTGCACGCGATATTGCCCATCCTGCGTCAAGAGGATAACGGAAAGCCAGAATCTTTGTCCCTCGCAGAGAAATATGCGACATTGGGAGCAGTTCATGATTGTTTCTCTAAAGGACTCGACAAGATTAATCCTTGGCCAAGCAACACTAAACTAGAAGGCATCGCCTACCACTTGCTCTTACGCGAAATACCTAAACTTCCTCGCGCGACTCTGTTCAGCATTGAAGCCTTTCTGGATGATGTTGACGAAGACATCGAAACGCGGCAGCTTGTTGCATGCCAAGACCGACAGGCAACTGATGGAAATGCCGGAAGTACACATGACGCTTCGAAACCTAGATCAGATGATACCGGGTTGCATTCCCGAGATACTCACTCGCAAGCAACTCAGAAATCGTCGAGACTGCCGAAGCTCGGTCCGCACGACAGGCAGGCATGGAAACTATCACTTGTCGAGGGAATGACTCAGGAGAAAATAGCCACCATGCTGAACAAGGAGCATGGAACCAGCTACTGCCAGGGTGGAATCTCTCGCATGATACAAAGGGCCAAACAGCACGCTGATGCCAGTGGCCTATCGGACCACATCCCAAAACGAGGCAAGCCCGCGATCAATGTCGATCCTAGTCGACTCAACCTTGGCGCGCGGACGGATGGCCGCTCATCTCGCGAACGCTAGAAGAGCAAAACCACAGCGCATAGTCGGATTGTATGCGCGTCATAACTCCCACCAACGAAAGAGTATGCGCACAGTATGCGCGTGCTTCCGCGCATATGCGCCAGGAATAGAGGGCTAAGCATGCCCCAAAGAAGTAACACCTGGAGCAACACGCAATGGCAACGCAAGAACTGCTGACAGCGAAGGAAATGGCTGAACGAATTCGCGTTAAGCCGGCCACGTTACGCAAGTGGTCGCGCAGAGGACGCATTCCTCGTCTGGAGCTTTCGCCCAAAGTCATTCGTTTCGATCCCAATGATGTGCTAGCCGCGATTTCGGCGAAATGCCTTAAAGGGGGGCGATCATGACGAGCTTATCCGCTGGGCCAATCCCAGAAGTTCCACCGCGATTAGCATTATCTCCACGAGAAGCGGCGGCGGCTCTTGGCGTTAGTGCACGCCTGCTTTGGTCCGAAACCAAGAGGGGTAATATGCCGCACATCAGAATTGGCACGCGCGTTTTGTATCCGGTCGAAACACTGAAAGAATGGCTCACCGCGCAAGCGAAAGGGGGCAACCGGTGAACGATGACCCCCTGACGCAAATACTTTACACACTCGAAAGCGTAACCAACTTCAGCGCTAAACGCAATGGTGATGGTTACATCGCTCGATGTCCCGCCCACAATGACCGTAACCCATCGTTGTCAATCAAAAGGGCGCAAAGCGGGAATGTTCTTTTGCATTGCTACGCCGGATGCACTGCTGATGCTATTGTCGGAGCTTTGGGGTTAACACTCCGCGACCTAATGGCCGACAGCCAGAACTCTGTGACAAAACCGCCATTCAGGCCATCGACAAAGAAGGTTTTGTCAACGTCGACACGTCCTAAGAAAGTCTTTCCAACCGCTGAAGATGTTATCGCTAGTTACGCGAAGCAATACGGAATAGGGCATTCTCGGAAGTGGGCATACGTCGACGGCCATTACGAGATAATCAGGTGGACAGTCAGGTTTGATCTGCCCACTGGCCAGAAGATGACGCCTCCTGTTTCTCTCACGAAGGATAGAAGCGGATGGATTGCCGGAGAAATGCCGGAACCGAGAGTGCTCTACGCTCTACCGGATATCGGCGACACCGGGTTGGTCTTCATTTGTGAGGGAGAGAAAGCCACAGAAGCACTTCGCGAGCAAGGATATTGTGCAACGACGTCACCTGGAGGATGCAGGGCTGCCCACAAAGCCGATTGGACACCTCTGGCCGGCAAGCAATGTGTAGTTTGGCCTGACAACGATGAGCCAGGGCAGCACTACTCTAATGACGTTATCCGCATCCTGATGAATCTATCCCCAGCACCAACGATAAAGCGTATCGGTCTTCCGGGCCTTGGTCATGGAGAAGATGCCTACGACTACATCGAGCGACTACGCAAGGCAGGCTGAAATGGCAACGAAGAGCGATCAAACAATCCGTGACAGTATCAACCAACTAATCGACGAAGCGGAACCCATAGAACCGGATGCTCCTGAGGAGAACTATCTTCAACGAAGGCCTTTTCCAATGGATGCCTTGCCTTCTGTTTTAGCCGAATTCATTGCCGAAAAGTCTGCCTCGATGGGCTGTGACCCGGCCATGGTAGCCTTGCCGGTTCTCGCGACGACGGCAGCAGCCATAGGTTTACGTAGGTCGATTGAACTCAAAGAGGGCTGGATTGAACCTTCAATCATTTGGGCATTCGTTGTCGCACCGAGCGGCACACTAAAAACTCCCGCATTCAAAGCTGCTATCAAGCCGCTGCTGGATCTGCAGAGTGAAGCTTGTGCCGAGTATCAAACCGAATCGTGTGACTACAAACGTCGCCTGAACCTGACCAAAAATCGGTCAACAGGCGACACTCCTGGACGAGACGAACCTTCGCCTCCCGTTATGAAGAAGTTTATCGTGATGGACTGCACCGTTGAGGCCTTGGCTCTAATCCATAGAGACAACCCGTTGGGATTCCTACTCGCGCGCGATGAAGCTTCAGGTTGGTTTCGGAGCTTCGGTCAATACAAGAACGGCAAAGGCTCGGACGAACAGTTTTGGCTGGAGTTATCTCAAGGCGGTCCGATCAGTGTGGACCGAAAGACAGGCGATTGCAGAAACATCTACGTTCCGAAAACCGGCGTGTCCATATGTGGAACCATTCAGCCCGGCATCCTCGAAGCAATAATGACGCCGCAACGCCATGAAAGCGGCATGGTTGCGAGGATCCTATTGGCCGCGCCAGAACAACCAGAGAAACGTTGGACGAAGAGATTTCCGTCCGCAAAAGCAGTGCAGAACTATGAGGATCTTATTCGCACGCTGACCAGCATGGATTCGCAGAAGGGCAATATGAACATCACGTCAAAGGTGTTGCCACTAGCAGAGGAAGCGAAGCCGGTTTGGGAAGACTGGTACAACGAACTTAGCGCGAGATCGCAGGAAACTGCAGACGATCGCGAGAAAGCTTTCTTGGCCAAGATGGAAGCCTACACCGCACGTTTCGGGTTACTCCTGCAGTTGGCAGAGAATGTCTATGCAGAAGTTGTCACTAAGGCAGCTATGAGGAACGCCATTGAGCTTTCAGAGTGGTTCATAAGCGAGCATTTTCGTCTGTACTCTCAGTTCCTTGAAAGTGATGAAGAGCGCCAACGACGAGAGCTTTTGGAATACATCGCTCGCAATGGCGGACGAATCACACAAAGAGAGCTTCAGCGCAAACGGCGCACTTTTGGCAAAGCAGAAGACGCCAAGGCTGCACTTAATGACTTGGTTCAAGCTGGCCGCGGAAGATGGAAAGATCCGAAACCAGGTGGCCAGGGTGGGCGACCATCTTCTGTCTTCATACTGTCGACAGTCGACAAAACCCCTTGAGAGTCCATGCCAGGGGGTTTTGTCACCAACGAACTAGATACACAAGGCAAGTGATATGAAACTCGAAGATGTTCCGAAGCAGTATCAGGACACATTACGCAAAGCACAAAGCGGCTCGCGTCGCGCAGCCATTCGTTGCTATTGTCTCATGTGTGTTGGGTGGGCAAGGTCCGAAGTTGAATGTTGCACCGCTCCGCTTTGCCCACTGTTTCCATTTCGCAATGGAAAATGGAACCCTGCCGACGTCTATGCGGCTCTGAAACACCCCCCTAAGGTGGGGGTTTTGGGCTCAAGAATCGACGAACGCCATCCAGATGGACTCCAAGGCCATACGAACGATTCAGGCTCAAGATTGCAGGCTTCAGAGCGTTTTTTTGTGCGAGGAGGCACGAGGCAAGCAAAAGCCACTGACGAATAACCCGGCAGCAACGCAACAACGCTCTACAGACAACTGGCGGGAAGACGAAGGACTCAAGAAATCGATAATCCCTTTGACCGGATATCAATAATGTGATATCCTGATATCAGAAACATGATATCAAGGTGGAACCATGAAGGACATTGAGCAATCATTATTAGAAGCGGCGCGGAAGTGCGGTTTGTCTCTCGCGGAGTTGTCCCGACGGGCAGAGTTGCCATACGCAACGGTTCACGGATTCATTGTGGATGAGAAGCATATCACTCTAAAAAGCGCGGCCGCTATTGCCCGTGTCCTTGGCTTGCAGCTTGTTCCGTCAAAAGGCAAGAAGCATGGCCGATCTGCTGAAGCTAACAGAGGTTGAACGATCATGGCAAAGAAACGACAGCGATCACGCGGACAAGGATGCGTGTTTAAGCGAAACGGAAGCGGTCCATGGATTGTCCGTTGGTTTGACCATACTGGCCGTCGACGCGAGAAATCCTCCCGAACAACCGACAAAGCGACGGCAGAAAGAATCCTCGCTCGGCTGATAGACGACACAGCCCAGCGCACACAAGGATTGATCGACGCGAGCGCGGACAGGTTTGCTGCAGCAGACCGAAAACCATTGGAAAGCCATCTTGCCGATTGGCAAACCGGGCTGATCGCCAAAGGCGTAACGAAGAAGCAAGTTGACCTCGTTGCGAAGCGGGTTGAAGTTGTACTGGCGGCTGTAACGGCAGCAAAGGCGTCAGACGTGACAGCTTCGGCTGTGCGTGAGGCCATCGGCGAACTTCGGAACAACGGCAAGAGTTTGCGGACCTGCAATCACTATCTGCGAGCAATCAAACAGTTTTCTCGCTGGCTTCGTCGTGATGGCCGAATACGCGTCGATTCACTCGTTCACCTTACTGGCTACAACGCGGAGACAGAACTGAAGTACCAACGGCGACCGCTATCACCGGAAGAAATCACCCGCTTGGTTGCAGCAACTGAGAATGGACCGGCGCTTCGCCACATGACCGGAGTTGACAGAGCAATGCTGTATCGCATTGCAGTCAGTACTGGTTTCCGAGCAAGCGAACTTCGCAGTCTGACGGTTGGTTCTTTTCACCTGGACGATGATGCTCCGTTTGTTGTCTTGCGGGCAGCAAACAGCAAGCGGCGGCGAGAGGACATGCAGCCCATTCCAAACAGTCTGGTCGAAGTATTGAAGCCTTGGCTCGATAAGCAAGCCAACGATCAACCGGTTTTCAGGACGATGCCGGAAAAGACGGCGAAGATGATCCGCCAGGATCTTCGGAGAGCGCGAGCCCGTTGGATAAAAGAAACGATGGATAGCACGGAGCGAAGATCACGCCGCGCGTCTGACTTCCTGCAATACTGTGATGCTTCCGGACATGTGGTTGATTTTCACGCCTTGCGCGCGTCTTTCATCACGATGTTAGTGAAGAGCGGAGCCACTGTTAAAGTAGCCCAACAGTTGGCCAGACATTCGGACCCGAAACTCACCCTGAACATCTACACCAAGCTTGGAGTCAACGACCTACGGGAAGGATTGGAGGCACTGCCACAGTTCAACAAACGTGAGCCCGAGAGGCAGACGTTGCGGGCAACCGGCACGCACGATGATGGCTCCAGCGTGCGCATCGACCCTCACCTAAAACCCCGACAGTTGGAGCGCCAAACGGTGCGAACGAGCGCAACGAGGCGCAACCCGTCGGCTGCTTACAACACTTCGCGCAGAAACGCTAAGCCATTACCACAAGCGAGCTTGCGCAACAGTATGCAAAGCAGTGCGTTAGGGGTTGGGAAAGCCACCGAACGGACTCGAACCGTTGACCTGCGGTTTACAAAACCGCTGCTCTACCAACTGAGCTACGGTGGCGGTCATATGCCAGACAGACCGCAACGGCGGCCCGGAACGGCCTTACTTCTCCGACACGCGTGCACACCGCACGGACCTCCACTCTAGCAGCAACGGTTGCCATGCACTTCGGTCGGATTGAGACAGTGAGATAGAATAGAGACCTGCGTGTGTTGGTCAAGTGGAGGTACTGACATGGTAGATCCTAGCAATGCGTCCATCCTCTGCGTACACCGACGGCGATTCTGAAATCACCGGATAATGCACACAGAAACAAGCTTGCGCGGCCGTCAAGCCCGTTTCGTCAAGGAATCAAGGAGCAGGTGGCTCGTGCTGCGAAGCCGGCAAAGTATCCAGAATTACTAGTTCAGCCGAGATAAGAAACATCCTATTTAACCATTGACTCGGTGTTCCCATATCAGTACACTCACCGTTAGTAGGGAGTGGAAATTGGCGGGAGAGAGAGACCTGCCCGAGAGTACCCCTGGCTTGGTAGGGCGAGAGTTGAGCAGCCCTCCAGGATAGCCGTTGCGGGGTAATCACTTCCCAAAAACGATGCATAATTGCGAGTGGATTGTGGCCATTGGTGTTTTTACACAAGGGGCCGGTCATCCGCGCCGCCGGTGCCATTAAGGCGGCGTAGGGAAGAGAGGAGAGAGACAAATGGTTTTGCGCACGTTCGCGCCGTTGAGGCGCGCGACCGCTGTCGGTGTACTGATAGCGGCTCTAGCATCTCTGCACGGAAGTGTGATGGCAGAGTCCTTCTTGCTGGAGGAACAATCCGCCCATCCCGGGATAGCCTATCCCGGGGACACAATCTCACTACTTGTCAAGCTGGAGGATAACACAACCTCCATCGGCGGATACCAAATTGAGGCGGATCTGATACTCAGTGGCTTGCAGGCCGGCGACGTCGACTTCGATCTTCCCCAATGTAACTTCTACCCAAGTCAGAACATCTTCGGGAATGGCGGCGCCACTTTGATGCAATTGGCTAAGGAGGGAATCCCTGGAAACGTCTTCCTTGGGGCGATGGACATCTCCGGGTCGACAGTGCCGCTTGCCGACACGGGCCATGATGTTCTGGTGCAGCTCTTTGTCGACATTCCGCTTGATGCCAAAGGTACTTTTGATATCGCGCTAGGCTCGAAATCCGGACTTTCTTCATCGGCGGGAGCGAACTTGGCATACAACAACGCCGAACCGGTTCATATTCAGATTGTTCCTGAACCGGGTTGCGTTGCTCTGCTTTGCGGGGCATACTTCCTCCTGCGTCGGCGGCACGGCCTGTAGCCGGCGTGGGGATGCGGTGCCGGTAGACGGTTCCGGAAGCTGACGGCGTCAATAGAGTTTTCACAGCGTCGGTCTGCCGACTGCTATGTGGGTATTACAGAGAAGGGATCGCGGTTTTGCGGCCGATTGGGCAGTACTTCTCCAATATGAGGATGGACATATGTTGAATGTAAGGCATACGGGAAAACTAGGATTAACCTCATTTGCTTGCCTGGCAGTGATTATAGCGTGCCTGCTCCTTTCGACCGGCAGTGCGAATGCGACGGCGCCGGTGCTGTCACAAGCTACGCCCAACGCGTGGGAAGTGACTGCGAATTGGATTACCGGAACTACAGCATTAACCGAGGTTTATGTCGCCTTTGACCAGGGTGTAACGCTGGTCGGCGATGTTCTAGTCTATACGTTGACAGAAGAGCTTGCCGCAACAACCGCAGCAGTTGGCAATACAGTAGCAGTCAAGTTCAATGCGGTTACGGCAAACGGATTCACGCTGGTTGTCCCTGCAGGTGCGGTGAAGAATAGTGCGGAAGAAACTAATGCCACAGCAATCGTGTTGCACTATTCGGTAATCGAAGGCGATGCGAATCAGGATGGAATAACCAACATCGCGGATGCCGTAACTATCAATAACGCCAACGGAAGCTGCACGGGAGATGCAGCATTCAATCCCAAGGCAGATTTGAACCTGGACGGATGCATCACCGCCAGCGACCTGCAAATAGTCACCGATGTTCTTGCTAACGGCTATGCGATTCCAGTCGGCGTCGACGAGGACGGTGACTGGGCCGGCGACTCCTTTGACAACTGCCCGTCCACCTTCAACGAGACACAAGCTGACGTCGACCTGGACTACTACGGAGATTCCTGCGACAACTGCCCTACGGTCTTCAACGAATATCAAGAGGATAACGACAACGATGGTGCCGGTGATGCGTGCGAAGACTGTGATTATGATTCCTCCAAACAGAGTGCCGGCGTCTGTGGATGCGGCGTACCGGACACCAACACTGATGGTGATAATCGTGCTGACTGCAATGACAACTGCGTAAACGTTGCGAACAACGGCCAGGAGGACGCCGACGGAGACGGACTGGGCGATGCATGCGACAACTGCCCAAAGATTGTCAATGCCCAGCAGGAGGATGAGGATGAGGACGGAGTTGGAGACGAATGCGACAATTGTGCAAGCATCGCCAATGCCGATCAGAAAGATATCGATGGAGACGGCGTCGGCGACGCCTGTGACAATTGCCCGGCCGTAGCAAACGCCGACCAGGCCGATCGCGACAATGACGGCAAGGGAGACCTCTGTGATCCGGAACCTGACCCCGTTGAGCCGGATGATGCAGATGATGACGGCGTGATCGACGCGGAGGACATCTGTCCGAACACAGTAGCGGGCCTCGAAGTGGACACGAACGGCTGTAGCGCCGACCAGAGGGATGACGACAATGATGGCGTTCCCAATGGGAGCGACGATTGCCAAGATACGGCCGCCACTGCTGAGGTAGACACTAATGGCTGCAGCGAAGCACAGAAAGACGATGACGGCGACGGAGTAATGAACAACGATGATCTTTGTGCTGATACCGCAGCCCAAGCCGATGTCGATAGCAATGGCTGCAGTGAAGCACAGAGAGACGACGACAACGACGGTGTGCCCAATGGCGAAGATGATTGTGCTGACACGCCCGCAGGATCAAATGTAGATTCGAACGGCTGTGTAGTTGCAACACCAACTCCGACACCAACTCCGAGCAACTGTGGTGCTGGAGCGCCATGCGGAACACTCGGCTTGGCCAATGTTTACTTCGCAATGTTGGGATTTGCCTGGTTACGAACCGGAACAAAGCGAAGACGCTAGGCGGTTTGCAGAGCCGCACCAGGAGCAAGTTTCATTCAAGTGTGGCGTCCGAGCCCCCGGTTTTCGCAAGTAAGTTTCCGCTGTCTGCTGCTGCGTTTGGGCAAGCGAAGCTCTGAACTAGAATCGACAAACGACAGGGGTCCTTAGGCACGTCGAAGTGATAGCCGAGGACCCCAATTCTGTTTGGTAAGATTCTAACGCAAGCTGTTTCAGGAAGCCGCTTCGTTTGGTGTGAGAACAGCAACAGTAATAACACCGATCAAGATCAGCGTTACACCAAGCCATTGCCCAACGGAAAGCCGCTCTCTTAGACTAGGTAAGAAGTACGCAGCCACTGCAATAACGGCATAGCCACCACCGACCATTATAGGATACGCAACGCTGATCTTGAGCACTTTCGACTGAAGCGCGTACATGTACAGAAACACGTTGAGACCAAAGCAAATGAGCCCGCCGAGAAGCACCGGCGAAGTCAGAACCGTCTTGATCCCCCCAACTACGCCACCGTCAAGCATGGATCCGGCATTGGACACTGTCTTCATGCCCACCTTCATGGCAAGGTTTGCCGCCGCGTTAAGCATCAATGCACAAACCAGGGCGATTATGTGTCGCATGTGCCACTCCTGAAAGAGGTTATTGGATTCAGACGGCCAATCAGTAGCACAAGGAGGGCGTTGAGGCAAGCCAACTGCCGTTGACTATGCAAAGAACCCCCTTCATCCTAAACTAGCGAATCTAAGCGATGATCCGACAGCAGGCGGCGCATGCCCCGCAACTGTACCGAACTGAAAGAGAGTAATGACTACAGTCTTGGGTATTGAGACATCTTGTGACGAAACTTCTGCTGCCATCGTAGTCAACGGACGAGAGGTGAAGAGTAATATTGTCGCCTCACAGATTGACCTGCATCGGAAGTACGGTGGTGTTGTTCCCGAAATCGCCTCGCGTGCCCACATTGAGTGCCTGGACAGTGTCATTGCTGAGTCGCTAGAGCAGGCGGAATGCAAGGCCGACGATGTGGACGCTGTAGCAGTCACGAATCGACCGGGCCTGGGTGGTTCTCTACTGATAGGAGTAACGGCAGCCAAGACGCTGAGTTGGGCTTGGAAACGCCCGCTGGTCACGGTAAACCACGTCCAGGCACATGCTATCAGTGCGGCCATCGGCCTCAATGAAGATCCATGGCCGGCGGTGGCTCTAATCGTGTCAGGCGGCCATACCTCCCTGTACCTAGTCGAGAACTACACATCCATGACCCTGCTGGGAAGCACTATAGACGACGCGGCAGGTGAAGCTTTCGACAAGATAGCAATGATGCTGGAACTACCATATCCGGGTGGTCCGGAAATCGAACGTGCAGCGGCAGATGGTGATGCGAAAGCCATTGAACTTCCGCGTACATTGCTTAACCGAAACTCATTGGATTTCTCCTTCTCCGGCCTGAAGACAGCGGTGCTGTACACGATCCACGGCAAAGGTAAAACCTCAGGCGGCCTAGAGACGATTACCAAGCAACGGGTTTCCGATATTGCCGCCTGCTTTCAGCAGACGGTGATAGACGTACTTGTGACCAAAGCCATGCGTGCAGTTGGAAAGTTAAGAGTGAGCAGCGTCGTCCTCGGCGGCGGAGTTGCCGCAAACAAGGCATTGCGCAGCGCCCTGCAACAGGCTTGCGTCAAGAGGAACGTCAGTTTCTACGCTGCCGAAATGCGCTATTGCGGTGACAACGGCGCCATGATCGCCACTCTGGGATACCACCAGTTACTCAATGGAGATGTTGCCGGCCTCGATGCCGACGTGATGGTGCGATGAACGACGACTACCTAACGAAGTTGCTGAGAGAGGTAAAGGAAGGCAGAGTTGACGTCGAATCCGCCGTCAGGCGGTTACGGTCCTTACCATTCGAGGATCTTGGATTTGCCAAGATAGATCATCATCGAGCAATCCGCTGCGGTTTTCCTGAAGTGATATACTGCGAGGGCAAGACCCCAGACCAGACACTGAAGATCGTGGAGGCGTGCGTCAAACGCGGCGGCAATCTGCTGGGAACCAGAGTATGCCCGCAAACAGCCAAAGCGGTGCTCGCGCGCTTCCAGAAAGCTAACTACGATCAGATCTCCCGTACAATCACCATACGGCAACAGACGGCGGACGTTTCTCCTGGGACAATTGCCATCGTGGCAGCAGGCACGAGTGACCTACCGGTGGCAGAGGAAGCCAGGATCACTGCGGAAATCATGGATCAGAACACGGCCACTTTCTATGATGTGGGTGTTGCGGGTATTCATAGGTTGCTGGCACATAGTGAGGCAATACAAGCAGCCAACGTCATCGTTGTGGCAGCGGGAATGGAAGGAGCCTTAGCGAGCGTGGTCGGCGGGATAGTCGATTGTCCGGTAATCGCCGTTCCCACGAGTGTCGGCTACGGAGCAAGCTTCAGCGGATTAGCCGCGCTGCTGGCGATGCTGAACAGCTGTGCCTCCGGAGTAGCTGTAGTCAACATTGATAATGGTTTTGCAGCAGGGCACATTGCAGCTCTAATCAATCGTCGCAGCAGCGACATGAAAACCGGCGACAACCATTGTGAGTAACGAAAGGCCGATTGCAGAATGAATCACGAACGAATCAGCCACATCCCCAGACTGCCTGAGCGAGCGATCGACGCTCACAAAGGAGACGTCGGCCGAGTTCTCGTGGTTGGCGGAATGCTGGCTGAACACGGGATGATCGGCGCACCGGCCCTTGCCGCGAATGCCTCTCTAAAGTCGGGTTGTGGTTTGGTGCAAATCATCACTTCGGCGGAAGCACAACCGTATGTCGGAATTCTCGCGCCCTGCGCAACCACGCGCAAAGCCCCATGCGATGATTGGGATATTTCAAGGCTAGCCACGGAATTCGGAGCCGACGTAATCGCCATCGGTCCCGGTGCAGGAGACACTATCAGCGGCAACCAGTTGATCGATTTGTTTCACAACTTCTCCGGAGGGATCGTGGTGGATGCCGACGCGATCAACGCGCTGGCCACCGTCGGCAGATGGAATGCCCGATGGCCACACAACGTAGTACTCACTCCTCACCCAGGAGAAATGAGCCGACTATTGCGAGGCTGGGGAATGCCCGACACGATCGACTCTCGTGAGGATTGTGCCCTAATGTACGCCGCCAAGACAGGAGTAACGGTAGTTCTCAAAGGGGCGGGAACAGTTGTAACTGACGGTCAGAAGGTCTATGTCAATCAAACTGGCAACGCGGGAATGGCGACAGCCGGCTCCGGTGATGTGTTGACGGGAATAGTGGCCGCGCTTATTGGGCAACGAATGGTGGCCTTCGACGCAGCCGTCCTGGGCGTCTACGTTCACGGGCTGGCCGGAGATTCCGCAGCGGAGCAATTGGGGCGCATGTCACTTGTAGCAACTGACCTTCTGGAGTTTCTGCCCGAGGCGCTCTGTGACTTGGAAAGTCATATCATCAACTGATCCGCAACTCAGTCACTCCGTGCCGCCTCTCTACGGCGTAGCTGCCCACAAGCCCCTTCCACGTCAAGTCCCCTGCTACGACGCAAGTGGGCGTTGACTCCTTCTTCCCGCAGAATCGTAAGAAACACCTGCGATGCCTCGGAATTGGGGCGCGTATAGGCGAGCCCCGGCACCGGGTTATACCTAATCAGGTTCACATTGCATCGCAGCTGACGGCACAACGAAGCGAGTGACAGCGCACAATCCGCGCTGTCGTTCACTCCCCCCAGAAGAACGTATTCGACAGTCACTTCCCTGCCAGTAGCATCAAAGTAGTCGCGGCAGGCATCAATCAGTTCGCGTATGGGAGTCGTCTTTGCCCACGGCACTAGTTGCACACGAAGATCATCCGTTGCGGCGTGAAGAGACAAGGCCAACGTAATCTGCAAACCCTCTGCCGCCAGTTGACGAATACGATGTGGAATGCCAACAGTGCTAACTGTGATACGACGAGCGCCGATGTTCATTCCCCAATCGGCGTTGATTATGCGCACAGCCTCGATTGTGTTGTCGTAGTTAGCCAGAGGCTCGCCCAGCCCCATCAGCACGACATTGGTTATCGCAGCATCAGGCCGACACAGCTGCTGAGCCTGCATCGCTTGTTCCACTATTTCCCCAGCAGTGAGGTTTCGGGATAGCCCACCGATTCCACTGGCACAGAAGGCGCAACCCACCGGACATCCGACTTGGGTGGAAACACACACGGTGCGTCTTTCGCCATCTGGGATAATCACGCATTCACTGGTTTCTTCATCAGCCCATCGCAGCAGGAATTTGCGTGTGGCATCGGAGGAGCTTCGCTCCGCCACAATACTGGAAGAGTATACGCAGAACCGCTGCGCCAGCATACTTCGCAGCTCCTTCGAGAGATTGGTCATCTCTGGGAAGGACTTTGCCGATTGGCGATAAACCCACTCCAATACTTGACTGCATCTGTACGGTTTCTCACCGAGAGATGCGAGTTCTTCGCTCAATCGTTGTCTACTAAGGCCCAATAGCGGTGTGTTCATGTATGTTACTTGTGAAGAACTATGGCTTTCGGTGCACGCCGGCATGACTACGTTCTAAGCGTTTTACCGATCTTTATCTTGTCGCCTTCTTACGTTTTGTTACTTTCCGCGCGGTGTTTTTCTTTTTGACGGTGCGAACAGTTTTTTTCTTGACGGTGCGAGCCGTCTTCTTCTTGGCTCCGGCGGTCGCACGCTTTGCCGTTGCGGAACCTGTTCTCTTTGCTGCCGAACGAGCCACGCTCCTCTTGACAGATCTCTTTGCCTTAGCTGATTTGGCAACCCTCTTCCGAGCAACAGGAGTAGCCTTCTTGGTCGCCGCGATTGCTCGACTCCTTCTTTGTTTTGCAAAAGCAGCCCGCACTACCTCGGCAACAGTCTTCACTGGAATGAACGTCAAGTCGTCCCTAACTTCCTGTGGAATATCCTCAAGATCTCTCATATTGAGATGAGGCAGTATAACACGAGTAATGCCCGCTCGGTGAGCGGCCAACACCTTCTCTTTGACACCACCTATCGGGAGAACCGCGCCGCGGAGAGTGATTTCACCGGTCATGGCCATCTGCGGATCAACTGGGACTTCCTTAATCGCAGAGATGATAGCGGTAAGCATGGCAACGCCTGCTGACGGCCCGTCTTTGGGTACGGCGCCGGCGGGAACATGCACATGCAGATCAAACTCCGCGATCTGCCCAAGAGAAATCCTTAAGTTGCGAGCACCGGAGCGCACGAGAGAATACGCAGCATGAGCGCTTTCCCGCATGACGTCTCCAATCTGACCAGTCAGTGTCAGGGCGCCTGTTCCCGGCATGCGGGACGCCTCGACAAACAGAATCTCTCCACCTACTGTAGTGTAAGCCAATCCGGTAACTACGCCAGGAAGCGGTTCGCGAGACACGACATCGGGAACGACCTTCACCGGCCCCAAATCACTGGCGACGTTCTTTGCAGTCACACGATGTGAATCGCTCTCACCAGCCACAACGCGTGCTGCCTGTGCACGGCACAAAGCTCCTATCTGCCGCTCCAGACTCCGAACGCCTGATTCCCGCGTATAGCCGCCGATGATCAGATTGAGTGATTCATCGGTAAAAGAGAGTTGCTCGCCAGTCAAACCGTTTTCGCTCAGCTGCCGCGGAACAAGGTATCTCTTGGCTATTTGCAGTTTCTCGTAACGGGTGTAGCTTGATAGATTGATCACTTCCATCCGGTCACGCAAAGCCGGTGGAACCATCTCCATATAGTTGGCGGTAGCGATGAACAAAATGTCGGAAAGATCGAATGGAACGTCAAGGTAGTGGTCTGTGAAGGTGTTGTTCTGCTGCGGATCAAGCACCTCGAGCAGAGCTGAGGCAGGGTCCCCCCTGAAGTCGTTTCCGATCTTGTCGACCTCGTCCAGCATGAATACGGGATTATTCGATCCGCATTTCTTTATCTCTTGGATAATACGCCCGGGAAGTGCCCCGATATATGTGCGGCGGTGTCCTCGAATCTCCGCTTCATCGCGCATTCCGCCCAATGACATGCGAATGAAGGACCGATCCAGAGCACGAGCAATGCTTCTGCCAAGCGATGTTTTCCCCACGCCCGGCGGACCTGCGAAACACAGAATCGAGCCCTTACCGTTGGGGTTCAGTTTTCTCACAGCCAGGAATTCGAGAATACGACGCTTGATCTTGGCCAACCCGTAATGATCTTCACCAAGAATCTCCCGGGCATTAGCGATATCCAGATTGTCCTGTGAACTTTTCGCCCAAGGCAAGCTCACTAGCCATTCCACATAGTCAACAGCAACAGAGTATTCAGGAGAAGCCTGCGGGATTACGGCCATTCGCTCTATTTCACGATTGGCAGCCTTCTCCGCTTCGGCAGACATGTTCGCATCTGCCACTCTCTCCTTGTACCGCTCAACCTCCGCTGTTCGCGCGTCAGATTGTCCGAGCTCGGTTTGAATAGCTTTCATCTGCTCGCGGAGGTAGTACTCACGCTGCGACTTGTCCATCTGTCCGCGAACCTGCTCTTTCAGCTTCTGCGACAATTCGAGCACTTCGATCTGACTAGTAAGTGCTGCGTACACTTTGCGCAAGCGCTGGCGAACATCAAAAGTCTCGAGCAATTCCTGTTTGTGAACCAGTGACAAGGAAAGGTTGGCGGCCAGGAAATCGGCGAGTCCGCCGCTGCTGCTTATGCTATCGAGAACAACACGGGCCTCATCCGGCACATTCGGTGATAACTCCATGATCTGCCGGGCAGCGTAGCGAGAATTATGCACGAGAGCCTCGAGTTCAGGATCATTCTCGACACTATCCTCGCTCTCATGGATCCTTGCCTCAAGATACGGCGATTCCTGTACAAGTTCCTCAATACCCACACGCACAATGCCGTGAATGATGATCGTCTCCGTACCATCCGGCAGTTTGAACATCTTCAAAATGCGACACGCTGTTCCCACGCGGTAGAGATCGTTGAGACGCGGATCCTCTATATCCGATGACCGCTGGGCAAACACTCCGATGAGTCGATCAGACGCTAACGCCAGATCCAAAACCTTCTTTGATTTCTCCCTGCCGATGTTCAGGGGGGTAACGGTCCCGGGAAAAGCCACACTGTCGCGAACCGGAAGAACCGGCAAGGTTGAGGGTATTTCCGGCAATCGATCTCTATCCTCGGACTGGGGATCGTCGGAATCGTAGTAAACTTCGTCATCCTCTTCCAATGAGAGCATGTCATCCTCAGGAATACCGATACTCTCTTCAGAGCAATCGAAACCAGAGGGCTTCTCCTCGATACCGGCACGTTCATCTTCAGAAAGTGATGCCTCGTGCTCAACAGAATCCGGCGCCTCTGCGGCTTGATCCTCCAATGCAACGTTTCCGTCTTCACCGCCCGGCGCCCTGGAGCTCTCGCCACCGCAGTTCTCGCCGTTCTCGGTATCGTCCATGCCTGGCCTACCGGCCGTATCAGCGAATCTGTCCTCAGAATCAATCATGTTGTTGTCTCGGAGTCTTCGGATGGGTTTTTGGGCAGTATTATCCAGACATATCCGTTACGGTAGTTGGCTGTACAGCCAGAGAAATCGAGGTTGGGTGGAACCGGAACCTTGCGGTGGAATTTGCCTGAGTCGATCTCCATCAGGTGGACGCCAACCTCGCAGGACGGGTCGGGCAAAACCGGCTTCGAACGGTATCCCCGAATATGTAGTATGTCATCCTCAACATGTAACTCAATGTCACCAGGATTGATACCCGCCAACTCAACGCAAACTACCACTTCCTGTGAGAGTTCGTAAACGTTCAGCGGTGGATCCCAAGAATCTCTTCCCGATGAGCCAAAGTAGCTTGGCCCACTGATTCCCTCCATCATCGCTTGCATGCTCTTGGAGAGTTGTTGGAAGTTGTCGTCTATGGAGTGCATGGGCCGGTCCCATTTCAATGTGCGAGCGTGCGCAGCGCTCACCGGTATAACGATGTCTGAAAGGCGGATGCTCTATATTAATCTCGGACAACTCACGGTCAAACCCTTGTCAAACGGCTTTGATTTGAGCCTACCTCCGCTTGTCGAAAGTACGCTAGGCCCGTATGCTGTCTGTGATGAAAAAGCGTACTAAAACCACACTCAAACACCTGCATGACTACAAGCGTCGAGAGCGGAAGTTCCCCGTGCTTACCTGCTACGACTACACGACTGCAAGCTTAATGGCCGAGGCAGGCATAGAGGTCATACTGGTTGGAGATACCTACGGAGAGGTTTGCCTCGGACACACAACAACGCTTCCAGTTGAACTAGACCATTTGATCACCGTAACTGAAGCTGTCCGCCGCGGAGCGCCGAACTGTTTCCTGCTTGGTGACATGCCCTACATGAGCTATCAGGTCTCTCGAGAAGAAGCCATCCGAAACGCGGGGCGATTCATGGCAGAAGCTGGCTGTGACTGTGTCAAAGTCGAGGTTGATTCTCGATTGGCGGACACTGTCGAGGCTCTGGCATCGGCGAGCATTCCAGTCGTCGCCCACCTGGGCTTGAGACCGCAGTCAATACACGTTCACGGAGGCTATCATGCGCAGGGAAAGGACGTTCACGGCGCAAAGAAGCTCATCGCGGAAGCTCAGATGATGGAGCGCGCCGGAGCAGTTGGCCTGCTCCTTGAGGCAGTGCCGATGGAGGTGGCCAGGATTATCACTGAGCAAACAAGCCTTCCGGTGATTGGCTGTGTGGCAGGTCCGCACTGCGATGGAACAGTAGTTGTGATGCACGATATGTTGGGGTACGGTGCCGGTCATCCGCCACAATCCGTCAAGATGTATGCCAATCTTCGTCAGGTTCTCCTGAATGCGTTTCGTGCGTATGCAGATGATGTGGTCAAGGAGAACTTTCCTGGCCCTGAGCACGGTCTTTGCATGCCGCTTGAAGAGGCAGAGGAATTGCGGCATGCTGTGGAGCCATGCAGCGAGAGCAACCTGGTTGGCTAGGTCAGATTGGCCACGCGGAGTGTTCCTTGGCAAAGTCAATGTGTCTGCCCTCTGGTTGTTCTGAGGCAATGGCACATCGACTGTGGCGGCGCGGTGAGTGGTGGTTTCTCTATTGGTGGTTCCCTCTGAACCTTGCATAACGAAGTGATCCGGGAACGTGAAAATGTTAGTCCGAATGGATCTTGCTCGAACTATCATCGTTGAGACAAGCGATTCCCAGGTTATTATTCTGAAGGAGCGCGACGGTAAACGACACTTGCCGATACTAATCGGCATGCACGAAGCATTGGCAATCGATCGCCGGCTCAAGGGCCTGAAAACCCCAAGACCAATGACGCATGATCTCGCCGCATCCCTGATCGAAAGCCTCGCTTCCGAATTGGAGCAGATTGTTATCTCTGATCTGAAGGACCATACTTTCTATGCAACGCTGGTAATCAGGCAGGACGGACGGCTCATCGAAGTGGACGCGCGACCATCAGATGCAATCGCACTGGGCGTGGCAAACTCCACTCCGATTTACGTGGAAAACCATGTACTTGAAGAGGCAGCGAAAAGCTACTGAGCTGCCTTGGCAGCAAACTCGAGAAACTCAGTCACGGCTAGATAGATGACCGATACCATAAGTTCGACAATTGTAGATGTAGACACTGATTCTCTTGCTCTGCGGCTCCAAAGCGAGCTGCCCGATCTCCCGACCGAGCATAATCGGAGGTGGATATGTGCAGTGCGCGGTACGCTGGACGTGATGGGTGGGATTGCAGAGTACAGTGGGAGTCTGACACTCTCTGCATTGACTGAAGATTTGGCAACAGTCGTGGCGCTGCAGCGTGATGACCAAACAATCCGCGTTGTCAATCTGGGAGAACCTGGCAACAATCATACAGGAAACGGCCATACGACTGAAATCAGTTGGCCGCTTAAATCATTTTACGACGAAGGCGGCGAGGTCTGCGACGCGCGGCTCATTCGCTCAAGAGGAACGGAGATCGACTGCGACATCAAGCTTGCGGCGATATCGGTGGCCTATGTATTACTGGAAAGCAAGATAGTCTCCCATCTGGGTGGTGGATTTACAGCTGTAATCGAATTGGGAATTCCCGGCTGTGACGACCACCGTCGCATCGCCAGTGTCCAGGCGGCCGTTCTTGATGTTCTTCTGCAAGCTGCAAACTGCCAGATGGAGCCGTGCCAAAGGGCAGTAGTTTGTCGGCGAGCCCTGAACTTGGTGCACGGTTTCGCATCGGGAATATCCACGCACGCCGCCCCTCTTCTAGGTAAACCTGGACGGATACTGCAAATCGGCTCTCAGCCTTTTGAGGTTGGCGATGCTATGCCTGTTCCCGAAAGTATCGCCTTGATCGGTATCGACAGCGGAACTCGGCATGGCGCTGCCAAGGAGAAATACTTGCAAGCGCGCACGGCTGCACTCATGGGTCGTGAACTTATTCGTCGCTTGGTCGACGGCAGTGATCAGGCCAACAATTGGAGCGGCTATCTCGCACGCATTTCGACGACTGACTATGTCGATCACATTCGAGACAAGCTCCCAACAAAGCTAAGAGGCGCTCACTACTTGGAACGATTCGGCCAACTGAATGATGACTTGGCACACGTGGAGCCCGATCGCGTTTACAAAGTTCGCTCTCGTTGCGAGCATCACATATACGAGGACGACCGTGTTCGGCAGTTCGCAGAAAGATTGAGCAGGGCTTCACGTACTGGAGAGCTCGAACCGTTGCTCGAAGCTGGAGAACTAATGTACGCCTCACACTGGTCCTACGGCCAGCGATGCGGACTTGGCAGCATTGAGACTGATCTTCTTGTCACACTTCTGCGGAACGCCGGTGCAAAACAGGGCGTGTTAGGAGCCAGAGTATCGGGTACGGGGGCAGGTGGCACGGTTGTAGCAATGATCCGAAACACAGACGAAGCGCGTTGCGCAGTTGAGCGAGCGGTGTCTAGTTATCAGGAACAGACCAGGCAAACGGCAACTATGCAGCCAACCATGAGAAGCGAATCCCCAGATTCAGCAAGGCGATGCGTGTAGGCATATCTTGCACATCAATACTGGTACCCCAAAAAACAGAATGAAACCAAGACAGCATGCCTGACGACAGAGCACTCACCGGCAAATGCGTAATCTTTGACCTTGACGGCACGCTTGTCGATTCTGTCGATGACATAACAACCTCCCTCAACCACGTCATGTCATCTATTGGCATACCTCCCTACGGCCGCAAGCAGGTGGCGATAATGGTTGGCGATGGTGTCACCAAACTGATGTCGCGCGCCGCGAGGTCAGACAACGTGGACTTGCTGGAAAATCTGCTGAGCAAGTTCATGGCCCACTATCGTGACAACTGCCTGCGCCAGACCCACCTCTACAAGCATATTCCGGAGCAATTGGATATTCTTCAAGCCCAGGGATGGAACATGGCCGTGCTATCCAACAAGCCGGATGAACTGACTAAGAAATGCTGCAAAAACCTCCTGTCTCGATGGAAGTTCTCACACGTTCAGGGAGCGAGAGTGGGCATACCCAAAAAGCCCACGCCTGAAGCCGCAACAAAGATCGCGAGTAGTTGGGGAGTCAAACCGGAGCACGTGGTAGTAGTGGGTGACGGAACAGTAGATGTGCAGTTGGCAAAAGCTGCAGGAATGGCATCTGCTGCAGTAACTTGGGGATACCGAGATGCAGAACAGCTTCTGCAATGCCAGCCCGATCTAGTAATTCATGATCCAGCAGCACTGACCGCCTCACTCAATAAGCTGCACATCTAGCTAATCTGTTCAGAAACCCAGCCGCCATAAAACACAAACGGCTCATGTATCGCGTTAAACCACAAACATCAACGGAAGAAGCGTACCTTGCGATGCGACATCTGAATGGAGCTCGCTCTATGACAGCATTTGCCGAAGTTGATCCGCAATGTGCTCATCACCAGCTGCGGTAGCTATCGCTACCCCTTGCTCGATAGCAATTGTGGCAGCCTCGTCCTTGGCAGATACCAATATCCGGCATTTCCTGAAATGTGCAGCCAAGTGAGTGGGTTCAAGGGAAATCGTTTTGTCAAACTGATGCAGGGCCAGATCCTCCCGCTTCTGCGACAGATACTCCATACCCAGACTGAAGTTCAGAAACACGTCGTCAGGATTGTCCTGCAGAAGTTTAATGATCCGGTCAATCCGAGACATCGCCATTCTCCCAAACACACGATGAATAAACTATCCACCGTCTGCCCGTTGACGTCGGAACGAAACGTCCAGACAGACTGAATCCAACGAGTGGCGGACCTTGGACAACAAGACTGTACGCCCCTTTTCACATTCAGTCCAGGCTCCTGACACGTTGACTCGGTGTCCGATTGACCTGAGTAGACGGCGACTCTAAGATCATTGACACCTGATTACGGAAAGCTGATCGGCGTGTCCTGGGCTCTGCACAGTGCCGTCCGGCCAGCATATTGATCGGAGATGGCCGGTATGGAACACAACAACAAGCTATGGTCCAAGGTTAAGGGCTGGGTGGCGAGAAGCGGTAGAACACGCAACCATGCGGCGGATAGTGTTGAGCAGCACTCATTGGGAGAATCACCGGCAGAAGAGAAGGCTACGACTACACACTCGCTGGACCGCTTCGGGTTGTTGTCAAGACGCAAACACAACGAAGAAACGCTGGAACGGCTCCAGGCAGGGTACGATCAGGTGATCGACCTCATATCCAGCATCAAAGAACACCAGAAAAAACAAGAGGCTCGTGCCACTGAAATCTCCAACGCCCTATCTCAGATGGCTGTCAGCCTGAACAGTATTGAGGGAGGCAGTAGGCTTCAAAGCGAAAAGCTAGCCCTGATCGCCGAGGGACTGCATACGACCAATGAGCGCGCGGAGCGATGGGAAGAAATCCTGGCCGAGTTTCCACGAGTCGCTGAAGCACAGAAAGAGGCCCTAACCGGAGTCGTCCAACAGCTGAGCGCTGCCGGTGAACGCGATGACCGCATGACCTCCTCCCTGGACTCATTTCGTGAGGTTGTGGTGTCCCTTGGTGAAGCAACGACGGCCTCCAGCGTTGCGGTCAAGAACCTTCAGATGTCTACCTTGGAAGGTCACGACCGCACTGCGGCACTGATGAAGGAACAGAACAAGCGATTCACGATGCTCTTCATTGTCACGCTTGTTCTCGTTGTAGTCTCCGTAGCAACAGCTACAATGGCGCTTTTCAGCAAGTAACAAAGGCTTCCGGGGAAGTATCATGGGCAAGGAACTCGGCGCACCTGACAAAGTGATGGAACAGCTTCTGGTTGGAATGAAGAAGCTGGATGCTTCTGACCTGCATGTTAAGGTTGGGTATATTCCCATATACAGAATCGGCGGCCACCTCCGTCGGCTCGATATGCATCCCATACCATCCAGCGAATTCGTTGAGCAAATGGTCAAGCCCATGGTCCCTGAAGTCCGCCTGCAAGAATACGAGGAGCACGGAGATTTGGACTTTGCCTACACCGGCTCCAACGGCGATCGTTTTCGTATCAACGTATTCCGTAGCGGCGCAGAAATGCACACGGCTATTCGGCGAGTGCAGAGCGAGATACCTGACTTCAACAAACTAACCATGCCGCCTGTCTACCAGAAAATCTGCGAACGGGCACACGATGGTCTGGTGCTGGTCAGCGGCGTAACGGGATCAGGAAAGAGTAGTACGCTTGCCGCAATGCTCGATCACATCAACCATACTCGCAGCGCCCATGTGATAACCATAGAGGACCCGGTTGAATATCGTTTCATTCCAGACAAGTGCATCATCTCACAGAGGGAAATCGGAATCGACATCCCTGACTACGCAGAAGCCCTTCGTTATGTGGTGCGCCAGGATCCGGACGTCATACTAATCGGCGAAATGCGCGACCGCGAAACCATGACGGCAGCGTTGCAGGCGGCAGAAACCGGCCATCTTGTGTTAGGAACGCTTCACTGCAGCGATACCCAACAATCCTTTTCCCGTATTCTCGAATTCTTCCCCAGGTCAGAACACAGCTTCATTCGCTCATCGCTGTGCAACAGCCTTCGAGCAATCTGTTGCCAGCGACTCTTGCCCGGCATCGATGAGAATGCGCGCGTTCCAGCAACCGAAGTACTCTTGAATAACTCGATTGTGCGCGATCGGATCCGCAATGAAGGCGATAAAGACATTCCAGCAATCATAAACCAATCAATTGAAGAGGGAATGCGAAGCTTCACCTACTCTCTTGCACAATTGATTGAGCAGGAACTGACTCACTATGACACGGCCATGCAGTATGCACCTAACCGCGATGCCCTGGCCAGTCAAGTCAAGGGAATTCAAGCTGCTTCACAAGGATTAGTATAATCCACCGACTCGCAGTGAAGGCGGCTGCTACTGAAACTGAAAGACTGCTGACGCATTGCAGTTCTGAAAGACGATTAACAACTGCACTACCAGGATGCCCGTGGAATAACCATATGCATCTATTCTTGCCCAATCGCTGATCCTGGGGAGTTTTCCAGAGACCAATAGTACTCCCAAAACAACGGACAACATACTGACCAGTACTCCGCGATAAAAGACGGACTCTGCCAATATCGATACAAACCCCTTGAAATCAGACCTAAGGTACGCCAATGGGAAAACACTATCGATGCTCGCCGACTTGAGAGTGCTGATATATATGGCGTAGCTCCCCACGAAGCCGGCGGCAACTTGGATCGCCCCCATGACCATAGCAGGTCCACTGCCCGAGTTCGTCGCTCTGCTGATCACCGCACGAGCAACGAGTGGCACAGGTACGACCAGGGTGCAGGCAATCAGAGCAACAATCAGTGCGTTATCAGCGTTTGCCGTCGTCATTTATTGAAAGTCCTCCTAAACAGGCCAGCAATCAGCCCCACGATCTCTTACTGCTTTCCCGAGGTTCCACCCAGCCTCACTCAATAGCCCCGAAATGGCATCCACGGGGCGACCTCAACACGGCCCTTAAGCTGCAATGCACTATACACACCTCGCTGGCTCGCTCCAGCCCTGGGTCAACGCTATTAGCCGGGCAAGTGGGGCACCAGCATCCAGGTAAGGCCAATAAAAATACATCCCAGAACCGTGAAATGGACTTGACAATTGATATTAATCAGTAATAATTACTATTACTGTTTAGGAGTGTACGATGAAGCCAACCAGGACTACTAATCAGAAACGCATCATACTAGAGGAGCTTAGGAAGCTGAAAACGCATCCCACGGCAGCAGATATTTACGACATAGCTCGGAGACAGTTGCCTAGATTAAGCCTGGGAACTGTCTACAGAAATCTTGATGCACTAACGCGAAGTGGCGAGATCCGAAGAATTGCCAGTGCCGGAGCAGAGGCACGTTTCGATGGTAACCCTTCGCAGCATTATCATGTACGATGTGTTCGGTGCGGTAGGCTGGATGATGTGGAGCATCCGAAACACGACATGGATCTTGTCGCTATCCAGAGAAGTTCCGGTTATGACATTCATGGTTTTGAGTTGGAGTTCTTCGGAATATGCCCTATGTGTCAAAGCGGAGACAACGAATCAGGCGACTGGCGCAACATAACCAATCATGATCAATCTGACCATGCAGCCCGTCGAAACCAATAAGTCAGTAACAGTGCCGGACAGAACCAAAGGAAACTCTGTAATGAACAAGAAACTGCAGGACGCGCTGAACAAACAACTCAACGAGGAGCTATACGCCTCATACCTCTATCTCTCAATGTCCGCTTGGTGTCAATCTCAAGGACTCAACGGCATCGCCCACTGGATGCAGTTGCAGTCACAAGAAGAGTATGGCCATGCGATGAGAATCTTCAACTACATCAATGATCGCAACGGAAAAGTCATTCTCGCCGAGATCAAGGCCCCGGCCGTCGATTGGGATTCGGTTAAGAACGTAATCAAGGACACCTGTAAGCACGAGGCCAAAGTCACAGCAGCAATTAACGAGCTAATGAATCTGGCCATTTCGGAGAAAGACCACGCCTCGGTCGGCTTCCTCAATTGGTTCGTTACCGAGCAAGTCGAAGAGGAAGCCACGGCCGGTGACATTTTGGACAAGCTCGAGTTGGCAGGCAACAGCCCTGGCGCGCTCTTCATGATAGATCGCCTCCTCGGCAGCAGACCGGCGGCCCCGGCCGAGAATGAATAGTTTGAGTAATCTGGATCTTGCGGGTTGAGCCATAGGTTTACCACAAGATCAATCTCGAATCGCGCCGTCCAAAACGCAACGGCAAACGATGATTAAACGCCACAAGGCAAGGAGACATAGTGATGAAGAAGTGGAAATGCATATGCGGTTACATTCACGATGGCGATGCCGCACCCGCCAACTGCCCCAAGTGCGGCGCTCCGGCGGAGAAGTTCACTTTGTTGGATGACAACGCGGCGAACTTGGTGGAAAGATCTCGGCACACCAACGCCCTGCATTGCAGATTGATCAACCTAGCAAGAAAGATGGAGCAGGTCTGCAAAGATGGCATCGAAGACAATCTTGATCCAGGATGTGTTGACGTCTTTCAGAAAACCCTCAACCATTCATATGAGATAATGAAACTGGCCATGACGGAAATCCAGGGCCACATGAATAAGGGCAAGTGGGGTTAAGCGGTACGCCTCAGCCGACGCCCATCAGACAAAAGACACAAAGTCTGTAGTTAGTGAATGCTGCACGCCGCCAAACCCGAATTAGTTCTGCGGAACAGTAGTGTGCTGCAACATATGGAATGTATGTCCACCCAAGTAGGGAGATTAAACACAATGTCATGCTGTCTAGTAACTAAAGAAGCGCCGGACTTTACGGCTCAGGCTGTAATGCCCAACAACGAATTCGCCGAACTGAAACTCTCCAACTACCGGGGCAAGTATGTCCTGCTCTACTTCTACCCGCTCGATTTCACTTTTGTCTGCCCATCGGAGATCATTGCATTCGACAAAGCAATGGACGATTTCAAGAAACGTAACACGGAAGTGATAGGCGTATCTGTCGACTCTCACTTTACTCACTTAGCGTGGAAGAACACTCCACGAAACAAGGGCGGAATAGGACAGATCGAGTACCCTATAGTGTCAGACCTGAGCAAAGAGATTTCGAGATCCTACGGAATCCTCTTTAATGAAATCGTCGCCCTGCGTGGGCTGTTCCTAATCGACAAGGAGGGCATAGTACGCCATGCACTGATTAACGACCTACCACTTGGCCGCAGCGTTGATGAAGCTCTCAGAGTTGTAGATGCCCTGCAATTCACGGAAAAACATGGAGAGGTTTGCCCAGCCAACTGGAGACCGGGCGAAGACTCCATGAAGCCGACGGCCAACGGTGTCGCCGACTATCTGGCCAAGCACGGTGGCTAACGACGGCAACGAAAAAGCTGCCTAGAAATGAACGACTACGATGGTACCATCCACAATTGAAATGGGTGATCCGGCGAAGCCACTGAACTTCGCCGGATTCGTCCTCGCCCTGCCGCAGTGCTGCAGGCTCGAAATGGAATCGCCTTAGGAGAAACGTGTTATGCTCAAGTCGGTGAATGAAATACTGGACTTCGCCATCAGGCAGGAAGAGCTGGCCGCCGAGTTCTACACAGGCATGGCCGAGAAAATGAGCAACGAACACATGAAGGAAGCCTTCATGAGCTTTGCCAAGGAGGAATGGCAACATAAGGCCAAACTGACGCAAGTGAAGAATGGCAAGAAGATGCTCAGTGCCGAGTCCAAAGTTGCTGATTTGAAAATAAGTGACTACCTCCAGAACAAAACTGAACTCAGCAAAGACGCCGATTATGGGCAAGCACTATTGTTGGCAATGCAAGCAGAAAAGGAAGCGTACCGCCTGTACACATCGCTGGCGTTGGCAACTGATGATCCCGAAATCAAGCAATTGCTAACAGGTTTGGCCAACGAAGAGGCCAATCACAAACTGCGTTTCGAAATCGAATACGACCAGGAATTTCTTCGCGAGAACTAACACTGGAATAAAACAATACTCAGGGAGCCGAATAAGATGAAGAGTGTCAAAGGCACCAAAACGGAAGGGAATCTGCTGGCTGCATTCGCAGGAGAATCTCAGGCACGCAATCGCTATACATACTATGCAGGGCAAGCCAAGAAGGAAGGTTTTGTGCAAATCGCCGACATCTTCACAGAAACTGCCGACCAGGAAAAGGAGCACGCCAAGCGTTTCTTCAAGTTTCTTGAAGGTGGCGAACTCGAGATACAGGCGAATTTTCCGGCTGGCGTCATCGGCACAACAGCAGAGAATCTAAAGGCAGCCGCATGCGGTGAGCACGAGGAATGGGACAGCATGTATCCTGGCTTTGCAAAGACCGCCCGCGAGGAAGGCTTTGAGGCAATTGCCCGCGTGTTTGAGGCCGTCTCCATCGCAGAAAAGCAGCACGAAAAACGATACCTCGGGCTACTTGCCAACGTGGAAGCCGGAACCGTCTTCAAAAAGAAAGAGAAAACCGTATGGCGCTGCCGTAACTGCGGCTATTTACATGAAGGAGAAGAGGCGCCGGGATCGTGCCCTGCTTGTGCGCACCCGCAAGCACACTTTGAGTTGCTTGCGGAAAACTGGTAGGCGACTCCCTCGTTTCCAGCGATCAATCAGGACGCAGAATAGGTTCCTTAGGATGTAGAACACGCCCGTTCTGGGCAACCAATCCGAACGGGCATGCTATAACTCAAATGCTCAAGTACGGCTGCACAGTTTGTTCTTACGGGTACAACCCTCTAATAGGCGACCTGGAGCATGGTGTAAAGCCAGGAACGGCTTTTGAGGATTTGCCAGACGAATGGCGATGCCCCTGGTGTGGCGCCGACAAGAGCATGTTCAAGCCGGAGGGTGAGTCAGGGGAAATACCGTTCGGAGGTTTTTGATGAATACAGCTTTGTGCGACAACATTGACTGGGTTGGTTATGTCGATTGGACAGTTCGAGACTTTCACGGCTACGACACACATAGAGGGGCAACCTACAATTCCTACCTGATTCGCGACGAGAAGATAGCGCTGATCGACACCGTAAAGGAACCGTTCGCTCAAGATTTGCTTGCCAACGTCGCTGCTTTAGTTGCTCTGGACAAGGTCAACTACATCGTATGCAACCACGCTGAGCCCGACCACTCTGGAGCCATGGCCAAGGTGATGGCTGCGCTTCCCAACGCTACACTTGTTTGCAACCAGAAATGCGCGGCGGCATTGGGTATGCACCACGATATGACCGGCTGGTCAACACATATAGTCTCATCCGGCGACACGCTGTCGCTGGGCCAACGCACTCTGGAGTTCATCGATACACCCATGGTTCATTGGCCGGAGTCGATGTTTACCTACGTCCGGGAAGAGAAGATCCTTTTCTCAATGGATGCGTTTGGCCAGCACTACGCCACTAGTCAGAGGTTTGACGATGAGGTGTCCCTATGCACGACTATGGAGGAAGCCAAAACATACTACGCCAACATCGTCACACCCTACGGCAAGCGCGTTGCAAAAGTTCTTGAAGCGGCCGCCGAATACGACATAAAGATGATTGCGCCTAGCCACGGAGTGATTTGGCGCACTAACGCCGCGAAAATAATGGAAGCATACAAGAATTGGGCTGTCTGCCGCCCGCGCCCAAAGGTGCTGGTCATCTTCGAAAGCATGTGGGGAAGCACCGCTAAGATGGCAGAAGCAATCCACGAGGGCGCATCAGCACCCGGCGTGGCCGCTGAACTCATCAACGTTCGAACCAGTAACCTGACAAAGATAGCCACTGAGGTACTGGACGCCGCTACCATCGCATTTGGCTCTTCAACCCTTAATCAAGATGTACTGCCAACGGCTGGAGCAGTTCTCACATACCTGCGTGGCCTGCGTCCCACCAACAAGGCTGGATTCTCCTTTGGCTCGTATGGATGGTCAAAAGGAGGAGCGACGGCAGTGCAGGAGTATTTCGAGGACCTCAAATGGGAGATTCTGCGAGAACCGATTCGAGCCCAATATGCACCCACTAAGGAAATCATCGAAGACTGCCACCAAGCAGGCAGAATGCTTTCTGAAAGAGCGCTTTCCATGGGCGGTAGTAGAAGAGCCTGCCATGACTTATGTGTCGATCCGTAAAAAGACCCAGCCGAGGAGCTGCAGAAAGTGATTGCACTCGATGACTCCCTTCAACACTCTTGGAGTGGCTTTAGGACTAGCAATGGACGCGCTTGCCGTGTCCATTGCCGCTGGCTGCATCTTGGGCAAAGTAACGGGGCGTCAAGTCTTTCGCATCGCTTTCCACTTTGGTCTCTTTCAGTTCCTGATGCCCATCGCAGGCTGGACGCTAGGTCAGCAAGTATCTCACCATGTGGCCGGCTGGAGCCAGCTGTTGGCTGCCGTCCTCCTCACACTAATCGGCCTGAAGATGGTTCGCGATTCCCGCTCTCCAGAGCCTCTCGATGCACGGAAAGATCCCAGCCGCGGTTGGATGCTGGTGACGCTCTCTCTTGCAACCAGCGTGGACGCTTTGGCAGTGGGCGCCAGCATAGCCCTGCTCCACGTGGATCTGCTGCGCCCCTGCGTAGTCATCGGCGTCGTTGCCGCAACATTCAGCGCCGCAGGCATGCTGCTGGCCAAGCAGTTGCCTCAGCAATGGAGCCGAAAAGCAAACCTTTGTGGCGGAATACTACTGGTTACGATCGCCGCCAAAATCGTCTTGAACTGCCGCTTCTAGTCCGATGCGAGGCAGCAGAGCATTGTTGCTGTATTACAGTATGTCAGAGTTATCGTCTGGGAGATAAACATGAAAAAGTACATCTGTGATGTTTGTGATTACATCTACGACCCGGAAAAAGGTGATCCCGATGGCGGAATAGAACCAGGCACCGCGTTCGAAGATATTCCTGATGATTGGGTCTGCCCCCTTTGCGGCGTATCCAAGAGCGAGTTCTCGCCCTACGAAGAATAGACATCTTCAACAGGAGCGTTGCCATGAAGAAGTACGTCTGCGAAAGATGCGGATGGATTTACGACCCCGACAAGGGCTTTCCCGCATACAGAGTAAAGCCTGGAACGGAGTTCGACGATCTGCCGGAAGACTTCTGTTGCCCGATGTGCTACGCGTCCAAACGAGTGTTCTCCGACGAGGACGCGGAATGGTGACAACCCGGTCATGGCGTTGGTGGCAGGTATTCGCAAGCTTTTCTACGAAGAACTCTCTCCTGCCACCTGAAACGGGCAGGATTCACCTTCGACGCTGCGGATGAGGAACTCGCCATCGGTGCAGAATACGTTGTAGGAGTACACAAACATGGATGCTCTATTCCTATCCCGACTGCAGTTTGCGGTGACCGTTGGCTTTCATTTTCTCTTTCCGCCATTGTCAATCGGCTTAGCTTGGTTGATTGTAGTCATGGAATGGCGGGGGTGGAGAAGAAACGACCCGGAATATACCAACGCAGGGAAGTTCTTCGGAAAAATCCTTGGGCTGACCTTTGCCGTGGGAGTGGCGACCGGTATCGTCATGGAATTCCAGTTTGGAACAAACTGGGCGGAATATTCCAAGTTCGTTGGCGACATTTTCGGAGCACCTCTGGCTGCCGAAGGCGTGTTCGCCTTCTTTCTTGAATCAACGTTTCTGGGCCTGTATCTATTCGGAAGAAACCGTGTTTCCAAAGGTGTGCATTGGTTCTCCGCCTTCATGGTAGCTTTCGGTGCAACCTTATCCGCATTCTGGATAATAGTCGCTAACTCGTGGCAACAAACGCCCGCCGGATACGTCATACAAAACGGGCGAGCCGAACTCACCGATTTCACGGCGGCCGTATTCAACGCATCAACCTGGCCAAGATTCCTGCACACCGTCGATTCCTGCCTGATAGCCGGGTGCTTTCTGGTGGCAGGAGTCTCGGCCTACCTCATGCTGAAGAACAACGGAAGAGCCGTGGCAGAGAAATCGCTTCGTCTCGCCCTCATTGTGGGATTTATCGCATCCTTGGCAGCCCTTTTCCCCACTGGCGACTACTCAGCCAAGCAAGTCGCCCAAACACAACCAGAAAAGTTTGCCGCCATGGAAGGGCTGATCGATGGAGAAGAACGCGCTCCACTTGCTATCTTCGGACTCCCCGTGGGAAACCCTGTGGAGATCAAGTACAAGATAGGCATACCGGGGTTGTTGAGCTTGCTCGCAACCGGTAATGCCGATGCCTTCGTTCCGGGCATCAACGACCTGGAGGAACAGGGCAAACCGACACCCCCGGTTGCCATTACGTTCATCGCCTTTCACACAATGGTGGGCCTTGGCTCGCTCTTCATTGCCGTTACCGGTATAGGAACGCTCTTTGCTCTGCGCGCCCAACTCGCCCAAAAACGTTGGTTCCTGTGGATCTTGCCGTGGATGATCCCACTTCCTCTGCTGGCCACACAAGTTGGATGGATTGTGGCGGAGGTCGGCCGACAACCGTGGGTGGTCTATCAAGTCCTCAAAACTGAAGATGCCTACTCACACAACGTGACTGCTGGAGAAGTGCTCTTCTCTCTAATCCTGTTCGGGGCCGTGTACCTCGCTCTCGGTGCTCTCTACGTATTCATATTGGTCCGCAAGGTGAAGCGCGGACCTGACCCGGTAGCAGTCAAGGAGGTGCTGTGATGGATCTCAATACTGTCTGGTTCATCCTTGTATGGGTGCTCTTGTCCGGCTACGCGATTCTCGATGGTTTCGATCTCGGAGTTGGCACGCTGCATCTCTTCGCTCGCAACGAAACCGAACGCGTTATCCACATGAAAACCATCGCTCCGGTATGGGACGGTAACGAAGTCTGGCTGCTGACCGGTGGTGGCGCTCTTTTTGCCGCGTTTCCAGTAGTCTACGCCACAGTGTTCAGTAACCTTTACCTTGCCCTTGTACTGGTAATGCTTGCTCTCATCTTTCGCGCAGTATCACTCGAATTCCGCAACCAAGTGGAACATAATGGCTGGAAGAAGTTCTGGGACTGGTCGTTTGGTCTCGGCAGTCTACTTCCCGCTTTGCTTTTTGGAGTGGCCATCGGTAACTTGGTTCGAGGATTACCAATTCCGGCAAATGGTCAGACTGTAGTTCCCTTTGTTTCTTTACTCAATCCCTATGCCCTGCTCGTTGGTGTCTTCAGCGTCATCCTCCTGACCATGCACGGCAGTGCCCTGCTCGCCATCAAGACCGAAGGCGAGTTGAAGGAACGCATGGTTCGCTTGACAGCTAGGCTGTGGATCCTAGTAGTGGTAGCCCTGCCAATCTGTTTCGTATATACGATGTTCGCGGCAAAACCTTTCTTTGCCGGATGTACCGGTAAACCACTATTCTGGCTCTTCATTGTACTCTTGCTGCTCGCCACCGTTTACATACCGATCGGAACAAGAGCCGGGCACCATCGCAAAGCGTTTCTTGCCTCCTCGCTCACCATAGGTTCAGCCATGGGCCTTACCGCCACATGCATGTTCCCCCGCATAGTGCCTTCAACAATGAACCTAGCCGACAGCCTGGACATATACAATGCGGCGTCGACGCCGAAGACGCACACGGTTATGCTGGTAATAGCCCTGATAGGAATGCCCCTGGTGATTGCATACACCGCCTTCGTATATAGCAAGTTCACAGGCACCGTCACCGGCCAGGATGGCTATTAGAATCCTTCCTAAGCCACCGACAGTTTGACTCTAAAGACTTCAGCAAGGTACTTTGCAGCACAACTGTATCTTGCCAAGAACGACTCTTTGCCCAGACGCGATCGCGGTACGCGTATTTGCTTCCGATAATCGCGAGCCCTTCCGGAAACAACAAGCAACATCTCCACTAAGACGAACCGCACCGCTCCTTGTTTGCCATTCAGCCACAGCATATTCGATGCTTAAGCGACAAGTTTCCTGACTTCAACATTGGGACACCCAATCAATGAAGCAGGTCATAGAGAGCCTGCTGTTCGGGGTCCATTTTGAGTAGGATTTGCTGTTTCTGCGGGTCGTTCGGCAAGGTAAAGGTCATCTGGTACATGGTCTGACACAGTTCGATCGCACGCTTCGGACTTATGGGCAGCGCTGCTTTTCCCAGGCGACGCTCCAGTTCCTTGTAGATTGTGTATGCCACGAATGCTACAAGCACGTGCGCTTCGATGCGCCGACGCCGGTAGTGATACATCGGGCGGATGCGCAAGTCGGTCTTTGAAATCCGAAACGCCCGTTCAATCTGCCATAGTTGTCCGTAGTTCTCGATCACCACTTGTGATGACAGGTTCGTATTCGTCAGATACCCCTTGAGCCCGTCCCAACGGGCGGCCTGCGCGACTTTCGCATCGTCCAGTTTCACCGTTATCTCACCAGTGAGCTTGAGGAACCGGTTATATCCGCGGTTGTTCAAGTGCTCCTTGCTCAACCGCCCACTGCCAATCCGTTTGCGTAACCGACTCAGACCACGCTCGCGGTTGTACCCATCCTTCTTGGCCCGCGAGTCGGTGTAGGCCACAATCAATCGGCCATATTCATGCTCAATCTCTATGCACTGGCCATTCTGTAATCCATCACTGCGTGCGAGGATTGTCTCCTGCATCGTCTGCTTCTCGTTGCGGATCCTGGCGGCCACGATGAACGGATAGCCCTGCTGGTTCAATGCTGTGAGGTTCTTATGGCTGAGCATCGCCGCATCGGCAACAACTACCGGAGTACCGACGTCGTACTGCTTAGCTATACGTTCCAGTACGGGGATCAGCGTCTTACCTTCAAACGTGTTGCCTTCAAAAATGTCGTACCCGATCGGATATCCACCTCGGCCAACCAGCAGGCCGAGCATGATCTGAGGATTCTCAAACTTGCCGTCCTTGGAAAAACCAATCCGGCGCAGGTCGTCTTCGTCTTCCGCTTCAAAGTACAGACTGGTCATGTCGTAGAAGACCACGCTGATCTGACCGAGGATCGTGCGGGAGTGCTCGTAGGCAATCCGCTGGGCTTGCGGAGTGTATTGCTCGTTGAGACGGTCCAGGAAGCGGTAGATCTCCTGGACAGAGACGGTCTTACCGTGATAGCGGTACAGGTAATCAATCGTCTTGAGCTTACTGGTTGGGTAAGCTAGCCGAGCGATAACGATGTCGCGGAAGAGTGCCTCAGGGATTGCGTTAAACCCGACCTCATCGAAAAGCGTACCGAGGATGAGTTCTGGCCCCAGTGTGCGAATCGAGGCATTCTCAAGCGTTTGGATTACATCCAGAGCGACCGCATTACTCTGTTGGTCTACCGGGAACAGCGGATATTGCCCGCTCTGCCTGGTGATGTGTGCCTTCCCAAGCTCGACAAGGCGATTGATCTCTTCTGGATCACTTGAGGAACCGATCGTCTTGACCACGCGATAGCCGTTGGTTTTGTCGATGACTTGCACGCTGACCGACCCTGATTGATTCCGCTTCTGCCGCACGAACATGGGCCGATTCTACGCGCCGGACACCCAAACCTGAAACACTACCCTTGTAAAATAAGAAGTTACGAGCGAAATTCACCTACTTGTCGAAGTCAGGTTTGCAGCACAACTGTATCTTGCCAAGAACGACTCTTTGCCCAGACGCGATCGCGGTACGCGTATTTGCTTCCGATAATCGCGAGCCCTTCCGGAAACAACAAGCAACATCTCCACTAAGACGAACCGCACCGCTCCTTGTTTGCCATTCAGCCACAGCATATTCGATGCTTAAGCGACAAGTTTGATCAGGCCTTCAGGATAAGTACAACTACTGTCGCCGGCGAGGATTCCTTACATGTGTAGAATTGCCATCTTCATTGCCTTTAACGCAATTATCGCATGTTTCCTATTGGCAAACCCCGCACTGGCGACGACCATTGACTACACCACTGTACGAGATGCCCAAAGCGGCTCCGAACCGAGTCTCTACGAGACGCTACTCAGTGTAGCGCCGGGATACGACTGGACTGATACTGCATACCTCAACAGCGGTGCGGGATCTAGACGTATTCCAGATTCCCAAGATCTCTACTGGTACGCCACGGGCAATGATATCACCGTAACCCTCCTCACTGCGTATTGGGGTGGCAGAGCCGAACCGTTCGACAGCCTGGGGCAGGAGATTGTATTCAGTCATCCAGGGGTAGAATCACAGGAGTCCACCTTCCCTTCCCCTAGAATCGATGAATTCGGCGAATCTGCGGTGATTCCCGTGACAGATTTGCTACAGCCACTAGTTTTCGGTGACGAGTCAGGATTGCCGACCGCCTGGACGACTAGTCCGATGAACCGAGCCTTCGCCAACGGAACCCTCGACCGCGTAATCTCCTTTGACGTCCGGGGACTCGACATCTTTGCCTGGAATGGGCAATCATTCCAGCTGACTCGTGAAAACGCCAATGACAACTCTTATATACTCGCCTTTGACCCCGGCAGTGACCAGGATTATCAGGACCTGCTCATCCTCGTGGAGGGAGTCCGCCCAATCCCCGAGCCCACAACTCTGCTGCTATTTTCACTCGCATCTGTCCTGCTTGTCCGCTCGAAGACCGGATGATCTCATCGAAGCAGTTCTCTACGCGTCCATCATTGTAGCGTTGCAGGTCTGTGCTTGTCGGCAATCACCGAGAATCTGGCAGAAAAGACCGGAAGTCAGACACTACACTTGAATTGAGCTTGCTCCACACACCGCAACTGAATGACTACCGCTTGAACTGGCATGCCATTACAATCTGGCTCTGCATCTGCTGATTGGCATGACTAGTTCTGACGGAGCGTGACTGTGCTTGTTGCGGGAATAGACGAAGCGGGCTACGGCCCAATCCTTGGGCCACTCGTAGTAACAGGAACTGTGTTCGCCGTCCCGGATGACCTAGCCTGCCAGTCACTGTGGAAGGTCCTGGCAAACAACATCAGCAACGCCCCAACGCGCGGAGACTTGCGCCTGCCGATAGCCGACAGCAAGAAGCTGCATAATCGTAAGAGCGGTCTGTGCATATTGGAGCGTACCGCTTTGGCCATGCTCGCAACCACCGGCAGGAAGCCGGAAACGCTAGCTTCACTGCTCAAGATTCTCTCTCCCGACAGTGTGAAGATGCTAGGCGAGTACCCCTGGTACAGAGAATACGATCACCCGATTCCGCGCACCACATCTTCAGCAGATATCGCAACCCGAACAACACCTGTTGCCGCCGACATGGCAAACTGTGGCATCAACCTGTCGGGCATCTTCACAGAACTGATGCCAGCCGGCCACTTCAACCGCCGCGTCGGCCAGACGCGCAACAAGGCCACTCTGCTGATGGAAATGGTCCTCAAAACAGTTCAGCGTATTCTCGTCCATGGCAAGGGGCATAAGGTGTCAATACACGCGGACAGACAAGGAGGTAGAACTCACTATCGCGATACCCTCATGACGTTTTTCCAGGGCAGCAGGCTTCGCATCGTGGATGAATCAGACACGCGCAGTGCGTACGAACTAGCCACCGACAATCATGAGTGGTTCATTGAATTCATTACCGAAGGCGAGGAACGGCATTTGCCCATCGCACTGGCAAGCATCTTCTGTAAATACATCCGAGAGTCCTTGATGACCGCACTCAATGAGTATTTCTGCAGCCGCATCGCAACACTCAAGCCAACTGCAGGCTACTACACGGATGGCAAGAGGTTCCTCTCAGAAATCGAATCGACCGCCGCTGCTGAGCATATCGACAACATGCTCCTGGTCCGATCACGCTAGCCATCATATCGTTTGACAGCCCATGCCGGTCACGCTACCCTCAGAGCGGTTTCGAGGAGTATGCGATATGCCTATTGAAAACTGGTCAGATACGATTGTCCTTGCAGAATTGCAGGATGATCCGGGTTTCACCGATGATCTCGCAGCACTTATCGATCTACTGGAAAAAAACAACAAGCTTGATGCTGTTCTAAACTTTGAGGGTGTCAACTATCTCAACTCATCAAACATTGCCAAGCTGCTGCGAATCCGCAAGCTGCTTCTGAGCAACGAACGGCAACTTCGACTCTGCGCCGTCAACACGCATGTTTGGGGGCTCCTCCTGGTCACCGGTCTCGACAAGGTGTTCAGCTTCTGCGACGACGTAGCTCAAGGACTCGCCAGCGTACAGATCGATCGTGGTTGAGCATCACTAGCTTGGTTGCCATGACAAGCAACGCCGAAAACAAACTAAGCGGCGATGCTTCTCCTGATGCTGACGCCAACGCCGACAAGAAACTCAATCTATTGCAGCTGGCCGGAAGGATCGGAATCGCTGCAGTGTTCTGGCTGATAGCCTCCCTCTTGGTTATTTCACCATCCGAGAGATTCTACCTAGAACCTATCCCATTACCTGGTTTAACCGCATAAGAGTACTATAATTATGTATGCCAAAACTTACCGAAGAACAATTAGATTGGTTGACTGAGCAGATTCCTCATCACACTCCGAGCCCCAAGGGAGGTCGGCCCCCGATGGATAAGCGAAAGGCCATTCAGGGAGTTTTTTGGATTCTCGACAATGGGGCAAAATGGAAAGATCTTCCAAAGCGGTTCGGCTCCAAGAGCGCTGTTCATCGATGGTTCAAGTTCTGGGTTGAAAACGGCGTATTCGAGAACATTATGCGTAATGCTGGTGAATTAGTTGAAGAGCATGACGGCTATCGAGTGTATGAATGTTATATCGATGGAACATTCAGCAAAGCCCGCGGAGGTGGTGACGGAATAGGCAAGACAAAGGCCGGAAAAGGCGTAAAAATAATGGTTTTAGTAGATGCTAAGGGGCTTCCAATAGCAATTGATACTATGTCGGCTACGCCTCATGAAAACCAACTCGTTCAACCGCTTTTCGACTTCATGCTTACGAATGAGAAACCGGAGCGGATCATAGGTGATAAAGCTTATGATAGTGATCGACTTGACGCTGAACTTGAAGCCCAGGGTATCGAAATGATTGCTCCGCATCGTAGGAACCGCAAAGCAGAAAATAAAACTCAGGATGGCCGACCTTTGCGAAGATACAAAAGACGATGGACTGTTGAACGAACGATAGCCTGGATTCAACACTATCGTCGACTATGTATACGATGGGAGAAATCTACATTGCTCTTTCAGGGATTTCTACACTTCGGATGTACCTTATTATTGCTTAAAGAGGTTTTGGGATAGGTTCTAGTCATTCCCTGGCTCTATTGCGCAGAAACTGTCTGGCTATTCGCTGCCGGACAACGCCAAAAGGCCAATCGTCGCGCCGCGATAGCAATCGCAGGGTTCATCTTCGTCGCCCTCGCCGCATTAACGGACAAACTCGTCCAAACACAAGGATTGCAGCCAGGTGAGTTGGCGGCCATAGCGTATGCAATCGTCTCTATTGCAATCATCGCACGCTGCGCGTGGGACTGGGGTTGGAAAACCGCGAAACGGATCACCGGGATCACCACGCAGAAACGCCAATATCGCTCCATGCTGCTCCGCGTAGTATGCTTACTCATATTCGCCTCTCTGTTAAACGCCTTCATTTTGTCCTTCCTCGAAACGCATTGGCCAAAGCAAAAATCGCCCAATACTCCGAAGCTGCTGCGCCTACCATTCACATCGCTCTCCTGGAAATCCACGGACGGTACAACGATCGCCGGCTGGTTTGTCCCATGCGACGAATCTGACACAACTATTGTGGTCTGCCACGGAGTCGGTGCCTATCAGGCCGACATGCTCGAATTCGTATCGAGCCTGCACGAAGGAGGATTCAACGTTCTCACTCTTCCTGACTTCGACAAGTAGGTGAATTTCGCTCGTAACTTCTTATTTTACAAGGGTAGTGTTTCAGGTTTGGGTGTCCGGCGCGTAGAATCGGCCCATGTTCGTGCGGCAGAAGCGGAATCAATCAGGGTCGGTCAGCGTGCAAGTCATCGACAAAACCAACGGCTATCGCGTGGTCAAGACGATCGGTTCCTCAAGTGATCCAGAAGAGATCAATCGCCTTGTCGAGCTTGGGAAGGCACACATCACCAGGCAGAGCGGGCAATATCCGCTGTTCCCGGTAGACCAACAGAGTAATGCGGTCGCTCTGGATGTAATCCAAACGCTTGAGAATGCCTCGATTCGCACACTGGGGCCAGAACTCATCCTCGGTACGCTTTTCGATGAGGTCGGGTTTAACGCAATCCCTGAGGCACTCTTCCGCGACATCGTTATCGCTCGGCTAGCTTACCCAACCAGTAAGCTCAAGACGATTGATTACCTGTACCGCTATCACGGTAAGACCGTCTCTGTCCAGGAGATCTACCGCTTCCTGGACCGTCTCAACGAGCAATACACTCCGCAAGCCCAGCGGATTGCCTACGAGCACTCCCGCACGATCCTCGGTCAGATCAGCGTGGTCTTCTACGACATGACCAGTCTGTACTTTGAAGCGGAAGACGAAGACGACCTGCGCCGGATTGGTTTTTCCAAGGACGGCAAGTTTGAGAATCCTCAGATCATGCTCGGCCTGCTGGTTGGCCGAGGTGGATATCCGATCGGGTACGACATTTTTGAAGGCAACACGTTTGAAGGTAAGACGCTGATCCCCGTACTGGAACGTATAGCTAAGCAGTACGACGTCGGTACTCCGGTAGTTGTTGCCGATGCGGCGATGCTCAGCCATAAGAACCTCACAGCATTGAACCAGCAGGGCTATCCGTTCATCGTGGCCGCCAGGATCCGCAACGAGAAACAGACGATGCAGGAGACAATCCTCGCACGCAGTGATGGATTACAGAATGGCCAGTGCATAGAGATTGAGCATGAATATGGCCGATTGATTGTGGCCTACACCGACTCGCGGGCCAAGAAGGATGGGTACAACCGCGAGCGTGGTCTGAGTCGGTTACGCAAACGGATTGGCAGTGGGCGGTTGAGCAAGGAGCACTTGAACAACCGCGGATATAACCGGTTCCTCAAGCTCACTGGTGAGATAACGGTGAAACTGGACGATGCGAAAGTCGCGCAGGCCGCCCGTTGGGACGGGCTCAAGGGGTATCTGACGAATACGAACCTGTCATCACAAGTGGTGATCGAGAACTACGGACAACTATGGCAGATTGAACGGGCGTTTCGGATTTCAAAGACCGACTTGCGCATCCGCCCGATGTATCACTACCGGCGTCGGCGCATCGAAGCGCACGTGCTTGTAGCATTCGTGGCATACACAATCTACAAGGAACTGGAGCGTCGCCTGGGAAAAGCAGCGCTGCCCATAAGTCCGAAGCGTGCGATCGAACTGTGTCAGACCATGTACCAGATGACCTTTACCTTGCCGAACGACCCGCAGAAACAGCAAATCCTACTCAAAATGGACCCCGAACAGCAGGCTCTCTATGACCTGCTTCATTGATTGGGTGTCCCAATGTTGAAGTCAGGACAACTATTGTGGTCTGCCACGGAGTCGGTGCCTATCAGGCCGACATGCTCGAATTCGTATCGAGCCTGCACGAAGGAGGATTCAACGTTCTCACTCTTGACTTCCGTGGACACGGACAGAGCGGCGGCCATACCGTAACCTACGGCAAGCAAGAGAAATACGACATCATCAGTGGCATCGACATGTTGAGGGTTAACTACCCAACGCACTGCAAGCACGTGGCTGGGGTTGGCTGGAGTATGGGAGCGTCCTCTCTCGTCCTCGCTGCAGCCATTGACCGGCGGATCGAAGCTCTTCACCTTGACGCACCCTACGCCTGGACGTTCGATATCGCCAAAGTGATCTGCGACCCGCTGCCACCTGGCTTTCAACAGATTGGTCTGTACGTGGGTACCGCTTTCGGATCTCTTGAAACTGGCACGAACCTCTTCGCAGCCGGCCCAGGAAACGTGATAGGATCTATCAGCCCGCGCCCTATCATGTTTGTCCATGGGGATGAAGACCGGCTGGTCCCCATTGAGCAAGGACGAATACTTTTTCAAGCTTCCGGCAAACCGAAGGAATGGCACGTGGTCTCGGGAGCAGGACATTGCGAAACGCTTGCGGCACAAACTCCCGCATACCAACAAAGAATGGTCGCCTTCCTCAGAGATGCACTGCGCGCGCAACAAGCGCTCGCCCCAGAATACGACAGATCCAGTGACTAACGCTCGATGAAAAACTCAGGGTATATATGCGGTATGGGGCAGAAGCCGTACTAGTAACCCAACCGAAGGAAACTAGAAGCTGAACTCAGTTGCCCGGCGAGCCGCCTTGCGAGATTGACGACGTTTCTTCTCTGATGGCTTCTCGTAGTAGCTCGTTCGCTTGATGTCACGGGTAAGGCCCTCACGCTGACAAAGGCGCTTGAACCTTCGAAGCAACTGCTGAACAGATTCGTTCCCTCGCGGCTTAACTTTGATCACAGTCGACCACATCCTTTCATAATCACCAACGATCCCAATGCCATCGCAGGCAAGGGGCCGGAATCTCACCCCCAGCCCACAGCCCGTCGAGTATAGTCTATGTCGGAGAAGCTGACCAGAGGCCCACCCACGAATAACTAATTCTTGACATTCATTACGCTCCTGCTTCAAATCACCACCGATATTGCCATTCTGCACCTGTTTATTGCTAATCGACCAGGGACCTAAGGGCCGATAATTGCGACAGTAATGGCATCTTCGTTGCCGCCACGACGGGTGAAGAGGAGGAATCGGGCGTTACTTCCGGTCGGTCAGCGCCCGAATAAATTGTGGACTGGCAACGGAGGTCTGCCGAAAACGGTAGGCATGGTCGTTTTATTCGGTACAAGCGGACCAAGCAGAACCGCGGGACGTTTCCGAAAACGGCACAGGGCGATCGGGTCACAGCGAAGTACTGTCAAACGACGTAAATGTGCCCAGTCGGATTAGCTCTGAATGCTCGGCAAGACCTGCAGCCGCCGTTTGCTGATCAAGTTTGGCGTTGCGCGTGTGATCGCAACGTCTGGAAGGATAAATGTGTTCTTGTGGCCGCCGTCCGGTTGACGCCTTGTGGCAGCCGATACGGTCGTTTCTACTCTGGAGAACAAGTTATGGCATGGATACCACGTTGGCTTTTCAGAACAAGGGCCCTCTGTGCATGCGCTTTGATGCTTTGGCTAACTAGCGCTGCCGCCGGTCAAGAGAAAAAGGAGGCACAGCAGCCAACACCAGAAGCGGCAGCACAACCGGCTCCTGATCCGGAGTACCGGTATTTTGACTTGCTTACAACCAAGCACCTTCTTGGCGACCCCAATGGAATTCGGCAGTCGCTCGATGACCAAGGCTTCAAGTTCACCTGGTTGCTAGGTACAACCACCAGCATGAACTTCCGAGGCGGGGCAAACACCCACAACGCTATCAACAACGGGGGAAGAGTGTTCTACATCTTCGATCTCGATTTTGAGAAGATGGGGCTCATCCCTGGCGGTAGTTTGTGGGCTAGGTTCCTCCAAGAGTGGAATGACGATATTGGTGCCGATGTCGGATCACGAGCCGCTCCTTATTGGTTGATAGCCTCTGGACCAGACAACTCGTTCGAGCAGGACAAGTGGTGGTACAAGCAGAAACTCTTCGATGGCAAGCTGGAATTCCGCCTCGGAAAGCTACTCAATGTCGCGGACCTCTTCGACCTGAACCAGTACGCAGACAACTATCTTAACAAATTCAGTAACCAGGCTCTGAACTACAACGCCACCATTCCCGTAGCCCGGGGACTTGGTGCGTTTGTCCGCGCCTGGCCAACAGAGTGGCTCTATGTCCAAGCAATGGGCGTGGATCCGTACTTCAGTCAAACCAGCTGTACTCACGGCTGGAACGGATTCGATACGGCCTTCGGCGATGACGCCCACTTCCTCGGCATGGTGGAAGCCGGTGTAAAGACCCAATTCGGCGGGATGGCCGGTAACTACCGCCTTGGTACTTGGTACGATCCGCGTACCAAAACTGTGTACTTTGACACCCTCGGCGGCCTTCGGTCCACAAAGACGGCCACAGGTGATGTCGGCTTCTACCTGAACTTCGATCAAGTCGTATACAAAGAGAGCGACGATCCCAAGGACAAGCAGGGATTAGGAGTCTTCGGACGCTATGGCTACGCTCATGGTGACGTGAATGCAGTAAGTCACGCGTGGAACATCGGCGCTGCTTACACTGGAATCATACCCGAAAGAGATGAAGACGTTCTCGCATTCGGTATCGCTCAAAGCATCATGTCAAAAGACATGCGGCGAGAAACCAACGCTCTGGCTGACCGCGAGACAGTTTACGAGCTTTACTACGCGATCAAAGTCGCACCTTGGTGTGTGATCTCACCAGATCTGCAGGTAATCACCAATCCTGGCGGAAATAAGGACGCTCGCGACGCCTTCATCGGTGGCGTTCGCGTTAAAATCGTTTTCTAACAAGGCCTTGTTACCTTTTGTTTGGGAGTTAGTAGACATGAATCATCGTTTCCTTCGCAAAGCAAAGATGGCGACCCTTGCAGCTCTTATGGCCGGCGGAACAATGCTCGGATCGGCTTGCACTCTGGAAGACCTCAGGGACAATGTCGTCGCTGGTTCACTCTTGTATGTCAAGGGTGAGGCAACCTCGTTCTGGGATACCGTCATTCCGGTTGACTGGGACAACGTCTTTAACAACGCAGGCTAGTACTGCGCAAGACATTATCGTGGCGGCACAGCGAGTCATGTTGGCTTGCTGTGCCGCTTCTTCATGCGCCCTGCCCTTCCGGCTCCAGCAACTGAATGCTGCAGGTCCAAGCGTAGCGTTATAAACTGAGAATCTGCCCGAGAAACCGGCCATCAGACACTGTACTTGAATGAAGCTTGCTCTACGCAAGATCCTTGTGCATGTCGCACTAGCGGCCCTGATGCCCAACGCGCGGTACTGAATTCGCCTGTGTAAACCTGACGACTAGGTCGTACATTCGGCATCCCATATAGGGTGCCAACTTACGGTTCTTGATCATCGCTAGATGAATCGCGTCACAAGTCAGAACGACATCATAATTGCTCTCTACAGCACGGCCCATTCCCTCCAGAATCACCAAATCACAATCTGCCGCTGCATCGTTGCACTCACCACTCACTGCGCCCAGGTCAATCAGCGGACAATCGCAGCCAGTTCCCACTACAGAGATTCCTCCATCACCTACATGGCTCGCAAGTCTCTCATCAACCTCAGAGGCCTTCCTCAGAAGCTCCCGTAGTTCATTGACCAGGATGTCGTTTAGCGCAGGGTGATCGTTGGCGGCAAGGACAACCGCACATCCCTGATCGGCAAGATAACGGGCAAACGGAATGGCTCCCAAAACCACATCCCCTCCCGCATTGTCAACGAAGTAGATCGCCTTGCGGTAGGCAACATGTCCCCGACCCAACCGCTCAGAAATAACGTCGCAGTCGTCAACAAACCACGGCCGCGGAGCTAGGTCCGATAGCGTCGAGAAGAAATCAATACCGCCATTAGCATGCTGCTCTGCTGTATCCTTCGCACCTAGATCGAACTTATTGCCAGCCAGCACACCTCGAATATGCGTCTCAACTATGGATTCCTCCGAACACGCGTCAAGTAGTTCAACCACACGAGGAAGATGACGCATCGCTGCCGCGTCCTCCTCCGCCTTGACCCGGTCATAAGGATCGCCAAGATTGTGCATCCTCATGATCTCCGCGCGATGCTCGCATAGCTTGTAGATATGTAGCGGAGCAAAGTCTAGATAGTTCCTACGTATGTCGTCCAGGCTGGAGAGATACGCTCGCCGGTAAGTCTCGATCTCCAGCTCTGTCGGCGGAGCAAGACTGCTACGGGCATGCTCAAGAAGCGAGGCTGTGTGATCCTCGAAGATACGAATCCACGCCTCACGCCCAACAGGGTCCGCGATCAAATCCCAATCACAAACAGAATACGACTGCGAATCAGCCAACTTGCAGAAAGGCTCGAGGTTCTTCTTCATTTGAATCATCTGTAGTCAATGAACGTCCCGACGGTCCGCAACCTGCCAAAGACGTTACGCGCTCGCCACTAGCGGACCTCTTACTCCAGCAGAACAGGCAGATCGTTCACCGAATCCAGGACTAGATCGGGCTTCGTCCGCAACTCCTCAAGGTCACCGCTCCAGTTCCCACCACGAACGAGAGCGGTCCTCATGCCCATCTTCGCCGGTCCATCAATATCCGCAACAGGCGTGTCACCAACAAAAAGCATCTCGCTTTCAACCAGGCCGCGTCCCGAACCACTCCAGGCCGATTTGGCCATTGCCGCGGCAGATTCGTAAACCCGCGGCGATGGTTTTCGAATGCCATAGCTGCTGGAAAAATAAACGAAATGGAACAACGAATGCAGCCCCTGACGAGCCAACTCCGCTTCGCACGCCGCCGGGGCAGCAGCCACGTTGCTCACTAATCCGATAATGCATCCGCGAGAGACCAAGCGGCCAAGACAACTCTCCACACCTTCCATCAAATCAAGGCACCCCACCCACGGACGCCAGAAAACCTCTGCCAACGCATCCGGCTCATCCCCTACGCGCAAGTCGATCGCCTGGTTATATGCCCAATCTACCAAGAAGCTGCTCGTATCAAACTCCTGCGTGTTTTCCACATTCTGGTTTGCATTCATCGCCGCCAAGAACGACTCTTCAAGAACAGCTCGGGCTGTACCCGTCACGGAAACTCCACGTCCATGGAGATGCTCTACGAAAGCGTCAATGCACGCGTAAAACACTCGCTCCTGGCGACCACAACGAACAAGAGTGCCGCCCCAATCGAACAGAATGGCCTTGATATTCCTCAACATTGGATCACGTATTCTATCACATTAGCATCGCCTGTGAACTCCGGTCAGCCCCACCCCCATAACGAATCACGGCCACGACGACACCTCCAGCAAACTATTTCGCACTGCGACCTAAAGTGGCTTATCCGCACTGTCGATAAACCGAATGCCGAGGCGGAATGGGCACCATGTGCCAAAGTCAGCACCGGCAAACCAAGGTCAATCGTTCAACTGGTTTCCAAGTACTTGTTAGGAGACGGTTTTGATGATTGCACTCACCCGATTAATCAGTGTCCTCGCAGATCTATTCTTTTCATTCATCGATCAGATCCCGGCCTAGCGAATAGGTGGTACGGTGATGATAGATGTGATTACACCAATTGATGAGATCCTCATCGACACGCGTGGATGAAACGCTGGCCTAGTGGAACACGTTGACGAGCAAACCGGTGTTTTCGCGTACACGTGTCGCAAGCCGCTCAAGTGAATCTTTCTCCAGCGGCGTCACGAATGCCTCAGCCGGCGTCCTGGCAACCGTGTATATCTGTACCTGCTCGATCATTGCTCCACTGGCGAGCAACGATTTCAGGCGATCAACGTATACGGAGATCTCCTCTTCCGAAGGCCCCTGCCCCTTGATCCGCATAAACAACGACTGAATACAAACAGGCAGAATATCCGCAGCGCTTCGGATATTCTCAATGACATGCTGCAGCGTGAACCTACTGCGATTCACCTGAGCGTGATACTCCTCTGTCCCCGCATCAAGTTTCACCCAAATCTGCCCGTTGTTTTCACTCAACACACGCAAAGCCTCCACAACTTCCGGCCGAGTCAAATGACAGGCGTCGGTCAACAGAATGATTCGTATATCCCCTAAACCATGAGCACGCTTGACTTCGGCCGCAATCTCCACTGCTTCTCTGAACACCGGAGAAATCGTCGGTTCACCATCACCGGAAAAGGCAATGTCGTTCACCCTCCGCAACTCAGGGGCCAGATTGATGAATCTCGGATTATCGAAAATCGACATGTCCGACGCCCAACCGAGCATCTCGTCAAGCTCCTGTCTCAGCACGGATAAATCAACACGAGGATCATCGCTCAACTTCGCGCGCGCAACTTGGCAATACACGCAATTGGAACTACAAGCGCCGCTCGGACTAAGGTTTACTCCAATGCTCAGCCCACGGCATCGACGGGAAATGACCGGATAAACATAGGAATTGTCCGCCCAGTTTCTTGAATGCTCTCCGAAGAAACCACTATCGCAACCGCTTGCAGGTCGATCGGACATCTGTCAGCAACCATTCCAAAGGCGAGCAAGCCCGCGGTCATCACCATTTCGGATCCTCGTCAGCTCCGTCGAACACCAGATCGATGCCGTTATACCGAAGCAGCGTCCCCTTGGCACGCTCCAGGTCGACAATCGCTAGGCCATACTCGACCAAGGCAGACAACAACGTACTGCGTGTCTGAGCAAGCGCTTGCCGTGTGCTCAGCTCGTTGTTCAGGGTGAGATAATCCTTCCTTTCGGCACGGGCAATAATCGATGCCACCTGATCCTCCGTGGCCGCCGCCGAACGCAGACTTGGCTCAATCTGGTAAAGCGATGTGTGCAACTTGCGCACGGCGATGTTGGCATCCAGAATGACTTGCTCAAACACCTGCTTCAGCCCTGCAATTGCCTGCGCGTGCTGCAATTCCGTTCGCTTGAGCTGGGCCCTCCGAGCACGATTACCCACCGGCAACTCAAACTCCACACCTACCGTATATTCAGTGTAGTCGTGCTTGGTAAGCTCATCAAAAGAGTCATCAGCACTTCCGCCCAATCCATCTACCGCGTAGCTAAAGCTCACATCAAGTTGTGGAAGAGCCTGGTTCTTCGCCGCACCTACCTGAATCTTGGCAATATTGACGCCAAGTCTTGCCTCTGCAATCTCCGAGCGGTTGTCCAGAGCAACCTGCACCTCCGCCAACCGCTCAACCTTGCGAAATTCATGCAGCGGAATGTCTGTCGGGATAATCTCAATGTCATCAGCAAGATCAACCTCGGGGTCATTCATTGCCGCCGCAAGCTGATCCTCCGCAATCATCACGTTCGCCACCAATTCCGCATAATCCACCTTGGATGACTCCAGTCGTGCGCTAACATCTGCTAACTGGATCTTGTAGACATCAAAATCCTTCCGCTCGTCAAGAAAGCGGAATATCTGCTCAAAACTGGCAAGCAACTTTGCAGAAATAACCAAGTTGCGCCTCGCCTGAACCAAACGCCAATACGCCTCCTCCGTAGCCTGAACTGTATCCCGCACCTCGCGACGAAACTCCTGAGTCGCCCGCCGACGAGTCAGCTGCTCAATACGGATGTTTGCCCGATTCACGTCACTGCCAAACCCGCGCAACAGCGGCTGACGAAACTGCACAACGAATTGATCGAACCACTCAGGATTGATTGTCTGATACTGCAGGTTGCTCCAACTCCGCCGAATTACATAGCTCGTCTCCACCTGCATGCCCGACGGAAGCAGCTTTCGAATCCCAGTCTGCCCCTGAAAAGCTTCAGACACCGAGGCAACGAGCGGACTGCCTGTAGGACGATCCTGCTTTACATTACTGATATTCGCAAAGAAACTGGCATCAAACGCCGCTTCTGCCTCAACCACACGCGTCGTCTCAATGGCCGGGTTGTAGCTCTGAACACGTATCGCGTAACTGTTTTCCATCGTCCGCCGAATCGCACCCTGCAAACTGAGATGGAGCTTCTTCGGACGGTCAATGATGCCAATGTACTTCAGTAGGCTCTCCAGCCGATCAGAGTCGACGCGCTTGGATGCCTGCTTCAACTCCTCCTCTGCCTCCTTGCGCGCTTCAAGCGGATCGGGAACGTGATGAAGAAGGTCCGCCAAAGTAACCGTCATCGTCTCCGGTAGTTCCAACTCATCAGCAGCTTCTCCTCCCGCCAGCTGCCCCCCAGCTCCACCGCTCGCCTCACCCTGGACCGCAATCTCCGGCTCGCGCATTCGCTCTTCGTACTTCGCCAGCCGCTCTCGATCGACGTTTGCCGGTTCATCAGCCTGACCTGCCACACCCGCCAACATGACCAGCAGGATCTGTACCAAGCTCGCAGCTACCATCATGATCTTCACACTTTCACTAATGAGCGTCTCAGGGATGTCAGACCGTCTTCACCAAACCGGGCGCGATCCGCGCAGCCACCCAGCGGCAGAACATGAGAAATGCGATGTTATCAGCGATCTCCGCACCACGTCAACACAACTATCCCGCATATCAGCATTGCGGACACAATGATTTACACATGCCAACATTGGCACACGCTTCCACCAACGGCCCCGGACAAACTACCTCAACGGCTCAGGCTAGTGGACACGCTTGATCTCTGGTACCATCAATCCTGCATTGCGCCGGCATCGGAGCCTCCCGACGCGAGTGTCATGTCAAGGAACCCTCGTAATGCAAGATGTCGAACAATACTACCGCTTTTGCCCTAACCAACCACAAATCCTGATCTCCGACGCAATTTGCCTCGGCCGTCGCCGAGCAAGCTATCCATTCTGCAGAGGATGTCAGTTTAATGACGATGAGACAGGAGGAGCGGTCCAACAAGTTCTGTTTGATTCCAGTTTAGCGGATGAGAGGTCTGCAGTGATCGAAAAAGTGTTCAAGGCATACGACGTAAGGGCAACCTACCCCGACATGCTGAATGAAGATGTTGCGTGGCGCATCGGATTCGCAACGGCATCCTTCCTTCAGAGTACTTTGCGCGGCATGGATCGAAGTCAACCCGAGGCCACAACAATTGCCGTCGGACGAGATATGCGAAAGTCAAGCCCCTCACTCTGCGAAGCGTTCATCGCCGGCGCCAGAGCTATGGGCTCACCGGTCTACGATGTCGGCATGATCGACACATCAATGATCTACTTCGCCATCAATCACCTCGGGTGTTGCGGAGGCATCCAAACCACAGCCAGTCACAACCCAGCCAACTACAATGGCTTCAAAATATCCGGCGCCAAAGGTGCCCCCATAGGTGCCGACACCGGCTTGGCCGATATTTGCAGGATCGCTCAGAACACTACCAGGCACGACACCGGAAAAGAGGGCCCCCTTACCCGCCGAGACCTTACAGGTGAATACAAAGCGTTCATACGCAGTCACCTGGAGACACCGCGCAAACTGCGCATCTGTGTCGACGCGTCGAACGGGATGGCCGGCAAGTGGATACCAATCATCTTCGGCGATGTACCCCAGCTCGAACTCATCTGCATGAATATGGAGACAACGGGAGACTTCGTCCACGACCCCAACCCCTTGGTAGATGAAAACCTCGCCCAGCTGCGACAGTCCGTCCGCGAAAACGGCGCCGACTTCGGCGTCTGCTTCGATGGTGATGCCGACCGCCTCATGCTAGTCGATGAAAACGCCGAAATCGTCCGCTGCGACATGCTCACTGCCCTGCTGGCTCGCAAGTTCCTTGAGAAAAATCCCAAAGCTACTGTCGTTTATGACCTGCGCAGCAGCCGCGTTGTCGCCGAGGAGATTAAAAGGGCAGGCGGCGTTCCCCGGCGCGAACGCGTCGGCCACGCCTATATGAAGAAGGCCCTGTCCGAATCCAAAGGCGTCTTCGGTGGAGAACTCTCCGGGCACTTCTACTTCAAGGACAATTACTATTGCGACTCCGGCATGCTCGCCTTTGCCCACACAATCAATACTCTCACCAAGGAAGACAAGCCGCTCGGCGACTTGATCCGCCCCTTGAAACGTTTCCATGCTAGCGGCGAACGCAATTTCGAAAACACCGCTAAAGACCAGACCATCGCCGCCCTCAGCGAGAAGTACGCAGACGGACGAGTCGACTTCCTTGACGGCATCACCGTGCAATACCCCGACTGGTGGTTTAACATTAGAAAGTCAAATACCGAGCCGCTCCTGCGACTGAACATCGAAGCCGATAACGGCGATGTCCTCAACGAGAAGATGGAGGAACTTGCACCGCAACTTGGAACGCCCGTATCTCATTGATTAGGCTTATCCTATTGGCTAGTTTCCGCCACGCAAGAAACGCTGCCTGAATGGCAAACATGAGGTTCAATGACCCAAACGCATCATCAATTGGATAACGGCATCGAACTGGTCCTCCTGCAACTCCCCAACCGCCACGCTGCGGCCATGGAAATCAGAGTGATTGCAGGATCAGTAAACGAATCAGAGGAAAAGCTCGGACTTGCTCGCCTGACTCAGCAAACACTGGACAAAGGCACCAGTAACTACAGCGGAAAGGAACTGAGCGACGCCTTCGACGAAATCGGATGCGGAAGAAGCAGTTGGTCAGGCCGCGAAATAACCTGCTACTCCTCGCTCTGCCTGCCTGAATTCCTAACCCGAAATATCGAACTGCACGCAGAGTTCATTCGCAACCCTGTCTTCCCGGACGAGTCATGCCAAGTGGCGATCCAATTGGCAAAACAGGAATTGCTGGCCCTGGAGGATGATGCCCACGGACTAGCCGACAAACTCCTCTGCCGGCAGGCCTTCGGGCCGATCCTGGGCCGTCATAGCAGTGGGGAAAACGAAACACTCGACCGTATCTCCAGAGACGATTTCGTATCCTTTTGGAAAAACAACTATTGCACCGGTCGTATGCAGGTGTCAGTTGCGGGACCGGTGGATGATAGCTCCATCATCGAAGCCCTTGAGAAAGCATTCGCCGGCTTCAAACCAACCGAACGAACCCATCGCTCCTCGTCCGCAGTCGAATTCACAGCACGAAAAAGCCATCGCCAGAAGGATACTGAGCAAGAACAAATCGCATTGGCAATCCCCGGCGTGGCCGTCAATCATCAAGACTACGCTACAGAGCAAGTCCTGCTGGGAATCCTGTCCGGGGGAATGAGCGCACGGCTATTCACCGAAATCAGAGAAAAACAAGGGTTAGTCTACTGGGTAGGCGCCTGGCACGACAATCCTCGCGGCTCGGGAATGCTCTTCGCCGGAGCGTCAACTACGCCCGAACGATGCGACAAAACCTATGAAACCCTTATTCGAGAACTGAAGAGAGTCGGACAGGATGTCACCCAGGAAGAATTGGATCGAGCCCGCGCCGGCATAGAGGTCCGTGCCGGTATTCGCAGCGACATTACCAAAGCACGCTGCAGCGAACAGGCCGACGACCTTCTACACTACTTCAGACCTGTACCCTGGGAGGAAAAGTTCGCCCGCATCCGCGCCGTGACTGTTCGAGACATCGAACGCTACTGTGAGCAATACATCAACGATTCCGAATTCAGCGTTGTAACCCTGGGGCCGCGACCCTTGGATCATACAGCATAAAACCAATACAAGCGGCGAGCCACCGCGCCGGTCCGTCGCCTCAATCTACGGTATTAAACAATATGAACGACCGATTCATCTCACATCGCCTGCCCAATCAGATGCGCATCGCAATCGAACGAATGGAGGATGTGAAATCAGCAGCGGCCGGTTTCCTCTGCAGAACCGGAGCACGAGACGAGTCACGCAAAGTGGCCGGAGTCTCCCATTTCCTAGAGCATATGTGCTTCAAAGGAACCGAAAAACGCTCCGCCTCCGACATCAACCTGGAATTCGATCGCATAGGTGGCCAACCAAACGCATTTACCAGCCACGATCGAACCTTCTACCACGGCCTCACACGCGCCGAGGACGTGGAAAAGCAAATCGAAATCCTGGCCGACATGATGTCATCTACCTTGCCCACTGATGAGTTCGATATGGAAAAAAACGTGGTACTCGAAGAGATTGCCATGTCCAACGACAGAATCGAACATGTCGCCTTCGACCTCATAATTGAAAAAGTCTTCGAAGGACACTCCCTCGGCTGGCCCGTGCTCGGTTACCATAACTCAATATCACCGCTCACACGCCAGCAAATGCTCGACTATTTCCGCAGCCGCTACACTGCCGACAATATGACCCTTGTTGTCGCCGGTGATGTCGACCCCGACAGGGTCATCAAGCAAGCCGAAACCTGTTGCGGACATTGGACGCCTTCCTCACAACCGCAACGAACAACGCCGAACATAAAACAAGGGAAAACAACAAAACAACTCCAACGATTCAGCCAACAATTGGTGGCTATAACCTATTCCGCCCCCAGCGCCGTCGATCCCCTACATGAAACTGCCGAAGCGACGGCCACTATCCTCGGCGGTGCAAACTCAAGGCTCTTCTGGAATCTTGAGCAAAAAGGACTTTGCTCCCATGCCGGCGCCTACCGTTTGGATTTCTCAGACTGCGGGCTGCTCATCCTCATGGCTCAATGTGATCCGGAAAACGCACCGAAGGTTATCGACGGCTTACGGGTCGAGGCTTTGAAAATCACCGAAGAGCTGGTCACCGACGCGGAACTCGATCGTGTCAAAAACAAGAGGCGAACCCTACTGGCTGTGGAAGGCGAATCGCCCTACCATCGCCTCCTCCAAGTTATGGACGATGTCGATTATCGCGGCGAACCACGCACCATCGAAGCCAGACTCGATGCAGTCGACCGAGTCGATCAAAACACGATAAGCCGCTACCTCCAACAATATCCCATAACCTCCGAAGGCTATCTCGTCAGCGTAGGGCCCAGAGAAGACTAGGCCGTCTCGGTTACACGCAAAGCAGAGGAGACATTGGTAATGCAACCGCATACCGAGTAGTCTCATACACTAAAGCGTTGCAGGTCCAAGCGTAACGTCAAACACAGAAAACCCACCGGAGGAAACCGGGGGCCCGACGCTGCACTTGAATTGAGCTTGATCTACTGTGGAAAAAGCGGGTATACATGAGCTGCCCATGACTGGAATACCGGACATCCAAGTACACACGGTCTTCTCCGCAACCCAGCAGTTGCCGGGCCACCGCCAACCGCGCCTACGAATCCTGGGGCTACTGACCTTCCTGATCGCCCTGGCATGGCTCTACGGCACCTGGGTCCCCATGTATAAATGGGTGCAGCAAAGCCTGGTCATGGGCGAGTTGCACATCCTCGCCCGCCTCTCCAACGAGAACGCCGACCAGGCCGAACACGGAGATCTCAATACTCTCAAGAACATCATGCACCCCCCCCCCAGGGCCAAGGAGACACCGGAGGAAGAGACAGCACGACTTCAAAGGGAAGAAAAGGCTAAAATCGCCCAGCACACATTAGCAGCAACTGCCGTATGCTGGTTGGCCATTACCAGCTTAGTCGGCCTTTGGCTGGCTATTTCCGGAAGTGCCGCTGTCATGAGTGGGAACATCGCACGAACAGTGGGATTCGTACTTACACCGGCCAGTATAGCCTTCGCCGCCGGCATTTTCCTCTACGTGAGACGGGAGTACCATTGGTACGAAACGGTCCTTCCTCATTGGGTCATTCCAACTATGGTTGCATGTGGAGTGATGTTCGCCGCCGGACTCGGAGCCGGACTGAATCGCCACGCCCGCTGGCTTTGCCGTAGCAGTGGCGTCTTGATTATCCTGGCCTCTGTCTGCAGTATGGCGGCAATATGGATAGCGATTCGCTGGGGGCAAATGCCCGCCAATCAGGTCACCTACGTCTTCTACATCCAGATTTTCGCCATCCAATCAGCCTATGGATGGCTCATGCTGCTCGCCACAATGGGCATCAAGTAGCGCAGAGTCGATTCCGGCAAGAGATATGCAATAGGGCTATCCGCAATGCAGGACAATAACGAAAAAGCAAGTTCACTTCCAGTCAGACCGCTACCCGTCCTCCGGGCAATGATCGATTCACTGGATCATGACCTGCTCCACTTGCTCGCCCGGCGCAACGCCCTTGTAGCGGAAATCGCTCAATACAAACGTGAACACACCGTCCCCATCCGCGATCTCGTACGTGAAAAGGAACTCATCTCCGACCGCAGGGATCGAGCTCTACCCTTGGGACTTTCTCCTGAAATGGTCGAAAGCCTCTTTCGGCTCCTCCTCTGGGCCAGCCGCGACCGGCAAGCGGCATTGCGCGCCGAGGTACCCGTTGATGTCGAGCCCCGAACGATCGCCGTGATCGGAGGAAAAGGCGGCATTGGCAAAACAATGGCTAGCCTCTTCGGTGACCTTGGCCATGCAGTAATGATCGCCGATCTGGACACTCGACTTACCCCCGCCGAAGCGGCCGCCAACGGTGACGTCGTAATCATCAGCGTGCCTATCGATGCAACGGAAAAAGTCGTTGAAGAGCTAGGCCCCCTCGTGAGAGAAGACGCCCTACTCATGGACGTAACCTCGATTAAGTGCGCACCGGTAAATGCCATGATGCGCCACTGCCGCGGTAGTGTGGCCGGTACTCACCCACTGTTTGGGCCCAGCGTCCACTCCCTGCAAGGCCAGAGAATCGTACTCACCCCCGGTAAAGGAAAGGATTGGTTTGATTGGCTGAAACAAATGCTCCACGCCCGAGGGTTGAATATCCTGGAAACGACGCCAGAGGATCACGACCGGGCCATGGCTGTCGTGCAGGTGCTCGTCCACTTCTCCACTGAAGTCGTAGGACGAACCCTATCCCAGCTTGACATCTCCTTGGAAGAAACACTGCGATTCACCTCACCCATCTATCTCATGGAGCTGTTGATGACCGCCCGTCACTTCGCCCAATCGCCGGACCTATACTCTTCCATACAAATGTCCAATCCCAAAACCTCCCAGGTAACAGACACATTCGTCCGCGTCGCCCAGGAGTTGCAGCACATAGATTCCGCCTCCGACCACGCCGCATTCGCCAAACTCTTCTCGGAAGTCCGCGACTTCTTCGGCCCCTTCACCGATCGAGCCATGCAACAATCGGACTTCCTCATCGACCGCCTCGTCGAGCGGGCATAAACACCTGAGACGGCCCCACCCAACAGCCTCTCATCCACCGGCCCCTCCATACTCCACCTACAGCCCGATAACGCTCGATTCCGCCACCGAGTGCCAGCTTATTTTTGTCAGCAACACTTGACTAACGCCCCAGAAACCCCCGCCACGCACCTTAGCGGCCTCTAAGGGACTCGAAAACAGCACCTCCACCGAGATAATTCCTTGCCATTGCCCTGTCAAAACAGCTAAGATGCTCTGTGGGGAGACGATGAAGCGGCTACGGGGTCTTAACATTCCTCCCGGGGGTGAAGCAACTCATCCATTTGGTCGCCCGTTTAGTGAGAGAGACTGAGTGAGCTAGGTGTTTATCCAGCGCACGGGTGTGTGGCTGGTGTTTGTGTTGTGTTTCTGGGTATTCTAAAGAACTCTCTCATTCATTCTGGTGCTCAATAGGAGGAGAAACATGAAAAAGAGATTAATCGTTTTGGCAGCCGTGATATGCGTCCCGGCTATGGCTTTCGGAGGAGTGTTGTACTCGTCGGATCTGACTGACGGAACTAACTGGACCATCAACGAGAAGGGTGGTACCAACACAGCAACCTTCGGTTGGGACTACAGCGCTATGGGCATTCCTGCAGCCCCTGGCTCAGCAGATACTCTGGGGCTCTACTTGTCAGCCAATGATGGCCCCACTGCCACGTCCTACGGTGGAATCACTGCATCCCCCACCGGCCAGACCTTCTCCGGCAACTACCAGATGTCTTTCGACTTCTGGAGCAACTACAATGGCCCGGCACCAGCCGGTGGATCCGGATCCACCGAGTACACAGGCGGTGGCATTGGCTACGACGGCACATCGGTTGAGAGTAGCTACGAAGGCTCAGGCGCAAGACTCCTGACCGTTGGAGATTCCAGCTCCGCCCGCGATTGGAGAATGTACAAAGGTGCCACCGAACAGTGGGTTGCAAGTAATCAGTATGACGTGAGCACCAACAACAACACCGCGCCCGAGTTCGCTGCCATTGCTCCGGCAGTTGACATCTCTCAGTTCGCCGGCCAGGGCCAGACAGGGATCACCGATATTGGCGGCCCCGCTTTCGCTTGGCATCATGTCGTTATCACCGTGATCGAAGCCGCTGGAACTGCCCACTTCGAGATTGATGGACTGAGCCTCGGCACCTGCGACAATGCGATTGGTTCACCGACCAATCTGAGCGGCGGAATCCATCTCACTCACGCCGACTACTACTCCTCGATGTCCGGTGCACTCGGCTTTGCCGTCTTTGACAATCTGGTCGTTACCGACGTTCCCGAGCCCGCTTCACTGGCACTGCTGGCCATTGGTGGCTTGGCTCTGATCCGTCGTCGCTAAGTCGATCGAAGTTCTCAGACTTAGCCCACAAATCGTTATTCAGGGGCTGCTTGGATTCAAGCAGCCCCTGTTTCTTTGCATCTGCCCCCCAACAGACGTATCCTGCCCAGTAAAACCAGTGTCGCACAGAGCGTTACGCGTCCCAACGCGGTGCCAAACAACGAAGGCCCCACGATGAACTGGGAACCGAAAGCTGCGTTTGAACGAAACTCGCTCCAATTGGAGCTACTAGATCCTCACTGGCAACTTGCTGGGATCAACACCAAGGGCTAACCATGATGCCTCGACTCACTCTCATCGTGCTTCTCCCAACAATAGCCGCTCTACTCGCCACCGCGGGATGTGCCAAGCGAACAACCCAACCGGCGACCCGCAATACAGATAAGCCCAATATCCTCTTCATCAGCATCGAATCGTTGCGCGCCGACCATGTCGGCTGCTATGGCTACGAACGCCCCACATCACCCAACATCGACGCCCTCGCCCAGCAGGCAACGCTCTACGAGCAGGCCCACTCCGTTACCAGCTGGACCCTGACATCGCACACCAGTATGTTCACCGGACTCTACCCCTCCGCTCATCGCGTAACCCTGCCTCGCGATCGACTGGCCGACTCCTACACCACAATCGCCGAGATCCTCGCCACTGCCGGCTATCAGACCGCTGCTGTGCTCGGTGGGCCCTATCTCCGCAAAGCCTTCAACCTCAACCAGGGCTTCGATTATTATGACGAAAGTGTCAGTGCCTCAACCAACGAGGCCGCCCATAAGGACATTACCAATCCGCGCATGGCCACGGCCATGGAACAGTTCCTCCGACACAAGCGCGACCCCAATAAACCGTTTATGCTCTTTGCCTACTACTGGGATGTCCACTACGACTACATACCCCCTGCACCACACGACACCATGTTCGTCCCCTCAGGAGCACAGAGAATCGACACCGTGCAATTCGGCCCCATCACCAAACTCGGCAGAGACATCTCACAAGCCCAGCTCGATTACGTTATTTCCCAATACGACGGCGAAATCCGCTGTACCGATGAATACCTCGGCAGGCTCTGGAAACTGCTGCGCGAGTTGGATCTCTGGGACAACACCGCTGTCATCCTCACCGCCGACCACGGAGAGCAGTTCTTTGAACATAGCTACCTGGGCCATAAGCATGACGTGTACGTAGAGTCCGTCCATGTGCCCCTGATTATTAAGTTCCCAAATCAATCAAAGCCTGTTCGCAACAAACAAACCGTAAGCTTGGTTGATCTTCTACCGACAATGGCCGACATTGCGGAATGTCCGGTCGCCACACCATACAACGGGCGATCTCTCATCGATGAGTCCTCTGTCGCCGACCCGCCTATCTACTTTGAACTCACAACCAACTGGAACATCACCGACAAATCAACGGGCAAAACGATAACTGAATCGGACCGCTGGGTTGGCATTCGTTCCGGCCAGCACCGCTTCGTTCACGTGCTGGGAACAGGGTTTTGGCAACTGTATGACGTCGTCGCCGATCCCCGCGAACAGAATCCCCTGGCAGGTGACATCAAATCCGTTGCCACGCCGCTTGCTGAGCAGCTCACTCACTGGCAAAACGCCATGCAAACACTGTCTCGAAAGTGGGACGCAGGCCCGCAAGCACAACTGAGCGAAGAAGAACTGGAACGACTTCGCTCGCTGGGCTACATTGGTAAAACTCAATAGAATCACTCGCCTATCAGCGTTCCCCAGTCAAATCACGCCAGAACGCTTGAGCTCCGGGATAGTCCGGCCTCTCCTTGAGAACAACCCGCAGCTCGTCGATCGCCCTCTCTCGCTGGCCGCTTGTCGCTAACGCAATAGCCAAGTCAAAGCGCGCCTCTGTCCGACCAGGATCGAGTTTGAGCACCTCTTGGTATTGCTCGATCGCGGACTCAAACCGCCCCGCATCCAGAAAGAGATCGCCCAAGCTGCTGTGCAATCTGACCGAATCAGGATTCGCCTTCAAGCCGCTCCTTAGTACCTCGAATGCATCCTCAGCGCGATTCATGCGTGCTAGCAAATTCGCTAGGTTATGATATGGCCCAACCAAAGCCGTATCGACAGCAATGGCCTTGCGATAGTGATTCTCCGCATCATCCCCTCGCCCGAGTTTGTCTAATGCAATTCCGGTATTACAGAGAACGTTGGCATCATCCGGCTTGAGTTCCTTGGCTCGCTCGTATTGCACAAGCGCTTCTGGCAAACGCCCGCTGTCCGCCAAAGCGTTGGCTAGGTTGTAGACGGCCTCCAGATTGTCCTCCTTAAGACGAACAGCCTCCCGATACTCCGCTATGGCACCGTCCAAATCCCCTTCATTGAGAAGCATCGTCCCCAGATTCGTCCTCGCTGTCGGATTGTCCGGACGTTTGCTAACCGTGTCAGACCAAATGGCCTTGGCTGTTCCGTAAGTCCTGTTGCGCTCGTGGCACGCCCAAACCAAAATCGCCGCCAATGCCAATGCCACAATCGTCGCTGCCGGTCTCATGCCAAGATGAAGACGGTGCCCGACTGTTCTCCCCAACCACACGACAACCATGACCAGGGCAGCAACAACGGCCAGCAACGGAAGGTACATGCGCCGCTCCGCGGCAAACTCTGTGGCAATAGGCACAAAGCTCGAAGTCGGTGAAAGTATAATGAAAAACCAAATGCCGAGAAGAGCCGCCGGCTTGCGACGATACCAGCCCCAACCCGTCGCCACCAGCAGCAGAAGAATCACACTGCCGGCAAGAGCGCAGTCGGAAAGCCTCTCAGCCACCGGCCAACCGTCGTAAGAAATCGATAACGCATCAGGCCAAACGGATAGACGCAGATACCAGAGAATAACGCCCGCCTGCGTCTGCAAATAAGCCAGGGGCGCAACGCCCTGGTCGAAGCCGACAGTTGTCCCGCGCGGCTGGCCGGCAAGCACTCCCGCAAGCACCAGCCAACTTGCCAAAAGCCCTAAATAAAGAACGAGGCGGCCACGCAAAGCAGCAGCAAAACTCCCAGAGTACAACATCCGATCGATAAGCAGAACCGCTACAGGCGCCGTTACCATTGACTCCTTACTCAACATTCCCAATATGCACGCGATAATGGCAACAACCTGCCACCCCCTACTCCCCTGCCCTCGCCAACTACGCATCGCCGCATAGATCGTGAGCAAGTAGAAGAAGGCCATCACCGACTCGGTCCGTTGAATTACATAGGTCACCGTCTCAGTGGCTAGCGGATGCAAAGCCCAGATCGTGGTAATGGCCAACGCATACCAGTCTGCGGTCTCCCAAAAGCTGTCCCGCAGCCGCTCTGTGCGAAACACGCCACGCAAGATCAAAAACGCCAGCACTGAACAGCAGATGTGCACCAGAAGGTTGAATACGTGATAACCAAACGGATTCAATCCCCCCATCGCATAGTTGATCGCCAGAGTAAGACATATGACCGGCCGGCCGGAAACTGTTGTCGCCGGTGGCCCCTGCAGGGATTGGCTCAATGGCCAAAGGCTCTTGATATTACCATTACCAGGTATGCTCGTAAGGTCATCAAAGATAAACGGCGCCCTGAAGCTCGGAAAATAGGCAACTGCGATTGCCACCACCAATACTGGCAACAGCATCCACACTATCCGAGACGATCCGAATCTCTCCGGATCCCCCCCACTCTTCTTCCGAATACCTGTCAACTCTGCTCCCCTGAATCCACCACTAGACAACTCCATTGCTATACCGCGCGTGACATTCGCGGCTTCCTCCCGGCATGATAGTGCAGTAAGCGACTCGGCTCCAGCGCTTTGGCATCATTCAGATGTTCGACTGCCTCAGAGAAATGGCTGGGCAGCGCAAGCAAATCGATTATCATTGTCCGCAAGCCGAAACTTATCCACTTTGGGGGTGGCAACATGCCGAATAAGCACACGCGAGCTTTTTCCCGAACAACAGTGATCTTCATCCTTCTCCTAACCATAACGGCCACACTTCCAGCAACGGCCGATGAGCAGCAACGCATCGTGCTCAGCGAGGCGATCAACGCCGCAAAACAGTGGGTCAGCAATCCAGCCGATAAGCGACCAATTACCGGATTCTCTCCGGCGGCCTCGATTGAAATGCGAACGTACGATACCCCTCGTCCGCTACGCATGTGGATTGCCAACATCGACCTGAACGCTCCCGGCGTACGCATGACCACAACCAAACCCATCGCCAAAGAAGGCAGAACAAAACAAGAGGAAACTCGCTGCGCCAACACCTTGGAGTTCGCCCGGCAACGCGGTGTCCAGTTGGCCATCAACGCCAGTGCCTTCTCTCCCTTTCGCAGCCACATGGGTGAGCCCATGGATCTCGTAGGCCTTGCAGCGGAGAGTGGAGTCATCTACTCCGAGACCGACAAGCGGTTTGGAGCGATGCATATTTCCCAATCAGGGAATGTGAGCCTGTCGGGACCACCACTGACTCAAAAGGACCTGTGGCAGGTCATTCCCGGATTCCGTATGCTACTGGACGATGGCCACGTAGCCGTAACCGAAGCGGAGGCCAACAGTTCCTTCGGCAATCTCAATCCGCGCACAGCCTTGGGCGTCGACAAGACCGGAAGACAACTCCGGATCATCGTCGTGGATGGCCGAGAGCCCGGTATCAGCGAAGGCATTACCACTATCGAACTCGCCTGCCTTTTCGCCTCCCTGGGCACCTGGGATGCCCTCAATCTCGACGGCGGCGGCTCATCAACCTTCGTACTGGAGAGCTTTGACGGCACCCACCATGTCATGAACCGTCCGGGAGCCAAGGATGGCCACATAAAACTGAGACAAGTTGCCAACAATATTGGGTTTTACCTCCCGGGTTCCAAACCGAAGCTGCGCGACGAGCATCACCTCGCCCCCTTGCGCGATATGATAATCAGCCTTGCCAGTAGCCGACGCGGAGGCGGTTACAAGTGGAAAGGTGACGGAGTCACCAGAGACATTAGCTACGACGGCACCTCCTTCCTCAAAGCCAATCCCCTGGGAACCTTCTGTTGCGCAGCGACATTAGAACTCTTCCTGGACGCCTACTGCATGAACCGCTATGGAAAATACTGTAGCAAGATGAATGGCCGCTGGTTTGAAGACCTACCCCTGGAAAAGCTCGCGGCCATCCAGAAAGGCTGGTGGGGCACGGAAGACGCCCTTACGAACGAGTTTATCCCAGAGAGGGCACGAAATACCATTCGGGAAAAGCAAGTATACTCGGCACTACCCATGACCGGCCTGGCTGAGTCGATCGACGACTATCGCCTGCTGCAGCGCGGAGATATGGTCATGTTCTGGCGCCAAAACGGTAGCGGCCATTCTGTGGTCTACTGGAAAAGAGACTACGACGACTCCGGTAAGGAGCGGCTGTGGTATTGGTCAAGCCAGCCGAAACCGCGTTATGCCTATCCAACAGTGCCAGAGGGACAACCCACGACAACTCCCGGATACGGTCTGAATTGGGAGTACATCGGCGAAGAGATCAATCCCGCCAGAATATATGGCGCTCGCATAATGGAAAAACCAGCAGACTAACCGCCAAGCAAACCCCCTACGGTTCAACACTCAGGAGCACCTGCCCCACAGCCTGCCACACTGCGCGGCGCAGCCCATTGACTTTTCCGCTATCATCTGGGTGAACGCGATTCGTCAGGACGATGGCGTAAACTCCGGCCTCAGGATAGATGCGGATTGCCGTCCCCGTATACCCCGTATGACCGTAAGCATAGACTGCATCCAGCCCGGTGTCTCCCTCGTGCGGGCAGTAGATATCCCAAAACAGACCTTTGCAGTTCACTGAACCGTTCGTCGACTTTCCCCCGGGGTTCTGAATGCTGGTCATCGCCTTCACCGTCTCCTCCTTCAGAATCCGCACACCGTCAAGTTCCCCACCGTTGAGCATCATCTGAGCAAAGCGCGAAAGGTCGGCCGCCGTTGAGAAAAGCCCAGCATTACCCGAAACGCCTCCTTGCGCAGCGGCAAGCGGATCGTGAACCTGCCCCAGAAGGAATCCTCCGCCTCCCCTTCCATAGTCCGTCCTGGTAGAAGGAACAAGTCGCGAGTCGAGGCTCTCCGATGGCGTAAATCCCGTATCCACCATTCCCAGCGGCCCGAATATGTTCTGAGCCGCAAAATCGCTCATCTCCATTCCACTGACCGCGCGCACGACCTCGGAGGCCAAAATTGCGTTGAGACAACTGTAGACAACAGCTTCACCGGGCTTGCGCGCCAACTTCAGCTCCCGAACGTATCGACGAAGAGCATCCCGACAGGGAAACCCATATTGGTCCTCAATCTCCTTACGCTTGCCGGCATGGATATACGGTTGCTCTCCGGACATGTGCGTCATCAGTTGCTTGACTGTGACATCCCGCTTTGTCTCAGTGTCAAACTCCGGCAGGTAGTTGGCCACCGCATTGCTGATATCTACTTTTCTCCAATCCGATAGAAGCATAAGCGATGTTCCCGTAGCTATGGGCTTGGTCATGGACGCTAGCCCGAATATGGCATCGGTGGTCATGGGAACAGGCTGAGGCAGGAGCTGCTTGTATCCATATGCTTTTTGCCAAGTGAGGTATACGCCACCGACATTCTTCCCGACGAGAATCACAGCTCCAGGAACGTCACCTTCGTGCATGGCCTTGGGAACGACAGCATCCAAGGCCTCCTCCATACTGTTGATTCCCCCGCCAACGGGCACAGTGTGAACATCGAAGGTCCACTGCCACTCGTCGAAGTAGAGGTTATGGCCATCGATCTCGATCTCTCCGCGCTGAAAGTCGTTGGGCTCGCTGCGGAAGCTGTTCTTCGGCGGGCATAGCTCACGGGCATAATCAAGGTTCACAATCATGCGGTACGAATCCATATGACCGCAGTAGAACTCTTGTACCCGTTTGTCCGGATGATCCTGCAAACCGTAGGAGGGATCGGCTGGCAGCCATCCCCACGGTTCCACGTAGAACTCCGCCCAATCATGCATGTTGCAGCGGTTAGGCAGGGATTCCCAACCAGACTGCCACCGAGCCGGAATTCCAGCGGCACGACAGAGAGTAATGAACAGCAACCCCTGCACACCGCAATCTCCCCGACGCGTGCTGAGAGCCTTGTCCGATATGTTCTCGATTGTGGAATACTCCATCTCCGAGCAGTAGCTGATGTTCTCGCACACCCAACGATAGAGCCGCAGGGCGTTTGCAAGTGGATTTCCAGAATCACCGACAACCTGCCGAACGACCTGCTGCAGTTCCGGCGTGAAGGTGATATGTGGCGGCCGCTCCTGCGTGTACGTGCGGTACAACTCGCTGTCACTATCGTAGGGTCGAGCCCGTGCCGGATTGAGGTCCGGACAGAAGGCATAGGTGGTGAATTCGAAAGTCGCTGAGAACACCGGTGGCTGCGTCGCATCCTCTATTACTTGCTCGAAGTACAACGTGCGGTGCGCACTGCCATTTTCCGCAACTAGGCAAGTCGGGGGATCAGCAGAAATCAGCTTCACATCCCGCTGTTGCCGATACTCCTGTGGGAATGGGAGCCAGCAACGGACCGTCGCCCCTTTTCTTACTCGCGAATGGTCGTTGTTTACCCGAAGAGAGTACGTCACCTGATGACGAACAGGTTGCACCAAATCCTTCCTCTCTTCAATACTGCGATTAAGCACGCTCACTACATGACTAACGAGGTCAAAGCTCTCACCCGCTGGTTGCGGTTCACCCGTATCCTTCCTGCGATCTCGCGCCTCGGAGCAGAAGCGAAAGAGGTTGGACGGTTCTCGTTTGAAATAGCATGTATTGCCATCGATCGTTCGGTACTGAAGCTCGCCCGCTGCCGTCCAGCGTTTTACATCATCCGCAGTAACATCGGGTATATAATCCTTGAGCTTGGCCAGCATCTGCTCCGGGGTTAGAGAGTAGTCGACTCGGATGCGCCGGATGATCTCGCGCAAAGTTGATAGGTCACGAGCAGCCGGACTATCCGCATCGGCGATATTGTCACTAAGCAGCTGCTCGGCATTAGTGAACTGGCCAGCATGCATAGCTTCTGTTGCCTGCCCCAGAACATCACCCTTGTGTTCGACACAACCGCCAATGTAAACGGTGGCCACACACAGAAGGAATCCGAAAAACAGCCGCTGAGTATTGAGCCGGGTAATCATGACAAAAACCTCCTTGGACTTAACAGGCTTATGGACTAGGATACACGGATGCAATCGGCGCGTCGAGCGCAGCCAAGGCAAACTACCGGGGGGCAGCCGTAGGCAGACGCGATCCGAGGGCGAAGTGCCTGATGAGTGAATCTGATTTCTGTGTCACCCCGCACGAGGAGTGTACGTATGCGACAAACAGGGTCGATCGTTCTTTGCACAATGTTGCTTTTCACAATCGCATCACCGGCACACGGTGGAGCGACAGTCAAGCCGGGAATCGACGTTCTGGCAACTGACGGGTTCAAGCCGCTGGTCGGTAAACGTGTAGGGCTTATTACCAATCCAACGGGAATGACCGCGGACATGCGTTCGACGATTGACGTACTGTACGAAGCGCCGGAGGTCAACCTGGTAGCGCTATACGGGCCGGAACACGGAGTTCGCGGGGACGTGTATGCGGGCGATCACGTAGTTTCGGACAAGGACGCCAAGACCGGGCTACCGGTTCATTCCCTCTATGGGAAATTACGCAAGCCAACAGCAGAGGTGCTGGAGGGCATCAAAGTACTGGTTTTTGACATTCAGGATATCGGTGCACGCTCTTACACTTTCATCAGCACGCTGGCAACATCGATGGAGGCGGCGGCGGAGTTGGGCATCGAGTACGTTGTCCTGGATAGACCCAATCCACTCGGCGGCGAGCGAATGGAGGGCCGAGTACTAACGGACATGAACTTCAAATCATTCATAGGATATCTGCCAGTTCCTTACTTGCACGGCATGACGGTCGGGGAGCTAGCCAAGATGATAAACGGGGAGGGCTGGATCCCCGACGGGCGAAAATGCAAGCTAACGGTCATCCCAATGCAGGGTTGGCGTCGAGACATGCAATTCGCTGAGACAGGGTTATTCTGGGCGCCATCCTCTCCGCACGTTGTGCGGGCAGAGGCCTCGATGTTTTACGCGGCCACCGGGATCATGGGCGAACTGCATGCGATAAACGAGGGTGTTGGTTATCCATTACCGTTCGAACTATGCGGCGCGCCTGAGTTTGACGCCCAGAAACTGGCATCACACATGAACGGACTGAAGATGCCCGGTGTAACGTTTAGGCCATTGTACTACAAGCCCTACTACGGAACACACAAGAAGAACACTTGCGGAGGCGTGCAAGTGTACATCACCGATCCGGACAACGTACATCTGACAAGCATACAGTTTCACGTAATGGATTACGCAAGACAGAAGCACCCGGAGATCAAGTTATTCGGCAGCAAGCGTGACAACATGTTCGACAAGGCATGCGGAACGAACGAGATTCGCAAGATGTTTATCGACGGAAAACCCATAGCCGAAATCCTCAAATACTGGGATACTGGAATGAGTGAATTCGGCAAGCAAAGGGCTCCGTACCTGATCTACAAGTAGCAACGAACCGCTTCTACTTACTGCAAAACCCAGGACGACCTGCCACAGCAATGCGGCAGGTCGTTCGCTTTTTTCATGAGAGAATGGCAACAAGTTTTCCATAACGGCATTACCAATAGTCTCCTGTTGACGCCCCGCAACAAGCACATCACACGAGCTGGCATTGTTGGTGATTTCCATTACGCTTTTTGCTATTTTACACCACAAAAAACCGCGTTTTTGAGTGCGCTAGGGCTGCGCAGATGCGACATTGAGCGTACATTTGAGTGCATTTAGCCGACATTTGCGTGCCATATTCCTCCAAATCACGGGGTTTTTGTCCAAAAAACGACGGTTCTCGCAACGAAATGGAGCCAAATCGCAGCAAAACCGGCGAGATTTACGTGTTCGGCGACGCAAAAGCGCCGCAGAGCGGCGCTTTGGGGAGCGACTTTCTCACTGACTACCAGCCAGCTGGGAGCAATCCGGTCGAGAGAAGAGAGCGGAGACTGATGATCCGGGGACCGGCGGATCGAGGTAGCAGCCGTGCATCCCTGCGGAACAGCCGCTTTCTGCTTACGGGTGATGCAGCGGCTACGGCTCCAGCCCTGAGGGGTTGCTAATCAGCTGGGCGCTACGCTTGGACAAACAGCGGTGTCGTGCTGCCGATCCGCGGCGATGGTGAGTGCATGCACCTGTCCACCCTATATAAGGGCGCATGTGTTCCGCTTTTTTTTGGCGCCATGGGAGAGGTGGGGTCCAAAATCGGGCTTGGCGCTAGCGCCAGGTGCGAAAAAAAAACTTGAAAAAATGGTCTGAAAGCGAAGTTAGGGTAGAGCCTGGCAAGCATTCAGCAGGCGGTTCCGCAGAGGCCTGATGCGGGCGAGCAACAGCCGGAAAGGTCTTGCGAGAAGGGTAGCTGGGGGGACCGGATGGCGGGCTTCCAGGAGCTGGCCGACATGATGCAGGGGGCGGCGGCAGCGTTTTGCCTGCAATCGCCGCAGACGGTTGATCTGTGGCAAGCTCCATTTAGGTGCAGCGTCTGGCTCCGGTTTGCTTTGGTAGATTCTCGATATTCGACGCTACGCTTGGACCTGCAACGCTATAATGAAGCTGTTCAGCGGGCTTATCAACGGTCGCTCCGAGTATGCGTCTCCTGTCTCTCTCGTCTAATCTCCTTGGCAGCGATCGAGCTTAATGTGGAGCGGTTTCTGTTTGGGCACAGCGTGTGGCCCCGGGGTTTTCCCGTGGGCTTTCATTGATTGACGTCGGGCCAGGACGAATGGTGCTATAGAGCAAGCTCTATTCAAGTGAAGCACCTGAAACCCAGTTGTCTCCGGTGATTCCTCGGTGTTTGCCGTTTCGCTTGGATTCATGGCGGCGTTAGCGCGGTGGCGCTGAGGCGTGCTTCGAATCTGAAAACACATCGAGGTGGTCGATTTTGTTTGCGTGTGTAGGAGATGGAAGATGGATGATGGAATCAATACTGGCGGGAAGAGGCGAAGGGTAGCAGGGTCCAGATACGTACGGCGTGAGACAGGCTCGCAGGGACTCCAATGGCCTCTTGCCTGCCTGCTAGTAGCGGCGACTGCGGCCAGCGTCTGCGGGCAGGTCATCTTCGAAGACGATTTCACAAACGGAACGCTTGATAGCAATGATTGGGAATGCTTGGAGGGATACCAACATGGTTGGACGAAGACAGCGGACTGTCCCACGAGCTCGTCTAATGGTTATATAACATTCGAACATCACACATTCAACGAGTATGATCCAGGAAATTCGTGCTTAAGCCAAGAGATCAGAACAAAGAGCACGATGGTCTGTCCGGACGGAATTGAGTTTGAGGCAAGGCTGAGGATCAGAACGCCAGTGCCCAACGGGCTGGTAGCGGGTTTTTTCACGTACATGGACAACTCAGCTTCAAGCCCTTCGAATCCGCTGGAGAGCGATGAGATCGACATCGAGCTTTTGACAAACCAGATGAACTTCCTGGGCCATCCCGGGCAGGAAGGCGACTGGATAGTAGTCGCCGCGTACGACGATTTCGCTTCGGACTGGGTTCCGGATCCGTACCATCATCAGGAGGCGAATCCATTCGTATACGGTCTCGATTTAGGCAAGTTCAACACTTTCAAAATCCACAGCTACTCGAATGCAACAGAATGGTATTGGGTAAATGATAATGGACAGGATGTTCGTATTTTCGCAACCACAGATCCAGCGCCTGATGAGCAGATGGCAATTCACCTGAACTTCTGGGCGGCAGACTTCAACTTGGCGGCGGACAGATGCAACTGGCCATTGGCATGTGACCCGTGGCTTCGCCCAGCAGCGAAGGCAGAGCATGACGTTGTAGCCTATCTTGATGTCGATTACGTAGCTGCCAGGCTCCTGGATGTAGGCGATTTCGACAGAGACGGCGATGTGGATTTATGGGATTTCGCTCATTGGCACTGCTGCTTTGCTGGTCCGGACCAATCTCCGAACAACTCGTGTGGCGGTTGTATCGATGCGGATGTTCACCGGGATAGAGACGTGGACTTCCACGACTTCGGTGTGTTTCAGTGTCGCTATCAGCGGTGACATCATCGGGAGGCACAAGGAAACGTCAGATGGGATCAGGATGGTCCGGTCTTTGGTACGGTGGTCGGAGACCAAAGAGACGATCCATTTCGTTCAGGATTTCCACAACTTTCTTGCGGTCCGGTCGAGCGGTGAAGGTGCCTTTTAGTTCGGCGCGATCGAAAATATCCCCAATCTGTCCCACACGGCGTGTGGGGTGAAGCTTGGAAAGCTCCAGTTGGCCATGCAGCGTCTTTTCATGCTGGTTTTCTTCACAGAAGAGGAAGCCACCACCCTCGAAGCATACTGCCCCGTGGTCGGTTATGATTGCATAACTCACAAGCCCGTTGATCATGGTACTGTCGGCGTGGGTTCTTCCGGGGACAGCTCTGAAGACGGTACGAACGTGCACGATTTGGGTAAGGTGCCCCTCCACGTTGCAGTCCTGTCCGGGGGCAACGCAGCGGCGAAGGACAAGATCGACGTTTCCAGCCTCTCCTGTGGCGTAGAAGCAGTCATCGAAAAACTCGTGATAGTATTCTGTTTGTCCGACGCCAAGGTAGTTAGTGATCTCAAAGCGAGTTTGATTTCCGGAGCAGCCTTGATTGAGAGCAACGGCTGCCAGAGCAAGGGCTGTCAGCGTCATCGAGTAGGCAAGTCGCAGCATAGGATGTCTCACCAGCAGTGGCCCCCAGCGGCAAGCTTTCAAAAACGATGAAAGGATGTGGGCACCGGGCCTATTAACCGTTGATCGTTATAATCACACTAGAGCAAGTTCTACTCAAATGTAGCGTCTGACGCCCGATTTCCTCCGGTCGATTAGTGGGCACTTGACGCTACGTTTGGGTTAGCAGCGTTTTAGCTTCCTGAAGTGCACCACCATAAGCGAGTCGTGGTTCTCAATCCAGGGGGTTGTGATGTTCGCGGATACTGAATCACGTTGAGAGTGTTGAGGCACAGCGGACGGAAGGACGAGATTATGGCTGTAGCGGCAGAGCATCACAGGTTGGGGGCGGTATCCTTCTTGAACGCGCGACCCTTGATTTGGGGGCTGGATGACAGCCCGCGATTGTTGGAGGAGTTCGACTGCGAGGTAGAGCTGCGGCAGGCGGTCCCATCGCAATTGGCATCTATGATTGACGAAAACGAGGTTGATGCGGCCTTGGTTCCGATCATCGACGTTGTGAAGCCGAACCGCGATTGGCGGATTTTGTCCAACTCGTGCATAGGCTGCGATGGGGAGACGCTAACGGTTCGGGTTTTCTCTCGGACAATGCCAGAGGAGATAGAACGTTTGCATGTTGACGGCGACTCGCACACATCGGTGGCGCTAGCACAGCTGATTTGGTTGGAGAAGTTTGGGCGGCGGTTGGAAATCGTGCCATGGGAGGGTAGCCACAGCGAAGATGAAGCCGAGGCGGTGCTATTGATCGGAGACAAGGTAATCAACAGTGCGCCGGTGGAGTTTGACATTCAAACAGATCTCGGAGGCGCGTGGAAATCACTGACAGGATTGCCGTTCGTTTTTGCAGTATGGGCGGCACGACGAGATTATCCCGCGGGGCGGTTGGGAGAGGTCTTGGAGAGTGCCAGAGATGAAGGCGTTGGGCGAATCGACGGAATAGCCGCTGTAGATGCCCCTCAGCTGGGGTGGCCCGTGGAGTTAGCGCGGCGTTACCTGGCACATCGATTGCGTTTCACTATTACGGAGCGATACGTTGAGGCGATGAGGCGCTTTGTTGAGTTGCTGAAGATGCATGGCTTGCAGACGGTGGTTCAAGAGGTGAGCTTCGGATGATTGAGGTGTCGGGACAGGTCTCATCGGACACGAGCGGACGGCTTAGCGTTGCGGAGGCCGTGGAGCTGTACAGGAAGTGCAGCCTGCTGGAGTTGGGCAGGATGGCGCACGAAGTAACCTTGGCGATGCACCCGGAGGAGTATCGCACGTACGTAGTTGACCGAAACATCAACTACTCCAATTGGTGTAGCGCGAAGTGTTCTTTTTGCAGTTTTAAGGTCAACCCGGGTTGTGGAAGTAGAAGGGAATCGTCGGGCTACGTTTTGAGCCTGGAGGAGATTGGGGCGAAGATTGAGGAGTTGGTCGCCATAGGCGGAACCCAGGTTCTGCTACAGGGTGGCCTGGTACCGCCGGAGATTCTTCCGTTTGAATGGTATGAGGATCTGTTGAGGTACATTAAGTCGGAGTTTCCGGCGATTCACATCCACGCGTTCAGCCCACCGGAGATCCATGCCTTCAGCCAGGTGTTTGAGATGGAGTTGGTGGAGGTGTTATCAAGGCTACGAGCGGCGGGGCTGGACACGATTCCCGGCGGAGGTGCTGAGATATTGTCTAACCGAGTGAGGAGTAAGATCGGGGTTGGGAAGACGAACACGGTAGAGTATTTGGATGTGATGCGGCAGGCCCACATGTTGGGTATGCGGACAAGCATCACCATGATGTTCGGACACATTGAGACGATTGAGGAGCGGATGGAGCACCTCAGGCTCATACGAGAGCTGCAGGATGAGACGGGAGGTTTCACAGCGTTCATCTGTTGGACCTTCCAGCCAGCGGGCACAGCGTTGGGTAAGGTACGGCAATTTCCAGTTGACTACGCTGGCTTACCTGACGGCCGTCACTTGATGTTGGCAGGAGCACACACATATCTCAAGCAACTGGCGATCTCTCGGCTGTTCCTCGACAACATCGAGAACATGCAATGCAGTTGGGTAACGCAGGGGCCGGGCATAGGCCAGCTTGCGCTGTTTTACGGTGCGAATGACATGGGGTCGGTAATGATGGAGGAGAATGTTGTATCGGCGGCGGGTACGACATTTCGGTTGGAAGAGGTAGAGATACGTCGTTTAATTGAGGATTGCGGGTGGCTTGCGAGGCGTCGCAACTGCTACTACGAGGTAGTGGAGACTTAGGCAAACGGCGTTTCTAGTGGTTTGTCATTCCATTCAATTCATCACGCCCATATTCACAAACTTTTGATAAGAAGATTCTGCCTTGCGTTACTGTGTGTTTTTTGGCTATACTACCGGCATCGGAACGGAAGACTGCCAACACAAGTAATTAACACATGACTTGGGAACCAGGCCTGCAACGCCCTACAAGGCCTTGCGGTCATCCCGTTTCCGTTACCTATAGTGTCGAGAGAGCCACACACTAGTGGCTGCGGGCAGCTCGGCGCGGGAAAAGAATCGGGCATTATCAGACACCTGTATTTAGGAATGGGCCAAGCTTTGATTAGGCATTGGAACCGTCGCCCGTTGTTTCGGCCTAGTGGATGAAGCGTGGCATGGTCTGAGTAAGCAGAACCAAGAACCTCACGGATCGCGGCGTTGCGATGGCGCGGCCCGTATTAGATATACTGGTAAAAGCGAATGAGCGAGCTGGATGTTATCCGAGCGCGAGCTCAGCGAGATTTGGTTCTAGTAACCAAGAGCGGGCTCAAGGATGTTCGCCTTTGGGAACACTCTAACCGCGTCACAGAGACAGCGCTGAAGATAGCGAAGCTGCCTGGCATAGGCGGCACCTCTGTGGATGAAACGGTCCTGACAGTAGTTGGGCTGTATCATGATGCTGGTTGGATTACCCAATGGGCGGACGGAGAAGTAACCCGTGAGGCTATATGCAGCAAGCCAACATCATCGCTGCAGCGTGACTTAGCTGCAGTGATGATGGAGGCGAGCCTCAAAGAACTCTTACCTCCCAAGACGTTGGAGTTTGCAGCGAGCTGTATCCGCGTATTGAGTGACCACAAGATAGATATCCTAGAATCCCAATTTGTTGCCGAGGCTGATAACTTAGATGAGTTTGGTGCATTATACCTATGGCGCCTTGCTCGGAAGCATACTCTTGAAGGCAAAGCATTGGAGGCTGCAATCAAGACATGGGAAACACAGAAGCAGTATGGATACTGGACAGCCCGAATCAACGATTCCTTCCGTTTTGAACCCGTCAAAGTTATCGCCCACAAACGTCTGCAGGTTTTTGATGATGTGATTCAGCAACTGAAGGCGCATCATCTTGGGCTTGACTTGGAAGAGGCTTTGACAGGAATGCCGCTATCGGCCAGCACGTTGTCCACCTGAGGCCAGAGGCCGGGTGGTCATCAAAGCGTGATGGCCTTAGCGGCATCGTTTATGGTCGAAATAATCCCATCCATCGAACCTATCTCCCCCACTCTGATTTTATCTCGCAGGTTAAAGTGATCGATGCAGGTACCGCAGGCGACAATCTCTATGCCATTGTCCTGCAATGCTGCGAGGGCGGGCAAGTACTCAGATCCTTCAGCCAGAAGCTTCACTGCTGCATTGTAGAAGATGATCGCATCCAGCCCCTTCACTGCGAGTCCCTTGTTGAAGAAGGTCTGGAGGATTCTGGCACCAAGAACGGGATCTCCATCGCCCATTCGCTCACTGTTGATGATAACAACGGTTTTCATTTGCCATGCTCTCCTTGAGCGATTTGTGAGTGCAGAGTCTGAATCCCAGTCTTCGTCGGCGCGCTTGCATGGTTGGGCGCGAAGCTCCGACAATTAACGCTCCGGCGCAGCGCGGAGGGCGTATGTAGGGCCATCCTCAGCCGTAAGTCAGCGCATACGAGGTTGCTGAGGGACACGATCAACGACAGTCGATGATGCTAGCAGGATGTGAGACAGGCTCAAGCCATGCTGTTGAAGCAATTGGTGGGTAGTCGTCAGTTGTAAGGCATGGTAGAGGCAAGAAAAAGGGCCCCTGGAAGCAGATAACTTCCAGGGACCGGCTTAGTAAAGGGAAGGCCAGTAGCACACACCTCTGATCATCGGGCCGGATGGAGTGGGAGGCATGCGATTAACGCCACTGGCCAACTAAAAGTTTATGACTCCAGTTCACACAAGTCCACTATTTTTAACTGCTTTACCATTTTTTATTTATCCACCTAACCTAGAGCCTATAACCAACCTAATTCGCACATTCAGTACCAGTAGGTGATAGGGTCACGTGGAGCGATTTACGGAGATTCCGGGTGTTTAGCGCTACGGTTGGAGTTACAACGCTATAGGGATAGGTGAAGAGAATGGAGCCGATCGGACTCGAACCGACAACCCCCGCGTTGCAAACGCGGTGCTCTCCCATTGAGCTACGGCCCCTGCACACTAGCCGAGTGGGTGGTTCCTGAGCGTTTATCAAAGCGGAGCTCAGGAGAAGGAACTTAGCTGAGGCACGCTCAGCAGTTTCTGTTTGGGCCTCAGCCGCCACCTTTTCTGGCCAGGATAATGAGTATCGCGGCGCAGGCGACGGCAGCGATGATGATTCTCATATCCATGTTAAACCTTTCCGCACCAGCAATGGGCCCACCAGGACTTGAACCTGGGACCTCGTCGTTATCAGCGACGCGCTCTGCCAACTGAGCTATGAGCCCTAGCAAGAACCGAGGTCTTGACCTCGGATTGTACACGAGCAACCTCACACTGGTCCAGAGGTCAAGCCTACGGACCCAATGGCGAGTGCCGTAATCTAATCGTCCTGGAGAGCATGTCAACCTCGGGAGTTTGGTGGCGGGCAAGGAAAGATCAACCAAGCTGTTTTCACCGATAGCCTGTGAAGCCTAAAGCAAGCTCTATCCAAGTGTAGCGGCTGAACGCCTGTTTTCTCCGGTCGACTCCGGGTGTTTGACGCTACGATTCGACTTGCAGCGTTAAGGTACACCTTCATTGTGCGAGGCTACTCATGGAGGAAACACACTTGGGGCGTGAAGGTCCGGTAATACTTTGCTCCGTGTCCCAGCAGAGACGGATGTTGGTGAGGCTGAGGAACTTCAAGTGTCGATGGCATGTTCTCTCAGGTGGCTGCGGAGCAAGAATGATGGTGGTTATAGGTAATTCTGCGTAGTGTTGTATAGAGAGGCGCGGTGGAATTCATTGGGAAAGAACCTTCTAAAGCGAGGCCATGCAACAACCGAATTGATTTATGCAGACTCTGCAGTGCGGAGTTGCTCGGCATCATTGCTATCGCTGCCGATTAAGGAGCAGATGCCACCTAACACTTAGACCCACAGTCTTGAGAGGACTCTTTCCATGCCGCGGAAGGCTCGTTCGCAATCGCCGGTCGAAAAAACCTGGAGAAGATACCTTAAAACAAAGCAAAACGAAGATCGGAATGCGCTGGTTGTGCATTATGCGGATCTGGTGCAGGCCCACGCAGCGCGTTTGTCGCGCCGGCTGCCCGCTCAGATTACGTATGATGAGATCTGCAGCGCTGCGTTTGACGGTTTGATTGAGGCAGTTGAGGCCTACGATCCCAAGCACAAAGCGAAGTTTGAGACGTTCTGTCAGCAGCGCATATCCGGCGCAGTGATGGACTGGCTGCGCAGCCTGGACCCACAAAGTCGTACGGTGCGCACGTTTGAGAAGAGACGAATGCGCGTAAAGGAGATGCTGGACACGGAGAATGGGCGCCCTCCGACAGCCTTGGAGATTGCCAATCGGATGAACATTCCGGTCGGGCGATACGAGGATTTATGCCGTCTTTCTCAACTGGGCAAGGAGGTTCACTTCAGCGCCATGGAGTCGGAAGAGAACGCTCATGGCCATGGTTCCTCGCGTAGTTGGGACGTGCGTGATACAGGCAATACGGACCCCGCAAACCCAATCACTCGAGAGATGCTGACCGAGCATATAAGCAAAGGTTTGGCTCGCGAGGAGCGTCTCATTCTGGTCCTCTACTACCATGAAGGTCTGACGATGGCGGAGATCGGTTCGATCTTGAACCTATCAGAATCCCGTGTCAGTCAAATCCACAAGGACATCCTGACTCGTTTGCGGCAGCGTTATGGCTCGGCGCTGGCTGAGGAGTTGGCCGCCTGACGAAGCAGGGGTATCCAGCTTGATGCTCCGACGGCAGATTACTACCATCTGCAGTCATGGAGCGTAATATCAAACTCCTCATCGCATACGACGGCACCGAGTTTCACGGGTGGCAGCATCAGCCCGGTCTGCGCACGGTGCAAGGCGAGATCGAGGATGTGGCTCGGCGGGTAATTCGGCATCCTTTGTCGATAAAGGGTAGTGGGCGAACGGACGCCGGCGTACATGCGCGCGGGCAGGTGGCGAATTTCAAAACAACGAGCACCATACCAACAGATAACATACGACGGGCAATCGGCTCACGGGTTGGTAATGATGTCTGCATTCTGGATGCGCATGAGGTTCATCCGGATTTCGTAGCATCTGCGTCGGCCAGTTCCAAGTTGTACGAGTACCGCATCTACAATCGGCGAAGACGTCCTGTGTGCCTTCAACAGCAGCGGTACTGTTATCACTGCTGGACTGATTTGGATATTGAGCAAATGAGGCAAGGAGCAGTCCATTTCATCGGCACGATGGACTACTCAGCGATGGCTGGGGCTGGCTGCGTACGAGAGAGTATGGTACGTACGGTACTGCGTTGCGATATACACAGACATTTGGATGAAGTTCGAGTTGCTGTACATGGTAGGGGTTTTCTCTACAACCAAGTCCGCAACATGGTAGGAACGTTGATTGAGATTGGCCGCGGTCATTGGGAGCCGGAGCGGCTGCGAGACATTCTGGCCAGCAGGGACAGGCGCAACGCAGGTCCAACCGCACCTGCGTGCGGATTGACTTTGGAGTGGGTCGAATACCCAAAGGAGTTGTTGCGGCCTATCGAATGGTTGTCGGGCTCGACGCCGGGGTCGAATGCAGGCGGTAGCGTTGGTCGCGCAGAGATATCAGGTCAATGAGGATTGCCCACGTAATAACCAGGCTGATCATAGGCGGGGCTCAGGAGAACACTATTCTGAGTTGCGAAGGGTTGATGGCGCGGGGTCATGAGGTTGTATTGATTGCTGGTCCGGAGACGGGGCCAGAGGGTTCTTTGTGGCCCAGAGCGGAGCGGACATGCGGAGACGTAGTGAGAGTCGATTCGCTTTTGCGGAATATCCATCCTCTGAGCGAAGTGCGCTGCGTGAGGGAGTTGACGAGCATTTTCAAACGCGGTGGTTTTGACATAGTTCACACTCACAGCAGCAAAGCGGGCATCATTGGTCGATATGCGGCGTATCGAGCTGGGGTGCCGGCAGTTGTCCACACTATCCACGGCATGAGCTTCAATCGCACACAGGGCCGTATGAGTCGTTGGCTATACCGAGAGCTCGAACGAAGAGCGGCCCATTGGACGGACGCGTTTGTCTCGGTTGCCGACGCCATGACCGGCCAGGCGGTGGAGGCGGGAATTGCCAACGCGTCCAAGTTTTGCACGATCCGGTCGGGCATGGAGACGGATCTTTTTCGTCCGTGCGAAGAGGAGCGTATCCGAGTTCGGAGAAGTTGGGGAATAGACGAAGAGGCTGTGGTCATTGGGACTGTAGCTAGGCTTTTTCATAATAAGGGCTACAAGGAGATCATCTCGGCAATGCCCGGAGTGGCGGCCGCTTGTCCGGATGCCCGGTTTGTCTGGGTAGGGGATGGTCCTCAGAGAGACGAGTACATCAGAGAGCTGGAGCGAATGGGATTGCGTGACCGGGTGCACCTAACGGGCTTGGTACATCCTACAGAAATACCGGCGATTTTGTGCGGTTTCGACGTGCTAGTGCATGCATCGCTATGGGAGGGGTTGGCGCGGGCAATCGTTCAGGCGGCTTTGAGTGAAGTTCCGGCAGTGAGTTTTGACAACGATGGAGCTCCCGAAGTTGTGTTGGATGGGGAGACCGGTAAGTTGGCACCGGTGGGCGATTTCATGGCGTTGAGTGCACATATCTCCCTGTTGGCCAACAACAAGGAGCTAAGGATCAAGCTGGGCAAGCGAGCTCGAACAAAATGTCTTGGTGAGTTCAGTCACGAGCGAATGGTTGTACAACTAGAGCAATTGTACGAGCGGCTGGCTGGTGCCGGGAGGGTGCGTAGATCGTGACGGCATTTCGCCAGCTCACACTAATGATGGCGGGCCAGTTGCGGCCAGAAAACGAGAGCCTCGCCGCACACAGAGCACCTAATCGCATATTTCACAAGCACTTATATACACACACAAGCCTGTGATTTTCCACAACACTATTCGTAGCGACGGGGGAACTTAGTGGGAGGTTATCTGTAGCGGAGTAAGAAACTGTCAAAGCCAAGCGGCGGAAACAGTTGGCTTGTCCCCTACTGCTATTGAATAGGCTTTCCCAGATTCGAAGAGAATGAACAAACAGACAGCGACACATAGCGTCACTAATTGCGATGTGCGATCAGAGCTCTTCCAATAGTAACTGGAAAAAAAGCAGAATAAGTATTGAACAGTAGTGGCAGAAGCGTGAGAATCATCACGTCGGGTGCGAATACACAGTGCATGGACAAGAAACGATGAACGAAGATGTAATGGGTACTCCTGGCGCATGCATGTTTTGCGGATGGCCGCGAGAGCATTACCATTGCCGTTATGTTTGTCCGAACTGTGGAGCCACGGAGGATTGCTCCGATCTATGGCTTCCCCAATATCGACAAGACTCGGCAAGAACGCAGCCCTGCCCCGTTGGAGTTACAGGCAGTGATCCAGCAAACAACGTGGCTTGGTTCGTAATCAACTGTCCTTCGCTAAACTAGCCTAGAGCAAGCTCTATCCAAGTGTAGCGGCTGAACGCCTGTTTTCTTCGGCAGATTCCGAGTGTTTGATGCTACGCTTGGACTTACAGCGCTATAGTGCGTGCTGCCGCTCCCCGCGTAGATACTATGGCTAGGCAGGTTGTCTCTGTCGCCCATGCGAAAAGCGAGGGCCTTGAGCAAGCTCTATCCAAGTGTTGTGGCTGAACACCTGTTTTCTCTGATGGATTCCGGGGCTTTGACGCTACGCTGAGACTTACAGCGCTAAAGGCGGTGAAGGTGATAGAATTGTCTGTCAGTAGTCGCCTTGACCCGAGACAGGGTGGCCAGCGTATGGAGTTAACGGTAGCTTACGCCTCAAGTGCGAAATGGTGAATCGCAAACTCAGTGCACTGAATAGATGGAGATCGAAGTCATGCTCGACCCCTATGTCATTCTGCTAGAACGCATAAAAGACATCGGCAAGCTGGATGCGATCAATGCCCTATTGGAATGGGATCAGGACACTTTCATGCCGCGTCAGGGCGTCGAATGTAGGTCAGAGGAACTGGCGTTGGTAGCTGCGCTGGCTCACGACCGGCGAACAAGTCGAGAAATGGGAGATCTTCTCGGGCAGCTGTCGAATGCGGACTCAAGTGACTGCGTTCGCATGACCAACATTCGGGAGACTGCTCGTTTGTACAAGCGCGCGGTGAACATTCCAATCACGCTGGTCAAGGAAATCGCCAAGACGTCCTCATTAGCGAAGGATGCATGGGTGAAGGCGCGTCAAGAGGACAACTTCGACCTGTTCGCCCCATTGTTTGCGAAGCTCGTGGAGCTCAAGAAGCAGCAGGCAGAGGCAATTGGTTATGAAACTGAGCCGTACGATGCTTTGGTTGATGAATACGAGCCGGGTGCATCAACAGCGCGCGTAGCGGAGCTGTTTTCCGAGTTGCGAGACCGCCTTGTCCCCCTGGTGAAGTCTATTGGCAATTCCACAAATAGGCCGGATTCAGGCATTCTCAAGAGGCACTATCCGATTGAAGCCCAGAGAAAGCTGGTGCGCAGGATTGCAGAGGAGATGGGTTTCTCGTTTGAGCGAGGCCGGATTGATGTTTCAGCGCATCCCTTCTGTACGAGTATGGGACCGAATGACGTGCGATTCACTACACGTTACGACGAGTATTTCTTTCCGGCCGCTTTCTTCGGAGCGATGCACGAAACGGGGCATGCCTTATACGAGATGGGACTGGCTCAGGAGCATGCGTTTACACCTATGGGCACGTTCTGTTCACTAGGCATCCACGAATCGCAGTCAAGAATGTGGGAGAATATGGTCGGCAGGTCGCCAGCGTTCTGGTCCAAGTACTATCCGTTGGTGCAGAGTACTTTCCCGGACACTCTCAGGGATGTGTCGGAGGCTGGTTTCTACGCAGCAGTGAATACAGTCGCTCCGTCGCTGATCCGCGTAGAGGCCGACGAAGTTACGTACAACTTGCACATAATAGTGCGTTTTGAGGTGGAGCGAGACCTTTTCAATGGCTTGCTAGACATTGCGGATGTGCCTAGTGCCTGGAACGAGAAGATGGAGAACCTTGTAGGGTTGCGTCCGCCGAACAATGTGCAGGGCTGCCTTCAGGATATCCATTGGGCGATGGGGATATTTGGGTATTTCCCAACATACGCGTTGGGCAATCTGTATGCCGCACAGTTATTTGCCAAAGCAGATGAGGACTTGGGTGGTCTTAATCGACAGATCGCTGCGGGTAATATGAGCACACTGCTTGATTGGTTGCGCACCCACGTACACTCGCACGGCCGCCGATACTCTGCGGATGAGCTGTGCAAGCAAGCGACCGGCAAGCCCTTGGCAATCCAACCGTTCCTCGACTACTGCACTGACAAGTTTGGCTCGATTTACGGGATTGAGTAGGCACCGTATGGGGCTTGAGGGTGAGCACGTCCCTCCGGGCGTTGAGGTTCGGAGAAGATGGAAGAATACGTGTTCCACTGCTCAGGAAAGTCGAAGTTGTCTTTGGAAGAACAGCTCTTGGCGAGACAGTGGGCTCTGTTAGTATTAGGACGAAACGTAAAGCATATACACATAGTCCTGCAGGAGACACACATGACGACAATCACATCAGTAATGCCGATGGTGGCCGCCGCGGGAGCGATGGTGGCGAGCGTTGATGTGGATGGGTTTCTTACGAGCCAATCCTTCCTGGCGACTCTGGCCAACTTCATTTCGACGATAATCCTGAGCGTGGTGAACGTGATGCTATCCGGGCTGCTGGGCATTACAGGATAGACGGGGTTGGACAGTTCACCCGGCAGCGGGCGTCGATGTACGGTGGGAGCGGCAGTGGTCTGATGCCGGGCAATCAGCCCAAACGGGGGCGGTGGGTCCGGAAGCTGGTGAAGTTGTCGGTCGCGGCAGGTAAGAATCTTGACCGAAACGGCCGATATGGTATGATCACGCAGCGCGTCAAACCCGGGCCAGGGGAGCTATCTGCCGGTGACGACGGGAAGAAGTTATTGGTGCGTGCTCCTCCGATTCGGTGTTGATCGTGCGGTTTGAGTAATGGACCTTTGGCTTGTTAGGCGGCTCAGGGCTTGTTAACAGGACACACATGCTAGCTCAAACGTATCGACCAGGTCTGATGATCTGAGCGATGGGCTTTGCGTTGTCCTTGACACTGCTCTGTGCCTTTTTTTGTTTTACTGTCCGTTAACCTGGGAGCAGAACGCTGAAAGTCATTTTGCCTGATGGTAAGGAACTCACTGTTGCTGACGGGTCTGGTGTGCGCGATGTGGCGTTGGAGATCGGCGCCGGATTGGCAAGAGCGGCGATTGGTGGAGCGATTACGATTGATGGCCATCGAGAGCTTATAGACGTACACGTTCCTCTCCCTGGTGACTGCCAGCTGGAAATACTGACTGCGACAGATGAGAGCGCAGATAGTCTGACGGTGTTGAGACACAGCGCCGCTCACGTTATGGCCGAGGCAATCTGCAGGCTGTTTCCGGACACGAAGCTTGCATACGGGCCAGCGCTGGCTGACGGTTTCTATTACGACCTCGATTCAAGTCACAACATAACGCCGAGTGACTTCGAGAAGATCGAGGAGGTAATGGCTCAGATTGTCAAGGAGGACAGGCCATTCCGGCGATACGAAACGCCTCGATCGGAAGCGATGCCCAAACTGGAACGTGAGGGTAACCGCTTCAAGCTTGACAATGCGGAACGAGCCGAAGGGGATGTGCTAAGTTTCTATGTGACGGGAGATGATCCGACCTGCCATTTCGAGGATCTATGCCGCGGCCCCCATGTTCCCTCCACTGGCGTGATTAAGGCATTCAAGATTCGCCAGGTGAGTGGGTCCTACTATCGCGGAGATGTTAACGATCAGCAATTGCAGCGCATATACGGCACTGCCTTTTTCAAGAAGAAGTCTCTGACCAATTACATGCATCAACTGGAGGAGGCGAAGAAGCGCGATCATCGTTTGCTGGGCAAGGAGCTCGACCTTTTTACGCTAAATCCGGAGGTGGGCAGCGGACTTGTTCTATGGGAGCCAAACGGCGCCATTGTTCGGTCCATGTTGGAGAATTTCATCAAGGCGGAGCTGATCTTGGGGGGCTACAAGCCTGTCTTCACGCCGAATATTGGGCGGCTCGACCTTTATCGCACCAGTGGACACTACCCCTACTATGAGGACTCGCAGTTTCCTCCTCTATACGAGACTGACCGCGGCCGATCGCTCTCCTGCCTTCGTAACCTTCTGAAGAGAGCAGACGAAGCAATCGGTGAGCGGCAGAACGAGGAGTTCGATAAAGCCCGCAGGTACGCAGCGACCCTCCTGGAAGTATTCGGCGATTTTGGAGAACTCGATACTAGTAGTGACCTGCAGTCGATGATCTCGGCAGTCGACGTGGAGCTTTCAAAGGAAGAGGGTTACCTGCTCAAGCCGATGAACTGCCCTCACCATATCCACATATACAAAGCAGCCCCGCGCAGCTATCGCGATTTACCTGTCCGGTTGGCTGAGTTTGGAACAGTGTATCGGTACGAGCAATCAGGGGAACTCGGCGGCATGGTCCGCGTTCGTGGCTTCACTCAAGACGATGCCCATATCTTCTGTACACCCGATCAGATCGGCGACGAGTTGAAGAAGGCAGTGAAGCTGACTCAGCACGTTTTGTCCACGCTTGAATTCGAGGACTATCGAGTGCGCATAGGCTTGCGCGATCCGGAATCGGACAAGTATACTGGCGCAGCGGATGCCTGGGATCGCGCAGAGGACGACATTCGCAAGATAGTCCGCGAATTGGGTATAAGCGCAACAGAAGAAGCAGGCGAGGCGGCTTTCTACGGCCCCAAGATAGATTTCGTCGTGAAAGACTGCATTGGCCGTGAATGGCAGTTGGGCACCGTACAGGTTGACTACAACCTCCCGGAGCGTTTTGACATTAGTTACGTGGGAACGGACAATCGTGACCATCGGCCGGTAATGATCCACAGGGCGCCGCTGGGTAGTCTTGAGCGATTTGTGGGTATACTAATCGAGCACTTTGCGGGCGCTTTTCCCTTATGGCTAGCTCCGATACAGGTTGCCGTCGCGACCGTGAGCGAAAAAAGTGAAGAGTATGGCCGACGCGTTTATGAGCAGCTGCTAGGATGTGGATTGAGAGTGCAGTTGGACGTAAGCAGCGAAAAAATCGGTCCAAAGAAGCACCGCCTGCGCGCTCTGAAGATACCGTATATTCTGGTTGTGGGAGAAAACGAAGCCGAGGACGGCACGGTCAATGTAAACGACCGCAACGGTGCCAACATGGGCTCGTACACATTGGACAAGTTCATTGAATGGTCGCTGTACGAGATCCAGACAAAAGGCAAGAAGCAACCAGTGGAGAACATGGAATCAGGTTCGGCTTGAGCAGGTCTCTTATCTAAGAAAGGGACAAGAACCTGAGTTGATAAGGTTATCTTGGAAACTGGAAAGGAACAATCATCGCAAAGGCACCTCGACTAAATGATCAAATCAGGATCACACCGATTCGCTTGATTGATCATAACAATGAGCAGCGCGGCGTCGTTGAAACCGCTGAGGCATTACGGCTTACACGAGAACTGGGGCTTGATCTCGTGGAAATAGCACCGCAAGAACGTCCCCCTGTTTGCCGTATAATGGATTATGGCAAGCACAAGTACAATCTCAAGAAGAGGCAAAAACAGCAGCAGAGTCACGAGATCTTGCTCAAGGAGGTCCGCCTTCGCCCAAAGACGGACGACAACGATCGAGAGATCAAGCTGAAGCGAGCCTCAAAGTTTCTAGAGCAGGGTCACAAGGTGCAATTCACTATGCTGTTCCGCGGGCGTGAACGTCAACATCGCGATCTAGCATTTGAGACTATGACCGAGATCGTGGCGCGTTTCCAAGAGCACACGAAAATCGAACGTCATCCGAAGTTTGAGGGACGTCGCATGACCATGGTGCTGGCTCCGCTGAAGGCGCCGCCAAAGAAGAAGCCGGAGAAGAAGTCAGAGAAGAAGGTGGATAATAAGCCGGAGAAGCTTGAGGCAAAGCCTGTCGAGGGTGAAGAAGTAGCCGCGCCTTCGCAAGTGCCGGAGTCAGAGAGCTAACCCCACTCGCAGAGCCATGGGCGGCATGGTAAGCGCGACGAGCGCAAGGCGGTGGTTCTCCCGGCGGCGGCACTGCAATTCCTGGGGCCTTCTGCTCAGGTTGAATTCAATGCAACGGTGCTCTATGCTAGCCAGCTGCCCTGTGATGAATGTCAGCGCAGCGTGCAAACCACTACCCTGCAAGAACGGAAAGGTGAGCATAGGCTATGAGTACTCATATCATCAAGCCGCACGGCGGCACCCTGGTCAACAGAATCAACGCGTCGGCTGATGGCCGAAGTGCAGCAGCAACAATTCAACTCACAGATCGGCAGCAGTGCGATCTGGAAATGATCGCCGTGGGGGCGATGAGCCCACTGACGGGATTCATGGGGGAGGCGGATTACCACAGCGTTTGTGACAAGATGCAGCTGGTAGATGGTACGGTTTGGCCAATTCCTATTACCTGCGCGGTGTCCAAGAGTATCGGCGAATCCATCTCCATTGGTGATACTGTCCGATTGGAGGACGAGCAATCACGACTGCTCGGCTATCTAACGGTTGAAGAGAAGTACGCTCACGACAAGAAGAAGCAGGCTGCGACCGTTTTTAAGACGGAGGAGGAGGCTCACCCAGGAGTTAAGGTGTTGATGAGTGAGGGCGATGTGTGCCTCGCTGGCCCGATCGACGTGGTTCACCATCGTCACGACGTCGAGTTTCCCAGCTATGATTTACCGCCAGCGGCAACCCGTGCGGAGTTTGCCAAACGAGGTTGGAAGACAGTTGTGGCGTTTCAAACACGCAACCCGATTCACAGAGCCCATGAGTATTTGACAAAGTGCGCGCAGGAAATCTGTGACGGGCTATTGATCCACCCACTGGTCGGTCAAACTCAACCTGGCGACATTCCAGCAGATGTCCGTATGAAGTGCTACGAAGTATTGATCGAGAAATACTACCATCCGGACCATACCATGTTGACCGTTCTTCCCGCAGCAATGCGGTACGGTGGCCCGCGAGAAGCGATTCTCCATGCCATCTTGCGGCAGAACTATGGATGTAGCCACTTCATCGTCGGTCGAGATCATGCTGGAGTGGGGAGTTATTACGGCACCTACGACGCGCAAGAGATATTCGACGAGCTTGAGTCCGGTTCGCTGGAAATTACTCCACTCAAATTCGAGCATGCGGCATGGTCCAAGCAGGCGGGTGGCATGGTATCAGGCAAAACCTTCCCGAAGATCGAGGGCGATCAGATCTTTCTTTCGGGCACAAAAGTCCGCGAAATGCTATCGGCCGGTGAGTGCCCTCCGGTGGAATTCACCCGTCCAGAGGTTGCCCAAGTACTAATGGCCGCGATGAAGAAATAGCAGCAACGTGTATAAAGCGGCCTTTTGATGTCAACACGCGGAACGGCGAATAAGGTCTGCAGATAGCGATGAGGTACCTGACCCACACACCGCCCGCTCGGTTGATACAGTCTTTGAGCGGCATGAGTCGCATGGTATGCGTAGGACATGTGAACCCGGACGCCGATTGCTTGGGTTCAATGTTGGCCATTGCTCGTGCATGGTCGGGTAACACAAATACTGAAACCGTCATTGCATTACGCGACGATTCCCTCTCCAGCAAGCTCTCGTTCATGACCGAATGGGCCGGGGCGAAGCTGGCAACCGTAGAGGATTTTACATCGGCCGACGGTTTCACGGTGCTGGACACCGCCGATTTGCGGCGATGCAATGTGCCCGAAGGGTTGCCAGACGACTGGGCGGGTTCACGCCCCATAGTCAACATAGACCACCATATCTCCAACACTCTCTTTGGAGATACGAAGTGGGTAGTTGAAAACGCAGCAAGCACAAGCGAATTGGTGTTTTCAGTAATCCACGAGGCCGGTTTTCCCGTGGATCCGATAACGGCTTCGTTGCTGTATGCGGGCATTTATACTGACACTGTTGGTTTTTCAGTGTCATCGACCAGTGGGGACACTCTACGAATCGCGGGTGAGCTTGTTGACCTCGGCGCTCGAGTGGGCCGACTTTGCGAGCAGATCGTTCGATCGCAGCGACCGGAGGAGTTCCTGCTTACTCGTTTATTATACGATAATACCCGCACCACCGGTGACGGGAGGATTGCGTACAGCACTGCGTCGTTCGAGGAGATCCAAGGTACCGGGTGTGGCCCGGGAGACATTGACAACCAAGTATCCATTCCCCGATCGATGGACGGTATCAGGCTGGCAATCTTGTTCACCGAAGCTGTCAAAGGAAGAACGAGAATCAACTTTCGTGGAGAACAGGGCACTCAAGTACTGGAGCTTGCCAGAAGCTTCGGGGGTGGCGGACACGGAGAAGCTGCCGGAGTGACGTTGGCATGTTCCGTGGACGATGCAACGAAACAGGTTCTACCTTTAGCTATTGAGGTAATGACCACTGGCTCCGACTGATCGAACCGCAGTCGGGACCAATACGTTTGGAGGCAAGATTAACATGCCGGCTAACAATGAGATTGTGATAGTGTCGGGGCTACCGCGTTCAGGAACATCGATGCTGATGAGCATGATCGAGGCCGGTGGCGTCCAGGTGCTGGCTGATGGGATTCGTGAGGCTGATGAAGATAATCCCAAAGGGTACTTCGAGCTAGAGGCCGTCAAGAAGACAAAGGAAGACGACAGCTGGATGAAGAATGCAGGGGGCAAAGTTGTGAAGATCATTTCGCAGCTTCTGCTGGATCTGCCGACGGACACGGATTTCACCTACAAGGTGATCTTCATACGCCGCAATATCGATGAAATCCTGGCATCGCAGAAGAAGATGTTAATTCGTCGCGGCACATACAAGCCGGAAATCTCTGATGCCGAAATGAAGAACATGTTTCTGCTGCACATTGAGCACGTTGTCGACTATCTGAGGCAGCATAAGTGTTTTCAGACTTTCTACGTCAATTATAACCTCATGCTTGCGGAAGCCGCGGACAAGATCAAAGCCATCAATGCTTTTCTGGGAGGAGGTTTAAACACCAAGGCAATGGCCGAAGTAGTGGATCGCAACCTGTACCGCAACCGCGCTTAATGACAGGAATACTAGCCAGCAATCCTTGGTGCACCTACTTTCCCGTAGGGCCTTGAGAACTTAAGTATTGGATGCACGAGCACGAACGATCATGGCCAACACCAGTGAAATCGAGGCCATTGTTTTTGACATCGGAGGTACTCTTTTCGATTTGCAGCAGCCAGAAACGCTCAAGGAGCTTTCGGCGGGGTTGCGGAACGCACACAATGATCTTGCAGCAGAAGGACACCGTCTGCCTCGCTTTTCGACATATCGACGCAAGCTTCTCCATCGTTTGTTAGCATCTTATCTCTGGTCGCGGCTACGCCGGGGAGAACTTGACCCACTGAAACAACTTCGAGTTACGCATGGGCAACTCGGTATTAAGCTAGATGCAGAGCAATTAGAAAGGCTCTCACAACGCATTTACGAGCCGACGAAGACAATCGCTCACGCCCACAAACAAACGGCGAAGACCCTGGCAGAGTTGACTAGGCGAGGTTATTGCCTGGGTGTAATCTCAAACACGGTTGCCCCTCCCCCGGGTCTTGACGATCACCTGCGATGCGAGGGCCTGCTTGAATACCTGCCGATTCGCGTCTATTCATGTGTTGTTGGCGTTCCCAAGCCGCATCCGCGCATATTCCGGGAGGCGATGAGAAAACTGGGCGTACCGGCATCGCGAGCAGCGTATGTGGGAGACAAGCCGAGAATCGATGTCAAAGGTGCACGTCGCATCGGAATGATGTCCATATTGCGTACCCCCCCCGGTAAACAGATGCTCCCTGGGCCGAAGGCCGACTACGACATCACGGAGATTGTCGACCTGCTAGACCTGTTTCCCTCAAGAAGCGAGTGATGGCTCTGAAACTCACACCAACTCTGCTGCTACATGCTTACGGCAATGGTATTTTTCCAATGGCGGATGACAGTGGTGACGTGTACTGGTTCGCTCCAGACCCTCGAGCCATACTTGATCTAGACCGTTTTCACGTTCCTCGTACTCTCAGGCAAGTATGTCGCCAAAACCGGTTCAACCTGACGGTCAATATAGATTTTGAAGCAGTAATCGATAGCTGCGCCGACAGGGAAGAAGGCACGTGGATAAGCCAAGAAATTCGCGACGCCTATGTCTCGCTGCACAGGGAGGGGTTCGCCCATTCGGTTGAGGCATGGCAGAACGGAAAGCTGGCGGGCGGATTGTATGGAGTTGCGCTTGGTGGAGCCTTCTTTGGTGAAAGCATGTTCCACACTGTCACAAACGCATCCAAAGTGGCGCTGGTCTACTTGGTAGAAAGAATGATACAGCGTGGCTTCGTCTTGTTGGACACTCAATACACAACGGACCACCTTCGACAGTTCAAGTGTATCGAGATTCCCAGATCGGAATACTTGGAGCGACTTCGGCGGGCAATAGTCCTAAGATGCTCCCTTGAACCGTAAGTGGGGGCTAGAGCATGCTCTATCCCAGTGGAGCGGCTGAACGCCAGTTGTCTCCGGTAGATTCCGGGTGTTTAACGTTAAGCTTAGACTTACAACACTATAGCAGCCACACATAAACCAGAACACCGGTGGCACAAGTGCGCCAATGCTATACACGTGGCGCTTGCAGCGTTAGAATCCAGCAGAACGTGGAGAGAAGAGACGCAAGTGTTGCGGTTGGATAATTCACAATCTGGAGCAAGCTCAATCAAATGTAGCGTCTGGACCCCGGCTCCGATAGATTCTCGGCGTTTGACGCTTCGCTTGGACTTGCAGCGCTGTAGAAAGGGCAAACATGATGTCGATTCGCTTTACATTGGCGGTTGCTCTTGGTTTGATGTCGCTGTGTCTACCATCCCAGAAGCTCGTGGGCCAAGAAACCCTCCCTATAACCGAGAGCAGTGATGAGTTCCGACCGTGTCTGGAGCATCTTGCGGAGGGCCGAGTCAATTGGACAGATGGGGTGATCCTGGCGAATGGAAAAGGGATTGCGGAGGGAATCACTGATCAGCATCAGCTAATGGCGCGGCGAGCGGCGGAGTTGGATGCGGCCGCCAACGCTTTAGCATTATCCCTTGGGATAAACGTAAATGCCAGCAATCGGGCAGGCGACTTACGCAATGGGCGACGTCTTATCAAGGGTCGAATCAAGGGGCATAAGTTGATCGACGAGAAATGGTTCCCGGAGCGCAGGCCTCCGGAGTACCACGTCACAATGCGCGTTCCGCTCTGGGGAGCCAAAGGAGTATCCCAAGTGCTGTCTTCGACAGAGCGGCACTTGGTATCCAAACGACACTCCAAGCACCTTCCCCTGTCCGCTGATCCCGACGACATATCAGACATCGACCTGGTAATCGACGCCCGCGGAATCGCTCTTCGGCCATGCTTATTTCCCTCAATTGCCAACGAAGATGGTGAAGTGCTCTATGATATTACCACGGTTTCCGACACTATCACGCACGATGGTCCTCTGGCTCGCTATGTTGAATTGGACCAAACCCAAACGGCTCGATGCGGCCAGACGGGCATCAGAGGCCATGGCCAACACATGTCTTTTCAAGCAATGACAGCCTCATATCAACCAACAGATCCAGAGCATACTTCGCCGCAACCTACGACGCCTCCGGAGCCAAGGCAGACAGGGACAAGGCGTCGGCGTCGTGTAATGGTCAAGGCTATCAAGGCTGAGGGTAAGCTGAAAAGCAGAGTAATTCTCACAAAGGAAGATGCGGAGAAGTTGAGAAAAAGCAAAACAGGGGCCAATCTTCTGAGACACGCACACGTTCTAATTGTGCTCGACGCACCGGCGGCCGGTGTACAGGGACTGCGACACATTCGAGAGGAACAAGCGATTCTAGCTCAGTTTCCATGAACGAAGTCTCTCACATACCAATTGGCGACGATGCCAAGCGACACCCCATAAGCCGCAAATGCATGAGAGCGTTGATGTTAATCGCCCCAGTGTTTCTGGCCCTAGCCAGCATGATCACTGTTGATAACTCGTTGGCCAGAAGGCTGGAGCACCTGGCTCTCGATTGGCGGTTTCAAACTCGTGACAAGGCGCTACCGCGACAAGACATTGTCATTGTTGAAGTTGATGAGGAGAGCCGGCGCCAATTACGGGAGGAAGACAGAAGGTTCAACATTCGCGAGCACTTGCCCTTGGCCATAGATCGAATCATGGAGGCCGGCGCCTTGGCCGTCGGTCTCGACGTGCTGCTTGACGCTCGAACAAGTGATGACCTTGATCAACCGTTGGCTGATGTCATATCCAAGTCAAACATTGTGCTTGCCGTAACACATACGGAAGGCAAGCTCAATCGCCCCATCGAATCGTTTTTGGAGTCATCGCCTGCAGAAGGTTGCATATCGGTTTATCCAGATGAGGACGGTGTCTTGCGAAGGCTCCCGCCGGAATTGTATTTGGATGTAGTCAACGCCGACGGCACTTTGTCGACTATACCGCATTTCCCCTTGTCACTCGCTCTCTACGGTATACTAGAGGAGGAGCAAGTCGAGACCATCGAGTTCAATGAGATCGGCGCTCGAATCGGAACCAGATTCATTCGATCAGCAGAAACGATTGACTACGTTGGGACCAAAGGCGACGGATGGAGGACTCTGAAATACGCGGACGTCGTAGCTGGCAACTTTGACAATGATATGCTGGAAGGAACAGTAGTTATCCTGGGCGAGTCAAGAATGATAGCCGACCAGTTCGCCCTTCCGATAGGCCCGCCAACGAGTCCCGGGATTTACTATCACGCTAATGTTGTTGCTCAACTGCTGGACAATCGCCATCTAAACACGAAATGGATGGAAAACCAACGTTCCAGTCTTCTAGTTGGCGGTTTAACTCTTCTTTCTGGTTTTCTAGCATGGCATCAGCGCCGGTGGTGGGAATATAAGCGTGGTTCGATGCTGCTCGCGGCATATATACTGGGCCTCCTGACACTGTTTGGTGCAGGCTGGGTGCTCCTTTCTCTAGCGATGTTCACACGCAATGTCGTTCTTCCGCTGCCAACGCCCGTGCTCTGCATATTCGTCTCCCTGGCATCAGGATTCGCGGCACAGCTTGTTGTAACAAGCATGAATTCAAGGAGACTGCTGGAAAGTTCACGCCAGATCGAAGCATTGTTCAGTCGAAACGTGTCAAGAAGCGTGCTCGACACGCTAAAGCGAAACCCCGAACAGGTCATGGAAACTAGGCAATGTGAGGCATCGATTCTATTCTGCGACCTGCGTGGGTTCAGCACCCTTTCAACTGACATGTCGCCCAAGAAGGTAGCCGAGCTTTTGAACGAGTACTTCAACACCATCGCTGACGCTGTCTTGGAGAATAATGGCTTCATCGACAAGTTTGTGGGAGACGAAATCATGGCCGTATTCTCTGTTCCCCTCGAACAGAAGGATCACGCCCTGCGAGCTGTTCGAACTGCGTTGGCAATCAAGAGCAAACTCAGAGGCCTAAACAACAAACGACGGCAAGAGAGCAAGTCTCTACTCGAGTGCGGGATAGGCATCCACACTGGCGAGGTGGCTGCCGGACACATTGGATCGGCAGAACGATCCAACTTCACCGTGGTCGGCACGACAGTGAACATAGCGGCCAGAATAGAGGAATTAACAAGAGGCGGTGAGATCCTCGTCAGTGACACTGTGGAGAGCCGAGCTTCGGCTGATGCTGCGATGTCGTACTGGAAAACAGTAACCCTGCGAGGTCTAGATAAACCTGTTAAGCTGTACAGTGTCAAAGAGGAAGCTCTTGCGTAACAATGGCGTCCGATAACGAGTGCCTGTGTAACGCCACACTTGACTCCTGCCGATGAAGGGCCTCTTGGCACACATCTGGCAATCCTGCGCATCGGTCACGCGCAACTCCTGCACGAAAATCTCTGTGCGAACCGACCGATAACCATGGCAATCTTTCGTGGTTTGTTTGAGGCGAGTTATCCGAGCGTTTGAAATCAATTGTTGGCAAATCGGTAACGATATGTAACTAAAGACCTTAATCAACGCGAGCTTGTGCGTTAGACGATGCATTGGCTTCAGGATAGCTCGCTTTGTACGGGACTACACACGAGGCAACGTCTGCAAGGAACCGATCAGTCGGGTAACCAGCACATGAGCAGCGTAACCGAGATCAAGAGCAAGGGCCTGTCGATTGAACTGGACGAACATGCGCTCACCGCGGTAATGAAGGCCCGCGCCACGGACGACGAATCTCCCATAGCAGCTGCTGAAATCTGGGACCTACTGGCCAAGACAGGAATCGATACAACCGAGTCAGTCAATGAGCGGGTGCACGAACTCGTTCAACGTCTGGAGAATGGCGACAACGAGCTGTTTCCGTTTCTGATTGCTGAGGGTATTCCACCCGTAGACGGCGAAGACGGCAAGTTGATTTGGGATGAACGGTTCAATCAACAGAGAGAAGGGTGGGATGAGGAAGGCACCGTCAGCTACTATGACATGAGTTCGATCGTAACGGTCCGGGCGGGGGATGTTCTTGGGAAAGTAACATCACCGATCCAACCGGTTGATGGAAGGGATGTCAAAGGCGAGAGAATCAGAGCCAAGGGCACAGCTTTGGCATTGGAACTTGATGAAACGGTACGCAGAGACAGCGCGGACCCATGCACCGTCACTGCCACCATCGATGGCCGCGTGCGTGACAGCCAACACCTTCTGAGAATCGAGCCGGTCCTACATGTGCCTGGTGATGTAGCCTTCGAAAGCGGCAATATCTCTTCATCAGTAGATGTGTACGTCTGCGGAAGAATCTGCGACCGATTCGAGGTCAAATCTCGCAAGTCCGTCACTGTGTGCAAATCGATCGAAGCAGCGCGCGTGACAGCAGCAGAGGACATCACCGTTCAACAGGGAATAGTCGGTCGAAGAGCGGGGCTCGTGACGGCAGTCCGGGATCTTGGCACAAAGCACGCCTCTGAGGCGAATATCATTACCTACAGGGACCTGAGAGTGGCAAAGCAACTCATGAACTCTCAGGTATGTGTGGGTGGATCGATCTACGGCCCGGCTGCGAAAATCATAGGAGGCTGCGTATTCGTAGCCAACTCCATTGATGTGGCGACGCTGGGAAGCTGCGCCAATGTTCCAACTCGAATTGTGGCCGGAGTTGATCCCGAAACTGTACGCGAAATGGCCGTACTCAGGCAAAGGATCGCGAAGAACAAAGAGCTGGTCAAACGAATCCGCATCGTCCTCAAGAAGCTCGAGAACGACTCCTTCAAGCTGACAGATGAACAGAAGAAAACAATTGCAGGAGTTTCTGAAGTTGCAGATAAAGCCAAGGACGGCGTTTCGAAAGACGAAAGCACATACGCCAAGATCTCCAGTACCGCAATCCCAGAGGCTGAGGCGAAGGTCAAAGTAGGCGATAGTGTTTTTCCCAAAGTGTCAATACGCATCGGCGACCGCGAGACGTTCTTTCACAAAGAATTCAAGGGGCCAATCGTTATCGAAAAACGTAAGATAGACAGGGTTACGGAGATGATCGCCGTCAATCAGCTCACCGGCTCAATAACAAAGCTTAAGAGCGAACGCAAAACCGTGGACGATCTCCTCGATGGTTTCGAACTCGAGCAGGACGAGCATTCAGACTAGCTCCGAGCGTGGTGGAGAAGCGCAGCCAAGGCCAAGAAGAGACGATTGCCTTACATATCGCATCGACACAACCTGATTGCAGGCCAGTCCCCATTGAGCGACACATGGCTCATGCTACAATCCATCGAGTATGGAAGACGATGCGGCAGGAATGACAATGCCAGTGCAGATGGTCTGGAACCAGTATTATAGGAACACCAATACGAATGATGACAAAAGACAGATCAATGCGGCTGGGTAGACAGCTTCTGTTCTCCTTGGCCTTGGCGGCGTGCCTGGGTGCTGTCTGCGACACAATCAGCGTGCCAACATCAAATGGCCTGTCGTCGGACAGCGGTTCACCGACGCCCCGACCCATCGGTACGCCCAGACCTGTGAACACACCAACGCCTTCTCCCGGCACAGATGACTCAGAGACAGAGAGCAATACCTGCCAGTCCGACTCTGACTGCACTGAAGGTGTATGCGACACAAGCACCGGTGAATGTGTTGTTGATGAAGCCGACTGCAGCGCAGATTCAGATTGCGCGTCAGGGCAGGAGTGCGATACGGCAACGGGGCAGTGTGTTGAATCCTCCACAGGGTGCCAGTATGACCGCGACTGCGCTGCTGGTGAATTCTGTGATTCAACCACCGGAGAGTGCTGGCCAGACATTGTCAGCACCTGCGGTGCTGGCGCCGGACCATGCAACATTGATAATTCGAGCCCCGGATGCGAGATTCGTGAGTGCTGTGAGGACATCTGTCTGCTACACCCGCAATGCTGCCTCATTCAGTGGGATGAGGAATGCGCAGCACTGTCCTTTCAAATCACCCCCTGTTTGGCGGGCAACTGATAATCATCGTCTCGCTCGCGCGGCAGCAAATGGCTTCCCTTAGGCAATCCGGCCGGTTAGGATGCCTCGTTGTTGAGAATACTCTGTCACGGAGGTCAGATCATGGCGCGACGCGTCGTAGTAGGCTTGGACGGTTCAACGCACGCAACCACGGCGATCAGCGGGGCCTGTGAATACGCCAAGAACTTCGCAGGTACGGTCATCGGGGTAGCGGTAGTGGATACACCGGGAATCGAGTCGAGCGCCCTGGGGGCAGGAATAGGGGCATACGAATATGCCCGGCGAGCAAGGGAGCAGAAACTCAGCGATGCGCACGAGCACGCCATCGCGTTTCTGCGAGACTTTGAGCAGAAGTGCACGAAAGCGGGGATCCCCTTCGAGTTGGCTTATCATGATGCCGTGCCATTCCAAGCCATTGTGGATGAAGCTCGCTGCGCGGATCTTATAATGATCGGCTTGAGAACGTTCTTCCACTTTGAGACTCAGGACGAACCGGGAGATACGTTACGGCATCTAATGGAAGTTGGTGTGTGCCCGGTGCTCGCCTATCCCGAGCACTACGACAGTCCGCGCAATGCAGTTATCGCATATGACGGCAGCCTGCAGGCCGCAAGGGCCATGAAAGCGTTCGTTCACCTCACCTCTCTATCACCGGACGCCGCAAGGATCACCCTCTTGCATGCAGGAGAAGGTGTCGAGGAAGACGAGCATGTCCAGTTGGAAGCCGCCTGCAAGTATATTCAGGGCTATGGCTTCGAGGTGGATGTGGTAAGACGTCAAGGCCAGGCGAGCAAAGTGATCTCGGAAGTCGCCGAAGAGAAAAGTCCAAGCATCGTAGTCATGGGGGCCTACGGCAGGCGCGGAATCATTAAGAACCTGTTCTTTGGTTCCACAGCCGGCAGTCTGATCCAATCGGAGCGATTCCCTCTGTTTGTATATCACTAGCGCGTCAGGATACGGCATTGGCAACACGGCCTCCCGCCCGATAAGCTATGGCAGTCTGACACAGTTTCCTACAAAGCGTCCCGTCGTCGCGCCGAGCGGTGGAGTGTATCATAACTGATGCGTCTGACGGGAAATCCTCACACTCGTTGTCATAGCGCTGGCAACGATCGGAATGCGAGGGTCACAGTGTGCCAGCTTTGAGCAGAGATAATGGAGCCAGAGAACGCAGATAGTTACCTGGTAGAGGAAATCCGCCGAGGCAGTGAGACCGCGTGGCGGCAGTTGATCGAACGATTCAACGGCCGCTTGCTTGCCTTTGTTCGTGCGCGGACAGCCAGTTTGGCCGATGCTGAAGACATAGTGCAGAACACATTCATCGGCTTCCTTCAGTCATTGCCGAACTACGACAGCTCCCGTTCCCTCGAAACGTATCTGTTTACCATAGTGCGCTATAAGCTGGTTGATAGATTGAGAGCGGCAAAGACGGCGGCCCTAACGGTGGAGTCAAACGATAACGACTGGTGGGATCGAATGGCGCCTGAGGAAGTCGAAACGCCTTCGCGAGTAGCCGCCCGTGCTGAAGACACAGCCATGCAAAAGAGGCTGCTCGCAGACCTATTGAAACGACTTATCCACGATTACCGCGACCGCCAGGCTTTTGATGATCTGCGCATAATCGAGCTTCTTTTCTATGCGGGCAAACGCAATTTGGACGTAGCCGAGTTGTTCGACATCGACCAGAAGACGATAGCAGGAATCAAGTTTCGGGCTATTGGGAAATTAAGAAAATACCTAGCAGAAACGGAGGGCGGAGTCGCCGCCGGGCTGACTGAGGAAGCCGCAGAAACAACCGTTGCCAAGGTCTGGCACCAGAGGCGGCTGACTTGTCTCAAACGCAGCACGTTGGGTTCCTATCTCCTGGGAGTCCTGGAAGACCCCTGGCTATCGTACACACAGTTTCACTTGGATGTAGTCGCCTGCCCCATGTGCCTCGCCAACCTCAGAGATATTGAGGAGGAGGATCTCGGCACAGCAGATAGCGCCGCTGCCGAACAGTTATTCACTTCAAGCATAGGGTTCCTTTCAAGAGCGTCGCAAGGCTAACGTGGTGGCGTATACAACACGCGGCAAGCGGAGTGCACAGTCTTGACTGAAGAACACACCGGAACATTCTGTCTCGTGCTCCACGCACATGTACCACTCGCTCTTAACCATGGACAATACCCGCACGGAGAACACTGGCTGTTCGAGGCGGCGGCAGAATGCTACATTCCCCTGCTCGATATTCTTGAGGAGATGTTCTTACATGGAACCACGTCTCTATTGACGGTGGGATTAACGCCGATACTCCTGGAGCAGCTTTCCCATGCCCGGTTTCAAAAGGGTTTCGTTGAGTATCTCAATCAGCACCAAGAGCGTGCTAAGCGCGACGAGACTTTCTTCGTTAATCAAAAACAGGAGGAAATGGCCAAGCAAGCGAATAACTGGAACGCGTGGTACAAGAGACAGGAAACTCACTTTGAACGGATAGATCGGGATATTCCAAGGGCTTTTGCCAAATGCGCTGAACGGGAGCAGATTGAATTACTTACAGGGCCGGCAACCCACGCATACCTTCCTCTCCTGAAACAGGACGCCTGCATCAGGGCTCAGCTAAAAGCCGGTATTTCCATCACCAAGCGGCGACTTGGCCAAATGAGTGGTGGAATGTGGCTTCCCGAGTGCGCCTATCGGCCGACCGGGCCATGCAGTTACTCGTTGCTCGACTCCAGCCACGGCGACCGCGCAGGCATCGATGAATTGGTTCATCGTGAAGGAATATCCCATCTTTTCCTCGAACAGCACAGGCATACTCCGCCCATCACAACGACCGCCGATTCAGCTTTTCGTATCCTCGGACCAGACGGGCGACCCACCTCTATAGCCATGAACCGCCACATCGAGCTCTGCGAAAACGTGTGGAACAGCAAGAGAGGGTTTCCCGGATCGCCACCCTACCTGGAGTTTCACAAACGACATGATCATACCAATGACCCACCAGGCCTTCGCTACTGGTGCGTGACAAACCGCAACCTCGATCTTGCACATAAAGATCTCTATGTGCCAAGCGAAGCCTCTAAACTGACAAGAGAGCATGCCCGAATGTTCTGCGGCTTGGTGCGCTCGACTCTGAGGTCCCAACTGCGAACTGCCAACGCCCCCCCACTATTGGTCGCATGTTTCGACGCCGAACTTTTCGGCCACTGGTGGTTCGAAGGCCCCGAGTTTCTCCGAGGCGTACTTATGGAACTCTCAAGCGATCCGAATGTGAGACTGTCGACAAGCAGAGATAGGCTTGACGCTTGGCCCCCAAAAACAGCACAGCATGTGCGCGAAGGCAGTTGGGGAGAAAACGGCGACCACTCCGTTTGGTTAAACCAGAAGACGCGCGTCCTGTGGAAGACAGAACACCAAGCTGAGTCCAGGTTTCTCGATCTGTTGACTGTGCCGCATCTGCTGAACCACGACTACTCTCGCAGTCTTCTAGCTCAAGCCGGCCGCGAACTCCTGCTCATGCAGGCAAGCGATTGGCCATTCCTAATCCACACCGAGCAGGCTGCAGACTACGCCATGAAGCGCTTCTTTGGCCACGCAAACCGCTTTGACAACCTCTGCAACATCACAGCAAAATGCGCTGCTGGCCAATCGCTCAACGACCTCGATCGCCTCCACATTGCTGATGCCGAACTGCACGATCCGCTGCCATCCGAAATCGACCTTGAATGGTGGACCAGCTAGACAAGCATTGTGGACAACTCAATGAGGCCCATCAAGCAAAGCAGAAAACCAGTAGAAATCAATCCAGCTGATAACACCATCTCCGTTTAAATCGCCACTAGTGCATGGAGGAACAACCGGAGAAACACCAAAGCACATCTGCATCCCAGCGAAATCCGCCAGATCAACATCGCCGTCCTCGTCAAAGTCGCCGGAGTATGGTCCAGCAACGAAAACCGGCAACAACCTCTGGTCGAACCTCCCCAGATTGTCCTCAAGTCGGAACATGACTTCAAACAACCCCTCCTCACTGGGAACACCGCTCAGCTGACCATCTTCGCTAAAAACCATTCCAGAAGGAAGCAAGCCGGGAGGACCATACATCAATGAATCCACTTCGTTCAGGGATGCCGCCCCGTCAAGTGACGATATCACATAGCTCGCTCCGTCACCTTTGGAAATACCAATAGTCGGAGATATAGGATCGTTGCCCGTGCCGTAGTGGAACCGGATATTGCCTGCTTCATAGAGAGTGGCAGCAAACCTCACAGGGTTACCTCCACCGTTCACAATTCCCTCCCAGCGTATGGTGACACTGTGCGGATCCGACTCATCGATGAATATGTCGCCTCCAGCCGAATCTGTTCTCAAATCATCCCACAAGGGCGCGATCATCCGGTTTTGCATGAGACCAGCAACACTGTTCTCAAACTGGCTGCCCTCGAAAGAGCCAAAATCTATGAAACCGTTATATCGAACGCGAACATAATTGTACTGTTGGCCATAGAACGGAAAAGCAAACGGCAGGAAGTAATAACGGAAACCTTCATCACCTTGCCATCCGCGGGCCTGCCCCGTCAGGGTGAACTCGTTGACGCCAAGGCTAACCTCGCCGTAAGCACCATCAGCAACGACCCTCCAGGCAACTGGTGGCTGTCCGCCAGTGTGATCAAAGGCGAATTGTCCGTATTCCTCTCCCAACTTTCCTGCCGGTAGGTAGGTGGTGGTGATCTCCGGCTGATCAGCCATAACCGTGATGTCCACTTGGGAGATATTGGAGTCGCCACCTTCAGGATACGTTCCACCGTCGTTGGCCTTAAAGGAAAAACCATCATCTCCGGCATAAGCAGTATCCGGTGAGTAGCTAACTTCGCAACCCCGGCTTAGTAGTGTATATGGCACGCTTGCGATCATGCCACCATTCGGATCTGAAAGAATGCCGTGCGACGGAAGCGTAACAAGAATGAAATCCAGCGGATCACCATCCTGATCGAAGGCAATCAGCTCAATATCTCCCGTTGTGTCCACGCTCGTCACATAATCAACGTCCTCGGTCTCCGGTGGAGCCGGCCCCAAACTTACCTCTCCGGAAACGACCAAGGCATAGCCCTGTGGCCCGTCATTTACTGCGGTCGCCCCGATTTCTATCTCATACACACCAGGGGCCGGCACAGGAATGTGAACCTGCTCCACATTATTCAACGCATCTGGGCTTCCACCCGTCGCTGAATATCCACCAGAGAACACGTTTCCAAAGTAAGAGGTCGTGCCATCCGGAGCCGTCACCCTCAGATCCAAATCATTGACTACTGGGGCCGCAGCACCGGCCGCCGCCGGAGCATCAGTGAACACCATCGTTATGCGAAGCACCTCACCGCTTCCGGTCACACTAATATCATGAGTATCAGTCTCACCAGTACTCAATCCCTCAGGGTTGCGAACATCAAACACGGCCAGCGTACGTGATTCCCCAGCAAAGTAGAGCGCGTTGTCAGCAAGTAGTCGCCCCCAACCTTCCAGATTGCTTGGATAGCCACTGATTCCCGTCATGTCCACCGCACTATTGAGCAGTGTGGCTTTCAACAACGCTCCACTTGGAACGAAAGTATCGGATACAGATGCGGCCCCACTTGGGTAATACCCCTCGGTGTAGTATTGCCGTACTAACATCGCGGTACCTGCCACGGCCGGTGAAGCCATCGACGTACCGGTCATCGGGGCGGTGTTGCAACTATCTCCGCTACCACTAGCTGAATAAGTACCGCAACCAGGAGCGTATATCTCAGGCTTGCGCCGTCCGTCAGCCGTCGGCCCTGTTCCTCCGCTACAATGTGAATCCTGACTGGGAGTGTCTAGCGATGCACCGACAGCCAAAACGTTCTTGGCGTTTTCTGGGTTCTTCAGATAACTACCGTTCGTCACGGCAAAAAGCACCAAGTCATCCTCGTTGTCATGACTAAACCGGTCGATCGCCCTGGCCAGGCCGTTGTACTCGGTTGTATAGTCATCCCCCCAACTGTTTGTATGAATACGTGCGCCCTGACTGTGGTGCTGATTCAGCCTGGTGACCATATCGGTTTCACCGTAGGGATAGGATGGAGGAGTATTATACACGAATCTCCCGTCATAGGCTATTCCACGATTGTCGTCCCAGGCCCCACCATCACCCACGGCAATGCCGGCAACGTGTGTCCCGTGAGAGTCGTATCCGGTACTCGTATTGTACGCCTCTATCTTCCGGTGAGTTGGGCCGATCGGATTCGTATCCTCGAATGCGCAATGATCCTTGTTAACCCTACCATCCATTATCCCGATGATTTGATCGGCGCCGGTGAGGCCGTTGTCGTACAATGGAGTTACGTCAACGGTGTTGCTCTGCACTATCCAACGATTCGTCGAGTTGCGCAGGCTAATCTCCGGTGCCTCTTCTATGAACTGCACATCCTCGTGAGCCACCAGACCACTCAGTTGCGTCCTTCCACAAACAAGATCGACCACAATCTGGTCGCCACAATCGTGCGAGCCAATGACTTCACAACCCAGAGCATGTATGTCGCGAATCGCCCGCTCCTCGTCCGCATCGGCAAACAGGAACACCACTAGCTTCAGATCCCCTCGTTCAGCAATGGATCTTCGCTTCTCAGTGTCGAAGCTCGCAGACGGCCTTCCCACACTTGATGATACCTTCCATTCGTTGCGGTACTCACCTACCCAAACAACAAAGCCCAAGTCCCGAGCTGCGGACAAATCAACACTCTCAAGATTCACAAGAAACGCGTTTTCGGGAACATACTGCCCCAGCTTGATCCCAACTGCGGCAAGCTTCGCGACCCGCTCCCTCGTGAGAGCGCCATCAAGCTGCACAACACCATGCATGAGAGCATCTCGCTCGACCGGCACTTGTCCGGCATCTAGCAAGTTCCGTTCAGACGTAGTCACCACTTCTCCTGACAAGAAACGCAGACTCCTCTCCTCTCGACCATCCCCAGATGCGCTGGACGCGTAGGCAGATGAGCAACACATCACGATAATGAGAATCAACGAACGGACGATAGAGTTCATTCTAGGTAACCTCCAGCTCTGGACAGTGTGAGAAGATCCACCGTCGACCTGTGAAATTGACACTCTGTACGGCTCTCATAGTCTGACAGGGCTAAGTCCTACTATGATAACCGCATCTGCAGGCTTAATGTTCAATGCGTCCGATATTTGTATTCGGGCATCCGGATTGTGTCCGATAGGCATCATAACGGAGACGCGAATCCGTCAATCGTGGATTGTTGAATGCTGGGGTGTTATGCTATCGTTCTGTTCAGCGCAGCCCCGTACCCGACAGGATGTTGCGCCTTATACGAGACAGGGATTGGTGAGCACATTAGCTGATGAGAAGCGAACACGATACGCGAAAAGTTCTCCTGGTGGAAGACGATGATCGCATTCGACTTGAGGTTGTCGATGCTTTGCAGGCAGCCGGCTTCCAGGTAGCAGTGAGCGCCACGCTCAAGCAAGCACAAGAAGCCCTTGGCATGCAGCAGCTTGCCAACGTCGCCTTGCCTGGAGTCCGGAAACTGGATTCGAATGAGCATGCAGCGGCCGCTCCTCCCGCAAAGTGCCAGTGCGATCTAATCCTCCTTGACTTGGGGTTGCCGGACGGAGATGGCCTCGACCTTTGCAGGTCGCTAAGGCAATCCAAGAACAACATCCCTATCATAATCCTCACTGCTCGAGACGCACCGGAGCAGCGAGTCAGAGGACTCGACGTGGGCGCTGATGACTATATTGTAAAACCATTCCACATGCCCGAGCTCATCGCCAGAATAAGAGGTGTGCTGCGACGTTCCGGAGAAACCACAGAGCCAGACGTAAAGAGATTTCACAATCTGTGGATCGATTCACCGGCACGCACGGCTGGCCGAGGCGATGAAAGACTCGACCTGAAGCCACGAGAATTCGATCTGCTACTGTTCTTCATGAGCAATCCAGGACGAGCCTGGACAAGAGACCAGTTGATTGAGAGAGTCTGGGGAAAATCATTTGACGGCGATGCCAGAACCGTGGATCTACACGTAGCCCGACTGCGCAGCAAGATCGAAGAAGATCCCGCCGATCCCCACTACGTGGAAACCGTATGGGGAGTCGGTTATCGTTTCCGGGACGAGTAGCCTTTTCTCGGATAGCGTCAACCCCGGCCTCGAACATATCAACTATCAGAGTTCCGATTCATGGCTGGCTCAACAGATGCAAAACACTATGATTCCAGCGCCAGTCTCAGGACCGGAAAAGCGGTCAAATGGTATCGGAGAATAAGCGTTAAGCTCGCATTCGCGCTCGGCTTGGCAATGTTCTCAATTCAATTGCTGGCCTCTCGCCTGATAATAGAGTCTTACCAAGCCAGCCTGGAGTCAGAACTGACTCAAACACCACAAACAGCCGCTATTCCCTTCGCAGAGTACTTGAGCGATCACCTCGAACGCCAAGTACAGAACGATTGGATGCCCACAGCTGAGGCAATCGAAGTTATCGAGAACTTCCTAGCACCGGGTGACACATATGTATGGCTCGATGCAAAGGATCGAGTCCTGCTCGCTGGTGAAGCCGCCTCGATATACGTAGAGATTGGGGATAAGTGGGACCTCTGCCGCTCCAACGAAGACTGTCAAATCACTCTCGGCTCCGGAGAAGATGCAACCGTCGCTGTCACTTCCGAAGCCAAACTGGCCAGAAACAATCGCCACATCGGTACTTTCGTCCTGGTATGGATGAAACCGCCACTTGCATCTGCCATTTCCCAACAGCAGCTGTCAACTGACATAACCTACCGCCTTCTAGCTTCAGGCATGGTAGCCGCCGCTGCTTCACTGCTTCTGGTAAGTTTGGTAACGCGCCGCCTGTCCCGGCTCGCAGTAGACGCCTCGGAGCCGCTTGATGAAAAGCTTAAAACTGTTGACCTGCCAGGTCCGTTCCTAGTCTCCGGAGATGACGAAATCGCCCGGTTGGCGGCAGCACTCAACACAATGCGCGAAAGAATAAAGGCACTTGTCATCCGACTCGAAGAGCGTGATCGACAGCGGCGCGAGTGGATCGCCCAAGTCTCCCATGACCTTCGTACACCTCTTACCGCCCTCTCCGTTTGTCTTGACCGAGCAAAGGAGAAGCTGGTTGAGACTGAAGATCCTAACGAGCGATCAGGTGTAATGGAGGCAATCACTGTAGCTCATCAGGACGGAAGGCGATTGCAGCTGCTAGTCGATGATCTGTTCGAGCTCGCCCGGCTGGACGCTCGCGATGACTTGGTTCTTGAGCCCGTGCCGCCCGGAGAACTCGTTCGTCATGCAGTTCGCGGTTTGAAGCCAATGGCGGAGGCGCAAGGAATAGCGCTCAAGGCTAACGTGGAACCATCCTTGCCACTAATACGCGCCGATGGCAGACGACTCATGAGAGCCCTCGAGAATCTGCTTCGCAATGCAATACAGTACGGTGAATCAAAAGCTGAACTCATTGCCACTTACAGAGAAGGAGACTTGATCTTTGAAGTGCAGGATGATGGCCCCGGACTGCCGGAAAAGGATGGCATGATCGTGCTTGAGGATTCGACAAAGAAACCTCGCAAGCCAGACTCTGCCGGGTTAGGCCTTATCGTCACAGCGCGCGTCGCCACGGCGCACGGCGGCAGCCTTGGAGGCCGAAACCTCCCAGGAGGGGGGGCGGCAGTCTGGATTTCGATCCCTGTTCTAACACCCATAGATGACCAAGCAGACAGCTGACCCCAACTCGCAAAGCTCTTTCCCGCTCCCCTAGTTCACACAAGCCCCTTCCCGGTCGGCGGCTGAATGTCAGAAACGAATAGGGTTCACCCGCAACTTCGAGCCTGACAACTGCAGCCATCTTATCACCCTGCCAGTTACGCTCGCTGTCACAGCATCCTCAGAGAATGTACCGCATCAGAACTACCACTGACAACAAGAGAAAGCAGCAATCCAGACGCGACACTTCGATCGAGCTTGCTCTACCCCAATGAAACGGCATCAATCTGGAGCGCATTCGCCAACCTCAGATGCAGGCCTGTCTGGTGAATCGAATTGAGAACATTGCCAAACAACGCAAGAGTGCAAGTTTACTGATGATTCTCCTATATGACTTTACACTGCCGTCTTTTTCTTCGCCCGCAGCTACCTGACACCCGATAATCGTTGGAGAAACTGAATGGCGCCCTCGATCTGTGTGAGGTCTGGGGTTTCTGTTTTCCGGTTGTTCGGTTTCATTGAAATGAAGGTGCCTGTCATGCCCCCATCGTTGACTCCTCAACACTTTGGCTTCAGCGCTGGACAAGTGATCTTGAATCTCGCGTTGGCATTCGCCCTGGCCTACCTTGCCGCAAGCTTCTATCGCAAATTGCAGGTGGGCCCCTCCTCCTCGCGATCCTTCTTCCTAACTCTCGTCGTAACTCCTGTCGTCGTGGCCATGATCATCATGGCCATAGGCAGCAACATCGCCCTATCACTCGGTTTGGTCGGCGCCCTCTCGATCATTCGATTTCGAACCGTGATCAAGGACACTCGAGATATGTCGTTTCTCTTCTTAGCCATTGGCATCGGCCTGTGCGCCGGCTCCGGTACCTACTGGCTGGCCATACTTGGCACGATCTTTGCATGCGCTGTCGTGGCGGCCGTACATTATATGGGCAAAGCCAACTTCAGCCCTGGCGAATTCATCCTTGTCTTTCGCAAGAACAGTTCCACTGATGGAGCATTGGATGAGACGATGTCACAGATGACTTCGTGGAACAGGCTCCACAGCGTTGTCGATCTTGGGAACGATATGGGAAGTGAATTCACCTACAGAATCCACCTTCATCCAACCATCAACCCAGAAACTTTCATCGAACGCATGAAAAGCATTCGCACCCTATCACATTCGTCCCTCATCTCACCGGAAAGCCAATTGACCATGTAGATGAGAGGATTATGATGCGGAGAATCCTCAATCAAGCACAGCGAACAATCTGTCGAGGTTGGCCTGATAGACGCGCCCGGGCGGTGGGAGTACTATCCATAACAGTGGTGCTTGTGGCCCTGCTCACCCTCTCGACAAGATTCACTTCACTGGCGAATAAGGCCCTGGCTTACTATCCAGCGCTATCTCCTATCAACGAACATCTTAATCCCTTCCGCAATCGCCAAGCGCTCTATGGATGCGGGTTTCCTATATACGATTTGCGCATTAGTGCAGCGGAATATCGCGGTATACTCTCCATCATCGAGCAAGCCAAACAAAGGGGTGTGCTCACAGACGATCTCAAACAATGGTCCAAGGCCAAATTCATGTGTGGAGATGTCGTCCGCGAGGTCAAAGTGCGCGTTCGTGGAGACCTCGCCAACCATTGGGCTGGGCCGCGCAAGAGCTGGCGCATTAAGTTCACCGACGACGAAACTTTTCAAGGCTTGCGAGAGCTGAACTTGATCATAATGGAAGACAGCAAAGCCGTCGAGAGTCGCTTCCACAACGAAGTGTTCAGGCAGCTCGGCATGATCACCTTCCGCGATGGCTACGCCGCCCTACGCATCAACGGTGCACTTCAAGGATTATACTATCAGGTGGAGCACGCTGACGGCCCCCTTCTTGCATATCACGAACGACCCGAAAGCTCCATTCTCGCCAATCGGCACAAGGGAACGAATGCCGCCGCATGGCAGGAGCAAATTACGGAAAACGACCAACACGTGCGGCAAGCGTTGGAGGAACTCCTCCGCTATGAAAACGAACCGACTTGCGATAACCTCAAAGCCACGTTGGCTGTCACAGATATCGATGATTACCTTAAGTTCATAGCAGGAACCACACTGTTCAGTTCCTCGCACACACGGCTATTGAGCCCCAATCACAAGATATACTACGACACCTCGCGTGGACTCTTCTGCCGAATACCCTGGGATCTATACACCGAAAGAATCCCCACGCTCCACAGCTTTGAAATCGAAGACTCCACCGCGGGCTTCGATGTCTTCTGGTCAGGCCCCATGTCCAAGACCCGACTCGCTATGATCACCGATCCCTACCTGAGACTGAAGCGAGACAGAATCCTTTGGAGCTTGGTTCGCGACGATTCACTACTAACGCGCTTTGACGGGATTTACGAAAAAGTCAAGGAGGCTCTTCGCGCAGATGTAATGAGCTCACCAAACGAGGTCACGCGTGTTGTCGATTTTCGCGAGATCGTTGCTCAAAACATTAGTGTGATTCACCGCTCTCTTCGCTCCAACAACTGCCAGTTGACCGTTCGGCACGGACCTGCAGGCATGTCCACGCTTGTTTTCACCGTCAACAATGCCAGCGGGGTCTCTCTCCGTGAGCTGCTGATACACCAAGCACCGGGCAACACACACTGCCAGCTCTATCGCGACACAAACCGCAACAACGAACTCGACCCTAATGACATCAGAGTCGCCGAAACAGTATCAGATAACTCCGGCGAAGGCCGACTGCGACTGGAGGAACCTGAAGGTTTGCTTCTGCCGGACTCCGTGATAGCCAACAACCAGGCGATTTATCCGCTCCCAGGAGATAACGGAACACAGATCACAAGACCTGCCCGCACTGTAGTTTATCCCAAATCACAGACATACAACTACTTCCTGGTCATGCAAGAAGCTCAGGAGTCACCTCATCCGCCCCCGAAGCTGGAGTTGATCGCAGCGAATGCCGTAACTGCCGATTCAATCGAAGATCAAGACCTAACTACAGCCGAGTACAGTCCTGACATCGACTTTAATCCAGCCAGAAGGACCCTCTCCCGTCGAGAGTTCCTTGAACAGCATCGGCAGTTTCTTGCTCACCCACACAATGATCGCACAGTTATTCTCATGAAGGGAGACCACTATTTCCAAGGTACTACGGTAATCCCAGAAGGCATCTCTCTGTCCGTGGCGCCGGGTGCTGTGCTACTAATGCAAACCGCAAGCTCCATCGTCTGCTTTGGACCCGTGATCGCGGAGGGAACCTCCGATCAACCTATTGAAGTTCGTGCCGCTAGCGATACGCCGTGGGGAACTTTTGCCATAGCACGTCCCGGCGGTGAATCGCGGCTTCGTTTTCTGAATCTCAGTGGGGCACAGGGGGCGTGGGTAGATGGGATACTCTTCAGCGGCGCTCTGGCAATCCACGATGGAGATGCAACAATTTCCAATTGTCGCTTCAGCAACTGCACTGCAGAGGATGCGGTCAACATCAAAAACGGCCACCTGTTACTTGAGACAACGGCCTTCTCCGACAATGCCAGTGACAGTATCGATCTTGATTTTGTCAATGCGTCAATCACCAATTGCGATTTCTCCAAATGCGGAGGAGATGCCATAGACACATCCGGCTCCACGACAGTCATCTCATCGAATCGCATCACAAGCTCTGCGGACAAGGGAATCAGTGTTGGCGAAAAGTCACAAGCTTCCATCTCCGACAATCTGCTGATGAACAACACAATAGCCATAGCTGTAAAGGACCTCTCGACTGCAGACATCTCCCACTGCACCTTCGTCAACAACGTCACAACTATGGCAGCCTATAGAAAGAAACCTTGCTTTGGTGGAGGCACAGCCCGTGTTGAAGATTCGATCCTTCTCTCCAACAAGCAACTCGTCGCCGCGGACTCGCTGTCTCGCGTCGACATGCGAAACTCCATCACGTCTGACGCTGCCGCTGGGGATGGATGTGTAGTAGCGCCGGAGAATCTCATTGACCGCCTGAGGAGTAACGACTATGTCTACCTTCTTGATTCCCCCTCGAACACGCCAATGCTCAATAGCTCACAACAACTGCCGGGAATCATCAACAGACCGCAATGCATTCGCTAGTCCCGCGACATCCCATCTTCCTCAACAAACAACGCAACATTGGCGACATGAATTCAAGTATATCATTCCCCGCTACCTTAGAACGGCCCTCACCGTTGACCTCCTCGCTCACACCAACTACGACCAACATGCCGATTCGCAAGGATTCTACGTGGTCCGCAGCCTATACTTGGATTCCCCAAGCTGGAAGTGCGTGCACGAAAAGACTGCGGGGCTCTCAGATCGCTGGAAACTGCGCGTCCGCGGATACATCAGTCCCGACGGACAAATCGACCGTGTGAAACTTGAGGTCAAACACCGCCGAAATTCGAAAATCGCCAAGACAACCGCTGTCATCTCGGCGAAGCAGTACGCTGAAATACGCTCAACCCTGCTCTCCGGCCCCGCGCCCTCCGAAATCACTATGGCAAACTCCCCACAACTGATGGAGTTCTTCCGACTGCAGCGACTCTTCTGCATGAGGCCTGTTGCCAATATCCAATTCCGCCGCCAAGCCCTTTCCGCCCGTACTGACCGCACGGTCCGCATAACGTTTGACGACGAGCTGAAGGCTGCCCACGGCACGGACCTCTTTGATGAGCAAGCTCACGCTAGACGGTTGCTTATTGGTCAACTGTCAATCCTCGAGGTAAAACTCGAGGGACAGATGCCCTTTTGGCTGCATCACCTCATACGCAAGTACCAACTCCAAACGCAATCGGTTAGCAAGTATGTCCTCGGTGCCCTGACACTCCCGTTTGGGCTAGACCACATCTCCTAGGAAGAGGCTGACTTAACACCAGCGGCAACCAACACCAACAACTCCCGTTCAATACTGATAAAACAAATCAACCGACACAAAACAACTCTATACGCGTCCCAAAACAACTCGGCTGACCAACGATTCAAAGCCCTGTTATCAGCCCATGTCCATCGCACCCTGCCTGGTTTGCCGCAGCCCCATTCATAATGGACATTGAAACCGAGTTTGGTGATGCCTCTGACCAAGCACATCGCTGGGCCGTGGCTTCGCGAGCTCAAACTTTGTGCTCAGCCGTATTCGACAACGTTCACTGCAAGCAACTAAACGCCGCGGATCTGCCCCTGACTGATCCGCAGCGCATGCATGCACGAGACATTGGAAACGACCGAGCAAAGGCTCTTGCACCGACCGGAGGGAAAGAAGCGTGGGTGTTACCAGTTCATTCCATGTCAAGTATTATGCCAAGTGTCTGTCTGCAATCCTGGCCATCACTGCAATCCATGGCTGCGGCACAATAACCGGATCCGGAACGACGTCCGGCCCCGGAACGTGGATCGACAACTCGTCCTCTGCAGCGAACGTCGATCCGGACACCTCCACCGTTGTTACTGGCCCGTTTGGAAAAACGCTCAACATCACTCTTGCCGATCAGCAGAAGCTTGTGATAAGCGGAACCATAGTTTCTCCGGATCAAGTTGACACCTATGAGGTCGGAGAGCTGCTTGCTGGGGATGAACTCAAAGTCGAGGTCGTAGCCGGAGACAAAGGGTTCGACCCCGCCCTTGGGATCTTTGATGAAAACCAGGATTGCATGTTCGTCAACGACGATCGTCAGTACTACAATCGCCAGACGAACCCCTACGCCTACTTCATTGTCCGCGCCGACACTTCTCAATGCTATGTCGTCGTATCTGCAAGCGTCAGGTCCGACACTGTTGGTAAATACCAGCTTCAAATAACCAGAACGCCGGGAACGCCCGCCGCCAACCCCAGCTCACAACTTGTATACGTAAACTTCGAAGGCGCCGACAACGTCGTAATAGGACGACGTGACCCTGTCGATGTGCCACCATTCTCCGGCGACATGATTGACGCTCAGTTCTCCGGCGACACCGAAGAACTCATCGACTTGGTCATCGAGCGCATGAGAGAGAATTACTCCTTGCTGAATGTCGAAATCATCTGCTCAAGAGACCAGGCAAAACCCTCTCAACCACACACGACCCTGCATTTGGGCAGTTACAACCCGGCCCTCTTGGGCATCGCTGACAGCATCGACAGCTTCAACGCTGACAGTACCCAGCAAGCAGTCATCTTCGTCGACACCTTCTCCGCATTCATGTCCCAGGAACCGACCTTGCAGGAGATAGCCTACGCAATTGCCAACGTCGCCAGCCACGAGCTGGGACACCTCCTCGGCCTGCACCACACGGCTGACTCCAGCGGAATCATGGACACCACCGCCAGCTTGCGACAGATGCTTCTGCCTCAAACCTTCAACCGCTCACCACTTAACAGCGGTGATACGTTCCTCGTTGGCCACCAGAACGCCCTGCGAACCCTCCTACAGAATGTTGGGGGCGACGAGGCTGCTATCTTCGCAGTGCAAAAAAGTCTGAAGCTGCGAAGCCACGATCCCTGGTATGATCAAGGGCCCGAAGGTCCAGCAAGAGAACACATTCGATTCGGTACCGCTTGCACGGGACACTAGGCGCACATCGAACCCCCTCGCCGCTATCCCCATAGCCGCACGCTCAAGAAGGAGCAATCGAGAACATGACCTCCAACGGCATAGGCTCGCCAACGCAATGAGTCACCGAACCTCGCCTCCGGTTGACTTTCACAGGCCGATTCGTACAGTAATCTTTTGCAAGGAAGTCTGAGTCAGGGGTACGGATTCCCGAGGGTCAGGATCCCGGCAGCTTCTCCTGCGGTACCCGTGCTTGCAGGTTTGATCCGCCGGGCAGTGTGAGGCTGAGCCATATCGCGCTCGGCATAACATGGAGCCAATCAGGGTCGCCGGCAACGATATGAAGCCAAAGCTTGGCTGCTTCGGCCATCTCCCGGATGATTTCTATCTATGATCTATTGAACAAGATTCGGCCGGTGCCTCGGCAACAGCCGCGTCGGTTATCGCCAAAGATGCCCACGCAGCCAACCGATTCCGGCCAGTCGAATCAGGTTTGATTGTCCACCCACTAAACCATGTACTGAGTTGCGTTTGTCACAGAAGGATTAACCATGAGTGAGGTACCCAACCCCGGCGACGAGAGGAGACAACAGGCTGATGATTTTGTGCTGAGCACGCCAGATGCACAGGCTGATCCAGCACAAACGGCAAGTTCCGAGCCTTCCTCCCAAACTGCACCGACTGCCCCTCGGCAAGAACCGGCCCCCACTGCCGATCAGCATGAAGGTGATGACGCCGTCGACAAAGAGGTCGCAGAAGCGATGGCAGCAATGTCTGCCGACGATCTGGCGGAACTTACACTTGGAGCCTCCACCTCTTCATCCTCTGCTGTGCCAACTGGCGTGCAAATGGGCAGAATCGCCGCCGTGCGAGGCGATGATGTCTTTGTCGACCTGGGAGGCAAAACCCAGGGCGTAGTCAGCAAAGACCAATTCGGTCCCAACGATAGCCTAGCTGTCGGTGAGCCAATCGAACTGGTTATAGACCACTTCGATCGTGAGGCCAATCTGCTTGTCATGGCCAGAAAAGGGCACGCACGCAGTGCGGAGTGGCACTTGCTCAACCCCGGCGACATCGTGGAGGGCAGGATCACCGGACTTAACCGCGGCGGCCTTGAGGTGCAACTCAAAGGGGCAAAAGCGTTTATGCCCGCCTCACATGTCGACGTAGCTCATGTAAAGGACATCTCCATCTTCCTGAACGAGCAGATCACCTGCGAAGTCATGGAAATCGACCGGAGAGGCAAAAGCATCACTGTCAGCCGACGCAAGGTCCTCGAAAAAGAACGTGCTGCCAATCGCAAACAGCTCCTCGAAGAACTGGAGGTCGGACAGGTACGCAAAGGTGTTGTAGGCAATCTCGCCGAATTCGGCGCCTTCGTAAACCTTGGAGGTGTTGATGGCCTGGTACATATCAGCGACATGAGCCACAAGCAAATCAAGCACCCCAAGGATGTCTTGAAAGAAGGCGATGTGGTTGAAGTCAAAGTGCTCAAAATCCAGGATGACAAGGGCAAAAAGCGAATATCTCTCGGCATTAAACAAACTCAACCTGATCCCTGGGCAACCATAGCCGACAAGTTCCCCATGAATACGACTCACCGCGTCAGAATCGTGCGCATCGCAGACTTCGGCGCTTTTGTCGAACTTGCGGACGGAATCGACGGACTAATCCCTGTCAGCGAAATGTCTTGGGGAAGAATCAACAAGCCCAGCGAGGCGGTGGAAGTCGGCCAGCTCGTTGACGCAATGGTCATCAAAATCGAGGAAGATCGCCATCGCATAGCCTTGAGCATGAAACAAGCCCAGCCAGACCCCTGGGCCGAAGTAATGGATAGCTTCAAACCAGACACGAAAGTGAAAGGTAAGGTATCCAGAATCGTCGATTTCGGCGCCTTCGTCGAGCTGGCCCCAGGCATTGAGGGAATGATACACATCTCCGAAATGTCAGATCGCAGGATTAAGAAGTGCTCCGAGGTCGTGAAAGTTGGACAGGAAGTCGATGCACGCATTCTCTCCGTCGATAACGACTCACGCCGCATTGGGTTGTCGCTGAAAGAACACTCAGAACAACAACAGCAGCCGCTCGACCTCGGTACGTCAAAGAAACCTCGCAAGAAAGATAAGAAACTGCGCGGCGGACTAGCTGGTGGCTGGGATTGGGCCGGCACCGGTCTCGAAGACCTCGGCGGTTAGCTAACGCCTTCTCAGCGACAACCGCTTGGCAACATGCTTAACCTTTGGGCAGCGCGCTCTCGCAGTGTTAATTGCCCAAGCGAAGCGTCGAACAACAACAGCCCCCCGGAGAAACAGGGGGCAAGACGCTTGCAGCTATGTGCTGGTTGACGCTGGCGTTAGAACTACACTTACGCTACACTTTCGCGTTCAGTGTGGCCCCAAAGCGGTCAGGGAAGCCAGCTGACTACATAACGTGCGTCGAAATAAGAGGTTGTGGACAAGAGTGAAGTTTGCACTAGTCGATCGTATTACCGAGATCGTTCCCGGTGAACGAATTACGGCAGTTAAAGCGGTATCCCAGGCGGAAGAATACCTAGCCGACCACTTTCCAACTTTCCCGGTTCTACCCGGAGTACTAATGTTGGAAAGCCTTGCGGAGGCGGCCGCTTGGCTCATACGCCTGTCAACCGACTTCGCGCACAGTATGATCTTGCTATGCGACGCAAAAAACGTTACCTACAAGAGCTTCCTTAAACCGGGGTACCTGCTGCATACGGAAGTTACCTGCCGCAGACTCGGCAAGGACACCAGCGATTTCCTGGGTGTCGGCTATTGTGACCAGCGCGAGATTGTCAAAGCTAGGTTCTCGGTAAGGCAATTCAACCTAGCCGACAACAACCCCGCGCTCGCTTCTGTCGACGCAAGGATCATCGCCTCCGCAAAAGCGCACTTGAACATGCTTTGCGACGCTGTAACGTAAAACGGTTAATCGGATTAAGGACGATACATATATACATGGCACATGAACCCACTAACCGACCAAGAGGCCATGTGTCTATTCTGAAAAGTGCAGGTTGGCGAAAGTAGGAGGTTTCTGACGATGGCAATGGCCCGCGATGAGATATTCAACCGAGTCAAGGATGTGCTGGTTGAGGCGCTGGGGGTAGACGATGATGAGGTGCTCGAGACCTCAACGCTCACCAACGACCTGGGAGCGGAAAGCATCGACTTCCTCGACATTGTCTTCCGTCTGGAAAAAGACTTCTCGATCAAAATCCCCCGAGGGGAACTGTTTCCCGACGATCTTCTCAATAACCCCGAGTATGTTGACAGTGGCAAAATGACTGAAGCCGGGTTGGCAAAGCTCCAGGAAGCTATGCCTCACGTGGACCTCACAGGGTTCGCCGATGATCCCGACGTATCCAGGATGACCGACTTCTTCACCGTCGGTACTATTGTCAACTATGTGCAAAGCAAACTGGCGGCCTAGTCCGCATGGTGGAGTCTGATCATCATGCGGTGGATCTGGATTGACGCCTTTACCGAATTCGAGTCCGGCAAACGCGCCAAAGCCATCAAAAACGTCACGCTCGCGGAAGATCATCTGCACGACCACTTCCCCGGCTATCCCGTGCTCCCGCCAAGCCTCATGATCGAAGGAATGGCGCAAACAGCTGGCATACTGATAGGAGAAGCGGCCGACTTCCGCGAAAAGGTCATCCTGGCAAAAGTGCGCAACGCTCACTTTGACGACTACTGCGTACCAGGAGATCAGGCCGCCTACGAAGCCCGAATTGAATCGCTGGACAAAGCTGCCGCCACCATTGAGGGAACGGTTTTTCGCAATGACCGCAAAATCGGAAACATCTCTCTGATGTTCTCACATGCCGATCACTCCGTCGCCGACCTCGGCCTCCCTCAGCATAACTTCGTCTTCAATGACCAATTCATGAGCCTGTTGAATACCTACCGCATCCGCGCCGGGAAAACCTAGGATTTACCATGAATAGCGAACGACGTGTCGTCATAACAGGCTGTGGAGTCGCAACCCCCTTCGGAATCGGGGCCGACCTGCTTTGGAACGCAATCTCCAATAACCAGTCCGGCGTGAAGCCTATCACTGCCTTCAATCCCGCTGGCTTGAACTCCATTCTCGGATGCGAGATTCCACCGTTCAAGATCGCTGACTATATCCCCAAGAGCTACCGTAAAAGCTCCAAGGTGATGGCCAGAGACATTATCATTGCCGTTGCCTGTGCCTGCGAAGCTGTCCGACATGCAAACCTGGCAACCAAATGCACTATCGGCCGCGAAGAGGCCGACGGGGAACCCGCAGTCGACTCAACAAGGTTCGGCGCTAATATCGGCGCCGGCCTCATATGCGCCGACCTCCAGGAACTTGCCGGCGCACTCCAGACTTGTGGAAACCATCAGGACGGTAGCTTCGACCTAAAGAAGTGGGGGGCCGAGGGCATGGATCATCTAACTCCCCTCTGGCTTCTGAAGTTCCTCCCCAACATGCTCGGCTGCCACGTAACCATCGTCCACGATGCACAGGCACCATCAAACACACTCACCTGCGGAGAAGCCAGTAGCCATTTAGCCGTCGGTGAAGCCTTCAGAACCATTGCCCGCGGCGCCGCCGATGTCTGCATCTGCGGAGGCGCTGAAAGCAAAATGAACCCCATGGGAGTTATGCGTCAGCAACTCATCGGACGCCTGCTGTCCGGACACGATGATGAACCAGAGGATGCTTGCCACCCCTTTGACACCTCCCGCGATGGAATGATCGCCGCGGAAGGAGGTGGACTCTTAATACTCGAAGAACTCCAATTCGCTAAAAACCGTGGCGCCAGAATCATCGCCGAACTCGCTGGATTCGGCGCAGGAACCAGCATCGCTCATTGGCATGGCGCCGAACCCGATGGCAGCGGCACCGCCATCGCCATTCGCAACGCACTTAAGGACGCAAACGTCGCACCCGGCGACATCGACCTCATTTGCCCCTTCGCAACTGGATGTAATGACTTCGACAGCTCCGAACTGACGGCCCTTGAGAAATCCTTCCCAAACCGTAAGGATATTGCCGGACTGGCAATCAAGGGCGCTACCGGAAACGGCGGCGCCGGTGCAGGGGCCGTAGACCTCGCCGTTACCGCACTCGCTGTCCACAACCAGACAGTACCACCTTCAAAAAACACACAATCTTCAAACACAGGCGGCCTGCTCAAGTTCGAGTCAAAGCCGACTACCAGGGAAATCAAGGCTGCCCTTAGTTCCGCCTACTCACTAGGCGGAAACCAATGCGCAGCCATCGTCATTAAGAAATACGAGGAATAGCACAGTGTCTGCAACTGCAAGCGGTAGAAGAGTCGTTGCAACCGGAATGGGTTGGATAACCCCGTTGGGACACGACATCGAGGAAGTCTGGCAGCGCCTTATCAATGGCGATAGTGGCGTCGACGCTACCACTAACTTCGATGCCTCGACCTTCCCCTCTCAGTTCTCATCTCAGGTCAAAAACCTGCGGCTGGAAGAAATCATCGGAATGGAAGCTGCCGAAAGACACGCAACCGCCAGCCTCAATTCCAGATTCGCTCTCGGCGCCGCACATAAGGCTTGGCAAGCGGCCGGGCTCGCAGATGCGCCCCCGGCAGATATGTCCCGCGTTGGGATTTACCTCGGAGGCGGAGAAGGCCCTCTCGATTTTGAGAACTTCGCCGCTGCCGCAGTGTTGGGTTGGAAAGATAGCGACCTCGACACCGTCGAGTGGGCAAAAGTCGCTAAACAACGATTTGACGGCATGCGCGAACTGGAGCAGGAGCCGAACCTCGCCGCCAGCCACATAGCCGCACACCTCAAGGCCCAAGGACCTAGCTTCAACACCCTCACGGCCTGCGCTGCCAGCACTCAGGCACTCGGCGAAGCCACATGCGTCATTCGTCGCGGTGATGCCGACATCATGATCTCCGGCGGCACCCATAGCATGATCCACCCCCTGGGCGTCACCGGCTTCAACCGCCTCACCGCCCTCTCCACACGCAACGATTCATACAAAACCGCATCTCGCCCATTCGACCGCACACGCGATGGTTTCGTCATCGGCGAAGGCGCATCAATCGTCATCCTCGAAGAACTCGAACATGCCAAGGCTCGCGGAGCCAAAGTCCTCGCTGAAATAGCCGGATACGGTTCAACCGCCGACGCCTTCCGCATCACAGACATCCACGAAACAGGCCGCGGAGCCATAGCCGCCATGAAACAGGCCATCGAGGATGCCGGCCTTACCATAAACGACATCGATTACATAAACGCGCACGGAACTAGCACTGAGGAAAACGACAAGATCGAAACCCTCGCTATCCGTACTCTCTTCGCCGACCGCGCCCCCGTCGTACCCATAAGCAGCATCAAGAGCATGATGGGCCACCTCATCGCCGCCGCCGGAGCCACTGAACTGATCACTTGTATCCTTGCCATTCGCGATGGAATCATCCCGCCGACCACAAACTACGAAAACCCGGACCCCAACTGCGACCTCGACTACGTACCCAATAAGGCACGGAAAGCACAGATCAAGGTCGCCCTCAGCAACAGCTTCGGCTTCGGCGGACAAAACGATACCTTGGTAATTCGCAAGTTCGACGCCTGATCTTCAGGCAATCGCTCTTCGCAAACAGGAGGGAACCGGCATGTCTTACCCACTGGAACTTGGTGTGGCCACTCGCGCAGTCGCCAAAGCATGCGAACTCTGCCGACAAGTGCAGGCCAATCTCGTAACCGAAGAAACAGTGGCCAAAAAGGATAAATCGCCCGTAACCGTCGCCGACTTCGGCGTCCAAGCTCTGGTCACCGCCGAACTCACTCGCGAATTCCCCGATATCCCCATGGTTGGTGAAGAAGACGCCGCCTACCTCCGTAGCGAGGAAGGAGCCGATCTCCGCAACAAGGTCGTCGAACACGTAACCAAATACGATAACACCCTCACGCCCGAAACCACCCTCGCCGCCATCGACTATGGCACCCGCCCAGGTGGCCCCACCGGAAAATTCTGGGTACTCGACCCAATAGACGGCACTAAGGGGTTCCTTCGCGGCGACCAATACGCCATCGCCCTCGGTCTCATCGTCGATGGCCAGGTCGTCCTCGGCGTTCTCGGATGTCCCAACCTACCCATCAACGCCGACGACCCCACCGGCCCCAAAGGTGCACTCTTCACCGCAGCCATCGATTCCACTACAACTATGATCAGCCTGGCCAATGGCTCAACCTCAACCGTCAGCGTCACCGACATCGCCGATTGCTCCAAAGCCACCTTCTGTGAATCAGTTGAGAAAGCCCATACCCAGCAATCCGACAGCGCCAAAATCGCAGACTTGCTAGGCGTCACCGCACCCCCCTTCCGCATCGACAGCCAGTGCAAGTACGCCGCCATCGCCCGCGGTGATAGCTCCATCTACCTCCGCATGCCTACTCGCAAGGACTACGAAGAACGTATCTGGGACCACGCTGCAGGCTGGATCGTCGTAACCCAAGCCGGCGGAACCGTTACGGACATTAACGGAAAACCCCTCGACTTCTCCCTGGGACAAACCCTCAAAGAAAACAGCGGCGTAGTCGCCACCAACGGCAAACTCCATAGCCAGGTCATCCATGCCATCGCCCAAGCCCTTGCCTGAGCCCCGGCCACAACTGCCGCCCCAACAGGCCCTGCGAAAGATCCTGCCATGACAGCGATCGACTTCGACGCAACCTGTGCCAACTGCTCCGCGTCTCTCCACGGAGTCGACCTGGACGAGAAATGCCCATCCTGCCAAACGGCCATCTCGCTCCATCTCAACATCTCCGCCATCGATCCCCACGACCTCACAATCTCCCGCGATCTTCTCTGTCGAACCTGCGAATACAACTTACGCGGTCTATATGCCGGCTCACGATGCCCCGAATGCGGATCGCCGATCAGCCAATCGCTCAGTGTCAACGCGCTGCGGTTCTCTGACTACAAGTGGCTGCGAGCCACGCGCCGCGGCGCCATAATGATGATCGCGGGCGGAACGCTGGTAGCCTCTTCGCTGCTAACAGCAATCTGGAGTTTCACTGTACGCCTGTTTCCTCTTTCCCAACTAGCTGTGATTGTCGCCGCTCTCTCATACATCCTGAGCGCTGCCGGAGCAACACGTGTTACACTGAACGAGCCGGGCACAAACCGCCAACGCCGATTGCCCAGGCTCGCCTTCTACACGCAGCTGCTAGTCTACGCACCGATCCTCTGCATCGTTGCCGAGTTATGCTTCCCAAAACTATCCGAGTATTTTGTACTTCTCCTCGCCTGCACGCCCATCGGATACCTATTCGTGTTTGTCAATATCCGCAGAATCGCCAACCGCGTGGGAGAATCTCAACTGGCAAAGAGTGCCAAACGTGTGGCAATAGCGCTCGCAGTCGGCACGGGTTTGTGCCTCTTCAACATTCTCTTCACTCATCTCCTCTACAGCCAACAATGGAAATCCAACTCAACTGTCGCTTTGACCGTATTCTGGGTTGTGCTCGTTTTCATCTGTCTGCTATACTTCCTCGCCCTCATTCGCGGGATGCTCACACTGCTCACGTTCAACCAATTGCTCAGGGACGCTATCTCGAAATCACCTCAGCATCTCAAAACAGACGACAAATGGACACAAGCACACCAGCGTCACTCAACCGGTGACTCTTGACATATCCCCCAACTAAAGCCTGTAAGTCAAGCGCAGCGTCAAGTGCCGACAATCTACCGAAAAAAACCGGCGTCAGACGCGGCACTCAAAACTTGCTCCAGTCGAAACGCAAACAGATAAATCCGACCTGAGTTCTCCTGCCCAGTCGCGGAGTGGCAGTTGCTTCACAACCGCAATCGCCAACCGAATTCAGCTGCTCATTCGAGTTGCTCTTACTTACTCCAACGACGGCGCAAACAAAGCATACTGCCCAAAACCAGCACGCTCATCGCCGTCGGCTCCGGAACATACCCACCGGGAGACTGCACCGTTACGTCCGACTGCACAAACATGCCATACGATTCGCCCTCAATCAGGTTGACTCGCCAATTGCCGTACCAACTGTCGCTTTCGTAAAACCCCGGATCCTGACTGGAAATGCTGATTTCAAGGTACCCGTCGCCTGCCAACTCCCACGGACCTTGCGCTGTCAATAGGTTATCTCCATTACCGTCCATAAACGCCATGCGGAGTAACACCGTAACTTCAGGAATCTCCCAATCCGGTAACGGCGGAGCATACTCATAAGCGTGCAAGAGATCCGCCGTCCAATAGCTGTTCACGTTCAGTAGTGGTGATGACGTGTGGTCGGCCACAAAACCACCCATCGCGTGTGCGTGATTCTCCGCAGATGCAAAATCAGTCAGGTAGTAGTTCGGCCCACTCAGCTCCCCTTCCCCCTCCGCCGCCAGCATGGCTGCTTCTTTTCCATAACCGTCCGGCATTCTCGCGACCTCGGCCGATCCCTGAGCCATATTGCGAATATCCGGCTGCTCAACGAAACTGGCGAGAGAGAAACCATCGCCGCCATTCGGCTCACCCTGAGAATCGTTTTGGCCCATGTAGAGATCACTGAAGATCGCACTCTCCGTCGCACCGATACAACCGTCCCATTGAGATTCCCACGGATCAACCCGCAAAGACATACTGGTCCTCGCCTGAGAACGAGCAACCACCTCGGCCGACGCGGTTGCCCCCCACAATACGCAAACCAACGAAACACATAGTACATACTTCAACCAAGTACACTTCGTAGACATGTTTTACCCTCCTAAGAGTGGAACCGGCCAACCCGTAAGCCCCCACCGGCCCAGGTGGATGACTTGGCCTCAGGTGGCTCAAGTCCAGAGAGAGACTCGTCCTTGTAGCGTTACTAATCCAAACGTAGCGTTAAGTGCCGACAATCCGCCGGAGAAAACCGGGCGTCAAACGCCACGATCGAGTAGAGCTTGCTCCAGTCTACAGCCCACCCAGGGATAATTCCACGACTATTCCGAAAACCCGCCTTCATTAGTCGTCCCTGAAAAAGTCACTATGCGGCGGCTTGTATTGACGTGGTTCTGACGGTTATCCAGCACGCGAAGGGGTCGCGGTTGCTCCAAAGTGCGAAGCGTTGGACCAGGGACATCCATAGGGGTAGCGGAGTGTTCCAGCACCCCGCGATGCGCGCAAAAGAAAGCCACCGGAGCAGTTTCCGCAGATTTGCCGCGGCGGCTGCCAGCACGATGTTGATCGCGTCGCCTTCGAGGCCTTTCAGAAAGCAACGTCGCACGCGATGATCGCTTTTGAGGTGTCCGATTTTCGGCTCGATCGCGCTCCGACGTTTACGCCGACGTTTCTCGCTACGGGGAACGTTCCGCGATCCCTGTCCGGCAATGTGGACACGCGTCATCCCCTTGCACTTGTGACCACGATAGCCCTTATCCACGTACGCATCGGTAATCGGTGCGTTCGTGACACGCTCCACCGCTTGCAGCGTTTCCCGGAGCGTGTGCCCGTCGTACGGATTGTTCTCGAACAACTTCGCTCCCACGAACCAGTGGCTGCGGTTCGTCGTGGCGACCGCCACCTTCTGGCCGAACTCATAGCGCTGCCGCGCTTTGCCCTTGCTGATGCAACGCACATCGGGTTCGTGCCAACTGTACAGCTTGTTCGAGTCCTGGGGCTGCTGCGTACGAAGACGTTCAGCCTTCGCCAAGGCTGCGATCAGATCTTCGTCCATCTGAGGTGCTTTGCGCCGGATGTCACGGATCAACCGGCCCACCCAAGTCCGCAGCTTGCGTAACTGCCCACGCATCTGCCGGTACTTTTGGGAATGTGCATATCGACTCGCTTTCACCGAAGTACGCTTGCCAACACGCACATACGACTGCCGCAATACGATGCCGCGATCCAGCGCAACTTCGCCCAGCTTGCGGATCGCCGTGTAAAGCAGCTTCGCATCTGTGGGATGCGTGATGTTCTTTTCCTGAACCGTCGTGTCCACGTTGACCTGCCCAAGATCCTGCTTGGGTAGTTGTTTGCTGCGGACCGCTAGGTCGACCGTCTCTTTGAGTAGCAGTTCGAGACGGTCCGCGCCCACGCGTTTGCGCCAGCGGCTCATACTGCTCGGGTCGATGGGCGCTTCGTGCTGCATGTGCGTGAATCCACAGAAATACTGCCAGTACGGATTCTCGATCCAGCGTTCAACGACGGATTCGTCCGACTCGTTGAACGTGTACTTGAGATAGTGCAAACCAACCATGAGACGCGTGGCTTTGGCCGGCGCACCCAGCTCTTCGCTGTAGAAGTCGGCGAAGGCGATGTCGAATCGCTCCCAGTCGATCGCATCCGCAAGTTGAAAGAGCGGGTGTTGCGGGTTGAGAATCTGGCGGAAGTGGGCCTGGAAGAGTGAAAACGCGTCGCGTGGCTGGGGTTTGGGCTTCATGGGCTCCGTCCGAGTTTGCAAGGTTCTTGCGGTCTGTCCGTGATTACCCTGCAAAGTCTACACCCAGCCGATTGCCCTTTCACCCCGAAATTACCGCGATTCCCGCGTTGTCTTTAACATATTCAGGGACGACTCATTACGCCCCGTCGGCAGCACAATTCGCGGTAACCACTCCAGCCGTAACGTTGGTTCGACCACGTTGAGCCGTTCTGTTCCCTGCGCCGCCTGCTCGAACCCATAACGCAACCGAAAATGGAAAGCGTCACAGTCGTCGGCCATAGCACTGTGAGTCCAAGCACAGCGTCAAACACCCGGAATCTACAGGAGACAACCGCGCATCATCCGCCACCCTCGAACAGAACAAGCTCTGGCCAAAGTCCGCCGAAGGCGGCCGACAGAGCCTTCACTCACCTCATGAACCCTCGAAGATCGCCTCGAACAAACCTAACCTACCATCGCAAGCGTTAGTAGCCAGTTTTCCCATGTTAGAGTATTAATACCAATCACCCTATGACGTTGCGCTGGTCAACGTATAAGGCAATGCTAACCTTCCATGATTATCCGGCGCAGCACTATAGCGTTGTAGGTCCAAGCGTAGCGTCAAACCACCGGAATCTACCGGAGAAAACAAGCGTTCAGCCGCGACACTTGGATAGAGCTTGCTCTAGCCCCATCTTCGTACGACGAATCCGATGGAGTCGACCTTTGCGACGGTACGATTGCACACGCGCCGGACCAAAGGCTATGGATCGCGGCTGGCCACACTGACCATGATCCTTCAGTTATCCAGATGTGCGGAGAAACGCTGGCGATGTCTGAGAGGACACCGTCTGCTCGGTGATGTAATTCAAGGAATCAAGTTCGTTGACGGACTCAGGAAAGACGCCACTTGAATCCAGCCAATCCACAGGATTTGACAATAGCTCCTTCTGGACAGGTTATCTGCTACTCGAACACTGCGAAATCGCTAATATCGACATTGCCGTCATTCTCGAGTCAGTATATCTTGCCTGCTTGGGAAAGACGTATTATGAAGTAGTTTTGCTCACCAAACCCAAATGAACTAAGCTCGTCTTCGATCAAGCGTCCGCTTGCGAATTCTCCCGTGATTTTGACACTGAATTCAACACTCAAATCCGTATCAATCGGAGATTGTTCCCAACATTCTTCAGGCACTAGTTCACCAACAACAAACGTATCGTTGGTAAGGTATACGGTAACTGCTCTTACGTTCTCATTGGCTCCGTTACATATTCTGAACAGTCGCTCCCCCGTATGAGTACGTCGTTGGATAACAAGCTCCTCTTTCTGCAGACTAGGATGTTGCTCCAAGAAGCGTGGCAACCATCTATGCCCAATGAGTATTAACAGGATGGCAACCGGAACCAATAGACCTAATGCCCATAGTTTCGCTCTCGTTTTCATCAGCAAGTCCATGAGATATAACCAAAACCTCGAATTCTGGAATTCTGGGGACAGCTAATTCTGGGGACAGCTAATTCTGGGGACAATTAATTCTGGGGACAATTAATTCTGAGGACACCTCACTAAACTCATTTGCCTGCACCTCGCGAAGCTTTCACCGACCTCCGCAACCAAGCCGTCGCCAACCCAGAAACGCAACGGCAAATGGCATTTCTCCCAACACCCATCCTATATCCTCCCCAACCGGCGTCCCAGTTGCCTTAATCATAATCAACTGCACTCACCGGATTCCGTGGACGCCCTGCTTACACTGCCACCGGCACCTTCCACGCTGCCCGATAGGTCCAGTCCCCAGGTAAATCTGCGAGTGACAGCATCACTATTGAGCCCGTCAAGCTCCATGATTACTCGCCAGCCGTCGTAGACGTACTTCGTCTCTGCCGTTGGATTGCCCCAACTACCCGCAGTGTACGTCCAAACACGCTTTAACACTCTTCTGCCCATATGGTCATACGCGAATTGCAGTTTCTTATCGTCGGTATTGGGGGCCAGCGGCTCAACGCCGGTCAGCCGGTTCTCTGTGTTCCAAGTATACCGCGTACCGCCGGTAGTCCCAAAAGCTACCTGGAACATGGCGAAGTCCGCCAGGTCCGCATCACCGTCGCCATCCAGATCGGCCAGGGCGAATTCCGGCTCTGTACCACCAGTGGCCAGCAGAGCTGCGACCAAGGCACTGCCGAACTGGGCATCGAAGCCCATATGCGGCTTGAAGCTACTATCAACCACTGTTGCCTCCGACGCCGAGCTTGCCGACGCCGTCGGATCAACCACATCTACCGTAAGATCGGTACGCATCCACACGCCTTCACGACTGGCCACGTCGATCCAGTCCATGAACAGTTCGAAGTGAATCGTTCCCGCATCGCCAGTAGTGAACTGGAACAGTTGACCTCTGCGATCGGCCAACTCTTCCACACTCTCGCCACTACCGGTAAACCAGAACCCGTGAACTATCTGCCGCAACATGCGACCATTGCCGTCGTACGTCGGATCGCCACCGGCTGTGGCCATATCGATGAACTCGAATACGTCAGCGTCGCTCCATTCGCCCGTCGACGCGGTTACTCCGCTGATCTCCTGGGCATCGCCGTCAGCGTACACCGATACCATAAAGCCATTAACTTCCTCCACACCTGCTCGGTAATGTAGCTGATAAGTAGTATGTGGCTGCAGAACTGTAAGTGCAGGACCTCCGGATAGCCCCTTGACCCTCAGAGTTGCTGAGGATTCCTCATCCGTCCAAGGCTCAACAACAACCGCCTCAGCCTGCGGAGCGGCCAGCAGGGCCATCGGCGCCGCCATCTGCTCCATAGCCATCGCCGCGGCTGCTACCGCGGCCAGTGGACCGGTCAGCTGCGGCTGGAAGATCACGAAGTCATCAACGTCAACATCGCCGTCGTCATCCAGGTCGGCAGCCGAACCTATGTTCGTGAGATTGCCGTCAGCGTCGTAACGTAAACCGCCCCCGACGCCTCTTCTCAGATATTGATTTAGACCGTTGCTCACATACTCCGTCTGGCCCTGCGAATCGGAACTGCTCAGGCGATTGCCGATGTTGTCATAGTCGTAATCCCAACTGCCCGAGTCACTGCGTACCGATCCCGTCAGCTCGTTGCGGGCGTTGTGCTCATAGGATTGACTTAACGATGCACTGAAGGCCGAGCCGCTGTAGGCCGTACTCGTTCGACGACCGAGCACGTCGTTTGTAACATCATGCCTTGATACAACGAATCACGTCGTGTGTCCTCAGGATATCCCGCCGACAACACGATCCGCGGCAGCACCACGCGACGCTCGGTTGCTGCCTGTGTCATGCTACCAGACGCTACCCAGCGTCGCAGAAGCGAATGACAGTTCCGCATAACTTGTCGGAAAGCGTTCTTCGCTGCGGGTCAATGAAGGCTAGCATAAGCAGTATGGGAAAGGCAGGAAGAAGTACCATTCCCAACACAATCCTTAGAAAGCATCGCGAGAATGTCAGCGGCCGACCGTTATGGCAACGGAACTCCATTCTTCGCCGGCGCATTCCTATCGTTGCCCTACGCCCCCCCCCATCAATGGCAACCCAAAACGCCGGAATGCCCAGGACGAGAAAACCTGCGGCACGATCAGCCCACACTTCGGACATTCCCTCAGCATGCAAGTAGCGATCTATCGGGAATGGGCCGCTGAAACAAAACGCCAACACGACGGCAGCAACCATCAACGGCACAAGAGTATTCGCTGACGCCTCCAATTGCCGCACGGGCGAGCATAACTCGCTTTCATTCCTTTGCACCATGATACACCATCAATACGATAACTCTTCGATTAGTTGCAGATCGTCCTCAACTGGGAAGGCACGTCTTCCTCCCACTCATTGTGTACAGGATATGGTTCCCCGCCAAGAATATCTCCGAGGGCCAGTTCGAAGACAAAGTCCTTGAACCCCGTTCGAAACGTATACTGGTCATCAAGCACGAATTGAGCGCGACAGCCTCTCGCATAAGCTTCGCAACAGCCTCCAGTAGGAGCCGATGATCCAACCGTACACGTTACCTTCCATCGCAGTCGGTCTATCGTCCCAATTGTCGTGTTGAGATTGAAATCGTATTGTGGTTCGATGCCCCATTGCCCGGGAGCGCCATTGTAACCAGCAACTTTCTCAATTGGGGCAGTACCTATCTTGCTCTTCCCTCCAATCTTGAAATCACGAGTTTCTTTCTGACAACACTTTTTCGGTACTAAGCTGCGCGCCAATTGCGGTAACGTCTCCGTGAGCAGAGTAACATAGAAGTCCATTTCTTTTAGCTCCGCAATCAAATGATCACTCAGGCGAGCTTCGGTGCCACCGCCGGCAAGGTAGTGCCCAACACCGCCAAGGTAGTTTCCAATTACAAACGGGTACTCCGCCGGTGCCGGTGGATCGAACTCGATAGGGCTCCACGGATCATAATCGACCAAGCGAGAATGCTGTCCAAGACCATCAACACGAAGAACCGACCCATTCCCAACATATCCATACAGATTATTTCCACCCCGTTCCCCAATAGGATCCCGACTAACCCAACGCCCCAGATCGTAGGAGTAATATCGATATCCCCAACAGCCCAACCCGGTTTCATCGTCCACGGGCTTGGTACTAAAGCGATAGGGCTGATCGTATTCACCAGGGCTCGCAGTGTTTATGCGTTTGCCGTATGGATCGTATTCGTACTTTGCGGCGATTGTGCCGTAATCTGTCCCGGTTGTGGTTTCGACCGACTGCCCAACGTTACCGTTCAACTCGTAGAAGTAGATGAAGCTGCGATCGTCGGTCGCAACTGTTGTTCCCGCCGTATCCTCCGCAGCCAGTAGGCCTCCGATACCGCCGGCACCTTCCACACTGCCCGACAGGTCTAGTCCCCAGGTGAACTTGCGAGTAACAGCATCACTATTGAGCCCGTCAAGCTCCATGATCACTCGCCAGCCGTCGTAGACGTACTTCGTCTCCGCCGTTGGATTGCCCCAACTGCCGGCTGTGTACGTCCAGACACGCTTTAACACTCTTCTACCCATATGGTCATACGCGAATTGCACCTTTACATCACCGGCAGACGGGGCCAGCCGCTCAACGCCAACCAGCCGGTTCTCTGTGTTCCAAGTATACCGCGTACCGTCGGTTACCCCAAAAGCCGCCTGGAACATGGCGAAGTCCGCCAGGTCTGCATCACCGTCACCATCCAGATCGGCCAGGGCAAACTCCGGCTCTGTACCGCCGGTAGCCAGCAGCGCTGCAACCAGGGCACTGCCGAACTGGGCGTCGAAGCCCATATGCGGCGTGGAACCACCATCAACAACTATCGCATCCGACGCCGAGCTTGCCGACGCCGACGGATCGACCACATCTACCGTCAAATCGGTACGCATCCACACGCCTTCACGACTGGCCACGTCGATCCAGTCCATGAACAGTTCGAAGTGAATCGTTCCCGCATCGCCGGTAGTGAACTGGAACAGTTGACCTCTGCGATCGGCCAACTCCTCCACACTCTCGCCACTACCGGTAAACCAGAACCCGTGAACTATCTGCCGCAACATGCGACCATTGCCGTCGTACGTCGGATCGCCACCGGCTGTGGCCATATCGATGAACTCGAATACGTCAGCGTCGCTCCACTCGCCCGTCGACGCTGATACTCCGCTGATCTCCTGGGCATCGCCGTCAGCGTACACCGTTACCATGAAGCCATTAACTTCCTCCACACCTGCTCGGTAATGTAGCTGATAGGTAGTATGTGGCTGCAGAACTGTAAGTGCAGGACCTCCGGATAGCCCCTTGACCCTCAGAGTTGCTGAGGATTCCTCATCCGTCCAAGGCTCAACAACAACCGCCTCAGCCTGCGGAGCGGCCAGCAGGGCCATCGGCGCCGCCATCTGCTCCATAGCCATCGCCGCGGCCGCTACCTCGGCCAGTGGACCGGTTAGCTGCGGCTGGAAGATCACGAAGTCATCAACGTCAACATCTCCGTCGTCATCCAGGTCGGCAGCCGAGCCTATGTTCGTGAGATTGCCGTCAGCGTCGTAACGCAAACCGCCCCCGACGCCTCTTCTCAGATATTGATTCAGACCGTTGCTCACATACTCCGTCTGGCCCTGCGAATCGGAGCTGCTCAGGCGATTGCCGATGTTGTCATAGTCGTAATCCCAACTGCCCGAGTCACTGCGTACCGATCCCGTCAGCTCGTTGCGGGCGTTGTGCTCATAGGATTGACTTAACGATGCACTGAAGGCCGAACCGCTATAGGCCGTACTCGTTCGACGACCGAGCACGTCGTTCGTCGCGTCATACTTGGATGCGACGAATTCAGTCGTATATCCACAGAATACCCCTATAATTCACCACCACCCTCTGACCTACCTTCATCCTTCTCTGTGAATACTGTACCGCATTCCGGACATCTCGATGACCGTAAACCCCGTAAGGAATAACCACATTCACGACACTGTCCAACTGGGATAGAAAGAAGCTTCGCTAATCGAACAACAAGCATTGCTTCAGCAAGAACTGCGACTAGGAAAAGCACAGAATGCCTCCAAAACTGTGATCCAGCCACATCGAGATTCGCATTTGGGGTAGCGCTAACCCAGGTCCAATACAGGATCCGTTTTCCACAGAATAGCATCAATATCAATCCAGCGCACATCAACGCTACTGTCGCAACTAACTTTCCTGCTTTTTTATGGTTTTCTACCATGTTACTCTATCTGGCGGAACGTTCCCCGGAGGAATCGGCAAGCTCGGATCATATTCCCAATCACCACATTTTCTTATATAGAAAACGTCCCCCGTTCGCCGATTCGTATGCTTCACGGTTATCCAACTTCTGCAGTTATTTCTGCATCCACATTCTTTGAGAATATCACGCACTAACGTATTACAGTTATTGCCTAAACCCCATTTACCAGTGCTCATGCCAATCGATAACTTTTGATTCACGCAAGCCTCACTACAACTATTCAACTTCGTACAAGTAGATTCAGGCCAATCCCCCTCTCCAGCGTGATCTGTTATCTCTGTATTCAAACTGGTTGGAGACGCCCCTCCCGCTTCCTCAACACGTCCGCCACCCGCAGGCCCCATACCGGCCTCTTTCGTTGATGTTCTTATAAAACAGTGCCTCGCCCCAATAGCTCCCGCAGCTAAGTTCTGAGCACAACAATTAAACCTAGTCTTTCGGCAACAAAGCTCTACACTTCCTTTCTGTTTCGCCATACTCGCGGGGGAGGCTCCCAATGGATAACCCAGAGATACAACTGCCGTCGGCGTAATGAGACCAAGCCAATCGTAACGAAAGACGGGACGGTTGTCTGTGTAACTGTACATGTTCCAGCCACCTCGTTCCCCAATCGGATCCCGACTAACCCAACGCCCCAGATCGTAGGAATAATACCTGTATCCCCAATAGCCCAACCCGGTTTCATCGTCCACGGGCTTGGTACTGAATCGATACGGTTGATCGTACTCACCCGGCGTCGCAGTGTTTATGCGTTTGCCGTATGGGTCATACTCGTACTTCGCGGCGATTGTGCCGTAATCTGTTCCAGTTGTGGTTTCGACCAACTGCCCTACGTTACCGTTCAACTCGTAGAGGTAGATGAAGGTCCTGTCATCGGTCGTAACTGTTGTACCCGCCGTGTTCTCCGTAGCCAATAGACCGCCGATGCCACCGGCACCTTCCACGCTGCCCGACAGGTCCAGCCCCCAGGTGAACTTGCGAGTAACAGCATCACTATTGAGCCCGTCAAGCTCCATGATAACTCGCCAGCCGTCGTATACGTACTTCGTCTATGCCGTTGGATTGCCCCAACTGCAAAGCCATTGGCAACGCCCATATCTTCCGTTCGGCAGCCGGCTTATGGCTCTACTGATTTCCCCGGATAAACGATCACAGGGTCACACCCTTTCTCTCGGCGGTACTCGATACAAAACGTTTCCATCATACGACCAAACTCCTTCTCGCCGATGAGATGCACGGTTCCCGAGTTAGCAATCACATTGCGTGTTCCATTGCCGTGATTCTCTGCAAGGTCAAAAGCAACTGGCCAGCACCCCGGATCTTGTGTGGATAGTCCACTCACATAAGCATAATCTGGAAACTCGTCGATCGCATGCGATTGCATTGGACATTGACAATTCCGCATTGTTGAATCTCCTGCAGCGATAAGAGTATCGAGCGAAATTGGATAAGAACCGTTTTCATCACAGTAGATTCGCAACGCTTCCGCAATACCTCGGAGCCTACTTTGACAGAGGTAAACGATACTCCTTTCCTGACCACTCTTGCACCAAGCGTACGCAACGATCCCTCCGAGAAGAACGGCCAAACTTGCGCAAACCCATCGCAGGATTCTCGGCTCTCGCAGCCGTCTTGCAATGTTCATGATCCCTCAGACTCCGTGTATGACTCGATGGTCCCCCGTGCTCATCACGGTATGCTCGGACAATCATCTGTACTCCACACCGTACCGTTTTTACCTATTCCTCTAAGTACCTCGCGAGTAAACCAGTGACAGTCCTGCTTCAGTCCGTATTTCTCGCCATCTAGCGATCTCGCTTTCTCTACTACCCGTGCAGCTGTCTCGCAGGAGACACATAGATCCCTCAAGACAATCGTATTGTCGATCCCAATCCAGTTTTTCTTTGCATTCGATGGGATATTTGCAGCATGCCCTCCCACTAACCCTCCATCGCGTCCTGCATGCTCAAGAAGCCATCGCTTGCCGTCAGTACACTTAACCGCAACTGAGACATGGTTTCCATAACTGCCGTCGGGGAGCACACCAGGCAACCACGGATGCGGTGCTTCTTGGCGACGAAGCTGAACACGACATGAGCAGCAGGGCCCATCGTCCGCGCTCGCCACACTCACTGACGTCCAACTTCTACCAGCAGTGATTTTATCCTTGGGACGAGCTTTGCTGCAACATTCTTTGGGGTTACTCACTTTCCCAGCAAACTTCTTCGTCTCCTGTGTGAACATAACATAGTCGGAAATGCCTAATCCAGCGTGAATCGTCTCACTCCTGTACTTACAGCAGACCTCGCCCTGCAAACCGAGCGAGTCGAACCGCTCCTGAGACCCATTGTTGACGTACGCATACAGGTTGAAGCCTCCGTCCTCTTCTTTCGGATCCCGACTAACCCAACGCCCGAGATCGTAGGAGTAATACCGATATCCCCAATAGCCCAACCCCGTTTCATCGTCCACCGGCTTGGTACTGAAGCGATAGGGCTGCTCGTACTCACCAGAAGCAGCAGTGTTTATGCGTTTGCCGTATGGATCGTATTCGTACTTCGCGGCGATTGTGCCGTAATCCGTTCCGGTTGTGGTTTCCACCAACTGCCCTACGTTACCGTTCAGCTCGTAGAAGTAGATGAAGGTGCGATCGTCGGTCGTAACTGTTGTTCCCGCCGTATCCTCCGCAGCCAGTAGGCCGCCGATACCACCGGCACCTTCAACGCTGCCCGATAGGTCCAGTCCCCAGGTAAATCTGCGAGTAACAGCATCACTATTGAGCCCGTCAAGCTCCATGATTACTCGCCAGCCGTCGTAGACGTACTTCGTCTCCGCCGTTGGATTGCCCCAACTGCCGGCTGTGTACGTCCAGACACGCTTTAACACTCTTCTGCCCATATGGTCATACGCGAATCGCAGTTTTTTATCGTCGGTATTGGGGGCCAGCGGCTCAACGCCGGTCAGCCGGTTCTCTGTGTTCCAAGTATACCGCGTTCCGCCGGTAGTCGAAGAGACATCCGAACCATCTATTCCGGCTTCTCGCTCCCATCTGAGCGAAGCACTTTAACGAAACTACTCAGAAGTCCGTTACGATCCTCCACTGCAACACATGCGGTAATCGTTGTTTCCTTCGGGAATAACATCATACTGTCACTGCCAACGGTGAGTTCGAATCTACCTTTCGATACTTGTGTCGCCATGCCCAACAGTTTCTCCCAATCTACGTACTGAGCGCAAAGATCTAGTGGACAAATAACGCCGGGAAGCTTCGATCTAATATCCATCTCCTTGACCAAGTAGAGGAACCTGTTCATCGAATCCCGGAAGACAATCCGAATCTTGTGTGTTTCACGATTCGTATTGAATTGATCGAGGGCAAATACGAGCTCGCCATCGGCGTTGAACGCACACTTGCTCCAAAAAACGACCGGCGGTCGCCTTTCTCCGACCGCCATTCCGGCAGCGTAGCTAGCAGCCGTCTCAAGCTGACCGTACATCAAGATGTCTCGCTCATACGACTGTTCATACGCCGCAAGAGTGTCGCGGTATTGAGGAAGTCGTTCCACTGCCTCGCGCACCATCTCCGAATCGGTTCTATCTGGATAAAATTCATCGGGAAGAGGAGTGTAGTTGTCGCTCGTTCGAACAACTCGTTCACACGAGACAAGTACACACAAGCTGATAGCCAGACAAAACAGCCTACCGATACCTAATCCTGCGAACATGGAGTCGCTCCTTTCCCACCGTCTCCACACGCGTTTCGTGCCTCTCTTGCGGCCTCTAACTCACACCTTCGAACAAGGCTTTCAAGAGACTTGTAACCTCCAAAATCTCTTCGCCACCAACCAGGTTCCCCTTGTGGCTGGCGAGGATCCTTCTCCCCGTTTTTCTTGGCAAACAGGTATTGTTGACATCGGCTCCAGCCAGACAAATCACCTTTTTCCCAATGCGGTGTTCCTCCGAGACCGACGAGGCTCATAATCCCGCATAGCGTACCGCATTTGCATTCGTTGCACCGATGACGAATCCACACCGAAAATCCATACGCCCCTTTTCCGTATTGCACAGCGAACTGTGTAATAGAAGACATTATCTCCAATGGCTGCGGTGTTGTGCTCGGCAAAAACGGCGCATGGGAAGTCGACTCACAAGCGAGCACTTCTGCGGCCACGACAACAGGAAAGAGCAGAAGCTGTGCTCCTGGTTTTCCGTTGTTCGGCGAAAGAGCTACATCCGCCTCGTAGCACCGTTCGCCTACTTTGCACAACCCGATGGCATCAAGAGAATCAACTGATCGGTTGAGACAATACGAGTACTCCTGCAATGTCTCCGCAGCCGTAGCGGTTGGCCAAATGCGAGTAGTGTCTGCCTCAGCAAGAGTACCCGCCCCAGCTTCCCCGATCGGATCCCGACTAACCCAACGCCCGAGATCGTAAGAGTAATATCTATATCCCCAATTGCCCAACCCCGTTTCCTCATCCACCGGCTTGGTACTGAAACGATAGGGTTGATCGTACTCACCCTGCGTCGCGGTGTTTATGCGTTTGCCGTATGGGTCGTATTCGTACTTCGCGGCGATTGTGCCGTAATCCGTTCCGGTTGTGGTTTCGACCAACTGGCCTACGTTACCGTTCAACTCGTAGAAGTAGATGAAGCTGCGATCGTCGGTGGTAACGGTTGTACCCGCTGTGTCCTCCGTAGCCAATAGACCGCCGATACCACCGGCACCTTCCACACTGCCCGACAGGTCCAGTCCCCAGGTAAATCTGCGAGTAACAGCATCACTATTGAGCCCGTCAAGCTCCATGATTACTCGCCAGCCGTCGTAGACGTACTTCGTCTCCGCCGTTGGATTGCCCCAACTGCCGGCTGTGTACGTCCAGACACGCTTTAACACTCTTCTGCCCATATGGTCATACGCGAATCGCAGTTTTTTATCGTCGGTATTGGGGGCCAGCGGCTCAACGCCGGCCAGCCGGTTCTCTGTGTTCCAAGTATACCCCGTACCGCCGGTTACCCCAAAAGCCGCCTGGAACATGGCGAAGTCCGCCAGGTCTGCATCGCCGTCACCATCCAGATCGGCCAGGGCGAACTCCGGCTCTGTACCACCGGTGGCCAGCAGAGCCGCAACCAAGGCACTGCCGAACTGGGCGTCGAAGCCCATATACGGCTTGAAGCTGCTATCAGCCACCATCACATCCGACGCCGAGCTTGCCGACGCCATCGGATCAACCACTTCTACTGTAAGATCGGTGCGCATCCACACGCCTCCACGACTGGCCACGTCGATCCAGTCCATGAACAGTTCGAAGTGAATCGTTCCCGCATCGCCGGTAGTGAACTGGAACAGTTGACCTCTGCGATCGGCCAACTCTTCCACACTCTCGCCACTACCGGTAAACCAGAACCCGTGAACTATCTGCCGCAACATGCAACCGTTGCCGTCGTACGTCGGATCGCCACCGGCTGTGGCCATATCGATGAACTCGAATACGTCAGCATCGCTCCATTCGCCCGTCGACGCCGTTACTCCGCTGATCTCCTGGGCATCGCCGTCGGCGTACACCGATACCATGAAGCCATTAACTTCCTCCACACCTGCTCGGTAATGTAGCTGATAAGTGGTGTGTAGCTGCAGAACTGTAAGTGCAGGACCTCCGGATAGCCCCTTGACCCTCAGAGTTGCTGAGGATTCCTCATCCGTCCAAGGCTCAACAACAACCGCCTCAGCTTGCGGAGCGGCCATCAGAGCCATCGGCGCCGCCATCTGCTCCATAGCCATCGCCGCGGCTGCTACCTCGGCCAGTGGACCGGTCAGCTGCGGCTGGAAGATCACGAAGTCGTCAACGTCAACATCTCCGTCGCCATCCAGGTCGGCAGCCGAGCCTATGTTCGTGAGATTGCCGTCGGCGTCGTAACGCAAGCCGCCCCCGACGCCTCTTCTCAGATATTGATTCAGACCGTTGCTCACATACTCCGTCTGGCCCTGCGAATCGGAACTGCTCAGGCGGTTGCCGATGTTATCATAGTCGTAATCCCAACTGCCCGAGTCACTACGTACTGAACCGGTAAGCTCATTGCGGGCGTTGTCAATACAAGCTCGCCTATCGATACCTACTGAGTAACTGGGCATTCGTAGACTAGTGTTGGCTCCTTACCTCGGTTCTGTTCATACTCATCACAAAACATCTCTAGCAACTCTTCAAAATCTTTTTGGCTACATGTGCGAACATCACCCGATAGAAGTACGACACTTCTTGTCCCGTCTTTATGGAAACCAGGAACATCAAATGCAATTGGCCATTTTTCCGGGTCGTCATGTTTTAAGTCCAGAACATAGATGTAGTCGCATTCGTTCTTGGATGGGTCCGCTTGAAAAGGACTACGAATAATCCTCTCCGGTATTCCGTTGCTACTGACCAGTACACCAAGGTGATCGGGGTATTTCCCATACTCCTGCCAAAAGTCAGCCAGCGCAACCGACAATACTGACAAACGTGCTTCGGTAGCCTGTAACGCCATTTCTCGTGGAGCATCCAGACCTGCACGAATCAGAAACCAACCACCGGCAAGCAATACCGGCGAAACGATTGTGGCGATAACTTTCCAATACAATCGTCTCCCTTTAACCCAAGACATCCATAGAATGATGATACTTGAGATTATAACCAGAACACCGAAAGCGAGTAACTTGACGCATGGAGACATCGATACCCTTTCTCGTCATCTATCAAGCGATTAAAGTACCTCGATTTAATGAATGAATCGAGTTCCGGGGACAGCATATCCAACTCGTTTTCTACGAGCTTAACGAATCGCCGAAAAGTCCCTATTCGGTATCACCCAAGACTCCCTTGCTCCTTGGTTTAATCATAATCAACTGTACTCCCCCCGTCGATCCCCATCAATTGCCACATGGTTTGATCATTCGGGTATTACCGGTTTCCATCGCCACCACCTACTCCTATTCGGGAGCTCACTGCCGCCCCAAAGACCTCTCCATCACACCACCGCACGCCCCCTCACCAATCCGCCTCCTCGCACCGCTACCACCCTCTACACCGCCCAAAGCGACCTCAAACACCCCAATTTCACCTACCCTAACATCACTTTCGGCACATTTTTCCAAACTTTTTTTTCGCACCTGGCGCTAGCGCCAACCCCGATTTCCCCCCCCAACTGACCCCATTATAAAAAAAGGTTCTTCCGCAGAATTTGTGGAAGTGAATTGAATGCCTCGGCCTCCGGCTCGGGAGCTGGTAGGGGTAGCCCCTTCCGCACCGTCCCCTTCGACGTCGGCCAAGTGCGGGTGCAACCGACGCCGAAAGTGACGGAGCTACAGGGGCTTGGGAACGCTTAACATATCTGGGAAGAAGGATTAGCCTGACAAAGATCGATTGGGGTTATGGATATACAATAGAACATCGTTCGGGACTCCGATAAGTTGTTGTTTGCGAAGACACCAACACGAAGACCCAAACGATGCAAGTAAAGACTCTCTTAAATCGCGTTCATAAAGTCAAGGGTTTTGTTTACGAAACGGTTCGATTTTCCGAATCTTCAGACTCAACAATCGAAGTGGAAGTTCGACCCCGACTCGGATCACGACCTTACTGCTCCGGATGTGGAAAGCGAGGAAGTACCCATGATCGACTGCCACAACGATCATTCGACTTTGTTCCATTGTGGGCACTCAGCGTGGTCCTACTGTATGCACCTCGCCGAGTTCGGTGTAAAGAGTGCGGAGTCAAAGTTGAGTTGCTACCTTGGGCTAGTGGAAAGAAGCAAATTACCAACGCCCATATGATGTTCCTGGCCAACTGGGCTCGTCGGCTTAGTTGGAAAGAAGTGGCAGACGTCTTCAATACCAGTTGGAGCACTGTGTTTCGTTCAGTGAGCTGGGTGGTCGAATATGGCTTGAAACACAGGGATTTGAGCGGTGTAACGGCCATCGGCGTAGATGAAGTGCAGTTCCAGAGAGGGCATAAGTATCTGACCGTGGTTTATCAGATCGACGCATCATGCCGGCGTTTGCTGTGGATAGGTCAGGATCGATCCTCAAAGACACTGTTACGTTTTTTCAGAACGATAGGGAAAGAGCGAACTGCCCGAATCAGGTACATCTGCAGCGACATGTGGAAGCCGTACTTGAAAGTGGTTCGCAAGAAGGCATCACATGCTCTTCATATTCTCGATAGATTTCACATCGTGGCCAAGCTCAACAAGGCCGTGGACGAAGTTCGTGCAGCGGAAGTTAAGGAGTTGGCCGCCAAGGGGTACGAACCGGTACTCAAGTACAGTCGCTGGTGCCTGCTGAAACGGGTGGCCAATCTTACGGCCAGGCAAAAAGCTCGGCTTGAAGATCTGATGTGTTACAGCCTCAAGACGATGAAAGCGTATATGCTCAAAGAGAGCTTTCAGATGTTATGGGAATATCAATCTCTCCATTGGGCAGGCGTGTTTCTGGAAAGTTGGATTCAACGAGCAATGCGAAGCAGGTTGACTCCGATTGTGAAAGTGGCTAAGGCCATACGCAAGCATCGAAAACTCATACTCAACTGGTTTACCGCTCGAAAGGAGTACTCCAGCGGAATCGTGGAGGGAATGAACAACCGAGTCAAACTGACCATCAGAAAAGCATACGGTTTCAAAAGCCTTCAAGCGGCAGAAATAGCTTTATATCATGGGTTAGCGAAACTTCCCGAACCAAAAACACTTCACGAATTCTGGTGACGAGGCTAAAAAAAAAGCGGAACACCGGCGCCCTTATATAGGGTGGCGAGATGCGCCATCGCCGAGAACAGCCCCAACGTCCTCACCACCCCGCGAGGATCCGCAGCTGGCCCCGACCAAGCTTCCCCGCCGCCAGCGCTCACGATGCCCACGGGCCTCCTCGCCGCCACCGACCCTCTCCACAACCCTGAGCTCCGCCCGAGCCCCACGGGCAGCCAGGTCGCGTGAATCACCGGAACAGCCCCGGCGCACGGGATGCTGCAGCCACCGAGCTACGCCCTGAAGGCAACCTCCTCCAGCGCGCCGCGACACGACCGCCGAACTGAAACCCGCTCAAAACTGACCGATTCGCGCCGAAAACGACTCGAAATGACTCAAAACTGAAAGGAATCTGACCATGAACACCTACATTTCGACGCCCGCGACACCAAAAAACAGCGTTTTTCACCCCGTTTCGACCCCCAAATGCGCGCCAATGTCGCCCAAATGCAGCCTGGCGCCCACTCAATGCGCCGTAAAAGCGCCCCTAGCGCGTGTAAAAACCGCCCCTAACACTACCAAAAACAGCGGAAAAAGCGATGAAAAACCGTACTATAAAACCATAAAACAGACAAGCCCTATTACGCAAAAGCCTATTAGGATAAACGCCATACATGGGCAACCACAACACCACCTAAACTTTCGTGTGCTCCGTCGCAACCGCCCGCGTGCCGTCGTCCAAAGTGATGAACTTGTAGTCCCCGAACATGTTCGGAGATTCCACCTGCAATATCTCGCACACCCTGCAAGCCACCGCACGGATCTCCGTCTCCGCATGCTCATTTGCCCGCATTTCGATGAAGTGCCGAAACGCACGCCCGTTACCGGTAATGAATATCTTCGTCTCGGTCGCATTGGGCAAAACCGATCGCGCCGCCTGCCGCGCCATCTTCCGCCGCATCGTAGCGTCGGATACCGAAGCGAACCTTGCCTGCAAACCCTCTACCAACTTAATATAAGCAGCCTGGCTGGCCTGCACCGCATCCGACCACACCGCGTGCAACTCAGCGTCCTCGGCAATGCACTCCGGCTCGACAAACTCCGCAGTAGACTCATCCACATATCGCTGCGACAATTGCGAATAACCAAAACCCGCGCGATGCCGAACCAGCTCATGCGTAAACGATCGCGAAACGCCGGTGACAATGAAATTCCAACACGCGTGCTCCAACACACTACCGTGACCGACCTCCAACAATCGTTCGATATAAGCCGCATTGCCGCCGGGACGGGGCTTGGCATAACTCATGTAACACATCCGCCCCGCCAACTCCACTAGCTTTTCCCCCGCAATCGAGGTGTCCGTTTCCCACTGACTGATATCATGCTCCCCCAGAAAACGCTCCACCTCGTCATTGGCTATTGTCTGCCGGCCTACAAGAAAAACCGACGGCTCACGAATGATCTTCATGCAACTAACCCTTTAACACTCAAGAACAAACAACGACCGCCCGTCGCGCTGTACACCCCGCGGGCGAATACAAATCGCCGGTCTGCACTCTTAGCAGCATCCAGCTTCGATTGCAATGAAGTGTCAACGCAGATACCATCTCCAGGCTCACGAACGCTGCTTCGATCCCGGCCAAACGCCGGAGCGTAATCAACATTGTAACTGACGGAACGATCTTCATGACACAAAGCGCAACTAACGACGCCAGCCGGCCACTTGCCTCCAAAGTCCTCATCCTGGGGCTCGACGGTGCAACTCTCGACGTCCTCCGACCGTTCATGGAAGAAGGACTCATGCCTGAACTCAAGAGGCTGATCGACGGCGGCACATCGGGCATCTTGCGCTCCACCGTGCCTCCGATCACGCCCGCGGCTTGGACGACCTTCATGACCGGCAAGGGACCCGGCACGCACGGGATCATCGACTTCGAACGCTACGACGTGCACACCAATCAACTGTCGTTCAATACCACCAGCGCAGTCCGGCACGTTCGCACTATTTGGCAAATACTCGGGGAGACTGGATATAGAGTCGGGTGCGTTAATATCCCCATGACCTATCCGCCAATCCCTGTTAATGGTTTTCTCATAAGCGGGTTCGAGGCTGTCAGCACCAAGAACGAGTTCACCTATCCGGTCGAACTCAAACAGGAGATCATCGCCCGCTGGCCGGACTTCACCTTCAAGAATAAATGGCAGCATGGAACAATCGGGCGCAACCGCATATTCGAGGAGAATCTCGAGCAGATCACCAGGTCGTTCCACCAGGGTGCCGAGGTCTTGGAATTCTGCGGAGAGAAGTACGGCTGGGATGTGCTCATGGTTGTTTTCAAAATGGTTGATAACCTGCAGCACAAGACATGGAACCACATTGACCCGCGCACCAGAGACATTATTCCAAAACGTCGCGAACTGGTCGCCGAGTGCTTCCGGGAACTCGACCGCGCTATCGGCAAGATAATGACCTACGCCGACAGCAATGATGCCCATATCTTCATGATGTCCGACCATGGACACGGCAGCCTTGAGGGCAAAGTACAACCGAACCTAATGCTCAAGGAATGGGGTTACCTCAAGCTGAAGAAGGGAGCAGCCCAGGCCAAGACGAGAACCAAGCACGCGGCCGCCAAGCTCTTTCGCCAGAAAGGCAAGTTTGCCGCGGGGAATTTCAGCCTTGAAGACGACCTCGCTGTAGATTTTGCCAATACTCAGGCGGCAGTCATGCACGCGGGGATGGCCGGCTTTCTCTACATCAACCTCAAAGGCAGACAGCAAACCGGAATAGTCGAACCGGAGGACTACGAACGGCTCCGCGACGAACTCAAAGAGCGGCTGGAGGCCGTAACTTGCGAAGACCCCGCAGGTCGACCAGTGAAGCTCTTCGATGCTGTCCATAAGCCCGAGGAACTCTACGGATGCACTCGAGAAAATCGCGATTGGCTCCCTGATCTCATGCTCTGCCCCAAGCCATCGCTGTCGGTAATTCGCAAGATCCGAGGCAGCGGCTACGTTCGCTGGATTCCACTGGAGAAGATGGAGGGCACCCACCGTCAAGACGGCGTCTTCGCCATCCATGGCAAGGGAGTGCGTCGAGGAAAAACAGTAGATACCGATATTATCAACTCCACGCCGACGATCCTCGCCATGATGGGTTTACCAATACCTCAGGATCTCGAGGGAACTGTCATAGCTGAAGCGTTCGATCCGCCACTGAATGTCACAGTGGACACGACTCCAACGCTGCAAACAGAGGCGCAATCGTCGGCAGCTCCCGTTTACAGCCGGGAGGAATTAGCCAAACTTACGGAGCGTCTGACTGATCTCGGTTATCTGGAGTAGACTCCGTATCTTCCGAATAGTCTTCTTCTTCCGACTGATTCTTCTGCGATGCTGTCTTTTGCTCATACTTCTTCAGAATCGCCGCCCTTTTGTGCAGGAAGTTTTTCTTGATCGCCTCGACAAACGGCTTGTTGGCGAACATGTAGCGGCGAATCGGCCGATTTCCCAAGAATATCGACGGCGTCGAGTGGACTTCGAGACGTTTGGCTTCCTCCACATCCTCGTCCACACGTTTTCGCACCTGTTCGGACTGCATGTCGCTGAGAAAACGGTCAACATCCATCTCCAGCGCAGTAGCAACCGCCCCCCAGTCGATCTCCTTATCCTTGTTGACGAACAGCTTGGGGTTTGCAAACAGATAATCGTGTGTTTTCCAGAAGCCATCATTACCCTGCTGCAAGCGAGCGGCCTCTGCCGCATAAGCCGCCTTGCACGCATGCGGATGCAGGTTTCGCTTCAATCCTGGAACGCAGTCGGTACATATGGGGTAGTGTTTCCAATAGATCCGCAGGAGATTGTCAAATGCCGGATTTACGTTCTCCTCCAGATCCTTGGCAAAAGCCCGACAAGCCGGACACTGGAAATCGCTGAACACGACAATCGGCAGTAATGCCTTACCTTCGCCTCTCCGAGGATCATCGCGCCGCAGATTCACCTTCACCGGCTTCTGCTGTTCGAACATGGCCAGCAAGGTGGCCGTATCCGTCCTGAACAGCTCTATCTCACTCTTGGCCGCCTCCAACTGCTTCTCCGCCTGCAGAATGGTAGCCGATTGGGCAAACCGTAGAGTTATCTGATATTCGGCAAACGCAAGGGCAAAGGCACAGCCGAAGGTGGCTATGATAAGCCGTACTCCCGGATACGGCTCCGCCTTCTCACTATCCTCTTCGGTATCATTCTCAGCAGACGCGGTGTCGCCGACATCCTTGGGTTTTCTCGGGCACAATAGAATCGTGCCTGCGAGAATCAGGAAATTGATGATATGCGCTCGGATGCACCAAATGCACTTGATCTCCATCTGTGTGTACAACAAGTATATGAAGAACGCCGACACTGCACACGAGAACAACACCAACAGCACTAACAGGTAATGCCACATCCGGCGTTCGTAACTGACACGCCCGACGAGCACGTACCACACCATGATCCCGGTAAAGTACATCCACCCTAACATTGCCACCGGGGCTCCAGCCTGAGCACCAGTAACAGGGTCGGCTTCGCTTGGTGGAAAAACCGCCCACTTGGTATGCACTACCTGCTCGCAATCGTAGGTTGGATCATCCTCAGGAGTACAGCCCTCGGAAAACCAGTTCGGGCTTTTCGATCCCTCGAAATGGATTGCTGTCAGATGCAAATTGATAATACACGCAGCAAGAGACAAGAAAACCATTACTGCCGGTATGGGGCGGGTAAACTTCAAGACAGCAACTCCGGGACAGGCAATAGATAAGGCAACCGTCACACGGGCTGCCACATAAACACGTTACTGAGCAACACGGTCGCTCTCATGGCGTGACGCAGGGTCACAGGAGAAGATCATACACACAAACTTTGACTAGTCATCCACTGACAAGTAATCGCCAAGTATCAAACAGTGCAAAATACCGATCAGGCCCACATCAATCGGGCCGCTTGCACCATGCAGACCAGTCGTGCTTGAACTTCTCGAAGTTGTCCTTGGTCACTACCATAGGCTCACCATAGTAGTGCTTGATCTTCACAACCTCTCTTCGAGCCGTGGCCAGACACATCTGCAGCGCCTGCTCAGCCAACCGGCCATAATCGCCGCCAATAAGTGCATAGCAGCTTCCGTCGGCGATTCTTGGCCAATACTGAGGATACGGACCATATGTTACGAGTTTGCATGTGTCGGGCACGACTTTGCGATCGAGTCCGATCTCCCGCAATGGCCAGTTGCCAACGGAGACGAACCCTCCTAGCCGAGGGAAGCGTTCGAGGTAGTCTCGAACCAGACGACCAGCGACAAACTCGTTTCCCTCGCAATCCAACTCGCGTAGAACGGCAATGGCCGGCAACTGGGAAACCCGTTCCTTGAAGCCGAAATAGCGATCACTCTCTTCCTGACCAGTTCCGCTGCCGTGCATGAGGGCGATTGTTCCCTTGCCATCAAGTGCATCGAACACAGTGTCGGCCATCGCCCTGCCGATAGCCATCTGATCCAGCCCAACGAACATGAACTTGTCTCTGGACTCCGGTCTTTGCATGATGGTGACTACGGCGATCCCTGCACTCCTTACCTCCTCCAAGACTTCTTTCATGATGATCAGGTCAGCAGGAACAATGCACAGGCCCCTCATTTCCGGGCAGCGCAGCTGGTTGATAAGAGCCGCCTGGGCATTCGCTTCACTGATAGTTGGAGCAGCCACTTTGAGCTCGAAAGAGCCCATGGTTGCGCAGAATCGTTCAGCCGATGCCCGTAAAGGTCGCCACAGGGGGTCATCTTCTGACGCTCCCATGAAGACAATGAAACCGTCAATGTCCTTATTGGGCTTGCTTTGTCGGGCAGACTGTGCTGAGTTGGGTACACCTAGGTCTTCACAGCCAACCAGAGCAACAATCATTGAGGCGATGAGAAGATGGATAATGTGATGCCGTATCCTGCATCGTCGAATGTGAGTTGTTCGGTGCTCCTGGATTGACATTACCAGACCTCCTTGGAGTTCACGATTCCGGGGTCGAACATCCTGACAACGATGTACTCCCACAGGATGCCCTGATCAACCCTTTATCGCCACAAATGAAACAGTCTCTCAAGGGGAGCATCGTCTCAGGGTTGCAAAAAAACGGGGACCGTGAGATACTCCGGGCGGTAGAATCTTGACCTTGTCCGATCTATCGGGCAACTGGCTTCCTTTGGGGATACATGTTAATGGGAGCAATCCTCGACGCACTTCATCATTTGCAGAAGATAGAACGAAACCTGAGTAGATTCCGCGCCAAAGAGGAATCTTTCCGCCGGCAAGCCCGCAAGAATCAGAAACAGATAGAGAAGCTGCAGAGCGAATACGAGGCTCATCTGCAGGGAGTGCAGCGATGCCAGATGGAGATCGACAATGCCGATCTGGACATCAAGGCTCGGGAAGAGTCGATGAACAAACATCGGCTCGCGCTGAATAGCGCGAAGACCAACAAGGAATACGCGGCTGTTTTGACTGCCCTCAATACGGAGAAGGCTGACGCAGCCAAGTTCGAAAGTCGCGTATTGGAGTTGATGACTCGCAAGGAGCAACTGCAAGGTCAGTCGAAGGAATTCGAGCTCGAGCGCAGCCGTCTTGAGAAAAGGCTTGCCCGCTGCGAACAGGATCTTGCCAAGTACATCGAGGCGACTCGGGCGGATTGTCAGCGGCTCGAGGATGATCGAGCTCTTGCCGCGGAGAAGGTACCGCCATCAGCGCTGCAGACATTTCAACGTGTAGCCGCAAAGCACGAAGGTGAAGCGATGGCCGAGGTACTGAAGCTGAGTAGCCGCAGCGACGATCATGTTTGCGAAGGGTGCAACATGTCGGTGCCGCTCGAGCACATCAATCGCCTGAAGAGTGCTGATGATCTTCTCATGTGCGCCACTTGCGGCAGAATACTCTACTTGGAGCATGAGAACGGTCAGTTGCGCTGATTTCATTCTCGGGGTATGAGCAAGGCATCAATAGCATCGCCCATACCGCGCAGGGGCCTCGCAGTCGCTTGCGGGTCCTGCAATGTTCCACTGATATCAACTTCCATCAACTGTCTGCTGGTTTGTTCAAGAAACTCCGTCATGAGTGGGATTTTCACCCATCGATGTGGAGTCACAGTTATCATCCTCATATCGAGCGCCTGCGTGGTAATGGACATTGTCCCGGAACCGATCATGGCGATGGCCCCACCGCGTAGCAGAATATCCTCAATCTGCAACTCGTCGCCCACTATGTAGAAGTTCGCGCTTACTTGTTGAAAAGCCGATTCCTCAGGAATCGACAGGTTGATCACATGAAGAATAGAAAGCAAAAGAGGAAGACGATAGAGTTCCGCGTCTTCGACAACAATCTTTCCTCCACCGCGACGGCGGGCGAGTTCAATCGTATCGCCTGACAGGAAGAATCTGCCATTGGCGTGCCCCTTGAGGTCTGCCGAGGGCGTCAATCCCTTGGCCCGCAGTCGATCATTGACATATCCGGCAATACCGACTTTTTGGAGTGCCGCCCGGAGGTTGTACTTCGAGTTGTGACCTGCCGGTTCAATCTCCAACTCTCCGGTGATAGTTCCGCCATACATGGACGCCGACAGGTTTGGCAATACCCATGTTCTGCTTTCACCCTCACGGCGAAAGGTGCTGTGCACTTGCTCCATCGTCCAGTCATTGACTCGCGTGCTCTCAAGATCAAGGTTCCCTTCAAGTGACATAGCTCCAAGTCCACCAGCCGAGGAACCGGAAAAGTCGGCGACACCGATCACGTTTCGCAGCTGCGCTCCCAAATCAAAGTCGCAACTGTCGAAAGAGGCTTTTCCTGTCGTAGACCAGTCGAAGAAACCACCATCGCTCCCCCGTTTACAGGACAGGGCAGCGTCCCTGAGGTAAACGAACCCGCGTGGATGGATGTCATTCCACATACGTCGCAATCGCCAGGGCACGGCTTCGCGCAAATCCTCGTCGAAATCTATGCAAGCAGACGGCACACTCAGTTCGATCGCGGATATATCTTCTCCGGTGACGCTTCCATCAAGTTTGATAAAGCTACCGGCATGGCTGGCAACGACATCCTTTATTATCCAGCCATCGCCATCGAGCACGACTATTCCTTTATCCAAATGCATAGAATAGGGGAATACGTCATGTTGTACGTCGGTCCCGGCCAAGTTGATTCTCGCATCAATTGCGGGCTTTTTTAACGATTCACCGAACGAGTATTGGACATTAACATCCATAGTCCCGGCAACCGACCAATCGCGCAGCTTGTCCCGCACACCCTGAGGCATAGCGTTGATGCTGTTTTCAGTGAGCTCAAACCCGCGTAGGGCAAGACTAACGTCGCTTGCCAGGTAATTTCCACGGTCGGCAATCCAACCACTAAGCTCCAGAGATGCTGACTCCGTTTCTCCCTGCAGCAATGGGATTTCCATTCGGTCAGCCATAATGTGGAGGCCACCTTGCACAGAGGTCACTGGAATTGCCCAATCGCTATGTTGAAAGGAAACATCGTGCAGGTCGACCTGGATATCATGGGTCACTTGCTGAAGAGCAGTATCGAAGGTCAATTGCGTGCGAGCATCGAAGAGTCCTTTGGGTGAAATACTACTCAGCTTCTCTTGAGAGGCTGGCGGCAGAGCAGCCATAAGCTTGTCGTCGAACTGCGCGTCTCTGAATTCAACGCGCAAGTCAAGGTCTCGCATGGCCTCTTGCTCCGAGAAGGCAACGCCATCGATAGCAACCTTAGTCTGACCTGCACTTCCCACAACTCCCTGCACGTCGAAGCGGCCTGGGCTGATGGAAAGATGTCCGGTCATGGAATCCACTGTATAGGGGAATCCATCAAAGGTTACGCGAGCGTCTCGCAGATCTGCCTCGACGAGTGTATTCCATGAAGCGGACCTGCCATCATGACCAACTCCCCTGGTCATGGTCACTTCGACGTCGGCTGTCCCTCCCGGATCGAATCTCTGCCAGACCTTCAGATTAGTCCCTCTCAAGGCCGCCCGAAGATCATCATCAAGGCAAACATTTCGACCAACAACTACAAGCTCAACCGGCGCCGTCCTGCCCAAGCCCCCCATCCAGCAGTCGACGTAGATTTCCCCCTGCTGGTGCTCACCTGCAAGCACGACCCTGCAGACGTGTTGAGGCAGAATCTCCAGGTAGCCATAGACATCTTTGACTCTATAGGGAAATGACTCATGTGTGAGGTCTGCTCCAAGGGCGCGTACAAGAGCCCGATCGAGGACAACCTCGCCTGCGGTCTCGGCTGTTTTTGAAATATCCAGTTCAACGCTGACGTGGCCATGCGGATCGAAGCGATGGTAGAATCTCTTGAGAGGAGGCCAGTGGTCTATGAAACGAGCTTCAGCGGCGCAAGCGGTTTCGTCCTTGCGGGGGAGAAGCAAGTCCTCAACTGCAAGCTGAAGACACCACTCCAAGTTACTTGGCACATCTGTCCCGCTCACGTCGCCAGTCAGTTCAGCATATGCATGACATCGGCTTTCATTGAACTTTCCATCAATTCTAGCCTGTGCTCCATTGGAGTCGATCATAACGCTGCCGGCAACGTCACTTAGGCGAACGTACCGCATTTGCGGATCGGCGAGCCGCTCCTCGTCGCTAAGCGGAATAGAGAGATCAGCGTTATCGAATTCGATAGCAACGGAAAGTTCGTTCTTTTTTGCCCTGCCGAATCCGACTCGATAGTCGACGATACGAAAACGGCCAGTCAACCCCAGCAATTCCATCCATCGTTCACTTCCGGGGTTTGCAGCGGCAATGGCCATGCTCGCCGCTTCAATGGACAGCCAGGGCGAACCGCCCACAGTATCTGTCACCTCTCCGGCATCAAGATCGACTAGAAACCGTCCCTCGCTACGACGATCTGTAATACCGTTCCAGCGAACCTCGTATCCCAGCCGGTTTCCAGTGAAGGGTATCGCGTAAACACCGAGGAGAATATCCTCAAGGCGGGAAAGCTCACCTCCACGTTGTCGGTAAAGCAGTACCTCCATTTCGCGCAGTCTGACGTTGGGAAGATTGGTCAATACGCCTGTCCCGCCGGCGATCCGAGTGATCCTCTGGATGTTGAATACGGATAATTCATCATCGAATAGGGCAAAACATGATGGTTTGGTAGCGACCACTTCTGTTATTCGCCATCCTCCGAAGAACAGAGAAAGGGGATCGTGACGAAGCAGAACCTCATCGCACTGGAGTACAGGATGGGAAAACAGCGAATCCGGCTCACCGGACACGCTCACTCCGGAAAGCTGAATACCGTCAAAGAAGGAAAATCGCGCAGAACCGACAGACACGTCCGTCACAAAGAACTGCTGAAGATACCCTTCAGTGAAACGCCTGAGTCGCTGTTCATCAGTCAGGATGTGGTAGCTGACTGTTACCGCAAGGATGAAGGCGAGGATGAAGAGTGCCAGCAAGCTGCGGATACGCCTCCCATGCCGGGGCATTGGCCTGCCGGCCCCATCCGCCGTACGGTCGTGGCGCCGATCATAAGCAGAGTCGTTCTTCCCTATCACCGCTCGTCACTCGAACAGGAAGGCTTCTTAAGATGGGCAACAATGGCACCTGCACCAACTGCAGCAATGACGGCAAGTGCCGGTAGTGCGCCAAGTCTATAGCGTACACTGCCGACGAAGATTGAATGAAGGCAACATATGCAGATAGCCGGAAGCAGCAGCCCCAAAGCCGTCTGCAGCCTGTGCCTTAGTGACCACAATCCGGCCAGAACGAGTATGCACAGGGGAATATTCCATGCGGCGAAAACAAGGCGAACAGCGCGTGCCTGATACTCTCCGGCATTTAACACGGGGTTCCAGGTACGAGCAAGCTTGATGGGAACGAGCCTCACGACTCTCCAGGGATCAGCCACGATTGCTTTCCAGGCTTCCTCTCTGAAGTGAGCGTCCCACTCAGACTCGGTGAGACCAGTCAACTCCGGAGCGTCCTTAACCATGGCCAAGTCGCTGGCACCGGAGGCGTTCGGTCGGACACCATCATAGAGGGAAATTCCACCTCGGGTGGTAAACCAACACCATTTTCCGATTGCTCGGTTGTTGCGATAGGCCCATGGCACAAGAGACAGGACCATCAGAAGCATCACGACCGCGGATCTACCTGCTATTTTCCAGTCACGGCTGCCAACAGCTAGAAACCCGAGGAAAGTGAGTATCAGGAATAACGATGATTCCCGCAGATGCAGCGAAGCGCAGGCCAACAGAGCAAGAACGACCCATCGCCAGTTGCTATTGTTTTCCGAACTTCTGAGCGGCCATCCGGCGCACCACACTGCAGCTATGCAGGTGACGAAGATGGTTTCTGTGAGAAGCAGCGAGGCGCTTCCAACCAAGGTCGGGTCACAGGCAACAATCAAACCGGCTATCCAACCATGTCTGCACACCTGACTACCCAATACACAGGTCAAGCACGCGGCGATAGCTCCGAGTACCCATTGGGCGATTCTGGCGAACATCATCCCTTTCGCTAGTCCGGTGAACCAGGAAAGGAACCAGGGATAGAGAAACATGCGTTCAGCTCGATGCCCGAACTCACCCACGAGTCCGTGGCCATCGTGGTAGGATTCGGCAATAGACCAGTACCAGAACTCGTCATCGTATGCGAGATCAGCAGCAGTATTGGGCGCGTTGAATAGGAGAATTCCAAACCCTGCCCGCGTGCAGAGAGCCACAACGAATATGGCCAGCAGCAAGGTTGCAGAGCATCGTCTGCCCTGGGAACCATTAGAGGCGTTTTCAGTCATTGAGGAATCGTACACGAATCCGCAGCGCCTCCCTTGTAATCCTGGTGAGCTTGACTCGTTCATCGATACGAAGTCCCACTACCCAGACAGGTCCGAGCTGATCGCAAAGCAGAGCCGTAATCTCCCGCTTGGGCAATTCTACTTTCATATCGCTGAGGAAATCAGAGACTTTCTTCGTGCCCGGCGAGCCCAAAGGCCAGAAACGATCACCGGGGCGTCGTGTTCGCACAACGAGAGGCAGGTGAACATTATCAAGATCGAGCCATTCCTCAAAAGGATCCCGATTTTCGACTCGTTGCTGCAAGTCGTCGGCGCTCAACCGCGTAATCCAGCATTCGATTTCCATGCGTCTGATGGGCAAGAGAGTCCTGCCGGGCACATGGACAGCGATTTGCGAAGCTATCTTTTCTCGGGACTCCTCAGTGGACATGGAAAACACAAGACGATCATAAAGCATCTGTGCGGTCACTCCTGCGGGCAGTTTTACCTGCCTGCCGGACACTTGTTTGGCCAGCAGATCGGCAACGCTCTTGAGATGGCCAAAGGACAACGATTGCTCACCGACTTCGAATGATGCAATTGCCTCCCGAATCAATTCGGTTTGCACGATGATGCTTTTGCGAGCCAGAGCCGGCGCATTGAGCACGAGTTCCTGGTCAGTTCTGCTTATCACAAGCGTCTCAAAGGTTCTCGCCACCGTTGTTCTGACATACTCCGAAGCCCAACGAGCCTGTTCAGACAAACGTAGAAGGGCATCGCGTACCTGGGGATTTACCGTATTCTCAATCTGAGGAATTAGTTGGTTGCGAATCCTGTTTCTGGTGACATCAAGCAGGGCATTGCTGGAATCCTCGCGATAAGCGGCATGGGACTCATCGATGAACCGGAGGATTTCCTCCCTGGTGAATGGCAGCAGCGGTCGGACAACCGCGATCTCGCTATCCAGGCTCACGGATCGTTTGGGTGAAATACCGGCAACACCGCGAATGCCTGTCCCGCGTAGGATTCGGTGCAAGACGGTCTCGGCATTGTCGTCGGCGTGATGTCCGACGGCCAAGGTGTCGGCGTTTGTGGCCACGCACACACGTTCCAGAAAGGCGTAGCGTTCGCGTCGGGCTATTTCCTCGATTGAGCCTTTTTCATCATCGTTCAGGGCACGAACATCGACACGATCCAGAGTGCAAGGCAAGTTCAGCGACTGGCTGAGTGTTCTGACGAATTCGGCGTCTTCCTTCGCCTCTTCACCTCGCAGCGCATGATCCAGATGGGCCACGTGCAGCTTTAGATGGAAACCGAGTTCGCTGTTCAAACCTTGTATGGCGTGGAGCAGTGCGATTGAATCTGCACCACCGGAGACGCCAACAACGATGGAGGCTTCCGGCGAGAAGAGTTCCTGCTGCCTAATGAAGTCGGCCATTCTTCTTACAAACCAAAGCCCGGTCATAGCTTTCACCGATTCGTGAGGCCCGTTGTTTTTGTGATTACCACTAAGTCAGTGTGAAGGTCCATCATATCATCTCCGCGACTTCCGACATAACTTCGGCAATTGTCGGGTGGGGATGGATGGTACGCGCAAGATCCTCGGCGGTAGCGCCGGTCTCGATGGCGAGCGCCGCTTCGGAGATCATTTCACCTGCATGAATACCGACGATTCCGGCTCCCAGTACGCGTCCGGAGCCGGGCTCAAAGATCATCTTGGTTATTCCTTCAGTGCGCCCGACAGCCGCAGCTCTACCACATGCAACCCACTGCATCTTTCGAATCTCGACAGGAACACCCGAGGCTGTGGCTTGCTCCTCGGTCAATCCGACCCACGCCAACTCCGGATCGGTGAAGACGACAGAGGGAATACATCGAGGGCTGAAAGTGATATCCTCGCCGGCAAGAACGCGGGCAACGATGCGTGCTTCAGCCGCGGCCTTGTGAGCCAACATTGGGTTGCCAACGATATCCCCAATTGCGTATATGTGAGGCACGGAGGTGCGCATATATCCGTCGACCTTTATGAAGCCTCGGTCATCCAGCTTTACCCCGGCGGCTTGAAGGTTAAGTGCATCCGAATTCGGGCGTCGCCCAACCGCCACAAGCACTTGGTCAAACACTGTTCGCTTGGGCGTTTGCCTGCCTTCGAACGTCACTTCGATGCCTTGATCGACCTCGCGCATGGCTGTCACCCTCGTTTCCAGACACACTTGGGCGAACTCCTTACCGAGGCGTTTGAGCAATGGTTTGGCCAAATCGTGATCGCAACCGGTGACCAGACGGTCCAGCATTTCCACAACTGTCACTTCGGCTCCGAAACCGCACATGACACTACCTAATTCCAACCCGATGTAGCCACCGCCGATCACCAGAGCGTTTTGGGGAATTCTTTCCAGTTGCAGTGCTGAAGAGGAGTCAAGGATTCTGGGGCTATTAAGTTGAAAGGCCGGCAGTTGCAGGGGACGCGAACCGGCTGCTATTACGGCCCGCTCGAATTCGATGCTACCGCCACGATCGGCAACGGACACGACACGAGTCGAGCTATCAAACTCTACCCGTTCATTGACGATCTGGACACCAAGCTTTTTGGCAGTCGCCGCAAGCGCTCGATTAAGCTTTTCAACAACCTTGGCTTTATATTCATTGACCTTTTGCAGGTTGATCTTCGGCGGACTGAACTCCAGGCCCATACTCTCGCCATTGCGTGCCGCAGCCAGCAGTTCTGTCATGGCCAGCAGGGTCTTGGAAGGAATGCAGCCACGATTGAGGCACACGCCACCGAGAACCGGATCGGCCTCTACAATCGTTGTGGTGATACCCTTGGCGGCCGCCGCAAAAGCCGCCGAGTAGCCACCGGGACCTCCGCCGAGAACCAACAAGTCTGTTTGACGATCACCTTCACTGACAGACATGACATCGCACCTCTCACAATCGCAGTTCGAGACATCGCAAACACCGGCGCTGCTGCGGCCGGGCGATCATGTCGACAGCATACAGGGATTCTGACATTGCGGACAGTCCGGGCTGCTGCGAAGGGCGGTTTGCAGATTCTTTGTGTGCTATTGCGGGGCGAATCTTCCCCAGCGGAGCTTGGTGACCAAGTTGTGCCATTTCGGTCGGCGTGGATTACGAACAAACTGCCACCTTTGATCGCTTTGCACGACGTGTACTCGATCGCCTTCTCTGATGGGGCATTGCAGTTGGCCATCGATCAGAGCCATGGTACCAGCATTGACTTGTTCAGCTTCCACTATAATGCGGCTGGCCGAATCGACGACGATAGGTCTATGGGTGAGGGAGTGTGGTTCGAGGGGCGTAATGACGATGGCATGGACATCGGCCATCAGCAATGGGCCGCCGGCGGATAGGTTCTGTGCCGTGGATCCCGTGGGGGTACACACAATGAGGCCATCACCGCAGACTCTGGTCAGTTTGCGGCCATCGAGTTCGAGTTCGAGGCAGACGATGCGAAAAGGCGGACCTGCGTGAATGACACAATCGTTGATACAGAGCCCGCGGTATCCTTCCTGGCCATCGGCATGCTCCACCTGGACATCGAACATGGTCCGCTCCGCGATTTGCGGTCCGTTGGCTAGAATTCCAGGCAGATGTTTTTGTAGCTGCTCGACGGTGAACTGGGTGAGGAACCCGAGTTTTCCGAAGTTGACGCCGATAAGTGGGATTTGGCGGCTACCCATCGAGCGTGCAACGGAGAGAAGCGTGCCGTCACCACCGAGGACAACAATGTAATCAGCCCCGGCTTCAACAGCGCGTTGTCCATGAAGATTCAGCTCGGAACCGATGAGATTCGCATGTTGCGACACGAACGCCCTAAGGTCATCCATAGCCTTGGGGACTTCCGTCTTTGCTGGATTACCCAAAATAAATATGCGACTATCGGATTTCAATGTCATCTATCGCCATTCTCCCCAGCCGCAAGGAGGAACAATCACTTGCCTCTGGCACGGGATAGGACCGTGCTCTTGCCGGCTGTGGTCTCTGCGCGTTTTCTTGACGGCATGTTCGCGCCACCGCGGTCGATCAACAACATGACAGCGTCAGCGATGCCTGCAGCATCAATCCCAGCTTCAGCCAATTGGCTTGCCCGGCTTCCGTGGCCAATGAGGCGATCGGGTATTCCCAAGCGGGCAACGGCGGCACACGAGAAGCCCATTTCCTGAGCGGCTTCCAATACTGCCGATCCAAAGCCTCCCTGGATTGAATGATCCTCTACGGTAACAACGGGCTTTCCCTGCTCAAAAGCATCGCGAACCATCTGCCGATCGATCGGTTTGGCAAAGCGGGCGTTTATCACACCGGCATCGATGCCATCCAGTGACAGAAGATCGGCTGCAGTGAGAGCTTCGTAGGCCACGACACCATATGCGAGAATAGTCAGATCGCTTCCGGGGCGTATTCTCCGCGACTTACCCAACTCAAACGGAGGACAGTTTTCCAGGGGCTCAGGGACGATATCATCACGTGGATAACGGATGGCCGTGGCATGACTACTGCCCAGAGCCATGCGCAGCGAAGCCTGCAACTCCAGTTCGTCGGCTGGTGCCATCAGCACGATTCCAGGCAAGCATCGGAGAATGGAGATATCGAGAAAACCGTGATGAACAGCACCATCGCCACCGACGAGTCCTGCCCTGTCCATGCAGAAGACGACAGGAAGGCTCTGCAAAGCAACCTCCTGCCAAACCTGATCAAACGCCCGCTGCAAGAAGGTGGAATAGACGGCCACGACGGGCCGCAAGCCCGCCCGCGCCATTCCCGCAGCAATATCCACTGTACCGCTCTCCGCTATGCCGCAATCCAGATAGCGTTCGGGGTAGAGTTCACCGAATTTGACCAAACCAGTGCCATCCGGCATAGCGGCAGTCAGGGCAACGACCCTCTCATTCTCCGCGCCGATGGCAATTAGAGCATCGGAAAAAGCTTTAGTCCATGACTTGCCCGCACCGCGTTTGACCACAACCTTGCCGGCGCGCAACTCGAAAGCAGACGGGCTATGGAAGCGGCTGGGATCTGCCAGAGCCCAATCACAGCCACGTCCTTTGTCGGTATGTACGTGCAGCAAAACCGGATGACTCGCATCTTTGAGTAAAACGAGCAGTTCGGTAAGGTGCTTGATGTCGTGACCGTCGACGGGCCCGATGTACTTGAAGCCGAGCTGTTCGAAGATCTGATTGGGCGACATGGTCGCCTTGATCCCCTCTTTCAAATGGTCGATAGCGTCATATAGTGCCTTACCCACCACAGGGATACTAGGCAGCATCGTCTTGGCTGTTTCCTTAATCTCTTCATACCGATGGCTACTGCGAAAACGGCCGAGATGCTCGGCAAACCCGCCTTGCGTCGGGGAAATACCCCAATTATTATCATTCAAGATTACCAGGAATTGCCGCCTCAGGGTTCCAGCCTGGTTTAGCCCTTCAAAAGCCACGCCGTTGACGATACTGGCATCACCAACCAACGCAACGACTCGGCTGTCTCGGCCGACAAGTTGATCTCCACGCGCCATGCCTACTGCTGTAGCTATTGCCGTACCAGCGTGACCAACATCAAAGAGGTCATACTCACTTTCCGAAGTACTGGGAAACCCTGACAGGCCTCCTTCCTTGCGAATGGAGTCAAAACGTTCGCTCCGTCCCGTCAGAAGTTTGTGCGGATAGCATTGATGACCGACGTCCCAAAGAAGGCGATCCTTACGAAAGTCGAAGACCCTGTGCAGAGCGATGGTAAGTTCAGTTACTCCGAGGTTGCTGGCCAGATGTCCCCCTCCGGAACTGACAACCTTGATAATCCGCTCTCGGATCTCTTGCGCCAGTTCATCCAAGCGGGATTCCGGCAGTGCCCGCAAATCATCCGGGCCTTTTATCGTATCCAGAAGATGCATATGTGGATCTTACTCATTCCCAATACTGCACTTATCGCACGAGAGATTGTAGCCTGCGAACGCATTCTTGGTAGTCAAAACTTGTGAAAACAGGTCTGCGCTGTGGTGGGCCACAGCCACCGAATGACCTATGTCGTCCGAGAAACGGTGAACCGGGCGACGTGGCGAAGAGGATCGGCCTCCGACCCGAAGTCGGAAAGGAATCCGAGAGCCTCGTCGACGTAGCGAAGGGCCAAAAGTTTGCTCTCCTGAACTCCTACGCACGCGGGATAGGTTTGTTTGCCTGCGGACGCATCTTTGCCGACGTTTTTGCCGATTTGCATTGCAGTTGCAGTTACGTCCAATAAGTCATCAGCAATCTGAAACGCCAAGCCGAGGCTGGTGCCAAAGTTTCCCAGGGACTGCATAACGGACGCATCGGCGTTTCCGGCCAATCCGCCAAGCTTGCAGGAGGTAGCCAGCAGGGCAGCGGTCTTTCGCTCGTGTATGTACTTGGTTCGCTGCAAGTCCGGGGGTTCTTTCTCCCCCTGCAGATCAGCCACTTGGCCGCCTATCATTCCTGCCCAGCCAGAGCCGTCTGCAAGTTCAGCGACCATCGCGGCAGCGTTGCGCGCATCACTCACATGACGGACCAACGTTTCAAACGCCAACGCCAGCAAGGCATCTCCGGTGAGAATAGCCAGAGCCTCTCCGAACATCTTGTGGCACGTGGGGCGGCCCCGGCGGAGGTCGTCATCATCCATAGCCGGCAAGTCGTCATGCACTAAGGAAAACGTGTGTACCATCTCAATCGCAGCTGCCGCAGGAAAGGCGTCATCATCATTTCCACCGGAAATACCGCAGCAGGTATACACGAGAAACGGACGAAGGCGTTTGCCCGGACCGAGCAGAGAATAGCGTACTGCCTCTGCGAGCGTGGGCGGCACGTGGTGAGTATGCGAAAGTAGTTGCTCCATCCTTTGGTCGAAGGCGTCGGCGAACTGCCGCATTGAAGCAAGAATGTCTACTTGATCAGAGGATGCCAAGGCAGATCGTTCCTCGTACGCAGCCGCTCAAGAATGAGAAACACACGGACCAGCCAGTATAGCAATCGCAGTGGATAGCAACAACCGTCGGCATCAGCACCAGGCATTCGAATAGTTCAGGCGTAGCAACGACAGTTGTCCGTCAATGAGCGTGGGAGGCATCTCGCTGATAGACCATGAAATACACAACCGGAATAACGACGAGAGTGAAGACCGTCGACACGAATAAACCGAATATGAGTGCCCAGGCCAACCCACTGAATATGGGATCCAAAGTAATCGGCCAAGCCGCCAGCATAGCCGTTCCTGCGGTAAGAAAGATGGGCCGTAACCGCACGGCACCGCTAGTAACAAGGGCATCTTTCAACGACTGGCCCGCATCCACTGCATGATGGACAAACTCAATCAGCAGGATCGCATTGCGTACAGCGATTCCGGACAACGCAATCATTCCGATCATTCCGGTAGCCGTAAAGAACACCGGGTTTTGCCAAGCACCCACAGGATCAGCGGAGACTGCATTGAGCATCCAGAAACCGGGCATGATTCCTATGATTGTAAGGGGGATGGAAATCATCAGAATCAACGGCATAAGGTAGCTGCCCGTCTCGTACACCAAGAGCACATATATACCGAGGCAAGCTGCAGCAAAGGCTATTCCCAAATCTCGGAAGACATCAAGCGTGATTTTCCACTCGCCCTCACCAGACCAGTTGATGCTGATACCTTCCGGGACCGACCAAGCCAAGTTGCCACCGCTAGCCAGGTAGCTGCGCGATTTCAGAGGTTTGGCTTGTCGGCTTCTCAGTTCGTCGTTTCCCTGCGGCCAGTCGACTTGATCGGCCTGAATATCCAGTATGGCCTCGGCCGGCGCCCGGCCTGCGGTTTCGGCAAAAACATAAGCGACTCGCTGCAAGTTCTTGTGATAGATCGTTTTTTCCGCAACCGTCTCCTCCAACCGCCCAATCTCCGTCAGCCTTATGGGTCGTCCAGACGTTCCTAGAGCGTAGAGCCCTTCTATGTCCTCTCGAAAACTGCGGTCAGCCTTATGAAGTTGGATTACTATCGGTAGAGGGTTAGCTTCATGCTCATCCTTCATGATCGAGACACTACTTCCCTGAACCGCTGCCTGAACCAGCGACGCCACTTGCGCCCCGCTGATGCCTGAAAGCGCCGCCTTCTCTGAATCCAGCACAAACCGCAGCAGCTTTTGATCATCTTCCACGCTAGTGTCCACATCCACAACGGCCGCTTCAGCCTCCAACCGCGCTCGCACGAGTTCCGCACCTTTGATGATATCGTCATAGCTGCTTGCCTGCTGACCGTATACCTCTGCGGTAATCGTGGAGATCACCGGAGGGCCGGGGGGCATTTCCACCAACTTGATGTTCGCCTGCCAACGATCGGCGATTCTCTTCAGATCGTCGCGTAGGCGCAGAGTCATGGCGTGACTCTGCTGTACTCTGTCGAGCTTATGCACAAGATTCACGCGCAAATCAGCAACATTCTCCCCTTGCCGTAGATAGTAATGCCGAACCATGCCGTTGAAATCCATGGGGCTTGCCGTACCAACGTAGCTTGTAACATCCGTGACCTCAGCCACGCCGCGAAGATAGGCGGCGAGTTCCGCTGTCGCAGATTCGGTCCTCTCAAGAGTCGTTCCTTCAGGCAAATCGACAACAACCTGAAACTCATTCTTGTTGTCAAAAGGGAGCATTTTCAGCGGTACGCGGCGACTCATAGCCAACCAGCCGCTAAAGCCGAAGAGGATAACCATAGTCCCCAGTAACGCAAAACGAGCACGGCGACTCTCCATGAATGGCCGAAGTGCAAATCGGTAATAACGGTAAATGCGGTCATTGTTATCCACTATCGGCGTGTTGGACGCTGAGCCAGCTGCGGTTTCAGGATGAGAACGATGCTGCCCCTTCATAACATGATAAGTCATCCAGGGAGTAATGGTAAAGGCAACGAACAGACTCACCAACATTGCCAGCGGAACGTTGAGCGCCATGGGGCGCATGTATGGTCCCATCATGCCACTGATGAAGAACAGTGGGACGAAGCTGATGATGACCGCAAGCGTCGCCAGGATGATCGGCGGTCGCACCTCGTTTACTGCTGTGAGCACTGCCTGCAGCGGTTTCTGATTTCCCTTCTTCATATGTCGATAGATGTTCTCCACATCGACAATAGGGTCATCCACAACAAGCCCCAAGGCGAGTATCAGCGCAAACAGCGTTACACGATTGATCGTATACCCAGCAAGCAGATTAACCAATAAGGTAAGGGCGAAAGTGATCGGAACAGCAGTGGCGACAATGAATCCCTCGCGCCAGCCCAGAGTCAGAGCAATTAGAGCAATCACAATGACTATCGCCACAGCCAGCCCCTCCACCAACTCGTTAACCTTGTGATTAGCTGTCTCGCCGTAGTTGCGAGTTATGCGTACGTACATTCCCTCGGGAAGAACGGTTTCCTGCAATTCACGAAGACGGCTCTCGATCTCCTCCGCAACTGTTACTGCGTTTGTCCCCTTCTTCTTAGCCACCGCGATATGGACAGCCGGGAAATCTTTTTCCGATTTTGCGAGCCCTTGAGGAATAGAATCATCCTCGGCTGCGGCCGGTCCAAACCCGATACGCGTGTATGTCAGGGGCTCGCTTGGAGAATCGCTAACATCCGCCACATCGCTCAGGTACACCGGTCTTCCATCATTGGTGGCCAGCACGACCCGACGAATATCTTCGATGGAATCCAGGACACTGCCGGCCTCGACGAGCACAGATCGATTCGTCTCGTCCAGCACTCCACTGGGGTATTGAACATTCATTTCTGCAAGAGATCGCGCGAGTTGCGCGGGGCCTATCCTGCGAGCAGCCATACGTTGGGCATCAAACTCCACGCGCACTTGCCGTTGCCGACCTCCTACAAGGTAGGTTCGACCAGTATTGGGGACAGACTGCACCTTGCTTTCGAACTCCTCGGCCACACGTCGTAGGGCATAATCGTCATGCATGTCGCTCCAAAGAGTGGCGGTTACGATGGGAACGTCATCTATCTCGATGGGCTTGATGACCCATCCTTTCACCTGTGGAGGAATCGCGTCAAGATTGCTGTTGAGCTTATTGTATATCTTGACCAAGCTGTCTTCCCGGTCCTGCCCGACGTAGAATCGGACCGTAACAACGGCATGATGAGCTCTACTCATGGAATACACGTACTCCACGCCGTCAATCTGATAGAGCATTTTCTCCAGACGCAAGGCAATCTGCCGTTCGACCTCCTCTGCCGAACAACCGGGCGCCGAGATGTGAATATCAGCCAATGGAACAATAATCTGCGGCTCTTCCTCCCGCGGTGTAACCAGAAGCGCCACGGCCCCTGCGATGAGGGAGAGGATTATCAGCATCGCTGATAAGTTTCCCTTGAGAAAAGTCTCGACTATTCTGCTGGTAAGCCCCCCCTGGCTCAATTCCGGAACCGGCACTTCATTGGTTTCTGATGGCGAACTCATTATTCCGTCCAATCCCTGGTTGTCCGCATTCTGCAAATATCACGGTCGAGCCGCTATAACATCACCCGTTGCGAGTCCGGATGCCACTACGAAGTCATTGCCGCACCGGCCGGCAAGCCGAACAAAAGACCGCTCAACATGTCCTCCATCCACGATACGATGAACGTATGCCAGTTGGCCAACACGAGTGACTGCAGATTGAGGAATCCTAATCTCCTTCCGCTCTCCCAGTGGAATGCTCAATCTGCCGAACATGCCGGGAATGACGCCCGCAGGACACGGGCCAGTCACCTTAACGAGAAACGCGCGGCTGAGCACATCTGATTCGGGCACAACCTCATTGATTTTGCCATGACAGTGCAGATCGAGCGCTTCCAGGGTCACTGGAAGCTCCTGCCCAACCTGCAGTCGCGTTGCCAACGACTCGCGTACCGGAGCTTCCAGCTGCAACCGGTCGTAGAGACGAGCCACTGTCTGTCCCGGCTTAACCATATCACCCACAGATACCAACTTGTCTATCACGACACCGTCAAGCGGTGAACGAATCGTGGCAAACTCAAGGATGGCCTCCGCTTCGGCAAGAGAACTCTGCGCCCGATCCTTATTGGCTCTGGCTGAATTGAGCGTGTTGGTAGCCGAATTGAATTCATGATCGCTGGCGGACCCCTCGTTGTGTAAGTTCAGCACCCGTTCGTAGTCTGTCAACGCCTGGTCCAATGCAGCTTGCGATGCCTGCAATGCAGCCTTGGCTTGACTCAGGCGCGCCTCAAGCTCGCTCCTTTCCAACTGTACCAGGATTTGACCGCTCTTGACCTGCTGCCCCGCCCCGAAGTCGACGGCGATCACTCGGGCCATTATCTTCGCCCCAACAGCCGTCTCGTGCTCAGCCCTCACCGTCCCCACACAATCCTCAAATACGTCAACTGACACCTCCTCCACGGTGATAGTGTCTCCGCCATTCCATTGCTGTAGGCTAGCTTCCGCTGCCTGCGGCTCAATCTTCTTGTGAAAACCGCCAGCAAGCCAGATAAGAAGCAAAACTATCCCGCACACCGCTCCTAGGACAACTATGCCACCTCGCCACCAACCGGACGACCGCTGCATGATCCAGCCTCCCTACTTCGAATTAGCAATGTCAGTGTTGGCCGCCATGCGGCAAATGGTCGTGATCAAGACAATCGTTCACGCCGATGCGCCGCAGTATCCACATCGCCGGACACCAACCCGTCAGCCCACTCTGCAGAAGATTAACACCCACAAACGCGGTGAACAGAAAAAACGCAGGATTCACGAACCATCCCAATGCAACAGAGAGCAGAACAAATGCACCGGCCAATAAACGCAGTATGTCATCCCTACACATGATGAAATCTCCTGGCACTCAAGCACGCCCACGAATCTTGAAGAACACAGTTAAACGAGTCTGCCGCAGACAAAAACGCCGGCCCATCGCCTATGAATTGGCGTGAATCATTTCCCGAAGTGCCGATGCAGGATGAACGCCAACAACACGATCCACCTCCACTCCATCCTTAATCAACACCAGTAGAGGTATTGACTGCACTCGATATTGCTTGGCCAACTCCGGGTTGTTGTCCACATTCACCTTGACCACCCTCGCAACGCCATCGACAGCCTCCGCAACCTCATCAAGAATGGGCCCCATCGCCCTGCACGGACCACACCAGGGTGCCCAGAAGTCCACAAGAACCAATCCTTCATCAGCAACTGCCGCGAAATCAGATTCGCCCAACTGCAAAACCGTAGATTCTCCGCTTGACATCTTGTCACTCCTTACTGACTGACTCGACCATGCCCCAGGCACCAATACTGTTGCGCTTGCAACAACAAGTAATGCCGCGATCAGCACGTTGCCGAGTATCGATCTGAAACCAACCCTATCACTCATCATCGCTGGTCCACATCCTGGGAAGTTCGAGGTCAAACACGCCGCCTGACCTTACGGCATGCCCTTGTTCAATTCCCATGCCAAAACGCCTCGTAAGCCAAAAATGCCGCAAGTTATTTAATTGCAAAATGTTGCGTTTCATGCCAGAGATGCTTGGAGTGTTCAACCATCTGCAGTATACTGAACACTTATGTTCAGCTAGCTGAGGATGTGCGAATGAAACGACCTTGTGAAACACCGTGCCAAACAGCCCAACAGTTGCAGGAGATCCTCGACAGCCTCCCGGAAGGCATACTCACTATTGACGATGGCGGCAGGATCATCGGAATCAACCGCTCCGCCTGCGAAACACTGGGCGTAAGCCGTGAGAAGGCGCTTCAGAAAGGTTGCACGTGTGTACTGGGAGAGAAACTATGTGGCCCCGATTCCATTCTGTTGGATTCGATTCGCAAGAGACAGCTGTTGCAGAGCTACGAGACCCACGTTCTCGATCCCAGCGGAAAGCGCAGAGTTCTTTCGCTTACAGGAACGATTCTGCGCAATGCTGAGGGAAACGATGTGGGCGGTGTAATCTCTTTCAGAGACATTACCGAACTGTCTTCGCTCAAGCAGGATCTTGCCCAACGCTACTCACTGCACAACATAGTAGGCAAAAGCAAACCTATGCAGGAGATCTTCCACATCATCCAGGAGGTGGCAGACTCAAACGCAACCGTCCTGATTGAGGGAGAAAGCGGAACAGGAAAGGAGTTGGTCGCCCGCGCCATCCACTACCATCATGTTGCCAGATCGAAGAAGCCGTTTGTTGCGGTGAATTGCTCAGCACTCGCCGAAGGGTTGCTGGAAAGCGAACTCTTTGGCCACGTTCGCGGTGCTTTTACCGGCGCAATACGAGACAAGCAGGGGCGCTTCGAGGCGGCCGACGGAGGAACCGTATTCCTCGATGAAATAGGCGATATCTCGCCGTTCATTCAGGTCAAACTCCTGCGTTTTCTGCAAGAAAGAACCTTTGAGCGTGTAGGCAGTGACAAGTCAACAACTGTTGACGTCCGAGTTGTGGCCGCAACACACAAGTCACTCTCAAACTTGGTTGAGCAGGGGAAGTTTCGCCACGACCTATACTACCGGCTGCGCGTGGTTCCCGTTCGGCTCCCAGCCTTGCGTGAGCGTCGAGATGACATTCCACTGCTCGCCCAGCACTTCGTAGACAGATTCCGCAGTCAAACGGGCCGTCCCATTGAGGCGCTGGATCCTGATAGCCTAGAAACGGTCGTCGACTACGATTGGCCTGGCAATGTCCGAGAACTGGAAAACGCAATTGAATACGCCTTCGTAAAATGCCGCGAAGGGCTGATAGGAAAGGCCCATTTACCAGTGGAACTCCGAGCCACAGGCAACACGAGATACACCCTCGATGCCTCCCAGTCTCAGCCAATGAAGCTGCAGCACCAATCAACAGCGGACGTCACCAGGAACACTCTTGATGAAACCGGCTGGAACGTGGCCAAAGCCGCCAGGAAACTTTCCATTAGCAGGACCACTCTCTACAAACGCATCAGGGAATTGAATCTGCAGCCGCCCGCCTAAAGCTGCCTGCATGGTGTTCACACATTGAACACTTATGTACAGACAGAGACCAACTGGATCCAAGCCATTCTCTTCCAGCCAAAAACGCCGAGACCATAACTCCATATTCAACAACACGTTACACCAACAGGCACCAAGAGAAACGAAGTGGCACGCCATATGCTATCTGCACAGACAGTAGCACACAGCGGAGGACAGGGAGAATAGGAACACGTTTGGCCCTTATTAGGCCAGCCCGATTATCAAGAAGAAAACTTGGATCTAATTCGAAAGGACGAAAACCATGCACAAGATCAAGCACCTGAGAGCACTATCTGTTGGCACTTTGGGACTCATTACGGTACTTGCAGGCTGCTCTGCAACCGAGCAATCACTCACGGGAGTAACTCAGGCAGCCGCCAATCCCGCGTTCATTGACTTCAGTTACATCGGCCTGGATGGCAACATTCGCAGCCTATCCAAAGAGCGTGCAGATGTCACTGTCGTACTGTTTCCGACAAAAAGCGACGAAAACCGCTGTCAATCAATACTACAAATAGCCAACAACGTTCAGAGACAGGGAACTCCCGTAGCCGTCTACGCAGTTAAGCCAAACGGCAATGACAGCGGCAAAGTGACCTCTTCATCTCTGGCGGGAGACGATCTTGAGATAAAGGCTATTGCAATCCACGACAGCAATGGCATTCTGATGAGCAAGTTCGGCGACGAATACCAAGGGAAATACTTCATCCTAGACTCACAGGGTACGGTGCGCTACTCCGGCATGCTGGACAACACGAACGCTCTCAAGAAGCAGGCCGGCTGGGTCGTTCGTCAGCACGAGAAAGAGCTGGCACTGCCCAGAGACTGCTGGGATTGCTGATCGGTGAATACCCGTAACGAAGCAACTAGAGCAAGCTCTATTCAAATTCAGCTTTTGACGCCCGGATTTCTCCGGTAGATTGTGGGCACTTGACGCTACGTTTGGATCAGTAACGCTATAACTGAACCTCTGCACGATGAAGCATCTTCAAAACCTACTTAGCCCGAACCAGAGGGCACCCCAGTCAAGCCCGGCGAAGCACGACGTCGGGCTTGGCTCGTGCTTCAGTCACGGTGATTCTCTGGAGCAGGCGCAATAGCAGGTGAGGCGTCCGAACTCCAGTTCTCTCCGGCGGATTCTTACTGTTTGGCGCCACGCATGGACTCGTAACGCTCCGGGGAAGGGGAACATCTGCCATCGAGTACGGCAGCTACTGAAAACGAACCCGAAGAAGCGCGTACTCACGCGGTCACCCCTACGGAATGTGCGTCCATAATGCCCGATTGTTGAAAGTTCGAACGTAGATCAAACAGGACTGGATATGTTGCCCAACAAACTGACTAGGCTTGAAAGGTCAGTGCTCTGACCATTGCTTGCCTTCAAGGCTTCCAGATATAGAGCCAGGGCCGTGTTCAGTTGATCGAACACCGTCTCGATCGCCTGCACCTTGACCTGCTGCCCCAAGGTCAATTCGGCGGGCTCCTCAGTGATTGTCGGGCCGCTAAAGCTGCGGTTGATGCTGTCACCATGGCGCGAATTGTAGTCTGCTACGGCCGCCGAAACCATATTGCCCGGAACACGCAAAGCCATCGCACCGGCCTTGGCGGTCTTCCAGGAAGCCTGCAAATTCGACGTAACGTCATCTCCGACAATCTGACCGGAGCCGGCCACGGGCAAAGCCAGTAACATCAGCAATGTCGCTATCGAAAGTCTATTGAACACGACAATCTCCTCGCAGATGAAGTTAATCTCGCCTAGCCTACCAAGGCTTCTCGACACATTATACGGACTGCAAGTGTCCCTGGTTGCTCAAAACGGCCGATTTCAGGCTGTCCAATCGCCTATTCCCCGTCTAACTATCGGCTTGCTGGCACTGAATCATCAGCGGAAACAAGCTGAGGAACCCTTACTCTCCCCCGTCTCCGCCGCCACCTTCATCCGCACCTGAGGAACCGCCACTGCCCTCGGGCGACGGATTCTCTCCATCTTCAACCTCGTCCTCCGGAACCACGCGAGCAACAGCTACAAGCTTGTCCCCCTCGCTGAGCCTCATCATGCGAACACCCTGCGTAGCCCGGCCAATCTCTCTTACCTCTTTCAGGTCGGTCCGCAGCATGATCCCTTCCCAGGTGATAAACATCAGCTCATGATGATCCTCAACCGCCTTGATCGCTACCACCTTGCCGTTGCGCTCCGTGGTCTTGATGTTGATGACCCCCTTGCCTCCTCGCCTGGTCAGGCGGTATTCCTCCAGATTCGTTCGCTTGCCGTAGCCATTCTCACACATGGTCAACACCGAGCCACCACTGTGAATAGTGATCATGTCGACAACGGAGTCATCACCCGACAGGGTCATGCCCTTCACTCCACGCGCCGTCCGGCCCATAACCCTTATATCACTCTCATGGAATCGCACCGCCATACCACTGGCGCTGCCCAAAACAACATCCTGGTCACCATCGGTGATTTCCACATTGATCAGCGTATCGTCCTCATCGAGCTTGATGGCGATAATCCCATTGGTGCGCGGCCTGCTGAATGCTGCCAGCGGAGTCTTCTTGACCACACCAGCGGCTGTTGCGAATACGACGAATTTCTCCCCAAACTCCTCCACTGCAAGAATCGCCCGATGCTTCTCGTCTGGCTGCATACTCACAAGATTAGCTATCGAACGCCCTCTCGCCGTACGCGTACCAGTCGGGATTTCGTACACGCGTGCCCAGTAGCAGCGACCGGCATCAGTAAAAAACAGCAGGTAATCATGCGTACCGACCACAAAGAGATGTTCAACGAAGTCTCCCTCCTTGGTACTGCTTCCGCGAACGCCTTTGCCCCCGCGCCCCTGTTTGCGATAGCTCTCCGTATCCGTCCGCTTGATGTAGCCGTCGTGAGTGATCGTCACAACAACGTTCTCATCGGGAATGAGTTCCTCTACCGAGAAGTCACCGACAGCATCCATTATCTGAGTGCGACGATCCGTTCCCAGCTTATGTTTGATTTCCCGCAGATCCTCGCGAATGATATCGAACACCAGCTGCTCATCAGCCAGGATTGCCTCATACTTGGCAATCTCCTCTACCAGACTGCAGTAATCCTTGGCTAGCTTCTCCGTCTCCAGACCAGTCAGCTTCTGTAACTGCATAATCAGGATGGCATGTGCCTGCACGGCTGTCAGATGATGCGCCGCACCGGGATCGCCAAAACGACTAACGAAGGCCTCCGGCAATAACCGGCGAAGTGTGCCCTCCTCCGGCAATCTCAACTCACGAGCCATCAACCGCTCCTTGGCAGTCTGAGCATCTGGGGAACTCTTTATGGTCTCGATGATTTCGTCAATATCACCAACGGCGAGAATCAGCGCCTCCAGGAGGTGAGCCTTCTGCTTGGCTCTGCGCAATAGGAACTTCGTACGACGCCGGATAACGGCTTCGCGGTGTCCAACATACACGTCAATCATGCCGCGCAGCGACAGAGTCTGGGGCTGCTTGTCCACGAGCGCAACGTTCATGACGTTGACATTGCTTTGCAGCGGTGTGTAGCGATACAGTTGGTTGATTACCACATCCGCATTGGCACCCTTCTTCAATTCCACCTCGATGCGAATCTCGTGCTTACGATCTGATGCGTCGTTCACCGACGCTACGTCCTTGATGACCCCACCCTTGACCGCCTGAGCTATCTTCTCCGTAACCGTACTTCGCAGCACCTGATAGGGGACTTCACTAATTACCAGCATTTCCCGGCCACCGCGTTTTTCCTCTATTCCCACCTTGCCGCGAACAACTATCTGCCCTCTGCCAGCCGTATACGCATCCACAATGCCACGGCGACCGCAAATAACGCCTCCCGTTGGGAAATCCGGGCCGGGAACGATCTCCAGCAAGTCGTGCGTGTTTATCTGTGGATTATCGATGACCGCTATTATCGCATCGCACACTTCGTTGACGTTGTGCGGCACCAGGTTGGTGGCCATACCCACGGCAATACCTGACCCACCGTTAACCAGTAGATTGGGAAACCTGCTAGGCAAGACGGTAGGTTCTTCACGTGTTGCATCGAAGTTGGAAACAAAATCGACGGTCTCGTACTCCAGATCGAGCAACATCTCCATCGCCGCAGTGTGTAGCCGCGCCTCAGTATACCGCATTGCCGCTGGAGGATCGCCGTCGATCGATCCGAAGTTGCCCTGCTTGTCTATTAGAACCTGCCTCTGGTTCCACCATTGCCCCAACCTGACCATCGTTGGATAGATGACCTGATCGCCGTGCGGATGGTAGTTACCCGAAGTGTCGCCGCTAATCTTGGCACACTTTCGGTAGTTGGCTCGCGGCCCCAGATTCAAGTCATTCATCGCCACGAGAATGCGCCGCTGCGACGGCTTCAGACCATCGCGAGCATCAGGCAGAGCACGCGCCATGATCACACTCATGGAGTAGGTCAGGTACGATGTTCTCATCTCGTCGATGAGTGGCTGATCGATCACATTACCGACATGCTGCTCGCGGCTTGTCTCTGACATTCAAAAGTCCTTCTGTGCGGCTAAAACAGTTTCTAGAGCAAGCCCTATTCAACTGTAGCGTCTGATGCCCGGTTTTCTCCGGTGGATTCTCGTGTTTGACGATACGCTTGGACTTACAATGCCATAAAAGGCTTTTGCAAGAGGCGTATTCTATGCCAAGAAGGTGGTTTCAGCAAATATCTTCAGGCCACCTGATCACCCAAAACAAGCCTGTGAAATGTCACTGTCCGGCAGAACGCCGGGCGAAACGAATCGCCTGTTTCACTGCGTCCCACGAGGCCGGAGGGATAAGACCGAAAGGACGCAACGTGGCATGCGAATACCCCTGATCAACCAGCTGCTTGAGCCGCGAAACCAGATGTTGAGGATCATTTGCAAGATCCTCGACTACATCAAGTTCGACACCCAACCGCGACTCGGTGCCACACACCTTGTGATATGACTCAACAACTCCTGCCCCCAACAGATCATCAACATCGCCTTTCACCAGGCACTCCGCAACACCGCACGAACCGAAGGGGTAGAAGTCGCCGTCCGCAACACTTTGCCACGGCACATTCAACACAACACGATCAGCCATGCCCGCCACCATCTCCCTGATGACGCCTTCCAGAAGAGCGAGTTGGCTGTCCGTATACGCTGCCAATTCCTCCGAATCCTCCATTACAGTCCGCAAGGCATCCGTACCATTTGAACTGCCCAATAGTGTTTTCTCAAAATGGCCCTTTAACTCGCTCACTAGCTTCTCTACGTCCACTCCGACTTCCGCAGCGGCCTTCCTGGAGGATTCACTGAAACAGATTGCCAGCATCCAAGCAACAACATCGTCTACGGCGAAACCGGCCTCAAGCTCGCCGTCAGTTACTATGCCAGAGTGATACTCGATATCAGAAACCTCAATGAGACAATCCCCATACCTGTTGACCAAGTCGCTGATCGTCGCCCGCAATAGCAAGCCCACCTCCGAATGCGCCGGGCAAAGTGTCAAAGCTGAAGGCATTCCTAAAATGCTGCACGCCGCCAGCTGTGGATATGTCGCAGCCATACGACCAACCTCAAAAGCGCTAATGCGCAATCGTAGATGCAGGTCACGGCTATTGCATTGCTCAACAAGGTCATCGAGAGGATTACGGCCGGCAAGCCAACGGGAAGTAATTGGCTTTGACTGCAACGCGCGATAGACCGCCTCGTCAGGCTGAAAGTAAAAACCGCCCCGCGATCGCAACAGACGCGAACACGACATTGCCTGACATCTAAGACGATACTGCGGGCCACTTGTCACTATCGCAGTTACGCCGGTTGCTCCTGTACTTTGGATATCATCGAGGCTCTCTTCAAGCCCCGCATCAACCAAGTCGCATATATGTCCCTGAATATGCACGTCAAACATCGGTGAGGATCATCCGTAAATACCCAACTTGCACGAGGCCACTCGCCCTCGACACATACTGAATACTAAGACGGTGGAGATGAAGGTCAACTTGATTGACCGGACTCAAAAATCACGGTCCAGAATGAACCTGGTCATGGTCACCAGTGACCTACGTCCCTCGGAATCGGGAAGACTGTCCAGGTTCCTCAGCGCCGCCGACACGTATCCGCCTGCAGCAGAAACAGCGTAGTCAATACTCCCGCTGGCACGCAATAGATCGGCAATGCGCTGGCGATCACGACCGGTGGCGTCATTAAGCAACTTCAGCAACTCGGCGGACTTCATCCGATCAGTACCGCTCAGACAATGAATAAACGGCAAAGTAAACTCTCCCAGCTGCAAATCCCGACCCAACGTCTTGCCCATGCGCTCCTCGCAACCGGTTAAGTCGAGAATGTCATCTACAATCTGGAACGCCATTCCCACACTAATCCCGAACTCGTGCATGGCCCGAACAACCTCGTCGTCTGCGCAAGCGTATTTTGCACCCAAGTTGCAGCAGGCGGCCGTCAACTCGGCAGTCTTGCGCTCGATGATCTCGTAATACTCAGCCTCACTCAGCCCGTAGTCATCTCGCCGGTGTAGCTGCAGCAGCTCTCCTTCGCAAACCTTGTTAGTCACTCTACTTAACAACTGGGAGGCATAGTCCAAGCCCAGACTGCTGCTAATACGATATGCATGACTGACCAAGTAATCGCCCAGCATGACGGCGGCTTGATTCCCCACCAGAGAGTTGATTGTCGGCTGGTCCCGGCGAACTTGCGATCCATCCAACACATCGTCGTGAGTCAACGAGGCAATATGAATCAACTCAACAACTGCTGCCAATTGGCAATGGACTTCGGTCACCCCGCCCAGTGAGTGCGCCGTGAGCAACAGCAAACCCGGACGCAGCATCTTGCCGCGACGACCTCTAGCGACTTCGCAGAGCTCGTTGACAAACGGAAAATCGCTGCCGGTCTCGCTGTCCATTATCTCCACAACTCTGTCCAACCCCCTGACAACAGGACTGTACAGATCGGCCACGGGCAGCGTGATGTTGCTCATTTGAATACCTTCCTTACCTCGGCATCTACATGCCGATAGCACACCGCAGTGCAGCCTTCTCAGGATGCAGCGAGATAGTATCAGTATGCGATGCCAGCGACCATTTCGTTTCAAATGTTTTGAAAACATATGAAACAGACGGCGCGTGCATTTCTAGGAGTGCTGTTTGAACGCTACAAGCGTCTCGCTACCATGCAGGCTTGGCAATGCTGTGGGGTATCTTGCTTATGGATAACTTCGGTGCGCGGTTGAAACTGACGGGAAAGGTGACAGCCCTGCCGGGTGCTCTCACGGCTCTCTTCTGCCTGACCGTTGTTGCCGTTTCGCAATTCGTAGCCCACGCGCGCATCGATGAATACGATGCATGGCTCTTCGCCTATTACGGTCGAGAGTTGTTGGACGGCGCCAAGCTCTATGCAGACGTCTGGGACAACAAACCCCCAGGAATCTTCTGGCTCAACGCACTTGGCCTGTCTATTTCAGGCGGCGAGCTTTGGGGCGTGTGGATTCTCTGTGCAACCGCGGCCGTCACAAGCGTGCTGGCGGTGTTCGCTATTGCCTGGATTGCTTACGGCAAATCGGCAGCGATGATCACTGCCGCATTGGCCGCAGTCTACCTCAACATGCCACAATTCCACGTGGGCTGCAACCGACCAGCCACATTCTTTGTGCCGACCGAACTCGGCTGTATTGGCCTTTACCTCATAGCGATAACCGGCAAGCAACGTTGCCGCACAATGCTGCTGCTCTCCGGATGTTGCGCAGGATTGGGTGTATGTCTCAAGCAATCGGCCTTGGCGGCGACCGCTGCTATCGGCCTGCACATTCTGTGGCGTTTGCTGAAACACACAGACAAACGTAGACAAACTGTCCTCCACGCCTGCCTGTTGGTTCTCGGAGGCACGTTGACGGTCGGTACTGCGGTCCTTGGCTTAGCATTTACCAGCGATCCTACTTGGGCATGGGACGCAGTAGTTGGTTTCAACCGTGCCTACTTCAAGCCAGATGTCGGCTCCTCTTTCGTACCGACCTTCGTGTGGGCAGACGATTACATGAGGGCAATGGGTTTGCCTGTTGTCCTCGCTCTTGCAACACTTGTGCACGGTCTGCGACATCGCCTCATCGGTAATGGTGATTGCCCAACTACGATTAGTAGTCAAAGCGGGCAGCCGAGTGGCTGGTTGTTTTTGCTCTGGTCGTGGATGTTGGCGGCGATTTACCTCGCGGCCCTTGGTCCGCACGGTCGGGCACCGTACCTTGCAGTCGCCCTACCTCCTCTGGTCATCCTCAGCGGCCATGCCGTACATCTGTTACTATTATCCCAAACAACCTCGCCTAGCCAGAGGCGACCGGCGTTTCACGTGGTGGTAGCAGTCATCTGGCTTGGCTATATGTTGTATTGGCCGCTTCAAATGCAGTTGGATATGGCCGGTCGCCAATACGCACATCGTTTTCTTATTCCACCAACAGAGTATCGATTATCCCTGGAGCAGGGCATTGATCGGCATAGCGCAGCCGGCGACAGAATGTTCAAGTTTGGCTATTCTCCAGACCTCTACTGGAGTACTAACCTGCGGCCGGCTTGTCGGTTTATCGGCACAGAGAAAGCCGGCCAGCTCTTGCACTACGGTCAGCCCGTCATCGATGAAATAACGCGGAAGCTCAGGCTAGTGCGTCCGCGCATCATCGTTCTCAATCCTGAAGCAGAAACTCGGGCAGCGAAAGCAAAAGGTCTCGATGTGGCTGAAGCAGTGTCTTGGGTAGAACTAAACTACTATCAGCCTGATCCAGACGTCCCAACACTTTGGGTCGTGAAAGACGAATCTCCATCGGACGCTCGCCCGTAGATAATGTATTTTCCAACTTGATCAAGTCTCTTGCAGGAGGCCAGAAACTCGTCTAATTGAGAGAGCATCTGCTCATCGAAGTACGCCTTTCCGTTCCACTCCCGGTTGAGAGGCTTCAACACCAACTTGGTCTTATCCGCAACTAGGTCGCGAAGAATCTCCTCTGCTTGCGCGGCTGAACGAGCATAGGCAAACCTGCTGGCACAGGAACGATCGGCATACAGATAAACACCTGTGTCGTACCCGAGGACGTAAATGGCATCTCCGGCATTTGATTCACGCATAATCGTCGCACCAAGCGTACGAAGGTCTTTCCGCTCGGGATCACCGGCTGAGTAGTTGAGATAACAACGGGCAAGCTCATACTCGCTCTGTCTGATTAGTGGCATGATTAGAAGTGCAAAGGCTGTCATGGCAATGATAACCGCCATCGGTCGAATGCGTCGACTCAGTTGACGGTAGCTCATCTGCATTCCCCGCAAAGCACATGCGGCAAGCCAAAACAGCGGTGGCCACGTTGCCTGCCAGTAGCGCATGGATCCGCTGGGACCAAGCAGCGCCAGAGCCGTTTCCACCAACCACCACCCCACGAGGACGACCGCGAACCTACGGGGAAACCTCCCTACACGGCGCAGGAACACAATGTATAAAACACCCAAGCAAGCAAGCCACAAGTATGCATTCATCATCTGCATCCCGGACAAGGCTCGCACCCATTGAGTGGCAATAGCCTGCAGCGACTCAGCTGACAGCAACCCGGCATTAAAAGCAAAAACTGCATATCGCGCTTCGTTAAGATTGCCTCGCAAATGCAGAACTAGTACGACGGTTCCAACTGAGATAACGAACGCCAGCCAAACCAAGACCATGAACAGGAGACGATTAAGAAGGTTGATGCGTGCATTGACCGTCAAAGCGAGGAGTACAATCGACGCAACAACCAAGCAAACTACGCCGTCCTGTTTGACCGATGTTGCTAATGCAAAAAGCAATCCAGAAAACAGAGCCATGAAGAAGCCGCGGCGAGTAGTAGATGCCGAACTCCCCAAGAGGAATAGGGAGACAGCCATCAGAGAGAACATTGCCCCATAGAAATCGGGGTTGATGGACGGCGCATCATATACCCGTTGGGAAATGAGCAGCGCAGTCAACGGAAGCATCCAGGCCGCCACGTACCTGCCTAGCAGCGAACGCAAGGCGGCAAAGAAAGCAGCCAAAGCTGCAAGTGCCACCGCCCCGGGCAATAGCCAAGCTCCCAATTGACTGCCGGAGAACGCCACCATGGCCAGTGCGTTCAGCCAAGCGAGACCTGGTGGTTTGTTCTCCCAGCAATCAACATACATGCGTCCGCCGTCCGCCACAGTCTTGCCGAGGTGAATGAGCTGATACTGATCGCCGCGCCATTCAGCCCAATAACTTCCCAAAAGACCGACTGCGACAATGGCAGCGGCAACAAGCCAGGCCATAACAAGCGTAATGGCATAGTTGCTGTCAGTCCGAACCACGTGAACACGTCGCGCTGTTCGATGGATCCTGCTCGGGCGGTAATCAACCATGGCCTTGTTACATCCCTGTGGACTTTGACCGACCCATGAGATTACCATCGATCGCCCTTGGAAGAAACAATCGATCCCTCGTTTGCACAAGCAAATGTGTGGCCAACTCTTGCCCAACGTGACGAAGGTGATACAACACGCTTCGTCCGGGTAGCGCAAAATGGCGACGATGGAGCAAGCTCCATTCATGTGTAGCGTCTGACATCTGGTTTTCTCCCGAAGATTCTCGGTGTTTGACACGACGCTTGGACTTGTAACGCTATAGTATCTCCGTTGAATATGGTGAGGATCAAATGACGAGCAAAAGAACCGGAGCCCGCAAGGGAGCAAGCGACACGTGTCAGAGACCGACGACACGGTTGGCCTACAACATTCCGGCGATCTGGGACTGTTGGGGCTACGAGGGGCTGACAAAGCGAAGGAGTTCGCAACTGGCAATAGACCTGCGAAGCTACCTAGCCTCCTGCCTGCAATGGATCGACCATGTCTCCCAAGCGAAAGGTTCGGTGACAGGTAAAAGCCTATCGAGAATCAAGAAGATCCGCCCAGCAGGAAATAACAAGGTCAAAGATCAAACGCGCACACGACGTAGCGGTGACTGGATCCGTACGCAAACACTGTATGGCATGATGATCCGCGCTGCGACAGCCTGGGACCACGACGGCAACGGTAGCTTGAGTGCGCGCAGTATCAATGAAATGGGTACATTTCTTAAAACCGTGCTGCTGCTTCCTCACTTGAGAAGGATGGGAGCTACCGTGCTTTACCTGCTCCCCATCAGCAAAGTAAGCAATCTCTATCGCAAGGGTGAGTTAGGATGTCCCTATTCCGCTAAGAACTTCTTCGAGTTGGACGGTGCTCAATTCGAGCCGGCACTGGCCGATACGTACGGAGACATAAACGATCAATTCCGTGTGTTGGTGGACAGTGCTCATCGTCTGGGCATGCGAGTAATGCTGGATATTGCACCGCGCACAGCTTCACGGGATAGTGATTGGATATTGGATAATCCCGAGTGGTTCTACTGGATCGACCGTAGGTTCGAGAAGAAATACGGCTCTCCGCACATTCCCAACGTGGACTACATTAACGCCGTGCCGGGGCGGCTCAACGAAATATACGAAGTGCCCGAAGTGCGCAAACACTTGAAGAAGTTTCGCTTTGCTCCTAATGTCACAGCACCGGGCAAGTGGTCGAACTTTGTCCGCCAAGCGAAAAAGAGGCCGCCGACCAACCTTCTCAAAGAAATAGCCACTCACTTCGGAGTGGTCACTCCGCCTGGTTTTTCCGACTGCGTCAATGACCCGCAGCCTCCATGGAGCGACGTAACCTATCTGCGCATGTTCATGGACCATCCGACTGAGGCAACGCGCTACCTGGAAAATCCGCACAAGCAGCCGCCCTACGTCTTATTCGATACGGCAAAAGCCAGCAACTTCTCGGGCCGAATCCCCAACACCGGTCTATGGAACAAACTGTCACAGATCATCCCCTTCTATCAACAATACGGCGTCGATGGGGCGAGAATCGATATGGCCCATGCTCTGCCGAAACCGCTGGAGCGCATGATACTTGATAAGCCCAGGCAGCGCGACCCCGACTTCTGCTTCCTGGCGGAGGAATTGGGTACGCATCTGCACGCCAAGGCATATGCCGGCGGATACAACATCATCATCGGTCCTAGTTGGTACATGCAATCGCGTGGGCACGAAGGTCTTGTGCACGAACTGGTCAAATGCACATACTCGCTCAAGGTGCCGGTGATGGCCGCGGCAGAAACTCCGGACACACCTCGAGCGGCGGTGCGCAGGGGCGCCAGAAAATTCAGCCGGCAAGCGGTAGTAATGAATCACTTCCTACCCAATGCCGTGCCAATGATTCATTGCGGCATGGAAGTCTTCGAAAGGCAGCCGGTGAATCTGGGATTGGATAGCTCAGAGAAGAACCGGTTTGCTCTCCCAAAAGGCGATCCTTTCTACGGCAAGTTAGCTTTCTTCGACCGCTTTGCCATTCACTGGGATAATACAGGCGGCAAGGCCCTGGTGGAGACGATCGGCAAAGCTGCGACAGTGCGCAAACAGTTCATTAAACGACTTACCAGCAAGCGTGCCTACTTCGCCCCCAAGCTTGGAATTAACGCCAAACACATACTAGCCACCGGTTTCACCTTGGGTAAAGGCAAGGGATCCTTGCTCATGCTAGCGAATCTAGACTATAAGACGGCAAGGAGAACGACAGTTGCGGTGCCCGGCGCGAAGTCGGTAGATGTCCTATTGCGCATCTGCGAATCCGCCGATCCTAAAGTGGTCCGGGGCAAACTGCAGGCTACTCTCGAACCCGGCGAGGTCCTTGTCGTTCGCGCGTAGCATGGCGGGCGAAGGCGGATTTACAGACAATGTAATCGTTCACTAAAGCAGGTCTCGACAGCAACCGGCTGTGTTGACAACGTGACGATTAGCCGACGATTGCGTATAATCCCGCCGCTTTGATTAACTAGACTGGAGGACTACATGGCAGCAAATATCAAGAAGCGCCCCCTGGTAATGATTATTCGTGATGGATGGGGTCATAATCCAAATCCCAATGCCGGCAAATCAGATGCGATCGCCACGGCGAACACCCCGGTGGACGATCGATTGCGCGGCCAATATCCGACAACACTGATCAAATGCAGCGGTGAAGAGGTGGGACTTCCCGCCGGGGTGATGGGCAACAGTGAAGTCGGGCACCAGAACATCGGGGCCGGACGAATCGTTGACCAGGAGATAATGCGAATCACCAAAACAGTGCGTGACGGCAGCTTCTTCGACAACCACGTACTCAAACAAGTTTACGCCCACGCCTCGGAAACAGGCGGATGCGTGCACATTATGGGTTTGTGCAGCGATATTGGCGTGCATAGCATTCTTGACCACTTATACGCATGCGTGGAGGCGGCCAACAAGTTCGGCTTTCCGGGCGACAGGGTCTTTATACATGCCTTCGGCGACGGACGCGACAGCCCGCCAACAAGCGGTTTGGGCTACATAAGAGAAGTCGAGACAAAGCTGCAAGAGTTAGGCGCTGGCCGTGTCGCGTCAGTCGTAGGTCGGTTCTACGCAATGGACCGAGACAACCGCTGGGAGCGGGTGGAGACAGCGTACCGCATGCTGGTCGATGGCGAAGGCGTCAGAGTCGCCACCGCTGAAGAGGCGTTTACCCGTTACTATGAGAATCCGACAAACAGCTCGCAGAATGGCGACGAATTCATAATACCTACCGTGATTTCCCCGGATGGAGTAAATCCACTAACAACGGTAAAGGAAGGGGACAGCATAATCTTCTTTAATTTCAGAGGAGATCGACCACGCGAGCTGACCAAGGCCTTTACGTATAACGAATTTCCCTTCGGGGCGGAGGCCAAGGATGGAACGGTGAAGTCAATGGGCTTTACCAGAAGCAAGAAGCTGAATCTGTACTATGCGACGATGACCGCATACGAAAAAGGGCTCCCGGTAAACGTGATATTCAACAAGCCTCCGAAGATGAAGAACCTCTTCGGGGAGTATCTGGCAAACCTTGGACTCAAGCAATTCCGCTGCGCGGAAACGGAGAAGTTCCCCCACGTCACCTTCTTCTTCAACGATTATCGCGACGATCCGTTTGAGGGCGAAGACCGGTTCATGGCACCTTCCCCACGAGAGGTGGCCACCTACGATGAGAAGCCGGAAATGAGCGCCCACGAAGTAACGGAAGGAATACTCAAGGCGTTGGACAGCAAGCAATACGATGTGCTCATCTTGAATTACGCCAATGGAGACATGGTCGGTCACACAGGGAGTATTCCAGCCGCGATCAAGGCTATCGAAACAGTTGACGAGTGTGTCGGCAAGGTGGTTGCCAAAGTGCAGGAACTGGGCGGCGCGTTAATCATCACCGCAGACCATGGAAACTGCGAGCAGATGATCGACCCTAATACGGGCGATCCATTCACGGCACACACAACATATGACGTACCGCTCATCGTGGTTGACGACGACTGCAAAGGACGCAGGCTGCGCGAAGGCGGCACCCTGGCCGACATGACACCGACAGCATTGGATATTCTCGGATTGGACAAGCCTGCTGAGATGACCGGCGCATCACTGTTGCTGTAGCATGATTTCGCAATAAGGCACTATTTGAAACGAGTGGCGAAGGCGCCCCCTGCCACACGACGGGAGACGCCCTCGTCCTTGTTCTGCCCATGAAGCAACGTGCAATGACGACAGTGTGAAGCATCCCGTATCTTGGCTAACCATCATCAAAACCACGTTTCGACATCGTATACGATGCATTATGTCGACGTTGGTATACACCTACGGCAGTTTTGTAGATGCCGCTTTGTTGACAAGGGCCATATCAGTGCATACCGCAAACATTCTTCTTTGAAATCAACCGCTCGGGAGCGAATAGCCGGGAGCAAGTCGCATTTCACATAATGATCTTTGGCCAGTGCTACGCCGCCCGCGCTGAACAAGGGCAGACGCTATTGAAGTGTGCTCTTAGAGCCCTGAATCCCTCCGGAGGGTCTTCATCGTTTGACGCTACGCTTAAACGAATGACGATAGAAATCGCAGATGTTTGGGAACTCGGCACTCTGCAAGCGGCGAACTACTCGCCGACAGAAGGTGTTCGGAAGCAATCTCGCTACTTGCCATGCGTAGAGGGCACACCTACTCCACAGGCTCGGATGCACAGTTGAACGCGAAAAAGGCACTCCCTGAGAGAAGCAATCGCAAGTGATTCATTCGCCCGCTTCAGTGTAGTTGCTAGTTGTTTTGAGGAAACTGCCCGCATTAGACACTTCGTGAATTACTTAATGAGGGTTTTATCGGACGTATGCACACATACACAGTTTACAGCGAAGCATGGTTTGTGCTTGAAGTCTATCGGTTGATTTAAGTACTATCGATTCCGGTGGTCAGGTACGGGAAATCACGGAACAATCGGCTCAACGAGCCTTGGGAGTAGATAGTATGCAATCACGTCCTCAAGGTATGGCAGTCTACGTATCTATATGTTGCTTGGCAGTACTCTTAATGTTGCCTTCCTGTGGATCCAATCCATACAACAGCTCAGGCACGGGAAACACCGGAAGAAGTTTGCCTGATGCAAATGACTTTGACGACACGTCAAGCGACAGTGGTTCGATTGGCACGGGCGGATGGTTCAACTTCGAGTACTATCGTCATGCACTGCCGGCTCAGGAAATGATTGAGGATGGCAGTATTCCGGATGTTGAAGAGGATCGTGGAAATCTCATAGTCCTCAACCGGTACTGGCTGCCCAGTGACTGGGAAATCGGCTCCATTATCGCTGTACGCATGCCGGATAAGACAATTGAGTACAAGCGGATACTAGCGCGCTTTGAGCTAGAGGATGGAAGAGTGGCCCTTGGTATCGTCGATGCCGGAGTTCTGGAAGTAATCGCCCATGGCGAAATGGATATTGACGGGGATATTGGTGAACTGGGAACGGCCTCGTGGAACAACTACCGCAGAACATCATCGAAGCTCACCGATGGACGTGCTCGGCTTATGACTGACATTACAATCGCCAACTTTGTCGATTCACGAACGTTCACGATCATAGACAAGAGCAATATCTATCCGGAGGCATTGTCAACCAGCGGCAATTACTACGGCATGTCATACGACATGAAGATTGGGTTTCCTACCGTGAGAATACAGGCACAGCCGATCATCACGGTGAAACTCGTAATTGATCGCAAAGAGAATCTCCTGGACACCTGGAACAATCTGACCCAGGCGATCCAAGAGGTCACTGATTCCATTGAGGATATGAGCAAATACACGGGTGGCACAGTCGGTAGCGGAAACACCGTTTACGGAGTAGACGCAGAGATGGCGGAGACGATGATGGCATTTGCCATCGCGGCGGGAGACGTAGCCGTGCGCATTGATGCCGTTCGGCAAGCGCTGCAGGACAAAAGTCGAATCGCTGAAGGTCTGGCCGAGATCAAAGGCAATCTTGAGGGATTGATCGTCTTGGCGGCTGAAGCCAACGGGAGCTACCATCCTGATCCCGTTGAGTCGCCGGCATTGGCATCGGTACTTGTTCCAATCGCCGGTCCTATACCGCTTTTTCTCGAGTTCAGCGCAAAGGCAGTAGCTGACTTCGATTTCGACGCCACCGTTCGGGCCGAGACAAGGGCCATAGCAACAGTTCCCTTCTATATAGGAACCCGCTTCGACAAGGGATATTTGCAGTTGTTGAACGGGGACGACCTCGAGACAACAAGCATAGTATTCGAAGACCCGAGTTTTGATGGCACGAAAGGTGAGCTGCTCTGTTCCGCTGGCCTGCAGATCGAGGCCGGCCTCAACCTTGCCAAACTAGCCGAGGCACATATTGATCCGACGGCCAAGGCCGTTCTTAATGTCAATGGAACTGTCAGTGGAGACACTACAGCCGGATGTGCGAACCTCAACTGGGATATCTACGGTGAATTGAATGCAGAGGCGGAGGTCGAGCTGACTTTGCCAGGCATATCCAACCCATCGAAATCGTGGACAACAAAATCCCTGTACTTTCGCCGGGGATCAGATCCAAAAGGTGAGTATGAGTATTGCTGGGGCAATTACAGCCTGTGTGGCGACGGAGAGTGCGGAAGCAATGAAGATTGCGAAACGTGCCCGCTGGATTGCGGCAGTTGTGGCCCAGTATGCGGCGACTGGAGTTGTGACGGCACAGAGAATTGCAGCAGTTGCCCTGTTGACTGTGGAACCTGCGGCCCAGAATGCGGTAATGGGTATTGCGAATCCGGTGAGACTTGCGGAAACTGCAGTACCGACTGCGGAAGCTGCAGCGTATGCGGTGACGGAGTGTGCGATCCGGATGAGGACGAGTACAGCTGTTACCAGGATTGCGATATTGCGGAAGTCTACAACACGATTACCAGCACTACTCAGTATATAACGATTGAGGCGTGGGATTGCGGAATGGCAGAAGACGGCGATACTGTCAACGTCATCCTAAACGGTGTCCAAGTCAAGAGCAATTGGGTACTCGAATTCAGCCACGATGAGCATGAGTTGTATCTGGTTCCGGGCAATAACACCGTAGACATTTTCGCCGTCAATGAAGGCTCCTCCTCGCCGAACACCGCCTGTTTTAGAGTATATGATGATTACGGAAGCGAGCTCATGCAGGCCGCATGGAACATGGACACCGGTCAACTCAGCCGGTTGATCGTTGTGTATCAACCATAACGCAGAGGGAGTTTTCACTGCCAGGTTTTGCATTACAGCGTTATCTATCCAGACGTAGCGTGAATCCCCGAGAAGCTGCAGGAGAAAACCGGGCATCCAACGTTACGTTTGAATAGAGCTTGCTCTAGCCGCGCGGAAGTTTGGCCACGCGCACGGGAATCACTGCGGAAACCTCCTCGCCGGAAAGGTGGTCGAAGATAGCGCAGATTGTCACTCTCCCTATTTCGAATGCGTTGGGCACGACAGCCGCGCAGAGGTCGCCAGACTCTGCCTTCTCCCGCATTGCATCGCTCGCACCACAACCGACGATTTTTACCGCTTCCACCTTTGATGCAGCTTCAAGGGCATCCAGAACAATCAGTGCCGAGTCGTCATCAACAGCGAAAATCCCAGTCAGCTCAGGATGAGATTCCAATAGCTCGCTGATTGTTCGGGAAATCGCCTGACCCGTACTGGCCACTGTTTTCTCGGCAACGATCTTGATGTTGGGAAAGCTGGCCATCTCCTCCTTGAATCCGCCAGCACGCTGGGCACAGTAGGCGGGACCTTCACTCGTGATTAACGCAACCGCACCGCGTTGTTTCAAGGAATCAGCAAGAAGCTGCGCCGCCTCTCGACCCGCCGCAACCTCATCAGAGCCGATGAATGACACAGCTTGGCCGGCGTCAGATTCCGCGGGGTATACCATAGTAAATACTGGAATCTCCTCATCATTGGCTCGTGCGAGTGCCGTACCGATCTTGTGCGCGTCACATGGACAAAGAACAATAGCACTCACCTCCTGCACAACGAATTCCGCCACATGCTCAACCTGCTGAGCAGGGTCCGCTTCTGCGATATTGATCAGTAGATTAACATGCAACTCGTCCGCAGCTTTCTCCATGCCTCGAACGAGATCGGCGTAAAAACGGTCCCGCTTATTGGGGAGCGAAATGCCAACGGTGAGGATCGGCATATCCGGGGATTCTTCGTCCAACTCCCGAATAGCGGAGTCAGGAATGCGCTCGGGCACCGGCGTGGAACTCGTCGGCACCCGTCTGGAGGAACCGCCGCTGGCAGGTTTATTTGGCTTGCAACCGGAAACCGCCAGGATGATCACGATGGCAACAGTGAGGCTCTTGGGGATGAATCGTCTGTAGCCCATGGCTGTTGCTCCTATAGCGTCGTAAGTCCAAGTGAAGTACCAAACACCGAGAACCTGCCGGAGAAAATCAAGTGTCAGACGCTACACTTGAATAGAGCTTGCTCTAGTCCATCCTTGCTGCGGGCATACAAACGAGGATGGTCAGCAACTTCTCGGAAGGCAACCCGCTCCGCCTGGATAGTGCCGCAGGCATTTGCGCCAAGCGCGAGTGCTCTGTCCAGCAAAAAGCCTAGTGAACTGTGTGGATAATGGGTACGAGAATCGAATGGTGTCGGCGCGATACCCAAGGGAAAAGAAAAAGAAGAAGCGACGGAGGAGACAGACTCACCACCGCCGCTTCGTTGACATTGCGGATGAGAGGATTCGAACCTCCACTCCCTTGCGAGAACTGGCACCTGAAGCCAGCGCGTCTGCCAATTCCGCCACATCCGCGTCGCAATGTTCAAACTTAAAGACTAGCGTTCCTCCCCTTCCTGTCAAGATGAACGGCCACCCCGGCAATGCTCAATCGAGCCCTTCTCCAGTAGTGGTCATTACGAGTTGGCCATGCTTGACCCCACGAATCGCGAGCATAGCGTCCGCGAAGTCCTGAAGCTCTCCTGCGGGGCCCTTCAAAACGATGACTTCGAGGCAGTGGTCATGGTCGAGATGAACATGCATCGAACTGACGATGCAGTCGCCGTGGTCGTGCTGGGCGCTAGTAAGTTTGGCCGATAAATCGCGCATGTGGTGGTCAAAAACGATGCACAGGGCGGCCACGGTTGGTTCATTCCGGTCGCTCCATCGTTGCTTGATTAGCGTCTCACGAACTAGATCGCGAAATGCTTCTGATCTATTGGCGTAGCCCTTGCGAGCGATAAGGTCGTCGAAAGCGGAAAGGAGTTCCGCGTCCATGGAGACACCAAAACGGGTCAGCTCGGCCATTGTCCGCCTCCCAAAGCCACCTCCTTCAGGGTGGACCGTATCTGCACTTGGCTGGCAGACTAACGCGGATGGGACGGAGGCGCCAACCACAATTTCGCCGATTTCAGTGGTCTGAGCAGGTCATAGCACACGCTGAGGGCTTGACCGGCCATCCGATTCCGCAATAATCGAGGCAGGTGGTGAGTCTGTGCGCTCAGCCACCCGTGAGACGATTTCAGATAATGGAGCCAGCCCGTCCGCCACGACCAAGTCGTGTGTGCGGCCTGTGGGAATTCGACACGCCATGCCAAACAAGCCACTCAAGCGCCGTGTTCGGTCTTACGTAGTCCTCTCCACCTCATGCCTGTTTACTGCAAGCTGCCTGTTGGTTTGCGTAACCGGCTGTTCGAGCGTGCTGAGCCCAGCGTTCATGGACTACTTCGCCTCACCAAGCCCGGGGCAGACAGGCACAGTCAGCGGGTATTCCATGGACAACGCACCGGGCCATGTGCCCTTGTTTCTGATCAACAACACTCGGTTCAGTCAATCGCTGCTGGACTACCTGGAGAGCACAGGTGTGGACATAAGCGACCCTAGCCTACGTCCGCGAGTTCGCGTGCGTGTCAATATCGAGTATACCAACGGCAATACAAACACTGTGGAATTCCTTGACGGCTCCGATATTGTCCAAGGAGATCTGGATACCAACACTCTAATCGTGCCGCCGGAGTTGACGGAGTATACCCTGACGAACATGGTCGGCGTATGCGACATCAGTCGCATTGAGCCGGAGCAGGTTGAGGTGTTCGTTCCCGTTTGGCTAACGAGGATTGAGTACGTCGAGGGTTCGGACAACGTTCTGTATAGAGCAATCAGTGGACTGGTTTCGCCACGATTCGTTGTCCTTGAGGCAGATGAACTGGACGACGACAACAACGTAACCCTGCTTCGGAACTTCGACGTTCGCAGCGCGCCGGTTCCCGTAAACGACGTGCAATGTGGTGCGGTCGTAGGCTTCACTATTTCGGGAACGCTAACGACCACCTTTGACACGATCAATGGAACCTCTTTCTTCCCTGGCTATCTGCTGGAGGATACGGTGGGTCAGGCTTCGAACCCCGGTCGTTTCAAGTTCACTACGTCGATTCGCTAGCCACCGAGATTCGGTCGGCTCTTCTGTTGCGTAACGGAGATATCTGCAATGCGTTCTAGCAAAACCGCCTGCATCTGCCTTGTGGCGTTGGCATCCGCGGCCATCAGCTGCAACAACTCGATGATCTTCAACCCGGCGTTCATCAACCAGCAGACCGGCGAGTATTTCCCCCTTGTTCCTCAGGAGCGGACAGGGTTTATCCTCGTACGGGGAAATAACGCAACCACGGAAAGTGCTATTGAGTTTCTGATAACGGTTGAGCGTCAGGTTGCATCCGAGACAATCGAAGGGGCGGTTGATATTGAGACGGAGAGTGTGAGACTTTTTGCCCCTGCAGCTGCCCGGGCAAACGATGTCGGCATTCTGATTGACTGCCCCGCCTACAGGATCGGACTGGGCGAGAATCTCGATCGGCCAACGACTGAGCCTGGCATATATGTTGACGCCGAAGCGGTTGGTGTGGGTGGACTTGGGGTGCCCGCCAATGTGAATCCCCTCTCCTCTGACGCTGGTAACTTCGAGTGCGGCGACACAATCATCTTCCAGGCGATCGAAGCGGCGAACACCGTCGGCGGGGTAAAGGTAAATGCTTACGTGCTCAAAGGCGACCAGTTCTCCGAGGACATCATCGGGATAGACACGTTTGCCAATGCCCGTAGCCTCATTGAAGAACAGTTGCTCGAGGATGAATAAGCGCGATTAGGCCGATTGACCATCATTGAAAACAAACAGCTTCTTCAAGTGAGCAAGCCCATGAAAAGCAACCGCCCCTCGCGTTGGATGACCTTCCTGGCAACTACTTTGGTCGGTACTGCGGCAATGGGAACATGCGAAACACGACTGCGTGACTCGATTGTCGACGGCACGAAGGCCTTTGTCCTCAATCTGTTCGATCCCGACAATCTGACAATTGACCTGACCGAGGAGTAAGAGAGTTCGTTACTCCGTCCCATCGAAGTTGATCCTCGACTCTGCCGTTAAGGTTCCCTACCATCCAACCGTATGAGCAGCACATTGCCCAAGGTGATAATCATAACTGGGTGCAGTAGCGGTATCGGTCGAGCATCGGCAGAGGCTCTGGCAACCAGGGGACACGTCGTATACGCAACGGCAAGACGCGTGGAGTCAGTGAGCGACCTGCGCGTCTGGGCAGCCAATTACCCGAATAATGCCTTCGCGTGCAAGTTGGATGTAACGCGAGAAGAAGAGATCCAATCGATCATTCAGCAAGTAATCGAGAGGCATGGTCGGATAGATTGTCTCATCAACAACGCAGGATTTGGCCAGCCCGGTACGATGGAGGATGTCACATCAGACCAATGGCGCCACCAGCTTGAGACAAATCTCATCGGGCCAATGGCCACCACTCGCGCTGCCCTGCCGGCAATGCGTCATGCCCACACCGGTCGTATCATAAACGTTTCGAGCGTCGTCGCGCACATTACGGCACCGATGATGGGGGCGTATTGTGCAAGCAAGCATGCCCTCGAGGCGGCGTCATGCGCCCTTCGCATGGAGGTGGCTCGCATGGGAATTGACGTCGTTCTCATAGAACCGGGGCCCATAGCAACGAGTTTCCGCACAGCTGTCGCCGATCAACTTGCCACAAAGCCAATAACATCGGAGGGGCCCTATCATTCGCTGTATGAAGCCCTCAGACGATACCGTGCCAACCAAAACGAAACTCATACAACAGGTCCCGAAGCCGTCGCGCGGAGCATTATTCATGCCGTTGAATCTTCCCGCCCGCGTCTGCGATATCGGATAACGCCCACGGCTCGCCTTGGGCCTCTGCTAACAGCGATAATCCCTGAGCGACTGCTTGATCGGTTAATGACTACGCTGCTTCTTCGGCATTACCCTGCCGACTGACAGCAAGATTACACGCTTGCGTACAACTCCGGAGGCAACAGTGCCGCCACTGCCTCGTCCAACAACCAGATTAGTCGCCCATTGCTAGGGCAGACCCCCGCAGCCGGGTACTGCTCAACCGCGACAGGACACGCAAGTACATCTCGCAACGACTCCGCCTTTTCGCAGCCTGATACCAGAAACACAACCATCGAAGCAGAGTTAATTACAGGAAAAGTCAAGGTAACCCTTTCCCGAGGCGCAACTGGAGCGATTCCGGGCACACACCACCTATCCTTTACGCGCACCGAATCATGACCAGGGAATATCGAAAGAGTATGCCCATCTACGCCCATACCCAGCAGTACCAGATCAAACCGCCCATTCGTCTCGGCAAGTTCACGCCGCAAAGTCCGTTCGTATTCTGTGGATGATCGCTCGGGACCTAGTTCTGCTTTTATGCGGTGTATGTTGCCAGTGGGCACACCCACCCGGCCCAAAAACACATTACTCGCCATACGATAGTTGCTCTGATCTCGATCCGGCGAAACACAGCGTTCATCGCCGAAATATATGTTTACTTTTTCCCAATCAATACTGCCACCCCTGTCTCGCGACAGTCGTTCATACGTGGCTATTGGCGCGCTGCCGCCGGCTAGACATACATGCGCACGACCACGGCTCGCGATAGCTGACGCCGCACAGTCAGTAAACAGCTTCGCCGCCTCGACAGCCAGCCGCTCACCATTGGCGGCCACCCTGATCTCCGGATTAGTCATGATGCAGCGATGCTCCATTCACCCAACTGCGCCCGTCACGAGCCATGAGTGTATCAGCGGCCTCCGGCCCCCAACTCCCTTCCGGGTAAATATGCATAGGCATGTTCCCTCGCCGACCCCACCCCTCGATGATCGGATCGATAATCTCCCAAGCCAGCTCTATTTCATCCTTACGGATGAACAGGGAAGCGTCCCCCTCAAGAGCGTCAAGCAGCAGTCGCTCGTAGCTGTCAGGAATCGGTGTTATCGGATAAGAATCTCTATAGTGGAAGTACAGCTTCGATTCCCTCAGAGACATGCCTCTGTCGGGAACTTTGCTCTGAAATGACAGGTGTATACCCTCATCCGGTTGAATCGTAATCACAAGTTGGTTGCACTGCAAAGTGCCTCCCTTGGGAATATCGAATATCATGTGCGGCGGACAGAGAAACTGGATAATGACCTCGCTTGTCTTCGCCGCCATGGCCTTGCCACTGCGAAGATAAAACGGCACTCCCTGCCAACGCCAGTTATCGATGTTCAACCGCAAGGCTGCGTAGGTCGGCGCCGGCAGATCATCCTCTGCCACCATCTCGTTTCGATAGCCGGAATATTGCCCCAACACCGAGCAGAAGTCCACGTCATCACGCTGCGGGACGCGAATGGCATTAAGGATTTTCACTTTCTCATCCCGCAAAGTGTCGGCAGCAAAGCGACTTGGCGGCTCCATGGTTACAAGTGTCAACAGCTGCAACAGGTGGTTCTGAAACATGTCCCGCAAAACTCCGGCACGGGCATAGTAGCCGCCTCGCGACCCCACGGTGACCTTCTCTGCTACTGTGATTTGCACATGGTCAATGAAGTTACGGTTCCACACCGGCTCGAAAATCGTGTTTGCGAAACGGAGCGCCAGAAGATTCTGCACCGTCTCCTTGCCAAGATAATGATCGATACGATAAATCTGAGATTCGCTGAAAACCTCATGTGTCCGACGATTGAGCTCCTGCGCCGATGATAAGTCAACGCCAAATGGCTTCTCTATAATGACACGGCGCCAACCCTCATCCTGCTGCGCCATACCTGCAGCCCCCAATTGCTTGATGATTTCCGGACAGAGCTGCGGTGCCAACGCCAAGTAGAAAAGTCTGCCTGCGCGTTTGCCTCCCTCTATCCGCCGAAGTTCACTCGCTAGTCGCAGACAATCCGCAGCAGAAGAGATATCGCCGGAACAATAGTGAATAAACGATGCAAACCGCGACCAATCTTCGGGCCCGCAAGTAGATCCGAGTGTGGCACACGCCGACAAGTTCAGCTTGTCCCGGAACTCATCATCCGTCATTGGCGTCCGAGCCACTCCGACAATCCGTGTAGTTGGTGAAAGTCTCCGCTTGCGAAAGTTGTCGAACAGAGCGGGAATCAGCTTGCGCGACGTCAGATCGCCCGACGCGCCGAATATGACGACAGTTGCAGGTATGTCATCCATGGCAACATCATCCTTGCCTGTGCCTCCCTCGATCGCGCAACCACACCGATAGGAAGCGGAATCCGATTCTCCTCAGTATAAGTGCCCCCCTCCTATTGACAAGAAATACCAATTACACTGAGAGGATTAGGCCACAAGGTGAGTATCAAGATGATGCGAATCGAGCAAACACAACCCTGGCCGGGCGATGACTAATATCGTACGCTTTAGCAATGATTATCCGCGCGATTCTTCTCGGCCTGCTAATGACCACTCTTTCACTCGCCGTCGGCTCGCGGGTTATCGACCGTGCCAGCAGTCCCGATGGCCGACTCCACCGGCAGACTGAGAGCTACTCCTTCGGTCTACCGTTGCACTTCCTGCACAGACGCAAGCTGGCAGAATCCTCCGAGTGGTCTATCGCACATGTGCCCCTTGGCATCAACCTCACGTTCTGGATGGCCGGTGCATACGCGTTTCTGGCCATGATCCGCTACCAACGGCGATTGCAGCACCTTTAAGTCCAAGCGCATCGTCAAACAACGATAACCTACAGAACGAAACCGACATCAGATAGTGCACTTGAATAGAGCGTGCTCCAGTCGGCACGACTACTCATTCACCTCAAAAACTCTTTGGCTCGTGTGGGCCTGCGGACCACCGCCGACAGTAGCTCCTCGTCCACACCTTGACATATATAACGCGACGATATATTCTATTCGTAATATGAATAGGATTACTATCAACTCTCCACTCGAACTGGCAGTTATGGGTCTGCTAGCCCAGCAGTCGCATTCAGGGTACGACCTACTCAAAATCTTCTCAGAGACTGCCATGGGTAGTTTTGGCAATAGTCCCGGAGCGATCTATCCTGTGCTTAGGCGCCTCGATAAAAGCAAAGCTGTCTCCGGCAAAGTGGCGAATCGCGATTCTCTTCGCCCCAAACAAGTATTCTCGCTCACAACCTGCGGCAGAAAGGCTCTTGAGGAGCACTTGCTGAAGCCAATTACACTCGACGACGTCGTACGTCGAGAGGAGTACTTGATGCTTCGGTTTGTTTTCACAGGCGAGTTGCTCGGGGGGAAGCGTGCTCAGCACTTCCTCAGTGAGCTCATTGAGCGAATCAACGAGTACATTCCACTCCTCAAAAAACAGCTAGTTGAACTGCAAAGCACAGAAAACGTTTTCGCTCAAGCCGCCCTGGAACATGGCATTGAACTCTATGCAACCAAGCTCCGTTGGGCCAGAAAGACTGTGAAGAATCTGCCGAAGTAATCATCCTTCAGTTAGGACAATAGCAATGCCCATCATCAACTGGCTAACGTTTGCTCTCGCATCTCTCCCCCTCTGCGCCAAGCAAGTGGAGACCCCAACCAAGATAACAATCCAACCGCTCGCCGGCGAGTACGACTTCACTGCACCTCGCAGTACCGAAACACAGTACTACGACGTCACTAGCGATTTTGTGAGACTGGACCTCGACGGTTCAGTCATCTGCACCGAAACATACCACATGCAACTGAAGTGCACTCCTGGGCCCACGTCTGATCGCTATATCTGTAAACACTTTCACTATTCAGACAGCTTCGGCGTAAATGTCTCCATCCCCGTTCTTGAAAACTGGACCTACGAGTTTCAAAAAACACCAACGGGATGTGATGAGAAGGGGCAGGTGTTCGGCATTGACCATTCTCGTTTTGATCAACTAACTGATAGCAATGGCAATCCATTGGCACCGACGAAGGCCTATCTGGTGTACAACACCTTCATTGATTTTCATGGATTCTGCGACGAATTTGCCTCCCCGACCCTCGAAGGAGGTGGCATTCAGGACCTGAGGCAATTAGGGCAAACTGTTATACATGCGGCGGCAAACACGCAGCCACCAACCAACCTGGGCAAAGATACAAAGCCCGGATCATTCTACAGAAACGGCGAAATCACGCTGCACCTCAAGGGAATGACAAGGATCGGCAGCTCCACATGTGCCATCGTGGAATTCGACTCCGGAAGAGGCACGTTCAAAATGCTTCTTGAGCCAATGCCCAAGATGAACGTCGAAACAGAAGGATCCTCTCACTACTTCGGAGACATATTCATTGACCTCGCCTCCAATCGGCCGGTCAAAGTCGATCTGCGCGAACTAGTCGTTTCCGAGACTTCGGTCCCCATACCTTCAGAAAGAAAGGTTCACGCCATACATGATCGCCGCACAGTCATAAAGGCAATCACCAAACATGCATATGAACAGAAGTGAACGACGTCGACGCCCGTCCGCCAATGCACCACAACTGAACGCGTAACTTCGCCTCTCGGCTGAGATACTCTGTCGTTGCACCAACATTGCGACGGGCGGTCTCCTCATAGTCTGGGCGGAAAGCCACTCCATCAGACATCCCAGACCCCCCAATCCTCCAGCGACTGCCGTTATTGCGATCAATCAACGGTAATTGCGGCTTGAAATGCGGCACGCTAGCTCGCTACAGTTACTGAATGCATACTCTCACAATTGGCGGTGACAGAGGAGGTCACACCAACTCATTCGACATCCACGGTGCGGCGTGGATGCATATCTCTTTCTTTCTGTTTCTGTTTTTGCAGGGGAGCAAGACATGAGGACGCAAACAAGATGTTTGGTGACAGCGCTGCTCACTTCGACGCTAATCGCAGGCGCGGTCGGCGCGAGCGAAGTCGCCGGGGGGAAGGATTGGCAAAAAGTAAAGTCCGTAGTGGCCACACTAGCCGGACAACAATCGGAGGGAGGAGGAGTTTTGCTACCTCCAGGGGCGAAAGTGGACAACGTGGAATGGGATCAAGGCGTGCTTGAAATCCACTTAACCGTCCCCAACAAGCAAGACTGGCAACTTCAACCGCTGGAGATGAGCGCATTGTCTCACGCCCTGGCAAGCCCCTTCGCCAGCGACGATTTCGCCGGAGTATCGCTGAAACTGCGCCGCGGAGAGAAAGGCGAATACGGAAGCCTCGAAGAAACGGCTTTCCTCAAACAAAGCGAGCACGAGGCCGTCGAGGTCATCGAACCGGAAGGCGGCTTGGTTCCGGAATTGCAGCTGAGCAATACCCAAATCGACAATCGCACTCGCGTGGGCGGTCCCGTCAGCCACGGATCTGCCCAGCCTGCAGGAGCACTGTCCGGGGTGACCGTATTCGTCAGCGCCGGACACGGCTGGACTGCCGGCGATGCCAGCTGGATACTGCAGCGCGCCGGCGACCTCCAGAACATGAATGAGGACTACGGAAACATCGATCAGCTCAACTACTTCGCCCACTATGCCTTCAACGCCGGCGCCACAGTTGTGCCCTTCCGCCCGGTTGGATGGCAACCTATCGAAATCGTGCTCGACAATGACGACCCCGGCGTTACATACACCGGCACTTGGAGCAACGGCTCGGCCAGCAAGTACTACGAAAACGGCGTGACCAGTTCAGGTGTTATCTACCGAGCGGTGGCTGCAGCTGCGACGGAGACACACACGGCCCGCTACACGCCCACCATTGCCACTAGTGGGTACTATCCCGTGTACACTTGGGTGCTCGCCAGCACTAACCGCACAATGCAGAAATACCGCATAGCTCATAGTGGCGGCCTATCCGAGGTGGTTGTCGATCACCGTCTTGTCGGTAACGGCTGGGTATGGCTTGGCGAGTACTACTTCGAATCGGGCGGAACAAACTACGTTGAGATTTCCAACGAGTCTTCCGCCGGAGGCTATGTAATAGCCGATGCCATCCGCTTCGGATGCGGCATGGGCGATGTGTCTCGCCCCGGCCCGGATTCAGTCAGCGGCTACCCACGAGATGAAGAGTGTGCTCGTTACTGGGCCCACAGTGAACTCGGCAACAACGCTGTTGGTTTCACCGCATCCAGCATATGGGATGCATCATCATCCGACAAGAATGATAACGTCAGTACGGCTGCACGCTGGGCCCGCGAAATGAACCAAACGGGTTACAACAACGACCGTTGGCGCCGCGTCTACTACGAATTCCACTCCAACGCATTGGATACTACTGCTCGCGGCTGTATCGCCCTCATAACAGACTTGGGAGCGACAACTTATCAATCACAATTCGCCACATACGTATCTAATGAGATCGACGCCGACATGGCCATCTTCGACGCCGACTTCGAGCACACATGGTACGACCGCTCCAGTCCTACCTATACAGGATCCTACGGCGCTATTGCCACCGGAGCCAACGGAAACGAATTCGACGCCACCATTGTGGAAGTCGGATACCATGATAATGCGACAGACGCACACCTGCTCCGCGATTGCCGCGTTCGAGCGGCATTGGCCAAGTCGTCTGTCCAAGCTATTATCCGTTTCCTCAACTCGCTGCCGTCCAGTACCGTACCACTCGCCTTCCCGCCTGATACTCCGCGTACCGTGCGTGCCGTCGATGCGGGCGGCGGAAACGTCTCGCTTTCCTGGCAAGCCCCGCTATACGATAGCGCTCACGGCGACGCGGCCACCGGTTATGTCATCTATGAATCAACTAACGGGTATGGTTTTGGCAATCCAACCGTTGTTGGAAACGTGCTCACTGCATCCGTCTCCGGCTTGGCCCTTGGAGACACCAAGTACTACCGCATAGCCGCCACCAATGCCGGAGGTGAATCCATGCCTTCGGAGGTGCTCGCCGTGCGCCGCGCCGGTGCAAGTGGCAAGGAAGTGCTCATCGTCAACAGTTTTGACCGTCTGCAAAGATCACAGAACTTCGCCCAGCAGTTTACCTTCCCTCCCGCGTACAACGGTCTGACCCCCGAGAGGCAAATGTGGAGAAAAAGCAACTCCTATGACTACGTGATTCAGTATGCAGAGGCACTCGCCGCTTGTGGATTGGGCTTCTCCTCATGCGACAATGAGTCGGTCGCATCTGGTCTGATGACCCTTGATGACTTCGACGCCCTCATGTGGATCAGCGGGGAAGAGTCAACGTCCACCGATACTTTCGACGTCGACGAGCAGGACGAAATCGAAGCGTATCTCAACGGCGGCGGAAACCTTTTGGTATCCGGAGCCGAAATCGGGTGGGATTTGGACAGCCAGGGAACTACTGCCGATCGGACCTTCTACAACAGCTATCTGAAGACGGATTACTCCTCCGACGACGCAGGAACCTACGACGTTACTCCCATCACAGGCTCCATCTTCGACGGCCTGTCAAGCTTCTCCTTCGATGATGGAACTATCTTCTATGATTCTCAATATCCGGATGTTGTCACAACTAGCGGCGGAAGCAGTGCTGCCCTCAACTACTCCGGCGGATCCGGCGGCGTGGCCGGAGTTGTCTTCGACGGCACCTTCAAAGTCGTCAGCTTCGGATTTCCTTTTGAAATGATCGATTCCGCCTCCGATAGAGAGGACGTCATGTTGCGAATCGCCGAATTCTTCTTCCCCGGCGTGATATGCGACGATGCCTCGGATTGCGACGACGGTCTTTACTGCAATGGTGCAGAGGTCTGCGACTCCAACGTTTGCCATTCCGGAACCGCCGTGGATTGCAGCGATAGCGTCAACTGCACTACCGATTCCTGCAACGAGTCAACTGACTCCTGCGACAATATTCCCAATAACGCCTACTGTGACAACGGCCTCTTCTGTGATGGATCGGAGACCTGCAACGAGACGCAGGGGTGCCTGTCCGGCTCAGATCCATGCCCTGGTCAGGACTGCGATGAGATCAACGACGAATGCATCAACAACCAGCCGCAAGTTGTCTACGAATGGAACATGAACACGAACCCCGGCTGGACAACATCCGGATCCTGGGCTTGGGGGCAACCAACAGGAGGCGGTGGCCAGCATGGCGATCCTGACCCGACCGCCGGCTATACTGGAGACTATGTCTACGGATACAATCTCTCCGGAGATTACCAGAACAGCCTCTCCGAAACTCATCTCACAACTGCTGCTATCAACTGCTCAGCACTAACCGACGTCAACCTCAGTTTCCGCCGCTGGCTTGGTGTGGAGCAACCATCATACGACCACGCCTACCTTCGTATCAGCAATAACGGAACGTCCTGGACAACCATCTGGCAAAACACCGCTGAAATCAATGACGGCGCCTGGGTGCCCCAAGAGTTCGACATCTCCTCCGTGGCCGATGGCGAATCCACCGTGTACATCCGCTGGACCATGGGCTCCACCGATGGCTCCTGGCAATACTGCGGATGGAACGTCGATGATGTTGTGATAACCGCTATCGTGGCCGACCCGGAATGCGAAGATAACGAGGACTGCGACGATGGGCTCTACTGCAACGGCGCCGAGACCTGCAATGGCATCTCCTGTGTCGCCGGAAGTGATCCCTGCCCCGGCCAGGGATGTGACGAGAGCACCGATTCCTGCGTAGGTAGCCAGCTGATCTACTCTTGGGATATGTCCACGAACCCCGGATGGACGGAGCAGGGTAATTGGGATTACGGACAGCCATCAGGAGGCGGAGGCGACCACGGCAGCCCGGATCCTACATCCGGATACACCGGCAGCTACGTCTACGGCTATGATCTCAGCGGTGACTACGAAAACAACATGGCGGAAACCCACTTGACCACAACGGCCATTGACTGCTCCGATCTGACTAGTGTGACCCTTAAGTTCCGCCGCTGGTTGGGCGTTGAACAGCCAACTTACGATCACACGTACCTGCGCGTGAGCAACAATGGAAGCACGTGGACAACTGTTTGGCAAAACACAGCTGAAGTCGCCGAGTCGGCATGGAGCCTTCAGGAGTACGACATCTCCTCAGTAGCAGACCAACAGTCGACCGTTTACATCCGCTGGACTGTGGGCCCAACCGACAGCTCCTGGATCTACTGCGGCTGGAACATTGATGACGTGCAGATTTGGGGATACGAGTAACCCAATCACCGCAATCAACGGCTCACTACACAGGGGGTCGACCACTTCTGTGGCCGACCCCCGTCGCTTACGGTGTTGCGAGTTCAAGCATAACGTTAAATACTGATAATCTGCCAGAGACAATTATAGCGTTGTAAGTCCAAGAGTAGCGTCAAACACAGCGATTCTACCAGAGAAAAACGGGGCTCAGATGCTGCACTTGGATAGAGCTTGCTCTAGGCACAAAACGTAACACTTGAACAGAGCCCCCTCTAGCAGTGCAGATACAACTCCGCGCACAACAATCCTTCTCAACAAACAGCTCTCGACTACTGGCATAACACACGAGTGTACTGACTTGATTCTACCCGATCAATCTGGTCTACTGCTCAGGCAGTAAACCCAATGTGAAACATAATCCTTGTCACCGAGAATCCAACATGCACGGTTTTAACAGGAAAGAAGCCTGCAACATGCGAGCAAACATGCATGGCAAACTGTCAGCGAGAATAATGCTGACTATCTACATAACTCTGCTCCTTCCAGCTGGTTGCCGAGAACAGACCGCCCCGGAAGAAAAGCCCTCGACTGCTCAGAAAGTTGAAGAAACCTCCTCGACATGGAAAGAGCTGTCTCTGGTTCTAATGCGACTCCCAGAAGAGAACACATACGCCCAACATTACAGGTCGCAAATCAATGAGCTGAGCGATGCACTAGCCGAAAACCCTGCAGATTCAGAGTTGCACTATGCCAGGGCCATTGCGGAAACTCGTCTCAGCTATCTCCTCCCTCCGCGCATGCAGATGACCGCACAGGCCACTGCCCTTGCCGATCTGGACAAAGCAATCGCGCTAGCGCAAAAGATGAACCACTCGAACGCGCCCGAGGCCGACGCTGCAACGTCGCCAAACTGCCAGGAGTCCCTGAAGGCTCCTCTCGCAGCAAGTCGTCAAACATCAGGCTACATAAAAGCACGACTGGCAGCGGCGTTGCTCCTGCTTGATCAAGATCGTGCCGACGAAGCTTCCGAGCGTCTTGTCGACGTCCCCGAGAATGACGAGTTCTCTGCGCTTGCTCAGGCCTGCCGCGTGTTTGCCAAGGCCAGCGGTGAGCGAAACTGGCCTGCAGCGTGTGAGTCGCTCCGTAAACTCGTAACCTCGTGTGAGAAGTCTAATCCGGAGATCTTCTCACTACTCGGGCAGGCACTCATGGCTAAAGGCGAATTCTCTGAAGCGGAAACTGCCCTTGCTAAAGCAATCGAGAATGACCCCGATCATCCAAAGTACCGGAATAAGCTGGCGCTGTCACTCTGTATGATGGGCAGAGAAGACGAAGCGAAGCAATGGCTTGATCACAACATCCCCTTACGGGATTCCGATCACGATAGATCTCTTCACCAAGCAATGCTCTTGCACGACGAAGGCAAGTTTACCGAGGCAATCACTCTATCTCGTATCGTGCTGCGAGCCTATCCCGGCTCACCAGCAGCGCTAACTGTTCTTGGAAAAGCTTATGCCGGCGCCAAGCGCTTCGACGACGCGATTGCTGTCTTCGAACACTCCATAAAACTCTTCTCTCTGAACGGCGAGGCCCACCTAGGTCTCGGCAAGGCATACAGAAACACTGGCCGGTACGATGATGCCGAAGCCTCATTCTTCAATGCGCGTCTCTACATGCCCCAGGTCAACTCCGTTCTCTATGAAGCCGGCATCAACTACATGCAGGCCGGTAAATGGCAGAAAGCCGTTAGCGTGTTCACCCAGTTCCTCAGTGGAGGTGTGGATTACCAAGATTCATTCAACGAAGCAGGCATTCCCAAGGAATCCACCGAACGAGCATTCGTCGAATCCTGGCAATACAAGTATGCATTGATGAACATGGGCCATGCTCTTGTACAGCTTGGCAAATACGAACAGGCGGAATCGCCAATCACGCTGGCACTAAAACTCGATCCAAACAGTGCTGCCGCTCACTACAGCATGGGTGTAGTAAAAATGCACCAGAAGGCCTGCGATGAGGCTACCAACCACCTTATGGAATCACTTCGACTTGATCCTAATTACGAGGAGTCTCTATATCGTCTGCGAGACATTGCTCTACTATTCGACCGCAAGGAGTTGCTTCCCGAACAGTTGAACTCCATCGATCCCGAAGTTCCCGCTAGAAACAGTCGGGATCTTCTGCTGCTCTGCTCGTTCAGTACCCTAGGCAAATACCATGAGGTGATTGAGCGAGGCACCGATATGCTGCACTCATACCCAGATGAGATTCTCTCATCAATTGAGAGGGAGATTGGTTTTGCTCACATGATGCTTGGAGATTTTGACCAAGCCAACGACCATATCAGGAAATCATATGATCTCCTGGAAAACCACTACATGGCTATCTTTCTATGGATGAATGAATGCGAACTGCATGGATCACAAGCGGACAACAGCATTCTCCAGAGTGCGCTGGACAAAGCCGACAAGAACGCCTTCGTGTCCAAGCTATTGGAGTACCATCTCGACAGGCTCAGTCAGGATCAATTGTTCGCGACCGTCAAGAGCGAAGGCGATCGATGCGAAGCATGCTACTACATAGGAGAACAGCAACGCCTGCGAGGAAATCGTGAATCCGCTCGCCAATGGTTCCAGAAGGCGCTTGACACTAGAGTTTCCAACTACATTGAGTATGACCTGGCTATTCAGCGGCTCGGGCAAATGAACGACTAAGGCCTCCAGGACAGCTGCTCCGCCGTTAGACGACTCTTGATACTGTCGTATACTGAATCGGGAATCGCCAACACCTGCGCCTGTGTCAAAGCCTGCATGTTCTCCGTCGGTATGCGACTGATTTCATACGTGCTCGTCATTTGCGATATCGTCTCCGTAGTCACTTCCGCAATCCGCGAGGGAGGCAAGTAACGCATCTCCGTATACGACTTGATAGACTCGATCTGCGACGTGGTCAACTGCTCCGTTTGCGCCGTAGTCAGGTAGCTCAGCGAGACATTGCTTGTGTTGATCGCCTGAACCTGCTCCTCAGTGAAAGCCGCCCTGATCTCCTCCGAAAAGCGACTCATCTCATAATTACTCGGAATCGAAGAAATCACCGCAGTTGATAAATCACCAACTCGATCAACTGGAGTGTAGCGAATATCCGTGTATCTTGTGATCGAAGCATACTGGTCGGCGGTCAGCAACTCCCGCTGCGCCTCCGTGATGTACCCAATCGATACGACTTCCGTATTCAGCGCCTGCACTTGCTCCGCCGTGAACGCCGCCCTGATCTCCGCCGAAGAGCGACTCATCTCATAATCGCTCGGAATCGAAGCTATTACCGCAGTTGATAAATCACCAACGCGATCAACTGGCGTATAGCAAATGTCCGTATACCTCGCAATAGACGCATACTGATCGGCAGTCAACAACTCCCGCTGCGCCTCCGTAAGATACCCAATGGACACGGCCTCCGTGTTGATCGCCTGCAATTGCTCCGTGGAAAACGCCGCTCGCACCTCATCCGAGTATCGACTCATCTCGTAGCTGCTGGGAATGGATGCAATTAGATCCGTCGACAACTCCGGCACCCTGCTCGGCGGCACATAGCGAATATCCGTATACCTGTCAATCGCCTCGTACTGCGCCTCCGTCAACTGCAGCCGCTGTGCCTCCGTCAAGTAGCTAATCGAAACATTGTCGGTATTGATGGCCTGAATCTGCTCCGCCGTCATAGCCGCCCGAATCTCCTCCGAGTATCGACTCATCTCGTAGCTGCTGGGAATGGATGCAATAAGGTCTGTCGACAACTCCGGCACCCTGCTCGGCGGCACGTAGCGAATATCCGTATACCTACCAATGGCCGCATACTGATCCGCCGTCAGATAATCACGCTGTTCCTCCGTGAGATACCCAATCGACACATTGGCCGTGTTCAACGCCTGCAACTGCTCTTCCGTAAACGCCGCACGGACCTCCTCAGGAATCCTACTCATCTCGTAGCTGCTGGGAATAGCCGCAATCTGCTCCGCTGTCAGGTACGGTACTTGACTTGGATCCAGATTCCTGATTTGAGAATACGGCAATTGACGAACGGCATCGGCAATCTCCCGCTCAGCCAGTTGCTCCTCCGTCACCGCCGCCCTCTGCTCGTCACTTAGCGACGAGTAAACATCATCACTCAATGCCGCAATCTGCTGTGGCCGTGCCTGAGATATCTGCTCCGGCGTAAGCATCGCCGCGACGGCCGAAAACTGCGATAGCGATAAAGCCGCAATCTGCTCCGCTGTCAGCGCCTGCAACTGCTCCTCAGTGAAGCGAGATAGTTCCAACGCGCTCAATTCCGCCAGCTGCTCCGGTGTGAGCTTGGCCATCTGCTCCGGCGTGAGGTTCGCGGCCAGCAACTCCTCGCTAGACAGGCTCTGCAACTCCTCGTCGGTCAGTTCGTCCTCCTCTTCCTCTGGCTCAGGAGTCGGCGTCGGCTCAGCTGTCTCCTCCTCTGAAACCTCACCCTCCGCCTGCTCATCCAAGCGTGCTGGCTTGCTCGCACTCTCCGCCGTAAGCAGAAACACCATCCCCGTTGGCGCTACAAGCGACCCATCGTTTACCGTCCAGTCGCTGTACATGTCGCCCTTCACCGTCGCCAGTAGCTTAGGTACCGTAGTCAGCCACTCAGCCTCAGCCGCGCTGTGCGCTCGATGCATCCTAAACTGCACATCAGCCTGCGTGTTCAACGACCTTATATTGGCCCTAATCGCAGCCTCCTGCGCGCCCGATGCGGCGCCCACAAACTTGGGAACCACAATCGCTGCCAGAACGCCCAACACGATGACGACTATCAGAACCTCCAGAACGGTGAAAGCTAAAGCCTCCTGCCGCCCTCTTGATCGGTTACCAAAACCATCCGAATTCTTCATGACACTGGCTCACAATCGAACAACCGAAATAACTCAAGCCCGCTCGTCCAAAGCGCTGCAGCTCCAAGCATCGCGTCAGACGCCAGAAATTGCTCATGACGCTACTTGACCACGACAACCACTTGGGCGCCATACCTTGCCACCCACCAATGCCGCAAAAAAACTGGTCAAGCACTCACCTTGATTGATCGGACACAACAGCCTCACAGTTAACACCCCCCAACCCCCGCAGCGCCGATAACTCCACATCGCGCCCATCTATAGGACTCAACCTCACTGCAACCAACTCCATCAGCCTCAATGCTTGTGCCGCCAGCCGACTTCTGTTCCAATCCCACATGTCGCAGGTCGATAAGAAAGTAAGCCGCTCCGGAACCGCAATTGGCACTGGGTAAACAAAGCATTGACTACCACCTAAACAAGGTGGAAATCTAGGGACTGTAGATGATCATCGCCGACGACCTCAGGAAATCATTCCCTACACCTAGTGGCAAACCCAAAAACGCAGTCAACGGCCTGAGCTTCCGCGTCGCACAAGGAGAGATCTACGGACTTCTCGGACCAAACGGCGCTGGCAAGACGACAACCCTACGCATGCTCAGCGGATTGATGACCCCCACCGGTGGCAGAGCGATAATGAACGGCAAGCACGTCGCCGCCGACCCTGCGGCCGTCAAACACGACATCGGATTTCTCACCGCCAATACCGGCCTCTATCAGCGATTGTCGCCCAGAGAGTTGCTCGCCTACTTCGCCGACCTGCACGGCATGGACAAACGCGCCCGCCAACAGCGCGTCGAATACCTGCTCGATTGGCTGGAAATGCGTCCATTCGCCGACCTACGCTGCGGGGCTCTGTCCACCGGACAACGACAACGAACTAGCATTGCCCGTGCTCTCATCGGTGATCCCGTAATCCTGATCATGGACGAACCCACTCTCGGACTCGATGTGCTCAGCAACCGCCTCATACTCGACTTCATCTGCAGAGAACGAGACGAAGGCAAAACGGTCCTTCTCTCCACCCACTACCTGGACGAAGCCGAAACCCTTTGCGACAAGATTGGCCTGCTCTACAACGGACAGATGCTCGCAGAAGGCACTCTGCAGCAACTTCGCGACCTCTCCGGAGAGCAACGACTTAGCAGTATCTTCCTCAAACTAGTGGGCAACGTCCAAATAGAGAAAAACGGTAACACGGAGGAACTGCTGCACCCGTAAGGCAAAAGCAAATGAGAGCAAGGCGAATCAAGACAATATACACCAAGGAACTGGTGGAAATCTGCCGCGATCATCGAACCTTGATCGCTATGATTGTTGTGCCCATTGTCCTCTATCCACTGCTCATCCTCGGCTCAGTTAATCTGCTCAGCATCCAGGATACCGAACGCAAGATCAAAACCATTCGCGTGGCCGTCGAACAAGATCCCAACGCCGACGAAAACTATCAACCCAACGTCGCCATGCTCGCCGGCATACTCTCCAAAGTGCGAAACTTAACAGAAGCCAAGCGCACCGAAGATAACAACGAAGACATCGATCAGCAGATTGAAAGCATTGAAAAAACTAAAATCATCCCCGTTGATAATGTCCAACAAGCAGTCGCTGATGGAGCCGCCGACGCGGGTATAGTCTTCAAACTTAACGAAGGTGGAACTCGGCTTTACCCACAGCATCTGTTCGAAATTGCTTACGATAAGGCTGAACTGCACAGTGAGAGCGCCATGAACCGCTTGGCATCCATCTTCGAAGCTCTCTCGCGCAACTCCAGAGACCAATACCTTGCCAATGCCAACATACCCGACTCCGTAATCGAACCAATCAGGATAGAACCTATCAACGTCGCCACTCCTGCAAAAGTCGGTGGCATGGTCCTCGGTACGATAATCCCTCTTGTACTTGTCCTCATGACCATTACCGGGGCAATCTACCCCGCAATCGATCTTACTGCTGGTGAACGTGAGCGAGGCACCCTGGAAACCCTGATTGTCTGCCCTGTTCCGCCAATGGAACTGATAACCGGAAAGTACCTTGTCGTCGCCACCATCGCCCTGCTCGGAGCCGCCCTAAACCTCCTCAGCGTAGGCATGACCCTCTACTTCGGCGGCTTCACCGAGATGATCAGCAGCGGTGAAACGGAACTCCCTCTTGAAGTTCTCCCTATCATCCTGGTGGCTTTAATACCCTTCGCTCTGCTCTTCTCCGCCGTGATGGTCGCCGTCTGCAGCTACGCTCGCACCTTCAAGGAAGCACAAAACTACATCATGCCCGTCATTCTTGCCGCCTTGATCCCCGGCGGTGTTGCCGCACTGCCAGGTACCGATCTGACAGGCGTCAATACAGTCATACCCGTAATGAACATGGTTCTCCTAGCCCGTGAACTACTTCTCGGAAACTGGGACTTCGGAGTCATCGCCCTGGTGATGATAAGCACCACCATGTATGCGGCCACTGCCGTCGTAGTTGCCTCACGCGTCTTCAGCACCGAATCCGTAGTCTTCGCTGACTCTCTCTCCTTGCGTTCCCTGATAAACAGGAAGCTCATCCACCCGGCACCGCGTCCTACTGTCTCAATGGCCCTGCTCATCGTCGCAGTTCTTTTCCCTCTCTGGATGTTCGTCCAGTTTGCCATCCAGCCCGGCGAAAACGAAAGCCAGCTACAGACCTTCTCCTATACCGCAATCCTCATGCCGCTCTTCCTGGTACTGGCCCCCATAGCTGTATTGGCCTACTTCAAGATATCCATTGCCAAAACTCTATCGCTCAGACTGCCACGTGTGCGCTTTCTTGCCGGGGCAATACTCATCGGCATCGCCGCCTGGATACCGGCTCACGAACTGTTCGTTCTCCAGGGAAGCATTATCACCGTTCCCGAAAACATACTCCACGGTAATACCCAACTCATCGAAGCATTTGATGGATACACGATTCTGTTTCCTCTCCTGCTTATTGCCGTTGTCCCCGCCCTGTGCGAAGAACTGTTCTTTCGCGGAACGCTACTCTCCGGCCTGAGAACCGGCGCCCGCAAATGGACGGTGATCCTCGCCACAGCCTGCGTGTTTGCCGTCTTCCACGTAATGCTCATCAAGTTCGTCCTCACCTTCGCCCTTGGCATCATCCTCGGACTGATATGCTGGAATTCACAATCAATAATCCCCAGCGTGCTCGCCCACATGCTGCACAACGCCTCAGCAGTGCTCATCTCCTTCTGGCCCTGCTACAAGAACACCCTTGGAATCGCGGATCGCGGAGAACTCGACCATCTTCCCCTCCATATCATCCTGGTCGGAATCGCAGCGGTGGCTATCGGCTTGCTACTCTGCCGTAAACCGTCTGAACCCATAGCTACGGCACTTGCACAGGACGCGTCAACGGCCCCTGCAGAATGACAATTCAGAGTCACTGATGCAATCGAAGCGTCAAACGCTGAAAACCCACTGAAAAAAAACGGCTGCCGAACGCCACACTTGAATAGAGCTTACTCAGATCAGTGAGCTGCAAACAGCGGTTCATCGAGGTACGCGTAAAACGCACCTTCGATCTCCTCCCACCACTCCGACTTGATGGAAAACTCTGCCATGTCGGCATGATTGTCCAGCTGTGCAATAGCGTTCAGATTCGCATCCTTGCCCTGAATCGATCGCAAGCGGTCTGCAAAAGCCATGTTTACTTTGCGAATCTCCTCGTACGTACGCGCCAGACTCTTGAGTTCCCAATCGGGCTCCATTCCCCGACGCTTGCGAAAATACTGGGCCAGCAAGTACATCGAAACCGCCCGATACGTAGTCTGCTCCATAGTGGAAAACGGAAGATGAACAAAGGCCATTGGCCGCAACTTGTCCATTACCGGACAACCGCACGTGGCCATCAGGAGCCCCATCAGCGAACATACCGCCTCCTGCAGCGTGCACACCTTCTGATACGTTCGGTGCGGCGTCCCTATGACCACCTCAACCTGCTCATAGGACACGCGATCGCCAAAAGCATCGCTCGCTGGAACTAGTGCCGCAGCCGCCGGGCACCTCGAACTTTCCGATTCCTCCATCGGGCAATTCGGGCATTGACGATATGCAAGAGCGGTCCATTCGGGCATTGCCTGATGATCTTGAACAACCAACTCCAATGACGGCATTCTCAACTCGAAACAGAACCTCTGCCGAGAACCGTCTGCAAATAGGTATTCGTAACATACCTGCTCCGTCTCAGCCATGATGGCTCTCCTCACCAATCAGAGCGTTATAGGCCCCAGCGCAGCGTTGAACACCAAAGGTTCACCGGAGAATACCGGGCTCAGACCCTACACTCGCACAAACGTTACATCACACGGACACTACCGTATGCACACGTGGACCCAATACAGCCATACTTCGACAGCAGCATAGCGCCACGTTGACTACATCCGGGAACGTATTGATGAATTAAGTGGATATGGACACGACACCCACAAACAAAACCGCCCTCGCCGTGTGTCTGCCCAATGAAAAAACCGTCGAACACCCGCTAAAAAGCACCGACGGCCGATACATCGAACAGCAATAGAACTCGTCGAACTGATCTCCCCCTTGACCTCTAAACAGCTACTGAACCGACTCGATTAGGCGAGCCTCGATCAACTGCGCTGCTTCATCAACAGTCACTTCATCAACATCCTTCCCTGCCGGCAGCATGGCCGTGTGCTCGCCATCACTTACATACGGAAATTCCCTGCTACCCTTGATCCATAAAGGCACGTGCCGCGTTGGGTGCATACCCAAACTCTTGGTCACCCGCCCTCCCCCGCGCGACCGGGGCCTTCCCTTGCCCACGGATCGCGCCTTATGGGCCATCGATGGTGCGTTGGCCAATGTAAACAAGGAGTCGCTCACCCACCACAACAACACTATCAAAACCGTCGGCATCAGAACCAACAGCCCATATGGACCCCAACTCGCCATGTTCGCTAAGGAAATCTCCGCAACCAGCATAACCGCTATCCTCGGTTACCGTGATTATCTGCGCAAATCCTCTTGCACGGCCAACTACGTCGTCTGCCTAAAGCCTTACTCGTCCGAATGCAGCGTCAAACAATGAAAATCGACAAGAAGAAGCCGGCGTGCAGACACTGGCATTCAAACAGAGATTACTCCAGTATACCAATGGAGATTATCGCCACTGATAGGGAATATCACCTGGAATATACCAGCCACTCCGATACCTTCCCGCTGCTTTCAAAAACTACCGGACAGCTTCAGATGCTCGCAACCGTCCCTCGAAACCCTCATTTTCCACCTGATACTGCACCCATCTCCTTCACCTGAGCAAGGTACAAAGATGCCAGACGCGACACCAACGCATCCTCATCCTTCGACATACCCTCTAACACCGGATGGAATGCAGGCCCCTGCAACTTGGCCAACATCTCCACAGCCAAAAGCCGCGTCAGCCAATCACCGTCACTCAGCAACGGAGCCGCAGCCTGAATCGTCTCATCGCTCATCGGCATAAACGCCATGGCCCACAACGACCGAGCACGCACCACAGAATGATTACTCCCAAAACCATTGCGAATAAACACTGTCAGCCTGTCCGAATCGACACGTTCCGCTCTGTAAGTATGCCTGGCCTGCGTCTGCAGCGCCATCTCACGCTCGGCTATCAGGTTGAGCAACGCATCGATGGCATTCAACCCTTCCCGCACGTCCCCCGAAGCGACTTCATCCGCCAAACGCTTCACCGTCTCGGCCGTTGCCGACAGCGGCTGACGCACAGCGTGCAGCTTCACTGGCAGAATTCCGCCCAGCCGCGACTGAAGCACGCCTCCCGGCGATTCCTCCGGATCGAGAACCAACGTGAACTCCATTCGCAATTTCTTCTGCGGTCGCTGCATCATCAAGATGTGCCCGCGTCCCGTACTAAGCAACTCCGTCCTCCGGTACACCTCGCCCGGCTTGATAACACACTTGTCCTCGCAGGTTATCGTGAGGTAGCTGGGATACCCAACCTCCTTCTCCCCGGAGTCTTTAATTGAAACATCCCAGCGCAGCGACATCATGGCGTCATCGCCTAGCACAATGGGATACGCGCCGGTATTGGTTAGCTCAAATGTAACCGACAACGGATCGCCATACGTGTATTCCTTCTTATCAAAACTTGCCTCAAACCTAAGTACGTCACCCGCCTTCTGGGCAAACTGCAACACACTCCAATCAAAACTCCCCAGCAACTCGGCAACTTCACTCACATCGGCCAATGGTGACGGCGTCTCTCCCAACTCAACGAGTTTGCTCACAATTCGCCGATGCAACTCCCCACCACGCCTGATGCTCTCAGCCTCACGTAAAACAGCTTTAGCCTCATCATTACGACCCAGAGCAATAAGCGATTGAGATAAAGCCAATGCCGCCTGCTCATCACTGCCTGCCAGCTCACTCAAAACGGAAACTGCCTCGGAATTGCGGCCTGATGCAGCCAGCGAACGACCCATCGTCGTCTTGACCGCCAAACTCTCCGGCCTCATCTCTGAAGTCAAAACGGAAAAACGCAATGCTCGATGTGCGTCCGGAACAATGTCCAGATGAAACTCGGCGATGCGGTGGCAGATTGCCGCGCTCCGCTCCTCCATTGCCTGCAATTCCATTGCCCGCAGACGACTGTCCAACTGAGCCGCCTCCTCCTCAGCAGACTCCAGCCGACCGGCAAGACGCGCAGACCGAATCAGCAGCATTGATGCGTCAATCAGCGAGGGATGGTCCGTCAAGAGCTTGCGACTTGCCACCAAAGCCTTCTCGTAATCACCGGCATCGAACAAACACGCCGCCGCATCCAGTTGCATGCTGATCGGCTCACCGGCCATTGGGTTTCTCATTACAGAAAGCTCGGCAGCCGAAGAGTACGATTGCACTGCATCCTCAAACAAACAAAGCGACTGCAGCAACTTCGCCAGCTTCCACGCAGCCTGCACAGGATACCTTCTGCTCCGCATCTCCGTCAGCAAAAGCTCTACCTGCCCCGCTGGTGTCTCCAACCGCGCCTGCATCTCCAACAATGCCGAGCGAGTAGCCGTGTTCAGCGGAAACGCCTCCGCCGCCAACCTGACCTCCTCCCTGAACTGTGACTCCTCCCCCCTGCCTCGACACAGCTCTGCAAGCCGCAAGTGCACCGCACTTGCTACCTCCACCGGCAACTTTGCTGACGCTAGATAATCCCTGCAAATAGCTATGCGCTCCTCAGCTGTCTGCTTGCTCTCGTAATCGTGCTCAAACAAGCTCAACCGCGCAGCGATGTTCTCCGGCTCAACTCCACAGAAGTTCCGCAGTGCTGCCAGCGCCTCGTCTTCACGACCCAATCGCTGTAGAAGATCGTATTGCCCCATGTATGCATCGGCCAGCTCCGGTGACACGCGCCCTGCCGCTTCAAGCCATACCAACACGAACTCCGCGTCCGCAGCACGAGGATTACTCACCGTCTGACCATACGCTAATCCGTAATCAAGCAACCAGCGACCCGACTCCTCGCCCGGCTCAACTGCCGCCACAGGACGATAAGTCACACCAGTAATCACCGAAACCAGAAGAATGGTTAACCGCCAATATGATAAAACCGCCATACCAGAAGCCTCAATTCGAGCTATCAGTTGGCCCACCGCAACAGGCGCGGCCGCCGCACCGGCAACTATTATCAAGACCGATCCACGCCGGTCAAAGATATGTTTGCGATCGCCGGCTTTTCAAATGATTTCTCCGTGAATTGACAGTGTCAGACCGTTTCTGGCGCAAAGAAAACAGGCGTTCAGCCGCTGCACTTGGTTAGAGCTGGCTCTAGTGTCTACTCCAGCCCGCCGACCTTCTAGTCGAAACGCCACAAATGCTCCTACGCCCGGACCAAACAGCTTGGCTTGCACTCGACTTGGCCAGCGGGAGACGCCGGGAAAGTCATCGACTCTGCCATCCGGGCACCATGATCTCATGAAGAAGCCTTCGCGCAAGACCGGCATCTCCATTGGGTAATGCCAATAGATCAAGGTAAACCTGAACACAGCTCACAGCTCGCAAGCCATCTGACTCGCGAGCGCCAAAAAACACTCCCTGATCATATGGCTTGACCAACACAACAGGGGCCCCTTTCCCACCCCTTGTTAAGCCTGATTCATGCGCAACCTGCCGAAGATCGTCCTGAACATAACAGCAAACACCGGTAATCTCTCCCGAAGCAAGCAGTCGCTTGGCCACCGATGCTCCGGAGAACCCGTACCCAATCCTTCGCGCCCCGCAATAATGTGACAAGCGCAGCTCTACATCGCGCTGACTATCAGCGGAATTGCATAACAAAAACTGACTTCGATCGACCTTGTACACATGAGCCCAATCCTCCAGCAACGTGAGTGGATCACTCAAACGCAACCCCTGCCCGTCCGATTGTGCTAAACCACATGCAACCAAACGATTCTTGACGTTGTATGCTTGTCCCAGGCTCACGCATGAGCGATCCGCCAGTCGAGCAAGCCGCCACACTGCATCCGTGTCCAGCAGCATCGCTCGCAACACCCTGCTGGCCCTCGCCGAGTAGAGTGATCTCAACGCTCGATCGCTTGAGCGAACATTCCGCCTTCCACCCCTCTCGATGTATACCGATCCGAACTGCAGGCAACAGTTGCCGGCCTCGTCGAAGTAACCCACGCCGGACTCCATACACAATCGCGCCGATTGCTCAGATATGTACGGCCCGGCCACCACCGCAACCACGTCCGAGCTACCCGACGCCGCGACCCTCAGTTCCTCGATCGCTCGCCGTAAGAACCGAGGCTGACCACATTGGCTGACCACAACCACCAAGAGATGCTCCAGCCCCCCGTGCCTAATCCGAACTCTATGGCCTCCCCGCCCTCCATCACTGACCTCCCAGCTGACCAGCGTCAAACCCGGCACAACCGCAAGACGCTCGCCAAGAACCTGCCTGACCCAATCCACTGAATCAGCTCCCACATCAACCGCATCAGGGTACTTTTGCTGAAAACCGCAGTATAATGAAAGAGGCGACCGCGGCAACCGCCAAGCCGCAAACGCCGCCCTGCTTCCCATAACTGAAAACGGGGACCATTGCATACCGGCTCGGCGAGCCACTATTCGCCTCTCAACCAGTCCCTTGCTTTTCGACCCGTTTTCGCTAAGGTAACATCACCGTTGCTATTGCTCATTGGATTGTGCATGGAGGCCAACCAATGCCTAGTTCCAAGAATCGGTTGGCCCTGTTCGAGCTTTACGACAAAGGTCGAACGGCCGACGTTGATCCCCCTTCCTCCAAAGAAGCGGGAGGGCGTCACGGTGCAGAAAACGCCTCGGTCTCGGCATTCAAAGAGACTCTCTCGTCGGTGGCTCAAGCTGTCGGCGATGACGAGCGGCCGAGTCGAGCCCAGGAGCGAACCGACAGCAGTGGCTCCGACCGCCGCTCAATGATCGAGTTGGGCAACGGACGAATCCACCTAGCCTTGAGCAGCAGAGGAGCAGGAATGACCCTCTTCGTCGGCCTGCTCCTGGCAGGTGTTGTCTATGTAAGTGGCCAGTGGGTTGGCAGGCAAAGTGGTTTTGCAGACGGCGTCGCCGATGGTAGACGCCAAGCGCAGCTTAGCCTGCAGCGAACCGCTGAGAGCGAAATCGAAAAAGCCCGCAACAGCGCCCCGGTCGCTGATCTTTTTGCAGGTATTGGAAGATCTCCGGTAAGCCGCGAAGCCAGTCCAGCGCCTGTCTCGCTGGCAGCTACGAGAGTCTCTGAACCGGCCTCACAGCCGGCAAGGACAGACTGGATCAAAGGGTATACCTACGTCGTCGTGCAAACTTTCAAAAGCGACGCCAGACAAGATGCTGTGCAAGCGCAGGACTTTCTTGCACAACACGGAATCGAGACCGAAGTCTTTGGCAGTACCGGCCGAGGGTATCGGCTCATAGCAACAAAGGGATTTAATCGCAAAGACGCCACGCAGAAGAAGCTGGCTGACCGTTTTGTGAACAAGATCAGGAATATCGGTTCGGCCTACTTCGAGGCCGGGGGCCGGTACAAGCTGGAAGGTTATTTCGCGACAAGGACCGCGGACGCATGGTAGTCGTGCCGTTGCCTGACCGAGTCGCCAGGAGTTGAAGCAGAATGTCACTGGATAAGTCACTCAAGACCGCTGCGAACTTGGAGAGGCATCGTAACGTCCTTACACGGGCGGAGCGCATCGGTAAGCTGCAGGAAGAAGACCGCTGGACCGACGGACAGAACCCCATTGGTCTGCCAAAAGTTGCCCATCGCAAGGTTGCCGTCGGCGGCAAAGAGAAGAAAGTGAAAAAGTCCGACGAAAAGGAAGACAAGAAGTAGGTAGGGCGTTTCCTGCAGGTGCCCCAGATCCTTCCCTTGGCAAGACGGCACCCTCGCCCACTGTCCTCCGTAATTCGTACGCCACCTTGTCCTGCGACATTGGTGGCGTTTTTCGCGCGCCCTGCGACGTTGCTCATCCGAGCGACGCTTCATGCCCTGAAACTATGCCGGAGATAACCGCAGGCCCGAAACTGCATCTGAATAGAGCTTGCTCGCCGTGCAACCCATCTTCCCCGCCTTTGCACTATAATCTGATGTTGCAGGAGCATGGAAGACACCTGCGAGTTCACCGGACCCACTGCAAGAAAAGGTGCAACAATGGACACTGGCAAGTTCATCGCTGAACGCATGTCACTTATGTCAGCCTCTGGAATTCGCCGGATATTCGATCTGGCTGCAACGATGAAAAACCCTATTGATTTCTCAATGGGGCAACCCGATTTCCCCGTACCGCAAGCCGCCAAGGAAGCGGCTGCCACCGCACTCAGAGACGACTGCAATGGATACACCGTAACACATGGACTACCCGCTCTTCGTGACAAAATCAAAAAACAACTGACGGCGGAATTCGACTGGGATCCCACGGTGTTCGCAACCTGTGGAGTCTCCGGAGGACTCACGCTGGCCATGCTCTCCTGCATTAACCCCGGCGACGAAGTAATCATTCCCGACCCCTATTTCGTATCCTACCCCCACCTCGTGGGCATCGCCGGCGGAAAAGTCGTTCCCGTCGATACCCAGCCGGACTTCACCTACACAGCAGAAAAGATCGAAGCGGCAATCACCTCAAAAACGAAAATCATCCTGGTCAATTCACCAAGCAATCCCTGCGGCGTCGTGTATCCGGCAAAACGCATTAAGGAAATCTGCGAAATAGCCAAGAAACACGACCTGCTCATCGTCAGTGACGAGATATATAATCTGCTCAGCTTCGATGAGGCGCCCGCAAGCCCCGTGACCTATGCGCCGGAACGGTGCCTACTGCTTAGAGGTTTCGGCAAAAGCTATGGCATGACCGGGTGGCGCATGGGCTTGGCAGCCGGTCCGGCCGAAATCGTCTGCGAAATGGCCAAGCTGCAACAGTACACCTTCGTGTGCGCGCCACACCCCCTGCAGATCGGCAGTATAGCCGCCTTGGATACTGATATGACCGAAGTGGTAAACTCCTATCGCACAAAACGCGACATCGGAGCGGAAATACTCGGACCTGCTTTTGATTTTCCCAAACCGGGCGGCGGATTCTTCCTCTACTGCAAGGCGCCCGAGCGATTCGCCTCCGCAACCGCGTTCGTGGAGGCCGCCATAAAGAAGAACGTACTCACTGTACCGGGCTCCGCCTTCAGCCGACACGACACTCACTTCCGTATCAGCTACGCGGTCCCCAACGATAAGCTCCGTCGTGGATGCGAGCTTCTCTGTGAGGTGGCCAAGGATTAGCCTATTGCTGTAGCGTTACTGATCAAAACGTACAGTCAAGCGCCAACATTCTGCCGGAGAAAACCGGTGATCAGACGCCATACTTGACTTGAGGCTGCTTCACCGACACCTGTCAGCGAAGCACCGCCAGCAGAAGCAAAGCGGCTGCAGTAACGGCCGCACCAATAAGAAACCCTCCGGCGAATCCCCGGAAACTAAACCGATCCGTAGAGATACCCTCGGAGAATCTGTCTGTAGTCTTGCTTTTTTCACCATCATCCTCATCATCGAATACCGGTGGTAGCCAATGAGGATGAGCCTCTGCTTCGTCAATCGGAATTGCCCCGGTCGCTCGGCTCTCGCATACGGAAACATCCGCATCGGCAATCAGCGAAACCAGCTTGTCTCCGAAAGAGGAAGTGACCGGCGTGTACTCTGTGGGCGCATGCACCTCTCCGGAAGAATCGTCGACAACAGCAGATGCCACCGTCGAGTCCGAAAGATAGTCGGCTAGGCTGCGCGCCCCAAACCGGATGCGAATACTCCCATCCTCTATACTCGTCAGCGGTCGCGGAATACCCACTTCGAACTCGTCCTCAAGCATGCCGTCGAGTCTCAACTGAGCACGCTGCATGTTGTGAAGCCGGCGAGCTTGTCCATTGTCACGGCGAATACCGGTGCGTCCCATGATCAGCCTCCTAGGTTTGAAAACCCGACCACCGGAAGAGCCCGACCGCCAGTGTCGGCAACTCCCGTTCCCGGCCTCCCCCCTGATCGGTCAGCCCTCAAAGAAAGGGTGAACCAAAATCGTAGAACCAACCAATACTAAACCACACAACCGCCCCCTCTCCCCCATTTTACTACCCCCTGCCAATTTAGGCAGCTTCAAACTCCGGCCTGGAGCCGAGCACTCTGTTGATAGCCCCGGCGGCAAGCCGGCCGGCTGGTCGGCTGGTCGGCTGGGAATGCTATCCTGGAGGCGTATACTTGCAGATGAAGTTGCTGTCGCGCGGACCGGGCGATCTCGCGGCTGGTCCTTGCGGCAGGCTAATAGGTGAGTAATTCTTGTGAGGAAGCGGTGCCATGAAGCGAAACGAGTATCTGGCGATGTTAGGGTTTTTACTCAGCACGATTCTCCTGGGCGGTGTATCTCTGGCCGAAGAGGAGCAATCGATTGAAGTTGATCCAAACCGCTATGAGCAGTACATTCAGAACTTCGAACATTGGGATCAGAAAAACGCCTTCCCCGCCGATGGTGTCCTGTTCATGGGCAGTTCCAGCATCCGCATGTGGATGACGCGAGAGAGTTTCCCAACGTTACCGGTGATCAACCGAGGATTCGGTGGAGCGCACATCTCCGACGTCAACCATTTCGCCGATCGCATTGTTTTTCCCTACAAACCGCGCGTGATCGTGTTTTACGCAGGCGACAACGATGTTGCTCGCGGAAAGAAGGCGGATCGGGTGCTGGCAGACTACATCACCTTCGTGAACACGGTGCACGAGAGACTGCCCGACACCAAGATAGTATATTTGCCCATTAAGCCGAGCATTGCCCGCTGGAAGCACTGGCCAGAGATGCACAAAGCCAACGCAATGATCCAGGAACTGATTGACAAAGACCCCAAACAGTACTACGTAGACACAACCGCTCCGATGCTGCATAACGAGAATCAGGTGCGCAAGGATATTTTCCTGGAAGACGGCCTGCACTTGAACAGCACCGGTTATGAGCTGTGGACTCGCGAGCTGGAGCCGATATTGACGAAGCTCATGACCCACTAGCATCTCTCATCACACAATCCGAGACTGTTGGGAAAATGACGAACGAGGTACTGTTAGTCACGGAAAGCGGAGACGTCTCCCGCAAGGTGCGCGATGCCTGCCGGGAGCTGGAAGTTCCTCTGCAGATTGTGCAATCGGTCGAGCAGGCCTCGGCAGCGCTGGCGGCCGCAGCGCCTCGTTTACTACTCTGCGACTATGTGATGTTCAAAGCCTTACGGGTCAAGTGCGAGCGCAGTTGTGTCTTGCTTTATGCCAAGCCGGGTGACAGCGAAGAGGTCATCGAGGCCATCAAGCACGGCGTGCTCGACTACCTGGTAAACCCAATAGAAGCCCGATCGCTTGTAGAGCATATTCGTAACGCCCTGCGAATCAGCCGGGATATTCACGTTCCCGCGGTGTACGAGGAGCCCAAGGACGATCGGGCTGTGGAGCGAATCGTCGGGCAATCTCCAGCGATGAAGGAGGTGTACAAGTCGATCGGCCTGATTGCTCCGCGTGAGGTGAACGTACTGATCACAGGTGAAAGCGGAACGGGCAAGGAGTTGGTAGCTCGGGCGATCCTGCACCACAGCCCCCGTAAGGAAAAACCATTTCTGGCGGTAAACTGCGCGGCGATTCCGGAAACGCTGCTGGAGAGCGAGCTGTTCGGTCACGAGAAGGGAGCGTTTACCGGCGCCGACGTTCGGCGGATTGGGAAGTTCGAGCAATGTCACGGCGGCACTCTCTTTCTTGACGAGATTGGCGATATCCCATTGTCGACGCAAGCGAAGCTGCTGCGTGTGTTGCAGGACAGCACCATTCAACGACTGGGCGGCACGGAAGTGATACGCTGCGACGTACGTATCATCGCGGCGACGCATCAGCCGCTGGAGCAGCTCATACGCGATCGCCGATTCCGGCAGGATTTGTTTTACCGGCTGAAGGTAACTAGTATTGATGTTCCCCCATTGCGGGAGCGCGATGTCGACGCCGTGCTCTTGGCCCACTACTTTGTGGAGAGGTACAAGCGGGCATTGGGGGTAAACATTCAATCGCTGGCACCGGAGACGTTGCCGGTTCTGCTGCGTTACCACTGGCCGGGCAACGTGCGCGAGCTGGAAAACACAATCAAGTCTTCGCTGGTCGTGGCCCGCGGTTCGGTGCTGTTGCCGGAGTTTCTTCCGGAGCAACTGCGCCGGCAAGCGACGGCGGAGGCGGCGGTTGCCGGCAGCGGGCCGAAGCCGGCTAAGGGAATTAGCAATGAAGAATCCTTGCGCGCCGTCGCGGAGTCTCTTGCGGCCGGATCGCGGCGCGGCACGGGCTTGGGTAAAGTAGCAGTGGAGATGATGGAGCGAGAGATCATCTGTGCCTGCCTGCGGCGTACGGAGGGCAAGGTGGCCCCGGCGGCGAAGCTGTTGGGAATGAGCCGGACGACCTTGCGTAAACGGATTGCGGCATACGGCATTCGATCGAGCGTATCGGTAGAGCTGGAGCCTTAAAAAGAAGTAGTTCGGAGCAGGCATGTGCTTTACCGAATCCTGTGGTATACTAGCACATGTAGCGAAGCGGACGGTGGTGATCGCCGGTTGCGAGATACGTAATCGGAGGAAAGTCCGAACTGGGCAGGGCACGGTGGTTGGTAACGCCAACCCGGCGTAAGTCGAGGGAAAGTGCCACAGAAAACATACCGCCGGAGTCTCATTGGGATTTCGGTAAGGGTGAAAAGGTGCGGTAAGAGCGCACCGCGCGGCTGGTGACAGTCGTGGCAGGGTAAACCCCACCGCCAGCAAGCCCAAGCAGCAGTGATCAGGCGGCCCGTCTGGACGTCGCGAAGCGGCGCAAGCTGCGGGTAGGGTGCACGAGCCGGCAGGCGACTGTCGGCCTAGATGAATGATCACCTGCCCGGCCCCGCGAGGGGCCGGGCGAACAGAATTCGGCTTACAAGTCCGCTTCGCTACCTTGGTTTTCATCAACCATCTCCTGGAATTCCCTTCGGCTGTTATCAAGCGAAGTTCCGTACACTTGGCGGACTACGCCATGCACGGCCGACGGCGGATTGGGCAAAACGTAAGGGATCTGACCATGCCCCGGGCGTCCCCGTCTGGCGGAGGTGCAGGCAGCCGTATTAACCTTTGTCTGCTCCGCGGTGATCTTGGAGATTTTGGCAACATCCTCGATAGTCAGGGGGGATCGGCCGCGGCTGCTGATAGCGAAAATCCTCTTGAGAACTCCACAATACGCAGCAATGGCGACCCTGACGGGTGATGGTTTTTGTTTAACGATTTTAGCAAGACATTTATCGAAGATCTTGTGGCAAACCGGCAGCTCATCAGGCAGGTTTTTGCTGATGGAATCCGGTATTTCATCCTTCTTTGGTTTACCACTACGAGAGCCGGTGGATTTTGGTTTTGCCTTAGGTTTTTCGGCCTGATTTTCCTTATTTTTCGGAGTAGCGGGGGCGGTTTTTGGGGTGCGCAAGGGCGCTTTTACAGCGCATTGAGCTGCATTGGGGCTACATTTGGCTGCATTTTCCTTGCTTTTTCGGGTGGTTTTGGTGGTTTTTTTTGCCTTTGGCATAGCAATTCTCCTTGTTGAGCAACTTTTTCAGAGGTTTTTGAGCACATTCAGGACGAAATCGAGCAGTTTTTGCACGGTTTTGGCTCTGAGCAGATCACTGGTGAGCTCCTGGCGAAGGCGAATGACGGCCTCGTGGTTGTGCAGACTGGTGACGGCGGAGCCCCGTGGGGCTGTGGCAAGGGTGGTGTCGATAGCGTCCTTGCCTGCCGGAGGCTGCTGCTGGTCGGTGGCCAACTGGTTGCCGGTGCGGTTGGCGAGGAGTTGGTCGAGTTGGGTGACGAGTTCTTCGAGGCTTTGCATGGTGGTCATGGCGTTCCCCTTTGGTGATAGAGGTGTTTAATTGGTCTTGTGGTAGATGCGGTCGAGTCCAGGCAGGTAGTGAGCGGCCGTCAGGAAAGCGGTTTCGTTGCTCTGATGTACGGCGGCGTTGCGCTGGAAGGCGTCGGCGAATTCTCGGATGAGGTCGATATTGCCGGAGGCGTTGCAGTGGCGGGTCCATTGTGTGCGGCGATCGGCGGTGATGCGGTTGAGTGCGGCGGTGAAATCGGCGGTGTGGGCGGCAATAGCCTGGTCGTCGCCGTGATCGGTGCAGAGACGTTGGTTGTAGGCGTTGATGATCTGCTGTTGGCGGAAGTCGTCGGCCAGTTGCAGATCGTGGTTGCACTCATCGAGCGCGGACTGGGTCTGGTTGGCGATGGCGTAGAGGGCGGCTGCTGTTGCCTGTTGTAGTTGCCACTGGCCGGTGCACGCGGCGAGAGGGCCGAGGGCAGCGGCGGCGGTAGCGAAGAGGATGAACTGTCGCAAGGATCCTGGGGCTAGTTTGGTCGTCATGACGTTATTCCTCCTTGTGAGGAGTTTGGCCGGTCCGGAGCTGTTTCCGGATTGCGGCGGTGATCTTGGTGTCAGATGATGGAGTTGGTGGCGGAGTGAGTCGGACACGAGGAGCGCGTTTCTCTCCACCCTATATAAGGGCGCCGGTGTTCCGCTTTTTTTTTATAATGGGGTCGGTTGAGGGGTGAAAATCGTGGCTGGCGCTATTGCCAAGTGCGAAAAAAAAGTTTGGAAAAATGTGCCGAGGAGCATGTTAGGGTAGGTGAAATTGGGGTATCTGAGGTGGCTTTGGGCGGTGTAGAGGGTGGTAGCGGTCCGAGGAGGCGGATTGGTGAGGGGGCGGTGGTTTGGAGTGATGGAGAGGTCTTTGGGGCGGTGGTGAACTCCTGAGTACGGGTAGGTAGTGGCGATTGAACTTGGGACTACCCGAATGATCGAACCATGCGGCAATTGTTGGGGATCTATGCGAGGAGTACAGTTGATTATGATTGAATCTAGGAGGAGGGGAGTTTTGGGTGATGCCGAAGAGGGACTTCTCGGCGTTTTGTTGATTGCGTAGAGGATGAGTTAGGTATGCTACCCCCGGAACTCCAGTCACACGAATCGGAGCTTCTGGATCTTGAGTGGTGGGAGACCGTGTGGGGGACGGATAAGCCGAAAGACCAATTGGGCCGTGCGGAAGACGATGGCAGTTCGGAGGAGATTCGCAAGTGCCCGCATAGCGGTTGACTGCTTGGTACGGATAGTTGGATAGGCCAACTGGAGACGAAGCTGAACAAACGACTGCGTGCGTTGCCTGTAGGCCAAAGAAGGTTAGGAGTATTACGAAGAAGCGGAATATGGATAAACAATTGGTGCCTGTCCCGCAATTCCGTCCCGCAATTCCGCAATTCCCATTCGCTCTGAAACACTTCACTTTGTGCCTGCGAGCCCACAACGCAGGCTATCTTGACGACAAAGGCTTATGTTCCGAGATCCCCTCAGCAGAAATTCCAATAGACAGGTGATTGCACAATCTGCTATCATGTTGGACGTTCTCGGGACGGGCCGGAGAACCATTGTGACCGGTGAGTCAACTCAGGAGAATCCAAGATGCATACTCGCACATTGACGGCGATGTTGTCGTTGGCAATTGGGTTAGTTCTGTTGGGAGTTTCATCTCCAACATGGGCGGGTGACGTGGATGGTGACGGCGTGGTTGATTCGGTTGATGTGTGCAACAACACACCCCCGAATACGATAGTCGATACCACAGGGCGCCCAATTGGTGACTTGGATTACGACTGCGACAACGATCTGGATGATTACGATTTATACCAACGGGGGTTCACCGGTCCGTTAGCGGACATAGTGGATTGTAACTATAATGGTATACCCGACCAGTATGATATCGCCGGTGGAATCAGTAATGACTGTCAACCTAACGGTATCCCTGATGAGTGCGACATTGCCGCGGGCATAAGTTATGACCTGAACACGAACGGCGTTCCCGATGAATGTGAGGTACCACCAGCCGATATGGTTCTCATTCCTGGCGGGTCGTTTCAGATGGGTGATACTTTTGGCGACGAGCCATCTGATGGCAGCGAGCTGCCTGTTCACACCGTGCACACTGACGCCTTCTACATGGGTGTATACGAAGTAGCGAATCAACAATACGCTGATGCGTTAAACTGGGCTTACGGGCAAGGTGATGTGATCAACATTTCTGGCGGTGTGGTTTACAAGTACAACAGCGGAACCGAATACCCGTATTGCGATACAACGACTATTCTCACTCCTAGCCACATTACTTGGAACGGCAGTACGTTTGGCGTAACGAGCGGTAGAGAGGATCATCCGGTAGCAATGGTAAGCTGGTACGGATCTGTTGCCTACGCTAACTGGCGTAGTGCGATGGAAGGTAAAGCTTTGTGCTACGATCTGTCGACCTGGGAACGTAACTTCGGCACAGGCTACCGGCTACCGACAGAAGCGGAATGGGAGAAAGCGGCCCGTGGCGGCGTTAGCGGTCAGCGTTTCCCCTGGGGCAACACGATCAATCATACGCACGCTAACTATAAAGCAAACGGTAGTGCTTTTGATTACGACGACAGTCCTTATACGAGTTTCACGTACCATCCCGATTTTGACGACGATGGTTGTCCGTACACTAGCCCGGTCGGCCACTTCGCGGCTAATTGTTACGGCCTGTGCGACATGTGCGGCAATGTTCAGGAGTGGTGCAACGACTGGTATGGTGGCAGCTACTACACTGATCCAGAGGCGACGCAACCCAATCCGGATGGTCCGGCTACTGGAGACTATCGTGTTCTCCGGGGCGGCGGATGGAGCATCAATGCCCACTTCTGCCGGACGGCGTATCGCGGCGGCAACGGCTACCCGCGCAATCGGTACCAGGGCGTCGGGTTTCGCTTGGTTATGGACTCAAATTAACCCTCTGCTCTTTTTTTCTTTTACCCTTTATGTCACTCGCGTAGCGAGTGACCCGCGTAAAAAACGGTATTGGTAATGTCGCAAGAATTGACCGTGATCTAAGATCTCTACGATTCTGGGCCTTGGGCTATATCGCATACGGAGAAGTTTCCCCGTCATCACCGCTACAGCCTGGAGTTGGCCATTGAGGAGAGGTTGGGGACTGTCCGGAATAGTGGGGCTGTTGAAAAAACCTTGCTTACTTTTCGTGTTTTTCTTTAAACTGGTCAAGCAAGGAGGCGGGCCGAAGAAGGTTAGGAGTATTACGAAGAAGCGGAATAGGGATAAACAATTGGTGCCTGTCTCGCAATTCCCGTACGGGTAGTGTTCAACGGAGGGTGAGATCGATTGGTGAAAGTTTTATCGAAGCAGACCAGGCGGCTAGTGGCCATTGTGTTGATCGGCGGTGGCTTGGTCGGCATGGTGTTTGCGGTCGAGCACTTCTGGTTCAGGCGGCCTATCGGTGAGGGTCCTGCGGGGCCAGCGGTACCTCGCCAGGCATTTGCGCGGAGTTGGATTTCTGAGGAAGTAGTATTGCTGGGGATCGGTGACAGTGTCACGGCCGGCTTCGGGGCACGGCGGGGGTACTCGTACTTTGATCGTCTGGCCAGGAACCCCTCGGATGAGTACGCCGACATGTCGGGGATTTCCCTGGCACATGTGTTTTCCAACCTGAGGACAAGGAATCTGGCGGTATCGGGAACGACTTCTATTCAACACGTGGAGCAGCAGTTGCCGCAGTTGGATGGAGGGCTGGCCAAGTTGCGGGGTGTGGTAGTGCTGACGACAGGTGGCAACGATGTCATCCACGATTACGGGCGCTCGCCGCCTTGTGAGGGGGCGATGTATGGGGCTTCGCTAGAGCAGGCGCGTCCGTGGATTGAGGCCTTCGATGGGCGGTTGGGTAGCATGGTGGATCGCATATACAGCGCGTTTCCGCAGGGCTGCGATATCTTTCTGGCCAACATATACGACCCGACAGACGATGTGGGTGATATCCAGTCGACGGGACTTCCGCCGTGGGCTGACGGTTCGGCGATCCTTCGCGCCTACAATGAGGTTATTTCTCGATGCGCTTCGAGCCGGAGCTTCGTGCATCTAGTCGATCTGCACAGCACGTTTCTGGGGCATGGTATCCACTGCACCCAGCCCTGGCACGGGCACTACGATTGGGACGATCCTCACTACTGGTACTTCGATAATCTGGAGGATCCCAATGAACGTGGCTATGATGCCATACGGCGGTTATTTCTGCTGAAGATAGCTGAGGTTTTTGCGCCGGATGGGAATGAGGGATGAGGAGGGATGCGCTGGGGTTGGGTTTTTCGAGAGTGTGTAAGATGTGGGGTGATGAGTTGGATTAAGCGTCACCGGGATTCCGTATTATGAAACAAACTATCCTTCTACTTGCGTTTCTGAATGCTATTGCAGCGATATCCGCCGCCTTTCTTTCTCGTTTAGCTTATTCCATTAGCCTCCTTGCGATAGCAGGTGACTATCAGGACCTGGATACCAACGGGGTTATTGACCACGTACGTTTGAGAGAGCTGCATGGTGATAGTTTTGTCAACGACTGGATGGTAGTAGTGCATCATCTTGTTGGTGAGCCACTAAAGGACTGGTCTTGTGTCACAATTGGGCTGCTGGCCGTGTTTTCACCGGCCATTGGAACTCTGCGATGGCTTTCGCTCGGAAATGCCTGGAATCTGACGGGAATGCTGGAAACGAGTAATTAGCGCGGAAGCTTTGCGGATCCGGGTATGGTGTGCAATTGGCGATCAGGGACATTAACATTTATGGGGGCAGTACACGAGGCCGGAGTTCGTGGATTCTGATTAACTACACGGGTGCGGGAACTTGCGGGAGAATGATGCGTGCTCGCCATAAACATCTCCGGGAAGAGATGTGATCGGGTAGTCGCCTTGAGCCAGGCGGGCAATGACCTAGCTTGGGAGGCTGTGAATAGGGAGAGTGCCGGTGGTCGCTCTTGGATAGAGGAACTTCGGCAGATGAAGGTGTACAAGTGCATTCGAGTGACAGTGTTGGTTGGATGCTCTGTGTTCGCGTTTGCAGTCTTCATCTTCGGGTTTGCCGGCCTGGGACGCTTATGGGCAGATGTTATCCGTTTTCACGTAAGGGTAGGAGAACGCAACTCTGTGCATGTGTATACTGTCAACGGATCACTTGGCTTTTCTCTTATCCAGGGTGATTTGGTTGTCATAGCCGCAATCGACGATGGGCGAGCTGAGATACCCGTATTCGCTGACAAACCTGGCTTTCTGCTGTTTGGTTGCTCGATCGACAAAACTGAGGATTGGTGCTACTGGAAAGAGAAGGTACCACTTGTTGATGCGAACAGTCTACTTGAAGTGCCACTTATCACGGCGAAGGTTTCTCGAAGCGATCTCTATGTTCCAGTTTGGCTGGTGGTGCTTGTATTCGGTGGTTATCCGGTGCATTTGTGGATAATCACCCCAATACGTCGATAAAGTCGCCGAAAAGCGGGATTGTGCGTTAGCTGTAAGTACGACATGCGTGGTTGCACGTCCGACATTTGTCCGGAGTGCGGTACGAAGATTCCTCCTGCGCCGGAGGATTATCTTCGAGTAGCTGGGGATGATTGACGTACTGTGTTGACGAGGCGTGACACGGTTATTCGGGGCACAGGGCACGCCAGGCGGAGGGCGTGTCGAAACGTCACCTGAGACACAGATCAAGATGGAGTAAACTCTATTCAAGCGTAACGTCTGACACCCGATTTTCTCCGTTAGATTGGTGGCACTTGACGCTACGTTTGGATTGGCAACGCTGTGGTTGTCGTTTCTTGTCAGTGAAGCCACTTTGGAGTCAAGAATATGGCCAAAGGAAATCGACTCATCATCTCCATTGTACTAGCTGTTTGTGTTCCGCTTGGTGTTTTCTTCGGTGCAGCATGTCTGCGGCAACAACAGGTGTATTGGGCTGCTAGAAAGGCGTATTTGGAGAGTAGGCGAGATCCCAGGTGGAAACCGGATAGTTATGAGTTTCTAGCTATGGGATTGTATGCTGGAATGACAGAGGAGGAGGTCAATCAAGCTCTTCCACAACCAGCTAGAGCTTACCATCACATGAGTCAAGTTGATCCTCCGTGGAATGGGTTTCTCAATCACTACGAATACGAGCATGGACCGAAGTTCGCATTTCCTCTTTTTGAGTCGGGACGATACCTCAGTACAGAAATCTTCCTTGTCTATTTCGATGATAAGGGAGAATCTGTAAAAATATATCGGGCTCATCATGGACTTGTTAATACAGGAAAGATATCGCAGGAAATCGTGCTGCGGCCTCGTGATGAAGTTGAGAATGGCAGTGGAGGTTGACTCTCTTGTGGGCGATTTCACAATGGTCGCAGACGATCCATCAGATTTCTCCAGGGCTTGCGTCCCTCGCTAAATTGTGTCGTCCCGCCGCTGGCGGGCTTATGTTGCAGAAAACATGTTCCGCGTGGGCTTCATTCGGGTTTGGTGTTTGCGTGATGGTTTTTTGCCGTGGGGTTTCGTTGTTTGGTGCTGCTATTGGGATGGTGGTGCTCTAACGCGTGTGTTTCAGCATCCTCTCTGTTCAATTCACGCTGCTCGCTCCATGCAGGTAAATCCCCTATTTCAGCCGTCTTCGTCTTCATGGAGAGGGCGGAAGAGAGAAGCTGGCCAAGGTCGCAGAGGCTGAGGGCAGTGGCCACGCAGGCGTTGTCCCAATCAACATCGCAACAGAAGGAGTCGGCGGCACAGACCGTTGCGCAGCAGGTCGCGTCTTCGCAGCCGGGGGATCCGTTGGTGTTTTGGCAGTCGCCGGCTTCTGCGGTGCATGCGGCAAAGCCTGTAGAGTTTGCACAGGAGATGGACAGTAGCCCCTGGCCAGGAGAGTCCCAGCTGCCGAGGCGAAGAGAATAGGTATGCCCCGATTGGACGGGAAAGGTCAACCGGGATTGAAGCCCAGTGCCACAGCCATCGTCGTTGCAGGAGATGGGTGATGTGGATGGGCAGCCGTTGGTATCGAACACCTCGACGACGGTATCGAAGGAGCTTCCGCAGAGGCTCACGGTGAGGTAGCCGGTGCAGGTTGCGGTATGTGTAAACCACAAGTCATAGGCCATCGTGGCACAGGTGCCTGGTAGCGGTCCCGATTCGGCGACGAAGTTGTTGAAGGGTGTATGTCCTTCATAGACGGGAAGAGGAGAATCGCAATCGCTATGTGGTGCGGGGAATTGGCAGGATTCGGTGCAGCTGCCGGGGCTGGGGGGATCGCACTGCTCGCCATATTCCACAGTACTGTTGCCGCATGCGGAGCAGGGTAATGCATGAATGCGAGCCATGGTCTGGAAATCGGCCAGGTCGATATCGTTGTCGGAATCGAGATCGAAGGAATCGAGGCAGCTCCAGAGTGACGCGGGCGGCAGTGGCTCGGAGGAGCGGCCAGGACCGGCGAGGCAGTCGGCGAATATGGTAAAATCAGTAAGAGTTACGACGCCATCCCTGTCGAAGTCGGCGGGGCAAAGCTGTGCGTGGGCGGGAACGGGCATGGCAAAAACGACGACGAGGCCGGCGATCAGTGGGAGCATTGCAGTGAGAATCAGATGCTTGACGAGGGGGCGGCCGGCAAGCAGGGATTGCGGAGAGTGGTGATGGGAGCGGACGGTTTGCATGGCCTATTCCTCGCCAAAGCCGTGTGGATCATAAGGGGAGATGCGAACGCGCGGTTCATAGCGTGTGGGAAATTTGATGGTGTTTATTACCGGTGCCAGGGGACGGACGGATTCGGTGTGATAGTCGGCGTAGAGGACATTGATGCGCCCGCCGGGGTGGAGATTTCCCTGAGTGATAGTGCGTGACTGGGCTTGCTCGAAGTTTTCCAGGTCGGGGCCGGCGAACTGGGCGCTCGCGCCAGGTGCGGTCGTACTGTTGACGAGATTCAGTAGCGAGTAAAGATCGGAAGGGATCTTTGATGCGAAACCGGCATCGAAGAGGAGCCCGACAGTGCTGGGATCGACGACTTGATCTATTCGCCCTTCGAGCCTGTTTCCGTGATCACAGCCAAAGCAGGAGCTGGAGGGGCCATACATGTACCCACCGAGGCACTCGACCCATTGCCCGTTGGCGTCGACGGCCCGCCAGCATGCCGGACGGCAGAGGGCATTCGCCCCGGCGATATCCTCATTGAGGGCGTAACTGAGCCTTCCCCAGTATTCCACTCCCGGCCCTGGGGGTAGCGGGTTGGATGGGTCGCCATTTCCGATCATACCATCGCCATTGGGAAAGCCAGGGGTGGCGATTCGCAGCGTATCGGCCGGGCAGGTCATTTCAGGAAAATCGTCAGCCATGTATTGTTGCTTGCCAACGGCTTCGCCAAGTGTTCCGGCCCGGGCGCCCCAATCCGGATTGCAGGTGTAGGGCTTGGCCATTGCCTGTGCGAGAGCCACGGGGAACGCGAGCAGTTCGCCGCCACCGTAGGCGTACTTGGTACGGGCGGGGTCGACGTAGTCGACCATATCCGCACTGGCCGCCAGTTGGAAATAGCCGTTGTACTGCGTGGTGTGGTTGATGCTTGCCTGGCCAAGTTGCTGCAAATGGGAAAGGCAGTTTATCCATCGATCGTCCTGGCGGATGCGTTTGGGGGCGGCGAGGACGACTGATACTACGATGGCACAGAGTGCAACTGAGACGATGGTCTCGACGAGGGTGCGGCCTGCGTAGCGCCGGTTATGGTTCATGATCACCTCCGCGCGGCACGGATTATGTGTAGATGGGCGGAAACGGCCTATGATGATGGTAGCAGTTGGGGCGTCGGATCTCAAAGCAAATGTCAGAAGTTGTCGGGTGATGAGTGTTGAGGTTTGGCGGCGGGGAGCGGTTGGCGTGGCGTAACAAGCGGGCTGGATGTTGGGAAGCGGGGTTGGTATGGTTGGTGGTGTTGGTGTAACGTTTCATTGTGGAGCAGGGAGATTTGGGTTGGCGAGTGCCAGCGTGAGACACTCGGGGGCGTTTGCGTATCTGTGGGGCTATTTCCCATGACGGCCTATGATGTTGGTGAACTGGTAGCGACGTTGAGTCCGGAGGAGAAGCGGTGTCCGGGCTGCAGCCACGTGGTGCATGGGTTGGAGAAGGAGGTGTGCCCGGAGTGCGGAGAGCGGTTTGCGTGGGAGGAGGTTTGGCTGGCGGCGATGCGGCAGAAAGGGCCGGATTCGGAGTATTGGAATCCCTCGATGCTGCCGCGAGAGGATCAGCGGTGCCCGCGCTGCAACTATATGGTGTACGGCGTGAAGGACATGCGTTGTCCGGAGTGCGGCAGGGATTTTGAGTGGCGAGAGATCTGGCAGGAGGCGTTGCGCAACAAGAGCGGGTTGTTCGAGTTTCGGTGGTATGACAATCCGGTGCCGGCGTTGGTGTATACATGGCGGTTGGGGATGTTTCGTCCATCGCGTTTATGGTCGGTGTATTCGCTGAAGGATAGGCCGCTGTGGTGGTCGCTATTGCTGTTGATCGCGCTGCAGTGGCTGGTGTTCTGGCGAGGCTGGAACGCCACTTCGCTGGCTGTAGACCCGGTTATGAACGGGTTGGCCTGGCTGCTAGCGGACACGGCCCAGACTCGGTTGCGTTTTACCTATTTCTCGCGGATCAACGATGGTTTCGTGCACATGTTGGCGCTTTGGTATGTGCTAACGTTTCTGGCGATGCAGATTTTCTTTGAGTCGAAGCATCGGTGCCGGATCAACTGGCGTCATGTCTTGCGGGTTTATGCTCATTCGACACTTGCGGCCTGTATGGTGTCAGGGCTGTGGTGTTTTGCAGAAGGTGTGATCGACAGCAGTCTGTTTTTGCGCACGCGCAACCTGCAGCCGGCTGTGCAACAGGCACCGGGAGGCAATGCTCCGATTCCGGTCGTGCCGGGGCAGCGGTTTGTGCGGCCACGCGGACAGGGGCCCAGGGTACCGCGGTGGCTCTACGCGCGTACGGGGCAGGTGCTGCTGCTAGCGGGGCTGTTGAGCATGTGGGCGAACATTTGGATTGGGTATAGAAAGCATTTGAAGATGCCGCATGGTTGGGCAATCGGTGCGGTGTCGATGTTCCTGGGGTGGCTGGGGACGCAAATCACACTGAATTTCGTTTTGGTCTAGAGCAAGGGTCCGGCGGCGGTTTTGTCCTGCCATGGTGTCGGCACGCCTTGTCCATACTGGTCATTTTCTGGCCACATTGTGCAGATCGCATCCACTTTCAGATCAGAGGGAGCGGAGTTGATCGCAGCATCTAAACTGTTGCTGTGGTGATAGTTATGCAGGTTTATGGCTCTCTTGGCGAGGCTGGCACGCGGCGTGATGTTGGGGGCTGGTGTGGGCGGCTTGGTTGGTCACCACACGTAAACGGCTTACGACGTTTTTGGCAATGAATCTCCTGAGGTGGTGGTGAGCTATGCATCGGATGAACGTTAGCGGAAGACTGGATGGCCAGCAGGACGTGCTGCGGGAGTTGGCCACTGACGAGGTTTCTCTGGTGATGCCGGGGAGCAGTCAGTCGAGAGCGATGGAGGCTTTGGAGGCCATGCAGCGTATCCGGGAGGGCACGTATGACCGATGCGCGGTGTGCAACAGGCGGATTTCGGAAGCGCGTCGGCAGGCAAAACCAGAAGCGACCCGCTGCGTCCGCTGTCAGGAAAAATGGGAGCGACGCTGATGGCAGACGATAGCGGCTGAGAGCGAAAGTTGCGAAACCTTTCGCTCTCGTTCGTATGGGAGTGTGATGGGTAAGCAAAATGGGGCATACTACAATGCACAGAATGGATGCGGTTGTGGGCGGCGATATACGTCTGCGGATGAATGCCGGCTTGTCCGATTACCGTTTTTCTTATGGCACGGATTTCGGTCGTGTGGGACTGAAGTACATGCCACGGCGGATCGAGCTGAGCGATGGCCACAGTGTGGTTCTTCGCATGCCTGTCGGGGACGATTTTGAGAAGTTTCCCAAGTTCTTCATGATCGCTCCGGGAGTGGACTCGGTTTTTGCCAAGGTGCTCTCGGATGATTCGTTTATTGGGACTCGTGCTACTGCCGGTGATCGCGATGTTGCGGCGGTGGTGGTGGCATTTGAAGGACGTGTCATTGTGGGTGAAGGGACGTTGCGGCGCCGGCCGGAATGTTGGATGAGACATGTGGGAGACATTCACCTGAGCGTAGCGGAATCGCATGCGCAGAGTAATCTCAAGGCGATAATGGCGAAGCGACTTAGTAAGTGTGCGGTTGATTGCGACATTGAAGTAGTGCAGACTCAAGTTGTCGGGCAAAGTGGTGATGAGGTTGGCGAATTAAGGCAGTTGGGGTTTAGAGAAAGCGCCGTCTTGGCGGGGATGGCGAAGGACGAGCTGGGAATGCATCATGACGTAGTGCTCATGGTGAAGGAAATAGCTCCGTTCGCCCAGCGGATGGAGTCTTTGATTCAGGATATTACCATACCTGGTTTTCGTGCATCGTTTGAGGGTGTCTACTAGAGCAAGCTCTATCCAAGTGTAGCGGTTGAGAGCCTGTTTTCTTCAGTAGATTTCGGGGGTTGGCGCTGCGCTTCGACTTGCGTTGATGTAAACTCACTACGACCGATTTAACGGATCGCTTACGAGCTACGACCAGTGCTCGCTGAAGACATAGGCTGCGACTGCCACGACGGCGGCTGCGGCTATTGCAGCCAGCGTGATTTTGATCCAGCTATATGGTCGGTCACCCTGGACTTCCCCAGTCGCGGCGTTGATTACTACTTGGTAAGCCTTGTTGCGGAATCGGTAGGCGAGCATCCACAGTGGCAGAAGAAGATGTTTGTAGGTGAGGGCGGAGTAGGTGGTGTCGATGTTGGTTACCCTTTGGACATCGCCGCCGATTCGTCGGCGGACTTCGGCATTGATTGCTGCGTCTACGCGCGATCTGGCTGCGAAGAAGCCGTCGTGCAATCCAATGTCGTAGCGACGCGCGAGAAAGCCGGCAAGGAACTCGCGGGAGAAGGGCCGACACTTACGCAGTGGCCAGGGTTCAAGGTCGTTGATCCGCTTTTCAGGCAATCCTTTTGAGGCAACGACGAGTACATCGTCGAAGAAGCGGCGGAATGTTCCTGATACGGGAGACCAGCGGATCTTCCTGACCGTGCGGCGTTTCTTACCTGATCCGGTGGAGACTGTGTAGTATACGCCGCGAAGGCCGGCGTAGTTGGTTTTGGTCATGGAGTCGAAAGTCCAATAGGGGATGTAGATGCCATTGAACTTTCCCTGAACTCCCCTTCGGGTGAACTCATTGGGGGCAAACCATCTTGATTTCACCCACGCTGTAAGGTTGGTAGTGGCGGTGTCGCGATTAACAGCGAATGGAAGCACGCCATCAACGGGCAGCAGATCCTTTGCCTCGTAGGCGTTTTCCAGCTGAAGAGGAGTGCCGCAGTAGGCACATTCCGTGCTGGTCAGAGTGCCCTCAAACTGCACTTTGGCGGCGCAGTTTCCACAGCTGATCTCGTGTACGGCATGGTTCGCCTGAGCAGCATCAGATCGCTTGGCGGCCAGATCGGTCAAAGTCTGGCGAAGGTCGTTTTCACTTACAGCCCGATTTTCCTTGGCCACGATGTCCTGATTGTGCCCGCAGTACGGACAGGTGAGTTGCTGATCGTCGATATGGAATTCGAGATCGGCACCACATTGATCGCAAGGAAACATGCGAGCGCGATCCTGGTCGGCGGGTGGAGTGAGCTCACCGGAGGAGCTAACGGCGGTTGTGGAGAACTCGATTGAATTAGGGATATTACTCATGAGGAACGGCCTCGAACGCTTGTCCTGTCGGGAATGCGCAGTGATGCGCCGTGAGTAAGCTCTAGTCCAGTATGCTCCTGATAATGAAACCTATTACAGCTCCAATGCCTAAGCCTGCGGCATCATCGCCCGGCCAACCTCGATTACCGGCGCCATGGGTGTAAGCAGTTCCGCCTGTTGCCATTGATTGAATGCTCCGCCGGGTATCCTCCAAGTGTTGGCGTTCACGTTTCTTCTCTTCTGCATGGATTTCCCCACCGGCGTGAGTCCAGTGCATTATCTCGTTCAGTTCTCCACCGTCTAGCCAGACGCCGTGATCCCTGCAAATATCGATTATGATGCCGGAGGACGTCTTGTAGCTTTTGCGGTTCATCAGCTCCCTGCACACTGGACATTTTAGGTAGCGCACAGCCCGCCCGCCATCAAGGCGTCGATTATGGCTGACTTTGTTGAGCCGACGGTAGTCGACTTGATCGGGCTTCTTCACAGAGGCATCAACAAGCTCCTCGAGTTCGCCGGGATCGAAGAAAATCCCCAAGCATGATTTGCAGCGATCTATGGTCGCTTTGTGCGATCCGAGAGTGACGCGAAGAGCCGTAAGTTTCTCCTCACATCTGGGGCAGATGCGATTTCCCTCAGCACCCGCACTCACTGGTTTGTTCAAGGATTGGAGATCAACATCGTGCCGCGTCTTGCAGTAGACGCACACATTATCATTGGCCGGCAGCGGTGCTCCACAGTTTCGACAATCCATAATCTCAGACCATTATGCTCGTGCCAGAGCAAGCTCTATCAAAGTGTAGCGTCTGATACGCGGTTCTCTCCATTAGATTCTCGTGTTCGACGCCACTCTTGGCCTAATATCGCTGTACTGGTTTTCACAGATGCTCTATCGTTTTACCCCTTAATCGGCGGCGGAGCGGCGCCAAACTGTCCAGCCAGTTGAGGTACTTTGCCTGCAGGCATCCAGTCGGTCATTCCCGCGGTCCAGACCAGAGTATCTGCTGTTATGTGCCCCTGGGCGATGCTCTGTCCAAGATGCTGCATCGGGAACGGTCCCTGAGCCTGGCCGTCCACGGCGACATGCCAAAGCGCACCCGGGGGTGGTGGCGGCACAACTCCCGAGGCCGGTTGCCCACCTCCCTGCATCATCTTCCCCGCCATGGCAAACCCCATTCCCAGCCCCATACCTTCTGCAGCACCGCCACCTGCGGGATTTTCTGCTGCAGCGGTCATGGCCTGCCCCATCTGGTACTGTTGGAAGCGGTTCATGTCGCCAATAACGCTCATACTGCTGCGAGTGTCGAGGGCCTGTTCGACCTCTTCCGGTAGGGAGATATTGACAATCAGCAACTGTGGCAGATCGAGCCCGTACTCGTCGTCAATCTGCTCAACCACCCGCTGTTTGAGCTTGCTGGAAAGATCAACGTAGTTTGAAGCAAGATCGAGCGCAGAGATGTCACTTTTGCCAAGAATGTCGGCAAGGGAGGTATTGATCAACGACCGAAGCAGTTCGGTAACTTCCTCTGCCTCAAACTCTCCGTCCGTACCGACCAGTTCCTTGAGCAACGTAACGGGATCGGTGGCCTTGAGTGCATAATGCCCGAACGCACGAAGGCGAATAGGGCCGAAATCGGAGTCGCGAAGCATTATGGGATTGGGAGTTCCCCATTTGAGGTCGGTGATTTGTCTGGTGCTAACAAAGTACACCTCTGAACGGAAGGGACTGTTGAATCCGTGCTTCCACCCCTGCAGAGTACTGAGAATCGGGAGGTTGTCAGTGGTGAGGCGATAAGCACCAGGCTCGAACACGTCAGCCAGCTTACCGCGATGAACGAAAATAGCCATTTGTCCGGGGCGGACAATAAGTTGTGCACCGTTCTTTATCTCATTGTGATATCGAGGAAACCGCCAGACAAGAGTATGCCGGGTATCGTCAATCCATTCAATGATATCAACAAGCTCGCCGCGAAGTTTATCGAAGAAACCCATATCAGTCTCCTTGCAGCAGTCCCATACTCGAAACTCCAGATCGCACACTAATCTCGAAGGTAAAGGGCAGATTACGTCGATGCCCCTCCAGGGTCAAGCTCATCACACCGCAGACGCGCGGGCCACGTGCGCCAGAGGCGCAGACCACCTTATTTCTCGTGCATGGGAACAAGCCAGTCCATTACAAAAGGGGATAAACTGTGTAATGAGCTACTGAGAGCGATTGAGCATCGCCAAATGGACCAAAGTACGACCGACAGATATGGAGGCGAACCAGCTGGTGGCCGCCAGAAGGAGGTAACTCACGGAGAAGTGACCGCTTACGGCAAAAGACCCTGTGGCCACACAGGCCAATGATACGGTAATAAGAGCAATGACGAGCGGCATCGCCTTGCCGCCACGAACTGTCAACTTCACCAGAAGTACGGCCGTAACGAATCCGAGCATGGAAAACGGGAAAACCATCTTAGCTATTCCCTGTAGTGCCGCCACGAACGGCATGTTTATATAGTCTGCAAAGGGACTCCAGTTGGCAGAGAAGGATCCGCTGGCAACATTGGCTAGTGCAGTTATCCCCGTGATCATCATCCAGAGCACGATGCCCCCGAATGCAAACATGAGAGCCGGCAAAGGCATTCCGATGGCCGAACGAACTCTTGCAATGATTACAGCTTTCAAGGAGGATAACGCGTTGCGTGCGACAAGCCCTGCTGCACCGCGAGCAAGCAAGATCCCAATCAGCGCACCGCCAACATCGTAGATGATATCCAGCCAAGACGAAAACCGGGTTGACACGAAGGCCTGAAGTATCTCGACACAAAGGCTTAGCATTGCAGCCAGGAGAATGGCAATAACGCCCGAAGTCCACGCTGTACGGCCAGTCAGCAATAACAGATAAAGACAGGCCCCCACAGGCAGATACACGGCCACATTGGTGCAGATGTCAGACACGTCGACCGTTGTCCAGCCAAGAATGGTATCGCACTGCTGCAAATGCCTAGGTGAAAACGGAGTCAGAGATCCGAGAACAACAAGGATAACGAGGAAGGCCATAAGTGGGCTGATGATCTTCCTGCGCAATTTCCGGCTGTTTGAGGAGACTCTTTCTCCTGCGTGGATATGGCTACCGCTTTGACGACTCACAGCTGCCCCTTCCTATACTCATACCAGAACCTGCGGGTCAACTATGGCCAGAGTGACACAACGCGCGCCATCTTTGGCTTGCCGGATCACCGGCATGCCGCCCGTCGTGCGCAGCCTATAAAACGTGGACTCTGTCGGCATGTTGGAAGATGCCGACGAGTGCCGGCAGTATTGGGTTCTGTACTGACAAGATGGATTATGCCGGATGATTCTCGCAGGCAACGTGAAAGCACCAGCATGTTGAAGCGATGGAGTACGAGTGATCCGCTGTGGACGTCAATCCACCTTGGTCCTACACTTACATACGTCCTATATTGCTACGGAGATCTCATGGCCCACAGTGCAGCTAGAACCACCTCGAAGGATGAGAAGACGCTGCGTGAAGTGATTCGGCGTTATTGGGGTTATTCTAAACTTCGTCCGTTGCAGGCGGAAGCCATGCTCGCGGCCTGCAGACATCGTGATACGCTGGCCGTTCTGCCCACAGGTGGAGGAAAATCTCTTTGCTACCAGGCACCGGCAATGCTAAGCGACAAGCCTTGCGTTGTAATCTCCCCATTGATCGCGCTGATGAAGGACCAAGTTGACGGACTAATCCAGCGAGGAATTCCGGCGGCGTTTCTGAATAGCAGCCTCGATGCCACGGATCGACGAAGAGTTGAATCCGGCATCCTCAGAGGTCAATACAAACTCATCTTCATCGCTCCTGAGCGGCTGACCGGCAGTGCCTTTCCGAAGCTACTGGAAAACGTCGGGGTGGGCAGCTTTGCAATCGACGAGGCTCATTGTATAAGCCACTGGGGGCATGACTTTCGTGATGACTATCGCAAGCTTGGCCTGCTGAAGGAGCGGTTTAGCAATGTGCCAATCAACGCATTCACCGCCACCGCTACTCCGCGTGTGCGTCAAGACATATGCGAGCAACTCCGATTGGCTAATCCTGAAGTGCTTGTCGGCGACTTCTTCCGCCCCAACCTTGTATATCAAGTGAGACGACGCAGAAGCATTCTGCACGATGTACTGCGGCAGGTGACTCAGCGGAACAGGCAAGCCGGGATTGTTTACTGCATTCGCCGATCGGATGTCAACGAGCTGACAACATTCCTCTGTGCCGAAGGAATAAAAGCGGCCGCATACCATGCAGGAATGACTGATACCTGCCGAACGACGACTCAGGATTCCTTCGCCGTAGGCGACATTGATGTAGTCGTGGCTACTGTCGCGTTTGGGATGGGAATAGATCGATCGGACATTCGATTCGTCATTCACACGGCCATACCGAAGTCGATTGAACACTATCAGCAGGAAACCGGTCGCGCCGGACGAGACGGAGGTCAAGCCGATTGCATTCTCTTCTACAGTGGAGGTGATTTCGCTAAGTGGAAAAGCATTATCGAGAAGAATGATGGCCAGGACAGCGAGAGCCATGTGCAGATGCTTTCGGAGATGTATCGGTTCTGCACATCGCGCATCTGTCGACATCGCAAGCTCGTCCAGTACTTTGGCCAGGAATGGAACAGAGAAGCGTGTGATGCATGTGACATTTGCCAGCAGAACCTGGAGCCACTTGCCGATTCCACCATCCTGACACAGAAGATACTGTCAGCGATAGTCCGCACCGGGCAGCGATATGGCGCAGGATACGTGTGTGAGGTATTGCTCGGACATGAATCCGAGCACGTACTCTCTCGCGGTCACCACGAACTGTCGACCTTTGGGCTGCTGCGAGAATACAACCGGCAGACAATAATGGACTGGTTTGACGAGTTAACTGATAGCCAGTTGCTGAAGCGAGAAGGTAAATTCCGCATTCCCAAGGTGACAGGCATGGGATGGAAAGTCTTGCGATCAGAGGCAAAGGCAAAGCTGCTGCCGCCGGACACAACTTACGCTCGTCCCGTGAAACCAAAAACAAAGACCAGAAAACGGCGGCTCGCGCCACTCGCAGAGCCCGATTGGGATTATACTGAGACGACGTACTGCCACTTGGAGGATACGGACATCGCAGCAGGGACGCCGATCTCGAATAGCAGTATGAACCACGCGGCTATGCGGCTGTTTGAGCGCTTGCGGGAATTAAGGCGCAAACTAGCGGAAGAGATGAATGCCCCGGCGTTCGTTGTATTCAGCGACAGAACTCTAAGAGCCATGGCTAAGGCGCGACCGACAGATCGCAGTTCTATGTTGCGGATCAAAGGCGTTGGAGATGCTAAGTTCGATTCCTATGGTCAACGTTTCTTGGAGGTCATTGAGGAATTCGAAGCGTAGTGACACAACCAGCACTACTAAGAAATATGCGCATCGACTATGGAAACCCTTTCTACCAAATCATCATGACCATCGAAAACCGCGTGCAGGTTGCTGCTCTCAGAGCTTGCGACCACTAGCGATTTGCTCTCTCTGCGCATAATCAGAGGGTAGCCGCATTGGCCGTCGTAGCAAGGAATAAGGACAGTCTTGTCAGTAGCTGCAAACACTGCAAGACCTTGATCAATGACACCACGCGCTATTGGCGACATATCAGTGCGTGCTATAAGGTATGCATCAGTACCAGTCGGTGCCGCCATCAGACCAATCCGAAAAGATGCGACTATCCCTTGGTCAAAACCGTAGTCGACGACAACCACGCACTTCTCATCGTTCACGGGTATATCGAACTCGGGACGAACCACAATTACAATCTCGCTTACCTGGGACGACGCAAGGAGTGGTTCAAGAGATGCGGCAAACGATGACCCGCCATTGTCCTCGGCAGAACAGCTCTCCGATCCCACTGCCTGCATGCCTGCTGTTGCTAGAAGTATTCCAGTCACGTGCATATCATGTCCTCAGCCAGCATCACCGACACCTTTTCCGTTCGATGAGGATGTTTTCCGCCTGACCTCCTCATACGAAGAACATCCCTTAAATACCAAGTTGTTCACTTCATGCAGAAAAGCCTACTACTTCAGCCTTTTTGGTCTCGACCGAGAAGAGGACTGCCGAGAAAGAAACGCTAGTGTGTGCTCTTCCTCATGACGCGCCGAAGAAGAGTACAGGTCGCCTCTTGAGTTTCATCAAGCAGAGTGTCCATTCCTCCGTCCACACGTCTCGTTTCGATGGCATCTACAACTGCGGAGGATACGTCGAGCATCTTCAAGGTCAACACCATAGACGATCCCGCCCGGTTGACCCGACCATGCATCATTTTCTGCGCTCGCAGCTTCCGTCCGTAATTCACTATGCAACGATTATTATCACACTTGACCGAAGCCATGAAATCCTCTTCGCCCAGGATATGCATCATGCTGTCGCGATCAACGACTGTGTACCTGCCCGTGCGTTGCACAAGATCACGAACCAAATCGGTAAGTGCTTGAGTCTCACCGGAAGAGATGTCATCACCGCCGTCAAGATCCACTATGGCGAGAGAAGCAATCAGGCAATCATTCCTCTGAAAAGGAAGGGCACAGGGAGTTGCCATTATCATCCCAAGCGCCTCGGCGTCAGTCCGACCGTCGTCGAGAAGAGCCACTACTTCCATCTTGCCGTAGCTGGTCCCTCCCCAACACTGAAAGACATAGAGATCACCCTCGGAGAGCACACTACGTCCGCCACCGTATTTCCCGGTTGGCGCGCTAACAAGATCATCGAAAATAGCATTCTTGACGAGAAGATGCTCAGCTTCGTCACGACCACCGTCGCACTGATATAGTTGGAGTTTGTCCTCTTTCTGGTAAACACAAAAATCACTCTTGCCCTGTACCTGAGTGAAGCCCTCCTTGAAACTCACGCGGTCCAAACCGTTGTCGCGAATGACTGCCACTCCCTCCTGCAGATCCTCTCCCGCAAGCTCGCGCGACCCGTTCGGCTGATACGCCCACCGCACTACGGCCAGTCTTTCACGGTATCCATGAAGATCATGCTCTTGAGCATCGCCACGAGAAAGCGTGACATAACTGTACATGCGACGGTATCCCTGCTTTTTAGCCGAGAGCACAGTTTTGCCAGATTCGATCCCGGTGAGCACGAACCCACCGGACTCGTCAGTTACGGTCGAGTGATTCTTCCCTATTTTCACTGTAATGTTCGAAGGATCAGCTTCATCCTCCAGTACAACCTTTCCCGTCACTGTGGCTGTGGTTTCAGGCAAGACGTTCTCAAAAAGAAGATCATCAAGAACAACTATGCGATCGCCGTCGCCTCTAATCTGCACTGCCACTTGATGATACCCAGGCAATGAGGCCTCCAAACGCATATCCTCATCCATTCTGATCCACGAAACTTTGATTTCGCCAAGGCGATATGCCTCTCCATAATATCCACGGTCACCTGATAACCCGAATTGGAGTTTTACCATTATTGAATCCGCATCAGCCACTTCTTCGCAGCGTATGCGGTAAACGAGCGCGCGACGGCTCTTATACTCGGAAGTCATACATTGTTTGCACACATCGCTCACAACCCTCTGCATCTCGTTTGTAAGCTCTGCATAGGGCTTGGATATGGAGATACTCGCATCAGAACACGGAGATTCCGTTACTGTGCGTTGACCGGATACCGGCTCAACCGGCGCAATTCTCTTCTTCTCCGCGCATCCCTGAATGCCTAAAGCCACTACAATAACTATGGCTGAAAGTCGCATAGCCCTATTCCGCATGATCACCTCGTCCTCTCCCTACAAACAGAGCAGAAAGGTTGTGCAAGCAGCCCACTACTCCCGATGAACACCTGTTCCGCTGAGCGTTGGCGCCGTTTTTCTGTATTCGGCAAAGAGTTCGGAAAGAGTGTTAACCCTATCCACAATCTGCTGATAGTCGGCCCCATCTGCAAAAGGCAGGATCCTACCATTATGCTTGAGAAGCTTGCCGCGAGCGACGACAGTTTCTACTTCGCCTCCGTCAGCCGCCCAGATAATATTCTCCATCAGATTGTCCAGACGCGTCGGAATTAGGTTTGGCTTGTCGAGCCCCAGAATAACCCAATCCGCCTGGCGCCCGGCTGCAAGTTCACCCTGATTGAGCCGCAGAATGCGTGCCGGAACTGACGTGATCATCTCCAGAAGCTGTTGCGAAGGCAATAACTTGGCGTTTTGGTGAAGCGCCTTCTGGTATTGCGCGGCAAGCCGGGCCGCGGCTATGATATTCTGATTATCTGCAGAACCGGATCCATCAGTAGAAATAGCCACCTCGATACCGGCATCGAGCATCTCAATCACAGGAGGCATGCCAGATCCCAAGATAGTATTCGCAAGCGGATTGTGCACGATCTTCGTCTTTGTCCGCGCAATAATCTCAACATCGCGCGGGCCACAGTTCACCTGATGAGCAAGAACCGTGTCGCCATCAAGGATTCCAATCGATTCAGCGAATTCCACGGGCGTCATTCCCGGCTCGATCTCCCTGGTAAACCAGCGGGTAGTGGCCGGCTCCTCCGAACTGTGCACGTGAAAAAGCGTACCGTTTTTGCGTGCCCATTCCTTGAGCGGTACCAACATCGCGCGGCTATTGGAGAATATCTGATCGGGACCGGGACAAAACGATGTGCGCGTGAGACCATCAATGGTCTTGCTCTTCTCCAACCGCAGCAGAGCCTCCTCGGGAGTATCCAGCAATTGCGCCACATAGTTGCGATCCTGCCCTCCGACAGCAACCGTCATCGTTGTGCCGGCTGATTCATTCGCTCGGGCAATATCCGCAAGGTGATACTTGTTGTGGTTACAGTGATGCACCATGCACGAAGTTATACCGTAGTGAATATCACACACACGAGCCATCTGATATATGGCATACTGGGGAGTACAGCCGATTCTCTCGGTCAACTCCTCTCGATGGCTATTGAGAAATCCAGTAGAGCTGTTCACCGCCAGATCAAGCCAACTAGTCAACGGCTCATCCTTGGCAATCCCAATGATAAGCTGTTCATGATCGTGACCATGTGCCTTGACGAAAGCAGGCAAAATCACTCCGCGATGGCACGGAACAGGATCATCCGCCGCGTCATGAACATCACTCGGTGTTATGATCTCCAGGTCATCTCCATACTTCCGCAGGAGATTTCTGCCCACCTCCGCCGAATACCGACCGACCTCAAGAAGCCTCTCTCCCTCAGCCAGCACATAGCCGTCTCGAATTCTTAGGCCTCGATCAGGTGGCGCAAGCGGTAGAAGAAACTCTGCTCTGCAAAGCGTATATTTCCTAGCGATCATTTAACTGCCACTTCCTTCATTCCTCATCGGCTTAATCGCCTGGCTGGCGGCGGAATCCCGCATGGGCAACCTGAATCTCCGCTTCCCATCGTAAGCATGAAGCGCCCCTGCCACCGCAGCGGCAATCGGAACGAGACCCACCTCTCCTGCCCCACGGGCACCGAACGGACCATCGCGATCCGGCTCCTCTATGAGGATAACCTCAACCTCGGGCATATGCTCGGCCCGCAGCACACCGCACGCATTGACGTTGCGAGCCACGACTCGACCTCCCTCTACCGGGAAATCCTCAGTCAAGGCATAGCCCAATCCCATATGGATCGATCCCTCGAACTGGCCTTCCAAGGCCTTGCGGTTCACAACGCGGCCTATATCGTGCGCCGCTATCACCTTGCTCACGATCCCCTGATCATTCAGGATCACTACCTGCGTGCCGAAACTATACGTCAAATGTGTAACGGGATCGGCAACGTTGGCATCCGGCGCCGTTGTGAAATCACAACAGTAATCGCCCCTATACTCTCTACCCGCAAGATCCTTCAACGAATGACCGGCGTCCAAATCAACCTTCAGCTTCTCCGCGGCATTCACCACCGCGTTACCAGCCAGCACCGTCCCTCGACTGGCCGTCGTTTGCCCTGTACCCAAGTCGTAGCTGCTGTTGTTGAGGACGCTGAAAGTCTCGGGCGGCAATCCAGTAACCTGACAGGCAAACTGAATGCAGGCAGTAAACAACCCCTGACCCATTTCGGTAAACCCAGTATATATGCTGACGTGGCCGTCCTCCTCGACCTTCAGTACAGACTTGCCCAAGTCAGCCAGCCCGTTGCCGATGCCTACGTTCTTAATCCCACAGGCGATCCCGGCGTACTGCGCTGTCAAGAACGCATCCTTGACGGCGAGCAACGTCTTCTCCAAGCCAAATGGTTTCTCCATCTTCTGGCCGGTGGCGAACCTATCGCCCTTCCGAAGAATGTTTCGCCAACGCATCTCCCAACGATCAATGCCAACCTTCTCCGCCAGCATGTCCAAGCATGTCTCCATGCCGAATGCTGACTGATTTACCCCAAAGCCACGCATGGCTCCACATGGCAGGTTGTTGGTGTAAACCGCTTTCGCCTCCAGATCGACGTTGGCGACCTTGTAGGGCCCGGCCGCATGCGTCCCGGCACGATCAACAACCGCAGGTCCGGCCGACGCATACGCACCCGTATCACCAACGATGCGGCAGCGAACAGCCGTTAGCCGGCCTTCACCATCACAACCAACTGCGAAATCTATCTCCATCGGATGACGCTTGGGATGAAGCCGAAAACTCTCCCTACGATTCAACACAATACGCACTGGGGCTTTGCAGAGGTGGGCAGCAAGCGCCGTCTGGCTCTGTACACTCAGATCCTCCTTGCCACCGAACGCGCCTCCATTGGGAACAAGCTCTACGTCGATGCGATCAACGTCCCAACCCATCACTCCCGCAATCTGCCGCCGATCCTCGAAAATACCCTGACCGGCAGACCACACATGCAATCCTTTGCCCGTCGGCTTGGCCAGACACGCCTCCGTCTCCAAAAACATATGCTCGATCCGCTGCGTATTGAAACGGTGGCTCACCACGTGCGTCGATGCCGCAAGCGCCGCGTCCACATCGCCCTGCACAACCTTGGTTACCGATAATAGATTTCCTCTATCGTGCAGCTTCGGAGCACCGTCCGCCAATGCCTCAGCCGGTGAACAAACCGGCTCCAGCACCTCGTAATCCACCTCGACCAGCGCTGCACCCGCACGAGCATGCGCTTCTGTATCCGCCACTACCACAGCCAGCATATCGCCAACACAACGAGTGGTTTCCCCTACGGCAACGAGCATTGGCCAATCAGCTATTATCATGCCCACGATTCGGTTGCCCGGCACGTCGGCAGCAGTGACAACCCGCTTCACGCCTTCCGCACATTCCGCTTTGGAATAGTCTATCTTCCTGACGACAGCGCGAGGATGTTCTGAAAACACGCACGCCCCGTGCAGCATGCCCAGCAACTTCATGTCGCCGACGAAACGTTGATCACCCAAAACCCTCTCCGCGCCCTGATACCGCGATAGGGACGTTCCCAGCTTCCCCGTCTCCTCTTCCTGTTCGCAGCACTCTCCGCGCCGCAAGCCAGCGTAGTCCTCGATGGCGTCAATAAGCTTCACGTAGCCGGTGCAACGGCAAAGATGCGGGCGCAACTCCCGCGCGATCTCCTCTCGGCTCGGCTCCGGATTCTTTTCCACCAACGCATCCGCACGCACTGCGATTCCCGGAGTACAGTATCCGCATTGCACACTTCCGGCTTTGACGAAAGCTTCAGCAAGCTGCGCTCTCTTTTCCGGCGGATATCCCTCCAGGGTAAGCACCGATGAACCGTCGACCTTCACCGCCTTCAAGGCACAACTCAATCGTGGCTTGCCGTCAACCAACACCGTGCAACAACCACACTGTGCCTGCGGAGCGCAGCCGACCTTCGGTGAAACAATGTCAAAATCCTCGCGCAGCATGTCAAGCAAACTGCGATCCCGGGCAACCTCATGAGTCACCTCGCGACCGTTGAGCTTGAAGCTGATCGTCGTGAGCTCCATCTAAAACCTTTCCCAAGCACTCGTCGCAAGCTTGCGTGACCGCTCCGCAACAGCGGCCACATCGACTCCCATAATCTCCCCGTCATGCATTCGCACCTTGCCATCCACAACTGTGTTGCGAACAGTCGCGGAAGGTATGCCGAATAGCAGATGGCCAAGGAAGTTGTCGGTAGTCATGGGAGTAGCCGGCAAGTAATCAATAGTGATGACATCCCCGTAAGCACCCGGCTCCAACACGCCTACTGGTTTGTCAAAATAACGGGCGGCAATCCGCCTATTGTTTTCCAACAACAACTTGCCCGCCTCGCAGAAACCCACTCGTGGATCACCCAAATGATGTTTGTGCAGTAGATTGACGCAGCGAACGTCGTCCAGCATGGTAGAGGACATCCCATCTGTCCCCAGGCCAACCAAAATCCCCATATCCAGCATCTTGAATATGTCCGCCCTGCCTACTGCGTTGTTCATGTTGCTCTGCGGGTTATGCACAACATTCGTCTTCGTATCTCGGAGAATCTCCATTTCTCGCTCGTCCAGATGAACACAGTGCACACATATTGACTTATCGCCAAGAACACCCGCATCCGCAAGCCGGTTGACGACGCGCTTGCCATAGTTCCTCAAAGAGTCCTCCGGATCAAAAACAGATTCCGACGTGTGAATGTGGAAACCGCAATCCAGACCCTTCGATGCCTCAACCGCCGCTTCCAGTGTATCCTGCCCGATGGTCATCGATGCATGAAGACCAAACATCGCCGACACCATCGCATTCGGCTCTGCTCGACATGCTTTAATGAACGAAACGTTTTCCTCGATGCCCGCCTTGGCAATCTCCGGACCGTCACGATCCGATAGCTCATAACAGAGACAACTGCGAACACCGGCCTCCCCCGCCGCTTGAGCAATCGCCTCCAAACTGCCCGACACCGCCGACGGTGATGCATGATGATCAATGATCGTCGTTGTCCCTGCCCTCAGGCAGCGGACCAGCGGCGTTAGGGCACTGTAACGTACGTCTTCCAGCGTCAACGCCTTGTCCAGCCTCCACCAAAGACGTTCCAGATTCTCAGCGAAGTTGCTGGGCGGAGCATCCTTTAGGGAGATTCCACATGCGTATGTGCTGTACAAATGCATGTGCGCGTTAATGAACCCCGGCATGATGACTCCACCACGAGCGTCCACAATCCGTGCCCCGTCGCACGACACCTCATCGCGACGCCCCACCTGCTCGATCACACCGCCGACAACCAGAACCGCACCGTTCTCAATAACCTGGGGCCTGTCGCCGAGCGTAACCACCGTTCCGTTCTTGATTATCGTCTTGTCACTCATGGGTATTGCCGAATCAATCTAGACAGCCTTCTTTTCCACTATTCGCAGAGCGTCGGCCGGACATACCGTGACGCACAGCCGGCAACCCGGACAACGCTCCTCGTCAAACTGCGGCACCCGAGTCTCCGGGTCAATCGTAATAGCCTGGTGACCTCCGTCACGACATGCGATATGACAAAGATCACACTTGACACACTTCTCCTCGATTACCGAGGACATCACCTTCTTCTCCCGTGACAGCACCGGATGATCGACTATGCACTCCAAACTCTTGCCGGTAATGTCGGCCGGTTTAGCAAAACCCTTATCCTCAAGATAGAAGGCCAAACCGTCACACAAATCCTCGATAATGTCATACCCATAGTGCATCACCGCAGTGCAGAACTGCACTGTCGTCGCCCCGACCAACATCATCTCCACAGCGTCTTTCCAAGTAACCGGGCCGCCAGTAGCCGTGATCGGCAAACCGACATGTCTGCTGATTTCCGCCAACGTTCGCAGCGTAATAGGCTTGACCGCAGGACCGCTCAAACCACTGTATCCGCTCTTGCCCTGAACATTTGGATAAGGCACAAAAGTATCGACATCCACCCCCATCAGCGACGGAATCGTGTTCGCCGCACAAATCGCGTCGGCCCCACCGTTCTTCACCGCCCGCGCCACCTTAACTATGTCCGCAACCTGCGGAGTGATCTTTATCACTACCGGACAACGAGTTGCCGCCTCCTTCACCCAGCCCGCCACCTGCTCAGTCGCGTCCAGACTCTGAGCCAACATCGCTCCCGGCTCCTCCCCCATACTCCCTTGCGGACAGGAAAAACTGCACTCTATAATGTCCACACCCACTGCCTCCAGACGCTTGACCAGCGTCTGCCACTCCTCCTTCTTAGAACCCATTATGCTCACTGAAACGACGCGATCGGGATATTCCCTTTTCAGCGCCTCCGCCCTCTTCTCCACTACATCAATGTGATGCTCGGAAATTAAATCGATATTACCCAGCCCCATGATCCGGTTGCCGTCATAATGAATGGCACTCATCATTGGGTAAACCAGATCTACTTGCTCCGTCTCCACTGAAGTTGTCTTCAGCACGGCTCCGCCCCAGCCGGCCTCGAACGCTGCCCGCACCATGTCCAAATCATCGCTGGGAGGAGCGGCCGATAGAAGGAAAGGGTTCACAAACTTGACGCCGCAGAACTCGATTGACAGATCACGATCATGTGTAAACATCGGACTTATCCTTTCACTGGCCGTCAATCGGCTCTACTTGTTATCACCAGCCTGCCCGCGCAGGTATACGTCAATTGCCTGCCCCGCACGCTTGCCTTCCGCCACCGACTTCACAATCGTCATGCCGCCGTCAACCACAGCGTCTCCCCCGGCGTAAACACCGGGACGCGATGTCGCAAGTGTCTCCTCGTCAACAACGATGCGCCCGCCGCGTCCGAATTCCACTCCCGAAATAGCTTTACCAATATCACCACTCGCCCGCGCGCCAATTGCAAAAACAACCATCTCTGCCGGAAGCCAGTACTCCGTCTCCTTGATTAACTCCGCATTCGCCGGAACAAACCTCTCCGGCTCCTGCCACCTGATCCGCTGTGCCTTCAAGCCCGTCACTTTGCCCTTCTCGCCGGTAACTTCCAGAGGCATTGACCGAGTATGGAAACGAGCACCAAGATTCCAAACCTCTTCCATCTCCTCCGCGTCCGCCGGCATCTCGCATGGCGACTCCAGACACACCACATCCAACTCCATCGCCCCCAACTGGCGAGCTGCACTGGCCACATCCATCGCCACGCTGCCGCCCCCAACAACCACAACCGAGTTGGGCACGCTGGGCCTTTCCCCTTCGCCAAGGTTGTAAGCCGAAAAACCGTCCAATAGCTCCTTCCAGTGTATGACCCCCTGCAACTCCTCACCCGCCAAACCGGGAGTAATCGCCTCCTGCAAACCAACCGAAACATAACAGGCGCTAAAACCCTGCTTAAACAAATCGTCCACAGTAAAATCAACGCCCAGTGCGATTCCAGTCCTTATCTCCACCCCCAGAGACTGCACATACGCCACCTCCGCTGCCACTAACTCCTGCGGCAGACGATGAGCCGGAACACCGTATGTGGTAATTCCACCAGCAAGCCGATGACGCTCAAAAATCGTCGGCGCATGACCGGCACGAGCCAACTCCGCGGCGGCGGCCAGCCCCGACGGACCACCCCCAACAATCGCCACCTTCTTACCCGAGCTCGCCGCCTTGCTCGCCTTGCCGCCCCTGCCAATCCCCTTCACTGCTGCGTAATGCTGCAGCCGATTGATCGAAACCGGCGTCGTAAGATCGGTGCTGCGACATGCCCCTACGCACAGCTTCTCCACCGGGCACGCCAAACCGCAAATGCCCGCACAAACATTCTGCTCCCGAATCAGATTGATCGCCCTTTGCGGATTGTCGAACCGAATCGCCCGAATGAAATGCTTAACCGGAACCTGAGCCGGACACGCCTGCACACACGGAGGATCATCGCACATCAAACACCGGCTTGCCTCCAACTTCGCCTGGGCATCAGTCAACACCGCCCCCCAACCGTCACCGTTGTCACATATCTTTTCCATCATCTACATCCTCTTGGGGCACGAACCATGCGCACCGATATTGGTATGACCACCGAACCGAACGCTGTGATGCCAGAGTTGATCTCGCGAAACGGGGAACATCACGGCGCGGTAGCCCTGCGCAAAATGAGTGCGTAAACGCAAATTCCGCGCAACTCCGAACGGCTTAAACTAGCACAAGCGATCGGCCCGGTCAACGAACATCGACAACACCAATGGGGTTCCTACCCCCACTATCCTCAATCCCGAAACACTACCCGACTCTTCGCCGCGTCCTCATGCGCAATGCCCAGAATCAATGACGCCCCTATACCCAAAATCGTCACCAACAACTCCTCCGAAACATCAAAACCGAACTCCAACGCACATGCCGCGATCACCGTAGCCAACGCCACTCGCGTCTTGCGCGAACGAAGCGGATTCAATAAGCGACGATAAAACGGTAACTCATCCATTTTCCTTTCTCCTCTACACAACAATATTCGTCCAAACACCACACCAAACAATGAAAACTCACCGGAGAAAACCGGCAATAAAACGCCACACTCAAACAGAACTCGCTCCAAGCTGATACGTTGCCCCACGCACTGCCCTGCTACGCGGCCAGAGCCATGCAATCGACACCCTCTGATGGCCGACCCCTCAATACCGCGTCTTTGCAGATGAGCGATTTGTTTTTCCAAAGGTAGTAAACCGGCCGGCTGCCCACAATGCTCCGAAACAACTTCGCCAATAACACCGGAGACTGCCGCTCAACCCGATGCCGTCCCTGGCCCGTCGTTGCCGCATACCAATCGTGCACCATCGACTTCACCAGCTGCCGAACCCGCGGAATTCGACATACCATCTCCTCGAAATCCAATCCGCACGGATCGACCCCCATCGCCCGCAACTGCTCCACCACCACCCGACGACGCGCCGGCATCTGACATACACCCACTCGCTCCATCCCCGCACGTTCGAATACAGGATTCACCAAGCCAAGTCCTGCCAAACACTCAACGTATGGCCGCCCCACCAATGGCAGCGTCCGCCGCACAAAACGATGACCTATGCCACAGCCACGCATGTCCGGATGAACAATCAGCCGACGCAATATGCGCACATCACGGTTGAGCTTCGCCAGATTCTTGCTGTACTGCCCTCCTGTAACCGCATTCCGAATAGCCAACTCCGCCGGCGGATATGAGTAAACAACAATCGCCACAATCCTACCCGCCGCCCCATCCCGCAATACGAAGATCCGATCAACAAAACCCAACTCGTCCGACCTCCGGTAATGCATATGAGCCATCAGGCTGTAGTCACGCTTGCAGCCCGGCTCTATCCGCAACCGCCGCCAGAAACTGATTGGCCTGCTCCGCACAACTCTCTCATTGCATACATGCCCGCCGTCGCCCGACAACGACACATGCGTGTCCGGCTGCAAATCACTCAGAATGCTCTCATCACAACAGGCTACGACGACTCGCAGCTTCTTGCGTGTAACCAATCTGCGGAGATTGTAGGCCAGCGACATCGCGGCGGTCCTGTGCAAGCCTGTTGCGAATTCATCGATTAACAGCAGTCGATCCCCCTCCGCACCTGCCGCATGGGAAATCCCACGAGCCAAACGCGCCCTCGCCTGCTCACCAGTTGATAGCTCCCCGAAACTGCGAAACCACAATGGAACCGAACCCAACGCACATAGATTCAGAAGCTCCATTGCATCCTTCAACTCGCCCCGAGGAGCAATCGTATCCACCAGAGCCCTGCCGGACGGAAAGACAACGCGGTTCACTTCTGTGCTTGTTGGGGCCATCTTTCGTAAAATAGCCAAAACGCTGCTCTTCCCGCACCCGGAGGGCCCGGTGAATGCCACTATTCGTCCAGGTCCGATTTTCACCCTCACATTCTCGAACAATACGCGACGATTCTCCGCCCCCGTTCCAAAACAATACGCCAAATCGGCCGTACGCCGCGACCTGTATCCCATCCCATTGATAAAAACACTACTCATATCAACTGCAATCGTATCCTCTGTAAAATCGCCCATGGCCGGCCCTCCGTTGTGCTATCCGAGATATGAACCTAACACAATGCAAACTATATATAACCTGTCTGCTACGGTCAACAATATTATAGCCATAAAAAGTGCATACTCGCAGTAAGTGACCCCACGCCCAATAGTTAGATGTTCGCGTTTTTTTCGGAAGACCCTAACACGCCAATCAGACTGTGACGACTGGCGAATCTGGAGAAGATACCCGTGCCAAACGCACCGCACGCCCCCGCTCACCATCGCCAAAGTGATATTGGGAATCCCAATAATCGCCCTGCAACTACTCCACACCCATCTACGCCCTCCCCCATACGCCGCCTGCCCCACGCAGCGTAAGCCATCCGACTATCGCGACAAACACCGAAAGCTCACCCAAAAACCGCTCGCCGGACACCTCACCCCAAAAGAACCTCACAACCCGCCCCATACAACCCACCACGAACACGCACAACCGCCCCCACACCCCGACCAATTAGACCGATTGCATTGAAATACCCAATGCCTTATCTTGCACTGCCGCTCTACCAGCAAACGTACTGAACAAGGACTTACGTCATGGCCGACATCGCAAGCATTCTCGCACTCGCTCGCACAAAAAAAGCCGCAGATGTGCACATCGTCGCCGGATCACCTGTGCTCTTCCGCGTCGCCGGGGATCTGATGCCCGTCACCAGAGAATTGCTGGATTCACGCATGGCAAAAGACCTCACCTACTCCATGCTCTCCGACGAACATCGAGAAGCCTTCGAACGAGACCTCGACTTCGACTTCATGATGTCCGATGCCCAACACGAACGATATCGAGTCAATGTAAGCTACAACGACGGCGAAATCGGAGCCGTCATCAGACTGCTGGCCAGCAAACCAATGACGCTCGACGAAATACGTGTCCCCGAAGTCGTAACCAGGATGGCCGACGCCCGAAAAGGACTCATCCTCATCACCGGCGCCACTAGCGAAGGCAAGACCACCACCATGGCCGGCATGATCGACCACATCAACCACACCAAGAGAAAACATGTCGTCACCATCGAGGACCCCATCGAGTACGTCCACAGCAACGACATGTCCGTCATCCGCCAACGGGAAATCGGAAAGGACACAAAATCCTTCGCCCGCGGACTCCGCGCCGCCCTACGACAAGATCCCGACGTCATCGCCATCGGCGAAATGCGCGACTACGACACCATCAAGATCGCACTCACCGCCGCCGAAACAGGTGTCCTCGTCCTCTCCACCGTCCACGTGATCTCCATCGACAAGATCATCGAACGATTCCTCGCCTACGCCCCCGATGGCGGCGACGGACACATCCGCAGCCTCCTCGCCGAGTCACTGCTCGGCGTCATTCACCAGGAACTCCTGCCCACCGTCGACGGCGGAAAAAGAGTCGCATGCGAAATCCTCGTGGCCAACGATGCCGTCCGCAACGTCATGCGCCATCGCGGCACCTTCCACCTCAGAAATGTCATTACCACTGGCCAGCGCTACGGCATGTGCACCATGAAATCTTCACTCGAAGCACTACTTAAAGAGGGAGCCATCGCTGAAGGAGTCTACAACCGCATACTCGAAAACTACGCCTGATCAACCCAACCCATTGCCACAAAAGAAAATACGCCGCATACCGCCAACACCCCGACACAACCGGTTGCATCATTCGCTCAACCGTGGTCAAATACTCCGCACTGGCCACAGACTATGAAAACCGGTGGCCACAGCGGCCAAAACTGACCGCGCAAGAACAATCGGTAGGGCTCATAGCTCAGTTGGTTAGAGCAGCCGACTCATAATCGGCCGGTCCGAGGTTCGAGTCCTCGTGGGCCCATCCCCAGCGACTCCGTGCATCAGCCCGGAGTCGCTTTCGTTCACCCCTCAACCGGGAGACGCTGCCCGTAGCACCCTTCGAGCGCACAAGTCCAACCGTAACACCAAACACCGAGAATCAACCAAAGAAAACCGGCCATCAAACGCTACACCTGAATAGAGCTTGCTCCGATCAAAGTCCGCCATCGGCGGACGACACAATTTAGCTAAGGGCGCAAGCCCTGGTAAACCTCCGCGCCAGAGTTCAAAAAGTCCGCCGAAGGCGGCCGACAGAGCATTCGCTACCGCCAACACACCAAACCAATAATGCGGTATCCTGGCAATGCGGAATTCGCCACGCAAGTGCCCCTCTGCCCCCAGGTTTTCATTATGGCTCACACGTTGACGTTTGCTCCCCGCCGCATTCGGGACACGCGCCGGAACTGTTGCTTGTCAGCTCATACCCACACCCACCGCAGCAGCCGGACATCTGTCGCTGCCGACGAAGACGCGCACGGGCCGAGTGGCCGATCCACACGCACAACGCAATCACCCCCAACATGGCCGCAAGAATCAACCCCACAAAGGCAAGCAAGCACATACTTAACATCGGCAGTAGCGAAATGTCATACTTCGCGACAAGAGTGTGCGGTACGCCATCCAAAGCCAATGCCGCCTTCTCCACCTCCAGCTCCATGGTGTAAACGCCAACCGCAAGCGGTAGGTCACGAACCCATAGGCCAACTAGTTGTCGCCCAGAAGAAGAACGAGTTTGACACAAACCGCCAACCGAATCGAGATGCTGCTCATATACCGCGCGCCCGGAGCTATCTCTCATTGCGATTGTGGCAGCCAACCCTGATAGTACAACACCGTCCGGCTCGATGTTCCCCACATCAGCAGCAGGCTCGACATACAGACCGAGACCTGCAGGTGGTTGGCAAAGCTGCGTATACGTGCCTGAATACAAACCGGGCTTCGCTAGGTCTACGGCCAGCCTCATCGGCGCCCCCTGCAAAGCAAGAATTCGCCGCTCGCAACTGCGATAGGAACCAAACACCGACAGCCCCGCCCACGCAAGAAGGGCCAACACCAGAACCATTGCGACACGCCCGCGAATACTCACGCTCTAACCCCAATACACATCTGAATTCAAAACACGATTCACTTGCTTTAACCCTTACTCCACCCGATCCCTTTTGTCGACAACCATCCTCCTGCAGCCGTTGCCATCCCGCAGATACTCCGTCGCAATACTTTCAAACGCTACACCTGAATAGAGCTTGCTCCGCTCGCTTCCGGTTTATGGTCATACCTCACTCCCAGTACTCCCCTCGCGCCTACCCAATAGCCGCAACTGCCGATAGTCCACCGGCCTGCCGCACTCCGAACATACGCCAGATTTGTTGCCCCTGAGATCATATCCACATCCCAAACATAGAATGTCGACCTCTGCATGCGTGAAGCGGGTCCGGCGGAACCGACCTACGATCTGTCCTCCAAGGCCACCCGCAAAACCGTACAGCAGTAAGTTCATGCCAATTGAGACACCATCCCTGAACTTCGTGGATGACGGAAGCCATTCCAGTTTTCTCAAGTGCCACTCAATGTGATTACCCGGCACGAGAAACCAGTCGAAACCCCCTCCACGGTGCGAAAAGTTGATCGAAGCGACCCGCCAAGACACCAGGGCAACACCGACAACGAACCCGACTAGTCGCCCATTCTGCAACCAGCTCAACATTGCCCTCCTAACTCTCCGTTCCTCAACGGCCACTCAATGCTCCTATGGCATGAATGCCCACACGACAAACCGCAAACCGTCAATCCTTCGCGCCCACCGATGCGTAGCGTCCAACACCCAAACTCCGCCTTAAAAACCTCAGTCCAAACCCCACACTTGATTGAAGCTTGCTCCGATCAAAGTCCGCCAGGGGCGGACGACACAGTTTAGCGAAAGGCGCAAGCCCTGGAGCCGAAGGCGGCCGACAGAGCATCCGCTGACCGCCAACACTTCAAACCAGTAATGCGGTATCCTGGCAATGCGGAATTCGCCACGCAAGTGCCCCTCCAGGTCCTGTTATGGCTCACACGTTGCCGCATGCTCCCCACCGCTTCTTGCTTTGTGCCCCACATCACTGAACACGTGTCGACCGCACTCGGAACAAACAGCTTGCGAGCTTCCGGTCAAATCGTAGCCACAGTGAATATGTCAGCGGTCACTCAAAATAGGCCACTAGTTATCAGGTTAAAACAGGCCACCTTGAGGAGGCGTTGGTTCTCCTGCAAATCCTATTCAGTCAAGTTCTGACTGAAGGAGGTGCTGCATGGCGAATCGGCTCAAGATGGCAACTGTTCACTCGATTCAGGAACTTCGGCAGCGTGGCTGGTCACAACGGCGCATCGCCCGAACCTTGGGCATTCACCGCGATACGGTGGCAAGGTACGTTCGACTGGCGGGAAGCGATGCCGAGTCTTCGCCGACGGAACCGTCTAACCTGATCACCGGGTCGATCCTCTTCGCGACAAGTAGTTACGACGGTCCCGGTGATTCAAAACAGGCCACCGTTAGAGACGGCCCACCGGGTCCGGACGGCAATCATTCAGAAGTACTGGTCGGTGTTCAAAACCGGCCAAACCTGATCACCGGGTCAACTTGTCGAGGAGCAATCAATTCGGGTCCGGCCAGCCGGTCGGAACCGTACCGCGAGGAGATAACTGCCAAGCTGGAACAAGGTCTATCGGCCCAGCGGATCTGGCAGGATCTGGTGGCCGACCACGGCTTCACTGCTGGCTATCAATCGGTCCAACGCTTCGTTCGAGGGCTCAGGTCAACTACCCCGCTACCATTCCGGCGGATGGAATGCGAGCCGGGCGAAGAGGCACAGGTCGACTTTGGAACGGGCGCCTGGGTGGTTACGCCGGAGGGTGAGGCTCTGCCGGTGGGCGTCAAGTCGCGACGGCGCAGGACGCACGTATTCCGTATAGTCCTCAGCCACTCGCGTAAGGCTTACAGTGAAGTCGTCTATCGACAGACCACCGACGACTTCATCCGTTGCCTGGAGAACGCCTTCCACCACTTCGGTGGCGTACCCAAGACGCTGGTTGTCGATAACCTCAAAGCTGCGGTAATCAAAGCCGACTGGTACGATCCGGAGTTGAATCCCAAGCTGCGATCATTCTGTCTTCACTACGGTACGGTGGTTCTGCCTACCAAGCCGCGTATGCCACGCCATAAGGGCAAGACTGAACGTGGTATTGCCTATGTTCAGAGCAATGCCCTTAAAGGAAGAACCTTCCCAAGTCTCGATGCCCAGAACCGCCATCTGCTTGACTGGGAAGCCAACGTGGCCGACACGCGGATTCATGGAACCACTCGCCGGCAGGTGAAGAAGACCTTCCAGGAAGTAGAGCAGCCCCTGTTGCAGCCGTTGCCGGTTGGCCGATTCCCATGCTTCAAGGAGGCTTGCCGTAAGGTTGGTCGTGACGGTCATATCCAGGTCGATCAAGCCTACTACTCGGTACCACCGGAATATCTTGGTTGGCGAGTATGGGCTCGGTGGGACGGCCGGGTAGTAAGGGTATTCAATAATCAGTTTACTCAAATAGCGATCCATCCCCAGCGTGAGCCCGGACGATTTCGTACCGACGATGGGCACGTTCCGCGTGAGAAGCGTAGCAAGATCGAACGCGGAGTTACTTACCTGCTCAACAGGGTGGGACTAATCGGCCCATGCAGTGAAGAGTGGGCCGAACAGATGCTGCAGCACCGAGGGATCGAAGGTGTGCGAGTGTTGATGGGCTTGTTGAGCCTAGCCGATCGTCATTCCTGCGAGTTTATCGAACAAGCCTGTGAGATCGCCGCTACGCACGGAGCCTATCGGTTGCGGACTATTCGAGAGTTGCTCAAGAGGGGCGGACGGAAGCAGAAGCAGTTCGAGTTCATGGATAAACATCCCATCATCCGGTCACTGAACGAATACAACGATCTGGTACACACAGCCATTACCAAGGAGCCATGGCGATGAATGAATCGTTACGAACCACGTTACGCAAGCTTCGCCTGTCGGGTCTGTCTCAATCATTGGATGTTCGTTTGCACGAAGCGTCCAGTTGCAGCCTCGACCATGCGGAGTTTTTGGAACTGATCCTTCAGGACGAACTGGCGGTGCGGGCCGATCGTCAGGTGAACAGACGAATAGCGTTGGCGTCGTTCCGCGAAGTCCGCACGCTTGAGGATTTCGACTTCGCGTTCAACCCTTCAGTGAAGAAGAAGCAGATATTCGACCTGGCTACCTGCCGCTTCATCGACGAGGCTGGTGATGTGTTATTGCTGGGTCCACCGGGCACGGGCAAAAGTCACCTGGTCCAGGCCCTGGGCTACCAAGCCGTCAAGTCGGGACATACCGTCCTTTATCGATCGATCTTCGATGTGGTGCGCGACTTCTTGCACGACGAGGCCATGGGCGGCGAGGAGAAGGTGTTGAACAGGTACCTCAAGCCTGAGCTGGTCATCATTGATGACATGGGCATGAAACAACTTCCCAAACGTTCGGGGGAATACCTGTTCGAGATCGTCATGCGTCGGCACGGCGTGCGGTCGACCATGATGACTAGCAACCGCCCGATCGAGGATTGGGGTAAGCTGATCGGCGACGTACCCAGCGCCACGGCCATCCTGGACCGCTTCCTGGAGGCCGCCGAGCTCATCACCATCACGGGCAAAAGTTATAGAATGAGAAACCGAACTACCAGTCAGAAGAAGAGCCAAGCCGTCAAGTAATAGTCAAAGGCTTGCGTAGGAGACGTCAAATGAGGTATAGAGAAACCAGAACCAGTGGCCCAATTTGACCTGATAATCACTGGCCCAATTTAACCTGACCGGTGACAGTGAATACAACGCATTCGTCTGCTTGGGGCAAAAAACGGGAAGACTTTTCTATGATAAATTAGTAATGCCACCAGTACTATTGGCATAAGCCTGATCGCCCCAACTACGCCTTGATGTATTTCTCGTAAAGATTCCGGCCGAAGAAGCCTAACAGGATCAAGATTGGGAATTCGGCACTCGGGCATCCTATAACCTTCGTACAATCCAAGATACTCCCACAGCCCCCGCACTGACAGGTCCACACTGGAATAACTTGAAACACCATCCCACCAAAGCGGCGAAACGAAAACACCTGTAACCGAATCCACGATACTTAGCCATAGACACAAAAACGCAAATGGCAATGCCACACCCCATATACGACGGTCAACACCAGTGGCGCGAGCATCACCCTGCATCGGCTCACCCATGTTTGGAAAGATTTCCGCACCGCACCAAACACAGCAACCGTTCTTAAGCTTCCTTAATCGCCGTTGGCAGTTTCTACACCTTGCCGCCAAATGTTCCTTCGTTAGTAAGTCATACGCTAAAAGCATTAAGATGAACGGCAAGAAAGATACACTTAAATCGATTGCCACACTGTGAGCTTTTGCCAAACCTCCTCTCAGGTCCTCAAGCCCTCCTGGAACCTTGCCGAGCGTCTCCTTGGCCACCATATGTATACAACTTCCACTATCATCACTTCGTTCCAGCACCTGTTCGGATGGCCAACCATAGATCCCAACAGTGTGCCATAACTTGCGCCAACACCAATCCAAGCAATTCAAACCTTCGGGTCTTTGTTCACTACAGGATCTTCCAGTAAACCCATTACAATACACAACTAACACACAACCAAACACCCATATCAGAATCGGCATACAGAACCTGGGAATCATCGTTGATGATCATCCTGAGGGCACAACAACTTGCGGACACCACCCTTAATCCATCTGTGCACGACATCGCGGAACGTTGCCAGCACTTTATTCCGTGTAACAATTACTGACTACAACCTCGCTAAGCATCGGAGCGCTGCTCGCCAAGCCTAGCCCGCCAACTACGCCTCTATCCCCCATGTCGGTATACCACCAACACAAACAAGCCGACGATGGCGACCACAAAACTGACTCCGTGAATGGCCAGCAAACCCGCCGTTTGCCACCCACTTGGCGGTTGGGCAGTAACCCGTTCGTAGATCTCCAGCGTCCTCTCGGCCACTAGGCGAACCGGGAGCGGGCGTGGCGTAGTCGCCCTGATCTCATTGGCGATCGCCAGCGCTGCCTGCGCCGGTATCGTGTTGTCATCCTCTCCCCCTGACTGCAGGCCGACCTTCGAAAGTCTACTGACGATTCTGCCAGTGCGGATGACGGCCGGAGTAGCGCTCACCATCACAGCAGCCAGGAACCAGAAAACGAAATCTCCAAACAATATCGCGCCGACGATAAAAGCCGCCGTAGCAATCAGGCGGAATACAAGGTCAAGAAACCCATGGCGCGAAAACAACGTAGTGTGTACGATATGCCCTCCATCCATGGGCAAAAACGGAAGAAGGTTAATCCCGTTTAATACGAAAGCGAGAAGCGCTGTGTTGACCATCCATTCTGTTCTTGTATTAATGCCAATTACCCCAAACAGAATAGCCAGGAAGATTCCCGGCACCGGACCGGCAAGCGCGACAACAACCTTCTTCCATCCGCTGACGTTGAAATTCCGACCCATAACCGCTGCTCCCAGCATCGGCAGAAACAGCATGCGCAGATTACGGTATTTCAGTCGACGCATGGCCACGTAATGCCCAAGCTCGTGTATCAGCAGAATAGGAATAAGCGACACCGTCGTCTCCCAAGACCACAAGGCGCTGCCGGCCCCCAAAAACAAAATCGCGGATATGACAAAGAGCATGGCCTTACTACCCGCACCCGTTGTGTGGTTCAAAACTCTCTCTATCTCGTGCAGCAACTGCTGATCCTGGGTCTCATCGTTTCCCTGCTCCTCCTCGTCCACCTGCACGACCGGCTGGTCCATGAGACCACCCTCCGCATCCGACGACTCAAACTCCGCGTCGGACACAGCAGCATCAGCGTACACTATCCCCAGGCGTTTCCTCTCCGCGGACAGCTCCTCCTCCGTCACCCGCCTGTAAACACCGCGTGCCACGCCCATGTCGAAACTCTCCCGCTCCATGCGATCGAACATATCCATCGCATCAGCACTCGTCGCTACCGGTAAACTCTCGCTACCCGGCTCCGCGAGACGTTTCTCATGAACCCTCCACAACCGTTCAATGGCCGCTCCCCCGATGTACCGCGCCTCCACGTGCGGCGGAGAACGAAAGTGCGCTCCCTGGTTCGTAGTCTCGAGTATTCGATTGTCCTTCGTTATAGAAACCACTGTAGTGAAATCGCGGACTGTCGGCGGTTGAGTCGAAGCGGCCCTGGCCACTAGAGCCACAGCTGCGGCATTGCCCGATTCATGCCGCATAACACAGCCGCATAGAGCAATCACCGATACTGGATCCGCCATAGAGAAGTACTGCGGAGATATGAATCCCAATTCCCCAAGCTTCTCGCGGGCCCGGTCAATAGTCTCTCCTGCGTAGGAAGGTAATTGGCCTAGCTCAACCAGACAGCTGCCGACAGGCCTTGCGTATCTAAAAACTCCACGCAAGTGCAGGCGAATGCGAAAGAGCTTGCAGAATAGCAGAACAATGCTGCCAAAGCCCCGTGTGGCCGTGAAACACTCGGCGAAAGAAAGCTTTCTATAGTCGTAACAATAGTAATCCATACAATCCCAACCATAATGCGGAAGACGCTTTGCCTAGTTCATTCTCTACCCGATCAACGAAACCTTCAATGGCCCCTATCCGACATGGCCCCGAGTCGCCAACTACCTTACTTAATCATAATCAGCTCCCCGAGAATCTACCGGAGAAAACACGCGTTCAGCCTCTACACTTGGATTAAAGATGCTCCACCGAGCCGCGCAACCCCTGGAAAGAGCTACCACGCAAACACTAAACCCGAATGAAGCCCACGCGGAACATGTTTTCCACAACACAAGTCCGCCAGCGGCGGACGACACAATTAAGCGAAGGGCGCAAGCCCTGGAGCCGAAGGCGGCCGATAGAGCCTTCGCCTGCGCAACACGTAGAGGCCGGAATCCATTCTGCTGACAATACTGCATTTCAGGAGGACCACAATCAACGGCAATGCTTCAGTACCGCCTGACAATCGCATGAGTCCAACGAAATCCTCGCCCAATCACTCGATCCAGTGACCCAATATAAATCAATGAGCACAGCGGCCACGACAGAACTCCGCCCGACTCAATCCACTCGCCCCAACTCCCTAACCTTGCCGACCCACCAACGACGACGTTCAGAGATAACCCTCCTCCAAAATCAGCATCAGAACAAAATACACAACCCATCCTCCAGATGCGTTTCACCGAATGGGTACGGCAATCGTGCGTTCAGTAATTGCGGAGAAGGGAAGAAGGTGCCTGTCCTCCTACCCCTCAAATCTCAAAACACTGACGACGATATTAGCCGGTCGAATCGGACGGTTGTTATTGCCGTATACTCAATTCGCGTAACGCACGCCTTTGGATGCTCTCATAACTCTTACCAGATACAAAAACGGAGTTATCAATAGAAAGGCGTATAAAGCTATTCCCATCGCTGCATCAACATTATCTCCTAGCAGAGCTTGCAGTTTATGCGTGTGGCGGCTGTCGAATATGAAGATGACACCCACCACTGAAGCGATCAATACGCAAATTACCAAGTAACCGCTGAAATAGGAGGCTACCTGGGCGGTACCGGGGAGCGCATTCGTTCCTTGAGTTCTTCGAATAATCAAAGCTGCCAGTATTGCACCAAACCCCGCAACGCAGAATAATAATGCTGACAGAAGAACACTTAAGAACAAGGCGTATCCGGTTATCCCTCCTAAGAATGCACCGCCAGCACTTGAAACAAGACTCGAGATGACTACCGAAAGGAAAACTACAAGGAAGCAGACTGCCGCGTTTATGGACAGGAAAAACAAGGAGTCACCCGGATGTTTATCCACGGATAGTTTTTGCGTGGCCTGATCTGTTTCTTTCAAGAAGCCGAATGTAGTGCGAAAGTATGCTTTCAAACAACCTATCGTTGCCCGGTGCTCCCACGGAACCCCGGGAGTTCCCAGGGGGTTAAGTGAATCGAACACGGGATAACCGCATTCCGGACACCGGGATTCTTCTTTCTGGCCTGTCAGGTTGTAACCGCACGCCCGGCACCTGGGAGGTCGAGACTGATAACTGGTTTTACGATAAGCGGTGATTCCCCTGGCGAGACTCCACAAGGCTAAAGCCGCTGTCAGGATTGACACGAACATCGCCAGCTCAATGGAGAAGGCCTTATACCAGGGTGATAAGCACCTATGTTCGTATTCCCATTTCGCCTCATTGTATTTGAAAAGCTGTTCTTCGTAGCTTGCCATCGCCTCAGCGTTGTCCGTATCCGGCTCTACCGGCGGAGGGTTCTTAAGCGTGTATTCCTGCCTGATCTGCTCGCGCCAATCGCGGTCAACCGCTTCGGCGAAGAACAAAAGCATGCTGATTACAATGCCGGCCGGAAGAGCTGCACTGGTGTGGAGCCAGACGCGGCGAAGAGCATGAGCCAAGGAGCTGCGCATTCGCTCTTTTCTTGCTCCGAAGGGCAATAGTGCCAAAGCGATGCCAATCGTAAGACATTCGATAGCTACAGCTAATCCAATGGCGGCTTCCACGAACATATCGGGCCGCGAATAGAAATAGGCAAGTTCTTCAATCCACAAGTCTTCGAATTCCTGGTACGCTCGCGTCAGAAAATCGATTATTCCATGCTGATACGCAACCCTTCCTAATGCCACACAAGCTGTACTCAGGAGGGCCATTGCACCGATAACAAAAACCACCATAAGGACATGATAGAGCCACGCCTTGACTAAACCCACGTCGGCAAGTTTCCGGGTTGCTCTAGCCGGTCTCAGCCAGGAGTTAACCAGAGCGCATATCAAGGGCCATCGGCATTCTGCGTCACTGCTTCGCAAGCTGTCTTCCTCCACTACACATACAACCGGCGTTTGTCATTCACTGAATCAAACACGCTAATATCCATTATACATGGATTCTCATACGATTCCATATTTCCACTTTCTTGCGCAAACGCCAAGAAACTCATAACTTCTTATCTCACGAAGTTTGTACCTAAGGTGTGTGTGTCCCGCTCGGCTTCAGACGGAGTTCGGAAGAATGCGAAGGATGCCTTACCTAACTCGTTTACCACCTACTCAACAAGACCTCCAAAGCCTCTATTCGGCATCACCCCAACTCGCCTACTGCTTGACTTAATCATAATCAGCTCCCCGAGAATCTACCGGAGAAAACACGCGTTCAGCCTCTACACTTGGATTAAAGATGCTCCACCGAGCCGCGCAACCCCTGGAGCCGAAGGCGGCCGACAGAGCTTTGATTGATCTAGTGGAATTTAGCGAACCCGCCCGATGTTCGTCCAACCGCAGCGTCAAACAACGAAACCCCAACGGAAAAAAACGATCACGCAAACACCAAACCGGAATGAAGCCCGTCCCCGAAATGCATCCGCCAGCCACGCCTCCGGACCCCCGTTTTCGCAAGGCTCCACCGGGTGGCGACCACGACCCTAACATCACTTTCGGCACGTTTTTTCAAACTTTTTTTTCGAAGCTGGCGCTAGCGCCAGCCGCGATTTTCACCCCTCAACCGACCCCATTATAAAAAAAAAGCGGAACACCGGCGCCCTTATATAGGGTGGAGAGAAGCGCCATCGCCGAGAACAGCCCCAACGTCTCCCGATCCCCCGGTGGTCTCTGCGGCACCGCGCTGCACCAATGACCGAGCCAGTCCCTGAGATGTACCCCTATATTAAGGACACAGATTGCTCCTCCCGGTCCCCAAGCACACCCAGCCAAGCCCGTGCCGCCGCCAGACGCCCCCGTTGCCCCGACCGCTGCCTCCCTGCCCTGCACGCCAGCCGCATGAATCACCCGGACTGCCTCGGCGCGCTGAATGCCGGCAGCCGCCGCGCGGCCACCGGAGGGACCTCCCCCAGCACGTCGCGCGATGCGACCGCCGAATCGAAACTTGCTCAAAAACGATCGATTCGAACCGAAAACGACTCGAAATGATCCAAAACTGAAAGGATTCCAACCATGAACACCTACATTTCGACCCCCGCGACACCAAAAAACAGCGATTTTCACCCCGTTTCGACCCCCAAATGCGCGCCAATGTCGCCCAAATGCAGCCTGGCGCCCACTCAATGCGCTGTAAAAGCAGAGCTGGCGCACCTAAAAACAGGCCCTAATCATCGAAAAAACCACGATTTTTCACCAACTCCCCATACGGCAAACTCCCAATTTCAAGCCTCTTTGCCACCCCGTTGCCGTCATCCCCTTGCCCCTTTAAAATACATCCTGGGCAGCGACCACTGCCCGATAAACCAAGGCAGGCGATCCGAGTCGACAGTGCCCCTCACACCACTGCCCGCGACGGTCGACCCGGCAAGAGAAAACCCCATGCATTCACAAAAACGCCCATTGCCCGTACCCCAACGCACGCGTCCCCAGCAAACCCCCATGCCCACAACCCACGAGGAGATGCACCAGCGAGGCTGGCACTCAGTTGACGTCGTTTTTGTCACCGGCGACGCCTATGTGGACCACCCCTCGTTCGCCGCCGGAATTCTTACTCGCGCCCTCGAATCCGCTGGCTTTACCGTTGCTGTTTTACCACAACCGGACTGGCACACCTGCGAGCCCTGGAAGACCTTCGGCCCACCAAACCTCTTCTTCGCCGTCAGCGCCGGCAACATGGACTCCATGCTTAACCACTACACCGCCAATAGAAAAATACGCAACGACGATGCCTATTCACCCGGCGGACAAATAGGGCTTCGCCCCGACCGTGCCACCAAGGCCTATTGCCAGCGTGCTCGCGAAGCCTATAAGAATATCCCTATCATCGCCGGCGGCGTTGAAGCCTCTCTCCGCCGCCTTGCCCACTATGACTACTGGTCCGACACCGTACGCCGCTCCATCATTCTCGACGCCAAAGCCGACCTCATCGTCTACGGCATGGGCGAAAAGCCCATAGTGGAAATCGCCACCCGCCTAACACAAGGACAAACCATCCAGGATCTCCACGACATGCGCGGCATCACCTACGCCCTCGGCGCTAAGCAACAACCACCCCGCGGGAATAACACCATCACCCTCCCCAGCTTCGAGGAAGTCCGCAATGACGACAGTGCGTTCCTTCGCGCCACCAGACTAATCCATGGTCAAGCCAATCCCTACAATGGATGCTCTCTTGTGCAATTCCACGACCGCCAATCCGTCGTCTGCACCCCGCCCGCATCCCCTCTGCAGCAACAGGAACTGGACGCTTTATACGATCTTCCTTTTACCCGCGCCCCGCATCCGCGATACACTAAGCCGATTCCCGCATTCGAAATGATCAAGGACTCCATAACTATCATGCGCGGCTGCTTCGGTGGCTGCTCCTTCTGCTCCATAACTCTGCACCAGGGCCGGATAGTTCAATCGCGATCGCACGACTCCGTCCTTAAGGAAATCTCTACGCTTGCCAAGGCACCATCGTTCAAGGGCACCATAAGCGACATCGGCGGCCCCACGGCCAATATGTACGAAATGCACTGCACCCGCCCCGACATTCTTGCCAGGTGCCGCCGCCAGTCATGCGTATATCCCACAATCTGCAAACTGCTCCATACCGACCACGATTCCCTGATCGCCCTCATGCGTAAAACCCGCAAGACGCCGGGCGTTCGCAAAGTGCTGGTCGCCAGTGGCGTCCGCACAGATCTCGCCCAGCTCTCCCCGAAGTACGTACACGAACTTGCCAAACACCACATCGGAGGACTGCTCAAGGTCGCCCCGGAACACTGCAACCTTCAGACACTTCGCTGCATGCGCAAGCCGCCCATTACTGGCTTCAACGCATTTGCAGATAGCTTCGCAGCCATTTCCAAGGCTCTTGGCAAAAAGCAGCATCTCGTACCCTACTTCATCGCCTCCCATCCCGGCTGCTCCACCGCCGCCATGATCGAACTCGCCTGCTATCTCAAGAAGAACAACTTCCGCCCCGACAAAGTTCAGGACTTCATCCCTGCCCCCATGGATCTCGCCACCTGCATGTACTACACCGGCACCGACCCTGCCACCGGAGACAGCTTGCCCGTTGCCCGCAAACCCAGTGAGCGAAAAGTCCAACGAGCTCTCATGCAGTTTTTCAAGCCGGAGAACTACTTCATAGTCCGCCAAGCCCTCATTCGAGCAAAACGAAAGGACCTCATAGGCACTGGCCCCAACGCCCTGATCCCTCCCCAACCGCCGCCCGGAGCCATCGAGGCACGACAGAATGAAAGACCCGGCCGCCGGGGTTTGCCTCATGAAAGAAAAACAGTATCCTCCGGTTATCGCCCAGGACGCAAATCCGCCCAAAGGCGCAACCGTCGCCCCAATCGAAGGAGCCAATAGCCGTGAAGTACTCTTTTGCTAAACTCAATCGACAGCAGACTGCGTTTGGCCTTCCAATGGCTTTCGCCCTCTTGTTGTCAGCCTCGATAGCAGCGGCCGCGCAGTTTCCCAACCCGGCCAGCTCCCGTAGCTATCATCCTTATCCGCCCATTGAGTTAACCAATGTCATCTTCGACAATCCGCGTCCAATCCGCGCGTGGGTAGTAACCATCGACCTTGCATCGCCGGATATCGAATTCGCCGTTACGCCGCCATCGAGCACACACGAACGCTTCGACACTGAGGGCGAGACGACTCTGGAGTTTGCGGAGAGAAACAACGTTCAGCTTGCCATAAACGCTACACCGTTTTCCCCCTACCGCATGAAGTCGGGTGAGGGCATGGAGCTATTGGGGCTGGCCATCTGCAACGGCGAGCGATACTCTGCCCCTCACACTCGGTACGGATCATTGCTCATTGCCGGGAATAACCAAGTGGATATCCTCCCGCCGCCGATCTCCGATACGAGACTGGCCGACGTCGAAAACGCACTTGGTGGAATGCACATCCTCGTCCTTCATGGGAAAAACCGTGCAGCGGTAGTCGAACCGACGCTCCCATCCGATTTCACTGCGCCCGACTCCCGAACCGCTATCGGTCTCAGCCGCGACCGTAAGACCATGTGGTTCATAGTCGTCGATGGCCGCGACAGCAAGCGAACCGAGGGAATGACGCTGGCCGAGCTTGCTGATTTCTCAATTACACTCGGCTGCGACAAGCTGCTCAACATGGACGGAGGCGGTTCCACCACCCTGGTCCTGCAAGATCCCGCCCACAAACGTTTCCGCGAAGTTAATCAACCAGTGGGCAAGAAGATCCTCGGCACCATGCGTCCTGTCGGTGCCAATCTGGGCGTCAGAGTGCGTACGGCCCGGCCGGAAAAGTAGTTCCCCGGCACACAAACGCTGCTCATCTAACTTATGCAACGACGGCCAGTTGCGCTTCGACAGGATTCACAACGGAAATCTTCGCGAGCGGCCGATAAACATGTACGCTGAAAACGCGTGAGGCACGATGCCTCGCACCGGTAAAAGGCCACACGGAGGTGGCCTGCCTTCAGCGCCGTAGTCAGGCTCTGGGATTGTGCGGACAGGAGGTCCAGCATTGCCCGACACCACGCATGAGTATAAAGGCAACTGCCAGGATTCCGATCAGCAGGATTCGCTTACCCGTCGCGCTCAAAGGCAGGAACTGATCCAAGCTGAATTGGACCGCCGCGCGCAGGAGCTCGAAGCGAGGCAGCTTGATCTCGACGACCGCACTGTCGCTCTTGACCGGACGGCCGAAGAACAGGCCGGACAATGGGATAAACTCAACGAGATCCAGGCACGACTTGATGCCCGATCGCTGGAGTTGGAGGATACCCAGGCGTCCGTTGCGGAACAGGAGCGCTCTCTCGGATGCGAGCAGCAGATTCTCACGGACAAGGCGGCAAAGCTCGACAAGCTACAGCAGGAGATCACCGCACGACTGCAGTCAGTCGAAAAACGTGAGGGCGAAGTCAACGCCCAGGCCGAAACACTCAGCACGGCGGCAGAGACGATCAAGGCTCAATCGGCGAAGTTGCAGAGCGACAAAGCCGATTTGGAAAGCCAGTGGCAGGCGATCAATGCCCGTCAATCGGAGGTGCAGCAGAAATATCAAGACCTGGAAGCGAGAGAGAGAAAGCTCGCCGACTATCTCGACGCCATCGAGAAGCGCGAGCAGGCACTGGCATCCGAACGCCTCCAAGTTCAGAAGGATGCCGGCGCCAACAAGGAGCGGGCTGATCGGGTGGCCGCCTTGGCCACCCAGATCAAGGCCGCCGATGCGCAGATTCGTCGCCGCGAAATCGAGTATGCTCCGCGTGCTGCCCAGCTGCAGGAAATCGAGCGGCAGCTTAAGGCAAAAACCAAGGCGATTGTCGCCAAGGAGAAGGAGTTGGCGGAACAACAATCACGCGTGGATATGGCGCGGACCGCCATCAACGCTTTACGCCGGAAGCTCGAAGCCGACTCCGAAGAGCTCAACGAAGAGCGATTGGCTATTCGCAAGAGGGATGCCGAATCACTGGCAATGGCTCGCGAGAATCGCGACCGCGCTAAGAATCTCGATGACAGGCTGAACTCGCTAGCCCAGAGAGAATCCGCTCTAGCCGAGCGCGAACAAGGAATCGCCGAGTCAATCAAAGCTGTGACAGAAATCGCTCACGAATTGGATAAACGGCAAGAGGAGGTCCTCACTCGTGAAGCCCGGATAACCGCGGCGGAAGCGCGCATTCGCGGATCGCGAACATCCTCGCAAGCAGCGTAACGCAAGTGTCACTGCGAGCACATACCGTACAACGGCGGAACGAATCGAGTTCATCATGACCACCTCCCTCGTCGATCAACATTTTCTCAAGCGTGGCGAAGGTTGCGAGCATGAGATGGAAGTCGATTGGCTTTGCCGTCACTTACCGCGTGGAAACGGCCCGATCACCGATCTTGGCTGCGGAATCGGACCATTGTTCGAAGCGATCGGACAAAACCGAGTCATCGGGCTGGACTACTCCCAGGAGGGACTAAGCCACACACAACGGTGTTTCCCAAACATCCCACTGCTCTGCGGTTCCGCCGAGACGCTTCCATTCGCTGAAGAATCCCTGGAAGCCATCACTGCTCAGCATCTCATAGAGCATTTGGCTGATTACACAGGCGCGGTCCGCACGTGGTATCGCGTTCTCAAGCCGGGCGGCACACTCCTGATACTAACACCCAATCGGCTGTACAGCGACCCCTCAGTGTACGACGACGAAACGCACGTGCGCATTTTTGACCATATCGAACTGAGCCGCCTGCTGCGACAATCAGGGTTCTTGATCCAGGACATTCGCACGCTGGGATTACCATGGCTAAGGAATTATCATAGTTTCCCGGCCGGATGGCGCATGCGCCGACTAGTTACCGGCTACGCACAGGCCTTGGCGAATATCCCAAAACTCCGGTGGCAGGGTCAAACTTTGTGCTGTGCCGCCTGCAAACCGAATGCGGTCTGATTTCCATGAGCGGCTTATAGCCCGGCCAATACTCCGGTCTGCTCGTTGAAGGTGTCAATCATCCGATCCCATTCGTTCACCTGGCCAAACATCTCCTCCCAGAAATCGGGATCCCACAGGCGGCGAAGCTCGTCAACATCGCGTTGCTGCTGTTCGACCCAAGTGAAGTACTTGAAGTTATGCAGCGCCTTGCGATCGCGATAATTCAATTCCCGCATGTTGTCCGTGCCGATGGCCTGCAAGTATCTGGCAAAGTCCGCTGAGGCATTATCAACCGAGTACGCACCGCGCTCTGCATTCAGTTCGTCAACGCGCGAGCAATACAAATCAGCCGAATCGGTAAGCGGAGTGAAGATGACATCATGAGCGTCATATTCGTAATACCGCGCCGTCTTTATGGCGGCGACAAGATTACAGATGGAGCTTATTCCTAATAGCGGTAAACCATCAATCACCGTCGAACTTACCCCGCGCTTACTTAGTTCCTTATGACCGGCATCCTCGTTAAACAAACGCAGCAATGCCATACACTGCTCATCATCCACAGCGCAGATCATGTCGGTGTTTCGCACATTGTGCACCCAGGGAACGTGCTTGTCGCCAATGCCCTCGATACGATGCCCGCCGAATCCGAACTGCAGGAGGGTGGGACACTGCAGAGCCTCGGTGGCCACGACCGACAGGTGGGGGTATCGCTTGCGCAGATAGTCACCGGCGGCTATCGTTCCCGCGGATCCGGTAGCCGATATGTAGCTAGACAGACGATTCCCTTCTTTTCGCAGCGATTGATAGAGTTCATCGATCATGCTGCCGGTGACTTCGTAGTGCCAAGCGGCATTGCCGAACTCCTCGAACTGATTAAAGATAACGCAATCGTCTCTGGTTTTTCGTATTTCCCAACACTTGTCGTAGATTTCCTTGACGTTGGACTCACAACCCGGTGTAGCTATGACCTCCGCTCCTATTCCGCGCAGCCAGTCAAACCGCTCCCGGCTCATCTCCTCGGGGAGAATAGCCACAGCAGTGCAGCCCAAGAGGGCGCAGTCGAAAGCGCCGCCGCGGCAGTAGTTGCCTGTGGACGGCCAAACAGCCCTCTGCGCTGTCGGATCGAACTGTCCGGTAACGAGACGAGGCACGAGGCAGCCGAAGGCGGCCCCCACCTTGTGGGCCCCGGTTGGGAAATACTTACCAACGAGTCCTATGATTCTGGCATTAACGCCGGTGAGTTCGGAAGGAAACTCCACCCAGTTGCCCGCTCCGAACAAGCCACCGGACTCGGCGGCTTCGTTCTTCCAGGTGATGCGGAATAGATTCAAGGGATCCACATCCCACAGTCCTATGTTCTTCAAGCGGTTCTTGACCTTGTCCGGCACTTTCCGGGGGTCTTTCTGCTGAGCGACAGTGGGTATGAGAATACCACGATCACGACAACGGCTGATCGTCTTGGCGAGTACTTGTTCGTTTACGGGCAACATGAAAGTATATTCCTGAAATGACTAGACCTTGCCGCTCTTTTCGGCAACAACAATCAAATCCTGTGACTCTGTCGTATCAAAAGGCATCTTGTCATAACCACCATACAAGGCGATCACGTGTAAACCATAAGAGTTAAACCAGCGATCGATATCATCGCGGGAAACCGGGTAGATCCGAGCAGCCCCTGCCGCCTGTCGCCACGCACCGTCCTGCTTCCAGACGGTGACGCTGGTCACCTGCACATCGTCATCACCGGCAAAGAATACGCGAGAGGATACAAACTCCTTACCATCATGCACGCAGATTCGTGGTCCGAGCACATATGGTTCGTTAATGCGCACCTTCGCGAAATTGAGGATTTGCACGAAGATCCTACCTCCGGGGCGCAGGACTTTCGCCATGGCCTCGACCGAACTCTGTGCCTTCGCACGGCTCCCCGTCGCAGCCAGCGAGTTTCCCAGACAGTAGATGCCGTCCAGAGGGCCCAGGTCTGTTGGTATTTTCTCAAGCGAGGCCTCAACCAGCCGTGCGTGGCAGCCGCTTGCCGCGAGATTCTCTCGGGCCAGTTGGAGCATTGCCGGCGACATGTCGAGCCCGGTCATTTCGTACCCGATGCCGGCCAACTCGATGAGATGGCGGCCGGGGCCACAACCGGCGTCGAGCAGCCCATGTTCACCTGGAGGCCCGAAGAGATCGCGTAGGACCGGCAATTCACGGTTCATGCGTGCCTGCCAGTTGATACTCATGTCGTACCACTGGGGGGTCTGGAACAGAGTTGAGACTTGATCCTGGCGCATCGCGCTACTGTTGCACATAAACAGCTTTTAGGCAAGGGGGCGAGCAGGCTGGGGGTCAGAAAAGCTTCTTTGAGTCGAGGAGAATACAGATGGGGCCATCGTTTACGCTCTTGACATCCATATGCACGCGAAACCGGCCCGTTTGCACTTTCACTCCTTCCGCCTGTAATTGTGTGCAGAAGAGTTCGTAAAGTCGTTGGGCAGATTGCGGTTCGGCTGCGGCTGTCAGGGCCGGTCGTCTGCCCTTGCGGGCATCTGCCTGGGTGGCAAAGGCGCTAACCACGAGCACGCTACCGCCAGCATCGATCACATCGCGATTGAGCGGCTTGTCCGCATCTGGGAAAACACGAATAAAGCGTACTTTTTGGGCCAAGTACTCGCAGTCGCGTTCGTCATCGTCCACACCGACTCCGAGATAGACAAGCAACCCGGCCTCCATGGCGGCGATTGTTTCGCTGTCCACGACGACTTCGGCGCTGTGGACTCTTTGAATGACCGCGCGCATTTAGCGTCCCCCCGTCCTCATACAGTACTACCGAATAATCGAATCGCGGCATAAAGTAGCCCACAAGCAATCACCGTAGCGAGCAGCACTATCAGCTGCAGTTTACCCCAACGCCGGTAAGCGTTCAGCAGAAGCCATACGAGCATGGCGTAGACGATACCTGTATAGACAATACGCGCCAACGAACGGTCCGAATCATTTGATACCGACACCGCAACAGGACCAACGGCGATCACGGCCAGCACAATGCAGGCCCCCCACCCTTTAGTCGCCACAATCCGGGGCATCAGGCAGCACAGTCGACCGGCCGTGGTCCAGGGTTTTGCGTCGTCCAACTGCTGATCCCAGACGCCCGCCAGCCACGACCAGAAAGCCGTCAGCAGCACGATGGTCAATAGGACGGTGGTCAGCTGGTTATATGATAGATTGCCGATAGCCGCATGTCCGGGCGAAATCAGTGTGAGCACAAGGTTCACAAAGGTGAAGGTGAGCAGCCACACAGAAACGAATGCAACAGTCACAGACCAGAATCGTGCCAGAGACATGAACAGGGCAATGGCACCGGCGAGCGCTGCCAGCGACGGCCATAGATACGCCAAGGCACAGTCGTCATGAGAAAGAAGCATTGCCCACAGGGTGTTCGATGCCACAAGCAGCATAAGCAGCGAACCGCCGACCTTGCATATACCGGACAGGCCCCACAGGGGTCGATCAGGTTCCGTCAGTTGATCAGGGTTATGCCAAAGCAGACGATAGCGCCGTCTCCGAGCGATGACTCCCTCGGCCACAACAAGAACGAGCAGCGAGAGGGCGCACAACCCCATGATCCATTGCTGAACATCACTTGTCGCCAAGCACCACCACCTCCGCAATACGCAGGGCCAACCGTCGGAAGTGAGTAGCCTAGCAGACGATGTATCGCAGTCAAACCGGATCGGTATTCGAGCGCAGCGGATAATCTGGTAAGATGCCGGCTGGAGCACGCTCTATTCAAATGCGGTGTGAGACACCCGGTTTTCTCTGGTGGATTCTCGGTGCTTGACGCTACGCTTCGATTGATAGTGTTATGGTGTGACGCCGAAGCTATTTTGCCGGCAAGCAGCGGAGAAGACGAAGTAACTTAGAACTGAGGCCATGAAGTTATGTCGACAACGCCAATAACGTTCGATGACTTTCAGCAACTAATCGAAAAGATGTACAGCGAGAAGGATCGACAGCGAGGCACATCGGCCACGTTTTTGTGGTTCTGCGAGGAGGTGGGAGAGCTGGCAGCGGCCTTCCGCGAGGGAACGCAGGAGGAGAAGGAGGCGGAATTCGCTGACGTATTGGCGTGGCTAACGACACTGGCTAACATTGAGGGGGTCAACCTCAACAAGGCGATCCACAACAAATACGGCGACGGGTGTCCCGGTTGCGGTTTGATGGTTTGTACCTGCAATGAGAAGCCCTAGGAGCCTGTAGGTACAGTTCGTGGGCAATGCGGGGAGAACGCAGTGGCTGAGTTGATCATAACCACAAGTCGAGGGCGACGAACCACACATCGCCTTGGCGAAACAGCGGTGGTTTTGGGCCGCGATCCTTCGTGCGAAATACCGTTGGAGGAATTGAGTGCTTCGCGGCGTCATGCTCGAATTCGCGAAGAGAGCGGGCAATACATACTAGAGGATCTGGGCAGCAAGAATGGCACATTGGTAAACGGAGTACCGACCGGGTCGACGCGGTTGTTCAATGGGGATGCCATTCTAATCGGCGAGGTGCGTGTAGTCTTTCGAAGCGGTGACGCTAAGGAGACAGATTACGGTGTTGTCGTGGATGACACAACACCGGCTCACAACGCAACCCGATATGCGGCGAAATCGGAGTCTCTTGATATTTCCCAACGGCGGCTCGAAATACTCTACGAACTGGCCGAACGCTTAACGCGACTGCGAGATCGAGATGAGCTTCTTTGCGAGGCGATGGACGTATGTGTGGAGATGCTTCGCTTTGAACGGGGCGCTGTAGCGATCAAGCAGGTCAACGGTCCGAGTGTTGATTGGCCAATAGTCCGCAATCTGCGTGGCGAAGAGGGGGAACTCAAGGTCAGTCGGACGATCCTCAGCTCAGCCCTCACACATGGCGAACGAGTGATACTCAACGACACCGAGGGCGGCTCGATCGATCCGACGATATCAATGGTACAAAACAACATTCGTTCGGCCATGTGTGTACCACTACTCTCGAACGACGGTAATCTCGGCGTGATTTACGGGGATCGCACAACGACCGGTACAATGTACTCGAAGGAGGACGTCGATTTCTTCGCGGCGATTGCACGGCTGGTGACAACAGGCTTGATCAACGCGCGTCTTGTTACCGAGCAGAAGCTCAAGGTTCAGCTCGAGAACGAGATGGCCACTGCACGCCAGATTCAAACCGGTCTGTTTCCAACGAAGCTGCCCTGCAGGCCTGATGTTTCAATCGCGGCGTTGAATCTACCAGGAGCGCACGTCAGCGGAGATTATTACGACGCAATCGAGCTGGACGGCGACAGATTGGCATTCCTCATAGCCGACGTTTCTGGCGAAGGAGTGTCCGCCGCCCTATTGATGGCCAACCTGCAGGCCGCAGTTCGATTGACAATTCACTCCGGTCGTCCGCTGGGGGACCTGCTCAAGCAGTGGAATATGCTAATCCACTCGAACACGACAGCTTCACGATTCATAACTTGCCTGATGGGGATCATCAGCCCATCAGAGCGGCAACTTGAATTGGCAGTTGCCGGTCATCATGCGCCGCACCTAGTAACTTGCCAGGGCGAGTCGTCGCAGATGGTAGTGGAGCACAACTATCCGTTGGGCGTACTGGAAGAGGCGGAATACACAACACAGACTTTCGCCATACCCAAGCAACCGTGCACATTAGTGACCTATACCGATGGAGTGATCGAGGCTCTGAATGAGAGTTCGATGCAATACGGCACGGAGCGTGTGGACACGCTACTGCAGGAGAGCGGAGAGCCAGATCCTCAGCGGCTGGTCGATTTGGTTTCCCGCGACGTCAAGCGGCATCAGGGGAAGATGCCGCAAGGGGATGACATAACCATATTGGCCATCCACTTGTCGTAGAACAGCCTTTTGCATACCACTGTAGTAGCTATTTCGGGGCCGGTGTCGCCAGGAATTCTTCGACCAAGGTTGTGAAAGCCTCGTTTTGTTCCACGAAGGAGAAATGGCCACAAAGAGGCAGAACGTGGAACTCGGCCCCCTTAATGCCGTCAGCCAGCAGACGAACAACTGATGGCGGCGTGATGAAGTCGTACTCTCCGGCAATGACTAATGTTGGAATACCCAAAACCTTCTCGAGTTTCGGCCGGAGATCAACGGTTTTGAAAACCTCATCACTCATAACGGTATTGGCGAACGAGCCGACCAGGATTCTGCGATTCCAATCTGCCCGGGCTTTACCGGATAGTACTCCGAAGAAACCCTGAGGTGCTGCAGCTTGAGCAAACAGAGACAACTCCTGATCGTTAAGGTGTCGGCCCTTGTTGGTGGCTTCCTTCTGGATGCCGACGACTATACTGACATCCTCAATGGGCATAAGCGCTCCAATCAGCTTCTCATAGGCCATGAATTGCTCGCCGCTTGCCCAACTACTGACAATCACCATCTTCTCCAGGTGCTCCGGGTAGTCCAAGGCATAGCGAACAGCGATAAGCCCGCCGGTGGAGTGTGCAATCAAAGAGATGCGATCATGCCCAAGGGCCTGACGCAGTGAGTCAAGTTCTTTGGCGAGCATCTCCAGCGTATATGCCTCCGCGTATTGGGGCTTGCTCGAATAACCACAGCCGCGCTGATCGTAGTAGACGACTTTGTGTTTTTGAGCGAATACATCGAAGAACGGACGGTAGAGCCGATGGGTTTCTCCGGGGCCGCCGTGAAGAACATAGACGGGATCGCCCTTTCCCAACTGCTTCACATGAAGCTTGGCCCCACCTGCCTGAATGAGTTCTCCCTTTCCCAATAAGTCCGTGTTGCTGATGGGCGGGGAACTCACATTGGGAAGCTCCTGCAAGCCGGATGCAAGTAGCTTCATATCGCGTACCATTCCCGGTGAGCGATGTCCGGCGAACCCGTTTTCCACAATGGCACGCAAAGCGTCAGCAACTGGCTCATTGTTGGCAATCAGCCGGTAGGTGAACTCAAGGAAGTTAACGTAATCGTGCTGATCATCACCGCACACATAGACGATGTCTTCGGTGGAACTTCTCAGTGTATCGACGAGTTCACGCACTGTTTGGAAATCAACGCGCTGCTGATCCGGTGGATCATTGATGTTTTTGACAAGAGAGTGGCATTCGGCCTTCATCCCGGCAGCGATGACGGGAGCTAGCAGATCAGCATTTGCCGGCGCGGCAAGGACGATCACGCGCTTAACCCCCAGTTCTTTGGCCAAGGCCTCATAATGTCCGTCGGCCAGTTTGCCAAGGAGGAGATGCGGCGTGAGCTGATGAATGCCAAGTCTCTCGGTCAGAGTAATGGTCTTTTCTTCCGGTGCATCCTGGGCGGCGGTTGATCCGGTCAGGATCGCTAGAAGAGTCAATGCAGATGTTGCCAGGAATGTTCGCGTCATTGTTTCATCCTCCAGAGCCACTGGCAGGTGTACAGGCAGATTCACTAGAGCAAGCTCTATTCAAGTGTAGCGTCCGGACCCCGGTTTTTTCCGGTGGGCTGTCATGCTTGACGCTGCTCTTGGGCAAGTAACCCTTAATTGCTAAGAACCGACACTAATCAGGTTAGGACCATAGAGCAAGCTCCTATTCAGGGGTGGCGCCCGACACCCGGTTTTCTCCGGTAGATTGTCTGCGATTGACGCTACGTTTGGATTGGCAACGCCATGGGCTCCAAGTGGCAAGTTAGCGGAACCGCGGGGCTGCACGAGATTGGCGAGGTAATGTGGATGCAGATGAATTCGGTTGGGCGGCACGTCTGCTCGGCGGCGCACGTGGCGCGGGAATGGAGCAGACTCCGTATAGTTATGGTTTTGAGGCCCGGCTCTGCTCGGCGAACTCTCACTATCTAACGCACTGCTTTGACGAATAGCGTTCCGGACGGGTTATAATATGGCCAATCGATTCAACTTGCCCGGGTTGGGGGCACGATTTAGAATTCAAACTGGAATCATGTATGTGGCCAAATGCAAAGCTACTGTTGGCGGGTTTCATCATGTATAGAAACGTATTTGGGATCGCACTGTCCGTGATAGTGGGCGTGGTTGCCTGCTTACCCACGAAGGTTTGGGCTCAGGATGAGCCGGTAACTGGAGGAACGCCCGAGGATGTGCTTGACACTCCCGCGGAAGCTGCGGGAGTTACCGGTGCGATTATCAGCATCAAAGGGGAGATTTCCGACGTAACGACCGAGAGCATTCGACGGCGTCTGGAGAAGGTACGGGAGGATGGTGCGGAAGTTATCGTATTCGACATTGACACGCCGGGCGGCATGGTCTCCAGCGCATTGGATATCTGCGGGATGATCAAGAATCTCACGGAGATCAAGACGGTTGCCTGGGTGAATCCGAATGCGTACTCGGCCGGCTCGATGATATCGGTGGCTTGCGACGAAATAGTCATGTCCCGCAGTTCGACGATTGGCGACTGCGGTGTGATTCTGGGCGGTCCCATGGGCCCACAGGAGGTGCCGGAGGCATTGCGTGCCAAGGCAGAAAGCCCTGTTCTGGAGCAATTCCGAGACTCGGCCACCTTAAATGGGTACGACCCGTTGTTGTGCGAGTCGCTAGTGATCAAGGAGCGGGAAGTTTATTGGGTGGAGAATACCCTAACGGGTGAGCGGCGTTTCGTGAGTTCGGAGGACAAGGAGGAATTGCTGGGTGAAGTCACCGGAGAGGCGGGTGACGATCACGAGGAGGTTGATGAGGGCGCTTCGGGTTCGCCGCTATGGAAGCTGGTGGAGTCCTACGCGGATCCGCTCCTGAAAGGTAGCAGCAGTCGCGTTGAGCAACCCATAGTTAAGACGACAGAACTGCTAACGATGTCGCAGAGCCGCGCTACGGCCTTCGGTTTCTGCAAGAAGATAATAAGCAGCGTGGAGCAGCTTAAGGGACATTACAATCTTGTCGGCGACGTGGCACGGCTGGACGCCAGCTGGTCGGAGGATTTCACCGGCTGGCTCACTTCCATGCCTGTCCGCATATTCCTGCTGGTCATTCTGCTTCTGGGGGTATATGTGGAGTTTAATACTCCGGGCGTCGGAGTACCGGGAACGGTGGCGTTGATATGTCTGGCGATCTTTGTCGGCGCTCCTTATCTGACGGGTCTGGCCAATGTGTGGGAGTTGGTGATTATTCTAATTGGCTTTGCTCTGCTTGCGGTGGAAGTGTTCGTGATACCGGGATTCGGCGTTGCCGGTATCGCCGGTGTGTTGTGTATCATCGTAGGCCTGCTGGCCACGTTCATCCCTGAGGAGCCCGGCAGGGAGTTTCCCATTTACTGGCCGCAGATGGAGGACGGTCTGGAGGGGTTAAAGATCGGCGTCGTCACACTGGCATCGGCGGCGGCAGCCTCGATTGTGGCCATGGCCATTCTTGCCCGAGTGATTCCCAGGATAGGCTGGCTGCACGGGCTGATTCCCCCCAACCCGGTTTCCGTGCACATGGCGGTGCACGAGTCCTACAAGGGGTATGCCCAAATCGGCGACGTCGGCAGTGTGGAGTCACCTTTGCGTCCGGCCGGCAAAGTGCGATTCGGGCCAGAATTGGTGGACGTAGTGACACAAGGTGATTTCATCGACGCCGGCTGTGAGGTTCGAGTTATTGAGCGTTCGGGCAATCGAGTAGTTGTCCGCTTGGTCGAGTGATGTTGACGGCTGAAAGAGGCAGGCGCCATAGCCGCCGTTCGTGGGTAGGAACTGAGAACAGGAAAACAAGCATTGGATCACTTGGGAATTATCATTCTGATGTATGTTGCGGGCATGTTGCTTCTGGTGGCCGAAGTATTTGTCCCGTCGCACGGCTTGTTGACAGTTGCCGCTCTGGTTTGCATGGGGATAGCAGTATACCAGACATTCGGGAGAGATACGACGGCTGGGGTAATCGGCACTGCATGTTGCCTGGTGGCGGTTCCGACAGTCCTGATGACCGGCATCAAGTATGTTCGTTATTTGCCAATGGGTGATCGATTGGCGCCCCCAAATCCGACTGACAGGGATAAAGGTCACGCGTTCGACAGTTCAGAGATCGAGTCTTTGGTGGGGGTGAAGGGAAAGAGTATTACACCGCTTCGGCCTGTGGGGATGTGTGAATTCGGGGGTCGGCGAGTGCAATGTGTGGCCGAGTCAGGCATGATTGACATGGGAATTACCGTAGTCGGTGTAGGCATGCACCTCAACAACCTGGAGGTACGACCGGACGACGGAGGAGCGAGGTCGGCTTAGAGGGCCATGGGGAGAAAGAATAACAGTAACTGAACCTTCATTAGCGCAGAAAGGTCTCACAATGACATTCGCAAACATTACGACACCGATGCTGGCGGCGAACAGCAGTGTTCTCTGGGTAATCGGCGGCATTGTGCTGCTGATATTCGTTTTGGTAATGGTGTATCTTGTAGCCAACATTTTCCGCCTGTGGATCCAATCCCAGTTAACAAGGGCTGATGTAGGTTTGTTTGAGTTAATCACTATGCCGTTTCGCAAGGTCGACCCGGCGGCCATTGTGAACAACAAGATCACGCTGGTGAAGTCCGGATTGGTGCACATTACTACGAATGACCTGGAGAGTCATTATCTTGCGGGCGGACGAGTGCCCAACGTTGCCCGAGCAATGATTGCGGCGGACAGAGCCAAACTCAATCTCGATTGGAAGACGGCAACGGCGATTGATCTGGCCGGGCGAGACATTCTTGACGCGGTGCATACAAGCGTTAATCCCAAGGTCATCGATTGTCCCAACGAGAAATCCAACAAGGCAACGATTGACGCGGTAGCAATGGATGGCATTCAGCTCAAGGCTCGAGCGCGGGTTACAGTGCGTACGAATCTCGCACAGCTTGTTGGAGGTGCGACGGAGGAGACGGTTATCGCTCGTGTGGGACAGGGCATTGTAAGCGCGATCGGCTCCTCGGATACGCACAAGGAGGTTTTAGCCAATCCGGATCGTATCAGCAAGGCGGTGCTGTCCAGTGCGTTGGATGCGGGCACGGCGTATGAGATACTGTCGATCGATATCGCGGACGTTGACGTAGGCATCAACATCGGTTCGCGTTTACAGGCAGACCAAGCAGAGGCCGACACCAAACGTTTCAAGGCCGAGGCGGAGAAACGGCGAGCCTTGGCAGTGGCTTTGGAGCAGGAGAACCGAGCCCAGGTGGAAGCGAATAGAGCCAAGGTGGTGTTGGCCGAAGCCGAGGTGCCTCTGGCGATGGCCGAGGCCTTCCGCAGCGGCAATTTGGGAATAATGGACTACTATCGCATGCGGAACATCGAATCCGACACGAGCATGAGAAAAGCAATAGGCGGAGATGACAGCGGCAAGAGAGATCTGCAGTAGAGCCTAGTTCGATGCAATGCCCTGCTCGCTGTGCGTAGAAAACAGCAGCGAGCAGGGCCCTATCCTTCGGAGTGCTGATGTGATGAATCCGCTGACAATAATCGCCCAGGACACGGGACCGGATTGGAGCAACCTTCTGTATCTACTCGTTTTCGCTTTCCTTGCTGTCGCCAACAAGGCAATTGAATGGTTTGGGGGTAGGAAGGGTGAGCAGAAGGAGAAGGAAGAAGGTACCGTAACGTCCTTGCTAAAAGCTGTTGCTGACGAGGATGACGACGAGGAGTGGATTGAAATAACCCCGATTGAGCCGGAGATCCCTCGGCCGCAGGAGCCGAGACAAACGTCCCGGCCTGTGCCTGTGGCCAGAGTTCCGCAAGCACCTGTTTCCACGGCTCCGGCACGGCCTGTTCCGCCGCCACCGACACAGCCGCAACGGCAGCCGAAACAAGCGGTTGTGCAACAAGTCTCACGAAAACAGGAAAGCAAGGGCAGGTCACCCAGCCACGGCGCAGTACAGAAGAAGGCGCCCGCAGCTCAGGCGGAGAAGCGGCCAAGCGGGGCCGTGCCGACGAGAGGCGTGTTCGCGGGGAAGGTTCTCGACATGAAGAGTCTGCAGAAGGCCATCATGCTCAACGAGATACTATCGCCACCACTTGCCTTGCGCAAGCCGGGGGAATCACCGATGGATCGAACGCTGTAAACCCCAACGATCAAGCATTGCAGTCAGCAACTCGACCGGCAATCCGACAACGTTGCTGAAGCTTCCTTCGATGCGTTCGACGAAGTCATCTCCGTGATCCTGGATCCCGTACGCTCCAGCCTTACCATGCCAAAGATCACCTGCGAGGTACTCTTCAAGGACGGCATCGGGCATGGGCCGCATCACGACTTTGGTGGTGGCATGTGCCCGCTCAAACCTTCCAGAGGCACTATCCATAATGGTAATCCCAGTGATTACGTCATGGTGATTGTGCATCAAGTTGTGGAGTATTGTGCGAGCATCGTCGGCGTCGGCGGCCTTGCCGTATAGTTTGCCGTCCAAAGCAACAATAGTATCAGCACCAATCACTATGGCATCGCTCGATTGCCGGGCCACGTCCTGAGCCTTCAACATGCTGAGCCATTCTGCAAACTCTGTTGGTCTCATACCGTTTGGCAGAGATTCCGGCTCATCCACGCCCGACGGGATAACATCGAAGGAGTATCCGAGGCCCGCAAGCAATTCGCGGCGACGCGGGCTTGCAGAGGCTAAAATCAACCTCCGTTTTGTGCTATTGGTTGTTTCTGTCATTGGAGTGACTCTCATGGCCGGCGTGCTGTTTTAGCAGTTTTAGGTGAGTGGCCGGGTCGAAACGATCGAGAACTGCCACCTTGGCAATTGCCTCATCCAGGGACACGACGAGACCGACTAGCTGCTTATCAAGATCAAGTAGCACCACATCACCGAGATTCAATGTCCGTTTGCCGGCAGATACTGTGTGGAGCCACGACGGATATTTCGGGTGGGCAACGGGCAAAGGTTTCAGGAGCGGTGAGCCACTCATTTGCCGTTCCGTTGATACCATCGTCCACAGTGGCATCTCCGCGGATTCACCACCGCCGTCAAGCGTGAATTCCGCGCCGCAATGGTCGGCGTAGAGGCTTCCGGCAGAAAAAGTCGCATGCACATTGCCATGGGAATACAAGTTCTGACCTTGGATCACGCCATCGTGCGACCCCAGAGTCAGCAGGCAGTACCCGCGCTCGGCTCGGAAAACCCAACCCACTCGTACACAACGCTTATATGCAGGCGGACGAACTGACACCTCATCACCGACGGCCGGGGCCAGCCGTTGAAACGCCGAGACAGTCTCAGCAATCAATAGTGGCTCTTCAGCAATGATACGGGCAAAGCCAACGTACTCTCCGTCCCTGCTGATATCGAGCCGCTGGCCCACAAGCCAACCATTCGTGCGTGACCCTGCCAACACTACTCGGTTGTTTTCCTCGACACGCGCGATTCTGGTGCTCAGCACCTGGCCTCCGTCGTCGACACTAATCTGTTCAACGCAGTCTCCTGGCTGAAGAGCAAGACTACGGTTAATCCTGGTCCGCAAGTGCAAGATCGCAACCTCGTCGCGAACCTGCGAAAGAATTCCCCAGGTAATCACGGTTTTGCCCCGACGCACCAAGGCGGCGTCGCCGGGAAGCCAGCCATCAGCACTGCCTGAAGCGATCCACACACGATCGCGACCGGGAAGTATGCTATCGACATATGACAAGCGACGAATCTCCGAGTGGCCTCGCAAAGATTTTCCAGCCTCCCGAGAGACAATGGTGAGCTGCCGTCCCAGCAATTTGGCTGCTTCCATGTTGGGTGGCTCGACGTAGTCAAAACTAACTCCGGCTTTGCCTGGCTCCAAGTATATGACCTTGCCCGCAGCGAGCAGTTGGTTCCCGTGCAAGCAGATAGCTCGGTCACCAATGTGCAGCGTATGCTTGGGCGAAAGTCTGCAAACAGACAACGGTCGATCAGGTGAAACATGTTTTACTGTGCATAAAGTGAGCCTATCACCGTCATTTCCATTCGCCGTTGAACAGAAAATCGCCAGGGTGACCAAGGTGATTCGAGCTGTATTGGAAAGGAGGCCGGTAAGAGTTGGTGGCCCCTGATCAGGGCATCTCGCCTGTCGCGGCGAATCCGCGGGCAGCCCTTCTGGCAGACAGTCGCAAACGTCGGGTCTCATGCTTGTGCATCATACGCTCCTGTCGCTTGACGCGGTACGCGATAGTGAGTGTTTTGGTGACGAAGTACATGGTTATACCTGCCACTAAGCCGACGACTGTAGTGCCAATCCACAGTTCGGCGCCCATTTCGAGCATGATTCGACCCATCTCTGCCCAGAATTCGAGGCTAAAGATACTGGCAGAGGCATCCGCTCCGCCGTGAGCGAGCGCGGACAGTTTGTGCATGATCGCCGCCTCGTCATCAGGCGAATGGCTGCGGAATATGGCCGCGCCGAGTCTCCAGCAGGACCAATAGACTGGAACGAAGGTAACGGGGTTGGTGATCCAGACGAAGGGTAAGCAGACTGCCTTGTTCGCTCGAAACAGGGCAGCGAGGGCGATGGAAACGACCGTCTGCATGCCCATAATGGGTGAGAAGCCGACAAAAGTAGAAATAGCTACGCCCAAGGCAATCCGATGTGGTGTGTCATCCGCATGGAGTATGCGCTTGAAGATAAATCGTCGAGCAGATCGCCAGATATTCTTGCCCACCGTGGCCGTTCCTAAGGTCAAACTCGCTGCAACCTGCGCCTCGCTTCCCCGGTCAAACTCTGACTCCATCGGCAGGCTTATCTCATTCTACCAGTTGTCGAATAACCGACCAGGGCACAGGGGGCTCAAAAGAGACAAGAAACCTTCCCCTTTGTTATCTATCGGACTGCCGAGCCTGAAGCTTCCGAGAGTCTTATCGTGGTTATTGGTTCGTCAGCTCTATCGGGAAACACTTGTCCAAGGCATCGCCAGCTCAATCACTATGTACGACTAGAGCAAGCTCTATCCAAGGTTAGCGACTGACCGCCTGGTTCCTCCGGTAGATTCCGGGGGGTGACGCCATGCGTGGACTTACAACGCTTTGATGGCTATGGCAATGTTCGTTTGATACGGATTGTCGAAAAGACGCCAAGCTGCAAGAAGATCGCCGCGCCAGCATCACTCGTGGCGCAGAACTGATTTCACCCTATCCAGGAGATGAGTTACGCTTATCTCCTGCATACAGGCGTGTTGGTGGGTGCACTGGCCCATCCGACGAAGCAGGCACGGGGAGCAGGCGAGGTTTTCGCGTCTGAGAACTGCCTGGGGTAATTGATAGGGTCCCGTGCGCATGGGGTTTGTTGGGCCAACTATGCAAATGAGGGGACGCCCCAGAGCAGCGGCTATATGCATGGGGCCGGAATCGTGACAGATAGCAAGGGAAGTCCGTTGGATTATCGCCGCAAGTTCGCGGATGGAGGTCTGGCCAGCCAGATTGACCACGGATCGCCCAGCTTGGCCAGTGATTTCGTCGCAGAGCTCTTTTTCGTCTGGAGCACCAAGGAGCACTGATTGCAGACCAAACTGGTCTGCAAGAGGTCCTGTGAGAGCTGCAAACCGCGATGGAGGCCATCTCTTGGTCTCCCACCGGGCCCCCGGCATGATTGCAGCCCAACGCTGCTGAGGGTTGCACCCGGCTTGGTAAAGGATCTCCTTGGCGGTCTGGTCCTCGGAATCGGTAATAGCAAGGTCGGTCTTAATGGGATGATCCGTGAAGCCAAGCAAAGGGGCTATCGCGTAGTTGCGATCAACGGCGTGGGTATCCGTGGGCGCGGAAGGGATTTTGTGAGTGTAGAAGGCGGAGGCAAACTCCCGCGCATCTGCGAATCCGATCCTGACCGGCGCGCCAGATGCCTGGGCAAAGAAGCCGCTACGAAAGAGTCCTTGCAGGTCAATAGTGAGATCAAAGGACCGGGCACGCAGTTCTTTGAGAAAACGGAGAAAGTCGCCGGTCACACCGAGATTGCGTCCGAGGCTGCCGAACCTTTTGCGATCAAAGACGACGATTTCATTCAGTGCCGGATGAGAGTCAATAAGGGAGGCAAACGGTCTGGCCACCAACCAAGAGATGTGCGCATTCGGATAGCGAAAACGCAGCCCGCTCAATACGGGCAACGAGTGAATAATATCCCCCAACGAGCTTGGCTTAACAAGCAGTATGCGGTGGAACTCGCGATCGGCCAACCCAAGTGCATCTCTATGATTACCGGGCACTACTCCTCCTGAGCCGCAAGGGTATTCCAAACACCGTCGGAGCAGAGAACCTCCGCCGGTCCGAATCGTGCTTTGTAGGCCATAGTTTTGGACCCAGGCACGTAGTATCCAAGATAATAGTACGCTAAGCCGTTCAAACGGCAATATTCGATTTCCCAGAGGATGGAAAAGGTCCCAAGACTTCGATCGGCATAGTCGGGATCAAAGAACATGTAAACGCTGCTCAAAGCACCGGGAAGGAAGTCCAGAATGGACACACCGACAAGTTTGCCGTCAACCTCGTAACAAACCTCTCTCGTATCGACTGGTGAATCATAGAGAAACGCAGTAAACGTCTCGAAAGTGGAGGACATGGTTCTATCGTGCTTTGCATCAAGATAGCGAACGTAGATGCCGTGTTTCTCATCATCAGGTTCATAATCTCCGAACCTGACGGAAATATCTGCATTCTTGCGCCACACTCTCCGCATGGATTTTGTTTGCGAGAACGCCCGAACGGGCACACGCAGAGGCATGCAGGCGTCGCATTCTCGACAGATGGGATGGTAGAACACCCGACCGCTCCTGCGAAAGCCCTTGTCCAACAAAGCCCGGTAGACGGCCTCTGACATCATACCGTCAACCTGAAAACCTTCACTGCGTGCAGTCATGCCCCGCAAGTAGGGACAGCCCTCGTTGTCGCAAGTCGGCAAAGTCGTGTTATTCAGGAAATCAGAAACGAACTCTCGAGCAAGCTTCTGTTGATCAGTGTTCATAACAATAGCCCGACGCGCCCGGTCATTGAGTTATAAGCAATCCAGGGGAAACCCATTCAATCGCCCAGATCAACAGAGGAGCCAACAGGAGCCCGGGCAAAAGATTGGTTACTGCGATTCGCTTGAGTTCAAGGAGCATCAGGGCGGTTCCCAACAATATCACTCCTCCAATCACCGTCATCATCTGAATCGACAAATCGGGCAGGCTATCAGCGGAGCAATAGAACGCGACGGACAATCCCCCCTGAACCACGAGCACAGTCACGATGCTGCACGCAACGCCGATCCCCATTCCTGCAGCCAAGGCCATTGCACAGAAGCAATCCAACATAGACTTGATGTACAAGTAGCTCGGATCACCTTCAACACCATTCTTTAGACAGCCAAGCAGAGTGAGTGGTCCAACACAGAAGACAACACTGGCCGTGAGAAAGCCATCAGTGAATCGCAGATCGTGCGCATGTCCGAACCGGCGGCGGATAACATCGCCGAGATTCTCCAGTCGTTCGTGCAGTCTGAGCGTTGCTCCTATGATCGCCCCCAGGACAAGACAGACTATCAGCAGCAATCCCAGTGTAGCGCCGTAGGTTCTCCCTTCGTGTCCTGCAGGACGATAGGCAGCGATCACGTCGGAGAAACGGAGGACAGCTGCGTCGATTCCTAGAGTTATGGTGACAAGGCCAAGCACATCAAGCACAGTCCGTTGGATGCGTTGGGGCAAGCCGCGCGCAGCAGACAGCCCGAGCAGGCAACCGACCGCGACAGCAACAGCATTGATGATCGTACCATTAAGAACAGCCCACATGATCGATCTCAGGACTCCTTCATGACCAGCGTTGGCTCCCTGTTTTTCTTCTGACATTGAACATATTGTGGCATGTCGGGGAGGTCAACCACAGGCATATAAGGAGGTTGAAGATAGTCTCTCGCATCTGTTACAATGGCATCAACGTCGTTCCTTCTGGCCTTACCGGCCCGGAGTCGGCCCAGTCAACTCATGCAATTCGAAGAATGGAGAGGGTACCATGCGATGCAAATACATCATTACGGTTTGTGCTGCCACCATGTTCTGCGCGGGTGCGTCTATCACTCAAGCCGGCACGCTGTTTGTCGACTGGAGCGGAGGCGGTGACTACTTAACAATACAAGAGGCTCTCACTGCCGCTCAGCCTGAAGATACGATCGTGGTTATGCCATCGTCCGGGTCTCCGGCCGGAGCATATGTGGAAAACATCATTATTCCGGCATTGGACATCACGCTGCGCAGCAGTGATCCCACTGATCCGTCAGTTGTAGCCGCCACAATAATAGATGGGAACACCAACGGTTCGGTAGTGACATTCGATCTGAACGCAACTACTGATACTACGCTTGAGGGATTCACAATCCGTAATGGCGAGGCATTTGCAGGGGGTGGAATAGCGGCGGCCAACGGGAGCCCAACGATTCGATACTGTACGGTGACGGCAAATACGGCTGAAGAGGGGGGCGGTATGCGATTCTGGAATGGCAGCCCCTCAGTAGAATCCTGCACGATATCCGGCAACACCGCGTTATCAACGGGTGGAGGAGTATCATGTATGGGCTTCGGCGCGCCAGCTGTACCGACGTTTCTCAACTGCATTATAACTGGCAACACGGCCGATGGAGAATACCCATACGGCGGCGGCATCGGTGGCAGCGGAATAGATGTCGCTGTGGCTGGTGGGGAAGTAAGTGGTAATGTTGCGGGATCCGCAGGGTGCCAAATCAGCGCGGGTGGTGGCATTTACATAGATGATGGTGAGTTAACGATTGATGACTGCACTGTAAGAGACAACGTCGCCACTGCTACTCAGTGCTATGGCGGAGGAATCAGTGCGATGAACGCCACCGTAACGGTAAGCACTTGCGGAATCACGAGCAACTCCGTTGCAAGCAGCGATTGGTATGGAGGCGGTGGAATCAGTTGCCAATTCGGGGATCTTACGGTTAGGGACAGCACGATCAGTGAGAACTGCGCCAATGGCTATCCCGGTTCGCTAAGTAACGGAGGCGGCGGAGTGCAAGTGTTCGTTGGCTCTCTCAACATCACTGACTGTACTATAGTGAAGAACAAAACAGATCAAGGCAGCGGCGGCGGCTTGCTCTCTGAAGAAACGGATGGGAACGTAAGAAGATGCATGATTCTACAGAATGAGGCGCAATGCGGAGCAGGTGTGCTAGCGTATGTTGGAGAACTTGTCATTGGTAATACAATGATCCTCCACAACATCGCCGAGTTAGATGGCGGCGGAATGTACGTCGCAGAAGCAACTGTTGATGTTTACAGTACGACGATTTCCGGTAATTCCACGAACGACATGATTGGCTTCGGCGGAGCGATTGCCGCATTCGATGGAATGTTGACGGTTGAGAACAGTATCCTCTGGGGCGACAACGCCGTCTTCGGCCCCGAGCTTTTGGTTGACACATGGGATGTAGGTTCGGAGGCTGATGTCTACTACAGCGATGTTGAAGGTGGTGAGCTTGCGGTTGAAGTAAGCATCGATTCAACACTCACGTGGGGAGATGGCAACATCGCTTCGGATCCGCGGTTCGTCGACAGCTCCGGACCTGCTGGCAACTACCACCTCGTTTTTGATTCCCCTTGTATCGATGCTGGAGACCCCGATTTCCTTATTACCGGCGATGGGAAGGACATCGATGGCGATCTTCGCCTGCAGGGATGTCGCCTCGATATGGGTGCTGATGAGACTTTCGGTCCCACGGGAGACGTAGAACCTGACGGTGACGTGGATCTAGCGGATTTTGCCGAGTTCCAGCGTTGTCTGGGGGCGGCTAGTGGCATTCCCGGTGATGAAGTCTGTATATGCAAGTTCGATTTCGACCTATCACAGGTTGTGGATGCCGAGGATATTGCGGGGCTGATTGATTTGCTGGAGGGCCCCAAGTAGAGGGTGCGAGAGACGCTTCGATCAACATGCAGACGCTGGTTGATCACCTGAGATACGTAAGGGCTCCGTATCGACTGCGCGAGTGTTTCGGCGTCTCACGGCCTGCATGACCAACTGCGACACTCGTTCGGTGACAGCTTCCCAGGATTGATCGGCAACAGACAAGCTTCGCATTTGGCGTGCTTGCGGCGTCAAACTGTTGATCGAGGCACGACAGGCAGCGGCAAAGCTTTCCGGATCATTTGCCAGCGTCACATCGGGAACGAAATGGGTCACTTCAGGAAGCGCGGTTGAAACAACGGGTAAGCCAGCAGCCAAGTACTCTCGCAGCTTGATCGGGTTAACGTTTTCCGTCATTGCCGATCGCACAAATGGAATCAACCCCACATCAAAGGCAGCGTTGTAAGCGGGCAGATCAGCGTACGGCTGTCGACCTACGAAGTGGAAGTTGCTCAAGGAATTGAGTGCCGACACATCGGCTTGGCACTCTCCAACGACAACAAACGACACATCAGGCAATCTCAGAGCGACTCGGCGCATCAACTCAATGTCAAACCAATGCTGCACCAATCCCACAAAGCCAGCGATAGGCTTTGATATATGTGCAATCGAATCCGGTATGGGCATTTTCTGAATGACGGCTTTTGCAAAGTGATCGTGATCGACACCGTGCCTGACCATGTGGATATTCGGATGACAATCCTTGCGTGTATTGTACAGCTGCATCGAGCTGGCAAATACTACGTCAGCCACCGACATAAGCCTTGACTCTGCACGCACTATGGCCTTGCTGTCGAATCCTTTGAACCCCGAGAACTCATCAACGCAATAGTAAACAAAGACCTCTTCTCCCAACGTTCCGGCCAGATAATCAACGTCCGGAGCGAAACTCCAAACCTGTACTTTTTGCCCCGGTTTGCGGTGTTCCTTCAAAACGGAGCGTATCCGGCGAACGAGGAGCAAACGGTTAATGGCAGTGCAAAGATTGCCAACCCCAGGAGCCACCAGAGGTGTCACCTGCACCATCCGATCGTTAACGGGCTGCACCCCCGCACCCACACGTCTGAGCGCGTTGACGACCCACCGAGCGTCTCCGGTGGACAACCGTGGCGTGCGAGAGCCATGGTAGTTCACCCAAACGATGTCATTGTTACGGGAAAGGATGCGCATCAGATGATGCTTGCTTGTTGGGTCCAGTTCCCAACTACTGGCGATGCAAACAATCAGGCGGTCTCGCAACAACGGAGAGTCTCCCCCTCGAAAGAGCAGGCACACAAACTAACGCTTGGAGTCCGATTCACGTGTGCTGTAGTAGCGATAGTAGTTGTACGAGCCGCCATAGCTCGTCGCGCGTTCATCGTGCCCGATGAGCAGACACCCCATGATAGGCACCTTGTTCACTCGGAGAAGTCGCACAGCACGCCGAGCCACATGCTCAGGAGTGAAGTTGAGGCGCACGATCATTATCACACCGTTGCACATTTGCCCTATGATTCCCACATCGGTCACGGTCGTTGCCGGCGGCGTGTCAAGAATCGTATAGTGGAATTCCGTCTGAAAGCGACGGACTATAGAGCTGGTCGCCTGAGAGGCAAGCAGTTCGGCTGCGCTGCGGCCACTGGTCTCTCCTGCAGCAACGAAGTAGAGGTTTGGAATTACCGTAGGTTGCACGACCTCCTCATACGATGCATCGCCGCGCAAGAGGTCAGCCAATCCTGGCCCGTTTTCGGCATTGAGAAGTTTGGCAAGTCTGCTGCGGCGGAAGTCACAATCGACGCACAGGATTTTGAAATGGCGAATCTCCGACATGATCATTCCGAGATTCACGGTGGTTACGCTCTTGCCCTCACGTGGGATAGCGCTGGTCACAGCCAGAACGCGATGATCGTTTTGTGGGTTCTGAGTCAGCAACCGTGTTCGCAACGAACGGTATTGCTCAGCGATAATCGACGAGCGATCGTAGTAAGGCACGACGGACTCGTGCACTCCATCACTGATGGCAACCGGCCCCTGTGGAGCATCCACGGGTACATACTCTGAGGTAGAGGGAGCGTAGTCGTCATCCAGATTGGGTGGATCGGCCACGGCAGCGCCGGCCTCTCGTCCCGACTGCGTTAGTCTCTGTTGACGTTCCTGTTCCGCTTTTCTGAGCGCTTCTGCGATTCGCCCCATAACAAGCCCTCGTGAAGGCGGCATTTGCCTACTGTAAAACTAAAGATTCGGCCGGTCGGCGTAATCCATCATGCCGACGAGCAACTCGTTACACACACATTTTGCAGCGAGCGTCCACACGGCGGCGCTCGAAACTCGGGTCCAATCAATCATCTTCCTCGTATCGATCATGTGCATCCATAACGGAAGCAGGTGTCGTATAGGCTTGGATTACAGGTTGCAGCGGGAACAAGATCTCTTGCACCCTCAGCCCAAGCCATCCCAACGGTGTTGGAGGCACGAATACGATATCGTTTGGTTGCAGAAGAACATTCCGGCTGGTGTCACCAGTGGCAATCATCTTGTCAACATCAACCACTATCTCATGCCTTTTTGATTCATCAGGGCTACAGCGGATTATCCGCACCTGAGATCTCCAAGCGATGAAAGACATACTCTCCTGCGCCAGCACGTCTAATACAGTATCTCTTCCGGTATACGGGCGAGAGCTCCACCCCTCCGCTACCCCACGGCTTGCACCTCTTCCGTTGGATGTGGAAACCTGGCCAGCGAGGTAGATAACTTTTGAGTTGTATCCAGTCACTCTGACCTGGACCTTCGGGTCTTCGTAGTATGGCTCGAGCAACCGCGTAAGCTTCGCAGCGACCTCCTTCTCAGTCAGCCCCACGACCTTGACCGGGCCCAGCAATCTCAAAGCGATCTTACCGTCCGGTCGCACCTTCTGAGTGACCCTATCTATTTCGAGAATGCGAGGCGAAGAGATCGTCACTTCATCTGGAATTCCCAAACGATACTCGATCGCGGAAACTTCATGTTCGTGGGCCTTGAGAAAAGCAACTATATCCTTGTGAGAGGATTGACAGCCAGTGCAAACACAGACAGCGATACAGAAGGCAACGATGGAGATTATGCGAGCGGGTTTCACGTTCCTTGTCTCCGATAGCAGCATCAATGAGCTACTCACTATTGCCCCGGTCGTGCTCACACTTCATAGCGTCCCAACGAACGACCGGGCTCGAGGCCGAACTCGCCCGGCACGAACGTAGCCGTTCAGGGCGTAGACTATCGGTCCTCCGATGCGTTTTATCGGGTGAAAAACGGTGCCTCTGAATCAATCCACGAATATTCCGCAAGACATGATATTTTCGGACGTTGCCGGTAATAACAGGCGGTGGAGAGGAGGAACGCACATGGTAATTAAAGTGCTATCTCAAGGGGGGCCATACCACGACCGATATTCGAAGCGGTGGGCGTGCAAAATAGCCACGTCCGAGAACGAAAGTTATGTCCCGACGGGGCCAAGGAACGACTATGTACGCCTCATTCTTCGGACTTCGCGAACTGCCGTTCAACAACACGCCGGATCCACGCTTCTTCTTCTCGACTCCGGATCACGAGGAAGCGCTGGCGTCGCTGATCTATGCCATTGGCGAAGGCAAGGGATTCGTACTACTCACCGGCGAAGTCGGTGCGGGCAAAACACTTGTCACCAGACTGATGCTTCGCCATTTCGGCGAGAGTATTGAGTTTGCCAGCATCAACAACACACAAGTGACTGCCAACGAACTTCTGCAGTGCGTTTGCTCGGAATTCGGCATTGACTTCGACAATGGTTCGTCAAATGCCGACCTTATCCACGCTCTTCAGGATTTTCTACTGACCAGCTTTGCATCCAACAAACCGGTTGTGCTGATGCTCGATGAAGCACAAGCGTTGTCTCAGCAGGCATTCGAGCAGATCCGTATGATCGGCAACCTGGAAGCAGACGACGCCAAGCTACTGCAAATCGTAATCGTCGGCCAACCGGAATTGCAGCAACGATTCGAAGCCAACGATATGAGACAGCTTCGCCAGCGAATCTTCCGCAGTTTTCATCTGAGTGCCCTCACGAGAGAGCAAACTGAGGGATATATTCGACACAGGTTGAGCGTCGCCGGCGCCTCATACCCGACCCGCATTCTAAACAGCGACGCAATTGATGTCATCTTCGAATACTCTCAAGGTATTCCTAGATTGGTTAATACCGTATGCGACAATGCACTCCTAAGCGCGTACGCTGCAGACCAGAAATCCATCGACGCAGCGTTCGTACGACACGTCATACGACAAATGATGACCGTCCAGCAAGGCGGTCCTGAGTTCGCCTCGCCCAAGGTCGCAGCATGCGGCGGAGTACAGCTTCCCCTCAACGCACAGGATCCGGGACTTTACTCGCCCTACGGAAGGCGGCAGTCGGACGGGCCAGCGCACCTCACTTCGGCTAACGAAGTGCGCTCCCAGTTCTCCGAATTCAATCCTGCGTTTCACGGCAACTCATACCAGTCATCATTCGCCGCAACGACTCAGCAGGACCTTAATTCGACGATTTGCCAAGCCAAACAGCTGGACACGCAATTGCGATCTCTCATTGAGCAACTGCGCATTAAGGAATCGCACATTTCTCCACAGATGGAGCAACTGCAGCGATTGGCCGTGCTTGTCCGTCGGTTGCTAGGCGAAACTAAAGCCACCCGTGACGAAGTGCGGGAAGTAGTCGACATGGCTGAAACAAGCAAGAGTTCCACGAAGGAAGCCATTGTCAAACTGGCGGAGCAGTCGGCGCGTACAGGAAGGCTGTCGGTGGCATTGCGAGAGGTCTTCGATAAGCTGGAGCGGCGAGCGGAATGCCTTGTAGGAAGAGCCGAAAGGGCAGGAAGCAAAGATGGTGGAAGCGACCACAACGCCGGCAAGGGCAACCACAGCGTGCTTCAGAAGGTTCACGATCTTGAACGGACGTTGAGCACGAACAGAAGCGCAGTGGATGAGGTCAAATCTCTGATAAACGCCACTCGATCGTCCCAACCGCGCACTAGCGCCGCCGGGCAAAAAACCGAGACGGAAAAAGAACCCGCCTCGCAGCTTGCCTCCCAAGTGAGAGTTCTTGCTGCCATGGTTGAGCAATCCAACAGCGGGCAGAAGAAGGCCGCAAAGGCCGGGACTGCAGACTGACCTCTCTCCACCTTTGGGGCTAGCTGCCGATCGTGCAAAGCTTCTTCATCTGCCCAGCGAATCAACGGGTGAGCCCATGGCCGCGTCCGCTTCCTCGGGCAGCTCCACTCACTTCAAAAGAAACGTCGGGCTGCACGCTTGTACATCACCGGCAAAACCACAGAATAAGCTCCAGTCGTTCGGATTGCCCTGTGAAGGAGATGAGCAAGCAAACCCACCAAGGAATGCCTGCATCACTCAATCCGTATCTGCGAAATCTATACTGACTCAAGCTAACTGATTGTATGCACTTACAGATCGTCATTTCCTTTGCACTCCTCTTGATGTGGCCAACAGGGCCAGGCAATTCTGCCGGCATAGCCCTTGAGGAGGGATTGTTCATTCATAGCACCGCGGGGGCGGTTGCTTTTGCGTGGGGCAAGCCTCTTGCCATCGCCGTGGTGGCCATCTGGCTCAACAAGCGAACACTGCGTGTTCTATCGCGACACGATTTGGCCACCGGGAAAGCGATTTCTCTTTACCATCGCGCACTGCTGTTGCTGCGTCTGGGCTTGCTCGGCAGTGTAGCCGGTGATCTCTTTCTGACTTCCTACCCACACGTGCTGGAGTCCGTGGGCTTTCTGACCATTGTCCCAGGAATCGCCGAACTCTCGCTGCTCCTGCCCTATTTCTTGGGTTTAACACTACTATGGTGGATCTTGTTCCCGGCTGAAAAGGCAATACGCGGTTCCGAACTCGGCGTGAGCAAATGGACCAGGCGAAACCACCTCTCATTTAACATCAGACACCAAGTGCTGATCGTTGCCGTACCACTGACCATTGTCGTAATCGCCTATTTTTCCACCCAGAAGTACCAGCAACAGCTTTCGCGAGCCCTGCACTTTCCTTGGGCAGCCGAACTAATCCTGACAGCAATTGCTGTTCTGCTATTTGTTCTATCGCCACTGATGCTCTGCAGACTGTGGTCAACGACAACTTTGCCAGACGGTCCGCTTCGTGACAGACTCCTCGCGTTGTGTGATCGCATCGGGCTACGCGTGGCTGACATACTCGTCTGGCACACTGATGGTCTCATGGTTAATGCAGCTGTGATGGGCTTATTTCCCCGGATTCGCTACGTACTGCTGTCCGATACGCTGCTCGACACAATGACAACCGACGAGGTGGAGGCAGTCTTCGGCCATGAAGCAGGCCATGTTCGACATCGCCACATCCAGTTCTTCTTAGTCTTTACTATTGCCAGCATGCTATTAGCGTCCGGTGTGATGGAGTTTTTGACGGTAATGAACACTCCTGCTTGCGCTAATTGGAAGCTTGCTCCTTCGACGATTGAGGTCATAGGCATAGCCTCAGTTCTTCCCTTTTGGCTGCTGGCGTTCGGCTGGATCTCTCGGCGATTCGAGCATCAAGCCGATGTTTATGGCGCGAAATGTGCTTCACCGCCGAACCTTGCCGACGGATGCGGACTACCTTGCTCTGTTCATGACTCCGCTGACGGTAAAGGTCTTTGTGCAAAAGGAGCAAGGACTTTCATCGGTTCACTACGCAAGGTGGCCGTCCTCAACTGCATTCCGGTTGCGGAAAAGTCCTGGAGACATTCCAGCATTGCAGCGCGCGTGAGGTTCTTGACGATCTTGACTGGCGATCCCATACTGGCCAAACGGTTTGACCGGGGGATCCGCCGAATCAAGATCATCCTCATAGTTGTCAGCTTGGTTGGATTGATCGGTTCGGCTGTATACGTCTGGAACCATCCAGGGTATCACCAGACAGTTGAGACAACCGTCATTGAGCCCCTCAAACGGCTCATGAACTAGCAAACTGCCACACGAGAATCGGACACAACAAGCATGGCCGCACGAATCATCAACGGAAGCGATCTGGCACGGCGGATAAGAGAAGATACGAAGGCCCGAGTAGAGCAGCTCCGCGCAAAGGGGCTGCAGCTGCGTCTCGATACGCTTATAGTTGGCGACCCTGAAGCGGGACTGATATTCGCTCGTTCCCAGGAGGCGCGTTGTCGCAAGATGGGAATAGACTACAAGCTTCACACGCTCGACAAGACAGCCACCGACACGCATGTACAGGAGTATATCCACCAATTAAGCGTTGATCCGGACGTGACTGGAATACTCCTAAACCTCCCCATGCCTGAACACCTCGACACGCCAGCAGCCCAGTATGCCATCGATCCATACAAGGATGTTGAGGGAGTTAACCCAGCCAATATCGGGTTGATGTTCTACGGTACGCCGATCATAGCCCCCTGCACAGCGCTGGCGGTGATGGCCGTGCTGAAAGAAGCCGGCGTCACTCTCAAGGGAAAGAATGCAGTCGTTGTTGGACAAGGGAACATCGTCGGAAAACCAACAGCTCTGGCCCTAATGGGAGAGAAGGCAACAGTCACAACGTGCAATAAGTACACGCCGAATCTGGCAATGCACACATCCCAGGCGGACATCCTGATCGCGGCGGCTGGTGTCGCAGGATTGATCAAAGCCGAACACGTCAAGCCAGGCTCTGTAGTCATCGATGTGGGCATCAACTCTGTGCCTGATCCAACTGGCGAGCCTGGAGCGATGAAAGTAGTCGGCGATGTATGTTTCGACGAGGTGAGCGAACGAGCATCGGTAATCACGCCTGTTCCAGGTGGAGTTGGTCCGGTGACAGTGGCCATTTTGCTCTTCAACACAGCGGAGGCCGCCGCCAAGCAAATATCTCATCGCCGCATCCACCCAACCTGAGGCGTATTCCGCGCAACCATCCTGGCCCCCCCATCCTCTCGGACTTGGTGCCGCGCGGCGGCGTTGCGCCGATGGACGAAACGAATTCCATCAAGGCAAGAGGAAGGCCCTGGAAGTTTGCGTCTGCGGTCACCGGTCCACACCGGCGAAAACTCGGGAAATGCACCGACCTTTACGTTATTCTCTGTAACGGAAGGCAGTGGTTCATGGCCAGGCAGCTAACACAATCGGCGAGCAACTCTGACAAGCCAGCAATGCGCATTGTAGACGTGGTTCGAGCATTCACGATGCTGTTTGTTTTCATGTGCATGCACTTGCCCTCTCTTCATGCCGAGAGCCGGCCCGGTTTTCAAGACCAATGGCGTTGGACTCGCTACGGTATCGAGCATGGACTGTGCTCGAACCAAATCACACACATAATCGAGACAGATGATGGAATAATGTGGGCCGGAACTAGTCTGGGTCTTTGCTACTTCGACGAATTCAGATGGCATTGGATTCGCAATGACAAAGGTGTCCCTGAAGCTCCAGTAGACTCCGTTGTCACAGGCACAGACCACCAGATCATGGCCGTGGTTGGTGGCCGACTATACAGAGGAGGCACTTCCGGCTTCTTCAATGTCGATGTCGCCGATGCACCGAGAGTTTTCAATATCCGAACTGTGGCAAGATTCAACGATACGTTTCTCGTCACGGGATGGCGCAGCAGCAGCGAAGATCTTGAGCTGTTCCAGTACAACCAGGGTGAGTTGCGGTCCTTTCCCACCCCCAGCCGACTTCCGGCCATCAGTTACGGAAGATGCGACCACAATCTGTTTAGCACAGCCGACGGACGAACATGGCTGAATACCGTATCCGGATTGTACTTCTGGAGCGAGGGCACGTGGAAGCTATGGATTCCGGCTAGCATACTGCCTCTCGAAGTAATCAACATTACTACGGACAGATCCGGTAACGGGATAGCCAACGTTGCGGGACCATTTTCCAACCAATTGACTTGGCTTTGGCAATCTACAGGCAAGCCAACTTTGATGCAGACGGATACAAGCGAGCGTGTGCGGGCGATCGCTTCCGGTCCCCGAAACACTCGAATCGCCGTCTACGAATCGAATATCGTTCGCCTTTTCAAAGAGAACGCTTGGCAAGTACTTGTCTCACCGCCGTCAGAATTGCGCCACGCCAGTTGTTTGCACTTTGCCTCCAATGGCAACCTTTGGGCAGGCACAAGACGGGGCATTCTGGTTTACCGCGACAGCTCGAATCGCTGGACCTACTGGCAGCATCCTTTTCCCAGCAGGAAGAACTGGATAAACGAAATCCTACCGTTGTCGGATGGATCTGTGTGGATAGCCACTGCAGATGGAATAGACATCCGGTATCCGGACGGTCGCCTGGAAGAATTGAACGACATCGACGGCACGCCACTGGGCATAGTAACTGGTCTTCACTGCGATGGCTCCGGAAGGATTTGGGTCACCAGTGGATCCGGTTTCAAAGGAGCTTATTGCAGAGAGGGACTGCAGTGGAGACACTATGATGAGGATGATGGCTTGCCCGACGCCTATTACCACAAGGTTTGCGGCGACAGCCATGACCGTGTTTGGCTTCTGGGACTATCTCGACATATCAACATCACCGTCAACTCCATCCGTGACGACATCGGTGCCTGTGTGCTGGAGCAGGACACGTTCACTGTATGGAATGCCAAGACAGGTTTGCTGCACGGACGTGTGTACTCCTTTGCAGAAACAAGAGACGGAGCCCTTTGGTTTGGCACGTTGAAGGGAGTGAGCAGATACCTTGACGGCAAATGGAAACACTGGACTCCCCAAGACGGCTTGAAGTACTGTCGAGCATTCAGCCTAGCAGCGGACGGTAAAGAGGGGGTTTGGCTTGCAGACCAAAAGGGCGGACTTTGCCACATCGGGTCTGATGACAAACCCACTTACTACACTGAAGCAGATGGCCTCGTTTCCAATAGTACACAGGATCTTGAGGTCGACAATGATGGAAACTTATGGATCTCCACCACCGAAGGATTGAGTTGCTACAACAATGGCGTATTTGCCAATTTCGGCGCGGACTTGGGCCTCGAATACCCGACATTGTGGCCAATCGTGTCAGATGGCATCCGAGTGTACGCCGGCAGCAGCGGTGGAGGAACGATGGTCCTCAACCTGGAGGAGGCAGATCTTCCTGGACCGCAAATCTATCTGGAACCAGCGATTCTTGATTACAGATTCGCTCAGCTAAGATGGCAACCGTATTCCTTTAGAGGAACTGTACCATCCGAGCTAATAGAAACGAGGTATCGGATTGACGGGCAATCCTGGTCCGCCTGGAGCGCGGACCGCAGAGCGACACTGAACGATCTGAACGGATCCGAACACCTGTTCGAAGTCCAGGCGAAGGGAATCTTCGGAGACTATGATGCAAATGGACAGTCGCTGACCTTCACCGTTCCACAGCCCTTCTACAGCAACCCTCTCTACTTGATTCCGCTGATCGCTTTAGCCGTTCTGGCATTTGTATTAAGCCTATCGTTAAGCTTACGGCGAAGGAAATACGAGCAATCACTGCGATTTTACCAGTACCAACTACAGTCCATCGCAGATAACACTAACGTCATCATCTACCTGAAGGATGTTGAGGGAAGGTACCTTCTGGTCAACCGAAAGTTTGAGGCGATAGTCGGTGTCGATCGTTCAAAGATCGTCGGAAAGACAGCGTACGACATCTTCGCAACTGAAGAGGCTGAGCTGTTCCATGCTCACATACGTGACGTCATTGCTGCTCAGGCCCCAGTGTCCACTGAGGAGATCGTAACACAGGCCGATGGCCCTCATATCTACTTGTCCACGAGCAGCCCCCTATTCGACGCAGCTGGCAAGATCTACGCCATCTGTGGAATCTCAACCGACATCACCGAACGCAAACAGGCCGAGGAGGCACTCCGTCGCTCCGACAAAATGGACACTCTTGGAATCCTGGCCGCCGGAATCGCGCATGATTTCAGCGGCCTCGTTGCGCTCATACTCAGGAACATCGAACTCGTACGTTCCAAAACAAGCTCTGACTCACCTTCTCTGCACAACCTAGATGTGGCTGAGCAAGCAGTCCAACAGGCTATCGGAATGACCAAGGCCCTCCAAGCCGTCATTCATCGCAGTTCCACCGAGAAGAGAATAGTGTCTCTGGGAGAGGTGTGCCAAGCCGCCTCCAGACTACTTAGCCACTTGATCGGAGTGACAGTAGTCCAGGTTTGGGAAATATCCAACGCCCCCCTATACATTCTTGCCGATCCCACACAAATCCAGCAAGTGCTCATGAATCTGGTGGCCAATGCCCGAGACGCAGTTCCCGCTGGAGGACAGGTGCGCATCACGCTTGATATGTGGGATTCCATGCAGCAATGCACGCCATCAGCCACCAGATCCCCCTACAGGCACTACGCAAGACTGCGCGTTGCTGACAATGGAGTCGGCATGACTTCCGAGGTAAAGGATCATATCTTCGAACCGTTGTACACAACCAAGGCAAACCAAGCGAGGACCGGCCTGGGTCTGGCGATTGTGTCTCGCATTGTAGAAGACCACGATGGGTGGATTGAGGTTGACTCGACACCCGGACACGGAACAACTTTCACGGTGTACTTGCCTTGTGAAGACGAGGCGGCACGAACTGGATCGGATCAGAACCGAACAGCACCTCCGGCGGGATCAACTGTATTGATCGTCGACTCGAACAACTTCGAAAGATCCTTTCTGGCAACTACGATGAGAGATGATGGCTATCGCGTAAAGCAAGCCTCTACAGCAACAGCTTGTATCGAGCTGTGCAACACAGAACGAATCGATGCCTTGGTAATGAGTGCTGCCCTGCCCGACATGACGGCCAACCAGTTCCTTGAAACCTTATCAGCCGAAAACATATTGCCGCCAACCGTCATCATCACGGAAAACGCTGACGATACAAGGGAAATGCTTGAACCAGATCTTGACTTCCCCATTATCGCAAAGCCGTTCTCCATGGATGAGATTCGACACGTTATTGCGAACATCATTGGCAACCATACTCATTCCTCCCGCGAGATCACCTAGAGCGCCGCAATCGATCTCCCTTGGCAACAGTGTAGAAACTGTCTACGCCCACTCCAAGAAACAACTGAATCGTTCTTTCACGATCCGGCCAGTGGATTTCCACACGGTCAACAATCTTCGCGGAGCCAACCCCAAACCGGCAATCGGTGTCGTCATGATGCCCACTATGTCCCAACCCTCCCCGCACTTCACGCAACTGACGAACGTCCCCGCACTCCACAATCACTCGCGCCCCAATCGCTTGTCCACTCAAACGTATGTTTACAAAACCATTGCCCTCTCTCTCTGCACAAACGTTTCTGAGTAACCCAATGGACAGATCGTGTACAATGATGACCTCCTCCGCCAATCGGACATTACTAGTAGCCACTACAATATCAGTGGCTCCGTCACGGTCATAGTCGCCCAACGCAAGCTGGCTCGCATTTAGCCAATTGACACCTATTAACTCTGTCCAATCTTCGAATACGCCTGCCGATATCTGCTTGTACAGCAGCAGGCGATTATTCGGATAGTCGCTCTCCCCGATAAGCAAATCAAGGAGACCATCATTGTCGATGTCCAGCCATCCGGCATGCAAATCGCCCTGGTTCCAGTTTTTCGACGAGTGAATCCGCCTGATCGCGTCCGGACACCGGCTAAACGTGAAACCACCATCAGCTCCGGTATTAACCAACAGCATAGACTTATCTGACGACGAACCAGCCCAAGAGTGCGTCACTTCAGCGAGAAAACAATCCATGTCCCCATCGTTGTCATAGTCAGCCACAGCACAATCAAATGTGTTTCCATGTGAACGAAACGGCAACTCATCCTCTCGTTCAACGCCGTATCTCTCCCGAAAATACTGCTTGATCGAATCGTCATAAACGCCGGTGCGATCCGAGTCACCGTCAAACCCTATGCATGGCGCCACATCGCAAAACGTTCCGTCGCCATTGTTTCTCCATAACCTATTGGCTTGGCGACCGTAACTCATCACCAGCAGATCCTGCCATCCGTCGTTATTCCAATCAGTGTGTGTCGCACCATATGTTGGTCGCCTGCTATCCGCATGTCCGGCCTCTGCTCTCCCGGAGAGCCCCGCCTCGTCAGTGGCGTCAGCAAACGTACCTTCCCCTTGCCCCATAAACAGCTGATCTGCGAACGCCTCGTACTCCGTACCTCCCGGCCGATATGCGTTGCCGACAAACAAATCCAAATTGCCATCACGATTCACATCTACAAAGCAAGCAGCCTGAGTCGTCCGGCACAATGCCGCTCCATCAATGCCGCTTTCCGCCTTTCGCACAAACCCCCCGGTGCCATCTCCAAGCCACACCTCATTGCACCGCTGTTGAGTTTCCGGCACGCTCTCCGGATGATCGTAATACCGCCCAAGGAACAGATCCTCGAACCCGTCACCGTTGACATCTCCGATCTGGACACTCATCTGTGGCCCCTGCCCGGGCCAGTCCACAATAAAAGGACCATCGTAGGCACGATACTCCTGCCCGGCATGATTCAGATAGACATCCCGGCATCCCACTAGTAGATCAGGAAAACCATCAGAGTTGAAATCTGCAAACGAGACGCGATTGCTCTCTACACCGCCTAGACCTACGTCTCCGGCAACATTCACGAACAACGGTCCGTGACGCATCGGCTGATCACATGCACCAACCAGCACAGCAATTACCATACAAGCAACTGATCGCACAAACGCTCCCCAGATCACACAACTGCACTACTGGTCCGCCTCATCAGGCAATAACCTACTTTGCCGCTGCCTGTACGACGCCAATCGCCGTCAGGTTGACCACATGCTCCACTGAGCTGCCGAACTGGACCAAATGCACCGGAAGTCGACTACCCATCAGTACCGGGCCAACCAAGACCGCTTCTCCCATCGATTCCAGTAAATCCAGCGCCAAATTCCCTGACTGCAAATCAGGGAAAATAAGAATATTAGCGTCCTCATGTAGTTCCGAAAACGGGAAATACGTACTGCGCATTTGCCCGTTCACTGCAGCAGTAAGCTGCATCTCGCCATCAACGACCAACTCTGGTGCCCGCTTCTTCACGAGTTCCGTAGCCTGCCGCACTTTCCGCGCGAACGGATGATCCACACTTCCAAAGTTCGAAAACGACAGCATCGCCACTCTTGGCTCCAAACCCAACGAGCGTACGAGCCGTGCACCCTGTAATGCTGTCTCCGCCAAATCCTCGACTCCCGGGTCTATGTTCACCGCGCAGTCGGCCACGAAGTAGATTGCCTTGGACAATAATACCATATAATGGCCTGAAACCCGATTTACACCCGGGGCGGTGCCAACTATCTCCAGAATCGTGCGCAATGACTCCGAATAGTGAGCCTCCGCTCCGGTGATCATCATGTCTGCATCGCAGCTGTGCAGCATCATCGCACCAAAAGACTCCGGCTCAAGTACCCGTTTTCCAGCAGATGCACGTGTCACACCGTGTCGCTGCCGCAACTCGAAGTAGCTGTCGCCATACGGTGCCGTCTTGGCACTTTTTGCCGGATCCACAATCTGCACACCGCCTAATTCTAAACCCAATCGCTCAATCGATTTCCGCACCTCTGCCTCTCTACCCAGCAGGATCGGAATCGCTATGCCTTCGTCAGATAGTATGCTGCACGCCCGCAGAATCGTCTCATTCGTCCCTTCAGGAAAAACAACACGTAGCGGAGCCTGCTTGGCCTTCAGTATCAAACGCCGCAGCGTCTCCTGCCCCGCCCCCAGACGCACAGTCAAAGATTCCTCGTATTCGTCAACGTTGAGCGCCACTCGCCCAACACCCTCCTCCACTGCCTGCCGAGCCACCGCCGCTGACTCCCTTACGAATATCCGTGGATCCACCGGCTTTGGAAGCAAGTACTCAGGACCAAAACTGAACTGCTCATTGCCATACGCCCGTACAACCTCGTCAACCACATCCTCCCGCGCCAATTCTGCCAAAGCCTTCGCGGCCGCCAGTAGCATACCATCTGTTATGCTTGTCGCCCGCACATCAAGGGCACCACGGAAAATGTAAGGAAAACTCAATAAGTCCACAATCGCATTAGGATCTTGCCCCATACTGGTCGCCACAATCACGTCTCGACGACTAGCACGAGCCTCGGCATAACTGATCTCCGGTTCAGGAGTGGCAAGAGCAAAGACAATCGGAAACCTGTTCATCGTACGCACCATCGCCTGCGTAAGAACACCGCCCGCAGAAGCACCAATGAAAACGTCTGCGTCCTTTAGCCCCTCTTCCAGCCCGTATAGCCTTTCCGAACTAGCGAATTCCTGCTGATAAATAGTGAGGTCATTGCGCCCTCGATGAATCAGCCCGTCCACGTCGTACAACAGTATCTGTGAAGGGTCTGCACCCAACACGCGCAGCATGCGTGCACATCCAATACCCACCGTGCCTGCACCGCATATAACTGCGCGCACATCTTGCATTCGCTTTTCAACCAACTCCAATGCATTGAGCAAAGCCGCAGCGGCAACCACAGCCGTACTGTGCAAGTTCTCATGAAAAACAGGTATGTTAAGACTTTCCCGTAATCGATCGTAGATGAACAGCCCCTCAGGAGCCTTGAGGTCCTTCAGGTTAATGCCTCCGAACGTTGGCTCCAGAAACTGCACTGTCTCCACAAAACGATCCGGATCGCTGGCACTCAACTCCAAGTCGAATACCTCGATGTCGGCCAAACGCTTGAACAGAACCGCCATCCCCTCCAACATGGGCTTGGCCGCCTGCGGACCCACATCACCTAGACCCGGTACGGCAGATCCATTACTTATTACACCTACCAGATTGCCCCGCGACGTATACCGAAAAACCGCCTGTGGATCGGTAACTATCTCCTGCGAAGGATAGGCCGCACCTGGAAGATAGGCCAACCGCATCTCCCTGGGCGTCAAGCATGGCTTGATCGAACGCAACTCTATCTTGCCCGGTCGATCACCCTCATGGTACTGCAGAGACTCTTCCCGGCGTATCATATCATCGTCTCCTTGCTCACAGACTCCGGCAATGAACTCATTTGCCTGAAGTCAACGGCAGATGCTCAATAGTCTTCCTGAAAACCGATCCGAAATCCGCAACCGGCCGAACCTGCAATAGACGCAAAGAAGTACCCTCTATTCCAAACTCCACATCTAATGGATAACCATAAGCGCATTCCAATTGCCTCACTTGACGAACCAACTCGCACAACTCCACATACTCCAGAGCCGGACGCAAGCGTTGATGGTACAACGTCTCGACCGCAACCGTACCAATCCCGTTGCGCTTATCAAATACAATCTGCTCTCGCTTGTCAGCCGTCAGATAACGAAAACGGAGAGGAGCATCCTCCGACACCATATCCTTGGCAACCAGAATCTGATCCGCTGCAACACGGCCGGATACGATTCCTTCGCCCAAACCCAAACCGGCGTTGATTACCATTTCCTGCATTCGACCGTCGGCAAGATTGATGGTCTGCATCACTCCCGCAACCCTTGACCAAGCAATCCTCTGGACAACAACACCCCCACCGGCCTCACTCAAGTCAATCCCCATGATGCGCCGATTATGAATCGCACGCTCCGTCCACAAACCACTCCACGCACGCCTCAAATGACGCAGCAAAGTCTCGATGCCGCTGATAAACAAGTAGGTGTCGAACTCACCTGCACGAGCAGCAATCTCCGTATCCTCCTCCAATGACGAAGATCGAACAGCTACGAATGGATTCGAGCCATCCTCCTCGGGCTTGGTCACACCCCATACTCTCTCTCTTGACCCGCTTGAGCAATCATCACTCCCTATATCACGATCGCTACCCCACCCCAAAGCCTCATACGCAGCAGCAAGCTCCTCTGTCATCTCCCTGGATACGTGCGCAGATTCCCACAAGTTAGCAATGCGTGCGGATTTTACCGAGTCAGTGACGTGTTCATCTGAGAGAACAAAGCTGATCGCCTCCCCCAGTGTTGGTGCCGTCATACCGGTAATGGCCAAAGCGTCAACTCGCCGATCCACAGGAGTGTCCAGCATCTCTCTAAATGCATAGTCCGTCACGACAAACCAATTAGGAACCAAGCCCGAAGCACCCAAACGTGAAACCTCAGCCAGATTAGCCGCCTTCCAACCCATCTGATCGTGCATTTCCAGCCCGCCATCCTTCGAAGTCAGGATTCGACTTTTACTGTATCGGTGCACACTGTCACTATCTTCACTCGTCAGCCGCCTCCGCACTTCTTCCAGCAGTTGTCCGTGTGAAGCCGTATCTCCTAATACAGCGTCAATCCTGTCAACCTGCCGTATGGCATGCCGAAGCCGTGAACTCACTCCTGGCCCCGCTGTTTCACTCGGCAACTCGCATACTGTGGCATTCCTTATCTGACGCAAACGCTTGGCAGCCTCCTGATCGACCCGCTCACCATCCCTGTGTATAGTGCCGACATCCCAGATCTGTTGATTGGGCAAAACATCAAGCAGCTCCAGCAGCATCTGCAGCAATGACCACACCTTCAACCGCAAGGCAAGAACTTCGTACGGATCACAGGCCGATGGAATCATGCGCAGCGACTCTTTCACCTGCCCGCAATGCCTTGATCGCAAATCATCCGCAATCTCTCCTATACACTCGACAGCTTCATTCGCCACAACATCGTTGTTCAACAATGCTCCCAGTAGCCTGGACCGGTCATCCGCACTTCCTCCGCCCGATCCACTACTTTCCAATAGCAACCGCTGCACAGCGTGCCGCGCAAGCACCGCACTCCCCAACCGAGACAGCAATCGCTCTACTTGGTGCAGGGCGTGCAATCGCCGACCGCGCAACAGAAGAAGCTCTGAATCGTTCACAACGCGAGCCAGACGCTCTCCGACCTCTGCTAATTGTCGCAAACCATCATGCAAGGATAGAACATCCCTGTCCTGCCCGAGAATCCGCAGCAAACCAGAGTCAGCATCAAAGAAAACCAGATCGCCCTCGCGAATCCGCTCCTCCTTCTCTCGCACATCCCTTCTCGTCGTGACCACATAACCACTAACCTGCTGCTCAACCTCCTCATACTCGATTGCCCAATACACAACAGAGCGTGAACCATCGTGGCCCTCATTCCAACGACCCGGTATGATCATTGCCGGCTTGGCAAACTGCACAGCCAGTAAACCGGCATGGCTTAACACTCCGCCACCCGTGGAAACCACGCCCGCTGCCCGGCAAATGTACGCTACGTCCTCCGGCCGCACCGTCGGCGATACCAGGACCGCTCCCTCGAATTCGTCCGGCAACCGCCCATCCGTCCCAAACTTCACGGTTCCCACTGCTTGCCCAGGTGATGCCGCCATTCCACGCAGAACACGGTCACCCACGACCGGGTGCGGCATCCGCGACGGATTTGTCACCGAAAAACAAGCCAGCACCGACTCTATCTGCTCGTCTGTAACTGCAACCTGCGGATCCAAGCCGGAGGCCAAGTAATTGTTTACTCTAAGAAGAGCCACCAACCGCGCCACGTCGCATGAACCGCTGTCCTGCCAACGCTCATCCTCACGATCGCGCCGACGATGCAAACGCCCCCCAGTCGCGTACATCGCCAAACGAGCGATTCCGCCGGAGTCGCGCAGTACGTACAGCTTCACCGTCTGACCGCGAAGAACAACATTCGCCCGCTGCACTTCATAGCCGTTTACCGTTCCCTTCGTCTGAAAACGAAGGTTCCTCTCCAACGCGGTCACCACTCTCGCTAAACGACAGGCGTCCTCCAACACCTGTCCCTTGTTGTGGAGTATTACGGCAAAACGCTCAGATTCAGCAATCCCCTCAAACACCCCTCTGACTGCCAGAATCGGCCCCTTCGCACTTAATACAACCTCGCCGCGCAAAACCGCTTCGCGCAACGGGCGAAGAAGAACGCGTTCGATCGACACTTGTCCGTATGCCGTATCATCCTCCTGATTGGGCAGTGGCATGAAATCCAAACCACGATCAGCCAGCCATCTGCGTATCGTATCGATTACCGGCAGAGATTCGTCCACACCAAACAAATCGCGATACTCGCCTCGCCCGTCCCACGGAATTTCCGCACCCTCGTCAAGATGGTCCGGACTCGCCAAACGAATCCCTTGCCTGTCCTCCGTGAGAATCCGCCACACCGGAAGGACGTACCAACGCACAAAGAAGTCCGCCCATGCGTTGGCAACTGCTCTCTTGGCTCGCTCGCTCAGACTCAGATATCCAACTACCCAATCAACCTCCATCAGGTACGGAACCAGGTTGAATAGCGCCTCAACCTTCCTGCACAAGTCACCAAAATCCAACGCACGCTCCTTGTCGAAGCGAGCATGGATACGCGTATCCTTTATCTGAACATCAAACTCCAGAGCTCGGAAGAACTGCCTTATTGCTCCCAATTCAACGTTGGGATGCAACGAAAGTTCGTGCTTGCTCACACCATAATACTCTAAATCCACCATCCCACCGCTTAACGGAGGCGCATAGTCCACTCGCACAAAAGCCGGATGGTTAATGTAACGGACATAGTAGTGCACCTCGTTGCCATAGCAGAAGACATCAACCTTGGGAACAACATCGCGACCATGCACTAACTGCCGCGTAAAAGCCTCCACAACAACGGATACCGGATAAGCAATCTCGTCCTCCGCTCGCACTGATACAGTATCCGGCTCGAAATCCACATATCTGATGCACTCACTCCTGCATACAACTCGATCCCCAGAAGTGATCACTAGATCGACCGTTCGGTTCGTGGCCCGGCCGGATTCGAATAAACGAAAACCCAACCGCAGTCCCTTCTGATGCAAATACCGCTTCAATCCGTGAATCGTTTGCACATCGGAAAGACGCGACGGATCCTCAAACATCTGCACCAGCCGCGTCAACTCCGCAGACAACTGCGGTGCACCCTGCGACCGCTCCATCTGCTCGACAACCTCACTTCGCAAATTCCCATACACTTCGGGAAGCAACTCGCACTCCGGTTCCTGCGAAGAAAACAGAATAATGAAATCCTCAACAATCCGATCCAAACACGCCAGAATGCGCTCCACCTTCTCAACACTCAATGGAGCCACATCAACAATATCCGCCAATACTGATGCATGCGTGAGGTTGTACAACCTGAATCGCGACATCGAATCGTCAGAGCCCCCCTCCTCATTCTCCGAAGCCGGCTTTCCTCCGTGAGCAACAAAGACGTATCTTCTGAATTCCTGACGACAACCCTCATACCCACTCAGCAGAGCAACCTCATCTCCTCTCAAAACCAAAGGAAATGATCCTGAAACACTCACACCCACCTGCTCGCTGGCAAACAACCCATAGTTTACTTTTTCCCAGCCCAATACCCCTATCACTTCACGCGTCAATGACTCGCCGCACAGTCGCTCTGTACGCCAAATACTCTCCGCCGCGGCAGCCCGTTGATCCGGATACGGAACCAAATGAAGCAGGTCAACATGCGTCGCTCGTGTAAACGTAAGATACTTGTTCAATACGTCGTACGAACGCGTGTCAAACAGACGCCGCGCAGACACTAGCGGCGCTGCTTGCTGCTCGCCATCAAGAATCAACGCCGCTACATACCGCACCCGTGGATCCGTGGAATCCATAAACAACTGCTCAACGGCATCCTCCCCCGGCGCACCTCCGCCGCACCTTATCAGCACACCCAATTTCGCCAGAAAATCGGCCGAACGACACAACTCCTCCCGCTCCTCCAACAATCGCGACAGCTGACCCACCACCTCGTCGCCTATCGCCAGCCGACTGTCCTCCGCCAACGATAACATGTCGTCAACGGCGGCCTCCACATGCTCCACGGACCGCGCATGCAACAAACCTCGCAATAGCACCCAAGGCGACACGCAACCAACAGCCACCTCTCGCACAAACTCAACAAAAACCCCAACAGCCATGCCGCTGCGCTTCTCAACAATCCAAAGCAACTGCGACAATCGGCCAACCCCCTCCAGCGAAATGCACCACCCAAAATCACGCCGAAGAAAATCGCACGCCGCCTCAACCCTGACAGCGCTCATCATCGATACCGAAAACTCCGATCGCAAGGCGCGCAACGCCTTGTCGATCGTCATGCCTTCCCCGCCGCCCTCAACTGAACCAACCACATCTACCAAGAAACATCCTCTTCAACCTAAGCCGCACGTTCCACTCAGCCGCAACAACTCCCCCTCAGCCTACATGTTCACCTGCCCACAAAAAAGATCCAAACGCCATCATCACTATCCGCTTATCCATCCATACCGTAACCATCTATTATAACAGACTTTGCGCCCCAGTTGCAGCGTCCCCACCCCACGCACCTTTAACCCCGGCCAATCGCCCTCCGACCCCGTACGATGTCGTCATCAGCGGTCGATACTTGTCAATCACACGCACATTCCCTGCCAAATCGCCGACAGCACAGTAAACTTCACTCATGAGCTTTACCGTCGAACACCGGACCCGTAACCGGATTCGAAATCATCGATGCCAACGGAGGATTAACTAATGAAACGCTTCACCAGACTTCACAGCAAACTGATCACCATCGTGGCCATGCTGGCACTCCTGCCCGCATTCGCTGCCGCCGAAGACACACCGGCTAAGATCGCGGTCTTCCATCTCGATGGATCAGTTACGGAAAAACCTATGGGTGAAATGGGCTTCTCCTTCGGAAACGAGCCCACAACCCTTAAGGAAATGATCGACCAGTTCGAAGCAGCCAAAAACGACAACGAGATCCGCGCCATCCTCATCACCGTGGGCCGTCCCCAACTCGGCCTTGCCCAGATCCAGGAGTTGCGGCAGGCAATCATTGATTGCGGAAAACCAGTATACGTCCATGTCGACAGCCTCAGCACCGGCATCTACGCCCTCGCTTCAGCCGCCAAGCACATCTGCGTCACACCCACAGGCGACGTCTGGGTAATGGGTTTCTATATGGAAACTCCATACCTCAAGAACCTTCTCGACAAACTCCACCTCGAAGCGGATTTCGTCCACATCGGTGACTACAAGAGTGCCGGCGAAACTCTCTACCGCACCGAGCCCAGCGAGCCCGCTGAGGCGAACATGAACTGGCTTCTCGACGGACTCTACGAGGCTCTCCTCAAAATGATCGCCGACGGACGATTCCATGGCGACATCGACAAGGCACGCAACGCCGTCAATAACGCTCCATACAACGCCGAAGAGGCCCTCAAAGCCGGGTTGATCGATTCCGTCAAATTCCGCCAGGACCTCACCGCAGAGCTCAAGAAGAAATACGGAGAAAACCTTAAGTTCGTCCACAACTACGGCGCAGAAGGAGGGCCGGATCTCGACTTCGGCAACCCCTTCGCTATCTTCCAAGTCTTCGCCGACATGATGAAGGGTGAAGAAAAAACCAAAGAGCCCACCATCGCCATTATCCACGTCGAGGGCACCATAGTAACCGGCCAAGAACAGCCCAACCCCTTCGGTGGAAGCAGCGGCGCGTTCAGCACGACTATCCGAAAAGCACTCGATAAAGCCGCAGACGACGACTTGGTCAAAGCCGTCGTCCTCCGCGTGGACTCCCCCGGTGGCTCAGCACTGGCCAGCGAAATCATCTACGATGCCATCCAACGCATTCGTGAGAAAGGAAAACCAGTAGTAGCCTCCATGGGCAACGTCGCCGCCAGCGGCGGATACTACGTCTCCTGCGGAACCGACAAAATCATAGCCGACCCCGCAACCATCACCGCTTCCATCGGCGTCGTAGGTGGCAAAATCGTTACTACCGAAATGTGGAATTCCATCGGTATAAACTGGCACGCATATCAGAGAGGTGACTCCGCAGACCTCATGGCCAATGCCCGAAAATGGAATGAATCCGAACGGCAACGAATCACCGACTGGATGAACGAAGTCTACGCCGTCTTCAAAGGACACATCGAGGAACACCGAAAAGATAAACTCGCCAAACCGCTCGACGAGATGGCCGGCGGTCGAGTCTTCACCGGTGCGCAAGCTCTCAACCTCGGTCTCGTGGATGAACTGGGAACACTTGACGACGCCATCGAACAGGCCGCAGACCTCGCCTCCATCGCTGACTACGAAATCCGCGTTCTGCCAAAACCACGTGGCCTCTTCGACTTCCTCCGCGAAAGCCTCGACGGTGGCCAGGAAGAAGACTCCGTCTCCGTCAACATTGACTTCGCTAAGCAGATCTTCAGCAGCAGAACGTCTCTCTTCGAAGCGGTTCTACCAGCCATCAAGGCCCTCGACCCTGAACGCACCGCCATCCTCACTCAAACCTTGATGCGCCTAAACCTCATCCATTCGGAAAACGTCATCCTGATGACCCCTCAAGACTTCTTGCTCCGCTACAACTGACCAACACCACACTGCCACTCACGTAGCAGGAGCCGGAGCCCACGAGCCACCACTCGTGGGCTCCCCCCTTTCTTACACGTTTCTTAGCCGAACCGTGACGTCAAGCGATTAGAGTCCATTGAAAAGAAACGTGCTTCAACCACTACCCTTTCGCAGAGCCTGCGCTAACCTGCCCAGAAGCTCCCCAAAGCTCATCGTCTCAAACCCCTTGAACAGTCCTTCGGAAACACTGTCGTTCAGATTAAGAGCATCACCAATCGACATCATGGCTTCCGCAGATCGCAGTTCCATCGTGGGATCAAAGAATAGAATGTCGCATGGGTCGTCCGGCATGAAGTGTGCGCTTGGCCACCGCATGTATTCTCGCACAAGCGGTGCAACAACAAGAAGAAGACGCAGCACTTCCGGGTCATCTCCCCAAGCCCGCAAGCACGCGGCACATCGAGAATCGAGCTGTGCGCAGATGTGTCGATGTGCGCGCTTGTTGATTCCGATAATTGGCATATCCTGGAAAAAGCGCTTCACCTGCGAACGGTCTGCAAATCCCGGTGGCCAGGAGAGTCTCTGTGTTTCCGTCATCGTCCTATCACTAACAGTCACTAGTCGAAGAACCGCCGCCTGAGCTCGTTTAGGATGTTCCCATCCTTTGTGTAATTCCTAATCCCGCAACACCAGCCGAGCAGTCCGCCCCGATGCAATTGGCCAGTTCGCAAGGGTCCAGAATGTTGTTGTTGCAGTCAACCTCCCCCTGAGCTCCAGTCGGACAACAGTTGGCACCGGGTAACTCACAACAAGGCTGCCCATACATAGGACAACCTGCCGAACAAGGATCCTCGCACGGCGGCGGCGGTGCATCTGCAAGGGTAGATGACTGTGATAGCAGACATATCGCTAGGACGACGCATGTCAGTATTGCGGCTTCTCTGACAAAACCTATGCTCTCACCGTTCATCGCATATCTTCGGGCATGTTCTTCGCAAGCACCGATTCTTCAAAAGAAACCAGGGCACTCTCCGTCTACTGTGAGTTGCCTTCCAGAACCTCCATCAACGTGGGGGGTTGGCCAATGTCGGGCTTCGTGTCGATCTCCGCTGTACTCGGGGCCCTAAACTCTCCCACCACCGGCCTTAATCACCAACCACGTCGAGCCTCTCCCCTCAACGCCTCGTAGACATGTCCCAACCACCACTCTCACCGAGAGCCCGAGTCACTCCCACTTGATCGTTAGTCTATCCGCCCTCAAGGTGGCCCCAGTGGTCATGAAGACGGTGCACTCGTGCTCCCCACTGAACACGACAGCTTTCGGTGATCCGCACACATGCGGAAGCGTCACCGCTTCAGAATTCCATCTACGATTCACGTAGCGCTGTATCGCTACCCCCTTGCTCTGACATTGCTCTTTCCTGGACCAAACGGCCACTCCCCGAACACTGCCATCCGCCTTCTTCTCGAAGCAAGCTGCAGGCATTCCGTCCGCCATCTCCCGCGTTGGAGCAAGAACATTCGTTGCCCACGATGTGTCACTTCTAGACCAGAACAATGCTCTCCGACCATCCTGAGGACTGGACGGACCTTGCCACATAACAAAGAACAGGTTCGTTTTGCCAACCGGAAAAACCTGAGGCAGCGGCGAATCGTCGAAAAGCGGCCAATAACCCTTGGCTGTCGCCGCCTCTTCCAACAACAAATTGCGTTCGAACATCGCAAGCAGTGGAGTAGGACGCCCCCCATAGCAGGTCGTCATCACTTCAGCACAGATCAAAACCCTATCCCTCTCCTTTGGGAACACGCCAAGAATATTGCGACACGTAACTTCTGGATCGATCCCCTCAAGATTGATTTTGCCCAGCAGGTCCACCGCTGGCTCCCACCCGCCGGCGCTGCCGGAAGGTCGCCCGAACGCCTGAGCAGTTAAACGGCTCTTGTGCACTTGCCGCATAATCTCTGGGCTGACTTGCACGGGAACGTCCGTACCGGGATCCACGTTGGATGATTCGTGCACCTCCAACACTGGCGAACAGTAGCTGACCAGATAAAGCATCTGACAGTCGGCCGAATAGAGGATGCTGTTAGGAACACCACAAGGAAGGTCTCTGATGTCGGGCCCCGAAACGAGCTCAGACCATGCAAGTCGCTCTGAATTCCATTCACGCATGAAAAGGGTGAAAGGAAAACCACCATCATCATCAACCACTTCGCGAATCCACGCCAGACTCAATCCGCACGAGCTAAGACACGCAGAGTATGCTGTCACGCCCCTCTGAACCATGGAGATGCGCGTCGGAGGATCCGACTTCTGCGACTTACTGACCCAAACAGCATGCCACAGTTCATTCCCTTCCCCTCCGACAACTTGCCAAAACAGATGACACTGCCCGGAATCATCCATCAACGCCTTGACCCCTACTATACGACTTCCTTCCTTGCTGGATTCTCCGAACACAACAGCAGACGCAACAAGCGAGGGCGCAAACCGCGAGCGAACCGCGTCATCACTTCGCACTTGTTCACCTGCCTCCAATGCAACCGGCATTGCCAGAGACAGTATCACCATGACTGACGTCATCAAGAATCTCACATCCAACCCCCAGAAATGCGGAGGAATCCCAGGGACATCCCTATGAGCTTTCCATCGTCAAAACAAAAGCGGGACCTCATACGGGAGTTTCTCGAAAATCCTAACCCGTATCGCGAGAAACTCGCCCGCCACTTGCCCTAATCATAATCAAACGCCCACTACGCCAGTCGCCAGCCCCTGATGGCCAAAGGAATTACCCATAGCACTCACTGTTGTGGTCCGTATCCTCCGGAATTCACTATCCGCCGTCAAAGCAGCAGTATAATAGCCAAACTCTTCCCCCTCATCCACCACAGTTACATCACCGCCGCACCTCGAAATCGCCCAGCTCGCACGACCTAAGATCCAACATCCCTCCAACAATCTCTCCAAAACCGCATTCCCGCGGCATGCCACGATCAAGTTGCATCCTCTTTGCTTCCCAACAAAGTGAACAACTGCCTCGTCGCTCAGTCTTCCGCTCTTCTCCGAAATCCGCCAGCTCGATCCTTCCAACCTCTACGAACGCCTCATCCTTGTGACTACGAACGCGCACGTGGCCCGCACATGCGAACGCCACGTCACCGCCAGAGGGAATTCGGAGCAACGGATACAGATAGAGGTCTGGACATCTAAGAAGAAACAGGAAACCATCTTCGTCCCGCGCAAAATGACCACACCTTGTCAGCGCTATCACTTCATCCGGCGCGTTCAGGCTAACCAACTGAAAATACCCTTTTCCTTCTATCGTCAAATCGAAATCGCTGTCGGTGAGATCAAACGATCCGTCCCATTCACCAACATTCTCTTCATCTTGACCAAGCTGATCACCATCTAAAACGTGCTTTCGACGCTCACCCGAAGGTTCGCCAGTGCTCCATCTTTCGAATGAACACCCAAATGTCATAAACAGCAGTAGCACCTCCGCAATGAGAAGCTGGGATTGCCTAACCATCTTGATCCTCCTTGCTCTGACTTTCGACAGTTGGGCTGCTTCACCAACACCCATGGCCAATGCCAAAGCAGGTATCAAGCGAACCGCGACATGTACAACTGGCCATTTCGCAAACACTGCGACCCGTCTCCGCAACCCACTACAGCGTTGTAGGTCCAAGCGTAGCGTCAAACACGCGGAATGTACCGGAGAAAACAGGCGCTCGGCCACCGCACTGAGATAGAGCTTCCTCTAGGGCACCACTATCGAAGAACTGGCCCACACCAATGCCCCATTCATACACCCCAGAGCGCTGAAGGTGCCCCCAGAATACCCCATACAAAGCCAATGAGAAAGTGCACAGTGTATGGCAATCGCCGCAATCTCGTCCAGCTAATCAAGAACATCCAAGCAACCCACGTAAATGCGGCAAAAGCCATCACGCTTGTGCCCTCCTCCGTGTACGGAAGGAAACCGCCCCTATACCCCAGAGGACCGCACGCCTGCCAGAGAAGCGTCCACGCGTACCATCCCATGTACAATTCTATGTCGCCAATCCCAACCTTCTGTATTATCAGAACATGAACTGCCAGCGTCGGGACCATGAATCCAAGGACAGTTGCCCCGATATTGGCTAGCCCCCTCCCGACTCCTGCACGCTCATGAGCAAAACTTCTGACATCAACAGGATCAAACGCCAACCCACATTCCGGACATCGACTCGATGAAAGACCCTCAAGAGGATAAGAACACTTAAGACAGTACATGCTTGGGTCCACTACTTCGTCCTTCTCCGACACACTCCACCTCTCGATCTGCCAGCGCGTGCCTCGATGTATGGTTTCGGAGTTCCGGGGACAGCATATCCAACTCGTTTTCTACGAGCTTAACGAATCGCCAAAAAGCCCCTATTCGGTATCACCCAAGACTCCCCTGCTCTTTGGTTTAATCATAATCAACTGTACTCCCCCCGTCGATCCCCATCAATTGCCGCATGGTTCGATCATTCGTGTATTCCCGATTTCAAGCGCCCTTACCTACTCGTACTCACGAGTTCACCAACGCCCCCTCGCTAATCCCCCTCCTCGCACCGCTACTCCCCTCTACACCGCCCAACGCGACCTCAGATACCCCAATTTCACCTACCCTAACATCACTTTCGGGACGTTTTTTCAAACTTTTTTTTCGCACCTATCGCTAGCGCCAGCCGCGATTTTGCCCCCTCAACCGACCCCATTATAAAAAAAAAGCGGAACACCGGCGCCCTTATATAGGGTGGAGACAAGCGCGCTTACTCCGGCAGGCACTGCCCTCTCAAGACCCGCATCGCCCCCAGCCCCCGAGCGAATCCTGGGCCGCCAGCGATCACTGAGCTGCGCCCGCCACAGAGCCCTCCCAAGTGCCATCACTGAACCGGCCCTCTGACGCCACAGGCGCTCTCCACAGCCCGCGCTCCGCCTGGGACCCTGTGCTGACATGCACCTTAATATAGAAGACGCCACCGCCCCACGGCATCAGCAGCCCTGACCGCACCGGCGCACCCGGATGCGACAGCCATCGGCGTCCCCTGAAGAAGACCTCCTCCACCGCGCTAGCGACACAACCGCCGAACGCAAACTTGCTCAAACACGACCGATTCGAACTGAAAACGACTCCAAATGACTCAAAACTGAAAGGAATCTGACCATGAACACCCACATTTCGACGCGCCAAACACCAAAAAACGGCACTTTTCACCCCAATTTCACCACCAAATGCGCGCCAATGTCGCCCAAATGCAGCCTAGCGCCCACTCAATGCGCTGTAAAAGCAGCCCTGGCGCATCTAAAAACCGCCCCTAACATCACCAAAAACGGCCCTTTTCTCCCGAAAATCCATACGGCTAAAACCCAATATCTACCCCTCTCCCAACGCCCCCCGATGTACCGCGACCCTAAGCCAAAACACCATGCAACCGACCGCTCATTCGCCCCCGCCTTTTGCCAAACAGCCACGGGCGATAACCACCGACAACGCCCGTCAACTGCCACCAGACGGCCACCCAAACCAATTCGCCAACGCCCATTTGACAAATCCCGTTTTGCGCATATACTCATAATAGAACCGGAGCGAGATATGCCCAGGCCTCACAAATGTAGACACATTAACCGCCGCCCAACGGCCACCCTCTTCAAGCCCGCCGGCGTGCCCGCAACCTCCCTCGACCAAATCGAGCTGCGCATTGATGAGCTTGAGGCAATAAGACTCGCCGATTTGCAAAACCTTTATCACGACCAGGCCGCCCAGCAAATGAATATCTCACGCGCCACATTTGGCCGCTTGCTCGCTCAAGCGCATAACAAAATAGCCGACGCCCTGGTTAATGGAAAATCACTCTACGTGACCGGAGGTAATATCGCCATGACCAATAACCGCGAATTCCAATGTGCCGGCTGCGGACATCTCTGGACCGTCCCCTTTGGATTACCCCGGCCAACTCAGTGCCCCGAGTGCACCCACCCCGTACTACATAGGACAAATCCCGGCCCCACGTCCCGCCGTGGACGATGCGGCCGCCGCGGCAGACAGGCCGGACAAGGTGCCGCGGGACAAGGTGGCCGCCGTAATGCTTTTCCACAGCAAAAGGGCGCCAATCGTGAAAACCCTACTGCTGACAAATAACCGGGAGACTACAAATGCGCATTGCTATAACCTCAACCGGACCGGATACCGACAGCCAAGTCGATCTTCGCTTCGGCCGCGCCGCATACTTCGTCGTTGTCGATACTGACACCGGACTGTCAACCTCACACAGCAATACCCAAAATCTCAATGCCGCCCAGGGAGCCGGACTGCAGGCAGCCAAGAAAGTCGCCGACCTCGGTGTTGAAGCCATCATCACCGGCAACATCGGCCCCAAAGCCTTCAGCGCTCTTGCCGCCGCAAACATTAAGAGTTACCTTGGAGCAACCGGAACTGTCAGTGAAACCCTGAAGCTCTTCAACGCCGGCTCATTGCAGGAAACCACTACCCCTAATGTTGCCGGCCATTGGACCTGATCGACCCTTCGCTCACTGCAAGAACGGATTCGAACATGAAAGTAGCTATTGCCAGTGGAAAAGGCGGAACAGGCAAAACAACAATAGCGACCAGCCTCTCTCACTTGGCCGCAAACCTCAACCACCGCACAGTGTACGCCGATTGCGATGTTGAAGAACCCAACGGGCATCTGTTCCTCAAACCCGACATACGAGACACTCGCTCCGCCGGAGTACTCGTACCCGTCGTCAATGAGGACGCCTGCATCCACTGTGGCCTGTGTGGCGACGTATGCCTCTACAACGCAATCGTCACTCTCGGAGGACGCGTGCTTGTTTACCCCGATCTCTGCCACAACTGTGGGGGATGCGCCCTCCTCTGCCCGGTAGGCGTCATTTGCGAAACCTCTCACGAAATCGGAACGATCGATCGCGGCAAATCCGGCACTCTGCAATACATCGCCGGACGACTTAATGTCGGACAGATTTCCTGTACGCCCTTGATCCGCGCGGTCAAACAGGATATCCCCAAGGCCGACCTGGTAATAATCGACGCCCCACCGGGAACCGCCTGCCCCCTTATTGAGACGCTGCACGATTGCGATTTAGCCTTGCTGGTCACCGAGCCGACACCCTTCGGCTTGCACGACCTCAAGCGTGCCGTCCAGGTCGCCCGCACGCTCGACCTGCCCGTCGCCGTCATTATAAACCGCGCGGACATCGGCAACGGAGATGTGCGGGACTACTGCGCCAGCGAGTCCATTCGTATCATTGCAGAAATACCTAATGACCGCCGCGTTGCGGAAGCTTACTCTCAGGCCAAGTTGATCACCAGTGCGATCGACGAGTACACGCCCTTGTTCACCGGCATGCTTGCCGATATCATAGAGTATGGAAAATGCACGAACTGACAATCATTAGCGGAAAAGGCGGAACTGGCAAAACAACTATCACCAGCTCCTTTGCTGTACTCGCGAACAACCACGTTCTGGCCGACGCCGACGTCGATGCCGCAAACCTCCACGTCCTCTTCCGACCGCAAACACTGCATGCCGAGCCATTCTCCGGCGGATACCACGCGGAAATCATCTCGGCCCACTGCAATGGCTGCGGAAAGTGCCGCGAGATATGCCGCTTTCACGCTATCTCCGCCTCCAATGGGCAATTCACAATCGATGACCTCCATTGTGAAGGGTGCGGCATTTGTTATCATGTATGCCCGGAAAACGCCATCGACCTGGCCCCTGCAAGTACTGGAGACGTCATAACCGCTCAGGCGCGATGCGGCCCCATGGTCTACGCAGAACTCAATATCGCTGAGGAGAATTCTGGAAAACTAGTAACACAGGTGCGTGCCCAGGCTCAGAAGCTTGCCAAGCAGCATGACTGTGACACCATCCTCATCGACGGTCCGCCGGGATTAGGATGCCCCGTAATCGCCTCGCTCACAGGTGTCAACCTCGTCCTTATTGTAGCTGAGCCGACACCCAGCAGCATGCATGACATGCAGAGGGTCATTGAGCTTGCCACCCACTTCAACATCGAAACCTGCATCTGTGTGAACAAGTGGGATCTAAACCAATCAATGACAGCTGATATCGAAAAATGCGCCGAGCAGCATGGCGTGCAGCTTGCCGGACGAGTAAGATATGACCAAGCCGTAACTGACGCTCAGGTCAACGGCAAGGCTATAGTGGAATATACTGATAATGAAGCTGCCCAGGACGTCCGCAGAGTGTGGGAGTATGTGTCTCAGCGACTACGTTAGGGCGAGGCGCCGACTGCAACCGGCATAGACCTTCTATGGAGAAAACACAATGAAGATTGCCATACCTATAGCCGACGGAAACCTCTGTTTGCACTTCGGGCATTGTGAGCACTTCACCATGTTCGAGGTTGACGATGATAACAATGTGGTAAACCAAACTGAGCTGCGGCCACCGGCTCATGCTCCGGGAGTACTTCCGCAATGGCTCAGCCAGCAGGGAGCCAACGTCGTCATCGCCGGAGGAATGGGACAACGAGCACAACAAATGCTCATGGACAACAGTATTCAAGTCATCGTCGGGGCTCCCGCCGATGATCCGGAGAAACTGGTCGCCAGCTACCTCGCCGGAAGCCTGGCTACCGGGGACAACGTCTGTGACCACTGATCAACGAACGAACTTGATGACTAAGAACATACATCACCAATGCCACCCGGCCTGTATAGCATGCAGTGAGCACAATCGCGACGGACTCGGACTTCGCTTCGAGCAGACCGATGACGAAAGCGTGGTCGGGTTGTTTGCCTGCGAACCGAAGTATCAGGGATATCCCGATCGCCTGCATGGCGGGATAGTGACCATGCTGGTGGACGCGGCCATGGTTCACTGTCTCTTCATTCGCCGCATACCAGCCGTGACTGCAAGACTCAACATCAGGTTCCACCTTCCAGTAAGCGTTGGCGTGCCCGCCACCGTGCGTGCATGGGTGGAGAAGAATACTCCACCACTTTACCGTCTCAAGGCTGAGGTCCGACAGAACGATTCCCTTCGCGCCAGCGCCGAAGCGCTCTTCTATCACGAGGAAAGTCTGCAACAGCAGTTCGATGATTATGAGTAACCCAACGGTCACAATCACCGTGCTTGTTGAAGACAGTGCCGCCGGACGCGGGCTGAGAGCGGAGCACGGGCTTTCATTCTGGATACAGACACCGTCCGCCAATATCCTCTTCGACACCGGCCAGGGACTCGTTCTTCAGGAAAACGCGCATAAGCTCAACATTCCCCTGCAGGACACCGATGCCGTTGTCATCAGCCATGGTCATTACGATCATACTGGTGGGATTTTCCAAATACTTAATCTCTCCAACCACACGCGTATCTACGCGCATCCTGCCATCCTCCAATCGCGATATTCGCGCAAACAGGACGGCTCAACAGAGGATGTCAGCGCCAAGCTGGACGACTGCGGAGATTTGTGTTCCCAACTGCGGAAGTTTGTGGGTACGGAACACCCCACAAGAATCGCCGACGGCATCTACGCCACTGGGCAAATTCCCAGAGTCACCGATTACGAAGACACTGGTGGACCGTTCTTTGTCGACCGTCAATGTCAACATCCCGACGCCATCCTTGATGATCAGGCTATTTACATTGAGACTACTAAAGGAACGGCGATCCTTCTCGGCTGCGCGCATGCCGGCGTGATCAATACGGTTGAGTACATTCGCCAACTGACGGCCGACAAGCCGATTTGCCTGCTTGCCGGAGGTATGCACCTCGTGGCTGCAGGCCAAGAGCGGATCGCCAAAACGATCGACCATCTTCAACAGTTGAATATCCCCAGGATTGGTCCGGCACATTGTACGGGCCCCGAGGCCACGGCCGCCTTGTGGTCAGCCTTTCCAAAGACGTGCTTCTCCTGTCGCGTCGGGACTACTCTGCAATACACCCTGAACCAATCGTAAGAAGTTGTATGGCCAGCGTATGCTGGCGCAACTGGCAAGATTCACCCCTTTCAAGAATAACTCTGTTTCCGCTACACTGCCTGTTTGGCAAGTTTTTCGCTGTCCACGTCGACTGGCGGGCGGTAAAGCGTTCGCCCGAGGAGATGACGCGCACGAATCGACGGTGACTAACCTAGTCAGCTTACTTGCCATGATTGAGCTGAAAGTTTGGTAAATCGCAAGCCGAGGAGGATCGATATCGATGAACAAGCAAGCCTTAATAACCGCATTGCTACTTACCGCAACTGCGCTGCCCGTCACAGCGGCGGAGAACGACTTCTGGACGCAACTCCCTCTTAACACATGCGCGGTGGATCAGTTCCTGCAGCAGTATCCGCAGCATGACGGCCGGGGTGTTGTAATAGCCATCCTGGACACGGGCGTGGATCCTTCGATCCCCGGGTTAACTCAAACGCCGGATGGGCAAACCAAGGTCATCGATGTCCAAGACTTCACCGGCGAAGGCGACGTGGATCTACACCGTGTCAACGTCGACGAACAAGGAGCCGTTGTCAACTACGATGATGACGGAGCGCCCATTCAGTTCGCCATACCGAAGTTGGCTACCTCATCAGAAAAACGCAATTTCCTCTTTGGCTGGTTTGACGAGAGCAAGTTCGTCAACAGTGACGCGCCGGACATCAATGACAACGGCAAGACCGACGATCGCTTCGCCGTGTTGGTAACCGCTCTGGATCAAGATGGCGACGATCAGGCTCTTTGCTACATTGACACAAACATGGATCGCAGTTTCGCGGATGAGAAACCTCTGCGCAACTATAAGCTTGATTACGACACCTTTACTCTTGCCAGGAGAAAACCCGAAAGTCAGATCGAGCCTATGACTTTCTCCGTGAACATTTTCCTCCGGCAACAGAAGGTTACGGTCTGCTTCGACGACGGCGCTCACGGCACGCACGTTGCGGGAATCGCCGCCGGTTATCGCATCAACAACCAGGACGGTCTCAACGGAGTAGCTCCCGGAGCCAAAGTCATAGGTCTCAAGATCGGTAACGGTGAGTTCGGTGGGATAAGCACCACGGACGCGAAGAAGGAGGCCATGGAGTACGCTGCCCGTTTTGCTCAAGAGAACAATGTACCGGTCATCTGCAATCTCTCTTTCGGTGTCGACTCCACCATCGAAGGCAACTCCGATATCGACAAGTTCATGGAAGAGCATCTTCGCAAACACCCCTATCTGGTCCTTTGCAGTTCCGCGGGAAACGACGGTCCCGGGCTTTCCAGTGTTGGAACTCCAGCAGCAGCAGATCAGGTGATCTCCGTGGCTGCTTTGCAGGCGGCCTCTGCCGGGCGCGATGTTCGTGGATTCGAGATGGACGGTCCTGTAGTTACGCCGTTCAGTTCGCGAGGCGGGGAAATCGCCAAGCCTGACATAGCCACACCTGGTTGGTGTACATCTACGGTACCTCGCTTTGTCACAGATGGAGACTATTGGCCGGGAACAAGCATGGCCAGTCCTCACGCCACCGGGCTATGTGCTCTTCTGGTAAGTCACGTACTGGCCGACAATCCGAAGGTAAAAGTGAGAAATCGCGACATTAAGCAGGCGCTGGCCAGTTCAGCCAAACCCATCCCTGATTTTACCAATCTGGATTACGGTTTTGGAATTCCTCAAATGCCGGAGGCCGCCAAGGTCATTTCCGAGCTCGCGGGGAAGACAGAGAGTGATCCGGTCATTGGTTATGAAATCTCCACAGCATGTCCTCATGGCTACAAGGGTCGTTCCCAAGCAGCGTACTGGCGAAGCACTTACTTCCCCAGCGACGAACCGCAGACGTTTACGATTACTCCAGTATTTGCCCCCACGGCCGATGCCAAAGTGAGAACCGGATTCACTCGCAAGTTTGCTCTCCGCTCCAATGCGCCCTGGTGCAGCATCAATCAGGAATCCGTCTATCTGCGCAGCGAGCAGGAAGCACAGGTTTACGTCACCTATGACAAAAGCCAACTTACGGAGCCGGGCTTGTATACAGGTTCAGTTGACCTCATTTACGACGGCATGATCGCCACGCGACTGATGAGCACCATAATCGTCCCTCATCAGGTGAATGCCCAATCGAATTACACTCTCCAGCTCACCGATCAGAAGGTTGAGGGGTGGCATCCGCAGCGTCACTACTTGGCCGTGCCGCCTGGCGCGGGAGCCTGCCGCCTCAAACTCACTGCTCCGCAAGGCGAGAAATCGGAGGCGGTTATGCAGCGAGTGTTCGACCCCCACGGTTATCAGTTCCGCAAACGCGGCAATCGTCTCAATACTGAATCTGGTAAGAAGGAAATAACCTGGACTCTGGATGACGAGCTCATTCCGGGAGTGTGGGAGGTAACGATAGAGAGTGCCCGCCCGGACCGTGAGTGGCCATACAACCTTGAGGCCCGTTTCTTCGGACTGCACGCTGAACCGGCTGAGATCAACTCCTGGAAGGCTTCTTCGTCGAAAGCCCCCTCAGGCAAGCTCACCGTAACCAATGTATTTCCCATGCCGCTGTTGGCCAAAGCCTCCGGCCGCGTGGAGGGATTCCGCAAGGTCAAGAAGGACCATTTTGAGGGTCTCAACGACGAAGTCACTTTGCCAATCAAGCTCGGTGCCGATTACTCCGCCTTGCGTCTTCACCTGGAAATGACAGAGAAGGCTTGGGCCGAGACAACGGACATTGCAGTGATCATCAATCAGGATGGTGAGCCCGTTTATTCTTCGGCTTTTTCCAACAACACTTTCGACGCCACAATTGGTCATCCTGCTCCCGGGGAGGACGTTTCCCTCGAACTGGTCATCCACGCGGGGTTTGCGATTTCCGACGATGAAAGAGAGACACCGATTACCATTCATGCGGACCACATGCTGGCCAATCCCATCGATATCAATGTAACGCGTGATAAGGTTTCGAGTGTAAACCTCGTGCCCGGTGTGCCCATCGAAATGCAATACAAGGCAGAGGAAACGCTACCGAAGAAGCCTGATGGAACGCATCCGGTAGGTTACCTCAGATTCATTGAAAGCGGCAGCAACGAGACTGCCCTGAAGGTCCTTCTGGACATAACCGACTAGAGAGCAAGCTCTATTCTATCCAAGTGTAGCGTCTGACGCCCAGCCTACTTCGGAAGGTTTTCGGTGTTTGGCGCTACGCTTGGATTGGCAACGCTATAGTTGGTCTTGCGAGAAAGCGATGTGGCCGTAGCTCCGGCTTCTGCCACTTGCTCTATTGCGGGCGTGTTGCGGATCTCCGCGGCGGCCTGGCGAGCCCCCTGGGTTATGCCGGTCGGCCAAAGGAAAGCCAGGATCATCGTCAAGCCGCACAGGGCAATTCCCCAGCGAATGGGCGCTCCGCCAGAGCGAGCAATCTCGGTTTCCGGCTTGCGGCCATAGCACGCACCGATGATGCGCAGGTAGTATGCAGCCCCTACCGCTGAGTTGAGTACGCCGATTACGGCCAGTATTATCAATGGATATCCAAATGGATGGGAATCGCCAACAGCGAAGGCGCTGGAGAAGATATAGACCTTTCCGAGCATTCCTGCCGTCGGTGGAAATCCCATAAGGCTGAAGCAGCAAACGGCCATGGCCAGTGCCAAGCCCGGATAGGTAGCGCTTAGTCCCTGAATGTCAGTGAGCGTCTCGGCATCCTCTCTCTTGCTCCCCAAAGCGCCGAGGACGGCAAATGCTCCCAAGTTCATCACTCCGTAGATGGCCATGTAGAAGAGAAGTGCGGCCAGACCATCGCGCATGGGGCCTTGGTCTCCGACAAGGGAGGGACCGACAATCAATCCGATTAGCATATACCCGCTATGTGCAATACTGGAGTATGCCAGAATTCGCTTCACGTTATTCTGCAAGAGGGCGAGGGTATTCCCGACGGTCATGGTGAGGGCCGCCAATATCCACAGCAGCCACATGATCTTGTCTGGGACTTGCCAGTTGAAGATGGACAGGAGCTTGATGGCCGCGATGAAGCCGGCGAACTTGGGCAGAAAGCCAAGCATACCGGTCACTGGGGACGCAGCGCCTTGGTAGACATCAGCTACGTAGGCGTGGAAGGGGACGGCGGCCACCTTGAAGAAGCATCCGGCCAGAGCAAGAACAAGGCCGATCAACGCGTAGGTTGAAAGAGCATCCGATGCTGCCGCCACGGAGGACAGGGTCTGCTGTCCGGCGTCACCAATCAGCGTCGTATGACCGCCGAGAGCACCGTAGAGGAAGCTAAACCCGTAGACCATCAATCCTGCAGCGAGGGCACCAAGGAAGAAGTACTTAACGGCTGCTTCCGAGGCGCGTTTGTTTTCGCGGCTTAGAGCTATGATGATGTAAGTTGGGATACTAACCAGCTCAATAGCAAAAAACAGAACGACGAGGTCATTAGCAGCGGCCGTCACGTGCAGCCCCAGGATGGAGAAGAGGATGAGCGCAAAGTACTCCGATCTCTCCTGGGCGACAGGCAGGTGCAAATTGCACAGCACAATTGGAATACCAGTCAGTAGCGCTGCCAAGCGGACGTAATAGAGCAGGGATCCAAGGACGATGCCAGGAGGAGCCTGCCGATTACTGGGATCCCCACACCAGCACGCAGCCATCAGGGCAGCTACGAGAACAAGCAGAGCAAGAAGCCCCTGAATACCTGGCCCGCTCTCTCGTACCTTCCCCATCCCTGCCAGCAAAACCAAGCAAGCGCCGGCAAGCAGGATAAATTCGGGCAGCATACCGGTCAGGTAGGCACTAAGTTCCATCAAACTCATCCTTCAAAACTGCAGGCTCGACGTCAGTCGCGGCGGATTGCTGAGCCGGCAGAAAAGCATCATCAACATCGGCAACGGCAAGGTCATCTCCGGGAATGACCTCCACCGCTCGCGCGGCAAGAACATTTCCGGCAATTGCCGGCTGCATTGTCCTGATAATAGGCTTAGGATAAACACCTATAAACACACAGGCGAGAGCTATCGGCAAGAGAATCCCAATCTCTCGCCCGGTGAGATCGCTCGAAAGCCCCGCCGAAGTATCCGGTGTGTGGGGAGGCTGAGTCAGCGGTCCGAATAGGACACGGCGACACATCCACAGCATGTAAATAGCGCCGAGAACTATTCCCGTTGCGGCTACAACAGCGTAGTTGAGGCCAAGCGGACCAGCCACGAAGCCCTCGGACGGCTGGCCCGAAGAAGCGGTTCCCAATAACACGAGGAACTCGCCAATGAAGCCGTTAAGGCCGGGCAAACCTATCGAACTGAGGGTAAAGAGTACCAGGAAGAACGCCATCCAGGGCATCTGCCGGGCGAGTCCACCGATTTTGTGAATATCCCGAGTGTGGTACCGCTCGTAGATCATTCCGACGACGAAGAACAGGGCTCCGGTCGCCAATCCGTGGTTAATCATATACACAACTGACCCGGTAACTCCGGCCATATTGAGGCTGAAGAGCCCGAGCATGCAAAACCCCATGTGGGAGACAGACGAATAGGCGACCAACTTCTTGACATCGTCCTGCACCCAGGCAGCGAGGGCTCCGTAGATAATCCCGCAAATACAAAGCACAGCCATTACTGGGGCAAATGCCTCGACGCCTGCGGGCAAAATCGGCAGCGACAGCCGGCAGAATCCGTAAGAGCCCAGTTTGAGAAGGACACCGGCAAGGATGACGCTCCCGGCCGTCGGTGCTTCGGTGTGAGCCAAAGGTAGCCAGGTATGTACTGGGAAAAGCGGAACCTTGATGGCGAATCCGGCGGCCAGAGCGAGGAACAGCCACCACTGGATGTTGGCAGGAAGCCCCGCCGATTGCCCAAAAGCCGTCAGCGTTTGAATGTCCATGGTGAACACGGGAACGGTGGCGACGCTGTGGGCGTAGTTGTAGTAGGCAAGATAGAGCATTCCAGCAAAGGTCAAGACGCTTCCGGCGACGGTGAATATGAAGAACTTGTTGGCCGCCCGCTCGCGTTGCGGTCCGCCCCAGATACCGATCAAGAAGAAGAGCGGCACGAGAGTGAATTCAAAGAAGACGTAGAATAGCAGCAAATCCATAGAGCAGAAGACGCCAAGCATCCCCGTTTCCAGCACGAGTAGCAGGGCGTAGTATTCCTTCACTCGGGAGGATACAGCAGTGTAGCTGCCCCAGATGGCCAGCGGAGAAAGGAACGCCGTAAGCAACAAGAGCCAAATACTGATTCCATCGACACCGACGTGATAGCGAATATCAATCACGGTGTCCGCCGCTATCCGAGAGATGTCACCGCCGGCCGTATCTGCATTGGAGAACCACGCAATTGACTTCTCCAGAAGGAATCGGTCCGGCTCCCCGCTTGACGCCGATTGATGGAACAATCCTACCGCCCAAACAGCCAACAGGAAGGTCAAGACGGACCAAAGCAGAGCGCAGCCGCGGATGAAGCCACGACGGCGACTATCAGCCAGCAGCAGAAGCAATGCTCCGACGAGCGGAAAGAAGATAACCGCCGTCAGCACCCATTGATTTGCGAAATCCACGATTTCCTCAAACAAGCCTCTGTCCTTATCCAGACTGAGTGCGACTAAGCAAACAGAACAATGATGACAATAATGGCTAGGCCGGTCGCCATGCTAAGGCCATAGCCCTGCACCAGGCCGCTCTGCACAAGGCGGCCCACATAACCGAGTAGTCTGGGCACGGCGGTAACCAGCCAGATCAACCCGTCGATCACGAACTCATCGATACCAAAGCAAACCGAGCCGCTGCCCCGCAGAGGCCGGACTACTGTTAGATCATAGACCTCATCGACGTAGTACTTGTTGTAGAGAAGCGAATGCAGTCGAGTGAAGGTCGAACGCAAGAGCATAGGAATCCAGGGGCGGGTAACGTAGAAGCAGCGAGCCAGTATTATCCCAACGATAGCAATAGCGGCAGAGAGGTACATCATCCAATGGCGGGCGAAGTGAGCAGTAATGCCCGCGGCCTCCCCGCCGACGTGCCCTGCTTCATGTCCAGTGTTGTGGATTGCCTGAGTGAACGGTTGGACAACCGACTGGAGCATGTGATGGAATGCAGTTTGTGCGTGTGCTCCTCCCGCCTCCGGCGCCAGAAATCCCAAGAACCCTCCGGCCTCAACATGTACACCGAAGAATCCTGCCCCGGCAGCTCCGATTGCCAGAACACACAGAGGGAGAAGCATCCACTTACCGGATTCGTGAGCCTCGACGCCATCGGGTATTCGCTCTTCACCCCAGAAAGCGAGGAACATCATTCGGAACGTATAGAAGGCCGTTAGTGCAGCAGTTACCAAACCAACAATTCCCAAAAGCGGGTGTTGCATGAAGGCATGGTGAACGATCTCGTCTTTGCTCCAGAACCCTGCAAACAAGGGAAAACCAGAGAGGGCCGCAGAACCCAACAGCATGGTCACGAAGGTGACCGGTAGTACCTTGCGTAATCCGCCGAAGCGGCGGACATCAATAATCCCTCCCATTGCATGCATCACACTACCAGCCCCGAGAAACAGAAGGGCCTTGAAGAAGGCATGGGTGAAAAGATGGAAGATAGCGGAGCTTGCAGCGAAAACTCCGACACCAAGGAACATGTACCCTAGCTGGCTGATGGTTGAATACGCCAGAATCCGTTTCATATCGGTCTGGGTTAAGGCGATGGTGGCAGCGAACAGAGCTGTAGCCGCACCGAGAATGGCCACGAAGAGCATCACCGAACTTGAAGCGGTGAAGATCACGCCACAGCGAACCATCATGTAGACGCCAGCGGTCACCATGGTGGCCGCGTGGATCAAAGCCGACACCGGCGAGGGACCTTCCATAGCATCGGGCAACCAGACATAGAGCGGCAATTGGGCACTCTTGCCCACAGCGCCGCAGAGAAGCAGCAGAGCAATCACCGGCAGGCGATCGGTAATCAGACCGATCATGCCAGGGGCCTCACTTGCCGTGATACCAAGTATACCGGATAGTCCCGCGCCGTCTCCGGCAAGGGCCATTCGCGAAGCCTCGAATACGGTGTGATAGTCCAGATGCCCGAAGGTGATGTAGATAAGGAATATACCGATACCGAATCCAAAGTCACCAATGCGGTTGACCAAGAAGGCCTTCTTGGCAGCATCTGCAGCCGATGGCTTCGGGTAGTAGAAGCCAATCAGCAAGTAGCTGCACAGTCCGACCGCCTCCCATCCAAGGTAGAGCAACACGAAGTTGCCGCCCAGCACGAGAGCACACATAGAGAAAACAAACATGGCCAGGAAGGCAAAGAATCGTTCATATCCGCGTTCCGGATGATGGTGATGGCGCATGTAGTCTCGGGAGTAGACCACGACCAGAAGCGAGATGAAAGTAACCGTTACCAGCATGATAACGGTCAACGGATCAATCCAGAATTCGACGTTGAACCAGTGGCCCTGGGCCGCGGAGAACCATTCATAGGCAATGAGGCGCACCGGCTCCAGCACGTCGTCGGCATGGGTCGCTGATAGGCGATGGTGGATTTCTCCGAAGAGCATGAAAGAGGTAACAGCTGCTCCGCCGACTCCCAATATAACGGGCCAGTGGGTAGCACCCTTTAGCCAGCGTGAACCGCAGGCACCGGCGATGACAGCTCCGGCGGCCGGAAACAGGAGCACCAAGACAGCAACAAGTAATAGTGTGCTTTCGTTCATACAATCCTTTGGGGCAGCACGAGCTACCCACTCATAGTCGCCAGCTCTTCCGTATCCAGCGATCCACGGCGGCGGAACAGCAGAACGATCAAGCCCAGCCCGATCGCCGCCTCCACTGCTGCTGCGACTATCACGAACAATCCAAAGACCTGGCCATCAACCTGGCCGTGCAACCTGGAAAACGCCACCAAGTTCAGCAGTACTCCCTGCAGCATGATCTCCGTCGACAGGAACATGATGATCAGGTTTCTCCTAGTGAGGAACCCAACCATTCCGATGGCGAAGAGTAGTGCCGAGACTGCAATGTATCCTGCAAGACCAACCATATGGGCATAATCCTAAAACACTAGTACGGCGGCACTCGACGGCCCACCTGTCCGATTGGAGAGGGCAAGGGGCCAGAACGCTCCGTCGGAACTCGCTTTCGAGCAATAGCTATTGCGCCGATCATGGCTACAAGGAGGAGTATTCCGGCAAGCTCGATGGCGACAACGTACTTGCTGAACATTCTCCGTCCGACGTTGAGCGTGTTGTCCGTGTGCCCCGGTTCAGCTGGAGCATCGGGCACATGCACAGCAGTCGATTCGGCCACGACGGGCGGAGCAACGGTGGTGAGTTCGCCAAGCTTTCCGATTTGGCCAGCCACCGCCCCCATGAGCATGAACGATGCCGCTATGGCCAACAGAGGCTCACGCGTTCGAACATCGGCAACACTGGTGCCCTGTTGGCGAACAAGCATAATCACAAAGGCATACATGACCAGCACGGCGCCGGCGTAGACGATGATCAGGGCTATTGCCAGAAACTCCGCCAGCTGCAAAACGGCCAGAACAGCCACGGAGAGAATTACCAAGCCGAAGTAGACGGCACTGTACACAGGCACAGGATGAGTAATAACCCTGCCGGCTGCTCCAACAGCTATTGCCGCAAAGAAGCAGAACAACACATAGTGCCCGTCCGGCACATAATGTTTTACAGCAATAAGAGTTAGTAATCCCAATAGCGCTATTCCACCCAGACCGGCCCCGGCCAGAAGAACCAACCGCCGGGGATGCTCACGAGGAACGCAGAGGAACAAACCGACCCCGCCGAGAGCGAATATGGCGTACAAGATGTAAGCGATCACTGTCGGAGTCACTTGTTTTCGTTCTCCTTCTCCGCCTGCTGAATTCGCGCTGTGCCTTCACCTTGAGCAGATCGATCACCGGTCAATTCATAGCCGGTGATTTTGGGATTCTTACGCTTCTTGGTGCCAACCGTTTCGTCGAATATCTGCAGCAGTTTGTCCTTGTCGTAGATCATCTCCTCCCTCGATCGTCCCACCGGTTCATAGATCGGGGTAAGCTCAATTGCATCCACGGGACAAGCGTACTCGCACATGCCGCAGTAGATGCAACGCAACTCGTCGATCTCAAACGAGACGGGGTACTTCTCCCTGTCATCCCAGGGTGCTTCCCCTCCGACGATTGTAATGCAATTCGCCGGGCAAGCTGTTTGGCACATGAAGCATGCAACACAAGCGACCCTTCCTTTTGGGTCGCGATTCAGCCGATGGACTCCGCGATAGTTGTCGACGCGCTGCTCGCGTTTCTGCTCCGGGTATTGCAGCGAGCGGCACGGTTTGGCCAGCAAGTGTTTCAGGGTGACCTTCATGCCCGCTGCAATCTGGCTAACGTAGAGCTTGTCAGCAGATGAAAGCTTTGGAGGATGCAACTGGATGATATCCTTATCCTCAATCATCCGACCACCTCCTCTCCACAGATGCCGGCGGAACTAGTCACCGGCATGTTTGCCTGCCTGCCCGTGATCGGAGTACTTGATCGAGCAACAGCTATCAGAGCAACAGCCGCCACGATTGCGTTTCCAGCAAGCGTGAACCAGAGTTTGTCGTGAACCTGATAATAGAGCCCGACGACCACGACAACCAGAACACCCAAGCTCATGGGAATGAGCCCTTTCCAGGCAAGACGCATAAGTTGATCGTAGCGCAGACGAGGCAAAGACCAGCGTACCCACATGAAGAAGAAGATGAAGAAGGCGACCTTGCCGGCCATCACTCCCATCTTCAACAGCATTGAGATAATGCCATGGTCCTCAAGCCGGAAACCGGGCACGGACACGAAGGGCAATACGTCCCAGCCACCGAGGAAGAGAACGGCAAACACCGCGCTGCCCGTGATCATGTGCGTGTACTCGCCCATGAAGTACATAGCGAATTTCATCGAGCTGTACTCAGTATGGAAACCGCCCACGAGTTCCTGCTCAGTTTCACCAAGGTCAAAAGGCAATCGATTCGTCTCGGCAAAGAGAGTAACCAAGACAATGAACGCGGCCACCGGATGGCGGAAGGCCATCCAGATTCCCGTTTCGGCCTGTCCGGCGACGATGCTCTCCAGACGGATTTCGCCACAAGTAAGTACTACTGCAAGTATTCCCAAGCCCATGGGAATTTCGTAACTGATTACCTGGGCTGCCGAGCGCATGCCGCCGAGCATGGAATATTTGTTGTTGCTGGCGTATCCGCCGAGGACCACGCCGTAAATGCCCATGGAGCCGATACCGAGCATGTATAGCAGCCCTATGTCGGGGTTCGCGACCTGCACGTGCATCAGCTTGCCATCAACGTCGAGCAGGCCGCCCCATGGGATTATCACAAAACCGATCATAGACATTATCAAGCTGATCGCTGGCGCAATAACAAAGAGCGGCTTGTCCACGTGGTGGGGAATCATATCTTCCTTCCACATGAACTTTCCACCGTCGGCGATCGGCTGGCCCAATCCCCAGAAGTGAAAATTGCGAAACAGGGCGAAGAAGCCGACCCTATTGGGTCCGCTTCTATCCTGAATCCAAGCGGAGACCTTCCGTTCGAAGAAGGTGGCATATGACACACCGCCAAGGATGGCGCCAATGACCACCAAGGCAAGAAGCCCGCTAAAGACCATCTGATTCTGCAGGAGTTCGACAATCATACTCACGGTATTCTAATGCTGATGAGCCGGAGGCGCAGGTGCCACCCAGATCTCATCAAACGCTCCTGTATCCGTTGCCATCAAGGTCCGTACGCGGTCGCCATTGAAAACGCCCGGACAATCAACCGCTCCAACTCTATTCGCAAAATCCAGCAAGAACTGCCCGTCACTACGACGTCCTTCTCCGGCAGGCATGGCCTTGGCAAATGGCTGGAGCTTGCCGGTAGCGTTCACAAACGATCCTTCCCGTTCGGCGATCGAGCACATGGGCAGGACAAGTGAAGCCTTGTCGCTCAACTCAGTGGGCAACATGTCCTGCACAAGCAGAGATTCAGCCTTCATACATGCGGAGAGTAACTCCTTGGTTACCCAATTATCCAGATAACCGCCCGTGATCCACACACCGATGTACTCTCCACTAGCAGCGCCTGTCAAGAACTCCGCGAACGTAACAGCTGGACCACCCAGCTTGGCGATGATGACCTCTACACCACGACTGTTTGGGCACTTTTCCCCTCTTATAGTAAACTTTACGTCATCTCCAGAAGCCCCAACGGGGAAAACTCGATCGGGCTCTCCGTCAGGCAGATATCCTGGAACCAAGACAGCCTGTGGCGCCAGTTTTCGCACTGCTTTGCCCAGAAGCCAAGCCTCCTCACAAGCAAGAAACGGAGAAAGAACGATAGCTATCGATCGTCCATCGGCAGTATTCGCCATTTCACCCAAGCGGCGAATGATCACGTCAATAACCTTATCCCAATCGAGTGTCTCTTGCGTGTCGGCGGCGCGCATTTTGATTTTCGTGAGGCGCCGCTCGTCGTTGATATGTTTGTAGAGGAAGCGTCCGTAATCGCAAATCCACCAATCATTCACGCCAGGGTTGTATCGCGGTTTAAACCGGTAGACTTTGCCGTGATTGTGATCTATGCGAATCGCACACCCGGTACTGCATCCGGGGCAGATAGAATCACCACTCTCCAGAAACCACACACGCTGCGAGAAGAGGAAGTCCTTGTCCAACATAGAGCCAACGGGGCAGACATCAACGACATTGCCCTGTAATGGGTTATCAAGCGGCTTACCGGGAAAAACATCAATCTCGTTGCGACTTCCGCGATTGACTACGCAAAGCTCGTTTGTCCCTGCGATCTCGCGAGCAAAGCGCACGCAACGCGTGCACAGTATGCAGCGATTCTGATAGAGCATTGTTCCCGGGCCGATATCCTTCTTGGGATTGACATGTTTCTGCTCAACCATGCGCGACGTGGCATGGCCAAACCGCTCCGCATAGTCCTGCAAGAGGCATTCACCCGCCTGATCACACACCGGACAATCCAGCGGGTGGTCGACAAGCAGAAACTCCATCAGTTTCTCTCGAGCCTCGACAACCTTCGGCGACTTGTAGCGTACCTCCATCCCATCGCTGACATTCGTCTGGCATGAAGGTACCAACTTGGGCGACCAGGCCATCTCGCCGGTTTGCGGATGGCGACTCTTCATCTCCATGAGGCATATACGACAAGACGCCACAACCGAGAGGCCCGGATGGTAGCAGTAATGCGGCACATCGAGCCCGGCTTCCAGTGCTGCCTGCAACACGGAGATGCCTTCTCGGCACTCGATCTCAACCCCGTCTATGGTAATCCTGGCCATACTATAAAAACCAATACAATTACTGCTCAGTTAACAATGGACAGAGCCGCTTCTGCCTTGCCCGGCGTCTGTGCTCTGATGTAACCTTCCAACTCGTCGCGGAATTTACTAACGATAGTCTTGATACCGAAAGTGGCGCCATCTGAAAGACCGCATATTGAAAGACCCGGCATCATGCCCATGCTCACGCTAAGATCAGCAAGGAGGTCCAGATCCTGCAAGCGGCCCGCGCCGGCCGCCAGACGCTCGGCTACACGATACAGCCAGCTAGTGCCCTCTCGACACTGCGTACACTGCCCGCATGATTCGTGGGCGAAAAACCTTGCCACGTTGCGAAGGACAATGCGAATATCCGTGTCTTCATTGATGACGGTCGCTGCCGCCGTTCCCAACCCCAGCAATCCGTACTTCGCCGGGTCAGCGAAATCCATTTTCATATCCAGTTCGTCGCCAGTGATAATGCCCATGGATACGCCGCCGGGCAGCACGCCCTTGACCTTCTTGCCATCGCGCATTCCGCACCCGAAACGATCACTTTCGATCAGTTCGCGAACGGTGATATCCATGGAGCATTCGTAGCAGCCAGGCCTGTTCACCGGGCCGCTGACGCAAAACAGCTTCGGACCGCTGCTCCCTTGAGGCCCTATTGCCAAAAACCAATCCGCGCCTCGCTCAATAATATGCGGTACGTTGCACAGTGTTTCAACATTGTTCACAACGGTGGGCCTACCGAAAAGCCCTTCTATCGCGGGGAACGGTGGCTTGATCCGCGGCCAGCCGCGTTTGCCTTCGATGGACTCGATCAGCCCGGTCTCTTCACCGCACACGTACGCGCCTCCGCCGCGGTGAATGTAGCACTCCAGATCGTAGCCGCTACCCAGGATGTTCTTGCCAAAATACCCTGACGCGTAAGCGTCATCCACAGCACGCTGCATAATATGAAACTGCTCGGTGAACTCCGCGCGCATGTAAACGTAAGCAGCGGTAGCCCGAGTCGCATAGCCGGCAATGATGATCCCCTCCAGCAAGCTATGCGGGTCATGCTCCATCAGCACACGATTGCTGAAAGTGGGCGGTTCTGACTCATCGGCATTCACACAGAGGTAGGTCACCTGACGATCGGCCGGAAGGAAACCCCACTTGACGCCAGCGGGAAAACCTGCCCCGCCCCGGCCACGAAGATCAGCCTTCTTCACTTCCTGGCAAACATCATCTGGTGTCATCGTCTTGAGGGCTTTTTCAAGAGCCCCATATCCACCGCTCGCCTTGTAGACTTGAATGCAGGCGGAGCCCTCCTTACCCACATTCTTCAACAGGATTGGCTCGTACTCGGCCATCTTACCTCACTTGCGAAACCACCGGATAGGTAATCCGGATGTTAAACGGCACCGTACCTTTTGGCTCCGTCATACAAATCACTACGAGGAATATCCAAACGATCGTTGTTTGGATCCTCCAGAATACCGCGAACCTCTGAGACTTTCACGCAGCTATAGGTTCGCTCATTGATCTTCATACACGGCGCATGATCGCACTGGGCCAGACACTCTTCCGTTTGCAGGCTGTAGTTGCCGTCCGGAGTGGTTTGGTGTTCACTTATACCCAAAACGTTCTTGCACTCTGCCAGAATTCCTTCGGAACCCATCACCTCGCAGGAAGCGCTGCGGCAGACAGTGATGACTTTCCTGCCGCGTGGGTGAGTCCAAAAATAGGTGTAAAACGTTACTGCGTCGAAGACCTCTGATGGAGGTAGTTCGAGCAACTCAGCAATATCTTCCATTGCTCGCCAGCCTACGTAGCCGAATTCGTCCTGAACAATGTGCAGCGCCGGCAATAGTACAGCTCGCTTCGTCTCGTAACGATCAAAGAAAACGCGTATTCTGGCCTTCACCGCTTCACTGAGCCTATCTCCTTCTGCTCGAGGCGGACCATCGTTGCGATCTAATGCCTTCCAAGCCATTACTGCGTCACCTGCAAAACCAAACAAACATTACCTGTCCAACTCACCGGCAATGATATTCAACGAACCCAAAACAACATTGATATCACTTACCTGGTGTCCTTCTATCAGTTCACTAAACGCCTGGTAGTTGATGAAACACGGCGGGCGGCATCGTGCTCGATAAGCGCAGCGTCCACCATCACTAGCTAGATAAAAACCAAGCTCTCCATTCGGGCTCTCATTTGCCCCGTACACTTCACCCACGGGTGGCGTGAATCCACGGTTGGTCATAACCTGTTCGAAGTGCCGAATCAACCCTTCGATACTGGAATAAACATTCTCTTTTGTTGGCAAGCAAACCTTGTCGTCATCGCTCACGTTCATCGGGCCGGATGGGATGTTGTCGACCAACAGCTCGATTATCGCCAGAGATTGCTTTATCTCCTCTAGACGCACCAAATAACGAGCATATGCATCGCCCATATCCGACAGTGGCACCTTGAAATCCACAGCGGAAGATCCATTATTATCCCAATTATCAGCGTAGCACAGATAAGGCTCATCTTTGCGTAGATCGCGCCGCACTCCGCTGGCCCTGGCACAAGGCCCGGTCCAACTCCAGTCTATCGCGCTCTGTCTGCTGAGATAACCAATGCCACGTGTACGCTCGATGAAGATGCGGTTTTTGTTCAGCAGTCGCTCGACGTCATCAATCGCCTTGGGTATCACCTGACAAAAACTCTTGACCATTCCAGGCCAGCGATCGGAGATATCAGCCATCATTCCGCCAACTCGAGTGCAACCAGTGGTGAAGCGATGTCCGCAAAATTCCTCGAATATGTCGTTGGTTAATTCCCTCTCATTGAAACCGTACAAGAAGGCGGTCAGCGCACCGATATCCAAGGCCATCGCTCCGACACACAGTAGATGGTCATGGATTCGAGCAAGCTCGGCGCAGATTGTGCGAACAATCTTACACCTCGGCGTCAACTCCACCCCGAAAAGCAACTCGCACGCGTGATGCCAGGCAATATTGCAGGCAGGGCTGGAAACGTAGTTCATCCGATCAGTAATAACTACGTACTGATTGTAATCGAGATGCTCACCGAGCTTCTCGAAGCCACTATGCAAATAGCCAATATGCACAACACAACTGACGACTCGCTCTCCGTCAAGCTCCAGCACGTGACGCAGAGTAGTATGGCAAGCCGGATGCTGAGGACCATAGTTCATGGCCCACATATCGCCACCTGGCTCCTCGGGAGCATAGGTTGTCGGCGTCCATTGCTGCTCTCGCGTTGTGTCCGGCACTGGCAAAACCCCTAACTCTCTATACGCTATCCCGCTCGATTCGAGTGAACGACGTCCGTTCACCCTTGCCCCTCAGGGGGTAATCCTTCCTCAAGGGATGCGATTCAAAACCTTCCCACGTCATTATCCGACGAAGATCATAGTGGCCCTTGAACTTCACACCAAAAAGATCCCATACTTCTCTCTCCTGCCAATCAGCCCCCTTCCAAATGGGCGTGACAGAGGGAATCTCCGGGGCCGGATCGTTGGCGAAACACTTAACCCACAATCTATGTCCCAATTCCGTGGACACCAGCGTGTACGTAACTCCGTAGCGATCGGCGGCATCAGGAAACTCCAGGTAATCAACACAAGTAAGATCAGCCACCTGATCGAAACGGCATCGAGAATCCGCCTTGAGGAAACTCATAACCTCCGGTAGGCGTTCAGCAGGCACCTTGATGCAAGTCTGCTCTTTACTCCTGTCTTGCGCAGCGAGAAGCGGTGCGGGACGGAAGTCAACATCCCCGAACTCTTCTGATAGAGCGGCAAGCACACTTGTCACGTCCAAGTAGTTCACTTGCTCGCCTCCTGTTCGCCAATACTGATGTCCGAACGCCCCTCGATCAACTGTTCACGGACTTGAGCAACTAGCTGCAATCCCTTTCCTCCGCCCCTCTCCTTGCTGGGAACCACCCCATCCTTCTCCACAATCCGCTGAATGGCCATCAGACCCTCCAGCAAGGTCTCTGGCCGAGGCGGACAACCGGGAAGGTACACATCCACAGGAAGGAATTGGTCTATTCCCTGTACAACAGCATAGGTATCGAATACTCCACCTGTGCTGGCACAGGCGCCCATGCTTATCACCCATTTGGGCTCCGGCATTTGCAGGTAGATCCGCTGCAAGACGGGCATCATCTTGATCGCCACACGCCCCGCACATAAAAGGAGATCGCACTGCCTTGGAGTGAATCTCATGGCCTCGGCGCCAAACCGTGCAATATCATATCGACTTGCACCAACAGCCATCAGCTCAATGCCACAGCAAGCCGTAGCAAAGGGCATGGGCCACAGCGAGTTCTTTCTGGACCAGTTGATAAGTCGCTCACGAACGAACCCAACCATTCGGTCGAGATTGGTCAGCGCATACTCGCCACCGCCCGTGGAACCAGATGTGGGCACAGAACTTAATTCCAACGGAACATCCCCTTCTTCCACTCGTATGCGTATCCAACCAGCAGGAGCAGGAGAAACAGAGTCGCTCCGCCCAGAACAAGCCCCTTCCCTGCCAAATCTGCCCCCATTCCTGCAATGTTGGGCACTCCCTCGGCTGCAGCCTCATAATAGGCAAGTGCCCAAGGCCACAGGATGACTACTTCGACATCAAACAGCAGGAACAACATTGCCACTATGTAAAAGCGCACGTTGAATCGCCGCCGCGCGTCAGAAATCGGTGGCATACCTGATTCGTAGACGGAACTCTTTGTTCCTCCGCTACGCTTTGGTCCCAAGAGATGTGATAGACACAGGATGACACCTGCCATAAGGACGGCAATGACAATCACGATCAGGACGGGCCCGTATGGTGATATGTCTCCGGCTGCGTCTGCGCTAGCTACTGCCAAGAACGTCCGACTCGACATGCCCCAGTCCTGTTTGCCAATCCAGCTTTACCGTTCAGAGCCAACAGCTACCATAGAAGCGAGGAAACCACCACTTTGGCGGATTCACTCGTCCACGCCGCTTGACGCAGCAGCGCAAAACCGTCGGCTCGCGATTCAACTAACTGTAGTAGGGCCGCGCTCCTTTGCAACCTACAAGTGACATTTTTGAATCAGTGGCGGACCTCAGAAATGGTACGCACCCGGTACGCGCCGGCTGGCTGTAGTAGGGAGCCGGTTTGGCGACCCGGCAGCAAGCGCTAATGGCACAACGGCCGCAACCAGCTCACTCCGACGGAGCCTTGCCGCTCTCAGTTTCCAGGAATCCTTGCTGTATGAGATTCTGTCTGCGCTGCTCTTCTGCCCGGGCACGGTAGCTTCGCGCCTTGGCAGCGTAGTTTTGGCCGGGAATGGCTTCAATATCAGCCGCAATCTCGTCCAGGGCGTTGGCCAATTCCTCCCTCAGATCATGCACGTTGCGATCCTTCAGCCGGACTGTGGCACTCTCCCACTTCGATGCCCAGAGGAGAGATTCCTCGGCAACATGTTGGTACTCGCGATTGACGAGCATGGCCACAACTAGAATCGAAGTCACACAAGCAACGCCGGTAACCACGGCAACATATCGCCGGCTGAATTTGCTGATTCTGTACAGGACCGAGTCACCCATTGCCTGAACAGCAGTCCCGTTGACAAAGCTCGTCAGGTCCGTCAGCAAAGCCTCTGTAGTTTGATAGCGTGCCCCTCGCTCGGCCTGGGTGGCCGTGTCTACTATGGCTGCAAGCTCCCGCCCCACTGAAGAATCGACTCGCCTGATCGGCGGAGGAGCCTCCAAGGCTAGCTCGAGGCCCACATGTTGTCCGCCCCGCACTTCGCGTCTTGCCCTCTTTCCAGTCAAGACTTCATGCAGCAAAAGCCCCAGCATGAAAACGTCGGCACGAGTGTCAACATCCTCGCTGTCGTTGACTTGCTCAGGAGCCATGTACGCTGGTGTACCTGCCACCCCCAGGCCCAACTCCGCCAAGTCTGTCTGGTCTCCACTGGACAGGCGGGCCAAACCGAAATCGAGCACAATCGGTTCTCCCTGTCTGTCCACTCGAACATTGCTCGGCTTGAGATCAAGGTGCATTACGCCGCGTTTGTGAGCATGATCAACAGCGCTACACACCTTGATGAGCAAGCCTACTCGCTCTTTGATGGTAGGGCGATGATGCTTTATGTGCTCGTTGAGAGGCAGACCTTCTATCCAGGGCATGACGTAGTATGCATGGCCAAGTATCTCACCCGCAGAGCGAATCGGAATGACGTGGGAATGGCGCAATCGCGCGAGAGATTGTAGCTCACGAGAGAATCGGGAATAGCCACCTTCATTCAGTGGCGAATTGTAGAACACCTTGATGGCCACTTCCTCCTGACTCGCCTCATGTACCGCCCGGTACACACGCGCCTGGCCACCCTCAATGTAGTCACCTCTCAGCCGAAACCCCGGAATGGCAAGCTTGTCCGGAATGTCCATGGCATCGCTCACGCCGGGTGTCGTATCTGCCGCCTTCACATCGCCAAGCACAGCGGAACGGATTCCATCAGCAACCTGCTCGTCGAGGGCAAAATGCTTCCACTGCTCGTGACAGAGAGGACAACCAAGAACATGGTGCAATGAGGCCGTCAGCTCATCGGCCGCCATTTCCCCGCGGAATGCTTGGAATATCTCGACTTCGTTTAAGCATCCACCCATCTGGTTCTACCTCACTGCTCCCATCGGGAGATGAACCTGGGACCAATAGCCAACAACCAAGCAGCGACTTTCCGTCGTTTTTGGTAAACAGCCGTCTCGCTCAGCCCGGTCCGCTGCGCCACAACCTTAATAGGGAGCTTGCGTATCTCAACGAGAAAGTAGCAGCGTAAATCCCTCAGTTCAAAAGTCTTGGAAGCCAATCTAATGAGTGCTGACAATCGGGCACGCACCCAAATGGCATCGAAACGTTCGTCTGCGGCCAGCACCTCATCCGCAGCCGCGGGATCCTCCCGCGACTCCCAAAACCCGGTTCTGAGCCCGTCGGCCCCCGTCATTGGCCTCCCCTTGCGACGGTGGTTGTAGAGGACGTTGCGTGCGATTCCACCAATCCAGTCCCGGAGTCGCCCCTTGTCTCGCTCAAAACGCCCCTGGCACAACCCCTCAGCCACCTTTTGGATCGTGTCCTGAGCCAAGTCCGTGGCGATATGTTCACTGCAATTCGATTTTCTGAAGTATCGCTTCAACATCGGCGTGTACCTCTCCTCGAACAGCCTCCAAGCCCTTCGGTCGCTGAGCTCGGGAAGTCGGGTAGCTAGGAAAGATACGGTCGTGAACATAGGTAAATTACGCTCGGGCGAAGAAAAAAAACGCCAAAAACGTGTAGGTTTCCGGAAGTCGCGACAATGTAAGGGGTGTCGAGACGTCTCGGCTGGTGCCTAATGCAAGTGTGGCGCCATATGCCAGCGATTATACGCAAGTGGAGGCCGCCAGGCCAAGAATCGGCATTGTTGGGTTCGAATGGGCAGAAAATCCTGGTGACTTGGATCACTGCTTTCTGATGAGGGAAGTTTTGAGCAGGTACTAACACCGCCGGGAAAACTGCCACCAAGCCTGGACGGAGTGTGTGTGGTTGAAAGTCAATGGAGCCATCTCAGCCGTTCTGATTGATGGCCTTGAGCGTAACGGCTCGAAGGGAGGTGTTACCTAAGTAATCACAACGATCAGTCGAACAGACTACACAGCAACTGGGAACGCCATCCGCGGCAAGAACGCGGGTAGCGTTCCCGGTTTTTTTGTGGCCATAGCTTCGGACATCGCCACAACCACTTTCGTTCGGTACAATCGCCCACTTACGTCTTTGGCTCCCGCCGCAAGACTGAAATGTGAGGCGCATCCTCTTTTACCGAGATGGCATCTCCACCCCTTTATAGGAAGACGTGCGGAAGAAATGGGCTCAATAAGCGTCCAAGGTGTGAGCAAACAGTTCGGTAGCCAAGTGGTGCTGGATAATGTATCCATCGATTTGCATGCCGGCCGCACCGTCGGCATGGTCGGGCCAAACGGAGCGGGGAAAACAACTCTCTTCAAGATAATCGCCGGCATCATGTCGCCTGACTTAGGTACTGTGACCCGCTCCAAGGGCGTGCAAATAGGTTACTTGGCACAGGAGCCGGAAGTCGACTCGGCTAATACTGTCCATGATGAAGTGTCCAGTGTCTTTGCCGGGCTGTTCGCCTTGGAGCGGCGACTGCACGACTTGTCGGAGCAGATGGCAACAACAACTGACAGTGACATTCTGCAGGAGTTGATGACGCAATACGACCGGGTTAGCGCTCAGTTCGACGCGGCCGGCGGCTATACACATGAACAACGAATTGCTGAAATCCTTGGAGGGTTGGGTTTTAGCAATGACGACTGGTCACTGCCAGTCTCTGTCCTTTCGGGTGGCCAACGGTGCCGTCTCGCTCTTGCCAAGCTGCTGTTGCAGGACAGGCAAATGCTTCTTCTGGATGAGCCGACGAATCATCTGGACATAGACGCTGTGCGCTGGCTGGAGAAGTTTCTAGCAGGTCATCATGGCGGCGCCGTGATAATCTCCCACGACCGCTACCTGCTTGACCGTCTTGCTGATTCCATAATCGAGGTGGATAACCGGCACCTCACAACCTATCCTGGGAACTACACAAACTACTCCAAAACTAAATCTCTCCGCCACTTGACCCAACAGCGACAATTCGAGAAGGATGCGGAGTTTATAGAGAAGGAGAGGGCGTTCATCGCCAAACACCTTGCCGGCCAGCGTACTAAGGAGGCTCAAGGAAGACGGGCAAGACTTGAAAGGCGGATCAAGGATGGCGAGTTCGTTCTGGAAAAACCAGAATCAAGGCGTCAAGTGCGTTTCACGTTCACCGGCAACGTCCTGGAAAGCGGAACTGTCTGCCGCGTTGATGAGCTAGCCAAGAGCTACGATGATAAGAAGCTGTTCAGTGATCTGTCTCTTCAAGTTGATGCAGGCAAGCGATTGGGTATTACAGGTCCGAACGGTACAGGCAAGACAACCCTGCTGAGGATTCTGCTTAGCTCAGTCCCTGCGGATAAAGGCGAATTCACGTTTCACTCTCAAAGCAATATAGGCTACTACGCCCAGGATGCCGAGGGGTTGGATTGCAGTAAGCTGGTCATAGATGAGATTCGGGCGGCAGACGGAGCGTTAACCGAGCAGGAAGCGCGATCACTTCTGGCTGGGTTCAACTTCAGAGGGGACGATGTGTTCAAGGGAGTCAGCAGCCTCTCTGGAGGCGAGCAATCCAGAATACGACTAATGAAGCTACTGATGTCCGACCCTAATGTACTCATCCTCGACGAACCGACGAATCACCTGGATGTAGCATCCCGTGAAGCACTGGAAGAGGCTCTGACAGACTTTCCCGGCACGATAATCACCGTCAGCCATGACCGTTACTTCCTGGACAAAATCGTCGATCAGCTCATTGTAATTCGCCCCGAGGGTCACGAGCGATGCCTGGGCAACTACTCCGATTACATCCGACTACAGGATGACCGAAAGGCGCAGATCGCAGCGAAGAATAATGTCACACAAAAGGGAAAAGTTGAAAACACCAGAAAGTCAACTGGAAAAAAGGGGAACTCACCGGCCTCCCGCTTCGACGCGCATAAAATTGAGGAGTTGGAGGAGCTGATTGTGAAGTTGGAGGACCGACTGGCCGACATGACTGCGCGGTTTGCCGATCCGGGGTTGGCGAAGAACCCAGAAGCTCTTGCTCGCCAACAGAACGAGTTCGACATCTGCAAAGCGGAGTTGTCCGAGGCAGAGCAGGTCTGGAACGAACGGATCGAGAGTATGTAGAACCTATCCCTTTACCTGGTTTTCCACGATGAGAGCCAAAACGTGCGCAACGAAAACCCTCGTTTTCTCGGTGATTTTGAATGTCAGAGTTACGTAACTCATAGCGTTTTCGAGGTTTCGGGATAGGTTCTAGAGTGATCGCCCTCATACGGCAGTTGACCGTATATGCCTGTCGGTCATAATCGCAGACCTCCGTACACCAGAACATTAATCCCCTATTCGCGAGGGCAAACGGATGCATGACATTAAAGAGCACCTTCTGGAACTGATCAAGGTGACCTCAACAGATCTGCCCGCCGACGTTGAAGATGCGCTTCGCAAAGCTGTCGATGATGAACAGCCCAACTCCTCGGCGCGAAGCGCCTTGGAAACCATCCTGGAGAATATCAGCATGTCACGAGAATCGGCGCGCCCGATATGCCAGGATACGGGTACGCCCATATTCTATATACATCATCCTCACGGATGGTCTCAGATGAAGCTGCGGCAGCAAACCATTGCAGCAGTCCAGTCGGCAACAGAGCAATCGTATCTGCGTCCCAATGCGGTCGAAGCGGTATCAGGCAAGAATTCCGGTAATAACACCGGCACGGATTTTCCAACTGTCCACTTTGAAGAGTGGGAGAAAGATCATGTTCGCGCAGCCTTGATGCTCAAAGGTGGCGGATGCGAAAATTGCGGTATCCAGTACACGATACCTTCACCCGAGTTTCCAGCATCACGAGACCTTGCCGGAATACGCAAGGCTGTTCTCGATTCGGCCCACAAAGCTCAGGGACTCGGCTGTGCCCCGGGAATTCTCGGTGTAGGGATTGGTGGAGACAGGGCAACGAGCGTCATAAAGGCCAAGGAGCAACTATTCCGCAACCTGAACGACAGCAATCCTGATCCGCAACTGGACAAACTCGAGAAGCAACTGCACCGCGAAATCAATGAGCTGGGCATCGGTCCCATGGGCTTCGGCGGAAAGACCACCGTTCTTGGAGTCAAGATGGCTGAGCTTCATCGACTGCCGGCATCTTTCTTCGTATCCATAGCCTACATGTGCTGGGCCAATCGCAGACAAGTTATGATAATCAAGGATGGCGTTGCCTCCTTCGAAAGGATCTAGGCAAGAGCTTGTATACTGTCAAACCAATATCCAATCTCTGCTGATAGACAGGCAGCAAGGAGCAAACAACCAATGGCCACAAAGCTCGACGTTCCCATCAGTGAAGATCAGATTCGCAGCCTGAAAGTGGGCGACCAAGTTCTCCTGAGCGGGGTAATCTACACCGGCCGCGACGCCGCGCACAAATACATGATAGACAACTTCATCAGTGGTCCATGTCCGGATTCCGAGCGGGAAATGTACAAAATCCTCCAAAGAGAGCTTGCGGGCTCAGTGATCTATCATTGTGGTCCCGTGGTGCGCAAACTTCCCAACGGGAAGTATGAATTCGTAGCCGCCGGGCCGACAACAAGCATTCGCGAAGAGCCCTATCAAGGCGACGTGATAGAACACTTCGGCGTTCGAGCCGTGATCGGCAAAGGCGGGATGCGCGACAAGACGCTTGCGGCCTGCAAGAAGTCTGGCGCAGTCTACCTTCATGCCATCGGTGGCGCTGCCACGCTCATAGCAAGAAGCTGTGAAGAGGTCGTCGACGTATACAAGCTCGATTTTGGAGTTCCGGAGGCATTCTGGAAGATACGAGTTAAGGATTTTCCAACAGTAGTTACGATGGATGCCCATGGCCAAAGCCTGCATGCTGCCGTTCGTGAGGAATCCGGGAAGATGCTCCAGCAACTGCTCGCCAGCTAGCTTTGTAAGAGTGTGGTGCCTGGAGATCGGCTTTCTCTGCGGACTTACATCGCTCGATGCCTCGCCTGAGCTATTGACGCTCTAAGTAAGCTGCTACATGAGGCCGTTGAAGCGTGCCGTCTCCTCAATCATTGTCAGGAAGTTCTCCGGTGGAACGTAGTTCGGGATGCTATTTCCCGAACCACATGCGTATCCACCCCTCGCTTTTGAATGTTGCAATATCGCACGCACGCGATCACGGATTTGGTCGTCACTTCCGACCGACAGCGTGTTTACGTCAACTCCTCCCAACACGCCAACCTTCTCTCCCCATTGGTCGTAGAAACTCTCGACACGAAGAATCGAGTCTTCAAAGCTGTGCTTGGCATCAATCCCGATCTCATCGATAAGAGTCCGGTAAACTGCATCGATTCTGCCACAGCTATGTAGCAGGAATGGAAGCTTGTGCCGATGAGCCAACTCCACAAAACGACTGTACCATGGGAATACCAATTCTCCCAACAGGGCCGGCGAAACAAGCATACCGTTCTTGCTACCCATATCATCACCCAGCCACAGCGCACATACATGATCCATGTGACAGTAACGTTCGAATACTCCGTAGATGGTTTGCCCGACACGATTCACGATCTTTTCCACAAGATCCGGTTGATCGTACACGGCAAACATGAATCGCTCCAGTCCGAGCATATCGGCGGAAAACTCCAGCACTCCTCCACAGAAGCCAACTACTCTCATCCCCGCAGGCAGCGATTGGCGAGCCACCTCCATAGGCGAAAAGTCAACCGCGTCCTCATTCGGCCATTCCACCGAGTCAAAGTCAGCGGCACTCTGAATGGGGCCCTGGTGTTGATCCTGCCACTGCCTAGCCGATTGACTCAAAGCTGATGCATCCTGCCCCACAACAGCTCTGGTCGGAAAGGGTATCGATGCCGAGACTTTGACAACGTCAAATCCCAAACGGTGCAGAAGAGCAATACATCGCCGCACAGTCTCGCCTGGATCGCAGCTCGACTTCTCCAAAACCAGAGCGTCAACGACCTCAGGGTGCACAGCTAGTTCAATCAAAGGTGTACGATCTGGTTTGCGCCTGTGGACAGCGTCAATGAACCTCCGATAATCAGGATCAGGCTTTGGTAATTTCTCAACACGCGGATGCATTGGTCACCTTCAAGAAACGAATCATGCCAACCGCTGATGGCATCCTCTCAAACTGCACAACTCGCACGGATATTGCTGGAAAACAACATTCGCTCCTACACCAATTATCCCGCTAACGGATTTGATCGGAATCATCAGCGAACTTGCATTCAGGTCAACACCGGCCGGCGCTTCTGGGAGCACGGAAAACAGCTCTTGCTGCCCCGAAGTAGGCCAAGAACAATAGCCCGGACTGAACCGATTGGTTGTTTTCAATCCGAATTCACTCACCTCCCCGGCAATCAACTCCTGCAGCCGATCAGCGAAACTCTCCACAGCGACAGACCCTATGACATCTAACACATACCCCCCCACATTGTCGCCGCCATACATCCTCTCTTGCACAGTTCGCTCCAGCGCTTCGCCAATGGTCACAACGTAAACCACCACGGCAGTTGCATTCTTCAGCTGAGCCATAATCTGATCGCCGACAACAAGAGGGGTGCTGCCGTTCACAATGCAGCAATCTCCTTTGAACATGCCGCGGAATGGCTTCCACAACCATCTTGGCCGTATAAGCGACTGAGCCTCAGCCTCCATAGTGGCCACGACGTCTGACACGTGCGCCGAAATGTCGTCAACTGATCCTCTGGCATAACCCAATGCTCGAGCGACGTCCTGAGAATCAAGAACAAACTCGGCTGACGTTTCTTCGCACCCGCGTGGCGGCTGACTCAGCCATTGTTCGAGCTTTCCTGTCCGCATAGGGCCTACTTTCGATCATGACGCCTTGTGTTTGCGTTACGGCAAGAGCTCGTCAAGCAGACCAACAGCTGCGGATGGATCCGGCGCGTAGCCGTTGGCACCAATCTCCGTTGCGAATTCCGCGTTCACCGGCGCCCCACCAACAAGCACAACAGTACTTGGACTTCTTTCTCGAATCATCCGAACCGTATCCCGCATTGCAACCATCGTAGTGGTCAGCAGAGCTGATAGTCCAACAACACATCCTGGATACTGCCCCAATGCCTCCAGGAAGACCTCCGGCGCACAGTCTGTACCAAGATCTTTGATTTCCCAACCAGCGCCTTCCAGGATAATAGCCACCAAATTCTTGCCTATGTCGTGAAGATCTCCCTGAACGGTGCCGATGACAAACACGCCCCGTGTTGGCATTTCGCCACCTGAGAAACAATCCTTCAGCTCAACGAAACCAGCCTGCATGGCTCTTGCCGCAATCAATACTTCTGGTATAAAAACTTCATTGGCGGCAAACTTGCTCCCCAAACTTCGCATTCCTGCCAATAGTGCTTCATCAAGAATACGCTCACCCGACAAACCACTAGCCAACGCCTCCTGCACTAGTTCCACAACGCCAGGCTTGCCCTTACTGCCGCGAGGAATGTCCGTTTCGCTATTCGTCTTGCCCGCCTGCACGGTTTCCGAAATCCGCTGCAACAAACGCCCATTGACTTCACCGTCACGTTGCATCTGATGTCCATCCTTGTCCAAGGCCCATCAAGACAGTCGATCGTCCACGTGCAGAGCGCGCGAGACATTTGCATATACAACCGTTGCATTTCGCCTCATCATCTCCGGCCTCGCTCGACGCAATGCACTTCCTGCGTAGATCTCGTGGTATTCCTCATCGCTAATTGTCGCCATTTTCTGCAGGTCAACATATGGCAAAGATCCTCGCGGAAGGAATTTTACCTCACGCGTTTCTACAGCATCCCCTTGCATGTTGTAGGGACAAACCTGTTGACATATATCACACCCAAAGACCCATTCTCCCATCTTCCTCCCCAATTTCTCATCTATCCTTTCTCTGCGGCATTCGATCGTAAGGTAGCTTATACATCTCGACGCATTCATCCGCCTCGCGTCCTCCAACGCTCTCGTTGGACAAGCATCCAGACACCTTCGGCACTTGCCACATCCATCCTCGACTGGTGCACTCGGCTCAAGCTCAAGAGTCGTTATGATTTCTCCTAACAGAAAGTAACTCCCCAACTCCCGGCTCATCACAAGTCCGTTCTTTCCCATCCATCCTACGCCGGCACGGACGGCATACTCCCTTTCAAGAATCGGTGCTGAATCCACACACACCTTCCAGCCGAAATCACCGCCAACCGCAGACCGCAGCCTATCAACCAGCCGTAGCAGCTTACGCTTGATCACTTTGTGATAATCCGCCCCCCAAGCATACATGGCCACCTTCCCAACCGGCTCTGCCGCAACGCTGCATTTGGGCCAGCGCTGCCGATAACTCAGTCCACATACAATGACGGACTTCGCTCCCGGCAATAACAGCGTTGCATCGTCTCGCTCATCGATGTGCTTTCGGAGGTACTCCATGTCCCCCGCCGCCCCCCTGCCGAGCCACTCCCGATAATAATCAGCCCTGTTTACCGTTGTCGCCGCCGCGCAGCCACAGACATCAAAGCCAACTTCACTGGCCAATAACTCCACAGCTTGCTTGCGCTCTATTGAATTCAACACTCACCCCGGCAGGCATTTACGTCGATTCAACATGTTAGAGCCGTCCATTGACAACGCCGACAGACGGGGATAGCGTTGCCCCCTTTGACAACTGCCAGCCCGGCGAACGGGCTGCCTTCCTCCAGAAAGCATCGGTCACGATATGTTCAACTACGACTGGTTCCATGGTACAGCTTTCACCCTTCAGCAGGAAGAGGCTAAGATGCGCTGCGCGCTGGCACACTTCCCCCACGTCGACCGCGAGGGAGCTCTGGAGGATACAGACTGCCGCAAGTTTTATGAGGAAACCGAGGTCCGCAGACTCATATACCTCCGCGACGGCTTCAGCTACGAGGTCAAGCAATTAGCCACGATGCCCTCCAAGTCTCACCTGACTTTCGAGTGCGAGGCCGTGGATGACCAATACAAGGTGGGTTCGTTCGTCGTCACCGTCTCCTTTGAAGAGATCGTACGAGTCGAAGTTTTCGCCGTGCACCCGAACGAGAAACCGGACGATATGCCTCAAATAACCGGGTTCCGCAGTCGACCTGACCGCAACGTGCAGGAAGAGCCCTTCCCTCACGAAATGCCCCCTCCAGTCAACGAGGACCTCAGGAGCGACTAGTTCACAGCGTCCGGACCCCGGTCTTCTCCAGTGGATTCTCGGTGTTCTACGCTGCGCTTGGATTTACAGCGCTGCAATGCTTTCAACAGATGAGCTGAGCTCGTCGCCACGCCAAGAGATGACAACAAGGCACAAAAGAGAGCCCGCTTGTGCGGGCTCTTTCTTTTGGAACTAAAACCGATGCCGAAATATGTGGCAGCTAACGACGTCTGAGCAAAACACCGCCGCCGACCAACATCAGCAGCAAGCTCGCCGGCTCCGGAACAGCTTCACCAATGAGAGCGAAAGCCGATACGTTCGTATCTTCCAGCATAACCCAATCATCAGCGCCAGGCTTGTATGCAGCAGTACCAAATGCCATATCCCCAAGGTTCCAGTTGACCTGCGACTGCTCAGTGCTACCCACAATCCAATACTGAACGCTCGGAGCCAGGAGGACAGGGTCCGCAACCGCCATCGTTACGGCACGCTGCCGTGTATCAATGTCGTCAGTGAAAAAACTGAGTACCTCCGCTCCCGGTACCCCTCCATCGTCCACGTGAATCGAGAATTCCGCTGAAGATCCTGACATATACTCATAATGATGAGCGGCAACCTGCAAACCGGAAACAAGGCAAGGATATTCAGCATCCAGCGAAAAAGGAAAAGCCATATCCGTCGACGACGTTATTGCCCAGAAGCAATCATTCCAAAAAGGCACCGGGACCTCTGTACTGGTTCCACCGACGACGTCGAAGTCGGCACTTGCTACACTTCCACTGCAGACGATCAGAAACAAAGTATAAGTGAGAGCCCTCATCTTACTTCTCCAACATGTTTCTCAAGCAACTCGTAGCGTCGAATTGTTAATGGCACCCGAAAAAGGATTATTCATACGCTACACTCATATAGAGTCTGTTCGATTCAACAAAGAAACGCAGTCGGTTCCACCTCAACGAAAGCAGAAACAGGAGATGCTTTTCAACCACGACGACGATTACACTGGAAGCCATCATCGCCGATGGGACTGGCCAAACAGCATTTCCAGAGTGAGCTCCATCCAAAGGTGGCTCTGGACTATTGGCACTCCTGCGAAGACAAACCGACCCTTACGCCCAAACCAGATACGTCACCGCATCTTTCCATACGACAGCATGAAGAACGGCGTAGTTAGCAAGAATCTCAAAATCCTTGAATTAACCAAGCTGGAAGGGGTCGCCGCCCTATCCCATACCCTCAGAAATCAAGGCCAGAAGTGTCCCAGCTGCTGCTGCCGGGCCATCCGTTTCATGCCCTGAAACGCCCAGGCGTGTCCGCAATTGCCCCACTACAACACCACCTGCAAAAGCTGCCCGAAATACCCGCTCGGCCAAGGGGTCATGCAGTTCCTTGAACTGCGCCGGGCCGAACACATTCGCAAAGTAGCTGTGAACCAGCCCCGTCGATGTGGTGGTCCCCTTAGCCATCGCCGCCCCCGCACGAAAAACCCCCAACGCTTCGTCAACAGTCTCAAAGCGTTCCAAGATCGGATGATCCTCGTCAACCTCCTCATAGTTGTTGGCATAAAGCAGCAGATCGATCGGATACCCGCGTAGAACATCCTCCAGCGTAGTAACCGGCAGCACTACACGCGCGTTTACCTTCTGCGGACTCATGATAATCGCCCGGTCCAATTGACCGAACGCATACCCCTGCTGCAAATCGTCTAGCCTCACAAAAGCTCCGGTCTCTGTGCCATAACCCAATACACTTCCGTCATCGGCCACGTCCAGCGATCCCATATCATCTGCAATGATTCGCAAGTCGCGTATACGATCCTTCCCAAGGGCCCGAAATGCCTCCAGCGACTCCGACTTTCCCGTCGCCGTATCACCGATAAGCAGCACACTGGCCAACCGACCATCATCAAGAACGATACGCACCATTGCACCGTGATACGGCATTCTCCCGCGCTTCATCATCAGGATATTGTGCAGGGTCAGAATCATCTTCTTGAGATAACCAAAATACCCGAAACGATCCTCGCTCGGCACCGCCCCCACCAGCAACTCGTTATCCTGATCCTCATGGAATATGGTCGGAAGCTCGCCAAAGCCCGCTACCGATTCCGAAGGAACGCCATAAAGATAGACCGCGTCCGGTCCCTTCTGAATCTGCTCCGTCGTCGCCAATTCGAACAAGTTGGCAAGCGAACACCCCAAGCCAATGAACCGCTGATGGAAGTAAATGAAGATGACGACCGGGCCAACAACTGCTGGATAACACAACCACTGATTCGGGTCGATTGAAAGGCCGTCAACCGGGTTCCGCCGCACCTCCTGAAACTGCCCCGTGCGAGTGTTCATCGGCGGATCGATGATCATAGGAGGTGCCACCCATACCTGTCTGATGAATGGCACGGTCCCCAACAACGCACAGTAACGAGACGGCAACGGACACGCCTCCGGGACGGCTATCAAGCCTACCTTGCAGCCTGCCGCGACCTGCCGGTACACACGCGGATGATCTCCCGTTATGTTCTCACACAGATCCCGATATACCGATCGTACCAAATGCGCCAGGGACTCAATTGTCTCGTTGAAAACCCTATAGGGGCGCTGATCTGAACTGGTTGGCCCTGGCTCCGAATGAACCACCATGAACCGGTCGAATCCTCGCCAGAAATCGTATAAACCCTCAACGAATTCGTGCAACGCTCGCCGCCGCTCAGGCTCCAGATACCTCTTCGCGTCCCCCACCGTCTCTGCCAAGACCTCCAGCGAAGTCTCGCTCAATGGCCGCAACAGCGCCAACATCGACGGGCACCCCGCCCCATTCTCCGCCTCCAACCCCAGAAGCTCCAACAGCGGAGAGCGTCTCTTGCGCAGGCTTGTCACAAAAAGACACAGCACGCGATAGAACACATCACTGTGTGTCAGTTCCCGCTTCGAACCGCATATCTGCCCCTCAGTGTGAATAATCATCTGAGACGCTTCTGCCTCAAAGCGTTTGATGCCCATATCCTAACCTCCTGCGCACAAGCAACGCCGGTGTTCTGCAAAACCAACCCGTCTGTCCAAACACAACCGCACAACCACAAAAACGTGGCAAAATCACGTCCGCCCCGGAACCAGATGCTGCACTTGAGTAGAACTTGCCCCATGACAAAAGGGCCGAAGAAACTCGCCCTTCGCGAGACTCCTCGGCCACTGATTCAGCCAACTGCAACACTCGCGGGAACTCGGACAGACCCAACCGAAGACCATCGCGACATAAAGAGAACCGCATGGCGATCAGTAACCCGACCACCGTGCGGCCAACACCGCCACTGACGGCTCCAGCCGCCCTCCGAGTCTCTGCTCTTTTCCAGTTATGAGCATACCCATCCACGCCGCAAAGTCAACCCGCAACCATCCGCCACCCAGCACCGATAATACCCCTAGAACATCAGTCGCCTTAACGTGGCGTCAAGCAATGAAAGTCCACCGGAGAAAACCGCGATTCGGACGCTGCACTGGAATGGAGCTCGCTTTAATCTCCCCGCATCCGCCTCTTCGCACGCAACAGCCGCGAGGTATGCCCAGCATCATCCCCGCCTTCTACTTCCGGAGGAGTCGAAGCTGAAGTCTCGTTACTCTCCACTGTCTTCTGCTCACCGACCGTTTGATTCAGACTTTGCTCAAGCGAGCTGGGAATCGACCACTTCGCCTCTCGCGTCCCGCCCCGCGTTGCAGTATCAGCCTTCTCATCCTCTGATTCCCGTGTGCGCTCCTGCGTCGCACGCAAACCCGCCAGTGTCACGACACTACTCGTCCCCAGCTTCAAGCCGGATCGACCGTCAAAAAACCGATGAAACATCTGCAAGACGTCACTAGGTGAAATCGCCAACCGCCGGATTGCCACGTCAAGCAGGAACAGCGGCAATATCAACTGAATAATCAAATCCCAACATGGCCTGCGCACCAGCAATGGCCGAATGCTCCACGGCTCGAACACTGCCTCGGGCCTCGCAAAATCGAGAATCCGCCCCCCAGTCCGTCTGGCCAACTCTACCAGCGTAGATTCATCCTCACTCGTCGAGGCGTACTCCGCCGAGTAGCTCACCGCCACGCCTGAACGCACGCTCCCTGACACCCTCTCATCTCCCCTCTCGTGAGCATACGCTAGGTTCACCATGTACGTTCCCCGCATATCCGCTGGGAAAGTAGCCTCAAACGTTCCCAAAGAAGTCCTCTCCAGCAACAATGATGACGTCGAATAGTCCGGCCGAATCACTTGTCCCGCCAACTCCAGCGACAGTTGGCTCTCCTTTGACAAATGCGCAGCGGAAACCGTAACCCGCACTCTTCCATCCTTTATACTGGTTTCTACGAATAACTCGGACGGATTGCCGGTTCGACCTGCATAGCGAACAGCTTGTGTCCACAGCTTGCCAAAACCAGACCACGACGCCCATTGCACGCCCCAACGTAACCACAGACCACTCGTAAACGCCACTGTGCGTCCCAACCCCGCCTGCCAATACGCAAGAACAGGATCGCTGCCATCCTCCGTCAAACGAACAAGCGGAGTCACCGCCGATGGCTTCGCCGCCGTTATTACGTAGCCTCCCAATGGTGGAATATCCTCTGCAGAGAAACCCACCATGATCCGCTCCCCCACAGACGGCGACAGAAGTGGCTTGAACGTCTTCTCAAACAATCCCGAACGACTAGCCAAAACCGTCTCATGCACGAATATCTGCGGCAGCGGCCGAGCACTCTGTGCCACATACGAACGACCATGACTAAGATGCGCTATTTTCTCCAGCAGAAGCCGATCGGCATCAGCGCCCACAGCAATTGTGGAAATCGTTATGCCTGACCGACCGCATTCGTCCGCCAGTTTCGCAAACTCCCCGGGGATCGACTGACCATCAGTAAGCACTATCACATGCCGTAGGTTCGTCCCCAAAACCAACAAAGCTTGGTACGCCTCTTCCAATGCCGGATATAGATTCGTACCTCCGCCACAGGTGATCGTCGAGACATTACGAGCAATCGCCGATCGATTGTCCGCCGCCCTCATGGGAACGACCCAATCAGGAATCGCATTGAATGCAATTACACCAATCTGATCCTCGACGCTCAGCAAATTGACCGCACCGATCGCCGCCCGCTTGGCCATCATCAGCTTCTCACCGTTCATCGATCCCGAGCGATCGATCACGATTACCATGCCCAAGCTCAGCAATGCCAATCTGTCTCGATCCGTCTCCACAGGAAGCACCTGCTCCAGAGGACTCTGACCATAACCGCCAACACTGAACGAACGGTCACCACCAATCACAATCAACCCGCCACCTTGTTCATGAACGAACGAAGCCAGCATCCACTGCACTTTTTCCCCCAGAGCCAAGGCCGAAACGTTGGATAGTATTATCGTCGAGCAATCCGCCAACCCTGTCGCATCATTTGGCAAATCTTCAATAGCCAACTCCTCAACCTCGATCCCACCCTCCTGCAATGCGCGGACAAGCAGATCCACCTCCTCCCGCTCATGCTCCTCCGCAAACGCACCGGCCACTAAAATCACTCGCTCCGCACTACCCACAATGGTGAACGCCTTACCCTGATTATTCACCGCATACTTGTCGCCACTTTTATCCCCCGGACGCAACGCAGCCTCGAAACTGTGCACGCCGGAAGCACTCAGCTTCACCGGTATAGTGAAACGATTCATGCCTGCCCGCAGCCGCACACCGACATCGCCGCCCGCTTCCCCCTCCGTAGCCATCGGCTGGCCGTTGTGATAAAGACTTAGCCTCGCCGATGCCCCGCGTTGTGATTGAACGAACAACTGCAACTCCACAATCTCGTCCGGATTCGCTGTCACCGGCGCCGAAAGCCGATCCACCATAATCTCGGCTGGATAACTGTGGCGCAAAGGAAGCACATCTATAGGTATGCCCAACGCAGCATACGATTGCGCCATCTCCGCAGAAACGTCTTTGTTCTCGTTGCCGTCAGAAACTAGAACCAAACGCCGTGACGACTGCGCCGGAAACATCCCCAGACAAAGCCGCAGAGCGGACGCAATATCCGTCTGATGACTGTCCGCCACTTCAGGAAGACGATCAGCATTCAACTCCTGGCTTGGCAATTGCCACACCGACGGTCGACCGGCAAACCCTACGCTCGCAACCAAGTCCTTCCCTGATCGCATCTCCTTGCTGGCCGCCTTCATGAAATCAATGGCATCAGATTGCAGTTGGCCGTCAATACTATCTGATTGGTCCAACGCGAAGACCACCGTCTGCTCATCCGTCCTGCGCACCCAAACCGGATCCGCCAATGCCACAATCACCAACAACACTACCATCACACGTAACACGATCACCGACCAACGCCGCATCGGACACATCGCCGAAAACGCCCGCCTCCCCAATAGCACGAATACAGGCAATAGCAGCAGAAGAAGGAAGTACCAAGGATGTGCAAACTCAACGTATCTCGGCAGCGACAAGTCCACTAGAACCTATCCCATTACCTGGTTTAACCGCATAAGAGTACTATAATTATGTATGCTAAAACTTACCGAAGAACAATTAGATTGGTTGACTGAGCAGATTCCTCATCACACTCCGAGCCCCAAGGGAGGTCGGCCCCCGATGGATAAGCGAAAGGCCATTCAGGGAGTTTTTTGGATTCTCGACAATGGGGCAAAATGGAAAGATCTTCCAAAGCGGTTCGGCTCCAAGAGCGCTGTTCATCGATGGTTCAAGTTCTGGGTTGAAAACGGCGTATTCGAGAACATTATGCGTAATGCTGGTGAATTAGTTGAAGAGCATGACGGCTATCGAGTGTATGAATGTTATATCGATGGAACATTCAGCAAAGCCCGCGGAGGTGGTGACGGAATAGGCAAGACAAAGGCCGGAAAAGGCGTAAAAATAATGGTTTTAGTAGATGCTAAGGGGCTTCCAATAGCAATTGATACTATGTCGGCTACGCCTCATGAAAACCAACTCGTTCAACCGCTTTTCGACTTCATGCTTACGAATGAGAAACCGGAGCGGATCATAGGTGATAAAGCTTATGATAGTGATCGACTTGACGCTGAACTTGAAGCCCAGGGTATCGAAATGATTGCTCCGCATCGTAGGAACCGCAAAGCAGAAAATAAAACTCAGGATGGCCGACCTTTGCGAAGATACAAAAGACGATGGACTGTTGAACGAACGATAGCCTGGATTCAACACTATCGTCGACTATGTATACGATGGGAGAAATCTACATTGCTCTTTCAGGGATTTCTACACTTCGGATGTACCTTATTATTGCTTAAAGAGGTTTTGGGATAGGTTCTATTCACCCTTTCGCCGGACCTTCACCGATTGGCCACTCACACAGAATCATCAGGCCATCGACAAGTCTACAGAATACTCGCCACTTGGCGACCATTGCATCGTCAACTGCTCATGCGAACCAATTCCTGACCGAACTCGCGGGCACGCTCGCCCAGCCGCTCGTCCGCCACAATGCTCTCCGCTGACTCCACATTCGCCGCTACCAGACAACCCGCATACAAACAACTGCCAAACTCCGCCAGCCGTTTGAACGATTCCGGAACAATGTCTGCGTTGCCCTCCTCCTCACCTCCCGCCGTGACCACTCCGGCCAACACTCGCCCCTCTAACAAACAACGTATTTCCCCATCACCGAATTTGAACATGCAATACAACCGATCAACCGCCATCTTCAACAGCCACGACATCGACCAACAGAAGACCGGTGTCGCCAGCAAAAGCACATCCGCGGCAAACACCTTGGCCAACACTGGCTGCAGGTCATCCTTAACCACACACCCCGGCTCGTCCAACACCTTCTGACATCCGTAACACTCCCTGCACCCTGTCATGTTCCCAAGCTCGTTGAGATCAACAAACTCGACAACAGCACCCGCCTCCTCCATTGCCGGCAACATATGATCTAACAACGCCCGTGTATTGCCCCGAGATCTCGGACTCCCAAAGAGCACTACAGCTTTCATTGTCCAACCTCCATCTGACACCATTGCCAATAGCCATCGAGTCTCACCATTCCAAGCGCTGCCTCAGACAATGACAGCTCGTAGGCGAAAACCAGCGATCAAACGCGGCACTGGAATAGCCTTGCTCTATCCACGACAACGCTCACAGCACGCCAACGCCATTATCGCCGCAGTTGCCTTCGCCTTCCACAACACACATGCAAACTGTGCCCCCAGTGAATGCTACCTTCATCCGAGCGGCACTCCTCGCAAACGCGCACGCAACCACAGCTTCCCTATATCCGCACGATGGCTCTTGCCGCGACAAACCACGGGCCTATGAAACACCCGTATTCGCCCAACTGCCACGCAAACGGACTGCTCAATCAATCAGACTCGCCGGAAAGCGACGCCGGGCCTCCCGCGGTCTAATAAACAACGCAATGTAAGAAGCAAGATCAAAGCGCGTTGGCCCTGCAAAACCAACGAAGATGTGGCGTGCCTACTACCAAACTCTCCCACGATAAAAACGGACGGCCACAGCGAGATGAAGTGTCGCGATCGCCGCAACGTCAATGAAACGCCGTTTGTTCAAAAGTCGCGCTGGACAACAACAGAGTTCAGACGCTGCACTCCAATAGAGCTCGCGCTGGCACCTAACTCGCATCGCTCATCGGCCAGGACCATCCTGCTCAAACGCCAAGGTCCTGGCCACCGCAAGCCCGCAACCGTCAACACGGCCTGCAGCATCGCTCTCGGTCCCTCCCCAGGAATCTCTCTTCCCGAGAGCGATACTGGCCCGCCTCCTACTTACGCCGACGAATAACAGCCAGACCGCCCATGCCCAGCAGCCCGAGTGAGGCCGGCTCCGGAACGTCCGGAATCGTCGTTATGCTAAGCTGAATACCACTATTATAGAAATGGCAATCTGGGTCAAAGCCAATCCCAAAGTTGCCGTCCAAAACGAAACTGTTCAGAGCCACGATTTCGTCTGCTGAGAAGGAGTAGTTGATATCCTGAGCACTAGAGGGCAAATTAGAATAATGCTCCAGCATAACATTCGCCACAGCCGTTCGGGGAGCGAACGAGTCACCGTTGTTGTTTGAATCACTGAACCGGCTCGCACCTCCGGATACTGTATCCATCAGGTATACATACAGATCGTTCGGACTGTTATCCCAATTGCGAATATTGTCAAATGACAGCTCGGCGGACTCGATCACCTCTCCGGCCGGCAGTGAATAGTTTATTCCCCATTCATAAACCCAACCATGATCTAGATCCCAGAGATCAACCGGCGTGGGGCTGAAGCTGATCGTATCCGCACTCGCAATACCCGGCACAACCAGCAGACCCAACATACATACAACTACTCTACCTAACATCTTTCGCTCCTCCCAATCCGTGGCGATATGTCGCAATTAACAAGAGATGCCCCAGCGGCTCCCCCAAAATCGATGCCGTCAACAGACTCTCGCTCTCGTGAGGCAAAAACCTCACCTGCTTTCGACATCCAACCGAAATAGTAGGAAACCACCCGGATCAAGTCTATGAAAAAACATTCATTCTGAACGATTGACTTGGACAAAACGCCTACGACTCATAAAACCGCCGCTGATACCCAGAGATGCCGATTACGCCTCAAACAAGCTTATGGGAATCTCCACGTTACCAGACCGCAACCACCCACTTATAGGCCGTCGGCAAGTACCGGTAATAGTAAACTGGATATAACCGCCCCCTCCAAACCACGCACGCCCACAGCAGTCAAACATGAACCTTGGAAATAGCTGTTGCCGAAATCGGCTCGGCTTCTTGCTATCTCATTACCGCGATAAGGCTGCTTCATAATGGCAAAAACACGGAATGCCCGAGATCATGGAACCGTTAAGTCACGGGTCCAAACATCTTCGCGGCAACCTGATAGAGAACCATATATCAGGACGCTCGCGACGCGGAATTCCGCAATGGTCTATTGAAGCACAATTGGGACAACTGACAGCATACTTCTGCGCCGACTCATCAACATTCCTTCCTGTCCCCATTGTCCACATCTAAACCTTCACCTGACCAAGCATTGCGTCAAACTACGAGAATATGACAGAGAAAACAGGCTTCACACACCCCGCCTAAACAAGTAACACCCCAAGGCATCACTATCCATAAACAGCACGACACAACAACTCGCAACGACCAACCGATTGGCCGCGTGCTAAAAGCCGCAATAGGTCATTCGCTGGAAAGCCCCTTCGGCAACGGCTCCATCTCTTCCAAGAATATCGCACCTGTCCACAAGTCGACCTTCTGCATCTTTGGAAAGCGCGCTATCAGCCGTTCTGCACAGCTATTTCCATTGTAAACGGCAATCAGGCTGGCCGTTCCTCCATCCAGCTCAGTGCACTGCTTGTGGCACCACTCAATGAAAGGATGATGCACCAAATCCACAGGTTTGCACTCCTTGGCGTCGAGAGGAGGAATCGGAGCCTCTGCAAGCACATCATCCGACGTCCACCAGACTCTGGACACATTCCAGCTGGGCGTAGGCCACTCTATTATCAACGTGCCCGACGAGTTTTCCATTAGCTCGAGGCATTTCCGCCGAGAAACAAGCCGGCCGGCCACTCGCATTCTGCGCCGAACACCCAGCTCACGGATGATATTGCATAAAACACTCCAAACCAGGAGACAAACGGTTGCGGCCAAAGCAAGCGATAAGTAGACAACGACTAATCCGGCAACGATAATGCCAAACCACACTACCACCTTCATAACGTTTTCCAGAAAGCCATAACGCCGAGTCGTCTTTGGCACGCAGAGAACGCAGGGTGTACGCGCCACACCTCACTAAAGTGCTATGAATCTAAACACAACGGCAAGCAACGAAAATCAACCGGAAGAAACCGGGCATCAAACGCCACCCCCGGATAGAACTTGCTCCAACTGATCGCGCAGAGATGCCCGAACGCGTCGCCGGAATAACAAACACGGGCTGAAAACCACAATGACCCAGCCACAAACAAGAACGTACAGCGTGACAACGACAGCGGGAGGGTCGAACAGCCTCACGAGGAGTAGCTTCCCCTGAATCGATATGATGGTCGCAAACACAAACCAGGCATACAGCCATCCGGACCCAATGAACTCCCTCCCCGCAATCCTACATGCCTTCTTCCTCGCTCACACGTCGGGAAACCGACGAAGCTCAGGCAAGAACCTCTCAATCAACATCCTTCTCGCCACTCTAACACGCAGGCCACGACCATTTGAAATACCTCTGACAGAACAAGTCCTCAATAGCGCGTAGGTCCAGGCATAACGTCAAACGCTGAAAACCCACGGGAGAAAGCCTATCGCCAAACGTCACCCTTGAATACAGCTTGCTCCGGACTGCAAACCCAAACAATTGGCATCTCAAAACCGTTTACACACTGGCCGGGACAGGAACGTTTACCTTCTCGATACTGCCTTTGAAATCCCGAGTACCGCCACCCGCTGCTATTGCCTCAAACAAGCGTTCACGATCAGTGACGAGCACCCCTGATAGCAACGTTACCCTATAGGGCAAACTGGAAAAGACTGCCGGAGCAAGAGGTGTGGAAGGTCCTAACAGAACCACTTCCCTGCAACCGGCACATACGGCCAACAGATCGTCAATCGTACCATTGAGTACAGTAGTGGCGGTAATCAGCGCTACCGAACATTTAGGCAACACCGAATAAGCATCCTCTTCCGATAGAAGGTCATCGCTTAACCGGGAACCTCGCTCGAATATCGACAGCTTGGCAACCCGCTTCTCAATCGGTCCAACAAGAGGATAGAAGCAGCCCACCATTCCAACATGATCCGCGCTCTGCAATTCGAGAACATCCAGCAAATCCCCGCGCTGGCAAATATCCTCTTCCGCACGGCCATATGACTCGGCTCGATTGGTCAAACCATTCAGAGCGGCCAGACCAGCAGCAGAGGGCGAACAACCTCTCAGAGACATCAAGGAATTCGAAACCGCGCTTCCCGGCATAGCATGAGTGTAGTCATATATACTGGAGGGTTGCCCGCACACTTCGGGGCAGACATTGGCCAACCCGGTCGTGCCATCGTCAAGCGTGACGGCACAGAATCTATCGCCGGCTATTGCCTCTTGGACAGTACGTTTTGAGGCTTCCTCCAACAGACAACTGGTTAAAACGTCGATTACGCGATTCTGCTTACAGGTGTCGTTCCGCATCTTCCTGCCCCAATACGTAAATTCCGCGAATACTTGAATGACACGAATACTTTGCTTCACTCACTTTCCAGGGTTCATTATTGGAAAACTCTATCAGCAACCCGCCTCCAAGACAAACATAAAGCGTCCAACGTCGCCCCCCCACAACCTCCTTTACTACGCCACACGGACCATGACTGTAACTATCGCCTCACAGAGCAACTGGTCTAAATATGGCATCAAACACCGACAATCTACGGGAGAAAACCAAACGCTGCCTCTGAACAAAGCTTGCTCTGGCACGAACTCTGGGGGGGGGCGATCATCGGCTTGATACACAGTTTCCAAGCTGGATATGATACTTGCGAATGACGGATTTTGCTTGACACGGATATTCGAACTGTTTAACGTCTTATTCTAAGCGCGCCTCAATGCACTTCTACAGCACTCCTTAGGAGAAAAGCAGGTGATGCGTAACCAGGCTTTGCATACCCAAGTGGGACGCAAGATCTATGCTCGGCTCTCCACGGCAGCCTGTTCTGGTATTGCCATATCTCTGCTATTGGCGAATTCTGGCGGATGTCACAATCCGGTAAGCGACAATGAGGCGAGAAAATACGTTGCACCTCGAAGCTCCCCGGGGGCCGGGCCGATTGTTATATGCCGAGTAGTACCCGACTGCAATTGGCTGAGTAACGCCCGCAGAGAGGTTAGATGGACACGAAACCGAAAGAGCAGAGTAATAGGCTACAAGCTTCTGGACAACGGCTACATGGGCGAAGAGTTCTCCTGCCCGATCACCGATGATGGATGGTATTGCTGGGATCTTCTCCCCGGCACTTATCAACTTCATGGTATCATGGTCTCGGGAAGGTCGACCGGCCCATATACGTCTGACACCTCCATCACTTCCCCGATTCATGCGCAGTTCAGTGTTCACCATCCCAATGCGGTATACATAGGCACTCTTGCACAAGAAAAATCTGGGCAGTGGGTTCTAAAAAACGAACTCGAAAGCGCAGCCACGGTTTTGAAGCGGATGCGCCCCGCTTCTTCAAGACCCCTGTCTGTCGAATTGGCGCGATGGGACTGAGCAGTATGAAATGGGTCACTGTCGGATTACTTTCTATCCAGTGGCTGGCGGGATGCACCTCCAGCAGTGGAATACGTCTAATCGAGCCCCCTACTCCTGGATGCCTTCGAGGCACTAACATTCCTGTCACAGACAGCCTGAAGCCGACATTCCGCTGGGAGAGTCAAGGAAAAGGAGCTCAGTACGATCTTGCTATCTGGGATGCCGTCCTCCTGGAACGCAGCTTCCATGCCGGAGGAAAGATATATCTGCGCGAAGGCCTGAAGGAACCGAAGCACAGGCTTGAGATAACACTACTGCCATTGAAGGAGTACATGTGGTCAGTCAAACTACATGAAGATACTGCATGGTCAAAATACAACTACACTCACAACAGCATTTCTGTGACCAACAATATGTCATTGTTCCGCACACCACTTGGAAACTGATGGACCGAATGCACCGCCTCGGGCTTGGAGGTAAACACGTGACCACGAACAGTAAGCTGCTGTGCAGGAAACTCTCTCTATGCCTAATGCTCATCGTATCTGTGAGCGTTGGTGCCATGCTGGGTTGTGTGTCACCATTCATGGCGCACCCCGAGTGCATGGTCCCGCGTGATCTGCCGCAGCAGCGATGCATTGGCGAATCCGCCTGTATCGCGATCAGCGACGGCGGTGCAGTGTCGGCCAAAAGGTGGGAAACATCGGTCAATGTTGACTACAGAGTTCCCGTGGCAAGTGAAGTCTTTACGATAGAGTCCTTTGCCAAAGCAACTGATATGACCCTGGTCCAGAAGGGTCTGTTCAAAAAGATCGTAAGTTGCGGCCAACATCCGGACGCCCAACTGGACATATGTATCATGCATGTCGGATTCGAGTGGCCGGCTACAGTACTCCAGAAGGGCTCGGCCGCGGTTGCAGTCCGCTGGAAGCTCTTTCGAGAAGACGCGAATGAGGCAGTGTGGGAGGACCAAATCGTGACCAGCGGTAGCACATGGCCGCCAGGAACGAGCACGCTACGTGCACTGGTTGAGCGGTTGTGCAGGGAAAATATCCAGCAAGCCCTCCTCCAAATGGCGCAATCCGCTCCCGCCCCGGTAACAGAATGACATAACGGTCCCTTCACACATTCCTGGAGAATGCGCAAAAACCAAACCGAAAACGGGCCTACGAGCATCTTCTCAATCAGCAACTACTTGCCTAATAGCGGGTTACACAACATCCGCTCTCACAACGATCTACACCACACGACCGCACAGCGCACGAATCCTGAGGATGCTTCACCCAATACCCATAGGCGGAGCAACGCAGCCAAACACCATCCCGCCTGCTGCGCCGAGGGCCATTGCAGCAAACTCTCTTCGACTCAACGCAGTTTGATCTTCCATGCAATAGAAGCTTCTTCAACGGGAATTATCTATCCGCTTGCTCCGAAGGCTCCATCGTACTGAAATCACAGACCGATTCCAAGACCGAGCGCGGATCGACCTTTCCCCCGCCCATACGCTAGATCCAACCATGGCAATTGGATGGTGCCACAAATCACTATCATCCACTGATGTGATCGCAGACCTTGCGGATGCCATGGACGATTGGAGAGGGCGTGCATGCTCGTGCGAAGAGCCCGCCGTCATTTAAACAACCTACATTGAAGAATGTGACTGAAAATCAAGATGGCCCGACGAAATGTCAACTAGGCGTCTGCAAGCTCGGCCTCTTCGTCTGCATAGTCGCCAATCGTTGCATGGGCAAGTGTGCACAGGCGAGTCAACTCGGCGACAAGAGTTCGCAGCCTCTCCGGCGATCCCGATTCGACGATCGCCCGTTCCAACTGCTCCGCGGCCTCAGTAATGGAATCGTACCCGTATGATCCCCCCTCAGCTTTGAGGGATCTCGCAGCGGCCAACAACGTTTCGAGATCCTCTTCTCGAAAAGCATTGGTTATCGTTTTCAGCTTATTAGGCATGGTCCGCACGAATTCTGCAATCAGCGGACGCATTGCGGTGTTGCTTTGGAAAGTGCTACACAGAGCCTCAGCCTTCGTCGCCTCCAACAGCTTGGCCAGATCCTCCCGTACATACGGCTTCTTGATATACATGTTGCAGCCCGAGTCCAGGCACTTCTGCTTGTCCCGATCAGTCGTCAATGCAGTAGCCGCTACTATGATACCCGTATAACCCTGGCGCCTGAGTTCCGCAACCTCCTCGTAGCCATCCATCACTGGCATCTGAATGTCCGTTAGGATAATGTCGTATGCACTTTTTAGGGCCATCTCGATGGCCTCCTCGCCGTTCTTCGCCCGATCAACATCAGCGTTGAGTTGTGTCAGATGGAAGGTTGCCAATTTCGCCATTGCCTCCTCATCTTCCACCAACAGTACACGGTAACGGTTCGCGGCTGTAGTGTAGTCTCCGGGTCTTACCTTCCGGTTGAAGCGCACTCCGATTTCATGCACACGACGCTCAATATAGCGGCAGTGTACTACCTCCCCTTCTACATCAACCCATGAACCATGTGTGCTGATGAGCTGAATGACGACCTTTGTTCCGGCATGCACAAACCCGCCGTGCAAAAAGGAAATTCCCCCTTCGCTGATCTGTCGCGTAGCAACAATATATGCCACTGAACTCGGATCGCCCGGTTGCTGAAGGTGCACGACGCAATGAGTGAGCCGCAACGTGAATCGTTGACCGTGACGACCAGATTTGTTCCTGGGATCCTCCTCCGCCAGCGAGTCCAAACGGTCAAGAAGGGCTGTCAGCTCATTGTCCTCGAGTGGAATCGTGCGAATCAGTTGTGAGCTTGACTTTGACATGAATGCCTTCTTGACTCACAGTGTCATTGGCCGTCCTGTGTTGTGACGAGTTTAACGACCTAGAGCTTGCGACTCATTCCTCCGGCAGAGACAATGCTAATGTCAAACCGAAGTTTTCCATGACCACACGTCGCCGGAAGCGAAATACATGCAGCGCCACGCTGAGGAGCTATTACGAAATCGTCGCCACGAACAACCGTTGGCGGGGAAATGATTATGTTATGTTGATTAAGTGCTGACTTCGCCCGCCCCACAACAACATTTGCCAATTCGCCTACACAGTCATCGATAAACGCGGCATCTGGCAACGGGTCCATCTTCAGGTAGGCCTTGGTGACGCTTTCGGCCACGTCCATGGGAAAACTCACAACCGCCCTACCCACAACTGAGCCGGAAAAAGTTATAACACCACAAATGTCCAGGTCGACCTTTCCCGTTGCGTTGACCACCATCTTGCCGAAGATCAATGAGTCCCCGAGGTGCTCCTCGAAAAGACCTTTGAGGCTGTCGACAAACGGCTGCATGTACTCAACTTTGAAGGCATGTGATGGTGCCGCAGTTGTTGTCATGATTCAGTTTCCTTAGTTATCAAGAACGTGCCTTGAGGCTTATGTGCATTATCCACAGCTGACTGCATTAATGGTCCTATTCAACCTATTCACTCAAATAGAAAAACACCATTCCGACTGCTTGCGAGGCTTTATGTTGCCGGCGTCCCGCACACCTTGGAGACAGCCGCAGTCAGTTTGTCTGGGTCAACTGGCTTCAAAACGTACCCGTTGGCTCCCGCCTTAATGGCTTTCACCACTTGGCTCTTTTCTGCCTCCGTCGTACACATGATGACCTTCACGTTGGCATGAGCAGGGTTCTTCTTGATCTCCACCAGACACTCATACCCGTTCATCACCGGCATGTTCCAGTCAAGCAGAACTACGTCGATTGGTGCTTGAGCCTCAAGCACTGACAAACCGACGGCTCCATCTGGTGCCTCCAACACCGTATGACCTTCGAACGAGCGTTTGATAATCATGCGGGCGGTCATGGAATCGTCGATGGCCAAGATCTTCATTGGCTGTCTCCCTTGCCAGCTCCACAGAAAACCGTCCCTGTGGATCTAATCGTTGATGCGCAATCCAGTTAGATAGTCAGCACGATCCAGGCAAAACGCCACGAGCGTTTCACACGCCATTGTGCTGCTGATCCGTACACTCAGTTTAGTCGGTAAATCGCGAGGGAGCGTTGACAGTGGAAGATGGAAATCGTGAGTGTTCCATTTGAGTGCATGCATACGTCAACACGAGACAGCCCGATCGTGTCCATTCAAGGTAGATAGCTTTGGAAATACCAAAGCAGTTATGATGAATCCTGGACACCTCTAATGGGGTTCGATGTGCATCCCGAAGAACTCTCCAGAGACTTTGCTGACAGGCAGTCCTGTTGGGTCATGCTGCTGCGATGATAGTGCTTCCTCAGAACGGATTCGGTCAAGCACTATATCGCACGTGTGGATTGTAGTGAGGCGTCAGCGAATACCGGAGAACGCGACCAACAGGATTCACTGTATTAAGATCAGCACCAGGGAGTAGACTGATGGTTGACCCCACAGTTGAGCATAATCCGACCGACCAGCCGCAAGGCGCAGCGATCTCGTCGTCTGTTGATCACCACCGCGTGGGTGAGAAAATCCTCGTGGCTGACGATGATCCCGCCGTCGTACGTCTTATGGAATTCACGTTGCGAAAGAGCGGCTACTCGGTGATCACGGCATCCGATGGCGATGAGGCTATTGCTTTGTCAGCCCGTGAACTGCCAGATCTCATAATCCTCGATTGTGGTATGCCCAAGTATGACGGATTCGAGGTGTGTGCAGTTCTTCGCAAGAACACCGACTTTGACGATGTCCCCATTATCTTCCTCACAGGTCTCACGGCGGCCAGTGAGAAAGCAAGGGCCTTCAGCATAGGTGGGACGGACTACATAACCAAGCCGGCCGCCCGAGAGGAACTGCTGGCCAGAGTGCGCACTCATCTGGAACTGGCCAATTCACGAAGGCAACTCCGTCAACTGTCGGAGATGCGCAAAGCCAAGATAGAAACACAGTCTGTCCGCCTCGGCCAAGTAAGAACCGGGCAAACGAGTATGTTGGCACACCCTGCCGACTTCGCACGTATCAACACAGCCGTTCGCTTCGAACCGGCATTCGAGGCTGGAGGAGACTTCTACGAAATCGTCGAATTGGATGAGGGCGAGTATGGACTCATGGTGGCTGATATTTCAGGACACGATCTGAGCGTTGCCTACTTGACCGGAGCCCTGAAGGCTCTGACCGCTAGCTTTACATCAGAGGCCCTGTCGGTTGACGAAACAATGCTGATGTTCAACACGGCCCTGAGAAAGTTCCTTGATCCGGGACGCTACGCAACTGCCTCCTACGTGAAATACTCGAAGAACCGACAGGAGATCGATCTGATAAACGCAGGTCACCCTTGGGCACTGTTCCTTCCGGCGGCCGGCCGACCTCACTACATTGAACTTTCAGGTGACATACTGGGAATGCACGAGACCATCAGTTGCGAGTCAGTCAGGTTGGACGTTCGATCGGGAGATCGACTCCTGATGTTCACCGATGGGCTTACTGAGGGATACCACGATTCCGCCGGAGTCACCGGAAGTAGGATCTTCGGGCAACAACAACTGCTTAAAGCCGTGGAAAAACACGGATCTCTGTCGTTGCAGAAGTTGGTTGATCACATTGTGGATGACCTGATTGAAGAATGCAATGGTACTGTTGAAGATGACGTCGTTCTTCTGGGCGTCGAGTTCTAGCACTGAGGTTCGGAGAAATGTTTCAGGTTGAAGAAACCACAACTGGGCTTCAGGTGAGAATGTCTGCAACGCTCAGTAACATCGATGACGCGGATGATCGAGTAGCCATGTTTCTTCGCGAAAAAGCTCAAAATGTCGATCAATTCGCCGTGAGAATTCTTCTGCGAGAGTCCGTGCTCAATGCTGTTACGCACGGCAGTGGTAAGGATCCGGAACGGATGGTTATTCTCAACGTAGAAACGATGCAAGAATTCGTTGAACTGCGCGTGCAGGATCCCGGTGTTGGCTTCGACTGGCGCAGCCATAGCCGCGACCATGACGTTGAAGTCCTCAGCGATGGAGGGCGAGGCATTGCACTAATGGAGATCTACTCTGACGAGATGATCTATAACGATAGCGGAAACAAGTTGACTCTTCGCAAGTACTACTCAACGCAGACAGCGGTCCGCGAGTAAGCGGGAGGGCTTTCGTCTGCAGAAGTTTCGAAGGGATTTAAAATGCTGATTGAAAAGTTGAAGGACACTTGTCTAGTAAAACCAGAAGGCAAGATCACAGCCGCCACTGCTGATGAGTTTAGGGGTGAACTCAATAAGCTTGTGGAGGCCGGGTCGATTGACATAACCATCGATCTCGCCAATGTCGACATGCTCGATTCCAAGGGACTTTCAGTCTTCGTCATGTGCCACCAGACGGTTTCTGCAAAAGGCGGGTCGCTGACAGTTGTCACGGAAAACGCCGATTTCCGTGGGCTCTTCCACGTCATGCGCCTCGATGAGCACTTCGCTGTTTTGGACAAGGCCTAGACTACAAAGCCGCATGCAGACGCGATTGGATCTTAAAGTCTTAAGGGAGAATGACTCATGTCGGGCGGAAACGACGAACTGCTCAATGCCTTTATCACAGAGGCCTCTGAGGGACTTGCGGATATCGAAAACGATTTTCTCAAGATGGAAGAGAATGGTGACAATGTCGACCTTGATCTGGTAAACAAGATATTCCGCGCCATTCACTCCATGAAAGGCTCCAGCGGATTCCTGGGCCTCAAGTCCATCGGTTTGCTTGCACACGAGATGGAGACTGCCCTGAACCTCATTCGCGGTGGCGATTTGATTCCAACGCCCACTGTCGTCGAGACTCTGCTCAAAGGAGCCGATGCCCTGTCGGAAATGGTGAGGAATATCGAAGATTCAGAGAGCTACGATGTCAGTGGCCATCTCGATGCAATCAAGAAAGCCATTGCCGGCGAAACAAGTGAGGAAACGCAGGAGTCCCTCAACCGGGATGTTGATGTGGAACTTCCCGATGGCGGTGGATTAGTTTTCATGCTCATATGCGAGCAAGAACTGGTCAGCCGGCAGCGTAATGGCCAATCGATCTATGTCCTGGATGTGGATATGATCGGCGACGTCCATGATCGGGGACGTACTCCTTTGGAGTTTCTCAAATCACTCTATCAGTGCGGGGAGCTGATCGATAGCTACATAAGCACCGCCGGTGTGGGTGGCCTCGATGAGGATCTGCCAGACAAACTGAGCCTCATGCTTCTCGTTGCCTCCAAGCTTGACCGTGAGGAGTTGGAAGCCGCTCTTGAAATTCCACAGGATTGCATACACTTCATTGCCTCCCCAGAAGAGACCGACTGGACTACTGGTACTCCCAAGTCACCCATGACACCCGTCAGTACCCCCGTGCAGACAGATGAGCATGCCGCTCCGAAAACATCCTCGGACATCCCGGCCATTACCAATGAAGCATCAGCAAGGCCAGAAACATCCCCGACTTCTACTCCGCCGGCAATCAGACCAACTCAGGCCAGCACAAGTCTGAGGGTCAACGTAGGCCTGCTTGATACTCTCATGAATCTCGCTGGCGAATTGGTGCTGGCTAGAAACCAACTCGTTCAAATACTGGATACAAGCGATCGTGCCAACCTGGAATCAGCGGCAGCCGGTATTGACCAGATCACTAGCGAGTTGCAGGAAGCCATTATGCAGACGCGTATGCAGCCTATTGGCAACGTATTCAGCAAGTTCCCGCGCATTGTCCGCGATTTAAGCAAATCCCTGGGCAAGGAATGCGAGCTGACCATCGAAGGCAAGGATGTGGAACTGGATAAGTCCATCGTCGAGGCTATTGGAGACCCATTGACGCATCTTGTCCGCAACTCCGTCGACCATGGCGTCGAAACCCCAACGGTGCGCGACGCGGCCGGCAAGCCCGCTGTGGGAAATATCATTCTAAGGGCCTTCCACCAAGCCGGCAAAGTCCTGATATCCATCAGCGATGACGGCAAAGGTATTGATCCGTCCGTCTTACGTAGAAAAGCCGTGGATAAGGAAATATACACCTCCGAACAGGCACGCGCCCTCAGTGATCGCGATGCAGTTCAGTTGATCTTCCATCCGGGATTCTCCACAGCAGAGGAAGTAACCGATGTCAGCGGTCGCGGCGTCGGCATGGATGTAGTTAAAACCAACATAGAGAACCTTGGTGGAAACGTTGAAGTCGACACGGAAATCGGCCGAGGCACTACAGTGACAGTAAAGCTGCCGCTCACATTGGCCATCATCCCCTCACTGGTTGTCATCTGCAGCGGCGACCGCTTCGCTATCCCTCAAGTGAATATCAGTGAACTGGTAAGAGTCAAGAGAGGCGAGGTAGCTGCTCGAATCCAGAAGGTGAAAAACGCCGAGGTGCTCAGACTTCGCGGTAGTCTACTGCCGTTGGTTAGACTGAGTTCTGTCCTGAGCATGCCCACATTCGCACCAGAAAAACCCGAAAGCCATACCGTAGAGCCTCCCTTAGACTCCTCCCAATGTGCCCCCGAAAACGACGCGTCATCGGCGAAAAACATAGCGGATTCACAGGCTGAACGCGACATACACAGCGCTTTGAACATCATTGTCGTGGAAGCCGGCCATATTCGCTACGGACTGATAGTGGATGCCCTGCACGATTCAGAAGAGATTGTCGTTAAACCGCTTGGGCGACACATGAAGGAAAGCGAGTGCCTCGCAGGTGCCACTATTCTTGGCGATGGCAAGGTAGCCCTGATTCTTGATATTGCCGGCATCGCGAGTCACGCTAATCTTATGCTCGTCGAAGATGAAGAACTGGAGGATCTCTCGGATGAGGCACGCAAGAGAAGTGGTGACACACAACCTGTCCTGCTATTCACCAATGACCCGCATGAACAGTTCGCTGCCCCCATGCCTCTCATCGCCCGCATCGAGAGAATCAGCACCAACCAAATCGATAGTGTGGGTGGGCAAGAAGTCCTACAATACCGCGGCGGGTCACTATCGTTGCTCAGCCTCGAAGATTGCATAAAAGCCAAACCAAAGCCAGACAAGAAACAGGTGTATGTCGTTGTCTTTTCACTCGCCGGAAAGGAAATCGGACTGGTAGCACCGGAGCTCGTGGACATCCGCAACGTACCTACAGAGATTGATACGGTAACCTTCAAAGAGCCCGGAGTTCTCGGCTCCGTCATCGTCGATGATAGAGCGACGAGACTCATCGACATCTTCGGACTTGCTGATGCCGTTCATCCTGATTGGTTTGAAAAACGAGCAACCACAACGACCAGTACTGGAGGAAAGCCAAACATCCTTCTAGCCGAGGATTCCGGGTTCTTCCGTGGCCAGATAATGAAATTCCTTGAGGCCGGCAACTACGATGTCGAGGGTTGCGAAGATGGCCTCATCGCCTGGAATGCCCTGCAGGATCCTGAAAAGCGGTTCGATATGGTGATTACCGATATCGAAATGCCCAATATGAACGGCTTGGAACTCGCTGCCAAGATCAAAAGCGACCCCATGTTCGCTCATCTGCCGGTCATAGCCGTAACTTCGCTGGCGGGCGAAGAGGACATCGAAAGAGGTAAAAGAGCCGGAGTAGATGCGTATCACATTAAGCTAGATCGCGAAAAACTCCTGGTTGCCGTAGCCGATGCCCTCAAGGAGGCAAAACTGAAAGCCGGCAGTGCGGCAGGTGGTTCACTAATGAGTTCAGGGAGAGTCTGATGACCACAATTACCAAACATGATTCCGCTACATCGAATAAGGAAGTCGAGTTCGCCAGCTTCTATGTAAGTGATCTGCTGATCGGTGTGGATATCCTGCAAGTGCAGGAGATCAACCGCCAACTCACTTTGACGAATGTACCTCACGCAGAAACCTATGTCCGTGGTGTTGTCAACCTGCGCGGCGAAGTGATCACTGTCGTTGATCTGCGCACTATATTGGGATTAACACCATCAGAAATTACAACAGATAGCAGAAACGTCGTGGTGAACATCGGTGATGAGAAAATCGGACTACTTGCTGATAAGGTGGCCGAGGTAGTCTGTACAACTTGGGACAAAATAGACCCCACACCAGCCAACATCGGAGGCGTCGAGGGACGCTTCTTCAAGGGAGTTCGCCGACTCGAAAAGGAACTATTGGTTATTCTCGATGTCGAAGAGATTCTGCAGGTCGGGGGAGATTCCCAGTCAAGTGGCGAATGAAACTTGATACGGAAACGTCACCAGCCTGCCACAGATCGCCGTCTGCAGGCTGATACGACCCGAAGTTGTCGCCATATGTGCTAGGGCATTACAGTATTTAGACACTAGGGCAATACGTATATGCAAAAGAAGCCATTACGCGTTCTTGTCGTGGATGACACCACTACCTACCGCATGATAGTCAAGCAGGTGCTTGCGCGCATCGAGGGGGTTGAAGTCGTTGGAACTGCAGCCAACGGCAAAATCGCGCTAGAGAAAATACAACAACTCAAACCCGACTTGCTCACCCTGGACATCGAAATGCCTGTCCTTGATGGCCTCGGTGTGCTCCGGAGGCTTCGTGATAGCAACGACCCGACCGCCGCTATTGTCTTGAGCGCACTGACCACCGAGGGCGCCGACGCAACCGTCCAAGCTCTGCGACTTGGAGCGTACGATTTCGTGGTTAAACCCAGCGGTGTGTCCGCCGATGACAGCGCAGATGCCCTGACACGAGAACTATCAACTCGCATCGGCTCCTTCAGCAAGAGAAGAGAAATCCATGATCTCCTCTCCGAAAAACCCAGACCTGCTGCACCTTCGATCTTAACCACCACGCCGTCTGTAAATCGAGCACGCAGACCAAACGCCATTGCGATCAGTGTTGTTGCTATCGGTGTGTCAACTGGCGGCCCTCAGGCATTGACGCGAGTTCTACCGGCTCTTCCCGCTAACTTCCCCACACCCATTCTCGTCGTGCAGCACATGCCGCCAATGTTCACGGAGTCGTTGGCGCGAGATCTCAACGGAAGGTGCAAAATTGCAGTATCGGAAGGCAAGGAAGGACAAACGATCGAAGCAGGACAAGTGATCATCGCCCCCGGCGGCAGACAAATGGGCATCAACAGGTCATTCGGTAAACCGGCAATCCACCTCACTGATGATCCCCCAATGAATAACTGCAGACCGGCGGTTGACTATCTCTTTCGTGCCGTCGCCAAAGTCTTTGGACCACGAGCGCTCGGTGTCATCATGACTGGCATGGGAAACGACGGAACAATGGGCTGTCGCCTGTTCAAAAAGAACGGCGCTCACGTAATCGTGCAAGATGAACAAAGTTGCGTCGTCTACGGAATGCCACGAGCTCCAGCCGAGGAGGGGCTGGCTGATGCTATCGTCTCCCTTGATCGCATGGCAGACGAAATCGTCAAGGTCGTCAGCAGGGAGACAATCGCATGCAAGTAACTGCTGAAGACATCAAGGTCGTGTCCCGGCTGGTCGACGACTTGTGCGGGATAGTTCTCGATGAGACCAAAGGATACTTGATAAAGAGTCGGCTCACCGATGTTGCCAAGGCGGCCGGCTGCAATACCTTCTCCGAACTGTATTACAAGGCTCGATATGACACAGCCTCAGATTTGCGCGACAAGATTATAGATGCCATAACTACCAATGAAACGCTCTTCTTCCGTGACACTTCGCCCTATGAGGCACTGCAACACAAGGCCTTGCCGGAGTTGATCGACTCTAAAGCCAAAAGCGCATTTCCCAAGAGAATACGCATATGGTCAGCCGCCTGCAGCACTGGACAGGAGCCGTACAGTATCGCAATGGTACTCTTCGAACTTCTCGGGGATGTGTACTCTTGGGATGTTACCATTACGGCCACTGACATATCCGACGCTGCAGTGCGCCAGGCGTCGCGAGGCGTATTCGGCGCCAACGAAATACAACGCGGAATGCGCTCCGATCTTCTGCCCAAGTACTTCACTCAAGTTCCCGAAGGATGGAAGGTCAAAGACGAACTACGAGGACTCGTTACTTTCCAACGGTTCAATCTTCATCACCCATTTACCCCATTAGGAACGTTCGATATTGTCTTCTGCCGAAACGTCGCGATATACTTCAGTCCCGCAGCTCGTGCCGATCTGTTTAATCGCATCGCTGCCAGTATGAATACCAACGGCTACCTGTTCGTTGGCTCCTCCGAATCTCTTGGCGATCTCGGAAAACCCTTCACTCCTCAACATCACTGTCGCTCGGTCTTCTATCAACCAACCAAGGCCACGGTGGCATCCGCAACCTGACATGTCAAACGAGAGAGGACGCCATAACTGCACGAGCGTAGCGTTGGGAATATACCTTGCGCTGTTCGGTGTATCTTGAGCGATGATCCCGGTTGACCGACATTGTATCTGGAAGACTTGACGAATGACTTGAGCGGTTACTCTTCACGAAGTTGACTGTTACAGAAGGATTTCGCGAACATGTCACACCTTTCTCATCAAACGCGAATCGCCGTAGGCATTACTCTTTCCACGTTGTTGTTCGTTGCTTCGCTATCTGGCCTCCGCAGCGAATTGAGGAGATCATATGAGCGTCCGGCCTCTGCCATCGCCAGTGGCCCAGCGACGATTGCCAGCGGCGTTTACGGTGGATTGGCAATATCCGCACTCATTGTATCAGCCATTACTGTTCTTACCGCCCTGCGCTTTAAGTCAGAAAACAGCCGGCAGATTGTCGAGATACTTGATGACGTTGCCAAAGAGGGAGGCGACCTTCGACGACGCCTTGAGGAGACTTCGTCAGGGGCAGCCAACGAGACTGCAAACTCACTCAATGCCTTCTTGGAGAAATTCGAAACCGTCGTCCAGAAGATGTCAGGAAATACTGCAATCCTAGACGGTGCAGCCCTTGAACTCGCTACTACGGCAACTCAACTCGCCGGAGGAGCCAAGGACACGAATACTCAGGCCAGCTCCGTTGCGGCTGCTGTCGAGGAACTGACAACCAATATGTCCACGATGGCCGGGGCTACCGAGCAGATGGCCACAAATGCTCAAACCGTCGCCTCTGCCGTTGAAGAGATGTCCGCCAGTATCTCTGAAGTCGCACGACACACCGAACAGGCGGCAGTTGTCTCGGGAGAGGCTTCCCAATTGGCAGAAAACAGCAACGAAAGCATTGGCACTCTGGGAACCGCCGCCGACGCCATCGGAAAGGTAATCGAAGTCATACAGGATATTGCCGAGCAGACTAACTTACTGGCTCTTAACGCCACCATCGAGGCCGCCCGAGCCGGTGAGGCAGGTAAGGGTTTTGCTGTCGTGGCTACAGAAGTAAAAGAGCTTGCTCGGCAAACTGCCGAGGCGACCGAGGATATTCGCCAACGGATTGAGGGCATTCAAACAGCTTCCGATGGTGCCATTGATTCTATTAGCCGCATCGGTGGCGTCATCGACAAGATAAGTGAACTGTCGCGAACAATCGCCGCGGCTGTAGAACAGCAGTCTGTCACTGCAAATGAGATATCCAGAAACGTTGCCGAGACCGCCACCGCAGCCGGAACAGTGTCTCATGCTATTTCCGAATCCATGACCGCAAGCCAGGAGATTGGGAGAAATATCGCCAGAGTGGAGACATGCTGCGGCCATGGCGTCCGAGCTGCCTGCCGAACGGAAAAAGCCAGTGATATGCTGACCAAACTGTCACACGATCTTCGCCAACTCGCCGATCAGTTCAAAGTAACCGAGAGAGCTTTCTGTGCAGCCAGCGTCAAGGCTGCTCACAGCGTCTGGAAAAAAAGGCTGGCGGAGCTCGTTGCAGGAAAGACCGCACTTACTTCCTCAGACATCGTTGATCACCATAACTGCGCTTTCGGAAAATGGTACTTCGGACGGGGAATGGAGATATTCAATCATCTTCCGGTGTTTAAGCAAATCGACGAGTATCACGCTCGAGTCCACGATACCGCCCGAAAAGTCTGCGACTTGTACAACTCTGGCGCAAAAGATGATGCCGTGGAGACCCTGGAAGGACTCCACGACATTACAGCCACTATGTTTGACCTTCTGGATAACCTCGAAGAAGAGTCCAACCGACTAACTGTGGCGGCATCTTCTCACAATGCCTGATGTTCTTAACAAGCCTAGCAGTCAACCGCCATCAGCAGCCCGCTCTGAGCGTATCCATTACGCTAACACGCGGTAACGTCGCACTCCTGCCACAACACCGAGGATCATCAAGGCAAGCGACGCCGGCTCGGGCACTGCGTACACCTCCACGGCCAAGTCGTTGAAATCACGATCGCTGCTGCCGCCATTCGACGTGTGCGGTCCGGCGATGTCCTCCCAGAACAGCATCCAAGTGCGACCGGGACGGTCAAGCCCGATGATTTCGTAAGTGACCATGTGATCTAGGCCGTCGCTGTTTTGTGATGAGTCGGAAGAAAAGCTGTTGCTGCCATTGGCATCGCTGCGCGTCCATCGCCAAGTGTCACCGGTGAGATCCACGGAGCCCTCGCCAGTCACGTTCATTTGGCTACCGGAGACATTGAACAGAACCTCGAACCCATCACCTCTGTCAAACCCGAATCGTTGACTATATCCCGCATAACGTGCGACTGCAGTTGCGGAAATCTCGCCACCCATCCACACGGCATCCGCCGCTTGACCACGGCTACTGCTCAGCATATCGATTATCCCCATGGGAGCCAGCTCGTCATCGTATCGCTCTGCTCGCAACCCGCCCACAAGTTCGTCGGTCACGAAGTTCTCACCGCTGGCACTGAATTCTCGACTATAGCTTCCCTCCAGGATTTGCTCCACACTCAACTCGCCGGAGTAGCGGGGTGGGTAGACGGCAATCGTAGAGGCCAAAGCGGATCCGCTTACCACAAGGATGACGCTTACAACAATCAACGAGTTCTTCATGGCTCTCCCCCTGTACCAAATAGTGTGATTCCCGGACACGCTAATGGACACCGGCGTCAATGCCGATTCACCGTCCGGCGAGACTGGACTCTCTCTCGGTAGGCGCCGATCGCTACCGCTCGTAACCGAACGATTGCACGGCGCGGGCCGAACCACCGCATTGCCAACGTCCGCGTTGCCTTGCGCAACGCCGCGTGCCGCAGGAAGATACATTATCGGCGGCGTGAGAATCAGCAGACCACGTTCGGCGTAACAGGTGTGCCGACAAGTTGCCTCAATGCAACGGATGTGCGCTGCAGTGCAGCGCCGTTATTGGCCGTGCCAACTGATCCTGCTATGCCTCTGATCTAGTCAGACAGAGAAAGGCCGCCGAACCGCAACAATCGGGGGAAATGTGGACTATAGGGTTATCAGTCTGAGCACCGCGTCAAACAATAATGGCCTACTGGAATAAAACAGCCATCCAAAAGGCACACTCGAATAGAGCTGGCTCTAATTGCGTCGAGGGCAGTTGTCGTCAGTGTTAGGTGAGCTGTATGATTCTCGGGAAACTTCCGCCAAGTCATACTTCTGAATCTTATTGTACAAGGTTCGTCTGCTCAGGCCGAGAGTTTTGGCTAACTGGGCACTTGTTGTTGTTGACGATGCTAGGGTATTTCTCAATACTAACTCTTCGCAAGTGTCAACCAGTTCCGGAAGTGTAAAACTGCCGTCGCCTATGAGCTTACAGGCCGCATTGGCCAGATCGGCAATCACCGTGCTTCGCGATACATCCGGCACGGAACCCGCCGCCGACACTGTTGCCGGTATGTCGCCAATGGCCAGACAGTCTCCTGAGGTCTTGAAAGCCAGTGCCTGGCGTATTGTGTTTTCTAGCTCACGAACGTTGCCCTGAAGCGTACTGTTCGCCAACGCCTCGTGCACCTGCGGATCCACCTTCACTATCGGCTTGGCGTAGTAGGAGGAGTACTTCTTCAAGAAGAAGTTCACCAATGCCGGGATATCCTCGCGTCGCTCACGTAATGGTGGTATTTCCAAGGTTATCACGTTAAGCCGCTGGTACAGATCCAAGCGAAACGCCCCTTGCTCCACCAGAGAAGCCAAGTGACGATTCGTCGCCGCTATCACGCGAACGTCACACTCAGCCTCGTCGTCAGCACCCAGCGGCATTACGCGCCCCTCCTGCAATACGCGAAGCAGTTTGGGCTGCAAGGACAAATCCATTTCGCCTATCTCGTCCAGCAGTACCGTGCCGCCGTCGGCTGTTCGGAAAATCCCTTTGCGCGACCCGGTTGCACCCGTATATGCACCCTTGATGTGACCGAATATAGTACTCTCCGCCAGCGTTCCAGTTATGGCTGAGCAGTTCACCGACAGAAATCGCTTGCCCCCCCGCTTTGGGTCAAGCCGATGTATGTATTCCGCTAATAGCTGTTTGCCCGTACCCGATTCACCGAAAATCAGGATTGGGACATCCGACACCTGAGCCGCCCGTTGAGCCCTGGTAAGGAGATCAGCCATTACCGGACTTTGCCATACCAACATATTGTCGTCGCCTGGGCCGGTTAGGTGCAGTTCGGATGAAGCACGACAATCCCGCTCATAGCGAGTGCGTGCATCCGCCAAGCGGTCCTGCAAAAGTCGTCCGTCTAAACGACCGGAACGACCATCAACAAAGCCGCCGACACCAGACTGAACAAGATCACAGCACGTGTTCATGTCAATGTCGCGGTAGGTCACTACGATGATCTGCGATGGGCTTGACCCGACACTCAGTTGTGAGATCATCTCTGTGGTCAAACCACCATCAACGTCTAATCGGCCTATGGTGGAAATAGAACTGCCCACGACGAGGACTGCATAACGCCCTTCGTGACGCAAAGCATACAGGGCCTCTTCATACGACATCACCTGTCGTACTGCAAACCCCATCTCCGCGGCCGTGCGGGCTATGACTTTACTGCATTCATCAAACGGATGAACCAGCAAGAGCCGGCTGGTTGTACTCTGGCGGTCGTGCAAGCCTCTCTCCAACCCTGTGCGCATGTTGGTTTATCACCTACAGCGCAACAACAGGTTCTTCCCTTCCCCATGCCGCGCAAATCGCCCACGCAGCTGAAACTACACAGCAGAATCAAAGAGGGGGTTCCGCATAAATGCTATAGGAAATGGGTCTCTCTCCCCTCTATCCTCCAGCTGAACTCGCCGGCTCTCTCCTTCCGACAAGTAACCTGAGCATAATGGGAGTGAATGGGAAAGTCAACGGTTTTTAGGACCGCCAACACTGCCTTTATCAGCTTCCAAACAACCAAAGAGCGTTTTTCTCTGCCTCCACTCCCGATTTCGGCAGTCAAACGGCGACTCGCTGCACTCTAGCCCCTACTGATGTCATTATTTCGTACGGAATCGTACCAACTAGAGCTGCTAAGTGCTCCGCGGTGTTCGGCGAATTCCTGTCGTTGTCCATCACAACAATCTCTGTTCCAGCTGCCACGCTATTGTCTGTGAGGCCAGTCAGATCGACCACCGTTTGGTCCATGCTGATTCGCCCAACCACGCGCACTGGCTGACCGTGCACAAGCATCTGCGCCTTGTTAGAGAGAAGACGGTTGTAACCGTCGGCATAGCCGATGGGCACCAAACCCGCGATCATGTCACGGTCGGCCTGGAACGTCCGGCCATAACCGACATAACTCTTTGCAGATATTCGTTTTACGAGTGTCAGGTAGCTGATGAGCCGCATCGCAAGTCTCAGATCTGGCCTGTTTGCCATCTGAGGGCTGGTGTGGGCACCATACACCGAGATTCCCGGCCGAATCATTGTGAACCGATCACTCGGAAGGTCGAGGCAGGCGGCAGAGTTCGACGCGTGTATCAAGGGGATGTGGATTCCGCGCTCGGCAATTGCCCCGCAAAAATCTGCGAAGCGGGCCAACTGCTCTTTGGCAAACGCCTTGTCCGCTTCGTCTGCGGTGGCCAAATGTGTGTATAAACCCTCTAACACTACACTTGGATCCTGCCCGTAACCGTCTATCAGTGCAAGCAAAGTCGACTCATCCACCCCCATGCGCGACATGCCCGTGTCCAGCTTCAAGTGGATGTGTGCCGGCTTTGATACTCGACTTGCCGCAGCTGTCAGAGCATCCGCATCCATCGCCTGCACCACAGTCACGCTCACTTCGTTTTCAACTAGCCAGTCCGACAGTTCCGCCTTCTTCGGGCCGCTGTAGACACTGAGTTCCGAGCCAAACAACAGGATACCGCCGGTCCAACCAAGATCACGAAGCTCAGCTGCTTCACCAATAGTGGCCACTCCCAGCATTTCTACGCCTGCTTCAACCATAGCCGGAAGGACCACGCCGACTCCGTGCCCATAGGCGTTGGCCTTTACCGCGGCACACACTTTCATTCCACCGGCCGCGCAACGCAGGATCCTGATGTTGTGCGCGATTGCCCGAAGGTCGATCTGGGCTATGAGGTGTTCACTTCGTATCACCGTGCCTGTTCTCCGCAGTACCGTGGTGCTAACCTTATTTCGGCCGCATTATACGGGAAGCGGTGCCCTTTGTCTTTGCCTTCGCAACATAGGGGTTTTTAGCACTACCCTTTCTTGCCGGCTTGTGATAAACATAGTGATGTAAGTCGTCATGGATTGACGATGAGGTTACGGAGTATTGACCTCCCATTCGCACGGAAGCGACCCATGCCCGAGATAGCATACGTAAACGGAAAATTCATGGACCTCGCCGATGCCGTTGTCCCCATTGAGGACCGCGGCTTTCAATACGGTGATGGAGTCTATGAGGTGATAGTGGCACCCGCTGGAGAACCTTTCAAACTTAACGATCATATGAACCGCCTTCGTGCAAGCACTTGTGCCATCAACCTCCCGGTCGATTACGAAGCACTCGACTTGCCTAGCGTGATCAGAGAGGGAATCGCTTGGTCCGGGTTTCAGGATGTGCTGATTTACATTCAAATCACTCGTGGAGTTGCTCCCCGAAATCACATTTACTCGGACGATATGCAGCCAACCGTGGTAGTTACGTTCAAGGCCAAGCCAGTGTACGATCCGGAACTGCACACCTGCGGAGTAACCATGGAGACGGTCGAGGATGTTCGCTGGGCGTGGCGTGACGTCAAGTCGATTGCCCTGCTGGCCAACATCGTTCTGAAGAACGCGGCCCGTCGACGCGGGTTCTGGGATGCCATTATCGTCGGCGCCGATGGCGTGGTTTGCGAAACAACCAGTGCTAACCTCTTCATCGTTACCCATGGAGTCATGCGAACCGCACCGGCAACGGATCGTATTCTCCACGGAGTGACCCGCAAGTGTGTGCTGGAGTTTGCCGAGCAATTGGGAATTAGCTGCCTGGAGTGTGATTTCACCGTGGCGGAGATGATCACCGCTGAGGAGGTCTTCGCCACCAGTTCAACGCTTGACGTTCTTCCTGTCGTATCGATTGATGGCCATACGATCGGCGAGGGAGTGCCGGGGCCGGTATCGAATCGCTTGATTTCCTGCTTCCCGACAGGATGGGGTATAACCAACAGCCGAGCAGATGCTCAGGGCGCCCGAAACACCGCCTGCCTGTTCCGAACAGAGTCCGCGGCAGCGAATTGAATTGGCGTTTTCTCATCCACCAGCGACTATCTCGTCAACAATAGCCTTTGTGCCCGTTCGAATCGGATCGATAACGGGAAGACCGGTCTCCTTCTCCGCTTGCCTGACCACCTCCGCCAGCTCTTCATCGCGCAGCCCATGACAGTTAAGTGAAACTCCAATGGCTCTCACTGCAGAATAAATATGCCTTATCAATTCCTCCGACAGCTGGATTATCTTGGTCAAAGAGGGCATGGGAATATTGTCTGTGCTTCTCATTGCCGTGCGCAGTGGAGTGTGGCAAACCACAAGGTAGTCCGGTAGTGTTCCGTGCATCAGGCCGAGCGTGACTGCGGAGTAGCTGGGGTGCAGAATGGAACCTTGGCCTTCCACAACTATAAAGTCGGCATTGGCCTTTTCCAATACAGCCGCCTCGACTGCGCCGGATACGAAATCAGAGACGACGGCATCAATGACCACGCCGGAACCGGCAATCATGGCCCCTGTCTGTCCAGTAGCTACGTATTGAGCGTTCAGCCCACGGCCGTTCAGCTCTTTGGTTATCTCAAGAGCGGTCACCCTTTTGCCCAGGTTGCAGTCCGTACCCACCGTAAGGATTCTTCGCCCACGTGTAGTCTTCGCCTTGGCGGTTCCCACAGCCGCGTGGTCTGGAGCTTTGCGGACATCCCAGATTCTGCAGTTGTTGCTCGCGGCAAGATCGGCGAGTTCCTTGTTCTCACTCAAGCGCGTGTGCAGTCCGTTGGCTATATCCAATCCAGCGGCAAGGGCCTCTCTGATAGTAGCCATCCAAGGTGCGGGGATCACTCCCCCTGGCACTGCTACTCCTATCGCGAGCATATTGGGGTTGTACACCAGAGCGTCTCGCAATCGTGTAACAATGGGAACACCCTTACCGACGCCGATCAGATCCACCAGGTCCTGCCCCACGCTTTGGCTGTCTATGACGGCGACAACGTCATTGGGGCAATAACGAAGCAGGCCCGCTGCTGTCTTAGCATTGAATATGTCGAGCCGTCCTTCGGCTAAAACACATATTCTTCGTTCGCTGTTCATCTGCGTTTCTCAATCAGGGACGCTTGGCCATGAAGAAATCCTCGTCCATCCGCTTGTCGTAGAGTGGATCGGACGGATCAATGCTGCCAATCTGTACGGCCGGCGGGCAGGAGTCGACAATGTGAGTCGGACTAATAGCCACTCCAGTGTGGTAGATACGACCGCCGGATGTTATGAAAAAGACAATATCACCGGCCTGTATGGTGGTGCGGTGCCAGCGCGTGGCAGTAAGCTTTCCGGCAAACGCTTGCTGCCATGCGTCGCGGGCGATTGTCTCCGACTGGTCGTTTCTTAAGCAGGCGCTCATTGTCAGGCCACTGCAGTCCAGGCCAAGCGGCGATCGTCCGCCGAAGAGATATGGCACATAGAGAAGATCCAATCCTGCAACAACTCTCTGGTTGGCAGCTACCCTCTGCCGCACGGGATCAATCAATTTGAGGCCAGTGCGGGGCAAGGGAAGCATTCTTCCGTCCGGATGGGCGAGGGATATGCGGTTCGTTTCGGGGTTGATGCGAACACGCACAGCTGTGCCTCTTGGAATCCAAACCTCGGCGAGATCGATATCTTCGCGTGCTACGGCCTGCGGCCTTAGTTCGTACATTGAGAATTCCATATCAGACATGGGAAGTATTGAGTCTTTCCTTACCCATCCCCAATAGCCGTCGCTGGAGTGCAGCAGGTAATAACCATCACGTGAATCGAGAAGGAAGACAGACTCGCCGAAGAGGAGTTGTGTCTGTTTGCCGGCGTGTTCGCTGGGCTGGCTGTAGCTGACAGCCATTGAAGCTACACATGCCCCGAAACGCTTGCCATCAAGCCTGCCTTCCTCCGGCAAGCGACGCATTTGATTGTCGACATTCTTCACGCCGACGGCCTGCAAGGCTTTGATCAGTCCTTGAGATATTTCCGGCGTGTTGGTAATACCACTAAGAATCACCTTCTCGTCGACGACCTCGACGTGCGGTTGAAACAGGGCAAGGCTGGGATTGCTGATGGATATGTGTGAGAACATATCACAGAACCATGCAACTTTGCTTCGGGGGAGATCACCTTCGGGCCAGATCTGTCGAGCGATTCGCTGTAGTTTACTGGCAGCCTCTCCCGTTCGAGTAAATGGCTTTCGTTTATCCCTATGGTAGTTCTGGGCATCGAGAGCCAGCCGTGGATAGTCCTTAGCGAATTGCGCGAGGCCCTTTCCGATTGCAAGAGAGTTCTTCTGAGCCAAGCGGCCGTCAGGCTGCTTGGCCTGCGGGTCGAACTGGAAGGTAACGATGCAGCCGATGGCCGCAGGGTTTTCCAGGGGCTGGTCCGGCTGAGGAAGTGTTTTATCCCTCTGCGCTCGCTCGCCGTTGATTGCCGCGGTGATGTAGCGGGCGAGGACGGCACTTGCCTGCTGCTTGTCAGCCGGACGAACGTCTGCTGGTTTTGCGTTAAGGCCCGGTTCGTAGCTGAAGGAGACGGTCAACCGGCATTCGTATTCAGCAAAGAGTTGTTCAGCTGTTTGCGCGTAGCCGTCTTTGTATCTGAGGAAAGGTCGATCATCAAAGCGTGACAGGACCGGAGTTCCGCCTGCTCTGCTGATCATGTGATAGAGATAACCGGCAGTCAGTGTAGCGAGATGATCTCCCGGACGTTTGGCCAGCTCGGCTTGTCCGCCGCCCGTGGCCTCTACACCAATAGTGGCGCCGAGCAGATCGCGGTTGCCGAGCATTGAGGGTCGCTCGAAGTTCTTGATGGCGGACCTGACCAGTTCGGCCGGCGATTGTGTTTCCTGCTCTTCGGCCAGGTGACCGAAGGAGAGCATGGTACTGATGATTATTGCTACCCACATATTGAAACCCCCTTGTATTGCTTTTGGTGACGCATCGAGAACATTATGCTAGTATAATCGGTCGAGATCTCAAAATCATCGGTCGCGTTGGGACTAACTTTTTGAAGCCGAAGGGAGGCATGCCCATGTTTGATCGCGTGGTTGCCAGTCTGATATTGATTACGGGTTGTGTTGTTCTTGCATGCGGTTGCCACAATGCCTGGCGTGATTCGGGAGGAGAGCGGATGTCGGCAAAGGTGGAGACAGGTTTTGTTGCCAAGGAGATTGAGCTCGACGGCAAGAGTTACAAGTACATGGTGTATGTGCCGGAGGATTATGACGCGGGCAAAAGCTGGCCTGCGATTCTCTTCATGCATGGGGCGGGTGAGCGAGGAAGCGATGGGGTTAAGCAAAGTACGGTAGGGATCGGCAAGGCGATCAGAAACAACCCGGAGCGGTTCCCCTGTATCGTGATTATGCCGCAATGTCCGGAGGCCTCGTTTTGGGAGGGGCCGGTGCAGGAGTTGGCCTTGGGGACGCTCGACGCAGCGATTGGGGAATACAACATTGACGACGACCGAATTGTGTTGACCGGTTTGTCTTTGGGTGGATTCGGTACGTGGTCCATTGGATCGCGGTGCGCAGAGCGTTTCTGTGCTCTGGTGCCTATTTGCGGGGGCGGCATTCCTACGGACGGGGAGCGTTATGCAAAGACTCCGATATGGTGTTTCCATGGTTCGGCGGATCCCGTTGTGCCTGTAAAACGTTCGCAGGAAATGGTTCAGATGATTCGCGCGGCCGGTGGAAACGTGGAGTATACGGAGCTGGAGGGAGTGGGGCATAATTCGTGGGATCCAGCATATGGAAATCCAGAATTGATTGAGTGGATGTTGAAGCAGCGGCGGCGATAGCGAGGTCGTTTGTTTGGCGTTTTCCACTATGTAGCGGGTATTTTTTCGCAGAAAAAACCGCGTTTTTGAGTGCGCTAGGGCTGCTTTTACAGCGCATTGAGTGGGCGCCAAGCTGCATTTGGGCGACATTGGCGCGCATTTGGGGGTGAAATCAGGGTGAAAATCGCCGTTTTTTGGCGTTTCGCGCGTCGAAATGTGGGTGTTCATGGTCAGATTCCTTTCAGTTTGGAGTCATTTCGAGTCGTTTTTGCATCGAATCGGTCGTTTTTGAGCGCGTTTCAGTTCGGCGGCGGGTCGCGGGCGCGCTCAAGGGAGGCTCCAGGTGGCTTCCGGCGTTCGGTGCGCTGGGGCAGTGCAGGTGACTCAGGCCATGGGCTGCCGGGGTGGAGCGCTGCGCGGTGATGGACGCCGGGCCTGCGAGGCCGCGAGCGAATGCCGGGGCAGTCACGGTGACTCCTGGGGCCAGCTTGCCCAAGTGGCCGGGCTGAGCGGCCAGTGACCTTAATATTAGAGTGCATCTCAGAGTCGTGGCTTTGGCTGGGGCAGAGGGCAGGCTGCCAAGACCAGCGGTGGTGCCAGGGGCCCGGTGAGTTCCGTGATGGCATGGTGCAGGGCTCTGTGGCGGGCGCAGCTCAGTGATCGCTGGCGGCCCAGGATTCGCTCGGGGGCTGGGGGCGATGCGGGTCTTGAGAGGGCAGTGCCTGCCGGAGTAAGCGCGCTTGTCTCCACCCTATATAAGGGCGCCGGTGTTCCGCTTTTTTTTTATAATGGGGTCGGTTGAGGGGGCAAAATCGCGGCTGGCGCTAGCGATAGGTGCGAAAAAAAAGTTTGAAAAAACGTCCCGAAAGTGATGTTAGGGTAGGTGAAATTGGGGTATCTGAGGTCGCGTTGGGCGGTGTAGAGGGGAGTAGCGGTGCGAGGAGGGGGATTAGCGAGGGGGCGTTGGTGAACTCGTGAGTACGAGTAGGTAAGGGCGCTTGAAATCGGGAATACACGAATGATCGAACCATGCGGCAATTGATGGGGATCGACGGGGGGAGTACAGTTGATTATGATTAAACCAAAGAGCAGGGGAGTCTTGGGTGATACCGAATAGGGGCTTTTTGGCGATTCGTTAAGCTCGTAGAAAACGAGTTGGATATGCTGTCCCCGGAACTCCCGGCTGCTGATTCCGCACATCCGCTTTGGCCCGCGCCATCATCGGCGCATATGGTGACGGCCTATATGGCACTCATATCGGCGCTTCAATCGCCTGTGAAAGCCACCTGGAAAGCCGCAAAGTCCGCGAGATCCACGTCGAGGTCGCTGTCCTGATCGAGGCACATGCATAGCTGCTGTGCAATCCCGTCCGGCCAGGGCCAAACTGGACCGGAAAAGCAGGCAGTTAGGTTCGCGAAGTCGCTCGTGTTCACCCGCCCGTTGCGATCGGTGTCCTGGACGGGCGTTCCACACCCGGGGGGCAGACACGCCGACGGCGCATCCGGCCCCGCCAGGCATTCATTAAATGCATTGAGGTCAGCCGCATCCACGGTGCTGCCCGTGTCGAAGTCGCCCTTGAAGCAGGCGCTCCTATCAGCCACGTCCCCCGCGCATGCCTGAAACGCCGCGAAATCCGCAAGGTCCACGTCTCCGTCGGAGTCGAAGTCTCCCGGCGTACCCGTAGACCCCGCCAACGGCGCGTCATCAAACCCATCGGGGGCCATAACCGCAGGAGCGTACGAGAAGGGCTCTAAGTCCCCGAGCCCGTCTAGAATAGGCCAATTGGAGTTATCGAATGTGCTCCAGCCACCGAACCCCTCTAAATAAAAGAGAGGAAACGTGTTTGCGGCCCGCATCCACCATCGAAGCTCTGCAAAGCTCACGACGCCGTCGAAGTTCGTATCGGCTGGCGAGGTTGTCCATGGAGTCCGCATAAGACCGATGACAAGCGTCACGGTCAAGGGCGTCATTCCGGCGGGGTTAGTCGAGAGATACCACGGTGCGGGGAGTCCGGGCAAAAAGGGATCGGGAAGAACATGAGCTACGTCGGCTGCGCCCGCACCAGCGAATAGGCAGGTATTCGAAACATCCTCAAGTCCCGGTGAAGGCCAAAGACTCTCCGTATGGCAACCAGGCAGAATCACGACTTTCGTTGCATCGCAACTCGCCAACGCATCCCGCAACTGAACTTGGGTCAGACGGCCCTCGCCTGGGACTGAATTACCGGTATCCGGGTTAATCTGGAGCGCCAGGCGTCCGTTCTCACCGTGCGCGCCGATGAACAGCAGGAAAGATTCGCCAGCAGGCACGAACTCGGGAGACTTCGGGTCCGTGTACCTGCGGAGGGCGGCAAGCACATTGGTTTGCGCCGTGGTGGTGCCGGGTGTGATCTCCAAGTACTCGACGCGTTCGACATTCGCGAGTGTGTAAAGCGCGGCCCCAAGGGCTACCGCGTCCTTCATTCCGTGATAGGTCCAGGTCGATGGTGGAAAATACCAGTTGCGGAACGCCTCGCAGCCGACCAACAGCGCGTGGACTCTCGGAGGTTGGGCGGTCAACACCGTCAAGGTCGCGGCATCGCTCGTGGCCTCGCCGCACTCGTTCGCGACGACCACATCGTACTGGCCAGCGTCGCTGGACTGCACCGCGTTGATCGTAAGTGCCGCCGCGGTTGCTCCACCAATCCGACCGTCGTCTGTCAGGTCGAAGCCGTCCTTCCGCCATCGATACGACAGGGGTGAAGTACCCGAAGCGGCCACGCTGAACACAGCCATGGCGCTCCCCGCAGGCACGGTCTGGCTCGCCGGAGAGAGTAGGACCCGCGGTCCCGTGCACGGGCTGTCCAGCGCGGTGACCGACAGGTAACCAAACAACCCACAACCTTCGTGCCCGTGTTGGACGCCGACCTTATCCAACTCCTGGACGTACGATTGCGCGATCGTCTGCGTGTACGTATAAGTACCACCAGCAACCGTCACTGTAAATTCGTAGGCCGATCCCAACTTCGTGGCCTCAATAGAAAAGTCGTAAAGAACCCCCGGAAGAGGGGTGAAGCCCATGTTCTGGTTGCTGCAAAGATGAGTGCCGCTAAGAGTCTGAAAGCGGAACCCGCCTCCAGAATAGCCTGGGTGCATAATGCCCATAATATTGCCAACCACGAGAGCAACCCCTGTCCAACTCGGTACGACGTCATCGGCCCCCATGTTGGTCTCCGCGACGACGTGGTCCCCGAATGTCTCCGTGCCAAGTACGTTGGCTGCGCTTGCGTATACCAGTCCGGAATCGGGATGGCCACCGGCAAGGCGCAAGATTCCCCCGGATGCTGAGGCGCTCGCGCCCGGGGTCAGGACTAGCGTCAAGTACGGATAGTCCGCCGGCAAATCTGCCGACGCACGCGAGAAGCTCTCTCTAAGAACGGCACCCTGCCCGAGGGCCTCAGAGGTGAACGCCGTAACGACACACAGCATCAGCAGTTGCCCAAGGGTTCTTCTGTCCGTGTCCACGCTAGATCCTCCTGCATACAGACGTTGCCGATAAACACGGCGTTGATTGTATCACGACCAACCCAGAAGAGTCCCGACATTCTGGTCCACGGTTCGCCTTGCCGGCTTTGGCCCGCGGCAAGCATTCGTTACATATACAATCTACAAGGAGTTGGAGCGTCGCCTGGGAAAAGCAGGGCTACCCATCAGTCCGAAACGCACAATCGAACTGTGCCAGACCATGTACTAGATGACCTTTACCTTGCCGAACGACCTGCAGGAACAGCAAATTCTACTCAAAATGGACCCAGAACAACAGGCTCTCTATGACCTGCTTCATTGGTTGGGTGTCCCAATGTTGAAGTCAGGGTTCGAGTGCGTGCAATCCCCTTTTGTTAACGAGCATATTCTTGGCTGTCGAATCGACTATGCGCCTGAGCGGATTAACGAACCAGTCCCCAGGCTATACAGTCCAGCATTTCTTACCGCTCCATAACGTCCAGGTGCCGGAAATTACCAGGGCGTTTACCGTAATCTTCACCGAGGCGGAGAGGCAGAATTTTCCGGGTTGCCAGCTGCAGCCGCCCGAGGAACAGAACAGGCATTTTGTCAATGTGGCCGTTCCCGTACCGGTAATATCCGCTCCAAGCTTAGCCGTCCCCAGCCAGGTCTTCAGGTACGCCTGGGCACCGCCGGATACGGAAATCGAACCCTTGGCGCTTATGCACAGTCGGCCGGTGAACTCCCGGTTGTTGCAGCGGTCGGAAGCGAACCTAGCACTGGCAGTAGCGCTCAAACTTGCGGAAACCTTAACACCAGCCCAGAAGCCGATCGGGCCTATTTTACCGCCGTAGCTGGAACCGCTGGCGGACGCTGATCCAGTCAGGGAGACTTTAAGGATATTATCAATTACCCAGCTGTAAGCCCGCGGGGTACCCGGGGGGCAGCACTTGAGGCATAGCGATGCTGTCAGCTTGACCTTTATGCCGGCCGACCATGATACGGGCCCGACATTACCGCTTATCTTCTTTTTAAACGGCTTGATCCCCTTGCTTACGCAAATGGTTTTACCGGGAGCTATCAAACCGAGTGGGTCGTTGAGCAGGGTAGCCTGGCTGGTTGCGTATTGATATAGGTTTTGCCCATCGGTATATCCGAGCGGGTCGCGCTGCAGGAACCTGCCGGCCACTGGGTCGTAATGTCTTGCCCGGTAATCGTACAAACCGGTACTGCTGTTATAGCGGCGGCTGGTATACATGTAGGGGTTACCAATACCGCTGGCGGCGATGGTGGTCCCGCTGCCGTCGAAGATGAACGGCTTGCCGTAGGGATCGTAGGCGTAGCTTTCCACGACTGTCCCGCTGCCGTCGGTGGCGGCCACCACGCTGCCTAAGGCGTCGCGGTGCAGGTAATACTGCTGCCCGCCGCGGTCCATGGTGAGAACCTCATCGATCCAGTCACCGTTTACGTAGGTGGCCACAATCCCCTTGCTGCCGTCGCGTTCCTCGACTACCCGGCGAGCGTCGTCGTATACGAAGTAGGTGGTGGTGGTCTCTGCTTCGACCCGTCTTATCATTCGGTTGTTCGCATCGTACTCGTAATGAACAACCTCGGTATCGGTACCGTCATCCGTTTCGACAACGCGGACGAGACGGTTCTCGCAGTCGTATTCGTAGGTGGTTACGGTTGATACGGAATTACCATCACCAGAGAACGCCTCGGCAAATTCCATAAAATCTTCAAGGTCGACGTCCCCGTCCCCGGTAAAGTCAACCCGGGCGCAACCGGGATCGACGTAAGGCGGATCTGTCGGCCTGGGTCCGTCGAGGCAATTGGCGAAGAAGGCATAGTCGGTTAAATCTATATCGCCGTCGGCATCGCTGTCGCCCACAACCGTCGATTTAACAAGGTTTCCGTTATTATCATACAACCATGCTTTTCCAGCGATATGCGTATACTGGTTGAGCGAGTTAACGCCGCGGGTTTGCGTAGCGGAAACACCATCGACGGTGATGTTCTGCTCCTTCCAGTTGCCCAGCGGATCTAGGTTATTCCAGACCTGCTGCTGGAGAGCCCCGGCTATGGTTCCCGGCGTTACGATCGCGTCGCCGGCAGCGTTTAACGTACCGCGATGGAAGCTGATCAGGCGGTTGGCACTGTCGTAGCTATACAGTTCCGAATTAGCCGGATCGTGATGTTTCTTTATAAACGTGGGGCTGCCTTCCCGATCCCGGCCATACTCGGTATTTGCAAATACACCATTACTGTTTGAATGGGTTATTCCCATAACCCGTGCGTCGCTGTCGAGCGTGTACGACGTGGACGTCAAGTTACCGGGATAGGAACGGGAATTCATTCTTCCCGCCCCGTCGTAGCCGAAGGATGCGATTACAGGCGTCCCTTCCGCGATTTGAGTCAACCGGTTACGCCTGTCGCGGGTTTCCGTAATGGTTCGCCCGCCGGGGTAACTTATCTGCCGGGAAATACCGGGAGCCAGAGTAGTATAGGTAAACTCAACGGACAATGAATCCTGCGTGGAAGTAGTGATTCGCCCGGCGGCATCATAATCGAAATCAAGATCGCTGGCGCTGTTGTCCGCCGACCTCAGGTTGCCCGTCCTGTCGTAGATGTATGTATCAGTCGGAGTGGCCACCGCCGGCGAAGTGGGCGACAACGTGTAGGACCGCTCGGTCAGCAAGTTCAGATCGTTATAGACGTAATCGGTCACATCCCCGTTCTGATCCGTCCGCTTCGTGGTATTACCAATACCGTCGTGCTCGTAGGTACGGGTGGAAAGGTCGGGGAAGGTTTCCGTTTCCAGCCTGCCCGCGTCATCATAATCGTAGGACGTGACGTTACCGCTGCCGTCGGTCTGGGTAAGCCTCCGCCCCCTGGAATCCTGAGTGTAGACGACCGAAGGATTCGGCGCCGTCAGCGGGGAGATAATCTGAGTGAGATTACCCACGTTGTCATACTTGTATTCGGTCTGGTTGCTTTCCCGATCGATAACGTACCGCGGCCTGCTCAGGCGATCGTACTGGTACTCGGTGAGATAGCCGTTTCCGTCGTATTCGTGGGTCAGGCGATTGAGGCTATCGTACTGATAGGTAAACCCGTTACTGTTGCTGTCCGTCTTGGTTTCCAGGTTTCCATTGGAGTCGTAGGTATGCGCAACAACCAGCCCGATCGGGTCGCTGATCGTTTCCAGGCGATCAGCATTGTCGTAAACCATGGTCAGGACATTGCCGTTTACCTCGGTCTGCTGGATTACGTTGCTGACACCGTCATAAACCCAAGAGGTGGTCAAGGCCGCACCGTCCGGGTCGAGCGTCTGGCTTACCTGCCTATTGGCGGCGTCAAAACCGTTGGAAGTAACCTGGTCGGGATATGGGAAATTGGCAACGGTTATTCTTACAACGTTACCATTGTAGTCGTAGTCGAAGCTGTTGATCGCGTCGTCGCTGTCGCCACCGTTATCCGCGACATCGTTGTGTTTTTTCACCCGGGTAACAAGTCGATCCAGGGAATCGTAGTACTGGTAGGTGACCCGTCCGTCAGGGTCGGTCAGTTTATGGACCAGCGCACCGCCGGGAGTTCCGCACCCGCAACCCAGGCTGGAATAATCAATCTGCGTAGTCAGATCCAGACCGCCTGGATCTTCCACGCTGGTAATAAGCCTGTTCAGAGGATCGTAACTGTAGGAGATGGAACGCCCTTCGTGATCCGTTTCCGAAATCCGATTACCTACCGGGTCGTAACTGTAATCGATGGTCTTCGATTCGGCATCCGTCACCAGATCGAGATTACCCACGCTATCGAACTCGTAAGCCGTGGGGTTACCGGCATCATCAATCTCGGTCGTACGGTTATCGCGACCGTCGTAACCGTAAATATCGGTGATTTCCAAACCGCCGACATCGCGAATCACTTCCACCAGGCGGTCACGCTCGTCATAATCGTAGGATGTGATAATTCCCTTTGGATCAGTTTCCTCGATCAGGCTGCCGTTGGAGTTAAAAACCCTATCGGTAACCAGGTCAAGCCCGCCGGCGTCGATGGTTACCTTCGTAACCTGGTTGAAATCGTCGTGTACGAACTCGCTGCGCACGCCTCGATCATTAATTGTGGCGGTAACCCGCCCCATAGTATCGTATTCATACGTTGTAGTTATATCCAACCCGCCGGGATCGATGGTCGTACTCTTGACCAGGCCGTTGGAGTTGGCGTAGGTGGTCACAAAACCGTTGCGATCCTCCATGCGGATCATCATGCCGTTGCTGCCATAGTCATAGGCAATAACCTTATCAACCGGGAATTCAATAACCGGGTCGATGATTGCGGTCATGTTTCCGTTGGCATCGTAATCGTACTGCCACTGGTCACCGTCCGGTTCTATCAGCAGGGTAAGATTGCTGAATACCGGATCGTATTTCATTATGGTGATATTACCCATCGCGTCCACGGAGCGGACGAGGTTTCCCCTGTCGTCGTACTCATACGTGGTTATGTGGTGATTGGCGTCTTCGAGATAGGACACTTCGCGGGTCAGCGAGTCGTATCCCAGCAGCGTTTCGTTCAGGTCAGGATCGATAATCCGGACAACCTGCCCGCAATTGTTATACTCGTACTGCCATAGATACCCATCTCCGTCCAGGAATGGGGTTATACCTGGAACGAAGGAAAGTTCGCCGGTACTGCTTGATTGGACCAGATCCACCGCGGCAATATTCTGAACGTGCACAACCGTTTCGTTATTACCATCCTTCAGCTCAACCGAAGTGGCCGTGTAATCCAGTGTATAAGTTTCACCGCTGGGCACGGTCTTGGTCAGCATCTGGTGATCGGAATCGTAAGTGTATTCGATCCGCGAACCATCGGGCATTTCAATTGCGGTCAGGTCGCTATCGGTATACTCGTACTTCACTTCCCGGCCTGAATGGTCGGTAATGGTCTGGATATGCCCGTCGGGGTAATGAGTAAAAGTCGTTTCCCGGCCTTCTGGATCGGTTATTTTCGTAACCTTTCCGGAGCTGTACTCGTAGGCAATCACCTGCCCATTGGGGTCGGTAATGGTTTTCAGCAGGAAAGCAGTACCGGGCAGGGAAATAGCAGGAGTCATCTGCTGGAACTCGTAAACCATTCCGCTTTTGTGCGTTGCGGTAACGATTGAACCGGCTACCGACAGGTCGTAATAGCCGCCGGCCGACGGCATCCATCCTCCGTAACCGTCATCAGTAAAAACCGTCACTTCGGAATCTCTACCGATCATCACGTAGCGGTTGGCCAATGAATCGTACATGACCGCCGCCGTGGAGTAATTCCATCCGACACCCAGCCCCAGGTCGTATTCGTTCACATGCCCGGCGCGCAGCGACTTCGCTCCGGCCAACTTCATTAACGCTCTGAACGCCGGTGAAGATGCCGCCCTTTTCAAGCTTGGCGGCGTTTCCGGTACGCATTCTCTTCGTTTAGGGGGTCGTGGTCGCGGTCTTGGTGTCGGATGCGGATTCGGGCGTCCCACAACCTCGCCCGGACGAGTACTTTCGGTACTCTGCTGTGGCTCACTGCGATCGCCCTGGGGCACGCTGGTAATTTCACTTATTGGGTTATCCGTAACCCGGCCCAGGTAGTCCACCTGTGGAGAGCGACCTCTTCCCGCGCCTGTGGAGGGCAGATCGAATACTGTACTCTCCCGGGGATCGGCGTAAATGGCCACCTCTTCCCCGCCTCCGCATTCGCCCATGGCAGCCGTAGCACAGGAAATCGTCCACATGGTTGTACAGCATTCGGGCAGGCCTTCACAGACGGTCGCGCAACAATACGCGTCATCACAACCTGCTTCAACGTGTGGAGAAAAGCAATCGCCGCCCGAACCGCAAGTAGCGAATTCCCTGTCAATGTCGATAACCAGCGTTCCCTGCCCCGTGGTTTCTCCGAAGCTGCCAACGCGAACCAGGAAACTCTCCCCCATCACCGCGTGGAACGATACCGAAGACTGCAAGCCGCAATAGTCATCATCGCACACCAGTGCCGGAGGCGGTGGCGGGCACGGACTATTCGGATAAACAGCTACTACCGTATCGAAATCACTGCCACAAACGGACGCGGTTACCGGGCCGTCGTAGCTGGCCGTATAGGAAAACCAGATATCGTTCAACGGGCCCGCCAGGCCGCAGTCTTCCGGCATGCCATCGGTCATGGCACCGGAGTTATCAAACGGGTACGATCCTTCGGCGACTGCCGTGGCGTTGGCGCAATCATCGGCACCGGCGGATTCGCAGATATCCGGAATACCGTTACTGTCAGCGTCCGGTTCGCCGTGTAAAATATCCCAATGATCCGGAAGGGCGTTACCGTTACAGTCCGGCCCCCACATAATATCGTCGAACGCCATCAGAGGCATTCCGCCCGACAACGGCGCTTCCACAGTAATATCGAAATAGCTTATCGGTTCACCACCGCCGAGCCCGATGAAATTCTCGTCCCCCAGGGGTGCAGGCAGGGTTTCTGTAAACGTGTATTCGTCGATTTCGATACCGTCTTCCCGGTAGGCTGTCAGGGTAACTGATAACGGCTCCACGCCATCCAGCAGCGAACTGGCAAAGAACCCGAGATTCGTAACCGGTATGGGAAACGAAAAACGCAATACAGCATTACCACCATCCTCCCACACGCCGGCAAAACCGGTACCGCTGCGCAGCTCCGCCGGCGATTGGATAATACCGTTCGCAACCAGGTCATAAACGAAAGGCCCTTCGTTGAACTCCCCCAGTATCAATCCGGGAGTGGATACAGGCGGGTTTGGATCGGGGCTTACAAAGACAATACCGCTGGGAAGCATAAGACCTGCAGACGGCAGACCGGCTCCCATACCGGGAATCGCCGGAACCTCAATACCCACAAGTCCCTCGAAAGTTTCCACCGGACCGGGTTGTCCAAGATCGATGAGATCGATCGGATAAGCCCCGGCAAAACCAGAGCAGCCAATCAACACTCCTAAAACCAGCGCGAACAGTTTATTTTGCATTTTGAAGCCCCCTGTAAACGGCACCGAACCGCATACCCGCCTGCCCGGGTTTTTAAGGCACAGCACCAGCCTCAAATAACAGTTTACAGCTCCGTACAAGTCCAATTCAAGGAATTAAGAATACTCTGTTCCATCGGAACAAACTGACAGGGTAATAATCAGAAACAAGCTTAAAAACAGGGCTAATCGCCCAGAAACGCACCTTCATCAACAAGTGGATCAGTTCGAGGAGGATCAATCAACGTAATCATTCGGTGGTACTAGAGCGGGCCAAACCACCTTCGCGAACTTTCAGACCGAAAAAAGGGACGAAGATCGGAAAAAACGGAAAAGTTAAAGCAAGGACAGCTCACTGGTTATGTCAATTTGGCGCTCGCCCTGATCCGACTCTCCTTGCGATCCGCCAGAATGGGGCCAAAATGTTGGGCACTTGTCAATAAACGACTTACGACTCCTGCCCGAATGAGGGAACCATTTGGCCTAACTGGCTGTTCGAACTTCTCGTGCTGCTCCAGGAGCGATGGTCGGCTCGTCGAGACACTCAGATTCGCTTCCTCAAAACGCAACTTGAACTCCTCCGCTCTCGCCTGCCCGGCAATAGAGTCATTCTCTCACCCACAGAGCGAAACCACCTCCTTCGAATCGGCGAAGAACTCAACCATGATGTCAAGCATACACTCGGAATCATCACGCTCAAAACCTACCGTCGCTGGGTTAACGAAAAACGTGCGAAACGTGTGCCCCGCAAAGCCGGCAGACCGCGCATGCCCGACGTCCTACGAACGATCATCATCCGCATGGCCAGGGAGAACTCCAACTGGGGCGTACGTAGAATTCTGGGCGAACTCAAGAAGCTTGCACTCACAACCAGCCGCACATCCGTACGGCGAGTTCTCAAAGATGAGAACCTCCTCCCTGACCCCTATCGTCACGCCCCCAAGGGCGTTCAGACAACTTGGCGAAAGTTCATCGAGCTGCATATGAACGTCATGGTGGCCACCGATTTCTTCTGTAAAACCATCTGGACACCCCTGGGCAGCAAGACAGCATATGCGCTGGTGTTCATCCACTTGGCGAGTCGCAAGATACTCATCTCACCCAGCACTTATAGTCCAAACGAAGGTTGGGTACGCCAGCAAGCTCGCAACGCATCTATGTGGGCAGAAGACGAAGGCATCGATATGCGGTTCCTGATCCATGATCGGGACACCAAGTTCACAGCCAGCTTCGATAGGCACTTCGAACGCACCAATGGTCGAGTAGTTCGCACGCCCTACTCGAGTCCGGTCGCAAACTGTTACGCCGAAAGCTGGATCGGAAAGTGTAAGAGAGAAGTCCTCAACCACTTCTTCTGTTTCAGCCTCCGCCAGTTGGACTACATTCTTCGTTCTTACCGAGACTACTACAACCATCATCGCCCGCATCAGGGATTAGACAATCGCACGATTCCGGCCGCGGCAACGTGCTCACCCGATCCGCCGTCCATCGATCCCGACTTCGATCCTAAGACCATCCGGTGCCAGCCAATCCTCGGCGGCCTGCTGCGCCACTACTACCGCGACGCCGCCTGAGACAACGCCAGATCTCTGCGTCCCTCGCACGCCCGAGCGCAATCGGATACGATGCCTGCCTATCCTTGCAGCAGCACGTCTTCGCAGCAGTGCTGCCTGCGGCGCAATTCCAAACGTCTCAACATATTGGCCCACGCCTCGCGTTCGCCAATCCTCGTGCTGCTGGCTTTGGCCCACGGCAGGTTGCGACAACAGATCGTTCGACAACTCCGGCCGATTTGCGAACCGACTCAGTGCTCGTACGCGAAGACGCAGGCGTGTCGACGCGGTCCAATTGTCGATCGATTAGCATCTCGATATCGGTCAGCTCGCGGCCCTGCTCGGGGGTCACCAACGTGAGCGCATGGCCGCTGTTGCCCATGCGAGCGGTGCGGCCGATTCGGTGGACGTAGACGGCCGGGTCCGCCGGGATGTCATAGTTCACGATATGCGACACGCCGGTCACGTCGAGTCCGCGAGAGGCCAGATCGGTCGCCACGAGGACCTTGAGCCGGCCGGCACGCAGGTCGTTGAGCACGCGCGTCCGGCGTCCCTGAGCGAGACCGCCGTGGATCTCGGCGCAGGCCACGTTCGCCCGTGTGAGTTGTCGCGCGACCTTGGTCGCGCCGCGTTTCGTACGCGTGAAGACAATGGCGAGGCGTGGGGCAGTTCGCTTGAGGAACTCCCGTAGCGTCCCGAGTTTGTCGCGGGCCTCGACGGTCATGTAGTCCTGCCTGACCTGATCGACGGTCAGGCAATCGGCCGACACATTGATCTCGACCGGATCGCGCATGAGGCCATGTGCCAACCGGCGGATTTCCTCGGTCATGGTGGCCGAGACGAAGATCGTCTGACGATCGCGGGCAACGCTCGCCATGATGCGGCGGATGTCGTCGCGGAAGCCGATGTCGAGCATCCGATCGACTTCGTCGAGAACCGCGAGCTTCACGTTGCGCAGATCAAGCGCTCCGCGCTGAATCAGGTCGAGGATGCGTCCTGGCGTCCCCACGACGATGTCGACGCCTCTCTTCAATTCGCGCAGATTGGCCCCGATACCCGTGCCGCCGAAGACGATCAGGGTCCGAGGAGGCTCGGCTGGGCTCAGCAGTTGCACGTGCTCGCCGACCTGGGCCGCGAGCTCGCGAGTGGGTACCAGCACCAGCGCCTGGATTCCGTGGCCGGGTTGCACACGCTGCAAGATAGGCAACGCGAAGGCGGCGGTCTTGCCGGTGCCCGTGCGGGCCTGCCCGAGGCAGTCCCGACCCGCCAACGCCAGCGGGATCAGTTCGCGCTGAATGTCGGTCGGGTTCTGGAATCCGACCCGATCCACTGCCGTGAGTAGCGGGCCGGAAAGCCCCAGCTCAGCGAAGCCACCCGTACGCGGGTCGGTCTCTGTCATCGTTTGCCGGGATGTGATGTTGTTGGTCCGTCGTTTTGGCCGCGCCCCACGGCGGCGCCTTCCTGCAGGCTTTCGTGTCGAGTGTCGCTCGTTGGGCGACGCGTGTGCTTCTTCAAATGTACATACTGGTTGTGTCACTCATTACTCCATGGGCCGGGCTAGGCCACGGCCGTCTGTCAGTCTTTCAAATCGTGTTAATCGAATCGGGGTCGCCGCGCGCTTTGCACGGCCGGTCCCATGCTGGGAGCAGGTGTCCCGGCGTGGCGCGCACACCGCGCCGTTGGCGCCGGCCGGGGCACCTGCGCGGGGAGAGGGGAAGGCCGCACTGCGAGGCCTCCCCGTTCAGTTTCGATGTTGAGGGGAACCTAGCGCCCTCGGCCGTAACCTCCGCGACCTCCGGCGCCACCGCTGCGCGGCTCCCGCGGCTTGGCCTCGTTGACCGTGAGGGCGCACCCACCGTGGTCCTGTCCATTCAGCGCGGTAATCGCGGCCTGCGCCTCGGAATCGGAGCCCATTTCGACGAATCCGAAGCCTTTGCTCTGGCCTGTCGAGCGGTCCTCGATAACCTGTGCACTCTGCACGGTACCGTGCGCGGTGAACATCTGCTCCAAATCGGTGCTGCTCACGCCATAGCCCAAGTTTCCGACATACAGTTTTCTACCCATCGTATTTCTCCTATCGATGGAATGCGTAACCCGTTGCTTTACTTTCAGGGTTGCAGTTGAAAGTGACCGTGGTTCCGGCCAAGAAGGAGGGAGTACGATCTGGGCGGTAAGTTGCGGGACTTGCGGCACAACGCCGCGTCTCGACCTCGTTCGCGAATCCGACCGTCCCTATTGTATCGGGAATCGGCAGGATGTACAGGAGCCGTTTTTCAGTCCTTCCGGCCCAGATCACCCCATTGGCAGTTCCGCCTAGAGAATCAGTTGCCATGTGGGCCGCCAGGCCCCCCGCAGCCCTCCCGGGCGCGGACGCCAGTAAGCCAGTAATACGTGCGAGTTCTCAATTCCAGCACACATTATGTGTCGACCAGGCGTGGTGGGGACGCGCCCCGTGCGCTCTCCAGAACACGCGATAATTCGGAGCGCAGGTCGCAGCGGCGGTCGTCAGGGGCAACATGGCACCGCGTCGCCAGGAAGTCACGGCAGTCCCTCTGACTCTGGTGGAGGTTCTTGCGATCAGACAGGTTGGCCACGAGCGCGATCAGCGGCTGGCGCCGGTGCCAGAGGCTGTGCCAGGCGCGGCGAATTATGTTCCGCAAGGAATAGAACGTCCCGACACACGTGTCCATCTCGCGCGCCAGATCGCCACGCGTGAATCGCTGATAGCGGGCGACCGGGAACGTGAGCGTGTAAAACTGCCATTCTTCCGCAAATCCGTCGGTGGCAATGCGGCCTTACGATTCCAGGTCGTCCCACAGCCGCGTGCCCGGCAAGGGCGTGAGGAACAGCGCGTTCAAGATGTCTACGCCGTAGTGGGTGGCCGTAACGGCGATTGGAGCGCCGATGCCGGGCTCGTCGGTATCCAGCCCCATGATGAACGAACCGACGACCAGTATCTTGTGGCGTTGGATGCGACGCACGGACTCCGCCATGTCCCGGCCGTTGAGCAGATTGAATTTCTTGCCGACCTCCTTGAGGTCGGCGACTCGAAGCCGATGAAGACGCCGGCGCAGCCCGCCCGGGCGGCGAGCGCCAGCAGCTCATCGTCGTCGGCCATGTTGATCGTGACCTGCGCGATCCAGCATTTGTTCAACTTGGCCTGGATCATGGCGCGGAGGAGTTCCTTGGTGCGGGCGATGTGAGTCCGGCTCGTGCCGATCAGATTGTCGTCGACGACCAGCACCCGCTTCTCGCGAATCAGGCCGAACTCGCGGACAACGTCCGCAACCGGCCGCTGGTGGTAGCGGAATCCGTTAAACGACGTGACGCTGCAAAAGCTGCAATTGAGCGGACAGCCGCGCGTTGTCTGGATCGAGCCAAACGCATAATCGCCGGCCAGCAGATCGTGGCGGGCCGGCGGCATCCCGTCCATTGTCGCGTGCGTACCCTCATAGAGAGGCTGCAAGGCGCCATGTCTGGCATCTTCGAGGACCTGGCTCCAAACCTGCTCAGCTTCGCCCGTCACAATCGAGTCAACGCGGGCCGCGGTCTCGTCCGGGCACATCGTGGCGTGAATACCACCCATGACGACCGGGACGCCGCGAGCACGGAACTCGGCGGCGACCTCATACGCGCGGTTTGCCTGCGACGTGAACGCAGTCACGCCGACCAGGCCCGGGCGCGGCAGCTTCTCGTACTCCGGCTTGCGGATGTTCTCATCGAAGATCGTGATCTGCCATTCCGCAGGCGTCAGCGCCGCGAGCGTCAGCAGACCCAATGGCTTCCAAACGCGGTAGCGATTCCAGCGACTGCGTTTGAGGTCGGTAAGACCGACTAGCGGATTGCGGGGGTTAATCAGGTATACGCGAATGGCCGTAGTCCTTTCGTTATGCGCGTGCAGCGAGCGAATCGAGCTTAGGCCGCGTGGACTCCTGTATCGGCAGCTTGGAAGATCGATGGTTCCCATGTAGACGCGTTCATCCGGGCGCATCCGTCTCCCGGCTGCGTGAGCGTCGCAGCAGCTTCAGTTCCTTCCGGCCATGGGCGTTCAAATCGTCAAGATAGCACTCAAGCTCTGCACAGACTCGCTGGAGTGCATCGGCGTTATCCGGCGAGACGTACTCCAGCCGGAGAACGATGCCCTCAAAGCTGGCTTGCAGTGTTTCGCGTGCTCTTCGCAACTCCTGAACTTCACTCGTTAGTTCCGGCGTTGCAGCGGTGATCAGATGCAGGTAGCCCGGCTGGTCGGCGAGCACCCGTGTGCGGGAAAGCTGGCGTTCGAACGAGCGGGCGACGGAGCGCAGAGTCGAGAGTTTGCGGGTGTTGCCGCGTTCACGTGTCATCCACTGGAGCGTGGTTCGTAGCGACCGCTCAATACTCAGCAATAGCCTCAGTTCGATCTGAATCTGTGTGGCGATCTCTTCGGATTCGGCGCGGTCGTAGGCCGTGGGTTCCGGATTGTCCATCAGCGGCTCCCCTTCGATGTCACCAGGCGCGAATCCGCGCCACGATGGAGCCCCACTTGCCGAAATGTCAGTTCTGGTGTGGGTTCGTACGGCGCAGCCAGACCGGTCGCGGCACTGGGCTGTGTTGATGCCAACGCCGGGGACGCAAGGTGCTTGATCGCCCAGTTGATTTCCCGCCCGTTGGCGGCGTCCACCATGGGGATGCTGGCCTCGGCCATGCCGCGATATGGTTCGATCGGGCCACGCTTGAGCCGCCAAGCCCATGCCAGCATTTTCGGTATTGTCAGCGATAGCCCGACGTGTCCGATGAGCTGATGAATGAATCGCTTCGGAGAAACCGAATCGCCGCGAATGGCCAGCATGGCGCGGACGGTGTTGATCGGGTCGTAGAAGCTGGCGTAGGCGCGCAACAGGTTCAACTGCTGCTGCCAGGGACGCGGGTGGTGCGATGCGACGACGTGGTTGCCGTCCTGGAAGGCGTTTGGCACGGGCTTCCCGCCCACTTGCCGATAGACGCCACCGGAAGTCAGCGCCGGCTCCAGGTTCCGCGTGCCAATCGCCGGCCCCAGGTAGGTGCACTGGTAACTGACCGCGCCCTGGTCGAACACGTAACGCGCTTGGTTTAAGAGACCGGAGAGGTCACCCGGCGGTGAGCGCAACGGCTGGGAGTCGCGGTGGATCATCATGACGTGCGGCTGTATGCCGAGCCGGTGCATTAGCGCGAAGAGCTGCTCCGTGCGGTCGGCGCTCTGGCCTTTCTTCACGAGTTTGCCGGTGAGGTCCTCGATCCCGAACCAGATGCCGCGCAGGCCGGCGTTGCGACACATGGGCAGCAAATCCCGGTTCTTGAAGACATCCGCCTGTGTGCCCTCAGTGTAGAACTTGATCCGCTTGCCGAGCGGAAGGCAGCCCGTGGTGGTCCGGCCAAGCTCACTCATCAATGACTCAACCGAGTCGCGGTTGTTGAAGAAGTTGTCATCGGTCCCGAGAAACGTGCGTATGCCGAAGTTCTCGTAGATATGCTTGATCTCAGCTGCGAGGCGCTGTGGACTCTTGTGCCGCCAGGTTCGCTGATTGACCGCGGGAATCGGACAGTATGGGCAGTTGAAGCGGCAACCCTGTGTCGCGATTACCGAGGCAATGGGCGAGAGCCTCCCGACGCGGCGCGGCGCGCACGGCCGTGTGGCAAGCGTCCGCCGGCGATGTGGCGGCTCGAGCATGCGATAGCCGGCATCGGGTAGCAGGTATTCATCGGGGTCACGCAGCAGCCGCTGCACGCCGGTGTTGACGGCGATCGGTTTGCAGGTAGTCGCGTCCGGCGATAAATAGACCAGCCCCGCAACGCTACTGAGCCTGCCCGTCAACCGGGCCTGCTCGAATGCGTCGCGTGCCGTCGGACGAGGATGCTGGTCAGCAAGGATGGTGTGCAGCAGGTCCAGGAGTACGAACGCCTCGCCGGTGACAACGCAGTCAGCGCCGACCCCCGGCCCTGGACCGATCTCGAAGAAGTCGGTCGGCTCATAAATGGCCTTGGGGCCGCCGGCCAGGATCAACGGACGGTCATCGCCCATTTGGTGCGCGCCCCGCACCAGTTCGTACGCCGGCTCTGCATGTACCTGCATCGCCGAAACCAGCAGGATGTCGAGCGGCTTGCCGTTCAGTCGCATCCGGCTGGGCAGGACCCTCGGTGACCATTGCTGCAAGACGATGCGGAGATTGATGAAGCCGGCCTCGTGCAACACATCCGCCAGCAGACGAACCGAGCACGGCGCCATGCGTTTGTCAGCGTACCAGAACGGCAGCATGCGCGTGCGGGAATCGAACGCATAAACCAGGCCGATCCGCAGATCGTGCGCACGCTTCAGTTGCTGCAGCGCACGGACGCGCCGCCGGAGTTCACCATCCGGCAAATAGACATCGTCGCGGGCTGGTCGCGGTAGCTCCACCGTCTAGTCTCCGCGGCGCTCGGTGCGGCGCAGCTTGAGTTGCGAACGCTGGCCGACCTTTCGCGCGTACAGCGTCATGTCCGCCATCGCTTTCGATACTTCCGCATCCAGCAAGAGCACCGTCCGACCATCGTGGCTGAACGCGGTATCGCCGGGAGTTTCGTGTTCCACACGCAGCGTCCAGCCGCCCTCTCGACGTTTGAATCGCAGCGCCATTCCGTCGGCAGCGCCCTTGCGGACCAGCCTACGGGACAGCCGTTTGAGCGCGGGCTTCGTCACAGACAACATCTGCCACCATCCTTTCGACTTCGTGTGTCCACCGCGGCGGAGCGAGCGTCCCGAACGGGCAACGCGCTCCCCGACCGCAATCCCAGGCATCTCTCCCTCCAGAGAGCAACACTTTCCGGCCTATACGGTTCAGGTGAGCCGGTCATTGCTCCACACGTCCGTCTCGACATTGCCCGCGAGCAGGAACACCTGCACCACAGTGCCGCTCGCGAAAGCCCTGGCTACGGTCCCGGTGCTCGGCTCGATCTCTGCTGTCGCTTCGCGCACCTTCACGCCGGTGATCCGTTCGATCTCCATCAGGAGGCTCCCCGCGGCGCTCGCGAAGAGTTGCTGATGAAACTCCTGCACCTTGGCAGCGCCGTTGGGATCCTTGGCCAGGGCCTTCTCGGCCTCCGACAAGGCGCCATGCAGCGTGATGACCAACGCGTCGTCGCTCAGAACCACGGTCACCGACTTGGGCCGGTGGCCGGTACGCTCCTGTTCGAACAACTTGGCCGCCGCAGCAATCTGCTCCGCCTTGTTCGACTTGGGCTGGTTCATTGGAATCCATCCTCGCCGGCCGCTGCCGTCCTTGTTGTTGGTGGCACAAAAAAGCCGATGTGGCCGAGCACACAGAGGTGCTCGGCCACATCGGCTTACTCGTCAACGGGCCTACCGGGGCGGCCGGGGCGGCCGGGCTGCCCTTCAAATCGCCATCCGACGTATTCGCGTCCCAGCGCGATCGGATCCAGACGCGGGCTTCGCGCTGGCTCCAATGCCAATTATCATACCGGCTAGGCCATGGATAGCAAGTGGGTTTCCGCGGTTGAGCCGTGGCCGCCTGCCAGCCAGCGGATGATGAGGCGCACGTGCGCACGGTATCCCACAGGGACGTTTGGCCGGCGTTTTTGGATAGATGGATGCGACGGTGAAAACTCAGGGCGAAATCGAAGCCGGAATCTGCGACGGCGTCCGCCGCTTCGAGCAGGACTACATCTGCCGAGGCCCGAAGGACATCCACACCCACCTAATCGACGACTTGCTCGTGGTCCGGCTCCACGGCGTCCTGACCGCGGCTGAGCAGCAACTGGTCGGATCACTCCCGGCAGAGAAAGGACGCGAGCTGCTCAAGCAGGTGCGAACGCAACTCATCGAAACCGCCCGCCCGGTGCTGGAAACGATGGTCGAGGAGGTTACCGGCGTGAAAATCGTCAGCCTGCACCACGACATCAGCACCCAGACCGGCGAAGAGGTTGTGCTCTTTACCCTGGCTACCTCGCCCGTCTTCCGCGATAAGAAGTCCAAGTAAGAATGCCCAGAAGCGGGAGGCACGCCTCGTACTACTCGTCGGCGCCGCTGCTTTCGGCTTTCGGCTCACTTCCACCGTCGGTCGGCGGTGAATCACCGGCCTCCGTGCGGTTCTGGCGGCGTTCCCGTTTCTGCGCCGCGTTCGCTGCCTTGTCTATTTCACGCTGCCGCTTCTGAACAAATGGTCGTGTCTTCGCCATTCTGACTCCGTTAGTGGTGGTTCGATCGCAACACGTCGATATCCAAGGAAGCTAGGCTCGTCCCGGCACGCACAGTGACCACGGGCCGGCAGCTCATGCCTCCACGGCTGACTTACTCGTGCGACTCCCGCTGCTCCACACTGGCATTGCCTCAGGGCGCTCTTGCAGCCGGTCGAACGTGAGTGTCGGCTCGGTCGTTGAAATCCTGTAGCGTTATCATCGCTTCTATGCCGCTGTCGCGCGGGGGCCAGCCAACGGACCTTCGCTTGCCCATGAGGTGCCGTTCCACCTACCCGAAGAGCACGCTCGCCCGCTGCCAACCGAACAGTCGGCAGATCGCGCCGGTAATATCCCACGCAACCGCCATAGCGTCGTCGTAGGTCACCGCATTGCCGCGGGCATCGCGTGGTTCGGCATCACGACACCACGTTCCGCGATGCTCAAGCAGCGCGAGTAACTGGGCTTTCTCGTCGGTCATCATGGCCTGCGCAACCCCAGCCGTGCCTGTGTTCTCCGTGTCCGCCGCCTCCTCAACGCTTCGCAATGCAGATGGCAATAGCGCACGCCACCCAGCTCCGGCAACTGGTCATGAATCCGATCATGAATGCGGCGGAAGCGATCGGCGACACGGGGGGTTCGGTGACCGTTCGCATCGGAGTTATCGGCGCGGATAGTGCTCTCCTGGCCAAGATGCTGCACGAGGAAGACCTGCCCGAGGGGCTCTACGTGTTCGTCGAGGTTGCGGACACCGGCTGCGGCATGGATACCGAAACCCAGGAGAACATGTTTGACCCGTTTTTTACGACGAAGTTCACCGGACGGGGTTTGGGGCTGGCCGCGGCCCAGGGGATCGTCCGCGGACATCGCGGGGCTCTCCAGGTGCGCAGCGCGCCCGGACAGGGAACGTGTTTCCGGGTCTTGTTTCCGGCGTCGAAGCAGCCTCTGGTGCACCTTATCGCCGAGGAGCTGACCTCGGCGATGCCGTACAGGACCGGCACGGTGCTTGTGGTGGACGACTAAGATCTCGTCCGTTTGGTGGCTCAGCAGATATTGGAGCGCGCCGGATTCGATGTCCTGACCGCCGATGGTGGCCGCGCGGCGCTCGATACGTTCCGTGAACACCATGAACAGATCGAGGCTGTGCTGCTCGACCTGACAATGCCCGATCTGGGCGGGGAGGAGGTGTACCGAGAAATGCGGGGCATCCGGCCCGCTGTGGCGGTCGTCGTTCTCAGCTGGTACAATGAAGAGCACGTCATGGAGCGCTTTGCCGGAGTTGGGCCGGTGGAGTTTCTGGCAAAGCCCTACAAGGACGCCGATCTCATCGCGAAGGTCGGGGCAGCCGTTGCCGCGTACCATGCGGATGCGGGATGACTTCTGTGGCTTGACAGGCCTCACCCGGCCGGGAGGTCTGGCGCACGCGGAGCGACTTCATCCCCCTTGAGTTGGCGCTGCCGCGCGTCTTCAATGACCGTTGGACGAGGTGCTCTATGTCTGTCTTCAAGGGTAAACCCGTTTCGCCCGGATACGTCGAGGGCACCGCAGTCGTTTACGATTACGAGGTCCACTCCAGGCTCGAAATCCCACGGTATGCGATCCTGCAAGCGGAGATCGACGACCAGCATGAGCGGTTGGAGGAGGCGGTCGAGCGCTCCCGCACTGAACTGGAGCGGGCGGGAGAAGCCGCCCCCCGCGACGCCTCCGACATCTCTCAGCTTCACGCCCGGCTGATTCAGGAGATCGCATATCGAGTACGAGAGTACGTTTCGCGGGAAGAGGTCAACGTCGAGCAGGCCGTCGATGAGGTAGTTAAGGAGCTGGCCCAGCGACTGGGCGGACTCGAAAATGCCTATTTTCGTGAGCGAGAGCAGGACGTCCGCGACGTGGGGCAGCGGATGCTTGGGCATCTCGCGGGGGACCGGTCCCGGGCTGCCGCGCCCTTGCCACCCGGCTCCATCATTGCCGCACGTGAACTGCTCCCATCGCAAGCACTGGAATTCGCGCACAGCGGCCTGGTTGGAATCGTCACCGAGCTTGGAAGCGACACCAGCCATACCGCGATCCTCGCTCGTTCTCTCGGGATTCCGGCGGTGGTGGGCATCCCGGAGGTCGCCGCCCACATCCGGCCCGGGATGCACCTGCTCGTCGATGGGGTTTCGGGTGAGGTGACCCTCGCTCCCACGGAAGCGGAGATGCAGCACTTCCGCGAGCGGAAACACCAGCACGATCGTGTGCAGACTACCGTGGCTGACCTGGGGGCGCAGCCGTGCGTCACGCGAGACGGGATCAAGGTTACTCTGCTCGCGAATATCGAGCGACCCGAAGAGGTGCAACAGGCTTGCGTGCATCATTTCGAGGGTGTGGGACTGTTCAGGACGGAGTTCCTTTTCCTCGAAGCGCCGCAACGACCGAGCTATGCGGCTCAGGTGGAAATCTACGAGCAGGTGGCCGATGCGCTGAACGGCCGGCCCTTGGTCATCCGAACCTTCGATTTCGGCGACGAGAAAGTCCCCTTGTTCCTGGCGGCTGAACACAGGAACGCCGTCACCTGGGGGCTCCGAGGCCTGCAGTTCTCGTTGGCTGAACGGGACCTCCTTGACACGCAGTTGCAGGCCATCGCTCACGCAGCCCAGGGCAGAGACGTCCGCGTGCTCTTTCCTATGGTGGTCGGCGGCGACGACCTGAGGCGTGCTTGCGAGGCACTGACCGTCGCGGTCGAGCGGGTGGGCGGCAAGCAGAGGCCGCAGGTGGGTGCGATGGTTGAGACCCCGGCGGCGCTGTTTGCGCTGGAGGAGATTCTCGAGTTGGCCGACTTCGTGGCCATTGGTACAAACGACCTGACCCACTACATGCTCGCCGTCCACCGGGATGCCCCCGATCTGGCCAGCGAGTACACGGTCCATCATCCGTCCGTGCTGAGGGCCATTAGGCAGATTCTAACCACGGCCCATGCGCGGAGCCGCCCGGTCTCCGTCTGCGGCGAGGATGCTGCGGACCCGGCTTTCGCCTGCCTGCTGGTCGGCCTGGGCGTGCGCGAATTGAGCATGAGCCCCACTCGAGGCGACGGCGTCCGCAAGATGCTCCGCGGCATAAGCTCCCGCGAGACGGGAGAAGTCGCGATCCAATCGCTACGCTGCAGCACGCCCGGCGAGGTGCGGCGGCTTCTGGCGCCTTTTTGTGGCAGTATTTCGGACGGATGTTGAGGGTCACTTCCGTGACCGCGCCGGCAGCTCGACTAGAATGGAAGCCCCGATGTCTGAGGACCTGACCGCGAAACAACGCGACGCCGCCCTGCAAAAATGGCGGTCCTTGATCATGCGCGAATGCCGGGATCTGTCTTCACTGGAGCGGATTAGTGCGCGGGCGCTACAGGACCGGGATGTACGGGCTGATGCGCAGTTGCTGAGCATGGTCCAAGCCGAGTTGGAGCGGCGTCGGGCCGAACTTCAGCGCGAGCAGCAGAATGAACAACGAGACCGGTCGTCGTCTGGGCCGCCTCCGAAATATCGCTCTTCGGCATCCCGGCGTGACGAATCCGGCTGGCAAACGAGTCCTGACTTTGCTTCAGAGTTCCGAGCCGAGGCGCGGCCGACACCGCCGACGGCTCCGCCACCACCTGACCCGGACCAGGTGGCGTTCCGCCAGTTGATTGAGGATCTTGGCGAAGCCCTGAAGGGCGGCGACGAGGATGCAGCGCGTGTCACGTTGGAGCAAATGCGGACGCTGCGCGAGAAGACTGGCAGGATCATCTCCGCCTCCGACCTGGAGCGGTACGAACAACGAATCGAGAAGCTGCGAGCGCGACTGGAGGGATTCCGCGGCCAGATCGAAACGATGGCGCGGGACGCCCTCACAGCGGCACGACGCGGAGAGGCGGAAACTGCGGCCAAGCTGATGCGCCGGCTTTCCGCCATCCATGTAGCCCACCCACGGCTGCTCGATGAGCCCGGATTAGAGAAGATTCGGCAGGAAATCGTTGGTGCCGATGAAGGGCACGAGGACCGTCTAACGACGCACAGGCTGATCGAGCGCGAACGTGCGGTTGCGGCCAAGATGAAGCAGCTGGCCGCTGCGGTAGACGACTTTCATCGCATCGTCTGTACGGTGCCGGAAACAAGCGACGAGTTTCGCCGCGCCGAGAAAGCGTACCTGCAAGTGCTAGAGGAGGTTCGGCTTCATGAGGAGGATTGGCTGGCAGAGTTCGTGCTCGAACTCGCCGACGTGCTGGCGGAATGGAGTGTTCCGCCGCCGGGCGCGGAACAGCAAATTGATCGCTTCCTTGAGAAGGTCCGCGTGGGTATCGAACGAATCCACAAGAAGATGGGCGAAATCGACACCCGACCGGGCGGGGCCCAAGGAACCTGAGAGGAACACGAAAGACTCGGGCCGCAAGTGACCCTTGGCCCGCGCCGTAGCGGGGTAGAACCGTGCGTACTGCCCTGCCTATTCTTCCTTCACCTCGCCCATCCCCGCAGTGACGGCGAACCGCATCGCCTGCTCGATGGACATGTCGACAGGTTGGATAGCCGATCGCGGGACCATCGTCGTAAAACCACCAATCTGGTAGCTCATGGGTAGATAGACCGCCACGGTGTCGTCGCCGCCGATCCCGACCGGCAGGTCTCCGAAGTCCTCTCGCGTGATGAACCCGATGAGGCGTAGGGGAGTGTTCCCAACGGTCACCATGACAGCCCTGCGCATCGCCTTCGTGTCGGAGCCCGAGAAGAAGCCCATCAGGTCGCGCACGGCTCCATACAGCGCCTTCACCAGGGGAATTCGCCCTGCCAGCCGCTCGCCCCAGCGAAACACCTTTCGAAAGAGCCATGCCCTCATCAGAGCGCCGATCACGAATATCAAGACCAGCCCGGCCACGACGCCCATCCCCGGCCAGTACAGGCTGTCCGGGATCAGGATCTTCAGTCCCCCGCCCAGAAACGCCTCCGCCGTGCTGCCCAGCCAATACAGCACATACAGCGTCACCATGACCGGCAGAACGGCAGCCAGCCCCGTAAGAAAAATCCTGGTGACTAGCTTCATCTTCGATCTCCTTTCGAAAGCCCGGACGCTGGTTCATCATGAGGATCTTCTAGCCAACTGGCGTGTAACAGGAGATGGCTCATACGGTCATGCCTCTTCTGGCAGCGCCGCTTTCGTTTTCGCCACTATAGCAGGGCATCAGTACAGGTTGTGCGACGCTACGGCTTGCCGTGAAGGTCCATAGGCTGACACGATCCGCACCGCTCTGTCGAGGAGGCTATTGCTTCTTCGTTGGGCGTGTGAGAGGCGAATCGGTCAGGCTCAAGATCACGACCTCTTCGCCGCTGACGGTGCTGACGTCGTGGTGGAGGCTCGCTACGCTAACCCCGGCGATCTCCTGGACCATCGCCTCGATCATCGGCCGCGCCGTTTCGATCAACTGAGTCCTGACCTGTTTCAGCAGGTCCCGGCCCTTTTCACCTGGAAGCGACTTGACCAGATGCTGTTCGGCCGCGGTCAATACACCCTGGAGGCGGACCACGAGCAGATCACCGATCAGATGGGTTTGAATGTTCTTGGGGCCCCGGCCCATGAATTCCTGTTCAAAGCGACCGATCCCCTGGGAAATGGCGGCTTCGATTTCGCCTTGGGTTCTCATGGAGGCCTCACCAGTTGGAGAAGGGGCGGATAGAAGGACGGCGATTCTGGCCTGAAAACGCGGTTCCTGGTCCGCCAAGCCCGCTGAACACCCGCCCGGCGACCTTGCCTTCCGGGTAACCTAAGAGGCATCATATCAGGAGCGGTCCGAGAATCCAGTTGCTTCCCTTGTCCGGCGTGTTATACCTCTATCGCTGAGTGAAGCGGCTCCGAACTGCGAGGCGGCTCCGATCGGCATGTGCAACGGATGACTAGATGAAGGGCACACCGGCTTCGCCGGGCGGCCCGATGAGACCATGATCATGGGAGTAATGGGCTGGATCGTATTGGGGGTCATCGCCGGTTACATCGCCGGCACGCAGGTGAACAAGGACGGCGAGGGACTCCCGATGAAGATCGGGGTCGGCATTACCGGTGCGGTGACCGTAGAGCGGGCCAAACCGTCTTCGCGAACTTTCAGACCGAAAAAAGGGACGAAGATCGGAAAAAATAGAAAAGTTAGAGCAAGGACAGCTCACTGGTTATGTCAGTGGGGCGCTCGCCCTTATTGTACTCTCCTTGCGATCAGCCAGAGGGGGGCCAAAATGTCGGGCACTTGTCAATAAACGACTTACGACTCCTGCCCGAATGAGGGAACCATGTGGTCCAACTGGCTGTTCGAACTTCTCGTGCTGCTCCAGGAGCGATGGTCGGCTCGTCGAGACACTCAGATTCGCTTCCTCAAAACGCAACTTGAACTCCTCCGCTCTCGCCTGCCCGGCAATAGAGTCATTCTCTCGCCCACAGAGCGAAACCGCCTCCTTCGAATCGGCGAAGAACTCAACCATGATGTCAAGCATACACTCGGAATCATCACGCTCAAAACCTACCGTCGCTGGGTTAACGAAAAACGTGCGAAACGTGTGCCCCGCAAAGCCGGCAGACCGCGCATGCCCGACGTCCTACGAACGATCATCATCCGCATGGCCAGGGAGAACTCCAACTGGGGCGTACGTAGAATTCTGGGCGAACTCAAGAAGCTTGCACTCACAACCAGCCGCACATCCGTACGGCGAGTTCTCAAAGATGAGAACCTCCTCCCTGACCCCTATCGTCACGCCCCCAAAGGCGTCCAGACAACCTGGCGAAAGTTCATCGGGCTGCATATGAACGTCATCGTGGCCACCGATTTCTTCTGTAAAACCATCTGGACACCCCTGGGCAGCAAGACAGCCTATGCCCTGGTGTTCATCCACTTGGCGAGTCGCAAGATATTCATCTCACCCAGCACTTACAGTCCAAACGAAGGTTGGGTACGCCAGCAAGCTCGCAACGCATCTATGTGGGCGGAAGACGAGGGCATCGGTATGCGGTTCCTGATCCATGATCGGGACACCAAGTTCACAGCCAGCTTCGATAGGCACTTCGAACGCACCAATGGTCGAGTAGTTCGCACGCCCTACTCCAGTCCGGTCGCAAACTGTTACGCCGAAAGCTGGATCGGAAAGTGTAAGAGAGAAGTCCTCAACCACTTCTTCTGTTTCAGCCTCCGCCAGTTGGACTACATCCTGCGCACCTACCGTGACTACTACAACCATCATCGCCCGCATCAGGGATTAGCCAATCGCACGATTCCGGCCGCGGCAACGTGCTCACCCGATCCGCCGTCCATCGATCCCGACTTCGATCCTAAGACCATCCGGTGCCAGCCAATCCTCGGCGGCCTGCTGCGCCACTACTACCGCGACGCCGCCTGAGACAACGCCAGATCTCTGCGTCCCTCGCACGCCCGAGCGCAATCGGATACGATGCCTGCCTATCCTTGCAGCAGCACGTCTTCGCAGCAGTGCTGCCTGCGGCGGAATTCCAAACGCCTCAACATATTGGCCCATCCCCCTCGGCCGCAGATTTCGCGCTTCTGCCTTTGGCCCGCGCCAAGTGGTCCTGAGACTGCGACGGCGGATCTTCTTGCCGACGTACCATTGCAGCGAGTAAATGCCGTTACGTTTGATGAGACTTGCCATGTGCGGGACTCCTTTCAGGTCGTTGACCGTGACCTGCGAGTCCCTTGGTCCTGCCAGCGATGTACAAACCGATGTACACGGGGCGAGAAATGGGCACCAAAAAAGGACTCGCGTTTTACCGCAAGTCCCTTTTGGACAACAATTTAGCGGGGACAGGACTTGAACCTGCGACCTCCGGGTTATGAGCCCGACGAGCTACCAACTGCTCTACCCCGCAGCCGTTAGACGGGGAAGATTAAGGCGGGGTTAGCCGCTTGTCAAGCTTGACGCACTTCATTTGTCGAATGATCGGATGGTGAACTCGGCGTCGGCTGTTTGTTTGGATGGCCGCAAACAGGTTTGCGCGCAGTACGTTGTAAGGCTGTGATGCGGCCAGGAAGTGGCGGGCAGTGGGCGGTGCTTGGCTGGAGCATGTTCTATCCAAGTGTAGCGGCTGCACGCCTGTTTTCTCCGGTAGACTCCGGGGGTTTGACAGTACGCTTGGACTTGCAGCGCTACTAAGGGAAGGCTGTCTTTTGCCGGCATCAATCCAGGCCGCGATAGTGATCCAAGAAGGGGATGTTATTTGGCAAGACATCGGGGTGGGTGCGGATTTCCTCATCGGTCATCCACTGGGCGGCCTGGACCTCAGCTTTGTCAAGTGTGAGCGTTCCACCGAGGAGTTTCACCTTCCACCACTGAAGGTTGAGACGCCCATCGTCGCGCATCCAGCTCCACAGCCACCTCTCGGGTTCGACAACAAGGCCCACCTCTTCAGCCATTTCTCTCACTATCGCTTCTGATGCTGTTTCTCCATCCTCGATCGTGCCTCCTGGGAAACACCACATGCCGGGCATGCGAACGCTTTCGGATCTCTTGATGAGAAGCGTTCGTCCGCGTTCTTCAAGAACACCGACAACGCCAAAAACACAATCTGTTTCCAAGCGATCTGGACTCATTGGTCAGCTCTTCCGGTATGGAGCAAACTCTGATGGAGCGCAGCCCTATCTTCTGCTGGCACCGAGAACGGTTGGGCGGCACAGTATTCGAAAAGGTCTCTCGATGCCGCAGCGGCAATGAAACGGCGTCGGCGCCGGAATTAACTCCGGCAGCCGACGCCGCGGTTGCGTACAACGAATAGATGCTTCGACTACGGATAGATCAGAGAATCCGTAGACGCGTCGCCACCATCGCTGAGCCCGTTCTGCCCAGGATAGTAGTTGTCAGCAGTCAACACACCCTTAACAGGCAGGATTCCACCCTTCAGGGCCTTGCTGATGAAGTTGGCACCGGTGCCTTCCTCGTAGCTGATCATGGTGTAGATATTGTCCTCGTCGATGCCAGCAATAGGGGTCTTCTCGAAGGTAGCATGACCATCGCCAAACAGGACGTTCTGCCCCTCACCGTTGCCGGAACCACCGTGGTTCGGCGAATTCCACTTTCGCCAATCCTGCGGACTGAAGGTGTCGACGGAGGGATTAGTTGCATCCTGCGGCTTGCCGGGGCTGGTAGCACTATCAGCATCATAGAACGGTCCGTGGTCGGCGGCCAAAGCCAGTCGCGGGTCGGCGTCTTCGCTCGCCCTGCTGCTGAAGGTGCCGAAGGGAACTTGGTAGCCGTAGCTGATGTTCTTGGAAGAGCGGAAATCGTAGTAGAGATCGATGTTCTGCTCGGAGTCAATCTGGTCGCCGGAACTGGGGCAGATGTACGACTTGGGAGTCGTGTCACCTGAGCGCACCATGATCCACAGAGCGCGAGTAACAGAGAGTGTGGTCGAGGTGCTGTCAGAGGGGGCACCGCGAGCAGGAGTCACGCCCGTTGTCGTCTCATCGTTCTTGTAGCCGATAATGTCCTCAGTCGTCGAGGCGGCAGTCCTGTAGTACTCCTTGAACTCATTCGCATCATCGTTGAAATCGGGCACAGGCCAAGACTCTTCGTTCTCGTTGGCATAGATCTTACAGGCAGTACCGATTCCCTTGACATTGCTTCCGCAGACCAGTCGCTTACTCAACTCGCGGGCGCGAGACAAGCTCGGCAGCAGAATCGAGATAAGCAGAGCGATGATGGCCACCACCACCAACAGCTCAATAAGTGTAAACGCTTTCTTCTTCATAGGTATCACTCCTAACACTGAGTACGCCTATCCGCGTGCCACCCAGCCACAACGCCGAGCTCAGGTGACTCTTTCCGGGGATGAACGAGCATGATTGCTTTGTAAGCCTGTATAACGAGGCCCCATATTCAAGCCACGCAAGACATCCACGTTACATCTGAGCAGCACTTCACCAACATGGGCACCCATGCTGGGTTTTCTAAACCATGATTGTGGTTGGAATCACCCCACGTCCGGTAACACACGAGGCGCGACTACAGAGAGCCGCTAGCCGTAGTAAGAACGAACTGGGGTATATTCAAAGCTCAGGAGACAAACATCCCTAAGCGGTCGAGAAGCGAAACATCACACTGGAGCATCGCTTCTGAGGTAGGCACGGTATGCGGAATGAGGAACCTTTGAATCTCGACCTGCCGAGGACCCTCAGCGGGACGGAATAGGATAGATGATAGCTATTGAATACGACTGATTATAGCGTTCCTCTTCTGCTGCATCGTAAACCTACTGCCACGTTCACATCAAATACTACCAAGGCTCTAAGTAGGAGTCAATGGAGTCAATACCCACACTCTTTAATGGTCATACTGAGAGGGCGGTTTTTGGGGTGAGCACAGCCAGGGCGGGGTCGATCGCCAGATCACAGTTTGGCCTTCTCAACGTCGATGCGATGCAGTTCGCAGGTGCCCAGCCCGGCTGAGTCAGCAGCTTCGAGGTAGTCTGGAACCTCGGCATTTGGGAGAATAGTGCCCAGCTCAAGTTTGTATCGCACTCTGTTGAGAATCTGGACGCCAACTGTGTCCACAGCAACGGGATCGAATCCACCGAGAAGCAACCTAGCGTCCCACAGGTACTCCTCCTTGGCTTCGGGACCGCCTTCAAAGACCACTCTGATGCCGTTGGCGATGTGAATCCGCAGCTTGTCCCGCACCTCGGGGAGCGCCACTATGTCGCCTATATATGGTGAGCAGCCATTCTTGTGGAACTGAGCGGGGTGTTTGACTAGCGCATGCGAAAGATTCTTCAGGCAGCAAGTCATCGCGGAGATGTTGTGATTCTTCAGGAATGGGACATTGATGATGGCGGTGACTTGATTGAGCCAGGAGGCAAGGCGGTCTTTTCCGCTCCCGAAATCGTATTCCTTGTCACTCCAACCTGAAACTGGAGCAGCGCATGCGGTTTCCTCTCGAACGCCCTGCGGAACCTCAATGGCCACCAGTTGCTTTGGATCAAACCCAGCGTTCCCCAAGGATCGCACTAAAGCTCGCAGCATCGCATCGTTTGTGCCAATGGTCTGCGCGCCATTGCGATTGAACTTGAGAGCGATGATGTCGTCGGGCTTGAGAAGAGATTTCCAGACGGAGGCGGCATCCTCGTTGCCCCCGAGGCGGCACAGGAGGATTTCGATAAGGTCGAAGAGGAGATCTTCATGCACGCCTCGCGATGTCAGCAAGCGCTCCGAGCGAACTTGAATTACGGATGAGCGGTGCTCATCTGCATTCGGTTGAGCATTGGCCAGAGCCTGCGCTATTGCTCGTCCGGGCGCGGAAGCAACTCCGGCCGTCATCGCTGTCTGTTTGAGGAAGTCTCGGCGAGTAAGCATGTTGGCGTCGAGCAGATTGTGGCCGTTGTCCAGTCGCACGAATACGCTTCGCGCGTATTATCGGTCGGTTGACACTCACGATAGCACTATCTATAGGTATCGGTTTAAACAGGCTTTGGCTCAGCAACGCAAACGAATTCAACCTGTCCAGGGGGCATAGACCATGACGAAGAGCTACGAAGAGCTGCGCGAGTTGACGGTCCAGTTTGGCCAGGAACACGTTTTTCAATACTGGGGCGACCTGAACGCAGAGGAACGATCGCAGTTGCTGGCAGATCTGGAGCAGATCGATCTGCAGCTGGTGCGAGAGTTGAGCGGCGAGGGCTCCAGATGCGCAGAGCTTGATCTGAGTAGCATTCAGGCTCCTGACGTCTTTCTGCCGGAGCCAAGTGAGGAACTCAGACCGCTATACGAGAAGGCCCGCAAACAGGGCGAGGACGTCCTGTCCAGAGGTGGGGTCGCTGCAATGGTAGTGGCCGGTGGACAGGGAACGAGACTCGGATTCAACGCTCCCAAGGGCACACTGCCCACCTCTCCCGTTAAGGGGAAGACGTTGTTCGAATTGTTTGCGGAGTCGATTCGAGCAAGTTGCGCGCGATATGAGTGCCGGATTCCCTGGTACATAATGACCAGTGACGCCACGGACACCGAGACAAAGGAGTACTTCCGCAACAACAATTACCTGGGGCTCAGCGCGAGCGATGTGACATTCTTCAAGCAAGGCGTCATGCCCGCTGTCGATGAACAGGGGCGCATATTACTCTGTGATCGCCACCGCATTGCACTTTCCCCAAATGGGCACGGAGGCAGCTTGACGGCTCTGCGCTCGGAGGGCATCCTTGACGACATGGAGCGGCGCGGCATCGAAGTAATCAGCTACTTTCAGGTCGACAATCCGCTAGTTTCTCCAGCTGATCCTCTGTTTATAGGATTGCACGCTCACACGAAGTCTCAGATTTCCAGCATTGCGGTCCCCAAGGCCGACGATCTGGAGAAGGTCGGCAACTTCGTGCAGGTTAACGGGAAGCTGCAGGTGATCGAATATTCCGATCTGCCGAACGAGTTGGCGCATGCGAAGAACGCAGACGGATCGCGCATGATTGATGCAGGGAATATAGCTATTCACCTTGTATGCCCGAAGTTCGTGGCGGAGATTACGGGGAAGGGACATCTTAAGCTGCCGTGGCATATAGCCAACAAGAAGGTGCCACACATTGATCTCGCGTCCGGATCGACAGTTGATCCAAAGAGACCGAACGCGCGCAAGTTCGAGATGTTCATCTTTGATGCCATTCCCCTAGCCAGCCGATCGATTCTGCTCGAAATGCCCCGATCGACGTGCTTCAGCCCTGTTAAGAACGCCACAGGCGTTGACAGTCTGGAAACTGCACAACGGGATATGGTACAAAGAGCAATGCAATGGCTGGAAGAGTGTGGAGTAACGTGCCCGCGCGATGTTGACGGTAATCCCACGGCCACGATTGAGATTTCCCCACTAAGAGCATTGGACGCCGCGCAGCTTGCGAAAACTATAAGCTCAACGATGAGGTTAGAGCCAGGACAAACACTCTACTTGGAGTAGGTGGAGCAACACGAGTATTCGCAGGACAGCGTCAGGCTTCAGGCTGGCCGGTAGCATACCGCTTGGCTCGCTGTAGATTGCGATTGCCCAACTGCCCGCAAGCAGCCATGCCCGTTCGGCCTTTCGTCAGTCTTCTGCGACATTCCTGTCCGGAATCCTTCAGCCATCTGATAAAATCATTCACCTGCTGATCGGTCGGCGATCTCCATGGCGAGTTGAGGCGTGGATTGTAGGGGATAACATTAACAATGCATTTGAGCGGTTTCAGGTATTCCGACAATTCAGCCGCATGTTGTTGGGCATTGTTTACTCCGGGAATCAACACGTATTCTATCATGAAGTACTGACAATTGCGCAAGGGGTAACCAAGCAACGCCTGTCTCAATGCGGCCATCGGTTCACGACGATTGTTGGGCATCAACTTGGAGCGAATCTCATCATTGGGAGCATTAAGCGAGATGGCCAGGTTTATTCGTCGCCAACCGAGCTGTGCAAGTCGCCGGATTCCGTCCAATCTGCCAACGGTTGAGATGGCGATCCTCTCCATACCGAGAGAGGCACCTGCTGGATCTGTAATAACCCTTATAGCCTTGATAACCTCGTCGAAGTTGTCAAACGGTTCGCCCATGCCCATGAAGACCACGTTGCGGATCTTGCATTGGAGTTCCCGTTGGGCGGTGACGACTTCGCCGACTATTTCGCCCGCAGTAAGATTACGTAATAGCCCAAGCTGAGCCGTCTCGCAGAATCCGCAGGCGCGAGCGCAGCCAACCTGTGATGAGACACACAGGGTTGACCAAGTTCCACTCTTGCGATGCATTGGAACGATCACGCTTTCGATTTCCAGGCCATCTGGCGTGCGCTGAACGAACTTAGTCAGCTCGTTTTCAGTTACGGTTCGGACAACTGGAGGCAGATCAACGCGCAGCTCGCTTATGGCGGGGTCCCCACCACACATAAGATCCCGGTACCCACTTCGCCACTCTCCGATGTTGCTTTGAGTGACACAATGGCTTGATACAACCTCGTCGAAAGTCATACCAAGAGGATTTGTCCGGTCCACCGCTCAGAGTTCCGTAAAAGAGAGCAACAACAGAAGCGGCCCGCAAGTACGGTTGCGGGCCGCCGTCGATCCAGTTCAAGACAGATGCTGCTATTTGTCAGTTGAGGCTGGTTCCGATTTCGAGCTCTTCGCTGGATCCGTACCGGCCTCAGTCTTCTTGTTGAGTTCTGTAGCAGGAGCGCTCGGCGGTTTGACAGGATTGGTGATCTTGTCATTGGCAGAGGAGCCAGTCTTTGGCGAGACCGTCGGACGTGGCGCCGGCGTGCTCCTGCGGCGTGCCGGAGGCCTTTCGCGAGGAGCAGAGAATCGCACCATCACCTTGAGCTCGGGCATGAGCTCATCGTCCAACTGCAAGGTTACGGTTCGGCCCGCCCGGGTACCTGAGTAGTCCTTGGGTACCTTTAGGAACACTCGGTCTTGACCGTTTATTTCTCTTATCTGAACGCTGAGCTCCGGATCATCTACCTCGGCACTTTTGATTTTGCGTTGCTCGCCATCATCCCAGACCAAGCTAACACTTTGTTCCCAATCATCATGGCGAACACTGGGGACAGTGAAACGGCGAGGCGCAGCCATTGCTCTTGGTTTGACAGTTGCGGACACATAGAACGAAGCCGTTGGTGCTCTCTCGATACCGGTCTCGATTATCACGTTTGACCGCACCCTCTCAGACTTGAAGGGTGGCAGAAGTCTGACCACTAACTCGTAGCGTTCACCGGCTTCGATCTCCTTAAGTTCCGCTTCGATATTCTTAACCGTTATCGGCTTGAGAACGGGCTTGATCGGCTCTCCGTCTCCACGGAGAACCGAGACCTTCTTGACCAACTGCTCTTTCTTTGCCCCGCGAGCAACCTTGCCGAAGTTGATTCGCTGTGGCTCTATTTTCACGGGTTCAAGGATTTGCCCCTTGCAGGTCAAGTTGACGCGCTGGTTGTTCGGATCGTTGGTAGAGACACTGATCTTCTTATCAAAGGTTCCTCGCAACTTATGGCAGCTCAAAGTCACAGCGAGCTCTTCGGTAGCGCCTGGCTTAATCGTACGGTCGGACCGACCGTTGAATTTGGTGCCTCACCCACCTTTGGCGCGGATCTGGAGATCCGCAGTGCCTTCGTTACGAATGAAGAAGTTGAAGGTAAGGTTCTTCTCTCCTCGCCAGACGGGTGGTCGCGTTACCACAGACTCAGTGCACACGTACTTGGCGTTAGGATCGGGAGTGAACGTGTTCCTTCTCTTCGGTTGCACTGGCTTGCGTCCGGTTTTCGGTGTGGTCACTCGCGGTTTGGGTGTTACTGCGGTATCTGCCGGCTTGACCTCCTTCGAGACCTCCTTGACCGCTGGCTTGTCCTTATCAGACTGTCCAGGTGCCGGCGTGTTCCCAGCACCCTGGGCAAACGCCTGTCCTGTCGCTAGAAGCCCGCACATTGAAGCCAGAACCATCGTCCAAGCGAAGGACTTTCGCCGTCGGTGCCGCATCATTGTGATGTTCATTTGCATAACCGCTCCGCCCATGCGCGACCAAGGCCACTCCAAAGAGATAAACTCCCCTTAGTCCGCGCATAAGACCGAGGGGAAAGGCCGATCCCGTCTGTTTGTCGTATATATTAGCGGTATGCTGCAGACCTGCCTACGTGCGGGCGATGTTGTTACACACTCGAAATCTTCCCGTCAATCGGTAGGTGAAGAGGCTATTCGATGGTAACGCGTGACTTTCCAGGTATTAGGAGCTTGTACAGCTCGCCAACGTCCTCATTGTGCATCCTCACGCAGCCATGCGATGCGTTTCTCCCGATGGAATCGGGCTCAATAGTTCCGTGTATGCCGTATCGCTGTTGCCCCAACGCATCGCCACTGACGCCCTTCAATTCAATCCAGTACTCCCCCAAGGGGTTGGCGGGGTCATCTGCAGCCATGATCTTTCCGCCGCGAGGAGGATAGTAAGTTGGGTTAGTGAGCTTTGTTCCCACGAGCCACTCGCCACAGGGCGTGCTGTCATCCACTCCCAAGCCAACCGCGAAGTGTTTTACAAACGTGTTTTGCAGCCGAACGTCCATGCGAAAAGACGCTTTGTCGATGTGAACGTGAAACGGGCCCTGGACGACCTTGATCGTCCGGCCAGCCGATATGCGATTAACGTCGCGAATACCATTGATGTCGGCGAGAAACTCCGCGGTGATGGAGTACTTGGCAGCGATCTTGCTGAGTGAATCGCCTGGCTGAATAACGTAGCGGCGAACGAACGGGTCGTCTTTTGTGACAGCCCCAGTGAAGATTGTCTTGGTTCCAATTCTGGCCAAGGCGGCACGACAATCGATCATCGCTTGTCCGTCCAATCCGAGTTGAAGAGCCTCACTTAGATGCGAGCGTGCAGTGAGGTAGTCTTCACCTTGGATAGCCTTCATTCCAGATGAGAAAAGGCTCTTCGCCCTCTTGGCCGCGTCAGAATCGGTCCTTGGTTGCGTTTGTCGATCTTCGCCTTTCTCCGGAACACCTTGATCCGGACTGCGATCAGCGGTTTCTGGGCGACGAGAGGTCAGTTGTGGAACAGGGCTGGGCACATTGTTGGCCACTAAGGAAGAGGATGCCGACTCTCTGGGCTCTTCTCCCTCAAGAACGGGGCTGACAAAACGCCCATAAGTCCAGATGCCAGCGGCAGTGGCCAGAAAAAACGCTACCCAGATTCGGCGCGACGAGTTGCGTTTTCGGTATCGATATCTTGCCATGACGGGCCTCCGTGCCAGCGGCATGCAACAGTGCGGACTTGTTTCCGAACAATGTGGTCAGCAACAACAAGCCACCCCATGTTAGTTACTGTATGCGAATCAACACGGAATACAAGCGAATAAGAGGCAACGCACAAGAAACGACGAAGCATTCTGTGAATTTCTGGAAATACACAATCAACTAAATGGCTGAAAGTCACTTTCCTATGGTGCCTCGCCCAGCAATTGTCCGCAGTGGGGACATTTCCGTTGTTCACCCACAATCTGCGGAATGACCCAACGTCCTCGACACTCCTCGCTGCTGCAACGAAGCGCCCACAGCCCGGTCAACTTATCGCACTTGGGACACGGAACTGGAAAGTCACGAAACTCGAATTCGCGTTTTATGACAAAATGAGCTCCACATTCGGGATCCGAACAGACAACGTGGAAATCGGCGGTCTCTGCTTGCGGTATCGGTTCCGGTCCGCCAGGAGCGAACAGACCAATGAAAAACGTTACGCAAAAGATCGCGATCAAAGCAAGCAACAAATAGACACCACATCTTACCGCAGGGGTATGCCATATCAGCACCGGCTCCGCGCGGCATGCTTCGACCCAGGCCTCCACACGGGGACGCACTGTAGGAATCCACTCGCGCACTATCATGATCGCCTGGGTTACTCTTGATTCCTTCTCAACGGGCATGGGTGCTCCATTCAATATCGTTGCGTTGGATTCTAGAAGCAATGGAAGGGCGTGGTCAATCGGAGCTTAACCAGGACTTGGCTGATGACATCACCTGCAGCAGTGCCCTGCGAACTCTGCAGCCTGTATTCGAGCCACCCCCTGTAGGAATGATGGGCGCGACCAGCAACGAAGCCCTCGCCCACGATAAGCTATTATTTAACAGACACTTACGCACGACAACACTCTGTCATCGATATCGCAGCGACGTTGACGATGATTGTGCCCTGACGTATAGTCGATTTCTCATAGAGTACGGCAAAAGAAGGGATCCGAAACAGACAACCAATCGGAGCCCACAACTATGCGGCTAATCATAGCCGTGGCGCGCTTCCGGCATTGGATGTTTCCGTCCGATGCCGGAAGTCGTATTTTGCAGCCAGTCACAAGCAGAGAACTAAGGTAACCCGAGACAACTCAGATGAACGAGATCAAACCGCGTACCGAGATCGTCCTAGCCAGGATTGTTTCGAATGAGCAGGTTTGTTCGGAGCACTTTCGGTTGGTCCTTGAAAGCGAAGGCTTTCCCGACGCCGAGCCAGGACAGTTCGTGCAAGTAAGCGCCGTAGACAGTTCAGCCGGCAACTCACCGCTGTTGCCACGAGCATTCAGCATTGGCGGGCAGCGGGCAGGTGAACTGGAGATTCTGTACCGGGTGATAGGCGTGGGTACTCGATGGTTGTCCCGTTTGACACGTCAACAGGAGGTGCGCATTCTCGGCCCGCTGGGGAACTGTTTTCCAATCTCCCAGACGAAGACAGGAGCGTTTCTGGTGGCGGGAGGCGTCGGGCTTCCTCCATTGCTTTGGCTTGCCGAGCGTCTTGCCTTATCAGGGAAAAGTTCAGTAGCCTTCGTGGGAGCGCAGCGCGACGACCTACTGCCGCTATCTCTCTCCAATGAGGCAACCAGCAATTCGGATCCCTGCGAAGCGGCAATGCAGTCAGTGGAATTCAACAGAAGCGGCACGCCACTTGTTACCAGCAGCGACGATGGAAGCGTGGGATTCCATGGCACGATCGTCGAAGCGATGCAGAAGTACTTGAGCGTGAACGAAGTTGCCATTGACGACACGGTCGTCTACTCGTGTGGCCCCAACGCGATGATGCAAGCGACAGCGAAGCTATGTCAGCGTATGGGCTTGGAATGTCTGGTATCACTGGAGCGCCCTATGGCCTGCGGCATCGGCACATGCCAATCCTGCATTGTATCCGTGGAGGAAGGGACGCAAAGCAGGTACGCACTCTGCTGCAGCGAAGGGCCTGTGTTTCCCGCAGAGAAGATCAACTGGAATTCGCTTTAGAGCCGAGTTGAGCTCTGTGGCAATCAAATACCGTCAAGCATGTGCCCCATCTTCGTGCGCTTGGTTGTCAGGTAGAATCTGTTGTAGTCATTCGCGGGAATCACAATGGGGACCTGCTCAGCTATCTCGATTCCGTAGACAGCAAGTCTGTTCACCTTCTTCGGGTTATTCGTTAATACCCTTATCTTCTGCAAGCCTAGGTCACGGCAAATCTGTGCCCCTACGCCATAATCGCGGCGGTCCGCCGGCAATCCAAGTTGAACATTAGCCTCAACGGTATCCAAGCCCTGATCCTGCAACTTGTAAGCCTTTAACTTGTTGTGCAGGCCTATGCTGCGTCCTTCTTGCCGGAGGTAGATGACAGCGCCTTTGCCAGCTTCTTGGACCAACTTCATGCCTGTCTGCAACTGGGCTCCGCAATCGCAACGCGAGCTGCCGAATACATGTCCAGTCATGCACTCCGATTCCACTCGGATGAGAACAGGATCAGGATGCTGAATCGGGTTTCCCTCGGGATCAAGTTCTCCCACACCACCGCAGCAGAGCGCAAGATGAGGCTCGGGATCGACTTCAGTAAGATACTCAATAAGCTTGAATTCCCCAAACTGAGTGGGGAGTTTGATTGTTTCTCCGCGACGAACGAATCCTGTCTCTTTCTTCTGACGATGTTCAACAATCTGCGCAACTGAGTAAATGCCTACACCATGTTTGCGGGAAAACTCCTCCAGCTGAGGGAGGCGCGCCATAGTCCCATCGTCGTTCATGATCTCGATGATGACGGCCATAGGACGCATGCCCGCCAGCATACACAGATCAACAGATCCTTCGGTCTGCCCCGCGCGAACCAGTACACCTCCATCAACGGCCATCAGAGGATTCACGTGACCTGGACGGCACAAGTCCCGAGGTCGGCAATCCGGGGCACAAGCAACCTCAACTGTCTTGCACCGATCTGCCGCAGAGACCCCCGTTGTCACCCCAAAACGCTGATGTGCATCTATCGTCACCGTAAACGCCGTAGCAAGTGGGGCGGTGTTGTGTGTGGCCTGGGGATGCAAATTCAGTTGCTCGCAACGCTCGCGCGTCATGGGAAGACAGAGTACACCCCTGGCTTCCTTGAGCATGAAGTTGATGTCCTCGGGGGTAACCTTCTCTGCGGCCATCACCAGATCGCCCTCATTCTCACGATCCTCGTCATCAACAAGGATGATCATCTTGCCGCACCGCAAATCATCAAATGCCTGCTCAATGGGACTAAACATCGACTCCATCTCCGGTTGGTCTCCCCACTAAAGGTAATCTGCTGCCGGGAGTGTAACACCGCCAAATCAAGAAGAGATCTAGCTGCGTACTGCTGGAGGCAGCTCTGAGTGTTCGCCTCACAGTCAACATAATAAGCCAATAACGCGACCCAACAATGCCTCAGGCCACGAATACACACAATAGAGCAAGCTCTATCCAAGTGTAGCGTCTGAGCCCCGGTTTTCTCTCCGGTGGATTGTCTTTCTTTTACGCTGCGCGGGGATTGTTCAACACTGCAGCGGTCTTGGCGGATAGAAAACAACGCCTCAGTGGCTGCTACTACCGCTTAGTCCCAGACGCCGTCGTTGATTGCGAGTGCCGATTTTGGCCTAAGGCTTGCGTCCGAGAGGAGAATCACACAACCATCCGACCTCCATCACGCCCCACAAACCGGTGAGGATTGCCTCTGATGTGTCATGTCGCAGGGAGGTTGGCCGTGAGACACCGGACCACTCAATGACAGACATGGCAGCCTTGCCAGCCTCATACTTGGCTTGGCGTGCATTGCGTTGCTGCCTTTGATACAGGAACTTCCGTCTCCAGCACTCCGCGGTCACGTGCCGCACACCGACATCGTACTTCTTGGCCTCTCTCTCCCACGTTTCGGCTATCGGCCCTCCGCCTTCCAACACCAACCAAGCCAGACCAGTGGTTTCTGCCAGCAGGCCACCCACGAATCGCCGCAAAGAGGATCTATTGGGCATATGGGCAGATCTATACCAAATCAGCCGTCCGTTACGGCCAAAGAGAGCCAATCCCGTTCTGAGGCCAAGATCAACAGCGAGCAGTGATTGCTCAGTATATGCTTTGCTAGCCATTACCGGCTACCGAGAGAAGGGGCAGATGCGATCCAGCTTCAACAGCGAAGCAACTGCCGATGCTGTATTCCCAAAAAACACTACAGGTTTGTGTGCAACCTGAAACCCACGAATGACATCATCTATGGTTCCATTGACGACTGTCGATCCAGTACATAAGCCGATTTCACACCACGAGAGGATATCAGCAAAACCAGTATCTCCATCCGCAACTCGCACACCAAACTTCTCTGTTCCCACGTTGTCAGGATTGAGATCAACCACGCTCACGTTCTGATCACCGAAATGCTGCACGCAGGACTCGAGGATCGCCGGCTGCAAACCGATTAAAGCGATACGCTTTTTTCCGAACCTGCGACAGATCTCCGCGGCTATCACCGGACCACATCTGCGAGGATCCTCGTTCCTGCAATGGATCGCTCCAGTACTCGCCTTTAACCTGGCCGCAACAGCGTTCATTCCCGCAACGAAGATTGCTCGATTCCCTGCAAGAAAAAGATCCAGATTGAGCATACTTGCCAAAGACCCCTCCCAAGACAGAGGACTATCGGTGAACGCCTGACCTCGCACATCGTCGAAAACAGCTTCAATGACCCGCTCCTTTCCCCGACGAATGACGAACTCCTCTCCGGCTCGCTCACCAATGGCGTCGTCTGGGGAGAGCGGATACACTTGGACTGCAGCGTTCGTATCAACACCGCAACAGCCGATCAGAAGTTTCAATCTTCCTCTTGCCTCTTCGAGTATGCTCATTGTCTCACTCAGAGAAACCGGTGTCCCGTAAAAGTTATCTGAAGGTTACCTCGAATACACATTCCGCCGTCTGCTTTCTCGCAGTACCAACGTGAACGCATAATATACGCCCCACCATGCACCCTTGCGTGGATAATAACCCGCGTGCATGTATAATGTCCACTTTGCACAGCGTGGACGGCTAACTTGCGTGAGAGACACGGTCTCATGATTGAAGCGAATATTGAGACACGAACGATTGTGGGGATGGAGATTCATGTCCAGCTTGCCACCAAGACGAAGATGTTCTGCGGATGCAAACTGGAATTCGGAGCCGAGCCAAACACGCACGCATGTCCCGTCTGTCTGGGGCTACCGGGGGCACTACCGGTCATCAATGGCAAAGCTGTCGAGCACTCCGTACGGATGGGGTTAGCGCTCGGATGTGAAGTATCGACCTTCACCAAGTGGGACCGCAAAAGCTACTACTATCCTGATTTACCCAAGAACTATCAGACTAGCCAATACGACCTGCCACTTTGCCACGACGGAAGCCTTGAGATAGCGACAAGTGATGGCAAAACCAAGCACATCCGTATTATTCGGGCCCACTTGGAAGAAGATGCAGGCAAGAACATCCATGACACACCCGGTTGTTCGCTAGTGGATCTGAATCGTGCCGGAACGCCATTGCTGGAAATAGTAACTCATCCAGACATATCCTCAGGAGAGGAAGCCTATGCCTTCTGCACGGAGTTGCAGCGATTGGTGACCGATCTGGGCATCGGAGAAGCGAGTATGCAGAAAGGGCAGATGCGTTTCGAACCGAACGTGAATATAGCTATAACTTACAATGGCAACGAGTGTTACACGCCGATCTCCGAAGTCAAGAACCTCAACAGTTTCAAGGCTGTTCGCGATGCCATCGAATACGAGTCTCGGAGACAACTGCAAGACTGGCTCGCGAATCGCGAGTATGTCAAAGGCAAATCACCAAACGAAAACCGTGGTTGGAATGCCGATAGAGGAATCACGGAGTTTCAAAGAGGCAAGGAGGCGGCTCACGACTATAGGTATTTCCCCGATCCGGATCTTGTGCCCTTGAAGCCTACAGGATACTGGGTTGAGGCGATTAGATCGTGCATTCCAGAATTGCCGTTGAACAGGCGTAAGAGGTTCATCTCTGAGTACGGTATTGACAAGAGAGATTGTCCAGTCATTCTTCGCGATCGCGAGACCGAAGGCTATTACGAGTACTGTGTAACGCGTGGAGCGATTCCGAGCACAGTCACGAAGCAGTTTATGGGAATCTGGAATTCCCTAGCTAATGCCAATGCGACAACAATCGGCAGGCTGGGTATTCGACCGGAATATTTCTTTGAGCTTGCTCAACTTGCGGACGAAGGAACGCTTTCGGCTGCAGGCGCAGCAGCGCTAGCAGAGCACCTATACAATAAGAGGAATACACTCAAACAACTCGATATTGACTTCCTCATAAGCAACTCTCGCTGCCGGGAAGCTCTTGACAAGAACTCTTTGTCGGTTGGGCTAAGAAAGATCGCGGCGAAGAAAGGGCTCCTACAAGTGCAGGATGAATCTCAAGTTGTGGACTGGGTAGACCAGGCTCTGGCTGCAAATGCTCAGGCGATCAAGGATGCTATAGGCAATCCCAAGAAAGCGAAGGCTGCAACCGGCTTTCTCGCCGGCCAAGTCATGAGAGCATCAAACGGCATGGCAGATCCAAGACTGGTGGCGAAAATCATCGCTGACAGACTCGCCAGCATGAATAACTGACTTGGAGGTTTCACATAGAACATGATGGGAAAATCTGCCATCATCAGTACGACGCTTGTCTTGCTGACATGTATTCCGGGATGTGACCCCCCTGGTGCATCAGATCCAACACGATTCAATCACATGGAAACAACTGACCTGAGAATAGCGGATCACACATTCAGATGCTGGATCGCCAACAACAATAACGACCGGCAAGCCGGGTTCATGTATGTCGAGGCCGAGTTGCTTGAGAGAAATGAAGACGGAACGTATCCGGGGATGGTTTTTGTGTTCCCATCTCAACAACCCGCGAGCGACGGGTTCTGGATGCGCAATGTACCAGTTCCTTTGGACATCGCTTTTGTCAAAGCCGATGGAACCATCGTCACAGCAAAGACAATGGCAGCGTATGACACAAGTATCACGCAAGCAACGGCTTCATATCGTTACACGATAGAGGCCAAAGGCGGGCTTTTCGGTCAATTGGGTATTAGCGAGGGCGATAAGGTTGAGCTGGACCCCGATGTCCTCGCGTCCGCACAGTAAGTCCTAAATAACCGAACCATTCATTCCGACCTACATACAGACGGTGCGACAGATTCCTGTCTCATCGACCGATAACTGCAACGATGTAGGGTTCTCGATGAATTCGTAGGGTAGAATCGCCATCGGCGTCAGAAGAGAACAAGGCTCCAGAGCTTCACTCGGACAGGGTCGGCTCTGACCACGCATTGCGTTCAAGAAAGAGACGGCAGCGGTGACCGACTGTGCCAATAAGAGTCTACATGTGCTACTGGTGGAACACGGCCACTCCCTTCCTCCACAGACCAGCGAGTATCTGGCAACGCTGGGCTACAAAGTGGAGACCTACGAGGAGTACGAGAGTTGCCTGGAACGGGCGAAATCTCACACGTTTGACGCTGCAGTTCTTCCTGCACCTCCAAGGCCCACGGACTCGCACTATGGAGCTTTCCAAAACCTCATGAGGATTATGGAAACGCGAGGAACCACTGCCATAGTTCTTGGTGACTCTTCTACTGAGATACCCGACGGATGCCAGAACCTAGTGGATTTCGCCTCTCCCACGATCAGTAAGGAGGAGATCAGGGGCCGTCTATCCGTCCTGCTGAAGTACCATGATGTTGTCCTTGCCTTCGAACGGGACTTGAGCAACATGCAACGGCTGTTCAAACAGCTCAACGCACAGTTTTCCCACGTTGATCAGGAAATGCGGCTTGCAGGCCGACTCCAATCCGCTTTTCTGCCTAAGGGTGTCACTACCTTCGGAAATGCCAACTTCGCCACTTTGTATAGACCTGCGTCCTTCGTTTCAGGCGACATCTACGATATCTTCCGCGTTGACGAAGAGCACGTGGCTTTTTACATAGCCGACGCCGTTGGACACGGAATGGCAGCCAGTCTTCTGACGATGTTCATAAAGAACGCTGTTGTCTCCAAGAAGGTCACCGGTAAGCAGTACGAGTTGCTGAAGCCGTGCGACACATTGGAGTTGCTCAACCAAAAGCTTTGCGACCAGAAGCTGCCAAACAGCCAATTCGTCACTGCCTGTTATGGGTTGCTCAACGTCAGTACACTTGAAATGAGTTTCGCCCGTGCTGGCCACCCTTATCCGATGCTATGCTCAACCGACGGTTCCATCTCCGAGCTCAAATCATCAGGAGGGCTGTTGGGTCTGTTCGAGGACCAGAGATTCTGCACCCGGAAAGTCAAACTCGAGAAGGGACAGAAGGTGATTATCTATAGCGACGGTGTGGAACTAGCCTTTGCCAAGAAGGCTGACCGTCCCGACGAGTTGAATCACTACCGCAAAGTGTTGGCTGACATAGCCCAGTTGCCAGCTGATCAATTGTTAGTGGAGTTTGCCAGACATCTAGACAGCGAAGATGGGTCGCTTAATCCTCAGGATGATGTAACACTCCTCATCGTTGAAGTCTGAACGTGGGTTATCGGGCTTCAACTGAGCCCCTCATTCATTGCTTCAGTCCGTCCGCACTCGTCTCCCTCAACCACCTTGCATGTGAATCTGCAGAACATATAATCGGCGTTCTGTACCTACGTGAATAGTGATTGAGGACCAACAGGCCATGAAAAGCGATATCCACCCCAAGTACGGCAAGTGTGCTGTCCGTTGTGGTTGCGGCAATAGCTTTGAAACGCGAAGCACTGTGGATGAGATCCACGCTGAAATCTGCTCCAATTGCCATCCTTTCTTCACCGGCACCGAGAAGTTCATCGACACGGCAGGCCGCGTCGAGCGATTTCAGAAGAAATTCGGTGGCGACTACTTCGCCAAGAAGCCCAAGAAGAAAGACACCCGCACCAAGGCTTAGCTCCATATCAAATGAAGACCACGCCAGCTTGAAGTGCGCTTCGGCTGCGTGGTTTTTTAGTGTCCGAATGATCCTACCACTAGAAGTAGACACCGTTTCTGAAGTGACAACTTGGCCCCGATTCCGAGTCCCCAAGCCATGCTCAACCCCGTCGATGAGAAGCTGCTTAAGAAGCTAGCCCAAATGGCGGCCAAAGCAGATGAACTCGAAGCCCAGATGGCAGATCCAGCTGTTGCGGTTGACCACACAAAAGCAACCGCCATAGCCAAGGAGCTTGGCAAGCTTCGATACATGACCGAGCCCTACAAGAAGCTCAAACGGACATTGGACAGCCTCGAAGAGGCGCGGGCGATAACGCACGATTCAAGCGCTGATCGCGATCTGAAAGAGCTTGCGGAAGAGGAGCTTCCCACTCTCCAGGACACATGCGATGAGCAGCTTGAGGCTCTAAAGGAGTGCGTGGTCACTGCCGACGATGCCGCTATCTCCTCCCTCATCTTAGAGATTCGAGCCGGCACCGGCGGAGATGAGGCGGGCCTCTTCGCTCGCGATCTCTATGAAATGTACACCCGATACTGTCAACTCCGAGGGTTCAAAGTGGAAATCATGGACCAATCGATTACCGACTTGGGCGGGTTGAAGGAGATCATTCTCAACATCAAAGGTGATGGCGCCTGGCGTGAACTGGGATACGAAGGTGGTGGACATCGGGTTCAGCGAGTGCCCGAGACAGAAACGCAGGGACGGATCCATACTAGTGCAGCCACGGTAGCCGTCTATCCGGAACCTGAGGAAATAAACATCGCCATCAACTGGGATACAGATGTTGAAGAGCACGTATGCCGATCAAGCGGCCCCGGTGGCCAGAAAGTGAACAAAACTTCGTCTGCGATTCAGCTGGTTCACAGGGACACGGGCATCACCGTGTCGATGCAAGATGAGAAGTCACAACACAAGAATCGCTCTAAGGCAAGACGAATACTGACTACAAGGCTGTACGACCACTTCCAGAGAGCTCAGGATGCAGAGTTGGACAGCAATCGCAAAACCATGATCGGCAGCGGTGATCGCTCACAGCGAATTCGCACCTACAACTTCCCCCAGAACAGGTGCACGGATCATCGTCTAAGTTCTACACGGTTCAACTTGGACCGAGTAATGGCTGGGCAATTGGATGACTTAATCAAAGCGCTGCAGACTCACGACAAAGAGCAGATGCTCAAGGATCTCTAGGCGTCTGATTCACTTGCTCATGTGGACAGCCCGACACTGGGTGGGAAAGAGAGCAGACCTGGTTATACTTGAGTCGCTGCGATCGCGCGACTGCAGATCGCGTGACCTCATGTAGACAGAGTACCCCAAGGGGAGCCGAGGTAGAAATGGCCAAGAAACAACTGCAGATCGACAAGCTAATGGGCGCCCTGGTTTTCCAGGATGGCAGTGACCTTCATCTCACGGTGGGTTCTCCGCCGATGATTCGACTACACGGGCGCATGCGCCGCTTGGAGACTAAGGAGTTGGATGCCGATGACATGGTGTCGCTCATGAAGTCGATCACTCCTGACAAAAACCAGCAGGAACTGCAGGAGGCAGGGACGACCGACTTCGCCGTCGGGATGCACGATTCCCGTTTCCGCGTATCGGTGCATCGCCAACAATACGAGGATCAACCGAATGTCATCGGTGTTGTCATGCGACTGATTCCCAGTACGCTGCTGACGTGGGAACAACTCAACTTCCCTGATGCCGATGTTATCAAGAAGCTCTGTATGATGCCTCGAGGATTGGTGCTTGTTACTGGCCCGACAGGCTCAGGAAAAACCACAACTCTGGCAACGATGATTGACTACATCAATCAGACTCGCTATGACCATCTGATAACCCTGGAGGAACCGATCGAGTTCGTACACCCGCACAAAAGGTGCAGAGTAACTCAGCGGGAAATCGGCGTCCACCTTCCTGACTTCAATGAGGGAATTCGCCGCTCATTGCGTATGGACCCCGACATCATCCTGGTCGGCGAGATGCGTGACTATACAACAATCAAGGCGGCCACGACTGCCGCCGAGACTGGTCACTTGGTGTTTGGTACGCTGCACACCAGCTCGGCACCAAGTACTATTGAACGTATAGTCGACTCCTTCCCAGTAAACGAACAGGCACAGATTCGTGCTATGCTCACAGGGTCGCTCGAAGCAATCATAGCTCAGCGACTGCTGCGTAAGAAGGGGGGGGGGCGTGTGGCCGCATTTGAGATCATGTGTCCGGATGCAGGTATTCGCCACAACATCCGCGAAGGTCAAACCTACAAGATATACAGCTCTATGCAAACTGGTAAGGCTAAGGGAAATATCCTAATGGATAATCACCTCTTCGAGCTGGCGGCGAAAGGTCTTGTTGAACCGGAGGACGCGTTGGCTCTTGCTCAGGATTACGTAGCCTTGGAGAAAAAACTGAAGGAAGCCAACATGATCGGATTCGGAGAGGATATGATAGAAGGACAGAAGAAGAGCGACTAAACGCTTACCGGTATGGTCTATTCAAGCTCGGTCGATTCATCGAATTGACCGAGCTTTTCTTCTTGCGCAATGTCTTGATTATCCCAGACCTATTGAACTACAGTGCGGTTCATAATGGCAAAGAACAATCACTGCGTAAAGAGCATGGTAGTCGCTGTTATCGCACAATCGCTATGCACGATCGTCGGTTGCACGCAAATCAGCGGAATTCATTCTGAACAGAAGGATATCTCTGCTGGTAACTGGCAATACGATCTTGGGGCAGTTGTTCGCGGTGATTGCACGCGCAAGGAGATAGCTCTGATATTCACTGCCGGAGAGCATGGAGAAGGAACCTCACACATACTCGATGTCCTGCGTCGGACAGGTATCAAAGCTGGCATGTTCCTGACCGGAGACTACCTCGCCAATCCACAATTCAATAAGATGATTCCGCGCATGATTGATGAGGGCCACTACGTCGGTCCCCACTCACACGCCCATCTCCTCTACTGCTCCTGGGAGAATCGAACGCACTCTCTGGTGACATCTGCCGAATTCAAACAAGACCTCATGGCCAACATTGAACAGCTCAGATCCCTTGGTGCTTTACGGCCAGGACAACAGATCGTCTTCATTCCCCCCTATGAATGGTACAACCGCCAGCATGTTCTGTGGGCAAAGGAACTCGGTGTTATGCTGTTCAACTTCACTCCGGGCAGCGGCTCGAATGGAGACTGGATTCCTGAAAGCCATCCTCGTTTCCGCACCTCACACGAAATCCTATCAGAGATCCTCGAACACGAAGCCCAGAGTAATTCAGGTCTCAACGGTTTCATATTGCTTCTGCATCTGGGCTCTACCCGGCAAGACAAGGTGCATACTATACTTGAGTCCTTGCTTGGAGAGCTGGCGTATCGAGGATATCGCTTCGTTCGCATTGATCATTTGCTTCAGTGCGCTGATCAGCCCACTGAGTAAGGCGCGTCCCAGAACGGATCGGGAGATAGAGCCACCCCGGCCAATGACTTTGCACTCACATCATGAATATATATTCATTTACAATATTCGCTATGATACTATAATACGTATCTTATTAGTTTCACCGTTTTTGAACTTCCATTTCACGGGACCCTTGCTACAATTAATGAATTGTTGCTCATTTTTATAATGATAGCTTCGAGAATTGGAGTCATGTTATCGTGGCCCACAAAAGCACTCGCAGAGATAGAAACAAGGCCAGACACAGGGCAGAGATTCTGAATGCAGCTGCCATGCTGTTTGCCAACAGGGGCTATAACTCGACGCCCATGGTGGCAATTGCAGAGGCTGCCGATTTTGCGGTTGGCACGCTCTATCGTTTCTTCAAGGACAAGAGCGCCCTGAGGGAAGAACTCATTCAGGACACGATTGAACGGTTTTGCGCCGCGATGGCCAGCGCCCTGAGCCAACCAGCGCCCCCCCTCTCTCAGCTGGACCACTACCTTTGCACAAAGGAGTCCATCTTCAGCCGAAGCAGAGATCGGGCAGTCATCTACGTAAGAGAGACATCTTTCTGGCCCCAAGAGCGACCAGATCTGTGCCTACACAGATCCCACACCCAGCTCATGCAGAAGCTAGAGGCCGTCTGCGAACGGGGAATCGATGCTGGCACTATCTTTCACTCGAACGCCTACTCACTTGCTCTGACCATCGAAGCCACCAGCAATGCTCTTGTTCAAGTGATGAGCAACGTCCCCAGCAGACTCCCGCAGGATACACTGGCAAATCTAACACTGATGGCGATTGGCCAAAGCTATGCTGAACACCCCCGCAACCCCGTTGGCAGCCACCGTAAAGTATCAGCACCAGCTGAGGACGCTGTTTTCTACTAGAGAAGCGAGATCAGATTGGCCTCCTCTCACACTTGGTTGACTCGCTTATCAGTAGTGGAAACAGTATCTGCCCAACACAGAAGGCTATTATTAGGCGCCACGAACAATCACTTGTCGGCCTTCACGGCGCAGTACTCACACCAGCCTCGTAAAGAGCCCTGAAAAAACTTCCGTATATTCTCTATTTTCTCTCACTTATCTTGTCGCCCCAGACCGACTATGTTAACCAGCTATCCGCGGAACAGGTTCGCTGGTTTAGCATAACTATGAGTGACAGTCGATTGGAGGAGACTGATCAGATGGCACGGAAGACACACCAGCAAGCATCACCAGTTGAGAAACTATGGAAGAGGTACCTGCGATATAGAAGTATCGAGGATCGCAATAAACTGGTTGTGCACTACAAAGAGCTAGTTCATTCGCACGCGGCACGGTTATCCCGCCGGCTTCCAGCACAAATCACTTGCGATGAAATCGCAAGTGCTGCATTTGACGGCCTGATTGAGGCCGTTCAAGCTTATGATCCAAAGCACAAGGCCAAGTTCGAAACCTTCTGTCAGCAGCGAATCAGCGGCGCTGTTATCGATTGGCTCAGAAGTAGGGATCCGCAAAGCCGAACAGTGAGAACGTTCGAGAAGCAACGATCCTATGCCAAAGAAATACTCGACACAGAAATCGGTAGACCTCCAACAGCCTCTGAAATCGCCGAACGAATGAACATGAGCGTATCGAGATACGAAGATCTCAACCGCCTCTCTCTTCTCGGCAAGGAGGTCCATTTCAGCGCAATGGAGGCAGAGGACAGTAAACAGGGACACGGCAATGCACGGACATGGGATGTCCGCGATACACGGACTTGCGACCCCTCAAAGACAATTGCCCGTCAAATGCTTTCCGATCACATCGGCAAAGGGCTATCACGTGAGGAGCGATTGATAATCACCTTGTACTATCACGAGGAATTGACGATGGCCGAGATTGGCAACGTTCTACAGCTCTCTGAATCCCGGGTTAGCCAAATACACAAGGACATCCTGCAGCGTCTGCGTCAACGTTTTGGCAGATCGCTGGCGGAGGAACTGGCAGCATAAATCCAACAATCGCAGTAGAAACCGATAGTACGTTCTCCTCCAATCAGAAGTGGCCGAAGCGGAAGTTGCCATCGCTTCGGCCACTCTAGTTTGATGTCGGGAATATCAATTCGCGATACTCCGACTTGCCCCCCAAGGCATCTACTTGATCACTGCCTGCCGCTCCTTTTCAGTCAACTCGAACACGGTCTGCAGCATAGTTCTGTGTGCAGACGTGAGTTCGCGCTTGCGGCGCCCCATTACTTTCTCTGCAGTAGAGAGGAACTTATCCAGCTTGTGTTCAATGAAACCGGCGGCGCCTCCCCAACAGAATGAAGGAACATACTTAGGCGGAAAATCAGCACCGTACACATTGCAGCCAACACCGAGAACCGTTCCGGTATTGATCATTGTATTAATACCAACCTTTGTGTGATCACCCATCGTCGCTCCGACGAACATACTGCCAGAATCAACGGGCACCCCGTTTATTGAAACCTTAACGTTGCCGTAGTTGTTCTTCAGATCAGAGTTGTTGGTATCAGCCCCCAGGTTAATCCATTCGCCGACATAAGCGTGGCCAAGGAAGCCGTCGTGCTGCTTGTTGGAGTAAGCGTGGAAAATCGACTCCTCGACTTCTCCACCAACCTTGCAGTACTCACCCATGCTCGTACCTTCATAGATCTTGGCTTGGATCTTGATAGCGCTCTTGGCACCGATTGAAATTGGGCCTTCAAGAACTGCACCGGCCATCACAGTAGCGCCGGGACCGATGTAGATAGGACCGTCGTGGGCCATCAGCACAGCACCGGGATGAATCTCTGCCCCAGAGGCAATGCAAATGTGCTCCTTACCATCCAAAACAGCTGAGGGATGTACGTCGCCTTCCATTTTCCCCGCAACGCCCATTCTGTTAAAATCGGCGCCGATTTGCTTAGCATTGTGAATAACGAGATCCCAGGGATACTTTACTGTATCCATCTCCACATTCTCTGTCTTCAAGCCGTCAGTCCAGCCATCAGGTAGCGGCCCCGCAGTAAGCAACTTCGCCAGTTCGGCGCACTTGCCGCCGCTCACGCGTGCCGCAATCACTTCACCCGCAGCGACAAAAACACAATCGTCACCGTCAAGAGCTATTTTCTGGGCAAGATCCGTCGGAGGAATCAGTCGACCATTAACAAAAAGAGCAGAGTCACTCGCAAGCTCGTTGACAGCCACTCCATCGATCTCAGCCTTGACAACACCTGCGACGTGGTCTCGAGCGTGAATTACCACTTGGGCAGTTGAGTACGCTGCTGCTGTCTTTTCCCAAAGGGTGACTATTCCACATCGGAGTCGACACGCCGGACGCGTATACGTTAGGGGTTGCAAGTTGACATACCCCGAATCCTCAAAAATGACTACCGCTTTCGCCATCGTCGCCTTTCCTTTCCTGCACAGAGCCATGGACCAAGTTCGACCCGTGGCCATCTCCATCTATAAGTCCTCAACACACCGTGCATAAGGACTACACTGCCGCCTCAGCCGCCTGCTTGAGTTCTTCACTCTTGGTGTAGAATTCCGAGAGACTCATCTCTCGCAGGTACACGATTCCGCGGCAAGCACGCATGCCATGATCACCGCTGTTGACGAAATACTCCTCTCCAAGAAACGTCTTGACTTGGTCAAACTGTTTGACCTGAATCTTTCTGGCCAATCGGGAGAACGGACCATCCATTCTGTAGCTTGGGAAAGACGCTGATCTCTGCGTATTGAAACATGTCTCAAAGCAAGCTGACATGTCGTTCAAATGTGTGAGGGACGTTGGTACGTACATTCCAACCTCCGCAGGGTGGAACTTAAACCAAACGTTGCGATAGCCAATGACTTTGAGGTCATTGCGTCCCGAATCCTGCTCGTGAGATCGAAGCGCCTGAGAAACAGCCTGCAATACTTTGTAGTGCGTATCCGGACCACTGCCTTCGGGATCGAAAGCAACTGTAACGATGTCAGGATTGACATCGGCAAGCAGCTGTCGAATCGGTGGAACATCACGTTCTATACGAGGCGGTTCGGTAAAGAGATCACCCTTGTAAAAGCCAAGACGAAGATGCTCCACAGCGGTAAACCCGTAATAGGCCCACTTCAGTTCCGACTCCCATTCCCGCACGCGTCCCTTCAACTGCTGCACCAGCGCCATGTCCTTCTTGCCTGGATACTGTGTCCTGAAGTAGTTGAGCAGTTCGTTGCATCGCTGAACGATGTTGTCGATGTTGTCGTCCTCGTACAGCTCAATCATGTTTCGCAATAAGCGTCTTGATACTGCCTCAATCTTCTTGTCCTCGTGCTGCCTTGCCGCTCCTTCGAGATAGTACGAAACATCCATGCGGTGTCCCAAGTCGTTGCTTGGTTCAAAGTAGTCTGAAGCCAGCAAAACCTTGAAAGCTCCGTGCCGCAGACGCGACAGCAGATCACTCACGGCCCCTTCCATGTATGTATTCGTGACGGCATTGAATCCGGAGGTCATATACGCAAAGGTGTGATGTGTGCTACTGCGACGGACAAGATTCGTAACATATGGCAGATAGGCCAGAATTATGTCATCATGATGCGGCGCTGTGTGCAGAAACGTCTTGTTCTCAACAGGACGATTGCCGTAGGTGAGATTACGAACTACTTGAGAATGAGTGCTATCTCGAAGCTCCTCAAAACTCGCATCGGCCTTGTTCAGCAACTCTCTCCCGAAACGGTCATACTCGAAGTCCTCTCGGGCAAGATCTAGAATCCTTTTCTGAGTCTTCAGCGAAATATCCATGACAATGCGATCACGAACTTCATCGGTAATCTGCTCACTGTTCGTGAGATCTACAAATCGCCGGTTGACCATGCGGCTGGCTGCGCCATGAGTCAAATAGAATCTCGCATTGGGTAAATCAGAAAGGACCGAACCTGGATGTTCGTTTCCCGGAGAGCCCTCAATAGTGTCAGCAACTATCTTCGCCTTGGCTTCGCCTGCAGCGATGATAATGGCCACTACGTCCTTTCGATGGCTGATCGTTCGCAAACCGATTGTGATAACCTGTTTGCGCCTCGCTACTTCCATACCTCCAAGGTCACTAGCAGCGGCCGCTTTAGTTTCGTAATTGGGCTCCGTTAACCTAGTAGTAGAGAAGAAATCCGACCCTCGAACGTTAAAGGCGATATGTCCATCCGGACCAATACCACCAAGAAAGAAGGCTATACCGCCCATATCGCGGATTTTCTGTTCGTAGTCAGTGCAAAACTGATCAACTCTGGAAAGAACGGCCTGCTGCCTCTTCTCCAGCAAGCTCTTTCCTTTCCTCACTCTCAAAGAGAGGTCCACAGTCATGTCGGGAAAGATATCGTCGATGCGATAACCATCGGGCAAGCCGATCCTACAAGGGTTGATCAACATCGCCCTCTTTGGGTCAATACCGAAGCCCTTGAGATAGTACTTCTTCACGTAGTAATAGAAACTGTTGTGCTGACGAGTGTCTATCGGGTAAAACTCATCGATCTGCACAAAACGCAACCCAGACAGTTCAGGTTTCTTCTCTGTGGATAATCCAAGGCTCTCCAACTCATCACGGATCCGCTTGCTATTCCAGTTGGCCAGATAGTGCTGAACATAGCGGATGAAGTACTCCGGCGTTTTTCCAGTGGGAAGCGACACAACCCCTTCCGGATTATCCTGAACCCATTCCAGGAATCGTAGCGCCGTCAACTGGCCCAATTTCGGGAAATTACCAACAACGATGGACGGTATTCTCTCCTCCGGGCCATAGATCAGATCGTACTTGCTGGCCTCTACGGCAACGCGCTCGACACGGCTCATTGTAGAGGCAGAATCGGACAACGACTTGGCGTTCTTTCTACTACCTACCACCTTCTCTTTTGTCTTCTTAGCCATCTATCTCAATCTCTCATTAGCGACTGCAACCGTGCCGACAGTCACCACGACACCACGGATTCATACACTCCGCTCAAGCGGAACCCTGAAAACGACCTGCTTGCCCACACAAGCATTGAGCCCCCCAAGGCTCTTACGAAACATCCTACGGCACATTGACAACACCCCTAGGGTTCGCCCAGAACCTTTGACAGACTTCGGCAGCACCTCCAACCGCACGGCCCTGAGTGATGACTTCGCCACGAACAATCCTGAGATCACGATCCGCCCAATCGAGCACTGTCCTTCTGAGAATCCTCCTCACCGCTTTCCTTATGACAGGATTGTCGTCAAGAACGTAGCCTCCAAGAACCAGCACCTCAGGATCGTAGGCAGCAACGGTCATGGCTGCCCCCATTGCCAAGTACTGTGTTGCCCGGTTGAGCACTTGCCCCAAGGCATCATCCTTAGAAGCGCTTCCATGTAGAAAAGCAGCATGAACAATAGTGGGGTGTGGTTGGTTTTTGTAGTCGCGCACGAGCTCCCGAAGAGGCTCAGGCAAATCTCGCCGCGAAATCTTCCTTATAGCCGACACAATCGCCGGCCCAGCAGCCATAGCCTCAAGACACCCGTTATTCCCACAGGGGCACCTTGGCCCATTCGGCTCAACGACCACATGCCCTAATTCCCCAGCTCTCAGAGTGTGCCCTGATAGTGGCTGCCCACGCCGGACGAACCGTACTCCAATACCTCGTCCGACGTGGTAGTAGGCCAAGCTCTCAGCATCACGTCCCACCCCCATCAAGGACTCAGCTGCTGCGTGCATGACCGTCATGCCTCCCTGGACGAGAATGTTACCCCCGTAACGCTCCTCCAGGGCTTGGCCCAGCGGCGCGTTGTGCCACCCCAACGATGCACAACTGACCACTGTTCCGCGGTCATCGACCGCCCCATTAATACCCGCCCAAAGGCCAAGTAACTTATCCACCCCCATGTCAACACGTGACAGCAAACCGCGGATCGTCAAGTCAATCTGATCTAGCACGGCCTCAAAGCTACGGTCGTCACTCAAACGAGAGGATGCGTGATCGATTAGGTCACCATCTGCACCCACAACCGCACAGTGAAGTTCGTTGGCAGCAATATCGACCCCGGCAAAACATCCAACAGCGCGGTCAACAGAAAGGAGAATAGCAGGCCTTCCGCGCCCATGAGCTGCTTGCCCCACACGCGTCAGCCACCCCGAAGCCAGCAATCGCTGAACAGCGCCATTGACTGTCGATCGCTGGCGACCGATGTGCTCAGCCAGTTTGTGCTGGGGGGTTGATCCCAGTCGGTGTACGACCTGAAGCACGTGCCAATCCATGGGACGAATCTTACTGATCCCCATTTTTCATGCTTTCTGAATCTAATACCTGCCAACAGAATACAAGGATATAGCGTTTAAACGCACTTTTCAAGACTCAAGGGTTGATTTTTAACGAAATCCGAATTAAATTATTTCACAGTTATCGCTCCCTCCCTAAAGCATTTCTCGGGACAGGGAGCGACATGCCAAGTAAGCGTCTCAACAAGGAGCAGGTGACCGTGGAAATCATCATTACTGAAGACTATGCCAAGATGAGCAAGCTCGCCGCTGACATCGTGGAACGACAGCTCTTGAGGAAGCCAAATAGTGTTCTTGGCTTGGCCACTGGGTCGACACCAATCGGCCTATACCAGGAACTGGTCCGCCGGCACAAAGAAGAGGGATTGGATTTTTCCAAGGTGATCACGTTCAATCTGGATGAGTACCTTGACCTATCCCCGAGCCACGACCAGAGCTATCGATACTTCATGGATCACAACTTATTCAACCATATCAACGTGGATCCAAAGAACATACACGTGCCTTATGGCCACGCAGACAACATTGAGGAGTTCTGCCAGTGGTACGAAGACGAGATTGATGCAGCCGGTGGAATCGATCTTCAGGTGGTTGGCATCGGTGGTGATGGGCACATTGCATTCAACGAGCCCGGTTCTTCCTTGGGCTCCCGCACACGACTAAAAACACTAACGAAGGAAACAATTGAGGATAACGCGCGGTTCTTTGAGAAGGAAGAGGATGTGCCGCGCTTTGCAATCACCATGGGAGTGGGCACCATCATGGAGGCCCGGCAGATCATTATGGTTGCTAACGGCCCCAAGAAAGCCGATATTGTTGCCGAGGCCATCGAGGGCCCAGTGACGGCGCAGATAACGGCAAGTATTCTGCAGATGCATCCGCAGGTGACAGTCCTTGTAGACTCAGATGCAGGAAAAAGGCTTAAGCGAGCTGAGTACTACAAGTGGGTGTACCAAGAGAAGAAACGCGCTATTCCGCGCATGATCGGGAAGGTCACGTAACGAATAAGACAACACACACACGCTTCCATTGCCTCGAGAGAGCCGGCCAAGGCGCAACACCTTGGCCGGCTCTCTCGTTGCTGTGGTATTCCTGCGCTTCGTAACGATCAATCGAGAATGGGTTGCTCGTTATTACCAGCGCAGGTACAAACCGGATATGTCCACTCCACAGATACTCTTGATTTTCTACCTGTCACTTGCCCTGGGCATCTCTTTCCTCTGCTCACTCACAGAATCCGCGTTGTTGTCACTCTCATTATCAAGAGTGACCGCACTGGCCAAGTCCGGGGGGAAAACTGGCCGAATACTCGAGCGAATGAAGGAGAACATAGAGAAGCCGCTAGCAGCCATTCTGACACTGAACACCGTGGCCCACACCATCGGAGCCGCCGGAGTCGGTGCTCAGGCGTACGTTGTTTTTGGAGGCGAGTGGGTAGCGGTAGGTAGTGCAGTGCTTACCGTCTTGATCCTGGTCTTCTCTGAGATAATTCCAAAAACATTGGGAGTAATACACGCTGATCGTCTGGCACCGTTCACGGCATACACAGTAACAGGCATGATTTACTTGAGTTATCCGCTAGTGATCGTTTTCCAGCGTTTATCTAGATTGCTTGGACAGCGCCACGATCAGAAGATAACGCGAGAAGAGTTCGCAGTCATTGCAGAGCTCGGTCAAACTGAGGGAGCACTGCATGAGAAGGAATATAGGATAATACATAATCTATTGCGCATGCGAACCGTACCTGTAAGCGATGTGATGACTCCGCGTACGGTTGTTCTCATGTTACAGAAGGATAGAACGATCGAAGATGTTCTACATAACCACGGCCCGTTGCAGTTTGCCCGCCTACCTGTGTATGGAGACGGCCCGGACGATATCATCGGACTTGTGTTACGACATGAGTTGGGTGCAGCCTTCAGGGCTGGGCGACGCGGCGAGCCATTGACCAGTGTGCTCCACCCAATCCGCGCTGTGCCGGAGACCTCGAAAATGGACAGAGTCCTCGATGAATTCGTTGCCTCCCGAGACCATCTCTTCCTGGCGATCGACGAGCATGGTGGAACGGCTGGAATCGTCACTTTGGAAGATGCCATTGAAACTCTGCTAGGAGCCGAAATCGTGGACGAAACAGACAGGGTAGCAGACATGCGTCAGCTGGCCGGGCGGCTATTCCAGGATAAGCTTCGCGGCAGACGATTCTGATCGAAGCAACCGCATAGCAGCACGCAGCAACGGAGCAAATCACCTTGTCCGTTCTAAACCAACGTGAGAGAAGTGGAAAGAAGCAGCTCTCGCTCGTAATCATCACGTGGGGCGTGCAGGTCATTGTCACCCAATCGATTCTCCTGCGCGAAGTAACCGTGCTCGTGTTTGGCAGTGAACTTGCGTGGGGCATGGTTCTGTTCTCTTGGTTGTTGGGGGTCTCAGTAGGAGCATCAATTGCCGGCGCATTTGCTGAGCGAATGAGCAGAGCCGAAATATGGTTAACGGTTGTCCTCATCTTTCTCACGGCTACTTCGTGTACGGTGCTGTGGCTTATTCGCGACGCGCGTGGTTGGTTGGAAGTTGGTCCTGGCGTTCTCATGACCATTGGGCAAACCGTAGAGGTAGCTCTCGTGTGTGTCACACCCGTGGGACTGCTAGTGGGGATGGCGTTTCCCTGCGCATGCTGTGTTGGTCGGACAGCACGAAAGCACCCCTGCCCTCCTGGCGACGGTCCTCTGCTCTCCTTTGGTAAGGTTTATGCATTGGAGTCGGCCGGCAGTCTGATAGGAGGTGCTTTGTTCAGCTTCTGGGCGGTGGAGCATCTTCTGCCAGGCCAGACTATTTTGCTGTGCGGAGCCATATCGATTGCAGCGTGTGGAGGGTTGGCGACAAGGAGAAACCAATCCTGGAAAGTAGCTACACCGATATTCGGATTGGCAATCGCTCAATTGGCGACAGCCTTGCTTTGCGGTGAGGTTATCGACGCGACCCTCGTGAAAAAGCGATGGGCAAGCATAGCTCCGGGTTATCGTCTAGAAGGCACCGTTGAATCACGATATCAGAATCTGTCTGTCGGCAGCCGAGCTGGTCAATACTCGCTTTACTGCAACGGCAAGGTCAGCACAGACTTTCCAGATCCCTACAACTTCGCCCCTCTGGCCCACTTCTGGCTATGTCAGCATCCAGAACCGCACAACCTGCTGTTGGTAGGAGGAGGATGTGAAGGGCTTCTTTCAGAGATACTCTGTCACCCTATTGCACACGTCGACTACGTGGAGCCCGATCAACAACAAATCGATCTAATCGCGCCCCTTCTTGCAGGGGAGGATCAATTGGCGCTGGCAGACCCGCGAGTAACCGTACATAACTGCGACGCGCGACATTTCATCAAAAGACAACGGAACAAATTCGACCTAGTGATTGCTTGTCTGCCAGAGCCAACGTCAGCCTGCAGAGCACGGTTTCACACACTGGAGTTTTATCGAGAACTGCGCCGAGCTATGACCGACCGTTCCGTGTTTTGTACAACAGTGGCGGCATCTCCAGGGGAGCTGTCGGAGGAATCGCTGGAGTACCTTGCTGGCGTGCGCGCGACAATCTCCGCTTCGTTCCCAAGCGTCATTATCACTTGGGAGGATCCCGCACATGTGCTGGCAGCAACCGTCAATGGGTTAGTCTGCACTGACCCTGGCGGTCTTGTTAGTCGATACGAAGCAAGGAGTGTCGCCTCCAAAATGTTTACGCCGATTTGGTTCGAAGGAGCTACGGACTGGTTGAATGCCGACAAACTGCGAATGCGATCCGAAGAGCTTGATGCGGCTTTGCACTATCAGCAGAGCACGGATCTGCACCCATCCATCTATCTACAGAGACTGGCACATTGGGAGTTACTCAGCAGCAATAGCAGGATACTAGCCAAGATGCGAGATACTCAGCTTGGAACAGTGATCGGCGGCTTGATAATCATAGGTGCATGCACTCTTGCTCTCCCTCTTCTGCGACATCGAGATGCGCTCAGTGTAATTGGCGGCACACTGTCGCTTTCTGTAGGAAGCACAGGCTTCACAACGATGGCAGCGAGCATTATATGGCTCTTTGGCTTTCAGTCTTTGTACGGATACGTCTATCAGAGAATCGGCTGGATAATCGCCTTGTTCATGGGAGGGTTGGTCGTAGGCTGCCTGCTTGCCAGCGTCCCGCCAGCCAGGCAACACGAATATCCTGACACGGAATGGAGACGACTAATAGGCATAGACTTCCTGCTGGCGATTCTATCGGTTTTGACGCCGACTGCACTTGGCTATCTGGGAAACCATCAAAGCAGTGATGCAGAATTGCTTCTTGTCGAGACAACCATCTCCGTCCTAGTCGCGGCAAACGGCCTGCTGGGCGGCGCGGCGTTCGCTCTTGCCGGACGAATACAGTTGGCTGTCTCTCGCAAAGTCGGTCAATCAGTCGGTGCCGTCGTCTCAGCAGATCACGCAGGCGCGTGTTTGGGAGCTTTGCTATGTGGCGTCCTCCTGGTTCCTTCATTCGGAATAGGCACAACTGCGTACCTCCTTGCCGGGTTGAAGATAACATCAGCCGGGTTGTTGGCGATTGGGAAACGGCTACACAATCAAGCGGTAATCACATAATAACGCCAGCCGCCGCCAGCCGCCCCTTCAAGGGTTCGGCCGGCAACGGCCGGCATATGAAAATCATAGCAGTACAGTAACGCACTATTCGCGTTTAAGTGTATCAGGATCACGCACACCTAGCTTCGTAATATTGCCAAACTGCTCCATTCTCAAGTCCGGGTCCTTGTCGTGCCCGCCCTGCAAGATCGTATCCATATCACCCACAGCGACGATTACCATCTGATCCGGATGTAGATACTTCTTGGCCACTCGCATAACATCCTCCGGCGTAACCTTCTTGAGATTTGCCACATAACTCTGCCAGAATTCGGGATCACGGCCTGTATACTCGTCAGCGATATATGTCCGAAGCAGATCAAGTTTAGTCGGGAAGAACTGGGGGAAATACTCACTAAAGAGAGAGATAACCGAATCAACCTCCTCCTTGCTTGCCAGTTCCGTTTGGAGCCGTTCGATCTCAGCCAGCACCAACTTCGTCGCATAGGCGCACGCGTTACTCTTTGTTTGGAACCAGCAACGGAAATCTCCAGGATAGTAAGTACCTTGTCCAAAGGAACTGCCGGTGTCATAGGCAAGTCCCTCCTTCGACCGAACCTCTTTCATTAGGCGTGACTGGAATCCACTTCCTCCTAGCAACCCGTTCATGACAAAGGCAGGGAAGTAATCGGGCGTTCCTCGCATAATCGACTTATGTCCCATGGAAACCCGTGCCTGATTGACATCATCCTTGTGAATCACATAAACGCCCGGAATGGGCTCATGATCTGGCTTCGGAAATGTCTTGGGCGCCAACTCGCCAACAGGCCAATCTGCAAAGGCGCTCTCGATCTTCTTCAGCATCTCGTCACGATCAAAATCGCCGGTTACACCTACAATCATGTTGCCTGGATGATAGTACTTCTTATGAAAAGCAATCATATCATCACGAGTAATCGCGTTGATTGTCTCGCTGGATTCATAACGATTGCTGTAATGGTTATCTCCATCCATCAGGAAACCCCACTCGATTCCTTCAATACCGGATGTGGAGTCGTTGCGTCGCTTTATGTTCTGCAGAACTCGGTCTTTTGCCTTCTGGAAGCGATCCTCGTCAAGACGAGGGTAGCGCAGCATCTCGATGAACAGATTCAGACCTTCATCTATGTCCTTAGAGAGAAGTGACAGACCGGCATTGCCCTGCTCGTCGGATATCCCCGAAAACATGCCGGCGGCAAGAAACTCTACTTTGTCATCGAGCTCATCAGGCGTAAGGCTCTTGGTGCCTCCATCCCGAATCTGAGAGCCCGTAAGCTGTGCTAAGCCAGTCTTACCTTCTGGATCAAATGCGCCGCCTGTGCGAACTCTCACTGTCATATCGAATGTGGGCAACATTCGATCCTCAGCAATGAAGACAACCATCCCGTTGGGTAGTACTTCGCGAAACTGCTTCGCAGGTGGAACGGAATACTCAAACGGAGGGTACTTCAACTCGCTAGGATGTGTGACAATCGGATCAGCGGCTGGCTTCTCTGCATGAATCACGCCGCAAGCAGCCAGCGTAATACAAATGGCAAACACTTCTGTAAGGTTCTTTCGCATATTATTCCGACTCCTTCTGCGCGGCTTTGAGCTCAGCAATACGAGCCTTGACAGTCTTAACCATGTACTCCAATAGTGGTTTCTGCTCAGCAGGGACCTCCTCTGAATTCAAAGCAGGTTCCATCTTCTGCAGACGATCCTCGAGTAAGGACACATCGTTTACTTGCTTGAGTTGGTTGATCATCGCCCTTATCTGGCCAGCCGCCTCAGGTGGAAGCTCTGCAAGAATAGCAGTTAATTCAGCATCCTCTTGCGATGATTCTCCCCCCTGCTTGGTCTTGTAGATGGCAACCGTCCTAGTCTTGGGATCAAAGTACTTCTTGGCGACCCGGCGAACATCATCCGCCGTCACTGCAAGGGTTCGATCCGTTACTTCATTGATGTGTTGCCATTTGTACCAGGTGTCAAAGACAGCGAGCTGAAACATCAGCCCCTGGTTACTGCGAAGGCTCCTTATGGAAGAGGCCAGAGTTTGATTCTTGACCTTCTGGATTTCACGTTCGGTAATCTCGCCGTCCTTTAATTTCTCGATTTCGTCAAGAAGAAGTTGCTCGACTTCTTCAGAAGTGTGACCGTCCTTGACGACTGCCGAAAGCTCAACGTACCCTGCGTACTTGCGAGCGAGATTGGAAACGCGGGGCTGGCCGGAGACAGCATCGGCATCTGTTACCATCCGCTTGTACAGCCGGCCACTGCGTCCGGATAGGATCCCAGTCAACACGTCAAGAGCGGCCTCATCGGCATGCCCCATGGCCACTGCGTGGTAGCGGACTCGCACGCGAGGATTAGTTTCGGCTTCAGCATAAAGACGCTTTTCCGCTATTGGCTTGGGCTCTTCCGTAACGACAAGCGGAGGCTCCTTTCGGCCGCGGGGTACACGCTCGAAGTATTTCTTGGCCATCTTAATGAATTCTTGAGTATTGAAATCACCAACGGCCACCAGCGTAGCATTGTTGGGTGCATAGTAGACGTCGAAAAAGCTCTTGACGTCATCACGCGTAATCGATTCGACCTCGGAAGCCCAGCCGATCACAGGCACTCCGTACGGATGTGTTTGCCAAAAAAGAGCCTCAAACGCTTCGTCAAACTTGCCTGTTGGAGTGCTCTCTGTACGTAGGCGACGTTCTTCGCGAACATTGTTGCGCTCGGTGTAAAACTCCCTCATGACGGCGTTAGCAAGACGATCAGACTCCATCCAGAAGAATAGTTCTAACTTGTTGGAGGGCAACTCCACATAGTAGATGGTGAGATCGTTGGACGTACCAGCATTGAGGCCAGCACCACCATTAGCACTGTATGTGTCGGAAAACTCATTGTTAGTTACGAGTTGGCGCTGCTCAGCAGCTAACCGGTCGTTTTCCTTCATCATCTCCCTGTACTCGGAAGTCCATTGCTCCGGATCAAGCACGTCCGTGATTTCCCCGCGCCGCTTCATGAGGCGCATCCGGTTCATCTCAACGTTCATCTTGTCGCGCAGCCTGTCCTGCTCTGCCATCAATTTGGCCTCGGCCTCGTAGTCGGTTGCACCGATGGTCTTGCTGCCTTTGAACATCATATGCTCGAACATATGAGCGATACCGCTGACACCGGCAGGGTCGTTGCATGCCCCAACATCAAAGATCAAGCAGGCGGCAACTGTCGGCTGTTCATGTCTCTCAACCAGCAAAAGTTTAAGTCCGTTATCGAGTGTAACCTCAGTCGGTTGCACGCCCTGCGGGGCGGCCGCCAACAGGCCGGTAGTCGGTGCCAAAAGGCACAGCGACACGACCAGCGCCATTCGTCGATACCTTGTCATACGCTTCTCCTCTTTCAGGAATGAAGGTGATTGTCCAAACGTGTTCAAACTAGGAATTACGGGCCTCAGTATCAAGTGTCAGAAGTTGTGGGCAAAACGTTGGTCCGGCGAAGTAGTTTCCTGCCACTATGCGTCTCAAACACAGGCACACCCCATTTATCCTAGACCACCGATACCACCACAGCATAGACATTATTTCGATACATTTCGCGAATGCGAAGGCTAGCAAGGAACATGCAACGACTCGCCTACCGACAGAGCTTTTGACGACGACCAAATGCCGGGAATGGTTGCACCGCACTGTGGGCACCGGCCATTCACAATCAAGTTGGCGGTAACACGGAATCCCGCTCTGTGGATAAGCTTGTGGCCACAAGAGTGGCAATACGTATTCTCTCCCTCATGCATGGGCACGTTACCCGCATATGCGTAATGGATACCTGCATGGAGAGCTATGCTGCGGCACTGTTCCAACGTACTGACTGGCGTACGAGGGAGATTGGTTAGCCTGTACATTGGACGAAAACGTGTGAAGTGAATGGGTACGTCAGGACCGAGGTTCTTCAGAATCCACTCACACATAGCCTTAACTTCATCCGACGAATCGTTCAATGTTGGGATTACAAGCATGACTAGCTCTAACCACACGCCTTCCTCTCTGATTGTCCGTAATGTCGATAGCACTGGCTGGAGAGTTGCAGCGCATACTTCACGGTAAAACTTGTCGGAGTACGCCTTGAAGTCGACCTTCACGGCTGTGAGGCGGCGACAGAGCTGTTGCATGGGCTTCGTGTTGATGTATCCGTTGGAAATCATGACAGCGCCCAGCCCTGCTTCCCGAGCCAGTCCGGCTGTGTCGTGCATGTATTCGTAGAAGATGGTTGGCTCGGCGTAAGTGAAGGCAATCGTTGAGCAGCTCCGAGCCAAAGCAGAAGACACCAGATCCTTAGGCGGCACTGTCTGGCTATCAATGTCCTCCGGCCGTGCCTGGCTTATTTGCCAATTCTGGCAGAACTTGCACCCAATATTGCATCCCGCCGTAGCCACCGAAAACGCTTCAGTGCCCGGTAAGTAGTGAAACAATGGCTTCTTTTCAATCGGGTCCACATTGGCAGAACAAAGCGCCCCGTACACAAGCGTGTCATAATCTCCACTACTGTTCTCTCGCACACCACAATGCCCTCTTTGCCCTGGAGGCACAGAACACTGGCGAGGACACAACCGGCAGATCGCAATTCGGTCTTCACTCCTGTCCCAGAACATGGCCGGATGGCGTGCGATTCCGGGAGGATCAACCATAGGTTGTCCAGCGACACTATCATCCGGTCGCGCCCAGGCAGATCCCAAAGCACTGTAGAATGCAGCCCCCGTTGTCGTTCGGGCAGACCAACGAAGGAAATCACGTCTGGTAGAACTCCTGGCGACATTGGCGGCATCAATCATGACACACCTGCCAACTTGACGGTTCATTGAGATTCACCGAACACTTCCGCTTCAAAAAGCTCTATCTTGGTCTGCGGCTGCCTCCAAGCATCTGGAGGAAGTCCAGCCTTGCGGCATGTCTGTGAGAGAAACTCCTCGCGAGTCCAGCCACGTTCGTAGGCAACCTGTGGCAAAAGAACGCCACGGTAAAAACCTTGACTAATCAGTAATCCATGGCGACCAACGATGATTTCATCCACATTTGAGATTACCTTCATGGGCGTGAGGTAGCTAATCTCAATATGAAGCTGATCGAGTTCATCGGCAGTCACTGGATTCGAGATAAAGCGACGGTCCTGGCATGCGGAGACGGCATTACGAACTACAGACTCATAGAGCGGCCCCACTGCTTCCATATTCCCAATACAACCACGAAGCTGCCTGTTGTTCTGAAGCGTAACGAAGCAGGCACCATCGGCCTGAACTCTGTCCGATAGACCGCTGCTCTCTGGTGGTGTTACACTGGCTCCATGCAAGTAATCAGTGATTGTCCTGCGAGCAATGCTGAGCAGATCAGAACGATCCTTCTCACTGAGAGAGTGGCAAGGCGACGTGAATTCGAATGATTGATAGGTCACACTATTGCTCCAATCGTTGGTAATCGCGCCGGACATATTCACCGCAAGGCGATGGCCGGTGGCACCGCCTTGGGCTGACAGGATTCGCAGCAGAAGTCTAATGGGCCCTCGGCCACAGATCGTATCTTGAGTTTTCTGGCAGTGTCTCACGAATCCATCATAGTCGCAAGCAGAGATACTGGCAGCCACTTGATCAGCCAGGCTTGCGAGGTTCGGTTGAACATTCTCCTTGAATGGTTGAAAGGTGTAGTTTGGACCGTAATGGGTGAAATCGCTGCTGGCGACAAGCAAAGTACCTTCATCTATTAGGGGAATAATCAAAGAGGCAGCGCGAGCACATTCGCTGTCGGACAGTCTCCCAACTAAGAGAGGGACGAGTTGGAAATCGCCAATCACTCGCTGCAAGAAAGGCAGTTGCAGTTCAATTGAGTGTTCATCAGCCCCCATTCCCGGAGTGGAGGAAAAAGGCGAGTCGCGGTGCAATATCTGACAAGCTTCCACATCTACTGCCACCTGGCCAAGCGGTGTAGCATATGCGGACAGATCCATGGGAACGTCGATGCCGGAGTAAGAGGCAGCTCTTCTATGGCTGAACCCAAGAACGATAACTCGTTTGTACGAAAAGCCCCTGAGTCTGGAAAACGCCGCACCCGCGACGGAACCGCTGAACCGATAGCCGGCGTGCGGTGCGATGAGTGCAATAGGTCGCCTGCGTGGAGATTCTTCAGTAGTGAGCCAAGCGTCAATCTGCTCAGCAAGCTCACCGGAATCTGCCGGATACCAACGGCCGGCAAGAAGCGGTGGCCTAGTCCTTTGTTGCTCGGCGCCGGTGGCAATCGTGTTGTGCTGCAGTCCAAGGGTAACGGCCATGACGGCGATGCCCGCTCCCGGGCCAATGATGCATCTGAACATAGCTGATCCCCCTGTTCGGCAGCCCTCATTGGTAAGTATATCACATTGCGAGGCAACATCGAGAGGAATGCGTTGGGCGATGGACAGGCGCAGGAAGTTACGTCAGCAGAAACACCGCAAGCAAAGAGAAGCCCCAGCATCTCTTCGTTGATATGGACCACAAACGTCGCGGTCATTTTCTTGCGAGCTCGTTCTCCGCTCAGTTCCTAGTTGACTGTTCGCAAAAGCAGGCTTGCAGCAATGCGCATGTCCAACCTTGGAATGCACATGCGGATCTTGTTCTGTCTAGGAACACAAGGCTAACTCCAACGAATTGTGACGGCTCTTTCCCCGCTTTCCGCACACGTCGTCTGCCACGCAGCAAATCGCAAGAAGAAGCCGTGGGTCTGGTACTCGGCATTAGAGCCAAGCCTAGGGAACCAGCTACCCCTCAGACTGATCAGGATCCCAAGTTCTTCGTTTGGCGTCCTTGTACTCCTCGCAATTCTTGTCGACGTCCAGTAACCGCTCGTGCAGCTTGCCAGTGGCGTCAACAAAAACTAGAGCAGTTGTCTCCTCCAGTGCACCGAGGGCCACGCCGCCCCTGGTGTGCGACCTATACATTCTGCGGAAGTCAATATCGACTACGGTCGATCCAGTATCAAAGTTGACAGAGTCTCTGCGCTCTCTTGGCGTGTCGACCTTCGTTACGTCCCCGATATTCTCTCCGACAGTTACAGAGAACGTTTTCTCAACCCAGACACCAGCCACCCACTTGAAGATATTGATCTTACACTCATTCGATCTGCCCTTTGATGATCGGACAAAGAACTCCGTATCAGGATCGATCGTGATAGGTTCGGACGGATCGGACCATGAGCCCACCAAGACTACCTTCTCCGCATCCATTGGATTATTCAAAAGTGTTGGAGTACCGCAGTAGCGATTGTATATGTTAGGTCGCAATCGATACTGGTATGTTCGACCTGGCAGAAGGCTGTCGATTCCAGCGTCATGGGCCCAAAGAAGCTGGAAAGAGGACCGCCTAGTTGACTTGTCCGCCTTGGACTTCTCGTATAACAAGCTGATTTGCTCAACAAGATCTTCGGCTTTGGCTACATCGTTGTCTTTGCGGTCTTCGGTAGCTTTTGATTTCGCCTTACTAGCATATTCGAGGGCCTCTTCGAACTTCTCCGCATCCCGCAACTCCTCCGCCTGCTTCATCAATTCCCTGAAGCTTAGATCGGGATCGATCCGGCTCTGATCTTTGGCGCACTCGGGATATCGGCATGGTGGCCCCTCATTCGGCAAATACTCAGCGTCCATTTCGACTACGTCAAACTGTGCATCTTGTCCGCCCCCCTTCGGGTACGTCCAATCGTCGCCGTAAGCTACCATTGGGAACAGCGGACGCATGAGTCTAAGCTGGTTTTCCCCCTTCTCAATTGTCTCCACGAAGCCGCCGATCATTTCACGATCATCTTCGGATACGTTGTAGCCGCCGGTATCCGCTTCGTACACGTTTGGCTGTGGCTGTCGAGGGTTATCGCTAAGAGTAACGGCCGGCACGTCAATCCACTCGGAATAGGTACCGTCGGAGAATTGCGTCCGACGTTGCACATCTATACGGAGAAAAAGCGTCTCAAGCCTGTTGCGATCATATCCACTGTTGAGACAAATAGCTTCCTGACTCTGACGATCAAACAACGTGGCCACTGTTACCCAGTTGACATCCTGAAGGAAGCTGTCATCTGCAGTAGCGCTTTCGCTAGTCCCGAACTCGACTGGCGGTTTGAGATAGAGACCGCTACGGCCCGACGCCGTTATCATTGCGCTGCTGGAAGGAACTACTTCGACAAGATCTCGTTTTGCCCGCATTATTGGCCCGAACGACGGCACGGGTATTCCAAACTGCACAGCCCGATGGAACGTGGCCGGCACATCCGCCATAGCAAGAGGATCTGCCCCCAAGCGCAGTCGAGGCAATGGGGTAGGAATCGGCTCGGGTGACGGCTTATTGTCGAGTAGCCGCTCGCGCAACCTCTCTGCCTCAAGCTTCACCTGTCTATTGAGCTCACTCGGCTCGAGCTGCTCGCCATCCGGTCCCACTTTGTTGGGTGAGAGTACTCCGAACATGGCGACCGCATACAGAAAGACACCGCCAGCAATCGCCAGCAATCCTTTTTCCAAATGCCTTACTAAGGGGCCCACAGTCTGTTTGGCCATGGTGATCAGTTCCTCGAAGTCATGATTGTTGGGGGGCACGCTTGTGAGCTATTGGGGGCGTCGCCCCGACTTTGCTCAGCACCGTAGTCAGCTCCTCAGCACCGTAGAACGAGAGCTGACACGGCCTTAGGCGTTATCTGTTTTTGCCCCTTCTCCTTCTTCAACTACCGGCCTCTTCTTGTTCAGTTCCTTGAGAATCTCGTCTGGCATGAGAGGCCCATACAGGTCGAAGAAGAATACCGTCTCAAAGTCGATCGTGATTGAAACAACAGGATCATCTCCGTAAATCTTGTCGACCAGCTCTACATTAGGTGGAATCGCTTCGTATTCCACCTTCAAAGGCGTATGAAAGTTGTTTTGACAAAGACCAGCAACAACGCCCGGGATATCCCGCGCATCAACCACAAGCTTAACCGTGAACTGCATCAGCTCGTATAACTTCCCGGACTTATTGCCTGTGAATACGCTCGTATAGCTTCCTGGTGGAGCCGGTCTATCCTTGGAACCTCCGCGCGACGCCCCGTCGTCCGCATCCGTAATATAGTACGTAGTAGTTTGAATGGCGGTAAGTTCCTTAACTGGAAGATTCCCAACCCAAGCCTCAGCCTCAGGATACTGCTCTTTGATTTTCTCCTCGGCCTGTCTGTTTACGCTGCTAATCGCGTCAACAATACTTCTCTGTATCCAAACCTCCAGTTGTGCATGCCACATATCCTCTTGTGACGGAGGGGTCGACCGGAACATCGGCCCGTCCGGACGTGACACCTCACTTTCCTGGAACGAATCCAACGTAGCATAACAGCTGATGGACTTCGCATTACGTACGGCGGCGCGGACTTCAGCGTTCTTCCGAAGAGAATCACCCTCATCCTCCTCATCCCTTGAGGATTGCTTATCAGGATCTGCGCCAAGCAGCTCATCAACAGGTTTCTCTGCATCAATAAGATCCTGCTCCTGTCGTATCATATCATCTGTCGGGATGTCTCCAGCATTAAGGATTCTGAGCCAGTTAAACAGCTCCTTGCGGTATGCCTGCTGAAAAGCCTTCCCTTTGGCCGCGTCGTCCGCATTCGGAAAAGCCTCTGGAACCAGCGGCTCTCTGTAGTTCATACTCGTAACGAAAGCCATTGCTTCCGCATCAGCTGCGTTGATGGCATCAATCCTTCGCTGCGCCAACTCCACAGCTTCATTGTTGATGGGGTTCGCCCCACCCATGGAAGCTATGCTGGTCTTGATGGAATACGCTTCATCCATCTTGGACTTCACATTGGACATTCCGCCCAAGCCGAGAAAGATAAGCGCGATCCCGGCCGCAGCACAAACCGAACAGATGATCTCAAAGAGGAATCGCTTTGCAAGTTCGAGCACGGCTTTCATAGTATTGGCTCCGGGCGACAAGTGGCAACCACTGATAGGTCGCCAGCCGCATAATGCGCGGATTAATCTCTAGTTGTCCTTCTTTTCCGACTTCTCAGGCAAGTCCTCAAGGATCACATCGAACCTCACTTGAAAGTACCAATCCTCGCTGGCATCCTCTCCAGTAATCGGATCAATATTCACCTCGGTTTTTCTCTCTGAAGTTCCCTTGTCCCGGCCGGATCTCCCTCTCCTATCGGTTGATCGCCGAGAACTCGATGAAGACCTGTCCGCCGCACTTGTTATTCCAACTCGGTTTACAAAGAAACCATAGCTGGGCTTCCGAGCCGTCTTGCGCAAGCTCTTGGCAAAAGTACTGCTGGCGAATACACCCTGACCAGCATTGGGAGTATGACAATTGAGTGTAATAATGAAGCCAGGACGTTTCTTTCCGCCCTTGTTATCGATGAGGTCCGCCATAGCAGACCAATCATCTCTAATAGTATCAGGAGCATCCACTTCAGGCACGTATTCCGCTTCAAGGCTGTCAATGAATATCTCCTCACGTTGCGATCTCGGCTTAGCGACTTGTGCAAGCGCATCGCGGTATTCCTCAACAGAGGTCACTTCACTAAGCTTCTCTGGTCGAGGCAATGCTTCGTTTATCGCGGTGAGAATCCTCAGCCACAGAACTCGGTTCTCCAACAAGCCGGTGATTTGCTCGATTTTCTTCAGTTCATTTGTCCCTTGCGAACTGAGATCGGAGTACTTCCTCTTGATCGCGTTGGCGGCGGCCTGAATTGTCTCGCCGTACCTAAGCGGTGGAGCCTGCGGTGGGTTAGCAATCGTATCTGACGCCCTCTCGTATGGAATCGACACGATTCCCTGAGTATCTCCCCTTGCGTCATTCATCGTGCCCATGTCACTCATTTGTCTGAACCATACAACGCCGGCACTCAATAGGAGGCAAGCTGCAATGGCGGCAAAGAACGGTCTCTTCTTCCGCCAGATAACCTGCTTGACGATTTCTGGTGGCAGGAGGTTACTATCAACACGCGTTATCCCCAACCCCTGCAAAGCAAGTCCGTATGCGATGGCATAACTGCCCGGCGCATCTGATTCACTATCGGTTTTCGAGGAAATACTCACCTTGGAGAACTTCTCAATAACCTCCATCTCCATCTGCAAGTTCTGCTTTATGTACTTCTGCAATCCAGGCAGCTGAAACGCGCTACCGACGCCCACTACCTTCGACAAGTCAACATCGCGGTGCGTTGCCGTGTAAAAGCCAAGCGATCTTTGAAGCTCCTGCACCAAATCAGCGAACACGGGCCGCATAGCTTGGAATATCTGACGTGCGTACTTGCTCGAAGCCGCAGTTCGCTTCAACGATTCCGCCTTGCTGAATGAAAGCTTGAATGACTTCACCAGCGATTCCGTGAAGCTGTTGCCACCAAGATCGAAAGTACGAGTCCAAAGACTGTCCTTGGCTGCAACGACGAGATCTGTACTCTCTGTCCCTATGTCAATGAGTACAACAGCGTCATCGCCCAACATTTCGTCGTAATGCACAGCATTATACAAAGCAATGGGTGACGACTGCACAGCAAAGGGTTCAATCCCGTGAGCCTGGAAATGCAGCAAATGATCGCGGATTGAATCCCGCTTGACAGCAAGAATAGCAACTTCAACCTCGGGGCTGTCCGGTGCCTGAAAGACTTGGTAATCCCAGACCACTTCATCCATGTCAAAAGGTATTTGCTGATCCGCTTCGTACCTAACGATATCCGGAATCTTCTTCTTATCCACAGGGGGAAGCTTCGCAAAGCGAGCCAGAGTTGGTTTACCAGGAACACTGACAACCACTCTGTCATTCGAAATGTCGTTTTGAGACAGAAACTTCTCCATCGCCGCACGCCACATGACATCAATGTCTGCATCCTGCTGAGACATAAGCTTGGCGTGTTCAATGTAGTCGACAGCAACGACCTCGACCGACTTGTCAGGCCCAAGGCGGAGCTTGATCGCTTTCAGGGCACTTTTTCCAACATCTATTCCCCATACGGTTTGCGGGCCAGCCATTCCAGGGTCCCTTTTTGCTCAAGATCAACGAGCCAACAGCCAGCCAGATACGTCGCCTAGCCAGCATACTTGTGTTCCTTAGTCGCGAGACGAAACGTCCAGGTCGTGATAAAGTAAGTCACGATGACAGGCAAGTATCGGCTAAGCACACTGGGCTGTAAAGTCAATCAGTATGAGAGCGAGCAAGTTCGAGAGTTGCTGGCCTCTCTCGGCCTTCACCCCGCAAGCGAGGCAGAACGACCGGACTTAGTCATCGTCAATACCTGCGCCGTAACCGCTGGCGCCGCGGCCAAAAGTCGTCAAGCGATTCGCCGTCTGGGATGCGACGGCACTCCCATCATTGTTATCGGCTGCTACGCCTCCGCTGCCCCTGACGCTTTGCGCGCCATCGGGGGAGTAGTAAGCGTCTTGGGCCATGAAACTGACGTTCTGGAAAGACTCGGGGAGCTAGTTCCGCGGTTGGTCAGCGGCCAAACGCCCGAACGCCAACGGCGAATCGGAGATACGAACGGTGTTCTCGACCTCGGCCGGGCTGGGCTGCGGCCAACCACTGCTCACCTGGGCGCTCCCCCCGGGCATGGGGCAGCAGCCCACCCGGCAGTTCCAGAACAGGTTAATACTAAAACTACTACCACTAATAGTATTTCGGCTCGGTCGCCGGATGTCAACAGTAAAGCGGGGTTAGATGCGCCGCCAGCAAAAGGAATGGGGCCTCCTATCCATGCTTTTGCCGATCACACGAGAGCATTTGTGAAGGTACAGGACGGCTGTGACGCATGCTGCACGTACTGCATCATCCCCAGACTTCGAACGGCCATGCGCTCGAAGTCTGTCGATGAGGTAGCATCAGAGATTGCCTCCCTAGTCCAAAACGGATACTCGGAGATCGTTCTCACAGGAATTTACCTTGGAGCATATGGCAGAGACACAGCTTTGCGGCGCAAATTCAAGGAGGGGCCATCGCCACTTTCGCAGTTGGTGAGTCGTCTAGCGAGTACAAGCGGGCTGCGTCGGCTGCGACTATCGAGCCTTGAGCCAGGAGATGTTGACGATGCACTACTGGAAGTTATGGCACGAGAAGAGGCTTGCGTAGCCCACTTGCATTTACCCCTTCAATCGGGAAGCCACCTCATTCTAAAGAGGATGGCTCGTCAATATACAGTGAGTGAGTATCTATCAACAGTCGATCGAGTCAAACAAAGACTGGATCATCCGGCCATAACAACCGACGTTATCGTGGGTTTTCCTGGCGAGACCGAAGCAATGTTTGAAGAAACGCTAGACGTTGTCCGGAGATGTGGCTTTTCAAGGATTCACGCATTTCCGTATAGCCCTCGACCCGGCACTGCAGCAACTCGGTGGAAAGATTATCTCGTACCGCGCACGATCAGCAGGGAACGAATAGCCAGACTCAGAGCATTGGGCAAATCTATGTCTTACGAATTTCATAATAGCCTGATAGGTCGCCAGGAGAAACTTCTAGTAGAAGACATTCGGCAGAATAAAACCGGTGAGAAGACACAGGGCAACGGCAGTAATAGAGTAGCGTACGGCCACAGTGATCGCTACGTTCCCGTTACAGTATCACATCACTCAGCTGCTACCGGCGACGTATTAACCGTTCATGTGGAACATGCCGACACTGACGGAATATACGGACGTGTCGTGTGAATCCGCTCCGTTTACGGCTCGTTGCGATCCATGACAGTGATTCGGAGTGGCGGCCCGTTTTGGTTCGGCGTATAAACAAAAACTTCTGCCTGCTCCATGACGAACGTGAATGTCGACAACAACAGACGATTGCGAGTAACGGCGGGATTCTCTGCATACTGAGCTTGGACGGCCAAGAACCTGTCGGTCTCACCGATCGCACGCCGCCTCACCTCCTCCGCATAGCTCTTGGCTTCCTCCTCGATGCCGTAGGCAGTCGCCGCAGCTTTGGGCAAAATCGAGTTGGCAAATGCCCGCGCCTCATCAATAGTACGTTCCCGATCCTTCTTTGCACTGGCCACATCACGAAACGCATCATTGATGGCATAAGGTGGCTCGATGCTCTCGATGTTGACTGCTACTAGCGTTATTCCTGAATCGTACGCATCAAGCATGTCCTGTGCACGCAATGCCGTAGTGTTCTGAATATCAGCTTTCCCCTGAGCCAAAGCATCATCTATGGAGTGACCACCTAACGTCTCAATCATCACACTTTGGACAGCCAACTCCACGAGCAAGTCGGCATTCACCGTCTTTGTTATGTACTTGTCCACCTCGGTAATCTGATAGGTGGCAACCATTGTAGCTTTGACTATGTTCACATCTCCAGTGAACACGTCCGTCTCGTCGCTTTCCCCGCGGGCAACGATGTCACCAGCAGCAATCGCTGCCTTCATGGCCGGGGGTATTCCAACCGTGACTCGCTTGATTTCTGTCGTGCGAGGCTTGTCCACGCGCCCAATGGGAGTTGGCCAAGCGTAATGCAATCCTGGTTGTGCCTGCTTGTCAACGATTTTGCCGAAGCGACGGACAACCGCCCGCTCATCTGGCTGAACAAAGTAGAAACCCGATGCGAAATAACATATAGAACCGACAACAATGGCCGCTATCCACAGTAACACGCTTCGACGCATTTTGGGACACTCACTACTCCGATCAATGTTTTTGTCACATCCCATCTTTCAATCCGCCGTAGGCAAAGAGTTGGTACTTACAGTGACATCATTCTCTCTCAAGTCCTGCCTCTCCACACCGGTATCCATGTCGGGATAACTAAGAAGCCGGAAAAACTCAGAATCAGACGGGAGGATTAGGACAGTTCGCTCATCGATTCCCTTCTCGTAAGATTCAAGTGTTCTGAGAAAGCGGTACAGGTCCGGATCAGTACTGTAAGCGCGACCGTATATTCTGGTTGCCTCCGCATCGGCCTCTCCTCGTATCCGCTCCGATCTTTCAGTCGCTTCTGCCAGTATGCGCTGTTGTTCGGCTTGCGCTTCTGCACGAATACGCATTGCCTCAGCATCCCCCTCGCTGCGATATTGAGTCGCTATCTGCTTTCTCTCCGCACGCATTCTGTCAAAAACACTGCGCCTGTTTTGTGTAGGGAAGTTAAGCCGTTGGATCCGTAGATCAACTATATCAATGCCAAAACTCCTCAGCGCATGAAGAGAGCAGACCGAGTGAATATCCTCCACAGTTTCCGCCCATCTGCGTCTCTCGTTGTCAATCGATACGAGCGTTTCGAAGTTGATGGAACCAAGCTTGGCATTCAGCTGCGATTTGACAATATCCCCAAGACGAATTTGGGCTCCTTCCGGATCCGCTACTGTCTCCAGAAACTTCAGCACAGATTCATCGCTACGATTGATTTTCCAGAAAGTAGCCGTGGCAACTTCGACATTCTTCTTGTCGCGTGTAAGATACTCTTTGTCAGGTCCGCCGGCAGCTGGATCTTCAAACACCTGCAACCGATTATCGAAGCGCACGACCGTCTGAATGGGAACAGGCCACTTGACTTGCAGACCCGGATCAAGCACTGTCCTAGTCGGTCTACCGAACTGTTTGATAATCACATATTCGGTTTCATCCACCGCAACAAAACATGTCGAAGCAAGATAGCCCAACACCGCGACGGTCGCCAATGTAGTGATCCGTGTCTTCATCTCAACTCCAAACCTTGCATCGGCCAGCTTGTTCAGGCTGACATTAAGATCTGATCGATCACTGCTCCATCTTATCGATCAGCAACTTCGTCTGTTCCTGCAAACTCCCGTTATACCGCAAATCAAGATAGAGCTCATCGTCTCCCGGTTTTATACACTTCCTCACCATTGGAAATACACGATCGTAGGTTTCCAAAAGCAATCTCATCCTGGTAAGTTCCGGGTACTCCTTGTATGCCTGCTTGCGAAGAAGGAATCTCTCACTATTGCCGGTCGCCTCACTGACAGTTCGATAGCTGTACCCGCGCATACCCAGTATCAACTGATCCCTGCTTCCTCTCGCCAAAGGAACGATCTTAGCCTTACTAGCAAGAGCCACATTCTTGCGAGTGGTCTTGTCCTCCAATGCACTCGCTATATCACGAAACGCCTCGTGCACTTCTGGTGGAGCGTGCAGATCTCTAAAATTGAAAGATACTATCTCCAGGCCACACTGACACTTATTCAATAACGTCTGCGCTTCGCTGTGGATCATTTCCGCCAGCATTGGTTGGTCCACCGTAAGCGCTGTTTCGATATTGGCGTTACTGAAAACAGTACGAATTGCGCCACGCACAGAATTGCGTACCAATCGATCTCGACCGTTGCATCCGTAGGCGAACTCCTTGGTATTGCCCGGCTTCATTCGCCAGTGAATGGCGCTCGTAATCCGAGCGATGTTTTCGTCACCAAGCAAGACCCAATACTCTGTGTCCTCTTCCGTCCGCTCATCGCCTTCCGCCTGCACATAATCAAGCTCAGTCCTGAAAACCGTCCTCGTGCTTATTATATCAACCTCGCAGACAGGATATGGAAAACAGTAATGAAGGCCCGGACCAACATCCGCCCGAGTTACGCGCCCAAACCGCTTAACCATACCTACTTGTCCGGGTTGGATAATGAAAAAACCACTTCCCGCATACCCTAAAACTAAAAAGACAATCAAACCAACAGAGGCACTCCGGCGAGTAATCGAGAAGGGACAAATCCGATTGATCACGCCAAGAACTCGGTCGATTTGGTTTGCTCGCCAAATCGAAATGGCTGACAGAAGAAGTAGAAGACAAGCCCCTGCCACTTTTAGCCAGTAAGGTATGAAGGGCTCGACTAACGCTCGCTCACTCAAGCTTATGGACCTGGACGAGAGGAACCAATCCAGCGTCAACCCCATGGCCAAAGACAGCACTGCTATCCCAGCAAGGTACACAACAACAGTACGTCGCCCCAATTGCCTACTTAACAAACCAACCGCACCGATATTGGTAGCAGGGCCCGCCAGCAAAAAAACAAGTGCAGCTCCGGGGCTCATCCCATGGGCGATGAGAGCAGCGGCTATCGGCGTGGACGATTCCGCACACACGTACAATGGAACGCCGATTACCAGCATGAGCAGCATAGCCTGAAGTGGATTTCCGAAAGCTGCCTCGATCACAAAATCAGGAACAACAACCTGGATAGCCGCTGCAACTGCAATGCCCAGCAGAAGCCATCCTACTACTGCATCAAAAATGTCTACAAACGCGTGCTGCAACCCTGCAGCAAACGTGGCCTCTTCGCTGCGAGGTTCTGCTTCTTGCTCGGGAGAGAATCCACAACAGGACAAAGCCTGCGAACAGCCCTGGTCAGGCTCTGCAGTATCCGATGCCGCCAGCAAGTTCTCCACCAAGCCAGTGAGCAAGGCAGTTACCATGGCCGCAACCGGTCTAAAGATAGCCATGACAGGCCCCAGAAGTGAGTACGTTAGGAGCACTGACTGAACACTTGTCTCCGGTGTGGATATCAGGAAGGAAAGAACTGCCCCGTTACTTGCCCCTCGCTTCTTCAGAGATACAGCTGCCGGCAGGACTCCACATGAGCACAACGGCAAAGGCAATCCAACGGCAGAAGCCAGGATCACTGAGCGTGCTCCAAACCCTTTGAGCCACTTAACCCATTCTCCTTTGCCCATTAAGGTATGCAGAATGCCCGCAATAAAGAACCCCGTTAGAATGAACAGGGCCGATTCGCAGAGGATGTTCCACGACTCCAATAGCAACTGATTGGCCCACATAAGAACTGGATCCTCACCGAACAAGAGTAAATTAGGTAGCTGGCTAATTATATCCTCCACAGACCCTGGAGCAACCGAAGGTTGCCACGTCCGCAGCCATATCCAACTGCGCAGAATGTGTTATCATGTAATATTGTGGGTGGGTGTTGTCTACGTGGGATGTTCCGAATTCGATTCTGTCCTAGCCTGAGTAAATGCCAAGAGACAAAACGATCAACAGGGTTCTGATAATCGGCAGCGGTCCGATCGTGATTGGTCAAGGGTGCGAGTTCGACTACTCGGGAACCCAAGCTTGCAGAGCGTTGAGACAGGACGGTGTTGAGGTTGTGCTCCTTAATAGCAACCCCGCGACTATCATGACCGATCCCGATGTCGCGAATCGCACCTACATTGAACCGATTACGCCGGCAGTGATCGAGAAAATACTGATTGCCGAAACCAAGCGATGCAGGCCCATCGACGTGATTCTACCTACATTGGGCGGCCAGACGGGACTCAATTGTGCTATGGAGGCAGCGGAACTTGGAATCCTCGATCGGCACGGAGTAAGACTAATAGGCGCCGACAAGGAGGTAATCAACCGAGCTGAGGACCGCCTAGCTTTTAAGCAGGCGATGATCGCTGCAGGTATTGACATCCCGCGCTCAGACGTCGCGCGGGCGCCGGAAGAAGCTGCAACGGTTCTAAAGCAAATAGGGCTACCGGTGTGCATCAGACCAGCCTACACGCTGGGTGGCAGTGGTGGAGGAATGGCCGCCAACTTGGCACAATTCAACAGTCTGGTTGCAGATGGTTTGGCTCAATCAAGGATTGGCGAAATACTAATCGAGGAAGATCTCACCGGATGGAAGGAATTCGAGTTCGAGATGATGCGCGACCGACGTGATAACGTCGTCGTGGTTTGTTCGATCGAGAATCTCGACCCCATGGGCGTCCACACAGGTGATTCCATAACCGTTGCGCCCGCGATGACTCTGAGCGACCGAGAGTATCAGCACATGCGTGACACAGCTATCAAGGTCATGCGCAGCGTGGGAGTTGAGACCGGAGGGGCAAACGTACAATTCGCTGTCAACCCAAAAACCGGACGCCAAGTAGTCATCGAGATGAACCCACGCGTATCACGTTCATCCGCCCTCGCATCGAAAGCCACGGGATTCCCCATCGCCAAGATAGCAACGAAGCTAGCCATCGGCTATACACTTGATGAAATCCGCAACGACATAACTCGCGAAACTCCTGCATGTTTTGAACCGTCAATTGACTACTGCGTTGTTAAAATGCCGCGGTTTGCCTTTGAGAAATTCCCTGATGCAGATGAAACGCTCACTACAGCGATGAAATCGGTCGGAGAAGCCATGGCACTGGGGCGAACTTTCAAGGAGGCGTTTCAAAAATGCATCCGTTCCATGGAGATCAAAAGGCCCGGCTATGGCCTGCACCCCCACGACAAATGGTATGATTCGCTGGACATCGCAGGCCCATCTGTTGAGGGAGAAGTTTGGTTTGATGCATTCGGGCAGGAGTCAATGCCACTCGGACAACTCGTCGTTGGCAGCAGCCTCAGCGAGGCTCCTGCGGACACAGCAGAAGAAGCGTCTTCAGCCTGGCCCGTGTCTGACGAAATCCTTACGAATAAGCTCTCTCAGCCCTGCCAGGGAAGACCCTACTACATTCGCTACGCCCTCAAGCTGGGATGGTCAGCCGAGCGAATCTGTCAGGCAACAGGTATAGACTGCTGGTTCCTCGATCAACTTAGGCAGTTGGTGCAGTTCGAGGAGGAACTACTCGCCGTGCAAGTGGGCAATGGAAGCCGTTTGAGGATCACTTCAGATATTGCCGATGTCTATTTGCGTGCCAAAGAGCTCGGGTACAGCGACACGCAGTTACGTAGCGCTTGGCGCGTGGACGAAGGAACACTGCAGAGTCTGCGAGATCATCTCGATCGCGCGAAATACAAGCTGGTTGACACCTGTGCTGCTGAATTCGAGGCATATACGCCCTACTACTACTCCACACATGAACGCGTCGTTGGCCAAATCATCAGAAATCCGGAAGTGGTCGCAGAGTTGCGTGAACACAATAGGGGTGATCATAATGGCATTGCAGAAATCGTTCGCAAGTTGAGCGTTGAGTCACCACACCGTTACCAAGTATTGGACGACAGCCACGTGTTGGTCGAATCCTATGATTGCGAACTACAGATATCGGATAAACCCAAGGTAATCGTACTTGGCGGAGGCCCCAACCGTATAGGACAGGGTATCGAGTTCGACTATTGTTGCGTACATGCGGTGCAGGCTGCCCGTGCTCTGGGATACGAAACCGTAATGGTCAACTCCAATCCGGAGACAGTCAGTACAGACTATGACATGAGTGACCTCCTCTTCTTTGAGCCGCTCACACATGAGGATGTGCTCAATATCTGCCGGCGCCTGAACGGAGGACCGTTTCGCACTGCCTCAGGAAACAACTCCGGAGGAAATGTCCGTGGAGTTATTGTGCAGTTTGGAGGTCAAACGCCCCTTAATCTTGCACAAGGGCTGGCCGATGCCGGTGTACCGATACTCGGGACATCTCCTCTGAACATTCACTTTGCAGAGGATCGAGATCACTTTCAGAAAATCATTCAAGAATTGGGGTTGCGTCAACCGCCAAATGGAATAGCTTTTTCCAAAGCTCAAGCGGTTGAAGTCGCAGAGGAAATCGGCTACCCCATACTAGTTCGGCCGTCCTACGTCCTCGGCGGAAGAGGAATGCAAATATGTAACAACTCGGCCGACCTCGTGCGGTACTTTGACAGCGCCATTTCCGCAACAGACCGTGAAGGGGGCGTCGATGAGCGGCATCCGATCCTTGTTGACAAATTCTTGCTTGACGCGGTGGAAGTCGATGTCGATGCCATTAGCGACTATGGCTATCCTGGAAAAGATCCCGCGGAAGCCCGCTGTGATATTTGCGGAATAATGGAACACATTGAAGAAGCAGGTATCCACAGTGGGGATAGTTGTTGCACTCTACCGCCTTATTCGCTTTCACCCGCACTGATCGACGAAATCAAGCACCAAGTTAAACTGCTGGCCAAGCGATTGAGTGTGTGCGGCCTGATCAATGTTCAATTCGCGGTACAAGGTCGCGTAGTATACGTTATAGAGGTAAACCCAAGAGCATCACGAACAGTGCCCTTTGCAAGCAAAGCCATGGGCGTACCGTGGGCGGCTATCGCCACAAAAGTGATGCTTGGGCAGTCCATGGATGAGGCGCTCACCGAAGCTGGCATTAAGGACGCTCATACTCCCCGCCATTTCTCCGTCAAGGCACCAGTGTTCCCATTCAGCAAGTTCCGCGGCGTAGACTGCGTTTTAGGGCCTGAAATGCACAGCACAGGCGAAGTAATGGGTATAGACGCCTCCTATCCTTTGGCCTTTGCCAAAGCTTTGCTTGCTTCCGGAGTCAAGCTCCCCACCAGTGGTAATGTGCTCGTAAGTGTATGTGACCCGGACAAGCCTCGCGTAGTCTCAGTCGCCCGAGAATTGAGTGAGATGGGCTTCAAGATCTTCTCCACAATCGGAACCCACACGACGCTTGCGGAACATGGGATAACTTCGTCAGTTGTCTCCAAGCATGATGGGCAAGGACACCCCTTTTTGCTGGATATGATTCAAGACGGCGATCTGGATCTACTCATAAACACACCCATTCACAGTGGCAGCGCCTCGGAAGAGGGCCGCTGGCGCGCCGCCTCCATCCAACGGCAAATCCCCTTAATAACAACACTGGCTGGAGCAAAGGCCGCGGTCGGTGCCATTCGAGCCCTAATGTCCGGCGATATGGATGCCAGAGCGTTGCAAGATTACGTGCACCACGGAGGGCTAACATGAATGCGCGGCTTGCTCTGGAAGACGGAGGCATCTTTTCCGGAAACGCGTTCGGTGCAACAGGCACCGTTTCAGGTGAAGTCGTCTTCAACACCTCTATGACCGGTTACCAGGAAATCCTCACGGATCCTTCGTATTATGGCCAAATAGTCACAATGACATTCCCAATGATCGGCAACTACGGAATCAATCCCGACGATTGGGAATCGAATCACACTCGCCTCTCAGGTATGGTCATCAAGGAGATGCCCGCGCGTCCAAGCAACTATCGTTCCCGCTCGTCGTTATGTGACTTCATGATAAGCAAAGGTATCATCGGTCTGACTGGCGTCGACACTCGGGCGTTGACTCGGCGAGTTCGTATCCATGGCGCTCTTCGGGGGGTTCTGTCCACGGAAATCGGCGATCCTTTGGAACTGGTTCGAATGGCTCTATCATGCAATGCAATGGCAGGAGCTAACTTGGTTTCACATGTGGTCCCAACATCGAACTCAGAGTGGACGGAACCGCTTAGCGATTTCGCAGGTTCCCACGAGCAAAACGCTTCACCGACCGCTGATTGCCGAATCGTTGTGATCGATTGCGGTGCAAAACATAGCATACTGCGACACTTGGCCAGTGCGGGATGTCAGATAACCGTTGTGCCGACCACTCGCAGTGCCGCCGAAATAAAGGACTTGGCTCCCAACGGTGTGGTCGTAAGCAATGGTCCGGGTGATCCGGCCGCAGTGGGAAAGACTGTTGAGACCCTCCGGAAACTGCTTGGTGCCATACCTTTGCTGGGCATCTGCCTTGGTCATCAGATGTTGGCGCTCGCCATTGGTGCTCAGACGTACAAACTCAAGTTTGGACACCACGGAGCCAATGTCCCGGCGATGAACCACTGCACAGAGAAAGTGGAGATCACAAGCCAAAACCACGGCTTTGCCGTGGACGCGACATCGCTCCAGCAGAATGGCGGGCGGGTTACCCACACCAACCTGAATGATCAGAGCCTTGAAGGTTTCATCCACTCCGATCACCAAGTAGCCGCGGTACAATTCCACCCGGAGGCCGCTCCCGGTCCTCACGACTCCAACCGCCTGTTCGACAAATTCGTCAAGCTCGTGCGATCCAAGAAGGCCATTACTGAAGAGTCTCTCTACAATTGAAATGGCAAACATATGGTGTGCCTGCTCAGCAACGGCCGTTTACAACCAAGTAGCTAGCAGCCATACTGTTTGTTCCCGCACAGCCAGACACAGTGCGGGCAACGTCTAATCCGAAGCCATTGATTGCAGAGAACAGGACAAACTATGAGCATCATTGTCAACCGTGACACCAAAGTCATCTGCCAAGGAATTACCGGCAAGGCCGGGGCATTTCATACTGGACAATGCCTTGACTACGGTACCCAATTCGTCGGCGGAACTACGCCGGGCAAGGGTGGAACAAAGTCAGAACACGGACTGCCTATCTTCAACACAGTGGAAGAAGCAGTGAAAGCAACTGGTGCCAATGCATCCATGATCTTCGTTCCGCCAGCCTTTGCTGCAGATGCCGCAATGGAAGCTGCGGATGCTGGCATCAAGCTCGTTGTCTTCATAACCGAAGGTGTGCCCGCACTGGACATGGTTAAAGTCCGCAAGCATCTGGACGACCTCGACGTAAAACTAGTGGGACCAAACTGTCCAGGAATTATCACTCCTGGCGAATGCAAGATCGGCATAATGCCCGGATACATTCACCGTCCGCCGCAGAACGGAAGCCGAAACGTGGGTATCATCTCGCGTAGCGGCACGCTCACCTATGAGGCAGTGTGGCAATGCACTACACGCGACATCTCCCAGACCACATGTGTTGGTATAGGCGGTGATCCTGTGAAGGGACTCAACTTCATTGAATTGCTGCAACTATTCGAGCGCGATCCTGATACTCACGGCATAATCATGATAGGCGAGATTGGTGGCACTGACGAGGAAGCAGCCGCCGAATTCATCAGCAAAAACGTATCCAAACCGGTAGTAGGCTTCATTGCCGGACAGACTGCGCCACCGGGCAAACGCATGGGCCATGCTGGTGCGATCATCAGTGGCGGTGAGGGTACCGCGGCCAGCAAAATCGCAGCCCTAAGAAGCGCAGGAGTGTCAGTAGCAGAATCGCCTGCGATGATAGGCGAAAAAATGGCTGCGGCTATCTGTTAGGTTATTCTCAAAACATCTTGATTGCTTCGTGTGTGGCGATTAGCCTTCCATTCGCGGATAACCATGTTCACTGGCCAATACGAGCCCAGTTCTTTGCAGATAGGCTGGGCAGTCCGGGGAGGTTGCCCAAACAATGTCCACCGAGTACGCATCACCGCCGACACAGGTTTCAGTTACTCGCTGCACAACCGCTCTTCTTCTAACACTGGCAATACTCACGTGCGGTTGTGATGATCCGAGCAAGACTATACAGGCCCTCCACCAACGAGTTGACCAACTTGATGCGGATCTCAATCAGTGTACGCAACAACTGGCTGATCGTGACGCCCGCATAGCTACCCTTCGCCGACGAATAAACACGGAGGCACATCTTGAAGGAATCACTCTAAACGACCTGTTTGTCGTTGGCCGCATCGAGATCCTCAGTCGCAGCGGAGGTGCTGACTACGATGGTCAACCAGGAGACGACGGCGTGACCGTCTACATTAGACCGCTTGACGCAGACGGCGATGTCCTGAAAGCTGCCGGGCAGTTTACAATTCAGCTGACTGACCTTACCGTCCCTGGTTCACCTCGAGAGATCGGGCTATATGTGTTCGACGACTTCGATGCTTTGCGAAAATGCTGGTACGGCGGCCTTCTCACATATCACTACACCTTCAAATGCCCATTCACAAGAGAAACTTTTCCATCGCCCGCACGTGAGTTGAACGTCCGCGTCACCTTCCTGGATTGGCTTACGGGAGAAGAATCTGTTGCCTCGAGAGTAGTTGCGGTTGATTACCCTGAGCAGCAAAACGCACTTGTGCCACACAGAAAGGATGGTTAAGCAATCATCAAGCTGGCTGCTGGCGATCCATGTGAATTGGGCCAAAGAACTGTGTTGAAACGTCCGATTTTGCTTCAGAAGAGGTGCTGCGATATAATCCAGTCAGTTGACCACTATTCTGATTCGGGAGACGTCGGCCATGGCCGAAGATCACAACGAACATCAACTCCCAACGGCAGGGGAAGGTGCAACGGCAGTGCATCTACCTAAGGCAGATGCCAAACAACAGCCTGCGGACAGTAGAAAAGTCACTCATTTGCCGCAATACAAGGTTCTGCTTCATGATGACCCTGTAAACGACATCGAACACGTTGTCCTGACTATTCTCAAGATTACCTCCCTTTCCCTTGCTATGGCTCAAGAGAAAACTATGGAGGCTCATCGCACAGGCATTTCCCTGATTCTTGTAACCCACAAGGAACGGGCAGAGCTCTACCAGGAGCAGTTTGGGTCGTACAACCTCACCGTCACCATAGAACCTGATGCGTCATGATGGCCGGCCAAGTTCGAAATGCCAGATAAGCAAGCGGACAACACCAACCATCCCACACCTGCAAACGAGAGTGGAAGCTTTCTTGATGAATGGATGGCCAGTCATCCACAAGTGCCTTATATTGCGCCATTCTTCTCCTTCCTGCTTCTGATGTCACTGGGCAGCTTCTTCGAAGGGCCACAACATGTGTTCTGGCTTTACGCGCTTCGCACCTTCGGAGCCTTGGCGGTATCTCTCGTATGCTGGAAGTATTGGCCCCCTCTCGGCAAAGTACACATATTGCCAGCTATAGCATTCGGCGTGGCTGTCGCCTTCATGTGGGTAAAGGTCCATGAACTCTTCGCCTCCCAAACTTGGTACCCATACACGCAGATTCTGGGTCGCGATGCGCCGGCGGAGCAGCAGTTCAATTGTTACACGCAATTAGGCACTGGAATAGCTCTTTGGTTTTTTCTTATTGTGCGAATAGGAGGCGCGTCCATTGTCGTACCCATCGTTGAGGAGATCTTCTGGCGAGGTTTTGTCCTTCGTGTCCTCGTAGACTGGTGGAGATTCGACCGTGTCCCGCTAGCAACGTTCACTCTGCGATCATTCCTGATCTGCTCATTGCTGTCAGCGGCAGAGCACCCAATGTGGGAGGTAGGCATCCTTTGTTGGATGGTCTATAACCTGCTTTTCTATTGGAAAAAGAGTCTGCTCTTTCTAATTGTGACTCACGGTATTACCAACTTCGTGTTGTATACGTACGTTGTCTGGTCACAGAAATGGGTATTCTGGTCATGAGTACAAATATGCCGCGAGCTAGAAAGCCAGCATCTCCTTAGCCTTAGCCATCTCTTCGTCGACCTTGCTCAAAATCGCGTCAAAATCGATGCCAGATAAGTAGAATTCACCAAGAACGTCCTGAATATCTCGGTCATCCCTGATATGGTCAAAGAAACCATTGCCTCGTTGACAGCACACCCTCTCTGCCAGATTAACAATCTCCGCTAGTGGATCACCTGACCTCTTCCTCTTTCGCAAGCTGTGATGTCTGGCAACGGCATCACGAATGGCCTTGGGTATCTTCCAGTTACGCAGCACAGTCGCACCGGCCTCACAATGATCAAACCCGAGAGTCTCGCGCTCGCATGTACAAAACTCAATACCTGTGCCCTGAAACCGATTGAGTACTTGCGGAAACTGCCTTGGGAGCAAATTCCACTCCACGATCATGCCGACGTCGTGAACGATGCCTGCCATGAACGCTTCATCAGCAATCTCCGGCGCAACTTCCGCTGCCAAAAGGCGACTGATAACCGCCACCATTACACTGTGTTCCCACAAATCGGTAGCACTGAAGTGATTGGCTTTGAACTCAGGTGTGTAAATGCTCTTCAAGCACGTGGAAACCACGATGTTGCGAATGTTCAAAAACCCAAGAACTACTACGGCGCGATGAACATCGGCCACTTCCTCCGTTCCCGGCATACGATAGTAGGCGGAGTTGGCCAATCTAACGACCCGCGATGTAATAACTGGATCGAATTCTATGATCTCGGCAAGCGCATTGGCATTGGCACCCTCGTTATTGATGATTGCCAACACATTCTGAGCCACTGTTGGCAACGTTGGCAAATCGCCGGTCTCACATACCAGCTTCTCGAACTTCGATCGCTTCATTGGGTCACTCCGTGGTTCAGCCAGTCAGCACCACAAGATTCACACGAAAAGTACGACTGACTGCGTGTCGAGTATACGATTCGCCTGAAATAGGCGCAGATTCGGCCTCCCTCAACACATGCAAAGTCCGGTAACCGCATCCTTTACCACCACAGACACACACCACAAAATAACTGATATCAAAATAGAGAATCAAAAGACAAGAACCCAGATATACACATTCTAGGAATAGCACTCTCAACCAGTAAACCTAACCTAAATTAACGCCGCGACTAAGTAGTTCCACTTATGGAAACGCTCTCGTTGTATTGATAGTATCGTTTTAAGTTGTCAGTGCCCGACGGGAAAGCCGGTTGAAGTCAGTTGTTTGGGTCGGGAGCGTGAGAGGTGAGCAGCTTCCAAGTGGTGCCGCCTTCGGCGGATTGGGCATATTAGCGATCTACGGGCTGTAGGACGAGGCGCATATAAGGAAACCCTCTCCTGGCTGATGCGGCCGGGGAGGGTTTCGCTGCAGCTGCCTGCAAGTCTTGCATGCGAATCTCATACAAACTGCCCAAGCAACGGTGCCTTCAGAAGGAACCTCTACTCCTTGATCAATCCCTCCCTTATCGCAAACCTAGTCAGTTCCACACGATCATGAATGTCCAACTTGGTCATGATGTTGTTGCAGTGCGTATGAATCGTCTTGCTGCTTCTGTGGGTCAGTTCTGCAATATCTTTCTGCGAAAACCCCTGTGCAATGTAATTGATAATCTCACGCTCACGCACTGACAAAGTCGCTACTCTAGATCTCTCACGCTTGGCCAAACGTACACGATCTTCCTCCACTACGATTCTTGCCTGTACATCAGGCGAAAAGCAGCGATGTCCAAGAACAACATTGCGGATCGCATCAATAACGACCTCCGGAGGTTCCGTCTTTGTTAGATAGCCGGCAGCCTCCACTGACAACGCTTGGTCTATGTAGCTGTCGTGATAGAACGCACTCAAGAATATCGTTCGCGTATTGGGCGACATTAACCTAATAGAACGAATTGCATCAAAACAAACGACGCCGGGCATATTGATGTCCATAATAATAACATCAGGCTGCAATCGCTTCGCCTCGGAAATAGCTCTGGTGGAGTTATCAACAGCCGCCACTACGTGCATATCGGCTTCCGTTTCCAGCCGATCCCTCAGCATCCGCAGCATCAGCGTATGATCATCCACGAGTAGTAGGGTAATCTGCTTATTCACTCACGCGCCTCCATTCGACCTCGCGACCAAACTGACCGCCTGTTTCTGCAATTCACTAACCATGAATGGCTTTCTGATTATCGCCACGTGGTCTGCAGCCTCCACGCTTGCCGGATTGCCGCAGTTACCAACCATGACAATCGTCGGAATGAGAAGGCTCGAATCCACAATCCTGTTCATTTCAGCGTCGTCATCGTGAGTAAGCAAATCGTCATTGACAACAAGTAACCTAAGCTCGGAACAATGTTTTCTCATAATCCTATTGATCGACGGACCATCAACTGCCTCCATGATATCGAATCCGCAGTCATTCAATACTGTCGAAATCATGCTACGGATGTTCCAACTTCGACCAGCGACTAATGCTAGCCCGCTCACAACATTCACAGTCGCGGAGCAACTCTCGCTGTGCTGCTCCCTCGTCTCCGGTTTCATTGCAGGAAGCGTGATAGTGAAGGATGTGCCCACTCCCGGAGATGACTCCACATCGATCCATCCGTTGTGCTCCTTCACTATGCCATGCACAATCGCCAATCCCAGCCCGCTGCATCCCTCTTCATGCGATGATGTAAAAAAAGGGTCGAACATCCGGTCCTTTACTTCTGGTGTCATGCCGCACCCATTGTCACCAACGACAATCTGTGCAAGATGACGGTGATCCAACTCTGCTTCGCCGCCAAGATCATCCGCAGTTTGCTCCCCCACTTCAGACACATTAATCCACAAACGGCCTCTCCGCACGATTGCCCGACGAGCATTGACTGCCAGATTCATCAACACTTGCTGCAGTTGATTCTCGTCCGCATAAACCCAAACTGGCGACTTACCAGCTGGATCCGTCTCTATCTCAATTGCCGCGGGTAACATACGTCTCAACAGCTTGACGGCTCTGGCCATCAGTGTGCGCAATTCCACAGGAACTTTGTGCCCTGGAGTCTTGCAGGAAAACGTCAGCAAAGACCGAGCCATCCCTGCCCCTTGATCCACAACCTCTCGAATGCCATCTACCGCGTGCTGAACTTCAGTCAAGTCACCCGCCACTTTGCGAATGTGTTGAGTATACCCCACAACAGCAGTAAGCAAGTTGTTGAAGTCATGCGCTATTCCACTCGCCAAATGCCCCAGAGCTTCCAGCTTCTGCGATTGTCGGAGCTGTTCCGCCAATCTACGTGCCTTTTCGCTGGCTCTGACTCTCTCGGAAATGTCTCGGAATACTGCTAAGTGAATATCCTTACCGCTCAAGTGCACTGAGCCACCGGAGCTTATCTCCACTGGAATCTCCTCACCATCTGCGCGCAGCACACATAAGTTGAAAAACCGCCGTCCCGGGCTATCGACCGATTCCCTATACAATCGCGAGTAGTGGTCAGCTTGATCAGCGGGATGCAATTCCGATTGATGAATACCGATCAACTCGCTTCGCTTCCTCCCCACTAGTTCCTCTGCACGGGAATTGGCGTCCAGTATCACTCCCGTTTGAGCATCGCCAACAAAGATTGCGTCAGGCGCAATGCGCAAGAGAGTGCGATAGCGGTGCTCGCTCTCACGCAGCGATGCTTCCGCCCTCTTGCGATCACTGATATCGCGACCAACAGCCAGCACACAACTTCCACCTGCATACTCCACAATCTGAGCCACAACCTCTGTATCAACCAAGGTTCCGTCCTTGCATCTGTGGATCGTCTCGAACCGAAGCTGCCCCTCCTTTGCTATTCTCTCAATTCGTCGTGCTATCTCCTCCTCGTCGCACACGGCATCCAAGTCTGCCGGCGTCATCTCCAAGAGTTCCGACCGAGAGTACCCCCACCTCCGAATAGCCTCTTCGTTCACTTCAATAAAACGCCCATGCCCCAGGTCTTGAATCGCCATCGCATCTGCGGCATCTGTGAACAGCACACGAAAGCGTTCATCGCCCCCTCGCACCTCCTCCCGCGGGCTGTATCCAACGGCTTTGGCGGAAAGTAGAAACACATCATCACAATGCTCGTCCACCGGGATTCTCTCAACCCGGTACGCCAGAGCTTCTTCACCAGTAATCGCCTCAATCGATGCTGGTTCCATACTATCAGCGATGTTCCCCCAAGCCGAACGTAGCATCGAAGATTCGCCGCAAGGAACCACGTCCCACACGCATTGCCCTGCCAACCGTTCTTCAGCAACTCCACTGGCAATCGCCGCCTCCCTGTTTGCGCGCAGTACCATACCAGCCTGATCAACTAATAAGAGAATACCTGAACCTGCACCGAGCAATACCTGGTTCCACACATGATCAACCAAGCGTTGCCAATCTTCATTCTGATATGGGTTGCCTCTGATCTTAGCCATATGCGAGCAACATTGTTTTCAGCGAACGCCCGACTCAAACGGCTTGCCAAGTGTCATTCACGCTAGTCGCTATACTGCGAACATGGGGAACTTCATAACGCTGGCAAGGCGAGGGCTTTGAATTATGCCAAACACACCCAGCCTTGTCGAGCATATCAACCAACCTGCATTCGACCGGAAAGACCCATCCGGACCTCAGCAGCACCGAGGAGCACGCCGCTCATCGATGAAACAAGAAAAAACCGCGTTTGAAATCACGTACGATGAAAGAAACGGAAGCCTTACGTCCGGTTTCTGTTGCATTGTGCGAAGCGCCAAGCTGTGAGCCCCGCTTTAGAGTTGGATGGCCAGCCAAAAGCCTTCGGACTGCTCTAAGACGCGATTTGGGATGCATCCAAAAAACGGAAACGTTAAGATGGAATATGTGGAATCGAAAGAAGTGGCAGAGTTAATAGAGCGTGCGAGAGCACGTGATGAGCAGGCGCTCACTGCACTTTTTGATGCCTTCTCCCAACGTCTCCTAGATTCTGTGCGCGCGGAATTGGGGGAGAAACTAAGACAGCGGCTGGAATCGCAGGACGTCATGCAACAGGTCTACCTCGACGCCCTAAACAGCATTGAGAAATTCGTCGACCGCGGCAATGACAGTTTTCTCGCATGGCTCCGAAGGATCGCTATCAACCGAATCTGCGATGTCGATCGCAAAGCATTCCAGACAACGAAGAGAGGCCCGGAAGTGCGCGCAGCCGACATCGGCAACTCAATGGTGTCACTCCTGGAGGCACTTGAAGGCTCCATGACCAGCCCAAGCATGGCTGTCGACCGCCAAGACCGTATTGCCCGCCTTCACCACGCGATGAACCAATTGGGCGAGGATCAGCGAGAAGTTATTCGTTTGCGATACCTCAACCAGTTGAATGTATCGGAAACAGCCGCGAAAATGGATCGCTCAGAAAGGGCCGTACGCAGCCTTTGCGTCCGGGCCCTGATCCGGCTTCGGGAGCTGTTGGGTGATGCAATCTGATCCAAACAATCCGCCGTACCCGAGCAACACGAAATCATCTCATTCGAGTGGCAATCTAGAAGACATCTTGGATGAGTATTTGGAGGAACTAGCGGCTGGCAAGAAGCCGGACCAGCAGAACTATTTGCGCGCTCACCCCCACTTGGCCGATACACTGAAAGGTGTATTCAAGACGCTCGATTTCGTCGAAGCAACCAGCAAAACTCTCCGCGCAGGGAATCTCGATCGAGGAACCCAACTGGGGGAGTTTCGTATCGTACGCGAGATAGCCCGAGGGGGAATGGGAGTCGTCTACGAGGCTATTCAGACCTCGCTGGGACGCCGAGTGGCGCTTAAGGTAATGCCCTCCAGCTCTCTCCTATCAGCTACGGCAACCGAACGCTTTGCGCGGGAGGCTGCCACGGCCGGCAAGCTTCACCATACTAACATCGTACCTGTATACGCCGTTGGAGAACATGACGGCATACACTACTATGCCATGCAGTTCATTGAGGGTCGCTCGTTATCCCAGTACATTAAGGGGTTGCGCAGACGAGAGGCCAAACCTGATAAGGCGCATCTCAAAAGAGTGGCACGCTGGGGCCGTCAGATCGCCGAAGCTCTGCAGTACGCTCACAAACAGGGAATTCTCCATCGCGACATCAAACCCTCGAATCTGCTCCTTGACACTCATGACAACGTCTGGGTGACAGACTTCGGGCTTGCACGCGTGGACGCCATGGCGAGCATCACCGTCACAGGCGACGTAGTGGGTACCGCCAGGTACATGTCACCGGAACAAGCTGGTAGCGGACGAGTTGTGGATTCACGTACAGATATCTACTCCCTCGGTGCAAGTTTGTACGAAATGTGCGCCCTCGTGCCTGCTGTGGACGGTGAATCGCGAGAGAAAGTTCTCAACAGCATAGCAGCCTCTCAACCCCGCCCGCTGCGAGCTTCTTGCCCAACTATTCCCCGCGACCTTGAGACCATAATAGGAAAATGCCTGCAGAAGGACCCAGACGACCGTTACACTCATGCTGCTGATATTGCCGAAGATCTCAGACGGTTCCTCTCCGCCGAACCCATCCTCGCCCGGCGAACGCCCCTGCTCGTAAAGACGGCCAGGTTCGCTCGTCGCCACCGCGTGCATGTCGCCACCGTTGCTGCCGTTGTCTTCCTCACCTGCATAGCCATAGGTCTGGTCGCCAAGGTACGCCGAGTCGAAGGAGAACGACTACTTGATGACGCTTACAAGGCGGTACTTTTTGATCGTGATGATCAGAGCGCCCACAGGCTCCTCGACAAGGCTGAGAGCCTAGGCGTCGATACGGCGAAACTGCACCTATATCGTGGCCTAATCCCTCTCCTGGACAGGGAACCGTACCGCGCTCAATTACATCTCGACCGTGCTCTCCGTCGAGACGCCGGCAACGTGGAGACCAAGTACGCCCTCGCCCTCGCCTACGCCGGGCAAGGCGATTTCTTCAACAGCAATCGTATTCTCCAAAGCCTCTCCAACACCGAGCCGCCGTCCGCCCTCGCATGGTATCTCCTGGGGTTGACCCAAAGCAAAACAACCGGCCGCAGTGCAATCGAGTCGTACAATCAAGCCATTCGTGTAAAACCTGACTTCACTCCAGCCATCAGCGATCGGGCGTACTACCGCGGAGTGCGACTCCTTACAGAAGCTGACTCATCACAGCTTGAGTCCATGCTCAACGACCTGGATGCCCTGGTAGTGTTTAGGCCTAATGACGCAATATCGTACGCATACCGCGGCCGAGGCTGGCTGTTTGCAGCCGCATATGCTGCAGCCCACGAAGATCTCCGGCAACATACCCACGATTGGCTCTCAAAGTGCCGCGAAGACATGGCCCGGGCAATGACGATCCGCCGGGCAGATGACTCCACGTCGTGGCTCTACAACGGGATTTACCTACGCTACGTAGGTGACTATGAAGCCGCCACACACGCGTTTCAACAGGCCATTGATATAGACCAGAAGTACCACCGCGACCCTCACCCCTACCGCATGCATGAGCAGACGGCAATGCTATATGCATTGGGCAAACACGAGGAAGCACTCAACCAGCTTCAACCCGTATACGAGGATGCCCCAAATTACTGCCCCCTTGCCATCCAAAAGGCGCTTCTACTTGCTGAGCTCGGAAAACTCGATCAAGCTCGCTCTGTGTGCAGCGATAGCCTTGACCGCCAGAAAGGAAACGCCAATGGATTGCTTCTCTCTGCCGTCGTGATGAAACTCCTTCTCGATCCCGACGCAGCCGAAGCGTCCATTCAAACCTACATTAACAACAACTCCCAAATGCCGAACACATCTCCAGCAGGGGCGTCGGCACCATCAAACGCCCTACTTTTTCTCAGCAACAGCATAGATGCCCAGACTCTGATCGCTGCCGCCGGATCAGATCCGGGTGCACGTTGTGAAACTACCTTTCTTGCAGCAATCAGTACTCTAGCGGAGGGCCACCGCGATCTGGCTCTTGACTATCTGCACCAATGCCTAAATACTCAAGTACTCATCTTCACAGAATACAGATTCGCCCAGGCCTTCGTGGCTCTCGCTGAGACCAACGATAATTGGCCAGCTTGGCTTAATCATCACGAGCCGCCGCCCCAATAACCCATTTACACCAGTCTAACACAGGGGGTTTGCGCAGGTATTTCATACCACCCAATCCACACCAACTCGTCGCCTGTTGCGTTACCGAGAAGCACTGTTAACCTAACCAGCATGTACACTTTGCCTTGCAGGGCCAGATAAGAAACTTGTGCCATAGTTATTTGGAGGTCCAACAGATGGTAAGAAGAAGGAACGTTCTACTACTCATCGCAGCAACCGCGTATCATGCGGTCACAGGCTGCGCCCCGAAAGTCGATCTTGAGATGATGAAAAACGCCAAGCCCGAGCGGCCTGCCGAGCTTGATCGACTCGTCCCCTTCATCGGCGAATGGGTCTCAGAAGGAGTGGCAACTCTACATGGTGTCGATGAACCACTGAAAGGCACCGGAACAATGAGCTACACATGGGAAGCTAACGACAACATCATGATCGAACGCGGCATGTACGACATGGGCGAAGTCGGCTCCATGCACAGCGTCTCCGTTTGGCAGTACGATACGAAGACTAAGAAGTTCCGCGTCTGGTGGTTTGATGACTTTGGATCAGTGGGAAAAGGCACATGCACGTACTGCCCAAAATCAAAGACGTGGCACATGAAAGCCAAATCCACTGGGTGCATGGGCGATACATCTTCAGAGGGAACCATGACATTCGTAACCGATAACAAGCTCGAGTGGACTTGGACGGAATACGATAGCCTGAAGCTAAACAAGTTCGGAGAGTGGAAAGGAACAAGCACCAAGAAGAAATAGCAACTGGAACGTCGCGTGTTCACACACGCAAACACAATCGAGTAGCTGGGGGAAGTTGCCCTCCCCCGGCTCTCACACCACCCGGCATGCCTGCTCGGCACCGGGCGGTTTCCTACGGCGTTTGATACGTCTTCCATCTTTCCATCACACTCGCCAGTCCTTGTTCCTTGAACCATTGGATGCCCATGGCCTGATGGGCCTGAGGACAACGGCTCATTCGCCACCAGCCTTTGCCGCTGAGGGCAAGGAGCCAGGCTTGGTAGGCCTTGACCCCGTGTGCCTTCAGGAACTTGAAGATCGTATACCGACGCTTAAGTTGCTTGAGTTTGACAAGCCGAACCTTGCGCCGGAGCCATTGATCCAGTTCCTCCATCAGGCTTCGGGAGCGACCGTATCGGTAATACGCCACCCAGCCGTAGATGTAGCTATTGAGCCGTCCGATCTTCTCGTCAAGGGTGCCGGGACGGTTCCGCCGAGTCAGCCAGCGTACGCGATCCTTAAAACGGCGAACACTCTTCGGCGATATGCCAAGGGTCCCGTTGTTGAAAGAGGCGGTAGCCGAGGAACGATCGCTCGCTCACTAGGGCCACCGCCGATTTCTCCTCATTTACGCGTAACTTCAGCTTCGTCTCGACGAACGTTCGCACGCTCGCCATCACCCGGTCGCCCGCCTTCCGCGATTGCACATAGATGTTACAATCATCGGCGTATCGAGCGAACCGATGGCCACGCCGTTCTAGCTCCTTGTCGAGATCATCCAGCATCAGGTTTGCCAATAGTGGACTCAGTGGTCCACCTTGTGGCGTTCCTTCGCTGCGGATGCGAACCACGCCGTTGTGCATCAACCCCGTCGTCAGGAACGCCCGCACGATCTTCAGCAGGCGCTTGTCCTTTACATGACGAGCGAGACGTGCCATCAGGATGTCATGGTTCACGCGGTCAAAGAACTTCTCCAGATCAAGGTCCACCACGAAGGCGTAGCCTTCCGACACGTATCGGCAGGCCGACGCCAAGGCATCATGAGCCCCTCGACCCGGACGGAACCCGTAGCTCGAATCCGAGAACTTCGGATCGAGGATGGGATCCAGAACTTGCAGGATCGCTTGTTGCACGAGGCGATCAACGACGGTGGGGATACCCAACTGTCGCTCACCGCCGTCCGGCTTGGGGATCTTTACTCCCTTGACCGGGCGCGGGCGGTATGTCCCGTCCAAAAGCGACGTACGAAGGGCCTGACCATTCACGCGGCACCAGTCGAGCAATTCGTCGACGGGCATGCCGTCGGCTCCTGCTGACCCCTTGTTGGTGACCACGCGAAAGTAGGCGCGGTTCAAGTTGTGGCGATCCACAACCTGTTCCATCAGATGGTCGGTTGGGTTCGAGTTATTGGCTTCCGCCGCGGCCGACTGAGACGCCACGGGCGCAGCAGCTTCGGTTCCGCCGTTACCGCTTGCGTCGTGGTTCCGCTTGGGGATTGTCTGCCTTACGTCGGTCGACGAGTCGTCCATACTCGTTCCTGTCCGTAGAATTCGGCCCTTCGTCGCAACAGGGGTACGACTACTATGACCTCTGCTGACTTCTGCCGGATCATCCGATGACGTCGCCGCCACCGTAGTCCTTGCGGACGGTCCGACAGACCTCCCGGGGTAAGACGCGTTGCTTTCCGTTGGGCCTCGCCGGATTTACCTTCGTCGCCTCCGGGTGAAGATTGGGCGTCAGCATCCACGGCTGCCTTGCCCGGCGGCGTCGGCCTTTTATCCGATTCCTGTTCGTCGAGTCCAACGTTTGCCTCCGGCTTCCTTCCCACTACACCTCGCGATGCAGCAGTTGCCATCGGCTAGCAGTTCCGTTCACCACGGCCCGCAGGAGACTCACACTCCATAAGCAACACGCCATGCCCGGCGCACCGAATAGCACGGCATTGACGCAAACCGACAATGCCGTGCTACTGTCTTATTCAAACTTCACCACAAGTCATACTACTGCTCGGCCTGCTGCCCGACACCGACCTTGGGAACAACCACTTCTTCCAGCATCTTGCGAACCCTCGCAGCCTGCTGCCTCAGACCCGCGGCTTCCAAGCGATTCGCGAACATCGTTCCTACCCTGTACCAATTGCTTTGTCGAACGAATCCTTCGGCAAACCGTCCTGGCTTGCGAATACTGGAAAACGCCTGCCGATACAGGCTCAGGACCTCCCTTTCCTTGCCCGCATCGGCTAATATCCTCTCAGCCTGCTTTAGTGCCGTTACGGCAAAAGGACCAGAGTTGGCATATCGGGCCACAACTTCTCGATAATACGCAAATGCCTTGCCCTTCTCCCCCTCCTTCTCCCACATCGCTGCCTGTTCCATTCGCACCTCAGCTGCCAGATCATGCCGCTTGCCGGAAAATAGATTGAACGCCGATCCCCACAACTGCTCCTTCTTCTTCACGTCACCAACCGCTGCAATCATCGGCTCCAAGGCATCCATGTAAAAATCAGGGTATTCTCTAGCACACAAACGATACAGCGCCCTGGCCCAGTACTCCTTGCCGGCCAAGTCTAATCTTCCCCTTTCCGCAAGATCCCTCACCACTAACCAACCAGCTGCGTAAGCCGGGCATATCTTCAGCCCCTCCTCCAAGAGCCTCAATCCTTCATCTTGCAGTGATTTCCTCCGCAGAAAGCTCCACGGTGAAATACCTCGTTCCGCGTCCCAATACTCCCGCAGTTGCTCCTCATCCGCCATCAGCAACCGTTCAGCTGCATCGACAAGAGCAACGGCTTGGTATCGCTTGCTTCGTTGCAGCACAACATACCGCGCCAACAATGAAACATAACTGTCGGGAACCTGCCTCCTTGTCTGCGGATCCATTACCGCACCTCGCACACCCTGGTATGATGAATATCTCCCAATATTGAAATTCCATGCGGCTCGCTTGCCAGTTGATTGAATAAAACCTACCCACGCATGCCCCATGACACTAGCTCGTCCACCAGCAATAGCAGTCGGCACACCGATCGCCTTGCCAACGGTGCTCGCAAAATACGCCTGATCGGCACAAACTCCGCCAAACGCCCTGATATTGGGCAAACTCCAGCCCGCCACGTTTACTTTCTTCTTTGTGCCCAGTCGCAAGTAATCATGGTCATACGGCACGTCAAAGAAACGCATGCCAACTTCACGATCGCCGCCATAAACTTTCAGTGCCCACTCCAGTTCCTGCACAGGCGCAGCAGCATCAACCACATAGACCAACAGCTCGGCCGGCACATTGCGAATACCAAAAAGCATTTGACTTTCGTGCTTCACGAAGTAGTCGAACAGCACTAGCGGATCCTCAGCCTCTGCATGATTCTCATTCACTCGCCGAACGAGAGGCTTGTCGTGTACCAGACATATCGCTGCGGCCAATGTTGCGTATTCCGGAACCTTGTCAGGCCGCGCCCGCCGAAGACGATCCAACAGACCGTAGACCTCGTTGAGATTCTCCTCCTTCGGCTTCACCGCAAATACCAGAGACTCACCCAGGCCACGGTTCTCGTTTAAATAAACCAGCAAATCCATCGCCAGCAACTTGTCATCTAATGCTCCGAGCTGCCCAATAAGTCGTCTAGCAAACACGACGTCACTGTATACTCCCGGGTTTCGCCTTCGCACAAAGCCTATGCACGTATCGAATGCTCGGTCTATCCGCTCCTTGGCGCCAGCGAAATCACTAAGTTCACGCAAGTTGGCAATCGTTCGCTCTACCTCTTCTCGCAGATACACATGCACGTTTGCAGGGCGGTGACCTGCGCTGGTTTGCTCGCTATACATCACCATTGGCAACACGCACATAGCGATTACCACCAGCACGATTCGTCGTTTTGAAGCAGCAATAACTACCATCAGCAACCTCGCCCCAATACACTCCCTGTAGTGGAGACACACGACTGCCCAGCAATAGACTAAAGTAGCAGTAGGTTTTGACAACGGCGTCCAGCTTCATTCGCCATACCGGCTCCGCTGTCACTGCGAAAGTGCGTCTGCAAATCAGGAGCGCAAGCCCGTTGTTCTCACCAACCCGGATTGTATACCGCTGTTCGTCCGAGCGTAGCGTCAAACGACGAGAATCTACTGGAAAAAACCGGGTGTCAGCCCCTACAGTGCTTGCCCCTGTTGCATCTACGTCACTTAAGGCCTAGCTGCCCACACAGTACGCTTCGGGCACGCAACAACAGGAATCCAACATACAAGAAGCTGCTTATGAAAATCCACGTGAACTCGTACACAAGACTTGACGCAACCATCGGGCTCGGCTCAAACGATTCCATCTCTTCCGTGAACGCGCAACAACCGAACGCGTCCATCGGCAAGATCGGTATTGGCTAGCAGCCCGACATTGAGCACTTCGTGCGCTCAACCTACAAAGAGAAGAACCTCAGCCGACTTCCCGCTGCTGAAACAGCGCTGTGCCGACCAGAAGAGCCGCCAATGCAAGAAGGCAGGAGTAAGCAGCGCACGCCGCAAAATAACCAAGCGGAATCTCGCTACCTGCATTGAGCGCTTCTACCACCCAGAAGACGCTGAAGTTGGGAATGTGATTGTACAGAACCTTGGCTAGCCACGAAGACTGGGCAACATCGCTGAGAACGTAGTCCGTTGTTAACCCCATGAGAAGCACGCCAATGCACACTAGTAAGGTCATTACCTGACCCAACCGCGACGATACCGCAAGAGCAATCGCTGCAAGTACCACCACTGCGCAAAAGATCAGGAAGGCAGCGCCAAACATGCCGCTACTTGGCAACCCTTCCAGGAAACGTTGCAGCTCCCACTCCCTTTTGAAGAAGCATGTTCCTATCGCAGCAAGAGTCATCAGCGGAGTGCCAACGGCCAGCACGGTTGTCATAAACTCCTTGCCTGTCAGGTAGTTACGTAAACCGGCATACGTACAGGAGGCAAGAACAGATCCAAAGCCAAAGACGAGGACAGGAAAGTGCCAAGGATCAGCGCTTGTTTGAAGCACCCGGTGCTGCATGGCGAAGAAGAATCCCAGGAAGCATACGTAGTACGCCAATGCAAGGGCTGATAATAGCCCCATGTACTTGCCAGCAAGAAAGGTGATCCTCCCCACCGGCTTGCTAATGACTGTCAACACCGTCTTGTTCTCTATCTCCCGGGTCAATACCGAAGTCGCACAAAAAGAAGACAAGAACAAACCGCTCAGAAGCAACGTAGAAAGCCCTAGCTCAGCCAGAAGTCTATCGTCATCATCTAGAGTGAAGGCGGCTAACCCAACATTGAGGATCATCAGCAGTAGAGTAGTCCCCACTACGACCCCGTAAATCGGCTGTCGTATTGTCTCAACGAATGTGTTGGCTGCGATGGCAAATAGCTTCGTTAGCACTTGAGGCCTCTATAGGATCCCGGCGGGTTCTAACCTTCTGAGGTTCATGATACTGTGAATACTTGGCAACTGGGTTTGAATATTGTAAGCTCCGTCGCTTCTCTGGCAAGTATCAACGACGATACAACGCCTGGGTGACGATGTTTGTTCGAATCTCCTTCTGCGTGAAAAACGACCGGAACCCATGATCGAGTCATCAACCTCAAAAGATCGGCGTGCGCAATTAGCGGGCACTGTAGGTTTCCTTTTCCAAGCATCCTTTTCGATTCTCCTACTGATTGTCGCAAAGGTGTACGAATCAGACGCGGCCATGGCTGTCGCAGTGTGGATGCTCGGCGGTGTCGTCATTTGGCCAGTCATAGCATTGGTCTATGCTCAAAGACGGCGCACCGCCCAAGAGAGACTGGAGTCCGAGGAACTCAAGCGAGCACATCTTGCTGATGGAACATCAGGGATATTCGACACCGAAGACGAAGCGTACTTGATCGAGAAGCGAAGGCTAAGTTGGATCCTTCGTTGGGTAGTACCTTTCGCCGCTCTAGCCCTCGCTGGATATCATGTATTGGCATTCTTCTTCGCGTTTTCCTGGGAATTCGGGGTCCAGCTTGACGCGGACTCGTGGAAGCTCAGTCGAGAAGCCGGGCGAATAATGGCGTTCGTCGGCGGCGTCGGATTCCTGTCCTTCCTCTTCTCCCGCTATACAGCTGGGATGGCCCGAATGCCTGGTTGGCGCATGCTCCGTTCCGGTGCAAGCTTCCTGGCCGGAAACGCGATAGCATGTCTAATCACCGTAATCGCTATAGGCCTGCAGGGCACTGATTTGCCCAATCCGGAAGCGATCGCTGCGTATGTCATACGTATCGCAATGTTTGTAGTCGGCATCGAGTTTGTGCTCAACTTCGTGCTCGACTTCTATCGCCCAAGAGAAGCTGGCCGAGAAAGCCGTCCTGCCTTTGATAGTCGCGCGCTTGCCCTGATAACTGAGCCGGGTGGTATCGCCCGTTCGATTGCTGATGCAATCAATTATCAGTTCGGATTCGAGGTGAGCTCCACATGGTTTTATCAATTACTGAAGCGAGCGGCCCTACCGATGCTTGCTTTCGGCATGCTCACTCTCTTTGCCCTCTCCTGCGTTCTAATCGTCGACGCCGATGAGGAAGTTGTGCTTGAGAGATTCGGGAAGCGGTTGAACCATACAGGCAACGCCCTTACACCTGGACTTTACCTCAAGGCCCCTTGGCCAATCGACATTGCCTATCGTAGCCGCGTCAAACAAACTCGGATGTTGACCATAGGTAATACGCCCAAAGAAGCTGAACAGTGGGAAACCTTCGAGGGGCGAAAGCGTTTGAAACCCGTCGTGTGGGGCAAGAAACACGACTTCAGTTCGGAGATGCTGCTTGTTGTCGCCAGCCCTGAGTTAACCAACCTGAGCCTGGCTGAAACAAGTGAGATGGAAGACCAAAGCATCAAGAGAGATGCCAAGGCCGTCGCCGTCGGACTCCTCATGATCTCCGTCGAAGTGCAATACAGAGTGAGAGACATCCATTCATATATCTACGAATACACTGACCCCGAACGGCTGGTAGAAGCCACTGCTTATCAAGTTCTGACAGACTACGCCGCCAGCGTGGACGTCGATAAGTTCCTGGGACCAGGACAGACCGAAATAAACGAAGCTTTACGAAAGATCCTACAACAGCAGATGGATAGCCAGAACCTCGGCGTTGAAATACTCTATGTCGGCCTGCAGGAATCGCACCCAACGCCCGACGTTGCGAAGTCATTCCAAGACGTTGTCAAAGCTGAGCGAGAGAAAGATGCCCTGATTGAGCAAGCTCGCAGCGCGGCCGAGGTGCTTCTTACTGCCATGGCAGGAAGTAGACACAGAGCACTTCTGCTTGACCAAGCAATCGTCAAACGAGATCTGATCGCGCAGGATCCCAACATTGGCAACGAGGAACTCGTCGTCGCCGACCAAAGAGTAAACGAACTACTGCTCGGCAACGCGGATGACACCATTCCACCAACAGGGGGAGAAGCTGCGGCGCGCTTAGCGGAGGTTCAAGCTGAGGTGCAAGCGGACCTCACAAAAGCACGGCGTTCACTCACCTTGTTCAATGCAGAAGTAGTGGCTTACAGCGCAGCACCCAGCCTCTACAAGATTCGCAAATACCTTGACGTACTGAAAAGATCGCTTGTTGATGTCCGCAAGTACATTGTGGTGGCGGACCCGAACAAGAGAATCATCATTGAATACGAGAAAGAAGAAAAAGGCACTATCGAACTTGCGGAACCTCAAAAATAGTAGCTTGTTGAGGGCTCCTTTGATTGCCGCGGAGAGCATCGTACATGAAGAGCATACCACCCATCATCGCCACCATAGTCCTTGTTGCCGTTCTGGCTATGTATCTATTCACCTTTCAGGTGCGTTCCACTGAAGTTGCCATTATCAAGACTTTTGGCAAAGCGCAGGAAACGCCCATACGAGTAGACGAGAACGACAAAAGGTTCTTCTCCGGTTTGCACTTCAAGTGGCCGTGGCCCATACAAAGCGCTGAGAAATACGACACACGTCTTCGCCAACTTGATGATCGTATCGAGGAAACGCCTACGCTGGACAGTAAGCAGATCATCCTCACCACGTTCACACTGTGGACGATAAGTGATCCGTATAAGTTCCACACATCCTACTTGACGGTCGAGGCAGGTGAAGACGCTCTGCGAAGCCGTGTTAGAACAGTCAAGAAAGCCGTCATTGGGCGACATGATTTCTCCGATTTTGTTTCTACCAATAAAGCTGACCGCAAACTGCGCCAGATCGAACAGGAAATGATGGCTGAGATCGCTGAAACAGCAGAAGCCCAATTCGGAGTCAAGGTCAAGTTATTCGGCATCAAACAGCTCAGTCTCCCGGAAAGTGTCACGGAGGCCGTCTTCACCACCATGAAGAGTTCTCAGGAAATTAAGGCCCAACGATACAAGTCTGAGGGAAAGGCCGAGGCTCGGCGCATCGTCGCCGGAGCGGAGAGTGCAGCCGAGAGAATTCGCGCCGTTGTTGATCGCAAAGTGTCAATGATCGAGAGCAAGGGGCTTGCCGAAGTAGGCAAAATCTACAGCGAATTCGCTGAACATCAAGAGTTGCGCATCTTCCTTGACAATCTCGCGGCATTGGAGGAGATCATGCGTACACGCACAGAAATATTCATGGATACCTCCTTCCAGCCGATAAATGTCTTTGATCCCGATAAACGCCTAATGGATGTGGAAGACTTCCAAACACCTGCAGCCAAACCATGAAAGTCGAGAAAGCCTGTCGCTATTCGAGAGTAGAACCGTCTGGCGCATGCGTTCAAAAGGAAGTAGGATCTGATGGCCCACGGACATAAGCATCACCAATCAAGCCCGCATATCGCACCAGGAGACGCCCCGCTTGATGCGGCAAACCAATCACTGGCGGACGCCCTCCGTGCGAGCTTCAACATTCTCAAGTTCATCATGTTTGTCCTCGTTGTCATGTACTGCCTAAGCGGTATTCAGTGCATTGACGAACATGAGCAGGCGGTCGTGCTACGCTTCGGCAAGTTAATGCCCGATGTCCGCGACCCCGGCCTTTCAAAAGCTTTTCCCTATCCAATTGATGATACGTTGAGGTTTCCGGCCAAGAAAAGCAACAAGTTCATGTGCATGGACCACTGGCCCCACGTAAAGAAGGATCAACAGGCAGAGTCGCTCGGCAAAATCAAGGGAGCTGGGGGCCTTAACCCGACCATTGATGGTTCTTTGCTCACAGCAGACCGTGGCATGGTGCACATTCAGTGGGACATAACCTACCGCGTTAATGATCTTCGCAACTACATCCTAAACGTGGCTGACTCCAAAACTGAGAAGACTGAGACGCTTCTGTCTGACCTGCTGGATTGGGCGGCCATATCCGTCATCTCCAAGTACTCCGCTGAAGAGGTCACTCGCGGAAAGACAGCTGACATCGCTATGGAGGTCAAGAGCAAGCTCAACGAGAGTCTGGAAGAACTTGGTACAGGATTAGTAGTTGTAGCTTTGGATATTCCTAGATCATCGGTACCGGGTCAAACCATCTCCGCCTTCGACGCGGTAACCAGGGCCGAAAACATCAAACAGAAAGAAATCCGCACAGCAGAGCAAAGAAGGACTGACATTCTCAACGAAGCAGCCGGTCCGGCATATGAAGAGTTGATCGCTCTGCTGGACGAGCATGATGCCGCCGAAGCAGCTGGCAACGAAGAAACACTACTGCAAGTGAGAGCCAATATCGACAACCTTCTCGACAACAAGGTGGCCGGAGCCGCCGGACGTGCCATCAAAAACGCAAGAGGTTTCTACACACAGGTAGTTCAGCAGGTCAAAGGAGAAGTTGAGGAATATCACGCCAGCCTGGATGAGTTCCTCAATGCTCGAGAACTTTTCCTACACCGCATGTGGGAAAAAACTCGTCAGCAAGTCTTGACTTATGACGGCGTGAAGAAACATATGATCTCACCTATGGCAGACGAAATCCGGATCAAAATCGGCCCCGATCCTGAACAAAGACGAATTGACGAGAGAAAGAAACTCCAAAAAGAAGCTGAGGAGCACGAGTTCGAGCTTCCCGGGAAAGTCCATATGGTTCCGTAGACTCAGTGTGAGAGCCAACGTCAAGCTTGCTCCCTCAATCAGTGGGAAACGCTTGGTCTAGCCCGAGCAAACACAAGAAATGCAAAACGACACGCTTCCAGTTGTACAAACTGTTGGGTTAAGCAAGGTGTTCAAGGACTTCTGGCGCCGCCCGAGAGTCGAGGCCCTGAAGAGCCTGAATCTTGAGATCCGCCCAGGAGAAGTGTTCGGATTGCTGGGGCCTAACGGTTCCGGCAAAAGCACAACGATTAAACTTCTGCTAGGCCTGCTACATCCCACACGAGGACGCATCTCTGTTTTTGGGAGGCCACCTGCCGACGTTGCCATCAAACATCGAATAGGCTACTTGCCCGAGGAGTCCTATCTCTATCAATTTCTAAATGCAAGAGAGACACTTGATTTCTATGGCCGGCTTTTCCGGCAGCACTCACGAGTGCGCAACGATCGCATCGATATGCTATTGGAAATGGTCGGCCTGCAGCATGAAGCAAGACGACGAATAGGTGAATACTCTAAAGGAATGGCCCGGAGGATTGGTCTCGCTCAAGCGCTCATCAATGACCCGGAGTTTCTCATCCTTGACGAACCAACATCAGGACTTGATCCTATCGGAACAAAACAGATCAAGGACGTCATTAGGCAACTGGGCGACATGGGAAAAACAATACTCCTTTCCAGCCACCTCCTTGCTGATGTTGAAGACGTCTGTGACCGCGTCTGCATCCTCTACGGTGGACAGCAGCGAGCTGAAGGAGAAATCGGCGACCTCCTTGCTGACACCGAGAAAACACAGATTACCGCCGACGCTCTTTCGCCTGAAACGATTGAAAGGATACGTGAAGTCATTCATGAGAAAGAAGCGAAGTCGATCGACGTGTCAGTTCCACGCGGCCGATTGGAGAACCTGTTCCTGAGAATCGTTCGCGATGCTCAATCGGCAAAAGTGGCTACTTCAGGCGTGGGCCAGGCGGGAGCGATTCCCGAGTTCCTTGGAGCAGCTACGAGCTCATCAGAGCAAATCATTAAATCACTCCTGGATGCATCAAACAAGGAAGAGGTTTCCAAACCACTGGAAGTAGCAAAGCCGCAACCAAGGGAACCTTCAGCCGCGGAGCAAGTAGTTGAACAGCTTCTCGGCCAGAAGGAGGAACGACCAATCGTGTCACCGCCGGCATCCACCGAACCGGATGTGGAGGAGTCGCCAGATAGCATGCCCAAGGCAATAGACGCTGACCGCAACATAATCGATAGCCTGCTACAAAACATCGATAAGAAGACCGACAAGGATAAGTAGCATGGGCGGTATTTGGGCAATAGCCAGGCACACCGTGGCAGCAAGCATGAGAATGAAGATCGCTCTGTTCTTCATTGTACTCCTCGGTGTCCTCACGTTGGGCCTACCTTTTGCTGCCGAAGGCGATGCGTCGGTAAGTGGAGCTGTACAATCGTTTCTAGCTTACTCCATAGGAGCTGTTTCGTTCCTTCTGTCCTGTCTCACCGTGTTCTTGGCATGGACGCTTTCCTCAGAGATCGTCGGCAAACAGATCTTGACGCTGATGACCAAGCCACTCGGTAGGTCGCAGTACGTTCTGGGAAAATGGCTGGGTATCATCATCCTGGATGGCGTGTTGTTGCTGTTTTCCGGCATCATCATCTATGGCATGACCATGTACATCGCCTCCCGCGAGCCGCGTGATGAGTTCGACAAACACAAACTGAACACGCAAATCCTACAGGCCAGGCATGCCTCGAAGTTTATCCTGCCCGACTTCACCGCAGTGGCAGACGCCCAATTCGAAAAGAACATAACTGAGGGGGTCTACGCGAATATCGAGGACTTCGATGAAGCTAAGGAGAAATTCCGTCTGCTCGACTATCTGCAAAAGAGATGGCGATCGGTCTGGCCGCTGGAAATGCGCCAATTCGAGTTCGAAGATGTGAGATGTGACCGCTCGTCTCCTGACGCAACGATACAAATTCGCTATGAGAGCCGCGTAGCCAATTACCCCCCAAATGAAATCCTCCAGTGCCAGTGGTATGTGGGAAACCGCCAGAAGGATACGGAGCTATACCATTTCAATCGGCGAGATGTAATCGATAGGCGCCATACATTGACGGTGCCGGCCGATGCGGTGGCAGAGGACAACACACTGCTCGTTACCTTTCTTAATGTTGATCCTTCCGTTCCAGAAGGAGCAATGCAGCACCCCGCCACCGTTATCTTCGAAGGCGATGATTCAATCCAAGTACTATTCTCCGTCAGTTCGTTTTGGTCTAATCTGGTTCGAACACTGTTGTTGGTTATGTGCAGATTGGCATTCCTTGCCGCCTTCGCGGTCTCTGCGGCAACGGTAGTCTCCTTTCCCGTCGCTGCCCTGGCATCTCTGGTCGTTTACACCCTGGCCGCGATGAGAGGCTTCATAAGCGACTCAGCCGATTGGCTCTACGATGAAGGTGTGCCGATGCTGCTTCAGACAGCGATTGACAACGTCTTTGCAGCATCTTATTTCCTTATTCCAGATTTTTCCCAATTCAATGGTATAGAGAACCTAGTCGATGGCCGCAATGTCCCCCTCATGTGGGTCTTATTGGGAATAGGAAAACTCGTATTCATCAAGACAGGGATACTGTTACTCATAGGATGCCTACTTTTCCATCGCAGAGAGGTTTCTGAAGTGTCACTCTAACAAGATGGAAACCACAGCTGTTTGCAGCAGGCGCCCAACTGTTTCCGACCGGTGAGTCCAATGGCAAAGAAACCTCCAATGAACATGGAAGAATACCTGGATGCTCGCAGAGCATCGGTTCACAGGAGTATTGCCACTCAATGGGGATCAATAGCTGTCGCTTTGACACTCGTAATGTTCGCAGGCCTACTCGTCCGCCCCATCAATGAAGTGCGTCGGGCCTGCCAAATAGGCTTTGATGAACAAACATTGAAGGGCCTGCCGCCGGATGTCAATCTGATGACTAAGATGGGGACACTGCGAGCCCTCGCCGTCGACATTGCCTTTATCAGATTGGAAAATCTAAAACAAGAAAACAGATTCTACGAGCTGATGCAACTATCAGATACGCTCTGCAAGCTCATTCCTCGGTCTGCATCAGTCTGGTCATACTCGGCCTGGAACATGGCCTATAACATCTCAGTCTGCCAGTACACGAACGAGGCTAGGTGGCTCTGGGTCAAAAACGGAATTCGCAATCTCCGGAACCTCGGCATAGTCTACAACCCGAAGTCAATCACCCTTTACAAGGAACTCGCTTGGATCTTCTACCACAAAATCGGCGACAGACTTGATGACTCTCACATGGCCTACAAGAGAGAGTTGGCCGTGGAAATACAGATCATACTGGGTGAGCCGCCACTTGCGCTCACAGAGGAGGAGGCTTTAGCCAACTTCAAAGCCATACAGTCAGCGCCCAAGGACATTGACAAGTGGATTGAGCAGAATGCTGAGGCAGCAAAACTCGTGAACGAACTCAAAGAACTCGGCCTGCCTCCCGGAATCGAGCTACTTGAGTTCGTCGCCCGAAATATGCGCACCTACTCCAGCTCGGAGGGACTTCTCGCCAACCAACAGAAGCAGGAGAACCTAGGCCGGATCAGCGCAATCAAGGCGGTTTTGAGTAATCCCGAATATGCCGGTACTGTCGACACTTTGATTGCAGCAGTGCGTCGCAAAACGATCGAAGATGTTGATCGCCTCAATATGAAAGTCGATTGGATGCTCCAATTGATGGAAGATTACGGTCCGATCGATTGGCGTACACCCTTCGCCCACACCTTATACTGGGCCACTTATGGTGATATGGAAACAAAAGGGTCTCTGAATATCAACCCCGCTGATTCAATGAATGCGGTCCGTTTCATCTTCTTCGCTCTCCAGAGTATGGTGCGAAGCGGTAACGTATTGCTGGAACCCAATTTCGATAAGCCAAACGAATCGTTCCTACAAATGATGCCGGATACTCGCTTCATTCACTATATGCACGAGGCTTACCTCAAATTCGGAAAAGAACAGTTCGGGGATGATCCTAGATTCATTCCGGGAACGTCCGGACCAAACTACCTCTCCGGACATAGAAACTTCCTCATGGAGGGCATTCGACAACTCTACCTTCAGGGCGGTGAAGACAATCTGCAGGAGGCAAAGGAATACTACTTCTACTTGCGAAAGTTTGATCGGACTCCTGAGGGTAAGGTGAAACCGCAATATAACGTCAACTTTGAGGAATTCGTATTCAACACCTTGTACGAAGCTCTGGAAACCCAGTCGCGCGCCACTGCCATGGTTTCCGAATTGCTGCTTCGATCTCTCAAGGATCTGGCGGATGGGGAATTGGACCGCAGCGTTATCCACTTCAACCAAGCCAAAAAATGGCGAGACTTCTATATGAAGGACATGGAGTATGACCGGAATCAGCGGCGAAGCATGGAGAAGCTCGGAGTCATGCGCCGCGACGTCGCAATGCAATTCATGATGTCACCGGCGTTTTCAGCTCTTCAGAAATACCGCCTATGGCACGCACTGGATACTGCAACAAGACAGGCGATTTACGACAATGCTCTGCCTCTTGTAGAAAAACAATGTGAAGTGCACAATCCTCAGCTTGACCCGGCCAAAGTAATGCCTGTTCCACCGGGAATGAAAGAGTACCGCGAGAACCCGGACAGCAACTTGAAAAACCTGCAGTACTTCGACCCGACCGTATCTGTCGGCGAGAAAAAGAGTGAGTAGCGATCAGGCTCGTTTCTGCACAACTGATTGAACCAAGGCTGCAATACGCGCACAAACAAACTCCCTGAACAACTCAGCGGACAAATTGCGCGTCCTAAGCGTAGGACCGCTGGCGGTCAATCCGCTTCGATCCTGCGACGAGTACCTGGTCTGCTGAAAGGCAATTGCGTTGGACATGACAGTACCGTCAAAACGCATCCCAACTCCGGCAAACTCAATGGTGATCCGCAAACCCCGACCACCGTTAAGGAAGCCGACTGCATCAAGCTCCAACACAATGCCCTTGTCTGCATACTTGCTTCGCAATTGATCAAACGCAGCCACCAACTCCGTCTCAAACAACTCACGAAGCTTGTCCAGAGGGCTCCTCTGCTCAGCGGCCATCTTACGCTTGAGCTCCCTCTCTTCCTCCTGGCGAGAGTGAAACTCCAACAAAGAGTCAAGCTTGGCCTCGCCTTCGCCACACTCCGACCGCCGGGGCCGACTGCGCCGAAGCAACGTGTCCAGATTGATTCGCTGGTCGCCTGTGGCCAATTGAACCTTCCTCTCGGGCCGGCCGCATAATCGCCACGCCGCCCAAATCGCATTCACACGCGTCCGCACACAGTTACCAAAGGCCCATCGGCATCGATTACGGCCACCTTGAGGCACCGCATCACGGCCCCGCGAACTTCGCCCCGGTACCCATGACTGCGCCAGCTGGACCTGTTATCATTACACAAGTCAACCACTGTTATCGGAGCTAAGATATGAACAAACGAATCACCATCAGCATCCTACTGGCCATTGCTATCACGCCATCACTTGCTTCTGCATCTCCATTCGATGAGCAACTGCCACAAATATCCTGGGCCGACGCTGCCAAGTACTACAACCAGAAGTGCATAGTCTACGGGAAGGTCGTCGCAGCCAAGGACATAAAAAGCCGTTGCTTCCTCAACTTCTCCCCCGACTTCCGGACGTCTTTCACGGTGACGATAGCAGCAGAGGATTACGCCAAGTTTACTAACAGACCCGACCTACTCTTTAACGGCAATAACATCCGCGTCGTCGGAACAATCGTCGAGTTTAAAAACAAACCGGAGATTGTCGTTGATTCGCCCGAATGCATTCAAATAGTGGATTCCCCAGAACCCCCGAAAGGGCATACGCAACCGATAAACAAACAAAAACCACCAAGAGCGTCTATCGCACCGACGAAACCCCATTCATCATGGAAAAACCTGACTGATGGCGTTGTCACTATTGCCACCTACAACGTCTTCAATCTGTTCGACGACTTCGACGATCCCTACATAGAGAACGAACGCCTGCCGGGAAAAAGTGAAGATGAGCTTCAGCTGCTTGCCAATACGATCCGCATAGCCGATGCCGATGTCCTTGCTTTGCAGGAGGTCGAGAACAGGCCGTTCCTTTCTGAATTCAACAAAACCTATCTTGCAGAAATGGGGTACAAAGAAGTTGTACTCTTCGAGGGGAACAACGGTCGCGGCATTGATGTGGCTCTTCTGTCCCGTATACCGGTGGGGCCAGTGGTTAGCTACCGCCATCTTGAGTTCCCTGACGATAATGGACAACCAAGCGAGTTCCAACGAGATCTGCTTCAAGTCCGGCTTCAGCCTTCTGGATTACCCGAATTCACCGTCTTTGTTGTTCACCTGAAGAGCAAATACGGTGGCTCGGAAAAATCTCTCCCAGTCCGCATGGGCGAAGCGAGGAAAATCCGTTCCATTCTCGACAAACTACTCACAGACAACCCCAAAGAGATGTTCTTGATTTGCGGAGATTATAACGACACTTTCGACAGTAAACCTTTGCAGCACATCGTCGGCGTCGGACAGAACGCCCTTACCAGCTTCCATGCCGGCGTCGCCGAAAAAGACCGCATAACCTTCAACAAGGAACCGCACCGGAGCATGATCGACTTCATCCTGGCGTCTCCCGCAATGGCCCGACTCTACCTGGCCGATAGCTACAGGATCATCCCTGGAACCGTCGCATCAAGCGGATCGGACCACAACCCTGTACTCGCCAAGTTCAAGCTTAAATAGCTGCTACACAAGCAACTAACCCGGATATTGCGTCAGTATTTTCTACGAATGCTGTAACCTGTCAAACCCAAGGAGATTGCGCGCAGAGCGCGCCTAATACAGGATCAACACACAGTTTCTCGGCGAGGCGTGTTTTTCGGCTGGCCAAAAAGAGATGACGATTTACTCACGAGCCTGTCCGTTAATACGTGGAGGAAAAACCGGCACCTCTGACGAAGTCAAACGGAAAACACGCCCGACCAGCGGAAACAGTGATGCAATGTCTATATCGCTGTAAGTCCAAGCGTAACGTCAAACACCCAGAATCTACGAGAGAAAACAGGCGTTCTGCTAATATACCTAGATAGAGCTTACTCTGGACTAGGTTAATCCCCTACAAGAGATGCAGCATCCCCGACACAGCAAGGACACAATACGGCAAACTACTCCCACAAATGAACATGATATTGACTTTTGCATTGACTGCCTCAGTTTGATAAGCTTGACCTGAAGGGCAAACGGGCTTTGAACTGCCGAATCATTTCCGCTGGCAGAGTTGGTTTCTAATACATGGGGTAGAGAGGAGAATGGATCAGTGCGTTAGCTTCGGGTATGCGCTTAATGGAGGATCGAACAATGGCTGAATGCGCGATGAAACTTGGCCTGCTTGTGCTGTTACTTGCGATGCCAGTGACAGCTGATGTCACCATCTACACAAACGACTTCGAAGGTGCCGTCGGCACCGAATGGTCTATGCTCCCATTAGGTCAAACCCAATGGGTTGCTCCGCCAACCAGCGTCACTCCGGCCACGCAAGATCAGTTCCTCGGAGAACTCAGTAACGGAATGCTCGCCCTCACCCTCACGAATCTCCCTGCCCACTCTCAAGTCACTCTTTCGATGGACCTGTTCATCATTCGATCATGGGACGGAAACTACGCCAGCGATGCCCGTGGTCCGGATTTCTGGGGATACGCCCTGAATGACATTCCATCCGACCCGGAAGACCCGACACAGTGGGACAGTTTCACGACTTTCAGCAACTGGCATCCGGATACCGGACCCCATCAAGCATATCCCAATACATACCCCACTGGAGATTATCCAGCTCGCACAGGCGCCAGCGAGAACAACACATTGGGGTACACGTTTGACGAAGGACAAGGGCCATTTGCTCAGGATGCTGTATACGAACTAACAACGGGAACTTTTGCTCATTCCGCAAGCACGCTTACCGTCGCGTTCGGAGCCGTTAACCTTCAGAGCATCACTGATGAAAGCTGGGGGATAGACGATTTCGAGGTCGTGCTGGATGTTCCGGAACCCTCCGGAATCTTGTTCATCGTCGCGGGAGCTCTCCTGGCAGCAAAACGCAAACGCATTTGACCCGCAACTAACCACGGTGGCAAAGTCGTCAATCTGTATACTGCAAGAGGAGTGAAGTTCAAAGAACCTCACTCCTCTATTCACTTGCACAACCAGAACCGCTACTCAGGATTCTTGCCCTTCACAGAATCCTTGATTCTCTTCATGTGCCCACGACCAAGACCTTTAACCTCACACCCCAACTGGAAATACTGCTCGATCTTCTCATCATCCAAGATACCGAAACAATCGATAATCGCAGCCGGCTCACCTATCAGCTTCACAACCCTGTCCGGATCGAGATTCCGATATTCCTCATGACGCACGGCCAACACAACAGCATCCGCACCCGGCAACACGCTTGCCAGGTCACTCTCCACGCGAGTCTCTGAAAGCTGCTCTTGATTGCGGAAGAACCGTGACCAGCTTTGTCCAGGAGCTGGGTACGTTTCCTGCATCTCCAACTCCCACCATTTCTTCACATAAGGATCATGTATGGCGATCTCCGCACCCATCTCCGCAAGCTTACGCGCCAATAGCTCGCTACCGCTGTAGCGAGTATCCCCAACGTCCTCACGATATGCTGCACCCAATAGTGCACAGCGGGATGCGGCTACGTATTTACCCATATTCCGAAGCGCATCACGCACCAACTCGGCCGCATGCAATGCCCGAGTGTCGTTTATATTGATTGCTGATTCCGTTATCTTGAATATATCATCCTCGAACCCCATCAGGTGCTTGTAAGCCCACATCCCCAGCCCGCCATCCTTCGGCAGACAATAACCTCCTATCCCTGGCCCAGGGAAAATCATGTTGTTGTGCGTCGGACGCATCTTGATCGCGTTAACCACTTTGATCAAATCCACTCCGTTTCGCTCCGCAAACAAACTCCACTCGTGCAGGAAGGCGAGTATTGTAGCGCGATAACTGTTTTCTACAATCTTGGTGGTCTCGCTCTCCAGGGGACGATCCATTACCGTCAACGGAAACTCCTGCACATTTAGTACTTCACTCAAGAACTTGACCACTCGACGCCGACTCTCGGCGTTTACTCCACTACACACTCTCCAGAAATCCCTAATGCTTGCTACATACTCCCTGCCCGGCATAACCCTCTCAAAACTATGCGCCAGGAGCGGTTCGCTCGTTATCCCTCTGGCCGCAAACGCCTTGCGAAGAATCGGAAACGCCACATACTCCGTCGTCCCCGGTGCAACCGTGGTCTCGATCAGCACCAGGCACTCAGGCGGTATGACTTCGCCAATCGTCGCCAGACTCTTCTCCAATGCAGCCATGTCCGCTGATCCGGTACGCAAGTTGCCCAGATCCTTCTTCACATAATCGCACTGCACATCGACAACAACTACGTCAGCAAGCTTCATCACGTCACGCGTGAATGTAGCTGTCAACGTCTTGTGTTTCTTCACGCAGTCCGCAATCAGCGGCGCAACTTCAGGATCCTCCGCCTCCACCGGCGCCACGCCTCTGTTGAGCAACTCTATTTTCCAGTAGCTGCGTACGCTCGGCCTCTGCATGCCAATGACAAACTTATTGTGTTTTCCCGTCTGCTTGTCCCGGCTGTCGGCAACAACGGCGGCCATCACCGCCCCAACAAAACCGACCCCAACCACCACGACGATTTCACGGCCGTCCGCTCGGTTTGCTTCCACCAACTTCCGCAATCGCTCATACTCCGGCTCGTACTGATCATCCGTCGGCAATGGAAATCTCTCGCCCTGCGGACTGACACTGTAAGATGCGATCATAAGCCTCCTCCTTAATCTCTGAACGGGAAATGGGTGACGTGACTCATAGCCTACGCGAAATCCGACCACATGTTCAAGCAAACATCCAAAACGAAGACGTTAGTCACTCCCACGTCAACCGCTGGCCTCTTGAACACGACGTCGATACTGTAATCACTCCGTCACAAGACAAAGCCCCACACCATGCCACACAAACTCACCGAACACGCCGCATTGATTTCGCCATACAGCTAACGCTCTGCAACATATCCAGTTACACGAATCGCTCTGTGGCAGAGTAAGCCGCACTGAGTAGGAACTGGCTCAATCCCGATCATCTGCCCGCTCCAGTTGGCGGCCGACACCTGCTTGTACCGCGCAGGCTGACCTCGTATCATTCACAGCATGCACGATGTCATCCGGCCGACGGTATATGCGAACTCGTATTTCAGCTCATTATTGATGGCCAACCAGAACCCTCTGCACTTCGACTCCTCGTCCGAACACCTAGCGGAGAAGAGTCGATGAAAGTTAAAGCTGAGCGAGAGAAGGCCGGCGAATATTTTGCCCATGTTGTTGAGCTGCCACAGAGCCTGCCACGCGAAACGAAGCTGCTGATCGAACTGGAAATCACCCCAGACAACAGCCACAAGGTGGAACTGCCTCTCGCATTTGAGTAGGGTAAAATCAAGAACACACGTAAACCTGACACATCAAGAGCCGCTTCTTGAGGCTTGCGTTTCTTGGAAATAGCGTGGGTATTGACTAAGTTATGGTTCTACACGTTTAAGCTGCCCGGCGAGGTGCACACTTAGAATCAACGCAATTCGACAGACGCCGCACTTGATTGAAGCTTGCTCTAGCTTGCGAAAAACCCCGCAAACCGGGCGAAGTCCTTCAGGTCTATATCATCGTCTTGGTCGAAGTCGAAACATCGACAGATTGGGTTTGCCCAGGAGGTGCCGGGGCCGCCCAGGCACGGGACAAAATCTGCGTGGTCCAGCAGGTCTATTATGCTGTCTGCGTTACAGTCGCCCGGAGGTTGCTGGAACCAGAATCCTCCGGTCAGCTCGTATCCAGCGCCGGACATCTGCCCGGCGTCTGGTTGGGCGACAGTTGCGCTTAGCTGATAACCTGCGCCGATAGCTTTCGTTGTGCCACCTCCGTCTACGGTTTGTCTGGATAGTGTATATCCTGACCTCCCCTTCGTACTGTTGGCACTGTCAGCTTCGCTTGCGGCAGATAATGCCATTGCCAGTATGCAGGCTCCGGCGATCTGCAATACCCTTGTCCTATTCATGACCTCTAATCCTTGCGCGGTTTGGCTTATACCCCGCGGTGTTGGTTTTCCTCTTTTTCTAGAACGACCAAGCGGCGAAACGCCCGCACCTCACAACTACCCCTTTTTCTTAATGAGAGATCTTTACGGTGGCCCTGTACGAAATACCGGGCGAACGATTAGTGTCCACGTCAATCCGCAGATAGTTCGACACGGGGCTGCTGTAACCGAATGAAATCGTTGCATCATAGTCATAACTGTAGACTTCGCTGAAGCTCACTAAGCCCGCTCCACGCTGCTTATGAACCAGGGCCATCGAATACGCGGCTCCTTTGTCGTCATGAGGATGGACGGAGTCGTAATCTACCGAAACGAATACCTCGACCTTGAATACGTAGTTGTCGTAAGTCCAGGCCTGATACAGCGAACTGGGAATCGATAGGGAAAAGTCACCGTTCGTGTCCAACGTGCCTTCCTGAGCAAAAACCGACATCTTGCCATACGCATTGGACGGCCCGCTGTCCAGCTGGGCGATCGAACCACCTTCGACGTCGAGACGGGCGCTGGGATCACTAGTGCCTATGCCCACGTCGCCATCACTCACGATGCGCATACGCTCCACGCCGCCGCCAGTTCCGAAGGAGAACCAGCCGTCTTCCCAATTGGTGAGAAAGGCGTCACGAGAATTAGTCGCCCAGTAGCTCATCTCTATCCCGTTGAGCACGCTTGTACCCGAAAGACTGTTGGTTAGGCGAAGATGGCCATGCTGTGCCGCACCGTCTGAGGGCTTGTGAATATGGACCAGAGCGGTGGCCGGATTCACGCCGATTCCAATCTCGCCGTCGGCGGAATCCTCGCGGATTACGGAATTACCCAGAGTAGATGGACCCGTAAACTTGGAAACGTAATCGGTCGTGCCCGATCCCCAGCCGGTTTGAGCGGACGCAGCCCACAAAGAGTAAGGTGCTGCGGTTATCTGCTGGCGAGGCGTAAGCGTTACATAGTCAACGTCAGACGAACCCTTCACTTCCACCTCGAGCCAGCGGTTGTCACCAGCGAACGCGAGGCTACCGAAGTCGATCTTAACGGTAAAAAGACCATCGACAATGGCAAGACCGTTTGTCGTCACTGTTGCCCCAATTTGCGTACCGCTACTGGCAGAATCCCACAACGAAAACCGCAGGTCTACAGTGTCATCAACTGGCATTCCGTCGTGTTTCAGCTGCCCCTGATACGTGAAAGCTGTGTCTAACGCCTGGGCTGGTATGGCCCAAAACAGCGTGATCAGTACACAAAACACAAATACACCCCAATTGGAAGATCGAAGGTTCATTATTGATTCTCCCCGTGCGAGATTCTTCTTTTTGCTTCTAACGCCAAAGACCCGGTTACCGACGCGATTCACTAACGCCACTACTAGCAGGATGGTGAATTGCGATCCATGAGAAAAACGTTGACAGATGAAATCGGGGGATTTACCTCTGATAGACTGTGTCCAGCTTATCACGAATCGCAACATTGCTCATTGGCTAGTTAACCACATTCCGATTCCGGCCCTAATATGGCCTGGCAATCGAACGCCGCGGAAAGTCTTCGAGAAGGGCTTGATCACCTGCAGGAAATGAAACCACATGGCTCCAGGAAAGGAGCCTGTCCGACCACTCTTGTGCTTTTACACTACAAGCACCTCATCGCTCTGACGGTTGGCCACAGCGACCATCCCGCCGGCAAAAAACCTCTCGCCGGTTGGATAACGTCGACTCCGACACGCCGCAGCGACGGACCACTACATTGCAAGTCCAAGCGTGGCCTCTAACACCGCGAGTCTACCTGAGAAAACCATGATTCAAACGCAACACTTGAACGGAGCTTGCTCTAGCCCCTGCTTCCGAGGCAACAGCCCGGTCTCTAAGTCAGTTTTCCGGCTCGGTAATCTCCGGAACGAATTCGACCAGCTCTCCCGGTGTACAATCAAGAGCCTGACAAATCGCGTTCAATGTCGAAAACCTGATGGCCCGAGCCTTTCCTGTTTTCAGAGTCGAAAGGTTGTTCACGGCCAGCCCGGTGAGTTCGGCGAGGTCCTTGAGCTTCATACGTCTGTCAAGCAGCAGATAGTCGAGTCGAACACGTATCATGTCTCTATAACCCTGGGATTAAACCAACCCCTTTACCTCCCTGATGACCGGTAGGATTTTCCTCAGAGCCACGGCTAAAGCTACAAGAAGCGCCACGCGAGAAATAATCAAAAGGGAACTCCAGCCTGCTGAAATCAATAGCGGATATGATTCCCCCCTATGCATCATGGTATTGAGCAGAATACTCCCGATAGAAGGAACGCATCCCACAAGAGCATCGAGAAGAAGTATCTTGTCGCCGTACTTCAGTAGTATTGGCGGATCATCAAGCTCCCCAAAAGCATACCTTATAAACTGAGCAGCAATGATAGCCGCTATGCCCATCATCAAGGGACTCACAAAGCGACCAGCATAAACCATGGCCCACGCGGCAGACTCCTTCAATTCGCCGGGAAAACCTCTATAAGACACAGAATCGTAGGTAAGTACACCAATCACCGCTGAAGCAACTATCACCACCCAGCCCATGACCGAAAGTACGCAACACGCCTGCCGCATCAGGGCGTTCCGAGACTCATCGCCACCTAACCCAATCATGTATCGAACCCTCTCAATGAATTCAACCATTACAATATAAGAATACATGATATTCGTTGATTATTCAACTTAATTTAGGATTTTTTTTAGCGACTGCCTCGATCTGGCCTACTGGACCTCTGTTTGAATGAATACGGGAAACTGGGCCCCGGCCCATTCAACCATACGTCTGCGATCAAAGAGCGGTTTTCAACGCCTCGCACCTCCTCTCCCGAAACATGCGATGCATTCAGTGTCAGCGGTCGGCCCAAACTGGCCACCTTGAGGAGGCCTTGGTTCTCCTGCAAAGCCTATTCAGTCAACTGTCAGCGGTCACTCAAAATAGGCCACTAGTTATCAGGTTAAAACAGGCCACCTTGAGGAGGCGTTGGTTCTCCTGCAAATCCTATTCAGTCAAGTTCTGACTGAAGGAGGTGCTGCATGGCGAATCGGCTCAAGATGGCAACTGTTCACTCGATTCAGGAACTTCGGCAGCGTGGCTGGTCACAACGGCGCATCGCCCGAACCTTGGGCATTCACCGCGATACGGTGGCAAGGTACGTTCGACTGGCGGGAAGCGATGCCGAGTCTTCGCCGACGGAACCGTCTAACCTGATCACCGGGTCGATCCTCTTCGCGACAAGTAGTTACGACGGTCCCGGTGATTCAAAACAGGCCACCGTTAGAGACGGCCCACCGGGTCCGGACGGCAATCATTCAGAAGTACTGGTCGGTGTTCAAAACCGGCCAAACCTGATCACCGGGTCAACTTGTCGAGGAGCAATCAATTCGGGTCCGGCCAGCCGGTCGGAACCGTACCGCGAGGAGATAACTGCCAAGCTGGAACAAGGTCTATCGGCCCAGCGGATCTGGCAGGATCTGGTGGCCGACCACGGCTTCACTGCTGGCTATCAATCGGTCCAACGCTTCGTTCGAGGGCTCAGGTCAACTACCCCGCTACCATTCCGGCGGATGGAATGCGAGCCGGGCGAAGAGGCACAGGTCGACTTTGGAACGGGCGCCTGGGTGGTTACGCCGGAGGGTGAGGCTCTGCCGGTGGGCGTCAAGTCGCGACGGCGCAGGACGCACGTATTCCGTATAGTCCTCAGCCACTCGCGTAAGGCTTACAGTGAAGTCGTCTATCGACAGACCACCGACGACTTCATCCGTTGCCTGGAGAACGCCTTCCACCACTTCGGTGGCGTACCCAAGACGCTGGTTGTCGATAACCTCAAAGCTGCGGTAATCAAAGCCGACTGGTACGATCCGGAGTTGAATCCCAAGCTGCGATCATTCTGTCTTCACTACGGTACGGTGGTTCTGCCTACCAAGCCGCGTATGCCACGCCATAAGGGCAAGACTGAACGTGGTATTGCCTATGTTCAGAGCAATGCCCTTAAAGGAAGAACCTTCCCAAGTCTCGATGCCCAGAACCGCCATCTGCTTGACTGGGAAGCCAACGTGGCCGACACGCGGATTCATGGAACCACTCGCCGGCAGGTGAAGAAGACCTTCCAGGAAGTAGAGCAGCCCCTGTTGCAGCCGTTGCCGGTTGGCCGATTCCCATGCTTCAAGGAGGCTTGCCGTAAGGTTGGTCGTGACGGTCATATCCAGGTCGATCAAGCCTACTACTCGGTACCACCGGAATATCTTGGTTGGCGAGTATGGGCTCGGTGGGACGGCCGGGTAGTAAGGGTATTCAATAATCAGTTTACTCAAATAGCGATCCATCCCCAGCGTGAGCCCGGACGATTTCGTACCGACGATGGGCACGTTCCGCGTGAGAAGCGTAGCAAGATCGAACGCGGAGTTACTTACCTGCTCAACAGGGTGGGACTAATCGGCCCATGCAGTGAAGAGTGGGCCGAACAGATGCTGCAGCACCGAGGGATCGAAGGTGTGCGAGTGTTGATGGGCTTGTTGAGCCTAGCCGATCGTCATTCCTGCGAGTTTATCGAACAAGCCTGTGAGATCGCCGCTACGCACGGAGCCTATCGGTTGCGGACTATTCGAGAGTTGCTCAAGAGGGGCGGACGGAAGCAGAAGCAGTTCGAGTTCATGGATAAACATCCCATCATCCGGTCACTGAACGAATACAACGATCTGGTACACACAGCCATTACCAAGGAGCCATGGCGATGAATGAATCGTTACGAACCACGTTACGCAAGCTTCGCCTGTCGGGTCTGTCTCAATCATTGGATGTTCGTTTGCACGAAGCGTCCAGTTGCAGCCTCGACCATGCGGAGTTTTTGGAACTGATCCTTCAGGACGAACTGGCGGTGCGGGCCGATCGTCAGGTGAACAGACGAATAGCGTTGGCGTCGTTCCGCGAAGTCCGCACGCTTGAGGATTTCGACTTCGCGTTCAACCCTTCAGTGAAGAAGAAGCAGATATTCGACCTGGCTACCTGCCGCTTCATCGACGAGGCTGGTGATGTGTTATTGCTGGGTCCACCGGGCACGGGCAAAAGTCACCTGGTCCAGGCCCTGGGCTACCAAGCCGTCAAGTCGGGACATACCGTCCTTTATCGATCGATCTTCGATGTGGTGCGCGACTTCTTGCACGACGAGGCCATGGGCGGCGAGGAGAAGGTGTTGAACAGGTACCTCAAGCCTGAGCTGGTCATCATTGATGACATGGGCATGAAACAACTTCCCAAACGTTCGGGGGAATACCTGTTCGAGATCGTCATGCGTCGGCACGGCGTGCGGTCGACCATGATGACTAGCAACCGCCCGATCGAGGATTGGGGTAAGCTGATCGGCGACGTACCCAGCGCCACGGCCATCCTGGACCGCTTCCTGGAGGCCGCCGAGCTCATCACCATCACGGGCAAAAGTTATAGAATGAGAAACCGAACTACCAGTCAGAAGAAGAGCCAAGCCGTCAAGTAATAGTCAAAGGCTTGCGTAGGAGACGTCAAATGAGGTATAGAGAAACCAGAACCAGTGGCCCAATTTGACCTGATAATCACTGGCCCAATTTAACCTGACCGGTGACAATCAACCTCTGCCTGATGAACGCGCTGCATGGCCAAGCGCCGCTGGTCACAGCAGAGAATCGCGTCTACCACATCCTGCTTCATGGCCTATACTTTGTGAATGCGTAATCCTTGTTTAGCTGAAACCCAGGGTACGCCACTACTTCTCCTCTCGCTACATACGGGTTGGGATATATCTCCCAAAAGGATGCCAGCTATATCAAAAGTGCTAAAAGCAAATGAGGCAAAAGAGAACACTGCGATCACGATTGGCAAGATGGTTAGGACTAGCAATAGTAATAGTAGGAATGCTGCTGCCCCATCATTGATCGCAGCCTGTTGTGGTGCTGATTTCCACAGCAATCCAGGTGGTAGAGAAGCGTATGTAGTTTGGTTCGTAACGCAACCGTGGCCGCTCTTCTTGTTGACAGTAGTCGTGCTGCTCTTTGGCATTTATCGCATGCTGAGGTACTGGCGCCGCATTCATAAAAACCAATGATCCGAGGAAAATCCTTGAACTTCCGGAGACGCTTCACCTGGGCTATCGGAATGGATTAGGCCAAAACCGCATAATGCCGGAACGGGGAACAGAAGTTCGAACTTCGTTGCGGGGACATGAGACACAAACCTCGCGCGGTTCGCCAATGGCGGACGACAGGACCTTCGCTCACCTTATGAAGCCTCCATATCACGCAGAATCTGACTCTCGAAAATGACAGTCGAGAAATACGACCTTTCTCCAGAACCCGTCTAATTAGGATTCGCCCATCCTAAGCCGTCATTTCACGTCCACGTATTCGGGGCGACTGATGGATATGACGCTAGTCGAAAACTGTTCGCCAGCTCCACCAGAGCCTGCATTAGCGATGATCCTAAAAACATCCTGCGAACTATCGTATAACACTTTGCAGATGTACTCGTTTCCGGTCACTCTGTCTGGCGCTTTAAATGGCCAAAGTTCATGATCGATCTTCTCTATTCGCACCTTGCCAACGCCCTTAGCATCCGTTATCGCACAGTAAGCTGGCGGCGTATTAATATACTCTTCATCATCACTACCCAGTCTGGGTTGTTTCAGGAGGATAACCGCCCCCGGTAAACATTCGACCGTATCCTTCTTGTATACTTGTACGAACATATCTTGCCTGGTCGTACTCATTGGATAACAGCCTGCGATAAGGCCAATACACAGAACTCCGCAGCCAGCAATACGCAACCAAGACATGGCTACCTCCTATTGCACAATACTCGTCCGGAGTATAGGTTTAACTCAACCAGCTTCCAATCCCCGTTCCCCGCCGCATCTCTCGCAAGTTCGCATGACGCTTTACCCAACTAGTCTTCCACGCGATTACCGATACTTCCAAAAGCCCTATTCGTGCTCCCCTCAACTGCCATCTCACTTGACTTAATCACAATCCACCGTAGACATTAAGTCGAGCCCCCACCGGTTATCTAATACTTCAACCGTCCTGATATTCCCTGCTCCGGGCGGCCTCACCCATTCCTGGCCACGATCTGACCGCCGCCAAATCAAAACGAATTCCGCGCGATCTTCATAACCTATTCGGGGACGACCACTTACCACATTCGGTCCGCCGTCTGCGTCACGTACAGTCGTCCGGCTATCCCCCTCATTGAACCACTCCTTACCTGCGTCGAAACCACAGCGGCATAAACGCCGTTTCTCTTGTCTGGCCTGGCCGGATGGTCACTCCACCTCACCCAGGCACGGCTCGTCGGCGTGGTCATGGCCAAACGATTCCGGCAGGACGTTCTGATCCAGCAGAAGACTGGGATCAACCATCACCCTGTCCAGATCCTCCAAGGACCAATCGCCCTCATGCCTGCCGATGCCCTTCATGAACAAGGGAAACTCCAGGAAATGGACCGTTCTTCCATCTATCGAAGCCGAGTATTTGCCGTCGATCACAACCGCAAACGGAAAGTGGGTGCCCGGCAGATTGTACTTCCTAATCAGCCCCCTGTTATCGGGATCGTCGATTAGGTAATAGGCAATCTCGCAACCGTCCCCGTGTTCCCGCAGAACAGTCTTCGTCCGGTCCAGCGTGCGCAGGGAGGGCTCCTTGTTCTTGTGGAACACCTCCACTCTCCTCGCCGAATCGTGGACGCACGAAATAGATGTGGTAACCGTAAATGCCAACAACACAGCCATCGCCCTGCTGATTAATTCCGTTATCACCTCACGACCTTTCTCTTTTTAACTCAGCCGGAAACAGAGTGTCAGCCTTCCTGAGAGCACGCTAACAGAAAGCGCCCGACCGCCGAGGAACGCAACGATGCGTGGCCGCGCCGGCCCTGCCAGCGCCTGCGCAAATCTCGCCAGAATGTCGGTCGGGCTCTTCTTCATATCTGTAGTGGCTAGAAGACTAATGGGGCGCCTCTTCTGCCGCAAGGAGACGCGAAAAAGAGAGCATCCTCGATTGCGTCGATTCGGCGGCACTGGGGCTGATGGCCGCGGTCACGCCGCAACGGCTCACAACAGCGGCTTCTGTGCTGATGATCGCCTTGGTGCCCGCGCTTGCGCTCGTCCGGCGACGATAACCAAAGCTAGCTGCCAGGGTTGAACTACATTCATGGGTCGACTGTACGCGAAGATCTGCCCAGTCATAACTCCCTGTGACTTAGCGGGTCGGGCGCGTTTGGATACTTGGACACTACGGGGGTAAACTGGCCCGGGCATCTGTGGCAGGGACGATTCGCATCCTCCGTGCTGGACGACTGCTATCTTCTGACGGCCCCTGGGCAGCGGCTGCTTCCTCGTCCGCCTGGCAAGAAAGGTCCGCGCTGTCTGCGACCGGGCAAGGCTGGCCGCACGCTGCAGAGAAGCGAAAAATGAATGCGGTATTCCCGATTTGCCGCAGTTGCGCAAACTATAACGTTGTATGTCCAAGCGTAGCGTCAAACCACCGGAATCTACCCGGGAAAACAGACATTCAGCCGCTATACTTGGATAGAGTTTGCTCCAGTTGAGATGACAGCAATGAAAACCATTTCCATCAAACTATATGTCGTCACTTGTTGCGCCGTTTTAGTCTGTTTATCTGTTCCCTCCTGTTTGATCCATAAGGTTGAGGATAAATCAACACAGGACCCGGAATCGCGGGTTTGTAACATGATGACAATCCACAACCCCTATGCTGGAATCGACTGGACGAATGTTAGGCAAGTCAAGGCCGCTTTGCATAATCACACTGAAAACACCAACGAACCAATCGGAGAATGGCATGATGGTGTATCGGGAACCGTGGCACAACGGGTTGCTGCTTATACTGAACTGGGATTCGGTATACTCGTAATCACGGACCATGATTACGTGTCCTGGCCTTGGTCCAACTTTGGCGTCACGAACTCAAGCCTGATCACCTTTCCCGGTAATGAACTCAGCAAAAACACCCACATGCTCAGCTATTTCTGTAGCTACTATGACAATAAAGGTGCCGGGCCATCTGTAAGTTCCGGTTTCAAGGAGAATATCAAAGCGGTTGGAGATCTCGGCGGCATTATGGTAATAGCTCATCCTAATCGCGGCGGAGCGACCCAGGATCCTGCCTTCACAGCCGAACTTCTGAGGGAGTTTCCCCACATTGTTGGATTGGAAGTCCTAAATGCAGGGCAGTTTGGAAAGAACTACAGTGCTGCGATTTGGGATCATGCTTTGAGCGAACTAATGCCTGAACGGGATGTCTGGGCGTTTGGAAGTAATGATGCTCACCATGTTTCCGCGCAAGACGGTAACGGGTTCACATGGATAATACTTGCCCCAGAAGTGTTCCAGGCATCTGAAGAAGAACAGCAAAGAGCCGTGCGAGCCTCAATAGAAAAGGGTTGGCTCTTTGCTTCAAGCTGGTGCGTGGAACCATTCGTCGATGATAAGAAAACGCAGCCCAGCATGAATGGGCACAGCATAGAAGTGCCTGCTATAGTGTCGATCGCGGTTGATCAGCAACACAGCTCAATACGTTTGGCCACCGAAAGAGCGGACAATATCGAGTGGATTTCATCAGGGGGAAAAGTAATCGCTAACGGATCTCTACTCGAACGGCATCAGACGCCGGATGCCAAGACATATGTCAGAGCCAGATTACTCGGTCCAGGAGGACAGACTTTGACCCAGCCATTTGGCTTGCTTCATTCCGCCTCCATGAACTGAACCTGACGCGCTCCCTGAGTCCTAATGGCCGTGCTGCAATATCGGCTTCTGGCCAATTCTGAGGACATACAACTTGATTCGTCGCATTAAAGCATGATCTTGCCAACGATGTATTGAAGTTCGCCGGTCGCTTTTCTATAGCGCTGGAAATCCAAGCCTAGCGTCAAACCACCGGAATCTACCGCAGAAAACAGATGTTCAGCCGCTACACTCGGATAGAGCGAGCTCCAATCGCAATCATCGTCACGCACCAAGTCGAGTCGCCAGCCGTCGTCCCCTGCTTCGACAATCTGCGTATTCCCTCTTTCAGCCCAACCTCCCCTACTCCTTCCCCGAAGCTCACTACCCCCAAACGACCTCTCGGCCTCTTCAATCCCCAACCCCTCCAACACAACCGCCTCCTCCCGCCGCTATCCCCCTCTACGCCGCCCAAAGCCACCTCAGACCCCCCAATTTCACCTACCCTAACATGCTCCTCAGCACATTTTTTCAAACTTTTTTTTCGCACCTGGCGCTAGCGCCAACCCCGTTTTTCACCGCTCACCCGACCCCATTATAGAAAAAAAGCGGAACACCGGCGCCCTTATATAGGGTGGAGACAAGCGCGCTTACCCCGCACCGCCCCAACGGGCTCCCGATCCTCCGACGATCCCCAGGCCCCCGGCTGCACCAGAGCCCGAGCCCCAACGCTCACTGACACACGGCCCCGCAGAGCCCTCCAGTGCGCAATCACTGGACCCACCCGGCCCCTGACGCCACCGCGGAGCCCTGCAGGAAGCAGCCCCACGAGCCGCCTGAAGCGACCTTCGTCAGCCCCCTGCGCCACCGGTTGCCCAACGGAAACTTGCTCAGAACTGATCCATTCGAAGCGAAAACGACCCGAAATGACTCATAACTTAAAGGAATCTGACCATGAACACCTACATTTCGACGCGCGAGACCAATTCTGTTCGGCACGATGAATGCAAGCAACGCATTATGATACATCGAACACATGACGGACTGATGGTTAACGCAATGCGGTTTTTATTGTTTGCTATGGATTAAACGTGCGCAGCATCGACGGGCGGCTCGTTCTGGATAAACGGCCACTTAGGATTGTACAGCAAGTTTTTCGATATGGGCCAGTAGTTCTTCTTCGCTGGCCAAACCGCTGAAGTAGAAGCAAATCATCTCGTAAGTGCGAAGTGTTGGTTTTCGCCCGGTCCAAAGCGCTATAAGCAGGCACGCTATCATTGCCATGTACATCTGGATTTCGATTCCGTTGGTACAATGGCTCAACAGGTGTCGGCAACCGAGAATGTGCTTGAAAAAGCGGAAAAAAGTCTCCACTGCCCACCTTTTCTTATAGATGAGCCCAATAACTTCCGCGGGGACATCTCGAATGTCTGTAGCAATAAGCAGAGTCTCGCCTTGTTCCGGACCACCACGTCCGTTCTTACCACTTGGTTTTATATGTGGTTTACACTTAACCGTTAAAACACGCATAAGGCGATTACTCAGGCCGATTTTCGTAGCTGAATTGCCGGTAAAACGTACTATGGAGTCGCAAAGGATATTCGCTTCCCGGGCAGCAGGCGTCAGAGGGCATTCCTCAACTATCTCGAAAATAGTGTGATCGGGAATACGGCATACTAATGACGAGCCAATTTCAACGATTCTGTGAAACATGGGAAAGTCTGTGTACCCTCGATCCATCACGTACACGCGAGCAGGTTGCAAGCAAGTTTTGAGAACTGCCGTTTCCCCTATTTTTCCCGCTTTCAGATCCATACGTGCGGGAACGCCCTTGAGCAATTCGAAATGAGTATGCAGCTTGAAAGAGTTCTTGCCGTTGTTTCTCCATATGGCTTCGACCATCGTGGACAAGGCCGGGAGATATGTGCCATCGACCAGGGTTATGATACCTTTCACCTCATCAAATGAAGCGTTTTTCTGTATTGGCGAAAGCTTATCGAGTAATTCTCCGATGATTCCGCGTAACAGTTCAGCATCGAATACTCGTGCTGCTTCCGAGAGTGAACCCAGCGAAGATCGCGGACAACCGAGGAGTCTTTGTACCTTCTTCAATTCACCTGCTTGTTGAATACCCCGTAAGCTTGTTACTATCGGGTTGAAGAAATACAGAAGAATCAATGCCGTGTACTGATCGTAATGGAGCTTCCGGTTACCGGCGATGTCGCGGGTACAAGCGACGTTGTGAAGCTTTTCCAGAACTGGTAAAAGCAATTTGAAATGCTTGAATCCTTTGAGATCTTTCTCTTCAATTGTCGGTTTTTGCTTTCCAGCCATACACAACCAGTATGAGCGATTACCGACAAGAGCGCAAGTAAAATGTGGCGCGACATGTAAACCTATGCGCGACGCCTATCTGCAAACCATCACTAGCATTTATCGTGCCGAACAGAATTGGCGCGAGACACCAAAAAACGGCGATTTTCACCCCAATTCAACCCCCAAATGCGCGCCAATGTCCCCCAAATGCAGCCTGGCGCCCACTCAATGCGCTGTAAAAGCAGGGCTAGCGCACCCAAAAACCGCCCCCGCGATCTCAAAAATCGCGCCTTTGACCCCGAAAAACCATACGGTCCAACCCCAATGCCGCCCTCGCTCATTCGCCTCCAACCAATACTGCACATACCCCACCCGACCTGGATATCACAACTCACCCCCACCTGCCCGATATTATGCTTTCCCCACACACTTCCTACCGCTCGATGCCCGCCCGACTCACCACAAATATGACCTCCTCTGCCCGCAGATTGGGCCACAAACGAACAGCCGCACGATCACGCGTCACCATGGGAATCTGCTGCAAAATCTCTATCCCCTGCCGCCTGCAGAATCTTACAAAATCACTAATTGTGACAAACCTGATATTCGGCGTATCATGCCACTCGAACGGAAGACTCGCCGACACCGGCGTCCGACCGCCAAGCATCATCTGCAATCGCGGTCGCCAGTAAGCGAAATTCGGAAAACTGATAATACACTTTTTGCCTATCCGCAGCATCTGCTCGATCACCGGCTCCACTCGCCCCAGCGTCTGCAACGTATGCGACAGCACAACATAGTCAAAACTCCCATCACCGAAACTACCCAACTCCGTCTCCACGTCCAGATCCACTACCGGTATCCCCAACTCCACGCTATTGCAGATATCGTCCTGATTCACCTCCACACCCAGCCCCACGACACCACGCCGCACAATCAGCCGATGCAGCAATTCCCCACGACCACTCCCGATATCCAGCACCGAACTGCCCGGCACAATCAACTCCTCGATCCGGTCGTAATCAACACGCATCTTCGTCCACGGAGTATCAACCGCCGGGTCCTGCCGATACGGCTGATGCACCTCCTCGATCCCCGGCACCGACCCCTCAGCCGCCCTCTTAAGAAAACCGCCTATCAAACGACCTACAACATTCGCCTCCAACAAGAAGGCGTCGTGCCCGTAAGGCGAATCCACTTCACAATAAGTTACTCTTTTCCCCTGCGACAGCATCGCATCCACAATGTCCCGCGACTGACGCGGCGTAAAAAGCCAATCGCTGGAAAAACTCATGACCATTACATCAGCTTGCACCTCGGCAAATGCTTTCTCCAGCGAACCGAATCTTGCCGCCAGATCATAGTAGTCCATCGCCTTCGTCAGATACAGATAGCTGTTGGCATCGAACCGATCAACAAAACTCTGACCCTGGTAATCCAAATAGGTCTCCACAGAGAACTCGCTGTCAAAATCGTAACGATACTGATCCGCATGCCGCAAGCTACGGCCAAACTTGAGATGCATACTCTCTTCCGACAGGTACGTGATGTGACCGATCATTCGTGCAATTGCCAATCCACGCTGCGGCCCCTCGCCACCTGCATATTCGCCACCCTGAAATCCGCCGTCAGCGAGGATTGCGTTACGCCCTACAGCATCAAAAGCAATCGATTGCGCCCCCAGCCGCGTTGTTGTGGCAATAGCCAATGCAGCTTTCACCTTGTCCGGGTAACGTATGGCCCACTCCAAAACCTGCATACCACCCAACGAGCCACCCACTACACCCAACAAGCAATCGACGCCCAGATGCTCCACAAGCTGCTTCTGCACCTTGACGATATCTTCAATAGTGAAAACCGGAAAAGTAAGCCCCCACGGTTTACCAGTCTCCGGATTCACGCTGGACGGCCCCGTCGTCCCCTTGCATCCACCGAGAACATTGGAGCAAACAACAAAGTACTTCTCCGTATCAATCGCCTTGCCCGGCCCGACTATGTCGTTCCACCATCCCGGCTTGCGATCGTCCTCATGATGGTAACCAGCAACGTGAGCATCACCGGTAAGCGCGTGACAAACCAGCACGGCATTATCACGCTCGGCGTTCAACTTACCGTAAGTCTCGTAGGCGACTTCGACAAAACACAAACTGCGCCCGCTCTCCAGAAGCAACGACTCCGACTCACTAAACAACACCGCCTTCTTGGTTTTGACCAAACCCACACAGCCGGCCTGCTTGCTCTTCACGTAATCGCTCATGGACAGCTGAGCCTCATGCTGGTTGTGCTATTGTTGGGACATCTTCAACGCTTGATCAATATCAGCAATCACGTCGTCGGCATCCTCCAACCCAATGGATAATCGAATGAACTCCGGATTGACCCCGGCCGCCTTCTGCTCCGTGGCATTCAGTTGGGAATGAGTGGTACTTGCTGGATGAATGCACAGCGTCTTGGCATCGCCTATGTTGGCCAAGTGCGACAGAAGCTTCACCGAATTGATAAAGCTTTTACCTGCATCGTAACCACCCTTGATCCCAAAGCCCATTATTGCCCCGCACCCCTTGGGAAACCACTCACAGGCAGCCTTATGAAACGGATGATTCTCCAGCCCCGGATAATTGACCCACTCTACGGCTTTGTGATTATCAAGATACCGAGCCACCTTCATGGCATTTTCGCAATGACGGGGCATACGCAGATGCAACGTCTCCAATCCCTGTAGAAAAAGGAAGGCGGCAAATGGGCTCATGCAGCTGCCGAGATCGCGTAAACCGTGCGTCCGGCACCGCGTAATGAATGCGACATTTCCCAGGGCGGACAGCGCCTCGGCGAAGACCATTCCATGATATGCGGGGTCCGGCTCAGTAAACTCCGGCCAGCGTTTCCTGTTTTTTAGCCAATCGAAGTTTCCGGAGTCAACTATGCACCCGCCCACGTGCAGGCCATGCCCGCCAATGAATTTCGTGCAACTGTACACGTTTATGTCCACGCCATGTTCGAAAGGACGAAATAGCAACGGCGTCATAACGGTATTGTCGCAAATGACCGGAAGCCCACAGCTGTGAGCTTGAGCAACCACTCCGGCAAAATCGGGTACGTCGTTTTTGGGGTTACCCAATGCCTCAAGATAGACGCAGCGAGTATTGTCATCCACAAGCTCAGATAGCTCTTCCGCCTTGGTGGGATCAAAGAAACGCACCTCGATGCCCATGCGGGCAAAAGTCTGAGTAAAAAGCGTCCACGTTCCCCCGTACAAGCTCTTGGATGCGATGAAGTTCTGCCCGGCGCGGCAGATGTTCAGTATGGCAATTGTGATAGCCGACTGACCGCTAGAGACGGCCAGTGCGCCTACGCCGTCATCCAACGCAGCAAGTCGTTTCTCCAGCACATCGCATGTCGGATTACCCAATCGACTGTATATGAATCCCAACTGCTTCAGTGCGAACAGTTCGGCCGCATGCTCCGTGCTCTCAAAAAGGAAACTGGTCGAGGCACATATGGGCACACTGCGTGCACGCGCTTCGCCGTCCGGGACATGCCCGGCATGCAGGCAGCGAGTCCCCAGCCCTATCCTGCCGATCTCTTCCATAGTGGAATCTCCTTACCGCCCTAATCTGCATCATAACCGGGCGGCGGCCCGCGCAACTCGCTTTCGGCGCACTAACGCAAACGCTCGCGGTATACCATTTTATACTCTCCGCCCTGGGCATTGTCTCGATACAGTTCGCACACAACACTATCTGCATCAACCTGCATGCGAACGAAACTGCTCGCCGCTCCTTTGTCGCCAATCCCGCGGGCGTGACCGCAGTCAATCTGCCATACGCCGTTGATCTTGCTCACGGAAGTATTGTGCGTGTGTCCGCAGAAGTAGGCTAATACTCCTGTGTCTTTCAACAGAGACCAGAAGCGGTGGTTGCTCTCCGGATACTTATCCAGAGAATCTCCTCTGTGCCGCACTCTGCCGTTACCCATATCCGGCATGGAAACAACGGGTTCGTGCCCGAAAACGACAGCAACCGGCTTGGTATTTTCCATTAGGTCCTGCTTCAACCATGAGTACAACGGATCGGCCACATCGCCGTCAAGTGCATCGTCCTTCTCGCCATCGTAGTATTGATTGATCACCGTACAATGAACGTCACCGTACTCAAAGGCATAGCAGGTCTCTTCGGCGCCCGGTGGACCAATGCGCGTAATCTCAGGCAGGCTATTACCACCTTTGTTATAGACCCGCAGATACTCTATGTGGTGAGGATCGTCCAGTTCGTGATTTCCCACAACAGGATACCACACATACTCCTTTCCCAATACGCTATCCAGCGTCAGGCGAACGCGATCCGGAGGATCGATATCGCCGGGTGAGACCATGAAGCTTCCTTTTCCAAGTTCATCTATGGCCATGCAGGCACCAGCGAAGTGGTCGGGGCCGTTGAATTCCGGCATGGTGTAGCCACGCATGTCGGCAGTCACGTAAAATACTAACCCACTATCAGCTAAGCGGTTCTGCCGAGAGCACCCCTGGGTGGCCACCATCAACACAGTCACAGCCAGCGCCAGGCTCATCGATATTCGTCTTGGAATAACCATAACAGGCCCTCAGAAGGTGTAGAAAACAAGACCTCTGCCGATAGCAGAATCGCGGATACCAACTATGACACGATCTCAAGAATATCCTGCACTTCGACGATCGTCCCCATTTGGCAATCAACAACCAGATCGGTTCTGGGGGCGATCTCCAGTCGTGAACTCACTCCCGGTGTGGTAATGCGATCGAAGTCTTCGTTCTCTATCCTGGAAGTTTGGAACAGGTGATAGGTGACACCGTTATCTCCCAGCCAGACCAAACAAGCTCCCCCCTCGGAAGCGATCGTGTCGGCCGTGCCGCTCACGACAAAAGAAGCCCCAGTGGAGAACAACGAACTGGTACCCAGATCGACATTGAAACTACAGCCGATGACAAGAAGAAACGCCAAAGCCAACACGATGGACCCGTATCTAGATAAACGCATAACTCAGTATCTCCATAACAAACCTCGGCGATTTCGATCATCGCAACGCCGAAAGCATGGTAATCTATCAGTTGCATAAGCAACAGGCATATTCGCGAACAGGCAGCAACTACTGGACTCGCTTGTACGCATCGTACTCAATGCTACCACTGATGATCGGCATAAAGACTCTTGCGGTGTGTGCAGGGATGGTAACCTCCATCACACCACAGAATATCTTGGCCTTCGCGTCACTAAGCTGATCACGCATCTGCTGCCAGTTCATCAGCTTGGAATCGCGTACAGGAACGATATCAGAGACCGGCTTGTCCGTAGGATTCACCAAAACGACCACTGTCTCGGCAACATGATCGGTCCGCCGCATGAAGGCAAGCAATACGTCGGAGTCGAGCAGTCGGAAATCACCAATCTTCAGCGCTCGGTTTTCCCGGCGGATCGCCAACAGCCGGCGCATCCATTTCAAGTACTCGTTGTTGTTGTTCACCAAGTCCCAGCGCATCGGAGCTCGCTGGCAAGGATCATCTCCTCCTTCCATCCCCAGTTCCACTCCGTAGTACACGCAAGGAGAGCCGGGCAGGGTAAACTGCAGTATTTGAGCCAGCCGCTGTTGCCACAACTCCGGCAGTTGATTTCGCAAGCGCGAGACATCATGATTATCCAGTACGATCCAAGCCTTCAAGATCGGATCCAAGCCAGTATCCTCAATACACTGATCGATCATACGGCCGGCATGAGCACCGGACAGCTTCCCTTCAACCAGGCTCATGATGATCTTCCAGAAATGGAAGTTCATCACGGCATCCAGCGAAGGAGACCACTCTTCCGGGTATACCCAATTCTCCCCGACTACGAGCGATCCCGGTTTGGCCTTATGTGCAGCCTCGGTCAGCTTCTGCAGAATATTGAAACCCAGCTCGGGAGCGACATCCAGCCGCCAACCGTCCACGCCATCTCTGAGGTAGCCTTGAACAACCGAATCCGGATCAGCGAAAACCATAGCCTGCACTTCAGGGTTTTCCATGCGCAACTCGGGCAGATTGGCCACCTTGACCCAACCACGATACCCCATATCGTACTGAGGGCCGATGAAGAACCAATCGCGGTATGGGCTCGTGGGATCCTCCAATGCCTCCTGGAACCAAGGTGAAGTGCGCCCCACGTGGTTGAATACTCCATCGAGCACAAGCTTCATGCCGCGTTTGTGCAAATCCTGTGCGAGGGCCTTCACATCGTTTCGGTCTCCATACTCCGGTGAAACGGCAAAGTAGTCCTGAGCATCATACTTGTGGTTCGTGTACGCCTTGTGAATCGGGTTGAGATACAGAACATCCACCCCCAGATCATTGATATAGTCGAGCTTTCGCTTAAGGCTTTTCAGGTCACCGCCCCAGAAGTCGATTTCGTGGCTCCACACCTGAGCTTCGGGAACGAATTTACCTCGCTCGGGCACCTCAGACCAATCGCGCAACGTCTTCGGCGAATCATACAGGGACCTCTTACTCTCGATATCATCAGACGGAGCGAAGCGATCAACGATCACCTGATACACAAGAGCGCCGTTTCGCCAGTCGACAGCGCGACGTTCCAGGATCGGCGCGCGTCTCAGATCGTAGAGATTGGCATGTGAACCCTGGGCAGTATTCGGGGCACTCTCATTGTTTGCGGTAGCACACACTGACATAACTCCAATAATCGCAGCAACCAGTGGCCGCAGCCTTCCAATACTACAGTCGGTAGCCATAGCTGAATCTCCTCAATCGAACAACAATCATTTTCAGCTTGTTGTCAGCCCAGCCCACAATGCACTGAGGTTACCAAGCGACTGCTACCACGATTAGCCTTGGGATGCAAACATTCAACTGGCTCCATAGTGATGCAGCCAATAGACTTAAGCGCATGTGGCGCAGCAACCTGAGCTGGAGACATGGAACTTGCATTGTCATCGTCCCGCTGCTGACGGCATGCGGCTGCGACATCTCGGCCCCGACCAACTCCACGACCTCCTCTTGTGATTCCGGCACGGGCATCTTCTCGGTAGCAGAGGCAATGCAGAATCCGGAACATCCGTGCTACGCATGGCTGGATGCAACCAGTGGCCGGGTAGGCAAGATCGTGAATGCCTCAGCGACAATCTGGAGCGATCAGACTGCTACCGATACGGGCCTAGTGATCACAGCGATGCACGCAATTGCTCAAGAGGACATCTTGCAGGAAGAGTCGCTCGCGGAGCAGCTCAGTGATCCTTTGGCAACGAGTGTAGTGGCGCACCTATGGCTAGTCGGCTCAGAGGATTGGGCACCGAGCCAATACTGGAGCCCGATGTTCCTTATCTTCAACCCGGAGTTGTCCAACGATGAGGTGGCCAACGACTTCTACAACATACTTCCACGCCACGATTATGTGGTGACGGCCATCGACTCTCAGCAGCTGTTGGCTAATCAGGTTCCTGGCGATCTGACGGCCACAGCTCCTGAGGTTTATGACCCGAGGGGCCTCACCGAAGGGACACCGTCGTACGGTGAAGCGGCTGCGGCGGAGTCCGTGTTGCTTGTTGGCTTTCCGGCCTCGGGTGAAACCGCCGGTAAGCTCAGCGCCAGTGTAGGCATGGTGTTAAGTGACGAGGAGGCGACGGCAGTTGTCAACGCTCTGGCAGAGACCAACGACGTCGAAGGCGAGATTGCTTACGACGCAGAGGCGGAGTTGCTGGTGCGAGGTTACGCTCGTGGGGGGATGAGTGGTGGCGGAGCCTTTGATGCAGAGGGCCATGTTGTGGGAATCATAGTTCGAGCTTCGGACGAAGTTGACGGAGTTCAGTATGTGCGTGTAGTAAGAATGGCATTCATGGTGGAACAGCTACGGCAGGCGTTCCACGCAGCCTCCGATGATGTACAGGCAGCCACTGCGCCCTATCTTGATGAATCGATTATTGGTGAATAGCTTTTCCCCTGTCGTTGCGGCAAGACAGACGGCGATTCCTTCCCTACAATTCACTCTTGATTGAACGTCGTTGTCTCTTGAAAGGCGTACGATTGTCCGAGAACCTACTGGGTCAGGTTTGTGCTCTGCTCACCGCTGTCGTCTGGGCGTTTGCTGTAGTTCTCTTCAAGACGAGCGGCGAGAAGATTCCACCATTAGCGCTCAACATCTTCAAGAACACGGTGGGGATGGTATGCCTGGTGGTCACTCTCCTTTGCCTTGGTGATGGCTTCAGTTCACTGTGGGAGCTGCCGCCCGATGACGTTGTGATCCTGGCCATCAGCGGCGTAATCGGCATAGCTTTGGCTGACACGTTCTTCCTGCACGGACTGAACCTGGTTGGCGTTGGTATTATTTCAATAGTGGAGTGCCTTTACAGCCCATCGGTACTTCTGGCTTCCTATCTCTTTCTGGGAGAGAAGCTTGCAGCCATTCATTACATTGGCGGCGCTTTGGTGTTAACTAGTATTCTTCTTTCGACTGGTCATGCGCCGCCGATGAATCGTACGCGACGGCAGGTCACTCTAGGCGTAGCTTTCGGTTCTCTATCTATGGCCATGATGGCCGTGGGAATCGTACTGTTCAAACCAATCGTTGCAGAGCAACACTTTCCGCTGATTTGGGCAGTACTGATTCGCATGTTCTTCAGTACAGCGGTTCTGGCGTGCTTTGCTACGATTTCCAGGAAGAGGAGGCTCTACTGGAGCGTCTTTCGTCCGTCGCGAACATGGTGGATGAGCGTTACTGGTTCCTTCCTGGGGGCATACGTCTCCATGGTGTTATGGATGGCCGGGTTCGTTTACGCTCAAACAGCCATAGTAGCTATTCTCAACCAGACATCAGTGATCTTCGGACTCATTCTGGCAACTGTCCTGCTCAAAGAGGTATTTACGAAACGCAAGTTCGTGGCGGTTACGTTGGCAGTAACGGGCGTATTGATAATAGTGCTCTGGCCGACCAGAAATGAGTCATTTTCCTCATCAACTTCTTCTGCCGCGATCAAAACAACGGATTCAGTATTCAACTGTCCGGACTCGGAGGCGCTCTACGCAACAAGGGCATCGGCGTCAGCTGATGACGCAACGATAGGCTTGGTGAGCCAGTCAGTCCAGTAGGCGGGGTGTGTGGGAACGGACTGCGCCATCCAAGTATTGGTAATAAGGTTAGAATGTACTTCCTGAACTCGTCCAGGAAGCAAGACCAAACCTCGGCGATGAACCATTAGTCCTGCCGCCATGACGGAACTCAAGGATTCGATTTGGGCACTAACATCGTTTATGTGCTCCAAGTTCACAACCATGGGTGTTGCATCATTGATCATTCCCTCACGAATTCGATCAATAGTTATTACCTTGTGGGACCGAGTTTCGAGGAAGACCCTCACAATATCTACCTTCCGTGGGTTCGGAGCGTAGTACGTGACGGTGTCAAACGGTTTCTTAGGCTGCCGTTCCGTACGTTTGGCTGTTTGCGGAAATTCAAAACACATTTCGGTGAACAGTTCGGCGACAATCTTCCTTGCCGCGCTCACCAAATCCGCAACATTCAGGCCGGCTCGTCGAACCGCCTCCTCAAACTCCTCGCTTCCACAAGAGATCGTTGAGAGGTAAGGAGTTCCTGGAAAGACAGCATCGGCGATACGATCTGCCGCTTGCACTATCATTATCGCCAGCCGAGATCTAGCTGAGAGGGACTGCCGGACGGACGATGGTGCATCATGAGTAGACACGACATCCTGCAAAATGTTCGGCAGCTTCTTGTGCTTCAGAAACAGCCTTCCGATGTCGCCATGGTTTATACCTATCATCTCCGATTCCCAGAGATCCCCCAGAGTGCCGCTCTCGCGAGATTGATTCCAGAGGTACTGATAGTGTTTAGGGAAACATGTTGCCAAAACACAATAGCCGACATCATGGACCAGACCAGCCACCTCAGCAGTTGACTTCATATTGGTTAACCCAATACGATCCGCTATCAAGCCGGCAATACGTGAGGTAGCGACACTGTGCACCCAGAAGTGGCCGGCGTCCCAGGGAGATTCGTGATCAGGCTCCAACGGCACGACAGATTCCAGCACTCGATGCACCCAGGACGCATCCATCTGCGACACCAATCGAGCAGGATCAATGATTTCGTCTTCGAGTTTCACTTGACTCAATACGGTGATGGTTACCAGGGGATCGCGAGCAAGCACATTAGCCAGGTGCTTGGATGAGTCGCTTCCGCTAACTCTAGTCATGGCCTGTGCAAGAGTGAACTCAAACGATCCCAGACTTGGCTCGGCGTCCAATGCTTGGAGAATCTGCTCAGCGGAAAGGTTGCCGATTTCCTGCTTGCTTACAACAACATCAGCAGACTTGGTGGTTGCGGAATCCACTTCCGCTTTGGCAGAAGCCTCCTTGGTAACCGCTCGAAGTGCAGTTTGCACTTTGCCCAAGAGCATTTCAACAGTGAAGCCATTCTCAGCCACCCATTCCCGCGCGCCATTGCGAAGGAGCCGCACCACCTCCTCCTTGTCTCGTGGCTGGCCGAGAACTATCAACGGCAGAGAGCCGAGCAATGGCCGATCCTCCGCCACGGGCTTGTAGCTGTGGGAGTCGGAGCGCAGCAGCACGGCATCGATCAGCATCAGATCCACTTCCCCACTCCGTGCCAAGGAGAGGCCCTCGTCAGCCGTCTCCGGCAAGACGACGGAGAATCCTTCCATCTTGAGTACATACCCAAGAAGTTCTCGCTCAGCGTCGCGAGAGTGGGCGAGTAGGATGCGAGGACAAAGCGGCGTCATCTGTACACCTCACGACGAAGGCACTGAATGTAGGATGCTGTGCGACCTTCATAGTGACTGTACAATTCTCCCCTTTGACGAAGGTGCGCGTTGCACATCTTCGCTGTCCAATGTTCTGGCCGGCAGGTTGATTGGACTGCAGTTCCGTGATTGGCCAGTTCGATGTTCGTCAATCTACGACATTCCTCCAACTGTATGATATGCCACGACATCACGGCAACCTGGCTCCACGCCCGATAGACGATTAAGTTGATGCAGTCCGAAAACAGCACGCGCACCGACCATGAGGTCGTGTCTTCGCCACGTGAGGTTGGAGCAAGCTCTATCCAAGTGCAGCGGCCGAACGCCTGTTTTCTCCCGTAGATTCCGGTTTGACGCTACGCTTGCACTTACAACGATATAAACTGATCCGCGAAGTACGCAACCTGTGTTTGCCGGCAGATACACCCATTCTCAGTATCGGCAAAGAGCATCCCACAATGCTCATGGCTTCAGTCGCACCCACAATGGCTATCACTAATGAACAGAGCAAACTGATCGGTCAGAGTAGGCTCAACTCCAGGGTTACATCTGAACTACGGTTTTCCAAATAGGGTCTTTATTGTTTGACTTGATAGTTAGACGAGCGACGCATTGCTGCCGAGCTACAGCAAGCTCTTATCCAAGCGTAGCGGCTGAACGCCTGTTTTCTCCCGTAGATTCCGGTTTGACGCTACGCTTGCACTTACAGTGCTGCAATATCCGCTATTCACTCAATCACAACTTTCCGAAACAAACGTCGTGCGAGGGTGAATTATAGGTACGGCGCTGTATGCGCGGATTGACGCTACTGTGCGACGACTCGAGAAATGGTGAAGATGGGGAGAAGCAGTGCTATGACAATGCTCCCGACAATCGTGCCCATGATCAGAATCATGATGGGCTCAATCATCTGGGTAACTCTCTTAATCGACCGTTCGAGATCGGCTTCGAGGAACTCCGAGATGCGGTCGAGTACCTCAGCCAGTTGGCCGCTACGCTCGCCGGAACTGATCATCTGCACGACTGGCCGGGGCATGAGAGACGAGTCGAGCAGCGGCTGGCTCAGCTGCTCACCCTGCTGGACGCGAGCATCAACTGCATCCCACATATCCTGAAAGAAACGGTTTCCGGCAACCTCTCGCGTGAGGGAGACGGCATCCAACATTGAGACTCCCGACCTGATCAAGGTTCCCAATGTTCGCAATGAGCGAACCAGGTATGTCTTACTGAACATGCGTCCGACTATGGGTACGTTAAGCAGCAGCCAGTGAAGCACGCGCGCACCTCGTGTCGTGCCAAGGTAGAAAAAAGCCCCACCGATAAGCCCCACAGAGATCGGCGCCCACCACATCCAAGTGGTCGAAAGGCCCGTGCTAACGGCGATAAGCACTTTGGTTGGCGTGGGAAGCAAATGCTCTCTGCCCGCGTAGATACCGATGAACTTGGGCATCAGGTAAACAAGTAGGAAAATGACCACAGCAACGGACATAAACATGAGGAAAGCCGGATAGGCCATTGCCCCAAGGACCTTCTTTCGCGTCTCGCGCAGGCTCACCATGTAGCGAACGCAGCGTTCCAGCATAGGCCCCAGTTGCCCGGAAATCTCCGATGCTCGTACGAGATTCACGAATAGCGGCTTAAACACTTTGCGGTGCTTGGCCAGGGCATCCGACAGCGGAGTACCAGCTTCCACATCACGCAGAACCTCACTCAATATGTCCTTGAATGCGGGCGACGTTGTTTGTTGGATTATCCCCTCCATTGCTTCAGTTATGGGAACACCGGTATCGACCATAACCGACATTTGCGATGCAAAGAAGATGACATCATCGCTTTTCACTCTTCTGCCGAAGAGATTGACCTCCGTTGGTGCCGATTCCTCCTGTTTCGCTGTGCTCTCCGCCAGGTTTACGACGTACTTACCCTCGGCGCGAAGGTTCTTGGTAGCCTCGCTTGGAGAGTCTGCGACAATCACACCCTGAGCGAGTTCTCCGCTGCTAGTGCGTGCCTGATAGTCGTAAGCAGTCATCTGGAAATCTCAGTTGTGCAATATCCAACAGGAGCGGTAACTTATTCGCACGTAACGCGAAGCAGTTCCTCAACCGTCGTCGTACCATTGCGGACACATTCCAAGCCATACTCGAACAGCGTATTCATGCCTTCGGCTTTGGCCAGTTTTCGCAGTTTGCCGAGGTTTGCCCCTGACGCTATGGCATCGCGCAACTCATCTCCCGGCACAAGGACTTCGTATACTCCGCAACGGCCCTTGTATCCCGACTGACCACAAGCAGCGCACCCTCGGCCACGATACGCCTTGTCCAACTGCACGCCGGCTCTTTCAGCGGCATGTTGCACTGCAGCAGGCAGTTCCGCCTCGACCTTACATTTAGGGCAGATCCGCCGCACAAGTCGTTGGGCCACGACGCCAACGAGAGCGGCACTGACAAGATACGGCTCGACTGAGAGGTTTTCCAATCGGGTGATTGCCCCTGCGGAGTCGTTTGTGTGCAAGGTTGCCAGAACAAGGTGACCGGTAAGGGCAGCCTGCATAGCAATACCTGCAGTCTCCGGATCGCGGATTTCGCCTACCATTATCACATCCGGGTCCTGGCGTAGCAGAGTTCGCAGGCATGAGGCAAATGTCAACCCAATCTTCGTGTGCACTTGAAACTGGTTGACACCTTTGAGATTGAACTCGATGGGGTCCTCAACCGTGCAGATGTTGATCGATGATGTATTGATGTGATTGAGCATCGAATAGAGTGTCGAGCTTTTTCCACTTCCTGTCGGGCCGGTCACGAGAATCATGCCATAGGGATGCGTGCACAGTTCGATGAACCGGCTGCGTACCGTCCCAGACAAACCGAGGCCGTCAAAGCTGAGCAGACTCTTGGTGTTGTCAATGACCCTTATGACGACCTTTTCGCCGAACTTATTGGGAAGTGTGGACACGCGGAGGTCGACAGGATTTCGCTTTGAAGTAACGCGAATGGCTCCATCCTGAGGCAATCTCCTTTCGGAGATGTCCATTCCGGCCATGATTTTTATTCGAGCCACGATAGGCGCCTGCATGTGGACCGGTGGATTGATTTTTTCAACAAGCTGCCCGTCAATGCGATTGCGAATCCTGAAGGTATCCTCATCCGGCTCGAAGTGAATATCACTTGCACCATCGCGAATGGCGTCGTGAATAACCTGGTTTACGAGGCGCACGACCGGCGAATCGCTGCCCATCTCCTCCAGATCAGCTCTATCGCCGGTCGGTTCCACTGCGGCGGAGTAGCTGGCAGCGGAGATCATTTCCTCCAAGTCAACCTGAGCCTCGTTGGGACCCAATTGCTCCAGAGTGGCCTCAATCTCCTCCGGGAGAGCGGCCACTATCTGAACTGAGCAACCGGCGATTTGGCTGATCTCGTCAATGAGAACGAAGTTTGCCGGCTCGATGACTGCAACAGTGAGCACGCCATCGACATGGAATAATGGTAATGCCAATCGCTCGGTGACAAACTCGCGAGGGAGTATCTGCAGAACTTCCGGATCAACATGTTTTGCGGTAAGGTGAACAAACGGGACGCCGTAGGCATCGGCCAGCGCCTCGGTCAATTCGGCTCGCGAGCAGAATCCACGGTCGATAATAATTTCACCAAGGAGAAGGCGCTTTCCGCCTTGCTTCTGTATACCGATGGCCTCTTCGATTTGAGCGGGCGTAACCAACCCCCTCTCGACAAGGACATCTCCTATCCGCATGGTCTTGGTGTTTGCGTTTGCATCCATAGTCAACTATCTACTTCAATGCGGCGATTGCCTCTCGAACGTCCTCACAGACATCAAGTTCCTTGTCCAGGCGCGTAATCTCGAGAATCTTCCTCAAATCCTCATCCAAGGAGCACAGCTTGGCCATTCCCAACCGTTCCTGACATTGCCTCTTCAGCCAAGTGAGCATCTCCAAACCAACACTGTCCAACCGTTCGCATTCGGAAAGATCGACAACGAAGTCACGAACATCCTCGGAGAGATAGCGTTCTACGGATTCCCTGAACGGATCATCCTCGTTCCGTGCGAAACCTCCTCGCACTTTCACGATACAAACATCGCCTTCTTTGCTGATTGCACTACTCATATTGTTATTCCCGCGATCCTTCGTTACGAATGAACTCTACTCAGCCATTGATCAGCCTCTGGGGGGGAGGTTGTCGTAACTCGGTGCGTTTTTGTGGCTTTTGACATTTCGAAACCGTGTACTGCTAAGCGCCGCCCTTGCCCAATCACATTGTTCGTCGATCTCCAGGGCACGCCGATAGTGTTTCGAGGCTATCTCCCATTCCTGCTCCCGCTCAGCCGCTGTCCCCAGGAGGCAGTAGATGAAGGCGTCGTTTTCGTTTTCGGTCAGCAGATGATGCAGCCGCCGTTCAGCCTGTTTCACCCGTCCCAACTGCAAATCGACGTAAGCACCAATGAGAGTCGTCTCGCTGCGTCGGGGAGCAAGGCGGCTCACAGCTACCAGCGCTCGACGGACTGTCGGCAAATCACCGGTTACTATTCCTGCCTGAGCCAGCATGTACCAGGCCTCTGCATCTCCCGGATTCTTGGTGGTAATCACGGTCAACTTACCCTTGGCTTCCTCCGTACGCCCTAGCGCAATCAAACATGCGGCGATGGTTCGCTCCACGGATCCCGAAACGAGTCCGGGATACTGCCCTACCAGACGATTGAGTATTGCCAGAGCTTCACCATAATGGTTGAATCGTGCCATCAGCAGAGCACATTCCTCGGCAATAACCGGATCAAAGCTTCCTGAATCCAGGACTATTCGAAAGGATTCCAGAGCTTGCGCGTGGTTACCGACGTGCAGCGCGATTTCGCCGAGCAAGGCATGGATTCCGGGATCGTTCCCATAATCCACAACGCGACTCACTAGGAGCGCTTGCGCATCATATGGTTTACCCAACATAACCATGCATTCGGCCTCAGACATAAGGTATTCCACAACAGCGTCATCTATCATGCGCGCGTGGCGATAGAACAAAGCAGCCTTGTCGTACTGGCCCATTCGCTCGGCGACCATGCCCCGCACAAAAGATAGTTCGGCGGTGTCTTCGCAAAGATCAGCGGCAAGCTCAACGGCACGGTGCGCGGCGGCGACCTTGTCCTGTTCCAGGTAACAGCGAGCTATCAGCAGATGCGCATCACCGTTTTCCGGCTCCCATCCGAGAGCCTCTTCAATCAAGGTGACTGCCTCGTCAACCATGCCTTGCTCGTACTGCTGCTGGGCCATTTGTAGTTTTATGCGCGATCGCACGCCCTCCCAGCGCTGCTCAGCTTCGACTCTCCTCTCCGCGTGCGTCGCTGTGCAACCGACAAGAGAGGGGATGAGCGCTGCACCAGCAAGGACGAACACCACCTGTCGAAGGCAATTCAGAATGGTTGATTGATCTCGGCTCATCATTGATTCCCCCAACTCGCGGCTTCTGATCGAGAAAGGTCAACTGTTTCGTCCTCTTGGGTATTACCCGTCAATGCCTGCGGACGCCCGAAGAAGATTGACGACAGACCCTGCTCTTCCATAATGGCACGCTGGATGAAGCTGCGAGTGATCGTTCCGTCTTCGTCCCAGTCCCGCTTACCTCGCAATTCCTCCTGCAGCTTGATGGCCACGGCAAAGCGAGGATTATTGTGCAGGGCCATGCGTACGTACCATTGAGCATCCTCAAGATTGCCCTGAGATTTGCAGTCGACAGCTTTCTTGTAAAGTGCTTGGGCAATCCGCTCCCGGCTGTGCCACATCTGTGCCTGACGCAATCCAACGCGCACGCGCTCTATGTCTTCGAACTCATCCCAACTCTGCTTGGCATAGCTGTCGAAGTCCTTGATCAGGTGCACGGTAAGCAGGATAATTACTTCCTGACGGCGGACGCGGTCATCACGCGATTGGAACAGAGTTCCCAAAGCCGGAATGTCGCCGAGTATCGGCAATTGCGATCTGTTGTCGGAATCGACCTCACGAAACAGACCGCCGATCAAGATTGTCTGGCCATCCTTGACTATGATATTCGTGGTCACTTCGGTTGTCTGCTCAAACGGCAGGTTTGAGGCAGTAACGCCTCCGATGCTATCTTCAGGATGCAGTTCCATTCGCACAAACCCGTCTTCGCCGATGAACGGCCTGAAGATGAGCTGAGTACCTGTTTCGAGAAATTCCACATTCTGTATTGCCTGAGTTTCGGTAACGGTTGTTGTTATGTAACCGTCTCGTCTGCCGACGATAACCTGGCCCTTCTGCTTATTCAGTGCCAGCACCTTTGGATTAGCCAAAACGACAGTGTCGGTTACCTCCTCCAGTGCTCTGACAAAGACGGCGACATGGTCCTGGAGTATTCCCAGGTGCAGACCTCCGGAAGGAACGTTGCCCGAAAAATCGGTCGTGGCATTTGCGTTGAATTTCTCAAACCTCGCCGTTGGCAAATTACCCATGGTAAGGTCCTGAATGGCCGTGGATGAGGAGCCCAGCAACTCCAGGTCGACACCGCCGAGAACGGTGAAGTCGACCCCCATGGCGTTCTCGTCGTCGAGTTCGGCACTTAGTATTGTCGCTTCAACCAGAACCTGCTTGGGGCGAACATCAAGCTGTCTGACAACAGCCTCCATGGCATCCAGGTTTTCCTTGCGATCGTGTACCACGATGTAGTCCGACGTTGCCAGAGTTGTTCCACCGGCCTCGTCCGAGTCACTGGAGATTCCAGACTCCGCCTCAACCGAGATGGCCATCTGTCCTATACTGGAAAGTAAAGGGGCGATCGCCGGTTGCACGTCGGACGCTCGTACGTAGCTGAGGCGAAACACGCGCGTCTCCGGAGGATTTTCGGATGCTATGATCTCGGCCAGCTCCTCCTGTGTGTATACATAAATGAACTTGCCGACGGATCTATAGGCCGCCTGGTTGGAAAGCAGGATAGCATCCAAAGCCTCCTCAAACGTGACGTCATGCAGGCTTGCGGTAACCATCCCATCTACAGCCGGAGTAGCAATGATATTACGGTTAGTCTCCAAGGAGAGAACACGCAACACGGTGCTCAAAGGCAGGTCAACGACATTGAGCGTAACCGTGCCTGCAGTGGAAACCTCAACTTCTGCCTCGGTAAGTGGAGATGGTTGTTCCTCCGCAGACTGTGGCGTGTCCGCTTTCGGCTCCTCTGATTCCGCTGCCTGCTCACCCGGTTCCGCCTGGGGGCTGGACAACATCTTCTTCATCATCTCCCGAACCTGCTCAGGAACGTCTTGTGCCTGCGCTGAAGTGGGCAAGGCGATCAAGGCGCTGATCACTGCCAGGAACCCGATATTCGACGACAAACTCATGCGAGCCATCGGTACGTCTCCTTACTCCCGATTGCCGATAGCAAATCTTCAGTATCGACAAACAGCTGGACAGCCCCGCTGACCAACTGCTCAAGGCATCCTCAACACAACTTCCTCTGAGTTCCGCTTGAGTACGACAAAGCGGCTGCCAATGGCAACGACTTTGTATCCGGAAACCACAGATCCTGGGTATACAACTACCCCGGAAATAACCGCTGTTGCTTCACTATCACCCTCTGACATCATGGTGAACTGCAATACAAGCTCCTCTTCTTCACTCTCTCCATTGGTGCCATCCGCGGGCACCTCCGTCAGACCCATCCATGCGGTGCTGAACGGATTGCGGCGCAACGTCTGCGCCATTCTGGGCACCGGCACATTGGTCGTATCCCTAAGTTCGGCTGCTACCGGTGTCGTACCTTCGGTGGCTGGCTTGAGAATAAGCTGTTCCGCTGTTACCGTCGCCTCCGCTGGTTTCGCCTTTCCACCTATGCCGCGTGCTACAAGCACAATCAAAACGACAGTGCCAACCAGGAGCACGCCGGACTTGGCCGGGGAGGCACGAAGATTGGCAAGAATGATAGCCTTGATGCGCGACACAACACTCATCCCGTTATTGGCCTGAAGTATACGTGTACAGTCATCGACAACAGCAATTCACCGAATGCATCCTCCGGCGACACCAGCTCCAAACGCTGCACTCGGGCGATCCGTTGCATATTTTCCATATGCCTGAGAAACTTGAATATCCCATCAAACTCGCCGCGAAAGGTTATATCCAACGGAAGGCAACTCACTTTCTCGCCAACGATCGGATTCGACGGAACAACGTTACGGTCGGTCAGACCATTGCTCTTGGCCGTACGGTCAATCTCTTCGAGAAATTCACCAATGCGCACATTCTCCGGAACAGCATCGACAAAATGGACCAGCGTCATCTTGGCACGACCCACATCCTCGAACGTACTCTTTAGCTCCTTCAAACGCTGACTTCGAACATCAAGCTGAGCGTTTAATGAAGTCGTATCTGCCCGCAATTGCTGCAATCGACGCATCTGAGGAAGGTACACGCCGAGAGCGAAAATTAGCCCCGTCGCCATCGCACCTACTGCAAGATGATATCTTCTGCCGATCGTCTTCATAGTACCGACTACCTGAAATCAAGCATCCTGCACACCAAACGAAACTCAACCACATCCTTCCCGTACACTGTCTCGGGGCGCTGATAGCGTAAAACGACGTCGTAGAACAGGTCTGATTGCGCCAAACGACTTACGAAATACCCAATGGCTGTACCTGACTCCGCCCAGCCAGCGATTTCAAAGGCACCCATTGTCTCTTTCTGCTCCTTCTCACTGTCCGAAGTTGCGTTCGGGTCTATGGCGGCTACGCGTGACGGTCTGGCCATGGTCACTTCACGCAAACTCATCTGTCTTGGCATCAGGTGTGAGATCTCGGCAAGCAGCCCACTCACCGTCACTCCACTGCCCACATCCGTCAGTATGGCCGCACTCTGCGTCCAAACCCTGTTCTCCAGTTCCAAACGATCCAGCTCAGACATCAACCCATCCTGCGATTGGTATATACCGTGCAATTCCTGCAGTTGATCCATCGACGCCTGTGTGTGGTGTACGGACTCGTAGCTCGCAACCAATAGCAGGCATCCCAGTACGACAAAACCACTCACTCGAAATCGTGAACCCTCACGATCTGCGAGGATTTTGATATACCATGATGGTCTAAAGTCGACATCTTTCATCAGGCAGCCTTGACCTCCTTGTCCACCGCCTCGATTCCAATCAAACTGAGGCCGAACGCCATCGTCCACTCTGGTGTGGTCACGTTCAGCTTGTCATTCGTCAACGAGCGTGCAGTCAGCAAGCGTTGCCCAATGGCGCTCGCCGATGCAGTCATATCCGTCACTTGAGAAATATACTCCAGCACTTTCGGACAACCGGACTCCGTGCCTCCGCATATAAGGCTGTCGGGTCTTTCTCCTCTGAAAGTCACTGCATAATAACGCAGACAAAGAGATACCTCTTTGCCCAATTGCTCAATCGCCGGCTGTAATGCCTTGATGATCTCAGATAGCGCATCACCATCAGCAGGCCCACTGACATCACCTGACATTAGCCTGCGTCTCTCTGCAGCCGCCTTCTCAACAGGCAGCGACAAGACGCCGGCAGCTATCTCGTCAAACATCTGCCCGGAGACCGGACATGTCTTGATGAAAACAACATCCTGACCGCGCGTTATGAAGATACGTGATCCCAAGAAACCAATATCCACATAGGCGCCGGTTCGCTCCGCATCAGTGGAGCGATGCAGGAAACACTCAAACGGCCTAAAAAAAGAGTTGACCGCAAGGTCCATTCTCACAACATCAAGATGCAAGCTTGAAAGCAACCTCAACCGCTCCTCAATGGCTGCGGCACTTGCAGTCATGACCATGACTTCCTGCTGCGGCTCACCTGTTCCAGGTATCACTCCGGCCGGTATACAGCGAATCACTGTGTCCTGGCCTGAGTAGCCAAAGCGCTCGCGCGCCTCAAACTCCGCTGCTGACTCGAGTTCGCTGTGCGGCATGTTGGGAAGACGAATATTCTTCATCTCCACAATTGCTGAGGGCACACAAGTCGCCACACACTTCCCTGAAAACCTGGTTTTGCCGAGAAGTCGCGACAGACCATCAGCAACCGTATCTTGTTGAGAAACCGCTCCTGACTCCAGATCTACTTTTCCAGCAGCAACAATCTCATATTGACCACCGCTCGGGCGCAGTTGCAGCGCGCGGATCGACTGCGAACCAATGTCTACGCCTATGGGGCCCACGCGTTGACGACTCCAAAACACTGCATTCACCCCCGGCCGATCAGACCAAACGTGCACAGAGCAACCTGCGATCCTATTTACCACGGACCTTTCCGGCCGCCTTCTTATCGGCCGTATTCTTGATTTCGACCGTTAGTGTGCCACTCTGAAGAGTCTTGAGAATCTGCTGCAATAACTTGTTCGTCTCTTTAAGCTCGTTTGCCAACGCCACACGCTGCGTACCCGCATCCGGTATCTGCGCTCGAGCCTCCCGCGACATGCTCATCGGCCCTACCCACACGTGCAAAACGGTGAGCACAAGCGCTGTTGTCACAGCCAATCGCAGCCAGCGATCAATCCGTTTAGACGATTCCTTCGACATGGCGGCTCCTTCCTTGACGAATGTTCGGCCATTGAGAGAGCGCCGAACCGTCCCATATCATTTCACTTCAAAACGAAAGCCGCTGATAATCCGGTTCACACGCGACGCGAGCAGGCCGGATCGTCAGCGGCATGAATCATCAACTTCAGATTCCCTGCTGGCGCAAGCAACTAGTACGCACGATGTTCCGCACTGTCGTTGGCCCGAAACTCTCCTGTGGATTCGTTGTAATACCAACCCTTACCTGTGCCCGCGGCCTCAGCAGTGACAGTGTTAACGCTGCTGAATGGGTTGACAGGAATGGTCAGAAGATAGGGGCCGTAGTCAGTACCGGCCGTGCCATCTGCTTTGGTACCGGCTGTCATCTGCGTCTCGAAACTCGCCAGTGCGGGATAGGCACTCGGCGTGTGTTGCAGCTTATACAGCTCCAGCTGCGCCCGCACGATCTGCAAGTTCGTCTTCAGCGCCGCAACGTTGGCATCCTCTGATGCGCTGGTGAATTGAGGAACAACAATAGCCGCGAGTATGCCGAGCACGATCACAACTATCAGAACCTCGACCAACGTGAATGCCCTACCAATCCGCTTGGGCGTTGCCATAACCTTAGCTCCTCTGTCTCAATCCAGCGACAACAAGATGGTCCTGCCGCTTAGGCCTACCTGATGCTTAACCATCTGAACAGACAGCCTATGTCGTTCAGTGCGTTCCTGATGTGCGTATCGGACGCATTTGACACTGACTTAACCGCGTACTTGGGCCAGTCGGTCTGCCTGGCTCGCATTTCTCTGAGTGATCCACAAAGCGGTTATTCTCGGACCTAAGCTAGAAGAGATCGAGACCTCGACCGCTATTGGTTCAAGCGCACTGTCAGGCAATCGAAGCCCAGGAACGAAGATGAGGTTCCGACGCGACATCCCAATAGAGCTTGCTCGGCGCATGAGAATTGGGGGCGAAAGCCCTTTTGCTACTCAAACCACGTGGCCAATCAGACAACCACTGCGCGCTTGATCCACAACGAGGAGCCCAGTTCAGTCAGATAGGAAACGGTACAAGCGACGGACGCATCAGGAGATGGAAAACGCACTTCCTCGCCCTTTCCTAGTACGGAAACAGGCCTGACCAGCTTCGATAGTTATCCAAGCTCGAATTGCTAAATCCCAGATAGAACACTGTGCTCGCTGCAGATAGCGCGTCTGCTTCTGACTCTCTGATGAACGCTCCAGGCAAAAGAGCGACCTGCTTCTCGAGCTCACAACGCAGAAGTTCCGCAACGTTTCCCGTGGGTACTACTATCACCAACAAACCATCAATGGCTAAGCGCGTCGCCACCCTCTCCAGGAACGATTGTGAAAAAACGCGTCTGCTCATGCTCCAGGGCACATCCCGCAGTGATACAATTAGGAGATCAAACCTTTCCCTAGCTGCCATCAAGTATCTCTGCGCAGCCATCGATGAACGTTTTATTCGCGGCACAGATTCACGTTGCGTCAATCTCTCTGACTTGGCATCCATAACTCGATCAGAAATCCGTGGAGCTATTGGCAATTCACGAACAGATCCCGTGAACGACTGTGGTATGAGCTTCCCTACATCACCAAGCAGGGTTACAACTCCGAGCCGGCAACCGTATGGCAAACGCCCCCAATCAAGTGCATTGCCGAATGCGACCATTTCCGCTGGCAGCAGCCCGCTGCAGCACTTCCCTGGAACAAGGTGCGCCTCGCCCTGTCCATCAATCGCGCAAGTCAGCCACCATGACTCGAACAGTCGCCGACGATCGCGATGCAAGTCCCCCAGCCAACCTCCACCGGCAGCGGGCATGATCCATGTCATGCACAAAACGGCAACAAAAACAGAGGCAACACCCAATCGGCTAGGCCCAGGAGTGTAATAGGGCTCATGGATTATCAGAATGCCACCGGTCGCCAGAAAAGCCAAGGCGGCGGCCACAATCGTCGCGTAACTGCCCAAAGTCTCCAACAAATAAAACGTAACGAATATGAACGTCAAGCCAACGGCAAACATGATCATACGTAGAAGCCGCGCTCCTCCGTCCGAAAGGTATGATCCACGACGCAGCACTGCTATACCACCATACCCAATCGCATGCCCCACCGTCGCCAGGGGCACGCAAGTACACAATCCCCAAAGCAGCCAATAACCTGCCGTTGAGGAAAACGACGAGCACGTGGATCGAACAACTACGTTGAACGTGCCGACACCGAGCGCCACCAACACGCCTGAAACGACACAGTGCTTTCCAAGAGAGCCTATGCGGTGCTGACTAACCATCATTCTCTTTGCGGAAGCCCAAACGCCCACCGAAACCGCGGCGACCATCAGCCCTGTACAGATCAGTGCCGAACCGTACGCATCGCTACAGGAAAAGCGGACCGTGTATGCCCAAACCAGCACCACAGTCACGGCCGCACATATGCACACGCAGACAGCCAGACGCAGCACCACCGGCCAGCGTTCACCGATTTCAGGCTCGTCAATGACAACATCGTCCGCCACCCGAGCTCTTCGACTCACTGCCGGCGAGGCCGTCCACACCGACAAGATAGCTGACATCAAAAGAGGTATGGCCCCCGCACGCATCAATTGAGCGCCTGATGGCGGAAAGCCAACAAAGAAGCTTATCCCTGATATTCCAATGGAAAACCCAAGCAACAACCATGCAAAGACAGCAAAGTTCCATCTGCCCGACGGACATGCCAACTGATGCACACACCGCGCAAGAAACCCCACCAACGAAAACGGCAAACACGCGGCACCGAAAAGTACACAACCCTCAAAGACAGCCAGCGAACTAGGCAACCACAAGAAACCAGACAAACCCCATGACAGTACACTCTCAGCAACGCCACAAAACCAAGGAAGGGCCAGCGTACCCAAGCCGGCAGCCAGACTGGCTATGCCAGTTGCCGTCCACAGCAGATTGCGATCGGCCGATGCTTGACTAATGTACGAAGCTTGCCCACCGCCTGGTGACAACGTATCGCCCATTCGAGCCTGAACGAGTCTGGCAATCACCATGGCACCGCGACGCGGCAGACGAGGCCCCAACGACATCGAAATCAGCACAGCACCGACCGCCAAGCGAAAAGTCGTTGGTGAAAACTCTATTCGCTGATAGAAATGCTCAACAAAACCAACACCGGACAGCGACACGCTCACGCCGGCCAAAATCGATATGCAAACCGCCGGAATAACATGTCGTCGACTCACGCCAACGTCCACACGTCGTTCACGCGTCAACTCGCGACGTCTGCGAGACACGCCCAACTCCTTCCAACCATTAGCCAAAATGCGTCGACATACAGCCGAGTAAGCCGCGCCACCGCCAAACATGCCCGATCAGCGAACTCCCTACATCAAGCGTTACTCGTTCAAGCCCGGCATCAAACAGCCAAAGTCCATCGGAAAAAACCGCGGTTCTGACGCTACACTTGAACAGAGCCTCTCCTATTCTTCCACGACAAACGCAACCTGCCAAGTATTTCTTGCTGATAACGCAACACAGATTATCATCAGCACCGTAGCATCATTCGTCTGAGTGTAGTGCCAAACAAGGAACGTCCACAGGAGAAAACCGGGGGCCGACCTCTACACTTGCGTAGTGCTTGCTCCAAGGAGGCAACCATGCGAGCCATCACTTTTGTCATCATGCTCCTGGGCGCGACCCTTGCAGGTTGCACAAGCTCCGGACCAAACGCTAGAACCTTCGCCCATCTGCGATTACAGAACGTATCCCAGGAAGAAGCCTTCGACGCCACTGCCCGGGCTATCGGAGAAAGGTTTCAGCTTGACCGTCTTGACCGAGATGAAGGCAGCATCTCCACCATCCCGGTCACAGGAACAGAAGTAGGCAACCGCAACCAAGTCGGTGACCTAATCGGCATTCCACGCCGTGTCCGCACGCTGGCAACAGCTGTTATCAATACGTCCCAGGGAACAACCAATATCTGGTGCAAAGTTCTCGTGCAGAGAAACGAAACCCACGAACAGATGATCTACTCTGATGACTGCGCCATCGACGACGTCCCCAGGGCAACGGCCGCAGACCGTGGGGGAGCATCCACCCCTGAACAGAACGAAGTATGGCGTACCATTCGCCGCGACAAACGTATCGAAAGAGCAATACTCCAATCAGTATCAGAGTTCCTCAACCTACAGGCAGACTTGGACGTATCCAACGATTGACCAAGACACGCCGCGCAGCCGGCGCCAGCAGCCACGAGTAATGCATAGACAACACGCCTGGCTATCCGGAAAGGATCCCGCCATGATCCAATGCACCCAATGTGAGTACTTCAACAGGGATGAACTCGGGCTGATCAGCTGCGCTTGCGATCCCTTCTCCACCATCAAGGAACCTGAGTGTCTGGCCAAGCTTCAGCTGATCCGCCTCAACGACATGAACCTCAAGCTCGACAGAATGGTGCGCGCGTATGAGTCGACCCTGGCAACCTACCGCAGGCTCGCCCCCATCCAAGAGAAGATGTTCCGCCACATGGAGAGGGAAATAGACGAGGCAGAAGACGCCGATCGCTGGAAACATGGATACAGCGATGACGACGACGAAGAAGACGAACCCTGCAGCGATTCCTACTGATCAGTGAACATACAACAATTGCTGATAGGAAATCACTCGACCGTGACACTCTTGGCCAAGTTCCTCGGCTTATCCACGTTGCAGTTGCGTTGCACAGCCGCATGAAACGCCAACAACTGCAACGGAACTGTCGTCAGCAACGGCTGCAGGGGCTCAGGGGCATCCGGAACGTAGATCACATCGCTTGCGATCTTCTTGATGAACTCATCTCCCTCCGTCGCAATTGCGATAATCTGCCCGCCACGACTCCGAACCTCTTCAATGTTGCTTACAATCTTGTCGTACTGCGAGCCTTTCGGGGCAATAACGACAACGGGCATCCCATCTGAAATCAGTGCGATGGGCCCGTGCTTCATCTCCGCCGCCGGCAACCCCTCAGCATGGATGTAACTGATCTCCTTGAGCTTGAGCGCCCCTTCCAGCGCCACGGGATAGTTGTAGCCTCTTCCCAAGTACAGCCAGTTATCCCGACACACATGCCGCTCGGTGATCGCCTTGATGTGGTCGTTCTGGCACAGAATGCGTTCCACTTGCCCGGGAACTTCCGTGAGTCCCTGCAAATACGCCTCCAAGCTTCTCTGGGACATATGTCGACGACGAGCCAAGTACAAACTCAACAAAGTCAAGACGACAACCTGACCGGTAAACGCCTTTGTACTCGCCACACCAGTCTCCGGCCCCACGTGCAGGTAAATACCCGCATCAGTTTCTCGCGCTATGGATGACCCGACGACGTTCACAACTCCTATCGCCATCGCGCCGCGCTGCTTGGCCTCTGACAAAGCCGCCAGAGTATCCGACGTCTCGCCACTTTGAGAAACCACTATAACGACAGTGCCGTCATCGATAATGGGGTTGCGATAGCGAAACTCACTGGCATACTCAGTCTCTGCAGGAATACGGGCAAGATCCTCCAGCAAGTACTCTCCCACCAGACCGGCATGCCATGCCGTCCCACACCCCGTCAGGATGATCCTCTTGGCCCGCACCAACTCTCGAGATGCATCCGCTATTCCCCCCAGATGCACCGTGCCGTCGCGAGCGTCAATGCGACCGCGCATGCATGTCTCCAGAACCTGCGGCTGCTCGAAAATCTCCTTCTCCATGAAGTAGGTGTGGCCATCCAACTCGATCTGGTCGAGTGTCCACTCCACCTCCTCCACATCCTTGGTGATCGGTACTGCATCGAGAGTCGTCGTGCGGAATCCAGCCTCATCTATACGGATTATCTCGTTATCCTCCAGGTAAATCACCTGAGAAGTATGCTTGAGAATTGCCGCAGCATCAGAGGCCAGAACAAACTCGTCATTGCCGACACCGAGAATCAAAGGACTGCCATTCCTTGCCGCCACCAACACACCCGGCTCATCCGCACATATGACGACTATCCCGTACGTCCCCTGCACCTCCTGCAACGTGGACCGAACCGCCGACTCTAGGTCGCCCTTGTAGTTCAGCGAGATCATGTGAGCCAAGGTCTCGCTATCCGTCTCCGAAACCAACTCGATCCCCTTCTGCGCCAGGTAACTGCGCAGAGATCGGTAATTCTCAATAATACCGTTGTGTACGACGGCTATCCGGCCGTCACTGCTACAGTGCGGATGCGCATTAGCTGTCGTCGGAGAGCCATGTGTGGCCCAACGTGTATGGGCAATCCCAACGTGACCGGACAGACATTCGCCATCCAACCCTCCAACAGCTTCTTCCAACGCTGATATGCGACCGGCGGCCTTTGATACAACTAGCGTGCCGCCATCCAGAAGTGCAACTCCCGATGAGTCGTAACCGCGATACTCCAGACGCTTCAAGCCCTCGATCAGCAGGGGAAGTGCCTTCTGATGACCTACATAGCCGATAATCCCACACATGGAGCCGCCTCCTCTTTCATCGCTTCTGCCCCCTGCAGGTTATTAATCAGCCGGCCCACCCGTCCAGGCTCGCCCGGTGCTTGCTGATAACGGTGATGTGCTCGCCGTCCGCACAGCCGATCGAAGCTTGCGAGACAATGATAACAGCGTTCGCTGCCAGCAAACTGCTATGTGTCAGTATCGGCATGATAAGCACTTCGTTCAAACCGACTACCACTCTTCCAACGTCTGGAGACACCTTTAGGTTCGCACACAACCGCTAGCCATACGAGAAAGTTGCCGCCAAACGTCCTCCATTTCCCGAATATGGTCCCAAAGCAGCGTTTAGAGAGCTATCTCGCCCAATACTACCGGACGTCGCGCCCCCGTCACACCCCGCAAATCAATTCGTCTGCCCGACAGAGTCTCACTCGCCAGCACCGCCATGGCCAATGCCTCCTTCGCATCTGCCAATGCGCCACCCCCTCCCAATATCTCCACCTGCACGCCAAGTTTGCTCAGTCGCTCTGTAATACACCGCATCAATGTCGGATTGTGCACTCCGCCGCCCGAAAACAGCGCTCGCCTGAGGTCGGCGCGCTTCGGCAGTACAAACCGCTCGTACGCATCAGAAACAGTGCGTGCACAAAACTCTACACCGGTCCGCACTAGATCAACCGCACGCGCTTGAGGAAACCGCGATGCGTGCGTGGCCAATACCTTCGGCCCGAATTCGCCATAGCCGGCGCTCTTCGGCGGCGATTGGGCAAAAAACGAATTAGCAGTCAACTCCTCCACCAGCTCCTCAATAACCGAACCTCCCTCCGAGTACCTCCCATCCTTGTCTATTCCACTCTCATTGCCCGGTACCTGGGCCGCAAAATGATCGATTGCCATGTTCGCCGGCCCCATGTCAAAAGCCAACAACTCTCGGTAATCGCCGCCAACCACGGTCACATTGGCAATACTACCCAAGTTGTTCACCGCAACGACTTCCCCGCGTTGACCAAACAAGTAGTAATCCAAAACCGGCACAAGCGGAGCCCCCTGTCCACCAACCGCCATATCGCGCGTTCTGAAGTTGAAAACAGTCAGAATCCCTGTCTCCTCCGCAATCACCGACCCACTCCCCACCTGCAAAGTCGATCCGCAACCACCCGCAATCAGCGGCGGAAGATGTGCCAACGTCTGCCCGTGCGAGCCAACAGCGTCCACCTCACTCGCTCTCATCCCCCGCTTAGCCAAAAAAGACTTCACCGCCTCCGCAAACAGAGTGCCAACCTCTGCGTCCAATCTGCAGATGTCCACGACAGAGCCCCTCACTGCCCTGCGTAGCCGTCCCCGCAAATCCTCGCCATACTCATGGAAGCCTGAATCGAGCAACTCAATGTCCAGAGATGGAAACTCTCCGCCGATCCTTGCCAGGGCCACATCGACGCCGTCCATGCTCATCCCCGACATCAACCCAATGATCAACCGTGAGGGCGCCGCACAAACTCGCTGGAAACGCTCTATCAGACACATATTGCCTTCCACTATAGCACACCAACACAACGCCGCTATCGCGTGTAAGTCCAGGAGTAACCTCGAACATCGAGAATCTACCGGCGAAAACCGGAGGACCAGACGGTACACTTGGATAGAGCTTGCTCTAGAGTTACAACCTGACATTATCAATAACCGAGCAACACCATGGACCTGTTCGAGCGACAACGACAAGAGAACCTGGCCGCTGCGGCTCCTCTGCCCGTCAGAATGCGCCCGCGCAACCTCGACGAGTTTCTTGGCCAAGAACACTTCCTCGGAGAAGGAAAACTCCTTCGCCGAATGCTCCTATCAGACCGGCTCGCCAGTGCCATCTTCTATGGACCTCCCGGCAGCGGCAAGACCACCCTCGCCCGAATAATAGCCTCCGCAACCAAGGCCGCCTTCCAACAAGTCAACGCGGCCATCGTCGGAGTGAAGGACATAAGGACTATTCTCGCCCAGGCCAGAAGCCGCCTTGCGGACGATAGACAGAAAACCGTCCTCTTCGTCGATGAACTCCACCGCTTCAACCGCAGCCAACAAGACGTCCTCCTCGACGACGTAGAGAACGGAATAGTGACATTGCTGGGAGCAACTACCGAAAACCCCTTCTTCGCAGTCAACTCCCCGCTCATGTCCCGCAGCCAAATATTCCAATTCAAGCCCCTCGCCGACCATCATATCGTCCAGCTGCTCAGATCAGCTGTCGCCGACGAGCAGCGCGGATTCGGACAACTGAAGATCGAATTAACCGACGAAGCCGCACAACATTTGGCTACCGCTGCAGACGGAGACTGCCGACGAGCACTTACCGCCCTGGAGGTGGCAGTGAGGTCCCAACTGCCTGCCGACTCCGAAAAGCTAACTGATCAACGAATGACCATCGACCTCAGCGTCGCCGCCGACTCCATTCAACGCAAAACGCTCGCCTATGATTCCGGTGACAACCACTATGATTGCGCCAGCGCTCTCATCAAAAGCATACGCGGAAGCGACCCCGACGCCGCCGTATACTGGCTCGCGCGCATGCTCGAGTCCGGAGAAGATCCCCGTTTCATCGCCCGAAGATTGGTCATCTGCGCCGCCGAGGACATCGGCAATGCCAGCCCCCAGGGACTCATCCTCGCCCAAGCCGCTGCAGACGCCACAGCCTTCATCGGCCTTCCAGAATGCCAATTGCCTCTATCTCAAGCGGCGATCTTCCTGGCCTGCGCACCGAAATCAAACGCCAGCGCACTAGCTATCTGGGATGCATGCAAGGATGTCCGCGAAGGCAAAACCATCCCCGTACCTCCACACATCGCTGACGCCCACTACAAAGGAGCACAGAGACTGGGTGCGGGAACAGATTACAAATACGCCCACGACGCGCCAGACGGCCTCGTCGCTGGCCAGAACATGGGCATCGACAAAACCTACTACAATCCTACCGATCGCGGCTTCGAAGCCAAACTCGCCGAGTACCTCCTGAAGGCCAGACAAATACACGCAAGCGACAACAAGATTTCCTAGTTTGACTATTGGGTGGTGTTTTCCGCCACCTTCTCGTAGAATCGGCCGCTCCAGTTGTCAACTGGGTGGATGTGCTCAGCAGGACATCATCCAGGAACAGAATGCTTGAACTGTTCTCTAATCGCGGAGAGTATCAGCAACGTGAAGAAAGAGTTGCGTGAGCAGGTTCGCAAGATACTGGCCTCCATCGGCCACGATCAGATCGGCAGCAAGTCCGCGTTGGCTACCGAGTCTTTGATTAACACCAGCGAGTACAAACGCTCCGAAGTGATTATGGTTTTTCTCTCCTTGCCCAGCGAGATCGACACCACCTCTGTCGTGCTCCACTCTTGGCAGGATCACAAACGAGTCGTCGCCCCCAAAGTGAGTTGGGAGCAACGGCGCATGATGCCTATCGAAATCCACTCTCTCACCAGCGACCTGGTAGAGTCGTCCATGGGATTGCGAGAACCCGTCTCCGGTACGCCAATCCCGATCTCCATCATCGATATGGTAATTGTCCCAGGGCTGGCCTTCGACGTCGACGGAAACCGTCTCGGGCGCGGGCGCGGCTTTTACGACCGTTTCCTCGCTCATCCGGAGTTCGATGGGATTGCCTGTGCCTTCGCCTTTGAGGAACAACTTCTCGAGACAATCCCTAAAGGACCGCTCGACCTACCCGTGAACATGCTCGTGACCGACAAGAAGACCCGCCGCTTCAAACACACCTGACACTCACCACCCGTTGCCTGCGTCAATCGACAAGTGCTGCACTACTATTGCTCCAACCACAGCGCCAAACAACGAGAATCTGCTGGGGAAGACCAGGGGCAAAACGCTGCACTTGAATGGAGCCTGCTCTAGTCATCAAGCGCGGAGTATGCAGCGTGCTCGTGCTTATTGGCCACCAAGCTCAAGTCTAGCTGCAAGTAACCGTGCATGCACTCGGCAGGAATGGACAACACCAAAGCACCCGGCTGAGGAGCTACCTGGAAGTCTGTACCGGTAATCACGGTCGGAGGAGAAAGTCGAATGCGGAACTGCGTCAGTTCGCTCTTGGCCCTGCCCACAACAACGTTGGCAATCTCACCAACGCAATCAGGAAGAATGTCCTCAGGCAACGGATCTGCCTTCAGGTAATCCTGCGCAACAAACTTGGCCACGTCGTTAGGAAAACTCAGTACAGCCCTGCCGATCACCGTACCGGTGAATGTGATTACGCCGGATATGCCGAAGCGCGGGTTACCCTCGGGATTGCGACGAATACGGCCGAACTTCAATGTCGACTTCATGTGCTCCGTGAACAACATTCGCAAGCTGTCCACAAACGGCTGCATATACTCAGTCGTCCCTGAAAAAGTCACTATGCGGCGGCTTGTATTGACGTGGTTCTGACGGTTATCCAGCACGCGAAGGGGTCGCGGTTGCTCCAAAGTGCGAAGCGTTGGACCAGGGACATCCATAGGGGTAGCGGAGTGTTCCAGCACCCCGCGATGCGCGCAAAAGAAAGCCACCGGAGCAGTTTCCGCAGATTTGCCGCGGCGGCTGCCAGCACGATGTTGATCGCGTCGCCTTCGAGGCCTTTCAGAAAGCAACGTCGCACGCGATGATCGCTTTTGAGGTGTCCGATTTTCGGCTCGATCGCGCTCCGACGTTTACGCCGACGTTTCTCGCTACGGGGAACGTTCCGCGATCCCTGTCCGGCAATGTGGACACGCGTCATCCCCTTGCACTTGTGACCACGATAGCCCTTATCCACGTACGCATCGGTAATCGGTGCGTTCGTGACACGCTCCACCGCTTGCAGCGTTTCCCGGAGCGTGTGCCCGTCGTACGGATTGTTCTCGAACAACTTCGCTCCCACGAACCAGTGGCTGCGGTTCGTCGTGGCGACCGCCACCTTCTGGCCGAACTCATAGCGCTGCCGCGCTTTGCCCTTGCTGATGCAACGCACATCGGGTTCGTGCCAACTGTACAGCTTGTTCGAGTCCTGGGGCTGCTGCGTACGAAGACGTTCAGCCTTCGCCAAGGCTGCGATCAGATCTTCGTCCATCTGAGGTGCTTTGCGCCGGATGTCACGGATCAACCGGCCCACCCAAGTCCGCAGCTTGCGTAACTGCCCACGCATCTGCCGGTACTTTTGGGAATGTGCATATCGACTCGCTTTCACCGAAGTACGCTTGCCAACACGCACATACGACTGCCGCAATACGATGCCGCGATCCAGCGCAACTTCGCCCAGCTTGCGGATCGCCGTGTAAAGCAGCTTCGCATCTGTGGGATGCGTGATGTTCTTTTCCTGAACCGTCGTGTCCACGTTGACCTGCCCAAGATCCTGCTTGGGTAGTTGTTTGCTGCGGACCGCTAGGTCGACCGTCTCTTTGAGTAGCAGTTCGAGACGGTCCGCGCCCACGCGTTTGCGCCAGCGGCTCATACTGCTCGGGTCGATGGGCGCTTCGTGCTGCATGTGCGTGAATCCACAGAAATACTGCCAGTACGGATTCTCGATCCAGCGTTCAACGACGGATTCGTCCGACTCGTTGAACGTGTACTTGAGATAGTGCAAACCAACCATGAGACGCGTGGCTTTGGCCGGCGCACCCAGCTCTTCGCTGTAGAAGTCGGCGAAGGCGATGTCGAATCGCTCCCAGTCGATCGCATCCGCAAGTTGAAAGAGCGGGTGTTGCGGGTTGAGAATCTGGCGGAAGTGGGCCTGGAAGAGTGAAAACGCGTCGCGTGGCTGGGGTTTGGGCTTCATGGGCTCCGTCCGAGTTTGCAAGGTTCTTGCGGTCTGTCCGTGATTACCCTGCAAAGTCTACACCCAGCCGATTGCCCTTTCACCCCGAAATTACCGCGATTCCCGCGTTGTCTTTAACATATTCAGGGACGACTACTCAACCTTAAACGCATGCTCTGCTGTCGCTGTTCGACCCATGTCCTTTGAAACTCCACAAGTTGTCCGCCATGCCCCGAGTGCGGCCAGCCTCTTCGATAATGGTCTTCGTTTAAACCAGTGGCCGCCCCACTCCATAGGGCACAGGTTCATAGCGGACATCGACTCCCCCTTGACCTGTCTTGAGATCCGAACCGACGTGCGTGCGTGTTGACGCCTTCCTCGCATCATGGCCGACGTTCCTGTCACCTTTGATTACACCTTCCGTCTGTTGCAGTTCAACTACTCCATTTCCACTGAAACAGACTGGCGAATACCTCCATTGTGGTATTCGCCAGTCCATAATCTCAAAGCAATGAAAGTACAAGCGTGGAGTCAAACACCGCAAGCCCACTGAAGGAGACCAGCTTCAAACTCTACACTTAAATAGAGCTTGCCCTAATGCTGCAAAACGACACGCAGAACGGAAGGCATCCACTCAGTGTATGATTGCCGGATCGCTGAGATTGCCGCAACGGTCGACAGCCTGTACCGCGATCAAGTCCGCCCGACATCCATCACATTCGGCCATCAGCTTTCGCGTGGTTTCTGTTGCAGCCATTATGTGCAATCGCCACACGCCGTCGTAGCGAACGTGCACGACCCACCACATCGGCCGCTCGCCCTCGCTCGCACTTACCGACAACGGCAAAACGCCCTCAACTGCATCGCCGATTCTGATCCGCGGCGCCGGCGGCGGAACGTCATCCAGCCAAGGCGACGACGGCACGAGCGCTGGAACAGCGTATAGCTGTGCCAGTACATTACTCAGCCCTGCGCGGTTTCGCATGAGAGACTTCATACTGAAGAACACATTACCCTCAACTCCGGGCTCCGCTCGACTGAGTGACACCTGATTAGTGATTTCAGAAACCGGCCAATTGCGACGCGATTCACCGACACTGTTTATGTAATTACCTATCCAGATATGACGTGTCTTCGTGTTCTGCTCAGACCACCAGTGCATGAGCATCGGGTAACTCTGCTCCGGAGAGTTGATGCGCCAATATAGCTGCGGCACCATATAATCCAACCATCCCTCCTGCAACCATAGCCTGGCATCCGCATAAAGACTGTCGTACGCGTCAAGACCACGCACTTGCTCAGGATGGCTTGGACGCCATATCCCAAATGGGCTTATCCCAACCTTTACGTGTGGCTTCTCCTCCCTGACGGCGGAATAGAACGCTCGCATGAAGCCGTTTATGTTCCCTCTTCTCCAATCACCGCGACTCAGCTGTCCGCCGCCCGCCTGATACTTCTTCCATGAGTCTTCGTCAGGAAAATCAATCCTCTTACCGTCTTCACCGTTAAGCGGGTAGGGATAGAAGTAATCATCCACGTGCACTCCATCCACATCGTACCGCCTCACTACATCTCGAATGACGGCCAGGGAATGCTCCCTTGCCTCTGGAATCGCTGGATCTAGCCACAGCTGCGTGCCGTACCGACATACCCAATCAGGATACTTCTGAGCCACGTGTGTTGCAGCATCACTAGGTGGATCCTCCTGGCCAGCACGGAATGGATTAAACCACGCATGTAGCTCCAACCCTCGATTGTGTGCCTGCTCAATGGCGAACTCCAGGGGATCGTAATATGGATCAGGCGCCACGCCCTGCTTACCCGTGAGGTATGATGCCCATGGTTCCAAGTCTGACGCATACAATGCGTCAGCAACACATCTAACCTGGAGAATGATGGCGTTAAGCCTCAGAGCCTTCGCTCTGTCCAAGATGGCCAACATCTCCTCTTGCTGTTCTGCCGTGGTCAAACCTCGCTTGCTGGGCCAATCGATATTCGCCACCGTTGCGACCCACGCGGCCCGGAACTCCCGCGGTACCGGAGGAAGCTTAACCTCCCTATCGACCACACCTTCTCTGCTTGAAAACCAACTACCGGTCCGGGTCTCTGCACACCCCGCAAGCAGGCAAGCACACACCAACCCCCATGATCTGCTTCGCATGATATACCCCCAATTGAACATACAACTCGTACCCCGACATCACCGAATCGGTTTTTCTACAACCGGTGACGCCGCCTGAAGATCAACTTCTTTTGCACCCGAAGGGACACTCGGAACATAATCCTCTTCCCGGTATTCGGAAGGTATCCGCCATTGCCTGAAGAAGGCTATGTATTGCGGCTCGCTTGGAATGTCCTTGTGTGTCACAACCAGCTTGCGCGGAACTGGTTTTAAACCAGCATCTATCCAAACCTGCCAATCAACATCCACTTGCCGAAACGCCAAGTGATGACAGGCTACGCCGTCCACGTTGTGTATCCCCAAGTACTCTCCGGAATCCACCTCAACGAACATCGCCTCATATGGATCGCCGGCAATGAAACCGGAAAGCGGAATCGTCATTTGCAGTGTTGTCGAAGCGTAATCCAGCATCCGATCAATACTGCCCGGGACATCAACGACTCCGAAAGCGTTTTGATCATAGTCGACGATTGTCAGTCGCTCACCATCGAACACAATGCGTTCACGCAACGAATCCCCATCCGTCGCAATAGCAACATGATTCGGACGCATGATGTTCATTCGACGAATGCTGGAAAACTGCAACTTCTGGCCACGCTCGGACACTTCGTCAACCATGTCGTACACCTCAAAGGAAAACGACCTTGTCCCGGCAAGATAACCGGCCATATGCTTCAACGTCTCCGCCGCCATTGAGTCGACGTCTGTTTGTATGGGCGCTCGAATCTCCGCAGACACTCCGCCCACGAGTGCCATCAACGCAAACATTGCGATCATAACCCTTGGATATGGCGGCAAGAGCACAGTCCTTTCCAACTAACCCACACCCATTCCCCGATTGAACGGCCAGCTTACCAAAGAGCATCACCGCGTGCCAGCATCACTATCTCCACCATTCAGGAGGAAAGGCTACGCATGAACCCGGCCACGCTTCATGTGGTTTATCCAAGCTGCGGTTTGCAGGGAACTCACCCGTACCCGGCCTCGAACAGGTCATCCTCATCAAGCCCAAAGTGATGCCCGATTTCATGCAAGACCGTCTTCCTCACCTGTTCAATCAGTTCACAACGGCTCGTCACCACCCTCTCGATGTTCCTCTGATAGATGGTAATGCGGTCGGGCATCTGGCCTGAATGGCTGACGCTGCGATCAGTCAGCGGCACTCCATGATAGAGCCCCAGCAACTCGGTATTGCTTCTCAAACCCAGCGACTTCACTGTTGCCTGGTCCGGCGTTTCTTCAACTTCAATGACGATGTTGGCCAAGTACTGCGCAAAGGAGACCGGAATCCCTGCCAAAGCCTGTTCAACAATGTCCTCAAACTCTTCGCACGAAAGATGTATCCTACGCCGCTTGGGTATCATGCTCCCCCTTTCGTAGCCATCGAGGAAATCTGTTTGGCGATCGGGCAATGGCGGTTAGTATTCTAACATCGCTGCTGTCAGACCGTACCCGCTGATCAAAGTTTGTACCCAAAACCAGGGGAGCTAGACGTGACTGCAACTACGACCTTCATCCGGCGGCTGTTTGTCGTTTCCGCATTGGCCCTGCTCCTCGGCGGCTGCATGCCTCAGGGGCTGCTCATCACACCGGTAAGCGCCGACCGAGGATTCAAAGAACGAGTTCTGGAAAAGGAAGCCCTGTTCCCCCAAGGCAAGGTGGCCGTCATCGATGTGGACGGCGTACTACTTAACGCCAGCGAGCGCAGCATCATGGGCAAGGGTGAGCATCCCGTGAGTAGACTGCTGGAACAGTTGGACATGGCACGAGAGGATCACCGGGTCAAGGCAGTTGTCTTGCGAATCAACTCTCCCGGCGGATCGGTCACGGCCAGTGAACTCATGCACTCCGAGTTGCGGCGTTTCAAAGACAGCGGCAAGCCGGTCGTCTCAATCATGCTTGATGTTGCCGCCAGCGGCGCATACTACATTGCCTGCGCAACGGACGAAATCATTGCCTGTCACTCAACGGTCACCGGAAGCATCGGTGTGATAATGAGCATGTTCGAGGTGACTGGAACCATGCAGAAGCTTGGGGTTACGGCAAACATGATCACCTCCGGCCCACAGAAGGCCTCCGGGTCTCCGTTTACACCTCTCACTCCGGAACAGCAGAAGATCTTTCAGGGCATAGTGAATGATTTCTATCAACAGTTCGTCGATGTTGTCGCAGCCGGCCGCCCCGAACTTACCAGGGAGCAGATTGTCCATCTGGCTGACGGCCGAGTGTACACTGCAGACCAAGCATTAGCCAACGGGCTGATAGACCGTATAGGGACAATGCGTGACGCTATTGGTATTGCCAAGAAACGAGCCGGGATTACTTCCGCTGAGATAGTAGTTTACACAAGGCCTTATGGCTACCGAGCCAACTACTACAGTACGGCCACGATCGATCGGACTAACGTTAATCTACTGAACGTGGAAATGGGCGACGTTGTACATAGCCTTCATCCACCGTTCATGTACTTATGGACGCAGCCTTAGCTCCACCGGAAGCGCATGAGGCGCGATGACTTGACAGCCATGCAACGCGGCTATTGACCAGCCTTTGTTAGAGGCTTCATGATGGTTACACCGTTAAACACGATTCCTCAGCCGATAGGCGGCTCTTTGGACGCAGGTCTGCTGTTGGGGTTTCTCCTGCTGGCAGCGATCCTTGGCGGATCCGTTGCCAGAGTATGCCACATTCCACGAGTTGTCGGATACCTGGTTGCCGGAGTCGCTCTTCGCTTTGTTCTGGTCAGCGCATATTCCCGATCCATGGGTAATGACGCTGCCCACCACTACCTGTCAGGGCTCGCGGACCAGTTGGAGGTCATCAAGACGCTTGCGTTGGGTCTGATCATGTTCGTGATCGGCAACGTCTTCGAAATGCGCCATTTGAAGCTGGTCGGCGCGCGGACCTTGAGAATAAGCTTATTAGAAGCCGCGTGCGTAATCGGCCTGGTTGGAGCGGCTTGCTCCTTTGTGCTGATGGCCAAGTCAGATGGGAGCTTCGGCGAATCAATATCAGTCGGCCTCTTATTGGGTATTGTAGCATTAGCAACGGCGCCGGCGGCCACACTGCTGGTACTGCGAGAATACGACGCCAAGGGTCCGGTCAGTGACGCAATACTGACCCTCACCGCGGTCAACAATACTCTCAGCGTGGTCCTGTTTCACAGCCTGTTCCTCCTGCTGGTTGCCGGCGGCGTTCTTGCCGCAGGAAACCAAGGCGACCGGCTACTCTGGTGGGATCTCCTCCTAACAACCGGCGGCAGCGTCGCTTTGGGAGCGGCACTCGGCTTTGTATTCAGCGTTCTGTACTCCAAGGTCGTATTGCCGGAATTCCTGCTGGTATTCCTTGCAGTACTAATCGGGCTTGGGGCGGGAGCGGAGGCTTTGTCGGTATCACTGCACTTGTCCTTCAACTTCCTTCTCACCTGTCTGTTTCTTGGAGCGGTTTTTGCCAACATAACGTTGGATTCTGGCTCCCTGTACGAGTCACTCAAACTAATCTCCGGCCCGATCTTCGCGGCCTTCTTCGTACTTGCCGGGTACGAACTGCATCTCACCGAGCTTGCACACCTCGGATGGCTGGGCGCGGCGTATGTGGTTTTCAGAATCGTCGGCAAATACGTCGGCATACGACTGGGCACACAACTTGCCAACTGGTCGGATGAACACCATTCCAGAATCGGATTCGGCATGCTCTGCCAAGCGGGCGTAGCTATTGGGCTGGCCGACTTTCTGGCTGGCGCCTGGACCATAGGCGAAGGTGCATCTCGCACTGCTCATCCCCTGGCCCTGCAAGTGCAAACCGTCATCCTGGGATCGGTGGTCGTGTTTGAGCTGCTGGGACCGGTCGCCCTGAAATCGCTGGTGAAACGTTCGGGCGAAGTGAAGGCAATAACACTGTTGCGGCGACGGCGACTGACTCCCGCTGAGGGAGATTCCATTACCAAACTAACCTTCAACGCCTTCCTGCGTACGTTTGGGATTTCCAAAAGAGAGTCGGACCGCAATCCAAGCGAGCTACAGGTCAAGCACATCATGCGTTCAAACATCAAGTTTCTGAACGCCGCCGCCAAGCTGGATGAAGTACTGCATTTTGCCGAGGGAAGTCGGTTTAATAGTTTTCCCGTTGTGGACGACGCGGGCGGTTTTGTCGGCATGATTCAATTCAGCGATCTGCGTGACTTGATCTATGACCCGCTGATGCGCGATTTGGTTACGGCGTTTGACCTAGCTTGCCCGGATGACATGGTTCCCGCGGACATGGACTTGGCCGATTTGCTCGAACGCTTCAACGCCAGCGACCAGGGATCCTTCGTGGTCGTTGAATCAGAAGAGAGCCGGCGCGTGGTCGGATTGGTGGAACAGCGGGACCTGTTACGGATCCTGCATATAGCAGAAACCAAGCAATCTAGTTGAGAACACATAGAGGGCTCAGTCCCTCTTGGGAAGATTCCCGCCGGGGCAGTTCAAAGCATCCCGCCTATGGCCGAAGCCCTATGATGGAAGTCCCGCCTGGGCCAATGTCATTACAGGCTCTGAACAGATCTCACGGGCAGCCTGCGCAGGATTGGGGGTTTCGGGAACGACCTGCGTCAGGCATATGACACAGCTCGCCAAGAGAATGATGGTAAGCCCGGCTCGTTTATACATATCAGTCGCCTCCTTGCGACAGTGACTTTCGATAACACAAGCGGCGGACGTAGGTAGAAATCCCGGTAGCCTCAAGGGCACTAGGGAAAAGACCTAGCAGAGCAGATATTCCCGACACTCCTGCTGCCGCCGCTAGCCTGAATGTCTGCGATTCGATCTTTTTTGTCAAGTGCTTCATTGACAGCCACTTACGTCGCATATCGCCAGCATTTCACAGTGACAATATAGGCAATTCCGAGATCATGGGTTAGCTAATATGATTATAGCAGTTAAAGGGATGGACGGGTTGTTGATGTGGGGGCACATGTAGAGATCGCGGTCAGGTCAGTGGCCCCTGGGAACACTGAAAACGTATGACACGATCGGAGACGTTTTGGTCCCGACAGTAATCGGCCAGCATCCCGACGTACCCTCTGTGAACATGGGCAAGGTCACCCAGGCCGAGCTTGTCCTGGGCAGTTTGAATGGCAGACTCCGAGGGCCCCTCGATTTCGACGAAGAGGCCAAGAATGGGTAGCTCATCGAGCTCGACCAAGCAGTCGTCTAATCGCCATGACTCCCTCTTTTTCTGGAAAGAGAGGGTGACGGCGAATCCACAGTTTTGAAGGATGGTCAAGGTCTCTCGGGCGCTGGATACGTGCACCTCGTACTCCGGTCGCGACTTGAATCGCGACTTCATCTTTGCTCCCTTGTAGGTCAAGGTATCCGGCTTAGGCGTACCGGCACAAGTATCGCAGCCACGCACTCTGAGTGCACAGCCGGCATGGTGAAGAGCCCCATCGTTGCGGTCGAGAATATGGTTTTCTTCAATCACGGTTGAGAGATGTTGTGCGCCGCAGGCGCGCAAAGCGTCTCGGAGCACATCATGAGAATCGAGTTTGAACTTGGCTTCCAGTTCCGTGGACATTGCTTCAGCCTAGTTGGCCACTATATTCACAAGGCGTCCCTTCACCACGATCACCTTTCTGATCGTCTTTCCGTGGAGTTCCTTCTTAATCTTATCATCAGCCAGCGCGGCTTTTTCCAAGGTCTTGTCATCAGCATCCGCGGGCACAGTAATACGAGCCTTGACCTTACCGAGAATCTGCACAGCAATCTCGACCATATCATCGGCAGCGAGTCTTTCGTCATACTCCGGCCAGGGCTCGTAGGCTAGCGATTGGCCATGTCCCAATCTCTGCCACAGCTCTTCGGCTATGTGAGGAGCCAAAGGTGCGATAGTCAACACAAAGGGCTCGATAACGGAGCGCGGTCGCTCATTCATTGGAGTAAGTGTATTTACGAATTCAAACAGCTGGCTGACCGCCGTATTGAACTTAAACGCCTCGATATCCTCGCTGACTTTCTTGATAGTCTTATGGAGTACGCGCAAGGAAGCATCATCCGCCGGATTGTCAGAAAGCTGCGGAGAGAGGTTTCCGGTGTCTTCATCAACCACCAATCTCCAGATTCTCTTGAGAAGTTTGAATACACCGGGAACGTCGCGACTGTTCCACGGCTTGGATGCTTCCAACGGCCCCATGAACATCTCGTAGCAACGGAATGCATCCGCCCCGTATTCGGAGATTATCTCATCGGGGTTCACCACATTCTTGAGTGACTTGCTCATTTTGGCAATCACCTGAGCAACCTCTTCGCCGGTCTCACGGTTGAAGAATTTGCCGCTCTTCTCTTCTACAAGGTCCATGGAGATAATGACGCCGCGTTTATCCTTATAGGCAAAACTCTGAATCATTCCCTGATTGATGAGATTCTTAAAAGGTTCGGCGGTAGTCACATGGTTGAAGTCGAAGAGCACCTTGTGCCAGAAACGGGCATAAAGCAGGTGGAGAACCGCATGCTCGGCACCGCCTACATAGGTATCGACCGGCATCCAGTACTTCTCCGCATCTGAGCTGCAGAAACGGCTATCGTTTCCAGGGTCGATGAAGCGGAGGTAGTACCAGCATGAGCCAGCCCACTGAGGCATAGTATTCAAATCTCGAGAATAGTGAACGCCATCAATCTCCACGTCTTTCCACTGTGTCGCGCGACCGAGCGGAGGTTCAGGCAGCACATTCTCGTCATGGGAGACAGTAGGCTTGTAGTCCTCGACTTCCGGCAGCGCAAGAGGCAACTCGCTCTCATCCAATGGACGCATCCGCCCATCCGGGCCATGTAGGATAGGAAATGGTTCACCCCAATATCGCTGCCTAGTGAAAACCCAATCACGAAGCTTGTAATTAACGGCTCCTTTACCAAGTCCGGCTTCCACTAGAGCCTCGGTGATCTCCTTTTTGAATTGAGCGGTAGGCATTCCATCAAAGTCATCTGAGTTGACAGCTGTTCCTTCGCCGGTGAAAGAGTCCATGAGAAGATCACAGTGCTCCGTGAAGAACGGCACGGCCACCTGTTCCGTCCAAGCGGGATCGCCATCCAGCATGGTGAGGGCATTGAGTGCCGTATAGTTGAGGGTATTGGCAGTACTGACCATGCCATCGACCATCGCATCAACTATACCAGCGCGCCCTGTCCTGTCGGCGTAGTCACGATCAAACCGTTGTTGGGTCAGTTGTTCTGTCAGCCAATCGACATCGGGAAGGACTACGGCCTCGATAGGAAGTTGGAATACCTTGGCAAACTCGAAATCGCGAGTATCGTGACCTGGAACGGCCATGATAGCACCGGTGCCGTACCCCATCATTACGTAATCAGCGACCCAGATGGGAATCTGTTTCTCGTTGACCGGGTTTATCGCATAGGCGCCGGTAAATACGCCTGTTTTTTCCTTGGTATCGGCGGCACGGTCAAGGTCACTCTTGTGCTGAGCGGACTGCACATACTCGCTTACCACCTGCCTCTGATCTTCTGTAGTTATTTTCGCAACCAGAGGGTGCTCCGGCGCGAGAACCATATAGGTGGCGCCATAAAGAGTGTCCGGGCGTGTTGTGTAAACACGAATAACGAACTCTTCCGGTTTCGCAGGATAACCTGCACCTTGTCTCCCGTTGCGCCAGCGATCGTACTCGCCGACGGTCGGCGCATCTGGTCCACCGGAGGCAATTGGGAAATCAACCTCAGCCCCGGTACTTCGCCCAATCCAATTGCGCTGCATGAGCTTGATTGGTTCGGGCCAGTCAACGAGTTCGAGATCGGCGAGTAACCGTTCCGCATAGCTGGTTATGCGCAGCATCCACTGGTGAAGCGGCTTACGGAAGACGGGATGGTTACCGCGATCAGAGCGTCCTTCGTTAGTGACCTCTTCGTTGGCCAGCACTGTTCCGAGAGCCGGGCACCAGTTCACCGGAACCTCTCCGATGAAGGCCAGACGTCGCTGATCGATGACCTTACCTCTTTGATCTTCGCTGAGGTCAGACCATTTGTGTGCGGCCGCCGCCGGGTCACGGACTATCTCCAGGGCATCGTCAATCCCGAACTTGCCAGCCTGAAGTTCAGAAACTAGTTCGTCTATGTGGCGGGCGCGGCCTTTAGTCTCTCTCCCACTGGGATCGATCCAGATGCACTCTTCGTCATACCAAGCGTTGTACATCTGGAGGAAGATCCATTGGGTATGTTTGTAGTAGTCAGGGGTGCATGTGGCCATCTCCCGGTTCCAGTCATAGCTGAAGCCGAACATCTTCAATTGTCGCCGCATGTTGGCAATGTTCTTCTCAGTGGTGACGGCAGGGTGGACGCCGGTCTCCACCGCGTATTGCTCAGCGGGCAGACCGAACGCGTCGTAGCCCATGGGGTGGAGAACATTGAAGCCTTTCATGCGGCTGTAGCGACTGTAGATGTCGGTAGCGCAATAGCCGAGAGGGTGCCCCACGTGCAGTCCGGCGCCGCTGGGGTAGGGGAACATGTCGAGGACGTATCGTTTTGGCTTCGTTTCGTCAAAACCTGGAGTGCCGGGGTTGTCGACGCTGAAGGTTCTGTTGTCCTGCCAATGATTCTGCCATTTGGCCTCGATGGCGGTGAAGTCGTAGTGGCCGGCGTTGGTCGGTGTTGGCTGTTGCTGAGACATTCGCTGGTAATCCTCGTAATCGAGCCCTTGGTACTCCGCTTTGGGTTCGTTTTGTAGTGGAGCTGTTGCAGCACCTTTTCCCTGATAGTGTGCAGTGTATCGGCGGGTGGCGAATGTGTCATGCCGAGCCAGCGCATCAGTGGGTATGGTTTCTGTGCAGGCAGCTCTGTTGCCGGGGATGGGTGGGTGGATGAGAGTGGCAAATGGGTTCGTTTCGCAGTTTTTGAAGTGGTGAGGGCAAAAGCGGCACTGGCCTTGGGTTCGTTTTGTCGAAACGCGTTTTCGGAGGTTCTAGGTGGAGCCGTGGGTTCGTTTTGTAGTTTGCGATGTGTGGAGCAGGTGGGTGTGAACGGAGTTGCAGCCGGCGGGACCGATTGCGTTTGACCGGCTTGGGAGCGGGCTGGAATCGAGGCGGCCTGACAAGAGCGGGCGCGCAATCGACTTGTGGTCTGTCTTTTGAGTTCGTTTTGTAGAAAAGCGAACCCGCCACGGAAACAGCTGTGTGTTGGGGGCACAGGTAGGAACCGTGAGCCTGGGTTAGTTTGGGTAAGATTCATCTTGGCAACAATACCTCCTGTATCTCCTTGTCCTTCGATGCGATCGGTAGCGGATTCGCTGGCATGGCGGATCGGCCGGACAGCGAAAGCGGTCTGGGAAGGAGGGGCTGTCATTGCGGCGCGATCGAGACAGCGACGCACCGCCATATCGGCAGGTGGCAGCAGTCCTGGGGCAGGGAACAAGACTTGCGATACTGCCAGGGGCGATCGCGCGGTGCGCCTCTCGGAGTCTGGTCTTTGTTAGAGGCAACTTTTGTGCCACGGCGTACTCGGTTTGCGATGGGCAATCCTAATGAACGTCGCCTCGGTCACGGTTCTGTGATAGTAATAGGTAGTCACTGTGCGCGGTCAGTCGGATCTGCTGATGGCTGGACATGGCCCTCCTGGAGCAGAAGCTGAGAAATGAAGGGTTAAATCAATATGGCATTGAGAAAGTTTCGAACATTAGCTTTTGTAGTGTACGTGCTTGGTTTTTCGTTAACCGCGGGCTGCAAAGAAGGCGGCAAGGAAGACGTCGTTCAGGCTGCCAAGCCGATTGTGGTATGCACAACCACAATGATAAGCGACTTGGCGCGGCAGATTGGGAATGATCGAGTTCAGGTAGTAGGAATCATGAAGCCGGGTACTGATCCTCACAGTTACGAACCGACACCTGACGACGTAATATGGTTCAAGAAGGCAGACCTAGTCCTGTACAACGGGTTGCACCTGGAAGGCCGACTGTTGGACATGATAAGGAACTCGGGCTCAAAGGCAGTTGCCGTTGCAGAGGACACGCGGATCAAGTTGCGAAGCAAGGCGGGAGCAGAGGGCGCTCCTGATCCGCACTGCTGGTGGAATGTGCGCTACTTCATGATGTATGCAGAGCGGGCGAGGGACGCTCTTATCCAGGTGGACAAGAAGAGTGAGCAGTTTTATAGCGAGCGAGCGACGGACTATATCGCAAAACTGGAGAAGGTTGACGGACAGATCCGCGATGCGATTGGGAGAATACCAAAAGAGCAAAGGGTTTTGATAACCAGTCACGACGCTTTCTTTTACTATGGGGAGGCATATGGCCTAAAGGTGGACGCGGTATTGGGCATCAACACTGACGCGGAGGTTCGCGCATTACGGGCGAACGAGTTGGCCAAGATGGTGACAGAGGCGAGGGTTCCTGCCGTCTTTCACGAGACGTCCGTGTCGGACGCACTCAATCGGATGATCAACCGAGTTGTGGAGATAGCTGCGGGGGAGGGTCATACCTTGCATGTAGCGGAAGAGGCTTTGTACAGTGACAGTTTGGGCCCACCGAAAAGTCCATCGGGCACATACATTGGAGCGATACTTGAGAACACACGGATAGTCTCGGAGGCATTATCAGGTCACGCCATGAGCGAAACGGCAGGAAGGGTGAAGGACTAACGATGGTTTACCTTAAGGAAGAGAGATCTGAGCACAAGGTGCCGGCATTGGAGGTGCGTGGAGTCACTGTCTCCTATCACGACAAGCCGGTATTGCGAAACGTGCGCTTCAGTATTGCAGTCGGGCAGTTGGTGGCAGTAGTCGGCCCCAACGGCGCTGGTAAGAGCACACTCTTGAAGTCGGTTTTGGGGCTAATAACTCCAACGGCGGGCGAGGTGCTGATCCTGGGAAAGAATCCGGAAAGCAACAGACAGGCGGTCGCCTACGTGCCGCAGACAGAGGCTGTTGATTGGGATTTTCCAATAACCGTAAGCGAAGTAGTCATGATGGGCCGCTACGGTCACCTGGGGTATACCGGCAAGCCGCGCAGGAGCGATCGCGAGTTGGTTGGCGAGTGTCTCAATACGGTTGCGATGAGCGATTTCCAAGATCGGCACATTCGCCAGTTGTCGGGCGGTCAGCAGAAGCGTGTGTTTCTGGCGAGGGCTCTCGCCCAGCAATCCCCGATTATGCTATTGGACGAGCCGATGGCCGGAGTCGACGCACGCACGGAGGAGGCCATTTTCGAGTTAATGCGTCAGTTTTCCACTGCAGGTAAGACGCTCGTGGTGGTTCATCATGACCTGGAAGCGATGGAGCGTTTTGACAGTGTTCTTCTGTTGAATCAGTCGGTAATCGCACACGGGCCGGTAGCAGAAACGGTTACCCCAGAGAATATGCGCAAGGCGTACGCCGGGCAGGCTCGGTTTGTAGACGAGGCGGAACGACAGTTAGAGGAGGCTCCGAGGCATGGACACTAGCGTATTCGCACTTGCAGCGACTGATGCTATTTCCTGGCATGAGCGTTTGGCAATGCCGTTCGTTTATTACTGGCAACCGCTGGTGGGCAGCGTGCTGATAGGCGCGATACTGGGCGTATTGGGTTGCTTCGTGATTCTTCGACGAATGGCGTTGATAGGCGATGCAATCTCTCATGCAGTCTTGCCTGGCGTTGTCGTAGCGTTCTTGCTGGTCAGTACAGGAATTACTGGATTGTTTCTGGGGGCTTTGGTAGCCGGTATTCTGACTGCTGTGGGCATAAACGTAGTTTCCCGTTTCAGTCGAGTTAAGGAGGATGCGGCCGTAGGCATTGTGTTCACGGCAATGTTTGCGTTGGGCGTGATCATGATCAGTTGGCTGCCGGCGGGAACACATTTCGACATGAAGTGTTTTCTTTTCGGTGATCCGCTGGCGGTACAGCGTGAGGACTTGCTCAGCATTATTGTGATTGCCCCTATCGTGCTTGGGCTGATATTCCTGCTGTTTCGACCGTTGAAGCTGCTAAGTTTCGACCCGGTAATGGCTTCAACGATGGGTTTCAACACTACGTTTCTTCACTATCTGTTGATGATTTTACTGGCGGGAACGGTGGTTGCTGCCCTGCGTTCAGTCGGAGTTATCATGGCAGTGGCCATGTTGATCACGCCGGCGGCGGTTGGATATCAGCTGACCAATCGATTGCAGATCATGGTGGGGATTGCTGCTGTCACCGGAGCAGTTTCTGCATTTGTGGGCATGTTTCTGGCGTTTCAGGTGGACTGTCCGCCGGGTCCGGCGATGGTGTTAGTGGCCACTGTGTTATTCGGGGGGGCGATGGTGTTTGCTCCGGAGAGAGGGGTGTTGGCGGAACGGCGTCGCCGTCGGCAGGTGCACGAGCATATTGTCGAGGAGGACATCTTGAAGGCATTAGTGCGCAGTGTGAAGGAGGAGCGGGCTTCGGTGGCGGAGTTGGTGAATCTGGTAGCGGAGGGGGCGGCGAAGGTCGTACAGCAAGCCATTACACGGTTAAGTCGCGAAGGATACGTGGTGTATGAGGAGGGGTGGTGTCGGTTAACGCGTGCCGGGCGCGAACGGGGCACGTCGTTGGTGCGTGCGCATCGGTTATGGGAGACTTACTTGGCTGAACAAAACATAGCTGATCCGGAATTGCATCAGATGGCGGAACGCCTGGAGCATGCTCACGAGTTGGCGCCAATATTGGACGATGCATTAGGATACCCTGAGATCGACCCTCATGGGGAAACAATTCCCCGGGCCGGCGATCTGGAGATTACTGATCGACCAAGGGATGCGCATTAGTGGAATACACACGGGAAACAGGTAATCCGGTGAATTCCAAGTAGTTGGAGGGCATGGCCAGCGAATGCCAGCATGATGTCTCCGACTTCCGCACCAATGCAAAGGGGTGGGGATCGAAGATGTCGTTCGCAAGGAGAGGTACCGCAGGTGGCAGCAGTCGTTGTCGTCTTGGGGTATGGCGACGGCGAGTGAAGGTGTATACACCGGTTCTTGGAGAATCACGTATGAACATTGAGTCATACGGTCTCGGCCTAGGTACACTCAGGTGTTCGCTGTTATTTTCCATCTGGACGAAACTTGCTCTGCTTGCTCTGACGGTGTTCGTCCTTGCGGAACAGCCAAAGACGCTCGGTCAACTTGTAGGTCCATCCAAGCCGGTATCAGGCCTTGAACTGACTGAAGAAGAGCGTGCATGGCTAGCCGACCATCCGAGATTGAGGGTGGGCATAGACTCATGGTGGATGCCTATTGAGTTTATTGACGAGAACGGTGCCTATGTAGGTGTCACGGCCGAGTACTGGCAACTGATCACCAAGCAGTTGGGAATCGAAATCGATGTCTCGACGGGGATGCTGTGGCACAACGTAATGAGCAAGGCGAGGGATCGCGAGATTGACGTGCTCACTTGTGTTGCTGTTCAGCCAACAGGTGACAGGTATGACTACTTCGAGTTTACCAAGCCATATCTGAATTTGCCGATAGTCATTTTCACGCTGGACGACGTTGCCTACATAGCCAACCTGACTCAGTTGCGAAATCGCAAGGTGGCTATGGTGCGAGGCTACGTCGTGGCGGACTGGCTTACTCGTGATTACCCTGAAATCGAACTGGTGCTGGTCAATTCAAACGACGAGGCTTTTCGTTTGCTGGAGGAGCGAAAGGTCGACGCTGCGCTGGAGGCCATATTGCCTGCCGGCGTAGTCATTCGGAAGGCAGGATACACCGATATCAAGGTAGCAGGCCAGACTCCTTACACGTGGGAGATGGGGATGGCGATTCGCAAGGACTGGCCGTTGTTGGCGAGTATTTTGCAGAAGGCTATCGACGCGATCCCACAGGCGAATCTACACTTGATTGCTGACAAGTGGTTTTACGAATACTACTCCATGCCGGATAAAAGTCGTTTTGACTATTCGACTGTCAGGAGAGTTCTCGGCGTTGCAGCAGCTTTGTTTATCGTAGTGGTTTTATGGAATCGCTCATTGGCGATGCAGGTTAGGCGACACACGAGAGTCATAGATGCCGCGACCGAGGAGTTGAAGAAGAGCGAGGAGCTATACCGACTGCTGGCAAATCACTCAGCGGATCTGATCTGGAAATGCCGATCCAAGAAAGACAATTTCGAGATGGTCTATATCAATCCGGCAATCGAGGTCATGCTGGGTTATACTGTCGAGGAGTTTCTGCGGCTTCCCATAGAGGAGAGGATGACAAGCAAGTCCCTGGAGTCGGTGGACAAGGCTGTCGCCGAGATCGTCCTCACGAAATCGCCGAGCACGTTTGAGATTCAACACAAACACAAGAACGGGCAGCTTGTCGACTGCGAATTGTGGGTAACACCTATACTCGATTCAGAAGAGCAGGTCGTAGGGTTTCAGGGGCGGACTATTGACGTACGGGAACGTAAGCGTACAGAGCAGGCTCTTCGTGATAGTGCCGCTCGTATGCGGAGTATCTTCAGTGCAGCCCCGGCCGGCATTGGAGTCGTGCGTGATCGTGTTTTCATTGAGCTCAACGACAGGTTTTGCGACATGCTGGGTCGCACACGAAGCGAATTAATAGGCCAAAGCGCACGGATCTGCTACGCGACGCAGGAGGAGTATAACTGGGTTGGCGAGAACATGTATCAACAGATCGAAGTTCGTGAAACGGGTTCTGTGGAGACCCAAATGGCACACAGTAGCGGACGGTTGATCCATGTGCTTCTCAGCGTTGCGCCGATTAATCAGGAGGATTGGTCGGAAGGAGTCACGTTCACGGCTTGGGATATCACCGATAGGAAGCGAATAGAGGCGGAGCTCAGCGAGAGCAATCGATTCCTGGAAACCACAGTCGCCAATTTGCCCGGTTTTGTTTATCGCTGTCGGAATGACCGCGATTGGACGATGGAGTACCTAGGGGGCCGTTTCCAACAGATTACCGGATACCCAATTGAAGACCTCATCGGCAATCGCAAGTTGTCGTTCAACGACCTCATCCCGGTAGAGTTCACGCAGGCCTTGTGGGACAAGTGGCAAGACCATTTGAGCAGAAGGGAACCTGTTCAGGTTGAGTACCCCATCATCACGGCGGATGGCCGTACGAGATGGATGTGGGAACAAGGCCGAGGCGTTTTCGATGAGGAAGGAGAGCTAATAGCCCTGGAAGGCTTCATTGCAGACGCAACGGTGTTGCGACAGGCGGAGAAGGCTTTACGAGAAAGTCAAGAGATGCTCAACCTGGTGTTGGACACCGTTCCCCAATCCGTGTTTTGGAAGGACTCGGAAGGTCGATATCTCGGATGCAATCGAACCTTTGCTGAGGCAGTAGCCTTGGATAACCCGGAAGAGATCAGGGGCAAAACTGACTTCGACCTCCCCTGGCCGCGTGGAGAGGCTGAAGGATACAGAGCGGACGACAGGGAGGTTTTGGAGAGGAGAAGTCGCAAGGAGCACATCATAGAGCAGGTTCAGCGCGCTGATGGAATACGCATATGGGCGGATACAACCAAAGCGCCGTTGTACGACGCCAACGGGCAGCCGTTTGCGGTGTTGGGTGTATTTGAGGATATAACAGACCGCAAGCAGGCAGAGGAATCATTGCGTGAAAGCCGTGAGAGACTTGATTTGGCGCTGCGAAGCGGCGGGTTGGGGATGTGGGATTGGTATCCACAGAGCGGTAAGGTCGTCTACAACGATCTCTGGGCAAAGATGCTGGAGTACAGTGCCGAAGAAGTTGCGCCACACGTTGACTTTTTCAAAGAGCGAATCCATCCGGACGACCTGCCCGTGGTGATGGAGCGATTAACGCAACACCTGGATGGTCGCCTGCCGATGTACGAGTCCGAACACCGTCTATGTACGAAGTCGGGAAAATGGAAATGGGTCTTGGATCGGGGGAAAGTAGTCGAGTGGGACAGCGATGGACAGCCGTTGCGAGCCGCGGGGGTTATCTCCGATATCACCGAAAGGAGGCTCGCCGAGAAGGCCCTTCGCGAAAGCGAAGAGCGGTTCCGCACACTGATTGAGAAGTCCTCTGACGCTCACCTCATTGCGAACATCACTCAAGAGTCATTACCACAGTTCATAGAGTGCAACCAGGCCGCATTGGACATTTTTGGTATAGATTCTCAGGAGCAGCTTCGCGCTCTTAGCTTTGCAGACCTGTCTGCTGAGCGTCAGGCCGACGGACAACTGTCATTAGAAAAAGCGAAGAAGGTCATCACGGATTCGCTGGCAGCGGGGAGCCTTCGCTTCGAATGGACTCATCGGCGCCTCGAAGGCGATCCTTTTCCAGCAGACGTTCTAATAACGGCTATTCACTATCGTGGGAACATCGTTTTGCACAGTGTTGTGCGGGATATTTCTGATCGCAAACGTGCGGAGGAGCAGTTGCGGTATTTGCGTAACCTGCTAACGAATGTAGTCAACTCAATGCCAACGGTACTGGTTGGCGTCGATTCCAAGGGAAGAGTTATTCAATGGAATAGGCAAGCAGAGCAGGTTTCCGGCGTGAGGGCTGAGGATGCTTCAGGCAAGAGTATTGAAACTGTTCTTCCCAGGCTGGCGAAGGAGATGGACAGCATCAGAGCGGCAATCGAGCGAGGGGAATTACAGGAGGGGATTCATCGCGAGTACAAAGAGAGGGGCTTGGTCCGCCATGAGGAGGTGACCGTGTATCCGCTTATTGGTGAGGGTACCGAGGGGGCTGTGGTCATGGTGGATGACGTAACCGATCGCGTGCGGATGGAAGAGCTTGTCGTACAAACAGAGAAGATGATGTCTGTCGGGGGGTTGGCGGCGGGAATGGCTCACGAGATCAACAACCCTCTGGGAGGGATTATGCAGGGGGCTCAGAACATTCAACGGCGGCTATCCTTTGATTTGGCAAGGAATGTGGAAGTAGCAAGAGAATGCGGCACGGAGTTGGAACTGATCAATCGATATCTTGAGGCACGAGAGATTACGAATTTCCTGGAGGGGATACGGGAGTGCGGCGAGCGAGCGGCGAAAATCGTGGCGAACATGCTGCACTTCAGCCGTCACCGTCCAACTGATGTAACGTATGAGAACATCTCAGAGATGGTAGAGAGGAGCTTGGAGTTAGCAGCCAACGATTACGACTTGAAGAGGCGTTTTGATTTTCGCCACATAGTGATCGAACGTGAGTACAGCCCGGATATCCCGCCTGCTCCGATGGTTGCCAGCGAGATTGAGCAAGTGCTGCTGAATGTACTGCGAAACGGGGCACATGCTATGCAGGGCGCGAACACGGAAAGTCCTCGCTTCATCTTGCGCACCGGCAGGGAAGATGGCTTTGTGAGAATCGAAATCGAGGACAACGGCCCGGGCATGCCAGAGGAGATACGACGTCGCGTGTTTGAGCCGTTCTTCACGACGAAGGAGGTAGGAACAGGCACAGGTCTGGGCCTCTCCGTATCGTTCATGATCATTACTAATAATCACAACGGAACGATGACGGTTGATTCGATGGAAGGGGAAGGGAGTACGTTCGTCATCCGGCTGCCACTTGAGAGAGTGGGCGAGTGATTTCGAACGGCCCCGCCGGTTGACGCTCCACAATAGTCGTAGTTCACCGGGAAGAGCGTTAGCCGCGTTTGCACGGAGACGGCGAGACGTCCACGCGGGGCGTACTGGTAACGATGAGCGGTGGAGAGTATGATGGTTGTTTCGACGCTGGCTTGCAGGTTTAGAGCAAGCTCTATTCAAGTGTAGGAATCTGGCACCCGGTTTCGTTTGGCAGCCTGTCATTGTAGGCCACCACGCTTGGATTAAAAACGCTATAACGGATGCTTCCTGCCGGTGGCAAGGTAATGCTGGAGATGAGTCATGGGATTGACGCTAGGGTTCAGAGGGTTGTTGTTGGTTGTTGCCGGAATGGTGATGTTTCTGGGCTCGGCAGCCAGTGCCGCAGATGTAGACGCTCGGCCCAATATCGTTTTCATTATGACTGACGACCACGCTGCGCACGCGATGAGTTGTTATGGGAGTCGCATCAACAAGACGCCGCACCTGGACCGGTTGGCAACGGAGGGCATGCGTTTTACTAATGTGTTCTGCACGAATGGAATTTGTGCTCCGAGCAGGGCTTGCATTCTTACTGGCAAGTACAGCCACGCGAACGGCGTGCGTGACAATAGGGACCTATTTAACGGGCTGCAGCCAACTTTTCCCGATTTGCTGCGACGAGCCGGATATCAGACAGCAATGATCGGCAAGTGGCATTTGAAGAGTGATCCGATCGGTTTTGATTACTGGAGCGTTTTTCCGGGACAGGGGCGCTACCATGATCCCGAGATGATCACCATGGGCAAGAAGGTCGCGCGGACGGGTTACGCGACGGACATTGTGACCGACGACGCGATCAAGTGGATAGCTGGCCGGGAGAAAAGCAAGCCTTTCATGCTGCTCTGTCAACACAAAGCTCCTCATCGTCCGTGGCAGCCGGATGCCAAGCACGCCGACATGTACGCTGATGCGGATATTCCCAAGCCGGAGACGTTCGACGACGACTACGCGACACGTTGTGAAGCTGCACGGCACCAAGCGATGACGATTGAGCACGATCTTGCTCCTTCAGACACGAAGGGGCGCCCACCGGCCGATTTATCGGGTGCAGCACTCAAGAATTGGAAATACCAGAGGTATATCAAGGATTATCTGCGATGCGTAGCTTCGGTTGACGACAATGTGGGTCGTTTGCTCGACTATTTGGACAAAGAGAAGTTGAGCGACAACACCATTGTAGTGTACACGTCGGACCAGGGTTTCTTTCTGGGCGACCACGGCTATTACGACAAGCGTTTCATGTACGAAGAGGCATTGCGCATGCCGTTTCTGGTTCGCTGGCCGAAGAAGGTCAAGGCGGGCAGTGTGCGAGACGAGATAGTCACCAATGTGGATTTCGCTCAAACGTTTCTTGACGTCGCCGGGGTTCAAGCCCCGACAGACATGCAGGGCGAATCGATCAAACCGCTGCTGGTCGGAGAGAAGGCTCAAGACTGGCGCAAGGCTATGTACTACCGTTACTACGAATACGGCCATGAGGGCAAAGGCGGCTGGCATCGTGTCCGACCACATTACGGCGTGCGTACAGAGCGATACAAACTGATTCACTTCATCGGCGGAGAGGATTGCTGGGAGCTGTTCGACTTAGAGAAAGACCCGCACGAACTGAACAACGTCTACAGCGATGAGGGTTATGGCAAGGTCGTTGCTGAGCTGAAGCAAGAGCTGGCCAGGCTGCAGAAGTTGTATAAGGATCCGGATACTGCAGACAACGGGTGAAACGCCGACAAGCGGCGTTCTAAGGCGCGTCGCATACAATGTTATCCTGGGGGTTCTCCGCCCGCAACGCAAGAAGGCATACAAACACCGGGAGTGACCAACAGATAACGGTCACTGCTTGATAGCTGCCTGTCGTAGCGTGCAGTTTGGCAAACAGCGCTGGGGCAATGGCGCTTGCAAAAACCATTATGGACATGTTCATGCCACTGATTGCTCCGAGGTGTTTCCTTCCGAAGAACCGTGGCCATGTCACGGTTACAAGGACATTGAAGAGCCCCCCAGACACTCCGTAGCCCACAACGAGCAGCCACCATCCGATGGGTTCACCGAAGCTGAGCATGCCGGCAGAGCCAGCCCCCTGGGCTAGCATCATCAGTAAGAGCAGCCACTTTAGTTTCATACGATCGCTGATCCACCCACCCAGGAAGTTGACGGAGACGGTGAATGCGGACATGGGCAGGAATATCTCATAGGACTGGGCGCGAGTGAATCCCATCTCCGCCCCTATGGAAGACATGTGGAATGTCAACCCTGTAATAACGAATGCCTGCAGCCCGGTGCCCAAGCTGAAGGCCCAGAAGGCGATGTTCTTGAGAGCTTGCTCGCGAGTAAATTCTTGACGAGTTTCCGGGACTCTGGCAGCCTGTTTTTTGTGCCAGCTCTCGTCGCCATTGCCATCCATTGTCAGCCCACAGGCTTCCGGATTGTCTCGATGGAAAAGCCAAGCGAGGAGGGCCATTCCCAGGCCGACTGCGAGAGCAAGTACCAGACAGGCATTACGCCAACCCAAAGCTTGAACAAGTGCGTTCAGCGGACGTGGAGAAGCACTAAATCCAAAGGCGACGAAGACGCCGGAGATGGCCGTAGCCAGCCCTCTGCGATGATTGAACCACTTGCCGATCGATACGCGGGAGACCATAGCGAGACAGCCCTGGCCGGTGAAGCGCATGCACATGAAGCAGACGAAGGCCACACTCATCGCGGCAATATAGGAGTCGTTTGCTGCCCAGCAGGCGATGTAGTCCGAGTAGGAGAGGGTGATGACGCTCAATCCCAGGCCGATGGCCGCGACCATCATGACAACACGCGAACCGAAACGATCGATGAGGATCCCTGCATATGGAAGCATAAGGCTGCTGGCGATAGTGCCTAACATGTATGCTGTACTGAGTTGGGTTCGCGTAAGCTGAAGCGAGTTGATCAGTTGGTCGGTGAAAACGCCAACCCCCATTGTCTGGCCAGGAATGCTGGCCAGCAAAGCAAGTGTTGACGTTACGACAATTGCCCAGCCGTAGAAGATGGGCGACCTACTCGGAGCAAACGGGATATTATTCCAGTTGATTGGCAATTCAGCTATCACAATCCCAAGTCAAAGACTTCTCATTCCTTTAACTCGCATCTTCCACCACTCCTTCCTTTCGGCGGTGGTTTCCACCTGTCTTCGTCTCTACCGAGCAGGCAGGCGAGAGGGGCACGCCATACCATAATGCGGGCAAACAACGATGCCGCCTTCGGCCGAGATACCGATGGGCGGCTGTGGATCAGATTACACTGATTCAGGCGTTTGGTATACGGGCGAAAAGCCGGCCCGATAATAGAGCTGAGGGACTCAGGTCAGGAAGGTGATCGAGATTGATTCGCTAAGCTGCGACATCCACAACGAGCACTTTGCGGATTTCTGAAGGATCAATGGCGGGCTCGACGTCGAGGATGTATAGAAGGCTGTTGTCGGGATCGGTGTGGATTTTCTTCACTGTGCCAATGGTCATCGGCGCCGGCAGTCTTCTGTCGGTTCCGCCGCTGAGGACGATGTCGCCCTCCTTGATAGCGCCAGTCTTGATGTACCGGTGGTCGACATCGCGGATCTGCAGCAGCCTTCCGCCTGTCCCCACCATCCAGAACTCCTTATCGAGTGGATAGTACTTGCCATCGGAATAGCGGGCTATGAGTGGCGACATTTTGGTGTCGCGGTCGGTAAGAAGTCGGACACGGGCAGAATGAGTTCCCACTTGGTCGATGAATCCGACAAGCGCTTCGCCGGCCAATACTGATAAACCCGGCTGTGCGGCGTCCTGCTCATCGAGCTCTATGGTGAAATAGTGTGAGGCAACGGCAGAGGAGCGCTTCACTCCCTTGAGAGTTCCGGCGTTTATCAACCGCGACTCGCGCCATGCCAACACGTCGCCGGCAACAACGCGAGCAGGAACAAGCCTTCCGTTCGTCAATCCTCTCCGGCGAATTCCAGCAACAGCTCGGTGTTGTTCGGCCAGTTCATTATACTGCACGCTTGCCGAAGCCAGCCTGTGCCGAAGATACTCGTTTTCGCGCTGCAAAGCAGCGAGCTTCTCCGGCGACGGGACAGTATCAGGGCTCCCGGCAAGCGCATCGGTGGCGGCTTGAGTTCCGCGAGTTGTCCAATCCTGGAAAGGCACGATCACCTGCACCAGACTTATGAGGCTGCCTGTAATCCTATCGGGCAACATAATGCCCACTGCCGACACGATTATCAGTGCGGTAAGAATGCTCTTTTTGTTCAGTTTCCTTCTGGACGAACGCATCGAAGAAACCCCAGACAGACAGCCGGCCGGTAATACGATGGATACTACGGCAAGTCAAGACACGAACGTGCGAGACTACATGTCCTCTGCGTCAGACTCAAGAGTATCTTTCCAGAGGGAGAGATTCTCAAGGTAGATTGCAGTTCCCCGAGCGACACAACTAAGTGCGTCATCGACGACCTCGACCTTCAGCCCCGTCGAGCTACTCATTACCTTGTCCAACCCGCGAAGCATGGCACCGCCGCCCGCCAAATGGATTCCGTTTTCCACAATATCAGCGGCCAGTTCGGGTTCTGCTTTTTCAAGAGTACGAATCACACAGTCGATGATCTGTCCCACAGGCTCTTTGAGGGCCTCTGCTATTTCTTGGCTAGAAATGATACTCTTTCGCGGCAAACCACTGACCAAGTCTCGGCCGCGAACCTCCCGAGTCTCGTCTATGTCATCCTCCCCAACGGACCCGATTTCGATCTTGATCGCCTCGGCCGTCTGCAAGCCGATCATCAAGTTGTAGGTGCGGCGCATATGGTTGATGATAGCTTCATCCATATCATCGCCGGCCACCCGGATGGATTCGCAGACTGCGATATCGGCGAGAGACATGATTGCTACTTCGGTCGTACCTCCGCCGATGTCGACAATCATCGAGGCTGTAGGTTCGGCAATAGGCAACCCGGCCCCTATGCCGGCAGCCATTGGCTCTTCCACCAAGTACACCTTGCGAGCGCCTGCGCGTTCTGCGGAGTTGTATACGGCTCTCTTTTCAACAGCGGTGATACCGGAGGGGACGGCAATAACTACGCGGGGGCGGAAGAAGCTGTGCCGACCATGAACCTTGCGGATAAAGTATCCCAGCATTGCCTCGGTAATATCAAAATCGGCAATAACGCCATTCTTCAGCGGCCTGATTGCGCTAATGCTGCCCGGGGTCTTGCCAAGCATTTCCTTGGCGACAAGTCCGACAGCGTTGCCATTATCTAAAACGCGGTTGGTTCCTCTCCTGACAGCCACGACAGACGGCTCGTTCAGCACGACCCCCTCACCGCGCACACAAACAAGTGTGTTGCAGGTGCCCAGGTCAATGCCCATATCAACACTGAACATTCCCAGCAGAGAGTCGAAGATCACGAGCCGATCCCTTTCCGGTATTGGGTAAAGAGAGAAACCTAGCGTAGTGCGCCATTACACAACACATAAAGCAAACTGTGTTCAAGCGTAGCGTCTAACCCTAGTTCACTCCGGTAGATTCCAGGTGTCTGACGCTGCGCTCGGAGTCACGGCGCTATGGTACACGATAAACAGGGAGGTGCGTAGTCAAAAACTGAGGGTAGTGGAGCTGGGGAGAGGGAAAATACAGATCCGACACGACTTGCTCAGAAAGGAAGCCAGCTACCGAAAAGAACTTGAGAACGCACACAGAGCGCCACAGTACCCACAGCGAGAAACACCGTGGCTACGATGGCCAACAAAGTGTAGATGTCACTTTCCGGGCGGAGGTCAGATCCTGATGGGTCAGCCATTACTCAAAACTCCAGTTTCATCAACTACTTATGTGTTGCACCAGGGAAACACCCACCCTGTGAAAACTTCGGCGAGAATACTCAGTTCGCATCTCCGTTTCACAAAGACGCTTCGTCAGCCACCTGATCATTTGGCAACGGGGTAGTCTGGGAACGAACCAATCTGCCGGCAGACAAGTTCGGTTCCACATCTGTGACTTCCAGGTCACCAACGTACTGCGATCCTCGGTGGATAACAAAGACCATGCCCTCCTGCACGCCATCCGAAGATCCAACGCTGATAGTCAGGATCTTTCCTTGCACTTCCACGATACTTCCACGTACAGGAGAACCTGTACTCGAAGCAACTGGGCTTACCCGATCCAGACCTACGGCAGTTTCCTCCAATTGCGTAGCGGGCACGGCTCCGGCTCGCGCGAGCTTGGTGTTTTCTTCCTTAAGAATGTTGATCTGCTGCTCAAGCTGCCTTTGCTCTTGCACCAAAACCACAATCTGAGCGGTTTGCTCGTTCACGCGTTCGTTAAGGTCGAGGTTCCGTCGCTCAAGTTCCATATTGCGGTTATCGATTTCCTCGCGTTGCTTGCGCTGCTCCAGCCAACCGTTTTGGGCTATTTGCAGTTCACTGGCAAGTCTCTGTGCGAGAGCGCCGGAGTCCGACTTTTCCGCTCGCTCACGAGCGAGCTCATCGCGAAGCTCCGCGATTTCGGCTTGCTGGTCGACAACTCGCGCCTCAAGAGCGGCAACTCGATCATCCAAAGCATTCTTGGCATCAAGCCAAATGGTTTTCTCTGCGGCGTGAGCAGCGGCGGCAGTCTTCATATTGGTTTCCGCAATCTGCTGCTGAGCCTTGTAGCCCTTAGCGAGAGATCTCCAATCCGTCTTGTCGCCGACGAAGCTAACCGCCATCATGGAGAAAGCGATACTGAAGATGACCATCAGAACGATGAAAATCTTGGTGAGGGTACTCAAAACCGATCTCCTTCAATTGCTCAATACGGCGTATGGAGAGCCTACCTAGTCACCGCAAGCCTCCAGGCAGTGAAACAGCCCGGGCAAGGGCGGCACACGTTGACCACAGCCTAATGCAAACGCGTACCGGATAGGTAGTTCTAGCCGAGAGCACCTCTTTCTGCAACCCCTCTTAGTAGGTCAAGGACTACTGGAATCCTCGTCTGCGATCAGGAAATCGAGGGTTCGCGCCGCCTCGCTGCGTATGTCTCCCTCAAGGCTGATGATCGCTCTCCAGCACGCGCCTCCGCCCCTACGCCGCAACCTACGGTCGTCTTATCTGCGCGCTCTGCACGCCTTGATTGAAGCTGCTCGCTAGGCCTCACCGGACGATGAGCTGAGGATTGTCCGCTGCGTACTGAAGTGAGCTCCATCCAAGTGTGGCGGCTGAACCCCTGTTTTCTCAGTAGATTCCGGGGGGTTGACGCTGCGCTTGGACTTACAGCGCTACAAACGCCAGCCCGGATGTGCGTGCGAAACAGAGTCGAATCGAGCCCCGTGTCGCGCCCTTGCGACCGACGTAACCATCTGTTTCAAAAAGAATTATCTCGACTCAAGACGTAACCCGAGGGACGGATCGACGAAGCTAAGGTTGCCGGCACACACTGACCCAACAGCTTTGCAGGAAACAGGCCACCCGGCAAACGGAGTATTTCGAGACCTCGATCGAAACTTCTCTGGATCAATATGCCAGTGCAGGTTCGGATCGATCACAGTCAAATCTGCAGGCGCATCGACGCGCAAAGTGCCCCCCCCTTGGCGCAAGATCTCCGCAGGAGCAGTGGACATCCGCTGCACGAGTTGATACCAGCCGAATCCCTGCTGGGAAACAAGTTCTCCTGCCAGGCATGCAAGTGACGTTTCCAGGCCTATCACCCCCGTAGGCGCGGCCTCAAAGTCTCCGCCCTTTTCATGAGCAGTGTGCGGTGCGTGATCGGTTGCGATGCAGTCGATGGTGCCATCAATGACACCCGCGACGCACGCAGCAACATCCTCCCGGGAACGAAGAGGCGGGCTCATCTTGCGGTTTGGGTTTGGGAGACCGTCGGCTCCCTCAACGTCCTGGTCACAGAGCAGCAGATGATGCGGGGATGCTTCAGCTGTTACTGGCAAGCCTGCGACCTTGGCACGCCGAACCATTTCAACGCCTCGTGCAGTGGAGATGTGGGCGACATGGTAGCGAGCGCCGGTCTCAGCAACCAAGTCAAGATCCCGCGCCAGCATGTCCTCCTCACCACGCGGATCATACGTAGTGACGCCGAGACGCCGAGCTGTATCGCCCGGATGCATAGATCCCCTATGCGAAACAGTCTTGTATTCGCAGTGGGGCATGAACACTGAATCGCAGTTGCGCACCTGCTCCAACACAGCTCGAGCGACACCAGCGTCTTCGATGCCGTCACCGTCATCGGTGAAAGCTACAGCTCCCGCTCTTTTCAGTTCGGCGAAGTTTACAGGTTCCCTACCTTGCCGACCACGGGTGGCGGCAGCGGCCACCATCACTCTGCAGACGCCCACGTTGTTTCCTTGGCCAATGACCCACGCCACTAGTGCGGGCGTATCAAGAGGCGGGCTCGTGTTGGGCATGCAACATACGGCAGTGAAACCTCCGGCAGCAGCGGCAAGGGAGCCCGTCTCGATAGTCTCCTTGTTGCTGTGCCCCGGCTCCCGTAAATGGACATGAATGTCGATCAAGCCAGGGCAGATGATGAGGCCGGCAAGATCGTGTGTGGGCATCGGGCCCGGTGATTTCGTTCCCACACCAAGATCGGCAACGCGTCCATCGCGCACGCGCAGCCATCCCAGGTCATCGAGAGCCTGGGACGGATCTATCAATCGAGCATTCGCCAACACATACTCGGTAGGCAGAACGATCATATGAACCGGACTCCCATCATGATATCTTTCAGAGCATGCCCAAGTAGAGCAAGCTTCAATCAGGTCAATACCGATCAGAAGAGAGTGTAGTGTGCAGTATCAATAAGTGAAGTGTTTGCTCCATTCATTGTGGTTGGAGCCAGCGAACGGTTCGAACCATACGAGCAGGATCAAGCCAATCTGTCGGGGCGAAGCCAGTCATTCTCAGGGTCGCTATGGTTATCCCAATAGGACTCTGCCAGATTCTCTCCCACATTCTGAACGTGCTCGATACCGCCAACGATGCCAACGCGCATTACAAGAAGAATGGCAGCGGCAGCAAACCCTGCGGAGAGCCTGGTGACGTGCAACTGCACGCGCTGTAAGGTGGTAAGCCCGGGCTTACCGGCCACAGCGCGCGTGGCTTCATCAGAAGCCCTCACTATCCGGCGCAGCATTCGCAGGGCCCGCGTGTTTCCACCGGGCAGCACTCTTTGAGGCATGGAATGGGTGCGAATCAAAGTCAAGGAGGAGTGAACTTTACTCACTCTTCGCACGTAGTTTGCGCAGCCATCACATCGCTGAAGGTGAGATGCCAGAGACATGGGCAGTGGACCACCATAGTCGGTCCACCGTTCAAGGTCGCGTCGATCACAATGTGAAAGACCATTTCCACGTGTAGACTTCACTCGCAGCTTCGGTCTTAAAGCTCCTCTAAACTCCACGACACACCTCCTCTTGCAGCAAGTCAGCCAACCGGACCACAGCCTGGCGTCTGTAGAGACGTGCAGTAGTCACCTCAATGCCCATGGTCTTGGCTACCTGGCGATACGACATTTCCCCTAAATCGCGAAGCACAATCACACTGCGCAATTGCCGCGGCAGCCTGCAAATCGCCTGGCGCAATTGCTGCATAGTCTCGCGATGATCGAGTCTCGCCTCCGGACTGGCAGTCCCCTGTCGGCGCCTGTACACTTCGGCGATGGCAGGGAGATGCTCCTGATTGCGTTTTCTGGAACGTAGAATCTCAATGGCGGCGTTCATGGCAGTCCGGTAGAAGTAACCCGCCCGGTTAGATCTTATTACCTCATGCCCCTTGGCACTAAGCCCGCAGACCGCTGTTTGATAAGCATCAAGAACATCGCTCTCTGCGCCCAGCATTCTCCATAGCATCGCCATCACGTCCGGCCCCTTCTTCTGCATGAGCAAGAGGATCCAGCGTTGATCATCTGCAACGTCTGCGGATGCTAATTCTGCCGCCAGCGTGCGGAGAACCAGAGGAACGGCAATAGCGTTTGCCCTGGGCATGCGAGAGCACTCCTTACTACTCCTATTATGACGGACAGAGGTGGGATGTGTATGCGCGGAATGGTCTGGCGAAGGAGTTTTTTTGCATTAGAGAAGTCGTATGTAATCGCGTCAGCCTGCGGCACTAACAGCACACATTCGAAACCGTCTTTATGCGCAGATAGTCATACGGTATCCCTAGAGTCTGAGTGTTTCTGCAGTGAGAGTGAATATGTCGAGCATCCCCAGAATCGTCGACGATGTGGTGCAGATGGTAGATGATCTGCTGCAACGGGCTGTCGAGCAGAATGCCAGCGACATACACTTTGAACCCGACGGCTCACAGATGATCGTGCGGTTTAGGCTGGATGGAGTACTACATGATGTGGATTCGCTCCCTCCGGCAGTCGCAACGAATATTATCGCTCGTTTGAAGGTGCTGGGCGGTTTACTTACTTATCGCATCGACATTCCCCAGGAGGGATCGTTTGTTCTGCAGTGCCGACGCGGTGGGCGGATGGACGTCCGGGTGGCCACCTTTCCAACGATCCGCGGCGAACGGGCTACGGTGCGTTTGTTGATGACCGTTGGCGAGTTGAGCCGACTTAGTGATCTTGGCTTTTCAACAAAAGATGTGCAAACGTTGCGCCACGCGTCGAGCAAGCCAAGCGGACTGATCCTCGTCACGGGACCGGCAGGCAGCGGCAAGAGCACAACTATGTGCGCGTTGGCTCGGCATTTGATCGAATCGGACAGTGGCCGAAGCATTGTCAGTCTCGAAGACCCTGTTGAGCAGCGAGTGCAACGGTTGGCACAGATTCAGGTGCAGCCACACGGGGAGTTGAACTACGTGGTGGCGATGCGTTCGTTGCTGCGGCAGGACGTCCAGACCCTACTGGTTGGTGAAATACGCGACGCGGAAACGGCACACATTGTTATAGAGGCGTCACTGACGGGGCACATGCTAATGAGCACGATGCACAGTGGCGATCCGGCGGAGGCTGTAACTCGTCTGCTGGAGATGGGCATAGCTCCATATCAGGTCGTCAGCGCTCTATCAGTAGTTGTTTCCCAAAGACTTCTTCGTCTCTCTTGTGGTAAATGCCTTGGCGAAGGGTGTCCTGAATGCCGCAGAACAGGATATTGCGGACGAACAGCCTGCGGGCAGGTAGCCACAGTCTCTGAAGAACTGCGCGAAGCAATCCTACGACAGATTCCGGCATCCCAGCTGCGTGAGCTGATCAGTAAGACTAGCCCGAGCCTGCTGGAGCAAGCTCGCGAGCTTGCGGAAGACGGACGGACGACACGAGAGGAAGTCTTGCGAGTCCTTGGAGCGATCTGAAATATAGGTTTTTCCGTTATAAACAGCGCAACAGGAGTATTCTCATGCCCTGGTTCGAATACGAAGGACTTACACCGGGAAGCACGCCAATAAGGGGCCGTGTGGAAGCCAAGGATCATGAGCAAGCTGCAGCGGAGCTTGCCGAAATGCGTATTGATGTGCGGGATCTATCCGTCGCTCCTGAGGCGCCGGCAAGACCTCTCAAGATCAGCGCAGATGATCTAATCGGCTTCAATGAACACCTAGCTTCTCTATCCAAAGCCGGCATAGCTTTGGATGAAGGACTGGCGCAACTGGCCAAAGACGTAGAGTCACCATCCATGCGCCGCTGGATAGAGTCGCTAGCGGAAGACACTCGTCGAGGCATTCCGTTGGACGAAGCCTTCGCCGCCCGCGAAAGCAATCTCCCGGTCCTATACAGCAATGTGCTCCGTGCAGGGATAAGAAGCGGAAATCTGCACGACACGCTGCTGAATCTAAACCAACACCTGAAGCTCATCAGCCGCACTCGAAGGATACTCTGGGAGACAGCAAGCTACCCGATTCTCGTAGGTGTGCTGGCGATACTAGTGATGAGCTGCTTCTTTGTACTCGTAATGCCACGGTTCATCGAAATATTCCAGGACTTTGGCGTCGCACTTCCCGGACTGACGAGGGCATTAATGGCCTTTACCGGTTCGTATGTCGAGACACTCACGCTTGCGGCGGTAGTACTTATCGCAGGCTTCGTTTTCTTTCGTGTAATACGCACATCTCCAAAGGGTCGGCTTCTTAGAGAGAATCTCATAATGCTCATTCCTGTCATTGGCAGGATTTATCGTGACTCGCTGATCACCCGGTTTCTGCGATCCATGTCATCTCTAATCGGCACCGGAACGACGCTTCCGGAGGCATTGCGGTTAGGCGCGGGCGCGACCGGGAGTGAGACGCTGGCAAGAGAGTCAGAGCAACTTGCCCAGCAAGTGGAAAGAGGTGAGTCAATCTACGCCACGAATCAGTTGATGAGGATAATCCCTCCGCTCTTCGGCTACTGCGTAGAAGTCAGCGGCGAACAGAATCTCCTTGCCGAATCGGTAGCTTCCCTATCAAACACATACGAGTCACGAGCGCAGCACGGGCAAACCATGCTCCAGACGTTGGTCTTTCCAATAATGATCATCGCTCTTGGTGGCTTTCTTGCCTTCTGCATACTTGGCACTTTTCTTCCACTGGTCAGCTTGATCAACTCGATGTGCGGCTAGAAAGAGATGACGATGAATGACTCACGGTTATACAGGATCACAGTATTCATCACAGTTGCGTTGCTGACTGTGTTCGGCATTGGAATAATAGTTTTCTGCACGTATGGAGTTTGGTTCCAGTTGTTCTCCGTTGTGGGCGTCACAAGCATAGCTCCACCGCTGTTTTGGATGGTTTATTCCTGGCTAACTCAGTATCGCTTTCGGCGCAGAGCACATGATGGCCTAATGCTTCCCTCAGTGCGCGGTATGCTGCTACCGCGACGCACGCAGCAGATGATAGATGATTCCGTGTTATCCACAATAGAATCCGTGGCTCGCCTCAACGTCCCCCTGTCCACTGGCATCCAACTGGCATCAGAATCTGAGCCGGAGCCCGCGCGGTACAAGCTGCGCAGGATAGCCATGTGGCTTTCTAAGGGATTATCGTTATCAGAGGCGATACGTCTTGGACATCATCGCTGCCCAGCCCTTGCAATCAGCATAATCTCGGCCAGCGAGAAATCCGGACAGACGACTGCTGGATTGAAGCAAGCAAAGAACTGGCTGGATCAACGCCGTGACGCAATGAGAAACACGTGGGGCAGTCTCTTGCCATATGCGGGCCTACTGCTACTCGTTCAGGCCTCAATCGTCCTCTTACTAATGGTCATGGTAGTGCCCAAGTACGAAGAGATCTTTCGAGATTTCTCCACAAGGCTTCCTGCAGGCACATGCACTCTAATTAACACGACAAGCTTCTTCTTTAGTAGCACTGGACAGGTCACGCTTCCGATCGCTTGTGTTTGCGCCTTTTCCGCCGTCTACCTTTCGCTTCGCCCGCGCCGCACGCCCGAACTGGCTATCACCTCCAAAATCGCCGACTGGGTACGTTGGCATACGCCCGGATGGCGTCAGATTGAGTCGGGACAGGGTATGGCAATGATGCTGCGGACGCTGCAAGCGTCTCTGAAAGCGGGCATGGACATAGCTCAGGCGTCGCACCTCGCAGCAACGCTTGATGTTAACTGGCTTTTGAGAAAACGAATGATGGCTTTTCATGAGATGCTGATAACCGGAACGGAACTCAGGACGGCGTGCAGATCCGCCGGTCTGGGTGAGGTCACGGGTATTGCTCTGTCCGGGGGAGCAAATGGCCCAAACATGTGCCGGTCGCTGGAGTACGCAGCCGAATACTATGAATCGCTCGTCGGCAGGTGCTGGAGAGTGATTGCCAACCTAGCATGGCCTGTGGGTACATTGATGATGGCCACACTGATCGGTCTGGTCGTATTGGCAATGTACCAACCCCTAATCGCGTTGATCGACTCCACGCTACAAGGAACAGGATACTGAGATGCACAAGACGAGCGACAAGCACAAACGCAAAGGCGTGCTGGTTGTGGAATTGGCAGTTTCACTCACGCTGATAAGCATAATCGCCGGTTTGACCGCTGTTGCGATGATTCGCTATCGCGATGTGCGAAGCAACTTCGAGTGGCGGCGCAGTGCTATGGCGTTGGCTGTCGGTCAGTTGGTAAGGTATCAAGCTGGCGCCGATCTGGACTCATTTCCGCCACCAGGAATAGTACCGGACGAAATAACGCTCACAACGGAAGTGCATGATGGTGGCGGGCAATGGGAAGGGGCTAGATTGATAACTGTGGTTGCAACGGTCAATCTGCCGCATCGCAGATCACTCGTTGAGAAAGCAAGTGGCTACATCTATAGGAGCGAGAGGCCATGAATGCTCAACGTTTACGAGGTTACACGCTGTTGCATCTCCTGGCAGCTATCCCGCTAACGTTGGTTGTGGGGACGATTGCGGCCCAGATCACGGATAGAGTTTTGCGAAGCCAGAGTGCGGCAACTTGCCAAATGGCAAACGACTTAGAGAGCGCGAGGCTTATAGGGGAGCTCGGGGCTGCTTGTCTAAAGGCTAACTCCATCTCGATTGCAGACACCAGCGACGGCACCAAGTTGGTTTTGCGCGAATTGAAAGAGGAGTCGACATACATCGTATCGAACAGCAGTGGTGAAACACGCAGCGAAACCTCCACCGTTCAACATGATGGCAAGTCGTGGCCTTTTCGCAATTGTCGAATAACGCCAACGAAGGAAGTGCTGGAAGAACGCGAGATTCTTTGGCTCACGTTCGATTGTGAATACCTGACAGCAAGGCCAACATGGGACCATGAGAGATACTCGGTTGCCCTGATCATAGGCGAGGGAGTTGCGGAATGAAAAACACAAGAAGACGAGAGCGCGGTTTCATGCTGATTCTTGTGGTGACTACGATGGCACTGGTAGGCGGTGTATTAACCGTACTGGCCGACTTTGCGGCAAGCCAGCACAAAGCCCACAAAGTGTGTCTGCTTGATAATGCCGCGGATTCCATCGCGAGCAGTGTGTCAAGTATGATTCGCGCGAATGCCAGAGTGTGGCAAGAAGACCCTCCACCTCAAGCAACGGAGATCGACATTAGTCAGTTGCTCCCGTCGAGAACAACAGGCTCTGCGACTATAACTTGGCGGAAGTCTGAGAGCGGCACCGAATACCATGTCGAAGTAATCCTGACCAAGGCCAGGTATCCGGTGCGGCGATCATTCAGCTTGGACATAGGGCGATAGCGAATCGCAGCATGGCGACGCGACGTTCGAAAAGTGCGTACTCTCCACGTATAGAACGATACGGTTCAAACGTTCATTCGGTACAATAGGCTACAAAGAGATGTCTAGATCAGGGAGCGGTTGCCAACAACTCCCGTTCTGCCTCAAGCCAGTTATCTAAATCGTTCCCGGGATGCATCCCATTGCGAAGATAAACCTCATAGGCCCGCTGGCGAATTTGATCATCTGAGAGCTGCGGCTTCGCCCTGGTGCTCTTCTTGGCCCCAGCCGACTTAGCCCTTGTCGCTGTAGTGCTCGCAGCCTTGGTTTTGGTAGTGGTCCGCTTTTCAGTAGTAGACTTGGCAGCCGTACTCTTGGCCATCTCAAGATCCTCCATGCAACTTCAGACTGGCTACATCCATGTTTAGCAATGGTCTATGCTAGCAGCAAAGATAGCATGTAGCCAACATAAACTGTGGCACAACTGACAATTACAACGCTACGGTCACCTCATAGTGCCGGCTGAGGTCAGCGTTCCCAACTAGTCTATCGGCTGTTTAGGGCAAAGAAGTTCTCTCAAGTATTGCTGGAGAGGGCTTCTGCCATGTCGATTTGTGCTGCCCTGACGGCCTTGGAGCGCAGCCCCCAAGCGGCCAGCTCGCCTTCGGAGATGGGCGGAGGTTCGAAGTGATACTTGGCGATGTCGACGCCGTTCACTTTGGCAATAGTGGTGCTCTTAGTATCACGAAGGTCGATTCGCCCCCCGACCTTGGACGCGCCGGCAACTCCGGGCTTACCACTGATCACCTGAATTGTCGGACTGCAGGGAGCTTCTGCATTGTTGCACACGACGACTGCCGGCCGGCCATCATCAAGCTCGACGACTGAGCCAACCATGAACGGTGGAACGAGTCGGATAAGCGCGGCCACAATTACAGGATCGAACCAGCCCTGGATTTGCATTTGGCGCAGAGTGCTTAGAGCCTGAATTGTTGGGCGAGGCGCGTCCGGAGTCCCCAGCAAATGATCGAACACATTCACAGCGCTGAGTATACGAGCGAATATATGGATACGATCGCCGGCGAGCCCTCTCGGTTCACCGATTCCGGCCCGTCCCTGCACGACCGGGAAGCCCTTGCCATCGTATCGCTGATGATGGTGAGTAACCATATAAACCACCAGCGAAGAGAACTCTCCACGGAAAAGCTCCGCACCCTTTGTAACATGCGAACGATACTCCGCGTCAGCGGCATTACGGCTCAGGGCATTCGTTTTCTGTGCTTTGTCCGACAACTGCACCTTGCCAAGATCATGAACATATGCTCCTATTCCCAACTCTCGTACATCTTCTGCCATTCGCACAGACATACGTTTCCGTTGATCGCGAACGTATCCGGACAGATGAGTACCCAGAAGAAGGCAGAGGTAGCAGCAATTAGTAAGGTGGGGGATGAGCAATCCACAATCAGCGCCAACGCCGGAAACAATCGGCTCGTGAGTGGGGTCATCCATAATCTCATCAAGAAGCGCGCCCACCTTGCTCTGGAAATGTGCAGCTAGTAGTTTACCCTTACCACGCCCCTGTTGAATCGCGTCTGTGGTATTGAGCAGGAAGCAGGTGAGATCCTGACGTCGCTCGACGACGACATCGTTTATTTTGTCAGCCACCTCATCCACGCCATCGCATTCGATCCAGATAGCAGCCACACCAAGATCTTTCAGCCGCGCGATGGCTCGCCGATCCAACGAGTAACCTCGCTGAACGAAACTGACTTTGTTGCGCGTCTGGCTCACGGCCTTAGCGACTACCATTCCTGGCTGAAGTTGGCCAATCGGCACATATAGCATAATAGGCTCTTTTCTATACGACAGCTTTCCCGGCGATGCCGGCCTAACCAGCAATCAACAGTGCATGCTCACCTCACACTTAAGTTAGGCCATGCTGGAAACGATAACTGTTCGCAAGGTCAAGGGCAGCATCAACCGCCGATCTCAGGAAATCACTCAATTGCCGTGCCTGGACTTCGGGCGAGTCGGCCAGGACAAGATCGCTGCCCTTGAGCACGGCGCCAAACCACTGATCCCTTTGCCAGAACCCGCTACCACATAAGTCGGGAAGCTCAACCCGCTCATCGAATGGCCAGGGCATCACATACACATATGGCTCAGCAAACTGGCAATCACCGGGGCACATTCCGATTGTCACTTGCCCGGGCTCGTCTCCCTCGCGCAAAGCCTCAATCATCACCCTAGTACACAGATTCATCTGTGGCAGAGTGCACCGAACCGGCGTAGCTCCCTTGTTTGCTCCGGCAACATCTTCGAGCGCCAACGCGGCGTTTGCATACCAATTGCTTAGCTCTATGAATGTGCTGCTATCCTTCGTGGAGAACGGAGCGCCATCCCGGATGCGATGATGGGGTATTGCATAATCTCTCACCGCAAGAGGATCTGTCGATAGACATATCGCCGATTTGCGCAGGCGCACATTCAACCAGGCTAGGGCCTGCTGGAGAGAATGTCCGTGAAGACACATCTCCTCAACGGCCAAGTTCCTGCCATCCAGCAGGATGATCGTCAGGTCAGATATCCGCAGACCCACTCTGTGCCCTGTGGCCGACTTGTGCACTACTAGCGCCTCGTAGTCATCATACCAGCGAAGCTCATCAAGCTCTGCGCCGCTGTGACAGCTGTCAGCGCATGCATCTGTGAATGCGGCAAGCAGCTGACTGGCCCAGTGAATCTGCGCTACTGCATCACCCAACATCGAGGGCGGCACTGATCCGAGCTTGCGCCACAGTTTGATTGACTCTTCATATAAGGACATAGTAAACCGCCATACTTCATTCGAAAGCTGGAGTCACCTGCACATCAATCCAAAGCAAGCTCTTCTCAGACGCCGTGCCTGAGGTACCGGTTTCTTGCGGTGGACTTCAGCCGTTCGGAACCACGCTTGGATGGCTGACGCTCTGTAAGGCAAACCCAATGTAAACCCACAGACCTTCACCATGCTGTACCGCAACTAGCGGTCCTCACTATCTAAAATCGGATGGATAGGCGCAACGTTCCAGCCCTAAACAGATGTGATGCCGTACGATTGTTTCAGTCACAGTGTAATCGCCATTGAATGACAAGGACTGGTGGCCCGAAAGGTTGCACAACCACCGCTTTGCGTTTGTTCCAGGGGTTATCGGAATGTGCGTCTCTCCAAAGATCGCTGCGCAAGGATCGCATCGACAGTGTACAGGACTAGAGCGATCCAGATTATGGAAAAGCTCACCGCCTGTGTCCGACTGAACTGTTCACCATATGCAAGAGCAACAAAGAATTGCCCTGTGGGTGCAAGGTATTGGGTAATACCAAGAGTGCTGAGCTTGACTCGCTTCGCCGCCAAACTAAACCACAACAGGGGCAATGCAGTAACACCGCCCGCCATTATCAGCAGTGCGTCCATTCTCCATGATATGGCTAAGAAGGCACTATCATGCTTGCCGGCCAATATCACCAAATACGCCGCTGCAATGGGAAACAGCAAACAAGTCTCCAAAGTAAGACCAATCAGTGCTTCGACTCTTCCAACCTTTCTCAGCAATCCATAGAGAGCGAATGTGGAGGCCAACAAGATCGCCATCCAAGGCACGTGCCCCTGCTTCAGGACCATCACCGCGACACCGCCCACAGCCAGAAGGACACTGACTACCTGGCAAGGTCGCAGTCTTTCGCGCAGGAACACACAGCCCAACAGCACGGTGACTAGAGGACATATGAAGTATGCCAAGCTGGCCCGCAAGACCAAGTTATTGGCAACACACCAGATGAAGGTAAACCAATTGACAGCAATGAGTGTAGTTGTTGCTACAAGAGTCACGAGGATACGTCTATTGGTTATTACTCTAGTAGCTTCTCGAATCCGGCCACTGCCTGCAACAAGAACAATCAACAAGACAACTGACCACACAATCCTGTGGCAGAGCACTTCCAAAGGCGGCACGCTTGACACAGCCTTGAAGTATATGGGCGCCAACCCCCACGCGGAGTAGGCCATTATGGCATAGATCACTCCGCCGCGATTCGACTGATTCCCCTGCTCCCTGACTTCTGCGCCCATCTACTTTCCCGGTGCACCTGAATCCAGTAGGACGTTTTGGGCCGGCTTAGTTTCGACGATCTCGAATATATCTTGCCTGCTCCACTTCTCCCATATGTCCAATCCGAACAGCCGCACACCGGCCCAGTACGCATCGTCTTCGAGAGTATTGGTGGCGAGCAGTTTCGATATGTGAGCCTTGATCTGAGCCTGATATTCCTGTTTGAGTCGCAGAGTTACTTTCTGATCGTTGTAAGCGAATTCCACTCGAGTCGCCCCTGCCTCCCCGGCAATGTGACTGAAAAGCCGACGTCCGGGTGTCGATCCGCTAGCCACGATCAACCCATCATTAAGGCAGCTAACTGGTGGACGAGGCGCAGTGTGCGAGACAATCGACATTGAATGTTGTGGAGCGTTAAGCAACTCGGCGGCATGGATTCCCATCTTCACTCCGACCACGGAGTAGGCGCCAAGATGTTCATGCAGTTCATTCATCAGCAATTGCGCGAACCACTCATCCGAACCGTGTGCTGTGATTATGCGGTTTCTTCGCTCACGAACATCAGGCTGCAGAACATTCTCGGGAAGCAGTTGATCAACGAAAACAACACGCCGCTTACGCTGTCTGCCTTCGTTCACCAGTTTCGCAAATAGCCTATTAACGTCATCGCTTGCCGTCGGAACTGCTGTTCCGCCCTCCCCTCGAAACATATGATGGTCGGCATAATACATTGCCACAAGCTCATCATGGAAATTCACGAAGTACCCAAGGTAATGATGACGCACACGTTCGTCAGACACCAAATCATTGATAAACGCCGCAGCTGGCGAAGTGACGCCCGGTGACGACACTGCCTTATCCCACCATGACGGAGATTTCTGTGCGTGATTGTCGGCGACGATGAAAAGTATCGGAACGCCGGTCTTACGCACGAATTGCAGAGCAGCGGGATCAAACCGGATATTCCACGCACTATCGGGATCATCCGAACCGGCAACCATCACCTGCCGAATACCCTGAACAAGCTCAGGCTTGGCCTTCAACGCTGCTGCCAAGTTGGTGAGAGGCCCAAGCACCCATACAGATACTTGCTTCCCCTTAATGGAAAACGCATCAGGGACAAAAACGTTCGCTTTCACTCTGCTTTTATCCGGCAATGCGTGTTTGATCGCCTGTTCGGCAAACGGACGAAATGGTGGGGCATCCTTGGGTGGCTCCAAAGCTACGGGCGCGTAAAGCGGAATGTCGGTACGGTTGAAACGACATAACATTCGACCCAGCAGTTCTACAGCCCCCTCTCGCCCGGCGACACCTTCGCAAGCCACAATGGCCGCCACGTTCAAATGAGGTCTCTGCAACGCCAACGCCAAGGTCACTGCATCATCCAATCCCATATCCGTATCGATTATCACCGGCTCGTTCGAGTAATCGTGAGCCACAACCGGCGAAGTCAGCGTGACGAATAATAGGGCTACGATAAATCTCAACATTGTCATAACTAGTTCCTCACGCCTACATAGATATTGAAGCGCTATGCTCGTTGAGCATGCGCCGCAGGAAATCCAAAGCGGCACGAGCGGCGCGGAGTCTAATCGTCTTTCGATCAGACGTCGGACGCATGCGTAGCTCGTGAACTCGCACAATCTCCGGACCAGCCACACCTATGAAGACCAAGCCGACCGGCTTCTCTTCGCTCCCACCGCCTGGCCCCGCCACGCCGGTAACGGAAATCGCGTAATCACTTCCGGTTGCTCTCCTGCAGCCACCAGCCATGGCCTCAGCAACCTTCTCACTAACCGCTCCATGCTCTGCCAGCAAGCTTTCGGAAACACCCAGACACTTCACTTTCTGTTTATTGCTGTAGGTGATGAAGCCGCCCAGGAAGTACTGGCTGGATCCCGGAACGTCTGTAACCAACTTGCTGATCAGACCTCCGGTGCATGATTCGGCAATAGCCAACGTCCGATTGCGATCTCTCAAGATGTGTGCAACAGCCGTTCCCAGGGTATCTCCCTGCTCACCGAAGACTATGTCTCCCAGCCGATCACGAACAACTTGCGCATCCGCTTGGGCAAGCCGCTCTGCCTCTTCCTGTGATTCAGCCCTTGCTATTATCCGAACACTGATAATGCTATCACTTGCGGTCGTGCCAACGAGCGGATTCCTTCCAGGTGTCATCAAGTCGGCTATTCGATTGGCCAGTGTTGATTCACCTTCGCCGCAAGTTCGGAGCACTTTCATCGACACAGCGCATCTCGAGCGGCCGGCCTGGATACGAGGAACGACATACTCCTCGAACATTGCCTGCATCTCTCGTGGTACGCCGGGAAAAGAGAACACTGTTGCCTGTGCTATGGTCGCCTGAATGCCTGGCGCAGTGCCCCACTTGTTGGCCAACATAGCGGTGCCCCGCGGGTGCATCGCCTGACATCGATTGTTGGGAGTCATCGCCCGCCCGATCGCTTTGAAGAAAGCCTCAATCTCTTCGAGGGCAGGTGAATAAGTATCAAGTGGCTGCCCGGTAACCTCGCTCAGTGCGTTGCGTGTCAGATCGTCAAGCGTCGGTCCCAGACCGCCCGTGGTTATTACCAAGTCTGAGCCCGCTGCCGCATGGCGTACTGCCTGGGCAATGTTCTCCACGGAGTCTCCTACCGTAGTGTGGCGAACGACGTCTACTCCAAGCAGTGAAAGACGCTCAGATAGCCAGGCGCTGTTGGTGTCCAACGTAGCCCCCGTCATCATCTCAGTCCCAATGCTTATTATCTCTCCGCGCATGAGCGTGCTCGCTTCTTAGGCCAATTGACGACAACTCCATCGTGGAGCAGAAAGGCAGACAAGACTACAATGCAACTCATCAGTGTTACCGCGTCAGAGCAAGCTCTATTCAAGTGTAGCGTCTGAGCCGCGGTTCTCATTGGTGGGCTCTCATTGTTTGACGCTACGCTCGGACGAGCAACGCTCTGAGGAAACATCCTGACCAGGAATCTGCATGAGTACGACACGAGCCATTGTATTCGATATTGACGATACGCTCTATCCGGAGAGGGAGTATACCTTCAGCGGCTACAAGGTTGTCGCAGAGACATATGAGAAGCAACTCAACCCTCCGTTTGACCTATACGACCGGATGCGCGAGCTATTCGACAGTGAAAGCCGCTCACAAGTTTTTGACGTGATAGCAGCAGAACTCCATGTTTCTCATGCGGAAAGTCTGGTTCCTGAAATGGTCAGAGTCTTTCGCAACCACCAGCCGACCATTTCTCTGACTGAACAGACGAAGCAGCTGCTTGTACAGCTTCGAAAGGACTACAAGCTGGGAGCGATCTCCGATGGGTTTCTCACGGGCCAGCTAGCAAAAGTCCAAGCGCTTGGACTTGAGCAGTTCGTCGATGCACTCATACTTACTGATCAATGGGGCAGAGATTTCTGGAAGCCACATCCGCGGGCCTTTCAAGAGATGTCCATGCTTCTAAAAACACCGCACACACATTGCGTGTATGTTGGCGACAATAGAAGCAAGGACTTCATTGCCCCCAATGCACTTGGCTGGGAAACTGTCTACTTGGACAAGCAGGGAGGAGTGCATGCAGACAAACGAGCTCCTGCCGACGGTATCCCTGGATATACGATCACCGATCTCGATGAACTGCCGTCATTGCTGACAGGAATATAGCGCCCTATCGCGAGTACATCACCCATCATCCACGAAAACCGCTTGGAGGATAGAAACCTGCAGGTTCTCGATTGAGCCCGCCAGGCCACGCTGTAGCGGGTTACTCAGCCGAGCGAACGTCAGCTTGGGGAGCGATAACAAGCAGCCAAACGACGGCATGCAGCTTCACGGCAAACAAGCCATACAACGTAACCCGTTAACTAACACACACTTATGAACTCTTCGCAGAACATACTATAGACTCCCAAAAACCAGATGTTCGGTTAGAAGCAGTGCAGTTCAACCCATAATGTGACTGCTTGTGTAAGCCGATATCATACGAAGCGGCTGCCAAGTGGTAACGCGTGCTAACTGGCCGTTTGCATCACGAACTGCAAGGAGTTCACATGCAGATCAACTGCTCACATTGTGGTAAACCAACAGACCTGGATCACCGGAGCGCCGGCAAGACCATTCGCTGCCAAGAATGTGGAAAGTCGTTCGTCGCACCACAAGAGCTTTCGGTAATGGGCCAACCACATACACTAACTATGTTTCCCGTCTCCTCTGTGGTGGTGCTAAACTACGCTACGGCTGGGGTCTTCTCACTGATCTATCTCAATCTACTGCATGACCGAATGCCTCGGTTGAGACACGATGACCCCTCTGCCACCGTAGCGGTTGGTTTGTGCCTCCTACCGATATTCAATCTCTACTGGGTACTTTTCAGTATGTATCGCCTTTGTCAGCGTATCAACGAGCAGAGACGGTTTGCGGGCCTGGAGGAGACAGCGCCTCAATGGCTCTCGATCCCAGTTGGCCTGCTCTTTGCTTGTGGATTATCCGCGGTCTTCTTCACGTCTGTCGGGCTATATATACTAGGGTCGCTCGGTGTTGTGGTCATGCCAGTCTTCGCCGCCCTGGTGCAAAACTCCATCAACGAGCTTTGCGATCAACACGTTGGGCAGGCAGCGCATGTTGTGTAGCCGATTCTCCAATGCTGATGCATTGAACATTCCATGCATCACCCGCAGCAAGGCCAGCGGACATTCAACCGGTCACTTCACGAAGGCAAGAAGCTAATTGCGACAAGGGAGGCGTGCTCACCGCCCACTGGGCGAACGAACAGGCAAAATCGGCTCGTTACCACTCTTCTCGATGGGACCAACAATCGGTCCGCTGGAGCGGTGTGGCTTGGGTTTAGGATTGGAACCGGAATCGGCAAGTTCCTCCTGATCCTCATCGTTCAGGTTAGCGATCAACTCCGCATCTGCGGGAATATCCAAGGAGATTTCGTTCAACGCGCCGCGATCTCCTTCTTCCGGCAATGCAAGAAGTTCGCTACTGGCAAGGACATCGTTAGAGAACTTCAATCCGTTCTTCTCAGAAGAGGAGCGCGTAGCCTGATTCACACCAGCCAGGAATGATTCGGCCAGCAAAGCGCCGCTTTGACCATGCACTAGCTCAGCCACATTTGCGTATTGCGGCCAGTCTTCCAAAGGAATGCGCTGCACATGACCATCAGCGAACCTAATGTTTACGTATTCTGTTGCAGCGCCCAGGAAGTTTGGCAAAGCCAAAACAACCAAGCTCAGTGTCACGTAGGCCCCAACCGGCCGTTTGAACCGGCTGCGTGCAGGCTCATTCAGCAGGAATTGCAGTCGACGCCTCAACATACCGGCCGGGCTACTATCTCCCAAAATGCTTAAAGCCAGCCCCTTGCGAGAAAAGCTATCGGCCACGACATTCATAAGAGTATCTACATACCTCTGGGCGTCGATACCTGCCGCCACAACACCCAAATCACAGCAAATCTCGTTATTCAGCCGCACTCGCCGATAGGCCCAGTGTGCTATCGGGTGGAACCAGAAGAAACTAAGCAGAATCATCGCAGCGAGCGAGACCCATCCATCCTTATTGGACGCGTGCCCCACCTCATGCCGCAGCACTTGGCAAAACCGCTCGCACTCCTCTGGAGTTGGATCACGATGTTGAATAACCCAGGGCAGAAGCGATTCCGGGATAATGATCGAGGGCCTCTTTATCCCCAGGGTCGCCGGGCCCGCATCTTCAGGAGTAACTATGATGTCGACATCCGGAGGAACAACCAGGCTGGGGTCGAGACGCCGCAACGCGCTGGGCTTGATCCGATACCCCTTCTCCAGGGAATCATCAATCAGCTGCCGGCTCATCAACCAACGCAGCCACACGCGAACTAGAAGCGCTACTGTAACAATGATCCAAACATACGCAGCCGCGTATACAAACGATGCCGCGACCCCGCCACCAGGAAGCAGCTTCTCGCCACTAGCCACTGGAAACATCACGTCGCCAAGCAGGCTCCTAGAAATCACGCCGGGTACGGGAAGAAAACCACCAAAGAAACCGGTCAGGACGGTGATGAACGGCTTGAGCATCGCCACCAACCAAATGCGGCAACGCCAACGAGGAGTGATGCTACGAAAAACCGCCAACAAGCTGCCCACAAGGAATCCCACAAGGAGGAACTCCACACTGGCAACAGCGAGTCGTGAAATCAAGAAGTCCACAGCACCCATTGTGTATCACTCTTATGCTGGCAGGTGGTGATCACCTGCGGCGTCTATAGCCAAGTCACCTAGCTGGGCTCGGCATCGTCTTCCACGACCCGTTTTGCCGCAGCATCAGAAACGATTTGCTGCAACTGCTTCAAGTCGCTCTGCGAAAGACAATCAGTCTCTGCAAAGTGCGACAGCATAGCCGGCACGGAGCCTGCAAAGAACGAATTGACAATGTCAACCGCTCCACGTAGGCCAAACCTTGCCCGACTCACAGTAGGCTGATAAACGTTGGCTCTACCGACACGGCGAGAGCCGACAAACCCCTTACGCTCCAAGACTTGCATCATAGTCAGAACGGAAGTGTACGCCAAGTCCCTATGCGATTTCAGTGCGTCCTGCACGGTGCGCACCGTAACTTCTTCGTTATCCCAGACAACATCCATAATGAGGGACTCTAGCGGTGTTAGCGATCGCGGAAGCTTTGCCACAGTTGGAACTCCTTGAACTTGGATTACTAACTATTATAGTATCGTCCACGTCCTCCAGGTTCAACAAGTTGTTTGCAGGTCCTCAATGAAATTTCTGGACAATTCCAGACACATACCTCCTCAGGCCGCGCAGACGTGGCTCCGAGCCTCGCCACTGAGGCCATGATCGCTGGAACTTGTGTCCCAATTATTAATTTGGGATTGGTCCGAAAAAAAACTTGCCCGGCACTACTAATTAGACTAGTATGTTTAGTAGTTGAGAGCGACAGACGCAACTTGAATACCGGCAAACACTGTTGAGTTTACTTCTCCAATCGCCCTCGACAATCGAAGCACGGACGGGCTCCTCCTCCTCCCCGACCCGTGATTAAAGGTGTGGTGCCCCGAGCATCACCCAGCCGTCTCACCGCCCGAGACGACTCAAGGGGCTTCCCGCCGCGGCTAACCATCACACACACCCTCCTTCCCCCTGACCCCAGCCGCGGCGGGAGAGCCCCGCCCTCCATTACTATCGGTCCACGGCACACGCCAAGATTCTCGCCATCCTGCATGATCGTATTGGATACTAGAGCAAGTTCCATTCAGGTGTGTGGCGTCTGGACCGGTAAGGTCCCATCGCCAGAGACTGCCCTGGGACCAAATAGCGATGTAGCCCAGCCGTAAGATGCATAGAGATGTCTCTCTGGCGTGACTGTTCTCGAAACCAACGTGCCGCTTTTATGGGGTCAATTCCTGCCACTCACTAAAGCTGCAAGTCGACAGTGGGTTCAATATGGAAAAAACAACTACGCTTTTACCCAATATGATACGTAATGGTGCGAGCTTCAAGTGCCGCATATCCGAAGTCGATCATCAATAGGTCTCTATCAGCTGCCCGTTCGGTACATTGCCAATGAAGCTCTCTCACAAGACAATACTAGCCACTGGAATGATCATCGTTCTGATGCTCATTCCGGGCCTGCTATCTTTGCCTAAAGCCAAGAGTATAGCTCATCATATCAACGAGATGTCAGACAGCCAATTGGCTGAAAACAGGAACGCAGCAAACATAATTGAACAAATCCAGAATGTCCGCTCGTCGCTTCTGTATCTACTCTTGACCACGGCCGAGCAGAGCCCATCGGACTCAGCAGAGGCCAAACAAGTAGTTCTGAGGCATATGCAGAATGTGCGGACATTCGTAAACAACTGGCTTCAGGCGGTCAAAGCCGGAATGCGAATAGCGGAAAACGCCGAGACCATATCGCGAGAAGCACAGGAGTTGACCGATCTCCTCACACTCAGTACGAACGCAGAAGCGTTCCTGGTTAAGGCGAGTGAAATAGTCGCAATCAATGAAGATGAAGGTCACCTTGCCGCTGATATGATCATGCGGGAACAACTGGAGCCGATAGCCGAATCCGTCCTAATGGCGGCCAGCGAGATGCAGATCGACGCCCAAGAGGAGATGGGTGAGACGGTCGATGAGGTGGAGGCCATTCTCGCCCAAGGAAGAAGTCAATTGTTTGCGGCATCGGTTATCGTCGTTTTCGGTACTATCATCCTGGCGATAGTCCTTGTCGCATCCGTAACGAACCCTGTCGCTAAGTTGACCGTTGCCGCAACCGAAGCTGGCAAAGGAAACTTCAACACAAGGGTCGCCATCGATTCGAAAGATGAGCTTGGCATGCTTGGTGACACGTTCAACAGGATGATGGACCAGCTGGATCAGGCCATCTCGGCCCGAGATTGTGAGATACAGCACCGAAGGAAAATGCAAACAGATTTGGAGCAAGCGAAGCAGGAAGCCGAGGCGGCCACTGAGGCAAAAAGCAGCTTCCTGGCAAACATGAGTCATGAAATCCGCACTCCGATGACGGCGATCATGGGCTACGCTGAGAACCTTCGAACAGACGCTCTGACTCCTGAGGATCGCCGCGCAGCCATCGATGTCATTCTTCTGAATAGCGAACATCTGCTGCAGATTATCAACGACATCCTCGATATTTCTCGCATAGAAGCCGGCAAGCTGGAGCTTGAGCCTGTTCTGTGTTCACCCGCACAGATTCTCCATGAGGTTGAATCTGTAATGCGCGGACGAGCACAGGAAAAATCAATAGAACTAAGCGTGGAGTACGAAGGACGTATACCCGCACACATATGTACAGACGCGATACGACTAAGGCAAATCCTAATCAACCTGCTGGCAAACGCTGTTAAGTTCACAGGACAGGGAGGTGTTCGAGTAATCGCCAAGATGGAGCAGGACGACGATGGGCAACCTGCCATCTGCTTCGAGGTCATGGATACTGGTATCGGCATGACCGACGAGCAAGCCAGCAAGCTGTTTCACCCGTTTACCCAAGCCGACAGCTCCACGGCTCGGCGATTCGGAGGCACCGGCCTCGGGTTGTCCATATCTAGAGAGCTTGCTCGGAAACTCGGCGGCGACATAACCGTCTACAGCACGCCGGGAGTCGGAAGCACATTCCGCGTCACAATTGCCACGGGACCTCTTGCCGGAGTACGGATGCTAGAAGATCCTGGGTTAGTAAGAGCAACGAAAGCTGCCGACAACGAAGTCGACATGGTAAGCCAACTGGAGCAGCGCAAGATACTCCTGGCAGAAGATAATCCCACCAATCAGGCGCTGATCGCTGGAATGCTCAGAAAGATGGGAGCAGATGTGACCGTTGTTGACAATGGGAAGCTGGCTCAGGAGACCGCTCTTGCGGCTCGTGAGTCAGACAGACCATTCGACATGCTCATAATGGACATGCAAATGCCAGTAATGGATGGCTATGCCGCGACCAGTGCCTTGCGAAAAGCCGGCTATGCCGGACCGATTCTGGCGCTAACCGCAAACGTCATGAGTGGTGACAAGCAAAGATGCATTGAGGCCGGGTGCAACAATTACCTGGGTAAACCAATAGACAGAAGAAAGCTGCTCGAAACGATTCAGACTTTGCTGCGACAATCCACAGATCATCCTCTATTCGCCCGCTGTCGACAACTACGTGAACGAGTGCAGATGTAGCGTTCATTCAAGCGTCGTGCTTATACAACTCGCAATGCTGACACCTCGTAGCGTGAGGATAGCTCGTACACAACATCACCACCGACAATCTCTCTATGTGTGGACAAAGCCAACTCCGGATGATTGTTCTCCTGGCTCAAGTGAGACAAGGCTACCCATCTATGTCGCGAGCCACCTGCCTCTCGCACGAGCCGCGCGGACTCCACGTTTGAAATATGGCCATTCTTTCCGGCTATTCTGTTCTTGATCGCCCACGGATAAGGCCCGTCTCGCAACATATCCAAATCGTAGTTGCTCTCCAGATACATTGCATCCACGGAAGCAACCAATTCGGTCAAGCCTTCGAAGACATGGCCCAAGTCAGTGAAAACACCTAAACGCTTTCCCTCGTACTCCACGACAAAAACCGACCCGTCAGCTGCGTCGTGCGGCGTGCGAAAACTGTGCACGACAACGTCACCGACGCTGATCGAATCACCTGGCACGAAATGTCGCACATCGGTAAGGCTTCCCAATCCGCGCGAAGCCGCTCGATACGCTGATTCTGTGATATACAACGGAGCACCGAACATCCGCTGGTATATCCCAGCACAACGCACGTGATCCGAATGTTCATGTGTTATGAATAGGGCATCAATATCATCCGGAACGCGGCCATGCTCCGCCATTCTCGTGCGAACCGTTTTGCCACTTACACCGGCGTCGATCAGCAAGCGAGTGCGACCAGCCTCGATATAGACACAGTTGCCATTCGATCCCGACTGGATTGAAAACGTAACAATGTCGGACACTCGTATCACCTCGATCAACAGCCATCGTCCGCGACCCCACGAGCGGGGGCTTGCACTACACCAATCATGATACTATCACTTACGCTGCCCAACAGGAAACATGTGCGAAGGAATGATACAGGCAACCGTGGCCGTCGCTCGTCCGATTTCGCGACGCCATCCAGTTCCGGCGGAGTGATGCTCAGCTTACCAACACACAGACAATCCCGAGTAGTTCGCTGGATACCGCTGCTCATTCTGATTGCCGGAACGGTTATCCGAATCGGACACGCGCATTTTACTGACGTCAGAAACGTTCACGACGACCACTTCCATGTAATAAGAATCATTCTAGAACAGCACCGCTGGCCACAACCTGACGAGGGCTGGCAAACCTATCAGCCTCCGCTGTACCACTTGCTTGGTGCAGCTGTATACAAGGTAGCCAATCATCAGCCCGAGCCGACGATGAGCCTCGACAACCCATCGCATCTGCGAGCACGAAAGGCCATCCAGTATATCTCCGTCGTGGCCGGCTGCGGCACACTCGCAATGGTCCTTCTGACGCTCAGACTGATCCTGCCCCGAAGAATCGATGCCCAGGCGATCGGTCTGGTGTTTGCAGCTTTCCTGCCGCGACATATCTACATGAGCGCCATGTCCACCAATGACTCTCTTACGTACTTCTGGATATCATTGGGACTTTACTCACTACTGCGCGCAGTCAACAATAAGAGTGAAAACCAAAGTAAGCGAGAAACCAGTTGGTGGATAGTGGTGGGCATGTCTACCGCCTTGGCTCTTTGGACGAAACAGTACGGATTGGTCCTACTGGCTCTGCTGCTCGTACTCGTACCATTCCTGTGGCTGAATAAGAGCGTGGCAGCGCGCCGCACACATCTTCGCGGCACTATAATCGCCATTGTTATTGCCCTGCTCCTAGGAAGCTGGCCCTACATTAGATCGTACCAACTGACAGGCAACCCTGTGGCCGGCAACTACACACTCCGCCCTCACACGATGAACGACCAGCTGCCGGGCAGCATCGCTAAGACATCTTTCTTTAGCCTGAGATTTACACGACTAATCAAGCATCCTTGGCGACACCTGGATACCGTTGACTCCTGGTGGACTCAGCTTTACGCCCGTCTCTGGTTTGATTATGACACATCAATCACGCTCTTCCAATATCGACCGTGGGTCGAGTACCTGCTTCCCATCTGGCAAGATCGCACTATCGACGCAACCGAACGTGAACGCCGACAGATGATCTGGCCGACAGATATCACTCCACCTTCGCTGCTCTTGCAGGGACGAAGTTTATACATCGTTGGTATTTTACCTATATTGCTAATACCCATAGGATTGGTCTTTATCTGGTGCAAACGAGGCACCACGCTTCAACCGTACATCCTCACGTGTATGCTTGTGCTCTCAGTGGCTATCCCCCTCTTCCAAACTGTCCGTCAGCCGTTCCGTTCTTCGATGAAGGCCGCCTTCCTGCTTCCGGCACTTGGTGTGATGGCTATTCTGGTCGCCGCAGCCTTTCAAGGACTGACTGACAGACGGTTTGGTAAGCCGATAGGATGGATTCTTGCCACGTGGTTCGTGGTTGTGCCCTTGATCGTTTGCTGGCACTTCGTCGACGTATCCCTCTACTTCCCTGGCATTCCTGAGTACTTCACCGCATTGCGGCCTGATTTCTAAACTCGAAGGAGCGGCGGCCCTTTTCTACAGAGTTGATCTCCGCCCCGGCATACAGTTGAATATCGGCATGAGCAAACACCCCCACCCCACGAAGGAACCCGATCTCTTCACGGCGAAGGCTGCAACTGCCGCGTGCATTCCCAAGCTTATCTGGGGCACCGTCTTGCTCAGCACTCTTGTCCATCTGGTCGTCATTGTAACCCCGCCCACAAGAGCGATGCTCTGGGACCATCACGAATACGTTCGGTGGGGAGTGAAGATGTTGCGTGAGGGCATGCTTACCGTTCACACATCTCCACCGCCACATATTCCCGTTCTCCACCCGGATACGCAGAAGATAATAGAATTTGCCAATGAAGAGGAGTTCTCCGCCAACTATCCGCCGCTGTCCATGTATTTGTTCTATGTCGAGGCGATCATCCTCGAACAATTCGACCCGCGCATGGTATCGAACACAATAGCAGCACGATTATCTTTCAGTACGCTATCGGTCATTGCCAATTTCATTGTCGCGGCGGGCTGCTTTTCGATAGTACGTCGCCTGGCAACGCCACTTGCAGGCGCGATAGCGTTCGTAGCTGTCGCTCTTGGACCACCTTTCATTCTGGATTCTGCTCATTGGGGACAAACAGATACTTGGGTACTCGCTCCACTCATCTGGATGGTTTGGGCCATGCTGCGGCAACGCTGGCTCACCGCCGGCGTACTCTGGGGAATTGCATTATCTATCAAACCACAAGGAGCTCTCCTCACGCCTCTTTGGTGTGCAGTCTTCCTCCTACGACCAAGCTGGCGAGTGGTTGTTGGGATTATAATCGCTCCGTTTATACTCTTTCTGACAGGTCTGCCTTTCACACTTGGTGAAGGTTGGGCTTGGCTCCAGAGATCCTACATCGACAACCTTGTTCACTCCTATGCCGATACGACTCTGAGCGCCTTCAATATCTGGTATGTGGACCTATTGATCTGTGAAAACGACGACGCAGCAGGAATCCTGCTTGGTTTGAGCAAGGACCTATGGGGCAAGCTTCTCTTCGGAACATCCATTCTCACGCTGATCGCTCTGCTCCTCTGGCGGCGCGAGCGTTTCCCGAGGTCGATTCTGGCATTCACCGCCTGCCTGCTACTCTTCTCCGTGATTCTCCCAACTCGTGTGCATGAGAGATACATAATCATGCCCTTGCCGTTTCTCATAGCAGCTACCGGCTTCGATCGCAGGCTTTGGTGGGCACTTGCTCCTCTGATTCTCGCGGCCACTTTTCAGATCAGCGTCCTGGATTGGTTGGGAAATAGTGCTGCACAGTGGGGATACGTAGAGCAGAAAATACACAACCAATACGAACAGTATCGCAGGGAATTACCGCTCGAACAATTCGCTACTCTGAAGCCACCACCGGAAATGCTGGCCGAGATACGACCCGATTATCTGAAGAAACGCATGGAAAGCGGAGATCCAATCAGAGAATGGGCTCTCACACTACTCGAACTTCTCTCTGCAGCGGGTTGCGCTTTCGTACTCGGAAGTTGGCTGCTGCGAAAGGAGAATCGTGATATGGCTCTTGTTGAGGAAAACCATCAACCATCTTCTCCTAGAGAGTGATTCCAATCGATATTCCTGATTGGCCTTTTTGGATCACATAGCACGGTCAGCCGACCGGGGTCGCTCCCGGCCCATACATACCCCACTTCTTTGATGTACTTGTCCAGTTCTGGCATATAGGGAGCACCGTCGATAATCAGAATCAATCGTGGGCGATTTTCCCTGAGCTCGCGAGCGAATATCTCCTGTCGTTCTGCGGCCTGGGGATCATCAGCGGTTAGCATGGTTGCCATCGTGAATCGTGTCGCGCATCGCCGACTGCTGTAATAGTACATGCCCACATCGATGCTGCCAACGTATACATGGTCGTGCGGATCAGTAACCGCCGCTATGCGAAATCCATGATCACGTCCCCAACCCATGCGGTCACGATACCGATGAAAGGCCATGTAGTCAGGCTCCAGTAGTAGGTAGAAAAGGGCCTGAGACAGAAACAAGACAACTAGAACGCACCCCACGTATCCCCACCAGACACTGCGCCGCGCCGGCCGCTGTGATCGAATACCGTTCAACTCTGCCAGCACTACTGCACTACCCAACACGAGTGAAGGCAGCATAAGCATGTAGTAATGATGCCAGAACTTACCTGGCAAGCACACGGCCGCGAAACTGCCAACGAAGTATGCCAAAAGGACCGGATCGAGGCTCCGACGCCGGCGCCAAGCACAAACCACAATACCAACAAAACCCGAAATCCAAAGAACTGATGCAGATCGAAACACTGTAACAAACTGGCTCCCGAAGAAGCCTGCGAGTTTTCGCCACAAAGATGTGTCGACGCCGCCGTAGGTAAGGTTATATACGAACGCCGCGTCTACGAACGGCTCTAGTCTATTGGTCAAGAAGAAATAGAGAAACGTGCAAAGCCACACAGCCAATGGACCAACAGCAAACAGCAGTACTGAAGCTATCCTGTCCCGCCAGCTTCTGTCATCAATCAGTAATGCAACGCACAGCAACAGCCATTGCGCGGCAACAACAGTTTTAAACAGTGACGAAATTCCAAGACACGTTCCTGCCGCCAATACGAAGACTGCCCGCCGATCACTTGCCAGCAGCCAGACTGCCAATACCCCAAGGAGGTTCATGTAGATTTCACGGTTACACCCCTCACCTGCAACCCCGGGATCACTCGAAGTAATGGCAAATACAGCAACTGCCAGCAGAGCCGCCGACTTGCCCACATGCCGACGACAGATTGTGTAAAAAACGATGAGAGTAAGCACAGCCGCAATCGTTGCGGCTCCTCGCAACGCAAACGGGCTAACTCCAACAGTCCACGCCATCATGGTAGTTAGAGAGTAGACCCCCGGGGGTTGATGATCCCAAAGATCAACGTACAGCTCGTCCCCTGCTGATAGTTGGCGTCCGAAGTAGCCATAGTTGCATTCATCCACCTCCAACGGTGCAGAGAAGGCCGCAAGCCGAAAAGTGATCAGCACCAGCACCGCCAGAACGAGCAGAGCAAGCTCCCGCCCGCTCCAACTACTGCAAGTGCCGGGCAACGACTCCCCCGAACCAATTGTCGCTGGCTTGCTCTTCATCCCTCCGATCCTAAGCCCAGCCATCGACCACTGCAACAAATGTGGCCGCCGCCCTCTTGAAACATCAAGGTCGACAATCTAACTTCAGGACATGGACACTGGCCTGCTGGACAAAGACCGCATCGTTCAACAACTTGCCTGTGGCAGAATTGGCAACCATCTCGAAGTGTTTCAAGAGTTGCCCGGCACCAATCGCTACATACTTGACAGTGCCGCCAAACAGAATGTCGATGGCTGGATTGTCATCGCGGAGCACCAAACCGCTGGCAGCGGTCGACTCGGGCGGTCATGGCACTGCCCCACCGCTGCTGGAATCCTCTGCACCGTGGCCATTACTGATGGCAATGCGTCCATCGATGCCAGTCTGCTTTCCCTCGTGGTTCCGATTGCCCTTGTTGATGCCCTGCGAAACACCACCGATGTGCCTTGCGAAATCAAATGGCCCAATGACATCATTTCCCGCAAACGAAAACTTGGAGGCATTCTCATAGAGACTACTTCCACGCTGGCAGGCAGCCAAACCTACGCCATCGGTTTCGGCGTAAATTGCCTGCAGCATCGCCGCCACTTTCCTCAGCAATTGCAGGAGAAGGCAACATCTTTGGACATGGAAAGCAAACACCCGATCCGCCGTACAGAGGTTGTTGTAGCGATGATCAACGAATTGGACAAATGGCTGGCCCAAGCCGCTGAATGGAACGCAGCTGAGGTTTGCAGTTACTGGAAATCAAGAGCGGTCGGCCTGGGAAACCGTGTGCAGCTGGAACATCAGGGACAAACTTTCACGGGGAACTTAATCGATATTGACCCAACCGCTGCCATCCTTGTGCAACTTGACCAGGGTGCCCGACGCCTCTTTTCTGCGGCAAACACGACCATCGTTGAGTTACTCTAGTCGGCACATTGAAGAAGTGGGAAGTAAAACAACTGCATCTGCATTCCAGAGCGTTAGTGGTACGTTAACGTCACTCCACGAGTGCCAACTGTATTCTCTCATAAGGACGACCGTCAGCCTCGCATGTAAAGTCACACCGATATCGTTTCTCTTCAGATACAACCGGCACGAAGTCGAATGTGTACGTTCCCGGCGCCGGAATACGGCAACGCAGGTAAGAGTCCGGTGTGCCTACCTTCGCCGATGGAAGCAGGTTGCCGAAGTTGCTTCGTTCAAGCGTCATCTCGTTACCGCTTTGGTCCCTCAATGTGTAATGTGCACTTATCCAATCATCCCACTGTTCCACAGCCCCATGCTTACCGTGCATCAGGCGCGGCGGATCTCTACGAACAGTCAACAAGCCGATGGCTACCTGGAATTCAACTGTACCGCCGTCTGGATTTCCGCAAGCCATCGCCAAGTATTGACCTGGATCGTCGTGTAGCATTTTCCCTACACCGCCATAGAAAGCGAATCCGATGATCACACCGATGACGCCAAGCCAAATCAAACCCTTCACAATAACCTCCTCCTCGGGCAAACATTCACAAGCCCACTCATCATCCTGACCAGTGCTCAAACGTAGAACACATGCTGATCGAGCATAATACAGGATTATAGCAACATATGGCCTGTCTATCGATTTGGCGCATAAGGTTTTCTCCTGCAGATTCTCAGTAATTGACACTACGCTCGGGCTCACCACACCACAGTGGGCAGCGAGACAATACTCGCCAGCCTCTACCTCGCGCGCGAACGCGGCAACCGTCAGCTGGAAACTGCTGGTTGCCGCTCAAAGCAATATTCGCCTGTATGCCCGCTCGGCTCAAACCCACGCAGCCATTCATCTTGCCGATCCTCAATAGGCCATTGTATATTCTCGGAATATCCGCGACTACAATTCAATCGAACTCCACTCCCAAAATCGTCACGGGCGCGCCCGCCCTAAAAACCATGCCAGGGCAGAAGGGCCATACCGGCGAGCACGGCCCCGACAACAATTGCCAGAGTCAGCATGGCGGGGACGGATAACATCGAGAGCTACGACTCAGACAAACATCAACCCAAGCACTCGATTAAGGCAGTGAATCCTCTAGTCGGAAACTTCACTCGACACGAAACACAACTCACGACCGACTTCTTATGGTTTTAACTATAACCGGTAACGAGGAGGAAGTTCTTCGCAGATCGCCGGTGCACATAAAGGGAGAGATGATCGACGCGGCCGGCAAGATCGATGAGTACCACAGGGCATGGCGAGCTTCAACCTCCCTGCAGCTTCATTCAAGAGTAGGTTCTTCTAATCACCGACTGTGTTTCGGCGATTCCAAGACATCAACCATTCTGACATCGCTATTCTGGGACCTCAATCAACGTGCAAAGGGCGACACTATAGGCGGCGTGGCCACTCGACGCTGAATACCCTCTGGCGAAACTGTTTCACAAGCCGGACCTAGGTGTTTCCTTGAAAATACCCCTCTATTGAGGATACAATGATGATTCGTTGCCTCGCGCGCGCAACGGACGTGCTCACATTGCACGACGAGCGGCCGCAAGTACAACGGGTTGTACAATTACCCCTATTCAACGAGTGCGGTGGCAATCAACACACCGACTCAGAACCCCGAGGGAAAGATGCTCATGCACCGCATTCCGGACTATCTGGTTCTGCTTATAGCTCTGTTTCTCACTTCCACACTGATGCCCGTATCCGCCGAAGACTGCAATGGCAATGGAACGGATGACGCAACCGACATTGCCGCCGGCAGCAGTTCTGACTGCCAACTCAACGGCATTCCGGATGAATGCGATCCGGTTGGAGACTTCAACGGCGATTGGGATATCAATAGCGACGATTTCACCGCGTTCGTGCCGTGTTTTACCGGACCGTGCGTATCGCCACCATGCTCCGCGCCGCTATACGCTGATCCATGCTGCCAAGCTGCCGACTTCGACAGTGATGGCGATGTTGACCTGGAAGACTTTGGGGCTTTTCAGAGAGTTTTTCCACCAACTGATGGGCAACTGATCATTTCCGAGTTCATGGCCTCCAATGACAGCTTTCTTGCCGATGAGGATGGTGACTACTCCGACTGGATCGAAGTGCACAACTCCGGGTCAGAGGCAATCGATCTCTCCGGATGGCACCTCACTGACGATGATTCCGATCTCACCAAGTGGCAGTTTCCGAGCACATCTGTTACTGGCGGTGGCAATCTCGTTGTTTTTGCCTCCGACAAGAATCGCACTAACCCCGCGAGCGAGTTGCATACGAATTTCAAGATCAAGGCCTCAGGAGGATACCTGGCACTCGTCCGGCCAGACGGATCAACTGTGGAACATGAGTTTGTGCCACAATACCCTCAACAACTAGCGGACGTTTCCTATGGCCTGAGTCATTCTATGGTTAACGGAGAACGGCGTTACTTCAGCGTTCCAACTCCCGGCGACACTAACAACGCCGGATTCGACGGTTTCGCTGGGTTACCGACGTTTTCCCATGTCGGCGGAACTTTCGTCGATCCGTTCTCCCTGACTATCGCTGCCAGCTCTCCGACCGCAGTGATCCGTTACACAACGGATGGAAGCGAGCCCACACTGAATCACGGCTCCACCTACAGCGGCACGCCTCTGGCCATCAGCAGCACAATAAGCTTGAGAGTCCGCGTCTTTGACTCCGGTCACGTTCCCAGTCCAATCACAAGTCAACTCTATGTCGCACTTGAAACTCATGTGCAAAACTTCAATTCCAACATGCCCCTCATTATCCTCGACACGCGAGGCACAATGATTCCTTGCATAGGCCCAGACTGCAAAGATAGCGATTACACGCTTACGGATGCAATCTTCATCAATGTCGGCGCGGACAACCGTGCTTACATCACCGATCCTGCCGAATACGCCGGCCGTGGGGGCATCAAGATCCGTGGAAACAGCTCTACATCATTTCCCAAGAAGCAGTACTCCTTTGAAACATGGGATGAGTACAACGAGGACATGGATGTATCACTCCTCGGGTTTTCCGAAGAATCCGACTGGATCATACACGCTCCCTATTCGGACAAAACACTTATGCGCAACGTGCTTGCCTACAAGTGGAGCAACGATATTGATCGGTGGGCAGTAGGAGCACGCTTTGCCGAAGTGTTCATTAACGAGGATGGAGGCAAGTTATCCAGTGGCGATTATCGCGGGGTCTATGTGTTTATGGAGAAGATAAAGCAAGGACCTGACCGAGTTGATATCGCCAAGCTCGAGCCGGATGACGACGCCGAGCCGGAAATCACCGGCGGCTACATAATCCGCAAAGATCGCCTTGCAGACGGCGAGACGGGATTCGGCACCCAAATGATCGGGACTCTCGCCTTCTTCGATCCGGAAGAGGATGAACTCACAGCAGCACAGAAAACGTGGATCGCCGCCTATATCAACGAGTTCGAAACAGTTCTTCAGAGCCCCGATTTTGCCGACCCGATAGACGGCTACGCCAAGTACATCGACGTGGATTCCTTCGTTGACCACCACATTCTCGTAGAGATGACGAAGAACGTCGACGGCTACCGTCTCAGCACATACATGCACATCGATCGAAATGGCAAGCTCAACATGGGGCCAATCTGGGACTACAATCTTACGTTAGGTAATGCTGATTATTCAGAATGGTGGATATACACATTCCAGATGGCCGTCTATTGGTATTATGACCAAGGCCAGTTGGAGCATGCCTGGTATGACCGCCTGATGCAGGACCCTGAATACAACCTTCGTTACGCCGACCGCTGGTTCGAGTTGCGCGAGAGCGAATTCAGCAACGACACTCTTGCGACAGACTTTGAGAATACGTACGACTATCTCGTGGAAGCTGCCGCCCGAAACTTCAACCGCTGGGATATTCTTAACCAATGGGTCTGGCCGAACTGGTACTATGGTACCCCTACAGATCCGCACACCTTCGAGATGGAAGTGGATTGGACGATGATTTGGCTGACCGGATACGACCTTACCGGCAACCAGACTGCCCCCGGAGACTACTCCAACCGCCTTGCCTGGGCAGATACCCATCTCAATGTAAACAGACCACCGATCTTTAACCAAGACGGCGGATCAGTATCCTCCGGTTTCACTGTAGAAATGACGAAACACGCTGGAGAATTGGGAGACATCTACTACACGTTGGATGGCAACGATCCCCGCGTCGGCCAAAGCAATACAACTGTCCTCATAGGTGAGGACGATAACCTCTCCGCTATCGTACCCGATACTGAAATAACCAACTGGACGACACCGGAGTTTGACGATACCACGTGGCCAACCGGACAAGGAGGCGTGGGATTCGAGATGAACCCCGGAGACCAAATCAACTACACGAGCTTCATCAATCTCGACGTCAGCTCCATGCACAACGTCAACGCCACCTGCTATATTCGCATTCCATTCACGCTTACCGCTGCAGAACTTGCCGACACGGCCAGTCTGATCCTGCACATCCGTTATGATGACGCCTTCGTCGCCTACCTCAACGGGACGGAAGTGACTCGCAGCAGTTTTGCCCCAACAGCACCGACCTACAACGCAGCAGCAACCGACTATCGTGAAGATGCCGTGTGTGTAAACCTCGAAGCCTACGATCTCACTGCACATATTTCCCTGCTCAATGCCGACGATGATAACGTTCTGGCAATTCATGGCCTCAACAGCAGTACAGGCAGTTCTGATTTTCTCATATCAACTCAGTTGATCGCAAGCAATCTCATCGGTGACATTTCAGTGTCAGCGTACGATTACTCGATTGCAGGCCCGCCGGTTCTTACGGAAAACACCCAGATTAAAGCTCGCATTCTCAGTGGCAATACATGGAGCGCTCTCAATGAAGCAGCTTTCCTGGTAGGAACGCAACCGCTGTACATCAACGAACTCATGGCCGACAACGATGCAACAATCGAGGATCCTGACGAGCCTGGAGCGTACGATGATTGGTTTGAGATCTTCAATCCGAGCATCGTCGACGTCGATCTTGGCGGCATGTATCTCACTGACGACCTTTCCGATCCAACTCAATGGCAAATACCAGCAGGTGTGATTGTTCCTGCAGGAGGTTTTATCCTGTTCTGGGCCGACGACGATCTCGCTCAGGGCAATACACACACGAATTTCAAACTCAGCAAAGACGGTGAGGAAATAGGGCTTTTTGACACTGATGCCAACGGCAATGTTCTAATGGACTCAATCACCTTCGGACCACAGACAACTGACGTCTCATTCGGTAGAGTCGCAGACGGAACGGCGTCTTGGACAACGTTCGAAGTACCTACTCCCAACGAAAGCAACGATCCACAATAAACAGCAAGCCTCACGCTTGCATTCGGTATCATCTGAGCACACTCTACGCTGAGGCGGTGGAGGGGTTCATTGAGTAGGCAATGAGTGATATCTTCAACCAATGGAGACAGGCTGATGCAATGGGAGTACAGATCATTGGCGTTAGGCACATCTGGTTTTCTTGGAGGCAAGTTTGATATAAACGAACTTGACGGAATGATGAACAAGCTCGGCCGTGAAGGTTGGGAATTGGTCACCTCCTTCGACACGAACCAAGCTTATGGATCAACACGAGAGATTGTAGTGATTTTCAAGAAACCGCGATAATAAGGCTGGGCGGTCACCGGAGTTCGGTAACCGCCCAGCCATGGATGCCGCAGTCGTGCGGGTATGGAGGAGTTGGCCGTTAGGCAGCCAAGTAGTTTGTTTCAAGTGCCTGTCGGATCTTCTTCAAAGCCTTGTTCTGAATCTGGCGAACACGTTCCTTTGTAACGCCAATGACCTCGCCTACCTGAGCCAGCGTTTTAGGTTCGGCTACGCCGTATAACGGTGTCTCCAGAGCGAACCTTTGCTTGATTACTGTTTCCTCAACAACTGTCAGATGCGCCACGTTCTGCATGAGAATATCGCGCAGATCCCCCACACAGTCGTCCTTAAGCTCCTGTCGCTTCCGCTCAAGATGATCACTTTTCTCGATTGCCGGGTCGAATTCCACAGGAAACGTGCCGCGATAGCGACTTGCGCGAATAGCGACTCGGGAGAAACTCTTGAGTATGGCGCGGCATGCGTAGGTACTAAATTTGAATCCTTTTCCGCAGTCGAACTTGTCGACGCTGCGCAACAAGGCCATATTACCTTCGCTGACCATCTCGTTGAAATCGACTCCACTAAGTCTCGTCCGCTTGGCCATTGCCAACACCAGTGGGAGGTTTTGCTCCACGATACGCGCACGCGTCTGCGACTCCCAGTAGTCCCACGCGAGAACCAAGCGAGCGGTTCTGAGAGATATTGGGTTATCGCCATCAACGGCTTCGGCGATCTGCTTGCGTGCGTAGTTAAGTCGCAGAAAGAGTAATCGCTCCTGCTCTGCGGATAGAGAGGAGATACGGCCAGTCATTGCCGTTTTCTCTGCAACAATCGGAGCACAGTCAGAGAATCGCGTGCAAGTAGAGTCGAGCAAGGAGGCCTCGACACCGAAGAAACGCTTGTCGCCATCTTTGCAGCCAAGTGCCGGATGCTCAATGTAAACTGGCGGATTCTTGACAAGCCTGCAAAGCATCTCCAATTCAGAGGGCAGAAGCTTCTCTGCCACGTTTTCTGCAACTAATCTTCCTGTCGCAGTTTCGCCGACGGGTTGCTGCTTTTGAGCTGTTTCTGCTGGGCTGTTCATTGTTCTTCTCCCGTCTCTTCTCGTGGACAACCGCCGTTCCACGAGCTCGGTCTCACAGACTCATTCGTCCAACGATAGCATGACTGACCGCGGTCAACCAAAATAGGACCACGCCTGAGCACTGCAGGAACCGAATACTTATTGGAAACACCACACGCGCGTAACTAGCAAAATACGGCACAAGGCGCGATAGATGTTGTGGGGGGAGCGAACTTCACTTTCAGTATACGACACGGAAACTGTCGGGGCAAATTGACCAGCTTCTGGGACGTGAGAATAGTCGATGAGCGATAAAAATGGGTCGAATACCCATCAGCGCAGAAATGTATCGGAAATGTTTCTGTAATCAATTGTCACGGTTTTGTGGATTTTCTTTGTCCTAGCGCTAACAAAGGTATCGCTTTCAAGCCGGTTTGATGTGGCACCGCTTTTCAACTCACATCATCTATTGTGAAGTATGTTATAGCGGGTTTACTCGTAGCGAAGTGCCTCAATCGGGTCCAGCCTGGCAGCCTTCATGGCGGGCCAAATACCAAAGAAGATCCCCACAAGCACAGACAAACCGAAACTAGTCAAGATGGCCCACGGTTGGACTATGGCTTCTCCCCATCCGGCAAGCTGGGTGATTACGCGTGATCCAAGATATCCCAGAGCAATACCAATCAATCCACCTGTAGTTGATAGGACAACGGTTTCTACTAGAAACTGTACGGTAATGTGTATTTGCCTAGCACCCAGAGCACGCCGTATACCTATTTCCCGAGTACGTTCGGTGACGGTAGCCAGCATAATATTCATTATGCCAATGCCACCAACAAGTAGAGAAATACCAGCTATGCAACCAAGCAGAAGCTGCGAGTTCTTCTTCTTGCGCTCGGCCAGTTGCAGACTCCGCAAGGGAACACGAATGTCATAGTCAAGTCTATCATGCTTGACTTTAAAAACACGACCAACCATGTCGGAGACCGGTATTACGTTTTCCAAACGATCGCAGGTTACGTAGATTCCAGACAGCTCTGTGGAACTCACTTCATGGGCTCCTGACGTCTGACGAACCGTCAGGTCACCAAAACAAGTCGCTGCCGTTTGATAGGGAATGTATATTTCGGCGTTTATGTTGCGCTCTTGAACGTCGCGTCTGGGAGCGCCAGCAGTTTTAACCCTTTTCAATACTCCGACCACCGTAAAGGCTGTTGTGCCCTCTTGTCGCTCCGCATAGATGCTCTGACCTATAGGATCCTCATAGGTAAAGAGCTCACGTCTTATGTCATCTCCGATCACGCAGACAGACTTCACATCGGTATCATCTTTGTGACTCAACAACCGACCTTGCTTAGCCTCGGCACTAACAGAAAGAAAGAACTCCGGCGTAGTGCCAATTACGCTCGTGTCCATGCGCCTATCGTGGCGTCGAACTCGGTACGCAATTGTCTTAAGCGGAACCAAGCGATCAAGGCAGGGCACTGTCTCTGCAATCAACTCGTAATCGTCATAGGTGATTCCGTAGGAGAGTATTCGCGTATTGCTGTCGGAAGCCTCCTTGGCGGCAGGAGGTTTAACTGACGCGACGATAATGTTCCTGGTCCCCAGCCGCTGGATCATACGAAGTTCGTCAGCCGTGACTCCTTCACTCACAGACAGCATGCATATGACGGCGGCCACACCGAAGATGATTCCCAGCGCGGTAAGCAGCGAACGCACCTTGTGCAAACGAAGGTTGTTGATCCCGAGCCAGAAGGTCTCAAAGCTAAGAAGATTCATCTGTTCCCAACGCGGAAGTATGTACTTGGGCGGTCCTCGCTCGCCTTCATTTGAGGATGACAGTATACCGGTTTTCAATCGAGCAAGCCTGAGGGCAACTGTCAGAAGTTGCATGAAACCCGATGATCCTGCCATTGACGGCCGGTCTGTGCCACCGTGGCAAATGAAACCTCATGACTGCATTAGTCCAAGCGCAGGGTCAAGCAACAGGAGTCTTCCAGAAGAAGGCAGGCATCAGATTCGAGACGTGAATGGAGCTTGCTCTAGTTTCCGTTTTTATCACTGCCACTCCTCTGCCCTCCGGAGCGAGAACCAGACCTACCTCTGTTTCGGCGGCTGGATGGCCTGTTTTTGCGTCCAGATGCGGCCGGAGTGATCGACTCGTCATACCCATCTTCAATGTCTATCCCGATAGTGTTCTGGCAAGACGGGCAGATATGTCGGCTGGGGGCATTGGGATCCGGATCCCCTTGGGGCTCTGTTCCTCCAACCCAAAAAGAACGAACCCAACCTGCCTTCATGGCCTTCTTGGCAACCACAGAAGCCTCGCACTGGCAGCATCCGATTGCAGCGTTCTCATCCTCGACATCCGATTTTGAGGCCAGCTCCCAGAGGATCCACTCCTTGGATTGTTTGTTGAAGTGCTTCTCCATACTTGATCATCCTAACAAGCCGCGGGAATCTGGCCCCTTCCAAGAACACCCAGTGACGACGACGCAGCCCGGATTGTACTCCATGATTATGCTGCGCCCACCCGAATAGCTTGCTGTGACAAGCTGCCTGCAACACCTTAGAATCCCGCCTGCTGAACGCGGCTGCACAGGAATCATATCACCTAGTGAAAGGTCAACTATGAAACGCAGGGTAGCTACTTGCTTGCTCATGATATCCGGAAGCTTATTCCTGGGGGGCTGTTCGGCAGCTCACAATTCAATGACCAAGGGTATCGGCGTCATACCGATCATCCCTGATGGCGTAGTCAGTCGCGCCGTTAGTTGGGAGAACAAAACTGGCGCTGCTGGAGGTGGTGGCAGGGAAGGGATAGGCGCGGGAGACAGAGAGGGCGAAGGGCGCAAAGGATCCGCTCACATCCCGCTGGTAAGAAACGGAGAAACCGTCACTTTAATGGACGTCACCGATTGTGGTGTGATCCGGCACATTTGGTTGACCATGCCGGATCGCAGCCCACAGGCGATGCGCAATATGATCTTGCGCATGTATTGGGATGGAAGCAGTGTTCCAAGTGTAGAAGTGCCGATCGGAGACTTCTTCGGTTGCGCTCACGGGCGCACGATGGAGCTAGCGACCGCATACACGACAATGACGCTCGGCCGGGGTTTCAACTGCTACTTTCCCATGCCGTTTTCAAAATCCGCCAAAATAACACTAGAAAACGACATGCCTGAGAACAAAGACATGCGTTTGGTTTTTTTCCAGATAGACTACGAGTTACACGAAGATCTTCCACATAACACCGGTCGTTTTCATGCCCAATTTCGAAGAGAGAATCCCACAACACCAAAACGCGATTTCGTTCTCCTGGATGATGTTGAAGGGCCTGGTATGTTCATCGGTTGCGTAGTGGGTGTGCGCGCCTTGGGGCCGGACTGGTGGGGAGAAGGCGAGATGAAGTTTTACATGGATGGCGACCAACAGTATCCAACGATATGTGGCACTGGAACGGAGGACTACTTCTGTGCCGCCTGGGGAATGGGCCTATACCAGAACCGATGGCACGGCTGCACGCTATTGCACACCGATGAGCAGTTCAAGTATCCCCTGGTTAGCATGTACAGATTCCACGAGATGGATCCGGTAGTCTTTCGAAAGAGCCTCAAAGCAACTATGCAGCAAATAGGCTGGCATCGTGCGGATAAACCATTATACGAGCGCAGCGATGATTGGTGCAGCGTAGCCTACTGGTATCAACTCAAGCCGAATCGGAATATGCCGCCACTGCCGAATCAGGCCGCCAGAACCGAGGACATAGTGCCGCCGAAGTCGAGCAGGTCTGAGCAATAGGGCGCGTCAGCGGCCTTTGCCCAGATAGACCGAAGACCGGACTCCCGATAAGGAACCCGGTCTTCAGAATTAACCGCTCATTCAAACTCTGGGACAATCAACCGAACTTGATCCCCTGAGCCAGGGGCAGTTCCTTGCTGTAGTTAATTGTATTCGTCTGGCGGCGCATGTAGGCCTTCCAAGAATCACTGCCGGATTCGCGTCCGCCTCCAGTTTCCTTTTCGCCACCAAAAGCACCACCTATTTCAGCACCGCTCGTACCGATATTGACATTGGCTATACCACAATCACTTCCGGCAACGGAAAGGAATGTTTCCGCTTCCTGCACGTTGTCGGTGAATATCGCCGAACTCAGCCCCTGCGGAACATCGTTGTGTATCGTAATCGCCTCCTCCAACGTCTTGTACGTGATAATGTACAGAAGTGGTGCGAAGGTCTCGTCCTGGACAATCTGGTACTCGTTTCTGGCTTCAGCCACGGCAGGCGTCACATAGCAGCCACCAGGGTATTGGGCTCCGGATAGCCTCTCGCCTCCGTACAACACCTTTCCACCGGCCTTCTTGAGCTCCTCGATGGCGTTCATCATGTCACTCACGGCGCCAGTATCGATCATCGGCCCCATAAGCGTACCCGCATCCAGCGGGTTGCCGATCTTGACTTGAGCGTAAGCTTTGAGTAGCCGCTTGAGCAGATCGTCCCTGATAGATTCATGAACGATAATTCGCCGCGTGCTGGTACATCGCTGACCAGCTGTCCCGACGGCCCCGAATAGAATGGCCGGAATAAGCATGTCCATGTTGGCGTTGGCGGTAGCGATGATGGCGTTGTTTCCGCCCAGTTCGAGGATTGTCCTACCCAGCCGTTTGTGTACGACTTCTCCGACTCGATAGCCCATTCGGCAACTTCCCGTAGCCGAGATCATGGGCACGCGTTTGTCGTGCAGAAGCGACTCCCCGATAGTCGATCCCCGACCAATGACCATACTAAAGATGGCTGGATCCACTCCATGCTTCTTGCACACGTCGGCTGCGATCTTGGTGCAAGCAATAGCCGTAAGCGGGGTCTTGGAGGAGGGTTTCCAGAGGGTGGCATCTCCGCAGGCTGCGGCGAGCGCACAGTTCCAGGACCACACAGCGACAGGGAAATTGAAGGCGGAGATAACGCCGATAACGCCGAGTGGATGCCATTGCTCGGCCATTCGGTGTCCGGGCCTTTCGGAGGGCATGGTCAGTCCGTAGAGCTGTCGCGACAACCCGGTAGCAAAGTCACAGATATCGATCATCTCCTGGACCTCGCCCTCGCCTTCGGCTCGAATCTTGCCCATTTCGATGGTCACCAGCGCTCCGAGGCTCTGCTTCTTCTCACGCAGGGCGTTGCCCAAATCGCGGACTAGTTGGCCACGAAGAGGACCTGGTACAGTACGCCATTTGAGGAACGCTTCATGAGCTCGAGAGACGATTTGCTCGTATTCTTCCACCGTAACCTGTTTGACGCCCGCAATCCTCTGGCCATCGATGGGAGAGATCGAATCCAGCGTATCGCCGCTACCAAGCCACTCGCCGCAAAACCCGCCGACATTCACGTCCTGGATGCCTAGTTGTTTGAGAATCTCTTGCATGGGATTACCTCAGAAAACGGTGGTAAGAGGGAAGTTTCGTTATCCGCCTGATCGGAGCTTATCCTTCCTGGAATTATAGTCAACCGAGCGTTTGTAGACCTTGAACAAGGGCCCGACCAGGTTTACCATGGGCGTTAATCATGATTTTGAGAGCGTGGCCCAATCCGTATCCGATCTGATAAGCCTTGCTGCCAGGCGAGGTCGCTGGTTCCCACTTAATTGTACAGCCGGAGAGCATCGAGATCGTAGCGGGAGTATGTGTGTGAGCATGTCGCAGGACAACACGGATATGATCATTCCTGAAGCGCGTCCTGACAGCAAGGAGGCAAAACGGGAAGAGCTGCGCAGTGTGATCCGCATGACGGTTCCGATCGTCATAACGCTTTGTTCGCGCATGGTGATGGACTTGGCCGATTTCAGGATGATCAGCTATCTGGGATCCGACGCCCAAGCAGCCATCATGCCGGCACAAATAACCATGTGGACCTTCATCGTGCTCTGTTTTGTGACAGTCACAATCGTCAACACCTTTGTTTCACAATCGCTGGGTCGTGGCCGCCTCGAAGCAACTGGGGCTTACACGATGCAAGGTGTGTACCTGGGACTGCTGTACGGATTGGGCGGTTTAGCGCTTTATCCGGTACTGCCCTCCGTGTTTTCCAGGATTAGTAACAATCCGGAGGTGGTGAGGCAGGGTTTGATATACGGCCGCATTGCTCTGCTTACTGTTGGGCCGACGATAGCGGCGGAAGCATTTGCATCGTTCTTTAACGGCATTCACCGTCCGAAAGTGAGCATGTGGTCAGCCATTGAATGCAACTTGCTGAATGTCATTGTCAGTTTGGTGCTGATTTTCGGCCTCCTTGGTTTTCCTAAAATGGGAATAGCTGGCGCCGCATGGGGCACGTTTGTCGGCGTAGTCTACCGCTTATTCCGACTCTGGTTCGTATTTCGGTCCAGCGAGTATGAAAAAGAGTACCTAACGCGGAGTAGTTGGCGTTTAGATTTTCACAAAACAAAGGACATAATCCGCATAGGTTTGCCACAGGGAGTGCAAGCATTCAGCGACGTTTTCGTATGGGCTGTTTTCGTTGGAGTACTGATCGGCGCGAGGTTCCCCGATGCCGACTTGGTGGCCACAAATGTGGCATGGCAGTTTCTTCGACTGTCATTTATGCCGGCATTCGGATTGGGTATCGCTTTATCATCCTTGGTAGGCAAATCCGTAGGCGCGGGAGACAAGGATCGAGCTGTGCGTGTAACGCGAATATCGACAGCCATCCTTGTTTCGTACCTTCTCACTCTGTCCATCGTGTACTTGGTTTTTCGCCGAGAACTGATCGGCTGGTGGAACCCGGACCCTGCCGTCATCGAGATTGGAGCTTCGATCATGATCTGCGCGGCGGTGTTTCAGGTATTCGATGGTCTGGGTATTCTGTACAACTCTGCACTCCGCGGCGCGGGAGACACTTTTTGGCCCGCACTCATGGTGGGAGTGAGCCATTGGGTATTTGTTATCGGCGGCGGTTGGCTAGCTGTCACACTGGCCCCCCAATGGGGGGCAGTCGGACCATGGATTGCTGCCACGTGCTTGCTGGTTTTCCTGGGATTCATAATGTGGTACCGCTGGAACAGCGGCGCATGGCGCAAGCTGGACATCCTAAAGCCCAAAGCTGGAGAGCACGATGCACCACCCTCCGGAGGATTCGAGCCATCAGAAGCCGAACAGCCCGTTCCCGTAGAGACGCCCATGTAGCCCGCTGTTGACACCCGGCGAGAACATCGCTAAGCATTGGTCCATGGCAGTAGGAAAACCTCTACGCTTGGGAATCATGGTGTCCGGTGGTGGGCGAACTGCGCTCAATATCCATGAGCGTATAATGGCAAACGAACTGACCGCATGCATCAGCGCGGTAGTCAGTTCGCGTGAAGACTGCTTGGCAGTGCAACGGTGCCGACAAGCCGGTTTGCCTCTGGAGATTGTACCCCGAACTCAACTGGATGATACCGAGTTTCATTCATGCGTCGCAAAGATACTTTCCCGCGCGCAAGTTGAATTGGTGTGCATGGCCGGCTTTCTTTGTTTCTGGAAGATACCTGCCGCCTTTGCCGGGCGAGTGGTTAATATTCACCCTGCGCTACTACCGAGGTTCGGGGGACAGGGTTTTTACGGAAACCGCGTGCATCAGGCAGTGCTTGACTCCGGAGAAAAAGTGAGCGGCTGCACCGTTCACTACGCGGACAACGAGTACGATCACGGCCCAACGATCCTCCAGCGCAAGGTTGATGTATTGCCTGACGATGACGCCGAATCGCTAGGTGAACGAGTACACCAGCAGGAATTGCTGGCATATCCTCAGGCCATTCAAATGTTCATTGACGGGAAGGCGGAACTACCTGAGCCGTCGCTGCAACACAGTCGTTGAAGAACGTCACTATGGTTGATCTGCCATCACCAGACTCATTCTCCACCGCCCCCAGATGCTCTCCACCAGCTATTCTCAGAAGCTGCTTCGGTTCGTCAGAGGCATCAAAGAGTTCAACGGTCTGCCGGCAGTCAACGATCCTATCATTGTCACCGCAGACGAAGAGTTTGGGCATATCAGGCAGTTGTCCCACATAGTCTTTTGGTGACCATTCATCACTCACAAGCAATCTGGAGATAACCGCTGATCCTGCCCACAGATACCACGTTCTCTGAGTAACAAAGCGGGCGGCAGCCCGGTAGCTGGAAAACGATCCTTCAACGCAAATACCCGCAAGCGGCAGAGCGTGAATCGCGGCACCAACAAGTCCGACGGCACCTCCCAGTGACTGACCAAAAAGGCAAAGGCGCTCATTGATGGTATCTTCTCGTTGCACGAGATACGAGTGGGCGGCGGCAACATCATCAATCAACCCGCGGCGGGTGACCGTGCCGGCAGACGCGCCGTAACCTCGATAATCAAAGCAAAACACATTCCATCGCTGTGAAGGAAGCCAAGAGACAAAGCCGAAGTGGGCGGAGATGTTTCCCGCGTTGCCGTGACAATGAAGGATCGTGCCGACAGGATCTTCTGCAGGGAAAAACCATCCATGCAGGCGATTGCCATCTGCGTTGGCAAACACAACATCCTCGCATGCCAATCCGTAGTCGTTCGGGTGGTCGTATTCCTTGCAGGTCGGATAATAGAAGAACCTCTCTGCGTATGACACAACGACATTGTATTCACTCCGGCCCCGCTGCCAAGGTGAAAGCAATGTCGTCAACCAGCGGTCATCACTTAGTCACTTGGAATACTGCCATGCCCCCGAATCTGCTCATAATGGGTAGGAATCGGAAAAGGTGTTGGTCAAACCGCTCCAATGTCGACGCCCTGAGTAACCAGGGGCGTGCGAGAAAGCGGTTGAGCCTGGAGAACATCAAGAAGCGTTTGACGCTGAACTTTTTGCCTGAATTGCACAACACATTCAGCTCATCTTTGTTGAGTTTGCGCTCATCCTCGGTAATGTTGCGATCCAACGAACTGTCGTTGGGAACGAGCCATTTACCAAGGCGGCTGTTTCGGGGGCGATCGAAAGCCGGAACGTCCACGGGCTCTAGGAAGATGGCTGTGCCCTCACGTTTGAGCACACGCATGGCTTCGCGCACCGCAGGTACAACTTCGACATGGTGTAAAATTCCCATGCCCACGACCACGTCAAAGTGGCTGTCCGGATAGTCGAGGTTTTCCGCCTTTTGCACAGAGAACAGGGAGTTTCGGCTGAACTCGTACTTATCCGCCAGTTCCCTGGCAATAGCAATGTTGTTTGGAGAATTATCGAAACCGTACACGTCGTACCCGATACTGGCAAACCTTACCGCCTGTGCTCCGTTTCCACAGCCAAAGTCCAGCAATCGTTGCCCCGGCCTGCAAAACAGATTACGCACACATTCGTACAAATACCAGTATGAGTTCCACGGCCTTCGCTCGTCCCCTTGTACCGGATCGAACGTCACCGAACTTGGCTTGGTCAATTCCGAAAACTGATCGTAATACTCTCGCTCTCGCTTCTGACGATCGGTTAGCTCATCAATAGCGAGTATTTGGCTATTATGGTTTTCACTAACAATCTGAACTGAGGCACTACTCATGTCACGCACTTACTTTCTCTATGAGGAACTCCTAGACATTCAACAGAAGAACAGGCGAATGCCAACGAGGTCGGAGCAAGCCGCAAAGGCGGGACGCCTACTCAACAGCTGTTCTAACGAAGAACGAGGTTGCCCAGGAAGATCAGCAATATCCAGAGAACTACGCCCAGAGCAAAAATGGTCAACTGAGCCTTTGCTCGCCTTACTTTTAACGATAAGCTGGTGTGCATTGCTCTTACGTCTCGCCGTACCATTTGCGATTAGCCCGTTTACACGATTCACCTTTCGATTGCCCGCTTGTGCCAACCTATGCCCGATAAACATGCGGATAATCAGTGATTTCATCGCCAAACACACTCCACCAGTGAAGTAAAATCGAGTTATTGGTCACACATAGTCACCATGAATGAACCAGTTCACCGATACTAACTCTCCAAGCCGATCGCATTCCGCGCGCCCAACAGCTAGCCTCTCAATGTAGCCATTCCGATGATTAGCACCCTCTTGAAACCGATCCTCTTGTCTTCCCAGAAACATCATGTACGCTGGCCGTCAACATGCGCCATTGTGAGGGTGAACGAATGGAAGCCTTGGCTGCACAGAGAATCGCTCTGAAGCTCATGCTTGATTCAGGAGTGATCGAACGTGGATGGACATTCGGCTGGCTAAGCCGCCGTGCCACCGCGCGCTGTGGCCAATGCAATCACACCACACGAACAATCCTGCTTTCCCCGGTGTTCGTTAAACTGAATGACGAATCGGAAATCCGCGATACGATCTTACACGAAATAGCCCACGCCCTGGCCGGGTTTGACGCCGGGCACGGAGCCGAGTGGAAACACGTCGCAAAATCGCTTGGGGCGGTTCCGCGTGCTGGCGCCCGGCCCGGCGAAGTCACTATGCCGGAATCCAAGGAATTCCGCTGGCAGGCACAGTGTCCCGATTGCGGCGTGATCCTGCGCCGAAAACGAATCAACATCAGGCACGCGAACGGCGCGTATGTACATGATGGATGTGTAAGTCGACTATACTTCAAGCGAGTGGGCACACCCGCCTGACAGCGAATCGACGACATTGGACATCTTTCCGGAGCCATGAGACCAAGTCCACACGTGTCAAGTACGTGAGAAGCTGATTTATGACGACAGACGCGGCAGACAAAATCGTAGACAAGGTAATCGGTGGCAAGCAGCTCACTCTCGAAGAGGGCCTTCAACTGTATGAGTCCCGCGATGTGCACCGCTTGGCCTATCTGGCCAATCTGGTTCGCGAGAAGAAAAACGGAACAAAGGCCTACTACAATATCAATCGACACATTAACTACACCAACTACTGCATTCTGCGATGCAAGTTCTGCACGTTCTACCGCAATTGGTCGTCGTCGGGCGATGAGCACAGTTACACCCTTTCCCTCGAAGAAATAACCGAGTCGGCAAAGAAGGCCGCCTCTGCTGGAGCAACGGAAGTACATATCGTCGGCGGGCTCCATCCGCGATTGCCGTTTTCCTATTACACTGATATGTGCCAATCGATCAAGGAAGCTGCACCACAACTACATATCAAGGCATTCACTGCCGTTGAGATAATCCATATGACACGTATCTCCCAGCCAAAACTGTCAATACAAGCAGTTCTGGAGAGACTCCGTGAGGCGGGATTGGGTTCTCTGCCTGGAGGAGGAGCAGAGATATTCGATGACCGCGTTCACAATGAAGCATATCGCAGCAAAATAGGCGAAAAAGAGTGGTTCGAGGTGCATCGGATCGCGCACCGAATGGGTATTTACTCCAATGCGACAATGCTTTATGGGCACATCGAGACACCCGTAGAGCGCCTGCGCCACCTAATGAAATTGCGCAGCCATCAGCAGGAATCCATCGATCGATGCAGCGCCCGCTTCAACGCTATCGTGCCACTGCCTTTTATCCCCGGCAACAGCCGCCTGAATCATCTCCCCGGGCCATCCGGCTTGACGAATCTCAAGACTCTAGCCATCTGCCGCCTCATGCTTGACAACTTCGACCACGTCAAGGCGTTCTGGGTAATGCAAACACCGAAGTTATCGCAAGTCGCGCTACATTGGGGAGTGGATGACCTTGATGGTACAGTCGTTCACTATGACATAACCAGAAAGGACCAATCAACTACTCATCAGGAGCTAACCGTCGACCAGATCCGGCGGCTGATCGTTGAGTCCGGACGGATACCGGTAGAACGCGATACGCTCTATAAGGACGTGGATTCCTGACTACACTCACCAGTGTGAATCGTCAAAGACCTCTTGGCGCCCGCCCTGCGTTCCGATATTACCGCTGTTAATAAGGTTTGTAACTGCATGCAGTTTCTTAATGTTTTGACGAGGAGCCATTTCGATGACCAGAGCCAAGCGCATTGGTGTGCTGACCGGAGGTGGAGACTGCCCGGGTCTTAATGCGGTAATTCGTGCTGTCACGAAATCCGCTATCTCTGAGCATGGCTGGGAAGTCATAGGCATAGAGGATGGCTACCTCGGCCTAATACGCAACCAGATGCACTCGCTGACAATGTCCAGCGCCGCCAACATACTCACTCAAGGTGGGACGATTCTCGGCACAAGCAACAAGGCGAATCCCGGCCGATTCAGGACAGGCGTCGATTCTGAAGGACATATGATTTTCGAGGACGTGACTAGTCGCTGTATTGAACATGCTCGCGCCCGTGACCTCGATACCGTCGTATGCATCGGCGGAGATGGTACAATGAGCGGAGCCGCTGGTCTCATAGATGCCGGCTTACCATGTGTCGGTGTCCCCAAGACAATTGACAATGACCTTATGCACACCGACGTGACCTTCGGCTTCAATACTGCTGTGCAGATTGCAACAGAAGCGCTTGATCGTATTCACACAACTGCATCCAGCCACCACCGTGTTATGCTCGTTGAGATGATGGGCCGCAACGCGGGTTGGCTAACACTGCATGCGGGAATGGCCAGCGGTGCTGATGTCATCCTGATACCAGAAATTCCTTACGATCTGGATACTGTATGCGACTGTTGCCTTGCTCGTAGCAAGAAGGGCAAAGCTTTTACTATTGTAGCTGTCTCAGAGGGAGCTAAGCCGATAGGAGGCGAAGTTGTTGTCGACCGAGTTGTAGCCGACTCTCCCGATCCCATCAGATTGGGAGGTGTCAGCGAAGTGCTTGCACATCAGATTTCAGAAAAAACCGATCTGGAGTGCAGGGCGACCATTCTCGGTCATATCCAGCGCGGCGGTACTCCTTGCGCCTTCGATCGCGTGCTTGCCACAAGATTCGGATTCCACGCCGTGGAGATGATTGCCGACGGGAAGACGGGAAACCTCGTCGTCATGAAGGAGGGAAGAATAACCGCCGTGCCCATCAAAAACGTGGCTGACAAGCAACGCACAGTCCCCCTCGACGATCATCTCCTTCAAGCGGGACGCTCAATTGGAGTTTCATTCGGCGAGCCCGCCTAGCAAACGGACGCCTTACTGCTGAGCAAAAACTCCGATCGGACGACCATGTTGGTCGATCGCTACCATGACAACCTCAGCATCAGTTACATGAACTGATTGCGTCGGTGGAGCAAAGCGCTCGGCCATCACTTTGACCTTGATAGTGATCGATGTCGTACCAACACTCTTGGCATGAGCGTACAAACTAAGTGTATCCCCAACGAAGACGGGAGCCTTGAAGATAACCTCCTTCATACTGACTGTCACATAGCGATTATGCGACTGGCGTTTGGCCTCTACGAAGGCGGCCTCATCTATATGGCTGAGAATCACACCGCCGAAAATACTGCTTTCCGCATTCGTGTCTCGAGGCAACATCAGCACTCGGATCGCCGGCTCATCTCTCGGCGGCTTCAGCTTCTCATAACCGTTCATCACTTTGCTCTCATCCCGTCAGGATCACCAACCAACTCTCCATGCCGCTTCCCGATAGTTTAAAACATACATGAACTTGAATCCCAGGGGAAGCTACCTCCGGCATTGTTCATCCCTGAGCATTGTACGTACCTGTATGAACCGGTTGTACGCCATGATGGGGAGCACTAGAATAACTACTGTTGACTTCGCGGAATTCGGCTCAACGACGATTGTGGTACTTCCTTGACCTTGAAGTTCGCCACCCGTCTGGCGAACGTCCGAAGAATGCGTAGAACCGGCGATGTGACCATGAGCAACCCTCACAAACAACCTGCGCCTCACATCTCAAGCAAGGCGAGGGTGTGTTTGTCCATTGCTCTTTTGGCATGCCTGACTCATCCCTGCGGCTCGTCTGCAGAGGTCATCGGAGATGTAGTCAGAGTAGGCTACCTTACCAATACAGGATCTGTCGTTCGACTGGGATCCTGGACCCCTGTTGTCGTTGACCTAACCCTGCAAAACCAAGCTTCCTTTGACGGTAAACTCGTTCTGAAACAAACGGATCGGGATGGTGATATTTACAGAGATGTCGTTCCCGTTCACCTGTTCGCTGACGGTGGTGATCAGAGGAGGTACTGGCTGTACACTCCGGCAAGCCCCTCCGGACTCCTCAGATACCAATACCAAGTAGAACTGTTGGCAACCGGCGAGAATGGTCGTGAAGAGCGACAAGTCAAAATCGTGTCGGGGGGCAAGGAAGTTTCTCACATTAGCCCGCCCACAAGCGTGAGCATGTTGCCCGATGATGAATATCTCATTCTCACTCTCTCCAATGGCCCCATTGGCAAAATACGCCACTTGGTCACCGGCGATATGGAAAGTTCGCTGGATCGCCCGGTCCAAATCGCCCATATCTCACCGGAGTCTTTGCCCGGCAAATGGATCGGCCTGGAAATGGTCGACTGCATTGTATGGGATCAGGCTGACCCAACAGTACTCACCGAAGCTCAAGAGCAAGCCTTGGTTGAGTGGATAAGGCAAGGGGGCAAGTTGCTGCTAGCAGCCGGCAGAACATCCGACGTCGTCTCTCAAGCAACACACTTGGGCCCCCTACTGCCGGTCTCGATCGGTCCTGTCGAGCCGGTGTCTCATCTGCCCGAAACACGTCGCAGGCTTCTTGGAATAAGGGATAGTCAGGATGAAGGTTATAGAAATCAATTGGCGCTTGCCAAATGCAAAGCCGTAAGCCGAAGTGATGTGACCAACTGGTTGTACGAAGAAACCATTGATAGCACAGTAGTAGCTGGTCGGCGTCTCGGACGCGGGTACCTTCTCTACGTGGCCGCGGAGTTAGAGGACCTGCTACGAGATCCGGCAGCAAACCCCGTCCTGTTCTTCCGACGTATTCTCCAATTGCGGCCTTCCCGTATCACTGGGAACCCGGGCCACCGATCAGAGATCCGCCTTGCACGTTACTTTGACGCTGAAGTTGGTTTCTGCGATACCAGTGGCGGCTACCTCGCTCTGGCGCTCATTGCTGTCATCGCTTACGTGCTCGGCGCTACTTTCGGCGTGTGGAAGATGCTCCAAGCACGTCAGCTTCTCAAGTACAGTTGGTCTGCTCTGGCTATCGTAGCGCTGGCAGCCAGCTTCCTCGCCGTGGTAGGGGTACAAGCCATTCACGGCGTGGGAAGGAAGGTCGAGCAACTCACCATTGTTGATGGTTTTAGCGATACGCCCGACGCCCTGGCGACCGCTTACTTTGGAATGACAACAAGCGTAAGAAGCCATGTAGACGTCTGGCTGCCGGTGGATCCGTTGTTGTCCAAAGAGCCTGCAAACTCCTCCTGCATACTCCGTCCGCTGGCAGATTGGAGCGAGGACTTCGTTTCGGAAGCAATCTACACGGATCCAGCTGTCTACGAGTTGAGACCGGCAACCGCAGAGATACATGACGTCGTCATGCGAGCTACTTTGAAGCAATTCGAGGGACGCTGGCACGGAACACTTAGTGGGACTCTCAAAGGAAAACTGGGCACCGCTAGAATAGGTGTTCCTCGTTCCGATGACGATAGCAGTTTAACCAACGAGCTGATGCTCACACGAGGTAGTTGGATTCAGAACGATCTTGGCGTCGACCTGGACAAATGCTACTTGCTAATTACGAACGTTGATCCCTTTGAGCCACAGACCTTTGCAGATGTCTCAGAACGCTCAACCGGCGGATTCATTCGTGCACTTCCCCTGAATTCGCTGGCCAATGGCGAGCGCGTCAACCTCTACGACCATCTTTACCTTGACCGAAAAACTGGGCAACTCGCCCCCCACGATCGTCGTGAAAAATGGACTTTGAAGGAAACTCACAAGCATTGGGCGCAACAATTCACTTTCGACACCAACGCCGGGTTGTTCTACGATGCCAATCAAACACACAAATACCGCCTGACAAACTATGAGAATGCCATCATGTTATTCTCCACTATATCCGAGATTGCCCCAGGCGATCTCAAATCAAACCGCTTTGGCCAGGGCACAGCCAGCTTCTCTCTGGCCAGATGTCGCCAACTCGATCTCAGCAATCTGATCAACACTGAAACGGCCCTGTTCGTCGGGTTCTCCGACGACGCTGGCCCGGCGAGACTACACGCACGAACAAACGATGGTGATTATGAAGCAATAAGCATCAAGAAATCACGAACAGTATATCGCATGATCATGCACGTTGATTCAACTACTCCGGGCACCAAAACCCAGACCCGAAAAAAACCAAGCGGAGCAGCCTAGAGGTGATCATAGAGACAATCAATCTTACAAAGCGATACGATGACTTGATCGCTCTTGATAACTTGGAGCTCAATATCGAAGATGGCGAGTGCTTCGGTTACATCGGCCCCAACGGAGCCGGCAAAACCACCACCATCAAAATCTTGGCAACGCTGCTGCAGCCCACCTGGGGTGAAGCCAGAGTGTGTGGCCACGTTGTCGGGTATGAATCACGCAAGATTCGGCCGTTGATCGGCTATGTGCCGGATTTCTTCGGCGCCTACGAAGACATGGTCGTTCAAGAGTACCTGGAGTTCTTCGCCTCTGCCTACAACATCACAGGAAAAGAGCGGACTCGTGTTGTGGGAGACGTTCTTGAATTAACGGATCTTGTGTACAAACAGGACGCACTGGTCGACGGACTGTCTCGCGGTATGCAACAGAGACTGAGTGTCGCCCGTGTTCTTCTGCACGACCCCAAGGTGTTGCTACTGGATGAACCCGCCAGCGGACTTGACCCTCGTGCGCGTATTGAAATACGAGAGTTGCTCAAAGAACTGCGGCGCATGGGCAAGACTATTATTATCAGCTCTCACATCCTGCACGAGCTGGCAGAGCTCTGCACTACCGTCGGCATCATCGAAAAAGGCAAGTTGCTCTTTCACGGCCCCCTCGAGGACATAATCCGAAGAGCACGTGTAGCCTCCAAGCTCCACGTCAAGGTCACGGAACAACAGGATCTTGCCGCTCTTCTCCTGGAAAAACTGCCAGAAGTGAAAAACGTCACTCAGGAAAACAGCCAACTTACTGTCGAGCTTACGGGCCAAACGCATGACTTTTCGGCGATCGCCAACGCCTTGCTCAAGAACAACTTTAAGATCCGAGAACTCCGCGAGGAAGAAGTCAACTTGGAGACGGCCTTCATGCGGCTGACCAAGGGAATCGTTTCCTGACCACTATGTCTACGATACTTACCAGACTGGCGTCCTGGCTGTGGCTGCTGATACCTGCGAACCCTATTCTCGTTCGTGTGGTCAACAGTATGTCTCAACGCAATCGCCATCTTTATCTCAGATTCTGCTATTTGGCGATTTTGGCAACTGTAGTAACTGTACTTCTACTCAGTAGTGGCTCAGCGGCGGGTTTGTCTCTATCCGTGCTTGCCAAACGCGCCTCTCAAACCTTCATGTGGGCCTCAATAACTCAGTTGGCTCTCATGTGTTTCCTTTCCCCCGTCTTCACTGCCGGCGCAATCACCCAGGAGAAGGATGCTCAAACCTACAACATCCTCATATCAACTCCTTTGTCCAACGCCCAAATCGTCATTGGATCATTGCTCAGTAGACTCTACTTCGTAATTGTCCTCCTTCTTGCTGGATTACCCGTCTTCCTAACTACAATGGTCTATGGAGGTGTAACAACCGGACAAATCATCCGGAGCTTTGCAATAGCCGGATCCACAGCCGCAATCACAGGTTCACTGGCCATTACGGTGAGCATGATTCGAGTCGGCACCAGAAGAACGATATTCTCCTTTTTCCTGGGGATTGCTGCCTATTTACTGCTCGTATACGCCCTGGCTCAAATGGATGCCACATGGGTGTCGGAGGCCCCTGCCAATCCAGGCCGCACGCAAAGGTTAAGTTGGCTGGCCCCATTCCACCCGTTTCTGGCACTGGATGTCGCCCTCAACCGCATCAAAGCACCGGACATCACTGCAGTTGCTTCCTACGGACCAATTGGCAAGTACCTGGCAGCTTACCCAGCTGGAACCTACATACTTACAACACTCTCTTGCTCGGTTCTGCTGACAATGCTCAGCATGTTCTTCGTCCGCCGCTGTACAAAACTAGGCGAACAAAGCCTACTCGGAAGGCTCAAACCCGCATTCAGGAAGAGAAACAATCAACGAAAGACACGCAAACCGCATCAGGTTTGGGCAAACCCGGTGGCTTGGCGAGAAGCAGTAACTCGTGCTTCGGCGACAAGCAGAGGAATGGGTCGTTACCTTGTCATCGGTTGCGGTCTCATCGGCGCACTGTGGCTGCTTGTTTACTATCTCAAAGGGTGGGCAGGATTCAATCCCAGCGAAACGCGCACCTGGCTGGCAGTGATCATTGCCATCGAGTTCGCGCTCGTGCTCATCATAGCAACCAACACCGCAGCCTCCTCCTTGACAAAGGAGAAAGAGTCAAAAACCATGGATCTCCTGCTGGCAACTCCTCTATCCAGCAGCTACCTCATTTGGGGAAAGCTAAGAGGGCTGGTCAGCTTCGTACTCCCTCTGATTGCTGTGCCTGTAATCAGCTTGTTGATATTCGGAATTACCGATGAAATCCGAAGGCCAGCCGAACGCGCGGTGTATTGGGAAACAGGCATGGAAATCGGTTCTCTGATGATCATCTTCTCGGCATACGCATGCATGCTCGGCCTGCACTTTTCCCTCAAACAACGGCGCACCGTCAAGGCCGTCCTGCTGGCTGTTGCTGTTCTCATCGGCGCCAACACTGCCATATTCCTCTTCTGGAACATGATTGTGGAAGGCGCAAGCGTGCTCGGACCGGCACTCGCAGCGGCAACTCCATTCACATCAATTCAGTACATGATAGATCCAAGTTCCATCGTTGAATCACAGGCGGCCTACCTGCAGAAGATTGGATCTCTACGTCTTTCCGCATTCATTGGCAGTGCAATATTCATAACACTGCATGCAATAGTGGTTTTTTCATGGTATAAAGCTATGGTCCGCAGCTTCGATATGATTATACGCAAGCAGTCCGGCCTCTAGTTCGGATCAGAAAATCGATCGCCGACTGACGAGCTGGAGCTTTGCTCGCTAAACCTCAAGCGCAAACAATTACAATCCACCAAAAAGAACCGGCGCTCAGACGCTACACTTGCATGGAGCTTGCTCTGTCTTCCCCAGAAGCCATCCTTGCCCTTAGCGTCCTGCTAACCAATTCGGCCACCGATTGGCTCTGCGTCTTCCGCATAACGTTCAGACGATGAGCTTCAACAGTCTTCACACTAAGATCCAATTCAGTGGCGATCTTCTTGGACGCCCACCCACTGACTACCAAATCCAGCACCTGTTGCTCCCGATCTGTGAGTCCGTTGATCAGCTTGGAAAACTCAACTTGTTCCGGTGATTCCGACCTGATTCGTTTGTCGTGCTCGACAGCAGACGAAATACAACGCAGAAAAGCCTCCTCATCCAGAGGTTTCTCCAGAAAGTCAAAAGCGCCGCCCTTCATCGCCTCCACAGCCAATGGAACATCGGCATACCCCGAAATCACTACTACCGGAATCTGAATGTGCTCCGCCCTCAGCTTCGCCAGCAACTCCATGCAACTCATATCCGGCAAACTCACATCAACGACCAAGCAACCTGGTACATCTCTCTCGTACTCCGCAAAAAACTCCTTTGCGGACGCGCATGGCCTGGCCTCGTACCTCGGCGAATCGACAAGCCAACTCAACGAATGCCGAACATGAAGATTGTTCTCCACTATGTAGACCTGGGGACGGACATCTGAACAAGGTATGGCCACAGTCAACCTCCTGGCATCAAAACCTGAGCGCACCTTCAGCGAGCGCCCCCGAAATCTGCTTCCTCACCTATTCAGTAGCGCGTTTCGCGCCAGATTCTGTCACGAAATCCCAAAATATACTCTGACTGGGCACATTGCTTCAGGACAATGCCGCCGCTCCCGACTATCGAGAACCAACCGAGCACAGCCATAACCTCTTGATACTAACTAAGATACATCGCGCCCAGTGGCTTTGAGCCTAGGCAGTGGCTGATGTGCGGAGACAGAAAACATCCAACCAGGAAGAGGCGAAAGCTCAATCAGGCGCTCTCTGTGGCGGCTAGCTTCGCCCGCTGTTCCTCAGCCTGACGCTCAATCTCCTCCAAAGAGGGAAGGTCGTGAGTGGGAACCATGAATATCTTTCCCGCTTCGGACCACTCGTGGGTGATCGCCTCGAATATCGCAGCAAACCTGTCGTACGACACATGTCGTCGACCTAGATGCTCTTCTATGATGGCCGTCTGTTCGGTATTGATGCTCGCCTGAGTCATGATCTGGGATAACACAATACCAACCTCAATGATCGACTCCGCCTCCGTAACGTCAACGGCCTCCCTATCGGCACCCGATGTCCCTTCTCTCAAGTGAGCAACTGATTCGCAGAACTCATAAGGCATTCCCCAATCAGACACAATCTGAACGCTCAATACATCCGGATGTATACCGAATACTCTCGCTTCCGCAGCCGCTAGCTCCAAATCGCCCAGATGACCAACATCCCTCATCATCCGCTCGTACTTCATCGGATACGCCGTAACTAACGCCAATCTGCCAATCAGGCTCAACAAGCCAAACGTGAAGGCTACATCCGCATCCTGCCGACCAAAGCAACCCGCGAGATTGCGCATGGCCACGGCCCGAGCAAGCGAAACAGACCAGAAGCCAGTGTAGTCGAAACTGCTGCACTCACCCTGCTGATGATCCCTAATCAAAGAGAAACCGAGCGAAACGAACTTGACAGTCCTCACCCCCAGCGACACCACAGCCTGAACAACTGAATTGATCTCACGTTGAGCTCCAGCCAGCGGAGAGTTGGCCAGCTTCAGTATTCTCGCTGCGGTCGCTGGATCGGTCTGGACAACCCTCGCAATGTCCCCGGCGCTGGTGTCTGCACGATCGGCCAGCCGGAGAATCTCCAGAGCCACGCCCCTTGGTGACGGAAGCCTCTGCGTCTCTCTCAGCTTCTCAAAAACTTGACTGTCCATCCTCATGCCACACAATAGATAGGTCACACTAACAACCCGTGATCGGGTCAGCCTGTCACGTGTCAAGCACGCGAGACGGCGGTAGATTCATCGGCCTCGGCGGCGCCCCATATGCCTTTCACGCCAAGATTTAGCCAGACCATACCTATCAACCGGCAGACTATTCCGCCCAAGTAAACGAGACACCGATCAAGAAGTGAAGGAAGCAGCAAGACGTGCTCAGGAAACAAAAACGCCTCGCCGCCACTTGTGGCAACGAGACGAACCAAATGGAGCCAGCGAGACTCGAACTCGCGACCTCTTGCATGCCATGCAAGCGCTCTCCCAACTGAGCTATGGCCCCCGCTTACCTGTAAGGCCATTAAAGCGAATCGGACGCAATTCGTCAATGCAAGCCAATCGGGTTTGCCGATCCACAAACCATTTCGTTGCAAATCGCCCTACCCCGCTCCAGACTATCGGCGGACCCTCTGTGGAGTTTCCGAGGAATCGGTGGCGTCAAGCAGCCTTTGCTGTCCGAAGGAGACAGGGCTGCAAACGCCACGCTTAAGTGGAGCTTAATCCAGTTGCGAGGCTATTCCGTGAGTTTGATGGATGTTTTCTCGGACCACCTTCTCCTCCCCAAACAAAGTGGTAAGGGCGAAACACTGGCGATCCCCGCCTTGCCCGGAGTGTATGCCATCACATCAGCAACAGGTGAAATCATACAGCTCCTGTCGAGTCAAAACATCCGCCGCTCGGCCATGCTCAGACTCCGACCCGAGGAATCCGGAGCTTCAGCCAGGAGAGCGGAGCTCCAGTCCGTTTCACACGCCATCTGGTGGACACGAACCTACTCTCCTTTTGAGACCTCCCTGCGACACCTCGAAATCGCCCCCCGGCTCTTTGGAGACACTTACCGCAAGCACACATCTCTACCTGCTTGCTGGTATGCAAAAACCAAACTCATCGGGGATTTTCCCCTCTGGATCGCTACCACTGCTCCATTCGACTCTGACACTGTAACTGTTGGGCCGTTTTCATCTCGAATTATCTGCACGCGATTCATCAAAGACATCGAAGACTTGTTCGGGCTTTGCAGAGACCACACCCGATTAAAGATTGCTCCGTTCGCCCAACGATGCTCGTACTATGACATGGGAAAATGCACAGGAGCCTGCGACGGCACACAAACCAAGTCAGACTACAATGAAGTGTTTGCTCAATCAGTCACCAGCGTAATTCGCAAAAACAATGATTATGAAACCGAACTTACTGACGAAATGAATCTGGCGTCGACCAAGCTGAACTTCGAGATTGCTGACACACTCAAACACAAGCTCGATCTTCTCCACAAAGTGCGAAAGACAAAAGGGCAAATCGCAATAACGCCGCATGACATGCGCTACCTCGTCCTGCAAAGAGGACAACGACCAACACTTATAAGACCTTTCTTTGTGAATGCCGGAGCAGTCACTCAGGGGATCGACCGACCGGTTGACCAGATCGAACAGGCCGCGGAAGATTGGGCAAACTTTGACTGGTCGTCCGATAATGTACCCAGGGAACCCGTCGACCGCCGCGAACAAGTAATCAAACTCCTGTGCCATTATCTGGGAAAAGGCAAAAAGGCAGGCGGAGTCTTCATCAATGCTGCCAATACATTCAAATCTAATGATATTATCAGCATCGCCAATAACGCATTCCAAGCCGCCAAACCAAAGTGAATCAATTGCCTTATCTGTTGACCCAACTAAGTCAATCCTTAAAATACGTATTTGGGTGAGCTGAGTGGAGAGGTCGCACCAGCAATCGTTCGAAGTGTCAGTGTTCGTCACTGACTTGAAAGAGTAATCCCCGGTGGCCGCTGTTTCGCCTCCCGGTTCAATCACGAAGGACATAACCGAATGATCGTCAAGGAGCATCCTGCCGCTCGCCCTCATCGAGAGCTTCCACCTCCACCGGTCAAACGGTTCCTTGATTACCTTTTTGTAGAGTGTGGTCTCGCCGGACATACCGTGACGGCATACCAAGCGGACTTGTGTCGCTTCTGGAAAACCATGACGGAGCTCGCCGTCGACATCGAAGACGTAGCTATCGATGTCGTACAACACCATCTGATAACTCTTAGACAAGATGGATTGAGCGTCGCATCTATCGCTCGCCATTTGGCTGCTATCAAAATGTTTCTGCGCTATCTCCACTCCGAAAAGTGGATTAAGCGAGACGTGGCCTTTCTCATAGAATCACCGAAGAAGTGGCGCAACCTCCCCGGAACACTCAACTATCGAGATGTAGAGGCGCTACTTAGTGCCCCAGAAGAATCCGAGGAGTTATACCTCAGAGACAAAGCTATCCTGGAAGTACTTTATGCCACTGGCATGCGAGTATCGGAACTTGTCGATCTCACCATTGACAAGGTCAACGCCGATGTAGGCTACGTGCGCGTGTTTGGAAAAGGAAGCAAGGAAAGAATAATACCTATCGGCTCAGTAGCACTCGCTGCGCTGGATGAGTACCTTGCGAACCTTAGACCGCAGCTTACCAACATCCGCTCCCGCGAATATGTATTCCTCTCCAGAACCGGCAGGCCAATGGACCGCTCCACCGTCTGGAGAGTCGTGCGAAAACATGCGAAGTTCGCTGGAATTCAAAAGGGTGTTTCCCCGCATACTCTCAGACACTGCTTCGCCACCCATCTACTGCAAGGTGGTGCTGATCTACGCGTCGTCCAGGAGTTGCTCGGTCACGCCGATGTGGCCACGACACAAGTCTACACACATGTGGACGAAGCTCGCCTCAAATCAGTGCACGCGAAATTCCACCCTCGGCAATAAACCAATCTCAAACAAGAAACGAATGTAACTCTGAACTAGAGCAAGCTCTACCCAAGTGTTGCAGCGGAACGCCTGTTCTCTCCGGTAGATTCCAGTGGTTTGACCCTACGCTTGGACTTACAACGCTATAATGTTCAGTCCGCCAGCACAGCCTCCTGAATAATCGAGCGACGCGCCGCACCACGCTGCCCCACCCCCATCTCCAAAATCCGCCCGGCCTGCTCACCGATCCGCCCAAAATGCCGTTGCAGCGCCAACGTCTCGACTTCCTGGTCCTCGCTAGGTAAGTGCGCATCCTCCAAACTGGCAAACAACGTTAAGGATAAGTAGGCACTACTCTGCCATTTCTCCAGCTCCACCAAATAGCTCTCCCACCTGCCCAGTTCCAGATGGCCACTCTCAATCGCAGCCCGCAAATCAACGTATTCCTCTGCAAGAGTTGGGCAGATAATCCGAGTTCCGCCAAAGACGGTCAAGAAAATCATCTTCGACTCCGGCGCCTTCCCGTTGCTCACCGCTTGCGTCGAAGCAATCTGCCTTGCCAAGGTTGGCCTACGCAACTCGCACGACCCGAACACCGTCAGATAACACCTCTTCTCCATTACCAGGGGACCCGCCTGAGAACCGAACACACAAAGCTGTAACATGGCAACATCTCCGACAAGCACCCCGAAACAGTATCTCCCCTACGTATTCACCGCCCGAACAGAAATATTCGCCTCAACTCCAAACCGACTGCTTAACGAGAGGCATCTCCTCCTTGCCCGGCAGGATTGTATGGAGTCACCTCTCGATGCACCTCCAGCACTAGTGCGACCACCTCCACAACCTCCCCTGCGAGCGACCCACGCGAATCGCAGATCGCATCCAACAGTCCGTCCCTACCACCGGTGAACACAAAGGGAACCCTGAAAACCTCTCGCGGCGCGCCATGCGTATCAACAAGCTCCACGTAACGTTCCAGGATCACATCGTCCTGATCCAACTTGTAGGAGTAGATCCGCGGAACCGTTTCATCCATCATCTGCGCAAAACGCCCCCGCAACTCCCCCCAACACAATTCCTCGAATGGGCGGCCAATCGGACAGACCAGCTGAAAAAGAACCTTCGTGTCAGACATTAGAAAAAACCCAAGACCAACCGCTCCTCCTACCCGAAGCGGCCTCTTTTTCTGGCGGGCTTACCGTCCATCGGCAAGTCAAGCTGTACGTCTCCTACGTACCCCTTGCCTTGGAAGTACTTGATGGCTTCTTCTACGCTCGCAAACACTCTTGTCGCCGTCTCTGTGATGAATGGAGAGGGTTCACACTTGGGTTTCCACACAACATATACTTCTTTTGTCACCTCCCAAGCGTGCTGCAGCTCACGCTCAACACCACTGGAAAGCCCTGGCTTCCCATCAGGAAGCTCTGGAACGTAGCTAACAATCATGTCCGATTGGTCGATGAGCTTGAAATCGCGTGCGTAAATCTGCCCGTCAATATCACTGGCAACTTGCGTCACCTCGGAAACACCAATCTCAATATCACGACCGTTGACATGCACGACAATGCTGTGCTCACCGCGCTTGGTAGCCTCTCCAGCCTCAAACAGCAAACGCTTCTCGTCAAGATCGCCAGGGTCAAAAGCTATGAAGTGCTCACTCAAAACGTCACGAAACGCATCAATATCAGCAAGAACATCCGGCATGTCCATAACGTGTGTCATGGGAAAAGAAGGATACACCCTCTTCTTATTCGGACTGAACATCATCTGATAAAGTGTCTCAGCCGTCGCGTTCACATCACCATGAGCAAGAATGTAGGCATGACCGTAACCTCGAATGGCCTCAGCCATACTCTCCGTTACGACAATCTCCTCCTCACGCCAAACCAGTATGTCCTTCAATGTATGACGCAAATCGTGCTCTCGAACCAAACGCTCATGAACTGCGTCTACATTGTCCAAGAATGTTATGTACAAATCGGCGTCAAACCGCTGCATCTGATCATGGTCATATGCATGGAATAACCCATGCTTCCATCGAAACGTGGCATGAGTATTCACCAAGATGGCCGCGCTCGGCTTCTCATCCGCCAACGATAGAAGATCCTTGAACACACTGCGACGCAATGTGTTGAGTCGTGTCCGGGGAAGATCAAGAATCTTGCCCTTCACGACATCAGGAGCCTCCGCATACATCCGATCGCCAACGTGGAATGGAACGACCTCCCTACCACGCTCCTTCGCAATCTCTACCACGCGCTCGACAAACAGCTTCTTGTCAAGCCCAACCTGTCCCGTGAGGACCACGCGGATGCCACGGCCATCGCTGTTTTGAAACAGCCCGTCTTTCTTTGATTCAGTAGTTGTCATAGTGCTGGGATTCTAGCAGCGACCACTCACTATCAACAGCTGGACAAGAAATCTGGGAGGTTTTTTTTCGCGCGAAAAGATGAAGAAACTGGCATGCTCTGCCGGCTGGAAAGGAGGGGCAACTACTCAACAGGGTCAGCAAACTCTTGCACCCAATACCATCCGAATCGCCCGCCATTACGAACGGATATGCCTATCTCCTTCCATTCAGGAGACATTATGTTGGCTCGATGCGACTCGCTTTCAAGCCAGGCATCCACTACTTGGGCCGGCGTGGTCTGTCCACCAGCGAGATTCTCCCCCATCGCCCAGTAGATATACCCCGCAATCGTCAAACGTTCCCCAGGACTTGTACCCGTAATCGGGCTCACGTGCGCAAAGAAATCCTGTTCAATCATCTCACAGGCGTAGTCACTGGCTGTGTCTGAGAGGGTATCATCAAGCACCAACTTACTCAGCCCTGCCTCTACCCTTACCTCGTTTACCAAACGAAGCACCTCTTCAACAAGCCATAATTCATCGGCAGGAGCAAGACACTCGTCAGAGCCGCTGTAGTCCGCAGCTGCTGTTGGAAGACCAGGGGTAGCAGTTGAGGTACAACCAGCCACAAGAACCAACATCGACAAGATCGCCAGTACTCTAGCCACCAGGGTCTCACATCCCAAAAACGCGCCCAGTCATTCCACGGAACTCTGTCCACTCAAAGTTTAGACGGTCAAAAGAGTCCAAGCAATGCAGGTTCGACGCTACGAGCGCAACCTCCCCGTAACAGTATTCTAAGCCACTGCTGATAATGGAGATACATCATTCGCGATGCAGAATCATAACTGTGATATCGTCAGGCTGTCTTCCGTCCTTGAAGAAGGGCTCCAAGTCAGATAGCAAGTCATCCATCGCTGTTGAGGAGGGCTGGCCAAACCCGTCGGCAATGGAATCCGCCAGCCGTTCCTCGCTGAGGAGCTCACCATCCCGGTTGCTCACCCGCAGGCAGCCTGGGCTGTATAATACTATCGACTCTCCCGACGCCAACCGAGCTCCATGCGAGTTATAGGAGTAATCCCTCGTCGCCCCAATGTCGGGAATCTCAGGCTTCGCCAGATCTCTGAAATTCCCCTCACAATCCACGATGATCGCGCCAACAGCCCCCGCAGTCGAATACTGAAGAGCCCCGGTCTTAGGGTTCATTATCACCCCCACCGCACACAACGAAGCAGGGCATTGCGGATCGTGCAGCAGCCAATTCAATGCCCGGAAAATTACGTGAGGTGGATCAGAATGCAGACCAGCGAATCTGAACGACGCTCGCACCTCTGCCATCGCCAGGGCGGCAATGGTAGGAGTACCCACGACATGCCCACACATGAACGCCGCCAGTCCATTCGGCAAACGCATCACATCGTAAATATCACCGGCACATTCCAACCCAGGCTTGCAGTACACTGTCAACTGAAGACCATCCCACTGCGGAACATTCGTCGGATCCATCTTGGACTGCAGCTCACGCATAAACGACCATTCCCCAGCCTCTATCGCTTGCTGCTTCCTTACCAAATCGCGAACGGCCAGTTCCAACTGCTTCGCAATGGCCGCACCCAGCAGAGTGAGAATCTCCAAGTCGGGCTCCTCATAGCTCGGTGCATCGTGTTTGCGGTCAACGTAGACCATTCCCAGAATGCCAAAACTGCTCACAAGGGGAATCGCCATAGCAGAACCAATGTTCTTCTCTTCCGCCCGTGGACAGCAAATATACTGGCCACGCTCCACGCAACGATACTGGTACGTCTCCATTCGAGGAGGATCAGCACTTGTTTTTCCGTCAGCAAACCTGCTTTCGACAAATTCTATCCGACCGTAACCATGCCGCCTTATGCCGACCCAAACGCAATGAGCATTCAAAATGCGCATCACTCCGGCCACTGCCGTGTTCAACAGTAGCGCCAACTCACCGCTCTCATGAATATCAAAAGAGAACGAAGTTAAGAGATCAGCCGTGCTAATTGATAACGACACCTCCTCAAACACGTGGTGATGAACTATCGCACCTGCAGGAAGTGGATGCTGGCGTATCTTCGAGACATCCTCCATGACCGCAGCCTTCGGTGCGTTAACCGTTGACTCGTCAGTGAATACGTGCAGCCTGAAACTCGCTATTATGATCTGATCATTATGCTTGATCCGGACTGGCTCCAACGCCTCCACGGCATTCACGTACAGCTTGGTGAACTCTGCCGGACTGTTCGACTCGACCTCGCAGGTCTCCAACCACCATTCATCCTGCTCGTTCCGCCTTAGCTGAAAATGTCGGGCGGCAACACGAATATCCGGCAAGTACACGTGGCAATCCGGACTCGAGCCGATCACCACGCATTGCACATCTTCGTTTATGTCCGTTCCCCGCACGGCGCTGTTCTCGTCATGACAAACGATATGCATTTATCGATGTTCCTTTCGACGAAGACGCCAACGTTGATCCTCATATACGCAGCCGGAACGCTCGTCACCATAGCCACAACCGCGATGCCATGTTAGACCATCGACCGCGAATCGAGTATATCAGGGCTCGTTCAACCCCAAAAGACCGCAACACAAGGTGAGACCCAATATGCGGAACGATACCCTGCTTCTTGGCCATAGTCCCGACCCGGATGACGCCTTTATGTTCTACGCGTTGGCTACTGGAAAAATCGACACCGGTCGATGGCGTTTTGAACATATTCTCCAAGACATTCAAACCCTCAACGACCGTGCCATGCGCGCTGAACTGCATATCACCGCAATCAGCATCCACGCTTACCCCTACGTCGCCGCAAACTACGCTCTTACCGCCTGTGGCTCCAGTATGGGGGATGGCTATGGACCAATAGTTGTCGCCAAAGACGCCATCAACCCTGGTGAACTCCAACAGTGCCGAATCGCCGTGCCCGGACTGACAACCACGGCCTTTCTGGCCCTCAGCCTCTTCCTTGGAACGAACACCTTCAACTGCGAAGTAATGCCCTTTGACCAAATCCTCGACCAAGTGGCGCAAGGACGTGTCGATGCAGGACTTATAATCCACGAAGGCCAACTGACCTACATGAATCAGGGACTGCAAAAAGTAGTCGATCTCGGCACTTGGTGGCAACACCAACACCAACTACCTCTCCCTCTTGGTGGTAACTGCATCCGCCGAGATATGGGCCTCCAAGACATGACTGAAGTAACTGCCATTCTCAAACGAAGCATCCAATACAGTTTAGACCACCGAGAGGAGGCCGTTCGCCACGCTCTTCAGTACGCCCGCGACATGGGCCATGAACTGGCCGACGAATTCGTCGGCATGTACGTCAACAAATGGACAGTAGACTACGGTAACAAAGGCAGACAAGCGATTGCCACGCTTCTGCAACAGGGCGCCGACGCAGGAATCATTCCATCGATTCCTACAATTGACTATATTGGATAAACAGTCATCCGATGCTCAACACCGAGGACACCGCATCATGAGAATCGCTCTGGCACAAGTAAACCCACTTATCGGCGATATATCCGCCAACGCCGACAAAGCAATTGAATACATCAGACAAGCACAAAATGCTGCGGCAGAATTGATTGTTTTCCCAGAGTTGACCGTCACCGGATATCCCCCTAAGGATCTCCTGCTGAAACCGCACTTCATACAACAGAATATCCAGGCAGTCGAACATATTGCGAAACATTGCACTCATATCACAGCCGTTATCGGTTGTGCCGCGCCAAACGTAACTGGCCATGGAAAGGAACTGCATAATGCCGCCGCCGTATGCCGTGGAGGCCGCATTGCAGAGACGCACGGCAAGACACTTCTGCCAACCTATGACATCTTCGATGAATCTCGCTACTTTGCCCCGGATCTGTCCTGTAAAACCTCCACCCTACGTCTCGATGGGAAGTCCATTCCAGTGGGATTCACTGTCTGCGAAGACCTCTGGAATAATGAGCAGTTCGCCGACAAGCGACTGTATACAGAAAACCCCATCGCCGACAAAGTGGCAGCCGGGGCTCAGCTATTAATTAACATCTCCGCATCTCCATACTGGACGGGAAAACAAAACCTGCGCCATGAACTATTCTCTCGCCAAGCAGCTAAACATTCGGTGCCGATAATCTATGTCAATCAAGTCGGCGGGAATGATGAACTGCTGTTCGACGGCACAAGCGCCTTCTTCTCCTCGGATGGCACGCTGGTCGCGCAAGCCAAATCCTTCGAAGAGGATCTTTTGATCGTCGACACCAACAAACCAAGCGAAGCCAGAAAGGAGAAATCCTTCGGCGACATCGAAAGCGTGTATCACGCTTTAGTGATGGGCACGAGAGACTATGTGACCAAGTGCGGCTTCAAGGAAGTGATTCTCGGGCTTAGTGGCGGAATCGACTCCGCCGTAACAGCAGCAATTGCCACCGCCGCCGTTGGCTCGACCAGGGTCCACGGAGTGGCAATGCCGTCGCGCTTCAGCAGCACACACAGCCTGACTGATGCAGAGTGCCTCGCCCAAAACCTGGAAATAGACTATCGAGTAATATCTATCGAAAGCAGCCATGCAGCCGCAGAGGCCGCTCTCGCCCCCCACTTCGGTAATCTTCAATCAGGTATAGCCGAAGAAAACCTCCAAGCTCGAGCTCGCGGGAATATCCTCATGGCACTATCCAATAAGTTCGGCTGGCTGCTTCTTACCACAGGGAACAAAAGTGAACTGGCCGTCGGTTATTGCACTCTCTATGGCGACATGTGCGGCGGACTGGCCGTCATCAGCGACGTTCCGAAAATGCTCGTCTATCAACTCGCCAACCACATCAACGCACAAGCCGGCCGCGAACTCATTCCCTCATCCACGATTACAAAAGCACCCTCAGCTGAACTTAAGGAAAACCAGACAGACCAGGATTCGCTTCCACCATATGAAGTTCTTGATGAGATACTCCGCTACTATGTGGAGCTGGAAATGTCCGTCGATGCTATTGCACAGCAGGGATTCGACCGAGAAGTTGTCAAAGACATAGCCAGAAAAGTCGATCTCAACGAATACAAGAGAAAGCAAGCGGCCACCGGACTGAAAGTCACTTCTCGGGCATTCGGCACCGGTAGACGAATGCCAATAGCCGCACGCTATCGCTGATTGCGGACAACCAATCCATCCCAAACCAATTGTCAGTATTCAGCTTGCCAGGAGAGCTTAGCCGAGCCTAGTCAATACACTATAGCACTGCAAGTCCAAGCGAAGCGTCAAACCCCCGGAATCTGCCGGAGAAAACAGGCGTTCACCCGCTACACGTGGATAGAGCTTGCTCTAGTCTTCTCGACCAGAGCTGTGTCTGCTGAATCAAAGAGGATTGCACGCGGGATGCGTCCACTATTGCATTAACACACTGTTTCTCGGCGCGGTGCTTTTTTTCGCCTGGCAAGAAAGAGTTGAAGGTTTGCTCGCAGGCGCATCTACAGTTGCGTCGAGAAAAAACCGGCCAGTCTGACGAAGTTGCAGCGTTACTATAGCGTTGCAGGTCCGAACGTAGCGTCAAGTGCCGACAATCCACCGGAAAAGACTGTGGTCCAAACGGAAATACTGAATAGACCTTGCTCTAGCCCGCGCGATTGACGTGGAGCCATGCAGCACAGCAGGATTTGCATACCGAGTCAAAATAGAAAAGAAAGGAAGGTGCCGCCGTGGCGAGAAGCACCTTCCATTCCGGTCTTATACTTGATTCGTTTGCGGCTTGTGGAGCTGTTCCCGGATTCCGCTGCCGAGCATCCCCCATTCTCCGGGGGCTCCTTACCTGAGGACCGGAGCGCTCCGTTGCAATCGCCCGCAACATGCGCGGGAATCGTCTAACTACTTCCTCTTCGCTACTTTTCTCTTCGCGACTTTCTTCTTCGCGACCTTCTTCACGGCCTTCTTTGCGACTTTCTTCTTGGCTACTTTTTTCTTCGCGACCTTCTTCACGGCCTTCTTCGCGACCTTCTTCTTCGCGACCTTCTTCTTCGCGACCTTCTTCTTCGCGACCTTCTTTACAGCCTTCTTGGCGACTTTCTTCTTTGCTACTTTTTTCTTCGCGACTTTCTTCTTCGCGACTTTCTTTGCTACCTTACGTTTCTTGGCCATATCTAATGACCTCCTTTCTGGTGGAAAATGGTAACTTCAATCAGCCCCCTGTCAAAGCATTTCTCATGAATTTGCTCACCATCGTTCCTCATCACTCTCACATGTCCATCTAAGCCATCGCTGACTAAACACACTGTTGGCTATATTCATGTGATTGTTCTTCGTTGAATTCAGAGGTGAAAGGTGAGCGTTATAGCTCATATTCGGAAGGTCGTGTCCTGCAAACCCGAGCCGCTTCGCTTGTCGAGTGACACTCATTGACGGAAAGCAACGACCCTCAAACGTCTGGTTTCGCCGTTCCGACTGCGCTCTTCAACTCCGAAAAGCAATGCTTCGACAAAAGCGAAACAGACAGCGACACGTGCTATTGATCGTCTCCTTTTAGTTGGCCTGATCCTCTCGCAGCCAATCTTGTTGAGTCAGTGGCATAGCATGCAATCGTATATACCGGTCGCATAAGCAGAACGTCACCATGCACTACGCTATCATATGTTTCGTTCAGTTCCACTTGTTGCGTCATCACTCATGCGCTTCTGGAGATCAATGCAAACATCTATAACCGCGGTTGTAGAATCGGCACGCAAACGCAATACGGCTAAAAAAAAATCAGAAAAACTTAAGAATAATCACCTCAGATTGCCTGCTTGTGCCTTTGCACAAGCTTCCATTTGTCGTTGCACAAGACAATCAACTGATGACATTAGAGGCGATTTAGAAACTCCATGACACACCTTTTCATCTGCCCTGCAAGACCGAAACAACTCTCTCATCAATACCAAGTATGCCTTCACACCACGCCTCAATACCCATCAAGCAGTTGCATCACCTTCGATCATGACGGATCATACGCACGACTAAATTCGCTGTAACGCTGTAAGCCCAAGCGCAGCTTCAAACACCGAGAATCTACGGAAGAAAACCGGGCTTCAGACGCTAAACTCAAATGGAGCTTGCTCTAGTCCATGAATGCAAGGTACTGACACTATGGCACAAGTAGACATCGAAAGAATCCAGCGGGCAGTACGAGAGATCTTGATCTCGGTCGGAGAGGATCCCGATCGCGAAGGACTGAAGCGCACGCCTGAAAGAGTGGCCCGAATGTACGCAGAGCTGTTTGATGGCCTGAACAAGGACCCACGACGCCACCTGAAAACCTTCTTCACCGAAACATATGATGAATTGGTGGTGCTGCGCGACATACCATTCCATTCCATGTGCGAACACCATCTAATGCCCTTCGAAGGCAAAGCTCATGTCGGATATCTCCCTGACGGTAAGGTCGTCGGAGTATCCAAGCTGGCCCGTGTAGTGGATGAGTACGCCCACAGACCGCAAGTACAGGAACGACTCAGTACGCAAATCGCCGACAGTCTCATGGAATGCATAGGTGCCAAAGGAGTGGCGGTAGTGCTCGAAGCAACCCACGCCTGCATGACCTGCCGCGGAATAAAGAAAGCAGGAAGCGTTATGGTCACCTCCGCAATTCGTGGCCGGTGTAAGAGCGATGCACGAACAAGGTCTGAAGTGATGACTCTGCTCTGCAACTCAGGCAGTTAACTCTCTCGTGAAATCGCAATCAGCTTACCCGCGGCCCTCTCCGGTCTCTTCGGTGGCAACAAGTAAGGCCCAAGCGGTAGGCTTTTCTACATGGAGTGAGAAACCTGAAACAGCCGGAGCTTATTTCGGCACAGCGTGTTTTTTGCCGTGCGACCGACAGACGTCGATTCCCTCGCAGAAGTACCCGTAGAATACGTCGAGAGGAATTCAGCAGCCCTGACGAAGTCAGGCAGGAAGCAAACTCCGCCTAACGAAAAGAGTAACAAGAAATGCGGGCCGGTGAAGATCCGATTGGACCATCTGTCGATCAGCTTGATCTGTTCTGTGCAAGCTGCGGCTACAACATGCGCGGTCTCAGCGGACATCCCAGAACGTGCCCCGAATGCGGAATCGAAAATACTATTCGAGATCTGCTTTTGCCTGAACCACTTGTGACTAAGTCTGTCAGCACACTGGAAAGTCTGCCGACAACGTGCGTCGTCGGAACATGTACCACTTGCCTGGGTATGGCATTAGCTGCATTGGCGATATTCAATAAGGCCCCGACAATCGCAACCATCTGGGTATCGATACTGGCAACAATCAGTGGCGCCGGACTCTCGTTTTTCAGTACGAACGCCTTCGCTCGTTCGTGCAACCACGCCGCAAACTGGCGAAGCCTGCTGATCTCTTTTCACCTCGTTTTCCTTGCCGGCGTAGCTACGATAGCCGCTTTCGCATGCGCACTGTACTTGAGCTCGCTCCTTGGTTTCGCGGGCCTACTCTGTCTCTCGCCTGCGGTCGTGATTCTCATCGTTGGCTCGAGGATCATCTATGACCAACATAAGAAACTCCAGACCAAGCTTCGCGGGCTTCAACGGCACTCAGCGATTAAACTGGCGAGAAAGCATCTCGAACGTCGCCACAGGTAGGCACAGCATCGATTTGTCGCCCTGCAAGTCCAGGCACGGCATCAAACACCGAGAATCTACCGGACAAAACCAATTGTCAGACGCCGCACCTGGATAGATCTTGCTCTGAAGTGGGCTTGGACCAATAACCCTGCAGATCCCGCCTCCCCTCGCTTCGCGTTGACATTTTCGTCTTGTCTGCGTAGCATCATTGTTGGTAGTTCAGGCACGGAAAAACTATTCTGCTGCCAAAAACGGGGCGTGGCTCAGTCTGGTAGAGCGCTGCGTTCGGGACGCAGAGGCCGCTGGTTCAAATCCAGTCGCCCCGATTTGTACCACGTCTATGTCATCAGAAGTGGGAGTACCGGTCGATTCTACACCGGTTCGTGTGAGGACATCGAGAGACGACTGGCTAGGCACAATACTGGACACTCGAAATCGACTCGTCATGGTGTCCCTTGGGAATTGGTCTACAGCGAGGCTTTCGATACACGAGCAGAAGCTGTTCGTCGCGAGCGTTATCTCAAGACTGGCCACGGCCGAGCAGAGATCCACGATCAACTAGGTTAGCGCGGTCGCCTGGGCGACAGGTCGCTGGTTCGAATCCAGTCACCCCGATTCGATAACCCCTCCTTTATCGCGGCAGAATCCGCCGCGAATTTCAGTTCCCAAGTACAACCGCCGCTGAGCGAGGCCGGGCCTGTGCCGGAATGACCAGTTGTGATAGCATAGGCATCGTACGTCGAAACAACGGACGGTCTGCAACAGGCTAGAGAGGCGGCGACAGGTAGATGAGCGCTCGCCGAATCCTCGGTGACAGGATTGCACATGTATCGGATAGTGATGATTCTGGCCGCCCTAGCACTTCCGGGCGATTTGTCGGTCGGAGACAGCGTTCGGTCGCCAAGCCCCGAGAGCCCCTGGAACGTGATACTTATTGGTTGGGATGGAGCTCAGCGTGCACATGTCCATGAGTGCCTAGCTAGAAATGAGCTTCCGCATCTTGAAGCTCTGGCGGCCGCTGGGACGATGGTCGACATCTTCATCGACGGTACGACGGACACCAAAGCTGGATGGACGCAGATCCTCACCGGGAAGACAGCGGATGTTACCGGCGTGCGCAGCAATTTCCACTACCGGCCTATTCCGAAGGGGATGACTATCTTCGAACGGTTGAAGGACCACTTCGGAAGTGACAGGTTCGCTTGCGTGGCAGTCATCGGCAAGAAAGCCCATTGCGGCCCGACAGGAGAGCCGCGGAAGATTCGACTGACGAAGTCGGAACTGGCTCGGGTGAAGAAACTGCTGGAACTGCCACCGGACCGGCGCCGTGTGCACCGTGATGAGGATGATGACCAAAGGCGCGGGAACAGCCAGGGCTCCATCCGTGAGCGGAGGATCACGCCACCCGGTGGAAGCTACATTGTCCAGGAAGGGGGCCAAAGCTCCCTTGTCATACCTGGCAAACCGTACATGCACACGCATGAGGCGTGCGATGTTTGGGAATACGGACTGCTGGAGGATGACAAGGTCGGTCAACGAACGATCGCACTGTTGGAAAAGTACAAGAACAAACCGTTCTTTTTCTTCATTCACTTTGGGGAAATCGACCACGACGGGCACAGTCATGGCGAGAACTCGGCCGCCTACAACAATGCCCTCATTTCCGCCGATCGGTGGACAGGTGCGATCATTGCCAAGCTCAAGGAGTTGGGATTGTATGACGCGACGAGGGTGTACGTGACCGCGGACCATGGATTCGACGAGGGTAGAAGAAGCCACCACAACGCACCGCACGTTTTCCTGGCAACCAACGACAAGGAGGTTCTGCGCGGCGGCACGGCCCTGGAAATCGCCCCCACTATATTGCACCGGTTCGGCCTGGACGTGTCCAAGATGGACTTGACGACACCGCTGACTTCGAGCAATAGGTTGAGCCAAGAAAACGAAAAGGCGGTGAAACCCGAAGCCAAGGTGCCAGGGAAAGGACTCGGGGTCAGGGGACGTTACCTGACGAAGGACGGGAAGACCTGGATCCCCCGCGGCGTTGGGTTGGGAGCGTTCACCCCGGCGGGTTGGTACAAGAACCCGCAACCAGACGCCATGCGTGGATTCGCGGGCGCGGCTGCTCACTTTGGACCGAGAATACTCAATGCCGCCAAGCAGTGGCACGTGGACAGTGTCCGCTTTCTGGTCAGTCAGCCGGGGCTTGATCCACAATCCAACCTGCACACCGAGAAGTACGTCAAGGATCTGGTTGACGGTGTCAGGCTATGTCTCGACTTGGGTTTTGTAGTAACGATCGCCATGCAAGATCAGAAGCACAGCGGCGAAACAGACATAAAGCCCTTGCCGACTGCCCATACCATGCGGGCATGGGATGTCATCGGGCTCCACTTTGCCAATCATCCTTATGTGATGCTGGAACTGTTCAATGAGTCTGGCCCGGTCGCCCGCGGACGACCAAGGCTCAACCGGAAGCTGTGGATGGATGGCGGCGCGTATACCGACGACAACGGCAAGAAGAGGGAGTACATCGGACACCAGACGATCATCAATGAGTTCCGCCGGCGGGGTTGGACAAACGTACTTGTGGTCGACACATTGCCGTGGGCACGCCGCATAAACCGCAGCCTGCTTAGCATCGAAGATCCTCTGAACCGGCTTTGCTTCGCCGTGCATCCCTATTTCCAGCAGGGCGGAGACACCAGAGAGAAGTGGGATGCCGGATTCGGTGACATATCAAAGAACCACGTCGTGCTGGTTAACGAGTGGTTCTGCAACTCCAAAGCCCCCTTCAGCGTGAAGACCTACGACCTGCCGCGCATCTGCCATGACTTCCTTGCCTACCTCCGAGAGAAACAGCTTCCGTTGTGGGCCTTCGGATTCGACATCCCCAGCACAATTGTCCGCGACTTCAGGGGTACTCCGAACGATTGGAGCCGTTTTGGCCCCAATCAAGTGAAGCTCGGCCGAGCCGGAGCAGGCTGCGGCACTCAGATTCGCGAGCACTTCCGCGTGCTGGCGGAAGAGGAGATTCGCAATGCCGAGCCACGAGATCCCAGTTGACCGGGTGTACGTGACGTCGGCCACCAAATCTTGATCGGCGAGGGGGCCATGGGGACGAGCACAGAGTTCCCCTGTGTACCGCGTGGAATCGTGGAAGCGCGCACTGCGGTAACGCGGCGACCATGGATAGCCGCAGGTCTTGTCACGCCGCCGGTAACGCATCGGCGACCCGTTGCGGCAGGCCGACCGCTCCCTCGCCAAAAAGTTCTAACCGTGTCCAGTCACTTCGAGTTCAAAAGCCACGGCATAAGCCGTGGCTTTTTGACTAGGGCGCCGTTAGTCCAAGCGCAGCGCCAGATGCCGAGAATCTGGATTGCCGGAGAAAACCGAGATTCAGACGATACACTCGACAGAGCTCGCTCTGGATGACATCATTCCACACCGCACACATTCGCAGTTAACGGGCAATTGCCGGAAGAAGAGCGAGTGGAGTGCGCCATTTCCGGTCATCACAATCAGAATTGTGGCTTCATTCGCAAAAGCGGCTCGCGGGAGTTGCCGTGCAGAGATAAATCTTACCTGAGAATCGCCTCCACATAGCAACCCCTCTGCCCATTGCCTTTTTCCATATGTGCAAAGGACGTCAGCGCATTCTGATTAGTCCGCTATCGCAGCAGGCTCTCTGCTCTTGCCTCGTCGAGCCAGCCCGCCTCTGTCAGAAGATCGCCCAGGGTAAAGCGAGCGCGGACCAAGTGGGCATGGCGAATCGCGGCCAGCGTGCTCTCCTGACTGATGAATACATCCAGCTCTTGAGGCATACACGGGGCCTTGGCTTTCACCAAAGCTCTCTTGATCTCTTCAGCACTCCTCACATACTTGCTCAAGAAGCCCTCAAACTCACCTGCGGCCTTCCTGGCAACGAAATCGCGCCGCTGACTGCCGGCTCTGCGCCAACTGGTAACCTTCTTCTCAAGCTCGCGCCACAACTCCGAAATCATCGACCGACTCGCAGAGTATTCAGTAAATACCCGCTCAAGAATCTCGCAGTAGTGATTATCAGTCTTCTCCTCCGTAATACGCTCAAGCTGCAGTTCGCCCCAGGCCGACTCATACGCTCGCGCCGAAACCAACGTTCCAATCCCCACTTGACCACCGTGCAAGGCCGTCTCACGCCCTTCGCTCTTAGCGATAAGATCAAGGAAATGGCTAATCGCGTGCTCCCAACCAGAAAGTGGCGCAGTCTGACGAGCAATGGACATAGCCATCCCCGAAAGCAACAAGGCATCAACGACTGAACGGATGCCGTCAATCTCGCCACTGCCCACGCCTTCAGCGTTTTCAAGCATCTCCTGCTCAGCGTGTTCGAGAAGCTTCCCGGGCACCAGACTAAAACCGTCGTCCATCCCCAACTGATGAGCTAAATACCAATCGCCATACGACACGCTGCGAGCAAGAACGTCGCCAAAGCCAGCCTGATTCATAATCCGTGGAGCCGAAACCAGCGTGAGCAAATCGCAAACCACAGCGTCAGGAGCCGCCGCGGGCAGAGTGCGCTTCACCCCGTCGATGCTCAAAACAGCCAGTGCCGAAGTGTAAGCTGTCACGCTGGCCGCTGTAGGAAACGAGATGAAAGGAATGCGGCGACCAGCACTCTCATGATGCAGATGCCGAGCATACTTAGCCACGTCCGTTATGCTGCCGGAACCAACCGAAACAACAGCGCCAACATCCTTGAGGTCCCCCGCAAACTCCTCCGCCAACTGCCGAGCAGTGTCGATTCGAGCATGGAACCTTTGCCCAGGTTCTTGCGAAAGTTCACGAATCTCCACGCGGCAGACCGTCGCCAACGCCTCCGCGACCAGAGGCTTGAGATCGACGCCAACGCGGTACATGGGAGTGCTGTCACTGATGACCAAGACCCTTTTACCGCCCGCTCGCTTGGCGATCTGCTCCGCCAGCGCCTCCCTTGCGTCCTCGGCCACAACAATGTCGTCTATCCGTACGGGATGCACCTGATCATCCGGTCCGGCCCAGTCCTGCACATACTCATTGATCGCTGCAATGTCCGTTGCGTCGATGCGTTTCATGGCAAAAGTTTACTGGCAAGACAACGACACGCAAAGCGGACCGCACAACAACTGGTCTGATTAATCAACTGCACACGAGAAGACCTGTAACATGTTTCACGTTAGAATCACCCTCCTCATGGATCCATACATATACCAATACACTATCGGCGGCCTTGTCTTTCTCGTCGGGACCATCTGCGCAGTCCGGCAGGGTTACATCGGTCTATCGGGGCGCAAGCTTCTTAATCTGGCCATCGTGGTCGGTGGATTGGCCGTCTTCGCCGGTGTGCAGGGATATCTGCAATACGCACCAATGGAAACCGTGCAGGCCACCGCCTATCAGGGAGGATACGAGCGCGGCAAAACGCTGGGAACCCCCCTGGACTACGGCATTGTCATCGCCTACTTCCTTTTGATTCTGGCGATAGGTACGTGGTTCGGACGCAATCAACGAACGAGCAAGGATTTCTTCTTCGGTGGTCAGCGGTTCAGCTGGTGGCTGATCGCCTTCAGTCTTATCGCCACGACGGTGGGCTCCTACAGCTTTGTGAAATACAGCAGAGTGGCTTTTGAGCATGGCCTGTCGAGTAGTCAGACGTACCTTAACGACTGGTTCTGGATTCCCCTACTCATTTTCGGATGGCTGCCCATCGTTTACTTCTCCCGAGTCACCTCGATTCCCGAGTACTTCGAGCTGCGATTCGGACGTTCTGTTAGAAACTGGGCCACCGCATTCGTATTGATCTACCTCGTTGGATACGTTGGGGTAAACCTATTCACCATGGGTAAGGTATTCAATATTCTGCTCGGCTGGCCAATCTTCTGGTCAGCTGTCGTAGTTGCCGCCGTCTCCGCCTGCTATGTAACTTTTGGCGGGCAGACGAGCGTTATCATGACCGATCTGTTCCAGGGCGTCATGCTGCTCGGAGTGGGCTTTGTCATACTGATCCTGGGAATCAACTATCTGGGCGGTTTTGAAGAGTTCTGGGGCAACCTCCCGCGGGGACATCGCCACGCCTTCTCCGGCTTCAACAGCGATCCGTCCTTTCCGGCCGTAGGTATCTTCTGGCAGGATGCCATCGCTAATTCAGCAATGTTCTATTTCCTTAACCAGGGAATGGTAATGCGGTTTCTTGCGGCGCGCAACGTCAATGAGGCACGAAAAGCCGCCATCTTCATGCCCCTTGTGCTAATGCCCATTGCAGCGTGCGTTGTCGCTTCCGGCGGCTGGGTTGGCAAATCCCTTGTTCACGCAGGCGTGCTGCCCCCGGACATCAGAGCTGACGAAGCCTTCTTCGTAACCGCGGAGTTCCTCAGCAAACCGGGCATCTTTGGCTTGGTACTTGCAGCACTAACAGCTGCTCTCATGTCGACCGTGGATACTCTGCTAACTGCCGTGTCGGCAATCGTTGTCAATGACGTTTACAGGACACATATCCGTCCCGACGCTGGCGAAGACCAACTCCTGCGCATGGCACGATTGAGCGCGCTGGCGGTCGCCATGTTCGGCATCGTCCTGGTTCCGGTATTTGCCAACTTCAAGACAATCTACGCGGCTCACGGCGCGTTCACAGCAGCCGTTACGCCGCCCATGGTCGTGACCCTGCTATTGAGTGTGTGCTGGCGAAGATTCACGCGCGTTGCGGCCATCGCCACCCTGGCTGGGGGAATGGCGGCCATAGTTTTTTCCCTATTCGTACCGGAAGTGATCACGCCCTTCGCTCACGGCATACCGATGATCGACGCCGGCGATGGCCTGCTTGCCGGAATGCGGCAATATAAATTCATGCGAGCACTATACGGCCTGACAATTTGCGGAGGAATCGCCGTGATAACCACTCTGCTAACGCAACCGGAACCCGAGCAGAAGTTGCGTGGCTTGGTCTTGGGAACGGTAGCTGATGCGATCAAGCGTTACAAAGGCGCCCTCGGGCAGGAATACCATGGACGCCGCACGATGGCCAATGTGCGCTGCATCGCCGGACAGCGCGTGGCTCCCGACAATGGTTTACCAGTAGTAAGAATATCCAGCGCCCTGGCAAAGGTCCTTGGCGGAGGCTCCGGCAGCATCATCCACGTAAGCGACCGCCGCGTCTGGCTAGGCGGCTTGCGATCAACACACGCCATCGTTGGTGAGATTTTTCCCGATGACAAGAATACTTTAGTGGAAATCGAGGAGACGGCACAGCGATCGATTATCAAGCCGGGCCGGGAACAAAAGCCGGTCCGCGTGGAACTTCTTTGCTAGACCCGTGGCCAGCAACGGATTCAGAACTCAAGGGTATTGCGAAAACTTATATAGAGACGTTTCTCCATCACACAGGAGTAATGGAGCCCATGAAGACAATCGTACAAATCTGCATCGCACTGTCGCTTTGTTTCACTGCATCTGCAAACGAGACTTACCTGCAAGAGGATTTTGATTCCCTCGCCACAGGCAGGCTCCCCGCCGGATGGGTAGCAGACGGCCCAGGCTGGAGCGTAGTGGATGGCCGCTTGCGGGCAGAATCGCTTAATGGGCAAACCAGCATTAGATTCGGATCAAGCGACTGGAGCGACGTCGTGATATCGGCAGACGTCCGCTTCATTGACAGCAAAGAAGAAACTCGCTGGGCAGCAATTGTCCTGCGTGACGCCGGCCCAAAATCTCCCGGCGTTCAATTCACTATACGGCTTAACGCAACACGCTCAAATGGCCTTGAGCTTGCCACCCGACGCCCTGCCGACAGAGGAAAAGGATGGCGTGTCTTCCAGACAACGTCTGCCGCTAATAGGTTTTTACCTGGAAAGGCGCGTCAACTGCGAATCGCCGCCAGAGGCGAGTGGATCAGCACGTTTCTTGATGGCGAAAAGATATTCGAGACTCCGATAGACAGAGAGTTAAGCAACCGAGGCCAGATAGGCTTTTGCGTAAACGGCGCCACAGTGGAGTTTGACAACATCGTAGTATCTCGCGCCGAAGCCATGACGCCCGGCGAGCTTCTCCACTTGCGTAGCCAGCCATTGGCAATTGCACATCGCGGCTTTTCCTACATCGCACCGGAGAACACTCTGGCCGCCTACAAGTTAGCTATTGAAACAGGCGTCGAGATGGCTGAATGCGACGTGTACCTTACGGCCGACGGCGTTCCCGTGCTGCTACATGACGGCAATGTCAAACGCACAACCGGCATGGATGCCGAAATCTCAAACCTGACACTGTCGCAGGCAAAAGAACTAGATGCGGGCTCCTGGAAATCGCAGCAGTTCAAGGATGAGCGTATTCCTACACTAGAGGAAACGCTCAAGTTGGTGCACGGCCACCTGCGGCTAGTGATAGAAATCAAGGCCGCCGGCATGGAAAATGAGGTCGTCGCAACCATCCAAAAAGCCGGCGTCAAGCCGGAAGAAGTGATGATCTTCTCATTCAACCGCAATGTAATAGAGACAATAAGCAAGATCGAACCACGCCTACCGACGACATGGCTTGTTGGCGATATGCCGCATGACAAAGACCTGCGACAGACAAGGATCACGGAGGCATTACAGGCACGGTGTTCTGCCATTGGGCTTTCTCGAACACGCACAGATCCTTCGATTGCGAGAATGGCGCACGAAGTTGGTCTAGGCGTATTCGTCTGGACAGTTAACGAGAAAGCGGACATGCGGAGGCTGATTAGGATGGGCGTTGACGCAATCATCAGCGACCGTCCGGACGTACTACTTGATACCCTGGCAGAACACTAAGTTAAATACCAATACTGCAGGTTATTTCCATAGGCGTTTTCATACTAACAGCCCTGAACGTATTGGCATTTCAATTACCAAATCAACACTCCGAAGAAGCTTTCACCCAACCACTAATGGCCCCAATGAGCCGCTTTTGGTTTAAACTACATATAGGGCAATAGCACCATACGAGCCCAAGGGGAATAGCTCCATTTGCACAAGCCTAAGAACCTGAACTTTTGTGGTTTTACACAATAAAAAACCCTGTTTTTGAGTGCGCCAAGGCTACATTTAGAGCGCATTGGCGTGCTTTTACGCGACATTTCGCGACATAATGGTGAGAAAACCGCCACTTTTGGAGTCAAAACTCTTCTCAACACGTCGAATTGATCACTATTTGATCGATTTCGGCGCTGTTTTGAGGCACATCGGGCAACTTTCTCAACGATTTACTGCGGAATCGGTTCGCGATTGAACTCCTTAGGACAAGCGGGCAATGGTCGCATCCATTCGACGGGCTGCTTGAATCCCCATCCTGGGTCGACAGGGAGTTCTCGCCAAGGAGGCAGTGCGAGAAGGACGGTCTCCTCCAACCTAAATAAGGTGACTCGTGTTCCGCTTTTTTTTGGCAAACTAGGCAAAAGCGGCAAGAAAACGGTGTTTACGATAGCGCCAAGGGCGAAAAAAAAGTTGAAAAAATCTGCCCAGAGCGATGTTAGGGTCGCCAGCGGAGAGGCGTTTTCTCACCGCAATCGTGGTTCGGCATAGGCGTTCTGCTTGGTGACGCGGGGCATGGCAAGAGCCAGGGCAAGCTCTATTCGAGTGCAGCGGCTGAACGCCTGTTCTCTCCGGTGGGTTCCGGGATGATGCTACGCTTGGACCAGCGGCGATATAGGTCTGCGAACAAGGTGCAACTGGCGCAGTGGATGGTGGGTATGGCAGCAGTCTTTCCGTAAGGCGATGTCCGAGGGGCAGTTAGGTTACCGCATGCACTTTGATCTGCCAGTCTTTCTTGAGACCACTGAGAGTGCGAGCCAAGCTGCTGGCAGCGAGCGGGGTTGTTGAGAGGGTAGCGGCACGTTCATCCGGTTGGATTATCTCAACGCTAGCTCGAGCCTTTGTAGCTTCGATGTCAATTGTACCGGTCTTATCGAGTGGATACTCTCTGAGTGCCGCATACTTCTTGTAGATCAGCCGCCTATCGGTGAGGATGATTCCGGCTGTTCCGCGTTCCGTTTGATCGAAGTCCTTGTCAGCGTAGTAGCCGAGAAACTTCTCGCCCTGTTTGGGAACGTACCATTTGCCAATGCGGTTACGAATTCCTATTGCAAGTGATTTCCACTGGTTCCCGCGTCGCTGACGGCTGAACACTAGAAGCTTCTTGTATTCGGGTTCATTTTTACCGCCATTGTTTCGGAAAAACTCAAGGGCTACGGAGGGATGTGCAATTATCAGCTGACACATTTCTTCCATGCCGTGCCTAATGACCCTGCCGCGCACAGCTCCCGGGACACTACACTGAGGGCATATGCAGTAAACGAGTGGAGCATTAAACGGTGCTCTGAAGGTGCCGGACGGTTCCAGCGCTTTGAACCATTTGAGCCCATGCTCATCCAACAGTTTTCCGAGAGAGCGATGGGTGCGCGTCTCCGTTTCGCTGATGAGGGCAGCATCAATGGCTGACGTTTTATCTATCCACACAACGTAGTGGAGTTCCAGGGCGTCCCGAGACAGACACTGAACACAACGATGAGGAAAAGAGACAAGGAAGTCCCGATCATCGAGCTGATTGGGCGAGAACACGAATGAGACGCCCTCATCGGCCATACTTTCCAGTTTGACTCGCGGATGGGGAGGCGGTGTTGGGTGGACCCACCTATTGCCCACGGGGACTTGCGTTGACTCGTTGAAGGAGCTACTGAAGATTCCGGTTCCGCCAAGCACACTACTGCTGGATGGATCATCCTCTGTAACCCATCCGAATATCGTCTCGTCGTCAATTGGCGGCTCATCAAGGAGTTTGAATGTCTGTCCGCATCGACGGCAGCGAGCGCGCATTCCGATCTTGTCACGGGTAATCCGGTACTTCTGTGAACAGGATGGGCAAACAGCAACGAAAGCGTCACTCATGGACTTCGGCGCTCCTTTGCTACGGACTTATCCGAGACGTCCACCATGTTCCCTGGGTACCGGTGGAGACAGCCGAATGAGACCACACACATCCATTATTATCCTTACGAACAGACCGGGTCAACACAGATCTTCATGGCAGGCAAGTAGTTACGATGTGGAGGTTGTGTGACGCCCGATAGTGTTGGGTCTGTTAGTTTTTGAAGGGGGTAAGGTATCGTACAACGGCAACGATGGTCACCTGATAAGTAGGCAAGATAGCCTTGCCGAACAGAGATAAGGTCCTAAAATCCGGGTCTATGATAATCACCATTGACGGCCCTGCCGGGTCGGGAAAATCGACTGCCGCCCGCAAGCTGGCCGCTCGCCTGGAGATACCGTACTTGGACACCGGGGCCATGTACCGTGCTCTCGCTTATCTCGCCCTGCAGCAGAGTATCGACCTTCATGACAACGAGAAGTTGGCCGCTATGGCCCGCGAGGCTGTCTTGGAGTTGGATTGCGGCCCCACGCACACGCGAGTCAAGATCAACGGTCACGACGTCAGCGAAGCCATCCGAACGATGGAGGTGAGCAGAGCGACGTCACCGATCGCTCGCAATCAGGCGATTCGTGACATTCTGGTGGCCAAGCAGAAGCTGTTGGGGAAAGCATTAGGTTCATTTGTAACTGAAGGTCGAGACCAGGGGAGCGTAGTGTTTCCAGATGCCGACGTGCGTTTTGTCGTCGACGCAGATATCAATCGACGCGCCCACAGACGGCAGCAAGAGTTGATGGCGGACGGCGAGGATGTCGACATTAACACAGTGCGTGAGAGCCTAGCGGCCAGAGATGCGAATGATGCAAGGCAATGGGCTCCGTTGCTAGTACCCGGGCGAGCAATCCGCATCGACACGAGTTGCATGACAATAGCCGAAGTAATCGAGCAACTCGTTGCACACGTCAGACAAACAACTGCAAGCTAGAGCAAGCTCTATCCAAGTGTAGCCGCTGAACGCATGTTTTTTCCGGTAGATTTCGGGGTCTGATGCTGCGCTCCGGCTTTCAGTTCTGTGAAGCAGGCGTAGCCACGAATCGCTGGTTTCGTATGCGCATAAGAAAAGCCAGCAGCACGCGATTAGTTTCGGGCCGGAAGAAGTGAATCGCGCATGAACGCTGTTGGCTATACTTATTAATATGCCCTACACTGGAAGATTGTGTATCAGGAACACTCCTCATTCTGGTAAATACTAATGACTACTTAGCCAAGAGGCCCCGCAGCACGCAGCCAATGAGGCAAGATCCCCATGACGTTTTGGTTCATCGATTGTGATTTAGACTAAACAGTCTAGAGCAAGCTCTGTTTAAGTGTGGAGTCTGACGATCTGTTTTCTGCAGTGGATTCTCGGTATTAGACGTCAGGCTTGGACTAATAGCGACATAGGGCTCGACAAAGTCCCGACACATCGCCCGAAATTCATTCGGGGCAGCTGACGAAACTCGGAATTGTGCCCGCATTCCACTGAGAAGGGGCACAGGGTTACGCTTCGCGACGATTGGCACTACAATTGTTCAGAGATAATGTCCAATAACACTGTTACCAATATTGAGAGGCTGGATCGGTGAGTAGCAAGACACCCATCACAATAGAATCATTGGAACCGAAGTGTGTGTGGAAACAATTCACCGCCATCGCGGCCATTCCTCGGCCATCCAAGAGGGAGGCGAAGATTTGTGCACATGTGGTTAGCGTGGCGAAGCAGTTGGGTCTCAAGTCCAAGCAAGATTCAGCGGGCAACATTGTGATAGAGGTCCCGCCGACGGCAGGTCATGAGCAGGCGCCGATCACGGTGTTGCAGGGACACGTGGACATGGTGCCGGAGAAGAACGCAGGCACAGCGCACGATTTCGAGAAGGATCCGATCAGCCTGATTGTTGATGCTGACGCTGATGGGAAAGCAGTAGTTCGGGCAGCAGGTACAACTTTGGGCGCGGACAATGGGATAGGGGTAGCGATGGCCCTGGCTGTCGCGGCGGATCCCAGCATTGTCCACGGCCCCTTGGAGCTACTATTCACGACCGACGAGGAAGAGGGCATGACTGGAGCCAAGGCTCTCAGCGGTGACTCATTCAAGGGTCGACGATTGCTCAACCTGGATTCAGAGGAGGATGACGCGCTCTACATGGGTTGCGCTGGAGGCTGTGACACCAATCTGGAGTGGTCATTCGGAAGCGAGCCGTTGCCGACGGACGGAGAGTTGTGCCGCATTGCTGTATCCGGGTTGCGAGGTGGGCATTCCGGTGGCGACATCCACGAAAGCCGAGGCAGCGCAACGAAGCTCCTGACGCGAGTTTTGGTTCGCTCTCGGCGAGACGATTTGCGGCTCGTTTGCATCGAGGGCGGTAGCAAGCGCAATGCCATTGCTAGGGAGGCCAGTGCAGTGGTGTGCGGGAATAGTGGAATCCTTGGAGCTCTGATTGCAGCAGCAAAAGAGGTGGAGAAAGAGGCCCGAGAGGAGTCAGTGGAAGAGAAGGTGCGGATTGTTGCTGCCGCTGCGGATGGCCGTGATGCGCGTATGGCGATCAGTGCTGAGGATAGCGCACTGCTTCTGGCCGCCTTGAGTGCCCTTCCGCACGGTGTGCTGGGCATGCATCCGCGGGTGCCCGGTCTCGTACAGACGTCAAACAACCTGGGGATTATCGGCTGCGAGCAATCTGATGATGGCAAGCAATTGAGGGTTCGGGTGGCCACGCTTACTCGCAGCTCATCCGAATCGAGGATTGACGAGACTTTGGAGCAGATTTCCTGCATCGGGAAGCTATCCGGAGCGAGAGCATCAACAGGGAACCGTTATCCCGGCTGGGAGCCGAATCCAGATTCACCGGTTCTGGGTGTATGCAGAGGGGTGTACAAAGAGCTGTTCAGCGAGGAGCCCCACGTCGCAGCTATTCACGCGGGCCTGGAGTGTGGCATCATCGGCGAACGGCTGGGGGGAATGGACATGGTCTCCTTCGGTCCGCGAATCGAGGGCCCTCACAGTCCGGATGAACGAGTGTGGGTGGAATCAGTGCAGAAAACGTGGAAGTATTTGCTTGGGGTGTTGGAATCTCTCGCCGGCTGTCGGCAGTAGCCTTTCAGCTGAGATTCCATCCGAACCTACCGGAGTTAACTCACCGGTTCCTTCTGAATAGCGGCGTTAAGCCTGGAGCAAGCTCTATCCAGGTGCAGCGGCTGAACGCCTGTTTTCTCCGATAGATTCCGGGTTTTTGACGCTACGCTTGGACTTACAGCGCTATAGATCACCAAGATTGACGCCGGCTACGGCACAAAGGAAGCAATCTGAACATCGAAAGCCCGAAGAACACGAGCGTGGTGGCCGTAGTGGCGCCGGCTCCGCACGGGCTACTTGTCGTGGGGGTCGTTGAGCTACCAGAGTCGTCTTCACCGAGCGGCGTTGGATCCTCGCTATCGACGACGCCATCACCATCATCGTCATTGTCTGCGTTGTCCCCTATGCCGTCATCGTCGGTATCGGTAGTTTCAGAGGGATCGGAGGGGAAATCGTCGCTCACATCGGGCACGCCATCTTCATCTGTATCAAGTGTGTCGTCGGTGGTGCCGCCTGTGCCAGTTGAGCCACCGCCGCCCGAGCCGCCTCCGGCATCAACAATCCGGACAACAAGTGTGTCTCTTTCGTCGGTCAATCTGGAGGCCGTGTATCCTGGGCTGCCTGCTCCCAAATGGAAGTACCCGTTGGAATCTTTTAGGTCGCTGCTAGAGGCCACGAGGCTGTAATCCGCGCCTTCTTCGTCAAGGACGCCGAGCGACGAACCTGTTTGGAATGCGACATCGATTTCGCTGCCAACGTCGCCACTATTGAGTTTGATCTCTTGAGTTCCCAGGAGGTACTTGCCAGAGCTCGCCACTATTCCGTCTTCCGCGCAGAAAACGGAGAACTGCTGGCTGTCTCCCAATTGGCCATCCACACCGGCGCCAGTCCAATCCTCCAGGGAAGCCGTCACTGCCGTCTGTTCCAACTCAGAGGCTGCCTCGTTGGAGTAGAAAACGCCGGACAGGGTGTCGCCTGAGTTCAGCTCAATCCACACTTCGATCAGAGCGGTATCCCCAACTGACATGTCGAGCGTTCGCGTGCCATCGTCAACATGCCCGCTCCAGAACATCTGCAGTTCCGCCCCCGCGGCCGATGCAACGAAAATCAAGCTGACACACAGCAGAGCTAACCGAATCATGACTACACCTCCGAATCAGTAGTTTGTATCACTCATCGGACATAATGAAGCGAACCATCATCTATTGTTCTCCTGGAACAAGCTCTATTCAAGCTGCGCGTCTGACATCTTGTTTTCTCTGGTAGATTCTCGGTGTTTGACGCTGCGCTTGGACTAATAACGTTCTAACACCCGATAACTGCTGTCAAAGGCCCAACGCCCTATAAACGCCTCTGTGCATGACGGAGTTGGAGAGCGATGCTATTCCAGCGACGCTAGTCGTGTTAGCGTGGCTGAGGAAGATCGGCCGAGTTGCTTGAAAGTGCGCGACGCGGTGGTGAGGGTTGGATGTGGTGACATAGATAGCTATACTGACAGGTTTATGCCACAGGCACAGTTGCCAACACTGGTTATGACGCCACAAGTGAGAAACAGACGTCGCATACGAAGGAGATACGCCACTTGCTGCCTCTTTTCGCCCTAACCTTATTTCACAGTGCACTACTTCTTTTCCTGGTTCAACCGATGGTTGGGAAAATGATCCTTCCCACGATGGGAGGCACTCCTGCCGTGTGGAACACGTGCATGGTGTTCTTTCAGGCCATTCTCCTTGCCGGATACGCTTACGTTCACGCAAGCGTATCCCTTCTCGGCGTGCGAAAGCAGGCTTTTCTCCAACTGCTTGTACTTCTCTCTCCGTTAGCGGTACTTCCGATAACACTTAATCTTTCATCCATTCCGACATCTTCTGATAATCCGGTATTCTGGCTGCTTTGGAAGCTTGTTTTGGGTGTAGGTTTACCCTTCTTCGTTGTTTCCACAAGTGCCCCGCTGCTGCAGAAATGGTTTTCCAATACGGGGCATGTTGCCGCGAAGGACCCGTATTTTCTCTACGCCGCGAGCAACCTGGGAAGCCTCCTCGCCCTTCTGGGTTATCCTGTAATCATGGAACCACTGTTGCCGCTAACCGACCAAACGTACGTATGGGCCGGCGGCTACCTTGTTCTGGTGGCGTTAGCATTTGCCTGTGCCGTTGCCATGTGGCGAGCGAGCGCTCGAACAAGCGATACTGCAGAATGCGAGCAGGGCGTTGAGTCAGGAGTACCGTGCGAGATTAGTAGTGAGCACGTTTCCATCGGCCGCAGGCTAAGGTGGATAGCACTCGCCCTAGCAGCTTCAAGTCTTATGCTGGGAGTCACCACGCATATTACGACGGAGATAGCGCCGGTGCCCATGTTGTGGGTGTTGCCTCTGGCACTTTATTTGCTTACTTTTGTGCTTGTTTTTGCAAGAAAACCACTAATACCGCATCCGGCAATACTCAAGATCTTCCCCTTTGCCATCGCACTTCCGGCAATTTTGTGCGTACAGGCGGAAACGCAGCTCGGCATACTACCTCTCCCAATCCACCTGCTTGCGTTCTTCGTCACTGCCATGGCCTGCCACGGCGAGTTGGCACGCACCCGACCTTCCACTCGGCATCTTACCGAGTTCTACCTGTGGATGTCAGTTGGGGGTGTGCTTGGCGGCCTCTTGAACGCGATTGTCGCGCCGATGGTGTTCAAGTCGCTTACTGAGTACCCCGCGGTAATGATGGCCGCTTGCATCCTCTTAGCCTTACGTAAAGCGACAACAGCGGAGACGAGGGTTCGCGTTTTAGATTTTGTGCTACCGGTAGTGGTCGGCATAGGCATGGCAGGCCTACTTCACATTCTATGGACTACGCAGCGATGGGATGGACACGCTCCAAACTTGTTGACGGTTGGTCTGCCATTTGCGGTGTGTATTATTGTCAGGAAAAGGGCGCTGCGATTCTCCTTATGTTTGTGTGCGATCCTATTGGCGATTTCCATTTGGTATAGTGTTCTGGGAGATGAATCTCTCTACAAAGGCCGAAACTTCTACGGCACAAAGAACGTAACTTCAAGACAGAACGGGCAGTTTCATGAGTTCTTCCATGGCAAAACCAATCATGGTACTCAGGAGACTCACCCCAAAGGGCGTATCATCCCAAAAACATACTTTCATCCTACTGGACCGGTGGGTGATATCTTCCGTGTGTTCAACGCACAATACCAAAGGCAGAACGTAGGCATTGTCGGATTGGGCGTCGGCTCCATGGCCAGTTCGATATACGCCAAGGCTGATCAGAACTTCACGTTTTACGAAATCGACCCGGAAGTCGCTAGGATAGCTTTGAATCCAGAGTTGTTCACTTACATCGCCGACTGCCCCGCGAAATGTAATGTTGTTTTGGGCGATGGCCGTCTCACGCTAGCACAAACGGAGGACGGTCACTACGGGATTATCTTCCTTGATGCGTTCAGTTCTGATGCGGTGCCGACCCATCTCCTCACAAGAGAGGCTCTTGATCTGTATTTATCGAAAACGAATGAGCGAGGTATTCTCGTATTCAACATAAGCAATCGCTACTTGGATCTGGCTCCCGTCCTTGGCAACCTTGCCGAAGAGGCCGGGCTGGCTTGTCTTTCCAAGAGCGACCCCGCCAACACGGAAGCGGAGAGGGCAGCCGGCAAGTTCCCCTCAAGGTTCCTGGTGATGGCCAAACGAGAGCAGGACATTCGTGGCCTTGAGTACAATGGATGGACGAAAGTGCCTCCTCGCAAGGATATCGGGGTATGGACTGACCAATACACGAATATCTTCAGCATCATTGACTGGCATTAGTTGCGCGAGCGCACGCCAGGGATTGCCACAATAGTAGTTGATGGAGTCACGTGTGATCAGAAAGAGCCGACGGCTATGGACGGGAAGCTATAGTCCGGCATGGAAATACGCAGCCATACTTGCATGCCTGCATACGGCATACGCGATTACACTTATTGCCAAATCCAGTTTCGTCGTTGAAGGCCAGCGGTATTTCTGTCTTTTCGACGACGCCATGATTTCGATGAGATATGCCTCCAATTGGGCAGACGGTCATGGTTTAGTCTGGAACGTCGGTGAGCGAGTAGAGGGATATACCAACTTCGGATGGACTGCGGTCATGACGGCGTGTCACTTGCTCCGTCTCACACCGAGCCACACGTGCCTACTAGTACAGCTATTGGGTATACCAGTACTATGGGGCTGTCTTCTCGGCTCGATCAGGTTAGCACGCGCATGCCGCGTAGCTCCGCTGACTGCATGCATTGCAGCGACATTGGTGATTACTCAATGGAATCTCAACTTCTTCACTCTCATGGGCATGGAGAGTGGTTTGCTCACACTTCTTGTCACGTTTGGGCTAAGGGATACCGTAATCACAATCGGCAAGCGGCGTGGAAGCGTTCGCCCCTTCCTTTGGTTTGCCGCTGCGTGGCTTGTTCGTCCCGACGTGATGCTCATTGTCGGCTTGAGTTCCGTGGTAATGCTGATCCGTGTTTCAAGCCAGCGTCGAAACTTCTTCCTCGGGCTTGTTATACTTGCCTTGGTTGTTGGAACTCATCTGCTATGGAAATACCTTTATTATGGAGAGATGTTACCAAACACCTACTATCTGAAGGCCACGGGATGGGCTCTAACTGATCGAATAACCGTTGGGTTGCGTAACAGCGTTTGGACGGCACTGACCCTCGCAGCACCGTTTCTTTTTGCCATTATATCGTTGGCTCGTTTCAGGCTCTGGAAAGTTCTTTTCATCAGCGCGTTTACCGCTCAGTGTGTTTATCAGGTCTATCTCGGAGGCGATGCCTGGCCACAGTTGTATCGATTTATCCTTCCGGCGACGCCGGCTTTGATGATCCTTGCTGCCGATGGCATTCTTATGGCTGCCGGCTTGATTCATCGACGTCCACTGCTTTCAGTGACTCGTTTTCTGCTTGCCGCAACCTGCTTGCTGGCCATCAATTGCACAATCCACCGAAACTACTGGACACTTAGCTTTCCTCCGCCAGGGCGTTGGGCAAACGCAACAAGCGTAAGACAAGCGATTGCCCTTGATAAAATATCCGCCCCAGAGGCTCGCGTTGCGGTTACATGGGCCGGAGCACTTCCGTACTACTCCGGACGATACTGCATTGATCTGATGGGCAAATGCGACCCGCTCATAGCAAAGATGGCTGTTAAACCAACCATACGGCTCGCCGGCCACAATAAGTACGACGTAGCGCTCTCTGTTGAAAAACACCAGCCGGATGTCGTAGTGGACAGCATTAGGATAGCTGATCGCACGTTCTTTCATCTCTTTCGGCCAGTCGTTGTGGATGTAGATGAGACTCCGATAATGTTTTCCGTCAGAAAGGGCTCCAGGCTGATTACCGGTGGAAAACCAGTATCATGGGAGGAGGGCGTGCGAGTGTTTGAAGAGACTCCGCGAATGTAACGGATTATGGATACAACAGGAGGTGCTGTTGGCTTTGGCCTGCAAACAGCGCGGGTATGTTCCAGGTAGATCCGTAGTCGATCCTGCGAGCCTTTACTGATTTGGGGTCTCGCAATGCTTCATGGCATTGGCGAGTTTGTTCCTGGCCACGTGCCCAAGTCTGTCGCCATCTAACTCAATGCCCTTGTGATATTGCTCTGCAGCCTGCTGATACTCGCCAGCGGCCATCAACCTATCTCCGCGAAGCACGCTTATCATTCCGCAGTTACTGTCCAACTCTTCGGCCTTCCGCAGAATGGTTTCCATCTCCACATAGCGCGAGACCTCAGCCAACTGCTGAGCGAGCGCGATACATACAGCTATGGAGTCGTATTTTGAAACGAACTCCCTCATGGCGTTTATGGCGTCATCCGTTCGATTCAGTTTGCACAAGATATCCGCCGTGGTCAGAAGCGGCACCTCCACACCGGGCAAGCGATCAACCACTTCTTCCGCTATCACCAAGGCCTCGGCGTACTTGTTCTGTTCCATCAGCCGCAACGCAGGAGCCAACTCAAACATCATGGGCAAATGATCCTTGGGATCAGGCAGCGAGACAGAGTCACCAGACACATCCGTATATCCCAGCGATTTCAGCTTGGCCATTTCCTCTTCCGTCATCACGCGTTTGGAATCCAGATCATCCTTTTCACCCAGCATCATATTCAGAAGCTGCTGATCCAACGATTTCACCACGGCATACTTCTTATCATGCAGGTTATTCAGCTCCAGCGGATCCTTCCTCAAATCGTAGTATTCCGGGCGAGGAGCGCGAATGTACTTATCCTTCAAGCGCCGAAGTCCAAAGAGCGGAGCGCATCCCATGTTCTGTTGTCCATACAGCGTCTCCATGTAGACTGCTCGTTTGGTGTCGCGAGAAACGGTCAGGAGGTCAAGGCCATCTAATTCCGTCTTAAGGGGTAACCCGAACAGCGACATTAGCGTTGGAACGATGTCAGCGGTGGAAACGACACGATCACTGACCCGACATGGCCGATCAGGAACGCCACCGCCTGATAGAATCATGGCCACGTGCATGCACGGCTCATAAATGAACCCGCCGTGCTCCAGGACTTCATGCTCTCCCAATGATTCACCATGATCAGAAACAACCAGGGTGATGGTCTTGTCCGGAGAACACTTCTTGTTTTCCAAAGCCTCAACAAGCCTCTTCAAGTGGACGTCCATGAACGCTATTTCGTTGTCGTAGGCAACGCTCAACGGTGATTCACCGGCCTCAGGAGCAATAAAGCTGGCCGGCGATTCGTAGGGCGAATGGGGATCGTAGTAGTGTACCCACAGGAAGAAGGGCTTGTCCTTCTCGCGCTGCCGATCAAGCCAACGAATGGCTGCTGTCGTAACTAGTTTGGCGTTGCGCTCGTTCTCAAGGCTTATTGGTTCACGACGTCCTTCTTCTGAGATCTCGAAGTCATACACATCGAACCCCTGATCCAATCCGAAACGCTTGTCGAGGACAAAGGCGGAGACGAAAGCTGCAGTTTGGTAGCCGGCATCCTTGAGCATTTCAGCCAAAGTAGTGTGCTCTTGCACGACTTGGTATGAGCCGTTGTTGCGAACGCCATGCCGAAAAGGGTACATACCGGTCATGATCGTTGTGTGCGAAGGAAGCGTAACAGGAACAGTGGTTATCGCGTGATCAAAACAGATACCTCGAGCAGCCAACGCATCCAGCGTTGGTGTTTTGGCACGAGCGTATCCATAACAGCCCAGACGATCAGCTCTTGTTGTATCCAGGGTTATCAATACCAGGTTGAAGCCCTTGGCTGAACCTGGCCTGAGGATCTCGCCCGGCTCAATCGAGCCCACCGAACCATTGCCGACAAGAAGACACAGCACGACTGCGACAATGATGGCCACGCCTAACAACGCCGTCCTGATTGATTTTTCACCGCCAGCCATACCAACACATCCTCAAACCATACGGAATCGGTATTTTACAGCATTTGTTTTTTTCGCGAACGCCAGCCAGATACAGCTACTACAAATGCTTCCGCGCCCGCGCAATACGAGCATGTGCATCCGGACCGACTCGATCACCATCGATTTCGAGCGCTCGCTCATACTGCTCGATCGCCTTGTCGTAGGCCCCTTGCTCAAAGAAACAATCACCGCGAAGAAGCGGGACTGCTCCCATCAGCGGCTCAATTGCTTCGGTCACCTTCAAAGTTTCCTCGCATTCTGTCCATTGTCTGGAATCGAAATAGACCTTGGCCAACCTGTGCAACATTCCCGAATCCTGATGCTTCTTGACGAACCCGTCGAGTACTCGAGATGCATCATCCCAGCGTTCGAGCTTGGAATAGAAGTCGCTCAGCCGCTCAGCAGGCGCCGACCAACCGCCAGCCTCTTCAACCAAAGGCTCCCCGATGGCAATAGCACCCTCCACATCTCCAGAACTTGCCGATTCCAGGAACTCCATCAGTCGGTTCATGACGTGAACCAGGTCTTTGGGGTCGCGCAAAGCTGTCTCATCGCCATCTGCTCCACGACCGCCAACCAGATAGCCAAGGTCCTCCAATCTCGCGACCTCCTCGGCTGTCAGATTACCTGTCGGTTGGCCATTTGACAGGATTGACCACTTGCCAACCAGCTCAGTCAGCTCACGTTCCATTAATACGAGTTTTTTACTACCGGACTCATACTTATTCAGTAGCTCGTGCGGATCCTTCTTCAGGTTATAGAACTCCGGATCGGGGGCCATTATGTATTTAGCCCCATGAGCACGCAAAGCGTATAGCGGTGCACAACCCATGTGCATATAGGGATACACCGATTCAACGTAGATCATCCTATCTGATGGAAATCCCCCTTTCACCAAGCTCAGGCCATCCACGCCCTCTGGACAGTCCACACCAAGCATATCCAGCACCGTAGGGTAGATGTCAATAAGGCCAACGACTCGATCGTCAACACGGTACGGGCGATCGAACAACGTCGGGCAAGAGAGGATGAGTGCCACCTTTACAGTCGAATCATATACGAACACCGCATGACAATCTTCGTCATGCTCCTGCAGCCCCTCACCGTGATCTGTAGCCAACACAATCAACGTGCGTTCGCGAAGACCCAACTCATCGACAGTGTCGAGCAGCCGTTTGATATGCAGATCCACGTACGCAATCTCCGCATCATATGCCTCTATGCGAGACAAACCGGCATTAGCAATAGGAGAATCGTATGGGGCATGAGGATCGAAATAGTGCACCCACATAAAGAACGGGGAATCGCCGCGATTGGTGCTGAATTCCTTCAACCAATTGATGGCCGCGGTACTTGCATCTTTCGCTCGCCGCTCGTTGTGAAGATCAGATACATGGCGAGTAGACTCATTGGTGACCTGAAAGTCATACTCTGCAAACCCTTGTGATATTCCAAACCTCTTGTCCAGAACGAAACTGCTTATGAAGGCGGCAGTGTCATAGCCTTTCCCCTCAAGCACCTCGGCCAGTGTTTCGTACTCCGAATCCAGCTCGTACAGTCCATTCGTTCGAACCTTCAACGTCGGCGGATAACATCCGGTCATCATCGTCGAGTGCGAGGGCAGGGTAATGGGAACACTCGTCACCGCGTCGTCAAACCGGACTCCATGATTCACGAGGGAGTCGATAGTCGGTGTTTGCGCCGGCTCATAACCGTAACAGCCCAGATGATCAGGACGCGTCGTATCCAGAGTCAGGAACAGGATGTTGTACCCGGCCGCATCCCCTGCTTTTACCACATCGGCTAATTCCACTGCCCTGGTGGGGTCCGGATCGGTCAGTATGACGAAGGTCCGCCAACCGGCCAGCCCAACGACGACCAGAACTAGCACGATGATCAACCATCTACTGCCGCCAGCTTGCCTGTCTGCCTCGCTCGTCACGATGCTCTCCTACTCCACGTACGCTTGTCCGACCTCATACAGAGCGACTCTTTCACGGATTTCCCGGGACAAGTCAGCCTGCCCCATACTCTCAGCCAAATCGGCGGCCGTGTTCGCTGTCTCGACCGCCTTGGTAAAATCACCAGCTGCTGCGAGGGCTGCTGCCAGCGTATCCAATACGGCAGGGCTTCCCTCGCCCACAATGGCACGAGCCTTCTCCGCCAATTCGACAGCCTCAGCTCCGTTTCGTAACGATGCATCTGACACAGTAGCAAGTCGCCAGGCAAGATCGTTCAACATCCCGGCGTCGTTGGGAAGTTGCTTCAGGCCGCCACGTAGCAACTCCACAGCCTCCGCGTCGTTTCCTGTTCGATGAGCCAACTCGGCAGCCAGGCCAATAGCGCGCAGCTCCTCGGGGGCAAATCCCAACAGGCTGCGACACTGCTGCAAAGCCTCTGCATCTCTGCCATTCTGCGACAAGACCAAGGCCAGTTGCAGACGCGCCTCCGCGTAATCCTCTTTCAGCGAGATTGCCCTCTGCAAGCCATCGATACTTCCGTCAACGTCGCCAAGCTTGAACTTCGCCACCGCTAATCCGTAATAACCCAATGGGTCATTCGGCGATTGGGCCACCAAAGCTGCGTAAGTCTTGGCAGCCTCTTCGTAGCGTCCGTTCCGGTGACACAGAGCTCCCAGTAAATGATACGCTTCAACGTATTCAGGTGATCGATCGATTAGTGATTTTAAAGAAGAAACAGCCTCATCAACTCTCCCCAACTTCTCATTTGCCCGAGCAATCAGCAATCGTGACTCGCCCCAGCGATCATTATCGGCCCTCGACCAATTCAGCAGTTGCACCACGCTCTCATATCGTCCGTATTCAAACTCCGATCTCGCCATGCTCATCACAACTGCAGCATCACGAGGATCAGCGGCATAGGCCTTCTGCAGCAGATAACGCGTTTCATCCTTTCGCCCTTGCTCCTCCATACTGCCGGCAAGCAGAAGTAGCGCTGAAGCACCCAAGCGACCGGGATCCACCTCGACAACCTTCTGGCATAGCCGCTGGCATTCTTCGTACTGCTTCGCGGCAAGTGCAAGTTGCGCCCGCATCAGATAGGCAGATCCACAATCCGGATCAATCTTCTCCGCCTGCTGCAAACTCACCTGCGCTGCCTCTGCATCTCCCTTGATCTGCTGAAGTTTAGCCAATTGCACCCAAGTGCCCGCCTGCGGCATGGGTTCCAACTCTATTACCTTCAGATAGCTGGCAATTGCATCGTCGGTATTTCCCAATTGCGACTGAGCGGCCGCCAGCATCGACCATAGTTTGTGATCAGTACCGCTCTTTTTGATCGCCTGCTCGACAAGAACGGCCGCCTGACCGACGTTCCCGGCAGTCATGCACGCCTGGTAATCGTCAAGCAACTTGCGCCATCGCAGCACCATATCCTTGGGATCAGGAAGGGGACCATCACTGTCTATGGGCTTACTTCCCAGATACCCCAATGCACTGAGTTTCTCCAAAGCATCGGCATCGGGCGTCACTGCGGAATCCTCTCCGCTCGCTAACGCGGTGAGCTTCTCTTTCGTTTCCGCCAAGTGGTCTGACAGCAGTTGGCCATCATCGCTTCCCGCGCCGATACGGTTATCCGTTTCCCGAGGATCCAACTTCAGGTCATAGTACTCAGGCATTGGAGCTTCAATGTACTTATCCGTATGGCGGCGCAGCGCGTACAGCGAGCTCCACCCATGATTCAGCTCTGTATGCATGGTCTCCATATAGACTTCTCGCGTGGCGTCATGTGGCCCTCGCAGAAGGCTCTTGCCATCACAATCCTGCCTCGGGAGCCCTAATAGATCGAGAATCGTCGGTGCTATGTCCACAGTCGAGACGACGCGATCCTCCACGACCAGGCCGGCCGGCAGCAGACCGGGCGCGTTTAGAATAAACGGCACGTGCACCGCGGCTTCATAAACCAGCAAGCCATGCGTATCTTCGCCGTGATCCCCCAGGCTCTCCCCGTGATCGCCCACTATGACTAATATTGTTTTTTCCCTAACACCAGTTTTATCCAATTGATCCAGTAGGCGCCCTACCTGGTAATCCACAAAGGCCACCTCGCCATCGTAGAGACGTTCTGCAAAGCGAGTTCTCCAGGGCTCGGGAGGAAGGTACGGCGCGTGCGGATCGTAGAGGTGCACCCAAGCGAAAAAAGGAGTAGTACCTGCCTCCTGGTTGTGCTTCTCCAGCCACTTCAGCGCTGAATCGACAACCTTGTCGCCGGACCGCTCGGGATCGCGCGTCCTCTCGCCTTCATCGCCGGAATAACGGCCAATCCTGTCGTCATAGACGTCAAACCCCTGGCTGGTCCCATATCGTCTGTCCAAGACAAATGAAGCGATGAAAGCTGCCGTGTCGTATCCACTGTTGCCCAGGACCTCGGCCAGAGTCTGCTTCTCCCCAGTTAAGCGATAGGTGCCATTATCGCGCACACCGTGGCGTGGAGGATAATCGCCGGTCAAGATGGAAGAGTGAGAAGGCAAAGTGAGCGGGGCCGTACATACTGCATCAGCAAAGCGCACTCCGCCGCCTGCCAACTTGTCGAGATGCAATGTTTCCGCTCCCCCATAGCCGTAACAGCCCAGCCGGTCGGCGCGCAGCGTATCCAGCGTAATCAATACCACGTTGTGGCCTGAACCCGCTCCCGGGGCAACAGGAAGCGCTCGTCCAGCCTCCTTGCTCACAGGGCGAATGGTCATAACGGCCACACCGGTAAAGCACAGAACGGCCACCACCGTCCACGCAGGACTCCCCTTGCGCTTTTTGGTCTCGCTTGGCGACTCGGATGTGTCGTTGGTCTTGCTTGGATCACGTTGTGGCTCGCCCATCGCTGCAGCCTCCCAGAAGAAGTAGATCAGGATCAGGAAAGTCAGGCAAACAACCGGGCTTCCTGCTTCCGCTCGGACCGTCCTCATTATACGGCTCAAGCCTTGCACAAAAAGAGACGAAGCCGACTTATCGAGAGAAGTCAGCTTCGGCTAAACTTAAGACTTGCGTGAAGTTGATAGAACTGCGCCTAGCGACGCCTCAAGATGGCGCAGACAGCTATTGCGAAAAGACCAAGAGTGCTGGGCTCCGGTATCACTACCAGTTGCAGCGGGTCAGCATCCTGCCCCCAATGTCCGCACTTCTCCCCGCGACAACCCTTGTCGCTGGGTATCGATGGGGAACCCTTGCCATACATGTAGTACCCCGAGTAGCTGGCCGCCCTGCGTCCGTCGTGATTATACTGTCCGCTACTGCCATCCATGACCGCTGTCGTATAGTAGTCAATGGTCAAGTCGAATACATCCTCCACGTCGCCGTCATCAAGAGTCACATCGAAGGTTCCAACCACGTACTCTCCTGGCCCCACAAGATTATCTTCCGCACTTGCCGCAGCAACGTTGAACTCGTGCGTTCCCGATAGCGGCCCTGGTACACCGGCGGCGTTCCACTTGGTGGGTACGCTATTGATGTTGCTCATGGTCAACGGAGCCGACTCGAAAGAGAATTGCACAGAACTCAGATCGTTGTTGCCCGTACCAAGGTCGGGAGTGAACGTCCAGACAACCTCGATGGTCTTGGTATTGCCAACCATCATCTGCTGCACGCCGAACCCGGCCTCGGCCCAACGAAGGGCCAGCAGAGCTCCTTCACTACTGCTCGCCATAATAAGACTTGCTAGTACAACCGCCAACGTTGTCTTCTTCATTTCTCTACTCCTACTTCCCGAAGCCCGATAAGCATTGGCTTGAAACACAGAAGCGGGGCCAACTTGAAGGTTCAAGTCGGCCCCGCCTTAATAAACGTCTACTTAAAGCCGAAACCGGCTTGCGACATCTTAGCGACGACGCAGAGCGGCGAAGGCACCCAGAGCCAGCAGAGCCAAGCCAGCGGGCTCAGGAACAATGACCTTCAGCTGCAGAGGATCAGCAGCCTGACCGGTCGGGTTGACGCCACCCTTGCCGCTATCAACGCTTGGTGCACCCAGGCCGTAGGAATAGTAGCCTGAGTAGGAGCCGGCCTTGCCGTGATCATAAAGGTAGCCAGCACCGGTGCTGTCCAGAACACCAACGGTGTCGTGCTTGATGGTGATGTCGATGATGTCATCAACGTTACCAGCATCGAGGACGAGGTCGAAGGTACCGATGACATGGGTACTGTAGCCAGAAATCTCATCGCCAGCGCCAGCTGCGAAAGCAGCATACTGGGCAACCTGACCAGTGAGGGGGCCAACGGCAGCGCCGGGGTTCCAGTTGGTCAGATCAGCGGTCATGCCAGGCATGGTCAACGGGGCATCGTTCATGGAGAAGAACACGGTGCCCAGATCGTTGGCGCCATAACCGAAGTCACCGGTGAATGTCCAGACGACCTCAACGGTCTTGGTCTCGCCGACCATCATCTCCTGGATACCTTCGCCAGCTTCGGCCCAACGCAGGCCGAGGGTAGCAGCATTGGCACTGGTTACCATCAAGCCAGCCACTAGAACAGCTAAAAGAACCTTCTTCATTTTTCTACTCCTCCTTTAGGAAAACCATTAACAGGTTGTTGCTATTGAGCGCTACTCTCAACACTCCACGTTTGTATCCGGTAAGTTCAATCCACAGGCAGCGCTCGTTAATCCTGCTTCTTTTCACCCACCAAAGTTCTTCGTTTAAGGTCTCGTCGGCTCGAAACGCGGAACAAGCCGACGGACCTGGAAACGACCAGTTCGAGAACTACGGGCAAACGTGGGGCACGCAGTTGCACGGGCCAGTGCTGGTCAGCCAGTTGGCGGCCAGACGGACAACGCTGATGTCACCACCATTGACCGAGCCATCGTCGTTGACGTCGGCACGCGGCTCAGCAGCAGCGGTGCAGCTCTTCAGCCAGTTGGCGGCCAGACGGATCACACTGATGTCACCACCGTTAACGGAACCGTCGCAGTTGACGTCAGCAACGTTACAGGGAGTGCCACCCTGGCCCTGGATGGTCAGATCGCCAACGAGGGAAATGGTAGCGGCAGTAACGGGGTAGACGCTCGGTCCACCACTGAGGTCCAGGGTGTTGGCAAAACCGGTGTCCAAAGTAAGCACGACGGTCTCGGTGTCGTCGGCCAGGGTCACAGTGATGGTACCCTCGGCAAGGGTCGTCCAGGCAGCATTGGCAACGCCAGTCTCTACCAAACCAACGGGGTAAGTGGTGGGGCCGGTGTTACCGATGGTGTTCTGACCACCACCGATTTGCCACAGACCACCAGTGCCATCGCAGGTGCCGCTAAAACCACTGGCGGCCATGTCCGGCGGGTTGGTGAGACCTTCGTTGCGATCGAACTCGCTCAGAGCTGAAGGAGCGACTACGAGGAACTCGGTGGTGTTGCACAGATCGGCGCCAACGGTGCCGGCAGCGGTGAGGTTAACACCAAACAACGCGAGACCATCAGTGTCGCCGGCAACGAGACGGCCCTGAATGTAAACATTCAAAGTCGCACCAGCGCTGTAGTCATCCTGGAGCAGAGCGGCATCGCCATCGCCCACGATACGCAGCTCGAGAGTGTCGGCCATTACGGGGACCGCACAAAGAGCCAGAACAGCAACAATACTAAGTACCTTCTTCATGAATCTTTCCTCCTGAGGGAAAATGAGACAAACGGGTTTAATTAGTGGTTGCGCGTTCGTCTCACTTCTTATAAACAGCCCTCGCCGTGACACGAAGACTGGTGACGGCAAACCCAAGTATTCGAGATGGCCCAAACCCCTAACCCAACGCTCAAGCCAAACTCCTCTTTCCTTACTCCTTCTGAACACGCGGACGAGAGAGACAGCGTCCACTGCACCCATACAGATTGGGAGCAGAACGGGCCTCTTGGCCCCTCCGCAGTTACATCCTATTTATATCCTCACCGCCCAGACGATTCAAGACAGTTGTCCATGTCTAATCATTTCTTCATTATTTGCAGCTATAACACGTTTAACAACAATAGGTTAGCATTCGCAAAGATTATGTGAATACTTCTCAGAGCAGGCGCCAGGAGCTGTATTATCGGGCGGTTTGAAGAGCGTACGGCTTTCCGGCCTTCTGTAGACCGGCGAGCCTACCGTTCAAACCGTTTTGGCTCTGTGAGTTTTTATCGGGTGCAGGCAAACCGCGGGCGCGGTACGCTTCCGCAGACCGTCTACATAGAATGACCGATTTGCTGCGAGTTTCGAACAGTCGCGCGCGAATAACATTACGAATCGGGAATATTGACCGAGTAGAGTTACTACACGATTAACATCCGGCGAGAATGTATGGCCTCCATCTCCTTGGCTACCAGTGTGAAGAATCTCAATCGCCTACAGCAGATAGCGCGTGTTCTCGGCCGACACGGGTTCGGACATTTTTTGGCGAAGCTCGATCTGGCCAAGTATCTGCCGCTTGGACGAGCTTTGGCTCCGGACAAAGTCGGTCAACCGGCGGTGGAGCCGGAATCGGTGGGTAGAAGATTAGCCCGAGCGGCATCGGAGCTTGGTCCCACTTTCGTCAAGCTTGCCCAAGTGCTATCAACGCGTCCCGACTTGTTATCGGAGGACATCCTAAGGGAATTCCGCAAGCTGCAAGATGAGGTTCCGGCGTTTGATCATGGCGACGCGATGGCCATCGTGACCAATGAGATCGGCGGACCGATAGAATCGCGCTTCGAATGGTTCGGCGACTCCCCGCTGGCAAGCGGCTCCATAGGCCAGGTGTATGCAGCCCGCCTGCGCGAGGGAGGCCATGTAGTAGTAAAGGTCAAGCGACCAGGAATAGAGGAACTGGTAGCGCAAGACCTTCACCTGCTGAAGTGGATGGCAAGCACGGCAGAGCAATGGGTTCCAGAACTGGCCAGATTCAAGCCGACGCAGATCATCGAGGAATTCGAGAACCTGCTCAACCGGGAGATGGATTACATTGGAGAGGCCTCTGCCACCACGCGGTTTGCTGAGGCGTTCGCCGGTGATTCGCATATCCATATTCCAAAAGTCGATTGGAACCTGAGTAGCACGCGCATGTTGACCATGGAGCGAGTTGAGGGAACCAACTTTGAGAAGCTACTGGCCGATGAAGACAACTTAATCGACCGCCAATTGCTGGCCAGGCGTTTAAGCGAAGTTTATATCAAGCAGTTTTTCGATATGCGGCTGTTTCACGCCGACCCGCATCCTGGCAATATCCTGGTGACTCCGCCCGCACACATCGCTCTTATAGACTTCGGGCAAGTCGGATTGATGAGTGATGAGCTTGCGGGTCAGTTAGTCATTCTCATCGTCTCGATGGTATACCGGGAAACGGAGGTGGCGGTGGAAGTCCTGGCCGACCAGGGTGCGATTCCGCCGGATACCGACACTCGAGCGTTGGCGAGATCCCTGCGTCAGCTTCTGGATAAATACTACGGTCTACCGCTGAAGCGGATAGACCTTATAACAGTATTCTCGGAGATTGCGGGGGTAATTCGAGCGCACAATGTCACACTGCCGCGGGAATTGGTGATAGTCCTAAAGACTCTGACCACTGTAGCGGGCACGGCCTTGAAGCTCGACCCTGATCTGGATCTGCTGGGCATTATGAGCCCGCGGCTCAAGAGTCTGATCGCCGGCCGCTTTGCCCCAGCACGCATGGCGCGAACGGCCGCGGTTACCGGCTGGCATCTGGCGAGCATTTTGAAAACGGCCCCCGCCCAGCTTCGCGGCGTGCTACGGCAGATGGGTAGGGGAAAATGGCAAATCAACATTCGACATGAAAACCTCGACCGCCTGACCAGTGAACTTGATCGATCAAGCAACAGGATGGCCTTCTCTATTGTCATCGCGGCGGTGATCGTTGGTAGTTCCGTAGTCATCAGTTCGGAGGCTCGAATACCGGTGCTGGATGTGCCACTGCAATGGGTGGGGATCGCCGGATATCTGTTCGCGGGCGTATTGGGAATCGGGCTGCTGTGGGCAATCATTCGCAGCGGGCGTCTGTCATAGAGCAAACTATATTCAAGGGAAGCGTCTGACACCCGGTTTCCTGCCGTGGGCTCTCACTATTTGGTGCCATGCTCCAGTCTTACACGCTGCGCCTGGGGCGCCGCCAGCTCAAGGAGAAAGATAGCGGTTCCGAGGCAAATACTGCTTGACCTTGAGCGAGCCAACGGCCAGTATGCCCCACGGAAGAGGCGGTCAGCGAGAATGCGGATGCGAGCCGTCGGAACCAGAGCGTTACTAGTCCAAGCGCAGCGTCAAGCAACGAGAATGCACCGGAGAAGAGGGGGCGTCAGACGCTGCACTTGAATGAGGCTTGCTCCAGACGGTATTGAGCATCAGTGGGCGGCACCTGCAAGGGCAAGTGGATGAAGCAATCATCCCGGGCGGCCAGCCCGCTGTCTACCAGTTGCAGATCTTTGAGGCAGGTACAGACTATGAAGCATGCTTGGGTATTGTGCTGGGCAAGTACGATTGCACTGGTCACCACAATGGCTCTGGGGCAGAGCAATAGCGAGCCGGACGCTTTCATCAACCAGCAGCGAGCGGCGGCTGACCGCGTCAACGAAATGTTGGATGCGGAGATGCCTTTGACGCAGGATCACTCAGTGGATTTCGGGGGATCGTACAGCTTCCACCTATTCATTTTCGATGATGGCGTGAACAGTTCACGAACGCTGCGACGCAACGATCTGCGGCTGTGGACCCATATGCAATTCGACAAGGGAGCCCATCAGATCTACGCCAGAACCCGTTTGACTTACATGGACTTCAACACGGGCGATTCATACGACGGCAATGATGATGATTGGGAAGGTCCCAACCTGGAGCGAGGCTACTACGTTTTCGATCTGCAGCGAGCAATGAAGGCTTATGCCAACAAGGATATCGATTACAACGTACGAGCAAAAATCGGACGCGATCTGGTTCGCGTTGGAACAGGCCTGGCCCTATGGGAAACCCTGGACCATGTGGAAGTGCAAACGACGTGCCCCGCGGTGGAGTTGACCGGACTCGCGGGTAAGAGCGTGGGCAGCAACTTCGATTTCGACGAGACACGCCCCACCGACAGAACACATCGTTCGTTCTTCGCCGGACAACTGACATACCTGGGCCTTGAGCGACATCGCCCATTTGCCTATGTACTGTGGCAGCAGGATCACAACCGAGATACGAGATACACGCAATCACAATCATTCGGATACGATTCCTTCTACGTAGGCTTGGGATCTACGGGCGAACTGGTAGACAACTTGCGATATTCCGCCGAGTGGGTTTACGAGTCGGGCCATACGTACAGCCAGCAGGAGCTGACTGATAAGAGCGTAATCCGCGCGTGGGCTTTTGATGCACAGATCGAGTATCTCTTCGACGTTCCCACACATCCGCGGGTGTCGACTGAATACCTGTTTGCCAGCGGAGACTCGAATCGCACCCTGAGCCCAACCGACACAGTCTCGGGCAATATCAGCGATGACACCGACCGCGGATTCAACGGGTTCGGTTATCGTGATACGGGCCTGTCTTTTGCGCCACGAATGAGCAACTTGCACATGTGGCGGACAGGTGCTTCGTTTTTCCCATTTGAGGAAAAGAAGACGTTTGAGAGATTGGAATTAGGCACAGACTGGTTCCTATATTGGAAACACCAGAGGGAAGGGGCTGTCTCTGATGTGACTGCTGATGTGCAGTCGAGCTACCTTGGCTGGGAGATGGACTATTTCTGTAATTGGGCAATTACCAACGATCTTACGTGGACAGTGCGGCTTGGCGCCTTCTTCCCGGGAGACGCATTCAGCGACCAGACAACAAGAACGTTCCTACTCACGGGCATGACGTGGAGTTTCTAGATGAGATGCGGCAACAGATTCATGAATGAGATGAAAGCGGTCGTGCAGCTGAGCGGCATGTGCGTATTCATATGCCTGTTGCTCGCAGGTTGCTCTCAACGACGGCAGTATCAGCCGGAAACCGATCCTCTTAGCCTTGATGATATGCAGTTCGTCCATTTCCTAGTAGGCCTGCCGACTGTCACCTTCAGCGAAACCTGCCGAGCAATAACGCTGACAGCCGATGGTGCGGACGAGTTTCAGACGCACGAAGAACGATACGAGGAGTTGGTCAGGCGCGACGTGGTGCGCCGTGCATGGGGGCTGGGGCCGGATGATGTCGTAGACCGCGGGACTTTGGCGTTTATGTCCTGTCGAGTTTGCCAACTTCCAGCCAGTGTAAGTTCGACATTATTGGGATCATGGGGCCTTGGTGATCGTCGGTACGCACTCAAGCAGGCGGCGTACCACGAGATAATAACCTACGGTCCGACCTATGAAGCAGTAACAGGCGGAGAGCTGGTCAACGTGCTGGCCCACATGGATGAGCACTTGGCGAGAGAAGGGCGCTATGACTTCGGTAAGGATGTCGACAGCCCGGCCGATTTCATTGAAGGAAACTGATTTCGACTGCAGAGAGCAGATTGGATTTTCAGCAATGACAAGAATCTTGAGCACAGTAAGCGCGATTCTCCCGGCGATGCTAATCACGTCAGCGGTGGCTAGAATGCAGGAGGAGGAAGCGAAGACCTATCCGAGCAAAGAGGCTCTGGAAGCCAAGGTCATCGAAGTTAAGGGCAAAGTCGAATACGCCGCCCCGGATGCAGACCCGCTGGATGTGGACGCATGGAAGCCGGTTAAAGAAGAGATGATGATGGCGGAAGAGGTGCAAATCCGCACGGGCCTGCGCTCTCGATGCGTCCTTATGTTTGGAGAGGCGCCCGATCAAACGGTAATCAGCATTCGGCGAGCAAGCTTGGCCAGCATCCGTGAATTCCGCAGAAGCAAAGATGAGCAGAGAGTGCGCATCGGGTTGGGATACGGAATAGTGCGTGGCGGCAGCAGCGAAGGGACATTGCGCAGCGACGTGGTTGTCGATTCCACAGTAGCGACGCTGGCGAAACGAGGGACGGAGGGTTTTCAGTTAGAGGTAGAACCCGTATCGGGAATGTTCAAGGTTTCGCTGGCTCGATCCGGATTGGTCGAAGCGATTGAGAGAAGTTCGGGAGAACATAAGTTTGTACGACCTCGAGAGTATGCCACGCCCAGGAATATCGCTCTGATGTGGGTAAACCAGGACATTTTCGATCGGACTGTCCGCTTCTTTGCGTTGGAGTCTTTGACTCAGGCCGACCTCACCTATCTGACAGCGAACCGAACGGGTTTTGGTCTTCTCTCGCCTGATGGCCATCATCTGGCTGCATTTGCCGGCAATCACGGGTTTGTCCCAACAGGCAACAGCTGTGATACTGGAGAGGTGTTATCCTCAGAACCTACTGTTGTTATAGAGCCGGACCCCGTACACCGTCCGGAGGGCAACTTCGGATTCACCGCAACCTATCGTCTGTTGGTTCCGGCGAACCGCGCCGCCCATCTTTCCTCCAGGCTGCTGGATCGAAGCAGAAGGAGTGCAGCCGGCACTTCCCCGATCGGGCGGGCAGTGCGCTCGCGGCGGCAGTAGTCGCAACTCACTTGAAGGCGCGATGACCAGAGCACGGGCCAAGTCTGAGCGTGTCCTCCCATTGAAACTAGGAAACCTGGAACAGCCTGAGAAGCTGACATTGGTAATCAGGATTTCTTGTCAGGATGAAAAGGACAAATTGCCGGTAAATGGATGAGCATCATGGCGACAACTGGCCTAAGTACAGGTATGATCGGGCCTTGCGTGCCACAAGAAGAGATTGCGGAATGTGGACAGGAGCGGACCAGGAATGCATGCCCCGCGAAAGCCGAACATGGTCGATCAACTTGACGCATCGAGTCTAGCTGAGATCAGCACCCAGAGTACTCCCCTGTTATTTGAAGTTGCTTGGGAAGTATGCAACAAAGTTGGCGGCATTTACACGGTGCTGCGTTCGAAAGCACCGGCCACTCAAGATGTCTGGGGAGACCGTTACTGTTTGATTGGACCGTATGCGCCGGCAACGGCGGCAATCGAATTCGAGGAGATGGACGCGGGCCCCATACTCGGTCCGACGATTGAGGCATTGGCCAAGCGCGGTCATCATCTGCATTACGGTAGATGGCTGATCACGGGCAACCCGCGAGTACTCCTCTTTGACTTCTACAAATCATTTGAGCGATTGAACGAATTCAGGCATTCGTTCTGGTCGGAATGCGGAATCAACTATCCGGACAACGATCAGGAAACGAATGATGCGGTGTGCTTTGCCTATCTGCTAACTGAGTTTTTCGAGGATTTCTGCGAGCGAAACAAGAACAAGCGAGCGGTAATCGGGCACTTTCATGAATGGATGGCGGCAGCAGCGTTGCCCTTGATTCGTCGGCGCAATCTTCCTCTGGCCACGGTTTTCACCACGCACGCCACGCTATTGGGGCGTTATTTGTGCGCATCAACTGAGGATTTCTACGAGCGATTGCCGTGGATCAATCCGGACGGTGAGGCGGGCGATCGAATGATCTACCATCGCTATTGCGTGGAGCGAGCCGCCACTGCATCAGCGCATGTGTTTACAACGGTATCGGACATCACGGCAATTGAGGCTGATCACCTTCTTAAACGCCGGCCGGAGAAGATACTACCGAACGGATTGCGCGTAGAGAAATTCTCAGCACTGCACACGTTTCAGAATTTACACAATCAGTACAAGAAGAGAATACAACAGTTCGTACAGGGGCACTTCTTCGGATCCTATTCATTCGACCTGGAAAACACTATTTACGTTTTCACATCAGGCCGCTACGAGTATCGCAACAAGGGGATTGATCTTTTCATTGAGGCCCTTTCCCAGTTGAATAACCACCTAATACATTCGGGATCGGAAACAACGGTGGTGGCCTTCATTGTAACAGCGGCTCCGACACACAGCTTCAACATCGACGTTTTGCAGGCCCACTCCATGCTATCGGAGTTGAAAATCAGTTGTGAGGAAATCGCCGAGAACATTGAGAAACGAATCTTCGACATCGCCGCAAGGGGAGAAATGCCAAACGGCGATACGTTGCTGGCCCCCGAAGAGATTGTGGTCCTCAAACGGCTACTGCATTCAAGAGTGAAAAGCGAACTGCCGCCGATTGTGACGCACCACCTGCAAAACGATGCGGAGGACCCTGTGCTCAACCATCTGAGGCATCGGCAGCTATTCAACAACGCCCATGATCGCGTGAAGGTCATATTTCATCCGGAGTTCATCAATAGAACAAACCCGTTGTTCGCTCTGGATTACCCGGAATTCGTTCGAGGATGCCACCTCGGAGTCTTTCCGTCGTACTACGAGCCCTGGGGGTACACGCCGGCGGAATGTGCCGTAATGGGAATACCGGCCGTTTGCACCGACCTTTCGGGTTTTGGTGCCTTCATGCAAGCCAACGTTCCTGATCATGAGGAGAACGGCATTTACGTCGTCAAGAGACGACACGTCAACGCCGGCCAATCGATAGAACAGTTGACGAATGTCTTGATTAAATTCGCCTCTTTGAATCGACGCCAGCGAATTCAGTTGCGCAATCGCGTGGAGCGGCTTTCTCAATGCCTCGACTGGAACCAGCTTAATACTGCTTACGAGGAGGCAAGGGAGATGGCAATGGAGCGTGCGGGGATACCAGTACCGCGCTAGTGGCAGCTTTCGTCATGTCGTAAACTCACCCGACGGTTCGACTCGTGAACCAAACCGCCCTATCAACACGGTTACCATAACGCCAAGACAAAGTGCAATCACAGCGCCGAGAATGTCCTTGCTTTGGTAGTCATTTGCTGTTCTCTGCTCCCAATGCTCAACTATGTACGCTCGCAGCGCCTCCTGCGATAGTCCGTCCGCCCCGCTTATGCCGCGATCGGCAACATACTGCTGCAGCTGAACATCACTTGCCCTTTCCAGAATCTTCTCAGTGGGGGCTCGCCCGAAAGGCCAAAGGCCAAGCACAGAGCCCAAGAGCATGCCAAGCAGAAAGCCCAAAGTGGCCTTCTCGAACTTGTGTAGAAGCAGCTTGAGAAGATTGGATAACGCCACGATACCCAAAACCGCCCCTATTCCAACAGGGATAATAATCTTCAGCGACTCTAGTGCCCCACCCTTGAGATCGGATATCGCTCCAATTACTCGGTCATACTGATCAAGCACAAGCAGCATATAGGAGCCGCTTATCCCCGGAAGTACCATGGTGGTTGCACCGACTACACCCGAGACAAAGTCCATGCCCATGTTTCGTGGCATGGCCGCTCCCTGGCGCACCAAAGCCACTCCCGCCATCAGCGCCAAGCCCAGGAATGCAGCGATGACCACCGACCAAGTCGATCGCCCAATCATCCTGAGTAGCAACGGCGTACCCCCAAGTGTCAAGCCAATGAACAGTGCGAACATAAACGAAGAATGCCAAAGCAAGAGCGAGAGTATGACTGACGAGAGCCCCAGTATTGAGGCAACTGCAAAGCATCCAAGAATCCCCAAGAAGAGGATTCTCCGCACGCTGAATTTCAGCGCAGTCAGCTCAGCCACGGCATCGATGAACTCCTCGTACAAGCCAACAGCAAGAATCATCGTTCCTCCGGAAACGCCGGGGATAAGGTTGGCTACGCCCATGAAAACTCCACCTACGGCAATGCGTATTGGGCCGACAAACGATCGCGTGGATGATGCTGCAACAGACGGGTCATTGATTTCGTTCGACACTTCCAGAATACTCCAAAGATAATCATCATGGATGCGAGGGGAACAGCTTAACGATCGCTTCACTGACAGTCCAAGCGTTTGGCCAGACAAAAGCGGCACCGCCCCAGCGATATAACACGAAAGTCGCTCCACTGCGCAACTAGTCCTCTCAACTCATTATGCAGCAAATGGTTACACACTCGCACCCCACCAGAAGTAGCGGCATGATGGGTGGCCCGCACAGCATGTCGAACCAGCCAACATCACACAACGGCCGAGGAGGCAAAAAAACGGACGAAGCTGGTGACAGCGTTCTTACTGTTCGCTAGAATCGTCTGTCAGTTGAGCTTGGTCACTGTGCTGGCCAAGCGCAGACATTCGGACAGCCTGCCCGTGCTAATGTAGTTTCCGCAAGCAGTTACGTGTGTAGTCGATGGATATTTCAGCGGTTGCGCATTGGGAATAGCGGGTGGGTAGCGTGCACAGGCATCCTGCCTCAGCCGGATTCCCGTCGAACAACCTTATCCCCTTCTGCGTGGATTTCCGTGCTTGTTCGATGTTAGGGATGTTTTCCTGCTTCGGTAGTGAATGGGTCATCCCAGCAGGCAAAACGTGTAGAAGGCTGCCGGGGATCTGCAAAAAGCGCATACATTGGCGCAATCGTGGAATGGGAGTTTTGAGGCGCAAGGCTATCATTGGACTAGTAGGGGGCATCGGTTCAGGGAAATCCACCGTCGCCCGCATGTTGGCAGAGGCCGGAGCGGCAGTGATTGACGCAGATGCACTGGCTCACGACCTCCTGGACAGGTCGGACATCGTTGAGCAATTGCGATCCTGGTGGGGAGATTCTGTCTTTAATGAGGCCGGGAGAATCGATCGGCGCAAGGTAGGGGATCTCGCCTTTTCCGACGCCAATCAACGCCGACGCTTGGAAGAGTTGATTCACCCACATGTGTGCTGCGAACGTTTGCGTTTGATCGAACAGTATGAATCGGACGCTCGCTGCAGGTTCATTGTTTTGGACAGCCCACTGCTTCTGGAAGCGGGCTTAGACCGTGATTGTGAGGCAATAGTGTTCGTTGACTCATCGGACGAGGTCAGAAAATCGCGTGTTCAGAGAACCCGCGGGTGGCAATCGTCGGAGTGGATTGCCCGAGAAAAGTCGCAGATTACTCTGGACAAGAAGCGTAAGAAAGCCGATTATGTGGTGGCTAACAACTCATCGGATCTCAACGAGCTGCGCCTCGCTACTGGTAATCTATTAGAGAGCCTGAAAAGTACCGGCATAATCAGCGCATAGTCGTTACCGGCACCCTGATCTTGTTAGTTGCATTCAAGGACCCTACCGAATTGTCGTTAATGTTGGGAACTATTTCCTGAGATTCATTCTTGTAATCTCAATAGAGCAAACAGAATAACAACTCCATACAACTTACATTCCCCTGGAGACTCATTCGATGGCCACTAACGGTAGCCGCAGCAAAACTACATCTAAGACATCCTCTGGCAAAACAGCGAAGCGCAAAGCCCCTGCAGGCAAATCCAAAGGTTCCAACAAGCCAGCTACTGCAGTAGCCGAAGACGAGGCCAAGAAATCATCTGCCAAGAACGGCAACCAGGCCAAAACAGATAACAAGCTCGAAGGCCTTCCAAAAGATGAGCCAACACCCATGGAATCTGACTCCGGTGGATCTGTCGACGACGAAACACATGCCAAGTACGAAGAGGTTAAGCGCGGCACTGTGCACATTACAGAGCTGCAGAAGATGAACATCGCGGAGCTTCACGAGGTAGCCAAGAAGGAAGGACTTGAAGAGATAAGCGGGCTCAAGAAGCAAGATCTCATCTTCAAGATACTCAAGCAACGGATTCATCAAACAGGAATGATGTATGGTGAAGGAGTGCTTGAAATCCTGCCGGACGGTTTCGGTTTCTTGCGTAGCCCGGAGTACAACTACCTACCCTGCCCGGATGATATTTACATCAGCCCGTCTCAGATACGGCGTTTTGGGCTGCGAAATGGACATGTTGTTGCCGGTCAAATCAGACCACCAAAGGAATCCGAGCGATACTTCGCTTTGCTTCGTGTCGAAGCTATCAACTACGCGGCCCCGGATGAGGTAGCCGACAAATCCAACTTTGAAGATCTTACGGCAATGCATCCAGATAGTCGCTTCTTCCTGGAGACGACATCTGACGAATTGAACATGAGGATAGTCGACCTGGTTACACCAATCGGCAAAGGGCAGCGCATGCTGATCGTCGCGCCACCCCGAACGGGAAAAACCGTATTGATGCAGAAGATGGCGACGGCAATCGCCAAAAACCATCCACAAACACACGTGATAGTCCTGCTGATAGATGAAAGGCCGGAAGAAGTAACCGACATGGAGCGTAACACAACCGCGGAAGTTGTAAGCTCCACATTCGACGAACCCGCTTCACGCCACGTCCAGGTTGCCGAGATGGTCATAGAGAAGGCAAAACGTCTGGTCGAGTATGGGCATGATGTGGTCATCCTGCTCGACTCCATCACACGCCTGGCACGGGCACACAACACAGAAATCCCGCATAGCGGAAAGATTCTGTCCGGTGGTGTTGATGCAAATGCCCTGCAAAAACCCAAGAGGTTCTTCGGCGCTGCTCGCAACATCGAGGAGGGAGGCTCGCTCACCATCATTGGGACCGCCCTGATTGATACAGGCAGCAAGATGGATGAGGTCATTTTCGAGGAATTCAAAGGCACGGGAAACGCAGAACTACATCTCGATCGCCGTTTGGTTGAGAAACGAACGTGGCCGGCTATCGATATCGGGGCAAGTGGCACCCGTAAAGAGGAATTGCTCCTCGACCCCAAGGAATTGGAGCTTGTCTATCGTTTGCGACGAGTTCTCAGCGATATGAACCCGGTAGAGGCCGTCGAATTACTGCGGAACAGGTTGAGCAAATGCAAGACCAACGCCGAGTTCCTGATGACAATGAACTTGGCCTAGAGCAAGCTCTAGTCGATATCAACAACCTCGATTTCACCTGAGCCAAGTTGATCGGGAATGCTATCTTGTATGCCGTTTCCGTTGATGTCATCGTAGCCGATCTTATCGCCGTTGGTGTTGAGGAGATCAGGCTCGGGGTATCCGACGGCGCCTGGATCGGTGATAGTGATTTCGAAGGCATTCCCGCACTCGTAGTGAACATCTCTAACAAGAACCCTTTGCCCAATCGCACCGACACTACCTTCATCAAAGCCCGCCGTTCCAGTGCCATCGCCAGTCAGAACAATAAGAACCTGATCCTGTAATCCCTCCAAGGCCGCAGCGGCCAACGAGTAGGCGGTTACGGTGTAACGGTCAGCACAGCTCAGCGCTCCTTCAGACGATCCGTCATCGGGCACATAGATGTCCAGTTGTTGCCCCAAGTTTGCGGTTCCGGCCACGACATTCACCCGCATGAACTGGCTGGTCTCATTGTAGACCACAATAGTCATATCGGGATCTCCCTCATCTCCAGGTTGAGGGACTGTGCCATTGCTACCGACTTGAACGACACCGGATCCTGTAGCTACGCCATTGAACCCATTGGGTGTCATGACAGCACTGTCATCAAGGATTGTGACAGACACAGTGTCACCGCAATCAACGTGCGTGCCAAAGACAAGTATGCGCTCTCCATCTGCAGATATGCTCGACTCATCGAAGCCAAGAGCTCCTGTGCCATCTCCTGTCAGCAAGATGGTCGCGTCAGGATACTCATCACTGGGCTGTTGGTCGGGCGGGCGATCAGTGTTGGGAAATGTAGCGGAAAATGTTAGCTGCGTACCACAGGAAAATGCACCCTCTGTTACCTCATCAGGAGGAACACTGGTGGAGTAGGTCTGGTCTCCGGCGGAAGCAGATATCACCATGCTCAGGTCTGCAATGATCGAGGCCTGATTGTCGACCTTCACGGTGATGGTGGTATCGCTTTGGCCTGTGCCAGAGCCAGGTGTATCAATGGGATCGAAGGGTGATGATTCACCTTCGTCAACCACTGCCAACATTCCTGTCGCTGTGGAGCTAACCCCAGTCGTTCCAGTTGAGCTGTCCGCCCCGATTCGAATGACAACGTTCTGTCCGCAGGTTATGTCCTCACCTATGACAAGAAACCGTTCCCCCTCAGCCCCCACGCTTCCTGCGTCAAAGCCGGGCGTCCCCGTTCCCTCTCCCGAAAAAAGCACCGGAGATTCATCGTCATCAACAGAAGCCGTCACCTTAACAATAGCCCCACAGGACAAGATTCCCTCGCTGATGGCGAACCCGGGAACGCGAACGGACGCCTTGGCAGCACTCCAATCGTATTCCGAGTCACCCATGGTTTCGTCTTGCTGCAATTGTGCTGCTGCCGCTCCGATCGGTGTTAGTGTTGAATAACTCACATTGTCGGTTGTGATGGTGACAACGGGAATGTCGATTGCTTCGATGCTTGTATCGATGAGATTTCCGTCGCTGTCAAGTACCTCCACGACCACATCTACTGCGCTAGCGGTTGCGTTTTCCACACGGAAGGCCATCTGTGATTCCTGGCTATTTGACAGGTCTGTCAGTATTGGAGTACACGACAAGCCAAGAATGCCAATCGCAACTGCACCAAGAGCGTGTGTTCTGTTCACTAACGAATGCATTTCGATTCACTCAACTGATTGCTGTACATTTCGCTAGGTTCCGCCTCGTTTGAAGGAATTGCAGAGACCTACCGAACCAGGCACGATGGTGCCGGACTCTACGCATTGCAATCGGCATAAGGAAGTGGCTGATAAACGCAATTCTCGTATGCAAGGGAGGGCAAACACCTTCACATGCAACATGCAGAAAAGACATCCGATAATAATCTTGCAAACTGTACTGCTAGAGATACATTGAAGATTACCAATGCTGGGAGCCGATATGTGCTCACGGGATGAGACTTATCGGGCGTTGATACTTGGCGAGCAGCAGGAGGCGGGTTCGCGGGTACATGTCAACTGTAATCGCCTCGCTATGGACGGCATACGAGCCCCCACACCACCATGAGAACAATCGCAATCGCAAACCAAAAAGGCGGATGTGGCAAGACCACCGTAGCCATCAACCTGGCCGCCACTCTGGCCCGTGAAGGAAGACGAGTCCTACTGGTAGACATGGATCCTCAGGGGCATTGCGCTCTGGGGCTCGCTGTTCCGGAAGAGCAAATCGAGTTCAGTATTCTGGACTGTCTACTGAGTCAACGTGATAGTGAGAAGTTAGCGTTGGACAGAATCCGCTGGCAGATAGCACCAAACCTGGACCTCGCTCCATCACGGTTGGACCTGTCCCGCTTCGAGCTTGCCCACACTGGCGAAAGGGTTTCTGATGAGAATCTTCTGTCAGATGCCCTGGAATCCGTAGCGAGTCACTATGACTATGTGATCATTGACTGCCCTCCTCACATCGGCATGTTGACTCGGAACTCTCTCTGTGCGGCCACAGATGTAATCATTCCAGTTGACACAGGCTATTTTGCATTGCACGGACTCACTCAACAGCTGCAGACGATACAAGAAATCGACCAACGAACTAGTTCGCCACGGACAGTTCGCGTCCTGGCAAACCAATACGACATTCGCACGAAGCTGGCGCGGGAGATTCTGGCTGAGTTGCGAAAGAGGTTTGATGACGTGCTCTTCAGTTCGATCATCAACTTCAACACAAAGCTCAAAGAAGGTGCCAGTTACGGACAGCCCATCACCGAGTTCGCGCCGAACAGCATGGGTGCTCGCGACTTCCTGAAGCTGGCAAGAGAAGTGCTGTCGGCTGAAACTTCGCTTGTGCCAACCGAAGTCATCTTGGAGAAAGCAGAGCAAATGGCAGTAGAAGCGGAAAAGCTGCTGGCCACCTCCGCCAAACTTCTTGGCAACAGAAGCGACAAGGAAAACAAGGTCGACGAATGTGCTACTGACAAAGCTACAGCCGGACAGATTGAAAAGGAGCCTTCCAGTCCTGAAGAAATCGACCGCAAAATCGAGAGGATATACGGTGCCCAGCAGACCTCTGAAGGTGTTTTGTTCAGGCTGAACGGCGATGGAGTAAGCGAGGCGCAGGTTGCCGGCGATTTCAATGACTGGATGCCTCACACGGCACCGATGAGTAGGGTTGGCGACGACTTTGAAATACTCATGAAGTTGCCGGCCGGTAAGTACCGTTACCGAGTGGTAATAGACGGTCGGTGGTCACACGACACAGCCAACCCCAACATAGAAACCAATCAGTATGGCGAGTGGAACTCTATCCTTGAGATCTCTGCTCAATAGACTTTGTAGCGTTGCAGGTCCAAGCGTCAAACCGCCGGAATCTACCGGAGAAAACAGACATTCAGCCGCTACACTTGGATAGAGCTTGCTCTAGCCGAAAAACGCTTAAGGAAATGTATCCGGGGCCTTGCGAAAGAACCTGCTCTATCGCAAGGCTCTTTTTCTCCCCCGGCACAGCCAGTCCAAAATGATCAAACCGTGAAAACCGCGGGGATGAGCATTCACGTGGAGAGGCCCACACCATCACTACAAAAACAGAGCGACAAGATGCAGTAGTAAACAGCAGTAAACACCAGCTACAACATCATCAAGAACCACACCGACCCCATTGTGCCACCTGCTATCTATTACGTTCGCGGGCGGTACCTTAATGATGTCGATGGCACGCTCCAGGAAAAATCCAATGACAATGTACTTCCAGTCAACCGGAACAAGAAACATCGCCACCAGAAACCCAGCAAGTTCGTCCCAGACGAGTCTTCTACTGTCCGCCTCTCCTAATATCCTGTCGCCGACGTGATGAACGATGATGGCCACAAGTATGAAGACCATTGTCACAACGGCATACTGCGTTGGAGTCAAATAGGTAACCAGCAGAAGGTAGAGAGGTATCCCGGCCACGGCCACCGCAACTGTCCCGGACGCGGGAGCGTAACCAAGCGGCCCTAACGCTCCCAGGAGTATCCATACAGTCTTCCACCGCTTTCGCTCACTGACTGCAGATAACTCTGTTGGGGAACGATTTTGCGCCTGTGAATCAGTCATGCTGCCGATCTTCCTCCGGGCTGCGGACTGTATTGCCGTCGTGCCGAGGGGTCAAGATGCGTGCGCCGAGCGATTTGCATTAGCAGTCCGCAACTGCATACTTGCCCCAACTGTCGATAGGGTGTTGTGGGCGCACGATGAATGAGCTCAGCTAACTTGGTGTTGATCATGAACAGACATAAGCCCCAGGCAAACATCATAGAAACGTGCAAGGAAAGAGTCCTAATCTTGGACGGTGCCATGGGAACGACTTTGCACGCACAGAATCTGTCACTTGACGACTATGACGGACACGAAAACTGCAATGAGATACTGGTGGCCACCCGACCGGACGTCGTACGAGGCGTTCACGCATCGTTTCTGGAAGCGGGTAGTGACGCTGTTCTAACCAATACGTTTGGCGGAAGCAACTTGGTTCTAAGGGACTTTGGCCTTGACTCACGCACGCGTGAGCTAAATCGTCTCGCGGCGACGATTGCGAGAGGGGTATGCGATGAATACACAACGATCCGCAAGCCCCGCTTCGCGATAGGATCAATGGGACCAGGAAGCAGGCTACCGAGCCTGGGGCAGGTTTCGTGGCATGCACTATCGGAAAGCTACACTGAGCAGGTGTATGGGCTAGTCGAGGGCGGAGTTGACGCATTGCTCATTGAGACCTGCCAAGACATTCTTCAGAGCAAATGTGCAATCGTAGCCTGCATCGACGCGATGGAGACGTGCGGCGTCGATCTTCCCATCTTCTGCACTGTAACGGTTGAAACAACAGGAACAATGCTGGTCGGCACGGATACACTCGCAGCATTGGTAACATTGGATGCCTACCCGCAAGTTAAGGCAATCGGTATCAACTGTGCCACAGGCCCGAAGGAAATGAGCGAACATATTCGCCTGCTCTCCCGTCACAGCGTACGACCGATCATCGTTCAGCCAAACGCCGGAATGCCCGAGCTGATAAACGGGCAAACTGTTTTTCCATTATCTGATGAGGAATTCGCCAACTGGCTTGAAGAGTTCGTCAAGGAGGACGGAGTGAGCATTGTTGGAGGGTGTTGCGGCACAACTCCAGCTCATATTCAAGCGGTAGCGAATCGTCTTGAAGACCAAGCTCCTAAACAAAGATCCCCGCTTCTCGAAGCATCGTGCTCCAGTATTTACCAAGCGGTGACACTGCGACAGGACAACTCTGTGTTGGCTATAGGTGAGCGCACTAACGCCAACGGATCGAAGCGATTTCGTGAACTCCTGGCAGCGGACGACATTGATGGCATGGTTCAAGTCGGACGGGAGCTGGTCAAGAGCGGCAGCCACGTACTTGACGTATGCACAGCGTATGTGGGCCGCAATGAAGCTGATGACATGCGGAAAATCGTCAGCCGGTTTGCCGCTGACATAACCGCACCATTAATGATTGACAGCACAGAATCAGCAGCACTGGAAGCAGCACTGCAAGTTGCCGGAGGCAAGTGCATTGTAAACTCCATTAACCTGGAAGAAGGCGAGGAGCGATTGGATGCAGTCTGCCGGCTGGCCAGAAGATACGGCGCGGCATTGGTTGCTCTTACGATTGACGAGGAGGGAATGGCCAAGACGGCCGAACACAAGTGTGCTGTTGCGGAAAGAATCTACGATTTGGTCGTGAACCGCCACGGCGTCAGACCATCCGACCTGATCTTCGATACTCTGACTTTCACGTTGGCTACCGGGAAAGAAGACGATCGTCGCTTGGCACTGGAAAGCATGAAAGCCATCAGCATGATCAAGGAGAGATTCCCTCAAGTACACATGCTGTTAGGCCTCAGCAACGTCAGCTTCGGCCTGCTTCCTGCAGGAAGAAAGATACTCAACAGTGCATTCCTACACTACAGCAGGGAAGCTGGTCTGGACTGTGCAATAGTACATCCCTCCCACATTGTCCCTTTGTACAGAATCGACGAAGAGCAGAGGCGTACGGCTGAAGATCTAGTATTCGATAGAAGAGAGGGTGGATACGATCCGCTCACCAAGTTTATCGAGCTGTTCTCAGTTCCAAAGGAAACATCGGAAACCGAATCTGAAAAACCCAAGAAGGTGGAGGACCGACTCAAACTACGCATCATAGAGGGCGACCGAGTCAACATGGACGACGATCTAACGTTGGCAATGTCAACCGCTCCACCATTGGAAATTATCAACGATTTTCTGCTCGACGGGATGAAAACTGTTGGTGATTTATTCGGCGCGGGACAGATGCAATTGCCGTTCGTACTGCAGTCCGCTGAGACGATGAAGGCTGCGGTAAGCTTTCTCCAACCATTCATGGATAAGACTGAGACTGAAACAAAAGGCAGGATCGTAATAGCCACCGTGCGCGGAGACGTTCATGATATTGGCAAAAACCTTGTAGATATAATACTCACTAACAACGGCTACGAGGTATACAATCTGGGAATCAAGCAACCGATCAGCACAATCGCAGACGCGTGGGAGGAGCATCAGGCAGACGCCATAGGCATGAGCGGCCTACTCGTAAAATCAACAGTAGTCATGCGTGAGAACGTCGCCGTATTGAAGGAAAGAGGGGTAACCACCCCTATTATCCTGGGCGGAGCAGCACTGACCAGGAAATTCGTTGAGGAGGAAATCGCTCCACTGTACGCAGGCCCAGTCTTCTACGCTCGAGATGCATTTGAGGGGCTGCATATCATGGATCGGATTGCGTCCGGCCGTACAGAGCCCGTAGGTAAAAAAGTAACAAAGCAGCCAGCCCAGAGAAGGATTAACAGCGAAACATCCTTGCCGACTCCGGCAAGATCAGCCATTGCTCGAAATAACCCCATCCCCAAACCACCCTTCTGGGGCACTCGGCGTGTTGAGCATGTGACATTGCGGGACATCCTTGTCTATCTTAACGAGCGCATGCTCTTCAACATACAATGGCAGTATCACAAACAAGGGCTGGCCGGTGCGGAATACGAGCAGTTCATCGAAGATGAAGTTCGTCCTATCTACAATGAACTTGTCGATGACTGCGAAGCAAATGACATTCTGACACCAAAGGCAATCTACGGATATTGGCCATGCATGTCCGATGGAGATTCCTTGCTCATCTTTGATCCTGAAGACCACTCTCGAGAAATCATTTGCTTTGATTTCCCTCGTCAGCGCAAGGATCCCTTCTGGTGTTTAAGTGATTTCTTCCGCCCGGTAGATAGCGGTGAAATGGACGTCGTGGCGTTTACTGTTGTAACAATCGGTCACACGGCAAGCCGCACAGAGAGGCAACTGTTCAAGGAGGACAGGTATCGTGACTACTTGCATTTGCATGGGTTGAGTGTGGAAGCAGCCGAAGCTTTTGCTGAATATCTCCACAAGCATATTCGCAATGAGCTACGCATCGCAGACAAAGATGCTACCGATGTTGATCTGCTGCTCAGGCAGAAATACCAGGGCAGCCGCTACAGCTTCGGATACCCGGCATGCCCACGGCTGGAGGACCAACTCAAGCTTTGGCCTCTCCTGAAGCCAGAGCAGATTGGCGTGAGCATCAGCGATGAGTTTCAGCTCGAACCGGAGCAAACCACCACAGCCATGGTTTGCCACCATCCGGAGGCAAAGTACTTCAACGTACGGTAGCCTGCTCGATACTAATCGATGAACGACGAGTGAAGATGACGGCAACGCCGTCTTGGTATACTTTCTGCCAGCCATCCCGGCCCGACAACCATTCAGCAAGTGGAGCCGAAGGAGTCAACAGAGCGTCGGTAATCCCCCATTCGTTCAGAAGTTGCTGAGCTCCCCTCGCGGGTTGCCGTACAGCCGCTATGTAACTAGTGATAAACTGCTCACCGTATAGTCCAAACCGATCATCGATAAACACAGGAACATCCGGACATTCACGTATAAGCGTTCCCCCATAGTGTACTTCATTGAACAGTCGTCCTTGTGGCGGGTATTTTCTCAAATACTCCAAAGCACCGATGGAGTACTTTGTTGTTGATGGTCCAACCGCCTCTCCCGCCAAAACGCTGACTGGCCGTGCCTGGGCGACAAGAGCGAGAACCAGGATCACAACAACGGCGCCAGACAATCTGCCGGATCGAGTAAGAGATACTCGGCGAATATCCAGCCAAACCAACTCCCCTTTTGACGCACCAATAGATGTTGACAAGGGAAGGTAACGATGGCCGCAGATTCTCCCCAACTGAATCGCCAGAATAGTAGCCAGCAAGGGCAAATGGCGGTAACTGCCCGGTGCCTGCGCCAGCCAAAACAGGATGGCTAGTGCTTCCGCCACTGTCGTCCGCCCTCTGCGTAGAAGGATCCCGACCACAGCTACAAGAACTAGGATGATAGCCGCCTTAGTATCCGTAGCCGCTAAATCTGGAGGCATCCACTCCTTCACAAACTGCGACATATCCATGCTCATGAGTGACAACACCCACTTGTGCCAAGCCAGTCCGTATGGATTGGCCAAGGTTGCGCATCCCATACCGAACGTAACAAGAGCAAGCGTGACGGCCCTCCTGCGAATGGCCGCGCCGGTGTCCCTCTTTCGATTAAGCCACGCCTGAGCCGCAAGCACGACAGCACAGATACCCACTGTGACAATTCCGCCCAGAACACCAGGATGCAAATTGCACCAGATGGCGGAGATTGGAACAAGAAGCCAGAGCTTGCCCAAACGAATCAAACCGCGAGCGTATTGTGTGCTCCACCAGAAGCACAGCGGCACTCCGACAGATGTTGCAATCAACGGGCGTGCAAGGAAGTGGCCACATGCTGCATAGGCAGCGCACAGTGTTATTGCCAAGGCAACCGGAGGCGGTGATCCACAAGTCACTTGTGCCTGATAAACCCAACGGTATAGGCCAGCCAACACCGTGGCTACGACAAGCGCTACAAGGGCATACCCGCCGATATTGACCAACAGAGACATTACAACATCCGCCAGCCACTGCGTTTCCACCCACGGTGAATCCAGTCGTGTGAAGCTGAATGAATCTCTTACCGGAACCTGGCCGGAGTTGATGATCGAGTCTCCAGTCACCAGGTGCCAGCCAGTGCCCGGATCATTGAAAAAGCGAGTCGAGCCAGCCTTCAAAAGAATGATCAGGGCGACAAGGAAAAGCACATCAGCTGGTGACACCCGCAGATAGCGGTCAATCCAATTGCCCGCTTCTGCATGCCCTGAATCTGGTAACTTAGAAGTCCGTATAAGTCTATTCACCATTCTATCTGTTCGCATAAAGGAACCTAGTCCGCGGCTGACCGTCGAATCAGCCCCCAACAATCCTGTTAACGGCATACCCTCATGCGGCAATAAGCTGCGAGTGATTCAGACGTTATTGGACGTGAGCGGCGTAGGACGCGTGTGTTCAATACGCCATATCGTCAAGATGTTGGGGCCGGAACAGCCGACCGCAATCTAAATGGCCGATGGACTCAGTTATTTTTCATATCCCATTTGCGTGTGGGGGATTTGTTTCATATCTTTGTGATGCCAACGCGTTGACTGCCATTCAACGGAGGCATGTAGGTGGTTTGTAATTGGGGAACGGTATACAGCACCTGCGGTTTCCGAGATTGGCAAAGCAAATCAATTGCTTTTTGCCTCAGAGGCGTATTCTACTAGGCACGGATTGCCGACCGCACATACCTAGACCCTTGGAGGTTCGGGTGGACACCGTGTGCATCAGTTGACGGATGAGTGGTGCACTAAACTTATTCGTCGGGTAAGCCCCGACAACTAGTCTGCCAAGGGAGATATTGGGATGAAGATCGTAGATCGTGCAAAGGCGTTTCTTAGTGACGAGAGTGGTCCTACCGCAACTGAGTATGCCGTTATGGTAGCCGTGGTTGCACTGGGTCTGATTGCCGGAGCAGGTGTCTTTGAAGATGCGCTGTCCGCCAAGTTCTCGGAGATGGGTGACCAGGTCTCGGAGATTAACGCCGCCAGTTAGTGCGTAACGAGCGATCTATTCGCAGGCAGTAGGGAAGGGAGTGGTCGCCGGTCGAGAGAGCTGGCGTCCACTCCCTCACATATAGCACCTGAAAAACCGGAGGGGCAGGAAGGCGTCAGGTGTTGCATCAGGATCGTGAATACGCATTTACTCTGATGCTGGATTTCCAAACTACCGCTTCTTCCCGAGGATCAATAATATGGAGCCTTTCTGGTTAGTCACTCTATTTGTAATGGTACCGGGAGTGCTTTACGCATCATGGATTGATTACGCGAAGCACATGATTCCCAATTGGCTGAATGCGTCAATAATAGTTGCAGGTTTCATTGCGCAGGCGTACTTCTTCGGGTTTGAGGGGATGTACGCGGGCCTACAAGGAATGCTTCTCGGTTTCGGTCTTCTGATCGTTCCTTGGCTCATGCATGCCATGGGCGGCGGAGATGTTAAACTAATGGCCGCCATCGGAGTATGGTTCGGTCCATGGATGACCTTTCTGGGTTTCGGGCTAGGTGCAATCATAGGCGGCGCGGCAGCCATAATCATGACCGTTGCCACCGGTCGCCTTCAGCACGCGCTAGCCAACATGAATATCATCTGGCTAAAGCTGCAATCCAAGGAAACGCGCTTCAGCGATTTCGGTTCTGCGAGGAGCTTTGGTGATACCTCAATGTTGCTTCCCTACGGCGTTCCGCTAACTGCAGGATCGCTGGTCGTATTACTGGGTCATGTAACTAATTGGTGGGTATTGTGATGCGAAACAAACCGTTTGACCGTGTATTGAGAGCGGCACGCACCGCGCGCAAGCGCGGTGCGGCTGCCATTGAATTCGCGATAGTCTTGCCGATCATGTTGCTCATGCTCTTCGGCATAGTCGAGTTCGGAAGAATCTTCACCATCAGACTGAGTGCTCAAGAGGCGGCCAGAGAAGCATGCCGGATTGCCGTACTGCAATCAACTCAAGATCCTCAGGATGCAGAGGGACCTGTCGTAGCGCGAATAACTGCGATAATGAACTCTGCAGGCGTACCCTTCTCCTATGTCATAACTCCAGATACGCCCGCTAATCCCCAGGTCACGATAAGAGTTACCGTGCCCTACAACGAGGTTTCCCTTACCGGCATGCTTGATCTTGCTATCGATGACATTGTCGGCGAGTGTGCCATGAGAAAAGAGGGATAGCGAGCCGCTTCAGGTTCTTCTAGAAGCAGAGTTCCGCACGTGCCAGCGTAGGCGGCTGCGCTACTCCAGCAGCCCCGAGCTGTGCCGCCCAAAGAGAAGCGCTGTGAGCCGACAGCAGGCCGGTAAGGAGCACACGCACACCTGCCGGCAACATTCAGCCGATCCGCCTACCAATGCGTCTTGTAGGAAAAAAAAGTGCGCCATGACACGACACGTCCTATAAGCAGACCGCTGAGACCATCCGTAGGGCGACTTGCCGCGTATCGGCATGCTGGAGCCCCTGCCAGGTAAAACATTTCTGGCGATATGGTCCGATACCACCCAAAACCTTCCGATAAACGGATTGGTCGGCCTCTGGATGTCCGGAGTTCGAAGAAGAAGCTGACTTGTTCTCGCTAGATTGCAACATGCCTGGCACATGTAACCGGGCGAGGGAGCTGTCATGAAAAGCAAAGCCGTCATCCCGCTGGCGATTGGATTGGTTGTAGGTGTTGTCGCAATTAAGTACACCCTTGAAACGGTCAAACAGGCAAAGGGTTCGGTAAAACCCGTCAACATCGTCAAGGCATTGGTGGCCAAGCAGGACATACCGATAACCGTACCGATCACGCAGGAAATGTTCACCTCCATTGAGACTCCGCAAACGCCTCTTCTTCCTGCAGACTGCATTCGCAATGGGGACGACCTGATTGGCAGAGTAACGAAGAAATCCATCGCTGCAGGTTCGCCGATTCTGCCCTCAATGCTCGCGCCATTGGGCACTCCTCCTGGGCTCAATGCACTTCTCAAGCCCGGATACCGAGGTATCTCCGTCAAGATCGACGAATCGTCCAGTGTCGGCTATCTGCTCAAGCCAGGCGATTGGGTGGACGTGCTTGCCATATCTCAAGAAAGAGGAGAGGGACGAGAAAAGAAGTATGCCAGCAAAATCATTCTGCAGCAGATTCAAGTTGGTGCAGTTGGGCAGCAATTGGGAACTCGAGAGGCAGACGATGAAAGCGGCGGCGCTGGACCGGCAAAAACGGTAACGCTGCTGGTCAAAACTGACCAAGCAACGACTCTTCATGAAGCACAGGCCCGCGGCAAAATCTCTCTGACGTTGCGCGGCCCCGATGACAACAGAATGACCAACGCAGAGGGCAAGATGAACGCGTCCATCTTCGGCACCGTGTTCGCCGCATGGGCCCAAGGACTGTCGCAGCAGCCGGAGCCACAAGTAGCGACCTTGCGGGACGAACCCCAACCCACTCCCGCTGCTCGTACTTCAACCGTCTGGGTCATCAACCAAAAGCCAGATGGTTCGGATTCCAACATCGAGGAAATAACCTACAGCAACGGCAGCCGGATGGGAGGAGACACTCAACGCAAAGGAAAAAACTCCTCCTTCCGAAGCAATACAGTATCAGGGAATGCCAAACCTGTATCGAAATACGAATTCGACAATAACGAAGATGATGCCACAGAGGTAACCGAAGAATGATTCACATAGTCAAGGAAGACACGTTCGCCGGTAACCCAAGAACCGGGTCAGACAAGAAGAAGAACCACAGATTGCACGGACAGGCCGCAGCTATCGTGCTTGCCATGCTGGTATTGCCTTTTTCAGCAATCACAAAGCAAGGAAGCTGTGCACTGGGCGACGAGTTTACCATCAATGTGCGCGCAACGCCTCTAAACGCCACCCGGCTTACCGTGCCACTTAGCGGCAACGTAATCCTTGAAGTCTCAGAGCCGATGCAACGAGTACAGATGGTCGACTCGTCGATCGCTCGTGTGGAATCCATTGCCGACACTCAACTCATGGTAATCGGTGTCAGCTATGGAACAACTCAGCTGATGCTCTGGTCCGCATCAGGCAACAGGCAATTCGTTGAGATAACAGTTGATCTTGACGTAAGGGCACTCAATGAGAAGCTCCTTGAAATAGACCCTCGTTCAAATGTCAAAGCGACCACGGTGCGTGGAAACATAGTGCTTACAGGTACAGTTAGTGGAGCAACTGTTGCAGAGCAAATGGTCAATCTTGCCGGTCTGTTCTTGCCCGGCTCCATAACCAATCCTGAGGACTACATCCAGAACCATCTGATGGTATCCGGCCAACAACAAGTGCTGCTCCGATGCACTGTGGCGGAAGTGAATCGCAGCGCCACTAAGAGCCTGGGGATAAGCGGCTTTCTTGCCGGAGATAACTTCCAGGATGCTTTCGCCATAAGTCGAGCTAATGGGGTCAGCCCACTTAGTATTGCACCATCTGGAGGCATCAACGCAACATCAACAGTGCCGTTTCTCACAGAATCGATCGCCGCCCCCCTCTCCACACTTACTCTAGGATTTCCAAGAGTACAGATGGAAGTCCTCATCAATGCTATGGCGGACAACTCTCTTCTCAAAGTACTTGCCGAGCCAAACCTCGTGGCTCTCAGCGGCGAAACGGCGTCATTCCTCGCAGGTGGAGAATTTCCTATTCCGGTCCCGCAGTCCGGCTCATCGTCAGGCGCAATCACCATTGAATTCCGTGAGTTCGGTGTCCGCATGAACTTCACGCCAGAGGTTCTTGCAAGACGAAAAATACGCCTGCAGATCGCTCCCGAGGTTTCGGAAACTGACTTCTCCACAGCCATTCAGATTCAAGGAACCGTAGTACCCGGTCTCACGCAAAGACGCATGGAAAGCACTGTGGAAATAGGAAGTGGCCAGACGCTCGCTGTTGCTGGACTGCTGAGTAGCCAGGTGCGTGGAATAGCCAACCGCATACCAGGGCTAGGGGAAGTACCAGTACTGGGCGCACTATTCCGCTCTGTGGAATACAGGAAAAGCCAAAGCGAGCTGGTTATTCTCGTCACACCAGAGATAGTCGCACCAATGGATCCACACCAAGTACCGAAGGTTCCGGGGCAAGACTTTGTGGCTCCAAATGATTACGAACTATACGCGCTCGGATTGCTTGAAAGCCAGAAGAAACCGGACGAGAACGATGATCCCTCTGGATCGTTCCGAACCGGAGTCAAGACGAAGGTCGCCCCCCTGAAGAGCCAGCCAAACGAGTTATCACTGCACGGCCCGTGGGGATACTCCAAGCCTGAGGACCTCTAACACTACCGGTTTTCCGTACGAGAGCAAAACACTGTTAACAGCCGCATTCTACTCCTCGTAGGTGCGGCTGCTACTCCACATACACGCCACGATGTGTCCCGTAAAACACCTGCTCCGGCAACCTGAAGGGCACATAGCCAGAAAAACTCTGAATTGTAGGCTAATCCGCAATCTGAATTGTATGCTTTGAAGTTGAAGTAGGCAGAAGCTGCGCTGAGAGGTCTGTATAGACAGCCTGCCAATATAGTGACCATACGGTGCCAATAACGGGAAGCTGACGGCTTCAGAATGGTCGATAGCTTCCTGTGCCAAAACCCACATTCTGCCCAGGCCGGCAGTCCCTGTTTCAATAAGTCTTCAAATCAACGCTGCTACGCTCCTGGCTGCAGCGCTGAGGGAGACCCGTACTCTTTGACGCTGGGGGAGGAGAGACCAATGCTTACGAGGACTGTGAAAGGCAACAGTAACACCCGACGCTATCGACGCAAGGGTGCTGTCGCTGTGATGGCCGCCATCATGATGACGGTAATAATCGGGGTCGCGGCCCTGACCGTCGACATCGGTGCCATGTACAACGCGAAAGCTGACCTACAACGAACCGCTGATGCGGCCGCACTAGCCGCTGCCGCCAAGCTGTCAGCCTACGATGAGGGCAATCCAGCTCAGCTGGCCGTCATCGAGGCACAGCAATACATTGCCGATAACATGGTCTTTGGAAAACAGCGACTGGTCGCCGAATCGAATGACATAGTCGTTGGCAGAGCGGACTACAACGAGTCCACGCAGAGTTACGACTTCACGCCATCCTTCGTCTATCCGGACGCCGTTCGCGTGCGAATCAGATTGGCCGAGGAGACTCAGAACGGCCCCCTTAGCCTCTACTTCGCCAGGTTCTTCGGCTACGATACCGCTGAAATGGGAGCAGAGGCCATCGCCATGATGGTTCCACGAGATATTGCCATCGTTGCAGACCTCTCTGCGTCTCACACTGATGACAGCGAACTGCGCCACCTGACTCTCACGCAAATCAATATGTTTGATGTCTGGGCAGCTCTTCCTATTCCCAAGGGCAATGCTGGTGTCGGAAACGGACTTGACCCGCCGCCTCCTGGCAATCCAAACAACGAGAACGACCAACCGGGAACCGGTCCGGGAAGCCCTGCCAATGCAGGTGGCAATCCCAATCCTGGAGCAGAGCCCTTCAACGACTCCGAAGACCATGGCCCCCGTTGGGGATGGATGACCGCCTACGGAAGTGAGATCGTCTACAACGACGTGACCGAGGCCAGCGAATACGACCCCACGGCTGATATAGGCCTCTACTACATTCCGCGATATCAGGACACCACCGATCCCGATGTAATCGAAAACCTCACCCAGGCCGGTTATACGGAGAGCGAGCGAGAGGCGATCCTAAGTAGCCAATACGATAACAGCTCAAGCCATTACAACCGTCGCGTCCAAATCATGCTGGGACTATCCGGATGGCGCAGCAAGATGAAGGATGAGTTCAACAACCGAGACAGCAAATTCAATGGCGGGCCTGGTGACGGTGACGACTACATTGATTCCAACGAACTGTGGCAGGAACTAGACTATCCGTTCGACAGCGGAAGCTGGAGCAACTACATAGACTACGTGCGCAACAACAGTTACATGACTCGTGAGTACTCAACCAGCTACCCCGATAGAAACGGCGACTCCCGCCTGCGCTATCGCTACGGCATAAAGACGGTTCTCAACTACATTCTCGAGAACAAGCCCAGCCACAGCCAGACTCCCGAACTTGCCGACTGCCCGGTTCAGCCCATGCAAGCTGTGAAGGATGCCGTCAGGGAGTTGATCGACATGCTCGTCGAATTGGATACCAACGATCTCGTATCTCTGGAAGGCTACGACCGCTATGGCCGCCACCTCGAAGACCTGATCGACGGCACCTCCGACTACGACACTATTGTGCCAAAGATGGACTCCATGCAGGGTGGACACTACGACGGCTACACCAATATCGGAGACGGAATTCAGGAAGCAATCTATACCCTGACGAACGATTCCTCCGAAGGACGCCCGGATCTGGCGCGAGATGTCTCCCGCAAGGTTATCTTCCTGCTAACCGATGGCAATGCCAATACCAACGAGAACCATCAGGCGAGCACTACCAATAGCTACATCCTTGCCAGCGCTCGCGCTTGGGCACTGAACCGCGCACAAGCCGCCGCTGACCTGGGTATGAACATCTTCACCGTCAGCGTGGGAGCCGGAGCCGACACGGATCTTATGGACGATATTGCCTCGATCGGTGGAGGCAGCCACTTCCAAGCTTCCGGCTCCATTGATGAGTACAGCGCGCAGTTGCGAACCATCTTTGCCTCGCTAGGTGGAACGCGTCCTGTTGAGTTGATCAAATAGACAAGAGTCAGACAGCCTCCTTCAATTGTGGTTTATACGGACCAACGGCCGACGCTCTCGCAAGCGCCGGCCGTTGTGCGTTCTCAACAATCACCACCGACAAGAACCGACATGGTTGCCCAATAAGTATGCCCTTATCGGTCCCAAAGGCAAAACGTCCCCATACCACATGGATACGAAACCACAGCCGTATTTGACCGATATTGAACCTAGAGAAGCTGCCGGCGCAGTGACAACCCATAAAGGGTGAAAGGCAGCAGCCGCTATCAGGAGACGCATAGCCCAAACGCACACGGCGTCTCCTGCCGATGCACTCTGCGACGATGCCGGACCAAGGTGGTCTAGTGTCAATCAGGTCGGAATAGGGATAACAACGCAAGGTCTTCTGCGGAAGGTCCTTGCGTGCTTGGGGAGATCTAAATGGCCACCGTTCGAGTCGTCGTCTTCAATTCCGACGAGACATACGGTGCTGAACTGCGCGCTGCTCTTCTCGGCTTCAAGGGGCTTAAGATAGTCGCTGAGGTCGATGAACCATCCCTTCTACCTCAGGCCGTTGAAAGATTCCCGTGTGACCTCCTCGTAGCGAACCTCGACCCCATCCCCGAGGTAGTACTGCCGATCGTCGGCGATATTGCCAGTAGCACGAACATCTCGGTTTTCGCAATATCGGAGTCAACTGACGGACAGCTCATTCTCGCCGCAATGCGACATGGGGTTCGCGAGTTCCTCACAAAACCGATAGAAAACGCCGTACTTCATCAGGCCCTGGGTAAAGTGTCTGAGAGAGGCTCACAAACCGGAGAGCCGGGATCGCTAATCACTGTAATCGGCGGCGCCGGCGGCGTGGGAGCTACTTGCCTATCTGTCAATCTGGCAACGGAGCTCAACGAACTGACTCCGGGAAAAGTCACCATAGTCGACCTCGATCACCGCTTCGGACAAGTGGCCACCCACCTGGACGTCGACCCGACCTATACGATAGCCGACCTATGCGACAGCCCGGGACAGCTAGATCAGCAAATGATCGAACGCGCCTTGATGAAACACCCATCAGGACTGCAAATACTGAGCAGGCCACTGCACTTTGAGCAAGCCGACAACATCACCGCCGCCCATTGCGTTGGAGTGCTGACCGCCCTGACCACAATGAACGATTTCGTCATCGTTGACGGTCCGACTCGATTCGACTACGGCACCAAGGCGGTTTTAGACATCGCCGATCTAAATCTCCTCGTACTACAGTTGGTGGTGCCAACCGTCCGCAGCGTGCATCGCATGCTCGATGGGATGAAGAGAGTCGGCTTCAACCTCGATCGCATGAAACTCATCTGCAACCGCGTAGGCTGCGAAGGCGTCGGAGTCTCTATCGAAGATGTCTCCTCCACTCTCAATTTGGAGATATTCGGAGAAGTGCCCGATGACTGGGCGACGGTCAACGGCGCCATCAATGTTGGCGAACCGCTGTCGGCAAGCGCTCCCAAGAGCAAGGTTCGCCTCTCGATCAAGGACGTTGCGGCACGCATCGCCGGAGCCGGCGCCAACACTCAACAGGAAAGTGAACACAAGAAAGGTGGTTTGCTAGGCAGAATATTCTAGGTTGTATAAACCCAATAATCTTGCCCGTGCAAGAAAACCTCTCGCCAACGCGAGCTGGAACATTGGAGATCAAGAAGGTGTTTGGAACCAGAAAAACCGTTCAATTGCCGCCGGCACCGCCCAAGGTTGAGAAGAAACCGGAGACGTCTTCACCAACCAAGCCGCGAACGCCTACCGTGATGGGAGACGAGAAGGCCGAGCAGTTCAACATCCTCAAACAGAGACTTCACCGCAAGCTCGTCGACCAGATCGACATGACTCGCCTAGCCGGCGATGAACACGAATTGCGTACACAAGTACGTGAGGTAGTGGAAAACCTGTGCGAACAGGAGGATACTCTTCTCAACTACAACGAGAAGCAACGACTTATAAACGAAGTGCTCGACGAAACTTTCGGACTCGGGCCTCTGGAGATCCTCCTCAGCGACGACACCATAAGCGATATTCTCATCAACGGCCCCAAGCAGATTTACGTTGAACGCGGCGGACAAGTTTCCTTGACAGATGTCAAATTCCGCGACAACGGCCATCTCATGCACGTCATCGATAAAATCGTCAGCCAGGTTGGACGACGCTGCGATGAAACTTCGCCGATGGTTGACGCCCGTCTCCCGGACGGCTCTCGTGTTAATGCTGTCATTCCTCCGCTCGCGCTAGATGGAGCCAGCATGTCTATCCGGCGATTCGGAGCAGACCCTCTCACGTGGGATGACTACATTCGCTTCAAATCCTGCTGCGCGGAGATACGAGATTTTCTGCAAGCCTGCGTTATCGCACACCTGAATATCATCATCCTTGGTGGTACAGGATCAGGAAAAACCACACTACTTAATAACCTCTCCTCATTCATTCCAGAAGGAGACCGGATCGTTACGATCGAGGATGCGGCAGAGCTCCGCCTCCGTCAACCGCACGTCGTACGCCTCGAATCGCGTCCGCCTAACGTGGAAGGCAAGGGGCAGATCGCCATTCGCGACCTTCTGATCAATAGCCTACGTATGAGGCCTGATCGCATAGTTGTCGGCGAGTGCCGTGGCGGTGAAACCCTCGATATGCTTCAGGCCATGAACACCGGACACGACGGCTCACTCACTACCATCCACGCCAACAGCGCCCGAGACGCCGTTCAACGTGTGGAGACAATGGTCATGATGTCCGGATTCGATCTTCCTGTTAAGGCTATCCGACAACAGTTCGCTTCCGCCATTCACCTGCTCGTGCAGGCTCAGAGGCTTCCCGGCGGACTACGTAAAATAACCAGCGTGACAGAGATTCAAGGCATGGAGGGGGAAATCATAACCATGCAGGACATATTCAAGTTCGAGCAGCTTGGTGTGCGACCAGACGGAAAAGCCTATGGACAAATCGTGTCAACAGGCTTGAGACCTGGATTCCTCGACCGTCTCCAAGCATCCGGATGCAACGTTGATACTAGCATCTTCGAAAGAAAGGTCCTTGTGCGCGATGATGCTGAGTAAACCTAATCCGCTGAGGATTAACAAGGTGGTGATTCCATGATGTATATGCATTCACTGGCTGCAGTCAACGTGCTCCAGATAATCCTGCCTCTTGCAGGCTCGATACTGCTGAGCTACGGCATATTCCAGATTGTCGTGGAATCTAGAAAGGGCCAAAGAAAGAAAGTCCTCGATCGGTTACGCGGCGACAAACAATCGTCAACCGCGATCAAGGATCCCTCGATCCTCAAGATAGACCACCTCACCAGCGAGGAAGTCGGCAGCATGATCCAGTCGACCTTCGGCAAACTGTCCTTCATGCCCAAGCTACAGGTTATGCTCGAGCAAGCCGCTTTGCCCTGGTCCGCACCCAAACTGGTCGCCAACCTCTCTGCAGCAGGAGCCGTTCTTGCCTCAATACTAATACTCCTCAATTTCAACATCCTCGCAGCCTTCGCCTGCGGATTATGCACAATCGGGACTCCATTCGTTTTCGTCTCTATGCGACGAAAGAGACGCATCAAGAAATTGATTTACCAACTACCAGATGTCTTCGAACTAATGTCGCAGGCCCTCCGCGCCGGACACTCGCTGGCTAGCGCCATTCACCTTATCCACGAACAGATGCCCGACCCCATCAGCACAGAGTTCGGTCGTGTCTTTCACGAACAGAACCTTGGCATAAAGATGGAGGACGCTCTCCTGGCGATGGCTGACAGAATCGACGCTCTTGACGTTAGAATGTTCGTCACTGCCGTACTAATACAGAGAACAACAGGTGGTGACCTTGCTGAAATCCTTGAAAAGATCGGCACTGTCATCAGAGGGCGAATCGAACTGGCAGGCGTTGTCCGAGGACTCACCGCAGAGGGAAGATTGTCAGGATGGGTGCTCTTTGGACTTCCCATATTTGTCTTCCTTGCCTGCATGAAACTCAACTACGAGTATATCTCCATCCTCTGGACTCACCCCTGGGGAAAAATACTGCTGGCGGTCGCCTCCGGAATGATGCTTATGGGACTTGCAATGATCAGGTGGATCGTAAACATAAAAGTGTGACACTTGGCCCTGGCACTACGGATGACAGATTAGCTTATTAAGGAAACACCTTATGATAATCTACTTCATACCTGTTCTCGTCGTCGTCAGTGTCGCCCTCATCGTCTACGCGCTGATGCCTCAGAAGGAGGAGAAGCAAGACAGAGTCCGACGTCGAATGGCTGGCGGAAAAGCACGCGATGAAGTCGCTGATCTCCGCCAGAAAGCGCATAGAAACTCCGTCACCAAAAGAGTCGTCCAGCGAGTCGCCCCCATCGCTGTCAAGCCGGTTATGCCAAAAGACTCGGCGGAAATGTCCCGACTGCGACAGAAACTCTGTAGCGCTGGAATGCGAAAAGACAATGCATCCACACTTTTTCTCGCCAGCAAGACGATCATCGCCATACTTGGTCTTCTGGCTGGAATTCTCTATTCCCTCGCCAAAGGCTACAACACCGTAGATACTACTGGCGTAGCCCTTTTCTGCGCTGCGGTGGGCCTGCTTGCACCAAACCTTTGGCTAGGCTCAGTGGCCGCTAAAAGACAGGAAAAAGTCAAACACGGCCTTGCCGATACACTCGATCTAATGGTCGTCGCTGTGGAAGCCGGACTCGGGCTCGACGCCGCAATTCAAAGAGTCAGCGACGAACTTCGGAGCGTCCACCCTGAACTAAGCGAAGAACTCCAGATCGCCATTCTCGAGACCCAAATGGGTATTCCTCGGAGTGAAGCACTCGACAACCTCAGTAGCCGCACAATGGTGGACGAGGTTCGCGCTGTTGTAGCCATGATCAATCAAGCTGAACGTTTTGGCACTAGCATTGCCTCCGCCCTGCGCAATCAAGCTGAGTCACTCCGCATGAAGAGAAGACAAGCAGCGGAAGCAAGAGCGGCCCAGTGCGCCGTGAAATTAATGGCTCCGCTGATCCTTTTCATTTTCCCTGCACTACTCGTGGTCCTCGTCGGACCAGCCGCTCTGAATATCATCGAATCTGGAGCCTTCTAATAACAGCTTGGTCACAGGTCACAGCAGAATCACGGCCACGCCCCGAAGCCATCAAGCTCGGTGCGTGGCCTCTCTGATTTCCTGTCAATATGATTGCCAAAACACATACGATGCCCCCGGCCCATTCAATACGTTTCATCACCAGAACTGCTCATTTACCCGCCTGACCGCCGCACTCGTTTTCCCTTGAACACCACTGAGGCCAGAGTATGCTATCACCCGATGGTCATACAATGGGTCAAACAACAGTCATAAACAACAAGGCAAACACATCTTCCGCGAAAGTGAACCCTATCGCATGACCTACACAAACGAGTTGCGGATAAGGCTTGGCGGACAAGTTACAAACTAGGTTCCCAGAAAGGGACTGCCGATACATAGCAGTTGGCGTGGATACCGGCAGTTACCGCCTTCAAGGTGGTCAATGGGCCATCTCAGTACCGAATAAGACACTGGTCGTCGCTGAAAGGGTGCCTGTCCACAGGCAGCGCTGATTATCACAGTGCGACAGGATCCACGAAAATGGGTACTCCTCACGGCTCACAAGAGTCATCGGTTCGATCACATTCAGGCAATCTGACAAAGGGCCAATGCGACTGCACCTTTGATCCGACCCTGGCACACGAAGTGCCTCCTGAAGCAGCTTGCTTGCGTTTCACCTCCATCGCAATCTGTGTCCTATCTCTATTGACAACCGTTGCGGCCGCAGCCAATGACGGCAACTCAAAGCAACGGCTGACCATCACCTCAGCGTGCGAGTACGACTATCCCCCCTTCTGCGTCGTTGGACCTGGCTTGCAGGCCGATGGCTTCTCCATCGAGCTGATCCGGGCTGCGGCTGGTGCCATGAACGCCGACATATCCTTCAAAGTGGACCACTGGGCAGAGGTCAAGGGCATGCTTGAGCGAGGCGAGATACAGGCCTTGCCTCTCGTCGGGCGGACCCCCGAACGCGAACATGTTTTCGATTTCACCTTCCCCTACTTGTCACTTCACGGCGCTATAGTTGTTCGCAAAGACACCGTCGGAATATCCGATCTCAATGATCTTGCGGGGCAACGAGTAGCGGTGATGGAGGGGGACAACGCAGAGGAGTTCCTCCGGCAATCCCAACGCCCATTCACTATAACCACTACGGAAACCTTCGAAGATGCTCTCCACCATTTGTCAGAAGGTAAGTGCGACGCCGTCGTGATTCAACGCCTCCTTGCCCTGCGCCTGCTGCAGGAGTTGCGTCTCACGAACCTCAAAGTAGTCAAAAAACCACTCAACGAGTTCCGCCAGGATTTCTGCTTCGCAGTACGCGAGGGAGATAAAGAAACCCTCTCCCTGCTCAACGAAGGACTGGCAGTAGTCATGGCTGATGGAACATTTAGACATTTACAGGCCAAGTGGTTCGCGCCCCTTGAATTACCATCCGCCGGCCCCGTCATAATCGGTGGCAGACAAGCATTTCCACCATATGAGTTCCTTGACGAAAACGGTCAGCCAACGGGTTACAACGTCGAACTTACCCTGGCCATTGCAGAAGCCGTCGGCCTCGACGTCCAAATACAATTAGGCCCCTGGCCACTTATCAAAAGCAGGTTATTAACCGGAGAAGTTGACGCTGTCCCGGGCATGCCCTACTCCCCAGGCCGTGAAGCGTATTATGACTTTTCCCAACCACATACCGCCGTCGACCACGTCGCTGTCATTCGCCAAGGCGATGGGACTCCTCCCTTAAACATATCCGCTTTGACCGGCAAACGCCTGGTCATTGCCCAGGACGACCTCATGCACGACTGGGCAATCGAACATGGCCTGGGCGACAATACTGAAACCGTCGCATCTCAGGCAGTAGCCCTGACCGAGCTCTCCTGCGGAAAACATGATTGCGCTCTAGTGGCCCGTCTACCGGCCCTTCATTGGATAAAAATCAACAACTGCAAGAACCTCGTTGTTGCTAGCAAACCACTCCTAACTTCCGAGTACTGCTATGCTGTCAAAGGCGATCACACAGTCCTTTTGGCCAGGATAAGTGATGGGCTTAAAACGCTTCACGATTCCGGTGAGTATCAGCGCATTTACAAGAAGTGGCTCGGAGTCTATGAACGAAAAACGCCGAGCGTCACAACAGTCGCCCGGTATGTCGCTCTCTTCGTTGCCCCGCTGCTTCTCATCCTTGGCGTTGTAGTCTTATGGTCACGCACTCTTCATCAGGAAGTCTCTCGCCGTACGTCGGAGTTGGCTGAAAGCGAAAAGCAGCTCGAGGAAGCCAACCAGATTATGTCGGCCACGCTCAACCACACGCACATAATGGTCGTTTTGCTTGATCCCAGCTTCGATTTCATTTGGGTAAACAAATCCTATGCTGACACATGTGGCCACGAGACCTCATTCTTTCCTGGAAAGAACCACTTCGATCTCTACCCTAACCAGGAAAACCAGGAGATCTTCCAGAATGTCGTTGCCACCGGTCAACCATTCTTCGTGGTTGCCAAGCCATTCAAGTTTCCAGACCAACCTGAGCGCGGAAACACCTTCTGGGACTGGAGCCTCATCCCCATCAAGGACCACGCAGGTGCCGTAACCGCTTTGGTTTTCACTTTGGCCAACGTAACTGAGCGCATCAAAACAGAGGAAGACCTCCGCTCGACCACGACATTTCTGAATACTGTCGTTGAAAAAAGCCCCTTCGCCATGTGGGTGGCTGATCCCCGAGGCAACGTAGTCAGAACGAACAATGCACTGTGCCGAACCCTAAACCTCAAGAACGAACAGATCGTAGGCCACTACAACGTCCTCCTGGACAAAAACCTCGAAATCAGCCAACTCATGCCCCAAGTGAGGAATGTCTTCGAGAAAAGCCAGGCTGCTCGTTTCACTATGTTTTGGGGGCCGGAACATGCTGGAAATGTTGAGTTCGGGAATGCCTCCAGAATATCCATCGATGTTTCACTCTTCCCCATCCTTGATGGCGACGGGAATCTCAGCCACGTAGTCTGTCAATGGCTTGATATTACCGATCGTGTCCAGGCCGAAACTAATCTAAGGAATGCCCGCAACTTCATTGCCAACATCATCGATTCAATGCCCTCGGTGCTCATTGGCGTTGACGGAAACGGTACCGTAACCCAATGGAACAAGAAATCGGAACAACTTACCGGCGTTTCCAGGCAAGATGCCGTTGGAAGCCCACTTGAACATGTCTTTCCCAGGATTGCCCCTGATATGGAGCGAGTTCGCCAGGCAATGGAAACTCAGCGTGTACTTCGTGATTCGAAGCGGTACTTTGAACACGAGGAGGAGGCCCGCTACGAACAGCTCACCGTCTACCCGCTCATAACCAACACTATGGAAGGCGCCGTCATACTTCTCGACGATATCACCGACCGAGTACGCATCGATGAGCTGCTCATACAAAGTGAGAAAATGATGTCTGTCGGTGGGCTGGCCGCCGGAATGGCTCACGAAATCAATAATCCACTCGGCGGAATCATCCAGGGGGCACAGAATATCGAACGACGTCTATCGCTTGAGTTAGACGGGAACGAATCGACCGCTGTTGAGTGCGGCACGAACCTTAATGCCATTCGGGAATACCTTGACAAACGCCAGATATTCACCTTCCTCCAAGGAATAAGAGAGTGTGGCTCACGTGCCGCTGATATCGTTCGCACCATGCTCAAGTTCAGCAGAAGAAGTAGTGCCAAAGTATCTAAAACCAACATCTCCGAACTGGTTGACAACGCCGTCAAACTCGCCGAGCAGGACTACGACCTCAAAAAGAAATACGACTTTCGCTACGTTAGAATCATACGAGACCTCAAACCGAACCTTCCACCGCTTCCCGTCGTTGAAACCGAAATCGAACAGGTGTTTCTCAACATACTCAAGAACAGTGCCCAGGCCCTGCACAACAATCCGCCGGCCAAACCACCGACAATCACCATTCGTGGGATGGTCGATGGACCGACGCTGCTAGTAGAATTCGAGGACAACGGCACCGGGATGACCGAAGAGGTGCGCAAACGAGTCTTCGAACCATTCTTCACCACCAAGGAAGTGGGCTCGGGAACTGGCTTGGGACTATCTGTCTCTTACATGATCGTGACTCAAAACCACTCGGGCCAGATGACTGTCGAATCAACCCCGAACGAAGGAACCACATTCGCCATCCGCCTTCCCATTCACCTCGGCTCCGACAATATCCCCTCCCATACCCCTTCCACTGCTTCGTTCGTCCCATAACCCAACCTGGCGATTGAAGACCGGCACACGCTGCAACTGTTTCAATCTGGGCACACTAAGTAAACATTGGCCGGCCAATTGACACAGATCACCGCCACTCGCTAGCATTAGGGCTAGAAACAGTTGTTGCGACTGTCTCACAAACCTCTCGCGCCTGATCTAGGCAGGTGCGGGATCACGCCTGGAAAGGAAACGCATGATGGGGATTAAGGCACAAACGCTAGCCGCGGTGCTTGTTGGCTTGGGGTGCGCCGCCAACACAATGAACGCACAAACATTACTGTGGTCCGACGAATTCAACGACGCCACCATCAACCAAGATAACTGGACATTCAACGTAGGAGGCAGTGGATTCGGAAACGGCGAACTGCAGTACTACACCGCCAGACCCGAAAATGCGTACATCGAAAGCGGAAACCTTGTCATAGAAGCCCGACGAGAAAACTATCTCGGCGACAAGGCGTTCACCTCTGCCCGGCTTATCACGAACGGACGCATGGCCTTCAAATACGGAACCCTGGAAGCGCGAATCAAACTGCCCAATGTCGATAATGGACTATGGCCAGCGTTCTGGCTCCTCGGGAAAAGCATAGGGCAGCTCGATTGGCCTGCATGTGGCGAAATAGATATCATGGAAGTTGGAATCCGTGACGGCTTCCTGGCCGGAATGGTGAACAGGCGAATAGTCTCAGCCGCCCATTGGGATTATCAGGATGACTACGCCGGATACAGCGATTACACCGACTTCGCTACAGACCTCTACCTCGACTACCACTTGTTCTCAGTGGAATGGACCCCGGAACACATAAAGACCTTCGTCGACGGCTACAACTTCTGGACAATCGATATAACCGATATAGAGGGCAATTCCCTAGAGGAATTCCACGAGCCGATGTACATCATTACCAATCTCGCCGTCGGCGGCTGGAACTTTATCGAAATAACCGATCCGGGAGCAATAACAGCAACCTTTCCCGCCAAGATGTACATTGACTACATCCGCCTCTACGACAACGGAGACACCGAGATCCACTACGGCGACGATTCCGCCGAAACCGGAGATTTCGGTATCTTCACAGAGACAACACCGGTCAATAACAGCGTCCAATACGACACAGATGCCTCTCTCTACTTATGGAATAACCTAGCTCCAACAACTGACGATCCCTATGAGGGCGAAGAGCTGTGGAGCATGACCGCAGCCGCCGGCACTTGGTTCGGAATGGGCGTACTATCACATTTCGACCGCAACATGCGCGACTACTCTGATGGCCATCTTCACCTCCACATGAAGACAAGCTCCACTGACACCTTCAAGGTAGGCATTAAGAGCTCAACATCCGGCGAAAGCTGGGTACAGTTCGTTGATGGAGAGGAGTCCTTCGGCCTTCAGCGCGATGGCGCTTGGCATGAAGTAGTCGTACCTCTGAACAGTTTTCTCAATGTCGACTTCGCCACTGTCAGCCAGCTTTTCATGATTGCCGGCGATCCGCCGACGTCATCCTTCCAGTTCGCAATAGACAATATGTACTGGACACCCAGTGTTCCAAGACCAACGCCGGAAAACGGCACTTTCGGAATTCTCACCGAAAACCCTGCACATAACACCGCTGGAGAGTATCAACTCGGAATCGATGGCCAGTTCTACATCTGGTCCGATACGCTCCAGCCCGGCACCCAAGACCCATACGAGGGAACGACGAGTATGTCCTTCTACTCCACGCCTGGCCTCACTTGGTTCGGAGCAGCATTCACCCCCACTATCAAATACAACCTCACGGCCTTCCGCTACCCAGAAAGCAAACTCCACCTGGCCCTCAAAACATCTTCCATGACAACTTTCCGACTCGGAATGCGCAGCGGAAACGTCGACGACATAGGCCAAAAGTGGATAGAGTTTAGTAACGGAAATGATCCTTACGGTTTTGTTCGCGATGGCCAGTGGCATATCGTGGAAATACCTATGGCTGACATCTCCGATGCCGTAGATCTTTCTCAGGTCAGCATGCTCTTCGAACTACTTGGCGTCAATGGCCCTATCTCCGACATTGAGTTTGATGACATATGCCTGCTTGGCGGCGGCGATGCCCTTGATGCCGGAGCTGGTTATCCCACAGCAGATGCCGGAGAGGACCAGACGCTTGTCCTACCTCAAAACAGCACTACGCTTCGCGCATCCAACAGCCACGATGACGGCACAATCGTCGCCTTCCTTTGGGAACAGGTAAACGGGCCTGCAACTGCAACGATGGCTGGACAGTATTCCGCCGTTCTATCCGTCTCTGATCTTCTTCAAGGACAATACGTCTTCCGCATCACCGTCACCGATGACGATGATCTGACCGATTCTGACACCGTCACCGTTACCGTCACCACTCCCAACCCCACAGCGGATGCGGGGCCGGATCAGACGGTCGCTCTCCCTGATAACAGTGCCACACTCGTTGGTTCCGGCTCCGACGCTGACGGACTAATCGTGGCCTACCAATGGACTCAAGTGAGCGGACCAACGACAGCCAGCCTCATCGACGACGACAGCTCCACCGCAATAGCGGCCGGACTCTACGAAGGAACATACATCTTCGAACTCACCGTCACAGACAACGATGATTTGACAGATAGCGATCAAGTGACCGTCGAAGTGATCAGCACTCCTGTCAACATTGCCCTTGGAAAACCCTCAAGCGCTTCATCATCCAGCGGAAGTTCGCTCGTTGCCAACGGCGGCTTCGAAGCCGGCACCGGCATGAATGCTGACAGCTGGTCCCTGCTCGAGCTTCCCATGGGAAGCTCCACCGCCTCCGCAATACGAGATTCAGCTGTACCTTACGGTGGTTCATGGCATCTCTCCCTCAGCGTCGCGGGGGCAGCTGATGGAGGCCCAGCCGCGGAAGCCCAACACCTGTCTCCCACTGATTCTGTAATTCCAGGATCAGAGTACGATCTTCAAGTAATGATTCGCCGCGTTGGCGATTTCGGACCTGGCGTCGTCGCTCAAATCGCTGTCCAGTGGCTAGACTCCGATGGAAGTCACGGCGGCGGAGTAAAGGGATCCACTGGATTCACCAATATTCAAGACGGGATCACGGAAGACTACTCTGCCTTCGGTTTCGACGATTTGGTCGCACCGACTGGTTCTGACGCCGCCCTGGTTCTTCTCCGCTTAGCAGGAGGAGCAATGAGCGGATCTGATGGCCAGATTGCTTGCGATGACGTCTCGCTCGTCTCCGGAACCAATATCACCGACTACGCGGTTGATGGAGACATCGAGACCCGTTGGGACAGCGCCGATGGTGATCCACAATGGATCGAAGTCGCTCTTAGTGACCGCTATGAAATAAGCCAGGTTGTTCTCGAGTGGGCAGATGAGTATGCCCAAGAATACGACATTGATGTATCGGACAACGGCACAGATTGGGTAAATGTGTACGTCACAACAAACGGATTGGGCGGCACCGAGACAGTCAACCTCGTTGCGGTCGGCCGATATATCCGGCTCTATTCACATATTGGCAATACCGTAAACGGTTGTTCTCTCTATGAGTTCGAGGTCTACGGCCGCCTGCAACCGGGCGATATCAACGGCGACAGCAATGTCGATCTCGAAGACTTGGCACTTCTGGTCGACTGCCTCACCGGCCCGGCCGTCGAAGTAGCTCCGAGCTGCATCATTGCTGACCTCACCCGAGATGCGAAAGTTGATCTGCATGACTACGCCAAGCTGCAGGCAGCATTTGAACCTCCTCTGTAACCGATTCGGTTGACTCGTTAAACGGCGGACGCGTGCTTACAACACGCGTCCGCCACAATACTACCTTCCACTATCCAAGGAATCTCGACCAATGGTTGCCTGCGCCGTGCCGCAGCCACCTCCCAACACTCACGCGAGCCCTCCCAAAAACCGCCTTCACAATGCTAGCAACCATACTTTTTCAGAAAAACCGACTAATTCGCTCCAACAGAGCAAGCGAATAAGCTGCAATTCGCTCGGACAGGCAACTCAGCACGCTCGACCACGTTCACAATCTCTGCTGAAAACCAGCCGCGTCATCACTGGCCCACCCTCGTCAAATTCCTGCCTCCCCGCGGGTTGCAACGATCGACAACGTCCTAAACAATACAGCAATAGATTCAGGTACCTTTGAATTTCGGGAAACTGCCATGGCACTACTAGGTGTGAACATAGACCATGTCGCAACTGTGAGACAGGCACGTCGGACGGATGAGCCTGACCCTGTATGGGCGGCCGTAGAAGCCGAACTCGGAGGTGCCGATGGAATAACCTTCCACCTACGTGAAGATCGCCGCCACATCGCAGATCGTGACGCTCACCTGCTGAAACAAACAGTAGGCATCAAGCTCAATATGGAAATGGCCATTGCACCAGACATTGTCGAAATCGCCTGCGATCTTCTACCCGACCAATGCACTCTTGTTCCTGAACGACGAGAGGAACTTACAACAGAAGGTGGGCTCGATGTTGTCCATCTCCGCGACAATGTCGCCCGCGCCGTGGCCCTTCTCTCCGAAAACGGCATAATTACTAGCGCATTCATAGAACCAGTGCCAGCACAGGTCGAAGCAGCCTCCGAATGCGGATTCGACGCCATTGAGCTTTGGACTGGAGCATACGCACATGCCTCAAGCCCCAGGCAACAGGACGATGCCCTTGTCGATCTGCGCGCTGCTCTTGAACTCGGCAACAAACTCGGTATGGAAGTACATGGCGGACACGGCCTTACCTATCGCAACGTGGCCGCAATAGCAGCAGTGCCTGGCTTCCAGGAATTCAATATAGGCCACTCGATTGTCTCTCGTGCCTTCTTCGTAGGCATAAGAAGAGCTGTCGAACAGATGAAGTCTTTGTTGGAGCGGCATGCTCCTCAGGAGAGCGTAAGATGATCAAGCAGTTAGTGACTACCTTGACCCTGGTTTCCCTTTTCCTCCTTGCCGCCACACCAGCAACTGCGGAACTGAAAATCAACGATAAGGATACGGTCATCCTCTTCGGTGACACGGCTTTCGGACAGCCCTACACCTCGGACTGGATCGACCAACTGCTCCGCATCAAGTATCCCGAACTCAAAGCCCAAGTCATCTGTTTCGGGGAAAGTAGATGTTCTGCGGCTCAAGGCAATCAACGACTCGCCTCAGAAGTGCTACCGCTCAAACCAACAAAAGTAATCCTCTGCTTTGGGCTTGACGAACCGGATCGCAAAGCATTCCAGAAAAAGACCCTCGACTCCTTCGTGGCGGAAATGACCAAAATGATCGACACACTTGTCGAATCCGGCGCACAGGTCACGCTCCTCACCCCGCCGCCACCGGATGAGTCGCGCAACCGCGGACTTCAGAGGGTTAAGTACGATGGAGTAATCGCCAAGTATGCAGTCGCCGTCCAAAAACTCGGCCAGGAAAAGAACTTAGACGTGCTTGATTGGAACGCCGCCGTTAAGGGCATACTGAGCCGCTCAGGGAATCCCGATGCACTACGCTGGACTAAGCATGGAATCATGCCTTCCGGTATAAGCATCGCGGCCATGACCGATCTCATATTCACCTACTGGAACGTCGAACCCATCCGATATCTCGTCACCGCCGACTGGAAGAACGGATCTGCAGCAACCGCCTCAACAGGCTCCGCCGAAGTCACACAACTCAATGAAGATAGGATGGTTGTTAACCTCAAGAATGTCCCAGTCGCCCTTAACAATGACCCAAGAGGAACAATACCGATCGAAGACTGGCCCCTCGCCAAATGGTGCGACTATAAAATCAAGATTGACAACCTTCCGACTGGAGGCGTCATAATAGGCTCCTCCGGAAAAGGCGCAAAACCGTACCTTTCTCAACAACTAGCTGTGGGAGCAGACATGGCCACAGTTGGTCCTCTGGTCGATAACGACGCTACAAGAACCCTGAGAAACGCCATTCGCACAAAACTCAATCAATTCAACAAGTACCGCTCATTCTGCCATCAAGAAGTACCTGAACCGGAACTCAAGGAAGGTTACGATCTCTGGCGCGAGGCCCACAGAATACTGGCCTTCGCATCACAGAAGATCGTTATGAGAACGCCGATTACCTTCGACATAACCATAACGGTAGACTTGGCAAAACAACAGGTACAGCTGGAGAAGAGCATCTCACAAGACAAGAAACCGCCAACAAAGCCGCGCACTGGACATTGAACACTGCAAATGAAGAGTGCGGAAACAAATGAGGCTGCTGAATGCCCCAACAAACAATGATGGCCGCTAACCCCACGACAGCCCCTGAACAGCTACGCTGGACCGAGAAACTGATGTTCCTAGCCACCATCGGCTTGGTCGCGGCTCTCTTCCTCTCAATTGGCTGGCAAGTGCTGGCGCCCGATGACCCTCTTGGTACAGTCAGTATCTGGACTCATCGCGGTAGCTTTCTCATGGTAATACAGGCGGCGGCGTTAGTGCTCGTCGCCGCCGTAATCGCCACAATAACAATTGGTTCAAGATTACCTGATGTGGGCGCTTTCGCAGCTGCAGCTGGCTTATCTTTGGTTGCTCTACAAGGTGCCAACGCGTCACATCTACTCATCACATATGGACAAGGCGATCGTGGAGCAGAACGCCAACTGGCAGCGCTACTCGCTATCGAAAGCCTGGTTTGGTTTATAGTACTTGCTGCAGCACTAGTAGTCTCGGGTATGGTTACGAAATGGTGCTTTCAAAACAATCAGGAAGAACCAAACTCGCACAATGCCCGCGAAAATCAACACACCGAACTGTCAGATTTGAGCGTATCTGACACACCGTTTCTTGGCCGCTCTTTGTTTGCCGGCACAAACGAGAAACAAGATGACAGTATCAAAGGAGTAAAAGTTACGCTCCTCATTTCCGTCACATCAATAGCCATCTTCAGTATCCTTGTATCTGGCTTTCACCCTAAAGCGGTCAGCCATGGACAATCCTGGTTTGCAGTCTTTGCCGCATTCTTTCTCAGTACATGGATTTCCTCTCGCTTCTTCCAGGTTCGCACCGCGTTTTGGCGAATCCTTTCCATTCCCGTTGTATGCACTCTTGGATACCTCTGGGCAATGATGCCGGGTGACATAGCCGGGCCATATAGCCACCTGCCAAGTATTCCGCCAAGCGGCTTTCTGCACGTCATGCCGCTCACGCTCGTACCAGTAGCCTTCCTCGGCACCCTCTCTGCACATTGGACTTACGCCCACCCATCCATTCCCACACGGCAAAAGAAAAGAGAACCAGCCGGCAATAGACGCCGCAGGAGATAACCGGTTCGGATGGGCACCAATAGGAAAGGTACAGATCCGCGAACGGTGGATGCACTTATTGCCATTCGTGAAACTGAGGCGTTCTTGCACGATCAGTTAGCTCATCCGGACAAAATCATCCGGATTCCAACAATGCGAGTTGGATATGGGACCTTCCCGAAGAAACTGTGCGCCTTGTTTTGGAATGATGTCCTCTGCCAGTAAGGCCACAGATTGCTACAGCGAACAACCAGCCGCTCGGTTCGCCGCCAGCGCCTCAGCGGCAATGCTACTGCCACGAACCTCTAGCCAGGACAGCGTTGTCTCCACTACCTCAGGATCAAACTGCAACCCGCTAAACTCCTCCAGTTCATCGCGAGCCTCGTCCAGTGATAGAGGAGCACGATACACACGTCGCGAGAGCATGGCGTCAAGAGTGTCCGCCACATACAGAATCCTTGCCCCAATAGGAATGTCATCGCCCACAAGCCGATCCGGGTAACCGGTCCCATCGTATCGCTCGTGATGATGAAGAATGAGTGGCTGCTCCCTCCTCAGATAGCTCGTATGTCCGAGAATATCCAAGGCAATGGACGGATGCCGCTGCACAACTGCATACTCCTCATCTGACAAGGGACCTGGCTTCTTCAATATGGCATCAGGAATCCCGATTTTCCCGATATCGTGAAGCATTGCCGCTGTCCCCACACTTGCTACGTCACCGTCAGATAAGTCCATTCGCCGAGCGATTTGTTTCGCATAACGACTCACCCTTGACGAATGCCGCTCAGTAAACGGATCACGAGCCTCGACAGTCGCTATCAGTGCCCGTGTTGATTCAAGATAAGCTCGCCGCAGTTGAGTACCCATCGCCTCCAACCAATCGGACATCCAATCAGTCGTATTCTCGGACCCAAGACGCTTCACTGCGGATTCCTTGACTGCTGCACCTTTCTGCTCGGCCGACGAGCATGAAAAACCGTCTACGTGGGGAATGCCTGCAAACCCCAGAACATTCTGATGCCACCGTTGCTCACTCATATTCAGCAATCCCTGTGCATTCAATCATCCATCCACCCATCGCCCGTATCGGTATGGCATCAGCGTCACTTAATCCCACAGTGTATGATAGGACGAAGCACATTATGGGCGCTTTGATGGCCGAGAATAACACTGGAAAAGCCAAACGCTCAGTGATCTGCGAATAGGACCTTTCACCTACTGCACACTAACTACAGCCCTCTTGGGCCTATAGCTTGTAGCTGAAGACCCTAATAACCTATGGGCTGGAAGAGTCACTACCGGGATTAGGTGTAACCTCAGGCGATGGAGTTGCTCCGGTACTCGTGGATGAAGGATTTGGCTCTGATGCAGTGGGAGCAGGCGTATCCCCCCCCTCAGCTCCGGGAGCGGAAATAGGCGTTGGCGCAGGCGAAGGCGTCGCAAACTTCTCTTCAATGAAACTCACAAGAGCTGGAAACGAATCGCCAGAAACCTCTCTTATCTTCTTTCCCAGCGACTCCGCTTCCGCCTTCTTGCCCTCATCGAGAAGTTGCCCGATAAAACGAATGATAGCAGCCGATGCCTGATTCCTTGTCTCATCGTCCGCGGCCTTGAGAGACTCCAAAGGCTCCGCGATCTGCTCTCCCTTGCCACAAACGATAGCACAGTTTAGGAAATCTAACGCGTAAACAGTTTTGTGACCATTACCGCCAGCAAACAGCTGACGCCAATGTACTAATGCTTCAGAGTTACGCCCAAGTGCTCCATAGATCGTGGCGAGCTTCTGGCGAACAGCAACTATCTCACTCGGTGGAGGATTAACCTGCGAAAGATGGTCATGAAGTTCTTTGAGATACTCCAAAGTAAGGTTGGGATAATCAGCAAGACGATCAACCGCAGCAACCTTCTCTCCCAGTGATAACCGAGAGCATATTCGCTTAAAAGCGTCCCAGGCGGCCTTCCGTGGTCCCTCGACAGTCTCCACGGCAGGATTCAATCGCGTGACAATCGATGGAATATGCTCTCCACTACCCAAAGCACCGACAGCAGCAATTGCACGTTGACGAACCCGGGCATCGGCATGAGAGGACAGACTGATTAGGCGATCCATCTGTTCTCCATTGCCGACCACGGCCAACCCCTGCAATGCGCAAACCAGAAGATCAGGATCATCAGCTGCCAGGTTGCTCTCAAACTCTACCTTGAATTCGGCTGCGCCAATGGCCGCCATAGCCCCAAGGATCGCCGCACGGGCCGCGTGATGATCGTCTGCCAAAGCCGCGAACTTCGATTTCAGAGGTTCGACAAGCGTTGCAACAACATCTGCATCCACTCGACCTCGAGCAGCCAGCATGCCAAGCGCATCCGCTGCAGCAAGAACGCACTCATCAGAAGCCCCCTCCCGGTTCAACTCTGTAACTAGCGTCGGAATAGCGTCCGGATTACGAAGCTTCCCCAAAACACGTAACGTCGCCTCGCGTATCGATTGGTTGGTCTCATCGCCAAGACTTGCCAGTATTGCACCGGCCTCAGCAGGATCATTCAAAGCCCCAACAGTCTCTATGGCCAGCTTCCGCACCTCCAGCGACGCATCGGTATATCGCTGGCGTAGAGCTGAACGCAAAACGTCTGAGGGAGGTTTGCCCTCAGATATCTGCTCAGCCACCAGCATTACCGCGACCCTTCGACACTCAGTCACGGGCTCAGCAAGCCATGCCGCGAGCAGTGAGTCCTTCTGGGCTGGGGGGCTCAATCTGTAGTGATCAGACAAAGACTGGGCCAATCGTTCCGCCAACTGCCTGCAACGTCTATTAGCGCTCGCCTGCTCGTCGGCCAAACGCTTGATCGCAAGCTCTCGCTGCCTTCGATGATGACGAATCTGATCATGCAACCATCGTGACTCATTACCCCGAGCGTCCTGGTCCTTCCACCACTGATGCCACTTGGCCTTATCATCGCCCAGGTCGACATCTGCGATCAAAGACAGAATCTGAACAACTCGATCCGTTAGTCGCTTCTCCTTAGCCTCCAACAAACCAACTAGGGCTCCAACAACATCGATCCTATCCGTATTCGGCGCAAGCGCCTCGACTGCTGCGAGACGCTGCCTCATAGGCTTTTCACTATCAGCAGCAACTGCCGCTATCGCTTGAGCGACCTCGCCGGATGCATCTGGCAAAGCACTAAGAGCACTTGCAGAAGCGGCTGTCACTTCGCTTGACTCATGCGCTAACAACTGCAACATCGGTTCGATCAGATGATCGTCCAATGGTTGCTTGCCTTTCCGAGCAACCAGCTCCACGGCGTGACACAAAACAATCTTGGTATCCGCAGAACCCTCCGGCCCTAACAGCAGAATCACCATGGACACTGCCTCAGACCAACCTGTCAGCAGAAGCTCCTCTGCCTGAGCGGTCCGAGTAGCCATGGAATCATCCTTATTCTCGATGAAGCCACGGTACTTCTGCAAACGTTCAAGATCTGCAGCTGACGCAGATGCCTCGTCAGCAACCGGAGAACTGGGCTGAGCCATTACCTGACCAGGAACTGCCAGATATAACACGAAAACCAAGATGGCTGTTGTATTCCGCATCTTCTCTACGACCGGTTTTTCCAGATCAGAGTCTCTACGTATTGGGCAAGCCCAACCGCCATACACCAGCTTGCACACCAACTAAACGCCCGCGCCGCAGCTTACACACGTGTTTCAGTGGCCACGTGTGCTCCCGAGTATGCCTTGGTCTGCTCAGAGCCTCAAATCTACCGATAGAAGCCGGCGAATGCAAACTACCACTCGCAGCTTAGAGCTGCACAATGCTTGGCGTGTTCTCATCTCGGGTATGGCAAATGACTGTGCCCTCAACCGAATAGCGCGACCTCCGCGAACATCAACAAACCTGTACCAGCTAGCGGTCCGGCCGAGCCAAACTGTGTGCCCTAGTGTTTCATCGGAGCGATGCGCGCGACTTCTCGCCAAAATCGTTAGTATCAACGCAACTACCCAATCCAGACTGGCTGTCCGTCCCGCAGCCTCCCGTGCCAATGCCACTCGATACGCCTTTCTGCCCTTCTGGTATAATGGCTGCCGTTACTGGGTGCATGCCCGGTGACAGCCCATGTTGTAGGGCGTCCTACTCATCAACAGCTCTCGTTTGGAGAACATCGAGTGTCCTGGAGATCTCAGCTATGATCACTCTGAACGCAGATCTATCCTCAGAAATGAATGTATCTGCCAATCCTGTGGGAACAAAAATCATGGCGACGCTCGGACCGGCCACATGCTCTGCTGAAGGCGTCCGAGCACTTGTTGACGCTGGCGTCAACGTTATTCGCCTCAACTTCTCGCATGGCAGCCTCAAAGAACACCAACAAACCCTTGAGAACATCCGAGCCGTGATGGTCGCAAGACAAGACCAAGTGGCTATCGTTGGCGACCTCTGCGGCCCGAAAACAAGAGTTGGGACAATCGAGAATGGGAAGGTTCTGCTGCGCCATGGCGATTCCATCAGAATCGTCGTGGAGAAAGTAATCGGCAACACCGACAGGATTTCCATCAACCAGCCCGAGGTCCTACTTGACGTCGAAATCGGACACAGAATCTTGATCGATGACGGCAACGTCAGACTGCACGTAATCGCCAAGGATAACGATGGACTCACATGTACATGTGCCGTAGGTGGCGAGGTCTCCAACAACAAGGGCATGAACTTCCCAGATAGTGATACTCGCCTCGCATCTCTTACAGAGAGGGACATCGAAAACGCCCGCTGGGCCTGCCAAGTCGGGCTGGACTACATCGCCCTCTCCTTTGTCCGCACAGCAGATGACGTCAAGCAACTCCGCCAAATCCTGGCCGACTTACAAGTCGACATCCATATCATCTCCAAAATAGAGACCCCTCAGGCTGTGCGCAACATCGACACCATAATCGACGTCTCAGATGCCATCCTGGTTGCCAGAGGCGATCTCGGCGTAGAAATGAACGTCGAACAAGTGCCCTTCCTTCAGAAGGATATCATCAGAAGGTGCCGTCGAGCCGGAAAGCCGGTCATTGTTGCAACTCAAATGCTCCAAAGCATGGTCAACTCCCCTGTCCCTACTCGAGCAGAGGCTAGCGACGTTGCCAACGCGATTATTGATGGAGCAGACACGGTAATGCTTTCTGCCGAAACCGCTGTGGGCCAGTATCCCACGGAGGCTGTTCAGTTAATCCGGCGGATTGCAGTCGAAACCGAAGCCTATGACCAAGAACACCAGATATCCGCCCTTGCCAACGCCGACTGCCCAGGAATCAGCAGCGCTCTTGCCCTGGCAACAAGCACTATAGTCGATCAGCTCAATGCCCGCGCTGTCGTACTTTGGACACAGAGTGGCAGTTTGGCTCGCGCCGTCAGCAAACATCGTCTCGACAGGCCTGTGCTCGCGATAACACCTTGCGAAAGCTCACGACGGCGTATGGCCCTCTACTACGGTACAACTGCTCGCCTTGCTGAACGACCGATTAACAGCCGAGACGAATTCAAACTGATTGACAACATGTTGATTGATGAACATCTAGCACAGCCGGGCAGCTTGATTGTCATAAGTGTAAGCCCAACCTCCCTAGAGTGTGGGGATACAGGATCGATCAGTGTCCATGCCTGCAACACTGATCAAGGCAAGGATGTTGGTTCTTGACCCACGCGTTGAACGACTTACGATGGTCCGCCATGAAGATCCTAGCCACACTCTACACAACGGCCGTTGCGTGCGCTATCCTTATCCCTGGATGCGCAGCCCCTACCAGAACTGGTCCAATCACCTATCACACGTTTTCGCTCCCAGATGAAACTGCGTCAGATAACTTGTGGAATACAAGTAAGGATGTGCTCCGCGAACATATGTTTACGATTTCCCACACTGACCGGCGTGCAGGCATCATCACAACAGCCCCGGAAACGTCCGGCCAACTTTTTGAATTCTGGCGCAACGACGTAGCCACAGCAACTGATCTTTGGGACTCCACCATGCGAACAGTTCGCAGAAAAGTGGAAATAAGTATCGGCAAAGATCCCGAATCCCAAACCACAAGGCTCACCGTGACTGTAACCCGTGAACGGTTTACGACGCCGGAGCGACAGGTAAACAACAGCATCGCCGCATTTCGCCTCTTCGGCTACGAATTACCGCAAGAACAGACGGGCCAGAGAATCTCCCCGAACGACAGCTACTGGATGGCTGACGGTCGAGATCCAGCCCTGGAACAGCTCCTGCTTCAGGAGATCTTAGAGAAATCACAAGAGTAGTTGAACCAGCCCCTTGCATCATGGCGATGCAGATCCAGGCGCAGTATCAAACACCGAGAATCCACTTAAGAAAACCGGGCATCACACGGTGCACGTTGCTAGAGCATGCTCTAGAACCAGTTGACGATATCATCAGACGTCTGATCAACGCCATCCACCCCGACAGACCATAAATCGTATTGATTGTCGTTGTGTATTCCCGGTGACCGGTAACGGTATGCTTGCCCCCACGGATCTTCCAACAACTTGCTATTGTTGATATATGGTCCATCCCACCTCTTACCTTGCGGCACATCTCCCGGCAAATGTGTGAGCTCTGTCAAATCATGAGGCAATCTCCCCATCCCGACTCGAAAACGCTGAATGCTTAAATCGATCACGCCACCCATATCCAAAGCGCGCCGAACCGCCTCCAACTGCTCTGGTGTTGCCCTCTCCACCAGTCTAGGTTTGCCTGAATCCACTTCCACGCCTGAAGCGGACATGGAACTGTTGCTGCCGAGCCCGCGGTCGGACTCATACAGCCACCACGCAGTTCCGATAGCTGCCAAACCCAATCCGACTGGGATCATCAGCCACCATATTGTTTTGTCCTTCTTCATCGCGCGCCTCCTGCTTAGATCGCGTACGATCCAACGCCAACAATGTGCGCCGGATTGACAGACATCCTACACCAGTCTGCGGCAATAGGGCAATAACAACTCAGGGGATGCGTTTTCGGTCCTTGGTGGTCCGATATCCATCGGAAAAACTCGATTTTCTCCAATTCCCGCGCGCGCTTCGTGGAGATGCGTCGTTTAGGTGCATAGAAGTCACTGACGAGATTCGTGATCACAAACTGCTGATCACGTATCGCACTCAAAAGCACCTGTAGACTGATAGCCTCTAGCGATTCACTCAGTCTCGGGCAATCCAACGGGGGGGGATTCCTTGAATATCAAACGGGCCGGCCAGCGCCCCAGGTGCGCGCACGAAAAACCGGCTTCGTTAGCCCCTGTTTAAGGAGAATATCATGACCAAACCAACAAAAAGCTGGTGCTCAGTCCTCCTATCCACCGTCGCACTCTTGTCTATTTGCCAATCGCCACTACTAGCCCAGGAAACTCCTGACCACGTCGTTGAATACGTTGTACGGGAAGACCCTGATGACATCACCAGCGATACGCTAATGATCGTAACCCTTGAATTATGGATCAGCGAAGCAACTGAAACCTCCATAGGATGGGACGTAGGAAATGTGCGTTTTACCAAACCCGGTCAATCCGGAGAGCCCGATACGACATGGATGGACCACAGTCCGCGACTCACTACAACAGACGGTCTCTGGTGGACTGAACACGAAGACCCTCAGCAAATAACTGCGGCAGAGTTCAACGAACTCCCCTACGTCGAGGGCGTCGCACTGGCCGATGATCCGGCAGAAGAAGACCTTGACTACGACATACAAGGACATGGAGAAACTGTCATTCAAAGTGCCCCCACAGCTACTGCCTCAAGAATGACATATGCTTTCTCTAAACTGCAATCAAGCCAACTACTAGTGGAAGGAGAAGAGGATCCGGTCGAGGTCGACCCCGACGCAACGGGCATTTAGATCGCTATTCGTTCCAGCGTAGCGTCAAGCAGTACATATCACCGGAGAAAACCGGCGACCAGGCGCTACATTTACATGCGATTGCCGCAACCGCCTCTCAAGACCTGCTCATCATAGTGACCGTTTCTCTATGATCTCCAGGTTCTTCTGTGTGGCGCCACGGATATTCGATATGTCACCAATTCTGTGTTGCACAACGCCGATCTCGTCGAGCGTCCTTAGAATATGATCGAGCGCATCCTTGGCAATCTCATCGTATTCCTTCGTTCGAAACCTCATATACGTTGCCGCCACGGCGAGATCGGCTCGCAACGAGTCGATTAAGCAATCGTTCCCTTCCGGACTTGTTTCACACAACTCGGTGTACACCTCTCGGGCAGCAAGACGATCGCTTAGACATTCCTCCAATTGACCGAGCGCACAATAGCACTTGCCTCGCCAATGCAGAGATATGGCTTTTGCATCCAGAACGAAACCATTATCAGGCATGATTGCTAGGAGTTTGTTACGCTCTGATAGCGTGTAAGCAAAATGCTCAATAGCCGCCTCGTAATCCCCCATAGCGTACGCTTGACGGCCGCGCAACTCCATTGATCCGACAAGTATCTGCTGCCACTCAACGTCGTCCGGATAATCATCAACTGCCTCCCGAGCCATCCTCTCAGCGGCATCGCAGTACTCCGCCGCTCGGTCAACATCGCCCCTCGACAAACGAATTCCACAAATCTGCTGATATGCGGCTATATGCTGATGCAAAACCACCAGATTGTCTGAGGGCATGAGCTCGGCAATCTTAATCACCTTCTCATTCAGCGCTATCGCATCATCGTCGCGATTCGCATGCACCGCCCCTCCACCCAGACGGGTGTACGCTACAGCCTGCAATTCCTGTTGCGCAATCGCGGCAATCCTCTCCGCTCGCCTCCACATTATGGTAATACCTACCAAGGAAGAGATCAGAACCAGAACAAAAGCCGCCGCTACTGCCACGCCTAGCTTGTGACGCCGCAAGGCAATGCGAAGCAAATACCAATGCCGATCCGATTTCACCTCAACCGCGTCTCCGCGCAGATATCTCTCCAAATCCGCAGCGAATGCGTCAACCGACTGATACCGACGGTTCTTGTCTTTTTCCAACGCCTTCATCAAAACGGCGTTAAGATCATCGTTCACACCGTGAGCGCCTGGATGATATCTGCCAAGATCAGCAAAGGTTCTCTGCAATGAACGTGGCTGACGCTCAAGGATATTGAGGCGAACAGCCTCTCTGCTTCCGTCGACCGAATAGGGAAACTCTCCACATAGTAACTGATAAAGAAGTATACCAAGCGTGTATACATCACTGCGGATGTCCACATCCTCCTCAGCAGCAACTTGCTCCGGACTCAAGTACGGTAAAGTACCAACGACCTGTCCGGCAAACGATACTTGCGTTGCCGCCTCGTCTTCCGCAGAAGAATAGATATCCTTGGCTAGTCCGAAATCAAGAATATGTGGTATGCCCTCAAGATCAACGAGAACATTCGAGGGCTTGAGATCACGGTGGATTATGCCGTGCTGATGCGCAGCACTAACCGCACGACATACCGTCACGAACAGTGATACTATTTCAGATGGTGAAAACTCGCCGAGCAGTAGGTAATCGGATATCGGCACTCCCTCCACATACTCCATCGCAAAGTAGGGACGCCCTCGAACACTACCACTCTCGTAAATCGTAACTATGTTCTCATGCCGAACTCGTGAAGCTAGTTTCACCTCCCGATCAAACCGCTGCAGCTGTCGGCGCGTGGCCAGAGGACCGTCCAAAAGAAGCTTGATGGCTACACATCGGTGTGTCGCCCTCTGAACAGCCTTGTAGACGACTCCTTGTCCGCCGTATTCGATGCGTTCAAGAATGTCGTAGTCCGCCAATTCCTGCTGCAAAAAGCGAATATCCTCATCGACTCGACAATCATCCCGCCTGTCCGATTCAGGGCGTGAACCAACTCTTGCCGCCGCGCGAGCTGCCTCGATGGCCCGCAGAGTCCGTAAACGACACGAGAGTTCCGGCAGAAGCTTAGAATGCGAACGCTCAACCTCTTCGTCAGCGAGCTGTTCCCCCGCCAGCCTGCGCGAGATGACCTCCCTCACAACATCCTCAATCTCCTCTAGCCTCTCGCTAGGTTGACTCAGACCCTTTCCAGGAACGTCGTGCATCACCTTGACCCGGTACGAGTTGCCTCTGCCATTGTTGACTGAATATGTAACCTAACGAGCTCTTGAGTGCTCTTCCGGTAAATCTGCGGAGGCCGCGTCACTGAAGAACTTACTTGGATTACCCATCTGCTGCCGCAGTTGCTGTAATCCACGATACAGCAAACCGCGAATGGCCGGAACCGTTCTGTTCGTGCGCGTCGCTATCTCCGAAACAGCTCGTCCCTCAATATAGCGCATTTGAATAGCCTCGCGACATTCCGCAGGCAAAGAATCAAGCGCCAGCTCCACAGCACTGGACGCCTCCTTGGCCGATGTTGCCCGGCTTGGTGTATCTCCAGGCGAAACAGGCTCCATCATCACACCAACAGCAGAAGATAAGCGACTCCGAATCGCTCGGAGACAACGAATAGTGCCCCCTCGCTTCCGAGCCTGAGCCGCCTTGTGGGCGTCAAGCACTTTTCTGGCCGCTATGGTATACAGCCAACGCTCGAATGATCTTGGACCTTGCTCCCTATACCCCCCGATTCCACGAAACGCTGCCGTCCATACCTCCTGAACAACGTCCTCCGCGTCAACAACTCCACGAAGATGGTTGGGAATTCTTACTCGGACATACCCGCGCAAATCATCCGCCCTCTCCATCAGCAGAGTCTGAAGCGTCAGATCATCGAGTGTCTTTGCGCCGCGGCTCATCTCATTGCCAAACCCAAAGCCATACAACCATGTAGATCAACCCACATAATCCCAATATACCCACAACACTGCCTAAGCTGCAAACATCCCATGCCGCCCCCTATGACAAACTCAACCGAAAAACCCTAACAACACAAAACACCCCAGACTACCTATCTACTATATCCGCCAGAATTCCACTAACTAGATCTCCCACAGCGTCGAAAGGCCAAGCGTGGCGTCAAACATTACACTTGAGTAGACCTTCCTCCATATAGCAAATGTGCGTTGCTCATCACCACCAAACCATTAAAGTAGTAGCACACGTGGTCATGGGTAAGGCCGACTCTGTCCCTATTCAGTAGTACGCAATTCTCATCCAGAGGCCGGCCACCAACAAACACAGATTCGAACTATTGCGTGGCAGTCCACATCGATTACGGAATCAATTTAAACAGGAGTCCAGCAATGTGCCTGTTAGTAATCCCCCATTTGTGTCTACTCCTCATCTCCACTGACATATCCCAAGATGGCCAAACCGCGTGCACCATGGCAGACAAACGCATCGTCGCCCGTTTGTGTATCGATGCACTGCCAGAGCCTCTCCGTAACTTCTACAGCCTACACTCTGATGCTCTTTCGGAAAGAGCCGTCGAACCGGGCGGGGTCTGGCTTCGAAATCCCAGACTTGCCCGCAGACAGTCCTGGCACTACCTAATGCTTGACGCCGACGCTGACAACATGACAGCAGATAGCCGCATAGAAGCTACTGGACGCTTTCCCCATCAATGGGCTGAGGCTAGGAAGCTATTCCGCACCCACAATATCAAACACGGAGGCCAATTGCCCTGGCAACTCTCATCACTTGTGGAAGAGCTCACATTGGCTTTTGGCAAACCTGATACCAATGCGATTGTCAAGCTCAGCGGATACGTCATTCACTTTGCCGCCGATGCGGCAAACCCTTTCAATACAACAAGAGATCCTCGTGGAGTTGAAACAGGTAACCACGACCTGGGCCACTTCACCATGGAAAACAAACTATTCGCACACCAGGATGTTTCACATCGCTTGTATTGGGAATTGATAAGACGTAACACCCAACGGTACAAAGAGGCCGTTGACCCGTCAAGAATACGGTTTGATCTCAACGTCAATCCGCCATACCTGATACTGGAGGCTATGGCTGAGTCATCTGCCACACTCCCCTACCTGATTGCCGCTGACCGCAACGTGTTTGAGAAAATGGCAATAAACAACGCGACATCTCTCCTTGCACGCGAAGAGGAGTTTTACCTTCTACTTGACAACAAGTGCGCTGATTACTGTATTGCCTGCATCGAAAGAGCTACAAGATTGAGCACAACGCTCATTGTCCACGCTTGGCATGAATCAGGATCTCCCAGTCATGTACCAGTCACACCGGAGCCAAACGACAATGAACTGCAGCAGTTGGAGCCTGAAGCTTTGACCGGCACCCCGCAACAGACCAGCGACGGGGCACAAGAAAGCACATCCAAGCTCCAAACCGTTTTCGTTGCCAGTAAACGTTCGAATATCTTCCACAGACCAGACTGTCGTCATGCAGCCCGAATCAGCAAGGAGAACATTGTAGAGTATGCAAGCTTGGAGGAAGCTGTCGCATCAGGAAAACAACCATGCAAAACATGTAAACCTGATACAACGGACAGCGGCAAGTAGCTACGATTCTTGCTCCAAATCCAACAGCAGCCAATCATGATTGTGATGGAACACCTTGTCCTTGTCATTCCATCGCTGCGGAAACTGCCCTTGGGCCACTGAGGCAAGATAACCAAGCAACGGCCGGACTGGTGGGATCTTCGCTTCTCGTTCGTCGAGCATGTTATACTCCCACCCAAACTCCTCGCGATACGGCTCAAAACCGAATCCGTCGAAGAAGTTCTCGGTGCCCACAAGAGTCATATACCACATACTCGGAAGACCTGACGGGTTCTCCCGATAACCGGACTCCGCCATTGCTTTTTCCAATAACTCCTGCCCTTTGCTGTCACCAGCTAAGTGTTGCCTCAATTCATCCAATGCCGGATTAATCACCGGCGGACTGACAAACAGGACAGGCTTGTGTTGCTGACGAGCTACAACTATCTCGTGCGGAGTGCCCACACTGTAGATGTTTGTTGGACAATAGGCAATAACCGCATCACTTATGTCCACCATTCGCAAATCGATGTGCATCACCGGCCGAAACTCTCGCGCACACTCAGACCGAAGTTCGGCTGGACGTTCTCCCTCCTCAAACGTCCACTTGTCGCGAATGGCCATGCTGTTCTCGTCCTCTCGGCCAAACTCCCCCAACCCCTTCGGTGAAGGTTTGTACCATGGATCCATCACCTTGATGTTGTACTTGCGCAGGAAATCGGATACTCGCGATCGCCAACCACTCTTCTTCTCCCGCGCCCGAGAGGCCACAAAATCCATCGGGCCGGAGAGGTAAAACCGCGCATCGTGAAGCATGTTCTTTGGTCTGCTCTCGGCCATGAATCGCTCCTGATTGGGATACCGATGACTCGTCCACAGTGTTATTACAGCGCCACCAATACGAACGTAGCTCAAAGCGCCGAAAATCTACCGGAGAAAACCGGGCATCAGACGCTACACTTGAATAGAGCTTGCTCTATACGAAAGTCGGCAAACGGCCCGTTTTGCTTGAACCTGCGGAGACACAGACTGATCCGCGTCTCTTCTAGTTTGGCCGACTATTCATTCCCAAATGGCTAACACCGACCCGCGATTCCACCGGCCCGACCCGAGCGGAAATCGTTGACTACACCGAACCAACCTTGACCTCGCAACCCTGGTAAGGCCGTTTACACAAGAACAAGTGCTGTCCGGACTTCATCCCCATGGCCAAGCAACCGAACAACCTGCAGCGTTGTTTGTCCAACCGAAGCGTCAACAAACCCGAATCGACCGGCAACACCAGCAATCGGACACCACACGTTATTCTGCTCTATCCGTCAGATTCCTCAGCCGTCCCGGCCATCTCTGCCGCCAACTCCTTAGCGCGTTCCGGCTTCTCGCCGCCAAAGTAGACCAGTGCCGACGCCGGACACTTCTTGAACAACTTGTCCAGATCCTCTTCCCCGTTATAGGTGTCGTAGTTTAGACAAGCAAGATTGTTACGAACTTCGAACAGTTCGTTGAACAACTTCTGACACACCTTGCAGCCGACGCAGCCGGCAGTACAAACCTGCTTGACGTTCTTGGCAGGTTCAGGGTTAGCACAAGCAACCGCCAGCATGTGCTTCTGCTTAAAGGGGATGTTCTCGATAAGATTCCTGGGGCACGCCCGAGCACATGCGCCGCAGCCCGTGCATTTGTCATAGATGACTACCGGCGATCCTTCAACCATGACCATGGCGCCAAAAGTGCACGCCTTCACACAATCGCCATACCCCAAGCACCCATACGTGCAAGCCTGAGTCACACCGACAACATGCGCCTCAGCGCACGTCTGAACCCCGTCATACCGAACACGCCCGAGTTTCTCATGGTTCTTCGCACCGCAATGCAAAATTGGGCGGAACGGGTAAGTTTTGACTACTTCCACACCGAGAATCTTGGCCACCAACTCCGCCGTCTTCGAACCACCTACCGGACAACCATCACACGGTGCTCTATCCTCGACGACGGCCTTCGCAAAATCAGAACAACCGGCATATCCACAACCGCCACAGTTAGCAGCCGGAAGCACCTCGTTTATCTGGCCAATGCGCGGATCTTCGTCTACTCGAAGCTTCTCCTTGGCCACCCCCAACAAACCGGCGAAGAACAAAGTAAGCCCGAATAAGGCTGCAGCAGCCAGAGCAATCAGAAGCAGATTCATATTCCCTTCTCCGCGGGGCTACGCACCAATACCCATGAACCCCATGAACGCCAACGCCAGAATACTGGCAACCAACAAGGTAATGCCGGGGCCTCGCAACGGCTTGGGCACATCACTAAACTGAATGTGCTCCCGAACGCCGGCCATAATGGTAATGGCGATGGCGAAACCAACTCCACCACCAAACGCGTACACCGCAGCATTCAACAAATGCTGAGTCTCCGGCTTCATGTCGATATACAAGCACGTCCCCAAAATCGCACAGTTGGTGGTGATCAGCGGCAGAAAAACACCAAAAGCGCTGTACAACGGCGGGAAGAACTTCCGCAAGTACATCTCCACCAATTGCACCATGGAAGCAATAACCATGATGAACGCGACATACTTCAGAAAGTTCAGCGCGTTGGGGTCACCCAATAGGCTTTGCCCCAAAGGCTGAAAAATACCGTGGACAATCAACCACGTAACCACGCCGGAGACGGTTATGACGAAAGTAACGGCACACCCCATCCCGAAAGCCATATCCACCTTCCGAGATACTCCCAGAAACGGGCATATCCCCAGAAACTGTGATAGGACCAAGTTGTTGACCAATACGATACTAATGAAGATGCCGATCAGTGCCCCGAAATCCATCACGCACCTCCCTTCATCTTATCCCGCAAATGGTTCACAACGCCAATGACGATCCCCAAAGTCAGGAACGCTCCCGGTGGCAAAACCATGATTACCCAACAGTGGTCGGCGGCAATATCCTTGGGAATGATCTGATGCTTGAGAATGCATCCTTCACCCATAAACTCTCTGATCACACCCAGAATAGTCAAGGCCATGGTAAAACCAATTCCAATACCAAAGGCATCCGCAAGCGATCTCCCCACGCCGTTCTTGATCGCCACAACCTCAGCTCGACAGATGATTATGCAGTTGACAATGATCAACGGCACGAACGCTCCCAGCTTCTTGCTCACCTCAAACATGTACGCCTTGAGGAAAAGATCGGCCAGCGTGACAAACGTGGCGATGGTCAAAGTGAAAACGAGAATACGCACGTGAGGCTGGATTAGATTGCGCAACAAACTCGTGGTCAGGTTGCTCATTACCACAACAAATGTCGCCGCCGCACCCATAACCAAAGCATTCTCCACCGAGTTGGTGATTGCCAATACCGGGCACATCCCCAGCAACTGCACCAAAACCGGATTGTTGGAGAATACTCCATCAGAGAACTGCCTGAGATTCGATCCGTTTTCGTCCGCCATGGACTTCTATCTCCTACGCATATCTAAAGCGTTACTGGTCCGAGTAAGCGTCAAACAACGAGAATCAACCGAAGGAAACCGCGTCAGCCGCTTCACTTCACTAGAGCCCTCGCTAGTGCAGTTTGCCAAGCTCCGGCTTCAGCTCCTTCGCCAGTTTGTTGACTATGTCGGTCACATACCTACTTGACCACGTGGCTCCCGTTATGGCTTGGATCTCGTTAGCTTCCTTGTTCCTCGGCCCCTTGACCACCTCGATCTTTCGCCCCGTGTCCAGATCCTTATATTGCCCAATCCACTCCGGCCCCAGAATCTTGTTACCCAGTCCCGGCGTCTCCTTGTTGTCAATCACTTTGACGCCCAGGATCGATTCGCCCTTCACGTCAATGCCGGCCACCAGCTTAATCTTGTCAACAAACCCGCCACCTTCCGCCTGAACCGCCCAGCCGACCGGACGATTACTCTCATTGAGACATTTGAACACCGTGCCGTCGAATCCCTCCGGAGTAACCTCCTCAGTCTTCACGGTACCAGGCACCACCTCGCGGATTGCCTGATTCAGGGCGGCATTCTCGTTTTCACCTATACGATCGCTCAGGCTCATCTGCGCCGCGGCCAGCATGGCCCCGAAACTCAAGCCCATGACTACCACCAACCAAGATTCTCTAATGAACTTACTCACGATCTCACCGATCTCGTTATCTGTGGACCAATACTACTCAACCGGCACACCACCGTACGGAGTGGGAGCCGTCCATCGCTCAATCAGCGGCGTCAGGGCATTCATGATTAGAATGGCAAACATGAATCCCTCCGGATACGCGCCGTATAACCGAATAACCATCACCAACACGCCGACACCAATACCGAAAATCAAGCGCCCCTTCGGTGTCAGCGGCGCCCCAACATAGTCAGTAGCGATGAAAAATGCTCCAAACATCAACGCTCCGCTCGTGAGGTGCTTCAACACATGCTCAGGATTCCCTGTAGCAAGCGCCGCGAATACTATTACAGCTATGAACACTCCCAACGGTTGACGCCAGTCGGCCACTCGGCGAATTACCAAATACAAGCCGCCGATCAATGCAGCCAACGCGCTTGTCTCACCTACACTGCCCCCCACATTACCGATGAATAAGTCCATGACCGAGGGCATGTCCTCCATCGCCTTCTGTGCCAACGCCAACGGCGTAGCCATAGTGACTCCGTCGATCCCGGGATCACCAATCAAGTGCCGGCTGACCGGCTCGAGCCAATAACCCATGGCCGCGGGAAAACAAACCATAAGAAATGCTCTTCCGACCATCGCTGGATTGAACAGATTCTGCCCAAGCCCGCCGAACACTGCCTTGGCTAAACCTATGGCCACCACACCCCCAACAAACGCCATGTATGGCTGAAGTCCCGGCGGAAGAGAAAACGCCAATATCACTCCTGTCACCACTGCACTACCGTCACCCAGCGATGCCTGCGAACGTCCTCGCATCCAGTTACCCACCGCTTCAGCAAAAAGGCAACCGGCTACGGCACATCCCGTCAGAATCACCGCAAACTCCCGGTAAATCCAAACGGAAACGATGAACATCGGGAGCATTGCCAATACCACCTCAAACATAATCCGACGAGTGGTAACGGTGTCCGAAAGGTGGGGAGCGGCACTAACCAGAAACTGCCTATCCCGATTCCAGGTCGGAGTACTCTCTGCAGTAGCTGCCTGTTCGGGAATATTCGCTGCGTCACTCATCGATCATCCTGCTCCTATTGGCCGGCTCAATCCTGCTTGGCCTTCTCAAGCGCCTCTTGCTCTTTCTTCTGTGCCACCAAAACCCGCCATTGGTTCTTGCCACTGCGAATGTACTGCGGAAGCGGTATCTGGGCCGGACATACGAAACCACAACAGCCGCACTCACAACAAGCCATCATGTTGATATCCGCGGCCAACTCGTAATTACGCGCCTTCACCGCCTGATAAACCTTCGTGGGCATAAGGTACAACGGGCAGTTATCAACGCATCGGCCACAACGAATGCAGCTCTTCTCCTCCTGCCGAGCAACCTCCGCCTTGCTCATCACCGTGATACCACCCGTCCCCTTGACCACGGGAACATCCAGATTGGGCACACAAGGCCCCATCATCGGACCGCCGGCAAGAACTTTCTCTGCGTCAGCAGTCGTCCCCCCGCACGCATCAAAGAGATCAGCAAAAAGAGTCCCGATTGGGACAAGCAGATTACACGGTTTGGCAATTCCCTTACCCGTCACACTCACAACTCGGTGAGTCAACGGCTTATCTCGAACTATGGCCCGCGCAATCGAATGAGCAGTTGCCACATTCACCACTACCACACCCACATCAAGAGGAAGCCCCTTGGGAGCGCTCGGCACCGTGCGACCGGTCACCGCCGGAATCAACTGCCTTTCCCCACCCATCGGATACTTCGAGGCACACACAGTCACCTCGATTCCCGGCCGACCCGCCGCCGCTTTCCGCATCGACGCAATGGCATCCGGCTTGTTATCCTCAATACAAATCAACGCCCTCTTCGCCCCGGTTGCGTGTAAAGCCAACTGCAATCCGACGACGATTCCCTCCGGACACTCCAACATAAGACGGTGGTCATTCGTCAGATAAGGCTCACACTCGGTGCCATTAAGCAACACCGTATCTACCGGCCGATCTGGGTTTTTCTTAAGCTTGATGAAAGTAGGGAATGTAGCTCCACCCAATCCCACTATTCCCGACGCCCGAATCTTTGTACATATCTCGTCCGGATCATAAGAAGTGGGCTCGACTCCGTCCCAATTCCTGTCGAGAAAATCGCTTAGGAAATCCGCCGGAACAGCTTCGCCTTCCGCTGGTAATTTCAACAAAATCGCCGGCACGCGACGCCCGCCGGGAATCATACACATCGTAGGTTGACCGACGACACCGTTAATCGACGCGTGGATGGGAGCAGAGACAAAGGCATCCGTGTCAGCTACCTTGTCACCTATCTTCACTTCATCCCTGTTCTTCACTACCGGCTCACATGGCGCACCTATATGCTGAGCCATGGGAATAAGCAGATTCTCTTTGGGAACAAAAAGCTGTATGGGCTCCGCCTCTGTGTACTTACGGTGCGGAGGATGAATACCTCGGTGAAAGCTCTTGGCACCACCTGACGTTGCCGTGCTCATGCACCACCTCTGTGAATGTTAATCCAAACTCGATCCAGGATAGTCAGAGTAAGCCGTGCAATAAGGACACCGACAACCAAACCGCCCAAACCGCCCAAGGCCTGCCAACCACACTCCGACCGAAATGTCTCCCCTGCCCACGCTTCCGAGACAAGATAGCCAACCGCAATTGCACAAGCCAAAGGAAACAGAAAAACCATGGCTGCAGTAAGTGGGATTGGCAACCTCGCCATACCGATCCGAGGACTCTTCGCAGCCGCCTCCATCTCAGATGCAAACGGACAGGATGCACCGCCGTCACAGTGGCCGCACCCAAACCAGAATCGCTCCAGCATCTTCAACAGAGAGTCTCCAAACCGGTACGTGAAGCGCGCACTCCCCACATACGAAAGAACCTATTTAGCAAAAAATATGCCACTTGATAATGGCGCCATGCAAAAAAGACTCCACCAACCCACCCCCACTCAATGCTAGACCGCACAACCGCTGCCCACTGCAACGCATCCCACCGGTCAATAATCACACTAACAAACTGCGGAGTTTCAGCGATACCTGCGCGGAATCACCCACAAAGACGTTCTCACTGATCAACAAAAAACGAATCAAAGCCGGGAGTCTCGTCCAGTACCAGCCCGTTCTCCCCACGCGTCATCCACATCACTTCAATCGAACCGGCAGCACCGTCCGCCACCAGCCGTTGCCCCTCTGCCACACTCAACACACTCAACGCCGTCCCCCAAGCATCCGCTGTCAGACCATCGTCAGCTATCACCGTAACACACGGAGCCTCTGCTGCAGGCTGTCCTGTCCTAGGGTCGATTATGTGAGAGTATCTATGACCATCAATCTCGTAAAACCGCTGCTGATCGCCCGACGTCGCCACAGCTTTGCCTGAAATCGCCAGCACACCAATCAGCCCCTCCTCAAACGGATGCTTGATGCCAATGCGCCATGGCCTCCCCTCCCTATTCCGACCGATTGCGACTACATCACCACCCACATCAACCAAAACGTCACTTGCTCCGACGTCCACCATAGCCTTTGCCGCCAAGTCAAGACCATAACCTTTGGCTACCCCCCCTAAGTCCAACTGCACGCCGGCAACGCCAAATGAAACACTTTGGGCGCTCTCATCAACTACAACCTTCTGCCAACCGACCGCATATCGTGCCTTGTCGAGTTCATCCGCAGTTGGTAAACGCGACTCTCCCCCGCATCGCTTCCACAGTGACACCAGTGGGCGACAAGTAATATCAAAAGCCCCGCCGGTCACCCGAGAAACTTCAAGACCACCGGCTATGCAGTGAAACGTCTCCGGAGAGACAACCAGACTCGCCCCCTCCGCCAGCGAGTTAAGCTTGCCAATCTCGCTATCTTCCACATAGTCACTCATGAGCCGGTTGACACGCTCCAGGGCATTGTAGCCGGCCGCAACGGCCACCGAAGCCTCCGCCTGATCATCACCGACAGCACACAACCGAGAAAACGTCCCCATGATCGTCCGTGAATACGCGACCTGCTTGCGCTTTGGCGAACCATCTTCCTTGCACCCGGTCGACAGAGTACAAATCGCAACACCAACAACTATCATCCATCCGCGCATAAGTCTCTCCATGCAAGTCAGAGCACTACTCGTCCAAGCGCGGCGTCAAACAATGACAGCCAACCGAAAAAACGGGGGGCAGACACTGCACTTGATAAGAGCTTGCTCTATCGCGCCAATTGCCAGGCAGACCATCAGTCTACCAGGAAGCCTGGTTGGGGCCAGATCTGCTGCGTAAGTGTCACTCAAGGAGATGTGTGGATGATTCCGCGCCTAGTACGAAAATGGGTAATCAGCCCTGTATCGTTACTGCCATGCATCCAGAAATCCGCCTGCAGAGGAAATCGGGCATCATCGATCGCACGGCTGTCGAATCCTTCGAAACGCGGAAACTTGGGGCTATTGGCGTCCGGCCCTATGCTCCAGACTGCGTATGAAACTGGCGACGGGATTTCACCAGCGTAATCGGCATAGTATGCACCATCAGCGGATCTGCAATTGGGAAAATCATTAGGCACCCAAAGTCTGGAACGCGGCCGCCACTTCTTATCGGGTGTATCAAAAAGAGTCCCGTTGAAATAAATCGCCCCGGGAGCCCTGTATTTGTAGGTATGTGCCGAATCAAAAATATCCCGCAAATCGGCCTGGGGAATACTGCCGGGACATCGTGGCAAGTACTTGGCATCGGCCAGTTCCACGGGAAGCTGATCGTTGACGTCAGTACCGCAGCCCGATCGTGCAGGCGGATAGCTGTCACCGTTACTCATAGCATAACTGTCCAGAGCTACGGTAATCTGACGTAAGTCGGCGTGGGCCATCACCACCCGCGCTTGCCTACGAGCTCGCCGTTGCCCTGGAATAACCAGGGCAACAAGCAAGCTGATGACGGACACTACAATGAGAAGCTCAAGTAGTGTAAAACCGAAGCGGTTCATACGTCTTCCGCACGGAGTCACCAGGTAAGGCCTCACCACTGGTTTCCCCACGCAGTTGAGAAAATCCTGAAATCTGCCAAGTCAACATCCATGTCATGATCAAAATCAAAAGCGTCAATGCAATCCCAGGCCACTAACGGCAATCCCGGATCAGGAATCATGCCGGGCCCGGAAACACAATCCGCAAACGACAGGTAATCGTCCTCATCAACGTCATTGTCATAATCCGAATCACCTGTGGGCGTTGCACAGGGAATGACCTCTCCATTACCGTCATAGTCCATGGAAATCCAAACACGGTATCCCGACTTAAAACCATCGCTTCCGTCCAGATCCTCCTGATCCATAATACCCACAACGTCAAACGTGCCGGGCGGCGGAGAATAAACCTGCCAGCCGTCCCCCAAGGAGAGCTTCACGGGGAATGTGCGCCCCGCACCGTCCGTAACCTCCATCACCCCATCCGCTGCCCAGCCGTTCGTTGTAACGAAGCTCACATCGTTGATGCGCACCAGAGTTCCTTGATACCGCTCCGGACCACTGCTGCGCGTCTGATCGAAAATGAACTCATCAGTAGCGTCCTTCAACTCTGCCAGCGCCACAACATGCGGGTTCGGTACTCCATACCCAGCCTGTAATAGGTAGATGTCGAAATCCGCCGCCGGATCATTCGTGTGCATCTCGTTGACGTTACTCTTCCCTCTAAACGCCATGCCCGGTGCTCGAGCCCTTATCTCCACTAGGTCACCCGGCCCAAAAGCGTGCCCACTAATCGGATCGTGCCCTAAACGGTCCAACTCATTAAGCCACCAACTATCGGTGTAGCTTCCTGCCGGATGATTTCCCAAAATCCGGCCAATGTACTGCCCCATCCACAATGCCGTTCCGCCGAAATCCTCTGCATCAACCGTCTGCACGTAAACCTGCCAAAGACCACCGAGAAATCCTGGCGCCGCCGCGGCCCCGTCCAACATGAGCGACGATTCGTTCAACCAGACTCCTCGCATCACAATCGGCTCCGCAAAACCGAACAGCGCCAGACCATCTCCGTCAACGGCCTGGTAATCCGCGTGCCTCATATACTCCAAGGTGGACCAATCAACATCTCGCTCAGAACCGACAGCATGAGCACCGGACAGCATGAGCACCCAACTGGTTGCCACGGAACAGGCTAGCTTCATTATCAAACCTCCACACTCGACAGTTCAGAATCCGTCAACGTAACACGAATACACAGAACGTAGCACGGGGCCACGCAGCGGTCAACATGGCAAGCCCACTTTTCCATCCAGCTCCGCGACGGCCAAACCGTTTCACCTAGCTAGATCAACTATCCAAAGCAATATAGTTGAGCTCACAAAGAAGATGCTTATTAATACAGGCAAGCCTGGCAACATGGGAGTTACGGCATGGCATATCCAAAATGTTTCCAATAGCCTGCGGCTTCTGCAGCACGCCGAACGACCTTACTTTCGAGGGACCAGCGGCAAACAAAGGTCTCATAACCCCAAAACCCCTCTCACGCCCCTGTAAAAGCCGTTTCATCAACAAGAACTCTGCCCTAGCCAGCATGTTAATACTTGACCTGTGATGCCAAGACTGATAGAGTAACGCACAGTGGGAGTTTGTGGGGAAAGAGAATCGGTCACGTCGTGTAGTTGGGTTGATCGACACCCCAAAAGAGAGAGATCGAGAGCTGTCGGTTCCCGCTGTGCCTAATTGGGAAAGCGCGGCAGGAACTGTTGTGTGGGTTTACCAGGCTTCTCTAGTTGGTCCATACTCTTCAGCGTGGTGACGGACGCTCGAAGAATGCACCAGCTTGAGCTGTGATTGTTCTCTCTCTTTGGAGGGCGTTGAAGGAAGCGGGCACTCGTGACAATCCGTTCCTGCTAATCTCAATCACCTCTAGCTTGTTCAATCGCAGCTGTTTTGCTGTACCGCGGATGCTGCTTGTTGCTGCGCCGTGGTTGTCGGATCGCCTTCTCGGGCCGTGCCCTAACGTGGGGTACGAGGTGAGAAGTCGAGATATCTCTCTCGGGCATAACGTGTCGTGAATTCGGTACGCTATGCGTGGCTCTCTCTAGGAGGAGAATACAAATGCGTAAACTTATTGCTATTGCAGCTGCTGTTGCTTTTGCAGCGGTGCCGGCCATGGCGACCGTTGGTATCTATCAAGATACCGGTGCGGGACCGGGTCTGTACGACATTACCCAGGTCGCTAACCCCGGTGACATCATTCACCTGACCTTCGGGTTCCACTACCCATTCACCACCGCTCCCCATGATCCCATTATCCCCGTACAGTTCCAGTGGAATTTCCAGTGGGATGACGAGGAAGTGGCGGTAATCGGCATGCAGCCCGCTGGCCCCTTTGTCGGAGCCAACAACTACTCGACTCTCAGCGAGACGTTCTTTGCCGGCTTCACCAGCACCACTGGCGATGTCAACCTGGGCACCTTCTGGGCCAACCCGATTACTTCGACCCAGAGCACAGTGTTCACCAGTCTGACCATGCCGGTCACTCCGGATCCCATCGGATTCTCTGATGTTGTTCCGGTCTTCCAGGTTGACCTTCGCGTACTCAGCGTCAACCCCGACACCCTCTACGATGCCTTCGTCCCGTTTGGCAAGCTGCTGTGGGATACCCTCAGTGAGTATCCTTGCACCACTGGCCACTGGGGCTTTGATATGGCTGTCGTAGGCATTGGCGGACTAAGCATTGTCCCTGAGCCCGCCTCCCTGGCACTGCTGGGTCTTGGCTTGGCCTCAATGGGCATTGCCTGGCGTCGTCGCTAAACGATAGCCACAAGAGCTTCTCTCTGGCCATACAGTCGTCAGGGATTAGCGATAGCCTGAAATCAGGGAAGGTCGTCTGCTCGCAGACGACCTTCCTTCTTCTTCATTCATTCTGCTACTGAGTCGTCCCTGAATATGTTAAAGACAACGCGGGAATCGCGGTAATTTCGGGGTGAAAGGGCAATCGGCTGGGTGTAGACTTTGCAGGGTAATCACGGACAGACCGCAAGAACCTTGCAAACTCGGACGGAGCCCATGAAGCCCAAACCCCAGCCACGCGACGCGTTTTCACTCTTCCAGGCCCACTTCCGCCAGATTCTCAACCCGCAACACCCGCTCTTTCAACTTGCGGATGCGATCGACTGGGAGCGATTCGACATCGCCTTCGCCGACTTCTACAGCGAAGAGCTGGGTGCGCCGGCCAAAGCCACGCGTCTCATGGTTGGTTTGCACTATCTCAAGTACACGTTCAACGAGTCGGACGAATCCGTCGTTGAACGCTGGATCGAGAATCCGTACTGGCAGTATTTCTGTGGATTCACGCACATGCAGCACGAAGCGCCCATCGACCCGAGCAGTATGAGCCGCTGGCGCAAACGCGTGGGCGCGGACCGTCTCGAACTGCTACTCAAAGAGACGGTCGACCTAGCGGTCCGCAGCAAACAACTACCCAAGCAGGATCTTGGGCAGGTCAACGTGGACACGACGGTTCAGGAAAAGAACATCACGCATCCCACAGATGCGAAGCTGCTTTACACGGCGATCCGCAAGCTGGGCGAAGTTGCGCTGGATCGCGGCATCGTATTGCGGCAGTCGTATGTGCGTGTTGGCAAGCGTACTTCGGTGAAAGCGAGTCGATATGCACATTCCCAAAAGTACCGGCAGATGCGTGGGCAGTTACGCAAGCTGCGGACTTGGGTGGGCCGGTTGATCCGTGACATCCGGCGCAAAGCACCTCAGATGGACGAAGATCTGATCGCAGCCTTGGCGAAGGCTGAACGTCTTCGTACGCAGCAGCCCCAGGACTCGAACAAGCTGTACAGTTGGCACGAACCCGATGTGCGTTGCATCAGCAAGGGCAAAGCGCGGCAGCGCTATGAGTTCGGCCAGAAGGTGGCGGTCGCCACGACGAACCGCAGCCACTGGTTCGTGGGAGCGAAGTTGTTCGAGAACAATCCGTACGACGGGCACACGCTCCGGGAAACGCTGCAAGCGGTGGAGCGTGTCACGAACGCACCGATTACCGATGCGTACGTGGATAAGGGCTATCGTGGTCACAAGTGCAAGGGGATGACGCGTGTCCACATTGCCGGACAGGGATCGCGGAACGTTCCCCGTAGCGAGAAACGTCGGCGTAAACGTCGGAGCGCGATCGAGCCGAAAATCGGACACCTCAAAAGCGATCATCGCGTGCGACGTTGCTTTCTGAAAGGCCTCGAAGGCGACGCGATCAACATCGTGCTGGCAGCCGCCGCGGCAAATCTGCGGAAACTGCTCCGGTGGCTTTCTTTTGCGCGCATCGCGGGGTGCTGGAACACTCCGCTACCCCTATGGATGTCCCTGGTCCAACGCTTCGCACTTTGGAGCAACCGCGACCCCTTCGCGTGCTGGATAACCGTCAGAACCACGTCAATACAAGCCGCCGCATAGTGACTTTTTCAGGGACGACTACTGAGAAACTACAACATTGCACGTCCAAGAGCAGCGTCAAACACCGAGAATCTACAAGAGAATACCGGGCACCAAACGCCACACTCGAATGGCGCCTGCTCTGCGGTCTGGCTTGATCTCCGCCCAACCTGAATGCAAGTTCGCACACCAGCGCAAACAGCACCGAAAATTCTACAAACAATGTTAAGACAGAACCTCACCAACAAAAGAAGTGGGAACAGCCAGCCCTACTCCTGCAACCTTCTTCTCGCGTCATCCCACCACCGCGGAGCTGGAGTGGAAGACAGTTCCATAGCCCTCACCAGCGAAGCCTTGCCCTCTGCCACCTTGTCTGCAGCAAAGTACGCAACCCCCAATAGGTAATGGTATTCCCCTTCATCCGGAGCAACCATCGTCGCCCGATGCAGCTGCAATATCGCCATCTCGTGATCACCGCGAACGTGATAGACCCACCCCAACGTGCTAACCACCGATGCAACGCTTGGCCGTCTTCGAGAGGCATCCTTAGCCAACACCAAACACCGATCAAGATCGCGACCCTGGCATGCCAAAACCCAGGCTAGATTGTTCGCCGCCAAAGGATCATCTGGAAACGCCGCATAGCTGGCCTCTGCCACGTCAGTTGCCCTCTCCAGCTCTCCGGTATTCTCTAGCATATGAATAAGCATGCCCGACGCATCTACATGTCCCGGGCTTGACGCTAGTATCCGCTCTAATATCTGACGCGTCTCCGCGGTTCTCTGTGCGGCATAACTCACCTTCGCCAACGCCAGCGCGAAAGGAACGTTGTCCCGCGGAAAACCATCGGCAATCTTCTGCAATTCTGCAAACGCTTCGTTGTTATCCCCAATCAGCGAATCACAATTAGCTATAATCAGATGCAGCAACACGCCGCACGCCTTGGTGATCCGCCCGGTCTCTCCAACTTCGCGCAGCTTTGGAACTACTCGCTTTGCGATCCGCTCATTTAGGTTAACGCTTGCTGCAGCCTCCATCGGGAAAAGGAGTCCATCGTTTGCACTCAGGGCCTCCTCCCAAACACTATTTCCCTCGTCAATCCGCCCATTGGCTAATAGGGCCATCCCTAAGGCAACCCGTGTGTTTATCACCTTTGGACCAAACAGGTTTGCGGCCTTGCGAAGGCCATTAATCGCTTCCTCGAACCGCCCCAGTTCAAGGTAAGCCAGACTCCGCCACCAATACGCAGCTGCATAATCTCCCTGAGCATCAACCGCATCCTCAAAGTACTTCAGCGCTGCCTCGACCTCTCCCACATCCAAGAAACAACGGCCACAATTCACTAGCAGTTGCGGAACAAGGTCAACTTGCACATGACCATCCCGCAGAGCCTTCTCAAGCGTAGGTAGAATCAGCGGCCCGACCCGCGACTGAGTCGCTCCCAACTCCGAGAGCAACCACAACACCTGCGGATTGGCCGGATCCCTCTTTTCGAGCGAAAGAAGCGCTTCAGCGGCCACCTCCATCATCCCCATCCCAATAGCATCCATCGCCCGAAGCAACGTAAGCTGCAACGGAAGCGCATCCTTCAAATCCATCCCCTGGTTGATGGCTGGATCTGCTGCTGAAGGCGCAGCCACATAGCCCAACGCCCGCAACTTCTCAATCACATATTGATCCGGCGACTGCGGAGAATCTGTCAGTGGTGGAAAAGACAAGCGTGCTGAGAAAAGATTATCGCACTGCGTCTCAAGCTCGGCCGCCAACTCCGGCATGCTCTCAACACGATTCTCCTCCGGTGTCTCCCTGGACTCAACATCAAGAAGATATAGCTCCGGCTTTGGACAATCGATATACTTCCGCCCTCCCACACGTACTCCACGTAGCGCCGTCCAACCTGAATGGTAAAAAGGAGCGTTGGACTCAAAACCTAATACTCTGTCCACTAACTCAGGAGCCTGTTCGCCTCGCATAAGCGGCACAAGAGAACGACCGTGCATCGCCTCCGGACCAGGACCCGCAATACCGACAATATCCAGAATCGTTGGCATGATGTCCACGACAGACACTACCTCACTCACTTCCCTGCCACCCAACTCCTTCCCCGGAAGCCTGATTAGAAGTGGCACGTGCAAAGTGCTCTCGTACGCAAAGTATGCGTGCGTCGGCTCGCCATATTGCCCCAGCCCCTCACCATGATCAGCTGTGAACACTACTACAGTATCTCGCCCATCATCCCTGCTATCCACGAACTCTAACAAACGACCCAACTGCAAGTCTGCATACGCAATCTCCTCGTCATAGGGATCGCCTGTGAACCGTGTGAAGGAGGCCGGCGCATCGTAGGAGGCATGCGGATCGTAATAGTGCGCCCAAAGAAAATACGGTCGCTGATTATCTATATTCCCCAACCAGTCAATGGCCGTATCGGTAACCGTACCAGCTACTCTATCCGGTACGTGAAACGCTATAAACTCAGATGCTGAGCGAACTTCGTCGTCATACGTCTCGAACCCCTGCGATAGCCCGAAACTGTGATCCAGCACATAGGCAGCCACGACCGCCCCTGTCTCGTAGCCATTGTCCTTCATAATTTCGGCAAGCGTAGTCAGCCCTGGCTTGGCTATGAAATGAGAGTTATCCCTAACGCCATGGTAGAATGGGTATAGCCCGGTCATGATCGTAACGTGGGCAGGCAGCGTCTCTGGCGCCGAAGTAATCGCCTGATTAAACTGCACAGACTCCTTGGCCAAGGCGTCAACAACCCGCGTCCAACCGTACCTATACCCGTAGGCACCAATATGATCGGCGCGCGTCGTATCGAATGTAACCAGCAGGATATTGGGATTACTCGAACCAGAATCGTGCTGCGTCTTCTTCGGAGAACACCCGAACGACCCTGCGAACAAAAAACAAATAGATAGAATGAACGATAACAGTCGCCCTGACTTCATGGCCCACCAATAACACACTGTAGTCGTCGATTAGTAACGAAACAATCAGACTCCCTCTTTCTCGCCCGCAGTGCCGACATTCTGCACAACGCGTTCAAGCTGAGATACCTGATGCTCCAACTCTTCACTGCCCGGCCTGTCAGGCTCGATCTCCAAGCTCTTTCTCATATGAAACAGCGCCAGCTTAGTTTTCCCCTCCCGCAGCAGCAATGCTCCAAACTGAGCATGAACCAATGCATAATCTGGCTTTACCGCAAGAGCACGACGATAGAATTGCTTCGCCTTGCCTGGCCTATTATGCAGAGCATGGTACGTTCCAAGATTAGCCAAAGCCGAAGGAACCGACCCGTTGCGTCGGAGTACTTCCTCATACTGACCGACTGCGTCCTCTTCTCTGCCCACCGCGCGATAGCACAACGCAAGATTCAATCTACATTGAAGATGATCCGGCTCTTGAAGAAGAACACGAGAGAACACATCCATCGCCTTCTCGATCTCCCCGTCATGCTTCAAAACCAAGCCCAGATTATTCAGGGCCGCCGGATTATTCGGCGAAACATCCAACGCACGTTGGACCAACTCTCGAGCCTGTTTATCATCACCTTTCTTCAACACCATTCCAGCCATATTGGCCAGATACACGGGATGGTTCGGTGTATACCGCAGAGCCCGACTATACGACTTCTCAGCCTCTTCCATATTCCCCTCTGCCAGGAATACTCCGCCCAGACCCGCATGAGCCGCACCATTGAGATTGTCTATCTCCAACGCACTCTCAAATGCCTTCCTGGATTCCTCAATCTGCAGCCTGTTCAAAAACATCTGCCCCAGCGACACGTATGCACGTGGACCTGTCGTTCCCGGATCAACCTCAATCGCAGTACGAAACAGAGCCTCCGCCTCAGTCACTCTTTCATTCAATGCCGCCAACGTCCCCAGAACCAGATACCCACCTCCAAAATTGGGATCAAGATCCAGAGCTTTGTCGCTACACTCCCTGGCAAGCCCGAATTCCTGCTTGGTAATATACGCATAGGCCAAAGACACATAGACAGTTGCATCACCTTGCTCGTACTTCAAAACCTCTTTGTACGCCTCTATCGCGGCATCCGGTTCACTCATGAACGAGTAAACACCGGCTAGATTCCGAAGAGCGTAAACGTCTCCCGGAACCTCCGCTACGGCCGCCTCCAACAGCTCACGTCCTTCATGATACTTACCCTGAGATACTAAATTCGATCCCTCCTGCACCGCTTCCCAATGGTATATCATGTCTTTGGGATCGAATTGAGCTGCCTTCTCCGCGTCGACAGTGCCAGTCTTTGCCGAACCAACATAACCCAAAGCAGCCATGTTTCGCGCTGTCTCCGGATCCATCGTAACTGCCTGCGAAAGAGCGTTCCCCCCATACTTGTCATTGCCAACATGCTTATCAAGTTCCTTGCTCAATGCAGCCGCAATCTCAGCACGCTCATCGAAGATATTCTTCAACTCCCGCGGATCCTCCTGTACATCATACAGTTCCGGAGTTGGAGCATGAATGTACTTAACATCGTCATGCCGTATGGCAAACAGCGGAGCCCAACCATGTAAAACCAAGGTAGCGATATTCTCAATGTAGATACCGCCAGGCCATTCAGCCGGCGGGCGCAGCAGACTGACTCCATCGAAACTCGCCGTGGTGCTCACACCAAGCATATCCAGGACCGTTGGAACAATGCATGTGTTGCACACTTGTTTTCGAACAACAGAACCACTGGCAAACAGAGTCGGAGAACTGAAGATCAGAGGTGTGTGCAACGTTGCATCATAAACCAACATTGAATGCGTCTTCTCGCCATGCTCCCCAAGCCCTTCGCCATGATCACCAGCAAGGACAACGAGAGTCTTGTCGTAAACCCCCAACTCCTTAAGCTTCTCAAACAACAAGCCAATATTGTAATCTACGTAGGCTATTTCCCCGGCGTATGGGTACGCTTCGTATTGCTTCCTGAATGGCTCCGGAGGCACATACGGGGCATGAGGATCAAAGTAATGTACCCAAAGAAAGAACGGAGAGCTCTGCGACGCATTCTCATCCAACCATTCTATCGCTACCTCGTCGGCATACGTCGCCGGTCGCTCGCGAAACGTGTGATCTCCGTATTTGACACCCTTGGTCAAGTCGTCAAGGTACGCATCGAATCCCTGATCCAATCCAAACCGGGAGTCCAAAACGTAAGCACTGATCACCGCCGCAGTGGCATACCCTTCGCCCTTCAATATCTCCGCTATTGTCTGAGGCTCCTCAGAAAGCCGAAAACTTCCATTCGACCTCGCACCATGATTGTATGGATACAAACCCGTAAAAATCGAAGCATGCCCTGGAAGAGTGGATGGAGAAGGCGTAAACGCGTGCTCAAAAAGCACACCATTCCGCGCCAACGCATCTATGTTCGGCGTCTGCACCCCCCTATTTCCGTAACACCCAAGATGATCCGCCCTGGTCGTATCCATCGAGATCACCAAGACGTTGTAGCCCTTTGCATCACCGCGAGCCAGTGGTATGCGTTCCTCCTCACCCAAACCGGACATCACCTGTCCGGAAATCACCGGAGAGCTAAACCACACACGAACGACCATCTGTATTGCGAAAACCGTAATACATGCAAACCCAAACAGCCACAATGCCTTGTCAAGCCAACGGCTCTTCTTGACTGGCAAACTGGGACCATCTTCCGGTATGTTTGACTGTGTATTGGACATGTTTCTTATTATCGACCGGCAGCTATGCCAAGTCAACATGAACACAACCTTCCGCCCCGCACCCACCTTCTGAAGAAACGCAATACCACATAGCAGCAGCAAGTGGCTGCGCGCGAACAAAAACACACGACTACATCGGAAAATAGTACAGGAAACGCTATACTTCCATGAGTTGGACAGCAAACAGACTGAAGCTGAAAACGGCTACCTAGTGACTTACGCCAATACCACCGCTTCCCGCAGTAGACGCCGCCATTGAATGCAAGCCAAGCTCCGGCAACATCCACTTGCTTGAATCTTCATGACCCGCCACGCTGGACACCTCATACGCAGGCACGCCAACAACAGTAGTGACAGGCCTAACTTCCTTAATAACGACTGCCCCCGCACCTACCACGGCATCATAACCTATCCGCAAACTCTGGATCACTGTCGCACCGATTCCGACAAATGCACCCGACTCCACAACAACTCGACCTGCTAATCTGGCCCCCGGACAAACATGTGTCCCAGGGCCAATCATCGATTCATGATCAACAATGCAACCAGTATTCAAAATCACAGAGTCACCAATGTGACAGTGGGCACACACCAATGCCCCGGCCGCTACCACGATATTAGATCCAAGAGTCACGTTGCGAGCCAGATTAGCAGAAGGATGAATTGCGTTTACCAACGTCAGACCACGACGCTGACACTCGTCCGCAAACGCCCGACGAACCCCATTGTCACCGATTGCCACAATAGCACCTGCAACACCCAACTCCGACACACACATTGACAATTTGCCAAGATCACCAAAAACCTCGCGACCATCGACCCTGCGACCAGCAAGGGCTGAGTTAGAATCGATGAAACCGGCCACATCGTGCTCACCAGCTTGCAGCATGATGTCCAGCACAACACGACCATGACCTCCTGCGCCAATGATTACACATCTCATATCACCCTGTCCTACCGTTAACGCCAGGATCCATCGACACACCCTCGCATTTCGCGCAGGGCGCACACCGAAACAAGCCTGCATAACTCGCTCCCTGGTTTATCGGACGAAAACAGGAGTATCATGAACTCTTAGCTCGCCAAACCCGTAGTAAACTCACATGCTGCTCAACACACGAGTCTGTCAACCGCAGAGGATCTTCACAGACGATAACCCACTCCTAGTAGGCAGGTTATGAGAAGGACCTGCGTTGCCTAACCTACACTGAGACAATCGTCATGCCGATTGACGGTATGATACAGCGCAGATATGCTCCAGCTATTCCATGGACAAGATGCATGTGGGCGTTGATATATGTCGACAGCCAACAAAGGTCTTTGACGATGACGAATGAGCCCCCAACCGCAACAAGAAGATTCCTCGAACTAACCTTTATAATACCGACTGCCATTCTAGCGCTTTCGGCATTCGTCATAGGTCCGCACATCATTGCTAAAGGAGAAGCTGGAGTCCGAGAACCTCTCCCCCTCACAGCACCGCTCAACGAACTGCAAAAAAGCAAACTGGCACCGTACACCTTCAACCGAAGTAACACATTAACAGCAGCCGTCGAGGAAGCACTTGGAACCGATCAGTATATCGATTGGGCGCTGACTGATACGACAATCAAGGATCACGTTAGTCCCCTGCGCAACATTCGGCTGTTTATTACCTACTACACCGGTGGCCGGGAACTTGTTCCCCACACTCCGGACATCTGTTACCTAGGGGCCGGATACCAGCCGGTCAAAAAAGAAGACATCGATGTGTATCTCGATTCGCTGGCCACTAATGTCCCTATTCGCGCAATAACCTTCGAAAAAAGCCAGGTCTTCGGCGGCGAAACCCCAACAGTCATCTACCTGTTTGCCTGCAACGGGGACTACGTCTCTTCTAGAGACGGTGTGCGATTCAGAGTTAACTCCCCGGGTAGCACCTACGCTTACTTCAGTAAAATCGAGATAACCTTCGGTACTCCTCAGTCTCGCCCGCAAAACCCAACTAGGGAGGAAGCTATCGAAGCTGCTACGAGACTGCTCAATGTTGTCTTACCGCTCTTGTCGGAACACCATTTCCCCGACTGGCACGCGGCGGAAGCGGCTGCAAAAAAACGCGCCGAACAAACTGTGAATTGAAGAACCTATGAAGGAAAAAGGGGCCACTGCATTAATGTCGTTATTCTACTATCCCAGTGGCGGCTGGATACTCTGACCAAACAATGACGGACGGGTTGATACCATGGCTAAGCGCATTAACAAGAATCTGATCATCGGTCTTACTGCAGCGGGCTTTATCGTTACCACTGTAGCCGGCATAGCGATGGTAATACTGCTCAAGCAGGACGATCCCGCGGAATTCGAGAAGAGGGCAATTGCAAGGAAAGAGGCGGAAGACTACGAGAACGCTGAGCTCTTTTACCGCCGAGCGTACCAGGTTTCCAACGACCCGACCTACCTGCTTCGCGCTGGCGATATGCTCTACGAGCGTGGAAGAGAAGACCGCGCTTTGCAGGATTACGCAAAAGCAGTAGAGATCAACCCTGCGTTGCTCGAAGCCCAAGAGAAGCTTCTCGACCTTAATTTGGAAATCGCCGATATGCAGGTCACCAGCGCATCTGCGTGGAATAGAGTCAAAGCGAACGCGGAGGCCATCCTCGAAATCGAAAGCGAAACGAAGAAGAATATCGACGACTGCGATAAGAATGGCAAGAACGATCACGATGACATTGCTGACAATCCAGACCTCGACCTGAATGGCAACCAAGTGATCGATGAATGCGAAAACACCAAAGCATTGTATGCAATGGGTGTATCACTGCTAGGCCTCAAAGAGCAGAGGGCGGACAATGAAGATAAAGGTGTCGCCTATCTCATTAAGGCAGTGAAAGCAGCACCGTCAGAAGCGCGCTTCGCCAGCAAGCTCGCACATTACTACACTATGGCTAGCCAGAGAGAGAAATCCGTCGCTGTCCTCGAAAACCTCATCGCCCATACACCAGGCCCGGGCATCAACGCTTCAAAAGCCAGATCACGCTACGCCGTCCGCCTCGCCGCTGACAATCAGTATGATGAGGCAATCAATCTTCACGAAGAAGCAGTAAAACTCGCCGGCGATGATGCGGAAGCCCTCGAAGCGGCGTATGTCGCATATGGCACTTTCTGGTTTAATCGCTGGCGAGAAATGAAATTACAGGAAGCGTCCCCTATCCGCTCCGCCGAGAAAAGCAAGTTCACGGCAGCCGAAGCCTACGACAAGGCTGTCCGCAAATTCGAGGAAGCCATCAAAGCTGCACCAGAATCGTACTCCGCTTATCTCTATATCGCCCGCATGCAATCGATCGAAGGTGACACGGACAAAGCCATCGCCACGTACGAACAACGCCTTCAAAGACCGTTTAGCCGAGAAGGATTCAAGCAATACGAATCCCGCTCCAATCGCTACCAAATGCTCCTGGGTCTGGCCGACGTATACGTGACCTTGGCAGCAAACGAATCTGCAGGAACAACTGAAAGAGACGCCCTGGCCCAAAAGGCAGAGATGTACGTAGACGATGCTCTCAGTGAATACCAGAATAGACCGGAAACATCCCATCTTAGAGGAAAGATACGGTTCGTAACAGGAAAACACCGCGAAGCGGTAAAGCTGTTCGAGCAAGCAGAACAACAAGGTAGAACCGTAGATGCTACCAATCTCAACTATCTTGCCATGACCAGACTGCAGCTGGGACACATTGGCGCCGCGGAAGAGGCTATCACCGAAGCCATATCCTCGCCGCAAGCACCGATCGCCTGCTGGGTAACCTACGCCAAAGTCCTTCTCAAAAACAACAAACCGCGAGAAGCTCTGGCCGCCGCAAACCGGATCCTCACTACGATCCCCAATCAGCGAGACGCAACCCTTCTGAAAGCTGCAGCACAAGAGCAGTTGGGACAAGCGGAGCTGGCATCCAAAACCTTACAGACAGTAAACACTGACAACCCCGCTCTCATCGCAACACAAGTACAGTTCATGGCGAAGCAAGGGCAGGTGGATCAAGCACTTGATCAGGCCCACGCCGCCCTCAAGACACATCCAACAAGTCCTGAACTTATCGAGGCAATCGCTGCAATCTACAAGAGAAGGAACCAGAATGACCAAGCCTTAAGCACGGTTGAAACCGCACTCGCCAAAGACCCAGGAAACTTCGATCTGCAACTCCTCAAACTGCGCGTCGAACAGCATGAACCGGAGGAGTTCCGAAAGCTATATCTGGAACTGGTGAATACCATTCCGGACGAGTACCTACAGGCAATGCGGCTGGCCAGCTTCTACGAAATTGAAGGAGATATTCAAAATCAGTACGCGCAATTGGAAAAAGCCAAGAAGCTCATCGCTGAACGTTCGACTGATGCCTCCAGATATGCGACAGAGAACACACTGAGATCCGTTTTCGACAAGATGTTCCGCATCGCAATGACTCAGAACGATTCAGGCAAGCTCGATTCACTTGTTGCGGAAGCCGCTGCTATAAACGACGGGATGGGCTTGGACGCCGCCCAAGGGCTCAGCTACACCGCTTGGCGAAAGATGTACAATGGATACACAGCACAGCAAGAAGCCAAGAAACTGAGACAGGAAGGCCAAACAGACAAGGCGGCCGAATTGGACGCTCTCGCCCAAAAGCATTACGAGGAATCCATAGACGACTTCAAACTCGCCATCGAAAGATACCCCTCCAGTGGACAGGCCTATGCCAGGCTTGGAGAAGCGTATATCCAAACCGATCGTCCCAACGATGCTCTACTCGCTTTCAGACGAGCGAATACCCTGAATCCAGGCAATGGCCTCGTACTGAAACGACTCGCTATCCTGACCCTCAACATGGGCGATAAGGACGAGTACGACACATGGTTGGCCGAATGCAACAAGGTCATTCCTGACGATCCCTGGGTCATCGAACAGTCACTTGCAAACGAAGAGCAATCGAACCCTAGACAAGGAATCGCTCGACGGGAAGCAATGCGAACCGAAAACCCAAATGACGTTGCCAACCTCCTCAAACTTGCCGAACTCTATCAAAGCATAGGAGACCTCAAGGCGGCAGAGAAAACAGCAAACGACATACTCCTGATTGAGCCCGATTCCGATTCCAACAGACTGGCCATCGCTAGGCAAACTGCTCAACTGTTCAGGAAAATCAACAAGCCAATGGAAGCCTTGAAAACTCTGGAACAAGCACTCAGAGACGTCCCGGCGAGCCTGAAAGCAACAGCGCAGCTGCAAATCGGTCAACACTTTGCCGAATTGGGATCCCCATCCGCCGACGCAGCCTTCCTCGCCGCGGCAGACATTGATCCCAACCTTAATGTCTGTACTTCGATTGCACACTACTTCCTCCGTACACGCAGACCCAGTGAGGCAATGGAGTGGCTAACCAAAGCCGAAGCACTTGCCGCCAAGGAACAACCACAGGAACTCAACACCATAACTCAAATGCGAATCGAAGCACTTATTGAGATGGAAAAGCCCAAAGAGGCTCAAACTCTCTGCCAACAATATATAGCCGAGAATCCAGACTCGCTCACCGGAGCTTTCCTCGATGCCCAAATCGAAGCAGAACTTGGAAACACGGATTCAGCAATTACAAAACTATCCCTCATTATTGAGAAAAACCCAAGAAACCCCCTAGCACTGTACCGCCAAGCGCAATACCTTGTAAGCCTTGGACGATGGCAGGACGCCATCACCAACCTGGAAGACCTCAAAGCAACGAACGCCGAAGCATTCTCCTACAGCCCGCGCGTCCTGCTTGCAGAAGCATACAAGCAAATAGGAAGATTGGACTTAGCCTTCCAAGATCTGGAGACACTGTTCTCTGAGCATCCTGAGGCAAGGATGGCCGTTCACAAACTTATTGACCTCTACAACGAAGCTGCTGCTTCAGACGATAGCAAAGCCGGCGCTTTCTACGCCAAGGCGGACAGCGTCCTTTCAACCTTGCTCAACGAGGACCCAACAAACGCAGAATGGCTCACCAGAAGCGGTGAAATAGCGGTAAGCCAGAAAGATCGCACTAAGGCCTTTGCCAATCTGAAGAACGCCGCACAACAGAGTGGATACCGGGAAGGCTCCGTCGTCAAAGTGCTTGAGGCATGCGACCAACTCGGTGCCGTGGACAGAGGCATTGACTTCTACGATAATCAAGTCCCCCCAGATCGCCGTACCCCGTTGACGATGCTCCACTACGCAGGCCTGCTGGCCAAGAGAGGTGACATTGGAGCATCGGCAAACACCTTCCGCGCCGCACTACACAGAGAAGGATTCGTCTCTTTTGACTTCCTTAGCAAGACAATGGCGAAGATGATGTCATCATTCTCCGCCTCTGAAGCAACCAAGACTTTTCTCACTCCCCCTGATGACTCAACTCTGCAACGCGCCAACAATCATATTCTCACCGTTCTTATGCAGATGAACGGACAACCGGCTGAAGCAGAGAAGCTCTGCAATGACCTTCTTGCCAGCGCCGCGAGCGAGCAAGAGAAAGCAAGCATCCTGACCAGACTGGGTATGCTCTACGGTAGTCAGAACGACCTCGAAAAGGCAAAAGCTGCCTACGAACAGGCCCTGGCAATCGATCCCAACAATCTCGTATCCCTGAACAACCTGGCCTACCTGCTGGCGGACAAAATCAACAACCCCGAAGCCGCCATCCCCTATGCCAAACACGCTGCCTCCATCAGCAACACCGCCCCCATTCTTGACACTCTCGGGTGGGCGTACCTGCAAGCGGGACAATTCCGCGATGCCATTGCCCAACTGACGAAAGCCAGAAGCATCGACTCCGATTTTCCGGCCGTCACTTACCATCTCGGCGAAGCTCTTAGGAGAGATGGACACTTCGAGGACGCCGTAAAACTCCTGGAAGAGGTGACCCGCGCATCACTGTCACAAGAGGACAAAATCTACGCTGAGAAAGCACAGGAGAGCCTCGAAAAGGCGAGAAATCGACTCAGCGATTAAGAGTTGATCACCGATAGGAAGCCCTGGCCGTGACCTACGTCCGCCGATAAAGTCATCATTATAGCGTTGTAAGTCCAAGCATAGCGTCCAACAATGAAAATCCGTCGGTGAAAACAGAGTGGCAGACGCTACACTTGAATAAAGCTTGCTCTGGCTGGGGCACTTGTGGTGCGAGCTGCCTGGTGCCCCGGCTGAGAGGCCGTTTCGGTTCACCCAAATGATTTGGCCACAACTACTCTTCCTTGCCATCCTCCTCATCTGCTCGTTTCTTGTATCTGGTTCAGAGACTGCACTCTTCGCACTGTCAGCAAAACAACGCCTCGCTTTCTCCCAATCAAACCGACCGCTCAGAAGACTTGCCCACAGGCTTATGTTGCATCCGCGCACTGTCCTGATGACCGTGCTGATCGCCAACACCGCCATAAACATAGCCATCTTCGCCGTCTCCTACGTAGCATTCGACAGCTTGGCATCCACCCGTCCTCTCCTCGCAGCCTGCGGAGGCGTCATCGCGCTGGTATCCGTAATCCTCTTCGGCGAAATTCTTCCCAAAGCACTTGCCCTCAGCAACCCAGCCCAGATAGCGCCGTTGGTCGCGCCGTTCATACATGCCCTACAAATAGTGACAACCCCACTGCGCAACACACTCGCCTTCCTTTTCATTAACCCCATCTCCCGCTTGCTCTATCCGAATATAGACAGTGAAAACGAAATCTCCTCCAAGGAGCTGCACCACTTGGTCGAGCTATCGGCAGAGCAGGAAATCATTACCTCTCGTGAGCATGATATGCTCCAAGCAGTCGTGGCTCTTCCGGAACTGACAGTGCGATCAATCATGGTTCCCCGAGTGGACATCAGCGCCCTATCCGTCGATGCCAGCCGAGCTGACGCATACGAAAAACTGCGAAAGACAAGACTCAAAAAGATTCCAGTATATGGCCGAGATCTGGACGACATCCGCGGCATACTCTATGCAAAAGATTTCCTCCTCAACCCAGAAAGAAAAATAACAACTCTGCTGCAACCGCCCAAGTACGTTCCGGAAATAGCAAACCTTCTGCAACTCCTGGACGACTTTCAAAACTCCAAATCACAACTCGCCATAGCTGTGGATGAATACGGGGGAGTGTCGGGCTTGGTCACCCTGGAAGACATCCTCGAAGAAATAGTCGGAGAATTGGATCAGGATATTACACTAACACCGTCAACTGCCATCACCAAAATGGAAGATGGAACGTTCCGGATATCTGGGGCAATGAGCATCCGCCCGTGGCGCGGATTGCTCGGACTCACAGACACGAATCTGCCAATCGACACTATTGGCGGATTCGTCCTTGCGCGACTCGGAAGAGCTCCACGCATCGGAGACATACTTCACGTCAAGAATATCTCACTTGCGGTGGAATGCCTGCAAGGACGCCGCATAATAAGCGTTATCCTTCGTATCGAACCGACGAGATCTGTGGAGAAACAGCCATGATGATCGTACTTTGCATCTGTGGCGCAATAATCTCCATTATGCTCTCGGGATTTTACTCCGGTTCGGAAACAGGGCTTTACTGTATCAACAAACTGAAACTGCATGTTGATGCCGATAAAGGAAATCACCAAGCTATACGTGTTGAAAAAAACATCCGCAATGAGCAGTCCGCTCTATCTACGCTACTCGTCGCAACCAACTTAGCGAATTATCTCGCTACAATCGCCGTCGCCTACCTTCTGGCCAATATCGTCGAGCTCGGGCCTGGAGCCTCAGAAATCTATACGACGATTATTGTTACACCCATCGTTTTCGTGTTCGGAGAAACCATACCAAAGACGATCTTCCAGAAAGATGCCGATCGACTAATGCGACTGGGTTCATCTCTTTTCACCATAACTCGCCTGGCACTCTGTTTGCCCACATATGTGCTTGTCCACATTGCGTCCCCGATAGTATCCCTCTCCCGCTCGTCTTCCACTCGCTCGACAAACGATCCGAGAATCAGAGTCGCAACCCTACTACAAAACGCAATGGCAGAAGAATCATCAACCGATCATGTGGCTTTTGTCGATCGTGTTCTGGACCTGCCGAACATCCCCGTACACAAGGTAATGACACCAAGAAACTACGTGGCCGTCGTCAGTACTCAGACAAGCAAGAGAGACATGCTGTCCGTAATGAGAAAACACGGATACTCACGGTATCCCGTGTTCGACACAAGGCCAAGGAACATCATTGGATATGTCGATACTCACAGCCTCTTGGCAAATGAAGAATGGGGATGTGCCCAGGATCACATGGAGCCAGCTCTCACTATAAACACCAGAGACTCCGTGGCTACAGCTCTTGTGCGACTCCAAACCTCACGAAAGCCAATGGCAATCATTGTCGATCGCAAAAAGAACCTACTTGGGATAATCACACTAAAGGATCTACTGGAGGAACTAACTGGAGAACTACACGATTGGTAAACACTGTAACGCCGCAAGTCCAAACGTAGCGTCAGACCCCGGAACCCACCGGAGAAAACAGGTGTTCAGCCGCTGCACCTGAATAGAGCTTGCTCTAGTCCCAGCAGAAGAAATCGTCCAGCTTGGTCACATGAAGCAGTTCCCGAACATTAGGGCGCAAATTGAGTACCCGAATGCGACCTTCACGACCCGAGGCCTTCCGCACCGCCAGCATCGCCCCCAATTGCTTCGAACTGATCGCCGGCAGCCCCTCCAAATCAACCTCTATCTCACACTCAGATAGTTTGCCCGAATGAGACTCGATTACATTCGCCAACATTCGTTCCAGATTGGGAGGGTATTGTTCCCCGGCCTCAAAAAACTCCTGGTCAAAACGAAATGTAGCCTTCGAAGCCTCACAGGTAACGTGGAATGGAGGGACTTCGATTATCTCCGCCATGATGATCCTCACAAACTGAGAAAACTCGACGCTCGCATATCCATTATGTCTACACAGCCCCAGCCCCGCAAGATCATCTCCCCCCGCCCCACTGAAGCACCGGGGCGCCGTTCATCCTGGTGCCACAGCAAACAATGAAAACCCTGCAGAATAAACGGGCCTTGAGAGGCTACACCTGAATAGTGCTTGCTCTAATCCTCTACAGCAAAACTATGCTGATCCCTTCGTTACAGCGATTAAGATCTGGATCACGGCTCAATTCCGGACACAACTCCAGCAACTCGCGACTCTCTTCATCAAAAACTGACCAAGCTTCACCGCGAATAAATCCCCTTATCTCCCCCTTCTTGCGCCTCTTACGCAATGATGACCGCAAGCCATCACGCAATACTCCACCGACCCCACTCGAACCGTAACCGTGAATCAACTTCACCGCCAAAACGCCACGCCCCCTCGCCTCAACCAGAGCCTCCGACAAGCGCTTCCGAGCCCTCTCCAAACTCGGACGACCACCCTTCAAATTCACCACGTGCATGACAATCCGTCAGCCAAACCCTGCTTCAATACAGAAAATACCTACCAACGAATCACTCTATGTATACCCGAAAACCTCGCCCTGACCTCTTCATGCCCACCAATGACTGTCCATGCACAACGTCCTGCAATACCGATCCCACACTTGCACCACGCCACCCCTCGCACAATGCTGAGCGAGCACCTCGGCAACTCTCACGTACTTGGCTGCGAACGTATGCCCGCACATCTTTCTTCGATCCCACCAATTGATGAGAAATGCTATGCTCCGCACAATAAGACCTGATTACCGCTCCAGCCAACATGGCAATAGCAGCCTCTTGATCAGTCTCATCGTCCACCGGCGCGGGCTCTGGCCAACTATCCTCAGGAGACACGCACGCTCTTGCTGTGGCTTTTGCCAATTCAGCTATTGCGTCGCTCCTCAAGCTCAAGCCTCGTAACTTCTTGATGGCCTCCACATCCGACCAACGGTGCTTGGCAATCTCGATTATCAAATGATCCCGAATGACAGCCCGCACCGGCCGGTTGTACCGCAATGCTAGCTCCTCCCGAACTCCAACCAGCTCCCGGGCGATCGCCAAACCCAGTCGATCAAGCGCCCCCGCCCCCTTTAAACGGAAAACCTTCTTGTCCACGCCTGGCATGTATGTCTTCGAACTCTCAAATCTCGCCATCTCCTCAGACATCCACCCACCCCGCCCCAACTTCCGCAACCGAGCCCCCAACACGCGATGCACTTCCGGAAGATACGCAACGTCGTCAGCCGCATATCGGATCTGCTCCTTGGACAGCGGCCGGCTTGCCCAATCAGTCAAGGTCTGACTCTTATGCAACCGAACACCAACAATGGCCTTGACCATGCGTGACAAACTCAACGGATAATCACCGCTGACCAGCCCGTATGCCACTTGGCAATCGAATACGTTACAGGGAGTGACCCCTCCCTGCATCTGGCAGAGCGCCAAGTCCTCCATTCCCGCATGCACAACGACCACTATCTCCGGATCAGCAACCAACGACCAAACCGGACCAAGATCCGACACGGCCTGAGGATCTACAACCGCCACCAGAGAAGCTGTGGCGATCTGCACAAGACAAACCTCAGCCTGAAATCGCTCCTCCATCACAAACTCTGTGTCGAAAGCCAAGTACTTGCACTCCCGCACTTGGTCGCACACTTTCACCAAATCCACATCATTCGTTATCAGTTGAGTCTCTGGAGAGAGCGATGGCACATCTGGAGAGCCTGTTCGGGACTTCGAGGGGCGTTGCATCCGTTTCTTTGGCATGACCGGTAGTTTAGGAGCAAATACGCAGATTGAACAGAGCTGCCGCGATTACCTGCACAATGATCCCACTGGATCTCAAGATCATTTCTCTCGGAATTCATCGGTCCGGCGAAAAACACTTGCCGTTACACCTGTCTCGTCTACAAGCAGCGTCACTGCACCATAATCACCCGTATTCAGCAGCACAACCTCCCCCTCCACCAGAGACCTCGCAGCACTGTCTCCCCCACTAGCGAAACTCGATTGCACCATGTAGCTGGGAGCTGCTAACCTTCCAAACTCCCTCGTCACTCTCCCCACTGCCCCGTGATGCGGCAACATCAGCACATCAACGCCCAATCCTCCCGCATCAACCAACTGTCGCTGAACAGCATCCCCAATATCGCCCGTAAACAAGATCTTCTGCCCGCGATATTCCAAACGTACCACCAACGAAGAGTCGTTCACAGACATCCTCTCCCCCGGAGCTCCAACAGGCCAGACCACCTCCGCCTTCACCCCATCGCCCATTACCAACACCTCACCACCGGACAACTCGCGCACGTCATGCTCTCCCCTCCTCAAAACATCCATCAATACGCGCGCCGGCGATCCCTCATACGCATACGCCTCAAACATGGACGAAACATACACAACATCACATTTGTAGTTGCTCAACAGATAGGGCAATCCCCCGAAATGGTCGAGATTGGCGTGCGAGATAATCACTCCATCCAAATGATCGACACCTCGATAGTCAAGATACGAGCCTATCACGTACTTGCCCGGATCAGAACTCCCCGCCCCCCCAGCATCATAAAGCCAGCACTCTCCTCCGGGACACTCTATCACCGTACTCAATCCTCGACCCACAGCTAATTGGGTAATACGCATCTGAGATTCTCCGACGCCTTGGCAACACACGACAAGCACACTGATAACTGCAACTGATCCAACCCACGTTGCAGCCTTCGCCGAAATCACACGTCGGTGCCACAGGACAGCCGCAACCGGAATAAGGTAACACCCCACACAGCATATACCCGGCATCAACGGCATCCTCATATTCACCCCGGGCACTGCAACAATAAGCTCCAGCACTCCGCAAAGCGCGCCGGAGGCGAATAACAGACAAACTTGCAGAAACTCGCATGAACCGCCAACGATCAACGAAACACCTGCTTTAATAAAACCCAATACCATCAACACCAGCACAAACGGAGAAGCTAGTAGCGAACCAAGCCAGCCAACCAAGCAAACTCGCCCGAAACACGACACAACCAACGGCACAGAGGCAATCCATGCAGTAACTGAGATGCATAATGCTGCCCCTAGCTTGCCATACAGCCACCTCCACCTTGACCGGCTCTCGCTCCTACGCAGCCTAGTAGATAATTCCTCAATGTTCGCACTTACTGGCTTCTCCCCAACTGCGCACATTCTAATGCGATTTCCAACCCAACACCCAACAGCCTCAACCACCGGAGACATATATACAATCGCCAGAACAACAACAAATGATAGCTGAAACCCAATATCGAACAGTGACACAGGATCAAGCGTCAGCACGACAAGGGCCGCCGCACAGGTCGCCCCCGCCACTGATCGCTGCCTCCTCAGAAGAAGTACCAAACAGAAAACCCATGTCATAATTCCGGCACGCAATACTGATGGTCGCGGCTCAGCCAACAGCACATAACCAGCCACCACGACCATTGTGATGATCGCACACCATCGCCGACTGACACCCAAAAGCCGCAACGGACCAAGAACTGCAAATGCCAATATCGCTACGTGAATACCACTCACTGCCAGGTAATGCCCGCACCCGGACTTGACGAATAACTCCTCCAGCTCCTGGTCAACCTCTCCTCGTAATCCCAATATCATCGCGTCCATCAACGAGGCTGCTCGGCTATCAACCTCCATTACATCCCCCGAGACAACCTTCCGAACGTAACGCCTCCAAGACCTCAGAGTATCGCCGGCATCCGACTGCACCCTCGCCGATACAATCACATTCTCCGCATGCTCGCAGCTCGCCTGTACGCGGATTCCCTGCCGGGCATTGAATAAACGCCAATCGAATTGACCAGGATTCGCAGGACCTCGAATCCGACTCACCCACCCACTCAGTTCCACGCCATCACCCGCGACGAGCCCGACCACCGAGTCCTTGACCGTCACTCGAACGCAACCGCAAACCTCGCCCCAACCGCCATCAACCCCTATCCCATCTGCCTCCAGTACAAAGCTTGTCCGCTCAACATCGAACAGCCACGCATTAAACGGCTCGTATCCCACGCTGTACATCCGAGGATCACTTACCACCTCTCCACGCAATCGCGCCAGAACCCGCTCTTCTCCAACGTAATTGACTATGTCATTCTCGGAAACTTCCCAGAAACTCCTATGGTGCAACAACGATCCACAACATAAGCCGCAAACCAAGGCAGCCGCCACGATCCCCCTCACACCACCCTTACGCCACATAAGATAGACCGCCGCGCATACCAATACCGCACTGACCGACCATGTATCGATCGGACACATGCTGTCTACCACAATGCCTGCAATCAGCCCGACCACCCACGGGACAAGCGGTGGCAACCTAACTCCAGATATTCTCGGGCCATCTCCTGCACGCACTTGACTTGAACAACCGTTTGCGCGCACGATGAGACTCCAATATGCTGCTGATATGATCACCGCTCATGACAGGCGGAGCAAGCGCCTTTACCACTCAAACAACGCGAAACCAAACTATGCGCAAACAGCAAGATGGAATGATAATCTTTGACCTCGACGGAACCCTAACTAAGCCCGTTCTCGATTTCGATCAAATAAGAAGAGAAATGGGCATCCTGGAGGGACCAATACTGGAAGCAATTGATGAGATGGGAGAACTGCAACGACAGAAAGCCCTCGATATACTGCATGAACATGAACACCAGGCAGCTCATCACTCCCAACTCCATGAAGGAGTGAGAGACACTATCGACACGCTCCGACAACAAGGTTGGCCAGTCGCCATCCTCACTCGCAACGCCGCAAAATGGATGCACGTTGTACTAGATAAACATGAGATTACCGTGGATGCCTACTCCACCCGCGATGACGGCGTCGTCAAACCGTCCCCTCAGCCTATACTCAATCTATGTATGAAAACCAAAAGCAACCCACGCAAAAGCTGGATGGTTGGCGACCACCTCTTCGACATCCAAAGTGGTCGCGATGCTGGGTGCACCACGATCCTCATGATTGGCCATAACCCTACGCCGGAATACGCATCACAAGCCGATCATGTCATAAAATCAATCCCCGCTATCGTCCAACTCGTCAACAACGAGTAGAGCCTGCTCCATCCCTGTTATTGCATAAGTCATTCCGGCGAATGCTGAAACTTGCGATAGCGTTGTAAGTCCAAGCACAACGTCAAGCGATGAGAATCTATCGGAAGAAATGTGGTGTCAGACGCTACGTTTGGATTAGTAACGCTGTAAAAAAGCGGCCTCGAATAACCGAGACCGCCCGTATCGCTCTACTTAAAACCCGCCATGTGGTATCCCTACATGGGAAGAAGAGGCCCCTTGGCCCGATGAGACTCAATCGGCTCATCAACTATCCGAACCACTTGACTGTGCGCCAAAGACGCAGGCAACTTGACCACCGAGTCATCGACCACATGCTTGAAGCACTTCTTGAACTCCTCCACCGACATCCGAGCGCGAGCCGCCAAAGCCTCAACCGACCTCGGAGAATCAAAGTCACCCTGCTCCAACCGAATCATGTACGATCGAGCCACCAAGTACGGCATAGTCTTTAAGTCAACCTGCCGCACTTGAGTACGGTTCGTCTTCGGATCAACCATCTCCGTGAACGTCACCGGACGTAAATCGCCACCCTGAATCACTACCATCAGCCCCCGAGTCGTTCGCTCATCCTCGAGTAGCAAAGTGATCGCTCCATACCCCAGGTCCCTACAATAAGCCATATCAAACGGAGTCGGTCGAGCACAACGAAGCTCATAACCCATCGTCTCCGCAACAACCGTTATCGAATCACCCCGGGCTTTGAACCGCTTCTCCACTTCCTTCTTCAAAATCTGATCCAACGGAAACTCCGCCAACCGCGGATGACCCGCCGCATCTACTGGAACCTTCTGCCCCAGAATCCGCTCCAACTCCTCAACATCACCCAGCTGATATGCCAGCCCCTCTGCTATGACGGCCACTCCGTCGGGACGACCCATCGCCTGCCGCTTCAGAATCGCACCCTCAAGAACATCAACAACATCCGACACCGTCGTCTTGTCCGGAAACTCCTCCGGAATCAATGTCAACGTCGCACTCGCCGACTTCCCAATCCCCAAGGCCAAAAAGCCTGCATTACGCCCCATGGCCACTACAAAATACCAACGACCCGTCGTCCGGGAGTCCTCCATCAGGTTCGCCACCAACTCCGAACCGTAATGACGCGCCGTGTTGTACCCGAAAGTCGGCAAATCACCCGGCAACGGCAAGTCATTGTCAATCGTCTTCGGAACGTGTACCACCCGAATCCGACCGCCAGATGCCTCCGCAATGAACCGAGCACTCAGCGAAGTGTCATCACCGCCTATCGTCATCAAGTGCGTAACGCCCAGTGAATTCAGATTCTCCACCGCCTGACGAGCCTTGACTGCATCAGGAACAACCTTTGCATGCTCCTTCGCCGTCGACTTATCCAACAGACTCGTACGCGCCGTACGAAGAATCGATCCCCCCTCAAAGTGAATCCGAGCAACATCCGGAATCTTCAGGTTCACCGAGTGACGATCCGCATCGAATTCCGGGCTGACCAGCCACTTGAACCCCTCATAAATCCCCCGCACGTCGAATCCGTGATTGATCGCGTTGATAGTCGCCGCCCCAATCACACCATTGATCCCAGGCGCAGGCCCACCTCCGACAACAATACCTAAACAGCGACTGGCCGCCATGATTACTCCTTCCTGACCTCCAACAAGAGGCCATCACTTACACATGACCGTCAGCCGCTCCAGCGGCGGCCAACAACCGATAAGACCGCGCCCAATGTCAACCTCCCCAACGCGTCCGACACGCCCCAATATGGACATATTTCACACGCTGTCAAGGCGAGCACGCCGCAACAAAACAGAGCATAACCTACTAACCACCAAGAACTTACGCACGCACGCCATAATTGCTACGCCGGTAAGCGTAACTTCAAAAACAAAACCTCCAGCCAACCTGCAACTCTCATCAACAGATCTCCCAGTAGCAGTCGCACCCACTCGCCGCCATACTCTTACGCCGATTGGGAATTCTCCTGCAAACACTCTCCCCTGACCCATCACAATCCACACTAGATGCCACCACCAAAAAATCTTCTGTCGATTCTCTGCATTGCGCTATAATTAGGCCACGAAGCGGAGCGAGGCTCCCTCCAGATTAAGGCTCTGACATGGGCAATCTGGACCGCTATAGCGTCACTAGCACAAGCGTAGCGTCAGGCAACGAGAGTCGCCCGGAATAAACCGGGCATCAAACGCTACACTTGAATAGAGCTTGCTCTAGTAGTTACCAGAAAGCCGGAAAACCGTTTTCCGGCACAGCAACCGGTTTGCAGGCCATTCGGTTGGCCCAGTCGCAGCAACAGACAAGAAAGCCACTGTTGCGCAAGGAGAAGTCACATGGCAAATGCTGTTGACACCTTCATGGCGGGCGTCATTGCCAAGAACCCTGAGCAGAAGGAATTCCATCAGGCAGTTCACGAAGTAGTCGAGTCACTAATGCCCGTGCTCGACAAGCACCCCGAGTACCGTCAGGCCAAAATCCTCGACAGGATCGTTGAGCCCGAACGAGTCATCATGTTCCGCGTCCCCTGGGTAGACGACAAGGGCGAAGTGCAAGTGAACCGCGGCTTCCGCGTCGAGTTCAACAGCGCCATCGGACCATACAAGGGAGGCTTGCGATTCCACCCCTCGGTCAACCTGGGAATCATCAAGTTCCTCGGCTTCGAGCAAATCTTCAAGAACTCCCTCACCACTCTCCCCATCGGCGGCGGAAAAGGTGGTTCGGATTTCGACCCCAAAGGCAAGAGTGATCTGGAAGTCATGCGCTTCACCCAAAGCTTCATGAGCGAACTCTTCCGCCATATCGGCGCCGATACCGACGTCCCCGCAGGAGACATCGGAGTGGGAGGCCGCGAAATCGGCTTCATGTTCGGACAATACAAAAAACTCGTAAACCGCTTCGAAGGCGTACTCACCGGAAAGGGACTCAACTGGGGCGGCAGCCTTATTCGACCTGAGGCAACTGGCTATGGCCAAGTCTACTTCGCCGACGAAATGCTCAAGACCCGCAACGAAACCTTCAAGGACAAACGCGTCGTCGTCTCCGGCTCAGGTAACGTAGCCCAGTATGCCACCGAAAAGGTCCTCGAACTCGGCGGCAAAGTGCTCACCTTCTCCGATTCCGGAGGTTTCATCATCGACGAAGAGGGTATCGATCAAGAGAAACTTCAGTTCGTCATGAATCTCAAGAACGTCAAGCGCGGACGCATCAAAGAGTACGTCGACAAGTACCCCAAGGCCTCTTACCAGGCCGCTGAGGCCGGCGCCGACCACAACCCCCTGTGGGATGTCAAGTGCGACGTCGCCCTTCCCAGCGCAACCCAAAACGAAATCAACGATAAGGATGCCAAGAATCTCGTTAAGAATGGCTGCTACTGCGTCAGCGAGGGCGCCAATATGCCCAGCACCCCCGACGCCATCAACATCTTCCTCGATGCCAAGATCCTCTACGGACCCGGCAAAGCCGCCAACGCCGGTGGTGTTGCCACTTCAGGCCTCGAAATGTCCCAGAACTCCATGAGAATGGGCTGGACCCGCGAAGAAGTCGATGCAAAGCTCCACAACATCATGATTGCCATTCACAAAAACTGCGTCGAGACCGCCGAAAAATACGGCACCCCTGGCAATTACGTCAACGGTGCTAATATCGCCGGATTCTTGAAAGTTGCTGATGCCATGCTCGACCAGGGTGTGGTATAATCGCCCGCACGTAAACAGTGTAAAGCGCACATCGCGTATCGGTGAGCGGCGAAGTGGCCCAAACCATTCCGCCGCTCTTTTTCCATCAAGCCGACTTGCGCCGACGCCACAACTTACACACCACAACTCCCACCAGCACCACGACTATCAACCACGGCAAAATCACAACCATCCCATACACAATCACGCCGACCGATGCGTACAAAGCCGCAAGACCCTCGCGCGTCCAATACCTTATCGAATTGCCAGCCATCCCCGGCCCCGGGCTGATTGTTGCTTTTTCCCCAATAGTCACACTGATCACTCCCAACGCCTTCGGGTCAGCCTGTGAAAGTTTTCCCAAGCCCACCCCCTGCACCTGCTGAGATACTACCCGCCCTAACCCTTCCAACTCCTTCACAAACCCGTCCACGCGCGACACAACCACGCCTATTCTAAAACTACCCAGCACACCCCCATCTGCACGCTGCTCACTGCCGGATTGCAGCACACTCGCTCCAAACTTCCCAATCAACTCCGCGAGCCTGTCGCGGCCCTGCTCGAACCCGCCTACCTCAATCACCAGAGTACCCGTGGGTACCTGCCGCAAAGGCTCTCCCACAGTCAATGTAAGTGAACACAAGGTCGTCGCCGCACCACCTTGCACCAACCCAGTGTCCCCGGAAACATCCTTCTTCGTAACTCGCCCCAACTCCCCCAACCTTGAAACCACTTTGCCGTACACACCAGCTGGAATCCTCAGATCAAACGTCATTACACTTGACCCGTCCTCCCGCTGAGTGGATGTTCTCAAACCCACTAAGCCACCATACTCCTCCACCAGCGAACACAACTTCCCATCAACAGTATGAAGCTCCCCAGCCTCCACTTCCATACTCCCCGATGGCATTTTCCCAACGCGCTCCGACATTACCAGTGATATGGCACATTCTACCCGACTCGCCCACTCCGCCTCCGCATCACCCGCCTGCCAATTCAACACATCACGCTGCGTAAGTCGCCCCAACTCGCATATCCCATCCACGAACACGCCAAACAAAGCCAATTTCACCCGCACGTCATACGTACCCACGAGCTCCCCACTTCCACCGCGACTCTGCCTGCCGGAAACCACTCGCCCGCCACACCGCTCCAGCAACCCACCGAAACCCTCCAACGAACCCGCCAATACCGAGACCTCCACCCCCAGCTTCGCCGAGGGAACAACTCGCGCCGGCTCATTCAAGAAAACCGTGATAGTAGAAAAAGCAACGCGGGCGGCCATCACCCGCAAACTGCCCTCCAACTGCTCAATCTCCGAACGAACTCGATTCATCTCCCGCTCAACTTCCAGCAACGCCTTCATCCCGTCGACAAAGGACTTGTTCTTCACCAACTCCTGCAATCTCTCCTCCGTTATACGCAACGACTTGATCCGCGCCTCCAGATCCACATACTCCGCCGTCACATCAGCCGCCTTACTACTCTCCTCACAGACTCGCCCAATCTCCTTCAACTCCCCGAATAACCCCTCGAACTCATTCGGTGGCACCCGAATAACAACCTTCCCCGAAAATGCCCCGCCCTGCTGCTCTTTCGTATCCCCATCGACAACCACACCCCCGAAACGTTCGCAAACACTCCGCAACTTCTCCAAAGCCCCAACGTAACAGTCAACCTCCAACGTCAACAGCCCCGTCTTGATCACCTTTAAAGAAACCGCTATTTTCTTTTTCCCAACCTCGACATCACCATCAGATGCCACCTTCTCCTCACCATAAACAGCACCTTCCCTCTCACCCCCCCGCCCCCAGGACCACGCTATACTGGCTCCATCCACCAATGTGCCATAACTACCCGCAAACAGAAAATCCTCCACCTCGCCATCGTCATCCACAGGTATCCGCTCAACGTCTGCCACCGCATCCCCAACTGTCGGCTTCATCTCCACGCCCGCAAAGTACCGCTCCCGCCCCCTGGCCTTCTCCTCAGACCAGGAATCGACGTATCCCAAACTGGCCAAACGAGAATCAACATCAGCCTTCTCCCCAACCGATAACCTCCCCGCCTTGGCGTTTCCCAGCGATTTTCCGTGAGACGGCTCCTTCGCCCCCCCCGCTTCAGCTTTCTCCGTACACACAGAGTCCGCCCAAACGCCGTAGCCACGACCTACCGCTTCCCCGCCTTGCCCGCCACCAATACTTGCCAACCCTTTCCCAAACGCCAACGGCTCACCGCCCAGCTGCGCAGCTCCTCTTCTCACCTGCCCCTCGGATACCAACCCCCTCGAAGATTCCACTTCCGTCCGCAGATGCATCCCCTCAAAACGCTGCATCCTCATATTCCCAATGTTAAAAGCCACCAACAAACACGCTGCGGTGGCGGTGCAGGCTGATATGAACCGCCATTTGCCCGCGCCGCCAATCCGGTATCTGGTCTCATCTATCACGCAAACACCACTCGCCTGAACCGCTGCCAACATCGACTCTACCTCCTCCTCGGTTGGTGATTCCCTACCAGCACAACGAATCAGGTCTCGCACCTTAGCCAACTCATCCGCCTCGGCTCGACACTTGTGGCAATTGGACATGTGCGCTTCCAATGCCGCCGACTCAACGCAGCTCTCCACGTCACCATCCACGTAGCGATCAATAAGTCTCTTCGCATCTTCACACTTCATGACCGCAACCTCTAAAGCGTTACCACAGCGTTATCAATCCAAACGTAGCGCAAACCACCGACGCTCGACCGGAGAAAACCAAGATCCACACGCCCTCGAAAACGCCGCAACACTCAAGTAACACTCTCCATTAGCAAAACCCAATACCCGCCTCTCACTTTCCGCCAACCATCCGCTCCCCACCGCCACCCTCCACATACTCAGACAACATCGTTCGCAATCGCCGCCGCGCCCGATGAACCGTCGTCCGCACCCGACCCTCCGTCCAACCCAACGCCTCCGCCGTCTCCCTCACACTCAACCCCGACAAATCAAAAAGCACCACCGCATCCCTCTGCCCCCCAACCAAACTCGACACCGCCTGTCGCACCGCGGCCTCACGCTCCCGCGACTCCACCACATCACCTTCAACCTCCGCCAGTATCAGCCGCAGATTCCCCTCACCAACCTCCCCACGCCTCCGCCGCTTCCGCTCGCCATCAATGGCCACCGACCGTGCGATCGCATGTAGCCATGTCCCCAACCCCGAACGACCCTCAAACTGGCCGATCGACTTGATCGCTCGCAAAAACGTCTCCTGCACTACATCACCTGCCACCTCCCGGGAGCCGCAACGAAAACGCGCGTACCTCCACACCTTCCCAACGTGCCGCCGGTACATCAACTCCACCGCGCCACGATCACCGGACCGCACCCGCTCCACAATGTCCCGGTCACTCTTGTCCATTCACCTCTTCCAAAACCGCAACTACCACTTCGACGCCGCAATCAGCAAAAAGTTACACCCCGTCAGAGCGTCTTTTCTCTACGCCCCATTAAACCCTGCTTCGACCATTTACCTGATGAAAATCTCAGCCGCCCCCTCAACATTCCAACCTTCCACAACATAAAACCCGCAACCTCCGTCAAACCAGCTTGTATCTTTGCATCATACATGAACAGCCGATCACTCCTCCTCCCAATGCCCTCCACCATTCTGATCCAGCTCTAAGATTCGACAGAAACGCTCCGCCGAGATACGACATGCGCTCCCAAACTAATCATGCCCCCCATCAACCCCGATCTACGACACAAGGGCCAATACTCTGACACCATTGGCCCAATCGCCGAACAGATTGCGATAAGTACTGAACGTGTAACTGGCTCGCGAGCTAGTTTTTGACCGGACGCTGCGCCAATTGACGTCCGTCCGACAAACAAGGAATGCTCTGCCATGCGTATTAGCCGAAAAATCCAGACACTCGTTGGAATCTGCCTCACTGCCGTCCTGGTGCTTGCCGGTCTCGGGTGGTATTCGCTGAAGGGCGTTAGCAAAAGCATGCACGACATCGTCCATCAGGAGTTTCTCGCCCTGCTTGGCGAAAACGTTACTCCCCTCATTGAAGAGGAGATGCTGCCACTCATCAACGAAGATGTTGTGCGCCTGCAGTCTCTCCAAAAGAGTGTGATCCTAATGCTCGAGGCTGATCGTGATGTCCACCAGGCCCTCATCGCTGAAAGAGCCGCTCTCTCCGCCGACAACCCCGAAGCATTTGAGAAAGTAAACAACACCAGCACTGAAAACATCCAACAAGCACAGGAGCGAATGGAAATCGCCTGCGGCAACCTCACCACCCAGGAGGGTAGGGATAAGTACGCCGCCTTTCTAGCTGAGTTTGCTAATTGGCAAAGCCAAACTCGCAAGATCTTCGAACTGATCAGCACGCCTGACAAAATGGAGCTAGCCGTACAATCAAGCAATGGGGGACTAGCCAACCAAGCCTTCGACACTATGCGCGATCTCATTGACCAACTCCAGGAGGTCCAAGCACGTGAGATTCAAGCAGCTCTAGCCAGAGTCGAAGACCGCAAAACTCGCGTCGATAACCAAAAACGCCAAGCCGAAGGACGCATCGAGGCCGCCGTCGCCACCGCCGACCAAGTTGAGACGCGAACTACCACCATGATCGGTATCTTCATCACTATTGCCCTCGTGGCCGGTGCCATCGCCTGCACCATCGGAATCTTCATCACCAGATCCATCACCAAGCCACTGCGAAACACTATTGATAGACTCAGAGACATCGCCGAAGGCGAAGGCGACCTCACCAAACGACTCAGCGATAAGGGCAAAGACGAACTGGCAGAGCTTGCCGGCTGCTTCAATACCTTCACCGCCAAAGTCCAAGGCATTATCAGTGACATTGCCACTAAAGCCGCAACCCTCGTCAACGCCTCCGAACGCCTCTCCACAACCGCCGCCGGAATGTCAGACACCGCGGAACAAGCCGGACGCCTCTCCGCCTCCGTCTCATCCGCCGCAGAGGAAATGTCCATCAACATGGGCTCCATGGCCTCTTCCTCCGAGGAAATGTCCGGAAACGTCAACACCGTCGCCTCAGCCGTGGAACAGCTCACCGCCAGCATCGCAGAAGTTGCCAAAAACGCCGACCGCGCCGCACAGGTAGCCGAACAGGCAGCTTCACTTGCCAACAGTAGCAACGAGAATATCGGCCACCTCGGCGTCGCCGCCGACGCCATCGGTAAGGTCATCGAAACCATTCAGGATATAGCAGAACAAACTAACCTGCTCGCCCTGAACGCCACCATCGAGGCCGCCCGCGCCGGCGAGGCTGGAAAAGGCTTCGCTGTCGTCGCTAGCGAAGTTAAGGAACTGGCCAAGCAAACCGCCGACGCCACCGAGGACATCCGCCAACGAATTGTGGGAATACAAGACTCAACCAACAGTACCATCGAATCCATTGGACAAATCGGCGATGTCATCACCAAGGTCAACGAAGTCTCCAGGACCATCGCCTCCTCGGTCGACGAACAAAGTATCGCCACTAAGGAAATCGCCCAAAGCATCGCGCAAACAGCAACTGCCGCCGGCGTCGTCTCCTCCGGAGTAAATGAATCCGCTTCCGCAGCCCAGGAAATCACCCGCAATATCAGCGGTGCCGACCAGGCTGCCAGACAGGCTGCTGATAACGCCGGAGAAACCCAATCCGCTAGCCAAGAACTATCCGAACTCGGACTGCAACTCCGAGAACTCGTAGGCCGTTTCCGTATCTAGACCGCTTCTGCAGCACTGTTAGCCCAAGCGCAGTATCAAACACAAGAATCTACGGGAAAAGACCGAGGGGGGCCAAACGCTACACTTGGGCTTATAACCTATAAACGAAAACGAGTAAGAGATGCGATTGTTGTACCACTCAGCCATCAAGGCTACTCTTTGCCACTGTTCACACTGAAGGTGAACACATCCTCGACCTGACAGTCGAAACTTCGCGCAATACGAAATGCTAGGGCAAGCGATGGCGTGTACTTGCCGGCCTCCAGCGCAATAACGGTCTGCCGGGTGCAACCAGCTCGCCTTGCTAACTCTTCCTGCGTCATCTCACCATGGTCGAAGCGAAGACGCCTAATGCTGTTCGTGATCCTAGCCATCGGAAGCCTCCACGTGACGCCCATAGAGAAGCAAGATCACCACACTTCTGATGAAGAAGAAGACAACGGCACCAAGTATTGTGATTGTCCCGAGCGCATGTACCCAGACCTGTTCCTTGTGTTGAAAAGCAAACACGACAAACCATGTGCCCATACACCCAATGACGAACGCTAGGTAGGAGGCCACAGCTCCTGCCAGAGTAGCCCTTCGCGCGATGCTCCTGTCCCGTTCGTCAACCTCTTCATGGCGACCGATGACGCCGGCGAATCCATTGATGCCATAGAAGGCAAAGGCCGCTGTTGCGACAACTGGCCCAAACAGCGGAAGCAGCACAAAGTACCCCAACACACAAGCACCCATTGTTGCCACCCCAAGCCACGCCCGTTTCTGCTCTGCGTTCATTCTATGTCTCCTCAAACATACATTATGTACATGATAACGTACTTCATGTCAAATGTATTTTACATTTATTCCTAAAAAGGGCGCGGACCATCCCGACTTCCCAAGCCATCCGAGCAGGATACCCCTTGATCGTGCCGATCAGAATGATCCTTTTCCTCCCACACACAATCACCCACCACAACCCCAACAATACGAACAACTTACGAACATTAAGAGAAATAATATTGACATAACCGGAGAACCAAAGTATGTTAGGAATATGTGCGGGCTACTGGGCCGATAGTCCCCCTCACACAGCGTCAAACAACCCGGACCCTCCGCAGATAACCGGGCGTCAGACGCTGCAAACGAACGATGCCTGCTCCAGCCGCTCGCACCGTTGGCCGGATTCATACGCTGCCAAATCACCACCCGTCCGTCAGGTGGGAGAATAACCGTACCCGGTGCGTACACCGGATAAGAGGCCCTCACGTCAGAAAGGAAACGAAGCCATGTCACGCAGAAAGAACCGCAAGATCAGCCGCCGCAAACTCTACGCCAACCGCTCCAACGCCGCCAAGTCAACCGGGCCCAGATCCGCACGCGGCAAAATCCACGCCTCACGCAACGCCCTCAAACACGGCCTCTTCGCCAAGACCGCTACCCCTATACCCCAACTCGGCGAATCACCCGAGGAACTCCGCAGCTTCATCACCGAATTCACCCGCGCCCTCAAACCCACAACACCCGCCGAACAGGCACTCGCCCATCGCGCCGCTAATACCTACTATCGCCTCGCTCGCATCCAGAAACTCGAATCCAATATCCTCTCCGTCATCACCGATACAGATAATCCCAATGCCAAGCCCGCCGCGGCCCGCCTCAACTCCCTAATCGCTGATGCCGAAGAGCAGCTCCACAACCTCCACCTCCTCTACACTCGCGTCATCACCGATCCGCTCACCTTTGAAAATCCTTTCTACGAAGACCACGAATACCTCACCATCAACGCCATCAACCAGTACCTCGCCCAGCATCCCAAAGTCGACACCAGCGACATTCCCTGGCCAACAGACAACCTCGAATATCGCTGGCCCGCTCAACCTTGCCCACTGCCCGAACTCGCCGAGGGGTTCCTCACCCACTTCACCGACGATCGCCTCGACCAGGTGCTCCGTGACCACATCGACACCCTCATTGCAGAGCAAAACGAACTCCTCGAAGACCTGCGCAATCAATTGGCCACCGCCGAGGAGCAACCGGCCATCCCCGACCTCGTCGAACTCGAACGCCTCTCCCGCTACGAAAGTGCCCTGGACCGCCAACTACACCGTGCCCTCCGCGAACTTCGCCAACTGCAAAAACAAAGCCAACAACCGGCCACCCCCAAAACCGGCGACCTCACTACTCCTCATCCCTTCGCCGAAGAACAATTGCGCCAAAACGAACCCACCATCGATCAGGACCAGGAATCCGCCGACCTCGCCTTACTTCCCGGCATCCAACTGCCCGACCAAGCCACCGCCGCCGAAACCGACCCCGAAGAGAAACTCAGAAAATGCCTCCAAATCGCCGCCCAAAACGCTGAAGTCCTCTGCCAATACGCCCGGGAGACTGACGATGATGACCTCTACGACCCCGACGACGAAGCAACCAACCCCATTACTCAACCGCCAACAGAAAACGAAAAAACGAACCCAACAACGATCGTCGCCGACCAGGCAGCGTAAACCGGCTGCTCATCTACTGATCATCTGCGAGCCTTTACAACAAAAAGGCCGGCATCCGAGACTACACTCGCATACCGGCCCCCATACTGTCATTGTCTTTGCCCGCAACCGCAGTCTAAGCCATTATCGCTGCCAAATCCGCCTTGGGATCACCTGTAGTCAACCGCAAGTCAAACTTCTCCTGCAAAACCTTGAATACGTTCGGAGTAATGAATGCAGGCGGATTGGGCCCCAGCGAAATACCCTGAACATTCAAGTACAAAAGCGTCAAAAGCACCGCCACCGCCTTCTGCTCAAACCAGGAAATAACCAACGTGAGCGGCAGGTCGTTCACCGAACAATCGAATGCCTTGGACAACGCCAACGCCACCTGAATCGCACCATATGCGTCGTTGCATTGCCCCATGTCCAACAATCGTGGCAACCCCAACAACTTGCCGTAATCATGACTACGAATTCTGTATTTACCACATCCGAGAGTCAGAATAAACGAATCCGCCGGCGTTGCCTCCGCATACTCCGAAAAGTAGTTGCGACCCGGCTCCGCTCCATCACACCCGCCGATTACAAAAAACCGGCTTATCTGGCCGTCCTTCACCGCCTGAACGATCGTGCCCGCCAGATCGAGAATGGCCTGCCTGTGAAAACCTACTTGAGATTCCCTTACCACATCATCCACCAGCGGCCGGCAACTTTTGGCCTTCGCGATCAACGGACCAAAATCGTTGTCTTTGAAACGATGACCGCCGGGCACAGCCGTCACGCGCGTAGTGAAAACCCTATCGGCATAACTGTCTTTCGGATGCAGAATACAGTTCGTCGTCGCCAGCACCGGCCCCAAAAACGCCTCAAACTCCTTCTTCTGATCCTGCCACGCTCCTCCGTAGTGCCCCACCAAGTGATTGTGTTTTCTCAACTCCGGATATCCGTGCGCCGGCAGCATCTCCCCGTGCGTGTAAACGTTTACCCCCGTACCCTTCGTCTGCTCCAGCAGATCACGCAGATCTATCAGATCGTGCCCCGTTACCAGAATGCCCGGCCCCGCCTGAGTACCCTCCTTAACCGTCACCGGAGAGGGCCTGCCGAACGTCTCCACATGCCCTTCATCCAACATCTCCATCACCCGCAGGTTTACCCGGCCACACTCCAATACCATCTCCAACAAACTTCCCATATCGAAGTTGACATTGGTCACCGTTGCAAAAAGCGCCTCCTCAACAAACGCGTCAACTTCCTCATCTACCTTGCCCAGCCGCCGAGCATGATGTGCATACGCACACATCCCCTTCAAACCATAAAGGAGAGTCTCCTGCAAACTCTGCACATCCTCGTCCTTGCCGCATACACCTCGCGCCGTCTGACATCCCGTCCCGCCGGCAGCCTGCTCACATTGATTACAGAACATGTTCCCTACGCTCCTGATTCGTTAATGGTCTCACCTGGCGATCGACAGCCCTTCGTCCGACAATTCCGGTCCCTCAGCAACAATGCCCCGAGAACCATCATCGGGCCGCCGGTAGCGCCACTAAACATCAGTCTCCCACACAGAAACCACCCAGTCATTGATCTGGATCAACTGCAGTCAATGGTTAGGTGTCAACGCCCTCTATTACAGCCATCCATCGCAGACTCTTTCCCCGCTCTCCTGCAACCGACACGCCTGCACCGATGTATCAACAGACAGCGGACATCCTTCGCCGGAAGATGTTCACTCGCAGATGAACATGTCAGTCCACTAGACGCCCTATTCAAGGAGACCATCATGCCACACTACGTATTCTCCACTGTGACTGTCCTGGCAGTATTGACCGTTGGCAACCCTGCCCCCGCCAATGCCGGAGACAACAATGCACCACAACCACGACAGTACCAGGCAAACATCAGCCATGAGGCCAAGATGGCCATCAGCAACCTCGACGACCTCGCCGAATTCTATGAAGCCCGACAGCGCTGGGATGAAATGGAACAGACACTGCAACGCCGTGCCGACTTACCCCTAATCCTCGCCCAGGTCCGCCTCATCGCCGAAAACCAGGACGCTCAGTCTGCACTCCTCGCGTACTACCGACTAACCAACCAGCCTGCTCGCGAGTTGGAAATAACCGTCACCCAACTCGACGACCAAATCAGAGCTTCAAGAAAGAGGCTTGCCCAACTGCACGTCAACCTTGCCGAAACCCAAGCACAGCTCGAACAGATGGAAAACCACCACAAGGAACTCAGCCAGCAACGCCACCACCTTCAACAGCAACTTGAGCATCTTCACCATCAACAACTGCTGACACAGCATCAAACCTTCGAGGAGCGACTGGACCAACTGCGCCTGAACATCGAAAGCTTCGAGAAGCAGAAAGAGCTCACCGAACAAGCCATAGCAGACACGAACACAACCGAGAACGAACGTCACCAACTTCAGTTACTCTCCGAACGGCTCTCCAACAAACTGCATCTCCTGCATTCTGAACTTCGCCACACCCAACTTGAGGCCAACGAGCACAAAAGTCGCGTCGACGAAGTTGACCGGGCCAAGAAACTCCATAAGGCCGAAACACTGCAACACTCTCTCCAGAATTGGCAAACAACACAGGAAGACCTGCTCCACGAAGTGACACTGCTGCTTGACCGTATCGAGGAAATCAATCAACACTGTAAGTCCGCCTCCCAGGCTATGGAAAAACTACGACCTCAAAAGCATACGCCAAAGCATCCTGGAAACTCGCTTCAAACGCGCGACCCACAGACAAGCAAGCGATCATCGGCGGCAATCACGCCCAAACCCGGCAACCGCAAACACCCTGCCCACAAAGCAAAGACACCGAAAAGCAAGAAGAGCCCCAGAAGGAAAACGAACGAAAAACAGCCTGAGAAACCTGAACCTCCGGTCTCCTTGCAGGGAACTATCTGACTATTCAAAGGTCACTGAAATCGCCTCTGACAAACTCGTAAACTGCGAACATTTGAAAGGAATCCAACACACTCGTTAGAATCAACAATCAATCAACAGCGACCCCATGGCCCACGATTGACATCATCCTGGCGCCACGGTTGAATTAGAGTGAAAGACATGGCAAACGGCCCGGCGGCCCCAACAACCGCCGTCGGCTGCTTCTGAAAATTGGCACAGTGAAAGCATCAAATGGACGAGTGGCACGACAGCCCGGCACAAGATGACCTGAACGTATATTTTTGTGGTTTCCACAATCTTATGCCGTACAGGGTGCAACACATACTCCTTGTATCAAGCCTCTACGAGTCCTTTATCCTCGAAGGCGAAGGGCTGCTTACCGAACTCATTACCAGCGAGTACCTCGATCTCAACCTCAGCCATGCTCCCCGCGTCACTCGCGTCTCCACCGCCCAGGAAGCGCTCGAGTTCATCGGCAAGGAACCGGTCGATCTCGTCATCACCATGACCCGCCTCGGCGGCCAACCGGTAACTGATTTCGCCGAGGCAGTCAAATGGCGAAAACCCGATCTCCCCGTAGTCGTTCTCGCCGATGAACCTCGCGCCATTCCTCCCGACGATGCCTTGCGCGACTGCGAACATATCGATCGTGCCTTTGTCTGGAATGGGGACGCTAAAATCCTGCTGGCTATCATCAAGTATGTCGAAGACCAAGTGAACGCCGAACACGATACGCGCATCGGCAATGTTCGTGTTCTCATCGTTGTGGAAAATTCAGTTCGCTTCTACTCCACATACCTTCCACTCATCTATACCGAATTGATGAAACTGACACAGTCCCTCATAGCCGAAGGTGTCAATCTCACTCATCGACTCCTGCGCATGCGCGCGCGTCCACGAGTACTGCTGGCTGAAACCTATGAAGAGGCCTGGACTCTCTACACCAAGTTCAGTGAGAATCTGCTTGGCGTAATATCCGATATACGTTTTCCCAAAGAAGGCAAGCTGGACGCCGGCGCCGGCCTGGAGTTCACCCGCCGCGTACGCGAAAACGAACCCTACCTCCCCGTTTTGCTCCAATCATCTGACCCCGGCTACTCTCAAGCCGCCGCCCAGCTCAATGCATGCTTCCTCCATAAAAACTCCCGACACCTTCTGCGCCAACTCAGTGAGTTCATTCTCGGCAACCTCGGCTTCGGGGACTTCATCTTCAAACTGCCAGAAGGCCATGAAGTCGGCCGGGCAAAGGATCTCCGCGAACTGGAGGAAAGGCTCCACAGTATTCCAGCAGCATCCCTCAAGTTCCACGCAGCACACAACCACTTCAGCAACTGGCTCATGGCCAGAACTGAATTCGAACTCGCTGCTCGGCTGCGACCGGCAAAAGTAAGCGACTTCTCCGATATTGAGGAAATGCGAACATACCTCATTCAGGCCCTCGCCGAGTTTCGTGAAAAAACCCAAACAGGTGTCATAACGGACTTCTCCCCTCAGAAGTTCGATGTGACCAGCAGCTTCACCCGCATCGGCGGAGGATCCCTCGGTGGAAAAGCCCGCGGACTGGCCTTCGTCAACGCCCTCATTCGTCGCCATAACCTGAGCAACCGGTTCGACGATGTCCGCATATTCGTCCCCAAGACGGCCACCTTGGGAACCGACGTCTTCGATGAATTCCTCGATCATAACAACCTCCGCAGCTTCGTTGCCGAAGACGTTCCCGACGAACGCGTCTCCCGTATGCTTCTCGCCGCGAAACTGCCCCGCACTATCTACGCAGACCTCACCGCCTTCCTCAGACTTGTGCAATACCCCCTCGCCGTTCGCTCCAGCGGCCTCCTCGAAGACTCCCACGGCCAGCCCTTCGCCGGCATCTACTCAACCCATATGCTGCCCAATAACCACCCCGACATCTCCGTCCGCCTGGAGCAGCTTTGTGATGCCATCAAACGGGTCTATGCTTCCACATTCTTCCAGGCCTCCAAACGCTATATGGAAGCGACCGGACGCAACCCCGAAGAAGAGAAGATGGCCGTCATTCTCCAAGAGATTGTCGGCAGCCAATACGGAACACGCTTTTACCCCACCTTCTCCGGCGTCGCCCGCTCTTACAACTTCTACCCCAGCGGTGACATCGACCCCCATGAAGGTGTCGCCAGCGTAGCTCTCGGCCTTGGGAAAATGGTTGTCGAAGGAGGACAAAGCCTAACCTTCTCCCCCGCTCACCCCGAAGTCCTCCCCCAGTTCGCCACAACCGAAGATATGTTGGCTAATTCCCAACGGCAGTTTTTTGCCCTCGACACCGGCCACCCCGAGGTCTACCCTACCGCTGACGCCGAAGCCAACCTCACTCTCCACGATCTCGATATAGCCGAAGCCGACGGAACACTGACCCCCATCGGCTCCGTATTCGACCCCGACAACGACGCCGTGTACGATAGCCTCCGCCGCAACGGCCCGCGACTCGTAACCTTCTGCCACATACTAAAGGCCAACCTCTTCCCCCTATCAGAAATCCTCCAAATCCTCCTGCAAATCGGAGAAGAAGGTACCGCCGGCCCCGTAGAAATCGAATTCGCAGTCAATATGAACACCAAACCGATGGAGTTTGGGTTTCTCCAAATTCGCCCAATCATCCTCAACGAGGAATATGATGATGTACGAGTCGATGAAATCAAACAGAAAGACGCCATCTGCCTCAGCGGCAAGGCCCTGGGCAACGGCCAGATCCACGACATCCGCGACCTTGTTTATGTAAAACCACAATCATTCGACTCCAGCTACACAAGAGAAATCGCCGCTGAAATCGGTCAACTCAACAACCACCTCGCATCCAAACAGCGACCCTTCGCCATAATAGGCCCCGGCCGCTGGGGCACCGCTGATCGCTGGCTGGGTATTCCTGTAACCTGGACTCAGATCTCCGGCGCCCGCGTGATTGTGGAAACCACATTGGAAAACTTCATGGTCACCCCTTCTCAGGGAACCCACTTCTTCCAGAACCTTACGTCCCTGGGAGTCGGATACTTGACCGTTGACCCCAATCTCGAACAGGGAAAAATAGACTGGGACTGGCTGGACAAAAAGCCCGCAGAAAGTGAGACCGGCTTCATCCGTCACCTGCGCTTCAACCATGAACTCGAAATAAGACTCGACGGCCGACGGCAGAAAGGAGCCATCCTCAAACCCCATCGAAGAAAACGAGACTAACGCACTTGCCCGTCACCATGCACTACATACCGACTGGTGGTCAACTCTTCCAACCCCATCGGACCGTAGGCATGGATCTTCGATGTGCTGATACCGATTTCCGCACCAAGACCTAATTGAAAACCATCATTAAACCGCGACGAGGCATTCACCAATACACACGACGAGCCCACTCGCCTTATGAACTCAGCTTGGCGTCCACCATCGTCACTGACAATCACATCAGTATGATTCGAACCGTACTTGGCAATATGTCCAATGGCGGCATCTATCCCATCAACAACCTTCATGGCCACTATGAGATCGAGAAACTCCCTTCCCCAATCATCATCAGCGGCAGCCACAGCATGCGGAACAACACTGCATACCGCGTCATCGCCCCTAATCTCCACGCCGGCATCAAGATATCGCTGCCCGAGAACCGGCAAGAACCTCTCGGCGACGGACTTATGAACCAGAACACACTCGGCCGAGTTGCAGGTAGCGGGCGCCGAAGTCTTGGCCGTAACCGCTATCTCAGCTGCCTTGGCGGGATCGGCGAATTCATCGATGTATATGTGGCACACGCCATGGAAATGCTGCACCATGGGAATCCGAGAATGTTGATGGACAAACTCGATCAAGGCAGTGCCCCCCCTGGGAATAACCAAGTCGATATACTCATTCAAACCCAGCAGATATCGCAACTCCTCCCTGTCCGAGGACACCATCACCTCGACCGCCCCCTCGGTCACACCGCCGGCCTTCAAGGCATCCTTGGCAATCAGCGCCAGCAGCGCGTTTGACTTATCCGCCTCCTTCCCTCCTTTGAGGAAACAAGCATTGCCAGCTTTGAAGCACAAGCCAAACGCGTCAATAGTCACATTGGGGCGAGCCTCATAAATCATCGCCACTACGCCCAGCGGAATACGCACCTTCTGCACATGGAGGCCCGACTCACAGCGATAATCCTTCACCACCGCACCAACGGGATCAGGGAGCCGTGAGATGATGCGCAATCCTTCAGCCATCTGATTCAATCCGGCTTCCGTTATCTGGAGCCGCTTAAGCTTTGGCGAAGGTAGGCCGCTGCCCTTGGCAATCTGCATATCCACAGCATTAGCGGCAAGTACTTCGCTTTTCCTTTTTACAAGCGAATCAGCCAAGCCACACAGTATTGTGTTTTTACTATCAGTATCCAGATAGGCCAGCTCGCGTGAAGCCTCGCGAGCCGCTATCGCTTTTTCCTTAATATCACGCATAATCTTCACTCTTGCACGAAATCTGGTTTTTACCAATTCAGTCTCGCAACACCACAAGATCATCGCGATGAACAACCTCTTCCATGTACCTATATCCCAGCAACAAGGCAATCTCGGCACACTTGTGGCCGCGGATTCTATCCACTTCATCCGAGGCGTAAGAGGCGAGCCCTCGGGCAATCAGTTGCCCGTTGTCCTGGCAGACCTTGACAACAGCCCCTGCGGAGAACCTGCCATCGACGGCCAATATTCCCGACGGCAGCAGGCTGGCATTTCGTCTCACGATAGCTTCGGAGGCTCCGGAATCAACGATAAGGGTCCCCTCTGGCCGAGCAACTGATGCAATCCACCGTCGCCGGGCATCGAGCTTACTAACGCGGGGGGCAAAGAGTGTCCCCACGGGCCGGCCTGCGAAAATGTCGCTCAAGACTCCGTTTCGCCTTCCACCGGCGATAATCGTCGGCACGCCGGCATCACCGGCCAAGACAGCAGCGTCAACTTTTGTCTTCATTCCGCCGATGCCGGTTTCACTTTTAGCTGCCTGAATATGGCCATGTGCACTTTCAGTGGCCAACACCATTCGGATCAGCTCGCCGTGTGGTCCACCGGAGCGTAGCCCTTCGACATCAGTAAGCATTATAAGGAGATCGGCCGAGATTAGCGTTGTTACCAGAGCAGAAAGGTGGTCGTTATCGCCGAGTCTGATTTCGTCGTAGGAAACGCTATCGTTCTCATTAACTACTGGAACGATACTTCTAGCCAGAAGAGTTTGCAGGGTATGCCGGGCATTGAGATAGCGTCCGCGGCTATTGATGTCGTCAGCGGTGAGTAGCACCTGAGCCACGTGGATTCCGGCTCGTGCAAACACGGTGGACCAGGCATTCATAAGGGTCTGCTGTCCGATGGCAGCGGCGGCCTGCCGATCAACTATAGTACGAGGCATGCGCTGCAATCCCATGGCCGCAAGTCCGGAGGCAACTGCGCCGCTGGACACAATGACAACATCCCGGCCAGCGTTTTTGAGGGCAATCACTTCTTTTCCTAGTCGCGTAATGGCCCGCTTATTCAGTTGCCCTGCTTTTGTCAGGACTGCGCTACCGATTTTGATCACTATCAATCGTGAGCGTTCGACATACTGTCTGTTGCAGGCTTTCCTTTCGTTTTCCAATGCCAATAAACTCCTGCAAAGGCCAATTAAACCAGTAAAGGGTCATCTTGTTTTTCACCAAAACTCTGCAATCGTTGCTTGAAAACTGAGTGCGGCACGGTTAGTTTGAGGATCCTGTCTCACATTGGCATAATAAGTCCGTAGGAGGATCATCTCATGGACGCGTCAAGCGTTTCCTCACTGACAACGGTCGCCCAGCATATCATCGAACAACAGCGAAATCATCCCACAGCTTCCGGGCAGTTTAGTTGGCTGCTCAGCGGCGTCACGCTGGCGACGAAGATCATCGAGTCTTACGTCCGTCGCGCTGGTATTGCGGATGTATTGGGAGCCACAACGAGCACGAATGTGCAAGGCGAACAAGTGCAGAAGCTGGATCAGATTGCCAACGAGACAGTTAAGCGCTGCCTGGGGTATAGGGGAAACGTCGGTATTTTGGTATCGGAGGAGGAGGACGAGCCAAAGGTAATCAAGGAGGCAGGAAGGGAAGGGAAGTACATTGTGCTTTTCGATCCCCTCGACGGATCAAGTAACATTGATGTCAACGTTTCGGTAGGGACGATATTCTCGATCTTGCAGGTTCGCGACGATCTTGACGAAGATGCTTCAGCCGAGGACCACACGCTTCAGCCGGGGATTAACCAATTGGCTGCAGGTTACGTCGTTTACGGCAGCAGTACAGTATTGGCTTACACAACCGGCGACGGAGTGCACATGTTCACTCTCAACCCGGAAATAGGGGCATTTGTGCTACATCAAGAGCGCGTTACGATGCCACCAGAGGGAAAGATGTACAGCATCAACGAGGCCTACAAAGCGAGTTTTCCCAAGGGGGTACGTGATTATCTTGATTGGGCAAAACAAGACGATTATTCGCTGCGATACATCGGATCACTGGTCGCCGATTTTCACCGAACACTGCTTCGCGGCGGGGTTTTTCTATATCCCCCCACAGCCAAGCAGCCGGAGGGCAAGTTGAGACTGCTTTACGAAGCCAACCCCATGGCTTTTCTTGCAGAGCAAGCGGGCGGAGCAGCGACGGACGGCAAGGTACGCCTAATGGAAAAACAGCCCACAAAGTTGCACGAGCGGACGCCACTGATCATAGGCAGCAGGAAGGAAGTATCCCGAGTCCATGATTTCCTGAACGGCGACAAATGACGACATCAATCAAATAGGAACCTGCTCGCTCCCAACGAAGCTGCCAACGGGCCGATCACCACATCGCAATTCATCGCGCATTGCAAGCCAAACGGAAAGTTGATCACGTCCTATTGGATTATTTCCAAGGCACGCGATTTCGATAGCAGAGGCGGCGTTTCCCAAATACGCAGCACCGACAAGCGAGGCTCCGGCAGCCAGAGACATAGATGCCACCGTAAGCATAGCATCACCACAGCCAAGTCTATCAAGGCATGAATTAGCAAATGAGGGAAAGTGTTCGCTTAGCAGCCGGTCACCCCACTCTTCAGATCGAGGGTCCTGAGAGGGGCGTTCAAAGACAACCAATCCCCGTTTTCCCAATGTGCAAAGTATGTGACGAGCCTGATTTTGATTGATAAGTTCGTAGGCTACTGACGACAGTCCAGACTCAAAGTCATGCAGAGTAGTTCTCAACTCTCTCTCGGTGGGGCAAAGGAGATCTACATGGCGGTAGTTCAAGAGGTTACCACGGGAGCCACTCACATCACCCGCGAGGACGGGCACATTAGCTCGCAGACACGGCAGCACTCTAGAGAGAAGAGAGGCATTCACGGCGCCGTAACCGAAATCGCAGATGATGGCGACGTCAACATCACGGGACAAGCGTTCGAGGATAGCGGACACGTTCTTCTCTGCGTGTGAATCGAGAGGAGTGTTTTCGCCGTGCTCCACTTTGAAGATCTTGTTTTCCTCAACGAGGTAGCGGGTCTTGTGGACTAGATGTGGTCTGGTTTTTACTGCAGCCAGTTCGACACCTTCACTTGCCAGGATTGAATTTACTCTGGCGCTGCACTGATCCCGAGCCACATTACTGACCAGAGTCACATGGGCTCCCATTGCCGCTGCGTGGCGAGCCACTATTGCCGCCCCACCCAGGTACTCCTGCTCGCTAAGTTGTAGAAGTGAGAGCATTGGCGATTCTGAAGCGACATCAACCGCATCGCACGAGACATAGCGATCAACAATGACGTCACCCAGGACTGCCACCTTCATACCGCGGAACCTGCTGACGACATTGAGGAGAGAGGCCTGCTCAAGATCGTGTCGTTGGCAGATGAGTTTCAGTCGCTGGGCGGCCAGTTGCTTGTCTCGTGGGAGCGAAGCTATCAACTCACTGGAACTGAAGACAACATCGCCACTGGAAAAGATCACGCGGCCGCCGTAAGCCTCGACCTCTGAGCGTTCGGCGAGGAACCTGGGATCGTCAGATGTTTCGTACTCTCGGCCTTTGACATAGACGTCGGGTTTGACGGCACGGAGCAGGTCCACTGCTGTCGGAGCGCGGTCAACGCAAACGTAGTCGACAAACTCAAGAGCGGCGAGTGATTCAGCTCTCAATTCCTCTGGAATATAGGGTCGCTGATCCCCCTTGTTGATCTGCGAATCACCTGTGACAGTTACAACCAAAATGTCGCCCTGGCGGCTAGCGAATTCCAAGTATCGCAAATGTCCGGGATGAACAATATCGAAGCAGCCATGGCACTGCACCACGGTCAATCCGTCTTGCCGTCGCTCCTCCAGAACAGTAAGTAAAGCATTGCGTTGTAAGATTTTGCGGATATGGGTAGCGGAATCCTTCATCGCCGACTGTTCCCCTGCAGGATGGCCTAGAGCAAGCTCTATTCCAGTGAAGGACTACAGCCCTGGTCTCTCCAGGCTTCAATGATAGTCCACGCCGCCAACCCCTCGAGAACGCCATAGGCATACCAATACTGGCCTATGCAGTTTTATCGGTCCTGGGCCGCAATCGCTGCAGAGCAACTCTCGGCTGAGGGACTTTGGTTGCTTTTGGCCCTCGAATACCTACCATGATCCGATTCGTTACACAATGGTGTGCCGATTGGAAGGATCTAATAGCGGTAGTAATACGTACTGATTGAGGCATTCATCCAGCCGTTCAGAGAATTACGTCTACCTGTCACTAGAGCAAGCTCTATACGAGTGTAGCGTCAGGGCCCCGGCTTATTCCGGTGGGTTTCATGTTTGACGCTGCATTTGGGCGAGTTAGGCACTGAGGCAAGGTGACAGCTTGGAGACTCGCCACAGGCCATGCTTTGGACCCTGCAGAAATATATTTTTCGTGAGATGGGTAAGTCATTCCTGCTCACCGCCGTCGGTCTGATAGTGGTCTTGGGGCTAGGCGGAGGGGTGATGAACATGATCGAGCTGGAGGGTGTAACAGCCCTGCAGATCCTTCGTCTAATGGGACTGGTTTTGCCAGTAGCCGCCTCTCTGACACTGCCGATCGCAGCCTTGTACTCAGCCACGGTCACGTATGGTCGGCTCAGTGCGGACAACGAGTTCGTAGCTTGCAGGAGCGGGGGCATTAACCTGCACATTCTGTTGCTACCGACTTTGGTAATAAGTCTGTTCTCTGCATTGTGTTCTTTCTTTTGCATCAACTTCGTGATCCCTGGCATGATCATGAACATAGACCGGTTTGTCACGACAGACATGCCTCGGTTCATCAAGCAGCAGTTGGCAGCACCTGGCCGGCTAGCTCTGAAGGGGGACAACTACCGCATTTACGCAGACAAGAGCGAGATTCGGCAGGAAGCGACTGACTCTGGTGACGCGACGGAGCTGCACGTCGAGGGCGTCGCGTTTGTTGAGATGGACGACGGCAAATGGACGCGTTTCGGGACGGCTGAGTCAATTGAGATAGCATTCACTTCTCCGGGAGACGTTCCGACGATCGCGGCCAATATGTATGAGTTGAGCATCTACGATGCCAAGACTGGTCGCTACTCTGATTTTCACCACGAATCGATCGGCCAGTATCCGATTCCGGAGAAGTTTCCCCTGGAAGTCAAATGGCTGGTTTTGGGCGACCTGCTACGCTATCGGCAGCAGCCATCCTTGTTCCCAGAGATTGACCAGAGTTTAGTATTTCTACGAGCAGCGGTAGCGCGAGCTATCTTTTATGCGGAGATCAAGAGGCAATTTCTCGCATCGGGAGAGGTGGTGTTTGGGGATAAGCAAACACAGTTCCGAGTGCGGTCGCGCACTCTGAGTCCGGACCCTCAGGACAACCGGCCAAGGTTCGAGGAGAATCTAGAGATTGTGGAAACACGCTCTGATGGGCTAATCAGGACGATAACAGCGGACTCCGCGTTTATGAAGGTAGCCGAGTCCAAAGCGCAGCAAGCAGTGTGCGTATCGCTGGAGGCGAACGGCAATGTTGAGATAACCACAAACAGGTTTCCTGAGGCAAGAACCAAGCGCAACCACGAAAAGTTGACTCCGGTCAAGCTGCCGGATGAAGTCGTGCACCAGGCATTATCGTTTCCGACGGACAGACTCCTGGACTCCAGCGGAAAGTCATTGGGATTGGGAACACTAGTAGACAAAAGGAAGGCAGCCCTTCTGGAGGACATTGCGAAGTTAACCAGAGACATCACAGGAGAGTTGCATTCAAGGTTGGCGATAAGCGTGAGTGTTTTCGTGCTGGTGATTCTCGGGGCCGCATTGGCGATTGTCCTGCGAGGTTCGCAGGTTCTAGTTGCATTTGGAATCAGTTTCATCCCATCACTGTTCGTAATCAGCACGATCATCATGGGGAAACAGTTGATCGACAATCCAGAGACGCTCACGACGGGCATAAGTGTGGTATGGCTGGGAATCGTGGTTACAGGGATAATAGACTTGGTTATTCTAACCAAGGCTTTGCGGCGATAGGGAGCCGGCCAAGGCGATTAGAAGCTCCATGGGCATTATAGATAGACACATAATCAAGGGTTTGCTGGCCAACTACCTCATTGCGATCGGCGTAATGATCAGCTTGTACATAGTGCTCGATCTGTTTTTCAACATGGACGAGTTTACGGAGAGCGTTTCGGGCACGACGGATGTGATGCTCGATATTGTGAGTTTCTACGGCGCTCGCGTTTTTCTCTATTTCGCCCAGCTGTCTGGAGTAATAACGCTTTTTGCATGTCTAATCACGCTGGCCCGAATGCGACAGCAGCGAGAGCTTATCGCAGTGCTTGCGTCAGGCGTAAGCCTTTACAGAGTAGCTGCGCCAGTTATGGCTTTTGGGTTGGCGACCACTGCCATGTGGTATGTGGATACAGAGTTGATCATTCCTTCGATAGCGCACAAACTTGCCAGACGGCACGATGATGCCCGAGGTCTCAAAACCTATGGAGTTTGGTTTCTTCAAGACCGCGATGATGCCCTTCTCTCCGCACAGCAGTATGTACCTGGCGAAGGAACGATCAAACGGCTGTTGGTGATAAAGCGAAACGAAACCGGGCACTTATCCAGCATCATTGAAGCGGAGCGAGCGACATGGGAACCGTCTACAGACAATAGTGAGTTCCTGGGGACATGGAAGCTCGAACGGGGTACAGAGAAGACCAGAATTGAAGAAACAGGAGACAGCCTCGCGCCGCAGGGAGACTTCGTGAGCAGCCTAATCGCCAGTTATCCAAGCAATCTTGATCCGAAGACGATCGAAATGCGACAGTCAACCGGATGGATACGTTATCTGAGTTCCATGCAATTGAAGGAGTTGGCGAACCGGGCTGAGGGATACACATTGGAGCAAATCCAAGATGCCCGTCATTCTCGTTTCACGACTCCCATTGTGAGCCTGATCATGCTCGCATTGGGTTTACCATTTGTTTTGGACCGGATACCTGCAGGAGTCGTTGCTGCAGGCAGCAAGAGTTTGTTAGTGTGCGGTTCGTGTTTTCTAGTAGCGTTTGTTTCACAAAGCATTGGCAGCCCAACGCATCTTTCCGCGTTGCCGGCGTGGCTTCCGGTTATCATCTTCGCACCCATAACAGCTGTTCTGTTCGATCGAATTCGCACATAGAGTGGCCATGAATCTCGGTCAACACAGACTCCCTTTTTTCGTTGTCTGATGTAGAGGTCCAGCGGGAAGCGATTTGCCCGGAATGAGGCACATGGTCTGTCCTCTGGTGAGCATGGAAGGCAAAAGAAAGCCGGACGCCGATTTCCTTCCTCAGGTCCCTTGGCAGCAATCGGACTCTGCCGAGGGAGATCGGACGTCGATCTCGGGGCACGTTATGTAGCAAGCTCTATCCAAGTGCAGCGGCTGAACGTCCGTCTTCCCCGGTAGATTCCGGTGGTTTGACGCCCCGTTAGGATTAGCAGCGTTATGTGAGATAGTTGCTTCACATTCGATGCTCCGGCTGGCACAATCTGGGCCATGAATAGCAATACAGAGGGCAATGGAGTCCACACGGCGGTTTCGCGTGGCAGCGTCGAATTGATCTGCGGATGCATGTTCAGCGGAAAAACTACTGCTTTGCTGCAGCGGTTAGAACAGGACGAGGCGAGATGCATTCTAGTAATCAAGCACACGAAGGATGCTCGATACTCGCGCACGCGAATAATGACGCACGACGGTCATGGCTGTGACGCGGTGTCGGCAGCGGAGGCAGAGGACATCATCCAGCAGACATCTGAGTCGACGGAGGTTGTGGCCATCGATGAGGGCCACTTCTACGACGAGAAATTGCCGGAGGTTGTCGACAGGCTGGCAAATGCGGGTAAGCGTGTGCTGATCACCACTCTGGATATGGACATGTGGGGCAGACCATTTCCAATAATCCAGGAGATTGAGCGGTTGGCCACACGTGTAAGTCGGCAATTGGCTAGGTGCGCGGTGTGTGGCCAACCAGGAACACACACTCAGAGAAGAACGCCGATTGTTAATCGCAACCTTGTTGGTGGAAGTGATGATTTTGAACCCAGGTGTGGGACATGTTGGAGGCCGCCACCCGAGTCCCCCATTGATAGTAATGAAATGGCATAAGCTGCGCCGCAGGCGGCTTTCCGCTCTGAGAAATAAGCTCCATTCAGGTATAGCCTCTGAAGCCTGGCTTTCCCCAGTGGATGGTCGACGCTTGACGCCACGTTTGGATTAACAACGCCATCTGCCCTCTCTTCAGACGTAGAGGAGAAGGTGTCTGACAGAGGAGTACGTGGAAGAAATCGGTGTTGACATGAGTGTCAGTCAACGGCTACTGAGCAAGCCTACTTTGAATGTAACCTTTGTAGTAGTCTTTTCTTGGGCGCATTCTCACTGTCTGACACCACCATTGAAGAAGTGACCTTCCACGAGAAGGATGATCGAAGCGATGTGACAGGGCGAGTCATGGCTGGCAAAGCTGAATGGCCTCGCGAACAAGACTGTCAGACACTTTGTCGGTAATCACTGTCTCACCCAAGCCATTAAGAAGAACCCACAGCCTCTTGCCGGCCTTCACCTTCTTATCCCCATAGGTAAGCTGATGAACTTCTTCCAGATCGAAAGGGTGGGGTGCCTTAATAGGTAAAGCGAATTGCTGAAGGAGTGAGCGGATGCGCCGCAGTTGTGGTTCAGCAAGAAGCCCCTCTTCGCGGGAGATGAAGGCCGCCGCGGCCATGCCGATGGAGACTGCTTCCCCGTGTCTTAGTCCATAGCTGAACCAGCTTTCGATGGCATGTCCTATGGTATGGCCAAAATTGAGAATAGCTCTGAGTCCATGCTCTTTTTCATCCTGCTCAACAACGTTTGCCTTAATTCGCATGTTCCGCTCGACGAGTTCCGCCATTGTGGCTGGTTCAACGGCGAGGATGGAGGAGGCCAGGCGCTCATGCCAATCGAGGAAGTCAGAGTCGGCTATGAGCGCATGCTTGACTGACTCTGCGAGTCCCGAGGAGATATCTCTGGCGGGCAAGGTTCTGAGACATTGAGGGTCCACGACGATGAGTCTGGCGTGATGGAATGCCCCGATAAGGTTCTTTCCAGAGGTATGGTTAACGGCCGTTTTGCCGCCAATGGCTGCATCCACATCAGCTTCGAGGGTTGTGGGGCAGGTGATGTAATCGATTCCGCGCATCCAGGTAGCGGCCGCAAATCCTGTAAGGTCGCTCACGACACCTCCTCCCAGTGCTAGTAGCAGACCATCGCGAGGGCAGCGAGCGTCGGCAAGGCAGTCGTATATCCTGGTCAATTCGTTGATGTTCTTCGATTCGTCGCCCGGCTCAATAGTGTGGAGAAGTGCATGCACGCCGGCGTTCTGAAGGCTGGCAGCAACCTGATCGAAGTACATGGAGGCGACGGTCGTATCGGAGCAAATGACTACAACAGGTGGGGTACCAATACTCTGAACCCACTTTCCAATGTGCTCAAGAACTCCGCCTTCGATGACTATCTCGCAAGCGCCGCGCGAAATATCAAGATTGAATTGCGTCACGTAGCACCACCCTTAAGTTTCTTATTTACAGACAATTACAGCCGCCGTCTTTGTAATGTGGGGCTGTGAGAATCCTGATCGGGCGTTCGCCCTGGTCCGAAAACCTTGAAATCGTCGTAATTTCTTGTATCATAATTGCTTGCGGTACGAAAGGTGTTAGTTGGTCCTTAATCAAGGGTGAACCTTCAGGCTTCGTACGGCGTATACGAGAGAGAGCACATGGCGCGAATTCCCAAGAACGAGGACGACCCGAGTTTGCGACGGTTGGCTTAGTTCTATTGTTGCTACAGTTGTTCGCTGCCAACCGTCCCATGTTATCGGCACTTGGCATGATGCCAAAGTGGCTCAGTTCGCGATACCAGTTCAGGATTGAATCGGCAAGATGTCACGTTCAACCATCACAAAACCGAAGTCCCGATCGAGTTCCCGCGTATCAGCAAGGGGATCCGCTGCAAAAATGAGTTCGGCAAGCGTGTCTGCCAAGAGCAACGGCACCTCACGAGCGAAGTTTCGGACATATCGATCGGCCCTAAATTATCTCAAGGCTACTACCAACTACGAGAATTTGCCGCCGGCAGGCTATGACAAGCGGAACTTCAATCTTGTACGGATGACGAAGATTCTGGAGCACCTTGGTTGTCCCGAAAGCAAGATGAAGACGGTGCACATTGCAGGCACGAAGGGCAAGGGCAGTACTGCGACCATGGTAGCCTGTATGCTGCGCAATTGCGGGTACAAGGTCGGCTTGTACACATCTCCGCACCTGCTTTCGGTGTGCGAGAGGATGACTATCGATGGGGTACCGCCAAGCGAGAAGGAATTTGCCAAAGTACTTTCGACGGTGGCGATTGCTGCGGAACGTGCCAACGGTTGTGAAACTCTGAAGGAGGAGATCGCAAATGCGGCAGCCGCCTCGCCAACACGCAGACGAAATATCCGAGATGCCAATCCAACGTTTTTTGAGTTGATCACGGCAGCAGCTTTTCAATGGTTTGCAGATAACGAAGTAGACGTTGCGATAATCGAGGCCGGTTTGGGTGGGCGACTGGACTCGACGAACGTGATCAAGCCTGAAGTCTGCGCTATTACGAGCATCAGCTACGATCACATGCCTCAGCTGGGTACGACGCTGGCATCGATTGCGGAGGAGAAGGCGGGCATTATCAAGGAAGGTATTCCTGTGGTGAGCGCTCCGCAGCGTCCTGAAGTTGTTCAGGTATTGCGAAGCGCTGCGGCGAATAAGGAAGCCCCGCTTTACTTCCCAGGCGAAAACAGTGAATTCAGTTATCGCTTTGAATCGAACCGGACGGTTGGTCCACACACTCGGTTGTCGCTTACGACTGAGCAGAGCCGTTTCGAGCATCTTCAAGTGCCACTGCCAGGAGAGCACCAGGCGATCAACTGCAGTGTAGCTCTATCGATGATCGATCAGTTAAAGACTCGCGGCTTCGAGATAGACGACCAGAAGGCGATCGAGGGGCTTTCGAGTGTACAGTTACGTGGTCGGATGGAGATTATCCGAGACGAGCCACGGATCCTGGTAGATGGTGCCCACAACGCGGCAAGCGTGGAAGCACTCATGCGAGCAATTGGGCAGACGGTTCCGTACGACTCGATGGTAGTGATTTTTGCCTGCCAGAAGGACAAGGACGTTGCAGGCATGCTCCGGCATGTGCAACTTGGAGCGGACAAGATCATTTTCACGAGTTCAGGCACAGCTCGCTCTGCAGATCCCGAGGAGTTGCTGCATATGTTCCAGGAGATCTCCGGCAAGATGGCGCAGGTAGCGTACAACCTCGAAGAAGCGGTTGAGATAGCCAGAAGCGCCTGCACTCGCGAGGATTTGATCTGTATTACTGGTTCCTTTTACGTTGTCGGCGCCGCTACGCGTTTGTTCGGCAATGGAGCTGAGTAGCTTCGCCAGCGAGCATCACGTTATTGCAGGTATAGTAAGAGGCTTCGGCAGACATGCTGAAGCCTCTTTTGTACTTTCAGTTTTCCTTGTTGCCGATAGTAGCGCAGATAGGCGTCCAAAGCCCTTTCTTTCTGCGCCTAACCTTGGCAAACCCAGCATTTTGGAAATACTTATCGATAGTGGTCCACGAAGCATGACACACGCCACCTTCGACTTTGTGAATGACTATATCGAAGGTGACCCAACCCACTACGCAATCTCGGAATCCATCAATCAGAATGAAGCGGCCTTGGCGGCGCAGCAAATCGAAGATGCGAGACACAACCGCGGCCTGATCAGGATAATGATGGAAGGAATTGGAGCAGGTAACGATGTCAAATGACCGGGAGGCAAAGGGGAGAAACTCACTATCTCCAGCCGCAAATGATGGTTTTTCCGATACACTGGCGCGCCCGGCCTTTTGAGCTGCCTTAGAGCACATAGCGGGGGCGTAATCGAGCCCGACGACACTGACCGGCCAATCGGAATGTGCCAGCATAGAGGCGAATTCTCCGGTACCGCAGCCGATATCGAGAAGATTAAAGGAGCGTTGATGCTCACGATACCAAAGCGCGACTTCCTCCATGAGTGTCAAATAGGATGGTCTGAAGAGGAAGTGATGCAATAGTGAACGGTCGTATGAATGGGCCCATTTGTCAAACTGTTGAAGGGCCCGGTCCTTCATTCCGGTATTGGTTAATTCTTTATCGATCCCATTCACCATTTGATCGTCCTCTGATCAGCAAAGCCTTCGATGAGCTACTTACCAATACAGAATGAAGAGAATATCCGTTCCAGTAGATCGTCGGTAGTCACTGCTCCGGAAATAGTACCCAGCCAGTCGAGTGCTTCGTGCAATTCGAATGCCGCCAATTCCGCCACATCCAGGACATCAGCAGCACCAGAAACCACATCCACTGCGTTTTTCAGTGACTGTTGAGCCCCTTTCAGAGCAGCCAGCTGACGCGCGGACACAACGACGTATTCATCAGCATGGCCGTGTCCCCACTCAGCGTGTCGCTCAGTGTTTATCTCTCGTTCGATCATTTGAATGAGGCGAGCGAGCCCCAATCCTGTGTGAGCGCTTACTTCGACAACGGGCCCGATTTGGAGCGTCTCGATCATCGTGGTGATTTTCGAAAGCGTAGCTTGGTCGACGAGATCGCTTTTGCAGATGACAGCCATTGTGGGAGCAACGGCGAGGGCCGCCAGCTGTCTTGCGTGACTAAGTGTTTGATCTGCAGAGACGGAGCTGTCAAGGATAACACATATCAGGTCTGCTGTGGTGGCGACACCTTTGGCCCGACGAGTTCCCAATCTCGTAATGTGATCGTGCTCCTCATCGATGCCAGCGGCGTCGAGCATCATGATTTCGAGGTGGGGCAGTTTGACGGGAGCAGCAAGGATATCTCTGGTGGTACCGGAAACAGCTGAAGAGATGGCTCGATCCATTCCAGACAGTCTATTGAGTAGAGTGCTTTTTCCCGCATTCGGAGGACCAAGCAGAAGTACCTGAGGAAGGAGTTCGGATCTCTCGGAGGCGATAGTGGCGGCCACAAGTTTCCCGATACGGGTGTGCAAATGGTGGACTCGTGATGCAAGTTCGGATGGAGTGATGAAATCTATGGGTTCTTCAGCGAAGTCGATGTCGGCTACGACAAGGGCGGTCAACTCAATCAACTCGGCGCGCCAAGACTCTATCTGTTGAACAAGTCCGCCGCGCATCATCTTTCTAGCCTGACGAAGCTGGTTATCGGTTCGTGCATTGATGGTAGCGGCGACTGCTTCTGCCTCGGCGATTGTCAGGGCCCCTGTAAGGAAGGCCCGCGCGGTGAACTCGCCAGGTTCAGCCAATCTAGCTTGTTTGTGCAGGCAACGATGCAAGAGCATATTGAGAACAGGCGGCGAGCCGATGGTATGAAACTCCACAAGATCCTGTCGAGTGTAGCTATGGGGAGCACGAAAGAGCCACACTGTTGCGGGAATCGCCGGCAGGTCATCTGCAAGGGAAAGTTCTCCGGAGCTGACAGTGAATCCGCGTTGACGCTCGATGGTGGTATGGTCGCCGGGAATGAAGAAGTGGCCGGCGATTGTTATCGCATCGGGGCCGGTCATTCTGACGATACCGCGCATAGCGTGGCCTGGGGCGGATGAGATGGCAACGATTGTGTCATCGATGGAGGTGTACATGCTCTGTCGCGTTCGGTTGGCTCGCTTGACACTCCTACATGGGGAACTAAGGTGCCACCGAACATTATGGAGCTGCGCAGACAGGGGTCAACGCGGCCCTCTACTCTGCCTGACGACCGTAACTTCCAGTATGAAGGGCGATGAGATATGCAGCTGAAACCGTTGATCAAGCAGGTATTGCAGCGGGAACACCTATCAGAGCAGCAAGCGTACGAGGCGTTTCACGAGGTGATGACCGGTAACGTTGACGCGGCAACTTTGGGAGCTTTGCTGTGTGGGTTGGCATCAAAGGGCGAGCAGGCAAGCGAGTTGGTGGGGGCGGCGCGGGCGATGAGGGAGGCGGCGGTGAAGGTCTCATGTGCTGTGCCATGTTTGGATACATGTGGCACGGGTGGGGACGGGATCAGCACGTTCAACGTGTCGACGACGGCTGCTTTGATTGCGGCCGCCGCGGGGGCCGTCGTGGCGAAGCACGGCAACCGAACGAACACTCGAGCGAGTGGGAGCGCCGAGGTGTTGCAGAGCTTGGGTGTAAACATTGACGCAGACAAGGCGACGATGGAGGAGTGTCTGAGGGAGGCCGGAATAGCTTTTCTCTACGCCGTAAAGCTTCACCCGGCCATGAAGTATGCAGCTCCTGTCCGGAAGGTGCTGCAGATTCGGACGATCTTCAACCTTCTCGGCCCCTTGTGCAATCCGGCCGGAGCATCAAGGCAGGTATTAGGGGTAAGTCAAGAGGCCCATATTGAGCTTATTGCCAATGCTTTATTGGCGTTGGGCACTGAGCGTGCATGGGTAGTGCATGGCAGCGACGGTTTGTGCGATCTCACAATCTCCGGTCCGACGCACGTGGCGGACGTGTGTGATGGCAGGATTGAGCGTTTCACGATAGAGCCCGGTGATGCTGGATTACCGTCATCGGCACTCTCAGAACTGCTAGTAACCACACCGGAAGAGAGTGCTAGAGCCGTGCGAGGAGTCTTGGCGGGTGAGCCTGGTCCTAAAAGGGATCATGCGTTGTTGAATGCCGCGGCTGCCATGGTTGTTTTCGGGGCATGTGACACATTGCGTGAAGGCGCCGAGATGGCCGCCAAAGCAATCGACGAGGGCAAGGCGGCGGACAAGCTCAAACTGTTGGCGGAGTTGAGTCACCAGAGCATGAGCTGATCGAAGGAATGCATATCGTCACTTGTGCTGATCACAGATTGTTGCGACGAGGTTGCGCATGCGACTGGCGATATGTTTTAACCAATCATAGTCACTACAGACGAGCTTGAACGGGCAGTTGGCATGGCTATTGTCAATCTACACAATGTAACCGCAGGATACGGCGGGCAGCCACTGCTCAGAGAGCTTAGTCTATGCATTGAAGCCGGCGAGCGCATCTGTCTACTTGGGCGCAACGGAGCGGGCAAAACGACCCTGATGAAGCTGATTGCAGGTGAACTAGCTCCGGAGTCGGGCACGATTGACCGGCAGCGTGGGCTGGTCATATCCCGAGTGAATCAGGAGGTTCCCAAGTGCACGTTCGGTACAGTATTTGATGAGATAGTATCGGGATTGGGGAAAAGTGGAGAGCAGTTGGCTGAATTCCACCGTATTAGTCATCAGGTTTCGATCGCGGACGACGATGAACTGTTGGCCAAGCTTGATCGGGCACATCGTGACCTGGAAACAGGAGACGGTTGGCAAGCTAATCAGAGAACAGAGCAGATCATCTCACAGATGAGCCTAGACGGCGATGCCACATTTGATCTGCTGTCTGCAGGAATGAAGCGGCGAGTTCTTCTAGCCAAGAGTCTTGTGTGCAATCCTGATCTTCTACTTCTGGACGAACCCACGAATCACCTGGACATCGACTCCATTGCGTGGTTGGAGGAGTACCTTTCGCGTTTTGAGCGGACGTTGGTATTCGTTACGCATGATCGCGAGTTTCTGCGTCGTTTGGCGACACGAATAGTCGAGATCGACCGAGGGAGGTTGCGGAGTTGGACGTGCGATTATGACACGTTTGTCGTGCGCAAAGAAACAGCCCTGGAGGCGGAGGCCAAGCAGCAGGCGAACTTCGACAAAAAGCTGACTGAGGAGGAGGCGTGGATCCGTCGGGGGATCAAAGCGCGTCGAGTGCGTAATGAGGGGCGAGTGCGGCGGCTGCAAGCGATGCGAGAGGAGCGTCGGCGGAGGCGAGAGCGTGAAGGAACGGCCAAGCTGGCGATTCAGGAGGCGGAGCGAACCGGACAGCTGGTGATTCAGGCCAAAGGTGTAGGTTACTCATACGAGGGGCAGTTGTTGATCAACGATTTCAGTGCGACTGTCCTGCGCGGCGATAAATGGGGAATAATAGGACCGAATGGCTGTGGAAAAACCACATTGATCCAGATTCTACTGGGGGAGTTGGAGCCACAATCGGGCGACGTGCGTCATGGTACGCGCGTGCAACTCGCTTACTTCGATCAGTTGCACAGCCAGTTGGACGAGAACAAGTCTGTCGTAGAGAATGTCAGCGACGGCCACCAGATGCTGAGCGTTAACGGAAAGCCCCGTCACGTCATTGGGTATTTGGAAGACTTTCTTTTCACCAAGCATCAGGCGCAGGGATTGGTGTCGGAACTCTCGGGAGGCGAGCGCAATCGTCTGCTACTGGCGAAGCTGTTCAGTAAGCCATCCAATGTCATCGTTCTAGATGAGCCGACAAACGATTTGGATATGGAGACACTCGAACTGCTGGAGAGCATTCTTGTCGAGTACCAAGGGACGGTGTTACTGGTAAGTCATGACAGGGAGTTTCTGAACAACGTAGTAACGGGAATATTCGCATTTGAGGGTTGCGGATTTGTGAAGGAGTACACCGGCAGTTACAGTGACTGGTTGCGACAGCAGCAGGCGGTGAGCATCAGTGCCACGCCTGATGAACAGAAACCCAAAGCCAAAACTAGCAGCCGAAGCCAAACGGTTGCAGCCGGCCTGAGCTATGCCGAGCAAGGTGAATTAGAGGAACTGACAGAGGTCATTGAGAAGCTCGAGAGCGAGCAGGCACAGTTGCACTCGTTAATGTCCGCGCCGGACTTCTTTCGTCGGGACGGGCAGGAGATCGCCCAGGCTCAGAACCGCCTCAGAGATGTTACACAGCAGCTGGAGGGGGCACTGGAACGATGGGAGGCGTTGGAGGAGCGGAATATCCAATCGTAGTGGCGATCAGCGGAGCCCACCGGGCCGACTCACATAATAGTAGCATAGAACGATCATTGGGCATACGATTGTCTACCGGATAGCAATCAGCGGTTTCCGCGTAGAGCAAGCTCGATTCGAGCACAGCGTTTGAACCTTGGTTTCCTCAAATGGAGCCTCACTATTTGACGCGGTGCTCAGACGAATAGCGCTCAAGCTTATTGGAGATATCGCTATGAACGAATTACCTGATGATCTCATGAACTCCCAGTTGCGGGTGCAGAGGCTCGTTCTGTCAGCTATGATTGGCGGTATTGTGATGTTGACGGGCATCAGCGTGTTTCTTGTTGAATTCCAGCAGACACCAACAAAGAGTGAGTTGGCGACACACTTGATTAGTCTATTAGCTGCAATGACGCTGGGCTCAATAGCGGTGTATGTCCTAATCGGCAAGAAGACGCCGGCGATGCTTAAGGCAGCGCAAAAGAAGGGGGCGACTGGCCAGGACACATCGGAGCAGTTGTTGAAGACGCTCTTTACAACTTTGGTCATTCGCGGAGCTGTTGCGGAGGGCAGCGGTCTTTTCGGTGCCCTGACCTACATGCTCACAGGAAACAAAATCGGATTGGGTGGTACGGCGATAGCCATAGTTCTGCTGATGCTTCTGTTTCCGACGCACGACGGAGCTGCAGACAAGATACGAGAGGCCAGGAAACTTTAGAGCGAGCTCTATTCAAACGTTGCGTCTGACGCCCGCTGTTCTCCGGTAGATTCTCGGTGTTTGGCGCTACGCTTGGACTTGCAGCGCGATGGCCAAAGAGCAAACACTTATTCCCGTAAGGATCAGGCCAGACACATGGGGCGTCGGGTAGGCAAGCACAGATGGATAAGGCACGGCGCGGGCGGGATCGTCGTAGGATTGTTGGTCACTCTGGCGATAGCGGTTGGGCAGTTTGCGGGGCTATGGGCTCCGTTGGATCGAGCATATCTTGATTTTTGCTTTAAATACGCAGGAAGCGTTGAAGCCGATCCAAGGATCCTGATGATTGACATCAACGATGTTGCTCTCTGCCGTATTGAGCGATGGCCTTGGCCGCGGCGCATGCAAGCGGATCTCGTCGATGTGCTCAGTGAATGCGGGGCACAGGCAATTCTTCTCGATCTTATCTACACAGAACCACAGGTTCCGCGAGTTGTTCTTCCGCAATTGAGCCCGGACGCACGCTTTCTGCCGGGAATCGCTACGCACGGGACTGTAGGAACTGAAGATGCCATCTATGACGACATTGAGTTTTCTCAAGCGATAGAGAAAGCCGGCGACGTGTATTTGGGAATGTACTTTTCGTTCTCCAGCCCAGCAGACGACAGTCCGCGACGTTTGACAGCGATCTCAGAGCAGGGCGAGGACACGTCAGACTCATCACTTGATGATGGCCTGGTATTTACCTCATCAGATGGAGAGGGCGAGAATGATCGCCGTGAACTGACAGCGAAAGCTGTACAGCTTCTAATCGAAGACTTTTCTATGAACGCCAAGCGTATCGCTCAAAAGTTGGCAGCAGATTTGAGTGCCGTGGAGCGAGAAATAGGCTCTGCCAAGGAATTCGCTGCACGAAGAGTGGCCAACGAGTTCCTGGCGGCGCATCCAGAGTCGTCTTTCGAGGAGTTGTTCAGGCAGGTGCTTCCTGGAGCATCGTTGGAGGCGTCCAGTCGGGATAGGCAGGATCTCATTCGCGGCTACCGGCAGGCGCGCGCCAGCAGTTACGTGTACAAGGATAGTCCGTTCAGGATTGGTGATTTCGATCGCTACATTCCCCGCGCGACGAACCCTTTGATGCCTATTGAGGAGGTTGCCCGAGCTGCGCGCAGTGTCGGCTTCGTCAGCTTCAGGACAGATGACGATGGCGTACTGCGCCACATTCCCGTGCTTGTAAACGTGGATAACCATGTGGTGATGCAGTTGGCTTTTTCTTTAGCATGCGACGTGCTTGATATTGACACAGATGGAATGAGAGTAGCAAAGGACCGCACACTACAATTCTCGAACAAGCTGGGAGATCGGCATTGGTCAATACCGTTGACTCCCGACGGGCAAATGCTGATTAACTGGCACACGGGAGCGAGTGAATGGCACAGCAGCTTCTCCCATATTCCAGTTTCGCGAGTAATGGAGGTGGCCTTCAATCGGCGAACAGTATCTGCCAATGAAGCGATTATCCCCCTGCTCAAAGCCGAGGCCGTTGAGTTGCTCTTCGACGAGGCGGAGTCAGCATATCTTGATTACGAGCGTATGGTTCGGCGACTTCAGCAAGCTCCAAAGGATGTAGATGACAACGAGTTAGTGTCAATCCGTGCAGAAGTCGAGAAGACAGAGAATCTGGCAATAGCACAGTTGGCCAAGCTATCGGAGGAGATCGAAGGTCTCACACCAGAAGATGAGTATGAAAGGTCTTTGTTTTCCCGGGTTCGTTTCCTGCATGACAGGCTCTGCAATGATCGCTATGCCAAGAAGATCGCGCAGGATAATGATGCCTTGATTGTCCGGAACGGCCAGTTGCTCGCCGAGCTTCGGCAAAAGATAGGCGGTAAGCTTTGTTTTGTGGGACATACTGCCGCAGCCCAGGCTGATATGGTGAATAGCCCGGCCTACAATGATTTGCCAGGTGTGATGGCCCATGCCAACTTAGCCAATACTCTCCTTTTGGACAGGGTACCGACTCGAGCAAGCGGGCTGACAAATGCCGCTATTCTTGTCTTGTGTGGACTGGCGGTGACATTGGTCACGAGCATTTGCAGTCCCTGGACGGCGATTCGTTCAATGGTGCTGATCATGGGATGTGTACTGGGTGCATCCGCGTTGCTCATGCACGAGGTTGATTTCTATCTATCAAGCGCAGAGGCGGCGATTGCAGCATTCGTAGTATGGGCCTTGGTTACACTTTATCGCCAGATTACGGAGGAGCGTCGCAAGCGGTCATTCGCCAGGGAGTTGTCTCGCAATACGTCACCGGCCATCGCCGCCGTGATCGCTGAGCAAGTTGACGATCTTGATCTTTCGCCACAGCCGGCGGAGGTGACGTGTTACTTCAGTGACCTACAGGGTTTCACGACGATAAGCGAGCGCCTAGGGGCTGAGCAAACGCAGTCCATTCTCAACCGCTACTTGGGAGCTATGAGCGATGTGCTGATAGCGCACCAAGCCTTCAACAAGTTCATGGGCGACGGCATATTCGCCTTTTTCAATGCTCCCATACTTCCGGTTAGGAATCATGCCCGGGAGGGTTGCCTGGCAGCCATTGAGACTGCCCGCCGACTTGGGCAGTTGAGGAAGCAAGCTAATGCTACTGAGGCAGACGAGTTTGCAGGTCTGCGTATGAGAGTTGGGTTGCACAGTGGCCCAGCCTTTGTTGGTTATTTTGGAAGTGACAACCAAACCGACTACACATGCATTGGTGATACGGTGAACTTGGCGGCAAGACTCGAGCCGGCAAACAAGGTGTTCGGAACGCAAACGCTGGTATCTGGACAATGCCGAGAGCAAGCTGGGGGCGGTTTCGAGTACAGGTATCTTGGCTTGGTGCAGGTCAAGGGCAAGGTCTTGGCCGTACCAGTCTACGAGTTGCTTGGTGTAACGGAAGAAGTTGATCGAATGCTGCTTGAATATGCAGAGCTGTTTTCAGCAGCAGTCGAGCAGTTTCAGCAGCGCGAATGGGGTGAAGCAAGAGAGAGGTTCGAACGGTGTCATCAGATCCGGCCGGACGATGATGCTTGCCTTCTCTACCTTGCCGAGACAGATCGCCTGGCATCATGTCCACCGGACGACGAATGGACGAAGTCGATCGCGTTGACGAGCAAGTAGAGCTCACTGAATTCGGTCCAGTCAGTAGCCCACACGTAGTGTCAATCCCTCTCAAGACAGTTCAGAAGCACGCCGACAAACAGTTATCGGTTTTGTCGCCGGTTTGGCGATTCTTGTATCACAATTATGCGGTCAATCACCCGCGAGGGGACAATAGGTGCTGACAACGTACGAAAAGCCGATCCTCGCCCACTCAACGAATTCACTGAGTAGCTCTGATTCTCACTCCCGAACAAGTCACGCAGCGGACGTGCTTACGCTGCTATCTCTAGTCAGCAAACTGCAGGGTAGAGTTCTCGAGTTGGAGGAGCAGCGAAGCCAATTGTCGGAAGACTATCAATACTTGGATGAACAGATCCGACTAGCGAGCCAAGTTCAACGCGATCTTCTCCCAGATGCCATTGATTTTCCCGGTATCGACATACGAACGCTTTACAGACCCATTGATTGTGTAAGTGGTGACATATACGACGTGCGTCGCCTTGACGAGACGCACGTGGGGATAAGCCTTGCCGACGCCTCAGGGCACGGCATGCCAGCGGCGCTTTTAACCGTACTGCTCAAGAGGAGCTTTGCGGCCAAGGAGATTATCGCTGACGGGTACCGTATTCTTGATCCAGCAGAGGTTCTTCATCGGGTGAATCGCGAGTTGCTGGAGACTAACCTCAAGCAGTGTCAATATGTAACAGGGCTGCAAGCAGTCTACTATCAACCAGCACGAACGCTCACATTTGCTCGCGGTGGATTGTGTTACCCCATTCTTATCCGGAAGAACGGTATCCCGCAGCAACTCCTGAGCGAGGGAACTATCATTGGGGCATTGGATGAAGCCCGTTTTGAGACGATGACCGTGTACATGGAACCCGGCGACAGCCTGCTTTTCTACACTGACGGGCTTGAGGCCTTGTTGCTGGAGAGGTTCGGGCGACCACAGATTGACTGCATTGCCCAAACGGAATGGTTCACTCAACTAACGTCCGAGGGTCTGAACCAGTCATTCGACATTGTAGCGGGGGAATTGGATGGAATTTGCCGGCAGGATTGGCCGGCGGATGACCTCACAATGGTTGCCCTGACGATCAACGAATAGAGTCCTATCGAGTTTAAACAGCGGTTTCGTCCTCACTTCTGCACTTCGGCAAGCGAACTTCCGATTGGTAAAGACGGCCTGAACTGGGCCATAGTCGCCTAACCTTGACCTGACGGGGTTGAAATGCGCGACGATTCTTCGTATTACTTGCTGGTGTCGAAAGTACGGTACCATCATGAACCACATTCGAACCACCAAAGACAACATATACCGTGGGGCACAGATGTCCTAACACATCCACATCCTATCGCAGCCCGCGCTGCGCGTTTTCGTTTTTTTGTGCACTACAAGTTCAACACCAAAGTTCGGTAAGGAGAATAGGTCTATGCCTACTAATTCACCCATTAACATGATCATCATGGGCGCGGCTGGTCGAGATTTCCACGACTTCAATGTCTACTGGAAGCACCGCGAGGATGTAAACGTTGTTGCAATAACTGCAACGCAAATCCCGGATATTGATGGTCGAGTGTACCCATCGGTACTGAGTGGTCCAAAATACGCTAATGGAATTCCTATTCACGATGAGCGGGACTTGGAGAAACTCATAGCAGAACACAGCGTCAAGCTGGTTACATTGGCTTATTCCGATCTACCCTACAACTACGTCATGATGCAGGCCGCGAGAGTCAATGCTGCCGGAGCACATTTCCAACTATTGAGCCCGCACGACACGATGATAGCAAGCAGCAAGCCGGTGATTGCTGTCTGCGCAGTCAGGACCGGATGTGGCAAATCACAAACATCGCGTCGCGTCAGCGAAATTCTCAAGGAGATGGGTAAGAAAGTCGCTGTACTTAGGCATCCTATGCCCTATGGAGATCTAACGAAGCAGATCTGCCAGCGATACGAGACGCTGGAGGACATGGACAAGCATGAATGTACAATTGAAGAGCGAGAGGAGTACGAGCCCCACATCAAGGCTGGTAACCTCCTGTTTGCTGGCGTTGACTATGAGACGATTTTGCGAGAAGCGGAGAAGGAGGCGGATGTCATCCTCTGGGATGGTGGCAACAACGACACTCCCTTCATCAAGCCGAGTCTGTACATCGTAGTGACTGACCCACACCGTGCCGGCCACGAATGCACGTACTACCCCGGCGAGACGAACCTGCGTATGGCAGAGATGGTGGTAGTGAACAAGTGTGACACAGCTTCAGCCGAAGATATCGCCACGGTTTTAGGCAACATAAAGGCATTCAATCCGAAGGCGCAAGTAGTGAAGGCCAACTCCCCGGTGACTGTTTCTGATCCCGACGCGATAAAAGGAAAGAGGGTCCTGGTGGTCGAAGACGGGCCGACCTTGACGCACGGAGAAATGAAGTACGGCGCCGGACACGTTGCCGCCCGGAAATTCGGAGCAGCCGAGATTGTCGATCCTCGCCCGTATGCTGAGGGTTCGATCAAGAAGACGTTTGAGAAGTACAACCACTTGACCGACATCCTTCCGGCGATGGGTTATGGACAGACGCAGATGGACGAGTTGGCAGCCACGATCAAGAAGGTACCATGTGACTTGGTCTTGGTGGGCACTCCCATCGACCTGGGAGCGTTGATCGACATACCGCAGCCGTCAACGCGAGTGTTTTATAACTTGGATGAGGAAGACAGATCGGCGCTACCTGCGGCGATCAAGCGAGTTGTCTAGAGCAAGCTCTATTCAAGCGTAGCGTCTGATGGCCGGCTTTCTCCGGTAGATCGTCGGTGCTTGGCGCTACGCTTGGATTAATAACGCTATATGACCGGGAGTTCGACAAATGGAAAACTGTACCCCTCAACAGTGTTGTTGCTCGATGAGCGGCGATGCTCACATGGACATGGTGGCACAGTACAGTGCCAACAACTATGCTCCGCTGCCGGTAGTGATTTCGCGAGGCGAAGGCTCTTGGGTTTGGGACGCCGACGGCAAGCAGTACCTGGATTGTCTCAGTGCGTATTCCGCATTGAATTTCGGGCACTCGCACCCGCGAATCATCAGCGCCTTCATCGAACAGGCGAAGAAGCTCACGCTGACGTCTCGGGCCTTTCAGAACGACCAGTTCGGTCCGTTTTGTAAGGAGATAACCGAATTCTGCGGCATGGATATGGTTTTGCCAATGAATACGGGTGCTGAGGCTGTAGAAACAGCAATCAAGACAGCCCGTAAGTGGGGCTACAAAGTCAAAGGTGTCGCAGACAACAAGGCGCAGATTCTCTGCTGCACCGGAAACTTTCACGGGCGCACGACAACGATTATCAGCTTCAGCGACGAACCACAGACAAAGGACGGCTTCGGACCGTTCACCCCTGGTTTTCCATTAGTAAAATATGGCTGCCCAGCTTCGCTGGAGGCGGCTATTACGGAAAACACAGTAGCGTTTTTGTTCGAACCGATTCAAGGCGAAGGTGGCGTAGTGGTTCCGCCTGAAGGATACATTGAAGCAGTACGGGAGATATGCACGAAGCATAACATCCTGATGATTGCAGATGAGATTCAGACGGGATTGGGCCGTACGGGCAAGCGATTCTGCGTTGACCATGCGGGAGTCAAACCTGACTTGGTAATCCTGGGCAAGGCTTTGGGCGGCGGTGTAATGCCGGTGTCGGCGGTGGTTGGCTCACGAGAGGCTCTTGGCGTCTTCAACCCTGGTGATCACGGCAGCACGTTTGGAGGCAACCCTCTCGGATGTGCTGTAGCCAGAGAGGCCATGCGAGTTCTGATGGACGAAGGCCTATGCGAACGTTCTGACCGGTTGGGATCGGACTTCAGAGAGAAGCTTCGCTCTCGCAACTGTTCGAAAGTAAAAGAGGTCCGTGGCAAAGGCATGTTGATTGGTATTGAGATGACGCCTGAGGCCGGCCCGGCGAAACCGTACTGCAAAGAGCTGAAGGAGAAAGGTGTTCTGTGTAAGGACACAGTAAGCTCGGTAATGCGTATCGCTCCGCCGCTCACGACGAGCGAAGATGACTTGAACGGCGCATTAGAGAAGGTCGCGGAAGTATTGGCTTAACACAGCGTGTCGATACATCGCCCTGTCTGCGCCCCTGTGTGCTGGTAGGGCGTTTTTCTTGCGTTTGCGTGTTTGGAGAACAATCATGGCCGTTAGTTTAAAAGGTCGCAGCTTGGTATCGCTTAAGGACTTTTCATCGGAAGAGGTTTTGCAGGTAATCAGGACAGCAGACACGCTGAAGCTTGAACGATATCGGAATCAGCCACACCCAGTTCTTGCAGGCAAGACGCTTGCTATGATCTTCATGAAGCCGTCGTTGCGTACGCGTGTTTCGTTTGAGACGGGCATGACACAACTGGGTGGGCACGCCATTTACCTGGCACCCACCGACATATCCATTGGAAAACGCGAACCCACCGAAGACATTGCTAAGGTCCTTGGCCGTTACTGTGACATAATAATGGCTCGGGTTTTTGGTCACGAGATAGTGGTTGAACTGGCCAAGCACGCGGGAGTCCCTGTTATCAATGGTCTGTCAGATGAAGAGCACCCTTGTCAGGTGCTAGCTGATCTCCAGACCGTGTACGAGAAGAAGGGGCGGCTATCGGGGTTGAAGCTGGCCTACGTCGGAGATGGCAACAACATGACGCATTCACTGATGTTTGGATGTGCGCGTGTGGGCATGAACATGGTTGCGATTACCCCAAAGGGCTATGAGCCTCTCCAGCGGGTAGTTGAAGAAGCCGCAGCACTTGCTAAGGAGACCAATTGTACGATTGAGGCAACCAATGATTTGATCGCAATTACCGGCGCCGACGTAGTTTACACAGATACGTGGGCAAGCATGGGCCAAGAAGATGAAGCTGTTGAGCGTCGCGTGAAATTCAAGGACTATCAGGTCAATATGAAGCTCATGGAAAAAGCAGATGCCGGAGCGATCATTATGCACTGTCTTCCGGCGCACTACGGCGAAGAATTGGATCACGAAACAAGTCGCTGTGCCAACAGTGTGATCTTCGATCAGGCCGAAAACCGCTTGCATGCTCAGAAGGCTTTGATGGTGTTGCTCGCCGGGAATTAGAGCAAGCTCTATCCAAGTGCAGCGTCTGAGCCCGGTTTCTCTCCAGTAGATTCGCGATGTTTGACGCTACGCCTGGACTTACCACTTCATAGCCGACATCGCGATTGGGACAATAGGAAGCGATACTGTTGATCTGCGCAATAGTATCGCTTCATTCATTCACAGAGCACGCTTCATTCAGATGAGGCGTCTAAGCAACTGTGTTGCTCAGCGGACTTTCATATAAGGCGCTACAATTGGAAGGTTTGTTGGAACAGCTCTCCAGGTTCACCAATCCTGCGTACTGGGGCTGCATCATTCGGCAAGCTGTCCTCAATGTCATGAATGAGGAGGGCAGTAGTTATCCCTATGCGAGAGGAGTAGGGCAAGTCGGCCAATCGATCTTACTGGCGGGATCCTCTGCGCCTGAGTGGATCATAGCAGCGCGAACCAGACCGAGGAAGAGAGGATCGGGGCGTAGAGGTCTGCTGGTCAGTTCGGCGTGGGCTTGGGTAGCAAAGAAGAAGGGGTGGATTTCCGGCTTGAGTTCCAACACTTGCATGATGGGGTGATTAACAGCTTTCCCGCTGAAGATCATTCCTTTTTCCTGAATGCGATCAATGTACTGAGGATCAACCTCGTAGCGATGTCGGAAGCGGAGGCGTATTAGTTCAGCCTGTCCATAGAGCTGAGCCAAGCCGGATCCCGGCTGTACAACTATGTTGCGTCCACCAAGTCGCATGTTGCCGCCTAATCCCTCGATCTTCTTTTGTTCTGGCAGGATGTCGATTACGGGGTAGGGAGTATCCTGGTCTACTTCGGTGCTGCCGGCGGCGTGCATCCCGCAGACGTTTCTGGCGAACTCAACAACTGCTATCTGGAATCCGTAGCAGAGTCCGAGGTACGGTATACCGTTTTCCCTAACGTACTGCACGCACGATATTTTGCCGTCAACGCCTCGAACACCAAAACCACCGGGTACGATCATTCCGTCCACATGCTTGAATTGCTCCGCAAGATCGCAATCACCGATTTCCGTAGCATCGATCCATTCTATTCGCACCTTCGCCCCCCAATGGGTGCCCGCATGCTCCAGTGCTTGAATGATACTGGCGTAGCTATCCCTCAGTGAGGTGTATTTTCCCGTTATGCCTATGGTAATCGGAGTCATGGAAGAACGGAAGCGATCGAGGTAACCAACCCAGGTTTCGCGAGACTTCTGTTCCGTGACGGAGTCTGCCTCCTGATGTAAGTTTAGTATTTCCATTACTGTCTTGTCGATCCCAGCATCGCGCAAGGCCTCGGGAATCTGATACACACTTTCGACATCGTGCATACTGAATACGCGGTCCATGGAAACATTGGAGTACATCGCCAGTTTTTCTCTCACCTTGCGGGTCACGGGCTTGCTGGCCCGGCACGCGATAATGTGAGGCATGACCCCGGTAGCCATAAGGCTCTTGATGTTTAGTTGGGCAGGCTTCGATTTTTGCTCACCCAAGGAGGGAGGCTCAACAACGTATGTCAGAGTAACAAAACAGCAGCTACTTTCGCCCTCCTCAAACGCAAGTTCGCGAACAGCCTCGATGAAGTATGCGTTTTCCACATCGCCGACCGTACCACCTATCTCAACGAATACAACATCCGCACAGCTAGCAACGGCTAGTTCCCGTAGTGCCATTTTCACCTCGCCGGTGACGTGCGGAATCATCTGCACATCACGTCCGAGGTATTGCCCTCTGCGCTCCTTCTCCAGCACGCGAGAGAAGATTTGGCCGCTTGTTGCAAAGTTCAAGCGTGTAAGATCCTGGTTGAGCATTCTTTCGTACGTACCAAGATCCATGTCGCATTCCATGCCATCGTCGAGCACGAATACTTCGCCATGTCGATAGGGATTCAGCGTGCCGCTGTCTCTATTAAGATATCCTTCCAGTTTGATGGGAGTAACAACCAAGCCCTTGTCTTGAAGTACTTTTGCCAAAGAGCTGGAGAAGATGCCTTTTCCCAGGCCGCTCATCACTGTTCCGAACACCACAACGTATTTGGTCGTTCCCGGCTTGTAGCCAGCCGGCATAGGAGTGTAGAACTCCGTTTCATCTGACGAATCACCGATAGCTGCGAGCAATTTGTCTGGCGTCATGGCAAGGACAGTCTCTTCAATGGTAGTTGTCCGGGTTTCTTTTTAGGCACACGGCTAGAGCAAGCTCTATCCAAGTGCAGCGGCTGAACGCTTGTACTCTCCGGTAAATTCCGGGGTTGACGCTGCGCTTGGCCTTACCGCGCTACAGTACGAAGCAGCGATGCTTCAAGTGGCCTCTCTGTGCCTGCGTACGAACTCGGCGTAATCTTCCGGTGTATCCACTCCTACTGCAGTTCCATCAACAACGGCGACAGCAATCTTGTAGCCATGCTCCAGCCATCGCAGTTGTTCGAGCCTCTCTGTCTGTTCCAACGGTGTTGGCTGCAGAGTTGCCAGGTGAAGCAAGAAATCCCGACGATAAGCATATACCCCTATATGAAGAAGGTACGGTGCGGGCTGGCACAGTGCCCCGTCGGTTGCATGTCTTTGGGGATAAGGGATCAACGCCCGACTGAAGTAGATAGCATAGCTTCGGGCGTCCAGGACTACTTTAACAGCATGAGGATCGGTAGGGTCACCCTTTTTCAGAACAGCGAATGGGCAAGCCAGCGTTCCAACGGACACCTTGCTGTCACTCGACAGGAGGTCAACCAACCGATCGATATGGTGTGGATCAATCTCAGGCTCATCTCCCTGAACATTGAGGACCAAGTCGCAGTCATCAAGGCGTGCAGCCACTTCAGCTATGCGATCGGTGCCGGATGGATGGTCATCGCGGGTCATCTCCGCACATCCGCCGAAGCTCTGCACAGCTTGTGCTATTCGGTGATCGTCGGTGGCCACGATGACGCGATGGACCCGTTGAGCCTGTTGCACGCGTTCGTACACGTGTTGGATCAAATACTTGCCGGTGTCGTTGGCGAGAGGTTTTCCTGGAAACCTGGTGGAGGCAAACCGAGCCGGGATGATGGCTATTGCCTTCATCGACCGCTCCTGAAGTTCCAACATGAAAACGTTTGGGTGTGCATGGGCCATTTATATCCGGGGCAGGCAGAGCTGTCAAAAGGGTGAATGCACTAGAGCAGGCTCCGTCTGAGCATAGCGTCGGGATTTCTGTTTTCTCTGTGTGCCAATGATAATAAGACATCACAGGTTTGCGTTGGGCAGCGCGATATGCATTCGAAAACACATGGTGGTTATTGCAAGGAACTGACATCAGCCAGCGCAGTCTTTGCAGAGCAGATGGCTCATTCTGGTGTTGGCGCGCGATCTCGCCGAGGTCGCTTGGGGCGATCCATGAGGTAAGTTAGCCTGTGTTGATCCGTTTCCTCAATGAAGTTCGCCAGTATGCGTTTGGCAGCGCGCATGTCTGTACGCCGTGTAAGGTGAGTAATAAGGATATTTGGATTGCGCAGGCGGGGCACAATGGACTGCAGATCCCTGGCGTGAAGGTGTTTGCCTGCTCTCGCCCGCACTACATGATCCGCGTCGAAGAAGGTGCACTCCATGATGAGCAACTGGGCATTGCGCACGTGGTCGAGGTCGAAGAAGCTGCCGTCGGCCGTGTCACCGACATAGGCAACAAGGGGGATCTCCACTTTGTTTTGAATCTCTATGTCCTTTCGCTTGAGTTCTACCAATTGAGGACCTGAGAGGTTTACGTACTCGGGTTTGAGCTTGTAGCGATACTCGACGATAGCGAACCCAAGGGCATCAGTCCCGTGGTTCACTTTGAAGGCACGAGCCACCAGATCTCGTCGCAGCGGCACTTCATCGCCATGATCGACGCCAACAATCTCTGCTGGCGAGGGATGTCCCTCGATTCTCGCCCAGCAAGCCATCAGATCCATTATTGGTTGAACGAGACTAGTGTGGACGATCACCCGTCCGGCCTGAGTACCAACGAAGGTGCGTTGGGAGAGGTAGTAGGGCAAACCAGCGGCATGGTCCATGTGGCCATGGGTCAGACAGAGGTTGTCAATGGGGATGATCTCTCGGGGAGCCCTCCCGGCATCGAAGCAGACGTTGAGCTCAGGCAGTGCAACGGTGGTCTCCTCACCGGCGAGCGAATAGCCAACGACCCTGAACCCGCCAACCATTTTGTTAACAACAGCAGTGGGCATTCCGCCTCCTGATTGATAGCGGCGAAGCAAGTACGATCTGGCCGCTTTAGTCTTGACCCCGATATTTCGCGGGATTACCGTAACCTGTAGGCAACATATCGCGGCGCGGTCGTATTGTGAAGCTGGCCGCGAGGGTGTTGGCCGCATTATGTGCGAACAATCTGCCGATTTGGAGGCGGCTTACAACGCAACATGCGATGCCCTTCATGCAAAGAGCTCGGTAAGGACAAGGTAATCGATTCCCGGCTGACGGAATCCGGTTCGGCTATCCGCAGGAGAAGGGTGTGCCAAGCGTGCAATCGTCGCTTCACAACCAAGGAGAGAGCTGAAGAGGAGTTGCGGCTGACGGTCATCAAGCGCGATCGATCACGCGTACCCTACCGGAGAGACAAGATTCTGACAGGTATTATCCAGGCTTGCTACAAGTTGGCAGTTGATGAGGAAGAGATAAGCGAGCTTGTGGACACAGTCGAGGGTGATCTTTTCCGGCAGTACGACCGAGAAGTGACAAGCGATCAGATCGGTGAGACCGTAGCCCGTCGACTTAGGGGTCTCAACCAAGTAGCTTACGTTCGCTTCATGAGTGTGTACCGCAAGTTCTCCGATGTTGTTGAATTTGCAGAAGAGATCCAGAAGGTCAAAGAGCACGCCGCCAGTGAAGTGCCCAACCAGCAATCGCTTTTTGACGGCTAAGTCGAGCATTAAAAGCTTCTCGTTGGTATTTTTACAATCGCTGATCGCGCAACGTGTCCGCCCGCGCAATGCCTCTTTGATAAACATCAGAGAAGCGATCTGTTGATATGTTTAGTTTTCCCATCATGTGAACGAGGAGTTCCCGCTCTTCTTCGGAGATTTCCCCATCGATGCGTGCAGTAGCAACGAGCAACTCCATTACCTGTTCCGGGTTCGACATGGTCCGATGAAACAGGTCATCGCGCATTGATATGTCACCGGAAGCGCGTTCGATCATTGCCTGAAGGGAGGCACTTCCGACGCCGACTCTGGACGCTAGTTTTTCGAGAATACCTCGTTCACCTGCAGTAATGCGACCGTCAGCTGCGGTGAGGACTACCAACCCCCGAAGTATCTCCAATTGCTCCGAAATCGACATGGTGTATTTCTCCTTGGACAAACATAGCAAGCCATTGTCACCGGAAAGGATTCGTGGAGATGCGGTCGCCTGTTTCCGGACTCACAACGTCCCCTTCGTTCTCATAGTACCGGATAAGTTGAGAATGGTGGAGCAATAACCGCAATACTGAGAATCCTGTTTGAGTGCGTGCGGCGTGTATCGTAGGCTGTTAGCCGACGCCGCTGTTTCCCGCGGGGAACAGTGAACACAATACGCTTTGGAGGTCGGAGAGTTGCACGTACCTGTACAGAAGCGCACCGTAGACAAAAACAAGCACCGGGCACACTACGAACCAACCATGCACGCGATCATGCGTAGCAGCGATTCACACGGCGGGGCAACCTGCCGCACTGCAAGACGCGGTCCCTTCTTTCGAGCAGCGCATCCACCAACAAACGATTAACAAAAGGCCTGACAACAATCACATCGGTTGGACAAAGAGCTGCATCCGTTGAAGGGCTCTATCGAATGGCAGAGGAGAGCTGTTGCACAACTATCTGCGCCCGTCGGACTTATGCGCCGCGAGGAACATCTACACTTTACCGTTGCAAATCAACAAAGTTCCGATAATAATCATGTGTGTTGCATTCGCAAACGGGAGATTGAGAATGCAGCGGTGTAGGAGAGAGAGGGAGTGCCCTTCGGATTAGCACCCCTAATGGATAACCAGCAGCGAAACACGTAGAAGGCTCTTCGTGTCGTTTGCGTGCACGGTGCGGGCGCATGATGTGCAAGGTTTGGGGCAGCTCAAACTGAGTGCGCGAGTATTCGTAGTTGCGTGCGGTTATCGGTCGCATGAGCATGGTCTGTGGGCTGCGCGGCAAGCCAGAACATAGTTTGAGAAGATCGGAGGCCAGGCCGAAGAAAACTATAAGCCAAGCAATTGAGTCAGAACTACCTGGCTCATGCTCGGCTCAGAGAGAGATAGAGCTCATTCCACAGGAGGGATAGTGATGAGAGAGAGTATTGCGCGCAATGTTGTCATGCGCGGGTTTGCGCTCGTAGTAACGTGCGTACTTCCGTCATACGCGTATTCCACAATGATCGATGATTTTGCCTCGCTGCAGCGTGCAGAGGCGTACGGACCCAACGGAATAGCTGGAAGCTACGCCGATGACTCCAAGGTACTCGGAAATGAAAGAGACCTGTTGGTGTTCACATCTCAAGGCTCACCTTACACGAGTCTTGATCTCTTGTCGGGAAGCGGCACCAGCAACAGCCTTCTGAGCCACAATGAAGATGCTGATGTTCTTGGCGCCTCGCATGTAGTATGGGATGGTCCCGACGGGGATTGCCTGTCGATCGACTTCACAGGACTCAACGGCACTGATCTCACAGAAAGCGGACTACAGACAGGATTCGAGATAGAGGTGTACGCTGACGACCTCCCTGCAGCCTTGATCCTCAATGTATACTCCGATGCGCAGAACTATTCGAGCTTCACACTAAAGCTTAATGGAGCAATACCACCGGGAAGCAACAAGTCGTACACGCTACCTTTCCTTGGCTTTTCCCCTTCCGGGGGTATTGGAGCAGATTTTACCAATGTCGGAGCAATAGAATTGAGGATCGAGACGATATACGCAGGGACTGATATTCAGCTTGATCACATTGCCACAACACCGGAGCCGGGGAGCATCCTATTGCTATTGGGTAGCGCGTTGACTCTAACAACAGCTCGTCGCCGGTAGAGGATTCTCTGGACCCAACTTGTCATCAACGCTGGATGTTGTTCGAAGCCGCCACTGTAACGATGAATAACGAATGAGAAAGCCCTAAGTATCTTCATGCCCGGCGACCTGCATGCAGCTATTGCGTGAGAAGGACAGCGAATAGCCCTATTCCTGGACAGCCTTGGCCTGTTTATCTCCCAGTACGAATCGCTTGTAGTAGGCCAAACCCAAACAGGTCAAGGGAATCGCTAAAACCAGCCCAAGAAATCCTAGAAGCTTACCCCAAATGAATATGCCCAACAAAAGAACAACGGGGCGTAGCCCCACAGTCTTACCCAGAATATTAGGCGTCAATACTGCGTCTTGAATAGTCTGCACAACGGCGAAAACCAAAATTACAAGCAGTGGCGCTGACCAAACACATCCCCCCGCCTCCAATCCTCTCACTAATCCCAACAGCAGGGCTGGTATTAAGCCAACAGTCTGCAGGTATGGCACCATATTGAGCATCCCAATTGCCAGACCAAGGAGGATGGCCATTCGCAAACCGACCAGCTTAAACCCAATAGCGAAGAGAATTCCCACAATCATGGCGACAATGAGCTGACCTCGGAAGTAGCGGCTCATGGCTAAGCCAAATTCATCCAAGAATCCAATGATATCCTCTCGGTACGCAGGCGGAAGAAACCCTCGCCACGTCTTAGACATTAGGGGATAGTCGATAAGCAGAAAGATGAGGTAAAGGAGGACCACAACAAGCCCTGTGAGTCCGATTATGAAGCTTGCTGCTCCCGTCACAAGTCCAACCAGACTAGGAGCTATCAACCTCACAGCTTTCTTCGCCAGCGCCAGAGGCTGCAAACTCTCCACGTATTCGTCTCTATGCGATACGATCTGCTCCTTGAATTCAGTGAGAAGCCCCTTAACAGTCTCATTGCTTTGAGAATCCACGAATTCCTGGAAGGCAGCCCCTACGCCTCTGACATCCTCCGCCGTTGGAGTTCGAACCAAATCATGAACGAGCCCCTGAAGAGAAGAAACCTCCTTGACACCAACAAACACAAGAACAAGGCCGAGTGATCCGGCTACAACGCCACTTCCAAAAACGGTGATGAAAACTGACAGCGCACGGCGATTGATCCTACTATCCAAGGCATTAACTATTGGATTAAGGAGATAAGCCAGCAAAAGCGCTACGGCAAAAGGAATGAGAACGTCGGCAAGATAGCGCACCAGCCCAAAGAAAACAATAATTGCTACAAGAGCAAGAAGTAGGCGGAATACTCTATCAAAGTCCCACTTGCGATTAGCTTTGCCAGGAGTAGCCATGCCCAGCATTGAAACTGCTGGCGAGGGAAATGCAAGCGTCAAGTTGGGCGACACTCGCTGCTACGGTGGACAGTCTGACGAGCACATCTATTTGGAGAGACTTTTTGAAGACTTTTTGGCAGCTGCCTTCTTGGAGACTTTCTTGGTCACAGTTTTCTTGACCTTCTTGGCCCTGGGATCCTTCCCCTGTTCGATCATCTTCTGCTCTCGAACAGCAATCAGGTCCAGGGATTCCTCCAGGCTGAGGGAAGCCGGATCTCTTCCCTTTGGCACGGTAGCATTGACAACGCCGTCAGTCACATAGGGACCGAATCGTCCATCCTTGACGCTGATTGTGGCACCAGTATCGGGATGCTCTCCCAAGACAGCTATTACAGCTTTGGCGGCAGAAGTTCTGCCTCTGGTCTTAGGTTGCTTGAAGACGTCGATGGCTTGCTGGAGAGTGATCGTATTCAGTTGTTCGTGGTTTTCCAAGCTTCGGCTATCGCGTCCCATCTTGATGTAAGGACCATACCTGCCATCCTGAGCGGTAATCTCATCACCGGTATCGGGATGGTTTCCCAGCGTTTTTGGGAAAGACAGAAGCATAAGCGCCTGATCAAGATCTATCGTATCCAGGCTCATTGAAGGCCATAGGCTGGCCATCTTGGGCTTGGCACCTTTCTTGATTTTGCCTTTGTCATTCAGTTCCGGATCGCCCAATTGCACATACGGTCCGAATCGGCCGGTCTTAATGTAAACAGGTTTGCCGGATCCCGGGTCGTTACCGAGCACGCGGTCACCTTTTGCTGCTTCGCTAATAAGACTCATGGCCTTGTCAACGCTCAGCTCATCCGGAGGGAACTCGTCCGGGATGGTAGCTCGCTCATCGCTGTCACCCACCTGGACATACGCTCCGTAGCGACCCACTCGCGCCGAAACGATGTTCCCGTTGTCGTTTGTGCCCAGTTGCACCGAGCACACTGCACGGGCATCAATATCCTCCCAGCCCGAGCCAATGAGGGCCTTAAGGCCCACAGCAGCAGTGCCTTCCTTCGCTCCAGGTTGGCCAAAATAGAAATCGTGCAACCACGGACGTGCTTCATGTTCGCCGTTGGCGATAGCGTCCAGCTCATCCTCCATGGTGGCTGTGAAGTCGAAGTCAACCAAGGTGGCCAAATGTTGCTCAAGCAGATTGATCACTGCAAAAGCGGTGAAAGTGGGTACGAGAGCCGTCCCTTTCTTCCACACATAGCCGCGTTCTTGGATAGTCTGAATGATGGAGGCGTAGGTTGAAGGTCGGCCGATCCCGCGTTCTTCGAGCTCTTTTACAAGAGAAGCCTCGGTGAACCTGGCAGGCGGTTGAGTTGTGTGACCGCAGGGCAAAACTTCAACTACGTCCAAAGATTGCCCCTCAACCAAATGCGGTAGAATCTTCTCTTTGTCCTCCAACTCGGTATCGGGATCATCTGCCCCCTCTACATAGGCACGGAGAAAACCAGGGAACTTGATGACTTTTCCGGACGTGCTGAATACTGCTTCGCCATCTTCGCCGCCATCGGCGACGATTCGAACGCTTGTACGCACCCCCAGAGCATCTTTCATCTGAGACGCGACTGTGCGTTTCCAAATAAGTTCATACAGTTTATGAGCGTCGTTCTCCAACTCCGCGCGGACGTCTTGAGGCTTCCTGAAAGACTCTCCCGCGGGCCTTATGGCTTCGTGTGCCTCTTGAGCATTCTTGGATTTTCTAGAGTAAGTTCGAGGCGAGTCAGGCACATAATCGTTACCGTAGAGCTCCTTGATTTGCGAACGAGCAGCCGAAATCGCTTGGCCCGACAAGTGAGTGGAGTCGGTACGCATGTAGGTAATGTAGCCGTTTTCATAAAGCCGTTGTGCCACGCGCATCGTGCGTTGGGCACTGAAGCGCAGCTTGCGTGCTGCCTCTTGCTGCAAAGATGACGTTATGAATGGCGCGTACGGGCGACTAGTGAAGGGTTTCTCTGTCACGGATGACACTCGAAACTCGGATGACCGAAGGTGATTGGCGAGCCTTGTGGCCTTTGTTTCGTCGAGCAGCACTACTGCTAGCGCATCCTTCAATTGCCCGGTCGTATTTCTGAAGTCTTTGCCGCTGGCAAGGCGCTTACCGGCCAGTTCAACCAGTTTTGCTTCGATTTTCCCTGCGCCGTTCTTGCGAGTTGTGTCTGCATTGATGGAGAGTTTGCTCTCTACGTCCCAGAAACCGGCACTGACGAATTCGATTCGTTCCCGCTCACGATCAACGATTAATCGGGTTGCAACCGATTGCACGCGGCCAGCGGAGAGTCTCGGCTTGACTTTGCGCCACAGCACAGGCGACACTTCATATCCGAAGAGGCGATCCAAGATACGGCGTGCTTCCTGAGCACTCACCAGCCGCTGATCGATTACTCGGGTATCGTGAAGGGCTTCGTTGATAGCCGATTTAGTAATCTCGCTGAAGACCATTCGACGAACGGGGATCTTAGGCTTGAGCACTTGCTCCAGGTGCCACGCGATGGCCTCTCCCTCCCTATCTTCGTCCGTGGCAAGATAGAGGGTATCAACATCCTTCAACAGCTTCTTGAGCTTGGTAACCTGAGCCTTCTTGCTCTTCGGAATGATATATAACGGGTCGAATCCTTCATCCACGTTCACACCAAGACGAGCCCAAGGCTTCTTCTTGTGCTCAGCGGGAATCTCAGCGGCCGTGGGCGGCAGGTCACGAACATGCCCAATCGATGACTCAACGACGTATCCGTCCCCCAGATACTTGGAGATCGTCTTACACTTCGCGGGCGATTCAACAATTACAAGTGCCTTACTCATGGGCGAGTAGATAACTAGGTTATGGTGGTAGTTGTCAAGCTGACTGCCATGATCAACATCGCAGAACAGGGCGAAATATTACATAAGTACTTTTTCTTAAATAGCTTAAGTTTTTATCACTGTCTCACGCCAAGAGCAATAGAGGACGTAAAGCGGCATAGTAATGGACGCACGACTTTCGGTTTAGATCGATCACACCCTCTGCTTTCGACCGTTTGGCATGAGTTCCGTTATCTTATTTGGCCACCGCAATGCAAACGACGCCTCGGTTTAATGTCTGGGTGTCCAGGTATGGTCACACTTGAAGCCTGTGTTCAGGGCAATTGACCATACTGCCGGCCGTATGCCCACGCCAAGTCTGCGGGACGATTGGAATCGTGAACTGAGCCCAAGCGGGATGCGCACTGTCGGCTCGTAGCCAATTGTGTAGCATTGAGTATACTTGGGGTTCTGAACAGAAGCAGCCGCAACTACTTCGATTGGGAGGCTCTGATGGCTGGAGTAAGCTCTGTTCATGCGTAGTGTCTGGACACGGTTCTTTCCTTGGCGCTGCTCTTGAACTGATGATGCTCTAACTATCCAGGAGGCAGGCCAACCCACATGCAAAAGGCTAGAGCAGGTAAACGAGCCAGTTACCGCTCGCGGTGAATGGCCTCTTAAGCACATCGCCGCATGGCCACTTGGCATAAGACAGGGACATTCGACGTTCATGCAAGATCTCAGTCTCATACGCAACTTCGCCATTATCGCGCATATTGACCATGGCAAAAGCACGCTCGCGGACCGGATGATGGAGATCACGGGAGCGGTCACGAAGCGCGAGTTAAAAGCCCAAATGCTTGACGACATGGACCTCGAGCGTGAGATGGGCATAACGATCAAGGCGAACCGGTGCTCCATGAAGTATGACTTCGAGGGTAAAACCTACCTTCTGAACCTTCTTGACACTCCTGGTCATGTGGATTTTCATTACGAAGTGTCGCGGGCACTCGCCGCATGTGAAGGGGTTCTGTTGCTAGTTGATGCAGCCCAGGGAGTGGAAGCCCAGACTGTCGCCAATGCCTACCTAGCGGTTGAAGCAACTGTCGAAATAATCCCGGTGATCAACAAGATAGACCTGCCTGGCGCTCATCCAGAGGATTGCGCGTTGGAGTTAGAGCACGTTTTGGGAATCCCTGCGGAGGAAGCGATCTTCACTTCTGCCAAGACTGGGGAGGGCATCAAAGATGTGCTTAAGGCTGTAATCGAGAGAGTGCCGGCACCATCGGGTGATCCGATGGGAAAGCTAAGCTCCCTGATCTACGATGCCAAGCATGACGTTCACCGCGGAGTCATCTCTCACGTTCGCATGTTTGATGGAACGATGAAGCGAGGCGACAAGGTTCGCTTTCTGGCCAACGGCACAGAAAGGATAATCACGGAAGTTGGGAAATACACACCCAAGGTTGGGGCCGTTTCGGAGCTATCTGCTGGTGAAGTTGGATACATGTTGGCCAGCATAAAGACCGTTGCCGACGTGAACATTGGTGACACAATCACAAAGTGCAGCGATCCTGCTACGAACGCTCTTCCCGGTTACCAGCCGCCACAGCAGATGGTTTTTTGTGACTTCTTTCCGGGTCCGGGAACGGAAACACCGGAACTGAGGGAGGCGTTTGAGCAACTCTGGCTAAACGACAGCTCATTCACTTACGAGACAACCTCATCTGATGCATTGGGAATAGGTTTTCGCTGCGGATTTCTGGGATTATTGCATATGAAGATAATCCAGGAGCGGCTGGAGCGAGAAAGCGACGTCAACGTAGTGCAGACAGCCCCCACTGTCACCTATGAAGTTGCTATGAAGAATGGGGAAATAAAGCATATCGAGTCTCCCAGCGAGTTGCCGGACATGTCCATTGTGGAGGAGATCAGGGAGCCGATTTGCACTGCTTCCGTAATCGTACCTGCAGACTATATAGGGGAAGTTCTCAAGCTTTCCCTTGACCGTCGCGGGACACACAAGAAAACTGAGTACTTGTCATCCACGCGAGTATTACTGAGCTTCGAGTTTCCGCTTGGTGAAATCATCTACGACTACTACGACAAACTGAAGAGTTGCACTCGCGGGTACGGGACAGCTGATTACGAGCTATCCGGGTATCGACAAGGGAATCTCGCAAAGCTTGACATTTTGGTAAATGGCATTGCCGTTGACGCCTTGAGTGTTATCGTGCACAAGGACAAGGCACAAGTGCGCGGTCGCCGACTCATACAGCGTCTGAAGAAGGAAATCGACCGGCATATGTTCGAAATTCCGCTTCAAGCTGCTATAGGTGGCAAGGTCATAGCCAGAGAGACCATAGCTGCCTTCCGCAAAGACGTTACTGCCAAGTGTTATGGCGGCGATATCACGCGAAAAAGGAAACTTCTGGAAAAGCAGAAAGAAGGCAAAAAGAGGATGAAGCAAGTCGGCATGGTCGCCATCCCTCAGAAAGCCTTCATGTCTGTTCTTGATCCCGGAGATTAGAGCAAGCTCTATCCAAGTGTAGCGCTGAACGCCTGTTTTCTCCGGTAGGTTTCGGGGTTTGACGCCTCGCTTGGACTTACAACGCCATGGCGTTTCGCTTTTACCAACAACTCTTAATGCAAGCGGTATCGCAGCCAACCTGCTCCGGTTGGTGCAATACCTTCGCTGACACCTAACCCGCACTCCTCACAGTTCTTTGCGATGCGCGGCTTCCGCTTGACTTTGACATAGCCACCGATCTCCTCTCGATGTCTCCACAGATCGGCGTGGTAACGAAACGAGCTACTTTCCCGCGGCACGATTATAGGATCCACCTTTTCCACCATCCTTACGCTCAAGTTGTATCGGACCTATTCGTGCACTTTTGTCCAGAGCCTTAACCATATCGTAGATTGTCAGTGCCGCTACGGTAGCCGCAACCAGGGCTTCCATTTCGACGCCGGTTGAGGCAACGGTTTTTGCCGTTGCGGTGATGGACACTGCCTGATCGCCGTCAGGTTCGAACGCGATATCGACCCAGTCAAGCGGTACTTGATGACAAAGTGGTATTAGATCGGCGGTTCTTTTGGCAGCCATGATCCCAGCGACACGAGCGACAGACAGCGATTCTCCTTTCGGTAAGCATCCGTTGAAGACAGCGGCGACCACTTCCCCAGTTGTCGATACACGGCTGTTGGCAACTGCGAGCCGTTCGGTTTTCGGTTTCGCTGATACGTCGACCATCTTGGCTTCGCCCGACTCTGACACATGGGAAAGTCGTTGGTGTTTCGGAGAATCCATCGCAAGCTCCTCCAACCATAATCGTAAAAGTAGCACTGAGCATTTCAGAGCAGTATGCCTCTATCGGACAAACTACGACCAATTGGCGACATTGTCGACATCTGCCGGCACAAGAGCCAGTTTGTCTTCATGCATGGCCATAGGTGCAAAATGACAACAGCTAACGTCACCCCGGAACTTGCTCTCAGGCAGAGCTTAGTCGGCAGTGTGTCTGGACCGACAACGAGAAACACGATTTGTTCCATCGCTGCAGGAAGAGGACGCCGCGTACTGTATCTGATCGTGGGCATCTGGATCCTCAATGCGTTTGATCTGTTGATGACGATCCGCGCCCACGCAGATGGAGTCCTTGATGAGGCTAATCCGATTGCCCAAGCTGTTTTGCCGCACGGAACCGCTGCTATGGTGATATTCAAGCTCGGGCTTGTGGCGTTGGCCACATACTCATTGATACGGTTTCGCCGCCACAGATGCACAGAGGTAGCCTCAGCTCTTGTTTTGGTGGCGTATTTGGGCGTGGCGTGTCAGTGGCAGTTGTGCTACGACATGTATTTTCTGGTTAATACGAACAAAGTAGCCGTTGCCGACTTTGGCAAAATCGACGCCTTAATGAGGCTGGGCGTAGTATTCTGAACAGGCACGTCTGCTTCACTGACTTCAATAGTTCGACTTGCGTGCTATCATTGGATAGGCATCGCTTTCCGGCGTGCGTTGCATGTCGAAGGCGAGTGGTGTTTCACGTGGCTCCTATCCTGATGGTGAGATCATGGCGGTCGACTTCCCCAGCATTGAATCTCTGCTTGAAACTGCGTGGCAACAGAAGCGGACAACACTGTTTGAACATGAGGTTTACGAACTCATACGAGCTTCGGGCGCCATTCGTGTGCCGATTACGGTCTTCCGCTCGCCGGGCACCCCTTTCACTGTAAAAGACATTGCCCTGTTCCCCGGCAACAAACTTGTACTCAAAATCGTATCTCCCAATCTTGCGCATAAGAGCGATGTAGGCGGAGTGCGGTTTGTTCCTCGTGATGTTGACCAAGTAAACAGGGTCGCACAGGAACTAGCGATTGTGGCGGAGAAAGCCGGTGCGCAGTTTGCCGGCACAGTTGCCTGTGAGTTCTTTGAGCACGGCGAGGACAGTTTGGGCAAGGAGCTGTTTGTGGGCATTCGCGCATCGAGGGAATTCGGCCCCATAATCGCCGCGGGGCTTGGAGGCGTACACACCGAGTACCTCGCTTCTGTAATGCAGAAGGGCAAAGCCGTCGCCACGGCACTCGCTGAACAGACAAACGGCCAGCATATGTTTGAGCTGTTCAAGGGAACGATGGCCTATGAAATTCTGTCAGGCCAAGCCCGTGGCTACAAGAGGATAATAGCTGACGACAATTTGATTGAGTGCTTCGAAGCGTTCATCGCCATTGCCCATAGGTTCTGCGACAACAGTCGCGGTGACAAGCCCTTGATCGCTGAGTTGGAGGTCAATCCGTTTGCTCTGGGAACAGGAAGCATGGTGCCTCTGGACGGTCTGTGCCACCTCAAAGCAGCTCAGGAGCACACTCCCAACCGCCCAATCGGCAAAATCGATCAACTGCTACATCCCAAATCCATGGCAATAGTCGGAGTATCCAGCAAAAACGTCAACATGGGCAGGGTCATACTGCAGAACATGCTGGAGTGTGGATATGATCGAGCACACCTGCATGTAGTAAAACCAGGCAGCGACAATGTAGACGGAGTAGATTGTTACTCTTCTATAAGCGATCTGCCCGAAATAGTTGATCTGCTGGTTGTAGCTGTTTCTGCCGACCAGGTTCCCGACGTGGTTAACGAAGTGATAGACTCCGGTATGGTTAAAACCGTCATTTTGATTCCTGGGGGCATGGGAGAAACCCAGGACGGCAAGGAGATTGAAGCTGAATTACGGCAAAGAATAGCTTCCACTCGGACAGCCAGCAAAGACGGTGGACCGATATTCCTGGGTGGAAACTGCCTTGGCATACAATCCCGCCCGGGAAACTACGACACCATGTTTATTCCGAAGAGCAAACTGCCGAAGCGGTGGGAAAGCCAGGAACGCAAAGTGGCAGTTGTTTCTCAGTCGGGAGCCTATGTGATCACGAGAATGAGCAATCTGGAGATTCTCGATCCGGCATATGCTATTTCTACGGGCAATCAGATCGACCTCACTATTTCCGACGTCATTTGCTATCTGGAACAAGAAACGGACGTCGCGGTTTTCGCAATATACGTTGAGGGATTCCGCGACCTTGACGGCCTGGCCATGTCGCGGGCTGTTGCCCGGGCTGTCAATCATGGCAAGGATGTAATATTCTACAAGGCGGGACGAACAGAGGCAGGTCGAGCGGCAACGGCTGGTCATACCGCATCAATAGCAGGAGATTACAATGTATGCGAGGCCGCCATGCGCGTCTCGGGGGCTTTAGTGGCCACCTCTTTCAAGGAATTCGAGAACTTGGTGCAGCTATCAGCGATGATGCATGATCGTTGCTTCAGTGGAAATCGAATCGGTGGGATAAGCAATGCCGGATATGAGGTTGTCGGTATGGCCGACGCGACAACAGGACAAGGCTATCACATAGCTTTTCCTAATCTGCCGGAACAACACAAGCAGAAGCTCGCAGATATACTGGGCAGTCACAAGCTGAGTGCCTTGGTCAATATTCAGAATCCTCTTGACCTTACACCGATGGCATCTGATGCTGCCCACGAAGAGGCTATACGGCTAATGCTCTCTTGTGCTGATATTGACGCAGTAGTGGCAAGTTTTGTGCCGCTCACACCCACGATGAAGACCACGCCGGACGAAATCAACGATGATTCATCACTAGCCAACAGGCTTCCTCGTATTCTGGCGGAGACCTCTAAGCCGCTTGTGGTTGCTATAGACTCCGGATCGCTCTATGACCCTCTAGCCTATGCGATACGCGAAGCCGGCGTTCCAGTATTCCGGTCAGCGGATTCGGCCGTTCGAACACTGGGCAGGTACATTTGCCACCGTTCACAACGCGTATAATCCATCATTGGCGGTAATCCCGCTGTAGTGGGTGCCCGCGGATTAGGACAAACAAATACAATTCGGTGGATTGCGTTTGTGTCACTGTAACACTACTCTTGCTCTGTCGAGTCAGATCTGTGCCGAGGGATGGGCAGCTTGATGAGCAATGCTTTCGCGTGTGACAATCTGGTAAAGAAATACGGAAGAGTGACCGCACTTAGAGGGGTAACGGTGTGCGTGGAGCCGGGTGTGGTTGGATTACTCGGACCAAACGGCGCTGGCAAAAGTACGCTTATAAGCATTCTGCTCGGGCAAACTCCTCTCACGTCGGGACGCGCCTCTGTCTTGGGCCTAAGCGTAACGAAGAAGCAGCGTGCTATCCGTCGACGAGTTGGCTTCATGCCAGAGAACGACTGCCTCATACCGCGGTTCAGCGGCATTGGGTACGTTCATTACGCTGGACGCCTCTCAGGTATGTCACACGCAGACGCCATGCAGAGAGCGCACGAAGTTCTGGACTATGTTGACCTGGACGAAGCGCGATACCGCCCTGCCGAACAGTATTCAACTGGCATGAAGCAACGACTCAAACTTGCTCAGGCACTGGTACATGACCCGGATATGCTTTTTCTCGATGAGCCTACAAATGGAATGGATCCTCAAGGTCGGCAAGTGATGCTCAACCTCATTCAGGATCTGGGGAACTCGGGGATAAGCATTCTTCTCAGTAGCCATCTTCTTCCTGATGTGGAGAAAGTGTGTCGTTATGTGGTGATAATGGGTGGAGGAGAGCTTCTCGCTACCGGGGAAATATCAGAGATGACAAGGCCACATCCTACGAAATACGGAATCGAATTCACCGGTAACGATGGAGTTTTTCGCGATAAGTTGATAGAGAGGCATGTATCGGTAAGCAGCCAGAGATCCAGTGGGCAGTTGGATATTGAGATACCCGACCCAAACTCGCAACGACTGATCATTGAAGCTGCACGTGATTCACAAACAAACATCATTGGATTACATCCACAGCGAAGTTCTCTGGAGGAAGGGTTCCTCGAAGCACTCAGGAAACAGCAAGGGTAAGATGTCTGGTATCCCCGAAACACAGCAGCGCTATCACCGTTGGCAAAGAAAGAAGGCTCGCATCACTTCTACTTGGTTTGCCATCGTATGGGCAGGGCTCAAGCATGCCAACAAGGATTCGCAGGCCAGGGCATTCGTGTGGATGAGCCTTGCATTTGTCGTGGGAACGTGCACTTTCTTCTACGGTATCTCGCTAGCTGAAGACTTCTTCGGTTCCCCTACGACCAAGGACTCTGTGCAATCTGCATGGTGGTATCCCATGATTCTCAACGTACTTGGGGTTAATCTAAAAGGAGTCGGCGACGTCTCTGAAATCAGAACTTTGCTCTGGCGAACAACATACATGTTGGCGATTAAGGTACAGCTATTCTGGGTTCTTCTCACGCTGGCTCGAGTTGGCCCTGGTTTGATAGCTGATGACTTACGAGCCAGAGCGCTTCCGATCTACTTCTCGCGGCCACTCACACCGTTTACTTATCTTACTGCGAAATGGGCAATCGCCGCATCATATGTAGGCATGCTTGTTCTCGTTCCCAATATACTTTCCCTGATGGCAGGGGTGTTAATCACTGGTGGTTTGGCCACCATGTCTCAGACCTTTGGCTTGACTATCGATCTCCTGACTTCCGGATTGGGCATGATGTTATTCGGAGGCCTACTTATCTTGGCGATTTCATCGGCAACACCAAACAGGCGATTCGCCACTGCGGGATGGTTCGCTATTTGCCTTCTCCCTAGCGTGGCCCAAGCAATAGTTAACGATACGTTGAGAGGCGAAGCGACAACACAGTGGTTGGGCGCTATTTCACTCAGGGGAAACATTATGATACTGACTGAGTGGTTGTTTGACATACGAATCGCTTTTGCCGATAGCGGGTTGCCCACAGAGTCATTTGAGAGGGCTCTGCTAAGTCCGGTTGAGCCCGCGTTTCCAGCTGTTGTCCTCGGATCACTAACTATTGCGTGCGCCCTACTCTGCTACGTACGTGTGGTTAGCTTTTCGAGATCAGCAGCGAGTATGTAGACCCAGTCGCACGAGAGGCACAATGCCATCATGGCCATCATCGAATTGAGGAATCTGTCCAAATGGTATGGCGAAGTCATCGGCCTCAACAATGTAACGGTATCGGTGAATCATGGCATCACCGGGTTGCTAGGCCCCAACGGCGCCGGCAAGACCACTTTCATGGCCATTGCTACCGGCCAGATCCGCCCATGCATTGGTTCAATGCTAGTTCTTGGACAGCGCCCATGGGATAACCCGAACGTACTCTCAAGAATAGGTTATTGCCCAGAAGGCGACGCCTACTGGCCTAACGTCACAGGAAGGGAGTTTGTGCGGCTTTGTGCTCGCCTTTCCGGCCTTGGCCTTCGAAGTGCAAGATGCGCAACAGAGCATGCCATCGATCGAGTGGGTCTGACCAGTGCATCCACAAGAGCAGTTCGTACTTACTCCAAAGGGATGCGCCAGCGCATCAAGATCGCTCAAGCCCTTGTGCATAATCCTGAACTCCTGATTCTGGATGAGCCATTCATTGGCGCCGATCCGGTTGCTCGCCACGATATGGCCGATTTGCTCTGCCAGCTTGCCGATGACGGAATGGACATACTCATTTCAAGCCACATCCTGCATGAAGTCGAGGCTCTCACAAAGCAGATCATCATGATCGATCACGGACGAGTTGTTGCGGAAGGAAACGTGCGAGCTGTCAGGAGTAGCTTGCGTAACAGACCGCACACAATAAGGATTCGCGCCGACAAGGCGAGAATCATGGCACAGGCTCTTATACGAATCAACGAAGTAGTAGGACTTGGCCTTCCGGACAGTAACTCGCTTGTCGTTCAGACACGAGACCCGCAGCTCATATATAAGAAAGTCTTGGAGGCAAGCCTTGAACACAATGTTGTTCTGAGGGAGATGGCTTCAGCGGATGATAACCTGGAAGCAGTTTTTGGATACCTGACAAACAGAGGCTCTTGACGTACTTACGTTTTTGCCAACAGGCATATTGGACAAGCTATATGGTATCTCTGTTCTGGTTCACTATTAGACAAGTGTTGTTTGACAGAAAGACACTGCTCGCATCCCTGGCGTTGCTGGTACCATGCGGGTTCATTGTACTTGCGCGTACCATGGGACACACAAATAGCACTGCAAGTTATTGGCATCAGTATCATGAGATACTTCAAATGCTGCTACTAGGGGGGATAGTGCCTGTCTTATGCATGATGTTCAGTCCAATGTTGATTACTAGCGAAGCGGAGAGCGGCACACTTGTCTACCTGGTTACACGCAAGCACCGAAAGTCAACGATACTCATTACGAGGTATCTGGCCACCGTTGCCGCCGTATCACTAATCACTGTAGTGGCGCTAGTGTGCTTTCAACTCAGCGCAACAGTTGGACTCCATCCTAATCAGCTGGGAAGTGGCTGGATCAATGACAAACCTTGGATGGACATTGCGGAGTATATGGCAATCACACCACTTGCAATCTCATCTTTCCTTGCTGTCTTCACTTTGATAGGTTTCCTGACACCTCGCGCCCTGATTGTCTCGGGAGGCTACCTCGTGTTTGAAGTTGTTATGAGTAATATTCCAGCTTCGGCAAGAGAGTACACTGTCACACACCAACTGCGCAAGACAATGGTCGCATCCTGCAGGGAGCTATATCGGGTATTTCCAAGCTCCCCAATGCGACCTCTGGAAGAGTATTTCCCTGCAGGTGATTCCGGATTCTGGCCAGCCCTTGGAGTAACTGTTGTGGCATTGGCTTTGGCTGCACTACTGCTAACTGTTCGCGAAACGCGAGCGGCCAGCTACCAGAGAGATTGAATAACATGGCGTCATTCAGGATGAGCCTGATAACACAGAATTTCCGCAAACGACGTGATCATATCGCTCCTTGTCCACTACCAATCTTGCCACGTTCGACCCAGGCCCACACGATTCTCTGCAGTAACAAATCAAGCCGCAAACAAGAGCTAAAGAAATCGAGCGTTTCCTGCTGCATGCATCTGTAGATGCCTGACTGCAAGAAACGCCCGACTTCCGAATGGAATGACAGCTCTTGGGAATAGGCGATACATCAAAAGAAGCACAACACACTTGGCCCGCCCAACATCTCTCTACTCCTTCATGCTATCCAGAACATCACTATACTTGTCGTAAGCTTTGGGGTCCCTCTCCATCAGATCATCTGCATCGCGGAAGTTTCGTATTACCTCCGTGCCCCCCTTACGAATGGTAAGCTTAATCGCACCGTCGGGATCGATATCGAAAGTCTCAGTCGCCTTCTGCAACTCATGTATCTTGACGATAGTATCGGATAAGCTCGGAGTATTGATACTGGTCATCTGAGATACGGCCTCTTGAATCGCCCGTTGGACTTCCTCCGCATGCGACTCTATTTCACCCAATTGTGATGCGCTACCACTGAGATATACTTGTATCTTCTTTCCGAACTCCTCTGACAGCCAATCGTCAACATTGAAATCAAAGTCGAAATCGAGATTATGTCCATCTTCCACTACAATGACATTTGTTTGCGTCTGGTCGTATATCTTGAAAGCGTCTGGATCCCCCTCCCTCAGGGCGTCAGCATCAGTGTACTCCGTCACATCTTTGTCGTCCTCGTCCTCCTGATACTTCGTAACAACGATGGGGCCATTCCCTTCATGTGATATTTCCACAACTTGACCGTCGTTGTTCGCCACTATTGTGACAGAAGTCTCACCATCCTTCACCGAGTAACTCGCGGACGCTGCAGTGCTCCCAAAGAACTGCGAGAGCGTACCTGGAAGGTGGCAGCCTTCGGCATCATCATCGCCAATTTGGAAAAACTGAACATTGCCACCAGGCGTCACCTTGACGGCTTTGCTGCCGATTCTGATCCGATCATTCACGGCGATGTCGGGAGTATATCGCCACTGAAATGTGTTTTTTCGCTCTCCGAGTGTGGCATCAATAAAGACTGTTTCACCGTCCCGAAGTACCTCCAGGCCCACCGATGTTCCAGGCTCAAGCCCTTGAATCAAACCCGCAAGATCACCTACTGTTGAAACCTGCTCATCATTGATGCTTACAACGACATCGTTTTCAAGCAATCCCGCTTTTTCCGCAGGACTATCCTTAACTACGTTCAGGACTCGAACGCCTGTGCTTTCGCTTGCATCACCTGTCCTCACTTCACCGAGCGCCACTCCAAGCCATCCACCTACGCTGGAATCACTTACCCCCATGGCTTTTGTGTAAACATGTATCTTACTTTCATCACCATCGGCAAGGGCAACGGTGTACGCATCCACCGCGTGAGGAACATCCGAATCCACATTCACACCCGGAGTTGCGACGACCTTTACTACTCTCGGAGTGTTGCCGTCGACATTCGCCACAACCTGCACGACCGCTGTTGCCTGCTGCTCTGTCGGCTCATCCACATCGAGTGGCTGGGCGGCGATTGCTGTCAGACTGAGACAAAGAGGGATAAGTAATGAAATCATGACATTTTCCTTTCATGCGAGGGATATGGTGCGTTTTCAACTAGCGCCACCCCTATATTGGGTTTTTCAAGTACGTCTGCATACTCTCACTACGTGGTTGCCTCACTTCACGGACGCGATCCACGTTCAGTATATAGAATTCGCCATTCTCTCCCGGGACGAGAATGACGTTTCGGTCAGTCAAGCGATCCACTCTCCTCGATTGTTGTTCGGCCACTCTCCATACTCCCGCACTCGACTCGATATTGCCAACCATCGGGCGCACAACGCCGTCAACCGGTTTTTGCCCCGGCGACACCTGAGCAACAACAGACGGCGATGGCAGAACGCTTTGCGTCACTTGCACAGGATCCGGAGCTTGCCAGTAGAGAAGAAACGAGAGACTCGCCGCCACAGCGCTGGCAAAAACCATCCACCGATTTCGTCGACAATGTGAGTCCACAGTTGCGCGGGGCAGCAGAAGCACTGGGCTGAATGATGAACGATTCGGGATAACACTCTTGAGAGACTCCGCGGCAATTGCGTCAGTTGACTTGTAGTCTTCCAGCAGTTCCTGTGCCTCGGGTGAACGGAGCAGCTCCCGATTCAGCTCCAGCTGCTCCTCCTCCGTTATCTCGCCATCAAGACTGCGGACTATTAACCGTTCTACTCTATCGTCTACAGGAATCATGGTTACACCTTCCCACGCAATGCTTCCCTTAGAAGTCTCCTCGCCCGCACAAGCCGCGTCTCCACAGTGTCAATCGGAACATCCAAGACATTTGCTATTTCCCTATAGCTCCACCCTTCTAAGTGACGAAGCGTAAACGGCTCACGATAAAGTGGTGTCAGTGACTCTATCGCCCGGAGAACAGCTTGATGATCCTCGGCTCGCTGAATGCGTTCGGATGGAGACTCAGCGTCGTCGGGGATGCGATCGGTTTCAACAGGAGTTGCACCCAACTTCCGACGTTTCGTTTCATCGCGTCCAGCATCAACCGCGGCGTTTCGTGCAAGCCTGTAGAGCCACGGTCGCCAGCGACGTACATCTCGCAGTTCAGGTATTTTCTGCCAAACCGTCGTCCAAACATGCTGAGATACATCCTCAATCCGATCAGCATCAGCGAGTACTCCATAGATGACACCGCGCACCCACCGGTCCTGGCGAACAAGCAGCTCCTTGAAAGCGGCATGATCGCCGTTCCTGACCGCCTCCACGACCGGTTCCTCGGGGTCATATTCCTCATGAGCGACCATTTGCCTCATCACCCTAAACAGACGAAGTAGCTATACGAATCCTGTCACAGTATTGCCTAAGAATCTTCGCCAAGACAGAGGGCGGAAGCATAAACAAGCCGCCAGAACTGAATCAGACACTTGAACGTGGCCCTATTGAGGCAATCAGGTAGGCGGGAGGGCGATAACGCACATCTTCATCGGCCATGAGGACGTACGGGCGATTTCCGCACGTTATCGAGGATGCACAAAGGGAGTGGCGTTGGCTCCCCCCGGAGTCGCCACTCCCTTCGTTTGTGCAGCAACAAACAGATGTTCATCCAGCCCTGCTTTGGCTCAAGATCGTGATACGTTGCAGAACCTTGATAGGTTCCGGATCTTGATAGATCCCACGATTATGGCACTGACATCTCTCTTCCATCGCAGCAACTTGCCTTGCCACGCCCAAACAGGTGCAGGATTCGTGCCAAAGCTACTTGCAGCACCCCCCTTTAACCCTAACCAGTTATCAGTCAATAGGTTACGAGTACCGATTATAGTTCTTGGGGCAAAATCCCGCTAACTGCTGGGTGATCCCACTGCAAGTGGAGGTGGAGACACTGGACAATAGTGCCCACAGAGCCGACGCTACTGCGTTGTGTGCAGCCCGATGCAACAAGCCGGGTCCACTGGCAATGATGCAATCTGTGCGAAACTCTGAGTATCCTTGGCACCAAAGGAGGCGAAAGCCACACAACGAGAATGCAGCTGACAAAAGCACATACTGACTCCGACAGCACAGTGAGAGCAACAGCGTCGCGAAGATTCGCTCTTGCGGTCTACTTGATTGTGTTTGGCGCTGCTCTGCTAATGGGGTTGCCATCCATCAAGGGAACGTTCTTGAGTGGAGACGATATTCAGCTGGTTCGAGACCATGTCTACGTTAACCGGCCATCGCTGGATCACGCAGTCAAGCTCTTCACGATCATCCACCGCGATCTGTATCAGCCTGTGGCACTTCTCAGCTTATCTCTCGATTTCTACATTACAAAAACACTTGGGCTGCAATCCATTGAGGAGGGTGCTCCGCCCGGCGCATGGGTTTTTCACCTAACGAACGTGCTAATTCATGGCGCAAACGCCGTTTTGGTAGTCATGCTGCTACGTCGGTGGACACAAAAACAAACCGCCACGTTTATAGCCGGCCTTCTTTTTGCCATTCATCCCCTGAATGTCGAAACCGTTGCGTGGTTGAACGGAAGAATGATGCTTCTTTCGACGTTTTTTCTCCTTGCAACTCTGATCGTCATGGAGGACTGGCGTTCAAGAAGCCACTGGTGGAAAATTCCTATTGTCCTTGCACTGGTTGCACTGTGTATGATGAGCAAAGTGCGAGTTTGCCTACCTGCGCTCCTCGTGGTGACGCCTATGATGGTCAGGCAATGGCCAACACGACGTTGGTGGCTCGTCTGGGGAGCCGTCACCCTTACAACGGCTCTTTTCGCGTGGGTCAACATCAGGTCCAGCAGTTCCATGATTGCGAGAGGCGATGAGTCTTTACAGGGTTCACGAGTAGCCCGGACTACGCTGGCCATCGGTTGGTATTGGTCGCATGCAGTCTATCCGGCAGGTCTGTCTCCTTCGCATCCTGCACCGGAAACCATTGCTTGGTCAGAACCAAAGGTGTTGGCATCAGCTTTGGCGCTTGTTGCGGTTGCTCTCATTGTATTGCGCTCATCCCGAAGAACTCGTATTGGCTGGATCGGTATGTGCTGGTTCCTAGCTGCCATTGCCGTAACTCTGCCCATCATTCCCTCGCGAAACCTCCTGGTCGCAGAACGTTACACATATCTTGCCAACATCGGCCTCTTCTTCATCATAGCCTCTGGGATCGCCGTCCTGCTTCATCGCCAACAAGGGAAAGCGAAGACAGCAATCGTCCACATGCCGGCCATTCTGCTTGGTGGAGCTCTGTTGCTCACAAGTTGGAAGGTTTCGCTGTACTACAGAAGCGATCTTGCTCGGATTGATAGAGTCTCTTCTTTGTACCCTGACTATCCTGGCCTGTTAGTGCGCTACGGATGGGCCTACTTTCAAGAAGAACGCTACGACGCTGCTATTGCCAAGGCAGATGCCGCCCTTACGCGTCACGGACCGAAAATAGCCAATGAAGCCTATCAGCTTCTGAGTGTATGTTGGTTTCGCAAAGGTGATTTTGAGCGAGCCCTGTCTTCCATCGATGACGCAATACGAGCAGACCCCAATGAAGGCCTGGCATACTCTCGTCGAGGCATGATCCTGGCCGCCTCTGGCAAAACAAATGAGGCTATCAGGGACTATGAGAAGTTTGCGCAGCTATTGCCAAACCACAATCCAGGCCTGCTAAAGCTCGCAGAGTTATATCGTCAAACCGGGCAGGAGTCGCGGGCAACAAGCGTATACTCACAAGTATTGACTAATAATCCTTTTGATGTTGTAGCGTTGCTGGGGATTGCAGATGTAGAGATTGCGAGGAAGGAGTACGCGAAGGCTCTTGCCCGTCTTGAAGAGATGCTGACGTGGATGCCAGACAATGTGCCTGCCTTGGTTAACGCCGGATTGTGCCTCTCCTTCCTCGGCAAGACTGACGAGGCAAAGGCGCGATATGAACAAGCGATATCGCTCGATCCGCATGAACCAGTAGCCGTTGCTAACCTTGCAGGTCTCCTGATTGCCGAAAACAATCGCCCAAAGGCAGCGTATGTCCTTGATTTGTACCTCGAGCGTGCGCCGACCGACCGCGACATGTTGGACGCTGCCTGCAACAATCGAATTGCCATCGCTGATTATGTTGCTGCGGCAAACCTTCTTGTCCGAGCAATGCGAGTAGATGGTGAAGCGCCGGATCTTTGCTGCAGATATGCCTACGTTTCTTGTTTGGCCGGACAATGGGAAATGGTCGAAGATCAGCTCAACCGATTGGCCAACAGCGGCATGAAGGATCCATTCTGTCTCATTGCGGAATGCTCTTTGTCGCTGAAGGACGGTAAGTCAGTTGAGGCAATTGCACTCGCTGACAGGTTGCGTGAAGGCGGCGACCTGGAAAAGCCATATGTTTATGACGCTCTGATCAAGATCTTGGAGCAACGAAGTTCAATAGCTCCTGAAGAACCTTGGCCGTACTACATACTCTGCAGCGCCTGCCTTGCCACCAATCAACGTGATGCCGCCATCTTGGCTGCAGAAGAATTCAAGAGGCGGTGTGGAGACACAAGCTTCATAGAGAAGATAGACGCCCTGCTGAGCGAATGAGTACTTGCTGTGTACTATCCAGTAATACACACGACATTCGGAACACCACAAGAAAACGTCATCAGCAACCAAAGACGAATTACACAACGCACGCTCATCAACCCTTGGGCCAACAATCATATCCACTGTATGTCTGAGGTGTATCAGTTTATAGCAAACAGTTTCGGGCAGCTGATGATGTTTGCAGTACGCCAGCCTTTTCATCTAACATGAATCCGTGGCTCAGTCGTCTGCCCAACTTGACCAGGCGACACAGTGTCGGCTTGGGATAAGGCAACCGCCTACTCTCACACATGAGCCGTTAACATTAGAGCAAGCTCTATCCAAATGTAGCGGTTGAACGCCTGTTCTCTCCGGTAGATTCCTGTGGTTTGACGCTACGCTTAGACCTGCAACGCTATAATGTTTAGTTATCAGTGGCTTGGGGGCGTGTAAGCCTTGAGCTCGAATCACCAACATGCACGACCGGTCGGAGACAATGAGATGCGATTGAAACATATCGAAGTACGCCTGATGATTTTGTCCATGCTGTTCCTCCCAGCACTTGTCCAAACGGCAAGAGCAAGCGACACGGGAAGCGAGAAAGCTCTGCACACACTGAAAGCGGAGATACCCGGGGTGAGAGTATTCTCGCAAGACGGACAGCCGACTCGCATCTACGGGCAGAAACTCGGCTATGGAAATACGCCTTTTGAATCTGCCGAGCAATTCATCCAAAAACACGCTCGAGTATTCAACGTGGACCCGAGTGACTTGGCACGCGCGGATAGCAACCGACAGGATGGCGGCATTGGAGTCATGTACAACCGAAGCAGCCAAGACCATAAGTTTTCCCTCTTCAGGTACAAGCAGACGGCATATGGCATCCCGGTTTTCAGAGCAAGGCTCTCACTGCTAATGCGGAACGAACCCGGTTTTCCATTAGTAATGGCTGGTTCATCATTGCGCGACACCACACAGTTGAAGCCCGTAAACAACGCTCGTTATGACAACAGTGAGCTCCTGAAGCAAGCGGTGAAGCTTGAATTGGCTGAAGCGGAGATCCTCAGGATGGGAGCCGTTGAGGGGTTCACAGGTGACACTGTCGATCTGCCCGAGTCACAACTGACGAACCATTCTGATCCACAATTGGTAGTCTGGGCGGGCACCGACACAATAAGCGTAAAGGAACCCCTAGTTGCCGTCATGTACACGGCCGACAATTACAGCCTTCCTTACGTTGAGAGCCCGATGAACTGGCTCTTCGTAGCTGATATCGAAACAGGAAAGATACTATATGCCGAAAACCGAATCCTTTTCACAAATGTCAACGGAAATGTTAGCGGAAATGTGACGCAAGGGGCCAAGGCAATGCACTGCTCCCCTGAGGCGGTAGTCCCTTTCCCCAGCGCGCTTGTACAGATTTCCGGCGGAAATAGCAGCGAGACCGACGCAAACGGCGACTTCACGATTGTAAACAGCGGCTCTTCCGCCGTGACAGTACAATCACCCATGACCGGAACGTACTTCATTGTGTATAATGAAGCTGGAGCAGAAGACAACCTCTCCATGTCGGTGACTCCGCCCGGGCCGGCTGATTTCATACACAATTCCGCCAATACAAGCGAGTATGTTATTGCCCAAGCCAACGGCTACGCCATGGCCAACCAAGTTCGTGATTGGGCATTAACCTACAACCCCTCCTTCCCGAGCATTGGTAGTGAGACTGACTTTCCTGTCTACGTCAACCGCAACGATGGCTATTGCCCCGGCAACGCTTGGTACGACCCGAGTTTGCTCACCATCAACTTCTGTCGCACTGGAAGTGACGCAGACGGCAGCTACGGCAATACCGCCTTCGCAAGCGTCCTGCAACACGAGTACGGGCACCACTTGATAGACATGGGAGGCAGTGGGCAAGGTCAATACGGCGAAGGCATGTCAGATTGCGTAGCAATGCTCAACGCAAACGACCCGGGGCTTGGTTATGGCTTCTACTACGACCAATGCGACACGCCACTGCGCAACGCTGACAATACGATGCAGTATCCCTGCACGGACAGCATTCACTACTGCGGCCAGTTGCTGTCGGGCGCTGTTTGGGATACCCTTAGTGAATTGGCTATAACCTATCCGACGACATATCTTTCCATAGTCTCCAACCTAGCCGTCAATTCCATCCTCCTTCACGATGGAACGCAAATCACCCCGCAAATCTGCATCGATTTCCTAACTCTTGATGATGATGATGGTAATCTTGACAACGGAACACCACATTCAGCCGAAATCTTGGCTGGGTTCGATGCCCACAATCTTGTGCCGCAAGATCCACCAACCAATGACAACTGCACTAGCGCACTGGAAGCTTGCCCCGGACCATACTCCGGTGATATCACAGCAGCCACTAGCGACGGCTCAGCGAGCTGTGGAAGCTCCAGCTCATCTCCGGATGTCTGGTACAGCTACATACCACAAACGAGCGGCACGGCCACCTTCAGCCTGTGCGACAGCACAAACTACGATGCCGTCCTTTCTGTGCACTCTGCATGCCCAGGAACCAGCAGCAACGAATTAGGATGCGATGATGACGGATGCGGTTCCTCAGGTGGGCCATCGACCGTCACACTGTCTGTTAACGCTGCACAGACTTACCTAATTAGAGTGACCGGATACAGTGGCGCCATTGGAGCATACACTCTAACGATCACAGGGCCCGATTGTGTGCCTTCGGGCGATCCCTTGACCGTATCACTGCCGTACAACGCCCCAGATAGAGTTGATCCAGGAGCCGTCACAGCTTTCGCGGTTCGCATCGAAGATGGGTACGACGAGTATGCAACCGGATCAGGAATGCTCCACTATCGATACGACGGACTCACGTATCTAACAGCTCCACTCGAACACGATTACGGGAATATCTACACGGCAACACTCCCCGGCGCATTCTGCTCCGATTCACCGGAATTCTATGTTAGCGCGCAAGGACTGGGGGGATCTACTGTTACTTATCCGGAAGATGCTCCTGCTACCACACTCAGTGCCAGCGTAGGGATAATCGCTACGCAGTTTGAGGAAGACTTCGAGGAGGCCACCGGCTGGACGGTTGAGAATAGCGTCGGCCTCAGCGATGGCGCCTGGATAAAAGGAGTTCCGGCAGGTGATGGCACACGAGGAGACCCAACTGTTGACAACGATGGATCAGGCCAATGTTATCTAACAGACAACGTCGCAGGAAACTCTGATGTGGATCTCGGCTCCACTTTCCTGATTTCGCCTGTCTTCGACTTAGCTGGGGAAGATCCTCAAATCCACTATGCGCTCTGGTATTCAAACGATACCGGAGGAGATCCGAATAATGATTTGTTCAAGGTTCATGTGTCCAACAACGGTGGCACGAGTTGGGTATTAGCAGAAACTATCGGCCCAGTCAGCCCATCCGGCTGGAATGATCACTCCTTCCGAGTCACGGACTTCATAGAACCCACAGACCAAGTGAGAGTAAGATTCCAGGCATCTGATCTCGATGGTGCATCAATCGTCGAGGCGGCGGTTGATTCTTTCGCAATTGCAGGCTTGGTATGCTTTGACCCAAGCTGCACCGATGGCGTATTAAACCAAGACGAGACTAGAATCGACTGTGGCGGCTCTTCCTGCGATCAATGCGAATGCGAAACTGACGCAGCGTGTGATGACACACTCTACTGTAATGGCCAAGAGTCCTGCAACGATTTTGGCGAATGCCAGAGCGGAGGCAATCCATGCCCGCGCGGCAAATGGTGCTATGAGGATGACGACCAATGTCTAGGATACGGCAGCGGGCACTTCGATGCAGATGAAGATGTAGACCTAGCAGATTTTTCTTTATTCCAAGCCTGCTTTAACGAGGTTGGAGTAGGAGATTGCTTCGCTGGCAACCTTGTCGGTAGCGGAATCATCGACCTGGAGGACTTCGCTGAGTTTATCGAGCTTCTCCAAGGACCTAACTAGAGCAAGCTCTATCCAAGCGTAGCGGCTGAACGCCTATTTTCTCCGAAAGATTCCGGGAGTTAGACGCTACACTCGGACTTACAGCGCTTGTGTTATATCCAAGGCCCATCCGAGCCCTAGCACTCGGATGGGCCCCTTTGTGTTGGTAAGATTCGGTTTACTTAATCGGCACTAGAAATCTGTCGAGACGAGGCAAGTAGTATCGATCGTAGTCAAGCGAGAAGGCAACTCGGCTACTCCGGCCAACGATCTCTGACCGTGGGACAAAACCGAAAAAGCGAGAGTCAGCACTGTTGTCACGATTATCCCCCATGACGAAGTACTGGCCTTCCGGAATCGTAATAGGCAGAAAAGACCGCGGTGCTCGCGCGTGTGGCGTCAGCATGATCATATGCGAAACGCCTACGATGTCTTCCACAGCAAGGTCATATTTCGACGGATCGCCAATAAGCGTTAACCCGCAACTACCTTCATTCAAGGATTCGTAACCAAGCGGCTGCCCGTTGATCATGAGTCGGTTATTGCGCATCTCCACTCTATCACCGGGGACCCCTATCACCCTCTTCACAAGCCGTGTCCCATCCTTTGGAGAAAAGCACACAACCAAATCCCCACGAGCCGGATCTGCCCACGCAAACAAACGCCATTTCGTGAATGGAAGCTTAAGGTCATATGCAAGCTTATTCACTAGAATGCGATCGCCCTCAACTATGGTCGGTTTCATTGACCCTGTCGGAACATCGTTCCAATCAGCCACGGCCGAGCGAAACGACATGCAGACGACAACGACAACGAGTATTGGCCTGACTGTCTCTCTCCAAAACCTGTGCAACCCAGTGTGTTTCCTTCTGTCCATTTTTAAACTCCGCCTTTCATTGCGTTTCCTGCCGGTAGTTATGTTCTACGGATACATCTGAGCGCCTGTTCTGTCTCCAAATGTAAGAACCCGTACTATCGGTGCTGGATTCGCCACCAAAGTGCATGGTATTATCAGTCACAAGTCGACCCGATCCTGCAGTGAGAGGCTCAAAGATGGACAAAACTATCGAAGCGGCCCTTCCCGATTATGAGGCCATCACATCGGAACAAATACGAATGTGGTCCGCTGGGCCAGTAAGAAGACGGCTCCGGCACTTTGAAAATCCCGATGACTGGCGCAGTGTTGATAATACTCTCTGGGACCAGAGGATCTTCGGTCCGAAGAAGGATTGGGAGTGTGCTTGCGCACAGTTCCAGGGCCAAGCCTATGCAAGAATGCGCTGTCCCGTCTGCGGTGTGGTAGTAACCCTAAGTCGCGCCCGTAAGTTCAGATTCGGGCATATCAATCTTCCGATACCCATACCACATCCGTTCGTCGCGGATACTGAGCCTCTTGACGTAATCCCGATCATTCCGGCTGCTTATTGGGATGACAACAAAGATGGGCGGCTTGTGCAGGCATACGAAGAGGCCTTGCGCAATTCCCTCGTCGACCCCAGCACTGACGAGCTCACCGGCTGCTACGGCACCATAATCGCGCTGCTAGAGGAACTCTACACAAACATATCGCGTCATGATGAAGAAGAATCGCATATAATCGCGCGCGGCATGGCACTGAAGCCGCGGGCAATGACGGAAGAGGAGCTTGGCGAGGTCTACGACTGGGGTGAACTACGATTGGCCGAGGATTGGCAACCGTCAGACGGTGAAAAACAATGAAAAGGAAAGTAGCTCTGTTCGGTGGCTCAGCTCCCCTTCCCGACAACCCACAGTACAAGCTCGCCTGTGACATAGGTTTCCAGCTGGCAAAGAGTGGATTCGACCTCGTCTGCGGAGGGCATGATGGAGTTATGGAGGCCGCAAGCAAAGGGGCCCACGAAGGTGGAGCGACAGTGACAGGGGTCACATGTCAGGCAATACGTGATGCTCGCGGAGTGAACGTCAATGCCTTTGTCGACAATATTCTTGATGCCAGAGACATTCCTCAAAGAATCGACCTAATGGTAAGACAAGCAGGGGCATACGTGTTCATGCCCGGAGGAACCGGCACGCTTGCCGAATTGGGAATAACTTTAGAGTATATCCACAAGAAGATCATTATACCGCGCCCCATCCTTTGCGTCGGATCATTCTGGCGGCCAGTAGTTGATTCGGTTGCGCGAGAGCAGTCCAACGCAATACGCTACATGCACTTCGCGGAGACGACCGACCAAGTTGTATCACTAGTCAAGAAGGAAGCTGTCTGCCTTGAGCCGACCGCACAAGAGTGGCGAGGTAACGAACCAGACTTGATGGCGATGAAAAACAATGACGAATTCACTACGGTGCAATCACTAAAGGAGTTGGTTGCTCGTTTTGTTGCCGATCGCAATTGGCAACAGTTCCACGACGCAAAGAATCTCTCAGCCTCTATAGCCATAGAGGCTGCCGAGTTGATGGAGCATTTTCAGTGGATACACAGTGATGCTGTTCAATCTGTGAAGGAAGATCCTCGACAGAGAAATGATATACGGGAGGAGGTCGCGGATATTCTAGCCTACCTGCTTAGCTTTGCATCTGCGATGGGAATAGACCTTTCACACGCGATTCGTGGAAAAATGAAGAAGAACGAAACGAAATACCCTGCGGATCGCGATTACGGAGATTTCCATCCGAAAGGCCAGCGATGGAAGGGACGCTACGATAATGAAGACAGCAACACCTAGGAGCATATACACTATTTGCTAGAGGGTTGCGTCATATGGGCTAAAACCAATTCTATCATTTTTCGCCAAGTGTCGGTAACGGCGGGAAATTCATAAGTAAGCACATCAGACAAGAGAACGAAGTCCTGTGCCTCAATGGCTTCTCTGACTTGCCGCAACTGCTCGCACGGCCCCGCCATCAACTGATCCACGGAACGTCCATCAACGGACAACGACTCCGCGTTGATACGCAGCATGCTGACAGCATTACATATCCCATCGTGCACCTGAGACCACGCTGAACAGCACTCTTGTAGCTTGGGCATTGCAGAACTAACGTCACCTTGCGTAAGATCACTTACTATCGCCTCAGTAACTTTTTCTGCCGCATCGAGTAAACTCCCGGCATTGCTCATCGCCTCCTCGACAAGTGATTCAGGCATCGCCGAAGCCATATCCACTCTGTCGATCGTCGATATAGATCGCTGCAGTGCTTCGCCAAACCCAACCCCCGTCACGTCCAAACCGTTACAGCGAATCGCAACGATGATTCGCCCCGCGTCAAATAGACGAGCCCGGATGTCGTTAACAAGATCTACAAGGCGGTGCTCCTCGCACAAGGGTAGGGAAGTGTCAATACGCTCATCGTCAAGGTAAACATCCACAGGCAGGCTCCCGTGACCATTATCTTGGAGTGGAGACACCCACTCACTATATCTGCCCTCAGGCATACAGGCTATTCTGGATTATCGGTCCATTCGTCGAAACGTTTGAGCTGCAAATGAACCAGCTCAAGCCGGTTTGCGCCGAAGTCATCAAGGCCGAGAAGAACAAGTCACCTGCCGAGAACCGCACAGATGTCTTTTACACCCAAAGGCCGCGGAATGAAGTACGCCTCGCCATACTTAAATCCCGCAGACATTCCCTCGTAGCCCGCCGTACTTCTGACCGCATGCTCCAGGCCAATCAGCCTACTGCTGTTGAATTGCGACCCGTAGCATCTGATGGCCTCCATCTTTCGCTCGATCGTATCGGACACATCCACAACCACCTTGGAGTGAAAAGACGGCGTTTCAGCAGACCAAGGCACCACTCGGTAGAGCAAGTGGTCGATTTTGTGCGGATGTGTTCCGTCAAAACGATCATCCCACTTGGTCAACTGGGCATAGAACCTGCTGGCTTCTGCGATCAACTGCGATTGAAAGTGATCGGGAGACGCTCCGACCGTACGTCCTGCCATGCCAACGAGAATCTGAGGCTTGTATCGCCGCAATACGGTGGCCAGTTTGAAACGATTCTCCGGGCAGTCCATCAACAGCCTATTCGGCATGTCAAGAGTTACGCATACATCGACGCCAAGTACCTCAGCCGCCTTCTCTGCCTCTTGAGCCCTAGTTTTAGCATCCCCTCTGGGAGTAGGCTCACCATTTGTCATGTGAACCATGCCCACCCGGTAGCCCTGAAGTACACACTTGGCGATCGTGCCACCCATCCCGATTTCCAGATCGTCTGGGTGTGGTGACGTGAAGATTATGTCCAGATTCTGCTCACTCATCGAACGCCCCCTGTCTCCCGCCGGCACTAATCACAGGTAGTGACGCCGACAGGCATCTCACTATATGTCCGCGTAAGGGCAGGAACAAGCAGACTCTACACTGGAAAAGAACGCGCTTTGTTGATAGAAATCCAAGCTATGTCAAGGCGACCCATCGAGGATAGGGACCGAGCCGCGATAGCGGAATTCATTGAGCAGCAGTGGCACAGCCAAATGGTAATGAGCCGCGGCAAGGCCTATTTCCCCCATAAACTGGAGGGGTTCATCGATTGGCGCGATGAGCGAATCGTCGGCCTCCTAACCATGGTTTATGAAGACAATGCTCTTCAGGTGTTAACACTGAACAGCACCCTGATGGGAGAGAGGATTGGATCTTCGCTCGTATTCATGGCCATTGAAGACGCCCGAAATCGCGGAATCGATTATGTCTGGTTGACGACGACCAACGACAATCTGAAAGCAATCGGGCTGTACCAGAAACTCGGTTTCAGGCTAGTGCAGGTCAATGTAGGCGCGGTGGACGAGGCTCGCAAAATCAAGCCGCAAATCCCCGAAATAGGGCTTGGCGGCATTCCCATACATGATGAACTCGTGATGGGGCTCAGGCTGGAGGCTCCAACCTGTTGAGCGTGCCATAGCTCTTTACCTTATCAGATCCACAGCGCATAATGGCGGGTCGCCATTTGACCAGGCTCTTTTGAGCACCGGGACGATGGTGGCCGCAGAGAAGCAACCGAAAGGTTGCTCTCTCACTACTGGAGAGGTGTCCGAGTGGCTTAAGGAGCACGCTTGGAAAGCGTGTGTGCGGGTTACCGTACCGGGGGTTCGAATCCCCCCCTCTCCGTTCATCAGTGACGCGTGCGCTGCGAAGGATCCGTGTAATAAACAGCGGTCCTTTCAGGCTGCGGGGCTGGCCTTGATTGACTCCACTCAAGATCTTTCAGAGTCAGACTCGCGGCGGGCCAACTCGGCAAGATGACGATGCAGGCTCTCGTGTGGCGCCGGCTTCTGGGCAACTTCGAGAGATCTTCTCATTGCGTCTAGAGCATTCCCTTGATCCCCAGCAAGTTCGTATGCTTTCGCCTTCTGTTCCCAAGCTTCCGCCTCCATACGGCAGTTGTGATGTTTCTGTGCCAGTTCCAGCCGGGAATCGATGCAAGAAATGGCGGAATCTGTATTCCCTTCCTTCAGATACATATCTGCCATATGCTCGTAAACAAGAGTCAAGCCATTCCAGAAATCAGTACCATTCAGTGCCTCCAGCGCCTCATCAAAGCAGGCCTCCGCCTCCGCATACTCATTCATCAAGCACGCACAACGGCCCAGATTCATGTGCGATATTCCTATGTTGACGCGATCATCAATCTCATTGGCTAAACCCAATGCCCGTCGATAGTATTCACTTGCCTCCGCATAACGCCCTTGAGCCAGGAACACCCCTCCCATTCCGTTGTATGGCCACGCCAACGAGACAAGATCTCCATACCTTTTGTGAATCTCAATTGCCTTGGAGAACGCCGCCTCTGCCTCCTGGTATCTGTCCAACCTCATCAACACGAAGCCGAGATTACCTTCGTATTTCGCCGTGTCCGGAAACTGCCTGAGCTTTGTGCATAGATCTCTCGCCTGCTCCAGGAATTCAAAGGCCAAGCTGTATTCACCTTTGAAGTAGTACATCACTCCCAAGTTTCCCAACGCCTCGGCCAACCCTCGATCATCACCAACGCGCCTCGCCACTATCTCCTCTCTCTCGTGAAATTCCTGGGCACTGTCATAGTCCCCAACCCTGGCATAGGCCGCCCCGATAAGGCTGATGGCGCTCAGGTAGTTGGCATCCTGAGCAAGGGCCTCAGATGCAAGACGAATCGCACCTTGATAGTCTCCGTTTGCAAAGGACCGGCGACCACGAATGAACTTCTCGTGCGCCTCTAGGCTGTCTGTTCTATGAATTGAGGCTTTCCCACCCTTAGTCTTGTCATGCCCCACGTGCTCAAAAACTTCATCGGCCAATCGATCCTCAATGGCGAAGAGGTCGTCCACAGATCCAGACACGTTGGCGGCAAGTCGGGCCTTTGACACTTTGCCGTCGAGGATCAACTTCGCAGTAACACGAATCTGACTGCCATTCTTCTGAACTCCGCCAACTATCAAAGTGCGTGCCCCAAGCTTGAGCGCCACTTCGGCAATCTCCTCCTCGTCGTCCGGATGTTGCTTCTCGCCCTGTTGGGAAAGGACTCTCTGAAGGTTGTGCCTGTCAACAACGTGCAATCCATCCAACTCCATCAGCCTGCTACTCAAGTACTCGGCTATCGCATCGCCAAGCCAATCATCCTCCGCACAACGGGATATGTTGACGAAGCTTGCCACAGCCACTCCGGCAGATTCGTTAATCGTAGTTGATTGAGGCACCAACGCGGCAACGTCCACACCGCTTCGAAGAGCAACACACAGATCCTTGGAATCGGCGAATCGATGTTCCGGGCGTTTTGCCAGGCAGATATCAACAACATGCCTGAGCCATGACGGAACCGAACGACTGATCTCATCAGGCCAAATCACGGGGTCATGCTTATGCCGGTTGGCAAGCTCAATCACACCGCCGCCTTTATGGGGAGGTCGGCCACAAAGGAGGTGATAGGCCGTAGCACCCAGCGAATAGATATCCGCCTGAGGAGTCAATCGTGCGCTGTCGTCAAACTGCTCCGGCGGCATATAGTAGGGTGTACCAAGAACTTGCCCATCATGAGTGAGGGTCATATCACCAGGTCTTGCATCGATTTTGACCAAACCCAAATCCATGATCTTGGGCATGCCGTCATGACGCATCATGATGTTGCTTGGCTTGATGTCGCGGTGAATCAAACTGGCTTCGTGGATTGCAGACAAGCCATCAGAAACCCTGGCCACTAATTCCACAACTTGCTGCCAGCATAGCTTTCCAACTGCGTGCAGAGTTTTTCGCAGATTCTCCCCAGGTACATACTCCATAGCGAAGTACCAGATACCCTCGCAACTATCGCAGTCGATTACTCGTGCAACGTTGGGATGATTCACCATAGCGCCGGCACGCGCTTCCGCTTGAAGCCTGGCAGTCGCCAACTCGCGCCACTCACAATTCCTATCCAACAGCTTCAGCACACATATCTGGTCAAGGTGCTTGTGGTGGGCTAGGACTATCCGTCCTTGAGCACCTGAATCCAACAAACGAATAATGCGATAGCGGTCCCCTCGCACACCTGGGAGAAGCTTGCCGCCTGCCTCAAACATGTCTGCTTGCTCACGCCAAGTGCTCCCATCGGTCAACCCCGGTGACCTGGCAAACACGAATCTGCATGATTGGCAGACGACCATTCGTTCGTTTGTAGCACATAGCACCGGATCGTGCTCTGCGCAATGTGGACATGTCCAAACCAGGTCGGGCATTCGCCACCGTTACCAGCAAAAGTACACTACTTTCCGTCACCGCCCACACCGTCCCTCCGGGCAGCAACTACATTCTATGCCCTCCATCCTCCAATTACATTACTCTTTGTCTCAAAACCGCAACTGCAACTCTTGGTCTCCCATGCCAGTTGCTATGGCAATCAGTCGAGATCAACATGTGGTATCCCTAGGTGCTTTAGACCCTTCGCGTAGTCGTCAGTCAGTCATTTGGAGATGGTTTTATCCAATCACTGCTGGCCGTCTAGCCAACAAAGATAATCTTCAACATTGTGGATGACTTTTTCCGGACAAGAAAGTACCCTTCAGCCGATAGCTTATTCTGAGCAGGCTTTTGCGCGGCTCCAAACCAACACTTGCACCCTGCTTCAAGGATGAAAACGAGTGCATTCAGACCAGAAGACAAGGATGTTCCGTGTGTGGATCTGTTTGGCAGGTTCAATGACTGCGGGGGCAGCACTTCTAAGTTGGCTCGAACCACGGCACGGGCAAGTACCTATGAATGGTTCGGCACCGGTCTTTTCCGAGCGAGCAAGAACAGCCATAGCCAAGCACAGGCAACCATTGTGCGGATGGAACATGGTCCAACTGGTTACGCTCACCGATGGACCAAGCCCCGCGACACTCACAGCGGTCCCCCCCCGAAATGACCTGCATTTCGTAGTGACCTCGGCAGGCGGTGTCACGGCAGAAACAGCTTGGGACCAACAGTCTTACACTGACAAACCCGGATGCATCTACATCGGCGTCCAGGAGAGCTGCAACGACGGTCGCACAATGCAGGAGGCTTGCCTGAAATCGCTGCTTCAGGAATTGCATGACGCCACGACTGCTACTCAAACGAACGTATCTCTCAGGCCGTTCGCCGTCAGCCGTTCGGGGCCTCTGGGAGCATAGCCGATAATTCCTCACCTGTGCGCGCAGAAGAACCGCCCACCGCTTCCTGGCAAACTATCGCGGGGTAGACGGAATCTCTCGTCTGAGTAATGGGTCAACCGTGCGTGCGACGGCCTACAGCCGCGCCCTGACGGTACCCTCTAAACTTAGTGCGCCAGCCGCTGTTATGCCGTCATGTCCAGAACTGCCCCGAGCTCATTGGTGTCAGCTCTAACCTCTTCTGCACTGCTCGGCCCGGCTTGGTCATGCTCCGACTCCACTGCATCCGGCGCACTTGTCTGTTCGTACTCAACAGGCTCAATCGACCTCAGTGTGTCGCTGTCCTGTTTCGCCTGTTCATGCGGCGCCACCCACATCGGGGGAGATCCGAACTCACCGCCAGCGGCATTCGAACTTCCCGATGTCTGGACCCGCTGCGTCTGAAACGCACCTGCGGCATTAACGAGCCCTATCATGGTTGTGCTCCTTTCTCTCCCAGCCCGTAAGCCCCCCTGTCATGTCGCCTCGGGAAGCCTAGCAGGACCTACACAATTAAGCTGTACGATATCACGTCTCCCAGTTGCAAGTCCTGCTTTGATGAAAAGCAGCGTCCAATCGTCGCACACGTGTTACCGCTGCGAGGTTATCGGACGACGCCATCACATGCCAGCCCGATAACTTCAGACGCTCCTGACTGGTTCCGATATTCATATGAGCACTGAGCCCGTGAGGAAGGTTTGTTCGGAGTCAAACAGATCTTCCTCGTAATGGAACCATCGCTTGGCTTAAGAAGAACATTAATAATGTATTTCGAGCAATTCGGGCTTGATTGTCCTCCATTCGAGGAAACCACAAACACTGCCTTCTTTTTCGAGGCCAGCCCACATCGCAAGGTGATCGATGAAGTCCTGCATCACCTGAACAGCGACGGGGGCATGATCCTGATACAGGGCGCCACAGGCTCGGGAAAATCGATCCTTGGGCAAGTCCTGATGCAACGCTTCTGCCAGGACGCATGTGTTCTCTCAATGTCCCTTCCGCCTTCTGAACCTAACCAATTACTCGATCGAATCGGCGCAGGTATGCATTTGCGGCCTCCAGATTCTGACGGAGCCGACAAGTTCATCTCTTCCTTTGTCGAAACTCTTGTGTCTCAAAGCGAAAGCCGGTTTGCCGTAATAGTTGACAACGCTGAGAACCTCTGCAACGAAGATCTGCGACACGCAGAAACGCTTGTGGTGGCCATGCAAAAGGCTGGTGTGAAGTTCAGCGTAGTGCTAATCGCCGGAACCTGCACGGAGGCTCCGTTAGGCGCCCCCGATGTAAGCATTCTTGCCAAACCCGTGATCAGAGCAACAAGATTGAAGCGGTTATCTGAAGAGGAGATAGGTGAATATCTGGCGAGAAGAATCCACGCTGCCGGAGGCTCCCCATCACCCTTTACAGAGAACGCCGTCAAACAAATCGCAAGTGCATCGTATGGGAAACCTCGCCGCATTAATGAAATAGCCAAGTTGGCAATGGAGCGGGCGGCCGAAAGCAATCTCACCACAATCAACGACGTAGTTGAGCTGGGGTGCTGTGAAGACACAGACTCTGTAGCCAGAGGGTATCAAATGACTGATCGAACTAATGATTCGACAATTGCCCACCAGAATCCTGAGAGAGTACCAGAAAACCCACCGACTTACACAAACCCTCAGATGATCGAATCTCTGGTAAGACGCATGGAAGAACTCCTGCATAACGCGCCTCAACGACTTGTTCGATTGGAGGAAACAGTCCAACGACTGGAAAGTAGGGCGAATAGCGCAGTGAACGAGACAGACACTTGCGGTAGTTCTAGCAACATTGAAGACTCGTTCCTGCTGGACCAAACCGAGGAAGTTAGCGAGCGAATCGCACACTTGGAGCAGACCATCGCGAAGGCCTCACAAATCGAACGGAGGCTCTCCGAACAGTTCTGCGGTTTTTCATCCATCGAGAAGGCATCAGAAGAGAAAATCTCTCTCCTGATGACCAGCTTGGATGCCGCCCAAGATATCCATAACAAACTAGAACGTTCTGGAGAGTACGTTACGGGACTCGTCGAGGAGTCACGACAGGCAGCGATCTGTGAACACGATCGCTTGCATGACCTGTTCGACAAGCTCTCAGCGAGAAGAGAGGAATTAGGCACGACCATCGACGAGCTTCGCAGCGAACGGCAGAAGATCATCAAAGAAAGTCGTGAATCATTAACTCGAGAGCTCGAGCAGATGCGAGCGGCCATCCGCGAGGTCCAGAAAGAATCCAACGCAGCTATAGAAAATACCCAATCGCTGATACAAGAGACGCGCCACGAGCACGATTCCGAGCTTGAGGAACACAGGAAGAACTTGGCTCAACTTCGCGATGAATACCACAGTGCATGCAATGCTCTATCCGCCGCCAAGGAGCAAATCACTCGAATGTCCCACGCAGCGCATCTTCAAGTGGAAACATGCAATAAGCAAATCGCAGCAGCAAGTGATGCGCAATCGGAGACCGCTCGAGCAACCGAGCAGTGTGAAGCTGCTCAAACGCAGCTACAATCGGTGATCGAGCAGGCCAACCTTGCTATTCAATCGCTCGATGCTGCCGCCAGCAAAGCGTCTACGTTCACTTCTGATTCACTGGAAACTCTGAAGAACCTAGTGTCTTGCGGACAAACCAGTATAGAGGAGAAGATTGCCGAATTGGCGAACATCACACAGCAGCACGAGACAGCGCGCCGAACCGCTGAAGATGCCGTGCGAGGCGCGAAGTCAGCGTTGATACAGGTAAAAGACAGCGAAACGCGTTTGGCCCAAGCTCAGCAATCGGCAATCGATATAGAGTCAACTGCAGCAGCCACCCTCTGCACGATTCAAGGGCAAATAAAGAGAATCGAAGATACTGTCACCACCGTAGTGAACAATGGCACTGAAAGACTGAAGAGTGAGACCGACATCATCACCGATAAGGTTCATAAGGAAATCGCTAGCGCCACTCAAACATTTACAAAACTAACCAACACTGCGACAGAACGACTCAAGGCAGGCGCAGCAACTGTCTCCCAGAACGGTGCAAGACATCATCGCGAGCTGAAGGAGGAGATCGAGAGGCTTGCTGCCAGCCTGAAACAATCATCAAACGCGCATGTTCAGGAGGCCATCGATACCACACAACAATGTGTTGTGGACCTGAACCAGCGTGCCGACAAGGTGACCGAACAGACTCGCATCGCGGAAGCCCAACTGAGAGACATCGCCGACACGTTTGAACAGTCCTTCAAGCAATGCATCTCCGAGTCCTACGAGAACACTACTAACGAAGTGCAAAACCAAAAGGATCTGTTCGTCTCCGACCTCAAACGGTTAACTGAGGAGATCATCACTCGAATCAATGAGCAGTCAGACACCAAGATGTCGCAAACTCAACAGGAGCTGATGGACATCTCCACTAGACAAACCTCACTACTTCGACAAACTGCCGCGGAGAGCAGCGAACAAATCAAGCAACGAATCGCCTCGTCGAAGCAGGAACTAATAGATGCTTCCGCCAAGCAGGCCGCACTGCTCCGACAAACTACCGCGGAGAGCAGCGAGCAAATAAAACAACAGATCACCTCATCAAAGCAGGAACTGCTGCAGTCACACTTGGAGCAAACCGAACAAGTCCAGTCTAAGCTCAAAAGTGTGACCAATGAATCACAGTGCCGTATACAAGAAACAGCCACCTCGGCAGCAAGCGCCATCAAGAAACAGTTGGCATCGGCCACTCAAATGTCCCAAGAACTCCGCGAACTCAACATGAATGGCAAAAAAACACTTGCCGAAACGCAGACTTGCCGCGAACAAGTCGATCATATGATCCGTGATGTTTGGTCACTGACCAGCACTGCCGATCAACGTGCCAAGTCACTTGCGGCCCTCATCGATAGCGTTAGTGCAACCAAGAGGGAAATGGACCATTTGCTCGCCGAGACGTGTGACCAAAGTTCCAAGCTATCCGATCTTATCCAACACAAAGACGAAATCGACGAACTGTGCACCATTCTTGCCGAACAAACCGACGAGGCTAACCACGCCCACGATCAGCTCGTTGGCGCTAACAGCTCCGGGCAAAAGCTACACACACAGTTGGCACTACAGGCGGAGAAGATCGGCGAACTCATCTCCGCAGCTGAAAAGGCCATCACAACAATTAGGTCCGACGAAGAGAAAGCTAAGCAGACGAATGAGCGAGTAAAGCAAATGGCCGCCGCTACTGGTGAACTCGAACCTCGATTGCTCAACCTCCAGCAGTCTCTTGCCCACCCACTCGGACTCATTGAGCGCGCTCAGGCACAAGCAGAGGAACTTAATAACGTTTGCCTTGTCGTACAAAGAGTGTTCAAGGGAATGTCAAAAGCAAGTCTCGAGGCAAACGAGCGAATCAAACTGCTCACCAAGTTCCTGGCCGCCTCAGATCGCTCAGCCAATACCCTGAAACAGTGGATTGAGGAGGGTGCCCGTGCCCACGCACGGCTTTCCGATACCCTCAAGCAGGTTCCAAGCCTGGAGCAAACTCATCCTGCCTCGACTATCACGGAACTCGGTGGCGAATTGAATCCCAGTCGAATCCAAAGTATCTCCGAGGTTACGCAAGAGGAGATCGATAAAGTAAAGACCCTTACAGAAACAAAGAACGCCAAGAGCACAAGTGTATCCAAGACAGTAGTCCCTTTGGCCGAAGCCCTTCGAAAAGGCAAAGTCGACTCCAGCGATGTCAACCAAGTAGTCGACGCCAACGCTGAGTCAGTGGCTTCCAGCGCCCATACCGCCAAGCCCCAAGTTGAGGGACTCAAGAACCGAAGGCTGTCCGCAGACGATATTCGTAAGATGATCGACGAGGCTAGAGGACGGGCAATGGTTGAGAGCTAGGCTTATCTGCAAGTCAAGTCAGCCGCAACTCTCCTGCAGCTTAGCTCTCCAGTCCAAGTCCGAAAGAGAGGCCATGAGGAGACAAACCTACTCACGCGTTCTTCAAGAATGCCAGGGTGCACTGACACTGGGGGAAGTCTGACATGACTGACTAGGCCCAATCGAGCATTCACCTCGACATTCCTGTCAGTCAAAAAGGCCTAGGTGGAGAACAAACGACTGCCACAAGACCGACATGCCGGCCTCGACACTGGCCACCATGTCATGACACGATCTTCGCTAGTACGTAGAACGTGAATGAGGTGCCAGCGGTTCAGATACTGTAGTCTCGTCTCCTCGGACGACCTTCCCATTCACATCATTCTCCTCGTGCCATATGCGAACGTCTGTGATCTCAACAGCCACACTCCCAAGTGAAGAAGAAGTGTACACCTGCAAACCACACTGGCGGCTGGTACCAGGCATTATTGGCCCTGGCCACTCGCTGTCTATGGTTAGAGGCGTTGCCAAGTACATGACAGCTGATCGCACGATATGGCCAGCTTCATCCATCAGCACAATGCGAGCCGCCAACATTGTGACCAACTCCTCTCCCCCGTTGGTCACATTCAAGGTCACCCTCCGGCTGGTGTTGTCGCCGGCATTGGGGAGTAATGTGGCGGACACATCGATTTTGTTTCGATACGCCGGGGCCCTCCGGTCGGCAAGAACGTCTGCAATCGCTGGCGGAAGAGCATCCCTTACTTCCGATAGTGAACTCAGCACGGTCGTACCGGCCCCGAGAAGCTGGCTCGATTTGCGATCAACAACATTGACGCCATACAGAAGCACGATCGCTCCGCAGACAATGGCAACAGCAATTGTCCCGAACACTCCGTGAGCGAGAGCTGTCAGAACACCTCCCTTCTTGACCACCAACGGAACATTTGTATTCATCGCAGCACTCCAGATATTTGACCTTGAGTAGCCTGTCGAAACAGCCTCACCAGCCTGCCGGCTCAACAACTACTCTGCGCACCCGATAACAGAAGCATTCTTGACACACGACATACCGAGTATCTGGCCAACTCATGACCTTGTCGTGGCCGCGTCTAGCTCCTGCAGCAAACCCGTGTTTGCTCGAGGCAGGCACATCCAAGCCACCCTCTGTAGAGTCTATTCGAGTGTCCTATTCGTTTATTTGCAGAACTGGGTTGCTGGCCGACAAAGTAGTGCGGGGCGTACAGCCACGTTTGTCACAGACATCGGATATGCACCCAATATCACGGTGAGGATTGCCGGGTTCGCACTTGGCACACCGATTTGGAGAACGGTTCTAGCCTCGCTGAGATGGACAGTTGATGATTGTACATGCTTGAATAACGTTCAGATTCAACTCCGCCGCTTTCTGAAGAACCTCCGGGCTTTCAGTGCCCGGGTTCAACCACAGCTCGCTTGGGTTCCTGGAGGCAATCGCCTCAAGAAGCGGGAGAAGCCGATCGGGGCCGAGATAGACCGAAATGCGTTCGGGGTTCATCGGAATATCGTCAACACAGGCATAGCATACAAGCCCTTCGATTTCCCCAGCCGTTGGGTTAACCGGGTACACCGTCCACCCCGCCTCGAGGTATGTCCGCACAGCGGTATTGCTAAACTTGCCTGACTTCTTCGACGCCCCGACGATTGCTATGGTCTTTTTTTTCATGGCCAAACCTCCACACCGTAGTATCTACAGCTGTTCACTACCATACACCATCAACAACACCTGCTCGACCCAAAACTGTGCACAACTCGTGCGTCACCTACCCTACCGCTCAAGCCGCAGCCATTACCTCCCCGCTGGTGTCAGCACACTGATGGAGCCACGATGCCCACCACTCGCAAGGTGGCCCAAGCGTTTTCGCCTTTCCACAACTGCAGCCCCCAACACACTACTTACCGCCATACCTCCGAGACTTTGAGAAAACTATCAACAACCAATCGCCTCTCCCTCTTCAAGACCTAAATAATTACCAATAAATGATTTAGGCAGCGTCCCCTCCAGCTCATCCTCTTCTTGACGAATCCTGAGCTCTCTGCGACAATGGGGTGCTCGGTAATTCGAAGTTTTCGACCGCCGCCGCAGATATGGGTCTGCCCGCGGTTTTCTAGCAGGAGTGGCGAACGTGTACGCAATCATCGAAGATGGTGCTCACCAGTATAAAGTGGCAGCGGGAACTAAGCTTGATGTGCAATTGCACGATCTGGCGGATCAGCAGCAGACGATAGAGTTCGACAAAGTTTTACTTGTCAATGACGACGGCAATGTGAAAGTCGGGCAGCCCTACATTCCTGGGGCCAAGGTCACCGCCTCCATCGAGGGTGAACTGAAGGGCGACAAGATTACCATTATCAAGTTTCGTCGGCGAAAGAACTACCGCAGAAAGCAAGGCCATCGCCAGAAGTACCTGCGCGTAGCGATCGACAAAATCGAAGCTTGACCTTGCCAGCCTTTAGCTGAGTAACCTCATTGGCCGCCTGGGTGCGAACGTTGATACGCCCGGCGGCTGTTCTATTTTATGTCGCATAAGGCACTGCACCGCCAACCGCCCTGTCGATGCCATTGGCATAACCACAATTCGCCTAAACCACTACCACTCTAGGGCTCATGATTCCTGATGATCTCAAACACCGCGTCCGCACTCTTCGCGACGATTATCTGGTTACGGAATTCCTCCATCAGCATCAACCTGGAGATCCGTGCCAACGCCTGAATATGCGGGCCCGTTTGATCCGGCGGGCTTGCCAACAGCACAATCAACTCCACCGGCTTCCCATCCGTACTGCCAAACTCCACTGGGGCCTCCGGCTTGCCAATTGCCATGCACAACCGTGGGCATCCGGCACACTTTCCATGCGGTACCGCAAGCCCGTACCCAATCCCCGTCGACCTGGTCGCTTCGCGATCCAACACAGCCTTCAACACCGCCGCTTCATCCGTCAGCTTCCCATGAGTCGCAAGCAGTCCGACCAGCTCCTCAATCGCTTCTTGTTTCTTGGAGGCCACCAACGGCACCTTTATGCAGTCGGCGGTCAGGATTTCTGTAAGCTTCATATGCTCTGTCCCGGAACACAGGTAAACGGGCAATTTTAACACTCACTCCATTCCTCGCAACGCCAATACTTCTACGAGAGCAATCCCCGCTCGACTTATCGTCCCACCAACCCCTTGCTCACCACAGGAAGAGAACCTTACTGCCCGACCACTACCGACAAGATACTAATACCTTTAGTACTTATCCAGTACCGAGTCTTACTTGAAACTCAACATCCTCCCTATCGTATCGAAATCTCAAACAGTGTGTCTCGAATCACTGCGATTCTTGCCCCAGGATCCCGGACACAATAGCATCCAGGGGAAACAACGAGGGCATATCCGTGCATCCTCTCGCCTGTCTTACCCACACTGGATCTGGAGCCATTCCAACACAAGATCCGGAACCCGCCCTACGCCTGGCTGTTCCTTACTCGCTAACCGCCCTCTTGGACGAATCAATACTCAAAACCTGAACTCCTAACCGACAGAGCGGGACACAGCAGCACTCGGGCTTGTGTCAGCCGAGGCAAACACAGCAGAACTCAGTTGCAGACTTCTATCTCAAGCCAGAAGCCTGTTTCACGTGAAACATTGGCGTGCCATTGCTGGGCTTACAGGAACGGGTCCACCATTCCCACATCGATAGCGTGCTATAAGTCCAAGCATGGCGTCAAGCACTCGAAACCTACTGGAAGAAACGGACGCTCACCCCCTACACCTGGCGAGAGCAGCTCTAGCCCCCCGCAAGTGACGATTAGTGGGAAGCGAGAACTGGCCCCCAAAGCAATGTCGATACCCCATACATCAGATCGGTATATCAACTGGCCAGGCTTCATTCGGAGGAATATCAATCTCCCAAGATTTCTCTCTTTACGGATTAACTCTCCATGGTTAGTTTCACGTGGAACAACCACAAACTCACACGAGAGCGCGCCTCTATATTGGAGGATCAATCCAATCATGACAAAAGAACAACGACGACTCGGCCGCGGCCTCAACTCCCTTATTTCCAGTACACAGTCGCGCCGATCAGCCACTGCTGACCAGAATAGGAACGACACTACGCCCAAGGCAGAGCACGTCTCCGGCACCGAAGAACCGTTTGCTCCTGCACTGCCTCCCTCCACATCTTCGGAGAAGTGCACCTCGGCAGGCACACCCACGCCAGAGGCGGCCCCCCCTACACCGACTAGCTCAACAACAGTCATCAGCCAACTAACCGAAACATCTCACACTGCCTCACCCAACCAAGAACGTGAAGCTGATCAACAAAGCCCGTCAACGCCATTCCAAACGTCAGAACACAACCCTGCCGTCAACGTGTTACCAATAGACAAACTCATAGCACACTCTCGGCAACCACGCCAAGCTTTCAATGCTTCCTCCATTGGCAGCCTAGCGAAGTCGATCGCTCAAAGCGGTATCGTGCAGCCACTTGTCGTGCGACGAATGCGCAACCAACCAGGGCAACAACAACCTACTGTGAACTATGAGATTATCGCTGGAGAGAGGAGATGGAGAGCGGCTCGAGCAGCGGGGCTCGACAAAGTACCAGTAGTAGTGCGAGAACTTACTGACCAGGAGGCATTGGAGCTCGCGATAGTTGAGAACATTCAAAGGGAAGATCTCAACGCTATCGACCGCGCAGCCGCCTACAGGACCTACTGTGTTGAATTCAACCTGAACCCCGAAGAGGTGGCACGCAGAATAGGAGAGGATCGTTCGACTGTAGTTAACTACATACGATTACTGGACTTACCGCAGGAGGTGAAGGATCTCGTTGCCACCGGCAGATTGTCGATGGGCCATGCACGCTGCATTCTCGGTGTTCCATCCGACGAGCAGAGAATCAGTCTGGCACAGAGAGCAGTATCCAACTCACTGTCGGTTCGAGTTCTGGAGGACATAGTGCGCCGCCAAAAAGCCCCTGACGCAAGCCAAGCGGAAGGCAAGGACTCTGGTCCGAGACAGGGGCAAGCATCACCCCACATTGCTGATCTCCAAGAGCGGTTGCAGCGATCAGTGGGAACCAGGGTAACCATAAAGGAGGGACGCAAGAAAGGGAGTGGGCGAATCATGATTGATTACTACAGCCTCGACGATTTCGATAGGATCTCAACCCTGTTAGGTTTGGAAGACGAGTAACCCTCCGCGCCCCTTGCTTGGCGGTCGTAATCCACCAAGGCTGACGGCAGTTGCTCAGCACAGTTGTCAAGAACGAACTCACTAATGCACTAAACTTGGTCGAAACTGACACGAGTGGCCGACAAGCTCATCCCAATGCCATAAACAGCGGGTTTTTCGTCTGACAGTGTCAGTGCCAGCGAGTATTCGACAACGGAAGGCTGAACATGACCGCCTTGATCGCATCAATAGCTGCCACTTCGCCAACCAAGATGTTGAGCGAAGCTCTCCTCGCAATTGAGCGCGGAGCGGACATGGTTGAGCTACGGTTAGACGCACTTCAAGGCCATCCCGCAAAGCTATTGAACCACCTCGCCGAAGTAGGTGGGGAACGGTGCTTAATCACGCTACGGTCGATTTCAGAAGGGGGGCAATCACCCCTCAGTTTCTGTGAGCGAGCCACAATCCTCCGGGATTACGCGGAAGCAGGTGCAGCATTCATCGATATTGAAGGAGAGACACTGATAGAAGCGGGGCGGGCGACCTCCCACGGCTTACTTGCCCAAGCAAGTCACGAAGGGCAGAGCGGAATCATACTTTCCACTCACTCATTTGAACCCCGTCCAATCAACCTTGAAAGCACTATTAGCCAACTAGGTGATTATGGCGAACGTACCGTTGCGAAGATCGCCTTTAACTGCACTGATATTACTCAGAATATCGAGGCCCTCGATCTCATGCGCCGCACTCCCGAGGCAAGAATTATCATCTGTATGGGAGAGAAAGGGGTGATGTCGCGTGTTCTCGCCAAGAGAAGCTCTGCCTTCGGCACATTCTGCTCACCCGATTCCGGCAACGCGACGGCGCCCGGACAGATTTCTCTGGCGGACATGCTTCAGATGTATGGCTTTCGTCGCCAAAACGAAGACACTGAGCTGTTCGGAGTAATCGGCTCGCCTGTCGCTCACTCAATTGGTCCCTCCCTGTTTAATGCTCTGTTTCAGAGCGACAACTACAACGGAGTCTATCTCCCACTGCGCATAGACAACCGCGATGAGCTTTTTCGCTTTCTATCAGCATGCCAGACCACAAAATGGCTCAACGCAAAAGGCTTCAGCGTAACCGTACCACACAAGGAGGCTGCGCTTGAGTGGATTGGCCACAGAGCAGATCCGTTAGCTCAGCGCATTGGCGCGACCAATACTTTGCTCTTCGATGGCGCTGACACAAAGGCGTTTAACACCGATTTGCTCGGAGCCACAAAAGCGATTCAAGAAGCTATTGGCAAACGCCTGTCGAGCCTATCGGTAGCAGTGCTGGGAGCGGGGGGTGTCGCTCGAGCAATCGTAGCCGGCCTTCACGACCATGTCTGCAAAATCACAATCTTCAATCGAAATCAGGATAGAGCCTCCCTCCTGGCCAGTGAGTTTGGCTGCGATTCTCAGCCCTGGGCCAAACGTGTCGATACCGAAGCCGACATAGTCATCAACTGCACGTCTCTTGGCATGAGCCCCAACATTGATGCATCACCACTGCCCGCAGGCGCCCTTGACAGTGGCCAGATCATATTCGACACAGTCTACAATCCCCTAAGAACGCGGCTCCTCAGAGATGCCCAAACAAGGGGATGCCAGACGATCGATGGATTATCGATGTACATCCACCAGGCCGCTGAGCAATATCGGGTTTGGACGGGCCTCTCACCGAATCTCGTTTTGATGAGACGATTCGCCCTCGGCAAACTGCAGTCGCAAGCATCACCACAGGAGCATTGATTCATGGGAATCGTACTGATCGGCTACCGCGGCAGCGGCAAGACGCGTGTCGGACGCATCGTCGCAGAGCAGCGAGATGAACAATTCGTGGACATTGATGAACTGATCGTTCACTTTGCCGGTCGCGATATCGCAACCATATTCAGCGAAGAGGGGGAGCATGGTTTTCGCAATCGTGAGCGCAAATGTATCGAGATGAGCACTGCGGTTCCGAATAGAGTCATCAGTGCCGGCGGTGGGGCGGTGGAATCGCCGGACACACGCGAATTGCTAAGAAACTACGGAACTGTTGTGTGGCTATCAGCACCAGCTGACGTGTTGTGGTCACGAATCTCCAGCGATCCGGCCAGCGTCATAAACCGCCCGAATCTCGCCGGCGGCGGCCTTTCTGAGGTTGTCGAGATCCTTGAGAAACGAACGCCTTTGTATGCTCAAACTTCCCACGTTACAGTTGACGCCAGCCGGTCACCTAACGACGTCGCCAGAGACATTAACGACCTCCTTGCTGCACTGGAGTAGCGAATGCTCCGATTAAGCTGCAACACAAACCCCTATGAGCAGACAATCTCGATTCGTTCGCATGATACGAGTGCCGGCTTCCATCAAGGACGCAGCGCTGCGAAATCAGCGAGATCAACATCTAAATCCAAGTCAGAGTCAAAGATGTAACATCCTGGTTCCGATGATAATACTCCTGGACCGCCAAGGCATTCAGCGAAGAAGTAGTGATCGGCACTTGTGAATACCCCATCTCCATCCCAATCACCAAATGGACGATCAAGGACTATACTTGCATACTGTTCGCCCTCAATCGCATTAAGGTTGATTGGTGCGATCCCGAGGTTGTCATACTCACCACCAAGACCTGGAAGCCACTGATTGCTGATTTCTCCATCACTTCGCATAAGATACACAGCGAACCCAATAGTGGTTACGCTTTCAACGTTCACACTAATATCAGCATACGGAATCTTTGCTTCAACCCCTGTCGTAGCAGTGCTCGCCAATGAGGCATCCACATCTGTAACGCCGGCAATATTCGTGTTGTTGAGAGCCAATTCCATTCCGTAAGGGTTTGTGCCGCCATTGAGAAGCCCCAACCCGCTATTGACAGCTCCGCTTCCGCGATATGTTTTTAGTGCTCCCCCAGTAGTCACCAGCTCTAACTGGTCAACCCAATATGTAGAGCCCGATCCGTTGACGAACAGCATATAATCCGGCTCAAAACCAGCATCGAATTGCAGACCCGTAAGATACTCCGGGCCTCCCGGCGGGGGGCTGAAGCCACCCAGACTTAGTGTACTCTGGCCACCCGCCCTCGTGTCAAAGAGCATAACCAAACCTGTGTAGTTCATCTCCAGATTCCCGGTAATGCCTATTTCCAGCGTAGAGACTTGCGGCCGTATGAAAAGCTGATTGATCTCCGATTCGTTGTCCCCAAACCCTGTCGCATTATTTTGAGTCGCCACAAGATAGGGCGGACCAAAATCTTGTGAAATTCCCAGGCCATCGGCATCCCATTGAACCGGAATCACCGGAGGCTCCAAATCGACTTCAGCAATGAAGTATCCGTATGAAGCCACGCCGACCCTGTACGCCCCTTTGTTCTCTTCCGTAATTGCCGGATAGACAACACCAGTCACAATATTGACAGGCGACGTTGACCCTGCAGATAGAGAAAACTCACTCATGTCTAAATCGACATACAGAGCTCGATCACTCAGATTGATGACTACTATGAGCGTTTGCTCGTCATGCTTGCGAAGAAATGCCCATACAGGCTCCCTGTTGTTCAGAATGGGATGGTAAGAGCCACGGCGTAAAGCAACATTATCTTTGCGCAATTGTATGAGATAGCGGTAGTTCTCTAAGGGTGAGCCTGCTACTCCGATCTGTTCTTCAACACTACGCCCATCGTTGTCCTGAGAGTAGGGCACTAAAGAACACTGGTCCTCGGCTATGTAGTTGCTCATCGGATAGCCGGAAACCGCATTCCACTTGAAAGGTTCGCGAACAGGAATGTCGTTGGAGTCAGTACCGCACGACGATGTGCGATAACCAAGCATGCCAATCTCGTCGCCGAAGTAAATGATTGGCGAAAACGGCTGAGTCAGCAGCACGGCGGCGGCAGCCCGCGCCTTATCGAAATCATCACCGATTACCGAACTCAAGCGATCAACATCGTGATCACCAATTATGCCTACATATGTTTTTCCCTCTGGAAGAGCTGCACACGTTGCAGCCATCTGTGTATATAGAGGTGCAGCGTACTCATTCTCCAACGCATCTCTTGCGGAAAACTCGAACGGCTTGGTCATAGTAGCGTCAAACGCCGGAAGAAGTTCAACGCCATAGCTTCCCCAATCACGCTGTTCCGCAAATGTGACCACATCCGGATTCACGGATTGCAGAGCCTGTTTCCAGGGAACCCAGAAATCGTTTATATTATAGCCCCATCCATTAGGTCCCGTCTCATACTCATACCATACGTGGTCCAGGCGATATCCATCCACGCCATCGGTGAAATCACCGTCACTGTTCGGATCAAGCCAGTATTGTGCCCAGTTCGTCACCAAGTTCACCGGGTCCGAATTGTTGAGGTTCCAGTGGATGAATCCGACAGAATCGCCGTTCCAAGTAGTGTAGTTGCTACCGAGATAGCTCGTATTGTAATAATCATCAAAGGCCAGCCAGTCATCATAAAGACTACCCGGATTACCGTATGCGTCCTCAAACCAAATCGAATCTTGGTTTATACCGTATACGACAAAGTCGAGGAAAACCTTGATGCCGCGAGCGTGTGCCTGTAAAACAAAGTTAGTGAAATCAGCCTCGTCCCCGAACAAGTAATTCAACTGATCTGCCGAACCGTGTTGATATCCATGATAGGCCGGCGAAGGGAAGATTGGGTTCATCCAAACTGCCGTAATGCCAAGATACTCAAGATAGTCCAATGACGCCGTCATGCCGACAAAGTCACCATACCGATACGTGTCATTGTCAGAATCGCGCCAGGCGATGGGCATGAAGTGATAGAAGATCTCGTCTTCGAGATCCTGACCAACCGCGGCACCGGCAAACGCCAGGGCAAGCACAACGGTTAATACGCTACGACTAGTCGAGTAAATACTCATTCCTTCTCTTCCCCTGTCTGGTTATGCAACTAACCTAGTTTAGTGATTAGGGCAGCCGAATGTAAAGGGAACCGGACCGCGGCCAGAGCAAGCTCTATCCAAGTGTAGCGTTTGAAAGTCTGTTTCCTCCGATAGATTCCGGGGTTTTGACGCTACGCTTGGACTTACAACGCTATAGGCACCGTTTTCAGTCCGATACCTATTGATGCCACAATGATCGTTCAGCCGGCAGGCGCAAGAAGAAACACCGCCGGAGTTGATGATCCCTGACGGTGTTGCGATACGCGTTAATAATACAGATTCGTCAGCCCAGGAAAGTCAGGAGGACGCCGTTTCGACAGCCTTAAACAGCTCGGAAAACGGCTGGTCCAGCTCATCCGAAATCCGCTTGAGAGTGGGGAAACTTGGCCAGCTCTTGCCCAACTCAATCTGAGATAGCTGTGCCTTGGACAAACCGATCCGGTTGGCCATCTCTGTCAGAGTGAGCTCTTGCCGTAACCGACGAGCACGCAGCAGCCGCGACAGGCGAAGTTGAACCTCTCGCTCGCTGAGAGTAAGTAGCGCACAGCTCTGTGCAACATCCTTCACCGCGTTGAATACCGCCTCCGGCGACACCGGCTTAGCAAGGTAGCTCTTACAACCGAGCTTCATAGCCTGTTGCACTGAGGCAATGTCTGGTCGTTCAACTACTGCAATACAACGGATCTTCGGAATAGCATCGATGATTTGCTCGATGAGGCAGGCACCGTCGCTCGTTGTAGCGCGCAAATCAATAACCGCGATCTCGTAGCGCGAAGCATTCAACCCATCACGAGCGGCATCTGCGCTTGGGAAACAGTGCAATTCAAAACGAGAATCTGTAAATACACTCTTCACCTGCTCACAGACAGGCATTTCATCGACGAGAAGTACTGGGATTTTTCGGAGCATTTCAGCTAACCTCGACAGTAAGGACCAACGAAGCATTCGCAGCGCGCGATTCCCTACACCGTTGACTGCAATCAAGTCCAGTGTGCTCCCCGACCTTCTGACTAGACTGCACACACAACGAATCGCGGACTGCGCACCCGGCGCACTTCAACAATTGCGCCCCGATGCTACCGTGTTGGCGAAAGCGACTGTCTGCCCCGACAAGAGTTCTCCAGTCACTTGTACATGTATTCTCGGCACGATGAATTCTTAAGTTAATATGTTTTTACCAGACGCACCCATACATTGCCATCTTCTGTTTCCGTCCCCACCTTACAAGCATGTCCATAATCGTCCTAAAACGACGCTAGTGCTTACGGTAAGCCCGTTATTGGAGGCACTCGGTTCAGTTAAACCGGCGAATGAACGGCAGTGGCAACACCCATCCAAGCACCATTAAACAGGGGGCTTTACCCTAGATTAGCCTCTGGCCACAGCCTGCCAGAAGGAACGCCAAACTCCTCCAACGACGTGTTCAGCCGCTACACCTGGATAAAGCTTGCTCTAGTGAACCTTGGCGACAACAAGTGTAATGTCATCTGTCTGCTGGCTCAGGCCAGCGAAGCGCCTCACATCCCATAACAACTGATTGGCCATGGTGTTTGCTGTCTCTTCGCGATGCCTGAGAATCGACTGCTTGAATCGATCAATGCCATAGAGGTCATCATGGTAATCCAAGGTCTCGGTAACTCCATCAGTATAGAAAACAAGAATATCTCCCGATTCCAGCTCCAAGACATCGCGATCAAACGATGCATCAGGCAATACCCCAATGACCATTCCACCGGTACTCAAGGCAGTGAACTGATTTCCTCTCAGCAAAAGCGGGGGATTATGCCCTGCATTGCTATATGTGAACCGTGATCCGCGTGGAGAGAAAACACCATAGATCAAGGTGGCAAACTCGGACATCAGTGTGTCACGACATAGATGTTGATTTACTTGGCTGATTATCTCGTCGATGTTGAAGATACTGCGGGCATGAGCGCGCAAAGCAGAACGAACCGAAGCCATCATGAGTGATCCTGGCACACCCTTGCCGACAACATCCGCAATTGCCAGCCCGACATTTCCCTCCGGCAAAGAGAGGAAATCGAAAAAATCGCCGCCAACTTGCAGCGTCGGCATGTACACTTGGCCAAAACTGATCCGATCATGCTTCGGCGGTTCGGCGGGGATCATGCGTCTCTGCACCTGGCCCGCGTACTTCAACTGTCTAGCCTGTTGCTCCGCCTCCCGAGCTTCGTTGAACAGACGAGAGTGGACAATGGCACCGCATGCCTGACTTGCGACGGATCTTAGAAGATCCACTTCGAAGCTACTGAACCGCTGAACTGCCGCCGTGTATATTCTCAGAATGCCAACCGTGCTGCCCCGGTACGTCATTGGGCATGCAAGACCGCTGACCAACCCCTCGCGTCTCGAATGCTCACGGAATTTGACGCGCTCATCCGTTCGCGCGTCCTCTATGTAAACAACCTCGCCACAAAAAGCTGTTTTGTCGATCGGATTGTCGTCGAGCATGATTCGGCCCTTGCTCAAGTAATCCGTCGATAGGTTGTACACCCCCGACAAGACCAACTCACCCGTCGCAGTATCCAGCAGCCGGATACTGGCGGCTTTGACATTCATCACATCACAAATTCTCTTTGCCGCGATATTGAGTATGGACCCTAAATCTTCGTTCCCCGCAAACAGACCTCCCAAATCGTAAACCGCTGTCAGCTCGCTCACTCGCCGCCGTATGCCAAGACGCTGTCGACACAGCGTAGCCAAAATGTCTGCAACAAGATCGACAAGTTCAAGAGCCGATTCGTTGACCTTTGTTCTCTCAATAGAAACCTTACCTACAACTCGACTGTCACAGTCAATCAGAGAATCGTGATACAATCCTGTCTCTTCAGCCAACCCACTGCCTACAACAGCTTCAACATTGCAGATGCTTATGCGACACTTGCAGAGCCGTGAAATGACTCCAGCCAACCGTTCAATCGATTCTGGATCCACCAAGTCAGTAAGTGTATATGGATGATCAAGCTCATCCATCTGAACATGCTGACAAGTCAGCAGCTCTTCTTCTGTCGGTCTATTACTTGAATCTGCAAACATGGGTTGCCTGAACAAATCCTATCCTCGTAACCAGTGCTACCCCATCCACCGCTTGGAGATGGGTCAACCTTGCAGGCACTCGCGCTCGGTCAATAGTCGTACCCATCCCCCTACGGATCAGGATTCGCCACGTCGTACCGCACACCTTTCAATCGCTCAACCACCGCGTTTCGCGCTTCAGGACTAAGTCGCCTGTAAACCTCCCACTCCGGCCTCAAGTCGTCCAGCACCAAAGCTCGCTTCCACGCAGCAGCAGCCTTACCCATCGCTTCTGCTCCCCCAAGTTCAGCCAGACAATCACCGTAGTCTATCAAGCAGGTTGGGTTTTCCGGGTACAGCTTGAGCGCATGCTCCAGCGCCTCGACCGCTCGCACATAGCCGTCTTTGTCCTCAGTCAGTGTGCCCAAAAACCTCTGAATTACCGCCTGCAAACGCCACGATCCGTAGCTTGTTGGCGAACGAGTGATTGCAACCTCCACAGTTGAAGAGGCGGCTCTGGCGATGTTGATTGCCGCAGTGAGATTCGGCGTGTTTCGAGCAACACTCAGTAACCAGCGCCCGCATTCCTTAGCGGCTGTGGCATCAAGAGTATCGCGGGCAATGGCCTTTTTGTACATGGCCAATGCTGGGTGTTCACCAAACGGTTCGACGACCAACTGACGAACATTCCTCGCACATCGAAGCGACCGCTCCGCCCTCACTTGAGTTACAGAAACCACTACAGTCACCAGCAGGATCAAACCTATGAGAAACGGCTGCAGCCACTCCAGCACACGTCCAGCCAGTTGCCTTTCTCTCACAACTCCTTCTTCCCTGGCACCGGAGATTACAATGGCAAGAGCCGCAAAGAAAGTCGTTCGTGATCCTGGCACAAACAACGCGAAGTTGATCGTATCCTGCAGGAGAAAGATAATCAGCCCAACTGCAGTTGCCGTCAGAATATACGAATGGCCGCGTGGATAGTAGACAATCGACCATATAGCCACAAACCCAACAATCCATGGTCCTGCAGCAATAAACGTTGACCAAATGATATAGTCGATGTTCCGACTAGGAAGTAACTGCGTTCGCACGCCGAAAATCAACACAAATACCACAATCGCCCATTTGAAGATGGTGCTCTGAGGCCTAGGCTCGCTTATCACCTTCTCAGTATAGTCAACACCTCTGACGATTAAACGATGCGAAACTGTTACCAGCAATACAAGTGCACCTGTAAGCCCCAATGCTCCGTACTCAGTGGCAAACTGAACAATGAAGTTGTGTGGGTTCTTAACTTCCTCGGGGCTGGTAATCGGCTTGTACGACAAGTAATGATCACCAAAGTTCTCAGCACCGACACCTGTAGTCCAGCTTGCTTGAAACATCCTCAATGAGCTGGTCCAGTAATCCCACCTGAAATCAAGCGATGGATTGGCAAAACCATCACCCATGATCCCGCAAACAATGAAACATGCCACACTCAAAACAACCAGCAGCCACGCTGAGCAGAATAGAAGCTTCTTCCGATTGCAGCAGAAAGACGAGAGCAAATTGAGAAACACCAATATGGCACAGCCTGCAATACCAGCAACGAGCGTACCCATGCCTTTGGTCGACCATACGGCCCAACAAAGCAGCATCACCACCATAACCGCAACTATCAGCTGAGAAGAGCTCCTTGCCCCCATCGCCTTGCGGAATGCACCGATGGCACAGAATGCAGGGATCAGAAGATACGCGCCCGCCACGTTGCTGTGCGAAAAATACGCCGTCGCTTCTCGAGAATACATGCGATTCTCGAATAGCTGCCGCATGTGGGGCGACGAAAACAGGCTATCAGCGCCGTAAATCGAGTGCTGGCACAACTCATGATACCATCGCTCCGTTTCACCAAAACTCAAGAAACTTTGCTCTGCACAGGCCACAGCGGAAGCAACCCCTGACGCGACTATCACACAGATGGCCAGCTTCGCTCTCTGATCATTCAACAGTTGTACAAGAGCTATACATAGGGCAAACGAGCCCAGAAGGTCAATCGTGGCATTTAGTGCTGGACGCACATCGTCCGCGCCCCACACAGAGATCACTGAAGCAATGCATAGTATTAGAAAACCCGGCCCGAGGCAGCCGCCTCGAGAGAATCCGCGCGCACGCCGGACACTTCGCCATGTAACCGTGGCTGCAACAACTACAATTGTTAGGTTGATTAGAAGTGAGACCGATGCCCAGGGATCCTTTACCTCGTCCATGGAAACCACCATCAAAGTCTCTTCCGTATGAAAGGACTCTGCAATTAGCGGACGAAGACCGACAATCACCAGCAACACCGTCAGTGAAATAGTCTCCCAAGCAGGTGTCTTCATGAATCACAACATACCACTCATTTGCCCTAATAACGAGTGCCAATAGTCCGAAAAGGAAGGCAGCAGACATGGTTTCAAAATGTGATCAACAAGGACCATGCATCACCGACTCCTTCCTCCGGCTTCTCTCAAGTGCCCACACAAGCGAGACGATAGACAGTCATGAGGCTGTGGGTCTCTACCCAAACGGGTAGCCAGCCTGATAAGAAGGATTCGGGTTACGGCGAGCTCGAATCCTCTCTTTTGCGCCTGTATGAGACATCTTCCTGAATCCCAATAACACGCATGCACAAATGCTGATTAACAAGCAGCCACTTTGCCAAACAAAGAAGCCTGACCGCCGCTAGGCCGATCAGGCTTCTGAACAATCATACAGCAATAGCAATACTATGCAGTCTTTAGCCAACCCTTGTCGCTTAGATAGTTAATTACCTGTGCGGCCGCTTCCTGGGGAGTACACTCGCCGTTCTTAATAACCAGTTCAGGGTTAACTGGCGCCTCATACGGATCATCGATACCGGTAAAACCTTTGATCTCTCCTGCTCGGGCCTTTTTGTAAAGTCCTTTCGGGTCTCTCTGCTCGCAGATGTCCAGCGGCACATCCACATACACTTCTATGAACTCCCCGGCCTCAAGGAGGGCTCTGTTGGCGTCCCGATCTGATATGTACGGGCTAATGAATGCCGTTAGCGTGATTATCCCTGTATCAACAAAAAGCTTGCCGACCTCGCCTATGCGACGAATGTTCTCCGCCCGATCTTCTGCACTGAACCCAAGGTTCTTGTTCAAACCATGCCGAATGTTGTCGCCATCAAGAACGTAGGCTAAGTGTCCCTCTCGAACCAGCTCGTGTTCAACGGTGTAGGCGATAGTGCTCTTACCTGAGCCACTAAGCCCTGTGAACCAGATCAGGCAACCCCTCTGCTTGAGCAGCTTCTCTCGCTCTTGACGACTAACATGCCCTTCATGCCTAGTGATATTCGTTGCCTTAATCTCAGTCACAGACCCAACCTCCTCGACAAGTTAAACAAAGCCTCTTGGTACTCAACTACCACCAAGGTAAGCGAGTATAGGTAGACGATACGACTGTGACAAGGCCACCAAACAGGACCTGCACTCCTTAACTACAGATACAAACCACTCAGTTCACTCGCACGATCTGCAACACCAGGGCGATGGCGTCACCCTCGTCCGTTGACGCCGGTGAGGCAGTCAGCACCACAAAATCGCCAATGGGCGTCGTGAACTCAGAACTAGACTGAAGTAATGGCGACTGTTGGCGTTTCACAGAGAATCTTGCCATCTTCACATCGGTCTCCAGTAGAGCTCGATTCTCTCCCTGAAGAGTTGCGATTCCTTCCACATTTATGTCGATATGCCCCTCGTACTGACCTACCGATCCGGACATGTTGAACAGCGCATCACTCTCAACGTGCACTATCATTGATGCAAGAAGAGTGGGGTTGTGCAAGCCGACCTCCGGCAAGACCTTGGCTACCTTAGAAAGTTGCTCAGGGAGAACGCCGCCAGCTTCTCCACTATCAGGATCGTATTGCGCCTGAATGAAGTAGTACCTAACCTGCAGGGATTCTGTAACGTGCGGCTCATCATCTTCATCCGTTTGCTGTAACACATCCACCAACTTCCTGACCTCATCAAGGTCCTTTGCCTGCCCGCGCACTACGAGCAAGTCAGACTCCCGGTCGAAAGCAATTCTCGTCTGGGGAGATACGAGTGTATGAATCATGGACATCAACTCACCAGGAGAATCATGCCCGACCCTTATCATCGCTGACTGAGTTCCCTCGCCAGAAGGGACATCAAGCTGTTGCAGCAGGTCCGCTGCTCGATGGATTTCTGCACTATCCCCGGACAGCACGACAACGTTCGTTCGCTCATCCACACCTACCCGGCAATCCAACACCCTCATAATCGATTTTGCCGCATCGTTTGCATCCGCATGCTGCAACCTGAAAACCTTCGTCTCCTGTGGCTCAGGTTTGACCGAGTTGTCCATCGCGCCAGTAGCTTGTGTATTCGTTGCATCGGCTACAGCAAAAGTAGTCGGCAGCATCAACAGGGACATTACGATAACAACCACTAATCCGCTTCTTATGTTCATTGATCTTGGCTCCTATGACAGAATAAGGATTACTCGCTTGCGGCAGCTATTGTTTTTACAAGAACAAACATGTGCACGCCGTTCTGGCTACTTTCTTGAGGAACTGATATGTACTCCTCGTTACTTTTACCAATAAGACGTAAATCCACCATCGCAGGTTCGGCAACCGATTGCAGTGAATCAAACGAAGAATCGCTCATCACCGACACTGGACATTGATCTCTCGATGAGTGTTCGAACTTATTACGATAAACACCTACAGAAACTGCGAGCAACAATACAGCGGCCAGACCGCCTACATACCGCGGCATCCAAAGTCTGGGCCGTCTAGCAACACATGGCGCAGAACTACGATCAGCGATGTCGACAAAAACTCGCTCGCTTGCTTCGCGCAGACGATCCAAACTGCTTATCATCACCTTCATCTGCAGATCGTAACGGCGGCAATCGGAACAACTATCGAGATGGCTATTTAGCTGGCTTTCCTCCACATCCGTGGTCTCGCCGTCACATCGTGCGCGACACAACTCCTTGGCATGCTCGCAGTTCATAACAACCTCATCTCTTCAAGTCAGACAAGTCCGGAACTTTCATCACCAATTGCCTCCGTAGACTCTCCCTGGCGTTTCGCACATGCACCCTGACTGTCGATTCACTTAGTCCTAACGTTTCTGCGATTCCTACGTATTCCATGCCCTCAAGGTGCCTCAGTGTGATAGCTGTTCTCTGGCGCGCAGGCAGTTCATTAATCAGACTTCGGAGCAGTTCGTCCAATTCCTGTTGCCCCAATTCATCTGTGACCAGTGTCTGCCCATTAGCGTGTGCCTGTGTTCTAAGCTCCTCTTCATTCCTTCGCTTCCTTTTCTTGCGCCTGTGTATCTCCTGACATTGTCGGACGACGATTGAACGAAGCCACGACCAAAGCCGATCCCTGCTCCTAAGCTGGTCCTGACGCCCAACCGCCAAAACCAAAGCGTTTTGCACAGCGTCTTCCGCATCATCCATGTTCCAGCAGAAACGATAGGCGAGCTTAACCAACGACTGTCTATCGTCACCAAGACCCTCTATCACATTCACCGAGTCACTCACACACCTCGTCATGTCTGAGTCTGTCCCTCGAAATCTCATAGGCGGCGCATCCGATCCGTTCATCGCGGCAGTCATTTGTTGGACGTCCACAGTCGTCGATATGTTTAGTCGCCAGCGAAACAATCTACGTCGATGCTTTCAACCATCAGCCTTCAGGATGTTATACAGCCTCGCCGACCACCGGCCTCACTCAGCAACAGCGATTCATCCATCTCTCGGCAGTTGTGCCTCCGCCCGCTCCTGGCCTATACTAGGGACATGCTACACGATTCACCTTCAAATGGTCTCACAGGAAGCCGAAAATGAACGTACCTCATGCTACTGCCCTCTCGGTGACACTGCTATTAACGGCGATCGTTTCAACTCATGCAGATACCCCGCCAACAGTGACTGTAGTAGGAACTCGAGAGACCCCGTCTGAGTTCACGTGGAGAATAACCAACAACGGCAGCAAGCCGATAACTTCATTTCAAGTTACCCACTCAGGAGGCCGGAAAGTCACACCTCCTCCAGGATGGATAGCAAAACACCTCAACCAAGCAGTTGAAGAAAACCAACTGTTCCGGCCAGGTACGATTCGTTACGAAACCGACCTGACAACAAATGCCATTCACAAAGGCCAGACGAAAGTCTTCACCCTTTGGGATCCCAACAGAGGCGGCAAGGTACTCAAGAAGACCGTGGTCATCGGATTCAATGACGGTAGTGAGTTGACCGTGACCGGTGTTGATTGTCCCTCCACCGAACCATTTCTAGGGCAGAATCTTCCCCTAATCGGGCTTGGTACAATCTTCCTTGTTTTCTTGATCTGCCGAAGCGTCAAAGGAGGTAAAAAGTCTACAACTGATAGCGCTTCAAACTCGGATTGATGATCGTTTGTGCAGCGATGGTTTAAGAATCGGCCACACCGCAGTGTTGGCAGCGTATTCAGCTCGGCTCTGTCAACTCAAAACTGCTGTCACATCTCATACCAATGTGACAGCGTTGCGCAATTGTCCTTGATTATAGTGCCTGAAAGGAACTCGCCGCGTCGAATCGCCATTGGTGCTTGAGAAAAACATATCAATGAGCGATGCCCCCCAAGCAAAGCTCACTCTATATGCCCGCTTCCGCAATGAACTTCTGCATCTGCGAAACAACCGTGTCCGGGTCTATGGGTTTCTCTATGTAGCCGTTGCATCCGGCACCGAGCATCCGCTCTCTGTCGCCACTCATAGCATATGACGTCATCGCAATTACCGGGATATGGCGTGTTTGTTCTGCACCGCGAATGGTATTAACCACATCCAGCCCATTCATGTCCGGCAGCTGAATGTCCAGAACAATGAAATCAGGCAGTTGCTGCAAAGCCGCCGCGCACCCTGCACGTCCGGTGTCTGCCCTGATTGTGTCATATCCTTCTGCATTCAGAATGAAGCATGTGAGCTCCATGTTGTCATCATTGTCTTCAATCACTAAAACTCGCGCGTTCATACAGCACAGCCCCTTTCCTCCCTGTCGCCTACTTCGCCGAGGTCGAGTGGAATCGTAATGGTGAAAGTGCTCCCAACGCCACGCTCGCTGCTGGCGGTGACTTCGCCCTTGAGCAAATCGCGAATCATCTTGCGAGTGATGTACAGACCAAGGCCGACTCCGCCGGCACTGACTCGCAGGTGGGAATCGAGACGCTCAAAGGCATCAAAGACTCGTGGCAGATCATCATCCGCAATCCCGATCCCCGTATCCGCCACCGAAATAGCCACCTCAGATCCAAACTGTCTCCCCGATATGGCTATTGTCCCGCTCTCGGAGTACTTGACTGCGTTGCTCAGAAGATTAATAAGACACTGAAACAGCCGCCGCTGATCAGTCTGCAACGTAACTCCCGAGGGGACATCCACGCTAAGCGAGAGACCTTTGCTCTCCGCCAGGGGGCGAATGCTCTCCACGGCGTCCGTCACCATCCCAGCCAGCGTGAACTCGACAGGATTCGCGTCAACACGCCCAGCCTCAATCTTGGATATGTCAATTATGTCCGAGATCAGGTTCAACAAGTGATTTGCTGCCGAATGTGCTCGTCCAAGCTGGTCACGTTGAGTATCATTCAGTTCCCCCGACATACCCTTCAATACTATCCTGGTAAACCCTATTATGGAATTCAACGGTGATCGCAACTCATGAGACATGGAAGCTATAAACATGGACTTGAGCCTGTCCATTTCTTTAAGCTTGGTGTTTGCTCTTTCGAGGTGGTCGGCCTGCCTCTCCAACTGATTCTTCCTTTCGAGCAAATCGACCTCTGCGTTTCTTCTTTGAACTATCAGCCACGCGTTTTCCGCCAGAAGATGAAGCTGCGCAACCTGCATGGCAGTGTATGGCTTAAGACGATTGCCTACGCCTATGACTGCGACAACTTCACCGCCCTCCAGAATCGGCACCCCCAAATGGCGATGCACCGATATGTGCCCCTTCGGTAGGCCTTTCCTGTTCGGATCATGTGCATAGTCGTTATGCATTGTTGGCTTGCCAGTGCGCACACAATCCGCCCACACCCCAGCCTTCTCCAGCGGATAATGTTTGCTCAGATCTGGCACAGAACAATCCTTGACCGTGTCTCTGGACCAAGTCTTCAGAATGATGGCCTGCTGATTGGAACTCACAAAGTGAAAGTAACCAATGGTACTCCCTGTAATCCGTACTCCCTCCTCAAGAGCTGCGTTTATTACATCCTCAGGAGAAACCTCGCTGGCCAACTGATTCAAATCCAACGCCGCTTGCAGTACACGTTCCGTCCTCTCTCGCTGATTTATCTCTCGTTCCAGAACTGCATTCGCATCGGCAAGCCGCTCATGAGCCCTACACACAGCCTCCTTCGTATGCCGACAAGACGTCAAGTCGCGCATAAGTACAGAGAAAAAGCGGACATCCCCCTCGGCATCTCTGTGAGCCATGACCACTTGAGAGACGCTCACCTCGTTGCCACCAGCATCAAGGATCGCTCCCTTTCCTCTCCACACACCCTGCTCTATCGCAGATGGCATTCCCTCATCCTTGACCATCTGCCATACCCAGCGTGGATAGACATCGAGTACCTTCTTTCCTTCAACACCCTCCGATGCCGGCCATCCCAAGAGCGCACGACCGGGTGCGTTCACAGAGGTCAACCGCCCGTCGGGAAGAAAACAGGCGTAGAAGTCGCCGGCATCACTCACCATCCGAGCCATATGCCGAGACTCTTCAACTTCAGACTGCAGCTGCGCGTTAGTTGATTCCAACTCCGCGACCCTGCTGCGAAGCGATTCCATTTCTTCGATTGAGTTATCTGCAATCTGCATAAGCACTGTTCCGGATTAGCTTATTCTTGGCAGCTGACCATTACTATTTACCCACATGCGCAGTGATTGTGAACACCAACCTGGGCGTGCCCACCAGACAGGCAATCGAGCCAGCGCCACCAACCAAGATCATCGACTCAATGAGACACCCGGAGCAGACAACACAACGATGGTTGCACCCTTTTTGACACAAAACAGACGCACTGCTCGCTCATCATCAATCAATAGATAACACCGCCATTTTGACTGAAAAACGTCCTGCAATCCTGGATCGTTAGCAGGCGCAATCGCATAGCTGAAGTTTGCAGCAGACAACAATACTCTAATACCAATAAACCACAAGAAAACATCGCTCGTTATCCATATTGTTTTTACCTAAACCAGCGTCCGGATATTGTGGTTTTACACTATACTTCCTCGACAATTACTCCTGTTTTTGATAGCAGTAGGCCTGCTTTGACAGTGCATTGGAGTGCTTTGTAGCTGCGCAAGGCAGTATTTAGGGTGCGCGAGACGACATTTCGCGTCCTCTTTCGCGGCTCCAGCGGCATTCTTCAGCGGTTGAAACCACTGGCCGGCACCAAATGAACGCTCAAATGTACCGACTCGCGCGTCCTGTGCCCCATTTTCGACGGTTTTCCATTGCGATAACGATGATTCGGTCGCCTTTCTGATGTACTTGTCACCAGCTCACAAGCGATTATGTCCACAGAATCCATGCTTGGCACAACCCGCGGGAGTGTAACGGCTGCGGATAAACGCCGGTTTGTCGCCACGGTTGACAACGTTGAGGAAGCGGGGCTGCCCCCGACACTGCAATCCAGTAAAGCCAGTGCCCAGGAATCCGGGCAACAGAAGAGTAAAACGTGGATGTTAATAGTGAGAAATGCGCGAGCCCGGAGTCGAACCGGGACACCGTTAGGTACAGGAACCTAAATCCTGCGCGTCTGCCAATTCCGCCACTCGCGCTGTATAAGGTTATTTCGTTATCTCTGAATAAGAGGAAGAGGGTGCACCTTATGAACTATCCCTCATCAATCTCCTTAGACTTGGCTCCAGCAAGCTTATCGATCTCATCCTCATTGGCCTTGATCAGCTTCTGAATCGCATCCTTGGCGTCTTCGGCATCGTCCTCTGTTATGGTAGATGCCTTTTTGTCAGCATCGATTTTCTTATTCAGGTCACGGCGAACGTTTCTCAACGCCACCTTCTGCTCCTCTGCCATCTTCTTGACGCGGTTGATCAGTTGCTTGCGAACCTCCCCTGACAGGGCGGGAACAGGTAACCGTATCACTTTTCCGTCAGACGAAGGGGTAATACCTACATCGGAAGCGAGGATGCCCTTTTCGATGTCTTTTGTAGTCGTCGGGTCAAATGGTTTAACAACCAAGGTGGAAGGCTCAGGAGCCGTAATGCTCGCAAGCTCGCGCAATTCCATAGTGCTCCCGTAACTAGGCACATCTATCTTTACGTGCTCCACCAAGCCGGGTGTCGCTCTCCCGGTTCGAACGCCCTTCAGTTCGTCCTTGAGATACTCCAGGACTTTCTCCATCGCCTGCTTACCACTGTTCTCGTATGTGCTCATAACCTCTTCTCGACAAAGCAGTCCAAACTATACCGAAGAGTCCCCCTCACCGTCTACTAGTGTACCAATCGGTTTTCCAAGGACAACGTCACGCATGTTTCCAGCCTTCTTCAGGTTGAAGACTATGATTGGAACGCTATTTTGCTGGCACATGTCTATTGCACTCACATCCATGACCTTCAGCCGAGCATCGATCACGGCGTTGTAAGAGAGGTGACTGAAAAGCTTGGCCTCCTCATTGGTTTCCGGATCACTATCATAGACACCCTCAACTTTCGTTGCCTTCAGGAGGACATCAGCCCCGATCTCAGATGCTCTCAAGGCAGCGCCCGTGTCGGTCGTAACAAAAGGATTACCTGTACCGCCGGCAAAGACAACGACCCGCCCTTTCTCTAAGTGCCGAACAGCGCGGCGACGAATGAACTTTTCACAGACGCGGTCGACAGCCACGGCGCTTTGAACGCGCGTCTGAACACCCAACGTCTCGAGGATGTCTTGGATAGCCAGAGCGTTTATCACAGTCCCCAGCATTCCCATATAGTGGCCAGTGACCTCCTCGATATCTGAAGTTCGAGCTATCTGCGAACCGCGGATTATGTTGCCTCCACCGACAACTACGGCTACCTCACCACCCAAGTCTCGAACGGATTTGATTTCCGAACCGATCCTCTTTAGCTCTTCGCCATCGATTCCAAAACCACCTGGGCGACAGAGACCCTCACCACTTATCTTTAGTAGGACACGTTTGTACTTCATATTGCCCGCCTATCGCTCCCTTTCCTCCACGAACGAGCGCTGGCAATGACCAACAGCAGGTCCGCAAGAGTATATGGACACAAAAAAAGGGAGCCTTGCGGCTCCCTTGCAGCAGTTACACGGCCAATAAGGCCAAGTCTGTCACATCTTTGATACCGTGCTCGGCAAGCACGTCCTTGACCTTCTTCTTACCATAAATGTCGTTGCGAGCATGCTCTTGTTCCAACAGTACATGCTCGGCATAAAACGCGTTTACTTTCCCCTCAGCGATCTTGTCGATTACACCCTCAGGCTTACCTTCCTCCTTAGCAATAGCAATAGCTTCTGCTCGTACCTTCTCCACCTGCTCTGCGGGCACACCGTCTCTATTCACTGCCATCGGTTTGTGGAAGGTAACATGCATTGCCAGATTCTTACCGACTTCTTCATCTGCTGGCTGACCAGCCAGGGAAATCAATACTCCACTCTTACCATCATGATGAACATAAGAAACTAAAGCATCGCCCGTCAATTTACGGCATGTTCCGACGTTCATGGTTTCCCGCAACTGACCATACACCTCGGTCATGGGACCTTCCATTGCAGATTTCACTGCATCGGCAGCAGGTGCGGTCTCGTCGCCTTGCGCAATGTACTTGGCGATGTCATTGGCAAGATTGATGAACAAATCGTTCTTGGCCACAGGATTAGTTTCACATCGCAGCTCAACAATACCGCCGGTTTTACCATCATCGCTGATGAAGAGTCCAATGCGACCTTCGCCAGTTTCACGATCACTGCGAGATTCCATTTTGCCCTTGTGCTTTTTGTTCAGCCACTCAATGGCCGCAGCTTCATCACCATTGTTTTCAGTGAGTGCCTGCTTGCACTCCATCATGGGCAATCCAGTTTTCTTTCTCAGGGCCATCACTTTGGCCGCGCTCAATTCCGCCATGTTAGAAGTCTCCATATGCGCCCCAATGAACCGAAGGGCGCGTAGCTTGCTAATTCGCGTGCATCACCCAGCGTCCACAACAATGCCACCGCCAGAAGACATCGCAACAGCTCGCCGGCAAATTACGGATAATTCGAATACCGATACCGATGCTCTGGACTTACTCAGTGGGCGTCTCCGGAGAGGAGGCGGGCTCAACAGCAGATGTTTCCTCTTGCCCGGCACTTACGCCAACCGCAGCAACATCTTCGCCTTCATCTGCGCGAGCCATGACTCGCTTTGATCGCCTGCGAGGAACCTGATCGTCCTTGTTCTCTTCCTTTGCCGGTCGAGCACGTTTGCCCTGTTCGATGGCATCCGCACAGTGCTTAAGCACTATATCGATGGAGCGAATTGCGTCATCGTTTCCAGGAATGGGGATGTCGGCCCAATCGGGATCCGAGTCGGTATCAATAAGGCAGATCGTGGGAATACCCAACTTCCTCGCTTCCTTGACTGCAATATGTTCCTTGCTCACATCAATCACGACAAGAGCCGAGGGAAGCTTGTTCATGGTACGAATACCATCGAGGTTTCTGAGTATTTTCAAACGTTCGCGCGTACGTGTCGCAATAGCCTTCTTGCTGTACTCCTGCAAAGTGCCGTCCGCCACTTCAGCTTCCAACTCTTCAAGCCGACCCAGACGGGATCGCACCGTTCGGAAGTTGGTAAGCGTACCGCCCAGCCAACGCTCATTGACAAAAGGCATGTGGCATGCCCGGGCATGGTCCGCTACAGCATGGCGAGCCTGACGCTTTGTTCCAACAAACAACACATCTCCACCTTGAGCCACTGTTCGTGCGATAAACTTCTTGGCCCGAAGCAAACCCTTCACCGTCTCTCGAAGATCAACGATGTGAATCAGGTTGCGTTTCCCGAAAATATACGGGCTCATCTTCGGATTCCATCTGCTCACACGATGCCCAAAGTGAATTCCGGATTCTACAAGTTCCTTAACCAGTTCCGCTGACAAGAGGGTACCTCCAAAAAGTAAGACGACACTGACAAACTCCGCGAATTCACATGTACTTAGAACCACATACAATAACATCGTTCCCTATCAAGACAAGGCCTCGCCGGGCACACTCCAAGATCTTCGCCCATTGCATGCCAGCCAACCGGTCGCTAAAGTCCTAATTCACCTGTTCAAACATGTACCTCAAACGTGATCGCCCCGAAATGACCGAAAACGCGATAAACGGGCACAAGAATGCAAAAGTATTCATAAGTGCCGCCGAGCAAAGCGCTGATCTTCACGCAGCGAACCTCATTCGAGCAATCCATCGCGTTGATCCCAGCATCTCGTTCGTAGGTGTTGCTGGCAGCAAAATGCAACAGGCGGGATGTCGTGCTATTGACGACATGACCACGCATGCCGCTATGGCTAGTGGGGTCATAAGAGTCATACCACGAGCACTTGAGTTACTGAAGAGATGCAAAGCGTGCCTGAGTGATGAACGATTCGACTTGGCGATAGTAGTAGATTCGCCCACTCTCAATCTTCCGGTGGCCAAGCATGCGCGCAACGCCGGGATCCCTGTGCTCTACTACATTGCCCCGCAAGTTTGGGCTTGGGCAGAGGGAAGAATCCGCAGAGTGCGCGCCAGGGTAGACCAGCTGGCTGTAATACTGCCCTTTGAGGAGCAGTATTTCGCAAAACACGGCTTGAAAGCCGAATACGTAGGGCACCCGCTATTCGACTGTCTGTCCGGTCGCAAGATCGATCCTCGGAAGACTGATGAGCTCAGATGCATGGGCAAGCCTATAATCAGCATACTTCCCGGCTCTCGTGGCCACGTTGTATCGGAGGTCTTCCCTGGCCAAGTTCAAGTAGCACAAGCCATTGCGCGCAGGTTCCCCAATGCCCACTTCTGTGTATCAGCGGCCAACGAGAAGGCAAAAGCCATCATCGAGCCCATGCTCCAAGGAGCCAATATCTCAGCGTCGCTTCATGTAGACCAGAATGGGACAATCCTCTCGGCCTCGGACCTTGCGCTGGTAGCCAGCGGAACGGCGACACTGGAAACCGCCTTCTACCACGTGCCAATGATTGTCATGTACAACAGCAATTGGCTGTTTTATGAGCTTGCCGCACGCTGGCTCATAAAGACGAAGCTCTTCAGTTTGGTCAACATCCTTGCCGGACGAAAGATGGTTCCCGAGTTCATGCCGTACTATCGCTCGACTGAGCCAATCACTGCAAAAGCAATCGAGCTACTTGAGAATGAAAGTGCGCTCCAGGCAATGAGGTTTGATATAGCTGCGACCATTGACCCCATTGTTCGCACAGGCGCGTCTGACAACACAGCAAAGATCGTTCTGCGCATGCTAGAAGCTCGACAGTCAGTCCTAACCAGCCACTGAGGAAACTTCTTGTCAGACATGTCGACCAAGTAGTGGTCGGTCACAGTCAGTCGCGTGTCAGTCTGAAGGACTGCTTAAGAAGGCAACATCCAACCACGACAAAAGCTGTACCCATTCCCAAGAGAACGAAACAGCTCTCAACAATCAATGGAATGTTGGGGGTGGCATTCACCAATAGCTGATCAAAGGCTATTAGAGACCAGGAGTGTGGAGTGACTAGGCTCGCGTCACGCATCAGAGGTGGAAGCCATGAACGAGGCATGAAGCAGCCGCTTACTCCCGCCAAAGTGATGACTAGGAGGTTCCCATACGCTGATACTTGCGAATCCGTGCGCACCATCACGGCCACTACAAGCCCCAGTCCGGTAGCCGCGATTGATGTGCAGCATATGACTGGAAACAGAAGGCAAGGGTAGGGGCCCCAGGACATACTGAACAGAGCCTTGCCAAAGACAAAGAGCAATACTCCCTGAAAAACGGAAATCAACAGGAACGGAACCGTTTTTCCCATCACCAATTGAGCAGCGCTGAGGGGCGCCGCCGCAAGTCTCAACATTGTGCCCTCTTGACGTTCGGCAATGAATGAGCGCGCCATGATGTTGATCAAGAAGAAGGCAAACATGACCGCGTATCCGGGCACGATAATCTGATAAACGAGGTTGGGCCGGGTTTCCTCGCCTGTCTTCGTTTTACTCATGCCCTCGCCAAACTGGTGGTGCTCGCCCAAATCAGCGTCCACTGATCCATCTGCAGACAAGGCGCCAGCAGGAGAGACGTCTTCTACTACTCTGCCTATTGCGCTCTTCAACACCGCCAACTCAATCAACGGTACTGCAATGTCTGTCACGGCTGTCCGGTCGTTGCGATGGTATATTCTTATGCCCAAGCTGTGCAGATCAGTGCCAGCAGTCCCACGCGATGCTTTCATCCACTGTCTGGGAGTGAAGCTTCTCACGGAATCCGAGAAGGAGGCGTCAATGATGATGGCCAGCTCTACCTCTCCGACGTCAACCAAACGGTTGGCCTCTGCTTCCTGAGCCACGGAAACCATCCTGATACCTGCATTGGCATCAAGCATCTTCAGCACTTCTGAAGCAAGATCGTCTCCTGCACAATCCACGACGGCAATGCACAGTCTTCCCCGATCGTTTTGAGTGCCAATGAGTTGGCCAGTTGAAAATCCTAATATCGCAATGAAAACCAGGGGCATAATGACCAAGATTGCCAGCGCCCGACGATCGCGAGCCAGCACCACCAATTCCTTGCGAACGATATACTTACACTTCATGTTGATCTGTCATCAAAGCGTTGTTGGTCCAAGTGTAGCGTCCAACAATGAGAATCTACCGGAGAGAACAAAGTCCAGATACCGCACTTGAACAAAGCCTCCTCTGGCCGTTTTCTAGAGTACTTATCGATTTCACTCACATTCTTCACACTGCTAGCCAAAACGGTGTATCAACAATGCTACGACGGGCTGTCTGGATTCACTTAGCATGTTCCCATCGCAAGACATTCACAAGCTGACGCCTTCGCACTTCTGGAATACGGCAATTGACGACAACCATTGCCCGTCGTAGTACTCAATGCCCAAGCAGCCATGGGGGCCATTGTTCGTAGAGCATCAATCCAAGAGCTGTGGCAACGCCGATTCGCAAGTTGTCGTCCAGCCTCGACTGTAGGGATTCGGCAAACGCCGCCACGGCTGTTGCACAAGCCCCGGCGTATATCGCCATCACCCAAGTCACCTGTGGTCTGGCTTCTCCCCAATACGCAGCTGCCACCATTGGGAAAGCAAATGCCATGAAGAAGAATGTCCCTGCCCAGGTCTTGTTTGGATTCCATGGAAGCCCACGCCCACCGAATCTTCTTCCCCCCAAAGCCGCTGCGGAGTCACCGAACGCCATCGCGCAGACAGCAGCGGCAGCGTACTCAGCCCTCGCAGGGAACATCACCAACAAGCCTACAGGGACAGCGGCATATGTTGCGCAGGTTCGCAGCCAACTCTCACCCTTCGCAAGTCGAATGCCATGCCGATACTGAACAGCAATCACAAGTAGCAAAGCGACAACACTGACGACGACCGCCAGGTTCCACAATGGAAGTGGATCCTCGTGGTAAACAAACCACATAACGAAAGGAATGGCACCTGGCAAAACATGAATACGCTTTCGCCGCCATTCCGCGACAAGATTAACATCGATCTCTGATTTCACGCGGAAGTCATTCGCATGCCGGTTCTTGTCCTGTAGACTGTCACGCTTAGACGAATAGCGCTAAGAAGTCCTTAGCGAATGATTATAGGTATAGCCATGAGAGCTACAAGACGATCCTGTGGGGCAATGATATTGTGTGCGAGTATGCTGACTGCAGGCTGTACACCGCACTCCAAACGGCCGGGCATCATAGCGTATATACACCATGATCCGGTGTTTTCAGCATTACCACCGGGGCCGCAAAGGGTGGACGCCTTGTGGCTTGAGGCTCTGGCTTTGACGGAGACAAAGGAAGAGGCCCTGGATCTGCTCGGCGAGTTGGCCGTGGATAGAGGACTTCTTCGGGAGCACCCGTTTAACACTGGTCTTACGGAAACCGGCATGCTGGCACCGAACGACAAAGCAGGCCATTTCTTTGCTCATGCCATGTGGCGTTTCCATGACCATGATCGCCTGATACCTGTCTCGGAGTTCAACGGTGTGGCGTGGGAAGTAGTAGGGGAAGTACGTAGTTGGTTCGGCATCGGATTCGGATTCAACCGGCGAGATATTTGGGCTAACTACATCGGACGGGCTTTTGGAGATTCCGTATACGACTATCAGTTTGGCCAATCTGTGGTTCCGCTGCCGAGCACACTCATCGAAAAAGCCGAAGAATACCGCCCGAGCGAGCTTACTCAACAGTGCAGAACGTGGTTTCCTCATTGGTAAATTTCATAATAGCCCACTAACACCATAGTCAAGGAGGTGATGTGCCATTCACAGCAAGATCGTCGTTTGCCTAGGTACGTTCGTTGTCATCCTCACTGCAGTTGTGTCATGCATATTCCTCTTGCGCGAACACAGCGACGAGAGAAACGGTGAATCGTCAGAAGCGAATATCGCTGTTGCCGCCAACTTCTCGGAAACCGCGAATGAGCTGGCCGAACTCTTCAGAAAACAAACCGGCCACGAGGTCACTCTTAGCTTCGGATCTACGGGTAAGCACTACGCTCAGATCACAAATGGGGCTCCTTTTGATGCGTTTCTAGCGGCAGATGCAGTCAGACCGAAGCTTCTTGAAGATAATGGCTTGACCATTCTTAACACGAGATTCACGTATGCAATAGGCAAAGTGGCGTTATGGAGCTCCAAAGAGGGATATATCGACTCCCAAGGTGCGATTCTTGCTCAAGGAACGTTTGACTACTTGGCAATTGCCAACCCACGACTAGCTCCTTACGGAGAGGCTGCTAAAGAGGCACTCGAATCTCTCGGCCTTTGGCAATCATTAGAGAAGAGGATTATTTGTGGAGAGACTATCAGCCAAGCCTTTCAGTTCGTTCAATCTCGAAGTGCTGAACTAGGATTCATCGCCTACTCACAAATCAAACGTCCCGGGCACGCGATGTGCGGATCTTTCTGGCTGGTTCCTCAGAACCTCTATAATCCTTTGGAGCAGCAGGCAGTACTACTGACCAGTAATACAATTGCCAAAGCATTCCTGGACTTTATGCGCGGGAGCGAGGCCCGCGCAGTGATTGGTGGTTATGGTTACGGATTACCGTAATGCTTAACGATGCGGATATTTCGGCGATAGTGACAACGCTCAAGTTGGCCAGCACTACAACGTTGATTCTTCTTCTAGTTGGAACACCCCTGGCTTGGTGGCTGGCCTGCACGCGATGGCGTTTCAAGTGTATCATCGAGACGATCGTGGCACTGCCATTGGTTCTTCCGCCGACTGTACTGGGTTTCTATCTACTTGTCGGCCTTGGGCCACATGGTCCCATCGGCGAAACGTTGTGTGCTCTGGGTCTAAACCACCTGGCCTTCACATTCACCGGTCTCGTCGTGGGTTCCATCGTCTACTCCATGCCGTTCGTCGTTCAGCCGTTGCAGGATGCCTTTTCGTCAATCGGCAAACGGCCGTTGGAGGCAGCGGCCACTCTACGAGCATGTCCACTTGACAGGTTTCTCACCATAGCCATTCCTCTGGCTCGCCCCGGGTTCGTTACAGCTGCTGTCTTGGGATTCGCCCACACAGTCGGTGAATTCGGGGTCGTCCTGATGATTGGCGGTAACATTCCTGGTAAAACTCAAGTACTATCCATCGCCGTCTACGACCACGTCGAAGCCATGGATTATACTCATGCCCATTGGCTAGCTGGTGGAATGCTCCTTATGTCATTCCTCAGCTTGTTGATAGTCCATGCGGTTAATCGCCGTTCGAGGGTAATCCATTCATGACAATTGATGCTCGATTCAGTTTGGTACGAGGTGGATTCGCGCTTAACGTCTCCTTAAGCATGCCGGCACGCGGCATAACTGGGATTTTCGGCCCTTCCGGTTGTGGAAAAACTACGCTTCTACGGGCTTTGGCCGGGCTTGAACACGACCCTCTGGGACATCTAACAGTTGGAGAGGTGGTATGGCAAAACGGCTCAACCTTTATTCCCACTCACAAACGCGCCCTGGGATATGTGTTTCAGGAGGCCAGCTTGTTCACCCACCTGACGGTCAGGCAAAACCTCGAATACGGTCTCAAGCGAATTCCTCGGCGTGAGCGCCGACTGACATTCGACAGCGCCGTCGTACTGCTTGGACTGAATAAGCTAGTTGATAGAGCAATAGACAACCTCTCAGGCGGAGAAAGGCAACGCGTAGCCATCGCCAGGTCACTGCTGACCAGCCCCAGTGTACTACTGATGGACGAGCCACTGGCCAGTCTCGACGCCCAAAGTAAGGCGGAGATCCTGCCGTTCTTGGAAAACCTGCACAGGGAGCTCTCCACTCCGATTATGTATGTTAGCCACTCATTAGAGGAGGTCGCTCAACTCGCTGATCACTTGGTACTTATGAATGCTGGTCGTATTACTGCAGCGGGACCATTGCCTCAACTACTTGGCCGTTTCGATTTGCCGCTCGCTCATTCTACGGATGCCGAGTCCGTGGTGCATGCCGTTGTGGCGCGGCATGATAACGAGTACATGCTCACCCATCTTAAGTTTGCGGCAGGAGAGTTCCTTATTCCCCGAGTGGCTCTTCCCAGTGGGCGATCCGTGCGCATCAGGATACTTGCACGCGACGTCAGCCTTACGTTGAAACGGCAAGTGGATACTAGTATTCTAAATGTTCTTCCAGCGAGAATCAAAGAGCTGACAAGGGAAGACTCTGCCACGATGACCGTGCTACTCGACATTGGAGGTGACACGCCGATCTTGTGCAGGCTCACCAGAAAATCAGCCACGATGCTGAAACTCCGTAAGGACAAACAAGTATTCGCTCAAATCAAAAGTATTGCACTGTTCGGCACCAGACAGCCTTCTGCCGAGCAACTACAACCAGCACACACGATGACAAGCGTGCGTCAGGGATAGGCACGTGAGCAGTAATCTGCAGTGTAATAAAACCCAACAGCAGACAATCACAATCTGGTTAGGAGAGGCCTCGTGAAACCGTGTGCAGGTATCAGCTCCTAACTGGACAAAGCTCTATTCAGGTTCGCCGTCTGAACTACGATTTTCTGCGGTGGATTTTCATTGTTTGACGCCGTGGCTGGACAAGCCACGCCCTGATTCCACGACAGCCTGCTCGACCTTATTCAGAGCATCGAGTGTCAAGGAAACCAAGTGGCAGTAGTCTGTCTCACCACTCTGCTTAGCTACAAAAACGAGGTCCTTCTGTTGCCGAGAGGCGCAGGGGTGTTTGGCCGCCTTGAGTTTACAGCCATTAAGAAACGGCTTGACGACAAACACTTGCGATTTCGGTTCGTTCAAGCGGACCATTAGACGCTTCTTTCCGCCAGGCTTCTCTTGACCGTGAAAAAACAGTAAGCTAGTACCTGGCACTTCGACTGGATGCTTGTTGTAGATGTATTCGTTATTCAAATCATCCATGGAAATGCGTTCATAAGCGATCAGCTCTCCATCTTGCATGTGCAATTGGAAATAACCGATAACAGATCGTTCAACGTCATCACTTTCGATTTCGAACCTGCGTCGCCTTCCTCCATACTGCGTGTGAAAGTAGATGCGACTACCATCAGCAGACCAGGTTGGGTGTTTATCTAATTCACAACTCAACCTTCTCTTCTTTCCCGTTTTCGTATCGAGCAAGTAAATGCCCTTGTCATTCTGATGCTCGCGTGTGTAGAAGGCAAGCCATCTTCCATCCGGAGAGAGGCGAGCATGCTGCAGCAGCTCCGTTTTGTTCAGACCCCAATCTCTGCACTCAACAAGTCGCTCGACGTCTGGTGTTTCGATGAATCTCCTCTCCACCCAGGAGTGAACCGTGTGAAGCATGGGGATACTCAAGAGACTATCGAACGTGATTTGTGTGATGATCACGCCGCTTCCCGTGTGATCAAAGGAGGGCTGTACAGGTAAAACCATCATTCCTCCCCACTTTCTGTAGTGTCCACATGCGATGTCGGGAAGCGGCCTCCACTCTCCCCTATTATCACGTTGAAAGAGGCAGATGTTACAGACCTCATATGGCAATACAGGATCCGTGTATACTTCGTTTTGAACCACCAAGCGGCGTCCGTTAGGGGATAATGCAGGAGATTCCCACACTCCGGTTGTCGGAGTCACCTCGACGACTCCAACTTTCAACTCGATCTCAGGCAATTGAGAAACATCAAACGTCTTGTGAACGTGACTACTGCACCCGGCGGAGGCGGAGAGAATAGTGACCAACAAAACCGCTAATTCACGGTGGAGGGTTGTGGTTTCTGTGATCTTCGATGATTGTCCGGACATTGTTCGCAATTCCATCAGAGCTCGTACGGTTGTTCTGCCAAAAGTTACCGCGCCATAGTCGTCAGAAGCGTTACTCACCGAGTTTCAGCCACACAGATCGCCTGTATCGCAGTGGGCATTCATGGCAGGGCGAGTAAGCCCTCTGAGCCGCAGCCTTGACTTTGAAGTTCTCACTCGTCAAAGTACTGAAAGCGCTTTCAAGAAACTTGGGGTCATTGAGGCAACTATCCTAACTTCAAATATGCCTTTGACCAGCGATTGTGGACTTCTCAGACTGGAGCCTGTCATGCATGGAAAGATCACGTTTGTATTAGCCCTTGCACTTCTGGCGTCATCAATGGCCCTGGCAGACCCAGCTACTCTGGACACCTTCGAAGATCCAGAGAAGTGGAAAGTCATTGCGGCGGAGGGTGTCGAAGCCAACATTCGATCAGCTGTCGGAAAGAACGGCCCCTGTCTCCGATTGGACTTCGATTTCAAGGGGGGCGCAGGCTACTGCGTAGTGCAGCGTCCCCTGAAACTCGATTTGCCGGTCAATTACCGTTTCTGCTTTGACTTGCAGGGTGACACTCCCAAAAACAACTTGGAGTTCAAGCTGCTAGGTGCCAACGGTGATGTGTGGTGGGTCAATCAACGAGATTATGATTTTCCGAGGAAGTGGCAAACAGTCTCGTATAAAGCCCGACAGTTTCGCTTTGCCTGGGGACCGAGTGGGGGGCAACGCATGACCAATGTGGAAGCCCTTGAGTTTGCTGTCTCTGCGGGCTCAGGCGGCAAGGGCTCGATTCTCATTGATTCGCTCACGTTTGAAGAGCTTCCCGAAGTCAAACCCCCAACTCGTCGGCCACGAGTTAAAGTAAGCCGCGGCTCTGTTGGTGCAGAGATGCTGCCGATTGAAGGTCGCGGAGATGTTGCTTGGGTTGTCAGCAATGATGCTGCAGAAGCATGCTTGGATATTGACTTTCAGCAGACTAGAGAATTCGGCGGCCTTGTCGTTGAATGGAAGGAAGAGGAGTACGCTGCTAACTACACTGTATCTCTGTCGGACGATGGTAAGCGGTGGACAACTGTGTGGACCGTGTGTGGTGGGAACGGTGGCCGTGACTACATTCCCATTCCGGATGGCGAAGCTAGGTTCCTGAAACTCGCCCCAGTTGCTGCGTCCATCAAACGCACGATTCACCTGGCCAACCTGGAAATCAAGGATATCTCGTTTTCTCAGTCTAAGAACGAACTACTCAAGGCAATTGCGAAGGAGTCAGTCCCTGGAGCATATCCGCGTTACCTTCTCGACAAGCAAACTCCTTGGACAGTGATCGGTGTCGCCGACGATCCTCGGGAAGCGCTATTGGGAGCAACGGGATCGCTGGAAGTCGACAAGGGGTGTTTCTCCATCGAGCCTTTCCTGATTGTTCAGGGTCGAGTGGTATCTTGGGCCGATGTGAAACTCTCTCACAGCCTTCTTGATGGATATCTGCCCATTCCCAGTGTCACGTGGAAGCACGGGGATATTGAACTGCGAATTACTGCCGCTGCTGATGGCGTAACCGGACACTCCACACTCCTCGGACAATACGAACTTACAAGCAAAGAACATGTCGATTGCTCGTTAGTACTTGCAGTGCGACCGTTCCAAGTACTGCCACCCTGGCAGGATCTGAATATTACTGGCGGTGTTGCACCAATCTTTGACATAGTCTATTCGAACAACTGCGTTTTTATTAATGACTCAAAGACCATCGTGTCGTGCAACAAGCCCTCGTATTTCGGTTGCACGACGTTCAGCCAGGGTGACATATCGGAGTATCTTCTATCATCACAACTACCAGAACGACAATCATTAGATGACGATTATGGATTGGCTTCTGCCGCACTGCGATACGACTTCAATCTCAAACCAAACTCGACAGAGACAGTTGGCCTCGCGATTCCCTTTGGGGATGCACAGAGTGGACAGCATGTAAGTCCAACAGCTTCCCATGATGGGCACGAGACGATCAAGAGCCGCATTGCAGCGAGTGCTGCCTACTGGCGTAGGGAGTTGAACCACGCCAAACTCACTCTGCCAAAGGCCGCAGAGCGGCTGCTGAATACGTTTCGTACGACTCAAGCGTACATCTTGATCAATGGCGATGGGGCAGCCATTCAGCCGGGATCTCGAAGCTACGAAAGAAGCTGGATCCGAGATGGGTCAATGACATCAACTGCCTTGCTGGGAACAGGGCACACGGAGAAGGTACGCCGCTTTCTTGATTGGTATTCCGGCTTCCTGTTTGATAGCGGCAAGGTTCCTTGCGTTGTCGATTGGCGAGGAGCCGACCATGTGTCCGAGCACGACAGCACTGGACAGTACATATACGCGTTACTCAAGTACTACCGTTTCACAGGGGATAGAAAATTCCTCGCCAAGCACTTCGACAAGGTCGTGGCAGGAGTTAAGTACATCAACAAACTACGTCATGAGAGAATGACTGACGAATACAGAAATGGGCCAGACGAGAAGCGAGCCTGTTTCGGAATAGTGCCTGAGTCAATAAGCCATGAGGGATATTCAGCAAAGCCGATGCACAGCTACTGGGACAACTTCTTCGTCATGAAGGGATTGAAGGACGCTGTGACAATCGCTGAGATTCTCGACAAAAAGGCAATTGCCGCGGAGTTCGCCACAACACGAGATGAATATCGTGTAGCCCTGTACGATTCAATCAACCTAGCAATGAAGATTAAGGGAATTGACTACATTCCCGGATGCGTGGAGTTGGGCGATTTCGATGCCACATCAACTACGGTTGCACTGTTTCCCTGTGGGGAAGAGGAGCACATGCCGCAACCTCAGCTTGCCAACACTTTTGAGAAGTACTACCGGTTCTTTTTGGATAGACGAGACGGGAGGACAGAATGGGACGCATATACGCCCTACGAGCTGCGCACAGTGGGCACGTTTATACGTCTCGGGCAAGCAGAGCGCGCTAACGAACTTCTATCGTTCTTCTACAACGACCAGCGCCCCGCCGGTTGGAATCAGTGGGCGGAGGTTGTCTGGAGGGATGAAGACATTCCCAGGTTCATTGGTGATATGCCTCATACATGGGTAGGATCAGATTTTCTCAACGCGGCACGAAGCATGTTCGTCTACGAAGATGAAAGTGAGAACAGTCTTGTTCTCGCTGCAGGTATTCCCCAGGACTGGGTTACTTCTGACACAGGCGTAGGTGTCACTTCTTTCCCGACAGAGTACGGAGACATCTCGTACAGTCTCTCTGGCGATAGTCAGCAAACGATTCTGGAGTACGACAGCGTCTTTCGAACCAAGCCCACGAAAATCGTTTTCAGCATTCCAGGATGTGGCCCGATACAGTCCGCTCGGCTTGACGACAGGCCGTTAAAGATCCTGGGGGATGGTGAGGTTGAGCTGGACTCGCCAAGTGGCCGCGTGATTGTCTTACACCGATAGGCAGACCATCTTAGATAAGACCACTGGCGGCATCGACACAACCGGCATTCCTGGAGGTCATTAACCGATTACGTCGAGCATGGCCCCAATACCAGCTTGATCAACGGCCTGCCGCATGAAATCTGCAGGCCCAGCCCCGCCGATTTCCTGCCCATTAAGATCCTTGGGACTATCAGGTTTGGTAAGCCGATTGTCCTCTTGGGCCTTTGCAGCAGCATTCGCCATCACGTCGCCAATCGATGTGCTTGGCGTGGTGCGCAAGCCATGCTGACCGGGAAGCGGTGGACCTGTATTGGAAACGGAACTCACCACGTTATCGCTCCTTTCCGGTTACCAATAGCGAAAGCTGTACTCCTCCACTTTGATCTATGATATCATGCCTCACTTAACAAGTTCGCCCTGAAGCGTCTGAGGCGACAGAAGCGCAATAACTGCGGCTGCAATGATCCTGGTCCAGTTCAATTCTTAGAGGGAGTCCGCAGCAGGCTTATAACTCCTGCAATCCGTTACCATGAGCAATGAAGCACTGCAATCAGAGCCGGTGACCTCCGCAGGGTTTTGGCCGAAGTTATTCATCTCGTTAGGCAACTTTCATCGCAGGCTGTTGGGTGTTCTCTTCGCGTTGGTCGGGCCAACGATTTCCTACAGCATTACTCGGCGTCTTGCCAATCTGCTCTACACACTCCTGGACCCGATGCGAGTTCGCTGCGAGAAGCAGTGCGCCGCAGCACTGACTAGTGGGCTTTCTGAAGCGAACATAGCAGAAATAGCTCGTGAATCATTCATACAGAGATCGCTGAACCTGACTGATCTTATGTTGGCTGATTGGCGGATCGGACCCACCAGCTACATCAAGTATGGTGGACGTCTCCCGGATGACTTGCGTAACCGTCTGCTGAATGCCCAAGATAAGCACCGCCCTGTGATCTTGTTGACGGCATACTACGGCCCTTTCGATCTGCTACCGGTATTCTTGGGTTATAACGGAGTAAAGGCTGGTGTGGTATATCGCAAGCATGGAAATGCCTCTTTTGACCACTATCGCTCACGAATTCGAGCTAAAAGCGGATGCGAGATGATTCCCCTGGATAGGGGAACGATTCGGCTAGCGACGATTCTTGAAGGTGGCGGTATTGTGGCAATCGTTGCCGATCATCCTGCCCAGAAACGCGGCATTCCCGTGCGATTTCTGGGAATAGAAACTACTGCCATCAAGTCGATCGGTGTGCTGGCCTGTCGATACAACGCCGATGTTGTAGTCGCAGGAATCAAACGTGGTCGCAAGGCGTTTCACATTGAGTACGTAAACTTAGATGTGATTAAGCCGCGAGATTGGGAAAATAAAGAGGACTCGATAACGTATATTACGCAGCGTTATCTACTTGCTTTGGAGAGAATGATTCTGACTGAGCCACGTCAGTATCTCTGGGGATATGCCAGATGGGGAGAGAAGTTCGCCCGCCGCATCACTTCTGCGGGCGAACTCAATTGTGAATCTGCTTTAACTTCCCTGAGCGGAATCAGCAATGGCCAGTCCAAGGTCAATAGCTGATCCAACCACATCAGAGCCTCCAGCAAAAACTCTCTCTGTAAACGGAATCCCCATCATAAAAGCCACGATGCCCGCTACAAAGAGACGTACTCTGGTTATTTTCATAACCTGCTCCTCCTTTACCATTACATCAGCCCCCGCGACCTTGCTGCCGACTCCATTCGGAGGCCGTCGAGCCTGAAATCACAGCCAATTATGCAAACAGAGAGATGTCCAGCAAGATCATTCAGACAACATCTTTGGCCCAGAGACTTGCAGAACAGGAGGTCTGAGCCAAGCGTTGCCTGTATTGCCTTGCATTCACATTTGCTCAACAGTATTTATGCCCAGCAAATACAGGCCTGTTTTGATCACTCGAGAGGTAATGTCGCACAGTCGGAGGCGAGAAACTCGGATTTCATCCGTTTCAGCATCGATCACGCGAACGCCTCGTTTGCGATCATAGAAGCGGCTAAAGGAGCGACTCACTTCAAACAAATACTCGGTCAACGCTGTAGGCCGCAACTCGCGGCTGATCTGCTCTATCAATTCAGGGAAGCGGAGCAGGACTTTTGCGAGTTCCACTTCGCATTCATGTTCAATGACAATCGGAGCATTGGCGGGTAGATCTTCGTAACGAATGCCAGCCTTCCTCCCTATGCTACGGATTCGCGCATAGGCATACAGCATATAGGGAGCGGTATTTCCTTCCAGGGCAAGCATAGTGTCCCACTCAAACTTGTAGTCCGTATTCAAGCTGTGAGACAAATCGAAGTACTTCACAGCCGATATGCCAACCGTTCTGGAAATGAGCTCAATCTGCTCCTCACTGAAACGTACTGTATCGGATTCCTCGTCAACTCGGCTGATAATGACCGCCCGAGCTCGAGACACGGCTTCTGCAAGTAGATCTTTGAGTTTAACCGTACCACCTTCCCTGGTTTTGAAGGGCTTTCCATCTGATCCAAGCATACTTCCAAACGCCAAGTGCTCCAGTGCCGCGCCCTTGCCAGCCCAACCGGCCTTGCGAACAGCTGAGAAGAGCATGTTAAAATGATGCTTTTGGGGAGCTCCGACAACATATACCAAGCGAGTTGCTCCGTCCTCTTGCAGGCGGTAGCGCGCCGCAGCCAGGTCTGTCGTCGAGTAATTAAAACCGCCATCAGATTTTCGAATGATCATGGGCAGAGGTTCACCATCCTCGCCCGTAAAACCTTCTAGAAACACACATGCGGCCCCGTCACTCTCTTGAACCATTCCCATCTCGGCAAGATCATCAACGACATCGCTTAACTTATCGTTATAAAAGCTCTCGCCTCGATCGATGAGCTTGGTTATGCCAAGAATATCGTACACAGCATGACAATGCCGCAATGATTCACGGCAGAAGGAATTCCAGATGCGCAACGTCTCAGGATGCCCGCTCTGAAGTTCAACCACAGTCCTGCGCGCGGCATCTGCAAACGCTTCATCGGCGTCGAAATGCCGCTTAGCCTCCACATAGAACTGCTCTAGATCTCCTATCTGAAGGTTGTCAAGATCCTCGAGTGCATTGGGTCGCGTGCTTCGCAAGTGAGCAAGCAGCATCCCGAATTGTGTTCCCCAATCACCAACATGATTTACGCGTTTGACAGTGTGCCCCACGAATTCCATTATCCGCGAGACACTCTCTCCAATCACAGTGCTCCGCAAGTGGCCGACGTGCATCTCTTTAGCCAAGTTTGGACTCGACATGTCCACGACGACAGTTTCAGGCTCGCTCACCGGTCTCATGCCCAGCCGATCAACTTGTGCGGTTGACTCCGACGAGGGTATCTCTTGTAAGCACTTTCCCAACCAGTGATTCGTCAGCCTGAGATTGATGAATCCGGGGCCGGCGATCTCCGGCTTCTCACATACCTCGCCAAGATCGAGTGCACTTACCACTCGCTCCGCCAAATCTCGAGGTTTAGCCTTCAGTTTTTTTGCAAGCGGAAGAGCGCCATTGAATTGAAAGTCTCCAAAACTCGGATCATTGCAGCGTCTGATCCAACTGGGATCAAATGCCGCATCACCACCTAACGCTTCCTTCAGTGCCATTTCCATGGCACTACATATCGTATCCCTTACACTGTGCTCCATTTGCTCGTCGGCACCTCCGATGCTCGATCTTCATGATGTGATAAGAAGCCCTGGAACCGAAGGCGACTCTCATGCGCCCTTTGGGCGGACCCACTCGATACGCTCGGCATCCCCCCAGAGCAGCTCCAAATCATAGTACGACCTGTGTTCCGGCGTAAAGATATGCACAACCACGTGAACGAAATCAACAAGGATCCACGTGGCTGTTTCCAGCCCTGCCTTCGTGAAAACCGGTTCTCCGACAGATTTGCCGTACTCCATCAGCTGCTCGGCGGTGGTCCGCATTTGCCGATCGCTCGTTCCACTACAGACAACGAAGTAGCTGGTTACCGGACTTAAGCCACGCAAGTCCATCACCGTCACGTCTTCGCAACGATTGTCGCTTGCACGACGTGCCAATTCGATGGCGAATTCTCTCGCTTTTTCCAGTTCCTCTGACATCTGAGCGACAAAATACACCAAGTGCAAAGAAATTGCCACGGCCCATACAGGCCATCCAAGCGGATTTCCTGACGGGCTCAAACAAAGACCTGACTTCAACATTGGGACACCCAATCAATGAAGCAGGTCATAGAGAGCCTGCTGTTCGGGGTCCATTTTGAGTAGGATTTGCTGTTTCTGCGGGTCGTTCGGCAAGGTAAAGGTCATCTGGTACATGGTCTGACACAGTTCGATCGCACGCTTCGGACTTATGGGCAGCGCTGCTTTTCCCAGGCGACGCTCCAGTTCCTTGTAGATTGTGTATGCCACGAATGCTACAAGCACGTGCGCTTCGATGCGCCGACGCCGGTAGTGATACATCGGGCGGATGCGCAAGTCGGTCTTTGAAATCCGAAACGCCCGTTCAATCTGCCATAGTTGTCCGTAGTTCTCGATAACCACTTCTGATGACAGGTTCGTATTCGTCAGATACCCCTTGAGTCCGTCCCAACGGGCGGCCTGCGCGGCTTTCGCTTCGTCCAGTTTCACCGTTATCTCACCAGTGAGCTTGAGGAACCGGTTATATCCGCGGTTGTTCAAGTGCTCCTTGCTCAACCGCCCACTGCCAATCCGTTTGCGTAACCGACTCAGACCACGCTCGCGGTTGTACCCATCCTTCTTGGCTCGCGAGTCGGTGTAGGCCACAATCAATCGGCCATATTCATGCTCAATCTCTATGCACTGGCCATTCTGTAATCCATCACTGCGTGCGAGGACCGTCTCCTGCATCGTCTGCTTCTCGTTGCGGATCCTGGCGGCCACGATGAACGGATAGCCCTGCTGGTTCAATGCTGTGAGGTTCTTATGGCTGAGCATCGCCGCATCGGCAACAACTACCGGAGTACCGACGTCGTACTGCTTAGCTATACGTTCCAGTACGGGGATCAGCGTCTTACCTTCAAACGTGTTGCCTTCAAAAATGTCGTACCCGATCGGATATCCACCTCGGCCAACCAGCAGGCCGAGCATGATCTGAGGATTCTCAAACTTGCCGTCCTTGGAAAAACCAATCCGGCGCAGGTCGTCTTCGTCTTCCGCTTCAAAGTACAGACTGGTCATGTCGTAGAAGACCACGCTGATCTGACCGAGGATCGTGCGGGAGTGCTCGTAGGCAATCCGCTGGGCTTGCGGAGTGTATTGCTCGTTGAGACGGTCCAGGAAGCGGTAGATCTCCTGGACAGAGACGGTCTTACCGTGATAGCGGTACAGGTAATCAATCGTCTTGAGCTTACTGGTTGGGTAAGCTAGCCGAGCGATAACGATGTCGCGGAAGAGTGCCTCAGGGATTGCGTTAAACCCGACCTCATCGAAAAGCGTACCGAGGATGAGTTCTGGCCCCAGTGTGCGAATCGAGGCATTCTCAAGCGTTTGGATTACATCCAGAGCGACCGCATTACTCTGTTGGTCTACCGGGAACAGCGGATATTGCCCGCTCTGCCTGGTGATGTGTGCCTTCCCAAGCTCGACAAGGCGATTGATCTCTTCTGGATCACTTGAGGAACCGATCGTCTTGACCACGCGATAGCCGTTGGTTTTGTCGATGACTTGCACGCTGACCGACCCTGATTGATTCCGCTTCTGCCGCACGAACATGGGCCGATTCTACGCGCCGGACACCCAAACCTGAAACACTACCCTTGTAAAATAAGAAGTTACGAGCGAAATTCACCTACTTGTCGAAGTCAGGAAAGAAATTGCCACGGCCCATACAGGCCATCCAAGCGGATTTCCTGACGGGCTCAAACAAAGAGCCTACGACCGTTCGATCGCAGGCTCTTTAGTTATTTAGTTTCTGCTGAGGACACGGTAAGCCATTCACTACAGATGCAGCAGATCGCTGATATAGGGAGCGTACTTCACAATCAGACCGGCAAACACAACGCTGACCATACTCATCAGCTTAATGAGGATGTTCAGGCTCGGACCTGAGGTATCCTTGAACGGATCTCCCACTGTATCACCCACGACACTGGCTTTGTGAGCATCACTTCCCTTGCCACCATGCTTGCCGGTCTCAATCCATTTCTTAGCGTTATCCCAAGCACCACCTGCGTTGGCCATAAAGATTGCGACAGCAAAGCCACTACTCAGACCGCCCGCAAGAAGTCCCATCACTCCCGGCACACCAAACAGCAGGCCAACCAATATAGGAATAACAATGGCCAACAGCGAGGGGAAAATCATTTCCCTCTGAGCGCCGGCTGTGGAGATGGCCACACAATTCGCGTAGTCCGGAATCTGTTGTCCGTCGTGCGTAATCTGCTCTCTAGGCCAATTATCCGGGTCATCGGCAAAAGCGTCATCCTTACCTTGTGCTTTCAAGTATGCTTTCACCTTATCGAACTGACTGCGACATTCGTTCATCATCTCATACGCAGCCCGTCCTACAGCCTTCATTGTCATAGCACAGAACAGAAACGCCAAAAGCACTCCGCTGAACAAACCACAAAGCACCTTCGGGTTCATTAATGTGACGTCGTAGAAGCGCATATATTGTTTCAGCGACGCCCTCTGTGTATTCACCAGTTGCACTTCATGCCCGTTCATCGTCGCCGTGCTTACGTATTCGTTCTCCTTGATGGCCTCAGTCAGACCTGTTGCTTCGTCTCCAACTGAGATGTAGTCCAAGGCCTTGGCGTTAAGTGCCATGTATGCTCGATATACGCTTTCTCCCTTTCCAGGCTTGAACTTCTCCGCGAACTTACCGTGGCCCATGTAGTAAATCTCACCGACGCCCGCCCCGGGATCAGTGGCTGCTTCCTTGATATGCTGCTGCACATAGGCCATCGCCTCGCGCTGTTGACCAACACGGACCTCCTCCACGTAAGCTGCCAGCAGAGCAAGTGCAGTTAGCGCCGCTGAACCAATCGCAAAACCCTTACCTGTTGCCGCCGTAGTGTTTCCAAGCGAATCCAAAGCGTCCGTGCGCTCACGAACTTGAGGATCCTGGTGAGTCATCTCTGCGTTTCCACCGGCATTGTCAGCTATTGGACCGTAGGCGTCGGTAGCCAGGGTAATCCCCAGAGTGGCCAGCATACCTACAGCGGCTATACCAACACCGTACAAGCCAAGCATGAACTCATGACCACCACCGGCGAATATGAACGCCAACATGATGGCCACAATAATGGTTGCCAGAGATGCCCAGGTGCTCTTCATGCCCTCTGCGACGCCAGCAATGATTACCGTAGCAGGTCCAGTCAACGCTTGTTCAGAAATATCCTGAGTGGGCTTGTATTCGTAGCTGGTGTAGTACTCAGTTGCCTTACCGATAATGATTCCAGCCACGAGGCCCGCCACGACGCTGCTCGCGACACCGTACCAAACCACTCCCTCAATATCTCCGAGAAGCACGTAGCATATCCCATACGCCGCGAGTGCTATCAAGAGACTGCTACCATTGACTCCCTTTCCCAGGGCCCCCATAAGCTGCCCCATCGTCGCACCCTCCTGGGTGCGAACCATGTAAATACCAATAATCGAAAGGGCAATACCCACGCCAGCCATCACCATAGGAACTGCGAGCAACTTAATCGCAGCATCAGCAGCCACCGTTAGATCCGGAAAGAGGGCGGAGGCGGCAGCAACACCCAAGGCCGCCGTCGCTAAAATCGAGCCAGCATAAGACTCATACAAGTCTGCACCCATGCCGGCAACATCACCAACATTGTCTCCTACGTTGTCAGCAATTGCCGCCGGATTACGTGGATCGTCTTCTGGAATACCGGCCTCGACCTTACCCACAAGGTCCGCGCCAACATCAGCCGCCTTGGTGTAAATACCACCACCAACACGAGCAAATAGCGCCTGTGTACTGGCCCCCATGCCAAAAGTAAGCATGACGACCGTGATCTCATTCAAGGTCATCGCAGGGGCAAACTTATATAGCATGAAGAACCACGCAGTGATGTCGATCAACGCAAAGCCGACCACGACCAAGCCCATCACGGCGCCCGCGCGGAAGGCAACAACTAGCCCTCGATTAAGGCTGGCTCGCGCACCTGCTGCCGTACGGTGGGCAGCCATAGTGGCCGTTCGCATCCCCAGGTAGCCACAAAGACCACTGAAGAATCCACCAGTCAAGAATGCAAACGGAACGATTTGGTGTTGCACATGCAACACAACGGCAGCGAAACAAAGGACGGCTGCCAACACTACAAAGACGATGAGCACAACTTTGTACTGTCGCGACAAGTAAGCCATGGCCCCATCACGAACGTAGCCGGCAATCTTGATCATGTCCGGATCGCCCTCGTCGGCCGCCTTTACCTCACCGTAGAACATCCGAGCGAAGATTAGCGCAACAACAGCCAAAATCGGTGCAATCCACCAAATGGTAGGGATGGGCGGCCTCGGTTGGTGTTCGCTTACTGCAGCGGCAGCGTCCGGCGTCTGCGCCACCACGCAAGTTGAGGTACAAGCAAGCATTGCTATGACAATGATCGCCCAAACACCTATTTTCTCTTTTTTTCCAAGGTTCAACGCATTATCTCCTTGTGTTGCCGATCGCTAGCGCTACAAGCTGCGCACAAGCGGTACGCAGCTGTCGTCACTCTAATCATTGAATTGATAATTACTTAAGCATGTCCAGGACGTCACTCGACCAATCCTGCAGACCGCGGAATATAGCGTTTCCGACTCGCAAGTCCACCTGTCAAGTTCCGATGAACGCCCCCAAACCGCGATGGAGGAATGGGCGCGAAGCAGAAACAACACAGTTATCTGTCTTCGGTATATTCTATTCAAGAACTTCAATCTACCCAGTTTCGGTACGCTAAAACTGATCTGAGCCATCGAGGATTGCCCAACGACTGCGCTTTCGCTAGGTTGGGTGGCGGTTATGCAAACCGGAGCTTTAGGAATCCGTCCAAAGTGGACATCCTCAGAGTCTCCAAAGTGAGTGGGGGCAGCACCTATGAGTGAAAGTGACTTTCCGGAAATCGTAGACTTGGATCGGTTGATCAGAAACGTACCCGATTTTCCGAAACCAGGCATTAATTTCAAGGACATCACACCGCTGTTGGCAGATCCTTCAGGGCTCTCGCTGGCAGTTGAATACCTCGCGCAGCCATTTCGAACTCAGAATATACACAAAGTAGTGGGGGCCGAGTCTCGCGGTTTCATTTTCGGCACTGCGTTGGCTCAAAGCCTGTCGGCTGGCTTTGTACCAATAAGAAAACCTGGAAAACTCCCCTGTAAGACCCTGGCTCAGAATTATGAGTTGGAGTATGGGACTGATGCACTTGAGCTCCATTGTGATGCCATCGAGAAGGGAGAGAGAGTGCTAATGGTGGATGATCTGCTAGCCACAGGTGGAACAATTGATGCATGTTGCCAGATGGTAGAGCGTGTGGGTGGAAATATCGTCGGAGTAACTTTCCTGATCGAATTGACTTTTCTCAATGGAAGATCAAAGCTGAGCAAGTATGCCGTTCACTCTCTGCTTAAGTATGAAGCGTAGTGAACAAGGGCACAATACGACTGGTTGCCTGATTAGGATCTTTAAAGCATCGATTAGCCAGGAGGTTGAGAAGCTAATCAAGCCACGTCTTCTTATCCCTGATCTTCTCAGGAGCATACTGGTCAGTCACAAACGTCAAATGCTTGCTGCACATGGCTTCAACTTCCATCTTGAAGCCATTACGTACCATTTGCTTAATCTCCTTTTCCCACAGTTTCTTCCCTTGAAACCAGGGGTAATTGAGAATTTGCTTCGTCCGCTTGACGTCATTGGCATCCAGCTCGATTTTGACATCATCGGTCAACTCGAATCGTTTGTAGTCAAACGCTGACACACCGATGAAGCGAGCATCCGGAACAGCCATCCGCGAGGACTCAAAGGCCAAGTTGATTGAGCCTTGTTTGATAACAGAGTAGATGTAGTATCCCCAAGGGTCGTTATCCAGCAACACAAGAACCGGGAGATTCAGCTCATTGTGCAATCGATAAAGAAGCCGCCGAACTCCGCGAGGCGGCTGGCCACCGCCATGCGTAAGAATGCACTTATGTTTCTCCCAAAAACGGTCCTCAACAAATCGTCTCCACACAGTTCCCTTCTCTACATGTAGCACGAACTTGGCTTTGCACTTCTTGAACTGTATAACCTCTGGCTCAACGATACTGGGGATCGCGTAGCCGCCTGATCCCAGCTTTGTTGCATCGATCAGATCGCCACTGTCAACAAAGCTGATTTCTCCAATCATGGCTCCTTTGCTATCAGCGAAAATATGAAGCTCTTCACGTAGAGCCTCTAACGCTACTTCTAAATCCTCTAGAACAGGATCGGAGTCATCCTGATTGTCGAAGGTTTTCTCTTTTGTTCCCTGAATAGTATGTTTAGCCATGTAGTAGACTTGACGAATACTAGCAGTCTTGTCCGCCTCCACTAAATCCTTGCATTTGCTTGCCAACAACATGGTCTGCATAAAGCGCTTTGCTTGTCCATAGTTGAAGAAATTGCGTCTTTGCGTTCTTTCCCCCATCTCGATAAATCGACTATGAGGATTGAATGAAACATTACTCAGCGCTCGAATAGGGATGTCAACAAAGGGATTCTCCTGTGAAGCAGCAAGATCGACAACAGCCTGTGCCAGACCCTCCAATTTCGCAGTTGTGCTCAGTCCTTTCCTGCGCTTTGAAACCCGCTTACAGGAGCGTGGCTTCCGCGTTGATTTCTCACCTCCAGAAGCACTAGCCTTTTTCTTGATCACCTTCTTCACGATCTTTTTGATCTTCTTCGCCATAAATTCACTATGTTTTAAAGAGCCGCTTTAATGTTACCTATTTACGTATCCTCTTCTTGTTTTGCTTGGGGCGAGCCCTTCGCACTTTATTGGGTTGAGGAGCACCTGGTTTACTATCAGCAAAAAGCTCACCTTGCTCTTCGGCGATCGTACTGTCAGCGTTGCAGTCCACAAGAACGGTATTCTCTAGATCACGCTCAGACTTTCTCTTGGAAATCACTTGCCCGTTTTCATCAAACTCAATATCGGCATCCAAAGTCGCACTGCTTGCCAGCGAGACAAGATCGCGGCGAAAACTTTCCTTATTAAAAACAGATATTGATCGACAAGCTTCAACAACTTCATCGATGTAACGATGAAATACGTCTCGCCGTTGCGAGAAATGAGCCTTCTTCTTCTTGCGCCTTATGTATATTCCTAATCTGCGACCACATTCAGCCAAACCTAACTTGATTTCCTTGCGAATCTCGTCGTAATCGGCCACCGCCTCTTTGGATTCAGAAGTGAATGGAACCCAAACACTTGCCATGTGAATCAAGACGACCATCGGTGCCTGCGGAAGAGTACCACGCGATTGGGAAAGACCATAGTTGTTCCACTTTGTATCGACAACACTTTTGTATGTAGAACAGGACGCCTGCTGGTAGAGAAGTGGAACCCTATTGGCAAAGCGTATTACTCTGGCCTGCATCGGTTCCGCCTTACCATTCTTGCGATTAACATCAGCATTACCTGCCAACTGGCCTCCGTAAACAACTCCGACCTCTATCTGGAAAGGATTCCCCCGGTAGACAGTTGGAGGTCTTGTTGACGCTGTAAAGAACTCCCCTTTTATACCCTTTAAGAGGCCGCTGAGGATTGCTTCAGCCCCAATCGGAGCCAAGCAGTTCGTGCTTGGAGCTCTCAGCTTCGTGCCCTGAAGAGCCTGATACAATTTCTCCGCAGTGGGAGGTTCAACCCCCTGCACCCAAGTGCGAGCAGTGATTCCAGCCTTCCTACACACCTCCTGAGCAACCGTTGAACTGACTCTTGAGAATTCATTCTGAAGGAAAGCGCCCACTTGTGAGGATGAAGTCTCTTTCAGCATTTTCATCAGGGAGCCGAGTTCGATACCGTAGGGATGTGGCTTGATTTCCTTGGTCTGTGCAGGCAACTCCTGCGTAGCTCTTGGAAACTCTCGTACTTCACCGCTCGGTTGCTTGAAGGTGAAGGACGCATGAGGATTGGCTATCGCTGTCAGCTCGATGTACTCAGACACTCCCTGACGACCACCGCCGTAGCTGGCGACCATTTCGATTTCAATCTCGGTCCCCTGATCCCACTCAACTTCAACAGTGGTATCCTCAATAATGTCCGGCTTATTCTTCTTGGTGTCAATCGCCAATTTGTAGTGATGAGCTGGCCGCCCCCGGCCGGTCCGGCTGATCACTGCAATAGGCTTACCAGTCGTAAGAAGGCCATACATACCAGCAGCGCTAATACCGATTCCCTGCTGCCCGCGAGACATCTTCAAACGATGAAACTTCGAGCCATATAGTAGTTTTCCAAAGATATTCGGAATTTGTGTTTTAACAATTCCCGGCCCGTTGTCACGACAAATCATAAGAAAACGATCTTCCGACAATTGCCGCAACTCTAGGTAAATATCAGGCAGCACACCTGCTTCTTCACAAGCATCGAGAGCATTGTCTACTGCTTCCTTGACGCTCGTTAGTAGAGCCTTGCGCTTATTGTCAAACCCGAGCAGATGGCGGTTTCGAGCAAAGAACTCTGAGATGGAAATCTCTCTCTGCTGTTTGGCCATTGTCTCCGCTGTACTTGCTTTGTTGGTCCCCTGCTTCCGTGTGGTCTTGGACTTCTGCTTCATTCTTCCAGAATTCTCTTCTTTCCGAGCGTCGTGCGCCAGCTTTAAAGGAGCAACCACCTCTTCCATGGCTGGCGAGAACTCCAGTGTTCCTTGCTCTGCTCCCCTAGTTACCATCTCTGTTCATCCATGAACCAAACCAGTTAGCCGATACCCTCACCTGTGGTACCCGGCATCGTCCCCATCGAAGCCAGAGCTTCCGATGATGCGGGACTACGGATGGCTATCATGCGCACACTTTGACAAGTTTACCAGGGTAGTTGTCCATCTTACGTACCCTCCTCCGACTTTCTCACCATGCGCCCAGCTATGCGACTGCCCACGGCAGGTATTTTCCGCCTACCAATCGGCTGCTATCATGCTAAACTACCTGGTTCATGAAGCCACCTTGAGCTTCACCTTTAATTTGTTACATACCAATGGTTTAGGCGCCATCATGGATAGCCCCAGTGGCACATCTCACATGATACTTAGGTTGCCGCCGAAGAGCTTCGAACAGATGTTCGAATAGGTGAATGTAGATGGCAAAGCTTGCCCACTCCGATTGGGAAGACATTCTGGGACACCTACGTGTGCAGCATCCCAACCTCGTGAGAGGTTGGTTTGCCCAGCTGGAGCCAGTTGCCTTACACGGCGGAGTGTTGACGATTCTGACTGCCAACCCTATGCAGGTTAGGTACTTATCCGAGCATTGCAGGGGAGCTTTTGCGGAGGCTGGGCAGGCTACGTTAGGACAGCTGGTCAGTGCATCGTTCCAAAGCAACGCCTCAGATGAACAAGGCGATGCGGAAGGTTATCCTCTTTCCTTCGAAGGCAATGGGCAGCTTCAGCTTAATGATGACTACACCTTCGATCACTTCGTAGTGGGGCCGGGCAACCGCCTTGCCCACGCGGCCTCCCTCGCCGTAGCAGAGTGCCCCGGGATTACTTACAACCCGTTGTTCATTCATGGAGATGTTGGTCTGGGCAAAACTCACTTGCTGCAAGCTATATGCCACGCAACCAAGGAGCAAAACGCACAGGCTGGGATCATGTACATCTCCTGTGAAACGTTTGTTAACCACTTCATTGAAGCCGTTGAACGCGGCGCTATGAAGCAGTTTCGCTTCCGATATCGTCACGTGGATCTCCTGGTAATTGACGACATTCAATTCCTTGGAGAAAGAGAGCGCACGCAGGAAGAGTTCTTTCACACCTTCAATACACTCTACCAGACACAGAAGCAGATTATTCTCTCCGCCGATTGTTCTCCTTCCGAGATTCCCAGCCTCGAAAACCGCCTAGTTAGTAGGTTCAACTCTGGCCTCGTTGCTCGCATAGACATGCCTTGTTTGGAGACGAGGATGGCTATCATCCGAAAGAAGGCCCGCTTACGATGTATTGAAGTTCCTGAGGAGGTAGTAAGTCTGATAGCCACACAGATCGCATCGAACATTCGCGACCTTGAAGGCGCCCTTGTAAAGCTGGATGCGTTAAGTCAAACACGAAACGGGCGGATTGATCTTCCGCTTGCTCAAGAAGCGCTTGGTTCCGGACCGCGTGATGCCGCCATAACGGTTCAGCAAATCGTCGACTCCGTCACGCGCTACTTCGGAGTCCGCTTAGCAGATCTTCAGAGCAAGAAGCGAACTAAGTCTATAACTCAGCCTCGCCAAGTATGCATGTATTTGGCACGCAAGTTAACGAACCATAGCCTCGAGGAGGTAGGCGGGTTCTTTGGAGGCCGTGACCACACGACAGTTCTCCATGCAAGCCGCTCAATCGAGGCTGCTCGCCAGGAAGATCCTAAAGTCAATAGTATGCTGGAAGAGTTGACAGCGGGTCTTGGGGGGCCACGAGGTGACTAAACTTAGCCTTCAGAATTCCCAATCACGTGTATACAACAGGCCTATAGCGCAGCGGGTAAAAGCGATGTTGCCTACTACGCAGTTACTAACAGATCTCACACTTGTACGCCCTAAGTCATTATCACCTGTGCGTTTGTCACTGCCATACGCCAGGGGAAATGACAAGTTATCCACAGATGAAAATGAGCGGAGAGAACTCGATAATAGCATACGTTGCATTAGCTTAGCCGTCGCAAGCGTTGGAAATTCAACGCTTCCAACAGGACATAATACTAGTTATCTTATTCTTTCTAGTTTTAAAACTATAGTCCGAAGCTTACAGGAAGGTGTGATCGGATGAAGGTCAAGCTGAACAGGCAAGAATTAGTTGAGGCTCTTACGGCCATTGGGCAGGTAGCAGCTTCGCGTACTCCCAAGCCCATCCTCCAATGTGTGCTTATTGATGTGCGTCCAGATCATTGTCTTTTGGCGGCTACAGACTTGGAACTCAGCCTTCTCTTTCGCGTGAATCTGGTGCAGGTTGATGCGCAAGGACAAGTTGTACTTCCTGCGGACAAGCTGGGGCAAATCGTTCGAGAATCGACCGATGAGGTGGTCGAACTCGAATCTGAGGATACGATCTGCCATGTAAGGGGCCTGGGAGCACACTTTCAACTTAACACGCAAGACCCCGCCGATTTTCCTCCGGTGTCGGAGCTGAAGGAGGAGCCGGACTTTGAGGTTGAGGCTCGCACCATACGGCATATGGCTGAGTGGACTGTTTTTGCGGCCGCGCGCGAGAACACACGTTATGCGATCAACGGCGTGTTGTGGCAGTGTCAGAAGGGGGAGATAACACTCGTTGCGACTGATGGGCGTCGGCTTGCGTTGGCGCGCGGCAAGGTGGCCTCGGAACAGGGGGCCGCTCTCGACGACATAGTGCCCGTGAAGGCGATGTCACTTTTTCAGCGGATCGTGCATGATTCAGATCCTGCGGCGGCGGTGAAAAAGGTCGGAAATCAGCTAATAGTCAAAACGGCGAAGGCGACGATTAGCACTGGATTGGTGGAAGGGCAGTTTCCCGACTATGCGGCAGTAGTTCCCAAGGATTGTGACCGCTCCGTCACGCTGAAGACTGCCGAGTTTCTCTCGGCAGTTAGGAGGGGAGCTTTATTGACCAATGAGGAGTCCAAGGGGGTGCGGTTGGCCTTCTCGGAGGGTACGCTCACGCTATCTAGCCGGGCTCCGAGCCAGGGCGAGGCGACTATTGACTTGCCTGTTCAGTTCAGTGGGCCTGAGCTGGTTATCGGCTTCAATCCTTTTTTCCTAATCGAGGCCTTGAAGGTTGTTCAGACGGAGGATGTGCAGTTCGATCTTAAGGACCCCAACCGGCCTGGTGTATTGCGGTGCCCTCCGGATAATCTTTACGTAGTTATGCCGGTCAATCTGTCGTAGGCTTGGTCTGCTCGAGATGCTACCTACGAGCATTGCCGGCCCAAAGTGTTTTCAAGATGAGCAAGCCAAGCCTCGGCAGTATTTCCAGCACCCAGTTGGCCTGGGTAAGTAAGAACAGCAAGCGGCCAGATTCTGCTGTGCTGGTGGGGCAGTTGGCTGCTGATCTTGTGCGACACGGCGGTAGTGGGAGAAGGACCGCTCATGCAGACATCCTACGGGCGGTTGCCAACTACGTGGATGACTACTTTCGGCGGCATTGCCGGCTGGCTGGCTTTCAGGGGGGGGAGCTTGTCTTTCTGGTGAATCAGGCCGATTGTCTGTATCATGTACGAACAGCGTGGCACCTTGCTCTCAAGGAACATCTTGAGAGGGTATGCCCCGATCGCACGTTCACCAAGATCACTTTCAAGCTTGGCGACGGCGGGCTGCAATTGTAGTCACGCGTAGTACAGCGTTCAGATTTCGGCAGCCGGTGCTTCTTCGCGCCGGCTATTGTCTTGCCTCAAAGGCAGTTTAGTGATTCAGCAAGAGAAGAAGTCAGTGGAACATAATCACGGTACAACATCTGCGGTTAAACCTGAAGAAGCTCAAGCAGGCTTAGGTGGATACGACGAGTCACAAATAACGGTCCTCGAAGGATTAGCTGCTGTGCGTAAGCGCCCTGCTATGTACATCGGGGGGACAGGTAACAACGGCTTGCACCATTTGGTATACGAGATTCTCGATAACTGTATTGACGAGGCGATGGCTGGCTACTGTCGAAGCATTCTCGTCAAACTTAACGCAGATGGAAGCTGCACGGTTGTAGATGATGGTCGCGGAATACCTGTTGGCCCTATGGCTCATGAGAATCCACAACTAAACGGCCGACCGGCTCTTGAAGTGGTCATGACTGTTCTTCATTCGGGAGGCAAGTTTGATCATAACTCCTACAAAGTATCTGGCGGCTTGCATGGCGTTGGTGTCAGCGTGGTGAACGCTCTTGCTAAGTGGTTGGAAGTAGAGGTCAAGCGTGAAGGAAGAATCCACACGATGCGCTTCGAACGAGGTGTAGTTGTCCGGGAAATGGAGGTCACTGGTTCAACGAGTAAGACAGGAACTCGCATAGAGTTTGCACCGGATCCTGACATCTTCCCAGATATCGAGTTCAAACTCGATACGCTTGCCCCGCGCCTTCGAGAACTTGCTTATCTCAATGATGGTCTTCGCATACGCGTCGTCGACGAAGTGCAGGATAAGGAGATGGAGTTCTGCTTCGAAGAGGGTATTAAGGAGTTTGTTACTTACCTAGCCAGCGGCTCCGAGTCTATTCATTCACATGTGATAACTATCAAGGCTGCAGATGATGAGCAGGGTCTCGCTTGTGAGATTGCGATGCAGTGGGGGGATAGCTACTCAGAGAACATCATCGCTTTCGCCAATAACATTAAGAACATCGATGGCGGAATGCACCTTTCCGCATTCAAGAGCGCCCTAACACGAGTTGCCAACAACTACGCTAAACAGAACAACATGATTAAGGGGACTATCCCTGGCGGTGACGATTGGCGAGAAGGCCTAACCGCTATCATCAGTGTTAAGGTGCCTAACCCTCAATTCGAGTCACAGACGAAGGTGCGTTTGCTGAACCCCGAAGTTGAAACGTTCGTCCAGCAAGTGGTGAACGAGGAGCTTCGCAATTACCTTGAGGAAAACCCATCTGCAGCGAAATCCATAGTGCAGAAGGCGATTAACTCAGCTCAGGCTCGTGAGGCGGCGAGGAAGGCACGAGACTTGGCGCGCAAGAGCGTGATGAGCAGCGGTGGACTTCCTGGAAAACTATGGGATTGCCAGTCCAAGAAGGCGGAGGATACAGAACTCTACCTCGTGGAGGGAGACTCGGCCGGAGGAAGTGCTAAGCAAGGGCGAGATTCAGTCACTCAGGCCATTCTACCCCTGAAGGGAAAGATACTGAATGTTGAAAAAGCTAGATTGGACAAAATGCTTGCTCACGATGAGATTGAGAACATCATTAGGGCATTGGGGTGTGGCATAGGACAAGATGAGTTTGATGTTTCCAAAAGACGTTACGATCGTCTCATTATCATGACGGACGCTGACGTGGATGGAAGCCATATCCGTACTCTTCTATTGACTTTCTTTTTTCGGCACATGCGACCACTTATTGATGATGGACGTGTTTTCATTGCCCAACCTCCGCTTTATCACATTAAGAAGGGAAAGCATGAGGAGTACGTGCTCAATGATCAAGAGTTGAATGGCAAACTGGCCAATCTTGGTCTTCGGGAGACCGTGCTTCTAGTACGCGATCAAAGAAACGCCGAAGAACGAGTCATGAGTCCGGAGGAGCTTGCTTCGCTTATCGAAATTCTTGAGGCTATCGAGCAGCACAGTCGTGTTCTTGTCAGGCGTGGCATTAACCCGGAGGAATTCATTAGCCGCTATCTGGACGATGATGGCAGATTGCCGGTTGTGCTTGCAGACGTTTGTCACAAGGAGAGGGCCGATGTCGAACGGCGTTTCTTTCATGACGACGCGGCACTGCTTGTATTCAAAGCTTCATTGCTCGAACAACATTCTCAGGTTGATATTGTGGAAGCGCGACACGTGCGCGTTTCGCAAGGAACCAACGGAAACGGGCACGGAACTGAACTATCAGACTGCCACGTAGTCAGACATGAACTTTCTGAATGTCGGTTGCTCAATGAACTTTTTGGTCGCTTAAGCAAGATGCAAATACCGGTGACCGATCTTTTCCTAACGCGCGAGGAGCTCATAACTGGAGAACTTCCACCTGCCAAATACCTGCTTCGTCAGGGTGTTGGGGAGCCGATCGAGTTGGACAATCTCGCCGGAGTGCTCGCAGGCATTAGAGACTTAGGAACCGCCGGACTTGTCATCAAACGGTTCAAAGGCTTGGGCGAAATGAATGCGAACGATCTTTGGGAAACCACTATGGACCATGAGCGGAGGACACTGCTACGTGTTACTGTGTCCGATGACCCCGACGATGCGGAGCAGTGCGCTCTCGATTCTCAGGAGGCTGACCGGATCTTTCATGTGCTCATGGGAGACAATGTGGAAGAGCGCAGGCGATTCATTGAAGAAAACGCAATCAACGCGAGAAACCTTGATGTGTAACCAACCATACTGGACGCCCCCGGCTCATCAAATGATATGAGCGTCGAAGTTGTTGATGATATTCCTCACTTGATACTCTAGGGAGGCTAGGCAAACCCGTTGTTTGCATCTCCTACTATTGGCTCCGGAACGCCCAATAAGCATCCGCGGCTTCTGTTAGCTCAGATCACGACACCTGTTTTGTGATCATAAATACTTAGAAAAGCATGAGTTACAGCTAAACTCCTCGGGCGGTTGCCCAAGCCGCCGGGCCGGCTATCATTAGGTGGAAGGAGCTAGCAGGGGAAAGTCCTTCGTCTATGGCGTTGGTAGATTGCGCACACAGCGCAAGATGTGGCCGTGCCGACGCCTGAGGCTGCTGGTGTCCTTCGAGGGGCGGAGTTGTAGAAGGTTTCGCAGCGCCGGGGAGGAAGCATAATGAACGGACGGCTGGACCGAAGACGCCGGGTGTTGCCCTGTGTTTTAGTGGACGTGAACACACAAATCGATTTCCTGGATCCTGCTGGAAGTGCCCAGGTTACGAATCGAGAAGTACTGGTTCCGGAACTTAGACGCGTCGTTGCCTGGGCAAAACGTAACCAAGTGCCTGTGATTTCATCGCTCGACTGCCATCGCGTCGAAGAACGTCGCAACGGTCGACTGAATCAGCATTGTGTTGATGGCACGCATGGGCAAGAGAAGGTCGATTTCACTCTTTTTGGCAGCTTCGTGAAGGTTGAGGGTGACAATACCCTGACAGTGCCTATCGATTTATTTCGCAAGCATCAACAAGTGATTTTCAGGAAAAGGACCGCGGACTTCTTCCTTAACGCCAAGGCGGATCGCTTTATTACTCAGCTGCCCGCCTCTGAATACGTAATAGTGGGGCTCGGGCTTGAGTGCTCGGTTAAGGCAATAGCTCTCGGTCTGCTGGCAAGACACAAGAGAGTCTCTGTTGTACTTGATGGTTGCGGATTCTTTTCCCCAGCAGAGGCGGACCTTGCTGTGAGGCTTCTTGAAGCGAAAGGGGCTGAGATTATCACTGTGCAAGATCTTTTGCAGCGGAAACTAGCTAGGCCGATACGCTACCCACACGTACACGATGGCTTCGTTACCCTGCGCAATGGCATTTACGCTTCCTGTAATAACCTGAACTGCAGAAACGGGCACGGCAAGAATGGGGTCACAACAGGAAGCAGGGTGCACAAAGATACAAACGACAAGAGATGATGACCGGAGAGCTATGCACCAGGGTGTATGAACTACTTCTACCTTCACAGGCAGGAATCTTGTCACCCACAGCGTTGGAGCTATACTGATCAGGCTGAAGACTCTTGAGACATGAATTGCGGCTGCGTACCCAAGTGGATTAAGGGGACGGATTGCAAATCCGTTATTCGCCGGTTCGAATCCGGCCGCAGCCTTTCAGCTTTGTGAATCTAACCTACTCGTCTGGTCTTGTTGCTATGCAGACGAGTTTCTTTTTGCGCTGCTCGACAATTGGACAATGAGAATAGGTAAACTTCAATTGAAGCACCCTTTTGTCCAGGCTGCTCTTGCGGGCTACAGCGACTTGCCAATGAGGTTGATAGCTCGGCAGCTAGGAGCTTCATTTGCATTCAGCGAAGTTGTTCTCGATAAGACCGTCAATCAGAGCGGACGCAAGCAAAAACGTATTCTTCGGCCCCTCGAAGCCGCCGACCATCCAGTGGGGGGGCAATTGCTGGGCTCTACTCCACACGAGTTTGCCACGGCGGCCAAACTCATGCTCGAAGGTGGGTATGACTTGATTGACCTTAACTTCGGATGCCCCGTCAAAAAGGTGCTTGGTCGCCGCCGCGGGGGTTTCCTCCTTTCCCAGCCACGAGCTGCGCTGGACATTGTAACCGCTGTTGTGGATGCCGTATCCGATGCTGTGCCTGTAACCGTAAAGCTCCGCAAAGGAATCGATGACTCACGCGAAAGCCGTAGGGATTTTTTCACTATCCTAGAGGGAGTATTCGCATCAGGAGTATCTGCTGTCACAGTTCACGGACGCACAGTTCAGCAACGCTATATTGGCTCAAGTGATTGGGATTTCATTGCTACGGCAAAGAAGCATATTGGCGACAAGACAATGCTCGGTAGTGGTGATCTCTTCAGTGCTCGTGCATGCATAGACATGATGAGCCACACGAAGGTTGATGGTGTGACTATTGCTCGTGGTGCAATTGGAAACCCATGGATTTTCTCCGATTGCGTGGCGTTGGCTTCAGGACACGATCTTCCATCACCTCCATCAATCATCGAGCAAGGAAACGTGATTGCCCGCCACTACGAAGAATCTGTTCGCGTGCATGGTGAGCGACTCGCCAGCCGTATCATGCGCAAGTTTGGTATCAAGTACAGTGAACTACACCCATGTGGTGTGGCCGTACGTGATGCGTTCGTTGCGGTTAGGAGAAGAGACTGCTTCTTACGGGTGCTTGAGGAGTGGTATAGCCCAGGGGGAGCTTATCCTCCTGTATCCCGTAAAGTTAGCCATGGTGATCTTGTAGCTGCCGGAGCATCAGAAAAAGGACTACGCAACCGCAACGTGAATAACCCTACAGACTGCTCGGGCAACAAGATCTGACTGTTCAACCATCGGCCTCGAATCACGGGCATAGATAGCTGCCACTGCCGGCTGCAGAACTACTCCCAAAGTCACCGCACCCAGTACATCCGCATTGGCTGCATCTTCTTCTGGTAGACTTCCAGCATATCGCCCCATCAGTTCAAACCAGAACGCGACCGGGCTAGGGTCCTTATCTTCCATCATGCTCCAGAGATCGTGCTGATGTAAAAGCACGAAACTGAATAGCTGCCTGTTACTGTCGAACAGTTCGTAAAAGCAGCCAACTGCACATCGAATGGCATGGTAAGGAGACAGCTCACTTTGCACCCTCTCTTGCAGACTATCGTATAGTGCCCGTAGGCCCGAACGGAAAACCTCATGGGCCAATTCGAGCTTTCCGTCCCAGTGCCGATAGAGGGCTGCTTCGCTCACACCGGCCTCAACAGCGATTTGTCTAATACTTGTACGATCGAGCCCCTGTCGTCCGAACAAATGGCTGGCTGCTAGGTAAATTGCGTCTTTGAAGCGAGCTGGACGTCCCATAACTCATTATCCTATGTTAGTTAACGTTAACTAACGTAAGCTCCTTGTGGGGCAGTGTCAATCAGAAACAACCCGGGGGTCTCCGAGACTCTCCTTCGCGCTATGGCAAACAGACGAACTTCCTTAGTGGTCGCCGACCGGAAACCTGAAATGGCACTGTCCAGTATCCGATGAAATAAGATGTGGTTGATTGAAGGAGACATCGTTCAATTCTTTGGCAACCACGTCGTGTAGAAACCATCGTGTAGAAGCCTGGAATGTAAGGGTGTACGCAATCTCTTTGCAGAGAGCACGCAGTCTGCTTACGCTAAATCTGAAAGCCTCGCGCCGTGACGCGACTAGCCTTCAGGAGTTGGTGTTGGTCTCTGTGATAATCTCCATAGCGGCCGCACTTACCGTACCGCGTTTCTCTCAGGTTGTGGCCAGACAGAGACTCGAGTCCTCTGTCCGGCGCGTCGGTTGTGATATACAACTAGCTCGTCAGAGGGCAAGAACAACCAGCGTATCTCATCGCTTGCGCTTTCAGAAAAACACAAGCCGTTACCACATCGAACAGAAAACAGGCAAGAACACGTGGACACAAGTAGCCGACCTCAACCACGCAGCTTCTTCTTATACGGTAGACCTAGACAAGCCACCCTATCAAACCACGGTGTCAAAAACCAATAAGGCTGGTAGTTTGTCTGATACGCTTATTGTTTTCGATGGCTATGGAGAACCACAAGAAGACACTTGGATAATCCTTCAAGCGGGAGCTTTCTTCAAGAAGATTACGCTTCATGGCGACACCGGCATCATTGATGTGGCAGATGTACCAAGTGCTTCGCAGACCGTCGGCCAAGGTCTTCAGAAACAGGAAAAGGAGAACGGAGGAGTGGGACAATTGCCTGGCTGAAACCACGTTTTCGTTGGCGGTAATCTTTGACAACTGGCGATCATGGTCGTTGAGTGCATGCTAATCGTATCAGTTCCCCTACCCAGAATGATTGTTTTGCAGCTCAGAAGCGCTGAGGGACTTAGAGCCGCTGCTCGGATGAAGATTCGAGGAGACTCCGAGTATGAGGTGCCACCAGTCTACTATTCAGACTAGGTGCTTGCTTCAGTACGAAACGCTAGTGAAAGTACAAGGACTTTGTTGTTGTAGCTTGAATCGCTTTTATGAAAAAGCTCAGATACAGTTGTACATCAAGATTAATCGGTTTATTCTTCATTCATCCTGGGCTTCTCCCTCTTCTCCGGGATGAACTTGTGCCGGAGGGGGAGTAGGGCTCTGCTCTATCGGTGCTGGGAAATCACTACCGAACTCCACGTTATAAACCACTTGCTCCGGCTCGAGGCTGATACGCTCTTCGATTGAAACTCGGATTGCATCTCCACCTACAAACGCACGCAGGATTCGGAAGGAAACGATTCCTGATGATGTACCTACGAACGCTATCAGTACATCAGTCAACGCCGGTACTCGCGAAGGCAGCAGTATCTGGATGCCCTCCAAGGCCGCTACAGCTCCGGCGATGAGTGTGCTAGCAACCAAGTACTCTTGCTTATCATCGGACACGCCGTGTGTCTTTCTCCACAAGCATAGGACTATCCCAAGACAACCGTACCGACAGAATTTGGTTATTAAGTCATCTATTGCGATGGGTAATCGTGTAGTTTGATACCAGCGCATGGGCACTACTTCAGCGATTTGTAGCTGTTTCGTGATGGAAGCACTCGCCATGTTCGGCATGAACGGGGCGCATTCCCGAGCAACCACAAATAGGACACAGCACACCAACCCCACAGTGATTATGGCTCGTCGCTTAAGATATATCTGACTAGCCGCATCTCTTGCGCACGCGCACCACAAGCGTGACAAATGCGCCGAAGCGAGGATCCCCACTATGCTACCAAACATAGCCATTACTATGTTCGTTACGTCGGATGGCTTGGATATGATGAAGAATTCGCAGAAGAAACAGGCCACGGAGAGCATCAGGCAAGCCAGTAAAGTCCAACCACTTCTTGTAAGAGCATTTACATGACAGTGTTTGCCTAAATAGCGGCATGTGAAGGTGGCCAGTAGCCCATAGCCGGTGACAAGCCATAAGTAGTCCATCCACAACTGCCACTGATCACGAGCGCTGACGAAATGATCCTCAAACGTTCCCCGCTCAGGCGGCGTGAGCACGTATGGACTAAGTTGGTGGGTGCGAGAAAACGGTATCCAATGAGCACTTTTGACCGACTGAATTACTCGATTGGGACTGAATGTGAGATCGAGCGGGGACACTGCCGCCAGAAACAGAACGAGTGCAGTTACTTTGGCCAGTACGAGCGATGGACGCTTTATACAATCATCTCGCCAGACTCCGGAGAACCGCTCACTCAGGTTCTGGAACATAGCAATGACCAACATGGCTGCCGAGACGAACATCGCCCCAATAACAGCTCCGACAATGTTGCAGAGCCAATCTCCCCTGGAACTGACTCGTGATATGGAGTACATCTGAGTGAACTCTATGAGCCAGCTTATTCCACAGGCCAGTAACACGGTTGCCAAGAGGGACGTAGCCCTTGGCCATCCACGTTCGAGCAGTGACGCCCGCACCAGCAGGCCAAACAGGATGTACAATGCGATGTTACTCAGGACGTCCGGCAGGTGGGTATCGATGACCGGAAGGCCCAAGAAATACACACTATCACTTGGACTTGGTGCAGTGCGAGAGAAGTCAAAGGGCACCAATCCTCCCCAGAGCAAAGGAACAAGATACACCGCTGTCATACACTGTAATAAGTGCTGTCTAACGAACTGCAGGAATCTTGTTTCGAAGCTTTCCGCCATTCGTGGAGATTCTCGAGCCACAACGAATATCATCTGAGATATCGGGTTGCTTCGTCGCACACTGGGATTAGAAATCGAGGCCATAGAACGTACGTGTTGGTTAGAGGTTAATGTGCGGTCTTGCCAACGGCAGGCAGCTGCCAATATGCTCTCCCATATGCACAAACGCGCTAGTAGAAATGTTTGCTCTTTGCTTGTGGCAATAGCGGCGGTCTATTGCGTTCAGGCGGTGATTGGAATCGAATGGGGATTGCCTTCGTTGACCGAGGATAGATTCCTTTTCCCCCGCAGAATACCCATGTCCGGGCAAGAAATGCTGCGGAAATCAGGTGCCAAGATTCGTACCGATAACAAGACCGGCTCAGATGTTGATCGGGATCCATTGGGCGATGCTTCTGGGCAGATCGAGCTCAATGCCAATTCCGCCAGACAGGCTCAAATCTACCAGCGCTTTCGCCTCTACACTCATCAGCCTGATGAGATGATTACCATGATGGCTTTGTCTGGCATGGCCCCCAGCGAATTTCGGTTTGACCCCAAGCTTTATCAATACGGTGGACTGTTCATATATCCTGTTGGTCTTCTCGCTAAGCTTGGCGAATTAGCTGGTTTGTACCCTTTGTATGGAGATCTAGCGCAATACTTGGATAAGCCACAAAACTTCGGAAGTCTCTATGTCGTTGCTCGCGTGTACACAGCCGCCTGGGGACTTGTTGGTGTTCTGGTTGTTTATTGCATCGCCAATCGCCTTTCAGGTGCGTCTGCAGGAATCCTCGCAGCAGGTTTCTTTGCACTATTGCCTGTGGTTGTGAGTATGTCTCACGAGGCAAAGCCTCACCTCCCGGGTGCTGTTTTGATGCTATTGGCAGTGCTGCTGGCGATGCGTTTTCAAGCAATACCAAACATCAGACGCTACTGGGCAATGTGTGCATGTTGTGGTTTGTCAGTAGGCATGGTTCTCTCAAGCGGGCCAATATTAGTTCTTGTGCCCCTAGTCCTTTGGTCTGTAAACTCACGAAGAGGCCCTGTACCATGTGGTGGTATTTCGAAATGCTCTCTAATGCACGTTCCCTCTCTTTTCTTGGGAGGAGTTAGTGCATCATTGATAACCTATCTGGCAACAAATCCTTATGTTGGCATCAATCTTGTGAGTAATCGTGAGGTATTGGTTAGCAACTTTGGAAACTCGCTGGCTATGTATGAAGTTGATCGAGTGGTTGAGGGTGCGGTTCGCCTTGCGCAGCTCGCTTGCGAAGGAGCGACCGCGCCTGTGGTTATTCTGGGCGTTATTGGCATGGTTCTCTGTGTTCGTCAATACGGCAGAGCGTCCTTGCCTCTGCTGATACCGGCACTAGTATTCGCTTTGCAGTTTGCTCTCATCGGTGCCGGTAAGCCCGATGAGTATGGTCGATTCAGTATCTTCTATAGCTCAGCACTAGCAGTTTGTTGCGCTGTCTTGTTGAGTCATATACTCAGATCTCAGCGGCTGCTGACAGTTTGCATGCTCGGATTGTCTTTCCTTTGTTGTGTGCTCGGTTCTGCAGGGTATCTTTGGAGTTTTCACGTTGATGCTCGATGTGAAGGAAGTCGAGCCTTGGCTGCTGAGCAGCTAATGTGTGGGCGTGCGCTCGGAACGCTAGCTGTGGCGGCCGAACCTGCTCCTTACAGTTGTCCTCCTTTAGATTTTGCCAATATTAGGCTTGTTATCTATCGAACAGAAGCATCTGATACTTGTATGGATCGTGTTCAGTTGTGGAATGAGGCGTTGATGACAGGAGCGACGGACGTGCCTGAAACGTTGGTTGTGGCTGTTGATGATCCTGAGCTGCTTGAAAGTATACCACTCCCGCAATGGAGATCGTGTGAGGTCTTTGAGTCGCGAAAGAGGATCATCGGCAAATACGAGCTACCACGATCTCGCATGAGCTGGGCTAATAAACCTATAGTTGTTTTGCGAGAATGATTTACGCGCAACTGATACGGATCATGCTGTCTGAGCCTTATTTTTCGCCGCTTTCGGTAGGTGGACGCGCATAGGGACGATCATTTTGCTCAACCATCTGCTGTATCTCACTGGCCAACTGTTTTAGAACTTCGCTTTCCGGCATGACTTCCAAACCACGACGAATTACATCAATCATGTTCTCTGTTGTATCACCAATTATCGCGATTTTCCGTACACACTCGGCAGCGCGGATATCATCTCTTTGCGCGAGAGCGATGTCTGCTGCCAAGAACCACGGCGGGGCGATTTTGTCATTTAGGGCTAGTGCTCGATTGGACCATCTGACCAGCATCTCAGGGTGGTGAGAAAACGCTGTGGTGAATACGCTGTAAGCCAATGTGACATAGCGACTAGCTATAACCGTATCCAGATCGGGCTTTGTGAGACGGGGGCGGCTCTGAGACAACAGTTTGCGCGAGAAGGGTTCATGCTCAGCCGCGAGATGGTATGTAATGAGCCGGTCAGCTATTGCATCGCGCAATGCTCTTCCTTTCTCCGAATTTGGCATGTACTTCAGGGACAACTCTGCCTGATTGATGGCTTCTGCTACGTTTGCGGGGCCCGCGAAGAACTCGGCATCAGCCAGTTCTGCGTGAGACGCAGCGCGGGCTAGCGGAGAAGGCGGCTTCAGTTCGGCATACATGATGGTTGCTGCCTTGAGATACTCCATGGCCTTGTCAAAGCGAGAGATGGAGGAGAAAGTCGCTGCGCCTAGCCGCAGTTTCTCAGGAGCCCATTGACCTTGAGTTTTGTCTAAGGCCATCACGGTTGGCGGAAGAGCGTCCTCGAACACCGATACTATGGATTCTGCGAACACGGGGCTGTTTACCATAGTAGCGATGATTTCTGCATACTGTGGCGGTATGCAGTTTAATCTTAATGGCCGCGCCAAGACTTCCACTGCTTGATCTGTGCCCAACAGCTCTTCGCCAGCGAGAACATACTTGATAGCCAAATCAGGATCGAAAGGTCTACGAGCCATCAGAGAGTCAAGCGCATTGAAAGCTGATTGGCGGTGCTCTTGTATCTCTTCCGGATGGCCGTTTAGCTCGGCGATATCGGCCAAAAGGCTTTCAAAGCCGTACTCAAGACGGTAACGGTACATCTCTTCTGGTGCGCATTGTTTCAGCAGAGCGAGTGACTGTAATCCTAAGACGGTGTGGCTTTTGCACTGATCCTCATATTGAAGACCTTGCCTCGATATTACATCATTCGCTTCTGACGTTGTGGAGGCAGCCTCGACGATCCTAAGAAACTGCTGATGATACGCTTGAGCTGACAGCAAGTGACTGCTTACTGTTTGTTCTAAGGCGACGAGCTTGCGCGCAGGGCTTAGTCTATCCGAGAAGCCTCGATGTGCTGATGATGTGGCCTGCACCCATCGCTTCTCTGCAACATGCCCTGTCACATCGTACATAGCACGGGCAGCTGCAAAATCTCTCCTTGAGAATTCGAATGCTCCCACGCAGCAGGCAAAAGCAAACAGGCCGAGCCCGACACGAGCTTCTCTTCTGCGTGACAGCACGGAGGCTCTAGCCGGCATCAAAGGGGCAGCCAAGGCCCAAATCAATCCGATGATAGTATAGTAGAAGAAGGGGAGGCCAGCGATTCTTAAGCCCACGCTCAAGCCCTCTTCGCACATCATCGCAACTAGGGAACTCAATAAGCCAATCATAGCCAACTTGTGCGTTCGCTGTTGCATCTGCGGGATGGCAAGAACACCTCCATACATGGTTAAGAGCAAGCAGCCTAGTATCAGTACTAAGCCCACACTTCCTAAGTCGGCACCAGTTTCCAACCACTCGTTATGCGCATGAGCAATGCGATATTCTAAAGCTGCAGGATCGCTCTGAACATCCGCGGCGGCCATGCCATCTGCGAGGAGGCTGTACGCACCTTGTCCGTATCCTTGAATAGGTTTTTCCTGAATCATGTTTAGTGCGTAGTTCCAGGCATAAAGTCGCGTACGGATGGTTGCGTTTCTACCTTCGAATGACGTGCTCTTCTGCTGCTCAACGAAGTAGCAGCAAAGCAAAACCACACTAGCGATCGTGAACGCTGCTATTGATATCTTCATCTTGCGGCCAGTTGAAAAGAACAGCAGTGCTACACCTCCCGTTCCCAACGCCAACCACGGTCCGCGAGACCCAGCAAGGTTGAATGCATGCATGATCAATACCAAGCTGACGGTGCATAGAATCACTTTCGAACAACCGCGTATTAACTGGCGGCTCATAATATCACTGCCACCTGTGATGATAGTCGTCACGGAAAGGATGATGCCAGGTATCAAACACGCTGCAAGGAATATGGGATTACCTATTGGGTAACTCGCACGTAGAGTTGGGTTTCGTTCGTTGTGATAGAGCGCAGCTAGTATTGCAGTAACAGTTAACACGGCCACTATCAAGTAGGCGGAGTAGACTACGGTTCTGCGATTGAGCGCTAAAGAAATACTCAGAGGCCAAAGGCACTGAATGGCTAGGAGAATCGAGCCTGCAAAGGCAAACTCCGAAGCATGTGACCATGCTTGTGAGGCGAACGACCATAAAACAAAGACCAGCATGAGAGCTTGTGCTGTGCGCACAGGGTTAAGTTGTCTTCTAGCTAATGATCTGCTTTCCTCAATAGGGCTGTCGAGCTCTTCAACGTTGATGATCGTATCGGTCCCTTGTACCGCTGGTTGAGACATTGCTGTCGAAATAAGACCGATCGCAGTGACTAAGGCTGCTGCACCTGCAGCGACACCAAAGACAAGTGACTTAACTGCAATTCCCAATGGTGTCGGTTGTGAATAGTTGAGATCTAAGATCTCAACGACAGCAAGTAGAAGCGAATCCGGAGACCAAGAAACTGCACCATCGGGTAGGATGTTTGGTTTTCCTGCACTTGTCAGTAGACAGTTTCCCGCCAAGGCTAAGCCAATCACTCCCAGCATTGTGACGTGCATGGGACGAAGCTCATTGGGGTTGATTATTCTAGTTATGTTCATTTTAGCTAAGGGGGCTTGCGTGCGGTCCCTACTTCTCCCAGCCACGAGTCGAAATGTCAGCCAGCTTGTCTGCCCACAAGGCAAGAGCGTACAGTAGATCTGCCAGACGATTTACGTAACACTTGATGGATGGATCAATACTCTCCTTTTCCTCCAGATCTATCATTGATCGCTCAACTCTTCTGCATACTGCACGCGCGTGCTGTAGTCGCGCAGTCGTCTCGCATCCACCAGGAATAGCAAAACCGGTAACTGACGGAAGCTGTTCCATTATTCCATCAATCATGGTTTCCATGTCACGCAACGATATGTCAGTTTGCAGCTTCACTCGCAAGAGATCAGGGTTTGCGATTTGGCCCGCAACTCGTAGGAGGTCCTTTTGGATACGTATTACGTACTCAGCAATTCTACTGTCCGTGCATGATGTATTGGCTAAACCAAGGACAGTGTTCAGTTCATCAATGTCACCGCAGCATATGATTCGAGGAGAGTTCTTCCGAGCCCGGCACCCGCCTGCCAAGTCTGTGTATCCCTGGTCACCAGTCCTGGTATAGAGTTTCATGAGCAGTCCTTTAAGGGCAGTCGTCATCGTAGTAGATGCACAAGTTGGGTAGAGGAAACTCGCCGTTATCCTCAACTCATCAACCGTCAGTGCTTAGATCTCCACCAACAAAGAGACCAGATGGCAAAAAGCAGATCCGCACACTCCACCCTGTGTTCACAGTGATCTTGATAGACTTTCTGAATTCCATGGTAGTCGAGGAGTCCAAAACTTTCGATTGTTTCTTTGGTGACGGTTGACAGAAACGGTTCTTTGAAATCCGCTCGGAGTAATTCGCCAACAGGCACTTCGAAACCCATCTTGCCTCGATCCAAAACTGGGTCGGGAATTAATCCACGGTAAGCATCCACAAGAAGTTGCTTTGCTCGGCCGCCATTGACCTTTATTACCGATGGACACGACTCTGCGGCCGCCACGACCTCTGGGTCTAGAAACGGAACACGTACCTCCAGCGAGTGGAGCATGCTTGCAAGATCTACCTTGTGCAACATGTCGTTTGGAAGACTGTAGCGGAGATCAAAGGAAAGAATCTGGTTGAGTGCATCGTCACTGGCGAAAAGAGCGCAAGTATTGCGGAATCCGTTCAATGCTCGATTGCGGGCAACGTCATGTGTTGAGTTTTTCAGTATGGCAATCCGAGCCTCCGGGGATAGAATGAGCGACCACGCTAAGTGGCGTTCAACTGTCGACTCACATTCAGCACGCAGCAGTTTGCGCAACTGTCGCAAGCGGTTGCCTACGGCCGAGCTTTTCGAATGTCGTGAATGATTGACTAGTGGTTCTATGATTAGCGAGCGCAACCATTGCGGAATTCGACGGTACGTTCTGAGGGATTCATGCCCCAAGTACCGCCAATATCCACCAAACAGTTCATCTCCGCCGTCTCCGCTAAGACACACTGTCACTTGCTGACGAGCGAGATGTGAGACGATCGCTGTGGGGACAATGGAGCTATCGCCAAATGGTTCACTCAGGTGATTCAAAACAGGAATAACTGCCTCGACGATATCGCGCGATTCGATTGATAGTTCGTGATGACGACTACCTAAGCGGTGAGCTACCATTCTGGCAAAGTGGCGCTCATCGTAGTTGTCGTGTTGAGGATAACCTATGGAGAACGTGGTGATGGGAGCGGGAGTGCATTGCGCCAAGTGCGTCGCGATTATGGATGAATCAAGCCCACCTGACAGGAAAGCACCTAGCGGAACGTCTGCCAATCGACGTTTGGCTACTGATCTGTACAAAGCTCTTCGTATTCGCCTGCATCTTTCCGCTCGTGTTTCGTGCGTAACCCGAGTCACACCCTGGCTCAGAGTTGAATATCGTGCTGGTTCGCTCAACCGATTGTTTGCAAACCGGATTAGGTGTCCTGGCTGCAATCGACGGACGGCAGAATATACAGAAGCGGGAGCAGCGAAGTACCCAAAATGCAGATAATGCAAGAGGGCTTCATCGTCAATACGCCTATCGAATGTCGCGAGCTCGAGAAGGGCACTCATCTCACTGGCGAAGGCGCAATCATTGTGGCCAGCTCTATAGAGGAGCGGTTTGATACCGAAGTGGTCGCGAACAATGAACCCTGTTTTTTGGCGGATGTCATAGAAGGCGAAGGCGAACATTCCATTGAAGCGCGAGGGAGCATTCTCTCCCCATTGCACGCAGGAAGCCGCTACGACTTCAGTGTCTGTGTCAGTGGAAAATCTCATGCCTTTCCCACTCAGTTCCCGGCGCAGTTCGCGATAGTTGTATATCTCACCGTTAAAGCTGAGGGCATAGTTGCCACGGTCGTAAAGGAAGGGCTGGTGCCCTGCCGGTGTCGGATCAACTACTGCAAGACGCACAGAGGCGAATCCGAGTGGCGTCGGGGGGGCGTCATCAACGAAGATTCCATAATCATCTGGACCGCGATGCCGCATTGCCTGGCAGGCGCTCAATAGAGCATCGTGATCTACCGGCTTACCACTGAAGTTGAGTATTCCCGCAATTCCACACATAGAGTCGACAGCGCTTCATCTTGGGTTTGGCAACCTAGTGTGCGTGTTGCTTAGTTCGATTGCCATATTCCTGTGGCGCATCGCCGTTAAGTTACTCACCAGTTGATCAGTTCTGTTGTTCAGTGACACCAAGTTCAACCTGAGGAACCGGCTCTCCGAGGTTGCGGAGCAATATCGAGACATCTTTTTGCAGAGGATCAAGTCGAAGCGATTGGAAGAGTACATCGATTGCCTCTTTTCGATTTCCGGTTCGATAGAGCAACATTCCCAACGCCTTGTGGGCATCGGGATTGTTTGGTTCCATTGCCACTGCTTGCCGACACCTGAGTAGAGCGGCATCCCAATCTCCTCGCTCTTCGTACTCGTTTGCCAGGAAAATGTATTGCTTGGCTGACGGGCCAACATACTTGGCTGCCCAATGGGCGGTCTTCAGAGCATCCTCAAACTGGCCCTTCAGTTCAAGAGATCTATTCTTACCAAGGATGGCCGCTTGGTAGCCAGGGTGAGCGTTTATTGACCGGCTAAAGTACTCGATGGCTCGGTCGACCTCACGCAGGGCCCCTGCTCGATCGCTTTGCTCGAACTTATTGCGAGCGAGCATCATCGAGCAGACCCCCAGGTCATGGAGGTTTTCAGCGTGTTCTGGAGTTTTTTCATACGCTTCGCGGAAGATAGTTCTGGCTGTTCCCCATTGCCGGTCGAGCATGGTCTGCTGCCCCATAGTGCGCAGCTCCTTGAACGACGGACTGCAACCAGCTGTCATAAACGCAAGTGCTAACGTTGCCGCGGCTAGGAGGGCTTGGATCGCAGTTCGGCTGTGAAATTGGTCCATGGTTTCACCTCGCAACACAATGGCAGGGATGATTGTCGTTTCGTCCTAGTTAGTGGACAATGGTGAGCTGTCAGGGGAAACTGACTGGCATCATCACAGCCCAGCGAGCAGTAGAATGTTATCAACGCGTTTCGTTATTCTACAGCACCGAACCGAACAAGGCGAGCATTGGGACCTGATGATCGATCAGGGGGAATCGTTGGCTACGTGGCAGATGGACAAGATGCTCTCAGGTGATGAATTGGAAGGTGTGACGGTTGTGCGCTTGTTCGATCATCGCAGAGAGTACTTGGTGTATGAGGGGCCAGTAAGTGGCAATAGAGGTGAGGTCCGCCGGGCGGACGAGGGGGTTTGCGAACTTCTGTCAGTTGAAGCTGATTTGTGGAAGTTTCGCTTGCGGGGGCGGCGTGCCAAGGGGGTATTCACATTGGTGATGTCTGATCGGGGGGTTGGCGTGCTGGCTGTGCAGAATGAGGCCGAGAAGTAGGAGGCACCAGTTACATTGGCTTGAGTAAGATGTGCAGATTACCCTTGTCCGACCACATAGTTTTGATGCTGACAATGCGTCTTCCTTTGGGTAGGCGAAAGTGGTTGGGCAAGCTTATTCCTTGCGCAATAGCTTGGGATGTCGTTGTGGATCTAAGTTCAGTAATGACCTTGGCCATTGGGTCTGGCAAGGTTTCGATGTCCAATGATGGGTTATTGAGCAACCTCTCAAGCGGCTCGACGAGCAGAGACGTCGGTATGGGAATGATGCCTGCGTTCACGCCTACTACATTGAGTGTGACAGCTTCTTGGGATACTCTGCTGACAAGGTGTATACTGAGTATAGTTTGCCAGCCATGATAGTCTAATCGCACAGCTATAATGCACTCATTCCTATCGAACACTACAACCGGGTCTCGGAGCCAATCAGGCAGCCATGCTCTTGAGTCTGGCCAGAGTTCTCCGCGCGCGACGATCCATTGAGTAACCCGACGAGCAGGAAGAATGAACTCCTTCTCCTTCCCGGAGTTCACCAAATCGTTCAACTTCTGATATGTGTTGGGCAGGCTGTTTCTCACTTCGGTGAGCTCATTCTGGTTGACATGAACAGGCTGATACCAACTCGGTATTCGTTGGAAAGCAAGCCACCCCAATGTTGTCGAAATCAGAACAAGCATTCCAGAGATAACTGCTGTTCTCTTGAGTGTGCGTCTTAGGTATTTAGGGTTCGGCTCTTGCTTCATGTTTTTCTGCCAAGTTGTATGAAGAAGTATAGCCGATTCCGGGGCGTTTGACTGCTTCTTTGCGGTCCACATAAAATCAGAAGACGGTGCTTGGTGATGCCTGTTTGGAGTGAGCCAGACTGATGATAAATCGAATGTTGCCGGTATTCGTTGTATTGATCTGGCTGCTGTCTATGGGGTGGCTCATTCAGCATGATGTGGTTCCCGGTTGGACTGCTCATGACATATATGAGTCGGACACAGATGGATGGCTCACGGAGGAAAAATCGAACGCTCAGGCACGGATTGAGAATAAGTATGGGCATCGCCTAGGGACAGTCTGGTCGCAATACCGACGGGTTGAGAGTGCTTTGCTACGGAAGGATGTGATTTGGATTGATGGTCTGCAGGCCATTCCCAAGCTTCGCGTGGAGATGGAATCTACGTTCACGTCCGGCGGCGTGCTTGATTCTCTCGTCATGTCCGTATTCGGAGCCGGTGAACGAGTTGAATTGATTGGGGAGAACTTTAGCGGACACTTTGCTTTTGAGTTGAGCATTGGATCCGAAAGGAAGCACCGTTTCAAGGTGGACGCAGATATGGCGGGCATCGTGAGTGATGTATTTCGACCGTTTCCTAACATGCCCAAGGTTGAGGTTGGCGACTCCTGGCGTATGCATGTGTTAAACCCAATTGCTGCCGTTTCAGGTGTTGGTACTAAGTTGATTCCGTTGTTGGTGAAGGTTACGGGAAAAGAGATGATTCTGTCTTCCAATGGTCCGATAGACTGTCTGGTGTTGGAAGCCGGCCAAGCTCGTGCTTGGGTAGATAGTAATGGTGTCGTTATTCGTCAGGAGATGGATCTACCTGTCGGAGGAACATTGTCAATAATAACAGAGGCGTTCAATCAGGACTTGTTAGATAGGGCATTGGCGCAGAAGTTGGATAGCGGGCACGTCACCACCTATTAGGAGTCGCTTCATTGTCTACCACATCAATTGAAATCAGCTCCGTACATAAGAGATATGGCAGAAAGGTAGCAGTTAGAAACCTCTCTTTGTCGGTTCCACGCGGCGAGCTTTTTGCGTTTCTTGGTCCGAATGGTGCTGGCAAGACAACGACGATCAAAATGATCTGTGGGTTGCTGCGTCCACAAGAAGGTACGATCACTGTTTGTGGTGAGAGTATTGTGAAAAACGGAATCAGAGCTAAGGCCAGGATTGCTTATGTGCCTGATCAGCCTTTTCTTTATGAGAAGCTCACGGGTAGAGAATTCCTTCTGTTTGTGGCAAAGATGTACTCTGTAAGGCCTGCGGAGCGTGATCGACTGTTGGATGAGCTTATCCAACGTTTAGATATGAGCGATTTCTTAGACTTCATGGCAGAAGGATACAGCCACGGGATGAAGCAGAAGGTTGTGCTTGCTGCAGCCTTGATTCACGACCCAGAAGTGTTGGTTGTGGACGAACCGATGGTGGGCCTTGATCCGCGAACAGTGCGAGTAGTGAAAGATCTGTTTGTGGAGAGAAGTCGCCGAGGAAAGGCAGTGTTCATGAGTACTCACACGCTTGGCATAGCCGAAGCGGTTTCAGATCGTATAGGGATTATCAATCACGGCGAACTCATTGCATTGGGCGATTTGCAGGAATTGCGCAGCAGGGCAAGCAGCCAGAGTTCCCTTGAGGATATCTTCATTCAATTGGCTCACCCAGAAATGGTTAGCAACATGATCGTCAATGGACGGTGAACGTGATGATTGACGAGAGCACACAACTAGAGACCCAATCAATGAGACAAGGTTCGGCGGCAAGCCTGTCTCTGCTCATTGGTGCGAAGTGCAGGGCGCTTTGTAATGACGTGCAGCAATCGCTTACGGAAGCGCCGTTTCGAGTCCTGGTGACTGTTGGATGCATGGGACTGGTCTGGCTGGGGCTGTATGGTTTATTCAGAATGATCTTCGAATACCTGGAGCAGTCACCATTGGAGGCAGCAGTGGCTATTCCTTTGGTATTCAACTACTTCTTCGCGGCTATGCTCGTAATGCTGACCGTGTCCAACGCCATTATCGCGTACTCTTCGTTGTTTTCAGGAACGGAAAGCGATTTTCTTCTTAGTGCTCCTGTATCGCTGAGCACATATGTTTCCTTGAAGTACCTAGAAACATTGTTCTTTTCCAGTTGGGCATTGGTATTACTTGGATTGCCGCTGATGTTAGCTATGGCTGATATCTACGAGGAACCTGTGGCTTACTATCCCTTCTTCTCAGCGTTCTTCCTGCTGTTTGTGCCCATTCCTGGGGCATTGGGATTGTTGTTGGCTTGGTTTGCGGCGCGTTTCATGAATCACACGATGCGTCGTCGATTGGTTGTGACGATCATTGTTGTTTTCGTCGTGTCAGTTGTATGGGTTCTTAGAAGTGTGCAGAGTGGAGAGGATGGATCAACTCGCTGGTTGCATGAATTTCTCTACAAGATTAGTTTCGTTCGCTCAGCATTGCTTCCAAGTACTTGGGTGGCAAAGGGAGTTGATGCGTCGATTCATTATCGATCAGGGGAGGCGCTTGCATATCTGATTGTCGTTGCATCCAACGCCATGTTCCTGAGCATGTTGGCTGTTGCAGTCGTATCTTGGCGATTCACGAGTGTATTCGACAAGGCTGTGTCAGCTGGAGGGGCGGGTGCTCGCAAGGCAAGTGGCCCCCTGGGGGGCTTTGGGGGCGCCGTGTTCTTCTATCTTCCTCGGGGAATGCGGATGATTGCGGTGAAAGACTGGCGGATGTTCATTCGAGATCCGGGGCAATGGACGCAGTTGGCGGTGCTTCTTGGGCTGATGATCCTGTATTTGGCGAACCTGCCACGATTCGCCAGCGCGGTGCCGCTGGAAGGGTGGGGAATGATAATCCCGTTTCTCAACCTGGGGGCGCTTAGTTTCATTTTGGCGACGTTCACGAGTCGATTCATCTTCCCTCTGGTCTCGTTGGAGGGTAGACAGATGTGGCTCATCGGCTTGCTACCAATTACGGCTGCTCAGCTCTTAATGGCCAAGTTCGCGTTTGCCATGACTGTTTCGGTTGTCGTATCGCTCTTCACCACAATGTTGGCCGTTCTGGTGCTCAAGATGCCGGGAGCGTGGGCTGTCCTTCAAGTTTGCGTGACGATGTCCGTATGTGTGGGACTATGTGGATTGGCCGTGGGTGTTGGGGCGCGGCTTCCCGTGTTCGGAAGCCATAGCGCTGCTCGGATTGCCAACAGCTTTGGCGGCACGGTCAATCTTGTGGCCTCAGTGGCTATGATTCTGCTGATGTTGGTTGGGATGGGAATCCTTGGCTTTCACAATAAGTACACTGGGTTTCATGGTCCTGTGGATAGCACTACTTTAGCAATTGCTGGCACTGTGTCCTTGATAGGTGTTGGCAGCGGAATCTTTGCACTCTTCCTTGGAGCTCGGCACTTGTCGCACCGAGATATGTGATGCCACAAGTCGGAAGTTGTACACATTTCTGTTTTGGGCGGCTTCACCAGCAATTGTAGGATATACCACCTAAATAGAATACCCTAGTCTGTGTTTGGGGGAGATTCCTGAGGTTTGGTGTTTATCTCTGAGAAGCGTGACCATTTCAGAGTATTTGAGTGAGGGAAATGGTCGCCGTGGTTGCTATAATCGAGCTAATCTGGGTGATCTTTGAGTGGGAGTGGCTGGGTGTGCGGTGAAGTGCGATGGTGCTTCTACTGCAGCACCTGATCGGCAGTTATGCGCTACAGCGATCTGACTGTGCGGTGACGGTGGAGATCTCCGAATGACCTTTCCGTGAAGTTTGTGCTGATTAGTTCTGAGTCTGGAGAACAAGTCCCGTGGGCATTCGTGGCTATGTTGACAGCAGGGGGCTTTCGTTGGCAGCGGTATCTCTCGGGGCTGTTGCCATTGTCGCTTCGCTCGGTCTGGGGTGGATTGCATGTGGTCGCACGTTGTCCAATGCTCAGAAGCACTTCGAGCAGGAGTGTTTATCACAAGCAAGGTTGTTTGCTCACATAATCGATCAGAGAGGTTTGTCCTCCGATGAGGAAGCCTTGAGTGCTACGGTTGCCGCTTGGAGTTCGATGTTAAACAGACCAAACGATGCTTTCATGAGGGTGATTGACCGCCGGCTACGGGTTATTCAGTCATCACGTGATGATGGTCCGGCAGTTGTGAGGGGGAGTATCAGTGCACGACGTGATGATATGGACACGTCCATTCACTTAGCAGATGTAGTCGATGGCAAGAGAACTGTTGTTGGTGATTTCATTCTTCCGGGAGAGGGTGTGGAGATTGCTGCTTATGTTCCAGTTGCGAACAGGGCATGGGCGGTCGGCGTTCATCGATCGCGTGAGGCGGTCGTGGCAGAGATTCAGGCAGACATATTGTTGTTTCGTGGTGCCCTCATGTTTGTCTGCGGCGTTCTAATTCCTTTATCGCTCGGTACTTTATGTTACGTGTTTGTTCGTTCAGAGCGTAGGAGAAACGTTGTTGAGGATACGTTAGACGAGAGCTATCAGTGGTTTCGTGCTGCGTTCGAGCAAACAATTAGTGGCGTGATGTTGTGCAAATTGATCGTGGACGCAAACGGTGAGCCAGTAGATTTCACGATCAATGAAGCGAACGAAGCGATTCTTCGCAATCTGGATCTGGAAGGCGATATTGTGGGAAGAGGGGCGACAAATGTGTTTTGCCGTGACGTGGCGAGCGAGCTGATCACCATGTGTGGTGATGTTGTTATGAGCGGAGCACCTTTGCGTGTTGAGAGGTTTCTGGATCCGTCTGCCAAGCACGTGAAATTCGAGGTATTCGCGACAGGGGATGGCAGGTTCGTTCTGGCAGTGAATGATATAAGTGACTGGAAGCGGGCTGAGGCATCTTTGCGCGAGCAGGAGAGGTTACTGCGCGAAGTGATCGAGGGAACAGACGATGTAGTGTTCGTGAAGGATTTAGAGGGGCGCTATCTTCTAATGAATTCTGCCGATGCTCGCGGTGTCAACGAGACTGTCGATAGTGTTATGGGTAAGACTGATTGGGACATCTTTCCACCGTCGATTGCCGAGAAGGTTGTTGCGATTGATCGTCAAGTGATTTCCACGGGAAGGAGGATTACTTACGAGCAACAGTTTCATCACGACAATGGCGAGTCACTAGTGTATTGGCTCGTTAAGTACCCACGGGTTGATGAGACTGGCCGGGTGATCGGCGTGATCGGTGTGGGGCGTGACATTACAGACAAGAAGATTGTCGAGCGTAAACTATCGCAATATCGAGAGCACCTTGAGGATTTGGTTGAGCAGCGCACCCGGGATTTGGAGCATTCTCGAGAGCGCCTCCGAGAATCGGAACGCCTTGCATCCATCGGTACCTTGTCGGCAGGGATAGCGCATGAGATTAACAATCCGATCGGAGTGATTCTGCTTTCTGCACAGAATGCTTTAGCTATTGGGTGTGGCCGTGAGAACAAGGAATTGTTTGAAGCCTGTTTGAATACGGTAGTTGATAACGCTCGAAGGTGTGGTCGTATTACAAAAAGTATTCTGCAGTTTGCTAAGCAGGAAACAACAGAAAAATGGCTATGCGACATCAACACGGTGATTCGCCATGCGGTGCTGTTTAGTGGCTCGTACGTTGAGCGAAGCAATGGTCTTGTTGATGTTCGATTAGGAGATAACCTACCCAGTGTATGGATTAACCCAGTGGAGATCGAGCAGGTGATCGTCAATCTGATCAAAAACGCGGTCGAATCTGCGCGGATTGCGGTCAATGTTCAGATTGCCACGCAGCAGACGCAGGACTCGATTGTTGTTCTTGTACGCGATGATGGTCCTGGTATTAGCGAAGAACGAAGGAAAAGGCTTTTTGATCCGTTTTATACTACTCGTAGAGAAAGCGGTGGTACTGGTCTGGGGTTGAGCATGGCACATGGAATAATTGCCGGGCATAAGGGGACAATAGAAGTCAACAGTCATTTGGGAGTAGGTACTACTGTGCGTATTGAGCTTCCAGTGAGTGTGAATGTGGAGTCGGAAAATGACCAGAGTGTTAGTTGTTGATGATGAAGAAGGGTACAGGGTCCAACTTCAGTTGACTCTTCTTTCTGAGGGGTATGAAGTGTGTACTGCCTCCAGCGGACGAGAGGCGATAGATGTTGGTACGCGTTTCCGCCCGGACATCGTTGTTGTTGATTGGATGCTGAAGCAGAATGTGCATGGTCTTCATGTTGTCGATGCTTTACGTGCCGTGACGCCAGGGTTACAGGCGATACTAGTTACGGGTTTTGCATCGGATGAGCTTCGTGCTGACGCTCAGAAGAAACAGATAGTTTGCTTCATTGAGAAACCGTTTGAGAGAGATGAGATACGTTCAGCGGTTCGACTGGCGATCGATGCGGAGCCTGTGAAGTACAATGAGGTAATGCCAGGGATAATAGAGATTGACGGTAGGGGCAACATTCGCTTCATGAACTACCATGCCAAGGAGTTGTTGGCCGAGACCTATGCGGGGCCCGAGGCAGAGAGTGTTGAACAGCTTTTTCAGGAGGGAAAGGGAATCGACTGGGCATCAGCGGCTGACAGATGGCAGGATGTGGTTCCAAGCGCTCCCTGGCCGGTGGAGTGGAGAGTCAAATCTCAGGAACCAATAGCGGACGGAAGTCGTCTCCTTATAGTTCGCGGGCCGTCAGATCCGGTCTATGTTGATTTGCCGTTGATTGAGCTATTGCTCGGAGTTGAGGATCCGGAGCATACGCGCTGGACCTTCAAAGGGAGGGTGTTGGTTATTGATGATGAGGCTATTAACCGGAGGTTTTCAGCAGCTATGCTTGAGGGAGTCGGGGCAGGTTACTACGCTGTGGGAACAGTGGCGGACGGGCTGCGGCTTCTGGAAAAAGACCAAGGGTTGGAATACGTTCTGCTCAAGTATGATGTTAAAGGCGTATCAGCGCCGGAGTCGGTTAAACGCATAATGACTGCTCGCGAGGGGGTTATTGTAGTGGGTACTGGTGGTGACGAACACTGGCGAGATTTTCACGACTTGGGGATTAACTGTGTTTTGCCTCGAAGATGGCGAGCTGCGGACCTGATCGGAGTGTTGGAAAACACGGATGGTTGTTTTGCCAAGACAAGGATAATCGATGCCTGATTCATTAAGTTCCTGCTGATTAACATGAATGGCGGATAAGTGTGCTTTATCGCGACACACCTGTCTGCTACGGTATTCAATATCACGCCGCGTTCTCTCGTAGTATCATAATCATGCTCTTATTGCGTTGTAAGTCCAAGCGCAGCGTCATACCCTCGAAAATTACCGGAGAAAACAGGCGTTCAGCCGCAATACTTGGATAGAGCTTGCTCTAGCTAACATTTTCTTGTAAATGCGACGGAGAATATTCGTTTTCCCTCTCGGCGATACTTGATTTCGAAATTCGTTTGTGCAGATGACTCTATGATGCCGGCATCCGGTTCGTTGTATTCTGTTGGGATAAGCTCCTCTGAACCAGATACTTTGTTCTTGATCCAGTCGAAGTATTCCGCGTGATCCGTTTGGATTGCCAACCGGCCACCGTGGACGAGTGCTCTTGCTGCTGCGTCAATAAAGGGTGTTTGGAAGAGTCTTCGTTTGTGATGTCGTGTCTTGGGCCATGGGTCGGGGTGGTACACATGGAGAACGCTTAGGCATTCCGGCGGTAGATTGTGAATGACAAACTGCCTCGCGTCGGCGCGCATGATTCTTACATTGGTCATACCCCAACGGGCCATGCGGTCTGCTGCAAACATGTAGTACTTGTTTGCCCATTCGATACCCAATAGTCTCAACTCAGGATTTTCTCTTGCCCGACGCAGGAGAAACCCTCCTTTTCCGCAGCCAATCTCCAATTCGAAAGGGCCGGATTCATGAAAGACCTTCTCTGGAGAGAACAACTCGTCAATCGGTGGCGGAGGGCAGACAATATCGTTGATGGAGCTCATGGCTCCATGTTTGCGATATGAGTGTCAAGAGTCAACACCAGGACTGGTAAACGTACAGGGGGCGATGTATCATAATCATCATGTGCATGAATGTGTTCTGAACCTGGACTGAGGTTAGCTGCTCAATGCTGGACATTAAGAGAAAACTGCTAGACAACCTGAGATCCGTCAATGAAAGGATTGCGGAGTCTTGTGAATCCTGTAATAGAGACCCGAGTGAGATCAAGGTTGTTACAGTAAGCAAGTACGTTGGTCTTGATGTGCTGAAGTTCCTGCCCGATGTCGGTATCGCAGAGTTAGGTGAGAGCCGTGCGCAAGAGTTGGCAAAGCGGGCAGCGGTCATCAACGAATTCCTCTCACGGCGCGCACGAGACTTGTCGGCTGGCGCCATGCCAAGACCTAGATGGCACATGATTGGCCATGTCCAGCGGAATAAGGTTAAGCAGGTACTTCCTTGGGCAGACATGATTCACTCGGTCGACAGTTTGCGCTTGGCTGAGGAGATAGACTCAAAAGCGGGACAGCTTGGTCGCAAGATAGATGTGCTCCTGCAGGTGAACACGAGTGGGGAGGAAGCGAAATCCGGTGTTGCCGTCGGTGCGGCTACTCACCTTGCTGAGTTTATTGCCCCGCTTCCAAACATCCACTTGTGCGGTCTTATGACGATGGCTCCATATACGGATGACCGCGGCACGATTTACGACTGCTTTTCGCGTTGCCGTGAGTTGTTTGATGAGATTGCGTACGAGGTGGGGGTAGGAGAGCAGTTTCGCCATTTATCCATGGGGATGAGTGGTGATTTTGAGATTGCCATTGCCTGTGGGGCTACGATTGTTCGTATAGGTAGCGCTCTTTTTGAGGGGGTCCCTCGCCCTGAGGGAATGTCGACTCAAGTTCAGAGCTGACTATTGAGCTTCGAGCCGTTGCTTGGCTAGTGAAAGCGTCTCATGGGGTGTGCCCGTTTTTACCATTGACTTCTGCTCGTTTTTCGTTAGAACGCATGCGGTTACTGGTGGCTTTGCGGCGTAAACGTGAAGCATAATCGGGAATCCGGTGAGAAACCGGAGCAGGTCCGCTACTGTAACCGGGAGCGAAAGCTGCAATACACCATTGTTCGCCTAAGGCGAATGAGAAGGTGCGGCGAGTAGGCGCTCAGAGAGCATTGTTATGTGATCGAAGCGAGCCCGGGAGCCAGGATACCGGCCAGGTTGACCTTGTTGGAAGTCAGTGTCTTCACGAGATTGGAGCAATGGCTGGTTCTGCACATTTCTGTCCCGCGGGTTCTAATATCATCAGTTGTTTCTTAATGACTCCCCTGTGGGCGGCCTTCCAGTTATTTCCAATCAGCTTTCATCGAAGTAGCTCTTGAATGAGCGAGGACTGCCTTGTTCTCTCGTGGGTTCCCATGTGGACTGACTTCTGTCCGATAGAACAGAAGGAGTTTAATAGTGGAAAAAGCAATCAATGTGCTGGTGATACACTTGGTTCTATTGTCGGCTGCTGGAGGAGCTGTTGTTGATTTTGAGGAGTTTTCTGGCGTGTACAACGGCTCCGATGGTGCCGGTGGCTTCTCCTCTCACGGGGTTCGCTTCAACAACAGCTATACCGATTACGGTGGTGGAATGTACTCATGGTCTGGCTGGGCGGTTTCAGATTGCACTGATACGGTTACGCCGGGATATATGAATCAGTACAGTGCGTTTGCTGGATCAGGATGCAGTGGATCATCTTGCTACGGTGTTGGATATCTCGATGCATACTTTGGGGGAATACCGAGGATAGAGTTGCCCTCCGGGGTCTTCATTGAATCTATGATGGTTACTAACACGACTTACACTGCTTTGTCTATGCTTAATGGCGATGGATATGCGAAGAAATTCGGCGGCTTGGATGGGACAGATGAAGACTACCTGAAGCTCATTGTTAATGGCTATGACAGAGTAGGTAATAGTATAGGGAAAATCGAGTGCTTTCTCGCCGACTACAGGTTTGCAGACCCTGTTGATGACTACATTCTGGATGAATGGATATGTGTTGATCTTAGCCCTTTAGCATTTGCGGCGACTCTGGAGTTTGAGTTTGATTCTTCTGATGTCGGTGCATACGGGATCAATACACCAACTTACCTTGCTATTGATGATGTCGTGTTTCTTCCGGAACCTTCCGTGTGGATAAGCTTGGCGTGTTCGATCGTTCTGGTTTATTCAAAGCGACAGGGCCATGCTGACGCGTAGGTTCTCAAGGAGTAACGCATGATTCAAGCCACGACTCATTCGTATCAACTTCGAGTTTTGTCAATCATCACCTTCTTGTTGAGTGTTGCCACGGCCGGTTCGTACGGCTCACAGTTTGCCAGTGAGGTGATCGAGTACTCTCCGGCACCTGGGCAGTTTGTGGGGGATGAACTCTACAATGATCCTCTGAAAGCTTTGGGGCGTCCATACGGAGGCGGATTCTCGGATCCAGATAACTCGTCTCTTGTAACTTTGGGGGGAGTAGGTGGAAATCTTGTTCTTGGGTTTGATGATTCAGTTGTTGATGATCCGGCCAATCCGTTTGGTTTGGACTGCATTGTGTACGGCAATGGCCATTGGGTTCTTGATAATCCAAATAGAAAGTGGGCGGAATGCGGTGTAATTGAGATTTCAGTTGATGCCAATAGTAACGGACTTGCCGATGATTCGTGGTATCTGATACCGGGGAGCCATATCGTGGAACCGTCCGGGCAATGGAGCATCTGGGGGTGGGACGATGATATATCAGATTTAGCCTTTCCTCCGCTTGATGCAACGTGGATACCGAATGGTTTTTCAGGGTATTGGACCACTCAGACATACCTGCTTCCGGAATGTGTGTTTAGTATGGATATTCTAGAAAACGCTAATGGACTAGGCGCAGAGGAGGAGAGTGTTTGGGGATACGCCGACCTGAGTCCTACGGAGAGTCTGCCAGGAGGAGTGGCTGCAGAGGATTTCTACGCTAGGCCAGATAATCCGTTTGCTGTTGGATTGACGCCGGGATGTGGAGGAGGAGATGGATTCGACATAGCCTGGGCAATTGACGAAAACACAGGTGAGCCGGCAGGATTGTCGGCTTTTGATTTTATCAAGATTACATCGGCTGTTGACTACGTTTCGCCGATGTTTGGTGAGAAATCCACAGAAGTGGATGCTGTTGTGGATGTGCAGGCGGGCAGTATCGGGGATGCCGATGGCGACGGTGACATCGATGTTCATGATTACGAGATAATGGAGATGTGTATCGGTCATCCAGGAATGGCTACTCCCACAAGCCCTTGTCGCGTAGTTGATTTCGATGGCGACGGAGATGTTGATCTGTCCGACTATTGTGAATTGCAGCGAGGATTCGGAAACTAGATGAGAGTGCTGTGTACACGCCTCAAACGCGAACGCGGTTGTAATGGATTTACCTTAATGGAGTTGCTTGTTGTTGTTTCCATTATGGTTGTCCTTACATCTATCTTGCTACCTGCATTGAGGAGAGCGCGTCGTCAGGCGCACGCGGTCGTTTGTGGTTCGAATGCCAGGCAGCTTCATTTGGCCAATAGTGCTTACTCTACCGCCAATGAGGGGCGATACTGTTATGGGGCGATGCACATGAGGGGCTCGAATCTGCAGAGGTGGCATGGAATTCGCCAGTCGGAGGAAGAGCCTTTCGCGCGTGGCACAGGGCCGTTGGCACCGTTCATGAGTATGGCAGACGGGATCAAATCATGCCCATCATTTAAGGGTTTTGCTGTTGAACCGTATTCATTTGAGATGGGTTGTGGAGGGTACGGCTACAACAACGCATATCTGGGACAGGTTCTAACTCAGAGAGAGAACGGGTCTTTGAGAGTATTGACTGATGAATACGGCGTTCAGGCGGAACAGATTAGGTGTCCTGCGCGCACACTCATGTTTGCTGATGCCGCTCTTGCAGTTGTAAGAAATAAGGTGGCCGAGTACAGTTTTGCTGAGCCAAGATTCCATCCAGAGTACATTCATTTGGGGGCCCGAGCGGATCCATCCATCCATTTTCGACATTCTATGCGTGCAATCGTTGTGTGGTGTGATGGCCATGTAAGCTCAGAGGCTAGGTCGTTTACTTGGTCAAGTGGTGTCTATGAGGGAAATAGCGATGAGAGTGGTCTGGGATGGTTTGGGGAGACAGACGATAATCGGCTTTTTGATTTGCAGTAACCGCTGCGATTGTTCTACGCCCTGGCGTTTTTGATTAACCCCAGGATTGGCAAAAGGATCATGCTTGCTAGGATAGTGTCGAACGCGCCGCTTCCGCAGATTGCAGGAGTTTCACTATTACCATTCTGAGTGTCACTGTCGTTGCTGTCACAATGAACGCTTTGTTCAATGTAGTCACAGGCATCACAACCGGTACTCGTGCGTTCATTGGGCATAACCCCACTATCTGAAGGTTCGCCAGTAAGCGTGTTTATTTCAAGCAGAGTGCCTGTCAGGGTGGTCCAGAAGACGGTTGGCAGCCCATCGCCGTCTTCGGCTATTTCAATATAGCCGGCGAGCGTACCATCGTAGAACACCTGATTCAGCTCGTCCACGACAAGCTCCTCAATAGCCACGTCGGGCCCCGATACGACGACCATTACACCTGTATCATAAAGGACAATGAGCTCGGCGTTTGCGGCGTTTACCACGTCACACGTCATGTCTGTAGTTGTGTCCTGGAACACGACCCAATCATCATTGATCTGTCCGAGAACATTGGTTGCAGAGCCAACAAGAAGTGCTAGCTGGGTGGCTGCCACAAAAGCAAAGTGTTTAATCCGTTTCATGATAGCTATCACTTGTGCAGTAGAGGTTGGTCTCTGTATATACTAAGTATGGCTCGGCGCAAGTGCCAGTCCAGAGGCGGGCTTCGAATGATACCTAGCTGAAATTCCGCGAGGTTTGCTAATCAGTTTGAGATACCACGAAGCAGATTAGTCGGCCATAGCCATCTCGCAGGTGGGCTCCTTGTGTGTCGGGCCGTGAAGCCAGACAGAGAACCAGGACTCCAGCAGAGACTTCCATGTCCCTGCTGTCGGCTCAACGCCTAGAGTCCCATATTCACTGTTCTCTGAGGTTCCAACAACAGCTTGAAGGATTGAACGGCGCTCGTCAGTTTGCTGGCTGGAATTCTCGACTTGCTTTCGCAGGGCAACGATCTCTGCAGCTTGGAGATCAACTCGAATCCGCAACCCTTCAGCCAATCCTATGCTCCGTGCGGCTGACCGGCGAGTTGCTTCCAGAAGTCGTCGCTCCGCTGCTTGAATGGCATCCCTGTGTCTTGAAAGCGTAACTACTTTGGCCTGCAATTGTTTGTTCGTCTCTTGTAGCTCGGTGATCCTCTGCTCACCCTCTCTGGCGGCGTTTTGTTGAGCGGCCACTGTCTTTTGGAATGTCTCTGCACGCTTGTCTGACTCCTCTTGGAGCTTTTCACGCACGGCTTCGATGGAGGCTAGCTTCCTCTTTTGCTCATCACTTTCACTTTTGAGACGCGCTATTTCACGAGCCTGGGCTTCTGATTCGCCCACAGTGTGAGCTATCTGTTCTTTGATTGAGGACATTGACCGAGTGTGGGTAGCCTGCAGTTCTGCCGTCTGTTCAGAGTACGTCAGGTCCTTTTGGCTCAGAATCGAGGAATGGTCTAGTGTCAGAGCACTGATTTTCTCTCTGTGGTAGACAATCCCAATAGCGCCAGCTATTGCCAATACGACAGCTAAGGTTGCGGATACCCGTGCACCGCGTCTAGCTGTTGTAAGTTGCGACTCAAAGGAGGAGCGGTAGTCAGACAGTACATTGAGAAAATCGGTGATACGATCGGCCTCGATCCGTCTCATGGAGGGGCGCGCGCCTTCGACTCGATACAGATCAGTCAGCGAATCATCAAAAGTGGCTGGACAGCCCGGATCCACTAACGTTCGACCGTTTTCACTCTTTGTTTCAATAGTTTCTGACTTGATTCGTCTCCAGATCGTACGCTCTGAGACGCCCAGCGTTGCTGCAGCCTCTGCGACCGGCATCCAAGCCATAACACAGCCTCCTACTCACTCGTTTTGGTAGCTGTCCGACGCATGTCATACCCTGATGGGCGAGGTTTCACGTGTGTGACTTGCTGTGTCGGACTGTCTGTCAAGGATGCAGTCTGATGGTTGGATTATGATTGTGCAAGAGAAAAAGGTGAGCACAATATGTTGTGGTATTGAGCCGTGTCGGTCAGCCGCCAGGAAGATCTGTTACGCGCTCTATTGCCGTAATAGTTGCTTCGGTTGCCTTCAAGCTGCGAAGTTGGTTTGCTGATGCGTTGATCGTAAAGTCGCCAGTCTGGAGGTTCGCAATCCATCCCGTGCTGCCAAGAGATACCAAGGCTGATGCAGAGGCTTTAACGCGCACAGTTTGCAGACCGTTTACTGGATTAGTTGGAAATGGCTTTCGAAGGTAGGGGCCGTACGTGAATTCGTTTGTTTTGGTGCTAGACACTTCTCCCTTGGCGTTCGAGTACAGGGTGAGTTGCTCTGCAAACTTGGCGTCGCTTGCATTCAGAGTTGAGGGATCAAACCCTGGGTATCTGCCGTGTTCAGCATAGAAGTGATCGATTGCCTGTCGAACGTTGTTGAGCGTAGCTAGGATGGCATTGGCTTGAGCAGACTGGCTAGCCCGACCAATCCTGGGCACTGCTATTGCTGCGACGATGCCGATTATAACAATTACAATTACAAGTTCTACTAACGAGAAACCTGCGAGTGCTTCCTTCTGTGGCCGATGTGTGCTGCATCTTCTGAAGCGTGGCACGATCGCACTCCTATTTGTCGTTGCCCCGATCATCCATAGCGAAAATCGGCCGACCCAAGCGGTACTCGTCGGGTCGGCCAATTGTGCCGCTTTTGCAGTTGGAAATGTGGCTTTCGAATCGGTGTTGAGATTCGGCCATGCCACACTCTTTTTCTGTTAGTAGGTGCTGTAGGCGGTCCCGGTTTCGTCAGTTGCGGTCGTGTTGGCCAGGATCTCTCCGGTTGAGGGATTGAATACCCAACCCTCAGTCGCACTTTCTGCCACCTCTGGAGGACTGTTGGTGGAATCCAGAAGTATGCCGGATGCACCGGAAGTACTACCGACGGGCAGCGTAGGGATTCCGTTCCGCAGATACGGACCGTAGATGATCGGAGGTGTGGCGCTAGCGTCGTAATCGCCAGTCTTGCCGTTAATGTCGCTGAATTTGGTCAAGTGGTCGATGAAGTCCGACGCAAGGCCCGTGCCTGTTCCCGTGTTTTTGACTTTACCTGGGTAGACGCCCTTGTGTTCCGCAGCAAAAAGATCAATGGCTGCCCGCAGCGCGGCCAGGTCTCCCCTGACTGCTGAGTCGGATGCACCCTTTGCTCCTCGGCTGATCCGAGGAACCGCGATTGCCGCGATGATGCCAATGATCACGATTACAATAACTAGCTCGACCAGACTGAATCCGCGCGTTCTCTTGCGATCAGCACTCATGAATTGATCCCTTCGATATACTCTACACAGACCATTATCTTATATCCCAACGGACGTACTGTGTATCGTCTCGGATTGCGGCGTGCTTGAAGTGTGCTTTTGTGAAAAACAGTTCTCTTACTGATTCGCCAGAGGGTCCAGTAACATCAGCGTTGCTTGTCTGTCAGAGCAGTCGAAGATTATCTGACGCTGGTCGATTTTCGTTAACGTGCAGTCGTCAAGCGAATCTCCCTCGACAAGCAGGCTGCCGTCAACAATCGCTTTTCTCGATCCGTCGACCATCAAGACAGCGGAGAGTATATGGCTTGATTCCAGTGATTGGGCGGGTGAAGACTCTGTTGTGAATTCTTCGCCGACGTCCGCCTGCAGTTCTGATACTGAGATTCTATCGATAACTGTGTCAGACATGGCGAATGGATTTCGGAATTCTATTGAGTTTTCCAGTAGGAGATCATCTATAGGGAAATCCCTGACAGCGACGGTGATTATGGACTGGTCTTGACTACTTGGCTGGCTGACAGGCACGCGTGCATGTGGTCCTCCAGCTAGAGCGGATGCGGGTGTCCCAGGGCCGCGGTCAGATGATATTTGGTCAATGGCAAGACCAGCCAAACCCAGCCCGATCACAGTCGCATAAATCGTTTTCTTCTTGCCTGTCATCTGTGATTCATACCTAGCTGGTATCCCGTGTGGCGAATAAACTGACACCTATCTCATTAGTTTGTCTTTGATTTTCTTCGTCTCTCCGGTTCTTTTGTGATCCGATTTTCAGACTGGTTACGTCTGCCCAGAACTCCGCATCTTCGAAATCCTTCAGGAACCCTATGAGGTCCTCAAAACGGGATTTCGTCTCCACGGTGTATTTCAGCTCTGTCACCTCCGGGTAATCTTTTTCGGTGCTAGGAGCCACGCGTATGAGGTTCATGTTGTTGTTCCGAGCCATTCTTACGATTCTCTTCAGATCGTCTTCGACGGGAGAGCGGTTCGGTAGAGAGCCACGAACTCTAATGTCCTCCTGCAGCATGGCTAGCTCTGCTGTTTTCCTCCGGATGGCGTTGTTCGTGCTTTGCAGCGATGTTCGCAAGTGTTCGTAGTTGGATTCCAGCTCTGTAAACTTCTTAGAGGTTTCGGGGTAGTGAACGGCCCCAGACCAAGCACCTAAGAGCAGCAGCGCAAGAATAACTGTACTACCTATTACGTCGCAGATGATAAGTGGCTTCGTTCCGGTCATGTTGTTGTCACCAGTCGCAGCGTAGCACAAAGCGTACAGCGGTTCCCTGGAGCACCGGCTCTGTCCCCGTTTGCTCAAGTTCGACATTGCCGAATTGTGTCATAGCTTTCAGGCTACTCATAAACTCGTACAGTTGCTCATGCTCTATGGAGTATCCCGTCAAACGGATTCCCTGTGGGCCGTCCAGCATGACAGGTTGTGAAGCTTTGTTTTTGTCATCAGTGGTTTGGTCTGGATACGTAGTCTGCGATTCGGCCTGAATAGTTGCGATGTCTGTGAGCCAAACTTCGGCTGGCATTTGGGTACCAATGAGCTGCAGCAATCCTGACCAACAGCGTTTTCTTCGTAGGGAATCTGCTCGGGAAATCTGCGTCGCTAGTTCAGAGCACTGGTTTGTGAGTGTGCTGAGCTTGGCTTGGGACGCGTTGGATTCCTGAAGCAAGGGCTTCGTACGGCCTTCAAATACAGCGGCCCTGGCTGAGTTGACAATATCGAGGCTGACGGGCACGGCGGCAAGGATGGCAGCAATAAGGGCTGTTGCTGTCCAAGTGCGTATCCGTCGCGAGCATCTTTGAGATAGCACCGTTTCGGCGGAAAGCAAGTTCACGCTTATCATTCGATGCTCTCCATAATGGCAAGGCCGATTGCACAGGCGAACTGAGAGATCGGCTCTGGCGTGATTTCATTGGCCGTGGATAGATTGATTCTACATGAACGGGTTTCTGCTTGAGCTGATGGCACGGTGACCTCGATCCCAAGGCGGTTTGACAGAAGAGCTGACAGGTTCCTCATATTGGCTCCGCCTCCAGTCATTATCAGCGGCCCAGGGCTGCGGTTTGGAAAGCATTGCAGGACATACCTGTATGATTTCTCCAACTCACTGATCACCGTTTCTATGTCATCACGCAATACGTTGTAGATCATCTCCGCAATCATTGCGGAGGGTTCGCTGGTCGAGGGTCTACGAATCTCATGTCTTGCTTTTTCGATGATTCCGTAATCACACTTGTGCCGATCGGCTGTTGCACTGCTAACAGACAGCGAGGACGCTATTCTCTCGCTCCACGAGACTCCGCCCGCCTCAAAAGACCTGCCGAGCACGGGAGTATCGTCAATACACACGATAAGCCGGGAAGTTCGTGCGCCCCAGTCGAGCACTGCCCATACATCGTTACTTAACGTCTCGTGGCTGCGCAGCAATGTTCCAAAGCGGGACAATGCACAGGGAGATGCGTCTACTTTAATGCAATCGAGAGAACTGCTTCTGCAAAGTTCAACGACGCTGCGAAGCTCCCCTTTTTTGGCAGCGGCACCTACAGCTGTCGAAGTCATGCCTCTGCTCTCGGGTATTCTCCAAAAATCTGTCTCAGCGCTACCTTCATCAAAGGACATGAGTCTCTCTATTTCCCAATGAGCCGCCTGTCGTTGCTGCTCTCGGGTACTGTCAGCCATCGAGGGAGGCAGTTGCATCGCGTGCAATTCCACGTCTGGATAGCTCAGACCTGCTACCACTTGTCTACCACGGAAGTCGCAATGTCTTAACCATTCGGATACCCTGCTCCGAGTATCTGGATTCTCCAATGTTGGCTCCGATGACTCGTGCAAGTGTTGCAGGCTACACAATGAGATGATATGCCACTGATTGCCGCTGCGTTTCAGTTGGGCTGCGCGCATAGCAGTGTGCCCGACATCCAATCCAATCGGGGAAATCACTGTTCGTTTTTGTAGTATCTGTTTAACCACGGACATTCGCTATCCGTCTCCTCTATATTGCCGATGTCATATCGAACAGTGGCAAGAAGAGTGAGATGGCTACAGTGCCAACCACTATGCCCATGACGATCAGGACCAACGGCTCGATCAGCTTGGTAACAGTGACCAGCAGTTCTGTGTTTTCTTCATCGAGCACGTTAGCCACGTACGTTATAGATTCACCCAGGCGACCACTCTGCTCTCCTGTACGGATTGCCTGAATGATCGAGGGGCTGATGATGTCGGAATGAGACATAGCGTCGCAGATGGATTCTCCTCTAGTAATCGACTCTTCAAGATTGGAGTAGAGGTTCTGAAACTTGCGGTTCGCAGTAACTCCACGAGCAAGATCGAGCGCCTCAAGTAGACCGACTCGTGATTCCAGAAGCATGCCAAGAATCCGGAAAGTTTGTCCCTGGATGAGTCGAGACATCAACTTGCCGATCAGAGGCACTCGTATCTGAGCATCACATAGTATCTGGCGTCCCTTCTTTGTCTTGAGTAGAGCTACACAAGATGAGATTCCTCCGATTACCAGGATCAAAACAATAGGCCAGTACTGTATAAGAGTATCCGAGATGCCCAATGCTACTTTCGTTGAAACTGGAAGCTCTACTCCAAGGTTCTTGAACATGTCTGCGAATCTTGGGACAACAAAGAACATCATCACGGCGATGATCTTGACTGATAGTGTTGACAGTAGTGCTGGATAAATCAGGGAACCAATGATCTTGTTTCTCAGGCCTCTGCGCTTCTGAATGATGTTCGCCAAGCGGTTGAACATCTGAGGTAGTGTTGCGCTTGATTCGCCTGCCGCCACAACAGCGCAGTAGGATGGTTCGAATGCTTTGGGGTATTTCCTGAGAGCATCGGTGAGAGCCATACCATTCTCAAGATCGACTTTAATGGCCTCCAGGATTCTACGATGTTGCGGGGACTTCATCTGCGGGGCGATGGCTGTCAATGCAGGTACGAGGGCGCTTCCGGAAGTCAGCAACATAGCCATTTGCCGCGTGAACAGCATGAGCGGAGCCAGCCCCATCTTGCATGAAGTAGGATCTGAGACCTTCTGAGTTGCCTCGCGCTTTGTTGTTTTCGGCCCATCCTCCTCTATCTTCGTAACGAACAGCCCCTGTCGACGGAGTTCTTCGATTCCCTCTTTGATGCTGGCTGCCTGCAGGACATTACCGACTCGTTGTCCTTTTGGGTCAATAGCCTCATATGTGAGATTCACGTGAGCACCTCCTCGGGTTCGTTACCGATTCGTGCGCTTGTCGTTTCAGAGCGAGTTACTCGCAGAACTTCTTCAAGGGTAGATTCGCCTCTGTCCACTATGTCCAGCGCCTTTTGGCGCAGTGTTTTCCAGCCAATCTCAGATAGGTAGTTTCTAATCGTTGTCTCGCTTGCCCCGTTGTTGACCATTTTCTGCATTTCAGAGTCAATGACCATAACTTCATATATGCCAACACGACCTCGGAAGCCCGTGTTGTGGCATTCGCGGCATCCTTCACCTTTCTTAAACAGCTCATTTGTTCGATGTCCCCAGCCAACCGAATTGAGCAGGTCTTCTGCGGGGTAGTATGATGCGACACAGGTGGGGCAAACTCTTCTGGCGAGTCTTTGGGCAATGAAACCGACAGTTGAGGACGCGATCAAGTATGGCTCTATATTCATGTCCGACAGACGCATGATACCGCCTGGACAGTCATTGGTGTGAAGTGTGCTGAGAACCATGTGTCCCGTAAGTGCAGCCTGCACTGCTACGCGGGCCGTCGCCTCATCCCTGATCTCGCCTACCATGATGACATCCGGATCTTGGCGCAGAACAGACCTCAGAGCTCTGGAGAAAGAAAGTCCAACTTCGTCGTTTACCTGAATCTGGTTAATCTGCGGCAATTGGTACTCAACGGGATCCTCCACGGTGACGATGTTGATTGTTTCATTGCGCAGTAAGTCAAGTGCCGAATACAGCGTTGTTGTTTTTCCACTGCCGGTTGGTCCGGTTACCAGCATCATACCATAAGGGCTGCGAATCATCGTTTCGATCGACTTGAGATCCTCATCGGGCACGCCGAGCTTTCTCAGGTCAAAGCTTAGATTAGACTTATCCAATACACGGAGTACTATCTTTTCCCCGAGAACGGTTGGCATACTGGAAACACGTAAGTCGATTTCTCGGCCATCTGCCATTAAGTGAATGCGTCCTTCTTGTGGCAGTCGCTTTTCCGCTATGTCCATGCGACCGATCACCTTAACTCGAGAGACAATTGCAGCGTGCATACCTTTGGGCGGTTGCAGCAGAGCACGCAACTGGCCGTCGATGCGGTATCGAATATGTGTTGATTCTCTACTTGGCTCAATGTGGATATCACTTGCACCGTCTCTCACTGCTGTGAGGATTGCCAGGTTGACCAAATTGACGACGGGGCTTCCGTCGATCATTTTGTCAAGATCTGTGACTGGTCCTTCGTCAACGGCCTCCGTTTCCGAAATCGTGACATCAGACTCCTCTATCGATGCAAGAAATGCATCAACAGTCACTTCCTTGGCTAAGTATTTGCGTTGATATTCAACGAGGTTCTCTTCTAACACGAGCACTGGCCTGATTCGACAGCCGGTGACGTTTCGTAAGCGATCCAGAACGGGTACAGACTGCGGCTCTGTCATCGCAACAGTAACTTCGTTGTGCACCCGAAACATTGGTAGAACCTGAAGTCGCTCAGCCTCTTCCTTCGGAATACACTTGGCGATCTTGGGGTCGATTAGGCCATGGCGCAGTACACACCCCTTTACCCCCATTCTTTTGGCAAGGGTTCCGACCAGAGCATTCGTAGAAAGCACCCCCGCGTCGAGCAGTGTTGTTCCGATTCGCTGTCCGGTTGAGGCCTGTTTGGCCAGAGCGTGAGCGAGCTGCTCGGCCGTGATCAGACCGTCAGCAATCAACTGCTCACCCAATTTGCGTTCCGGACCCAGCATGTTTTAGATGAAGCTCCTAACGGCATCCTTGGCGTGGTCAAAGAACTCAAACCTTTGAGCTTGCCCAGTCAGCTCTAGTATCTCTCTGCAAGTGGCGGGTGTGGAGGCAAGTCGCAGCCGCGCTCCCCGTTGCTGCAGGTCCATAGCTGTTTCCACTAGCCCCTCAATGCCGCGGCTATCCATATAGGGCACCTCCTGCAAATCCAGCACAAAACGTGGATTGGGAGCGTCGAGTCGTCCCTTGATATCCTCAATAAGCGTATCAGCGTCTTCATCCACTAGCGGACCATTTGGCTTTATAATATCGACTGTTCCCATTCGCAGAGTGTCGATGTTCATCCCTGAGAACCCTCCTGAATCGGGACGACGTCAGAGATAATAGTCTCACCCTGTTTGCGGGCGATTTGGCAGTTGTCATTGGCTTTGGCGACAAGTGTTGCCAATGGCGGGCGGCCTACACCGGTGCCGGCTAGACCGCAGCGCACCGATATGTTTGTTCCCCATCGTTCATTGTTTTCGCAGATCTTTGTCAGTTTGTTCATCAGTTGGTCAGCAATCAACACCGCCAACTCGGAGTCCACTCGCCGCATCAATAGCAGATATCGTGAACCGTCGAAAACACCTATTTCGTCATCATGCCGTAACCTCTTCTTCATCTCCGAGCTTACTTCAAAGAGCAATTGGTTGGCTAGATCCCACTGACCGTTGTCCGCGAGTGTGCGCAATCCCTCTACGCTGATGTTCATCATCACTGCAGGCTCGCCGTGGTCATACGAGTCCTGCAAGGAACGCTCCGCTGCGTTTATGAACGCATTGTGAGTAAGGACGCCTGAAACTGGATCTGTGAAGCCGGCCACTCGAGAGCGACAGCTCTCTGTCAGTGAAATCCAGCAAGTCGAGATCACTCCCTCGAGAATAGGCAAGCGTGTTTTGTCCGTAAGCGGTGTGTCACCGAGTGCGCCTACCTCTACCACGCCTATTGTCCTGTGGTTCTGTTTGATTGCGAAGCACCACGAACAGTGCCGCTCGCTTGATTCTGCAAGTTCGTTGACTAACGAACCTTGAGATGGGTCTTCAGTGTAGTAGCTTTTGCCGGTCGTAACCACGTGGCCAATGATTCCAGATCGCGTTGACGGAAAGTCGTTTTCATCTGGATCTGTTCGTCGCAGTGGATATAGTTGATCGTCATCAGTTGCGAGAAGGCGGTATGCTCTGATATGAGTTGCCCCACATGCAGCAACCAGACAGCTTCGCAAAGCTTCGCCGAATTCAGGCCAAGGGTCAACCCGTTGTTGGCTTGTGGACAGCCAATCATTCAGTCGCGTTATCACTTCACCCAGTGTGTCCCAAATATCTTGAGTTTTTTGTGGCGTGCCTCGTTCGTCTGTCGTTTTGCCGCTCTTTCTTGTGGCTTTGCTGTCGTGATTAGTGGACATCCACCATCCAGTAGCAACTATCGCGATCATCCCTGCGAGAAGACCAATCAGGGGAAGAATCTCCATGGAAGATGTTGGAGTTTGTATATTGGGCAACGACATTCCCAACCAGTATGCGGATGCGAGAACAGCCAGAGCTACTCCTCTGGTCCTACCAAGAAATGCTGAAGCTAGTGCCACTACGATTACTATCGGGAACCAATATATCCAAACGGCGTCATTCACTGTACTTACTCCCTTGCATTCGCCATCGCAGCTTTGTCGCAATTACTCGGAGATTCACACTGCAGTGTTCCTAAACCGGCTTCTCGGCGGATTATTCGGTCAAACAAATCTACGATATTCGGGTCAGTAACTTCACCAGCCTCTTCATGCAGGATTGACAATGCTTTTTCCCAACTATACGCGGCACGATACGATCTCGTTGTCGTGAGGGCATCGAATATGTCGGCTACTTGGATAATCCTTGCATGAAGAGAGATTTCCTCACCTTTAAGACCATCCGGGTATCCATTGCCGTCGTAACGTTCGTGATGATGTCGAGCTCCCTCAAGCGCTTTTCGGAGTTGTGGAACACCGCTCATAATCTCGTAGCTGCGAACCGGGTGCTCCTTGATGTGTTCGTACTCTTCGTTAGTGAGTTTGCCGGGCTTCTTCAGAACATCATCCCGAATGCCGATCTTGCCGACATCGTGCAGTAAGGCGGCCCACTCCAACATCTGCAGCTCTTCATCATCCATGCCGAATTCCACTCCAAGAAGCTTTGCGTAATCGCCAACTCGATTGGAATGGCCGGATGTGTAGTTGTCCTTTTGGTCAATCGCGTTCACCAGCGATTTCACCATGTTGATGGACAGGCTGCGAAGCTGATCGGCAAGGTGGTAGTTTCGCAGGAGGTCGCTGCAGAAGAGCACCATGGCTTCCAGCAAGTTCATGTCGCTAGCTTCAAACGGTGCTGCGGAGTTGTCATGAGTCAAGACAATGGCGCAGACAAAATCATTACCTGAAAATACAGGTGCTGACATGATCTCGGCAATATCTTCCTCCTGCCGGTCAAGCGTTTGTACTACGACTCTCCGGTTGTCGATGCTGTCTCTGATTACAGCCGAGATCGTATCCACCCCCACCGAGGGCGTGCTCGTCCATTTTAGATTGCCATCATCGTGTCTTTCAACGGAGTATACGGTGTTCTCGTTGTATGTTACGCGAAGCGAATCGACGAATAATTGTATTACCTGATCTTCTGTACTGACGGTTGAGAGTTTGCTGGTTACTTCAAAAATAATCCCCAATTGCTCGTATGTTCGGAGAAGTTCACCGGCCATTCCGGAGTGCTCACTTAGCACTAGACCGAGTTCATCGCGGAGTTCCGACAGGCGATTGTCAACATCAGCCAATAACTCTGGTTTATCACCAAGAGCGTTGATTATCGTCTCGCCAAGACACGTCAGCGCGTTTTCTAGTCTTGGATGGCAAAGCGTATTCATTACGTTACCCCGCTACATCTCTTGTGCGGTAGTGCTTGCCTGTTAGGCCTTACCCGCAGCAAGTAGTTTCTGCTCAATTTCTGCACTCAGTCGCGATGGCGAGAACGGTTTTGCGTGAATCGTGACATTCACTGATGCAAGATGCTCAGTCAACTTGGCTTGGTCACATCTTGCACTTAGCGTGATCACTGGTATTTCACTGTTGGCTTCGTTTCTCAGCCATTGGATGAGTTGGATTCCATCACATTGCGGCATATTGACATCAGTGACCAGTAGATCGATCTCGTGATCGGTAAGGATGGCCTTGGCCTCGTTGCCATTTCGGGCTTCGTGGACATCGTGTCCACTTCGAGTAAGCCACATGGACATTAGCCGAATCACGTGTGCATCATCTTCTGCTACTAGAATCCGTGCCATATTCGTTACTCCGCAGCTGTTGTCAGCTCTTGGGCGGACCTTGTATTCTTGGTTAGCGGTATGGTGGCTGTGAACGTCGATCCCTCGCCTCTCTTGCTGACGACGCTGATGCTTCCGCCATGTTGATTGACTACCTCTTGGGCGGTTGTTAATCCAATTCCAGTACCTGTTTCCGCACGCACCAACTCGTCGTCACTCCTCTGGAATTTCTCGAATATGCGGACGTGGTCTTTAGGGTCGATACCTATCCCAGTGTCACGGACTGAAATGCCAATCGCCTCTTCTGTTGCTTTGCACGAAAGGCACACTTGACCACCATTGGGTGTATACTTAATGGCATTGCCGATCAGATTGTTGACAACTACAGCCAGCTTATCCCTATCGCCCTGAATCGTTGGCAGCTTGGGAGGAAGATCCAGCTGCAAATCGATGTTCTTGGACTCTGCTATGCCGCGAACATCACGCACTGACTCGGAAAGAAGAGGCATGAGTTCTACATTATCAAGCACGAGCTGCATTGTACCTACTTCAAGCTGGGATATGCTTAGGATATCCTCAATGAGGCGGGACAGTCTCCGAGTCTCCTTGGTGATTACGTTATAGCAATCGTTGATTACTTTCGGGTCATCAAACATACCACTAGATAGAGTTTCCGTGTAAGCACGGATGTTTGTCAGAGGAGTTCGCAGTTCATGAGTTACTTGAGAAACAAACTCTTCCCGAGCCTTGTCAGCTCTAACCTGTTGACTCACGTCCAGAATGATGGCCACACATCTACTAGATCTTTGGTGAGTGCCGGTTGACACGACTTTGATACTGTAGAAGCTACCATCGCCTCCTTCTATTTGGGTGTCGACAGTCGTGGCTCGGTAGGGGTTATCAATGTGGCCGATGATGAACTCACATATTCGTTTGCCGTCTTCTGATACGGTATCCTCGGTGAACGACGGGTTCAGTTGTTGATCTCTTGGCCACCCCATGATTCTCCGGGACATGGCATTGCTATAGAGGGTGTTGCGATCATCAGTGAATAAGATGATGCCTACCGGAACCGTGGCCATGGCCTCAGCTAATTCGCCGGTCTTGCTTTTACTCAGCGCGTTGAACAGCTCTTCTGATGCCGTTGAGCGCGAGACCTCTTCTTGCAGTTCCGCGGTCACAGCGATTAGCTTGTTCCAACAGCTGGTGACCTGATCTTGCTCGCCGCCTATGCGAAGCTCGGAAATCCGCCGCTCAATACTGTCGGGATCGCGAAGCAGATTCTCTGCGATTCGGGAGTAGCTGTGAAAGTGACGGCGAAGCTGATGATATACAAGGAGGAATGCAGCTGTCCCCGCGAGAGCGATTATTAGCATCCAGGTGGGAAGTGTATATCGAGAGTGATTGCCTGCCAGGGAAAACACTGCGTCGATATACTGGGACGCAGGCACTCCGGACTTGAGCATGGGGACTCGTGCAAGTTGTTCTCTTGTTCCGTCACTCCCGGACTCGGCGACACTGAAAGCAACTGCTTGCGGAGTCTGAGTGAGCGTTTGATCGCGGACGCGCAGTGGTTGTCCGATTTCCTCTGGGACAAGTGATGCGACGATTGACTGACTGTTGTCGTATATCCGAAGCTCTGTGCATTGCCGTGATGCCGCAAAGTGTTTGAGTGCGGTTTGCACTTGAGGGAAGCTCGCCTCTGTAACTGGCGGTAGGATATCGGCCAGCATCTGCAGGCAGGAATTGTGAGTATCGATTTGGTGGCTGGCCTCCATGACTCGAAGGCTGTTGTGAGCAGAGATGCTCACGCCACTAAGCGCGACGACATATACTAATACGAAGAGCAACCCGATTGAGCGAGGTACTTCTTCTGCGCGCCAGAACTTCTTGAGTTTGTTTGTAATGCTCGTCATCTGTACTCCATCTGCGACTGCAGAGCCAATGCAGAGACAAGGCGTCAGCGCACACGTGCTGACCCTTGTCGTGTATCGTCTTGTGAAAGTGCCCGCATTTGTCAGTAACCGGGAACGAATGCCATTATGAGCCTGAATAGGGACCGATAACCGCACCTTATTGGACGGAGGAAACATAGACCTATAAGATCAGGTATAGACGTGGCTTATTCGTCTGCTTTGAGGTAATCGTTTTGCAGGCTACACGTAGCCCGGAGCTGCCTGAACATGTCATTTGATTCGACTGGGTTCCAGATGAAAGACAAAGCTCTTGTAGGTATGGTTCATGTTCAGGCGCTTCCCGGAACACCGGGGAATCGCTTGGCCGTTCGCGAGATTGTCGAGGCTGCCGTCGCCGAGGCCGCCTTATTGGAGAAGACCGGTTTCGATGCCATCATTGTCGAAAACATGCACGACCGACCGTATTTGCTGCGACATGTCGGCTCTGAAATCGTGGCGGCAATGACTGTCGTAGTGCAAGCCGTTCGGCAAGCTGTTGATGTTCCGCTGGGGGTTCAGATACTCGCAGGGGCCAACACCCATGCACTGGCAGTTGCACACGCATCTGATGCATCGTTCATACGAGCGGAGGGATTCGTTTTTGCCCAAGTATCTGATGAGGGGTTAATGGACACCGCGGATGCTGCCAAGCTTCTGCGCTACAGACGGCTTATCGGGGCGGACGAGATAGCAGTGATCGCTGACATAAAGAAGAAGCACTCCAGCCATGCCATTACTGCAGACGTGGGTTTGGCGGAAACCGCGAAGGCTGCCGAATTCTTCGGTGCGGATGGTGTCATTGTCACTGGCGTTTCCACCGGTTCTCCAGCCAATCCGGATGAAGTTCTGGCTGCGAGCCAAGCTGTGCGATTGCCAACCTACGTTGGAAGTGGAGTAACGCCAGAGAACCTTCCTTCTCTGTGGAATTGCGCCGCTGGGTTCATTGTGGGATCATACATTAAGAGGGATGGTATATGGAGCAACCCGTTGGACATATCTCGCATCAGCAGACTGATGGAGAGCGCCGATCAATTACGCAACGAGGATGCTTCTGTATAGATCTCTACCAGAGCTGTACCTTGAAGAATGGTTTGATCACAATGGCAATTACCATTGATGCGACCATCAGTGTTATCACCCAATGAATATCAAACCCAAGAATAGCTGTACTGCCCGTTGGGTAGGCTATGTTGACGTCTCGAATTGTGGCGCCTGGGGTCAACGGTTTCTCAATTGGCCATAGTAGCTGACCCAGGAAAGACGAGGACGGGCGAGTTGGGCTTACGCGGGCATAACGCTTGTTGGAGGCAATCAGCTCCTTGGAAACCTCCTCGTCGTTTACTTTAACGGTGAGGTTGTAGTCTCCCTCTTCTTCAACGCGAATTCGCCATGTGACGGCATTGACAGCTTCCTTTCCACTAGTCTTATCCACGTCGTATTGGCGACAGGCTTCAACGGTGACTGTCACTCCCGCAGGTGGCTTCAGGATTCGGCTGGCAAGTTTCTCCGGCGTGTCCGGACGCAACTCGGCGGTCACAAGCACCTCTTGCCCTTTTTGGAGTGGCTGCCATTCGTATCGATGAGCCATCTGCACAAGCAGCAGGATCATCGGCACTATCATCACAGCCATGGGCAGTAATGATAGTGAAAAAAGCCTAATAGCTGCCCACAACAATTTCCCCTGTGATTTGAACGTCACAGAGAGGTTGTCTCGAAAAAGCTTCGCAGCCAGTAGGCTCAGCTTGATATCATCATGCACGCGACCTATGGCCTCTTGGTTTGAAGTAAACTTGTACGCTATTAGTGCGCAGATACCGAAGATCGCGGACATGACCAATAGAGATGCCCATCCTGGCCACGAGCCCATAGGTTCGAAGCAGAAGTCAAAGCATGCAGTGATGACTTGGTTAAAAGACCACATTAGGCAACACCATATGGCAAGTGAGAATCTGTTCTATCGAAAGCTGTTACTCCAAGTAACCCAGGCCGCGAAGCCGTTCAGTCACCTCTTCGTCTGAACCGGCCGATTCGAGCTTTGCCAACTCTTTCTCAATCATGTGAATAATAAACTCCTCGGCGCTTGCATATCCTGCTATGTCAGCTACTTTTTTCACCCTATCATAGAGGGGCGTGTCGATCTTGATCTTTGTTGCCACCTTGATTGCTACTCCTGCTTTAGGGGGTTCTTTTCTGCCGTTCGCTCTTGAGTACGCTGCTTCCATTCATTGCTTCTGGTATTGGTATCCCATACGCCTCAAGTATTGTCGGCGCAATGTCTTCGATTGTTGGCTTGGGCAGCGGTATTTTTCTATTGGCAATGATCACTCCGGGAACTAAGTCGGTGGCGATGCAGTGATCACCACACCATGCATCAGTGTTGTCTTCTATTAGCGTTTCGGGTGATTCACCCAATGCTGTGGCCCAACTACTGCGGAAGCCAAGATCATAGCCTATCACAAGATCTGGACCAATGTCCAACCGATCGGGAGAGTACACATCAGATGCCCTGTATACCTCCTTGATAACTCGTCTTCCATCTTCATCGCGAACTAGTAGAAGCTTTGCGCTGATTTCATCCAAGAGGTCCTTCTTGTTGTTTACTTCTACGATTCCGTCTCGTTCTCTTCCTTTCTCATTGATGTACAGAGCGTTTATGCCAATAGCGTAGGCTTTAGTGTTTTCCCATTTGAAGTTAAGTGGAGCTGAAAGGTCCTCTGTCAGACGCGTGGCGTAGCCATTGTTCACCAGCCACGTATTCACATTGAAGCCTCTGGCGAAGTTTGCAAATCCATGATCAGAAATGCATATTATCGTGGCGTCGGGGAAACGCTCCATCACCTTTCCGACAACCTTGTCAACTCGTGCGTACAGGTTTCGCATTACATTCTTGTAGGTGGCCTGCTCGTCCGGAGTGAGCGCCGGATGACTGTCCGCCATAGCTCCCCAGAACATATGGCCGATCTGGTCAGTTGTGCCAAAATAGAAGAACAGAAAGCCACTCTCATAGCGATCTAGGGCAAAATCCAATAACCTAAGTCTTTCTTGGTAGATTAGTTCTGCCTGCTGAAGAAACTCCTCTCGATTCAGCACCTTGTTGGAGAGTGCCTTTGTATCCTCGGGAAGCCCTTGGGAGTAATAGCGACCTACTGACTTGGCAACCTCTGCGGCGAAATCATCTGGGACGCTTATGGGCAGGGCGGGACTCACTGGGTCAACCTGAATCGGGCTGACATACATCTCGATAGTAGGTTGAACTTGCTTAAGGTAGATTCTCATGGACCCAGTAAAGGTCTGCATGCTGACACCAGCTACATTGGGACCCATTCCAAAATCGACGGTTTGCCAGTCACTCCATTCGCCGGCTTTGAGTAGTATCTTCTTCTCATCCAACTCAATGATGGCGCAATTACTTTCCTTGTCTCGGAAAATAGTGAAGTCCTTCTCTATCTTCTTGTTCGCCAGTTTGCTGCCCACCTTCGTGGGATCAAGAAGCACATCTGGAGGTCCATAGAATTTCCCACGGGCGACATTGCCTCCGATGGGGCGTATGAATATGCGATGCACGGTGCCGCCAGGCATAGTGCCTGCACGTAGTGATCCGCCGCTCGTGTAGAATGAGAAATCACCCAGAGAGCCTGTGAGATCAGGCGTACCCATATCGGTCAACGTTAGGAATTCCCCCGGACCTTCAGATTCTTTCGGAGGGTAGTTTGCGGGGATTCGGTACACATGAGCATTCACGCCATTCTTGGTTAAGTACTCCCAGAACGGGGATCCGTATCTCAAATTGAGAACCTCACCACCTCCTGTGAGAGGTAATGCCCATTTTCCTAGTGGCAGCGTGAGTCCGCTGCCCGTTGTTGTTTTCGTAGTTGCTGTATACGGTTTGTACGTTTCTGGGTCGCGATGTATCCAGTCGAAGATACCATGTTTGCCCGGATCAGTGCCCGTTATTATGCTTGACCAGGCTACGGGACTGTGGGGAGGCGTTGATGTTCGAAGTGGCTTGAAATCCCCTTGCTCTGCAAGCCTCTTGAAGTTTGGAAGCATGTTCTTGTCGAATAGCTCCTGGACAAGTGCAGGGTCCAGGCCATCGAATCCGAGCACGATTACCTGGGGCGTCGTTTGGGATGCGTACTCTTCGCAGCCAAACCCAATCAACACTATCAGTACTAGCATTGATAGTGCCAGGGCCCGTTTCAATCTTGAATCTAACAGCGTGACGCTCAATTTGCGGCTCCTAGCTTCTCAGGTTCGTGCACCTGAAGCGGCTTGCCATCCATGTGTGTTGGGACTGCGACTCCGAACAGATCGAGAATAGTAGGGGCGAGGTCCATTATGTGGGGCAAATCACCATCTATTCTCCGGTTGCTGAACATCACTCCAGGAGCCAACCTCGGGTCAATGCAGTGGTCACCACTCCAAGCCTTCTTGTTGTCGAGAAACAGATTGTCGGTTATTTCGCCGATGGCTGTTTCCCAAGAAACGCGATAGCCTTCATTGTAGCCTATGATCACATCCGGAGCTCTATCAACGTAGGGTCCGACGTAGCACTCTCTGGCATTGAAGACCTTGTTGATCGCTACGCTGCTGTTGCGATCGTCAACAAGCCCGGACAATCGTTCGCAAAGTTCTCGACGGAGTGCATTGGCTTCAACTCCCTCCTGGACTATTCCCTGACTTTCTCTATCTGCGATGTTAAGGAATATACCGGTAAGGCCCATTGCATAGGCCTTGGTTTTAGACCAATCTACAGTGGATAGATACTTCCTGCCATTGGCCGGTTCCTTGAGAGTCAGGTAGCCGTTGTCAATGAGCCAGCGGTTTAGGTCGACTCCATGACGAAATGACTTGCATCCATGATCACTTATTACAAGGAGTAATGTGTCCGGATCATCGCATTCTGCCATTGTTTTCCCGACAAGATTATCCATCCTCTGGAACTGCTCAGTGATGGCATTCTTGAGTTTTGTTTCTCCGAAACCTTCGTGTGCGGGATGGCTTTCGTCAATGTATCGCCAAAACATATGCTGTACGCGGTCCTGGCCATCAAAAACACACGCGACCATTCCGCGTTTAACCTTATCAAGGGCATCGAAGAACATTACTTCGCGTTCCTCGTCGGCCTCAATACTCTGGTGCAGAAACGCAGAGTCATCAAGAATTCTCTCATTGTGTGCCCAAGTGTCTTCGGCCAGACCCATAGTGGCGAAGGGCCCTTGAAGCTTCGAGAGATAGGTTGAGAATACTGCCGGATGCGAAATCGGCATGGCCGGCTTTTCAGGGTCTATCTGCAGCGGCGTTACATAGAGCTCGAAGTCTGGTTCCGTGTTTAGCAGCAGGAATTGGCATATTCCGTTCACTTTGCTGCCAGGTGCCGCTTTGAAGTGAAACTTGACCCATGAAGTGTACTCACCTTTCTTTAGTAGATGAGTATATCCACAAATGGTAAGCTTGGCAGTGTCAGGTTTGCCGTTGAATCGTATCGTGAATGGGATCTGCATTGGAGTGTTGTCCACTCGCATGCCGTTGGGAGGCCCGACCAAGCGTGCATGAATCATGTTCCCTTCTCGTGTCACGTGATGCTGTTCACCACCCTCGTAGATGCTTTCCTTGGCATCTTTTGTTGTGTAGTAGCTGAAGGTTCCCTGTGTGCCTCTGAGGTCAGGTACACACATGCCACTCAGCAGCGTTCCGCGAAAGCCCTCCGGGGGAAACGTGATCGGCATGCGTATGACATTGCTGAATATCCCATGTTCCCCTAATGTCGCCCAAAATGGTTTGCCCTTACGCAACAACCTCATGTCCGGCTTACCTATGGGAATTAGGTATTTACCAAGCTTGATTGTTCTAGTTGATCCGCCAATGTGGACACTCGAAAGGGTTGGCATGTAATTTCGGCGGTCCACATCAAGGAAGTCGAAGATGTTGTGCTTTCCAGGGTTGCATCCGGTCAGAAATGTCGACCATGCTACAGGTGTCATCGCCGGTATTGTTGTTCGCAGTTTCGTGTAGCACCCCATCTCTGCCAGCTTTGACAGATGGGGAAGTTGCCCTTCCGCCATGTACTTCTCAGTCAGACTGGGATCCATTCCGTCAATGCCGAGCACTACCACCCTTTTAACTCGACTTCGTGAGAATGCTCTTCGCCCCCGAACGCCGCGCACCACCCACCGGATGGGCCAAGTGAAAAGAGTGGCTATTGCCGACAACATGGCCAGGAAAAAGACCATGAATGATCCAAGAACCGCAAACCCTGCCCCCGGGCCGATGTAACCGAACGCAGGTGCACATAGGGTGAGTGTGATGAGCACAGTCAGAATCACAGGTTTCTGCATGTTGCTGGGGCTTCTTGTGGACAATCTTCTGCTCATCCCGAATCCTGCTCAATGATGGTGTTGGCTTTCTGGGCAATCCGCTATCAATACGACCGGCTTTGCCGGGCAACGCAGGCATTATCGTCGAATAAGGCCCGATTTGCCAGTCAATGGGGCCGAATCGTCGTGATTCACGACATTAGAGCAAGCTCTATCTAAGTGTAGCAGCTGAACCCCTGTTTTCTCAGGTAGATTCGGGGGGGACGATACGCTTGGACTTGCAGCGCTACAAGCCCCGATCACTCTCTGAATTGCCCAGTAGTACAGACATGCAATGGCGATTGATCGACATCTGCTGATCGCGCACAATCTACTCGGTGGAGAAGCGAGGAGGTAATACTTGTCCGTTCCTGATCATTCAGCTTATCGCCTTGAACCGTTCGACCCTTTGCATGCATCTACCGTTGTTTCATGGGTGAACGATGAACTGGAACAACTTTGGTTGACACCGAGGACTGTTGGCAAGCTCACGGCTGACGTTGTTCTGGGTTGGGCGAATGGAAATGGTAGCGCCTTCAGCTTGGTCAGTGGGGGGGATTCTGTCCCTCGTGCGTACGGAGAACTGAATCCTGTGAGGTTCCAATCGGATCATCTTTGGCTGGGCCACTTGATTGTAGATCCATGTTGTCGCGGGACCGGGCTTGGCACCAGATTAACCGAGCTGCTGGTGAGAAGGGCTATCGAGCAATTGCACGCACGGCGCTTGAGCTTGGTAGTATTTCCGGATAATGCGCGTGCCATAGCTTGTTATGAAAAATGCGGATTCAGATTCGTTCGCAACGAGTACCAGAGGTTTCCCGGGATGGAAGCGACGACGAGGTTATTGCGATACGAACTGCGCGCAAGGTAACTAAGCCGAAAAGGCCTAGGTTGACGTGTTTGAGTCGGAAGTCGAATCGGGCTCATACACGGCTATTAGGCCATCAATGAATCCTGTGGCGAAAGTTGTGAGTGCAGATTCGAACGAGCTTGCAGTGGCCGCTCGAAACTCCTCAGCATCTTGGCAACCGCTGCTTGCTGCGAATACGAATAGGCTAACAAGCCATATCCCCAGCCTCCAAGAAGATCGTTGCCTAACATTTCGGTGTCTCATTACAGTCTCCTCTGTAGCGAGGTATGCACTCGTTAACATCAAACTACATTGGTTTATCGGTACTTGCCTACCGCTCGGTCCAACCCATTGACAGCACGTTCTTTGGACGGCTGTCATCAAGTACGGCTGCAGCTAACCTGACGCTGCTCCGGACGCTGCAACTCCGCTGACCAGACGGGTAGGGTCAATCAAGCAAACGAAACTGAGAGAATGCTATGGAGGTCATTCGAAAGGCTGCTGCCAATAGAAACAATGCAAAGGCAACCCTCAAGAGGCGAATGGGAAGTTTGGTCACCAGTCTGCTTCCGATCATGCTGCCAACCACGGCCGTGGGAATCAGAGAGACAGCCAATCGAATCGACTCCGCTAATTGATATTCCGGGTGATGGTGGACCAATGCGTAGTTTTTGCATATGGCTCCAACCACACTCAAGCAGACTATTGTCGTTGAGGAGTTGGCTATGGCATTGCGTAGTGGCACTCCAAACACCTGGCTCTGCATTGGCACGCAAACCACTCCCCCCCCAATCCCCAGCAAGCCTCCAAGCAGCCCTGTGGGAAAGCCGGCTTGGACACCGATTCGCCATGTGCTACTGTTCCTTGCGTTTCCTCTCTGCTCGGGACGTCCGCTGGCAAATGATTTGGCCGTGATATTCGCGGCGCAATAGACCAGCAATACCGCAAAGAGAATAGTCAGATAGGCTTGCCCGTCGCCTCGAAAACAGTCGTATTCACTCAGCGCCACCCCAATCACGGCGCCAGTCACGGCGGCTGGAGCCATTGCCATTACGGCTCGCACCAGGACCGTGCCTGTTCGCAGATGCCAGAGTGCTGCAGGGGCCACAACCGAGAAATTGACGATCATTGCTGCCGCTTGATAAAGGTGCTGCCGTGGACCGTAGAGAATCGTCAACGCGGGAATGATTATCAGGCTGCCACCGACTCCCAACAATCCTCCCAACGCGCCCGCTAATAATCCGATAGTGGCTGTGGCTAGGTCCAATCTTGTCTGCTTTCGCTCTCACGTCCGAATTGGCCAAAAAGCATCCTCGAATAGAGCCTATGACCAAGTTCCGGTCAGCTCTATTCTCCTGCTAGTGCAGCGAATACGGGTCTCTGGGCCGATGCCTCATCTATCTCGACGGCGACGCCGGACTCTCTACGCTTTGACACCTTCCCCGTGATTAGGATACTATTGGCTCAGTAAGTAGTTGGACAGAGTATTCCTGTTCGCTGCCGACATAGCTCAATGGCAGAGCGCAGCTTTCGTAAAGCTGAGGTTGTGGGTTCAACTCCCACTGTCGGCTGTTTGTTTGTATCCGATTTGCCTAAAGCTCAAACACAAAAGTGGCCCACTGGGATAATTGCTCCGCAGTGGGCCTGCTCTCTCTTGGTGCACTGTGCGAGCAGTGCAGCTACAACTCAACTGGTCAAGCTAGTCGTCTGAGCGGCAAAGGACGCCGATTTCGTTTTCGATAATCGGCAGCGATCGCGTGAGTGATGCGTCCTCGTTATAGCTTCTCGTAGCTATAGCGCGGCGAACTCTCATGACCTTGGCTAGCCTCAAGTCGGGAACGTCAGCCATTAACTCCCTCAAGCGGTCAAACTCATTGGCTCCCAGGCCTGTTAATCTATCTCCGGTGCTTTGCACCCCAGCAGCTCCTTGTTTCAGCGTTACCGTCCAGCGAGCATCTGCCTACTCGTAGTTATCGAACCTTGCGAGGAGATTAATGAGCAGAAATCTGTTTGTTGTGAGCCTGTGGGTATTGGGGTTTGGTGACGCCTGTCACACATGAATCTACAACCTGATATCCCTGGACGGACATCTCGATGAAGATACGATTGTCACGGACCAACCTGCGGGACTGCAGCTCTGCGACGTGCAGTGGATCTGAGGCAGGCGGCGAAGATATTGGAACTTCTAAACCGCAACCGTGCTGGGTCCGATTAGTACATTAGAGTGTAAGCCACGGATTCGTGTGGGGTCGGGGTTGGACATGGCGTTGGCTGACCTGTGTATTTCTCCCCACCGAAGGCGGCTGTCCGCCGCGTGTAGGTGATAGAACCTCAACAGGAGTGAGATAATGGCGAAACGCAGCCTAAGACAGCGAATGATGCGATCAGCACTAGCTATTCTGGTTGGTGGTAGTGTTCTTCAATTGGGCAGTTGCGATCCAGTTGTGCGGCAGACATTGCTTACAGGTCTTGAGACGACTACCAGCACACTGGCCCAGACGTTCGTAACAGCCTTCTTTGCCAGCCTGGACGATGATAGCAGTTCAACTAGCCTGACGACTACCTAGATGGCTTCGTTGCGTGTACTGAACCGAGCGGCTGGCAGTGTGACTCATAGCTGTTCGTAGTGTTTCCAAGAACCGGTAACGAATCAACCGGCGAGCCTGATTCAGTAGAGTCAGGTTCGCCGGTTCTGTTGTACTTTGGTTGACTTCCAGGGATCCAGCCCTTCTGCTATCCGCCTGTTTCAGCGCTTGCCACTGTAGCCTTGACGAAACCATCTTCTTCGATCATTCCGGCCTCAATTTCATACACTTCAAAGGGAGCGTATCCGACCAGCGCCAAAGGCCAGTCAACGTCCTCATCGATGGACTTCACATCAAACGCTGGAGATCTGCCTGTACATGTATCATCCAGATAGATCGCTATATCGTCACTAATCATGCATGTGAGTGTATGGGGTTTTCGATCGATGAGGGGCACGGTTACTTGCACGCCCGTGTCATCTGCTCGGTGGTCAAGCATGGTGATGCCAACCAACGTTGGGTTAGTCGCTGAACCGTCTTTGGCACGGACCTTGCACCTCATGACCATCGGTGTTTCTTCATCGAGCCTGATGCCCAGTAGCGAGCCTCGAGTGTTGTTCTCAATGTTACATACCAATCGGCCTCCATCAGAACTCCAGTATTGCGCAGACCCGCTTATGCTTCTGAACTTGTCCAGGGAGTCTGTTGGCACCGTGCTCCATTTCTCTATTTTCTCTACTGTTGGTCCGAATGCGAACGATTGAGTGAATACATCCTCTTGGATGATGTCCGCAGTTACCGTATCTGCCTCCTCCAGCTTCTCTCTGTGCTGGAGGTAGCACCTGCGAGCCCACTCAAACCATCTCTTTTCGAATTCGTCAACTGCGCCCTCTTTGGGTATTCCCAATGCGCCTGCCACGGCTTCATCATGGTCTTTACCTTCTTTGAGCGCTTGGAGAAAAGCCGCTGCAGAATCCGGTCCACCCTGCTCCAAGAGAAATAGAACGATGGTTGCGCTCTGCTCGTAGAAACGCCCTGAGCGGTCACTACGGGGTGGGTATCCTTCTTGAGTGAATAGCTCGCGGAATCTGTAATACTCACCCGCAATGGCATCGCGTCCGATCTTAGCTGCCTCTATGTAGTGATCTCGCGTTTGCTCCATTCTTTGAGCCATGCCCTCATCCAGCCACCGGGGTATCTCAGCGCCTCCGAAGAACTCGTGCAGCACCATATGCGTCAGTTCATGCGGCAGTGTTCCTTCGACTGAATCTCGGTCCAACTCACCATCCTTGTTCAGCATGTACAGCGCTATCAGTTTGGGAGCTCCGGTGTATGGGTTGGTCATAGTTACTCCAGCTGACCAGTTCGGAAATCCACCTTTCTGTACATAATCCGAGTGGTTTTTGTATACGACTACAGGGACGTGGAGTACCCATTCCTGACCTGGCACAAAGTACTTCTCCAAGAGGAAACTTGTATACGCCTCGCAAAGTTTTGTGAATACTTCACAGCTATACTCGGTGGCACTGACTAGTTGGAAATAACGGCTTTCTATTACTTCAGAAGGGAGGTTGTCTATATACTCTATTTTCGTTTGCTCTACATCAGCTTTAAGCCTGTCCCAGTTGATTTTTCCTATATCGACCTTGTACAGATCGCCCTTCCATTCGTCTCCGGCAGTAAACTCCGGTATATCGGGGCCGCGCGTTCGCAATAATCCAAGTCTCGCCTCCTGACGAAGTTTGTCTGTGGAGGCAATTGCCTTCAGCTGTCCCCAGAGCTCAATGGCACTCTCCGTCTGTCCCAACTCTTCGTAGGATCTGGCTAGCAGCGCATATGCTTCCTCGTTGCCGGCATTCGACTCAATCTCCTTCTTGGAGATGGCCATACAAGTTCGGTAGTCTTGACTGGCGAACGCCTTTTGAGCATCGACTATCGTAGACTCGGCTTTTGCCGGAGGAGAAGATATTGGATAAAGGTAAATCGTCACCGCCAATACAAGCAGTCTCTTTGTTTGTTTTCTGATCATGATTGATGATTCCTGGATCCAGCAGTTGTCATCGTGCTTAAAGGTACTTTTAAGGTTAGGCTCGCGTGCGATCATAATTACGTACGGTGTTCTGTTGCATCTGCTTAACTCGTTCCAACACCTGTTCCCATTGCTTAATCAACGGCTCAAGGGTCTTGGGGTATGCCTCAGCACGCCTGAGCATGTACTCGATTAACTCTTCTGTAGGGCGACTGAGTTTAAGGAACTCATCGCAGCTTTGACGCCACTGCTCTCGGCCAGCTGCTGTCAGCAGCCCAGTATTGTCGTCTGTTGCCACATTCTGTTCACTCGGATATCTTTGGCCAACCTCTCCAAGGAAGCGAACAAGTACATCACTCAAGTGGTCGCATTCCGATCTGACCAAGTCAAGGCTGAATCCTTGCGTGAATTGAGGGTTAATCGCCTGTGCTTTAAGAATCGACTTCTCCACCTTCTCCATCGCCTCCAGGTACGGAAGAGCCTGTATCACAGAGCGCGCACGTGATCGCGGAGATCGACTGCCTCCTCTGGAGTTGTCACGATTGTCCTTGCCTGTTTCTTCCTCTCCCTCGATCTCCTCCATAATTGCCTCAATGGTGCGCTCCACATTGAAGTGATCCTTCTTCAGTGCCGCGACACTTATTTCTTCGTCTCGTAGAATCTGGTTGAGCACTTCTGTTACTGCGGCTTGCATCAATTCGGGGTCTTGCAGGGCGTTCGGGCGTTTTCCGCGATTTCGCATTTCTCTTGAGAGAAACTCCGTCGTACGTTTTCCCCCAATCTTCCTTAAAGTGTAGCCTGGATTCTCCTCGAAGATGTCAAGATGAACCTGTGCACGGATTTTGTCTGCCTCCCGCCCATCTTCCAGTGTCTTCTTGAGAAGCGATTCTGCTTTACCCCATTCTCCTTGCCTCTCACAATTGTCGATGAGCAACCACCGGATATTCATATCATCGTATACCGTTCCTTTGCCTATGTACGGTTCTATGATTGCGGGAATCTCATCGAATCGCTGGAGCTTGTACAGAGCCTGAGCGTTTTTTAGCGATTGCGCCAGCTCGGACAATTCGTTAAAATCCTCTATCGTCCTAATTGCGTGCAAGGCGCTATTCTCATCTGTCTCACGCACGATCCTGGAGATCCTCTTCCGGCTGTAGCTCTTGATTCCGAACTTCGTCTCAATCTTCACGTACTTGGAACCTTCTTTGATGATCGTGCCTTCTACAACGGCTCCGTCGTCCAGTATTATCGTGTCTCCCATCACAGCTGCTGCAAATGCTGCTATGAGGAGAGGTGCCAGGGGGCGCAGTAGTTTTGTGATAAAACCCCTAGATTGGGCGGATAATGGCCATTGTACCATCGGGTTAACCCTCCTCCAGAGATTGTTGCATCGCGTACAGGACAATGTTGGCTGCAATCTTCCGGCTCCATTCTGGCATCGCGCCTTTACACTCCGGGTATAGAAAATAACCTAAGCCACTGCCAACATCATGCACAGTGAATATGCCCACTTCCTTGTCTCCCTTTTCGAGAATGTACATCTCCAATCTGGGCAACTTCTCATTGTCTTTCTTCAACGCCGTTCGCACATTGATAACACGTACGTCATATCCGTACGTTTCATATAGCTCGCCGGTCATTACCGGGTGATTCGCGAGGAGCCTTCGTATGCGGTAGTCGCTTCCCAGTTTTTGAAGGTCGGACCGGAATGTTTCTGCCCACGACGTGTTACCTGTTAGAACCTCCGCGAAAACGAACGAGCCTTCGGCAATCTTGTTTCTAACGATTTCCAGTTCCCTGTCTGTCATCACATCTGAGCCGGCGCAAGACAACCAAAGCAACTCTGTTTTTGTAGATGATGCCTCTGCAGGTATTGGGTCTATCTTCAGGCGATATTCCGTTTGCATAATGCGATCTAGAGTCTTCAAGAAATCTGGGAACATCGGATTGTGCGTGCCCACGGTCAAATGTGAGATTCTCGTGCTCTTCGTGGGAACTGCGCCGCGGCTCCAGGTCGATGCCTCAAAGTTTCCACGCGGCGATGAGCTGTCGAGAGTGTACAGCAGTAGGTTGTCAAGAAACTGAAACGTTTCTGCATGGTCCGTCAGTTGGTAGTTGTTGAGATGGCATGACCAGTCTTGTGGAGTGATGAAGATGAAGTTCTTTAATCCATTTCCCAAAACCTTCATATCCATCTTCTCATTTATGTCATGTTTGATGGAGAGTATGGGATCGTCTTTCTTCATCGTAGAGCATGAGAACTCCGGGAAAGGTTTGCGAAGCTCCTGCTCAAGCTTTGACCGTGCCGCTTCGTTGTCCTCCGCGATGTTGAATACGATAACTCCGCCACCGAAACAGTAGTCACGGAGTTTGCCCCATTCCTCGTCGCTTGCTTCTATTTCCCCTTCCACGTTCACATACAGAATCGGCGTGCGAACTAATTCCTCGATTTCCAGGGAGAGATCTACTGCCCGCCAACTCACGTCGTGGCCTCTTTGTTCGCCCAGATATCGGCATAGGTGCACTGCATCGCGCGAGAATTCATGATCCGCCGTTCCCCCCATGATCCACCTTTGGATGACTATTGGCTTGGACCCGTCAATGAGTGCTGACACGCTAGCCAGACTGGCTTCCAGGTTTCCCGCAAAGGTGCCGCTAGCCTGATCGTAGTACTGCAATACTGCTTCAGCCTCTGTCCTGAATATGTTCTTATCTCGAAACGATGTGATGCCGGAAAGGCTACACATTCCAACCATGGCATTCGCATTGGCAAACGGGTTAGGCCCGCTGTTGAGATCCGGTAGCATTTTGTAGTATTCGTCGTAATACTCACTCAGCCACTCAAAAGACTTATGCATTGCTTCGAGATGTGCGGAGCTGGCAAGGTACTGGCTGCATGTCCTTGCCTCCGTTGCGTAGGCCATGTCCAAGGTTATCAGCAGGCCTGACAGTCCAAAAGCTGTTTGTGTCGTCGTGGTCGCTTCCCCAAGCCCGCCGTACTTATCCATCTTGTCTCGAAATCCACCGTCAACCGCCTGAGCATTTCGCCAATACGCTGCTGCTTGACGCCATGTTCTCAGGTCAACCTCAAAACCCGATTGATCAGCGATTGCCAGTGCCCCAACGGCTGCCAGTGTGCTGACATTGTCAGGCTGAATCGTTTTGTCCTCCTTGATATATTCCCCGGTGTACTCCGACCACCCTCCATCAGGGTATTGTGCATCAAGTAGTGCCAGAACGTCGGATGCGATCGTCTGTCGGTTGTCGTTGAGGGCGTGCGTACAAAGGAACTCTATTCTCGTTGCTATTGCTTGGGTCTTTGTTATCTCCTGTTCTGCCAGCCACCGCACGCCTTTCTCCATCGGCGCAGCACTCAAATCCTCGTCCAAGACCGCCAGTAGATGCATTGCAAAAGCCGTTATCTGAACACTTGACTCAACGTCCGTTCCGGGCCAAGCACCTGTTTGTGGGTTTTGACTCATTCGAAGTATATTGGCTGCGCCGCTTTTGGCGATTTCGATTCGTTCCGCCAGTATGTCGACCACGGGAATATACAGCGTGGGGTTTGGCATTACTTGCTCTTTACCTTCCACTAACGCCTCGTCCATCTCACGAAATCCTACGGTGACGAAGAACAGCTGCGACTTGAAGTTGGTTGGTAGTTTCAGCACAAGCGCTTGCCCACCAGTTCGATGTTTGAAATCGGGAGTCTTAATCGTGCCTCGCTTGACAATGTCGTCCAGTGTTTGTTCATCGCCAGTCCACGAAAGCTCGACTACAGCTCCGGACAACCTTCCGTCGGTCCACATCGCCGGCGCAATCATCTTCAGCGTCGGAACAGAGTTCTGAGATGTGGCGCGGCAATCTACGGAATACGCATATTCCTTGTTAGGCCTGATCTTCCCCTTGAGATCAAACCAAACCTCAATGTCATAAGACCCGCTGAAATTGATCTCTTTAGCATCGATTAGCAAACCACGACTGCCACCCGGTTGCTGCACATACCCAACCGCAAGCTCCTTTGACAGACTGTCAGCTGCACCCTCACCATAGGCAATTACCCGCCCGAAGCTTTTTGCTCCTTCGAATTCGAAAATCACCTCGTTGCCTGTTGGACCAACTCGCGGAATAGCCCTCTCTGGCGGCTGCTCAAGATTGCCGTTTGCAATGAGGTTTGGCGCCGCATACGACACTGTGCTTGTGCCGAGAATGCTGGCTATTGCTGCAATCGCAATAATCGCAACTGCGCTTCTCACTGAACCCTGTGAAGATGTAACCATAACAAGTTCTGCCTTTGCGTATCGTCTTTCGTTCCTTGCCAAACGAATTCGTGTCAGTTACGTCAGGCTGCCGCCAATCACTCATCCAACACAGTCTGCATGCGCATACTAAGCAGCCCACCGTTTTCGCAGGACCTTCCTGGCCGCAGCCTATACTACACCGGGATAATCTTCTACTACTAAAGACATTAGTCTAACATGGAAGAGCTTGTGATTCTAGGGTAACACTGGCTACACGGATCATCTGGGAGCATTATCCCGCCCTGGAACCTTGGCAGAACGGGCGTGGCTCCGTCATCTGGCAGCTCGATTTATATGATTGAGCTGTGTAACTTGTTTGTTAATAGTTGGTTACGGGAGAATGGACGGTGCTCATTGTTGAGACGGCGTGTACAAATAGCTGGCAACAAGGTTCATTGCATCACAGCGGCGTGACCCTACGATTAAGACAGCGACGCCGCCAAGCCGTCGGTATTCATTCACAGTGGCTCCTGTGAGAATGCACATGAAGCGAATTCTGGTATGCGTGATCTTCGTGGTGGTAGCAGTTCTGTCGCTGCCCAGTTGTGCGACAAAAAAGCCTGTCCCCGCTCTGAAAAACAAGGAAAACGGTGCTGACATCGAGGCGGTCCGGTATTTATCAGCTGAGCTGTCGACCTTCCACGATCACTTCATTTCGTGTATTGACGACACGGCGATGAAGATTGCCGGCAGATCAACGACACGCCGTGAGCGCACGGCTGTTGCGCGTTGGAGATTGCTACTAGTGTCTATGCTCAAGGGCATAAGCTCTTCAGAGGATCCCCAGGCGTGTTTGATTGATACGTGGGCATTCTGTGCGAGAGTTCGTCAATACATGGTCCTGGGGGACGGGAGCAGTCTTTTTGCTGATAACCAGCAGTTGGCGACCGATACTGTAATACAACTCGAGAATCGGATTGTTCTCTTGGCCAAAGAACAGTTTTCCGAAAACGAGTTCAAGTCCGTATCCCTATCTGTTCAAACCTATATTAAGGAAAACCCACTTACTCAGGACTACAGCAGTAGATCTGTAGTTCCATTCAGCAGAGTGTCTGCAGGGAATGCAGCCATGTCTATTTTGCGCGCACCGCTGGCTGGCCTGAAAAGCCTTGGTGGTATAACCAATACTCCGCGAGATGTTCATCGACTAACAAGTACAGCTCAACAATTCGCTGATGTCGTTGAAGAGTTGCCGGCCAGCGCACGCTGGCAGACTCAGCTGCTACTGGCCGAGTTGCGGGATGCGGAGGCCGTTGATTCCGCTTTGCAAAGCTTCGAGTTGTTGTCAAGCAGTGTGCACGATATGCGAGTTGCCATGAAGGAGTTGCCTGGACTTATACGTGTTGAGACTGTTGCTCTCATGAACGAAGTAGAAGCAAGGCAGACGGAGTTGCGAAAAACCATTGACCGAGTGCAAGCTCTTCTCGATGCTTCAGACGCTAGTCTGAGCAGAGTCGAGAGCATAGCTGACACTGCTCCGCAGTGGACGCAGAACGTAAACGCAATAAGGGATCTCGTTGCGGACATCCGTTCTCTCGCTTGCGAAGAACAAAAGGATCGCTTGCACAGTCGTCCTTTCGATGTTACCGAATACACTGAAGCAGCCTCGCGCATAGCGGAGGGGGCAGGTAAGGTCCAGGCCGTTCTTGCGGAACTTGATAGAATGTTATATTCACCGGATTTCGACAGAAGGCTTGAATCTGTTCAGAAGGAAACGACCACTGCAATCGACTCGACATCGGGCCGGCTGAGTGCCTTAACAGACCAAGTGACTTGGAGAGTTGTCACGATCATCGCCGTGTTCTTCACTTTTCTTGCGGCGTATCGGCTGGTTGTTTCCAGATGGCTGCAAACCCACTCATAGGATCTGCGCATCGTGTGATCAAGCCAACGATTTGCGCTCACTGTCATCATTAGGCAACAACGCCACTGGTTGAAGTCGGTAGCTCGATCATCTTTATTCGCGTGGCCGATCATGTCTGAGTGGAAGAGTGTGGCCTGGGTGAAGACGTGCTTGGTTATTGGCAAACACCCATGGTTGCATCAAGAACTGTGGCTAGTCTGGCAGTGATGTTTCTTCTCGTATATGGTGCAAACCTCTCTCTTGTGCATCCCTCAGGAAGCTTACCCGATTTCCACTTTTCCCAGAGGTCTTTCAATGCAATGAACACATTGTCCTCGCTCGAAGCGACACACACACCCGCATGACAGTTGCGCACAAGGGAGGCTCCTTCGCCGTGCTGAGATGGGCCTACGACCAGTATTGGGCGACCTGAGATCAAGTACTCAAAGGTCTTGCCCCCGGTCGTTTTGTCTCCAGCGTCGCCAGGCGGTGTGGGAAGAAGGAGGGCATCCACCGAGACAGTGTGCCTGATTGCCTCTGTGTGCGGTAGGTAACCTGTCGCTGTCGCGTCAATGCCGTGGCTGCTCAAAATGCGTTGCATGTCTCTTGAAAGAGTGCCTACTATTCGGAATTCGAACTCGTGCGTGTCGTTCTGGACCCACCGACAGAACTTACTGAGACCTTCAAGCAAACCATCACACAACCGGTTATGTAGAAACCATCCTACATATCCCAAAACAAAGCGGGTATCAGGGCCGTGCAGCTGCTGACGCGCCGTTGGATGATCCAGGTGTGCAAAATCAGCTGCGTCCGCACCGTTGGTTATAGTGAATATCTTTGCGGCATGTTCAGGGACTATTTCACAAAACTCTTGCGACTGCTTATCCGTTACTCCGATTACTGCATCTGCCTTCTCCAAGAACGCCTTCTCAAGCTTCCGATCAATCCACTTGCGCATGCTTCCGTACTCGGGATAACAGTAATCAGTCGTCCACACATCTCTAAAATCAGCCACCCATGGCAAGCCAGTGCTCTGTTTCAGCATCCATCCCAGAAGATGGTTCGATGGTGGACTGAACGTGGAGTAGATCACGTCTACCCGCTCATTTCTGATAATCCGCCTGCATGCAAGGTAACTGCCCAATGCCCAAAAGACGGCCGGATCAGGAACCAGTCGGTTGCGCAAGCCGACTAGGATACGCTCTATTCGCCAGTTAGCCGCCGATCTAAGCCCACCCTGCTTGTTGCTTGGGGCGCGCTTCATCCATCGACAAAGGCTGTTTAAAGGGTCAGGGTAATGGCCGCGTCTGACATCAGTACCCTGCGGAAGGTCTGTCAGCAGTGAATCATCTCTGGGGAGATCAAGAATACGATCGGCTGTCCAAACAATGGGCTTCCATCCAAAACAAGGCAGGTATTTGGCAAACTTCGTGCTTCGCTGCACGCCACTTCCACCTGCTGGTGGAAAAGCCCAGGAGATCATTAGTACTCGTCGAGGCTTGTGCTGCACTTCCCAATCTCGTGTCATGCTTCTGCACGCGGCAAGTTTTTGGTATGGCTCCGCAATCGCGTCAATCATCTTCACTGCCCTGGTCAGACTTCTTGTTCGCCCTTCCTGGTAGTTCCCAGCAACAGGCCTCCATGAGAATTAGCACACTATGATTATCGGAGCCCGACTGAATCACCCGTGAACAGGATGCTCTCTGTACGTTCAGGTTCCCTACCTTGCCAAGCCTGCCACGAAAAATACGCAAGTTATTACAAGCCATAACGTATTTATTAATAGTAGTTTACGCTCCGGAGTGGCTCGTCGTGGGTTGTTGAAGCTAATCTCCGACCGTTTCTTTCTCGACTTTTATCTCGTACAATGTTAGTACTATTTACTGTTCTGTGGATTCCGGCTAGTCGTTTTGCTTTCCGGAGGTGACTGAAGTGGTTGATGTGGGGGGCTGTGACTTGCCCTCCCGCTGCATACGGAACGCTGGTCTCGGACTCCACGATGGACTGACATGATTGGAACGTGGAACATGAATGCTCAAACTGACACTCTCAAGTCGCTGACAGCTGTAGGGTCTGGTATCCCCTCGCTGCCTCTTGGGTTAGATCATCAAAGCAAAAGCTTCGCGATTGCTTCGCTTCAGATCCTGGACGAAGAAGGAAACGTTGACGAAAGTCTGGAACCAGATCTTCCTGCTGACCGCCTCCAATATCTTTATGAGTCGATGTACCTCGCTCGTGTTCTGGACGAACGGTCACTCAATCTTCAGCGGCAGGGAAGAATAGGCACCTTTGTTCCCTCGTCGGGCCAAGAAGCGGCAGTCTGTGGGCCAGCTTTGGCCATGAGGCCCACCGACTGGTTCGTTGGCGCGTTCCGTGAGGCGGGTGCTCGCCTTATGCGTGGGGAGCCGATCGAGAAACAACTGCTCTTCTTTGCCGGGTATGAAGAGGGCAATACATTTGAAGGAGGTGAGCGAACTCTACCTATTTCAATCATCATTGCCGGCCAGTGCTTGCATGCCGTTGGCATTGCGTACGCCATGAGGATCCGTGGAGAGAATGACACTGCAGTTCTATGCACATTCGGCGACGGAGCAACGTCTGAGGGCGATTTTCATGAGGCGTTGAATTTCGCAGCAGTCTGGCAAGTGCCGGTTGTCTTTGTGTGCCAAAACAACCAGTGGGCCATCTCGGTTCCTCGTTCCTCCCAGACGAGATCAGAGACCATCGCGCAAAAGGCAATTGCGTACGGAATGCCGGGAATCCAGGTCGATGGCAACGACGCGCTGGCCATGTATAAGGCCGCTGACGAGGCCTTCAGTCGCGCCCGTGATGGTGGCGGCCCAACACTAATCGAAGCAGTCACATATCGGCAGAAAATGCATACAACAGCGGATGATCCCAAGAGATATCAAGACCCTGCAGTACTAGAGGCGTGGCTGAAGAGAGACCCGATTATTCGGTTCAGAAGGCATTTGGAAAACAAGGGTATCTGGAGCGACCAGAAGCAGGAGGCGATGGAGCAACATGTGAAGGAAATCATTGATAATGGTATAGCAGCATTTGAGGCTGCAAGTGACTTCCGGCCGGATGCGCCGTTTGACTACGCTTTTGGCACAACCGTTGCCAGGCTGGAAGAACAGCGGGCTGAATTCCTTGATAATATTAAGCGGGAGGCGGCTCATGGTTAGGATGAATATGGTTCAGGCCATCAACTTGGCTTTGCACCAGGAAATGGAAAAAGACAATACGGTCATAGCTCTTGGCCAGGATATTGGCATCAACGGCGGCGTCTTTCGCGTTACCGAAGGATTGCACGACAAGTTCGGCAGCCACCGTGTGATAGACACACCACTGGCTGAATCAGGCATACTGGGCACTTCCATCGGCATGGCAATTGCCGGACTGCGCCCGGTTGCTGAGATGCAGTTCTCAGGATTTTCCTATATCATGATGGGGCAGTTGGAAGGACATGCGGCAAGGTTTCGAACCCGCACGCGTGGCCTGTTCACCGTTCCGCTTGTTGTTCGTATGCCCTTTGGCGGCGGCGTGCGAGCTTTGGAGCATCACTCCGAGAGCCACGAGGCTACGTTTGCACATATTCCAGGTGTAAAAGTCGTAATACCCTCCACTCCGAGAAACGCTCGATCGCTACTTGTTGCAGCCATTCGTGATCCTGATCCGGTGATCTTTATGGAACCCAAACGTTCGTATAGGGCATTCCGCGAGGAGATTCCTGAACAGGAAGAGGTAATAGAATTAGGCAAGGCTCATGTGGCTCAGCAGGGAGATGGTATTACCGTAATATCCTGGGGTGCTATGATGAGGCCGACGCTGCAGGCCGTTGAGCAAGTCAACAATGAACGCGGCATTAGTGTCGAACTGATCGATCTTCTCACAGTGTCGCCCTTGGATGACCATACCATAATCGATTCTGTAAAGAAAACGGGCCGCTGCGTCGTTGTTCAGGAGGCTCCGAAGTCATTCAGTCCAGCCTCGGAAATCATAGCGACCATCAACGACAAGGCACTCATGCATCTCGAGGCGCCGGTCAAAAGAGTGACTGGCTACGATCTGACTGTACCGTTTTTCGGTCGCGAGAACGATTACCTTCCATCTGTTGCACGTATTCGCCGCGGCATCGAGGAAACCTGTGATTTCTAGGTAAATACCATGTACGAGTTCAAACTTCCTGATTTGGGCGAGGGTATTCATGAGGGAGAAATCCTCAAGTGGCATGTCGACGAAAACACCGTTGTAGCCGAGGACGCTCCGCTCGTTGATATCGAAACTGACAAGGCCGCTATCACTATTCCCTCGCCGAAAGCCGGTAGGGTTATGTCTCTCAACGCTACCGCCGGCGATACCGTTATGGTTGGCGACGTCGTCGTGGTGATCGACGATGGCAGCAGTGGACAACCCCAAGAACCTTCTGTGGCAGACGAAAGAAGGGCATCACGACCGTCTGAATCGCAAGTTGAGGAAAACGAAAAATCCCAAGCTCCTCCTGCGTCGTGGGGGCCGGTTATAGCAGCACCGGCCACCCGACGCTTGGCCCGCGAACTCAATGTAGATATTCACAAAGTGCCACCGACCGGCCCAGCCGGACGAGTAACCTCAGATGACGTACGCCTCTTCGCGGAACAACCAATGCCGCTGGCAGAATCGGCCGCTGTGCAGCCCTCAACGGACAGTCCTTCAGCAGAAACCATAAAACCAAGCAAGCAGGATGCTGCAGCCGTTGCTAATGGAATACCATTCCTTGATATTGAGCCTATGCCGAATTTCGAGGAATGGGGGCCGGTTGAGAGAACACCTCTGCGATCCATCCGGCGCAAGGTCGCTCGCAAGATGGTGACTTCCATGGTTCTTGTTCCGCACGTTGCACATATGGATGAGGCTGACGTGACTCTTCTTGAAGAGTTCCGCTTGAAGGAGCGAGAGAAGCGCGAAGGGCAACCCGGGGGCCGGCTTACTCTCTTACCGTTCGTTATGAAGGCGGTTACTGCCGGCCTGCGGGCTGCTCCGGCATTCAATGCCAGCCTTGATCCCTTCGCGGAGGAGATCATCTACAAGAGATACTACAGTCTTGGAATTGCCGTAGATACCGGGCACGGACTCGTCGTCCCCGTCGTACGCGATACCGATCGAAAGAGCATTCTCCAAGTGTCACAGGAGTTGGAACAACTGGCTGGCAAGTGCCGCGATGGAACCATTGAGGTATCCCAATTGCGTGGCGGAACCTTCACCATAACAAATGTCGGTCCGCTTGGAGGCACTGCTCTGATTCCTACGATCAACTATCCCGAAGTGGCCATCCTTGGAATGGGACGCGTACGGGAAAAACCTGTGGTCGTTGATGGGCAAATAGTGGTCCGCAAAATGTTGCCTCTTACGCTGGCATTCGATCATCGCATAGCCGATGGAGCCGATGCGGCCAGGTTCGTCAGCGAGATGGTGCGACAACTGTCCGACCCCACCTTGCTGATGCTTGAGACCTGAACTCAACGGGAGTGACTGACATGGTAGTGGGAAGTCTGCGTCAGGAAACAGAGCTTGCCATAATCGGCGGTGGCCCCGGAGGCTACGTCGCAGCCCTGCGAGCCGCGGATCTCGGAAAAGAGGTCATCCTTATCGATGAACGGGACTCGCTCGGTGGCGTATGCCTCACAGAAGGCTGCATTCCATCAAAGACTCTCATTCATGCCGTTGAACTGATCAACTCCGCAAAGGCGGCAACAAAAGCTGGACTAACCTTTGGAGAGGTAAGCGTAAACCTCGATATGCTTCGACAGTGGACCCAAACCGTCGTCGAAGGCCTCACCAAGGGAATCGGAGCTCTGCTCAAGCGCCGCGGCGTTGAGGTAGTTCATGGCCGGGCTGTATTTGATAGCCCCCACTCCCTCGCGCTCCAAAATTCCGATACCGCCGGCGTTGATTTCAAGCAATGCATAATCGCCACCGGATCACGCATAAACGAATTGCCCCAGGCCTATGACCTACCTGTCTGGACTTCGGCGCAAGCGCTGAAAATTCCCGAAGTGCCCCATAGGCTGCTTGTCGTCGGCGGCGGCTACATAGGTTTGGAGATGGGGTTGGTCTATGCCGGCCTGGGCTCGCAAGTGACTATGGCGGAGTTCCTTCCCCGACTTCTGCCCGGTGCAGATGAAGATATGGTCGACGTCGTCGTCAAAAACTGCGAACGAAGGTTCGAGTCAATACTGACCGGATCAACCGTGACTGCAGTGGAGCAAACTGCATCAGGCTTTGCTGTGACAATCGATCATAACGGCCACGTACTCAAAGACGAGTTCGATCAAGTATTGGTCGCTGTCGGTCGCCGACCCAATACCGACAAACTGGGGCTCGATACAATTGGTGTCACGACCAACAAATCTGGCCTAATAGACGTTTCACAAGAGTGTCGCACCAACATCCCTCATATTTATGCCATTGGAGATGTGACTCCAGGACCGGCGCTGGCCCATAAGGCGAGCCGAGAGGGCAAAGTTGTTGCCGAGGTTATCGCCGGCAAGCATTCTGCTTTTGACAACCGGGCTGTTCCCGCCGTCGTGTTCACCGATCCGGAACTAGCCTGGACAGGAATAACCGAACGAGAAGCTAAGGAGCGGAAACTTGACGCCAAAGTATCAAAGTTTCCACTTTCCGCCCTGGGACGGGCCCGAACAATGGGCTGCGCAGAGGGCTTTGTAAAGATCATATCCGATCCCGCCTCACAACTGATACTGGGGGTGGGGATAGTAGGGCCTCATGCTTCCGAGCTCATCGCCGAAGGTACTTTGGCGCTGGAAATGGGAGCGACCTTGGAAGACTTGACGGCCACTATTCATCCTCACCCCACAGTGTCAGAGGCGATAATGGAGGCGAGCGAGATGGCTGCGGGAACCGCCGTTCATGTTCATTCGCTGGGCACGTAAACCATCATGGTCAATCCAGCATACAGAAGATACGCGTATGATGATGATTTAATGGCACTAGCTCTGCGCGATGGGAAAACCCGAGTACGCGTCTACCGCCTCTCCAGCTCGGCTATAGTGCTTGGTTCTGGCAGCAAGGCTGAACAAGAACTCGATCTCGGTGCTTGTCTACATCATCAGGTGCCCATTCTCCGACGACCTGGCGGCGGATGTTCGGTTCTGCTTGATCCCGGCAACGTGGTTGTTTCCGTCGTGACAGGAGGTATGCCCTTCGGATGTCATCATCAACACTTCCGAATACTCACCGATTGGCTGATCGCCGGCCTCAGCCATATTGGTATTCACAATGTGCATCAAGACGGAATATGCGATCTTGTCCTAAACGACCGCAAAGTTGGCGGAGCTTGTCTTCATCGTAGGGGCGGTTTGCTATACTACTCTGCAACCTTGCTTGTTGCTCCTGATATGAAAATGGTTGATAGGCTTCTGGCTTATCCACCGAGGGAACCCGAGTACCGCCGGGGGAGAAGCCACCACGACTTCATGGGCTCCTTGGTCCCTCAGCGGCTGCAGACCGTGGCCACCGCTAAGACCATAGCTCGCCTGCTGCGAGAGAGCCTTGACTTGCCGACATTGCTGCACGAGACGGAGGAAAGAAGAGAAGCGGTAGCATGATGGGGACGAGGTGAACCTGGGGGGCCATAATCGCAACGCCCCTGGTGAAAACGATGCACGCGACCGGCATTCGCAGCCTGTCGCGTGCATCGAATGTCTACTCCGGTGCAGTGTTATGCGTTCCGCATTGCCGGCAGGTAATACTTAGTCAAGTATTCCTTCACTTGCCTGTGGGTGTTGAAGTAAACAGGGATCGTTTCCAAGGCGTTTTTCATCATTGCTGGCCACCTTGTAGGTATTCCCGAACCATCCCTTTCGTAATACAGGACTGTCGCCTCTTTCTCCAATATCCGGTACAAGTCGTTGGCATCGCGACGATTGGATGCGTTCGTGCCGTCATGATCCTTGCCCTTTCCAATCGCCCAACCGTTCTTTCGGTTGAAGCCCTCTGGCCACCAGCCATCCAGAATGCTCAGATTCAAACCTCCGTGCAGTGAAGGCTTCATACCGCTCGTGCCGCTCGCTTCACGGGGACGTTCGGGGTTGTTCAGCCAAATGTCCACGCCGGCTACCATATGCCGAGCCACATCCATTTCATAATCCTCGATGAACACGATCCGCTTGCGGAACCTGGGTTGTTGAGAATACTCAATCAACTTCTCAATCAACTCCTTTCCAGCGCTATCTGCTGGATGTGCCTTGCCGGCGAATATCAATTGCACCGGCATTTTGCGATTGTTGAGGATCTTGGCTAACCTTCCCGGATCGTTGAACACAAGAGTTGCCCGTTTATACGGAGCGAATCGTCGGGCAAAACCTATCGTCAACGCTCGTGGATCGAGCAGCTTATCTGCCTCTGCGATCTTCATACCCCGAGATCGAGATCGGCGTATTTGCTCCTTCACTTTCTGCCGACAAAAGTCGATTAGCTCCGCTTTGAACTTCTGATGTAATTTCCAAAGAGACTCGTCCGGAATATGTTTGCATGCCGCCCAAGTTCGGGCGAGGTCCTGCTTATCCTCCCATGAATCGCCCAGGAATTCGTCAAGCAGCTCACCCATCTCCGGATGCAGCCAAGTCTTCAGGTGGATTCCGTTGGTAACATGGCCAATAGGCACTTCTGTCAGCTTCTTACCTGGATATACGCGCTTCCACATTCGCCGCGCAATCTTCCCGTGCAACGCCGCAACGCCATTGGCATACTTAGATGTACGCAATGCCAGTGGCGTCATGCCGAAATTCTCCGCCGAGTTGCCCGGAGTAACTCTCGCAAGATCGTGAAACTCCTCGTGAGTAAGCCCCAGTTTCTTCAGATACCCCTTCAGGTAAACGTCAATGAGGGCCGGATCAAACTCTTCGTTGCCGGCCGGTACCGGAGTATGAGTTGTGAAAACACTTGTTCGATGCACATATGCCATCGCCTGCTTGAATCCCTGCTTCTTGAGTTTCATTCGCTCGGTGATTCGCTCCAACGAAAGGAAGGCTGCATGCCCTTCGTTCAGATGACAGGCTGAAACTTTCAGCCCCAATTCCTTTATGAGTCCCCAGCCGCCGATTCCCAGGAGAATCTCCTGCCGAATTCGCGTGTCTCGATCCCCGCTGTAGAGCACATGCGTCAACTTCCGATCTTGTGCTGTGTTTTCCGGCAAATCCGTATCCAACAGGTACAGTGGAACTCGTCCAACATCTAGTCGCCACGCGCGGGCAACAACCTTGCGCGAGCCCATGGGAATCTTCAAACGCAACGGACGACCATTGGGCTTAACCACCTCTGCCAGTGGAGTCTTGTTAGGCGCCAAAGACCGGAATTCGTCAGTCGGGTGACCGCTCTTATCAACATACTGACGCGTATAGCCCTTCTTCCAGTAAATGCCAATGGCCACAAATGGGATCCCCAGATCGCTCGCAGATTTCAGATGATCACCCGCCAAAACACCCAAGCCACCCGCGTAGAAAGGAAGAGACTCGTGCAATGCGTACTCCATGCAGAAATACGCGGTGAGCCCCTTGACCTTTTTACCGTATTTCGCCGCATACCAAGTCCGGCCGCGCATGTACTGGCGGAACTCGGAATGTGTGGCCTTGACGTCCGCAACGAACTCTTCGTCCGTAGCTAGCAACCTCTTCTGGCTCGCCGAAAGCGCACTCAATGCGACTATCGGGTTCTTGTCTGACGCAAGAAACACACTTCTGTTGGCTCTTGCGAACAGGTCGCTCGCCGCAGGGTTCCACGTCCACCAACAATTGGCTGCGATCTCTCCAAGCTGCCCTAGCATATCAGAGCCACCACTCGCCCGAGTGCGGCTGGTTGATTTCTTGGCCATCGTCTCTTAACTCCGCAACAGTTAAAGGGTTCCATATAGAGCGTTACTCGCCCAAGCGTAGTGTCAAACAACAGAAATTCACCGGAAAGGCCCGCGGCTCAGACACAACATTTGAATGAAGTCAGCTCTATCGCTGGGCATGTTACCGCTGTTTCAAAACTTAGCGACCCACAATCTTAGCAAAAGCGTTACCAATACTACGCTTTCTGCCGCGATTTAGTGTAATATCACCCTATTAAAGTAATTGAAATGGCTGTAGTTACAACACAATCTTGATCTGGAGGCATCCCATGAGCACGGCCCGCTTTGCAGCACTCTTCTCCCTGATCATCACAACTCCATCCTTTGCCTTTGACAAGATTCAGTTCAATGCCAATCTGCCTCCAGACTGCACAGCAGATAGCCTCGTGTGGGGGATCATGCAAAACGGTCTGGAACTTGGCCGAGGAAAAGTCTCCATGCAGAGTGTGCTGTCAAGCGGCAACTTCCTGGCTACAGCTGCCGCAGACGTCAATCTCCAGCATGGTGCCGTGACCGCCTACCTATGCCTCAACAACGACGAACTCGGTAGCTACATCCCCAGTGTTGGAGACACCTTTCAACTGGTTACCATCGCCAACGTAGACGGAGATACTGCCCACGCACTGCTCTCCGAAAACAAGTGGCACAAACGGCAGCTTTGTCCCGGTGGAAAACTTCTCACCATTCATTACCACCGATTTAATAAGGACTACGATAACGCATCATTGTGGACTTGGGACGAACACCGCACCCGTACCCCCGAACAGAATGAAATCTATCCTGTCGGAGTGGACTCCTTTGGCTTGGTTTTTCAGTTGGATACCGGCCTGTACGGCCGTCCGGGGGACACGGTAGGATTACTCCCTCGCTTGAATGCAGATTGGCAAATGAAAGATGGCGGTGATCGCAACTGGTCACCCGATATGGGATATGAGATCTATCTTGTCCAGGAGCAGAACCAGTTATACCGAGAGGTGCCAGACGTGAGCCCGAAAGTTAGAGCAGTTACACTCGATGCCGACAGACACCTGACCGTCAGGTTTTCTCATAGATTGCCGACTTCCGATTGGACGCCGGACAAGTTCAGAATCTCTACATCGGCTGGCCATGAACTACCCGTCAAAGCTGTACATCCCTTCGCTCATCGTGGTGACCAGTGTGCCGTATACTCTATCGAGACAACTGAGCCTTTCGAGTACCCCAGAAAGACATACGCTCTCGATATCGAAGGCTACGGTACCCACAATGTCAGGATTGGTCATATCCTTACCACGGGGACTCGTTTCTATGATGCTGACGCCAAACTCGGTGCGAATTATACGTCGTCGGGCACAACCTTCGCCGTGTTCGCGCCAGGGGCACTGCTGGCTCGCGTGGTTGTCGCAGATTCTATTGAAGGACAAACAGGTATTGCTGAACACGATATGTCGGTTAACGACCATGGCGTATGGTCCGCTCACGTAGAGGGAGATCTTCAGGGAAAGTACTACGCCTACAAGTTGAGTGGTATCGGGTTTGACCCTGATCGTGAAATCACCGATGCGTATGCAACCTGCACGCAGGCTCGATACACTCGCTCCTTGATTGTTGATATGGAGCAAACCAATCCGCCAGGGTTCAAGGAATACTCATACAATGGGCCGATGTCCGCCGCAGACGCGATTGTGTACGAGATGCATATTCGTGACTTCACAATCGCTGCCGATTCCGGAGTGTCTCCCGGCAATAAAGGTAAGTACCTTGGCGTGACCGAAAGTGGAACGACCCTGCCCGATGAATCTGCCGTCAAAACAGGTATTGATCATATCGTGGAGTTGGGTGTTACCCACGTGCAAATCATGCCCCTGCAGGATTTCGATAATGGCGAAACGGATCTCGACGCCTACAACTGGGGATATATGCCCGTGCACTTCAATTCGCCCGAAGGGTGGTACGCGAGCGACAGAATGGGCCCCTGTCGAATACGCGAAATTAAGTCGGCCATAAAAGCGTTTCATGATCGAGGAGTCGGCGTCATCATGGACGTAGTGTATAACCACACCGCTGGCCATGCTCCTTTCGATTCGCTTGTTCCCGGCTACTACTTCCGCCTTACAAATGCCGGAAACTACTCCAACGGCTCCGGTTGCGGAAATGAGTTCGCCTCAGAACACCCTATGGCTCGAAAGTACATTCTTGACTCCGTACGCTACTGGGTAGAGGAGTACAAGATCGACGGCTTCCGCTTCGATTTGATGGGCCTCATCGACATTGAGACAATGAAGCAGATCAAACACGAGCTTGCTGCCATTCATCCTGGTATTCTCATTTACGGAGAACCGTGGGCCGCCGGACCGACTCCTCTGAAACCCATTACCGATAAGAGCCAGGTACGCGCCACCGGCATCGGAGCCTTCAATGACAGCTTTCGAGACGCGGTCAAAGGAGGTCGTGATGGCGGCGCGCCGGGATTCATACAGGTTGGCGATTCCGTGGATGGTGTGGTCAAGGGGTTGATGGGTGGAATACATGATTGGTCACACGACCCCGTGGACGCCATCAGCTACTTCGAAGCCCACGACAACCTCACCGCGTGGGATAAGCTAATCCAATCTACAGGCCAAGCATCCGAGGAGACTCGCAAGCAGATGATACGCTTCGGAGCTCTTACGCTCTTTACCGCACAGGGGATGAGTTTCATGCACAGCGGGCAAGAGTTCTGTCGCACAAAGAAAGGAAGCTCGAATAGCTATAATCTGCCCGATGACATTAACCGGCTTGAGTGGTCTCGAAAGAAAGACTACCGCGATGTTTTTGAGTATCACAAAGGCATGATCGCATTGAGGAAAGCTCATCCGGCCTTCAGATTGAGAATGCGCAGCGAAGTCGAACAAAGAGTACACTTCCGCACTCCTCCCGACCACCGGTGCATCGTGTACCACATACACGGTCAGTCCTTGCCCGGAGAATCAGCAGAGTGGATTCTCGTACTCCTTAACGGAGCAACTGAGTCCAAAACGTTTGAACTTCCCGAAGGTGAGTGGCCTATCTATGCCAACGCGGAAAAGGCAGGCCTGGACGTGCTAGGAACAGCACAGGATCGCGTGGAACTACCTCCCCATTCGGGAATCATCCTGATCAAGTAACTGTTCTGTGGCGTTGCATGTCCACGCGTAGCGTCGCCCCCCCGGAATTCACCGGAGAGAATGGGCGTTCCGCCGCTATATTTGGATAGAGCTTGCTCCAGCCAACTTCAAAAGAAAGCCCCTGCGATCAACATGCTCGCAGGGGCTTTTGTCTATGTTGAATAACGGTCGCTTCCTCTTCCAGAGCGTTACTCGTCCAAGCGTAGCGCCAGACGCGGCGCTTCAATAGAGCTTGCCCTAGCTCCTGCGGCGGAGTGCGACCAAAGCGCCAATCATAACCAAGCCAATCGTTGTCGGCTCCGGCGCGCATATAGTGTCAACTACGATCTGGTCTATGTACAGGTCGCCCCATTCATTCGTCAGCGTAATTGTCTCCGATGTAGGATTAGGCTCGATACGCCAGACAATGTAGTCGTAATACCAATCATTACCGAGAGGATAGGAGAGCTGCGAGTCAATCATTTCTCCCAGTGGATCAATGGCGTAACCTGGACCTCCGTCCCAGTGCCACACAACCTGCAGGACAACTTCCTTATACGGGTTGGGGTCCGGGTAGTTGGGGATTGTCAATACAAGCCCCTTATAAGAGCCGTAGTCCTCGATGTGCAGAACATCCTCAGAACCTGCGTAGTCAATGACCTCAACGACCGGGGCGTCAGATGTGGCCTGGGCACTCTCGCCCAGATAATTGAACTCATCGTCCGGCGCAAAGCTTTCCGTCTTCTCGCCGCTCGCGCCAAGCCACTGATCCCAATGAGAGAACGTCGTATTCGGCTCGTAGCGCCATGGCGGCGGGTTCCGATCATCCGCCATCGCAACTGCGGGAAATACTATTCCCGCCACTAACAGCATCAACACAAGATGTTTCATTGCTCACCTCCGATAGTAAGAGAGTTTTCACTATTTCCGCCAACGGAAGGAAGACATAAGAGAGAGATGACCAGCCTCCTTCCGATGCCCGAGTATGCAGCACAACTGCTTGCCAAAAGAAAAGAGCACTGGCCTTCAGCGACCAAGCGCTCTCTCATCCATCAACAGCGAAGCCTTGTCCTTGCCGGCCGGCATCACTCACGACCAGCGGCTCCATCCTAAACCTCCACTCTCAAAGATCCTACCAGCTGATCCTGGCTACATCAAACAACTCTTTGGCGATCTCCAAACAGGGTCGAAGAAAACATATATCTGGTAAACTGGAGAGAGTATTGTTCGCTCTGAAGGCAACATAGAGCGTTACTATACCGTTGTAAGTCCAAGCGTAGCGTCAAACATTGACAATCCACCGGAGAAAGCCGCGACGCAGACACTGCACCTGAATAGAGCTTGCTCCGGTAGAAGTATCTTTCTGTTACAAGACGAATCTACGCCCAACCCCCAGCGTGACCTTGACGCTCGATCCGAAGGTCAATACGCGATTATCCACATTGGCGCGTATTGGTAAAACAATAATACGTCGCTGTCCTTCGGAATCTGTACCTGCAATTGTGGGCCTTAAGAATGATGTGTTGTTTAACCTCTTTCCATGCTCTTGATCATCTTCGTCAAACCCGGTACATACTATAATCGCGGCCAGTCGTCTTGGCTTGAATCATGGAGTAGATTCCGAGTACAATGAACACTTCTGATGAGCTATCTGGGGAATATCCGTTCGACGAGTTTCAATGCTGTGTAGTGCTCTCAAGTAGTGTATCATGGCGCTCTCGAACCTGATTGGCGCGTGTATGGAAAACTTTGACCGTGGTGCGGCCGCGCGGCTGGGCCAAGTCTCAAGTTTGAAGCCTCCGACTATCCAGCCTTGTGGGCTTGTCGAGGAATGTAGTTGATACGAGGAGATGCTATTGATGAATGACGGGACAAAGTGGTCGTTGCGGTTTAGCCTGTGCCTGCTTGGGTTCGTAGCCACACTGGCTTGGGCTAATCCCTACGCAGACGTCGATTGGGAACGGTGGCAGCAGCATCGCGCTAATTTGCACACGCATACTACTATGAGCGACGGCCGGTTAACCCCCGCCGAAACCATCGATTGCTATCGCGAACTGGGCTACACCGTGCTCGCCCTGACCGACCACGACACAGTCGGACCGGGAACCAACTACGAGGACCCCAAGAAAGCTGAGACCACCTGGCCCTGGCAACGTTTCCAACGCGACCCCGCAGCTCTGCGCATGGTTGCTGTTGAGGGCAACGAAGTCTCCCAAGTGCATCATATTTGCAGTTATTTCACCGGGTACGGCAACCCCGATGTCAAGTCGGAAGAGCAGGTTCTTGACGAGATTGGTCAACGCGGTGGATTGGCCGTAGTGTGCCATCCGGGGCGCTACGACTATCCCCCCGACTGGTACTGCGGGCTCCTCTCACGTTTCGACCATCTCGTGGGAATCGAGGTCTGCAACCATGCCGACAAATACCCGTGGGATTTCCAACTGTGGGACGATGTTTTGCAGGCAACCATGCCTGACCGGCCGGTGTGGGGGTTTGCAAACGACGATATGCACCGAAAAGAGGCGATAGGCCGTAGCTGGGAGGTACTTCTACTCCCCGAGCACACGTCCGAGCAAGTCCGCAAGGCCATGACAAACGGACGCTTCTATTTCAGCATGGCCTACGAAGCAGGTCGACCGGCACCGGCTATCCAGTCCATTCGCGTCGATGAAGAGGCTGGAACCATAGCAATCAAGGCCGATGGCTGCCAGCAGATATACTGGATCTCCTGCGGGCGTATAGTGAGCCGCGGGGCGACTTTCAAAATGAAAAAAGCTCGCCGCGCCGAGCGCTACGTCCGCGCCCACCTCCGTGGACAGTATGGCAACACCTACACCCAACCCTTCAGCCTGCCTCTCCGTCAAACCTCGAAGGACCGTGCAACGGAAGATAAGTCGAACGCAACGTCAGAGCCTTCCTCGCCAGCTTCCCCCGCGCCAAAGACACAGACGCCCGAGTTGCCCTCCGATCCCGGAGAAGCCGAATAGCGGCGGGCGGCAGTGTAGCTCTGGAGATCGGTCTATCTTTACTATGGCCTTACTACAGTGGTGTAAGGCCAAACGTAGCGTCAATCGCCGGGAATCTGCCGAAGAAGACCCGGTATCAGATGCTCCACTTGAATAGAGCATACCCTTTCTTTCAGGCCCTTTGACGCTGCCCGACGATGCCCGCTGCCCTTGGTATCTTCACTTCTGGCAGTTTTTTTAAAACTTTTTTTCGCCCCTGGCGCTATCGTCAGCAGCGATTTTTGCCGCTTGGCTCTCTCGCTCGCAAAAAAAAAGCGGAACACGTGCGCCCTTATTTATAGTGGACCGATGCGCACCTCCGCGGGCAACGACCTGCCTCAGCTCAACTGCTGGCAGACGGTCCCTGAGCCGTGTTACCAATAGCATCCGTGCCAGGCAACCAAGATTCGTCCGCAGGCTCCCACCTGGAAGCACCACCAGGATCGGGGTGAGATGCCTGAGCAGATGGGGAACTGAAAAAGTCAATCAACTCTCTGAAAGGAGTTTGGGAATGAAGATCAATTGCCTGCGACTCTAAAACAGCCCCGGTTGTCGTCGAATTATCTTCAAAAACACGTACAAAACGCTTGCTGATGGCACAAATAGCTCTTCAAAACGCGCGATTTGAGCGAGTTTTCTGCAGAATAGTAGTCATTTTGCACCGAATATGTGGGTAAATGTCGCTCAAATGCACGCTAATGTACACTCAATGTCACTTCTGAGCAGGCCTGGCGCTATCAAAAACGGCGATTTTTATGCTGGTAAACCGTTATTTTGCCCTGTTTCTAGGTGTGTTTTGTGTTGCCATTTGCCTGGATTCGAGTAGTGGTTTATCATGACGTCTTGTTGAAAACCAAATATATGTTTTTGCCTGTATCTGCCGGCGCCGTGAACAAGATGTTGCTGAATGTGCATTGCGCTGCTAGCTCATTGCCAGCGTGGCCAGTATGATCCAGGCTGTCGTTAGCAGAAGCGAAACTGTTAGAACAGCGGTCCATGCAATCGTCGCCGAACGCTGGATATTGGCATATATCTTCAGGCCGGCCGATAGGTGATTCGCTGTCAGTCCGACTGCGATCAGTAGTGGTATTGCAGCAGCCCAATCTGGTTGCCTTATGCCGTATACGGTGCCGATAATTGATGTTGTCACCAATGTAATTGAAGCGATGATGCCCAGGTAGGTGAAGATCGCTGGAGATGAGTAAGCGATAATCCTAAGCAGGTGAGCACAGCGAATTCGACGCCGCAACATTGTTTGCCTGAGACTGCACAAGAATGCCAGGCATAGCCACAGTAGGATGTATTCCGAGATTAGTTCTCCCCAATGTGCTCGCAAGTGAATAATGGGGTTGATGTAATCCCCCCAGGCCCACGCGAGCGTGTCCCAGGCGGTCACCGACTCACGCACGACATACCGTGAAGAAGCGACAGACGCGTCTCCGCCCATGGCGATTGCTAGCAGAAACGCCAGCCCAAATGAACACACATGGGCTGCGACATAGAGAAGCGGGGAGAGGATGAGCATCGCCAATAGCGGGCCTGGGTGAATCTCCTCGTGCATTGACACCTGCGACCAGAAACGGGAAGGTCGCATACTTATCCAGATTGTCTTGAGAAAAGACTTTATTGGTTGTTTTCGCCAATGATGTTCGATTAGAAAATCACTCGTACACAAGGCGCGATTTAGCATTGTTGGCCAGTCGAACTCCAGCCCGCACTCCGGGCATCGCGGCTGTCTCAGCATCCGCAGATTGTACTCGCACCGGCAGCAGAGAACATCAAACTCGATTCTGCTCCAGTTGGGAGAACCATCTGCAGAAAGAGGGGCTGCTTCGTACTCCGCGTTGCTCCCTATGCTTGTTTCGTTTGTGCTCATCATCAACTGGTCAAGTACTTGAGTGCATGTGTGAGTTCCGTATGCTTGAAAACATATCCCGAATCAAGAAGTTTCTCGGGCTTGACGTCCAGGCTGCAGAGAAGCAGCTCGTTTGCCATTTGCCCTAGAGAAAGTCGAAGAAGCGTTGCAGGAACAAACAGTCGTGCCGAACGGCCTAATGCATTACCTAATGCCTTGGTTAACTCCCTGTTGGTTGCCGGGTGCGGGCTGACAATGTTGACCGGTCCCTTGAGGGTATCGTTGATGATCACATGCATTATCGCTCCAACAACGTCGTCAAGAGAAACCCAACTAATCGTTTGTCTTCCGTTTCCCAATCTGCATCCTAGGCCCATTCGAAACAGAGGGAGCATTTCAGTAAGCGCGCCGCCGTATGAGGAAAGAACCAAGCCGAGACGCAGAGAAACGGCTCGAACGCCTGCGTTGTCAACCGCCTGCGCCTTGCTCTCCCATTCGCGACATAGCGTGGCGAGAAAGCCGCTTCCGCATTCGGATCGTTCACTCAGCTGCCCGAGAGCACTTGTTCCATAAAACCCAATGGCTGATGCGCAGAGGAAAACCTTGGGTGGGGCTGCGGCCTGCAGAATCGCGCTGGCCAGAAGTCCTGTACTGCGCAATCGACTGTCTCTAATGGCTCGTTTCCTCCGCGTTGTCCATCGCCGAGAAGCAACGTTGACACCGCCCAAGTGCACTATGGCATCGAATCCCGATACGGTCTCCGCCTCCAATGACCCGCTTGTGGGATCCCAGAAGACCTCATCTGTGGAGGATGGGGGGCGCCTCACCAGCCGCACCACGTCATAGTTGCGATTAGCCATTGCCGCGACAAGGGCAGAGCCAATTAGTCCGGACGATCCTCCGATAAGTATTCGCACTGGGCGATCTCCTGCTTGCTGTTATTGGCCGGCTGAATACGTTAAGCAGTAGAGTGTTGGCAAAGAGCTTTGTGCGATTCGCTCTATTGCGTTCGATTGCCGGCGCAACATTATCGACCCCATTGCCTGGCTGCGTCCAGAACCAAATGATTTGCTCTCAGCCATTTCAGTATCGTAGAGTTTAGCAGAGTGCGCCCGGACTGTATCAACAGAGGGACGACAGAAGGCGGTGTTGCTACCAACAGCTGGAGCGGACATCAAGGGTGCAATGTCACTGGCAGCATCGCCGATCGCTTGGCAACAAGGAGCAAGGGGAATGAGTGAAACCAGTATGGAAAACGGGGCGATGCCGGCCTTTCCGCCCAGCGCGTTGAGTTCCGGGTCGCATTGTGGTTTGACCAAGCGTGAGTATATAGCCGCTATCTGTCTACAGGGATTGTTGGCAAACAAGACCAGTCACAACAGATCCTTCTGGACGGCCACGCACAGTGCCGTGATGTATGCTGACCAATTGCTGCAAACTCTGGAAGAGGATATTTCTGACGAGCCGCATTTGCCGTCTCCCGACCAGATTCCCTTGCCGTCGCGATCAATGACTCGGCCAAGCTAGATACTCTCTGTTTGAATGTTGCGTCCGACGTCCACTCGAATGGCGCAGATATGTTGAGCACGCTTGCCGTCACCTGTGAGACGGTTAGTTTACGTGCTGCTTTGCAGGAGGCCGACCGCGATTCCATCGCTTGTTTCAGAGTAATTGGTTTTCCAGGTGCTGCAGCCGTTCTTGGATATCCGCCACGGCGTTCTGCAGCTCTGTCAACCGTTTCTCAAACATGTCCATACTGGAATTCTCTACAAGTTTCGAAGTCGAAGGTGATTCCTCGCTTGTGGTCGCCGCTTGTTCAGGAATCTGCGGCGATTCATCGTTGGGATAAAGCAGATGGGTGAATCGCTGTGCTGATTGCCCCGGCTCGCGCGGCAGGATTTTCGCGAACGGTGGATCGTATTCGGCAAGGTGGTCCAGCACGATTTGCACGGCCTCCAGGTCATCGAAGGGGATGAATCTGGCGCATCTTGTGCGCAATTCTCCAACGGTTTGCGGTCCGCGCAGCAGTAGTTCAGCCATTACCGCTCGTTCTCTTTTGTGCCACCCGAACTGTGTTTCCACATCATGCTTGTATCTCTTGGACCGTGACCCCGGGCCGGGTAGGACAACGACAACGAGGCTGCGCTTGCGCAATTCCTCCAAGCAGTCGTAGACTTCGTCCTCATCGAGGTCCATCACTGGGCAGCGGTTTTGTTTTTGGTTGCACGCAGCCGTGAGCGCCTTGAGAGTCATGGGATAGTAATCCGGCTGAGCCATCGATTTTTCCAACAGCGATCCCAACACTCGCCGTTCCACTAGGTTCAGAGATCGTTCCACTATTCAATCCTTGACAAGAGGCAACAACGTTTGGACTCTGAGTGCCGATAGCGTAACCGTTTACCAATAGGCAGGTCAACTTGCTTGCGGGTAGTGATAGTGTATGTCTGTTAATGAAATCAAACTTGATGAAGCTTTGTCGGGTGATCAGCTTGGGCACATAAAGGACTTGTTCCGCGAGTATGCATCTACTCTTGATTTTGATCTTTCCTTCCAGGACTTCCAAGAGGAGTTGGAACATTTGCCGGGGGGCTATGCTTCGCCGACCGGTTGGTTATGCCTTGCCTCTTGCGATGATCAGGTGGCCGGCTGTGTTGCTCTGCGACGGATTCGGGAAGAAGCGTGTGAGATGAAGCGCTTGTACGTAAGGCCGAAACATCGCGGCAAGAGGATTGGGCGGCTGTTGGCCGAGGCGGCCGTGGTTCGCGGCAGGGAACTCGGATATCGTATCATGTTGCTTGATACGATTGATACGATGACCGAATCTGTCGCGCTGTACCGCTCTCTTGGCTTTGTCGAAACTGCTCCTTATCGCCACAATCCCATTCCTGGCGCGTTGTTCTTTCAGCTTGAGTTGCAACAGGAGTAGGTTGTCATGTCGGAAAAACTCAAGAGATCCAGGAAATACCGAGATAGGATGAATAGCAGAATCATCGCGTCCGGCAACCATTCGAACAGCCGCTTCTTAAGGTTGGATACCAAAGCCTATGAGGATGGAGATCTTGAACGTTTCGCTGGTTGTCGGTGGGGCCATTGTCATTCCCCATCTCAGGAGGGCTGTTGAACTTCTTGATGAGTTGAGTGGAACAAGGGCATGAGATGGCCGTTTCACGTTAGCCGGGTGTCCGGTTTTTCAGCTTTGTGGGAAGACGGCTCCGACGAATACGGACGAGTTTACACAAGCTTTGGTCGTGGGGCCATTGGCTTGAGTGCCGCTAAACAATAGGATAGGTACTGTGATGGCTGACTAATAAACGTTCTGGTAGCTACAATCACTTTGTATGTGATCACGATGAGCGTCACGCGCTTGCGCAATGAATGGAGCATACGCATGTTTAAAGATCTCAGACACAAGCAGTCGTTAACGCTGGCAGCAATCGCAACGATCCTTGTTGCATCCCTGCTCGGCGGTTGTTCGCAAGCCCGTCGAGGCGATCTCGTTCCGCTTACCGCGAAGCAGGTGGAGTTGAACGTGCAGTCGTTCGATTACGTCTGGAAAACGATAGGCGATACTTATTGGGACAAGGATATGGGGGGAGTAGACTGGAATGCTGCGCGATCCGAGTATAGGCAACTTGTCGAGCATGCAGCAACCATGGCTGACGCGCGTGATGCCATGAGCAAGATGGTTGCATCACTTGGAAAATCCCATTTTGCAATCATCCCTCAATCCGCATATGACGATATTGATGTTGATGATTCTCAAGAAGGCTCTGATGACGACGATCAGAAAGGGGACTCTGGAATCGCTGTTCGTATTGTGGACAGTCAGGCAATCGTTACGTCCGTACTGCCTGATTCCCCTGCACAGCGGGCAGGTGTTATGCCCGGTTGGATCGTGGTGGAAATCGATGATAGCGATATTCACCCCATGATTGACCGGATAGCCGAGGCGTTTGCCGACAGTCCGAGACAACAGTTAATGATGAGTAGAGCAGTACTGGAGAGGTTGGAGGGAGATGCGGGTGACGTCGTTGAGGTTGAGTTTCTTGATGGCAGGAACAAAGAGGTTGAGTTGTCCATCACGCTTGAAGTGCCCCGCGGTACTGAGACATCGTTCGGCAACCTGCCGCCTGAGTATGTGTGGACAGAGTATAAGATAATCGAAGACAACATTGGGTATTTCTACCTCAACATCTGGCTTGATCCCTTGCGTGTCATAACCAGCTTCAACGATGCGATCAAGTCAGCTATGGATACGGAAGGTTTCATTATCGATCTTCGCGGCAATCCGGGTGGCATAAGTGGAATGGCCATGGGAGTGGCCGGATGGTTTATCGAGGACAAGCAACAGTACTTAGGTACGATGCAAACGCGCGATACCCAATTGAAGCTTGTCATTAACCCAAGGCTACACACATACTCTCGTCCGCTGGCTATTTTGATCGATGGTCTTTCTGGCTCTACTTCTGAGTTTTTTGCCGGCGGGTTACAGGATCTGGGTCGGGCCAAGTTGTTCGGCTCACCCACAGCCGCTGCGGCGTTACCTTCACAGATTGCGAGATTACCCAATGGCGACGGGTTCCAGTATGCTATCGCCAACTACGTATCGGCATCCGGAATGGAGCTGGAGGGAAACGGTGTCCATCCTGATGTTCAGATAGAACTTGATAGAGAGAAACTGCTGAAGGGGCATGATCAGGTGCTTGAAGCCGCAGTAAAGTGGATTCGGGCGCAGGAGGATTGAGTTTGCCAGAGCAAGCTCTGTTCAGGTGTGGCGTCTGAGCCCTTGTCTTCCGTAGGCTATTGGTGTTTGACGCTACGCTTGGATCTACAACGTTATAGATGGCCGCGGCAGTGAACGCGTGGCAGTGGATTGAAATACGACCTAATTGACAATCGGAGGCTGAACTCGTGAGCAGAATACTGAGGAAATCAATGTGTGCTGGTGTTGTTCTTGCTGTTGCCGGATGTTTGACGATGACGGGCATAGCGCGGGCTGGAGATCTACCGAGCGCCGACAAGGTGTTGGGAGACTATATCAAGGCCACCGGCGGAGCGAAGGCGTACGAGAAGCACAAAACGAGCTTCAGTGAGGCCACCATGGAGATTAAGCCCATGGGCATTAAGATGAATATGAAGCACTGGTCGTCGGCCCCGGCGTTGCAGTACGTTGAAGTCAATGTCGAGGGTATGGGAACAACCGTTGAGTGTGTCGATGGGAAGAATGCGTGGTCGGTCAGTCCCATGCAGGGAGACAGCATAGCTGAAGGCGAAGAACTGGACTTCAAGTTGCGCTCCGCCATTTTCAACTCTGAACTGAAGTGGAAGGAAATATACAAGAAGGTGGAATGTGTAGGAAAAGAGGAGATAAACGGCAAGGAGTGCTACAAAGTCGTCAAGACGCCGCCGACAGGCAATCCATCCACCGAGTACTATGATGCTGAGTCGAAGCTGTTGGTCAAGCAATCGATGATCGTGACCTCTCCCATGGGCGATGTTCCTGTGGAAAGCTTCGTAAGTGATTACAGAGAGGTCGATGGAGTGCTTGTGCCTTTCAAGATCACTGCCACTGTCATGGGTACGGAGCGTGTGGTTGATGTCAAGAAACAAGAATTCAATGTAGAAATTTCCAAAGACAAGTTTGCCATGCCGGATCAGATCAAGGAACTGATGGCCAAAAATAAGAGTGGCTCTGGTGAGAAGGACGGCAAGTAACAGGTTGGCGTTAGTCGTCTTTGTGTAATAGGGAAAATATTAAACGCCCGCTTACCCGTTTTATCGGGAGGCGGGCGTTTATGCATCCTCTAAACGGCTGGCATGAGCTTGCAGCAAGCTTTATGGCGTTGTAAGTCCAAGCGTAGCGTCAAACCACCGGAGTCTACCGGAGAAAACAGACGTTCAGCCGCCACACTTGGATAGAGCTTGCTCTAGCCGGTCTTGAGTGGTTTCTTCCAAAGTTTGCTGAATAGCCCTGGATTGGACAGGTTGATGTCATCTGGGATATCCTCACCTGCGATGCGCCTGGCCAGTTTCTGCACTGCCATTCTAGCTGGGCTGTTTGGTGAATCACTCATGACGGGATGTCCAAGGTCAAGGGAGCTCTGCACGCGCTGGTAGTCGTTGGGAATCAGTGCGAACACGGGCTGGCCGAACTGAGCAGCGACCTCGTCGGGCGTGATGCGTTCGAAATTGGCTTTTACGCGATTGAGCACGATCTCGATGCGATCTTCTCTTGCGCCCATGTGTACCAGGCATTTGAAAATCCTAGTAGCGTTACGAATGGATGGCACATTGAGCTGAGTGACGATAAGAACACAATCGGCTTCATTGACTGCTGCCGCGCTGAGCAGGCTGAAGGTGCGCGGTAGGTCTATGATTACATATGGGAATTGCTCAGCCATTATTTGCAGGGAAGTTTGGATTCCCTCCGGGGTCATTTCGCGGGAATCTTCCACGTTGTCGGGCCGACCCATGATCGACACGTTGCACGGAAGTTCGTGCATTGCCTGGCTGACCATATGGCGGTCAATGTCAACGCCGTCCCTGCAGAGGTCACCGAGTGTGTAGCGGGGGGCACAGTCGAATGCGCAGCAGACATCTCCAAACTCCAGGTTCATATCTACGAGGGCACATCGCCGGTCGGTCAGGTGGCCTAGCTCGATGGCGAGATTGCAGGATATCATTGTAGCGCCGACGCCGCCGGATGATCCAATTACACAGATGCGTTTGGACCTGCTGAGTGATCGCCTTCTGGTAATCCGGATTCGATCGATCGCCTTGGCCAGGTCCTCATTGTCAATCGGTCCAGGGACGAACTGGGTACATCCCGCGCGCATTGCACCGATGATGGTGACGGGATCAGTGTTATTGCTTACACCTATTATCCCGCAGGTTGGAGATAACCGCGTGGTCTGTTCCACAACTTCCAGGCAGTCTTCTCCTCGGCTATCAAGATTGACCGCCACAATGTCGACATCATCGTGCTGCAACCACTCTCGCAGTTCCATCCAGGTTGAGGCTACGCCGATCACCTTGATTCCTTTGAGGGAATTGAAGGGTTTGCTGAATGGGTTGCTTCCTCCTGCCGTGGTGTCGAACAAACATACGTGAAGGTTATCTGCCATTTGTATTCCTCTGTCGAAAGCAAACCGTGTCAACTACGAAGTAGAACCGGGCAAGTGAACCTGCCGGGGGGTCTATCGGCTTTCCAGGGGCTGTTGTGCGGCAAAAAGGTGGTTGAGTGCTTGGGGCGATAATCTCGTCCGGTGCCGCCGGTGAGCGTGTATTCCGATAAGTGCCTGTGATAGGACAAGATACGATTGAGGCCGCATCGGTTTGTTTGGGTTTCCTTGGCAAGAACCGCAAGACGGCATTGGTGTGCGCCAATACCAGGGTTCCCTCATTGGCCACAGTCTGTTATTCTCTAGATAGAGTGAGCTCTATGCGAGTGTAGTGTCTGAACGCCGGTTTTGCCCGGTGGATTTCGGTGTTTGAGACTGCGCTTGGACGTACAACGCCATAATGAGTCTGAGCGTGTCGTGTGCGCATTGGCGTTGATGAAGAATCGGTGGTACGTAATTCAACTGTTCTCTGGGGGTGGAAAGTGGCACTTTCTCAATGCAAGACAGTTATCTCATTTGTTGTGTTCGCCATGTCGTCATTTGCAGTAACTGCGGCAGAGCCGGAGTTACGGGGGATGTGGACTTCTCGTTTTGAGTGGCCACATGCTGATGAAGCCACCTGCAAGCAGCGTATTGATACGATAATGCAGCAGGCATCGCAGGCCAACTTCAATGCCATTTTCTTCCAGATACGAGGCCAGATGGACGTGTTCTATCCTTCGAGTGAGGTTTGGTCTCCGCTGATAGGTGGCGTGGACCCGGGCTGGGATCCTGTAGCCTATGCTATTGCCAAGGCTCATGAGTACGGTTTGGAGTTTCACGCTTACATTAACACCCACACCTGCTGGAGAAGCGATACGTTAAGCGAGCCTACCAACCCGGACCACATCTTCTATCAACACTTCAACGCCTCTGATCCGAATGCGCGCGATTGGCTAATACATGATCAATCGGGAAATCCGGAGCAGTGGCACGAGAACGAGTATGTTTGGGTAGCTCCTGGCGTTCTGCAGTTTCAATCTTATATTCGTGAGCAAGTGCTCTATGTCGTGCAAAACTATGATGTGGATGGGGTTCACTTTGACCGGATTCGCACGCCGAATTCTGAATACTCCTACGATCCGATCAGTATGGTGCGATTTGCCAGTCCGTACGGCAACCCGAACGGTTTGAGTTTTCATTACTGGACTGCTGATCAGATAACGCGCACGGTCCGTGATATCTATGCGGCCATCATGGAGATAAAACCGTGGGTCAAGGTGAGCGCTGCGGTTTTCTATAATCCGGCCAACATGGTCGTCAACCAGCATCAGAATGCCATGGCCTGGATTCAAGACGGCTCCGTGGACATGCTTGTGCCGATGATGTACTTCACGGGCGGAGAAGGTTCACCTTGGGACGCGTATCTGCAGCAATGGCTGAACGGAGCGGGGCAGAGGCACATAGTCGCCGGTCATATCACAACGCAGGGGCGAGATTCTTTGTTGGAGCAAGTTTCGCTGGCCAGGCTGCGGCAGGCAGCAGGCAATTGTGTTTTCTCATGGGCGTCGTTTACCTTCTGGCAGGATTATCTGGATCAGGTATATCAAGTGCCCACGACCGTTCCAGAAATGGAGTGGAAGAAGGGAGGAGCAGGTGGCACGGCCGGGATGGATGGAATCGTCGTAGGTAACGTTATGGATACGGCGGGCAATCCCGTCATTGATGGCTTGGTCACCTGCAATGAGAGTACTCACATAGCCATTACTTCGGGTGATGGGTTTTACTCTTTTCTTTCGGTTCCGAATACGACAGTGGAGCTTACGTTCACAAACAATGGCCTGATCTGCGAGACGAAATCCACGGCGGTCTCACCGTTGAGGGTATCGCGTGTAGATGCTGTTTGCCCGGCTGATTGCAACGATAATGGAGTTGCTGACGATCAGGATATCTTGGGCGGCACAAGTTCGGATTGCGACACCAACTCCATTCCCGACGAGTGCGAGGAGTACAGTGATTGCCAGGGAAACGGGGTGGCGGACTTTTGTGACGTGGTAGACGGAACAAGTACAGACTGTGATGGCGACGGTGTGCCCGACGAATGCCAATCTGCGGCTGACTGCAATGGCAACAGCCGGCAGGATTTCTGTGATATTGCTTGGGGAACAAGCACGGACTGCAATCATAATGGAATTCCAGATGAGTGTGAATCCGCTGCCGACTGCAATGCCAATGGGGTAGCTGATATATGTGAGCCACAAGCCGACTGCAACAACAACGCAGTTCAGGATATATGCGATGTTATCCCCGGTGGAGGCAGTGACGACTGCAATACGAACGGAGTGCCTGACGAATGCGAGTTGTCTGGCGTGGTATTCCACGAGGATTTCGAGGAGCCGCTTTCCTCTGAGTGGGCAGCAACTGGGCTGTGGCATTTGACCGGACAATGCCCCAGAAGTAGTGACTGTGATCCTTTTTTCTGGGCATACTATGGCGAGGATGCGACGTGCAACTTCGACACCGGAGGTACTACGAGTGGGTCGCTCAGCAGATTACCGGTAACGATTCCTACTGGCCAGACGACTACTCTCATGTATTGCAGTTCATATGCTGGTGAAAGTGGAACAGCTCCAAGTGGTTGGGATTCCGCCTGGGTAACAGCGAACGGTGTCATAATAGATGATGTAGGTGCAGCCGGTAACCATACTGATTGGGAAATACGTTCAGTTGATGTCACCGCCTATGCCGGGCAGTCTGTGACCTTTGCATGGAATTTCGATTCCGGAGATGGAGTAAGTAACAGCGATTTGGGCTGGCAGATTGACGATATCGAACTCGTAGCGGGCAGCGGGTCGGCTTCTGATTGCAACGACAATGGCGCTATCGATGAGTGCGATATTAGTTCCGGTGCGTCTTTTGATACGAACCATAATGGTATTCCCGATGAATGTGAGTCATACGACGATTGTAACGGAAACGGCGTGGACGATCTGTACGATGTGGCATCCGGTGTGAGCTACGATTGCAATAGCAACTCTGTTCCTGACGAGTGTGAGGGACAGGATGACTGTAATAGCAACGGGATACCGGACGTTTGCGAGCATATGGAGGTTATTGTGGCCTCACTTCTGTCCACGGATTTTGCGTCTGCGTTTCCTCCTATTGGTTGGGGTGCTGATGGTTTGTGGCACGACTCGGATTCCTGCAGCGTGTCGGGCAGTTGTGGTCAAGCTCCCTGGGCATACTTTGGGAATGAAGGGCTCTGTAATTTCGTTACGGGAGTTCCCGCGTCGACAAGATCAACAGGCGTTTTGTCGTCGCCGGCTGTTGAGGTTGACAGTGGTTTTGACGAGTTAGTTTTGGAGTACTGCTCTTACTATGAGGGTGAGGCGGGCGCTTCTGGTCGCGGTGGTTGGGATTGGGCATATGTTACCGTCAACGGAGAAATCGTGGATGATGTCTCGATTGAGGGAGTAAAGGGCGCTTGGGAGACAAGGACAATCGGTCTCGATTCATTCATCGGCTCTTCGGTCATAGTTGAGTGGCATTTTGATTCTCGCGACGGAACGAACAACGAGGATCTTGGATGGCTGGTTGATGGCGTCAGTCTCAGAGGTATAGACTACATTGATCGCGAATGTAACGGGAACGGTGTGCTGGATTCATGCGACATAGATTCCGGCGTGAGTTCAGATGTTGACAACAATGGTGTTCCCGATGAATGTCAACCGGCTCCGATTGACTGTGACGAGAGTGGTAAAACTGATTTTGGCGACCTACTGATGATGCTTTATTGCATGCAGGGTCCGGACTATAAGTTCAATCCAACTCACGATTGCCAGTGTGCTGATGGTGACGGCGATCGGGATATCGATCTTGCCGATTTCTCCATTCTGCAACTGTGGCTGACCACGGAGTGATCAAACTGAGGGGCTTAAGGGGAGCGAGTTGAGTTTCTGAGTGGTCAGGCAGGAGAATTGGAGTGCGTGGGGCCGGTCAGCAGGTGCTCGCATTACTTTTCGCTGCCAGTATGATCATTCGCCATGTCCAGAATGCATGATATTGTAGTAGTCGGCGGTGGAGTGATCGGTTTGACCTGTGCTTGGCGATTGGCTCAGGCCGGCGCGAAAGTGGCTCTTTTGGAGCGTGGGTATTGCGGGTGCGGGGCAAGCGGGGCATCGCTTGGCGTGCTGATGCCTCCGACTGCCACAGTGAACACGCCATTGCAGCAGTTACAGCGAGAGAGTCTTTGGTCTTTCGAGGAGTTCTCTTGCGAACTGCGTCAGGCCTCGGGAATAGACATTTGCTACAGACGATGTGGTCTGCTTGAAATTCTTCATGGCCCATATAGAAGAAGTCAAGCGGAGCTAGTGGTTCCGGCCGCAAACGCGAGCTGGCCGGCATTGGGCAATGAGCCGGTTATGTCTTTGCTTAGCAACGACGAGGCGAGGGCTCTTGAACCGCAGGCGGTTTTTGGGGAGTTGGGAGCGCGTCTGTGCCGGTCAACAGCTCAAGTCTGCGTCAGCAAGCTGCTTGAGGCTTTGCAGTTGGCTTGCTTGCAGAGTGGTGTGTCCATAGAGGAAAACTGCAATGTATCAGGTTTGCTGTTTGCACATGATCGGCTCAAGGCAGTTTGTTGTGACAACGAGACAGTACAGGCCGGCAAGTTTGTAATTGCCACCGGCGCTTGGATTTCACAGCTTGATCCTTTGCTACAGAAGTATGCTCCGATCGCTCCGGTGCGCGGACAAGCGCTTCTGCTGAGGACAGCAGATTCTGTAGCAAGCCATATCATCAAGCGCAAGAAGATCTACATCGCGCCTCGCGATGAGCGTCACATACTTGTTGGATCAACGACTGAGCGGGGAGTTGGCTACAACAGCAAGCCGAGCGCTCAGGGGATTGCTTCTCTTGCCGCCGGAGCGATTGAGCTTATACCGACCTTATCCGAGGGCATTGTTGAAAGGGTATGGGCGGGGCTTCGTCCTGAGTCGCTTGTTAAAGTCATGCTTATGGGGGCTATTCCGCGTTTCAGCAATTTGTTCATCGCTGCTGGACACTTCAAGACTGGAATCGGTTTCGCGCCGATCACAGGGCGAATCATGGCCGACCTCATGACTCGGGGAGCAGCTTCTTATGATGTGAGTGAATTCGACCCTCGAAGGGTAACAGCTGAGAGCTGATTGGCATTCGCAAAGGCGTTCACTTACAACAGAAACGACAAGGCTTTACGACAAAACTTCACGTATGGATCGAATGCTCCGATAGGGCCAGCACATGCAAGCCAGTGGCCAAATGCCCGTATGGACAGGGTTGTTGACTTGACGTTTTGGCGGTGCTGTCTACATTACGGTTCTGGCCCTGGCGTGGTCAATAGAACAAGCAATACCTTCCTAATAAGCGGAGTTTGAATCACATGGCGATTAAAGTAGGCATCAATGGTTTTGGCAGAATCGGTCGTTTGGCGTTCAGGGCTATGGCCGCGCGGCCGAGCGAGTTTGAGATTGTGGCGATCAACGATCTGGCTGACGCTTCGGCTCTGGCGTTGCTACTCAAGTACGACACGGTTCACGGGCGGTTTCCGGGTGAAGTGAGGGCTGAAGGCTCGAACATCATCGTTGATGGTAAAACCGTACAGGTTCTTAGCGAGCGTAGCCCGGCGAATCTTCCTTGGGCCAAACTTGGCGTCGATGTCGCTCTTGAGTCTACCGGTATCTTCACCAAGCGTGAGAGTGAGAAGGGCGGATACGGCGATCACCTCAAGGCGGGTGCCAAGAAGGTGATTCTCAGTGCGCCGGCAAAGGATGAGCCGGATCTGACGGTCGTTTTTGGTGTCAACGAGGACCAGATCAAGCCTGAGCATATGTGTCTTTCGAACGCTAGTTGCACGACGAACTGTCTTGCTCCGGTTGCGAAGGTTCTTAACGATACGTTTGGTATTGAGCAGGGCTTGATGACCACCATTCATGCATATACGAATGACCAGCAGGTTGCCGACCAGATCCACAAGGATCCGCGCCGGGCTCGGGCCGCTGCTCAGAACATTATTCCGACGACGACCGGTGCGGCCCGTGCTGTTGGCAAGGTAATCCCAGCGCTCAATGGCAAGCTTAACGGCGGGGCTATGCGTGTGCCGGTGCCGACAGGTTCTTGTGTGGACCTAGTTGTTACACTGAAGAAGGAGGTGACTGCTGCAGAGGTGAATGCCGCAGTCAAGGCTGCTGCTGACGGCCCCATGAAGGGAATTCTCAAGTACACGGAGGACCCCATCGTCAGTAGCGATATCATTACCGACCCGCACAGCTCGATATTCGATGCACTTAGTACCATGACCATGCCGACCGACAAGAGCAAGACGGTCAAGATTCTTTCATGGTACGACAATGAATGGGGTTACTCAGTACGCACAGCCGATTTGATCAAGTTGGTTGCTCAGAAATGATGGGGCGCCAGGGGCTTGCTACGGCATGCCAGGTGAATAAACCGTGCGAAGCGGCCGGCGCCAAATGCCGGCCGCTTTTTCAGGACCAGTTTGTTACAGCCTCCATAAGGAGTTTCGCCAATGGCCAAGAAGACCGTGGCTGACGTGAGCTTTTCGGGGAAGCGCGTTTTGATGCGAGCTGATTTCAACGTTCCCCTTACTAAAGATCAGCAGATAACCGATGATCGCCGTATTCGGGGTGCTTTGCCAACGATCAAGACGATACTTGACGGTGGTGGTCGACTAATCTTGATGAGTCATCTAGGCCGGCCGAAAGGGGAGCCGGATCCCCAGTACACCATGGCACCAGTTGCGAAACGCCTCAGCGAGTTGCTTGGGAAAGAGGTTAAGCTTGCTCCTGACTGTATTGGTGCCGAAACCACCAAGTTGGCGGAGAGTCTGGGTGATGGCGATTGCATGGTTCTGGAGAATCTCCGTTTTCATGAAGCGGAGACTATTAAGGATAAGAATGCAAAAGCTGATCCGGGTCTTCGCGCGCAGAAGGACGAGTTTGCATCTGCTCTTGCCGCGTTAGCCGACATCTACGTCAATGACGCGTTTGGGACCTGTCACCGCGACAATGCCAGCATGTTGACGGTGCCCCAGAAAATGGAAGGCAAGCCAAGGGTTGTTGGCTATTTGATTCAGAAAGAGCTGCAGTTCCTCGGTGACGCTGTGGTAAATCCCGCACGGCCTTTCGTTGTGGTGCTTGGGGGAGCCAAGGTTTCGGACAAGATCGGCGTGATTGAGAATCTGTTGCCCAAGTGTGACAAGATCTTGGTTGGCGGAGCGATGGCCTACACTTTTCAGGCGGCGGATGGGGTCGCAACTGGAAAGAGTCTTGTGGAACAGGACTTCATTGAGAAGGCGAAGGATCTCAAGCGCAAAGGTGGTGATAAGCTTGTTTTGCCGGTAGATTCAGTTGTTGCTGATAGCATTTCCAGTGACGCTGAAACCGCAGAGGTTTCCGGGGCCATTCCCGATGGCATGATGGGGCTTGATATAGGTTCTGCGACAATAAGGAGTTATGCGGAGATCGTAGCCTCTGCGAAGACTGTTGCTTGGAATGGTCCGATGGGTGTTTTCGAGACACCGCCATTCGATAAGGGTACAATGTCCATTGCAAGGACTTTGGCTTCCGCTACGGAAAACGGAGCCGTGACCATCATCGGAGGTGGCGACAGCGCGGCGGCAATAGATGCTGCTGGGTTGTCGGAGAAGATGACCCACATTTCGACAGGTGGGGGAGCTTCGCTGGAGTTTCTTGAGGGCAAGCCGTTCGCCCCTATCGATGTGTTGGACGAAGCCTGACGCGAAACGGTCCCGCCCAACCTCGCAAGCGAACACCTGTTTTTGACGTAGTGGTTTTCAGTGCGATGAAAGGCTCGACTGTGTCGAAACCGTCCATTAATGCTACATCGCCGACTGAGTTTGCTTTAGCTCAGCCGGCGATTCGTGTTGCTCCCTCCTTGCTGGCCGCTGACTTCTGTCGACTGGCCGATTCTATTGCCAGCGTCGAGGACGCCGGTGCAGAGGTATTGCACCTTGACGTTATGGATGGTCATTTCGTACCCAATATTTCTTACGGGCCAAGTATCATCGCTCAGGTTCGCAGTCGCACAAGTATGTTCTTTGACGCACACCTGATGATCTCGGATCCTATGAAGTACATTCCGGCCTTTGCTGATGCGGGTTGTGATCTGATCACGTTTCATATTGAGACGAGCGAAGAGCCTCTTAGGGTGATTGAGGCGATTCGTCAGCATGGCAAGGCGGTGGGTATTTCCATAAACCCGACCACCGAAGTGTCGGCCATTGAAGAGATCCTTGCCGAGGTTCAATTGGTGTTGGTCATGAGCGTTTGGCCCGGTTTTGGAGGGCAGAAGTTCATGCCGGAGGTGTTGCCGAAGGTGGAGAGACTACGGTCGCTTCTGCGGCAGAATCAGAGGTTGGAGATTGATGGCGGAATAGGTTTGAATACTGCGGCCGAGGTCGTCAGGGCGGGTGCGGATACGCTTGTCGCAGGTACTTCGGTTTTTGGGCAGGCTGACCCAGGCCGAGCCTTCGGAGAGTTGACCAGGTTGGCCGAAGGGGTAGCGAAGGAGGGTCGCGCATGAGTGGCCTAGCACTGATACCTTGGGCGAGAACTGATTTGTCGGACAGCCATCGCTTGGTAGGGATGGCCGCTCCCTCGCTGAATCCTGAAGGTGTGGCTCAGGCTCACGAGTGGGGTAATGGGTTGTCAGGTAAGGACTTGCAGTGTTTCTTGGCGAGTCGAGAGCTTACGTCACAGGAGACTGCCGCTGCCGTCGCTCAGGCCGTTCCGGGTTCCAAGATCAAGGTAGTTGATGGCTTGGAGGAGGTGTGCTGCGGATTGTGGGAGGGGCTTACAGAAGAGGAGCTCAGGAGCAGGTTTCCAAAGGTTTACAAGAGATGGGCGGATGATCCGACCTCTGTTTGTCCACCTGAGGGGGAGGATCTTTCCGAAGCGCAGCGCCGGATTCGCCAGGCGTTGGCCAGAGTTGCAAAGAAGTCTCGAAAGGCGCCGCTTGGTTTGGTTATGGGGCCGGTGGCGTTTGCTGTTGCTCGTTGCGAGCTTGAGGGGGCATCTCTCAGTTCACTTCGTGAGCTGTTGACAATCGAACCGATTTGGTACGATGATCCGTTCGGTACGAACGGTTCTGGTGAGGTTTGCAGAATCGACGCCGACGAGCGGTGAAGCTTCCGTGCTTTACAGGTGACCCGTGAATAAGGCGGGATGACAAGGGTTGAGCTGGAGCAAGCTTTACTCAAGTGTAGCGTTTTGTTTCCGGTTGTGTCCGGTGGACTTTCACGTTTGACTCTACACTTTGACGAACAATGCTCTGGGCGGCTCGAATCGGAATTCGTCAGGAGAGTACCCCCGCGATGGGGGGCAGCCGAGTGGTTAGAAGATTAGATATGGAAAAGATCGACGTACCAAAGGGAACATGGGACCGGTGTACTGAGTGTGGCCACATGCTCTTTAGTAAGGAGTATGAAGAAAACCTCTTTATTTGTCCCAAGTGTGATCACCACAGAAGGGTGGACGCACGCACGAGGATCAAGCAACTCGTAGATCCGGACTCCTTTGAGGAGTTTCTTGATGATCTGGTATCAACTGATCCTCTGGAGTTCAAGGATCGTGTTCCTTATCACGAGCGCATGAAGGCTCAAAGAGAGAAGACTGGCGAGCACGAGGCTGTGGTAGTGGGCAAGGCCTACATCCGTGGTCGTCCAGTTATTCTTGCCGTCATGAATCCTGCGTTCATCATGGCCTCGATGGGGTCAGTGGTTGGCGAGAAGATCACAGCAGCCATTGAACGAGCAACGGATGAGTCGTTGCCGTTTATCATCATAGCGGCATCCGGTGGCGCTCGAATGCAGGAAGGCATGGTTTCTCTGATGCAGATGGCGCGTACATCTGCGGCCATAGCGCGGTTTGATGATGCGGGTGGACTCTATATCGTCGTTTGTACTGATCCAACGACTGCCGGAGTTGCGGCGAGTTTTGCGAGTCTCGGGGACATTACACTGGCTGAGCCGCATGCAATGATCGGATTTGCCGGCCCTAGGGTAATTGCCAATACGGTTAAACAGGAATTGCCAGAGGGGTTTCAGTCTGCGGAGTTCATGCTTACGCACGGGTTTGTCGATAGGATAGTTCGTCGCCCGGAATTGCGCAAAGAGATCGTGCGCATTATCGACTACTGTAACAAGTGATGATTATGGGCTGGCGACGGATCGTACGGGGCACGATTGTGCCGGTGTTCTGTCGTCAGCCCTGTTGTTTGCTTTAGAAAAGGTCCAAGAGGTCGCTTACCCACCCTGATCGCGGTTCGTAACGTCCGCAGGAGTTGCGTTCATAAGCTTCCTTCTCGATGAAATTCAAATCCTCGTACTCGCTTTTCGAAATCGTTCCTTCGCCGAAGCAGTCGGTGATGATACTGCTGGCTGGGCAACTTTGGAGCAGGAACGAACTTAGTCCCATTGCTACAGCAAAAGCCAGGTTGCGCATCCGTTTCATGAATAGATCCTCCATTGATTACAGCAGTATACTCGCTTGTGAGTAGGTGTCTGTAAACCAGCTTATTGGAAAAGCTTGCTGTTGTTGGCTGGGATCAGGAATCGCACGCCGCGGGGAATTATGCTGCACTTGACAGGGAGTCTTCCTGATGGATCGCCATCGACTTGCGTGACCGGTGCCTCGGAGTCAGCTGATTCGATCGCTACTTCGCGACTCTGATGGTACTGCACATTGCCTACGTTCAGATGTGTTCCGGACAGTAGTCGCCGGGCACATGCAATAGCCTGCCACCTTGACGAACAAGGAATGATGCATGTGTCCAGCAATCCATCATCAGTGTTGGCTCGGGAGAGAATGTGTATACCCAACGAGTATCGCGGAATGACTCCCACCCACACTAACGCACGTCCTTCGAATACTGTTTCACCGTCAATGGAAACTGAGAGTGGCGGATAGTCGTATGCGATGAATGATTGCAGTATGGGAATTACATAGCTGGCGTAGGAAATGTGCCCTCGCCGCCTTTGTGCGAGGCGGTGTACTATATCAGCGTCGACGCCGCAGCTTACCATTAGGATGAAATGATCTTCGCCACATTGCCCGACATCGTAGTGAATGAGCTGGCCATTTGTCACAGCATCTGCGGCAACCTTGGCGTCGTTTAGAAAACCAAAATGGCGAGCCAAGACGTTCTCTGTTCCTCCTGGAAGAACAGTGAGCGGTATCGATCGGTGGATCATTCCGCGTACCACATCCCGGATGGTGCCGTCGCCGCCCGCGACAACAATCGCTCGATAGCTCTCTGGTGTTTCTGCCGCCAGTTGTGCCGCGTGCCCGGGTCTTTGTGTTTCTGTTACCTCAATGTCGCAGCCACGTTCGCTGAGCAGTTCACCCAGGCGTTTGATTGACTGCGCGAGACTTCCTCGCCCTGATATGGGATTGACTATCACGCGTACTTGCATGTTTGTATGAGATACTTCAGTTGGTGAGGCACTGCAATACCCGTTCTCGTTCGACACAGGCATCTTCGTCGGCTACACTATTTTCCAAAGGGCAGCGTTGACCTACGAAAATCAGACGACGTTGATGCAGGCAACCAGGCAGGCCGACCATGAGCAAACCGGCTGACGAACAGGACAGGGTCGATCAACCTCAGGTGGATGATGAGGATTCCGCACTTGGTGAAGCCGACGAGGAGATGGTCACTGAGAGGCTGTTTGTCAAACGGCGAGTTGTTGGTCGTCGTTTGGACAAATATCTTCACGGGCGTTTTCCGCGTCTTTCGAGAACATTGATCCAGAGACTAATCAAGCAGGGCGAAATCACAGTCAACGATAAGAAGTCGAAATGCAGCTACGAGCCGGCCTCTGGCGATATCGTCAAGCTTCGGGTTCCTCCTCCAGAGCCCACGGATATTATCCCGGAAGACATTCCCATCAACATAGTATACGAAGACCGGCACATGATGGCGATTAACAAGGATGTCGGTATCATTTGCCATCCCTCGCACCACACACAAACTGGGACAATTGCAAACGCCCTCAGCTATTATGCTGGAGAGAATCTTTCGCATGGAGATGATCCTTTTCGCCCAGGAATAGTACACAGGCTGGACAAGAACACTTCCGGAATCATGCTTGTTGCGAAGACAGATGAAGCGCATTGGCGTTTAAGTTTGCAGTTTGAGCAGCGGAAGGTGCAGAAGACTTACTTTGCGATTGTGGAAGGTAACCCTACACTCGACGGTGACATCATAGACCAGCCATTGGCCGCGCATCCGGAAATCAAGGAGCGACACTGTGTGCCGGGATTTCCAACAAGGCAGATGCTTTTCAAAGAGGCGGTCACCGAGTATCGAGTTCAGGAGCGGTTTGTCGGTTTCTCTACCGTGCACATGTGGCCCAAGACCGGGCGGACTCATCAACTGCGTGTACACATGTCAGCTATCGGTCATCCTATGATCGGTGATTCTCTTTACGGCGGGCACTATTTCAGTGAAGCGGATATTGCAGGCAGTGGCTCAACGGATCCTCTCATAACGCACCAGGCGCTCCACGCTTTTCGCATAGAGTTCAAGCACCCCATTACTGAAAAGCCAATGGTGCTGGAGGCGCCGATCACGCCGTTGTTGACCGGTATAGCAGAACTCATTCGCAAACACCGCAGCCGTTGATCGAAGTTGTGAGTCGGTTGATAGTTCCTGTTGGCGTACGAGGATGGCGAGCGACACCAGTATTGGTGTCGATGTGTTATGTACGCTGAGAGTATCGCAAATCGCTTGTTGGTTTGTCGATTATAACGCGGAGGACGTTTTGTAGCGTCGATTTGAGCTTAGCGGCCGCGCCTTTCCATTGCGGCAACACGTGCATTGTCGGTATAATCAGGGAGAAGGTTGGTTCATCGCCCAACATTGTCGGACAGTTTGTGAGCAGATCTGAGGTGTCGTCATGGTTCGTGTAAAATGCCAATGTGGAAAGCGACTCAAGCTGCCGGACAATTGTATAGGGAAAATAGCGTCGTGTCCGGGATGTAGCAAGAAGCTCTGGTTTGTCGCCAACGGTACTCCTGCCCAATCGGTGAATCCTCCAGCACTGTTTATCGTGCAGAAAGGGCCAGAGGGCCGGGGGCTGACCATTTATGTACTGGGTGATCAACCGGTTGATGTAGGTAAAGGTGCGGAGGTCACGTTGCGCCTCCGTGCCCCTTCTGTTTCGAAGAGACATTGCCGTATCTCACTTGGTGCCAGCGGCGCGCGAGTCGACGACCTTAACAGCACTAACGGTTTGCTTATCAATGCCCATAAAGTAGCCGGACACAAGCTCGTGGACGGAGATGTTGTCGGCATTGGGGAATACGAGTTGCGTTTTCTCGGAATGGGAGAAACCGATATAGCTGATACGCTTGCGGCAGGAGCAACCTCGATAGCTCAAGCGACAGGAGGATACGAGCTCAATCTGCTTGACGATGCGGTACTAGACAGAACAGTTTCCATGGCAGCTCCTCGTCGACAAACGGATAGAGAGCATCCCATGGGGCAGGACGCCAAGACCTTACCGCACCTCGCCAACGACGAGCTGATTTGCCCCGGTTGTGGCACGAAATGGCCTGCTGAGGCCAGGCTATGCGTCACATGCGGGACCGATCTCGTTTCGGGACAGCGACTACAACTCGATTTAGGTGAAGAAGAGGAGCCGCAACAGAAGGCTGCAGAGGCGTTTAGTCCACCATCTCCAGTGAACATGGCCGCGTTTATCAAGGACTGTCTTGGTAGCTTTCTTATGATGGGCAGGTTCAAGGATGTGCTCAAGCTTGTTTTTCTCACAGGCGTTCTTGCATTAGGGCTCTTTCTCTTATCTGTGCCGCTTGGCGGACTATTTATCTATATCTTCAGGCTTCTTGGTGCCGTCGTTCTGCTTGGTTGGTGTGTATCGTACCTATTCAAGGTGGTTGTTAGTGGAGCTGCAGGAGAAGACGAACTGCCGGAGCTTTCTGTTACCGATGGTTGGTTTGAGGAAGGGGTTGTGCCGTTCTTCAAATCCCTAGGTATCTTTGCTGTGGCAATGGCGCCAGCAGTACTGTATTCGGTCATCTTCGGATCTCATTTCCTGCGGGCAGGTGATGATCCTGACGTTGTTCTTGAAATCCTCAAGTGGGGCGGCGTGTTCTTCCTGCCAATCATTCTTTTGGTGGTTGCTCTTGGAGGGTTCGGCTCCTTGCTTCGTCCGGATCTTATATTCGTTACGATTGCACGAACATTCATCCCATATGTCACGACCTGCATCATGGCGGGCTTGGCGTTTGGAGTTATCGAAGTCTGTTCGTATGTGAGTCAGACAAACGCGAGTTTGTTTGGAGGGAACCAGTGGCTTCTGGGGATGGTTAGTGTTGTGCTGACTGTAGGGTGTTGGGCTGTGGCCATGCGCTGTGTGGGGCTATACTACCATCACTTCAAATCTCGTTTTGCCTGGTCTTGGGGATAATCTGAATAACACCGGGATGTCAATGTTACCACCACCGCGCGACTGGCCCGAAAAGCTTCCTCCGATTTGTGAGCATTGCCAGTATAATCTTACAGGGGTGCGAGGGGACCGCTGTCCTGAGTGTGGCAACGGCTTTCTCCTCACTAATCTCAGGCAGAGGGCGCGCGAGACATATCATTCTCTCCGGCGTGTAGAGGATGCCAATGAAAACCTCGATATCTGTGTGATGCCATGTGTGCTTGGATGGCTGCTCTCTGTTACGCTCTATTTCCTTGGTCTTGAAGTAGTTGCGAGAGTGGTGGCCATGCTAGTAGGATTATTCTCAATTAGCATGGCTGGGCAGGTCTTTCGGGCCGCAAAATGCCCGTCTTGGGCGAAGCAGTACATGAATGTTTTGCCAAAGACAGAGAAGGCCGGAATCATGATTGCTATTGGTCTTGCCGCTTTGGTTGCGGCCGCACTGGTTCCTTGATGGGACGTAATAGAGCCTTTGTTGTTGATTGCCGACGCCGATCTGGCTGAGGTCGGTCTGGGAAGTTGGTAATAGCCGGAGTAGTCGTTTATCCAAACGCAGTGTGCAGCCCTCGGTTTGCTGGATTAGATTTCTGCTATATGACGTTGCGTGTGGATTGCTGATGTTTCGAACAATAAGGAAGTTTCCTTGATCAGAATGCGTTGCCAGTGTGGAAAGGACCTCAAGATATCAAACGAGCACGTTGGACGGCTCGCCACTTGCCCTCGCTGTAGCGCAAAGACAAGGGTCATTGGTCAATGCTCGCATGGCGACGACGTGATCCTCAAGGCCAGGTTCATCATCATTTGCGGTCCGAGCCGCGGCGGGGAGCAGCTTTTTCCCTGTGGGCATGCAGAGATTTTCGTTGGAAACTCCGAGTCGGTTCATCTGAGACTTGAAGGAACGTCAGTGCCACAAATTCATTGCCGGTTGGTATTCGGTAGTTACGGTTGGCGTGCTGAAGCTGCTGATCAAGCGTATCCGCTGATGATCAATGATCGTCGAGTCAAAGGAAGGAACTTGTTGGACGGCGATGTTCTCGAAGTCGGTGACTATGGTTTGCAGTACTTTTCCGAGCCGCCATGTCGCAAGCCAGCGACGAAGTCCGTCGAGGCCACATCCCTTCCTCCCGCTCCCAATAGCGAGCAGAACCTGAGGTTTATCGACGCGCCTGCGGACAGTTCCGTTCCTCCGCCACTGTCTGTGCCAGTCGGCAGTCCGGGCGCTTCCGCTTCTTCCGTCGGGCCGGATGATGACGACGATGATCCCTTCTTAAAGCTGAGGGAGGACGATGACCTCGATGCCGGCGTGGCCGTCACTATGCCGGCGGAGGATGGCGATACTCGATTCGACGATGGCCACGCGGAGCAGTCTGACGGACCACAGTGCCCTTGTTGTGGAAGGTATTTGCCTCGTCTTGGGAAGATCTGTGTTCAATGTGGGATAAACGTGAAGACTGGTAAGGCAATAGTTACAGCCCAGGAGACCGGGCTTGACGATGCCTACACAACGGCCGAAACGACCATATCTCTCATTAGCTGGATTATCGGTTTTGGGGTGTACCCAATTGCGTCGGAGGCTTTTGGAGGCAAAAAGCCATATGTCATTCGTGCCATAGCTGTTATTACTATTCTTGTCAGCGTTTGGTTTCTGATTATTGAGGTCGGTTGCTCACCTTCCATGCAGAGGCACAAGAACTTGATGCTCTGGACGGGCAACGGTCAACATGAAGCCGGCCAATTGGAGCAGCTTTACGAGCGCCGTAATTGGGGCGACAGGGGGGCATTTGCTGCTGCCAAGGATGAGGCTGCTGAGGCAGGCCTTGAAGGCAAAGCTCTCGTATTGGCTGCGCACAATCGCCTTGACGATGAGCAGCGGTGTACAGGGACATACGAAACTCACCAACTGATTACGCACGCGTTCCTTCATGTGGGAATTATGCATCTTGCTGGTAATCTCCTTTTTCTCATGATTTTGGGATCGCGAGTGAACGCCTTGATCGGGAACATTAAGACGGTCGTCATCTACCCTATTCTGGCGATAGGAGGTGGAATCGCTCAAATGCTGGCCGTTACTAACGAGCCACCTGTTCCTTGTATCGGCGCCTCCGGAGCTGTCATGGGACTAGCCGGCATGTATATCGTTCTGTTTCCCGTTCACAAGATGCATATGGCTGCCTGGTGCCGTTTGGGGCTGCTGTTCATGTTTCAGCTTCACCTGAAGCTTTTTTCTGTCCGTGGTTTTTGGATCATACTGTTCTACATCAGCTTTGATGTCTTCTATACCTCGTTGCAGATTGAAACCGGCACAGCTCACTGGGCGCACCTCGGCGGTTTTGCAGTAGGTGTTCTTGTGGCTCTCCTTCTTCTTTTTACCAGACTGATCAACGCACGGGGGGCCGACATTCTTTCCGTGACACTTGGGCGTTGGGCATGGCCATTGGTTGGCAGGCCGAGACGAAGCTAGGTGCAGCGTTTTAGAGGAGTATCAGGGGCGTCCTATTAGGAGATTGGTTGGTGGGCAATTGTCTGCTTTGCTCCTGCTTGTGCGTGAGCGACCTTGCTGTTGTCGATTTGGATGCGTGGGATGACGTCATATGCGTAATCCGCTTTATCAAGACGAGTGGCTCGAAAAACTTCCTCCGGTCTGCACTGTATGTGGATATAACCTTACTGGTTCAAGTGGTACAAGATGTCCCGAATGCGGTGCTCGTATCGATTGGCAGAAGGTGCGGGAATTCAGTCGAGCTACCTATCACTCTCTCCGGCTAGTTGAGGATGCTAATCTTCTTGTCGACTTCTCGATCCAGCCGCTGATGGGCGGCATTGCTATTGCGATTGTTCTTGTTGCCTTAGGCCAAGCAATCCTTGCGCAGGTAGTTGGCGGATTTGCAGGTTTTGCTGTCTTGATCATGTCATTGCAGGCCTTTCGCGCCAAGACGATACCAGAATGGGCATTGGCTCGGATTTCCGAGCGACCCAAGTATGGCAAGGCCATGGTTCTTGCGGCGTTGGCGGTGGCAGTAATTGTCGGCTCAATCGCCATTCCATCGGTGTTGTGATTCTCTTCTGCTGTTTCGGTCGTTTGCCAGCTGTTGACCCAATGCTCCTCATAGTCCATTATCGTTCGCCAATACCTCCGTGCAGGACAGGATAGATTAACTACAACGCGCTGGGTGAGATGAATGCTCGACAAGCTCAATAAGATTCGCAACTACGATTTCTCCGATGGAATACGCAAGCCTAAGGTTTGGCGGTGGCTGCCCAACTCTGAGCGTGTTACTTATTATCAGGCTCCATCGAATAACGGTGACCTTGGGGGCGTGCAGATTGTTAGTCACACCGAGGAGGGCACCGGGTTGTGGTGCCAGTCTTTCAGAATAAAGAAAAATCAGTGCTACCGTATTGAAGCCGTTGTGTCATGCGACTGCGACTCCGGTTCGCGGCAGGGTGGGCTCGTGTTGACCGTTGTGCCATTTTGCGAAGATGAACGCCAGGGATCGTCTCTGATGACGGTTCCTTTACAGTGTGCTACTCGGGAAACAGTTAGGTGTTATTACAAAGCGACCTCTGATGTTCGTAAACTAGAACTGCGTATCGGTCTTTCGGATACTCGTGGTTCTGCGATTGTACATAATGTGGCTGTAGTGCCTGTGATAGATGTTGAGTGCAAGTCTCACCCTTGGGCTCTTACTGGTTTATCCTATAGTGATCCTGCTCCCGTAACTGTGCGCAGTGCTTGTGTTGTGACGAATGAACGCGGCCGACCCATTGTTGGCATCCTCAAAGCCGCCCTGGGGGAGCGCAAGGTCAACGTTTGCACCGCATCGGAGTTGTCTTCCACTTCGAGCCAAGTGGATATGCTTCTACTTCCGGAGGCGATGCCGCCAAAGCGATGTAACTCCATTGCCGCTCTGAAAGCTCTTGCTCGGAACCGAGTGGTCGTGATTTCGTTGCAGGCATTCGAGGCACTTTCTGACGAACACCTACTCACGCGTACGATTCGTCAGAGCGATGACCCTCTTCATGCCCGTGTGCGTTATGCTGGTTTTGCGACTGCCGGATTGGCTTTGTATGACATGGTTCCGTTTGCGGGACGTGGAAAACACTCGACAACAATGACTCAGCGGCAGTTTCGCACTAATAAGGTTTTCACTGCGTTTTGCAGGGATCATGGTTTTGAGGTTCTGCTCGATTCCGTAACTGATTCGGAGGCGACTTCGTCGAAACCTATATCTCTTATTCACCAATCGCGCACAGGGGCAATCGTCGTGATGGATATTGAACCGGCAGAGGCCCTGGCCAGTTCGCTTGATGAACCCAATATCGCAGCACACATTCTCTGTAATCTGCTTGGTAGTAGGCGAGGGACCGCTGGCCAGTATACGACTTGTCCTCACGATAACGTTGAGTTTCTCCATGACCTTTGCGATATGGTGGACCGTTTCTCGGAGCTTCGTTTCTCAGGAGACGTTGCTCCGGATGATCCTAGCGAGCCGTGTTTGGTGACAGTCGGCCCTCAGGAGCCAACCGTTGCTAACCCTATTCCATCCCGCCCAGTCGTTTTGCTGCGGACTGGTTTGCCCGGTGATAGCTTACTGGCTTCGTACGGTGTTATGCTCTGGCTCAAGCAGCTTCTTCGTCTTGATCCCTACGAGTCTCCATATGCTCAGGATCTAGCCTCCACTTGCCGCATTACATGGGTGCCGCGTGTCTCTTTCAACGACCAATGGGGTGGATGGAAGCCCATACCAGAGGAGGAGGCATTCATTGAGGCCGAGTTTGAGCCCGGCACGATAGCTGCGTGTATTGATATAACAACAACGGACAGGCACGGCGTTCACGTCTTGACGAAGAGCAAGGACTCCTTTCATCACATTCTGGCCAGCGCTCTTCCACAGCTGGCTGAGCAGTTTATCTGCCATCGTCATTTGTATCGCGCGGTGCCTGCAGGACGATCGCTGATAGATCGATCGAATATCACGTGGCGTGTGGACGATTTGACGCCTGCGGTGTCATGTGGGCCACAACTCTTCACTGACCCCCTTCATTTGGCGGCCTCCAACGCCGGAGCTCGCTTGGTGCGCATTGAACTTCCGGGATTGCATACCGAACCTCTGGGAAACTCTATTTGGCGAAACCATTGGACAGTGTTGCTGCTTGAGCACATTGTCGGATTGCTTTACGGGATGGTTGTGGTGAACAGAGATGCGGTTGACATGGAGTTCTGTTGGCCAGAGACGCTTCGGGATCTATATGCCGACGCTGTCATGAGGAGAATGAATGAGCCTGGGGTTGACTTGCCTTTGCCGACTTTGAGAAACGGCAAGATGAGACTGCCTAAAGCTCACGCCGTAATTGCGCCACGATGAGACAGTGGCGGGATCGAGCAGACGGTGTGCTGCGGTGCTGGAGCTAGAACCCTTCAGCAAGATCTGACTGATCCAGGACGGTGAATCCTCGCTCGCTAAGCACTTCTGCAGCTTGCTCTAGTTCATCGCCTTGGATGGCTATCGCTGATTGTCCATTTGGCTGACAAAGAAGTGCGTAGGCGTAAGCCACGTTGATTTCTGCGTTGAGGAAGGCGACCCAAGTGTGCAGCAGTGCTCGTTTACCTTGTGGCAGCGATACGACGAGTATATCGGTCTGGTTAACCGCGAACCCCGCCCGTCGCAGCAGGTCGTGCGCGGAATCAGGGTCATTGACGATCATGCGAATGATGGCGCAGTCTACTGAGTTCACTACCGACAACGCCAAGATATGAATGTCCGTGTTGTCGAACAGTCGAGTCAATCGCAGGAGTTCCCCCAGTTTGTTTTCGAAGAATATCGAAAGCTGTCGTACTGCAGGAAACCCGGCTGCGTATTCCGTAGAGAGCGGTTCAGTATCCATAGCTTGAGTTTACGACCTCGATTAAGCGTGCAAAGAAAAAAACAGGCCCTGAGTGCCTGCCTGACAAGTCCGTTTCAAAGGTTATCCAGGAATGCTTGCGCCTCTGTTCAATGTAGCTCATAGCTGGCCATTCGGTAGTGCCGTCTGGTGGATAGAGCAAGCTCTGTCCAAGTGTAGTGGCTAAACGCCTGTTTTCTCCGGTGGATTCCGGGTGTTTGCCGTTTCGCTTGGACCGGCAACGCTATGGCATTGGCGTACTAAGGTTCATTCGCGATGCTTCGTGTCGGCAGCGGGATTGGCTAGCTCATTTCCTGCCTACTAGGAGGCTTAACAATGTGCCATATCCGCAGACTTCAAGTCTGTCAGGATGGCAGTGTCTCCATATGCCTATTGTCGGCAGAATGCATAACTGCTTACTAAACAATTGCTTATGTCGTACTCGTTTTTTGGTCTCGCACGTGCATGTGGGTCAATCGGTAGTATTACGTCTGTACCTCGGAGCTGTCTCCGCACGGCTAAGAGGGTAGTTCAAGCGAAGTCGGGCTGTGAGCGTGTCGGCAGCAAAGGAGAAACAGCTATGTCTAGGATAATCGGGATCGACCTTGGTACGACAAACTCAGTCGTCGCGGTGATGGAGGGCAATCAACCCAAAGTGCTCACAAATGCCCAAGGTGCACGAACTACTCCTTCAGTAGTCGGGTTTACTGACAAGGGGGAGAGGCTCGTAGGACAAATCGCTCGTCACCAGCAGGTGACTAACCCTGAGAATACCGTTTTCTCTATCAAGCGATTCATGGGGCGTCGCCACAGCGAGGTCAGCAGCGAGGAGAAGATAGTTCCCTTCAAGGTGACCGGTGGGCCCTCTGAGCTGGTCAAGGTTTCTGTTCGTGGCAAAGAGTATACGCCACCTGAGATCAGTGCCATGGTGCTTCAGGACCTCAAGAAGACAGCAGAAGACTACTTGGGTACGAAGGTGGAACGTGCTGTTATCACGGTGCCTGCCTACTTCAATGACTCTCAGCGTAAAGCCACCAAGGATGCCGGGGAAATCGCCGGGCTTAAGGTTGAGAGGATTATCAACGAGCCGACGGCGGCAGCGCTTGCTTACGGCCTGGGTACCGGTAAGGGCGGAAAGATTGCTGTCTTCGATTTGGGTGGTGGGACCTTTGATATTTCGCTGCTCGATATTGGTGATAACGTGTTCGAAGTTCTCAGTTCCAATGGAGATGGGCACCTTGGAGGGGACGATTTCGACGAGGAACTAATCGACTACGTTGCCGAAGAGTTTCGCAAGACTGAAGGCGTAGATCTCCGCAAGGACCCCATGGCTTTGCAGCGGTTGAAGGAGGCTTGCGAGAAGGCGAAATGTGAACTTTCCACTATGATGGAAACCTCAATTAACCTTCCGTTTATTACCGCCGATCAGTCAGGCCCTAAGCATCTGCAGATGACCATTACTCGCAGTAAGTTCGAGCAACTTACTCGTCAGTTGGTGGAACGCTGTCGCGGGCCCGTCATGGAAGCACTTAAAGGGGCGAAGCTGACTCCGTCAGACATAAACGAGGTCGTACTTGTCGGTGGATCGACCCGCATTCCAGCAGTGCAAGCGTTGGCCAAGGAGATATTCAACAAGGAGCCCAACAAGAGCATCAACCCCGACGAGGTTGTAGGTATAGGCGCCGCCATTCAGGGCTCCATTCTGGCCGGTGATAAAGATGATATCGTTCTTTTGGATGTGACCCCGTTGACTCTTGGTGTCGAGACTTTAGGTGGGGTGATGACTCCCATGATCGAAGCCAACACGACCATTCCGACGTCCAAGAGCGAGGTGTATTCAACGGCTGCAGACAACCAGACAGAGGTTACGATTCATGTTCTCCAAGGCAATCGTCAGATGGCGTGTGACAATCGCTCCCTTGGCCATTTCAACCTTGCTGGAATCGCCCCAGCACCGCGTGGTCTGCCTCAGATCGAAGTCACGTTCGATATAGATGCCAACGGTATCATCAGCGTAAGTGCAAAGGATAAGGCTACTGGAAAGGAGCAGTCCATCAAGATCGAAGGATCCTCAGGACTTTCCGCCGAGGAAATCGAGCGCATGAAGCAAGATGCAAAGGAACATGCAGCCGATGACATTAAGAAGAAGGAGCTGATTGAGGCTCGTAACAAGGCTGAGCACATCGCCTACGAGACCGAAAAACAGATTAAGGAGCATGGAGACAAGGTCCCTGCGGACGAGATCAGGAAGATCGAACAGGCCGTTGCTCATCTCCGAAACGTTGCCAAGGAGGATGACAGTGATGCCATAAACAAAGCAATCGAGGCTTTGATGGAAGCAGCTCAGACGATCGGCAAGATTGTTTATGAGGAGATGGCCAAACAGCAGGCGGCGGCAGGACAAGCGGCACCTACTGGTGAATCTCATTCGGAATCCAGTGGGTCATCTTCTGATGGCGATGTCATTGACGCTGAGTTTGAGGTAAAGGATAGCAAGTAGCCTCAACGATGAGATCGTCTTACAGGGCGGACTTAATTGTGATCGATGTAGCATTCATGAACGGGCACCCTTGTCGGTGCCCGTTCTTAATGGTATCGCAGGGATGGGAGTACATAAGCCAGCGTGAGAGATGCTGGTAAACAGGCATGTGGCTGTGGAAGATTGGACTGGAGCAAGCTTTGGTCAAGAGTAGTGCTTGATGCCCGGTTTTCTCGGGTCGGCCTTCGATGTTCAATGTGGCGATTGGACCTACAACGCCAAGGTTATGGGGTGTTATCGCTTCAGCGTGTACAGAGCGTTACTTTGCACTGACCATTGTTGCAGGGTCGATCACATCAGCTTGTTTGAATGCTTTGGTTCGGGCCATACAGCTGGCACATGACCCACATCGAGCTTCTCTTTCAGATTGGCATGAAAAGGTGAGCTCAAATGGCGCGTTATATCGTGCCCCTAGTTTGACGATGTCAGCTCGTGTCAGATCAATCAGTGGAGTCTCCAGTTTGATCGGGCATTTTGACCGCTGTAGTTGCTCAAGGAGTAAGTTGAATAGGTAGAAGACGTCGCGGCGGTGGTCTGGAGTTCCTCGGCCTGGTGACGCCTCAGTTTCGATTTCGTCGGCTAGCTCGCTAGTTCCGATGTGGACGCTTGAAGCCGCCACTCTGTGGGCTAGCTGAACGCCAGCGCCGAGAAGTGTGGTAATCAGGGTGGGCACTTGCGATACTGAATCGATCGGGTAGGCCCTCTTGGCGTCGCTGGCATGGATGCCTGGTCCGACAGGACGATGTAGGGCGGCGATCTTGCCGACATGTGGCATTTCGATCGATGTGAATTCGCCTCCAAGATTGTCTGCAATCATGCGTACGGCCGCCTTCTGTGGATCGGCAGGCTTCTGACCGTAGTCGACATGCAGTAAATGGACTGAGTTGTCGCCCTGTTTAGCCCTAATAGCAGCAACAGTACTGTTGATACCGCCGCTGGCGAGAACAACTATCCGTCCCATGCCATCATCTCCCTGAGTCCGGGCTCTTTCTTGCCTGAGCCTACAGATCTGTTATCGGCGGGATTTTGGGTGGCATCCGATAAAAACCGTCGCGGAGGTCCTCGCACTTGCCACGTTCAGCCTGCCGGGATACCTTGTTCCCTGTGTGGTTAGGGGGTGTTGTACCTCTGCGCCAGCGATCGTTCTGGGGGCCATCCTGTGACGCAGGCGATGGTTCCTTTGCCAGATTCCGAATCCCAATGTACTGGAGCTGTTCTGATGCCGGAAATACGCCCTTTCAGAGCCCTGAGGTATGATTTTGCCGGTCGAAGAGGAGATTTGTCATCTGTTCTTGCGCCGCCTTATGACGTTCTGAATCAGGACGACAAGGATGCGTTGCTGGCCCAGGACGAACATAATATTGTGGCAATCGATTTGCCCCATATCCCTCCCAAAGAGGAAGGGCCTCAACAGGTTTATCTTGATGCTCAGTTCGCTCTGGATATGTGGGTAGCCCAAGGCATTCTTGTTCGTGAACAAGAGCCGGCCATTTATGCGTACAACCAGACTTTTGCTGTTGATGGGAAAACATATACACGGCATCAACTCATAGTTTCCATGCGTCTTCATGAGTTTGAGGAGGGCATTGTTTTGCCGCATGAGAAGACGTTTGGCGGCCCGAAAGCAGACCGCTTGGCTCTGACGAAGGAGACTCGTTGCAACATCTCTCCTGTTTTCGGGCTCTACACCGATCCGGAGAACAGTGTGGAAAATGTGATCAGCGGTTCCATATCTAGCAAGCCTGATGCCTTTGCCACACTTGAGGATGTTCGAAATGATCTTTGGGTAATAAGTGACGAAGCGGTAGTGCGGCAAGTTGCGTCAATCCTGGCGGATAAGAAGATATTCATTGCTGACGGTCATCATCGATACACCACGGCTCTCAATTATCGCAAGCATGTTCTGGATATGCATGGCGGTGATTTGCCAGTTGATCATCCGGTCAACTACATCATGATTGTTCTTGTTAGTATGGATGATCCCGGATGCGTTATACAAGGGTATTGCCGTATGCTTTCCGGTGATGGTGTGAACGCTGAATCTCTCAGAAACGCCTGGGGTGAGGGTGTGGCTGACGCTGATTCGGCAGATGCTGATGTTGTCCTTTATGATGGAGCTGCCAGAAGAGAAGTGCCGCTCAAGTTCACGAACAGGGCCATCCTTGATGCGCTTGCTCCGGAAAGACATGATTCCTGGAGAAAGCTGGACGTCGCTTATCTCCATACATACCTAATTGAGCAGTTGGCCACAGAGAAGTTTGGTGTTACACCTACGATTGGCTATGTAAAATCGGTGGAAATAGCCAGGAAGAAGGCCGAGAGTGAGTGCTGTGTAGCTGTGTTACCTAAGGCGACTCCAATGTCACAGCTGCGAGAAGTCAGCGAGGCTAATGAATTGATGCCGCAAAAGAGCACTTATTTCTACCCGAAGTTGGCTACCGGATTGACTATTAATCCGCTAAGCCTGGATTGATGAAATCGTCATTCGTTGCTCAGTGGGTGGGTTAATATGAAAAGCGTGCAATCAGCATTGGTGACGGTACTGATTGTGTTGCCTTGGGTTGCCGGATGTACTGATCATAGCCCTTTGATGATGTACGATCCCAGTGTGTCGCCTCCGGCCGTCGGTGCGGGGGTGTACGATGATCGTCCATGGGCAGAGGTTTTGCGTAAGTACGTTAAACACGGGATGGTGGATTACCATGCTCTTGCGGGTGACCGAGCGAATCTTGACTCCTATTTGAGCCATGTCATGTATGTCGGTCCAACGAGTACTCCTGGGTTTTTCAAGGAGCGAAACGCGAGGCTTGCATACTACCTTAATGTATACAATGCATGTGTGCTGAAAGTCGTTATTGATGTCGGGATTCCAGAAACACTTCATGATCCGAGAAGACGAGTTCTGGAATACCACTATAAGTTCAGGATTGATGGTAGAGTTGTTTCTCTTAGCAACGTAAGACAGTTAGCACGCAGTGAGGCAGTCGGCAATGCTCGTGTGGAGTTTGCCATGTGCGATGGCGCCATGGGATCACCATCCCTGTCCGCCCAGTGTTTTAGGGCAGACAACGTCATTGCGAGACTGAGAAGACTTGGTCAAGAGGCCACGGATAGCCCCTGCATGGTGCGTGTAGACCATGAGCGGCAACAGCTGCTTGTTAGCCTTGCGATTTGGTCACAGCGCGAAGCTTTCTTGGCCATGTACAAGAGTGAGACGAGAAGTGCCTCTGCTACTATGCTTAGCTGCTTGATGCATCTTGCCAGTGGCAATCGTCGGCAGTATCTTGCCCGCGCAACAGGCTATGATGTTCGAGTACTTCCCTTCGATCGTGCACTTAACATAGCTCCTTCAACTGCAAACTAGAGTATTGCTGGGCCGGATGCTTGCCCGTAGGCATTGACGAATAACTGTGATATACTCAGGGGTGGATCGCTTGATTTTGGTTGTATTGCTATGTTCTTTCATCTCCTACTTGTGTTCACCCTTATCCCTATCGTTGAGATCTGGATCCTAATACGCATTGGTCAGACGATCCATGCTGGCCCAACCATTGCACTCGTTTTGATCACAGGCGTTATCGGGGCTGCTCTTGCTCGGCGTGAAGGCATGCGAACGCTCGTCAAGATAAACCACAGTGCCAGTAGCGGTGTTATGCCTACGGCAGAACTGATCGATGGTCTTCTGATTCTGGTGGCCGGAGCGTTTCTTGTCACTCCTGGAGTTATCACGGATGTTGTCGGCTTCCTGTTGTTGGTGCCGAAGGTGCGCGCTTTTCTCCGTCGCTTCGTTGCCGACTATTTCAGACGGCATTTAGTTGTTTCTACGATTGGCATGGGATTCGATTCCAACGGAGCTGGTGAGTTCATAGACGTGGAATGCCGCGACGTGACAGATGACGGCGTTAAGCGGTCAGACGATTCGAATAGTAATAGTAGCTGAGCAGACTGAAACGGCCGCTTGGCCGCTTCAGGGAGCCGAAGGCTAATACTGGTCGTGTTGTATGCTTTTGTGGAGATGGAAGCATGGGATTCGTGGTTCAAGGCGTGTTATCGTTTATGGTTCTCGTATACTTGTGGATTGCAGTATCAGGACTTCAGTAAGGTGGTCGGTTACTGAATGAATTCGATCGTCTGCAAGTTAGGAGATTGCCTCATGGAATATGCGTTCTTACTCATACTGACTTATCTGATTGCGATCATCTTGGGGACAAGGATTGTTGAGTAGCAGATGTCGAAGCTCGTTCTTATTGTACTATGGTTGATTCATAATGATTGATTCGCCAATCAGATTGGCAGATCGCGTGTGCGATCTGGTTCAGACTGATCTTACAAGGCTGAGCGCCCGGTGCCGGGAAATCGGCGGCATCAATCTCTCCCAGGGTGTTTGCGACGTGCCTGCGCCACTTACTGTCAAGCAGGCGGCAATAAGAGCTGTTTCCAATGACCAGTCGACTTACACCAATATCTCGGGGATGATTGAACTTCGTACGGCGATTGCGGCCAAGATGAGCTCCTTCAACAAGATAACCGCTGATCCTGAGACACAGATCGCCGTGACCGTGGGCACGACTGGAGCGTTTGCTTGTGTAGCCGCCGCTCTTCTGAATCCAGCGGATGAGGTTATCGTTTTCTCGCCAGGGTACTACTACTACGTGGATACCCTCAAGCTCTTCGGCGTTTCAGTTCGTTTGGTTAATTGTGAGCCGCCATATTGGGAATACTCATCAGAGGAGCTTGCTGATGCGTTCAATGACCGAACACGGATGGTCATCGTGAACACGCCAGGTAATCCCACGGGGAAGGTGTTCTCTCGAGATGAATTGCATGAGATTGCCTGCTTGGCGAAGAGATACAACGCCTGGATTGTCGCCGATGAGGTCTACGAGTATATCACGTATGAGCGTGATCACATTAGTATCGGTTCACTGCCGCAAGCAATGGACCGCACTGTGACTCTTAGCGGTCCATCAAAGACATATGCGGTCACTGGTTGGAGGATTGGGTACGCTGTTGGACCAGCCGAAGTCATTCGCAAGGCTCGCGTGGTCAATGACCTCTTCTACATCTGCGCTCCGTCGCCTATGCAACATGGAGTTCTTGAGGCGCTTGCCCTACCCCAGGCTTACTACGATGGACTGAAGCAGGAATATCAACTTAAGCGAGACTTGCTGGCTCAAACGCTCGAGGAGATTGGATTCAGGCCGTATTCTCCGCAGGGAGCCATATACATAATGGCCGATTTCGGGCAAGACCGATACGATAGCGCTCTGCACGCTGCGGAGACCATTCTTGAGAAGGTTGGTGTCGCCACTGTTCCTGGGGCACCGTTTTATATGGGTAGCGGAGGGGGAAACAGCGTGTTAAGGGTATGTTTCGCCAAGCGTTTGGATGAGCTCGAAGAGGCCTGCAACAGGCTTCGGTGCCTGTAATTCAGATCTTAGGTACCACTGGACCGCTCTTAATCCACGAGATTGGACATTTGCGTTCGAAACCAGAATAATCGGCAGGTTAGAGCAAGCTCTATCCATGTGCAGCGGCTGAACGCCTGTTTTTTCCGGTAGATTCCGGGCGTTTGACGCTACGCTTGGACTTACAACGCTATAGTAGTGCCTTTGGAAGATGAGAGAAGGCATTCGGGATCAGTGCGGAGGTTTCAGGCAGATGAAGCGTAGAGCATCTATTGTTGTTGCGGTCGTCGCGGCCCTGTCTGCAGGCGGGCAATCGGCCTTGGCGCTCAAAGTTGGGGATCAAGCTCCACCTCTTACTGTGACCCACTGGGTCAAAGGCAAACCATTTGACATTAGCAAGGAAGGTAAGGGTAAGGTGGTTGTTCTCGAGTTTTGGGCCACTTGGTGTGGCCCATGCATTCAGATGATCCCAGAGACAACTTCGTTGTATCAACAATACAAGGACAAGGGGCTCCTTCTAGCTGCAGTTACAGATTCTGGGCAGGGGCAACAGCTCAACCAAGTGCAGGATTTCGTAAACGGTCAGGGCAGGAGAATGGACTACCCTGTGGCATTTGACAAGACCCAAAAGAGCTATCTCGCATATGTTCTCGGGGCTGGAGCTATGGGGATTCCACATTCAGTTGTCATTGACAAAGAGGGAAAAATCGCTTGGTTTGGCCACCCGGCCGAGCCCAAAATGAAGAGTATTATTAGAGACCTTCTTCTGGATAGGTATGATCCGACAAGGGAGGCAGCGTTGGAGGCTATTCAGCGCAAGGTTGAGCCTTTGTGGAATGATTTTAACCAGGCTGCTCGCGTTGGCGATTGGAATAAGTGCCTTGCTATAATCGATTCAATCCTTGCGTTGGATGAGGGTAATTTCGATGCCATGAGACTGGCTATTGCCATCTACTTGGACGAGTTGCAGTCTGTGGATGAAATGCGCAAGTGGGTCGAGGCTTTCATTAGCAAGAACCATGATAAAGCTGAACCGCTAGCCAAGGTAGCCGTGCTCATGCTTTCCATGCCCGATATGACGGATCGTCACCCGGATTTGGCGGCAGAGGCTGCGACCTTGGCGGCGAAGGCTGGATTCCAGGACGCAGACGTAATGACCGCTGTGGCTCAAATCTGCTTTCAAATGGGAAACGTGGATGGGGCGATTGTTTTTCAAATGCGGGCGGTTGAGCTTTCAAACGTGTTGGATGTCGAAGTGGCCAGGAAGGCGATGCGTTTTTACGAAACCTGCAAGACTCGGCAGGTGAGTGTTCCCGTGGTTTCCGCTCCATAGTTATCTCAGGGCGTGTGGGGTGGTCGATGTTTGGGTGTAGAAACTGGACCGCGATTCGAGGTAGAATCGCCTGGACTTGACTAGGTTTGAGGTATGGCGTTGAATGACGAAGGAATCGCCGGAGGATTGCAGTGGCAGACGCCGCGCAAAAACCGAAGGGAGCAGATACTCCTGTAGGTATCGTACTGACCGACGATCACAGGATGCTTCTGAACATCCGCGACACTCTTTACGAGGGTAGCTGGTCGGATTTTCGTCACGACCTAGAGGCGCGGTGCAATGAAAAGCCCCACGTATTCGAGACTGTACCAGAGTCCCCCCACATGCTGAAGGTGATTCGGTACCATCTGCAGCTTATTGCCCAAATGAGCGATTGGGAACTCAATTGTGGGGCAATCTTGCGGGGGAACATGGAAGCGTAGGTTGCGTGATCCAGGAGCCTTATGAAGGATGTCCGCTATCCTGCTGGTCCTTGTCGGAGCAGAAGTAACGAACCATCTGACCCTTTGTGGGGCTGGATGGAGCCATTGATGTATGCGAACTGGTATGGTTGGAGTGGTCAGCAGTGCGAACGTTGCCGGCCACTATTGCACAGGTAATTCTTGGAGCATCAGTCTTATGACATTCGTGCGTCTTCTTGCCATTATGGTGTGGGCAGCTTTGCTATGGCCAACGGTAGGGTCTGCGGATGATGCGCTGCTGGACAGCGCTAGTCTGAGCCAGTTGGGGTATTTCAAGTATTGGGACGCTGATCTGGAGTTGGCGAGTGACGCAACCGTATCCCAAGCGCATCTTCTTGATGACAATCTTTACCTGGTGGAGCAGCGGGGGTATGTGCATGCCGTTCACACTGGTATTGGTTTGCCCCGCTGGACGCAGCGGGTTGGTGAGGGAGTGTATGACATTTACTCACCAAACCACTTAGTGGATGCCGATGGCCGGCATCTCGTTATCTTTTCATCAAGCCCTCGCGTGGTTTTCCTTGATGCATACCAGGGTGACGTTGTTCGCGATCTGCTTCTTGATGTTGTCGCTTGCGGTCCCGCTGTTGCCACGCCGACTACGATGTACTTTGGAAGTCACGACGGCCATCTGTACGCGATGTTTTGGGGCGACTCAAGAACAAAGCTGCCTGTTCGTCGGTGGCGAGTGATATCGGGTGGGCAGGTGACCGCGTCACCGAAGCTGGTTAATGAGAATCATGATCTGGTTTTTGCGGCAAATGGTGGAAGTGTGTTCAGTTGTTCGGCAGAGGCCAAGTTGTTTAATTGGGAATTTAAGGCTAATGATGCTATTTCCGGTGATTTGGTCAGTACTGAGGCTGCGACTTTTGTAGCCAGTGCAGATCGGTCTCTTTATCGTATTGATACTATGAGCGGTGTGCAACGATGGCGCATTCGTTTCCCAAACCCATTGCGCACTGGTCCGGTGCTTACCGGCAAGACCCTTTTTCAGTATAGCAAGGACACAGGTGTTTCTGCAGTTGATGCCGAAGCGGGATCGATAGTTTGGAGTTGTACACCGGCGCGTTATTATCTTACCCAGACCGATCATCACGTGTATTTCCTTAGCGGGGATAGCCGCTTGATCATGGCGGACGCATCCAGTGGTAATGTGGTTCATTCGTTTCCTCTTCCGCAAGACTGTCTTCCTGTTAAGAACACAGTTGATTCCACGCTTTACTTGGTTTGTGGTTCCGGCCGTCTGCTGTGTGCCAAGCCTTTGGGTATGCCGAGATTGACGCCGGAGGAAATGTCTGCTGCTTTGAGGGGCATTCACTCTCCACCTGTATCGCGTGCTGGCGGTAGTTCGGGCAATGATATTGAGTTGCGAAGTCCCGATCGTGATCGAGTAATCGACATGAACGACCCTCTCAAGAGCCCTAGCAAGGTTCCGCCGTTGGGTGTGGGCAGCAGCGAGGATTAGCTCAATAGCAGTACATTAGTTCTGTATGTACGTTAGGAGGCGGTTTTCACATTAGTGAGGGCCGCTTTTTTTCTGCGCGAGGAAGGTTATGATCGAGCTCAGAGCGAGCGAAACTCAAACAATGGCCAGTCATTCAGGCATGAGCATTCCCGGAGAACCAGCATAATGAGCACAATTGCGATTAAACGGGCTCTTATTAGCGTGTACGACAAAACCGGAATCGTCGCTTTTGCGCAGAAGTTGCATGAAGAATTCGGAATAGAGTTAGTCTCTACGGGAGGGACGGCGAAGCTTCTTCGGGACAACTGCGTGCCTGTGACCATGATCGAGGAGATCACCGGCTGGGGCGAGATGTTGAATGGTCGAGTCAAAACCCTTCATCCGCGTGTGCATGCTGCTATTCTTGCTGATAGAGATAATCCTGAGCATATGCGGCAACTTGCCGATTCAAGTATTTCCACAATAGATATGGTTGTTGTCAACCTTTACCCTTTTGCAGGAACAATTGCTGATCCCGCATCTACTTTTGAAGATGCTGTTGAGATGATTGACATTGGGGGGCCTTGTCTTCTTCGAGCGGCTGCCAAGAACCACAAACATGTTCTGGTAGTTAACGATCCGCAGTGGTATGAGTTCGTTCTGCAGGAATTGCGCAGGTGGGATGATCCACAAGTGCGTGAAGTCAACTGCGGTACTGGTGCCGTTGCTGTATTCAAGACAACTTCGGGATACGACGGTGCGATTGCCAAGTGGTTGACATCGGATAGGGAGACGGGCCTCTCGTACTATGAATACCTTCCACTGTGGCAGTGGGATCATCCTCGTTACGGAGAGAATCCTCACCAGAAGGCGCAGATATTTCAGTGTGGAGAGGTTCCGGGGGTGTGTGATCTAACGACAGCCGAGGTTGATTCTCTCGATGTGTCGATGTCGTATAACAACTACATTGACGCTGACGCTGCATTGGGATTAGCCAAGGAACTGACAAGGTTTGACCGGCGCCCGGCCTGTGTGTTTGTTAAGCACACAAACGCGTGCGGAGTCGGTGTTGATGGCAATCGCGAGGAGGCATATCGCCGAGCGTATTTGGGCGATCCTAAGGCAGCGATGGGAGGCGTTCTTGCCACCAACTTCGTAGTTGACCGTCGGTTTGCTGAAAGCGTGATGAGTTCGCTGCATACATGGGGCAGAGAGGCGGGGGCAGGGGCCTTTTTTATCGAGGTTTGGGTGGCCGCTGGATTCGAGAATGATGCTGTGGAGCTGGTTCGAGAGAGTAAGAGTTGGGGAAATAGAGTGCGACTGCTGGCTGTCGGTGATATGGGTGTATTACCAATGACAACCGAACGATCGTTTCGCAGCATAGCCGGTGGAATAGCAGTACAATCTGCTGATCTTGCCGGTATAGACGAGCAACAGTGGACTGTAGTCACAAAGAGAAAGCCCAGTGAAGCTGAGTTAGCTGATTTGAAGTTTGCATGGTTGGTGTGCAAGCATACTAAGAGCAACGCCATTAGCATATGTAAGGATGGAATGCTACTGGGCAATGGAGCGGGACAAATGAGTCGTCTTATGAGTTGCAGGATTTCGTCGTGGTTGGCAAAGGAGAACGGGCATGGCGGTCGACTAGCAGATTCAGTGGCGGCGTCCGATGCATTCTTTCCGTTTCGTGATGGTCCGGATGTACTTGCTGATGCTGGAGTCAGAGCGATCATACAACCTGGCGGATCAAAGCGCGACAACGAGACGATCGCGGCTTGCGATGAGCGGGGATTGACCATGATCATGACCGGAACACGGCATTTTCGTCACTGATCACGTTTAGTGAGTTTGTGATAATCGAGAGGGGCGTTGCTATGCGAAGGACTTTGAGTTTGACGTGTCTGGTCGCTTGTTGGACGAGCGTGATTTGTGGTTGTGCAATGTCAAACAAGGCCATGCGTCCAGGGACCCTGTTGGAGCGTACTGGCGATGAGATCGTCGTTTGTGGACAGCTGTTTCATACAGGTGCGCCAGTAGTACTGTGGACGGATCCTGGAGGATACGACGCTTACCGTCTGGAGTGCAGATTCGACTCGGAACGAAAGGGGCCGAAGAATTCCAGTCGTACCTCATCGCCTCGTTACGATAGCTTTCGCCGCGGGTTGCCCGAGGAGATGAAGGCAGATGTGGAGCAGAATGGATGGTCTCTGGAAATGCTTAAGCAGTGCGTGGATCAGTTTGTCATTCATTACGATGCCTGTGGGACATCTCGCAGATGCTTTGAAGTGCTTCAGGATTTGCGGGGTCTCAGTGTGCATTTCATGCTGGACCTGGACGGTACCATCTATCAAACGCTGGATTGCAAGGAAAGGGCGTGGCATGCGGGGAAGGCTAATGATCGCAGTGTTGGCATAGAGATCGCCAATATCGGGGCTTGGGAGCATACTGAAGTGCTCGACCAGTGGTATGGTTGCGACGAACACGGTCGCACCTATGTGAAATTCCCGAGTGGCATGATTGCGACCGGTATTCGGGACGACGAGTATATCCCTCATCCAGCAAGAAGCAGGATGATTGATGGGGAAATACAAGGAATTAAGTTAATGCAGTATGATCTGACTGACGAGCAATACGATTCCCTAATCAAACTGGCAACCTCGTTGAGTGAGGTTCTACCCTTGATCAGAGCTGACTATCCACGAGATGAGAATGGGGACTTAGTTGCGCAGGTGCTGACTCAGGAAGAGCTGGATGAATACCAGGGCTATCTCGGCCACTTTCATGTGACCGAGAACAAGGTTGATCCGGGTCCTGCGTTCGACTGGGATAGGCTTGTGGACGGAGTGCGTCATCATCTGGCGAGGTGACATGCGCCCGGCTACTCGCCATTAATACGCGTCATCCTCTTCCAGAAGAAGTAAGCAGGGACTCCTGCAAGTAGGATTGCCAACCAAGGCAGGGTGTGTCTCGGGCGATTCCAGATATTCACTGTCGTCATGAGTGTTGCCACGGCCACGAAAACGGCAGGTACTACTGGATAACCCCAGCACCGAAAAGGACGTCGAGCGTTTGGTTTACGCACTCGTAGAATGAAGATCACCGCAGCGGAAAGTCCATAGAAGATCCATATGCTGAATACGAATCCTCCCATGAGTGATGAGAAATCCCTTAGAATCATGGTGGCTAGGCAGGCTAACAAGGCTTGCACCCAAAGGGCGGTTGCTGGAGTGCTGTATTTCGGGTGGAGTTTTCCCTGAAAAGCGAATAGCAGGCGATCTCGAGCCTGTGCGAAAGTCACTCGTGAACCGACGATTATCGAGGCGTGAGCTGATCCAAGCACGGTAATCATAACCATCAACGTGACCACAGTGGCGCCAGCTGGGCCGACCAATCGCTCCATGACTAAGGGAGCGAGAGTATCTGTCTGGCGCATCTCATTAAGAGGGATTATCCATAAGTATACTGTATTCACAGCGAGATAGAGCGCCGTCATTAGTCCGGTTCCCAACAACAGGATCTTGGGTATTTTCTTCTGCGGCTCCTGGATTTCTTCAGCGAATGCTGCGGAGTTACTCCAGCCATCGTACGTCCAGAACACTGCAGTCAGAACTGGAACCATTGATGAGAAGATTGGTTTTGGGGCTGCTATTCCTGAGAAGTGGTTTGCGTTTCCGGTGGAGAGACATATTGCCAGTCCTACGATTGCTGCCAGTGCCAGTGTCTTGGTGCCGGTCAATGCAATTGCTAATCCGGCTCCGCGCTTCATTCCTGTGACATTTACTCCAGTCAGGATTATTATTAGCGCACAGGTGATAGCGATGATGCTTCTTGGGTGAAGGGGACCACTGACGAATCCTTGGGATATCAGCAGCTGACTCAAGTGCTCGGCGAACACTATGGATATTGCCGCGATTGCCATGGGTTGACTGATTAGGAAGTATGTCCAACCGAAGACGAACGCGGCTACTGGTCCGAAGCCTTCACGAAGGAATACGTATACTCCGCCCGACTGTGGAAACATGGTGGCCAACTCGGCAAATGTGAACGCTCCGAGAAGACACAGCAAGCCGCCCGCTGCCCACATGGCTAGGATAAGAGTGGGGCTGCCCATTTCGTTGGCAATGTAGGTAGGTGTTCGAAAGATACCGCTGCCGATCATGACTCCGACGGTAATAGCGGCTCCTCCGAGCACGCCAATGCAACGTGGGAGATTCTGCGTCATATCCCGGCTAACCTTTCGTCCATAACGAGCTCGAGTCAGAGCTAGAATCGCTTGTTACTGGAATTGCATCTTGAACATTGCCTTGCCTCGGTGTCATGTCCACGGATCGGTTCATCCTTCATCAACAGGGTGGCCAGACAACATTCCCGCCTAAGACAGTAGTTCGGGCAACAATTCCGGGCAGGTTCTCAATACTCGTTTCCAACAAATCGCCGTCCAAGATAGCTAAATCCGCGAGTTTACCAGGCTCAATTGTGCCTAGTTCGTGTTCCCTGAATACTGCGAATGGCGGTGAGACCGTGTAGCAAGACAATGCTTGCTCTCGTGATATGTTTTGCTCAGGGATGCACGTTCGTCCATCAGCCAATTGTCCTGAGACAGCCTCGAAAACACCGTAGTAGGGGTTATTAGGAACGACAGGCACATCGCTTCCAAAGCAGAGTCTCGCTCCTGACTCAATAAGGCTTCTCCATGCGTACATGTTGTGCAAGCGTTGTGATCCAATAGCTGTTTCTGCCCAGGGACCATCATCTGCCTTATGGGCAGGTTGAAGTGACGCTATGATTCCGGATTTGGCGAAGCGAGGGACATCTTCGGGGTTCAGGTGCTGTACGTGCTCGATACGGTGCCGGTGTGATCCGGGATTGCTGAGAGATTCAAAAAAGCTGAGGATGTCACTATTGGCTTGATCCCCGATTGCGTGTACGGCGAGTTGTGCTCCCTGCTCGTGTCCCCATCGCAGCATATCACAGAAGTCGGTCCAGTTTGCGGCACATCGTGCGCGCATACCGCATGGATAACGTGTATCCTCAGATGCATCCATGTACGGTTCTTTCATGTACGCTGTTCTGCTTCCCAATGAACCGTCGACGAATGCTTTGAATCCTGCCACGCGCAGCATAGGATCTGCAGAGCGATATTGTTTTATTGATGGCAACGTAGCTCGAAAATCAGGAGTTTCCACAAAGCTGTTAATGCGTAACGTGAGTTGGCCAGCTTCGTTTTGCTTATTGAAGACAGCCAAGTCTTCTGGCAGACTCATGTCGTGAATACTTGTAATACCCCAGCGGTTCGACTTGCGACATATGGTTTGTAGTGCATGAAGATTGTCCGCTTCCGACGGCGTTGGCGCAAGATCGAAGACAATCTGCATGGCAGCGTCTTTCAGTAGTCCGGTTGGTTCGCCGGTTCGGAAGTCACGCTGGATTTCACCGCCAGGAGGATCTTTGGGGCCTTCTCGTGTTATGCCAGCAAGCTGCAGTGTCCGAGAATTGACAAGAGCCATGTGCAGATCAGATCGCGTGATCAACAAAGGGTTGTCCCCTGTAAATTCATCTATCCAATCCTTGCTCGGCTGCTCTGGTTGTTTCCAATTCTCGACTGAGTATTGGCAACCGAGGATCCACTGTTCAGGTTTGATATTCCTGGCTGCATCAGCAATGAGGCCAATGAAATCTCTCTTGCAGGTTGCGCCATTCATACTCAACCGTGTTAGCTGTAAACCAGCATACAATAGGTGGGTATGAGAGTCGGTGATTCCCGGTATGATGCGGCACTGATCGGCGTCGATTATCCTGGTCTGTTTCGTTGCGAGGCTTTTGATTTCGCTATCACAGCCAACGGCCATGATTTTGTTGCCTTGAATGGCAACGGCAGTGGCGTCAATCGTGGGAGTACCGGTCCACATTCGCCCGTTGACAATAATAAGCGTCGGATGTTCTGTTTGTACTATGGACATTCTGTTTGCCGGTCTACGTTGTCTGCCGTTAGTAGTTGTACTTGATTGCCGTGATCGAACCGTCCATCCCTGCAACGTAGCAGGTCATCTCCTCGTCCACCTCAACAGGGGCCATAACGTAGGAACCGGGAGTGGCTTGGTAGGAATACTTGATCTTGCCGGAAGATGTTTCTACAGCACTCAGGAGTCCGGTATCGGAACAAATAAACGCTGTAGAATTTAGCAATGTGGGGGCTATCGGGAAACGGCCTGTTGGAATATCGATTTCCCAAACTTTCTTGCCGGTGTCGTCGAATCTGCAGAGGCGATTGTTTGTTGCTCGTGCGTATATGGCTTGCTCTTTGGGGTGGTCAGTGAGTCCACTGATTTTCTCATTGGCTGCAAATGTTAGATTGCCCTTCTTGTCGTATACTCCGATGTAATACCCACGGTCACATACAAAAAGCTTGTTTTTCACTACTGAAAAACCGCAATCAGCAGGAGAGTAGTATCGCAAAGCGGTCTTCTCCGAGGATTTTGGCCCAAGGGCTTTCCAGGCCAGCTCTCCTGTGGCTCGCTTGAGGGCGTATATGTAGCCATCCCATGCTCCGAAGACCAGCAGATTATCCCACATGAGTGCTGGGGCTTCTATGGAGTACATTGCTCTGGAGAATACCCACCGAGCTTTTCCTGAAGTTACGTCGAGAGCATGCATACGGCCACTGTTGTCGCCAATGTATGCGGTGTCGTCATGGATTACCGGAGGAGAGTATACTGGAACGCCTGTGTCGTATGTCCAGAGCTTCTTGCCTTCATTGTTCAAGGCATAGACTTTGAAGTCTCCTGAACCGAAGATTATGCGTTCGCCGCTTGCAGCTGGCTTGCCGAGGATCTCGCCACCGGTAGTGAAGGACCACTGCTCTTTGGATGTCGATCGATTGAGTGAGCGAACTGTGCCAGCGGTGTCGGCTACGATCAATGATTCTCCTATTACTGAAGGAGCTGCCTTGATGGGTGATTGTAGGAGTTTGCGCCATGCAACCAAGTCGTTCCGGTGATCAGCATAGAACACTATACTGCGCATATCGGTTTTACCATTGGGCATACGAGCGCGAGCCGTTAGTGTGTGGCCGCCCTCTGTAAGATCGTCCAGCGAAACCAGGAAAGCTGCGTGGAGAAGTTCGTCACTGAAAGGCGATGGCGTGGATTTTGCTGTTGCAGGATGTCCGTCGATTGTGAATTTCACCTTCGCATCAGCTGCTTCTTTTACATCACGCGATAAGGAGAACGAGAGATCCACCGCCATCACCTTCTCCGTGGAAACGAAACCGTTGGTTGGTGTCAAAGAGGAGAGCAACCGGTTGGGTGCTTCGCTGGTCAGGGGCTTTTCCAGCAACAGCTTCCATGAAGCTCCGGTGTTTGTCCGCTCGTTTGCTTTGGATTCGTCAAAGTAGCGATAGGCATATCGGAGTTTGCCTTCGTCGACGCTGAGCAACCCGTATCCTGCATTCTTGCCAAAAGTTGCACCGCCCATGACTGAGTCGATGCCGTCGTGACTCTTGTGAAAGGCCGAATGTCCGTGCCCGCACAGAACAAGTGCGATATTGTAATCGCGAAGTATATCCATCAGTTGGTCGTATTCTCCTGTATCGGTGAAGGAGCTTGAGTCAAGAGGATGGTGCATTGAGAGAACAACAGGTGTGCCGATAGGTATTTTCATCAGATCTTGGCGGAGCCAGCCACGCGCACTCGGGCCTATGGACGGTACGGGTTCCTGAGGGGATGCTGTGTTGAGGAAGACGAAGTGCACTCCAAAGTTGTCCACCGAATAATGCTCTGCTCCATGCTTCCGTCGCATGATGTGGTACATAGCCACCCAAGTGTTATCATGATTTCCCGGTGTGACGTACAAAGGTAGCTTGAATGATGTCATCGTTTCTTCGAAGAGATCATATGTGTCGTCAACAACACCGAATTCGGTTAGGTCACCAGTCACCAAAATGAACGCCGGCGCTTTGAGCGAAAGGGTATTGGAGACCTTTTGCGGCTGATGAATCTCCTTGGCCATCCACGAGAATGTGGCTTCACCTCTTATGTTTTGCGGAGTCGGCGTATTGAAGTGATGTGGGGAAAAGTGAGTATCGGTAATGTGCAAGACGGAGAAGCTCCCTGGTCTGGGTGGATCATTCTTCTCCGGTGTGCCACTGGCAGCCCAAGCGGGAAGAATACAAAACAGCAAAACGACAGCGATACGATTCGTCATTTCCGAAACCCCTTTGAGTGTTCGCGTACGTCGGTGCCTTCTGCCCACAAATCTAGTCAATTCAACCGCAATAGTCCATGGATGTAACGGAAAACAGGTGTTGTCCCGTTGTGGGAGCGGGCGTATGGCCGTTCTTGCAGTTTGACCGTTCCAGGTGTCGGCGTATCATGCTGTGAAGGGCTTGACCAGTGCCTGATCAGTGGGAAAGCAGCCTTGTTAAAGTGGTCTAGAGCATTTAACTTTCAGGTCTAGCGCGATTGTGCACTAGTTGCTATGCTTTCATTCAAGCATGGAGGCTAGTGATGAAAGCATATTCTATGGATCTTCGACGACGTATCCTCGCTGCGTGTAATCGCGGCGAAGGAACCAGATTCGTAGCGGACCGCTTCGGTGTCAGTCCCGCGTGGATTCGAAGGCTGAAGCAACGGTTTCGTGAAGATGGCGAACTGGCTCCACGGCCTTGCGGTGGCGATCGGCGCAGTAAGTTCGATGAGGCTGCGTTAGATAAGTTGCATAAAAAGGTATCTGCTCAGCCTGACGCAACGCTGGAAGAGTTGCGTGTATGGGCGAAAGAAGAATTGGGGATCAATTGCAGCGTGATGGCAACTCATCGAGCACTGAAAAGGATTGGTCTGACTTTTAAAAAAAGTCTCTGATTGCCTCCGAGCAGCACCGCCCAGATGTAGTGGCTGCTCGCAAGCTGTTTACCCACCGCTTACAGGGTATTCCTATAGAACAGCTCATTTTTCTCGATGAATCCAGTGCAAAAACGAACATGACCCGTCTTTATGGACGGTCTATGTGTGGCGAAAGATGTCGTTTTGACCTTCCTCATGGGCACTGGCAAACCAATACGATGATCAGCGCCTTGCGCTGTACGGGCGTTATTCCCGAGGCTACCATGCTATTCGATGGGCCAACAGATGCTACTGTGTTTCGTGGTTACGTTGAACACTGTCTGGCTCCAGCGTTACGACCTGGTGACGTGGTCGTAATGGACAACTTGTCATCTCACAAGGTCAGCGGAATCGAGGAGTCGATACAGAACGTCGGTGCCGAACTGTTGTACCTGCCACCTTACTCGCCTGACTTGAACCCAATTGAGAAACTATGGTCAAAGATCAAATCATATCTACGTCGAGACGGACCAAGACAGATCAGCCAACTTATCCGCGCCGTTGCTAACGCATTCTGTGATGCTTCAGTCGGAATTGGACAAACGCTCCGTTTGGGATATTTTTAGTATACCCCGTGATGGAGGCGTGAATTATGCGGAGAAAGCGGCGGAATTTCAGCGGTAGCGAGAAGATGTCGATCCTGCGTGAGCATTTAATCGAGCACATACCGGTGTCGGAAATCTGCGACAAGCACGGCATTCAACCGACCCTTTTCCACCTTTGGCAGAAGAAGCTATTCGAGGAAGGCGCGAGTGTCTTTGACCGGCCAGCCAGGAAATCGTCGCAGCAGAAGTCGGCCGACGCGGCGAAGATAGAAAAACTCGAAGCCAAGCTGCAACAGAAAAACGAAGTGCTTGGAGAGTTAATGGGCGAACATATAGCACTAAAAAAAAGTCTTGGGGAGATTTAAAGGGACGATGGGTACCTCACGACACACGTGATTCCCTGGTGGACTTCGTCGAAAGCTGGTCATCGAAGACGGAGCTTGCCGCAAGTCGCCTGGTTCGTTGTATAGGCGTAACCAGGAGCAAGTACTACGATTGGCGAAAACGGTTCGGCAAAATTAACGAACACAACGCGTGTGTACCGCGCGATCACTGGCTTGAGGATTGGGAGAAGCAGGCGATCCTGGATTTTCATGCGCAGTATCCCCTGGAGGGTTATCGCCGGTTAACGTTCATGATGCTCGATCGAGACGTGGTGGCCGCAAGCCCGACGAGCGTATACCGCGTTCTTCGGGCCGCGGGTGTCTTGCGACGCTGGAACAATAAGCCATCGCGCAAAGGTACAGGTTTTGTGCAGCCATTACAGGTGCATGAGCATTGGCATACGGATATATCGTATATCAACATCGCCGGCACTTTTTACTATTTGTGCAGTGTTTTGGACGGCTGCAGCCGGTGCATAGTTCATTGGGAGATTCGCGAATCGATGCGGGAAGCAGATGTTGAGATTATTCTTCAGCGAGCAAAAGAAAAATTCCCAGATGCGTTGCCTCGGATCATCTCGGATAACGGCCCGCAATTTATCTCCAAGGATTTCAAGGAGTTTATTCGGATCAGCGGTATGACCCACGTGAGGACATCGCCGTATTATCCGCAGAGCAACGGCAAACTGGAGCGATTTCATCGTTCGATCAAGCACGAGTGTATTCGCCCCGGCATCCCGCTGACACTTGAAGATGCCCAACGGCTGGTCGATGGTTACGTCCGGCATTACAACGAGGTGAGGTTGCACAGCGCTATTGGCTTTGTAACTCCGTCCGACAAGGTCTACGGCCGTGATGAGGATATTTTTGTGGAACGGGATCGCAAGCTCATTACCGCTCGTGAACAGAGACGGCAGCGTCGCCAGGAGTTGCGATACCAATCGATTACAGAGGAGGCTTCGAGTCCCCGGAGTTCCGTCGCCTCGGCGTCGCCTCACCAACAGCTGGGCGATCCCGAGGCGACGGAGCGGAGGGGACAACCCCGGCAGTTCCCGACCCGGGGCCGAGCAGGAGAAAACATGCTTGTGGAAATTACGTAAGTTTGTACGAACCTATCCCATTACCTGGTTTAACCGCATAAGAGTACTATAATTATGTATGCTAAAACTTACCGAAGAACAATTAGATTGGTTGACTGAGCAGATTCCTCATCACACTCCGAGCCCCAAGGGAGGTCGGCCCCCGATGGATAAGCGAAAGGCCATTCAGGGAGTTTTTTGGATTCTCGACAATGGGGCAAAATGGAAAGATCTTCCAAAGCGGTTCGGCTCCAAGAGCGCTGTTCATCGATGGTTCAAGTTCTGGGTTGAAAACGGCGTATTCGAGAACATTATGCGTAATGCTGGTGAATTAGTTGAAGAGCATGACGGCTATCGAGTGTATGAATGTTATATCGATGGAACATTCAGCAAAGCCCGCGGAGGTGGTGACGGAATAGGCAAGACAAAGGCCGGAAAAGGCGTAAAAATAATGGTTTTAGTAGATGCTAAGGGGCTTCCAATAGCAATTGATACTATGTCGGCTACGCCTCATGAAAACCAACTCGTTCAACCGCTTTTCGACTTCATGCTTACGAATGAGAAACCGGAGCGGATCATAGGTGATAAAGCTTATGATAGTGATCGACTTGACGCTGAACTTGAAGCCCAGGGTATCGAAATGATTGCTCCGCATCGTAGGAACCGCAAAGCAGAAAATAAAACTCAGGATGGCCGACCTTTGCGAAGATACAAAAGACGATGGACTGTTGAACGAACGATAGCCTGGATTCAACACTATCGTCGACTATGTATACGATGGGAGAAATCTACATTGCTCTTTCAGGGATTTCTACACTTCGGATGTACCTTATTATTGCTTAAAGAGGTTTTGGGATAGGTTCTACATTAAGTGCGACAAGCGTTTGTCCATTTCACGCTGAACCATTACAATTCCACAAGGTAGAACCCGAAGAATGCACCAACTACTTCCTTAGCTGTGGATACGCTACACGTGATCGGTGAATGCTCTAAGCAGATGACGATTCGAGAAGATGTCTTGGTGCTAGTTGTTGCCTGTAGTATGTTTGTAGGGCCATCGGCTCTGGCAAGTGGGACACAGAAGGTTCGAGGAGTCGTCTTTGATGATTGCAATGGCAATGGCCTCCACGATGAGGGGGAGCCTGGAATAGCTCAAGCCGCGATTTCCAACCAGGAAGAGGTTGTTCTATCAGGTCCGGACGGCCAGTACGAAATAGCAGTTACGGATGACACTATCATCTTTGTGTCGAATCCTAGCGGGTATACCTCACCAGTCGATGGCAATAACCTTCCCCAGTTCTACTACATTCACAAACCCAAAGGATCCCCAACACTACACTATGCTGGCGTGGCTCCCACAGGGCCACTGCCTGAGTCATTGAATTTCCCGATGAGGCGGAGGACGGAATGTAAGCAATTCAGTATTGTGGTTATGGCCGATCCACAACCAGAGAGCATTCAAGAGGCTGTATTCGTTCGGGATGATGTCCTCTCTGAACTCGTGGGCGTAGATGCTGCTTTTGCGGTAACGCTGGGCGATCTTGTATCGGATCAACTATCGTTAATTGGCGCATATGTCGAGTATGCTGGAAAGATCGGTATACCGTTTTACAACGTGATCGGCAATCATGACATGAACTATGATGCGACCAATGATGAGATGTCGGACGAGACATTTCACCGATATTTCGGGCCGAACTACTACTCATGGAACTGCGGTGATGTGCATTTTGTAGCCCTGGACAGTGTGGATTGGATGGGCCGCGGCAAGGGGGGCTATCGGGAGAGGTTTGGGGATAAACAGCTGAGATGGCTTTCTAAAGATCTTGCCAGCGTACCTGATGATCATCTTGTTGTTTTGTGTATGCACATTCCGATTTCGACGCCTCATAGAAAGACGTGTGTGGATGCCAAGGAGTTGTTCGCGGTACTCAAAGACAGAAAGAGAGTATTGGCCCTTTCCGGGCACACACATCTGAACGAACACAAGTTCTACGGACCTGAAGATGGTTGGGTATTTCCAGGCAAATTGCATGAGGTCAACACGGCGACCGTGTCGGGGTGTTGGTGGGGTGGCCCGAAGGACATTCGTGGCATCCCGGCTGCACCGAATCGTGATGGTGTGCCGAACGGATACACTGTGGTGACCTTTGATGGCAGTGACTATGTGACCGACTACAGGGCTGCTGGGTTTGCCGAGGGCTATCGCATGCGGATATATCCTCCCGGTACCCTTGGCAATGACGATGCGGCAAGACGAACACTGTTGGTCAACGTGTTTTCCGGCTCGGACAAGATGAAAGTAGAATACAGTTTGGACGGCAACGAGTTCCAACCAATGTGCCAACGAAGACAGCGAGATCCACTGGCGTCGGCTGTCATAGAGAGTGTCATTTCAACGACCAAGCCGTGGGCTACGACAGTGGAGAGCTTCCATATGTGGTCTGCCGAGCTGGAGAGCACACCAAGTGGCGGCGCTCACGTCGTCAGGATCCGCGCTACGGATCAATACGGCAGGATCTTCGAGCAAGGGCGAATATTCTCTCGCTAACGGTTCGTGCCGTGCCCCCCGTTTTGTGCTTTTGAGAGCTTTTCGGTATCCTGACGGTTACTGTGGCTAGGCGATTGGCGAAGGATTTCGCATAACCTGGCTGGGACAATCTACCTGGGGGACATCGGTTGGCGCATGGGGTTGGAAGTCGCGGGCGCGTGAGGCGTGCTCCTGAATCGATAGCAGCCGATATGAGGTAAAAAGCTATGGAGACTGCTCACGGTCAAACAAAAGTATCGGATGTGCTAAGGGAAATCGCTGAGAACATCACTGGCGACGTTCGCTCTGATGCGCTGACCCGATCCTTGTATTCCACAGATGCTAGCATCTATGAAATGATCCCCGATGGCGTAGTCTTCCCTAAGACAGCTGGTGATGTCGCAGCCGCTGTCCGCGTGTGTGGAAGGCATGGTGTTTCGATCACCGCTCGCGGGGCTGGGACCGGGCTTACCGGTGGGGCTGTGAATCGCGGACTCCAAATGGACTGTTCCAGGTACATGAACCGCATTCTGGAAATCGATTCGCAAGGAATGACTGTCAACGTGGAACCAGGCGTTGTGTTAGACGAATTGAACGCCGAGTTGGCGGCGCATGGACTGCAGTTCGGTCCCGATGTTGCGACATCAAGCCGTGCGAATGTTGGTGGTATGATTGCCAATAACTCGTGTGGTGCCCACTCGGTTCTCTATGGTCGTACTGTGGATCACGTTCTTAGTGTTGACGTTGTACTGGCCGACGGCTCGATGTGTAGCTGGGGCGATGGTGTAGGTCAATCGAACAACTCATTAGCGAGACGATGTGATGAGCTGCTTGAGGAAGTGATCAACGAATACGGCGAGGAGGTTGAGGGTCGCTGGCCCAAGGTGCTTCGCAAGAATGCCGGCTACGGTCTTGACCGGTTGCGCTGTAACGGTCGAGTCAATACTGAGGCGATAATCTGTGGCAGCGAAGGGACACTGGCAGTTGTCGTTGGGGCTAAACTCAAGGTAATTCCACTGCCGAAGTGTAAGGGAATACTAGTTGTTCACTTTGACAACTTGCTAGACGCGATGTCGGCGACGCCAGTTGCTTTGGAACACAAACCTGCAGCTGTGGAGTTGGTCGACAAACTAATCTGCGACGCTACCAAGCCCAACCCCGCGATGGCCAAACGGCGTGCTTTCATTCAAGGCGATCCTGAGGCGCTGCTTGTTTGTGAGTTGTTCGACGAAACTCAGGAGGGGCTAGCCAAGCGTCTTCAGTGTCTGTCCGATGATTTCAAAAGTAGGTCATTGGGGTACGCTCATCCGATATTCACGGACGCTTCTTCGCAGGCGAATGTGTGGGAGGTTCGCAAGGCGGGCGTGGGATTGCTCATGTCCTCTCCAGGCGAGAGGCAGCCCTACGCCTTCGTGGAGGACACAGCTGTCGATCCATCCAAGCTGCGGAGCTACATTGAGCGGTTTGACAAGATTCTCAAGGAGGAGGGAATCGAGCAGGTTGGTTACTATGCTCATGCAAGTGTTGGGAGTTTACATATTCGCCCGGCACTGAACCTCAGGTTGAGACGCGATGTGGAACTTCTTGAGAGAATCGCGGAGAAGATCAGCTCTTTGGTGCTTGAGTTCGGCGGGTCAATGACTGGTGAGCATGGTGACGGCATTGTCCGCTCAGTTTGGCTGAAGAAAATGTATGGCTCTAAGATTGTGGAGGCTTTTGGAAAAATCAAGAGAGCCTTTGACCCGAGCAATACTCTCAATCCGGGAAAGATAGTGGATCCTCTTCCTATCACGGACAATCTTCGCTACGGAGAAGGGTGGAGATCGGAACAGATCCGTACTCACCTGGATTTCAGTGCATACGGTGGAATGGCCGGCTTAGCCAATATGTGTAGTGGCGTCGGACAGTGTCGTCAGCGGCTTGTCGGAACAATGTGTCCGTCGTACATGGCTACCGGCGATGAGCGGCACAGCACTCGGGCTCGGGCCAATGCATTGCGATTGGCATTGAGCAATCGCGGACTGCTCAATGGTCTTGATGATCCTGCATTGGAAGAGGTGTTTGATCTTTGCTTGGCTTGCAAGGCCTGCAAGACGGAGTGCCCTACAGGCACTGATGTTGCAAAACTCAAGGCTGAGTGGCTTGCGCATAAGAATCGGCATGACGGTGTTCCTCGACGCAGTCGACTAATTGGAGCGTCAGTTGGTATGGCTCCACTTGCTTGCCTTTTTGCTCCAATGAGTAATTGGGTGATGCAGAATCGGCTTGTGCGGCTTGTTATGGAAAAACTATATGGCTTGGATCGACGTGTGCCGCCGCCCAGATACGTGCATCAAACATTCCGTAAGTGGCTGAGAAGGCAGGGTAAGAGGGATTGGCGGGACCTTGCTTCGGATCGGCCGAACGTGTTGTACTTTGTTGATTCCTGGACAAACTACTACGAACCGCAGGTGGGCAGGGCGGCAGTGAGGGTACTGCAGTCGCTCGGCTTCAATGTAGTGATAGCTGACAACGTTTGCTCGGGTCGGCCGCAGATAAGTAAGGGGTTGCTACCCCAAGCAAGATTGCTTTGTGAGCAGAACGTCGAAGTGCTGTATCCCTATGCGGAAAAGGGTATTGCTATTGTCGGGACCGAACCATCGTGTGTGTCAGTATTGATGGACGAGCTGCCGCAATTGGTTCCCACGATTCGCGGTCGAAGAGTTGCGGAGGTATCACAGACGATAGACACGTTCGTTGCTGAGGTCATTGAGAATAACCCTGGGTCGCTGAAGGTGGACGCATCGAAGATAAGCAAACTTCTTTATCACGGACATTGTCACGAGAAGTCGCTGATTGGTACAGGCAGTGCAATGCGGCTTCTGAATGCTTGCACCGGTGGCAAGGCTACAGAGATAAACAGCGGTTGCTGTGGAATGGCAGGGGCATTTGGTCACGAAGTGGAGCATTACGATATCGCCAAGGCCGTGGGGGAACAGCGGCTTTTTCCTGTCATTCGAGACCGACGTGATGCAGCAGTGGCGGTGTCTGGATTCAGTTGTCGCCACCAGGTGCATCACCACACCGGCGTTCGAGCTAAGCACGTTGTTGAGTATGTGGCCGAAGCATTAGTCGAGGATCAGTAGTGCGTTGGAGTTGTTCTAATTGATTGACCGATTCGGACGTACAATAGATCATTTGCGCTTGTCGCTAACGGATCGCTGCAACTTGGCTTGTCGCTATTGTGTGCCCGAAGCATCGGTACCGTGTCGGGGCTTATTAAATGTTAGGTTTGCTACATCTCTTGTAAGATGGCTTTCCGAGGAGCACGGAGTGCGCTACGTGCGTTTGACCGGCGGGGAGCCGTTGCTGCACCCTGGAATCATCTCGCTTGTCGAGTCATTAGCGGCCATGAAATCGTTGAACGAGGTTGCTTTGACAACCAATGGTCAATCTCTGGAAAGTAAGGCGGATGCTCTGCGCAGGGCGGGCTTGTCCAGAGTGAACGTGTCCTTGGACACGTTAGATCCAAGGAGGTTTGCAGGCTTGACTCGCGGCGGTGATGTAGCTCGCACGCTCGCTGGTATCGAAGCTGCGGTGGCCGCCGGGTTGACTCCGGTACGGCTCAATGTTGTCGCTCAGCGCGGGTTGAACGATGATGAGATCGTCGACATTGCATCTTGGGGCATGGCCAACAGCTGTGTTGTGCGGTTTCTTGAGGCTATGCCTATAGGCCCACTACAAGAATCTGCGAATCAGCATTTGGTAACAGCAAAGGAGATTCTTGCAAGCCTTGCAGAGCGATTCACTCTGCGACCTATCGATTGTCGTGCTGGGCAGCCGGCAACTGATTACAGTGCACACGGTGATGGTATTGCGGGCACGGTTGGTGTCATTGCGTCAGTGAGCCAACCGTTTTGTGCGGAATGCAGGCGGCTGAGGGTTACGGCTCGCGGTCGATTGGTCACGTGCTTATTCGAAGATGCGCATTTCGACTTCTCTCGATTCTGGGACGGGCAATCACTTGATACCGATGGAGCGAGGGCGATGCTAGACCAAGCCATCGCTAGTAAGCCGAAGACCGGATCGGCATCGCAGTGTCTGACCATGATGTCTCTTGGTGGTTAATTTCCCAATGTAGATTGTTTGCGTCCATCACCGCTGTTTTCCGGACCGCTGCATCGACTCCACAGTTGTCTGTCAGTGCTCTTGCGAAGTATGCAGGTTTGAGTTGTACCTTGCCTCTTGTTGGCGATGGCTCCCCACTTTCCACATGGTTGTTCTGTTGGCCCACACTCTGCATTCATAGCGCCAGACATTACCAATCAGCTACGTTATAGGACCAAGAGTATCTCACAACTTGTGTTGACCCTTCCGTGCAAAAATGTCGATGCATTATATGTTGCATAGTTATGCATAAAAGGTATACTGCTTACCATGGCTACTAAAGAAGATAGACAGGCAGTGTTGCTTAAGATTCTGAAGAGAGGACAGGCTGGTACTCAGGCTGATCTTCGCCGGGAGTTGAAGGTTGAGGGGCTCGCAGTGGATCAATCGACATTGAGTCGAGACTTGCGTGAGCTGGGAGTTCGAAAGTCGGCGGGCAAATATGTGATTGGGGAGTTCGTCGAGGGGCCACGCGAGCTGGACTTCGGTGCAGCGGTGGAGCGTTTTACCACGTGTGGTCCGCATCTGGCAGTTGTGTTTACAGGAGTGGGGTTGGCCGCATCAGTGGCCGTTGCGATCGACAGTCAGAACGAGTCTGCGGTAACAGCCACGCTGGCTGGCGACGACACCGTGTTCATTGCGACCAAGAGCCGGCGGGCGCAGGCCGTTGTGATTAGGCGATTGAAGACATGGTTTGGAGACAAGTATGAGCAGTAAAGATTGCGTATTAGCGTATTCGGGCGGGTTGGACACTTCGGCCTTGGTCTTGTGGTTGCTGGAGCATGACTTCAATGTTCATGCTGTGCTCGTGGATGTGGGGCAGGATGAGGATCTTGATTCTCACTGCGCCAAAGCCAAAAAGATGGGGGCGAGCACCGCGGTCATCAGGGATGCCAAGCCGGTAATGTTCGATACGGTGATTCCTATGGCAACCGCTCTGGCTGCCACATACGAGGGAAGCTATCGACTTGGTACAGCTTTGGCGCGTCCGTTTATTGCTCATGAGCAAGTCAAGCTGGCAGAGCAGTTGGGAAATGCTAAATTAGTGCACGGTGCGACAGGCAAGGGAAATGATCAGATTCGCTTTGAGTTCGCCTACAAGTCTCTTGCACCGGACTGCCCAATATTGGCGCCGTGGCGTATTTGGGAATTTACTGGACGCAAGGATCTAATTGAGTACGTACGTAGCAAGGGGTTTGACGATGGATATGCGGAGAAGAAGGACTTCAGCATGGATGAGAACCTTTGGCACCTAAGTGTCGAAGGGGATGTGTTGGAAGATCCTGAGAGTGCTGTTGATGTACACAAGGTGTTGGCAGAAGTTAAGGGGCGGTTTGCGATTGGTGGTGATGGCTCGTGCCCTTCCAGTGTGACCATCTCATTCAAAAACGGTATTCCGGTAAGTCTGGATGGTGTTGAACTTGACTTTGCCGATTTGGTGAAGTTGCTCAATGAGCGTGGTCGTCACCAGGATTGGGCTTGGGACTTGGTCATTGAGAACAGATGCACGGGTGTGAAGTCGCGGGGGCTTTACATAAACCCCGCTGCTAAGATCATGCATATGGCCATAGACGCTCTGGCGCGATGCTGTTTTAACAAGCCGACTTATGATCAATGGGTAACGTTGGGGCTTCAGTATGGAGAGCTGCTCTACAAGGGAGCGTATTTCTCTGATCAGCGAGAAGTTCTGGAGGCTGCTGCAAAGGTCATTGTGAAACAGCTGAACGGGGCTGTCACTGTGCAGCTTGATTCAATCCCTTACGTGTCACAGATATCTGCTGACAACCCAATATTCAAACAAGAGACGGCCACGTTTGAGGCGAGCAGTTATAGGCATAGCGATGCCTCTGGCTTCATCAATCTGAGTTGGATGTCATCGGTTGGTCGACCTCTCTGTGAGGTGAAGTGATTATGCAAACTCTTTGGAAAAGCAAATCACGACTGCACTGCACGTTTGAGGATTTCAATCAGTCACTTAAAGAAGATTGGTTTTTTCTTCCATTTGAATTGCGATTGCAGCAGGTTCACGCGCGGACGCTGCAGGCAGCCTCGATCCTTACTCACGAGGAATGTGCTTCGATCGTGTCGGCGCTGGCGGACATTGAGGAGGACTTCACTGGAAAGGAGTGTCCGGATTCCGGGGCAGAGGATTTGCACACATGGATTGAAGTTGCTCTTGTTGATGCCGTAGGAGAAGCCGGTAAGAAAATCCATACTGCACGGTCACGAAATGATCAAGTTGCTACTCTTCTCAAGATGTATGTGGTATCTGCAGGAAGATGTCTGTCGATTCAATTGGCTGACTTGGTACGACTCTTCTGTAGTCGAGCGAAGGGTTGGGCGGATCTTGTATTTCCGCTGCAAACACACTGCCAGTACGCAGCGCCGGGTTCTGTTGGCTTCTGGTCGTTGCGCTACGCGGCAGCGTTTGCGCGAATGCAGGAGCGTGTGGAAACAGCTGTCAACCACTGGAGTCAATACTGTCCGCTCGGTAGTGGAGCAGTGGCGGGGTCGGCGATTCCGATCAATCGCAACATGCAGGCTGTTCTTTTAGGGTTTGCCAAGCCATCGGTCAACGCACTGGACGCCACCTGCTCGCGAGATGAGTGTTTGGAGTTCATTAATATCGCTGCAGGAGTAGCTTTGCACCTGCAATCACTGGCTACAGACGTAATCAGCTTTGCGCAAACACAGCTTGGATGGATTGTATATCCCGACGGTTTTGGTACAGGATCGTCGATGATGCCCAATAAGACAAACCCGGATGCCATGGAGCTTCTTAGGGGAGAGAGCAACTCCATCATCGCGTCGGTCGGGCATTCGTTTTTGTTGATGAAAGGACTTTCCAGCGGATACAACCGCGACCTACAGTGCATTAAGCCGATCATCCACGGCGCAGCGGTGAAGCTGGCAGATCTTCTTCGAATGACCGATGAGTTTGTTCGGCAGTTGGAGTTTGCTCCGCAGAGACTTCAAAAGTCTCTTGCACATGGGCAAATAGGGGCGACTCTGAGCATGGAAGAACGAGTGATGGGCGGGACTCCCTTGAGAGAGGCGCACCACGCTGTTGCTGAGGAGATTCGCACTGGACAAGTGGCGGGTAGCGACAGCGCAGCACACGGACCAGACTCGTACTGCACGGTTGGATCAGCGTCTCCCAGGGAGACGGTGCGAATAGCTAATGAGCTATTGGCAAAAATAAGCGGCTGATTCGATGATGCCTCGTGCAGTGTGGCATTAGGTTCTGTGCAGATCGATGTGCACTATTTCATCAGATACATTGGCGTTGAATACGTCGTTGTCAGAGAGACGCGTTTCTTTTTAAGGCTGTGTGCTCATGCCGGAAGCAAAGGGAATATGTGAAAGAAGGTTGGCTCTCTTGGCCGGCGTTCGGCGAGTGGTGGTCAAGGTGGGGAGCGCCGTAATAGCGTCTGAGGGGCAATTGCGTCCGGATGTTATCAGGCGGTTGGCTGATGATGTCGTTACGCTGCAGAATGGCGGATGTGAAGTGGTGATGGTTGTCTCGGGCGCTGTTGCCGGCGGGTTTTGTGCTTTAGGTATGCTGCAGCCGCCCTCAACAGTCGTGGCGCGACAAGCTGCCGCGTGCATAGGGCAATACAAGATGATGGCTACTTTCGCGGATGCCTTTGCAGTGCATGGACGTGAGGTGGCGCAATTGCTGATGACGGAGGATGATATTGAGAATCGCCGGCGCTTTATCAGTGCCCGGCACACACTTCAGCAACTCATTGGCTCAGGAATCATATCCATCATCAATGAGAACGATCCCCTGGCTGACGATGAGAACAAGATAGGGGATAACGATCATCTATCAGCACTGGTGGCGAACCTAATTTCCGCCCAACTGCTGGTAGTGCTGAGTAGTGTTCCGGGAGTGTATCGCAATGGGGGTACGGATGTCATACCCGAAGTAGATGTAGGCTCATCAGTTGATGAGCATGTTACGGATCAGATGAGCGCGTCAGGAGTTGGCGGCATGATAGCGAAGGTTTCAGCCGCTCATCTGGCCAGCGAATGGGGTATACCGACAATAGTGTGTGATGGCGAGAAGCCTAGTTTGCTCCCCGAGATTCTCAACGGGGGTCGCGAGGGAACTCTGTTTGTTCCTCGGCGTAGCCAACTGAGTTCCCGCAAACAATGGATTGCGTTTCGCACGAAATCACGTGGGATTCTGCATGTGGACGCCGGAGCGAGGAAAGCCCTAGTGGAGCGGTGTGCAAGCCTTCTTCCCAGTGGTATCGTCAAAGTGGATGGCCGATTCTCCATGGGATCACGCGTGGACATAGCTGATGAGCAAGGAAATGTTTTTGCCGTCGGCTTGGCATCGTACGCGGCGCAGGAAGTGCGCCTCATGCAAGGCAAATCTCCAAAGGACTACGAGACTGTTTTGGGGTACAAGTACGTAAACGAAATTGTTGACCGGGACGATATGGTGGTCTTGAGAGACTCCGTTCCCGAGATAACAAGGAGAGGGTAGGCTGTGCGATTGTGCGGAGAGACATTCCGTAGTATTAGCGGAAAGAAGACACAGTAAATTGTGTAAAACTGTACTCCTGTGACGGCGGTGTCCAAAGCTAAATGGAGCAAGCTCTATCCGAGTGTAGCGGCTGAGCGACTGTTTTCTCCGGTGGATTTCGGGTGTTTGACGCTGCGCTCGGACATACAACACCATAGGCGATTATAGCCATTCATAGCGGTTCGGAGTTGTGGCCACCAATAACCCTATTGCGATAAGCCTGCCAGTCGTGAAAACTCGACTTCGACTCAATACCCTCAGTGAAAAACTCGCTGGTCTGGCAATCAATGGCGCGAAGTTGGAGTTGCTCCAAGATTGCGGTTACCGCACTGACCGCTACGTCTGCTCCCCGTACATGAAGCGCGAAGCCCATGCAGGGCTCCTCTTTCCCAATGTTGACCTCAATTGACCAGTCGGGACCGACGATCAGCCCCCAGGATGGATCAGAGAAATCTGCTTGGGGGCATACGGTGAGGATCTTAGAGATCAACTCGCTTCTCGCCCCCAGAGGTGATGGTTGAAAGCCATCGGGGATGTCTGCAACCGTTGTTACCTCTGGCAAATCCTGAACAAGTATGTCCCAACTCATGGGGTCGCTCCCCAATCAGTCCATTAAACTGCACAACCATCACATGCAATATAAACCACATTTGTGACGGTTTCGTCGATTCGCTTTCCATTGTGTTCGTTAAACGATTAGAACTAACTCTATTCAAATGTAGCGTCTGAGCCTGGTTTTTTCAAGTAAACTTTCGTTGTTTGCCGCCGCGTTTATAGCGTTACTAATCCAAACGTGGTGTCAATCGCCGAAAAACTTCCGGAGAAGATCGGGCGTAAGACGCCACGTTTGAATAGAGCTTGCTCTAGGTAAACGGCGTGTCAGTTTGACATGTGTGGCGCTCAGTAAGAGTTTCTCCGCATGGGTCAATCTAAATGGATGAACTTATCGTTGGTTGGTGTGTTCGTATATCTTGCTTTTGTCAGCAACTTAATACGATGTAATTGTGCGACGCGGGTGTGTGTCACACGATTGCTGTGCGATGGAATCCTGCTAGCCGCTTGGCCACAGCTTTCGTTTCGCTGGCCTGCGTGCAGATCTCTTCTCTTAGCTGACTTCACAGTGGGTTTGAAACCGCTCTCGGCGGAACAAGAGGGAACGGAGAGGGAGGGATTCGAACCCCCGCTACGGTTACCCGCAGACCGCATTTCGAATGCGGCTCCTTCAGCCACTCGGACACCTCTCCAAGGTAGCAGGCATCGCTAGCAGGCTCTCAGAGCCGGCGAACTTGCCCTGCTGCCGCAGTATAAGTTGACGCCGGCAATGTAACAAGGCCGGCAGCTGGGCTTAAGCTAGTCTGGAATGGCAGCTTCACAACGCCTGTTAGGCGTTCCCTGGTCTTGCTCTGTGCTCTTGCTGCTTGCCTGCAAACAGTTCCAGGAACCCGATCTGAATGGGACGAAGACCACATATGTTCTGAGCCGTCAGCTGGTGCAATCTGGATCCGGGCCGGTGGGGCATCCTGAATCGCATATCGAGTCTGCGCAACAGTATCCGATTTCGAAGCAGATGGCTTCATTGGTGCAGTCGGAGTCAAACGGATCAGTACAATCCGGTTTGCATCCATCGCCAGGAGAGCAGGTGGACTGGAAGCCGTTGTTGGTGGAAGTATCAGAGCAATCAGGATCATTGCCGGCCGGGCAGCCTTCATCACACACTGAGTCTGCGCAGCAGTAACCAACCTCGAAACAGATGGCTTCATTGGTGCAGTCGGTGTCGAAAGGACTATGGCAGTCCGGCTTGCATCCGTCGCCGGGATTGCACGTTGCTTCCAGACCTCCGGTGTTGACGGCGGTACAGTCGGGGTCCGGTGTACCGGATAACCAGTCACAGTCCTGAATACAGATGCCATCGCTCATCCCGCAGACCTGACAATCGAGATCCTGGCCGCTGGGACAATCGGGATCGCAGAATCCATCGGGGCAGCAGATTCCCTGAGTTATGCAAACGTCGACGTCGCTGCAATCCGGATCGTAAGGATCGAAACACTCGGGATTGCAGCCATCTCCAGGATCGCAAGTAGCTTGCGTGCTGCCTCCTTCTCCGTTGGTGCCCACACAGTCGGGGTCCTCAAACTGGCACATTACATTCGGATCGCATATGCCGTCGCCGTACCATCCGAACACAAAACAAGGGTCGCCCTCTGGCGCACCTTCCGTACAGTCTGGATCGGGATTGCAGCAATCGTGGTCGCATACTCCGTCTCCGTATTTCCTATTCGTCACACACGGATCCTCAGACTGAAGACCATCTGTGCCGCAGTCCGGATCCGGTTGCAGGCACATTGGGTCACAGAAACCGTCGCCGTAGAAACCCAATATCATGCATTGGTCGTCACCGTTCAAGAAATCAGGAGGAGAAGATTCACCATTGCTGCCGCAGTCTGGATCCGGCTTTGGGCACATCGGATCACAAACGCCATCATCGTAGAAGCCTTCCTCTTCGCAGAAATCCCAGGGCATTCCCTGTGGATCGAGAAAATCGTCGTCGTCGAAGAACTGATCGAATGCTTCATGCCCTTCGCCATCCATTAACGTGTTTCTGTATTGTCCTGGAATGGCGTCAATCTCATCACCAAAAATCATCACCCATCCACCCTCACCATCACCCACGCGATGCTCGCTGGAGTAGTGGTCACCCATGCCGGGATGCCAGAAGAAGTAATACTCCTCTGCCTCATCTTCGTAGGGGTTTTGCTGTCCGGTTAGACCAAGCAGTTCTTCGATGGCTTCTTCAAGCTGCTCGCCGTTGACGTTTGTGGGGTTTTCGGAGAGCGGGTCGTATGACACAAGTCTTCTTCGATCATCACTGAGCTCCTCGATGTTTGTATCCTCATCAAGTAGAAGCCAGCCATAGCGTTCTTGATCCTCATTCAAAGTTCTTGCGCTGATGGCCGTCTTGGAGAGCAGTTCGGAGCCTCCATCGTCGAGATTCGTAAACAAATAGGCTTGTCCGCTTGTCGTATCAGGAGCGCCGGAGTTGCTGTTTTCCCCACTGTCCGAAGTATCGTTCGTGTCGCTCGACGGTATTGTTGTATTACCACATCCTGGAAGAAGGGTTGGTAATGTAATGCACAATGTGCAAGCCAATAGAATAGCGACTGATAGTCGTAGCATTCGGAGTACTCCTTGATGAATATAGCCCTACGGCATAGCGACTTCGAGTTCGCCGTGCCCAAACTCATTGCCATATCGGCACGGAGCAACAGGCGTTTCAGAAGACAGTGGGGTTCTGGAGATGTTTTGTCAGATTGCAGTCCGTATGTGAGCGAGTCGTTCACTGGCGATCGCTCAAGTTTGTGTGATTTTACCGATACCAAAACAGAGCCGTTCATCAACTTTCTTGACGGTTGATGAACGGCATTGCTTCGACTTCGAGTGATCTTGTGACTCAGAAGAACAGCCCGTATTCCTTGAGCTCCGGCCGCAGCATGCGATCAATGCGTGATTTACACTCCTCCATATGCGCCTGAGAGGCGAAATCCGCTTTGTGGGTGGCAATACACCACGCGAGATCTTCCGACAGGTTGCGCAACATGTGTTTTATCATTGCCTGGATGTCTGCCGACACTATTGTCCCTGGAGGCATTCGCACAAGCGTCTCTGCGAGGGAGAGGTACTCTCGTTGCAGGGAGCGACGGATGTCGGAGAGAAACGGTGACGTCTCTGAGGGTTTTTCTGCGTCCACTTGCGCTCGGTCCACTATCTCCTTCCAGCATCCAGACTGAAGTCTCTGCAGGTACTCCGAGACGGTCAATTTGTTTGGGGAATCGGTTTTGGTTTCTGCGTCATAGATTCGTCGCAGTGTGTTTGGTGTGAACCTATCAACTAGATTCCACCATTGCAGCAGTCCGATGAATTCATGAACAGGGAAGTCCATGGAGTAGCTGATGTTAACTCCGTGATGCGACCACCGTGATGGAGCGAGGTGGTTGAGGAGCTTGGAGGGGATTTTGTAGAATTCATCAGCGAAGATGTGCTCCTCTGTGAAAGCTATGGCGCGCCGCTGCAACTCGGGATCGACTAGAGTGAACGGTGATAGTTCTATAGCGTCTCCACGGTGCGCGCGGCTAAAGTGCTGACCACCGATGTAGCGACCTACGTAATCGAACAGGCGGATCTTCTCGAACATTAGCTGGACAAACGTGCCTCTTAGGTGGTACCAACTCTCCTTGTCCTTAACTGACCATTCAAGCACCGTCTCGAGTCTATTGTTGATAAGGCGAAGTCGGTCTTGGGCCCATTCAATCGGATCATTGCCCATGTCGAATCGGGCGGCCCCGGGATCCGGTCCAAGATTGGTGGCATCCTCATCTGTGGCGTATACCAGCTCAGGTTCAACTGATCGACTTGCGATATCCAGCAGCATACTCTGTTCACCGGTGACAGGCACTGGAACTGAGTCAGAAGATTGGATACGGCTTTCTGTTTGATCCTCATGCAGCTTCACGGCAGCTAGTGCCTCTTTTGCCTCCGGCGGAAGCATTTCCAGAAACTCTGCAGGCAATTTGTCGACATCGAATGCGTTGGTGTCCTTCGGCTCAGAGTTGTCTTGTTCGTCTTTTGCAGTCATCTCTCCTTTGCTGCTTTCCACTACCCCGTTATGGCTTTTGTAGGTGTGATCGTACGGCCGGTATCCGTACTCAATGGCCCAGAAATCATAGGGTCCAAGGACCGGGCTGGAGAAGTGGCCCTCAATCGTACCATCTGCCAGGAATAGGGCTGGCAGGTAGTCCATGACCGATCCACAGGTTGCCGTCCCTTCGACTCTCTTGCGTTTTATCTCATCGAGTGAGTAAATCGTGCTTGCTTTGAAGTTGTGTCGCAGACCGAGTGTGTGTCCGACTTCATGGGCGACTGTTTCCTTGACAACGTCGTAAAGGAAACGGTCCATGACTTCCTTGGGCTGATCAGCGAGTATGGCACGGCTGAAAGCCATTTGCTGCTTTAGGTTTTCGGTGTACTCACAGCAGTGGCATCCGCGTTTGCGCATATGCTCGCGCATCTTGTGCCGCATTTGCGCACGCCTATTGTCGGTCAAATCCAAGCAGTCAAAGCTCCTGACGGTCCTCTTCCAAGCGGGAAACTCATCCAGAAAGCCTGCCCATCCTGGATCGCTGAATTTCATGTCCACTAGAGATGTTGGCAGCATTTGTTGAGCATTCTCCTCGAAGTACCGAATCATCGAATCATCGAAGATGATGTCAGCGTCGTAGATTTGCCCTGTGAATGGGTTTGACCTATGTGGCCCCATGGCAAAACCCGCACCGCTTACTATCCAACGGAAGAAGCTGTAGCGCATGTCTTCAGGGTCGAGGTCCTTCCATTCATTGTCATTTGTCTGCTGGCGAACTTCAATGGCGTTTAGGAACCCAATCTTCTCGAACGCTTTGTTCCATTCAAGAATGCCGTCACGCACCGCGCGTCGAAAACGGACTGGTACGGTTTTCTCAATGTAGAAGACGATCGGCTGTTTTGGTTCGCAGAGGGCAAGCGAGGAGTCGCGTTTTTCAAGGTGCCAGCGATCAATGTAACGATTGAACAGGTCTCGTGAGTCCGTCGGCTTGCTCCAATCCTGATTCGTTGTCAGAAAATAGCCAATCCGGTCGTCTGCGATTCTAGGTCGATAATCGCTTGCTGGCAGCTTCCAGAAACTATAGTGAACAGCCTGTTTGGTGTAGGAGCCGGGAGGATTCCCGTTGCCGATAGCGAGTTCCACCCCTATCTCTACGTTGAGTTCAAACACTTTCTTATTGGTCCACTTGCTCAGCGAACGGTTGATTCCTCCCCAGGTCATCCAGCCAATGTCAGCAAACGCGCTCTTAAGCAGGTTGCCGAAATCGATTACAGGATCACCTCCGGGAGACTTGGTGACGAGCGGAACGGCCGCACGGATGGCATCGGGATAAGTGCGGCGGACGACGTCGGCGACTTCATTGGAGACATCGACGACGAAATCGGTTTCTGGCTCAACCAATACGAGCTGTTTATCATGTAGTTCCCATTGGACTACACGTTGATCGATTGGAAAACCGGTGAAGAAACCGCCACCGGAAACGCTTGTTGAGATCATGAATTTCTGTCCCAACATTGAGCCAGGGATCTGACACAGGAGCTTCTCCTGGTCCTTGTTGGGAGTACCAGATGGATAGGCCCAAAGGGTAAACATACCCTTGCTGGCCTCCATGCCTTCGGTGACCTTTTTGAAATCCGGATAGGGCGAGTCCGCTCTGGATAGGGAGGATGGCGCATTGGATTCTGACATGGCAATCTGAGCCAGTACATCCGCCACTCTTAAGTCCTCTTCACCGGTACGTCCGGGGACTTCCGCTCCGAAAGAGACAGAACCGAGCAAAAGCGAAGCTACGATACTAATGGTTCGCATCAGACATCTCCTTGGTCTGGGTTTATTCTGGCGCACAATGGCACGCGATTGTCATCTTATATTCTTTCGACATTGCTCAGGTTTCGTTAGAAAGGGAAATTCTGTTAAGGGAGCGCATTGCTTGGACGCACACATCCTCCGACGCCGCGGATGCTGCTTATCAGTGCTAGCAGTAGTCGTATGCTGTATTCCTGAGAACAGGTTGCTTACTTGATCGCACGTGCTGCGATTTGGATGTGCCCGGCAGTAGCAATAGCGTCAGGGTCTTTGCTTAGTGATTTCTCTAATTTCAGCCAAGCCCGCCGAGCTTCGGAATCGGCCAGTAGTTCTCGATGATTGCGCATATTCAGCACGGTCTTGCCGCGCGTGTCCAGGACCTCATAACCGGCATTTTCCAAGAGTCGGTGCGCTTCTCTGGGCGTATAAGTGTGGATGTCGAACTGCTCTTCCACGTCGGTTGTCAGCCAGTGCGTGCGACCGGTCCGCAAGAAAGCCTGCATCTCCTTGAGCGACCCTGACTCCAGATAGAATTCCAAGGCGGCCAGCTTGCTGTCGAGTGTTGCTATCAGTATGCCTTTGTCGCACAGCCGCTGCCGAATTTCCTTGAGCGCCTTCGCAGGAGACTTGGTGCATCCCAGTGGGTCGCCCATCGCCAATGCCAGAGCGTAGCCGCCTTGCGGAACATCGCTTAGATCGCACAGGTCAGCCTGAAAGAACTCAGCACGCTCTCCTTTTCCGGCCTCGTCTACCTTTGATCGGGCCTCTCCGACCATCGCGCCGGATATGTCGACGAATGCCACTCTATAGCCGCTGGCAAGCAGTTTGAGCCCCCACTTTCCTGTCCCGCAGCCCAGATCTAATACCGGCTTGGATTGATCTGCCGGCAGGAATGGCTTGATGTAGTCCCAGGTCAGCGCGTCGTGGAACTGCCAGAAATGGTCCTCATAGCTTGCGTCATAGCGGCGTGCTACTCGGTCGTGGTACCTTTGAACCGCTGGCTTCTGTTTTCTGCTCATACTGGCGATTGTATCTTGTTGTGGAAGGTCGGCCAGCCGTGCCATTGCTGTGGCCCGAACGCCGAACCTTTGGGCGTGGCAGCCCTTTTCTGACGATATTCCCGGACCCTGTCCCGCTATTGACCTTACGCATGCAATTTGCAACGATACGCCTCCTACCCACGCTGATGGGTATCATGGTTGCTGTCTACAATTGCGTCGGCGAGTGCACAGAGTACGGTTTGGCGTCAGCCGGCATGAGCGAGCTACGAGAGCAGACCAGACTTCGGAAGGTGCCGTCTGCGAACGAGTCGCGGTGTGGCATGGGATCATAGATTGTCTTTTAATCGGAGCAGCACAGATGATTAGCGCCCGTGATCTTCGCAAAGGTAAATTAGTTATTCACGAACGTGAACTATACGTGGTCCACGAAGCCCGCTATGTGACCAAGGGTAAAGGTGGCACGTATATGCAGGCCAAACTTCGCCATTTCAAGAACAAGAACCTTACAGATGTTCGTTTTCGAGTGGATGAGAAGGTAGAAATCCCCTTTGTGGAGACGAAAGAGTACGAATACCTGTACGAAGATAGCTCGGGCTATGTAATAATGGATACTGAAACATACGACCAGATTACCATCGATGCTGACCTCGTGGCAGATGCCAAAGACTACATGCTGCCCAACCAGAAAGTGACCTGTCAGATCCTCGATGGGCAGATCATCAACTTTGAGCTGCCGACTGTCGTCACGCTTGAGGTCACAGATACTCCGCCTGTAGTCAAGGGCGCCACAGTGCAGAATCAACCCAAAGATGCGACGATGGAAACCGGCCTTCGTGTACGCGTTCCGGCCTTCATTGAGCCAGGCGAGAAGATCCGAGTGGATACGCGCACTGGCGAGTATCTTGATCGCGCGAAGTAGTTCACTAGGTTCGTTTCGTGGATATCCTTCAGGGCACCGGCGTTGCTGGTGCCTTCTCGTTGCGCGAATCTCAGTAGGGCAGTACCTTCGAAGTTGTCAGAATATGCAAAATGTGGAGTTCGAGGCCTGTTTCCATCGAAATACTAATCCATACTGTAGATACTCTCCGCTATAATCGGCCCGAGGGTGTCGCTTGGTTATTGGGCGGTATCCATCTGAGGTTTGGATAAAAAAGTTTGCAGGAGTTGTGCGATGAAGTATCACGTCACTGGCGCTCACAGGGAAACTGCTGACGATATAGAGCTTCTTGTTGATGCCGCAACTGAAGACGCTGCCATGCAGACAGTATCGGGCATGTCGGTGATGGTGGAGAAGATCGAACCTGCGGAAGAGCCTCTTTCTTCAGATACCATCCGTTATGAGTACCATACATTGCGCTGCGATTTTGGGGATTTGCAGGGACATCTTAATCGTTATGGCAAGGAATACTGGCGGGTAAAGAACATCCACCATGACCCACACGATGACAAGATGGTGCGATGCTTGCTAGAGAGAGTGCACCGCGTCGATCCGACTGTTGGGTAGTGTTTCAATTCGGTTTGTCCATGGTAGTGTTTCTCCGTAATCTACGTTCCTGTGCGATCAAGGAGGGTCGCAATGTTCAGGAAGACTCTGCTTCTACATTTCCGCATTGGTCTATATATTGTTGCTTTGATGCATATCTGTGGGTGTGAGGCTCCCCCATCCGAGCCTGTCTGTATGGTAGTCCGAACAGGCTGCCACCTTGCAGGTTGTCAAGTTCTGCAACTGGCTACAGGGCAATCGTCAGCCGACGGGCAAGCATTCGTAGCCGAACGAGGCTGCTGGGAGAGTCGCTCACCCAAAGGCGATGGGGCGGCGAGCGAGAGCATGCCTACTACTGACACTGATTCAATACACCAAGGTCTCACAGCGCAAGAAGCGAATCAATGGAACCGCGAACCACTGAACTCCTTCTGGGAGACGTTGAAGCGGGACCTTGACGCTGCTCCTGAAGATATTTGGGAAGACACTAAGTGTGTGTACGCCAATGGGCCTAACCTTGTGATCCTCGGTGTGACATACGGGGGATCGTTGGCCATCCAGCGAGCTGGGGTTGATGATTCGATTGAGCGATCCATGCGGCACCGCGATATCTTCAGCAGTGATCTCGATGATTCTCTAGGAACTATCGGCAACCCGGCACTGCATTTCGGCTTGGCCGGGCTTTGGTATTTGGCCGGACAGCAGAAGCAGAATGCAAAGACATACAACGTTGGACGGACGCTTATAAGTGCGTTGACTGTCAACGGCTTGTCGACGATGGTGGGTAAAATGGCTGCTTGGGACAAATCTCCTAATGGCGAGTTATTTGCTTTTCCCAGTGGTCACACATCAAGCACTTTTACCTTTGCCTCAGTTATGCACCGCGCGTACGGTCCATGGGTTGGCATACCATTGTATGGCGTCGGAGTCTTGGTAGCCGCCGAGCGCGTTGATAATGATGAGCACTACCTCTCCGACGTAATAATGGGTGGAGTGATGGGGATTGTAATAGGCCATACTATTGCCGGCGAACACGACTTGGAGCTTTTTGGTGGACGTATAGTGCCGTTTGTCGATCCGGAACAAGGAGCATCAGGTATTGCTTGGCACTACCAATTCTGATCAGGTTTGATCTGCGCCCCATGAGTGTCGATTTCGCGTGAAGAGGTTTGCCTGATAGTGTGTGAAACTTAGCTGTAAAACAGAAAAGCCGGACGTGCGTGGCAAGTGAAACCCGGCCAGGCTCGATGATGCGGGACTGGCCGGGTTGCCGGAGCCGGACGTCAATCACCTACTCGAGGAGATTGTCTGCCCGGGGCCTGCGGCGATCTCAGCATTGACAGAAATTCTGGTTTACACCAACTCACATAAGCGCCGGTTGCCAGGAGAAGGAAGCCTACGACTGTGATTAATACAGCTTTCCCGTAATGTACGTTCAGTGCAAACTTTCTAACAATGGGTAGCAGGTATAGCAGCAACAATGCGCCGGCTACCGAACGATACTGCGTCTGTGGAAACATGAAGCCTATCGTGAGCAATGCAAGAAACAGAACGACGCCGTGGGCTTGCGCAGCTGATGCCGTAGAATCTGCTTTTCCAAAAACAACAGTTGTTACCACCAAGACTGCTATTGGAATCAACCTCATAACTAAGGGAGCAGCGCGGAATGCCAAATGCGCCACACTCAGCAGTGACCATCCCAACGAGAGAAATGTGATCATTAGCCCAAACCGCCCACAGTTGGCAAGAAGGATTGTGACAGCAATCTGATTACTGATGATCGCCGTGATTCCAGCAAGTCGTGACTTGTATAGAACGGCGACAGCTGCCATGTAGGCTGCCAGAGCATAAAGAACGACCAGGGATTGATCTCTAGTCAAGCCAACCGAGACATCTCCTGCCCAGGTCTCACCCTTTACAAGCCAGAATCCTTGGGGCCAGATGAGACAAGCCAACGAGATGAGAAACGAGCAAACCCCAAGATGAATGAGCAAACGCCAGCGGTGACGCAAGTACGCATACAGCCATGCACAGGAAGCTAGCAGTAGGGCGACTGGGAGTGGGTTGCGGAGGATTGCAGGTATATCTTCTATTGGAAAATCACTATGAAACCTCTTGACTGACAATCCAATGGCGACGGCAGGTATCCATAGACAGCCACCCGCAACCCACGCTCGCGACAAACGCATTCGCCTTGTCAACTCGACCAGGACAACAGTCACTGCCACAATCAGCGGAGAGCAGTAAAAGGGTTGCGCATGACCGAAGAATGCGTGATCCATGGCGACCAGGTGAGCTGCAGTAGACACAACGACTATAAGCATGAGAGCTACTTCCATTGCGAAGTAGGTCCAGTGACCGTCAAGCAGTCCGTAGGGCCACTCTACACACCGATATCTCCTCATTGCCGGTAGAGCCAACAGAGTGAAAACAGCCAACATCCACCACAATCCGTACAACATCACTTCGTTGGTGGCCCCATTATCGATATCTATCTTCAGTGCTGGCTGAGCTGCGGTGATTGTCACAACGCAAGCCACAGCCAGCACTTTCCCTGGTCCTGAGAATCGATAACCCATGACGCGGCTTACCCAGGCCAACTCAACTAAAGCTATAGCACACGCGGACGTCGCCAGGATGAAACCGAGTCCGGCACGCACTGCTGACATTTCCATCGTGGCCGCAAGTGGGCCGGTCCAAAACAGGCCCGCTATAAGTAGGAGTGATGGCTTGTCCTCAGGTGAGCGACCGGAGCGGTGCAAAATCAGCAGAAACCCTGTTACGCTCCACTCATAACACTGTAGCACCACCAGCGTCAGCAGAATAAAACTGACGTCGCCCGCGATGCTCCCGGGCAACACAAGCATCTCTCGAGCTCCGTAAGCGATGCATCCTGCACTCATGAGGTACATTGGGTTTTTGCGTAACCACCATCGGATGCCGTCGGAACAGATCGGGCGCATTTTCCCTGTCATGACAGTGTCCTCCGAAAGAAACAGAATTACTGCCAGTACACGTGCGCGCAACCGGGCTGCATGAGATTGTCGCCGGCTGCTCAATTGTCTCAGATCCGAATAGCGGCTGACCGGGTATGAAGTATTGGTATGATAGCGTCGCCAGCCAGTGTCTGGCCGTGTTCGGTCAAAGCCAACTACTAAGACCTACTTTATTTATAGGCGCTCATCATTGGATTAGTCAACTACCGTATTGGTGGTAGTGTTGTCAATGCTATCTACTGTCGTTCAAATGCAATGCGATCTATGCGTATTTGCTCTCCTGCTCTCGAGCCCTCAATGAACGGAAATTCTACCCAATACACCGTTCCCGACCAATGATCATCAAGCTTGCCTAGGTCAATCGTGTATTCGTGGAATTCACCATCGGGGATGAGATCAATCGTAATATTCTCGCCGCCCACTATGTCCGGTTTCTCTTCGTTGGCGAATCGAATTCCCAACTTGTTGGTATGCTGTGTCGATATGCGCATCTTGAGGATAGGCAGTTCGCTTGCCGGTATTTCCGTACGAGGTAACGCGATAAGCGGTGACCATGATTCGCGTACAACCATGACAGCCGCACCATCGACACATGTCGGCTTGGATAACGCGGGATGGCCCGACAAACTATTGACTACATCCTCGAAGTCAAAGCATATCGTAGGGGCATCTGTCGTGGTATTAGAGAATTCGACTCGTAGTTCCTGCAATACGCCGGAATCGGGTTGCATGCGGATTAGCCACGCGTTCTGAGATGCGTTGAAAACGAACTCACCGGGACTGTTGGGAATATCAGTGCTACATGGTGTGCTGCTTTCAACTATGGAAGGCTGTTGCGTGTATGCCGCACATAATACTCTGTTTATCTTCCCATGCACGCCATGCAATCGGACAAGGGGAACTCGCGGTTTTGGCTCATAAGTGCCCTCGGGTTTGTGCATCACTATCGATAGGTGATCATTAGCTGTTTCACAAGTGAATACCGTTCTTCGGTACACACCTTCTCGGTAATCATATGAGGTTCCATCGTCCTCATAGACTGTTCCACTGGACGTGCCATAGGGCCAGACATCAAGCATCAAAGGCTCGGAAGGTGCGTGGGTAGTGCTTTGCACGGGACTCTGCATGGGAATGATAGCCCCCGCTCTAATGAAATAGGGCAACGTGTCGATGTCTGCTGATATTCGAGTGGCTTGTCCGCCACCGAGGATCATTCCACTATTCCCGTCATACCACACTCCCTTGGGCAGCTCTACTGTCCAATCCCTCTTTCCTGGACGCATATTAGGAATAACAAGGATATCAGATCCAAGCATGAACGTCTGGTTTTCAAACCACCAGGGGCCGTGAAAGCCTTCCATCCATATAGGGCGAATTACTGGTAGTCCCGTGCGAGAAGCCTCTTCAAACAGAGTGTATATATAGGGCAGCCAGGCGTACCGCCTTTCCAGAGCTTTGCGCACGACCTCCTCGATCTCTGGCCCGAATGACCACGGTTCCTGGTCTGGATTTCCGCTTCCGGTGTGCGCGCGACAGAACGGAAACAGTGCTCCAACCTGCATCCAACGAGCAAAGAGCTCACCGGTAGCGTCCACCACGAACCCACCAATATCAGGTCCTACGAATGGCATTCCGGAAATACCCATATTCAATGCCATGGGAATGCTCATTTTCATATGCTCCCATGAGCTCACATTATCTCCCGTCCATGCTGCGCCGTAGCGTTGCCCTCCAGCGTAGGATGCTCGGGTGAGAGCGAAGGGACGCTCTTCCGGTCTGGCTCGGAGAAGACCTTCGCGGGTGGCGCGGACCATTTGCATGCCGTAGATGTTGTGGCATGCTCGGTGACTCGCCGGTTGGCCTTCGTTGTCGTGCAGGAGTTCGAGAGGAACTGTCCCGTTTGGACCGGCGAAGTCTGCCGGCTCGTTCATGTCGTTCCAGATACCGTCCAGACCGCAATCATCCAGAAAAGCTGGGAATAGACCTGCCCACCAGTCGCGAACCTTTGGATTCGTGAAATCCGGGAACGATACCTCACCAGGCCAGACTCTACCAACGTAGGTCTCACCATCTGGGCGATGCAGCCAAACGTTGTGCTCACATCCTGACTGGAATACGTGATATTCGGAGTCCGCCTTAATCCCCGGATCCACAATAGCTATAGTATGAAAGCCCATTGACTTGAGATCTGATGTCATCTGCTTTGGATTAGGAAAGTAGCCACTATCCCAGGTGAAACACCGGTAGCCGTCCATGTAATCGATGTCGAACCACAGAACATCGCAAGGAATTCTCCGCTTGCGAAACTCTGAAGCTACTTCTCGCACACGAGAGTCTGGGAAGTAACTATATCGGCATTGGTGATAACCAATGGCCCATCTTGGTGGTAACTCAATGCGCCCCACCAATTCCGTGTACCTCTCGATAACGTCCTTGGGGTTTGGTCCGGCAATTACGTAGAAATCCAGCTCTCCACCTTCAGCCCCAAAGCTGGCTATGTTTCGCTCCGCTTTGCCGAAATCGAACGAGGTTCTCCAGGAGTTGTCCAGGAAGACGCCGTGATATACACCGTTTTTGACAGACATGAAGAAAGGAACGGACATGTACAGGGGGTCTGTATTGTGGTTGTATGCGTATGCATCTCTGTTCCACATTGACCACGCTTGGTCACCCTTGTGCAGTGAACCAGCCTTTTCTCCCAGACCGAAGATTCCTGTTCCATCCGGATACTCGAACCAGAATCTCACCGGACGACACGCACCTTGACACGTTGGACCTTCAGAGAAACCCATGCCGTATGATTTTGCCTCCGCCAACAGCGAGTGACCGGTTCTGTCGCAGAAAGAAACCCTGCAAGGGTTGCGCTGCACAGTCACCCTGATTCCGCCACAGTCCAGGCGCAAGGATTCAGGCGATTCCTCAGAGACTTCAAAAACTCCTCGCGGTGTGCTATCCAACACGGCCCAGGAAAACTCTCGATCGAAACGACCTTCGGGTGCCATCCGCACTCTCACGACACTGTCATTGATTGCTTCAAGCCGGCAACTGGACTCACCGCAGTGCAACACGACCACGGCTCCGTCATGCTCGAACGAAGTTAGTTCCCCGAGATGCGACCAAGCAGCTAAAGCAGATGAGGACCATGCGATGGCCAATACACCGATGATAGGACGCAATGAGTGCGTGTTCATGGTTGTCTTCCATTGTCAAGCAGCTCTCAGTGAATGCTCGTCAGTCTATTGACCGGGGAAGCTCGGGTCAAAACCGTTTCTATCGTTGTTACTGTCACGTATTCGGCATGTTATAATCTCAGACCGATGGGCAGAGAATACCGACAAACATCAGATATGGCCGCAAGCCTGACTGCCACAATGCGTAGCAGGAGGGCGATGAGAATGACCATCTTCGGGTTATTGACTAATGCTGTGTTGGCAATGGTCAAGCTTGTGACAGGGTTGTTGGGGGGCTCTTGTGCCCTCATCGCTGATGCTGTTGAGTCGTTTGCAGACATTTTCACCTCCTTGGTTGTATGGAGTAGTCTGCGCGTTAGTTCCATGCCCGCCGATGAGAAACACCCGTATGGCCACGGAAAAGCTGAAGCCCTGGCCGGCCTGGGGATTTCTGTGATGCTTTTTGGCGCAGCTCTTGGCATTGCCGTGCAGGCGATTCAACAGATTCAATCCCACAAGAGTTCCCCTGAACCTTACGCGCTGTGGATCCTCCTCTTTGTGATTGCAGTGAAGGAAGGACTATTTCGCTATGTCAGAAGGGCGGCTGTAGCGATCGAAAGCTCAGTCCTGATGGCTGACGCATGGCACCATCGCGGTGACGCCATCACTTCGTTGGCAGCCGCGGCAGGCATTAGCATCGCTGTAATCGGGGGAGATAGGTTTGCTGCAGCCGACGCATGGGCGGCCCTGCTGGCCGCCGCTGTGATTGTCGTCAACGCCTGCCGACTCCTGATGCCGCCGCTGCATGAACTCATGGATGCTGAACCACCCGAGGTGATAGATAAAGTCAGGAAGATCGCCGAGTCTGTACAAGGCGTTACAGCGGTGGAGAAGGTTTTTGCTCGTAAGAGTGGTGCTGGCTATTGGGTGGACATGCACATAGAGGTTGATCCGGCCATGCGCGTGGACATGGCCCACTCAGTGTCTCACAATGCCAAGGACCTCATCCTTGAGCGCCTCCCGGCAATCCGAGATGTACTCATCCACGTCGAGCCGTTTCTGTGTTCCGACACAGCGCTCTCTTCGCCAAAACATGCCAACCACTCACAGGAAAGTGATCTACCCTAACTTATTGGTAAATGGTGGTTTATGTGATGTATGTGTTTCGGCTGTGGCCGACCATTATGCGGTGCTGCAGCCCTTGACGTCGGCATGATTTCCGGTATGCTCTGGGGCTCTTTAGAGTTTCACTGTAGCGAAGAAGGCGGGTTTGTGATGGCAATAGGTCAAGTCAAGTCGTGGATGGCCCGGAAGGAAACTTTCACCCCCGAGTGGTATCACGTAGATGCCACCGACCAGGTGTTGGGGCGGTTGGCGGCCAAGCTAGCAATGGTTCTCATGGGTAAGCATAAACCGACCTACACTCCGCATGTGGATACCGGCGATTTCGTCGTGGTCACCAATTGCGAGCGGATTAGGCTCACTGGAACGGGTAAGCTTAAGGCGAAGACTTATGATCGCTACACGTACTATCCTGGTGGGTTTAAGCGTGAGACCGGCGATAGCCTTTTTGAGCGATATCCGGATCGAATCCTTCGGTTCGCAGTCAAGCGAATGTTGCCCAAGAACGCACTTGGCCGGCAGATGCTGTCCAAGCTCAAAGTATACAGTGGGGAAAACCACCCGCACGCAGCACAACAGCCCAAGGCATGGGATTTTTAGATAGTTATTGGAGGCGGTCTCTGTGGCAGACTCACCAGAAAAACCAGTAGAAAAAGCAAAACCGGCAGAGCACCAAGGTAGTACTCCTGTTGCGGTTACTTCGGCGTCCATGGTTCATGATTGGACGGAGCCCAAGCCTAAGTCTGGCGGCTATCATTGGGGTACTGGTAGACGCAAATCCTCCATAGCTCGGGTGCGCATCAAACGAGGTGACGGCAAGTTTGTGATCAATGGTAAGGAGATTGATGACTACTTCCGCGTTGATCGCGATCGCCGTGCGATTACTGCGCCGCTTGACGCTACGGATACCCGCAAGAAGGTTGATGTATTCGTCAATGCATCCGGAGGTGGCACTACCGGCCAGGCCGGAGCGATTGTGTTAGGGGTTGCCCGTGCACTGCTTGCAGCGAGTGGTGAGTACCAGCCGCTGCTGCGTGACGGTGGATTCCTCACTCGTGACGCTCGCCGCGTCGAGCGCAAGAAATACGGATATCGCAAGGCGCGTCGGAGCTTCCAGTTCTCCAAGCGTTAGACGGACCCGTTGCTTTGCGGAATATATACATAGACCCACAGCTGCAAGCTCGGCCTTTTGAAGTGCCGGGCTTGCTTTTTTGGGAGTCACCTTGGAAACCTTTTGGCTCCGGTGCGGGGTGCCAGAAGAGGGCTCTGGTCCTGAAGGACTGATTGCTTGGCCGCCGAGGAGAGTAGGTCTTCTGAGTAGATAGGGACAAGATTGTGCGATGCTGAGTGCTCTTGTGATAACCTCATAGCCGTTGCTCTCATTTCCAGAAACGGATCAGGTAGCTCCTGAGTGTTGCCGTCAAACGCACTGCCCTCATACGTATGTGAGAACGCCTCATAACGCAGTTCGATTCCGGACTCATCTCTCCACACTTCGACTAGGCGACCTTCCTGCGGATAGTCAATGATCGAGGAGGTTTCGAATTCGAGATAGTTGCCTCGATCCCAGACTCGATGTCTGTGCGTGTGGCCGCTAATATGCGCGATGACACATGCGGAATCGTTCAGTATATCTCGCAGTTTCTGGCTGGAAACAACTGAGCCGCGAAACGATGTCAGGCATGTGCTAGGATGATGAGTTGCCAAAACGACAAGCTGTTCACTCTTGCGAGCGTCTTGTAGCTCGCTGACCAGGAAATCATACTGATCTGATGTAATCGCGCCATCGTTGTATAATCCGGTCGGGATAGTCAAATCCGAGTAGCTAGTGTCGAGGACTATGAGCCGTAGCCCCTCAGTTGGCGATACGCTATACCAGCTGGATTCTACGTCTGCAAAGCCGTGTCCTTTCGGCAGCGTCTTCGTTTCAAAATGGGCTTCAAGGAATCTCCAAGGACGAACGAAAGCTCTGTCCGCACTCGGTATTACGTACTCAGGAAGACTTAGGCCTGGATCAGGAATGGGGTGCGCAGGTGTGACTGGTGCATAGGCCGTACTGCCATGTGGGATGAGAGCGGTCGGTAAGAATAGCCCGAACCGCAGTCCCAACGGAAGAGGTGCGATCAACTCCCCGACTAGGTTGGATGTGATTGGGAAAGTACCAGCAGCGTACCTGTCGTGGTTTCCAAAAGCAGAGTACCAGGGGATGGAAGGCAATAGGCCGTGAACTCCATATTGATATAAGCCTTCAGCTTGGAAAACCGCATGTGGATCATCGTTCTCGTTCAGGGTTGTCCTGTCATCGACCCCGCTCAGCGGATTCACTTCTGCGCCATCAAAACACGCCAGAAACCATCGCAGTTCATTGTTTTGTACATTGTCGATAGCATCTCCCGTATGAATGAGGAAGTCTATTGGGGCAATAGTCTCGTGGTAACGGTTCAAGGCACGGATCGTACCGTCCAGGAGATGAATGCTGAATTGTTCGTGAGGACGCCACGCTGCTTCGTTTATGTTAGCTAAGGACGTTAGTCTGGCCGGAGACTCTTCATCCACTATATGAGTGTCCGTTATATGAGCAAACCTGGCAATTAGTTGTGCATGTGGTGTGTGGGACGTTGGAGGCGATGTATCCGGCAGGGGTACGCCTTCAATGCTTCCGCATCCAGACGTGCCACATAGGGTAATAGCAATCAGAAAAAGAAGCTGTGCTTGCGGTGTCCTGCAAACTGCCTTTCGGCTTTGGCTCATCACTCACCATGAAATGCCAAAATGTCATTGGTCACTGAGGCGGATGGCCTGTTATGTCCCGAAACACTCCATCAAAGTCGCACCCGAGAGTTGCCAGGGCGGCCTGCGCTACGCAGCCCTTCTCTTTCAAGAGGGCAAGGAGTATATGCTCGGTGCAGATACTGTCCGCCTTCATTGACTCAGCTTGCTCAATGGCTGCGGCAACCACGTTGCGGAAGTGAGGGCTGCCGGGCAGCCGGCCAAACACCCACGTGTCTTCCATGCTTTTCTTGGTTAAACGATCAATCTCTTCCTTAAGTTTTCCCTCACTTATCCCACGTCTCTTCAAGACATCCCAACCCAGTCCTGTTCCCTCGCGGCAGATCGCCAGAAGAATGTGCTCGGTTCCGACGTAGTCCAGCTCATATTCTCTCGCTATGCGGTTGGCCAAGCCTACGACTCGTTCCACCCTTTCGGTGAATTTCTTGTGCATACTGCGCAGCTCCTTGTCGCTTCCCATCTACGCTATCGGGCGTCAAGCTCTTGGACTGTCGACTGTTCCTGTTGAGGACTAATCCCGCCTGAACGAACATAATCATATCCCAGGCTGAGAAGAGCCACAAGAATGGAGAATACCAGAGTGATTTTGAGGATTTTGAGCCGGTTTGCCACTTCTTTGTCGCGCCACTGCTCCAAGCGGTTATCGATTTCGTCAAGCTTGGCATCAATCCTTCCTTCGATTTCGTCGAGCTTCTCTGCGATATAGTCATCTGCAGCACCGCGCAACGTACGTGAAATGCCGCCTACTACGCCTTCAGCCTGAATCCTCTTCTTCAAGTTCTTATTACGGTTCTCCTCCAATACTTCCGAGCGTGTCTTGTCGGATGAGTCGAACATCTTTCCTATCATCGAACCCATTAGCTTGCGTCTCTTGTTGCGAATTCGATCACGCAGCCGTTTTCTTTCCTTGAGTATTCTCTCAACATCCTTTCGGGGTAAAGTATCGCTGTTGGGTATGTTCCTTAGTTTTGCCAGAAGCCTGAGTCCACGTTCGGAAACTTTAGCTAATGGTGGTGTTTGTATAGCTAGAATCTTTTCGACAATGTCTACATTGGGAACACTATCTTCTAATGGTATTTCCATATGGGAGGCCAAGTCGAGCAATGCGCCGCGATCCGCCGCATTGATGATCGCTATTCGTCGATGCAGAAGTTCGCTGATCGCCGATATATCGGCCTCCTGTGGGATCGCTACACCCAAAGCAGTTGCTTTGATTCGCAGTCCTGCGATGTCTGGGGGTTCCGGCTGTCTATTGCCATTGGAGCTATTCATTGTATTTAGCAGTATTACACCTGTCGAAGAATGATGAGCAGGAGCGCCCCTGTCAGAATACCAATCTCCACCAAGTCTCGCAGGAATAGTCTTGGACTGATTCTCAGAAGAGAGAGCGTTAGAAACCTGCGGACGATACGTCTGGATCTTTGCGAGTGACGGTCGTAGTTGTATATACGAAGACAGAATTCGAATGTCTTGATTGCTGAGTACGTTAGTGCTACGGCAATGAGTACTCGCCTGTAGAATCCGAATAGAGTTAGCGCTGTCATCCCAAGCCATCCATTCTGATACTTGGATTGCGGCTGTTCTCAGATCCTTGGACGCAAGCACCTGCTATCTGCGCTGCATCGGCCGCTTCCGTAGACTCACATCTACATACTCTTGCATAGACGCTCGACGAATTCGAGAAGATTTTGCCAGCATACAGTCTTGGTAGGTAGCTGGAAATAGAAAACGGCACCCAGTTAATGGGGTGCCGTACCGGGAGGATTAGATTCGCCGAATACCGTTTCTAATGGATGCGGACCAAGCGTCGCCAGCACATCATCAGGGCAAGGCCCCAAAACGGCAGAATCATACCGACACCACATGTTGTCGTGCCAGTGCCGGGATTGGCGGTTGCCGTTGGAGTAGGCGATGGTGACGATGTGTCACCGGTAACGTCAATGAACCTGGTCGTGCTGAGAGTCTTACTGCCGGATTCGCCGTACGTAATGTTGACGCTGATTGGGAATCTTCCAGCGATCCTGTACGTATGAGAGGCCGACAGGCTGGTAGCTGTATTGCCATCACCCAGATCCCATGTTACTGACAGATTGGCCAGTTCTACTGATGTCAGCCCCGTCACTTCTGCTGTCAGGATTACTGAAAGCGGCGCTTCCCCAGAGGAAATATCCGAATCAATGTTGCTTGGATCGGTCACGCTGATAGTCACGGTTGGGGAAGTTGAACTCGGAGTATCATCGTCTTCAGCAGAGACGTCAACTGCCACAGCCCGCCGGCTGAAGTTGCCATCCACATCAGTAACTGTGAATGTTGGAAAGAAACGCCTTGTTCCGCTGGTGACCACGTAAGTATGGGAAGTTGATCGCGAGCTTACCGTTTGACCGTCCCCGAAGTCCCACAAGTACGACGCTATCTCTGTCTCTGATTGGGCGTTGCCAACAAACTTCACTGTAAGCGGCGATGATCCGGACAGCGGGCTTACATCAATCGTCACGCTGGGCTTCGTAGTTCCTGACGGGAGATTGTCATCAGGCGAGCTTGCTGGCAATGCGCCAGAGTCGAGCACGTCTCCGTCCGAAGTAACCGATACTCCGAAACCGTATACAGGAGAGACACGTGAACCCGTAGCCACAGAGTACACTCCAAAGTACTTCGTACCACCGGAAAGATCGAAGGTGTATTGTTCAGTGTCCAGATTGGCTACGACCTCTATATCGGCTGTGACGTTTTGCCCAAGAGCATACACGATACCGTCTGTCGGTCGCCAGGAAAACGATGAATCACTTTGCACAACGAGGACGGACACTGTCTCGGCCAGTGCACCGAAATTGGTGTTTCCCACGGTACGAATGTCATCATTCTGTTTCCAGTATATGGTGTTACCCTCGACTTCCACGTCAGCAACGCGCTCAGGCCAGTAGGTTCTGTCGTGAATCGCCTCTACCGCTGCTCCTGCATTTAGCCTTCCGTAGCCATAGAAAAGACTTCGGCTGGTGATTCCATTGTACTGAGCATTATCTGGGTCGATTTTGTCACAAGTGTGCTCGATCGTGCGTCGAACCATTGGGGCGGTTAGGTCACTATCTAGCGATAGTATTAGGGCCGCTGTACCGGTGACCATAGCCGCAGCCGCCGACGTGCCCCCGAAGGACTGAGTGTAATTCGGGTCTGCCAGATCTGATGTGTCGTCGTCGGTGAATCCAGCATTGTTGTACCCTGGTTCTATGGCACCAAGAGTACTATCCGTGTTGTCGGTCGTAACCACTTTTGGTAAATCAGAATCGGTTGCGAGGTTTGAATTGCTGGGGGCTAGGACATCTATTTCACTCCCGTAGTCGGAGTATGAGGCAAGGATATCCTCCGGCGTTGACGCGCCTACGCCAATCACGGAATCAAGCGTGGCCAAGTCCTCGCCAGCTTCCACTTCGATACCAGCCTCGTCGGAATCAGCCATTCCTCTACCGTTGCCCGAGGCGAAACATAAGACCATTCCCAATCCACCTCGTCCTTCATTGAATGCTGCGTCTATTGCATTTGCCACGACATCCGGTATTGGGACGCCGCTTCCGAACCCCCAGCTGTTGTTGTGTACATCGACGTTCTGTGCCCGCGCGAACGTATAAGCACTGGCGATCTGGCTCTGTGTGGCTATCGTCAGACCTCCCGATGCCGTAAAGTCTGATGCTAGTGCAACTCCGGTAACGCCGCTGTTGTCTGTGAAGTAGGAAATGGCGGTGATGATGCCCATGGTGGCGGTGCCGTGCCGTTCGCCGCTGTAGCGGGGCTGGGCCGCTGTTTCTGTTTGCGAGTTGTCGGCGACATTGTGGCTTATGCCTATGTAGCTGGGTACGAGATCTTCGTGCAGCACGTCGCACGCATCATCAAGTTGTCCAACGATCACCCCTTCGCCAAAAGTGCGATCAAAAGCTTCTTTTACATTGATATTACCATAGCCTAGGTCTTCGGGATCGTCGAGGTACCACTGCATGTCCCTAAACGAAGACGCTCTCAGATCAATTGGGCAAAGCCAATCGACGTGGGAGTAAATGGTGCGATCGTCTTCGTACATCGCGTTCGCTGTGTGTATCGCCAAGTCGCCATCTGCATTGCCTGTCGGCTTGACGATGTAGGTGTTTCGCAGGCCATCTACTTTCTTGATGATGACGACTTGGTAGTCAGCGAACATGGAGTCTCGGGCTTCTTCGGATACGTTGTCACGCAGCCGAACCACGATTTCGCCCGTGGAAAGCATGGGAATGTCTGCTTCTTCTAGACGATACACTGGATTTATGGAACTGTAATCCGTACTCGGCTGTGCACGCAGGCTTTTGGCTGTGTTTACACTGGCTGATTTGAGTATCGCGTAGCGATCGTTGCGTCCCATCCAAGGCACATCCTGGACGATTCCTGAGAACGATGCCCGCGTGCGTTGTTCCAGGGCAGCTCGTTGGCCAGGCTGGTCGAACTTAAGCACCCATTCGTTCTCTGAGAGAGTCAGCTTGTGAAACTTGCCACCGGCGTAGAAACCCGGTTGGTCTTCAATGGCGAAGGATGTAGCACACACGGCAGTACACAAAAGCAGGCTGGTCAAGAGGTACCATCTGCGCGTATTGAACAAGGGTAGAAGACGGGCTGTATTCATACAACATGAACCTTTCGCTGTTCTGTAGCTTGCAGGGCTGGAGCATCCCTTGGAATTGGGTAGGTCCTCAAAAGGGCGACACCAATCCCAGTGGCTACGGCACTCCTGGCCATCGGGACAAACCGAAGCTAACCTCCTACGGCACATGACATGCCGAGCAGTGCGCAACACACCGATATTCACCAAACATTCTTCGCAATACTAACAGCCTGTCAAGGGTGGCAGAGTTCTCCTCTTAGCGTTTTGCAGCTTCGAGAATTGCATTGTACGCGTCGTAGCCAACTGCGTCGAAGAGCACCCACGACACTTGCTGTGGTAGTTCAAAGTCCTCAAAGAAGCTTAAAGCGGTCTCAATGGAGATCCGAGCGGCTTCGCCGATCGGAAATCGATAGACGCCACAACTGATGGCTGGGAAGGCGACTGTTCGGCAGCCATGTTCAGCAGCCAATTGCAGTGAGCTGACATAACAGGAGGCCAGCATCTCATGCTCGCCATGCTTCCCGTCATGGTAGATTGGTCCAACAGTGTGAATGACATACTTGGAAGGCAGGTCATATCCCTGTGTAATCTTTGCGTATCCTGTGGGGCAGCCATTGAGCGAACGACATTCAGCCAACAACTTGGGCCCCGCTGCGCGGTGGATCGCACCATCCACCCCACCTCCGCCCAGAAGAGTCTCGTTGGCAGCATTGACTATGGCGTCAACTTTCTGGGTGGTTATGTCGCCCCTTACGAGGAGAATGCGATCTGTGAGGTTCTTTCCATGCATCTACCCTAAACTCCCGTTGCTATGCTGTGACCAGACTATCGATTTGCCGCCACAGCGATTTCCATGGCCTTGAATGGCGCTCGTTGGCTTCGTTTTGTAGTTTTTTGGGTTGTAGATTGGGTTCGTTTCGTAACAACGTTTGCAGGAAGCGGGCACGATCTGTCCTGGTTCCCTCCGGGATCCGGGTCGTCCTCCGAGCCAGCTCGGCCAACATCCACTTTGTTGTGTGGCGAGGCAGCGGGCCTGGCGAGGAAGCTCCCTCGATTCCCGTCCAATAGACCTGCCATTGTTGTTGTACTACTTCGACGGCACTGAATCGCGTCACATCAAGATTGTGAATGACCAGCCCACGTCGAGTGGTTCGAGCAAAAAGGCGAGCTGCGCAATCAATAAGGCGGGATCGCGAGGATCCTGCAGCATGGCGGAGTGCATCAAGGAGAGGCTGACCAGCATTCGGTTGAAGGATGATCCAGGTTGAGAAGATCAAACGGCTTTTGATAGTGCCCTGAATGTGTGCCACTCCGGCAACGGACGGCACATCTCGGTTGAGTGCAAGGGCAGCCGTGTGGTATCGCCGGTAGGCTGGAGAATGGGCCAGAGCCCACGCAACCCTGGTCCAGAGGCTTTGGGTACAGAATGTCTCGCGATCAGCCGCATCCAGCAATTGCGGGTTGGATGATGAGCCAAGCTCTCGGCCAAGGAGACAGTTCCACTCCTGGGAGGTCAATTGCGGCAGAGCTACTGGGAGGATTCGTGCTAAGTTCCGGAATCTTAGGGTTACGGTGGCTTTGGTATGCTTTGCGGGATGCAGTTGGGCGAAGTAAGTGTTGTTGGAGCGAATACGCCGGTCTCTCTTGGCATAGAGCGCATGGGCATGGCCTATTGAAGCTGTCTCGACTGCTTTGGCAAAGGCCTTGAAACTGGGATCGTTTGGTTCTCGATGCCTGGCTATCCAATAGGCCTTGAGGAAGCGGAGCTTCTGTGTCAGTGAAGCGTGATTGTCAAACCATTGGTGAAGGGCTGCCAGGTTTGCGGCTGCCGCTGCATCTGACACGAGCGTACCATATCGAGCTCCGAAGAGATCGACGAAGTAGCAGGTGAAGCCACCGGCTGTTGGTGTCTGCACGAGAATGTTGCCCGGGTGGCTATCCTGATGAAGGAATGCAGCCTCATGAGCCTTGGCCACAAGGGTGGCAGCTGACGCGATCAGCGTGCCCAGAGCAGCCCGGTGTTTGCATGCCAAGAAAGCGCGGTCAAGTGTAGTAGCGCTCTGGATGGCAGGGGAGATGGAGAGCGATCGGAAAGGTTGGCTTTGGGTTCGTTTTGCGCAGGCGATAATCTGGATGGTTGGTACGTTGTTGCGGGCAGCGTATTGGGCAGCGAATAATTCGTTTTCAGCCGGCGTACCACGGAGAAACTGCTTAAGTCTTTGGACGCAAGAGTTCGGCCGGTGTTCTTTGATGAAGTACGAATCCATTTCTGTATCGAGACGGTACACACGTCTCAAGGTGTTTTCCTTGATTAGGGTGGCGTTACTGGCCAACTCGGGGTGTTGCCATTCGGGGCAGGATTCGGCCAATCGGCTCTGCCAGGAGCTGTCAGCGTAGATGATGTTTCGGTCAACACTGCACATTTGTTCACGTGGCTCGGATTACTGGCTTCGCGCAGTTTTCTATGCCCCCGGTTCGGCGTTTCGTTTGCGTAGAGCAAGCTCTATCAAATGTAGCGTCTGAAGCCCGGTTTCCTCCGGTAGATTGTGGGCAGTTGACGCAACGTCTGGATTAGTAACGCTATAGGGTATCGCCAGCTGAGCCAAAGCGGAAGCACTGTGATCGGTGATCAAGTTCTGTGGGATCAGTTCATCACAACTCTGCGAAGCGGGCAGTAAAATGTCTGAGGGCTGGAGGTTCCTCGATTATCTTAAGCCCGCGAAGTTGGTTCCTTTTTTCGTACACTTCGATTATGGCTTCCACGACGTAGTCGATTTGTGATTGAGTGTACACACGCCTTGGTATAGCCAATCGAACGAGTTCCATTTGAGCGGCCTCGGCGAACATCACACTGCCTATTTCGACTGCGCGTATACCACCGTGGCGGTAGAGAGCGCAGACAAGGGCTTGGCCTGGAAATTGCTCTTTGGGAATGTGCGTGCAGAACTTGGCCGCGTCTATGTAAACAGCATGTCCCCCGGTAGGTTCCACTATCTGAACACCGGCCTGGAGCAGTTTGTTTCCTAGATAGGCGGTGCTTGTAATCCTGTAGGTCAGGTAATCCTCATGGAGAACCTCTTCGAAGCCCTGAGCCATAGCTTCGAGGTCGCGTCCCGCTAAGCCTCCATATGTAGGAAAACCCTCAGTAAGTATGAGGAGATTGCGAGCGTTTTGGTATAGTTCTTCGTTGCGAAGAAGGAGTACGCCGCCGATATTTACCATGCCGTCTTTCTTGGCGCTGATAGTTGCGCCGTCAGCCAGGCTAAACGTGTCCAGGACAATCTGCTCAACCGTGCGGTTCTGTTGTCCAGCCTCTCGCTGTTTGATGAAGTATGCGTTTTCGGCGAAGCGACAGGCATCAAGGAAGAACGGAGTTTCGTATTCATCGCAAACTGCGCGAACCGCGCGCATGTTCTCGAGGCTGACCGGTTGTCCACCGCCGCTGTTGTTAGTGATAGTGAGCATTACAATGGGAATATGCTCGGGCCCCACTTCTCGAAACAGTGATTCAAGTTTCGCGACATCCATGTTGCCTTTGAAGGGATGGCGGTTTGTTGGATCCTTCCCCTCATCTATCACAAGGTCAACAGCCTTGGCTCCGCTGTGTTCAACGTTGGCGCGTGTAGTGTCGAAGTGGCAGTTGTTCGGTATCACTTTGTTTGGCCCGCCGACAAGCTCGAAGAGAATTCGCTCAGAGGCTCGGCCTTGGTGAGTTGGAATTATGTGTTCGAAACCGGTTATTTGCTGCAAACGAGATTCGAAGCGGAAGTAGCTTCGTGCCCCGGCGTATGACTCGTCACCGCGCATAATGCCTGCCCACTGCTCACTGCTCATTGCGCCGGTGCCACTATCGGTAAGTAGGTCGATTATCACGTCTTCAGCTGGAATGAGAAACACATTGAATCCTGCTTTGGCAAGTATGGCCTCCCGTTCTTCGGGAGTGGTCATTTTCAGCGGTTCAACAACCTTGATGCGGAATGGCTCGATTATGCTTTTCATATTCACTTTGCTCCGAGCGGGGGAGGTTTCGGAAATTATCGTGACCAGTGGTGGGCCGTCATGTAACTACCACCTTAATTGTATTCATAAGACTGCAATACGCACCTCTGTACTACCTGGAATCGATGAAATCGAATATTCGATTCGATCTACCGAATACCGCCAAGTTGGCTCTCGCTTATGCGTGGGCCCTGGGTACTTGGGTAAGTTGGCTGACGTGAATTCGTTGGCATTGAAGGAGCAGAGTCATGCGCGGAATAAGATTGTTTGCGCTGATTGCAGCGGCTTGCGCGGTTCCAATCTCAGCGGGGGCTGCTGATCCAGAGGAGCTTTTTCGGGATGGCTATTTCCAGGAGACGCATGAGGGCGATTTGAGGTCTGCAATCGAGCTTTATGATCAGGTTGTGGAACTGAGAGAGGCGCCGCCAGCCCTCAGAGCAGAGGCGAAGGCACGCCTGGCAGGATGTCAAGAGGATTTGCGAGCAGAAGACCTAGCAAGTTTGATGCCAGTGCAGACGGCTGCTTATGTGGAATTGCGCAAGCCCGGAGAGCATTTAGAGCGACTGGCAAAGATGTTGTTAGCCGTCGGTGATCCTCTCAGGGAGATTGGTCAAACGAGGTACAGCGTGCCAAGCGAGCCTGCTTTAGTAATCCCCAAGAACATTCTACTAAGCTCAACGTTAATGAACCAAGCAATGGCATCCAGAGGGTTTGCGTTGGCGATAACGGACGTGAGCGCACAAAGCGGAGTGCCGTCCGGAGTTATGGTTTTTCATTCTGGAAATGCCTTAGCGATCCGAGGTGCCATAGAGACTATTGCCCAGTTTGTTAATCCAGGAGAACCGATAAGCGGGCATCCAGTATTGGAGATTCATGAAAACGGCTTTGAACTCGTAGTGGCTTTGACATCAAGAATGGTTGTTGCTGGGACTGATCGAGGTTTGGTATCAGGCGTAATTGGTCAATTGACTGATGATAAGATGCCTTCATTGGCGACGACTGAGCTGTTTCGTTTGGCCACAGCCAACCGTGAAGAGGCCATGGTTTATGCTTTTGTGAATGTTCCCAATGCATTGAGGATCGCTCAACATCATGCGCAGCAGGTTAAGGGTGCAGCAGCTGAGCTGGCCGCAGCTCAGGGTCTATTCGACCTCATGCACATGAATTCGCTGTCACTGGCGCTTGGGTCCAGTAGCACAGAGCTGCAGTTGGAAGCTGTGTTGTCGCTGCAGGAGGGGCAGGTGAACATGGCTTACAATCTTGTGCGTACACCACCAATGAGTGGTCGGGTGTTGAGTTTGGTGCCTGCCAACGCGGCTGCTTTCGTAGCTGTTGGCATAAACCCGGAAGCCTCGGAGAATGGGCGACAGGATGTGATTACCAAGGCGCAGGCGATGCAGGCGATCACAGGAATGGACATTGGGCGAGAGATTTTCGCGAATATTCGAGAGGCGGCGGCATTCATTCTTGTTCCAGAAGAAGGCAAGGTTGAGAGGGGCATGATGCCTGATCTTGGCTTCGTGCTGGCTGTGAACGATGCAGACAGATCGGAGGCATTGTGGCAATATCTGCTTTCGATTCCTTCGCGGGTTTCAAGTGCTGCTCAGGCAGGGCCGGAAACCACGACTGCAGGTGGAGTTCAAGTGACGGTCTATAGGATAGAAGATAGCTCGATGGTCTACTTGGCACGCGCCGATGAAACGATCATTGTGGGGTCTAGCCTCAAGGCTGTTACAGATTCCATACTTGCTCTGCGAGGGTTGGGTTCGGTACTGGACGATGCTGAGATGGGCAATGCTCTAGCACGAGTAAATGGTGAGACAAGTTTGGCGATTGCAGCCAATGTCGGGCGATTGGCACGTGTCGCGAGTTTGGACGCGACAGGCGACGAAGCGGCGATGCTAAAAACCGTATGCAGTGTTGCAGATCAGACTATGCTGACGGTTCTTGTTGACGAAACGGATACTCGGTTGAGGCTCAAAGCGTGTCTTGCCAACTTGCCGAAGGTGGACGCGATAGTCGGCAAGCTTGCAGAGGCAGGCATGTTGACCATTGTTGATTAGCAGAGACTCGTCTACGGAAATAGCAGCAACTACACTTGGTATTAACCAATGCGTATCTCAGTTCAATGTCCTCTTGTTTGGAGCATGATCCATTATCAGGGGTTGCCGAACATGAGCTGGAACTGAGCAAAATCGTGGAGATCGACGTCTCCATCCTCATCCGCATCGTGGTTATCGCAAGGAGGTGATACCGTTTCTCCCGGTAGCGTTTGGCAGGACAGGAACCCTTGCAGGTCCGTAAGGTCTATGTTGCCATCGCCATTATCGTCAAAAGGGAAGATAGGAGCCAGTACTTCGCCACGGACAATGAGTGTCAGGGGAGTTCCCTGTTGAGTGCCAGGAATATCCTCGTCGGAGACACTCAACGTATACTGTGCCTCGAAACTACCTGGTGCGACTGGGCTGAAAACGACATATCCGGTTATCCCATTTCCTGGAGCCAAGCCGGAGAATGTGTTCATATCCAGTTCGAGAGTATCGGTATGGCCGGTGGCATTGATCGCGTCAAGATCGAGGTCGGCAGTGTACCCGGCCGTTGCGGACAGGTTGTAGACGGAGCATTGCGTCGATTGTGAAGAACTTCCGAGAGCGACCTGTCCAAAGTCGATCACTTTGCTATCTGTGTCGGAGGATTCGTCGAAGGATGCATTCGAATGGTCAAGCACAGTTGCTGTTGCAGCGATTGTGTCATCACCGTCGGACACTCCTTGGCCGGTGGCTGCTGAGGTAAGATCGGTGTTATTGATGAAGATGGACCCAGTCTTCAGGCCAGCAACGGCGGTATTGGCAGAGAGGCTTACTGTGAGGTTGCGTGAGTTCGTGCCGCCGGTAAACGCTTGACGTGGTCCGATGGCGCTGCAGAGCACGTCGCCAGTGGAAGTTATGTTGTAGTAGGTTGGGTCCGTACCTGTCTTATGGAGAGTGACCGACTGAGCTGATCCGAGGTTGCCGCCGGTGATAACCGTGCCAAAGTTCAGTGTAGCGACAGAAGACCCATCTGAGGCCGGCGACGAACCGACGTAGAGTTGAGAGTTGTTGGGATGGTCCCCCCATATGGCCCATACGAGTTCAGGGTGATCGATAAACGGGTTGCGATTTCCCTGATAGTAGCTGGGGTTGTCGGCTTGGCTGTAGAGCAAATGATTCATTCTGCGCTCGCGGACACTTACTGGATCTTCGTAATGCCAATCGATGAGGTAGTCCAATCCGCCCATTTCGTTCGAACCCAGTGATCCGTTCACAAGTTCGAGGTTGGAGTACCTAGTGGCCATGTAGAACATGATTCGAGCGGAGTCGCCACGATGGGGAGCGCCCTGATCGGCATCCCAATATCCTGAAACCTCTCCATAGGGAAGGTTTCCTCTGGAGCTATTCACTGAGGGGTCGCATGGCCGGATGTTGAAGAGGTCATTGGCGTTGGAGTTTCGACTATCTGGCCACATGTGCTCTCTGTTCCATGTGCCGTCCCAATCGTTACTTACGGACTCTCCTGTGTAGATGAGAATAATGTTATTCGGGTTATTCGGATCCTGGTCGAGGATTGCTGCTGCAGACGTCACGGAGTTGTAGGACCTGTAGACATGGTTATCAATGATGCCTTCAAGTGCGTTTCTGAGGGTATTGCCGGTGTACCATGATCCTCCTGGTCGAGCCGGATCATAGTAGGAGGCCGGAGGGTCATACTCATCTCCTACAGGGGCTCCTATGACAGTTATTGTTACCTGATCGGTATCAAAGAGGGTGTCGGGGTCTGTAGCGGTTAAAGTGAATGTGTAGACGCCGATCGCGTTGAAGGTTACCTCTGCTGAAGCTGGGGATGCCGTTGAGTAGGCGATTCCGGTTTGGTTTACCCATGACGATATGCCTGTGCCAGATGACGGCGTCCAGGCGTAGTTGACTCCTGATAGCCCGTTTGGATCCGTGACGGTCGCTCCCGTCATCTGCTCAGTGATAGATGTTGTTGTGAGCGTTACTGTGCGGTCGCTTCCCGCGAAAACGGTTGGCGGAGCAGGAGTGGTTGCGCCCTCGACGGAGAAGGTTGCAGACGTGGCCGAGCCTTGGCAGGCACTAACGGCAGACGCGGCAATGGAGAAAGTTCCGGCATGCTGCAGAGTTACGGGTGTGGCAACGCTATCGTTTGGAAAGGCGATCTGTACGCTTATAGGTGTGACGCTGAATGCACCGCAGGATAGGTTTACCGTCGCCGGTGATCCTGATTCCGGAGTTTCCGATAGGGTTGTGGTCACTGTCGCAGGATCGCCCTCGTCGAAGGTTGAACCGGAGATGGAGACATCACTTATGGATGGCAGTGTTTGACCGTCCATAATGAAATTCCAAGTCGGCCAACTTTGGATCGAATCGCTTGTGGTCCAGTTATTACTGTTTCCGATGGCAGAGAGTAATTGCTGTGCGGTTCCTTGAGTGGAGCCGGAGTAGTAGCCATTGTCGACATTACCTATGCACACCGCAGTTGATCCATCGGTGAGTCCAGTTGGAATCGCCGTCGTATTGGAACTGGTGGCGTTTCCCCAGCTGCTTCCAGCGTGTATTGCGTACACGAAATCTGGCGATGAGGCATTTCCCTGGAAGACTATTATCTGGTCACCCGAGACCGAGAGAGCTATCTCGCCGCTTCCAACACCCGACGGGCTGGAAGTCCACTCTCCCGAACTGAATGGTGACGAACGAGTTATGACGGTCCCCGGCGTGAGTGTGTCGGTAGCGGTGAATGCTATTCCTCCCTCATTCGCGCGGAAGGAACCGCTTGTGGTCCATCCGGAGTCGGTGAAGCGTATGATCTCGCCGGCGGCAACAGGTTGAAGCACGACAAAAGCGATGCCGTCGGGGTTGTCGGCCTGATATCCGATGATGGCAATGTCACCGCTGTTTAGGGTGGCGAGCGTTGAGGCCGTTAGTGTTAGGCCAACGATTAGCGCAATGAAGTACGAGAGTTTCGGCAAGCGGATGAAGTCTGAAAACATGCTGAGGTCTTTCCCATGGAGCGATCTGCGTCGCTTCGCTGCGGTATCGGCGGTGCTGGAGTTTAGCGAAAAACGATACTCGAATTCCAAATGCCGCCGATGCCAAGTCTTTGACGTTCCTGTTTCAGTGCAATCGGCTATGTTAACATAGATAATCCTGTTAACAAAAGCAGAATGCATGTTTTGTGTATTGTGGAAGCTGCAAAAGTGTGTCTGGAGTATACCTGAACCGATGATGTGATTGGAGATCTGGTGACCGATAAACAGGCAGCTTCGCCTGTGCGCGAGTCGGCGCTGACGTAGCGCACAGATTAGAAGGGCTGTGTAATCATGCCTTGTGGAATCGGTCGAATGCCCGTTGCGGTTGGGGACCCTCCTCGCTCGATTGTCCACATAGTCGGTGATAGAGAATGTGTTTCCCGAGCTTCAAAGGACAGCGGGTTAGGTGCCGCGGGTACTTTCCGCTGGGATAACGGTCAGTTCCACTTTGAACTCTTCCGGTCCAAGGTCGTTTGTCTCGAAGCGGTAGATTAGCATTGAGCCACACTCGAAATCCACACCAATAAAGGCGTCGAGAGCGGCAGCTGTTCCGGCGGTCGGCTGATCGGCGTCATCGCTTGTGGCGGAACTGGAGGAGAAATAAACACCGCTGACCAAGGGAGTTGAGTCGTAATCTTCTTCGTCAAGGTTGGAGTTGATACGAGAGAGGAGTCCTTGTCCGCCGACTGAGAACACGCGAGCACACTCGATATCCAGCGGGCCGACTTGACTGTTACCTTCAAGATCTTGTGTTGACTCAGCTGAGCTGAATTGGGTGAGGTTTGGGACAGTATCGCGGTCGAACTCGTCGTAGGTTCCAAATGTGAAGATCGCCCTGTTGGGTGTGTTGTTGATGAAGATTACTTGTGCGTTTCCTCGTTCACCGGCAGTACTACCGCCTAGTGAGGCAATAGTATGGAGCAGGGCTGAGTCAAAGCCACAGCCAGCGCAGCTGACTAGGGCCATTAGAGAGGAACACAGGAATTTTGACGTGGTCAGGTTCATGTCTGTATTACCTATAGAGGCTTGTCGGTAAAGATCTAACTCCGACATCGGCCTATAAGTATTGCTCCTTGATCGTAGGCAAGTCCTATAAGCGCACAGCCGTATTCAGTACTGATGTTTGCGCATTCTATGCAACTGACAACTGAGCGGACAACCTCTCTCTAACCCAATCCACAGTCACTCCTTTTTCCGCAAGGAGTTGGCATACAAGCCCATTGTTATCGCGCAGAAGAGCGAGTAACAGGTGTTGTGGTTCGATTTCACCCGCTCCAAGTCGGTTGGCGGAATCGACTGCCAGAACGAGAGTGTGCCAGAAACCTGGCGATCTGAAGGCCTTGGCCAGCTCCTGTTGGTGGATCCACTCGAAATCTCCATGCCTTGAGTGGGCCAGGTCGTGGTCGGCATTGACGCTGGAGTGGAGCATCGCGAGTACTTTCTCTCGCAGTGCAGGCATTTCGACGCCGTGTTCGTGCAACACAAGCGAGGGTATGCTCTGCTCACACGCAAGAAGGGCGAGGGCAAGATGCTCCGTTCCGACGTAGTGGTGTCCCAGTTTTCGGGCTTCCTTCACGGCCAGGGCTATTACTTCTTTGGTCTCTTTTGTTTGCGCGCGGCAGCCGACTGATTTCGGGTCTGATCCGGGTCCGAGTCTTTGAGCGACTTTGTCTCGCAGTTGACCAAGGTCTACATCGAGTATCTTAAGTGCTTCGGTTGCCACGCAGTGTCCTTCGGCAATAAGACCGAGCATGATGTGGGCTGGCGCGATATAGGCATGCCCGAGCGTTCCCGCCTCTCTGTTTGCCAGGGCCATTGCGTGTCGCGCTCTATCAGAAAACCTTTCGTGCATATGCATTGCCTCCGCACTTCGTACCGATTGGGCACCCTCTGACGGGGCCATCCAAGGTAGTGTATCAGTTGCGATAGTCCTGGCAAAGCGACGTGGGTTAGAAGTGGTCAATCCAGCGAGCAGGTGCTAGGTTACGCAGGCGTGTTTCAAGGGTGGACCTGATTGTCCAGCGTGAGTTGTGTGGTGTTGGGAGGGTTAGTGCAGTGTACGATCCGAGGTTTGACAAGCTCGCCGATGTGTTGGTGGACTACTCGCTTGATGTGAAGGAGGGAGATGTTGTCGTGGTCAAGGCTCCATTTGTCGCTGAGCCGTTGACCATTGCTGTCACCAAGCGGCTGCTTAAAGCGGGGGCGCATCCGGTCTTGCGTTGTTATCCGGAAGAGTTGGAGGAGTTGCTGTGTAAATTGGGAAAGGGCAAGCAACTAACGTTCATATCTCCTTCGGATAAGTTGGATATGGAGACAGCCGATTGCTTGCTTGTGTTGTGGGCGTCCGTGAACACGAGGGCAATGACCAATGTCGATCCCAAGGCGCAGCAGTTGCGTAGTAAGGCTCGCAAACCGATCCTAGATACGTTCATGCGGCGAACATCATTGAGTGGTAGAAAGGCAATGCGTTGGGTAGGGACAATGTTTCCATGTCAAGCTTCGGCGCAGGATGCGGACATGTCTCTTTCAGATTATGCGGATTTCGTGTTCAGGGCAGGGCTTCTGCATTTACCCAATCCGGCAGCAGCGTGGCGCAAAGTTCGCACAGCGCAGCAGCGAGTATGTGACTTCCTGGACAAAGCGAAAGAAATCCGGTTTGTATCCAAGAGCGGAACGGATCTGACGTTGGGAATCGAGGGCCGCAAATGGATCAACTGTTATGGAAGCGATAATTTCCCTGATGGAGAGGTGTTTACTGGTCCGATTGAGAATGCAACTCGTGGAGTTGTGAAGTTTGATTTTCCAGCAGTATACGGGGGTCGAGAGGTTACGGATGTTGTGTTGGTTTTTAAGAACGGGAAGGTAGTGGATGCCTCGGCGACGAAGAACGAGGACTACCTCTTCAAGATGATGGATCAAGACAAGGGCGCGAGAATCCTCGGTGAGATAGCCATCGGAACCAATTACTCTATCAAGCGGTATACGAAGAATACGTTGTTTGATGAGAAAATAGGGGGAACGTTTCACGCGGCGATTGGGAGTGCCTACCCGGCCAGTGGCGGAAAGAACGTTAGTGCGTTGCACTGGGATATGGTTTGCGACATGAGGCCAGGAGGGTGTATTGAGGTTGATGGCAAAGTGATCGCCAGGAACGGCCGGTTTGTGAAGGATGGTTGGCCAAAACCTAGTCGGCGAATGTAATGGGTTGGGAGGATCTCTGAACACGACGGATGGAACCGGATGGCAAAAGTGGTTTCAGTGTGGTTAGGTAGAGAAATCCTGTATCCAGCGCCGCGAGAAGAATCTTGATGACGTAGGCGAAGAGGATGGCGCTAAACCACGCGTCCCAGGACCTGATCACTGTTCCCACTAATCCCGCCGTAGTAAAGAACACGGTATCGAACGCTTGTGACACCCATGTTGAGGCATTACTGCGTAGCCAGAGCATGTGATTGGTGCCGGTCTTTGCATGAATCCATTGGTACATTGAGACGTCAAGCAGTTGAGCAAGGAGGTAGCTGACCATTGAGGCGGCAACGATTCGGGGATAGGCCCGGATGTCAAACAGGAATTCCAAATGGGACTGAGCGAGGTCGTATTCGTTGACCGCGTAGCGGAGGATGATCTGCATCATGACGACAACAATGAGGCCTGAAGAGAAGCCGATCAACACTGCTTGGCGCGCAGCTTTTCGGCCGAAGTGCTCGTTGAGGACGTCATTAGCAAGAAACACCGTCGCAAAAAGAACGTTTCCCCCGGTGATGGGCATTCCGAAGACGGTCATGCTTTTTTGAACTGCCAGATTCATGAGCAGCGTGCAAACTACGATGAATGCGGTTAGCCATGCGCGCCCGAAGCGGGCAGTGATTAGTAGTATAGCGCCAGAGACTGCCAGGTGTGTCAGGAGCAGGGCTTCGTTTGTTCCAAACATTATCAGTTTTTCCGTGAAGTTCATGGCGGTGCATCAAGCGAGTAGAATAGTAGAAGTAATACGATTGTGCAGCAGCAGCGTCATTTTGCTTGGTGAATGCTGGTTGTACGACGATGGTCGTTTGCTGAAAGTGTAGATCGGTCAGGTTGTCTATGGGCGACTGCGGAGGCTGTGTGGTTTATGAATGCGATTGAGATGCTATCTCCCGATGGCGTTATTGCGCGGAAGTTGCGGCACTTTGAGGTTCGGCCACAACAGATTCGCATGGCGGAGCTGGTGTCGGAGGCGTTTGATAATCGCCGCCATTTGCTGGTTGAGGCAGGTACGGGAGTCGGAAAGAGCTTCGCTTACTTGCTGCCGGCATTGGAGCGAGTGACCGAGCACGGTGATCGTGTCGTCATTAGTACTCATACGATTGCCCTGCAGGAGCAATTGCTCAATAAGGATATTCCTTTATTGCAGTCAGTGATGCCGGAGGAGTTTGCCGCCGTACTGGTCAAGGGGCGCGGCAACTATGTTGGCTTGAGACGGCTTGCTGCTGCCAGCAAGAGACAGGAAACCCTATTCGATACGGGAAGTCACCTGGAGCAATTGTGGGATGTTGAGGAGTGGGCGTATACGACGACAGATGGCTCATTGGCGGACATGCCTTTCGAGCCACACCCCGAGGTGTGGGAACGAGTGAGGAGTGAACATGGCAATTGCATGGGGCGACGTTGTGCCTACTACGATAAGTGTTTCTATCAACAGTCGCGGCGCCGTACGCGTAATGCCAAGCTGCTGATAGTGAACCATGCGTTGTTTTTCTCTGACTTGGCCGTTCGTGCATCAGGAGCATCTATTCTGCCTGATTATGATTATGTTGTTTTGGATGAGGCACACACCATCGAACAAGTTGCAGGCGATCACTTTGGCGTGAGTATCAGCAGCTCTCAAATACGCTACCTATTGAATCGATTGTATAATCATCGCACAAACAGGGGTTTGCTGGCCGGTTTCCATGCAGACGACGTGATCAAGACAGTGAGCAACACACGAGAGGTCATGACGCGTTTCTTTGATTATCTGGCACGATGGCATCAGGAAAGGGGCAGGCAAAACGGTCGTCTTGTTGATGGTCCGCCAGTGAAGAATGACCTTACGCCGGCATTGCATGATCTGCACCGGCAACTGAAGACTCTGCGAAGTGAGGTTGAGGAGGAGGAGGATCGTTTTGAGATCAATTCGAATTTGGAGCGAGTGATTGCGTGTGCGGATGCGCTGGAGAGCGTGCTTGGACGAGAGAAGAGTGATTGGGTCTATTGGATGGATGTTGATTGTCGAAGAGGCCCCTCGATCAAGCTCAATGCTCGCCCAATCGATGTCTCTGGTGTGTTGAACGATTCCCTTTTTAGGACTGTTTCCGCTGCAGTGATGACCAGTGCCACACTGTGCACAAAGCCTGGCGATGACTTCGGATACATCCGTTCCCGGTTGGGTTTGGAAGACCCCATGCAGAGCGAGTTGGGTTCTCCGTTTGACTACTCAAGGCAAGTGGAGGTTTATATCGAAGCTGGCATGCCGGATTCAGACCGCGGAATTGAATTCGTCAGAGCACTTTGCGGAGCTATCGAGAAGTACATTAGGATGACTGACGGTCGGGCATTTGTGCTATTCACGGGTTACGAACTGCTCAACAAGTGTCATGCGGAGCTGAGTAAGTTCTTCGTTGATATGGACATCGATGTTCTGGCGCAGGGGCAAGGTGTGCCGCGATCGGCGATGCTTGACGCTTTTCGTGAGAACACGCGGAGCGTGATCTTCGGCACGGACAGTTTTTGGACGGGAGTAGATGTACCGGGTGAGGCTCTTTCCAACATCGTTATTACTCGTCTTCCTTTTGCCGTGCCTGATCGTCCGACTGTCGAGGCGAGAATCGAACGGATTCGTCGTGAAGGCGGTAATCCGTTTATGGATTATCAATTGCCGGAGGCGATACTGAAGTTCAAGCAGGGTTTTGGCAGACTCATTAGGAGAAAGACGGACAAAGGGATTGTGGCGATACTCGACCCGCGTGTGGTTAGCAAGCACTATGGCAAGGCGTTTATCAGTGCATTGCCCGAGTGTAGGGTCATTGTTGTGCAACCGGACGGGGCAGAGGTGGATTACTGATGTGTCTTCTGTTGGGCCAATGACAACCTGTCGTGCAAGTGTTCGGTAAGCCAGCTTGGTGTTTAATAGAGAGTGCGCGCTCCCAGACGACCGGGGGTATGTCGTCTGAGGGGTTTCCGAATCGTGGACGAAACAAACTCCAGGGCTACTGTGGCCCTACCAGGTCATTTGCCAGGGCAGTATAGTCATTGAGATCGATCAGCCCGTCGCCATTGAGGTTTGCCGCTTCGCACGGTCCTATTCCTAATTCACCGAAGCAGATCTGGAAGAGGGCGAAATCGTCTAGGTCAACATCGCCATCGCTGTCGCAATCGCTCGTGCCGTAGTTCATGCAGGAATCTTCGTCTTCATAGCACCATTGTGCGCCGGTACATGGCTGTTGCCCAGCAGCACATTGGCCAAATGCGTTGCAGGTTTCGATGCCAGTGCAATATTGATTATCTGAGCAGCTGGAGTCGACAGTGCATTCGCATGCGGGGCAGGGACCACCGCAATCAATACGTGTTTCTCCTTGGTTGAGTATGCCATCATAACATGTACTGGTTGCGGTTCCCCAGATTTCGACATCGTCGATGTTCCAGCCACAGAACTGCCAACTGTCATCCGTGGATCCCATGGTCCATCGCAAGTAGACAGTTGCTTGTCCATCGGCTGTGGCGGATATGTCATACTCCTGCCTCGACCAGGATGAGTCCTCAATGTGGGAATCGGGGTTAGACCATATGGTGGTCCAGTTAGTTCCATTGTTGCTTACGCGGACATACGCGTGGTCAAACCTGCTGCGTTCGACGCCAAGCCAGCGGTAGAACACTAATGTCGTATCTTGAAGGGTTGAACAGTCCACTGCTGTGCTGGTCAGATGGCGCTCGACCATGCCGCTTGAATAATCTCCGTTGAGATTGTATCCGTACACGTTGGAGCCGGTGTAGCCTGAATCCGGGTCAGCATAGCCGTAATCTCCCCCCTGTCCCGTCGGTTCTCCAAAACCCCAATCACCTTGAGTTGTCCAACCGGGATCCGAGTCAAACGTGAAGGAGTGAACAAGTTGCGGGCCACCTACCTGGAGGTCGACTGATCTCGTTGTGTCACCTTCGTGATTCGTGTTGTTAATGAAGGATATAGTATCAGAGTATTCGCCTACACCCAAAGAGTCGGCGTTGCTATTAATGGAGACTGTTGCAATTGTTGTGGCACCGGCCGCCAGGTTTCCAGTCGCGTTCGTTATCGAGATCCACGAGGCAGTGGCTGTAATAGAGTAGCTGATCGGTGAGGTGCCCTGATTCTGCAACGTGTAGGCAATGCTTGCTGGAGAAAATGGTCCGCCAGGGTCGCCGGAGGCATCCAGATCGCCAGCGGGAGTCACTTTAATACCGATGGCCCAAGGATTGAAGGTGTCGAGAGTAACGGCACCGCTCGCCAGCGGATCCAGCCAATCACTCAATCTTGACGACGAAGTTCCACCGCCTGTCCAGGATACCGAGAACTTTCCGTACCAGTCGGATTCATTATTTCCGCATGCCGCGTCGCCGCCATGCAATTGCCCGATGACGTGGTGATTCTGGTTGAAAAGAGGAGATCCTGATGAGCCCCCTTCGGTTGTTCCCAAATCCCAATCAGTTATTCGTACGTGAGTTCCGTTTCCTGGTGTACTTGTGCCATAGTAGCTCGTGGTTGTTGTGGGGTCATTCTCCAGGCTAATCCTTTTCTCATCAGTATTCGGATGATGGATGCCGACAGCGCTGGTGGCGTCAGTTCCGCTGCGGTCCCACCCCACATAAGTCAATCCCAGGCCAGGGTCGGGATCCTCTTCCATTTCGAGGAGTGTGAAGTCTGAAGAGCTGTAGGCTGCACGGAAGATCGTCCCGGTTTGGTAGTTATCAAGAGATCCATCGGGCTCTTCGCCGCATATCGACGTTTCGAAATTCCAGTAGACAACAACACTTTGATCATTCGAGCTGGTGACGCTGCAGTGATAAGCTGTCAGAAAATACGGTGTTTGATCCTGAGCGGTGTTGTTGACTAGTGATCCACTGCATGTCCACACACCGGAGACGGTATATACGCCGACTGCTGGAATCTCATCACGCCAGCTATCGCCCTGCGGGCAGACAACATCAATATTGCAGGATCCGGAACGAAGATCTTCTTCTTCCCCAAAGAAGCGATATCCTACATTGATTGATGTAAGCTCCAATCCAAGCTCGTCTTTGGAGCCTGCTGGCAGAGATACTTCGATGATGGCCTCATTGCCAAGTATGACGGGTGTCCAAAGTTCACCGTGTTCAGCGTTGTCGGCGTTGGTGAACGGTCCCTGTATGTGTTTGAGGTCCGCTGAATAAATGAACATGCGACCGTGTTGAGGCATGTAGTACTTGGAAAACCCTAAGTTCAGTGATTTGGCATTTTCTGAACCTACTCTCAACCTCCAGACGGCCATGTCGTTGTCGAGTAACTCCCACTGTCCGGCTGACTTGGCAGTCAAACTGACCTGATTGGCGATGGCAAAGCGTTGAGGGAGTCCCTCGGTTTTCCGTTGTTCATCTTCTTCTGCGACTGCCTTCAAGTCGACCTCGGCTACTTGGGTGAGAGGTACGTTTTCGGCGCCGGTGATCCGGTCAGCATGATCAAGTGCCAACGGTGTGGAATACTCCCGCAACTGCGCGTCTGAAATCGGTAATTGCTGTGCGGAGGTCTGTCGAGCGCAAAGGGCACAGACTAATACTAACAAGGAGACGGTCATTCGCGTTTCAAGATTGCACATCATTGATGTGACTCCTTCATCTGATTATCGCCTGAGGTGCGTGTACTGCGCGAGCCCGGCTTCGGCTCATCGATGATTACCTCCACAAACTTCATCGAGCATTGTGGATATTATGTTTAATATACTGATTGGTAATCGTCGATACAAACTCGTTCAGGTCTTTCGAGTGGCAGATTAGAATTTTCCTAAACAGATTACACACTGGCATGGTTCCGGACACACTGCAGATACAATCTGCCTTCTTTCGTAAAGGAAACTGTCCCGACGAGATCGACCGCGTATTGAGTGATCAAGGGCGACACTTGCACTTGGCAGGCATTGCGTTGGCACACCAGCAACGCCGCTTTGGACTTCTTCACCACGGTATTGTGTTGATTGGCAAATGCGACTTCAGGTCAGAACAGCGATTGCTTCGGAGAAAACCTTGTGTCATCTTGGCCGAATCGGTTTCTCATTGATCCGTATCAAGAGAATCTATGATCTTGGCTCCAACAGCGTCTCCCCACACATTGACGGTTGTGCGGAGCATATCCAGAAGGCGGTCTACTCCAATAATTAGGCCAATGGCGGCCAGTGGGATAATGGGTTGCCCGGACAAAGCCAAATTGCTGTTTACTGCGTCTACAACTATTACCATAGTCACTAGCCCGGCACTTGGAATACTGGCAGCTCCTACGGCGGCAAGAGTAGCTGTTACTGCAACAATAGCCAATTGCGCCATCGTGAGTTCGATGCCGAAAGCCTGTGCCATAAACACGACGGCTACAGCCTCATAGAGAGCGGTTCCGTCCATGTTGATCGTTGAACCTAGTGGTAAGACGAACCCGGCGACCTTCTTGCTGACCTGCCCTGCCCCAGTGGCGCAATCCATGGTTACGGGCAATGTGGCTGAAGAGCTATCGGTGGCCAAAGCAGTCATCAGGGCTTGCCGCATTTTACTCATAAACGAGTAAGGGTTGGTTTTACAGAAGACAAGAAGGACTAGCGGAAGGACCAATAGCCCGTGTATGAGAAGCCCAGAGACAACGGCTATCATGTATTTACCAATGGCACTAGTAAACACTCCCAGTCCGATACGAGCGATGGACCAAGCAAGCAGTGCAAAGACACCGAGCGGCGCTATCCACATGATGGTGTGAACCATCTTCATAAGGACTTCGAATACAGCATTAAAGAATGCAACTATCACTGTACCCTTGTCGCCGATGAGCGTAACAACCACTCCAAAGAAGATGGAGAACGAGATTACACCGAGTACTTGCCCCTCGGCCATAGCGGCAACGATGTTCGTGGGGATGATCTGCGAGACAAGATTCCTGGTAACTCCCGCCAGGCCGCCGGATGCAGTTGATGCTACGTTTTCATCAGGCTGGTACATTGTGTCAGGCAGCGATTGCGCCGCTGCGGTCATCTCTGCGCCCGGTTTCATGGCAGTCACCACAATCAAGCCGATGACTACTGCGATGACCATTGTTGCGAAGTAGTATACGATGGTGCGGATCCCCATTCGCCCTAGTTTAGAGAAATCACCAACACTCGTTACTCCGACGATTATGCTGGACGCGATCAAGGGGATGATCAGCATCTTAAGTAGTCCCATGAACACTGTGGTGCCGATGAAGTCGAAAGTCTGAAGGACCTGGATGTGTTTGTGGACGCAGTTGACATCAACAGGATTGAATTCTGGATCGTGCAGTAGTTGTCCGGTGACTGCGCCTGCAACAAGGGCAACGACTATGAGGATGGTAAGTAGCCATCTTCCATTCACCTGAGCACCTCGCTTTTGATTGTCTCGGCTAGTGATTGATACTCCCATCGTAGTCTTGCGCGACCAGCTGGACAACGATGAAACTTAGATGGAAGCCGGGTGCTCATCATCTCCGACCGGCTGCGAAGTTGCGCAGACATGGAGGAGTATTTGTTGTTGGGCGTATTCGTCTCGTGGGTTATGTTGTGCTGCGATGACAAAGCGCACAAAAGCGAGGGGGTTGATAGCTGACCAGGAGAATCACGGCGATAGTGTTGAGTAGGCCAGTAGCTACTCTGCGGCTATAGAAGCGTTCATGCAGCTTGACCGCCATTCAGCGAATTGGGCATCTCACGAGCGATGTCATCGCTCAACTGCTATTGGCCTCCATCGTGCTTCATTTCAATGTGACTCCGATTCGGCAGACAATATTAACGCATTAAGAGGGGCTGTCGTACCAATTAGAAGCATACTCTATCTTGTCTCATGTGTTTTTACTATCGCAATGTGATTGGGGGACTTTTGGGGGCGGGCTGGAAATGACATCGCGAAACTGAAGCTTTCAAAACCAGGATTCCCTGAAACAGTTAGCAGATTGCAGTTTGCTGAGGAGGGGAGGAACTGGCAACGCACTTCGCTTTGGCATTGTCTTGGGGCTTAGTAGTCCACGTCGAATAGAAGAAGTACCGTTTTACAGTCTGCGCGTTCTCGGCCCCGATTGAGTATTAGCGAAATTCAGAGCACATGTGGAAGTCCTGACGTTGCAGCAGTATCTCTTGCTCGCGATAGTGCGCGAGTAATATTCGATTGATCGCACGTCCAGTGACTTGGCTTCCGCTACGCTGATCGCTGGACACTGTGAACTCATAACAAACTAGCTTATGCACGCTGAGCACCTGATACACCGCACACTGAAGTTGATGCTAAGTGTTCCAAGCATGTGGCCAGTATCATGTTTACTTCGTCTATCGCCAAGACCTCAGCTGAATGGTAGCATTGGGCTCGAAGCCGGCTAAGCGCATGTGTTCCAGTGTTCGCTGTTGCAGTTGTACGTATCATGTCAATGGTAAGATTAGCCAGAGAGTATTCCGCTCTTCCTCGTGCCGTGCACATCTTGTGTCTGGGGACTCTGATCAACCGTGCCGGAACTTTTCTGGTTGTCTTTCTGACGCTTTGGCTGACGGATGAACTCGGATTAACTATCCGGGAGGCCACGGTGTGTATGGGCGCCTATGGATTCGGCTCACTTGGGGCCGCATTGATAGGAGGACAGTTAGCAGACGTCATTGGTCGGCGTGTCGTCATGCTCTGCTCATTGTTTGGCGGAGCCTTGCTGCTCGTAGTGCTATCGCTGCAAACAACACTGAGTGGAGTGCTTATATGTACGATCCTACTGGCTTTTATCGCAGAGATGTATCGGCCGGCCTGCTCGGCCATGATTGCCGACGTTGTTGATTCTGAGCGACGACCGCACGCATACGGTTTGATGTACGTTGCCATCAACTTGGGATTTAGCATAGCTCCAGTTGTTGGTGGCACAGTCTTGCAGTGGGTTTCATTCAGATGGCTGTTTTGGGCCGACGCGCTCACGGCAGCCTGTTACGGATTGGTCGTTGTGCTGTTCATTGACGAGACCAAACCGCCGGCGATTCGTTGCGGTGACAGTCAGGCCGAGAAGCAAGTGTCTGCTTGGGACGCTGCCGCCCACATTCTGCGGGATCGGACTTTCGTCATACTGTGTGCGGCCACATTGTGCGTGGCTATGGTCTTCATGCAATCGATGTCCACAATGCCTCTCTATTTGAAGATGCAGGGAATCGATAAGGCCGGATACGGCCGCATTCTAGCGATTAACGGCGCCATGATAGCGTTCTTCCAGCTTCCGATGACCAGTTTGATTGTTCGGTTCAATCGAGGTGCCGTTATCGTGTTGGCCACAGTGATCAATGCAGTCGGCTTCGGATTGATCGGGTTGGTTGAGGGAGCTTGGATGTATGCTGGTACCGTCGTAGTCTGGACGTGTGGCGAAATGATGGCCGCTCCGTTGATGTCTTCAGTCGTTTCAGATATGGCTCCTGTGCAGTTGCGCGCACGCTATATGGGTGTTTTCACAACAGCATTCTCAGGAGCAAACACGATTGCTGCGCCACTTGGAGGGATAGCGATGGAATGGTGGGGTGGAGAGTGGCTTTGGGCGGCGGCTTTCGTAATGGGGATGTTCGCTGCACTGCTCTACGCCAGCATATACGGTAAACTATCCCAAGGTTCAGAGAGGCACGAATTGCCGAATGGCTGCGAATAGCCACGATTCCTGCAAATGCTTTTGTCAGAGTCGCCATATCGTTACAATGTTATCGGGAAATATGCGGTTCTTTGGAGGTAGGTAATATGCCCGCAGACGTAGTTGATTACGAGCTTCTCGGTGACGACATGCAAATGGTTGTCATTACTCTTGACCCTGGCGAGGGTGTGTTAGCTGAAGCTGGCGCTATGTGCTACATGAGTGGCGGCATAGAGATGGACACACGTATGGACCCGCACGGTGAGGGGGGGCTGCTGGGGTCTCTGTTCAAAGCGGGCAAGCGCGTGCTGACAGGGGAGAGTTTCTTTATTACTACGTTTACATGTGTTTCAAGCCAGCGTGAGGAAGTTGCTTTCGCTGCACCGTATCCAGGAAAGATCATTCCTTTCCAATTGAGCGAGTACGGCGGATCGATCATGTGCCAGAAGGATGCATATCTCTGCTCGGCACGTGGGGTTGATGTGGATATTGCTTTTACCAAGAAGTTAGGCACCGGCTTTTTCGGCGGCGAGGGTTTCATGCTGCAGCGGCTGTCAGGAGACGGAATGGCATTCATTCACGCTGGTGGAACGATAGTTCCAATAGATTTGCAGGCCGGGCAAACTTTGAGAGTGGACACTGGTTGTTTGGTGGCGTTTACGTCCGGCGTTGACTACGACATCAAGTACGTAGGTGGAATTAAGACGGCGTTGTTTGGTGGTGAGGGCCTTTTCTTTGCGCATATGACCGGACCTGGGCGGGTTTGGCTGCAATCGTTGCCCTTCAGTAGACTTGCGGACCGAATCATTGCCAGTGCTCCAAGAGCTGGTGGAAGTCGCAAGGGGGAAGGTAGTATCTTGGGTGGCTTGCTAGATGGGGATAATCGTTAGACTGCTGAGACGCATCCCAAGAGTTTCTCGGCTAGTCGCTCTGTAGACGTTGCCTCAAAACGACCTAAGGTGAAATCATCGGTGCCGCGCCGTATCCAGGCTTCTCTTCTTGTGAAGCCCTGGGCAAAGCCGACGTCACGGCATATTCTGGTGACAGATTCATCAAAGTCGCCGTAAGGATAGGAGAACGGACGGAGCGCCTCACCCAGTGTTTCGTTGAGAACTCGACTTGCTCGAGTGATATCATGTCGTTGTTGATCAGGCGCCATGCGCGAAAGCGATTCGTGCAGATGGCCATGACTTCCGACAGTGTGTCCGCGCGATTGCAGGTCAGCGAGATCCTCCATTGTCAGGCACGTGCGCTGTGCATGGTCACGCGATGAGCCCAGGAACACACCGAACAGATCATCTATCATTCTTCGGCGTACCTCCATGGGCACCATCTGTAAAACCCACTGACGAATGTAGTCTGCGTTCTCAGTATGGCTGTGATTATCTTTGTCGCGATAGGTCCTCTCGTATTCGGTCCAGATGTCGAGCGGGCAATTCAGATCCATCCAATGACCTATTGCCATTTCAAGTTGTCGCGTCTCAACCAAGTCGAGTAGTGTCTGGAACTGATGCGTGCTGGTTAGCCGTCCGGTGACGAGCGGGGCAGTTGTAACGAAGAACAGCGCTTTGATACCGCGAGTTTCGAGGATTGGGGCGACGGTTTCGGTATGCTTGCGTAGGACATCGTCAAAGGTGAGCAGGAAGGAATCCCTGGGTATCGCCTTTCGTCCCGTTTTCCAGGCATGAAAAGTCGTCCAATCGATTGGCTCCATATCCTGAGACAGCGTATCGACCAGACTGAGTATGGCTGTCGAGTCACGCGTGTAACAGTTTCCACAGCAATCATCAGGATCTCGCAGTGTGCACGCGAAACGCACAACTAAGCATCTTGTTTGGTGCATATAGGCCTCCCGCATTGAGCGCATTCAGGAACGGGCCTGGATTGTTCAAGCGAGCTTGACTGCCGTCGTTAAAGCCTGGCAGTGTTCCACGGAGGCAATCCACTTCAACAGTCTTACGTAGAACCGCTTCCATTCTGACTGGCACTAGCTATCGACTTGCTGCGGTCGATTCTGTATGGGTAAAGTCTCGCAATGCACTTGTTTTTGCTTTTGCTGTGGGGTAAGTAAGGCTTGCTTGGTTCGTGTGTCGAGTACGCGTTGTGGCAAGCAGGCGGACCAGTGCTGAAAACCGTGTTTTGCGGGGCTGAGTTATAATGTCAGACAGGAGCTGCATAGGGTTGTTTAGATTCGGCTTGACAGGATTTATTCAAGGAGGGGCGACAGTGCCTACGAAGCGTGCGGGCGTTGGCAGGTTTGAGAGGGGTTCTTTCTGGATATCTATGTGTACGGTTGCTCTGGGGTTCCTGGCAGGTTCAAGTGGCTGCGAGGAGAGAAAGAACAAAGTCCGCACTCGTGATGTTAATGGCGATATAGTGCGCGTGGATTTGGCGCAGCAGCGCCTCGACGTCACCACCTACCTGGAAAAGCACAGCCGAACGGAGAAATTCGAGGTCTATGTGGAGGACGAGACTGAGATTCTCATCAACGGGGCACTAGCCAAGCTGGCGGATTTGCGCCCAGGGGAGCGAGCTGCCGGCACAGTGAGGGTTGCACGCACTGAGAATGGAAATAAGAGGCTGATAGCGATATCCATTCATGTGGATAGAGCTGAGGTATTAGTATCGCCGGGGGCGACGGACGAGAGTGATGCGCAGAAGCCTTCTCCTTCGCTGAGTTCCAGTGGCGATGATAGCGAGGAAGAACAAGAATAAGGGCTATTTACCAAACAGTCTCGACCTACTTAGCCTGCATGACTTTCGTCTGCAGGCTGTTTTGTTGCGCAGCGCCCAAACACTGAGCTTCACATTCCCTGTGTCAGCATCCGATCAAAGTAATGGATGTGTTTGTTTCATCAGGCATTGGATGTTGGAAGCAGCGTGTCATGAATTACCGTTGGGCAAAACGTATGCCACAAGTTGTACTGGCGTTAGTTGTTGCAGTTCATGTGGGTGTCGTCGGATGCACTCCGATCTTCGATGAGAATGCAGAACAAGTACCGGGAAGCAACGCGTTTGTGATCAACCTGGATTCGGCAGATCCGTTAGTGATGGAGGCTGTATTCGGTGGAACCGGCGAGACAGTGCGGTTCTTTGGTACCAAGGACGCAGAAGGCTTCTACAGCAGGATAGATGAATTGCAGTGCTGGACTGCGGATGCAAATAGTAAATCTGCACCAATCCGGGTGTCCGTCGACGATCTTGGATGGCCGGTATCTTTGCGCGATTCAAAAGGTACAGTCATTGACATCGAATACGACGCCGGCGGAATGGTACTCACTCACGTGAGTACAAATGGCTGGACAGAGACAGAGCGTTACATGCTGCCGCTGGGAGTTCGGGAATCGGAAAAGCGGATGGTGTCTGACGCCCACTTGCCAACTGGATGGAGTTGGGACACCATTCCAAACGATGGCCGAGCAACCGTGGTTGTGGAGCTGTTGGTCACTCAATCTCACTATGGCTTCGGCCTGAATCCTACTGACGAATCGTTGTCAGAAGCGGATATCACCGTAAAGGGAACGAACATCTCTTCAGTCGGCATAAGGGAATTTCAAGGCAAGTACATGATTGAAGTCGAGCATGATGTAAAAGACCTTTCGGCTGCAGTTGAGGCGCTTGGACGATTCGTAGGTAAAGATGGCGCAAGCTTGAGTGAAATCAGTAGGAGTGCAGCGGTTGTTGCCGACTCACTTTCGAACATCAAAGGACCGAGTGGGCAGTTGCTCGGCACCGTTTTCACCAACGATAGTCCGATCACCGAGCTGATAGTGGAGTCTGATCACTCCTATGCTCACAGCTTCCTCTCGGCTGATGCTGAGGGCGAAGGGGTTGGCAATCAGAGCGTGTCAATTCAAGTGTCAGCCGATTCGACCGATCATGCCTACGTCATGGAATACTCGTACAATGTTCTCAATAGAGCGGATGCAGTGATGTTGTCTGATCCACGTGACGGCTATGGCAGAATAGTCGCGAGCATCGTTATTGATGGTTGTGGGTATCTCAGAGATGAGCTGGCGGCCAATGCCGTGCGCGCGGCGGCAGATCCCAACAACAGAGAGCTACAGTGCACGCTCGCTAAAAACAAGCAGCTACTTCTTGAGCAGGATTGCGATAGTGATCTGCTGCTTGACGATGTGGAAAACGAGTATCGAACGTGGTGCGAGAACACGGATCAACAATTGCCGAACGATTGTGACATGTCTGGATACATCGCGGTCGATCTTCTGCCTGCAGATATTGAGACCAACAGCTTCGGTTGGTCGTGCACACAGAATGCAGAGATCACAAACTTGCATGAGACGGAAACCGTGAATGTGCGTTTATATCGCGAGCATCTCAGCGAATCGGTTGATTCGACACAGTCGTGGGATTCGGCACAGCTGGTTTTGGAGCCCGGCCAGACACGTACAGTTATTGTCTCATACGAGATTCACAATGCAGACACTGTGGAAGATAAGCTTGATCGTTGCGTTTCCCTAGTGGCTATTCGCAACGGCGAATGCACTGCTGTACTTGACGCTGAGAGTTCTCAAGACGACCAACTAGATACTCGCGTGCTTCATGAGTTGGATGTCATAAGCGTCGATGTTGAGGCAGATGGTTGTTGAGTAGTATCTGCCATCAAATAAACACAAACGGGGTGAGCACATGCTATGTGCCCCACCCCGTTGGGATTTAGCCTACTGCAGTCGCCTCACTAGAACTCTTCGCAAATCGTTTTTGCCTGCATAAAGAGCAGCAAGTAGTCGCGCCCACCGGCCTTGGAATCGGTGCCTGACATATTAAATCCACCAAACGGCTGAACATCTACAAGTGCTCCGGTGCACTTTCGGTTGAAATAAAGGTTACCTACGTGGAATTCGTGACGCGCTCGCTCCAAGCGGGAGCGAACATTGGAGTAAATCGCCCCGGTGAGGCCATATTCCGTACCGTTTGCGATATCCAGCAAATCGTCAAAGTCCTTCCCCTTTATGATTGCCAATACCGGACCGAATATCTCCTCTTGGGCGATGCGCGCATTGCGATCCACATTGTCAATGATTGTTGGGGGAATGAAGTATCCTCCCTCGGGCACGGGAGTGTCGGCCAGAAGTGTCTTGCCTTCTGTCTTGCCCACTTTTATGTATTCGTTGATGGTTTTATAGGCGTTTGAATCAATGACGGCGCCCATGAAAAGGTTCTCAGGACTAGCTGTATGGCCTACAGTCAGCTTCTTTGCTCCCTCAACCACTAGTTCAACCAGTCTGTCATGTACTGATTCGTGGACTATTAAGCGAGAGCAAGCTGAACACTTCTGACCCTGGAAACCGAAAGCCGAGGCGACTACTCCCTGCGCTGCCTTTTCCAGGTCGGCTGTCTCATCAACGACGATGCAGTCCTTGCCTCCCATTTCGAGAATCGTGCGCTTAAGCCATACTTGCCCCGGTGCAACTTTGGCGGCTTTTTCGAAAATACCCAAGCCGACCTCTTTGGATCCGGTAAAAGCAATCAGGCGTGTCTTGGGGTGTTCTACGAGAAGGTCGCCGATTTCTCCTCCACTTCCAGGTAGGAAGTTGAGCACTCCGTCTGGCAGGCCGGCTTCCTTCATTATTTCAGCGAACTTCGCTGCTATGACGGGCGCTGCGCTTGCCGGTTTGAGTACGACAGTGTTACCGGTGACAATAGCTGCCGCTGTCATGCCCACACAAATAGCCAAAGGGAAATTCCACGGAGGAATGATAACGTTCACACCGAGCGGGATGTAACGGACCTCATTTTCTTCCCCCGCAAACGGTGTTGTTGCGTGGCCGCCTCCCAGCCGCATCATCTCTCGCGCGTAAAACTCGAGGAAGTCGATTGTCTCGCATACGTCAGCGTAGGCTTCTATCCAGCTCTTGCTTTCCTCAAAGCACATCCACGCTGACATTTCGTAAACGCGTCGACGTATGATTGCTGCTGCCTTGACCAGAATCCGAGCTCGGGCTTCGGAATCAACGCGGCTCCATGTCTTGAACGTTTCTGCCGCGACCTCAATTGCCTCTTGGGCTTGTTTCTTGTTCGCTTGGCTCACCAAGCCCACTATCTGATCGTTGGCGGCCGGGCATATTGAGGTGATCTTCTTCTCGGTGATTATCTCCTTGTCGCCGATTCTTAACGGGTAGGTTCGTCCCAGCTTCTTGGAAACGCACCCAATGGCGTCGAGCATCAGCGACCGGGGGCCTTCTTCTGAGAAGTTTACATAAGCTTCTGGGCGATAGGGGGGTAACATCCGCTTCTCCTTGCCAATCAGCGAAGATGCCATCGCAGACACCTTCGGCGGTCCACACGTTCACCAACCATCTGCACTTAGTGGAGTACACCCTGTTGTCACAGGACACACTCCTCCTCTCTAATCCTATGCCGCAGCCGGCAATCTGCCGCTGTGGAGGCAGATTTCTCATTCCTCCCTGTGGGCAGCTAGGTTTATGGTGAATGTGAACCCACATCGTGAGTCATCCAAACGCGGGGCAGGCAATGGACGTGTACCGAAGAAAACTGGAGCTCGGCTGCCGCGCTTGCATAGAGCGTGCTCTAGTGCCCGAGTTCCTGTGATCTCAGCCAAGCAGCAAGTACAGCCTTCTCCAACTCGTCCTGCACATTGCCAGCCGTCATTGAATTCACGGCTGCTTCAGTCGTTCCGCCGGGTGACATCACTTTCTTCCTCAGAGTTTCAGGCGTATCTGAAGACTCGATCATCATCTTGGCTGCCCCCAGGCAAGTCTGTGTGGCCAGAAGCGTTGAAGCCTGGTGAGATAGGCCTGCTTTCTCACCTGCCCTGATGATCGCTTCGCAAAAGTAGTAGAAATACGCTGGCCCAGTGCCTGATACGGCAGTGACGGCGTCCAGCATCGACTCATCTTCAAAGACGAGCGACCTTCCGGCAGCCTCGAAGATCCGTTGAGCACGGAGTAAATCTGCCTCTGTAGCGTTCTGTCCAGCTACCAAGCCAGTCATGCCGGCCCCCACATGCATTGCCAAGTTGGGCATAGCTCGTACCACTCGGGCGTCGATTTGTGGGAACTGTTCTTCAATAGCCCTGGTTGACACACCAGCCATTATGGAGACAAGCACTTGATCTGTGGTCATCAGGTCACTGAACTGCGAGCAAGCCTCGCGGAACTGTTGAGGTTTGACGGCGAGAAGGATGATGTAGCTGTTTTTGATCGCAGCTCTGTTGTCTGCGGTTACGGCAATGTTGAATCTTGCCGAAAACGAATCACGTCGTTCCTGGTGAGGATCTGCTCCGATGATGCGATCATCGAGGAGGATCATTTTTCGCAACAGACCGTGAACTATTCCCTCTGCGGCGTTGCCACAGCCTATCACTGCGATTTCGTACTGTGAGTGCATACTGTCGTCTCGCATTTCTTCAGGTTCGATCCCAGGTATGTAATCTTCCTCACTTGTCGACTCGATGTAAATGCCCTGTGGCCACTACATACCCTGATTCTCCATCGGCAGAGATATTTCCGGAGTCCAGTCAGCCGAGTATGATGTTCGCATGTGTCCCATTTTCGCAGAGGGTAGGGATGTCATCATACACGTTAAAGTGGTTCCAGGGGCTTCGCGCACCAAGATAGCCGGGTTGTTGGGCGGCAGGGTCAAGATATTGGTTGCCGCTCCTCCTGAGAAGGGTAAAGCCAATATAGCCTTAGTTTCCTATCTGGCCAAATCTTGCGGAATTCACAAACGTGACGTTGTTGTTGAATCTGGGCAATCATCTCCGTTGAAGACAGTTCGCATTCGCAACACTGAGTTGCTACATGTTCGCGAGCGTCTTCTCTCCGGCTCTTGCTAAGACGGTTTAGGTTGAGATAATGACGACGCAATTGCAGAGGCGCTTGTGCCGGCTAGTAATGGTAAACCATTAGAGCATATCTTGGCACGATGGCGCGGTTCTTGAGCTAAGGGGGCGGTATTCACATGAACGCGTTCTGGCGATCAAGACTGGTTTTTGCGCTCGTAGTATTAGCTGCGTTGGTTCTGTTGGTGTATTCAGCACGCTCGGAGAGATTGCTGGCTCATCGAATACCGTATGTATGCGTGTCAACCGGCGCATCGTTCAATCTGACTGCTGACGAGGCGGGCATGATACCGGCGCGAAACCAAGTGACGGGCAGGCGTACCCTCATCCCTTGTCATCGTACTGAGAATGGTGTTTGCATGGTGGCTCCTCGCTTTCGGCCATTGTTGTGCGGCGCGTTGGCTCAAGAGAATCACTATGTTGACTTGCAGACCCTTGTAGTTCGTGCTTCATCACAGGAGGAGTAGCATGCGAGGAGGTGGCTTGTGTGCGAGGCGAGGTGTGCCGGCGTTCACTTTGGTGGAAGCACTTGTAGTGATTTCCATTATTACTATTCTGCTTGCTTTGCTTATTCCCTCACTCAGGAAAGCGCGAGGGTACGCTCGCTCTGTTAGATGTGGCACGAATCAGCGGGGATTCTCGACAGGTCTTCACACGTATTTTTCTGAGCACGATGAGTGGATACCAGGGAGGAACACTAGTGGGCTCAGTATATGGATGGCAGGCACGCAGACATGTCTCAATTCGGACATCATGAGTATGAGTAGGCCATACCTACCTGTGCAGACTTATGATTGGCTTTCTCCGATTCTGAGTACGTCGTCAAGGCTTCCAGCTCACCGAGCAAAGAGATTTCGTTTGTTGCTGGAAGAGTACCGGTGCCCGTCCGTGAGTTACAAGGCATTGGCTTATGCAGATCGTCCCGACGATCATGTGCAATCGCCGGATGATAAGATTTTCGAGGACGAGATAGAGGCTAACGGTGCCTTTAATGCGGTCAGCTATCTCATGCCTGCTCATTTCCAGTATTGGGGCTACAGGGAACCGGAGACCTACTTGGGAACATGCAAGTTGCCAGGGACAAACCTCGTGTACAAGAGGTTTTACATAAAGAAGGTTCCTGGTCCTACTCCCTTGGGTCGGGCATGGGAGGTAACCATAGGAAAATACCGAAGCAAGCTTCCCAAAGTCGGTAATCCATCCGAGAAGATAGCTGTGGCCGATGGGACCAGATATATGAGAGCGGAAGATTATCTGGATTTCGATCACCATTATAACCCGAGCAACTTTGGGGCGTTCAGTAGTTCGGGGGCATGGTGGTCGGGCTCAACCGCGTACGGTGATCAGAGCCCCAGCGGCGGAAAGAACATACCTATCAGTTTCAGGCATGGAGGTGGGATTCGGGCGCTCTTCTTCGATGGGCACGTGTCTCACCTGTCGCGCAAACAGACGCACCGCGTGGATTATTGGTATCCTCGCGGTGCGGTCGTGCTCAAGGAGGCCGAGGGGTACTCGGATTTTCAGCAGTATCCTCGCGGATACGTGATCCGTTGACCTTGTGTTGTGCTAGGGGCCGACTAACAGGTCGGCGAACAGCTCGTAGTCTGATAAGGTGATGCCGTACTGTCCATCCATCTCCAGTGCGGAGCATTCTGCTGAGTAAACCCCAAAGCATCGCTGCATACCGGCGTAGTCCATAAGGTCGAAGTCTCCGTCGCCATCAAAATCGCCCCCGCAGGCTGGCGGTGTGGCGCTGCCTGGAGTGACGGGTACACCGCCATCCGCCCCCGCCATGTCGCGACTTAGAAGTACCCAGTCTTCAACTGTATCCGTGTCCACGCCATTAGGGCAGCGTGTTGCACCTGCCGGCACGGTTGTGCCGTCTGGCCCAATGAACGGGGCCGAGAAGTAGATCTTGTCAGATCCGGGGTAATCGTCATCGATGAAGCCCATCGCGTCGATGAGCGTGCCGAGCACCTCTGCGTCAATATCGGCGATACCATCATTGTCACTGTCTACATCGTTATTGGGCGCCAGGATTGAGAGCTGTGTGTCCCGGACCAGGATAAGCGTTTCCGTTCCATTCTCGAAGATATTGGTTCCACTGCCAATCACAAGATCGGCATCGATCGATCCGTTCACACCACCCGCCACGAAGTAACCGTTGGAATCAAGCATGCAGGTGTCGCCCCCACAGTTATCCAGCGGGACTATTCTTTTTACCAGTCCTTTGGACAGCGTTTCGCCTTCTATTACTACGATACTCAAGCCGCAAAGGACGTCTCCAGGCTGTCCAACAATCTCCACGAATTCGCTATCCTGCGTCCCTTCGTGGGAAATCAGTATTTCGTTGAAGATCATTCCGGAGGGAAATGTGCATGCGGGAACTTCCTCGCCGCAGATTACACCAACACCGCGAAACTCGCCGTCCTCTGCCAAGCACTCTGCCTCTGTCAGTGAATCAACACAACCACATGGTGTGCAGCACGCTCCCGCCACCGGATCCGGTGTTAGTAAGTCAAGGAACACGGGGAGATGTCCGTTGTTATTGACTGAGTTAATCAATGCTTGGGCGATTGTCGGCCCCACCATTGAGTTGCTTGTCGTGGCGATGGGGTTGTTATACGTAGTTCCGTCATTCCCCCAACTTCTGTAGGAATGATTAGGGTCATTCCAGGTGGTTGTGCTGTAGGATACATTGGGATTACCATCATAATCGAAACCTTCGCCATCGATTAGGCTGGCTGACAGAAGAATCTGGTCGTGTCGGTCATCCATTGCTGAGGATGGTTCCTGAGTGTGGACGAAGCGATAGGTGTAGTTATTGTTCCAGGTCCCCGGTGTTTTGATGGGATCGTAAAAACGCCCATCGTTGTTGGCTTGTGATCCGACCAATTCCACATATGCCGCCTCGCTGGATCTCTGGATATTCAAATCCGCACCCAAGATGAAATGCCATCCTGCCGGCAGACTCTCCGCGTCATCGCGAATGCGCTCTGCTTCAATCAAACGCCTTGCCTCGTCTTCGCTTCCGCTCCCTGCCTTCATATGGCTGGCGTAGATAGCTACAGTCGCCTCCGGCGTGTCAAAACCAATCAGTCGCACATCGTAGCGTTGGATGTTCCGAGGATGGTTGGATGTGCTGGAACTACCGTAAGCGACGACGGTAACGCCCAGGAAATCCACCTTTGTGGTTCGGTAGAAGAAGGCGCTATCAGTGTCAGCGCCGTCAATAAACGGTGCGGCTGCCCAATCTCCTGGGCTACCCGTTGCGCTGTTCAATAGGCTGAGAAAGTCCGATACTGCTCCGGCGCTGATGAACTCTTCGCCAATGAGGATATCCGGTGCCATTGACCGCCCATTGTATGTGTCGTAGATCGCTGTCTTGAAGTCGTTGATCCGCGGGTCGTTGTCATCGAAGTTCGTTACGTTCCAGTTGGCCACCCGCAACTGCGCGAATATCGGGTCGCCTTGAACCGACAATACGAGAGCGACAATCAGGACTGCTGCAAGTCTGTGGTAGCGAAGCATGGGAGCATTCTCTCCGTTCCGGAAATAGTTATGGACACCTGCCGCGAAGCGGTGTCGCATGGCCTGGCTTTTTGGTTAACCTTCCGTGGTTGCAGGAGTTATCGTCTCCCGCTACTGGATTGTGCTACTCATTATAGCACAATTACCCGTCAGTTCGTCAAAAAAACTCGCTCCAGTGTCGTCCGTGTGCAATATTCGCTGGATATGGTTGAACGTGGTGATTATAATTGGACGGCTCAGTCGAGCCTGAGTGTCAGGAGGCCACCAGGGTGAAGGAAGCTCCTCTGTGTGCCTAGTTTACATATTCGAACTGACTGCGACGAAGCGGAGATCCTTTGGGAACTTTCCTCGCCGAATATCCTGAGTGCCGCACGGCGATCAGCCGGGTGTGGTATCGACGTGCGCTTCCAGCGTGTACAACGATTGCATCGCGTAATCCCTTTAATCTCGCGATAATCGTGAAAGGGAAAGAAAGAAAATAAGGCAGAGCCAGGGTGGCTCTGCCGTTTTTATAGGGCTAGCGGTGTCGATGCTTTTGGCCGGTAGCTCATCGAATCTTAAGAATGACTTAATCTTTGGCAGGTGTAATTGGTGTTCCGGCTCCGGGCCGGAGTGACGGATAACTACGATACGACGTGACACAAAGAACAAAGCAAGTGTCTTTTGATTGGAGGAAACGCAATGAGATGGATTGGAGCAGTACTGACATTAGGTCTGCTGATTGTGCCGTCTGCAGCGCTCGCACAGCAGACAGTAAACTACGGTTGGGAGGATGGCACAGGAACGATTCTCGGTTCCTACGGTAACGTAGCCAACCCAACGAACATCACTGTCCCTGTACACTCGGGGTCACACGCATTGCAGGTGACCGAATCGCCTGAAGGTGCAACTCCTCAGGCCTATGTGGCCTACATCACTAACCTGACTGAGAACGATGTGGTCTCCGCCAGCTTCTGGGCCTATGACACTCCTGACGCCTCTCACCCTTCGATGCGTATCTGGGCTCACTATGCTACCAACTCCGACATTGACACCTACATGGGTTCTGCTGGGGAAGGTACTGGCAACACCGGCTACACCACTGGTATTGGTTGGGAGCAAGTCTCTTCCAGTTGGACTATTCCCGCAGGTCAGGAAGCGCTGGTTATCGAGCTTCGTCTCTACTCTCCAACGGGCACGACGCCCGATTTCGTTATCGACGATCTGTCGGTTACCGCTCCTGCTACGGCCACTGTCAATACCCCCGCTGGTGGTTTGCCCCCGGCCGCTGAGTATGGCTTCGCCATGACTCAAATGAACACCAACAAAACCATCACTCTGGTGGCCAATGGCGACAATACCCCCTTCGACTATTTCATTGACACACTGCCCGCCAACGGCACTCTCTGGGATGGCGCCACTCAGATTACCTCCGGCGCTCTTCCCTACGATCTGAGCAGCGACTCTGTCAGCTATCACCCCAATGCTGCCTACTCCGGCTTGGACTCTTTCGAGTTCTACGCAGTTGACGCAGCTCCGCTGACCTCCGACAACGCTTTGGTTGAGGTGGCTGTGCAGTCTGACAAGGTGGCCATATCGGAGGTGATGCACACTCCGACCATTGGCTACAACTCCAGCACCTTCCCGTACAATACTTACCAGTACGTCGAGATCTACAACTACAGTGCGTCGGCCGTCAGCCTTACCGCTCTCGACGCATACTATGCCGGCTCAACCGATACCGCCGGCAACCTGACGACAAATGGTGCGGTCTCCATTCCATCAGGGGAAATGAGAATACTTGCGGTCACCTATGCCTCAGCGCCCGAGCTGGACGAAGATTTTCGTTGCTCTTGGGGCTTGCCTGAAGCGGACATCATCCGTATTCCCAGTGGCCGCTATGAGTATCTGACCAGCTCATCCAGGATCCTTCTTTTTGGTGACGGTGAGCTTCTCGATGCAGTCGACCTCGGCCAGGATGGCTCCGGCTCAGGACTCTGCTCCGGCAACTCTTATGCCTACTACACTGACGGTGGGTCTTATCCGCTCGATACCCTTGAGAACGACAACGATGCCGGTTGGGATTGCGCCAGTAACCTCGACGGTGTTGAGACCTCTTCGAAGGGGGACTTCGGTAGCCCTGGCTACATCGATGACATAGGCTTCATCTCAACCGATGTAGAGTGTTTTGGTGCTTGCTGTCTGCCCGATGGCTCCTGCGTAGAAGGGCTGACTGAGGATCAGTGCCTAATCGACAACTGCGGCGAGGATTTCTCAATCGGCACTGAGTGCAGTGCAATGACCTGTACGCCAGTAGACGCCAAGAAGTGCTGCTTGCCCATCGGTACCTGCCTCGATCTTGGTGAGTGCGAGTGCCTCCAGGTAGGTGGTCTTTGGGACGACAACACCACCTGTGGCGTTGATCCTTACTGTGACATTCTCGTCGATGTTGTCATCAACGAGCTTGAGTACGCTGTACCCGGCACTGACTACGCTGAGTACATCGAGTTGTACGGCACTCCTGACACCGCCCTGGAAGGTTGGACCATTGAGTTGCACAATGGTAATGCCAATACTTCCGGATACACGCTTTATACGACTATTGATCTGGGCGCATCACTGACCGCTATGCCGAGTGACGGTTACTTGGTCGTTGGTACTGCTGTTGTACCCAATGTCGACGTCCTCCTGCCTTTTGAATCCAACAACATTCAGAATGGTGGCGGCTGTGGAGCTAATGGCTGTGGTGACGGGATTGCTCTATTCTACAACGGTATCTTTGTCGAGGGCTTCTCTTACGACACGACTACCGACGGTTTCGCTGCACGCGGTGGTGATGCTGATGGTATGTTCCTGAGCGACATGGGCCTCGTCGATACCGATGACACTACCTTGCAGAAGATTAACGACGGTGAAGTCTGGACCGTTACTTACAACAACACACCGGGTGAGTACAACTACGATATGGGGCCCAGGGGCGCTTGTTGCATGGGCGAGGCCTGCACTGTCGAGTACGCCAGCGATTGCGCTACTATGGGTGGCGAGTATCTCGGTGACGATACTGACTGCGAAGGTTTCCCCTGCGTTCCGCGTGGCGCTTGCTGCAAGCCTGATGGAACCTGCGAGGGCAATCTGACTGAAGCTGAGTGCTTGGCCATCGGCGGTAGCTGGAATGGCGAAGACACTCTCTGCCCGGACTATGACGCCTTTGAGGCTTGCTTGGCAGGCCCCGGTGCTGGACTCGGCGCCTCCTGCGAGGCTTGGGATTATGATGAGGACATTGACGTCGACTTGGCGGACTTCGCGGTCTTCCAGGAGAACGTATGCATTCCCGATCCGGTTGGTGCTTGCTGCAAGCCCAATGGCGAGTGCGAGGAGACTCAGGAAGTCGTTTGCGAAAACGTCTACTTCGGTGTCTTCCGTGGCGAAGGCGTTGAGTGCGAGGGGCTTGATCCCGAGTGCGAGCAGCCGCAAGCTAGTTCATTGGTGATCAACGAGATCATGTCCTCGGAGAACGGCAAGGATCGCAATGAGTTCATCGAGATCTTCAACGGCGACGTTGCTGCCGCTGATTTGACCGGTGTGAGTCTGATCATTGTTGACGGTGATACCGGTGGAAACCCCGACAGCACGAATTTCCAGAAAGTTAATCTCTGGCTTGATCTCAGCAGTATGGGATCACTGGCAGCCGGGGACTACTTGACCATAGGTATTTCCTCGAACGGTCTTTTCACTCCGGACGTCAGCACAGAGGCAATTTTGGCCGCTGGTTTTGATCCCTATTCAGTCAATACCAACGGCGAGCCCGACGACATCCAGAACGGTTCACAGACCTATGCTCTGGTTGATACCGCTCTCGTCGCGACTAGCAATGGAATCCTGACGGCGAGCAGCATGGCGGCCATAAGCAGTGGTGCCATCGATCTGGTGGCGACGATCGACGATGCCAACGACCACTACTACTTCCTGGCTCCGGTCGTCTTTACCGAGTCTGGTGCAGGCTTTGACTATGCTCAGCGTATTCCCAATGGCGTCGACACCAATCTGGCCGATGATTGGGAGGGGCTCACTGATTACGACTTCAATGTAATGGGTGATCCGGCTGATCCATCCACTCCGGATGCAGCCAACTCTTCTATAACACTGATTCCTGGTGGATGTTGCGAAGGAACTGCGTGCAGCGTCGTTACTGAGGCTGTTTGCGATGCTGCCGGCGGAACCTTCCTCGGCTACGGTTCAGACTGCGGCCCGCCGAACCCCTGCGACTGCAACACGGTTGCTGAAGCTCGCGCGGCTGGTACCGGTGTTGAGATTCTTCTGTGCGACGTTGTCGTCTCGTCGACCTATGACTTGATCAGTAGCCCGAGCAACAAGACTATCCACGTTCAGGATGCGACGGGTGGTCTTACCGTGTTCGGTACGAATGCTGTCATCGATCCGCTTCTGGCGCTTGTTGCCGAAGGCTATCAGATCGACCTGGGCGGTGTTACCGCCACCTATTATGGTCTCTTTGAGTTGGCAGCACCCTTTACTACTCCGAATGTGGACGGCGCCGTTGGCGTACCAGCTCCGGCTGCAACCACCATTGCCGACTACCAGGACGGCAGTGCCACGGCCGAAGGCTTTGAGAGCGAGTTGGTCAAGCTCGAAGGTGTTCAGTTCGTGGAAACCGGAACCTTCGCCTATGGCAACTACCATGTCTGGACCGGTAGTGGCGACCAAGTTATCGTTCGAGTGGCCACGGGTGATCTGGATCTTGTCGGCCAGCCGATTCCAACCTCTTCTGGAACAGTGATCGGTATCTTCACTCAGTACGACAATGCTGCTCCCTATGATGGGGGGTATCAGTTGATGCCGCGCACGATGAGCGACATCGTCTTCCCCTGATAGGTTGACAGGGTCGTACATCTTCTGACGTTTGCTCGCCCGCCCAGTTGGCTACCGGCCGATTGGGCGGGCTTTCTTGTTTCTTAACGCATAAACAACATGCCCCCGGTCGACGTGGGCGAATATACTCGTCATGGTTAGGAATTAGCATGGGAAGGGCTTGTTGTGCCCATGGATAGGAGTTGTGCCCGCCCTAACAGGCCAACCTGACCGCGCTTGTTCGTGCTGATCCTTGACGGAGGTGTACACCTGAGTAAGAATAACCGGTTGCAGCTTACGGAGCTCAGATGGCGTCACCCGCGTTGATCTTTCACCGGTCAGCTACCTGCGGATACCTCAGCCGCGATGACGAATGCTGTGCTGTTCATTCGGAACGGAAAACGCTCGGAGTCTGCTTGGTTGAGACCAGTCAATGGGCTATAATGAAGGTACTCGAAACTCGGGGGGAGCTTCTGGCTCACCCACCATGGAAAGAGATGGACCATGTCGGATAATGCCAAGAAGGCTGTAGCTGTTGTAGTAGCTGTAGTGTTGGTTGGGTATGTTCTCTTCAGCTTGGTCGGCGGCTCACCCGACGATGTCGCGGTGGCTGACGCCAACAGCCGTATCCTTATGGATTCGCAGACTGGTGAACTGTTCAAGTTCTCCCTGGAGGATATCGATGGCCCATATCCTCTGAAAAACCCCAAGACCGGAACGAAGACGCTTTACCCGACAGAAGTTTGCTATGCCAGGAGTTGTGCAAACAAACCAAACGGCACGCATGTGATACTTAATGTTCATTTTGGAAAAGACGAGCCCACTTATTGTCCGGAGTGCGGAGCATTGGTTCGCTTTCACAATCCGGGACGATCAAGTAAGACCGCTTCACAGGACGAGGACGAGTAAACTTGGTGTTGCCTAATTGTGGGTGGAATAGCGGGTGTATCGGCGGAGGTGGTGAAATGGTAACGAATGCATTGAAATCGCGTTGTGAAGACGACGGCAAGAGGCGTCTATTGGCATTTACCCTTGTTGAGTTGCTCGTCGTTGTTTCGATTATTGCGCTGCTGATATCTATTCTGCTGCCCTCACTCAAGAAGGCTCGTGATCAAGCCAAGACCGTTAAATGCCAGGCGACAACCGTCGGCCTCGGAAAAGGGGCAACCACTTATGCAACCGAGGAAAACGAGTGGCTTGTCGGATCGCCCGGTACCACCGGCAGCGCTCTGCTTGGTTCCTACGCTAGTCGGGCTACAGATGACGAACTCATCCCCACGGCGCCGGTGCAGATTTTTGACTGGGCTGGTCCTGTAGCTGCTTACAGCATGGGTATGAAGGGGCTTCCTGACAACCGAGCTGACCGCTGGCGCGTGCTTGTGGAAGATGCCTTTGAGTGTGCAGCGAACAAACTACTCTCGGAGCCCTACTTTGGTGGTGCGGTCGGAAACCACGGTCAATTCAGGGCACAGAGGATGGTTAGCTACAACACGGTGCGAAACTTCATGTATTGGGAAGGCGGGGGGCCGTTTGGTGAGGCTGATTGGCTTCTGTCGGTGGCTGCGACTTTGCCCTCGGGATATTCTCCTCGTGTTGATCGTATCGGTCAGCCAAGCGAGAAGGTGTTCTTCACTGATAGCTCAAGGTACACGGATGACGAAGGCAAGATCGACCACGATCTCTCCTGGCGCGCAGGTTACGGGGGAGCATTCTCGACGGGAGGGCCGACTCTACCTTACGTTGTTGGAGACTCTGACCGAAGCTACCTTCGATCCTTTCTGTTTGAGGATCCGGTCAGAAAGTACTCCTACCGACACTCACGAGGCAAGGATGTTGGCATAGTCGTCACTTTCTTCGATGGCCACTCCTCGTGGATGTCTGAGCACGAGTCTCGCAATCCGAACTTCTGGTGGCCGAAGGGGACTTGGATTCCGAAGAACCAGCTCAATATGGCTGCCAGGAAGTGGATTGGTAGGAATGATTGGGTGGCCAACAAGTACAAGATCCAACGCTGAGTTTTGGCCTTGGTTTAGATCATCAAGGAAGCCCTCGCCGATTTCTGTTCAAGATTGGCGAGGGCTTCTCGCTTGTTCCAGCCGAAGGCGAGTTCGTATCGTGAGTTGGTCTGGCCGTTGCACGCCATGACGGCTATCTATTCATCGACTTCAGATACTTGCCGAGCGCGCTGGCGCAGAAAAGTAGCGGATAGAGCTGCTCATCATACCACAAACTCGCGAAGTACAGGCCGATCGGACTTGAGCAGAACTCCACTCCGCCCCTTGTGCGCTCCGACAACCATTTGCATCCACGCTGAATCGCCTCAGGCTTGACTGTGGATTCGTTTGCTGACGCTGCAGCTAATGCCTCAACGGCCATGGCCGTCTCTTCGATCGATGAAGCTAAGCCAACATCTCCTCCCCACCCTCCATCCTCATTCTGACACCTCTCCAGCCACACAAGCCCTTTGTCTATAGCGTGCCCCCATTTGGTGTTCCGGATCAGCTCCTCTCTATTGCTAGCACCGGCTAATATTACACGCGATGTTCCATAGAGAGGGTTTGTCTGATGCTCGGACAGCTGGTTTCCGAACCATAATGGAATCCAGCGTCCGTCTGTCTGCTGTGATTTAACCAGATAGCGCCGGGCGCTTACGATTGCTTTGTCGATGTGTCTGGAGAGTCGTCCATCAACCTTGTTCCTCCATGCTTGCCAAGCTCGCAGGGCGTGTGCTGTGATGTCCGGGCTGCTGCGGTCGAAGGGAAAGCGTCCCCAGCCGCGGCAGAAGGTTGGTATGCCTCCGTCCTTGTTCTGAACATCGAGTAACCACACAACGCCTGCTCTACCTGCGCTGGCGGTTCGGGCAGCCAGATCCCCCGGCGCACCTGCCACGAGCTTATTCAGTGCCAGCAGCGCCCCAGCGGTATCATCCGCGTCAGGTACACCGCCTGGACGATCCGTCCAGGCCCAGCCGCCTGGCGATGCGCCCGTATATGGATGCCGTTGACCGTATTGCTGCTCCAGCAGCCAGTTCAATGTCTTCAGTCTCTCGGACTTCGCGGGCCAACTTGCGGTTCCACGGCCGAATCGAAGGCCGTTTACCGCTAGCGTGGTAAGCCAAGTGGCCAAATCAGTATCTATGGGCCAGCTTCCGTCCTCTCGCACCGACTCCAGCAGAAATCTCGCAGCCTCGCGCGCCACGGGCCCATCGCTCTGACCGATCGTGGCCATACTCATCAACACGAAGCCGGTCAAGGGGGCTGCTTCCAGGAAGCCACCTGATGACGGCTGAATGCTTCGGAGAATTCCAAGAGTTCGTCTGCGAGTGAGTCTCCGAGCAACTCGGCGTACTGGGCACCGTGCTCGGTGATAATGATCGCGAACTTGCCCAATGGCGATCAGGGCTGGTAGGGCATAACTGACGACAGGAAGTTTCATTAGACGAAACCATCGCTGAGGTAAGGCTGCAAGTTCATACGGAAGCGCCGGTATCTCGCGCCATGTTTGTCTCCTATTGGGAAATACGCCAGCTAGTGTGCACATTGTCAAAATGGGAATGGCAAATGTCTTGTCTTTCCCGTACACCTGCTTCACCGCATCAGCTGTGCTCTTCGGCGTAAGCTCACCAATTCGTGATCGTACCCAGTCATGTGCCCGGCCGAGGCTGGACTCGCCATCCTCTGTCTCATACGCGACTCCGCCGACGGCGGCTAAACAAAGCAGGGTCGTACTAACATTGCTCGGGCTTGATATGGTATCTCCCCATCCACCATCACTATTCTGATGTTCGATCAACCATTTAATTGCCCGGACGATCACCTTTCGATGGCCATCTGTGCTGCGTGCCTCATCGAGTAAGTGCAGGGAGAACGCCGATGTTGCGGTCGAAAGGGCGCTGCTCGAAAGCCGGCCTCGCCAACAACCTTCGTTTGATCTTGCTGCGAGAAGCTTTTCTACAGTAGCTTGCAGAACTTCATCAATGTTGGCGGGCATCGGCATGTTCACTCACTCAAGTGCCCTAAAGCCAGGAGTCCGTAATATGTATATTCACAATCACTGTCGTCTGAGCCAACATGTCCACGGAAGGAGTTTCCAGTCCACAAGCTGTCCAGGAAATTGAGACACGGCTCACATATGGGTCGCAAATCGCATTCTAGGCATGATAGTGCATGCAATGCTGTTGCGGTGGAAAGTAAATCGGGAACCGGCGCCATAGGCATCGCCAGAAACCCTCCAGCATCAGAGCATTGTTGTGTGAGCCATCCCCCGACACTGGCTGGTACCTTCTCTCCGAGTTGTAGCATGATGGTCACTGCGGCTGCCGTTGCCGGCGTACTACCGATTGGCAGAGCCGCTTCGTTGGCATAAGCCCCATCACTCGTTCGCAGAGAATCGACGCAAGCCATTATACCGTCCGGGCGCACGAATCTCTCTCCGAGGTTATCGTAGGCATCCAAGGCCAGCACTGTATGGTAGATCGTGCCGCGATCACTCTTCGGGTTTGGCCCATATCCGCCATCGGCAGCGCGATATCGCTCGATGCTTTCACATAGTCGGTGACCTGCATCCTGTTGTGTTTGTTGAAGATCCAAACAGGCCCAGCAGCGTGCCAGGCAGCACTTGTGTACGAAGTCCAGCTTATCGCCTGCTCCAAAATCTCGAATGTAGGGAATGAGCAGTTCATGTTTGATTTCCCTACGTAGAGCCAGTAGAGACTCGATAGCAAAAACTGTGTAGTAGAGGTCGCTGGCTCCGGCTCGATCGCAGGCTCCTCCGTCTGTTGTGAATCGACTGTTTATGTAATCGATGACATTGCGATATGAATTACCCAACACTGTCGGTGCGCGGCTCGCCGCTCGCAACATCTCTCTTCTCAAGCTCACGGCAGTATCCCTCCGCCAGATTTTCACCGAATATCCGACCAATGACTCGCCGCAAAAGGCCTTTTAGTGCTTGGTTCTCCAACGGACGCAGGCTGCGGATTGCCTGGGCCATGTAGCTCTCTCGCAAATCGGTTGCGGTCTCCAGCACATTCGCATCTCTGATCAGTTCAAGTACATTGGTCTCCACATGTTCGAAGCTGATTCGGCCGTTATATACAGCGTCGAGCAATTGCCGAGCATCATTCGTTTTCGCCCGATGATAGGCAATCGAAAGGACTACCGACAGCCGCAATTGCCGCAGGTCTCCACCCCCAGATGCGTCAGAGTAATCGACGAGATCATCATGAATCTGATAAGCGATTCCCAACGAATCACTGTACTTCGAAAGCAGCTGATGAACGTCGGCGCTTGCTCCACGCAACGCCGCTCCCAAACGAAGGGCCACCTCAAAAGCCGGCGATGTCTTGTTCTTGAAAATACTCAACACTTCGCGTGTTCCCAACGGCTTGCCGTTTCTCATCCAACACAGCTCCGCCCCTTGTCCGCGGCTTAGTGTTACATGCCCATTTGCCGCAATACTCAGCATCTCACACTTGCGCTGATGTGGTATATCCAGTTCGGAAATCAGTCTATATCCTTCTCCCAGCAGATAGTCGCCGGTGTTCAATGCCAAGGGAACACCATGTTGAGTGTGCATTGTCTGTTCGCCGTAGCGCAGGTTGTCATCATCCTCTATGTCGTCATGAATGAGAGATGCTTTGTGAAAACACTCGACAGATACAGCGAGCTTTCGGAGGTTCAAGTCGTTATTGGGAGGCAGCAGCAGCTGCGAATCACTCAATGCCAATGCTGTGCAGACTGCAAGAACAGGACGCCATCTCTTGCCATCACGAGCCAGCCATTCCTGAGCCAGGAGGGCCGTTTCATCTGTGGGAGGTCCCATTACAGCGGCAAGTGATTCAGGGAAAAACCAGTGACGCACTGCGTCTCTTGTTTTACTCAGGTCAATTCGTGGAATGCGCGATTGACTACTCAGGTGAATGGCGTCCAGAACCCACTCAAGATCCGTTCGCGTATCGATACACCCGTCGTACAGCAGAGGGATTGCCATGCCCGGTATGGACATGGCCTCCATGTGTGGAAAACACTTTTCCAGCACTCCCAGGCAACTGACACCGATAACCGCCTCCAGTTGCTTGGATTCGATCATTGCTGTGACCACGGCCGTGCCTTCTGCGATCAGGACGGAATAACCAAGTCGCTCCGCTTCCTGCGTCAGGTCGTGGATTACGCAAGCACCGCAGCGGGCACAGATCAGACCGAACTCATCAATCATACCCTGGCATCGGCGACTGTCGCGAAGACACTTGGGCAGAAGAAGAAGACGTTGGCTGTAGGGAATCCCGGAGATCGTCTCTCGCCATGTCTCGTTGCTTACGAGAAGCGCTACATAGTCTGTATACACAGAATCTACTTTGGCTTCGCATCGGATAGCTTCGGCCATCTCTCGCAGTTCGGCCAGAGAAAGGGGGGGCACCGGTTTCCTTTCGCCCACTAGCTTGGCCGCCATCTTCAACAGCCGATCTCGCAGCGCACCGTCAGCTGGAATGCCGTCCTGTATTGGACAGTATTGTCGTGACACTTTTGGCGGTAGCACTACCTTCTCCTGCTCCATTGGCTGGATGTCGGTTTTATCTACATGTGCCATCCGCTTGGATGATGCGCGATCGAGCATGCGTGGTTACTTCCTCCGATTGACTTAGTCGATCAGGAATAGGCTCCAAACCCAAAAAACCAGTATTTCTTCGTGAACCGATACAGCCAGTTCTCTTCCGGTAACTCCGCTCCCAAGATATGCTGACTACATCGCGATGCCATCGCTTCCAGTTCTGCAAACGCCGTCTGCCTGGCTGTCGTATCATGAGCTCCTGTTGATTCCGCGAACTGCTTGAGCAGATCCGGCCGCTCCAGAATGATGCAGCCCCTGGTTTCCCTAGTGGTCATCCGCCGGAACTCCTCCAGAAACCGGGACCCAGTGATCGTTGCATAGATGTCGCTGCCATTGTCCCGGATATTGTCCTTGGCGAACTGAATCACTGGGCAGGGTTCAACATCGCCCCAGGGGCTTATATGGTGACTGATTCCGACGGCCGCGGGGCACAGTGCCATTCCCTTGTCGTCCCAGTAAGCATCAACTACTCCCAGTGGTTTGGTGTTTCGCACATGCATGGCGAATCGTCGAACTCGCAGCAAGTCGTCCTGTCCCAGGGCTAACTCTGTGGCGGGGTCAGGGCCAACCGGCCGGTACGTTGTGAACCAGACATAGTGAACACCCAAATGTATCAATTCATCTACCCATGATTCGCAAACCAGATCGTCGATGTTGTTCGCACAGACACTTGTGGTTACTCCTGTGATTAGCCGATTCTTCAGGCAACACTTGAGCCCCTCCATCGTCGCGCTGTACACATTCTTTCGTCCGCGCCGCTCATCACTTGTTACCTCGCGACCTTCAATACTTATCAGTGGAGTGACATTGCCCAGATGTCGCATGCGCATTGCCAGCTCATTGGTTATCAGATGTCCATTGGTAAAAACCTGAAAGTAGCATTCGGGGTGGGACTCGAATATCTCCAGGAGTTCAGGGTGAAGAAACGGTTCACCGCCGAGAATGCCAAAGAAGCTGTTCCCATGCTGTTTGGCTGCCGCGATCAAACGATTTATCTCGCCCAGGCTGAGCATTGCTGGTGACGAATCCACATCGACCCAACAGCCACGACATCGCAGATTGCAGCTATTGATGATCGATAGGTACAAGAAAGGTGGAAAGTATATGCCTTTCTTGATTCTTCGTTTGAACATCTGAACCGAACGCATTCCCTTGTACCCGAAGTTGTAGGCGAACTTCCATAGCAGAAGCTTGTCCGTCGTTCGCCACATGCGATGGGCTAGGGATAGGATCATATTGTCATCAACTTACTTTGCGTTGTCTAAACGTCCCAATCCGTGCTTGGCGCAATCATCTTTTTGTTGAGGGCGTCGTTATCCGAGCCGTCAACTGAGTCATCCGTTGACTCACCTTGTGCGGCCATAATCTGTGCAATTACCTCTTGAGGAATACCCAGTTGCTTCTGCAGTTGTTCAGTGCTTCTGTCAGTCGTGTTGCCGGGAGCGAATCGCTTCTTGCTGCCGGTCCGTTCTCGCAGTGCTGAATGTACGCCTTTCTTCATCAAGGCGGTCATGTCGACCTGCACTGGCTCGGCTGATAAGTGTTCTGCTAGTACATCGCTGCCGTTTATTGGGGCTTGATCATACTTAGGGAAGATAATGGCTAGCTTCGGGCATACGCGTGAGCATGCCGGACAGTTGTTCTTACAGTTCTGCGGATTCCTGACACGCACTGTGCCCTCATCGTCAAGCCCATAAACATTGAATAAGCAAAAACTCAAACACTGTTTGCAGCTGATGCATCGCTCGTAGTCTATTACGGGAAACCATGGACGCCATTTCCTGTGTGGAGCAAGTTCCATTCGCCGCACGACTGCCACGATACCTAGTGCATCCAATCGTGTAATGTCGCGGTAGACTACTGCATCGCTGGCCGGCGGAACATCGCGTGCGTACTTGCCCAGGATGATTGTTTTTCGGTTAGTGTTGATTCTCCCAGTCAAGTTACGGCAGCAGAGAACGTCGCAGCCCTCAGCTAGTAACGCGCTGACTATCGCGAACTTGTCTTTGGCCGTCATCTCCACACACCCGTCTCCTTCATAAAGAATCACAGATGCGCTTACACGACCACTTGAACAGGAACTGCTTTCATCCTCATTGTGCGCAAATAGCTTAGCCAGGACTGTCTCCGTGTCGGACTCTCGCATGTTAGCTATGAGACCAGCATGCCCGGCCTTGCTCTGTGGCAATCCTCCTTCATCGAGTAACCAACGCACGGCTCGTGGATGACATGCTGCGATTCGTGCGGAGCGGCATTGGGAAACATTGTCAACGTCCATACCGTCAGCAATTGCCCAGCGACACAAATCGACTACCGCCAGGAAATCTACGTTGCTCGTGCACAGACGTTGCAGCACCGCTCGTTTTGTGAGAGGCGGAATGATGCTCGCGTTGGCACAGTGACAGTAGATAATGTCGTCTTGCTGGCTCATTCCTGTCATGGACCTCACTGACCGCCTGGACGCTCCACCGGCCGACTGCAAACGATTCGTAGAATATCAGATTTGGCCCTGAGGGTAGAACCGGCTGGCCTCGTAATACCGGGGCTGTGACAAGAACACACAACTAATCCACTGGCCGATGACGGTGGCGAACGCCATCAGACCCATCAGCGGGCCGCTGGGGCTGGGAGCTATTAGAGGAGAAAACGAGGATTCGAGCCCAATGAAACCGCCTGCGATCACTTCGGCGAATCGTTTTGCATGAGGTAGATTCGCACCCATTCAGGTTCATTTCTGAGGGGGCTTCAAACTCGTCGGCAATCCGTTGACGTCCAGACCTATCCGGCCGCTCTTCTCGAACCGGTAGAACAACCGTCTTCCGGAGTCGACGAAATCGATCACTCGTTCCATTGTCAAGACAAGCGTTTCGTACATTCGCGGATCTGTCAGCAGCAGCCCCAAGGTTCCCTTGCCTTCACGCAGATCATTGGTAATAACCGCAAGATTCGTTGAAGTCCTTGCGGCCCCATCGAGTACAGGCATCGCGGCATCGGCTATCTCGTTTACCCTGGCTCTCGTTGTGTCGATCGACTCTTCCAATTTGTCCGCAATGCGCGAGGCATCCACCTTCAGAGTAGCCGTGGCGTCCCGAAAGTCTGCAACTGCCGCTCGCCCGTCAGCGCACATTGCGATCAAATCCTGAATAGCCTTGCGCAAGCCTCCCGCAACCGCAGGATCGCCAATGACATCGTCGACGTGTTTCAGAACCTGGTCGAGTCGCTGAGCCGCAGTGAATAGGTTGGCTGTGACCTTTACCGCTGCCTCTGCTGGATCGTCAACTTCCCCTATCGTTGTTCGCTTCAGAAGTTCGTGCAAGTCACCTGCCACAGGAGTCAACTGCTCGGCGAAGTTGCCCACTTGCACCGCTGTTTTCTCAAGAGAATCCAGCATTGTTTCCGGGATAATGTCCTGCAACGCGTTCACCATTTGTCCATGGATTGTGCCACCAGGGCTAACCGCCTGCATTCCGGCTCCGGTTGCGTAAATATCTACACGGCCGCGCCCCAAACCAAGTGCTGGAGATATGCATTCTGCTCTTGCTCCCATGGGTACACTGAACTCGTTCTTGATCTTAGCGGTAATCTCAACACCTTTTTCAGGTGCCGACTTGTCAACAAAATCCAGCGCCAGCACTCGACCTATCTTGATCCCGTTCAAGTAAACGGGGGTGCCGTCGTCGATTCCGCCGATTTCCTTTACCGCTATCCTAAGCTCATACTCGGCGCCACCCAGCCAACTCGGCGCTTCACCGAACATCATCATCAGAGAGCCTAGTACGCCCAGGGCCGCGACCATGAACAGACCGACGAGTATATCTCGGCGCGCTTCGCTCATGATTTCCCTTTCACTCTAAAGGTCTTCCAGTAGATCCTCTCCAGCTCTCCCCTCAACAAACCTTTGCACAATGGGGTTATCAGCGTGCTCCATCTCTCGGGGATTGCCATCAAAGATAAACTCTCCATTATGCAGCATTAGCACGCGCCCACCCACTTTGCGAACGCTTGCCATATCATGGGTCACAACGATACTCGTAGCCCCGAGAGTACGCTGCAACTTGACTATCAACTCATTGATTACATCAGACCGAACCGGGTCCAGGCCAGTGGTTGGCTCATCGTATAGAATCACCTCCGGATTCAAAGCAATCGCTCTGGCCAGGGCTACCCGCTTCTTCTGTCCTCCGGACAACTGCGCCGGTTTCTTCTCCTGCAAACCATCCAAACCGACCTGTCGCAGTTTTTGGCTTACAATCTTGCCAACCTCGTCCGTGCAGAGGTTCGTATGTTCGATTACGGGAAAAGCTACGTTCTCTCCCACGGTTAGCGAGTCAAACAAGGCCCCCAACTGGAACAGGAAGCCGAAACGCTTTCGCACCTCTACCAGATTTCGCTCCGCAAGGTTGTCTACGCGCTTCCCACGAAAGTAAACTTGCCCCTTGTCTGGACGCAGCAAGCGAACTATGTGCTTGAGCACTACACTCTTACCTGCTCCGGATTCACCGATTACAACCGTTGTCTCACCCGGGAATACGCGGAGATCCACATTCCTGAGAACGTGCAGCTTGCCGAAACTCTTGGAGACATTGCGGAATTCAATAACTGGCTCACGCTCTATACGGGCCGGTTTGTTCTGCTGTTCCGCTGCACTCATCTGTAAACCGCCAACTGTGCTAAACTAGTGACTGAAAGCCCCAAATAGCCTCGTATATGCCCATCATGCAACTGGCCAGGAAGAAATCAACAACCAGGATGGCAATGAAACTGGCTACGAAAGCCTCCGTGCATGCGCGTCCTACACCTTCGGCGCCCGCTTTGCAGTTGAATCCCTTGTAACACGCAATCATTCCTATGATACCGCCAAACACTAGGCTCTTGATGAACCCCACCCAAAGATCCCACATCTGCAGCGCGTCCATGGTGTAGTAGGTGTACGGCTCGTACGGAACATCCTTAAGAGAAACGGCAATCCACATTCCTGCCAAAGATCCGCACAGATCGGCAAAAAGAGTCAATATGGGGCAAAGTAGCAGACAGGCGAGGAAGCGGGGTACGACCAGATAGCGTATTGGATCTGAACCCATCACCCGCAGCGCGTCGATTTGCTCTGTGACGTTCATCGTACCCAACTCGGCTGTTAGCGCCCCGCCCACACGGCCAGCCAACATCACCGCCGCCAATACCGGCCCCAGCTCCTTTACCAGCGTAACGTTGATCAGTACCCCCATGCGCTCTGAGAAACCAGCCGCGTCCAGTTGATCGTAGGCCTGAACCGCTAACACCAAGCCAACGAATGTTCCTGTAATTACTATTACAGGAAGTGAGCGGTTGCCCACCTCGTATAGCTGTGGAATCACCAGCTTCCAGCTGCGCCACCTTAGCAGCCCAGTGCATAGCCACCAGAACGTTCGAAAGTTGAACACCCAGAAGCGACCGAAGGCTTCGGCAGAGTGCACTGTCTTGGAGCCAATAGTCCTAATGATCATGACTGGTTGCTCGGATCAACCCCAAATCTGAAGAACCGCTACGCATGCCTATTCGCTATGCAGATTCGATTACGGCGAAATCATGTTTAGCTGATGACTTTGCACAGTATTCCAACTCGGTTTGTATCCCCCGTTCTCGGCACTGTCAATTGAAACTCGGCACAAGTACGATGCTCCCAGCGGCGAGAGAAAGAGGGGCGATGGTATGTGCAACTGAATACGACTGTCTTGGTACACTTGCTGAATGGTCATCGCTGACTTTACCAACGTCCTCATGAAAAGGAGTTCTACTCACGTGCAACTTCTCCTTAAACTTCTTGCCATCTTCGGACCCTTGGTTGTCGGCATCTGCGCCGGGTGGCGTATTGGCAGTCCGCCGATACCGGAACTCAAGTTGATTCCATCCGATGAGGACCCTAAACACTGGCTGGATACTTGCTATCCTGATAGTACAACAACCGGCATTGCAATAGCCACAGGTGGCATACTTGCTGCCATACTCGGCGATGTACTCGCCCCGCGCATATCAATTGCTACGGGAATGCCCGAAGCACTTGCGGGGACGTTAATCCTGACCGTGGCCACCTTCCTGATCGTCTTCCTGTGGTCGCGAAGGATGCACACGCTTGCTTGCGCCAAGATTCGTGAAAAACTAAACGAAGAAGGCATACCGGTGTGCATGCGTTGCGGATACTGCCTTCACGGAGTGGAACGCCGGTGCCCCGAATGCAATGAGCCGTTCGACGTTCCAATGCGCGACGATAACAGCGAGGAGGGGCAATAGCTGAGAGTGCCTGGCAATCGTCGAGGATTTCAGCGCAAAGGAGGAGACAGTGTTCTTCGACTTGGGGAGGCTTGCGAGGGATCAGTTAGCGTTGTGATGAAAAAGAAGTATCGAGATTGCACCGCTTGGCCAATCTCGATACCTCTCTATCCGGCAAGTAGCAATCAAGCGGACTGTTCTTACATCAGCTCGCAATCAAGGCGATTACTCTGCCCTTCTTAGGAAAACAACCAGGGAAAGCGCTACGAATAGCATGCTACCCGGCTCTGGCACAAGGACTATGTTGTCAACGTCCGCCTCCAATGTTGGCAAACTACCGGCATTTATGTCCATAACTATTCGTAGCTCAACAACATTACTCAATACATCTGCAAGGGAGGCCGTCCCCGTAGAATACGGAGAAAGTTCCCAATCAGCAGAAACGAGCAGTGCCTGACGTTGACGCCATTGCCCGGCGGTGCCTTTGGCGACTATGTTGCGATAAACCGTGCCATCCTCGCCAATGAGAAAAGCCCAGGTCGAAGTAACCAGATTAGACGACAACAGCGGCTTCTCATCCCACAGAAGTGCGCTCCAACCGCTCAGATCCCCCAAGTATTCTGCTGGGGCAGAAACGCCAAAGCCCCCACCTCCCGCCACAGTGTCCACGGCACGCACTGCTCCACCAGGATTGCTGCCGCTTGGCAGCAAGTTGATCTCACCGTATTTTTCGCCCCAAGGAGTCCAACCTTGAAACGTTCCATCGTCAAAATCGGTAACCGCAACCGTGGCAACGGCACTATTGGCAACCAACGAAAGGACAAACGAGGCGATTGAAAGGCATGCGTATTGCCTGCATTGCTTCAACCTCCTAGGTGTGCGAGAGAGATATACTCACCCAGCAGTATGCTGGGTAAGTGTCATGAACACCGCAATTGTGGTGTGAATAAAGGGGGAAATCCAAGTCGGCTGCGTTGCCAATTAGCATTGTCCGAGTTGTTAGCCTTATAAACTGTGAGAGCTTGCCAGAAGCTGTAGGCCATCTACGCTTCGTTGCAGGTTTCCAGTTGGAATTCGCCGTGAAACGTCGGCTTCCTGCAGTGAAGTGCAGTGCAGATACAGCTCAAATGCACTTTTGCGCATGGCAAACACCGGCAGCAGTCGTCCCTGGAAATGCTCCGGCCATTACTTTGTCGGGCAGGGGACTCTGAAGAATATCGCGTATAGTACGGGTACGACGATTAGCGTTAACACCGTGGCGAATGCCAATCCGAACATGATGGTCACCGCCATAGACACGAAGAATGCATCTGTTACCAGTGGCAACATTCCCAATACCGTGGTCAACGCGGCCATTGACACTGGCCGGACACGACTCAATCCGGATTCAATAATAGCCTCGAACGCATTGCTTCTTTCCTCAATCTGTAGGTTGATTTCATCAATCAATACGATGGCGTTCTTTATTAACATGCCTGTTAGGCTTAGTATTCCCAGTAGTGCCATGAAGCCGAACGGTTGCTTCATTGTCAGCAACCCTGCAGTGACACCGATTATCGCTAACGGAACCGTTAGGAATATAGCCAGTGGCAATCTAATGGAGTTGAAAAGAATGATGACCGTAAGCACAATGAGTAATCCGATGACCGGCAGCTTGCTCGCCAGTCCACTTTGAGCCTTTGTGGAGTCTTCGTATTCTCCGCCCCACTCCAAATTGTAGCCTGAAGGTAGTTTCATGGCCTCGACTTTCGGCCGCAGGCGGGCAAAAGCGTCGCTCGCCACTATTCCCGGAACAGGGTCGCACTTGACCGTGATTGTCGCCATGCGGTTGCGTCGTCGGATCAGTGAATCTTCGGACTCAGTCTCAAATCCAAGGATAACCTGTTGAATGGGGATGGCCCTATCTGCAACTGGGCTCCACACCTGAACGTCGCGCAGATTGGCGACATCCATACGTTCAGAGTCAGGGCTGCGGGCGATCATTGGCAGAAGCTCGTCGCCCGCACGAAAAACGCCAATCTGTCGTCCGCCAAAGGCCACCTGTAAAGCCTTGGATATGTCGGATCTTGTTATTCCAGCATTACGGGCCTGTGTCTCCGCGACAAGCGGCTGAATCATCGGGACACGTTGTCGCCAGTCACTTCGTATGTCCGTTATCGTTGGCTCTTGTGTCATTATCTGTCGGCATTCCGCTTCGAGGCGACGCAAGACTTTGGCGTCCGGTCCGCGCAGCCGTGCGTGAATCTTGGCGGGATCGCCAGGACCAAGCGCGAATTGTCGCACGTATGCCTGCGAATCCGGGTAGTTCTTAATCAGGTAATTCCCTATCTCAACTGCCAAGTCAGGTATCTTGCGATAGTCATCAACGTCGACGAGCAGAAGTGCGTATGCCTCGTTGCACTCCTCCGGAGCATACGTTAGGATGAAGCGTGGTGCTCCTTGGCCTATGAAGGAGGACACGCTCATTACGCCCTCAATATCGAGCAGGTGTTCTTCGATTCTGCGCACGTCGGAGTGAGTCTTGTCGACATGGGTTCCTTGAGGTAACCAGTAATGGACCATGAACTGTGGTCGCGTGGAATCCGGAAAGAAACTCTGCTTTACGTACCGGAAGCCTCCAACCGAAGCGAACAGCATTGCCACTAGTGCCACAACTGTTGTCACTCGGTGTCGCAAAGACCACATGAGAAAGATCTTGTACACTTGGAACAGCAGCCCTTTGTATGGGTCGGTGGATTCGTTGGTCTTGGGATTCCTAAGGAACATTACACCGAATAGAGGAGTTACCGTGATTGCCAATACCCAGCTCATCATCAGAGAGATCAGTATTACCAAAAACAGTGAGCGACAGTACTCACCGGTTGAATCCTGAGAGACGCCTATTCCTGCAAATGCCAGTACTGCGACGGTCGTGGCGCCGAAGAGTGGCCAGGCTGTCTGCTTGACGATTTTGCTGGCAGCTTCTCGCTTCGTCATTCCCTTCTGAGAATTAACAAGTATGCCTTCCACTACCACTATCGCGTTGTCAACCAACATTCCCAGGGCGATGATCAGAGCTCCCAGGCTGATGCGCTCGAGCATGATTCCCTGAATGTCCATAACAATGAACGTGGCCAGAATGGTCAGAAGAAGGATGACTCCGATGAGAATAGCGCTGCGCAACCCCATGGCCACCATGAGGACGGCAATGACAATAGCCAGTGCCTGCCCCAGGCTTACGACGAAACCGCTGATAGCTGTTTGCACGGAGTCTGACTGCATCGAGATTACACCAAGCTCGATTCCTATGGGCGTTTCAGCTTCGAGTTCGCTCAGACGTCTCTTCAAGGCTTCGCCCATAGTAACCACGTTTCCGCCTTCTGTGGTGGAAATGCCAATAGCTATGGCCGGCTTCCCGTTGTAACGGATGATCGTCTCCGGTGGGTCGACGTATCCACGTGTGACGGTGGCTATGTCCTTCAGGCGCAGCTTTGACGCTGAGCCGTCTGCCTGCAAGATTAGAAGCTCTCCGATTTCCTCAACGGTGGTGAATTCGCCAGTGGGATTAATGCGCAGATAGAGGTTTCCGACCTTTACCTCTCCGGATTCGACAATCAGGTTTTGCCCGGATATGGAAGAGTAGATAGTGTCAGGAGAAATGCCAAGCTGAGAGATCTTGGCTCTTGAGATTTCTATGTATACGACTTCCGACTGCATTCCGCTGAGAGAGACTTTTGCGACGTCCTTCACAAGAAGCAGCTCTCGCCGTAGCATTTTGGCATGCTCTTTTAACTCCGCATACGTATAGCCGTCACCGTAAATGGCGTACAGGATCCCGTAGACGTCTCCGAAATCGTCGTACACAATGGAGGTTGAGCTTCCGGGCGGAAGATGCGATTGAACGTCGTTGACCTTTCGGCGTAGTTCATCCCAGACTTGGGGAAGACTGTACTTGTCATACTTCTCTTTGATTTCTACTTTTACTGTCGACAAACCCGGTTCGGAAATACTAGTAACCGTATCTAACTGTCCCATTTGCTGTACGGCAGTCTCGATTTCGTCGGTCACCTCTTCAGCAACTTGCATGGCTGTGGCGCCGGGATATTGTGTGAAGATCTGAGCGTCTTTGATAGTGAACTCAGGATCTTCCAAGCGGCCGAGGTTGTCGTAGGACATGATCCCGCCGCCGATGATCAGCAGCGTAAGAACCAGGGTTATAGTCTTGTATCTGATGGAGAGCTCGGCGATGTTCATCTTGTGGTATTCCCTCCCTTGGTCTCCAAGGGCCGAACCTTCTGGCCTTCGGTGAGGAAGTGAACACCGGCTGCAGCGATTCGATCGCCCTCCTTCAAGCCGTCCGTAACCACGATCTTGTTCTCCGTCATCTCGCCGACTTCAACGTCGACTCGTTTGACGGTTGCCATACCGTCCGCACCAGCTTCGACCAACCAGACGAAGTAATTGCCGCTGCCGTCGACCGGCACCAGTTCCAGGGGAATCAAGTGACCGATCGGTTCGCTTCCGTGGCTGTCGTCTCGGAAAGCGCGCAACGTTGCCGTCATTCCTGGGAGTATATTGAAGCCTTCTGGGGCGGGCATTACAGCTGTTGCCGCATATGTTTGCGTTAGAGGGTCAGCTTCTGTTGAGAATTCCTTAACCTTGGCCCGGAATTCCTTTCCAGGAAGGTAGTCAAAAGTCACTAGCAGAGTCAGCCCATCCGGATCGGTGTCGGCAACGGCCATCTGCGCCTCGGGAATGTTCACAACGATTTCGACGCTCGTGACATCTTGAAGACTGAGGATCGGCTGTTTTGCCTGAATGTCCTCAAAGTTTTCCGCGAAAGTATTGGCTATGACGCCAGAGAAAGGTGCACGGAGCGTAGTATCCTCCAAAGCCTTCTGCGCCATCTTGGCTTCGGCCTCGGCGACGTCAAATGCTGCTTTGGCATCAACCAACTCTTGGCGGCCGGCGTTGCCGTCGTCGAACAGTTGTTGGATCTTGTCGAGATCACTGCGCGTTTTATCGAGTACACCCTGCTTGGCTTGTAGGCGGCTCTCGTAGTCACGGGAATCGACTTTGGCCAGCACATCTCCCTGAGACACATCCAGCCCTTTTCGAATGGGCAACTCAATGATTTGCCCGGCCACCTGGAATGCAAGATTAACTTCCTGGTTTGCCCTTACCTTGCCTGGGTACTGCCCTCCAGTTGGGGATTGCAGTGGCCCTACGAGCATTGTTTTGAGGGGCCTTACTGCAGATGGTGGGGTTACCGCATCCTTCCTCCAATCCACGAGGAATACGGATCCTGCTGCTGCCAAGAGAATCGCCAGTCCGATAACTCGTCCAACCGTTCCAATGATTATCTTCTTGTTCTTCATTAGCTGTGGTCGTCCAATGTGTTTGAATGGAGTCTCTTCAAGCAAGAGCTTCGCGAGCGCGGGGTAGTTGTCAACTACAAAGCAGGCACGTTTCGATCTGTGAGATGGCATACAGACGGCGGTGGATGGATCGAAAGGAAGTAGGGAATGTTCAGGCTGTAAAAACAAAGATGGGTACAGGAAATTCGCCTGTACCCATCTTCGATAGTTTGGCTGCAGCCGCAGACACTAAGGACTGCGGTTACATAGCACTTGACTGCTTAGGCAGCGCTGTCAGCGAAGAGGTCGTAGACACCGTCGTTGTCCAGGACGTACTCCATCGCGCCGTAGCCAACGGTGGTCCAGAAAGCTTTGCCCCACCAGCTGTCGCCGGACAGGCAGCCACCCCAACCACAGACAGTACCGAGCAGTGCTGCGAGCGCCGCGCTCTTCATCATTTTCTTGCCCATTAGGAGCTCCTTTGAAAAGACTTAAATCCGTCTCGTTCACAACTCCGGTCGAGGACAAAAATCCTCTCGGAGCTATTACCAAATTGCAAGCGCCCTAATCGAGCGCTGCGCTAACACTCAGTTAAGTGGTTCGCGGACGCTTTTGTGAGCCCGCCGTGTTCGCTTCACCGTCTGCTCGGTGAGCCGCGCCACCCAGCCAATCTCCTCGCCAACACGAGTCAAGCGAACACCTTTCTGCAAGCCGGCCTCTCAGGCTGACTTGGGCGATCATTATGACGATCCGCTTGTTCTAAGCAACCCCAAAACGGTCGAACTCGGCACTTTTTTTTGTCCACCGAGACCGACAACGGGGCCGACAATGATGCCCATACGAAAGCAGATTATCGGTTCATTCACTGCGATTTCATTAGCCATAACGCCAGAATAATCGTGTTTGTTCAGTGCAATTGGCCCCGATTTCTGGGAGAAGGGGGATCCGATCAGCGATTTCAGTAAGCTCAGGGGGCAGTGGGGGACTTTGTTGCCTAAATTACCTCGTTCGTACAGGCGGTACAACCGGCAATACTCGTCAGGATGTATGCGCTATGAGGTGCACGGCGCTATTGAGGACTGTCGTTGGCCACAGGCTCACGTGTTGCGCCAGAACCTCGGAACGAAAAGGACAATGATGGCGAAAACCTCCAGCCGTCCCAGTGCCATCAGAATGCACATGACTACCTTGCTCGGATTGGTGAACCATGCATAGTTTTCAACAGCTCCCACTTTCGCGAGCCCTGGGCCTATGTTGCACAATGTCGCGGCGGTGGCTGTTGCTGCTGTGGTTACCTCGATAGTTCCTGTCGGCTGAAGAAGCATGAGTAGACCAGTGCCCGCGCCGAATATGAGTACGATTCCCAGGACATACGCGATGGTGCCGAGCTTCAGCTCTGGAGATATAGTGGTGTTGTTGATTCGGATTGGGCGGACAACGTTCGGGCGGAAAACGCGCTCCAGTTCTGCGACCATTACTTTGAAGGCGATCAGGATTCGGATTACCTTAATGCCGCCTCCTGTGGACCCGGCCGATCCACCGACGAACATGAGCAGCACAAGCACAGCTTTGCTGAGAAACGGCCACAGATTGAAGTCGGCGGTGCAGAAGCCCGTAGTGGTTTGCAGTGAGACTGTCGTAAATACTCCTTGGCGGATGGCTTGCGCTGTGGAAGGGGAAAGGCTCTCTCCAGTCGTCAACGTTATTGGCGAGTTGAATATCGAGATTACCACAACGGCACTTCCAGCCAGCAGTATGCCAAGATATAGGCGCAGCTCGGCGTCTTGCCACACCGACGAGAATCGGCGTCTGATTAATTGGTAGTAGAGTCCGAAGTTCACGCCGGCGAGCACCATGAAGACAATAACTATTATGTCTATGGCTAAGCTATGGTTGTAGCCGCCGATGCTTGCGTCGATCGTGCTGAATCCACCGGTTGCCAGGGTCGCGAAGGTGTGGCATATCGCATCAAACCAAGTCATGCCGGCCAGTCGCAATACAACGGTTTCGATCACCGTCAGTCCGACGTATATCATCCACAGAATGCGAGCTGTTTCTCGAATATGCGGATGCACTCCTTCAGGTTCCGGCCCCGGTGCCTCAACTCGGAAAAGTTTCTTCCCGCCAACTCCGAGGGACGGAAGTACGGCGACGAAGAGGACCACTACCCCGAGACCTCCTAGCCAATGGGTTGTTGCCCGCCAGAGTAGAATGCTCTTGGGGATTAGATGAATACCAGTAAGAACAGTGGCGCCGGTAGTTGTCAGGCCACTCATTGCCTCGAAGTAGCAGTTGACCATATTGGCGAAGGCGTGGCTTGGGCCGGCAGATGCGTGAATACTGGCCCAAAGGAAGTAGGGCAGGCCGGCAACCCCCGCGCCGATGAGCCAACTGGCTGCAACCAGGAGTAGTGCCTCTCTGCGGCCAAGTTGGGACGAGCGGGTCCGTGAAGTGAACCACATGAGGCTGCCGATTCCGACTGCGACGGCCGCGCTCACGAGCAGAGCTTGCAGCGCCGTTTTTTCGTCAGGCTGACCGGAAGCAAGTTGTAGACCGGACCATCCGCTGATGGCCAGTAGGATAATGCCGAGTACCATGAACAAGCGGCCCAGCAGACTGATCACATAGCGGATATTCACAGGATTCTTATCCAGGGGCAAAGAGCTTTCTAAGCTTCGCCTCGGTTCCGTTTCGTCCAATGACCAACAGAGTGTCGTTGATCTCTATAGTATCGTCGGCTATGGGAACGTGGGTATCTTTGCCTCTCTGTATCGCGGCGATCATCCAGTCCGGCGTAAGTTTGATATCACGCAGCTTGTTGCCTTTCACCTTGGCTTTTTCGCCGACATGTAGCCAGTAGACGTCTATTATGCCCTCGGCCAGGGAGGCTATTTGTCTTAGGGGGCCGGTGTCGACGAACTGTTCGATCTCTTTGACAGCGACGACTCGCGGGCTGAACGCGCGGTGGATTCCAACCGCCTGGAGGAGGTGGAGATATTCGGGGCGCTGAACAACGGCAATTGCATGGCGCGCGCCCATGCTCTTGGCCCAAGCACTGCCGAGGATATTGTGCTCATCGTGGTCAAGCAGTGCGACGAAAGCGTCAACCTGGGATAGATTCTCCTCTTCGAAGACAGTTCGATCCGAGGGATCGGCTTGAATTACTGTCACCCAATCGAGCTTCTCGGCTAGCGCCTCCGCTCTCTGCCGATTGATCTCAAAGAGCCTGATGGAGAAATCGCGTTCGCGGAGGGCGCGGCAGAGCCAAACAGCCATCGACGGTCCACCCATAATGGCGACTTTCTGCCGACGGGCTTGGTTGCTGTGGAAAAGCTTCTTGGCCTGTTCAAAAGCTCCTGCATTCCCCACGAGTACTGCAACATCGTCCGGTTCGACCACCGTTGTAGCCTCGGGTATGAAGGTCATCTTGTCGCGGGTTAGTGCCGCCAGTCTGGTTCCCTGAGGCAATCCAAGGTCAGCAAGGGCCACGCCAATGGCCGAGGCGTTCTTACTAACCGGGAACTCATGCATTTCGATTCGCCCCCTGGCGAAGTTCTCAATGGCCATTGCTCCTGGATTGCGCAGGGTGCGTGCGATGGCCAGCGCTGTTGAATACTCCGGGCAGATAAGGCGATCGATTCCCAGATGGTTGCAGTAGTCCAGGCCGCGCTGCTCAAAGTAGGTCGAGTGGTGAACTCTTGCGATGGTGCGGCCGGCGCCGATGGCATTGGCAATCGACGTTGTCAGGAGGTTGATTTCGTCGTTTTGAGTAGTGGCGATGACAAGGTCGGCAGTGGCGGCCCCGGCATCGCGCAGAGCCACGGCTGTTGCACTATTGGCGCATAAGGTGCGCACATCCATGGTGTCTTCGATGCGACGGATGCGCTCGTGGTTCTGATCGATTACAGTGATATTGTGTCCTGCGGAAGCTAGTTCCTCGGCAGCATGTATTCCAACGTGTCCTGCTCCGCAGATAATGACGTTCATGACGTTCGCGGCCTTTGTAACGGTCAGTGCGTTTCCACTCTCAGTCGGCCGATATGCCGGGACAGCTTATTCACCGGAGCAAGCTGCAATCAACTGTAGCGTCCGACGTCCCAGGCTTTCCGGTGGTTTCTTGTTGTTTGGCGCTACGCTTGCACACATTAGTGCTCTTAACATTATCGGCCGTTGCTGCACTTCAGCCAGAGCGAGCCCAATCATATCCGTGAATCAGGGCAAGGCAATCCTGCTGATGGGGGGCGTAGGACTCCGAGGAAACGGGTGTTTGCGTCTGACGAGAGAGTTGGCGAGAGCTTTCCGCGACTGTGGCATGTGCTGACTTGTGAACCGCGTTAGCGAGAAAGGTATCGGTTATTGGTAAAACACTAATGACTTGCGCGTGTGGATACGAGTTGAGGAGCGGCGAAAGACAGCTCTGTAGATCGCGTGGCGCGGAACGCAAAAAGTGTACAAGAAGGCGAAAAAGGGCGTTTTTGGCGGTGCAATGGCCGATGGGCGGAGCATTATCCTTGACTTGGCATAGTCGATTGGCGAACATACAAGTGTGTGTGGTTACAGCCAAAAGTGCTGTGGCAGGCGGCGGCGCAGGATTCGTCTAATGTAACGCTGCTATCTGGTGTGTGTGGTGTTCAAGGAGTCTAGCTCATGTTGCAGAGACGGCCTCGCTCTCTAGCTGGTTTGCGCCGAGCGTTCACATTGGTTGAGTTGCTGGTTGTTGTTTCCATTATTGCGCTTCTTATTGCCATTCTGTTGCCATCGCTCAAAAGGGCTCGGGAGTCGGCCAAGCGGATTAAGTGTACATCCAACTGTCGCGGTATTGCTCAGGCGAGCATGCTTTATGCAACCGAAGACAAGAAGGAATTCACTATTCCCAACGGTATTGCTGATGCCGGCTACAGCACATCATTCTACGGGTATTACGGTTTTGGCGGAAAATCCGGTAGAGGGGACGGTGATGTTATGGGGGCTCCTAGTGTGTTGACGAGCGAATGGGCCGGCCCGAATTTCATGGGCTCTACGCATCGGCCACTGAACAAGTTAATCTATAAGGGGGGTACTGTTGGAAAGGTGAATCTTGGTCTTGCGGGAGAGAGTTGGCAGCAGGATAGTGAGCAGGATCTGGAGATGTTCAGGTGTCCTGGCGATAAAGGTTTTTCCGGAATGCACATGAAGGGGTGGAAAGAGAGTGGGCTGTCTTCGTATGATCATTATGGTACGTCGTATGTTGCCAGCATTTACCTTGTGAGCTCCTCTGGAGTTAACCAACCTGTAGATTCTAATTCGATGTACTATCGTCCGCTTTCCCAAGTCCCCAATCCGACGAACACCATAATGTACATGGAGAATGGGGGACGATATGCCTGTTATGCTGACAACCCTGAAGAGTACCATCAACCTGCAGGTCAGTGTTTCTGGCCATACGCTTACGGCAAGATGACAGCTAAGGGTTTTCACGGACAGGATTTTCACTTCAATGCGGCTTTTGGGGATGGACATGCCAAGTGGATAAAGATCAAGGGGCATGGTCTGGTGCCTGGCGTGGGTAAGATGCCGGCGCAATGTCCGGGATCCACCTGCAGTTGCATTATTCTGCGCGGTATTGAGTGGCAGATAGACACTCTTCCTGCACCACTTCTGGATACCCCCAAGGTTCGGGGTGGAGATATCAGCGGTCACACGGATGGAATGTCGGGTGACTCTGGCGGTCCCGGCAGTGGAGCGTCGGGTGGAAATGATCCGTATAAGGTTGTGTATTGATTCGAGTATGGGCGGAGGTAGTCAGTAGGATCTCCGCATGCTGATTCCGTTCTGTTGGTTTTCATCCCGTATCTGTCCGAGCTGGTTGGTCCGGCTACCGCGACGTTTGTTGCCTGATTGGCGAGCAGAGTCGGAAAGGGCGGCCAGCCCGTTGTTCGGCGATGGTCTCCTTGCCTTGACCATTGGCTCGCTGCAGACTAGCTTAGCATTGCTGTTGCGTTGCCCTATCAATACTAATGCAGCTGGCGGTGGGTGTCGTGGGTAGAGAAGAAGTTCGTCACCATTGTGGCCTTTTTGGGGTGTACGGTCACCCTGATTCGGCATTCCTTACTAAGTTAGGTCTCTATGCCCAGCAGCATCGAGGGCAGGAGTCGGCCGGCATTTGCACTACCGAAGGCCATCGCATCCTTAGGAAAGCGGGGATGGGCTTGGTCAACGATGTTTTTTCCCAGAGTGATCTTGATCGATTGCGCAACCCGGTGGCGGTAGGGCATGTCCGTTACTCTACAACCGGTTCCAGTTGTGAGGGGAATGCCCAGCCTCTCTTGTTTGAATTCGCTGGCGGGCAGGTTTGCGTTGCGCACAACGGTACGCTGACCAACGCCCTGGCACTGCGGCGCGAATACGAGAAACGGGGGCACATTTTCCAGACGTCCTGCGACTCGGAGGTTGTGGTTCACTTATTGGCATCTCCGGAACATCGTGACCAGAGTGATGCGCTTGCCAGTGTTCTGAATCGGCTTGAAGGGGCTTATAGTTTGTTGTTGCTATACCCTGACCGGTTGGTTGCCGCTCGGGATCCATTTGGTTTTCGACCATTGTGCATGGGTAAGATGGCCAACGGGGCGGTGGTGGTTGCGTCGGAGACTTGTGCACTAGATATAGTTGACGCCCAGTACTTGCGGGATGTGGAGCCGGGTGAAGTTGTAACGGTTTGCAGCGAGGGCATGAGCAGCTCTCGATTTCCGGTTGGGGCGCCTGCTCGTGGCGGTGCTTGCATATTCGAACATGTGTATTTTGCCGATCCCAGCAGCAATATCTTCGGGGACAACGTACACGTAGCGCGCAAGAGCATGGGGCGTGCTCTCGCCCAGGAAGCTCCGGTAGACGCTGACCTTGTCGTTCCAGTGCCCAACTGTGCTCGTTGTGCCGCTATCGGCTACGCCAAGGAGTCGGGTATTCCACTCGGTCGTGGCTTTACGACAAGCCACTACGCAGGGCGATCGTTTATTTTGCCCGAGCAGTCTCAGAGAGAGCTGGCGGTCAAGTTGAAGCTGAACGTAATCCGTGATGCTGTTAAAGGCAAACGGCTTGTAGTGGTTGAGGATTCCGTGGTGCGCGGTACGACCACGCTGGGTAAGATGAATGCGCTACGTAATGCCGGCGCGATTGAGATTCACTTGCGCGTTGCCAGTCCTCCGTTGAGACACCCATGTTACTACGGTATAGATTTTCCCGATCCGCGCAAGCTTGTTGCGGTGGGGCGTACGGTCGAGGATGTCCGGGAATTCCTCGGTGTGGATTCACTCCATTATCTGAGCGCGGAGGCAATGCTTGATTCGGTGAGCATGCCGGCTGATAGGTATTGCACGGCATGCTTTACGGGAGATCATCCGGTCAAGGGGCTGACCGTGTTTGATAAGCTCGCTTTGGAGAATGGCGGGTGCCACGGCTCGTGTTCTGAGGCTTGCGGATAGCCGATTCAGCCCGAAGTGTGCGGCGTTGTTGGGTTTTTATTAATAACTACGCGGTTTCAAGCCAACGATTACCTTGATTGAGAGTGGAATGGCCAAGCGGAAACTAACATACAAGGATTCGGGAGTGGACGTGGATGCCAACGCTCATTGGGTCCAGCAAATTAGGAAGGCGATGGCGAGCACGTATGGTCCCCGAGTGTGCAGTAAACATAATGCGTTTGCCGGGATGTTCCGCCTGGATGTGAATGAGAAGATGTTCACGCGTAATTACCGGCGGCCTGTGTTGGTTGCATGTGCCGATGGCGTGGGCAGTAAGGTGATGCTGGCCGTAGAGCTGGGTGATCTGTCGACGATCGGTATTGACCTAGTAGCTATGAACGTTAACGACATGATCACGTGCGGAGCGGAGCCTCTGTTCTTCTTGGATTATTTAGGCGTACATGGTATTGACCCGCGATGGATGGTGCCATTGGTTGAAGGTATTGCCGACGGATGCGCCATGGCGGGATGCGCGCTACTGGGAGGCGAGACAGCGGAAATGCCCGACCTCTACGGTGTCGGAAAGTTGGATCTGGCTGGTTTTTCGGTAGGAGTGGTCGAGTTCGGCAGGCAGATCGATGGCTTGTCGATTAATCCAGGGGATGAATTGATAGGACTAGCTTCATCGGGGATACATTCTAATGGGTATTCTCTGGTACGCAGGCTGATCAAACGCCATCGATTGAAGCTTGATAGGGAATACGATGAGTTGGGAGAGACATTAGGGCAGGCGGTGCTTCGTCCTACTCGTGTTTATGTGCGATCGGTCTTGAGTGTGTTGGATAGTTACCGCCGTGGCGGCGTAGTCACCGGCATGGCTCACATAACAGGAGGCGGGCTTGCGGAAAACATTGAGCGAGTGTTGCCCAAGGGGTGTGGAGCGACGGTAAGGACATCGCAGTGGCGCGTGCCGGAGTTGTTCAAGTTTCTTCAGAGAGGTGCGGTTGACGAGAAGGAGATGTATCGCGTTTTCAACATGGGCATCGGATACGTGTTGGCTGTTCGGCCAAAATACGTTGCAGGCATATGCCGACGTTTGGAGGAGGCCGGCGAGTCCACGATGGTGATCGGTCGTGTGAAGCGTGGCCGCAAGGTCGAGCTCAAGTAGGGGGTACAGTTATCACCTGGTTCTTGTTTGAAAGCGTATGGTGTTTTCCTCTGCTCTTGCTGCTTGCGGAATACTGCTTGCTTGTTCGTTGGCTGCGGAGGCGAACTCGCGGTAGCAGGCGGGCGATGCTGATGGGGCTCGTCGTATGTGTCGCCGTTCCCGCAATGCAAAGATTGGTGGTTACTTCGCGTGAGCAGGTCAAAGATGTTTGCCTGTCACTGGTGAAGGCGACTGAAGCCGGTGATGTGAAGGGGATCGGGCGACATGTTGCTGGAGATTTTCGCGTACACGAGATAGATAGAAGTCGTTTTCTCGAGAAGGTTGCCGCGACGCTAACTCGGTTCACTGTCGAGCAGGCCCGCCTTGGAGGTATCGAAATCGTCGTCTCCGAAGGCGAGGCTGTGGCCGAGTTTCGCGTGTCGTGTCGCATTATTGGGCCGGAAGATGTTGAGGGGAACGTTCCGAGCGCCTGGCGCCTGCGATTCCGGTTGACTGGCGATCAATGGCAAATGACGAGTGTGGAGCCTTTACCAACGCCTTTGTTTCCGTACGATCGACTGGAGCAACTCTTTCGCTGACAGTTGCAGGCCGATAAAGTTAGATTGGGGGGCCGATCTACGTTCTCGCCTTGGAAATGCGCGTGAACACGAGGCCCGTGATTGATAAACGAAGTTGGGTTGTTCTGTTGGACGAAGGGAGTTCTGTGTGATGGATTTTTCAATCGAATACTGCATGCAGTGAAACTTCGAACCCTATGCCGTCAGTTTGGCGGCTTCGCTCAAGAACGCGTTTGGAGTGGATAGCAGGTTAATCAGGGGCGGCGGTGGGATTTTCGACGTCAAGGTCAATGGAAAGCTGGTGTACAGCAAGCACGAAACAGGCTGCTTTCCAGATCATGACTTGCTGATCGAGAAGATTGGCGCTCTGGTCGGTTAGAGCGAGTTCCACATAAGTGCGTCGCGTGGACTGCAGTTTTCTCTGGTGAACTGTCCTTGTTTGACGCCATACTTGAGCGAGTAGCGCTCTGGCGGTTCTCATCCTAGGCTAGGATGTCGGATGATTGACGTGTGTATCGCGGTCTAGTGCTGGCCGCAGCATGGTGATTATGTGGATCCACTTGGCCCGGAAGATTGGTGATTCGCAGGAAGCGGCTGTTGTGCGGATTCTGATGGAGGTGTTTGGTGAGCAGTACGTTTTCTTTCGGGGACAAGCTTCCCGGGCTAGTTGAGAGAATCGTCGAAAGCTACGGAGACGAGGGTCGGGTCCAGCACATCGACAGGGCGTTTCTTCCAGCTCCGCGGCAGGTGGAGGAGCTTATCTACCGCCTTGTGGAGTTGATGTACCCAGGTTTCTTCGGTCGACAGGATCTCACTCGGCATAATGTGAGCTACCATGTTGGTGAACTGCTCCCGCGAATAGGTTATCTCTTGCATCGTCAGGTTGAGAAATGCCTCTGCTACCGTGAGCGATTGGAGGGGCGTTCTGACGGTGAGAAGTGCACGTGCTGCGATGCGGCCACTGAAGTGACAGACCGTTTCATCAATAGTCTGGTTGAAGTGCGTCAAATGCTCTCTGCGGATGTTCAAGCTGCTTACGACGGCGATCCCGCAGCGCTCAACTGCGATGAGATTGTATTGGCATATCCAGGGTTGCTGGCCATTACAGTGCATCGATTGGCGCACGAGCTGTACAAGTCGGATGTGCCCATGTTGCCGCGAATGATGTCCGAGTGGGCTCATAGGCAGACAGGTGTGGACATTCACCCCGGCGCACGAATTGGCGGGAGTTTCTTCATCGACCACGGTACCGGTGTGGTCATTGGTGAAACAACGGATATAGGCGACAACGTGAAGGTATACCAGGGTGTCACGCTTGGAGCCCTTTCCTTTCCGCGCGACGAACGAGGTCAGATTATTCGCGGCGCCAAACGCCATCCGACAGTTGAGGACGATGTAACCATCTACGCGAACGCCATCATTCTTGGCGGGCGTACTGTATTGCGCAAGGGGTGTGTGATCGGAGGGTCAGTTTTCCTGACCAGTAGTGTTCCGGAAGGGGCAACTGTAGCGATAACTCCTCCAGCTCTGCGAATGCGCGACAGATCTCTTGAGGGTAAACCGAGAGAGCCTGAGGGGGGCGATTTTCAAATCTGACATTCATGTGTTGTTAGCCAGTCTTCGAGTCTTCTTAGACCATCGGTGATGGAGACTCTTGGTGTATAGCCCAATTCAGTTCTTGCTGCGCTGATGTCGAACCAATGCGGCTTGGCCAGTTGCTCAGCCACGAAGCGAGTCATTGGTGGTTCGCTCTGCAATCTAAGAAGGTAATACCAGGCTTCGCAGAGCATGCCGACGATTCTTGCTGCAGTGAAGGGTATTCGTTTCGTGACAGGAGGGAGATTGGCTGCGCGGAGAATGCCATTGACGATGTCCGCAATGGCAATCGGCTCATCTTGGCTGACGAAGAAGGCTCTTCCTGCAGCGTCACCGTTGGTCTGCAGAGCCTCTGCGGCGAGCAAGTGAGCGTCAGCGGCGTTGTCGATATAGATTGTGTCAACCTTGTTTCTTCCATCTCCCACGATGCGCAACTTGCCGGCCTTTGCCTGAGCGATTAGACGTGGGACTATGTGGTTATCCCTCGGTCCCCATATCAGGTGCGGACGAATAGCGATCGTTTTGAGGGCCGGACCGTTTGCCGTAAGCACAAGTTTCTCTGCGATCGCTTTGGTTTGACTGTAGTTGCTACGCTTTTTGTCGGCGTACGGAAGAGACTCGTTTTGGCCTTCTATTGGTTTGTTGTTGAAGACTACGCTGGGAGAACTTGTGTAGACGAGACGAGGTACACTATGAGCACGACATGCGCTAATGATGTTTGCAGTGCCGACGACATTGGGAACATAGTAGTCTTCGTATTTTCCCCAGACACCTGCTTTGGCAGCGACGTGAAAGACGACATCGCAACCGTTGCATGCCGATGAGATAGCATCTTTGTCGGCAAGGTTTCCGCAGATGCAGTCAACTCCCAGGTCGTCGAGTTCAGAATACGCTTGCCTAGAGAAGCTTCTTACCGCAAGCCCTCGAGTACGAAGCAGTTTACAGATAGCGTGTCCTAGAAAGCCGCCGCCGCCTGTTACCAGGGCTGTTGTTGCCTTGTCTGGAGTCAGCTCTTCCATTTGAGTTGCTCAGCAGCCCAAGTTGCCAGTTTTTCACGGAAGATCTTGGCGTTGTGACGCACGTCGACAGGAAAGGACGGATGAAAGAGGATTATCTCTATCTCTTCCGTTAGGGGATTCGACTTGGCCATCTTCATTAAGGTTTCGGCCGGCCGAGTTTGCACTCCCTTCTCAAGTTCCACGCAGATTACAGGCATTTGCTCACCGATGGGGCCGATCCCGACGAGGGCCGATCGGTATACGTCCGGGTGTTGGTTGAAGATCGCCTCGCAGCAAATGGTGAACATTGTTTGGCGGGGTGTCACGACTCTGTGGGACTTGCGCCCGCAGAACCACAGCCGGCCGGAGTCATCAAGGTAGCCCACGTCACCCATTCGATGCCACAATGCTGTCTTGTCGGCGATCTTCGCTGATTGTGTCGCGTGCGGCTTGCGAAAATACTCTTTGGTCACTACTGGCCCCTTGACGCATATTTCGCCGATCTCACCGACAGGCACGCAGAGACTGTCCGACCAGTCGGGAATGGCTTCATCGGATATGCCGATCACTCTGACCTGCACTTGCCCAATGGGTCTTCCTACACAGATGCCTTTGCCAACCGCCGTTTGTCGGCATGTGTCTTCGACAATCTCCCTACTCTCGATTGAGGCAACCGGGAGTGCCTCAGTTGCTCCGTATGGGGTGAAAATGTCTGCATTGGCGGAAACAACGCGGCTCATATGCTGGAGGATGTCGGACGAAACCGGCGCTCCGGCAGTCATTATCCTCTTCAGGCTTGGCATTGTTGTTCCGTTGGCTACCGCGTATCGGGCTACTTTGTTGAGCAGCGCAGGTGAACCGAACATATGAGTTATATTGCGGGCAGCGATCGGCTTGATTATGTTCAGGGGATCTACTTCTGCCGGCTTGGTGAAATCCATGTCAGGTATTATAGCTGTCATGCCAAGCGCCGCATCGAAGAGTGCGAACAGGGGGAATGTAGGCAGGTCGATCTCCTCCGGGTTATATCCATAGTGAGAACTCAGGCATTCAACTTGAGCGGCGAACATGCCGTGTTCATAGCAAACACCCTTGGCTGGTCCGGTGCTGCCGCTAGTGAAAAGTATTGCTGCAAGTTCATTGGACGCGGTTGAGCATGATTGAAATGGCTCTTTTTTTGTGCTGCGCACATCGGCAAGCTTATACCCGCCCCAGAACAGGCGGCATCCGACAGTGACCGTCACTGATACCTTGGCAAATGCTTTGCGGTAGATCACTCTGGCTATATGAGCCAGAGGAACTCCTATGAAGGCTTCGGCTTCGACTTCTGCCAGACAGTTAATCAGTTGCCTGCGACCCATCCCCGGGTCTATTAGTACGACCACGGCACCGATCTTGAATAATGCAAAGGTCAACGCGAAGAACTCTGTTCCCGGGCGGACCATCAGAATAGTCCGCATTCCGCGTGTTATTCCGGCCTCGGTCAGGCCCCAGGCGTAGCGATCGATTTCACCAGCTAGCTTACTGAACGTGAGTTCCGCGTACTGCGTGGAGCCGTCGGGCTTCCGGCCAGTGGGGCATGCGATGGCCACCTTCTCAGGAAAGTTCTTGGCCATCTGAGCCACGCGGTCCGCGATATTGCTGGTTACGGTACACCCGTTGTTGTTCGGATCGTCAATGGTCATTGAAACCAGTCTCGTTCGACAGTGACTCGCCTTCTTCCGCTTGGCTTGTTCCACAAACGAATCCACTGATCAAGGGAATTATCTCGTCTCCTGCGTCTTCCAGGCAGTAATGGCCAGCGTTGGGGAATACGTGAACTTCCGCATCAGTGAACCTGCGCCGCCATTCAGCGAGAAAGTGGATGTCGAAAACGAAGTCTCTCATTCCCCAGCAGATGAGCTTTGGTATGTCAGATAACATATGGAGGTGGCTATCGACCCACATGGCTGTCTGAAAGCTCCGATGCCGAGGCCCAAGGGGAATATCTTCCACGAATCTCAGTGTTGCAATCCTGTTTCGCCAGCTGTCATAGGGAGCGCAGTAGGCCAATGCCACATCTCTGGAGAGCCCCTTTTTGCTGGCCATCCAAACAGCTCCTTTTGCGAACGCATTCAGTCCACGTACCATCAACGGAGCAAACAGCGGTGTGTTGCGGATGAGTCGCAGACGTAAAGGAAATCGTTTAGCCGGAGGGAGCATGAATGCCGCTGTATTAAGCAGCACAAGCTTGCTTATACGCTTGGGATTTCGCAGTGCAGCACCGATTCCTATCATACCTCCCCAATCATGAAGTATCAGCGTTACGTTTCGCTGCAACTTCAGTTGGTCAAGCAAGTATTCAAGATCGTTGATGCGGCGGTTCAACGTATACGAGTAGTCATTGTCGCTCGGTTTGTCCGAAAGTCCGCACCCGATGTGATCTACAGCAATCACTCGATGTGTCGAGGCGAGGTCGCTGACAATGTTTCTGAAGAAGAAGGACCATGTAGGATTACCGTGGACGCAGACAACGGGATCACCGTTACCCTCATCGATGTAGTGATAGCGCAATCCATCCAGATCAAGCCAATGGCTGGAGAAGGGATAGAGTTTCCTGAAAGGAGTGATATCGAATGTCATAGAACTCAGTTAGCCAACGCATGTTGAAACACCATTGCGACAACTCTTCACCGATCAGGAAGCAATGATACCAGGAATCTGTGTTGGGTACAGATGCCTGGAATCGGCGGCGGGATGTTGTAGGATAGGGCAAGCATTATTCAAGTGCGGCGTCTGCTGCCCGGTCGTCTCCGGTGGATTCTTGTTGTTTGACGCTAAGCTTGGACTAACAATGCTTCGGTCTGATGTTTTGGTGATACTGTTGTTCGCACGGAGTGGATTAATGTGGCATAGACTAGTTTTTGTGGCTCTCTTGGGATCGGTGGCGGCCAACTCCGGATGCTCCATGGCCGTTAAGCAGGCCTACTATGGCGTGCGCGGATCGAGTGGCAAGTTCTACGAGATCAAGGTTGTTGACGCAGATGTCCTCGGTCAATACGAGACAGTGCGTTTCGATCCGTTCACCAACGAGCTTGGCGACCATGTGCCTCAGAAAATCATTGATCGGGTGAACGAGAGCGTGCCGGAGGCATTGCAGGATTCCGAGTTGTTTTCCGACTCCGGAAAGGAGCTGGTTGTTCAAGGACGCATAGTACATTATACCGGAAAGTCCGGTCTCTTCGGGGCCGTTGGCTCAGTTCTCAGTGCTGGAGAGCAGTGTGTTTGCCGAGTGCAGCTTGTTGACAGCGCGTCGCAATCGGTGATAGGGGAGGCAGTGTGTTGGGGGGAAGTGAAGTCGGCTGTGCGACGAGGTTCTAATGAGCTGGCGCAGGGGCTTGGTAAGGGAATTGTCAAGTGGTTAGCCGAGAGGATGAATAGCGATATTGAAGACGAAGAGGTTGTGAAGGACTAGAGTGCCTTATGAGTGCTTTCCGTTACGCTGTGGTTTGCAGGAATCTCCCCCTTTGTTGTGAAAAGGCGAGTCGACAGGTGTGATCGTTCGTGGCGGCAGGCCTGTCGTATGTTTTTCGCCAAGAATAGCCTGCCGGGTTTTTGGGCTTCTTCCTTTTACATGTGCGCACTCAGAGTTGCCGCATTATGGTAACTAGTGTGCAAGTGCAAGCTTGAACTTAAAGGGTATGGCGATGTCGTTCTCTGTGCAGTGTCGAGTAATCGCAGCGCTTGTTGCTGTCGCTGTTGTTGCCGGATGCGATTCCAGTATCCCAGTGGTGCCGGATAGTAATGGCGATATAGTCGATTCCAACGGTCTCCCTTCCTTATCCGAGCGAACACTGTTTCCTTTTGGCCGTCGAGAGTACGAGGATCCCTACGACTACGCCTCTTGCCTCATGATCGGTTATGGAAACTGTTCGCAGGGAGCTGATTCACACAACGATCTGCCAGAGAATTTCGACTGCACCGACTTTTGCTACTCGGATTTTCGCGATGAGCAAGAACTTCCCAATCCGATCAACCCTCAGGAGTTCTTCGGCGTGAGAGGGCCTGGAGTGAATCGTGCATGGCAGGTCAGTACTGGCCGTCCCGACGTGGTGATCGCTGTGATAGATTCAGGGATACGGTGGGATGAGGACTATCCCGGGCTGACAAGTAAGTATTACCTTAATCGTCGTGAATTGCCTTTGCCGGAAACTGGCCCGAATTTCGATGATGTGCGTTTTGCCGGTTACGATGTCAACGGTGACGGGGCGTTTAATGTATTCGATTACGAGAGCGACTCGAGAGTAGTTGACCTAAATGGCAATGGGGTCATTGACCCTGAGGATCTCATTCGCACATTCAGTGACGGAAACGATGATGATGGCAACGGTTATGTTGATGATATTTCCGGCTGGGATTTCTTTGAGAACGACAACAATCCTCAGGATGACACAGATTACGGCCACGGTACATGGGAAGCTTTGTGGTCTGGCGGACAGGCGGGCGAGGACAATGGCATGTGCCCAAATTGTATGGTCATGCCATTGCGCGCCGGCGACTCATTCATTGTGGATGGGAACCACTTCGCTCAGGCGGCAGTTTACGCCGTCGACAGAGGAGCCTCTGTCATTCAGGAGGCACTCGGCTCTTTGAATCATACATCCTTTGCCCAAGCGGCTATTGACTACGCCTATGAAAACGGAGTGTTTGTTGCTGCGTCAGCGGCAGATGAGGCAGCGGCTCATCACAACTGGCCTGGATCGTGTGAACATACCACGGTGATGAACTCCATCAGATCGCCGGTTGTCGTGGGTTCTTTTCCTCATAGCTACCTTATGCTGAATGGATGTACGAATTTCGGCGGGCACACTTTTTCGTCTATTCCGTCCAAGGAGTGCTCATCAGAAGCAACGGGTCGCGCCGCCGGTATTGCGGGACTGCTTGTTTCGGCCGCAAGGAATGCTGTCGAGAGAGGCAGTATGACGAACTACATAACAGACGAGGGAACTGAAGCTCGCTTTCCGCTGTCAGCCGAGGAGCAGCGGCAGTTGTGGCGCCTTTCTTGCGATGATATTGATTTCTCAACCCCTGATCCGTTCCATCAGTTTTCGCAGTGGTATCGAGACTTTCGTCCTCGTTGGTGGGATGGCTTGCCTCTGCAGGAGGCTGGGTTTTACGCTCTAGCCGGGACTCTGATTGAAACAGAGCGGTATCACACTGTGGCTGGGTGGGATTACTTCACTGGGTATGGACGGATCAACGCTGCACGTTTGCTCCGTTTCATTGGACATGAGGGTGTCATCGGCATGACTGGCCAGGAGTATCTGCCACAGTATGGACCGTTCGGTGTAGGGGACGATTCGAATCTCACCTCCCAGGATCGCATTCCACCGGAGGCGGACATATCGTCACCGCGATGGTGGCAGCAGTTGGGTTACGCCAATGGGTACAAGCTACTTCTCCCTCAGGATGAAGCACGACCCGATTGCCTTGTAATCGAAGGGCGAGCGGCGGCCAACAGGGTTACGGCACTAGGGGGAACGTTTGATTATGTTCTCGAATACGCACCGCACGCTCAAGGTCCGGCTTATCCGCAATCGTTGGGGCTTGAGGCTGTTGATAGTGAAGAGATGAGTGCCGGACCCTGGACAGAAGTGTTTCGCCGGGAGGGATTGACCGAGGCCGTTGTTGGTGAACTGGGTTCGGTTTCAGTGGCGAATCTTGCTGAAGCGCTCGCTGCTTGTGAAAACCCGTTTTCTGCAGAGGCAGATCCCACCAGTCCGTTTGCTCCAGAGCAATACGCAGTGCGTATTCGATTGCGAGTGATTGCTCATCCGGTGAATCCCTTTGACACGGTCAACAACGAGGCCGTACATCAGAAGCAAATTGATGTTTATCCGGCACAGGAGTTATTGATTCGTAATGACTTGGGTGTCAATGGTCGCGTTTGTGGCACTTCTGCATCACCGTCATTTGCCGATCTGGACGGGGATGGAAAAGATGAACTTGTAGTGCCCACAGATGACGGCTTGGTTCATGCGTACACGGACTTGCAGGCGGGAACTGAATTGCCCGGTTGGCCTGTGGCCACCGACCTCATCCCGGGCATTCCCGATTCTGGGATCAACGCCTACACGCGCGGTGATGTAGACTGCAATGTCCATGGCTCAATCCTTTTTGGGAGTGCGGTTGCAGCGGATCTCGATGACGACGGAACTCTGGAACTTGCTATCGGAGATCTGGAGGGCAAACTCTATGCATGGCAATACACGGGCAAGCGATATGATGGATTTCCAGTGCGCGTTGATTATGAAATAAGTAGGCAGACACCCTGTGGCAAGGACAATTTGCCATTCTGCGACGATTATGAGGGCGGTCATCCCAAGCGCAACCGCTGGAATGCTCGCGACTGGGCGATCAACTCAGCTCCGGCCGTTGGTGACGTTGATCCTGATTATCAAGGACTGGAGTTGGTTGTGGGGTGTAGTGACGGGCACGTGTATGCTTGGCACGCTGATGGATCTTCTGTTGATGGTTGGCCCGTTGTGTTGCGCGATCCGAAATACGTAGCCAAGATGGACAGCGCCACTAGGTTTTTTCAGTACACGGATACTGCCCATCCGGGGGCTGCCAGCAAGATTGTCGTAACCCCCAGCATCGGAGATTTGGATGGAGACGGAGATCTGGAGATTGTCATAGGTGTTAACGAGCAGTACAACGAATCGATGAATCTCGGTTCGAGTACTGACCAACTTCTTGGCGTATTGGATCTTCTTCAGGCGAGTGGAAACACAAGATTATACGCTCTGCATCACACAGGCACGGTTACTCCGGAATCGTCAACAAGCGGCGCTACTCCTCATATCCACGATCAGGCTTACTGTGACGGGTGGCCCGCACCAATCGCCATGCTCGTTCTTGACTTGTTGCCCTACATGGGAGGAGGATATAACACCCAATCGCCGTTGGCTGATGTTAATACGGATGGGTTCTTGGAAACCATTACAGCTTCAATTGCATCGCCGATGTACGTTCTGAATGCGGATGCAACGTCATTCTATGGTAGCACTGGCAGACAGGCGTACTACCAGACAGGTCGAACAAGTGCGGGGGATTTCGGAGCCCTGTCCTGTGCAACCGATGGCTCTGAAATAGTGGTTGCAGGGGGGCTGGCTGTTGGTTCAATGAGAGAAGGGGAGGGGCTGACAGTCGTGGGTGCAACTGCCGGCTTGCGTCGGGCTGTGGACCTCTTTCTTGACGGTCGGCAGCTTGGTAGCGAGGATCATCTCAGTCTGTGGAACGCCTTAACGGGGGAGTACGAACTGAATGCTCCCATAGTCGTGAACGACATGCAGTTTGCAACTCACCCCATTATTGCTGACATCAACAGTGACGGTTTTGCAGAAGCGATTCAGGGGACGGCCGTTAGTGATTTAGTGGCCGTCAGCGTTGTGGATGAATGCGATGGCGCGATGAGGTTCCATACTGGGGGATGGCAGATGGGGTCCACTGCAATCGGAACGGGACCGGAAATCTCAGAGGCTGCCGGAAATCTTTGGCTGGCATCGGTGACGCGTGAGGGATATCTACGAGTCTTTCCAACGAACGTCTCAGCACACAGTGCTGCGGCCAGTGATGCGCTCAGTGAGTGGCCAGTATTCGGACACGATTCCTTTAACTCAGGTAACTATCATACGGATGCGGAACGACCGTATCCTCTGAATGATTTGCATGCCAAGGTGAATTCCAACCGGTCGATTACTTTAACATTTACTGCAAGCGGCGATGACCGCTTTTTTGGTGTGGCGGATCATTACGAGGTTCGAGCACGGTCACTTTCTGCAAACTCGACTACGTGGCATCAAGCGGAACTTTTGACCTTTGCAGACGTGCAACCGGGGCGTGCAGGAAGTAGGGAGAGTATCATCACAGAGCCACTTCCTTACGGGAATTACGAGATCATGCTGAGAGCGTACGATGAATCCGGCAACGGTTCGGCAATAGCAAAAGTAGCTGTTGTGGTGAACTGATAATCGGAATCAAATCACACTTTCGTACAGATCATATGCTTTCCAGTCATGAATGTGGTTCTGGTAGCGACTGCTAGATTGTCATTTTGATCATTGATGATCTTGGCGCAGCTGCACTGATTATGCTAACCTACTCGTATAACCGCTGGCTGACTTTGAATATCTTTGTATGCCGGATAGGTGTGGCGTGTCCGGCCGAGTGTGCGGGTAACCTTCTGTCAAGACGTGATACGGCTGCTATATCCGAGGCGTCCCATGACTGGTCAGGTTGCCTTACTTTGGTGAATCAAATAAGGTATTATCCTAGTTGGTTTGTCACAAGCGATGAGCGACGATAGTCATGTGGGCAGGGATTGCTCGTGAACCGTCTAGTGTGAGGGGTAACACTGATGCAAAGGTTGGTTGCAACGACAGGATGTCCGACAATCGACGCGGAAGTAGCGGCTTTTGCCGACATAGTATTGGAGTCTGATGACACCGAGTTGGTCTTGTTGCGCTATTCCAGGAGATTCCGTCGCTGGTACGTGTGCGGTTGTCCTTCCGTGAACGCTGCTGAGAATGGGTATATTCCTGAAGCGCAAATCTACTGGCGCGGCATAGGTTATGTCGAAGACGCAAAGACGTGCTACATTATCTTCAACGATAAGCCTCTCCGTGCTGACTGGCAGTGGAACGGGTTTTACGACGGCGTAGCTCAACAGAGGTCTCGAAGACTGGCGAGAGAATAATCGACTTAGCACTTTTGCACTAGGTGCGGTCTGTCGTATTCCGTTGTTCCCACCGCTCCTCGGCTTCCGGGCGACGGATGTAGATCGGAGCTAGTCGGTTGAGATCGGTGAAGTGGCCAGTTTGAGATAATCTGTATCCAAGCTCAGCCACTTTACATGCGCGGGCGGCGTGCATTTCCTTCGGTAAAACCACAACATTACTCAGGGCAGTAACCACAGCTTCGTGCTGCGCAATACCTTCACCCACGACGCCGACTTCACCCAATGTGGAAAGATACGCGTGCGGTTCTCGTTCGGCGGGTTGATCAATGGGATGATATATACCGCCAGACAGTTCAAACGATGCACAATACACGTTCTGCCTTTTTGCATCCAAGATGACAGCAACGCGACTGGGAGGTGAACTCAAGCCCAACACGTTCTGGGCGATTGCCTCCAACGTAGGTACTCGAATCACGCGAGCGCCAGCTGCAAATGCCAGCATCTTTGCAAAAGTGATTCCAATACGCAGGCCAGTGAAACTGCCTGGCCCGCCCGAGACGTAAACGTGTGCCAGTTCTCGAGGTGCGATCCCAGCTTCAACGCATAGCTTGTCGGCGGTGGGCAACAACTCCACTCCGTGCTGAAAACGCGTGCTGAACGACTGTTCTGCTAAGACGCGCGCAGACTTTCCGATAGCCACACTGCCCACGGTGCCAGAAGTTTCCACAGATATGAAGTAACTGCTATTCGAATCGTCTTTCATAGCTTGGCATTCTAGTGAGCATGGTGCTTCGTCGGTAGGGCACGAGCGTCAGGAGAGAGTTCGTAAAAGCGGAAAAGGCGGCCCGTCGGGGCCGCCTTCGGCGTATTTCTCTTCTGGGAGGATGAAGAAGCAATTCTGTTACCCTTACTACGCCCACCCGAATTGTTTGTTCACCGAAAAAACAAAAAAGATGAGATTCTTCAACCCATTAGCTCCAACTCCTCGTGGTATCGGTCCATGATGGCCTGGCGGGTTATCAGGCCTTTAATTTGATCGTCGACTCCTATAACCGGCAACGAGTTAACGTGAGCTAGCGCAAACTTGTCCATGACACAGTCCAGCGTCTCCCCTGGGGCCACACTTGGTACACCACCACGCGAAAGCTCCGTGACCAATAACAAAGGAACGGCCTCCGGTTGCAGCAGGGCAGTCTTGATATCGTCGGCGACTACCATTCCTGCGTATTGATCGTCATCATCAACCACGACGAAGTCGGGTGACTCATACTCTTCAGCCATTTCCAGTAGCTTGTGCAGTGGATCCTCTGGATGGACGATCGGAGCTGGAATGGAGTCGACTTGGTCCGCTTGTATGCGGCGCAGAATCGTTAAGTCGGCTAGCCGCCCAACCCTTACACCTCGGCGATGTAGCTTCAGCGTGTAGATACTCTCCCGGAACGCATGCTTGGCCACTCCAGTGGCCACAATTGCCGCAAACATGATCGGTAGCACGACCCTTGGATCGCGTGTTAACTCATATAGTATGACGATGGATGTTAGTGGAGCATGAGTTGTTCCCGCAACTACAGCAGCCATTCCTACTATGGCGTAAGCGCTAGCACTGGACTGATCTATGAGTCCCAACTTATACAGGACGATGCCGAAGGCACCGCCCACGCACGCCCCCATGAAGAGTGATGGCGCGAAAATGCCCCCCGAACCACCGCTACCCAAAGTGAAAGCCGTGGCCAGAAGCTTCAGTAGTGCCAGCCCCAGCAGCGACCACAGGCTTAGCTGGACAACCATATCTGGACGGATCGCCGAGCGGATTAGAGGATAACCGTTGCCGAAAAACTCGGGAACACCGTGTGCAGGGTTGGCCCAGGCGAAGTAGGTTGCTCCTAGTATTCCGAGGAGAGCCGCGCCCAGAGCAGGCTTGAGAGCATCGGGGATATGCAGCCCATCCGCGAGGTCCTCTATTGCATAGAGCAAACGGATGAATATGACCGCTGCACCCGCGCACAACAACCCCAGGACTAGGTAGTACGGCAATTCCGATCCGTTGAAGATGTACTGCTCTCTCACTGATTCGAAGATGCCGCCAGTGCCGGGACGCAGGGCATGCGTAAGTGACGCACTGATCACGCTGGCAAACACGATCGGCGAGAAGGTCTTGAACGAGAAATCGCGAAGGAAGATTTCTAACGCAAACAGCACTCCGGCGACCGGTGCATCGAAGATTGCGGCAATGCCGCCCGCTACTCCGCACGCTACCAGCGTGTTCATCTGGTTGCGCTTTATCCCTAGCAGTTGACCGAATGAACTCCCAATTGCTGCCCCGATCTGGACAATCGGCCCTTCGGTTCCCGCTGAGCCGCCTGAGCCTATAGTCAAGGCACTCGCTACTGCCTTCGCCACCGACACACGACGCCGAATAATCGCGCCGCGACGATAAATGGCATCCATTACCTCAGGAACGCCGTGACCTTTTGCTTCTCTAGCGAAATGTTGGATAATGAAACCGACGGCCAGGCCGCCTATCACCGGGACTGCTATGAGCATATACCAGCCAACCGACAGCAATCCTTCGTTGCTGAAGGTGAGTTCAAAGGCCCACTCCAGTAAAGTGTAGAAGAAATGAGCTCCCAGCCCCGTCCCGGCCCCCACCAGAATGGAAAGGACAAGCAGGAGATGATCATCTGTGAATCCGGCTTTCCGGAGTGCTGGGCCGAATCGCTGCTGCTGCCTTTGTAGCCACCGTGCGCCGGCAGCATCCCAACTAACCATCTGAACTAATCCAGCCGTGTCCGGTCTGTGTCTTCATGCAAACAACGTCGTATTGATCTACACCCAATACTAACCCAACTGACTTTCCCGTACAATAATCAGGTATGGATCACTCACCTGCTCCCGCTAACGTTGCCGCCGCCCTGTATGTCGCCTCGACCTCGTACATTGGGGGAGATGTTGTCCTTGGAGATCAGTGCACGATCATGCACCATGTTGTCATTCGCGGCGACATCGCTCCTATTCGCATAGGTAGCCGCTGCAACGTACAAGATGGATCAGTGCTGCACACGCGCGTCAATGTGGCGCTGCTGATCGACGATGACGTTGCTATTGGCCATCGGGCTGTTGTTCACTGCAAATCCGTTGGCACGCGGACTCTAATCGGTACTGGTGCCATAATCTTGGATGATGTTGAAATCGGCGCTGACTGCATCGTGGCAGCTGGATCTGTAGTTACTCCGCGCACCTGCGTTCCGGATGGGAAGCTGCTTGCCGGAGTTCCGGCGCGGATTATTCGAGACACTACTGAACATGATCGCGCCGAGGTTGCCCGAGTTGTTGAGACCTACCTGAGAATAGGCAAGATGCATGCGACTGGCGAGTTTCCTAGCCTGGTGCCGATACCCTCGACTGGGTGAGCTGTTTGCCGCTTCTGTTGTCGTTATAAATATCATCTTATCTTCACATTGACCGCGTGCCTCCAAGGGGGCAGATTATGTACAGAGAATCAGGTTTCAGGTGGTGACAGGCACCGGCTGCCGTCAGACTAGTCACGCGTAACTCGCGAGGGAGAGCCGGAAATTCAGCCGATGGGATCAGAGACGAACAATTCGAATCTCGGTACCAACGACAGTGGCTCTCTGCGTGGGCGAGTGATCGGTGATTTCGAGATCATTGAAGAGGTAGGCCGGGGAGGGATGGGAGTAGTTTTCCGCGCTCGTCAGCTTTCCCTTGATCGTATTGTTGCCCTGAAGGTTCTGTCGAATAACCTTGGACTTACAGAACATGCAGTGACCCGCTTTCGCCGTGAAGCACAGGCTACTGCCAAGTTGCATCATGCCAACATCGTTCCCATTTATGCTCAGGGACAGCAGGATTCCACATACTTCTATGCCATGGAACTGGTCTCGGGGACCAGCTTGTTCGATATCCTCAAGTCGCTGCGCGAAAAACGGGACGTACTGCAGGACGAGCAGAGGCACGCACGATCATCGGCAAAAGTCATTCCCGTGGATGAAACTGCTGACGTTCGCACCGACTTGGCTTTGGCTGAGACAACTCTTCTCGACCGTTACGCCGGAAGTACCACCACCATATCACCGGGTGCGCGAGGAATGTCTGTTTCTGATTCCGGCGTTGTTATTGGTCACGTGGATGAAGGTGGTTGGTATTCTCTGTCCTACTTCGATGAGATAGCTCGGCAAATACGTGGTGTAGCCGATGCGCTGGAATACGCGCATCGACACGGCGTAATTCATCGTGATATAAAACCACACAACTTGTTGGTAGGTGATCGAGGGAGATTATGTCTTTCCGATTTTGGATTGGCCCGAGTCCTGGAGCAGCCGGGAGTCACAGTCACCGGTGAGTTCGTTGGTTCGCCTCTCTACATGTCTCCGGAACAGATGACAGGTGGAAAGGAACCTGTTCGTGCAACTACCGATATTTATTCTCTGGGAGCCACCCTTTATGAGTGGATGACCTTGGCTCCACCTTTTCCCGGTCAAACGCGCGAACAAGTGATCGCTAAAGTGATTACCGGAGACCTTGTACCTCCAAGGGCATTGAATTCCAGGATTCCTGTGGATTTGGAGACGATCTGTCTCAAGGCTTTGGATAAAAACCACAAGAATCGATATCAAAGCGCTGGAGACATGCGCGATGATTTGACTTGTTTTCTTGATCGCGATCATATCAAGGCCAAACGTGCAGGCGTCTTCACTTCAATCGCCAAACACGTCTCAAAACGTCGAGTGGCCGCTGTTGCTGCTTTTGCAGCTATTGTCACTGTTACTCTTTCGGTAATGCTAGTCAAGGAACAGCAAGCTGGAAAACGCAATGAGCAAGTAATGGTTTCCACCCAGGAAGCCGTTAAGGCAGTAACGGAGGAAAACAAGAAGCTTCAGGAAGAGAAAAACCAACTAGTCGGTCTTATTGAGAAATTCAATCTTGGCCAACAATTCGCCTCAGCTGTCAAGGCGGAGGGGTTTCTTTCCGGGATTCTCCCTGCCTCAGATGCTGAGCCTGACAAGTACATTCCCCTCACGGATGCTCAGCGAATAGGAGCGATGTTCCTCTCTGAAATGCGGCAGAAGCTTGCGGCCGAATATGCGGAGTTTGATGGTATTGCTGAAGGATCGGCTGAGGACTACTTTCGACAGGCTTTTGTGGAAGAAAGATCTGCTCAGGCTGCTCTCCAGCTGATCAATGAGAGCGTTGTTCGTAATGGTGAAAGTGTTGACAGCCATTTGCTGCGGGCTTGGATATGTTGTCAGTTGTCCATTGGGAACACGATGTTGCGTGATGCTCAAAAGGTTATCAACCTCGCACCGGAGGATGGTAGAGGATACTTGGTTCGCGCGGTTTCTCGCCTTCTGATGGATGATCCTGGTGCTTGTATCGATGACTTGAACAAGGCGGCATCTGTTCTTGGAAACGATTACCGCTTTGATGTGCTCATCGGGATATGCCGCGGCAAAATCGGGGAGCCCGATCGAGCTATGGTTGCCTTCAGCCGTGCTCTAACTCTGAATCCTGATTGCGTGCTTGCTCTTCACCGGCGTGCGATCCATTCTTTTGCGGACAAACACTACGACGTGGCCATTGTCGATCTGACGCGTATTGTCGAGGTGGAGCCGGAGAACGCTGAAGCATATGAGATGCGTGGAGACTGCTATCAACGGCTCGGTCGCTTCAATGAGGCTCGCGATGACTACTTGGTGGCCGTCAAGATATCAGGAAAACCATCACTTTACTTCAAGGCCGGAACCGCTGCCGCGAATTTCGCAGAGCAGTTGGACAAAGAGAGCAAAGAAGAGCAAGGCGCCCAACTTGGCACCGGCTCACAAGGAAACACTCTGACTCCTCAGGATTCTGATCAATCCGGTGCTTTGAGAAAGTGGGTTGATCGAATCAAGAAAGGCTATATCGATACAAACGCTCGGTCTTGCAGCCTTCTTGCAGTTGACCTTGGATGTAGGTGATGGAATCACGATGGATCCGAGGTCTGTGAGATGAGCCCTATAGGAGAAAACCATATCGCAATTCTTGGATGTCGCACGAATATCAACTACGACGAAATCTCGTTTGCATACACCACTTCAAGCGGGCCTGGCGGCCAGAATGTAAATAAGGTCAGCACTCGTGCGACGCTCAACTTCAACGTCAAGACAAGCCTCTCCCTCTCAACTGATCAGAAGATTCGGGTCCTGTCAAAGCTGAGGACCAGAATAAACGCGGAGGGGGTAATGCGCGTCGTGTCTTCCAAACATCGGACGCAGATTGCCAATCGTCGTGCGGCAATCGAACGTTTCTCCGAACTTCTTGCCACTGCTCTAGTCGTTCAGAAGAAACGTAAGCCCACAAACGTGCCCAATTCAGTCAAGAGAAAACGCCTTGATGACAAGGCCCATCGTGCGAAAGTGAAGCAGAACCGCCGGTCCGTGTCGCGAGGTGATTGACAACCCAAGAACATGTTGCCACGGATGCTTTCCTATTTCCCTCTGGCGAACTCTTGCGGTCTTTTGTAGCCAGTCGTCGACGCAAAATCCTTGGGTAGTATGTATTGCTCTGCCGGTCTTGATGCTAGTCTTCGTATTCGTCGACGAACTGTTCGGGGTGGAGTCGCTCACGAGCCTGCTCTCGCAATCTGGCCTCCTGGATATCCGCACGTCTCTTCAGAATTCGGCGAATCACAAGGTTTGCAGTAATGCCGGTCGCGATGCCGATCGCACCGGCATGGTAAACGACAAGGCATATGCCACCAGCGAATACAGCTGCTATTGCGGCAGCAGAGAACCAACTGAAGATTACCCATATGGTGCGGGCCATCTTGAGTTCTGCGTCGCCTCGCTGATATATCCGATCGGCCGCACCGGTTGCCACAACTGCAGCAAAGGAGACGTAGGTTGTCGAGACCGGCAATCCAACTCCTGACGCTGTCGCAATGACACTGGCCGAAACGGCCAGTATCACACAGGCTCGCAGAACGTCATAGTGTTGAGTTTTTCCAGATTCATCGATCTCAGGCAATGGTGCCAGAGCCGGTTCGTGTCCACGAAAGCGCAGAATCGCACGAGCAACAGAGATGCACCAGTTGGGCGCCCAAAGACGTACTTGGTGAGCCATACTTCCTGCGTGCACTGCTGTTGACGTTACTCTCTGTGCGTTTTTCGTGAGCATTCCAAGTGCCATGAGAAGGCCACACCCTGCCAACGCATACACAGGTATTGACACTTTCGTGGCAACCTCGACACCTGCGTCCCAGTTCCTAATCAGGTTTAGAGCGGCCAGCCCGGGAGATGCGCAATTAGCCAAGTCGTTTTGGCCGAAAGCAAACGCCATGGCAAAAGTGCCGATGATGGCCAGTGCTGGAAACAGCCGTCTTGCTGCCCGTTTGCCGAAGGAGACGAGGAGAATGTGAATGCCCAGCGTGAATATGGCCCACAGAGACAGCAAGACCACGAGCACACCATACTCGTGAATGTACTCTTCTTTGAGGGCTTTAATCAACGCAACCTGCTTCATGCCTTTAACCAGCATGAAGTAAGTTAGCCCGGCCAGCATGCCTCCACCTATCCAACTGCCGTGCGCCAGCAATACCGTCAGATTGCGCGTACGATCACGGATGGCGCCACGCACGATACGTTGCACTACGAAGGCAGCCCAACCCGTAATGGCGATGGAGGCAATGATTGCCAAAATGACTGAGCCGGCCTTGCTCCAGTTGACGACACCGAAACCTCCAACGGCAAACGACGCTCCCAGCAACTCAAAGACGAGGCATGCCGTGGTGCTTACTGGCATACCATAGGCGGAGTATCCATAGAGCAGCACTGTGTCGACGATGTACACAGAAACGTAAACCGCCAGGGCCGCCTCTATTGGCAGATCTGTGGGTGTGAAGATCCCTTTTCTGGCAGTTTCCATTACCTGTGATGATGCAGCTGCCCCCAATATCACCGCGAAGCCGGCCAAGTAGACAGCTGCCTTCCTGGGCAGTACCCGGGCTCCGAACACTGCGTTTACCAAGTTCGCAGCATCGTTGCGACCGACCTCGATTGTGTCCCACAGAAGCATGCCGACTGCCACGATGCCTGCACCCACGAGGAACAAAGTTCCCGATGAGGTTGCCGCCAACAGCGGTTGTACTGTTTCAAATGGGAGTCCAGGCATAACTAGTCCTGATTTTGGGAATGTCGAGGTATCCGCGCCGGGCTTTATCTGGCGAGCATGCGCCGTAAACGCTCACCGGTCTTGTCCGCATGGTTGGCCAGTGCCCCGAGGTTCTGGAAGATTGCTGACCAAAGGAAGATATCAGTGGCCCTCAGTTCGTCTTCCAGGGCGAAGAGCTTCTTGGCCAAGTTGTACTGCATTTTGTCTGCTACCCACTCTTCGTGCTCAGCTTCCGCGACGTGAGCCATCAATTCCTTGATGTGTGGACCGCTGAACTCGGCCTTCACTACACTCTCCAAATGTTCCAGAGCGTCGTAAAGCTTCTGGCATACGTTTGAGACCTGCTGAACATAGGCCGTAATATCATCTGCGAGAGTCGGGGGCATCACCATCTTCTTGATAGTGATCTGAACTGCCAAGTCTTCGGCCGCATCAGCTAGCTCATCCTGCACATGTACCAAAGCCAATAGATCTCCGCGGAACACGGGAAGGGAGAAGGCTGTTGGGATGGTATCGCGGATATGCTTCTTGACCTTGTCCGCCTCATGTTCAGCCGCAAAAACCTTTTCTGTTAGGTCGGGAAGCTTGTCGTGCTCGTTTTTTCTGATGCACTCAAACATCTTGGGAACCAAGTCTACGCAGGCTCGCACGTGCCTCATGTGCTCGGCAAGCGGCTCGAACGGTGATTTCTCTCGCCAGTTGAATAGGCCCATTGCTTTCTCCGCTTCTGTACGTCGAACTTCAGACTATCCTTGACGCTAACCTCTCAGTAGTTGTCTGTTCCTAAGTTCGATCTCCTCATGAGACCACGAAGACTTGATCCGCCCGCTCCGATGACTATCCTCAACTTTTCTGTGTTCGGCATGCGGATGATAATGTGGAGAATCTCCGCCTCAATAGTTGGCCGACAGAGTCCAGCTGCCAGCGCTGGAGTCAACATTAAGAAAGTGCTACGATCATGTCAAGAAACAGGGTAAAGGGATCCTCATGATGCGGGCTAGGTCGGGAACAGTGTTCCAGCAGCAGTTCAGCTCGGAACACCGTCTTCATTCATTGGGCCTGCAACCAACGGGAGTGCGTGTGTAAATGACAGATCAACCCCGCAGTAATCAACCTCTGGAGTCTTCCCTAGTCTACCACCATGAGCCGGGATTCCGTCTTCGCCGCGTCCGCAATTGGTTCTTCCTCGGATTGACCTATGCCTCTTACTATCTGTGCCGCTACAACCTGAGCATTATTGCCCCGGAACTGATGCGTGATTTGGGGTTTAGCAAACTGCAGTACGGTACAATTGATGCTGCTCGCAACGGTGCTTATGCCATAGGACAATTCGTTAACGGCCTGTTCACAGACAAACTTGGCGGCAAACAGGCCATGACGATTGGCGCTGTTGGGACGGTGATCTTTAACCTTGCATTCGGCATAGTCTCATGGTCCAAGATAGGATGGCTGTTTGCAGCTCTCTTTCTGGTTCGCCTTGCTGACGGCTACGTTCAAGCTTTTGGCGCGCCGGGTATGGTTAAGATCAACACAGCTTGGTTTCGCAGGCAGGAACGAGGCACATTCGCCGGCATCTTCGGCTTCATGATCAACATGGGAGCTATGAGTGCCGGGAAGCTGGGCTCGCTTATTGCTACTGGTTTTTCTGTGCCGTTGATTTTCTTCACGATTACAGTACCAACCCTGAGCTGGCGGTACATGTTCTTCATTCCGCCGGCAATCGTCGTCATAATCGTCATCCTCATGAACATCCTTGTGAAAAACCATCCTGAGGAGGCTGGGTATAAGATTGCTCACGATGACGAGGAGGCTGGGGACGATCCCCATGAGAGAATCCATCTGGCTGAGGTGTTCCGCAGGATTACATCCAACTCGGTCGTGTGGATCGTTGCGTCCGCCTATTTCTGTACAGGCTTCGTGCGTACGGCCATTGTCGCGTGGGTCTGGGTGTACTTTGATGAGGTTTGGGCTATTAGCAAAACGACCAGGCTCTATTCACTTATGGCCGTGTGGCTTCTCCCTTACCTTGCCTCTGCCGGGTCACTGGCGTCCGGTGTCATATCTGACAAGTTCTTCAGTGGAAGGCGCGCTCCCGTTGCTGCTCTGCTCTATCTAGCTCAAGCGGTTTTTCTTGTCGTTGCCCTCCTCATGGTAGAGGGGGTCCTGGCGAATTCCGCAAAACTGGCCGCCGTAGTCATTTTGTGCGTTCATATAGGCTGTAACGCTACGCATTCCCTTCTGGGGACTGCAGCGGCAATGGATCTAGGCGGCAGAAAGATGGCAGGTTTTGCCGCTGGCGTTATCGATTCTTTTCAGTATTTCGGTGCGATGCTCGCGGGGGCCGGATTGGGATGGGTATTAACCAAGGCGGAGCAGACAGAAGGTGTGAGTGCTTTTGCAGAGGATGCATCAGGTTTTGATCCCGTTGTCTGGTTTTCAGCCATGCTGCCATGGGCGCTGCTCGGCACTGGACTAATGACTTATCTGTGGCTTCGTCATCGCGGGAGCGACCGTGCGGGGACGTGATGGCTGGTAGTATAGCTCACCCGTCCATTCATGGCTTCATGCCCTAGGGGCCGCGTATTGTCGAACGCCTTGATTGCGGCAGCTAAGCAACCATTGTGCCCGGCTACTGTGACGTTCGAGCTTGTTGAAATACGGCGAAATCGTTCAGGTCCACGTCGTTGTCGCCATCCACGTCGCTTCGCTCGAAGTACTCTGCTGGGCACATGCCTTGCGGAACTGACGAGTCGGGCCCTGATAGACAGCGAAGAAACCATACCCAGTCGGTGAGATCAACGTCGCCATCAAGATCGTAGTCATGATCTTCAAAACGCGTAAACGTCATCCGATCAAGGTTGTAACTATCGTCTTCGCTGATATTGATAAAACTCAATTCCTGCAGCCCTCCTGTGAGGATTGCTGTTGTGGAAGTAGTGGTCCATGCTTGCCAGCCGCCTGTTACTGGTATATCCACGTTTCCGGTAACATCCTCCCCATCGAGTTCCAGGGCGAAGGTGCCACCCGTCTCTTGGGATGCGACGCGCACCTCTATCTTGTAGTAGCCTGGGTTTGCCACATTCACGGCGTAGTTGAGCCACTCGCCGGCACACATCCAGCCGACGTTGTAACCTCCGCCTGACGCTGCCTCCAGGTCAACACCCTCGTCCGGACGATATTGTCCGCCGTTGTTTTCACTATCGCAATCATGATAGGCAACTCCCTCGCCGCCCAGATCGTAGTTTTCAAACTCGATTGCGCCGGGAATCTCTGCAGGAACTCCCAAATAAGGATCACCCGCACAGCCCTCACCGACTTTAACGCTGATCTCGTCAGAAGCTGTCCAGTCCTGGTCGTCAACAGCTACGACACGGATACGGTGACAGCCCTCTGCTGCCGTCCACGTGATTGAATACGGTGCCGTTGAATCTTGTCCTATTGATCCCCCGTTTACATAGAATTCAACGTGATCGATCGTGCCATCGCTATCCTCGGCTGTGGCATCAATCGTCACATTCCCAATGGGCAGCACATCGCCGTCTGTAGGTGCATCGATGCTTACCGTTGGAGCGGTATTTGACGTATTGTAAACGCGAACCCAGTCCACACTCATCTCCTGTGGGAAAACACTGGAACCGTCCGGATAGCCGGGCCAGTTGCCGCCGACAGCTACGTTCAAGAGAAAGTGAAAGTACTGATCAAACGGTGCTCGGCTGTTGCCCGGTGCGTTGTCACTGTACCAAGTCGAACTGGTTTCAGTGTTGTAGTGAATACCATCAACGTACCACCGCATTACATCTTGTTCCCATTCCAAGGTGTATACATGGAAGTCCTGTGAATAATCGGTTCCGTCAGAGTGCGAACCGCCGGAGTTTACGTTATTTGGCCAGTTGCCTCCGTAATGAATAGTGCCGTGTACCGTCGTGGCGATATTGGTAGATTCCATGATGTCTATTTCGCCGCTGGCTGCCCAGCCGCCGTACACGGAGTCTGTGGGCATCATCCAGAATGCAGGCCAAATGCCCGTTGTCGACGGGAGCTTGATACGTGCTTCCATTCGTCCGTAAAGAAAATCACGCTTGTTGATAGAGCGGATGCGTGCTGATGTATAGTCGGCGCCGCCATATGACTCCTGCCGAGCTACTATGTGCAGGTATCCACCGCTAACCGAGACGTTTTCCTGTCTGGACGTGTAGTACTGCAATTCGTTATTACCCCATCCGCCCGCCCCGATCATGTACTCCCAGTTTGAGGTGTCTAGCGATGTGCCGTCAAATTCATCTGACCAGACAAGTGCGCCCTGTCCTTGGGCTGGTGCGCAGACAAAGAAAGTTAAGATGATGCACGGAACGACAAAACTGTGGTAACGGTAAATACTCATGTGGGTACCTATACTTTGCTTATTCGGGAGGCAGAAGCGTGATAGTCCAATAACCAATCGTAACGAGGGTGCGTTATGCTTCAGATCTTCTAGCTAGAGCTTACTATTTTACATACTCATTGTAGCTGTTTGAGATGGTCGGTTGCAAGAACCCTAAGGAGCATTCTACCCACTCTGTGCAGGTGAAACAGTTTCATCTGGGCTGAGTGATCATGAGATGGTAGTGGCACGCAATAATGTTCGAAGATGTCTACACCAGTGAAACTGTTTCTACCTCACCAAACACATGCTGAACTTACTCATATGCGCACCAGTTCTGGCAACGAACAACAGAAACTGCGCCAATGACTATCGGATCATGTAGATTGGCTCGGCTTGCGCGGTTAGGTAACTGTATGGATTGCCTGTTGTTTGTCGAGTCCGCTTGTAATGTTGGCGGTGGCGCCAAAGTGTGCGCGGCAGCGCAGAGGCAAACTTCATGGAATGCAGCCCGCAGCGCCGGTTGTTAGCGTGCACCGACTACTACCTTGAACAAACCGGCTTGATATAGCGCTGTAAGTCCAAGCGTAGCGTCAAACCGCCGGAATCTACCGGAGAAAACAAGCGTTCAGCTGCTGCACTTGGATAGGGCTTGCTCTCGCTTGGCGATCGTCAAACTGGGCACGCAATTGACAAACGAGCCTGTCTGCTTCATCGGAGTGGGAGATGTCAAGGAAACGTCTGACGCAGATGGCCGCTTGGTTACTCCGTGCGACCGGTTGAACATCGTGCCAGCGGCGGTAAATTGGTGATCTTGCTCTGCGGCAGAAGAACATTTGTGAGACCAGCTAGGTGAGTCCCTACACGAAGCACCATAATCGATTGCTTCACCTGCCGAAGCCGGCAGCGCACTGGACCCGTCTGCTCGGTTTGGCAGTTCTAGTTGGTATTACATCAGGGTTTGCAGCGGTTCTGCTGGAGTACGGTCTTCACCACGGTGCCAAACATCTTGTTCTACGCTTCGTTGATTTTGCCTCGACCGAAACTTTCGTTTTCAGGTGGCAGGTGCTTGTATTGCCGGCTCTCGGAGGGCTGCTTTCCGGAATCATGGTCCGACTGCTCTGTCCCAAAGCCATTGGTCACGGCACCGATGTTCTAGTGCGCGCTTTTCACCGCAACTCCGGCGCACTTCCCATTCGTGGGCCGGCTGTCAAGGCAGCCGCGGCGATAGGTGTAATATCGTGCGGAGGATCGGCTGGTCCGGAAGGGCCGATTGCCGCGCTGGGGGCGGCCATCGGATCGTGTATGTCCTCTGTCTTCTCCCTTACTCCACGCGAGCGGCGCACCATGCTGATAGCAGGATGCGGTGCCGGTATCGGGGCCATTTTCCAATGTCCCATGGGAGGGGCTCTTTTTGCAGTGAGCATTCTCTATCGTGATCCGGATTTTGAGACGGATGCGGTTGTTCCTGCATTTGTTGCCTCGGTTGTCGGGTACTGTATCTACATGCCTTTTTGGGGAAAACATTTTCCTCTCCTGGGGAGTGCCAACGAGTTTGCTTTCAAGACGCCATTTGAGCTTTTGCCGTACGCTGTGCTGGCATTGGTTTGTGGCCTTGTATGTATAGTTTTCAATCGCTGTTTGCACTTCGTCGAACATCGTCCGCTTGCTCGGCTGCGGATGCCGAGCTGGCTCGCTCCGGCCATAGGCGGATTAGCAACAGGGCTTGTTGCCTGTATGCTTCCACAAGTGATGGACGGGCGTTACGAATTCATCCAGGACGCAATGAACACTTCGGTTTTCACTGAGCGCTTCAGTTCGCTCGGCGCTTGGGGATTGGTCGCCTTATTCGGCGGCGTGGTTTTGGCCAAGTGTTTGGCTACGGCCTTGACAGTTGGCTCTGGCGCCTCTGGCGGAGTGCTTGGCCCGAGTGTATTCGTGGGGGGCGCGGCCGGTGCACTCGTCGGCTGCCTGTTCGAAGCCTTGTTGCCGGGCATGATTCCTGAGAGCCTGCGTCAGGGACTAATCGCTGTGGGAATGGCCGGTGTGCTCTCAGCGGCCATGCGCACGCCGCTTGCGGCGATTGTTATGGTTGCCGAAATGACCGGAGGTTACGGCTTGATTGTTCCCTCCATGCTTGTCTGTGTTGGGGCTTATGTGATTGGCAGAAGATTCGGGCTCAATTCCGAGCAGGTGCAAACAGCTGCCGATTCACCGGCGCATGCCGGCGATGCCATTATCCACATGCTGGAAAGATGGCAGGTCGGTGATCTAATGCAGAGGGATTGGCCGGAAACAGTCACTCGCGCCACGACGTTGCGTGAACTGGTGACTATGATCAACCCTGGTACTCATCCCGTATTTGCTGTGGTTGAGAATAGCAGGATTGTCGGCTTGATTTCACTTCCGGACATCAAGCGAATCATGAGTGAACCTGGAGTTTCCGAAGCGGTCATAGCGGCCGACATTATGACGGATGAGGTTGATACTATTGATGCCGATGAGAATGTTTACAGTGCTGTGACCCTAATGGCCAGAGAGAATCACGTTGTCATGCCCGTCGTGTCGCCGCGTGAGCCTGACCTATTCCTGGGCATGCTCTCTCGTCATGAAGTTTACGCGGCAGTTCGCGGTCAACTGGATGAAATGCGCCGACACTTGCTGGTGGAACATCGAGGATTGGCCGCTATTGATCAAGAGGAGAATCTGCAGCAATTGGTCATGGGAGTGTCGGGGCCGAAGTTTGACAATATCCAGCGACTACTCGTTCCTATTCAGGCCGTAGGCCGCTCACTTCGCGAGTCGGACTTTCGCCAGAACTACGGCGTTCATGTTATTGCAATCGAGCAGCCTGATGGTTCGCTTGAATGTCCACCGAATCCTGACAGGCCCCTTCAGACGAATCAGAGGTTGGTTGCAATAGTACAAGAGGCGGAAAACGGAGTGTGAGCGGGTGTAGGTCTTGTTGCCCTGTGCTCGTCACCTTATGATTCCTTCCGTCGGGTATCATAGCGTTGTAAGTCCAAGCGTAGCGTCAAATCCCCGGAATCTACCGGAGAAAACAGGGGTCCAGCCGCTACACTTGGATAGAGCTTGCTCTAGCTTCTTCGGTTTGATGATCAAAGGAGAGTCATTCGTGGATGCTGAATTCCCTATCCTCAAGGGCATTGATCACATTGAACTATATGTGGGCAACGCCGTTCAGGCCGCTGAGTACTATCGTAGCATGTTCGGTTTCAAGATCGTTGCACACTCCGGCTTGACGACGGGTCGTTGGGATCAAACGGCGTATGTTCTGGAGCAAAACGATATACGCCTTGTTGTGGCTTCTGCTCTCAGTCCTGACAGTCCCATTGCACGACACAGCTCACTGCACGGCGATAGTGTGAAGTCTGTTGCTTTCGCAGTCAGCGATGTGGAGAGTACTGTCAATGCTGTGCGCGAGCGTGGTGCAACTGTTGTGGCTCCACTGACTACGTGGAAGGATGAGTATGGCGAATTAAGGTTTGCCTCTATCAAAGCGTACGGCGACGTTATTCATACGTTTATCGATCGCAGTGATTACCACGGATCCTTTGCGCCACACTATCATGCATGCGACAATCCACAAGAGTCGGAAATCGGATTGACTCGTATTGATCATCTGGTCGCCAGTGTTGATCGTGGAGCATTGGATTCCTGGTCGCGGTTTTATGAGGGATTGTTTGGGTTTTCACAAACTGCAAGTTATCCTGGCGATTGCTATGGTACGGGTGATACTTCTGCCGCGTGCAGAGTGATGCAATCTCCGGACGGCGTTATTACCCTGCCGCTGAATGAGCCGGTTGTCGGTCGTTTCAAGAGCCAGGTTGACGAGTTTCTTGAGTTTCATAATGGGCCAGGTGTTCAGCACATCGCTTTTTCCACAAACGACCTCCTTTCTGTTGTGCGAGAGCTGCGTGCTCGATGTGTTGAGTTTCTGCCGATAGCGAGTGATTACTATAGTGAACTCGCAGGGCGGATCGGCGATATCGGCGTGGACTTCGATGCTATTCGTGATTCTGGGATTCTCGTGGATTGCGACGAAGATGGTCATCTTTTGCAGGTGTTCACTCGGCCGGTTAGCGGCAGGCCAACCATGTTCCTGGAGATAATCCAAAGGGTCGGTTCTAGCGGTTTCGGCGTGGGGAATTGCCGGGCTATGTTCAAGTCAATAGAGAGAGAGCAGCATCATCGCGGTACGCTGTGACTGTGCGTCTCATTGACGTGGTTCGGTTGATTGCCCTGTCTGCCGTTTACATGGGTATTCCCAAAAAGGCATCTTTTGATAGTTGTGCCGCAATCTTCGGCGTGCTAACTTTGAAAGCCAGGACGTAATCGAACGCTATGGCGTTGAAAGTCCGAGCGTAGCGTCAGATCCCCGGAATCTACCGGAGAAAACCGGACATCAGACGCGGCACTTGAAGAGAGTTTGCTCTAGTGAGGAATTGCGATGAAGGTTTTTGTTGGACTTTTGATTCTTGCAGGAGGCCTCTTTCTTGTACTTCACTACACGGGAATGTTCGAGTTTGATCCGGTAAAGCAGGCACAAGACGCGCGTGCTGCGATTAAGGTTGGCATGAGCTGGGACAAGGTGGTCTCTGCTGCCCAGGAACCCCGCAAGTACTGCGTGTATGTCTTAAAGAAAGAAGTCGTTAATGGTCAGGAGTTTGAGACAGTCAAGGCTGGCCCAGAAATGCCTTTTGACGCCGAGAACATTCGTAAGAGAGTGGCAGATGGTTCATTCGAGGCCGGTTTCAGCTTCCGTTATGTGTTTTCAGCAGGCGATGCGTTTGAGGTCAAATTCGACGAGATGGGGTATGTCGAGTCGGTTCAGGACATGAGGACTATGAAAGACCTGCTGGATATGTGATAACGATTTGCATGAGTGATGGCAGGCGGAACGTAGAACATCGGCAACGCCTGAGTTGGAAATAGCCGCTGCCACTTATGCTATTCAACAGAGGTGAATCTGTCGCCGGCTTTCATCCTTCGCCCGTTGACAAAATCTTCAAAGGACATGAGCCGTTTTCCTGCCGGTTGAATCTCCAGGATTTCCAGGTACCCATCAGCCGTTGCCACGTAGCGGCGGTAATCGACGGTGCCCGGAGGATCTGCCGCTGGTGATGGGTCGCCGACTCGGGCCAGGGCTATTGTCACCTGCTCAGAGCGACCGGTCTCCTGCGAGGTGTACATGCACTTGGCGCCGGGCCAACTCCACAGTCCACATATGAGGTTGCTCAGTTGTGTTGCAGGGCAGTTGAACGTTATATACCCATCTTCCTTGCTCAATTTTGGGGCTTTGGTAGCGAGTGTCTCATCCTGAGGAGTTGGTAGAAAGCCAGGGTTCTCCTGCAGTATTTCCAGTGTGGCATTGACGGCATCGACGCCAATCATGGCTAATCGATCATGAAGTTCGCAAGCTCGTTCATCCTCCTTACGCAATGTCCATCGTTGGACATACACATCGCCGGCGTCCATTCGTTCTGCAAGCCGAAACGTGGTTACCCCAACCCTCTCCTCTCCTCTGATTATGGACCATTGAAACGGGGCAGCTCCCCGGAACTGGGGCAGTAAGGATGCGTGGAGATTAATACACTGATGGGGAAAGAGTGTCCTGATTTTCTCTCCCATTTTTTGCCCGAACGCAATAACGAGCCCCAGATCGGCGTTATACATTCGTAGTTGCTCGATTACCTCGGGATCGTTCACGTTCGTGGCGGAGATCACCTTCATTCCGAGTTCCAGCGCCTCTGTTTTGACCGGAGTCGGCTTGGCCTTCTTGCCTCTTCCTGCGACTTTGTCAGGCTGAGTGATAACGCAGACGATGGTGTGGTCGGCCTGCCTTGGGCTGGAAAGGGAGCGAAGTGTGGGGATTGCGAATTCCCCAGATGCAAAGAGGACTATGCGCATGAATTCGGCTACCTCCGTACCTTCTTGCGCTTGTGCGCAGCGGGCTTGGGGTGCTTTGCTGTCAATTCCTTAATAGCTCGACGATTGGCTATTTCCTCGGCAGGGGACATGTAGTCGACGATCAGACGGCCATCAAGGTGATCATTCTCATGTTGCCAGATGCGGGCAGGTAGACCCTCGGCGGCCAAGCGATATGTTGATCCATCCGGCAGTTGTGCCTGCATCTCGACGTACTCGGCACGCTTGATTTCGACATTAACGCCGTCAACTGAAAGGCAGCCCTCCTCACAGGCCGTTTGGCCTTGTAGGTTCTCCAGCTTCGGATTGATGGCCACTTGGTTATCTTTGGGGTCTCCGCTTGGATTCCAAACGAAGATTCTTAGGCTGAGCCCCACTTGCGGTCCTGCTAGCCCGACGCCTCGGCCTTGGTGCATTAACTCCCACATCTTCTCTGTGAGGAGACTGACGGAGGTGTCGAAGGTCTCAATCGGCTTCGCCTGTTTGCGCAGGATCGGATCAGGGTACGATATGATTCTGAGATTCTTGATACTCGCCTCTGAGAGCATGTTGCACCTGGTGAACTTTCCTGATCCAGCGCTACGAGCTAGTATACTTGTCGCATATACTAATCATGTCGGCAAAATCGCCTGCATTGACTATGACTTAGCCGAGTGATAACATGGTCAGCCTGAGCCGTAACGACCTTATTGACAAGGACTAAGGAGCGATTGATACTGTAATAGTTGTTTAGGATCTAGTCAATCCTTGCTTTTGTTGGGGTTCTCGGTTCAGCGAAAGCGACGCAGACCGCTCTCTGCCGACTACGGCAGCACCTTCAATTGCGGCGTAACTGGTTGTGACGTTGTGTAGGATCATCCATGAGCGAAGAGACATCGGATACTCAAAACGGCGAGAATGCGCGTTTTCATGTTCCTGAGGGCAAAGCTAAGGCCGCTGCGAAGTGGTTTGAGCAAGCAAAGAAACTAGTGGGACAGCGCAACTACGAGTACGCCATCAAGTCATTCATAGAAGGACTCACACTCAATCCCGAGGCTATCGAGGAAGGTTGGCAGGCTTTGCGGGGCTGCGCTGTCGCTCGATGGCAAACAGGCGGCAAGAAGCCGGGCATGATGGATACGGTCAAGTTCTCTATGACGACGAAGGATCCTATCAAAGGCTTGGTGAACGCAGGTTGGCTGTATGCTCATGAGCCAACGAATTCCAAGTATGCGGAGGGAATCTTCCGGAACGCAAACAAGGCACATTGCGATCTCGCAGCTGCTTGGATCGGCCCCATATACAAAGAGAGCCTGCTGAGTGAGAAGAAACCGGACGTGAAGAAACTCACTCAAATGAAGGATCTATATGAGCAACTTGGCGATCGGTTCCAGGCACGCGGAGAGATGGCCGCTGCTGCATCTGCCTACGAGGCGGGCATTGAGGCCTTGGCGACACAGAAGAGCCTCGATCCGAAGAACCGTGATTTGGACAACGTGATCAGAGATCTTTCGACAAAGCTTACGATTTTGAAGGGCAACTACGAGACAGCGGATTCTTTCAAAGGGAGTATTCGGGACTCAGGGGAGCAGGCAAAGCTGCACGACGATGACCGTCTCGTCCAGTCAGCGGATCGGCTGGCCGTCTTGATCGCCGATGCGAAGGCGGACATGGAGGCAAACCCGGAAGTAGAGGCCAAGGTGATTGTGTATGTCGATCGTCTCTGCAAGGATGAGAGCGACGAACACGAGAAGGAAGCGATCAAGGTTCTCCTGGAGAAGTTCAAGGGGGCAGGTAACTATCGCTTCAAACAGCGGGCAGATGAGATAGCCATCAGGCAGCTGCGCAGACACGCCCGTCTTGCTGGCAAGGCGGGAGACTCTGCGAAATCAAAGGAACTTGCCAAGCGCTTAATTGCTTATGAGCTAAAAGTTTACAAGGAGCGCATCGAGAAGTACCCAACCGATCTGCGCTTCAAGTACGAGTATGGCCGGCGGTTGTTTATGACGGGCCAGTTTGATGGGGCCATTCCGTTCTTCCAACAGGCTCGTGCAGACGCTAAGGTTCGCAACAGCTGTTATTTATATCTTGGGCGGTGTTTTTATGAGAAGCAGCTTCATTCTCAGGGCATCGCTGTCCTCGAAGAGGCTATCGGACAGTACGAGTTGAGTGAAAGTGACACAGGCAAACAGCTCGCGTATTGGCTGGCTCGATCGCTGGAAGCGGCAGGAAACAAGGAATCTGCTGTTGCCGCCTATGGCAAACTTTTGCAGATCGATTATAACTACCTGGATGTTCGTGACCGGTTGGATGCCCTGAAGGGTTGAAATGTAAGCCGCTCTGAGCGTACAGTAGCGTGTTTGCAGCCGTTGTTTGTTTGTAACTGGAGGCCAAAGCGTGGCTCATTCGTTGTCTGCCAAGAAGCGTGTACGTCAGACTGAAGTTCGTCGAGCTCGGAACCAAGCTCGCAGGTCGGCTCTCAAAACTCAGATTCGCAAATTCGAGGATGCTTTGCGCAACAATGATCTTGGCCAAGCTGCGGTCGAGTTGAAAACAGTGCATAAGCGCCTGGACCAGACAGGTAACACCAGTGTCATGCACCGCAACGCGGCGGCGCGCAAGAAATCTCGGTTGACGAAGCGCTACAACCGCGTGGCTGCGGCGGCTGCGCAGTAGATACTCCTGGTAGGTTTGGGGAGAATCGCAGTAAATCCATCGGGTGGCAGACATGCTGCCCGTTTTTCATGCGCCAACACTGTGGGTTTGACCAGAACAAGAGTGATGAAGGAACATGAGCAGTCTTGTTACGTCTCACGTGGTGGCGAAAAGCTGCACGCGGCGTTGCGCGAGTTTAACATCTCAGCGCGAAATCTCGTTTGCGCTGATCTTGGCTGCAATGTCGGCGGCTTTACCGATTGCTTGCTGCAGCACGGAGCTGCAAAGGTCTACGCTGTGGACACCGGCTATGGTGAGTTGGCCTGGAGGCTGCGCAAGGATGATCGGGTTGTGGTTATGGAGCGTACCAACGCGCTGCACTTGGAACTGCCCGAGCCGGTCTCATTGGTTACTGTGGATGTGGCCTGGACAAGACAGCACTTGATTGTACCGGTTGCTGGCAGCCTGCTTGCTCGGGGAGGGAGTTTGGTTACGCTCATCAAACCCCACTACGAGGCCGAAAAAGTGGAACTGCGCAAGGGAGTCTTACAGGATGAGAAGGTCCAGGAGGTTGTTGAACGCGTACGCCTGCGCCTCGAAGCCGTGAACGTTGTGTTGGACCGGATTATTGAGAGTCCCATCAGGGGACGCAAGGGAAACAGGGAGTTTCTTGCTTTGGCGTCTCTGCGGTCCTAGTCTTTTCAGGCGACAAACAGTGTGATGCGCACACGGAGAGTGCCGCGGACGGATGTTCTCGGAAGGCGTGCGGAGGTTTGGTCTCTTTGATCGGCAAGAAGCCGATCTGGATGGAGGTGCTCGGTGATTGAGGAGATGATCCAGTACTCGGTATTCTTGGGAAATACTCCCGGACTAGTGGGCAAGATATGTCGGGGATTGGCATTGGCTAAAATCAATATTGTAGCGTTGACAATGATGGATTCTACCGAGCACGGTGTTCTTCGTGTAGTCGGGAAGGACTCCAAGAAGACCGGTGCTACGCTGGAATCGCTTAATGTGCCGATGACGCGCACTGAAGTGCTGGCCGTAACTATGCCGAATCGTCCCGGGGCTGTTGCCGACGTCTGCGAGCAGCTTTCGAACGCGAAGATACCGATTTCCTACATGTATTCGACAACCGGCGCGCCAGGTGGCAAGGCGATCGGAATCTTCAAGGTGACTGATATGACCAAGGCGCGGAAGATACTCTCGAAGAAGAAGGGGGCGGCAAGCCGGGATATGAAGACGAAACTGCGCAACGCGTCTCGTATTTCTCATTCGCGGCGCTAGCGGCTCACAGGAAGACTGGTAGGCGGCAGGCGAAACTCCATGTCGAAGAGGAATTGTCTTCCAAGCTTGTGTGCGGTAATACATACGATGAAAGGCTCTTGCAGAGGTCTTTGATTGAAGTCGCGTATTGGAGATTCAGCATGATTCAGCAAAGGACATGGTTGGTCTCGTGGAGCTTCTTGGTGGTTGTCTTCTCTGCGGCAGTATGTCTGTCACAGGATTCTCCCGACCCGACACCAGGAAAAACTTCTCCGGAAGCAGAGAGCCAGAGAGCCTCTGATGGTGTGGAGACAAAACAAGCTTCTGACGATCCACCCTCCGTATCAGTTGATGATGTGTTGGGGGAGTTTCAAAACGATCGTCCTCGCGCCCAACCTGTCTTACCTCGCGATCGGCAGGATGAACTGATCCTCGGCGGAGACCAGCAGGACAAAAAACACGGTAAATCGCGTGTGCGTCACCCGGACGGCTTTTTCCTTGTGGATCGTACCGGGCGATTGACGCAGGATGGAGGCTGGTGGATTTTCAACTTCGTGTCCGACAATAACCCTGATCAGATTCCAGATCCTCCAATGAAGCTTTTGCCAAACCAGATGCTGGAACGCATGGTTCGTGAATCTGAAGGTGCGGCAAGGACAGTGGATTTTATCGTGTCAGGCGAGGTCACCGATTTCATGGGTGAAAACTACCTCCTACTGCGAAAGCTGATGCGTAAGCGAGATTCGGGAAACCTGACGAATTGACTTGAGTTGGTGCCCATGCAGGTGCGTGTGTTCGGAGCTACATGATGAACATTGAGATTACGTGCAGCGCGACGGGGTATCATATAGTCGCATTGCGGGGGGAGTTGCGGACGGAACAGGGGGCGGCAGTGACGGACGAACTGCACCCACTAATAGGCGAACGTGGCGCAAGAATGGTGATAGACCTTTCCGGTGTTCCCATGATCGATTCCAGTGGGTTGAGCTGTCTTATTAGCTTGGCGACGCATGCCAAGTTGAGTCAGTCGCGTCTTGTGCTGGCAGGGGCGACACCGTTTGTTTCCGGCGTGATTGCTATGTCGCAGTTGGACAAGTGGTTCGAGATGGTTGCAGAGGTGGCTGAGGCGGATGCTTTGTTGTCGAAATGATTAATGCAGTTTCAACGAAGAACGTGAACTATGCCGGCTGAGGCAAGTTTCTGAAAGGTGAATGATGAGTGTTGTTGGGATATTCCTCGTAGTGTTCTATTGGTTTCTGACGATATTCTCGTCCGCCTCCTCTGGACTATAGACGACTATCGATTCGCATTCGTTTGCAGCCGGCAGAGAGAGGCTTCGCTTGTGATCAGCGTTCGCTTTGATAGTGCGTGCCCTGGGAAAATGCGAGCTGATTCTCGAAGATCGCTAACAGAAGGAGCTCGCGTTCTGCTCTGCTGTAATCGATCAGGGGTCCTGTCGGGATGACGTGATGGAACAGTTTGATTCCGAACGTTTTCGAGACCCCCTCGGTATTGTCAGAGGTCTTCTTGTATTTCTTTTCGTTGCTCCACCTGTTGGACTTTCCATATCTGTGCTTACTGAGGCTATGGTGTTTCCCGCGAGTGTTCTCCTCGGTTGTGGATTTCCCATACTATGCGGCGCCATGGCTGGATGGTTCTCCGCTGTCTCTGGAATAGGGATTCCTTTGGATGACCGGTATTGCCTGAATTGCGGGTATGATCTGACTGGAAACGTCAGCGGACGATGTTCTGAGTGCGGCGTGTTGGTAACGCAAAGAAAACACAAGCCGGGAACTTGAATCGATTGTGAGAGTCTGTGGACGTTCGTTGGCTACGAATTGTGATCCGGCCGCCTGTTCATAACTCCATCGCTGTCAAGCAATTACGCTCGTGCCTGTTGTTCGCCCGAAGTACATCGGCGGGCCAATCGCCCGCACGAGTCTGGCTCGGGCTCTGAGTCCAATAAGTCAACTGGTTCGCTGTTTCATCCGATAACACAGTGGAGTTGTTTTTATACAGGTGAGGAAACCGCGCGTGCACCGTTTGTGCAGGCGCGGAGGTGATGTAGCTGTAAGCATAGCGTTTACTTATGCACGAGCACAACGACAAGGAAGCTGTTCTACCAGAACGAGATGCTGACTCGGTGCGATTGGATGAGCGCAAGTCGACTCGTCGTGCCTTCTTGGGGCGATCGGGAAAGGCGATGCTCTATGCTCCTCCCCTAATCCAGCTTTTCATCCCCACGCGAGCGCAAGCTGCCAGTCCATCTGGGCCTGCCTCGTAGCAATACTGAAGGTGCTATGGTGGAAACTGAAATAGCGGTGATCAATGATGAGACGATGCCTGTTAGGCGTGAAGATCTCATGTGTCATGTCGTCGATGATGAGGCATTGATATACGATGCGGAAAGAAACGCGACGCACCGATTGAACTGTACAGCCCACTTCATTTGGGAACAGTGTGACGGCACCCAGACTTGTGAGTCAATTGTTCGCAGCATCGCGGGACGATGGGAGGGTGTTCCAGCAGAGGTCAAGGAGGATGTTCTCGCCGCAATGCGGCAGATGGCCAGTCACGGCTTGATTGGTCTTTCACGCTGAGCGTCTAATGATTGCCACCGCCACAACAACAGAGGATCCCGCCTCCAGGACAGTTCCTCACGTTCCCAAACAGGAATCGACGTGTCCGAATCGGGATGGCGGTGCGCCTCGAATCTTTCGAGTCGGAGTTGTGGATGTTTCGGTGGAAAGTGATGTGCCCGGCATCGTCTCGCAGTACGCCGAGCTGTATCATGAATTCGAAATTCGCACGAGTCCGCAGTGTGTGCGTATAGCTGTACGCTGCGAACGTTCGCGATATCACCTGACCAAGAGATTCTCCGTGTACGGTGACGGTGAAAGACGGTTTTCCCTCAGGAGGATTGAGGAAATAGTGCCTCATGTGGAGTGGGCCGTTAATTGGCAAATCGTAAAGACGCTCAGACCGTACCTGCAGTTTCACGCCGGCGTTATGAAGAAGAACGGCCTGGGATTTATGTTTCCAGCATCACCTGGTAGTGGAAAGACAACCCTGTGCGCAGGGTTGATCGCCCATGGCTGGAGCTACTTGTCCGACGAGTTCGCGCTGATTGGCGAGGACGGTCGGCTGCATCCGTACCCCAAGGCGCTGTGTGTGAAAGAGGGGGCGTTTGATGTTGTTTCTCACCTGCGTTTGCCGAGTCTTTCGCCATATCGATACAAGAAGGGATCCAAGGGAAGGGTGGCTTATTTGAGCCCTAGCAAAATCGGCAGGTCATGCATTGGGGACGCTTGCCAATTGGGCTATGTTATCTTTCCAACATACGTCAAAGGCGCGGACCCTTCTTTGGAACAGATGAGTCGGGGTGAAGCGGCATTCCTACTTACCAAATACGCCTTCAACCTTGAGCGATTCGGTTCACACGGAATGCAACTGCTGACCGGAGCCATTCGAAATGCTCAATGCTATCGCTTGACATCCGGAGAGATACAAGCAACTTGCAGACTGATGAATGATTTGGTAAACGGCAATGCTGGATAATCTGCACAAACGCAGCGTTCCTCAATCCACATGGCAGATTGCCCACATTCTGCGCGCAGGCCTTCTGGGTGAAGGACCACCTCCTGAGCTCGCGGTTGATCGCTGGCATGAACTGAGCCTGGAAGCTGTTGGACAGGGTCTTGGCGGCCTTTTCGCCAAAGCCGCATCCGATTTGCACGTGAAACTGCCAGCTGAAACGGCAACATTGCTCCGTGCTGCAGGCCACCAAACCGCCGCATGCAATATGCATATGGAAAGCCGCCTGGATGTGGTGGCAAGAGCTTTCAACGATGCTCGCCTCGACCTTCTGGCAATCAAGGGAGTTGTTCTTGCAAAGCAGGCGTACAAACGTCGAGATCTTCGCCCCATGGTCGACGTAGACCTTCTGCTGCGATATGCCGACGCAAAGGCGGCCTGCCGTGTATTCGAGAACATTCGTTGTCGCAGAGGCGAGGATCTCGTGCGATCGGATTTCTTCCCGCGTTTCTACTCCGAGGTGGAATACTTCACCGATGAGCCGCATCCGGTGAAGTTCGACGTTCATGTCCGCCCGTTCCGGCCCCTGCGTTATGCCACCACCGTTCCGGACGGCGCATTCTGGGAAGACGCAGAGCGGATGGGCACTGGCCGTGGGTGGGTATACGTCCCCTCAGCCGAACGGATGCTCATCCATGTTCTCTGTCACGCAGCCTGTCATGGTGCAAGTCGCCTACTTTGGCTCTTGGACGCGAAAATGCTGTCGGTAGGAGCGACGGACATCAATTGGGGTTTGTTTCTCGAATTGGTGCGACGGTGGCGGTTGGGGTGGCCGGTGCTGCAGGCTTGGAGCCGTGCAGAGGAACTGTTTGGCTCAGTTGGGCCTCGGCGAATCCGCGATGAGCTGGAGAGGGGCCGTACGACCTGGCGCGATCGTCTTGTCGTTTGGCAGGCTCCACGAGATGCGGACCATCCGGCCTCAAAGGTGATTGTCGACATTCTCACCGGGGCAGGTATACGGAGTCGGCTTTATTATCTGGCCGCTGTTGCCTTTCCGCAGCGAACTCATATGTCAACCGTATACGCAGGTCGTCATCGAGGGTGGCTGGCGGTGGCTCATCTGTGGCGCGTAGTCAGGCTCCCACTGCGATGGCTGGGGCGGTTGGCATCGGCTGGCGGCAGGGGTTGCGTGGCCAAGGTTACACAGTAAACTAACAATCTGCGCGAATTGGCGCGGTTTGCATGGGTATCGGTGGAGCCTTGGTGAGAGCCAGCCGAGAACGAACGCACTTGATCAATTCCACAAGCAAATGACGAATGAGTCGTTGGTTGAGCTGCGCGGCTGCAGTAGCCGTGCTCTTGTGGTATGACTGAGAACGGAAATACACCATATCATGAACACAGTTTTCGAAAACGTCGCGCAATCAATAGCTGAATCGAAATGGGATGAAGCCGGCAGCACGCTTGAGACAATTCACCCCGATACGGACGAAGCTCGGGTAGAGAAGCTGTTGTTGGAGGGACGCCTTCGCGAGCGCCTTGACGATTGGGAGTCTGCGATCATCAAGTACAAGGAGGCGCTTGAGATCGATCCGGAGCACAGCGAGTCGCTCTTCAGGCTGGCCTACGTCCTTGATCTGCGGGGCGAAGACGAGGAAGCAATGGAGTTGTACGAACGCTGTGTCAAGGAACCTCCGACGCATGTCAACGCAATGATGAACTTGGCGATTCTGTACGAGGATCATGCACGGTACCATGATGCCCATGCGTTGGTCGAGGCAGTGGTTGATGAATACCCTAATCATCTGCGAGCTCGGAAGCTGCTGCGTGATTTGGATAGCTCGCTGACGATGTACTATGACGAAGATCGTGAACGATGCCGCGAGGAACACGATGCAGTCATGGATACTCCGGTCAGCGATTTTGAGCTTTCCGTTCGCAGTCGCAATTGCCTCAAACAGATGGATATCCATAGCCTCGGGGATCTTCTGCGAGTCACAGAGCAGAAGCTACTCGCCTACAAGAATTTCGGCGAGACTTCCCTGAATGAGATCAAAGCTATGCTGGCTCAGAAGGGGCTGAAGCTTGGCCAGGCGTTGGAGGAACCGCCTGTTGCTCCACTGTCTCCGTCAGCTCTACAGCCCGTAATACAGGCGGGTGACCCGAACATCCTTAACCGAAGTGTGGCCGAGATGGAGCTGTCTGTGCGTAGCCGCAAGTGCTTGCAGCGGTTGGGTATTACCTCTGTTGGTGAGCTTACGCAGCGAAGTGAACCTGAACTCCTCAGTATTAAGAACTTTGGCCAAACTTCGCTTACGGAAATAAAAAGACGGTTGACGGAGTTGGGCCTTTCCCTTCGCGACGCGGGACGCTAACTCGCTAGCCATACTGCGCCTCGTCGCGTTATCCAAGCTTCTTCATAGTCGTTGATTCCTCCAAGGTCTATCACTGTAGCCCGGGGGAGGAGCCAACGACTTTTGTTAATAGAGACGCTCTGGGCCGAGGACCCGTTGATGTGCACGCTCGACGGGCTTTGACTGCAACCTTATGTGTCAATAATCTGACCGTTGAGTAGACTAGGGGCGGTCCAACGGAGAAACCGGGGCCAGAGGCTACACTTGAATAGAGCTTGCTCTATGTTTTCGAGCGCGGTTACGGAAGCTCATGAAAAAACTCGTGCAGCGCGCAGGCTGAATAGTTTTGGCCGGTGCGGAGCCGAGCGATTCATCAGTCTTCATCCAAGTCGTGAGCAGTTGAATACCGCTGGAGATTCCTTCCAAAAACCGTCGACAAGCATGGCCGCTACACACTCTGCAGCGTGCTTTCCTCAAGCGTGTTGGGTAATCCTCTTCTTCTCGATGGTCCTCACTGGCTGCCGCGAGCAGGAAAAGCCAATCAACGCACCCTTGGGCGTCCGCGAAGTACGAGTACTTCTTGCTGATTCCGCGGATGGCTGCCGTCTTCGCGTTGATGGCCGGTATGTCATTCGACATCTGAATGGCTCGCTCGTGGAAGAGGGCGACAGTCTGCCGTGGACCGAATTGACCAGTCAAACTCAAGAACCTTCCGTATCCAGGTGGAATCTGCACGAAAACGGAGGGTTACTCGTCGAATCCTCCGAATACGGGGGGCTTAATTTGATTATCCGGCGGAACGGAGATTATCTTCCAGGCCTCAGGTATCCTGGATCCCTGACCATCGAACCCCGTGAGGATGGCACACTGCGCATAATCAATAACGTGGACGTCGAATCATATGTGGCTGGTGTAGTGCCTAATGAGTCTTTTCCCAGCTTTCATGACGAGTCACTCAAGGGGCAGGCAATCGCGGCGCGTACTTATGTCCTTTATATTATGGCTCAGCGCGGCGGAAGATCATTCGATCTAAATGCGTCAGAGGGAGCACAAGTATACAGAGGCATAATCGCCAGCGAGTTTGCTCGAAGAGCACGCAGGGCAGTTGAAGACACCCGTGGACTTGTGCTGGCGCATTCGACCACCGAGGGGTTACGCGCGTTCTGCACCTACTACTCATCCGCCTGCGGTGGGTGCTCGCAGAGCATACAGTTCGTACAGCCGGGCAAGGAGATCGAGCCTCTTCGCGGTGGCGTTGTTTGTGACTACTGCGCTATCGGTGGCGATGGGTGCTATCGTTGGGGTCCTTCGGAAATCAGGAAAGAGGAATTGCTGGCAAACCTCAAGACACGTTACGCTGAGATGGAATCATGGCAGGCACTTGCTTCCGTTGATGTCTCCGCACGAACACCACAAGGTCGCATTGCAAAAGTTGTGATCACAGGAAACGGCGACCATGAACGCAATGAAATCATAGGAGAGAGGTTTCGACTGGCCGTTGGTAGTCGGACAATGCGCAGCACAGATTGCCAAATCGTGGACGCAGGTGATTGTGTTCGTTTTGAGAATGGAAAAGGCTTTGGCCATGGCGTTGGCATGTGTCAGTGGGGCATGGAAGGGCAGGCCAGGCGTGGCAAACTTGCCGGAGAAATACTTCTCTTCTACTACCCAGGTGCAAAACTCGTAAGAGCCTACTGAGTCTTGCTTGACACTACTTCAGGTCGGTCTAGAGTTGCCTACGCTGTTACGTTGGTAGGCTGTCCCAACCATGAGGCGGAACCCTATGGCCAAGAGCTTCTACGTTATCGACGGGCACGCGCAAATATTCAGGGCTTACTACGCGCCATTCCGCAACCTGACCAGTCCAGACGGCGAGCCCACCCGGGCAACTTACGTCTTCTGCTCCATGCTTTTCAAACTGATCCAGCAACGTCGTCCGGACTACTTGGCCATGGCCATAGATGTTCCTGACTCGACAGCATTCAGACGAGGCATCTTTCCGGACTACAAAATCCAGCGAGAGCCTCCGCCGGAAGACTTGCTGCCGCAGGTTGATCGAATAGTGGAAATAGTCCGATCTATGGGTATCCCAGTATTAAGCATGAACGGGTTCGAGGCGGACGATGTATTGGCTACACTTGCCGCACGTCACAGCGGAAACGACTTGCATGTCTATCTGGTAAGCAAGGACAAGGATCTGGAGCAGCTCATCTCGGATCATGTGTTCCTTTTCGATCCGGCAAAAGACAGGATTATTGACCGTGACTACCTGATGTCCGAGAAGGGGTATTCTCCAGAACAGGTCGTAGATGTACAAACACTATCTGGTGATACTGTTGACAACATTCCGGGCGTCAAGGGTATTGGGCAAAAAACGGCAGCTAAGCTTATTGCTAGATACGGTAGTGCAGAGGAAGTCCTGAACAACGCTCATGAATTGACACCTAAACAGTCGGAGAATGTGTTGGCCTTTCGCCAACAGATGCCCATCACCAGGGAGCTTGTGACGCTGCGTCGAGATGTGGAAGTCGACTTCAATCTGGCAGAGGCGGAGTATGCTGGAATAGACGCCGATGCCGTGGATCCACTGTTTGATATGCTGGGTTTTCACCGTCTGCGTGAACAGCTTCAGGAGTTGTCGAACGCCGGCTCTCTTGCCGCCGTCATCGAGGAAAAGCCTCGTGAGCGGACTGAGCAAGTGGAATACACGCTCGTCGATACGGAAGACAAATTGCGGCGCCTGTCCGATCAACTGGCTGGCGTGCGCTGCTTGGCCGTCGATACGGAAACAACCGGGTTGAATCCCGTGACGGCGAAACTCGTTGGCATCTCTCTGTCGTGGAAAGGCGGTGCGGCGTACTACATACCGGTAAGGGCCCTCTCCGGCGATGTGATTTCCATTGGCTTGCTGGAAGAATACCTGAAGCCTATACTGGAAAACGCAGACATCGGCAAAGTCGGTCAGAACATAAAGTACGATATTGTAGTGCTGCGCCAGGTCGGCATCGAGCTCAAAGGCGTCGAATTCGACACCATGGTTGCCAGCTTCGTGCTCGATTCCACTCGCAGATCTCACGGCATCGATCATCTTGCAGAGGAGTTCCTGGGCCACAAGATGATTCCCATAACAGACCTGATCGGTAAGGGTAAAAACCAAGTAACCATGGATGAAGTGCCTGTGTCGCATGTCTGTGAGTACGCTTGCGAGGACGCGGATATTACCTGGCAACTCGCCGAGATCATGCGTCCGCGAATGGAGAACAGCTCGACGGCCGAACTCTTCCAGAAAACTGAGGTTCCTCTCATCACCGTCCTGGCAGAGTTGGAGCATAACGGTGTTGCAGTTGACACTTCCGTTCTTACCAGAATGTCTCATGAGCTTGCGGATCGTCTATCCGCCCTCGTTGCAGAAATCCATCGAGAGGCCGGTCATCCGTTCAACGTCGATTCAACCAAACAACTTGCCAATGTCCTCTTCGACGAACAGGGCCTTCCTGTTGTTAAGAAAACCAAGACCGGACGCAGTACCGATGCGGCCACACTGGAGACTCTCGCGGAACAGACAGACAATACGATCTGCCGGCTAATGCTCGAATACCGCGAGCTGGCAAAACTGAAGAGCACCTATCTCGATACGTTGCCGAAAATGATTGCTCCCTCAACAGGCAGGCTTCACGCCGGCTTCCATCAGACAGGCGCGGTCACCGGTAGGCTTTCCTCAAGTGATCCGAATCTGCAGAATATCCCCGTTCGCACTGAAATAGGGCGACGCATTCGCGAGGCTTTTGTGCCCGGCGATGATCAGCATCTTCTGATTGTCGCGGACTACTCCCAGATCGAATTGCGCATCCTGGCACACTTCTCGAGAGACGCTGCCCTGCTCGACGCGTTCAACAGTGGCCTGGACATCCATGCGGCTGTGGCGGCCCAAGTTAACGACGTCGAACTTGACGAAGTCACGGCAGAGCAACGTAGCGCCGCCAAAGCAGTTAACTTTGGTATCATCTACGGACAGACGGCGTTTGGACTCGCCAAGTCGCTGGGTATATCACGCATGGCCGCACAGGATTTCATCGATAGATACAACGCGACATATCCGGGCATCGCCACGTTCTTCAACGAATGTGTGGACCAAGCAAAGGCCTTGGGATATGCCGAAACTATGCTCGGCAGACGTCGGCAGATTCCAGAGCTGAATTCACGTAATCGGCAACAGGTGTCTCTGGGCCAGAGATTGGCTGTCAACACCGTTATTCAAGGTACGGCCGCCGATCTCATCAAAAGGGCAATGATCGACATTCACCAGGAGATCAAGGATCGAGATCTTCCACTTCGCATGCTTGTGCAAGTTCATGATGAGCTAGTATTCGAGTCCCCGGCGCAGGAAGCTGATGCACACATTGCGATGATTCGACAGAAGATGACCGAAGCCCTGCCTCTGGATGTCCCCATAGTCGTCGACATCGGCGTCGGAAGCAATTGGCTTGCCGCCAAATAACTCATCACTTGCAGTTCAAGACTATTCATATGACAGCAGCGTCAAGAACAGAAATCCACCGGAGGCCGCTGCACTCGGATAGAGCTTGCTCTAGAATGAAGTTTAATCAATCATCCTATGGGATGCTCTGGCCAGACTCCTGCCGAGGGCTCAACCTCTCAATTGCCTCTTTCGCTTGGTGATCGTTTTTGTCCAGCTGTAAGGCTCGGCGATAGCATTCAATCGCCTCGGAAGTATTTCCCAAGGCCTCGTTGATGAATCCGAGTTGATAGTCAACTTCCACCATGCCGGGAGAGATGCTTCTGGCGGTAAGCAACTCTGCACGAGACTTCGCAGTATCGCCCAGAATCAAACAGGCCATGCCCAGATTGTAGTGCACCTCCGCTGAGTTTGGGTTCATCTGCAGAGATGCCTCGAATACTCGCGTGGCGCTCTCAAGATCACCTGGTCCGCCCCGTTGAGCGAGTACTGCTCCCAAATTGGCGTATGCCATGGCGTCCAGATCGTTTTCGGGGTTGATTCGCAAATTGCTTAAAATCGCGGCCAGACACGCCGCTACCAACCCCACTGAAAGAGTGGACCATCTTCGATTGCCATAAGCCTGCATCATCCCGTCAATGCCGGCGGCCGCGAGTATCACCATGCCCGGAACCATGGCAAACCTATATCGAGCAAACACATAAAAAGCCACTATGCTTGCCGTCAGTACGCCGATCACTGCAAGCAACACAGCAAAACGCCGCCAATCGCTCCACGAAAGCAGGATTCCCGCGAGAGCTAAAGGAAAAACAGCACCAAAATGAAAAACTACCGCCAGTACGTTCAGTAGAGGTGAGTACAATCGATATACGCTGTAACCCTCTGTATCCGTTATCTCATAGGCATTGACCGCCAGGAGTGCCTTCTTTGCCAATAGCAGTAGCCACCCACCAGGGTCACTGCCAATGAATTCTAGCGACTGCCTGAACCAGTATCGAGAAACCTGTCTATCTGAGAGACTGTGACCAACTGCCTGTTCGGCCAGCCTCTTGGCATCATCTCGTTCAAAAGGCGGAGCTTCGTGCCCGCGAACTAAGGGCGTATATCTTCCTGTTGCCCTTGAGTTATTGCCAATGAAGAAATTCGGGCCCGCCTGGACCGTTGTGATGACAATCTCTCCGCCGACATGGTAGTTACGCCACGCAACCGGGCCTAGGGTTATTATTAAGCCGGTAGACAGCATAAGTGTCTGCGACAGCCGCATTCTGAAGCCGAATCGCGGAAAACACGCCCACAACCAAACCAACAGCACAATCGGTAGCAGTAGAGTGTTCTCTCTTGTTATGCCCAACAGACCCAGGATGATCCCCACAACCATCCACCGCCACCGTTGGGAAGATCCTCTCAGGCCGGAAAGCTGCCAAAGAAACAGTGACATTAAGCATAAGCCCAATGAAGACTTCTGGATTAATCCGTCGAAGAATATCGCCGGCGGATAGACGGCAAGCATGATTGCCGCAACGATACCCGCTCTCCTGTTGAAGAACCGCTGACCGGCAAGTCCGATCAACACACAGGACGCAGAACCGAGTAGCGCTTGAATCACTCGAACCGCATACACGTTGTGGCCAAGCACCCTATATATGACGCCCAGGAAGTAAGGATATGCCGGGGCTTGGTAGAATGGACTATTGCCCAACCAATCTCCGCCGGCTATCTCCTGCCCCCAGGAATCATAAGCTGCTGCGTCACCTACAAGCGTCCTGAAGAAGGGAATACCTGATATCTGATGAAGATATCCCAGCCGCAAGCCAAGGGCTAACAAGAATACCAGGATCCACGGGCTGTAATGACGCCATGAGGATTCTACCATCGCCTCCGCCTTGGTACGCTCACTGGAGTCAAGGAATTGCCTTATCTGCAAACTGTGCTCCTGGTTGGAAATGGCCTTCTCCATCCCTGGCTATGTTATCGCTAGCGAGTACCACTGTTTGACGACAACACAAGTCACCACTACCCAACGCTGTCACCTTTCCTCATCCAGCACTCGCCTATTGCCGCTCTTCTACCATAATCGGTCACCATCTAGAACAAGCAACTCCGAGAATAATACCTTGCCTTTTCCAATGACGCTCAATAATATTACATGGCTATGACTCCGTACGATTCTATGATCAAATATCGGGCGCGCGAAAGCCTCGGACAGCGCGTAAAAAGGCGTCGTAAGGAACTGCAGCTAACACAGATCGAGCTGGCCGAGGCAGCTGATCTGAACCAGGGATACTTGTCGGAAATCGAACGTGATCGAAGAGTACCCTCTGCCCGAACCTTGAGTGTGCTTGCCGCTGCCCTCGATCTGCCCGAGGCTGTCCTCGTCGGGGAGGGACCGGAGCATGACAACCCCCAGCCCTTGGAAGTACAGCATCTGCCCATCTTTGCCACCATCCCCGGAGGTTCGCCGGTCCAGTCACAAGATCAGGCGCAGCTGTTTCCAGTGCTCAGACACATGTGGTCGCCTGATCACTATTGCCTCAGGCTGGCCTTCGACAGCATGGAACCTACCCTCAAGCCCGGAGACATCATTCTCGTTCGCTACCGGCCAAACGTAGATCCGGAACTGGTGCAGGGGAAGATCTGTGCCTGCCTTGTTGATGGTGAACCTACTCTCAAACGCGTTTTTGTTGACGCGGCCAACTCTCGCAAGGGGCGCGTCATGATCTTGCGCGGTGACAATCCTACACAAAAACCTCTTGTCGTTGATAGCAGGCACGATTTCTCCATACAAGGAGTGGCCGTCTGCCTCGTCAGCCGCGATCTCTAGCCAGTACTAACAGCAGCCGGCCGGCCATCCTTGTGTGGATTGACCGGCCGGTTTCCCTCGCTGCAAAGTTACAGATGCTACATTTGGATAGAGCTTGCTCTATGTCTCCTTCACCGCGGATACCAATTCTCTAAAGGCCTTCTTGCCGTCACTGAAGAGCATCAACGTGTTCTCCTTAGCGAAAAGAGGGTTGGGAATGCCTGCGTATCCGGGGCTGAGACTTCGCTTGACAACAACGACAGTGCGGCACTTGTCCACATCAATGATTGGCATTCCCGCAATGGGGGAGTTGGGGTCCTCTCGGGCGACCGGATTGACCACGTCATTGGCACCAACAACTAACGCCACGTCTACGGTCTCCAATGTCGGATTGATCTCGTCCATCTCCTTCAACTTCTCATAGGGAATACCAGCCTCTGCCAAAAGCACGTTCATGTGCCCTGGCATTCGACCCGCTACTGGATGAATCCCAAACTCGACCTCCACTCCTCGTGATTCAAGTAGAATCGACAAATCGCGCACAGCGTGTTGCGCCTGGGAAACCGCCATCCCATACCCCGGAATGATGGCTACTCGAGAGACGCCGTCGAAAAGCATGGCCACTTCGTCCGGTGTTGTTGACTTGACCTTCCCGGCATAGACTTCGTCCTGTGACGGACCTGAGTTGCCGTTCTCACCGACTGTAGCGAACATTACATTCGCAAGTGAACGATTCATCGCCTTGCACATGATATTCGTGAGAATTAACCCCGATGCTCCAACTAGGGAGCCGGCTATGATCAGTACGTTGTTGTTGATCACGAATCCCGTGGCACATGCTGCCAAACCGGAGTAAGAGTTCAGCAAAGCGATTACTACCGGCATGTCCGCCCCCCCAATCGGAATCGTCAGCAATACGCCGACAACAGCAGAAACTACGACCAGAAGCCAGTACCAAGCGGAGGTGTCCGGATGCAGGGTCACCACATAGCAGAGGTATAGAGAAGCGACAAAGAACAGCGCCGTGACGATTTTCCTTCCCGGAAACACCAGAGAGTTGCTCATCCAGACCTTCTTGTCTCTCCACTTGAAACTTACCTCGTGCAGCTTGGCGGCGGCCACTAGACTCCCGAAGAGAGTCAAGGAACCGATCAACCCGGAAATGGCAATGGCGATCATCGCCTGCATAGGCATGCCTGCGGAACCCGCCGTCGCAACGCTTGCCGGCTCACCAACTTCTGCCCCAGCGCTCCGCATTTGCATGACCAACTCCGCTCCGGCAACAAGAAACGATGCTCCGCCGCCGAAGCCGTTGAACAAGGCTACCATCTGCGGTATTTCAGTCATGGGTACTCTCACGGCAAGATAGATGCCTGCCAGAGAACCCACCAAAAGACCGACGACTATCCAGGTCCACGATACAATGCCACTGCCGATGACAGTCGCCAATACTGCTATGAACATTCCCAATGCACCCATTTGCATGCCTTTAACGGCGGTGCGCGGATGCGTCAGTCCTTTCAAGGCAAAGATGAACAGCGCTGATGCCAATAGGTATGCCAGGTTCCGCACCATTTCCATGTTCATTTCACTCATCGGATCAATCCTTCTTTCGGAACATCTCTAACATGCGATGCGAAACCAGAAATCCGCCGACTACATTCACGGTGGCCAGTGCAACTGCAAATACACCAAACGCCGTAGCTAACTTGCTGTCGCCTGCTCCTGCCGCAACCAGAGCGCCAACAAGCGTGATGCCCGATATGGCGTTCGAACTCGACATCAGCGGTGTGTGCAACGTCGGTGGTACCTTTGTAATGACTTCGAAGCCGACAAACATGGCCAGCACAAACACGGTCAGCAACATGACCAGTGATGAACCATCAGCTTCGGCTAATGGAATTGCTAGTGTGACTTCAGCTGGCATTAGTCTCATCCTTCTGCGTTGCCGCGTTAGTGGAAAATCCAAGCAAATCGCGCACTTGAGGCTGCACGACCTCGCCTCCATGAGTGACAAGTGTTGCCCTCTGCACTTCATCCTCAAGGCTTACTCTGACATTTCCGTCTTCTATCAAATGCAATAGGAATGTCGTGATGTTCTTTGCGTACATCTGACTGGCATGATAGGGAACACTCGACGCGAGATTCTCCGGACCGATGATGGTGACATCATGAAGAACTATCGTCTGCCCTTGCTGTGTGCATTCGCAATTCCCGCCGCGCTCTGCAGCCAAGTCAACCAACACGGATCCGGCGGGCATCGCCTTCACCATGTCCTCCGTGATCAAAATCGGAGCTTTCCTTCCCGGAACAGCCGCTGTCGCGATAACCACATCGTGGGTTGATACCGTTTCCGTCATCAACTCCTGCTGTCGGCGATAGAACTCCTCATCCATCGCGCGGGCATAACCACCCTTAGCCTCGGTATCCTCTGTCTGAAGACTCATCTCTACGAATCTGGCTCCCACACTCTCAACCTGCTCCTTGACTACAGGCCGAATGTCATACGCGCTTACCACCGCTCCCAACCGTTTCGCGGTGGCCGCGGCCTGCAAACCCGCTACCCCCGCTCCTATGACAAAGACCTTGGCAGCACGAACGGTGCCCGCCGCAGTCATGAACATTGGAAACATCTTGGGAAGGTGCTCCGCAGCCAGAATCACCGACTTGTATCCCGATACTGTGGCCATTGAGGACAGAGCATCCATTCGCTGGGCACGAGTAATTCGCGGCATGAGTTCCATGGAGTAGCTCGTTACACCTGCATCGGCCAATAACTTGGTTTCCTCCAAGCTTGTGAGCGGTTCGGAAAAACCAATGATTACCTGGCCTTGGCGGAGCAACTCCAGTTCCTCCCGGCCGGCATCGGGGTTTGACCCAAGCGACCGAACTTGGAGCATTACGTCGGCCCTGCGAAACACGTCCCGCCTGCCGTGAACGATTTCTGCGCCTTTGATTTCATATTCCGAGTCGGCAATACCGGCCTCAACTCCTGCGCCAGATTCAACAATGACTTGGAGATTGGCCTGAGCCAGACTCGGAATGACATCCGGTATGATCGCTACACGCCTTTCACCGGGGAAAGTCTCCTTGCAGATTCCAACGATCATCCGACTTCCTCCTCTTGTAGTGGTTGTCTGGTTGGATTACTTGTTGATGGGTATTTGTGCCGATGACTTGCAGCAGACACCTGCCCTCCACCCCACAATGAACACGCCCGCAGCACACAACGACCGCATCCCCTTTCACTGCTTGTCGACAGGACCCGCGAAGCAGAGGCCGGGCCGGTTAGTAGCGGGATGCCATCACTGCCGAAGCATTCGGAAAGCGTCGCCCCCACCTCCGAAAGAAGGGACTGTGCGTCGTTCCTATCTCTTTTTCTGCCCATCATCCTGCCTGCGATCCCATCTGACACCCTTAATTACTATGTGGTACAAAGATAGTACCAATTTATGGTACTATTTCAATCCCCTTTCAGTGGTTTCTTAGGTCCTATAACAATCTCTTATCCGCCGACCGCGTTGCTGCGAGGCGCAGGTGCCTCTTGCACGCTCAAGACACAGTGATTGTTCTCTATTTTGGTGGCATATGACAAAGTGGGTGAGTTGTGCCGGTTGCTCCAACCATCAAGGCGTCAGGAGGTACTGTAATGCGATCAATTAAGCCCCTCAGAGGCGGAGCCTTAGCCGTTGCTTCCTTGATGTTCGCGGCTATCTGCTTGACGCCGGTTGGCTGTGGAACGGGCGACCTGTCTTCGATTCCCAGACCGACTCCTACGGCTGAGGCAGAGGAAGGGGCGTTGCCATCGCTCTTTTCAGACAAGAGCCGAGAAGTACTGGGGCAGGCTCCCTTGAGCTACCGAGAATACCGTGATTCGATGGAACCGTCTCAGGCTCGAACTGCACTCCTCGATCAACTCAACGACGCATACCCCGGTGTGAAGTCCGCCCGCCTATTCGCCGACGGCTACACCGTTCTTATCCAACTCGAAGATGGAATGACGGCAGCCATCAACACCTACGATGGGTTCGAAACGCAGCCGCAAGAAGTCACGGCAAAACTCCGAGAACCGCAAGCCACCTCCCAGCCATCAATAAGAGCCTCCTCCTGGCCCAAAACCATTGCAGCCGGCAGTGATCTGTTTCCAGCATCCAAGAAAGTGCTGCTAATGAGCTCTGGCCACGAGGATTTCTTCAACGCCGATGTCTCTGATGACGACACTTTGCCTCTGACTGATCGCACTGGCCTGTTTGCCGATATCGCTCGTGGATTGGTTGAACGCGGTTGGTCACTGAGTGATTTCGACGTGAAGTACAATCGCAACGACTCTGCTGATGCAACTCTTGTGTATGACGATCTTCGCTTCGAGGACTTCTTCGGACTCAGCAACTATGGTGTGATCATCATTGCCGGTCACGGCGCGTATGACTATGTTTATGACGACAAGAGCCTACCCGGCACATCGCCGACCAATCCGCACTACTACGTTCAGGTCGCCAATGTGAGCATCGGAAGGGATTACCCTATGGACTCGCTCACTCATGATGAGTTCGTGAGCAAGCATGGACCTGACGCGTTCGACTTGCTGCATGAGCTCGTAATCGGTCGAGTAATGGTGTGCACACACATTCCCGGCCGTGAGGATGAGGCGGCAGCAAAGCACATGGTCAGCTACTACTACGTGCGCGACGATCTGCTTGCCGAGCGAATGAGTGTTTTGCCAAACAGCTATGTGTACATGCTCTCCTGTCATGGCTGGCATGCAGCAGATGTTTTCGCTGGGAAAGGTGCGGGTAGCTTCGCCGGCTGGGATGATGTGGTGACCTTGTCCGCTGGCCTGGAAGCGGGATTGATGATCCCTCTGATGTACGAAGACAACATCTCTGCCTACGGAGCATATCAAGGCGTTTCTCGAGTATCAACCTGGAGGGCGGTTGTCTCCAATCTGCTGATAACTTCCGACACCGAGGAACTGTATCTGCCGACTTGGGTTAACACTATAACTCGACCAGCTCCGGCATCCGCAACCAGCGTTGAAATCAAGATCTCCTACGCTGATCCCTCTCTTCCGCTTCCGGATCCGTCCGAGATTCGCGATGTACCGAGCAGCCCAAGTACTTTCAATAACGTAATTCCCGGACAGGAGGCAATCTTCACTGCCGTCGCCTATGATTCCTCCAACAACCCTGTCGGCCAGATTGAGAAAACACTGGCAGTCGAAACAGGGCAGAATCAAGTTATTATCCGTTTCTCAGAGTATGGCATAATCCTCTCCGCTGACCCGGCATCAATAGATGCTGACGGAACGTCGGTCAGCACCATTACTGCGGAACTGCGCAAATACCTGGACACCGACCTGACCTATCCTACCGGTGATCCGGTTCCCGATAAGAGGGTGACTTTTGCGGCAACCGATGGAGAGTTTGTCTCCGGCGGGTTAATAGTCTCCACAACGTCTGATGCGGACGGATTGGCGACGGCCCAACTCGTCGGGGAGACGGATGCCATTGTCGAGGTCTTCGCGGAGGTTAGTGATGATGACGTTGCGGCTGCGGAGCCGGTGACAGTCCGAATCGGCGAGCCGGAGTATGACATTGTTGTGGAGCTGGAGCCGCCGGCGGTCGTTTTCGACCCCGGTACAACCGAAACAATAACGGCGACGGCAACACTGCGTTATTGCATGACTCCAGGCGAGTATCCCCCGACCGGCGATCCTGTTATAGGTAAAACCATTACATGGGGCGATACTAACTCGCGCTATGTGGATATGATTGGGGATAACCCAGGCACTACGGATACTGCGGGGCAGGCTAGAGTGACTCTCGCGACGGATAAGGAGATAACTGGAGACATCACCGCCACTGTTGAGGACGACCTCAAGGCGCGATACGGTCGTTATCGCTTCGAATGGAGAGAGGCGGAATCGTACTTTGGCACGCTGCGTGGTGAGGTGACGCGAAATCCCGACGAGGGATACATGGGCTGTAGGGTCTTCGTTGAGTTTGACAAGGTGTTCGATCCCCAGCCAAGCTCGTACGAAGTCTTTGGTTTCAACTACCATGACTACACCAGCTACTTCGGCAATTTCCATCTGTTCGAGGGGCCACCGTTCACCGCCCATGACGTGGATAACGGAACAACCTGGCAACTGTTCCTCACCGGAGGAGGTGGAGATTGGGATCCGGAAACCGACAAACGCAGCGATGCCGAAGTGCTTGAATGGTACCTGGGACGCTTTGCCGGCTCCATCTGGATGATCACACCGTTGTATGATTAGCTGAAATCCCACCCAACTGCCGACTGAGGGGCGTGGCCGCCGCTGGGATTGTTCACTCTGTGTGATATAATCCTCCCCATGTCCGGCTTGTTTGATGGTACACCTCTGGAGCGACCCGTGACCTGCGAGGCCTGTGAGAAGAGCCTCGATGTTTGCCGCTGTCCGCGCAATGCCCTGGGTGAGGTTGTCTTGCCCCAGCAGCAGAAGGTTCGCATAAGGCGCGAGAAGCGCAAGAATGGGAAAACCGTTACGGTGATTACCGGAATTGATCCGATCGCTTTCGATCTGCAAGCTATTCTGCGTCAACTCAAGACGGCCTGCGCGGCAGGTGGAGCTGTAGCATCAGACGCGATAGAGATCCAGGGAGACCATCGCGAGAAGGTGATGACCATGCTTCGAGATCTTGGCTTTTGCCCTAGACTCGCAGGTGGGTGAATCGAAAGGCTGTTGATATGAGATATGCAACTTACTGGATTGTCATGATGCCTGTTATTGTGTTCTGTTGCGGTCGTGGCTCAGTAGCCCAGGACTACTCGCAAGTGATGGTCCATGCCAAACCGGTCGCCGACCATCTGTTCCTTCTTCGCAACGCGGGAGGCAATATCCTGTTGTCTGTCGGTGAAGATGGGGCGTTGCTGGTGGATGCTGGAATGCCAGAATTCTCCAAGAAGATTGGGGACGTTGTGGCAGGAAAGAGCGGCAGGCCGTTGCGGTACATCGTCAACACACATTGGCATTTTGACCATACCGGCGGCAATAGCGAGTTGGCCAAGGGCGGCGCTGTCATTATCGCGCACGGTAATGTGCGCAAATGCATGAGTGAGCACCGGAGCCTGGCGGGAATTGATCGGGATCAGCCGCCATCACCAAAGCAGGCATTGCCTGTCGTTTGCTTTGAGGATTCACTGGCCCTCCATGTCAGCGGCGAGGAGATCCTGCTGGAGCATGTGGCGAATGCCCATACTGATGGTGATACGCTGGTCTACTTTCGGAAGGCCAATGTTCTACATATGGGGGATGTCTGGTTTAACGGTATGTATCCCTTCATGGATGTGAACGCCAACGGCTGCCTCGCCGGTATGATCGAGGCTTGTGACCGTGGCTTGGCTATAGCCAATAGTGATACCAAGATTGTTCCCGGTCACGGCCCTGTAGGTGATCGCAAGGCCCTGCAGTTGTACCGGGACGCTCTTTCCGTCATCAATGAGCGAATTGTGAAAATGGTCAGTGAAGGTAAATCCAAGGAAGAGGCCATAGCTGCAAAGCCGACGGCCGAGTATGATGACAAATGGGGAAAATCATGGCTCACTCCTGACCTGTGGGTGTCGTTAGTGTATGATGGGATAGAGCGAACCAAGGAGTGACGTGGTGAACGCCTGCCGGCACCTATGCTACGCTGGATCCTCAGTTTGCTGATCGCCGCGATCACCTGCTCTTCTGTTCACCTCATCGATAAACGCTTGTGCATGATTCTCAGTGGGGAAGATGTTGTAGAGTCCACCTAATTGGGCTTTCTTTATGGTGCCCTTGAAGGCTACGTCCACTTTGTGCGGTTTGCGGGTGGTGGACAGCTGAGTTGATGCGCTCTTTACTTTTTCCCAGGGTATAAGATCTTCGCGGAATCCTGGTAGGCGGATGATCAGGCCGTCGGAGGTTATGGCCACGAGGAACCCGCGTCTGGCTCTTCGGCGGAGGTAGATGGCCGCTAGTATGATCACTACTATCCAAATACCCGCAAATAGGACGGCAAGCTTTTGCCAATAGGTGAGAGTGCCTGATCGAAGAATGGCGGGCAATTGCATGAAGTTCGTCCAGCCGCTGACTAGTATGGCTATCCAAAGGAGAGCCACCTGCTTGGTGTTTGTCAATTTGTATAGCGCGCAGCGATCGTCGTAGTGGAGTCCGCATTCAGGGCAGTGGTGGTTTGCCGGAAGACCGTGCAGGTCATACAGGCATCGAGGGCATCTGTCGAAGGGGCGATGCTTGATACTGGGATTGGCATTATCACGGTCATGCATTAGCGCTACGCCTTAGAGTGGCCGTATCATAGCATGGGGAGAAGGCGGCAGGCAAGCACTGGTCGAGTTTCAAGCTGGCGCAAGGAAAGAGGGCAGGGAGATTAAGCGACACTCTCTGCCCTCTGCGTGTTGCTAATGATTAGGGGCGGTTGGTCAGGTGGCGTCTGCGACGTCTTCGCCGGTGCCGGCGCCGACTGGTTCGCCCTCTTGAGTTTCCGTGTAGAGGCCTTCGAAGACGAGCATAGGCAGGTCGTCTTCTGTCAGAGGTTCCTTGACGGTAACCACTACGCGGTTCTTGTCCTTGTACTTGCTGCGGAGCATGTCCTCGGATAGAGGATCTTCCACATACTGCTCGATGGCCCTACGCAGCGGGCGGGCGCCGAACTTCTCGTCGGATCCGCGATCGATGAGGAAGTCCTTGGCGGACTGGGTCAGTTCGAGTTCGAGTCCCTTCTCGCGGAGTCTGGCGGCCAGCTTGGCGACCTCGAGGTCGATTATGCGGACAAGGTCTTCGTGGGTGAGTTTGTGGAATACTAGTATCTCGTCCAGGCGGTTGATGAATTCCGGTCGGAAGTGGTTTTCCAGTTCAGACTGAAGAGTTTGCTTCATCTTGTCGTAGCTCAGGTCTTCATCACGCGACTGGAAGCCAAAGGGGCTTTCGTTGGTGATTTTGCTGGCGCCGACGTTGCTGGTCATGATGATGATGGTATTCTTAAAGTCCACGTGTCGCCCGAAGGAGTCGGTCAGGCGGCCTTCCTCCATGATCTGCAGGAGCATGTTGAAGAGGTCGGGGTGGGCTTTCTCGATCTCATCGAAGAGCACGACAGAGTAGGGGCGGCGGCGAATGCGCTCAGTGAGCTGGCCACCTTCTTCGTAGCCGACATATCCCGGAGGCGCTCCAACGAGTCTGGAGACATTGTGTTTTTCCATATACTCGGACATGTCAAGGACCATGAGGGCGTCGGAGTCGCCGAAGAGGAACTCGGCGAGGCACTTGGCTAGATAGGTTTTGCCGACACCGGACGGTCCGACGAAGATGAAGCTGCCCATGGGGCGGTTGGGGTCTTTGAGGCCGCTACGGGAGCGGCGTACGGCGCGGCCGATGGCCTTGACAGCCTCTTTCTGGCTGACGACCTTCTTGTGCAGTTCGCCTTCCAGGGCGAGCAGCCGTTCGGCTTCATCCTTGCTCATGCGCGTTAGGGGAATTCCAGTCATAGAGCTGATGACCTCGGAGATAATCTCCTCGTCCACTATGCCGTCTATCTCCTTGGTGCGGTCATGCCATTGTTTCTTCATTTCCACACGTTTGATTTTGAGCGACTCGGACTTGTCGCGCAGTTCAGCGGCGCGCTCATAGTCGGCGCTGCGCACGGCCTCATCCTTTTCGGCATTAAGCTTGGAGACATCCCTTTCCAGGGCGCTGAGGTCCGGCGGTTTGGTCATGGTTTTGAGCGGACGCGGGAGCCGGCCTCATCGATAACGTCGATCGACTTATCCGGTTGCACTCGACCGGTGATATAGCGTCCGGAGAGTTCAACAGCGGCCGCGAGGGAGTCATCGGTGAACTGCACGCGGTGATGCGCTTCGTAGCGGTCGCGCAATCCCTTAAGGATTTCCATGGTCTCGTCGTCGGTCGGAGGATCGACGATGATCTGCTGGAATCGTCTTTCAAGGGCGGCATCCTTTTCGATGTACTTGCGGTATTCATCGAGCGTGGTGGCGCCGATGCACTGTATTTCGCCGCGGGAGAGGGCGGGCTTGAGAACGTTGGAGGCGTCGATAGCGCCTTCGGCGCCGCCGGCCCCGACGAGAGTATGGAGCTCGTCGATGAAGAGGATCACGTTCTTGGCGCGTTTGACCTCATTCATGACGGACTTGATACGTTCTTCAAACTGGCCGCGGTATTTGGTGCCCGCGACCATCATGGCGAGGTCGAGAACGACGATGCGGCGCTCGGCGAGCAGTTCAGGGATGTCGTTTTCGACAATCTTGGTGGCCAGTCCTTCCACAATGGCGGTTTTCCCAACACCGGCCTCGCCGAGGAGGACGGGATTGTTCTTCTGGCGGCGGCAGAGGATCTGGACGATACGTTCGATTTCGTTCGCCCGACCGATGACCGGATCGAGTTTACCCTGACGAGCGAGTTCGGTCAGATCGCGGCCGAAGGAGTCGAGTGCGGGCGTTTTGCTTTTCTTGGCCTGCATGGCTTCCGGGCCCATGGGGCCGGCTGCCGGTCCTTCGTCGCCTTCGGTGCCTGCTCCGAGGAGGTTGAGAACCTCTTCGCGGACTTCATCAAGCTTGAGGCTGAGGTTCATCAGCACTTGGGCAGCTACGCCGTCCTGTTCCCGGAGTAGTCCGAGGAGCAGGTGTTCGGTGCCGACGTAGTTGTGGTTGAGGTTGCGTGCCTCTTCGATGGCGTATTCGATTACTTTTTTGGCGCGGGGTGTTTGTGGTAGTCGGCCCATGGTGACCATGTCGGGTCCGGACTTGACCAGTTTTTCGACTTCGAGTCTGACCTTGCGGAGGTCGACGTCGAGGTTCTTGAGGACATTAGCGCCGACACCGGAGCCTTCCTTCACAAGTCCGAGGAGGACGTGCTCAGTTCCGATGTACTCGTGGTTGAAGCGCTGGGCCTCTTGGTTGGCCAGGGCCATTACTTTCCGTGCCCGGTCTGTGAAGCGTTCAAACATAACTCAAAAGATCTCCTCGTACGGGATCGTTGGGCATTGGCATAGAGAACAGGAGTAATGCGTTTGCCCAGTTTCGCTTGTCTAGTCATTCCGGGTCAGGCTGCAGTAGTCTTTACCGGAAACCGACACGGCTTGCACCTTGGTCTAATGTTTTTGTTCAAAGGCACTTATGTTGCCTTGATGGCCGGTGCCGCGCCGGTTCACTCGCCTAATTCTAGCCTCGGTGGAGGTGGGCGGCAAACCAGGCCTGCGGGCAAACACAAGTATCGACTAGGGTAGTATCGGCAAGGCAGGTATGCGGTATTGATGAGGCGCGAGATTCGGAGTGAGTGATGGGTTCTTGTTTGTTTATTTAAATTGAACAAGTTTCGATTGATGGGTTCGTTTTGTTTTTTTCGGGTGATAGGGGAGAGGCAGGGGCTGGTGATGGCGGGCGGCGGCGGAGGTGGTGACGGGGGTTTGGGTTCGTTTTGCAGTTTTTGTGTTGCGGCGATTTGAGGCGGTCTGCAGGTGATGGGAGGGCGGTTGCGGTGCGCTGGATTGGTCGCGGGAATGAGAATGGAGGGCGTAGGTTTGGCGGTGGCTTCGTTTTGTAGGATTTTCGAAGTGGGCGTTCTTTGTTGCGGGAGCGTGGATTGAGAGTTGCGAAGGGCGCGGTTGGGTTCGTTTTGTGTTCTTGTTGCGGCGGCTGTTGCGACCGGTTGCGTGGATGGGGGTGTTGTGGGCGGTAGTGTTCTGTTGGCTTCGTTTTGTATTTTCATAGCGGGTGTCCGTTCTCTTATCTTGCGGTTGACGGTTAGATAGAGGCACAGATTGTCAGCACATATCAGCCCTCTTCGCCTCAGCGGGAAATGCCGGTGAGTAACGCTCCGGGGGCGGTGAACTCGTCTGCGGTAGGGCGATTTCTGTTAGAGTTGCGTCAGTTGGCGCAGGTTCTAATCGAGTGCAGCGTGCGGAGCTCTGTTTCCTTGGGGCGCAATGACGAATTCGACGCTGCTGATTGCTCAAGAGCGCTAATGTAGTGGGACATTCATTCTCGGGGCCTCCTTTGGGGGCGGGGATGTGGATAGTGAGGTGGCCCGACCCTGCCCTAATATATCACGAACTTGCGGTGCGGTCAAGTGTATATTTGGTTTTTGTTCGTAAGTGCGGGATGGCTAGATATCGAGGCACTGCTGCCGGTAGTGACGTTTTGCGCTGTAAGATACACTTATTCAGCATTCCACATCTACATAGTCGTTAGCGCGAGATCGAAAGCCTGTTGCTCAACCTGATCTGGGAAATCATGAACTATTCAATAGGTCCGTAATCCCTATTGAACCAGCCGATGTTGGTTGGGCGCCGTAGTTGTCCGGCGCGCTGGAGTGGACGCGGGCGAATGAATCTCTTTTTCAGAAAGCTTCTGGGATATACTGACTGGGGGATATGGACGCTAGTTTGGAGAACACCTGCTTTCTTACATCACAGAGGAATCGGGCTTATTCCAGTGCTATCTGTCATTGCGTGGCGGGGGCACGGGTGAAGGCTGTTTTTAATCGCTGCTGCACCCATGCTTGATCAATAGTCATATTGTATTGGCTATGGACTGCGTATATTCCCGTATCACGCTCGATGGCCAGTCGATAGCGTTTGAGGGCCTCTTCGCGTTTGCCGAGAATATCAAGAACGTGTCCTTGCCAGACGGTGCCTACAAAGAGCCACCAGGGATCGTCGGCAGCGGATTCCGCACACCGCTCGAAAGCTTCCAATGCCTGTTCATAGTGCAAGCCATCATAAAGGTTGATCGCGAGTTTTCCCCAGGAATGGGCATCAAGATTGTCGATCTTACGTGCTCCGGGGAATAGGTCCGAGGCCGCGCCGCCGCATCCGGACCAGGATAGTTCGGAAATCCGCCTGCGCAGTCTTATTTCCTTGGCGGGAGGGGGTGGCGGTATTACCATAGCAAGTTCCTCGTCTGGGTCGATCACCACTTCTCTCACCATGGCGGCACTGTGAAATTCCAATGTACTGATTTCGCTGAATCTGTCGGTGAAGAGTCGCTGCAGCGAGCCGTCTTCGAAGCGGGCTTCCACCGGTACGGGCATGGTCAAGCTTCCTTTCTGTTCCACTTGGACACGGGTAAGGAAACGATCGCCGGATTTGACGGTCTCCTGGGAGGCGATTTCGCAGGCCAGGTAACGGTTGGATCGCACCCATTGGTTAAAAAACCAATCGAGATCCTCGCTGGATTGCTCTTCGCAGATTCGTTGGAGATCGTTCGGCCCCAATCGTTTGCCGCCGTATTCTGCCAAGCAGTGTTGGAGGACGGTGTTGAAATTCTCCTTGCCCATGAAGCATGCCAAGGCACTTATAATGCTGAATCCTTTTCCATGCCGAACCACGTTGTTCCAATCGAAGCGCAGAGCGTTAATCTGTTCGGCGGTGCGAGCGGCCGTCGTGTCCAAGCCTTGTTGCATCCCGGAGATGTAGCGATTGAGCATATCTTTATGCTCGCTGAGGCCCAAGCCTCGCGCACGAATGTACTGGCGATCAGAGTAGACTCCCAGCCCTATCCAAAGCCAGCCGCGTTCCTCGCGTTCAAGAACATGTTCTCCCCAATATTGATGGCCTATCTCGTGTGCAGTTATCCAGCGCCATGGCAGGGTGTCACCTTCAATCGAGCTTTGCTGACCGTTTATCGCTACGAGGTTAGTTGCCACTGGCCAGCCGTCCCCAGGAGATCCTCGTCCGGGGATTATGTTGAGTGTGTTGGATGGATAGAAACCGAATTGCTTGCGATAGAAATTAACGACATCGACTGCGGTTTCCAGCAAGAGCTTCGCACAGGCTTTGTTTTCCGGTTTATGGAGAGCGCGTATGGTGACATTGCCGGTTTGCTGTTCCAGTACCTTGCGATTCTTGGCCATATACAGGCCAAAGGATCTTACTCCGGTCGCATTGTAGGTGCCGGAATCTGAATCGAACAAGCCACTCGTTGCCAGTGCGTATCCGTTAGGGGCTTTCAAGCTAACTTCATAATCGTTGTGGGTTTCGTATCCCCACCAAAGACGTGGAAGGAACTCCGAACATATGACCTCATTCGTGTTTTCGCCCGGTGCGGGCCAATCTTTTACGGTGAAGTCTACGCTTATTGTTGTGCTTTCACCCGGTGGCAGCGGCGAAGGAAGATCGAATATGGCGAATTCTCTATCGGCAACGATCTGCAGTTTGTGGCCAGCAACTTGCAGGGCGAGTTCTTCATGCCCGTTTGGGCGTGTGAGGCTACTGCGTAACATCAATCGATGGAGGGTACGTTTGGTGGAATTCTTAAGATGAATTTCCTCCATACCTGTCATGGTATTGCGGGCGGGATTGATGGTGCACTGGGCTTTGTGGTAAGCCGAAAGGGGTACGCGTGGTGCCCAGAAACGAGCATCGTCAGTGTCTGCGGAGTATGCCAATGGAGACAGAGAGAGGGCGACCGTCACAGCCATGGTGATCCTTGGTGAATGCGTCATTCCCATCCTCCTGTGAGCGTGGATTTGCAGGCGCTGCAAGGTGTCCGAGCATGAGCGCCGGAAAAACAACTATTGGGCTAGCAGTGGGAGGTGATGTCAATGATCTTACAAGATCTTACAGCCGGCGGGCCAAGGCGGGCGATGCTCAAGTGCTGCTTCTGGATTCAGGTTTTATCCGGTGGTTTATGGGTGCATCCGGATAGTCGAAAATCTGTACGCGCTGGTGAGCCAATGGGCGGCGGTGAGCAGTGCTACGGTCAGGAGGTACAGCCAGGCGAGGAGTGTCGGCGCTAGGTGGCCGTGGCTGACGAAGAAGGATGTTGTGTTTTGGACGAGGACGTTGCCGGACAGGGTTCCGGCGCCCTGAGCTCGTGTTCGTGCGGATTGGATGGAGCCGTCGGGCCAGACGATTTGCGATACGCCGGAGCTGGCTGCTCGTACTGCGCTGCGGCGAAGTTCGATGGAGCGGAAAGTGGCCATGTCTGCGTGAAGGTAGCACTGCTGCTGTGGCCAATGTTGGGGATCCATAACGGGAACGAGCAGTAGTTCGGCGTGGTTGTTTACGAGTCGGCGGGGGATATCCGTGAAGGTTGCATCGTAGCAGATGCACATGCCGATTTTACCGTAGGGGGTGTCGACTACTTGGTGAGACGTTGCAGGATTTCCGTCTTCGATGAAGAAGGGAACGGGGACGGCCTTGGGTTGTGCTCCTTGGATGTTGCCTGAGGGATTGATGAGCAGGCAGGTGTTATCGAAGGGGCAGGGGGAGCCGGGAGCGGCCGGTGTGTGGGCACCGACGCAGATGTATGCCTGGTGCTTTCCAGCGAGTTCCGCGAGGGAGGCGATGGTCTGGTGATGCTCGTCGGCGATGTCGTATATGGTGTGTTCGGGGAGGACGACGATTGCTGGTTGGGTGTTTGCCTCAAGGGCTGTTCTGGTTAAATCAACGAATTCGTCTTGAGTGAGGTCCTCTGCCTGGACACAGGCCACAGGCAGGGTTTTCTCGTTTGTATAATCCGGCGGCTGGCTTAGGAATGCCAGCAGGATGAGGGAGGTGGAGACGGCGCCGAGAGGGATAAGTCCTCTGAGGCTTCGGTGATTGATCAAATGGGCGAGTGATGAGTTGACTGCGAGCAGGGCAAAGGTGACCAGATAGACTCCACCGATGGAGGCGATCTGAGCTATCCAGAGGTTGTGTGATTGGCTATAGCCGAAGGCGAGGTACGCCACTCGATAGCGGTCCAGTCCTTCGCAGCGCAGTATTTCCTGGGCGGTGAAGGTGAAAGGAAGCAGCAGGTAGAAGAGTCGCGGTGAAACGTAAGACGAAATGAGGGTAGCTACTCGGAAGGACAGACCCATCCATAGGGATAGGGCTAGGATTACGAAGACACCGAGCGGTCCGCTGATGGTGCATAACCAGGAGAAGCCTGTGCGGTAGAAGAGCAGGGCGAGGAGAGTTCCGTAGAGCCAGACTTTTGAGCTATCCAAGCCGGGGGCAACGATGAGCCAGGGCACGAGAGCAAACCAGGCGAGCCAGTGGAGGTTTAAGGGGTGGTAGCAGGCAATCATCAGCCCGCCGGATGCGAGCGCTGCGAGCGGTGGTATCCACCAGGAATAGGGGCGTGTTGATGTGGCGTTTTCGGTGAAGGTGTTCATGATCCACTCCTTACGTAGTTCCCAAGGGCGAATCTAGAGCAAGCTCTATTCAGGCATTGCGTCTGACGCCTAGTTTCTTTCGGCAGATTCTCGGTTTTTGACGCTACGCTTGGACTTACCGCGTCATAGTAACGCTATGGAAAGAGGCAAGAGACAGTGATTATATGCAGGCCGGTAGTGTGGCGTGGGCGAGAGGTTTGTGTAAAGGCGTATGGGGAAAAGGGTAAAGGTCAAACAGAAACAGACATGAGAGTAAGCGGTGTTTAGAGTAAGCTCTATCCAAGTGTAGCGGCTGGACGCCTGTTTTTTCCGGTATATTCCGGGTGTTTGACGCTACGCTTGGACCGATGCAGCTCTGGCCTGCGTTTATCCAAACACTTTCCGTTCGGCTGGCTAATCGTTGGGCGGTTCTGTGCCGCGACTCATGATTTCGATGTAGTCAGTGTAGCTGAACACTCGGTTGCGTTTCTGAGCCGTGATCTCTCTTACGATCCCGAGCTTCTGTAGGTGCCCAAGTGCTTTGTTTACGGTGGCCGGAGTGATGTGTGTTTTCTCTACAAGGAATCGCGAGGTGGCGATGGGGTGTTCCATCAGTATCCTATGAACGTGCAAAGTGGATGCAGCTGCCCTACCCAGGCTACTGATGTTGTTTCGGTGGCGTTTCGACAGGTCAAGAAGCTGCTGTGCCGTACTCGCAGCTTGGGTGGCGGTGACTGTTACAGCCTCGGCGAAGAAATCGATCCAGGCCTCCCAGTCGCCGGTCATTCGCACAGTGTCGAGCAACTCGTAGTAACGGTGACGATGCGTTTTGAAGTATAGGCTCAGGTAGAGCATTGGCTCACGCAGGACTCTATGTTCGCAAAGTAGCAGGGTAATCAGCAAACGTCCCAGGCGACCGTTGCCGTCGAGAAAAGGGTGGATGGTCTCAAACTGGACGTGGGCAAGGGCCGCTTTAAGAAGAACCGGCGTTGGCTCGGGTTCATCGTGCAGAAAGAGTTCCAGCTTACCCATGCACTCAAGCACTTCATCTGGCGGGGGCGGGACAAAAGCGGCATTTCCTGGCCTTGTGCCGCCGATCCAGTTTTGGCTAGTACGGAACTCGCCCGGGGTCCGGTTGCTGCCCCGCCCTTTGGCCAGTAGTACACCGTGGGTTTCCCTTATCAACCGCAGCGACATTGGCAGGCCTTCTTTTAGCAGGCGCAGTCCGTGATCCAGTGCCGCGACGTAGTTGCTCACTTCGCGTACGTCGTTCAGAGGCACTCCTGGCTCCTGATCGAGTTCGAACAGCAGGAGGTCTGACAGAGACGACTGGGTTCCCTCGATCATCGATGATAAGACAGCCTCTTTTCGGACGTATATGTAGATGAACAGCGATGTATCTGGGAGCATGTTTGAGACGCTGTCTAGCTGGCCGAGTGCCAGCAGGGCTTGATCGTACTTGTTGCGCAGCTCCGGCGTCCAATCGATGGCCGGATGAGGAGGCAGCGGTGCCGGCACGAAGGCTCGGGCCCTCTCGCTCACGGTGGAAATGGTAACGTATTTGCCCTGGATTCGGCGTTTCATCCCGCTTTTATCCTAAAATAGCGTCTGGCGTTATTTTATGTTCACGGCTTATCTTAAAATAAGGATTTGAAGAGGAGAATCAAGCGGATTTTTGGAGCAAGCCTCATTCAAGGGTGGCGTTTGACGCTGCGTTTGAGTTTGCAGCGTTATGGGTTGGCTGACCTCGTTGTTTTGCAGGTGTTGGTTGGGGGGAAAGAGCAAGGGACAATCCACTGCTGCAGGCGGGTGGATTGTCCCTTAGTCGTTGCGGGCGATGTTCAGCTTGTTTGGCTAATCGTCATCGCCCAAAGTGTTGCGGAAGAGTGCCAAGGCGTCGTTGGACAATCCACTCATTGATGTACGGTCCAACGTGGCGATTATATCGTTGTAGCCGTCGTTATCGATGTCGGCAATGATAAGCGTGTTAATCAGCGTGTCGGCGGAGGTTGCTTCTGCGCTGGCGTTGGGATCGGTGACGACGGTAACAGCGCCGCTTCCGTCCACTTCTACGGCGGTGGATGACTCTCGATCATCGATGATGATATTTTCTTTCCAGAGATCGAATACACTGGACTCTTCATCGGGGTAGTACGGGGAGAACCAAGCGACGGCGCCTTGGGCGGCGATGGCCGCATCCATTGTGCCGTCCCCATCGAGGTCTCCCAATGCTATGGCACCGGGTTCTCGCTGGACGAATTCGGCGATGGTATAGGTTTGCCAGGGGTTACGGATGTAGGTGAGCGAGGGTGACTCCGGTCTTTTGAACCACTGCACGACTTTTCCGGAGCTGGAACGGACCAATATGTCTTCGATTCCGTCTCCATCAATATCTCCGAGGTCAATGACGTCGGCCTCGGTGGCAATGTGTCCGATGGGTGCGTAGTAGGGCCATTCGGCATAAACATTACCCATCTGCCCGAGGCTGAGTGGGTTGGGGAGCCAGCGGACGTTGGAGTTTTTCGCGGTGGGATAGGTTACGACGATGTCTATGTCACCGTCATCATCAACGTCTGTGGCGCGGCAATCGCCAACGGCCGGGAGGTCGGCATGGATGGCGATGCGCGACCAGACTTCCGGTTTTCTGGCAGTGCTGCCGCCGGGATTGGGGAAGAAGTTCACTGTGTTGTTGGGCGGATCTGCCGGTGGATTACCCTCAGGGCTGTTGAGTGTAGCAATGATGTCGGGTCCATCGACTCCGTCGATGTCGGCCACATCAAGGGATGAGTAGCCGCCTTCTTCGGGGAGTTCTCCCTCTTCGGTGCCGGCGAGCGAGGCTTGGTTGAGTTCTATTCCTTCCCAAGGGCTGTTGAGTACGTCCTGCGGGTTGAAGAAGATGACAATGGTTCCAGCGAGTGCGCCTTCGATATATCCGCCGTTATCTGTGGGATCGCAATCCTCGCGTTCGGGGTCGCACTCGGCTACGAGGCCGGTGTCTTTAACGAGCACCACGATGTCATCGAAGCCGTCCTGGTCCATATCGTCGACATGCAGTCCAGAGGCTACGGCGATAGGTGTGGTTCCACCAATTGGGATACTGAGGAAGTAGATTTCACCTTCGGCCGATTGCTGTTGCAGGTGGATTTGGATTGGCTGGGATTCATTCCACGCGCTGACGAGGTCCATACGGCCGTCGTTGTCGAAATCGCCGGTGGCCACGAATTGGGGGCCTGCGGAGTCTTCAGCGCGCGGATCGATTTGTATTGCCTCGAAGAAGCTGGCGGTCTTGCCACTGTCAAGACCTTGTTCGTGAGAATACATGGATTCGCAACCCGCGATGATGGCGAGTCCCAAGATGGTTGATACGACGATTGTTGCAGTGTGCCGTTTCATTGGCGTATTCTCCAGGCTTTTCGCATCTACCGGATGCAGAAGCGTGCGCTAATCTCAGGACTCTTCGTCGAAGAGTGTATTTCTGAACCAGATGATGGCATCGTTGTGCAGGCCGCCGTCGGTCATGCGGTCGAATGTGGCAACGATGTCATTGACTCCATCCCCGTCGATGTCGGCAATGACCAGATTGTTTATGATGGTTCCTTCGGCGACGTAGTCCAAGTCGCTGGGATCGTCGGTGGCTCCCTGTGCCTTGGTGTCATCGAGAAGGAAGTCCCGACCCCACTGATCGAACACATCGGTGCTTTCACTGGTGCTATGGTCATACCAGTAGAGGGCGCCTCCGACGGCTATGGCGACGTCGCTGAAACCGTCATTGGTCAAGTCTCCTATGGCGATTCCATTTGGTCGGTACGATCCGTAGAAATCCATAACATACACCTGCCACGGGAAATTGGTTCTCGTCGGTACAGGTGCAGTATTGGAGGGAAACTGCGGTTCGACGGAAGTATCGTCGGTGGGCAGTCGGAACCAGAGTACGGCATTTGCCGTTTCTGATCTTACGAGCACATCGTCGAAGGAGTCGTTGTCCAAGTCGCCAAGTGTCATAGCCCCGATGCTTCCGTCGACGGTTCCTACGGGGCGTGAAGTCCAGGCAGTGGAGTAGAGGGCCAGGTTATTGTTGACGAACGTTCCCTGTATAAGGACATTGCTGCCCTGCTCGACGGTCGGGTTCTGATACCAGCGTACGTTCTGACTGACGGCGTTGGAGTAGGCGGCGATGATGTCGAGGTCGCCATCCTGATCGATGTCCAGTAATTCACAATCCTTTACTTCAGGGGCATCGATATCGATCCAGGCCGGATACCAGAAGGTTGGCGGCATAGTCAGAGCGGGTGCAGCGTTTGTAGTAATGTTCTGGGAAGCTCCTGTGCGAGCGTTTGCACCGGGGTTGTACCAGATTTCGACGACGTTCCAGCCGGTGTTGCAGGGGTCTTCGGGGACGTTTGAGGTCACGACGATGTCGGGGCCGTTCACTCCATCTATGTCACCGACGGACAGCCCGGTGTATCCACCGGTTTCCGGGAAATCAATTGCTCGGCCTCCCTCTGCCTCACGTCCCCATCGAGAGTTGATACCGCTGTGGGAGTCTTCGATTTCAACCTGTGTCCAGGCGTCGCCGTCTGTGAGATCGCCGCCTGGTGCTGGGGCGAAGAGGATGATTATCTCGCCGGTTGTGGCGGAGGTGTTTTTGTCACCGTTCAAGCAGTAGGCCATTTCGCCGGTATGCTTGACCAGGACAACGACATCGAGGTTGCCATCCTGGTCCATATCAGCCACGTCGATTCCGCCCATGACTGAGATTGGGAATGTACCACCAAGGCTGACGGTGTTGAAGCTGATCTCGTCGTCGACCTGTTGCTGGAAATGGATCTGCACTGGTTGGGATTGGTTATGTCCGCTGACGACGTCCAGTAGCCCGTCGCCGTTCATATCGATGATTTTGAGGAACTTAGGGCCGGCGGTATCCTCGAATTCGGGATCGACCTGGAGAGCTCGAAAGTGGCTCTGGGTCTCTTCGCCAAGAGCATCTTCCTGGGCGGTAGGTGGTGGTCCTCCGCCGGGAATGCTGTGGCTGTTGTCCGGGAAGGCACCTGTTGGTGTGGTTGAAGCTTCCGGAGCGGGTGTCGGGGCGGTGTCATCGTACATTGATTGACAGCCGACGATGATCAGAGTCAAGGCTACTGTGTAACCTACGAAAGCGTAGAGGCTTGGCTTCATCGTGCCGGTCTCCATATTGGTGCCAGGAGTTACTGGAACCATAGATAATCTCAGAAGGGTTATCGGTTGGTGTGGAAGGCCACTTTGGAGCTGGCTGGTAGTAGGGCGGTAGTTACTCTAGGTCCAATAAAGCACACGCTCATTGGGCGTAGGGAGGGTAGCCTCTTCACAAACCCGGCATGATCGTTACAAAGGTAATCGAAAGTGAACAGGTGTGGCTTATGAAAAGCGACGGGGATGGGCGTTTCATTACTGCCGGCAAATCTGATTATGTTGATTTGGCGGATCGTGACCTTATTTCCCAATGTGAGGTGGACATTTATCGTGCGAGCGGTCCCGGAGGGCAGAAGCGTAACAAGACTGGTTCGGCCGTTAGGTTGCGGCATAAGCCCACAGGGCAAACGGTTACGGCGACGGAGAGCCGTTCGCAGCATGAGAACCGTGCTCGTGCTTTGAAGCGGTTGCGAGAGTCCATTGCCCTGCACGTGCGCCGCCAAGTGAGTCTGGAGGAGTATCGCTTAAGTGATGTTCTCAAGAGTTGCATAAGTTCGGCAAGCAAGCTCTGTGTGGGGCGCCGGGATTATCGGTATAACGCCGCTGTTTGGGAAATTCTTGATGTACTGTACGCATGCGAGATGCAGGTTTCCACGGCAGCTGGTCTGCTGGGAATCAGCACATCAAACCTGACGAATTTCCTGCGTGAGGATACGGCCTTATGGCGACGAGTGAACGAGATGCGCACAGCTGCCGGATTGAAGGCTCTCAAGTAGTCTCGGTGTGTTGGCTTCTACATTATTAGGTCGGTTGCGCAAAGGGGGTTCGATGCCGCTAGGAGAGCATGAACAGCAGGTTGTGGATACGGTTCGCTGTGCGGTGATTACAGTCAGCGACAGTCGGACCATCGAAACTGACAGGGCGGGTGAGTTGATCAGCCGCCGGCTGACTGAAGCGGGGCATGTCATTGTCGTGCGGGAGATAGTCGCGGATGATGGCGAGCGGATCGCATCGCTAGTTAGGGGGATTTGTGAAGATGGTGAGTGTGATGCAATTTTGAGTTCAGGAGGCACGGGTATTTGCCGCCGGGATAGAACTTATGAGGCCATTGCCGGTTTGCTGGATGTGAGGATGGACGGATTCGGCGAGCTGTTTCGGATGCTCAGCTATGAGCAGATAGGTGCGGCGGCGATGCTCTCGCGAGCCGTGGCCGGTTTGTGTAGCAGAACTGTGGTTTTCTCCATGCCGGGATCTCCTGCTGCGGTTGAGTTGGCGATGGATAGGCTTATTCTTCCGGAACTTGCTCATGTTGTGTTCATGGCAAGGTCGTAGTGGCGGGCGTTTGTTTTGCAGTCGGACCTTTTGGCATTGAAGGAGTGTACTATGAGATCAGCAGTGTTGATGGTGTTGGCGCTGGGGTCCGTGCTGGTACCTGCAGTTTCCGGGCAAACATGGAGTCATAGAGTCATCCTGAGTTTACCTGAGGGGATGGGTGGAGCCGCAATCGGCGATTTGGACTCTGCTTGTGAGGGCAACGAAGTGGCGGCCGTTACAACGGCGGGTGAAGTGTGGATGGCAAGCCGCCATGGAGATGATTGGAAGGGCACTTGCATTCATCGAGGTGGCGGTGAGCTGATCATGTGTGCGATCGGAGATGCCGATTCGCGACGATCGGGCAATGAGCTGGTGGCAGTGGGAATGGTCGAAGGGCCGGAGGCTCTTGAGGGGGCGGGACGTGTGGAGTTGGTGTATCGCGAAGGGGATTCCTGGCGGAGCGAGACGATCTTTCGGGACAACAGGATGTTGCATGGCGTGTCCGTGGGCGATGTTTGCCCGGACCATGCGGGCAACGAGATTGTCGTCTGCGGCTTCAATCATCGCGTTACCGTTCTTCACCTGGAACAGGGCAAATGGCAGGCTGAGGTGATCTACGTTGGAGACCAAAGGATGAAGATCACTGCGATTGCTGACGTAATTGAGGAGCATGCCGGCTTGGAGGTGGTCACGTGTGGCACGGATGGCAAGGTAGTGTTGATGTGGAAGGAGCGTTTGGGGTGGCGGCACGAAACTGTGTTTTCCGACACGGTGGGACAAAGCAGGTTTGCCGCGAGGGCTAGAGCATTCACCGATCACCTGTAGCGTATCCACAGCTAAGGAAGTAGTTGGTGCATTCTTCGGGTTCTACCTTGTGGAATGCGTTAGCAACGGCGCGGATAAGTTGGCTGATCTGTCTTGGTCCGTCTCGACGTAGATATGATTTGATCTTTGACCATAGTTTCTCAATTGGGTTCAAGTCAGGCGAGTAAGGTGGCAGGTACAACAGTTCGGCACCGACGTTCTGTATCGACTCCTCGATTCCGCTGACCTTGTGAGATGACAAGTTGTCCATTACGACCACGTCACCAGGTCGTAACGCTGGAGCCAGACAGTGTTCAACGTAACCACGAAACACAGTAGCATCTGTTGGCCCATCGAATAGCATGGTAGCCTCGGGAATAACGCCCGTACAGCGCAAGGCGCTGATCATCGTATTGGTTTGCCAGTGCCCATGAGGAAGGTCAAAACGACATCTTTCGCCACACATAGATCGTCCATAAAGACGGGTCATGTTCGTTTTTGCACTGGATTCATCGAGAAAAATGAGCTGTTCTATAGGAATACCCTGTAAGCGGTGGGTAAACAGCTTGCGAGCAGCCACTACATCTGGGCGGTGCTGCTCGGAGGCAATCAGAGACTTTTTTTAAAAGTCAGACCAATCCTTTTCAGTGCTCGATGAGTTGCCATCACGCTGCAATTGATCCCCAATTCTTCTTTCGCCCATACACGCAACTCTTCCAGCGTTGCGTCAGGCTGAGCAGATACCTTTTTATGCAACTTATCTAACGCAGCCTCATCGAACTTACTGCGCCGATCGCCACCGCAAGGCCGTGGAGCCAGTTCGCCATCTTCACGAAACCGTTGCTTCAGCCTTCGAATCCACGCGGGACTGACACCGAAGCGGTCCGCTACGAATCTGGTTCCTTCGCCGCGATTACACGCAGCGAGGATACGTCGTCGAAGATCCATAGAATATGCTTTCATCACTAGCCTCCATGCTTGAATGAAAGCATAACAACTAGTGCACAATCGCGCTAGACCTGAAAGTTAAATGCTCTAACGAGATCTTAGTCGGCGGCGATGGGGGAAAGGTCGCACTAGTGAGTCGCGATCAGTGTGGCTGGAGGCATGAGTTCATCGGCCGCGACAAGGCCAAGATGCGCGGAGTCGCCATAGCGGACCTCGACGTTCGGATTTCCGGAAGCGAGTATTACGGTTGCGGATATTCCAAGAATGTGACACAGTTCTCACGGTGTGAGAAGGGATACTGGAACGCTGTTGTTGTCTTTTCGGCAGAGAGTCCATTGCACCACTTGTTGGTCGGCGACGTGGATAGTGATTATCCAGGACAGGAGTTGGTGACCTGTGGTCATGGAGGGAAACTGTACATTATCTATCCGCCGGAGTATGGTTTGCGAGGATGATGTCGTGTGAGAGCTAACGACGAAAGAGACGCGGACTTCGCCGTTTCCTATTCTTCGGCGAAGTCCGCGAGTACTATTCTGTTTTCAGACGATCGTCTTAACAGTTACTGACTTCGTTCAGCTGCAAGCGGTGCGACTAACTAGATTGTCTTGCGGACCGAAGCAAGCTCCATACAAGCGTAGGGCATGCTCCCCCGGATCTCTCCGGAGCTTCTTCATTGTTTGGCGCTACGCTTTTGTTAGTGACGGTCTAATAACGACTTCGCTGTCCTCCTCGCCCGCCACCGCGTCCACCACGATTGCCACCACCACCGCCGCCGCCGCCACCGTGGGACGGACGTGGTTTGGCTTCGTTGACTTTCAGGGTGCGACCTTGGAACTCGTGTCCATTCAACGCTTCAATGGCGGCGTTAGCTTGACTATCATTACCCATTTCGACAAAGCCGAATCCTTTGCTGCGTCCAGTTTCTCTGTCAATAATGATAGACGCGCTCTCCACATTGCCATGCTCAGAGAACATGCTATGCAGATCGCCTTCTTTGACATCGTAGCTCAGGTTGCCGACGTAAATTTTCTTGGCCATTCGAAAGATACCTCTCGTACACACTCAGGAGCCGGGTTGATGTAGTACCTGGAAGATCAGGTCTAACACCGCGCTATCCCGAAACCTCACCTAACCGGATTAAGGAAAACACAAAACGAAAAAACACATATATAAATATGCCGCGAGCAGAGATCGCAAACAAACACGTCTCTGTCCCTGCATGCACCAGCTCTTCACCGAACCCGTTCGCATGGACGAATAACGCTTTGGAACGGACCGCGCAAACTCCCACGCCTGCTTGCACGTAAGCCGGCTAAGCACAGGCAATCGATTCCTTGGTGATCCTTCGATCTGAAGAACCAGGCAGATTCAACGAGCGGTTCTCGGCCAACAGAACGATCATGCAGGGCGATCGACATCAAGCCTGATTCTATCCACAAACGTCGGCAAGCGGTAGGTGCCCAGGCCAGCAAAAAGCGATTCTCGGTCGAAGAGATAGTCGGCGTGCCTCCTGTGTCACATTCGACGTGAAATGCTTTGGGCGAGACAGGGTGCACGCGCGGCTGTGTCAGCCTTGGTAACACTGGCATTATCGTTCTCCAGACGCTACCTTGCCGGTTTTTGAGGTGGAGCGGGGAGATTGCGACTGTTGTTCCTGTTGCCGGTCGCTGCGTAATATTGGTTTTGTGGCCCCGCGATTACTTAACGGTATGGTGGTTTCATTTTGTCCAGATACCCAGACAGTCTGTCAGGATCAGCGTCATTAGCGATGTTGTTTCTTGTGTTCGCCGCCAGCGCTAGCTTGGGGCAGCCGCAGGCAGGATCTACGGCAAAAGAGCGTGGCTCCCCTGCCCTTTCCGCAAAGCAGCAGATACTACAGCAGGTTTCTCGGGAGGATCTTACGGCGGATGAGATTGCCGAGTGGGTGCAGTTTGCAGAATCAGTGAAGGGTCAAGCGAAGTCGAGGCTTGGTATTTGGCAGCGGATTGGGCGGGCTGTGCACAACCCCTGGGTTTTCTTTGGCTTTATGGCGCAGGCAACATTCATGATGCGGTTTGTGTTGCAGCTAATCGCAAGCGAGCGGAAGAAGCGCAGTTATGTTCCTGTTGCTTTCTGGTACTTGTCGCTGGCTGGCGGCTTGATGTTGCTAGTATACGCGCTGGTTCGCCGAGATCCTGTGTTTGTGCTCGGTCAAGGGTTGGGTATTCTGATTTACGCACGCAATCTTGTGTTGATCTACTCTCGGCGCAATTCCTTGCGGGACAGGGTGAGAAGCCGCGCGGGCGATTCGGAGAAGACAGATTAGGTTTGGGAGGCCAATGTCCTATGAGTAGCTACCACCAGAAGGAGCCAAGCTTGGACATCTCTGTGGTTGTTCCGGTTTACAATGAACGGGACAACGTTGGACCGTTGGCGGACGACATTGTGAGGGAGGTAGGCAAGCTGAATCGGCCTTTTGAGGTGATTCTAGTTAACGACGGCAGCAAGGACGGCTCGACGTCTGCACTGGATGGTGTCGCAAGCAGCCATCCTCAGGTCAAAGTGATTCACTTCGCGGAGAACCGTGGGCAGACGATAGCTATCGCTGCGGGCATGTATTACTCAGTTGGTAGGGTCATTGTTCTCATGGACGGAGATCGGCAGAACGATCCGTCTGATATTGGCCTTCTTGTGGCGAGACTTGAGGAAGGGTTCGAGTGCGTGAGTGGATGGCGAAAGAACCGGCAGGATGCTGGTATTCGCAAGCTCCCCTCGCGGGTGGCGAATTGGCTGGTCAACCGGATTACAGGCGTGCCGGTGCACGATCTCGGATGCACTCTGAAAGCGTATACTCGAAACGCTCTTGATCCTACGGAGTTGTTCGGGGAGATGCATCGTTTCCTGGCGGTCATGGTGCAGGAGCGGGGTGGGCGGATCGATGAGCTGGTCGTCAAACATCATCCGCGCACTGCGGGTGACAGCAAATACGGCATGGGACGTATTCCGCGCGTGGTAGCCGACATGTTGCTCATGCGCACGTTGTACAAGTATCGCACTAGACCGTCGCACATGGCGGCTCAGATAGCCCAATGGCTTTTTGTATTCGCGTTGGTGTTTGCGTTCATGTGCTTTGTCAGCGCAGTACGAAGTGGCATGCTTGGCTTCTTTGTGGTGTGGTTCTTGGCAGCGATTATTCTGACGGTTGGATCGGTGGTGGTACTGACAACCGGCCTGGTTTGTGAGCTGGTCATCCGCAATCGCTACGCTCTTTCAGGCCGGCATCCATGGATCATTGAACGCATGACAGGGGATTAGGGAGTGCGTTTGTGCCATGCCGGGCAGTTTTTCGGCGTCTTAGCCAGTTGTGGCCAGCGTCGGCGGAGGTTGAACGGTCACTGGTGCCGTACTACTATAAATCGTAGTCTTTGTAGGGAGGTTTATCTGGGAGTTTGTCCGCCGGTATGTTGGCGCTGAGCGATACAGACCTTTTGATCAGGTTAGCTATGTGGGGCGGTGCAGGCTTGGCCGGCATTGTTCTGCTGGCTTTGGCGGCTCATTTTGCCCGATCGCGGTTCCGGCGCGATCACGGTGATCGAGGGTTGGAAATCTGGGACCTCCGAACACTGGAACGGATGCGCCAGGAGGGGCGGATCACCGTGGAAGAGTATGATAGCCTTCGGCGTAAGGTGTTGGATGCAATATCTCATACTCTTGATTGAGGGGAATATCGCGGGGAATCCTTCAGTAGTGAGCTCGCATAGCCGTAGAATCGAATGCAGACGCCCTGGTGGAAGGACCAGGGGCGAGTCGATATTGTTATGGTATTGAAATCGTATCCGGGGAATGTGCCCCGGGTTGAAATGTTGTCGGGAGTGAGGCTACATGCCAACAGCGAAGCGAGGCGGTAACGGTGGCAGCAAGACGGGCTCTGGCGGGTCGCGCGGAGGTGGGCGTCGGCAGAGCGCCTGTAGCTTCTGTGGGAAGGGGCAGCGGGATGCCGGGCCGATGGTCGAAGGCCCCAAGGATGTTTACATCTGCAAATCCTGCGTTGAGCTCTGCCACAACATCATCAGGCAGGAGGTGAAGCGGAGTGCAACGGCTCGCGCTGTTGTGGGAAATATACCTACTCCTCGTGAGGTTGCTGAGTTCCTGGATAGTTATGTGGTGGGCCAGGACGACGCGAAGAAGGTTATTGGTGTTGCTGTTCGCAGTCACTACCGCAGGCTGGACTATGCGGACACAGCTGCTGATGACGATGTTGAGCTAGAGAAATCGAATGTGCTGATAGCTGGTCCCACGGGTTCGGGCAAGACCTTATTGGCGAGAACACTGGCCAGGGTGCTTAACGTTCCGTTTGCCATTGGCGATGCGACGACGTTAACCGAGGCCGGCTATGTAGGCGAAGACGTGGAGAATATCCTGCTCCGGTTGCTGCAATCTGCGGATTTCGATCTTGAGTTTGCCCAGCGCGGAATCATCTACATTGACGAGATCGACAAGATCGGTCGCACGACACAGAACGTGAGCATTACTCGTGACGTGTCGGGAGAAGGCGTACAGCAGGCACTGCTCAAGATGCTTGAGGGCACAGTGGCCAACATCCCGCCTCAAGGGGGACGCAAGCATCCGGAACAGCAGTATATTCAGCTGGATACGTCCAATATTCTGTTTATCTGCGGCGGGACTTTTGATGGTTTGACTGATATCATTCGTCGTCGCTTAGGACATAGTGCAATTGGGTATTCCAATGAGGGTGACTCGGTGAACGAGGTCGAGGAAGAGGCCAACATTCTCAAGCAGGTAACGCCTGAGGACCTGATTGAGTACGGCATGATTCCCGAGTTGGTTGGTCGTTTGCCTGTTATTGCCGCTCTTGAGCCAATGAGCGAGGAAATTCTGATTAGGATCCTTACGGAGCCCAACAACGCTCTGGTGAAGCAGTACAGCAAACTCTTTGAGATTGAAGGGTGTGAGCTGGAGTTTACTCCTGGCGCGTTGCGTGCTATTGCGGAGAAGGCCCTCGCTCGGGATACGGGAGCGCGAGCTCTGCGCGCCGTGACTGAGGAGATCATGCTCGACGCCATGTTTGAGTTGCCTGAACATGAGCGTAGTGGCAAGTGGGTCGTCAATGAGGACGTGGTGTCCGGTAAGAAGTCCATTTTCGATGACCAGCCGCATCTCCATCGCCGAAGAGAGTCGGCGTGACCTCGGAGTGTGTTGCGGGAGTGCTGTTCGCTACCGATAACCGCTGCGACTAGTAAAGGGCCGTTTTCTCAGCGTCGATACGGAATGGAGGACGCACCTGTTTCTGTAAACAGGTGTTGTTCGGACTATTCCCGTTTTAGAGGGATATTAGCACCATGGACGTTATCGTCATGTGCCCCAACCTGTCATGCCGTACTGCCTTGAGACTGCCGGAGAATGTGCGCGGCAAGAAGGTTCGGTGTGGGGAGTGTGGCACGGTGTTTACTGTCCCAGACAAGCCGAAACCGGCCAAGCCCAGCAGGCGGGCGCACGACTAGAGCAAGCTCTATCCAAGTGTAGCGGCTGAACGCCTGTTTTCTCCGGTAAATTCCGGGTGTTTGATGCTACGCGTGGACTTACAACGTTATAGAGGCAGCCGCTTGAAAGCGGCTACCCCCTTTTCTCAGCAAAACCGAGGCCTTGTTAGCCCTGTGGTCGTCAGTGACGACGGCGGTTCACTTTGATCCTGATGCCATTGCCTCTTTCACGATGCCCACGGTTGTGTCCGACGGTGTAGTACTTGTGTGAACCATGCCGTCTATCGTTGTGGTTACGCTTAACTACGACCCTTGTGTGGTTATCACGATGATGTTTAGTCTTTCCTATTGATATTCCCAAGCTCACCGACTTCGATTTGTGGCAACGCTCTTTGACGTAGACTGGTCTTTCGTAACTGATCTGCGTGCCATAATACACCGGCCTTTCGACGTACACAGGCGTCTCTATGACCATTGGTTGTTCCAAGATTACTGGACGAGGTCTCGATGCAGGTCTCTCGACGTAGATTGACTGCCGTGTGCAAGTCGGCTGAGTCGTGTAGGTTATTCCCCGTCCACTGTGGCAAACTGCATCGGACACATACATCTGCTGTTGGACGTAGTTGCCATATGCCCTCGGAGGTGGCGGAGCCGGATAGCTGCGCATCTGCGTGTCGTACCTGCCGGCCTCGACAAAGATGGCCTGTTTTTGCGGAGCTCTCTTTTGACGGGCGACGTGGCTAGTGTATTGGGCACTGGCAGTGGCGGCACTGAAGCAGACGGGCAGGGCCAACGCGGTGAACGTGAAACTTCTCTTCTGCTTTGTGAACATGGCGGTCTCCTTTTGAAATCTTCTGCCGTGGCAGGCAGCCGTGTCATGGCCAATCATTCCAAGCCTACTTGACAATAATTAACAACAGTTAATTATTTCCTTCTGTGCAATTAGACTGCGGATAGGTGGGAAGGTTAGCGGTGTGGAGTTTTTTTTCGGGGCGAGAAGGTGCGTAGTTGTAACTAATTATTAGGCAATGAGTTAGGTATGTTATCGCGGATCTTTCGGGTGATTCGCATGAAATCTTCCCGTTCTTTTGTGGTCAGAACTGCCAGGAGTTTCATGGTCAGGCTGGTTCGGGCGTCTCGGTAGGCCTCCAGCGCCTTCTTTCCGTCCGGTGTGATGGATACATCTATTTTGCGGCGATCGTCGGGGTTGATGTGGCAACTGATGTAGGCTTCGTCGCCCTTGCCTTCCAAAGCGCGGATGATGCGGGACATCTGTGCAGGAAGGACTCCTATTGCTTTTTGTATTTCGCCTACGGTAATGGATGTTGTCTTGCTTAAGAGGTCAAGGACCACGTTTTCCGTTTCAGTCAGGCTCTCCGTCTTGTCCTTTCTGGCTTGCGCGCGAGCACGCGAGGTGAGTTTGGTCATTTCGAAGATTTCTTCGGCTAGCGCCTTCAGTTGTTTGCGCTTTTCGGGAGTATCCATGCTGTTTTCTGCGAGGATTCAGACAATCCTCGCTCCTGCATTCGAGTTTGCGTGGTTACCAATTACTTCGCCCTTGTGATAGTTTACATCGGGAAATAGAAGAGTCCACAATAGAAGTTGGCCGGTTACAACTATGTTTCATTTGGCCCGCTGACAGTGCAGAAATTCCCTGTAGAGCGGCCGGTTCGGCTGTTTTGGTTCGTTTGCTCAGCTTTGCGAGTCGTCTTTCGTTGGAGGTTCGGCGGCATCTGCGCCGCAGTTCCAGCAAAGCTCGAAGGTGCCCGGGTTCTCTTCTTGGCAAGTTTGACACCTCCATGGCTGTTCGTTTCCGCCTGAGAGAGGGGGAGGTGCGTCACCCGGTCGGAATTCCCTTTTGCCGAACTTTTCGTCGAGCAGTTGGACAGCCTCATGAAAGAACTTGAAAGGTACGTGCAATTCGGCCATTCTCGCCTTGCGCTCTATGGTCCCGCCGAAAAGCAGGAAGCTTCCCACGTTGAGCATATTGGGAATAGCATTAGCGTCCATAAGCATGGCGGCGACCCATACGAGCGATTGATCGGCTGCAGTGAAAACCGAGACCGGCTCGAAGTCGATGGCGATCCCACATTCGGGGCAGTGGGATGACGGTAGGCCAGTGAGGTTATACCTGCAATTGGGACATTTGAACTCATATTGAGAATCAACCATGTCCTTATGCGAGACTCGTGATGGCCGATCCGGAAAGGTTGAAACCTGGATATTCTGCGGGAGCTTCCGGAACTCTTCCCAACGGTCTTGTAAGTGGTCGATCATTCAGCGGCTCGCGGTTTGTTCTTCGGTTATTAGGACAGTGGTCGATTCCGTCCATGATTATCAGAATCAGTGTACAGGAGTTTTGCTATTCGGCAATCGCCGTCGGTCGCGGCCGGTTCGACTGGATGGCACGCCGCGGCTGATCGACAGGGCAGGAGGGGCGCTCGCGCCCGATTGCGAGCATTCTCCGGCAAGCTTCGGGGCGTTTTTCTCTAATAAACTGCCGACCTGTGCGTCAAGGAAGGTGAAAGGACGTATAAGGCCGTGAGGTACTCATGAGTAGAAACAAAGTCCCAGTAGACAAGGTGTGGTTGAGAGCAGTTCTCGAGCAATACGAGGGCCCGCTTATCAGGTATGCCGCACGGATTGTTGGGGATGTTGACCGGGCTCGCGATGTGGTGCAGGAGACATTTCTGAAATTCGTCTCTGATGGTGCACCACGGGAAGACGCACGCGTTGCTCAATGGCTTTATACGGTTTGTCGCAATCAAGCGGTGGACATTTGCCGGAAGGAAAAACGTATGAGGCCATTAACTGAACAGCAAACGCAACTGATGCCGGCCGGAGGAGTGACTCCGGCGGCCGGCTTGGAGATGCGTGAAACCACCGGTCAAGTACTGCACATGCTTGCCGGACTGCCGACTAATCAACAGGAAGTGATCAGATTGCGGTTTCAGAGTGGATTGAGTTATCGAGAAATCGCCGGTGTGACCAATCTTACGGTCAGTAATGTGGGTTATCTCATTCACACGGCCATCAAGACAATTCGTGATAAACTTAACCAGCAATCAGACGCTCCTGCTGTCGGCGAAGGAGGTGCATCATGAAGTTGGACAACAACGACCCAAGATTGACCGCCTATGTGCTGGGCGAGCTTGATGATAACGAGAAGTTGGAAGTTGAGAGGATGTTGGCTGAGTCTTCCGAGGCTCAGGCGGCGGTGGATGAGATCCGCCGAGTGGGCAAGATGCTTGAAGAGTGTCTGCAAGCCGAGCCCGCCCCGCGGCTAACGCAGGAGCATTGGGAAAAAGTAGAGGATGGTGTTGCAGCACGACATCGCCGCAGAAGACCCTTAACCCTTGTCTGGCGAAGGGCCAGGTTGCCGTTGGCTATTGCCGCGTCTGTGGCTCTGCTCGTATTCGTCTGGCCGGGGCTGTTTCCTTCATTGCAGAGGGCTCGAAGTCGCGTCTCGCCTGCGCGTCTTGCATTGCAGAATCAAGAGTACATCAACCGCTCGGAGGAGATGCGGACTGCAAAGGGTAAGGAGCAGCCGTCGGTCGCTCATGGGGAGAAACAACTTGCGTTGCATGATAATGAGCAATCAGGGTTGGTCATTGCTAGAGGTAATCTGGGAGGCAAAGCGGGGTCGCAGCCACCTGGTGACTTCAGTTATGCATCAAAGAAGGATGAAGGCAATGTGCAGCCGGTAGTGGCTTCTGTATCATCGGCGGTCAGTGTTGACAGTGCCGAGTTGAGCAAACTGCGGGCATTGGGTTATGTAGATTATGCAGACGACTATGGGGGGCGCCGGCGTCAGGAGGCTAAGTCTGCCGAAAGCGAAAGGCCAGGATCAGCGGTCGGGCATGCAACGTGCGGAGGGACGGGCTTCAACACTGAAGCTTACGACCAGATTATCGAGAATCCGTTTCTTGCCGTACTGCAAAACCCACTGTCTACCTTCTCTATTGATGTGGATACGGCCTCCTACTCCAATATGAGGAGGTTCTTGAGTGGTGGTTCTCTGCCTCCTGCGGGTTCGGTGCGCATTGAGGAACTGATCAACTACTTCGACTATGACTATCCCATTCCTTCGGGTAATACCCCGTTTTCCGTCAACGTGGAGATAGCGGATTGTCCGTGGAATGCGGGGCATCGATTGGCCCGGATAGGGCTCAAAGGGCATCCCGACCCTGCGGCCATGCTGGGTCTGGAACCGGGTCAGCGATTGGCGCACAATTTGGTATTCCTCATTGATGTATCCGGGTCGATGCATCCAGCGAACAAGCTTCCTTTGTTGAAGACGGGAATGAAGATGTTGGCGGAGCAGTTGACTGAAGGGGATCGCGTGGCCATTGTGGTTTATGCCGGAGCGACTGGTCTCGTATTGCCTTCGATTGATTGTGGAAATGCGCAGAGCGTGATCGATGCTCTTGATCAATTACAGTCTGGTGGCTCGACCAATGGAGGAGCTGGCATCGAACTTGCCTATAAAGTGGCTGCCGACAACTTTGTGAAAGGGGGCGTGAATCGCGTCATATTGGCTACGGACGGCGACTTCAATGTTGGTACGACGAATCAGAGCGAGTTGATCGAACTCATCGAGAAGAAAGCCAAAACCGGCGTGTTCCTTACGGTGCTGGGCTTTGGCATGGGTAACTACAAGGACTCAACGCTGGAGAAGCTAGCTGATAAGGGAAATGGCAACTATGCCTACATCGATACGGAGGCAGAGGCTCGCAAGGTGTTGGTGGAGGAGATGACTGGTACTCTGGTTACCATTGCCAAAGATGTGAAAATCCAAATCGAATTCAACCCCGCGGAGGTCGGTGCTTATCGTTTGCTGGGTTATGAGAACCGCATTATGGCCAAGGAGGATTTCAACGACGACACCAAGGATGCTGGAGAGATAGGAGCGGGGCATACGGTCACTGCACTGTACGAGATAGTTCCTGCGGGGATGGAGACTGGAGTGCGGGGCGTTGATCCACTGAAGTACCAACCTCAGCCGACTCCGCCTCCAGTTGCCGACAGTAGCGGTGAGATGATGACCGTCAAACTTCGCTACAAGTTGCCCGACGGCGACAGAAGCACGCTAATGTCTTACCCGATCGTCGATCAGGGATTGGGTCTTTCGACTGCATCAGGTGATTTCCACTTTGCCGCTTCCGTTGCCTCATTTGGCATGCTGCTCCGCAGTTCACAGTATTCAGGTAACTCGACGTACGCAGGAGTACTTGATCTGGCTGCTGCCGGTTTGGTGCGTGGTGGTCGTGTTGACGAGCGACGCCAGGAGTTCATGGAGCTGGTAAGGAAGGCGGAACTGCTGGCAGCCAATCGTTAAGGTATTGCCAGAGAGAGCTAACTTGCCGCCCAGCTCGGAATCTGTTTCGAGGAGTTAACAGCCCATTCCATCGGATGGCGACGCACCGCCCGAGTTTGACACTTTGGCCGGTGCGTCGTAACCTTTACGGTTCTGTAAATAGTGAGAGAATCAGGGGGTCGGCGGTGTCGTTGTCGTGCCGGAAGGCCTTTAATGGGCGGTATTTATGTCGGATCTGGACGCGAAACTTGCATACCCGCGCCGACGGATCGATGAGATCGATGCGGAACTTGTTCGTTTGGTCAACGAGCGGGCGGAAAGGGCGGCGGAGATCGGCAGGCTCAAGCGTGAGTGTGGTGATGCAACGTATGCTCCCGCGCGGGAGCGTGCTGTGCTTGACAGGGCGGTTGCTGCCAACGCGGGCCCGCTGCCGGACGCGACAATTCTTGCGATTTTTCGCGAACTGATGAGCGGCTCTTTTGTTCTTGAGCGGACGCCACGGATTGCCTATCTGGGGCCTCCGGGAACGTACTCCCATTTGGCGGCCACACGCAAGTTCGGTTCTAGCTTTGAGTTCGAACCAGTCAAGCACATTTCGGCAGTGTTCGATGAATTACAGCGTGGTCGAGTGGATCTTGGGATAGTCCCAATTGAAAACACCGCCGGCGGAGGTGTGGTTGATACGCTCGACGCCTTGGCCAAGCATGATGTGCAGGTGTGTGCTGAAGTCAATCTGTCTGTGCAGCATCATCTATTGGGAAATAACAATTTGGATCAGGTGGAGCGGATCTATTCCAAGCCGGAAGCGTTTGCCCAGTGCCAGAACTGGCTCATGGAAACCGGCATGCAGGACAAGACTGTGGCCGTAGCCAGCAGTAGCAAGGCGGCAGAGATGGCGGCCAATGAGCCGAATGTGGCGGCCATAGGAAGTGAACTTGCCGGCCAGATCTACGGACTGAGAAAGATATGTGATCGCATCGAGGATGATCCAGGCAACATAACTCGGTTTCTCGTCGTTGCGAGAGAACATGCCAAGCCGACGGGCAACGACAAAACGGCGTTATTGTTCATGGCAGCTGATAAGCCTGGATCATTGGTCGAAGTCCTGGATGTTTTCCGTAAAGCCGAAGTGAACATGACCTATATTGAGTCCCGCCCGAGTAAACAGAAGAAGTTTGAATACTGCTTCTTTGTGGACATTGAAGGGCATATTGATTTGCCGGAGACGGCGAAAGTCGTAGAGCTTGCGAGGGCACATTGCCGGTCACTCAAAGTGCTGGGCTCTTTTCCAAGAGCTGACGAAATAGTTTAGGTGTGGCCGCAAGGCAAAGAGGAAATCACCATGGATCTTGTGGTAGTAATGCGATCGACGGCGACGAAGGCGGAGGAGCAGGCCGTCACTGACCGCATTGTCGATCTTGGGATGGAATCTCATGCCGCCCCGGGTGAGTTTCGCACTATGATCTCTGCCACCGGCACGCAAAGCGTGTCGGTAATCCAGCAGCTGGAGCAGTTGCAGGGGGTCGACCGGGTGATCATGGTCACCCAGCCGTATCGCCTGGCTTCCAGGGAATTTCACGAGGCTGATTCGATCATCGACGTTGGTGGAATTCGCATTGGCGGGCCGCACGTCAATATAATTGCAGGTCCGTGTGCTATTGAAAGCCGTGAGTTGCTCTTTGAAGTGGGACGGTTGGTCAAGGATGCGGGGGCGTCAATCCTTCGTGGTGGGGCGTTCAAGCCAAGGAGCAGTCCGTATGCTTTTCAGGGTCTGGGTGTTGAGGGACTTAAACTGCTCAGGGAGGCTGGGCAGGAGTTTAACATGCCCACGATCACTGAAGTAACCGATCCGCGCGATGTGGAAACGGTGGCGGAATATGCGGACATCTTTCAAATCGGCGCGCGCAACATGCAGAACTTCAACCTCTTGCTGGAGGTTGGGCGCACGGACAAGCCGGTTTTTATCAAGCGAGGTCTGGCAGCATCTATAAACGAATTGTTGATGTCGGCCGAGTACGTGCTTAGCCAGGGAAACCACCGAGTTATTCTCTGCGAGCGCGGAATGAGGACTTTCGCAACCGAAACGCGTTTTACTCTTGATGTCTCGGCGGTCCCTGTCATTCAGGAACGTTCCCATCTGCCTGTTTTTGTCGATCCGTCACATGCGGCCGGCAAGAGAGACTTGGTTCCACCATTGGCGCTTGCGGGAGTAGCGGCTGGTGCGGCCGGACTTATTGTCGAAGTACATTCATGCCCGGACAAGGCGATGTGCGACGGTCCGCAGGCGGTACTGCCCAAACGCTTCAAGCAGTTGATGGAGGAGTTGAAGCAGGTGGCGGAGATCGTGGGGCATCGCGTGACTGCTTGGGGTGACGCTCCGACGACTCAGCGGCGAGTCGAAAGCGGAGGTTGGATGAGTTAGAAGATTACTTGACCAGGCGACGAAGAGTGAGAAGGATCACGGCGGTCGCCGAAGAGAGAGCGATTTGCTCCGATAGGAAAACACGAGCATGAGAAAGCCATTCATAGCTGGTAACTGGAAGATGCATAACGATCTTGCCGCCGGCAGAGCTCTTATTGAAGGCCTGAAGGCCAAAGTAGTTGCCGGCGACAAAGTCGACGTGGCTGCCTGCGCACCGTTTACACTATTGTTTCCTCTGGCGGAGATCCTTGCCGGTTCCCCGATCAAGTTGGGGGCTCAGAACTGCTACTTCGAGCCCAAAGGTGCGTTTACTGGTGAGATAGCTCCGGCAATGCTCAAGGACGCTGGCTGCACCTATGTCATTATTGGTCATAGCGAAAGGCGGCATATTTTCGGCGAGACCAACGAGATGCTGAAGAAAAAGGTCGCAGCCGCGCAGAGCGTGGGGCTACATGTGATCTACGCCATCGGCGAGCTACTTGAGGAACGCGAGGCCGGTAAGACGGAGAAAGTAGTCGAGGAACAGATGGCCGCGGTACTCACGCGTGACCTTGATACGTCTCTTTTGACTATTGCCTACGAGCCTGTCTGGGCCATTGGGACCGGTAAAACCGCCACTCCTGACCAGGCACAGGCGGTTCACGCGTTTGTCCGCGCTAAGCTGGGCGGTTTATATGGTGATGATGTGGCTCAGAATCTCCGCATCCAGTACGGCGGGAGCATGAAACCGGGCAATGCGAAGGAGCTGCTGTGCTGTCCGGATGTTGACGGCGGATTGGTAGGAGGAGCCTGTTTGGTAGCTGACGATTTTGCTGCTATCATAGCGGCCGCAGCGGAAAGCGTTTAGTTTGATTGGCAAGGCTATCCACCCGCGTGGCTTCGCTTCGCGGGTGAGTTGCTCTAGATAATCACAGGTGTGAGGTAAGTTTGAAATGACTTCCATGTTGGCGATGACGGGAACGCACTGGATCATGGCGATCGCTCTGTTTGTTGTCTGCGTTCTTCTCATGTTGATTGTATTGGTACAGAAGGGTCGCGGTGGCGGTTTGGCTTCTGCATTCGGCGGTGGCGGTGGTGGAAGCAGTGCCTTTGGTGCTAAGACCGGTGACGTCTTTACTGCTATCACCGTTGTGTTGGCCGCGGTATTTCTACTTCTGACAGTTGTCGGCAACTATGTGATGTTGCCCTACGCTGATGCTGCAGCCAATGCTTCGATAAGCGCCCCGAGTAACACGACGCCGATCACGCCTGCCTCCGGGTCTACCGTACCGGCTACCGTTCCAGTTAGTCCGCAGAGCGATTCTTCTGCTCCGGCTGGGGACGCATCGGCAAGTACGGAGACACCTCCGGCCGCTGAAACCGCCGGCGACGTTGCTGGAGATGACGCCACTGAGCCAAGTTCCGGTGAAGACAACGACTCTGCTGAAGGCTAGTCGCACAGTATATCTCATCGTTCCTGGCGCACATTCCCTGCGGTCGTTTGTGCCCAAACAGGTACAGGTATTGCTGCTTGGGAATGTAGTAATCGGAAACTTCGTATGATCCAATCGATGACCGGATATGGCGATGCGCATTTCTCAGAGGACGGTGTGCATTATGCCGTGGAGATCCGTAGCCTGAATAACAGGTACTTCAAGAGCAGTATCAAACTGCCGGAGAACCTCCGTTTCATGGAGCCGGCAGTAGACAAGCTTCTACGCGATTGGATTCAGCGCGGTAGCGTAACGGTTGCAATGCGGGTGCGGAATAGCAGTGCTACCGCTGCTTACGACATTAACCGAGCGGCTCTGGACCACTACCTGGCCCAGATCAAAGGTGTGACCGTTCCGCCCGGTATGCAGGCAACAGTTGATCTTGCTGCCTTGCTGGATATGCCAGGAGTATGTGAGGCGCCGGAGCAGGATGAGGACGTGCAGGAGCGCACATGGAGTCTGACCAAGCAGATGCTCGAGCGAGCGTTGCAGAATCTAATGAAGATGCGACGTGCGGAAGGAGAGGCGCTCAAGAGAGATTTGCTGGAACACTGCGGACACATTCGTCGATTGGTAGGTGAAATCGCTGAACTCGGACCGGAAGTAGTGACAGAATATCAAGTTCGGCTGCGCGATCGCGTTGCTGCTTTGGTTAGCGACGCCAAGCTGGAGATTGACAAAGATACTCTCATTCGAGAGGTGGCGATTTACGCTGATCGTAGCGATGTCAATGAGGAGATTGCACGGCTTGGTTGCCACTTGGAGCAATTTGAGTTGCTGTGTGATTCTCCGGAAATGGCAGGGCGCAAGCTCGATTTCCTGGCACAGGAGATGCTCCGCGAGGTAAACACCATCGGAAGCAAAAGCAACAACGCAACAATCGCGCGCAACGTCGTGGATATGAAAGGTTGTATCGATCGCCTGAAGGAACAGGTTCAAAATGTCGAGTGACGCTCGTGGACAATCGACAGGAACGCTTGTGGTGATCAGTGGCCCGTCAGGGACGGGTAAGACATCGATCTGCAATGCCATACTGGAGAGGGTTCCAGGGGCGGTGTGGAGCGTTTCTGCGACGACTCGCAAACCTCGCGGCGCTGAGTCTGCCGGTCGGTCCTACGAGTATGTCTCTGATGAGGAGTTTGCTGCTCGCAAGGCGCGGGGAGCCTTCCTGGAGACGGCGGAGTATTGTGGAAACTGGTACGGCACTCCGATGGAGCCGGTGAAGAAGTGGGTTGCTGATGGCAAGATTGTCATTATGGAGATCGATGTTCAGGGGGCTCTCCAGGTAGCGAAGAAGATGCCCGAATCGATCAGGTTCTTCGTGATGCCTCCCGACTTCGAATCATTGAAGGCGCGGTTGGAGGGACGCAATACGGAATCGGCAGAGCACATGGCCAGGAGACTTGCTGCCGCCGATGGTGAGATTGGGATTGCCCGTGACTCTGGCTGCTATCAGCATTTTGTTACAAACGACGTCTTGGAAGAGACGATTCGGGAAGTAATTGCTCTTATCAGGTCGCACCTTAATTGACCAAACACAAGAGGTTCAAATGATCGAAGCGTTCAAGAAAGATGACCTTATCAAGAAGGTTGGCGGAAGGTTCAAGCTGACGGCTTTGATTCAGCGCCGTCTGGTAGAATTGATGCAAGGTGCCCGGCCAATGGTCGAAGCCAAGGGGTTGACCGAGATCGAAGTAGTGGTCAAGGAACTCATGGAGGACAAGCTGGTGGCACGAGAGTTCGATCCTTCCGCCGTGGAGGACGAGGATGCCGCAGAGTAGGGCTAACGAAACCTCCGAATTGCCCAAGGAAGATCTCCTCGGCTATGAGGTCGTGGTTGGGATTACCGGAGGGATTGCCGTTTACAAAGTCTGCTCGGTTGTGTCAGCTCTCGTGCAACGCGGTGCCGGGGTCACCTGCGTGATGACCGAGTCGGCTACGAGGTTTGTGACTCCGTTGACTTTTCAGGCCTTATCCGGACGACAGACTATTACCAGCCTCTGGGGGCACGAAATGGCTTATGATCCCCAGCATGTGAAGCTGTCTGATCAAGCTGATTTGTGTCTGGTGGCACCAGCCACAGCCAACATCATAGGGAAAATCGCCTGTGGTATCGCCGACGATGTTCTGTCAACTCTCATGTTGGCATTCACCTGCCCCGTTATCCTTGCTCCGGCAATGAACTGCAATATGTGGACGAATCCGGCTGTTCAGGCGAATGTCGCCAAACTGCGCGAGCAAGGGCACAGAATGATCGGGCCACGCGAGGGATGGCTCGCCTGTAAGACGATAGGTGTCGGACGAATGGAGGAGGCTGATGTGCTGGTAGAGGCCGTGGCCGAGACCCTAAAAACAGATCCACCGAAGGGGGGCGCCAGCTAGAGCATACTCAATTGGAGTATGGTGTCTGAAGTTCTGTCTTCTTCGGATGCCAATGACGATTCAACGCCACGAATCCTTCGAAAACGTTGCAGCTTCTTGGTTTTTCCAATATCGGCAGGAGGTTGGACGTGCGAATCCTTATCACCGCCGGACCCACTCGCGAGCACTTTGACCCTGTCAGATTCATAAGCAACGGTTCGACTGGCAAGCTGGGGTATGCCGTGGCCCGGGAAGCAGGCAATCGAGGACATTCGGTTGTGCTTGTTTCCGGTCCAGTTGCCTTGTCAGCTCCTCCGGTCGAGGTCGTATCGGTCACATCTGCTGAGGAGATGTTTGAGGAATCTACCAAGGCGTTTCTCAATTGCGATGTGGCAATCATGACTGCGGCGGTTTCCGATTGGCGACCCGTTCAACGTTCGCACTGCAAGGCGCCCAAGTCGCTTGGCCAGCACACTGTGGAGCTTGAGTCCACTCCTGACATTTGCGCTCATCTAGGCCAAAGCAAAGGACACCGAGTCGTCATCGGCTTCGCTGTTCAGGATCTCGATCCGCATGCCAAGGCAGAAGAGAAGATGAAGCGGAAGTGTTGCGATGCCATCGTTCTCAATAGTCCGGAGGCCATCGGAAGTGACGGCGCCAGAATAGAAATCAAAGTTGGCTCGCAGCCGTGGCGCAAGCCACAAACCGCAAACAAGCTTGATCTGGCGGCTATTGTGACCGATCTGGCAGAGGAGCTGGTCAGCCACGGAGAATAGCGATTGTTCCCAACTATCCCATTTTTACGATCCGGTCGTTCGCACAACTGAGTGAGTCTTGCCGCATAGATTCTCTGATGATTAGTTGTTCGGGCAGGGGCTGATGCCTCTGTTCGTTGACAGCAATTAGCAGTAATCTATACTCAGAATCGTGATACACCTTTCTTGTGATCGTGGTTCTGCGGTGACAGCGTTAAGATGTTTGTGTAGCACGCACTTGTACGAGTGTGCGGATTCGTGCAATGAGTAGGGCCGGTGTATTCATCGGCGGCGCTGAGTAGGGTAAATCTCTATGTTGCCGACCGATGCGTGAGCACGCAGGATTGTCAAAGCGGGGGCAAAGTCCCGCCTGAGCTGTGCTAGAGGGCGGATTGAACAGGCTTAAGAGTTGTTGGGGTAGTCATGCGCGTGTTGATGTTAGGTTGGGAGTTCCCACCTGTCATTTCGGGCGGCTTAGGTGTGGCGTGTCATGGTTTGACCAAGGCCCTAGCTGCTGGCGGGACAGATGTACTCTTCGTTCTACCCCGGGTCCCCGATCCATCCATATGCTCTAATGTGAAGCTGATCGACTTGAAGATCGAGCCAGAGCTTTCCGCTTCAGTCAATGTTGTCTCTGAGCAAAGCCCTGATCCTGTTCGCTCTAATGGCCGGCGCGGCAACGGTACCGCGTTCACCGGTGCGCTGTCGAACCCATCGCCTTCGCCGACACACACGTCTGCAACGGGCTCGGATTTCACTGAGATTCATAGTCACGGCAACGCCGACAGCCAAGCTCCTCAACAACCCGAAATGACGGTTGATCGGCAAGAAGTAGTGGGGCGACCGCATGTGGAGTTCGTTCGGGTCGATGCCAATCTCTGGCCCTACCGCCGACCGAAGGCAGCTGACTTGCCGCCTGGAGTTCGAATGCTGGCACAACCGGCTCCGATGACCAAGAGCTGTTGCCCTAATAGCAATGCCGTATCATCGTCACAGCAGCACTCGCCCGTTTGCCAGGACTCTTTGCAGATCTCACCGAGTACCGGGCCTGAAACAAGGAGTTCTGATCCGGTAACTTATTCGGCTCCGGCGTCTCCGGTGCCGGCTAACTGTACCAACGGTACGACCGAGCCCTCTGGAGACGATCTGTTCCGCGAGATAGACCGTTATGCACACTTGGCTACTCACGCCGTAGCGGGCAAGTCGTTCGACGTCATACACGCGCACGATTGGATCACCTTTCCCGCGGCCATTGCTATTTCGGAAATGACCGGCAAGCCTTTCGTCGCCCACGTACATTCCACCGAATTCGATCGCAGCGCAAACCATATTAACCAGCGGATCTACGATGTTGAGAGGGCGGGCCTGGATAGAGCGCACATGGTCATCGCGGTGAGTCATCTCACCAGCAAGATACTGATGCGGCATTACAGCGTGCCACAGGAGAAGATCTCCGTCGTTTACAACGCCGTCGGTGATAATGGAAACACCAATTCCTCGCGCTCGCGCCCGACGAGCATAAGGAGCGACGAGAAGAAAGTGCTCTTCTTAGGGCGCATCACCATTCAGAAGGGCCCAGAGTATTTCCTTGCCGCCGCGAGGAAAGTGCTCCAGGTTTATTCCAATGTGCGCTTCATAATGGCCGGCAGCGGCGACATGGTGACCCGTAGCATCCAGTTGGCCGAGGAGATGGGGATCAGTGACCGGGTGATTTTCACCGGGTTCTTGCAGGGCGACGCGGTTGAAGAGCTTTTCCGCTCCGCTGATATGTATGTCATGCCCAGCGTTTCTGAGCCATTCGGTATCGCCAGTTTGGAAGCCATCAGCTACGACGTGCCGGTCCTCGTGTCCAAGCAGTCGGGTGTTAGCGAGGTGCTTCAGCACGTATTGAAGGTCGACTTCTGGGATGTAGAGGAGATGGCCAATAAGATCGTGGCCGTGTTGCGCCATCCGCCTCTCTACACCACCTTGAAAACTCAAGCAGGTTACGAAGTCCGTCGTTTGAGCTGGAAAGACTCCGCCTCCCGCTGCCGCGAAGTCTACCAGACGGCCGTCGCCATGACATCGCCGGATCAATCGCAACTCTGATGCGTCTCACCTTTCCTGTGTCAAGAGCCGCAGTCGCCTGTACGGCAGCAGCCAAACGATGAGAATCTGGGGGCATGACTAAAACACAAAAGACAGTCCAAATGGCTCCAGCCGGTAACCCTAGGCGAATTCACCATGTCTGCGCCGTTGCGGCCGTCGTTGCCTATTGCCTGAGCCTGCTGTTCTACATGCCCGAATCCTGGCCGGCGTATCTGCATTCCTGGAACCGTCACGCAACTGGATGGGTATTGTCTATTGCGGAAAAGCTGCTTGCCGGCCAAAGCCACCACGCCGCATTTCACGAGATTCGTCATGCGATATACCTTATCCTCGTCCTTGTTGCTCTTCCACTTTTCACAATGTGCGTAATCCGGCGCTGCCGCCTCGCGGACTTCGGACTGCGCAAGCCGAACATCATTGGGCTTCGCGTCCTGCTTGTCGGTTATGCCATCTCCGTTCCATTGACCATCTATGTGGCAGTAAGCCCCGAATTCTCCAATTACTACCTTGGAATTGCACAACGAACAGGCGTATCGGTGCTCTTGGGCTATTTCATTATCAACGTGACCACCGAGACTCTCTTCTATCAGGGGATCCTGCTTGCATTGTGCCGCAAAGATTTTCGTTGGCCCGAACCGGCGCCTGTCACGGTCCATGCTAATGGTAAAATAGAGTGCGTCCTGCGCTGGTGTGGGCTGGCGCAGTCAACTGATGGAGTCGTCGGAATTAGGAAAATAACCAGATGGCTCGGACTTCAGGACGGTTGCCTGACGGCCATCTTCGTCTCTGGAGCCATGTTCGTGCTCGTGCACGAGGGCAAGGGCACGAGAGAGATCGGCGTGTCCATGCTCAACGGACCTCTGCTCGCGTATGTTGCCTACCGGACCAATACCTGGCTTGTGCCGCTACTGCTGCACGTGGCCGCCGGAATAACCTCCTTCGCAGTCGCCTGGATCGCACAATGACTGGTCCCATAGGCAGCCTACTTCGCGTGACTGGGGTGTTTGTTCCTGGACGCAGCCCGGGCGGATGCTGTACTCTATAATTAACACGCGTACGACACAGGGAGTCGAGGCATGTCCACCATCTCCATCCAAATGCACGTTCATCAGCCTTCTGTGCTGCGCCACTACAGCGTCTTTGATACCGACCGCAACTACTTCGACGGATACAAAAGCCGAGAGGCCTGCCGACGCTACGCAACCAAGAGCATTCTGCCCGCCAATAGGATTCTCCTTGCTCTGTTGCGCTCATGTGAAGGACGGTTTAACGTGTCCATCAGTATCTCCGGTGGCGCCTTGGATCTCTTCGACCGCTACTTCCCCGACGTGCTCGGTTCTTTCAAAGAACTTGCCGACACCGGCAATGTCGAGTTTTTGGCAATGCCCTATCACAACTCCCTGGCCTGCTTCTACTCGCCGACTGCTTTCATTCGCCAAGTTGAACGTCATTGCCGCCGAATAGAGGAGCTCTTCGGAACTCGACCAACGGTCTTCCGCAACAGCGAACTGATCTACGGCGACGATCTCGTCGAGCTGCTCTCTGAAATGGGATTCGTGGGAGCCGTTTGTGATGGCCTGGAGGAAATCCTGGCCGGCCGTTCCTGCAACCGGCTGTATGGGGGCACAAGAAACTTCCCCATCCTTCTCCGCAACGGGCGATTATCACGAGACGTCTCCGAGCGATTCGAGGATCGACAGTGGGACCAATGGCCTCTAACTGCTCCGCGCTTCGCCGAATGGCTTGGCCGCTTCGACAGCGGTGAGGAGCTGGTAACCATCATCTGGGACTACAGCGTCTTCGGGCTGCGACACGACGGGAACACCGGCATCTTCGACTTCCTCCGCTACTTCCCGGAAAAATCCTTGGCTCAAACCGATCTTGAGTTTCTCACTGCCTCACAAGCTATTGAGGCGCATAAGGTTGCCGATAGCTATCAGCCTATCCACTTCGTCAGCAGTTCCGAACGGCGCGGGAGCCTCTCAGCATGGCTGGGTAATCCCATGCAGTCTCACGCTATGCATGGCCTCTTCGCCCTTGAGGAAATGGTTGAATCAACCGGCGACCCCTCGATACGCGAAGACTGGTCCCGACTTCAGGCCTGTGAATACTTCGAAGCTATGTGCACGATAGAAGGTCAGCATAGCGATTTGGGAGGATGGCAGGTTCCACCGGACTCCCCCTATGATGCATATATTAACTATATGAACATTTTCGATAGCATCGCCGCCCGAGTCGGCGTGGAAGTCCCGAGCTAATCACCTCCGACCTCTGCATATCTGCCTTATCTGTTAATCTGGGAAGATTTGTCAACATCCATAGCAGGGCATAGATGGTTTGTAAACGTTGTTGACAATTCTCAAGCGGCAGGCCGATGGAACGTGATTCTGTCGGTTGTCACAAGATTGTTGGGAGGTTTTCTTTAGTTGTTGTCAATCTTAGTCGACTATTCTTGTTTGAATTATTCAAGCTTCCCACCAACGCGCGTCGATATTGTCAAGACTTGTTGTGGTGCCGCTATATCTCTTTGGGGCAACGCTTTGCAACCCAAATTAGCGGCTGCTATTTGCAATTTAGGTGTTGACTTGACTCGGGCAGGATCTACAATTCGCCCGCAACGGAGTAACTGGAATGCCGCTCCCACGCTGAGGGCAAGGGGCGGTTGTTGCCGTTTCGTCGCAAGGAGGCGGAGCTGCTGATGCGTATCGATTTGAATTGGCGCGTGGTATGCGTTGGATTGCAGCGATCCGCTCTTATCGACGAGAGTTGTGAAATCCAGGCTTACTCAAAACAGATGAACTCGTAATCACGGCTCGGCGCGCGCCGCGGTTTTGAGTGGGCAGTTGAACAAAACGTATTGATTTGGTAGAGCTAATTTGCAGTTCCTCGATCAAGCTGATTGTTCCTTCGTTGGCATTGGGTGTTTGTGGCACCCAGGGCTGTTCCGGACACGTTTTATTGAGGAAAATGGATTCGTATAACCGATACACGGTGTGACTAGGATCACCCCAATTTTTCACTGGAGGTTCACAAACTGATGCAAGAGAACAGAAACGTAAGTACAAACGGGCGGTCCTTCGCCTCGCTGTGTACGCTGGCGATGGGGGCCGCACTTGCCGTCGCTGTCATGATTGTGGTTGTCCCGGGATGTAACATCATCTTCCCACCGGCCGACCCTTGTAACTCCGCTACAGTCGATGATGGCGATCCCTGTACCACAGACGCGTGCGTAAACTCCAACGGTGTCGCGAACGTCACCCACACAGCTGTTGTTTGCAGCACCGGCCTTGTCTGTCACGAGACCACTGGTGCCTGCGTTGAGTGCAACACCAATGCCGATTGCGGTACTGATGACGATTGCACACTCTACACGTGCGATACAAACAGCACCTGCGTACAAACCTACACAACCAATGGTTGCGATGACAGCGACTACTGCACCGAGAATGATGTCTGCTCCAACGGTACTTGTGCCGGAACAGCCGTCGTTTGCAGCACCGGCTTCGTTTGCGAGACCACCAGCGGTAATTGCGTCGAGTGCAATACCGCCGCAGATTGCCCCAATGCTACTGACACCTGCAGCAATGGCGTCTGCGTTGCCGCTGCCGCAGCCTGCAATAGCAATGGCGATTGCGACGATGGCCTCTACTGCAACGGAACCGAGACCTGCGACACCAATAGCTTCACCTGCACTGCCGGTACCGATCCGTGCGCAACCAACCAGACTTGCGACGAGACCACCGATACCTGCAGCGACATCGCCGGTTCGACCTTTACCCTTACCACCGGAACTGACACCGGCTCGGCCTTCACCGGCACAACCAATGCCGATACCTACGATGGCCAGCTCTACCTCACCAGTGGTGGTAACTTCATCCAGACTTTGAACAATGCTGACAGCCTCGACGGTGGCGCCGGCACTGATACCCTCAGTGCTCAGTTCAACCCCACCGCGGCCACGACCACGACTCCGTCCGGTCTCGCCAATATCGAGGTGTTCAACTTCGAAGTCACTACGGGAAATGCCCAGACGGTGAACATGGCCAACGCCACTGCCACCACCACGATCAACTACAAGAACTCCGCCACCGATGGCGGCGACCTGTTGATCACCAACCTGAGCACTGTTCCCACTGCCTACGGTCTGTACAACGTGACCGAGGACTTCACCGTCACTATTCCTTTCGCTCACCTGACTGGCACGACTGATGAGTTAACCCTCACTCTCGAGGGCGTTACCCTTGGCGGTGGCGAGCCCACCATCACTATCCGTCCGGATACTGCAGCCAAGAGTGGCTACGAGACCATCAACATCGTCAGCCAGGGCGGTGCGGCCAACTCCATCGACCAGCTCACCCAGGGCAACGGCAATAGCCTCACCACTATCAATGTCAGTGGTGCCCAGGACCTGGACATGGATGCCACCACCGTCGACACCACCGTCACCACCTTCGACGCCAGTTCGGCGACAGGTAAGATCGAGTGCTTGGTTGCTGGCGATGGTACTGCCGGCAGTTCAATCACCGTCAAGGGCGGCTCAGGCAACGATGACCTCGATTGCACCGACACCGCCGACGAGTACTTCACCGTCGACGCTGGTGCGGGCGATGACAAGGTTACCTTCAATGGCAACTACGATTCCACCAGCCCCTTCACCGACACAGTTGATGGTGGCGAAGGCACTGACACCCTGGTCGTAACATCTGCTGATGCTGTTACCACCGTGGTCCAGACTAGCGTCACTAACTTTGAAGCTCTCTGGGTGTCCGACGCGCTGGCCGGCAATATCACCCCCGTAACCTATTGGGGTTCTGGTATCACCAAGCTGACTTTGGCTGCTGGTATCGACGGCACTGCTCGTACTATCACTATGCCTGACGGTGGCACCCTGGATATGGACGCCGATGCCGGCGCCGCTACCCACATCCTTCAGATTTCCGGTACCGGCACTTCCGATGGCCTTACTCTGGATCTTGCCAGCGGTGTTGATTTCCCCAACCCCGTGACTGTCACCGGTATTGAGGTCCTGACCATCGCCGGTCCGACCACTGCAGGTACCAAGAACGACTTCGGCAACACCGTGACCATGACCGCTTCCGCTGGTGGCTCCACCAAGATCGTCATCACTGGTGCCAACGAGGTTGAGTTCAGTGGCGCGATTACTGCTGGTATCGTTGATGGTAGTGCGTCAACTGGTACCGTCGATATTCAGGCCACCATGGCTGGCGCTTGCAGCGTCTTGGGCGGTTCCGCTGCCGATACTCTGGCCGGTTCTGACTCCAATGACGTTGTCAACGGTGGCGCTGGTGCTGACACCATCGATAGTGGTGATGGTGACGACACGATCACTGGTGGTTCTGGTGCTGATACCTTTGTGTTCGCATCTGGTGACCAGAGTGCCGCTCCCTCGGCGACTGTCTTCACTACAATTACCGACTTCGAGAAGAACTCTGACGTCTTCGACAATGGCGGCACCAACTTGACGATCGCCTCTGGTAGCACCGGTTTCGCTGCTACCGTCGCGAGCATCAATAGCGAAGGCTTCTGCACCTTCAATTCGGCTGACGATACTCTGGCCGAGCGTATTGTTGCCGCTGAAGCAGGACAGGCCGCAAACGGCGTTCACGCTGCCGGCCAGTTCAGCATCTTCGAATACGGCAGTGACACCTACATCTTCGTCTCCGGTGCCACCGGTGACGGTGTTGATGTCAGCGACCTGCTGTTCAAGCTCTCTGGTATCACCGGTTTGAGCGACACCACCCTGTCTGGTGGTGACCTGACCATCCAGTAAGCTCGACCTTCCGCCAAGCGGAAAGTTGATCTGTAAAAACGTACCGAGGCCGCCCTTTTCGAGGGCGGCCTCTTCTATTTGGTACTTTCACTTCCCTTTCGGGCCGATATGTAAATCGTGTGCGCCTCCGGCTTTCTGACGCACCCACGGTAGCAGTAGTCGGGTCGTTGACCCAACGCGAAGGCACTTGCGTTCTATGACGCTGCTAATCCAAACGTGGCGGCAACTGCCGACAATCTACCGGAGAAAACCGGGCGTCAGACGCTGCACTTGAGTAGAGCTTGCTCTGGACGCGCGCTGCCGCTCTTTTGCGGGTTACGAATTACGGATCGATCCTGAATGGGAGCATATTGAGAGATGACCACATACAAACGCTTTTCTGCAGCCATACAATTGAACAGGGCCATCCTTGCCGGTTGCGTATTGAGTCTTGTTGGATCAATTGGGTGCAATCTCGCCCCGACGCCGACAGACCCTTGTGCCACCGCTACCATTGATGACGGGGACGCCTGTACTACCGATACCTGCGTCGATTCCAACGGAGTGGCCGACGTTACACACACACCCATCGCCTGCAGCAATGGTCTGATGTGTGTGGCCGGTGAATGCGTGGAATGCGTTCTCAATGATGATTGTGTCGGCGACCAGGTTTGCAGCAACGGCGTGTGCGAGGATGCGCCGGTAGTCGCAGAGTGTACGACCAACGGAGATTGCGATGATGGTCTCTACTGCACTGGTACGGAAACATGCAATACGAACGGGGAATGTGTAGATGGTGAAAACCCCTGTGCAGCCACGCAGGTATGTGACGAAGAAACCGAAACGTGTGAGGACGTTACTCCCGATCCGCTCGTGCTTACCTCTTCCGCTGATACGTTAACCGGCGGAGATCTCGACGACGAGTTTGATGGAGCGCTTAATCTTACCAGCGAAGGTGTCCTCGAACAGACGTTGAACGATTCTGACAAGCTCGATGGCGGTGCGGGAGTGGATACGCTCTCCGCTCAGCTGATGCCCTCAGCTACCACAACTACAACGCCGGAGTCGTTGGCCAACATCGAGGTATTTCACTTCGAGGTAACTACCGGTAATCACCAGACCATAAACATGGCCAATGCGGGAAGCGAAAGGACCATTGAGTTCGCTGATTCGGCGGCAGATCACGGTGATTTGACTTTGACCAACCTGGCCGTCGCTCCGACGGAGTTTGGCATCTACAACTGCACCGAGAGCCTCAGTGTCACCATCGACGATGCCGCCCTTGCTGGATCAGATGATTCGTTTGATCTTATTCTCGACGGCGTCATCCTGACTGGTACTGAACCAATTGTCACAATTCAGCCAAAGACTTCCGGACAGAGCGGCTACGAGACAATCAATATCGTCAGCCAGGGCAATACCGCCAATTCGCTGCAACAGCTAACTGATGGAAACGGCAATTCGTTAACAACCATCAACGTAACCGGCGACCAGGATCTGGATATGAATGCGACGACCGTGGACACAACTGTAACCACGGTGAACGCAAGTCAACTCGCCGGTGGCTTACATATATCGATCCCTGGCGACGGGACTGCCGGGACCACTATCACAGTAAAGGGCGGTTCAGGAAACGATGATTTGAATTGCACTGATACTGCCGATGAGGTATTTGCCGTAACCGCCGGCGCCGGCGATGATCGAGTGACTTTCGGGGCAAACCTTGATTCAGCTACCCGCTCGACCGACACTGTCGACGGTGGCGAAGGTACGGACACATTGGTGATCGTCTCCGCCGACGCCGTAGCTACGGTAGTGCAGACGAATGTGAGTAACTTCGAGGCATTGGAGGTGTCCAATGCTCTGGCAGGCGATTTCGATCCGGTTAGCTACTGGGGTTCTGGTATAACCAATATCAAGCTTACTGGTGGTATTTCCGGTACGGCGCATACTATTGTTTTGCCAAGCGGTGGAACGTTGAGCATTGATGCTGATGTAAGTGCCGCAGTTCATGAATTCCAGGTAGGCGGCACCGGCATTACCGATTCGCTGCTTCTGGATCTGGCTCACGGAGTAGATTTCGGGGCCGAAGTGAAACTCAGCGGTATAGAGGAGTTAACCATAGAAGGTCCATCAACGGGGGGAACGAAGATTGCTTTTGCCGGTGCGTTAACCATGGCCGCCTCAGCTGGCGGAGCCACGAAGATTACCATCACTGGGGATACCGAAGTTGAGTTTGTCGGTACGGTTACTGTGGGAACTCTGGATGCGAGCAGTGCTACCGGAACGATAGACATACAGACGGGAACGGCCAGCGCCTCCAGTATCACCGGTGGATTGGGTGCCGATACCTTGATGGGCTCAAACTCCAACGATGTTATCTCAGGAGGTGGGGGAAACGACATCATCGATGGCAACGATGGTGAGGACTCTCTCACCGGTGGTGACGGCAGCGATACCTTCAGATGGGCCGCTGGAGACCAGAGCGCCGCTCCATCCGGCGCAGTGTATTCTGTAATCACCGATTTCCAGGCTGGCTCGGATGTGCTTGATGACACCGCCGCTGCTTTGAGTATTGCCTCAGGGAGTGTCGGCTTCGGTGTTGCCACAGCTAGCATAAGTAGCGAAGGAATCTGCTCCTTCAATGCTGCTGACGACACACTGGATGAGCGAGTGATCGCTGCGGAGAGTGGCATCGCCGCGAATGGCGTTGCGGCCGCTGGGCAGTTCTGCTTCTTCACCCATGATGGAAATACCTACTTCTTCGTCTCCGATGGCACCGATGGCGTCGATGCCAACGATGTCATGCTACAATTCGCCGGAGTGGCGACCCTCAGCGACTCCACGATCACCGGTGGCAACGTGACCATTCAATAATGGCGCAACCTGCGATCCATGGCCATATTGTGGCGCTGTAAGCCCAGAAGTGGCGTGAGACCACGAAAGCCTACCGGGCGAAGGCAGGCTACAAGTACGGCATACGAACGGGGCTTGCTCCACTGGCGATGATAGCCGTCGTAACTCGGTTGCGTCCAATGACCTGCAACATGCGATTGCTGCCAAAGGGACTTGGCCCGGTTATTGCCTCAGTCCTTTCGGTGGATGCCATAACTAGTTGAACACAAAGAGATTACGTGCAATACGCAACCGCTCCTGGATTAACACCCTGTTTTTCGGTGCCGCGTGTTTCCCCTCTGGCGAACAAGAGATGACGATGACCTCGCAGCCATATCCGCAGATATGTCGAGAGAAAATCGACAGCTCTGACCAAGTCACAAAGGAAACGCATCCGCCGACCGGAAACGGTGTTGCCATTTCCAGGCTAAGGAACTGCCCGCCGACAAGCCGATAGACCGGAGAATGAACTCTTTGCAAACCCTACTTGGGAGGTGCGCGGGTAATGTCTAATTCAACAAAACGAAATGGCCAATTGCGACAGTTCGCCGGGGGCGGAATCATCACCCTGATAACGCTTGGGTGCCTCTTGTGGGTAGCGTTTGCCGGAGTTGCCTGTAACAACCCCTTCTCCCCTACACCCGCCGATCCCTGCGACACCGCCAATACCGATGACGGAGACCCCTGCACCGTCGACACCTGCACAACGACTAACGGCGTTGCCATAGTCTCCCACACAGCAATGGTGTGCGAGGAAGGCCAAGTCTGCGAAAACGGAGTCTGTGTCGAAGGGCCGGAGTGCACCTCGGACGCCGACTGTGACGACGACGATGACTGCACCGATGACTCCTGTGACAGCAACGGTGAGTGCGTATATACCAACAACTCAGCAACCTGCGACGACGGTGACGCCTGCACCGAGAACGATACATGCATATCCGGGAACTGCGTCGGCACCGACATCGATTGTCCCACCGGGACCGTCTGCGAGGCCGGAGCCTGTGAAGCGTTCGTTCCGGAGTGCACCGTGGCCGGTGATTGTAGCGATGGCCTCTACTGCAACGGCACTGAGGCGTGTGTGGCCGGTACCTGCATCAGCGGAGTGAGCCCCTGCGAATCAAACGAGAGCTGCGATGAATCAACCGACTCCTGTGAGGCACTACCCGATTGTGACACCAACAGCGACTGCAACGATGGCCTCTACTGCAATGGTACTGAAACATGCAGCTCTGAAGGACAATGTGTGGCCGGTGATAGTCCTTGTTCCACAGGCCAAACCTGCAGTGAGAGTACAGACAGCTGTAGCGGTACCGGCACGGGTGATTCAGAAACCTTGACCACCTCCAGCGATGCAATAACCGGAACCAGCGGTGGCGACAGCTTCGACGGGTCTCTCTACCTCACCTCCGGCGGCAACTGGGTGCAGACACTCAACAACGCAGATACCATCAGTGGAGGCGGAGGCACAGACACACTTACCGCTCAATTCGTTGGAGGAGGAACAACGACCCCGTCTCTCCTGAGTAGTGTTGAAGTACTCAATTTGGAAATTACCGATGCGAACAACACGACACTGAACCTTCAAAACGCCACTGGCGTCACCACCATCAACAACACCTACTCTGGGGCCAATCTCACAGTGACCAACGTTCAGGCTGTGCCCACCAACATTGGCCAGGTGACGACCAGCGAAGACTTCACCGTCACTGTTGCCAGTACGGCCCTCAGCGGAAGCAGCGACTCGGTAACCGTGACTATTAGTGGAGCTACCGATAGTGGTACTGAGCCGGTCATTACCCTGCAGCCGTCAGCCGCGGGCAACGGTTTCGAAACGGTTAACCTAGTCAGCTCCGGCAACATTGCCAATAGCATTGACGACATTCAGGATGGCGTCGGCAATACCTTTGCTACCCTTAACATCTCCGGTAGTAAGGATATTACCATCGGAGACCAACTCAACGATACCGTTACTACGGTTAATGCCGCATCGGCTACCGGTAAAGTCTCAGTACTCATGGGAACCAACACAGCCACCGTTACCGGCGGCTCTGGTGACGATACTTTTGATTTCTCTGATGCCGCCGGTGATCTGACCACCGCAGACAAAGTGAACGGCGGTTCCGGCACCGATATTTTGCGTGTGCAGGACGATGATGTCATTGGAACTTCAACGACACAAACGCACGTCACCAACGTAGAGACTATCTACTGCGATACGACTCTTGCTGGTAATCTCAATGTGACTCACTTCGGCGCAAGCAACGCCAAGCTGGCTGGCATAGACGGTACTGCTCGGACAATCACAGTTGCCAGCGGCGGAACCGTGGAGTTGACTGCCGATGCCGGCGCTGCGAATCACACTATCACCGCCTCCACCAGTTCCACCAGCGATAGCCTCAGCATAATCCTCGATGACGCTGATTTCGGCGCCAACGTTATCCTCACGGCCTTCGAGAGCGTTAGCGTCGAATCGAAAACGGCTGCGAATACCATCACCGGCACCTTCACCCTCAACGATGCCGCGGGAACTCAGAAGATAACCGTTACCGGCTCGCAGAACCTCACCTTTGGAGGAGTCATTACTGCCGATGAATTGGACGCCTCTACATTCACCGGCGTACTGGATACGGACAACGCTACCGCGGCAAATGCCATGACCTTGACCGGCGGAACAGGCGCCGATCAACTTGGCGGGAGCAACTCCGCAGACTTGATCACCGGCGGTGCGGGTAATGACACTATCACCGGAAGAAACGGCAATGATACCCTCGCAGGTGGCAGCGGAGTCGATACCTTCCTCTGCTCCAATCAGGCAACGGCCAATGGGTTTACGATTACAGACTTCACCGCCGGCGCGTCAGGCGATGTGATCAAGTTCGACATCAGCGACCTGGGGATCGCAGGCGGAACCGAATTCTGCGGCAGTATCGATAGCCTGGCCACCGATAGCAGCGACGAAATCGTCATCCTCACCGGAACAGGTTACGCCTCCGTGGACGCGGCAGAGGATGCCGTGGCTAACCGCGTAACCGCCGGTGGAGCACTGGACATCGTCGTGATCTTCTTCAACACCACCAACAGTCGCACAGAGATACTCTGGGATGCCGATCAGAATACCGACGCTGCCAACGGCACGGCCGTCCTGATTGGGGTCCTTAGCAACCTGACGACACAAACGGCGCACGATCAACTCACCGTCGCCAACGTCGATTCTCAAGCATAGAGCTTGCCCCAGATATTGATCTTCCTGGACAAGGCCTCCTCGACAGCGCTCGCGGAGGCCTTGCTCTCTGTCTGAGGGCTGCTTGCTCCCCAAAAACGTTCCAATCTGACCTACCCTAACATGCAGTTTCGGCCATTTTTTCGATTTTTTTTTCGCCCCTGGCGCTAGCGCCAGCCCCTGTTTTTGGGCTGTTTTTCCCATCTTGCCAAAAAAAAGCGGAACACCTGCGCCTTTATTTAGGTGGCACAGAGCGCGCTCGCAGCAAGGGGACGACTATCGCGTTGCAGGTCCAAGAGTAGCGTCTTGCCATCACTGCTATTCTGATAGAGCCCGTCCTCAGACGCCTCGATCGCGGTCGCGCGAACATATGCGACCGTCTGGATGACACCCCGCTGCTGCCTCACTGTTGAATACTGTTGTATGAAAAGGAGAACAAAACTATGAGAATCAGTGAAAAACGAACCGTTTTGCCCTCGATTCGGTGCTGCGCGAACGTCATTATCACCGATTCGCACCCCAAATGACGCCGAAAAAGACGTTTTTACCAGCGAATCGCCGGTGTTATGCGCTGAAATGTCGTCCAAATGCGCTTCAATGTACGCTCAATGTCGACTTGGCGCAGCCTTAAACACCTCAAAAACGCGGTTTTTTATTAAGGAAAACCGCAAAAATGCATGGGAAAAGGCCTCGGAAACGGCTACTGGAAAAAACGAATATCCGAGCCTAAACGTAGACGCGCTTACTGTATATCGCCCACTCTAATGCTAGAATACCCAACATGCTCAGCAGGAGCCAGGGCCACACCGGTTTGTTCACTCTCCGGATGCCGCCACGCGACTCAATCTTGGCTCCTGAAAGAGTCAATGTCTGCCGCGGACAGATGCTGCTCTCATCACGTGAAAATAGATTTACCGCATAGGCGTTATGCCCTTCAATTGACGGTTTAGCCTCATACACGCCGACTTTGCGCGTGCGTGCGTAATTCACCGTATTGAAGCCGGCTGTGGGAACAGCGTCCTCTCGGCCGTCGGGCCGCCGAACGTAGAGCGTGTCTTCTCCCTCTGGTACGGGAAATTCCATGGGCTCCCCCGGCTGTACGTTGCGTACGCCCTTGGGCGATAGGCTGCCGGCTAGGTACTGCAGGGCGTTGGAAATGAATACGGGAAAATGCGCCTTTACTACCCAATCGGTGTTTAGCATGGGCTCGCCGGTAAACTCGTCTTCAGCGATAATGCCAAAGGCGCACAAGAGAAACTGCCGACCCTCGTCCGACATGTACGCCAGTAGCGGGCTGCTCTCTCCTTCGATCAGCACCTCCGCATGTAAGGGGAGAGTAAGCCGCAACCATTTGAAAACCTGTACCGTTTCGACCGCGACGTAACGCAGGATGGGGTGAGATTCGTCCCAGTTGAAAATAACCTCATCCTCGATATTGCCTTCAGCGCTTACTCCTTCGATGAGCGGAACGCCGCCGAAGAAGATGTAGTTGCCTGCCCATAGCCGGTCCGTATTGTGGTTTTCGATGATGACCACGTCATACTTCGATCGTCCGGCAAAAGTGAGATCCTCCTCGCTCGCGGATTCGTACTCGGCCGGAGACATTCGCTTGCAGATGATCGGCAGGGCGTTCATTAATCGATCGAGAAAAACATTGCCCGGGGTTACCAGTAGAACCGAGACATTGCGCGGCGGCCGAACTATCGTCCATGCCTTGTTGTCGCTCTCCAAGGCATCCGCGACTTTCAACCGCACCTCGACTACGCCTCCGCCTTCATACTCGATTTCGTCGAAGGCGACTGAAGCTACGCTGCCCGGCAAGGGTGCGGCGTCGCGTATGCGATTGACAACGCTCATGCTGTCCGTGCTCTCGTCGGCGTCGGCATTGGTATTTGCCGTACGACCTGGCTCCAGTACCATGGATTGCACGTCAACGTGCTCGCCATTGATGTACAGATTGGCATCCACCGCAAACTTGGTACTTCCAAAGTTATGCACTGCGGCAAAGACTTCAAGAGCGGCCGGCCGTTCGTAGTTTCTTCTGGCATCCATTGACATGATGGCAACGTTGTCGTCGCGCTCGCCGATCGATACGACCTCCATGCTCTCTACCGGCATGCGCTTGATGGTCAACGTGTCTTCATCGGCGACGTTGCCGTCGGTTAGAATCACTACACGGGCGGGACCTTCGGATGTTGCTACTTCGATATCCGTGCCCTTGGCGTCTCCGGCTATTACCAGATTCTGCATGTATGCCTCAGCCAGCGAGACAGCCTCCGCCAAAGTTGTGGTGCTCTCAGTCTCCTCCAACTCGTCAATCCTCGTCTTAAGGATTTTCCTGTCGGTGTCGAAGGAGCTGATGATGCTCGCTCTGTCGGCGAAGCCAATGATCATCGCTCGCGAGCCGTCCGGCATGTTATCAATGATCGTTTTTGCCTGGTTCTTAGCGATTGCCAAACGAGTATCGCCGCCCGGCTCCTCCACGTTCATGCTGGCCGAATGATCGATGAGAATAACCAGGTTGTCCTTGTCACTCTTCACCGCCTGCATCATCGGCTTTCCCAGGCACAGTGCCGCCAGGATCAGCACTAGAAGCTGCAACCATAGCAGCAGGTTGTTTCTAATTCTTTGGAACGGTGCGTTGACCTGCAAATCCTCTACCGCTCGTTTCCACAGCAATGTTGAGGAAACCGGTAGAGAACGACGGCGCAGTTTCAGGAAGTAGAGCGCCACCAATGGCGGAATGGTCAGTGCGGCGGCAGTAGCTATCGGTGTCCAGCCTCCGAGAAAAGTCATCGCAATAACCCCCTCTTGCGCAAGTGGGTCAAGACGATTTGGTCGAAGGGAGTCTCCGTACTGGTAAAGGCGTAGGTTATGCCGCGACGGGTGCAGTAGTCGCGCAGCTCGCCGCAGTAGGCTGCGAGGTTGTGTTTATAGCGATTGATTAAAGCTCTACTCATGCTCACCTCAGCCACGTCTTCGTCCTCGACGTCGGTAAGGCGCAATTCGCCGGTGAGGCTCGGCTCAATCTCCTCGGGAGAGAGCATCTGTATGCAGTAGAGGTCGAACTTGCGTCCCAACAGTGATCGCAGTCCGGATTCGTAGCCGCTCTTGTCGAAGAAGTCGCTAAGGACCAGTAGGATTCCGGCCTGAGCGTGGCGCAGCGCGAATTGCCGGCAGGCCGATGTCATGTTGCTTGCTCCTTCGCACTCCACGTTTTGGAGAAAGTCAAGCACTTTGGAGAGCATGCGTTTGCCGCGCAGCCCGGACAGTTCGTATTTCAGGCCATCGGCGAAAGCGTAAACGCTCACGCGATCGTTATTGCTCAAGCCTATATAGGCAAGGGCGGCAGCAATCTGTCTCGAATAGCGACTTTTGTCAGGTTTACCCCAATCCATGCTCTTGGAGATATCCAGGAGGATGTTGACATGGAGATCCTCCTCTTCGAGGAAGAGTTTTAGAAAGAGGCGCTCAAGGCGAGCGTAGATGTTCCAGTCGAGAAAACGCAGATCATCGCCCTTGACGTAATTGCGGTAGTCGGCGAATTCCACGGATTCTCCGCGGCGTTTGCTTCGCCGTTCGCCGCGCATCTTGCCGTGGAATATCTTCCGCGACACAATCTCCAGCTTCTCCAGCCTGGCGATGAAGTCGGGAGTCAGAAGGCTATCTTGATTGCCGACAGGCGAACCGGCCATGGCACTCTCCGCTTTTCCGGGCCGCTAGGCAGCCTGCTCCGCCATGGTAGGGGTTTTATCGATAATATCGCGAACGATGTCGTCTACGTCGATTCCTTCGGCTTCACCCTCGAAATTGAGTAATATACGATGCCGCAGGGCGGGGATGGCGACCTTCTGTACGTCGGAGAAGCTGGCGTTGTATCGACCATCGAGCATCGCCGCCAACTTCGCTCCCAGGGTTAAAGCTTGTGCGCCGCGTGGGCTTGCGCCCCAGCGAATGTACTTATTGGTAATTTCGACAGCAAACGGTCCACCGGGATGTGTTGCCATTGCCAGGCGGACGGCATAATCCTGGACATGAGGTGCAATCATTACGCGCCGCACCAAGTGTTGGGCGCCGAGAATCTCGTCGCCGGTCATGACCGGCTTGATCTCCGGGTCGTAGCCGGCTGTGGTTCGATCGAGGATTACACCAAGCTCTTCACGTGAGGCGTAGGGCACGATGAGCTTGTAGAAAAACCTATCGACTTGGGCTTCCGGCAGCGGATAAGTCCCTTCCTGTTCGATGGGGTTTTGCGTGGCGAGTACGAAGAACGGTTCCTGCAGTTTGTAGTGGACTCCTGCGGCTGTCACAGTGTGTTCCTGCATTGCTTCGAGCATTGCCGATTGTGTTTTGGGCGTAGCGCGGTTGATTTCATCTGCAAGGATCACCTGGGCGAAAAGAGGTCCCTTTTGGAACTCGAAATGCCGGCGGCCGGTCTCGGCATCCTCGGTGATCACGTTTGTTCCAATGATGTCGGCGGGCATGAGATCGGGGGTGAACTGGATTCGAGAAAAATCGAGGTTCACTGCCTGGGCCAGGCTTCTTACTAGGTAGGTTTTACCCAATCCTGGTACACCTTCGAGCAGCACATTGCCACCGACAAAGAGGCAGGTGAGGACGCCTTCGACGATTTCGTCCTGGCCAACGATGGCCTTTCCGATCTCGTCGCGCACGCGTTGGAATTTCGCCCGGAACTCGGCCGTTGCTTTCTCTACCGCAGGATCAATCTTGCTGGCCATCGCCGCCTCCCTTGGAAACGTTGTTGCTGTCAACCGTCAACAGCCGGGCATTGTAGGCCAGATCGACGCGACAACCAAGCGCGCCACAGGTACGTACAACTACCCTTGAGGGCGATTCTCCGGTAAGGTCTAGAGCAAGCTCTATTAGCGGGGAGCGTCTGACGTCACGTTGGGATTAGTGACGCCATGGAGGCTGGGCCGGGGGGTGGTGGTGAGGATGTGAGGAGACCATGCAGACACGAAGCGATCGAGATGGTTTGACGCCAACGGAGTTGCCCTGCGGTACGCCGGAGTTGCCCGGTACGGGCGGGTTGATCAAGGATCAGCACGTTGACTTCCGGGTGGAGGAGATTCCGCGGTACGAGCCCTGTGGCGAGGGAACGCACGTGTTTTTCATGGTCGAGAAGCAGGGGCTTACGACGCTCGATGCTGTTCGGCGTCTTGCTCAGAGTTTGAAGCGTAAGCCGCGGGACTTCGGTTATGCGGGTTTGAAGGATGCGATAGGGATAACTCGGCAGGTCTTCAGTCTTGAACACATTGAGTTGGAGCGGGTATCGGATCTAAGTATTGCCAACCTTAGGGTATTGTGGGCCAAGCGTCATACGAACAAGCTGAAGATCGGCCATCTTGCCGGTAATCGGTTCAATGTTGTCATTCGCGACTGTTGTGTAGACGCGTTGGTTGTCGCCGAGCCCATATTGGAGGTACTTAGCAGATGTGGTTTGCCTAATTACTTCGGATTGCAGCGCTTCGGCATGCGTGGAACAAACGCTGACATTGCCCGTGCGGCCATGGGCGAGGATTGGCCGGCAGCAATCGGTTTGATATTAGGGAAAAACCAAGCTGGTGATCCACCAGATGTCGTCAGGGCGCGAGAGCTTTTTGATTGCGGCGACTACGAAGGAGCGGCGGCGGCTTGGCCAGGCCGTTACCGAATGGAGGCTCGTCTATGTCGCGCCGTTGCCGATAGAGGGGAGTTGACCGTTCGTGTCTTCAAGACGGTCGATCAGAAGGTGCGTCAGCTGTACTACTCCGCATTGCAGAGCGAGCTGTTTAATCAGGTGGTGGCCAGCCGGATAGACGCTTTGGATAGAATCAAGACGGGCGATTTGGCCTGGAAGCACGTCAATGGTGCTTGCTTCAAGGTGGAGGATGCGGCGGTAGAGCAGCCGCGCTGTGATGCTTTTGAGATTTCCCCAAGTGGCCCGATGTTCGGAGCAAAGATGTCGATGCCCTCTGGTGAGCCGGCGGAGATAGAGGGAAGGATCCTGAGCCAAGCGAACGTTTCGTTTGATAGCAAGCGTTCTCCGGACGGCATCATCCTGCAAGGTGCCCGTCGACCTCTCCGTGTTCCTGTTACAGATCTGGCCGCAAGCGAAGTTGGGGGAAGCGTAAGTCCAGCCATTCAATTGACATTTACTTTGCCTCCTGGATCTTACGCGACGACACTACTTCGAGAGGTGACGAAACCGGGTAACTGCCGGTGTGCAAATCCAACAGACCCCTAGAGCAAGCTCTCTTTGTGTACAGTGTTTGAGGCGGGTTTTTCCGATAGACATCAGTGCTTCAAGTTGTTTCTGGACTTATGACAGTTCAGTTTACTTCAAAGCGTCATAGAAGATACCGGCGACGATAGCGTTGCCTTCGGCGCTTAGATGGTTGCAGTTGTGGTAGTTATTTTCATCATCGGCGATCAGGGGTGAGTATTCGGCAATATCGACAAGCACTGCTCCTTCCGCCGCTGCCGCATCGGCAATGCGTTCGTTGAGGAGATCGACATACTCATTGGCCAACGCTGCCTGGCCGGGGAGGAGAATATCCAAGGCAACAGCTTCGCAGTAGAAGGTACTTTCGCGAATACTGAAGTAGTTGGCTACATAGACGGTTAGGCCGGCATTTTTGCCGAGCTTGATGGCTGCTCGGAGGTTGTCCTCGATTTCACCAAGCCGTTTGGCCAAAGTAGCCGCGTTGGGATAATCATTACTTGTTGGAGAGAAGAGCAGGAAGGGGTCGAGGTCGCCTATAGTATCGACGATGTCGTTTCCACCTTCCCAATAGAGCATAATCTTGGCATTAGGGTATTTACCAGCATCGAGAATCTGCTCCAGGCGTTCCAACCCCTCTTCGGTCGTCTCCCCGCTATGACCTTCGTTGGCAAACGCCGCGGCTGAGACACCGAGCCGCTGGCGCAGAATGTCGGGGTAGTCACGATCGCTGGGGCCCGCCGTCGCTGAATCGCCAAAGGCGACGTATTCGACGTCCGGGTAGGTGAAACCGAAGTCAAAGGAATCGCATCCTGAGATTGCAAGAACGACAGCAAGAACCGGTGTCAGCCACGAGCGACTCATGTTCGGTTGCATCTCCGTTAATCTCCTGTATATCTGTTGACCTTGTGGCATCCTTGCAGTTTGTGCCAGGTAACTGGAGCAAGCGTTATTCAAGTGTAGCGTCTGGCGCCCGGTGCTCTCCTGTGGATACACGATGTTTGACGCCACGCTTGGACGAGTACGGCTTTGTTAACAGTATAGAAGAGAATAAATGGCCGAGTACACCAATCACCAAAAGAAGGTCATTAATCGTTACTACGATCACCGCGACGCGATCATGCTTACGAAGTTGCAGGAGTTGGTGACGGAGTTGTATTTGGCCGACACCTCCAAGAAGCAGGATCAGCTGTGGAAGCGAGTGGAGGCGGCGATGAAGAATCTCAAGATCAAGCCGAAACTGATAGAGCACATTACGTCGCAGCGGGATCCGGCGAATCTGGCGGCCAATGTGCAGGAATGGCTCAAGTCGGCGAAGACATGATGGAAAGTGGGGGGAGAGGCTGGGAGGGGTCATAGCGGCTCAGTGATGTCGTCGTCGGTACCGAAGGTGCCGTCCGGCCCGGCACTTATCAGTAGCGATGGAGCGGTTTTTTGTGGTGCCGGCTGTTGGAGTCGCATTTGCTTGAACCAACCATCTTGCGTTGCTGATTTGTCAAGGCCAAGTTCTGCCAGATCAGTCAAAGGGGCCAGACCTTCATCTTTTCGTTGATTGATTTTACGAATTATCGCGGCCATACGGCCGGAGGTATTGGCTTGGGGGGAGGCAAGGGAGGCACGTGGCGTATAGGAGGCGGTGCAGACAAGGCATGTGCCGAGGGCGGCGGCACACAATCCGGCGATTGCCCATCCTATGGGTCGCCGCAGGATGACGCTGTAGCAGCCGCCGACCTTTTTGAGTTTTCCAGCAAGAAGCAGTCCAGCTATGACGGTGCAGATTCCGACGCCGGTCAGCGGTCGGTGTATATCGAAACTTGCAGCCGCAATGTATCCGAGGTGCATGTAGGATGGTTGGGAAACAACAGCGCTTTGAGCAATTACACGCATTGTCAACTCATCCGTTTATTGGCAGGCGACATCAGCGATTCTAACAAACTCGGGCTCACGGGCCAATATCCACATCATTTCGATCATGCTTTGTCGCAAGTCGGCACAGAAGATTGAAGAACTGTCCAGCCGACCCTTGACGGCGTAGGTTTCGCCACGGCAGCCGCCCAGGCACCAATACTTGACGGGGCAGGAATAACAGGGGTTATTCGGGTCATCCACTCGAGTTTCTTTTCGCACTTTGGCGAGGACGGGCGACTCCGTCCAGGTGTTTGAAAAAGAGAAGTCGGGGTCGCGAATGTTGGCTATTTGGAATTCCGGCACGTTTGTGTTCAGGCAGGGATACAAGCTACCATCGGCATCCAGGAGCAATGTTTGCACCCCTGTTCCACACGAGGCGCGTTTGGTGGCCAGGCGGCATTGGTTTCCCAAGATGGTGAAGCAGTCGCGTCCCATCAGTCGCAGATATTGAGGATAGTCACGCAGCATATCCAGAGTCTCTTCGATGATTCTACTGACGGGCACTGGTGTCACCTGAGCGTCAAGTGCTCCGCCAATGCACTTAAGGGGGATGACTCTTGCTTCTTGTATTCCCAATGAGTTTGCCAGGTCATAGTAGTCGGCGATGTGCTCCACGTTGCCTTGATGGCAGATCATGCTCATGATGGTATACACGCCGCCATCTACAAGAGCTCGAACTCCGGCAACTGCTGCGTCGAAGCTTTCCTTGCCACGGATGGCATCGTTGAGCTGTGCTGTGTGACCGTCGATGGACACTTGCACTTGTAATCCGAGTTGCCTGGCAGACGCAATGAACTCGGGGGAGCAAAGAATCCCGTTTGTGGAAACCACAGTCTGGTAGCTCGAGGAAACCGCATGCTCGGCCACGTCGATGAGCTTCTGTTGGGCTAGTAGCGGTTCGCCGCCGAGAATGAAGAGAGACGGTCTTCTGTCGGTGTATTCCCTGGCGACGTCAAGGAAGGCTGTTATTTCGCGCGTATCAAGCTCCTGGCCACCGCGTCTGTTCAGGGAATCGATGTTGTAGCACAGGCGACAATCAAGGTTGCATCTATTGGTGATGTTGATAGCTAAGTTGGCCAGTGGCGGGTTAGTGGTTGCTCTATGATGTGCTGCGGACTCCGCTTCGTGCCTGATCAGGACGCCGACATCGAAAAGAGTAGCTATTTCTTTCATCAGGAGATCACGCTGTGACCGCCCGGTGGCATGATGGGCAATGATTTCGGCGCAAGTGCGCAGCCCATTGAAGTTTTTGAGGAGCAGGTGCATCTCTTCATCAACGACTATCCAATGGGGGATTTCAGACCAAATCAGCAGCGTCTCGTCTTCTCTCCGCTCGATGTGCTGAGGTTGGACGAGGTATAATCGCTCTTTTGCCGACAGGCGTTTTGGAAAGAGTCGTTGGTGGATGCGGGAGAGCATATTGGCACTATTCACTTACAGATGGACAGGCGGAATCGTCGGGTGGTGGCGGCGATTGCGCATAAGAGCAAGCTCTGTCCAAGTGTAGCGTCTGAACCCCGTTTCTCTCGGGTGGATTAGCGGTGTTTGACGCTGCGCTTGGGCTTACAGGGCTGTAGTGATTTTATGCGAGCTGATGGCACCTGGGCAACCGGCAAGAGCAAGCTCTATCCAAGTGTATCGTGTGAAGGCCTGTTTTCTCCAGTAGCTTTCGGTGGTTTGATGCTACGCTTGGAGTTACAGCGCCATAGAGAATGATCAATCAAGGAGAGTCGCTTGTGCTCCTTCTGATGGTCGTACAACAAACGGGCGTTCGGGAATGTTGCGGGGGCTGTAGTATTTTTCGAGCAGCGATTGCTGTACTGTTTCGAGCGAATCGTCTTTTATGAGGGCGAGTACTACGCCACCGAATCCGCCACCGATCATTCGTCCGCCGAGCACTCCTTTGTTAGTGTGGAGAATATCTATTAGCTGATCGATTTCGGCGCAAGAGACTTCGTAGTCGTCGCGGAGGGATTCCTGGGTTGCCCAAAGCAGTTCTCCGAGTTGCCGCCAGTTGCCGGCGCGTAGTGCCGTGACAGCGTGATTGACTCGCTGTGTCTCAGTAATGACGTGGCGGGCACGCCGATAGCATAGCGGGTCGAGGCGATGGCGATGTTCTTCAAGCAGCGGGATAGGGATATCAGCAAGTGATGTGCCCGCAACTCCGGCGTCGTGTAAGACTTGCAGAGCCTGGCGGCAGGATTGCACTCGTTGCTCGTAGGCGCCGTCGGCCAGAGCGTGTTTAACGCCACTTGGTATTACCAGCATAGTTAGTCCGTGGGGCTCGCAGGGTACATGTTGGCAAGTGAGCGTACGGCAATCGAGGAGCAGCGCATATCCCTGGCGGCTGAAGGATACGGCGTACTGATCCATAATTCCGCAGGGCATGCCCATGAAGAGATGCTCCGCTTCCTGGGCTTTCCGGGCGATTTCGGCGAGAGGCAGGTCGACGTTTGCCAGTTTGGCTAGTGCCATGCCCATGGCAACACAGAGGGCTGCTGAACTGCTTATGCCGCCGCCTGGAGGTAGATTGCCGCCTATCCAGAACTGTCCGCCAGGGATTTCGGCACCGAGGGCACGCAGTCCACACACCATGCCGCGCAGGTAGTTTTCCCAACTAAGTGAGTCAGATGGCTGGGCAACATCTGTGCTGAAGATGACCTTTTGCTGTTGGGAGGTAGAGTAGGCTTCGATTCTTCCGGAGCCATTTGGCGATGCCGCGATGAAGGTTTTCCGGTCAATGGCGAAGGGGAGCACGCGACCCCCATTATAGTCGACGTGCTCCCCAATCAGATTCATTCGCCCGGGTGCCCAGGCAACTACGGTCGGTCGTTGCTCAAAAACACTAGCAAACTCTTGTGCTGCGCTAGGACAGTCCATGCAGCCGTTTTTGGACGGTTCGTCCATTTCGCGGTTTACCAGAACACAATGTAGAGAGCAACGGTGAGGACGCACACGAGACCACCGAATACCATTGAGCCCTTTGACGGTGTCGTATCCATATTTTCGTTGACCGGCAGTTTCACCGGCTCTTTGAGCGGCGAAAGGATGGTCAGAACAGTGAGAACAGTAACAACGATTCCGAAGCACAGAGCCATTCGATCGAGGAATGACCAATCGGCGACAGTAGCCATGAAGCCAGGCGTTGCATCTCCAAAGAGTTTCGGGCTGTACTTGAATAGTCCGTATAGCACAGGGTTAAGTAACAGGCCGACGGTGCCGAGGTATCGTGGAGCCCGGGATACGAGCAGGCCGAAGAGGAAGATAGCCAGGATACCAGGGGAGATGAATCCTTGGAATTCCTGAATGAAGGTGAATATTCCGCCGAACGCTGGATGCCCGAGGAATGGGGCGATTACCATAGCTACCAGGACGAAGATGACCACAAAGACCCGTCCGGCGCTGACCAACTCGTATTGGCTGGCGCCTTTGCGTATTTTGCCGTAGACATCCATAGTGGCGATGGTGGAGGCGGAGTTGAGCATGGATGCCAGCGAACTGACGACCGCACCAAAGATAGCTACAAGAACGAAGCCCTTCAATCCGGTATTGATAGGTAGGAGCTTGCGAATCAACGTTGGGAAAGCATTATCATGGTCGTATCCAGGCAAGGTCTCTACGGTCAGATCTTCGCCGGCACTGTCGGCCAGAGCCTCGCTATAGGTCGCGAGAGCTTGTGCGTTCACTCCAGTGTCGGGGAGCGGATCCACCTTGGCATCGGGCAGCAGAGCGGCGCTGTGAGCTGCGATCATTACGGCGTCGTCGGGGTGTAATTCAGCGAAGGCCTCACCGAACTTGTAGATGAACTCATTCTTAGTGGTTCGAGCACTAGTGAGGTTAGCCTGTACCTTTTCCAGAATTTGTTTGTTGCGTGGATGTTCTCTCGGTTTGACACCGTCTGACAGTGATTCATAGAGGGCGGGGGAGTTTGCGGAAAGGACCAAGGCATTTCTGTTGACCGCATCATCCTTCAATTCATCGTTGAACAGGTTAAAAGCGAGGATTCCGGGTATAACAACAATGAAGGGGATGATGAGTTTGAGGAAAGCGGCGAACACTACTCCCTTTTGGCCATCACGTAAGCTCTTGGAGCCCAGAGTTCGCTGGGTGATGTACTGATTGAGGCCCCAGTAGAAGAAGTTTGGGATCCACAATCCGAGGACCAGGGCGGTCCAGGGGATTTCCGGGTCTTGCACGCCTCTGACCATATGCAGCTTGCCATCGGGTAGAGGTCCGGCATTCAGTTCCCAGAATCGCTGCAGAGGTCCGGCGTTGGCTATGCTCTCGGGGGTGACTCCGGTTGAGGTTGCGGTAGCGACGAGGGTGTCGGGGTCGGTATTAGCCAGGAGGTCCATGGCCATGTATGCGATAATAGCACCGCCTATGATGAGTCCGGAGCCCCAGAGTAGGTCGGTCCAGGCGCAAGCTTTGAGTCCGCCGGCGAAGACATAGACAGCGGCCACAGTGCCGATGATCCAGCAGCCGACGGTGATGCTGCCAAAGTCGAGGGGGCCAAGAGTGACGCCTTGGAAGTTACCGGTGATGACTTTAGCGCCGGAGAAGATAACGGAGGCAGTAGGCACGCCGACCAGGATGATGAGAGTGGCGATGGCCATCACGGTGCGAGCGAACGGGTTATATCTGTGTTCAAGGAATTCCGGGATGGTGTAAATACCGCTTTTGAGGAATTTGGGCAGAAAGAGGAAGGCTACGACGACGAGGGTGATAGCGGCCATCCACTCATAGCTGGCGATGGCCATTCCCAACCAATCAGCGGCTTTGCCGCTCATGCCGACGAATTGCTCGGTGGAGATATTAGCGGCGATGAGTGAAAAGCCTATAAGCCACCAGGTAAGGCCGCGGCCTGCGAGGAAGTAGTCCTGGGCCCCGTGCTCGCTGTGGGTTTGTTCGCTGCGGCTGACCCACAACCCCAAACCGATGATACCGACGGCGAGCGCCATGAATACGATGATGTCGATGCTACCTATGAATTCCATGCAGGGTCCCTTTCGTTAGTCTTAGGACGCGACAGTTACTTTGGGGCGAGAATGCCTCAGCTTGGAGGGTCATAATACTGGCAAGAATGCCGTTTGCCAAAAGGGTGCGTTGAGGGTTGCGGTGGATATGGAGCCTGAGGCGATGTGTGTGGTGCATAGGCGGTGGAAGTATAGAGCAAGCTCCATTCAAGTGCAGTGTTTGAGGCCTGGTTTCCTCCGGTGGATTCGCGGTGTTTGACGCTACGGTTGGACTCACAACGCAACAGTCACGCTATAGCATGGTGATATATAGCAGTGCTGAGGCATGGTTCGTTCCGGAGTGGCATTGGGAACGCTGTTTCTCCGGTGACCGTTCATTGTTTGGTGCTATGCAAGGATGGTAGATGCTCTGTCTGGCCATGTATTGCACTTTGCTTGAACTTTGATGAATATTGGTTGCTGGTGGAGCGGGGCTTGTGAGTGGAGGATTTGGGCAGAGCGAGTACAATTCGCGGAGGAGTTGTACGCTGTTTTGGGTAACTCCGCTCAGGTGTAGCGTCTGAGGCCCGGTTTCTTGGGTGGGCTTTTGTTGTCTGATGCTGTGCTTTGGTGAATAGTGGCCTGGAAGTACTACTTTTGGTAGTAATGGTTGAGGCTAATCTGTTGTCGAGTGCGCCATGGCGGGGCAGGTGTCACGGTTGCGGCGGTGCGGGTCTTGATTAGTAAGCGGGCGAGTGGCGGAATGGCAGACGCCGGGGACTTAAAATCCCCTGTCCGAAAGGACGTGCGGGTTCGAATCCCGCCTCGCCCAGTTGTCGGGTTGCATGTTTCGGGTTCTGGGAAACAGTTTCATTACGGCGAGGTCTATTCGACGACTTGTCGCCAGCTGCCGGCTACCATTTTCATGCCGACGATATTGCGGAAACCAGGGGGAGGGTCGTCGTAGTAGGCAGAGCTGTAGGTGAAGTTTTGCTGGCCAGACAGCATTGCTTGGCCGGCAACCAGCATCACACCTTCAAGGGTTGTGGTCTCCATGCAGTAGAGGTAGCCGGTAATATACACCAAGCCATGGATTCCGACTTGGTACTCGGACTTGATGTTGAGGCTGCCTTGGCCTTTTCCTTTTCCCTGCCATTTTAATCCGGAACCGAGTTGACCGGTATCCACATTGCTCCATACCAGATCCAACCAGGTGTCCCCGTCAATGAGGATCGCGGGGTAGTTGTCTGCCAGGGCGTCGAGATGTACGGACCTGTCCAGGTGCACCCAAGCTGCGTTTTGAAGTACGATGGTGCCGTGGACGACAGTGTTGAACAGGGCCACATTGTTGTTCTGGCAGTCCAGAGCGAAGATGAAGTCTTCTGCATTTCCGTCGGGGTCACCGAGAACGGCGTTGTCCAGCCGGTACCAAGTGCCATCGAAGTCGAGATCCGAAAGTGTGAGAGTCTTGCTGTTTTCAACGTAGTAGGTGAAGGCGGTTGAGCTGTCTGGCATTTCCCTACTACTTACACCTGACGTTGTGCTTCCATAGTAGTAGCGTCCGGAGATAGTGTTTACCGCCTCAACGTCTGCATTGACAGTACTGTCGCTACCGCCGTCGGCATTGGCTGATATTGCATCGTTGGAGGCGACAACTTGATCCCCTGCGAAATGGGCGCTTCTAAAAGTTAGGGAACCACCGGAGGCGAACACAGCGTCCAGACAGCTCAGGGGTTGGTAGTTGGTGACCATGGACACTTTTGCCAATTGCCGGGCATTGCCGATTGTTCCGGTGGCCGTTAGTACGATGGAGTCGTCGGGTGAGTCGGAGATGTCATCGTCGAGGGGATCTACGGCAGTGACTTTGAAGGTGCCGGGGTTGACGGTGCAGGTGCCGGAGGTGTCGCCGGAGTAGCAGGGTACGACGTTGCCGGAGAGGATATTGCTTCGCCAATCGCTGTCATCGCTGATGTAGTCTATGGCGGATTCCAATCCGGAGCGGACGAGGAGTTTGGCAGCGGCGAGGTCGGCTCGATTGTTGTTGGTGCGCAGGCTAATGCGCTGAGCGATGAGAGCGCTCATACCCAAAACGGCCACGACCATAGCCGTTCCGAGCACGACCATGTATACGCTTGCCCTGCGGCGGTATTTGGCAATGGGTTTCGTTTGTGCCTGCATTGCATTACATCCAACCGGGTACTTAACCACCAACCGAGCCGCGTTCCATGGCCACACCGCTTTCGATGCTGAGCCGTCTCAAGCCACTTTTATCAGCACCTTGTGTACGGATTGCCACAAGTGACGCCACCTGTAACCCGTTTCTGGTGACAACTACGGTAATGCGTTTAACTCCAGTGTTGAGAATCGCAGAGGTGGTAAGGCTTTGGGGGCGAACGCGTGCTACGGTAACAGATCGAGCCCATCCGGTGCCCAGGTAGCTGAGCGTTGTACCGTCTTTGTACTGTGGAGGGGAGGCGGTCCAGTCGTCGTAGTCGTCGACGTCGTCGAATAGGCTGCGATTTCCGGTTCCCTCACCGCTTTCGATGCAGAAGCTGGTGACTCCGGAGTCGGCATCGGCATAGTCTTGGGCGAGGATTTCGTTCATTAGCTGTTGAGCGAGAAGCATTCCGCGGGCGCGGTCACTTATCTTTTTTTCGACGGCCTTGGAGGCGCCGACGGCGTTGAGCGACGCTACGAGCATGACGCCGACGATGGCCATCGATACGACGACTTCGACCATGCTGAAGGCGTGGCGGCTGGCCGGATGATAGCGTGCTGTTCTGGGTAGAGAGGTCATTCCACGAGCATCTCCGGGGCGTTGAGCGTGGCCACGGTTGTTTCCACGCGGGCATCCGGGTCATCCCCGAGGCGGAGGGTGATGTCCACGGCTTTGATGGTGTAGAGGGTGCTGACATCCGGTGGAGTTGGGGTGATTACGGTGCCATATACGTAGTAGGGAAAATCGTAATCGATGTCTATGTACCAATAGTCTCCTTTGTTGGTGCTGTGTACGTATTTCATCCAACTGGGAATGGGGTCCTCAATGACTTTTGTACGAATTTGAGCGGCATTATTTTTTTTTGTTGTCAGGACGACGCAGAGCGAGTCTTCAGGCGTCAGTTCGAGCGGTTCTCCCAGGACAAATTCCTGCCACAGATAGCTATTGGTGAGGGAGGATTCCCACATGGAGAATTCGTACAGCTCGACGCTGGCGGGCTTGAGTTCCGCTGATGCGGTGCGCACTTCGATGGTTGTGAGGTCATTATCGGAGCCGTCGGCTTTGGCCTGGAATTTGAGTCTGGTCATTCGCCAGGACAGGGCTTCGTCTGGAAGTTGGGGTTCGAAGCATGCGCCCACCCAGTCGTCCATGTCGAGTTCATAGCCGCTATCGTAGAAGCTTGCTTCAAAGCCGGCGATTACGGTTTCGGCGCTCTCGTTGGTGCCGGGTTCGCCTTCTATGGTTGTGGTTGTCTCTGTGTAGGAAAGGGCGAATTGGCGCACGTCGAGAGCTAGCTCGGTGGAGACGCCGTTGTATTGGCGGATGAGTGAATCTCCGGCTGTTCCTGACCAGGAGTAGGTGATTGTTTCGTCGGTGTCGTCGTCGTTGCGGTCGGCTATGGTGAAGACCAGTTGGTTGGCCGTGCGTCCTGATATTGAGAGGGCGTAGGTAAGGTCTGCGGAGATTATGTCGAGAGCCTCGCTGCCGTTGACTACTGCGGCCAGCGGACCTGAACCGTCGTCGATGGCGTGATTGGCGAGGATGATGGCGGAGGCCATTCCGCCGACAAGGACAGCCATCAAGGTCATCGCGGTGAGGAGTTCGACGATGGTGAAGGCGTATCGTCGATGTCGGTGGCGATGGAGTGGGTTGGCATTAGGAGTATTGGCCATTGTCTCTCTAGTTGTTGCCGAGTTGTCCTTGTGCTGCCTGTGCTGCTTGGCTTGGAAGCGTCTGCGCTGGAGCGGCGGTTGCAGCCGGGACGACGGTCGGCAGTGTTTGGGCGATGTCCTCTGCGTTTACTGTTCCGGTTGAGGCGACGAAGCTAACCTTCTTGAGTGATTTTCCTGATTTAATGGTTACCCAGGCATCATCGGTGGACGTTCCGTAGCCATCGAAGACGATGCTTAGGTCGGTGACAACGGCGGCCTTATTGGTCGAGGCGACGTCGATTTCGTATGGTGATTGATCGAGATTGACTTGGTATCCGGAGCCGGGATGGTTGAGGTCGGGGATAGCGGACCAGGTATTGGTGCCCACCTTTTTCTCAATTACGTACTTGTCGGTGAGGCGGACGAAGCGGACACGATGCTGGCAGCTAGTGGTTCTGGCAAGCTGTTTGGCCAAGTCGATGTCGGCCATGATTCGTCGGGCGGCGGCGTTGAGCCGGTGGCGACTTGCGGCCTCTGTGAATCGCGGTACGGCGATTGTTGCGGCGATTGCGATAATGACAATGACGATTACCAGCTCGATCAAAGTGAAGGCCCGATAAGGGCACGAGCTGTGTGGCTGCCGGTTGGAGTGTGTATTTGTTGGTCTAGTTGTAGCGTATTCTGCGGGCACGGGCGCACCTCCAGAGCAGGCATGCGTCCGCTTGGGCACGTTTACGCAGGTTCAAGGTGTCCAGCGGATGCGCGCGGTCTATTTCAGGTACATCGGTTCATTAGGGGGGCGGCTTTGCGTGTCGCGGGGAGCAAGTTTGTGGTGGTGGTGTTGGTTGTAAATGTTTGTTATTTAAGAGATTATGTGGGCGAGGGATGCGGGTGAGGGCTTTAGGTGGGGAGGGCGGAGGAAGTTGGATTGGTTCTTGGTTGGGCGAGTTCACGGAGTTGCTTGTGGGAGTTGTCCACTACGCGGGTTCTGCAGGGTGAGCTGCGTGGATGTTGTGGTCAAGTCTGTCGGCATTGACGCCTGAGCAAGCGCGGGTTAGGATTGAGTCTTCACTGTGGGCGGTACCTCTTATACTATCGGGGTGCTCATGAGGATCAGAATGCCGCGTGAGGTGGTCGAATGCAGGCATTGGTCTGCGGGATATCGGTCGCCAACGGAGGATTTGTGTCAAACCAAGAAACCATTCAGCTTGAAGCGACGGTCATCAAGGCTTTGCCTAATGCCATGTTCATGGTAGAGGCCGAGATGGGCGAAAGCAAGCATCAGGCGTTGTGTACCATCGCCGGCAAGATGCGTAAATACTACATTCGCATTCTTCCTGGTGACAAGGTGACGTGTGAACTCTCGCCTTACGATCTCACCCGCGGCCGTATCACCTATCGGCATCGCTAGAGCAAGCTCCATTCAAGTGCAGTGTCTGATGCGCGGTTTTCTCCGGTGGATTCGCGGTGTCTGATGCTACGCTTGGATTTGCGACGGTGTAACAACGCCATAGCGAATTGCACACCTGAGGCGATTGTGTTTTTCTTGAGCGAGTTCTATTCAAGCGTAGCGCCTGACGCCCGGTTTTGTCCGGTTGATGTTCATTGTCAGACGCTACGCTTGGAATAACGACGTTCTACTGTTTACCTGTTTTCCAAACAGGATCGACGTGCGAATCCTGCCCTGATTCGAACCAACGAGTCATAGTCATCTTCTGCTGGGTGTAGAAGTGGACGCCTTCAGTTCCCTGGATGTGCAGGTCTCCGAAGAAGGACTTGTTCCAGCCGGTGAAGGGGAACCAGGCCATCGGTGCGGGAACACCTACATTCACGCCGATCATTCCGGCGTTGAAGTGATGTTTGAATTCCCTAGCTGCCCAGCCACTGCGCGTGAAGATGGAAGCGCCGTTGCCGTATTCACAGGCTTTTCCGAGAGAGAGCGCCTCGTCGAAGTTGTCGACGCGCACGATAGAGAGCACGGGGCCGAAGATTTCTTCCTTGGCTACGCGCATTTGTGGTGTGACTTTGTCGATGACGCTGGGGCCCAACAGGAAGCCCTGAGGATCTCCCGAGCACTTGACCGTTCTACCATCGAAGGCGAGGGTAGCACCTTCGCTTGCGGCAATATCTAAATACCCTTTGACTCGATCGAGATGTTCGCGAGTGATTAGTGGGCCCATATCGACGTCGGTACAACCGTCGGTGGATCCCACTTTGAGCTTGCCGGCCACTTCGCATAGGCGTTTAACCAAACGGTCGCCAATGTCACCGACGACGACTGCGAGGCTGCCGGCCATGCACCGTTCTCCGGCGCACCCATATCCTGAGGCGGCGAGTGCTGCGGCGGACTGGTCGACATCGGCGTCGGGCATGATAAGCAAGTGGTTTTTGGCTCCACCGGCTGCTTGGACGCGCTTGCCATGGGCAGTTGCCGTTTCATAGATGTACTTGGCTATGGCTGTCGAGCCTACGAAGGATACGGCACGAACTGATGGATGGGTGATGAGTGAGTCAACACACTCCTTATCGCCATGAACCAGGTTGAATACGCCTTTAGGCAATCCGGCTTGCACGAGTAGTTCTGCGAGGAAGGCGGCCGACTGGGGCACTTTCTCGGACGGTTTGAGAATGAAGGTGTTCCCGCAGGTGATGGCCACAGGGAACATCCACAAGGGGACCATTGCAGGGAAGTTAAAGGGAGTGATACCGACGCAGACGCCAACGGGGTGTCTTATCGTTTCGCAATCTACGTTGCGAGCGATGTTTTGCACGCACTGCCCCATAATCAGACTGGGGATGCCGCAGGAAAACTCAACCATTTCGACGCCGCGCTGGACGGATGCTCGCGATTCGGCCAAGGTCTTTCCATGTTCACGAGTCAGCAGTGCGGCCAGCTCGTTAGTGTTGTGTTTTAGTAGCTCTCTAAAACGGAAAATGATTTGGGCGCGTTCCACGACAGGTGTTTGCGACCATGGCGGCAGGGCGTTTGCTGCTGCCTGAATTACCTGTTCAACTTCATCGGGTGTGCAGAAGGGGACGCTTCCGATTACGCCGCCGGTCGAGGGGTTGTACAGCTTACCCTCTCTGGTCGACGAGCTATCCTGCCACTCTCCGTTACATAGAAAGCGGGTCTTGCCCGCACCGTTGATCCATTTTTCTGCAGCCATTGCTTCGCCTCACTGACAGTTTTTGTCATCCAAACGCTTGTAACTTGTTCAGAAAATTGCAGAGCAAGTATACGCGACTGCATCGTGCAACTCCATACCTCAAGGCGAAGTGATTGGGTGAAGATTCCAGGTGTGGCACAAAAAGGGTTGTACATTCTTCCCCCAATCGCACGGTCTGGGTAGAATGGTAGGTTCGACGGTACGCAGCCGGGCTTCGGGCGCAGCCGGGGTACCGCTAGTACTGCCGCATTTGTCAGTTGTTCACTTGCGCAAGGAGCTTCACCATGCCACGGATAGTACGAGGAGGATTGATCCAGGCAACCCTTTGTGAGCCCGTTGAGTCGGGTGTGCAGAAGGTCAAGAAGGCGATGATCGACAAGCACGTTGATCTCATCGGCAAAGCCGCGGACAAGGGAGCCCAGGTCGTATGTTTGCAGGAGTTGTTCTACGGTCCGTATTTCTGCGCGGAGCAGGATCCTAAGTGGTATGATATTACTGAGCCGATTCCCGACGGTCCCACGACCAAACTTATGTGTGATCTTGCCAAGAAATACGGGATTGTGCTTGTTGTTTCGATGTATGAGGAGGATCTTGCCGGCGTTTATTACAACACGGCAGCAGTGATCGATGCCGACGGAACTTATCTGGGCAAGTATAGAAAGACACATATTCCGCATTGTGCCCCTGGCTTCTGGGAGAAGTTTTACTTCAAGCCTGGCGATCTTGGTTATCCGGTATTCGATACGAAGATTGGGAAAGTCGGGGTGTATATCTGCTACGATCGTCATTTTCCCGAGGGGGCGCGATGTCTGGGGCTGAACGGTGCAGAGATTGTTTTCAACCCTTCGGCAACTGTGGCCGGCTTGTCGGAGTATTTGTGGAAACTGGAACAGCCGGCTCATGCTGTTGCCAATCAGTATTTCATCGGGGCAATCAACCGTCCTGGAGTAGAGAAGCCTTGGGAGATCGGCGAGTTTTACGGGCAAAGTTATTTCTGTGATCCTCGTGGCCAGTTGGTGGCTGAAGGCTGTCGGAACGGCGACGACATTGTTCTGGCTGACATGGACTTCGATATGATCCGTGAAGTGCGCAATACCTGGCAGTTCTTCCGTGACCGGCGTCCGGATCTGTATGATCCACTCTTGTGGTAAAGGGCCAATAAGGAGAATATGCCACTGCAAATATCCGCGGTGAAGAACCGGGGCGAAACAAGGAAAGGACCAGAGAATGTCAACTACCAGAACCACGCCGTCGACGGGTGAGCCGGTTGCGTTGCCCAAGTCGACGCATTCACCCAGCCCTTATGCCGGCCCATCTCGGGAAGAGGCGATAGCTCTTCGGCAACAGTACCTCACCCCTGGACTACTGACCTACTACAAGGAACCATTGCTTATTGCCGAAGGGCACATGCAGTACTTGTGGGACGAAAAGGGACGTCAGTATCTTGATGCATTCGCCGGAATTGTGACCGTATCGGTGGGGCATTGTCATCCGAAGGTGGTCGAGAAGGTTCTCAAGCAAACTGCGACTTTGCAGCACACGACGACCATATACATTCACCCGACTATCGGTTTGTATGGCAAGAAGATGGCCGAGCACATGCCGGCGGGAAGTGGTTTGAGTCAGAGTTACTTTACCAACTCCGGCAGCGAGGCCAATGAGGTGGCCATTCTGTGTGCAAGAGAGTTTACGGGCAATCATGATATTGTTGCGTTGCGTAACTGCTATCACGGGGGCACTCAGGCGGCCATGGGGCTGACGGCGCACGGTACATGGAAGTTCAAGTCATCCTCTTGTGTGAATGTGAAGCATGCGACACCGGGGTACTGCTATCGCTGCCCCTTTGGATTGGAATATCCAAATTGCAGTATGAAGTGTGCATATGATATTGAGAACACTATTCGCTACGAGACGTGTGGCGAAGTTTCCTGTTTCATAGCCGAGCCGATTCAGGGAGTGGGTGGCACCGTGGTGCCGCCGCCCGAGTTCTTCGGAGTAGTCTACGACATTGTTCGCAAGTATGGCGGTTTGTGCATTGCCGATGAAGTGCAGACTGGGTTCGGGCGAACGGGGACGAAGTTCTGGGGGTTTGAGAATTGGGGGGTGACGCCGGATATAGTCACGATGGCCAAGGGGATTGGCAATGGAGCTCCACTCGGTAATTGTATTACACGTCCGGAAATTGCCAAGATGATGAGCAATCGCATCCACTTCAACACGTTCGGCGGTAATCCTGTATCAGTCACTCACGGTTTGGCGACTCTGGAAGTGATAGATGAGGAGGGCATTCAGAAGAACGCACTTGAGGTGGGTACATACTTGAAGAATGGGCTTTCCGCTTTGCAGGAGGAGCATTCGCTGATTGGTGACGTTCGCGGTATGGGCCTGATGCTGGGCGTGGAGTTGGTGAAGGACAGGCAGACGAAGGAGCCGGCTACTGCGGAAACTGCGGAGGTCTTCGAGAGGTGTAAGAATCGAGGTTTGCTTGTAGGAAAAGGCGGGCTTTATGGCAATGTGCTGCGAATTAAGCCGCCCATGTGTTTGAAGAACGATGACGCCGACTTCCTCGTTTCCACGCTGGATGTAGTTCTGGGCGAGATGCCTTAGGCAAGCTCTATTCAAGTGTAGCGTCTGATGCCCGGTCTTGCCTGTCGGTTGACGCTACGCTTGGACGAGTAATGTTTCAGAGCAAACGGCTGGTTGATGAATACGGAAATACTGAAGGCATTCCCGCCTGTTGGGGCTGGAATGCCTTCTTTCGATTCTCATTTCGGATAGTAGTTGGAGGAGTCTCTATTCGTGTGCAGGGCGCCTATTGCGCATAGTCTCCTTTCGTCTAACAGGTTACAGCATTCGCCGAAAAGGCTGATGCGATGACCGGGCTAGTTATTTGGGAACTCCATAGCATCCTTGTGCATTCCTCCGGCGATCGGTCCGTCTATCTCGGTTGTGTAGATACAATCCCAAACGGGGCAGACGTGTTTGCATAAGAGGCATCCGACGCAGCGATCCTGGTCCACTTCCGCTTTGCGGTGATCACAGTCGAAGTTCATTGCCTGGTTGGCCCCGTCATGACAGACAATATGGCACAAACCGCATCCGATGCATTTGTCTTTGTTGACGTTTGAGACTACATGCTTGGACTGATGGTGCTCAGAGGGGTCTGCCAGTACATCAAGTCCGCGGCCAACTATCTCCTGGAGGGACCTACACTGTTTGGATTCCAGATAGTCTTCCAATCCGCTGCACATGGTACCCACTACGCGATATCCGTAGCGCATGATGGATGTTGTTGCTTGCAGGTTGGATGCGCCCATGAGGAGGAACATGGCGGCGTCCTGCCAAGTGACGATTCCCCCCAGACCGGAGACGGGTAGGTTCAGCTCTTTGTTGGCAGCGAGCTCGGCCACAAATCGCAGAGCGATGGGCTTGACCGCCGGACCGGAGTAGCCACTGATCGAACCACGGCCTTGTATCGTGGGCATGGGAGCAAAAGTGTCCAGGTTGACCTCGGTGATAGCGCGCACGGTATTGATGGCCGAGATGGAATCCGCTCCTCCTCTCTTGGCCGCCAGTGCGGGAGGAAGCATATCAGTGATGTTGGGCGTCATCTTGGCGATTACCGGAATATCTACACACTCCTTGACTACTCTTGTGTATCTTTCGAGCATGTCGAAGGCTTGTCCGATTTTGTGTCCTGCTCCCTCCACGGCCATCTGTGGACAGGAGAAGTTCAATTCCAGCATGTCGGCCCCTGCATTGGCCGCGCCCTGTGCAAGCTCGCGCCATCCTTCATCAGAGTATCCCATAATGCTGACAATCAGCACTCGATTGGGGTAGTTCTTTTTCAGGCAGGCTATGTCCATAAGGTTTTGCTTAAAGGGGCGTTCGCTGACCATTTCGATATTCTGCAGTCCGATGAATCGCTGGCTTCCGTGATGTAGGGCATTGAGCCGAGGTGTCGGATCGATGATTTCGTAATCGCGCTCCAGGTTCAGGGTCTTGAAGACAGCGCCCCCCCAGCCAGCATCAAAAGCTCTTGACACCATTTCGGCTGTGTTGCCGACTGGAGATGATGAGAGACAGAGAGGGTTGAGGAAACGAACACCGCAGTAATCGATTTCCAGGCTTGGGCAGTTTCGTCTAATGGCCGGGGCTTTGGATGAAATTGGGAATGCCTCTGCTATAGCCTCGGCTGCTTTTTTTCCATCCTTCACTGATGAGGCGACTGTTTTGCCTACTGCGGTGATGTCGCCGCCGGCAAAGATGCGTGGGTCGGAGGTTTGCATCGTTTCCGATGCCGTTTCGAGTCGCCCATCGGCGCTGCTAATGATATTCCCTAAGACTGTTTTCGTTGTTGCGGAAACGCCGGCCCCGATAGCTTCTACGACAATGTCGGCGGGTATAGAGAACTGCGTATCGGGAACGTCTTTTGCATTGTCCGGGACAAACCGGCCGGGCACTTTCCAGGCGATCTCGACTCCCTGGACCTGTGTTACGCGGCCGTTCTTGCCGAGTATTTCAGTAATGCGGCAGTTCGGTCGGAAGCGGATGCCCTCCTCGAAGGCTCCTTTCTTCTCTTCGACGTCAGCAGGAAGTTCTTCCATGGCTTCGAGTGACACGGCGTAAACTCTTTCAGCATTCATCTTCTTGGCGACCATGGCGCAGTCCATCGCCACAGATCCGCCGCCGACTACTACTACTCGCTTGCCTTTCAGTTCCTGTTGGAGTTTCTTCTTGTCGGCCTCATTCTTGCTTTGACGGAGGAAGTCATCCCAAGCCACGACGCCCTGCAACTGGTTATTCAGGTTCAGTCTGCAGGGAGCATCACAACCGGGCGCGAGAAACACGGCATCGAATCCGTTCTTCAGGAGGTTTTCCACATCCCCGGCTTTTTCGAAATGGGAGCCACACGTGAATTCCACGCCCAGCTTCTTGATAAGCCCTATTTCGAAATCGAGCACAGCCGACGGAAGACGATGCTCTGGGATTCCATAGCGTAACAGGCCACCAGGTTCGTTCATCTTTTCGTGTACAACGACTTTGTAACCCTTCATCGCCAATGCTGCGGCGGCGGATAGTCCTGCAGGGCCGGAGCCGATTACTGCAACCTGGCGATTACCTGGCTTGGGGGCTTCCAGTACTTGTATGCCGTGCTCCATTTCGTAGTCGGTTAGGAATGCCTGTAATTCGGCAATACGAATGGGTTCGTCTATTCCTGAGCGAGAGCAACCGTCCACGCACAATCGGCAGGTTGGGCAGACCCTAGCGCAGCATGCCGCGAGGATATTGCGCTGGCGCAGCGCGCGAACTGCTCCTTTTATGTCGCCAAAGCGCAGCCGGAATATGAACTCGGCAGGTTCGCTGGTAGCTCCGCAGCCGGTATTGCAGGGCGCTTCATGGCACAGCAGGCACCGGCCGGCCTCCTCCACGGCTTTCTGCAGTTTGAATTCACCGTTCATGATTGTGGTCATTGTAAGCCTCCGATTGTAAGTGCATGTGCATGCCGGCGCATACAGCGGGACTGCTAGTTCGAATCATTGAGTTACATGAAGCAGTGTTTCGGGAAACGCAATGATTACAGTTGTCCCACGTTGCTGCGCCGTTGCCATTGGCCCCAGCCGTTTTCACCTATGAACTTGTAGTTATCTACGATCTGTCGACCGCGCGAGAAGGTCATTTGAGCGAAGCCCGCGAGAAGCCATCCCTGGAACGGACTCCAGTCCGTATTAGTTTCCATTTTGGCATGATCGACTTTTATCTTTTTCTGCGGATCAAAGACTACGACGTCTGCGTCGCTGCCGACTGCTATTGTTCCCTTCTTTGGGTATAACCCCATGACTTTGGCCGGGTTAGTGCAGCACTTGGCTACGAACTGCCGCATAGTCAGTTTGTTTTGCAGTACACCGCGCGTATAGATGACGGGCAACATCGTTTCTAGCCCAGGCATGCCCATGGGGATTTTCGTCCAATCCCCCTTCCACATTCCTTTTTGCTTGCGGTCAAAAGAGCACGTATCGGTGGAGATGTTGCACACTTCGCCGGATCGCAGGCCTTGCCACAAGCGAGCCGAGTCCTCTTTCTTCTTGATCTGCGGACAGGTCGCATACAGGTGCCCGTCCTTCTTGGAGAATACAGAATCGTCCAAAGCCAAGTACTGCACGCATGTCTCTGCGAAAGCCTTCACTCCACGAGACCGAGCGGCTTTGATGATGTCCGCACCTTCTTTGGTTGACATGTGTACGACAAACAAGCACCCACCGGTGACCTCTGCCCAGGTAACGGCCCTCTGAATTGCTTCGTATTCAGTAACGTTCGGGCGAGTCATGGTGTGCAGCCGGGCACCATACTTCTTCATGAGCTGTGGTTTATGATGCCGAGCGATTAGCTCATCGAGTACCTTACTTGACTCAGCGTGGACCATTATCATGGCTCCATGCTTCTTGCCAGCTTCCAGTGCCAGGAACAGGGCTCGATCGTCGGACTGCCATCCCTGTGATTCGTATATCATGAATTGTTTGAAGGATGGACATCCCATCTTAATCAGTTTGGGCAATTCCTTTCCCTGTTTATCCCAATCGGTGATGCACATATGGAATGAGTAGTCGATGCACGCCTTATCCTTGGCCTTGGCCATCCATTTGTGAAACGCATCTTGCAGGGAATCTTTGCCGTAGGGAATAGCGAAATCGATGAGAGTGGTGACTCCACCTCTTGCCGCTGCGCGTGTGCCGGTATTCCAGTCATCGGAGGAGACTGTTCCGCAGAAAGGAAGCTCCAGATGGGTATGAACATCAATCCCGCCCGGAATCACGTACTTTCCGGATGCGTTTACAATAGTGGCTCCATTGGTGGCACTCTTGGCCAGTCCTTTGCCTACGCCGACGATGCGCTCGCCCTTGATGGCCACGTCGACTTTTCTCTGGCCTTCGGCTGTGACAACAGTTCCGCCCGAAATCACCGAATCATATTTCATGATATCGTCATCCTGAATCGCTTTGCTCTTTTTTGTCCGTGCCACACCTCATCGTCCCCGAGAACGTCTGACAAATCAAGCGATTTGTTTGTGTAGGTACCGGAGTTGGGGAGTGGGGATAGTTCATTGATCGGGATGGGGCTGCCAAGTGAGTGGGAAAATGTGGTGATCGACAGGCAGATAATCATCTAGCTGTAGTGACTGTTGCTGCGGTCGAGTGAGCAATGTTACCGCTTCGTCCAAGGGGATTAGAGAAGGCGGTTGTCTGTAAAGCAGAGGAGCTTTGTGAAGGGATCGGTCGCAAGTACACGACAGACGCTGAATCTGGACGCCGCGTATGGCAGTGGGCTCAAGTTTGAATATGATATGCCCTTTCCGGAGGCGGGGCAGAGTGTGGCCGCCTCTTGCGAAAGAAGGTTTGATTGGCAATGAATACGGATTTCGGCGACGTAGCCGCGTAGTACCGCGCAAGCGGCAGACGGAACACGGAGAAAAGGCAGATGATCACTAAAAGTGACATAGAGACGTTGTTTAAGGACATGCTTGAGCTGATAGGCGATGGCGAATTGCGTGGTAAGGTTGTGGAGACATGGGTGCTTGCGTGTGAGCGAGGAGGCTGGAGGAGCGTGGATGATCTGAGGAGTATGCCATTCACGCTACTTACAAACGTTAGGGGGGTGAACTTCATCGAACACACGCTTGCGGTGACCAAAGGTGCTTATGAGTTGGCTAAAGCTCAAGAGTCTGTTTACCGCGAGATGCCTTACAGGATCGACTATGATCGTCTACTTGCCGGCGGTCTACTGCACGACGTTGGCAAACTTCTGGAGTTTGAGCGCGATGAGAAGGGCAGTTTTCGTAAGAGTCGCTCCGGCAAGTGCGCCCGGCATCCGATTTCGGGGACGGCCGTTGCCTATGAGGTTGGTTTGGCGGATGAGGTTTTGAATACTATTGCTTGTCACGCGAAGGAGGGTGATGGTCGGCCACAGGTTTTGGAGACTGTTCTGATTCACCAGGCCGATTTCGCTACGTTCAATCCTCTGGTAATGAAGGAAAACGGTACTCTCATAGAGTAACCGACAGTGCATAACCGGAACATGGGGAAAAAGTAAAGGAATTAACGGTCGGGAGATCCGGCGGATCTCCGGGAGGATGTTATGGGCATGACGATTGTTGAGAAAATAGTAAGCAAGCACGCCGGTCGCAACGCCAAGCCCGGTGATATAGTAGATGTAGGCATTGACGCCCGGATTGCCCGGGATTTCGGTGGCGCCAACGTGGTCAAGAATATTCGCGATCATGGATTGGCCATTGATGATCCATCCAAGACGTTTTTCACTTTCGACTGCAATCCAGGTGGCTCGGATCAGAAGTATGCCGAGAACCAGCAGATCTGCCGCATTTTCGCTCGGCAGACTGGCATAAAGGTTTACGATATTAATGCTGGTATCGGAACTCATATTGCGATCGAGCAAGGTCTTGTCGGCCCGGGGCAGATTCTTGTTTCGACGGACTCTCATGCCAACATCATGGGTGCGATCGGCGCTTTCGGGCAGGGTATGGGGGATCAGGATATTGCCCATGCTTTTGCCAAGGGGAAAGTGTGGTTCAAAACGCCCGCCACTGTTCGAGTTCAGCTTAGAGGAATGCCTTCTGCGAACGCTGGTGCCAAGGATATTGCGTTGGCTATGTGTAAGCATTTTGGTGCTAACGGTTTGCTGGGTGTGGCTGCCGAGTTTTACGGTCCGTACATTGACACATTGGATGTGGCAGGCCGCATGACTCTTTCCTCGATGTGTACAGAGATGGGTGGGATAATCATCATCTTCCCGCCGAATAAGGACGTGATCGCTTTCTGCGAGAGGGTTGCGAATAGGAAGGTGGAGCCGGTTTACGCTGACGCTGACGCCGAGTACGCCGACAGTATTGAGATCGACATATCCGATCTGCAGCCAATGATTGCCCGGCCAGCCCATCCTGATGATGTTGTGCCTGTATCGGAGGTATCCGGTACGAAAGTTGATTCGGTTTTTATAGGTTCATGCACAAACGGCCGATACGAGGATTTTCTTGCCGCCGCCCAGGTGTTAAAGGAGCGGCACGTGGCACCGGGCGTCGTATTGAAGATTGTTCCGGCTACTGACGCTATCTGGCAACGGATGCTCGATGACGGATTAGTGAGTATTTTTAAAGAGGCCGGTGCACTTTTGAGTAATGCCGGTTGCGCTGGTTGTGCGGCCGGACAGGTAGGTCAGAACGGTCCTGGCGAGATTACAGTGAGTACAGGCAATAGGAATTTCCCAGGTAAACAAGGAAAGGGCAGCGTTTATCTAGCCTCGCCGGAGACTGCGGCAGCCAGCGCTATCGCCGGCGTGATTGCTACGTGTGACGCCATTCCCGACAAGCCGGTGGAATACGCTGTTGCTGCTGCCGAGAAGGCAGCCGCGACTTCTTGTTGTTCCTGCACGTGTTCATCATCAGCTGTGCCTACAAAGGTCAGGGGACGGTGTTGGGTGATCAATAAGGACAACATCGACACGGATATGATTTATCACAATCGCTACCTCACTATTACCGATCCTGCACAGATGGGGCAGTACACGTTCGACAACCTCGAAGGATGGGAGGATTTTGCCAAGAAGTGCCAGCCTGGAGATATAGTCATTACCGGTAAGAACTTCGGCTGCGGTAGTTCTCGGCAGCAGGCGGTGGATTGTTTCAAAACGCTCGGAGTGTCAGTCCTGATCGCCGAGTCTTTTGGCGCCATCTACGAACGCAACGCCATTAACGCCGGCATGCCCATCATGTACAGTCCGGTCGCAGCTTCCGGTATCAAGGATGGCGAGGAAGTCGACGTCGATTTTACTACGGGTGTGCTTAAACGAGCTAATGGTTCTGCGGTCTCCGGCACACCATTCTCGGATGCGCAGCTGGCTATTTATCTGCGAGGTGGCCTGTTGAGCGCCGGCTAGAGTAGGCTCTACTCAAGTGCGGCGTCTGGCCCTCGGTGCTGTCCGGTGGACTTTTGTTGTTAGATGCTGCGATTGGAGGGGGAGCGCTCCAGGTCTTTGGTAAACAGTTATGAATCGCCCGGTCGCTGTCCTGTCATGGGGCTGGCGGCCGGGCGATTTTTGTTGCAGGTGCGGGTGCCGAATTCTGGTTGCGGCTGGGAGCGAAAAACTTTTCTCAGAGCGTGGGATTGCCACACGTTGTGTGTCACTATTGTGTAGGCGGCAATGTGTCGGTGATTTCGTACGAGGAGAGGCTAAATGTGCGAGGTTGATGGCGGGAGCAGGAAAGCAGACATTCCGACATTGTATCGCGAGACCGTATCGCCGCTATATGAGTACGTTTCCCGTCGTGTGGCCGCCAACCGAAGTCTGTGCGAAGACATTACTCAAGAGACCTACTTGCGTGCAGTGCATGCCTGGAGAGATGGTAATATACCCAATGCACCGCTTGCCTGGTTAAAGACGGTGGCCAGGAATCTTATAGTTAACCACTATCGTCGCCGCCTACCGGGCTCACTGGATTCGGTCCGTCTCGATCGTTTCATCGAAGGGCAGACGATTGATGATGTGGATGCCGCCGCTCTTGTTTACTGGGGTCTCGCTCGGCTTCCAAGGAGACATTCGGCATTGCTGGAGCGATTCCATATTGATGGAAAACAGACACGTGAGATCGCTGCCGAATCCGGCATTTCGGAGCGCGCCGTGGAGGGCCGTCTGCGTCGAGCGAGAAAGGCACTTCGGAAGCAGTTGGAAAGTTACATCGAAGAGGAGAAGATGTCATGACTACCAGCCATCTGCCCGATCCAGAGTTTGTCCGGGCCCTGGAGTGGGAAATCTGTTCAGCTCAGCGCCGCCAGGTTTCCTTAGATGGGAGATGTGTTCCCGGGCCGCGAAGAGGGCTGTTTATCAAGGGGTCTGTGGTTGTTGGGTTGGTTTCCATGTTCCTTGGCGGGGCGGCCACTTATGCGGTGACGCGAGGTTGGAATTCTGCAAATGCGGAGCTGCTTATTGCCAAGGCGGAGATCTTCTGCGAGCTTGCTGCTGTCAAGCTACAGCATGTCCAAGAGCGCGCTCAACATATTGGCGTACTTTTTGACGAGGGGCTGGTCAATCGGTCTGAGATGGAGGGAGTTGAGCTGGACTTGTGTCACGCAGAAAGTGACAGCAGAATTCAGATGCTCAACCTGGAGGAGGTCCAGTTGTCTGGGAAATCTCCGAATGACTCTCTTGGCGTTTCGCTGGTTGCCGGGCGAGATTTCGTGAGTGAGCGTCTTGAGTTAGAACGCATTCCAATGGGCGAGCGGCTAGCGCAACTTCAGGACAGGAGTAAGCGGGTGGTGGGCCCTGACTCAGAGCGCGAGGCAATGCAGTGCGAGATCGACGCGTTGGCTTTGCAGCTTAGGGCGGTCGATGAACGCATTGCCCTACGACGGGAGTTTCTTATTGGAAGACTATCTCAGTTGGAGGTTGAGCTACGGGGTATGCGCGTTGTGGCCAACGTTCAGCGTCAAGTCATCGCTCGGCAGCTTGAGAACACAAAAAAACAGTATCAGCGAGTGGAAGAATTGCATTCGCGTGGAGTGATTCCCGAGTCGGAGTTGAGCACGAATGAAGTTCATTTGCATTCTCTGGAACTCATGCTCAGAGTCGCTGACCTGGAGTTGCAGATGATAGATGAGAAGTTGGCGATTTCACTATCTCCTGAGGATTCGAGAAGATAGCGGGAAACATCCGCCTGCAGCGTTGAGCGTATTTCGCGCAAGCGATCCGCAAGGCGATTTGCGGAGCACCTTGGCAAGGGCTTGTTGCATATGGTCATGCTTAAACAGTGTGGAACACGAGGGGATTCCGTGGCTGCTCTCAATCGATGGCGAGGCGAGTTGATGAGCCGTGCGGGAGTATTGCTTGCTTATTAGAGTCCGCTCGATTCGAGTGCAGTGTCTGAAGCCCGGTTTTCCGATGGAGTATTGGTGTTTGACGCTGCGATTGGGCTCATAACGCTGCAGATTTCCGATCACCGGTGGCACGTGGCGTGACGGGATGCTGCTTGTTTGACAAGGTTAAACAGGCCGTGACGTTTCTTTGATGTCCGCCCACTGGATTCCAAAGCGGCCTAGGTATTTTCTTAATCGATCGGCATCGTTGGCCATTTTGCGCCGTTTGCGTGAAGCTGCGAACAGCACTCGGCCGGCCTCTGACAGGGTGTGACAGCCCTCGCATACACTCAGTACGTCAGCAAGTTGAGTTTTGTCGAAGCGATCCAGTTGGTCGAGCTGATCGGAATCCAGGATTCGCTGCAGCAAGGCGCTGCCTGAGTCATCGAAATCTGGTCGCCAGATCATCTTCAGACGTTCGATCTCCTCGCCAACCGTGTCGACGGAGATTCGCCCACCGTTCGCCAGGGTCGCCATGCGTGTGATAGCGCCATTCAGGTCGCGGAAGTTGTTCGTCCACGGAGCGAAAGCTGACTGTGAGAACCGCAGGAAGTATTCGCGTGCTTCCTTGTTGAACGTAACGTGATGCCCTGTGCGGCGTGTGAAGTTTTCCAACTCGTAATCGATGTTTGGCTCGATGTCCTCACGCCGCTCAGCCAGGCCGGGCAACTGAAAGATCCACAAGCTGATACGCGACAGCAAGTCATCACGGAAGCGGCCGGTTTGCGCGTCGGCGTGCAGGTCCCGGTTGGTGCCGGCCAGCAGCTGAAAATCGCTTTCTACTTCCTGATCAGCACCAACCGGCCAAAAGCGTTTCTCCTCGAGGGCGCGGAGCAGCATCGCCTGCTCGTCCAGCCCCATGTCGCCGACTTCGTCCAGAAACAGGATTCCGGAGTGGGCTTTGCGCAACAACCCCGTTCGAGCCTGCACGGCACCAGTGAACGCGCCCTTCGTGTGCCCGAATAGCGTAGACATGGCCGCCTCACCACGCAGTGTTGCGCTGTTGACCTCTACAAACGGACCACTGATCAGCTTGCGTGCCGCTTTCAACTCATATAGCTGTCTTGCAAGATGGGATTTGCCTGCCCCTGTTGGTCCCATCAACAGCATAGGTGCGGAGGAGCGTAGGGCAACGCGTTCGATCTGCTCGATCATGGCGTTGAACCGTCGGTTCCGCGTCTCGATGCCCGATTTCAGGAATGTGAGACTTTCACGATGCTCCAGCGCGAAGCGCGACGCCAGTCGGTCGTAACGCGAGAGGTCCAGGTCGATGATGCGGTACTCGCCCGGTGACGCTTTCCGCTTCTTGGGCGGCGGTGACGTCTGGAGCAGCTTGCCGGGCAGGTGTCGCGACTCGGTAAGCAAAAACAGGCAGATCTGCGCGACGTGCGTGCCGGTGGTGATGTGGATCAGGTACTCCTCGTGGTCGGTGTCGAATGGGTAATCGCGGGCGAAATCGTGCAGCGACGCAAATACATCCTCAAAATCCCATGGGTCGCTCCAGTCGACGAGGCGATGGACCACATCCGTTTCGGGTGACACTGCCCGAATATCGCTTGCCACGATTTCCGCCAAGCGTTCGTGCCGCGGTTGGTGGATGAGCTCAAAGCGGTCGACGATCAGATCTTCGTGCTGACAGACCGAAACCGTCGGACGCTAGTTTTCCCAGCGCTCAGCGGTTAGCCGTCCGTCGAGTACGGGGCCGAGCAGGCCGATGACGACACGCTTGTTCATAGCCATCATTATAAACGTATAGCGTCGCGTATAGCGAATTCCGCGAATCACGGTGTCTTCGGAACAACTCTTCCACACATCTCAGGCCTTAAGTCATTACGCCACAACGTCTTCCAGGCATTTCGTGCCGGTCCGGCAACACTGGCACAGCCCGTGATCTATGTTTCCGCTGCTAGCTACGGAGCTCTTTGTCTTACGGAGGTGTGATCATGGCAAACAAGATGCTTTTCCAGTCAATCGCTGGCTGCTTCATTCCGGCCGCGGCTAATGATGAGCTGTCTCCGGCGTACACATTCGATTCACGTCTCATAGCGCGAGCCGGAGACCTTCGCTCATCCTTGCCACGCTGTCTTTCCTCGGAGGATCAGGTGCGAGCCACTGGAGCCGTTGTGCGATACCTGGCCCGCTCACGCGGGAGCTTAGGATGGAGCATCGGGCAGTCGTTTCTTAATACGTGTCGCCGTAGTTTCCTTTCAGTGTTAAGAGGAGCCATCAGATGACGGTTGAGCCGCAGAGTTCCGACAGCATCGTAGAGACCGGGGATGCGACGGGCATACTTCCCGTTCGTGGTGGAAAGTCCAAGCCGGTAACCGTCATTGGGACACCCGCGATTCGTGCTACGTTCGATGATACGTGCCTTCGCCAGGCACGTAAGACAGCTGCTGCACCAGGGGTTGCGCAGGTTGTACTCAATCCCGATGCGCACGTTGGATACGGCGCGCCGATTGGATGTGTACTCGCGTCGCCGAGCCATATCTACCCGGGGCCAGTGGGAGTCGACATCAAGTGTTCGATGAGCCTGCTCCAACTCGATGTACCTGCTGGAGCAATTGAGGACAGGCCTACTCGAAGAGCTCTCATCAAAGCGATTTGCGAGCGTACGCCCACTGGAGCCGGTCGGGGTCAGCGTAGCGTTCCTAAGTCGAGACCTGTATCCGCAGCACTTGGCCGAAGGGTGGTTGTTGAGGGCGTTTCCCCACGAGTATGTGATGCCCTTGGAATACCAGCAGCGTGGGCGGAGCGATGTGAAGATGCATTTCACAGGGGGCATGACGGAACACGCGATGCGCTTGCGGCACGTCTCGATTGGTTGATACATGGAGGTGCATTCGCCAACTTTGATGAGAAGATTCGTCAACTCGGCTCATACGGTGGCGGCAACCATTTTGGTGAGTGCGAGGTTGTGCAAGTATCCGACTCCAGTCGCGCGCAGTTTTGTGCGAAGGTGTTTGGGTTATTGAATGAGCACGTCGCCTTCCTCTCGCACTGTGGATCGCGAGGATTCGGGCACCATCTTGCGACGGCGCAATTCCGCTCATTGGGGGCGAAGTTCGAGACTTGGGGTATTCCTATTCCGGCTGGCGATCGCCACCTTGTGTATGCACCATTGGGATCACCAGAAGCTGATGCCTACTTGGATGATATGGCGTTGGGCGCGAATTTCGCCACCGTAAACCACTTGCTTATAAATGCGTTAGTTCTGGAGGCTTTTCAGGAGGTCTTGCCGGGCACGAGTGGAACTCTTGTGTACTTCATCAGTCACAATATCGCCCGCGAAGAGATCATCGACAATCGCAAAATGTGGGTGCATCGCAAGGGAGCGACGCGTGCCTTCCCAGCCAAACACCACTCGTTGAAGAAAACGCCATTCCATGCTACCGGCCACCCGATCCTCCTGCCGGGAAATCCGACCGCCGGATCGCTAGTCATGGTGGCTGAGCAAGGGGCGGAGAAGAGTTGTTTTAGCATCAACCATGGAGCGGGGCGACAGATCGGGCGAAAGCAGGCGATACGCTCACTGGATCAGCAGACTGTGGACAAAGAGCTTGATGCTGAGGATATCCTGACCAACTGCCGGCAGTACCCGAAAGACGAAGCCCCAGCCGCCTACAAGGATTTCGGCGAGGTGGTAAACTCAGTCGAGTTAGCTGGCTTGGCGACGACGGTCGCGAAGCTGCGTGCGCGGTTTGTAATCAAGGATGCAGACGAGGCGGATGACTGATGGTTGGAATTTTCTGCCACAGCAGAGTGTGGCGATGGCCGGTTGCAGCGACCTGTAGCAACGGATGTTAGTTCGCCGCGTTCGTATGGATGTGCATTCATTGGCCGAATTGACACCGACGCGTTTCGCGAGTTCCATTAGTGGCGAGACCTATGATTACAATAGATGGTTCACAAGGCGAGGGTGGCGGACAGGTTCTGCGGTCGTCATTGGCGTTGTCGCTCGTCACGGGCAAGCCATTTACGATCACGAATATCCGCGCCGGACGTAAGAAGCCCGGGCTGATGCGGCAACACCTCACGGCCGTCAATGCGGCGACGGATGTAGGGAACGCAAGAGTAGCCGGTGCGTTCTTACACAGCACAAGACTGACGTTTGAACCCAATGAGGTTTGCCCGAATGAGTATCATTTTGCCGTGGGGACGGCAGGCAGTGCCACTTTGGTGCTGCAGACAGTCCTGCCGGCGCTGCTGTGTGCCTCGGGCGTCTCGACGCTTCGGCTCGAGGGTGGCACGCATAATCCCTGGGCTCCGCCGTTTGACTTTTTGGTTAAGGCTTTCCTTCCGTTGGTGAATCGTATGGGCCCGGTTGTCGACGCGATGCTTGTTCGCCCCGGTTTCTATCCGGCCGGAGGCGGTGAGTTTCACGTAGGCATTAACCCAACAACGGAGCTGGCTCCGATAGAGCTGCTCGATCGCGGTGAAACAAAGCGTGTGATAGCGATGGCCAAAGTGGCTCACCTGCACCGCAATATAGCGGAGCGAGAGTTACGCGTGATTGCCAAGAAGATGCAGCTGTCTGAAGACAACCTTGTTGTCGAGGAGATTGCTGGCTCGCGCGGGCCGGGGAATGTCGTGACCATCGATGTCGAATGCGAGCACCTGACTGAGGTGTTTACTGGTTTTGGCGAGAGACGAGTTCCGGCAGAGGCTGTTGCCGACAAGGCTGTGCAGGAAGCGCGGCGATACCTGTCGAAGGGCGCTGCGGTGGGTGAGTATCTGACGGACCAGCTGCTGATCCCCCTCGCACTAGCTGGTGGCGGCGCGTTCCGCACACTTGGACTCTCTCGGCATGCCAAAACAAACATCGAAGTTATCAAAGAGTTCCTGGATGTAGAGTTTGAGGTTGACCGTGAATCGCCCCCAGGTTGCGTTGTGCGTGTAAGAGCGTAGTTTGTGGAAACCAGGAGAAGCGCAGCAAAGATTCGTCAAGTGCGTTCTGGGAGTTGGCCACCTGAGGGCGGCTCTCTGAAAGGGTGTTTGCGAGCCGATGCTTTGCTCTTCATCTTTTGTGATACATGTTTGGATAAAACCGTTATTCTGGTTCGTTGTGCTTATTCGTTACACAAGACTGTATGTGCTGTGTGCGACAACCAGCTTCCTTTGAAGCCAATGAGGCGATGGGCCAGCTCTCGACCTAAGACGATCACATGTGTTACGTCTGCCGTTCGCAACTGATGTGGTAATAACAATATGGTGCTCAGATGGTAAATGAATCATGAGAGTGTTGCTGATGTCGCAGGTAGGGCTCATTGCTCATACCATTGCCGCGGTCGGCCGTTTCGCTTACCGTCCACTTAGTGTGGCTGTCGGGACCGCTCGTGACTGCGATGACCGATCCGAGTTGTTGTTCGATAACGATCGGATCTTGGGGATGGCTGTGAGAGGGTGTTCAATACTGAGCTCAGCGTGGTGCGGATGGCTGATCTTGGGCCGGCAGTCGTTCTGGGTTTTTGCGTATCGCTACTTCCGAATCGTGGTCAGGATGATGTCATCGGGCCGACTGCTTGCACGACATATCTGCGCGATCGTCCTTCGGTGTGTACCGCGTGCAACGCGAAGTTGGAGTGTGATTCGTATGAAAGAGCACTGTCTGTGTTGGTTGCGGTATATCTGATAATAGCGATAATCGCCTATTGGAAGACCTTTGCTGCGAACGTCATTGGTGTAAGATTGAGCGATGTTTCTGACGATCACTACAACCCGGTCACCCGCTACGGACCTTGGTTACCTGCTCCACAAACACCCGGGCAAGTGCCAGAAGTTCGAACTGTCGTTCGGCTGTGCCCACGTTTTCTATCCCGAAGCTGATGACCGTCGCTGCACGGCAGCCTTGCTGCTCGATGTTGATCCGGTTGGCATGGTGAGGAACCGGCGAGGGCCGAAGGGGGATCGAGGTACGCTCGATCAGTATGTGAATGACCGACCCTACGTGGCATCGTCGTTCTTGAGTGTTGCCATCGCGCAGGTTTTTGGTTCGGCGCTAGGCGGGCGATGCAAGGACCGACCGGAACTGATCGATCAAGCGTGGCCACTGGAGGTCCAGATTGCTGTTGTGCCTTGTCGAGGCGGCGAGGCGATCCTGCGCGATCTATTTGAGCCGCTCGGATACGAAGTGGAAGCGTTTCGTCACACGCTGGATGTGAAGTTCCCAGATTGGGGGGAAAGTCATTATCACACTGTGACCTTACGATGTGAGCGGCCGCTGAGAGAGCTGCTGACGCACATCTACGTGCTGATCCCGGTTCTCGATAACGACAAGCATTATTGGGTTGGCGATGATGAAGTGGAGAAGCTCCTGCGTTTCGGTGAAGGCTGGCTTTCTGAGCATCCTGCAAGAGAGCAGATCAGTCGACGCTATCTGAAGCACCAGCCCAGTCTGGCGCGACAGGCGATCGCCCGTTTGGTCGCCGAGGAGAATCCGGAGGCCGGTGCGCTGGAAGAGACCCGCGATGAACAGGAGGAGGCGGTTGAGGAGAAAATCAGCCTCAACGATTATCGGCTGGGGAGCGTTCTGTCGATCTTGAGCAGTGCCGGGGCGAAGCGCGTCGTCGATCTCGGCTGTGGTGAAGGCAAGTTGATCCGAGAGTTGCTGAAAAACAGGGCATTCGAGGAGATTGTCGGTCTCGACGTGTCCCACCGGGCTTTGGAAAAGGCGGCCGCTCGTCTTCGGTTGGACCGGCTACCTGCTTTTCAACGCGAGCGAGTCAGATTGATCCACGGGTCACTCATGTACCGCGACAAGCGCTTGGTGGGTTTCGATGCAGCTACGGTTGTTGAGGTTATCGAGCATCTTGATTCTCCACGTCTGGCGGCATTTGAGCGCGTGCTGTTCGAAGTTGCGAGGCCAAATCTTGTTATCGTGACAACGCCGAATGCTGAATACAACGTACGGTTCGAGGCGCTTCCCGCCGGCAAACTGCGACATCAGGACCATCGTTTTGAGTGGACGCGCAGCGAATTCGAGCTGTGGGCCGGAAGAGTGGCTGATTGCTTTGGGTACAGGGTGCGGTTCTTGCCAGTTGGACCGCATGATGCGGAAGTGGGGGCACCGACGCAGATGGGCGTATTTGTTGGGCGGAAGGATGATGTGGATGTCAATGAATGACGTGCTCATCAACTTGTCTGCTGAGCCGAATCAGGTCATCTTCGGGTGGCTTGAGCGTGCGAACGCTTTAGCTGCGGCGAAGCGGGTTATTAGCCTACCGGACACCTGCCCCGGCAAGAGCCCGCTGCCAACAGGTACTGGTTACTTCACGGAAGTCGCTAACTGGAGGCGGTTCGCCCTGTCCGACGTCGGATGTGGAATCGCAATTGTTCGTACGTCACTCACCCTCTCAGACACTATCAACCAGGAATTCCGAGATGCTTGGGACGAACTGTGTTCCGATCTTGCTTCTCGACGCAATCAAGGCCTCGGCGACCTCGGCTCTGGCAACCATTTTCTGGACGCAGTGGCGTCATATGAGGACGAGTCCGTATGCCTCGTCGTTCACACCGGCTCGAGAAAGGAAAGTGGACTGGTCGACGATCTCGTTGACAGGCCGGCGGAGTTTGACCGGGAATTCGAACAGACAAAGGACTGGGCCAGAAGTAATCGCGACGCAGTTCTGGGGATTGCGGAAAAGCATATTGGGAAGTTTATTGACTTGTACTCCGGCGTGGCGAAGTTGGATCGAGATCACAATCACTACGAGAAACTCGACGATGGCGTACTGATCCGGAAGGGGTCACAGCGTGTCGAGCCGGGACAACTCGCACTCATCCCCTCGAATCTTCTCGATGACATGGTCATTGTCCGGGCAACGGATCGTGTCAAAGAACTGATGTTTTGCCTTCCGCATGGTACGGGCCGCACGATGTCACGTTCGGACGCCAAGCGTGCCACCGAGCAATTCGACTTTGATGCTCTGCGGCGAACCGTATATATCCCGGAGCAGATCACAAGTGCGTCACTACGTACTGAGGCTCCGATCTGCTACCGAAGGCTTGACGATGGTCTCGCCCTTGTCTCTGAGTACGTTAGCGTCGTTGAGCGTTTCGTGCCCGTCGCGTACATCGGGCAGCTGTAGGCTTGGTAGTATGATGATTAGTCTCCCCGAGCTCTCCCTCGTAGTCCTCATAGGCCCGTCCGGATCGGGGAAGTCGACGTTTGCGCGCCGGCACTTCAAGCCGACCGAGGTGCTGAGCAGCGACTGCTGTCGCGGACTCGTAGCCGACGATGAGAATGATCAGAGCGTGACACCGGACGCATTCGAGCTGCTTCATTTCATCGCCGCGAAAAGGCTGGCGAAGGGCAAGCTTGTGGTCGTAGACGCAACCAACGTCCGGCCCGAGGATCGTAAACCACTAGTTGCCTTGGCCCGACAGTATCACTGCCTTCCGGTGGCCATCGTCTTCAATCTTCCCGAGAAGATCTGCCAAGAACGCAATCTGGAACGAACGGATCGCGAGTTGGGTCCGCACGTCGTTCGGGGGCAGAGCAGCCAGATGCGGCGCTCGCTGCGGGCTCTCAAGCGAGAGGGATTCCGGCATGTGTTCATTATCGAATCACAGGAGGAAGTGGACGAAGCGTTGATTGAACGCGTCCCTCTGTGGAACAACCGGAAGAAGGAGCGTGGCCCGTTCGACATCATTGGGGACGTGCATGGGTGTTACGATGAACTGGCCGCATTGCTTGCGCAGCTCGGATACGTCCACATCGGGCCAGGCGATGCGTGGTTGCACCCGGAAGGCCGCAAGCTTGTTTTTCTCGGCGATCTTGTGGACCGTGGGCCGATGATTCCGGAAGTTGTCCGTCTCGTAATGGACACGGTGAACGCAGGCGGCGGATGGTGCGTACCCGGCAATCACGACACGAAGTTCATGCGCGCAATATGGGGGAAGAACGTCCAGATAAAACATGGTCTTGCGGAGTCTCTAGCGCAGTTCAAGGCATACGAAGAGCACTATCGGGGCTTCGGCCGGGTTGCCGCTGACTTTGTCAACAGTCTTGTTAGCCATTACGTATTCGACGATGGGAAGCTCGTGGTTGCCCACGCTGGAATGAAAGCGGAGATGCAAGGACGGGGTTCAGGCAAGGTGCGTGATTTCGCAATGTACGGTGAAACAACTGGCGAAACAGATGAGTTTGGCCTGCCCGTCCGGCACAACTGGGCAGCAGAGTATCGTGGGGCTGCGTTGGTCGTCTACGGGCACACGCCTGTTCCTGAGGCCGACTGGCTCAATCGTACGATCAACATCGACACAGGCTGTGTGTTTGGTGGAAAACTCACGGCGCTCAGATACCCTGAGAAGGAGCTCGTCTCAATTCCTGCTTCCCGAACTTATTGCGAGCCTGCAAAACCGTTTTTTGAAGCTGGTGAGCAAGCCTCGCCGCTGAGCGCTCAGCAGATCCACGACGATCTGCTGAACATTGAGGATGTGACTGGCAAGCGGATCGTCAACACGAGGCTCCGCCCAAACATCGCGATTCGCGAGGAGAATACAACAGCCGCCTTGGAAGTGATGAGCCGATTCGCCGCTAACCCAAAATGGTTGATTTACCTTCCTCCTACTATGTCGCCTTGCGCGACCTCGAAGTTGCCCGACTACTTGGAGCACCCGACTGAGGCATTTGCGTATTACCGAAGCCAAGGTGTTGGCAGGACCATATGCGAAGAGAAGCATATGGGCTCTCGGGCGGTTGTCATCGTTTGCAGGAGTGCCGATGTTGCTCGAAAGCGGTTCGGCGTGGCCAACGGGGAAACAGGCATCATCTACACGCGGACCGGTCGCCGGTTCTTCGATGACATGAGCGTGGAGGGCGGGCTGTTGGATCTGACTCGTGCTGCGTTGTCGTCATCGGGCTTCTGGGGTGAGTTTTCGACAGAGTGGGTGTGTCTGGATTGTGAGTTGATGCCGTGGTCGGCCAAAGCCCAAGAGCTTCTTAAGCAGCAATACGCAGCCGTTGGCGCCTCCTCCCAGGCGGCGCTGGGCGAGGTGGTTCCAGCCTTGGAGAGTGCGCTTGATCGCGGCGTGGATGTGGGTATGGTTCTAAATCGCTATCGCGAAAGGGCGCGACAGAGTGACTCGTTCGTCAGCGCGTACCGTCAGTATTGCTGGCCTGTCGAGTCAGTCGCGGACCTGAAGCTGGCTCCGTTTCATATCTTGGCTACTGAGGGCAAGGTTCACATCGACCGTGATCATGCCTGGCACATGGAGATGCTCGCCAAGGTTTGCGATGCGGGAGACGCAGTTCTGCTGAAGACGCCTTTCAAGGTGATAGATCTGGCCAATCCTGAGAGCGAACGGATTGGCGTGGATTGGTGGCTGCGTCTAACTGAGCATGGTGGCGAAGGTATGGTCGTTAAGCCACTGGACTTCATCGTGCGCGGTAGGCGTGGGCTGGTCCAGCCTGCTGTGAAATGCCGAGGACGCGAGTATCTCCGCATCATCTATGGCTCGGAGTACACGGATTCCGGCCACCTCAACACATTGCGATCGCGGGGCTTGGCGACCAAGCGATCACTGGCGATCTGCGAGTTCGCTCTTGGTGTCGAGGCTCTTGAAAGGTTCGTTCGCTGTGAACCGTTGCGTCGTGTTCATGAGTGTGTGTTTGGGATTTTGGCCATGGAGAGCGAGCCGGTCGATCCACGCCTTTGAGCAAATGGGAGTAGTCAGTGTTGGCTGATCAGTTGCATCCACAGAAGCAGTGCGTCGCAGTCCGTTTGCCTGTTTTGCCTTGGAAAAGCCATCGATGGCGCGAGGACGCTGTGAGTGTCTGCTTGGCGTGCGGGGAAAGGTGAGGACTCTGGCAAGTGATCGCTAAAGCGTTACCGATTTCGAACGTAGCGTCAAGTGCCGACAAGCCATTGGAGAAAACCGGGCGTCAGACGTTCCATTGTATAGAGCTTGCTCTAGCCAGTTACTGACAACTGACCGCCGCCAAGATCTAGTCCCGGGCCTGTCTCCTTCTCGTCTGCACGTGACTCGCTCTTGCTCTGTCCGGTGTGCTCTTCGTCCAGAAGATCAGAAATCGTTGGTTTGTCCAAGCCCTCGCCGCGAATGATCGACTGAACTTCTTCTCCTGATAGCGTTTCGTACTTGAGCAACGCTTCTGCCAGTTCGACTACTTGGTCGCGGTTCGATTCCAACAATTCCTTTGTTTCACAGTACAGCCGATCGATGAGCTTCTTGATTTCCCGGTCAATCAGGTCTGCCGTGTTGTCAGAGTAGTCTCGATGTGGCAGGCCCATGAGGTTCTCAGGGCCCTCGCTATCGCCGTAGTAAACGAAGCCCAACTCCTCATTCATGCCGTATTCTTTGACCATCTGACGGGCAATATAGGTGGCCATCTTGATGTCTTGGCCTGCGCCGCTGCTGATTTCTCCAAAGAACAGATCCTCGGCAATTCGACCCCCGAACGCTACCATTATCGTGGCAACGAGGTAGTCTTTGGTGTACACCATTCGATCTCGCTCAGGAAGAGAGAAGGTGGCTCCTCCGTAATTGCCTCTTGGTAAAATGCTAACCTTGTACAATGGATCGGCGTGCTTATTGTGTGCCTGGACGATGGCATGGCCAGCTTCGTGGTAGGCGGTTACCTTCTGGTCGTGTTCGTCCACTTGGCGGCTCTTCCGGGCCCGTCCCCAGCGAACCTTGTCTCTGGCCTCCTCGAGGTCCTCCATCTCAACGGCGTCCTTGTTGGACATTGTTGCCAGGATTGCGGCTTCGTTGATTACTGCAGCCAATTCTGCACCGCTGAACATCGGTGTTGCTCTAGCCAACCGCCGTAGGTCGACGGTCGGACCCGTGCGGATGTTCTTGCAGTGTACCTTGAGGATTTCATAACGCCCCTGGACATCCGGTAGAGGGACGAATACTTGGCGGTCGAACCGACCGGGACGGATCAATGCTGGGTCCAAGACGTCGACTCTGTTGGTGGCGGCAATCACTATAACTTGGTCGACTGTTTCAAAGCCGTCCATCTCAACTAAGATGGCATTAAGTGTCTGCTCTCGCTCGTCGTGGCCACCGCCGGTGAAGTTGCCTCCTCGACGTCGACCAACCGCGTCGATCTCATCCAAAAAGATGATGCATGGCGAGTTATCTTTCGCTTGCTTGAATAAATCTCGGACACGTGAGGCGCCGACGCCGACGAACATTTCTACGAAGTCGCTTCCACTGATGGAGAAGAAGGGGACATCGGCTTCGCCAGCGATAGCTTTGGCCAAAAGTGTTTTTCCGCAACCTGGCTGACCTACGAGCAGCACGCCGCGAGGAATTCGTCCGCCAAGACGCTGAAACTTCTTGGGGTTCTTCAAGAACTCGATCAGCTCCTGGACCTCCTCTTGTGCCTCCTCAACTCCGGCAACATCCGCGAAGGAGACATTAACGTGCTCCTTCGATGTTACCCTATGCTTGGATCGGCCGAAGCTCCCGAGCATTCCGCCGCCACCACCAGCAGCTCGTATTTGTCTGAATACGAAGAACCACAAGAACAGTATTATGAATACCCACGGCAATAACGCTACGATTGCCTGCAGCCAATAGCTCGGAGGTAGTGCTTTAATCTCAACTCCGGGCAGTTGCTTTCGCTTCTGTGTAAGCCACTCGTGATCCAACATCGAAGGTAAGTAGAGCACTTCGAATTCCACGACGGCATCAGGCCCGTCTCGTTCAGTTCTTTTCCGCTTTCCCGTTACAGTCGTGCTGTCTTTGAGTGACAGCTCCTCCACCTGATTATTGGCAACGAGGTTTTCGAATTCAGTAATCGACAAGCGCTTTGCCGGTTGCATCCCCTTGGTTAGCATCACGACCAGAACCAGGGCGACGGCCATGAATACCAACCAACTCAGCATTCCTCGGGGAGGCATGCGCGTTCCGGGCCCAGGCGGGTTGTTAGGATCGCGCTGATTGTTCCCAGTTTTGTTGTCGTCGCCTTCCGGCATGCTGCGTTACTCCTGCATGATCGTGTGCCTGGCTGGTGCCTGTAAGCTTGCCAAAACCATAAGTCTACCAGTTAGACTCCTCCAAGGTTTCCACGATGCGTTCGGCCATCCTATCCAGACTCCGTATCGCCACACCCTTCGTGAAAGATTCACCAACGAGTGGTATGTATGTATCCATGTGGACGAAGCGAGGTCTCTCAACCAGAATCTCCCCGTTTCGCTGATCCTTCCATACGTAACGCATGATCACCGTTGAGCCCATCTCTCTCGGCTCGTCCGTTCTGAACTGGTTACCGAGCACGTTTTGACGTACTTCCAATATCTCTCCAGAGAACACGGTGTCCGCATTGTTTTTGTCGGCTATACGATACGGCGTGTCCATGTTGATTCGCTTCACCAGTGCTTCTGTCAGATGAAATTCCAGATCCCGCCGGAACTCCCTGGACTGCACCATCTCAACGTGGACCGTTTCAATGTTCGTGGCGAAAGGACGCTTGCTGGAGTAGCCACACCCAGTTGACAGGCAGCACCCCACAGATGCCACGCCCAATAACAAGAGCCGTCTTACGTCCATAAATGCGATTCCTCCATCAGTTGGCTAATCCTGGCAATGGCACGAGCACCCTGTTCTTCAGATCGTCTCGTCAGTTAATTGGTGTATCGGTAGCTACTACTGAACCGGCTCTTCTACCAGGTACGAACGAGGATCTGGCTCCGGTCTGTCAGCGTGAGATCTTCCATCATCCGTTGTTGATGGCTCATCTCGCACTATTTCACCCATCAACTCCAACTCCTCCGCTGCCTGTATGGCCGCTATCGTTTCGGGCCAGTGACTTATCGTTGAGTCGAAGTAGAACTCAGCGGCGCCACGATGACCAGTCTTCAGATAATACTTTCCGACTGTCAGTTCTTTCGCTGCGCGTGTTTCCTTAATGTCGGTCAGGATCAAGCCTACACCTTCCTGCTCAGCTGAAGCCGGGTAAAGTGATAGGTATCGTCCAAAAAGTTCCTCAGCCTCGATCAAAGGTGCATCGTCGAAGTCGATGCCTGGAAAGCTTGCCAGTGCAGATCGAGCTCCCTGCAACATCGCCGGCCTGACGTAGCGGCTCCGTGGGAAGTTGCGCACAAGGAATTCGTACTCCTGCTCCGCAAAAGCAAAGTCCGCTTTCATGTAGTAGTACTCAGCTTTCGTGAGAGTTGCCAACTCTGCAATACGCGTTCCCGGATAATTCGCTGATATGTCGTCGAGAATGCTCAGGCCAATGTCCTGTGCCGTCAGGAAACGCATGCCGAGCCACTTCCTCTTCGTGCCGTTGAGAAACACTTCAGCAACAACGAATTCCATTTCCAGGGCTTCTTCTTCATACTCCGTTCCTGCGAACTCGTTTAGGAATTCCTGCAGGCGAACGTGAGCTTTGTAGTAATCGCGGTCTGCGATCCGTGCGCTACACTGTAACAGAACGGCCTGTGGATAGAGGCTATGAAACTCCCCATACTCGCGGATCCATCGCTTGGTGGCGTTCTTGGCGCCGGAATGTTTGCCGGTCGAATGTAGCGCACGCGCTATTTGCAGGTCTCCCTCAGCAGTACCGGCTTGTGGTGCTGCTATCTCAATCCAGCCTCCCGTTTCCTCGTCGAATTCCAGATTTTCTGCTCGGTCGACTGTGTCTGCTCCTGCCGTCCACGGCGCGAGCAATGCTATTACTGTGACCGACAGAACTCTCCATCGTATGGATTGCATGGTTTCATCCGTGAATATGCCGCAGCAGGCAACGTTGGGTTGGCCTTCTGCAGTCGCAAGCAGGATCGTTCATTCATGAGCAAAGCTAACAGTCCGCGCACAAGCAAGCTTCGCACACCGACGTAGAGTATTGTAGATCCACCGACAATGTACGTCCAATTCAATCGTGATTGGCCGTCCTGGCACTCTGCGCTGCGATGCAAGGCTCGACTCACGGCAACGGTCCTGTTCTCCTGCCGCCAATTCGGGGCCGATCACGGATTGAGCCTTTACTGCGGTGCGATATACGCCTCATTGTTTGCGAGACCGTTGGATTCAGCTGCCACCGTTCGGTGTCCCAATACGACGCACACTACTCGTTTCAGGTGAAGCCGTTGAGCTTTGCAGTCGCCGCCAATACGAGACTCTCAAGATGTATCAGTTGGATTCCTGAAGCACAGCAGGATACCAGCCAGCCTTGAATAACGCAGTTGCGGCTCTCGCGAGGACCAGTTGCTCGCTTCTTGGGTGATGGATTAGGCAGACTCGTACGGAGGTGCTTCGGCTGAAGTTGCCAATGCCAGCAGTGAATACGCGTTTGTTAGCCACAGGCAAGTTTCAACGAGAAGCGGTTTGCCTTTGTGTTTCCGTCAGGTCCTCGTGCAGCTTCGGCTATCATGCATGCAGAGCGAGGAACTGAACCGTACATAAATGACACTTCCCGCCTTCCCCGGAGTCAACCTTATACTCGCGCAACGTTCGCCAGCATACAGCAGAATCCGATGACTATCGGTACTGTGTCGGAGGTCAATTGCGTATTGCCACACGTCGCCTCAGGTCAGAGGGGCGTATCGAGCTTGCTGGAAACTGTCAGCTATGGAGATGTTTGATGCTTTCGATTGCCAGCAGGCCGACCTCTCCGGCTCTACCGTAGAACGAGGAGTGCATATTGACGACGGCATCAGTTGTTTCCATGAGGAAGTGTGGTCCCACTGGCTGAAGTCGCTGTCAAGCGTCCTTTGTGGTCGTACGCAACAAACACACAGGGGCTGTTCTCTTGGTGGAGCGTGTAACCGATTCGAGGGCACCTCAACGGTCGCTGCCTGGCTGCCTTGTCTAAGGCAGTCTTTGCCGTTGTCGCTGGTATGGGGAGCTGGTAATCTGAAGATTATGTCAAGAGCGACCAAAGCACGAGTATCGTATCAACGATTATTGCATATTCTGATTTGCGTTGCAGTCTCGTTGTTTTCCGGATGTGACCAGGGACACTGCAGGAGCAAAAGAGGTTGGTTTAGCCACAACACAGATGTGGCGGGCTGTGTTCAGCGTATGCTCGAGAGCGAGCAACCCGACGATCGTCGGGCAGCTATCAATGAGCTTACGGAGAGCAGACAAGTTCACGATTCGGGTGTTATTGAAGCGCTCGTGGCCGTGGCCGAAAACGACCGGAGCCACTCTGTCCGTCGTGCAGCTTTGATTGCTCTAGGATACTCTGATTCCCAGAAGGCGTGCCAATGCTTCCTCAATATTCTCAGGCTGGATCCGGTGAGCATAGGGGCTGATCCCATGTCTGATGTGCGTGAGGCGGCCATCACTTCACTGCTCATCCATCTCTCGAATGGAGAGGATTGTGAGGAACAATCGGAGGAGCTTGCAAGCGCGGCTGTAAAGTTGCTTGGCTCGGATCGTAATCGCAATGTTCGCGTAACCGCTGCTCAGGTTCTTGCGTATTATCCTAGAAGAGATGTGCTATATGGTCTGGCTGACGCTCTTGAGCAGCGTGATTTCGGCGTGTGTTTTGAGGCAGCCAAATCTCTGCAGTTGCTCACCGGCCAGAACCATGGCCACGATCCGGACAGTTGGCGCAGTTTTATTGACAGAGCAGAGGATCCGTTCGCCGATCGTGGGCGAGGCGACCGACCTGATGAAGGGAAACCTTGGTACGACTTTCTGAGTTTCAGAAAGTGAGCTCTCTTCAGGAACGAAATGTGATAATGCAGAGCTGATCAATGAGAGCTTTAGTTTTCGACAATGGATTGAAATACGAGCCGTCATATGCCGATCCTCAGGTTACGCCTGGCGAATGCCTGGTCAACGTTCATCTTGCTGGGATTTGCAGTACAGATCTGCAAATAGTGAGGGGCTACATGGGGTACGTGGGAGTTTTGGGGCACGAAATGGTTGGAACCGTTCAGGCCGGTTCCGAGGAATGGCTGGGCAAACGTGTGGTTTGCGAGATCAATTGTGTTTGTCGCAAATGCGACATGTGCCAAGCCGGTTTAGCTAACCATTGTCGAAACCGTACTGTGATGGGTATTGCTGGTCGTGATGGGTGTTTTGCCGATCAAGTTCTTGTGCCAGAACGCAACTTGATCGAAGTTCCCAGTGCGGTTGCTGATGAACAGGCGGTTTTCATTGAGCCTCTTGCAGCCGCTTGGCAAGTTGTGACACAGATACCGGTTGACAGTAAGACGCGTGTGTTGGTTCTGGGCAGCGGACGACTTGGCCTGCTGGTGGCACAGGTAGTCAATCAGTTGGGCTGCAATTTGGAAGTTGTTGGTCGCAATCACAAGAGTTTGGGACTTTGCGAACGCAAACATATCCAGTCGCGCCATGTCGATGAGTTCATTCCTCGCGCAGATCGTGATCTGGTTGTCGAGTGTACCGGTTCACCTGCCGGGCTGGAGCTAGCTTTATGTGCCGTTCGCCCTCGCGGTACGATCGCTCTCAAGAGCACCTACGCCGGTCGAGGCGAAATCGATTTGGCTCCGGCGGTCGTCAATGAGGTTGCCATTATCGGGAGTCGGTGCGGGCCGTTTTCTAAAGCCATAGGTTCGTTATTGCGCCGAGAAGTGGACGTTCAGTCCATGATCAGCCGGACTTTCAAGATAGAGCGAGCTGTTGAGGCGATACAGGCGGCAGCAGATAGAAATAACATCAAGGTTCTACTCAAAATCAATCCATCTTAGTGTTATCACAATGTCAAACCGGAGAGGGTAACTCTTGTACGCCATGGCCGGCACTTTGCATCACGATTATCTTCCATCTGCCAATTGGGCTGAGTTTGAGCTGTTAGGGCTTCGTTTCTGGAGTTCCAGCGTTCTTCAAAACATTCCCGGATTGACTCATGCGTTCACGCCGTTGGGATACAATATGTCTCAACGTAGCGGTGCAGATGCAGGAACAACACGTTTCCGATACAGAGAGCTGTGTCGCGAGCTGCAGCTTGATTACACGAGACTCGTGTGGCCCGAGCAGACTCACGGCGATGCTGTTGCTGCTGTATCTGTCGCGGACACTGGCATGCTTCCCACTGTGGATGGGTTGATTACCAATACCGCCGGAACGGTACTAATGTCCTTCTCCGCTGATTGCCCACTTGTGGCCTTGTACGATAGATCCACGCGTGCTATTGGCGTAGCTCATAGTGGCCGCGCTGGCACTCTTCTACGCATACCAGAGAAGTTGGTCAATAAGATGAATAGAGAGTATGGTTGTCGCTCTGAGAATCTTATCGCCGTCATCACTCCTGGGGCCAAAGCATGCTGCTACGAAATAGGAGAGGATGTTTACAGAGCACTGGGCAACGCCCCTCAGATTGACAAGCTGTTTGTCAGGTATGATTGCGAAAGGACTTATCTGGATCTGATCGGCTACATTGCATTTCAGTTGCTCGAAGTGGGACTCGATCCTTCATCTATCCATCTGCCGCAGCACTGCACCATTTGTGACCATCGTTTTCATTCCTATCGCAGGCAGGGACCGGGCAACGGTCATGGCGCATTGCTTGTTTCTGTGGGCGCCGATGCATGAACGCTGCCTACGCAAGCCGGCAAGTCAATTGATGATTGGCGCTACGCTTGGTTTGTAGCGCTATAATGGTTTCTCTGTAAGCCCGCTACATCTTGCTGTTGACAATCTCCAGGATTCTCTGCTCCAGCTCTATTGCCTTGTGCTGAATGTCTTCTCCGCGTGCAAGGATATCGCTGACGTACTGCTTATCCTCGAGATCTGCCGAGTTGATTTTGACGTTCAGATAAGCTCCCATGACCGCGGAACGCGCACAAATGGCACCAACCCCTGCATCTGACACGCTATTGGGGTTGCCGATTTCAGCCATTGCCTTGATTACTTCCATCGACTCAACCGATTTTTGCATTACTCTGAACGGAATCTCAATGGCGAGTTTCGTGGCGTCTTCTATCGCACGCTTGCGGGCTGCTTTCTCTTTGTCAGTACTTTTGGGAAGGCCGAAGGCCGCCATAATAGCGTTGAATGCGTCAGTATCTTCGTCGATCAAACGGAGTAGTTCTTCGTGATACGTTTTTCCCTTAACTGCCCAGTTGGAGAATTCCTCCCACCTGTCGTCCCATCCACGCTTGTGACTGGAGAGGTTAGCCACCATCGTTGCCAGGGCGGCCCCCATGGAGCCCATCGCTGCAGATATTGATCCGCCGCCCGGTGCCGGAGACTCGGAAGCCGTCTCCTCCACGAAGTCGGAAAGGGGCATGTCAACAAGCTTCTTGCCGCCTTTATCTGCTAGCACGTATTCTATTATCTTCTCTTCCGGCTTGAATTCGTAGAGATCATCAAGCCCCATGGATTTGACAGCAATCTTGATGATTTCTTTGTCTGAAATACCAGTCGAACGCTGCTGCTTCTTGAGGAAATACCTGCCAGCATCCAGCATTGCACGTAGCGGAATCAAACCGACGATTTCGGAGCCGGTTGCCCTGACGCCACGAGCTTCGGCTTTGCGGCACACTTCATCGAAGGTCACGTGAACGGGCGTCACGCTGATATTTGTGAGGTTAAGTGAAACCTGAGCGACGCCGAACTCCTCGATGAACCAGCCGATTCCTTTAACACATTTGAGTGTACCTGGTTGCCATTGCTTCTGTCCCGTCTCGTCTAATACTGGTTTACCAGTTGGCGTGCCGTCGTCGGTCTTGACTCTCCCCTTCTCTCTGACATCAAACGCGATGGCATTTGCCCGACGGGTTGATGTTGTATTGAGGTTGACGTTGTATGCGACCAGGAAATCTCGAGCGCTGACTGCAGTTGCCCCGGAGCGAGGATTGAATTCGGCCGGGCCGAAGTCCGGCTTCCATTCGGGCTTGGCCAATTTGTCTGCCAATCCTTCGTATTCTCCTGATCGGACGTAGGCAAGGTTACGCCGCTTGTCCACCTTTGCGGCATTCTCGTAACAGTACACAGTTATGCCCAGCTCGCTTCCCAGACGCTCGGCCAATTTGTGTGCATAAGCCACTGTTTCTTCCATGGTGATATTGGCAACAGGAACCAGTGGGCATACGTCAGTCGCGCCAAACCTGGGGTGCTCACCTGTGTGTTTACTCATGTCTATCAGTTCAGAAGCTCTGCGTACTGCTCTTACGGCGGCCTCGACAACATCATCAGGCGTTCCCACAAAAGTAACCACAGTGCGGTTGGTCGCCTTTCCCGGATCAACATCCAGCAGGCGCACACCCTCGACGGTTTCTATCTGACTGGTGATCTGCTTGATGATTGACATGTCCCGTCCTTCACTGAAGTTCGGTACACATTCGATGAGTTGCCTTTTCATGTTGAACTCCTTCAAGAGGCGGCTAGTCCGGTTATTGCATGCACGCGCTCGTCGGAGGCGAGCCAAGCGTTTCCGCACTCTATTCTAGTCACTTAGCCCAATTGCGCCATTTGCCCGCGACGCACGTGTTGGTGATGCATGCGCGATCAGCCCCCAGTACGAAGGCGGCTAGAAGAGATTCTCGCGTTGCTCCCAGAAGAGAAAGGCCCTGCATGTCAACAACGAAGAAATCAGCGTAGTGCCCGGAGGCGATCTTGCCCGCTCTCAGTTTGAGCGAGGCAGCGCCACCTGTCGTTGCGTAGTTCCACAGGCAGTGGGCGCTGCGGCCATGCTTGTCTACGCAGACACCGCGCGTTTCCAGTCGCGCTCGCTGCAAGTATTCCAATAGGCGCATCTGCTCATTCATGCTTATCCGAGTATTGGACTCGGTTCCCAAGCATATGCTTGCCTTGACCTTGACAAGCGTAGGGACATCCGGAACGCCGTCGCCAAGATTGCAGCCCGTCATAGGGCAAATACAGATGTGTGCTCCGGTCTCCGCAACTGCATAAAGGCTTTCAGGAAGAGTGTGCGTGCAATGCACCAGTGTCACGTGGCTGGCTAAAACGCCGTTTTTGAGGAGTACTTCGACTGGAGACAACTCGTGTTGTTTCCGGCACTGTTCAATCTCCTGCCGCTGTTCCTCTGCATGAATATGAAAGGGAATATCGTTGAGCCTGGCGTAGGCGGACAGCTTGCTGATCTCCTCTGGCGTGGCTCCACGCAGACTGTGTGCGGCAATACCGATTCTTTGGCGAGTGCCGTCTACCTTCTTCCGCAATGAATCCACGTGCTTGCAGAAGCTCTCCACATTGTCAGAGCCGAAGCGTTGCTGAACCTTGGAAAGTGGCTCGCCGAAACCACCATGAGCATAATAGGCGCAAAGCATCACGATCCGAATGCCGGCTTCATTGGCGGCTTCGAGAACAAGATCATCGAAAGAGTAACCTTGCTTCGCACGATCATGGTGGAAGTAATGAAATTCACCTACGGACGTTATTCCCTGGAACAGCATTTCCTCGAATGCCATTCGGCAGAGGTTCTTGAACTCTTCTGCCCCAAGGCATTTGACTAATTCGTACATGGCCTCGCGCCACGTCCAGAAAGTGCCAGGCGTTGGAAATTCCTCGCCAAACCCTCGCAAACCACGTTGGAAAGCATGGCTGTGCGCATTGATCATACCGGGCAGGAGAGCGCTGCCTTCGAAACGAATCGTCGGCTGGATTCCTAAGAATCCTACTTGGCTGACAAGCCCATTGGCGCCCACAACGACTTGGACGTTGGGCTCGAATGATCCGTCAACGTATGTAAGGTCAGCTTCTATGATCGTTTCGCGTTCCATTCAGGGTCTCTCAATGGCCATCAGACCTGTAGCACCACTCTTGGACAAAACCAGCAAGCAATCCAAACGCGCGCGTCAACTCGGCCTTTAGCAGGTACTCATTCGGTCTGTGAGCAACCGCTATGGAGCCTGGCCCCCAAAGCACGCACTCCAAGCCGAGCTCTGCCAAGGGGCCGGCATCACTGGCGTAATGCACTGCCGCGTTTTCCTCCTGCTGCAAATAGTCGCACAGTCTCTGGCACACCTCGGCCTCCTCGCTCGTAAGTAGCGGCGGGCTGTCACTCACAACCTCCAGAGTAACATCTCCTTCAGCCAGTTCCAATGCCGACAAGGTTTGGCTAATGCGCTGCACATAGTCTTCCGATCGTTCCCCCGGCAAGATCCGCAGTCCGATTTCGAGTGTAGTCCGGTCTGGGATGATGTTCACGGCCGATCCTCCCATTATTACTCCCTGATTCAGGACAGCGTGAGGTACGTCGTCAAAGAATCGCCCGACGACGCAAGACTCGCTTCGCATATCATTGGCTATTCCACCCAGAGCCGTCACTACTTTGCCCATCTTCTCAATCGCATTTGATCCGAGGCAGGGGTAGCCACTGTGGGCAGACCGACCGTGTGTGGTTACTCGGAGCCTTAGGTGCCCTTTGTGCATGCGAACAACGCGGAGCTCTGTGGGCTCGCCGATTATGGTTGCTTGAGGCAGTTGCCATCTGCTATCCCATTGGCGAACAAAGCTGGCTGCTCCTTGAGTTCCGATTTCCTCGTCGCAAGTGAAGAGGCCGACCAGAGGAACTTGCAGTCGATTGGCTTCTGCGGATTCGAGGATGCAGGCCGCCATAGCTATGAACGACTTCATGTCGACTGTGCCGCGTCCTACAAGGCGGTCCTCGGAATGGAGCAGCCTGAAAGGATCGCTTTGCCATTCCGGTTCGTCTGCGGGGACAACGTCGAGGTGCCCGCATAGGGTTAGGCCTTGCGGCAGATCCGGCCCCTTGCGGGCGAGGAGGTTCACTTTGCCGGGCTCATCGCAGTGGAAGCGTTCCACTTCGCATCCCCCGTCGGCTAGGTAGTTAGCTAGGTAGTCCGCAATGGGCAAGACAGATTTGTTGCTGGTTGTGTCAAAGGCAATCAGCTCTCCTAGCAGCTCAATGAGGTGTGACTGCAGTGAGTTCGTATTCCGTAGCATGCACAACAGGATAGCATGCTTTGCTGCGCTCGGGCAAGAGGAGCGGTTGGGTATCTAAAAGAGGCGAGCCGGCGTGATGCCGGCTCGCGTATCTGGTTTGACAACAATGTCTGGGGCTCGGTGCAGTGCTACGAGCGGCGGAGATTGTCACAGATCATAACCGGCTTCAAGGGCTTTCCCTATGCGCGCGGCAGAATCGACAAGATGTGCTCTTGATGCATCATCAATCTTCTCATTGCTGGCCATTGCCTGCAGCTTCTCGTGCAGCTCAGACATGACCATCCGGGCAATACTGACGGCGTCGGCGGGAACCAGGTTACCTGGCTGAGAGAGGACGATTCGGGTTAGCAGCTGCAAGTGTTTACGTTGTAGGTTGCGGCGCACGCTGGATATTAAGGGTCGACGATCGGTTGATTCGATCGGTACGCTTTGCTGTTCCGCTTCCGACCAAATAGCCTTTGTTGTTTTTCCTAAGAGTTCACCGACCGTAAACGCGTCCTGGTCGTTGGGGACTTTGAGCTCAGCGTCGTGTACGCGAGCAATCGTAAACGGATTGGTCAGGTGGAATAGAGCCCAATACTGAATGGCTGCCACACGATCATGTATAGGAAATTCCTGGACGCTATCCGAAGACTCTGAATCCCAATGATGCCATCGTCCGGGCGCCAATCGATTCAGCAACTCCGGCGGAAAGTCAAATGACTCGCCACTGAACACCTTGCTGGCAAGAAAATCTAGCGCTGCGCGCTGCCGCTCTACAGGAACTATCTCTACTGCAGGTCTTTCATTGGGATCACCCTTATGGTCGCGATGGAAGTATTGGCCGCCGACCACCCTTGCTGCGTACTGGATGACCCTGCTGTACTCGAATAGAATCATTTCGAGAGAACGTCGCAGCTGATCGTAGCTCTCGCCACTTTCGACTGCCCAATTGACCATGTCCTTGCGCAGCTCTTCCATCAGCCCCATTCTATAACGAGCCCAGGCTACTGGATCATCGCCGTGATCGTAGACATTCACAAGCGGATCAGGAGCGATGAAGCTGCGGTCCTGATCTGTCGCATAATCCAGCCCGGATTCGGAGATCTGGCCGCAGATCTTCGTCAACATATCCGCTTCCTTCTCGCCGTTCTTGGGAATACCATAGCCATAAGCGATGGCCAACTCGTCGTAGGGGCCAACCATCTGGTTTATGTATACCTTGCGTTGCGAGCGATCCAGGTTGTATACTGCCGGCGTGTAGTCCATCACCGAGGCTACAGTGGGAACATTTGGGTCTTCGTTAGCCAGAATCTCATCTAGTGATTTCCATGCACTTGCCTTGAAGTTATGTCTTAGTCCCAGCGTGTGGCCGACTTCGTGGCAGGCAATCAGCTTGATCCACTGACCGACGAAGTCGTCGCGCTCCAACTCTGGTACGGCAACATTGCAGATTGCCGCTCCCAGAGCCATTTCGTGCGTCATTTGGTTGGCAAAAGAGCAAAGCGTGCCCTGCGGGAACTTGTCCTGCAGCGACTTCATAATATCAGGTTCCCAATCGTGCAACTCTTGACATCCTTGGCATGCCAGTGGCATGAGGCGATCTTCCATACTGCGGTAATCCCATTCCGGATGTTTGTCCAGGAAAGTTTTCAGGGATGGATCTTCCGGTGTGTTTGGGCCTTTACCAATCATTTGATCGTAGCGCGCATGCCACGCGCGAACAAGCGAATCGTCCATTACGATGTCGGCATCGAAGATCTGGCCTGTGAGCGGATTCGCTCGGCTCGGGCCCATCGCGAAGGAGTCGCCGGTTACGATCCATCGGAAGAAGTTGTAGCGGACATCTTCCGGATCGAGATTGGCAAATTCATTAGTGTCAGTTTGCTGACGTACCTGCATGACATTGCGAAGACCAGCTTTCTCGAAAGCCTTGTTCCAGAGAAGAATGCCCTCTCTGATGTATCGGCGGTACTTGACTGGAACAGTCTTCTCAATATAGAAGACTATCTGGTCGTCGGGGTGGACGTCGGAGATGTCTTCCGAGGGATCGCTTTTACGTAAATGCCATCGGTGGATGTAGCGTTTAAAGAGAGTCTTGGACTCATAGTCAGAGCCCCAATCCTTGCGTGCGGTTAGGAAATAACCGATGCGGTCATCTGCCTCTCGAGGCTTGTAGTCTGTTTTTGGTAGTTTGGAAATGCTGTAGTGCACGGTAGCACGCTTGCCGTACCCCTTCTTTGTCTTGTATACGGCTTCTACTGACAGTTCCACGTTGTCTGGAAAGCACTTGGTCTCCGCCCAACGTGAAAGAGATGGATCGACAGCGCCTCCGAAGTATCCGCTAAGGCCGGACCGGTCATGCTTGAACACTTGATCCAAATCGATTACCGGATCTTTGCCACGCTTCGTAACAATTGCAGTCGACAGCAGTACTGAATCGGAGTATGTTCGATCAATTACATCCTTCATTGTCGAATCATTCCGAAAATGCCTGGACTCGGGCTGAACCAGCAACAGTTTCTTATTTAGTTCTTCCCAATGGACCAAGCTATGGCCAAACTGATAGCCTGTCAGTCGTCCACCTGCTACGACACTGTCTGCGATGAGGAAATCCGGGCCAACCATTGCCGAGGGAATAACCGCCAGCAGGTTGTCCGTCTTCTTGTTGTAGTACAGCGGAAAGAAACCATCGATTAGATCGTAACCCTCAACGACCTCTGCAAATGGTTTGTAGTCCGGCTTTTCGCCGTTCTTGTCGTTGGCGATTGTTGCTGTAGGCCACGTTAGCAACGACAACACGGCGGCGATGGCCACCGTAGCGGCCATTCGTGCTAACTTATCTATCAGTCTGACTGGCATCTTTTCCACTCCTTGTCTCGATAGCAATGTCTTATGTTTCATAGTGCACTTGTTTAAGGGGCTAGAACGGAGGTAATGTGAGTGTCTGTCGATCATCACATGGGCGGCAAGACACTTTAGTTGGCACAGAAGCCTCCTATTGTTTCCAGATTTCCAAAGTTCCGGGCATCGATTACAATGCTTGCGTGGTAGTTCATTGATTGACTATGGAAGCCGAGCTATGATGCTCGTCACCAATGTCATTATCGGAAAATGGTTCTATGCAAACCATACCTTGCCGTGGGAGACAGTGTAGGAAGTTGTCGCTGTTTCTGATGGCTGTAGTCCCGGTGTTTACGGCCCAGTGCGCCAAGGAAGAGGCGGTTGAGCCATCACCGACCCCCTCCATAGCCGACTCAGTCGTATTTCCTGACTCACTGCGTGCAGACGACGAATCAGTCAATGAGTTCTTTATGTCGATCATAAAGACCTGTAAAGAAGGTGATTATGAAACTTTTCGCCTTCTTTGGAGTGCTCATGAGGAGCCAATTACGTTGCAGGAGTTTCAGCGCGGTTGGCAGGCTGATCCCAAAGTGACCGTGCTTGACCTGAGAAGAATGCGTACCGAGGAGGGAGAGGTTGTCTATCTGCTCAGAGCGCTCGTGAAGCTTGATCCTGACTTGGTGCCGGAGCCGGAGCGAGATGTTGTGCTTCTGTTTCGCAAGGAGCACGGTCAATGGCGCTTGGCCCGTGCCCCAAAGTCTGCTGCAAAGGTCATGAAGACGGCCACTCCCCCCGGAGAGTCGGTCGGAGCCTCTGCCAGCAGCAACGGCATTTCGCGGGATGACGATCCTACATCATAATTCCCCACGCAAGACGAATACAGTTGCATGGACACAGAACTCATCATTGCTGACGATACTACCAAAGCACCGCAAGGCCGCTTGCTTTCCGCAGAGTTCAAACGCATGCTTGGGCTCAGCTGGCCCCATCGTCGGTTTCTTCTGCTCGGCTTGGCCGCCTCTGTTGTCTATGCAATGCTCCATTCCATAAGCGTTTTCGGAATGCTTCCAGTTCTCAAGGTGATGCTCTCGGACGAGGGATGGCACGGATGGATTGAGCGCAGTGTTGCGGCTGAGAGACTTGATGTGAAGTTGGATGTTCGCAACGGCGAAGTTCTCCTTCCTGACCTTGAAGAGGGATCGGTCTTTGCTAACGCTGGATGTGGCAACTACGATACGATCGCCCTATACCAGTTTTGCCCACATGCGGAGGAGCCAGCGGCTCAGCCGATGGCCCCGTGCATTGCCAAGCCCGCAAGAGAATTCTTCGAGACAATAGCAGAAGCTGAGCCGGGGGCACGATTGGTTATTACCACATACCGTGCCGGTACAACCGAAATATCCGGCACAGCGGAGGTGCAGCTTGCCGGCCCATCAATCAAGCTGCGCGCGGCAAAACACATTCTTGGCTGGATTCCGCGCAGCGATACGCGAGCAGAACGGGTCGCTGCTCTTGTCCGCGTGCTTGCTGCCCTTGTTCTGGTTGCTTTCGTAAGCAATATCGCTCGATTCGTGTCACAGTACTATGTAGCAATTGGTGTACTGCGTTCGGTAATGGACCTGCGACGGCAACTGTATCGCAAGGTATTGCGGTTGCCCATGAGCTTCTTCACTCAGCACACATCGGACATCGTCTCCAAATTCGTCCAGGACGCGCAGGAGATTCAACGAGGATTGATGGCCATCTTCGGCAAAATGCTCCGCGAACCGTTGAAGGCAGCATTCCTGCTTGCCGGTGCGCTGGCACTCAACGCTGGCATGACCGTAACTATGCTGATAGCCGGACCACTCGTTGTTCTTATTTTCTGGGCAGTGGGAAGAAAAATCCGCAAGGCAAACAAGAGATTGTTGCGCAGCTATGGTGTCATGATTGGAGCGCTTGGCACAACTCTGGATGCGATCGGTGTGGTCAAAGCCTACAACGCCGAGCATTTGGAACGCAAGCACCTTTGGCAGATCGATCGTCAGATGTTTGGCCATCAACTGAGGATTGCCAAGCTTGAAGCGATGATGCGGCCAATGCTTGAGATACTCGGTGTCGTCGGTATTGCGGTGGTGGCCGGTTGGTTTGGATCACAGTTGTTGACGGATCAAATCGACCTGGAGGAGTTCAGTACACTTCTCATTGCTTTGGCAATGATGCTGGATCCTTTGCGCAAAGTGGCAGATGTGTATCCTCGAGTAATGCGTTCATCGGCTGGGGCAGCACGCATCTACTCTGTTCTGGATTCGCCGAGCGAGAAAGAGTTGCAGTCAGGGGCAGTTACGGTTGCTGGTTTTGACAAGAGTATCGAGCTAAGGAATATCACCTTCACTTATCCAGAAGCAGGGGCGGCGGCACTTCGCGATGTCAGCTTGACAATCAAACGCGGAGAGTCCGTAGCTCTGGTTGGCCCAAACGGTTGTGGCAAAACAACATTGACAAAGCTGCTTGTCCGATTCTATGACGTTGAGGCCGGACAGATTTTCTTCGACGGAACAGACGTTCGTCATTTGGATCTCAGGAGCTTGCGTCGACAGTTCAGTATGGTAAGCCAGGATCCGGTTGTCTTCGCAATGACTATCGCTGAGAACATTGCCTATGGTAGCCGCGGCGCTAACCGGGAGGCCATAGTCGCTGCTGCCCAGAAAGCCCACGCCGATTCGTTCATTCGGAATAAACCGGACTCATATGAAGAGTTGGTCGGGGAACGCGGGAGTACCTTGTCCGGCGGTCAGCGACAGAGGCTATGCATAGCTCGGGCCATCATGCGCAATTCTCCGATTCTGATTTTCGATGAGGCTACCAGCCAAATCGACAGCGAATCTGAGCAACAGATACAAAACGCGGTTCGTGAGTACTCGGAAGGGCGGACGACTATTCTAATCGCTCACCGACTGAGCACTATTCGCTTTGCCAGCCGAGTAATCGTTCTGAATGAGGGACAAGTGGTTGACAGTGGGACGCACGAGGAGCTTCTCGGTCGGTGCCAGCTCTACGCAACATTGTGCCAGACACAGCTTGCCGACATCTAGCCTTGTGTGACCAATAACTGTTGGTTAACAGAAACTTGTTGCAATGGAATTGCCCATATTGTAGACTCGTTCTCCTTCAGTTTGTTCCCAATCTAATAACAATGCTCGTTGGATATTTCACTTGCAAAAGGTGGAATCGTACGTCATAGTGTATGTAGTCATAATTGAATACGCTGTTAACGTATCAGACAGGTCATTGCACCTCGCTCCGGCTGCGGCTGGGGCAACAAAAAGGGAGCCTCGCTGGTGCTCGATGAAGGTCCTAGGTTTCGAGCAGGTAGCGAGGCTTCAAACTGCGCATAGTGGTATTCGCAAGATAGCTAATGTGCATCCTCCGGTTCATCGCCAGCCACTTCTCTATCGCTGTAAATCCAATCGCACAGTCAAGCAGAGAATGTGTCGGAGAAAACCAAGCATCAGAGTAACACTTGGGCAGTGCTTGCTCTAGGCGAGCGGCAATATTTCTTCTTGCATGTTCTCGTGATGGATGTCGAAACGCGCACGCGTGCTCGACCACGGTATCTCCCGACGTCTCGGGCCAGTGCAGATAACTCGGTGCTCACCGCGAACCGCAGCAAAGTCCATTAAAGATTCGTGAGATAGGGTTACTCCCAGCTTGTTATCGCAGCGAATAACCACGATGCGGTTATCAGCCGTCATTACCTCCAGATAGACAGGGATGCCGCCGCTGTGTTTGCGACAGACGGCCAGGGCGTCCTCAATGCTTTGCTCAGAATCCACCGCCTCGCTAAACCGCAATACGAGGCAGTTGGTCAACTGTATTGGGGCGCTGCCGGCAGGAATGACCTCATTGCATCGCACCGAAGGATCCTCACGGCGTTTGCTCACCGTGCCGCGAACAAATACGATTGCGTCTGGCCTGACTACGGCACGATACCGATCCAGCTCCGGCGGCGAAAGCGTAACCTCCACCTTTCCTTTTAAGTCTTCAATTGTGATAATACCCATCTTCTTGCCTTGGTTCCGCCCTGTTCTCAACAGCACCTGCCGCACCGAAGTTATCACGCCACCAATCACCACTTGCGCGTTATCTTCGAATTGCGAAAGCTCAATAGTTGCAGCGGTTGCACAGCTCTCGATCAAATCTGCGCAATTGGTCAACGGATGACGCGTAACATATAACCCCAAAACCGCTTTCTCGCGGGCGAGCATTTCTGCCTCCGACCATTCTTCGCCGGAGATCTTGGAATTGGAAGGGCTACTGGAATCACCTGAGTTGTCCGTGTTGCCGAAGAGACTGAATTGCCCAGACTTGCGGTCCTCCTGGATACGCTGTCCCGCCCTGATCGCGTCTTCTGCGACGTTCATCAGAGCCTTTCGCATCGCTCCCGTGCTGTCAAAAGCACCACAGCAAATAAGCGCCTCTACGACGGCGCGATTGACGACTTTCAAATCCACGCGCTCACAGAAGTCGTAGATGGATGAGAAAGCTTCGCCACTGGCACGAGATTCCATTATCGATTCGACTGCTTTGGCACCTACTCCCTTGATTGCTCCCAAACCAAAGCGGATTACTTTTCGCGAGCTGTCACGGTAGTCTGGGGTAAAATCATTATCGCTCGCATTCACGTCTGGGGGGAGTACCTCGATCTCCATTCGACGACATTCATCGATATACTCATGCACCTTCTCTGTCTGGCCCATATCGAAAGTGAGAAGCGCGGCCATGAACTCGACGGGAAAGTATACCTTCAAGTATGCTGTCTGGAATGCCACCAACGCATAGCCGGTGGAGTGCGCCTTGTTAAAGGCGTAGCCTCCAAACTCAAGAATATCCTCGAATATCTGATCCGCTACCTTACGCTCCAAACCGTTAGCCACACATCCGTCCAGGAACTCCGGCCTCTGGGCGGCGATCTTCTCCGTCTTCTTCTTGCTGATGAGCTTCGCCAGTCGAAACGCTCGTTTCAACTCCAAGCCCCCGAGGCGATTGACCAGTCGTGAAACCTGCTCCTGGTAAACCATAATACCGTAGGTTTCCTGAAGTATATCAGTCATTACAGGGTGGGGAGTATTCCATTGCTGTCCGTGTTTGCGGGCGACGTAGTCGTCGATGTACTTCATCGGCCCGGGACGATAGAGGGCGTTGGCCGCGATAAGATCTTGGATCCTGTTGGGTCGCATGCGCATGATGACGTCACGCATTCCACCGGATTCGAATTGGAATATACCTTTGGTCATTCCGTTGCAGAATAACCCGTACACACGCTGATCGGCCAGGTCGAGGTTCTCACGATCTATCTGTACGCCGTGGTGTGCTTTGGCCAGGTCTATTGCTCGCTGCAGCACGGTGAGAGTCCGCAGTCCCAGAAAATCAAGCTTCAGCAAACCTACAAGCTCGACCGTCGGGCCATCAAACTGTGTTACTATCGAATCCTCCCCTGGGGCCTGATACAAAGGTAGAAAGTTGTCCAGCGATTGGTCGGCCACCACTACTCCGGCTGCGTGAATACCCGCATGCCGTGACAAACCCTCCAGTTTCCGGCTGATGTCAATGACCTTGCTGATCTGCGGATCTGCCTCCATGCAATTACGCAGTTCCGGCTCCTGCTCAATAGCCTTGTCAATGGTCATCTTGAGCTCTGAGGGGATCAGACTGGTGATTCTGTTGGCAGTGTCGAAATCGACTCCAAGTACGCGCGAGACATCCTTTACCGCTGCTCGCGCCTTGAGCGTTCCAAACGTTATGATCTGCGCAACGTGACCATATTTCTTGCGCACGTAGTCGATGACTTTGGCCCGCCCGTTCTGGCAAATATCTACGTCAATATCAGGCATTTCATCGCGGTCCGGATCCATGAACCGCTCAAAATACAATCCATATTTTATGGGGTCGGGCAGAGAAATGTTTAGGCAATAGGCAACAACCGAGCTGCAGCCACTGCCCCGAGCTCCACATGGTATGTCGTTGTTCCTCGCGAAATTCATCAAGTCCCAGACGATCATGAAGTAGCTGCTGAAACCCTTTGACTGAATCACTTCCAACTCATAGTCGATTCTCTCTCTCAACTCGTCGTCGATTTCACCGTACTTGCGCTGGGCACCTTCGTAAACTAGCTCTCTTAGCTCCTGCTCTGGGGTCTTCTCTTTGCCGGACTTCCAGACCGGCGCATGCCGCTTTGAGAAATCCAATTCCAGGTTGCACATTTCCGCAATACGAACAGTGTTCTCCACGGCATTGTCGCTGTTTGGAAAAAGCCCCTTCATCTGATCTGCAGTCTTCAGATAAAACTCGCCCGATGGAAACTTGAAGCGATTATCGTCAGTTACAAGCTTCCCTGTGCTTATGCAGCAGAGAATGTCGTGCGCTTCCTCATCATTCTTATCAAGGTAGTGAACATCGTTTGTAGCTATCGTCGCAACGCCCAGACGGCGAGCCATGTGAACCAATTCCGGGTTGAGTTCAGTTTGCTCTGGAATACCATGGTCCTGCAGTTCAACGAAGAACCGGTCCGGACCAAAGATCTTCAGATACGTCTTGGCCATCTCCTCCGCCTCAGCTCGATCCCGATGCAGAAACGTCTGCGGCACTTCTCCACCAATGCAGCTACTTGTTGCGATCAACCCTTCGCTGAATTCGCTTAGCAGTTGCTTGTCTATTCGCGGCCTATAGTAGAATCCCTCCAGGTAGGCTGCGCTGGTCAACTTCAGCAGATTGTGATATCCAGTAAGGTTCTGCGCCAGAAGCAGTAGGTGGTAGTAACTTCCCTTCTTTAATGCCTTGGTCTCCTTGTTCCGTCGATCTCCCGGCGCCATGTAGACCTCGCAACCTACAATGGGCTTGACGCCTGCTGCTACTGCAGCCTGATAGAACTCAATGGCACCAAAAAGGTTGCCATGGTCCGTGATGGCTACTGCCGGCATGCCGAGCTCCTTCACACGCTGAACCAAAGGCTTGATGCGCGTCGCTCCGTCAAGCAGACTGAAGTGAGTGTGAAGGTGCAGGTGTACAAACTTGTTCGTAGGTGCGGGTTCAGACATATCGTTGCCCCGGCTCCTTCCAGGTGTCTAACGAGAACAAAAGGAGAAGATCAGAACGTCTTATAGCGTCATAGTCCGGGATATTACAGGCTGCCAATATGGAGTATTTGCTCGCATTCCTCTGTACATCCGTACGTATTTGGGGTGGCTGCCTGTTGATTTTCTCTGCTGCACAGCTCGGTTCTGCGTCTAACCCTTTGGCTGCGTAGATGTTGCCCGCTTTGCAAAGGTCGGCCTGGCGATACAATGGGTCGAAGTCAGTGAAGCCAGTGAACAGCAGAACCAGCCAGAGGAACAATCCACTGCGACGCCATCAATCCAAGTTTGGCCGGCTGTTGTCAGCAGCGATTTTGGTTCAAGCGATTGCTCTCGCGCTTGGCGGATGTGCTGTCGGACAGAAGCCGGGCAGGGGACAGGCGCTCCACGTACAAGAGCCGACTACCGGTGGTTGGTATTGGTTATACCTGCCAGAAGATCACATTCTTGCCTGTAAGCAGCATGCGAGTGCACGCAAAGGTGGCGCGTTCGTTACTGGACGCAGCTGGCCACTCGTCGTCACCTTTCATGGAATGAAACCATTTGATAATGCTGCCAGCCAGATACGCGAGTGGCAACAGGAGGCTGATCGTTATGGCTTCGTTGTCATCGCCCCGCAGTTGGCATCGCCTGATTTGCTGGCGGAGTTTCCATTGCAGCATGTGCATCCCGGTGTGAAACGGGATGAAACACTGACGATGAGAGCGATAGACGACGTGGTGCGCCGTGCTGACGTCGACCCCAATCAGGTCTTATCAACAAGTTGGTCGTCCGGTGGATATCTCGCTCACTATATGGCGAATCGCCATCCGGAACGGTTCAGTTGCATTGCCCCGCGACAGTCCAACTTCTCGGCGTCGGTTCTGGATCCGAGTAAGGTTGATCTGTATCGCTCGAACAAGGTTGGGATATTCTACACGGAGAACGATCTGGCTATATGTAGAAGAGAATCGCAAGCCGCGGCTAGCTGGTACAGCAAACATGGCTTTGACGTAACCTTCGCCGTATTCAAGGACCTGGGCCATCAGCGTCGACCAGGGCCGGCAGCGGCTTTCTTTGCCCAGACTTGTGGAGCAAAGGCAAAAAGCCCGCCTACGGAACTCGCCATGATGCAGGTTAAGCAAGTGCCCCTCCCACACGTTGCCGCAGCTGAGGCCATGCGCAACGTTGGATCTGCCGCCAGTGGGGACGTCGCGGAAGCCGGAAGGCGGGAGAGCACTACGACCGAAGCTGCGAGTGCAAGTCCGCGAGATGAAGGTCTGCCTAAATCACCCGCAGCAGATGAAAGCAGAAAACTCGTTGGGAACAAGCCGGTTTCGCGACCTTCAAGCAGTAGGACGAAACCGCCTGGCAGAGGCGCGCAGGATGACGACGCCATCCAGCTGCGAGTGAATGCCACGATTGGTATTGCCCCTCATCTGGTCACCTACTCTGCCATTGTGCCCTCAGGTTTGCGCCGTGGCTCGTACTTCCTTTGGACCTGTAACAGTGAACCCATCTCTAATGGCATCAATGGGCAGAAGTACCTGGCCCGACCAGGCAAGTACGAACTTCGCGTTCTGATGATTGCCGCAGACAGCAAGGAGTATGAGGCCAAGAAAACAATTACAGTGTTGGAACCGGTGCGCAATGGTCGATCAAACTCCGACTGATACTGACTATGGCGGACGCGATCTCCAGGAGAGTTCCGTGCCGGCTCCAGTGCGTTGGGCACGCTGGACGGCAATACTGCTCATTAGGTTCTACCAGTCATATATCAGAATTCGCCTTATCGGACAGTGTAAGTTTGTGCCAACCTGCAGCGAATATGGGGTTGAGGCGATAGAGCGTTTCGGTGTACTGCGCGGAGGCTTCCTTACTGTCCGTCGCATCTTACGATGTCACCCTTTCGCCACTGGTGGTGTCGATTTGGTTCCCACCAATCTTGTCGCGAAGCGGCGAACAAGCCGTCAATAGCCAATAACTCATTCAACGGCAGCTGTTGATTATCGGCCGTGTGCAGTCCGAATTGGGTAAAGCTCCCCCACTGTTGCCTACCCGATCGGGGAAAAACGGATGCCGTGGACTGTCCGGCTTCGGTGGCATGTTGGGGCTTGGTAGATGTGGCCGGTTCAGCAGATCAAGCTCTGGTCCCCCAAAGCTGGCTATTATCGTACCAACCTCAAACTTTGGATTGAGCGTCCGTGTGCGAGGGAAAGCTGGTACGCCTCATGCACAGTTGCACATCGAGCGGAGATCGGCCACGCGGTCGACACGGAGCATCCTACGGATAGAGGGGAGAGAACCATGATTTGCGTTAAGGGTAATGACACGGCTGCCGCAAGCCGCAAAAGAGAGACAAGTGAGAGCCTGACCATCAGGGATTGGACTGAGGAAGCCCAAATATCGGGAGTGACCGACCATTACGCGGGAAAGCGAGCCCATCCCAGGACCACTTGGAGCGTTTCGGTTGTGGTGAAAATCACCTCTGGCAAAGATACTGGTGAGCTTGTGTATGCCAAGAGCAAGGATGTGTCGCTGGGTGGAATCGGGCTTCTCTCACGACACAATATACCTCCGCATACGGCCGTTGAGATATGGGCAGGCAATCACGGCCAAGGAGTATCCGGTCGAGTGATGCATTCAACCCGTACCGTTGCAGGCTACATAATCGGCGTCGCCTTCAACACTCCCGCGGGAAACCAGTTGAAACGAGCAGCATGCTAGTGGCAGCCGGCCGTCATTGATAACAACAATGTAGTATGGATGTATCCGAATTGCATCCGCGGCGAGCACCATTGGGCCGAGGCGGTGCTACTACCTTTACTCCACACACCGGATTTTCTAGCATGTGGATTGAAGGAGAAATGTGTAAGCACTTATCCGACGCCACACCGGAAACGATCCTATCCTCTTCTTCATGAGCGAGGCATCGTCCGAGCGTGTGCGCGTCAGCGGAGGCCACAGCTATGTCGAAGGGAATGATTACTGGTCGGGTAGTCCCCGTCATGTTTCTAACGGTGCTCATTGCGGCGACAGGAAACGCCCAAGGGCAATCCGTAATGCCAACTCGTGAAACTGAGCTTGTCGCAGGTTGCGGGAAGGCTCAGGCTGCGATTAGGCAGCACAGAATCGAACTGATCAAGGAGCAATTGCGCGACGAGTACGCTCGCACTCTCGCTGCCGGATTGCGCGAGGCGCACGACGCTTCTGATGTGCTTCACTGCGATTTGGCAATTGAGATTATCCCTGGTCAGTACGATAACATGGTTGGTAGCAATACCTTCACTATCCAGAGCAAGACTGGCGACTTAACGACATTCACCTTCCGCCTTGCTGATCAATACAATATCACTAGTGCCATGGTGAATGGCGCTACTCCTATCGTCGTCTCCGACCTTTCAGCAACGACAAGAGTGGCCAATCTCGATCGCAGCTATGGTATGGATGAAATTCTGACGTTGACCATCGAGTATAATGGCCATGCTGAATCTGGAGGGTTCGGTTCGATCGAGTTCGACACGCATGCCGGCACGACTATCGTCTACACTCTTAGCGAAGCATATTTCTCCTATACCTGGTGGCCGGCTAAGGATGGCGACATCTACCAGTCGGGGGATAACAGTGACAAGTTCACACTGGACATGGCGGTGACCTCTCCGGGATCCATGGTGACTGCCTCCAATGGCTCCCTTCAGGGAATTGACACACTCTCGGGCCAGAGAGTGCGGTATCGTTGGGCGAGTGACTACCCGATTTCCTCGTATCTCGTCTGCTTTTCCAGCACTAACTACAACACGTGGTCCGTCGACTACTATCCCCTGACGGGTGGCACCATGCCCGTGGACTTCTACATCTATCCGGAAAGCGACAGTAGCAGCAATCGCGCAGCCTGGGAGAAGACTTTGGACATGCTTTATACGTTTCGTGAGCTGTACGGGGAATACCCATTTGCAGACGAGAAATACGGCATCTACCAATGCAACTTCGGCGGTGGGATGGAGCATCAAACTTTCACGGCGCAGGGAACTTTCAGTGAATCCGTAACTGCTCACGAACTCTCCCATCAATGGTGGGGCGATATGATAACGTGCAAGACATGGAATGACATCTGGTTGAATGAGGGCCCCGCAAGATACTCGGAGGCTCTTTGGGCAGAATTCAAGCCGGGCAGTAGTGGGCTTGCCGCTCTCAAGAGCACTATGTCCTCCTTTAAGTATACCGGGGGAGGAAGTGTCTACGTCACGGCTGCCGAGATTGGAAGCATGTCCGCTATTTTCGACATCAACACAACGTACAACAAAGCCGGTTGGGTAATGCACATGCTTAGGCATGTTGTCGGCAACGATAACTTCTTCGATGCGCTCGCCGCCTATCGGTCAGCGCATGAGTATGGCGCAGCTTCCACCGCAGATTTTCAGGCGGCTTTTGAACCGTTCTTTCCAAGTGGTGATCTTAGTTGGTTTTTTCAGGAGTGGATCTACGGCGAGCGCTGCCCATCATATGCTTGGGGATGGGAGAGCACGGTAGTCAACGGCAAGCAGTATCTTCTTGTGTATGTGGATCAGACACAAAGCTCCAGCTATCAGCGATTTACCATGCCTTTGGACATCGTTGTTGATGGCCAGACATATGTGATATTCAACGACAATGATCCGGAGCATTTCGTCATTCCGCTTAGCGCAGAACCCAGCTCTGTTGAGTTGGATCCGGATGCCTGGGTCCTGTGGAGCGGGAGGAGCAATATTGGCTATACAGCAGGACCCCCAACCATTGTGGAAACTTCGCCTGCCCCCAATCAGACAGCTATCGGCATGGATGTTGATACGGTCACTATTACCTTTCATACGAACGTTAGCACCGACGCAGACGATTACTCACTGGTCGGAAGTGTCGCCGGAGTACGCTCTTTTGATTTCGCCTATAACAGCGAAACCAATACAGTGACACTGTCCACTCACTCGCCGCTTCCATTGGATGAATACACCCTTACCGTGGACGACGCCGTTGCAGGTGTGACCACAGGGCTGGCGCTGGATGGGGAAATAGTGGCTTCGACAATGTCGTCGCCCTTGCCTTCAGGAGACGGAGTGGCAGGTGGCGCCGCTGTGATAGCCTTTCGAGTTGCTTGTGCTTTTGGTGACAGTGATTGTGATGGCGATATTGATGTTGCTGATTTCGCTGCGTTTCAACAATGTTTCTCCGGTGATGGCGCGCCACACGCTGGCGGGTCGGTGTGTCAGTCGTTTGACCTTGACGAGGACGATGACGTTGATTTGAGTGATTATGCCCAGTTCGCTCAGCGACTGGGAGGGCCAAATACCGAAGACTGCAATGGCAACGGGATTTCGGATGAAGTTGATATCGTCTTTGGTACCAGCGCAGACTGCAATGGAAACGAAGTTCCTGATGAGTGTGAGTTGGCGGGCAGTGACTGTAACGCGAACAGTATCCCAGATGAGTGTGAGCTGGAGGACAACGACTGTAACACTAACGGCGTCCCAGATGAATGTGATCCGCCTGTTGTTGTTTTTGCCACTGATCTCGATATTGATCCTGGTTGGACGACGCAAGGGCTGTGGCAGTTTGGCGTACCACAAGGATCCGGTGGTTCAGCTCATGGCTACGCGGATCCGAGTAGTGGCCACACAGGAAGCCACGTGTATGGATATAACTTGGACGGTGACTACTCCAACAGCATGAACGAATACCACTTGACGAGCTCTGCTATCGACTGTTCAGGATCTAATGATACGCGCTTGCGCTTCTGGAGATACCTCAATGTCGAGGATCCGGAATGGGATCATGCATACGTGCGGATCAGCACCGACGGCGTCAATTGGGATACTGTTTGGGAAAACTCAAGTGAGATAACGGACGACGAATGGGTGGAGATGGTGTTGGATATCTCTGGCACTGCTGACAATCACCCAACAATCTATCTGCGTTGGATCATGGGGACTACCGACTACGCCTATGCGTATAGCGGATGGAATATCGATGATATTAGAATAGAAGGGTGGGGCTGTCCGCAGTAACGATTTCGCATGAGATCCGAGACATCCTACCCGTGTGCATCGTAGAACTCTCTGTCGACGGACACACGCAGTATCTGGCCGCAGTAGATGCGGTGCAAATCTCCTCCACTGTAATATTCATCCAGGATGGCTGGATGCATAGTCTCTGTCTGTAGATCATGCTGTTGTACGACACGGCACTCGTATATGATGCTTGCCTGAGTGATGCCGGAACTGGTGATGGTTTTGCTTGGCATTTCCGTCAAGTTCATTTCAGCCATCTTGTCTACGCTACGACCCGATTTTGTGCCGCAGAACCAGGCAACATCTGCCATGGCCGCAGGTAGGACGTTGACCGTGTAGTCTCCGCTGTGTTCGATGCATTCGTATGTGTACCGGGAAGGACGAACCAGGACGGAAAACACCGGCCTGGACCACGCAGCTCCTACCAAGCCCCATCCGATCGTCATGGGATTAAGTCGCTCCTGGTGGTCGCGAGCAGCTAGAATCACTCCTTCATTCGTCATCCTCTGATAGGTTTCTTGCCAAAAACGAGCGTGTTCCATCCACTTGTCTGGGGCAATATCCAGGCGATCCATACCTCTTCTCCGATTGAGTTGTGACGCTGCCGCGACGGCATTACGGCGTTACTATAGCGTTGTAAGTCCAAGCGTAGCGCTAAACCCCCGGAATCTACCGGAGAAAACCGGGCGTCAGACGCTACACTTGAATAGAGCTTGCTCCGGTGTCGCAAGTGCAGACAACTTCCCACAAACCGGTCGGGCAGACACTTTGGCTGGCTTCCAATCGCCGCCAGACATCGGTAACTTACTCCGTAGAGGCACACGTACCTACCTGCCTATCGCGCCCGAGAGACAAGCGGGAGTATAGCGGGATGGCCGGTCAATAGGAAAGGAATTCAAACGTGAGACTAGAGTTGAAGTTTCAGATAGCGACGTTGGTTGCGTTCTTTGGAATGGCTTGCGCCGCGCATGCGGAAAACTACTTGATGCGGCATGCGGACGTGCATGGCGACACAATCGTGTTCACGTATGAGGGTGACTTGTGGTTGGTGTCGACCGCCGGAGGAGACGCACGGCGGATTACTCGCGATCCCGGCGAGGAACTCTATGCAAAGTTCTCTCCGGATGGTCGGCAGCTGGCTTTTACAGGAGAGTATGACGGAGGTGTGGATGTGTATGTTATGGATTCTGGAGGTGGCGTGCCCAAACGGCTCACCTTCCATCCAAGTGCGGACAGAGTCCTTGATTGGCATCCGGACGGTCAGCACATCCTCTTCCGCAGTAATAGGCAATATCCCCATAGAGGCGAAGAGATCTATCTTGTCTCTATTGCTGGCGGAATGCCGGAGAAACTGCCGGTTGACCGGGCCGGGTTGAGTTCGCTTTCGCCAGACGGTAAGAGCATTGCCTACAACAGACAAAGCCGTGAATCGCGGACATGGAAAAGGCACAAGGGAGGAACGGCGCAGGATATATGGATGGGAAACCTGTCGCGTCAGGACTATCGAAGAATAACGGAATGGGAGGGCAGCGACAACTATCCCATGTGGCATGGTGATTCAATCTACTTCAATTCTGATCGCAATGAAGGTACGCTTAATCTGCATCGCTACGACATACATACGCAGAAGGTTTCGGCGTTGACTGATTATGATGACTATGATGTTAAATATCCCTCCATTGGGGATAAGGCAATTGTTTTTCAGTATGGGGAAATGCTGTATCTGCTTGATCTCGCCACTGGGGCAATAACCCGGGTTGACGTTCGCATTGCCAGTGATCGTGTGCGAATGAGGGCGGAGTTGATGGAGGTGAGTCCGACAACCGGTTCGTTCGCCCTTTCTCCCACAGGTAAACGTGCTCTATTGGAGGCGAGAGGAGAGATTATTAATTTCCCCGTCGAAGATGGCGAGCCGATTAACCTGACGCGAACGACGGAATCACGGGAGAAGAATGCTGCGTGGTCGCCCAACGGCAAATGGGTTGCTTTCATCTCCGATCGGACGGGTGAGGAGGAAGTGTACCTTGTTGGCCAGGATGGTAAGGAGAAAGCCAGGCAGTTGACAAGCGGAGGATTCGGTTTTCGTATGCCATTGAAATGGTCTCCGGATAGCAATCACATCATCTTCTCTGACAAGTTTATGCGCCTTAACTTGGTCGACGTGGATACTGGAACACTCCGGGTTGTCGATGCAGCTGATTATGATGACGCCTGGGAGCGTTGGGGTATTCAGGATTACAGTTGGTCTCCCGACAGCAAATGGATCGCCTATACGAAGATGGAGCAGAGTATGAATGAGGCGATTTTCCTCTACAGTATTGATAGGAGGGAGGCGTTCAGGGTGACCGATGAAATGTATGAGGATTTCAGCCCATCGTTTGATCCCCAAGGTAAGTATCTCTATTTCCTCTCCAACCGCTCATTCTCCCCTGTTATGGGTTTTGTCGACCAGAATCACGTCTTCTTGGATATGTGCAGACCGTACGTCCTGATCCTCGATGGAGATGCCGTGTCTCCGTTTGCCCCCAAGGATTCCAGGGAGGAGAACGTCAGCGATGCGGATGATCAAGAGACGACAGGTGACGAGGACCCCGAGCCCGATTTCGGAGAGATAGTTGTCCAAGTCGAGGGTATAGCATCGCGCATAGTGCCTGCCGACGGTGTGCCGTCTGGAAACTACTTCCGCTTGGAGGCTGTCGAGGATGGTTTCTGCTATCTGAAGAAAGAGCGTAACGAGTTTACTAAATACCAGAGTGTGACGGATCAGACTGGCGGCAAGTTGGACTTGTACACGTATAGCATTAAGGATGCGGAGACGAAGAGGATCATTTCTGGAATAGCCAATTACCATTTAAGTGGTGACGGCAAAAAGCTGATCTATCGCTCTGGCAGCACATACGGAGTCGTGGATACGGGCAAAGATGCGAGTGTGGGAGATGGCAAGATTGCGCTGGATACGATTAAGATCCTAGTGGATCGGCAACGGGAGTACGCGCAGATATTCGACGAAGCTTGGCGAGTGCAGCGAGATTGGTTCTACGATGAGCAAATGCACGGGCTGGATTGGGAGGCAACTCTGGCGAAATACAAGCGATTCGTTCCCTTCTGCGGCAATCGCGGTGACCTCAACTACTTGATTGGGGAAATGATTGGAGAGCTCAATATCGGGCATACCTACGTTTGGGGCGGCGACGTCGAAACCGACTCTCGTGTCGTATCCACCGGTGTGTTAGGATGCACCTTCAAAGCAGATCCTGGAAGTTCCTTCTACACTATCGATCACATCATTCCTGGCACTCCCGGCAACCCGAGTGAACGTTCGCCGCTAACTGAACCAGGTTGTCCTATTACTGAAGGACACTATCTGATCGCCATTGATGAAACGCCGGTAACTACTGCCGGCAATGTCTACGCTTTTCTTCAGGGAAAAAGCGATTGCGTCGTGACCTTGACCTATAACGATAAACCTGCAGTGGAGGACGCGAAGAGCTGGCGTGTAAGGACTCTCGCGAGCGAGCGGGCGATACAGTATCGGGAATGGGTAAATAACAATCGTTCGCTGGTGGAGCAGATGTCCGGTGGACGGCTTGGGTATTTACATATTCCTGATATGGGCAGAGACGGACTGATTGAGTTTGCCAAGGTCTTCTATAGCCAATACTACAAGGATGGCTTCGTAATTGACGAACGCTATAACGGTGGTGGCTTCACTGCTGACATGATTATAGATCGCTTGGAGCGGAAAATCTGGGGCATGACGCAGCCTCGCGAAGGCAAAGTGTTGCGCGATCCAGAGCGGATTTTCTGCGGGCCCATGGTCGTGCTGATCAACGAAGACACCGGCTCTTGCGGAGAAATGTTTGCCGAGGCTATCAAGATCAAGAAGCTCGCACCGGTTATCGGAAAACGCACATGGGGCGGAGCAATTGGGATTGAACCGCATCAGGATCTTACGGATGGAGGTACCACGACTCCGCCACAGTTTGGCCTGTATGGCTTGGATAGGAAATGGCTGATCGAAGGTCGTGGAGTGGAACCCGATATCGAAGTGGAGAACATGCCGGGAGATGTTGTGCGGGGCAAGGACTCACAGTTGGAAGCGGGCATTGACCACCTGCTGCATCAGTTGGAGAAAAACCCGATTATGCTCCCGCAGGCTCCGGAGTATCCCGACAAGAGCAGAAAAGCCGACTAGGCGTAAGATCTGAAAGAAGTGAGTTGGACTCATTGTCGCCCCACCTTCCGGCATGCCGGAAGGTGGGGCGTTCTCGTCGTCAGAAGGAGCGCCCTTGGGTTGTTCTGGATGTTGATTATCGGAATGAAACATGCCGAGCACATCTAATGGGTGCTTGTGTCGCGCAACAGGTCGAGTGCAAGTGATTCTTTGACGATAGTCGATTATGGTTGACTGTTTGGCTTGCTAGGAATCGAGGAATGCATCATGTTGCCGATCAAGTTCGATAATCGTGCCTTTACGCTGCTGGAGATTCTGATCGTTGTGGTGATCATCGGCATTCTGGCGGCGCTGGTGGTGCCTCAGATGTCCGGCGCTGCGGAAAGTGCCAAGGTGAGCAAGGTGCTGCAGGTGGTCGACGTGTGCCGGACCGCCGCTGAAGCTCACTATGCACATACGGGAATGACGGCACGGGAATTCTCCGATTCAACAAGTGACGCTGACAGGCAGTTGTCGATTAAGCAAGCGAGCGTGGGTTGGAAAGGACCGTATATCGGGCATCCTCTTGCTGCTAGTGATAATCCCTTTGGTGGAGTCGTTCGAGTCTATGACGACTTCGATAGTGGGTCGGTTCACCCGGGCGGCTTTGATCTGACAGGACGGGGAAGTGATACATCCACAGGTCGCGGTCAGTACATTGCATTTACAAACATTGACGAGATTCACGGAAAGGCAATTGACGATGCCATTGACGGGGGAATCGAAGGCAACTGGAAAAACACTGGCAGAGTAGAGTGGGCCAAGAACACAGTTATGGTGTTTATTGCAGATATGCCTGAATAGCATCGTGATGCCATGGCCACTTGATGCAATCGGCTCTATTGTGTTTTAGCAAGTACCGGGCCAGGGGGCGGTGTCCTGTTGCCGTGCATCAAGGCGGCAATAGGCGGTAGCTGGAAACCTAAATCCCGCCGCTGTGCCTGAATAAATCATGTCCTACCAAGCTATTCGCTCAAACTCAAATCGCGATTTCCATTGTGGATCGTTGTCGCGATAGGCAATCAGAACACTACATATGTCGTCGGAACTTAGACCGTTTCTCTTGGCACGGTAGTGCTGTTGCATGCTTCCCTCCTGGTATTCAAGGTCGAAGCCAAGCCTGCTGTCTCCACTTGCCTGCATATAGAACATCTCGTTACGAGAGAGAATGAGAAAGGCATCTCCTGATGTGCAGTCGAGGCCGTTGACCGCTTCTACTATGTCCGAGTTCGAGGGATTGGTTATTCTCTTTGCGTTGCTGATTTCCAAAACGATCTCGTCTTTGTTGCACATTCCTGTTTCCTTTTGAAGATAACTGGTTGGTATGTATTTTCGTTTACGTCTTGCTTAAATGCAAGAGGTAGTTTTACGGGGTGATTGTTGTCTGTGTCGCCTTTTAGTTTGATGAGGAGCTTGGTGTTGCGCAGCGAGCTATGTGGCAGATTGACAGCATGGGTGAAATACCATCCTACTTTTTCTTGCCGTTGGAATTCCTGGCGGAGAGTCAGATTGCCGCGAGTTGCTGCGGGCCGGAACGTTGATGTTTGTGGTAAAGTAGTAGGGGGTTTTGCATGACACCGGCAGCGGGGGAGTAGGAGGTTTTGGCCAATAACCGCGTTTTGTGAGAATGTTGGGTTGCGTGAAAACCGGCATGGGAGAAGGGCTGGTTGTGTTGTCGAAATCCGTGTTTTTACGCATAAAAAAGCGCGTTTTTGACTGCGCTAGCCCTGCTTTTACGGCGCATTGAGTGGGCGCCAGGCTGCATTTGGGCGACATTGGCGCGCATTTGGGGGTGAAATCAGGGTGAAAAGTGCCGGTTTTTGGCGTTTCGCGCGTCAAAATGTTCGTGTTCATGGTCGGATTCCTTTCAGGTTGATGTTATTTCGAGTCGTTTTTGCATCGAAGCGGTCGTTTTTGAGCGCGTTTCTGTTCGGCCGTCGGGTCGCGCGAAGCGTTGGAGGAGGTTTCCTGCAGGGGTCGCGCGGTGGCCTCGGGCGTTGTCGGTGCGCTGGGGCAGTGCAGGTGACTCAGGCCATGGGCTGCCGGGGTGGAGCGCTGCGCGGTGATGGACGCCGGGCCTGCGGGGCCGCGAACCAGTGCCGGGGCAGTCACGGTGGCTCCTGGGGCCAGCTTGCCCGGGTGTGCTTGGAGACCGGGGCGAGCGGCCGGTGTCCTTTATATCAGTGTGCATCTCAGAGTCGTGGCTCTGGCAGAGGGCGGGCTGCGGAGACCAGCGTTGTAGTGCCCGGGGCCCGGTGAGGTCGGTGGGGGCAAGCTGCAGGGCTCTGTGGCGGGGGTGCCTCAGCGGTCTTTGGGGGCCCGGAGCGTGATCGGGTGGTGTCGTGGCTCTGGTGATCGTGAAGGAGGGTTGGGGCTGTTCTCGGCGATGGCGCTTCTCGCCACCCTATATAAGGGCGCCGGTGTTCCGCTTTTTTTTATAGTGGGGTTGGTTGAGGGGTGAAAATCGGGGCTGGCGCTAGCGCCAGGTGCGAAAAAAAAGTTTGAGAAAATGTGCTGAGGAGCATGTTAGGGTAGGTGAAATTGGGGTGTCTGAGGTGGCTTTGGGCGGTGTAGAGGGGAGTAGCGGTCCGAGGAGGGGGATTGGTGCGGGGGCGGGGGTGAACTCCTGGGTACGAGTAGGTAGTGGCAGTTGAAATAGGGAATACCAAGGCAGCAGGAGTGCGGAACGGCCGGCGGGGACTCGACGTGGTGTCTGCGGCGGATTATGATTTATTCAAGTGGCAGGATAGCTGTAGTGATGCCGAATAGGGGCTTTTAGAGTTCTTGTTGAGTAGGTGGAAAACGAGTTAAGTAAAGCGTCCCCGGAACTCCCAGAACGCCACCCAAGAGCAGTTTGAGAAGTGGCTCAGAGAGCGATACGGCAACTCCGACCTTAAAGAGCGTTTCCCCAATGGGTGTCCGTAGAGGAGAACCGTCATGGGCTTCTATGTGTTCAAGCTGGCGATTGAGTCCGCAAAAGGTGAGACAGAGTTCGCTGATACGCGCCCGGTACGCACTGGCGATGCTCCGACATGCGAGAAATGTGGTGGTTTCGTCGGTTCTCTCGTTTGCCTTCCACCTTATCGCGTTGAGCTGGAGCTATGGGATTCTCTTTTCGGTGATGTTGCCTTTGGCCCCGGCGGCGACCTATTGGTGTCGGGGCGATTCATGACCCTCTGGCAGGAGCGCGGCTTGACTGGCTTGCAGGGCTTCGACGCTGTCGAAGTGGTCAAGGTGAAGCGACATAAACGGAAGAAGCCTGATTTGTCGGAACAGCCGGACTACTATCGTGTGTCGGTTGTGCGGAGCCAGGCTGCGATTGATGACGCCCAATCTGGGCTGGAGCGAGAAGACCCGGAGGTTTGCCCTGCGTGTCGCACCGGCGTGGCGTCCTGCATCGTCAAGCGCGCACGGCGTATCGTGCTGGAACCCGGTACATGGACAGGCGAGGACATCTTCATCGCACGCGGTCTGCACGGTACGCGATTGGTGTCCGAGCGGTTCAAGAGTTTTTTCGACGACTACAAGATAACGAGTGCCAAGCTGATTCCCGCCGAGGAATACAGCTTCGACTTCTACCCGTGGGAACACACCGACGGAGAATGACCGGAAGGCTGGCCGTGTAGCAGAAGAGCATATCAAGGAGCCGCCCCTCCTGGGGGCGGCTTTCTTATCATCCCATCCCGTTTCCGTAGGCGTCTTCGCCGTGCCGCAGCGTATGGTGTGCGGCGTGGCCGCGCGCGTGGCGGGCGGTGACCCAAGGCGGTTGCCGGTCTCCCGTGCGTGGCCGTTCGCCGCCGGCGTGGGTCGTCGTGACCCGGTTCGTGGGGTGGTCGTCGCGGTGCGGCGGTTGCTTCATGGAGCGGCAAGGACATGGCACGAAGGCGGCGTTTGTCGGTGTGGGGAGTGCTGCGGAAGCTCGGGCACCGCTTGGGTGTCGGTTGCCCCGACGACCGGGATGCCGTGATTCAGCATGTGTTCGAGACGGTTGGCAGCATGTCGGTGTCGTCGCCGGACGGCGATGTGGCGGCGGGTACTCCGGAGGTTCTGCATTATCTGCACGATGTGTTGGGGAGTGTGGTGGCTCTGACCAATGCGTCCGGTGATGTTGTCGAGCGCTACGATTACGATCCCTATGGCAAAACCTACATCACCGACAGCTCGTTGACGACGTATCTAGGGGAGTCGAAGTACGGCAATCCGTTCATGTGGACGGGTCAGGCGTTTGATCAGAATACGCGGCAGTATCACTTCTGGGCTCGGGCGTACTCTCCGCATCTTGGTAGATGGTTGCAGCGTGATCCGCTGGGGTATGTGGATGGGGTAGGGCTGTACGAGTATGCGATTTCAGACCCGGTCGGATTCGTCGATCCTGCAGGATTGAGGATTGACAAGGTTGTGGTGTACTTGCCTAGGTCGGGTTTTTACCGCGTTTACCTGCATGTCTACGACTCGCAGGGGAACTATCTGGACACCGTTGTAATCAAGAATCCAAATGACGACCATGAGGTAGCTGAGGCCGAGCAGGTGGCTCATTGGATAGAGACGGGAGGTCTCATCAGTGATGGCGCTGATATTGCTGAGACGGCAGCGTATGCATCGCTTTTCGTAGGTGGTTTGTTCATTCCTGGTCCAGACGATGCCATTTGGGCATTGGTTCTGGGCGAGCAAGGTATACAGCTTGTTGCAAAGGGCGCAGGATATGTTCTAGTACGGGGCGGCAAGGTACTGAGTGAGCTTGAGGCTAGGCTGGCGTTAAGAGGTGCGGCGGGTAAGGTTGAAAAGCTTGCCGCAAAGAGGGGACCGAAGCCGTGGCCCACTGGCGCACACAATCAGAAGATTGCGCAGCGAATCAAGGACCTGAAGAAGAAGCTCGGCCCCGATTGGGAACATGTCGGAGGGGGCAACCTCAAGGAGGAGGTGGTCAAGACGATGGGGGGAGCGAAGTCTTCCCGCCGCCCTGATATCACTTTCCGCAACACGAAGACAGGCGAGGTCTACAGGGAGCAAGTCGGCAGGACTACTAGAGCGGGAGACCCTGTCGCCCGCGAAGTAGATGCCCTGGATGATTTGCAGCGAGCAACCGGGGCGCGCCCCCCTTTCACTCCTTGCGATTGACCGGGTGTCACGATGGCGTCTTTGCATGTATTCTGCGCAGGTGAGGAAGTCGAGGAGTGGGTGCGGATGCTGTGCGCCAAGCACGGGCTGGGGTGTATCAGTTTCCGAGATTCCGAGAAATACGGCGTGCTTGCCACGGACCCGGAGGATGTGAAGATGTACGCCGATGCCTATCGGGTTTTTCTGTATCCCCTGAGTAGCCCGCCTGGAGCCCGCCTGACAATGAACGATGTTGAGGCTCGCAACTGGGGGTGGGTGGATGTAGAACCCGGTGGTGTTGCAACGGTAGACGGGCACCGAACGCTATTGGCTTCGCGCTTCGTGGGTGAAGACTTCGAGCACGAGCCTGTGCATCCCGCCAAGTTCATCCGTTGGCTCAAGAGGCGTCTCAAGGGTGTGATTCAGTCGGGCGTCATAGGCAGAAACCCCGAAACTGGCGGCGAATCCACATACCGAGACATGTCTTATACTGAGCGCGCGCTGGCGCTGCACACTTCGGGAGTCGCATGGATGCAGCCACTGGGCATCAGAGGGGTGTTCGAGCCGCTGCGAAAGTAGCTTCGCCTTCCTGCAAGGAAGGCGCGGCTTCGGTGCGCCGGGCATGGCGTGTTGCTTATGGAGTGTGAGTCTCCTGCGGGCCGTGGTGAACGGAACTGCTAGCCGATGGCAACTGCTGCATCGCGAGGTGTAGTGGGAAGGAAGCCGGAGGCAAACGTTGGACTCGACGAACAGGAATCGGATAAAAGGCCGACGCCGCCGGGCAAGGCAGCCGTGGATGCTGACGCCCAATCTTCACCCGGAGGCGACGAAGGTAAATCCGGCGAGGCCCAACGGAAAGCAACGCGTCTTACCCCGGGAGGTCTGTCGGACCGTCCGCAAGGACTACGGTGGCGGCGACGTCATCGGATGATCCGGCAGAAGTCAGCAGAGGTCATAGTAGTCGTACCCCTGTTGCGACGAAGGGCCGAATTCTACGGACAGGAACGAGTATGGACGACTCGTCGACCGACGTAAGGCAGACAATCCCCAAGCGGAACCACGACGCAAGCGGTAACGGCGGAACCGAAGCTGCTGCGCCCGTGGCGTCTCAGTCGGCCGCGGCGGAAGCCAATAACTCGAACCCAACCGACCATCTGATGGAACAGGTTGTGGATCGCCACAACTTGAACCGCGCCTACTTTCGCGTGGTCACCAACAAGGGGTCAGCAGGAGCCGACGGCATGCCCGTCGACGAATTGCTCGACTGGTGCCGCGTGAATGGTCAGGCCCTTCGTACGTCGCTTTTGGACGGGACATACCGCCCGCGCCCGGTCAAGGGAGTAAAGATCCCCAAGCCGGACGGCGGTGAGCGACAGTTGGGTATCCCCACCGTCGTTGATCGCCTCGTGCAACAAGCGATCCTGCAAGTTCTGGATCCCATCCTCGATCCGAAGTTCTCGGATTCGAGCTACGGGTTCCGTCCGGGTCGAGGGGCTCATGATGCCTTGGCGTCGGCCTGCCGATACGTGTCGGAAGGCTACGCCTTCGTGGTGGACCTTGATCTGGAGAAGTTCTTTGACCGCGTGAACCATGACATCCTGATGGCACGTCTCGCTCGTCATGTAAAGGACAAGCGCCTGCTGAAGATCGTGCGGGCGTTCCTGACGACGGGGTTGATGCACAACGGCGTGGTTCGCATCCGCAGCGAAGGAACGCCACAAGGTGGACCACTGAGTCCACTATTGGCAAACCTGATGCTGGATGATCTCGACAAGGAGCTAGAACGGCGTGGCCATCGGTTCGCTCGATACGCCGATGATTGTAACATCTATGTGCAATCGCGGAAGGCGGGCGACCGGGTGATGGCGAGCGTGCGAACGTTCGTCGAGACGAAGCTGAAGTTACGCGTAAATGAGGAGAAATCGGCGGTGGCCCTAGTGAGCGAGCGATCGTTCCTCGGCTACCGCCTCTTTCAACAACGGGACCCTTGGCATATCGCCGAAGAGTGTTCGCCGTTTTAAGGATCGCGTACGCTGGCTGACTCGGCGGAACCGTCCCGGCACCCTTGACGAGAAGATCGGACGGCTCAATAGCTACATCTACGGCTGGGTGGCGTATTACCGATACGGTCGCTCCCGAAGCCTGATGGAGGAACTGGATCAATGGCTCCGGCGCAAGGTTCGGCTTGTCAAACTCAAGCAACTTAAGCGTCGGTATACGATCTTCAAGTTCCTGAAGGCACACGGGGTCAAGGCCTACCAAGCCTGGCTCCTTGCCCTCAGCGGCAAAGGCTGGTGGCGAATGAGCCGTTGTCCTCAGGCCCATCAGGCCATGGGCATCCAATGGTTCAAGGAACAAGGACTGGCGAGTGTGATGGAAAGATGGAAGACGTATCAAACGCCGTAGGAAACCGCCCGGTGCCGAGCAGGCATGCCGGGTGGTGTGAGAGCCGGGGGAGGGCAACCTCCCCCAGCTACTCGATTCAGGAGGTCTCTCTTCCTTGCACGATTCTGATTCCGATACGGGAGCCGCCCCCCTGGGGGCGGCTTTCTTATAGCCCCATCCCGTTTCCGTAGGCACTTCCACCGTTCCGCAGCGCATGGTGTGCGGCGAGGCCGCGCGCGTGGCGGGCGGTGACCCAAGGCGGTTGCCGGTCTCCCGTGCGTGGCCGTTCGCCGCCGGCGTGGGTCGTCGTGACCCGGTTCGTGGGGTGGTCGTCGCGGTGCGGCGGTTGCTTCATGGAGCGGCAAGGACATGGCACGAAGGCGGCGTTTGTCGGTGTGGGGAGTGCTGCGGAAGCTCGGGCACCGCTTGGGTGTCGGTTGCCCCGACGACCGGGATGCCGTGATTCAGCATGTGTTCGAGACGGTTGGCAGCATGTCGGTGTCGTCGCCGGACGGCGATGTGGCGGCGGGTACTCCGGAGGTTCTGCATTATCTGCACGATGTGTTGGGGAGTGTGGTGGCTCTGACCAATGCGTCCGGTGATGTTGTCGAGCGCTACGATTACGATCCCTATGGCAAAACCTACATCACCGACAGCTCGTTGACGACGTATCTAGGGGAGTCGAAGTACGGCAATCCGTTCATGTGGACGGGTCAGGCGTTTGATCAGAATACGCGGCAGTATCACTTCTGGGCTCGGGCGTACTCTCCGCATCTTGGTAGATGGTTGCAGCGTGATCCGCTGGGGTATGTGGATGGGGTAGGGCTGTACGAGTATGCGATTTCAGACCCGGTCGGATTCGTCGATCCTGCAGGATTGAGGATTGACAAGGTTGTGGTGTACTTGCCTAGGTCGGGTTTTTACCGCGTTTACCTGCATGTCTACGACTCGCAGGGGAACTATCTGGACACCGTTGTAATCAAGAATCCAAATGACGACCATGAGGTAGCTGAGGCCGAGCAGGTGGCTCATTGGATAGAGACGGGAGGTCTCATCAGTGATGGCGCTGATATTGCTGAGACGGCAGCGTATGCATCGCTTTTCGTAGGTGGTTTGTTCATTCCTGGTCCAGACGATGCCATTTGGGCATTGGTTCTGGGCGAGCAAGGTATACAGCTTGTTGCAAAGGGCGCAGGATATGTTCTAGTACGGGGCGGCAAGGTACTGAGTGAGCTTGAGGCTAGGCTGGCGTTAAGAGGTGCGGCGGGTAAGGTTGAAAAGCTTGCCGCAAAGGGAACAGGGAGTATCTACAAGGTACCTGGATCTGGCACAAAGAGCGGGAAACCTTACATCGGCCGGCACAACAAGCCCGATCCCAAGAAAACACGGAAGTCTAATGACGGACGAGATCGCACGCAGGCCGAGGTTATCGACAACTATGATCCGAATGATGTACAAGCCGGAAGAATGAAGGAACAGAAAGCGATAGACGATGCAGGCGGTATCGGGAACTTAGACAACAAGCGCAACGAGATTAAGAAGGACTGCCCGTGATGGCCAGCGTTAGCCGAGTTCAGGTTCAGGAGTTCTGGGATTGGTTCGCATCGATCTCAGACGAATTGGGGGCCAATCTGGAGAATCACGAGATACTGGAAGCGCTTGACCGATGGATACTGTCATTTGGCGATCTGACTTGGGAGGTCGGACCAGGAACAATGGCCCCTAATGCCCTAGCGATTTCGCCGAATGGACAGAAGGAGTTTCTGGCGGTCACGAACGAGATGGTCGCTGCCGCACCAAAGTGTCCTGGTTGGGAGTTTCATCCAGCTAAGCCACCGAAGGACTGGAGGCTACAGTTTGTCCTTGAGGATGCACAGGGTGAGCCTGTGGAAGTAGATGCGAGTGGTTGGCAATACGCTCTGCTTGGGTTTCCAGATGGCACTTTTGATATCGTGGTGCGAGTTGACGGCTTGCCACACGATGAGGACCTGCGTCATCGGGCTGCCGATATCGCCATAGAGGGGCAATTGGGTGAGGAAACAATGTTGCAGTATGTTCAGGGCCTTGAAATCGTGAGTGAGCTTGAAGGTGATCTGGCTGGTAAGGGGAACAGCATTAGAGTGCTTCCGGATCATCTTGCGGCCCTTGTGAAGGCGAAGTGAGTGCGTCGCTCCGGCCGCGCAGGTCTGCCAGCGGGGGGCAAGAATGTCGCGCCCTCGCCGAGTGTGTATCCAGGCTGGATAACAAGTATCATCAAATGAGAGCCGCCCCCCTGGGGGCGGCTTCCCTATAGCCCCATCCCATAATCCCATAATCCCATCCCGTTTCCGTAGGCCCCCTCGCCATCGAGCATTCTACCTTGTGCGGCGAGGCCGCGTGCGTGGCGGGCGGTGGCTTCATCAGGTCATCGGTCTCCCGTGCGTGGCCGTTCGCCGCCGGCGTGGGTCGTCGTGACCCGGTTCGTGGGGTGGTCGTCGCGGTGCGGCGGTTGCTTCATGGAGCGGCAAGGACATGGCACACAGGCGGCGTTTGTCGGTGTGGAGCGTGCTGCGGAAGCTCGGGCACCGCTTGGGTGTCGGTTGCCCCGACGACCGGGATGTCGTGATTCAGCATGTGTTCGAGACGGTTGGCGGCATGTCGGTGTCGTCGTCGGACGGCGATGTGGCGGCGGGTACTCCGGAGGTTCTGCACTATCTGCACGATGTGTTGGGGAGTGTGGTGGCTCTGACCAATGCGTCCGGTGATGTTGTCGAGCGCTACGATTACGATCCCTATGGCAAAACCTACATCACCGACAGCTCGTTGACGACGTATCTAGGGGAGTCGAAGTACGGCAATCCGTTCATGTGGACGGGTCAGGCGTTTGATCAGAATACGCGGCAGTATCACTTCTGGGCTCGGGCGTACTCTCCGCATCTTGGTAGATGGTTGCAGCGTGATCCGCTGGGGTATGTGGATGGAGTTAGTCTGTATGAGTATGTTTGCTCTGATCCCATGGGTTTTGTGGATTCCTTGGGACTGTACAACTTTGGTGGTCTCAATATGATGCACACCGAGATCGGCAAGAAGGAAGCAGGCATGACATCCGAGGAGTTGGCCGAGTACCAACGAGGTCACGCGATGTTTGGCGTGGGGATGGTCGCGGGGTTAGGAGCAGGTGCTGGATCAGCGATTCACGGGATTGCGACGGCCCTCGCGAGCCCTCTTGAGACGAGGCAATCGCTGATCGACGGTTTAGCTGAATTCATGGCAGCGGTGATAAGTGAGGGACTTGGCCAGTACGTTGGGCAGATAATAAGTGACATGGACGCCTCAATCAGAGATTGGGAAAAACTGTCCATGTATCAGCAAGGTGAGGCTCTCGGACGGCTGATTGGCAAGTTTTGGACTGATTTACTGTTACCTGGAAGTTTCGCCAAGCTCCTGAAGCATCTCCGAGCTCTTAAGGCTGCGAAAGCAGCCAAAGCAGCCGCAAGAGGTGCGGCAGGTAAGGTTGAAAAGCTTGCCGCAAAGAGTGTTGACGAGATTACAGGATACACAAAGCACGGGATTAACTCAGCGATCTCTCATCCTGGAGGAGGTGTCAGACCTGCCGCGATTTTCGATGCGGTGAAGAATCCGAAGAAAGTGGTTGAGCAGGCGGGCGGCAGGATCAAGTACGTCGGCGAGGACGCGACAGTCATCCTAAACAAGGACGGTAAAGTGATTACAACTTACCCCAACTCGGGGGTTGGCAAGAGAAACTGCGAGCCATGATGGATTTGTGATGAAAAGAAGCAAACTCAAAGAAGAGTACTTGGAGAGAATTGAACAGGTTTTGAAGGCCAGGCAGCCAAGCAAGATAGATTTGATGGAAAAACTGTCGTCGTTCTGTGCTTCGGATGATGACATCAATGAATTGCGAGAGATTGTTGGAGATGAGTTTTCTGAAAAAGGCTTGCAGCTAAATGATGAGCCCAATCTCTATGGGCTAGAACTTGAAGAGATCAATGGCTGGCTTTTTCGGCTTAGAGACGACAGTTGAACAGTCGTTCCTGAAAGCCTCATCCGCTCATATCTGGGGCGCGGTATTTGGTATGTTGGCTTGGTTCCGACGAGGTGGGAGCGCTGCCGACGCGAGCATTGCGCCTGGGTGTGTGGGTAGCGCCAAGTCAAGCGGGTCATGATGAGCATGAGATTACTCGGGCTGGTTCTTGTTCTGCACAGCTTGTGGCTTGGGTGTCATGGCGCCTAGCCGAACTACGTTGGTGAGGTCATCGAGCGCTACGCTAGTGGAACGTGCACTTCGGTGAGGAGTTTCTCCGGTTTGGTTTTCTGGGGGTTGTTCATGTAGACCTCGAATGCCGGGGCGGTAGCGATCTCGCGGCCTTGCGTTGGGATCCACTGTCCGCAGAGTGTTGCGTACGTCTCGCCGAGTTTTTCATAGGGGCCGCGGTGGATCGCGACGGCATAGTCGCCGCCGCCGATCGTCTGGACGCCGACGTCGCCGTCGGGTTTGGCCTCCTTCTTGACGACGAGGCAGGCGTCGTAGCGGATTCTATCGGGTGGCGTAACGTCAGGGTCGTCGTGGCACAGGCCAAGCATGGTCGGTTTCCACCCGATGAGCCTTTTTTTGCCGGCCCACTTGCAGAGTTTTTCCCAAGTTGGCCCGACCTCGTTGTACGGCCCGACGTGGCGAATGAACACGACCTTCATCTCGTCGATTGTCTTGATGCTGGCTTGCACGGTTAAACCTCCGTTCGTGATGGTGAAGTCTTTCGGCCCGCCGGCTTGGGCATAGTGGACACCGGAGGGTACGTCTGGCATCGGAAGCGGCTGGTGGATCTCGCGGAAGCTGGAGGGCGATTCTCCGAACATTGCGTGGAAGGCGCGCGTGAAGGCTTCGTGTGTTTCATAACCGGCCTCGAAGGCGATCCGGGTGACGGGCTGGTCGCTGTGCTTGAGTCTTGTGGCCGCCCGTTCGAGGCGTAGTCGGCGGACGTGGGCCTTGACCGATTCGCCAACCATACCTTGGAAGATGCGGTGGAAGTGGAACGGTGAGAAGTGGGCGATGGCCGCGAGGTCGTCGAGCTTGAGGGCTTCGTCAAGGTGCTGCTGAAGGTATACGAGAACTCTGAGGATGCGTTCCTTGTAGTCTTTTTCAGTCTGTGGCCTCATCCGATGCTCCTTGTAGAGTGAATGTTAACGAACGCTGATTATGCCCGCTTGATCGTTCTTGCGGAAATGCGGGGGGGCATGAGGGGGCAGTGTGATGGGGGTGAAAGGCAGGGCCGGCAGGGAGCCTGTTCATGTCCTTTCCCTATAACGGCAGTTGTGCCGTTAGGCTGATCGTCAGACGAAGAATATGCCGCGCCGAGAGATGGTTTGTTGGTGTAAGAGCGGACGCGGATTGGGCGTAATCTCCTTAGAGTAAGCTCTATTCTGGTGTGGAGTCTGATTGCTGGTTTCATCGGGTAGATTGTCAGCGATTGGCGCTACGTTTGGATCATCAGCGCTATTGATGTGCAGTTCATGGCTGGGTGAAGTTGGCTATAATGTGAATGAAAGCCGGGGGAGGGTGGCCTCCCCCGGCTATGTCGCTCATGCGAAGCGTCGTGCGGAGTTGATTCCAGCGGATCGCGCTATCTTAGTCGGACAGATAGGCTTCTTCGCCATGGAGGCTGGAATCCAGTCCGGTAGCTTCCTCTTCCTTGGTCACGCGGACTCTGATAAAGAGGTTGATAATGGCCAGCATTACCCAAGTGAACAGGAAGCAGTAGACTGCCACGGCAAGAACCGCAACTATCTGAGTTAGGACAAAACCACCACGTCCGCCCGCGGTTTTCAGGCTTTCAGCGACCATGGGATTTACAGCAGCTGATCCGAAAATGCCAAGCATTATTACTCCGATTATTCCACCGACGCCGTGTACTCCCCAGACATCCAGGGCATCGTCCCAATCGAGTCTGTTTTTAAGTGCCACAGCTCCGTAGCATACTATTCCTGCGATGATACCGACGATCATCGACTGGAAAGGGGTGATGAAGCCAGCGGCGGGAGTGATAGTGGCCAGACCGGCTACGGCACCTGTTAGCAGCCCGACGAATTTCGGTTTACGTTCAAGGACCCAGGCCAGGATCAGCCAGGTTACGGCTGCGAAGGACGCGGCGATATCGGTGTTAATGAATGCGGTTACGGTGATAGTATCGACGGCCAGTTCACTTCCGGCGTTGAAGCCGTACCATCCGAACCACAGTAATCCAGTTCCAAGTGCGACGAGAGGAATACTGTGTGGTCCGGAGTCTGCAGTTCGGCGTTTACCTACGAAGAAGACTGACGCCAGGGCGGCCATACCGGCGCTTGCGTGAACGACGATACCGCCGGCGAAATCCAGTACACCGTAGTTATTTGCGAGGAGGCCTCCCCCCCAAACCATGTGTACGAGTGGGAAGTAGACGAAGAAGAGCCACAGGGTGAGGAATACCATATAAGCTCCGAATCGGACTCGGTTGGCGAATGCGCCGGTTATGAGTGCTGGAGTGATGATTGCGAACATCATCTGGTAGGCGACGAACACGAATAGCGGGATGGCATCGCTGAAGGGGGTGTTGAGGTCCGTTCCGCTGAGGAACATTAGGTTGAAGTTACCGAAGATGCCGCCGTAGTCTGTTCCGTCGGCCATTGTGCCGCTGAAGCACAACGAGTATCCGCAAATGAACCAGATGACCGTCGTCCATCCGAGCGAGACGAAGCTCTGGGTCATGATGGTCAAGGTGTGTTTGCGTCCAACCAGCCCGCCGTAGAAGAATGCCAAGCCCGGTGTCATGAGCATGACCAGGCTGGTTGCTACTAGCATGAAGCCGGTACTTCCGGTGTCAAATGCAGCTAACGTGCTCACATGAAACTCCTTATAAACAGAAAACGAGTCTAATCGGTGCGATAGAGGAAGCTCTGTTCATGCGTAGCATCTGAATCCGGGTTTTTCCGATGGGTTTCATTGTTCGACGCTACGTTTGGACGAGTAAGGATCGAGCGTTGGCAGTTGAGACAAGCGACGCGGTAATATGGTCAGCTTTGGCGGCGGGTGCGAATACGTTGACACGTGGTACGTGGAAACACGTAACGTGAGCGCGCCGTGGACAGCCAATCTCGATAGACACACATTGGGAATGATAGCCGATTGTGGTTTGCTTGAGTAAACCGAAAGTGGCGGACGTGAATCGAGATGGGACACAGTCAATCACAAACTGTGACAATGGGAAAAACAATGGGCGGAAATCAAGTGAGTTGGGTAGTTTAGGGGTGATAGGTTTGTGGGCTGGCGCGTTTTCTTAACAGAATATTAACATTATGGCTTGAGTTTTGGGGTGTTGTACCCAAGGCGATCGAACTCGCACGCGTTTGATTGCAGGGGAGAGTGAGCGGCATGGGCCAGTTGATGGATAATACGAATAGATTTAGTAGGTGTTGGAAGTGCGTGCATGCCCGATGTGGTGACATTTTTCTTGTGTAATGGTTTGAAAACGGTTGTATTGGCGGCTGTTTAACGTTGCCGAGTGGCGCGGGGTATGTGCCTGCAGGTTAGAGCAGGGTCTGTGCGAGTGTAGCGTTTGATGGCCGGTCTTTTACTGTCGCTTCTTGGTGTTGGACGTTGCGCTTTGGATTACAGGGCTGTAATGTGCAGGAAGGTGTAACTATTAGAGAAGGAGAAATGCGCTATGAAGAAGAGAGTACATTGGACGAAGAGGTGTGCGTTGGCGATTCTGAGTGGAGGGATGTTGCTTTCCACGGCGAATTGTTTGCCGGATAACTTCTACGTGGATCTGTGGGGAGCAGTGTTAAGTGATACGTTGACCGGAGCAGCGACCTCGGTTACCGACAACGTCATTGACCAGTTGTTCGCCACCACCTCCTAGCAGGGTCGGTTTTCCCCACAGTTACGTTTACTCGTAAAGGGGGTTGAACCTAAACAGGGATATAGGTCCTACAGGAGGTAAGCGATGTGCATTAACAGGCTTTGTGTAGTAGTTTGTGCGATTGTGCCGGCGTTTTGTATTGCCATTGCGAGTAACGCTTGGGCCGGTGAACCGCTGACGCAGTTTTCCCTGCTGCAGGAAGGTCAGACTGAATCAACCTACGATGAGACATATCAAGAGACGGTTGGGGAATCTGTAAACCCCTTCAGTTTTAGTATCGAGTATTCCCTTTACTCCGATTATATTTTTCGAGGGATCAACTTCTCGGAGTGGGGCAATGAAGGTCGTGAAAGGCCCAATCACCAGCTGGATCTGGGGATGGACATAGACCTGGGTGTTCTGTTCGGCGCCGGTGAAGGAGTTTATGGTACGCTTTCACTGGGATCGTGGTTTGAGTGGTTCAGCGGGCAGAAATCGCTAGATCCAATTCACGGTGGGCACAATCTACAGGAAGTGGACTATACCATCGGTTGGTCGTACGAGATCAAACCGATAGCCAGTACGCTTAACTTGGGATTCGCATTTTACACATTTCCCAATGTAGCCAGTGCCAATACGCAAGAATGGTCTATTGGGTTGGACCATAACGATGCGTGGATGTGGAAATGGTTGTGGCCCGACAATGAGGAAGGGGTGTTGAATCCTTCCTTTACGTATAACCAGGATGTCGGGCAGGCTGACGGCGGTTCGTGGATGGAGTTGGGGTTGAGCCACGAATTCGGCGTATGCGAGGATTTCACCCTGACGCCGGAAGTTGTTTTTGGCGTGGATCATCGCTATCTCGATCAGATTTTGTCAACTGGTAGTGAAGGCTCAACGCGGCTGAGCCAGATTCAGTACGGTCTTACGGCGACTTACGATCTTACGACGGTACTGCAATTACCAGAGTGTATGGGTTCGATGTCTGTTTCAGGATTCCTGTACTTCAGTGACGCGATTGGATGTGCTGAGCGCAATTACGTGGTGCAGGACGAACTGTACGGCGGGATGTCCGTGAAGTGGGAGTTTTAGAGCAAGCTCCGTTCAAGTGTAGAGTCTGACGCGGTGGGTTTTCGTTGTTTGATGCTACGCTTGGACCAGTAATGACATATACGTAGTTTTCCCTGAGGTCGTTTGTTCAGCGGCAAAGTATGTGGTCAGCGCTGTTTGAGTTTTGAGGCCATATCATCTCAGCCATGAGGTTAGGGTGAGGAACAATCGTCGTGCTTTGCGGCGGCGCGAACCGAGCTGTTTTATTGATTCGGGTCGGCCGTTGCGAGTACGGCGATTGTTGTGTTAGCGACGTGTTGTGACGGCTCTTGATCGTGTTGGAGGGGGTTTGTGAGGGGCTGGAGTTGGAGGGAGGCTTGGCTTGTCCGGGGTGAGGTATGTGGGTGGGAAGAAGTTCACATGGCGAGGTGACAGTGGGGTTTGAGGCGAATATGGACTGGGGGCGTGCGCGGCGGTATATTTGAGTTCATGGGCCAGGAACAGTGTATGAGAATTGTTTGGGTGATATCTGCAGTGGCGGCGATGGCGGGTGGGTGCGTGTCGTCCGGAGGGCGGATGCAGCAAATGGGTGGAGATTTGTCGGGGCCGGCGATGCCGGGCGGCAGGCTTGGTTATCCACTTGGTAAATACGTAACGATAGAAGGCGTGCGGGCTGAGCAAGGGAAGGTTGGGGTAAGGACTCTTCTGGTGGATAGGATCAATGGCCAAGAGGTTTCGCCGGCTATTGGCGTGTGGATCGATAATGTGGCCGCGCTTCCTGAGGGGGGGCGATGCGTACTGAACGGGTATGAGAGTGGGAGGATGATCGGCGTTCCGCGTGAGGTCGTGGAGAAAGAGCACCTTTCATATCCTCAAGCCTGCTGGCAGTTTTTCCGCTATTTCATCGTGACATCGGTGGTTGAGCCGAGTGGCTTGCGGCTGAACTGATGCAGAATAGGGGTAATACACAATAGGGTAGTTTGTCAGGGTGGGCTCTATTCGGATGTGGCGTTTGACGCCCGGTTTCCTCCGGTAGATTGCGGGCGCTTGACACGACGCTTCGACTTACAGCGCTATAGCGCCCTTCGGCGGTTACTTCTTCTTCAGGATTGCCTTCCACTTGGTCCTTTGCTTGACGCTGGTTGTTCCGTGTTTCTCGTTAGTGGCGCGGATGTCTTCGACGGAGATAAGTGCTTCGGTATCGACGGCGGTGGCGGTTTCGATTATGAAGTCCACCTCTTTTCGCGGGGCGGCCAGGAAGCAGATAGTGACTGTTCCGTTTCTCCATCGCCCGACGAGTTCGGTGACTATGAATCCGTATTGGCGAATTATGTTGGCGATCTCATGTCCGCTATCACGGGAGATGATGCGAACGATTTGTTTTCCGATGGCGAGTTTGCTTTCGCACCACATACCGACCCAGTTGCCGACGGCGAATCCTCCAGCGTAAGCGACCACATTGAGAGGATCATCAAGTTTCCGTACGACGCTGGAAACAGCGAGGACCCATACCGCAACTTCGAAGAAACCAATTATGGAAGCGCGAAGGCGCATTCCACGAACGATGAAGATTGTACGAACTGTGCCCATAGAGACATCGGTGACTCGGGCAAGGAAGATGAAGATGGGCAGGTAAGTGCTGTACTCGGCCACTAGCCTATCGAAGTCTGTCATTATTGTTTTCCCAGGATACGCTTGCGACTAAGTTTTGGGCTAAGAGTTGACGCAGGCAGATGATTGTAATGGAGGCGGCACGATTCGCGTGCCGCCTCAAAGGTTGTGATAAGTGGATCTTCAGTCACGATTCCCATTGAAGTTTTCTTAATAGGTGGCGGGAATCAAAGCGACTCGGACGTTGCGGCGCGTTTTCTAGTCGTGCGCTTGCGGTCGAATTCATTTCGTACACGGCGGGCGAGTTTTTCGGTTGCCCGGTTAACGGCCAGTGCCGGCTGCACATCTGTGGCTTCGGCCATGACGATTCCTGAGGGAATGAGGTTAGCTTCGATCCTGCAATGTTGGTCGACGCCTCCTTTGGGTCCGTTGAGATCTTCGAGGCAGACCGAGATTCGTCCGATCCGCTCGCCGAACCGTCCCAGCGCGAAGGCCAGTCGTCTTTCGACGTGGGACTTCAGTTCTTTGGTGAGTTTTCCGTTTCTTACGGTCACTTCGAGTGGCATGCCTTTCTCCTTGTGAGTTTGAAGATGTACGACAATGCTCGTTGCATATTATACGGATCGAAGCTAAAACATAGTTCTATAGAAAATAAGTATGCTAAGCATAGATAAAAACTATGGATACTGATTATGGAATGGCTCAATTACCATCACCTCAGGTACTTCTGGTTTGTGGTTCGGGAGGGGACGATTGCGGCGGCGTGTAAGCGGCTTCACGTGGCTCAGCCGACGGTGTCGGCTCAGTTGCGGGCGTTGGAGCGAGCTGTTGGGGAGAGGTTGTTCAAGCGTTCGGGGCGCAGTTTGATTTTAACGGACACTGGGCGGATGGTGTATCGATATGCGGATGACATATTCGCGTTGGGTGATGAGTTATTGGACACGATCAACGGTCGTCCGTCCGGAAGTCCATTACGGTTCAGCGTGGGAGTGGCGGATGTGTTGCCGAAGCTGGTTGCGTTCAGGTTGCTTCAGCCGGTTTTGGAATTACCTGAGAAGGTTCAGCTGGTTTGTTACGAGGGGGGCGCGGGAGAGTTGTTTGCGAAGCTGGCGTTGCACGAGTTGGATATGGCTTTGTCTGACAGTCCCGTCGGTCCCGAGGCCCGAATAAAAGCCTTCAGTCATTTGCTGGGGGAATGTGGAGTATCTATTCTGGGTACTGCAGAGATGGTCGGCAAGTACCATCGTGGGTTTCCCAAATCACTGGATGGAGCACCGATGTTGCTTCCCACAGAGAGCACATCGTTGCGGCGTGCGATGGAGGAATGGTTTGAGGCACAGGATGTAAGAGTTGCGATCGCGGCGGAGTTTGCGGATCGCGCGTTGTTGAAGGAGTTCGGTCAAGCGGGTGTGGGTTTGTTGGCGGCTCCGACGATCATTGAGCAGGACGTGGAGCGGCAGTACAGGTTGAAGGTGGTTGGCAGGTTGGATGCTGTGCGCGAGCGGTATTATGCGATTTCTGGGGAGAGGCGAGTGAAGCACCCGGCGGTAGCTGCAATTGCCAAGGCGGCTCGCGAGCGGGTGTTTGTTTGAGGAAGTGGAAGCGGGTTCATCTGCGAAGAGGTTGAAAGGCGGTCATCCATGGTAGACTGGGTCGTCATGGCAAGCTTAGACGGAACTCCGCGAATACCATACGGGGAACCTCGTTGGGCACATAGAACACGCTTGAGGCCTCGGGGTGGCTGGGATCGAGCAGATCGCGCACACCGACGGCAAACGAGGCTTGGTCATTACAGAACTCGTATTCGGCTCTAGCATCGAGGCGGAGGTACGATCCCTGATGGGCCACGCGTAATGGAACAACAGGATCAGTGTATTCTACTCCATCTACATAATAAAGGTGTGAGGACAGGTGAAGATCCTCAGTGGGGCTGTATCTCGCACCTATCATGAACTTGTGTTTGGGCGGGGATATCAGAGTAGTGGAGTGATAGGGGCTTTGTGATTCCCAGTCCATGAATTGCAGGGTGTAGTTGCCCAGCAACGTAAGTTGCGGTGAGACGCGATAGCGTAGGTCCAGTTCAATGCCGTACAGCAGATTGTCGCCGCGATTGTCGGCGTTGAGTTCGACAGGGCTCACGTAGCCCAGTATTGGGTCCATGGTTATAATGCTGGTGTAGCTGTTGGCGTAGGCCGCCAATGAGAAATCGAGGCTATCAGAGATTCTCCCGCGGTATCCGATTTCGTAAGCCAGCACTCGAGCCGCGGCAAGGTCGCGATTGCCGGTAACGTGTCCGAATCCGTTTAGCATGGGCATTTCAAGAAATCGCAATCCGACAGCCGGCATCTGGAAGGCGCTGGACACTGCCCCATAGATTAGGGAATCATCATTGACCTCATAGGATAGTGCGACGCGGGCGCTGGGCTCGAAACCGCCATAGAACTCGTAGTCCACGCGTCCACCGAGATCGAGTTTCCAGTTGGGGGCAAAACGCCATTCATCCTGCACGTAGAAACCGATGATGGCCGTGGATGCGGTGTCACGCGAAAGCATCTGAGGATTGGAACCGCCAGTGCTGAGGATGTCGGAACGTGTGTCGATTCCCCAGCTGAGCGAATGTTGTTCGCTCAGTTTGATGCTGTGTCCGAATTGGAGTGCGAATTGGTGGTAACCGAATTGCAGAGGTTGTGTGACATCGACCTGATAATCGTTCACGTATGCCGTGATTTCCATGCGTTCGTCTGGTGAAACATCGCGTTCCCATTTCCAGAGGAAGTATGAACTTCGGTTTCCGGTATCTCCCTTTGTTCCAACGCCGTAATAGGGGGTTGGTGCATAGCCACCTTCTCTATACTGGGCGCCCAAGGAGAAGGTCATCTTTCTGGTTTCATCGATGTCGTAAACGGCGTGGAAGGCGGCGCGGCCCAGATCGAGATTGTCATCTATCTCCGCGAACGGCATACCTTTGCCGAGGTAACCGTCATACCCCTCGTATTCCGACGATATGCGATAGCGGAGCTTATCTTCTTTGGCTGAATAGCCGAGGTGTTGGCGGACCCACCCACGGGAACCGCCACGGGCGGTGTAGGTTAATCCCAGATCGTCGGCCGGATCGCGAGTGATTATATTGATCACACCGTTTACGGCATTTGCTCCCCAAGTAACACCTCCTGGACCGCGGATAATTTCAATGCGTTCAATGTCATCGATCTGAAATGGCCAGCACTCCCAAGCGGTACCACCGAAGAGGGAATCGAATATCTGGCGTCCGTCGATAAGGACGAGCAGATTAGGGCTCAGAAGCGCGTGCATTCCGCGAATGGAGATGGCCGACTCGTGGAGCATCATTGAGCCGACATCAAGGCCGGGTACCAAGCGCAAGGCATCGGAGATGGAGGCTGCTCCTGCGAGACGAATATCCTCGTGGGTGATCACACTTACAGCGTACGGTATGGTGGAAGCCTTCTGCTCTCTTCTTGAGGCCGTGACTACTACTGGTATTTCCAAATCCAACAGAGCCAGATCCTCCTCGACCAAGTCGATGTCAGGTGACTCCTCCGGCTGCTCAGTGGGTTCGATGGCCGGCTGGTGAGATTCCTTATTCGTGGGCTCGTCAGCCTCCACTGCTTGACACAAGCTGACATATTGATGTGAGGCAACGATGAGAATCAGCAACATAAGCCAGTTCGTCGGTTGTCTGCCAGGTTCTCTTGATGAGCCTTGCGTTGATCGGTGGATTTGTCCGGGAGCCGGTGATCGTGTTGACTGTCGAATGAGATCCACGGTTACTCTCCATACAGCTCGATGTCTTGGCCGAGCGTTGCCTGACTTAGGTTCAATCCGATCATATCCGCAGTACGGCGGTTGATTCCTCGGCGCACGGCCGTGGGATATACGATTTTCGGTATTCCTGAGGAACCGTTTTTCGCTACTCGATCCACCAGATTAACGGTGTCTGCTAGTGACGCATCGGTGTTCGAGTAGACCCCACCCAATGCCCCGGCGTTGACTATTCTGTCAGAGAAGGTCCAGACGGGTTTTTTGTGTCGAATTCCCCAGACGAGTAATCTTTTGATTGTGGCTGCGTTGTAAACGCCAGCGTCGGGCAGCATGAACACTGCGTCAATGGATTGACTTTCCATCGTTTCAAGAGCGTTTGGAAGCGTATTCTTGTCAGACTCGATGGCAACAATCTTCAGGCCTTCTGCGTTGGCAGCCTGTCTAAGCGCCTCCACTGACTCCAGGGTACGCCTTGTGTGAAGAACGGCCACGTTAGTCAGTTTTGGGCACACTCGCTTCATCAAGTCGACGGATTCCGCCGGATCAGTGTCAAGGGAAACTCCGAGTACCTTCTGTTTTCTCTGTTCAGCTGGTTTCCAGAAGGGGGCGTCGAGTGCATTCGGTATCATGCAAAACACAATTGGACGGGTGGAATCAAGCTTCAATGCATCGACTGTTGCTGCCACTCCGACTGTAAGGACGATATCCGGTTCGCGGCCTGAGAACTCAATGCTTGCCGGGGTCTGTTTGTCGGCGTGTGACTCTGCACCAAGCGGTACAAGAGTGCATTCGTAGCCACGAATTGTCAGTTGCTGCTCAAGAACGTCGGCGGCATCCGTGTATGTCCGACTGGAACCGTATACGATGGCGACAAGCGGTTTGGATGCTGCGTACGCTGCGTGAGAAAACCATTGCAGCGGCAGCGCGCACAGGCAGCAGGTGGCGAATAGTGCTGCCATTGCCTTTCTTGCTGTCTGATTCCTTGCCTGGATCACCAAAACCCTCACACGAGCCTGCCAGAGACCAGTTCATGTGTCCCCTGACTCTGATGAAGCGATCACCGTTTGGTGAACAGTCTAGCGCCGAACTTCGAATGTGTTATCGGCTTTGGTGGGTAACGACTGACGTACCTGTGTCGGTATTTTCTAGATCGTGCAGCGCTGTGACGATGAACTCATTTAACACAACTGGACGTCCAGGAAGCGAATCGGCCGGGTTGGAGGATGTCCAACTGTCAACATTTCTCTGTAAGGCATGCGGGGTCAGATCAGACCTTGAACTGATCGACCAAATGCTGGAGTTGTTGTCCCAGACCGGAAAGTTGTTCGCTTGCCGTCTGTGTTTTTCCTGCTCCTTCCGCTCCTTGCCTGGCCGCATCATCCACTCTGGCGATGTTATGAGTAATCTCTTGTGCTGCTGAGGCCGATTGCTGCACGCCGGTTGAGACGGTTTCGGCCGCCGTCGCCGTCTGGGCGACGTTTTGGGCTATTTCTCTGGTGGTAATGCTTTGCTCCTCGACCGCCGACGCAATGGTGCGGGAGACTTCATTGACCTTGGCAATTACCTCACTGATGTTTCCGATGGACGTCACCGCGAGGCCGGTGGAACTCTGGATACCCTCGATTCGATGGCGAATATCTTCGGTGGCTTCAGCCGTTTGCTTCGCCAAGTCCTTGACCTCATTGGCGACTACTGCAAAACCTTTACCAGCATCACCGGCGCGAGCTGCCTCGATTGTGGCATTAAGAGCGAGCAGATTCGTCTGCTCTGCGATGTCCTGGATGGTTTCGATGACCTTTCCGATGGCGTCGGCGGCTTCGCCTAGCTGGCCTATGTTCTGGTTGCTTGTTTGTGCAAGATTGGATGCCTCTCCTGCGATTTGCGCCGCATGTTCGGCGTTCTTTGCCACCTCGCTGATGCTGGCGGTCATTTCTTCCACTGCTGCCGCAACTGTCTTCACATTGGCCGACATCTCCTCAGTGCCGCTGGCCATGCCTTGCATGTTGGTTGACATCTGTTCCGCAGCAGCAGCGACTGAAGTTGACTGGGCGGTTGTCTCTTCTGAACCTGAGGCAAGCTGTGTTGCGGTTTGTGAAAGCTGTGTTGCGGAACTCACCAGCGTTTGAGCGTTATTCGATATATCAACTATGACGCTTCGGATCTTGTCCACGAAATCGTTGAAGTGTCTGTGCATTCGGCCCACTTCGTCTTCATGCTCAATGTCTTTCAGCTCAAAGCGGACAGTGAGATCGCCATCACCTTGAGCCAAGTCTTTGAGAGTATCAGCCGTTTGCCGTATGCCGCCACTGATTCTCTTTCCCAGTATCGCTGCGAGTGTGCCGAGCACGACGCACACAATGAATGCTCCGATGACGGACCAGATGGTGAGTCTTGCCAGTGTTCTTTCAACGGTAATCAGGCCATCTTGAAAGTCGGATTCGTAAGTACTTGCCCCGATTACCCAATCCCAGGGAGCGAAGTAAGTAGCCGCGGCTATCTTGCCCCGCGGCTTTGCTTCTCCTTTGTTTTGCCAATCGTAGTACTCGAATTCGCACTCACCGTCCTTTGTGATAAGTGCCTTGTTGATTATGCTTTGAATGAAGGGGTGTCCTGCGGCGTCTTTGGCTTCCCATATGTTTTCGCCATCTCGTTTCCCGTCTTTTGATATAACATAATCTCCTCGTTGTTGACCTGATCCACCGAGGATGTATACATATCCTGTTTTTCCGACAACCAAGTCCATAATACCTTGGCGTAGCTCCTTGACTGCCTCTTGCTGCACACCGACATAGAGGACACCCACGACTTCTTTCTGCTCATCAAGAATGGGCTCGTAGGCGGTCAAGTACCAATCATTGACGACATAGGCGCGGCCGTTGAAGGTGTTGCCCTTGAGAACTGTTGAGATTACGGGGTTAGGTGCTCCGTCCGGGTTCGTTGCCGGAATGAATGTCCCGATTGCACGGGTTCCGTCGAGTTTCTTGACATTAGTACAAACACGGAGCATGTCTCCTGCTTCGTTCATTCGCTGGAAGATAGTACAAGTTCCGCCTACCATGTTCTGGACATGATCGACAATTGGTGATTCGTCGCTCATTGATGTGTTCTGGCCAAGCCATTTCGGTCCTACCATCATCTTGGGCAGGCTCAGCTGCTGCGATGTCTTTGTATACTGGTTTATAGCATCCCAGGTTACGTTTTCCTCTGCGAATGAGATACCACCTCTTGTTTGCAGCGCATCGCGCGCTACGTTGAGATCGGCAGTGACCTTGTTGAGCACCGTTTCGTGCTGTGTGCGTAGCATCATCCAAACATCGCGTGCTACTGAAGCGCACACTTTGCGCGACTGTTTGGAGAACTCGTCGGTGAGTTCACTACGCATTCCCTGCTCTTGGTATTTTACCACAGCGATCAGCATAACCGCTGTTGTGACTACTGTTCCGATGCCACCCCAAACGATTTTTCTGTGAATGGTCATGACTGATGAGTTCCTGGGTACTGGTTCAAATGCGAACAGGGGGTTCGCTGCTTTGCCTGCCTGCAACACCGCTGTTAACAGGAAAGTAGGCACAAAGGTTTTCATAAACAACGTTCGCTATATCGGTTTCAAGAGGGAGGGCATTGATCTTTGCGGGGCAGGGTGTGTAAGCGGTTTGAGGCCGATAGTTGGTTGCGCACATATGTTTGCGGGAAAGAGACTCCTTTACGACTGTTTTAGTGTTTCCATAACAGGAGTTTCTGGGGAACATAGATCACTCGCGATGAATGGATATGCTTTCATTGAATTCGTACTAGCTCGATGCTCGACTATGCCTTGAGTGCATACTGATCCGATTGCGTTTTCTACTGTGTTGCACATGGTGTGTGCGATGAGCGCGCGGCACGCGCGCGTGCAACAGGAGTTTCTAGTTGATGCTTGTGAGGTTGGCAGTCGTGACGGCTGGGCCACTTATCTGGAGCAAGCTCCATTTAAGTGTGGCGTCGGACACTTGGTTTTCTCCGGAGGTTTTTTTGTGTTTGATGCTACCCTTGGATAAACAGCGTTATGATAGCGTTACGCGAATCGAGGGCGGTCTGTTTCCCGGATGATCTGGTGTGCTCGAACTGCATCGTCCTCGCGGACCATGATCGTTGTCTTCCGGTCGGTTATGTGTCGCAGAGTACTGAAGTCGTCCAGCGGTGGTGGCGTTACTTCGAGTTGGCAGAAGATGGAGGCATCATGCAGAAGTTGACAAACCTCCTGGGCTTCGAGATCGCTGTCTGGAAAGTGGACAGGTACGAGTTTGTGCGTGGACATTGGTCGCATCCCGGATGAGCGCTTTTTGTCGCCAGAACCCACAGTGTTGCGTATAGTACTTGGAGATGTGATTAGTGGTCAATATCGTGTGGATGCCGAATGGTGAGCGTGTATCAGTTGGTAATCGTTTTCTGCCGTGGTCTGTGATTCGCGGTTATGGCGGCGTGATGGACGATGAATAGAGTCATGGCGATAGACAAGGTGGACGTGCTCGTTGTTGGTGGAGGACCGGCTGGGTGTGCGGCTGCTATAGCTGCGGCGAGAGAGGGTGCTAAGACTCTGTTGGTGGAGCAGTTTGGGTTTCTCGGTGGAATGGGGACTGCTGGTTTGGTACCCGCGTTTTGCCCATTTACCGATCAGAGGGAGGTTATTCTTCGAGGGATCGGGCTCGAAGTGCTGGAGGAGATGAAGCGAGGGATGGCCGTCGTTCCGCCCGAACAGTTTGACTGGGTGCCTATCGATGCGGAGTTACTCAAGGCCATTTATGATGTTCGAGTTAGCGGCTCGGGCGCGGAGATCTTGTTCTTGACGCATTACGTTGATGCTGTGGTCAGCAATGGTTTGGTGCGATCTGTGCGCCTACACAACAAATCCGGATTGCAGACGGTTGATGTGGATGTTGTGATCGATTGCAGTGGCGACGCAGACGTCGTTGCTCGCGCTGGCGGCGACTTCGAGATAGGGGAGGAGAAAAGTGGGGAATTGCAGCCCTGCACTATGTGCTTTGTACTTGGGGGAATAGACAATGATCGTTTGCAGAAGTTCCTTTGGGCGGATGATGGCAAAAACCTGCTGCTCAGGCAGTTGATTGCGGAGGCGAAGAAGGCGGGCGATCTGGATATTGTCGAAGAGGCGGCGAACGTAGCGTATCAGTCGCCGACCACCATAGGGTTGAATTTCAGCCACGTGTTCGGCGTCGACGCCACGAATGGAAGAGAGTTATCACAGGCTCAACTGAGTGGACGGAGGCTTGTTCAGCATCTGACAGAATTCGTGCGCGAATATTGCCCCGGTTGTGAAAAAGCATACTTGGTCAATTCTGGAGTTCACATCGGCGTGCGGGAAACAAGACGGGTGTGCGGTGAATACAAGCTTACGTTGGACGATTATCGCCATCGGCGCAAGTTTGCTGACGACATAGCGTGCAATGCATACTACATTGACATTCACATCTCCAAGGAGTTTTGGGAGGAGGGGTGTCAAGAGGGCATCGATTGGGACGAGCAAACCTGCAGATACGAGCCGGGTGAATCATACGGTATTCCCTATCGTTGCCTACTGCCGAGAGGCCTGGGCAATGTCCTTGTGGCTGGTAGGTGCATTAGTACTGATCGGGCCGTCCATGGCTCCACGAGAGTGATGCCGGTCTGTTTTGCCACAGGGGAGGCTGCCGGTTGTGCGGCAGCTATGGCCGTCAGGAAGCATCGAGGCATGGTTGGTGCTGTGGACGCAGGGATGTTGCGCAAACGGCTTGTGGAGCACGGGCAGTACTTACCGGAACACGTTGGCGATTAGAGCGTGGCTGGTTCAAACGCAGCGTCAAACAGCGAGAGTCTATCGAAGAAGACTGGGGTGCAGACGCCACACATGAATAGGATATTTAATTGACCACGTTTTGTGGTTTACCGCTAAGGAATGCTTTGACGTTTTCGACGATGACGGACATCAGTCTTTTGCGGGCAGCAGAGGTTGCCCAAGCGATATGCGGTGTTATGTGGCAGTTGTTGGCCGTCAGTAGCGGATTTCCGGACGATGGCGGTTCTGCTGAAAGTACATCCAGGCCGGCGCCGGCTATTACGTTTGAGTTGAGAGCATGTGCAAGTGCCTCCTCTTCCACTAATCCGCCGCGGCTGGTGTTGACCAGGATGGCCGTCGGCTTCATGAGCTTGAGACGCTCTTCGTTGATCAGGTGTTCATTCTCTGGCGTGAGTGGGCAATGCAGGCTAATGATATCACTTTGTGATAAAACAGTATTGAGGTCTGTGGCCGTTACGTGTGCGGGAATGTCGATTGGCTGAGGCCTGGTGTATGTGAGTACATTCATGCCGAACCCGTGGCCGATTCGGGATACGGCATGTCCAATCCTTCCGAAGCCGATGATGCCCAGTGTCAGACCATCCAATTCTACTAAAGGAGAATCCCAGTAGCACCAGTCGTCGGATTCGCACCATCGGCCTTGGCGCACACCGATGCCATGAGCGCCGACGTGTTGAGTCAGATTGAGGATGTGGGCAAAAGTCATTTGTGCAACCGAAGATGTGCCATATGTGGGAACGTTGGTCACAATCACGCCTTGCTCTGCTGCGGCTGCGATGTCGATGACGTTGTAACCGGTGGCCATCACTCCGATGTACGCGAGTTTGTCAAGATTCCTTATGCTTTGGCCGGTCAGAGCAACCTTGTTCACAAGGATGATTTCCGCTTCGCGCGATCGCGGGAGGATATCATCATGTGTCGTTCGAGGATAGACGGTGCACTTGCCAAGATCGCTAAGGGCTTTCCAGGAGAGATCTCCGGGGTTGAGTGTGTGTCCATCGAGCACGATGATTCTCATTCATCTGTCCTCATGGTGTTTCCTTCATCGCCAAGTACGCCGATGCGATTATGCCTGCAGTGTCGGGAAGCTTTGCCTGAGTCGGCTTGGCGGGCGCTTGCAGACTTTGAGTTAGGGACTCAATGAAGAGGTCATATGCGCGAGATATCGAGCCGCCTATCACTAGCGTGTCGGCGTTGAAGTCGTATAGCCATGGGGAAAGCACTTCGCCAATCATTTGGCCCAGCTGTTCGAACAGCCTTGTCGCCAATTGGTCTCCGCCGCGGGCGGCCTCTGCAATCTGGCGGACATCCAGATTGGCATTTCCACCCTGGCTGGCAAAAGCCTGTTTCAGCCCGCGAGAGGAGATGTAGTCTTCAGCGGTCGCGTTGCGATAAGGAACAGGGTTAAGGCAGGCGTCATAGGGGACACCAGGTCCGGAGTGGACGAGCTTGCGGTCAGCTACGAATCCTGAACCTAAACCGGTGCCTAGAGTGATTCCTATCACGCGCTTTGAGCTTTTTGCCGCGCCGGCTATAGCCTCACCCAAGGCGAAGAGGTTGGCGTCGTTCTCCATGACAATAGGAAAATCCTGTGGGAGGTTTAGCTCGCGTCGCAGTGCTGCCTTGACGTTCATGCCGTAGATGGACTCATACTTGTGCAGCCCAGTGATGCGGCTCACACCGCGGGGATAGTCGAATGGTCCCGGCATAGCTATTCCTATGGCACGAAGGGACGTCGGGATAATTGTGTCTCTGATAGCTTTGGCCCAGGCTTTGAAAACAGTCTCCGCGTTGCCCGCTGAGTCAACGTGATGGCGGACAACCTGTTCAGCGATAAGGGTATCGTCTTTGGTTACGACTGTTGCGCAGGATATGTGTGTTCCGCCTATGTCTATGCCTAGTGTTTTCATATTCGTGCGTCACCGCCAGGGTTGGCGGTGTCATTGGACTTTCCGGATGGTCAGGTGGTTCATCAGAATAAGCCGTTTCTGTACTGCCAGAGCAAGCTCCATTCGACTGTAGCGTCTAGCTCCCGGCGCTATCCGGTGGATTGACGCTATGCTCGAACGAGTAAGGTTCCATGCACACCCATTATTGTGATGTCGTTTCCGTTGTCGAGTTATCGAGGGATAAATGTATGATCTTGTCAACGGCTATTGTGTTGGTGACAGGAGACCATCTAGGCTAGGCCAAGCCTACTCGAGGGTGTTTTTAGGAGCCGCGCTTTCTTCGGGGGCCAGTGACGAATCGACGCTACGAATTCTCAGACAACTCTGTAGTGTTGCTGTCGTTGAGTGAGGGGCCCGCGGTTGCTGCGGCTATCTATGAAAGAAAGGATGATTATGTTCCAGAGGATAGGGGTATTGCTGACAGTATTGTGTCTGCTGCAAGGTTGTGCGCGAGCCGTCAGTACTCGCATTGCTGATGGGCAATCGCCGACATCACCACCAGGAAGCGATGAAGCTGTGGTGGTGGAAGAGGCATCAGGCACCGTCGACTTGCCTCGATATCCATCAATCAGTCCGGATGGGACTCAAGTCGTCTTTACTTGGCGAGGCGACTTGTGGAAGGTTGCCGCGACAGGGGGGCATGCCATTCGATTGACAAATCATCCGGCGGACGATCTGCGGTCAAGCTGGAGCCGAGACGGGCGGCGCATCGCGTTCGATTCGGCCAGAGCCGGATGGTGGAATATCTTTATGATGAACGCCGATGGTACGAACATTCGCCAAATCACCGACATAGACAGTTACTGTGTGATAACTGGATTCGGCATCGATGAAAACGGAGAAGAGGCGGTGACCTTAACGTCTAATCTCGGAGGTGATGTCTATCGCGCGCCACGGCCTTACATCTGCTCGACAGCAGGCGGTGACATTGTGCGGTTGCACGGCGCTTTCGGCGGATGTGCCAGAATGAGTTCAGACGGATCAAGAGTGCTGTTCGTTCGCGGTAGCTCGGAGTGGAGCCGCCGGGGGTATAGGGGACCTGATGCCCGCGACATCTGGCTGTATGAGCGCGACACTGGAGGATTCAGGCAACTCACTGATTGGGAGGGTAATGATGGGCGTGCCTGTTGGGCCGGTGAGAATGCCGTCGTGTTCGTTTCCGACCGAGATCTCAATCGATACAACCTTTATCTGATGGAGTTGGACCATAAGCCAGCTACGGTGCGACAGTTGACCAACTTTGCAGATAGGGATGTGTCGTATGTGGATGTGTCGGCGGATGGAGAAACGGTCATCCTGACTGCTTGGGATAAACTATATACGGTTTCACTTGCGGATCCACATGCGCAGCCTGTGATGCTTGAAGTTACTGCTAATGAAGACGAGTCGGACAATTACGTTCTTCAGGAAGTGGAGGAGCAAGTTGAGGAGGCCACGCTCAGCCCGGATGGCAAGGTGATGGCGTATGTTGCCAGTGGAGAGGTTTTCGTTCGCAACGTTGAGGAGAAGAGCCCAACGAGGCGAGTTACCGACACATCTGCCAGGGAACGTGGTGTTGCATGGTCGCCCGATGGTCTGAAGCTGTATTTCTACGGTGATGCGGAAGGAAGCGATTCGATTTACGAAGCCACTGTGGCATTGACACGAGCGGAGGTGAAGGAGGAGTTTGAAAAAGCCACAGGCAAGCCAAAAGGGACGGAGCGAGAACTGGATCAAAGTGATGCCGACACCAACGGCGCCACGCCAAACATTTCCTCGAATGGGGCGCACAGCATCGGCTCCAACGGTGTCGAAATGAAGTCGGATAACGCTGGCGATGAAGATGTAAATGAAGATGTTGAGGGTGAAACTAAGGGAACGAAAAGCAAGGCCAAAGGGAAGCTGCCCAAGGAACTTCAGGCTGATCGCTGGCATGATGCGCTGAAGTTCAAAGTGAGTCCCGTGGTGCTGAGCGACGCAAATGATCGTGATCCGCAACCTTCGCCTGACGGGAAGAAACTCGCGTTTCGTAGGGGCAATGGTCGTTTGATGGTTTTGGATTTAGACAAGGAGAAGGTCTATCCTCTTGTCGAAGGATGGGATCCATACATCGACTTTCGCTGGAGCCCGGACGGTCGATGGATGGCCTACAGTCAATGCGATCTCGATTTCAACGCGGATATCTGGGTAGTGCCTGCGGATGGCTCCGCACCTGCCATCAACATTACGCAGCATCCTGACAGCGATACTATGCCGCGGTGGTCAGGGGATGGCAGAATATTGGCATTTGCCTCAGAGAGGGTTAACGAGGAGTTTGATATCTGGAGCGTATACCTGGACAAGAATCTAGAGGCAATGAGCCATCGTGATTTGGAGAAGTACTACAAGGATGCGGCAAAGGCGGCCAAGAAGCGCGAGCCGTTGGCCATCAATGATCATGAAACCTCGAAGGATGCGGCGAACGAAACAGAAGCTGCGGATGCTGAGAAGACCGACATCGCGAATGAAGACGGGAAAGATGTGGATGAAGGCGAGGAGGATGAGGCTGAGCTTGTCAGCTTGGATCTTCAGGATGCCTATCTCAGAGTAAGGCGGATCACGACATTGACTGGTAACGAGGGGGAGTTGGAAATCACACCAGCTGGTGATCGATATGTTTTCACTGCAAAGATCGGAGACAACGGACTCTACTCCGTTAAGTGGAATGGGGAAGATCGAAAGAGATTGTGCGGCTCAGCGACGGTGCAGCACGTCAGTTTGACCGGCGACAAGGTTGTGCTGGTCTCCAAAGGTCGTGCGGGAACAGTGGCTCCGGACGGGAAGAAGATCGAGTACGTGGATATTGACGCCAAGATGCGGGTGGATCTGCAGGCACAGGCCAGCGAGAAGTTCAAGGAGATGGCAAGAGTCGTTGGCGAGTGCTTCTACGATCCAAAGCTCAAGGGCCTGAATTGGCCGGAGCTTGCGGAGGAGTACCTCAAGCTTGCAGGACAGACCCGAACAGCGGACGAGTTCAACTACGTTGGTATGCACTTGCTGGGTGAGCTCAACGCTTCTCATTTGGGCGTTTATTCGAGAGGGCCGACTTCGGCAAACGCGCAAACGAAGGGACGTCTGGGAACCGTACACCATCGTGTCGACCAGGGATACGAAGTCACGGCAATCATACCCGAATCGCCGGCAGCAAAGGGAACGATGGCGCTGATGGTGGCAGACGTCATTGTTCGGATTGAGCGAGAACCGTTCGGACCCACTGACACTGTGGAATCAAGGCTGGCCGGCCGCGTGGGAAAAGAGACAATGGTTACTATCGTGCGGAGCGCCGATGGTCAGGAGCGGAAGGAACTGACAGTGTTGCTTACTCCTATCTCCGCAAGTGAGCTTGACGGCCTGAAGTATCGTGCGTGGAGAAGGGAGAATGCCGAGCTTGTGTCGCAATGGTCTGGCGGCCGTATTGGTTACATCCATGTGGAGTCAATGGGGCAGGCATCATTGGATGTTTTCGAGCGTGATCTCTATGCCGCGGCATCAGGCAAGGATGGTTTGATTGTTGATGTGCGCAACAACGGTGGCGGTTGGACCGCCGATCGCCTGTTAGCCTCCATAATGGTTCAACCGCATGCCTATACTATACCTCGCGGCGCCGATCCCGGTGATGTTGGTCACTACCCTCAGGATAGGCTGTTCATCCAACGATGCACACTACCGATGAATATGCTCTGCAACGAGAAGAGTTTCTCTAATGCGGAGATTGTCGCACACGCATTCAAGACGCTGAGACGCGGAACGCTTGTTGGTCAGCAGACGTACGGTGGTGTTATCAGTACCGGAGGCACGCAGTTGATCGACGGCACATGGGTGCGGTTACCTTTCCGTGGGTGGTATCTCCTCGATGGCACTGATATGGAGAACCATGGAGCGATGCCCGACATAATAGTGACTCAGACCCCTCAAGCTGAAAGTGGCAATGTTGATGCGCAGCTACGTGCGGCGGTCGAAGATCTGATGAGCCGCCTGTGATGTTGTTCGGGGCACGCGCGCAACAAAAAAGGGCGCAGGTGGCCGATCATTTCGGTCCCTGCGCCCCCGGTCATCCATTAACCAATAGTCACTTCCTTGTATGCTCCTCTATGACTCGGCAGATAGCGTCATAGTCGTTTGCTACCCGCACAGGTTGGTTGGCTAGAGATCCTTGCGGTGCTACGGCTTCTGGGACGGAGGCTTGCTTCATGTCCAGCCCGGTGTGGTATTTGACTGTGACATCCGGGTCCTTCAGAGCGTGTCCCGTGAGAATGCACGCCACTCGCTCTCCATGATTGATTATTCCTTCATCCAGAAGCATCTTGGCACCGGCAAGAGATGCTGCACTGGCCGGCTCGCAGCCGAAACCGCATTTGCCTATCAAGGCTTTGAATTCAAGGATCGTTTCGTCGGAAACATGACGCACTACTCCGTCCATGACTTCCAGCGTACGCAAAGCTTTAGTCAGATTAACTGGACGCCCAATCTCAATGGCGCTGGCAATTGTGGAAGCCTTATTCTGAGTTGCATCAAGCTCGGCGAAGTACGCTTCAATAGCCTGGAGATCGAATCTGCCCTTGTTCCAGCGAAAGCCGCGCTCGGTCCAGGCCTGATGCAGTGTATGAGCTCCGGAGGCGTTGATGATTGCTATGCGCGGAATGCGGTCAACAAGACCCAGTTCATGCAGTTCCATAAACGCCTTGCCGAAGGCACTACTGTTGCCCAGATTTCCGCCGGGCACGACGATCCAGTCCGGGATCTCCCAATTCAACCCTTCAAGTACACGATACATGATTGCTTTTTGCCCCTCCAGGCGGAAGGGATTAAGCGAGTTCATTAGATAGATTCCCAGCCTCTCCGCTGCTTCGATGACGCGGGCCATACAGGCGTCGAAGTCACCGTCTACTTGCAGAGTCAGTGCGCCGAAATCAAGGGCTTGTGCCAGTTTGCCGTATGCTATCTTCCCCTTGCCGATGAAGACTATCGCTTGCATGTCGGCGCCCTGATCCCCGGCGTGGGCGGCAAAAACTGCCATCGAGGCACTCGTGTTTCCCGTAGATGCACAGGCAACACGCCTTTTTCCTAATTTGCGTGCCAGGGTGGAGGCTGCTGTCATGCCATTATCTTTGAAGCTTCCTGTCGGGTTGAAACCCTCGTATTGCAGGAAGAGATGTCCACGATCAAAGCCCAGGCGTTCTGCTATCTGGTCTGCCTGTTGGAGCACTGTACGCCCCTCCCCAGCGGTTACCAGATCTTCAAGCCTGGCAAAGGAGAGAAACTCACGGAATCTCCAGACTCCGCTGAAGTTGGCTCGAGCCTCAAGCGATCGGCCGGGAGTACTCCATCGCTCACTGAAAAAGTCCAATGAATCAGGCACTGGGATCTTGCCCCAGTCATAGCGCACATCGAGAAGGTTGCGACAACGAGGGCAGCGAACGAGCACTTCCTCAACTGCAAAGGTGGCACCGCAATCGGCGTGTATACACTGTTGGTATGCATGTTCTGCCATGAGCTAGATATTCCGGAAAACGGAGGTTATTGTCCAGTCCCGCCACTGCTCATGGCGCATTAGCTGCAACGAGCTAGGCCGGGTTGCAGGGTTCGTCGAGTTAAATGCTTTGTAGGAAAGATGTTACGCTGTATTGCCTCCCCGTGGCTACGATCAAGGGGGCTGCTGTGGAGCGAACGCAACTTACCACGAGCCACATCTGTCTTGTTTTGTCAGAGTGAACGAGATATCGGATAATGGGTTTGAGGACGTATGTTTGACAGGTCGCCTATTCATGGGTGGGACGGCCATGCTTACATCGACAGGAGCCATTTCGGACGTTGCCACGGCAATCAGCGGTTGGCGTCGGCTGTCTCCGTTTCCGAGACATAGTCTGCGAGAGGGTTCTGCAAGATCTGAGCAAGCTGATGGGCAGAAACTGGAGCAATTGCAGCGGCTTGATCAGCAGGTTCGCAATCGGGCCAAGGCTCTGCGGGTCGGTTCCGAACGCGATGCTGCCGGACCGTTCTTTCGGTATCAGATAGGGTCAGACGGTAAGCGGTACGCGGTAGCCGAGGAGGCAAGGACCGCTCCGGAAGCTCGCCTTCAGGGACACGATGATGACCAGGTTCGACGCGAGCCGCCGCCTGAAAGCAGCCGAGATCGGCGTGTGACTGCTCAGGCTGCCGCTTTGAGCGAACAAAGAATCAGGGATCTGGCTGCCCAACGTGTGCAATCTGAGCACGTGGAGCATCTCCCAAAGCCGCTACCAGTGGAATCTACGGACCGGGCTCCTGCTCCCGGGCTATTGCTGGACATCCGCGCGTGATGGGTCGCGCCGAGAAGGTCCTGCCACCTCACATCCGGTTTCGCAAAGCAAACTGACCGTAAACTTGCCACGAAGGTCATCTTGGGATAGTACAATCGAACGATTAGTTGTGATGGCGGAATCCGTTTCGGTCCGCCGTGAATAGCTTCTGACCTTCATAATCCCGGGATCGATCTGCAATGCCACAACTCAGATACTTGGACAGCACCGGATTGCTCAGCACCGTCACCATGGGCGCTCAGCCGATTCTGATCGGGCGTTCCAACACCTGCAATGTTGTGTTTATCGACGACATGATATCTCGTGAGCATACGCGCATTGATCGTGATCCGGATGGCAAGTATCGCTTGCGCGATCTGGGAAGTCGTAACAAGACGCATGTGAACGGCCAACAGGTGAACGAGACACTCCTCATACCGGGGGACATTATTCGCGTAGGGGATCATGTGCTGGAGTACTTGGACAACGATGCTGGGAGTGAAAGGATTTCCGCCGATTTTCTAACACCGGACACACAGGATCCGGCGGATTGTAGTTGGGTAAAAATCAAGGCACCGATTACTCTTGCGTCGGGGCAACTCGAGAGGCTTTCCGGGCTGTTTAATCAGTCCGGATTGACATCTCGCCCCGAGGATATTGCTCACTTGTGTTTGAGCCGGATCGTTGTCGAGCTTCAGGCGGAGCGGGGATTCATTGCCGTGCGCGGTGACGATAAACACGTGCTCAACCCTATTGCAGTACGAGGTTTAGCACGCGGTCTGAGTGGCTCAATGACGCCGGTCAGTCACACATTCGCCGTGGCTCCTCTTCTGCAAAAAGTGGCCGGCAGCTATCCGCAGAGTTCACGAAAAGTGGAGGACAAGGCCGGCTACGCAACGGTGGCTGCCGTCGCTCCGTTGATGTTCCAAGGTACTCCTGTTGGCGTAATCTACATAGACCGTCCGACCAGTAAGCAACCCTTCTCTGCAGCTACGGTGCAACACCTCATCGCCGCAGGAGCCATGATAGGAGCGGCAATGGGGGCGGCGACTCGCAGGTTGAGCGATACGATCGGTATGCAGGAGTCTGCTTGGCTGTCCTCCGTACGGCAGTCCCATGTGGCATTGAATTCAGCCCCAGTGGGAAACGACACGTTTGATGTGGGGTATAGGCTTTTCCCGGGCGGAAGTTGTAGGGGCGATTTTTGTGATGTGTTTCACCTTGACGACCAGCGGTGTCTAGTGTTAATGGTTGACGCGAGCGGTCAGGGGCATGTTGGTATTGCTCAAGCGATGGCAATTCGAGGAGCGATGCTCAACGCTGCCGGTGTGCATGCCGATGAAATCGACTTGGCCGCCACCTTTAATGCACTGAACTCAGTAATCGCCAATCAGCACAGCAGACAGCTTGTTGCATGTACTGCCATGATTTGCGACCTGCCGGCAGGTCGGATGACCTACCTGAACGCTGGATTTCCGCCGCCGATCGTCATGGTCGGACCGGGCCGGCAGATTACTTTGGATCAGCCGTCGCTTCTGTTGGGGATTGACAGGGAGTACCTGTACGAAGAGACCTCAGTGGAGATGCCGCGAGACTTCAGGCTGGTGGTATGCTCTAACGGGCTGTGCAACACGGTTAATGGCTCGAACGAGGTTTTCGGCGATCGACGCTTGAACGAATTCCTGCTGGAAAAAGAATCTTTCGGTACGGCTGAGCACATCGTCAAACTGATTAGTGACTCGTTCACTACGCATATTGCCGGAAATGTGCAGGAGAGCGATGCCACTGCATTGGTAGTCGGCAGGTCATAGGGCGCTATCCGCTAGATAGGGACGGCCAGAGAATATGAAAGCGGCAATTGCCACACAGAACAAAATCGTCAACAAGTTATTCGATAAGAAGGAGCTTCTGCGGAGTCAGGTTACACAATTCAAAGTTGAGTCGGAAATCTGCGGAGAGTCATTGGTTGATGTTCTGCTCCGCCATGACGTGATCAGTGATGAGGATGTTGCCCAGGTGTACGCAGAGCAGTTTGGACTGCGCTTCCTTGACTTGCATCGGAGAAAGCCGTCAGCCGGATGGGCTCTTGCTCTCGCCGAGAATATAGCGCGATTGCGTCAATGCGTGTTGTTTGGAGAGGTGGGCGGCAATCTTGTTGTGGCTTTGGCTGATCCCGGCGATGCGGCTACTTACGCTTCGCTTGCGGCACGTTTTGATCGTCCCATCCAGTATGTGGTAAGCCCAAGATATCAGATTGTCGAAGCACACGATCACATCTATGGAGAGGCTCGACGACGCGGCGCACGCATGGCCGACGTGGCTCCAGTTTCCACCGCTACTGCTTCCGTTGCTGCTGCCGGATTAAACATGTCCGAGCAGTTAGACAGTATCATCGACGATGCTGTTGACCGACGGGCAAGCGATATCCATGTCGAGCCGGAGGAGGATCGATTGAGGATTCGCTATCGGATTGACGGACGCATGATAGAGGCTAGGGCCTATCCGCTGGAGAGCGCCCCGCCTATGATCTCTCGTATTAAGGTGTTATCGAATCTGGATATCACCGAGCGGCGTAAGCCGTTGGACGGACGGTTTGCTCATCAAAGCTTCGAGCAGACGATTGATATTCGAGTGGCTGTAATCCCAACCGTGGCAGGCGAACGGGTGACTTTGAGGCTGCTAGCCATGGATCGTTCGGCCATGACCTTGGAAACACTGGGAATGGAGCTGGAAACACGCCAGGCCTTCGAACGGCTGATTCGCAGCCCGCATGGCATTATTCTCATCACTGGACCGACGGGCAGTGGCAAGAGCACAACATTATACGCCGCACTTGCTCAGATCAATGCTGTGCATCGGCACATAATCACCATCGAGGATCCTGTAGAATACCACATGCCCGGAGTCAACCAAGTGCAGGTAGATACGGAATTCGGTGTAACGTTTGCGGCGGCTCTTCGCAGTATTGTCCGCCATGATCCGGACGTGATCATGGTTGGTGAAATTCGGGACGAGGAGACTGCTCATCTTGCCTTGGAGGCGTCGCTGACGGGCCATTTGGTTTTCGCTACCTTGCATACGAACTCCGCGGTGGGGGCGCTGACACGCTTGCTGGATATGGGGTGCGAACCGTACCTCGTTTCCAGTGCTATAATCGGGGTAATGGCCCAGAGGCTTGTACGCAAGATTTGTGTTCATTGCAAGAAAGAGTTCGAGGCTAACCGGGCGGAACGAGAATTGCTCGGCGTGCCTGAGGAACGCACGAGCGTGAAGATATACCGCGGGACTGGCTGTGCTCGCTGTGGCCGGACCGGCTATTATGACCGACTTGGCGTGTACGAGTTCGTGTCATTCGATTCGGGGTTATCCGAGTTGGTGATGAATAAGGCCGCCACCGAAGTTATGCAGCGATACGCGATAGATCATGGGGCAGTCATGTTGCGCGATGATGCTCTGGCAAAAGTCCGCCATGGGCTGACTACCCTGGAGGATGCAATCCGCGTTACCGTAAGCGACTCGCTGAGTTAATGCGGCTACGACCGATATTAGAAAATGTTTACTTAAATGGCGGTGTTTAGCAATGTCGTTTTTAGTCAATACGATAGTTAATGGCGATTGCGTTGAAGGCCTTGCGACGATTCCGTCTGGCGAGGTTGACCTTGTCTTTGCAGATCCGCCTTTCAACATAGGTTACGAGTACGATAGATACAAAGACAACAAGGATCACCATCACTACTTGGATTGGAGCAAGGAGTGGATTGAACAGGTCGCCAGAGTTCTCAAGAGCAGTGGCACCTTCTGGTTGGCGATTGGTGATGACTACGCAGCAGAGCTTAAACTCATATCCCAGAATGATGTCGGCTTCTTCTGCCGCAGCTGGGTTATTTGGTATTACACATTTGGCGTGAACTGTAGGCGCAAGTTCAGTAGATCACATACACACCTCTTTCAATTCGTCAAGGATCCCGACAACTTCACCTTCAACGACGGTGATATTCGAGTACCCTCGGCTCGCCAGTTGGTATATAACGATATACGGGCAAACTCTAAGGGGCGATTGCCGGATGATACCTGGATTCTTCGTCCTCAGGACTTGTCGGACGGCTTCTCCCCGGACGATGATGTCTGGTATTTCCCTAGGGTGGCGGGAACGTTCAAGGAGCGAGCCGGCTTCCATGGTTGTCAAATGCCGGAACAGCTGTTGGGCAGGATAATTCGCGCTAGTTCCAACGAAAAGGAGGTAGTCCTGGACCCGTTCGCCGGCAGCGGTAGTACGCTAATAGTTGCCAAGAAACTCGGACGACAATGGCTAGGCTTCGAATTGTCGGAGGATTACGCCGACAAGGCCCAGGGGCGTCTGGATAACGTCAAACCCGGAGACCGTTTGGACGGCGCGCCGGAGCCGCTCGTGAGTGCTCCAAGCACTCCTGCTGGGTCAGTTGCTAAAACGCCGAAGCGAAACGGGGCCAGGCGATAGGGAAAAACTGGACAGAACGTCAATTGTTCGAACGCAGTGTTAGGTAGCAGGAAGCCATGCGGGATAACTGCCTAATGAAATGCGTCATAGTAGAAAACATAACACATCGTCCGAATGCATTGTATCGGATGGTTGCGTTCGCATCGCGGCTAGTCTACGATCGTACACCAGCATGTCCTTGCACAGTTCCTGCGCTGGTCGAATAGCGCCGAGCGTATTGCTGCACTTGCCGGTGTGCCGTCCGTTCTTGACGGAATACTCTTTGGCAAAACCGAGTTCTGGGTAAGCATTCGGTGGTGCACACATCGCTTGGCGAGGGGTTTGGAGTTGAGCCTTATCGGGGGCGGTTGGGCTTGGGCACAGAGGTATTGAGGGAGCGTTATGGCGTTGTGAGTCCAAGCATAGCGCCAGACCCCCGGAATCTGCCGGAGAAACAGGCGTTCGGCCGCCACACTTGGATAGAGCTTGCTCTAGGGTTTTCTTATTGCGAGTTGTTCGGTTTCTATGATGCCGGGGAGGAGAGTGGCCGGGTCGTCGCCTTGGGCCAGGCGTTCGATGGCGTAGCGCAGGTAGGCGAACGGGGCCAGTGCGTTGAGTTTGCAGGTGGCAACGACGGAATAGATTATCGCCGCCCGATGGCCACCGGCCACGCTGCCGGCGAACATCCAGTTATTTCGCCCGATCACCACGTGACGCATAGCCCGCTCCGATGCGTTATTGTCCAAAGGTAGCGAGGGATCAGTGAGGAACGCGGTTAATGGTCTCCACTGATTGAGCATGTACGACACAGCTTTGCCTACCGAACTCTTCGGCAAGACATCCAACGACCAAGCTTCCGCACAGGTACGGATTTTATCGATCAGCGGCCGCGACTCTGCTCGTCGAAGGGCTAGGTGCTCATCGGCGCCGAAGTGTTCAACGGTAATAGCCGTACCGGAAGCGCCTTGGTCTACACCAGGAGCAGCCGACTTCTCTATAGCTTGTACCGCTTTTTGTTCGACTTTGAAAAGTTCCTGGATCAGCTTGAGCATCTGCCCGCAGCGTCTGTGATCATCCACACGAGCATCATAATACTTACGCCGAGCATGCGCCCAACAACCCGCGCGAACCAGATCCTCAGAATGTACTACTTGGTCATAGCCGCTATAGCCGTCAGTCAGTAGTGTACCGGAGAAACCTCGCAAAAAACCGCTCGGACCAGCGGCAGCACGGGAGGTGGTAAAGTCGTAAAGTACCAGACGCTGCGATTCGCAAAGATATGTCCAAAGGTAGCCGCTGGCCGTCTGTTTCCTGTCCGATTTCAACAGGTATGGCACCTTCGTATCGTCAGACTGGATCAGCGAGCCGGCAAGTAACTGTTTTTTCAAGCCTTCATAGATGGGCATAAGCAAGTCGGCCATGCGGCCTACCCAGTCACACATGGTGGCCATGCTCACATCAACACTGTGGCGACGAAGCATACCTTGAAGCCGGTTCAGCGGAATGTGATCGGCGTATTTACTGGTCAGCACGTGAGCCAGCAATCCCGGGCCTGCAATACCTTTGTCTATGGGACGCGGTGGCATGGGGGCTATGTACACCCCTTCTTCACATTGACGACAGGCATACTTGGGGCGAATGTGTCTGCGTACAAACAAACTGCCCGGGTTGTATTCCAACTCCTTGGTCACCTCTTCCCCGATGTTGTGCATCTCATTCCCGCAGCAGGGACAGTCGGTGCTCTCCGGAGGATAGACGACATCTTCAGTGGGCAGATCTTCCGGCAGTGATTTACGGCCATGACCTTTCCGCCGGCTGTAGGTGATCTCTTCCTGCTCCGCCTCACTCTGCAACTGTTCTACCTGGGCGGTTAACTCGTTAAACAGCGACAATTGTGCCGGGTTGATCTTCTCCCCTTTACGACCGAAGAGTTTATGCTTGAGGAAGGCTAGCTGCTCCTGCAACTCCTTGATACGACTGTCGCGATCAGTCAGTTGTTTTTCCTGGTCAACCACCTTCTCATGGGTCTTGATCACCAGGTGCTTGAGGGCGTCGATGTCGTTGGGAAGTTCACTAATAGTCACGAGCGGGTATCCTTATGGGAATGCAGGATATCCGATTCGCGTGCATGCTGCAAGATGCAAGTACGATTTTATTGTGAAATACCTATGCCGTCTTGCGGGGAATGAAACGCGGACGACGCTTCGCATTGCTCAGGTCGATTCCCTCGAGAATCAAGGCTAGTTCCGCGGCCTCGACTTCCGCACGATGGCCACAACGAAACTCATCCAGCGTGCTGAGATGGAATCGTCCCTTCTCCAGCCGCTTGTACCATAGACACAAGCCCGAGCGATCCCAGAAGAGTAACTTGACCCTATCCCGCCGACGATTGAAGAAGACGAACAGATGCCCGGAGAGTGGATCCTCGCCCAGCAACTCCTGTGTGGCCGCCGCCAGGCCGTCAAAGCCCTTTCGCATATCCGTGACCTCCAGGCAAATGAACACTCGTACTGCTGGAGGAAGCATCAACATGGCTCGACCACTCGAATTAGACGTGCCAGTGTCTGCTCGTCAAAATCCCGGCCGATCCGGATCGATCGCTCGCGGCCCAATACGATCTCGTAAGATGAATCATGCAGCTTGGCAGAAATCGGAACCTCGATGAACGGTAAGGCTTTAACGCTTGACGATGAGCGCTCTGGTCCATTGTCCGTACCGGCATCATCGGCCAATCGCCGGATCCAGTAGGTCAATGTATTGTAATTGACACCGCGACGGCGACAGAATTCCGCCCGACTCAAACCACTGCACTGCAACTCCCGAACCTTGCCTGACCACCGACGACGACGTTCTGACATGACGCTCCTCCTAAATCAGCATCATGACAAAAAACACATAACACCGTCCAGATGCATTTCACCGAATGGATACGGAAGAAAAGGATCCTCACCTGCACACCGTCGCCTGCAAGAGACGCCTCGCCCTCACCGGTCTGCCTTGGACCATCGCCAGCGCCGCCGAGAAACTCCCCGGCGTCGACCAAACCCTCGCCGACGAAGCCGCCCATTACTGCCGCACCGCTCTTGCTGACCTCGAGTCCTTCGAAGATACCCTGCAACACCTCTCTCTTGCCCTGGGAAGAAACATCGCTATCGCCGAACTCGTCTGGGAAGCTTCATCAACTGACCTGCGGCTCGTAGCCGTCCAGCCTGTTGACTTTACCAGGATCACTTTTGATGATTGCGATAACCCCAGCGTCCTTACTCGCGATCACCCGCTTCACGGCATCGAGCTTCCACCGGCCAAGTTCATCGTCCACACTCCACACGCCGCCGGCGGACATCCCATGCGCGGCGGACTCCTTCGCGCTACTGCATTTGCCTATCTTGGTAAACGCCTAACCCTTAAAGATTGGCTCATCTATGCCGAGGTGTTCGGCATGCCCGTGCGCGTAGCTCGCTACGATTCGTCCGCCACCGCTGAAGAGAAATCAGAGGTCATGCGCATGCTGAAATCACTCGGAGCAAATGCCGCCGCGATGTTCAGCCGCGCCGTTGACATTCAGTTCATAGAAGCCGGGCAAGGAAAAGCACCGCCACCCTATCCTCAACTCGTTGACTTCCTCAACCGTGAAATGAGCAAGGCCTGGCTCGGACAGACCCTCACCACCGAAACACCCGGACTCGGAGGAACCTACGCCGCCTCCAAAATCCACGACCGAGTACGCAAGGACCTCCGCGCTGACGACATCCGCAAAGAGGCTCGCACCATCCGTCGCGACCTCCTAGCCCCGCTCACTAAACTGAAGTTCGGAAGCAATGCTCCCGTCCCCTTCTTCAGCCGCAGCATCGATCCGCCCCGCTCCATCGACGAACTCGTCACCCTTCTCGATGCCGCACGCAACCGCCTGGGACTCACCATCCCCACTGAATGGATCCACCGCCAACTCGGCATCCCTCAGGAGCAACAACCCTCCGACCCCGCACCAAAGTAGAGTCTGCTCCGCCCGCAAAGTTGTCGCCAACTGGCGATTTCTCACCCTTCTTTGCTCGATTTTGCTCGATTTCGCCTTCAATTTGACCGTTTTTTGCCCGATTCGCTCCCCAATTGCCTCAAAAACGGCTCCAAACGACCTCTTTTTGCAGCCCAATGCGCCCCAATGTCGCCTCAATGTCAGCTCAATGCAGCCTTGGCGCACGCTTAAACACCCCAAAAACCGCCCTCAAACACACTTTTTCTAAAGGGTAAAACTATGATTCTTGCACAAAACCACTACACGATAATTCCGGCAATCGGTACCGCCAAACCACTTCCACGCCCACCGCCGCCTTCCTCAGGAACAAGGCTGATTTCACGACACTTACCCATCGTCGCTCGTCTAATCAATCTCCCTTTTCCACCATGAAAGGATGAACCAATGAAAGCTGATTCCCTTGCCAATACCCCCAACCATGAGTTTCTCACTCTTGCCGGAACCGACATCTCCGGCGATAACGTACCCGACCGCATAGTGGTCGTCCCTTGGGGAACAATCAATAGTACAAAAGGCGCATTCGTCGTCGATGATGAAGCAGCTACATCCGTGGTCGACACCTTCTCCGGCCACAAGACCGACCTGCCCATCGACTACGAACACCAGACCCTCGGAGGCATCTACTCCTCACCCAAAGGCACTGCACCAGCCGCTGGGTGGATAACCCAACTGACCGCCGCGCCCGGCGAAGGTATAATCGCTGATGTCAACTGGACCGACGAAGCCTGCAAGATGCTCGCCGCTCGCCAGTACCGCTACCTCTCGCCCGTCGCCATCGTCCGTAAGGATGATCGCAAGATCATGTCGCTCCACTCCGTCGCCCTTACCAACAAACCGGCCATCGTCGGCATGACCGCCATCGTCAATCGGCAGGATGACGAAAAAGCAGAACTGCAAGTCGCCCGCCTTCGCGAGACTCTCGCCGTAGACGACACAACCCCACTCGACGACCTTCTCGCCGTTGCCTGCGATCGATTGCACACCCTTCAAGATCGAATCGATATGAACGCCGCCGAGCACATGATCACCCGCGCCGTCGCGCAGGGAAAACTCGCACCCGCCCACCGCGAGTGGGCTCTCAAACTCGCTAACCAACAACCGCAACTCTTCCGCGAATGGGAGGAGAAAGCCCCGGTGCTCATCACTACCGGAAAAACTCATGAGCCTCGTGATAACGGCAATCGCCGTTCTGCTGAAGAAGCCGCCCGCGCCGAGTTCAACTCCAACTCCGCCCTCAAAGCTATCACCACGGAAGAAGCATACGTCAAACTTGCCATCAGATCCAACGGCTTGATCTGATTATCCCCAACTCCATTACGAAAGGAAAACACCAATGGCACTAACCCAAAACACCAAAACAAACCGTTACGTCGATCAGCAACTGCGAACCGTGCCCACCCAAGCCGGCGCTCACATCTTCAAAGGCGCCCTGCTGGAATGGAGCCCCACCGGCTTTGTTCGCCCGCTCACCGGAACCGGGCTCTTTGCCGGTATCGCCTACGAGGAAATCGACAACACCGCCGGCGAGGATGCCGATGCCCATGTAAGGCTATTCACAATCGGCGATTTCGAGTTCACTTTTCCCGCCGCACTCCCCCAGGACGTCAATCGACCGGTATACGCCACCGATGACCACACCCTTACCTTCTCCTCTACCGGAGCCACCCTTGTTGGATATCTCCAACAGCATGTCGGGCCGGGATCCATCATCCTCCGGCTGCCCGGCCGACCGACACCCACGCCGCAGCGAATCGAGCATCACTCGCAATCGCGGACTCTCTCGCTTGCGTCATCTGATGCTGTCTTAACCAATCTGGGAGCCGCTGCGGCAATAACCATGACAACGCCGCAAAACCCTCCGTCCGGAACAGCCCTCAAGTTCGTCTGCATGGCCGACGCCCAACTCCGCATCCAACCCGGGCCGGGGGCCGCAATCTATGTCAAGGGGATTAAGCAAGCGGACAACAAGTACGTCGCCATCGCCGACATCGGCCACTTCATCCACCTCGTCGCCGACGGCAACGGGGATTGGATTGCTGTTGCCTCAATTGCCGGAACCGACGCCGGCATAACCGTTGAAGCATAAACAATGAGTTCTGATAAGCGTACGACACAACACTAAGGAGAAACACAATGGCAATCATCAGCACCGGACTACTCACCAAGGGACTTCGTAGTGAATTCTTCAATCGCCTCGAAGCCGTCACTACTCACTATCAGGATCTCGCCACCCGAGTCCTCTCCAATAGCCACAGCGAAATCTATCGCTGGCTGGGCACCGTGCCCCAACTGCGACAATGGGGATCCGGACGACTCTCCCGCGACCTGAACGTCGAATCATACTCATTGGAAAACCTCAAGTACGAGGCCACCCTTGAAGTCGACCGCGACGAACTCGCCGATGACCAAACCGGACAAATCCGCGTCCGCGTAGCCGAACTCGCCGACCGCGCTGCCACCCATAAGGATTATCTCATCGGACAACTCCTTGTCTCCGGCGACCAGGCCGACTCCTGTGGCTACGACGGCCTTCCGTTCTTCCACCACAACCATATCTCCGGTGAAAGCGAACCGCAGAGCAACATGATTCTCTCGGAAGCCTCCCTGCCGGAAATGCCTAATGTGGCCGAGTTTCGCAACTCCATTGTGGCGGCTATCACGCGCATCATGTCTCTCAAGGATGATCAGGGACAGCCTATGGCCCTCTCCGCCGACGGCCTTGTCTGCGTAGTACCGCCCCCCATGTATTTCGTCGCCCTGGAAGCGGTCAATGCCACGGTGATCAACTCCACCAGCAACGTCCTCCAGGGGATAGCCCGGGTCGTCTCCTTTCCCTATCTGACTGGAAACCCGAAATGGTATCTCCTCAAGACCAACGGTGTCGTTCGGCCATTCATATTTCAGGACCGCGAACCCATCGAGTTCGAAGCACTTGCCAACGGCAGTGACGATGCATTCAAGCGCGAGAAGTACCTCTTCGGTGTCCGGGCGCGATACCGCATGGCCTATGGATACTGGCAACACGCCGTACAGGTGGCCTTCGAAGAGGCATAACTGAAAACCACTAACAAGAAGGAGCCTGCCATGAGCTACATCACTGCCGATGATCTGAGACTTTGGCTCGGCGACGATGCCTACACTCAGCTGACCGATGATGACGGCACAGGCTTACCCAATGAACAGATCGTGCAGCAGGCTCTCACGGCAGCCCAGGGCGAGGTAGACAGCTACCTCGCCCGTCGCTACCGCCTGCCTCTCGATTCTGTACGTTTTCCCAAAGCCGTGGAGACTCTCGCCGTAATCACACTTGATGTTGCGGAATACCGTCTCAACACCCGCAGACCACCCATACCCGAGGAGATCCAACTGCGCTATCGCCATGCACTAAGCTGGCTGACACAACTCGCTCGCGGAGAGTTGCTCCTGCCGGCCGAATCGGCAATACCCGCAACAGCCGCGACCGGCCTTCAGGCTGCAACCTTTGGAAATCCGCTAGTCCTCGACCACCAGGAGATGAACGAACTATGACTCCATACGAACTCATTGAACAACAGCTAACCGGCATGATCGCCGCCATCGAGAACAATGGCGAACCACTATTCAGACACGTCGCACCTCTCGCTGTAACCCAATCACGAACTGTTTTCGCTGCCGCTTACCGCGCCGCAAAACCCGCGGCGTTCATCACTCTACACGGCCGCGACAATAAACATCCACCCTTCACCCTCTCTGATACACACGTAAGCATTCACTTGGCCGCGGAGCATCGTCAGGCAACCGACCTTGCACGAGCTCAGGCCTATCAGTTAGCACAGCAGGCAACCGCCGCTCTTGATAATACCACTATCAACGGAATATACCGCCTCAACCTCGCTACCGAGCAACTGGCCACCGGCGACGGCCGCTGCGTCATCATCCGCCAGGATTGGCTCGTGCAACATCCTCCCGCGATTGCACTGCCAACCTACGATGGACAGCAAATAACCGGAACTGACTCTGTCGTCGACGTCCGAATCGGCAGGCTCGTCAATCAACTGTTCGCAACATCCGGTCTCTTGTCGTTCGAACGACTTGAAAACACCTCCGACCGCACCATTGCCTGGAGCGGACATCTCCGCGCCGCCGATCACGCACAGCTCAACAACATCGAGTCCACCATAGAGAATCTCGTGGGCAATACCTCACCCAAGATCGTCGCCGACGGCTACGGCCGCTCCTATTCCAACTGCCTCGTTACCAGCTTCCTCAGGCCCGGTTTTCGCCATATACACCCAGCAACTGCTACAGTATCTCAGGAATTCGAGTTGAACTTCATCCAACTGGCCGAAGAAGCCCGCAGTCAAGGCGTGGCAACTGCCGACATAACACAAGTTGCGGCGGCCGGTAGATCCGCTGAGCGGATCACGCTATCCTGCACACCGCAAGATGATCAACCAAACATCGGTGGCGCATTACGGCCGACCGAATAAACCAAGGAGTGATTCAACAATGAAAGCCGGAATAACCTGTCTTTGTATGTTCTTTGCTTTGTCCGCTGTAACTCTGGCTGGTGAGAAAACCTTTGAGGACAAATTGCTGAAGATGGTCGACGAAACCAAGAGAACGGTTGGCGGCGATCTTCCCGATGAGACAGCCGCCTACGCTTGGTGGCTACCGCCATCCATGTGGAAGATGATGCTCCAGAACAAGGGATTGGATGCCAATGAGCAATACAATGCCTACTCCGAGATCATGGGCAAGTACCATGTGTTTCTGCTCGGCTACCGCGGTGACGACGGCTCCGGCGAGGTTTCCCTATTCCCAGTCGAGAAGATCCAGTCCATGGCACGACTGGTTTCCGATAGTGGAAAACCATATATGCCTCTGATCAATGATGAAGCTCAGAAGGATGCCCTGAAAATCGAGGCGGCCCTCCTCGATGTTATTGGAGAGGTTAGCGATACATTACATGTCGTCATGTACCCCACCAAGGGGCCGCAACAAGAGGACACAATAAGCCCCCAGCAGCATGGTCAGATCTCGCTAGCTATGGGAGAACTTAAATTCAAGTGGCGGCTTCCCTTATCCGCAGCCGTTCCGCCTGTCGTCTGCCCCAAGTGCCATGAGGAATTCGTCGGCTCCTATCGTTTCTGTCCCTATGATGGCACGGAACTTCGTTCGGTTAAAGCCAAGGAAAGATCTCATAAGGAAAACAAGAAGATCGAAAAGCAGGACAGTGAGGCAAAGCCGAATACCGACACCGACGCCAAGACATCGAAACCGGACACGCCACAGGAGTCCTAGGCAACATTTGATAGATTCTGACCGCTACGATATCGTCCGGCGCCGCCTTCAAGCAGTGCCGGACGTTTTACTTTCCACGACTTTCGCAATCTCACACCCGTCGGATCCTGCTACATCCGCGACAGCCTCTCCACTTCGGCAGCGCCTTCGCTTCGCCCAAAAGCCAACGCACTCGCGTTGACCTGTCAGGACAGCAGCACTCGTTCGGCCGCAATTCATCTACTCAAGCATTGGAGATGAGCCGCAGGAACCGCTTGGCTCACCTGTATTATCTGATCGATGACCCGATTCACTGCCACAAATACACCATAAGGAGTATTTTTCAACGCAACTTGTTTCAGGACGCGACAGAATACGCTCTGTTCCCGAAGATGCTTCCTGCAGTTGAATGCCGGCTGCCCACGTTTCGAGGAGAAATTCACTTTCCGCGAAGAAAGATTTGCCTTCTATAAGGCGTATAGTCCTTTAGGAGAGCAGTCGTCGCAGGATCCGACATCCTCGACCGTAGTTGTGTGGCCGCGGTGATGCTTGGGCCGGCACCGCAGCTAAGCGGAAGCGGACGTTAATGGAAGTGAGGCCGAGAGCTTGTGGACGATAGCTTTTGTCTCGGCTCGGTTTCACAGTGCACATTCCCGCTCTTGCTCCCGCATTGGCCGCTTCGCGTCTGATCCCCTCCGACGGGCGTGAAGCGGTCGCACATTTCCTCACTGCACGTCGTTCGTCGGGAATTCAATATGCCGACAGATCGAATCGATTATGAAGAATCCTGAGAGGATGCCAACGAATCGGGGCGCACTGAACAACCGGCTCAGGATCAGATAACGATGGTAGCGTTCGGAATGCGACTCTCGCGGACGAATATCCGCAGGTGAAGTTGGTCATACATGGGGTAAAAAGCAAAGTGGCAGTGTTCAGGCTCTCTCATTCCAGACACTGCCACTTTCACCCAGGCTTGGCACTAACTCTGTTGGTGTTTGTCAGCGACTCTCGACGCCAACGCTCTCTCTCTCTTTCAGGCTCTCTCTCAAAGCTTTGCCGGAAACTACGGCTCTCTCCTTCCGCTATTTCCGGTCACCCCGCAAGGTCGGAGGTAGATGAACCCCGCGGAGCACTTCTCTCTCTCCGATGCTCAACCTTGGATATCGACAGACCGATACCAAAGGCCACACCAACAGACCAAGCTAAAACGCCCAGAATAATATCCGGACGGAACAGCACAATGTAAACAACACGGAATACTCTCTCTGCGGCGGGAGCGCTCTCTCTCGCCGACGTAGTGAATATATCCGATAACCAGGTGGGAATCAACCTCTTTGTCTTCGGAAAACGCTATTATCAGTACTGGAAACATTGTCTCATTGGTTGATGCGCGCAAATCCTTGATTTCGCTGGCAGTTGCGGATGCTCGCCGCTCTGGGACACGGAGATTATTTTATTCCGGACACAGCTTAGACATGAGCGGGCATGAGGGAAATTATGCAGACGCGCCCCCATATGAGTACATACATTGAGAAGCCCTGCACAGATAGAGATTTCACCCGTTCAGAGCAAGCTCCATTCGACTGTATCACCTGCTGCCCGGTTTTCTGCGCCAGATTCTCCGCGTCTAGAGCAAGCTCTATCCAAGTGTATCGGCTGAACGCCTGTTTTCTCCGGTGGATTCCGGGTGTTTGACGCTACGCTTGGCCCTGCAACGCTATGGCACTTCGCTCGGATTTACAGCGATGTAAACGCCGTCGCAAATCCGGTAGCTGATCGCCGGCCCGCAGAAGGAGAACGAAGGCGTGTGGCCTTGGTCCAGGCATTCCGGCCGTCATAGTGTCGATGAAACTGGCCAGTTGCTGCACGAGTCGGTAGATTCATTTGCCAAAGAGTATTCGTCTGGTTATTCTCCGCATACGCTGCGGGCGTAGCTCAATTGGTAGAGCATCAGCCTTCCAAGCTGAATGTCGAGGGTTCGAACCCCTTCGCCCGCTGATTTGACCATAGACGCCTCTGGTTGACAGAAGTGGACCAGAGGCGTCTATCGTTTTACCCCATAGCGATTTACGGCATCCCGTCCAGGTGGCCTTGTGGATGTGGGTTTGCCAGTAGTTGCATGCAGATGACTCCACCGGACTACCGTCAGTGCAAGGATTCGTACCAGTTCTCCAGCTTCACGTGCAAGGATTCGTGCAAGGACTGGGTGGTCAGATCAACTGCGAGAGGAACGTCTGGCCGGGCACCACGGTCGGTCCCTGCGGCGTGGCGAAGCAATCCGCATCGACGTAATCAAAGTCGATGACCACCTGGAACGCAAATGGCGCTTTAATCTGTTCCTGGTACGTTCGCAGGGCTGGACTCAACGAAGTTTCGCTGTGCTTGACCTCGACCAGGAACCACGGTTTTTCGTCACGAATCACGGCAAAATCGACCTCCCGTTTCTCCTTGTCACGCAAGTACGCCAACTGGAACTTGCCGAGCCCCAGGTCGTTCCAGCCATCGACCGCCTTGAGCAAGTGGCAGCCGACGAACGTCTCAGCTCGACTGCCCTCATCCTCGATCTCTGCCCAGTCACGCAAGAACCACTTCGGTTCCTTGCGAAGCGAACGGGTGATGTTCTTGAACCAGGGCCTTATCAGGAATCCATAATGAAGGCTGCTGAGCGTCTCCACCCAACGTCGAAGCGTGTCCACTGATACCTGCACATCTTTGGCCAAGTTGCTGAACGTGATCTGCGAGCCCGATCGGCTGGCAAGCATCCGCGACAGCACGCTGATCTGATCAATCTGTTGAACCTGTGTCAGATCGCGAAGGTCTTCACGAAGCAGTTGCTGTGTGCGAAGTGTCTGCCAGCGGCGGCTGAAACGTGGATCGCGTTTGAGGTAGGGCTCGGGATATCCGCCATGCTGCCAGAGGGCATCGAAGTCAGTTGCCTTCGGCTTCTTGGGCTGGCGGATAATCCGCGTGGGATTAGGAAGATCACGATGGACGATCTCAGCCACCGAGAATGGGTGCATGTGGTAGAGAAAATACCGACCCATCAGGCTATCGCCGACGCGGCGGTATGTGTCGAGTCGGCTTGAGCCGGTGACCAGCACGTGAACCCGGTCGGCATAGCTGTCATAGAAGCCCTTGAGGAACTGCTTCCATCGCGTGTACTTGCGGAGTTCATCGAACATCGCAACCGGCGGTTTGTCCCGAAGCTGGTCAAGGCCCAACTGCTCAGCCACGGCCGCAGGCCCGGCGAGGATGGAGGTCTGATCGTCCGTGTTGTCCCAATTGGCGTAGCTGTCGGCGTGGTTACGGCAGGTGGTAGTCTTTCCGACCTGCCGAGGTCCACTCACCAAGGCCATCTGCCGGTTCTGCGCCAGGTGCTCCGCGAGGAAGCGGTCGTAGATGCGTGTGACAAGTTTCATGCTGACCATTTTCGATAGCATCGCAAAATAGTCAAGACCAATTTACGATGGACACGAAAATGGTCAGGGCAAGATGGGGCTTCACCCCGCCACGGAGAGGGGCTGATCGGTCGTCTCACCCGCCGGCGAGCCAAAGGCCGGCAACGCCTCCACGGCCCCGGCTACGTCAAGCAGGGCCGGGTCGGTGTAGACGTTCATGGTGAGTTCGAGACTGCTGTGCCGCATGGCGGCCATGGCGACGCGTGGGGCAACACCTGCCCGGGCAAGGTGAGTACCAAACGTATGGCGAAGGGCATGGATATCCACTACCCGGTCCCGCTCATCGCGCTTCGAGATACTGGCGGCGGCAAGGTCGCGGTCGAACACGCGGATCATGCTCTCCGGCATCGGGAACAGGTGCGTGTCGTGCCGGAGCGCCTTCCCGCCGGCGCGTGCCTGCAGGTTGTTGATGTATGCCCGTAGCCCTTCGACCAGGTCATCCCGTAGCGGGATCGTCGCCCCACGCCCGGCCTTTTCGTCCTTGGCCAGCAACTCCGCGAACGGCGGCTGGGAATCAAGGTGGACCTGACCGATGGTCAAACTGGCCAGTTCGCCTTTTCGCAAGCCGGTCAGTACCATCGTCTTGTACATCAGCTCGCGTTCGTGCCCGAGCAGATCCAACTCGGCCAGTCTATCTGGTTCCTCCTTCAGCGACTCCCGCCCGCGGGCGTAGGCTGAATCAAGCATCTCAAACGTAAGCGCGACCTTGTTCCACGTGCGGCGGCCCTTGCGTTGTGCCCTTGGCTTGGGAATACCAGAACGCCCCCGTTCGGCCACGGGTCGCAGACGAGCGGCCTTGAGTAGCCTGCCGACCTCCTCTTCGGTCAGCGCCCGGCGCGTTCGCCGTCGGTCGGCGCGTTCGTCGGCCTTGCACAGCCGAGCCAGAGGATTGACCGCCAGCCGGTCCGTCACAACGCACCAATTGCAGAAGGCGACCACCGCCGAGCGATACATGTTCCGCGTGCGAGCGCCCATGCCCTCCGCCTCGCGTTGGTTCATCCACCGCTCCATCGCGCTGGTCGTGATGTCGCTCAGCGTTCGGAACCCGCACTTGGCCGCCACCTTGTCGAGATGGCGCTCGACGTTTTTCCGATGCCTAGCCGCTACCTTGCGTCCGCGGACTGTCTTGGCCTTGAGGTGCTCGAGATAGTCGGTCACGTGATCGGCGAAGCGGCGATCCGCGTGTGATGCCTGGCGATCCTGTTCTGCGGTGAGGATGCCCGACTTCACATGCTCGACCCGGCGCAGCAGATCGGCCAGTACCTGCAGGGCAGACTGTTCATCCCGGCACCCCGTCGACTTGATTCTTTGGATGCCCTCGGCATCACGATACCGGGCGAACCATGTCGGGCTTTGGCGAATGATCTTGGTCTGGCCCAGCTTGCCGGTGGTGATCTCGTCGTATTGCTTGCGCCCTCGACGATCGATCCACATGACCATCTGCCGACCGCGACGCTCGACGATTTCTGTATGCTTTGGCAGAGGCTGCGTGTAGGTTTTTCTGAAGATGTTTGCCATATTTGAATCCCTTCATGCCGGACAGTATTCCGGAGGTCGTCCTTGACACAGTCAGCGGTCAGTCGCCCCTCAAAGCAAGGCTCATTCCCGCAAAGTTGGCGGTCTTGGCGGTCTATGGCGTAGAACGCCAATCCCGGACCGTGGTCGACCCCAAAAAACCGCCATAACAGGCCAAAAACGCCATAGGCCGCCAACTCGCCATAGACCGCCATAACCTATGTGGCAATGGCCTACATGGCGGCCTTGGCCTGTTCGATCAACGGGTCAATGTTCGCCCGACGCCACATCCAGCGGCTGCAACTGGCGAACCCTTCGCGCCGCGCCACCACTCCCGCCTGGGGCTTGGCACGTTCCAGCGTGCGCTGCGAGATACCGTCAGCTTTGGCGGCCGCTATTACCTCGCATGCAGGCTTCTCACCATCGGCCAGGTACGAGCACAACCAATCCACGGCCTCGCTGGTCTGCGTGTGTCGGCGTTCATTCTGTTCGGACGACTCGAACGTTTCGTTGCCCGACCGTTCAATGCCCAACGCCTCGTTCACAGTTGTGTAGACCACATCCGGCTCCCACTCCACGTGAGGCTGGTCAGTGCCCGGTTTCTCGATGATGCGGTAGGCTAGGCCCGATTTGTCATCGCCGACGTTGTTCTTAATCGGAAGCACCAAACGCCGCTCGCCGGTCACATCGTGCGAGTCCTTCACCACCGCGTACCCTGCCCGGGCAGCGGCGACGAACGCCAGCGATCCCATGATTCGGTACATGGCTTCACCGTGCCCCTTGTTCAAATGGCTGACTGCCAGCACGGCAACCCGGTAGCGAGCCGCCAGATCAGTGAGTGGGGACATTAACGCCCGGACCTCGGCGTTGTTGTGGCTGTTGGAATCACCAAGATAGGCGCTGATCGGGTCGATGATCACTAACCGGCAGTCCTTCATCTGCCGAAGGGCATGGGCTAGGTTGTGCATGTCCTTATCGAGATGAAAGCTACGGCGGCGTGGCCTACCAGTGATCGGATCGATATCCTGAATCGCTTCAATCGCGCAGATGCGACGAGGATCGGCACCCGCGGCATCAAGGCGGGGCCGGATCGTGTCATCGAGAGCATCTTCAGCACTAAGGATGATGACCCCGGCAGGTTGCTGCAGCACGCCTGACGCGTCAGGCCAGGCCAGTCCTGCTGATACCCGCGCCGCGATGTCCAATGACCCCAGGCTTTTACCAAGACCTGGATCGCCTGCCAGCATCGTGATCTTGCCGATCGAGATGCGCTTTGGCCAGAGCCACTCGACATCACGCGGTTTGACATCCGCCAAGCAGGTCATGACAGGACCAAGCTTAGGTTGTTCCTGATCATCACCGAGATACCGTTCGGGCCAACACTCGATATCCGCCTGGCGGGAGCAATCGGGGTCGTATCGGCTCACGCTTTTGGCGATGCGCTCCACCTCTTTCACATCAAGCGGCGGCTGGCACCTGGAGACATTCCGTGTGAGCAGTGCCGCCTTGATCTCGCCTGCATCCATTCCGACCTGTCGCAGATAGCCGCCCAGACGAGTCAAGGTGTTGTTGCGATGCCCTTCGGGGATCTTCCCACGATCGATAACCGGCGCGTCATCCACCTGTTTTGGCCCTGCACCCGTTCCTGCGGCGATGCGTTCCAACAGCCACGCGGGAGCGTCAGCGATGGGGCATTCTCCGGGCTCTTGGTCGAACAGCCAGTTGTACGTGTTGCGCGACTTGTGATCACTCGGGGGCAGGATCACGTACCCGCCATCGCCCTTGATGTCGATGCCAGGGGCAATCTCGCCGGTGGAACAGCGAACACCTTGTTTCGGCCAATTCACGTACAAGTGGCGCCCCCCGCCCCCGGTCTCACATTCAACCGTGTGGGGCATCGGCCCATGCTTGTCCTCGAGTTCTTCGAGGTTCGTGTCGCCGCCGTTGCGTGGATCAACATCCACAACGAACACGCGGGACATTTCACCTGTCCGTAATCCGATCGCTGCATCCGGCCAGCGAGTCCACCACCGTCTGATCTGATCCTGATCGAGCGTGGCCAGATAGAACCCGCCCCGGCCTTGTTCATCCTTGGCCGTGTCGAGTGGCTGGTGACCGGTGGGATGGCACGGGAACACCGGCCAGCCCATTTCTGAATACCCTAGAGCATTTAACTTTCAGGTCTAGCGCGATTGTGCACTAGTTGCTATGCTTTCATTCAAGCATGGAGGCTAGTGATGAAAGCATATTCTATGGATCTTCGACGACGTATCCTCGCTGCGTGTAATCGCGGCGAAGGAACCAGATTCGTAGCGGACCGCTTCGGTGTCAGTCCCGCGTGGATTCGAAGGCTGAAGCAACGGTTTCGTGAAGATGGCGAACTGGCTCCACGGCCTTGCGGTGGCGATCGGCGCAGTAAGTTCGATGAGGCTGCGTTAGATAAGTTGCATAAAAAGGTATCTGCTCAGCCTGACGCAACGCTGGAAGAGTTGCGTGTATGGGCGAAAGAAGAATTGGGGATCAATTGCAGCGTGATGGCAACTCATCGAGCACTGAAAAGGATTGGTCTGACTTTTAAAAAAAGTCTCTGATTGCCTCCGAGCAGCACCGCCCAGATGTAGTGGCTGCTCGCAAGCTGTTTACCCACCGCTTACAGGGTATTCCTATAGAACAGCTCATTTTTCTCGATGAATCCAGTGCAAAAACGAACATGACCCGTCTTTATGGACGGTCTATGTGTGGCGAAAGATGTCGTTTTGACCTTCCTCATGGGCACTGGCAAACCAATACGATGATCAGCGCCTTGCGCTGTACGGGCGTTATTCCCGAGGCTACCATGCTATTCGATGGGCCAACAGATGCTACTGTGTTTCGTGGTTACGTTGAACACTGTCTGGCTCCAGCGTTACGACCTGGTGACGTGGTCGTAATGGACAACTTGTCATCTCACAAGGTCAGCGGAATCGAGGAGTCGATACAGAACGTCGGTGCCGAACTGTTGTACCTGCCACCTTACTCGCCTGACTTGAACCCAATTGAGAAACTATGGTCAAAGATCAAATCATATCTACGTCGAGACGGACCAAGACAGATCAGCCAACTTATCCGCGCCGTTGCTAACGCATTCCACAAGGTAGAACCCGAAGAATGCACCAACTACTTCCTTAGCTGTGGATACGCTACACGTGATCGGTGAATACTCTAGCACATTGACAAACAGCAACAACGCTTGGCTCGAAGCTACTGGCACACGTTCCGGGCAATGGGGTCCAGGAATGTAGCGGCGATACCAACGGGGGCACGTAATGGAGCTTGTTGTTGGTAGGGTGTCTATCGACGTCGCAGGCGGTAGTACCTGTGGGAGAATACTCCAGTAGCCAAACCTCGGATGTATTTCCAGAAGGCTAGACGATGTCGGAAGACGATGGGCAGCTCACGGAGACGACGACTTTCGAGGAATGACGAGCGAAGGAACCGAGCGAATACGCGCGTGCGTGCAGAGAGCTGTAGGTCGATAAAGTCTGACCAGAACGCTACGACTCGGTTCGTCAGGTCGAGTTCCTCTTCGATGATGAAGCGATCGCGAATCATTAGTTTGAAGTGCTCTGGGGTTTGCAGCGGTGTGGTTTGCCAGGCGCGCTGGATGTAGGCACTATCGCGCAGTGTCGATGAAGAAATAGCCTCGGAATCTGTGAGGCAAAAACGAATGTTGTGCCAGAGGCCGTTCTGGGTAGTGATCCGGTGGATTTGGCAAACACCTTCTCGATAGGGCTTGAGATAGCAGTCGGTTTCGAGCGTGACGACAGTTGAGAATATGCCATCTTCAAGGTCGTGAAGACGATTCATGTCACGCACTTGGAACGTGCACAGTCCGCTGACGTTAACCCTTCTTGCGCGATCACGAGCGAGGTTTATTTCCCTTTTCGTCAAGGCTACACCGAGTGTAGGAACGCCATAACGTCGGGCTGCCTCAACCGCAAATGCGCCTTCGCCACAGCCTAGATCCAAGATAGCCGTTTGGAGAGGGCGTATCCGGTCGAGTATAAGGAGGTTGGCTTGGATAAGGCAATCAGCACGCGACGCGCAGTGCGGAGCGTGAAGCGGCATATGCATACAGCCGGTCCCCTCATGGTAGTGGGCATAGGAAACGCTGCATGCATCGTAAAGGGCCGCGATTCGAGCTGGACGCGAACGTATCAACACTGGTTTCTCTCATGGGTTAACCATGCCAGAAGCGGGCCAAAATACGAGTACACCTCGGTACGCGATACCTTCAGAACTTCCGTAAGTGGGGCCGGCCAAGTAGCCCTTCGCCATCTGCGGCCTGGCGAGAGCTGTTGAGCCCTAATCTTGTCTTTGGCGGCGTTGATTCGGTGATAGCACAGCTCAGCCATGTCGAGATTGGTAACAGAATTCGGCCTTAGAAGCCAGTGGCGTGGGCCAAAACGTCGGGGCTCGTCGATGATTCAGCGGACCACACGCCATTTCTGTTTTGACAGGAATCTCAAGACTTCACCTGGGTGCCCACTCCAACTCCGTCAGTAAACCCACCCGGCGAACCGGTGAAGCCGCTGCTAAAATAGGGCAGAAAGGTGGCGTGGGCAGAGAAGGTCGCGATATATTGGTTTGCCCAAGTGATCGTGATTGGCGCCATGAGGTTTCGGAGTAGCGAAAACGGAGGACGCGCTCGATCGTTTAGGCTCTTTTGGGCGTATCTCGGTGGTAGTACGCAGTGTTGTTGGAGATAGCTTATTATGTATGACCGGCTTTGTGACCCTGTCTTTGTCATAACCGTGTTGTCGATGACGGCTGTTGTCTGCTGGGTGATCAGACGGGGGCAAGCGAACAACTTCTTTCTATGGACGCCTTGCGAATGCAGGCATTTGGGCACGCCGGAGGAGCGGAAGAATGCAGTGTTGAGGGGACTTAAGGCCTTCTACTGGCGGTGGCAGACATGGACTCTCCTCGTGATATGCGTGCCTGCGATGGGGACCATCGCAGCCCACGTAATGGCTTCGATTCCGTCTTACTGCCGTAACAGCTCTCACGCTCGTCTGATGGAGAAAATATGTCATTTCTCAGCGGAGCCAATAGCACTTCTATGCCTCGGTGTCATATATATTCAGATGAAGCGGTTTCTGCGTGTCTTCCTAAGAAAGCACTTTGCTTCGCTGGGTTTTCCGATTTGTGCCCATTGCGGGTATGACCTGCGCAAAAACGCCAGCGGCAGTTGTCCCAAGTGCGGGCGCTCGTTTGACGCAGGTGCCGCGTCCGCTGAGTCTGAAGCTGGAACGTAGTTGGTTTCCGCGAGACACAGATTCAACTATCCTGGGTAACCCACCTTGCTCGCTCCAAGTTGCAGGCATGCTGGGTCTCTCTTTTGTGGCAGCGAATGGACGTTGGTCGATGGTGGCCAACTGCTACTTGCGGCGGCGAAAACAATCAACTCAGCGGTCGCTCAGCCCTGTACTCCCTACATTCACCATCGCAAGGTCAAAGCGTGAAATGCTTACACCTAAAGCCTTGTGTGATCCAGCAAGCGCTTTGTATTTCGCGTGTACTCACCGGCGCAAAGTGTTGGAATCCCTCCGATTCCCATAAGAACTACTCCGCCCGACACGGACTCGCCAAAGTTCCGGTCAAAGCGGTGAAATCATCGAGGTCGACCAGACTAGCGAACCGCGAGGTTCCAGAATGTAGCGCGAATCCCGTAGCAACGCGCTATTTCCCCGTCGACCCTTCACGCCGCAATACCACAAAACTGCCAAGGGCCAGGAGGATTAGCGTTGCCGGTTCGGGAAAAGTTGTACCGGAACTTAGTGTGTCAAACGAAACCGGGTCGATTACCTCAAACGGTTGATCGCTGGGAATACCATCACCCAGCCAGTCAAAGCTGACAGCGAAACTGCCCTCGCTACTTCCGGGGAGAATACCGCCGACCGACGCTAGAGCGTCGTAAAACCCGTCAAGCGGAATCCACGGGTCCGGCTGGCTGGCTATTTCTGACCAACTGTCCGCAATAGGAGGCTGTGTTACTACCGCCAGGTTTTCATACAAGGACTCGTCAAACCAAATGGTAAATTCCTCAATGGCAGTTGTAGTACCGGTGTTGGCCACTTGGTACTCGTATTGCCATCGATCATCACCCAGGTTGGTCAGCTGGTAGCTTATCTCTGCCGTCACGCTGGCGAGGCACTGGCTTGCGACTAGGACAATCGATACTGTTATTATCAAACATCTAAAAGCATGGTGGTTGATCATCAGGTTCTCTCTCACTTTCCCAAACTTTTTCTACTGCGTACCAGTGAATGACTGTTGAATCCTGGCGAAGTCGGCCAGATCGATGCTTCCATCGTAGTTCAGATCGCTGACGGTGCAGGGTGACGTTGCATCAACGGCGGGGCCTGTGATGCAATCGTGTAGCGTGGCAAAGTCGGTAACGTCGATATCGCCGTCGCTATCAAAATCGCCCAGGGACGCGCCGGGGTTATTCGGATCGAACCATACTGTTAAAGCAATATCAAACTCCTTGCCCCCCAAAACGAAGCTGGCCAGCCAGCTTATCAACCCTGGGTCTACCGGTATGCTTCGGTCTATTTCGACCGTAAATGTGTCCGTAGAATCGATCGTAGCTCCGGCCGGCAGGGAAGTTATCTCGACCTGGGAATCCGTTACCACAATGCAGGTCGGAGTGCCATCCAATTCGAGGGTTATATCCTCAAGCAATTGACTACCCTCGTTGCTAACTCTGACGCTGAGGTCGTAGGCGAATAGAGTGCGGCTGATCCTGGTAACATTATCGACGTTGAAACCTTGAATATACAGACCGCCTTTGGATGTCGCTTCCGTGGTATTGCCGAATGCGCCAATGTTAACTCGTCCACCGTCCGGTTCCGGTTCTTTGCTGAAGTCGGATATTGGATTACCAGAATCGACGCAGGGGGAAAGCGGTTGGATGTGCAGATCGTCGTCCGCGGTACCAACTACACCATCAGGACCGGCGGCATTCACAAAGAGCGGGTCGTCACCGATATTATTGTTCCCCGCGTATGTGCTTAAACCCTGTATGCAGCAGTACTCCGAGTACGTAGAAAACCCCCCTATTTGAGCCGATTCGTCGAAGCCACCCAGGTCTGAGTTATTCCAGAGAATACAGTTTATCAGCGAAGATGCACTGTTGTTGAAGCTGTAAATCCCACCGACGTTATTGGATGTGTTTGCGGTTATTGTGCAGTTGGTCAATGTTGGATTGCTGACTTCGTAGTTGTATATTCCGCCGCCGTGATTAGAACTATTTCCGTTTATGGTGCAGTTAGTAAGAGTCGGACTGCTGAATTGACAGTAAATCCCTCCGCCGTGATTCTCGGTACTATTGCCGGATATGATGCAGTTAATGATACTTGGACTGCTATATTTACAGTAAACGCCTCCTCCTTCAAGGGTGCCACGCGTAATTGTCAGTCCGTTGATTAAAGAGTCTGGTTTTTCAATATTGTGAAAATGGAATCCACGACCTTCTCCTTCACAGTCAATGACGCACATCCTTGGGTCACGCGAAGCGCTACGTACGGTAATAGCTTTGCCGGTAAAATCAAGGTTCTTATTTCCAACTCCAGTGTATATTCCGTTGGCGATCTCTACAATGTCTCCATCTTGCGCCGCGTCGATTGCTGCTTGGATCGTCGGGTACTCACCCGGTACGTCAATCTTATCTGCCACATATACAGTTAGAATTCGCTGTGAGTAAACTGCGTCAGGGGCGGCAACTCTCAGTATTGCAGTATGCGGACCAACGGGTACGCTACTGCTGTCCAAGCTTAGTGTTATGTCTTTTATTTCCCAATTTAGTTCACCAGAGCTAGGCGAGACTGTCAACCAACTTGGTTGACCAACTATTCTCCAACTCAGAGTTCCATCCCCCGCGTTACGTATCGACAGTATTTGATCTACTGTATTATTCCCTTCTTCAGGTTGAGAGAACCGAAACTCTGTGGAGTCCATGGCAATTCTGGAAACCTCTGGGGTGAATTCGTATGCTCCCATGTCCGCTTCGGCAATTGTATCTCCGTCGCCGTCCAGCAGGCGTGGATTACCCTCCAAATCGTTAGCGGGCAATCCACAAGATGGGCCATTCGTACCCATATCTATACACGGGGACTCGGGCAGCAAATGAAAATCGGTGGAAAAAGCCAACATAGGATCTGAATCTATACAACCAGCACCAAACCAGGGTTCGTTCGTTCCTCCCTGAACATTGCTATAACTCACTATAGGACTGCCATTGAAGCCATGGACCTCCTGCGGCTGGTCGCCCCAAAGTATACAATTGGTAACAATTGGGTAGCTGCGGCTGCAGTGAATACCACCACCGAAAGTTCGAGCTTTGTTGTTATAAAACGTGCAATTGGTCAGCGTTGGGTTGCTGCGATCGGAGCAGTATAGACCGCCGCCGAAGTAGGCAGCTACGTTCTCATAGATAATGCAGTTGGTGAATGTTGGATTACTGTTGTCGTAGTTGTATATTCCGCCTCCATGGAGAGACGTATTTCCGCTGATTGTGCAATTAGTCAACATTGGGCAGCTACTCCTGGAGCAGGATATACCGCCGCCAGTACCCATTGTGCAATTTCCACTAATGGTACAGTTGGTAAGTGTTGGACCGCCGTTGCCGAGATTAGAAATACCACCACCGATATACTCTGCGATATTTCTAATAATAGTGCAGTTGATCAATGTTGGGCAGCTTGAGGAGCTGTTATACATACCGCCGCCTTCTTCGGCCGAATTCCCGGTGAAGGTGCAATTGACCAAAGTCGGGTTACTGGAAAAATTACATAGTCCACCGCCATAACTTTCATAGCTTTCCGTGCTATTCCCGGAAAATGTGCAGTTAGTCAGCGTCGGATTACTGGAAAATAAGTTGCACATTCCACCTCCGTAACTACCTGTACCGTTACCGGAGTCTGCCCTGTTTCCGGAAATTGTGCATTCGATAAACGTTGGACTACTGGCGTAGTGGCAACAGATTCCGCCGCCACAGCTTCCTGCAGGACTGTTTCCGTCGACGGCCCCGTTTGTAACGGTCAGTCCTTCCACGACTGAATCAGGTTCCTCACCGCTGTGGAAGTAGAATCCACGACCGTTGCCTTCACAGTTGATGATGCACAGGTTAGGATCGCGCGAAGCACTTCGAACGGTGATTGCCTTGCCGTTGAAATCGAGGTTCCTATTTCCTTCACCGGTGTATGATCCGTCGGCGATCTCCACAATGTCACCGTTTTGCGCTGCGTTGATCGCCGCTTGAATCGTCGAGTATTCACTCGGCACATGTAAAGTTTGGATAATACGGCCCTGGTACTCGTAAGCGCCCATGTCCACTATCGGCGGTGTGCCGTTACCTGTGTCCGGTGTATCCGGATCATCAGCCAATCGCGGATTACCATCAAGGTCGTATGGTAGAGGTTCCACAGTATTGCCATCGGTGTCTATATCCAGAGTGTCAAGCGGTATGGCTGTATTGTCTCCGGCATCTATACAAGGAGAATCGGCGAGAATACTATATTCGCCGATTGCAGGATCGGCGAACAAGGGGGGGGTTGAGATATTGCGTGACCAGAGTAACGTGCAGCCTTGGTCGACTTGTACCGCATCCTGTCCACCCTCTACATTGCTACGTGATACACTGGCGACAGCACCAACAGGCGCAATCTGCAACGCGATCTCCGGGCCGTCAGGTGCGGAGTCTCCCCACATTATGCAATTGGTAATACCAACCGTACAATGGTTATAAGCGTATATAGCTCCACCGTTATCGGTTGCCGAATTACCCGCGACTGTACAATTTGTGAGTGTTACGTCGCTCTTATAAAGGTACATTGCTCCGCCCCATTGTCCCCCCTGATTGTGAGCGAACATGCAATTGGCGAAATCAGCCCGATTAACGTTGGGATCGTAAGAAGAAGCATGGATGGCGCCTCCATAGCCGTATTCGCTTACCACGTTGTTGTCCGTGAAAAAGCAATTTACAGCCGTTAGCGCGGATTCTCCTGAGTTTGAAAACGCGCCACCGTAGTTAGCTGATGTGTTATCCGTAAAGGAACATCCAATTAATATTGGATCGCTGTTGTAATTGTAGAATGCACCGCCGGCGAAATACGTAGCCATGTTTTCGGTGAAGGTGCAATTGGTAAACCTGGGTTGCCCGGAAGATGCGGTCGCAACTGCTCCTCCGCTAAAAGCTGAATTCGCGTAGAATTTACAGTTACCTACAATCGGGGTGCATTGATCGGAGAATATTCCACCGCCGAAGTTGTTCGGTGCAAATTCGTCAGCGTTACCGCCAGTTATAATGAGCCCATCAAGTACTATATCAGAGCTACACGATTCTGCGAGTACAACATGGTAACTGTTTTCACCGTTGTTAATGAAGCCGACTTGATCATCCCCTGTCAAGTCGCCGCTGAAGATGGACCTATTGCCGTCCACATCACGAACATTCGGATCGGCCGCTCCACACCCGGCGTAGCCACCATAAATGCCTACGCCGCTTATCATCTCAAAGGAAGCCTCACGATTACCGGCCGTTACATTTCCCGTCTCGTCCATGTCGGGAGTGTATATGCCACCGGCCACGCGTATTTCATCGCCAGTTTTTGAGACGTACAGCGCATCCTGTAAATAGGTGTAGGCAGTTTCCCAACTCGTGCCGTCGCCGCCCAGGGGTGCGTCATCATCAACGTAGATCGTCTTCCCGACCGCCGCCACGTTAAGCGACAAATATACAACAACCATAACGGCCGGAAAGCTCCGTACAGTAAATCCCCACTGCTTCATGACAATGTACCTCTCAAGGTTTCAGCCGGCCCTTGGTAGACAAGCTACCCCTGTATTGCCCAATACGTCTGGATGATGGTAGGAACATCTGCGGAATGTTGGCCTCTCTCCCCTCACCCTCTCGCAAATACGACTTTAACGATCTTCAGTGAGGATTTCAAGAATCTTCTCGGATTCCACCTGCTCCGGTGACGACATCGCGTACCGTGAAGACTTGTGTATCCATTTGGCGAAAGGCCTCTGGACGGTGTGTTGTGTTTTTTGTCATGATGCTGATTTTGGAGGAGCGTCATGTCAGAACGCCGTCGTTGGTGGTCAGGCAAAGTTCGGGAGTTGCAGTCCAGTGGTTTGGGTCAGGCGGAATACTGTCGTCGTCGCGAACAACGTGCATCTGCCGGCTGGTTGAACGCCAGGGGTCGCTACAGAAGGCCAACTGGAATCGCAGAGAAGTTCTCGGAGAGAGGGACGCGATCCTGACACAGACACACGACACCGCCTTCTGACGTTTTCGGTTCGAGCCGGTCGATCACGGGAAACTGCTGAGCCCACTCGCGCCGAGGAGTTGCGGACTTCTTGATCTCAACCGCGTGAATCATCTGGTCCGCGAGCAGCAACTGTTCGATTCCCTTGCCATCCTTGTCGCGGCAGTAGTAGATGGATGGCTCCTTGCCGTGAATCCACCAGCTCTTCAGTACTTCCAGCAGCACGTGGGTTTCCATCATCGCGCCGCCCATGGCACCCGCTTCCAACGTCTCAGGTGATGACCATCCCGTCAGGTAGGTACACAGTGAGGAGGCTCTCGGCGTGCATGTGTGCGAGCATCAAATAGCCGTCATTCAGATACTCGATCGTGTGACACACCAGTCGCACAGGTTGTCATCGGTTTGCGGCACTGCTACGGCTTGGTCCCGAGTTCCTTGAAGGCCCCAGTTGTGCAACGCAGAGCGAGCATCACGTCTGTCTCTACTTCAGCTCCGGCAGCGAACTTGCGATTTCCCTAGCGGACTCCTTTGTCACGCCAGCACGAGCGGCGTGGTCAGACCAGCGCCCGACGGCGACTCGAACGTCGTCAATGACGGTCGCGACTTCATTCTTGGACAGGCCGGCTTGCTCCGCCAGGTGGAACACCTGTGGCAGGCCAGGGTTCTTCCCCTCGCCCGCCAAGGTCATAGTGTGCTCGCCTCCTGGACCGTGGGTATACAGCAGGTCGTAGGCCGGCGTTAGAGACCAGTCGCCCGTCGTGTCATCCAGCCGAAACGCGAAGTTCTTCACGTGGTCGTCGCGGTTGTGGGCCAGGACGTTGAATACCATCAGCCGGAATGCACGCAGAACATCCCGATGATTTCGTGTCAACAAGCTGGTAGTCTTGAGCAAATCGGCGTAGTCCGCAGATGGAATGCGGAAGTTCGATTGAATCAGGTTTCCGAACGTGTGTACGTGATGTCGCCGATTGCCGGCGCGGTCAAACCGCTGAACGCCGAAGAAGTTTTGGCCAGCGCGCGTTTCGAACAGTCGCGTCGGTGGTATGTCGATTCCCGCGTCGCGGGCCATTAGGGAATAGGCTAATTCAATCGCTCCGGTATCGGCCGAGTCTGTCTTTGATGTAAACTTAACGATCCAGTGTTCGAATCCATCCGGCAGGTCATCCTCGCCGCTGCGCACTTCACCGGTGTCGGGGTTGTAGCCGACAAGCACCTTGGGACGCGCGCCGCCGGGAGAACCACCGGCCCGCAGCAGTTCGGGAAGAACATCGACCGCCGCGCCCGCCAGGATGTCCTGCGAGTGGCGCGCCAGATCGTGCAAGTCGAACACGCAGGCGTCGGCATCCTCGCGGTCGGCGGGTGGATGGTAGGTCAATGCACCCATGGTCCGGGTTCCGAGCCAGGAGAGCCGATCCAATGGGCTGATCGCAGCAAGATTGAGCCCGAGCGAACGAAAATGGCGATCCATCAGCAGCAGCCCCCACCCGTCGGGGAGTGAGTCGTCAAACAGGCCCGGCAATAGACCGAATGCGTGATCGCGATGCTCGAAGAGTCCGGGCTCAAATGGGAGATGGAACGGAGAAAGGCTCAGGCCGGTGTCGAGGAAGGCATCGTCATATTCGAAGTAGATGCGGCGATCCTGCTCGGCGAGTCTGCCAACTGTCAGTGTGTCACCCGGCGTGCGTTGCAGTTTGACCGTGAGCTGCTTCATCGCACGCCTCGCTTCCGTTTCGGCTTTGATGCGGTTCGCGCAGCCAGTTCATCGATGCTCGATGCGGGCGGTGGCTTGAGCAGGTCGGCAAATTCGTCGAGCCGCGCAAGCGCGTGGGCAACCTTGAGGACGAGCTCAAGTGACGCCTTACTGGAGGTCTCGAAGCGCCGGTATGAGGCTGTGGTCACGCCGGCGCGGTGGGCAAGCGTGGCCTGCGTCCAGTTCCGAGTCAATCGAAGTGCTTTGGCTCGATCAGCTAGACTGCGAGCCACGTCGGCCGGTACGGTCAGGATGGTTGTTGTTTTGGACATTGGGATGGCCGTGCGAGCGATTCTATCGCTAATATATTATCACTATCGTCCTTTTTAGGTCCACAAATAACAATATTTTATCACTTTGCGTGGGCGTCATCCACTGCAAGAAACGACTGCGGACCGAGAAAGGCGGTTACACTCGTCGGGTTCATATGAAGAATGTTCAAGGCGGCATAAGTGTTGTTTCTGACGAACGACAGAATCGAGGCCTAGCCGCTTCCGCAGCAGGCGGTCCAGTTATCCGATCCGAGTTCAGATTGCACGTAGCCTACTCCACGTCAGAGGCCCAAAACTGCCACGGCCCCGGGGCCTGCCAGTGAGTGGGCAGTGGTTGGTCAGCGGCGAGGTGGGACAGAACGAGCCATGTTCTTGATGGCATCGCTCAAAGCATGGCCTCCAGGTACGGGGACATGATGTTCTGCACGCGGCAGATTCGCGCGCAGGCCAGCAGTTCGCTGACCGGGGTTCGCTTGCGCTCACGGCAGAACCGCAGCGCCTCGATGGCAACATCCAGACCGACCTTATTCCGGTACTTGAAGCAATCGGCCACGGTCTTGGCCGGGTTGTAGATGCGGACCTGCACCCCGTCGATCTCATGGACTTCGATCCCCGAAGAGTACGCCTTGCCGCTGAACCAATAGGGCTGGATCGGCGGGTAGTCGATCTTAGGGGGATGCCAGTGGGCCGGGTTGGCAAGGTCGACAACGCGCGGAATCTGCGTGGTGATATCGTGGAACGCCAGTGCGGAGATAAGGCAGATTACGCCTTTCGGTGCGGCCTTGGCAACGACGGCCAGGTCGGGCTCAGCCATCTGGTCCAGATCGGCCAGACGGTAGCAGCCCCGGCGCAGCGTCTGGAGGTCACCCGCATCGCGCATGGCATAGAGCACGCGCGGCTGAATGCCCTCGCGAATGGCCTCTGCGGTGCGTAGCATGCCGCCGTGGCGGCGGAAGATACCCTTGGCCTTGTCGATCTGTTCTGGCGTCAGCTTCATGGCGAATAGTATATGCGTTACTTATCGTCAAGTAACGCATATTCTATTCAATAAGCTCTCTCCCGATCTATCAAGCGATTATCATTTCTGCAAACCGCGGTACTTGCGGGGAAGTGAAGCACTTTCTATTCGGTCACCGGTTTCACGTGCAAGGATTCGCGCCAGCCCCCGCGAAAATCGTCGTAAAGTGCGTCGTGGACAAGCTTTACAAGCTCGCCCCATTCAGCTTCCAAGCTGAATGTCGAGGGTTCGAACCCCTTCGCCCGCTTTTTTCATCCCATATGACAGCCAACGCCTTGCGTTGCCACCCGGCGACACAAGGCGTCCTTGTTTCGCCAACGTCCCGAGTTTCGAACCGGCCGTACCACCGGATGACCTTCCCAGTGGTCGCCAACATCCGCCAACGTGCGCCACCGACGGCCTACCGTCCATGCAGGGATTCGCACCAGTTCCCGATCTTCACGTGCAAGGATTCGTGCAGGCACGGGGAGTACCTGCGGCGGCATGACCATGATGCCGCCCATACTGATAGTGGTGATGGTCATGGTCATAGCTGCGTTGCTGCTGATGGTAATCGCGCGGCTTTAGGTCTTGATATGCCCGTGAACCGCGCAGCACAAACCTTCAAATGACCTTAAGGTTTTTGCATGGCGCAAAGAGACGCCAAACAGGCACTACTAAACCTTACCGAACTGGCTATGGACCAGGGCGGGTGTTTTACGGCCAAGCAAGCCGAGAAGGCTGGCTTCGAATATCCCCACCTGACGTATCATGTCCATCGCGGCAACTTCGAACGGGTCGACCACGGGCTTTACCGCATTCCGATGATTCCTCTGGACGAATACAACGAGTACACCCGCCTATCGCTCTGGAGCCGGGGCCGCGACGCTGTACGCCTGGCGGTGGTTTCGCACGAGTTGGCGCTGGCCCTGCACGAACTGAGCGACATGCTGCCAGGCAAGGTTCATCTCACCGTGCCGCGCACATTCCGAGAGCAGCCACGCCGAAACTGCCTACTCCACAAGGGGGATATTGGGCCAAAGAATGTCGCAGCCAGAAACGGGTTTCGGGTCATTGCGCCCCTGCGCACGCTGATCGATGTTGCTGCGGAGAACACTGTGCCCGGCAAACAACTCGATCTGGCTGTCAGTGATGCAGTAGACAAAGGCATGGTCACGCTTCGTAAGCTCAAGGACGCCGCAGCTCAAGCCGACCCCGACAGCCGGCTGCACGCCTGTTTTCTCCGGTAGATTCCGGGAGTTTGACTCTACGTTTGGATTGGTGGCGCGATAGCCACACTATAAATGCAATCGCCAGCCTTCCGCATAAGCGAACAACTTCACCCGCATAGGAAATGCCTGCCCAATAGTGTGGCCAGCTGCTTAGTCGGAACACAGCAATCGTTTTTCAAGGTTCGCTGGTGTGCCCCATGAAGGGGGTTGACCGCCCTACAAGCTCATTACCGCAAAACAAAGAGCCGATTGGATCAGTGGAACTGCAACGGTGGATAGTGTGCAGCCAGGCACCAGAGCAAGCTCTATTCAAGTGCAGCGTCTGACGCCCGGTTTCCTCCAGCAGATCGTCGGCGCTTGACACTGCGTCTGGACTAGCAATGTGTAAAACGCAATTGTCCATTACTGTAGCCATCTTGCACCGAATTCACGTGCCAGGCGATGCAAAGGGATTGATCATAAGGTCACGCCTATTGGCAACAAGCCAATCAGGGGCATCGGAGAGTTCGATCAGTGGTTTCACTTGCAACAGCTATCCCCTCTAGGAAGCAACGATTATGAAACCACAACCGGTGCTCTGCGAATTCACATCTATCGATGAACTTCAGGCGATTCAGGACAATCTAGCCAGAAGAGCAGGTATTTCGTCGGTGATCGTCACGCCTGAGGGGGAGCAGTTGACAAAGCTTAGCAACCCGACCGAGTTGTACGAGTTGGTGCAATCTACAGAGAAAGGGAGACAGAGGTATGTTGAATCGTTCAAGGCAATGCACGAGTCCGCCCTGTCCTCAAGTGAAGAGGAAGTACACTACTGCTTTTCAGAATGCGGCTATTATATCGCACCGATTATGATAGAGGGCGACCACATTGCGACGGTATGTACTGGCCACTTCATCAACAAGCGCTTCACTTCGGAACAGTTGAGATCGCTGGAAGAGATTGCCCTTGAGATCGAGGTGAATCCGGCACTACTTGTTGAAGCTGCCAAGAAGATGCGTGTGGTTGCTGCAGACACGGTGCGGCAGAGCGCTCGGCCTCTGTTGGATGTTTCCAGCCTGGTTACCAGACTCGAAGCTCGAGCCACAAAAGCGGATCAGTCTCTTGCGTGGCTTCTGGATTCACACGCTCAACTGCAGATTCACGTTGACCAACACAGCAGCGAGTTGAGTAAAACCAACGAACAACTTCGGCAGGAAATCGCCGAACGTCAGCAGGTAGAAAGATCGTTGATCGAGGAAAAGAACCTGTTGCGATCACTCGTCGACCTGTTGGAGACAATGGACGTAGGTATAACTGTTCAGGATCGGGAATACAACATCACGTACCAGAACAGTTTCATGCAGAAGAACTTCGGTGGGCTGGGGAAGAAATGCTATGATGTTTATGAGAAGCGCCCACACATCTGTGATGGATGTCCCGTCAAGAAAGCATTCCATGACGGTGAACCTCATAATTCGGACAGAAAGACTCCCGGGCCCAATGGAGGTGTTCTGTATTGGGAAAATACTGCCCACCCAATCAGGAATGCGGCAGGAGAAACCACGGCCTGTTTTGAAGTTGTTCGAAACATAACTGAGCGCAAGAAAACTGAGGAGGCTCTGCTACGCCTGAAAACAGCTATTGAACAGTCCATGGACGGCATTGTCGTCACTGATCTGACCGGCCACGTTCAGTACTCCAATCCTGCCTGGGCAGCTATGCACGGATATACGCCCGAGGAGCTACTCGGCAAACACCTCAGTATCTTTCATGACGAACAACAAATGGAGAAAGATGTAGATCCTTTCAACAATCACGTTTTTGAGAACGGTTCGGCTGAAAGCGAGATCGGTCATGTCAGGAAAGACGGTACTGTGTTTCCAACATTCATGACCGTTGCTGTATTGAAGGACGAGAAGTCGAATTCCATAGGATTGGTCGGCGTTGCTCACGATATAACCGAACGGAAGCAGGCTGAAGCGAACTTACAGGCCACGCAGAAGGAACTTCAGGATCTCTCACGACGCGCCGGGATGGCCGAAGTGGCAACTGGTGTTCTGCATAACGTAGGAAATGTACTTAACAGCGTCAACGTTTCTGTGTCACTCATCGTCGAACAAGTACACCAATCCAAGCTAACAAGTCTGACTCGCGCAGCGAAGCTTATCGACGAGCAGAAGGACAACCTCGTGACATTCATTACGGAAGACGACCGCGGGAAACACTTGCCCTGGTTTTTGACCGCACTGTCAGAGAAGCTGTCGAGCGAACAGAGCACAATACTCACGGAGCTTGAGGCACTTAGCAGCAACATCGAACACATTAAGACGATCGTTAGCGCACAACAGTCGTACGCGGGCGTGATTGGAGTAGTTGAGCCCGTATTGCTGGATGAGTTGCTGGAAGATGCATTGCACATCAGCACTTCCTCCGTGCAGCAGCATTCCATCCTGGTTGTTCGTGAATACACAGAACTGCCTCCCATCGAGGTCGAGCGACAGAAGTTGATGCAAATCTTCATTAACCTAGTGCGAAATGCAGAGCATGCTCTAATCGAACACGGCAGCGACAAAAAGCAGCTAACTCTGAGGACAACGGTAAGCGGTGAGGATCGGGTTAAAGTCGATGTGTCGGATAACGGCATTGGCATTCCAGCCAACGATCTGACGAAGATATTCGCCTACGGTTTTACCACGAAGCAAGATGGCGGTGGACGTGGTTTCGGTCTCCACCATTGCGCTCTGCTGGCCAAGGAAATGGGCGGGACATTGAAGGCTCAAAGCGACGGATTGGGGACGGGCGCCACCTTCACCCTCGAACTTCCACTGAAGACAATCCCAGCGGTGCGGCGAGACCAGAGCAAGCTCGACTCAAATGCAGCGTCCGGAGGCTGATTCTCTCCCGTTGGTCTGGCGCTGCGGAGACTGCGCGGGGCATCAGGTCCACTCTATACTTATCAGCGCAACCTGCCGTTGAGTGTTGCAGTCTCACTGAATTTTGCCCATGCTCTTGCACAACTCTAGCCATTCTTCCATGTTATTCCCTATACTGAGCATCTAGGTAAGTAGATAACACCGCCTTTGATCTTGAATCGGACAATCATATTGAACTATAATCCTGATGGCACATAGTTGTTTAGCCATATCGACTCAATTCGCTGTTTGCAGTTGCGTATCTACATTTCTGTTTGTCGTTAATCCGAATGCTCGGGGAAGGAGGCGTTTTGTGCGCGCAATCTTCGGTTCATTTGTGATGATTCTGGGGGCAAGTGTGTTCGCTTCCTCGGCGTGGGGGCAAGGGCGGGCGGAGCAGGATGCTCGATGGCAGCAGGCGGTCGACTTGAGCACCGCCGAGGATTACCCAGGGGCGGCAGCCGTCTATCGTCAGCTATTTTCTGATTATCCCAAGTGCCAACTGGCTGCTTTGCGAGTGGCCATTAATGAGCAAAAGGCGGGCAACAGCGCAGGAGCAGCGATCAGTTTTAGCGCGGCCAACGCAGTTGATCCTCACGGGTATTGGGCGGAGGTCGGGTTGTATCACGAAGCCGAGTTTCACATCAGCCAAGGCGACACCGCGCAGGCTCAAGCATGCTTGCAGCAGCTGGAAGAGCGTTTTCCAGAATCGCGATGGTGTGCCAGAGCTCGCGCAGCGGTGGGTATGGCGGTATTGAGCCTTCCGAACAACCAGAGTGAGAACACAGCCACGACCGGTCAGGACAATGCAGCAGAGATAGCCGTCATTGAGGCGACGCTAGCTCGCGAGAATGAGGCTTGGGAGGCGTTTCGCCAGGCCAACATAAGTCGGGGGCAAGGACAGGACAACCAGCGTCTAGCTGCGTTGCATCAGGTGATTCGCCGATTCCCTAATGCGGGTGCATCCTTAGAGGCAAGGAAGTCTCGAGGTTATCTACTCATTCGCAACCAGCGTCTGAGCGAAGCGGCGGCGGAGTTTGCGGCACTGGCCGACGACCTGAGGTATAGCAGTCCGAATTCGCGCATACGTTACGACGCGGAATACCGGCTGGCAGCGATCGACCACGCGTTGGGAAACAAGCAGGAGGCTCTCGCCCGGTACGCGGGTTTGGCGGAGTCGGCCAGCGATTCTCAGATCGTATCCCAGGCGGCCACACAGGCAGCGGGGCTGCAGTTGGAGCGCACACAGGCAAAGCTCACGGGGCAGAAGACGGTAGTGGCCGAGGACTGGAACAAGGTGCGAGCGTACGCAGCGAGAGTACACAGTTGTGGTGCCAAGCGCATGGCAGACAGGGCTCGAGCTGATCTGCTGACCATGGAATCATATTACTGGGAAGGTCGTTCGGAAGATGCGGTAGCGGCTGGGGAAAGCTTCCTGCAGGTTTACGATGCCGAGGAGCACAAACAAGACACGGCCACCGTCAGCTTCTTCGCTGGTGAGGAATATCTCAAGTTAGGCGACTACGAGAGCGCTCTACGTCACTTTCACAAGGTGATCGCATTGTATGAGGGCGAGAGCGAAATCTGGAAGGGCATGGATCATCTTCCGCGAAGCTACTACCGCGTGTGGGAAGTAATGCGAATGAGCAAAGCTGACGAGGCAGAGATCACCGTTGCGGCACAAGCGTTGTTAAGCAGGTTTCCTAATTCGGAGTATGCCAAGCCAGTAAGCGAGTGGTTGAGATCGAAGGAGGAGATTAGCTATGGTTTGTAGGTCAGAGCACGTGTTGATCTTCTGTATTGCAGCCATGAGCACGGTAGGCATTCGCTCGGCCTGGGGGTCGTGTCCTGCGGAGTGTCCAAGCGACAGTTGTTTTGTCATAGGAGGAGAGGTAATCGAGTTTGACATAAGCTTTCCGGATTCCACTTGGGTTGTGCAGACAGAGAACCCAACTGGTAGTGAATCCTGGGATGCCGCGGAATGGGCAAGCTTCCTTGGCTTCCAAATACTCAACGCACACGACCCAAGCGACCAGATATGTTACGGGTCCTGGACTTTGGTGGGATGCAACTGTGAGTATGACAGTTATTGTCCGGAAGGCGAGCTTGCTGTATCGGATGACGTCGCAAGTGTCGTCGCCTCGTGGGAGTTTAACCCTCGTCCCGATCTGACGCAACCGGGAGACTATGAGATCAGCGTTCGTGTGGGCAACAATCCTCCTCCACCGGATCAAGTGGAGTGCAGCCAGGGTGGCCAGCGTGATGAGTGGTTTGCGGAATCCAAAATGCAGGTTTTTACGTTGCACGTGCGCGAGCCGGGCTGTGGAGGCGTATCTTGCGAGAGTGACGAGCGATGTTGTTACGGCGAAGAGTACTGTATCCCTGCTGATGAGTATTGCTGGGACGAGGTCTGTGAGGGCAGCCAATCGGAACCCGGCGAGGGAGACGATGCGATTGACAGCCGAGGCACAGAGTTTCTGGTTACGTTTTTTCCGAATATGCATTATGACACACCAAACTACTTTTTCGATCGCAACGAAATTCACACTCTGGAAATTCACCTGACGGCAGACGAGTGTACGGTTGTCACAGTGCAATCATCGCCAATGTCCATATCCCCCACTGAGTACAGCGTCAGTCCGGGGCACACTACGATCGTTAATATTCCTATGGAGTTCGCCGAGTCTCACAACGACTCCTCCGGTTTCGTACAGGACAGTGAATCAGTCGTCATCGAGCTGACGTCAAATGAGAAACCGTTTAGTTGTTCGCTGCATAATCTCCGACAGTATTCGTCGGACAGTGCGCGTGCCATTCCAACGAATGCCTTGGGGACGGAGTACATGTTATCCTCGCCGTATGCCAGTCTCTTTGCGGTGATAGCGACCGAGGACTCAACGTATGTCACGATAGACGGAACACAATGGACACTGGATCGTGGGCAAGAGTACTACTATGCCGGCGGAGACGCTGTCGGTACCCACATCACGGCAAACAAACCTATAGCAGTATTTCAAGGGGCCTCCTGTCAGCATCACCCCTGGGGGCTGGGTGCTTGTGACCATCTCTTTGAGACGGCATTGCCAGTGAACAATTGGGCAACGGAATACGTTGCTCCAGCAGTGTACTATCCGAAGCTGCTGGCAGATGAAGACGGCAGTGTTGTAGATATCCAACACGAACAACGTGATGTCTTTTACCGCATTACGGCTCGTCACGATGACACAACAGTGTGGCGTGACGGAGTTCAGGTTTCCCCAATGATCGACAAAGGAGAGTACATCGAGCTTGAGGCAGGCGCAACAACGGTGTTCGCGGCTGATCGTCCCATCTCAGTGATTCAGATGGGCATGTCCGAGGATTACCACGACGGTGAGATCAGTCCGTTCGGGATCAACTGCGATCCTTTCATTCAAACGCTGATACCTACTAAGTACTTCACTCGGCACACCGTTTTTCGCACTGTCGATGACACGTACACGGTTGGATTCGACTGGCCAGCGTATGACGCCCATTACGCCACAATAGTCGCATATACAACCGACATAGATGCTGGAGCTGTGATTCTCGATGATGAGGAGCTACTTGAGGCCAACGTGGTGGGAACAGATATGGTGGGGCAAGGGACTGGGCTAACGGTCGTAACAGTTGCCCTGGAGGCAGGTGAACACGAAGTGTGGTCTGACAAGCCGCACATGGCGTACTTGTTTGGGTTTGCTCATTTCGAGTCATATGCTTATCCCGGAGATTTCTGCTTTGCGCACTGCCCGGAGGCGATTCCACCGGTGGTCACGTGCGGATGCCTGTCGGAGGGAAACGTTGTATGTACGGCGTCAGATGAGCGATCGGAGGATATCAACGGCGATGGCGATCTGGACGATGGAGAAGACACACTCAATGCGAATGGCCGGCTGGACATAGACTCTGGTGTGGCCAGCGTAGAGGCCGGAGAGCCTTGGGAAAATCTGACGCTGGCGGTTGACGAGTTCACGCCTGGCGATGCGAGCGTCTCCTTCACGATTAGCAGAGACATGCCAGAGAATAACGCATACGGAGTGGTTGTCGTTACTGATAGAAAACACAACAAAACAGCATACGAGGTATACCCTCCGATTGCCGGTATTGCTCTGAAGGAGTACTCCACGTCGGGGCCTCGCCCTCCTCTGCCGGAGGAAAACGGATCGATCTATGTGAACGAATGCACCGTCTTTGTTGCCGACGGCGATGATCTATCAGAAGCGAACCCGGAATACACATCGACCGGGCTGCTCTTCGCCTGGGACGTCGGTGTCTCGGGAGAGGCATTGTTTGACGCAACGGACGCTCGCGGAGCGGAGTACATTCTTTCATTGCGCAGTGACGGCGACGGGAGTGGAGATCCCTGTGCGCTGGCCGGAGGCGACTGCTCAGACTATGCCGTGGGCTTGCAGGTGATGGCTGACGGAGGTCAGTGCACGTCAACTTCGACAGTAGTATCGGTTCGAGACTTGGGTCCAACGGGGGTTGCGGTGGGCGGTCCGCGGGGAACGACGACGGGGCAGCAGGCTCTGTATACGGTAAATGCCAACAGCCTATGTGATTCGATCGATCTTTCCATGGCTGAATGGGATTGCGGCTATGACGCGATGGATGACGACGGCGACGGCAGTCCTTTCGATGCAGATCCAATGACGGGACGAACGCACGTCTGCTCCTGGCCTGCTGCGGGAGCGAACGTGGTAGCGGCGCGAGTGACCGATTCCGACGGTGACCAGGCCATCGGTACGCTGGATGTGGATGTCGTTGACGGCGAAGAGAGCCTTGTGCCCTGCGAGGGTCGTCTTGGTATAACCACAAGATATCATACGTATGAAGCTCAGCCGGGTGGAGGCTGGGCACATGTGACGGAAGCTACGCTTACCAACACCGGCACGAGCAATGTCTACCTGCCGGTGCGCGTAGTATTTGATGGAGTAGTGCCTGCGGAATCGGAGCTGGCAAGCGGCTTCTTGGGAAGCGAGGGCGCGGCCTACGGAAAGTGGTGTCAGGATTTTGATGATGCCGCGAAAGTCTGCCTGGAGCCCGGCGAGAGCGTTTCTGCACCCCTGGTGTGGAGCCTGCCGGATAACCAGACAGCAGGCAAGCTGGCCTTCAGCATAATGGAGCTTCGCGCCAAGCAGACACCGCCCTACTTCAAGACTATGCCGGCGACCATAGCCTTTGAGGGAGAACCCTATGTGGCGACTCTTCAAGCCGAGGATGCTGACGGCGATGAGGTTTATTACAGATTCGCCGACGCAGCACAAGTGCCGCCAGGGATGACTCTGGCGGAGGATACCGGCGTGTTGTCGTGGACGCCGGATCAGAGGGCGGCGAATCCGGACGCCCCTTGGTCTAATCCCTATGCTGTGACTGTTGAAGCACACGACGGATACCCGGGGAGTTTCGCGGAGCTCAGCCTGGAAATCACAGTTCGCGAGGTGAATCTGGCACCGACGATGACGTCAGTGCCGGAGACTTCCGTGGTTAAAGGCGACTTGTACGCCTACACACTCGTAGCTGCCGATGCCGATGATGATGGGCTTACTTACAGCATGGAAGGCGGAGACGTAGGAGCGTTGGCGGGGCAGGAATTCACTTGGGATACCGCAAGTGCCGAGTTGGGCACCTACTGGGTGGAGTTTCACGTGGCCGATGATGGCGATCCGCAGCAGACGGCCATTCAGGAGTTCCCCATAACCGTGGTCGGCTGTGATCCTTTTCCGGTAATCGAGAACACGGTTGTTCCGGAGGCGTATGAAGGATTGCCCTTCCGGCTTCAGGTTCATGCCGTTGTCGGCGACGATCCCGCACGGGCTCTCAACTACTTCCTTGAGGAATATCCCGACGGAATGGCTATCAGCGACGAGGGCACGATTACCTGGACACCATCATTCCAGTCCGCGGGTACTTGGCGCGTTGATGTGCTGGTTTCCACAACGCCGGACTGGCTGGACGACTGTATCGCAACAAAGTCGTACATGGTGCATGTCAACGAGCGCAATACGATTCCGGATGTTCAGACGATTCCGTTGCAGGTTTTGGATGAGGGAGAGCTACTGACACTGGTCGTCGAGGTAGTAGATGAAGACGGTGATCCGCACCTGTTTCGACTTGAGAATCAGCCAAAAGGAATGTGGATCGACTGCAGGCAGGGTGTGATCTCCTGGAGGCCATCACAGACTGCTGCGGAGCAAAGTCCTTATGTTTTCACGGTCCGCGCAAGCGATCCTTCCGGCGCATACGATGAGGAAGAGATAAGCGTTACAGTTAACAACGTGAACCTACCTCCTCAGATCAAGTCGATTGCCCCGGCTGTTGCCTGGGCGAATCCTGATGCGGGTCCGTCGGCCACGCCGTACAGTTACACTGTGATAGCCGAAGACCCTGACGGAGACGAGTTGGCAGACGCTACCCTAGTGGCGATCCCGTCATCTCCCACCTCCGCTGCAATGACCATAACCAACTCCGTTGTTTCGTGGGAACCGAACATCGACGATATTGGTTATAACCCTAACTCTTTCATTGTGGAAGTTTGCGAAAGCGAGGGCATTCAACAGTGTACTCAGAGCGAGTTTGACATTGAGGTGCGTCCCTTGCCGCGGATGGGAAGCGAGCCCGACATTGCTCTGGAAGAACCTGCAAGTAAGTTCGCTCACGTGGGAGACTCCTACACGCAGAATGTGATCGTCACCGACGAAGACCATCCGGTAGGAGAGGATTTCGACTGCGAAATCGCCATTAGTCCGGAGCTACCGGCAGGCAGCAGTTCACCGGCCTGGTCCGGCTCGGTTGCTGCAACAAGTGGTGGCACGATTATCCCAATTACGTGGAATCCGGTGAGCGAGGCCAGCACCGAGATCCCCTACACTATCACTATCAGTGTCCGTGACAAGTTGGGGTGGAGACTGCAGCTCAGTTACCGAGTTTGGGTATACCCAACAGCGGAGGATCGGCCAAGTATAGTCTCAGTTGCCCCCGATTTCGTTGAGGCAGGGCAATGCTATGAATACCAAGTGGTCGCCGTCGATCCGAGTATCACCAACGAACTAATCTATCAGGTGGTGCCGGGCCGGATGAACAATGACCCATCGATGCCGCTTGTGGTTCCGCCGAACGGATTCACCGTCGACCCGGTCAGTGGATTGGTGAGTTGGTGTACAACGATGGATGACATAGGACAGCATTGGGTAGCTGTGGAAGTTTGTGATGGTGTCCCGGGAGAGCCGTATGTATATTGCGGCAGCCAGACGTTCAGTATTGTCGTTTCCCAAATAATGGGAAATCACCCGCCGGTAATCGACTCGCAGCCGTTAACCAGTGCTCGCGTGGGTCAGCCGTACAGCTACCAAGTCACTGTCACGGACCCGGATGAGGACGACAGGCATGAATACTTCCTCCTGGAAGCGCCGGTTGGGGCTGTTATTGACCGCATGACAGGGCTGATCACCTGGGATTCCCCGCGCACGACGCAGATCGACTCCCATCGCTTTCACGTGAGAGTGACAGACTCGGCCATGGACTATGGCGATCAGCGGTTCACCGTTTCAGTAACCAGACCTCAGGTTGAGAACCATCCGCCGGGGATCACGTCGATGCCCGGTTTGACTGCGGCAAGTGCAGGCGCGGCGCAGTACAGCTATGCCGTTGGAGTATCTGATGTAGATGCCAATGACTGGCACACTTACACGCTCGAACGTTATCCCTTGGGCATGACCATTGACGCCAATGGCGTGATTACCTGGGATCCCGCAGATGACGATGTCGGATCGCACAGTGTTGTCGTGCGGGCTACCGACTCGAAGTATGCCTTCGATGAGCAAAGCTATGTTCTCACAGTGTCAACTGATGGAGAAAACCAAGCCCCCGTAATCACTTCGCATGCACCGACCAGCGCTGTTGCTTCACGAACCTATACATACACTCTTGAGGCATATGACTACGACGGAGATGACGTCACTTTCAGATTCATCAGGAAGCCGGCGTGGGCAAGATTGGAGGAGTGTGAGGGACAATTCAAGCAGGTCGTCTGGACACCGGTTAAGGGCCAGGTCGGAACTGAGCAGTTCGTCATTCGAGCCGAGGATGGCCAAGGAGGTTGGGATGAGCAGAATATGGCCGTTGCGGTTTCAGCAGACACTCCTGATAGGGCTCCAACGATTGTATCCAACCCCATCACTCGTATCGCCACTGGAGAACCGTACTGCTATACGGTTGTAGTTGAGGATCCGGATTTCGGCGACAACGTCTATCTGACAGTGCTGCAGGGTCCGTTGGAGATAGATAGCGATAACCCCATGAAACTAGTCTGGCAGATGCCCTCGCAAAGCACAATGCCAATTCGGATCAGAGCGACCGACTCACACGGCGCATTTGATGAACAGGAGTTCGCCATCGTAGCCTCTGGCAGCGGGGCAAATCGGGCACCGCGCATCGTCTCGCAAGCCATAACGTGTGCGGAAAGTAACGGTGGAGCGAACTACGAGTATCAGGTGCAGGCGGTAGATCCTGACTACGACTCTCTGTACTGGACGGTGAGTAGCGAAACGAGCATGAGCATCAACTCCACGTCCGGGCTGATCACATGGGATCCGGACGTTGAGAGCGGAACCTACCCAGTGTTGGTGACGGTTAGCGATGGCAACGGGGGTGAGGCAAAGCAAGCGTTTTCCGTTACGGTGTCTCTCAATGGAACCAATCAACCGCCGATGGTTATTACCAATCCAGTTCGCCGAGTGGTTGAGGGACGAAACTACCTTTACCCCGTCGAGTGGGTCGATTCCGATCTGCCTATCACAGCTGGACTAACCCTAATGGCTGATCCATCGATGGACCTGCAGAATGGATCGGATGCGGGCACAGAGATCATCTGGAATCCGGTAAACGCAACTGCCGGAATCTACCCGATCGAGTTATCGGTAACGGATGGCCTCGGCGCCACAGCCAACCACCCATTCGACCTGGAAGTCATCGCCGATAGCGGCCCACAGATCAAGTCTCTTGCCCCACCAGTGGCTATTGCCGGCAAGACGTATCGATATGAGGTCGTCGCTATCGACGCTGATGATACAGTTATTCCAAATGCTGCGGAAGACGGGTTGGTGTACGAGCTGAGTATTGATCCAACTGAAGGGGCATGCGGTTGGGATCCGGAAGCGGCCAACGTGTTGCTTTGGACGCCGAGTGAAAACGACATTCAAGACAGTCCTTTTGGATTCAAGATCGGCGTGCGCGATCCCAGCGGCGCGGAGGACACGCAGCGTTTCAGTGTCAAGGTGGTTGGCCTTGCTGACGGTGACTACTACGCACCTGATGTAGTAGTGTCAAGTCCATCGTCGCCAGTGGAAACATCAACACAAATCGTCATTACGATTTCGGCTACAGATGATGTCGCCTTGAGTAGTGTCACCTGCGACCTCACCCGGCCAGGTGAGACAACCCCGATTTCCCTATTAAACGAAACCATTGCGGCAAGCGAAGTTAAGGAAATCAACCGTACCGTAACCTACATGGTTCCAGTAAACGAAGGCCTCTATCGCATTGAAGTAACGGTTGCAGATGAGGCGGGAAATGTGACGGTGCGAAGAGCTGACTTCCGCACTGCAGGTGTTGCTGATACAGATGGCGATCCCAACGTTGCCATCATGACACCTGACGACTCGACCGCAGACGGGGACTACTACAGGCAAACGGTGATCACCGAGCCAACTACGCTTTATGGATGGGTAGTAGACGCGGAACTGCAGCGCTACTGGATTTCCTATCGCCCGGTGGGAACAGGCGATGACGCCTGGACCAACCTGCCGGATAGCGCTTTGACAGATCCCTATTCCGCGATCGGCGCCGTTGACAACGAAGCTCCATTGGGAACGCTGGATCCGACGCGCATGGCCAACGGCCTGTACGAGGTTCGCCTTCTAGCCGTTGATATGGCAGGCAAAGGATCCGACTTCATCCGTGTGTATGCCATTGATGGCAATGTGAAGATCGGCAATCTGTCGATGTCATTCAATGACCTTTCCCTGCCCGTATCGGGTATTCCCATAAGCGTTGTCCGGACTTACGACGGTCGACTCAAGATACCCGGCGACTTCGGCCGGGGATGGAAAATGGAGTTCACCAGTCTCAGTCTGCAGGAGAGCGGTGTGGCCGGGATCGGTTGGATGCCGGTCGGCGGCGGCTTCTGGAATACGGTTTGCGACGCCCTTCCGACGGCGAGTCACAGTGTGACGTTGGCTTGGCCAGACGGGCGCACGGAAGTCTTCGAGTTGTGGGTGGATGTGCAGGATCAGGGTTTCGGAGACGGACAATACTGCGGTGAGGCGGAGATTGATGATATAGGTTTTACACGCATATCGTCGACAACGTCCGAGTTGGAGATAATCGGACAGCCGCCAGGCTCGTGGAGTCCGGAGAGGGAGGCACTGTGCAATGAATCGGTGAACTCGACCACCTTCACGCCATGGAGTCCTGAAGGCTATGCCCTGACTACGGCCGATCACACGGTTTATACATTCATGCGCCAGCAGCACGGCTGTTCTACAGCTCTACGGCTGACGAAGGTGTCCGACACCAACGGCAACACCATTGAGTTTACCAGCGACGGAATCAGGCACAGTTCCGGACCGTGCGTATCTTGGGTGCGCGACGATCAAGGGCGAATCCGCAAGCTTTTCGATCCGGATGGCAACAGTATTGAATACATCTACGACTCTCGCGGTGATTTGGTGCAGGTTGTGGATAGGCAGCGCAATATCGTGGAGTTTCGCTATAACAGCGAGCACGATCTCATCGACATCATTGATCCTCGCGGAGTGTCTGTTGCGAGAAACGTCTACGACGACGCCGGCCGTCTCATCGCTCACATCGACGCCGCGGGCAATCGAATCGAATACGCCCATTGCGTCGGAGAGGACGACCCGGACGGTGAATGCCTGGGTGACGATTGGGAAATCGTGTTTGATCGTCATGGCCAACCGACGGCCTATCAATACGACATCTGGGGTAACGTAATTCAACAACGAAACGCTTTGGCGCAAGTTACGAGTTATGGCTACGATGATCGCCACAACCAGATCAGTACGACGATCGACGACGGCGGCTTGGCCATTACCACGACGCAAGAGTATGACGATCGCGATCGAGTGAAGTGGTCTGAAGATCAGTACGGGAACCGGACCAACTACGACTATGACGATGCCGACCGGTTGATTGAGACAATAAGCCCGCTTGGCCGACGAACGGTCAATGAGTACGACGATGCCACCGGCAATCTTGAGAAAACGTTTAGCTACCCTCAAGGTGGTGGTATTCCACAAGTCACTGAATACACCTACTACGCGGATGGGAACCAGAAGTCCATACGCGATGCCATGGGCTACCTTTCAACCTACTCGTACGATAGCTCGGGCAATCTCAAACGCCAGGTTGACGCCGAAGGCACAATTACGGAATACGAGTATGACAATCAGGGTCGATGCATTCTCCAGCGGCAGCAGGCGCCCAATGGGGTTCTGGAGGTAATCACCAAGTACACCTATGACGTCAACGGGAGTTTGATAGTGCAAACTCGTCAGGACGGTGAGGATGGCGTCGAGGAGCTTGTCGCTCGAACAATCTACAACGAGATCGGCAAACAGCAGGAAGTAATCACGCCGATCGGGAGTACATTCTATGAATACGACGTGCGCGGCAATGTGTCGCGCGTAACCTATCCGGATTCGTCGTTCGAAGAGTACGAATACGATGCCGAAGGAAGACGACTCAGCGTGCGAAACCGCGAAGGGAACATCACGCGAACAGTATACGACAACCTCGGACGTGCGACAAAATCCTATGCGGCGGATGTGGATGTTGTTTATGCAGGTCCCGGTGGAAGCACGGATCCGCAGGTGGATGTCTTCACGGAGACCATCTACGACAATGCCGGCCGTGTTGCGACTCGTTTCGACGAATTGCGCAATCCTACGACGTACGATTACACTCCCTACGTCGATGATCAGGGTAAGGAATTCCACAAGCAGGTGGTTACCAATGCATTATCGCAGTCGACGACGCAGCTTCATGATGAGGTCGGCAATCTGGTCATGGTTGTTGACGCCGACTCCAACGTGGTTCGGTACGAGTACGACGGTTTCGGACGTCAGATCAAAACAATCTTTGGTGAAAGCACTGATGCGCCCTTTATCGAGACGGAGTACGACGCGAACGGCAGGAAGACAGCGGAGATCGATCAGGCGGGTAAACGTACGGAATTCACTTACGATAAGATCGGACGGCTAATCTCCGTCATCGACGCCGACGGGCACGCCACAACCTACCGGTACGACAAGGCCGGCAACCGAACCACGCAAGTGGATGCGGAGCTCCATGAGACAAAGACGGAGTACGACGGCTTCGGGCGTTTGCTCCAACGTTCACTGCCTTATGATGTTGGGCAAACACCAACGGATTTCGAACACTTCGTTTATAACCATGCCGGAAACTTGCAGCAGCACACCGCCTTCGATGGCTCGGCCACACTGTTTCAGTACGATGCCAATGGCCGCTTGAGCAATAGGTACCTGCCCTACGTGAAGTTCAGCGCTTTCATCGATGAGGGCAATCTGCAAGCGCAAGCGAACTTCACTTTTACACCGAATGAGTCCGCAGGTGAACTGAGTATCCGCTTCACGCACAACCTTGACGTGGGTGACGTAGAGTGCGTCCATCTCTACAGTTCCTCAACGCCAAACCTCCTCTCGATATGCAGCGCCGGCGCCAGCGATCCATTGCCCACTTCCATTGAGGCGACGTGGTCGCTCGACCCTGACCAAGTCAACGCCTTGATGGCGGGCGAGATGGAGTTGTACGCACAACTGACCAGCGGGCCGTCGACTTCCGGAGGCCGGATTAGTGCGAGTAGCCCTATAGTGGAGTACGAGCACAGCAATGCCGGCCTGCGCACGCGGGCCGGCGGTACTGCCTTCGGCTACGACGAGCGTGGCCGTCTGATCAAAGAAACCAAGGCTACCGGTGAGGTGATGGAATACGGCTATGATAAGGCCGGCAACCGCACTTTGGTTCGCATCCGGCCCAGCGAAGGCGCGCCGGCCAGCTCCGAAACATCTTATACCTATGACGTTCTCAACCGTGTTGACACGGTCGTGGACTCGGCGGAGGGCACGACCTCCTACACCTACGATGGTGTGGGCAATCTGGAGACGGTTAACTATCCCAATGCTCCGGCGGGGGTTGAAAGTTGGTCGACGAAGTACGTTTACGATAGCCAGAATCGGCTTACTGGCATTCTGCAGCGGTTTGCCGACAGTGGATCGGGTTCCGGTGTTGTGGTTCACGAGTATGTCTACACGCTGGGGCTGGCGGGTAACCGGACCAAAGTTGAGGAGTTTCGCTATGACGAGGGCAGTAGTCGGCCGGCACTGGCCGAGCGCACCGTGCGCTATATCTACGATGACCTCTATCGCCTCGTGCACGAAATCGTTACCGTAAAGAACAGCGCAGGAACGGGCACACAATGGCAGCGGACCGACACCTTCACCTACGATAAGGTGGGCAATCGCAAGACCATGCAGCGGAAAACCATTAACCAGCAAACTGACGTGCTCTACGACTATAACGCGGCCGATCAACTGCTCTGCGAGACGGCCACGACGTTGCAGCGGGAGGCCGGCGGTGGCTATGCGGCCGCACCTCGTCCTAAGCGGTTTGCGGGGGTGGCGCTGGGCAGTATTGCGGCGTTGGCTTTTACCTGTCTGTTGGCTCCGTTTGCTCTGTTGCGCACCAACGTGAATGGGAAAAAGGCGCGGCGGAATCGGCGGTTTGTGGCCTGCGTGTCGGCCTTCTTCGTGCCTTTGATGGCCATCGATCCCAGCCATGTTTACGCCCTGCATAAAGAGGCCATGGCCTATCAGGCGTTGGCGGCGGCGGGGTTGGCTACTGTCGATCCGAATACGCAGCTCACGACCTACGACTACGACGCCAACGGCAACATGGTCGAGAAGGTCGTGGATAATCCCAGTACGGGGATCAAGACTACTCTCTACACCTACGATGCGGAGAATCGGCTGGCGACTGTGGACGACGGCAGCGGTGTGGGCGGAGTGGTGTCCTATACCTACGACGCTGATGGCATCCGAACGAGCAAGCTCGTTGGCGTAACCCTGACGACGTACGTGGTGGATAAGAACCGCCCGTACGCTCAGGTGTTGGAGGAGAGGCTGGAAGTTGGTGGCGTAAGTACGGTGGTCAAGCGCTATCTCTATGGCCATGACCTGATCAGTCAGACGGACAGGCCCGGCGATGGGCAGTACGCATCGACCAGTTACTTCCACTACGACGGACAGATGAGCACGCGGGCGTTGAGTCAGGGCGCTACGGCAATAACTGATCCGACTCCCGCACCACTGGGCAGTGTTATAGCAAAATACAGCTACGACGCCTTCGGCAGCAGCTTGGACTTCGAGGGCAATCCGCTACCGGCCGGCAACACCTCGGCCACCGATTATCTCTACACCGGCGAGCAGCATGACGCCAATGCGGGTTTCTACTACCTGAGGGCAAGGTATTACAGCCCGAGCGCAGGAAGGTTTATTACCCGCGACATATATGGAGGAAACCAGTACAACCCTGTCACACTCCATCGCTACCTGTATTGTGGCAATAGTCCAGTAAACTACATCGACCCAAGTGGATTGATGCAGACTGGTTCAGTAGTCGAGCTTGGTATAACGTTAGTGATACATGGCATATTACTCTCACTTGTTTCGACACCGAATGTCGCGAATGCACCACCTCTGGGGGACTATACGGTTGCCAATAGTTCCGGCATGATGGTGTATGATCTGCCAATAGCAATTGGGGTCGGTTTCGTCGCCCGGTTTGTCATTAATCCAATAGCAGGTGCGCTGTCGCGTTATACCCGCAGATTAGTGAGCAAACTTAGATCAGCGGAGGCGGTTCCTGTTTCCGGGCCACAGTTGCCCATTACTGATCCATCACGGCTGTTACCTGCACCTAAACCAGTGACTTCCACAGTTCCGCCAGCACAGATCACGATTAACGCCGCCAATGGGAAAGAATTCGAACAGGCCGTCTTGAGATCCTTGCGCACGCGACATGGAGGGAGAGTCATAGCTCCGAGTGGAAATGCAATTGTTCCCGATCTTCCAGTTAACAATGTTTATGGAGTGACAGATGCGAAGAATGTTATTAGCTTGAGCCAAACGCTTCAGCTGAGGAGCATGGCGGAACATGCAGAATCATGTGGTCTACCTTTTAACCTAATCATCAGTCCCAGAACAGAAACCATTTCGCTTCCACTGCAAACAGCAATAAAAAGAACTGGAGGAACCGTTTTTCGATACAATATGAATACTAACGTGTTTTCGGAAGTAGCATTTGTCGGGAATGAAGTATTACCTTAAGTGATTATACTATGGCGATTGTTCATGCGTGCGCAGGGTTGTTAGTACGAGAGAAGTTCGTAAAACCGGAAGATTATCGTTCATTCTTTGAGCATGTCAGAAGGTTTTGCCCAAGTTTCATTCCGTATCGCTATGGCCCTGTGGAACCGTTGGAGTTCAGCGTTGATGAGTCTCAGCCTGTCTCATTTGCTTCTTACTATGATAATTCCGTTATTTGGACGACAAGGCAAGGAAGTGTAGAGGGCATGGCTTATTCCGAGCGCGATGACAGGCATTCAGGTGTTTTCATTTGGGGTAAACCAAGTTCCTTTGATGTCGTTACGTTGAAAGAGTTTCTTCAGGAAATCGAGGATCACTACACAGTGGATCTTGCATACATACACTTGCTCACCATGCAAGAAATCGAGTTGCACAGAAAAGACTATCGTTACCTCGTTGCCCCGTTCAACTGTGGTGTCTGTGGTATCGACCTACTTACTGCTATACCGAATATGCCATGGGCGGCGGTTTTTGGCGCACCTTACTTAGAAGCTATGGGAGCCAAAGCAATACTGCAGTGCCAAGCGTACAGGGTGGAGGAATGGAAGAAGTCGATATATGTGCAGGTCAGTGAATCGTTAGATGATGTGGATCGATCATTTGACGAGTTCGAAAGGAAACGATGTGACATTAAGAGGAGCATAGGAGAACGTTTCTTCTTCCTTGGAAGAAACTGCCGGAGTGAGCAACTGGTTCCACGTTTTTCTCGATGAAGGTTGGTTTGAAAGTGTGCGTTCGAGCGTGCACACGCCTGAGTGCAGATACTTGAAGAGACGTGGCATCGGGTTGAGCATTCGACGACTATTGGTTGCGAGATTGGGTCGGACATTCATTGGTGGAGAGGCTTCTGATTGTGACATGAAGGAGAAGCAAGCGAATCAATGTCTTGATGAATTCATGTCAACGTTAATGGATTCTATTGGTTTTTATAGGAATGAGCTATTGGTATACGAGCGTCCGTTGGCCGAGGCAAAAGCTGTGCTGTTTTTTCCGTGCCGCGTCGACGCGGCAGGCAACGGCCTATTTAACATAAGAGTTGGAGCACGGTTTGCGGAGCTATCGGAGTGGCTCGATTATGATACGTGCCCAAAGTGGCCAGCGTTCGCAAAACCCATACACCTTCTTCGTGCTGACCGGACATGGAGTGAATGAAAGTTCAGAAACAGGACAGAGCTGGAACAGTTGGTAGACAATGTGAAACACGATCTGGAAGAGTATGCCTTCCCTTTTATAGAACGTTTCTCCACATTGCCAAAGCTGAAGGGTGCCCTTGAATCATCGAATACCCAAGATTACTTCGAGACTGGGATAAGCATCGATCAGCGTGTAATAGTCTTAGCAGCGATTTATATGGCTGAGGGCAGAAGAGATGATACAGCAAGGCTGTTGGGTGAAGCGTTTGAGGAACGAAAGAGTATGCAGCCAGTTCGTTGGTTGGGAATCAAACGGTTACGAAGATACATATCGGAAGGCGAACATACGTCTTGAGGATACCCAATCTCAGTTTCAATGCTCGAAGGAATTGATCCTGGTCGGACAAGACTATACTGCTTTTTGACAAGTAAATAGAGCGGTCGGGCGAAAGAGGATCTGCTTTGTTGCGGCTCGTTTCAACGAACTGCATCATCCTACGGAGGAGTTTATGTTCCCCAATGGCTTGCCAACCTAACCATCAGAATTCCGGCACCGTATCATCAGTTAATAACAAACGCTATTCGCGATCAATACCCCTTTAGAGCTGAATGTGTGTTTCGCAATCATGCTCCTAGTCTGTTAGCACTGTTGCGAGTACTGTACACAATCTATGTGAAGTTCCCGCTTCGAGAACTGTAGTATTCAGATACAACAGGAGATGCTTCATGTGGCCATCGAAACCAAACGGCCATCACACGGTGCAGAAGCTGGCAACACGATTCGGTGGATCGCCGTCTGCGCAATCTGTCTCGCTTGACTACCCGTACAGCTTGACTATTCAGTACCATCGCACTCGCCTGACTGTTGCTGTGAGTCAGAATGGAGAAAAAGTATATGTAGTTATCCCGGATTTTCGGTGGCGGCGACACGCTGCGTTTTCATTTGGAACGGCATACCCAGGCTTCTCCTTACCAGTCAAGGAGAACGTACTCGACGGGCTACCAGATGTGTACACGTCAGAGGCTTTAGGAAACCACGGACTGGCTTGTATCCAAGAGTTCCTTTCACGCAGAAGTAACGTGGACAACCTTCTGGCAATCGAGTTAGCTGAGGTGGAAAGGCTGGCCATCTTCTCCAACCAGATCGAGGCTTGGCTTGATCTTGATGGTCTCGATGACCTCGCCTTCAGATTGGATTGTCTGTGCTCAATCTTTCACACGAATACAGGGCCATCCGAGTGCACGAGCACATATGAGCAATGTGCCGGACATTGGCTAATTGTCGGACAGCGTCTTGAAGAAGATCACTATGGATCGTCTGCTTCCCCTATCCACGTCATAGGGGACCCCGAGATTGCAGCGGCGCCACGTTGCAGGAATTGCCTTCAGCCAATGCACGTATTGGCTGTGATTGATCTACAAGACGCCAGTCTATCTCTTCCGGCCTTCCTGCCGAACCGATTGCCCGTGATTGCATGTCTTAACTGCGACAGCTACGCAGCACCCGTGTTCTTGAATCACTCAACTGATAATCCAAGCGTCGTTCGCCAGGAAAGAGGACAGTCTTTCGGTGGTTTTCCGGAAACTGTAGCGCCACGGATTCTAAGTACCGTTGCGATAGCCGAAGGAGAACAGCAACCGCCCGCTGGTGGGCCAAGGCATAAACTTTGTGGCAAACCAGATTGGATCCAAAGCGAGCTTGTACCTGATTGCTGCTATTGTGGCAAACCAATGACATTCATTGTTCAGCTCGCCAGTGATTCATCAGTTGGGCTTGAGTTTGGGGATAACGGTATTCTCTACACGTACTACTGTGGAGAGTGCAAGACTGCAGCATCATTCGCGCAGTGGTATTAGGTAGCAAGTTTCCTCAACGGTCGAACCGAAAGCCTGCTACTGCTTTTTGACAACTAAATAGAGCGGCTGGGCTCCGGTTGGAGTTGAAAGTTGGTCGACGTAGTACGATATAAAGCCAGATTCACGTTCGAGCGTTAGCTGTCACTATTCCAAGAACCAACGCTGCGATTCTCACTTCGCCCGGCTTCACGCAACGCCTTGCCTCGCTGGCTAATGAATTCAGGGTTATTATTCGACCTGTCGTCGCCCGAACATGGATCCTCCGTCGATGAAAGGGTAATCATATGTCCAGCACTGCACTCATTGACCTATACATGAATAAGAAGACAGGGGAATTCAGCATACTTCGCTACGCTGTGGACAAACGTTTCGGTTATTGGGTTGCGTCGGGAAATCTGGTTCCAGTAGACGCAAATGAAATGAGGTCGAACGGCCTGAGCATCATTCTGAATCATTTGCATGAGTCTGCTCAGCAAAACCCTCAGGACGCGCAGGGCCCTTTTGCCACCAATGCTACACAAAAAGAACGCCTGCGATTCTGTAGGCAACATAAGTTCCTCAGCATAGACCTTAGCAACGACGGTAGGTTTTTGACATTGAGCCCAATGCGGAGGACTGGCCATCCGTGCGGCTTCCAGGGTGCCGGGGATGAGACCATCTCCATTGACGAGTTCTCGGATGATTTCTTCGATCTCGTTCTTCGTCTCCTCGAAATCGCGGATTAGGCCTCGTTCACCGGGCATACGAGCCCAAGACAATACATGCTCGGCTAACAATTGACGAACTAGAAGCGGGAACCGGTGGCGGGAACGTCGCGTGGAATGCGACACGGTGATTTGGAGAACCCATTTGGGAAATCTACTTGCGGAAGGACATTGGAGTGGGGATATGCCCAGTAGGAGCGTCCTGGCAAAAGAGCTAGGTGAACACGGAAAAGCAAAAGTGCTTGATTTGGCTGGTGGCGGGTTATGTCATTGCGCTCCGTTCACGGTTGACTGCCGTAAACCGGATCAGGTTAAGAGGCTCGCTGATTTCGGGAGTGCCTGTGACGACATATGCAGACGTAACGGCGTGGAAGTGGTGTGCTGAGGTCTCGTGCATCGTGTGGCGAGGATTTCAAGGTCATTTCAGAAGGCTGCTGAAGAACAAGCCAACCGAGCCGTTTGGAAAAGGATCAATCGAATTGGTACTTTCAGCGCATAGACTGCTTTTTGACAAGTAAATAGAGCGGCCAGGCTCCGGTTGGGGTTGAAAGTTGGTCGACGAAGTACGTTTACGATAGCCAGAGTCGGCTTACTGGCATTCTGCAGCGGTTTGCCGACGGTGGGTCGGGTTCCGGGGTTGTGGTTCACGAGTATGTCTACACGCTGGGGCTGGCGGGTTACCGGACCAAGGTTGAGGAGTTTCGCTATGACAATGACTGTGGCCAGTCGGCACTAGCCGAGTTCCCTACGGATCGACTCACCTTTCTCGGCAAGTCCAGTGTGAAAGAGTAAGACAAGGATTCGGGCGATCAGGAGAAATCAGAAACGGAGCTGTCATAGAATTCCGCGATGGCGCTGGTACGCTACGAACAATCACTCGGTTTAGCCAGCGAGGAGGAGGCGGACACGCAGAACGAATCCTGAAGAATGAACTCTCAGAACTGGGTATCCAAACCGAGCAAGTGACAGCCATCTACAGCGAGCTGCAACCATGTAGTAATCCGGCAAACCTGTCGTGTCAACTGATGATCTCGAATCACTTTCCACAGGCGAGGATCAGTTGGTCGTTCGACTACCAGAACGGGTTGTCAAGAGAACAAACTCTTCAGTCTTTGAACATACTGAGAGAGGCTGTGGCGAAGTTGTTTTAGTTGTACGATGGTCTAGTGTACAATGCGGAGGATCGCTCAGTGTAAGTGGACTTTCTCAATTGCAGTAATTGCCTGCTTCAGCTATGCCAAAAACGCGCTGCGTCACCATGTCAGAGAGCGAGATTCAGATATTGCCTGCAACAGGAATCGATTATGGAAAACGTGAAGAAGCTCGTTGAAAGTGAATTTCCTGCGGCGAAGAGAATCCGAGCTTCAAAGGACTTCATCGAAGCTGTGGCACTCTCCCCTAGCGAGAAAGTATTCCTGACAGATGTCGGGTGTCCTGTTGTTGATGAGCTCTGCGTCCGCTTGGATATGCTCTCGCAACGTGCCAAGCGGCTGTCGGAGTGTGGAGTGACGATAGTTGGTGAATCTACTCTGGATGGTCGTGTGTGCCTCGGAGTAAGCGATAACAATGCTGCATTCGCTCTGGACGAAAACGACAATGGATCAGTTTGGTGCATAGAGCTTGAGAAACCTGACAGAGCCGTTTTTGTGAACACTGGACTTCTGGAATTCTCTTCATTCCTAGCCCTATATTGGGGGTACTGCAGGGAATACAACATCGCGCTCGACGCCGCAAGAAGAACTGGCGAAAAGTGGTGCTACTCACACAACTACAAGACGTTTGTTGACACTCTGAAGCTAGTCGATGAGCCTGCTCTGGAACATGGCTGCTGGTGGGATTGGATACTTCTCGATATGCAGGCGGAGTCCGGATCTTGAATTGGCCAAGAAAAACACGCTCTTGAGAGGCATCGTGATTCGTTCTTGGCGATCCATTGCCGACTGCCATTGAGGCGAGCAAGTCGCTCGCCTCCGACCAAGTTAACGCCTTGTTGGCAGGTGAGATAAAGTTGTACGCACAACTGGCTGGTCCGTCGTCAACTTCCGGGGACTGGATTAGTGCGAGTAGCCCGACAGTGGAGTACGAGCGTGGCAATGCTGACCTGCACACGTAAGAACAAAGACGTTGACGAAGTTGAACAATTCAGGAATTCGGAAACAGACAAAGAGTATCACATGACGCTGCCTTTGGCAGATGGCGCATAAACTTGGAGGTGCGAAGATGCTTAATCATACGTCTACCGGACTCATTATGCTGGTCTTTGTGATTCTGGCTGCTCCGGCCACTGGGCAGATATCCAACGGCGGTTTCGACACTGACTTGGCGAACTGGGTCACATATGGAACAGTTGAACACCACTCTGATCCTGGCTTTGCCATATTGGGTGAATCGGAAGAAGGAAGCCTGAGTTACATCAGCCAGACTTTCACTCTACCGGCTAATACAGCTGCTGTTCGTTTGCGATATGGTTTCTTTCAAAGCCAGAGCAGCAGGACCGGCATCGTCTCACCGGATGCGCTTCTAGTGTACGTGAACTACGTCAATGGGAGTCCAGCGGTTGCCACACCTTCTGACTGGCAAGCTCCGACGGCCTTCTACGTGGACTCGGATGGCCATCAACGGTTTGACGCCACCGGCATTACCCAGACAGCGACAAGTGAGGCCGGAATATTCTGGCTGCGTATGGATATTGCCAACCCGCCGGCAACAGATGTCGACGCCACTTTGGAGATAGGCCTGGCCGCCGCCGCCAACGGTGTGACTTCCTTCGCTATCATCGACGACGTACATCTTATCGGTGAATCCAGCAACTGTCCGCCGGACTGGTGTTGTGACAGCAATGATATGCCAGTAGAGCGCCTGAGTGACAACAATCTATGCACTAGTGACCAGTGTGAATCGGCCACCGGGATAGCCTTACACACACAGATTGACCCCGACGATGACGACGAGTGCACGGAGGATAGTTGTGATCCCCTGACGGGTGTATCGAACGTTCCCATACCGGGTTGCACAAACTACGAAGGAACTGACATAATCTTCATGCTTGATGCGTCCGGCAGGATCACGAACGACGACTGGTTACGAATGAAGTTCTGGGTTCGTAATACCATCCTTCACTACAGCGGTCTGTGCGGTGCTTCTGGTGTTGGTACTATTCGAGTCGCCATTGGCAGATTCTGCGACGATTGGTCTTTCTGCACAGACTTCGGAGGGCCGTTCTATGGTGGCGCCGCTGGCATAGATCTGACACAGCCAAGCATCAACCTGTTAGGTGTGACATCGCATGACTGTGTCTTCTTTGACGATCCCCTCAATGACAGCATAGGCAAGTCATCGTCTGCGCTATCCAATCTTCAGAAGGGAATCATACGTGCCGTCGACCACTTCAACAATGCTTCAGATCCATCATCTCGAAAGGTTCTGATCCTAATGACCGACGGATGGATGAGGAAACCCAATACGGGGATATGCCTGGGCACGGTTGAAGAACTCGACAACGACTGCCAGTCAGGCCTTGCACGATGCTTCGCAGAGGAGGAAGACCGTACGGGAATCGAGGTATTCGTCGCAAGGTTTGTGTCCGGCTATGACTATGCGGCGGCAGGATGCTGTGATAATTACGCTCCGGCCAATGAGTGCACAGATGAGTACGCGGAAATACGTGTGTGGTTGCGAGATAGCATCGCCTCCGGCCTGGACTTGCAGGACCGAGAAGCCCACATGATTGATATTGATCTCAGCGACGTGAATGTTACTGAACCCTACGCTTGCGTGGGTTGCGCAATTCCCCTTGAGTGCACCACCAGCGCGGAGTGTGCAAGTGGCGCCACCTGCATTGTTGATCCACAAGCTGGCGGCTTCTGTGTACTCGACGACACCGGCCCATAGCCAAGCAAATGAGTGGCCGCAGCTACGCAGCAGTTGACGAAATACACAAGCTGTCTGCCGACAAGCCTGTCTGCTCCGCGCATGCGAATCGATGCGCAAAGCGGAACCTGGCAGAACCGGGTAACTGCCGACAGTCCGGCCGCTGATAAGTGTGTCGTGCAAGGTGTCAGCGGCCGGGCAAAGCAGGCGACGAATTATCAGGTTAAAACAGGCCACCGTCAGAGACTGCCATCGGGTCCGGGCGGCAATCATCCCGAAGCACTAGCCGGTCTTCAAAACCGGCCAAACCTGATCACCGGAATTTCGATAACGTTCGGAGCAACACAACATGAACGACGGGGCTATCGCACGACATCAACTTCACGAGAAGGTCTGGACGACTCCGATCTCCCGACTGGCGAAGGAGTTCGGCATCTCCGATCTCGGTCTGGCAAAAGCATGTGCCAAGCATCAGATTCCGCGACCGCCGCGAGGTTATTGGGCCAAGAAGGAGCGCGGCAAGAAGGTCAAGAAAGTGCCACTGCCCGCCTGCAACGATCCCCTGTTGCAGACAGTTCGATTCGAGTACGCCGGATCAGGATCTACGCGCCGACTGAATGGCAGCGACACGGCAGCGAAGCACGAGGAGGAAGGGCGAATTACCGTTCCTGAACAACTGCGGTCACCACATCCCCTCGTAGCGGCTACGAAACGCAGACTAGAATACGTGAAGCCGGGGGCACACGGAATCGTTGACGCGTCGAGCCACAACACGCTCAGCGTGCTGGTGAGCCGCAAGTCGATAGGCCGGGCCATGCGAATCCTCGATGCAGTTCTGAAACACTGGGAGAGCATTGGTGGAACCGTTGAGGGCAATCGACTGAATCTTGGCAAAGACAGCATTAGCATTGCGCTAACAGAGAAGACAGAGGCCGTGCGTGAACGCCGGGAGAGCGAAACGTGGCAGGATGTTCGCAGGAAACCGTCAAGCAAGCTCACGTTGTCGGTGGATGGCGCACGTCACTGGGGTCTGCGGAGCAACTGGTCAGACGGGAAACACAGGCCCCTGGGAGATCTTCTTGCCTCTTTCGTTGGCGGTATGATCCGGCATGTCGAATTCTTGAAACAACAACGACTCGACGGTGAATGTGAGGCTCGTCAGAAGCAACGGGCGAAAGAAGCCCGTGAAGCGAGAGAGCGAATAGAGGATGCAGAGGCATCACGACGCAAGGAGCTACTCGCTGCAGTTCGTTGATTCAGGCGAGCGGCTGAAATAAGGCATTTTCTCAATCATGCCTCAAACGCCACACCGACGATTCGCCAATCTGACAAGGATGTCCGCGATGGGGAGACGTGGCTTGCCTGGGCTGAGTGGTACGCAGATCTCATCGATCCGACCGCCGAGGCTGGGGATTACCCAATAAGCAGCGAACCGCCACCCGCCGAGAACACTCCTCTCGACCGTCTCGATCTGACAAGTGATACGCGGCAGGTGCTCACCAAGCTCTCGGCTCCAGATTCGGATGCCCTCTTCGATCTCAGCAGGGAAGAAGTCAACGCCGCCGAAGCTCCCCGGCAATGGGGAACGTGGCGAGAGATCGGGCGGGTGCTGGAAAGCTTGGGCTACGACGTGTCCGAACGGGAGGATGGTTGGTGATGAACGGCGATGCGTCTTGCGCCGCCCGCGAACAACCGTGAGACGCTGTGCGGTTGCCTTGTGGTCATGCTGGGTCGCCCACCGCCGTCCGACATCGGCGATGCGGCTTCCGATGACAGTAAGTTGCCTCGTGGTGCTGCTGGAGCGCCCACCGTCGTTGCGATCCAGTGGTAGGCGGCTGGCCTACCGCTGATCCGGCTGCTGCTGGAACTTGGCGGAAATCTGGCGGTTCGTCCGTAGCTAGAGCATTTAACTTTCAGGTCTAGCGCGATTGTGCACTAGTTGCTATGCTTTCATTCAAGCATGGAGGCTAGTGATGAAAGCATATTCTATGGATCTTCGACGACGTATCCTCGCTGCGTGTAATCGCGGCGAAGGAACCAGATTCGTAGCGGACCGTTTCGGTGTCAGTCCCGCGTGGATTCGAAGGCTGAAGCAACGGTTTCGTGAAGATGGCGAACTGGCTCCACGGCCTTGCGGTGGCGATCGGCGCAGTAAGTTCGATGAGGCTGCGTTAGATAAGTTGCATAAAAAGGTATCTGCTCAGCCTGACGCAACGCTGGAAGAGTTGCGTGTATGGGCGAAAGAAGAATTGGGGATCAATTGCAGCGTGATGGCAACTCATCGAGCACTGAAAAGGATTGGTCTGACTTTTAAAAAAAGTCTCTGATTGCCTCCGAGCAGCACCGCCCAGATGTAGTGGCTGCTCGCAAGCTGTTTACCCACCGCTTACAGGGTATTCCTATAGAACAGCTCATTTTTCTCGATGAATCCAGTGCAAAAACGAACATGACCCGTCTTTATGGACGATCTATGTGTGGCGAAAGATGTCGTTTTGACCTTCCTCATGGGCACTGGCAAACCAATACGATGATCAGCGCCTTGCGCTGTACGGGCGTTATTCCCGAGGCTACCATGCTATTCGATGGGCCAACAGATGCTACTGTGTTTCGTGGTTACGTTGAACACTGTCTGGCTCCAGCGTTACGACCTGGTGACGTGGTCGTAATGGACAACTTGTCATCTCACAAGGTCAGCGGAATCGAGGAGTCGATACAGAACGTCGGTGCCGAACTGTTGTACCTGCCACCTTACTCGCCTGACTTGAACCCAATTGAGAAACTATGGTCAAAGATCAAATCATATCTACGTCGAGACGGACCAAGACAGATCAGCCAACTTATCCGCGCCGTTGCTAACGCATTCCACAAGGTAGAACCCGAAGAATGCACCAACTACTTCCTTAGCTGTGGATACGCTACAGGTGATCGGTGAATGCTCTAACCGCCTGAAACCGTAACTAACCGCCTGAAATCCGCTTGTGGAGACCCTTGACCGGGAGGCGTAACCTTCGATAATAGCGTGATATCCGCGATTTCGCCGGATGCGGGCGTAATTCAGTGGTAGAATGCCAGCTTCCCAAGCTGGACGTCGTGGGTTCGAATCCCATCGCCCGCTTTTTGATGGAAGTGCTTGTCAGGCCTGGGCTTACGAGCTCGGGCCTTTTTGCTTGAAACGGCCAAAAACGAATGCCAGCCTCCGGAGTTGGTCATTAGTTGGTCACTCGGACCCATCTTCAGTCTCCGTCGCCTCTTCGAGCGCTGCTTCCACCACCCGACAGGCGCGCTGCATCAACTCCGGCTCCACCTGCACGTAGTACCGCCGCGTCGTGCGGATGTCGCTGTGCCCGGCGAGCTCTTGCACAACATGCATCGGGATCGCCCGCGAGAGGTTCGTGCAGAAACTCCGGCGGAGGTCATGCATGCTGCACTTGGGCAGCCCGGCACGCCAGCGGATCACATCGAAGTCTCGCCAGACGTTGTTCCGCCCCATCCGCTGACCGGCCTTCGGTCCCTTGCCGAGCACGAACAGGTACATCTGGCCGGCGGACGGGTCCAGCTGCAACTTCGTCAGCAGGTTGATCGCGGGCGCCGGAACCGGGAGGATTCGCATGTCCTTGTCCTTCGGCGACCAGTCGAGCAGATCCGCCTCGCCGCGTTTCGCAACCACGCGCAGCTTGCCCTCGGCGAAGTCGACATCACGCCAGGTGAGATTCAGGATCTCACCGACACGCAGGCCGCAGCAGTAAGCCAACGCGATCATGCCTTGCCAACGCAGCGACGGCGCTGCGGCGATGAGCCGCTGGTACTCCTCCGGCGTCACGTGGTGCCAAGGGGGGTCGCTGACCCGTTCCTGCTTCATGCGTTCGAATGGGTTGTACCGGATCAACTGACAGTCGACCGCCTCTCGGAAAATCCGGCGGCACTCACGCAGAACCTTGTTGGCGGTCGCTGGCGCGATCGGCTTGTCCTTCACCTTCCGCTTGCGGAACCAGCTGATGAACTGGCGGGCGTCCAAGGGCGTGATCTTGTGGACCGCCCGGTTGTCGCCGAGGCGCTGACGGAGGAACTTGAGCGTTCGCTCATGTTCCTCCTGCGTACGCTCCGAGAGCCCGGTGCGAATCTTCAGATACATCTCGCCGAACGCCTTCAACGTCATCTCCTGGGGAAGGTCCCCTTTGCCCGCGCGAACATCCGCTTGCACCTCTTCTGCCAGTCTGTCTGCCTCCTTTCGGGTTGCCACGCTCTTGCTGTACCGCTGACCATCCGAGCCGAACCAACGGACGACCCAGCTGTGGGTCCGCTTCTTCGGCCACTGGCTCTTCGGCAGCGGCTTGCCCGAGCGATCTTTGGGAATTGGACCATAGTAATTTCGGTAGATACCGACCTTTTCGTTCGCCATCATCGGGCCTCCGGACCCTCCCCGGGTCCATGGGCCACCAAATGACGACTGACCACGACGGCCAGTATATCCGGGTGACCCAGCGGGCGCAAACCTTCAATCTTCCGTCTTGATTTCGAGGAAGCGGTCGAGCTCGATCTTGCGGTACCAGATCCGGCGGGCGTACTTCGTCGCCTTGAGCTCGCCGCGGTTTCGCCAGTAGTCCAACGTGCGAAGGGCCGATTCCGGCGTGTGAGCCCCCGTCTGATCGAGTCGCAGGTACTGGGCCGCCTCGGTAGGCGTCATCAGTGGCTTCACGACTTCCGGCCGGGGCGGCCAATCCGCCGCGCATGTTGGTGAACTCTGTCCTTTCATGACTCATCTCGGCTGCGCGTACGAACCCAATGACCTGCCTCGGACGCAAACCGACTCATGGCGTTGGCGTTCGCGTGCCTCCCGCCTGAGATAAACGCAATGGTCAGCGCGTCAGATGTTCCCTCGTGACGGCTATTCCGACGGCGGAAGCTCATTCCCTGGCTCGTCCGGATTGGAAGCTGGGCTCGTATCACGCAACAGAATGTGCTCGTAAGCCTTGTCGAGCAGCAGTCGAAGGCGCGGCAGGTCGTCGGGGAAGAACGAGCTGCTGTCCTTCCATTCGCCCGTTCCCTGATCTTGGTAGCGTTTGTTCAGCGTGATGCTGTACAACGTGATCGGTCGTCCGTCACGCGTTCCCCCGTTCTGCCAGATGGCCAGGCTGAGGTTGCGGACGCGGAACTCCTTGATTGGTCGGTTGGCGATTGGATTGGACATTGCTTGGTTCCTTTCTGATGAAGATGGTCCCTCGGCTTCAGGCGGTGCATCGGTCGAGTGGCGGTTGCGGACCGGACAGGTCGGATCGCAGAACCGCTGCACGGCCGCGTCGTCGCAGCCGTAGCTGCGATATAGGCGGCTGTACGCGTGACGAGTCTGCGACTGAATCTCGCTGGGTGTGATGATGCGTTTTTCGTCCAGCGGCCGGATGCGCCGGGCCCACTCAAACAGGACGGCGAGCGCATGTTCGAACGGCAGGCCCGTCCCCTTGAGGTCAACGGCCAAGCGGAAGCAGCTCACGCGTTGATGGCAGCGGACCCCCTCGCTCAGCATGCGCCGTGCACACGGCGGCAGCCCGCGCGTCAGGGCGAGCGGCTGATTGCGCCCCGCCGGGACCGGCGCGACCGTTGTTGTGGACGGGGTGATTTCGTTGATTCCAATGAGCGCATCGAGGTGCGCTTCTTCGATGCGCTCGACGCTCTGGAGAAGGGCCCATTGATCGGGATACGGCCTGGTCAGGTCTTCGGGCCCAACGAAGACCGAGCGGCCGCGAGGTACCAGCCCACCGAACAGCGGCAAGAAGATGAATGCCCCGTATGGAGTGCGATCGTCGAGCCGGTTCTGCTTGGGGAATACTTCTGTGTGGGGCTGGCCCGTTTCCGCCAGCATGTGGAGCACCACAGCCCGGGCCTTGCTCGCCGGAACGCCGCTTTCCGGAAAAAACATCCATACGTGGTGCCCCTTCGACTTGCTGCGTTCCACGTAGGCTGGCAGGTCGTACTGCCGCGCAAGGTCCATGAACTCCCGCACGGGCCAGAGGTCCTGCGTATCAAAGTCGACGGCCATTGCGCGGGTACGGTCTTCAATAAGCAAAAAGACCCCGACATGCTGGCGGCCCTCCAAATGATCTGTCAGCACCACGTCGGTCACCGGCCCCTTGACCTGCCAGGTGCGGCCCGTCCGAAGGTCGCGAGTGCCATAGGCATGCTCCAGCCCCGTGAAGCAGGCTCGAAACACTGCCAGATTGGGCCTGGATTGTTCACATGTCGCGGTCAAGGGCGGATCTCTCCTCGCGGAATCGGGCTGCGCGATGCCAAACCGCCTAGTTGTCCGACTCACTTCATGGTGCGGGAGATATCGCATGAGTTTTCAGTGCGCAACACCGGGCGCACTATTGCGTGACTCGCACTGAAACAGATGTATGGGTTCATCCGCTACCTGTGTGAAGCCGTGTAAACGAGGAGGGCGATGCCATGCCCATTGAACAGGCACTCGTTGCACGCGTGCCTTCGCATATGCGAAAGACGCGCGCTTCGGATGCGATCCAGTTTGAAGCCGTCAAAGGCTGCGATCCGCGGATCAGTAATGAACCGGTGGCGTTGGAGCCGGTGTTTCAGCCCGTGAACCTTCCGCCGGACAGTCTGGCCCCGATGTCCACAACACATTGGACACCGGCGCAACCTGTTTACCCGGATGACTGGCTGCGATTCCAGGCGTGGCAGGCTCCTCAGCAGTGCTGCGACTGGTTGCGCGCGGAGCTGTTCCTGAAACATCTTGCGCAAACGAGCTACCGCGTTGTGTTTGAAGTGCTCGGCAACAGCGCGGGCGTCATGATGAACTTCCTGTGCCATCGTGAGGACGCGATCCTGCTCCAAGCTGCTTTCGCCGGGCAGTTTGAACAGTGTCGCCTCTCCGCCCTCCCGACCAGCTCACTGAGAGAGGGGGCTGCAGAGTCGGGATCCATCGCGGTATTGCGCGATTACTACCCGTTGCCTCCCTACTCCCACTTGCTCACGCAGCCCAGCGCGCTCTTACGCTCGCCTTTTGTAACGCTGCTGACATCGCTCAGTAAGATTCCGCCCCCGGCCATCGGGGTATACCAAGTCGTGTTTCAGGCCGTTTTGCCTGAGCACGATTGGCACGCAAACGTGCAGTTTCTCGTCGACATGGAATACACGCTGAAACTGATGGCGGGCCTCCCGGACCCGCGTCGGTATCCCATGCAGATGCCCGCAGCTGATGAGCGACACATGGCCATGCAAGTTGAGGCGAAGGCACACAACGACAAGCCGTTCTTCGCAGCGGGCTTGCGTGTGGGAGTGCTAAAGGGCAATCACAACGCGCCCCACCTTCTGAAGTCGCTCGAAGTCGTGGTGAACCTCATCCAACACGGCGGACGCCAGCTGCGCTCCTTGACCGAAAGCGACTACCGTGCGTCGCTGCCGCTTGTCCCCATCGGCCGCATATTGGCGCAGGGCGAGACGTACCGGCCGGGCTTCCTCGTCAACTCCGCGGAGCTGGCAACCCTCGTGCACCTTCCCCCGCCGGAAATGACGCAGCACATCCGCCAGACCTCAGCCTGTCGCCTGGAGACGCTCATTCCGGACCCGGCCCTTTGCACTGGCACGCCGATTGGCTTCTGCGAGAGCGCAGGTAGGCGCCACCCAGTGTGCATCCCGCTGCACACCAGACGGAGCCACACTCACCTGGTCGGCCTCTCGGGGACGGGCAAGTCGCTGTTGTTGCTGCGCATGATCATGGACGATTTTCAGCGCGGCGCCGGAGCCGTCGTATTCGACCCTCACGGAGACTTGGTTAACAATGTTCTGGATCTGGTTCCGATCGACGAGATTTCTCGCGTAGTCTACTTCAACCCGGCAGATCCCCACTGGGTACCCTTGTGGAATCCTCTGCGGCCCATTCTCGGCCAAGACACCGAAAGAGTCGCAGACGATCTAGTCGGGGCATTCAAGAAATTCGTGGAACACTGGGGTGATCGCCTCGAACATCTGTTGCGCAACGTCTTCTATAGCGCGCTCTGCCTCTACCAGTGTACGTTGCTGGATGTGTCCAATCTATTTCGTAAACAGAATAACGAGGCACTGCGGCGCAAAATCCTGGGCGCGATCGACAACGAGGCGGCCCGCCAGTTCTGGTTGCATGATCTCGACAAGTACTCGAAGGACGACTTTGGACCGCCACGGAACAAGCTCAGCAAACTGCTTATCGCCGGTCCGGTGTCGCTCATGCTGTCACAGCCCGAAAGCGCGATCAAGTTCCACGACATCATGGATAACGGGAAGCTCCTGCTCGTCGACCTTTCGGGCGTTGGTTCGCAAGTACGCGGCTTCTTGGGTTCCTTCATGCTTTCACTAGTTCATCTTACAGCGCTCACGCGAAGCGCACTCCCGTTTCCTGCGCGCCACGAGTTTAACATCTACTGCGACGAAGCGCACGTGTTCTTAACGGAGTCATTAGAAGAAATCATTGCAGAACTGCGCAAGTTCAATGTCCCAATGACATTGGCGCACCAGTTCATGAGCCAGATGTCTACGCGGAAGACCAGCGCACTAACGAGTGTTGGGTCGACCATAATCTTCAATGTCAACCGAGAAGATGCAGAACAACTCAAGCGGAACCTGCAGAAGTTGGTTGGCGCTGACGACCTGACTGCACTCGAACCGTTCCAGGCGGTTGCGCGTATCGGAACGAATATTGTTCGTTTCCAAACGCCCGGGCCGCCCACGCCGCCACGGCTGGGCCATCGCGATGAGATCATTCGCTATTGCCATGAGCAGTACTATCAACGCACGGAGCATGTGCGGGCCGCAATTCGGCGACGAGGCGGACTTGCTGGAGAACTGGGCGCTGACGCGCCTAGTGACACCTTGTATGACGGGAGGCCGGGGCATGATACGTTCTAGTGACACGACTGCCAATGCGGAGGAACTGCTGAAGGGGTTTGCAGCCGACGTGGACGAGCAATACCTTAGTCGCATGATTGACGCGCCCATTATCCGGGCATTGAGGGCATTCATTCCTTTGACTGCTCGCGCACAGGACTACGGTGTCTTCATGCGATTGGCCGGACGGTTCATTCGCCACGCGTATCGTCACGCACTTCCCGCCTCGAGAACTATCTCAAGCACGCAGGCACGCGCTGAGGCGCTAAGGCTCATCATGTATGGATACGCTAACTCGAACTGGCGGGGCAACGACGCGCTCCTTGATGATCTCGCCCAATTCGGCGCCCGGGGGGCTGAGCGTGCTCTCGAGCAGTTAGCCGGCGTAATCATATCTCAGCAGCGGGATATCCACGTACGCTGGTCGACACACTACTATATCGATTCAGCCGATTGGTCGACGAAGAAGGCGATGGCGTCACTCGTTCTGGCGCGATATGCAAGCCACTTGCCCGCGGCGCTAGCGCGAGGGGGGGCTGAGCAGGTCGCCGGTGTGCTCTCGGGCGTAGTGCAGAAACTCGTCGCTGGTGGCTGTCGTTTCGCGAACTCATGATCGCCCGATTCGGCTGGCGCGCTGCAGGATCCGGGGATGTTCTCGAAGCAGCCGCGGGAAGCCCAACACGAGGTCAACCGAAGATCTGTCTGCAACGCTAGCTGGCAGTAACGACCCGTATTCGCTCATGTACTCTCGGGTCACTGCAACTTGCTCTTCGAAGGACAGTTGCCGCCAAAGGCTGTCGATCCCAGCCTCGATGATCTTGCCGAGGTACTGCTCAGCGGCCTTCTGAAGAAAGGCCTTGACTACGCCATATAGGCCGCCGTCAACGCCGGTACGGGCGAGTTCGAGTGCACTGCGCCACCCTTCTTGTCCGCCGTACACAGCGTTTAGGACTCGTTGACACCAAGCCCACTCATGACTGGAATCGATTTCGGGCAGAGCCCCATGCAGACCCCACACACGTCCATGCACGTGCCGCCAAGCTTCGACGAGGAGTGCACGTAGCTCGGTTGCGCTGTTGATCGTCGCAGCTGGCAAAACTAAGGTGTTTAGCACATCGTCGATCTTGCGACCCACACCGTCGAGAGTGCGGTAAGGCGCGATACTGTCGAGGAGTTGTTCAAGTCTGGACGCCATGGCGGGCCTCCTCCGCTCTAGTGCCGCCGCAGCGCTGCTGATGTACGGCGCATTCCGTCGACGTAGGTTTGAACCAGTTCCTGGTAGTCGCCGGCATAGCGTTCGGGTTGGTCGAGGCGGATCGAGGGGTGAAAGTGCCGCCCGGCGCGTGCGAATAGCTGACGAATCAACGCGATCTGGTCGTCCCAGCTGTTCGGTGACACGTGTTCTTCAAACACGCTGCGCACGTACTCGCCGACCGCCTCAGCCTTCAGGGCCTCGGTGATGCGGTCCAGCTGCGCGCGCATTCCTCCGTCGGTACCATCATGCGCATCATTGAAAGCGGACATGATGGTGCCACCGCGTCGGTGGTACTCACGCTCGAGAATGGTCTCAGCACGCGCGATCGCCCTTTGGAGGTCAAGCGTGCCGCCGTTGGAAACGCAACGAGAAAACAGATAGCTGTAAAAGTGCCCGATGCGTTGACGAAAGTCGGCAAATGTAGTGGCCACGTTTCCGTCAAGTCGGTAATAAACGCGAACGTCGTCAAAGGGTCGACCCACCTTCTGCGCAACCGTGACCGGATCGAGCGCCTCAATGAGTTGGTCAATCAGCATTGCAATCACTCCTGTCCATCAAAAGCGCCGTAGCGCAGTTTTCACGTGATCCATAGATTTGACGTAAGCTTCCACGACTACCGCGAGGTGATGCGCCAACTGTGCAACCGGCAATGTACGCAGGTCCGGAGGCAAGTGAGGACGCATGACTGCGTAAAGTGCCTCAGCGATCGCGTGCCGCTCCTCAAACGAGCGTGAGCCTACTGCTGTGTCAATCACATACCGCACATGATCCGCTTGTTGCTCATGCTTGAGGCGAGCGGTCACCGCGTCGAGGATGAAGCGCAGGCCGCCTCGCGTCCCCTCACGTGCTTCTCCGCATGCAGCGGGGAGACCGCCCTCGTTCGCGAAGGTGCGTTTCAGCAAGTCAATGGCATCACCTCGGTAGCGCATGTTGGGCTGCGAAGGCTCTTGGCCGAGGTGGCGCAGTGCAAACAGGTAGTATGCCGAAACGACGTTCTCGAGATCATCGGTGGATTCCGTTGTGATGTCCGAGAGGGTGAAAGCGGCGCGGGCGGCGTCAATTGGCAGTCCGATCATTCGTGTCAGCGTTTCAGACCTGATTGCGTCCAAGACCGTCGCAACTATTCGCGAAGCAGCGCTACTCTCGGATTCGGGCGCGGCCGCCGTGGGCCGACTCCGCACGTCCTTGCGGGTTACCCGTCCCGCCACTGCGCGAAAGAGGCAGTCCACGTCTTTATAGTCCGTTGGCACTGCCACACTTGCCAGCGCGAGGCACACCTTCGCCGGCAACAGCGGAAACACGCGTCGGATGCGAAGCACGCTCGGAGGCATTGCCTGCAGAAGCGAGAACAGATCATGGCCGAAGCGGCCAGGGTATTGACGGCGGCGGATGTGGTATCTAGCGCGCAACTCGATCAGTTGCTTCGCTTGCACGGCGGCATCCTGCAGAAGCTGCCCTTCCAGGACCCGCCAGAACCGCTGCTCAAGCTTCTCTGTCAAAAGCGCAGCCACACGTGAGACGATTGAACCGTCGTCGTCGAGAGGTTGAGCAAGCTCGAAGTAGCCGAGTTTCAGGCTGCCACGGAGAATGGCGTTGTCATCGAAGACCATCCGCGTCAGTTGCGCGACGTCTGCAACGGACACCCGCTCGAGCGCGCATCCGACATCCCGTTCAACGTCAATCAGCGGCACGGCCAGGTCTGGCACCAGCTCGCGCAGGGACTGGTCCGTATCCGGGGCGGCGTAAATGAAGGTCCGCAGGTCAGGTTCCTTGCTGGCCGCCTCGAGTTTGGCTGACATGTTCCGAACTGGGCGGAGTTCTCCTTCAGGAGAAGCAACGTGGGCAGTGCATACGATCGATTGGGGTACCGGCAGACCCAGCACAGTGGAGAGCAACGCCAGGAAGACCGTTCCGTCAGCGGAGAAGCCGTTGACACGCATCCCACGGTCGAAAACAGAAGCGGCTCCACTATTTGTGACCGACAGGTCATAGGCAGGTTGCCGTCGGCGATGTGTGAGCAAACTCGCGAGGCGGTCCACAATCGGCAAGACGGTACTCTCTAGATGACGGAGCAGTTCGTCGTCAAAGCACACAGGTCCTCGTCCCCTCAATCGCCTCCGACTGTTGCCCCGTCGCAGCCGAGCAGTGACTGTGGTTACGACAGCCTTGGCCCCGGCGCCATGCCCGGAGACGAGAACCGCTCTGGCCCTGCCCAAGGCGTTGTTTGACACGCGCGTCATGGCGACTCCTCCTTGGGTGACCACGAAATGAGGAACTGTCCGCCCCCGAGGCGTGGATTCAACTGGATGGTCAGGCCGGCGACGGAGGCTCGAAATGTACGGGCCGGCTGCGACAATTCTCGGCCATCATTCGCGGCCATCGGTATGTGGCGTTCGGGAAACAGATCCGCTTCCGTGAGCCAATGCGCCCACACAACGCGACCGGTCTCAAGCACAAGGCGGTGCAGTCCCGGGCGAATGTGGTCGACGACTGCGTGTTCGCCAGCGCGAATGAGCGCCAGCTCGGCAATCAAGTGTTTCTCCCGGAACAGACGCAAAGTCACGGTCGATTGTTGACGTCCTGACGTATGAGGGCTTGTCGCGCCACCTTCGGTAGCCTGGTGCTTTCGGTACGTTGCGATGGCCTCCATCCAGCGCTCGAACTGTCGATAACCACGCTTGTATCGGTCCTGCTGGCTGCAGCAGCGGATATCGGCAAACGCGGTGACTAGCGCCTGGCTCGAACTAGATTGCTGCCATGCCGCTGCGATCAGGTGGAGGAAATACAGGTCGTCACGCATGGCCGTCTCTCCTGAACCGTGGATTGGGCACCATCTCGACAATGCTGGAGACCGTCGGCCATACACCGGCGGCTTGAGCCGCTTCCACAAGTCGCTCCTCGTGCGCCAGCATGTGGGCAACGTTGAGGAAGAGATCAGGAATGTCCGCAAGCCCGTGGCCACGCCATCGGCTGCCGGCGAAACGTGACATGGTGGGCGAACTGAGCCCGAACCGTTGAGCTAGGATTCGTTCGTTGTAGCTGCCTTCGGCCATGGCCTCGAAAACGGCAAGTACCAGCTGCTTGATCGCCGTCGGGCCGAGTGCCCTGATGGCGGGTCGTTGCTCATTGGTGGATTGCGCCTTCTCATCCGCCACGGCTTCCGGCAGACTCCGGGTTGGACAGTCGTCATTCGCTAGATTGTCGAGCGCTGCTTCAGCAGGCGCAAATAACGGGAGCGCACTTAGGTCAGCACCCAGCGCGTGGCACTCGCTTGTTCCGAGGCGTGCGTCAATAATCGCCTGGATTCGGTTACGCTCGCCTGGTCGCTCTGGAACCGGGTTGGGGACATTACGCTCAAGCCACCTACGGCGTTCACGGCCGCGCATACGCGCCGGCAGCCACACGGTCAGAACGCAGCCGTTCTTGTGCCATCGGTAGCGAGTGCGTGTTGGATTGCTGTTGCGGCGTGCCTCCTGGCAGGCCAGTCTGAAATGTCGCAGCACGTGGGCTTGAAGGACCGATGCAATTGTCAGTTCCCACTCCAACGCTGCGATGTCCGGATTGCCGTCTTCCATGGACCGCACATACTGCGCGACCGCACGCCAATAGTAAGCGCTCTTTGTGGCCGACCGCGATGCCGCTGGTTTTCCGTCACCGCTCCATCCGGGACTGCCAAAGCGGTCCTGTGCCAGCGCGTGGGCGCAATCGAGTGCGAAAGACGAGCGCCCCACCAAATCAAACGCCCAGGGGGTCTCGCGGAGTCGCTGCAAGAACTCTATGAGGTTCACACGCTGGCCGTTCCACAAGAACAAGGTTCGGTGCTGGGCGAGCTCCGTCCATGCCGCATCATCACCGGCCCCGATCTGATCGAGCAGATCAGGTAGTAATGCGCACTCATGGCATCGACCATTCGCGCTATCCACAGGCACTGTTGTGTCACAGGTGCTCGTCATGTGTTGCACTCTTAAAAGCGGTACCGCTGAAGTCATTGTTCCGACTGTGACCGGCCATGGCACCTCTGACGATCAGCCGGCTCGACGTGCCGCGATAGTTGCAGCGCCGCGCTCGAGCGCAGCGTTGACGGCCGTGATGACCTCCTCGATTTCTGCGCGCCCTCGCTGGTGTCTCGCACGATCGCGTTCGTGTTGCTCCACGAAACCCGCGCAACGTGGGTCTTCATCGTGCTCATCGTCATACTGGGCTTGCTGGCTGCGCTCGATTGCGTCCGTAGCCTCTTGATGGTGCGTGAGCAACTGCTGCCGCTGCTCGCGTAGTTCGTCTTCCCATTCCTGGGCATCCCGATAGAGATCGGCGTGAACGGGAGACTCTGAGTGTCCATGCCTATCGACGATCGGCAGGATGTGGCAAGCACGATCGAAGCCCTCGATGCATCGGCGGGCACGCCAAATGAGCGAGTGTGTTCCGTTCTCATCGTAACTCTCCGTGTTGTAGGGCATCAGCACTTTCGACGTGGGCATTGTCACTTACTCCTTATTGTCGACATGCGTCGTACTCATGACATGGCGCACACGCTGTGCACCTTCATCATCACATTTCCTGAGCAGTCACTCGCGAGTCAGGCAGCCAGCCAGCGTCTCACAATGCCGCAAGAGGGCGCCGCGGTCCGCAATCCACCGATAGCGCGGAAAACCGGAGTAATCGCGCGATGCAATACTCGTGAGGAGATGCTCGTCCACATCGGATGGGGTGCCGCCGATGCCGACAGCTGCCAGCGTGGCGACCTTTGTTAACTGTGCGGCAACAGCTCGAGGATCGGCGCCTACGTTGTGGTGCCCGTCGGTCAGAAGAACAACCTGCGTTGGTCCACCGGCGGCCAAGGTCAGCAGTAGCGCTTCCAGAAGGCCCGCGCCGATTGCCGTACCACCACAGCTGAACGCGCGACACGCGTCCAACCAGGCGGTGCGAAGGAGACCAAGGTCACGGATTGAAGCAATCGGTATCCAGTGGGAGAGCAAACGCGCCGTCTTGGAAAAGCAGACGGCCGCAATGCGGCTGCTCGGGTAGTCACGAATCAGATGGCCAACGTAGTGTGCAGCTGCATCGAGCTGTGCCTCAAGTCGCGACGGCCGAATGTCAGCCGTGTTCATGGAAACAGAAACGTCCATAACCAGCACGTGGTTGGGCTCGCCATCACCGGGGGCGAGCGTGTCGGGACTAGAACCAGAGTAATCAAGTGTCATGGCGTGCCTCCACTGCGCTAGAGGAATCGTGATCGAGCGCCGGAACGAGGATCTCAGACGGCACGTGGCAGGCCTCGGGATGCAGCGGATGCATCGTCGCCGCATGTGCTGCGGCGGGTTCATCCGTGACTGGCTCCGTGGTTTCAGGGAACTTGGTGTTTAGGCCGGATCTGAAGTCGAGCGACACCGTTTGCGATTTCCCACTGACTTTGTCCGTAGCGGTTGCCGTAACCATGCCGTCGCGGTTTATCGCGTACTCAACCCGGATGCGACGTGTGCGGCGAGACTCCTTCGGAAGATCCGCTAGTATCAAGGTCCCAATCGAAGTGCATTGGTCGCGCTCGGCGTTCGCATCGCCCTGCAAAACCTCGACAGCGGCATGGGTTTGGTCTTCGTGCTCCAGAAAGAACTCGTCGGCACGTCGGCATGGAATCTCCGTATGCTGGTCGATGATTGCGGTGTTTATCAGCTTGCCAGACTCGCGGTCCAGGACAGTGCAACCTACGGCGTGCGTTGTAATGTCGCGCAGCGCGACGCCCGGGGCGGGGATGATCCGCCCTCCCAGACTGGAGTGCCGCCCCCGGCGTTTCAGTTCCTCGAGGCAGATTAAGGCGACACCGTAGGCAACGGCGTTATCCACAGCAATGTCGGTACGCGGCGCCAAGCCGACGCGTCGGGCGATTGCATCGCGAACGAAAGGCGACCGCGCGCTCCCGCCGACGACCAGGAGATGATCGAGATCTTCGCGTCGGAGGCCGGCAGCTGCGAGGACTCGCTCGCCGGTATCCGTAATCTGACGCAGCAGTGAGGTGGCGTCCTCAACAAATGACTCCTGCTTGAGAGTGATAACATGGCAATGTCCCTGCCATGCCACCGTAATCGGCACCTCTGTGCGTCCGCCGAGCGACATCTTGGCGTGCTCGATGCGTTGAAGCAGGTCAAGGAAGAACAGCGGATCATCATTCGGCACAGGTCGGGAGCCGCATGCCGTTTCGAGTGCGTCGAGCACATGAGTCTCCAAGAGCTGGTCGAAGTCATTGCCACCGAGCGTGCGGCCTTCGCAAGCTAAGACCTTGATCTCGCCCCGTTCGGTTTGCATGACCGACACGTCCGATGTGTACGCGCCGACGTCGAAGACTATGCACATGGATGGTCGACTGTCGCGCTGCACGCCGTACGCGTAACCCGCGGCGGTTGGCTCGGGGATAATGCGCTCTACCTCGAGGCCGGCAAGCTCATGTGCTCGTCGGAGATTGGCCTTGTGATTGTCGTTCGCACTGGCGGGACACGCGGTTACGCAGCAGTTGATCTCGGCGTTAACCAGACGCTCGCCGTTCTCCTTCAACGTGCGTACCAGGGCTGCGGTCGGCTCAACAGCCGTCATCTGTTGGCCACCAAGCCACAGGCTCTCTCCCGATGAGAGCTTGGGCTTAAAGTTCTGTACGAGCCGGTCAGGGGCCATGTAGCCACGTTCCAGTGCGGGCCGTCCTACTTCGATCCGGCCGTCCTCGCCGAGGTAGGCGGTACTCAGAATGTGCAACTCACCGTCGATATTCGGGACGGCAATCGGGGCGCCGGACGCGTCCACTATTGCACATTTGCTTCGACTCGCGCCACAGTCTGTGCCTAATACGGAGTACATATGTTCACCTCACCTTTCGTGATTATTGGGTTGCCCCGCGTTGTACGTTGACGCACATACGAAGATCCGAACACGTTCTGGCCGAATGGGCACATCGTCGCGCCAATAGCCCGTTCGCACGCGCGCGGCGATGTGCCCATGAAGATCTGGATTCTCTGTGGGCACGCGTTCGCAGCATTCCTGAACACTGGGATCAAAACGCTCGCTGCAGGTCTCGCGACGCGCAACGCCCCAGAGTGCCAACGTCGCGTCAACGTCACTCACAGCCATTTGCGCGCAACTGCGCATGTCCGTCAGAGGAGTGATAAGCCCGTAGTGTTCGACTTGGATGCTGTTCTTGATCTCCCGTTCGAGTCGTTGCTGCAACTCGCGCGCTCCATCGGCGACGCGAATGAGCGACTGAAACACGACTCCTAGCACTTCCCGTTCGTAGAACCGCTCGACCAGCTGCCGGTGCTGTGCGGCGATCTGCTCGAGTGCCAAATCGGATCTTTCGTGCTCGCTCACGGTTTGGGCTGTGGATATGACGACCTCCCGGATCTGGCCAACGTCCTTCTCGAGGGCAGCGAGCTTCTCGAAGGCGTGTCGCCAGTGCGTCGACTTGTCACGGCCAGCGTCTCGGGCGGGGACATCGCCACTCCGGCACCCAACCTCGGTATCCATCGAAACGCTGGCAACCGTCACCTCCTGCGGATGACGCCCGTGGTCGCTTTGATCGCCCGCGTGGGACGCCGGTTCTTTGTTGCACTCCGTGGCTCGTTTCACTCCGAACACTGGTGCCTCCTTTCGCCTTGTTGGGCGGCGCGTTTCCGGGACGGAACTGAAAACCGGCCCCGCAGGCTGCCGCTTTGTTCCGCATGTGATAATGCGCGCGCCAAGGCGGCAATGCGAGGCTAAATACCTTCGGCATAAAGACTTAGGGATACACTTAGGCATGCGCTGGCGGGGGTGTTGTGGTTGCCTACGGATCGCTAATCCGTTGCAACCGTGTGGGTTTCGATCCAAGATGCAGCTTAGGCATGGGACTTAGGCATATGCCTGCAAAAAGACCGGAAAAAATGCGCCGGCGCCACCGAGAGGCCGCATCGGCGAGCTAGCGACGAGGGCGGTTGGTGGCGAGGACGAACAGACGCAAGCAGGCTGGATCACTCCCGATGCTCAGGGGACTCGGAATGGTGGTCGACTTGGCCACCGAGCCCCGCCATGCCCTCAAGTACCTGCTGGCTCGTTTCCCCAAGGACGGCGGCGATTGGCGCATATACAGGGTTGATCCGCGAGAACATTGGTCCTTTTACAGGTACTCGTGCTACCTGCTCATCCTGAGCATGCGAGCCCATGAACAGGGCCAATGTGGTTCTTGCCCAATCGATGCCGGCGGGCCTCAAGGCAAAGTCAAATTCAAGGTGTGCTTCGCCGATTCCGGCTACACCGCGCTGGTGACGTACCTGTACAACATGAGAGACAAGGCTCACAGATACAAGGGCATCCCCCTCGATTTGCACGAAGGACTCCTGCAGTCGTTTCGTCCCGTGGCACCGCACAATACTGCAGTGCTGGCGCACATCGCCGTCGATATACCTGACCTCAGCATGCTGCGCATTTGGCCTGCAACGGGCTTCACCCCACCGGGCCCGGACCGTGGACGCGACTACACGTTGATTCCCGCTTCAAAGCTACCGCCGGTACCCCTGATCGCGCAGTCATGGGGCACACTCGGCGCTACGTTGTTGGCGCTGCCCGCGCTTCAGGAGAAGAAACCGAGTCAGAAGAAGGTCCGGAGAATCCGACGCTCCGCCAAGGCGCCTCTCGGCACTGCCGTCACACCGCAATCCAGCGAAGCGTGGCAGTCCCAAGTAACCCAGTATCTCGGAAGACTACGGGAATCGTTACGATTGCTTGGCTTGCATGGCTTGAGGCATCCCGGAGATCGCGCGTCCCTCTATATCGATCGCCAATTGGTGCCGCGCTGCGCAGATGTACGGTTCGGCGGCCTGCAAACTGACAATCGGGTTGTGTCGGATCGGGATGAAGAGGCGGTGCGGCGTTCGCTCCCAGAGTCGGACCTGCTGAAGAGACTGCAGGCCGCCGGAGTTCCGGCCCGATTGTGTCTGTTGGACGAGGCAGGCAGCGGAAAGTCAACCCTCCTCGAGCAACTGGCGTGGCGAATGGCCGAGGTCGCTGGAGGAACGCCAGATGACCGTGGCCGACGCATCCCCTTTCTGGTTCATCTCAGAAACTGGCGACCGAATACACACCGAACACTCGCCGAGTTTATTCACGATTATGCTGCCACGATTGACGAGACCTGCCTTGAACAGCTATGTACGACTGGACGCGTTGCGTTGTTCGTTGACGGTCTGGATGAAGTTCATGGCGGTGCAAAACGTAGACACGCTGCGACGGAGTGGTTGGCCTCGGAACTGAACCGACCATTATACGTCACGTGCGGAGTATTTCTGGCGGGACGTCCGTGGGCGTTCGATGGGACGGTTTTGCGACAGTTCCGTGCGGTACAACTCCGGATACGGGAATTGGAGTTGTCGGACGTTGCGGATTACATCAGTCGCTACTTCTCACGTCGGGGTCCGCAGCGTGTTGCGTTGCAGCAACAGCTCTCGACCAGGGATGCCGCAACGCGACATCTTAAGCAGCCATTGCTTCTGATGCTGACGTGTTTCTTGCGTGAGAGCGAGATCCCCGGACATTCGGCGTCTGCGACGGAGCTTCTTGAGGGAGCAGTGCGGGAACTGCTGCGGCAAAGGCAGCTTCCCGAGGAGCACACGTTGTGGCTGCTCGGGCGGTTGGCCTGGATCTGCTGGACTCAAGGACTGGATCGCATGACAGAGATGCACGCGCTCGAGGCTGTTGCGAAAGCGGTCCAAAGCGAAAGCGTGGGGAGTGGGCGAAGGTCCAGCAAGACACCGGATGCGCTTCTGGGGAGAATCCTGCGGCGATCGGGCCTCTTTGTCAAAGATGGGGCGCAGTGCCGCTTCGAAGACATGATCTTGGCGGAGTATCTTGCTGGCCGTGACTTGGCTACTCAGCCTGAGCCGACGATCGTAAAGAGGTTTCGCGAACACGCATGGAATCCGCGTTGGACACGTATCTTCTTGTTCGCGCAAGGCCGCCTGTGGGCAACCAATGGAGAATCTGCCGGGCGTCTGGTTCGTTGGCTACTGAACGAAATCGAAGCGGGACATGATGATGTATTTCGGTCCTTGACGTTCATGGCATGCCGGCTGCTATCGGGGGCTAAAGCCACGCCGGGGGATGAATGGCGTGACATCTTGACACGCCTTTCAGTATTGGCGTGTGGCGCCTGGCATTGGACGATGAACAACAGTGCGTACGATGAACGGCGAGATGTCGCCCACCAAGCATTGTTGGAGTTGGCCAATCTGGAGGATACTCCAATCATCGACTTCCTCCCATCGGCGTTAGCTGACCCCGCTACTGTTGCGGATGCCGCGCGAATTCTCTCGGCGATTGGCAGCGAAGGGTCTCGAGCCATCGCCCGCGACGCCCTCGCTCTCACTCAGCCCGCAGAGGTTCGTGCTGCTGTGATTGAGGCGCTCGGCTGCGACGTCGGCGCGTTGGAGCGGGCAATGTGCGATAGCGAGGCAGAGATCCGCGCGGCGGCAGCCGAAGCCCTAGGCAGACTCCGAGTGGAGGACGCCGTCGATCTCCTGTCGAAGGCGCTGGCCGACGAGAATTCTGTTGTACGCGGCTCGGCGGTGCAATCGCTTGGGCTGATCCGTGCGGTCGGCGTGATTGACCGTGTTGTAGATCTGTTGTGGGACGATGATCCTGCCATTCGGCCGGCGGCGGCGATGGCTGCCGAACGCATCGGTGCAGATAGCGCGGTCCGCGCAATTGCACGTAACGTGCGGCGGCTTAATAAGCACGCCGCCCGGTTGCTTTGCCAGGCCGATGGCAAAGAAGGCGTTCGCATTCTTCAGCAAGGACTTACGCAGAGCGACGACGCTGTCAGACAATGCGCCGCAGACGCGCTGCGCGACGCAGATCCACAATACCGTCTTGACGCGATTCTGTGTGCCGCGCGCGACCGCAGCGAGTTGGTTCGTATCGCGGCGATCGAGGCGCTGGCGTCACACCATGAGCCAGAGGCCACCGCGTTGCTCGTGAGCATGCTTAATGACGGCAGTGAGAAATGCGATGTGCGCGTCGCCGCAGCAGATGCGCTTGGTCATGCGAAGGAACCCGATTCGACTCCAGCACTTGTGGCTGCGTTGGGAGATCACGACAAATCCCTTCGGCTAAGCGCGGTGCGAGCGCTTGGGAGGATCGCGGATGTGAGCACGGAGGACGCGATGCTCGGAGTTTTCGCAAGCGAAGATGCCGATTTGTATCGCGAAGCAGCCCTTGCGCTCGTGCCGATCGTCAAATGGAACGGCCAACGAGCGGTCGAGCTGCTCCTCCGGCGCCTCCGCCACCGAGATACCGCGGTCTCCGAACATGCCGCCCACGCGCTTGGTTGGCTGGGTACCGCTGACAATCCCACCGTGGAGCACGCCTTAGGTCACGACGTCGCCGCGGAAATCCGGGACCACATTGCGCGGCTCGCGGTCGTTCAGCTGAAGAAACGCATCGCGCAGGAGGCCGGCGGGCCGAATGAAGCGGTTCTTGAGGCGCTGTGTTGCATCGGCACGGAGTCAGCGGTGGCCGCCGTGGTGGAGGTTCTGCCCAGGATCGAAGCCACCGTTCGGCGGAAAACTATCTTGCGGCTCGGTGCTACCGGCATTGAGCTTGCCGTCGATGCACTCGTAACGCATGCCGACGATTCAGAGAGTGATCTTCAGAATGATGCCGCGTGGGCGCTTGCTCGTGGCGGTTCGATTCGAGCGGAGAAGTGTCTGCTCAGCCTCTGCCGCAGCAAAGACGAGGATCTGCGAATCGCTGCGATTTGGGGATTGGGCAAGATTGGATCGCCGCAGGCGCGGAAGGAATTGACCCGGGCCATTTCCGATCCATGTTCCGCGGTGCGTGTAGGCGCAGTCGAGGCCCTCGGACAAGTCGGAACCACCCCAGCGGTTCAGCATCTCGTGAAAGCGCTCGCCGACCCGGACGTGGGAGTGAGCGCATCAGCGGCCGAGGCGCTGGGGCTAATCGGTGCTCCGGCCGCCGTACCCGCTTTGTGCAACGTGTTGACGAAGGAAAGCGAGGCTCTGGTTGTTCGAATCGCTGCGGCAGACGCATTGGGTAAAATCGGATCCACTCGCGGTGTTACCGCACTCCTTCGCGCTCTTTCTGGTAGTGCCGCCAAGCAGGCCGAGCGTTCTGCGGGGCGCTCAGGCGGGCATGATCGGTCAGATTCAGAGCACCTCTCATCAGAAGGGATGGATAACGGTGAAGCGCTTGAAGCCACCCAGTTTCGCGACGCTGTAATCGGTGCGTTGGGTGCCATCGGTTCGAGCAGCGCAGTCCGAGGACTGATTGACCTCAGGCTCCGCGGCGTGGATGACACTGGTGTTGTGGCAAGCGCCTTGTGCCAAATCCGAGCCCCCCACTGCGCCAAGGCCTTGGCCCAGACGGCCTGCGCAGAGCACGCATGGGCGGGCCAGCTCCTGGATGTCTGGTGCGCGCAGGAGAATGTAACCGTTCTCGAAACGGGACGGTTGATTGCACGGTCGGACCATCATCTGCATTCTCAACTCTGCCCACACCGAAACAGATCTCGGCGGCCACGCACGTCGTAATCGCGCTTACGGCTTGGTCCGCCGCTCGTTTTGCGCGGAGGCCGGGCTCTCACATCGAGAAAGCGGTCTTGGTGGCGACGGAAGGGCCAACGGCGACGGAGATCACCGGATACCTGTGTCGCGTGTTCGGCCCGTCTGTTTTCACGCGTGAACAGCCGAGGCCTGAACTGGGTCTTCCTCCCCGAGTTCGCATCAAACATGCATGGCTCGCCGCCAATCGGCTGAGTAATGCGGCCTGGCTCCCCGGATTGTCGGGCGTCTCGCTGATTCCCTGAAATGCGGTCGCCGATGACCCGCTACTGGGGTGGACAGTCAATGCGCGCGCGCCCCTTTTCGAGGAGCCAGTTCAGCGATGGGACTTCGTTTGACGTCACGAGACTGTCAGTTGCTTGCTGCAATTGCTGAACATCGAGCCATGACCATACGGCAGATGACGACCATGGCGCCCAAGAACGCGGCAGCGTTGCGTCGTCGAGTTCGGCAGCTCAGGGCGGCCGGACTGATTGTCGCCGACACTCGCTTGGTACGCGGCCATCGCGGGCGGCCGGAGAGTGTGATATGGCTGAGCGAGAACGGCGTAGATCTTCTGCGGCGCAATCGCATCCTGGATGCGCGGACGCCCATGGAACGCGTCTTGCCCGATTTGGCGTGTTCTGGAGAGCATCATCTCGTGGTCAACGATTTTCGTACTCAGCTCGTCGAGATGCAGCGACTCATTCCGCAATTCTCGGTGCGGTTTCTGTCACCCACCTCGCCGTTTGTTGCCCGCCGGGCCCACGACGCATCGCTCGTCTGCGAGACCTTCCAGAGCCGCGATGGCCGACGTGTGCAATTCACGCCCGACGGCGTCTTTGCCTTAACCCACACCGAAACGGGCAAGACCCTCCTGTTTTTTCTTGAGGTCGATATGGGGACCGAATCGCGGGGCAGCCGGAGAAACCCAAGGTGCGACCTGTGGCAGAAAGTCTCCAAGTATCAGGCGTTCTACGGCGTCACGAAATACAAGCGGTACGAACAGATCTGGGCCTGCGAGTTGCGCGGCTTTCGTGTGCTGCTACTCGCTCACACGGTCTCGCGAGCAGCCGCCCTTGGGCGGTTATTGCGTGCGATGGCTCCTGCGGATTTCGTGTTAGTCACCGATCTCGCAACAGTTCGCCAGAAAGGCCTTTGGGCGGATATCTGGATCGAGGGCGGCAAGCTTGACGCCCCGCAGCTATCGATCCTGGGCAGCATGGTGCCAAACCCGATACCCGCGCCCGCCACTCATATGTAAGCCCGTGGGCCACAGACAAGGACGCCAGTAGTGATGGCGTTCTCCTCGTCAGCGCCCGTTGCGTTCTCACTGAATTCGATGGAGCTAGGCGCTTGGCTTCCCGCGGCAACCCTAAGGCGACCCCGGAAGGCCGTGTTCGCGTTTCTTCCTTCGCTTTCGCGATGCGACGGACACCCCGAGACACCACGGCCAGAGGGGCTGCAAGAGCAGTGTCCAAAAGCCAGGTCAAAGGTGCCATATATCGGCGCCTGATGTACCATTAATCGTCTATTGCAGGGGTCCACTTGTGCCATCATGTCTGGGCGGGTTGTGAGGTAACGCATTCTCGCGCAATGATTTACGTGGCGCACCAAAAGCCGACTATTGTACAAATGGGTGTGGGTACAGCGAGGTACATTGCGATGATGAGGTGAAGCGCTGGTGACGTGGCTGCCGGGCGATGGTCAGGCTTGATTCGGTGATTTCAGAATTGGCTTGCGCGCCGATGATCATGGCTCCGCGGAGTTCTGAGCAGACCCCTTATCGTAAAACTTTTCCCGCCAGGCCGGTCGGCTGAAGCCTAAAGCTTTATCGAGCGGTCCGCGAATGACTGACGCAGACCGCTTTTCGTAAAGCTTTTCCTGCCCAGTGGGGAACGGCTTCGCCAAAAGTTTTATCGAGAGGTCTGCTCGATCGATCTCCGCGGAGCATGAGCGGCCTGGTCGATTCGCTGACCGGGTGAGCGAACCGACACATGAGCGGGAAGCTCGGAGGTATTCGAAAATGAACCCATACAAGCTGAAGGAAATCGTGGAGTACCTGCGGAAGGAAAGCAGGCGATTGTCAGCGTCGCACGACGAGTTGCTGCGCTGCTACGGACTGAGCGAGATCCTACCCATCGACGAGCAGGAGGCAGTGAAGCGGGAGTTAGCGGCAATCGCCGATGCGGAGATGTTCATGGAGGCGGTACGCCTCAGGGTGGAGCAGTGGCGATAAACACCAGGACGAAGACGAGTCGGTACGGTCATGGTGCACCTGGTTCTTGCGACGGAAATCCACGCAGACCCCTTGTCGTAAACGTTTCCCCGCCGTGGGCAGGTCGTCCCTTGCTGAAGCACGGTCCTAGACGTTTATCGAGGGGTCTGCTTGACTGGATTGGCCCGTCGCCCGGGGTGCACGATCAGATCCGTGGGAGCACTGTCGGTCCGCTGACGCATGAGCGAACCGACACATGAGCGGGTAGCTCGGAGGTATCAGAAAATGGCGGACGTACAAGCGTGTGAGTTTGAGGAGATCGGAGGCGACTGGAAAGTCGTCAATGAGCAAGGAAGACGTCTCAGCGAGTGGATGAGCAAGCTGGGACTGATGGGCGACGAGGATGCGACACTGGTGCAGCTGGAGCGGTTGGCCTTCATGATGGACTGGGGACCAATCATGGAACTGCCGGTCAGAAACGATCGAGGGCGCATAAGACCTGCTATCGACGAAAACGGCCAGCTGGATTGGGGGGCGTTCGGCACGGTGGATTTTGGACGGCTGCGAGAGCCATTCGACGTGGCCCGGTACAAGGCGAATCTGCTGCAGGAGGAGCTGCGATGGAACGTCATCCTGCTGGAGACGGTGGCTGGCAGGGTCCCGGTGGGGGCACAGATTCGCATTCTCGAGTTGGGACGTCGGGGCGGACTCGATCTGGATCAGGTTGACGATCCGGACGAGTGGTGCTTCGCGAGGCGTTATCTACGGATCAAGCGGCTCAGGATGGAGATTCGGGAACTGCGTGAGTTGAGCGATCAGAGGCGGAGGTGGTCTCTATGAGGGTGGCGGCTAAAACGGACGCGGTGCGAAAGGCCATCGACGAGTTGGTCGCCGCGGTCGAAGCTGGGCAGAGTGCTCGGCTCACGGCCTACCTCTCGGCGATGGCTCGTTTCCACCGCTACAGCTTGGGCAACGTGCTGCTGATCGGGATGCAGTGTCCGCAGGCTTCCCACGTGGCTGGGTTTCGGGCGTGGCAGCGTCTGGGCCGCCGGGTGCGGAAGGGCGGGCGAGGGATCCGGATCCTGGCACCAATCGTTCGGCGAGGGAAGGTCGATGAGAATGACTCGGAGCGTGTCGTCGCCTTCAAGACCATCTGCGTGTTCGACGTGAGCCAGACGGAAGGCAAGCCGCTACCGGAACTGGGGCGGGTTGCTGGCAACCCAGGCGAGTTCGTCCAGCGGTTGAAGGCGCTGGTTGGCGATCACGGGATCGAGCTGGAGTACGTGAATCTGGCGGTCAATGTGGACGGATGGTCAGGTGGCGGACGAATCGGCATACGTGACGGTCTCGCACCAGCCGAGGAGTTCTCGGTGCTTGTGCACGAGTTCGCCCACGAACTGCTACATCAGAGCGAGAGGAATAGGGGTACACGGACGGTTCAGGAGACAGAGGCCGAGGCTGTGGCGTTCGTCGTTTGCGAAGCGATCGGCCTGGACACGAATACGGCCGCCGTCGATTACATCCGGCTGTACGACGGCAATCGCGACACGCTGCTGGCTTCGCTCGATCGAATCCAGCGGACGGCCAGGATGATCATCAAGGGTCTAACGGAAGCAGAGGCAAACAGCGCGGCAACGGGCGAGCCTCTTTCTCTGATCGTGAAGAGGCCCGCCGCGTGAGACGGATGGGCCGAGGTGTAAAAATGGAGATACAACAACCAATCAGGCGGTTTCAGGCAGGACCGGTATCCTGCGCATTGTTCGAGAACGCGATCCAGGTGAATGGCGAGAGCCGTCAGATCATCAAGGCGACCCTCGGGCGGCGTTACAAGGACCGCTACGGCAACTGGAAAACGTCGCAGAGCTTCTCGCGGAACGAGATCCCGCTGGCGATTCACGTGCTGCAGAAGTCGTTCGAGGCCATGCTTGAGAAAAGCCCGGAGGACGAGATCAACCAAGCGATTGACGAGGAGCGGGTGGGCTGATGGCGCCCGCCCGCGCCGCCCATCATCCCCGCAGGTCGAACTCCATGCAGATCATCGCGTGGATGCGGTCGACCATCTCGTCAGGGACGTCGAGGGTGATTTCCCGCGTCCGCCCTCGCCGGCCGTGCGACACGACTCGGCTGCGAATGAAGGAATGCACGTCCAGCTCGGCCAAGAGATCGCCGAAGGCGCGGCCAGTGAGCGATTGAAGCACGGCGCGATCGCAGAACCGACGATACGCATCATACGCTTCACCGGTTCCCACCGCCCGCCCCTTAGCCCGCCGGCTGGCGTCGATCGTGCCTGCCATGGCCGCCTTCAGTTGCACAGGCGCCGTTCGCAACAACGCGACGTATCGGTCGCAGTGCAGCTCGTCCATGGCTCCATCCACCACAGCGGGAGTGATTCTGGTCCCGGCTTTCTCGGCGAGGTAGGCGCTCTTGGCGAGCAGGGCGACGGCTTTGCGAGCATCGCCGTGGTCATGGCTGGCCAGGGCAGCGATTCTCTCGACCACGCCAGCCTCGACAGTGTTGGGATGCAGGGCCTTGTCGACGCGAATGTCCAGGATGTGCTTGAGATCGACCGCGTCATAGGGTTTGAACACGAGCTCGTTCAGCTTCAAGAAGGACTTCACGCGTGGGTCCAACTGGTCCGGCCAGTTCAGCCGGTTGGATACAAACACGAGAATGAGCTTGACGGGGATCTTCTGCGGCAGCCGACGGACCAGGAACTTGAGGAACGTGTCGCGATCACGGCGCACGTTGTCGACCTCATCAACGAAGATGATGAGGTAGCCGGAGAGCTCGGCAAGGGTCTCCTCGATATTGAACATCAACTCTTCGAGCGAGATACCCTTCTTGTGGCGCTTGCTGGCGTTGAATAGGCAGGCAAGGCTGTTCAAGGCTCGAAAACACGGCTGCGGCGTCGAAAGGTCCAGGTGTTCGTGCCGAACCTGGATGTCCTTCGTTTCCGCCAGTTCGGCGAGCAGGTTCAGAAAATAGCTCAGCGTTAGCGTCTTGCCCGTTCCTGTTTTGCCCCAAATCGCCAGGTGGCAGGGGTGGTCGCCGCGCAGGACTCCAGCAAAGTGGCTGCTGAGTTCCTCGATTTCCGAGTCTCGCACGCTGGCGTTGAACACCTCTTCGAGCAGCGCAAGCTGTTCGGCTCGGATCAGCTGTTCGTCGTCGAGAAATCGGCGATCCTTGATAACGGCATGCTGCAACATGTGCTGGATGCGATCGGCCATGCGATCGCGAACGGTGTGTCGTTCCATTGGAAAATCACCTCCACGCGCGTTCAGTGGAACCACTTGTATAAATACCTTTCGGTTTGGTCAGTGGGAGTAGTTTTCCAGTGGAACCGCGATCGAGGTCATAGGCGTGCTTCGCGGCCGGGCTGGCGCAGGTCTCGCGGGACCACACCCAGCGTGCAGTGATTTATAAGCGTTGCTTCTTATAAGTAGTAGTAGTAGTAGTAGATAGAGGAATAAGTGGTAGCTATATTATATATACGTTCCACTGGAAATGCACACTCACACACCCTTGATCGCGAGCCTTTCTGCCGCGAGGGCTGATCGTCGCGGCGTAAACTTTATATAGGAGGACTGCCACAGCGGTCCCATGAGCTTCGACAACCCGTTCTCTGCGATCGGCATCGGCCGTCTCTTCGAGACGCTGCTGCCAGATTTTCTACTCGCATTCACGTTCTTCACGGCTTTGACGTACGCCGTGCTGGGCCGTCGCTTTGGCCATCAGCGACCCGCCATCGCCATGTCCGCGGCGGTTGGCCTCGCCTTGGCCAGCGGCTTGGTCTGGTGGGAGCATCGCAATGGCTGGTCGATTCGGGATCTGGGCCCACTTGCGATTGGGTTCGCCGTGATTCTACTGGCAATGATCATGTTCCAGGGCATCCGGCAGACCGGCGGGACCTGGGCCGGCGCCGGAATCGCGTTCGGCGCGAGCATCCTCGTGGCCTGGGCACTCGGAACCAAGTGGCCGGTTCCGGGGGAGATCGTTCAATCACTGGCAACCGTTGCGTTGATCGTTGGAATCATCGCCTTCGTGATCCACTTTCATGGCCGTGGCCGGCCCGCGCCGTGGGCCCCGGCACAGGTTAAGCCTGAGCTGTCAGAGATCCGACACGATCTGAGTGATCTGCAGCAGGACACGCGTGCGGGCGACCGGGTCGACAGCTTTCTGACGGAGATGCGTCGCCGCACCGATGTCTTCATCCAGCACCCGGATGATGCACCGAATATTGTGGCGCAGTTGCGTCGGATTCTGCCGGTCGAGGGTTGGCTTACAGAACGCCTGGCCCGGCTTCGGGAACAAGCCCATCACTTCCGCAAGGGACACGCGGCGCGGATTGAGCAGTTGCGCGACGTGATCAACCGGCTGCCGCCGGCCGAGCGTAAGAAGGCGGCCGTCGAGCTGGGGGCGCGCTACGAAGAGCTGCAACTCGACAAACGGCTTGAGCGGCTGGATGGAGCCGTAGCGGAGACAGAACGCCGAGTTCGACAGCTCACGAAGGAAGCCGAGGAGGCCGTTACCCGATACGATTATGGTCGCGTCAATGAGCTGCTGGAACGGGCGGAGAAACTCCAGGCGCATAACGAAAAACTGATCCGGATTATCGACCGAACCGAGCGGAAACTCGGCAAGATCGCCGAGGATCTGGCGAAGAAGCTCGGCGGGAGCGACGCGAAGTGACCTCGGCAGGGCTGTGCGTCCCACACATGGGGTGACCCGTGCGTGGATCGCTCACCGAACGCGCGGCTTGAGGACCGGCTGGGACCCGGCGAGCCGTCGTACCGCTCGCGTGGTGAAGCGCAGGTCGGGCGGCTGTTGGATCGGTACGGAATTCCCTTCTTCTATGAAATGCCTACGGCGATCTACGACCGTGGGCGATTTCGAGTGTGGCACCCGGATTTCACGCTTCCTTCATACGGCAATCTGATTGTCGAGTACGCGGGGATGCCGGATCGGCCGACGTACATGGACGGCATCCGCCACAAGCAGGAGGCGTATCGGGCGAACGGGATGCCGGCGCTATTTCTGTATCCAACAGATCTGCAGGGAAGATCGTGGCCACGGCAAGTGGCGCATAGAATCGAACACGCGGGGAAACGTGCTCGGGATTATTGCCGAGGATACGGCCGCGGCTCTCGCGGCAGGCAGAGCTATCGCTCCGTGAGAAGTTAGGACAGGTCGAGCCAGGTCAGAAGCTCGACCGGCGCGTTCGCCATCGCGATCGCATTCTGGCACGCGGTGACGGCGGTCGGGGACGTGGCGATGATAATGATCCGATCGAAGCCGGCGGGCTTCAGCTTGGTGATGTTGTTTGCGATGTCGGACTTACCGGTTTCGATCTCAATAGCTATCCGTTCTCCAGGTCGCTCGGCGAGCAGGTCGATGGTGCCGTTACCCTTAACGGCGCACTCGTGCGTGACGTCATAACCTCTGTCTGTGAAGATATCCGCCGCACGCATCGCCCAGTAGCGGTGTTCGAGGCTGACACGCGGCGCGGGGCCGGCATCGATGCCGACGTCTACGCAGACGGTCCGGCCGGCGCCGGTCAGCTGGTACAACACGACCTGGCCGGAGCGGGTGGGGATGGCCACAGCCTCGATGAGGGCGGCTCTGCTCAGATCCTGTCGGATGGCATTGCCCTTTCGGCGAGACAGGTGCAGACGCTGATAGCGTGACACGGTGGTTGACAATGGTCGCGCTGCCAGGTCCGCCAGGAACCGTACCGCTTCGCGGGTCATCTGCTGTTCCTGTTCGGGTGGCTGGTCTTCTGGTTGCAACGCTGAAGGTTCAAGAGTCCCAGAGGGACTCTCTGAGTCCTTCAGCGATTCCTCTTTGGGGGTTGGTGGGTGGGAAATCTTCTCTTTATTCTTATCTGGCGGCGGAACCGGAGTGATCGGTGAGTGTGAAGCCTGAGCGGGTTCGGTGAGCGCGGAATCGGCGAGATAACCGGCCATTCGCTCTCGAACGGCATAGTCAGTGATCGACCCTTCATCTACGGGGCAGAGCGGGACCCGCACCAGGAACGGTTCCGGGTGCTCGTCGGCCACACGGACGACGGCGGTCCCCACGCGCAGCGTGTTGAGGGCCTGTTTCTGTTCGTCGGTCAGATTCATGGCTGATGAGATCGCCTGCACGTCGCTGCGCAGCTTCTGGCTGAGGGCGATGGTGGCGTAGGAGTTCGCGAAGGCGACCTTGCTCAGCATGGATGCCGACTGGTCGACGAAGACATAACCGATGCCGTACTGACGGACCATACGAATCGAGTTCTCCAGGACAGACTCGCGCGACTCGGTCGCCCGCTGCAAGAGCAGGTTGTGGGCCTCTTCCAGCACAATCAGATTCGTGAGCTGTCTCTGCGGGCCCTGCGCAAGCCGATAGCGGTACAAGTAGAGCGTGAGCGCTTCGGAGAACATGGTCCGGTCGGAGTTGCTTGAGAGCCCGTCCATCTCGAGGACGACGTTGTAGTCGAGCAGCTTCTGAATGTGATCGTTGCTTTGCGTGTTCACTACGGCACCGAACTCACCGTAGGTCAGGGCCAGCAAAATACGTTCAGCGGAGGCCTGCCACATCGCGGCACGGCCCCTAAGCTTGACGGTCCGCAGCCAGTCCAACAGGTCCACGATGGTGGGCCAACGCGATGGCGCGCCCGAGTAGACGCCGGCGCCGCGATACAGTTGATCGAGACCGGCGATGAGCAGACTGATGACGCCCTCGCCTCCCAAGTACGCGGAGGCGATGACATCGACAATGAGCTTGATCCAGACATTCGGCTCGCAACCGGCTGGCGGAATCAGCGGGTTGAAGCGGAATGGGGCCACGTCTCGGCCGATGGTGTACACACGAAGATCGGGCTGGAGAGCCAGGAGATCCCGGTACCCACGCTTCCAGTCAAGGGCGAGCACCTTGATGCCACGGGCCATTATGCCCTGCATGAGAATGAACGTAAGGTTCGTCTTGCCCGATCCGCTTCTCCCGGAGACAAGGATGTGCTCCTTCAATCGGTCGCTCTTGAGCAGGAAGGGATACAAGGAGCGTTCACCGTAGCTGATGGTGCCGAGAGGCACGTCTCCGGCTGCGGCGAAATCCCGCTTGGGTGGCGGAAACGGTGAGCGATCAGGTTCGTAGCTGTGTCCGAGGTGCTTGGCGGCGAGCAGCTCCAGGGTCTGTTCGATCTCCGCTCGACCGCCGGGCTCGGATTCGGTGAGGTAGACGGTCCAGAGGCGGTCGATTTTCTTGCCGAGAACCGGCCGCAGCTTGCGGCACAGATCTTGTATGCGCGTGATCATTCTGCGTCACCCCCGTCGCCGTCGAGAATCTCCAGTTTGCGGAACGTCGAGAGGTACTGCTGAACGCTCTCCGGGAGTGCCCGTCTCAGGTCGGAGGCGTCCTTCCACAACGCGATCCGCTCCGCCCGCTGCTCGGCGTGCAGATCTTGAAGTCGGCGGTTGTATTGTGCGTACTGCTCCACGGTGGCTGGCCAGCCATGGTGGGCCAGCTCGTTGAACGCGTAGCACTTGGCCCATTCCAGCTCGTGCATGTTTTGCTGGTAGATCTCTTGGCGCTGGTGGATCTGGGCCAGAACGTCGTCCAGGCTGAGCCAGGACGTCTGTTTCCGATCTTCGAGGATTGACAGCTCAGGCTCACCCTTCGGGACTGCGAAGTAGCCGTGTGTGATGAGCTGCTCCACCGTGTGCGGCGGCTTGTCGAAGGCCGAGGCAGAACGGTCCGAGGAGAAGTCGAAGACCTGATAGCGCGGCTCATTACGCGGATAGCGCGCCGACAAAGCGTTCGATCCGTATCGATTGGCACGGCCATATAAATAATAGTAAGAAGGCATATGGGCCAGCGGATTGCTGGCCGGATTGGGGGTATTGTCCTGATTCATAGTATCACCTGAGAGTGGTGAATGAGCCAGAGTTTATAAGCTTTTCGGTGGGTCCCGCGCAAACGGCGCCATCCATGGGCACCGGCGCGAGGCCTCCACGCCGAGGGGGTAACAAAGGTTTATAAACAGCGGGCCCCGCGTAGGTCCCGAGGTGATATTCATGGCGAGACCATTCAAGTGCCCGTTCTGCGGATCCACGGACAATGTGAACAAGGGGGTCCGCAAGACAAAGACCATGGGGTTGCGCAAGATCCGTCGCTGCAAAAGCTGTGGCCGGAAGTTCACGCCGCGCTATCAGCAGACGTTGGCTGAAGAGGGGAATCCTGCCGATTTGCCCCTTACAACAGAGGTCGCGATCCCCGCGGCATCGGAGCCGACATCAGAAGCAAACGAAGATAATGGCAGGACGACAAAGTCCATGCCTCAGGATTCATGAGGGAGATCATCCGCCTTGCGTTCGAGCTGACGCAGGCGGTCGATGCGCTCATGGCACGCACGCGGGCTTTCTACTATGAAGTCATGCTGTCGGGGCACCGTTGCCCGCGCTGCGGCGGGGCGTTGCGGATGTTGGGCGAAGGCCGTTGCCGCTGCATGGACTGCGAGCACGAGTTTGACCCGACGGTTGTGTATCAGCGGTGCACCGTGTGCGAGGGCCACCCGCGATTGCGGATCTGCCGGTATGTCTGTCGACGGTGTGGTCGCGACATGCAATCGCGGTTCCTCTTTGATGCCCGTGTGTTCGATCGGGACTACTTCCGGGAACGGATGGCCGAGTCCCGTGAGCGGAAACGGGCGGAGCAGGATAGTGCACTGCCAATCCCGATCGTACCTCCGTCTGAGGAGGTGCGGCCGGCCCCCGCGCACCTGGATGCGGTGCCGGGATTGAGTGAAGCCCTGGATGGTCTCGTGAACACGCCGGAGCTGATGGCCTGGTTGCCGCTGATGCGCGAGGGCTTCGACCTAAATCGCTATCAGACGCATTTGCAGGCGCATATCGGGCCGATCGAGGTGTGCTTCGATGATCTGCCCCAATTGGAGGACAACGCGCGCACGGACCGGATCTGGCGGTTTGTGGCGCTCGTGTTTATGGCCCACGCGGGGGACATCGATCTGTGGCAGGAGGGCCGGACGATTTGGGTGATACAACGTGGTACTGACCGAGAAGGACAAGGAATTTCTGGAGAAGTTGAAGCGATTGATGGAATCGCGTGAGCTGTGGGTGGACCTGCGCTCAGCGCGACCGAGCTACATGGTGCTGCGCGGTACGTACGGCGACAAGGTCCACCAGACGTTCCGCGTGTCGCGACAGGGCCTGCGTTGGCGGTTCCAGAGGCTGTTCAACCAAGTGTATGTCGATGCATTCGAGACGATTCTGTTCGTTGAGACGACATTCGGTCCTCAGTTGCGCGACCACGCGATCCGAATCAGCAAGGAGCGCTATACGCTGCGTCAGGAACTCACACGATTCGGCTTCCAGTCAGCGAGCCGTATGCACAGCGGCGACGCTGAGCGCGAGCGGGACGGTGATTCAGAATGACGGCAAAAACGAAGATCGCTTTCGGCCATCGCGCGGCTCGGCGTCTCGACGACGTAACCGACCTCGTCGCGCTGCTGATTCCCGGGAACCGGAACCAGCAACACGCTGCGGCGCGCATCCTGCTCGCCCTGAAGGCTCAAAGCGCGCCGGTGGTGGCTTTCGCTAACCTCCAGCGGCAGTTCGACATATCGCGCCGGACAATGGAGCGTACGCGCGCCCGACTCGCTCACCTGGGTGTCATCGAGCGCGTCAGCTGGATGCACAGGCGATATGAGGGACAGGAGGGCTGGGTGCTGTCCACGCGCATGAGCAGCGCGCTGCGGCGAATGGCGGACCAAATGGAGGTGTGGCGCACGGATCGCCGCGTGGACCGGCATGAGAAGGAAACCGCGTTGGCGGAGCTGCTGCGACCGGCGGCGTGCGATCTGTCGGCAAACAACCGCATCTTAGAATGGCCTGATTCTGCAAGCACTCAAGGACACACGACCGGCACGTCCGAAGAACCGAGACGTGCCGATCGAGGCACACGAAGGAGGTGAAACAAAATGACTTGGAGGCCAACAGAGTACCTACTAGACGGAGAGTTGGATAACACTGTTCCCGGAAGCATCGTGGGCTGGCTGCGGTTCGCAGGGATGATGGACAAAGTTGCGCTCAGGTTGGAGGGCGACTTCATGCCGGACATCCGGGGAAGAAAACTCTTGATCCAGGCGAAGTTCATCGGAAGCGATCGAGAAGCCTGCAAATACATGGACGGATTTGCGCGGCAACAGCGCGGGCGCGCGGGGCGAATCACTTCAGGGGGGCCTAACAGCAGGGACATCGACTATCCGTACATCGAGTGGTACAGCGAAAGCAACAACCGCGTTGTGTTGATGCCCGGACCGGAGACGATCGCCGTAGTTGACAAGCATGATCCGGAGTGAGCTGCACGGGCAACGGCCCAATATGGGTCGTTCTTTCTTCTTCTCGACGACAACTGGCACCATATCTGCGTCATGGAAGACACTGGCGATTGTAAAGGAAATCACCCTCCGGGATTGACGTGCCGAAGTGCCGCTCGCACGCGGGCGGGCGGAGCACACCTGACATTCAAGGTGCCCTTCCGGATGCCGTTCGGCCGAGTTGACCAGGTTCTTGGTGGATCGCGGTTGAACCGCCGGGAGATGCCCTCGCGTTTTAACAAGGTCTCGGCACTCCGGTCCCGCGCCGACACGGCTATTCTGCATCAGAAGGCCGATTCCTTTGCGACACAGTTCTCCGAGTGGGCCGCACTCATGGTGCCTAAATCCAGATCGGCGTAGGGACAGATGGCGTGCGGCGAGGGAGGATCTACTCGGCCCGCCCGAATCGAAACCTTTATAAGCCGAGCCGCATTACCACTCTCCAATCCTCATACGTTGAGCACGCAAAGTGCCACCGGCAACCCGCCCGACCATCGGGCACATGGGTTGCCTGAGGATCTTTCAGCACGTGACAGCATCAGGGCGACGCCCCAGGTCATCACGAAGCGGATCCTCGACGAGAAACACGGGATTGGCCCAGAGCTAGCCCACGATCGACATAGCTGATTCTCTTCCCGTTCTATACGCAGCATTCTGCTGAAATCCTGACCCTTTCACACGCACGTAGATTGGTTTGGTGCGGCGCCAGATCCGGCCGCGACTGGCGCTTCACCGCGGACACACGGTGCGGCCACTCAGGAGGCATAGTCCCCCCAAAGCACAACTGTTTCTGGAACACACGTAGGCACAGAGCTGGGGCACCATCGACCAAGTGGCATGGTGTCGCACGAACATCCCTGTGGAGGTAATTGAAAATGGAGACGATTCAAGCATGTGTAAACACGAGACTCTTGACGAAGGCGAGCCGGCTTTTCACTGGTAGCCTGTCAGGCAGGATCATCGAGATCCTGCAGAACGCACGCCGAGCCGGCGCTACGGAGGTGGAGATCACCAACGAAGCCGGATGCGTGAGTGTCCGTGACAACGGACGCGGTATCGACGACTTCACGAGGCTACTGGACCTCGGCGGTTCCGGTTGGGAAGACTCGTTCGAAGAGAGCGAGGACCCAGCCGGCGTGGGGCTGTTCTGCCTGGCGCCGCGCGAGGTTCTGATCAGATCCCGGGGCTTCATGGCCCGCATCAGCGGCGACGGTTGGACGGGCAATCCCGTCATTATCCAAGAGGATTCAGAGCCGATCGAAGGAACCCTTCTGCGGTTCGAGGACGACGAGTGGACGATGTCTGCCGTTGAACGGCTGGCGGTGTTCACCGGGATGCAGGTGACCGTGGACGGACAGCCGTGCGCGCAGGAGCGATTCGTAACAGAGGCCGCGACACACTACCCGGATCTCGGCTGCCGAATCGAGGTGCGCGAGTACGAGAACCTGCCAGCTTGGCACCGTGGCGTCCGCAGAACGCATGGCTACAGCGAAAACGTGCTGGTCAACTTTCATGGCCAAACGACGAGCTTCGATTTCCATCCGGTGGACGCGCGAGGCCTCTGGTACCTGGTTGATCTCACTGGGGAGCCGACAGGCATCCGCCTGATGCTGCCAGCGCGGACGCGTCTCGTTGAAAACGAGGCGCTGGATCAACTCAAGCAAGCTCTGGAGCGCGAGGCCTACCGGTATCTTCAGCGGCGCGGCTATCACCGGCTGCCTTACAAGCAGTATCTGCGGGCTCGCGAGCTCGGCATTGGGCTGCCGGAGGCCATGCCGACGTTCCAGGTCGGCCTGCTGGCTACGGGCGAAGCCCCGGAACCGGTTGAAGTGACCATGCCGGAGGGTCTTTCGCTCGAGCGGTGCTATCGGTTCGACCCCGATTTCCCGGACGGCGCCGACACTGATGAGACCAACGTGCACCTGCTGGCGGCACTGGGGCAGTTCGACGAGCCCTTCGTTCCCGTGAGTATTCGCAAGGAATACGACGGTTACGGTTGGGCCAAGCTCCCGACGATCGGCAAGGTCACTGTGACGGTCGGCAAGACGCTGCACACGGCCAGCGTCTGGTCAGGCACGCTGACGTGCGTGGACAAGTTGACCATTACGGTCGCAACGAGCGATGCACGGAAATTCTCGTCGCCCGTGTGCATAGCCAAAGCGCCGCCGCCCGAAGACGCGTCGCAGTGGGTTGACGATCACGCCCTTGTCACTCCGGCGGCGCAAGAGCGTCTCTGCGCTTCCGAGATATGGTATCACTTCGGCGGCTGGTACGACGAGGGGGATACGTATGAGACGCAGCTCTTCGACTTCGAACGCGAGCTCGATCGCTTCTGGATGCAGCTCATCGGCCCTGATGAGCAGTTGCGGCGAGCGATCCACGACACGCTGCAGCGCATCGAACAGAAGTGGAAGTTCGTGAAGGTCTTTCCCGGCGGCAAAGTTCGGATCCGATTCGATGACGGATCGGTGAAGAACATCCGACCCACCAAGACGACCCACCCGCCGCGGTAGCCACCACCGCATCGTCACGATGAACATCTCTTTGGTGCCGGGCATCCACTCCACACCCAACGGAGGTGCTAAACATGTTTGAATCACTGAACGATGTCGATTGGGATCTGCTCCATCGGCAGAAACTCACCCTGCTGAAGCTGCGGGAACACCAGCCGGAGGACTCTGGTGAGGCGGACGCGCTGTCAGGGGTCATTCACCTGCTGGACGCGCTCCAGGATGCCGCCGCAGCGGCAGGACGCTGGGCATTCCCCGGCGAATCCGTCTGCACGTCTAACCGTGAACCGCCGCTATCAAAACGCTACTACGTGGAAGACGACGAAGGCCATCACCATGGCCCGATCGACGACTACGAAGAGGCCGCCACCATCGCCGACGCGATCCACGGCAGGATCATCGCGCAAGACCTGGACTGCCCGTCCGCATCCCCAGGGCATGATGGCGAGGCAGGAGGCGCCTGATCGTCAATTCAGACTGCTCCTTTGCTCTCGACGCACATGTGATCTACGCGCGTGCGTAGATCAGTCTATCAAGGTCTTGATGGCACACTCACACGGTGAAGCGTGCCATCTCAGTCACAGAACTGGAGGTAACATTATGGCATGGAGACCAACTGAGCATCTAATCGAAGGCGAACTAGACAACACCGCGCCCGGCAAGGTCACGGGCTGGATGCGGTTCGCCGGCATGAAAGAGAAGGTGACCTTCGACTTGAAGGGCAACTTTCACCGCGATATCCGCGGCGCGAAGATCCACTTCACCGGTGACGGTGACGAAGATGATCCCAAGGCCGCCAACTACATGGCTGGCATGGCGCAGCATCAGATCGGTGACGTGGGCGATATCACGGCCGGGCTGCCGCCATACGACTACACAAAAGGACTGCCATACTTGGAATGGTACGGCGACGACAACGGCCGAGTTGTCGTAGAACCAGACTCGGATCAAGTCAAGGTCATCGGCCGCCCCATCCCCGTATGCGAGAGCGATCCGATCTCGCGCGGGCAGCAGGCGCGGAACATGGCCAACTTCCTGGGCGGATTAAGCCGAGTGGTTGGCGTCCCCGCGTTTGCGCCCGGACAGCGGCTCGTGTCAGACCCGAGCTTCACGCACTGGGTCGTGGCCGAAGGTCACGTGATCGGTGAGGCCCGCAATGTCGAGCCCGACAAGAACGGCACGTGCTTCGCGTACGTCCGTCTCTTCAACATGCCCGAATGTGCCGAGCACGGCACCATCGAGCGCAAGCACCTTTGCGAGAAGTCCGAAGGCCTGCCGAACAGCGCAGCTGCCGCCGACGGCTTCACTGAGGAGGTGCAGCCATGAATCCGCCCGATGTGCATGTCACTGTGGAAGGAGGCGTAGCCGACGTCCAGGTGAACAAGCCGGGCGTCACCGTCGAAGTCCGAGATTACGACGTGGACGGCGTCGAAGATGATCACGAGCTGCTCTGGACGGATCAGAATAGCGATCGCTGCGTGCGCTATCTCGTAACGCACGACGTCGAGACCCCCTCAGATCAGCAGGAAGCTGTCGAGCAACCGAACACACCCTCGCTCGGCGGCTGATTCCCCACATCAAAAGGTAAGCGATTCACGTGAGCTGGTGCGTTGCCGGGAAGGTCCCGCTGCGCGCCGGCTCTTTTTGTTTCCACAACCCCAATCATAGGAGACGTAATCATGTTGACTGCAGAGCAAACTGTAAACCAGACTTGCGCGGTCGAGTTGTCTCGCGCCGCGCTGGTCGCACTACTGGACCGGGCAAAACGCGTGGTGCCCGCCCGATTTCCCAAACCCATCCTGACCTGCGTGCATCTGGAGGCTTCCGATGGTCTGCTCCGCTTACAGGCCACGGACGGTGAAATCTCGCTTTTCGCGCAGATGCCGGTTGATGGATCGTTGCCGGCCTGCGTAGTCCCGCTGGCCGAGTTGAGCCGTCGGCCCAAGGCCTCAAAGCACCCGACGTGCAGCCTGTCGCTGTCTGACGACGGCGAGCGGCTGCTCATCAACGGTGGCCGCGTCGAGCACGCGCTCCAAACGTACGACCACGCGGAATTTCCGCTGGTGCCGTCGCAGCTGGAAGGCGACTCGATCGAGGTCGACGCCGCCGAGCTGGTGCATGCGGTGAAAGTGACCAGCCACGCCGTGGCCAAGGAGCCCAGCCGGTACGCCATCAATGGCATCCTGCTCGAATCCAACGAGAAGGGCTCGCGCTTGGTTGCGACCGACGGCCGACGCTTGGCCATGGTTGAATTGTGCAACGCTGGCGAACTCGGTGATCAGGCTTTGCTGCCGCATCGGTTCTGCCGGTTGATCGAGAAGCTGACCGACAAGGACACCGACTTCCTGGCGCTGGCCCTCCATCGCAAGAAGGCCGAAAACGGCGACACCCTCCCCGGGCGCATCTTTGCGGCCGGTCCCGACTGGGTGCTTTCCACGTACGAGTGCGATGGGCGTTTCCCGATCTATCGGGACATCGTGCCGCGCAGCCACTCCAAGTTCGCCGTCGATCGTGCCCAGCTGGTCGAGACCCTGACCGAGGTCTCACTCGCCACCAACGAAGAAAGCCGCATGGTTCGGCTGAATCTCGGTCCGCAGGAGCTCGTGCTCTCCGCAGAGGCGGCGGGCATCGGAAGTTCCGAAGCTAGGCTGCCGACCGAGTTCCTCGGCGGCGGCGACGCGATGATCCGTACGGTGTTCAACCCCGCGTACTTACTTGATGCGCTCAAGACGCTCGACAGCGACCTGGCCGTCATCAACATTGATCAGAACGGCTACGGCTGCGATCACAAGGTCTTTGGCAAGCCAGCACTGATCTACGACCGCTACAACGCCGTCGTGCGCTGGGTGCTCATGCCGGTCAACGCGGGGTTCGAAGCGACACGCGAGAATCTCGGTTCCAACTACCCGGAACACCTGCATGAAGAACAGGAAGCCGGTGAAGCCTCTTCCGAAACGGAGGCGGCGTGATGGAACTCCACACACCGCTGTGTCCCGAATGCGGTGAGCCGGCGCACGGTACCGTGGAACGACTCTGCGGGTACGCCGCGTTCGCCGGCGTCCCGGGCACTGATGCCCAGGTTGACTACAGCGGCTGGACCGAAATCTGGTGGGACGAGCAACGCACGGTCCATCAGAACGACGATGCCGCCAAGGGCCCAGACAACCTGCCGCTCGTCTGCTGTTCAAACGGCCATTCCTGGCCGACGGCGATCGATTGGTGATCGCCCAATTCATTCATCTGTTACCAGAAAGGAAGGAAAATCCAATGATCGACACGTTTCGACAGACGCTGATTGACTATGTGCTCTCCGGGCATGCGTACCTGCACGCGCACACGCCGGAGAAGACCCGTTTCGTGCAGGAGTTGAAGGAAGCGGCCGCGGAGCTGCCGCCCGAAGGTCGTCCGATCTTCGTGTGGTCGCCAGCGGTCGGTTGGCAGGATGCGGAAGGCAATCCGGCCACAACTGCATCCGGGGCAGAACTAGGTCAACCCAATCCCCAGACCGCTCCCCAACAGATCCTGGAGTTGCCGGAGGAATCGCTTTTCGTGCTGAAGGACTTTGGTTGCTACTTGCAGTCGCGGACGTTCGCGTACTTCGACATCGTGCTCGCCTGGCTCAGCGAGATCCGGGACGTACTGGCCCACACCGGCCGGACGGTAATCTTCGTCGGCGTGGACTTCGACATCCCGCCGGCATTGCAGCACGACGTCACGACGATCGAGTTCAAGCTGCCGAACGACGCAGCCATCGAGAAGGCCGTCCGTTTCGTTGGCGAGGACCACCCCATCGACGAGGCGTCCATGTCGGCGCTGGTCACGGCCTGCCGCGGCATGACGCAGCAGCAGGTCGAAGACCGCACCGCCCTGGCGCTGCGGAAGTTCAAGAAGCTCAACGGCCAAGCGGCCCGGCTGATCCTCAACGAGAAGGCCGAAGTCATCCGCCGCACAGGCTTACTGGATTACCGAGACCCGCCCGAAGGTGGTTTGGACATCATCGGCGGCTGGGAGAACGTCAAGAAGCATGTCCAACTGGACAAGCCCTGCTTCGCTCCCGAGGCCCGGCAGTTCGGCATCGAGTTCCCGCGCGGTTTGCTGCTGGTCGGCATCTCCGGCGGCGGCAAGACGCAGATGAGCCTGTGCATTGCCAGCTACCTCGGCCTGCCGCTGATCCAACTGGACGTCGGTTCCCTCATGTCCAAGTGGGTCGGTGAGTCCGAGCGCAACATGCGCGAAGCCACCCGCCTGCTCGAAGGCCTGGGCTCATGCGTTCTGCAACTCGACGAGATCGAGAAGGGCTTCGGCGGCGTTGGCGGTGATATGGACGGCGGCGCCGCCCAGCGGGCCTTCGGGATTTTCCTGAAGTGGCTCTCCGACCGCTCCTGCCCGGTTTATGTCATCGCGACGGCGAATAACATCAAGGCGTTGCCGGTCGAATTCACTCGCAAGGGCCGCTTCGACGAGCTCTACGGCGTCTACCTGCCCACACACGCTGAGCGCCAGGAGATCTTCGGGATCCACTTGCGGCTGCGGAAACGCGAGCCCGATCAGTTCAACCTGGACGACCTCGCCAAGCAGTCCGAGGGCTACACCGGAGCCGACATCAAGGAAGTCGTGCAGCTCGGCCTGAAACTCGCCTTCCACGCTGGCGTTGAACTCGGCAACGATCATCTCATCGCCGCCATTCCCGAGATCCGGCCTCTGTCGAAGACCGATCCCGAATCGGTCACCGAGGTCACCAAGTGGCTCGACAGTCACACCAAGCCGGCTGGTAACGGCCACACCTCTTCACTCCTGAGCAACGGTACCGTCCGCAAGCGGCGCGTGACCGTCTGATCACACGCCCGTTCGTTACCTGATTCAACAACCGTTTACCCCTAACCGATTGGAGAAAACCCATGACTACTCTCACTGCGCCTGCTCCGCAGGCACACGTGGCTTCCAACAATGGTGAGAAGCCGATCAACCTGTTCCAGCTCGGATGCCTGTTCGTCATCCGGTCTTCGTACTGGTCCTGCCGCATCGGCAACGAGCCGCAGGACTTCCACCTGTCGCCGCACGAAGTCGAAAGCAAGGCGATCGCTTCGTTCGGCTCGAAGGAGTTGGTCGACCCGCATAAGGGCCGCAAGGTCTTCCAGCAGATCGAGAAGAAGGCCAGGCACCAGTTGGGCAAGTATTCCAAGCCCTTCCCGGCGGCCAACGCGCACTTCGTGCCCTGGGACCATGTGCCGGAGTTGATCGATCAGCTCCAGGTACTCAAGGCGGAGTTCGACCAGGCCATCGAGGATTTCCTCACGCAATACCCGCAACTGCGGGCCGGCTGGCAGTCTCAGCATCCGGATGTGCCCGATGCGGCGTATCCGGCCGCTTGGGACTTGCGGAAGAAGTTCAACTTCGGCTGGCACACGTTCAAAGTGGCGGGTGCCGCGAGCGCCATGGCCATTGACGACATCCAGGCCGAGCTGGCCGGTCAACAGGTCCGCGCCGAGCAGCTCGCCCAGATGAAACAGAACCTGCAGGCCGAGTGCCAGCAGTTCGCGGGCGACTACGTCATGGCGTTCCGCAAGGAGGTCGCGGAGTTCTGCGACCAAGTCATCGATGCGAACGGCAAGGTCCACGGCAAGACGCTGCAGGCCATTCGCCGCAAGATCGAGCACTTCCACGCCATGAACATCTTCAACGACGCCGACACGGCGGCGCAGCTTAGCGAGCTGAAGGCCCAGCTCTTCGGCGTCACCGGCGAGGATCTCAAAGAGCAGCCGGACCTGGCAGAGAAACTCAGTCAGGCCTGTGCAACCCTCAAGCAGGAGCTCCTGGACCCGGACAGCGTGTCATCGCTGACCGGCCGACTCAAGCGCCGGGTCGTGTTGGACTGAGTAATCCCTTTGGAGGAGTGAGCGGAGCACGGTGTTCCGCTCGCTTCCTCCATCCTCTTGATATCAACGAAAGGAAACGCAATGTCCCATTACGTTGAGTGCAAACCGGGCTTCAAGGATCAGCAGGCTCTGATCGACGCCCTCACCGCAGTCGGATTCGACCACGACCAGATCGAGGTGCATGCGGAGAGCGCGGCACTGTACGGATACCAAGGTGATGAACGTCCCCAGCGGGCGCATATCGTCATTCGCCGGCAGCATGTCGGACAGGCGGCCAACGATGTTGGTTGGGAGCGCCTTGCCGATGGCACGTACCTGGCCTGGATTAGCGAGTACGACGGCCGGCATCGGTTCAATTCCGAGATGCAGGACCGCATCAAGCAAGAGTACGCCTATCACGCTGTGTCGAGTCAGCAACGAGCGTTGGGCCGCACGGTCCAGCGCCGCGAGCTGGAAAACGGAGAGATCGAAGTTGTCATCGGCGGGTACCGGTAGACGGAAACGGCCGCAACACGACGGACGGATCGTCCGAGAAAGGACACACGCTCATGATTCAAGGGAAATGCGTCAAGATGATCATCCATGCCGATGGCACGTGCAGCGTCGACGCAATCAACTTCACGGACGCGACCTGCACGCACGCAACGCAGCAGATTCTGCAGGCGCTGAACGGGCAGGTGGCCGAGGAGCATCTCAAACCTGAGGCCCGCCGCCTGCCGCCACAAGCAAACCGCCAAATGGAGGGTTCCCGATGATCAAGTTACGAATCACGCCAGACGGCTGCATCCGCAGCCTGTGGACGGACCACATTCAGTTCAGCGAACTGGGCACCGTTCGAGTGCAGCGCGTGAGTCACGTGGAGTTCCATGAAAGGTATCAGTGCTGGTCCGTACGCGAGGCGATCCCGGTGTCTCGCCTACGATGCTGGCTCCAGTGGCTGCTAGGCCGCCCGATGGGCCGGCTGCTTCGCACCGCGACGACACGCACCCAGGCGCTCGCCTGGGAGCATGATCATTATCAGCCTGGAAGCCCTGGCTGGAGGCGACTTCGCAAGTAGTTCTCGTATCGCTTTCGCGAAACGTCAGGTTCGATTTCTGGTTCCCTTTTTCTTCCCGCGGCCGGTTCTTCTGGCCGCGACCCTCCCCGCAGCTAGCGAGAGCTCTATTCGACAGATGGTCTGCCTGTAGGTTTCTTACCTCGGCATACGTCAAGATGCGTGAGCTGAACTTCTATCCCCCACGGTCCCCGTGAAGCTCAGGGTCCGGTATCCGTACCAGCACACCAGTGACGTGTCGCCTACGATGTAGTTCCGCTCCGTCCTGAGCGCGGTCTCTGCGTCACCGGCACGCGGGTGATAACTTCATTCCGAAAATTGCCTTGCGCGCTGGTTGACTCCGCGCTACGATCGTCTTTGTGTCCAGATGCACAGAAAGGCGGGTTTGATCATGACCATCAAGATGCGGAGACTGATCGTCATTGTGCCGGTAGCCGCGATCCTGCTCCTCACGAACTTCCTCGTGTTGGGAGAGTGGCTTGACCGTAGCGGCGTGATCGGGTGGGCCCGGTCCGTCAGAACGGAGTACGTCACGGGGACGACGATCACGGTCATCGTGGCGTTGCTGATCCTGCTTCCCTTAGCACATGAAAGCGCGCGACGAACATGCCGACCGTTCGCGCGGTGTCCTGTTTGCGACGAAGGCCTCCGGGGGGGAGGAAGGTACTGCCCGGCCTGCGGAAGCCGAGTATGACGGAGGCGCCGCTGAGACTGCGGTTTCACTCGCCTGTCGCTCGCCCAACTATACGTCGGGCTTACATGATTCCGAGAGCACCGGCCCTGAAAGTGCGTTCAAGTCCAATGTCCCTTATGCGTCAGCGGGATTCCCGCGGTGGCGTGAGCCGCTCCCCAGGAGAACAACGGTGTCTTCATCCAGTGCCTGGCGGTGTGATTCCAATCTGCCACATTCTTCCAGTGCCTTAGCGGTGGGGCGCACGAGGTTAAACGGGAAAAGAGCCGGTCCTTGAGTGACAGCGTTAAGCGGCGCGGAGTTTACCCCGCTGGCCATCAGGGCCGCCGAGATCAGCCAGGTTACCGCTTGTGGGTCGTTAACGGCTCGCACGGGGCCCTGCTCGTATGTTCCCTTTTGTGCCGTCTCCCGGAGAACTCCCCAATCGAGGTAGGATCGCAAGACACGCCTGGCTGCCCTCGACACAGTCTCTCGCTCGCCAAGCAGTTCGCGGACGCGCCGTTGAACCTGCGCTGCCATAGCACTGCCCTGCAGGCGCAAGAGTCGTCCCGTCGTCTCTGCAACCGTGCCCCAAAATGGATAGGTAGCCATCGACATGCCCCAGTGTATGGCGATTCGGTCGTCTTTGGGCAGGTTCCGCAGCAAGCTCAGCCCCTCGTCTCGGAACGATTCGAGCCCATTCGGGACAGTGATCCAGACCTTCATCAGGATGGTGATGGCTTTTTCACGATTGCCGCGCTTAGCATTCCCATCGACCGAGAGCTGATTCTGAAGCAGCTCCTGCAATGCTTGATAGGCTGCGACCCTGTCGAATCCCGACAGGGCAAGATTGGCGGACCGTTCAAGCCACTCCAGTCGGATGCGCTGGCTAAAACCGATCTGTCTCTGACGCCCGCTCACGTTGCCCTCCGTTCGATGTGAACCAGAGGAACAACTACTTCTTCGATGGAAATCCCGCCGTGGCCAACGATGCGCTCACCACCACGAATAAACGCAAACCGGTTCGGAGCCAGTAGAGGTCGAAAGTCTTCGGGTAAACCTAGCTGAGGCCACTCGATGGCGTCCGGGAAGCCGGTCTTTACGCGAGACCGCAGCTGCTCATCCGGATAGACGCGGGCACGCTCTCCCCGCAAATCCGCAACCGCACCCTCGGATGGACGGCCACATCCTTCTGCCTCGATGTTGCCATGATCCGACGTGAGAGATACGCGGAATCCATGCTCGATCAAGCAATCGCAGAGATCTGCGATGAAACCCTGCTTGGCCCACTGACGAACCTGATTGTGCATCCCGGGCGTGCCGAGCTCCATTCCGTGCATGATCTTGTCGACCTTGTCGATGACCAGGCCCACCACACGAACCCTAGGGTGAGACAGAATCTCTTCGACTTCGTTGAGTTTGCCATCACCGATACCGCGGGCGTAAGCCACTTCCGTCCGACTCAACCCATGGTCAGCCCAAAACTGCGTCCAGTGCGCGGCCTCCTTGTTGGTTGTGTGGATGCTGCCAGGGAAATAGAGGGGGGCTTTCCCTGCGAAGGCAGCCTGGCGCGAGACGGAAGTGATCGTCGGCACCCACGCGAATACGGCGCCTTCCCGGAACCGTAGCTGTGGTCGCTGTACGGCGAGAACATCGCGCAACACGATCCACTGGTCCAGGGCCAGCCCGTCCACCACAACCATGGCGATTCTATCACGTTTTGATTCGCCGATGCGTCTCGCGAGTGATCGGGGAATGTGGTGGAGCATTGCCGGTGGCACCGGAGGTTGGTTGTGCAATCCCGCGAAACGGTTCTGCATCCACGCTCCAAACGCCGTGTCAACCTCCACGCGAATGCCCTGCAAACGTTGGTTAGCGTATTCTGGCATTTCGTCGCAGGCGGCCGTTCGCAGAACCGTAAGTTCCGCCCAACGGTATGCAAACCGAAGCCAGTCTTGAAATCTGGCGTCGGCATGTGGCAACGTGTCTCTGACAGACTCGATCAGGCCATCCAATCGTCGGCGCCGATCTCCGGCCGGATCTGTGCAGATTCCTACTGTCGCCCACGTTGCTGCTAGAGCCTCATGGCGTTCACGGGATACTGGTTGCAGGGCCCCTTCGATGAACAGATTATCGATGTAGACGCGAACATCATCGTGTTCAAAAGGAAGGTCCAGTGGACCGCTGAACTCAAGATGGGTTCTCCCTGCTTCTTCGGCCGTTGCCGGGGTGCCCGAAGTTGCCAGCCGATCCAGGAAGGCAGGCCAGCGTTCCTGAAGGAAGGCGAAGAAAGCTCCACCATCAGGAACGATCCTTTCCAGGGGCCAGTCTTCGAACAGGCCGTTCTGGCGGAGGACATTGACGAATCGTTCGTCAAGAATCGTTGGTATGGGCTGACCACGATAATGGCGACGCAGCAACACACGCAGCAGATCAGATGGTTGTTTGATCAACTCTGGTGCGATTTCAAACACATGCCTGAGGGCAAAGTCCTTCGTGGCATTGTCGCCAAGCTTGCCCGGGTCATGTTGTTCCTGAGTCTGGTAAAGCGAAGCGAGGTCGCCTACGTCCATGGCCGCGACCACTGGGTAGCTCAGATTGGGGAATAGGTTTCCCAGATTGAAGGAGAGCTGGCGTCCTGCCTGCAGGAGATCATAGGGAAGCGTGCCGAGTTCGCTCGATGCCGATCGAAGAACCACGACAAGATCCGTTTGCTCACCGCCATCCCAGCGCGAGCGGAACGTCGATTCATAGGCAAACCGGAAGGCGACATGGTCTTCAAACTGGATCAATTCGAAGCCTCGCTCGTGAATTCCCTGGAGGAGACCCTCTTCTACCAGGAGACCATCTGGGTCAGCGACGAGTGTCAGACGTGCAACACCCGGTGTAAACTCCCGCAGAATCTCGGTTCGCCAATCAGGCATCCTGAGCTCCTCCATGCAGTCGGAGTGCCAACAGGAGGACCATCTCCGGGCTAACCTCCTCCTTTCGTTTAAGCTGCTCTCGCCAGGATCGCTCCTCCTGCTCCAGTAATGCTAGCCTGTGACTCCTGACTGCCGGCAATCCGACGCGATCAACGGCGCGCCGGCGCGCCATGAAGGCGTACTCACCCTTTTCTCGTTCTCGAGCAAGCCGATCCTGATGTGATTGGAGGAGCGCATCGTAGAATGGCTTCCCCTGCTCTTCCGCCGCCTCCAATAGGCGTCCATGAAGAGTACGCGTTTCATCGGTATCAGTGTGGCCACCCACGTCAGGCGAAGTAGCAAGGAGTTGGTCCCATATGTGCCGAGCCGTCGGCGCTAGGCAGCGGCCATCGTCATGCAGGAACAGAGGCATGATTCGCTCGTGGCTGGATTCACCCGCGCGGATTGTGATGCGCCAGAGGGACCAAGTTCCCTTCACATCTGGCGGAAGGCCCGACAGACTCACGGAAAGTGTAGGTTGCCCGGGCACAAACCACGGGAGACACGTGGCGAGGCGGCGAATGCGGGGATTCTCCAACGTCAGATGGCGGGCGGTCGGAACAGCCGCCGCGTCCCTTGCCGTGAATACAATGTTCGGCAGATCTTCTCCATCCGGCCACGTGAGATCCCACACCCTTCCCCGCCTGTTGACCTGTCCACCGTGTGCCTTGATATAGCTGATCGTCATACGCTCCACCCAGTGCGGCAACGGATGAGTCATCAAACGCTGGGCTTCTTCTGGATCAAGCGCCTCCGCCGCCCCAAGAACCGTGGCCTGTTCCCCTGATTCCTTGGCCTGTTCCTGGATCTGACTGACGACAGCATCCACTGTTGTCTCTATAGCATCGGGGTGAAGGATAGCATCGACATACAGATCATCGAAGATACGCCCAGCCTGTGCGGAGTCTAGGACATCCCCAGTTTTGTCGATGCCGAACTCCTCTAGGATGATGGCCAGCTTCTCCTCGAGCACCTCCCGGACTCGGTGTTCCACAGAATCCTCGATCACGAAATTGACGGCACGCACGACACGACTTTGGCCAATTCGGTCCACGCGACCAATCCGCTGCTCAAGTCGCATTGGGTTCCAGGGAATGTCGTAGTTGATGACCACATGGCAGAACTGCAGGTTAAGGCCCTCGCCGCCAGCGTCCGTCGAAACCAGAATGCGGGCCTTTTCTGCAAAGATCTCTTGCACCCGCCCACGCTCCTCCATGCCCATGGAGCCGTTCAAGCACGTCACCGCAAATCCGCGATCCGTGAGAAACTCCTCAAGCATCGCCTGTGTCGGTACGAACTCGGTGAAGATGAGGATCTTGAGGTCCGGCTCTCCCTCCTCCTGCTGCAGACGATAGATCCACTCCAGAAGCGCCTCGGCCTTGGCATCTGAACCGGCCTCGTCGCACCGTTTGGCGGCTTCAAGAAGAAGCTTCACCTCCGAGCGCTCGTCCTTCAGCGCCTTGAGCCGTGTCTTGAGAAGCGTCTCAATCTGCTCTTGACCGTCCAGGTCAGCCCAGTCGTCTTCCAAGTGCATCGGAAACAGCGTCAGTTGCTCCTCCGGTGCGTCCAGTGCCTCCAGACGCCGTTCCAGCGTCGTACGGATTGCTCGCGTGCTGGAGACCACCAAGCGCTGCATCAGGATCATCAGGAAGCCGATGTAGCTCCTCTTCTCCTGCATGGCTTTGTTGTAGCCCTCGCGGACATACTCAGTCATTGCCTCGTAGAGATGCCGTTGTCGTTGGTGGCGTTCCTCCCACGAAACGGTGACAAGCTGGGTGTGCCGAGGCTTGAAGAGCGGTTTCCCCTCGGCGTCTATGGCATGTCGTTTCTCCGTCCTGATGACGACAGGCTGAACGCGGTCCCTCGTAACGCTTTCAACGTCGGGGAATGCGTCTTCGTCAATCAGCGAAATCAACCGATGGAACGCGTCAGTTTTTCCTTGGTGTGGTGTCGCGGACAACAGAAGCAGGTAGGGCGCCGCTTCTGCCAATCCTCTTCCCAATTTGTACCGAGCCACCTGATCAGTGCTGCCGCCCAGACGATGGGATTCGTCCACGATCACCAGATCCCATCCGGCCGAGATCAGATCATCGAATCGCTCGCGGTTGTATTCAGCCACTTGATCGCGCGACCACCCTCGCCGACCATCCATGGGCTTGACTGAGTCCATTGGGCACACGATCTGGTCGTGGCTGCGCCATAGGTTCTCCTCCTGCGCAAAACGCCGGTAGGCCGTGAAGTCCCCCGGAACGAGAAGCCGAAAGTCCTCGCCGAAGTGTGTGCGCATTTCCGCAACCCATTGCGTGACCAGCCCCTTGGGCGCAATCACGAGCGTTCGCGTCACTAGCCCACGCAGCTTAAGCTCACGCATGATGAGACCGGCCTCGATGGTCTTCCCTAGCCCCACTTCATCCGCGAGGAGATATCGCACTCGGTCTTGCGAAATAGCCCTGGATAGTGCCTGGATCTGATGCGGCAGAGGGATGACCGACGACTCGATCGGGGCCAAGAGTACGTCCTGCGTCATCGCGTCCGCTACCCGAGCCGCGGCGGCGACGTAAGCGATCCCATCGGGTGTGCAAGTGGCGGCGGCCTCCAGCGGTTCCAGTTGGGACGCAGGAATCTGCACTACCGAATCCGAGTTCGGCAACCACACGCGGTATGTCGTGGCTCCCCACAACGCCTGCGCGTCAATAATGCGACAGCACTGTCTATACTCCTTGCTGTATGCCCACGTAATGTGCATGTGATTCACTCAGGTATCGAGAAGTCGTCATGCGGGTAACTTACCGATGCGACTTCCACAGTGCGGTCCTCGCACATCCAGTAATGAAGATGGTGCTCGCGATCAATGTCCCGACGCCATGCCTTGGCCTGGTCGGTTGCGCGCACGCGCTGGGGATTGTCTCCGCCAGGCCCCGTTCTCAGCCAGTGAGTCGCCGCCATGTTAGTCTCCTCCAGAGTCTCGACTATCGAACGTAGCACCTTGCCGGCCAGTTGCTGTGTCGGGTCCAGGTTTTCGAACGACAATCGGAATGCATGACCAACGCGGTAGTCCGGGACATCGTCCCAATTCGGTACTATTCCTCGCTCCAGTCGATGCTTGTAAATAGCAATGCGGATCGCGGTGGCGACACCGACGTCATCTGCGGCACCGAGCAGGATGGCCGATTCATCAAGGCACTCCATCAAGCCCTTGAAGTCGCTGCAGATCAAGACGTCGCCATCGAACACGTCCGGCGGTTGCGGCACATCATCCAGATCTTCCCGCTCGTGCTCCAGCAGTTGAACGACAGCCCTCACATTCACGACGCGCTGCGGTGAACTCCGGAGGATTAGGGAATGATCGGGAACCGGCTGGCGACAGTGGCGGCGCAGGATGGCGATGAGGACGATGCAACGGGCAAGATCGGACCGCAGGGCGTCGCCTGCGCAGAGTTGGAGCACGTCCGGCACGGCTGCCACTTCGTCCGCAAGAACATCGCGAATGCGGAAGTAAGTTTCGAATGATGGGGTGACCTGGAGAAGCCGTTCCGCGACTTGAGCTACATCGTTGACGCTATATTCGACGATTCCATGATAGGTGAACAGGTGTCGCAGGTGGTCACGGAGTGGGTACAGCCCGTCATCAAACAGCGATGTGCTGGCTCGCTCGCTCATGTATATCGCTATCCAAGGCTCATCCAGGAGCTGTCGCCAGTCCAGCAAGGTATCCACGTATTGATATGCGTCGTCGGCGCTTGTGCCGACCGAAGGCACCGCAAGCACGCCGGCATCTATCGTTACGCTTGGCATGGCTACTTCCCCCTCTGCCACTTGCGTTTCGAAGACGCCGCTCGGAGAATCGCTTCCGCCTCCTGCTGGCTTTGATCAAAGAAGCCTTCCGGCCAATCGAGGACGGCACCGTACTCGTTGATCTTTACTTCGCGGAAGACTGAACCATCTGGCGGCCTTTCCACAAAGTAGACCTTCGTCGCAGACACCCAGGGGTTGCTCTTCATCGCAGCAGCAGTTCGGAACCGGAGTCGGTTGATCAGATACTCGCTGTGGGTTTCCACGATGCACTGCTTTCCCAGCGCGGTCATGGACAAGAAGAAATCAGCCAGCAGCGTCTGGACTTTCGGGTGCAGGTGCAGCTCCGGCTGCTCGAAGATCAAAGTGGTATCCGGGTCCGCAAGCAGGCTGACAACGAGGATCGGCAGGACTTGGCTTACGCCGACTCCGACGTGGGTCAGATCATGGGAGCGCTCGGTTCCTGACACGGTGATTGTGAGTTCGTGCCCAAGCTTGCCGCGGTCGCGGCTTCTTACGCTTTCGGCCACACCCAAGTACCGCAGCCAGTCGATTACCGCCACCTCGAGCGATCGACTTGCCGGCCGCGCCGAGATCTCTGCCTCAGCAAAGGCAGAGGTTGGGATGTATCGTACGGGTCGGTTCTTGTGAAGATCCAAGACCGCCGCGGTGTGCTCGCCCTTCAGCCCAACGTCTGAAGGATCCGCGGTGGGTGCCAGGGGGTACAGCGACTTCGGCTCATCGCGTAGTGGTCCGAGGTAGCGCACGGATGTCGAGAAGAACTCATCCAGGTACCCGGCAGCATCTGCCAGTATCCCAGGCGGCCGGAAAGGAAGAACCGCTCGTTCAACATCCCGTTCACGCTGCAACACTCTCCTAACCAGCTCCTCGAAGTCTGCCGTCTCCGCAAGCTCGCGGCGGATTTCCATGCGCATCCGCGGGGTAACGCGTCGAATCGCCTCGTGAAGGTGCTCCAGTGGAACCTCAGTCGAACCGAAGAGGTCCGGTCCGCGGTCTATCCGAGCCGTCAATGCCTCTCGTATCTCGGCATTAACCGAACCTGCCTTATTGAGTACGAGTTCAACGACGGCCCGCGGAACCAGAACTTCACGATCGACGTACATGCGCCGCGGAATGCCTCTAGGTCCCTCCCCCAGAAGCGTACCGCATATCAGCCTTGCATCCTCTAGCACCAGATCAACACCAACCGAGAGACGGTCCGGAAGAAAATGCCGAGGCACACAACCAACAGGAATGGCAGAAATAAGTTCTTCATGGATCTCAGCCAGCGACACGTCGTCGAGATCGACGTCGTACACAAGACTTGCTCGCGCCATAGCGTTCTCTGCAGGAAGTGCGTCTAGCCAGACCTGCTTCGATGACTCGGCGCTGCCTGCCGCGCGTCGGATGTTCAGAACCTGCGTCTCGTCAGTACCTTCTGGTCCCCTCGCGACCGCCGAGAGCTGCGAATATTCGAGTCGAGGTTGGATCTGCGTTGTTTCGCTCTTTGTGCCGCCTTCCGCTGCATCAAATGCGATTTCACACGAGACTGAAGTTAGCGCTGACCGTCTGCCTCGATAGAAGACTGGGGAGCGGCGGTAGCCCGCCTGTCGGATACGCGTGCCTTGCGGATCCTCAAAGGGAACGCACGTCCATCCCACAAGTATCTGATCCGTGTCGCTGTCCGCACTGCGAAGGTCGTCGAACTGCCCCAAGCGGGCAAAGGCACCGTTGAGTACGACCGAACGCGAACTCACCTTGTGGGACAATGTCTGGGCGACGAGCAGAATCGACTGCAGGAACGTACTCTTGCCGCTACTGTTGGCACCCGCAAAGATCGTCAGAGGGGCAAGATCAAGCTCCGTTTCTTTCCGGACCGACTTGAAATTGAAGACCTTCCACTTGGTGATCATGCCTCATCTCCCATACGGGTTAGGGCTTGGTCGTACCACATCAAGAGTTTCTGGTCCTCTTGGAGTACGTTTTCAGGAATGCGCCGAGCCATCGCTATGATTCTGTCGTAGGCACGACTCTGCCAACAGTGCTTGAAGCCCGCCCGCATGGCCTCCAGCCGGAACACGCTCAATCGCTTCTGCTTTGACTGGCAGAGATCCTCGAATTCTCTAAGCAGCGATCGTTCGCGGAGCTTCTCAAGGTCCGCTGCCTTGTTGGGGTCGGGCACGTACCACCTGTCCTGGCCCTTGGCCCGCAACGCTGGGTCGTCCTTGGCAAGGCCGCGAAGCTCATGCCAGTTGGACGACAGATACGCGTGAATCTGGCTGGGTACTTCGCCTTGTCCCTCGTAGCAGAGGAAGTTCTGGGCGAGCAGTGCCCGCAATTCCAGAGGCTTCTCATGCTTGTGCCAGCCGGCGGTCTCGCGAGTGAACTGCGGATGCAATTCCTGGAAACTCTGCGGACGCTCCCGGAGATGCTGGCGAACCCACTGGATTGCCGAAGATTCATCCGTGACGAAAAGTTCGAGCTGTTTGATCTCCGCGACCGTCATTCGCTTCTTGTCGTATTCGGCGGCCTGCTCGGACAGGAAGTACATCCCATCCCGCTGCGGGAATCGCTGGGCGAGGCCGGCATAGCACTCGGCCGCCGAGATGGGCACGCCGATGCCCCGCTGAACGTGGAACGCGACCATCCGGTCGAAGAGCAGGAAGTCCTGGCGTTCTGCAATTACCTCCACCCTGCCCCCGGCCGTAACGAACACCGGCAACTGGCTCAGGTGATTACGGAGGAAATCCCATGCTGATTCGGGTGTCCCTGCTTCCAGCTCCAACCGCTTCTCCAATTGGACGGTCGGCTTATAGGCGGAGATCACCAAGTCCTGCTTGACGGCGTTCTGGCTATTGACCTGTTTGGGCGTTCCCTGCTTTTTGTCCAGCGTCCGGACGTCGGCGATGACAAAGCCGGATTCCCAGATCGCAGTCTGAATGGCGTTCCAGACTGCGTTCTTCGAGTTGTGGAAGACGACGGTCATCCACCGGCCGGGCTTGAGGATGCGGTTGAACTCGCGGATGCAGTCCTTTAGGGCTTGCTCGTAGAAGGCGAGGTCGCGGCCGGTGCCGCTATCGACGATGGCTTCACGCTGAGTGTTGGTGAAGCACCCCAGCCACGCTTCCCAAAGGCTGTTGAGTTGGGCGTAGTTGAGGTTGTTGCCGAAAGGGGGGTCCGTGAAGATGTAGTCGACCGAGTCGCTCGGGATTGTCCGCAAATCCGTGGAAGAGCCGCACCCGACGACGTTGCGCTGTCCGAGGGCCGCGAAGACCTTCGAGAAATCCCGAACTTTGCCCTCGAACGACTTGAGCGGGTTTGCCTCGGCCACAAGCGATCCGACGTAGAGCGTCCCTGTCATCGGCACGTTGCCCCGCTTGCCGAGCTGGTAGCCCGTGATCATCGAGCACAGCCGCACCGAGATCGACTGCACGACGAGCATGAGTTGGCGCCAGAGATCGCCTTTACACTCGGAGACCATCTTCGCCAGCGTCAAGAAGTTGCGAGGCGTGTAGTAATGGTGCAGGTGCGTCATCCCGTCCTTGCAATTGAAATGCGACAGCGTCCCGTCGGGCAACGGCACCACCGGTAGCAGCGTGTCAGCCGCGCCCAGATTGATTTCGGAAACAAGGCGCAGGTCCGCCTCGTCGGGGGACTTGGTGCTCAGGCTCTTGCCGTTCAGGTAGCTGATCAAGACGGGGACTCTCGCCTTTCGGCGACACATGTCCCTCGTTAACGGGTCGTGGCGGGTCTCATACGCTGCGTCCATCGCCCGCTTGGTGAGCTCCGCCTCGCACTTGGGGCAGGGAAAGCTACTCAGAATGGACAACTCGCCATCGGCCTTGTCGACGCCATGTTCCCAGAAGACCAGCCGTTCGGTGCAGTTCGGACACGTGAACACGTCAGACCAGACCGTATAGTTGATCCTACCCATCGACGTGCCGCCATCGTGCACAGTCGAGCGACCACTGGGGATCGCGGTGCGGTAAAGCTCGCCAAGCGAATCCTCCATCCGCTGAGTCAGCTGCTTTGCCTCGGCTGCGAAATGCTGCGCGTCGATGTCCGTGTTGTAGTTGTATGCGATGAACGCCGCCACCGGACTGAGGTCGGTCAGCACGGCCAGTCGCGGGCCCCACTTCACGCCGGACATCTCGGCCTCGACTGCTGCCCGTGTCTCGGTATCCGCCTGGCTGCACAGCGTTGCCGCGATGCCCGTCATCCCCGAACCGCAGAACCCGTCGAAGACGATGTCGCCCGGATCCGTGTAGTGGAGGATGTAGCGGAGGATGGCCTTGTACGGCACCTTCGTGTGGTAGCTATGGGCCATGTAGATGGTGTCGTTCTTGCCCTCGCTGACGTCCGTGGCGAACGGTTCTCGGTGATAGACGTCCGTCTCCGGCTCGTACGGCCGGCCAAGTTCCTTCACAAAGTCGGCCATGAACGGGTTCGGGCATGCGGTGAAGTACGGCGGATCGGACAGGCGCAGGATGGTCTCATCATCGGCGAGCGGGAATCCCTCGGCGCTCTTCAGCTCACCATTTCGCAGCTTCGCATCTAGGGCGCGGCCAAAGTGCGCCCGGCATTCCGCCAAGCTAGCGAAATGCTGACCAAGGCAGTCAATGCTGCACTTGGCCTGGGCCGTGCCGTCGAAGAGTTGATCCGTGCTGCGGCTGGCCATCGCTATTAGTCACCCCCTGTTCGCGTCAGCGCCTGGTCGTACCACATGAGGAGCTTGGGGTCTTCCTGGAGGACGTTTTCAGGGATACGTTGGGCTACAGCGATGATCGTGCGGTAGTCGCGATCCTGCCAGCATTGCTTGAAGCCGGCGCGGACGGCCTCCAGGCGGATGACCTTCATTTTCTTGCCCTTGGGAATCGGCGCGGGCTTGGGCTCGAGCCCGGGGATGAAGCCTTCCTGGGATTCGGGCTTCGCAGGCTTGTAGCCGGCGGGCAGGTACTCCCAGAACTCGCGGAGCAGGGCCCGTTCGCGGAGCTTCTCCAGGTCGCCGGCCTTGTTCGGGTCCGGCACGTACCAGCGGTCCTTGCCCTTGGCTCGCAGGCTTGGATCGTCCTTGGGCTTTTTCCGCATCTCCTTGAAGTTGGTGGACAGGTAGCTGTGGATCTGGCTCGGCACTTCACCCTGGCCGTCGCAGCGCAGGAAGTTCTGCTCCAGAAGCTCGGAAAGCTCAAGCGGCTTCTCGTTCTTGTTCCAGCCGCCGATCTCCTTGAGGAACTGCGGGTGGATCTCCTGGAAGGTCTGCGGCTTCTTCGTGAGTTGTTGCTTCAGCCACTGAATCGCGGACGCTTCGTCCGTCACGAACAGTTGCAGTTGAAACACTTCCTTGACCGTCATGCGCTTCTTGTCGTACTCGGCCACCTGCTCAGGCAGGAAGTACATGCCGTCACGCTCTGGAAAGCGCTGGGCCAGCCCCACCCGGAATTCGGATGCTGGAAGCGGGACCGTCACGTTCCGCTGAACGTGGAAAGCTACCATGCGATCAAAGAGCAGGAAATCCTGGCGCTCAGTAAGAACCTCGGTCTGCCCGTCCTGCGACACGAACACCGGCAATTGCTTCAGGTGCGTCCGGATGAAGTCCCAGACGCCTTCCTCTGTACCAGCCTCCAGCTTAAACCGGGATTCCAGGCCATCGTTCGCCTTGTACGCCGAGACAATTAGGTCTTTCTTGACCGTGTATCCCGAGTCCTGATGCAGTGTGCCGTGTTTCTTGTCCAGGACACGTACATCTGCTACGATGAATCCTGTGCTCGTCAAAGCCTCCTGGATCGCTACCCACACCGCGTTACGTGAGTTGTGAAACTCCAGTGTTATCCATCGTCCGGGTTTCAATATCCTAAAGAACTCCCGAAAACAGGCAGACATCAACCCCCCATATTCTGTAAGCCCTTTCTTCTGAAGATCATTAACAACCGCCTCCTCTTCATGTTGCGTGAAGACTCGGAGCCATGTCTCCCAGAGCAGATTCAAATCGGAATACATGATGTTCTTGCCGAAGGGCGGGTCGATGAACATGTAGTCAATGCAATTGTCAGGTAGGCTTGTTCGTGTGGCGCTGCACGTCTGTATCCCGACACGTCGCGAAAGGCGGATCGCCTTGGCTTTCGCTTGCTTCTTGACGGTTTGACGCCACTTGTCGAGTATGTTCACTTCGCATTGCACTTCGGGCACGAATAGCGTGTTGGAGAGCGGACCGCATGTCGTCCCCTCGGGATGATGCCGATCAACGATATACCGATTCCGCCGGTTGGCGTGACCCTCAACGAATCCCGTCAGCACGAAAAGCAACTGGTGAGGCAATCGACTTTCCCCTATATACCGTAGCAGGGTCGTTAGGCACAAAAGATTCCGTGGTGTGTAGTAGTGGTGCGAGTGTGTAATGTTCCGAAGGTGGTTGCCGTCACGATAATGGCGCCAAGACGATTCGAAACTGCACGTGGGGATCGGTAGACGCTGCAACTCCTGGAGCGCCCGGTGTGTGGACTGATAATCGTCTGCTCTGGAAGACCGGACTTGGCGCAGCGACCCGACGCGGTAGTGTACGAGCTTGAGTGATTGCTTCGTTTGCTTGCGAGGTTCGCGCGAGACCGGGTCGATCAGAGTAGTGACGACCTTGTCGAGACACCTGCGTTTCAAGAGGCTCTTGCAGGTAGGACAATTGAACTCGCCGTGCATTATCTTGTTCTTATGGTCAACCACCACATCCCAGGCGTCGATCTCGGCGCTACATTCAGAGCACAGCAGAAAGTCGCTCCACACCGCGTAGATCAGCGTGCCAGGTCGGCGGTTTGCGGCGTCGTGCGTCTCGTAGAGCCAAGGAAGGTCGCTCGCCACATGGTCGGCGACGGAGTCGGCCTGTTCGAGAAACTCGGGTACATCTGTGGGTAATAGCAGATTATGTGCGATAAAGGTGGCGATCGGCGACAGGTCTGCCACAAGTGCGGCGCGAGGGCCGATTTCTATGGTCCGGCCGCTAGAGACTCCGGAGGACAGAGCGCCGAGTGATTCAACCAGGGCAGGGTTGCCACACATCTGGGCAGCGACGGCGGTCATGCCTGTACCGCAGAATCCGTCGAACACGAGGTCTCCCGGACGCGTGTAGTGGAGGATGTAACGCATTATTGCCTTGGGTGGAACCTTGGTGTGGTAGGAGTGAGCGCTATAAATGGGGTCATTCTTGCCCTCGCTTACGTCCGCTGCGAATGGTTCGCGTCGATAATCGTCGGTGTCCGGATCATACGGCTTGCCGTAATGCTTGATGACATCACCGAGAAACGGATTCGGGCAGGCCGTGTAGTACGGCGGGTCCGACAGCGCGAGGATGTCCTCATCGTCGCCGATGGGAAACCCCTCGATCTTACGGAACTCGGGATCCTTGAGCTTCTCCCGCAGCTTGTGGAGGAAGTACGCCCGGCGTGCCTCGTCATTCTCGAACGTCATGCCAAGGCATTCCACCGGCCCCTGCGTTTCGCGTTCCGCAGCGTCCTCGAACAGCGTTTCTGGATCGAGCTTCTTGGCCATCGTTATCCTTCGTCGTCCTTCAGCGGACAGGTGTCGGGGTGCCCGTTTCTTGTCGTCCAGCCATCAACATCGCCTTTGTCACGGTCTCATATCACGACAGCACTCGACTCCTGAAAGGTCAACATCCACCAACGAGGCGTAGAGTCCTCTTCACGAACCCATGCAGTTCATCCGGAGACAAGGGTTCTGTATCAGCGTTAGTATTCTGGTCGTGGTGGTACTTCTTCGAGAAATCGTTAGTCGCTTCTAGCTCCACAAGATCTGCCTTCGCATGCTGAAGCCCATCCGTGGCATCAGTATCACGGATCTTTCCAATGAAGTCGCCCAGCCATTCGTTCGCTTCAAACCGCCCGGGGAAATGCATCCGAAGCATGCCTTCGAGGAATGGGCGAATGGATCGAGCCACATTCAACGGCACTCCGGTTCGATCACGATAGAAGTCGAGCAGAGCGGAGTAGTTCTTGATATAGGTGGATTGTGTTTCCGCCTCAATATCCCACTCCCCGATGATCGTATTATCGCCTGTCGTGTACAGCTGAAGGGTCTTAATGCCACCGGCGGGATAGCCTTCCCAGATCAACTGCAGAAAATGTGGATCGTGCGATAGGACGACAACCTGCTTCGCCCTCTCAGCGAGTTGTCGGATCAGCTGCTGAGTGCAAGTACGGCGAAAGCGGTCCTGGCTGGTGAACGGATCGTCGAGGATGACGATCTTGTCTGCAATCTGCGGGTCCTGCTTCAACGCCGCAAGAAAGAACGCTAGCGCAAGCGCACTGCGATCACCCGAGCTTAGTGTCGTCTTGAAGCAGTGGGTCCCACTGTTTGTGCGTGCGTCGCCCAAGTCGATCGTGGTGCCGTTGATCTGAATCTGGAATACAGACCGAGGAGTGCCACCCTGATAGTTGTGTCGGGTGTTGGCGATCCGAAACCCAGTGTTGAACTGATCCAGATAATCGTTGATAGATGTTTCATATGTGCTCAGAATGGTGCTGCAATACCGGTCCAGCTCCTCCCTCGCCGTGCGTTTCTGTTCATCTAGTTGAGCTTTCGCTCGAATGGCAGTGTGATGTTCTTCGCATGCCCGAACCACAGAGTCCTCGAAACGTTTCTTCTTCGCTTCAAGCATGGCGAGCTCGGCCTTGAGTGCGTCAACACTGTCACGAGTGCGAATGGATGCCTTCTGCGCACTGATCAACGTGTTACAGGTCTCGACCGCTGCATTGTATGCGTCCACAGTACGTTGCAGATCGTCAACAGACTGGAGTGCTGTGTGGAACGTGGCATCCGGCGAGACTGCGTCTGTTGGCGATCGTTCCTTCTGCTGCGCGAGTGCCAAGGCTCGCTTTTGTAGTTCAGCGTACTTCGCCTTCACTTCATCGAAGGGGAACTCGGGCAGCGCGAGGTCGTCGAACTGCCTCCAGAATTCGAGGAGAGTCAGGTTCGTTGAGAGTGACTGCTGCAGAGTGTTAAGGGCAACCTCGCCGACAGCAGTGGTGGTTCTTTGGCCCAGTTGAGCCACTTCCTGCTTGAGAGTCGTGTAGGCTTCATCGAAATGGGTACGATAAGCGGCGAGCAAGGTGTTCGCGCCTATGCCCTGCCCACAATACGGACATGCCTCGTTAGCTACGTATTCTAATCCCTGTGATAGCCATGTCTCGCCATCGTCGCCCATGTGGTGGTCGGCGATGTGTCGGCGAACACGCTCTTCGGCATCAGCGGTCACATCTGTGAGTCGCTTTGCGAGGATCGTTAGCAGATCGGTTGGCAATGCTGGAAGCTCAATCGTGCATAGCGCATTCTTCGATTGAATCTCCGTGGCCTTGTCGACTGCCCGTTGCTGAGAGGCTACGTCCGTGGTCTTCTGCTGGATCTTAGTGTCGACGTCCTCGACGGGCTGCCAAGCAATATAGGTGTCAAGGGACACGCCATCCGGGAGAGTCCTCGATACCGCGTCACTCTTTGTACGGATCGTAGTGTTGGCATCACGAATCGTACCATCCAACTGCTCGATCCGTGTCGCGAGTGCCACGCCTTGCTGGCCAACGATAACTCGGTATAGGTTGCGCTTATGTTCGGAAGCCACGTAATCGCCAGCGTAGACGTTGTTGTGGATGAAAACCGAATCGAAAACTGCGATATCCGGATGCGTGCCTGACCACGCGTTGTTCGAGAACGAGAGCGAGTTACCTCCGAGCCGTATCTGGACGGAAGCAGCATTATTCAGTCCAAGCGTCCTGCGTTCGGAGATGAACTGAGGCTGGCCAGTCTGAAGAGAACGGAGAATGGCGCAGAGAGTCGTCTTGCCCTTGCCATTCTCGGCAAAGAGCAGAGTGAGCTTCCGGAAGGCCACATCTCCGCGCGCGGTGCAATCGCGGAACCTCCCAATATTCTTGATGCTAACGAATTTCTCTATCATGACGCCACGCCACTCCAGCACAATTCAGGTTCACCTCATGAGACCGGTCGACAGCACCCAGCTGACCAAGTGGGCCCCGATACAGCTTCTTGCCCGTGTCGCCTTCCTTCTTCCGAGGCATGCTTAACTCCGCAATGCTATTCCTGTAATGCCACGCTCCCGCCGCGTCCCTTTCCGAGGACGATACGGTCTTGGGCGATGAGCTGATCTTTCACGACTGCGTATTGTTCCTCGTCCCAGCCCAGGTGTTCTCTGAGCGACAAGTTCCCGGATTTCCCCCCTAGGTCAGACAGCGCCGCCAAGAAACGCTCGCAGTCCTGGTCTGTTATGGAAGCGGGATCGACCGGAGGGGCTGCGGTCGCGGTCTCCGTGCTGTTCGCGTTTCTGCTCACGACAGGCGGCGAATTGCCTGGAGGTCGCGCGCTTCGAAGGGGCTCCGAAGACAGGATTATCTGACGGGCGCCTAAGGCCGCATAGTCGGACGGATTGCAGGTAATTACGATGATTTGAAGCCCGCGCGAAGCGCCAAGATCCAACATCCGCTGCAGCGTGTTGACGCGTTGCGGATCGGAGTAGGCAAAGGCATCATCGAAGACGACTGGCAGGGAATTGTCGTGGTCGGCAGCCAGCAACTCGGCTATGGCCAGCCGGACGGCTGCCGCGACCTGCTCGCGGGTCCCTCCACTCAGGGATTCAAAAGACATAGCGCCGCCTTGGGCCGAACGCACGAGTTGGATGCTCTCGAAGGTATTATCCTCAAACGTCACGACAGCCTGGGCATCCGGGCCGAACAGGCACTGGAGATAGCCGGTGATCTTCTGCGCCAGGGGTTGAGAAAACTGGTCAGCTAGGGCGTGCTGCTCCTGCTGGAACAGGCTATCGATGAGTGCAACGGCCTTGGCCTTGCGGCTTACCGCCTCCAGATGTTCCGTAGAGGACTCCAGCCGAGCCTCCGCCCGGGCAAGGGCGGCATGGGGATCATCGGCGCCGTCCGAGCGGAGAGCGGCTTGACTGACGGCTTGCCGGGTGTGGGCCTCCTGCCTCTGTCGCTCTGTCTCATCCCAAGCCCGCTGCAATCGTTCCCGATCTGCTTCCAGAAGATCGGGTTGCAGGGCTTCAAGGGCCGCACGAGTTTCGGCAAGAGCGGCCTCTGCATCCCTTTGGGCCTTACTGGCTTCTTCAAGCGCCTTGGTGCGGGCCTCGTCATCGCCATGATTGTCGAGCAGCAACTTCAACTGGGCTTCAAGTCCCGTGAGCTCTTGTTTCTCCCCCACGATGGTGTTGCGCAAGGTGCTCAGCTGGTCTTCGACCTCGCCCAGTTCCTGCTGAAGCGTATCCCGGGCGGCTTTCAAGCCCGCTTCGCTGGATTCAACTGTGTGAAGAGCATCCTCCTCGCGATCCCGACACGCTTTCGCGTCCGCCATCGTTGACGGCTGTTCCGCATCAGATACCTGATCCATGCGGCGCTTTGCTTCTGCTTCAGCGGCGATGAGTTCATCCTTCGCACTGCTGCACGCTTCTGCCAGATCATCGGCATCCAACTCTTCAAGAGCAGCTTCGGCGTTATCTACCTTGGATTGCAGATTGGCTCTGCGTGCCACCACCTCTGATGCCTTCGCAATCGATTCCAGGCCATACTCATCCAGGGATCGCTGGAGATTCTCTCGCAGCGTACGCACCTCCTGGCGGGCGTTGGTCAGGCCTTCACCGCCTCCAGGGTGAATTCTTAGGCACAGCGAGTTGCCGACCTTCACTTCTGTTGGTTCGGAGACGGTATGACTCGCGCCGGCGGGCAGTTCGGCGTCACCGACGCGTACAGGTTGATCGGCCGTAACGACTTCAACTTCGGCGGCCATGGCATTCAGTGCGGCGGAAGCCCGGGCTAATTCGTTCTCCAAATTCTGCAGCGCCTCAAGACCTTCCGGGTCAATGGAGGCAAGCTGGGCTATCTGTTCACGAAGCCCGTCGATATCCTTGTCGAGCGTCTGCACGCGTTCAAGGCGTGCTTGCAGCTCCGTATGACGGGCTTCCTTCTCGAGTCGATTCAGATAGGCTGCGGCAAGCTCTCTTCTGAGACGTACCTCGCGGGTCTTCTTCAAAGCTCCGTCATAGTCTCGCTCAGCGTCAGTTGTCCTCTTGCGTCTATCGGCGAGAGCAGATTCAAGGCGTCCTTCTTCTTCCTGTCTTGGTTCCAAGGACTTCTGCAGAGAACTTATCGACTCTCGGAGTTCATCAATGTTCTTGTCGATTCCTTCGAAGGCTGCTAGCTTCTCCGCGGCCCGATCTAGCACCGATACCTGCTCCTTGTCGACTTGTCGGAGCCTTTCGGTTTGGGATATCTTCTCGTTAACGCTTTGCCGCTGCTGACGAAGTTCCTCAAGATCCGATGTTGTGCGCTGGATAGTGGATGACGACTCTTCGAAGTCCCGGACAGCCTGGAGAAGCCGATCGAGTCGTTCTGAAGCAGCGGCGCCGGCTGCTCTTGCCTGCTCTGCTTCTGACTGCGCTTTGTCCAGTTCAGATCCACGCCTGGCGCTTCCAGTGCGAACGAAAATCTGATCCTTGGCCTGGGCAAATCGAGACGCGAGCCTGCCATCGAGTTCGGACTGCATGGCAACGGCGCCACCCGTTTGCTGCAACTGCTGAAGTAGATGGGCCTGCTGCGAAACAGCATGCTCCGTGGGATCGTCTCCACTCATGCCCTGCCACACCCAGAGATGGGACCACTGCTGGGAGACTCGAGCAAGGATTCCTCGTCCGCCGCTCGCCTCCTCCACCCCGAGCAGCACGGCCAAACGGGACTCGGCGTCTTCTCCCCGCCACGTCTGCCCGCCCACTTGAACAAGCTGCGTAGTTCCGTTCTGACCGCTGAACCGCTTTGTCGCATGGTATTCTGAGCCATTGGCCGTGAACCGGACCTCGACTTCGGGGTGGCCCGGGAAGAGGGTCGAGCTCATGCTCTCCTGACTCTCGCCCGTAACCGTCGATTTCAGAAACAGCCCGCGGTGGATGGCCTCAATGAGGGTGCTCTTCCCGGTTTCGTTGGCCCCTCCGATTAGTGTTCTAGCCTGATCGAGATCCACCTTGAGATCGCGGTGGATCCGGTAGTTGCGGACCGTGGCAGAGAGCAGCTTCATGCTGACGCCTCCTGCATACAGGCTGCGTGAAGCTCGCGCAATGCGATTCGGGCAACTTCAGCATCATCACCGTCACCATCCGATTGCTCCACGAGCTGTCTGGCAACGCTGGTAATCAGTGGGTCCGACGCACGCTGGGTGAGGGCTTGAATCTCCTCCTCGGTGGGTGCGACGTGCGTTTGATTGGCCAGTTTCAACCGTAGGAGACGGGCGTCCAGGGATTCCAGGATCTGCTCAAGACGATGGGACGCCTCGATACCGATAGAACCAGTGAGTGTGAGTCGTAGGAGGTCTTCATTGGCTCGCTGTCCCAGGAGGCCAGCTAGGCGACCCTCAAGTTCATTCAGTGCCGTATCGTCAGCGAAGTCGAACACGAGCTCGTTCCATTGCAGACTCGCCGTCACAGACTTAGTGACTTGTGGTTCTTCCCCGCGCAGCACGTCAACGATCAAAGTGTTTCCCGGATCGTGGTCACCACCTTTGGGAAAACGATCGAGTTCCGGTGTGCCGGCAAACCACGCCTTTGCGCTCACTTGTTTCGTCCCGTGCCAGTCGCCGATGGCGATGTAATCGACTTCGGGGGCAGGCAATCGCGCAAGATCAATCAGGTTGGTTGAAGAGTGACTTTCCTCGTCGTCATCCCATTGCCCCGAAAACACTTGCGTGCTGCCGTGCGCCAGGACGATGCGTGGCTTGTCGGGAGACAGTTCCGTGTAAACGTCCGAAGCCCGTAGCCACTCTGTGGGGTCACTGGAGACGGCCCGGCGCAACAGCGGACACGGCAGGATCACTGCCGACTTCAGCTCAAGAGGGGCAGGTTCACGCAATACCATCAGATTGGGAGCCAGAGCAGCCTGTTCGCGCAGAAAAAACTCCTGTTCCCACACGCTTCCAGGCCCCCCATGGTCGTGATTGCCCGGAATCGCGATGACAGGCAACTTCATCTTCCCAATAGCACTGCATGCAGCTGATACAGTTGCCTTATCTGAGCTAGGGGAGTCGAACAGGTCGCCTGCAACGAGGATGAACTCCGCACCTACATCTTTCGCCACGAGGCCGATTCGCTCGATCACGTCAATTCGCGCCTGCTGAACTAGCGACCGCTTGTGCGTATCACTGATTCCGGCGAACGGCTTGCCTATCTGCCAGTCTGCTGTGTGGATGAACTTCACGTTCCTACTCCAGCACGATGCGAACCTTGCCGGGCTCTTTGCCCCTTGTCAGTTGATCCAGGTATTCCTCGAACCGCTTCTTCATCTCCGCTGGTGTCGCGGGCGAACCACCGGCAAGAAGTGCCGCGCGCAAGTCCTCGGTCTTGACCGGAACCTTGACGAGCCCAGAGAGGACCTCCTTGAGAGCATGGATGAAGTCGTGCGCGAGATCCTCCGGCAGCGTGCGCCCCTTAACGAAGGCGTCAACAAGCTTGCGAGGCTTGGCCTTGAGCAGGCCCAGGTTCTCTTGCGTGGTCGGATCTTCGAGGTTGGTCAGCAATGTTTGCGTCCATGCGTCCATCAACCTGTCCAGTTCGCCGTCGAATGCGGCGAGCGCCGCCTTGGCCGGGGCTGCAGTCGGTTCCGCGCTCGGCTTGAACGAGCAATGCGGACACACAGGCGAAGCATCGAGTTCCTGCTGCGTCAGGGCAAAGCAACTCTTAAGGCCGGCCAAGCGATTCTGGAAGTCGGCTAAGTGCTGTCGTGGCATCAGATCGATGGTCGAGAGCTTCTTTAGCGTGTCCAGGCGGTTGTCGCGCGTCAGGGAGGACTTGGCCTTGTCCTCGTTTACGCCAAGGCGTGCCCGCGTATGCATCCCAAGGTAGGCGGTGACATACGCCTTCTTCAGCGCGGCACACTTGCCAAGCACGTGCTGGCGAAACGTGGCTGCGGCGCGCCTTTTCGGATCCGAAATCTGGTCGAGCACGGCGTCACGCGTCTTCTTCATCTCGCCCAGCCAGTCGTGGTCCTCCGGTAACACCGCCTCGGCAGTGGATAGGTACGAAGCTGTGGGCCCCAAATCAGCCACGAGCTCCTGCAAAGACTCGATTTCTCCGAGCGCCTTGAGCCCGGTGCGGTGGCCGGTTACCTCGGCTGCGTCGTAACGGAAATTCTTGAGCTTTCCGGTCGTGGAGTACGCCTGCAGCGACTCCAGGAACGTCTTGGTCTCATCCATTCGCGTGCGAAAAGTCTTGGCCTCTTCTTCGGGGAGCAGATTGCGTCCCCAGAACGGCAAGCCACTCTGGAGATGCTGCTGAACCAGAACGAGCCGCTCAACCGCTCGGGTGACGGCCTTCTGGAGCTCCTGAACCGGCACATCCTTCCCTTGAGTAACGAGCTGGGCGTTTCCTGGTGCGAGTTCTAGAAGTTCGAACATCGCTTTTAGCGCAGGTAGATTCCAGTCCTTTGGCTGTTCAACGTGCTTGAACTGCACGAGCTCGTCGACCGACGTCGCGGCAATCTCCGATAGACCGGTTGCGTCGAACTTCTTGCCCGGAATGGCCAGTACCAAGTCCCCCGAGTAGACCAGCACTGCCAGCAGCACAACCGCCCATTCGGGCTCAAGCCGCAGGGATTGCGGAGCGTAGAACTCGACGCCCTGCACCTCCTGTATCAGTTCGGAGCGATTGATAACCTGCCCATGTCCCTTCTTCTTCAACAGTTGCAGAATGTGCTTGGTGTACTTGGAGCGATACGCATCGAGCCGATCACCGTCGAGCAATTCGAGTGCGTCGAGAACCGCAGTTGCCTGTTTGGTCATGTTCTGGCCAGCGATGGCCCGCAACGCGTCCTGGGCTGCCAGCGGCCGAGTGGTTCCCGTGATCAGTACGGAGAAGGTCGGATACTCCGGTGCCTGCTCGTCGAAATGCGTGCTGAAGCAGACGGATGCCACCGTGTTGACGACATCACGGACATTGAGGCGAGCCCCTCCGCTAATCTTTCCCTTAACCCAGGCTAGCAGGGGTTTCGTCTTTCCCTGGTACGAGACTTCAAATGCGGAGGTCATGTGTTCCTGGAGCCACTTCACCAGTTGCTGCAGGAAGCCGTTGTACCCGCTGGCCTTCGCTTCGTACGTGCTCTTTGCGTGCCCAGAAGATGTGGACGCCAAGTCAAGGGCTGCCGCATAACTGCGCAATGCGGCGCGGAACTCATCGTCGGCACCGGTCAGCTTGAAGAAGACCTCATCGGCCTTCTTCTCATCCTTGAAATGTGGTGGTTCATTTGGCTGGATGAAATACAGATAGAAATCCCGCGGTGGGACGGCAGTAGAACGCTCGTTGGGCGCGCCGAAGAAGAGATACCCCTCCCTTGCCGCCTTGCGCTCCAGCCACTCGACTTCATGCTGCCAGATCTTGTAGCCGGTTACATAGGTCTGGTCGGTGCACTCCATGACTCGCTTGAGAGCTTCGTAGTAGTAGCGGTCGAGTTGGGAATCGTCGAGGCTCTCGGCTCGCTTCTCGATGAGCGCGTCAAAGTCATCCGTCTTCTTGAGGTCTAGGTAGTACTGACGGTTGTCCGGATTGGATGAGATGAACTGCCCGCTGACGGTCTTGTGAATCTCGCGGAGCACCGTCTCGACCTGTGACAGAAGGTCATCAGCTGGGACGCCACCGAGCTCTTCGATGCCCGGCTGGTATAGGCACAACCCGTCTCGCAACTCCTCGGCTGTGGCTCCCAGGGCTGCGTAGATGTCGCCGGTCGTCAGGCGGTGAACCGATAAGGCCTGGATGATTTGTCGGGCCATCGGCTTGTACGCGGGGCGCGTGAATGCCTGCTCGATTCGGGATTCGAGCACTTGGCTGCAGTCGATGACGGCTTTGATGTCTGGCACCGCGCGGAATGACGGGTTTTCACGTAGGGTCTTCCAGTAGCCGTCGTAAGCGATGAGACCGGGGTGATCCGTTGGCACAACTGTGTTCAGCAGCCGCTTCATCGCCACCGATAGAGTCCTGAGAACCTCGCGTTTCTCAACGGCGGTGACGCGCTCGAAGGTATCGATGTAGTCCGGGTGAACCGGGAAGAGTCGAACAAACTCGTCCATCCGCTCGTTCATGTGGCCGTAGAACTTCGCGAACGGTGTTAGGTAGTCGCGGATCTTGGCCTGTTGTTCTGTAGATTTCTTAAGCAGCCGCTCTGACACGACGAACTTCACGTCCTTGCGGGCGATCAGGATCTGCTCAAAACGATCCTTGACCCGGCGGATGCTGTCCGCGACGAAGGAGAAACGGGGGCTGTCGAAAATGGCTTCCTGCACGCCAGCGATGAAACGAAATCGCAGATCCTTACATACCTCCCCGACCTCTCGCAGGAAGTTCAGATCCAGAATCAGTTCTTGATCCTTGCGCGTGCGCAAATAGTCGAGCAGCTCATCCACCACGAGAAGCAACCCGTGATCCGGGTACTCTTGATGGAAAGCAGTCATCATCTCCTCGAAAGATCGCTTGTTGCCTGAAACCTTGCTGGATTCCGGAAAGGTGTAGCTGACGCCGAGAGACGCCAAACGTTCTTCGAGTTCAGCGACCAAGATGTCACGAAGAGTCATGGTCGTTGCGCCGATTTCTGTGCGGACGACCTTGAACTTGCCGGCAATCTTGGCTGCTGCGTCGGCCACATGCGTATTGCTCAGGCCAGCGGAAAACTCTGAGTGCTCTGCGAGTCCCGAGATTACCGACATAAGGTGTGACTTACCGGTGCCGTAGTTTCCGACGACCAGCAGGCCTTTGTTATCAACGGGCTGGTCGATCTGAAGCTGGGGAATGACAAGGCTCGTAAGGCGCTCCGCCATCTCCTCTGAGATCACGTAGGTATCAACCAAGTGACGTGCGGCTGTGGTTTCGTCCGCATCCCGCAGTTGAACCACACTCTCGATGGCTTCAAACTGAATCAGGTCGCCGTATTTCATCGCTCGCATTCCTCTGCAATCTTGTTTGTCATGCTCCCGTCACTACCTCCGTCGCAACGACCAGGAAGTCGTGGACCGTGTAGCGTCGGTGCTCGGGATGCCCTGGCGTGGCATACGTCACATGGCCATTCTCAATGGTGCCATTCCAGGTCGCTACGATTGTTCTGTTGCGTGAGATCCCCTGGAGAAGCCTGAGCGGGTCCTGTTTCAGGGATACGTCAAAGAGAATCTCAATGTTGTCAAGCAAGACAACATCGCGGCCAGCCTCGCCAGTGATCTCCTCCAAGAGTTTCGCAACCTGCAGGGCTCGCTGTCTCTCCGTCATGTCGAGCATGCGGCGAGAGAGCTCCAGATTGACGTTGACGAAGGGGGCCGCCATGCGGGTCTGCACCTCCTGCAGTGCCGCGGTCTTGCCGCTGCCAGCCGGTCCAACGACCAAGACCAGGCGGAAGTAGAGCTCCGACGCCTGTCCGGCTTGGCGGAGTATCTGATCTGCAAGCGGCTCAGCCATCAGGGTTCCCCCTCCCGGCTTGACTCGTTCGGCCGCGATTCCTCGAGCCATCGGTCGATGGCTTCCTTCCTGAACCGCCAGTGGCGTCCGACCTTCTGGCAGGGGACCTTTCCCTCCTGTGCCAGCTTGTAGACGGTTGACTTCGGAATCCTCAGGTAGGCGCTGAGTTCGTCGATCGTCAGCACCTGACCGGGTTCATCGCCCATTGCCCTGCTCCAGCAGCCCTCGAGCCGAATCGAAGTGGCATCGTAACTCCGGGTTATTATGTCTTGCTGCTGGTTGCTGTCAATCGAGTTCGCAAACGCTGTGGGCTTCGTGCGATCCGGCTGTGTCCGATCGAAAACGGCCCAGCAACGGTGCGTCGGATCTGAGGCGCGCGATGCGCGCCCGTCGTTCCTGGCCCCGTTGGCGTGACGCGGGGGGCTGCTTGAGGGTCTTAACGGCGGGATTGCGTGTAGGTGCGGGACGGTACCAAGGGGCCCGACCGCCCGGGTGGGACTCACCAGCAGCGCGTTCCTCTCCCCCGCATGATCGGAGACAAGGGTTCGCAGCGTGTGAAAGCGGTGGTGTGTTTCTTCAGTCGATGTCTTGGCGGGTGGCCCGAATCATGGTCACTATGCCTGCCCTGATTGCGGTCGGCAACGATGCCCACGCCACAGCCAATTCGGCCAATTGCGGGTCGCGCCGCAGCAACACCAAGCAGGACACCAAGCCTGGATCGTCCAGGCCATAAGTACCTGTCACTTCATTGATTAGATCACACTGACCACCCATTCCCAAGCTGGCAGCTCCCCATGACGACCGATCCGGCACGACGGCTGGCCGCTGTCTCTCAACAGGTGCACCGTCCCACACGGCCGTTCCGCTCCCTTACGCCCTGAAAAACGCCGAACCCTTCTGCCGCTTCCTTGAATAGAAAGGCCCGCGTTTGCATAGCGGACTGGTGGCTCGCCGTACACGACCGACCGCGCGCGTCACAAAAACGCTCAGGAATGAAGGAGTTGGGAATGCACTCGCTTGATGACATTGCCTCGCTTCCGGGGCACACACAGCGCCCACCGATCGCTGCCTGCGATGGAAATCACCGCTTACAAGGAAACTCGCTGGGCTTCGGGCTGGAGCACGGCGTCGAACGATGGGGATCGGGACGCCTCCGTGAAGAGGGCGGCGATTCTGTGGGGGCCGGCGTATCGCGGTCGTACGCGCTGCCGTACCAGCGCCCATACGACCCAGATCCTGGAGAACCCGCTCTATTCGGTCCAGATTATGCGCCCTACCGAGCCGAAATGCCTGCGCCCACACGGGAGCCGCCGCCACTCCCTCCGCCGGCACCGTGTGTGGGGCCGGAACAGGAAGGAGCACAGTACGACGATTTGCTGATGTCGAATCAGTGGCTCGAGGTCTTCATGCGTCGCTTGGCACCTCCGAGCGACGAGCCGCGTGATCCAAGGGCTCTCGGGCTACCACGTGGGCCCGCCAATTTGCAGATCGGGGCAGCCAGCGAGCTGGGGACCCACCTGGATCGAGATCTCATATGGCCATAGCGCCCGTGGCCATGTGTCCAAGAAGGAGAGAGGTACCGTGACTGAGCAACACGCCGTTGTCCCACCGTCGTCAGCGGCACGTCGTGCGATCTGTCTGGCTGCCTTATTACATCGCGCTGGGATCGAGTCGGCGAAATCCCAAACTGACGCGCCGCGTCCCGACAACGGCGTGTCCGCCACTCGCGCACCGCAACATGTTGCAGGCGACCTAAATGACTGGTTGAACACTGGAGGCCTCTGGAATGCGCTGTCGCGCGCGGAGAAGGCGATCCTGAGCAAACCCGTTGGAGAACTCACTCGCCAGGAGCTCATCAACAGCTCATGGCGAGCCGAAGCGCTCGCCGCGATCCTCTGGGCATTGGGTGACGTCGAACGCCTGCCGAATTATGACACCCTTGCCAACACGAGATCCCTCCTGGCGAGCATCCCACTGGGGCAGAACGTGCGTGGATTAATCGCCACTGCCACGCTGCGCTCGCACGATGACCTCTTTCACGCTCGCGCGGAAGCGGAACTTTGGCACTGGCGCGCGCGGACATTTCTGATCCAACGACAGCCGGATGGCCATCCACCACCTCGAGGAAAGACGTACGCAGAGATCATCGGCGCTGCCGTGGACAAGGGTGACAAGAGGGGCTTATTCTCAGCAATCAACGGAGACTTCCCCGCCTTTGGCAAGGCATATCGCGTCGCGACCGAAGAGGAATGGTACACGTTACGCAGCATTGCCTCGGAGCGGCATTATGCCATGAACTGGCTCTGCAGCGACGGAGAGGATTGGGATCACGTACCGACCGACACCTGATTCGCTTGTGGTTTCGAGAACCGCTGCGCCTCCGGAAAGCAGCAGCCCTTCGCGCGGTCCCAGTAACTTCGACGACACGAAACCCACGGCCGCCGCTATCGTGAGTTGGGTAGCTGTGGGTGCTGCGCGCCACGCCAGCAGCTAGCTGACACCCTGGAGCATGTCCGCCTTGTAAGCCTGCCGGCTGGGCGTTGTACTGCGCCGCCATGTTCCTTTGCAGTGGGCGGGAATCCCGTTTCGCTCACCCCGGATGCAGCATCCGGCGACGACCTGCGGCGCAAACGACTGCCAGCCTGGAGAGCTGGGCGTCATGGAACAGGCCGTGCACCGGTCTGTGACCATGGGCTCTCGGTCACCGCAGAATGGGGTGGCGCCTGCATCCGCTCCGCGGGAGTGACATCAACGTCGAGGGGCCATCACGGCAGATGGCGCCCATGGGGAGAGCCCAGGGCCGTGTCCGGCTTGGGCTCAGGCGACCTCCCGATGATCGGTTCGCATCTTCCTGGTTGACAGCAACGGCGAATAACGGTGAACTAAGAGACGTCGGAATGCTGAGCACGCACGCTTTCCGCCCAGCGCTCAGGAGCCCAGACAGATGGCAAAGCACAATTCAGAAAACGTAATGACCATCGATGATCTGGCACTCTATCTTAAGCTCTCGAAATCAACGCTCTACAAGCTTGCCGTCCAAGGCAAGCTACCTGGGCAAAAAGTCGGCAGGCACTGGCGATTTCACAAAGACGCCATCGACGCTTGGCTCAAGACGTCGCTCGCATGCGGCAACGAGGACCCTGAACTTAGGCGGGTGTAGGCTCATGGGCAAGTTCCAGTTCCACATGTAGGTATCCAGCCATGAATGAGCAGACTGAACCAGGCGATGCGAACAACGCGAGTGAAACAGTAGCCGTTCTCGCAAACATGCTCTGGAGATCCAACTTCGAAACGGTCCTTCTGGGCGACATATTCTTGGAGCGAGACAGGGCAACGTTTATCCCTTACGGCGGCTTTCGATGTACTACGCCAATCGTCACTGGAGCGGCAGCCGTGTTCGGGGGTCTCGTCGGCGTCGTTGCGAACCAGCTTCTCGACGGTGCAGTCGGCGACGTCTTGCCAAAGGCCAAGAAGGCTCGCACTGTGGACTGGGGACTCTCACCCAGCGAGCGCGCGCAGGCACACGCCCAGAGCATCCAAGTCGCCCGTTTTGCCATTGAGTCTATCGAGACTTCGGGGGGCCTAGCAGTGGCTGCTGCTGGAGAGGAGCATATGTTCGGCCATGCATTCCCTGAAGACGCCGCCGAGCACTCACGGCTCTTCAAGGAATGGCATGCCGGCGATTTGCGATCACACGCGTCGGCCACCGAGGCAGGCCTTGGCATCGAGTATCCGCCTCCGCAGGTCCTGTTGGATTCGTTCTTTGAGCGCAGACCGGTTATCAGCGGACACGCGCTAGAGCGTGCAGCCGGCGACAAGGAGTACATGCAGCACGTAATGAAGCTGTTTGCCACCATGGGCCCCTGGACGCAGGAACGTCTGCTAAAGTCTTGGGAAGATGAGCCGCGAGCATTCAGAGTGGAGATTGCGGCGTTTCTCCGCGAAGAAAGCAGAGGGGCAGATCGGTGGCCGTACCTAACCATCGGCCTTCTCCTCATTGCGTGCGCTGGTGCGGCATATGCAGGTTGGCGCATGTCCTGGCTATTGGGAGGCAAACATGGCTTCGCAAAAGGTAGCTTCGCAGCATCCGGACTGGCTGAGATTGCCGCAATCCTGGCGTGTCTTTATGCTGGCGCCTTTGCGGTGAACCGCATAATCAGGTGGCGGACCAAACGCAGACATCAGTGCCACTTCATAGCATTCGGTGGAGACAAGCTCGTTGAGGTTGGGGATGCCCCCCGTATGCCATTGCGGGGCGACAAGATGAGGGTCCCGAATCGAGTTGTCTTGGGCCAAGTGTGGGCTGGAGCCCTGACCGGCATCGTTTTCGGCGGCGGTGGTGGCCTGCTTCTCAGCTTGATTCCGGCGTCGGTGCCTGGGGCAGATGAGCGCTGTGCGACGATGGGTTTCTGGGCCTTTATTGGCGCATACCTGTCGAGCGCCATTCTCTCAGCTGTAGCTAACACTCCAAAGACCTGGCAGCGGGGTAAGTCGATAGCAACGATTGTAGCGGTCGGCGTTGCGTTATGCGCCACAGGCTACGCATGCCTGAATTCGATGAGTCTCTACGATGAGAGCGACGTCGGTATGATTGCACTGCCTCTCGCAATGGGTGCAATCTTGGGTGGCGTCCTGTATGCATGGATGCACAATAGTCTGCCGTTTCTCTTTCCACTGCTCAGCGAGGCCAAGAAGGTGGCAGATGATGAGCGGCAGAGGCAATTGAAGAGCGGGTGATGGCGCCTTGAAAACAGATCCACAAAACGCTTGTCGGTACGCGGCTAGAAGGCGTGCTTGAAGCGACTAGGTGTCATGTCGCCGAATGACGGCACCACACGGCCAGTTGGCCGGAGGTTAGCGGTTGGTGCGTGAGGACGTTGCTGCTGCGCGGACGCGGGATTGCTGGTGTCTTCTCCAGGCATCGGGTGCGGGAGCGCCCCCCGGAGCAGGCAAGATGGGGCAGTCCGCACTGACAGAGTGCCTTTTAGATTGGATCAAGTAGTCCGTCCCCGTGGCGTGACGGCTTGAAAACCGACAACTGATACGTGTCCGGCTAAACACCAGTGTGGGAGAACGGCGATGCCAGATCAAGCAGTGCCACACCAGAGTGGTGCTCGCACCAGGACCCGGAATAGCGCCATTGCGATGGTCCTTGCGATCAGCGTGCTGATTGCTGGGATCTACCTTGCGATGACAAGGGCGAGTATTGTTGAGTCCAATATAGGTGTGGCTTCGGAAGACTTCGACGAGTACCTCAACAGCAATACTGATCCCGCACTGGTCGGCCCAGGCGACCTGATCACAATCCACGTGGAACTTACCGAAAAGACCTTCACCCAGGGCGGATTGTGGGGTGGGAGAGTTACGAGCATTACACCAGTCGGTGATGTCGACTGGTCTCCCCAGGATCTTGTGACACAGTACCCGGTGCCGAGCCCAGATGCTGAGACGAACAATCGTCTCTGCACGCCCCACCTAGAATTTCGAGTTCCCAAGAACGATTCGCTCTATGGAAAGACGCTGACGTTCCGTGTCGAGATGGACATAACTGCTCCGGTACAGGATTTCGAGGGCGACCGTCTAGCTGGCCGGTTTGTCTCCAAGACGGTGAGTCGCTCCGTAGATACTCAGGCTGCACTCAAGGTCATGGGTAGCAAGGAACTCCACATCGCATATGCATCCATGAAGGGTCAACTCGCGACGTACGGCTGGATTTCGGCAGGGCTCATTGTCGTGTCTGTTGTCGGGTTGATTGCTTCGATCAGGGCGTTCTGGGGGGCTACAGCACCACACCGCACAGCTTCGTTCGGAGCAACGACTCTTCATAAAGCTGCGACTAGAGGTGATGTAGAGAGAACCAAGGCGTTCATTAGCGACGGCCACGATGTGAATAAGTCATCTAGATCTGGCGATACGCCTTTGCATCTTGCTAGTGGCCGCGGCCAGCCCGAGATAATGCACCTTCTGCTAGATGCCGATGCCGACATGGAGTCGAGAGATGGGGAAGATCGCAGCCCACTGTACGTCGCCGCGTACTCGGGGCATCGTGAGGCTTGCGTCCTGTTGCTCGATCGCGGGGCCGATGCCAACGTCAGATGTGGTTCTCTAGGAGAAAGTCCTCTTCACGGCGTCTTCCGCGGTTTCGACGAGGGCGCTTTCACCTCCGAGGCTACGGTCAACGAGATAGTTAGGAGTCTGCTCGAACGAGGGGCAGACGTCAACATCCCCATAAGTACCGGGATCACGCCTCTGCATTCTGCTGTGCTAAAGAACCTCGCCATTGTCACGCAGCAGCTGCTCGGCTGCGGTGCAAATCCAAACGCAATGGCTCAGGGCAACATGACCCCGTTGATGACGGCAATCTTGCTCGGGCATGTTACTCCTGCAAAACTGCTTCTCGATCACGGTGCGGATGCCTCGGTTACAAGTCCAGATGGCCAGACCATGACGCAGTTGGCGCACGCGCGAGGCCACGGCGAAATTGTCCGTCTCTTAAAGGCACAAGATAGCGCGCGCCCCTCTTCGCCTTAACGCAATTGGGCTGAACTTCGCGCGCCCGATTCTTACGCATACTCGTGCTACGCCGTGCCCCGTCGTGGTACGTGTAGGCACTATCTGTGGCGCCGCGGGCGATGTCTCCTACGCAGCAGCTTACCAAGCTTGTTAAGCAGCCATAGAGACACCGACGGCCAAGTGCCAAAAATGATTAGGGAAGTCATCACGGCGTTGCCTGTGCCGCTCGTCTTCATCGTTCGTGCAAGTTCTCCAATAAGCGCGAACGCGCCAAACGGCACCGCCGCCGCGAGCAAGTAAGCGAAACACATCCACGCGTCCTTCCCTGAGGTTGACCTAACGTCAACGAACCTAAAGAGGGCGCCGTGCCACGCGGATACTAGGAACATGCCCAGCAGGATCAGGGCGTGCCGTAGATTGGGCCACAGCGACGGCAGATCGCTGGGCGAATGCCCTCCCCTGACCGAGACGATGTACAGCCCCAGAACAATCACCTGAAACGCAGCGACGGTCACACTCCCGACTCCCACGGCAGCTATGAGAGCCGCCCCAATACCAGATCCGATACTTCGCCGCATTTGCGCGCTAGCGGGACGTGCATCGTTGCCTGCATTGGAGTGTTTGGCGGATGGTGGCTTCGTAGGGTCGCTGTCCTGGCTGTCGTAGTAACAGTCGTTGCAAATACCGTCAATAACGCGCGTCTCGATACCACATTGAGCACAGCGACCCGAATGCCATTGGTCTTGGTGATTGGTGGTTCTTTCTGACATACTGCCCGCCTTTCACTGGGTCTTCGATACGTGGGTCCTGTGTTCAAAGTGGTAATGTGCTCGCTATTGGCCTAGTCACAACGATAAGCACGAAGGGCATCAGCACCGTTAGGCGCGCCGCCGATCATTTGGGCCAGATTCGCAGCCGCCACAGAAATTTTGCACAGGTGCCGTCCGCCGCTCGTCTGTATGACAACTGCATACTGTGCAACGGGTGGTCGGGTTCTCGTGCCGTCCGCGAATGCAACACCCATCGCCTGACCAGCGTAGAACACGAGTCTCTCCACGTCGTCCGTCAATTGCCCCTCCCCCGTAAATACAGAACAAGCACGAGATGCAATTGTGCGAATGTCGTTCCTCTGAAAGCACAGGCTGATAGCAAGGTCCGCTTCATCCCCGATACTCACACCGAGGAGCTCGGCCCTCCAGTCTTCCGGCAGTGACTGTACAAAGCCCTCGAGTGACGTCCGAATGGTCCGAAGAGCCTCCTCTCGCGTCACGCTCCTTGCCTTGAGGCCAGGATTGGGAACAAACGTGTGGAATATGGAGTCAATCGCGAGCCTAGATGGCGTTGCGTCCAACAGCGGATAGCTGACACGAAATACATAAACAATCCCGTCTCTGTAGGAGTACAAAAACTGCGTAAACTGCTCTTGGCCGCTGTTCGCATGTACGTATGCTAAATTGAACAGCACGCGGCCGGGGGGCTGGTAGGGGTCCAACTCAGCCTGCCGAGGCCGTACTAGGTTCTGGCGGGCTGCAGTGTCAAACTGCCGTTCCATGGCCCGCAGTTGGCGCGGGTCGGAAGGTGGGTCGCCTGCAGATGACGGCATTACTTGGTAGTGCAACCCCCAATAGGTGTCAGGTAGATCCTCACACGTCGCACTCACATCAAGGCCAGGCTCCGGATTCCGAGTGATTTGCCACCCGGCTGGCAGAATGGCTTGAAAAGCCTCGTGCCCATATGGCACACTCATTCCGAGCCTTACCGCGTTGCGGTAATCGGCGTACGCTTCGCTTTCCTTACCGAGAGTAGCCTCAACTAATGCGCGGCCATAGTATGCGCGCGGCTCCGCGGGATCGAGCTGTATGGCTGCGTTAAAGTCGTCAATGGCATCTTGGTGTTTGTTGAGCTCGAAATTGCTAATGCCGCGGTTGCTATACGCCGCGTCGAATGCCGGGTTGATCTCAATCGCTCGAGTGAAGTCTAGCACGGCCTGCTGGTGCTGCCCTTTGTCGCGTCCCAAGACCAGTCCGCGGTTATAGTAGGCTTGGTTGATGAATGGATTGATCTCAAGGGCTTTGGTGAAGTCCGCAACCGCATCATCGGGCTGATGCAAGCTGGCGTATGTCACACCCCGATCAACGTAGCATTTCGCAAGCTGCGGATTGAGGTGAATGGCTTTGTTGTGGTCAGCCAGTGCCCTTTGGAAGTCCTTCCTTCGTCCGTGGATCGTTGCGCGGTTAGCGTAAACCGTGGCCGAAGAAGGGTCGCACTCAACGGCATTGTCAAGTGCTTCCAACGCTCCCTGCAGGTCTCCCATCTCCTCTCGTAGGGCGCCTAGGTCTCTGAGCAAGGGGGCGAAATCTGGCGCCATCTGCAGCATTTTGGCATACAGCTCTTCTGCCGCAGTGAACTGCTTCTGGCGCTGGAGATAGCCAGCATGCGCCAAGAGCTGGACGAAGTCGGCACTCTCTACCGACTTCCTGTCGGTGGGTATGACCCAGTCATCCACAATAAAAGTCCACGCAAGCGAAGTTGACGAAGGGCGAGTCTGCAAAACGGCCGAGCGAAGGGCTGTTACGTCGCCTGCCTTGACGCGCAGGGCAAGCGCCTTGAGCTCGACGCCTCCCGCGAGGACAAGTGGTCCCCGGACCTGCTTGCCATCATGCTCGTATTGTACCTCCTCTTCGCGCCAGAGAACTGCCAGAGTAGCGGGAAGGTCGATCTCTTTAACAGAGAAGACGCCGAGCCAGTATGTAATATCAGGCAACACGCGCAATTCCTCAACGGCCTTGGCAAGGGCTACCAACTCAAGAAGTCCTTGAAGGCGAGAGAAAGATCTGTGCTTCCTCGCCAGATCGTTAAACCTCGCCGTGACAGCCGTGGCGAATTCTCTCGATGGCTGATCATCGAATTGATCCGAATTATGGAATGCTCGGCCGTCAACCCAGACCTGCATAACCTCCGTCAGCAGGCCGACCCGAAGCCCACCGATCGATGCAACATCGTCGCGCACTCTGATGCTAGGCAGAATTGGGCAGAACCAGTACCTCGAAAGGACGCCGATTCCTTTATTCATTTGTCCGCTCTGCAGCAACTCGACGCTCTTGTCCCACCGGTTGACGAGACCGGGAACGCCCGTTTTCTCCAGACCCATCGAAAACCGTTTCATGCGAAAGTCGGCATCAAGGAGGTCGGCGCCAAACTGCGTGTTCTCGATGCCTCCCTCAAACCGAACGCTCTGTGTACGCGCAGACAGCACATCCGGAGGTGCGTCGATGCTTACAAGGGGCCATTCATGGTGGACGAAGCGAGATCGCAGCGCGATTGCGAGATCATCAATTGTCAGCGGTTCGCGCTCGGGGTCATGATGGCCAACCACAATCAAGTCATCGTTGTCCACGTCGCACACCACCCCTAGCACCTTGTTGATCCCTCCCAAGCAGACAAGCAGTGGATCCCGTGTGGGCAGGGCAGTGGCCTTCCCCTCTTGCCTCAGCAGTCTTTCCGCAGCGCCCAAGGAAAACGCAACGTACTCACCGGGCGCTGGAACCTTGACCAAGCGTTCTCCACGGCCTACGGCTGGGCCCGACTCAAAAGTCGCTGGCGCGGCCGGCTCCTGAGGCCCTTCATGGAGTGCACCGAGGGCAACGGAGCCAGGGATAGGGAACTCGTTCTGTGAGGCGCGTGTACGTAGGCCTCTTGTAGAGCCGGCCAGGTACACGGTTAGGCTCGCAAGAACACCGATCAAAACGACCACAACGCAGTATTGGCGACCTGTAATCACTCGTTCTCCTCTGGCTCGCGACGAACGTACTCCGAGTAATCAAGCGTGAACACGATCCAGAATTCACAATTGCCTTCGTCCACCCAAGCGTCGCCAATTGTGGCCGTTAGCACACCTTGCGGACGACTTGGGCCATTCCTTCCAAGTTCACCCTGTGAACCGGCGTCCTTCTGGATGATACTTCGCGGGAGTGCCAGCGTCCCACCTCCACCTCCTCCGTCAGGCGGGGGCGGAGGGGGCGGAGGGGGTGGCGGCGGAGGTGGCGGGAAGAACAGCGCATCGCCAACGGCACCAAATTCATCACGGCGACGAGCCGCCTTCGGCAGGTCGGGCGTCCTCAACTCCAATTGTCGGCCTTCGTCAGCCACGGTCCCTGTAGCCACCGAAGCGGATAGAGCAAGAGAATAGGTTTCTGGGCTCTTGTGGAATTCAGTCCGGCGGCCGGGCATGGCGGGCACCCCCAGCGTCTTCGCCTTCACACTGGGTTGCCTGGCTAGCGAGTGGTTACCGTATCGCTCGCGAGCCAACGCTCTCTCGATGGCACTCTGTTCCTGGGCTCCGTCGAACTGGTAACGGTACGACGTGTGGGTTAGGCGCGTCGTCTTGAAAGACCCTAGCGACGCGAATCCGAATCGATTATATCTCTCCTCGTGGGTCTCTGCCCTTCTGATACCGATATCGCTCACATGCCCTCGTGGCAGCCTCTGTTCGTCTCGATACGACACCGCGTTTCCTTGGAACTCCGTCCGGATGATGGGACCTGGAAAAATCCCTGAGCGCTCCCGTTCAGTGAATGGCAACCGCCAGTAACTCCTGTCGGTGAAAGTCCATTCCACAGCAGAACCACCGCGACTACCTGGGTCAAATGCCGTGATTCTCCCACGCTCGTAGTCAGTATGGCTCAAAAACACCGACTCAGAAGATGGGACGTCGAGAAGGCTCCATGCTCGCCGGATATTGTCTACGGTGTTCATACCTCTACGTAGATCTTCAGAAAACGCCCATGCGTGCCCCGCGTACCCAGCCAAGTCGCTAGCTGCGGAGGAGCGAGAGCCCTTCCCCCATAGTGACAGACCGAATTGCATCGTATCATGCTGCCACGCGGCAGTGTCGTGTTTCCGTGATTCTCGCATCAGTTGGAAATAATCCTGCGCCGCGCCTATGCTGGGCTGCAACACTCGGTACTCATCCCACACAAAACCCGAGAATCCCCCGTGAAGGTCCGCATAGCTGTCTGCAAGGCTGAAAGCGGCATCGAAGGCATTGGCCTTCATCCAGCCGCGCGAGTCATTCGTAAGAACACTCGTAACGAAATCTGCTTGGTCTGTACTCGCATCGTTGATGCCCAGGGTCAACGTGGACGGCCGCGAGTTGGTATCAGAGCGGTGTTCCCATTCCCAGGCGCGAGGCGGCGAGTGTGGCACCTCAAAGGCCGTGCCAATTAGTAGTTGGCGAGTCTGGTGTGCTTCCAGCTCGGAGGAAAGCGCGATGCCCGTTGAGCGTGTATCTGGCGCGCTGACTCGACTAAGCCGACGTTTGTACTCGATCGGATTGCTGAGGCGTCCCTGGGTAAGCCAGTCCTCCCTCATCCAATCCCCGATCTCCGCATCAACGAGCCCTCTACGATCCATGGTGAACGCAGACCAGCCCTTGTAACGCTGGACTGTCAATCCATGCTGCTGGAAGGACTCGGAGAGAACCCTGTTCACGGCGTCGCCGCAGTGCTGCGAGCTAATCGCGGGGACTAGCGCTTCGGCGAGGCGGTACTTGCCAGTGTCAGAGCCAACGTATCGTTCCGCCGTATCTACAATCGTGTCACGCATCTGCTGCTTGACGAGCGTAGGAAGCTCAGCAAACGTTGTGTCATGTCCATGATACTTGACAGGAATGTCACTCGCCAACACAGAGAAGAAGCCAGCCTCGGGGAATCGGCCTTTGTCGTCCAAGCGACTTCGGTATATCCTTCCATGCTTTCCGTCGGTCGTGTCATCGATCCGCAACTCATATACGTAACCGTCACGACCCAGAAGGCCGACGTGCGGCACCAAGAGCTTTCCGGCCTTGAATAGCGCCCCAAACGTACTCTCTTCCCCCGCCTGCCACCTGACGACAAGGTCACCTGGCTTGGCCTTCATCGGAACGTGAGCATGCGATGTCCGTGTCATTGCAGCTGCTGGTCCTAAGGACGGGTATTGCGTGAGTGCAGGTGCGCCAACGCTTGTACCGTGCCCTTCAAGAAGGCGTCGAGCATCCTTCATCTCCACGGCGCGCGATGACATAACGTGGGAGGTGTGCTCAATCAAACAGCGGAACGCCGGCGCACGGAAGCGTGCTCTGCTCAGTCGCTCAATCCCCGTTTCGTGTTTTCCGTTTCGACTCTCAGCAATGGCTAGGGCGACGCTTACTAGGGCCGAGTGTTCGTCTAGGCGGTGGGTGTTGTGTAGCGCTTGTTCTGCGCCATCTAGAGCATTGAGGTGTAAGTAAAAGAGACCAAGTGTCAGCCATGTTTCAGAGAGATTGGGACTCTGGTGCGTTGCCTCGACAAGATCGACCAAGGCGCGAGAATCGTGCCCGCGAGCTGCGTACAGCATTCCGCGCCCGAGCAAGGCAATCCCCTGCGACTGCTTGTTAAGCACACAGTGGTTGAATTCTGCCAGGGATTCCTCGTATCGCCCACATCGCGCATTTGCGTCGGCCAACATCAGACGCGCGGTGCCGGATTGAGGATGTGCTTCGGCAAGTGACCTCGCCCACTCAAGGTGACATGCGAGCTCTTCCTCACTACTGAGGGACTGAAAGAGAAGGTGGGCCTCATCGCTACGGTTTGTGGCCATGGACGCGAACGCCATGAGTATGCGGGCTGACGGGTCGATGACCAACTCGTCCTTGGTCTCAAGGGTGGCAATCAGGGCAGGCCAATCAGACTGAAGCAAGCTGTCCACAACCTCGGAGGGTGGGCCTGGGACACCCCGCTGCCCGGCATGCACCGAGTCCGTCCCGTTGGTCAGGAAGGCGATGACGATCCCGACAAGCGCTGCGTTCGTCCGCGTGTTCATGAGCCGACTCCCAACGGCAAGCGGCTAACGATCTCGGACGGGATCGTTCTCTTCTTGCTGCCTGCCGTGCAGGGACCATTTCATAGTAAGCACTGACCGGCCGCGAGCCACCCGGTACCGCGTCCCCTGCCTTGCGAGGCAGAGAGACTGGAATCTGGGGAAACGCCGTCCGGCTCCTCGGGCATGGGGTCGTCACTACTGCGAGAGCACGGCCGGCACCCAAGCCAAACCGGGTCTCTTCCGGTTCATTAGGCCTCAAACCGCAATTATAACCGGATGGTCCACTCGACCCAAGCGAGAACGACGCTGGTGTCTCGGAGAATCAAGCCAGACTGGCCGCTCGGTGGCGCCGATCTACCCTTCCCGACACGTACACCAATCGCCGATGTTCTGACGGCATACGTGGACCACATCAGACACGTCCAAACGCCGAAAAGCGCCCAGACCGACATCTACTACCTGCGCGAGGCCTTCGGCCCGATCTGCGACGCACTGAAGATCACCAGCCGCCGAGTCACCGAGGCCAGCCGCAAACGCCCACGCAAGCCAGGCGATGACCGTCGCCGACGTGTTTCCATGGCCCAGCAGCAAAGACCCCCGCAACCAGGTTGGCGATACGTCAGCTTCGGAGCCACCGTCAGCCCACGCTGCTTGCAGCCCAACAGCAACTGCCGCCACGATTGCTCGCTTTCCCGATACCCGTCAGCCACCGCAATCAGCTCCTTCTTGCCCTCGGCGGTGGCGCCCATGAGCACGAGAATGCACTGGCGATCTTCTTCGAGCCGGATGTTGAAGTGAACGCCGTCCGCCCAGAAGTACACGAACTGCTGGTCGGCGAGCGATCGCTTGCTCCACGCCTGGTGATTTTTTTGCCAACTGCTCATCAGCCGCGTGACCGTGGTGGCTGACAGCCCGGTTGCATTGGGGCCCAGCCGCGCTTGCAGGGCCTCGGTGAAATCGCCGGTGCTCACCCCCTTGAGATAGAGCCACGGGATGAGTTCCTCGATGCTCTTGGTCTTCCGCAGGTATGGCGGGAGGATCTTCGACCGGAAGCGTTCGACTGGTTGGCCGTGATCATCGAGGGCATCGTCGGGCCGGCGGTCGTGAACGCGCGGTTGAGTGACCTGGACGGCGCCCACGCCGGTGATGATCGAGCGCGTGGGCAGGTGTCCGTTGCGGACCACGGCGCGGTAGCCGTCGGTGTCCACGACATCCTTGTGCGTCTCGATCCAGCACGCCACCTCAGCCTCGATCGCCTGGGTGAGCAACTGCTGAGCACCATCACGCAGCACGGCAGTCAAAACGTTTTTCGATCCTGCGGCTGGCAAGGCCAGCGCTTCCGTGGTACCGTTCATCTGGCGTACTCCTTCTGCCCGCGTGGGCGGTTCGGTGTCTTGACAACACCAAGGGTACGCTGCTTTTCTATCCTGTCACCATCCACAACTTTGGGTTATATCTCCAGCAAGGTGCGTCTCATGTGCTTCATTCGGTCTCTAGCTAAGCTAGCGACCAGTACCTCGCGGTTGTGCACGCTGTCACCGGGCCTCGCGGATAGCTCGAAGCGTTCGCGTACGGTATGCGAGAGCCTGCCCAAGGCATGCTAGTGCCTTGATCATAAGGAATCCGCCAACGGCCAAGAGCAGTATTATGTTGAGCATTTTGGGGTCCTCGTTCCCTCGAACGAAGGCTAGCCAATACCCAACCCATGCCACTGGTGTAAGGAGTAATGCCGTTAGTGAGCCGAGAATCCTGGTGTTGGTCACAGCTAACATCTTCGCGCTCCCACTCTTGAGGAGCTGTTCGAACTCACCGCTTGCTGCGACTTGCTTGATGAAGGCCATGTAATGATCAACATAGAGTCCGCTGAATAGCTTCTGAACCCAAGGCGCCGTCGCGTTAGTATCAGCGTTCAGCTTTGCGAGAAATGCCCGAAATCCCTCGTCGTCAAGTTTTTGAGTAGATCTCAAGTGCAGAATGGCCTTGGCCTCTGTCCAGTCCGCGACACAGTCCTGAACACATCCGCATCTCAACTGATCCCACCATGCCGGAATCACCTCACGTTCTGCTTCGGTAGCCTCGGGAAATGTCATGTCCCCGTACGTAGTCGTGATCAGAGGTGGCTCGCCAGAAAGTACTTTCTGGTTCTTGATTTCCGAACGTGCAAAGAAGTGGCTCGACAGGGGTGCTCGCAGGAATTGCTCCTCCAGTGATGCTCCCTCTATTGAGTTCCTAGCTTGCTTGTAGCAGCTATTCGCGGCGGAGTTGACAGCAGAACGAGCTTGCCTGTCAAGTTGTGCCAGCATCAGTGAGCCGTAGATCAACCCACCCGCTGCCCCCGATGCAATGGCAGCACCAGTTCCAGCCTCCATCTTAGCTGGGTCCAGTTCGGCGAGCCCCAAGAAATACAAACCTCGGCCCGTGAACAAAGCTTGCCCGAGCAAGACCTTCTGTGGCTCCGTTGTGCTTGGAAACAGCGCCTTGTCTATCCGCAGGAGTATTTCAGGAGGCCCTTCCTGCGTCGAATGGTCGAGCACTTCCTTTCGGGCAGCTCTCTCACAATCTGGTATTTCTGCGGCCATTCTTGAGGCTCCTCGTCCTTTTGCCTGAAGGCGCTCTTCAGCGGCGTTTGCTTTGCTTCGCCAATCGATTCGACGTGTCTGTTCGCCAGTACGTCACGTCAACCCAGGATTCTTCACCACCCAGCACATCTCCGGCGGCCATCTTACCGCGAGAATCTAGGATCCCAAAGGGTGACGCTTCCATCATGGAGCCGCCGGTTTGACGCTCGCTTCGGGGCTAACCCCACTTGACCTGCCCCCTGATTCGGGTCCGTTGCAGGAGTCAGCAGTACAAAAGTGCCCGACTCGTGCGACTCGCAGATTCGTGCGCCGCCGATGGTTGCACCCGCCGGAGTGAGCTGCCCGCGGAACCCCCTTGGAGAACGTCGTAGCGGACGGTCGGCCGGCACAACATCCTCAATCTGGAAGGCGTGAAACATGACCCCCTGGATATCCACTCGACGGCGCATTGTTCATTCTCCGTGACGCGTATACCTTCTTGTACCTGACCCGCAAGAGCGGATGTGTCGAAATGGCCGGTTCTTCAGCGGCCTGCCAGTTGCCGCCAAGATCGTGTGCGTTGCAGCTGACAGAGCGGCTATCGCTTGTCGTCACCGTTCTTCCCATGTGCCAATCCGGCGATAAACGTGACGACGATCCCGATGCCCGCCCCAATGAGCATGTTCTTGAGGGTGTATTGGGATCTCATCTTCTCACTGCAACCGGCGAGAAACGGAATCACTGTCAAGACAACAACGAGAAGTGCCGAGTACGATGCGATCTTGCGAGCATTGTCACTCATCTTGTTCTGCTTCAAACATAGGCCGAAAGTGCCCTTGTTCGTTGGCCTTCGCGGTACATATCACAATATACGACACGTCTTTACCCGGCACAATGTACTGTGTCTGGCCGTTCCATCGCCTTCATCAGATCGTCGATGAACCAGGGAGGAGGTGGGCCGCCGGCATGGAGGTACTCAAGCGGCACGATCACGTAGAAGTAGCTCCTGACCTTCACGACGCGCTTCCGGCGGATTGGCCGCTGTCGCTGATCGCCTCGGCGCGGAGAAACGTCTACCTCCCCGGTGCCTGCAAGGCGTCGACCCAGTCTTCCACGGTCACGACCGCCATTCTTCTCGCTCCATTGCGTTTGCTGAAAGGGGTAGCTACCGTCCCTTTCCGCAAACACGCCTAAGACCCGGTTGGGGCCGGGTCAAGCCGTCTCCACGCCGAAGTTCGGGTGATTCTAGGCCATGTACGTCTCCAGGAGTTGGTCACTGAGTTGGTCAGTCGTCACTTGGTGGTGACTAGTTATCGAGTTGTCAGTGACTAGCTACCCACTTGTAAACCTCGTTTTTGGCCGAAAGACGCGATATAAACCCTTGTGGGAACAGGGTTTGCGCGCTGAGCACCGAATTCCCAAGCTGGACGTCGTCGGTTCGAATCCGATCGCCCGCTTTTGATTCGAGGTGCTTTCCACGCCTGGGCTTACGAGTTCGGGTCTTTTTGCTGAGAAAGGCCAAGAACGACGTCCGGCTTGCAGAGTTGGTCAGAAGTTGGTCACCCCGACGAACCCCATTGAGTTGACCACCGCCGGTGTTCATTAACTCCCGCTTCAACATCGCTCGCGGCCTTGTCGATCGCGAGTATTGGAGTAGCTGGCGTCTGACCATCCGCGGGTGAATTCGTCCCGGCCGATCCGGGTTGACCACCATCACCGCCGCCGTCACGCGGTCCAGGCCGTGCCGCGGCAGGTGGAGCACGTCGATGAGGCTCACGTGCGCTGGCGTCGTCTCCAGATGTGCAGCGATCAGCGAAGCACGCGCCAATACGCCCCGCGACCACGGCCGACGACTTCTACCTGGCCCTCCATCTTCAAAGTTGCCAGCACCTTCTTGATCAACTGCCGGCTGGCGGCGGGTACCTGCGCAGCGATGTCGGCCAGGGTAAACGCATCCGGCTGCGCGAGTACGGCCTGTCGCACCAACTCCGTCTTTCCCAGTCGAGCGTTCGACGATGTGACCTGCTCCTCGAACGCCCGATACGCACTCCGGATGGTCCCGAGAAAGAAGTTCCACCACGGTACGATCTCGTTCTTGCCGTGGCGCCAGTCGTCAGAGCACTGCTGCAGGACGGCGTAGTAGTCTTCTTTCCGCTCTTCGGTCAATCGTTCCAGGCTGATGAACCTGCAGACCTGAAATCCGTGCTGCAGAAGCAGCAGGACTGTCGCCATACGCGATACGCGGCCGTTACCGTCACGAAACGGGTGAATGCACAGCAGATCAAACACGAACGTTGCGATCGTTAGCAGCGGTGGAAGCACCTCATCCCCACAGACTTGCTCATAGGAGCCGCACAGCTCCTCCAGCACATGTGGCGTGTCCTTGGCGGGAGTCGGCCTGAAGCGAACGCGACGGTCGCCCGTCGGCAGAATCTCGATGATCTCGTTGTCGCGAGTCTTCAGCTTGCCGGAGTCTCCTGCTCCCTGCTGCGCGAGCTTGTGCAGGTGCTGAATGACGGCTGGCGTGACCGCGACATTGCGCTTGCGAGTGAAGATCCACTCCAGTGCACGACGATAGCCAGCCAGCTCCTCCTCCGAGCGGTCACGTGGCTTCGCCCGTCCCAGCACGAGAGGCCGCAGGCGGTCGGACGCGACCGTCACTCCCTCTATGCGGTTGGACGATTCGACGCTCTGGATGATCGCCACTTCGCGAAGCGCCTCGATGACTTCCGGCTTCTGCCGCATCCACAGGTCCTGCTTGCCGCGAGCTTCCATGCAATCGGCGAGTAGCCAACTGGTGCTGATCGGGAGCGAAAGGTCCCGCAGTCGTCCCGGGCTGAGCGTGAGCATGATGAATCACCGCCTTTCACTGAAGTAGCTTATTGGTGGCTTATTGCTGCGTCAAGTAGCCAATCACGTTTCCACGAGGCTGCGAATCCAAGAGCGGGCAATCCCGCCCAGGAATGCCAGCCACACAAGCTGGACGTCGTGTATCAGTGCGAGCAATCACAAGGCAGCGTCCCGTGATCCGCTGTGCGCCCGCGAGAGAGACCAGCGGATCCCGCGCCGGCAGGTCGCGTGGTATCATTCGTCGCGGTGCTCCCGTCTTGTTGTGGTGGAGGACACTTCGATGGCCGATGACCAGATCCCGGATCCGGAAGAAGGGACCAAGGAGTTCGCACGCTACATCGCCATCGTCATCCGCAACGCGATGGAGGACTTCCACTGCGAGCACCTATCCGATGAGCAGATGAAGCAGCTCAACCCGATCATTCGAAACGCGGTGTGCACGGCGTTCCACGCGTTCCAGAACTACGAACGATCAGATCGCGATAGGCGGTTCGTCGACCACCAGATGAGCATGATCCCGGCGTACTGGGAAAGCCCGAAGCTCCTCGACGATTACCTGCGGATGTGGCAGAAATCCACGTAGCGGTTCCGCACACACCCCGGCCCGTCGTGCCCGGGCTCAGAAGCGCAGGCACGGAGCCGAGTGGCGGGCGAGGAATCATCGATCGAAATTGGCACACCGCACACCGGAGGATACCCGGATAATGCGGCGGATCCACGCCGAAGGACGGCCCCGCCGGAGCGGGAGACCGATTGGCGAACCATCTGCCAGCCCGACCGACGGCCGAGCGAGCAATCTCGTCCTCGCCCTGCTGCAACTGATCTGCAACTGCGCCCGGCCTGTGACCTGGGAGCATTGGCAACCGCGTGGGTCGCTAGTGAGCCTGTGCAGGACACGCAGGTGCTCAGGAGCGTAATCGCATTTTCTCACGCGGTTTACGACAAACGCCGCCGAGAGCGGCGGGACGGACGCACGGTTTCCTCCGTCGGCCCACCGGTCGGAGCGGCGGCCTGGGCACGGTGGGAAGTGGCGTTCCTGGGCTCTCAATGGACCAGAGCCTTCGGGGTCAAACACCGACGAGCTGAGGCCGTGCCGGGGAGCACCGGCGTGTCACTATTTCAGCCGATGTCCACGTCCACATTGTGCTCTTGACGGTCGTCGAGAAGTGGGATGGTCCTGTCGGCACGCTCCAGGCCATCGAAGACAATCCGCTTCACGGTATTACCCCCGTTGTTACGGATGCTGATGTGGTGGAACGTCTCGCGGTAGCGGTAGTGGATCTTGAGTGATTTCCACGCGCCCGGCAGGACAGGCTCCAGATGAAGGCGGTCCACTTCCAGCCGCAAGCCCAGTAGCGACTCGGTGAGAAGACGGTACATCCAGCCGGCGCCGCCCGTATACCATGTCCAGCCCCCCCGGCCGATATGCTGGCGATTACTGTACACATCGGCGGGGACGACGTAAGGTTCGACCTTGTAGGTTTGGACCGCATCCAGAGTCTGGCTGTGGCTGATCGGGTTTATAAGTGACAGCAGCTCCCAGGCACGGTCGCCGTCGCTGATGGCCGCAAACGCCATGGCGGTCCACACGGCGGCGTGTGTATACTGGCCCCCGTTTTCCCGCACGCCCGGCACGTAGCCCTTGATGTAGCCCGGATCCAGGGGAGATCGGTCGAAGGGTGGATCCAGAAGCTGAACAAGGCCCAGATCGCGGCGGACGAGGCGGTGGTCGACGGCATCCAACGCGGCTCGCGCGCGCGCCGGATCCCCGGCGCGAGAAAGGACCGACCAACTTTGCGGGAGCAGATCGATTTGACACTCTGGACTGGTAGCCGAACCCAACGGTTCGCCGTTGTCGAAATACGCACGCCGGTACCACTGTCCGTCCCAGGCGTGTTGCTCGATGCTCTGACGGAGCTTGGCAGCCTGCGTCTCGCAAGTCTCTGCGAAAGCGACGTCGTCGCGACGCCGCGCGATCTCTCTGAACTGCATCAAGACGTCGTAGAGGAAGAAGGCCAGCCACACGCTTTCTCCCTTGCCTTGGCAACCGACCAGATTCATCCCGTCATTCCAATCGCCGCAACCCATGAGTGGCAAACCGTGCGCGCCGAACTTCAGACCGTTGTTAATTGCACGGACGCAATGGTCGTAGAGCGTCGCGGATTCCTCCGAACGCACCGGCCGGTCGTAGTAGCTCTCTTCCTCCGGTCTCACCGGGCGACCTTCCAGAAAATGAACACGCTCGTCCAGCACGCCGGTATCGCCCACGCATGAAACATACCGGCAGACGGCGTAGGGCAGCCACAGGTAGTCATCGGATATTCGTGTGCGCACGCCCCGATCCAGTGGCGGGTGCCACCAGTGTTGCACATCTCCTTCGCGGAACTGGTGTGCCGCGCAACGAAGCAGGTGCGCACGGAATAGGCGTGGCTCAGCGTGCACCAGAGCCATGACATCCTGGAGTTGGTCGCGGAAGCCGACCGCGCCGCCTGACTGGTAGAACCCACTGCGACCGTGTAAACGGCACGCCAGAGTCTGATAAAGCAGCCATCCATTGACGAGGAAGTTCACGGCCGGATCAGGGGTTTCAACGTAGACAGCACCGAGCGTGCGATTCCAGTAGTCGCACACACTCTCCAAAGCCTGACGCGCTCCGGCGGGGTCACAAAAACGGCCGATGAGAGTGCTTACGGTGGTGGCATCGTGGGCCGCCCCGAGGATGAAAATCACCTCGCGCTCCTGACCGTCGACCAGCTCGATCACGGCTTGCAGAGCCGCGCATGGATCGAGCGCCGGCCCGACCTTGCCCGAAAGTGCGGCGCGGCCCATGGCCGCGGGGTCGGCAGGGGTTCCATTCCGGCCAAGGAATTCCGTGCGGTCAGCCGTGACGGTCCGCTGCGGCTCGCTGATGCTGAAAAACGCGATGTGCTCGGGGAACTCGCTGTTGTAGGGATTCCGTGCCAAAACCGCTCCGGTCTGCGGATCCAGCTCCGTGACGATGTGCAGCGCGTTTTTCCACCGCTGTCCCCCCAAGACCCATTCGACGAAACCAGTCACCGACAAGCGGCGAGCACGGCCGGACGAGTTGCGGATCTTCAGCCGACAGAGTTTCACGGGGGCGTCGATGGCGACATAGGTCCACAGCTCAGATGAAAGGCCGTTTTCCGCGTATTCGAAGACAGTGTAGCCGAACCCGTGGCGTGTGGTGTAAGGCATGGCCCCGCGTGCCGGGAGCGGCGCTGGCGACCAGAAGTGACCGGTTTCCTCGTCACGGATGTAGAACGTTTCGCCGCTAACGTCGCTGACGGGATCATTGTACCACGGTGTCAGGCGGAACTCGTGGGCGTTTTCGGCCCAGGTATAGGCGCCCCCGCTTTCGGTCACAACGGTGCCAAACTCGGGATTGGCCAGCACGTTCACCCACGGCGCAGGCGTCACGTTCTCGGCTGTCGTCGTGATGACGTATTCGTGACCGTCGCGCGTGAATCCGCCCAAGCCGTTGAAGAAGGCCAGATCAGGTTCGGAAGTTCCTGGGTTCTGCGGAACTTCGGAGCGGCGCGCACGGGTCGGGATGAACTTGGCAGCGGCGGTTGCCGCGCGATCGCGACGCTCAACCTGTTCCATAAGCGTGCCGGCAGTATCGGTAATGATCACGCGCGCCACAGCCTCTACCAGAACCTTGTCGTCGTCAGAGATTTGCTCGCTGCGGCGAACGAAAATGCCACCTGGGCGATCCACTGGATGGGCTTCGGTCCCAGCCGCGATCAGGCCCGTGATTTGATCTTGAAGGACCTGGCGGTACCCCGATTGATCCTCGTTCAGAATAACCAAGTCAACGGTGAGACCCTTGGCCCGCCAATAAGCATGGGCTTGCGCAAGCTGTCTCACCAGCTCGATATTGGCTTGGTCACTGATGCGCAGGAGCACAATCGGAAGGTCACCAGAGATCCCGTAGCCCCACAGGCCGGACTGCCCTCGTCGGTTGCGGGAGATAAGGCTGCCCAGGGCGCGCCGGCGCGGGTCGGCATAGAGCACGGCCCCCGCCAGCCGTCCATACAATTGGGCGTCGACCTCGGCAGCGCCGAGCTGGCGCAGAATGCCCCCGCTGTGTGTCCACGCGAGATTGAAGACACGGTCCGCCATCCTGCTGTCCTGGTACTTCTCGATCAGGGCCATCACGGCGTCACGGGTGTCCGCCACGCCCGTGACGAAGTCGATTCGGATCGTCTCGTCGGGTCCGACGGTAACGGCGCGCCGAATCGCGAGGATGGGATCGAGCACGGAACCGTCCCGATTGGACAGTTTCGCCACGTGCATCGCCGCCGGGTCTTCGAGGCTGCGACCGCGCCCGACGAATTCGCAACGATCGGTCTCGTACGAGGCTTCTCCCAGCGCCGCGCCGTGGACCACGGCCAGATGAAACATCCAGGGCGGGTGCTCGGCGCTCGAGCACGGGCGACGTGTGCAGAGCACGGCTTGGCGCTGCGGCAAGATCTCCGTCTGGACGAACAGCTTGCTGAAGGCCGGGTGCGTTGCATCCGAGGCCGCGTCGGCCAGGACGGGCTCAGCGTAGCTGGTCAGCTCGATGATGCGCTTCTTCACTCCCCGGTTCGTGATGCTGATCCGGCGCAGCTCAATGTCGTCTTCGGGTGAGACCGTGATTTCGGTATGCGTTTCAACGTCCTCGTCGCGACGGCGGAACTCGGCCTGAGCCTGAGAGAAAACGGCTTCGTAGGCCGCGCTCTGTTTGAGCGTGGGCTGATGGGCCGCAGACCAGAACTCTCCCCGCTCCACATCGCGGAGGTAGCAGAATGCCCCCCAGCAGTCCCGCGTGGGATCCTCCTGCCAGCGCGTGACGGCGAGATCCTTCCAGCGGCTGTAGCCGCCGCCTGCGGCGCTCACCATAACGTGATACCGGCCATTCGATAGGAGATGGACCTCCGGCGCCGCAGTCTGGGGATTGGTGGCGACGCGGAGTGTCGCTTCGGCCCCTCCGGGTCGCGGTCGGGATTCCGCGGCCTCACCGTCATGCGGGTAAAACGGGGCCGCCTTGGGAACGCGCTCCTGCAGCAAGGACTCCGTGGCTCGCAACAGCGGGTCGGACTGGAAACGGCGCTGCATGGGACGATCGAGCAGGAGGTAGGCTAATGAGTCGTCCCTGAATATGTTAAAGACAACGCGGGAATCGCGGTAATTTCGGGTGAAAGGGCAATCGGCTGGGTGTAGACTTTGCAGGGTAATCACGGACGGACCGCAAGAACCTTGCAAACTCGGACGGAGCCCATGAAGCCCAAACCCCAGCCACGCGACGCGTTTTCACTCTTCCAGGCCCACTTCCGCCAGATTCTCAACCCGCAAAACCCGCTCTTTCAACTTGCGGATGCGATCGACTGGGAGCGATTCGACATCGCCTTCGCCGACTTCTACAGCGAAGAGCTGGGTGCGCCGGCCAAAGCCACGCGTCTCATGGTTGGTTTGCACTATCTCAAGTACACGTTCAACGAGTCGGACGAATCCGTCGTTGAACGCTGGATCGAGAATCCGTACTGGCAGTATTTCTGTGGATTCACGCACATGCAGCACGAAGCGCCCATCGACCCGAGCAGTATGAGCCGCTGGCGCAAACGCGTGGGCGTGGACCGTCTCGAACTGCTACTCAAAGAGACGGTCGACCTAGCGGTCCGCAGCAAACAACTACCCAAGCAGGATCTTGGGCAGGTCAACGTGGACACGACGGTTCAGGAAAAGAACATCACGCATCCCACAGATGCGAAGCTGCTTTACACGGCGATCCGCAAGCTGGGCGAAGTTGCGCTGGATCGCGGCATCGTATTGCGGCAGTCGTATGTGCGTGTTGGCAAGCGTACTTCGGTGAAAGCGAGTCGATATGCACATTCCCAAAAGTACCGGCAGATGCGTGGGCAGTTACGCAAGCTGCGGACTTGGGTGGGCCGGTTGATCCGTGACATCCGGCGCAAAGCACCTCAGATGGACGAAGATCTGATCGCAGCCTTGGCGAAGGCTGAACGTCTTCGTACGCAGCAGCCCCAGGACTCGAACAAGCTGTACAGTTGGCACGAACCCGATGTGCGTTGCATCAGCAAGGGCAAAGCGCGGCAGCGCTATGAGTTCGGCCAGAAGGTGGCGGTCGCCACGACGAACCGCAGCCACTGGTTCGTGGGAGCGAAGTTGTTCGAGAACAATCCGTACGACGGGCACACGCTCCGGGAAACGCTGCAAGCGGTGGAGCGTGTCACGAACGCACCGATTACCGATGCGTACGTGGATAAGGGCTATCGTGGTCACAAGTGCAAGGGGATGACGCGTGTCCACATTGCCGGACAGGGATCGCGGAACGTTCCCCGTAGCGAGAAACGTCGGCGTAAACGTCGGAGCGCGATCGAGCCGAAAATCGGACACCTCAAAAGCGATCATCGCGTGCGACGTTGCTTTCTGAAAGGCCTCGAAGGCGACGCGATCAACATCGTGCTGGCAGCCGCCGCGGCAAATCTGCGGAAACTGCTCCGGTGGCTTTCTTTTGCGCGCATCGCGGGGTGCTGGAACACCCCGCTACCCCTATGGATGTCCCTGGTCCAACGCTTCGCACTTTGGAGCAACCGCGACCCCTTCGCGTGCTGGATAACCGTCAGAACCACGTCAATACAAGCCGCCGCATAGTGACTTTTTCAGGGACGACTAATGACAGAAAGCTCATCCCTTGGTGGTGCGCCATAAACGAACGAATGACCACGCTACGTTGGCCGCGTGGCACGCGCGCCGGCGTGAAATCGACCGCTTCGTAGAAGCCGTGGGCCCCGAGCAGCCCATCCCTTGCCAAACGGCGCAGATTGGCACACGCCCTTTCAGGCGCAATCATCAGGGCCAGGGTGCTGGCGTATGGCGCTACGACCAAGTCGTCCGCCAGTCCGCGCTTCAGCCCTAGTCCCGGCACGCCGAACGTGCGGTACTGGTAAATGAGATTGACATCGGTGGCGTTGTACCCGGACTCGGAGATGCCCCAGGGAATTCCCCGCCGCCGACCGTATTCGATCTGACGCTCCACGACGGCACGGCAACTTCGATCCAACAGGGTTTGCTCGAAAGTGGGCATAATCAGGAGCGGCATGAGATACTCGAACATGGAGCCACTCCAAGAGAGCAACGGGTATTCGCCACCGGCTGCCGTCAGGAGACGCCCGAGGCTGAACCAATGCTCCTGGGGCAGCTTACCCTGGGCGATGGCGACGAAACTGCCGAGGCGCGCCTCGGAGGCCAGGAGGTCGTAAAAGCCTGGGTCCAGGCGATGGTGGTCGACGTTGTAACCGATAGACAGGAGCAGTCGCGACTTGTCATACAGGAAGTCATAGTTGAAGTCTGCCATTTCCTGGCAACGCAAGGCGAGCGTCTCAAGCTCTGCCAGGCGCTCGCCGGCACGCCGGCCGGCCTCGACGATCGAGTGCCGCAATTGTGTAAACCACGCATTCTCCGCGGCTGGTGTGCTCGGACCCTGCTCGCGCAGGTTGGCCAGGATCTCATCAATCGATCGTAGCAGCATGGGGCTGAGTTGCGCGACGTCGCGCAGCGTCGGAACGTCATCCAAACGCCGCAGCACTTGTCTGAGATCGCTCAGGCGCTGGACCTGCTCGACTGATCCACGTTGCCACATCTGTTCGCTCGGCGGGGGGAGCTGGCACCAAGGAGCGAGGTGAAGTAGGTCTTCCAGGAAGTCGCGGCATTGGCGCTCGAAGGCCTGCGCCCAGTACTTCAGCTCGTCGTCAGAAGCAGGGCTCACCGCTGCTGCCAACTCCGTTCCGGCGGTGGCTGAGCTTTCCAAGAGCAGCCGCGCGGCGGTCAGCGTAAGTGGCGGAATCCGCAATTCGTTTTGTAGCCGCTCCAAACGAGGCACAATCTCGGACGACGGCGTAGCGGGGGACAGTCCATCTTGGGGAGGAGACTGGCCGCGCGCTACGTCCAGGAAGACGCCCAGCGTGTCCATGAGCCCCACAAAGCTCCGCGGAGGAATGATCATCCCGTCGGCCAGTTCCAGCAGTCCTGGCCCCAACGTGAGTAGAAGGCCCGCGAGGTTGCCGCTGTCCACGGCTGACACGTACCGCGGGGCGAGGGGCTCAAGCGTGCGCGTGTCATACCAGTTGTAAAAATGCCCGCGGTGCCGCTCGAGCTCGCCCATCGTCGTAAGCGTCTTCGACGTGCGCTCAATCAACTCCCTGGCGGAGACGTAACCGAAGTCGTACGCAGCAAGGCTGGTCAGCAACGACAAACCGATGTTGGTTGGAGACGTGCGATGGGCGACCGCTGCGGTGGGGTGCTCCTGGTAGTTGTCCGGCGGCAGGTGGTGGTCCGCCGGCCCCACGAATGTCTCGAAGAAACGCCACGTGCGGCGTGCGACCTGCTGGAGGAACACCTGATCTTCGGTCCGCAGTTGCGGTCGGCGTGATTTAATTGGGCGGCTTAACCACCACGCCACAATGGGGGATAGCAGCCAGAGCCCCAAGATAGGCCCCGCCGTGTACAGGATCGCGGGTCGTTCGACCGCCAGCAGCGCCGCGGCGACGAGCGCAGTGATCGGCCCGATCCACATCGACCTGCAAAAGGCCGACAGACCGGCGTGGGCATGCTGTTCCGCGTCGTGCGCGGTTTGCCACTCCAGGAGCTTCCGGCGCGTGAAAAGCACGCGTACCAGGGCGCGGGCAATTGCGTCGAGGCTGATGAATGCGTCGTAAGGCAAACAGACGAGCCCAACCGCGGCCTGAGCCAGCCGTCGGCCCGCCGAGCGCGCGACGCCCTCCAGGTGCAGAGCAGTCGGGAGGTCCGGCGCTTTGCGCAGCAGGTCAACGATCCCCGTGAGTATCGCTGGGCTGCTGATGATCCCGATGACGATGAGGCTATAGAGAAGGGGCGGACCCGGCAGAGCCCACCCGAGCAGCAGCAGCGCCACCAGCCCCACCGGCGCCAGACTGCGACGCAGGTTATCGAAGATCTTCCAGCGGGCCAGCCCCGAGATGGGGTTGGCGACGCGCCGGGCATCGGGGCCGGGAACACGTGGGAGCATCCACGGCGTGATCTGCCAGTCGCCGCGAATCCAGCGGTGTCGTCGCCCGGCGTCATCGGTGTAACGGGAGGGGTGCTCTTCGAGCAAGACCACGTCGCTGACCAGACCGGCGCGCGCGTGGGAACCCTCCAGCAGGTCGTGGCTGAGGATGCGGTTCTCCGGGAAACGAGCGCCGACAGCTTGCTCGAAGGCATCGACATCGTAAATCCCCTTGCCGATGTACGAGCCCTCTCCGAAAAGGTCCTGATACACATCGGAAACGGCCCGAGTATAAGGATCGATGCCCGGCTCGGCGGTGAAAAGCCGGGCGAACCGGGACCGACCGGCACTGGGTAAACTGACGCCCACGCGCGGCTGGAGAATGCCGTAGCCTTCGACGACGCGTCCGAGCTTCGGATCGAAACGCGGACGATTAAGCGGGTGGGCCATCGTGCCGACGAGTTGGCGCGCCGCGTCGCGCGGTAGCTGCGTATCGGTGTCGAGCGTGATGACGAATCGGATGCTGGGGAGGATTCCGCTCTGGCCTACGATCGCACAGAATCGGTCTTTCGCTCCCCCGCGCAAAAGCGCATTGAATTCGGCGAGCTTGCCGCGTTTGCGCTCCCAGCCCATCCACACACCCTCCTGCTCATTCCACCGCCGGGGGCGGTGGAAGAGGAAGAAGGCGTCATCACGCTCGGTCGCATACTGGGCGTTAAGGGCTTCAATGCCGTCGCTTGCCAGGCGTACCAGTTCCGCATCGCTCGGCAGCGTCTCCTGAGACGCGTCGCACAAGTCCGTCAGCAGCCCAAAGTGCAAGTGGGTGTTGTGGTTGGCCAGAAAGCAGAGCTCCAGCGACTCCAGCAGGCGCCGCACGCCCGCGGTGCTCGTGAGCATGGTGGGCACAACCACCAACGTGCGCGCCTCCGGCGGAATCCCCTGGGAGAATTCCATCCTGGGCAGCGTCCGCGGCGCCACCAGCCGGGTTGCGACCCAGCTTACCACCGACACACTCAGATGACTGGCGCATAGGAGCAACGGGATGCCCAAGCACAAGAAGCCCCATGCTCCCAGACCGTACCGAGCGGCGGTCAGCAAGACCGCAGTCGTCAGGAGCGCCGTCAGCGTGAGGATCGCCCCTCCATAAAACACCAGTGGACAACAACCTGCGATTTGTTTGAGGATGACGGGCACCGAACGCCGCACGCCGATCGCGTGCTCAAGGAGCGTTCGACCCTTGTCAATCAGGTAGTATCCGACATGAGCCGCACGATCGTCACCCGCGGCCGGGGCAGTCCGGTCACGGGCAAGTTGGATAGCCCTCCGGGCAATCTCTTCTTCCAGAATGGGGCTTCGCTTGGCGAGTTCTTCCACCACGTGGCGATAGCGATCACGGGTGGCGAAATCCATGTTGTTGTACACGTCAGCCGGGTCACTGCGGAGAACACGCTCGACGGCGCTCAGCGTCTCGACGAATTCGCGCCAGTCCATCGCCGACAGGAACCGCAAGCTGCCGATGCTGTTGCTCATGGAGACCTGGTCAGCCGCCTGGTCCTGGCTTTCCAACTGAATGAGCTGTTCGACGGTCTGATTCGTCTCGGCCAGGTGATGCTCCAGCCAGCCCATGGGGAGGGTCAGGCCCGGATTCTGGCCACGCAGCCGACGAGTGAATTCCGCAACGAATGCACTTGTGAGTGGCGGGTCCTCGCGGACCAGGTCGGCCAGGGCCAGCACCAGCTCCTTCGGCTCCTTTTCAGCGACCTCCAACATGCGGTCCGCCCAGAGGTTCGCGGTCTCGCGTTCCCACCGGCACATGGCGATACGGATGGCGATGCGACGCAGGTTTTCGACCAGGGCCAAGCGCAGCATGGTCGGAATGGCCCACAATTCGCCGAGCTTCAGGGTCGTGATTGCTTGGTAGGAGGCAACGAAGCCGCTGAGGCTCTCGGCGTCGACGCGCCCGTCCCCGTGGGAAATCAGTTCCAAGGCAATGGCGTAAACCCGGGGATAGCCAGCCAACGGGCCGCTCGCCAGTCGCGGGAGTTCGCCGCTGTACGTACGGGGAAGGTGCCGCCGCGCGGTCCTGATCTGCTCCTCGATGAGGTGGAAGTTGTCTAGCAACCAGTCGGCCGCGGGCGCAATTCGCACGCCCTGCTTCACCGCGTCCGAGACCGCTTCGTAAGCACCAAGGAGTGCAACTTCGTTTTCGGCCAAACGCGGCAAAAGCTGGTCGGGCCCGAAGCGTTTGTCGATCTCGTGCGAACTGGCGATGGTGCGCGCGTGCTGTCTGAGTTGATCGACGCTGAGTAGCTCAGACCGTAGTGGCTGCTCAGCGCGCAGTTCCCCATCGCGGCCACGGGGGGCTCCGAAAATACGGCGGCGGATCAGATCCATAAAGGTCCAATTGAATGCCAATCCTGTCTCCTCCGATCTGCCGGTCGCCAGCCCAGCCATCTCACACCCTGAATCCTGCGTTCGCGAAAGCAACCGTGGAAAACGGGTCGTGTCGTAGCGACCGTCAGACCCATTACTCCCCAAGGTTGGCCAAAGATGCCGCTCTCACCTCCGACTCAATTCGCTTCGCTCTACAACGCCGACGCGACGCGTCGGAAGTGGTATCCGATGATCGCGAGCGTCATCGCCTCCGGGAATGCGCGGCGGTGGAAGAGCAGCGCCTTCGTGAGGAACTTCCAGTACTGGCGTCGGCCGCGGCTCAGGACACCCATGATCCACAGCGATTTGAGGAACGCCTTCACGTCGCCCCAGGACAGGTGAATGCCTTGCCCCTGCGGACGATACTCGCGCAGGAACGTGAGGATGCGCTGATAGTACATCCTCGGCGTGTAGAGACGCTTGACGAGCGAGCGGTAGCCCTCGACCAATATCTCACGATCGAGCTTGGGGACAAAATTCAGGTTGGCCTCGACGTTGTTTCCGCTCGCGTCGTGGAGGATGCGGCCCTCTTGTCTGAGCCTCGAGAAAAGCCGCGTGCCTGGCAGCGCTTGGAGCAGACCCACCATGGCCGTCACCACGCCGGCCTCCTGGATGAACTTGATCTGCCGCTCGAAGATATTGGGCTTGTCGCTGTCGAACCCGACGATGAATCCACCCATCACCTCGAGACCCGATTTTTGGATCGTCTTTACGGCGGTGAGCATGTCGCGCTTCGCATTCTGGACCTTTGCGCACTCGAGCAGGCTTTCCTCCTGCGGCGTCTCAATCCCGACGAAGACCTTCTTGAAGCCCGCGCGGACCATCAGTTCCAGCAATTCCGCATCATCCGCCAGATTCAATGAGGCCTCGGTCGTGAACTGTAAACGGACATCGCGACGCCGCTCCCACGCGATGAGCTCGCGAAGAAACTCCTTTACTTTGGCTCGGTTTCCAATGAAGTTGTCGTCTACGATGAATATCGGCCCCGTCCAGCCCGCGTCCACGAGGCTCTCCAGCTCGCCGATCATTTGCTCGTTGGTCTTCAGACGCGGGACTCGGCCGTTCATCACGATGATGTCACAGAACTCGCAATTGAACGGGCAGCCGCGCGAGAATTGGAGCGGCATCGTTGCATAGTGCTTGAACTTGATCAGATCCCACCGGGGCACCGGCGTCTGCCGGATGTCGGGCCGCTTCTCGCAACGGTAGAACTCCTTGAGGTCGCCGGAGAGCATGTCAGCCACGAGCTTGGGCATTATGTCCTCCGCCTCGCCGAGCACGAAGTGTTTCACTTCAGGGAATCCCGCGTGGCCGGTGGTAAACAGGGGCCCGCCCGCGACGACGTTTTTGCCCAGTTGACGGCACCGGGCGATGACCTCTCGCGCGGAACCAGCCTGCGCGAGCATGGCCGAGACGAAAACGCAATCCGCCCACGCAAGTTGCGCATCGGTGAGCGATGTGACATTGAGATCGACGAGCTTGAGTTCCCAGTGTTTCGGCAACATCGCCGCCACGGTCAACAGGCCCAACGGCGGAAAGCACGCCTTCTTGGAGATGAACGACAGGACGTGCTTGTAGCTCCAGAACGTGTCCGGCGTAGCAGCGGAGACCAGCAACACTCTCATCGCACAACCCTTCGCTATGCGGGGGACTAGGCTGACACACCCTGTCCGCCAATCCAGTTCAGACTTCCATCAGCCGTCGAGATCATCCGGTGGAATGTCGGCCACTTTGACCAGCATCATGATCCTCTTTCAACTCGCGGCGCAGGGCCGCTGACGGCCTCGCCCGAAGTAACAGTAGCGTCGTGATGGAGCGTGGAATCCGCCACCGCTCAGGATGTCGGTCGGTCCGAAACACCACTTTCCAGTTCCGCCTTTGTCGCGGGAAGAAGCAGTCCTGGGCTCGCTCCGTTCCTTACCTGCCCTGCGTTCGAGCACCCTTGAGCATCGCATGCTTCCGCTTGTCGCTTCATCAGGGAGTCTCTCCTGGCGGCGCGATGGTCGCCACGTCGCCGCCGACCGTCGGACCCCGAAGATGCTGGAGCAACTCATTGTCCGTCGAAAGGACGAGGCGGGTTCCTGCGCCGAACGTCTTTCTGTAGGTCTCCAGATGCCGGAGGAACGCGTAGAACTCGGGCGACTCCGCATAAGCCTCGGCCGCAATCCGAATCACCTCCGCCTTCGCCCGCCCGCGGATCTCCGCCGCCCGCTGCTCTTGCTCGCCTTTGATTCCGTCAAGCTCCTTCGTGGTCAGTCCTAGAATGCGGTTCTTCTCCTCCTCGGCCTCGGATTCGAAGAGCTTGGCGATCCGTATGCGCTCGGATTTCATCCGGTCGTACACGGTCGTACGGACCGACTCGATGTAGTTGACTCGCTTGATGTGAACGACGCTTAGTTCCATGCCGTATTGTTCTTTGAGGCCGACGCTGGCGACGGTGAGTATCTCGGCTTCCATCTTGGCCCGCCCGACGCTGATACGATCCTGGCTGGATGCGGCATCGCGCGCCAGTTCTTCGCTCTCATAGAGCAGCTCCCGGTTGCTGCTGCGCACTACCTCGATCAGGTTGTTTCGCGCGACCACGTCGCGGACGGCTGAGTCGACAAGGTCGTCAAGGATTTTGTAGCCGCGGTTTTCCGTGCGCACGGCCTGGAAGAACTTCATGGGGTCCACAATCCGCCATCGGGCCCACACGTCAATGAAGATCCTCTTCTTGTCGAGCGTCTGCATGTTCTCGGGATCGCCATCCCACGGCAGCAGACGCTTCTCCAGACGGTGGATCTCCTGGATAAATGGCGGCTTGAAGTAGAGCCCGGCCTCTGTTCGGACCCGAACAGGATCTCCAAACTGCGTAATTACCGCCTGCCATCCTTCTGGCACCGTATACGTCGATGCTGGAATGACGACGATTGCGACCAGGATCACTATCACCAAAGCGACGATGGTCTTCATCGTCCACCTCCCTTCTCGCCTTTGGCCGGTGGGCCGGCGGAACTGAGGTTCAACATCGGAAGTAACCCGCGAACCGACTCGTCGATCACGGTGATGCCGTCCACCTGGGCCAGCGTCTCCTCCATCGCTTCCAGGTAGAGGCGCGTCCGAGTGACCTCCGGTGCCTTCTGGTACTCGGCCAACTGGGCGAGAAATGCGTTTGCACGCCCGGTCATTTCGGGCACCACGCGTTCCCGGTAACCCTCCGCTTCCGAGATCACACGATCACGTTGTCCCCGAGCGGCGGGAATGACGCGGTTGCGTTCCCCGCGGGCCTCGTTGACCACCCGCTCCTTGTTCTGCCGCGCGCGGTTGACCGCATCGAACGCATCTTTGACCGCTTCGGGCGGCGTGGCCGATTGGAGCTTGACGGTCACGACCTCGACCCCCGCTTCGAAGTTGTCCACCATCTCCTGAATCTCTCGTTTGGATTCACTGGCGATCTCCTCGCGCCCCCTCGTGATGACTTCGTCGACACTCCGGTCGCCGACCAGTTTTCGCAGGACTGCTTCGGCGGCGTTCCGGATCGTGTTCTCCACCGCGACCTTGTTGCTGTGGTGTCCTCCGATCCTGAACAAGTAGTGTTGTGCATCCTTGATGCGGTACTGGACGATCCATTCCACGTGGGCCAAGTTCAGATCGCCGGTTAGCATGCGGGCGATCGTTTCGTGTTCCGGCGTTTGCGGGGCGTACTGGGTGACCTGGCCCGGATCAATTGTCCCGAACCCAAACTCCAGCGTCTGAATCTGCTGTACCGGCACGACCATGACCGTATCGATTGGCCAGGGCCATTTCGTGTGTAAACCCGGAAGCGTTGTCTTGGAGTACTTTCCGAAGCGAAGAACCACCCCTTCGCTGTCCGCCTCCACCGAGTAGAACACGCTGCCCCCGACCCACACCGCCAGGAAGAAGATCAGGCCGAAGAAGATCCATCCCCGATAGCGTTTTGCGTAGTGCCGTATGACCACCTCGATTGGACTCGGCGTATGCTCCATCTTCAGATCCTTATGCAATGCCGCGGAACACCTGAGCCAGGGTGGAACTCCGCGTCCTTGGCTTCCACGAGTTCGGCCTGCCGGGCCGCGAAATACCGCATCAATCGCGCCGCAGCCTACGTCTCAATGCGGTTCGCTCGGCCGAGAATCTCGAGCAACCTCTCGACGGTGCTGTCCACGCGTTCGGGCGTCAGGAATTTCCCGGCCTTGATTTCCGCGCGGATCTCACTTATCCGCGCGCGCCGCACGCAAGATCTAACTTCGGCCCGCGAAAGCGCTATTCCCGCCGGGGATAGCTCCACTGTATCTTGGACGGGCGAGCCCGTCGGAGGTTTTACAGTGATCGCCTTTTCCGCGTTGAGACCGACCCGGACCGAGGCTTCGCGGCCAGCGATTCCTGACACGGTGTTTATTGGTTTCGCATCCATGCACGTCTCCCGTCATCCTTATCGCGAGCGCTATCCCGCGGAATGCTGACTACCCTGTTTCCGGCCTACCGGCTCAAGATCTATCAGGCCCTTTGTTGCACGCCTGACCGAAAGCCAGAGAACCGGAGTGCCCTACGCGGGCACTGGCGTTGCGTGACCCGCCCAGCGATGATGAATGGCCTTCCATTGTAGAGCTTGGAACAGGCCGGCCACACCCACGACAACATAGACCAGCCGAGCCAGTGCCGTTGCGTCACCGAGCACGGCCGCCACAAGATCGTATCGAAACAGCCCGACCAAACCCCAATTCAGTGCGCCAACTACAACCAAAACTGCCGCAAGAACATCGATGAACTTCATCTGTGTTTCTCCTTTATGTTGATCCACAATCACATGCTTCACTCGAAATAACGCTACGCACCATGCTGTACTTTACGAACGTCTTTCGTTGATCCGTTTGCCATCATTCTCCCACGACCTAACTCCGTTTGGTCTCCGTGTCTGTCCGAGCCCTCCACGTCCTCACGATGCGGATCGCAGACGGCCACCGGTTCGCTTCGCAGAGCGTGCACATGATTACCGCCCCGAACGCGCCTCCATCATGCCTCATTCGTGTTCCGCAAGAGGTCCCGGATCATCGGATGTTCCGCCAATTGACCGACGCGCAGCCGCACCAGATTGCCCTCAAGTTCCTTAAGGTGTCCCGCCAGTAGTTGGGAGGAAGCCTTCCGGAGGGCGCCTAGCATGCGAGGGGGGGCGAAGATGACCAGGCGATCGATCTCGTGCTTCTTGACGTTCTCCTGCAACCTTTCCACAATCTTCCCCGCGAAACGTCGCTCCCTCTCCTCCACGTCATGTGTCATACCGTCCCCGGTCTGCGGCCGCAGGTGCTCACGTTCGGGAAACGTGTTCTCGATCGCGTCATACTCGTCAACGTGTGGCGTGCCTTGCTCGGTTAAGCGGCAGCATAGAAGCCGACAGTGATCCGCGTCCGCCAGGGCAAACCATGCGTGGTCTGGTAGTTCGGCGTTCGTCCTACCCATCGATGTTCTCCTTGCTGTTTTCTCCAATCTTGCAGGCCTCTCTGGTCTCTCCTGCGGTCTTGGGCGTGAGGCTGGTCCCCACCGAGTGAGGCGCGTGTCTATGTGCGCCTGTGACCACGGCGATTGCACAATCGGCAACTTGAAGGATCCTGCCGAAAGGTCATGTACTCGTCTGTCCACCGTCACCGTCCCATCGTTCGAGTCCCTCTTCCGCCGCCCCCGGCCCTGGTTCACTTCCGCTCCAGCTCTCCGCAGGTACGCTATGGGCGAGCTGGTACACCTGTACTGTGTTGCCGGTCGTGAAGACTCCGACCACGGTGCCAGTAGTCGGCTCGACTTCCGCGGTGGCCTCACGAACCTCCACGCCAGTGATCCGCTTGATCTCCTGCCGCAACGACTCAGAGGCGTTGACGAACAACTGTCGGTGAAAGTCCTGTACCTGAGCGGCGCCCTCGGGGCTTTTCGCCAAAGCCTTCTCGGCCTCTGACAACGCCCCATGCAGCGTGATCACCAGCGTGGTGTCGCTCAGTACCACGGTCACGGACTTGGGCGTGTTGCCCGTTCTCTGCTGCTCGAAAGCACTGGCCGCCTGGGCAATCTGGCGCGCCATTGTCGAATTAGCTTTCTCCATGGCGTTCATCCTTGTCCGCTGCGGCCGTCCACAACCACCGCAACTGAAAAAAGCCGACGTGGCCAAACACCCGAAGGTGCTCAACCACGTCGGCTTACTCTGCAACGAGCCACCCGGCACGGCCGGGTTGCCCTTCATTAAGTCATCCGACTCAAACTGTGATCGGAGCCGAATCAAACGTCACCACTGGCTCCGTACATCTTCTACTGGCCCCCGCATGAATGCCTATTTGCATCTACAGCGCAGGCTACGAGCGGACCTCCTCCCTCATAACAGAAGGCTTGACCACCCGCTGGGCCACCTGCCCCGACTCCGTCAATCCGTGTTTCCTGTCCTCAGCTCGGCGTCGCCCGTTTCCGCCCGCCAGCGGCAAGACGCCGGCCATCTCTCCGATGACATTGACCAGCTCGCAGCCTGACGGAACGACGATTTTGGCATTGTGGCTCAGTGCCTTTTCAAGAGCCTCCAGCTTCCTCAGAAGCTGTGCGTTTCCAACGAAGTACGTGTTCGCGGCCTCATTCACGAGTTGTATTGCCTGCGCCTCGCCTTCCGCCGCGAGTATCTTGGCCTGCCGAATGCCTTCGGCTTTCTTTATCTCGGCCCGCTTCTCCCCATCTGCTTGTCGTTCGACGGCATTCGCGAAATCCAAGGCGGCTACCTTTTCATTCTCCGCCTTGACCACCTTGTTCATTGTCTCCTGGACATCCTGGGGAGGATCGATTTCCTTCAGCTCTGTCCTGACGATCGACATACCCCAGCTCATCGTTTCCTTGCTCAATGTCTTCAGAAGCGCGCCGTTGATGTTGTCGCGTTCGCTGTTGGCGGACTTCAGCGTCAACGTACCGATGATATTGCGGAGTGTCGTGCGAGCCAGGCTCACAATCTGACTCTGGTAGTTGTTGACGTGGTACTGGGAACTCTTCACGCTGGCCTCGTCGTCCTTCACCTTGAAGTAGACTTGAGCGTCGACCCTAGCGTTGAGGTTGTCGTTGGTGATGATCTCCTGCGGCTGAGCATCCACCATCTGTTCCGTCGTGTTGACCTTGATCATTCGGTCAATGACAGGAATGATCCAGTTGAAACCAGGATTCGCGAAACGCCGGTACCGGCCGAGTCTCTCCACCAGTCCCTTGTGCGTGGGGCGGACAAGTCTGATGCCCGAGAGGAAGATCACTACAGGAACGACAACGGCGACGATTACTGCATATACGATGAGATCCATAGGACGGTCCTTTCACATCAGCGTCGTGACGTTCATGCGGGCGCGGCCGAGCGCCGAATGGCATGCCAGACGGCCAGCAGTACCACCGCCCCGACCACCGCGACCAGGAGGCTCCAGAGATTGAAACCTGTCACGCCGGTAGCTCCGGCCGCCTGGAAGATCCAGCCGCCAATCACCGCGCCGACGATGCCGAGCAGAATGTCAAACGGGAGCCCCTCGCCGCGCTTGTTCACCAGCGTACTGGCAATGTAGCCGGCGATAAGCCCCAATACGATCCAGCCGATTACTCCCATAACCATGGTCAAACTCCATAAAAAAAAGCCGACGTGGTCGAACACCCTCGGGTGCTCGACCACGTCGGCTTACTGTTCATCGGGCCGCCCGGCGAAGCCGAGTTGCCCTTCATCTAGTCATCCGATTCACGTGCCGATCGGAGCCACCTCGCGGTTCGAGTTGCTCCACTCGGCTATGGAAGTGTACCGCGCCGGGAAAGGAAAGCAACTGGATTCCCTGACCGCTCCAGATATGATGTCTCTCGGGTCACCCGTAAGGCAAGGCCGCCGGGTGCGTGTTCAGCGGGTCTGGCGGACCAGGAGCCGCGTTTTCGGGCCAGAATCGCCGGTGGCAGGTCCACCCCTGGCCCAGAATGAGAAGGTCTTCATGAGAACCCAAGGCGAAATCGAAGCCGCCATGTCCCAAGGGATCGGTCGCTTTGAACAGGAATTCATGGGCCGGGGCCCCAAGAACATTCAAACCCACCTGATCGGTGATCTGCTCGTGGTGCGCCTCCAGGGTGTATTGACAGCGGCCGAACAGCACCTGGTCAAGTCGCTTCCCTGTGAAAAGGGCCGGGACCTGCTCAAACAGGTCAGGACCCAGTTGATCGAAACGGCGCGGCCGATGATCGAGGCGATGGTCCAGGAGATCACCGGGCTTAGCGTATCGAGCCTCCACCACGACGTCAGCACCCTCAGCGGCGAAGAGGTCGTGATCTTCAGCCTGACCGATTCACCTCTCACACGCGCAACGAAGAAGCAATAGCCTGCTCGACAGAATCTGCGGATTGTGTCAGCCTCTGGACGTTCACAGGCAGCCATGATGCTGCATGACCTGCGCTGAAGTCTCGTTTGAGTGGCGAAGGTAGACCGATGGCACAAAGAAGCGCAATTCTGAAGCGCAAGAAAGCAGCGCAGACCATCGGCAAAATCACCCGGGCGATGGCAATGGTCGCCAGCTTAAAGCTTTAAAAGTTGCGGAAGCAGATGCTCGCCGCCGCGTCTTACGCGCAGAAGCTCCGTGAGGTGGTCGCCGTACTTGCCGCGCATGTCGGAGAACTGCAGCACCCCCTTCTCCGACCGCCCACCGTCGAGAACTCCGCTAAACGAATCCTCCTCCTCGTCGTCACGAGTACTCGTGGCCTGGTCGGGGCGTACAACAATGTGCTGCGCATGGCGTCGGACTTCATCCGCCGGCGGGAGGCCGAGAACATAGCCGTCGAGGTTCGCGTCACATGAAAGAAAGGCGTCGCATATTGTGCATCACACGGGCGTCCGCTCGCGCAGCGGTACGATCAAGCGGGTGATCCGCCGACGCTGGCCGATGTGGAAGCAATCGCTGTCCGGTTCGCCGACCGGTTCACATCCGGGCAAATCGACTCGGTCCGCGTGGCGTACACGAACTTCGTCAGCGCCGCTGTGCATCGGCCGGAACTGCTCACCTTGTTACCGATGGCGGCCTTGACCGGCGGCCAGCCCCCAACACCACCAGGCAAGACCGGCGGCGCCGTCATGTATGTCCAACCGATCGATATGTCGATCGAGCAAGCGATGCGGTTCGCCGTCACCGCGGGGATGAGCGAGGTGAAGGGAGGATAGTCAGGGGAACGGCCGGTGTCCTGGGCGCCGGTTCATGGGGCGGGCTATGTTGTACACTCAGCTGGGTGAGTGCCAGCCCGGCTGGGATTCGTTTGTCCTTGCGCCCCGTTCGATGGCCAGGCGGGATGTTAGCCGAGCCGGGCGTGGGGGTGATCGAATGTCGCTTCCCGCGCCCCGAAAACCGGAGATGCTGAGCCCGAATCGTGCTTTCTGCGGATCCAATGGACGCAGAATCTACCTACCTTTCCGAGAATCTGGCTACCGCTGGCGAGGCGATGACGTACAATATAGCAGTGAGCGGGGCCGCGGCGCACCATGCGGCGGGTCCGACCGCTGTTCTCGGATGACTTAATGAAGGGCAACCCGGCGCTGCCGGGTGGCCCGTTGAAGAGTAAGCCGACGTGGTTGAGCACTTACGGGTGCTTGGCCGCGTCGGCTTTTTTTGCCTGCAGTGGAGCGTGAGATGGCCGCCACCGCCGGAGACGAACGCAACGCGGGGAGAACCACATGCCGCCAAAGACGATTGCATATGCTGACCAAGGCCGAGAGGTGATCCGGCGCGGCGTGGGGCAACTTGCCCGCGCTGTGAAAGGAACCCTGGGCCCGTGTGGACGAAACGTCATGTTCAACAAGGGCCTCGGCCCACCACTGATCACGCGCGACGGCGCGACCGTCGCCAAGCAGATCGATCTGCCTGACCCTATGGAGAACGTCGGCGCCCAGATGATCAAGGAGGTGGCCAGGAAGACAGCCAAAGACGCAGGCGACGGAACGACCACCGCCACGATCTACGCTGAAGCGATCTTCGAGGAAGGGCTGAAGAACATCACCGCCGGAGCGGAGGCCATGGAAGTGCGGCGGGGCATCGAGCGCGCCGTCGCTGCAGTCGTTGAGGCTCTCAAGAACATGTCGGTGGATATCAAGAGCACCGACCAAATGGTGCGGGTCGCGACCTGTGCGGCCAACAACGATGAGAACGTCGGGCGTATCGTCGCCGAGGCCATGGAGTCAATCGGTCGCATAGGTGTTCCTACGATCGAGGAGGGCCAAAGTCTCGACACTACTGTCGAGCGTGTCGACGGCCTCCAATTCGATAAGGGTTTCCTATCGCCCTACTTCATCAACGAGGCAGCTAAGGGGCAGTGCTGCCTGGAGAAGCCGTACATCCTGGTCCACGAGAAGAAGATCTCCTCGGCAAAGGACTTCCTCCCCCTGCTGGAAAAAATAGCACAGAGTGGGAGGCCATTGTTGGTGATCGCGGAGGATGTCGACGGGGAGGCCCTCACAACTCTGGTCGTCAATCAGCTTCGAGGGACCTTGCAGTCTACCGCAGTCAAGGCTCCCGGCTTCGGCGATCGGCGACGGGCGATGATGGAGGACATCGCAATCATGACCGGTGCCCGGGCTCTGTTGGAAAGTCTGGGCACGAAGCTGGAGAACGTCTCCCTCGCGGACCTCGGGCAAGCCGAGAAAGTGATCATCGAGAAGGAGCAAACCACGATCATAGGCGGCTCCGGCTCGAAGGACAGCGTCGACGCGCGGATTGCTCAAACCCAGAAGGAGATGGACCTAACCACGTCCGACTATGACCGCGAGCAGCTCGAAAAGCGTTTGGCCAAGCTGACCGGAGGAATCGCGCGGATCAAGGTCGGCGGCGCCACCGAACTCGAGGTCAACCACCGTAAGGAGCTGATTGAGGATGCGCTTCAGGCCTGCCGCGCCGCGCTCGAGGAGGGTGTGCTCCCGGGAGGAGGCGTCGCGGTGCTGCGCTGCCTTCCCGCGTTGGACAAGATGCGCGAAACGTTGATCGGAGATCAGAGGATCGGCTCCGATATCGTCAGCCGAGCCCTTCGAAGCCCGATCAAGCAAATCGCCAACAATGCCGGGCAGGACGGTTCAATCGTCCTCAACAAGGTGCTCTCGTCTGATAGCGCAAGCTTCGGATACAACGCGCTCACCGACAAGTACGGCGACCTCGTGGCGATGGGTGTGATCGTGCCGACCAAGGTGGAGCGGGTAGCGTTGCAGAATGCCTCCTCAGTTGCGGCGCTCCTGCTGACGACAGATGCCGTGGTATGCGAGATGAAAGCGGACGATAGCCGGCGTCCGTCGCGCAGCTCCGCGTAATCGAGACGCCATAACAGGAGGAATGGACGATGCCGAGGAAAGGCCCCGACCTGCTGCTGGATGCGCTGCCTATGCTGCGCAAGCAACACCGGCGGGCCAGATTCCTGTTTGCCGGAGACGGCGACATGCGCGATGGACTTGAGCAGCGCGCGCGTAAACTCGGGGTTACTGCGGCCGTGCGGTTCCTTGGACATCAGACAGGCCGCGACCTTCTGGGCCTGTTCAAGACTGCGGATATGGTATGCGTTCCCAGTCGGAATGAACCCTTCGGCATTGTGATCCTCGAGGCCTGGAGCGCCCGCAAGCCGGTGGTGGCGACACGGAACGGCGGCCCGGCGGAATTCATCCGGAACGAAGACACCGGCGTGACCGTGGCCGCATATCATGCGTCAATCGGCGAAGGGGTCGATGTGGTCCTTTCGGATAGGACATACGGGCGCCGCCTCGGGCGCAACGGTCGACGCGAGGCGGAGTCACGGTTCACTTGGGAAGTGATCGCAGGTCAGACCGAGGAGGTCTACCAGAGTGTTCTACAGCGCTAGATCGGCTGATTAAGCGCTTCCAATGGAGTATTCGACAGGAGCAAAACGACATGACTGCACAAGCGAGGAAAACCACGCCGCGGAGCACCGAGAGGCGAACATCGAAGCCATCGTCAGTCTCCGAGATCTCGGATGAGCAGGTTCGAGTCCGGGCGTACGAGATCTATCTGGCCCGGGGTCCTCAATCCGGCGACCACACCTCCGACTGGCTTCAGGCTGAGCGTGAGCTGCGCCCCACGTGAAACCTGCCGCCAGTGGGTGAGCGCTTGGGTTGCCGGATACTCTAACATGGTGCAAGGCTCACGAAAGGCCATCAAAGCAGCATAAGAGGCAATGCAGAGTATGTTAACTTGCTTCGCACGAATGCCGGATGGGTCGTTTGAGCACCACGACTCTCTCGACGCCGTTTGTAGACTTGCCACCGAGTGCGATTCCTCGTTATGGATCGACCTTGAGGCCCCCGACGGGGACCTTCTGCAGAGGGTTGGAGGTCTCTTCAATGTAACGCCTGAAGCACTGGAAGACTGTATCCACGGTGAGCAAATGCCGCGCATCGACGAATATGAGGATCACGTTCTTCTCATGCTGTACGGGTTCCCTGCGGGCATTGCAGAGGGACACTTTGAGCCCAAGAAGCTCGCCGTCTTCTGTGGATCGCGTTTCCTCCTGTCAGTGCACCAGGACCGCCTCCAGACAATCGAGGATGTCCGCACGCGCTGCAACCGCCACCCGCAGCAGTGGTTCGGCCGGGGCGTCGATCTCCTACTGTACAGCGTTGTTGATGGTATGGCCGACAGATACGCCATGCTCGTTGAGGAGCTCGAAACGCGTCTCGATCAACTGGAGGACCGATCGTTCACGTCCGATCTCGATGACAACTTTCTCACCGAGCTTTCGCAGCTTCGCCGAGAGCTCTTGGAGGTGCGCCATATCGCTGCATCCCAGCGCGACGTTGTTGCTCCAATAGCCAAGGGTGAATGTGATTACGTCAACACTGACCTCGAAACACGTTTCTCGCACGTGCGCGACCACTTAACTCAAGTGGTCGAGCATATCGAGCTGCTGCGAGAGTTGCTCAATGGGGCGCGCGACAACTATCACGCTCTTATTGCGGATCGTCTGGCGGATACCGTCAAGACGCTTACCGTCTTCGCCTCGGTCATCCTGCCCGTGTCCTTGGTGGCAGGGATATATGGCATGAATCTGCCGAGCTGGCCACCGTCCGGTGAGGCGTGGAGTTTCTGGGTAGTGCTCGGTGCCATGGGCGGAATCGCCGCAGCGTTGTTGGCGTACTTCCGCTCGCGTCGGTGGATCTGAATCAGAATAAAAGAGAAAGGCAAGATCGCCTCCCCCGGAAAGAGTGAATGCGATGGACAGTCTCAAGAACATTGTGGTTGGAGTCGATTTCTCGGCCGGATCGCGTGCCGCCCTCGCGCAAGCAGTACGTATGGCTCATTGGAACGAGGCGACACTCCACGTTGTCCACGTGATCGACGAGGACCTTGTTACGCGTGTGCAGGAGACAATGGATTCTCTGAAGATCCCTAGCCATCAACGACAGACGACAAATGACGTGTGCGAAGCCGCGCAGCGCAGTCTCGAGGATCTGGTGGATGGGTTCGAGGCACAGGATATTTCTCTGAAACACGATGCGATACTGGGCAATCCCTTTCGAGAGATCCTGCGGCGAGTAAACGATGTAACGGCCGACGTGCTCTTGCTGGGGGCGAAGGGCCAGTCCGGCCCCGGTCCGGGCGCAGGCGTCCTCGCAGCTAAGTGCGTGCGCAAGGCGGCCAGTAAGGTCCTGCTGGTTCCGGAGGGCCTGCAGGAGCCCTTCAAGACTATCGTTGCGTGCGTCGACTTCTCGACCATGTCGCAGCTGGTTGTGGATCAAGCCGTCCGCTTGGCTCAGCAGGACCGCGCGGCGCTCCACATCCTTCACGTGTTCTCAAAGCCGTGGGAGGCGTGGCACTATCTTGAACTATCATCGTATGACTCAGACATACACGAGCGGGCCCTTCGGAATCGGCTGGAGGACGTTTTGAGGACCTCTGACGTCGAAACGGGCGAACTTAAGATTGACTTGCACGCGCTCGAGCACAGTCGGGATGCATCAGGAATCATCCAGTTCGCCCGCCAACATCAAGCGGACTTGGTGGTTGTGGGCACCCACGGAAGAACCGGCTTGCGGGCCTTTCTGATGGGAACGGTGGCGGAGCGAATTGTCCGTGACGCCCCGTGCGGCGTCCTGGCCATAAAACCCGACGACTTCGAGTACAGCGTTGACTAACGGAATCGCCATGCTGAGTTGGGCTGATCTATCGGCAGCTGAACGACTGACGAGAGTCTCCGTGCCTGAGGAGAGGCGCGTCCGTTCGCCTCTTCTGTGGTTCCACGGGCAACGGGCGCGCGGTTCATGCCTCGCCGGAGGCACGGCCGGTTTACTGGATTACCGTGGCCGATACAAACGTAGAAAGCACCCACGCCATGAATATCGAGATCGCTACGTCTAATGGGCGAGTAAACGAGGATTTCCGCCAGTACGTTGAGCAACGACTCCACAATGGGCTTCTACGGTTTGAGAATCGCATTGTTAGGACCACGGTTTCGTTCTTAGACCTGAGCGGCCCGTACGGGGCGGAGCAGCAGTGTCGCCTGGCGCTAAGCCTGGCACCCAGCGGTGAGGTCTGCGTCGAGAGGAGGGGCGCAAGTGGCAGACTTGCCCTTGGCCGTGCTGTCGAAACGACCTGCCGCGAGCTACGGCGCCTGCTTGAGGCCAGGGGAAACCGGAACGGCGCGTAGCATTAGCTCGCCGAGCGGGAAACTGCCCGGTACCGAACAGAGGGGCGCACGCGCAATGAGTGATCATGGTGCTATCACGCGGCAGGCGCATGGACTGATGATGAGGCCTTTAGGTTCACGAGCGGTGGCCAGCTTGAGGCTCGATGGCAGAAGCACTGATTCGGCCTCGCGGCTGAGGTTGTGCAGAGTGATGATAGCCACCGCCTATCAAAAGATGGGCGTGCGGCTGGAATTCAACGAACCCAGAGCGTGCTTGTACGACATAGGGTGGTGAAATGGAAGAAAAACGATCTGGAGCGTCACATTTTCTAAGCGTCGGCGACAAGGCGCCTGCTTTCTCCCTCAGGGATCAAGACGGGAATCCGGTCACGCTGGAGGACTTCAAAACGCGGAAGAATGTCGTGCTTGTCTTCTATCCGGGCGACAACACGCCGGGATGCACCAAGCAGCTTTGCGCAATCCGCGACCAGTTCGAGCTTTTTGCCGATAACGACACGGTCGTTTTCGGAATCAACCCACAAGACCCTGCGTCGCACAAGAAGTTCATCAGCAAACGCAGCCTCCCGTTTCCTCTGCTCGTGGACGGTGACAAGAGGGTCATTGCTGCTTACGGATGTAGGGGAATGCTGATGACGAAGCGGACTGTCTACGGCATCAATATGGAAGGTACTATTGTCTTTTCCCGCCGTGGAACGCCTGCTAACGAAGAGATACTCAGCGCCCTCAAGGAGAAATGAGCTAGTGCGACAGTGTGCTTCTTACGAGCGAGAAAGGTGGATCTCTCCGGATGAGCCGCAGTCTGCGGATTTGCGTCGAAGCATGGGGTGACAGAACGCAGGAAGAGAAAACGCTGGCTGGATAAGATCTATGTGCCGGCGTTCAACTGAGGATAGATCAGCGGGAGAAGGTGTGGAACACCCAACCAACAAATCGAATCTCGGCGTGGTCGTCTCGGTACGCGGCAGCGTCGTAGATACACGATTCGATGCACATTTGCCGCCCATCTACTCGCTGCTGCACGCGAAGGAGGGGAAAATCGCCATCGAGGTTCTGGCGCAGCTCGACGCGCATCGTGTGCGGGGAATCGCGCTGACTCCCACCCAAGGCCTGGCCCGCGGCACCGCGGTGGAAGACACGGGCGGGCCGCTGAAGGCGCCGGTCGGCAAGGGAATTCTCTCGCGAATGTTCGACGTTTTCGGAAATGCGCTCGACCGCGAAGGGGAAGTTTCGGACGTGGAGTGGCGCACCGTCCATCGCGCCCCGCCGCCGCTGGCCCGGCGCTCCACCAAATCCGAGGTCTTCGAAACGGGCATCAAGGTTATTGATGTGCTCGTGCCGCTGGAGCGCGGCGGCAAGGCGGGACTCTTCGGCGGGGCGGGCGTGGGCAAGACGGTGTTGCTCACCGAAATGATCCACAACATGATCGGGCACCAAGAGGGTGTAAGCATTTTTTGCGGCATCGGCGAACGTTGTCGCGAAGGCGAGGAGCTTTACCGCGACATGAAGGAAGCCGGCGTGTTGCCGAACATGGTGATGGTCTTCGGCCAGATGAACGAGCCACCGGGCAGCCGGTTCCGCGTGGGTCATGCCGCGTTGACGATGGCCGAGTATTACCGGGACAACGAGCACCGCGATGTGCTGCTGCTCATCGACAACATTTTCCGTTTCATTCAAGCCGGTTCCGAGGTATCCGGCTTGATGGGGCAGATGCCGTCTCGTCTCGGTTATCAGCCCACGATGGGCACAGAGTTGTCGCGGCTGGAGGAGCGTATCGCCAACACCGATACGGGGGCCATCACGTCCATCCAGGCCGTATATGTGCCGGCGGATGATTTCACCGATCCGGCGGCGGTACATACCTTCTCCCACCTTTCGGCTTCCATCGTGCTCTCGCGCAAACGGGCGAGCGAAGGGCTTTATCCGGCCATCGACCCGTTGCAGTCCAGTTCCAAGATGACCACGCCGGGCATCGTCGGTGAACGGCATTATCGCCTCGCGCAAGAAATCCGGCGGACGCTCGCGCAATACGCGGAACTCAAGGACATCATCGCCATGCTCGGTCTGGAGCAACTGTCACCGGAGGATCGCAACGTGGTGGCCCGGGCCCGGCGGCTGGAGCGTTTTCTTACCCAGCCGTTTTTCACGACCGAGCAGTTCACCGGGCTCACTGGCAAGCTGGTCAGCCTTGAAGACGCGCTGGACGGCTGTGAGCGCATCCTGCGCGATGAATTCATCGACTGCCCGGAGAGTGCGCTCTACATGATCGGGACGATTGGTGAAGCCAAAGGGAAAGCGAAACCGGAGGCCGAACAAAAAAGCTGATTCGTGGTGTGGGAGTGCGGTGGACACACCATAAAGTCCAGCGCCTTGTTGGGGCGCCGGATTGAAGAAACAACTGCCGCACAAGTAAAGGAGATTGAAGATGCCTAACAGAGATGGCACAGGACCAGCAGGCAAAGGGGCAAAAAGCGGAAAGCAAGAGGGCGAATGCTCAGGAGCAAAGCCAAAACATAAACCAAAGGATGGGACAGGCGAAGAGACAGGCGAAGGGAAAGGCCAAGGGAAAGGCCAAGGGAAAGGACGGGGGCGGAAACGGTAGAACATAGCCCTCAACATGACCGCCATGGGCGGGGGATTCTTCCTCCGCCCATGCCGCCGCCGACACTCATGAATCTTAAGATTCTATTGCCGTTCCGAATCTTTGCCGAGAAGACCGGTGTGACCCGCATCGTTGCGGAGACCCGCGAGGGCTCGTTCGGGCTTCTGCCACATCGGCTCGACTGCGTGGCCGCGCTTGTGCCCGGCATTCTGATCTACGAAAACGAAGCCGAGGGCGAGGTTTACGTCGCCGTGGATGAAGGGGTGCTGATCAAGACCGGCTTGGACGTGCTCGTCTCCGTGCGGCACGCCATAGCCGGAACGGAGCTCCACCAACTGCGTGAGGTGGTGGAGCGGGAGTTTCTAAACCGGGACGAACGGGAACAGGGCGTGCGCTCGGTGCTGGCGAAAATGGAGAGCGGTTTCATCCGCCGTATGGTGAGCTTTCACCATGGCTGAGGAATCCCCAAATAGGCCCTTGAAGCCGAAGCCGCCGCTCAGTCAGGAGGTCGGTTCGAAGGCGGCGCGCAAGCTTCGCGCCCGGCGGCATGTCACACGCACGGTCTGGTTCGGCCTGGGCATGATGGGACTGATCGGCTGGTCGGTCGCGATTCCGACGCTGCTCGGCGCGGCGTTGGGTCTCTGGCTGGACCGGCGCTATCCGGGAAGTCGCTCCTGGACGCTGGCGCTGCTGGTTGTCGGCCTCGCGATCGGATGTTTGAACGCGTGGCATTGGGTGGCCAAGGAAGACAAGGCCATGCGGGACGAACAGGAGGATGGCGATGAATGAAACTGTGATTCTGGTGCTCGCGGGGAGCGCGGGTGTCTTGCTCGGCGTGTTTTTCTTCGGCGGTCTTTGGTGGACGGTGCGCAGGGGCCTTTCGTCGAAACGGCCGGCGACTTTGTTTCTTGGAAGCCTCCTGCTGCGAACGAGCATCATTCTGGCCGGATTCTATGCTGTCTCCGGCGGTCATTGGGACCGGCTGCTGGCGTGTCTCCTCGGATTCGTCATCGCCCGCTTCCTCGTGACGCGGCTCACCGGCCCGCCGGTCGAACACGACAACTCCCGAGCGAAGGAGGCCGGTCATGCACCTTAGTCCTGACGAGATCATCTTCTGGCAACACGGTTGTTTCAAACTCAACGCCACGATCCTATTCACGTGGGGACTGATGCTCGTGCTGGCCGTCGGTTCAAAACTCGTCACGCGCAGACTTTCCATCGGCCTGAAACGTTCCCGCTGGCAAAACCTTCTGGAAATCGTCGTCACCGGCATCGAGCAGCAAATCGAAGAGATAGGCCTGAGTCAGCCGCAGAAGTACCTCGGCTTTTTGGGCACGCTCTTCCTGTTTGTCGCCGCCGCCAGCCTCTGCACCGTCATTCCCGGCTACGAGCCGCCGACCGGCTCTCTCTCGACCTCGGCGGCACTCGCGCTGTGCGTGTTTGTGGCCGTGCCGTTCTTCGGCATCGAGGAGCAAGGAGTGGGCAACTACCTCAAGTCCTATGTGAGACCGACGTTTATCATGCTGCCGTTTAACATCGTCAGCGAACTTTCGCGCACGCTGGCCCTGGCCGTCCGTTTGTTCGGCAACATGATGAGCGGGGCAATGATTATCGGTATCCTGCTCACTATTACGCCCTTCATCTTCCCGATCATCATGACGGCGCTCGGTCTTCTCACCGGCATGGTGCAGGCCTACATCTTCAGCATCCTGGCAGCGGTTTACATCGCGGCCGCCACGCGCGTCCGCAATCCTGAACCCGAAGCAGAGCCCGACCATTGAAACAACAAAGCAAACAGCTAAAGGAGATAGTTCTATGGATGACGTGACTATCATCGCGGCGGCATCGATTGTGATGGCCGGGATCACCACCGGTTTCGGTACCATGGGGCCGGCACTGGGCGAAGGGCGCGCGGTATCGAGTGCGCTGAGCTCACTGGCCCAGCAGCCTGATGCCTCCGCTACCATCACGCGGACCTTGTTCGTAGGTCTGGCGATGATCGAATCCACGGCCATCTATTGTTTCGTGGTCTCGATGATTCTCATCTTCGCCAACCCGTTCTGGAACCACGTCATCGCCCAGGCCGGGGGAAAGTAAGCCATGCTCATCGACTGGTTCACTGTCGGTGCCCAGGTGGTCAACTTCCTGATCCTGGTGTGGCTGCTGAAGCGCTTGCTCTACAAGCCTATCCTCCGCGCCATCGATGAGCGGGAGAAGCGTATCGCCAAGGAACTTGCGGACGCCGACACGAAAAAATCCGAAGCCGAGAAAGAGCGCGACGAGTTCCGGCACAAGAACGAGGAGTTCGACCAGCAGCGCGCCGCGCTCTTGCGCAAGGCGACGGACGAGGCGGAAGCCGAACGTCAGCGCCTCCTCGATGAATCGCGGTTGGCGGCGAACGCCCTGCGTGCCAAACAAGAGGACGCATTGAAACGCGAACAGCAGAGTCTCAACGACGAAATCACCCGCCGAACCCGGGAGGAAGTTTTTGCCATCGCGCGAAAGACGCTGACGGATCTCGCCGGAACAAGTCTGGAAGAACGCATGAGCGAGGTGTTCACGCGCCGCTTGCGAGGGCTCAACGATGAGGCGAAGGAAGGCCTCGCCCGGGCCCTGCAAACATCGTCCGACCCCGTGCTCGTGCGCAGCGCCTTCGAGCTGCCGGCGGAGCAACGAGCCGCGATACAACGTGCGCTCAGCGAAACCTTCTCGGCTGAAATGCAAGTCCGTTTCGAGGCTGCGCCAGGCGTGATCAGCGGCATCGAACTCACCGCGAACGGACGAAAGGTGGCGTGGAGCATCACGGAATATCTCGCATCACTGGAAAAGAGCATCGGCGAGCTGCTGAAGGAGAAGGACAAGCCCAAAGCCGAGCCTAAACCGAAGCCCGGGACCGGACCTGCTGCTCGCGAGGAGGTCAAATGAGCGCGCCGCCCGATTCTCTGCAGAGTGTCTTCGACCGCGCGTTCGCAGGCTTAAGCCGGGGGCGAGAAGCATTCACGCCGCAACTCACGCTACGGGAGGTGGGCACGATCACCAGCGTTGCCACCGGCATCGCCAAGGTGTCGGGTCTCCCCGGCGTGGGCTTTGATGAACTGGTGACGTTTCCCGGCGACGTGCTCGGCATTGCGTTCAACGTGGACGCGGACGAGGTTGGCGTCGTTCTGCTCGGCGAATACTGGCATCTCCACGCGGGAGATGAAGTCCAGCGCACAGGCCGGGTCATGGACGTGGCCGTGGGCGATGGCTTGCTGGGGCGCGTCATCGACCCGCTCGGTCGGCCACTCGATGGCAACGGGCCGGTGGCCTCCAGCGAGCGCCTGCCCGTCGAACGTCCGGCCGCTCCCATCATGGACCGCGCGCCCGTCACCGTGCCGCTCCAGACCGGACTTAAGGTCATTGACGCGCTCATTCCCATCGGACGCGGCCAGCGTGAGTTGATTCTCGGCGACCGGCAAACGGGCAAGACCGCCATTGCGATCGACACCATCCTTAATCAGCGTGGCAAAGATGTTCTGTGCGTCTACTGCGCCATTGGCCAGCGGGCGTCCGCCATCGCGAAGGCCGTGGCCACCTTCCGGGAAAAGGACGCGATGGATTACACCGTGGTGGTTGTCACCGAGGGCAACGACCCGCCGGGCCTCGCCTACATCGCCCCTTACGCCGCGACCAGCATCGCGGAGTCTTTCATGGAAGCGGGCAGAGATGTGCTGATCGTTTACGATGACCTCACCCATCACGCCCGCGCCTACCGCGAACTCTCTCTCTTGCTGCGCCGTCCGCCCGGTCGCGAAGCGTTTCCCGGCGACATCTTTTATATCCACTCGCGGCTACTCGAACGTGCGACGCACTTGCGCAAGGAACTCGGCAGCGGCTCCCTCACCGCGCTGCCCATCATCGAAACCGAAGCGCAGGACATTTCCGCCTATATTCCAACCAACTTGATTTCCATCACGGATGGGCAGATCTACCTATCGCCGTCGCTGTTTGAATTGGGCGTGCTGCCCGCGGTCGATGTCGGGAAATCCGTTTCGCGCGTTGGCGGCAAGGCGCAGCGGGCGGCCTACCGCGCGGTGGCGGGAGACCTCAAGCTCGCCTACGCGCAGTTTGAGGAACTCGAAACCTTTTCGCGGTTCGGCGCCCGCCTGGATGAAGACACCCGCAAGATCATCGAGCACGGGAGGCGAATTCGCGCCTGCCTCAAACAGCCGGAATTCGCCCCGGTGTCCGTGCCCGCGCAAATCGCCGTGCTGCTGACGTTGATCGCAGAACTCTTCGACCGCGTGCCGCTCGACCAGATGACGGACGCCGAGCACGCCGTGCGCGAGGCAGCGGCGGGTATCCCGGCGAAGGTGCGCGAGCGATTGGATACCGCCGAAGAATTGAGCGATGACGATCGTGAGACGATTATCCAAATTGCCCGCAAATCGCTCGAAGAGTTCTCACCCGAGCCGGACTCCCCGTCTGGGCCAAAACAAGAGACCGAAGAGGATATGGAGCTCAAGGCCAAGCCAAAGTCTGAACCAAAGCCAAAGGCGGCAGGCAAGGAGAAGCTATGAGCAACACCACAGCAGACCTGCGCCGAAAGATCAACAGCGCCGGAGATCTCCAATCCGTCGTCCGCACCATGAAGGCCCTGGCCGCTTCGAGTATCGGCCAATATGAGCAATCGGTGCGCGCGTTGGGTGACTACTATCGCAACGTGGAGCTGGGGTTGGGCGTCTGTTTCCGGGGCACCGGTTCAGAGGCATTGATGACTGGAGAGACAAGACAAACGGATGTGGGTGCGATTGGTGCGGTCGTGTTTGGTTCCGACCAGGGATTGGTGGGCCAGTTTAATGATGTGGTGGCCGATCATGCGGTCAAGATGCTGGCGGCTCTGCCGGCCAAATCCGAGGTCTGGGCCGTCGGTGAGCGCGTTCATGCGCGCTTGGCGGACGCGGACCTGCCGCTGGTGGGACTCTTCACGGTACCGAATTCCGTCAAGGCCATCACCCCGCTCGTCGGGCAGATTCTCGTGGAGAGCGAGACGCGCCACAGCCAGAGTGAAGTCACCGAACTCTACCTCTTCTACAACCGCCCCACGTCCGGGGCGGTGTATGCGCCCGTCAGTCAGCGACTGCTACCGCTGGACGAACAATGGCGACGCAAGCTGGCGGAACTCCCCTGGCCAACCGGAAGCTTGCCCGAGGTCATAGGTGGCGGCACCGCGACCTTGCGGGCGCTCATCCGCGAATATCTTTTCGTGTCGCTCTTCCGGGCGTGCGCCGAATCCCTCGCGAGCGAGAACGCGAGCCGCCTGGCGGCGATGCAACGCGCCGAGAAAAACATCGACGAATTGGTGGAGGACCTCAACAGGACATTCCATCGTTTGCGCCAGAGTGGCATCGACGAGGAACTGTTCGACGTCATCTCCGGCTTCGAAGCGCTGAGCGTAGAGGAGAAATGATGCGCATTGACATGGCTGCAGACCACGGTGGGTTTGAGTTGAAAGTACAACTGACTGCGGCCCTTGCGCGAATCGGGTAGCAATTGAGAAAGCCAGCAGATGGCAAACCTTGAACGACGCGTGTTCGTCTGTAGCAATGAATGGACCCCGGAGGAACAAGGTGAAGCGATTCACGACCCCGCCCAAGGAGATGAATGATGAAGCGTCTGCGGACATTGGTGTTTGCGCTCGTCGCTGTACTTGTGATTATCGTCGTTCTACAGAATACTCAGTCGGTCGAGACGAGGATCTTGCTTGTGACTCTATCGATGCCGCGAGCGGTCCTGCTATTTGTCACGCTGCTTCTCGGCTTCGTGCTGGGCCTGGTCGCTGCCAGCTGGCGCGGCCGGGAGGGTGGCAGCAGGACCGATTCGTGAGTCGGTACGGAAAGCCACCCCCAGCAGCGCCGCTGCCTGCGAGGTAGGCATGGGCTGTTGTGGTGCGGTAGGACGCAGAGTGACACTCCTGCAATGCATGCATGCACACGTGGCGGAGAATAAGATTAAAGCGTCCGACCTTATCCGTCGGGATCCGATGATCAATCCACAAGAGACAAGACCATGACTTTTGTCTTCGAGAATCTGCAGCGATCATTCCGATTCGCTGATGCGGCGGATATCGCGCTGGTTTCGCTGTTTCTCTACACGTTCTTCCTGTGGTTCAGGTCGACGGCCTCCCGGCAGATTTTGGTCGGCATGGGGGTTCTCGCCATCGTATACGTGTTGGCACGAACATTCGATCTCTACATGACCGTAGCGATGTTTCAGGCCGTCCTCGCCTTCGCGGTGATCGCCGCAATTGTGGTGTTCCAGCAGGATCTGCGTAGGTCCTTTGCGCGCCTTGCATTGCCGGGAAACCTCCGCCGATCCCGCACTCAAACAGTGGATGAAAATCTAGACATTCTTGTTGAGATCGCGTTCGATTTGGCGAAAAAGAAGATTGGAGCTCTTCTCGTCGTTCGAGGCACGGAAGCCCTCGATCGACACGTGCGAGGGAGCGTTGCCGTCGATGCACAAATAAGTAAGGCGCTACTCGACAGCATCTTCGACCCGCACTCCATGGGCCATGATGGCGCGGTGATCATCGACCAGGATCGTATTTCTCAGTTCGCCGCACACTTACCGCTATCCGAGAACATCAGGGAGATAGACACTCGAGGAACGCGACACAGCGCGGCGGTGGGCCTGTCCGAACTTTGTGACGCGATGGTTGTCGTGGTGTCGGAAGAACGTGGGGAAGTTAGCATCGCAGAGGCCGGGAAACTCAGGAAAGTCGACTCGCCCGTAGAACTCAAGCAGCGCCTGGATCGTTTTTCGCAACGTGTGCAGCCTCGTGAAGCGACGGATGGTCGGCGGCGGTTACCTATCCGGAACCTCCGACTAAAGCTGGCAGCTGTTCTCGTGGCCTGCGTCGCCTGGTGTCTCATCAGCTTCGATACCGAAACCGTCCAAAAGACGTTCGTCGTACCGATCGAGTACCGAAACCTGTCAGACAAAATGGACATCGACGATTCAGCCCCGACGGAGGCCCGTTTGACGTTGACCGGTTATGAGCGCGCGTTCAATCTGCTCGCCCCCGGCACACTTAAGGTGTCGCTTGACTTGAGTAACGTCGCGGAGGGGCCACAGCAAATCGCCATCGACGAGTTTCACGTCAACCTCCCATCCAACCTGGCGCTCTTCCGCTCGGTACCGCGGGTCGTCTCGTTCGGCACCCATACCTGGGTAAGGGTGCGTTTGGCTGTTACGGCACGCACAGAGGGGCGATTGCCACGCGCGCTAAGGCAACGGGAAGTCCGGGGCACACCCGACGAAGTGCAGGTGTTGATCTGGCGGTCGTTCAAGTCCTCCACAACGAAGGTCTACACGGAGCCAATTGATCTCAGCCGCATGACCGACGCCTCTGAACTCAAAGCCAAGCTCGTCGTGCCTGAGCACATGCGGCTTGAGACCGGTCAGACACCGGAGGTCAGTGTAAAGTTGGATGTCGTCACCGACAGAAGCGATGCGGTCCACGCGCCGAAGCCAGGTGGGCGGTAACCTCGCGTGCAGCCCTCGTGCACGTTTACACAAGAGACGTGGGTAGCATAGGCCTTAACCGATGAAGAGCTGAGCCCTTTACCATGGAACGAACTACGGAACGCACTGAACAGCTAGCCCGGTTAGTGGCCGCCGGCCAAAACGAGCGCGTGGCTGAGGAGCTGGGCTGTGTCCACCCCGGCGAGGCGGCGGCCCTGCTCCGCGAGCTTCCTCGGGATTCACGCGTTGACACGCTGCTCGCTCTGCCCCCGGAGCAGGCCGCCGATATCTTAGAGGAACTGCCGGACGACCTGGCGGCCGCAGCGGTCATGGGCATGGAGCCGGACGCCGCCGCACCGATCGTCCAGGAGATGCAGACGGACGAGGAGGTGGACCTTCTCCAGGACGTATCGGCCGACCATGCCGAAGCGATCCTCGAGCATGTCGATCAGGGAGACGCCGCCATCGCGCGCGCACTCCTGTCGTATGACGAGGACACGGCCGGTGGATTGATGCAGGCTGAGTTCATTGCCGTTCCGCGGGGCATGGCCGCGGGGGACGCCGTTCGCCAGCTGCGCTCGCGGGCGGTGGAATACGCCGACTACCCCGCTTCATACTTGTACATTGTTGACGATGACGGGCGCCTTGACGGGGTAGTGAACCTGCGGTCCTTGCTGCTGTGCGAGGCCGATACGCTCATCGAACACATCAAGCTCTCAGAACCGGTCTCGGTTCCGGCCGACATGCCCGCTGAAGAATTGGTCAAAGTGTTCCGAAGCTACCATTACCTGGCGGTCCCGGTGATCAGCGACGATGGGATACTGCTTGGTGTGATCACGCAAGACGATGCCCTGCGGGTCGCTGAAAAGCAGGCCGACGAGGAGTTGCTTCGGTTCACCGGTATCGCCGGTGGCGACGAGTTCCGCGTCATGCCGCTGCGTCGGCGATCCGGGCGCAGACTGTCATGGCTGAGCATCAACATCCTGCTGAACGTCGTCGCGGCGAGCGTGATCGCACTGTATCAAGAGACTCTGCAGGCCGTCATCGCGCTGGCCGTCTTTCTGCCGATAATCTCCGACATGAGCGGTTGTTCGGGCAACCAGGCGGTCGCCGTCAGCATCCGGGAACTGTCGCTCGACCGGATCCGGCCGCGGGACTTCCTTTGGGTGGCGGGTAAGGAGCTTTCTGTTGGCCTGTTCAACGGGCTGGCTCTCGGAATGATCATCGGGCTCGTGGCCTGGATTTGGAAAGGAAACGGATGGCTGGGCGCCATTGTGGGGGCCGCCCTGTGGATCAACACACTTGTGGCCGTGACGATCGGCGGTCTGGTTCCGCTGATACTACGCCGCTTCCGGCAGGATCCGGCTATCGCCTCGGGAGCGATCCTCACCACTCTGACCGACGCGTGTGGGTTCTTCATGGTACTGGGCCTCGCCAGCAGGTATCTCCATCTCCTGGAATAGTCTGGAAGAACTGCAAAGCGGCGTTCTACGACCGGTGCCGACGAGAAGGAGTTTGAACATGAAACTGGTTATCAGAGTGTTTCTCACCGGGCTGGCCGCCGTTCTGCCGGTCACGGTGACGCTCTATGTGCTGTACTGGCTGGGCAGCACGGCCGAGTCTCTCCTGGGACGGGTGCTGAAGACGCTTGTTCCGGACAGCCTTTACTGGCCAGGGATGGGCGTCGTGGCCGGGCTGGTTTTGGTGTTCGTGATCGGCGTACTGATGAAGGCGTGGCTCTTTCGAAAGGTGTTTCGATGGGGCGAGCGGCTTGTGGAGCGAATTCCCCTGGTGAAGGCGCTGTATGGGGCCGTGCGCGACCTGATGGGCTTCTTCTCGAATTCCGATGAGAAGACGATGCGTAAGGCCGTCGTGGTGACCGTCGGGAACACCTCGCTACGCCTCATCGGGTTCATCACGCGAGAGGATTTCGGCGACCTGCCAGCCGGGATCGGTGGCGACGGCAACGTGGCGGTCTATCTGCCGATGAGCTACCAGATCGGCGGGTTCACGACGATGGTGCCGCGCTCGGCGGTCCAACCCATCGACATGTCCATCGAGCAGGCGATGCGGTTCGCCGTCACTGCGGGGATGGGCGAGGTGAAGAGAGGATAGGCAGGGGAGTACGCACGGTTCTAGCGCGCTACGGCGCGGGCCAAGGGTCACTTGCGGCCCGAGTCGTTTGTAGTCCTCTCAGGATCCTTGGGCCTGCTGACTGGCTGCGTTGGGCTCGCTGCCGGTCGTGAGCACTACGACTGTACCGGTGGGCGCCTTGTCGGCCACCGTTACCGCGCCCATCTGTAACCCCGTGATCCGCCCGACCTCTTGGCGCAACCAATCCGATGATTCGGTGAACAACGTCCGGTAGACCTCGTGCCGTTTTGTGGTCCCCTCCGATTGTCGAAATTGCCCCTGCCCCGCGAGGGCGCGCGCGTTGTGCAGCGTGATCGCGAGCATCTCGCTGCTCTGCGCTACCTCCACGGCTGCGGGCACATGTCCTGTCCTCTGGCACACGAACGCAGCGGCTTCCCGTGCGATCTGCTGCGCCACAATCGACTCAGGCTTTTCCAATGGAATCCGTCCTTGGCGGTTGCCGCCGTCACTGAAATCGAAGCCGCAGTCGGCACTTTCTTTGCTGACAACGTCAACGTTAGCTGCTTTGCACCTCACGTCGGCGACCTCGATGACACCGACGAGTCCCTGGGTATCTATGAGCCCGATTGCATCTTCGTGACCCTGCTCGATGCCTGACTTGTCGGTCTTCTTGCTGAAGCAGGCCTTGTCGCGGGCACGGAAGCGACCCTCAACATCCGTCCGAAGTACTGCCACAGAAAGGCGCCAGAAGCCGCCGCACCTCGCCGGGCGTGCTGCAGCATAGCGATTGGCTCGCGACTTCTTCCGTCTCGCGGGAGCTTATGCTGCGGAGCATCGTTCGGACACCGTCACCTCGCGTGGGGCTCATGCTCAATTCACGCACGCCCAGGCCGACCAGCAGGCAGGCGAAGGCCGGGTCCGCGGCATCCTCGCCGCAGACGGAGACCGGGCGACCCCGCGCCTGGGCCGCGGTCACAATCTGCTTGATGGCCCTCAGCACGGACGGATGATGGACCGTGTACTCGCTGGCCAGATCGGGGGCATCCCGGTGGACGGCGAGCATGTAGTGGGTCAGGTCGTTCGTACCAATGGCCACGAAGTCGGCCAACTCGAGAATCTCCTCCAGCGCAAACAGCGCCGCCGGGGTCTCAACCATCGCACCCACGTGCGGCCTCTGCTTGCCGCCCACCTGCTCGACCGCGACGGTCAGTGCCTCGCAAGCACGCCTCAGGTCGTCGCCGCCCACCACCATGGGAAAGAGCACGCGGACGTCTCTGCCCTGGGCTGCGTGGGCGATGGCTTGCAACTGCGTGTCGAGGAGCTTCCGTTCAGCCAACGAGAACTGCAGGCCTCGGAGCCCCCAAGTAACGGCGTTCCTGCGTTCAGCCGCCAGGAACAAGGGGACTTTCTCGTCGCCGAAATCGAAGGTCCGGATGACCAATGGCCGACCGTTCAGCGCATCGGCCACCTGCTCATAGATTTCTACCTGAGCCGCATAGCTCGGACGCTGCGGCTCTTCGAGGAAAAGGAACTCCGTCCTGAACAATCCCACACCCTCGAAATGATGCACGCAGGCCTGTTTGACCTCTTCGGGTCGCTCGATATTCGCGAGCAGAGTAATTGTGATCCCATCTCGAGTGACGCACGGCTGCGCCCCCAGGTCAGCCACGGTTGTCTGCACACGATCGTGCTCGTGTTTCCGCTTGCGGAAGTGCTGCATCTCCGCTTCCGTGGGAGCAAGGGTCACCTCACCCGAAACCCCATCGACGAGCAGGTGCATCCCGGGCCGGATGTGGGCGGTGACCTCTGAGATGCCCACCACCGCCGGAATCCCGAGAGAACGAGCGACGATCGCGGTATGGCTGGTGTCGCTTCCAAGCTCGGTGACGATTGCGACCACGCCGCTGTGCGCGAACTCCAGGGCTTCCGATGGGAGCAGTTCACGTGCGGCGATGATGGAGCCAGGTGGCAAGGGCGCGGTAGCCCGGGACTGGTCCTCCGCAAGATGCCCAAGCATCCGCCGTCCCGCGTCGCGGACGTCCTGCTCCCGCTCACGAAAACAGGCATTTTCGAGTCCGCCCAATCGCTGGGCCAGCTCCTTGACTACCTCATCGACGGCCTGCTCGACGTTGACCTCTTCCCGCGAAACGTACTCTCGTACTCGAGATGCGATCTCCTGGATCAGTCTGGCATGAAGCTGAGAGATCTCGGAGGCAGCGCGGGGGGTTGCCTCTCCCGCCTGCTCCAGTTCAGTACGGGAGCGCTCGACCGCCTCCTCTAACCGCTTATGCTGGTCGTCGATCTCCGCTGGCGGGATCGCATACCGTGGGATTTCGAGCCTGGGGCGGACCTCGTAATCGTAGACGACTGCGGTGCCCTCGACGTATCCGGGCGAAACGGGTTTACTCTTGAGGACGGACATATAGTACCTCGTCCAATAGTCATTGAAGACGCACGGCAGCGTTAACGCAAAAAAGATGAAGCCGCTCCGCGTGCGCTAGAGTACCAAGACGCGTGCGGCCGGCTTGGCCACAGAGGTCATCCCCAGCGCAGCCCCAGCATCTTCGCCATCGAACGCGCGGCCCGCCCGAGGGTCAACCGCGGCGGCGGACCGCCGTTATGGTACAGCACGATCGTCGTCTGGTCGTCCTCGGCCGGCGCGCCGCTCCGCCAACGGTCGACCGCGTCGATGAGACCCTGGCCGATGCGGTGCGCCGTCTGCGGCGTGATGACCGACACTTGCGCTCCATCCGGCGTCGCCCCGTGAGGCTCGCGTCGTTCAAGGTGCGAAATGGGCGATGCTGCCGCCTCTGTTCCTCGCGCGGGTGCCTCTAGCTCGCCACTGGCGCTCGGAATCTGCCCCGCCGTGCGCTGCGCCAGTTCCAGCAACCCGCGCTCGTCGAGCATCTCCCTGGCTGGATTCCGCGACTCGGTCATCGCATCGGTGTAGATGATCACCACGTCGCCCATCGCCAGCTTGGCCGCAAACTGCCGGTACTTGGTCGGCTCAATGACCCCCAACGGCAAATTCGCGATCGGGGAGAGTCTGTAGCGGGCACGCTCGGTGCGGATGGAGGGCCCTGCGCTCGCCGTCGCTTGGTCCAAGTACTGCCAGCGGCCAGCAAGGTGGCTGTACCACAGCGGCCGCGGGTGCCCGGCGTTGCAGACGATCAGGTGATGCGTCGGCGCAAAGTACGTCGCCAACAAAACGGTGGCATACTGCTCGTTGCCGACCTTGTCGGCGAAGTCCTTGTTGAGTGCCCGGGCAAAACGCGTCTGGTCCAGCAAGTTGATATGTTTCCGTACCGACTTCCGCAGCCACCGGGCGAACTCGTTTAGGTCCGGGCCGTGGCCGGAAATGTCGGCGACCACAAAGCGCGTTACGCGCCCGGAACCGCACGTCGAGACGTAGTGCAGGTCTCCGCCGTGCGTCCCTCCGCACGGCCGGCTGTCGATCCACACATCCAGTCCAGGCGAGGCGAGGGCGTGCTGCACGACTTGGTTGCCACCGAGAACCTCGAGACATTGCAGCGAATAGGGGGCTTCGGGGGGCATCGGCGACTCGGGCGCAGCGCTCGACAACTCAGGGGGTACAGCCGCAGGTCCCATCAGGGATGTCCTTCCGTCGCGATAACGCCCATAGCTTAACCGATCGACGCGAGATTTCCCGTCTGCCGAGTACCAGCGCCCAGGTACCGCCGCATCAAGCCCATCCTGCTGCGGGGTCTGTTCAGGTTGGCCAGTCTGCGATTATCCGCGCAGCGTACGACGACGGTCTACCAAGGAGTCGTTGATCCGCCCAGATTGCCGTTCCGGGCAAGCGGTGGCACCGTGCTGGTTTCAGGCAGCCCTGGCGGCGGCGTTCCGCGCGCCACGCCGACTACGCCAGGTCGGAGCGGGAAGACGTGGCACACTCCAGAGTCGCCGACTGGGGGGAACTGGAAAGGGAGGCCAGCGGCGTGATCGGCCAACGGACGGGCCAGCGGATCAAGATCGGCGACCCCATGCGCGTGACCATCGCCGCCATTCTTCTCTCTCCGTTGCGTTTGCGCAGAGGGATAGCACACGTCCCTTTCTCCAAACAAGCCTAGGGCCGGGTTGGAGCCGGGTCGAGGCGCCTTCACACCGCAGAGCATTTTCTCTTCCCGTCTTCACGCGTGTGGTCCTAAGGAGGGTCCAGATGCATCAGCATCGTACCCGTTCCGCGCGAATGCCTGCCTATCGGGCCGGACGTCGTGTGGAAATCGACCTTCCTTCGGGCCAAAGTTCAGATTATGTTCGGGCATGTGTGTCTCCAGGAGTTGGTCACTGAGTTGGTCAGTCGTCACTTGGTGGTGACTAGTTATCGAGTTGTCAGTGACTTGCTACACACTTGTAAACCTCCTTTTTGGCCGAAAAACGCGATATAACCCCTTGTGGCAACAGGGTTTGCGCGCCGACCACCGAATTCCCAAGCTGGACGTCGTCGGTTCGAATCCGATCGCCCGCTTTTGAATGGATATACTTGAAAGGCCCTGGCGCATGCGTCTGGGCCTTTTTGCTGGAGAGGGTCGATGTTCTTTAATAACCGTGTTTTCGGGGGAATGAACCAAAATCGGGCCGGCGTGTCCAAACGCAGCATGTGTGAGGCGATTCGCCTGCTCGACGGCCTCGCATCGCGCATGCTGCAACTCGACGAGATCAAGAAGAGTCTCGGCAGTGAAATGGACGGCGGCTCCACGTGACGATACACTCGGGATTTTCCTTGAGGGGGTGCCCGACCGCTCCAGCCCTGTGTACGTCATCGCGACGGCCAACAACATCAAGACACTGCCGGTCGAATTCACGCGCAAGGGCCGCTTCGACGAGCTCTACGGCGCCCACTTGCCCACGCACGCGAAAAACGCCAGGAGATCTCCGGAATCCACCTGCGGCTGCGAAAACACGAGCCGGAGCAGTTCGACCTGAACACCCTGGCCCGCAAGGCCGAGAGCTACACTGGCGCCGACATCAAGGAAATCGTTCAGCTCAGCCTGAAGCTGGCCTTCCACGTCGGTACCGAACTCGGCAGCGACCACCTCATCGCGACCATCCCTGAAACCCGGCCGCCGTCGAAAACCGACCCCGAATCGGTCAGCAAAGTCACCAAGTGGCTCGACAGCCACACCAAACCGGCGGGAAATAGGCACGACACATCGCAACCACTCAACGGCAATCGGCTGAAGCGGCGGGTGACCATCTGAGTGCCGTGCTATACGCGGCAAGGGCCACACCTCGTCGGACTGCCGAAACTACTTCCTCATCCGTGGCTCATAGGTAACGGGCACGTGATGGTCCTTCTTCTTGGTGGAGGGAATTCGCATTGCCTTAAGTGTCATCTCTTTGCAGCACCGCGCCGCTTGCACCAGATGTCGTGCTAAGTTCAGTGCCTCATCGTCGGTCATCAAGATGTTGACTTCCTTGGCGTCGGCCGATTTGTCGGAGCCGTGCCTTGGATAAACTGCCTTGGCATATATCTTCGATCCGACCGTGATTCTCTTGGGTTTTGCCACCTCACACTCCTTCAATGAGTAGAACCTATCCCATTACCTGGTTTAACCGCATAAGAGTACTATAATTATGTATGCTAAAACTTACCGAAGAACAATTAGATTGGTTGACTGAGCAGATTCCTCATCACACTCCGAGCCCCAAGGGAGGTCGGCCCCCGATGGATAAGCGAAAGGCCATTCAGGGAGTTTTTTGGATTCTCGACAATGGGGCAAAATGGAAAGATCTTCCAAAGCGGTTCGGCTCCAAGAGCGCTGTTCATCGATGGTTCAAGTTCTGGGTTGAAAACGGCGTATTCGAGAACATTATGCGTAATGCTGGTGAATTAGTTGAAGAGCATGACGGCTATCGAGTGTATGAATGTTATATCGATGGAACATTCAGCAAAGCCCGCGGAGGTGGTGACGGAATAGGCAAGACAAAGGCCGGAAAAGGCGTAAAAATAATGGTTTTAGTAGATGCTAAGGGGCTTCCAATAGCAATTGATACTATGTCGGCTACGCCTCATGAAAACCAACTCGTTCAACCGCTTTTCGACTTCATGCTTACGAATGAGAAACCGGAGCGGATCATAGGTGATAAAGCTTATGATAGTGATCGACTTGACGCTGAACTTGAAGCCCAGGGTATCGAAATGATTGCTCCGCATCGTAGGAACCGCAAAGCAGAAAATAAAACTCAGGATGGCCGACCTTTGCGAAGATACAAAAGACGATGGACTGTTGAACGAACGATAGCCTGGATTCAACACTATCGTCGACTATGTATACGATGGGAGAAATCTACATTGCTCTTTCAGGGATTTCTACACTTCGGATGTACCTTATTATTGCTTAAAGAGGTTTTGGGATAGGTTCTAGTATAAAATACCGCCTGTAAACGCTGTACTGTTCTGCTCCTCCGCATTCAAGCTAATTATGCTGGCATTTGCCATCGGGGTCGAGTAATGGAGTAAGCCCAAACGACCTTTGCCAGCCTGGCGCGTTTCTACCGGCGAATGAAAGCAGTTCGAATTGAGCGTAGGGGACAAAAACGCAATGTTGGAGCCGGCATTTGTTTCCAGCGCAATTCGTACAAACGAATCTGCGAACATAAGGCCTATATCCCAGCAATACAGAGAGTAGTACAATCGCGGCGATATACCGGAAGATATGAGTTTTCCAGGGAATAGGGGGCAGGCGCTCTGCAAGCGGTGGTGAATATGCGGTGTCGTTTGCTACGGTATATCCACATTCAGGGCGTCTGTTGCTGATGTTGCCGGTCAGGTTGCAGCCGCATTGATGGCAGCTTCTGACACTTATGGTTCTGGTGAATGCGGATAATTCCATTGCTACAAGTGGACCTGCCAGAGACCAGAAGTGGAATACTGCAAAACTTGAAATAGCGATTGCCTCACTACCTGCTCCGATGGCGAAAACAACCCCGGCAATACACAATACAGGAGTGAGAAGAAAGTAAATCGTCAAGGTCTTTCGGTTGCGAGGTATTTCGTATCCATTCGGTGAAATGCATCTGGACGGTGTTATGTGTTTTTTGTCATGATGCTGATTTAGGAGGAGCGTCATGTCAGAACGTCGTCGTCGGTGGTCAGGCAAGGTTCGGGAGTTGCAGTGCAGTGGTTTGAGTCGGGCGGAATTCTGTCGCCGTCGCGGTGTCAATTACAATACATTGACCTACTGGATCCGGCGATTGGCCGATGATGCCGGTACGGACAATGGACCAGAGCGCTCATCGTCAAGCGTTAAAGCCTTACCGTTCATCGAGGTTCCGATTTCTGCCAAGCTGCATGATTCATCTTACGAGATCGTATTGGGCCGCGAGCGATCGATCCGGATCGGCCGGGATTTTGACGAGCAAACACTGGCACGTCTAATTCGAGTGGTCGAGCCATGTTGATGCTTCCTCCAGCAGTACGAGTGTTCATTTGCCTGGAGGTCACGGATATGCGAAAGGGCTTTGACGGCCTGGCGGCGGCCACACAGGAGTTGCTGGGCGAGGATCCACTCTCCGGGCATCTGTTCGTCTTCTTCAATCGTCGGCGGGATAGGGTCAAGTTACTCTTCTGGGATCGCTCGGGCTTGTGTCTATGGTACAAGCGGCTGGAGAAGGGACGATTCCAACTCAGCACGCTGGATGAGTTTCGTTGTGGCCATCGTGTGGAAGTCGAGGCCGCGGAACTAGCCTTGATTCTCGAGGGAATCGACCTGAGCAATGCGAAGCGTCGTCCGCGTTTCATTCCCCGCAAGACGGCATAGGTATTTCACAATAAAATCGTACTTGCATCTTGCAGCATGCACGCGAATCGGATATCCTGCATTCCCATAAGGATACCCGCTCGTGACTATTAGTGAACTTCCCAACGACATCGACGCCCTCAAGCACCTGGTGATCAAGACCCATGAGAAGGTGGTTGACCAGGAAAAACAACTGACTGATCGCGACAGTCGTATCAAGGAGTTGCAGGAGCAGCTAGCCTTCCTCAAGCATAAACTCTTCGGTCGTAAAGGGGAGAAGATCAACCCGGCACAGTTATCGCTGTTTAACGAGTTAACCGCCCAGGTAGAACAGTTGCAGAGTGAGGCGGAGCAGGAAGAGATCACCTACAGCCGGCGGAAAGGTCATGGCCGTAAATCACTGCCGGAAGATCTGCCCACTGAAGATGTCGTCTATCCTCCGGAGAGCACCGACTGTCCCTGCTGCGGGAATGAGATGCACAACATCGGGGAAGAGGTGACCAAGGAGTTGGAATACAACCCGGGCAGTTTGTTTGTACGCAGACACATTCGCCCCAAGTATGCCTGTCGTCAATGTGAAGAAGGGGTGTACATAGCCCCCATGCCACCGCGTCCCATAGACAAAGGTATTGCAGGCCCGGGATTGCTGGCTCACGTGCTGACCAGTAAATACGCCGACCACATTCCGCTGAACCGGCTTCAAGGTATGCTTCGTCGCCACAGTGTTGATGTGAGCATGGCCACCATGTGTGACTGGGTAGGTCGCATGGCCGACTTGCTTATGCCCATCTATGAAGGCTTGAAAAAACAGTTACTTGCCGGCTCGCTGATCCAGTCTGACGATACGAAGGTGCCATACCTGTTGAAATCGGACAGGAAACAGACGGCCAGCGGCTACCTTTGGACATATCTTTGCGAGTCGCAGCGTCTGGTACTTTACGACTTTACCACCTCCCGTGCTGCCGCTGGTCCGAGCGGTTTTTTGCGAGGTTTCTCCGGTACACTACTGACTGACGGCTATAGCGGCTATGACCAAGTAGTACAGTCTGAGGATCTGGTTCGCGCGGGTTGTTGGGCGCATGCTCGGCGTAAGTATTATGATGCTCGTGTGGATGATCACAGACGCTGCGGGCAGATGCTCAAGCTGATCCAGGAACTTTTCAAAGTCGAACAAAAAGCGGTACAAGCTATAGAGAAGTCGGCTGCTCCTGGTGTAGACCAAGGCGCTTGTGGTACGGCTATTACCGTTGAACACTTCGGCGCCGATGAGCACCTGGCCCTTCGACGAGCAGAGTCGCGGCCGCTGATCGATAAAATCCGTACCTGTGCGGAAGCTTGGTCGCTGGATGTCTTGCCGAAGAGTTCGGTAGGCAAAGCGGTGTCGTACATGCTCAATCAGTGGAAACCCTTAACCGCGTTCCTCACTGATCCCTCGCTACCTTTGGACAATAACGCATCGGAGCGGGCTATGCGTCACGTGGTGATCGGGCGAAATAACTGGATGTTCGCCGGCAGCGTGGCCGGTGGCCATCGGGCGGCGATAATCTATTCCGTCGTTGCCACCTGCAAACTCAACGCACTGGACCCGTTCGCTTACCTGCGCTACGCCATCGAACGCCTGTCCCAAGGCGACGACCCGGCCACTCTCCTCCCCGGCATCATAGAAACCGAACAACTCGCAATAAGAAAACCCTAGAGCAAGCTCTATCCAAGTGTGGCGGCCGAACGCCTGTTTCTCCGGCAGATTCCGGGGGTCTGGCGCTATGCTTGGACTCACAACGCCATAACGCTCCCTCAATACCTCTGTGCCCAAGCCCAACCGCCCCCGATAAGGCTCAACTGCAAACCCCTCCCCAATGGATGTGTGCACCACCGAATGCTTACGGTATTTCAACCTGGAGTTAATTCGCTCGGCGCAATACGAGGATTGTGGTGAATCCCATTATCAATGATAGGGCAAGAGCTGTGATGTAAGTAGGGGTGATCATGGTATTTTAGTATATTAGAACCGATGAGGAAAACATAGTCAGAACGGATTATTATAATAGTATGATTGCGACGAGTTGATGGCTGTCGATAGCCATTATGGTTTGTGGGCAGGCTTTTATGGTAGTGTTTATGTCGGCAGACTTCGTGCATCTGAAAGTGTGCTTGATAAGGGGAGTGAAAATCTTCATCAGGCATGCGCCCTCCAGCCTGTAACTGAAAGTAAAGGCGTCGCTGTGAAGCGGCGTGGGGAGCAACTGGAGGTGATTTGTCGGTCTGCAGGATCACGAACGCGTTTCGGCCGAGCATAGTGGCGAGTTGGCTAGAGAGCAGTGTGTTTTCGCACTACTTTTGCGGCTTTGCGCGTTTGCTGTGTATCCATTCGGTGAAATGCATCTGGACGGTGTATTGTGTTTTTTGTCATGATGCTGATTCTGGAGGAGCGTCATGTCAGAACGTCGCAGTCGGTGGGTGGGCAAGGTTGGGGAGTTGGAGTGGATTGGGTTGAGTCGAGCGGGATTCCGTCGCTACCGCCGTGTCAGTCACTTGCGAAGTACAATGCACTGTTGGCAGCGTCATACTTTGATGCGACGAATTAAGTGGTATGTCCCCAGTACATCTCATAGTATGTAATTATGGGCTTAAGCAAGTTTTTGAATCTCAGGAAATTCGATTTTTGGCTAATCGTAGTCTGTATAATTCTTGCGGGCGTTGCTACCGTTCTGGCTGACTGGTGGTCTGTGGCGCCTAATGGGTCCGATGTGCCCAAGATTGCAGTACAGCGTGTACTGTTTCTGAGCCTGCTTACGATGGTTGGGTTGTCCTCGCTTCGGTTTCTGTTTTTTCGCAAGTTGCAGTATCTGACAACCAAGATAACCATATTCAGCCTCGGTTTTCTACTTGCGTTTCTCGGCGCTTCATCTTTAGGGAATGGACTACGCTTAAAGGCATTTCAGGATGTAGTTGAAAGAGGAAACACAATCGTCGACGCCGTGGAACATTATATCCGTGAGACCGGTGAACCGCCATCGGCACTTGAGGATCTGATCCCAAAGTATATCAAGAGTATCCCCAAAACAGGGATCGCGGCGTATCCCTATTACCGTTACCAAAAACTTGGGTTTGCCGGCCTGTGGAAAACATGGGTACCGGTCGACAGCGGTCTCGATAAGGGCTCAATCATCTTCATGTCGGAGCAGAACTATCCCGATTGGTGGGACCGTATTGGAAAATGGGCGGTATCAACCAGCGGATGAAACTCGTGTTTTGCGACGCGATTATTGAATGGGAAATACCTCGTATATGCGTTGTTAGCCGGACGTTCTTAAGGTTATTCCAAGTTGCAGAATTAAAATCCCAAAACCAAGGTTCGCTTTGGCTAAAGCAAGCTCTATTCACATGTAGCGTCTGCCGCCACGATTGGAATAGTAGCCGCTTTGGTTATTTACCAATCCAGGGCGAGCATGAGGCAGTTGAGGCCACTGCCTATGCCGAGGAAGGCGACGGTATTGCCGGGGTCGAGTGCGCCTCTTTCTTCGGCAATGGCGGCCGTGATGGGAAGGGAGACGGTTCCGACATTTCCCAGGTATTCGAAGGTGGTGAAGTCTTTCTCTTTGGGGATAGAGAGGGCCTTGAGGACAGCATCGCTGTGCCAGGCACCGACCTGATGGCAGATGACTTTGTGGGGCAGGTCATCGGTCCAGTTCGTTTCCTGTTTTAGGGCGTTCCAGGTTTCGACTCCGAGGGCGACTCCGTTTTCCAGGACGGCGGCAGCATCTGTTTCCATGGTCATGGGGGCAGAGGCGGGAATACCAGTATCGGGCCCCCAGCGGCAGAGTCGGTGGTGTTCAGTGGCGCTTCTTATGACGCCGCCTTGGAGTTTGTGTCCCGCGGGGTAGGAATCGGATCGGGCAAGGAGTACGGCCACCGCTCCGGACCCTCCTGTGAGAGTGGCCATTGCCGGTCGGAAGGCATCCATATTGGGGTTGGCAGTAATACGGTCGATGGTGAGATCGACTATCTGCCGGGCAGACTCACAGGAGACGACCAATCCTGCTTGAATCTGGTTTAGCTCGATGGCGTTGGCTATTTCGACGATGCCGCTGAGGATGCCGAGGCAGGCATTGGAGATGTCGAAGACCACAGCCTTGTGGTTGAGACCGAGGCTATCAGCTACTGCGCAGGCCGTTGCGGGCTCTAGGTTATCGCGGCAAACGCCGGCGTAGATGAGCATTTGGACGTCGGATGCCTGGATGTTTGATTTGGCAATTGCCTTACGGGCGGCGGCAGCGGCGGGTTGCCACATTGCTTGTTTAGGGTTCCAGTAGCGTCTTTCGCGGATACCTGTGAGCATTTCGAGTTGGCCTGTCGGTAGGCCAAGTTTTTTGTATACGGGTTGCAGTCGCTCTTCGAGTTCGGTTGAGGTCACGACGACAGGTGCGAGTTCGTAGCCGATGGCCGTCAGTGATACGTTGTTGTAGAGCATTTTCGCAGCTTTCAGGCTTTGTCGGGGACCAGAGCGATACCGAAGTCGGTCATCTCGTAGATGGGCAGTCCATCTACGGAGAGGAATCCGCGGGCAATGATAGTCTTTATTGGCTGTTCCTCAATGGCAGTGATCTGTGCCTGGACCTGTACGGATTTGTTGGAGGGTATGACCTGTCCGCGATAGGCCCAGGTATGTGGTCTATTGAGGAGTATGGGCTGGAAGCGGTGGTTTTGTGCGGTGTTAGGCCAGCGTTGGAGGGCGACGTACTTGAGCAGTTGCAGGAAGGATTCGAGGCCGATGGAGCCGGGGCAGACGGGGTCTTGGTAGAAGTGGGCGTTGAAGAACCATTCTGCGGGGTCCACGGCTTTTGTGCCAGTGATGAATCCAAGAGCTGCGGGTGCGCCGTCCGGTATGTAGCAGGTGACTTCATCGATCAGTTGCCAGGCTTTAGCGGGCAAGGCGGCTGATGGGGCGGGCAGGTTTGCGGGATCGTCGGGGGAGTGTGGCGGTTGGAGGGTGAAGCGATGGGTGTGGGCGCGGGCGATTTCCTGTGGGGTGGGAGTGTACAGTCGTTGAGCGGCATCGCGGACTCCGACTTGTTGCGCGAGCGCGGCAGCGGAGAAGAATCCGAATGATGTATTACCATCATAGACGATTCTTCCTTGCCGCCATATCTGCATATCGAACTGTTCGATGATCATGCCTCCGGCCTCTGACACATTGGTGAGGCGGACGCGTGTGGTAAGGGTGCCAGCGTCGGGGAAGATCTCCTCGTACAAGGTGGCGGTTCCGCCAAGATTGCGGAAGGATAGATCGCTAGGGGAGCGGAGGGCCGATCCTTTGTAGGCAGCGAGCCAACCGCAGGGCTGGAGAGCTATTTCGAGAAGGACGCCGAAGGGCATTGATTTTTGCCGATTAGCGCGGAAGTACCACTCTTGGGGGGGGACATCGTATTGTCCTTCCACCCATCCGTCGGTATTGAGCAGCCAGGGCGGGCAGTGGACTTCAGTCAGGCGATCGAGGAATTTGTAGGGTGCGCGGGGCAGGCGTGCGATACGGCGTTTGCTGTCGAAGGGGAGGTATTTGTCGCCGAATGCTTCAGAGGGTTTGCCTTCAGCGAAAGCGACAATGCTGGCATTATCGAAGACAGGCGGCTTGGTATCGGCAATGACGGGTTTGTCGCCGACAGGGTTGATATCAGCGGAAACATGTGAGGAGTCCGCTGTGTTTTTCCAAATATCCTCCAGTCGCTTGCTTGTGGTGCCGGACATTTTGAGCGACATATCGGTGAAGGATACTATTCTTTCGCCATCAGCGTACATGAGGGCATCAGCGATAACGTATGGTTCGGGGCTGAAGCCGATCTCCTTGATCTGCACTTCGTAGGTTACTGTTTTGGTCTTTGCGGTTACGGGGCCACGGCATTTGAGTGTGCTGGATATACCGACAACCGGTTCATAGCAGACGTTGTCATGTTCGTCGACCCAGCCCATGCGCATGAGGAGGATGCGGAGGGTATGGGCACAGCATTCGTACATCAGTGTGCCGGGCATGACCATATCGTCGACGAAATGGCAGGTGAGGAACCAATCGTCGGGGTGAATGTCGGCTTCGGCGCGGATGATGCCGAGTGAGAAACGTCCTCCGGTGGGGTTCAGCTCTATCACACGATGGACGAGGCGCATTTTCCCGGAGGGTATGCGAACTGGATTGGTTATTGGCAATTGAGCGAACAGGGGTCCGAAGCAGCCGGCAAGGTCGCCGCGGCGCAGGCAGTCGACCTGATCGGAGGTATACGATTCTGTCTGCAGGGGTACGAGCTGGCGATAGTTTTCGGGTATACGGCCCGGTGTGGGGGCTAAATCGTCTGCTGTTTGTACGATGCCGCCAGATTCTGTTATTTCTTCATCGGTGAAGAATCCGGCGCAGCCGTTGGCCATACTGAGCAGTGGTTTTCCGTTTATGGTGCCCTCGAAGGCGAAGAAGAAGAGGTAGGTTTCGCCTTGGCGCACGAAGCGATCGATTTTGATGTCGTAGCGAACGACCTCTCCTGGTTTGGGAAGACCGCTATGGAAGGTGACGGCGGCGTCGAGGAGGCGATATACTCTGGTGCCTTTGACGGCGAGGTCAATGCCGAGGTAGGAGCAGAGGAAGAGGTCGGCCTGGCCTGCTTCGACGGTGATGGCGATGGGCATGCGGTTTCCGTCGAGGTACCAGCCGTCTTGGAGTACGTCGTGTTCGGTGACGACGGTGCCGGAGGTGAGGGAGCCTTTTTCTCCTGTGACGGAGAGGATGCGGTCGACGAGCAAGAGCGGTTGGTCGGGAAGGCGAACGCGGGCGGGGTAGGTATCGACTTCGGCGAACTCGGGCCCGAGGACCTTGGCGACGGATCCGATGGCGAACTCCATGCACAGTTCGCGTGAGTAGGCAGGCGGAGGCGTTTGTTGCGGCTGCTGGCGGTCTGGGTGCAAAGGCGGCTGGGTGGGAGCCTTATCGGTCTGAATGTTTGTTGGGATTTTTCCCATAGTTTGCAGGAGTCGGTGTTGGAGTTCGACTGCTTTGCCCATACCGGCGAGTGCGGTTTGGGAGAAGCGGAGGAATTCGTCATGGGCGGCTGCTACTGTGGCTTCGGTTTTAGCCAACTGGTCGGCGATGGAATCTTCGCGGTAGAGCGGTGCCAGGGGTTGGGCGTGGGTTTTCTTTGTGGGTTTCGTGATCCGTGGAATTGCCGGTAGTTGGGGTTGCGGAGGTGAAGAGCCGGTTTCCAGTAGGATTTCTTTTTGGGTGTCGGTGTGCGGTTGATCGGCGTTATGGCCTGCGACGTAGGTTTCGCGGGGATAGAGTTTGTCAATATTGGTGATGGCGCGATGAGCGACGAGAGCGGCGACGAGCTGGAGAGCGGTGGCGACTTCATCTGCGCCCTGTACAGCGGCGGATTGCGCGAGATGAGGTTTATCGGCAAGGATCCTAGCGATCATGCGTGAGCAGGATGCTTGGGGGCCGGTTTCGATGAAGAGGCGCACGCCGTCGTCGTAAGCTCGGCGAATGAGTTTGGTGAAATCGAAGCCGTGCAGGGCTTGGTTGAGGATGGAATGGGCGGCGGCTTCGTCGGATAGTTGGTATTTCTCTGCAGAGGCGGCGCTGTAGAAGTCGATGTTTGCGGGTGGGGCGGTCGGAAGAAGGTGCAGGTCGTAGTAGTCTTTTTCCACTTGAGCGACGATGGGGCAATGCACAGTAGAGGTGCCGGTTAATTCTATCGCTTCGCAGCCGAGGGTTATGATGATGTCATCCACGTGGCTGCGCATGCCGCCTATGACACATTCGGTTGGGGCGTTGACGATGAGCAGGTGGACGAAGGGGCTGTGCATGACAGCTTGGCGTACTTCGTCGGCCGGGCGGTTGACCACAACTGCGCACCAGTCGACTGATTCGTTGGCGGGCAGTTTCCAGGTTTTGCGTGCAGCGTTGCATGGTCCGGCGAGGTCGGTTTGGAAGAGGGGGGAGTGAGTCATGCGGTGGAGCATCTCGTCGCGATCGCGCCAAGCGTGGAGGGCGAAGAGGCTGGTGGTTTCTCCAAGACTGTATCCGATGGCCGCTTGTGGCGATGCGCCGAGGTGTCGGAGCAAGTCGCTTATGGAAGCTCCGAAGGCCACCTGACCCATGATCATGCACAGTTGGTCGGCGTTTATGTGGGCGTCGGCTTTGTGCCGCCAGTTTTCCGGCCATTGTCGCGCCCAAGGTGCATACGAGGGCACAGCCAGTTGCTTGAGCAGCGTTTGGGTGTTGTTGTCGATTTTGCGGTTGATTTCCGGCCAGCAGGCGAAGATGTCGGTGCCCATGCCCAGATAGTGATTTCCAGAACCAGGGAATACGAAGGCGAGTTTTCCCTGTGGTGCGAGGGGGCGGGGCGTGTAGTAGATGTTGTTGTTGGCAATTGGTTGTGAGGCGGCTGATTGAGTTATGGCGGCTTTGGTCTGTTGCAGAAGGTCGTGGAGCTGGCTGGTATTGCGGGCGACGATGGCAACGGTGAGGTTTGCGGGGCGAAGCGGATTGGTCTGGTGCCAAGCGCGAGCCAGGGCCTCTATGTTTGCGAACGGTCGTGCAGCGAACTCGGCAAGTTTGCTCAGGACTGATAGCAAGCTACCGGCGTCGTGGCCAGTTGCAGCGAATAGGGCTGCGTGGCGCACTCCTGTGGGTTGGAGTTGTTCTATGAGAGTGCGGGTGCAATTATTGGGGAATTCTTCAAGTGCTAGGTGAGCACAGTTTCCGTCGAGGGTTATGCAACTTACGCCGGCGCGGCGTGGCCCATCGGCCTTGTTGCGAATCCAGGCCTGGGGGCGGTTGGGCAGAAAGAAAGGACTTTCTTCTGCGGTGACGGCTGTATTGCCCTGTTGGTATCCGGTTAGAGGCGGCAGAAATTCCTGGTAGAGGGCAAGAGCGGTTTTGGCCAGTGAGGCGAGTCCTGCTGCGGCACCGGTGTGTCCTATATTGGGTTTTATTGAACCGAGAGCGCAATTGGGCTGAGGGGAGTGGCCGAAGAATTCAATGAGCGATTCGGCCTCGACAGCATCGAGTTGAGGGTCTCCGCCGGCATGCGCTTCGAGGTAACCTACTTTTTGAGCATTGCTGTTATCTGTTGAGTAGGCACGATCGAGGGCAAGTTTGTATACGTGTTTGGATGTATCAGCGGGTTTGTCGCTACTGGCAAACCCCATGCCACTTATGATAGCGTAGATTCTGTCGTTTTCGGCAATAGCTTGATCGAGGCGTTTGAGTACGAGCGAGACTGCTCCTTCGCCGGGAAGGGTGCCGTCAGCAGCGATGTCGAAGGGGCGAACTGTGCCAGTGCGAGAGAACTTTCGGAGGGAGTCTGCAGCGACGATGGATCGCAGGTCACCGGCGAGATCAACAGCGCCGGCAACGGCGATATCTACTTCATGGTTTTGCAGCATGCGTACTGCGATTTCGAGAGCGCGAAGTCCTGACGCTTCGCCTGCGGACACGGCGAAGCTAGGGCCACCGAAGGAGAACTCCCGTGCGATGCGGCTAGCGATGATGCCGCCAAGTGCACCAACGACTCGCGTGGGGCTCAGAGGCGGAGCGGCTTCTTGCATTAGCTCATCGAGCCACTGTTGGTATTGGTCGGTGGAAAGAGTGAGTTCAAGGGAATCCGCCCACTGGCGAGCCTGCTTCTGAAGTGCCCAACGCTGATGGAAGTTCGATGTATTGGGGTCAAGGCCCATGCCGATGATGACGGCGGCCCGTGCTTTGTCGTATGTGGCGGTTGCGTTGATGTCTTCCAGGGCGGTGGATACCGATTGCAGCATGATCATCTGCTGGTTGAGGACGTCGGGGATTTCAGCAGGCGGTATCTTGTATTTGCCAACAGGAATGCGGATGGTGTCGATGTAGGCGCCGGGCAGGCTGTCGCTGTTCAGCAGTTTGTTTGCCAGGGTATCGGCGCCGCGCCACCTTTTTGGGGGACGTTGAGAGAGTGTTGACCGGCCGGCGAGCACGAGTTCTTGGAATTCGCGAAGAGAGGTGACGGAGCCGAAGCGGGCGTCCATTCCAACGATGGCAACGGGTGTGTTTGCCTCGGGCGTTGGGGTAATGTGAGGCGGTCGAGTGGGTTGGCCGGTCGCGGGTTGTTGCCATTGCTCAACGAGAACGTGTGCGTTGATTCCGCCGAAACCGAAGGCGCTTATGGCGGCGCGGCGTGGCGTATCGGGGGTGCGGGTAGTCCAGGGCGCTGCATTTGCCTGAACATAGAACGGGCTTTCAGCAAGCGCTGCGGCGGGGTTTTTCAGATTGGCCGAAGGGGGGAGCTTCTTGTCATCAAGAGCAAGAAGAACCTTGATCAATCCTGCGATTCCGGCAGCAGTCAGCAGGTGTCCGATCATGGATTTGACGGAACCGATGGGGCACTGAGCGGGAGTCCATTGTGATTCTGCCCAAAGGGCCTTGAGGCTGGCGATTTCGGCGGCGTCGCCTATGGGGGTTCCGGTTCCGTGGCATTCGATCAAATCAACATCGGAGTAATTCCATCCGGCCTGATGATAGGCAGGGCGCATTGCGCGCAGTTGCCCTTCTGAGGCGGCGGCGAGCAAGCTGCCGGACATATCATTGGATAAGCCAATGCCGCGGATCACGCCGTAGATGCGATCGCCGGCGGCAATTGCGTCGTTGAGTCTTTTGAGGAGAACCATCCCGGCTCCCTCGCCAACAACGAGCCCGTCGGCGGCAGCGTCGAATGGGCGGCAGATTCCAGTTGCGGAGAGGGCTTGAAGCTGGCTGAATCCTATTTGGGTATACAAGCACTCGGGTCGAGATACACCGCCGGCCAGCATGGCGTCGGTTCTTCCGGCGGCCAATTCATCGCAGGCGAGCTTAAGGGCGTACAGGCTGGAAGCGCAGGCGGCGTCGAGCGTGTAGCTTCCACCGCCCAAACCCAGTGAGGCGGCGACGAGACCTGCGGGCAGCCCCGTTACATGGACGTTCAGGGGGGACGTCGTCGTGTTGACGACGGATGATGCTCTTCTGCTTTTTGCAAACAGTCGGCTTTCAAAATGGCGAGAGAAGACTTCTCTGGTGAAGGCTGACGATGCGTCAGTTGGAAGAGCGATTGCCGCGAGGATGACTCCGACGCGGTCTTTGTTTAAGGAATCGGTTTTGGCGTTAGTGAAAGCTTGTCGAGCAACATGCAGGGCGAGTTTGTGAGTGAGATCGAGTCCGGTGACGAGATCACTGTCGAGCTGCAGGTCGTTGGTGTTCAAGTCAAAGGGGTCGAGGAAGCATCCGCGGGAGGAGTAGGCTTTATCAAGCACACCTTTGGATGCGCAGGCGAAATCGCGGTCGATGATCCAGCGTCCCCGCGGCACCTCGGAGGAGGTATCGATGTTGTTGAAGATATTGTCCTTGAATGTTTCAAGGTCCGGTGCTTTTGGAAACACCCCACTCATACTGACAATTGCAATGGAGGTGTCTGTACTCATGACGCCCCCTTATTCTGCATTGCTATCGGATCCAAGAGCCTGTGTGCGAAAGGCGTTGGCCAATGCTTTGTCCACAGTCCATCGGAAGCCATTCATTTGGGCTATCACGTTGTTCTGAGCGTCGAGGAAAGCAACATCAGCAGTGATGCGTCGGGGCTTTGACTCGGTTACGTGCAAGAGGCATTTGACTCCGCTGCTTGGGAATTGCGCATAGCGGCGGAAGCTTTGGCCGGCGCTGGGGAGAGAAGGCGCTGCCAATGATTCATGACCCCAAAGGATGCCGAGTTGTAGGGCGACATCAACGGCGAGTGGGTCGGCGATCCAAGTAGTGCGCAGTGGAGCGTCCATCCAAAGGGCCGGTCGTGGTGTCGGCTTAGTGGTAGCTAGTATGCCGTCGTCGGAGAAGCCGATGATATTCTCAATGCCGCGGAAAGCGGGGCCGTGGAACAGGATGCTGCCGTAGATGCTGTCCAGATCATCAGTGAAGGGGTGAGTTTGCGGCAGTTGAACTTGTGGCGGCGTCGGAGCCTTTTCCAGGGCTACGGCGAGGACAGCCACTGCGCGAGCGTGGGTTACGGTTCGACGATCCGCGTTGAGACTACGAAGTTCGAGGGGTACATAGAAAGTACTGCCTTCACGGCGGGCGTTTCCTGCGGCGAATTCTAATTCACGGTGATTATCTTCAAGAATGACTCCCTTGAATACGCGGAAGTCATCAAAGCCGCGTAGTTGCAGGCCTGGATTGTTGTGGAGTGCGGCGTGTCCCAGCCACTCCAACATCATCGCCACCGGAAGTACCGGTTTTCCACCAATGATATGTGAATTGAGGAACGCATGGTCATCGACGTGAACCGATCGGTTGAAGACGACATGCATGGTCTCGTCATCAGTAGTTTGAGGGGGTGTTTCGGCGTTGGCGATTCGGTGGCTATCGACGATGGTTGCTTTTGGGAAGGCACCACCTATAACGACCTCGACATCGCTACGGTCGGTATTGCGGAGTTCATCGAGCATGGCCATGGCGCCCTCGGTGAGGGGGATGAGGTCGATGCCCATTCGGTTGAATTCACGTGCCAACGGTTCTGTGACCATGCCGCCGGCCCACGGTCCCCAGTTGATGGATACTACGCGGCAGTTGGATCGGAGATTGGCCTGAACGTATGCAGTCTTGTTGAGCACCTCATTGGCCATTGCATAGTCAACTTGTCCTTGGCGTCCGAAGCGGCCGCTTACTGAGGAGAACAGGACGATTGCTTTGAGTCCCTCGATTCCTATTGCGTCGAGGAGGATGTTGAGGCCGGCGACTTTGGTATCAAATACTTTTTCGAAGAGCCCCATGTCCTTGTCGAGGATGAGCTTATCTTCGATGACACCGGCGCCATGGATAAGGCCGCGGATGGGGCCATGCTTTTTGCGCATTTCGCCAACGACGGCAGTGACTGCTCTTTGATCTGTTATATCAATAGAGCGGTATATAACCTTCGCGCCTGCTTGGGTCATACGCTCAAGATTGGCGTTGATCTCGACATTGGCCATATGCTTTCGGAACGCCGACTCCAACTCTGATGGCGTTGGTTTTTTCCCTTGACCGAAGACGTTCTTGAGGATAGCTCGTTTGATGTCAGGCTCGGACTCCAAGCCATTCGCCCATGCGGGAATGGCCGTTGGTTCGGGTGAACGACCGAGCAGGACAAGCGTGGGTTTGACTTCGCGGGCGAGCGCCAGGGCTGCTTCTGCCGTAACTCCTCTGGCGCCTCCGGTTACTATGATCACATCATTGTGGTCAAAGGGCATGCGACCAATCGCGGCGTTTTTCTCGACAAGGTGGAGGCCAACCCGTGCGTTCTTGGTCAAGCCGATCTCGATGGGCCCGGCTGTGGAGATTTCTTCGACAAGCCGCTTTCCGATGGCGGCAATATCTTTCCATTCGCTGTCAACATCGAAGGCTCGGCAGTTCACTTCCGGCCATTCGTGTGCAACTGTTTTAGCTAATCCGCCCAGACCGCCGTGGAGCGGATCATACTCGCCTCCGCTGAGTCCGAACCGGCCATCAAGTCGTGACACGGTGGCAAAAAGAGCGCCACCTTCGGCTGCAGCATTCCTAAGATCGTTGCCCAATTCCTTAGTTAGGGCGAAAGCGCCTTTGAGTTGGTCCACGGTATCGTTGTCATTGGCTGTCCGTGTTCGCTGGACGCGAGGGAAAAGGTGTACGAGACCGCCCACCGGTGCACAGGCCTCGCCGTCCACGGGGATTTCATCACCGACAACACGTGCGGCGATTCCCAAATCGACGAAACGTCGAGCCAAATCGTCGGCAAGTCCGGTGCCATCATCCACGACCCAGACCTCGTGTCCTGGAGCTATGCTGAGAGGTTGCTCTTCTGGGGAAGGTAGCTCTCCAGCCACCAGAACCTGCCGTTTGAGGGGCACTCGTTTCTGCTCATGGTGTACATCAGCGGCGTCATTGTGCGAGAGTTCTGCAGTGGTCGTATCGGCTTGATCGACGGTGTTGCTTAGATGCTGTGCTATATCGGCCAACGTGCGCATGCTGCCCATGTGGGAGGATTCGACATGCGGCAGGTTGGGGATTTTCTCCTGAACAGCGGCAAGAATCTCAACACGTTTGATGGAGTCAATACCGAGATCGGCTTCCATATCCATGGTCATGTTCAGCATTTCGAGTGGGTAGCCGGTAAGGTCGGAGACTATCTGAAGCAGTGTCTCATCGAGGCGCTCGTTGGAGCCCGCTTGGGGTACCGAAGGCGGTGTTGGCTGTGGTGCTGAGTCGGACGGAGAGAGGTAGTGCAGTACATCGTCGAGCGTGCGCATGCTTCCCAGATGAGATGAGTCGACGGCAGCCACTCCGGGCATGCGTTCTTGGCATGCGGCGAGGATCTCGACACGTTTGATGGAGTCGATTCCCAGATCAGCTTCCATGTCCATTTCCGGATTAAGCATTTCCAGGGGATACCCGGTTAGTTCGGATACAACCTCCAGCAAGATGGCGGCAGAGTTTTCCGTAGCCGGTGAAGCGGAGGTTTGGCCGGTAGATGTCTCCGCTTGTTGTGCCAATACAGAGCTATCGTCGCTTTTGGTCATATGCGAGACAATGTCGCGAAGTGTGCGCAGGCTGCCCATGTAAGATGAATCGATCTCCACCGAATCTGGGAGACGTTCCTGCATTGCCGCGAGAATCTCAACGCGCTTAATGGAGTCGATACCCAAGTCGGCCTCCATGTCCATTCCAATATCGAGCATTTCTTCCGGGTATCCGGTGAGCTCGGATATGACCTGCAGAAGAACGGAGGTCAATCTGTTGCTATTATCTGTTGCCTGACTCTTAACGTCGGGCTTGACCGGCGCTGCAGCGGTCTTGCTCTCTGATGGTTGAGCAGATGCAGGATTTGATAATTCCCTTGGTTCTAGTGCGGGGGCAGCGGGGTGCATCACTTGGTTCGTGTTGACCGGCAGCGGGGAGTCCTGTTGCGGTCGGTCACGGCCAGTTGTCAGGCTCTCGAAGAGGCGTTGCTGGCTTTCCATCACCATTTGAAAAGTCTTATGAGCTTGCTCTTGCCCCGTGAGGAACTGTTGGTGAGCCTGTGCAGTCTGCTCCTGCAGAGTCTGCATGGCTCGCAATCCCTCCTGTACGACACTGAATATCTGCTCCAGGCCTGGTTGCCCGGAGGAGTCTTGAGGTTGGTCGGCGGTCAAGCGAGTATCACGTTGAGACGACAAGACATGCTCCTTCTGATGCTGGTTATTACTCATCAAGCTCTCATCATCACTGGCAATCTCGGGCCTAGCTGTCGGATAAGGGGTTGGGGACGGCTCCTTGCGTTTTGATTTATAGTTGGCGCCCAGGAGCGGAACATTCATTCTTAGGGTTTTCTTGACAGGAGGATCCTTCTCCCACTTGGACAGATTGACGTTATGTCCGGCTACAGCAAGCTGAGCAAGTGCACGAGCCAAGTCCGCGATCCCGGAGCGGCGTCCTGCTGACGCGTCCAGGGCTATGGCTCGGTGTGGTTTATCATCAAGGATGGATTTGACCAATCCAGTCAGGACAGCCTTCGGGCCGACCTCCACGAAGTCGCGCACGCCTTCCTCGTAGAGATACTCAATCTGGTCACTGAAGCGGACTGGCTTGGTGAGCTGTTCAGCTAGGATTCGACCAGCTTTGTCAGGGGAGTCCGGGTATAGTCGAGCTGTAGTGTTGGCAGTTACCTTCGTTTTGCCTGGGGCAAAGGAGACTGCTGCGATCTCCTGGGCAAAGTGTGTTTGAGCATCGGCCATCAATCGGCTGTGGAATGCCCCAGACACTTGCAGTGGTCGGACTTTCCAGCCGCGGGCGTTGCAGGCTTCTGAGGCTTTCACCACAGCATCCTTACTGCCTGAGAGTACGCCCTGAGTGTGACTGTTACGGTTGGCGATTACCACATCGAAGTTCTGCTCGGTGATCAGAGCTTGTATCTCTGCTAGTGGTCCTTGCACAGCCACCATAGTTCCGCGATCATCTTTGCCAGCAGCCATCAGTTGGCCTCGTGTTCGTGACAATCGGTGGAAGGTGTCGTAGTCGATACGTCCAGCCGCGCAAAGTGCCGTCAACTCGCCGTAGCTATGGCCGGCAGTGTGGTCAGGGCACAATCCGAATCGGCTGATGACGTCGAACATGGCTAGGCTTACGGCGCCGATGGCTGGTTGAGCCACTTCAGTGCGAGTGAGCTGAGTCTGTTGCTCTTGTCGCACGCGGGCGTCGAACACTGGAATAGGGAAAATGCTGTCGATCAGATTGCCGTGGTCGGCAAACCCATCAGCAGCGTGAGCAAGTACTCGTTGAGCTTCGGGGAACAGGCAGGCAAGATCCCTGCCCATGCCAACATACTGGCTGGCTTGTCCTGGAAAGAGGAAGGCTGTTTTCCCAGGATTTGTTGATGAATCGAAGTATACGTTGGGGATAGACCAATTTTCGGAAAAGCCTTTTTCCGTGACTGCCTTTTCCGCGCCGGCAAGAACAGCCGCCCAATCCGCTTCTCGCTCAATGACAATGGCCATACGATACGCATCTTTGGCCGAGAACGATTGCCGCGACGACGCAGCTAGGCGAGCTAGATCATCCTCTCTAATGCCCCGTTCGGCCTCGCGGCGACATTGTGATAGCTTTTCCGTAAAGTCTTCGCTGCTGGAACTCGAAAGAGCAAGCAATTCCACTGAACCGTCCCACGCTGGTGAGCCCAATAGCCCGGTCGGATATTCTTCGAGTACTGCATGGAAGTTGCTTCCTCCGAAGCCAAATGAGCTGACAGCGGCGCGTCGTGGCTGATCGCTTTTGGCGATCCACGGTCGCGTTTCAGTATTGAGGTAGAAGGGGCTTTTTTCTATCTCCAGCCCTGGATGAGGCGAGTCGACTTTAATAGTAGCCGGTAAGACTTTGTGGTGCAGGGCGAGTATGGTTTTTATCAGGCTGGCCGCTCCGGCGGCAGCTTTTGTGTGACCGATTTGAGCTTTTACCGACCCGACGGCGCACCAGTTCAGTTTAGGGCTCTCGTTGTCTTGTGTATATACTTGTTTGAGCGATTCAAACTCGACAAGATCGCCGACCTTTGTGCCTGTTCCGTGGGCTTCAACAAGTTGTATAGTTGATGGATCAACAAGGGCGTTGCGATAGGCATTGCGAAGAGCCTCAGCTTGTCCTTCTGCCCTAGGTGCGTAAATACTCTGAGACTTCCCATCGCTGGATGTTCCAACGCTGCGGATAATCGCATATATCCGATCGCCATCTCTTTCGGCGTCCTGGAGGCGTTTGAGAACGAGCATTCCCACGCCTTCTCCTATGACGGTTCCATCCGCGTTGGCGGCGAACGGTCGAGCATCCCCTGAGAGGGATAGGGCTTGGGTTTTACAGAAGCAGGTGAACATGAAGATGTCATTGAGAGTATCGACACCTCCTGTCACGACCATATCGCTGCGACCGCCGGAAAGTTCGAGCATCGCAAGATGAAGAGCACTTAGCGAGCTGGCGCATGCGGCGTCGACTACACAGTTGGTGCCTTTGAGGTCGAGGCGGTTGGCGATTCGACCAGCAACGACGTTTCCCAGCAGTCCTGGAAAGGAGTTTTCCTGCCAGGGTACATAACTTTCCGAAATTCGGCGCATGACTTCGGCGGCTTTTGCCTCATCTACTCCGGCCTGGCGCAGCGCCCGAAGCCAATGTGGATGACCTAGCCGAGCCCCGAGTGGGATGACGAGTTCCAGAGTTCCGGTCACGCCGAGGATGACACTCGTTCGACTACGGTCGAATTCCTTCTTTGCGCCGTAGCCCGCATCATCAATTGCGGACTTGGCGGCCAGCAGACCGAGCAATTGTGCTGTGTCGGTTGCTTCGAGAGCTGTCGGTGGAATACCGAATTCAGTCGGATCGAAGTCAACTGGTTCGAGGAAAGCACCTCGGCGACAGTACACGCGATCGGGAGATTTCGGATTACTGTCGAAGTAGTCATCGGCAGGCCAGTGGCTTTCGGGCACCTCTCGAATGGCATCTTCCGACCAACGAATCAGTCGCCAATAGCTCTTTAGATCCTGCGCTTTTGGAAAGATGCAAGACATGCCAACCACCGCGATGGGGGCAGAGGCATACTCGGGATGTTTCGACTTGTTGGTCACGTACACTGTCCTCCTGTCAGGATCCAGTCAACGCCGACAGTTCCTCAAGTTCTCTCGGTTGGAACGCATCGACGCCAAGCTGCAATGATACTCCCTGACTGCGCAGAAAATGTGCTCGAGTGGTTACCGCGGCTCCCACCATCAGGTTCATGGCTACAGATACGACGTCCCTGCGCGACGGCGACTCCAGGAAGCTGCCTCTGGTCCATTCGTTGAACGCGCCAATTGCCGGGCCACACCATATCTGGTAATCGGCTCGGCGAGACGGGTCACCACTGTTGGCCCAACGAGACGCTTGTCCAAGATAGGAACGGAAGATGAGAGCCATTTTATGTTTTGGATCCTGTTCGCCACGAACCACCTGGGAAGGATCTCTCTGAGCGAAAAAATGTTTTGTGCTTTTCCACACTTCGTCAACTGAGCCACGGAAAAGGTCTCTCTCGATACTGCTTCGCTGCTCTTCTGGTATTTCATTAATGCTGGAGTACTCGCGGTACAGGCCGTATAGCTTGCTTGCCCTGTTTGCGAACATCGTTCCCCATTTGAGTACTTGTACCTTGACGCCCATTTCAAACATGTCAGCGGCGGGAGCCATGACGACATCAGCCTGATTGGCTTTGGATAGCATCTCGCGAACAACGTCAGATGTCCCAGCTTCCAGGCACGCCTGATTAACGGTTCCGGTCAGAATGTAAGCAGCTCCCATGGCAAAGGCTGCCGCCGCCGAAGCTGGAGTAGCAATGCCGCCTGCTGCGCCGACCTGCGTGCGGCTGTGGTATCCATGCTTTTCCTGCATGTGGTTGCGCAATGCAATCATCGTTGGCAAGAGCGTGATCGCCGGCCTGTTATCGGTGTGGCCGCCCGAATCAGCTTCGGCGGTGAGGGCTTCTGCGACCGGAACGGATTCCGCAAGACGCGCTTGATCTACGGTGATATCGCCGCACTCTACCAGTGCTTTTACCATATCCGGTGGCGGTGGACTGAGGAAGCGTCGAGCGACTTCGACACGCGAAACCTTGGCCACGACCTTGTTCGGAACAACAACGTTACCTTGGGGATCGCGGAAAATCCCGTGCAAGCGGTAGCGGATAAGGGGTAAGGTCATGGAGAGATAGGCTGACGCGCTGACCAACCGCACTCCCTTGCGAATGTAGAGATCCGCGATAGCGGACTCCAGCTGAGGATCTTGAGGGCTATGAATCAGGTTGAATCCATATGGCAAATCACCAAGGCTGTTCTTGAGGTGGTCAATAGCATGCTCTACGGCTTGAATATCCAGCCCGGCCGCGCCGAAGAAACCCATCATTCCGGCGCGAGCCATGCCCTCAACCATCTCCACTGAGGTGATGCCGTTGGCCATCGCTCCGGCGACATACGCGTAGCGGAGGTTGTAGGTTTTCTTGAAGGCATCATCGCCCAATCGATCCGGACCAAGGGCTGGCGCGTAAGCAAGAAGGGGACAATCTCCATCATCGCAGAGGCCACGCTCGTCGGATCCCAAGAGGGCGCGGCCTCCTGAAGCCACCGCCGGCTTACCTTCAAGCTCTATGACAAAAATAGGTTTGTCGACCTGCTGCAGGGCATGGCGCATGGCCTCGGGCCCGCTGCTCGTCGGCGAGCCCAAAGACTGCCATTGTCCCACGGCGGTATTGCCCGTACCCATCATATTTGTATCGCCAGAAAGAACTTCGCCATCGCAGCCCAACTACCTTTCATCTCCGCCAGCTCTTACCGGAGCTCAGGCGGCAATTGAAACACTACGTTCTCGGTGGCAGTGTCGCATACGTCGACACTCTCGCCTCCTGCCGTCAACAGACGATTGATTACGCTCTGCACGACATCTTCTGGCGTGCTCGCACCACCAGTAACACCGATTATGCTGACTCGCTCAAGCCATTCGGCGCACAGGTCCGCGTCACAGTTGATGAGGCGGGCATCAACTCCACGCACGCGCGCTACTTCTGCCAGCCTTGCCGCGTTACTTGAGTTTGGCGATCCGACAACGAGCAGGAGGTCGATTCCCGCGGCGCACATTTGTTTGACCGCATTCTGGCGGTTTTGGGTGGCGTAGCAAATATCATTGGCCGGCGGTTGAGAAACCTCTCCAAATCGGCGGCGCAGCGCCTCAATGATTTCCTCTGCATCGTCGACGGACAGAGTCGTCTGGGTCAAGACCATGATCTTCTTTCCGGAGGGTAGCTGCTCGCGGGACGCTTGCTCCAGATTCTCGATCAGCGTGATCTTACCAGGGACTTGTCCAAGAGTCCCGACGACTTCTTCGTGTCCTGCTTTGCCAACTAGGACGATATGGTAGCCTTGAGCCGCGTATCGCCTAGCCTCGCTGTGAACCTTGCTGACGAGTGGACAAGTGGCATCGATGACGTGGAGTCCCAGTTGTTCGGCCTGCTGATACACGGCTGGGGTGACGCCATGGGCACTGAACACGACGACGCAGCGCGGTGGCAGGCCGTGCAGATCGTCAATGAAGATAGCCCCGGCCTCTCGTAATCTATTGACTACAAAGCTGTTGTGTACGATTTCCTTGCGGACGAAGACCGGAGATCCGAATCTGCGCAGAGCGAGTTCCACTATCTCCACTGCGCGTTGTACTCCCGCACAGTAGCATCTCGGGTTGGCAAGAAGGATCTTCATTCACAGGCCGGTAAGGCCGCCTAAGCAAGCGGCGGTACAAGGCGACTCCGATAGTCAGGGGTAAGCCGAGCTTACAGCCTCGGCGCTAGCAAGAAGGAGCAAGCTTCAACAGGTCGAATCGAGCCATTTTCGAAGCCCCCCGAAGCGTGTCAAGGGCCTCGAAGGAAGCTCCGACGCGCATGAGAGGGCTCTTGGAGAGGAGGGGGTCAAATGTCGACGAACACCACCTGTCGCACTCTACTATGAATCGGGTCATTTGCTCGCGCTTCCCGGCGTTGGGCCTGCCATTTGACGATAAGAGCCACAGGGGATAGTTCTCTGGAGACAGGCGGTCAGTGTCTGTCCATTTGGCAGGGACAGGACTGCGTGTGCCGTGGCAGACCTACTGACTTTTCACGATCAGACAAGCAGAAGATCCATGCGAAGCGTAGCAACTCGTTTTCTCCTACCCGTTGGGCTGATCACAGTGCTGTTCTCGACGTTTGTCATATACCGAACGTACACGATAAGCCAGCGGCATTTGGCGGAGGTAATCGATCAACAAGCTGCACTTGCTCTGGAATTCGACTTGGCCATTCGCAAGTACGTGGCAGAGGAGATTCGCCCCAGAGCAGAGGAGATGTTGCCGGGGAGTGAGTTTATCCCGGAGACCATGTCCACTTCGTTTGTCGCGCGCAGTGTGTTTGAGACGGTGAAAAAGCAGTTTCCGGATTACATCATCAAGTTCTCTTCTGACGATCCGCGTAATCCGGCCAACCGCGCAAGCGCCGACGAACTACGGATGATCGACTATTTCAACTCGAATCCGCTGGTGGACAAATGGTCTGGGCGTATAAGCATGAACGGCCGGCCATACTACGCACGCTTTGCGGCACGGCGGATGAGGGAGAGTTGCCTTCGCTGCCATGGGGTGCCGGACGACGCGCCCGAGTCGTTGCGAGAGCGTTACGGTGCTGCTGCCGGCTTCAACAGGCCTGTGGGGCAAGTTGTTGCGCTCGATACGGTTGCCATTCCTGTCGGAGAAGCTGCGGCGGGGCTGACTAGCCGACTTGCTCGGCAATCGGCGATTCTCATCGGTGGTTTGGTGGTGCTCTTCGCAGGGATAGCGTTTTCTTTTCGGTCGATTGTCGGATCACGGCTTACGGCGATATCCAAGCATTTCAAGGAGACGGCTGCCAGGAACTGCGGTGATGATTTAACGCTGCTAGAGGTGAAAGGCGTTGATGAGATAAGCGAATTGGCCAGTAGCTACAACATTCTTGCCGAGAAGCTTCATTCTGCTCATGCGCTTTTGGAGCAGCGTGTGCAGGAGCGCACGTCAGAGTTAGAGACAGCCAACAGGAAGCTTCAGCAGCAAATGGCGGAACGGGCGCGAATTGAGAGGGTCGTGCGAGACAGCGAGGACCTGTACCGGACGATTTTTGAAAACACGGGTACGGCCGCGATGATCATCGAGGAGGACACAACGATTTCCTTGGTGAACACCGGCTGCGAGAAACTATCCGGGCTCAAGCGCGAAGAAATCGAGAACAAGCTTAGCTGGACGCAGTTTGTCTGCCCGGAGGATCGAGAAGTCATGATCGATCGCCACAGAAAGCGCAGATCCGACGATCCGAGCGTGCCTTCCACTTACGAGTTCGGATGGATCAACAATGATGGAGAGCGGCGAGAGGTAGCGGTCACAGTAGCGATGATTCCCGGCAAGCAAACCAGCATCGCGTCTATTATCGATATTACTGAACGCAAGCACTACGAACGTGATTTGCGAAAAGCCAAGGAGTTTGCTGAGGCTGCGACGAGGGCGAAGAGTGAGTTCTTGGCTAACATGAGTCACGAGATTAGAACGCCCATGACGGCAGTGATGGGTTTCGCGGATGTGCTGCTTGAATCGCGTGATGATAATAGTTCGAATAGTGGGACGATTGAAGCGGCGAGGGCTATTCGAGATAACGGCGAGTACCTTTTGGGGATAATCAACGACATTCTGGATTTGTCGAAAATAGAGGCCGGCAAGCTTGCGATTGACAAGCACCAATGCTCGCCCTGCCAGATCATTGCCAACGTCAGTTCACTGATGCGCGTGCGCGCGGATGTGAAAAACTTGTCGTTTACAGTTCGCTATACTACGCCGATTCCGGAACTCATCAATAGTGATGAGCGACGAATACGACAGATACTCATAAACGTGATTGGCAATGCGATCAAGTTCACGGAACACGGGGAGGTGGAGTTGGTCGTTTCTTTCCGCAATGATGGTTCTCCATGCTTGTGTTTCGATGTTGTTGATACGGGACTTGGGATGACGCTGGAGCAGGCGTCAAGGCTGTTCCAGCCGTTTACGCAGGCTGATGCGTCTACTACAAGGCGGTTCGGGGGAACTGGGTTGGGGTTGGCTATTAGCCAACGGCTTGCTCAGATGCTGGGCGGAGATGTGACGGTCTTGAGGACGGTCGCAGGAGAGGGCACGACTTTTCAGATTACAGTTGCGGCTGAGATGGCCGAAGGTGCGAAACTGCTCGATGATCCTGGGGCTGCTACGATTGTTCATCAGGAGCAGTCCAAGAGCAGGCCTGCAGCGTCTACGACATCTTTGGACGGAATCAGCATTCTGCTGGCTGAAGATAACCCGACCAATCAGGCGGTGATTGCAGGACTGCTGAGTCGAATGGGAGCGCGGGTGGAGACCGTGGACAACGGTTTGGAGGCTACGAACCGGGCGCTGTCTGCGGCGAGTATGAATCAACCGTATGACGTAGTTCTCATGGATATGCAGATGCCAGTCATGGACGGTTACGAGGCCACAGCCTCATTGCGAGATGCCGGTTACGCCAGACCGATAGTAGCTCTTACGGCGCACGCGATGTCTGGTGACAAGGACAAATGTCTGGCGGCCGGGTGTGATGGGTACGCGACCAAGCCAGTCAATCGGAACGTTTTGGCCGAGACGATCAGAGGCGTTTGTCGAAGATGCCCTGAGGCAATGGCAGCGTTTGTCCCCGAATAACGCCTTTCTTTCCGTGTAACCTCATTGTGTGGCTTCTGGCAGCTGCTGGGCGCCTTCAGGGCGTGCTTGGGATCGCTTTCTGTTTCAGGTTTTGGGGTGCAGATCAAGTCATCGGGTACGATTTCAGGCCGGCGATGTGAGTGTTGAGGCGCCCAAAGCTCATTCTTACCGGTCATGCTGTCGCCCATGAGAGGTGCCAGCCTCGGGCTGACCGCATGGGGTTGATTGCCCACCTCTGTTCCTGCTATACTGTTGTGCAGTGTGGAGGAGAGGCGAGAGAGGCATCCCCCCACCTGCAGATTACTTATTCGACGTATGCGAGAGCACGTAGTGCTGTCGGGTGCTTCGCTGCCGCGCGCAGCGCGCCTGGTTTTGCCTAACCGGAGCCAAGGGAGATGAGCTAATGAGAAGAAAGTCACTTGTTCATAGAAGAGGATCCGCGATCCTTGTGATAATCATCATAGGATCGATCGCTGCGGCGGCCAGAGCTTCTAACTATAGCGAAGCCACGGACGGCGATCTTTCCGGGTTGCCGGAAGTGCCAACCATTCTCGGTCTTACGCAGGGAAGCAACATTGTTTCCGGGGCTACGTCTGCAGCATTCATGGTCGATGAAGATTATCTGCAGGTTGAAGTTCCACATGATACATGGCTTACCTCGATTATCGTCGATGACCACAGCTCGGACGCCCATGATACTTTTCTGGGTATCAAGCTGGGGTTTACCTACAGTTCTCCGCCAGACGGGTCTACGCTCTTCAATCTCACTAACAAGGGCCAGGACCTTCTTGCGATGATGACTGATAGGCAGCAGGAATTCGTCGCACCATTGCCCGGTGGGGTGTATACGTTTCTCATCAGTCAAACGATCAACTCAGCCGACTACGTTCTTGATTTTCAGGTTGTGCCGGAGCCAACTACATTCGTGACCTTCGCGTTGACGGCTGGCGCTGCGTTGATCCGGGTAAAACGCCCTAGGGTTTTGCGTCGATAATCGAGTGGCATTGTCTGTTTCTATGGGGACAACACACGGTCGTCCCTGTGTCAAAAAGGTGACACCCCTTATGGTCATTAGTTTCCTTTTTGCCGATGATTCATTCAGTAGAGTGTAGGGAGCAAACTAGCAATAGTCAGTAAAGCGTACTGCAGAAAGAAGGGGGAGCCAGAGAACTGGGCAGTGGAGAGTTAGACAAAAGCCGGCGGAATCCGCGTATCCTCCTCCAATGCGGAACTGCCGGCTTGTTCTTTATGCATTCATTGATTGCGTCTGGAGGGTTCGCGTTCTAGAACTTCTGGTAAACGCCGGTTGGACTTCCTGGATGGGTGGTTCGGCGTTCGAGATGCGAACGAAGCGACTGGAAATCAGCGGCCATCCGTGATTCGGGAAACAACTCAACTATCTCGTCCCCCTTGGACAGGGCAGTCGTGAAATCACCTATCCGGACAGATTCCGCAAAACTGTCGCGCAGATCTCTTGCGCAGTCCTCAATGAACGCGTCGTAGCGAGGCTGAAGCGTCTCCAAACGTTTTTGACTCATGGTTTGCATCAGGTCTAACCAAAGCCAACGGCAGCGTGGCAAGTCACCTGCCGCGAGCGCTGCGAGAAATCTCGCTTCTCCGCCCACCTCGTCGAGGCTGCCGTTGCCAGTTTCGCTACGACCAACCCGTGAATCTGTATCCGTTTTCCTGCTCGCTGAACTGCCATTGGCTTTTTCGACATCATCTGTGGATGCGCCGCGAATCGCATTCCGCGTCGCTTCGTCGAAACCATCAGACAGGATGCGGGGATATTGCGACGTGGGCAACACGGCACCGACTAAATCTGCCGGATCAGGTGTTGTCGGTACGGCCTCGTCGAAGCCGTCATGATCATCATGATCAGCATTGCTCTCAACCTCGCGCATTTCGGCTGCTGCTTCCAGCATATCGATCCGGTAGCGCAATCCCTCCATCTCGTGGGCATCCTCAATGGCCTGCAGCACCATTTGCAGGATCACCCACGCTACAACACCGACGCTACAGCCAGCTGCGGTCGAAATGACTCCGACGAATACCATTCCCCACTGCAACGCTACCAACCGGTCAACCACGAAGCACAAGCCGGTGAACCCCACAACGGCCAAGTAACCCAACACAACACGGTTACCCATACGATCCCATCGCTCGGCCTGGGCTTCGGATACTTTTGCTGGGTTTGTACGTGTCAGTTTGAACATGGTGAGGATCCGCTCATACGGGAGATTGCCACAAAGGCGCAGCTTCATCCATAACTGCCAATCAGCCCATTGTAACAGATGGCTTCGGGCTCGCCGACAGGTTTTCTGCCTTTACGCATGATGTATGTGCTCATTTTCGTAATCATAGCCTTGGAAACAGCAAGTTTCGGGTGGTTCGGCGTGGAGGCGCTGCATACACTTTTCAACATGACCGCGAAGAGGCAGCAGAGGCAGGCAATGCACGATTATGACCGTATTGGCCAGGCATTGCGGTATTTGGATAGCCATAGGGAGCACCCTGTTCGTTTGGCTGAGCTTGCTCGCAACCTCGAGTTGAGCGAGTTTCATTTTCAGCGGCTTTTCACTCGATGGGCTGGCATCAGCCCGAAGCGGTTTGGTCGCTACCTGCAGATAGCAGATGCCCGCGCACTTCTGCGCGATGCTCGCTCTATTCTCGATACGAGTCTGGAGATTGGGCTATCAAGCCCAAGCCGCCTGCACGACCTCTTCGTGTCCGTTGACGCGGTTAGTCCAGGTGAATTCAAGAGTGGAGGCGAGGGGTTGGACATAACCTATGGTGAGCACTCCAGTCCCTTCGGGGCATGCCTAGTTGCTCTCACTCCTCGTGGAATCTGCTGGTTGTCTTTCGCTGACGACGAGCGCGATGGCTTGAAGGAGCTTATGGGCACTTGGCCCGCTGCGACGTTCAGGCACTGTCCACGCGAAACGCGAACTACTGTGGAAGCGATCTTTTCCGGAGCGACGACGTCCAGGAGACGGCAGTTTCGATTAGTGGTGAGTGGCACAAACTTCCAAGTTAAGGTATGGGAGGCGCTTATCGCGATTCCGCCGGGCACGCTGGTCACCTATTCGCAGCTGAGCCACTTACTTGGAAGTCCCAAGGCGGCGCGCGCCGTCGGGAACGCTGTTGCGGCAAACCCCATCTCGTACCTCATTCCCTGTCACCGAGTAATTCGTTCCATGGGTATCGCTGGCAACTACCGTTGGGGACCAGAACGGAAGAGGCTGATGATAGCCTGGGAAGACGTTCGCTGTGACACACCCGCAAAACTGCGGTAGGTGGAACGTCCATGGGTAAGGCCGCACCGAGGCACGTCTTCTTGTTAATCGATAGCAGTTCTGATAGATTCTCGCCTGTGCGGGGCGTAGCTCAGCCTGGTAGAGCGCGTGGTTTGGGACCACGAGGCCGCTGGTTCAAGTCCAGTCGCCCCGATTCAACTGCAAACGAACTTGCGAAGTGCCTGTGGGCCTTGTTTCCCCTCCGTTTTGGCAGCAGGCCCGGTAGTTGTCGGTCGAGTGTCATTGTAGCATCGGCGATTCGCGCCTATCAGTGGGGCACACGCTCTGCAAGGGGGCGATATTGCAGAGCATAGAGCATTTCCAGGTACCTGCGTGTTTCCTGTCTTTCGAGGTTGGTGACGTACTTCCAGAAGCCGTATATGCGGGAGAGTGTCATGACCTTCTGGCCATACAGTTCCCAAGTGTATCTCGACTTGATGCGGTTTATTGCGGCCTTTGACACCGTGTCCCAGTGGCTCGACTTCTTCTTGCAGGCTGCAAAGAACTCGGCGATTGACTCTGCGGCCTTGTCGCCGTTGTTGGGGTTGATATGGAAGCCTGATACGCCGTCCTCGATTATTTCGGATGGCCCGCCGTAGCAAGTGGCGAATGTGGGCAGCGCTGAGCTCATGGCCTCGATGACCGTCAGGCCATAGGCTTCGAATAGTGCGGGCTGTACAAACACTCCGCGTGAGTCGGCAACGAAGCGATAAAGCTCGCCGACGAGGTTTCGTTCAGATTGGAATCCCACCCAGCGGATCTGTCCTTCCAGGTTGTGTTTGTCTATCAGCTCATGGAGCAGGCAGATTTGCTCGCGTTCTTCATGGTCGTTGGAAAGGTTCGGGTCGAGGTGGCCACCAACGACAAGCAGGTTGGCAAGCTCGCGTAGTTTTGAGCATTTTCCATACCAGTCAACGAGGCCATTGATGTTCTTCACACGATCGAGCCGGGCCATAGTGAAGATCATCGGTTTTGATTGATCGTCAAACTTGCTCCGCGTTGGAGTTCCACCTCCGTCGCCGAAGACCAGGGCCTCGAGTTCTCCGTGGAGGCCATGCAGCCGCCGGCTATCTTCCGAATATGGAAAATAGACATCCGGATCGGCTCCCGGCGAGACGACATTGAACTTCGGGTCGAAGACATCCACACCGTCGACAACGCGGTACAGGCCAGGCATGGTGAAGGCGCCGTAGCTTTCGTATTGTCCGAGGCTTTCTGATGTGCCGGCGATTTCTTGATAAGTGCTGGTGATGATGAAATCGGCAGTGTTCATGGCGATGAGATCTGCGGTGAACTGGCAGCCGAAGTGATACTGAGCGTCGTTTTCTCTCCAGAAGAGGTCTGAAAAGAGGTATTTGGTTTTCTCAAGGGCGTGTGCGATATTGCACTGCGTCACATGAAGTCGGCGTGATATTAGTGATGCGACAAGATTTCCGTCTGAGTAGTTCCCGATAATGAGCGCAGGTGGACGCCCAAGTTCGGCGAGGACCTCTTTCTCTACTTCGGCGGCGAAGCGTTCAAGGTAAGGCCATATCTCGAAGCGAGAGATCCAGTGGGTGATCACCTCGCCAGCCTGATCGCGGAAGGGGACGCGCAGTATTCTGGCGCTGCGAGTTCCGGTGATATTCTCCATACGCTGATCACACGTCGTACCGTGCGCATCAGGAATAAGACGCGTGATTACTAGAATCTCCGGCTCGATATCAATGCCTTGCTCTTCGAGTCGTTTGTGCATCTCACGTTCAAGAGCTCGTGCTTGGTCTAGAATGTAAACAACTTGCCCGCCGGTGTCGGGCAGTCCGAGTACATTGGATTGGCCGAAGTACCCATGGGGGGATAGTATGACAATGCTGAAGATCATGGGGATGCGAGCAAGAAACTGTTCCAGGTTGGACGGCTCCGGAGCTTCCAGAATGTCAAGCAGGAGTGAGAAAGTATCGTTCATCCGCGATACAGTTTTACCCCATCCTGGTTCAAAACCTAGTGTTTGTAGTTTGCTGCTAACTTCATCCCAGCCTGCTTCGGGATTTTGCCTTCGGAGGTAGTCCTGTGCTTGGCGAATAGCGCGGCGCAGCGTAGTGATGTCCGCGATCCGATGATTGAGCATCAGCTGTTCGCCTTTGACCTGATGGACACGAAGGAAGTCGAGGAGACATCTGTCTCCGTTGTCCAAGTTGCGAAACAGCTCGCTTGAAAGCCGGCGATTAAGGAATGTCACTCCCTGACCGATGGATGAGGCCTCTTTCATTCGTGGAAAGCCACGATTGAAGGGGGTTAAATCGATTTCCAATGGCCAGACGTCCTCTTGCTGGTGTCCGTCGCTTATTCTCTCCTTGAAGGACAGGAATTCTGAGACAGATACTTCTTCGACAGAGACGCTCTCAATGTGAAAACGCAGGTATATCCATTTGCCAATGCGAGGTCGAACCGCCATATAGAGCCACGGTGCCTGCACTGCAGCCTCCTGGCTCGCTCTGATGTTCTCTCCCAACGGTGAGTCTGCGACTGTCCCTGAGCTGTCCTCTTCACAAAATAGTTGGAACTGATCCAATATGTCTGAGCGCAGAAGGTAAGTCTTGTCTAGGCTCGCGTACTTTCTCAGCAAGGAGTAGGCGAGATCACGCTGTTGTTGAAGGTAATCAGCAAGAGCAGTGCTCATTGTTAGTGTCCTCCGCTTCGGACGGCAGATCCGAGTTAAGAAAACCGTAGTGCTCGATCCCCTCGATTATCCCATACGCATGACGCGCTTGGGCAAAATACACTCCCGGCTCGCCACGGAGTTTCTCCAACTCTTCCGCATAGTTGCCTACGATTACGGCTAATGTGTTGCCCGTCAACATTTCTTCATCGTTACCGGAGTCCCCGGCCACCAAACATCGTTCCAAAGGTATGGACCACTTGTTGGCAAAGTAACGTAGGGCAGTTCCCTTGGAGGCGCGGATAGGTAGGAGGTCTAGGAAGGCTTGGTGGGAATAGATAACGTTAGCCTGCACGCGTGACCGACGAAGATGCCGTATAATCGCCTCGACGCCGGGGAACCTGTCTGGATCCACATTGTAGCTAATCTTGTAGGTATCCTGACCCTCTGGCGGCTGGAGTTCGATTCCTTCAATGGCAGACATTGCTTCGCGCAGAGCCGCCGGTCTCCAGCGATAGCTGATGTGTTCCTCCCATCCTTTGTCTTGAATAGAGTTTACCCCGTAGTGAATGGCGCTGCCTGCCGAGGTGATTAGCAGTTGTGGTGTGGGTATGCGCCATTTCTTGAGCACTTCCAGAGTCAGGGGAAGGCTTCGCCCTGTAGCCACTCCAAACAGGACACGCTTGCCGACATGCTTGATCACTTCCAGTACTTGCTGGAGACCCTCAGTATCTCCGGTAAGGGTGTTGTCGATGTCAGAGACAACAAGCTTCTCGACGGAAGCGAGAAGGCCTTTGGTCATTCTCCGGAGTCTTCGTTTCGCCGGTCGTTCGATTACTGTTTTCGTTGCCCTCATGTACTTGTTTACGTGAGCGGTCCAGGAGAAGTGGCGATGAACACCTCTCAGTCCGTTCTTGGACCACCTTCTCCGTTGCTCCGGATTGGTGACGGCATAGAGCAAAGCTTCGCCCATTTCTTTGCTGTCAAGGGGATTCATAAGCAACCCGTTGTTGCAGTGGGCAACTATGTCACACGGTCCGCCGTCATTGGTAGCTACTATGGGGAGTCCCGTTGCGGCTGCTTCCAGTAGGGTTAAACCGAACGGTTCAGTAAGGGCGGGGTTGACGAAAACACCCTTGCTTTTGGCCGCGAGCCGGAAGAGGTCGGGCACATCGTCCGGACAGTGGTGTTTAGGGTAAGCGATGCTTCCATGCAGGTCGTATTCATCAACGAGAAACAGTAGCTCCGAAAGTACTTCGCGCGCACCTTTATCCATATCCTCGATACGGTTGCGATTGCCGGCTACCACAACGAGGTTCGCTGCCCGACGCAGAGAATCATTCTCTCCGAAGGCGCGGACGAGTGTGGCAATATTCTTTCTGGGGTCTGGTCGTGAAAGAGCAAGAATCATTGGTTTGCCAGGGTCGGAAAGAAAGCGAACCACTTCCTTTTCCACTGGCGGCGGACTTGGCCAAGACCTTGGAGGCGGCGAGAATCTGCTGAGGTCGACACCAGGTGGAATCACAATCATGCGTCGCGGTTGGTATTGATCGTAAAGGCAATACTGCTCTTCAACTTCTTGTTGGGTGCTGGCAACGACAAAGGAAGCGTATTCGAGAGCGGTTTCCTCCGCCTCTATGCGGCGAGTTATTCTGTATCTTTTCTCGATAGCGTCTGGCCTGCCACCTTGATCCAGGAGGCGTTGACGCTTAACTCTGCCGAGGGAGTGGCCGGTGAAAACCATGGGAGTTGCCAGCACTCCGGAGATCCGTCCGGCCACGTGTCCGGCGTCCGCATAGTGCCCATGCACCAAGTCCGGGGCCCTTTTCTGTGAGCGAATGTAGCGCATGACGTTGTCGGCAAAGCAGTCCAGGTATGGCCAGAGCTTCTCCTTGGGAATATACCGATCTGGTCCACATGGGATGCGGACGATATTGACACCATCAGCGAGCTCTTCGAGGGGGCGTGCATAGTCCTCATGTACTCTCTCATCGGAGATACTTCTGGTAATCAAATCGACTCTGCCCACGTCTGTGTGTTTGATGAGAGCACGAGCAAGTTCTACGACATACTTAGTCTGCCCACCGGTATCTGCGTCTCGCCCAAGCTCCAGATCTGACCCGCGAATGAGTCCGTGGATACTGATTAGCATGATGTAGCGGCTGTACTGTTCTGGCATGACGGTTCTCCCACTTCCTGACTACCCCAAGGTGCGTGTTCGTTGAGCTTTGGCACGAGTATGGTTTCTATCAAGTCTCATTGCTTGCCTTGAGGTAGTGTTCTGTCATTCATTTGTGATGCGATGGTCATGTATTCCCTCTGCAAGAAGGGCATTGCGCCAGCGTTTGCCGCGACAAGCGCACCGACCTTGTTGGCGAATGTTGCGGCCTGTTGCAGCGACCATCCTCTGAGGATGGCTGAAATCAACGCCGCCGTGAAAGCGTCCCCCGCTCCCACAGCATCCGAGACAAGCACCTTCTCGCCGGGCACATCTGCGTGTTCATTCTTGCCTGAGATGAGACATCCCTCATCTGCACGAGTGATGCAAACGGTTTCCACGTCGTACCGATCCCGGAGTTCCCCGGCAAAACTAAGATGATCACCGGTGCTGATGTTTAGTATTTTGCCAATGGTTGCGACTTCGTCGATATTGAGCTTTACTACATGCGCTGCGTGCATGGATTGCTCAATCCACTCTGCTTCGTACCATGATTGTCGAAGGTTTACATCATAGACAATGAGGGCGTTGTTGGTCGTGGCGAGAGCGTGATGAATTGTGCTTCGTGATTTCTCATTCCTTTGGGCTAGCGTCCCGAAACAAACAGCAGCGGCACGGCGTATTGTAGCGCCGAGATCATGAGTGAAAACAATGTGATCCCAAGCGGCATGCTCGTGGATAATGTATGATGGCATCTCGGGATTGGATATATCAACTGTGACTCGACCCGTCGGGTGTTCAAGATCCTTCTGGATCAGGCGCGTTTCCAAGCCACGAGCCATCAGGTACTTCTCAAGCTCGCGCCCCAACTCATCATCGCCGATGGCAGAGCAGATGATTCCACGATGGCCCAATTGTTGAGCGTGAAAGGCTACGTTGGCAGGCGCACCACCTGGGCGTTTGGAATTGCCGAAACAATCCCATAGCACCTCCCCCAAACCTACAACAAGTTTTTCGGCCACTGAACACATGTTGTTTGTTCCGCGGAGCAGACTATCACGAATTGCACTGTCATGCAAAGATCGCACATGGTTTACGTCGTTTTCGAGTGATATCGGCAAGTTCCAGAGATCAACTTGACGGTTTTGATTTCGTCCATGCTTACGTTGTAGATCACGAAGACGCTGATGCCGGGATCGTTCCCAGTGGGCTGGCAAGCGGCAGTTTGCGACGTCCTCCCTGACGTTCCTCATAGTCGACAGGTGTTCTGGATGAAATGGCAAGCAATGTTATACAGGAAATACGGTAGAGATGTAGGCGCGTCTCCGGTCAAAAAAAGTTGAATGGAGTGATGTACTGATTGCTCTATATAGGGAAAAGGTTAATCGGTAATCACGCGTCTTCGGAATGCCAATCCGACGGAATCAGGCATGTGGGGTTACGGGAGGAGTTGCGGTGGTGCACGTACAAAAAGACCCTTGCCCGAGTGTAAAGCACAAGCAAGGGTCTGAGTTTGATGGCCATTGATGCCGGCCCGAATAACACGCCACTCTGGATTCGAACCAGAAACCTTCGGTTCCGTAGACCGATGCTCTATCCAATTGAGCTAGTGGCGCTCTTTGGTTGTTGTGTCACTTGTGCGGTCGAGCCTGCAAGCTCGCTATCCGCGTGACAGATCAACAGACGGGGAAGGATACTATGTTTTGTCGGAGTTTGCCAGCCCCCAAGACGGCGTTTTTGGGATCTCGACGTCGTTCTCGTGGGTCCGACGGCTCTTTCACGGTTTAATGGCCAGAGCGTACATGTGGCCGGACAGGTTGTTGCTGGCGAGAAAGGCTTGAAAGGGACGAGCACACGCCTCCCAGTTATCAATGAGCATGTGCTGCAGGAGCGGCTGGTGCTCCAGGCTTATTCTGCCGGAGATGGCTGCGTTTCGAACGAGGTCGACATCGAGCTGCCCCGGTGTGGAGACGTTGGCGACTCGTAGCCCGTGGCGAGCAAGCAGTTCGGACATTGATCGCGGGTGAAAGTAGTTCATGTGTTCGTGGTCAATCGTGTCGGACGCCGTTGCCAGAGTCATCAGGTCGAAGCCGCGGATGTTCGGGCAGGAGATGGCCAGCAGTCCACCGGGCCTGAGGATTCTGTTGACCTCTTTCAACATCAGGTCAGGATCGAACAGATGCTCAATGACTTCGAATGAAGCCACGACATCCACGGAGTTGTTCGGCAACGCGCACTTTTCGATCGTTGATTCGATGACCTCAAGGCCTCGCCGACGGCAACTCTCTGCCAGGCGCGGCGAGGGCTCCAACGCTATTATCCGCTGGAAGAGCTCGCACTCGCTCAGTTGCTCACAAAAGCTTCCGAATCCGGCTCCGACCTCGAGGACGGTTACGGCCGACAAGTTGTTAGCGCGGCACTCCTCGACGAGCTTGTGTGCTCTTGGGCGGAAAATCGTATCGCGGCGTTTTGCTTCGGTGGCTGGAAACACCTGAGAGTTCCAGAATTCGTAGTTGGCTGAGTTGAGACCGAACTCTGCCAGCAACTGGGGACTTGGACGCGGATTCATTAGCACTGTTCCGCATTCAGTGCACCTATCGTAGCTGAATCCAAGTTTCTCAAACACTTGTGCGAGACGCAGGCCCTTGCACGCAGGGCAGGCAACGGAAACGAACTCCTTCTGGCGTGAGAGGAGCCACTGGCGGTCCTTTTCTGCAGCCGCCGCCTGTAGCCTCATCAGTTCGGCTGGGCGAATATCCTCTTCGTTCATGCTCATTGGGCTAGTCCCAAATGTTGTCTTTGACCCATTCGCCCTTCTCTTTACGCCATACACGAGGGTCGCGGAAAGTGTCGGCCGTTCGATCGAATTCTTCCTCGGTCATTCCTACATACTCAAGCCATCTGACCAGATCGCTGGATTTGACATGATCGTACCTTCGGACCATCTCGATTCCTTCTTCGCGAGTCAACCGACCGGCGCGGATATCCTTGCAGGCGTGATCAGAAGCCCTACCGTAGCCGAACTTTATGTACTTCAGGTAATCGTGCATTCCGTTTTCGTGCATGTCGTCAAGGTTGGAAACGCGGCGGTATGTGCGCTCGAATGGCCTCTCTGCCGGCTTCCAACCATATAACCGGATCATCTCTTCGGCGTGTCGGTGGCCATCCCACGGTAGATAGTTGTTGAGATAGATCCCGCGCACACCCACTTCGTCAATCTCATCGTCAGAGGGATACTGTGTCCAGAGAAGATCCTGCCTGGTGAGGCCTTCTTTCAGTTCAGCTCGATTAAGTTTGTCCAATCCCTCGTCTGTGAAGTCATGGCCATCATATCCGCGGAGATTGTGCTCAACACGAAACTTGCGAGTGAATTCCACAAAATCGTTGTAGGAGTACATGCCACCGAGATCCATGAATCCATGTTCGCCCCAGAGCATTAGCGGAACCTTATATCGCACGGCTGCCTGGATGGGGACAGTAAGTATTCCGCAGTGGTTATGCCAATTCATATCACCCTGTAGCCGAAACCCTATGCGGTTCATTTTGATCAGGACATCGATTCCCGGACGGAAGATGATATGGTCGCAGTCGAAAACGTGTCTCATACGCAGCAGATTGTATTCACCTTCGGGAAGGAAGTTGTTGCTGTGGTAGGTAACCAACAAGGGCTTCAGCTTGAGTTTGTTCACAACGACGTGGGTCTGATAGTAACTGTCTTTGCCTCCGCTCACTGGTATGATCAAATCGTAATTGCTGGTCGAGCGATACTGATTGGTGAGTTGCTTGAGCATCTCGAAACGCTCGCGCCAGTCTATGTGTTTTGCTTGTTCTGCAACTCGACAACCCGAGCAGACGCCGTTCTCATCGAACGTCAACGGTGTGGCAGCTACTGATGGATAGACACAACGAGTGCAGTACTGTACCGGCATGATTGATAATTCCTTATATACGAACATCGACTCCGGCACGGGCAAGGGCTCTCTTGGCGTTGCGGTCCGAGAGCTCCTTGAAGTGCCATATGTTGGCTGCCGCCACCGCCGATGCTCCAGCTTCAATGCCGGCAGCGTATTGTTCATACACGCCGACGCCGCTACAGGCAATGACCGGGATAGACACGGCAGATGCAACAGAACTGATCAGATCGAGATCGTATCCGGTTCCTTTTCCGTCTCGGTCCACGGATTGAAGGAGGATCTCGCCGGCGCCGCGAGCTTCCACCTCCTTTGCCCAATCAGCCGGCTCTCTGGCGGTCCGCTCTCTTCCGCCATCTATCACCACTGCAAGCGTGTTATCGTCGTGTCGAACGGCGTCGATGCTGACTACGATGGCCTGGCTCCCGAGAGTTCTTGCCCCTTGTTCGATGAGCTGAGGCGAGCGGTAGGCGGCAGTGTTTATGGTGATTTTATCAGCTCCGCGGTTTATTCGCTTGCACATGTCCTCAACGTTGATAATGCGTCCGCCCCAGGTGAGAGGCATGAAGCAGGTCTTGCTGACAGCATCCAGGATAGTCAGTGAATCGGTGAATCCACGTATCTTGTGATCCGGGCGGTGATCGTCGTACGCACCTTCGCGCGTGATGTCGAGGTAGATTAGTTCATCCACATTCCATTGGTTGAAGCGATCGACTTCGTGAATGGGATCACCGATTATCTGGTGGATTTTGAATGACTCGCTGCGGACTAGTTTGCCGTTCCGCAACAAGAGGACGGGAATGAGTCTCTTCTTTAGCATGAGTCAGACGTTTGCCTCCAGGAAGTTGCGCAAAACCGTAAGTCCGGCCTGTTGGCTTTTCTCAGGGTGGTATTGAGTTGCCCAGATGTTTTCAAACGCAATACTTGCGGCAAATTCTGTGCCATGGTGACACGTAGCGGAGATCACTCGAGAATCTGTCGGCTTGAATACGTAGCTGTGAACGAAGTAGAAGCACGAGTCTTCAACAAGGCCATCGTACATCTTATGCTCGCCTGTTGGAAAGACATTATTCCAGCCAATGTGCGGAACGCGAAGAGTCGGGTCGTTTGTGCAAAGTAACTCGACAGATCCCGCTATCCATCCCATGCCGGAGCAACTGGAGTGTTCAGTGCCTGTGGTGGCCAACAACTGCATGCCCAGGCAGAGTCCCAGGAAGTGCTTGCCCTTGTGCCGCACATGTTGATCGAGATGTTCCGGCCAGTCTCCTTCCACCAAGGCCCTCATCCCGTCTGGAAAAGCACCCACGCCGGGGAGGATGATCTTCGTAGCGGATTCCAACTGGGAGGGTGTGCCGGCGATAATCGGTGTTTGGCCCAAAGACTCAATGGCGTTAGCAATCGAGCGTATGTTACCTATTCCACAATCTACTATGGCGATGCTCATTTCCTGGTGTCCGGACGCAGGGAGCGGATGAGCTGAAAGGGTTCTGCTGCAAGGAAGCCGGCCGTGCTCCCCCATAGGGTTGCGGCAGCTTTCAACGACTCAGGAGAGCGTGGATGTGGTGACGGCCGAACTTCAGACTCGTACACCTGCATGGCCGTCAATTTTACGTCGAGAGTTGCTGTGATGTCGACGAACACGTTCGGTGAGAACATCGGCTTTGTGCTGCCAAACGACCACTCGGTAGATGACAGGATTGCGAAAGCGTAGATGTCGCGGACGAAGTTGCCTGGTAGCGGGCGAGTAGCTGTGAGGACGGCACGATTCGTGATGCTATGATCGATATTCAAATCACTGGCGTGATGTGTGTAGATCGTTTGTGGCTTGTACTCGTGAATGAGTTCTTCGACGGTTTTGACAATGCGGAGAAGAGGTAACGTGTCGAATGCATTGTCAGGAAAACCACAATGATGCACGCCGGCGGCGCCCAGAATACTTGCAGCTCTTCGACTTTCTTCTTGGAGTTTCGTTATTTCACAAGTGGCATTATCGTTGCGGTCCATGTGTCGCGATACCGCGCCTTCTCCGAGAATGGCTACGATCACCGTTTGACCTTCACCAGCCATCCGAGCTATTGTTCCACCGCACCCGAGCACTTCATCATCGGGATGTGCGGCCACGACGAGAATGTTGTTTGAAATCGCCTGATTCATTTGACTATGTACGCCGTTGGCTGGCGAGTATAGGGCACGCCGCGCAATTGTACCTTGTCGCCCAGGATATCATGAACGGCCGACGTCTCCCCCGGCCAGTCCTCAGTATTGTATTCGTCGAAAACCATTATACCTCCGGTCAGTAAACGCTGGTAGAGGAATTCGACAGCCGTTTTCACAGGAGCATATAGATCGAGATCGACGTAGATGAAGGAGAAACGGATATCTTTACGGCGAGCCACAAACTCAGGCAGTGTTTGTGCGATATCCCCTTTGACCAACTGAACGAATTCATGCAGTTGGTGAACCTTCAGGGCGTTTTCAAGCAATTGTACGCTCCCACAGTAGCGCGCTCCCTTTTCTTCTGCCGGCGCGTCTTTGTCAGCGTCAAAGTCAGTCAGCCCTTCGAAGGAGTCGAAGCCGATCAACTCAGTGCAACCTTCCGGCTTGAGTATGTTGACCACTTTGGCGAGGTATACGAGGTTCGTTCCATTCCAGCAGCCCAGCTCGCAGAAGTGGCCAGGCAGATCGATCACCTTCTTCGCCAGTTCGTATATGGCAAGGAAGCGGGCTATATTGACTGTGCCGGCGAACAGTGGCCAGTTGTCCGCCGCGAAGTTGAGATCGATTCGTGGATAGTCCAAGGCAAACTTGTCACGGCGATTGAAAAAAGCCTGATCTTCGCTTCTGTATTTCCGCACACGATGGCTCCTGTTGCTATTCGCGGGCTAGAGCAAGCTCTATTCAAGTGTCGAGACTGATGCCCGGTTTTCTCCGTAGATTCTCGGTGTTTGACGTTACGCTTGGACCTTCAACACTATAAGCCCTCGATCCTATTGTACGAAGAGATTCTCGTCGTGTGTATACCGCCAGTATATCGGCCTGAATCGTATGCCTTGCCTTCTGAGAAAATTGCGCACTTCGTCGGACGTGCGCGTTTGTTCTCCCTCCACTTCGAGGCGCTTCAAGTCGAATACTACGAGTTCTTCAAGATTGCGTGGGAGATTGAGGGGCTCAAACGTTAGGACTATTCTCTCTTCTCCCCGGCGATCATAGTCAAATGACCTCGAATAGATAACGCTGTCTGCATCCAGGTTGTGGAACGCGAGAAGGGAGGATAGCCGAGGCATGAAACGCAGAACCGCACGTTCCTGTTCATCAAGAGAGAGGTTGTCTTTGTTATGACCGACTACCTTGGCAGGGACGCCGGAGACGATGGCGCGAGTGGGCACGTTGCCTGATACAACGGAGTTGGCCAACACCGTGGCGTAAGCGCCGATGTGCGCGCCCGGTGCTACAAGGCAGTTGCCTGTTATGTACGCTCCGTCTTCAATTCGAATCGGCGCATGTCTGGCCATGAATCCTTGAAGAGTGTTTTGCCAATGGTTGTGAGTGTACAGCTGGACGTTAGGGCTTAGACCAACTTCGTTGCCTATGGTTACCGGCTCAGCGGTGTTGATTAGGCAGCGGCTGGACATCAAGCAGTTGTCACCTGTATGTAAGGAAGAATTCGGTCCCCAGGCGCCGCCTCCGCCAATGATAATGTTTTCTCCGGAGAAACAAACATCGCCGATTATCACTTCGCGTGTTGCTATCTGAGCGTGCAGACCTATCACAGACATTCGACCTAGCGCAAATCGTGTAGCCTTGATGGAGCATTCGTCCTTGATCTGTGCATCGCGCCCGAGCCGGATGACGTTACTGAGGATGATACTGCCAAGCCCAATGTGAACGCCGTCTTCGATTTTGGCACCATAGTCTCGATAGAGCTTGATCTTCAGCGGGGAGCTCAGTTGGGCAAACGCGTGGTCCGCCTTGATTGCGGCAACGAACTGGGGGTCGACATATCCTACCTCATCAGGGTTTGGCGGTTCCACGTGTGACTTCTGTATCTGCATACCTCTTCCGCACGCCAGGTTGCGGATGTCGTCCTCGCGAATGATCTCAACTGCCGGAACCTCACTGAGATCGATGCCCATCTCCTTCGCAAGGGCCTCTGCTTTGCGCGTGGCCCGTGGTCTCTCAGCTGTCTGTGTAGCCAGGGCCATCCGTTCCCTGTGGCTTTTGATCGCGTCCCGCGACGGACATACCAACGCCACCGGCTGACCGATCGCCACCTCTCTTCCGGCAGGCATGAGATGTATGATGTAGCCATCTATGGGAGTTTCCACCTCAAAGACACTTTTCGTTGTTTCCATGGCGCAGACGATGTCGCCGGTCATCACTTGGGCGTTGTCGTTGACGCACCACTCAGCCAGCGTGGCATGTTCGTCGTTTGTGCCTACGCGAGGAACTGTGATTTTGGTTATTTCACCATTCATGCTCTAGCTCGAAACGAGAGTACACACAGCCTTCTCTATGTCGGCCTGACTAGGCAGCACTTGTTGCTCTAAGTGTACGGCAGACGGTATTGGGAGGTCCAGTGCCGCTACCCGCAGGATTGGCCTGTCGAGGTTCGCAAAGCATTGCTCTGTCAGAGTTGCTGCAAGCTCCGCTCCCCAGCCGCCTGTGCGGCATCCTTCCTCCGCAATGATCGCTTTGCCGCTGCGGAATACGCTTGCCGTTAGATCCGGCAAAGGTTTGATGCACGCGGGAATGACGACCTCAATGCATGTTTCGTCGCGCATGAAAAGGTCATGAGCGACGTTTGCCGCCAAGCTGGCCATTCCGCCGTAAGCGATTATGGTTGCATCCGGATCCTTGTCCGGAGAGAGTGTGAGCGTGACAGTGGGAAAGAGCTTGTCCGTGGTTTCGGTTATCGCGTGGAAATCTCCCACACGTAGTTGATCATTTGGCAGCCGTAGTTCCTGTGGATAGAGCGATTTGTTTTCCACAAATAGAACCGGAGAATGTGTATGGAGTACAGCTGCCTTCAACAGGTTGCCCGGATCATGGAACTCACTCGGGGCGATGATCGTCAAGCCCGGCGTACTCAGGAACATTGACTCAAGTGTCTGACTATGGGTCGGCCCGTACCCTCTTCTGCCACCCATGGGTGTGCGGATAGTCAAAGGAACTTCCACTTTGTCGTTATACATCCAGGAGAACTTGGCAGCCCCGTTTATGACCTGATCTGCGCAGAGAGTTAGAAAATCCCCAAACATGATTTCAACGATCGGAAGGAGCCCGCGCAAGGCCAATCCAGTGGCCACCCCGACGATAGCGGCCTCGCTGATCGGAGTCGATAGTACTCGATAGGGGAATAGATCGTGTAGTCCTTGCGTTACCTTGAACGCTCCACCATAAGGATCGACGATATCTTCGCCCAGAACGTACAGGCGATCGTTATCACGCATCATCTGGTGCAGAGCCATGTTCAGCGACTCTACGTATCTCATCGCGTTTTCTCCATGACAGCTGCGGTCATCTGTCGAACAGCAGCTGTCGCGGCCTGCATATCAACTCTTGCCGTGTGGCGCAATTCGGTCATACGGTTTAGCGCAATCCTGTTGCCCAAGATCGTGAGTGGGTCGTGCGTTTGCCATTTCTCCAACTCGGCTGCTGGGCGATGATCGTCGCGAACGCTGTGAGGACAAAGGCGATAGGTTTCCGCAACCAGCACAAAGGGGATGTTGTTATTGCGCACGTAGTCAATCGCTGTTCTGAACGGCTCCAGCAGAAACTCGACATCATTCGCAGGCGTCTCTCGCGAGTTAATTCCAAAGGCGGCTGCACGAGCACTGATGTTGCCGGCCAGATTATCAGATATGTGAGTGGTTTGAGCGTATTGGTTGTTTTCAACCACGATCAGTAGTGGGAGCGACCAGAGTGCTGCGATGTTGAGGGTCTCGTAGAATACGCCTTGACCCAAAGTTCCGTCCCCCACGAATAATGTGATAATGTTTCCGGAGTTGGTGACCTTCTCGGCAAGGGCCATTCCGGCAGCTACGGGCACCATATTGCCTTGCACGCCGTTAGTGTAGAAGTTGTCGGCTGCCAAATGCTGGCTGCCGCCTCTGCCTCCGCATAGGCCTTGTTGTTTTCCCATTAACTCCGCCAGAAGTCCCGCCATGTCGCCGGTGCGCGCGAGGTAGTGCCCATGGCAGCGGTGATTGCTGATGACTATGTCAGTGGTCCTCAAGGATTCGGCTGCAGCAACTGCGATGGCCTCTTGGCCGATGCATGCATGCATTGTTCCCGATAGCTCACCCGCAGCAAACAACTCAAAGGCCTGCTCCTCAAATATGCGGATACGTGCCATCTGCAAAAAGAGATGTTCGCGAATTGAGCTGTTGTTTGTGTCGCCGGTGCACATTGCTTTGATGCTGAGTCGTACTCTTAATGGCTAGTGGTTGTCCGTTGTTTCGTCTCTCTCGATCAGGTTCCATGACAGAGGAGTGCCTCGTTGGATGTCCTGCACCGCTCTGACGCCGAGGAGTCTGGGTAATTCTCTTGGGGCTAATCCATAACCGGGGCGGATGCAACGCACGTTTTCTCTTGTCAGCTTCTCGCCTGCCTTGATGTCGGCCACGGCGAAGAGCGAACGGCGAAATACCAAATTGGGCTTTTCGCATGGTGTAATCTCGTACTTTACCTCGCCTATTGCCTTTTCCGCCATGCGCACTGCATCTACCATGGACTTGAATTCTTCTGGTTCCATGGAGAAGGCGGCATCTGGTCCCGGAACGTAGCGGGTGAGCGAAAGGTGTTTCTCGACAAGGCATGCTCCAAGTGCCACTGCGGATACCGGCAACGTTAACCCCAGCGTATGGTCAGAAAGGCCAACGGGACACACGAAACGTTTGGCCATGTCGCTAATCGTCCTCAGGTTGGCGTCCTCCGGCTTCGCTGGATAGGCACTGGTACATTTTAGAAGAATGATCTCCTTTGCACCGGCTTCTCTTGCCGTTGATACAGCCTCCCCGATTTCACGCAGGTTGGCCATGCCGGTGGACATGATTATTGGTTTTCCAGTACGGGCAACTCGGCGGATCAACTCCAGGTCGACCATCTCAAAAGACGCTATCTTGTACGCCGGCACATCCAGATCTTCGAGGAATTCGACGGCGGTGTCATCGAAGGGCGTCGAGAATAGATCCAGGCCGACAGCGTTGGCGGTTTGCTTAAGTTCTGCGTGCCACTCCCAAGGTGTGTAGGCTTCACTGTAAAGATCGTACAGGGTTTGTCCGTCCCACGGTGTCCCCTCGCCGATGGTAAAATGCTCCTTGTCACATTTGATCGTGAGAGTATCCGGAGTGTAGGTCTGCAGCTTCACGGCGTCCGCGCCAGCCTCTTTGGCCGCGCGAATAATAGCTGCTGCGCGATTGATATCGCGATTATGGTTCGCAGATATTTCCGCGACAACATAGACCGGATGCCCTACCCCCACTCGCCGTCCATTGATAACCACCTCTTGCATCGTCGCTGGCTGCTCCTTACTCATACTCCAATTGAAGGCGCAGAAACACTCTTCGTCCGTTGCTTACAAAGTACGCCCCCTTGTGAGGTGCAAACGTACGGGCTCTAAGCAAGTTGATCAAATCCTTCGCCTTGTACTGCTTCTCGAGGTCGATCTCATCAATCTCGTCAACATCGCGGCACCGATGGTAAGTCCCTTCGCACGGTTGAGGCTGCCTGGACGCAGTCTGATTGCATATGGTCGACCAGTTCGCTTGGAGCAACTCAACACAAGCCCCCTCCAACTTGCGGTACAGCGATTCCCCCGTGTCAATGACATCGATCTCCACGAGTTTCCTGTCCACTATGTCACCCGTGTCGATTCCCTCGTCTATGTAGTGAAGCGTGGCCCCGCAGGGTGTGCTCTCGATGATGCTCCAAACATTCGGATACTGCCCACGATTAAAGGGAAGGTAGCCGGGATGAAGGTTGATTACGCCGCGGGGAAAGAGATTCAAAAACTCCTGTCGAAGTACTCGATTGAACAAGACGGACAGTGCCAAGTCCGGCTTGAGCTTGCGAATGGCCTCTAACGTGGCCGGTTCGCACAAGCAATCTCCTGCGAAGATGCTCTCCTGCGGGAGGTCGAGAGCTGCGAGAATCTCGTTGCCAAAGCTCTGCTCGCCGGGAGGGTGCATGACCACTCCGACGATGTCCGCCTCTTGACTGCGGAGGAATTGGCAAGCTTGCCAACCAACCCAGTTATTGCACAGCAGGAGCGTTCTCATGGCTCCAGTGTACCCTGACTCCTCTTGTGTACAATTGCCCATATCGCTGTTGGCCCAAGCGTTGCGCCAAACAACAGAATTTTGCCGGAGAAAACCGGGGCTCAGGCATGTTACTTGAACGAAGCTTGCTCTAGATTGAGCATCGCCTGAACCACCCTGCGGCTTCCCTGTGCGTCTATCAACTGTCGTCCGTTGTTGCTCATGGATTGCCGTTGGACATCATCGTCAAGGAGCTCAATGAGGTGGCCTGCAAGGGAGCCGGCGGTCAGGCTCCCGGCCCGGCCCAGGTTTATGGCTGCTTTGTGTGTGTGCATAGCTTGAGCAATCGGTTCTTGATTGTCGGCCAGTATGAGGATGATAGATGGCAAGCCGACGGCTGCGAGTTCCCAGCAGGTGCTCCCGCCCGCAGTAATGGCTAGGTCGGCTGACAACATCAGTGGTGCCATGTCGGTCACGTTTTCGAGAAGCCGGCACCGCGTCTGGTGGTTGGCGATCGCTCTCACTATCGAGTTGTGATGAGGATTGGCTGGCCCAACAACAACAGTATACATCAGGTTGGGATATTCTATAGCCGCAAGTTCGTTGATGCATTCGGCTGTAATGTTATCAGGATCGGCGCCGCCCATCGTGAGTAAAACGTGTTCGGGCGTGGCTCTCACCAGACGCTCCTGACTTGCGGCATGGCGGAATTCGCGACGGAGCATGGCATAGGCAGCACCGAGCAGGAGCGTGGCCGTTGGCTTGCGATTCGGATACATGCTCTCGTTGACGCATGCGTTGGGGTTAACAATCAGGTCAGCTGGACATGCATCGGGAAAGGGAAGATCGTTGACCATGAGGAGTGGAAGTTCTGTTTGGACGGCGGCGCGGAGGTAGCTGCTGTCGAAGTTGTAGCCGTCGACGGCCAGCCACTGTGCGTCGTGATGGCTGGCCAGCTTGGCCAAACTTATGGCATCCTGTTCGTCGCCGGCAGCATATGCATCGATGCACGCTGTAGTACAACCTTCAGCGTGCAAACGTTCTGCAAACGCAGAGTGGCCGGTGTGCATGGCGAATGTCGCCTGGCCTCCGAGATCCTGCCAGGCCTGCGCAAGAGCCAGACAACGCATCAGGTGGCCTGCGCCTATCGTACTATTGGCATCCGTGCGTATGATGATATTCCCTGGAGCGGTCATCAGACGACTCTCTGGCGTACATGGGCGTTGATAGCTAGTAGTTGTGGGTTATTGCTCAGGATGTCAGCGATCTGCCTCCACGTAAAGTTGTTGGCGTCCGGGAGGTGCCGGTAAACCGCGCGGACGAATACCAGATCTTCCTGAACGTCGACCGTCCATCGCATGTGTGCAAGAGCTGCCTCTGGAATACGCATAGGGATAACCGCAAACTTGTCAGAGTTCCTCAGGATATGTGTGGTTACATGCTCTCTGGCCAGAGGGTCTGTCTCGTTCTTCCATGCGGCGGCCAGTGCGCTCATGGCCATCACTTCAACAGAGAGACCTGTCGGAAGGTTGTCGCAGATAGCGCTTGAGAGAAGGTCCGCAGGGGCGCTTGCCTCGCCAAACTGAATGATCGCATCGTCGATGAAACCACCATCAACGAGTGGGTTATCGGCCGTCAGTCTGACGACGACTTTCGGCGAGTATTGACAGATTGCTTGATATACTCGGTCAAGGCAATCAGTCGGATGTCCGCGATGACACTCAATGCCTAATCGAATGGCCAACTCGGCAATGCAGTCATCATCAGCATCACACGTTGTTGCTAGGATTGCTCGTTCCACCATTGATGCCTGTGCAAGCTGTTTGACTATACGAGCAAGCATCGGTTGCCCTTGGAGGTCGGCTAAAGTCTTGCCGGGCAACCGTGTGGACTTCATTCGAGCTTGAACGACGGCTATTGTTTTTGCATCCTGCATAGTCATCGTTGGATTGGTGCTAAAGGTATTGCCCGGCGTCAACTTTGATCACTTGTCCGGTCACGTGCCGCGCCGCTTTAGTGCACAAGAAGGCCACTACTGAGGCTATATCTCCAGGCGTGCCGAGTCTTTCTATGGCGCATTCCTTCAAGACCAAGTCGCGTATGAGTTCAGGTGTATTCCGCTGTGAGGGGGTTTCGATGAACCCCGGAGCAACGAGGTTGACGTTGATGTTGTACCGCCCCAATTCCGCTGCTGCGGTTTTTACCAGCCCGGTCAGTCCGGCTTTGGCTACGTTGTAGCTTACGGTTCCGACGCGACCTCGGAGTCCGTTGATTGACCCCACACATACTACCTTTCCTCCCTCGCTCTCCATGAACGCAGGAGCAAGAGCGTGTATGTAGTTGAACGCCCCTTTTAGTGAGACGTTCATTACGTCATCCCAGTCTTGCTCCGTAGTCTTAATGAGGGAGTCCGAACGGGCGATTCCTGCGCTGCATACGAGAATATCGATATTACCCAATTGACCTCGAACTTCGCCGACAACTTCATGTGCACGTTCATGACTGGCAGCGTCCGCCTGAATGGCGACGCAGGATGCCCGCGAACTGTTGATTTCTGCCTGCAGTTCAGCGGCCGCATCTCTGTTCTTGAGATACGTAAATGCTACCGCCGCCCCAAGCTCGGCCAGTTGACGCACTATTTCAGCTCCAAGCCCGCGCGATCCCGCAGTTACGAGAGCGGTTTTTCCCTTCAGGTCATACATCAAGCCATTCCTTGTTTGCCTGCCGTAGCAAGTCGTTTAGCTGCTAGGCACAGTTCGAGCACTCTCTTGCCCTGCCTCAAATCAATGGTCGGTTGCTGTCGCTTCCTCACACAATCGACGAAATCGGCAACCTCATCAACGTACATGGCGTTTGGTTCGCACGGACAGGAAATCGTTTGCCACTGCCCACTTTCCGCAGAAAACAGGCGAATCTCTTGGCTCGAGTAATCCCAGATGATTGTACCGGATTCACCCACGAGTTTGTAGGTTCTTGTATATGAGCGTTGAAGGAAGTCTACATGGATGTCGATCTGCGGCCCCTGGCCAAACCGAAGGACAATCGTGGCGCAGTCTTCGACGTCTGTATCAAGAGTGCCACTGTTACCGGCCAGGCAGGCAATCGCCGTCGGTGTTCCGAATAGCCAGCAGGCATAATCGAGTTCGTGCGACGCGTCGAGGATTATGCCGCCGCCCAACTCTTCGCGAGCCGTGTAGCTCCTGCGGTAATCCTGCCACGGTCGCCAGTCGGGAAGATACTGTCCCATCTCCAGGTGGCCCCAAATGGTTTTGCCTATTGCGCCGTCAGTTATGAATTCGCGGAGTTTGCAGGCCGATTTGTGATAGCGCAGGTTGTAGCCCACATGGACGATGCTATTCCTCCTGTCAACCTCGGCAATGAGTTCATCAACACCCTCAAGAGAATGTGATGTCGGCTTTTCAAGAAAAACATCTGCGCCGGCGACAACCGCTTTCTTACACTGCTCCACATGAGAGACCGGAGGCGTGCAAATGAATACGATGTCCGGCTCAAACCGAAATAGTGCCTCATCGTAGTCAAAGTACTGCTCTGCCTTGACCTCCGCAGCGAGCGTCGAAACCCTCTCTTCGTCAATATCACAAAGAGCGATTCGCGTGACGCCGATGGAGATGAGGTTCCGGCAATGCCTACTACCAATCGACCCCGTTCCTACGATCAAGGCCCTCATCTACGCGCCTCCGGCAGGCTGCAGGCGGCTTCAACCGTATCGGCGACGCGGCGAACATCCTGCTGGGACATCCCCGGAAAGATTGGGAGAGAGATTATCTCCTCATAGGCTGCCTCAGCGATAGGGCAAATCCCCCACGTCGTGTTGAACCGCTGCCGATAAAGCGGATGGTAGTGAACTGGGATGTAGTGAACGTTTACACCCAAACCCTGTTCCCTGAGAAACACAAAGATCGCAGCGCGGTCATATAGCTGCGTATCAAAGCGCACCACATACAAGTGAAAAGCGTGCGATACATCGTCAGAGATCGAAAGCGGGCTGACTCCCGCTATGCCGGAGAGCTCTTGCGCATAATGAGCTGCAATCTCCTGTCGACGGGCGACCCACGCGTGCACTTTGTCAAGCTGCGAATTGCCCAGGGCGCATTGTATGTCCGTAATGCGATAGTTATATCCCAATTCTGCTATTTCATAGAACCATGAGCCTTGAGCCTGCCGTTTGTGATGGTCGGCACTGATGCAGTGGTTACGAAAAGACCGCATGCGCTCGGCAAGATGATCGTTGTCAGTTGTGATCGCGCCGCCTTCGCCCGTGGTCAGATTCTTTACAGGGTGGAAGCTGAACGTGTTCAACTCGGCAAGGCTGCCAACTGTTTTCCCCTTATAACTGCCACCTGCAGCATGGCACGCATCGGCGACGAGCGGCAGACCATGACGAGCGGCAATTGTTCGCAAACCGTCGTAATCGCAAGGATGCCCGGCGTAGTCAACAGCTACGATGGCCTTCGTGCGGGAAGTGATAAGTTCCTCCACTTTCTCCGCATCAATCAGCAGGTTGTCCGCACGCACATCAGCAAAGATAGGAATAGCCTGTTGGTACAAGACCGCGCTGGCTGTCGCCGCAAACGTCATCGTTGGGAGTATGACTTCGTCATTCGGGCCGACGTCAAGAGCAAACATCGCCGCGTGCAGGGCCGCTGTTCCGCTGTTCACTGCGACGGCATGGCGAGAGCCGGAGAGTTTCGCAAGCTTCTCCTCAAACTGCCTGACAACAGGCCCGGTTGTCAGCCAATCGGAACGAAGAACCTCAACGACCGCTCGAATGTCATCCTCGCTGACACACTGCTTGCCGTAGGGAATAAACTCAGACCGACAGGAGTCCCGCTTGTTCTCGGTGTTGTCAGGATCCACGGATGAGTTCTTTCGCTTCTTGTGTCGTTAACCACGTGTCGTTGGTGTTGCTCGCGTAGGACCAGCCTTCTGAAAGTGGTTTTCCCATGGAGTCCCAATCGTCCTGGCCACGCAGCTTCTTCGCCGGGAGCATCACGTACCTGTCGCCGACGTCAATGGTCATGCGCGCCTCCTCCTCCGAGAGGAGCGATTCATGCAGCTTCTCGCCAGGACGAATACCTATGTACTCTATTTCAGCATCCGGAGCGATGACGCGAGCGAGGTCTTCAGTCTTCATGCTCGGAAGCTTGGGAATGAAGACTTCTCCTCCCTTCATTTGCTCGATTGAGGAAATCACAAAGCGGGCGGCACTCTCCAACGTGATCCAGAATCGAGTCATTCTAGCATCCGTGATCCGCAATATGCCCCTCGATCTCTGCTCCGCAAACAAAGGGACGACGCTACCACGACTGCCCAGAACGTTACCGTACCGAACACAGGAAAACGCCGTTTGAGGATGATCAATGCGATTGTAGTTGTTGGCGTGGACGAAAAGCTTCTCCGCGACCAACTTACTGGCTCCGTAAATGTTGACTGGGGCAGTTGCCTTGTCCGTGCTGATCGCCACCACCCGCTCAACATTGTTATCTAACGCTGCGTCAATGACGTTGCGGGAGCCGTTGATGTTGGTGGCCACCGCCTCGATAGGATTGTATTCACAGGTCGGTACCTGTTTCAGAGCTGCTGTGTGCACTACGACATGGACATCCTGAAACGCACGCTGAAGTCGTGCCAAGTCGCGGATATCACCGATGAAAAAGCGGAGACGCGGGTCGTCGAACCCCTCCTGGGCCATTATGTACTGCTTCCACTCGTCGCGGCTGTATATGATGACCTTGCCGGGGTTGTATTCGCGAAGAATGACCTCGGCAAACTTCTGCCCAAACGACCCGGTCCCGCCGGTAATCAAAACTGTCTTGGACGACCAGTCAAACACCAGATGTCTCTCCAGGCTGCGCTGTCAAACGGCCGCGAAAAACGATACTCCGCGGAGCAACACCGAACGGCTGAGTTAGTCAGTATAAGTATTTACCCATACACCGTACCGGCAACTTACACTCAACATCATATCGCTCTCAGTCCAAGCATAGCGTCAAACACAAAAACCCACCGGAGAAAACCGCGTATCAGACGCCACTCTCGAAAAGAACTCGCTCTGGGTGTCTACCAAACTGCCGATTGACGCCGGGACGCAGCACCAAGTATAACCTATGACGATATAGCGGATGGGGCGAACCGGTCAATAGCGTTGTCTGCGGAAAAGACCGATGGGTATCCGCCGTTCCACCGGCTGGATCGTCACTCATCCCAGCTTGGCTTCGAACATGAAAGTCCGTCGGAGAAAACCGGTGTACGGACGCTACACTTGAATAGAGCTTGCTCTACACAGGCCGGAAAGAGAGAAGTACGTGCGCTTGCTGTTCTTATGGCCCGGGTGCGGCAATCTGCCGACTATGGGGATACCGCTGATGATGTCCATGCTGCGGGACGCTGGGCATGAGGTGGCGCTCTTTAGCACAAGCCCATTTCACAGCTGGCCAAGATCGACGCGTGGCTCCCTATTCAGATCAAGCGACGGGCGGGATGCGCGTCCGGATCGTACGTGCTTCGATCGCGATTTGGCGCACGGGCAGAACGCCTTTCGCAAGACGATAGCTCAGTTCCAACCACACGCCGTCGGGCTTAGCGCTCTATCGAGCAACTTCCACTTGGGCATGGAGTACGTCCGTGCCGTTCCAAAGAGCTTCGTGTTCGTTGTTGGAGGTGTGCACGCAACGCTTTGTCCCGACCAGGTGATCGCGGATCCTTATGTTGATGCCGTATGTGTGGGAGAAGCAGAGCCCATGATCCTGTCCTTCGCCCAGCGGTGCGCTGAGTTGCAGAGGGACGGTATTGATTTTTCCGGTATCTGTAATCTGTGGTATCGTGATGCACTAGGGACGGTGCACAGAAACAGTACGGGACAGCAGGCGAACCTGGAGAAACTGCCATCGCTCTCTCGTGCGGGCCTGGAGCCCGAGTTGGGGCATTTTGTAGGTCGTAAATACCGCAGATACTACGGGGAGACTTCGCGCGGATGCCCGTACGATTGCAGCTTCTGTTCCAACGCCGCACTTACTGGAGCAGCCGGACTCGACCGGAAACGCGTGATGCGGCGGATGAGCCCGGAGCGAGCGGTCAGTTCGTTTAGCATTCTCAAAAAGACTATGCGGTTGGAGATGTTGCGAATTCTCGATGAGAACTTCCTCGCTGCGCCCAAGGACTGGCTCCAAGAGTTCTGTGCAAGGTATACCCTGGATGTGGCATTGCCTTTTACCATATCAGCTACGGCGAAGTTGCTTACGATGGACCGCGTGGCGTTGATCAAGCGAGCCGGGTGCGTGAATGTGAACTTCGGCGTTGAGAGCGGCAATGAGCTGTTCCGCCGGCAGGTGCTCAACAAATCGACTAGCGACTCGGAACTGATCGCCGCCGCTGACGTGTTGATTGCCGAGGGCCTGCGGGCCAATACTGGTGTCATAATCGGCCTGCCCGGACAGGACGATGCTATAATCGAACAGACTGTTGAGTTGTTGCGAAGAATGAAACTGCCGGCGAGTATTGAGTTTTTCCTGCCATCGCCCGGATCACGCCTGCATCGCGATGTTGTGACGCGCGGAGAATTCGCCGACCTGAAAAACGCTTATGATTGCTATAGAGCACTGGGTGATCCGGTGTATATTGCCCAGCATACAAGCCGTGAGGAGCTGATCGCTCTCTCACGCACAATGTTACTTTACGCTCGATTGCCTCAGACACTCAGGCCTATTATCGATCTGTGTCGCGAGGATACTCCTGATGGCAATCGAATCCTGGATGCCCTTGAAGCAACTTACGCTTTCTGAAGTGAGAGATGATCTTGTCTGAAGAATTCATGTACAGACCAAGAAACGCTACACAGCGGTTGTACTACGATTTCCATCGCCAGCGAGGACGTGGAGCGAAAATCCTTGACTTCGAGCAGGATGCTGATAATCACTATCTAACCCACTATATGCTCCTGCGCGGCGTACATGCGGAACTGCACCCCTTCAGCTATCTGAAGCCGGGAAATCATGCGGTAATGGTAGGTTTTCACGACGGCTTCATGACCCTGGGAGTTTCGACGCTCTTGATTACCGCGTCACTCGTGGGACACCAGGGACATGTCTGGGCGTTTGATCCCGATCCGCGGAACGTAGAGGCGGCCAGAACGTACATTGATGAAAACGGCATCGACAACGTGACTGTTGTCGAAAAGGGAGTGTGGAGTAGCTCAGGAAGTCTGGAGTTCACTTTCTACAAGGATTTCAGCAGTTCGAACACAGTGAGTACGTTACACCAGGCGAATGCCGAAGCGCAGCGCAATATCTGGAGTGCCGAGCGCATGGCACGTGAGAGCTGCACCGCGAAAGCAGACGTCGATACTCTTGACAGCTTGATCAAAGCATATGTGGGACATGCGCCGGATTTCGTTAACCTTACCATCAATGGCGCTGAAGCGGAGGCGTTGAAGGGGGCGAACAAGTTGCTGGAACACTCACGCGCCACAATCGCTTTTCCCATAAACGATCCGCAACACCGGATGTTCGAAGACCTGCGCAACAGCGGCTACACAATCGTTGTCGCCGATGCTCCGACAAAAGCATGGGAAGCTCGGCAGTTCCTCTACGCATGTGCGGTCAAGGAAGATCGGGACCGGTTGAAGGCACGCGGCTACTACTCAGTACGCCTGCTGCGCACAGAACCGACGAGCGGCGAGAATTCGCCTGGCGATATTATTGTGGATCGTGTCTGACTTCATGTTGCATACGCCACCTGTTGGCCACGTTCACACCGTGAAATCGCGGCACAAACTGAAGAGCCGCTGGTCGTAAAACATCGAATCGACTAAATCCGTGGGCAAGCTGACTGATGTCGAAAGGGCGGCGAGACGGGCAGCCTCCTGCCCCATCTGACAAGCGGTTGTTGTCGGATCAACCTTGACGTACTCCGCGATCCAAGGCGTGAGCTGCTCCTGTCTTACCTGTGGCGCATTGAGTAGCATCTCCGCGTGCAGATTGCTGCCCGGTACGCTTCGTTGGCTGTATCCGAATATCTCTGATAGTGGAAAGGTCAATCGCTCGATCAGAGACACTTCATCTTGAGCGAGAACTGTCTTCCATCGATCGTACCCTTTGTTGGTGACGGATCTTTCGCATGCTAAGTCGTCGTATGAGGAGTTGCGCTTCCATGGCGTTCCGTCGCCATCCTGCAATCTCTCCGGCATGAGCATTCGCGCGTCGAAGTCTATCTCCAGAAATTCACAAATCATCCGACAAATCAACTCCGGGTTGTCAATGAGATCCTCATAGCGAAGAAGAAGAGCCGATCTCTTGCCTGGTTCCGCATTCACGGCCAGCCAGGCCATAGAAGCCATTTTGCGCCAATGGCGTATGAGGAAAAGCCACGGATACTTGTCCTCCGCCACGTTCTTGGATGCACACATCGCCCGCGGGTCGCGCACTATGTGGATCGACTTGAGGTCCGCAAAACTGCGGTGCAGCGGAAGCGTGAACTCTCCCGACCACACCTCCTTGTGCCCTGCATAAAGGGGCTCCCCCTCGCCGTATACTTCGGCTGTCAGGCGAAGCATGTCTGCGTATATCTCCGCATATGTGCCTCCCTTGAGCTCGTCCATGCGGGCGACAAGATGTTGAGAAAAAGGTGCGCCACGCTCTTTGATTACCGGCCACAACGAGGGACGCCTGGAATCGTCAAACGGCCGGTCAAGCGTTGTGTTCCAGATATCCCTCAAGAGGAGAAGCTGCTCAAAATCACAAAAGTAGTCTCCCAGCGGCCCTTGCGGGCGAAAACAGTCGTCACCTGTTCTGGCCGCGGCCAAATCGTCACGAAGATCCTTGAGAAAGGGGAGAAACGGGTCGGATGCCAGGGCGATATTCGGATGGGCGTTGAGTATCTTCGCAAGGATAGTGGTGCCGGAGCGGAACATGCCCGTCACGTAAAGAGGTTTGAAGCTCACGACGTTCTCCCGTTTTCCTCTTCGAGGTTAAATGCGCTCAATGAGGTTGTGTTTCTCCAAGGCCTCACAGAACGCTCGCACATAGTCATAGTCCGCACCCAATTCATGAGCTAGATCAAAGCACGATCGTCGGCCGTCCATAAGTACCTGTAGACGCTCCTGAACGTCGTGCACATGCTCGTTTTCCTGCAAAGGCATATAGAGATCGTAACGCGAAAGATATAGTGGTCCTTCAAACTTGCGAAGCGGCACGAAGTCTGTCTCAAGTACGTCAACGACTCTTTCAACGAGCAAAAGCGCCTGTTTGATTTGCTCGCGATCGAGAAAATCCATGTTGTCGCCGCTTGTATGGTGCTCTGGGTGCAACGAACAACCGAACTCCGCCGTTGGAATGTCAAAACCCGGACCATTGTAAAACATTTCATCATTCCCGCCGAGCTTACGATGAGCTAGCTCCGCATGGTCATTCGTGTGGTGGCGGATTACGTTGGCAAGCACTCTGTCTATTAGGGTATCCTTCTGAAACGATGTTGAAAAAGCCCATTTCTGTCCGTTGCCGATCATATCGAGGTATATGCCGCCGACGAATTGCTTCAGACGCTCTCTCGGAGTTTCGGCAAGAAAGGCGGCCGCGGTGAAGTACTCCGGTCCGACGATAAGCTGATACGTGTATCGGCGATTGCGACGATTAGCCAGCCGGGCGAACAGTTCAACAAGGATAGCCACATCGGATAGACCATCGGTTACCTGAGCTGGATGGCAGCTATGTGCCGCAAAGAAGACTGTCTGTGACAGATTGCCCGGCAAAACATGGTCGATTACTTTCATAGTTCCGTCAGTGTCAACGTCCGTGTCGATATGGACGTTGTACCGCGAGGCTGTCAGCTTCTCGTAGTCCCGCGTCGAAAGAGAAAAACCCCATTCATCGGGGTGTGGGTTGTATCGATATCCGTTGATGAAGTGGTATGGCACATCGGTTGGCCTATTGGGGTTATGAAACAGATGCTGTTCCAACTCCTTGCGAGAAACTTCGCCGGAAAAACTGACAGAGTTCGTCCACAAATGCAGAGGGTTGGCGGCATAGTCTGCAATTACCGTTCCATCTGTGTCCTCCAGCCGAGCCTCGCGGACGTGCCAGCGATGAGGTATTACCCACGTAAGAACTTCCTGTCCGGCTGGAAACTCTCGGACGGAGCAGTCCAGGCGTCCGCGAATCTCTTCGATCAGCAGATCTGTCTCGCTGTTCACCGCTGAACGGTTGCCTTTCCAATGTCTGGTAATGAGCTCAACCATGTTATGCAGAGCATCAGACGGTTGCCGTTCTTGCGTGGGGTTGTCTGTCATTCGGTTCCTTCGTTGACGTCCGTTCCAAGCCGTTTTCACTTTCCCGTCATCGCCAGCCAACCGCGCACGCCGGCCGACTCCTTCCGCGTCCTTCGCCCAAGCGTAGCGCCGAACATTGAAAAAGTCCACTGGCCGAAACCGGGCATCAGACGCTACATGTGAATGAAGCTTGCTCTAGTTGTCGGCCGCTGCGCTCAGAGTACGGATGACATCCACAGTACGCTGCATGGCTGCATCTCTGTCCGGGCCCAGAAATTCAACAAGGGCCTCACTCGTGGCTGTTACGTAACGCTCGTATTCCTGTTCGTCGCTGAATATGTCGTCCAGTATCTCCTCGAGCTTCCCGACAGAACTCGCCCTGGGCCAGGCCGTCGTTCCCCATTGTTCATGGTCGTACCATGACATGGCGCTGTCGAGGAAGATGACAGGTTTTCTGAATGCCGAGGCTTCTACTATTGCAGAGGACTTCACATTGGGTACGACGATCGCGTCGGCAAGGGCAGCACACGACTCCATTGGATTCGCAGCTAGTACCTCCATCTTGCACTGCTGCGGGAGGTGTTCATTGATATACCTGTAGAGTGCGTGATGGTCCCAACGTGGGTGGCATTTCACCAAGAAACGCCACTCGGGCCTGCGGGCTGCGAGTTCACCAATGGCTACGAAGTCTGCTACGGCCCTGGCCCAGTTGGCCTGCGGAATGTACCCGGTGGTGGATGGAAGTGCCGTAATACAAGTGCAGAGCAGTATCCGCTTTCGATGCGGATCGGGAGTTGCATCTGCTGCGGAACTGACTCGTGATTCTTCTTGCGAATCATGTAAAACCACAGTGCAGTATATCCTCTTCGAACTCAGGCCCGCCTGCTGCAAGCGCGACGCGTGCAGAGGACTTATGGCTCCGATTGCTGTAGTTGTTGGAAGAGTCTTGTATAGCCGTGTCTCGCCGATGATCATGCTTCCGTGGGGTAGCATCAATGTAGGAATACCCATGTGAGCAGCCACGTCCAGTATGGCCACTGGGTAATTGGCTACTGCCAGAGAGGGCCTGTGGTTGGAAAGGAATGTCTGCCAGTTTGCCACGTGCCAGGCCATGCGCTCCAAGTATGGCCCGAATATGAACTCAAAGTGCGTGTCTAGATATGGATTGTCAAAAACGCATCTGAGTGGCTCCGGGCAGGCTCGCCGCTGCTCATCAAATGCCTCCCTTGCTGCATGAATCCATGATTCGGTCTCAATGCTCCTCTTGTGGTCCAGCTGCGATTCGTGCCAGAAATGGTGTTTTTCCTGTGACATGCGGGCGATAGTGGAATCGTCAGCGGATTTGTAAAGCTGTACTACTTCCGTTGTTCGCGGTCTATGCAGTTGGCGGATGAGCGGAAGCTGTGCTTCAATAGCTGTTCCGCTCGCGGAAAACAGTGTGTATTTAGTGTTTCCCAATACTGCTGCGACATCAATCGTCGGCAGCTCGCGATGCGCCTGCATGGCCACCTGGTCACAGAAGGACGATTCACTCTGACCGGCCGGACGCTTCACCGCGTGAACCCGTATGCCGGCCTGCTCCGCCATGCCACGCAGCAGCGAGTACGCCAGCGGCATGTGCGTATACCCGGGCGGCTGCTCCAGACCATGCCCAATTGGCTCGTCAAATGTGATTACGACGCTCGGATTGGTTTCCTCAATCGTGCGTTTGAATACATGGGCTAACCAGGAGATTCGAGTGAAGCACGTTACGTGTCTGAATCCCGTCATGGCCAGGCAGTCGATGCCCTCGAATAGCGCACTGGCGTGTTTCTGCCAGAAACCCTGAACCGCCTGCTCGAAGCCGAGTACCTGGCGAAACTCGCTCTCACTTACCACGTCCCAGCAGGTGATGTGCTCACGGCCCTCGGTGGTTAGCTTCACGTGCACATCCACATCAAGGGCGAGAATCGTGCCGTCGAGGGCGGGCGGACATGCCAGCGCCAAGTCGCCAAGGTCAGCGTCATTCAGCACTACTGTAAGTGTATTCTTAGCCATCTCTAAGATTCTTGTTGTCTTCCTTTGGCACTGGCGGTGTAATCCATCTTGAGCTAACACAACAAAGGAATACCTATCAGATGAGCTCTTTCCGTGCCAGAGTTAAGTTGGGCGATATATGCCAATGCGGAGTAGGTGGTTTACCCTGGTTGGGATGGCGTTGTATCGTAGGGTTTCCTCTGGTGTGCAGCGTTATTGTTGCGTCGCAACTCCAGGCGTGGCCCCAAACACCCGGAAACTGTCGACGATGACCAAGCGGCAGACGCTACGCTTCAATAGAGCTTGCTCCGGTTTGCTGAGGCGTGCCTGTTACTCGCTGCACACTCCAGGCATAGTTCAGGCGATTGCCTGCTAATTACTACCTCACGCTGTTTGCAGTTCAATCAGTAGGTTGATTTGTGTACTATTGGATAAGACCTACTTGCCTTGAGTTTGACTTGGCGTTACTTCGTTTGCCGACGGCTCCGGCATACCCGTGTCCCTGTGTGAGCGAACTATGGGCGGTCGCGACTTCACAATACGCAGTACTCCGTGGTGGCCAACAACAGCTGGAGTTGCAGTTGTCTACTTCGTCTGCGCCTGGCTGGGAATGAAGCTTGCCTTTGAGCAAACCAACGTTACGCCAGTCTGGCCTCCTGCCGGGATTGCCTTTGCCGCTGTAATGCTGTTTGGAGCAAGGATCTGGCCCGGAATCGCACTCGGGGCCATACTGGCGAACGTCGTTGGCTTCCTGGGTGACGGTACCGCATCTGTCGGTACGGCTGTGGTAGCCTCGTTGTTGATCAGCACAGGTTGTGTGCTCGAGCCGGTTTTGGGTGGTGCCCTTTTTCGAAGATGGGTGGCTCCGGAGTTTCGTCTTGATCGGGCGCAGGTCGCCATTGTGTTTGTGCTGGTTGCGGTGTTGATGTGCTTTATCAACTGTGTGCTTGGTCCGACGATCATCTGCCTTAGTGGATTAGCCTCTTGGGTGCACTTTGCGACTATGGTGTTCACTTGGTGGATTGGAGATTTAGCCGGTGTGCTCGTTATTGCCCCATTAGTGATTTACCTAATTCGCTGGCGAGAGAGTTCCACCGTCAAATACACGCTACCCAAAGCCGTCGAGTTGTGCTCCGTCTGTATCGCTTTCGTACTCATCTGGCGACTTGAATTCGATAGCGGCGTCGGGGTGGAGGTGATTGGTTCATCCACGTACCTGATACTCCCTGCATTGGTGTGGGTTGCAGCTCGCTTTGGTTATCGTGAGTCGGCGATAGCTACCGGGCTGGTGGCGGCAACAGTTGTATGGGGAACACTGAAAGGTCGTGGACCCTTCGTCGGAGATTCGCAGAATACCTCATTGATGCTGATGCAGGGTTTTGTTTGCGTTGCGGCGGTCAGTTCATTGGTGATTGCCGCAGGTGTAAATGGCCGACGGTTTGCCGAAGAAGCACTGCGTCAGAGCGAGCAGAGGTATCGCTCCGTGGTCGAGGACGTTCCAGGACTCATCTGCCGTTTCCTACCGACGACGGAGATAGCCTTTATCAATAGAGCATACTGTGAATACTTCGGTATGCAGGAGGAGGAGCTTGTTGGAAAATCCTTCCTTTCGCTAATCCCGGAGGATGAACAGGATGTGGTCGTCAGAGACATAGAATCGTTATGCCTTGAGTCTCCCGTATGCACACATACGCATCGTGTACGTTTGCCCAATGGAGAACTGCGTTGGCAGCGATGGACCGATCGTGCCCTCTTTGATAAGCAAGGTAGAATCGTCGGTTATCAGGCATCAGGTGAGGATGTAACGGAATCGAGAAACGCGGAGCGAAAACTGCGAGCCAGTGAGCGTCAGTATCGCGAGTTGTTCAATAATATGACCAGCGGCGTTGCCGTATATGAAGTTCAGGATAATGGCAATCGCTTCATTATGACAGATCTCAACGATGCCGGACGCCGAGTTACCGATCTGGACGGTGTGGACGTTATAGGAAAGAATGTGGTTGATCTCTTCCCAGGCGTTGAGAAGTTTGGCTTATTGAAGATCTTTCGCGACGTATGGTTATCGGGAAACCCACAACATCTTCCGATCAAGCAGTATGTCGATGCCCGCCTCACTGCTTGGTTTGACAACTACGTCTATCGCCTGCCGTCCGGCAATATTGTTGCCGTGTTCGATGACGTTACTGCCGAGCGCTGCTCAGAGGAGGCCCTGCGCCATAGCGAGGAGCGCTTCCGGAATCTATTCGAGCATTCGAGTGATGGAATACTACTACTGGGATTGGACGGGACTATTCTTGACGCTAACCGGAAAGTACTGGACCTATTCGAGTATTCCAAGGAAGAGCTTCTCTCTTTGAGCTTGCCTGCCCTGCAGCCCGGCAGCGCACGGCGAAGTATCGGCAGCCTGCTCGAAGATGTCGAGCATCGCGAAACCTTAACTGTCGAGACGGAGTTCTCCAGAAAGTCATCAGAGGTTTTCCATGGGCAAGTGACCGGCGTTGCCATGGAGATAAGTGGGCGCCGCGTCGTGCACGTTGTGATAAAGGATGTGACGGACGAGAGAAACGCTGAACAGGAACGGATACGATTAGAGGCTGATCTGAGGCATGCTCAGCGACTGGATGCAGTGGGTCAGCTGGCGGCTGGTGTTGCCCATGATTTCAACAATCTGCTGACAGCGATTACTGGTTATTCAACATTAGCAAGGAATACACTTCCGGAGTCGCATCGCGCGAGAGCGTTACTTGCCGAGATGGAGGATGCTGCCGGGCAGGCGGCTGGAGTCACGAGGGCGCTTTTGACCTTTAGCCACAAGACTGTGTCCGAGAAAGCTGTTGTATGCTTGAATGACATTATTGAGAAAGCCATTAAGTTGTTCCGCCGTGTACTTCCGGCAAGCGTTGAGGTTGTGACCGACGTGAACGCAGAGCCGGTATGGGTTCTGGCTGACGGGCTGCAGCTTCAGCAGGTGCTCATGAATCTGGCGATCAACGCAAGAGATGCCATGAGCCGCGGCGGTAGATTGACTATCGGCCTGCGCTGTGAATCCGCCATTGAAGACCCCGCCCTGCGCTGTGTCGGTGTGCACGATACGTGTGACAATTCCACGGACAAGGTGGCAAGAATTACCGTGTCCGACACCGGTGAGGGAATGCCCTCTGATGTTATGGATCGAGTCTTCGAGCCATTCTTTACCACGAAACCGCGCGAACAGGGCACCGGCTTGGGATTAGCCATTATCCACGGGATAGTGCGCGATCATAACGGCAGCGTTGATGTGGAATCGACGCCGGGCAAAGGGACGACCTTCACTGTACTCCTGCCGGCGCTACGCGAGGAGGAGACATCGCTGGCTGAGGATTCCACGCCGGCTTCGCGCCGAGGTCTTGGCGAAACCGTCTTGCTGGCGGAGGATAATCGCCACGTGCGCGGAATCATCGCCTCAGCACTGGAGTCATACGGTTATCAAGTGTTGGAGGCGGCCGACGGTGAGGCCATGATGTCCGAGTTTCGTCGTAACGCGCAACGAGTGGGTATCCTCATCGTTGATGTGGATCTTCCCAAACGCAACGGTCTGGAGTGTTTGAACGAATTGCGCGACAATGGAGTCGAGCTGCCGGCTATTGTGATAACAGGAAGTGCTGAGGTTAGCTTCGACTCGAGTTTGGATGCGCGGACAGTGCTGTTGCGAAAGCCGTTCCAGATCGGCCAACTCAACAGCCTTGTGGGCAATATGCTAAGCGAAAAAGCAAGAAGGGAGGTTCATCGTGAGCCAGAGGATCTCGCTTCTGCTCGTTGACGATCATGCGCTGGTTCGCAATATGCTCTGCGATAGACTGAGCTGCGAGCCTGACATGGTTGTGGTGGGCAAGGTGGAAAACGCCGATCTTGCTGTGACTGAGGCTTTCCGGCTACGGCCGGATGTTGTTGTCATGGACATTGATATGCCCGGAGTAGCATGCTTCGAGGCTGCCCGCATGATACAGACCGAATGCTTGGAAACACGGATAGTCTTTCTGAGCGCTTTCTCCAATGATCGCTATATTGAGCAGGCGTTGGAAATAGAAGCCTCTGGATATCTGACCAAGACGGCGCCTCCGGAAGAGGTTGTTTGCGCGATTCGGATGGTCGCTGCAGGGCGTACCTACTTCTCTCCCGAGATTCAGGAACGCATAGTCGTTGATCAGTGTACCACGAGGTTGTCTCATGCCAGACAGTGCCGCTCTTCGACACTCACACCTCGGGAGTTGGAGGTTCTCAGGTACATTGCCAGAGGGCTGAAGGAGAGAGAGATTGCCGAGACGATGCATTTGAGCCCCAAGACGGTTCATTGCCACACAGCGAACCTGATGAACAAGCTCAACATTCACCGGGCCATCGACTTGGCCAGATTCGCTATTCGCGAAGGATTGGCTGAGGCGTAGGGCCAGTCGCGGCGTTACTGTCTTATTCAAGGTGACGATACTGTTGCCCTTTGGCAATCTAGACGTATCAGCCGATAGTGCTTGATTCACTTACGGAATATCCTAGCGGTTCCAGTTGAGAGATTGTTGGGTGGTTTCAGTCTATCGAGTGATGGCTGAATCACAAGGAGCCGTAAGATGAACTGTGATAATGGTGATCCAAAGAATTCCCAATCGCATACTGTTGCGGGTGGGATGGGTAGTAGTGATCCGAATGCGATCAATGTGCGTGTGCCGGCGGGGAACGCATCGATTGGCACATCTATTTCCATCCTGCTTGTGGATAACCACGTTGCCGTACGGGAAGCGATTCATGCGGGTCTTGCCGATGAGATGGACATGCAGGTGGTGGCGGTTGCCGACAACGCTGAGGATGCGTTGGGGCAGGTGCAGCGGTGGTTGCCTGATGTCGTGGTGATGGACATAGACATGCCCGGCATGTCATCCTTCGACGCGGCGCGAGTAATGCAAACCCAGTATCCGGGAACTCAGGTTCTGTTCTTAAGTGGCTACTGTCTTGATCAGTTCATTGATCGAGCGTTGGAGGTAGAGGCGGCGGGGTATCTGACCAAGGGGGAACCACTGGAAGTTATCATCAAAGCTATTCGCACGGTTGCGGGTGGAAAAACCTACTATTCGGGAGAAGTACAAGAGAGGATCGTGGTTAGCAGTGGCCGGGCGAAGCTGGGGCCGGCGCGGCGTACACGTCTTTCGACATTGACTTCGCGAGAGTCTGAGATTCTCCGGCATATTGCTATGGGCAAAGCCAAGAAGCAGATAGCGGCGGCGGAGAATATCAGCGTCAAAACGGTGGACAAGCATGCCACGAGCATAATGAATAAGTTGGGAATTCACGACCGGGTAGAGCTTGCGCGTTTTGCGATTCGTGAGGGCTTGGTGACTCCGTGATTCGCTATGTGAATCGTCTTTGGTCGTCCGGTAGGCGATGGTGTAATAGGCAAATCAGCCGGTGCGATTACGAGGGGTAGCGTAATAGGGATTGTCATGATGTGGCTCCTCGGTTTAGGGGTATTGTAGCAAGGCGAAATCGCTACCGAATTGGTGTTTTTGCGTAAGAAAAACCGCGTTTTTGGGTGTGTTAGCCCTGCTTTTACGGCGCATTGAGTGGGCGCCAGGCTGCATTTGAGCGACATTGGCGCGCATTTGGGGGTGGAATTGGGGTGAAAATCGCCGTTTTTCGGTGTCTCGCGCGTCGAAACGTGGGTGTTCATGGTCGGATTCCTTTCAGTTTTGAGTCATTTCGAGTCGTTTTTGCATCGAAGCGGTCGTTTTGGAGCAAGTTTCTGCTTGGCGGTCGTGCCGCGCGACGCGCTGGAGGAGATTTGCTTCAGGAGGCGCGCGGTGGCTTCCGGCGTTCGGTGCGCCGGGGCAGCCTGGGCGATTCAGAAGGCCTGGGTGCCCGCGTGGACTGCTGCGCGGTGATCGACGCCGGACGTGCGGGGCAGCGAGCCAGTGGCCGGGGCAGCCACGGTGGCTCCTGGGGACAGCTTGCCCGGGTGGGCTTGGGGACCGGGGTGAGTGGCCGGTGTCCTTTGTTTCAGTGTACATCTCAGAGTCGTTACGCTGGCTCTGGCTCGGGCAGAGGGCGGGCTGCGGAGGCCAGCGTTGTGGTGCCAGGGGCCCGGTGAGTTCGGTGATGGCATGGTGCAGGGCTCTGGGGCGGGGGTGCCTCAGCGGTCTTTGGGGCTCGGGAGCGCGTTCGGGTGTCGTGGGGCTCTGGTGATCGTCGAGAGAGGGTTGGGGCTGTTCTCGGCGATGGCGCATCTCTCCACCCTATATAAGGGCGCCGGTGTTCCGCTTTTTTTTTATAATGGGGTCGGTTGAGGGGGCAAAATCGCGGCTGGCGCTAGCGCCAGGTGCGAAAAAAAAGTTTGAAAAAATGTGCTGAGGAGCATGTTAGGGTAGGTGAAATTGGGGTGTCTGAGGTGGCTTTGGGCGGTGTAGACGGCGTTGGCGGTCAGAGGAGGGGGATTTGTGGAGGGGTTTGGGGTTTCGCGGGCGGGAGAGGTGGTTTCGGCGGCGGTCAGATCGTGGCCAGGGGTGGGTGAGGCCGGGCGGAAGAGGGAATACCCAGACGGTCGATGAGCCGGGCTGCCGCTGGGAGATCGACCTAGTGGGTGTCGTTGATTATGATTAAGCCAAGTTAGGCGACGATTGGGGGGATGTCGAATGGATGTTGGGAGAAATACCATTTGACGTTGCGTTCCTGGCTTGACGACGGCTTGGTCACGTGGGTTGGTGGATTCTGGGCGAGGTGCAGGCAAATGAGTTTAGTAAGGTGTCCCCAGAATTAGTGTCCCCAGAATTAGAGGTGAAACTATGTAGCAAGCCTCCCTTGTGGTACATATGAGGTTGGATTTTTAGCAATAAACACCTCGTACACATAAAAGGAGACTTGCGATGAACTTTGTCGGCTTGGACGTACATTGGAAAACGTCAACCTACTGTATCTTGAACAACAACGGCAAAAAGATCAAGACTCAAGTAGTGAAAGGCGGATGGGATATGCTGCTGCAAAAGCTTCGTAGTGATCGCGACCTTACCGGCCGATGGTCTGTCTGCTTTGAAGCGAGTTGCGGTTACGGCGCTTTATATGAACGACTGAAGTCAATCGCCCATAGTGTAACAGTGGCCCATCCGGGGCTGGTGCGATTGATCTTTAACTCCAAGCGTAAGAATGATCGTATAGATGCGGTAAAACTGGCAAAGCTTCTTTACCTGGATGAGGTTCCTCGGGCATACGTACCCAAACAGGAGGTTCGGGATTGGCGAAAGATGATTGAGTTCCGCTGTTCACTGGTCAATAGACGAGTTGCTATTAAAAACTCGATACGTTCATTGCTTCGAGGTCACGGCATCCAGATGCCCAGATCCCTGTGGACGCTCAAGGGGTTGGCCTGGCTCAAAAAGGTCGAACTGCCTTCGCCTCAAGCGGAATTGCAGCGGGACATGTTGTTGGCGGATCTGGATCATGCTGAAAAACAGGTTCAACGAGTGACTGACGAGTTGGACAAACGTGCGGATTCAGATCCCAGAGTCACATTGGCAAAAACAGCACCTGGGATCGGCAATCGTACGGCCGAAGCGATGGTGGCCTACATCGACGATCCCAAACGGTTCGGGCGTAACTGTGCGATTGGCTCGTATTTCGGTTCAGTTCCTTGCCAGGATGCCAGTGCCAACAGGAATCGTCTTGGGCATATCACCAAGGATGGCCCGGGCACCGCTCGAAAATACCTGTGCGAAGCCACCTGGAAAGCCATGCGCAAAGACGCCGCGGTGCGCAAACGGTTCGACCGATGGAACCACGGCAAGAAGGATCGGCGGAAGATAGCCCTGGTTGCCACTGCTCACTGGCTGCTGCGATGCGTCCTGGCGATGCTGCAAAACAATGAAGAGTGGCGACAGGCCGCATAATAAGAATGGTGTATAGCATGATTGGAATATTGTCGTAATTCGTGGGGACATAAGGGCAAGACGGAATAATGACGGAACGCGGGATAAAAAACCGGAACTCGTTGTGGGGACATGAGGCATAGACCTCGTTATGGTGAATGTGGCCGATCCGAATTTAGTTATATGGTACGTTCGTAGGGGCGATGCCGAATAGATGTTTGGAAATATCCCGTTAAAAATCCCGTCTTCGTCTTGACAACGGCTTGCTCATAGATGTCCCCGGAATTCTAGAACTCTAATTCGGCTATGCCGCCGGCATTCGTCATAAGGCAGCCACGTACGCAAGCAACGTCATTCCGGCGCTGTTCGTCTATCCGACGGACCTGCTAGACCGAGACTGGCCTGGTCACATCATGCAGCTTGTGCACAGCAAAGTCGGCGGACCGCAGGATTGACACGAGTTCTCGGCGGAGCCGATCACCTACTCGCAAGTCACCCGATCGGACTAGTTTGGCGTGACGACCGAGGGTACAATCCACGACGTGACGGTTTTCAGTCCGGCAAACCGGCGGGCACTCGCATGACGTTGGCAACACTCGTGAACGCGACTGATCTTGTGCAGTGGGCAAACCGACGAGATGCCCAAGACACACTGCCGCAGGTTATCCGTCGGCTCGTCCACGCCACCGTGGATCGTGTCTTCCGCGCCGAGTTCCGTGCAGGTGAAGGGGTACAGTTTGGAGGCTGGGACGGTATCGTCGAATCGGAGAGAGGCAATGCGTTCGTCCCGGATGGCACGTCAGCGTGGGAGGTCGGAGTCGGCCTGGACGTGAAGGCCAAAGCCGATGGCGACTACAAAAAGCGTACCGCTGAACCTCTGGGAATCACTCCATCACAGTCGACTTTCGTCTTCGTTACGCCGAGGCGCTGGAGGGACAAGCATCAGTGGGAGAACGACCGCCGCGGCGACGGTACGTGGCATGATGTTCGCGCCTACGATGCAGACGATCTTGAACACTGGCTGGACACAGCGCCTGCTGTTCACGTGTGGATTTCCATTCTTGTGGGAAGGCACCCCCAAGCCGCCGAAGACCTCTCCACTTACTGGGACAACTGGTCGGCGGCAACGAATCCACCAACGTCCCCTGACTTGGTGCTAGCCGGTCGGCAACCTATCCTAGAGCACGTGCACGCGTGGCTTGAACCCCCAACTGCTCCGCTGGTACTCCGAGGCGAGTCTCGTGCGGAAGCCATCGCCGTTTTCGCCGCAGCCATCCAGAAGCTCGCCCCTGACAGGCGTGAAGGAGTGCTGTCCCGCGTTGTTTTGGTTCACGATCTTCCCTCATGGAATCAGCTAACCGTCTCGGACGGCCGTCTGGCTCTAATCGCCGGCTTCGACTGCGACTCCGTAGCTATCGGACGAGCGATTCAAAAGAAACACTCGCTTGTCCTTCCATTGGGACATGCTGACACCCTTTCTTCTCAGGCACTCGATATTCCCCGCCTTTCCGGCCAAGGCGTCGGAAAGATACTTGTCGAGAACGGTGTTGCCGAGGACAAGGCGCGAGACCTCGCCGCGCTGGCCAGGAGAAGCCTGACGACGCTTCGTCGAAAGCTCGCTGTGCTACCGGAGATCGAGCAGCCAGCATGGTCATACCCGGAACGCGCACGTTCACTCTTGCCAGCGCTACTTGCCGGGCGATGGTCCAGTGACACGGAAGCAGACCGACAGGCCTTGGCGACGCTCGCCGGAACAACCTATAATCAAGTCAACTCAGACTTCGTGAGATGGTCAAATGAGAATGATCCGCCTGTCCGTTGCACCGGGACGACGTGGTACCTAACATCGGAAGAAGACGCTTGGTCGCTGCTCGGACGCTTCCTGACCATTGAAGACCTTAATCGCTTCCAACAGATCGCGATTGACGCACTAGGCCCACCGGATCCCTCCTTTGACTTACCTGATGACAAACGATGGATGGCTGGAGTAATTGGCCCCCGACCCTCTCATTCCGGTCTGCTACGGTCCGGGATCGCACACACGCTGGCCATTTTGGGAGCGAGGGGCAACGGTATCCGGATTACCGGTGGTTCAACCTTGGAGTCGTTTTCACGGCGTCCCGTAGTCAAACTGCTCGACACAAGCGATTGGAAAGTGTGGGCATCCTTGCCTCTTGAGTTGCTAGCCGAAGCTGCTCCTGACGAGTTCCTAAACGCGGTAGACAGCGGAGTAACCGGAGATCAGCCTTTCCTTCTCGGCCTATTCCGGGACAAGGATGCAGACCTGTTCTCGTCGGCACCCCATACAGGGTTGTTGTTCGCATTGGAAGCACTGGCGTGGAGTCGGGACTACCTCGCGCGGACTGCAACAGCGCTCGCAAGACTTGCTAGCATCGACCCCGGAGGCAGTTGGGCAAATCGTCCGTTGGCCAGTCTGCGATCCGTGTTCCTACTTTGGTCTCCCCAAACGACAGGTACCCTTGCAGAACGCTTCGCCGCGATTGACCTCATCCGCCAGCGCGAGCCGGACATCGCTTGGAAAGTGATGCGCTCAATATTGCCGCAGCACATGGACAGCTCACATCCGACGGCGCGTCCCCGTTGGCGCGAATGGGGTTTCACCAAGGACGTGCGTATTACGGCGATCGAACAAGCCCAGGGCATCCATGAGTTGGTCGGACGCATGCTCCACGATGTCGGTATCGACGGGACACGATGGAGCGACCTCATCGAATCTCTGTCCCAACTCCCTCGCGATCAGTACGACGCCGTGGTCACCAAGCTGGAATGCCTCGAACTCCAGCAATTGTCCACCACCGATGCGGCTGTTCTTTGGAACGCGCTACGTACGCTGGTGTCGCGTCATCGCTCACATGCTGACGCTGATTGGGCGTTCCCAAAGAGCGAGGTAGATCGCCTGGCCGGTGCGCTGGCACGCCTTGAGCCGCAGGACCCGTTGCTTCGTTGTGTGTGGCTCTTCAGTGACAATCCTGCGTTACCAGAGGGGTGCGAGGAGGACTGGCACGAGTACCAGAGACTCATCGCCGAACGCCAATGCGATGCGGTCGAAATACTTCACAGACAGCGCAATCTTTCGTTTGTTTCGGAGCTCGTTCAGAAATGCGATCGTCCAGGACTAATCGGTGCCGCGCTCGCACGCAGCAGTTGTTCCGATGTGGTCGCAGACGACCTCTTGCGGGAGTATCTGTGCGCTGCCGAGCAACGGCATCGTCAGTTTGTCGCCGGGTTTATCGACACAAAGGTACACATAGCCGGCATCCCGTGGGCGCAACAGAAGCTCGCCGCGATGCTGCCAGCGTGGTCACCGACAGAGCGGGCGATGTTCTGCGCTTGCCTTTCCTTCGAAGCCAGTACCTGGGCGCTCGTCGAAGCCATGGATGAGACGACAATATCAGAGTACTGGAGGACGGTATCGCCGTTCTACGTCAAGCCGGAAGGCGTCGAAGTGGCAGCGCAGCGGCTGCTAGACCACGCCCGCCCGACTGTCGCTGCAGACTTGCTCCAGCATCATCTAAGGAAGGCCAGTGTCTCCGTGGCCCTTGTTGCAAGCGTGTTGGAAGGTCTCGTGGGCGGCCTTGCGGATGCGGGCGAACAGCGACATCTTTCGGCTTATGATCTGTCGGATCTACTGACGTATGTGTCGGCTTCAAACGAAATCGAAGAAACCCGCATTGCAAAGCTCGAGTGGGCGTTCCTGCCAGCGATTGGGCGTCACCATTACAAACCGAAGATCCTGCTTCAAGAGATGGCTCGAAGCCCCGAGTTCTTCGCTCAGGTCATCGCGCTGGTCTACCGCGCCGAAGGAGAGGAGACACGGGAATCATCGAACGACGATAAGGCGCGATGGGAGCGCGCCTATGAGTTGCTGCAATCGTGGCGATGGCGACCGCTGCCAGGAAACCCAGAGAGTGCGGAGATCGACCCCACGGCGCTTCGAGAGTGGGTCCTCAAGGCACGTGAGTTGCTGCGGACTCAGGGGCGCCTCGCAATTGGGGACAACACGATCGGAGAAATCCTGAGTGGCGCTGGGGGCGGTGAGGATGGTGTCTGGCCACATCCCACAGTCCGCGACTTGGTAGAAGAATTGGCCAGCCAAGAATTCGAACAGGGACTTATGATCGGGGTCCTAAACAGCGGAGGCTTATCCTGGCGAAACCCCAACGAAGGCGGGACCCAGGAAAGACGAACTGCGGCGCAATACGACCGCTTCGCCGGAACCGTCAATGCCAAGTGGCCGCGCACTGCCGCCATGTTGCGAGGCATCCGAGATCACTATCTCGCGAGCGCCGACTGCGAGGACCAACGCGCCGAGATCCGCGAGGATCTCCTACAATAATAGCAGGCTTGTACTGGCTGTGGCGCTGCGGCAACCCGTACGGAAGCCCATCCAGGAATTTTGGTTCTTCACGGAATTCCGGGATGAATAGCGGGCAAGGCGGCCCTCGTCTATCTTGCGTTTTGCGACAAACCAAGATGGATGGGAGGGCGCCTTGCCACACGAAGAGGTTACCGAGCTACTGGGCGAATGGGAAGGGTATCGGGTCGGCTGGAGTCACCGGTATCCGGCGGGCGAGGATGGGAAGCCACCTCAGGTCTGGATCGAGCTGATTCGTCGCGATACCGCCCAGATGGTCTGCTCCGGCTGTGGTGTGGGCCGGGAAAACCGGCAGGATGTTGTGGATGAAAGAGCCATACAGTGAAGGAGTAGCGACCCACACTGGCCCCGAGTCATGCGCGGCTGTCCGTGAGGGCAGGCGTGAAGCGTTGACAGGGGTACGTGCGGGCTGGTATTGAACCGCGAAATTCGGGTAGCTCCGGGGTGCCGATTCTGTCCTGCAGTGAGGAAGGCTACAGCGGCGGAGCCAGACCGCACGGCTGACCTGGCCAAGGATGGCGCGACTTGCTCGACAGTATCTGTCCAGTCCGGGTATCGTACACCCTTACCCGGAGAGACGACTGGTCGTTATGACCCAAGGCAGGAGCCCGGTGCGGTAGTTCCGCTCGCCGGGATCTGTGGAGGGGGCTCCGGGCAACCGGAGTTCCTACTCCGACGAGGCAATGCGTCAGAAGTCTTCCGCTGTTGCCGATCAAACATCGGACGCATGACCTTACGTTTGGCGTCTCTACTGGGCAACTTGGCAATCATCACCTGCCGTGCCTCCGCCTTTGTCAAGTGGTGCTTATTGTTGTTCGCATCGCGCGTTTGTATCTGTTGGCGCCGGGTTTCTTCTAGTAGATTCTCGGTGTTTGACGCTGTGCTTGGGCGGGTGACGTTCTGGCATGCGGGGGATGATTTATACACGCTTGGGATTGTAGGGTCGGTTTGTCTGAGTCGATCGTCGGGGTTTCATGAGGTGAGTGAAGGCTCTGTCGTCCGCCGGTGGCGGACTTTGGCGGGGGGAGGATGCTCTCTGTGGTTGGGGATGCGGGAGTTCGATGGAACGCTGGTTCTGCAGACGGTATGCGTGGCCGGATGGTTGGGCAATGGGTACTGCTGTGCGGACTGGAGCAAGCTCTATTCGGGTGGAGCGTTTGACGCCGGGTTTCTTCCGGGGGTTTTTTGGTGTTGGGCACCTTTTTGTGTGCTGGGGTGAATCGGGTCGAAAATCGCTATCGGCATTAGGGCCGAGAATAAGCTTGAGAGAAGTTCGCAGAGGGCAGGCTGCGCGCTTGGCTGGGAGGGTTGTTTTATCGGCCGTTGTTTGATGTGGTTGAATTTGATCAATGTCGCTGGATATCTAATGCTAGAGGCATGATACCAAGCTTGTCGAACGCCAATACACTGACATCGCTGCACAATCTGCAGCGCAATCAAGCCAGTTTGCACACAACGATGCAGCGTTTAGCCACGGGCAGTAGGATCAACGCGGGCAAGGACGGTCCTGCTGCGCTGATTAGTAGTGAGCATCTGGCTGCTGAGTTGAAGGCGCTGGAGGCGGAGACATACTCTCTTCAGCGTCAGAACAGCAACGCTTCGATAACAGAGGGGCGGGCGACAGAAGTTTCGAGCATGTTGACCGAGCTGAATGGGCTGGTGACTGCTGGAGCGAACTCGGCGACCATGAGCGATGCTGAGCGGGATGCTCTGCAGTTGCAGATTGACAGCACGGTGGAGAGCATTCAGCGATTTACGGGAGAGACTGTGGAGTCGCTGGACGGCATAACACTGCCGGATGACGGGAACACACAGGCCGTGGACGATTTGAGCGCCATGTCAGGCAGCTTGGAGTCGTTGAAGTCGGGGGGAGCGAACAGCCTTTCATCGGGCAACTACGAGGCGGCTCAGACGCTGGTCGAGGATGCGATAACGGACGTAGCGGATTTTCGCGGTACAGTGGGCGCGTATCAGCGGAACACAATTGCGCCTCAGATTCGATCGAACCAGATTGCGATGGAGAACACAGCGCAGGCGAAGAGTGTCATCTCTGATACTGATTATGCCAAGGAGACAAGCAATCTGATTCGTGATCGGATACTCAACGAGGCGGGGATACGAGTGTTGAAGATGACACAGCACAATACAAGTTTGGTGATGCAACTATTGGGATAACGGCGGAAGAGGGAGCCGCCGAAAAAGAATGACCGGCGTTCGGGAGCATTGGTGTTCCCGGTACGCCGGTCTTGCATTTCAAGTCGCTGTGGTTCGAGCGGTACACTTGCGATATCAGAGCGTTGCTCTAGCCGTCGAATTCGTTGATGGCGTTGATGAGCATGCGCAAGCGTCCGGCACTCTTCTTGTCGTAGCTGAAAACCAGTCGCGGCAATTCGGCGAATTCGCCGTCTTCTTCCGGCAGTGCCTGGCCGACCTGGTGGATTCCTCCACCTTTGAGAAGATCTTCGTACTCGTCGTTGAGATGTTCGACGAAGCCTTCGGAGAGTGGGGTTTTCATTCTGATAACGAAATCGTCGTGGACGAATCTCGAAGAGTGATACCTGCGATAGAAACCGACTATCTCCCGGACGGCGTCCTCGGCGTTGTCGGTGAGGTGGAAGAGGTTCATATCCTCTTCACTGATCATGCCTGTATGCAGCAACTCGGACTTCACATAGGTTCGCCAATGTTGCCAGTAGGTTCCGTCCGGTTCGTCGAGCAATACGATGGGTACGGGTGCGGCCTTTCCGGTTTGCACGAGGGTCAATGATTCGAATCCCTCATCCTGTGTTCCGAATCCACCGGGGCAGAGGACGATGGCTTCGGCCTCTTTGACGAACATGAGTTTACGGGTGAAGAAGTATTTGAAGTTGACGAGCTTTGGGTCGCCTTCAATGATCGTATTGGTGCTTTGTTCGAATGGCAGGCTGATGGCCACTCCGAAGCTCGATTCTCTGGTTGCTCCGTGGTGTCCGGCACGCATGATGCCGTCGCCGGCACCGGTTATGACCATCCACCCCTGCTGTTGAATGAGTTGAGCGAACTTGACGCATTGAATGTACTGAGGGTGATCCTCTTTTGTTCTGGAAGAGCCGAAGATAGTACACTTGGGGACTTCACTATAGGGCTCAAACATTTTGAAGGCATAGCGGAGTTCTTTGAGTGCTCGGTTGAGCACCTTGGCCTCTCCCCTTCCACATCCGTCGCGGGCCAATCGGCATACAGTAACCATCATTTCCGCATACAGATCGTGGTTTTCTCCAGGGGCGAATTCTTCGAGGAAGCTCTTGATTGCTTTGGCTCGCTCTTCTGCATGTTGCTGGCGGTCCACAATGCCGGTGTTGTCACTAACCATGAAGCTGAATCTCCATTTACAAACATCTTTTTCTTAACAGTTTTGACATTTTCGTATATTCGAACCCAGCAAGTCTACCGCAACCGGCAGTTGAATGCCAGATCAGAAAACGAGTGGGTATTGGAGTCTCTTGAAGACTCTTGGCTTTGAGGGACAGGGCAAGCTTGGACGATTGACGCTTTTGGGGTAGGTGTGGCTGTTAGAGCAAGCTCCATGCAAGTGTCGCGGCTGAACGCTTGTTTTCTCAGGTAGATGCCGGGAGTCTAAGGCTACGCTTGGACTTACAGCGCTATAACGCGGGTCAGACGGTTCGCCCACGTTCGCCACCGCGGTGCCCGGGATCAAGCCAGTCGAGGATCCGGCGGCGCATGAGGGTGAATGGGCGGACAATGGCTCCGTGGAGGCGGATGTATCCGGGCTTTCGATAGGATTCCTGCAGTTCATCGTTGGTTAGCTGGTCGGGCCGGGTGCGGCGTTGCAGCTTTCGCAGGTGGTAGATGTCGGAACGTTGCAGCCAGGTACGGATCCAACTTAGAGGGGGGAGGTTGCCGCCGAATTTAGCAGGCCAGTTCCATGCAATTTGGAAATCGATAAGGTATGGTTTTCCATCATCGCCTACGATCACGTTCTCGCACTTTTCGAGGTCGACGTAGGCCATCTGCCGCTGATGAATGAGAGCGATATCCTGTTTCAGCGTAGGGAAGAAGTCGTCTGGTACGTGCTCTCCCTTCTTGAGGGCATGGCCATCTATGTACTGGTGGATGAAGCCATGTTTGCCGAAACGTCCGAGGAATCGAGGGACTATTCGGAGATCCTGCAGTTTGCAGTACGCAGCAGACTCATGGTGAGCATGCCATCGTCCAATCCATCCGAGAGGCAGAAGGAATACAGGTGCCTTGCGGCCCACCTTGAGGACGACACGATCCTTGGCGCCCGCATAGAGGGCGGTCGCGGCAAAGAAGTCATGCTTGAATACTCGTTCGAGACGGTACACTTGTCCTTCGACGGACAGTTGTTGTGGCAGGGGCTTTTTGCCCAGGGCACGCAGGAAGGATGGAGTATGTTTTTCTGGCATGGGTTGAGGTTCTAGCAAGCTCTATTCAAGTGTAGCGTCTGATGCCTAATTCTCTCCTGCAGATTCTCTGCGTACGGCGCTGCTCTTGGATTTGCAGCGGTCCAACGGTTTCGTAAGGGGCTGTCGGTGGCCAGACCGGTGAGGCGTCGCCGACACTGATTGATTGTGAGTGTATCAGTGGGGGAAGGAAGTGTACAACGAAAGGTGGATTCAGCTTGGTTTTGGAGGAGTTGGGCGTCGCTGGATGTTTTGGGATGGCCTGTTGAGGTGTATGTGGTGTATAAAAAAAGCGGGCCTCGACCGCCGGGGGGAGGCCGGCGATCGAAGCACTCCGATTCTTGCTCGGGGATGCGGCAGACGGGAAGATCTGTCGCGACGGGACCCCTTGGAATCAGTACCGCTTGAGACCTACCTATATTGTAAGTGCGCAACCGGATCTTGACGGAGTTTGGAGCTGCCGATGCGGAGCTTGCCGTCAAGAACGAGAGGCGCTACGAACGGCGATGGTGGGATTTGTTTTCTAGCTGTACGGGTGAAAAGGTATGTCGATCAATCGACCGACGAATATGACCGCCCAAGGCATATGAAAGAGAATGATTGCTGGAAATATCACCTCGCCCGTACGACCGACACAGGCTCATCCCACACTGGAGCAAGCTCTATTCAAGTGTAGCGTTTGGACTCCGGTTTTCTCCAGTGGATTTTCGGTGTTTGACGTTACGCTTGAAGTAGCGATGCTCTAATGAAGGATAGTAGTGTTGATTTGCAAAGTCAAAACCTACAGTGAAACTTTACTTGGTTTGCCAACTTTCGGCGATGTCGATTGCTTTGAGCATGCTTGCAGCTTTGTGGAGTGTTTCCCTGTACTCAGCGGTCGGCTCTGAGTCAGCGACTATTCCTGCACCTACCTGTGCATAGACGGTTCTGGCACGGTTCTGATCTTCGGTGATGACCAAAGTTCGGAGTGCTATGCAGGTGTCCATATTGCCCGCAAAGTCTACGTATCCTACCGCGCCGGCATATGGACCGCGGCGTGTTGGTTCGAGCTCATCGATGATTTGCATGGCTCGGATCTTAGGTGCACCACTGACTGTTCCAACGGGCAGGACGGCTTTCAGGACATCGAAGGAGTTGCGTCCTTCATCGAGTTCGCCGGAGACGTTGCTGCAGATATGCATAACATGTGCGTAGCGTTCGATGGTCATGAGCTCGTCAACTTTGACTGAGCCCGTTTTGGCCACGCGGCCAACATCGTTCCGGCCCAGATCGACAAGCATGACGTGTTCGGCGCGTTCTTTGGGGTCGGCGAGGAGTTCTGTTTCGAGGGCGAGGTCTTCGTCTTCGGTTTGGCCACGCGGCCTGGTGCCGGCCAGTGGTCTGGTGATGACTACTCCGTCTTCGACGCGGCAGAGGATTTCCGGAGAGGCTCCCACCAGTGTTGTTTTTGGGCTTTTCAGGCAAAACATGAATGGTGAGGGGTTGACCGCCCGGAGTGCGCGGTAGATGTCAAATGAGGGGGCGGTTGTTTCGACAGCGAGTCGCTGCGAGATGACAACCTGGAATATGTCTCCTGCGCGGATGTATTCTTTGCAGGTATCAACTGCTCGTTCGAAGTCTGCTTGGTGGAAGTTGCTGGTGCGGGGCAGCGAGTCTTCGGGGATGGCCATGGGCGTTAATGGCGCTGGTTTAACGGTTGATAGGGTTGCGATGATCTTTTCGATGCGTTTTTTGGCGTCCTTGTAGGCTCCGTCAATGCCGTGGCGATCGACGTGTGCATGGGCGACGATTTTGATGAGTTTCTGTACGTGGTCGAAGACGACCATTTCGTCGTAGATTCCGAAGGCGAGATCAGGCAACTGTCGATCGTCTGTCGGGGCATTTGGGAGACTTTCATAGTAGCGGATGGCGTCGTACCCCGCGTAGCCGACTGCCCCTCCGACGAAGCGTGGCAGTTCAGGGAGATGGACGGCGGAGTAGCCCGCGAGTACCTCCTCGAGTTTCTTGAGAGGGTCTGCAACCTGCCACTGCGTTTCTCCGTCGGTGTCTGTGAAGGTTGCCTGGTCACGGGTGGCTTCAAAGACGGCCGACGGGTTGGCAGCAAGGAATGAATACCGGGCTATTTTCTCACCACCGACAACGCTCTCCAAGAGGAATGCATGGTCGGCGCCTTCGGCGAGTTTGTTGAAGGCGGAGACCGGTGTCAGTTGGTCACTGAGCAGTGAGCAGTATACGGGCACGGTATTGGCCTTCTTGGCCAGGGTAGAGAATCGATCGATTGTGGGACATAGTTGCAGCATGAGTTTATGCTAGCGATGCAGTAGATAAGGGTCAAGATGGCTGGTTTGGTTGACGATTCGTTGCCACCAGGTTGACAGTTACTGGTTCGTCAGGCAGGAGTGGATTGTGTTTTGGTGTGGATCGGGGCGAAGTTCTTCGATTGGCCTGGTGAAATCGGCAGACAATGTGCGAGAGTTGGCTTTGTAGTTGTCTGGCGGGCTCAAACGGGCTTTTTCCGGGCGATGAATCGGAATCGTGTGAGTGACGGACTTATGCGTGCGGTGATATCCAGGGAAACCACAATTCGCTGTTGAGGGGATGTCTTGTTGAAGGGCATGGCGGTGAAAGTTTGTTGTTTTCGGATAGCGATTGTCTTCGGAAATAGGTGAATTACCTTGTATGAAGTATCTGTTGAAGCGCGGTTTGTTGCGAGGCACGGCGTTGTCTTTGCGGATGGTAGCAAGGAGGCGGATCATGCTCATGAGTGGCAGGTGAACGCTGTGTTCCGCGGTGACGAGCTTGATTCGGCCGGCTATCTGATTGATTTTCTTGTGGCAAAAGCGGAGTTGGATAGAGCGGTTGCTCCTCTTGATGGGAGTGATTTGAACAGTTGTTCTGCAATGGGTGGTTTGAACCCGACGGCTGAGCATGTTGCCCGCGTGATTTACGATAGTTTGGTTGTGGTTGGTGAGTTGGCGACCTTGCTGGCGAAGGTCGAGGTGACTGAGGCTGTTGGATGCAGAGCTTCGTTCTATCGTGATTCCAGTGGTTGATTGGAGGTTCTTCAAGCCTGGGCAACTGCTTTTGTGAAGCTGTGGCACGCTGCTGTGCGTGGTATGTTAGTTGTGTTATCTTCCTATGAATCGCGTAGGAGATTGTTTCGGGCGTTCGTTGCGAAGGGTTGGTTCAGGGGTGATCGCTCAATTGACGATAAAACAGGTGTAGCATAGACTTTGCAGCGAGTAGGACAGCCCGGCTGGATTCGGTGCTGAGGGAAGATAATGGGAATACTTTGTCAGCAATGTAAGCAGGAGCCGGCGACCGTTCATCTGACGGACATACAGCCGAGCGGCGAGCCTGTGGAGCGGCATCTTTGTGAGAGTTGTGCCTCTCAGGAGGGCATAACCATGAAGGCGCACGAGGCTCCGGCGATGATGCTGGAGAAATTCGTCAAGGTGGGCATAGAGGCTCAGATTGGCGTACAGCGTAAGTGCTCACACTGCGGTATGACATTCGGGGAGTTTCGCGCGCAAGGGACTCTTGGTTGCCCTCATGACTATGAGGAGTTTGGCGACTTACTCTTACCGTTGATCGAGCGTGTTCATGATGGGGCGAGCCAACACGTGGGCAAGGCACCCGGTGAGCAGAAGGCGAGCGGCGAGCGGCGAGCGAAGGTATTGTCTCTGCGGCGTGCATTGGAAAAAGCAGTAGAGGCAGAGGAATACGAGCAGGCTGCCGAACTCCGGGATGAGTTGATGCGGTTGGAAGCGGAGGATTCCAATGAGCATCAGTGATTTGACGGCCAATGTCGGAGAGTGGTTGCGAGGTCACGGGCCTATGGGGGATATCGTGATTTCCTCGCGGATTCGGCTTGCGCGCAACTTGGTGGGATATCCTTTTCTTTCGCGGGCCACCGATGATCAGCAGAGGGAGATATTCCGCACTTTGGCTGATGCGGTAGGTAATACTTCCCTTGGGCAGAATTCGCTTTTCTTCGATCTCGAAGAGATGGATGACATAGACAAGCAAGTGTTGGTCGAGCGTCACCTCATCAGTCAGCAGCAAGCAGGAGGTGCGGGCAGTCGCGGAGTGAATGTATCCATTGATGAGACTCGGGCGCTAATGATAAACGAGGAGGACCACTTGCGGTTGCAGGTGCTGCGCAGTGGCTTGGAGTTGGAGACGCTGTGGTCCGAAATTGACGCCATCGACGATGCATTGAGCGAGCAGGTGGAATTCGCTTTTGACCAGCGGTTGGGATTTTTGACGGCATGCCCAACGAATGTTGGTACGGGATTACGAGTATCGGTCATGCTGCATTTGCCGGCGCTGAAGATGACCGGGGAGATCGAGAAAGTATTACGTGCAGCCAAGGATCTCCGCTTGGCGGTTCGCGGTCTTTTTGGTGAAGGCACGGATGCTGTTGGGGATTTTTATCAATGGTCGAATCAGATCACACTGGGGCGATCGGAGATAGATTTCATTGAGGAATTTTCTACGCGAATCATTCCGCGTGTGGTGGAGTACGAGAAGGCTGCTCGGGAGGCGCTTTCCAACGAGCGATCTTCGCAGCTTGACGACAAGATATGGCGGGCTTTTGGTGTGTTGGAGAACGCTCGGACTCTGGCCAGCGATGAGACGATGTATTTGCTCAGTCATGTTCGCATGGGGGTGGCGATGGGGCGTTTGGACCTCATCGACGTGGGGACGATCAACGAACTGTTATTGCAGATTCAGCCAGCTCATCTGCAAAAAGCACAAGGCGGCAAGCTGTCGGGAGAGCAGAGAAGCGTGGCTCGGGCTGAGATGATTCGCAATCAATTGGGGCATCACCGGAACAACTGAAGAGGTGTTTTTGCAGAAGAGGAGTGGACTCGTGTCGCCCGCGTGTGGCGGTAAGGGATTCAGGTTGAGCGGTGGTATGCGCTCAGCCGTTCGTTGGCGACTGAGATGAAGCTGTACGCCTGCCGCGATGTGCCGAAGAAGTCGAATGGCAACCTCAGTAGCGTTTGTCCGGCGTGAGTGCGGAAGGCGATACGGCCGAATCGTGTCTCGCTTATGCAGGCGAGATGGGCAAACTTGATTTCATATGCACCGCTGCTGCAGTTGTCTTGTGCTTCGATGATACCGATGATGTGCATACGATCCTGGAGCAAGACAGCTCTGTTGTTCCTGTTGCGTCTATGCTCTTTGAGCAGGCCGGCCAGGACGAGGATTGTAGCGACATGAGCTAATGCTTTTCCTTCATACGGCTCTTGTTCTATCATATTAGCCAGGTCAGATGTCAGTGCCACAAGCATACTCACAACCATCAACGCCAGTATCAGGCGCACGAGGAGAGGTTGGGGTTCAAATGGGATTACTTCTTGTAGCTTGGAGAAGGGCAAGTGATTGGTGTGAAATGTACTTTCGTTTGCGCATTTTCCATTGACTGTACGCAGTCGTACCGATTCATCGCTTGTGTTGCTCGGTTTCATATGAGGTTTTCCTCGCAATTGCCGTTGAGCTTCAACCAATCTTGGGCGAGCGTTACGAATGTCTCGGCGCGGCGGTGTGATCCGAAGAAATCCAGGGGGATTGTCTGCTTTTTACCGCTTGTGGGAATGATTTCTACTGTTCTACCGTCCGTTGCGCATTGAATTTCCTCGATCATTTGCCAAGTGTAGCTGGCGGTTTTTCCCTTTTTGTCAACGGTGATGAAACCATCGCGCCATAGCACAGTTTTGTGCCGTCTGATGCGAAGCAGAAACCAGAGTACCAGCAGTATCAGGCCCAGAGCCATGAGCTGCATAGGCTCCCAGCGTCCGATCGGCTTTTCAGCTACGGTCAGCAGCAGCAGGGTGATACTGATAGCGAGAAGTGCAGTATGGCTGGGGCAGGCCTGGTTGATGATGTGAATCTCCTCTCCGGGGCGGAATCGGCACGTTTTGCAGGCATCGCCAAGAGTCAGCCCTTCGAGCGAGGAGCCGCATATGTCGCAGTTTGTTCTGTGCATCGCCATGGGGGGCTATGGTATCACTCCGAGCGGTGACGATTCAAGACGTGGGAGAATGAAGAGTGTCTGTTGTTGGGAGAGGTGGGCAGTATGCCATGCAGAGCGTACAATGAACGCATGGACCAGAAGGAGATTCGAACAATAGTCGATCCGGCATTACCGGGTCCGGAGAACATGGCGCGGGATGAGGCGCTGTTGGTTGGAGTGGAAAACGGAGAGTCGCCGGCGACTATCAGGTATTATCAGTGGGATCCTCCGACGATTTCGTTGGGTTACTTTCAGGAGTATGCCGAGTATGAGCGATTGCCGCTTCCTGCTGGTGGATTGCCAGTAGTGAGACGGACAACCGGAGGTGGAGCTATTTTGCATGATAGGGAATTAACTTACTCTATCGCACTGCCGTTGCAGCACTCGATTTTGGGGGGTGGACTGAATTCGCTTTACGAGATTGCGCATGACGCTCTCATCGCAGCGCTGGATGAAGTGGAGGCTGGTGCCGGACGTTGTGGGGTTTCAGACGACAGCGGACCGGCAAGGGGGCCATTCTTCTGCTTTGCGCGGCGGCACTGTCTGGATGTGCTAGTGAAAGGCGACAAGCTGGCGGGCAGTGCACAACGCAGATTGCGCCACGCTGTTCTTCAGCATGGCTCGATTGTATTGGAGAGGCGTTATGAACAGCAACCGGCGGCGGCAGTGGCTGATCAGGTGTCGTTGTCAGCAGATGTGCTGGCTAAGAGGATGAGCGTTGCTTTGGGGCGAGCAACGGGCATGAAGCTGATTGAGGGCAAGTGGAGTAAGGCAGAATTGGCGGCGGCCAAGGAGCTATTGGAGAAGTATTCCGGCGATGTGTGGACCAAGAGGCGGTGATTGGTCGCAAAGTAGCCGAAGTTGGTGGGGATGCGGGCAGGTTGTCGTTCTTGTGGGCGTTGACGAGATTACGTTGTGGCGTCGGTCGTCATTTGCTGTTGCGCGGTTATCCTTTCAGTTGGTGGGGGCTTGGCGATGATGTCTAATCCTGTGATTGACCAGTTTATCAACAAATGTCCTTGTTTCACACTGCCGGAGGCTGGTGAGCTGAGCGGGGAAGTTGTGGTAATCGACCCTGTTGCGGTTGGACCAAATGGCGGTGGGGTGCGAGAGGCTGACGACGGAGCACTTACTGTAGGGGCATTCCTATATCACCTGATCATGGCAGCAGGGGGAGTGCCAGTGATGACGCGAGCAGAAGAGAGGGGGTGTTGCCTTGAAGAGGAAGTAGGTTCAATACGTCTGTCGCGCTGGGTGGAGCGTTGTCAAGCGTCAGTTGTTGTGTCGATCGATTGTGGGGGGGCCTGTGTTAATCCAATGGGGATGGGGTCGGCATCTGGGGCGTTAGCCGCTCGCTTTTCTGCTGCTCTGGGGTTGGGCTGTGGCGAGGCGATTGGATCGCTTGCGGCCACCGGTGTGTTGGTGCGTATTGGATTATCTGCCGGAGGGGTAAGTGGACATTCTGGCCGTTTGGCATGTTGGGAGCAGGCGGAGAGGTTGTACTCTGTTCTGCGAGATTTCTTGAATGGTGACTCGGCAGCGGCGCCTCATGCCGGTTGTTGGTCTACAAGTGTCCCACGTTTTCCGAATAGAACCGAGGAGCAGGAGGTGGAAGCTGCATCCCGGCGTGTATGGCCTGTTGGTGCACTGCCGGTCGAGCAGGCCGAGTGGTTTTGCCGAATGTTGTGCGCATCTATCAGTGACAGAACCAATGTGTACTTGTCGCCGAAGGTGAGATACGACGGCGGCAAAGTTGTCATCGAGGGTGCGACTAACGTGGCTATCTTGAAAGGTTTCCTAGCGGAATCGTTGCGGACTGTGGGGGTGAAGGATGTAGTAAATGATATGCGTGTTTTGCCGGAAGAAGGGGCATTGAACGGAGATTCATTTGGTGTCTGCAGTTGTTCAATGGCGTTGACCTACGGTGAGCCGGACGAGAGTTCGTCCATGTGCAGTCAGTTGTTGTATGGTGAGCCGGTGATGCTTCTGGATCGTGATGGCAGTTTCTACCTTATACACGGGAGTGATGGTTATTGTGGATGGGTGAGATGCGAAGCGGTCGAGGTTGTGTCGCGTATGGAGTACCTGAGCATCGTGAATAGCAAGTCGGGGATCATGCTTGATGATGTGGAAATGACGGAATGTCGTTTGTTGGCGGGAACTCGACTGGCGGTTTCGCAATCGAGGAAAGGGATAGTGAGAGTGGCCATGCCGGACGGCGATATCGAGTTGTCGGAGGAGGCTGTAGGTGTTTTGAACCATGATGCGCGGGTTGTGGAGATTGTCGAGCGGGCCACGCAGTTTCTTTATCGACCGTACATATTCGGCGCAGTGTCGCCTATCGGGTTGGATTGTAGTGGGTTGGTGAAGAATGTGATGTCGCAGGTTGGGCTGCAGGTTGCCAGGGATGCTTCGCAGCAGATGTTGGCGGGGCGGCTAGTGGCAAGTCGCTGGTGCAGAGATGGTATTCTGGCTGGTGATTTGCTGTATTTCATTAACGGTGTGGGTAAGGTGTATCATGTTGCGATTGCGATAAGCTCAACTTATTTCATACACAGTGCACCGCCGGGAGTGAGGATCAACAGTCTGGCGATTGGGGATCGCCTGTATTCGGCCTATCGAGACAGGACGTTTTTGATGGCCAAACGCATGTGATGTTGTGAGGACGAGTAGATCATGCAGTGATGGTTATTGCGCTGTAAGTCCAAGCGTAGCGTCAAACACCCGGAATCCACCGGAGAAGACAGGCGTTCAGCCGCTACACTCGGATAGAGCTTACTCAAGTGCGGTCGGGAGGAGTTTGGCGTATGAAGGTTATTGGTGGCATCATTAGGTATTTCTTAAACATCAACACGATTTGGGGGTTGATGATCCTCGCGGCGTTTGTGCTGTGTCTGGCACAGCATTTTCTTCCGACGCGGACAGTAGTTCCGGAATCGACGGTTCTGGAGGGAGACAATGTTGTCACGATTGTTTTCGACAACGGTGTCGACGGCGAGAGGCGGTTCGAGTTTGTGGTTGGATGTGAGGATGGTGCATTAGTCATTCGTAGCGAGGACACAGTAAGGGCGGAGGGCCGGCCCTGGCTGGTGGGTGGACAACGAGTTGGTGCTGCCTACGTGTTGAGTTGGGATTACGATGTTCAGAGCAGATACGAGTTGGCAGTGAATGGCAGGATTGTGAAGAAAGGTCGGTTAGCGACGCTTGGGGGATTTACTGAGGCAGCATTCGACTATGCACAAGTTGGGTTCGAGATCGCTCTCGGTTTGGTGGCCGCCATGGTACTTTTCCTCGGTCTAATGAAGGTGGGTGAGGAGGCCGGGATTGTCCGGCTCGTATCGCGCGTTTTTCATCCTGTCATGCGAGTGTTGTTTCCTGATGTACCCAAGGATCATCCGGCGAGTGGCGCGATTCTCATGAATATGACGACAACCGTGCTGGGATTGGGGAATGCTGCAACACCTTTTGGCTTGAAGGCGATGAAGGAGTTGCAGAAGCTCAATCCGAATCCTGCGGTGGCGACTGATTCGGAGGTGATGTTGTTGGGTTATAATACGGCGGGTTTCGCATTGTTACCCACGACGCTTATCGCGTTACGCAAGTCCGCTCAGTGCAGTGATCCCTTTGAGATAATCGGCACGTGCATGTTCGCCGGAGCTGTGGCGACACTAGTAGCGATCATTATGGTGAAGACGCTGGGCAAGGTGCGTTTCTTCTCCACAAGAGCGGCGGTGGAGGAGTGTGATAGGGAAAGAGCCGTGCATTCGGCGACGACAGCTTCGAGGGAGAATGCATGATGCCAGCTGAGAGTATGTTCAAGGTGGTAGTCGATCAGGTATCGTTGTTCACCATTCCATTAATGTTTTGCCTTATCATTCTCTATGGCAAGGTTAAGCGGGTGAAGGTCTACGAATCGTTTGTGGAGGGCGGCAAGGAAGGGTTTGATATTTTCATTCAGATATTGCCCTACATTGTGGCGATTCTGGTGGCCATTGGAATGTTCAGGATTTCTGGTGCCTTGGAGTTTATCTCCGAGCAGTTGGCACCTTACACACTGGCGATCGGGATGGAGCCGGAGACTCTCCCTGTGGCATTGATGAAGCCGCTTTCGGGTTCTGGGGCGTTGGGAATGGTAGCTGATGTCGTGAACGAATCGCCTGACTCGTTTGGAGCGAAGATGGCCTCCACGATGTTTGGAAGTACGGATACAACTTTCTATGTGATAGCGCTTTACTTCGGCTCAGTCGGCATTAGAAAAATACGTCACGCGATGGTGGCCGGTCTCACGGCGGATCTTGCAGGGATATTGGCTGCGGTTTGGATTTCGCACGCGGCATTCGGTGGAGAGAACGGGGCGAGTGCCGGATATGACAGTGTGCTGGCCGGTCGTTTGGACGCTACGTTGAATAAACTGGCTGGCACGGGGGCAGTGTGTGCGGCGAACGTGGTTGAGTTGTCAGAGGACGGCGGTCGCGTTTTGTATGTGAAGGATGGCGATAGGCCGGTTGTTCCGGCGAGCAACATGAAGATCCTTGTTAGCGCAACTGCGTTGGATCGGTTGGGATCTGACCATGACTTTGAGACGTTTCTGGTGGCAGATGGCGACGATTTATGGATCGTCGGTAGTGGAGATCCGGGTACCGGTGATCCACGTCTGGCGAAGCATGCTGGAGGTAATCCCCTGACAATGTTTGATGAGTGGGCGGACGCGCTTGCAGTGCGGGGGATACAGGACGTCGCGGGAGATCTCATTTACTACGACGGAGCCTTGGAGGATAAGTGGGTGCATCCAACGTGGCGTGGCAGTTCGTTGCATTGGTATGGCGCTCCGGTATCCGGCCTTAACTTCAACGACAATTGCGTGGATATAACTGTTCTCCCGGCAGAGGCTGGGCAGTTGGTGCGATATGAGGTTATGCCGCCAGTCAGCGAGATCACCATACACAACCATTGCATTACGGGAGACGGTGGTTCGCCAACGGTCGAGAAGTCTCCTGAAGGGAATATCTACAATATCGAAGGTGCGTGTAGAAGACGGACCGACCTCAAGAGCAAACCTGTTGATAATCCTGGTAGGTTCTTCGCAGATGCCTTGAAGACGCATTTAGAGATGAGACGCATCAAGATAAGGGGCGGAATCAGACATGGAGATCATCTACCGGATTTTCGGTCGCCTCAGCATGGTGAGAATGTAATTGCCGTGCATCGAACAGCGATGATCGACGTGCTTTCGCGCGTAAACACCAACAGCCAAAACTTATTCGCTGAGTGTCTGTGCAAGATCTCTGGCAAGGATTACGACGCGAGGAGGGGCACAGACGTGCCCGGCTCTTGGAAGAGCGGTGAGCTGGCGATTCGCCTCTTCTTGAGGAAAAACGGAATTGATGATGGGCAGCTTGTTGTGGCCGATGGCTCCGGGCTGAGCCATTCAAACCGAGTAACGGCGAGAATGCTGACTGACGTCCTTGTAGCTATGCATAAACATGCTGACGGAGCTGTGTTTCGCAAAAGCATGGCGCAGCCTGGACATGGAGGTTCACTTGGTGGCCGGTTAGCTGATCTTGAGGGTCGCGTTTTTGTGAAGACAGGGTTCATTGGTGGCGTACGGGCGCTGTGCGGCTACGTCAAGACGGCAGACAACAAATGGGTGGCATTCTGTTTCATCTATAACGAGATCAAGGGCAATGTTCGTCCCTTTGAGAGGCTGCAGGACGAAGCATGTCGAGTTTTGGCCTCTTGGTCCGACGGCGGGTGACGGGAGATAGGCGGTGGGGCGTAGGTTGGCCGATGGAGGATCCACGTTCAGCCTGGTGCGGGTGTTGCCAGGCCTGGGCCATGGATTACCCGTCCAGGCTTGTTCCCGGTGTGGCGGCCGTTGCGAAGCACAGGCACACCGTTTACCAGCACATGGGTGACACCGGTGGCGTATTGGTGAGGCTGTTCGTAAGTTGCGTGATCCTGTATGGTGCCTGGATCGAAGATTACGATGTCGGCGTAATATCCGGGGCTGATTCGCCCCCGGTTGAGCAGGCGGAGATTGTCGGCGGGCAGGGATGTAAGACGGCGGACCGCCTCCTGCAGGGTGATGACCTTGTCTGTTCGCACGTACTTGGCCAGCAGGCGGGCAAAGGAGCCGTACGCTCTGGGATGCGTACCTCGTTTCAGGAAAACACCCTCCGTTGCCAACGATCTTCCATCTGAACAGAAGCTGACCCATGGCTGGCGAAGCTGTTTGTGTATGTTTTCATCTGACATGCAGAAGAATACGGCACCGACGTCGCTGTCATCCTCAATGACCAGATCGATGGCTGTCTCTTCAGGGGATGCGCCGCGATCTGCGGCTATTTCCGCTAATGTTTTTCCTGATAGGCGTTTTAGCGCAGGGTTCTTGAAACCGATGAGGAGGATGTTGTTTGGAGATCCTGCGGCCAAATAGCCGTTGTCCCACTCAGTTGAATCAGTACTCATCTCCCTTATGACGCGCTGCCGAGTTTGAGGATCGCGCAACCTTCTTACCCACTCATTGTGCCCTCCCTCTTTCACCCATGGAGGCATCGTAGTGTCAAGCCCTGTGGAGCTTGCTGAGTAATTGTACATATCGGCCGTGACGCAAATACCCTGATTGCGAGCCTCCTCTATGCTAGCAATGGCCTTGTCCATTTTGCCCCAGTTGTTTTTTCCAGAAGCCTTCAAATGGTATATTTCTCCGCGGGCTCCTGATTGACGAAGGACGCCGAGAAACTCATCTACTGCTTCAAGGAAATCGTTGCCCTCGTTTCGAATGTGGGAAGAGTACAGGCAGTCGTATCTCGCGGCCACTTTAGCCAGAGCCACCAACTCGTCCATTCCTGCAAACGTTGATGGTGCGTAGATGAGTGCAGAGGAGACACCTACGGCTCCTTCCTCCAACGCGCGAGCGGCAAGATCCAGCATGCGTTGCAGTTCCGTTGCGCTGGGTTGGCGGTTTTCGTATCCTAGTTCATGAACGCGTAAGGTCGCACAGCCTACGAATGATGCGATATTTGTCGATACTCCTAGTCTGACAAGATGGTTGAGATACTCGGCTAGCGTCGTCCAGGAAACATCGTAGCGAATATCTCCCTGCTGCCGGACCATCTCGGCTTTCATTGTTTCAGTGAGTGGTCCCATGGAGAACCCCTCACCAAGTACTTCGAGGGTCACTCCCTGGCGAATATCTGATTGACTGCGGCCATCCTCGATCAGAGTCTCGTTGGCCCAACTCATCATGTTGATGAACCCGGGAGCCGCCGCCAGGTCTGCAGCGTCTATCTCGATTCTGGCTCTCGCTGCAGAGACACTGCCGACATCTGCGATTCTGTCTTTTTCAACAGCAATGTCACCGTAATACGGATCAGTGCCCGTACCATCGTAGATTGATGCATCCCTTATTATTGCGTCGTAGACAGTCATAGTTAGTCTGGAGTATCACCACGCTGTTCACAATCGCCAGTGAGGTCCAACTCCTCAGAATATAGAGCCAGAATCCGGCAGATTTTGTCTTGTGACGCATTTACCTCTTTTGTGGAAATCGTGTATCGGTTGCATATCATAGAGAAAACAAGCTCCTCATTGTCTGCATCGGTAACGTAACCGGAGAGGGCACGTACGTTGGAGATGTAGCCGGTTTTGGCATGTACGTTACCTTCCGTTGATGGCCATTTCATGCGGTTTCTCAATCCTGATTCCTTGCCAGCGATGGGAAGCGAATCATGGAATATGCGACCCAGGTTTGGGTTGTGGCGCATATGTTGGAGGACTTGGCAGACTTGTTGCGGCTGCACGAGATTGTATGCAGCGAGGCCTGAGCCATCATACATGCGAAACGTGTGAGTATCAGAGGCGCCGATTTTCTCAAGCCACTTTGCAACTGCTCGTGTGCCTGCTTCAAAGCTGCCTTCACCTTCTTTGATCATCCCGATTGTGCGAACGACCTGATCGGCAAAGAAGTTGTGACTCGGCTTGTTGATTACTCGAATGATTTCACTCATGGGTGGCGAAGTCGTCGTAATGATGGTTTTGCGGTCCGGGCTTGTCGTATCGTCTGTCTCGAGTAGGTTGGGCAGGTCGCGGATATTCACGGCTTCACCCTCTACGGTGACGCCTGTTCGCTCAAGTTCCTCCAATAGCAGGTGAGCAGCGTACTTGGCGCCATCCCAAACGGACCCTCGTTCGTTGATGATCTTCTTGTCGAACGCGATAGTGCCGTTGTATCTTTTGGTGTTTCCTTCAGTCTGTTGCCAGGCGCCATCAGCGTCACTATTGCCGCCTGCCGCAACCGTTATGGTTTCGTTGACTAAGGTGATGTAGGATGTCTGTGGATTGAGAGTGAGCTTCGCCGGGTTGCCGATCGCGTTGCCCGGTGTGATTGTTATACGGTATGCGTTTTCCTCCATGGCTAGTCCGCTGGATCCGGTAGCGTACCAGTATGGCAGATCGTAGTAATCCCAAGTCCCTCCATAGTAATCCTTGGTAAAACAACGACCATCGCCGATGATGTTTCCCTTGATACACTTTATGCCGCAATCGCGAACGGCTTGCACCCATTTGTCAAGCAGAGGTTTACTTCCCTTTGAAGGGTCTGGATGCCAAGCTCCGAGCGAGGGATCACCAGAGCCGACTATGATCAGATCTCCGACCAGTGTTCCATCTTTCGCGATAGAACCGACAATGTCGACGTTGGTTTTGTAGGTGTAATTCGGACCCAGAAGGTCACAGGCTGCCGCGGTAGTGAAAAGTTTCATGTTGGATGCTGGGGCGAATGATTTTTTACTATTGCGCTCAAAGAGGACTTCGCCGGTCGGACGCTCAATACGCACTCCCCAGAATGCATTGGCGTATTTAGGATCATCGAGTATTGCGTCAAGATCCTGTGCAAGCTTCCGGCGAGAGTCGAGCCGAGCTATCTGTTCGGAGTGCGATCGCAGGGAAGTTCCGTTTGATGTACAGCCCAGTCCGGCCGGCAGTATTGCCAAGGCGCTGGCTAGGGCGGACGCAGCTATTCTGATCTCCGTAGTGTGTGGGTGTCTCATGATTGTCTGCTCCTTGCGGGAGATGTTTGAGTGACTGTTGGACGGAGAAAGAAGGCTCGCTCAACGGGGCTCACCCCGAATCCTTGCGTGGAAGATAGCAATACAGGCCGGACTATGGAAGCCACTGAGGCCCAGCAGGCTGGAACTGCTTTGGAATTAATCTGTTAGAACAAAAGCAACGCCCGGGTTACTCTGTCAGGTGCCTGGCCAGATTAAGTGGGTCCTTCAACTGGAACTTGTCCATGAAGTTTCGTGTTCTAAGCTACAACATCCACAAAGCCATTGGCGTGGATCGGAAATTCGATCCCTCGCGAGTCGTGGAGATACTTCGCCATCACGACGCTGACGTCGCTCTTTTGCAGGAGGTTGATCGGGCTGTGCCCCGTTCCGGGCACGTGGACTTGGCTTCATATTTGGCACGCGAGCTGCAATATAGGTATCGAGCAGTAGGCATGAACGTCTTTCTGAAGAAGGGCAAGTACGGAAACGCGACATTGTCTCGTTTTCACATTGGACGACAGCGGAACATTGACTTGACAATCGGCAAGAGAAAGCGAAGAGGGGCGCAGCACACTCGGCTTGATCTCTTCTCCGGAGCACGACATGTTTGCATCGATGTATTCAATGTGCATCTTAGCCTGTTGGCAAGCCTGCGGCGGCGGCAAGTACAAGTGTTGCTGGCTACCAATGATATGTCTGAATTGCCGTACAACGCGCCGTGCATTGTGGCCGGCGACATGAACGATTGGCCTGGACAGTTGGGCAAGCAGTTATTCAAACCGGCAGGTTTCGAGTGCGCCACGGAACGTCGGCCCGGATCGCGATGGTCCATTAAGACCTATCCAAGCTTTGCTCCGACCGGCGGGTTGGATAAGATCTTCTACAGGGGCGCGATTGAGCTCGATCATGTGCATCGTAGCCGGTTAAACGTTGCCCGAGTAGCGAGCGATCATTTGCCTGTGATTGCTGATTTCGTTATCACTCAACTGCCGGAAAAGGTTGACTAACGTTGCCCGTAATGGGCCTATTTCCAAGGTGATATGAGCATGTCCGCTGGAGAAGATCGAAGTCGCTCGGCCGTACTATTCGCGAGGGCGCAGGAGGTAATCGTCGGGGGCGTAAGCAGCCCGGTGCGGGCTTTTCGTGCGGTCGGTGGCGATCCTGTGTTTGTGGAAAGAGCGGAGGGGGCGCGTATATACGATGTAGATGGTCGCGAGTACATTGACTTGGTAGGCAGTTGGGGGCCGGCCATTGTTGGACATGCTCATCCAAAGGTTGTTGAGGCGGTGTGCGAGGCGGCTGAATCCGGATTGAGTTTCGGCGCATGCTGTGCGGCGGAGGAGGAATTGGCAGCAATCATTGTCGGCGCGATTCCATCTATTGAAGTGTTGCGGTTTGTAAACAGCGGGACCGAGGCGACCATGAGCGCCGTACGGCTCGCTCGAGCGGCTACAGGCCGCGACAAGGTTATCAAGTTTCAGGGGTGCTACCACGGGCACGCTGACGCATTGTTGGTGTCGGCGGGTTCAGGTGCCTCAACCCTGGGGACACCCGACTCCGCCGGTGTGACGGCATCCGCTGTTCGGGATACTCTCCAAGTATCCTACAACGACTTGGAAGCCGTTGCTTCAGTGTTAACGCGTTGCGGCAAGGATGTTGCAGCTATTTTGGTTGAACCGGTGGCCGGGAACATGGGTTTTGTTGCTCCGGCTGATGGTTTCTTGCAGGGGCTCAGGGACTTGTGTGATGAGTACGGGAGTCTTCTGGTTTTTGACGAAGTGATGACCGGCTTTCGCGTTGCTTGGGGTGGGTTTCAGAATATCGTAAACATCAAGCCGGACATTACTTGTCTGGGAAAAGTCATAGGAGGTGGCATGCCGGTCGCCGCCTATGGTGGCTCCAGGGAGCTTATGCAGCAAGTAAGCCCTCTCGGTCCCATGTATCAGGCGGGGACGCTGAGCGGGAATCCAGTGGGCATGGCTGCCGGCATAGCGACTCTTGGGCTTTGTCAGAGTGGGGCGTTCTATGAGGATCTGGGGCGGCGGGCAGCGACATTAGCCGGTGGCTTGAAAAGTGCCGCTGCTGACTACGATATCGCGATGCAGTCCGGCTCTCTTGGAGGCATGTTGGGTATAGCCTTCCTGGACCATCCGGTACGGGATTTCAAAGACGCTCAGGCGTGTGATCACGAGTTATTCCGTCGATTCTTCTGGGAGATGCTTCGCCGTGGAGTTTGGCTTCCTCCTTCAGGATATGAAGCCATGTTCGTTTCCTGTGTCCACGGCGAACAGGAGATTCAAGCAATCATCGAAGCGGCTATGGCCTGTTTCGGGAGTATGTGCTCGTGACTGTGCTGCGTGTCGGAACACGCGGAAGTGACTTGGCCCTTTGGCAGACGGATTGGGTTTGTCGTAGACTGCTTGCTGTCCATCCGACGATCGACATCAAGCGGATTGTAATAAAAACGGATGGAGATGAATTAGCCGATCGGAGTTTTGGAGAAGGCTGGCCGGTTGGGGCATTTGTAAACGCCATAGAGAAGGCGTTGCTTGAAGACCGCGTTGACTTTGCTGTGCATAGCTACAAGGATCTGCAGACGGCTGAGACTGTTGGTCTCACTGTGGCGGCTGTTCCTGAGCGGGAAGTTGTGCACGACCTAATGCTTACACGGGAATGTATCCGGTTGACGGATTTGCCCTGTGGAGCTCGCATCGGAACAAACAGTCCTCGTCGAGCAGCGCAACTGCTAAGATTAGGGAGTTTCGAGATTATCCCAATTCGTGGAAACGTGCCTACGCGCATAGCGAGGATAGAGCGTGACAACCTTGACGGTATTGTGATAGCAGCAGCAGGCTTCAAGCGTCTCGGGCTAGATTATCCCAACGTGACGGAGCTTCCGCTGGATGGGTTTTTGCCAGCACCGGCACAAGGGGCGCTCGCCGTGCAGGCATGCATAGGTTCGACTGCTCACGAACTCGTCGCTTCCATTGACCACGATCACACTCGTCGTACTGTTGACGCGGAGCGCAGTGTTCTTCGTGCGATTGCCGCTGGATGTCACACTCCTGTGGGAGCGCTCGCTACCATTGACGGAAGTGGGGTGTCTTTGCATGCACGAATCTTTAGTGATGACTACGTGAGGATGGCTGAAGGCCGTGCTGTAGGAGTTGATCCTCAGTCAATCGGTGCGAGTCTTGGTCTGCGGCTGAAGGGTGAGCTTGAATCAGAGATAGTGTCATGAGAGTCTGGGTTACGCGAGATGAGGATCCGAATGGATCGCTTTCCACTGCTTTGAGAGCATGCCATCTGCAACCGATATTGGAGCCGGTTATCGCTCGCAGACTTTTGGCAGACATGGAAGACTTGGCGCGAGACTTGGGGCCCGAGGACTGGCTGGTGCTCACAAGTATCTTCGCCATTGAAGCTGTTGCTGATACTGTAGGGCGAGTGCCAAAGGTAGCCGTTGTGGGCGAGCCGTCGGCAAAGAGAGCTCGGGAACTCGGATTGCGCGTGGAACTCGTAGGTTCCGGTGTTGGCGGTGAATCACTCTTCGCTGATCTACGCAGACTGGTTCATTGCGGCAGAGTCCGTTACCTACGTTCATCACTGGCTTCACCTTTGTCCTCATGGGAAAACGTGGAGGTATCAAGCCCTGTCATCTATGAGACTGAGCCACGGGTGTTCGATCGATCCGTGGCTCAAAGGGTCGACGTAGTAGCTGTGGCAAGCCCCTCGGCTGTGCGAGCGGTTGGCGATGTCGGATTGCCGTTTGCCAGCATTGGTCCGGTGACATCCAAGGCGATTCGTGAAATCGGCTGTGGGCCTTGGGTGGAGGCAAGTCATCCAACTTTCCAGAGTCTGGCTTCGGTCATTGCGGATCAGGCAAGGGATTCTCGCCACCAGCGCGCATAGTCAAGAGCCGCGTATGTGAAGATTACGTCGGCTCCCGCTCTAGCCATCGCTGTCAGGATTTCAATCGTGCATGGCTTATCTTCTAGCCATCCGTTGGCCGCCGCTGCTTTCAACATGGCGTATTCGCCACTCACATGATAGGCGGCGATCGGTAGGTCAGTTGCCATTCGCAGCCGCGCAATCACATCCAGATATGGTAATCCAGGTTTAACCATCAGCACGTCAGCGCCCTCTTCTTCGTCCAGCATGGCCTCGACCATCGCTTCACGCGAATTCGCGGGATCCATCTGATATGTTCTCTTGTCTTTCGGCACATTGGGAGCATTGACAGGGGCCGAATCGAGCGCTTCTCTAAACGGTCCGTAAAAGCTCGAAGCGTATTTCGCCGTGTAGCTCAAGATGGCCACTTGATCATGCCCGGCAAAGTCAAGGGCTTCGCGTATCGCTCTCACCCTGCCGTCCATCATGTCGGACGGAGCGACCATGTCGGCTCCTGCCTCTGCGTGAACGATGCTCATTTGCGCCAAGAGGTCAACTGTGGCATCGTTGACGATTTCACCGTCAACGACTAGTCCATCGTGCCCCAGACTGGAGTAAGGGTCTAAAGCGATATCCGTAATCACGTATGCGTCCGGAACCGCCTTCTTAATCTCTCGTATAGCCCTACACAGCAGATTGTCCGGGTTCACAGCCTCAACGGCATCATCAGTTTTGATGGACGGGTCTATGGCGGGAAAGAGATCGAATGCTCCCACGCCCAGGCTCATAGCATTCTTGATTTTCTCAATGGCCATGTCGATAGATAACCGCGCCTGTCCGGGCATGGAAGCGATGCTCTCCAATCGAGACTTACCGTCGATTAGAAAGAGCGGATACACCAGGTGGGCAGGCGTCAATTGTGTTTCTCTACACCACCCGCGCACTACTGCATTGCGGCGCAATCGCCGAGGTCGTCGAATTGGGCGGGAATAACCGTCGTGGTCAGTTGTCATTCGGTTCCTCCTTGATCCGTGGTGTCGTGGATGTCCCCGACAGTATTTCCTGAGCCACTACTGTTGCTCGACGAACGCAGTCGTTGACCGACACTCCATCTATGTAGTTGCCAACCAAGTGTAAACCCTGTGATTTCGAGATAGATGCCAGCACGCCTGCGATCATCTGCTTGTGCCCCAGGAAGTATTGGGGAATGGCGTCTTGGTACGGGCAAATATCCACCAAGGTCGGCTCTCCTCTGATTCCCAATGTGTCACGCAGGGCCGGGAGCACGGTGTCAATTACTTGAGTTTGTGTTGATGTCCCGGCATTGGGGGCAGTTGAGCCGCCAATGAATGCTCGCAGAAGATGTTGATTCGATGGGCTGTGATGTGGAAAAGCGGAATTGGCCCAAAGCACTCCGAGCAACGGAAAATCCGGCTCATTTCGTGGAACGAGGAAGCCGAAACCGTCGAGTGGATGACCGACGCTTTGACGCGGAAACGCAATGTTCACTACGCAAAGCGATGAACTCCTGATATTGCTCAGGGGACAAGCCGCAGCAGGTGCCGCACGGCTAAGCAGAGAGGCGGCTTGTCTTGCGGGAACAGCGAGAATGACGTTGCGCGCATGTAGTGTCTTATCTTCACCAGCATGACTGCAGGGCACTTCAAAGCTACAGGTGCTCACCCTTACCTCATTGGCTCGACAGCCTGTTACTAGGGCATCTCCTAGTCTATCAGCGATCGCTGTTCCTATTGTTCCCAGGCCCTTGTCAATGCTTACCATGCCTCGCCATTTCCGTTTCGCTCTTCTTGCATCAGGAAACGCTGCGCCTATAGCTTTGCGCAATCCGAATACTAGCGGGCTCAGCATTTGGCGATCAGCTGCCGCGATCTTAGGAAAACAAGCATTCAGGCTGAGTTCACGAGTGTCACCGGCCAGTATTCCGGATATAACCGCGCTTACCACGGTCTCTGCAAACTCTGTTCCAAAGCGACGATCCGCAAAGTCATCGATGGTCCATTCGTCCGTGGTGGGGCGGCTACTTAACAGCAGCCCCCGGAGAGTGCGACATTTCCCTGCCAAAGAGAGAAGCGGCGTAAACGCCATTGCCAGAGGATTCGTTGGTGCACGGTGAATATAATTATTCCGATAAAGGTAACGGTTTCTCGCTGTTTTGCTGGCGATGACCACTTGAAGGTCTGATGCGAGATCTTCCAGAAGTTGTTCGAACTCCTGATTGCGGACTACTACATTGAAGGGGCCCTTTTCGAGCAGGAAACCGTCGCGGGATTCGCTGCGCAGATGTCCGCCGACGTGATCCTCCAGCTCGATTAGTCGAACTGAATGACCGGCTTTGTGCAGTAGCCAAGCGGTTGTAAGACCGCTGATACCTGCCCCCACCACAATCGTCTCTGCATCGTAGTTGCTCATCTCAATAGCATCTACCTCACTGTTCGTTCAGCGAACTCTCATTGCATATGGTTGATCGACATGTGTCAACTACGCGGCATCCGTTTTCGAACGGCGTACGTGGCAGCACGCCGTGGCTGAGGTTGAGAATGTGGCCATTGTGCCCGCCCTGAATAACGCACTGCCGCGTTGCTTCCGCCACGTCTTCCAGGGAGCTGTCAGCGATTAGTTGGTTATTTATGTTTCCCTGAATCGCAACGACGTTTCCCACTCGCTGCTTTGCTTCGGCGACTGTTATTGCCGAGCCTATGCTGAGAACTTCAGCTCCGGATTGAGCCATCAACTCAAGACAGTATTGCTCTCGAACGTAGAGAATGCGCGGACCGAACCCTCCGATGGAGGACAGAATCCTCTGGTGATAAGGATGGGCAAATTCCAGGTACTCCTCATGCGATAGAAGATGGCCGACGGATTCGAATAGCTGCACAGCATCAGCGCCGCTGTGAAACTGATACAACAGGTACTCGACCGTCATGTCGGCAAGCTTCTCCAATAACCGATGCATGTCCTTGGGGCGTTTGGCCATTACTTCGTGCGTGATATGGCAGTTCGTGCCGGGACTTCTACCCTCGATTAGAAAACACGCGAGTGTCAACGGCGCTCCGGCAAAACCAAGAACCGGCAGTTCACCGGCAACTTCCGTTCGCACCATTCTAAGAGTGTCGGCCACAAACCCTAATGAGCTGGCTGGGTCGATCCTCGGCAGCGCTGCTATATCCTCTGCTCTGCGTATTGGTGATTCCAGAATCGGGCCAGGGCGAAAGACGAACTTAGCTCCCATGGGAGCTAGTGGCGTCAAGATGTCCTGGTAGATAATGATAGCATCGACTCCGAACCGCCTTGGAAGCAGAGAAATCTGTGCTGCCAAGTCCGGTGTTCGGAATAGATCCTCCAGGGGAAGTTCGACCTTCTCTCGCAGCGCACGATACTCGGGGTCGAATCTTCCAGCCTGGCGCATGAGCCAGACCGGCGTTCGCTCTGTCCTCTCTCGTCGTGCAGCGCGAAGCACCAGACTGCTCGCAGGTGTTGATCTATTAGGGGCATTATGCATTGGCTGAAAACGAACGTTCGTCTCCGTTCTTGTAGGCGTCAGCGTCAAGATACGCATCGAACACGGCAGCTATGTTGCGCAACAAAACTCTTCCCAGTGGCTTGGTTACGTCAATGGCTCCTTCGTCGTCAATGCGGATGAGTCCTTCACTCTCAAGGACTATCAACCGATCGAGCTCCCTCTTAAAGTATTCTGAGAAGATAATGTCGAACTGGCTCTCCAGTTCGCTAGGTACCAACCTTGTCTGGCAATAGAGCTGGCTCATTACATGTTGACGTATACGATCATCGAAGGATAACCGTTTGCCACGGCGAAACGGTAATTTCCCATCTGCAATCATCCCGTAGTAATCTTTGAAATCCGTGTGATTTTGCAGGAAGCCCACGGACAAAAGGTGGCTTATGGAAGATGCTCCCAGACCGATCAGGTCGAGATTGCCTCCAGTTGTCATGCCCTGAAAGGTCCGCTGCAGCGTTCCGTTTCGCTTCGCCAGAGCCAGAGATTCGGACGGTCTTGCGTAATGGTCAAGCCCGATGAACTCGTAGCCTGCCGACTCGAACTTGGTCATGCCTTGCAAGAACATGGCCAGCTTCGCCTCGCTGTTGGGAAGATGTTCATAGTCCAAGCCCCTCTGCACTGCTATGCGATCGGGAATCTGTGCGTAATGATAGAAGGCAATGCGGTCTGGAGAGAGTAAAATCACCTGTTCAATGGTTCGGTCGATGCTTGCCGGAGTCTGATATGGGAGGCCGTAAATCAAATCGAAGTTGACGCTGGCGAATCCGAGGCTTCGGCAGTCTTCCAGTGTGTTCCGTACCGTACTGAGCGGCTGTATGCGTCTAACATGCCTCTGAACTTGCTCATCAAAATCCTGCACGCCAAGCGATATCCTACTAAACCCAAGAGATCGCAGAACCCGCAAGTGTTCGTGACTAGTGACCCGAGGATCGATTTCGATTGCTGCCTCGACGTCCCCTGCGATAGAGAAGATGTCGTCCAATTGCTGATACAGCTGCTCGATCTGTCCTGGCGAGAGATGAGTAGGTGTTCCACCTCCCAAGTGTATTTGACGAATAGTGGCTCGGGAGTCCATCCGATCGCGGACGATTCTCATTTCATCTGCAACAGCTCTCAAGTAGTCCTTGATGCCTTCCGCGTTCTGTGGATCGCCTGCGGGCGCTGGCACCCGCGTGCACGCGCAATACCGACATATCTGACGGCAAAACGGGATGTGTATGTAAAGCGATACCCCCGCAGGCTGCCTCTTGCATCGGCATTCGTCATGCATGGCCTCAGCTTCAGCCTCTGTTACTTCCTGCCAAGCCGTGGGCATGGGATATGACACGTGCCTCGGAAGCGACAGCCCGGCGTATCGTGAAAACACCTTCATATTCATTGTGGGAATCACAATACTCACTCCGACTCCAACCGAGGTTTTCCGGCCAAGGTCGAACCATCCATTTGCATTGGCACAGTGGCCTCTTGGAGGCAGTGCCCCTCTGTTGATTGCACACAACGAAACATCCCACTTACCTGCTCTTGAATTATCTTCTCAGTTCGCATTAATGCTTCCAGGAAACTAGGATTATCTTTCAGGGCTTCAGCATAGCTGCACGCTTCGGCTTCCAATGCAGCAGCTTCATAAACTGATGCGCCAGACAACGCTGCGAGCTTTACTGAGCCAAGAGTGTTAAAATCCAGGACCACCAACGGTCTTGCGGCAAAGTCCCGAATGTCGGAAAGCTCCCGCATATCAAGAACTGGCGTACAATGGTCGATTCCGAATAGTACGACATCCGCGTCGGCGATGAGTCTCTTCACAACCGCTTCATCGTATGATTGCACACGCACTCTTGTGCCAGAACCAATCGCTTTGCGCAGGAGCTTCATCTGTCCGCCGGTGTGCCCACGGTACACCAACGTGACGTTGTGGCTGCCCACAGAAAACCGCTTATAGAGAGCGCACACTAGCGATCGTGACGTTGCCGAGCCTCCGATGATCAGAAACTTGGCCGTTTGCAGATCGACTTCATGCCGTTCCAGCACACGCGCCAAGGCAGCGCTGCAGTAGCCGGTTGTCTCTCTGTGCCAGGAAGTATGGTTGCAGAGATCATCGTTGAGGCGTTTTATCTCTTCCTCGATTCGATCGAGTCCCCTATGCCAGGTGCCGACCTTGTCAGCTATTCGCTGCGCTGTCTCAAACTGATTGGCTACGTCGGTATCACCCGGCAAACCACTATTCAGGCCGCAAACGGTTCGTAACAGATGGTGCCAAGCGCAGTATCCTGAGAGGGAGTTAACCTCTAGGCCTTCAAGCTCGTCGGAAAACAGGACATTCTGTACATGTGAACTTGCCTCCTGAACATCATCTGCATAGTCGTCACTCAGCCAGCCGTATAATTCCAACCGGTGGCAAGTATTGAGTATTAGGCCCTCTTGGATCAGGTTTTCTTCTGCCAGAGTTCTGAGCTGCTCTCGTGTTTGTTCGTGGTTTCGCTTGATTCCTTTTATCCCTGCCGGGCTGCTGTAACGCAAGGCTGGCCCGGATCCCGAACGCAAACCATTGTCTTGGGATACGCCGATCATGACCAGTCTGTTAATGGATCCCTGACTGGAAATCGACGAGCTCGGTGTGAGGAGCGGCTGGTACGCCTCTCCCCATGAGGTCATCGGGCGATGCCCGTATAGCACCAGACTCCGCAGCGCAGAAACGAAGTGCTCAGACGTATTCAACGCCGGACACAGGAATAGACGGCCGCCACGATCTGACACCTCTTTGCTGTATCGAATGCCGATCTCCTCGATAGTCTCCAGGCAGTCCACAGGGAAGCTTATTGGACAAACGAGTATTCGTGATTCGCGGTTTTTGTGGAGTTCTGCCAAGTGAGTATGCGTTTCAGGCTGCAACCACTTGGCTGGACCCATGCGGCTCTGGAACGAAATGGAAGTGCGGTTTGCCGGCCAGCCTAACCGTTCGGTGACAAGGGCCGCAGTACGTGTGATGTGACGCTCATAAGGGTCACCCGCACAGACATAGGAGACGGGCAGGCTGTGAGCGGAGTAGAGCAAATGAGTTTCTCGAGGATCGAGGTCGTTTGCCGAAGCGTATTCAGCAATAACCCGAGCCTGGGCGTTTATGTAACCCACATCGTCATACCAAGTTGCTCGGGTCGTGATGTTCAACTGTCCCGCTGTCGTTCGTAGCGTTCGGTATAGCTCCTTCAGTACCGTTCCTGTCGTCGTTACGCTGTACTGAGGATAGAGATTTACAACTACGGCCTCGTTGATTCCCAATTCCTCTATTCGAGCGAGGGTGTCAGCCATCTTCGGACCGCCGTAGCGCATGGCCGCGAAGACTTGCCAATCTCGTGGTAGAGACTTTTCCAATGCCGCAGATAGGTCCTGCATGATTGCTCGCAAAGGCGATCCGCGGTCCGTCCATATCTGCTCGTACTTTTCCGCTGAATGTTTCGCTCGCATGCGTGAAATCATCATACCCAGCGGACGTTGCAACCAGCGTGCCCAGGGAGGCAGTTGTATTACCAGGGGATCGCTCAGGAACTCCTGAAGATACTCACGCACTGCGGCAGGATCGGCTGCATTCGGCGTGCCGAGATTCACCAGTATTACAGCTCTGCTTCGCCTCTTGACTGTGGGCGTCGAGGCCATTTGTGTTCTCCAGCATTGAATAACGGTGAATGATGCCTGAGCCTCTTTCGACCTGATAGCTGCAATCCTCATACGATTGAACCACGCTGCTCTTGCTGCGGTCAGATTGCTTGCAGATTGTGCTTACTGGCCGTCACGAGCGGGTGGTCCGCGCGTGCCACAAGGCTGAATATAGGATGAACTGATAGTCCAAAATGGATTGGGCAAAACCTTGAACGATCCTGGAGTGCGAAGTCTCCGGCGTGAGCGAGTTTGCCTATGCTGAAGGATTGAGAGAATCGAGGATTGAATCCCCACAAAACCGAAAACGAAAAGCAGTGCGCCAAGTGCCGGCAGAGCAAACAACGGCACGCCAATATCTGCAGCATCCCCCAACACGTTTGCGTGCAATAGACCAATTGCAACAGAAAGCAGTGCACGCGAAGCGCCGCTGTCGGAGAAACGCAGTGAAGGGGGGTCGGCTAACTTGAACACGAAGAAGACAACAGCAGCAGTTATCCACAGACAACCGGATGAATGATCAGCACACCCACTGCTACAGATAAAATGATTCCATGAGAACGCTAGTGCCGGAAGATGTGTGAATAACAGCAAACCCCAAAGGAGCTTTGTGCCCCGGCACCGTGGAATGAGGCCTTGCTGGTTTTCGGACTTGCCAAACATGACGCAGCGTAGGTGCCTAACCTTGGAAGCAGTCAATAAACATGCAAGATCGCATTGTACTTGCAGCAACGATTCTTCGTCAACGCCCTTGAAACCGTTTCCACTTAAGTGTATGGACACTAAACCAGTTCCCATTCCTGTTTGTAGTCGTCCAATAAACCAACTGCCAGACGGGCACGAGATCATATGTGGCGTTAGTGCCTGATCTTGTTCATCCAAGTGGACAACGGCCATCGCATCGCCTATAGATCTAATGATCAGGCAGCGCAAACAATCTCGCCGCCTACACGGGAAAAGAGGTTTGTTATGAGCACCATCACAACGATCGAAGACCTAAGACAGCACGCACTAGTGATTCTTCGTAGACTTCGAAGCGGTCCACTTACCGAATTCGAGTTGGCGTCAGAGGTGGCCGAGCATTCTGGCTACAGCGTTGACCATGCCGCGGACCTTATGTCGTCATGGCTTGACGATCTGCGCAATGAAGGTTTCATTTGGAGCGGGAAACTCTACAACCACGCTGGCCAATGCATAAACGCCGCTGCATTGACCGGTGAAGGACGCAAGCTCGTCGGATAGGAGTACCTGTTTCCAGATTCTGCTGACCTGATCGCCATCGTGAAACCGACAACGCCCGCTATCCGGTCCCTAGGACCGGTCTGGCGGGTTTCTTATCTCTGCGGCCAGAGCTTTACGCTTGTCAGGTGGTCCTTAATCCCTGAAGGCCAGCAGAACACATTGTTTTTGCCTGACCGAAAAGTTAAAAGGAACGTAATGTCCGGTTACCTCGTTCCCAAAGGCAACTGTCGAGTGGAGTGTCGCGTTTCAAACTCCCGGTTTATCGCCACTGGCGCTGCTGTCGCCACCGTCAAGGACGCTCACAAAGTCCTTAAATCCATTCGCAGTGAAATGCCCGATGCCAACCATCACGTTTACGCCTTCAAAGTGGGCTTCGGTGCAAGTGTGTCCGAGGGAGTAAGCGATGACGGCGAGCCCTCTGGAACAGCGGGGCCGCCAACCCTGGCCGTTGTACGTGGATCCGGGATTGGTGACCTCATCGTGGTTACTACTCGCTATTTTGGCGGCACCAAACTAGGTACTGGTGGCCTTGTAGCTGCCTATACTGGTGCTGCCCAGGCAGTAATAGCCGCACTGGAAACTGAAACCAAGGTCAACCGTCAAGCCTATCAACTGGCTATTCCCTATAATCTTCTTTCTCAGGTGCAGTTAATCCTCCAGGAATGCGATTGTCTCGTTGCCCAGCCAGTATACGAGTCACTCGTTCACCTTCAGTACCGAATACCCGAAGAGAATGTGATCGCGATGACCTCGAAAATGAGGGACCTTACCGCCGGTCGTTTTCAACCTCTAATGGTTGATGAAGGGGCTGAATAGCAGCTCCCGAGGCCATAGTCCGTGTACGATCCTCGCCACCGCTTGTTACCCAACTCGTTATGAGGCGGTCTTAGAACATCGGTGGCACGCCGAAACCTTGCACTCCTAAGGCGGTCACCGTCGATCAAAACGAGAGTGTATCCATTGGTGTTTACCATAAGCACGATCAATTGCACATCTGCCCAACTCCGGTGTATACTTGGCTTTCAGCTATTTGGCGCGATCTAGTGGAGGTGCTTCAAGATGCGAGAGTTCGAAGAGGCGAGAAGCTTCCTGGCTACCCTTGACATTGACGTGGCTGCTGGCCGGATCCACCCTTGCGGTATCTGGTATCTGGATGTTGTAAACGGCAACGGAGTGTTTCCAGAGCGGTTCGATAATGTGGAGGTTCATTATCGCGGTTGGCTTGCCGACGGGACATTGTTCGATTCTTCCCACGAAAGGGGAGAGCCAGCTGTGATGCATCTGGATTCGGTAATAGAAGGTTGGAGCATGGGGCTTTCAACCATGCGCGCAGGAGGCAGGAGAGTTATGATATTGCCTTCGAGCCTTGGGTACGGAGAAAACGGAGTGCCGCCCGTCATTCCTCCCGACGCTACTCTGGTCTTCGACGTCAATCTACTTTCAGTCTTCTGTGAGCACTCGGCTGTCTGTTCATGAGTTGCACGAGTTCTCACTAAGCTGTAAAACAACAATGTTGTCTCGGTCGACGTGCGTCCTGGCCATCGTCACTTAAGCTTAACCTTAATCGTGGCTACAGCTCTCGTATACACTGGCGACCTCCGACAAGGCCCTGTCCGTCAGTACCCGGTCTATGTCCAATAGGATTTTGACCGTTTCTCCGACCTTTCCCATGCCTAGTATGTATGAGGCATCCACGGCCTCACAAACGGATGGTGGCGGCTCGATGGATTCCGCTCCTATATCAACAACCTCGCGGACGCTATCGACAATGATGCCCATTGGATTGCCAACGTCGACCACAACAACACGCCGCGCCGCTTCGCTACCCTCCTGTTCCTCCAGGCCGAGGCGCAAGCGCAGGTCAATAACCGGGATTACACTTCCCCGTAGATTGATCACGCCCTTCAGGTATCGGGGCATAAGTGGTATTGCTGTTACTTTAGGCGTGCTGATGATTTCCCGGACTTTGAGAATACCTATCCCATAGTCCTCCTCGTTGACTGTGAACGTCAGATATCGTCCCTCTGAGTATTTCGTTTTGTCCAGTTGGTTCTCTGAGACCTGAGCTGTCGTTTCGGTACTCATAGCAGTCGTTTCCTCATAGCGGAGCCTGACTGTTTGCTCTTTAAACTAAAACCCCGACAACTCGTCATCGCTATCCTCAAGATCAAGGAAGGATTGCGGACCTGCCAACGTGGAGAGCTGCTCTGTGCTCGAGTTGGTCTGAAGAGTATTGCCGAGCGGAGTGCTTGATTCTGTTATAGTGCTGTTTTGCGTTTCTTTGTGCTTATGCTCACAATCTTCCTGACCGCCTACCAGTAGTGATAGCTCCTGCACTGACTTGCGCACAGATTCGGCCTGGGCTGCCAACTCCTCCGAAGCTGACGCCGATTCCTCAGCGCTGGCTGCGTTCTGTTGAGTCACCCGGTCCATCGCCGACACGGCAGCGTTCACCTGATCAACTCCCTGCGCTTGCTCTTCACTGGCTTGCGATATGTTATTCACCAACTCAGTGACTTTGCTTACGTCTGCTACGATAGCCCCCAGAGCCTTGCCCACCTGATTTGCAACGTTGGTACCTGCTTGCGCTTTGTTGACCGAATCCTCAATCAACGCAGTTGTCTCTTGCGCGGCTTGGGCCGAACGCTGAGCCAAATTACGTACTTCCTCCGCTACTACGGCAAAACCTTTACCATGCTCTCCCGCCCTCGCGGCCTCCACGGCTGCGTTCAACGCCAGCAGGTTCGTTTGGAAGGCAATCTCCTCAATCACCTTTATGATCTTGCTTATCTGACCGGAAGATTCGTTGATCTCCGCCATGGCCTGATTCAGTTCCGTCATCGTGCGATTGCCGCCTTCCGCTACATCACGTGCCTGTATACTGAGCTCATTTGCCTCTTTGGCACTTGCCGCATTGGAGCGAGTCATTGCGGCCATCTCCTCCAGCGAGGAGCTTGTCTCTTGAAGCGACGATGCTTGATCACTTGCTCCCTGAGCCGATTGTTGCGAGGCCGCAGATACTTGTGACGCAGCGTCATTCACCTGTTCTGCTCCCTCGCTCAAGCCGAATATGATCCGCCGCAATGCTCGCACTATTCCACGACTGATCATGACCGCTAGGAAAACGCCAAGGACTATTGCCACCGCCCCCAGAGCAGTCACATTCCGCTTGGCTACCCGCGCGGCCTCGAGCATGATTTCGTCCGACATCATGTGTTCAGCAATCGCCTTGTTTGCGCCTGTCAGCAGTTTTCGAACCTTGGCAAGCGCCGGTTGTGTTTGCGTAATGTAAATGTCATTCGCCTTGGCAGCGCCTTCCTCCAAACGGCTTTCCACATTGATTGCCGAAAAGAAATGATCCTTCAACTCTTCTGCAGCGGGTTGCAGTTCATACTTGTAAAGGCGCATCGCCTCGTCCATCTTGCAGGCCGTGACTGCGTCAGTGATACTCTTGGCATTGGCCAAGATGGCGCCATGAGTAGTGCAGCACGCCTCTATCGCTTGCTTCATCTCTGGCAGTGCTTCACACACGTGCGAGGCGGATAGTTTCGTCAGGAACTGATTGAAGGTGTTCTTCTGTGGTGCCAACTCCACACCCAGCGAAAACGGCCTGCCTGAGGCGAAGTCGTCCAATCTCGCCAGAAACTTGGGATCGTCTTCCGTCACAAAAACGCCCGTGCCTACAATCCAGTCCCAAGGCTCATACAACGCAACATACGAAATCTTTGGGACGGGCTGGTCGTTGCCCGGTTTGGGCCATTTGTATGTGACGAAGCCCGAGCCCTTCGCCTTGCACGTCTTGGCAAATTCTACAAACAACTTCTTGCCGTCCGGATCCGCTGACTCGCTAAGATCCTTGCCGTCCAGTTGTGGCTTGTATGGATGCATCACCATTCGCGGGTGTGAGTCGTTGATCCATAGATAGTCTGTGTTGTCGGGACCATAGCGCATGGCTTTGATGATCTTCATCGCCTCAGCCTGCCGAGCTCGCTCATCTCCTAGGCTTTCATCCTCTGCGCAGGCTTTCACTACCGACATCGCTTGCTGCACGAGCGACTGCAGTCGGTTTTGATAAGCATAGAGGTTTCCCTCGATGACTAGACTATGACTACATTTACCCATCCATGCTATATGCTGTGCCCACTCATTGCCGAACTCACGCCCCAACCCCGGATGAGGTTGCTTGTACACTTCCCCTATTTCTGCCGCAGACAAGTGCAGATTCGTGTGATGACTTTCGATTTCATCGAAGATCGGCCTCAACTCCGGCACTAGCTGTTCGGCATGCTGCCGGCCTTCGCCGTAGAACCACTTGCCGAATGCGCACTTGTGGGGGTCAGTTTGTACTGTTAACGCATCAACGTGCGAGTCAGTCAGGAGAGCGTTGACTTCGTTCGCCCAGTTGAGATGATCAACTTCTCGCGCGATCATCTCGCCCCTCAGCTGATTACCTGAGATTACCTCGGATGCGTTGTTGACGATTCCCGTCACCCCGGAATACGAAAGAACGGCCACCGCAACCAGCAGGATTGTGACAACACCAAAGCCCCAGCCGATTTTTCTGCCAATTGTCATGTTCTTGAACATAAGTCTGACTCCCGCGATATTAGCCTCAATCTGTCGCCGCCAATCTACTGGTTTAATCCCAAGCCATGGAATTGCCCTGGAGGCAACTAGCCGCCATCCCCCTCCGCAGCCGGCTTCGGGAACTCTGTTTCTGGTCTTGTGCAGATTGAGGCCCGAACCACATGCTGTCTTGCTATGGCGATCACCTCATCTATCGTGACAAAATCACTCCATGGTGAGCAGATTCATATCCCCCGCGCACTATTGGCCAAACCGGCCTATTGGTTGGTGGAAACCGCTCTTTTATCGGAGAATGGCCACGACATTTGTGGCTCTTTGGTCCGATATGATTTTCCACGATCATTGATCGCTTCGCCGTTCCGTAAGACAACCGCATTGAACACTGGTTCACTAGCAGGCCGTCAGAATGAGGAGGAGTTAGGCCCGCAACATCACTGTCTCTCGTATTGCTCGATAGTAATGCCTCAAGTCATCTGGTCTTCGGCTTGGCGAGAAAAGGATGTTCTGCCGGCCTCCTTCCCAGTGGTCACACGCGGTTTTTAGCGGGTTCGTCCGGTATGCTTCCAAGCCCTTTTCACTTGACGCGTCGCGCGATGGTAATAACATCAATGTCTCGAACTCGAATGTTCGCCGCCTACACAAGGAGACCGACCGATGCAAAGGATTGCGATCTACGCCTGCCTAGCCCTTACAGTGACCCTTGCCGCCGCATGCAATAACAAGAATGAGGGAGTAGTAACTTCACCCGAAGCTGCTTCAGTTACTTACGAGCAGCCTTCCTATGGCTACTATGGACCTGATACCACCGCGGGCACTCTCAGTGATGAAGAGTATGCCTATATCCAGGAAGAAACGGAGACCACCGGGAACGAATACACGGAAAGTGACAGAAACCTCGCTCTCAGTTCACGACCGCTGGAATCGCCTGCCACAAACACACAATCCAGCAGAACTCACACTGTCGTCAAAGGTGACTCTCTGTACGCCCTGGCCAGAACGTACTATCGTGATCAAAGCAAATGGAAGGTCATCTACTCCGCCAATAGAGGAGTATTGACTAGCCCCGATTTCCTACCAATCGGACAGGACCTTGTCATACCCTAGACCGTTAGCAGTCCATCCGTCACGCTGGAAACGCATTGAGGGAGAAGATAGATTCGTTCCGATTAGCAAGTGGCGCTGCTCGCTGAGGTAAATTCAGCATTCTGCGACATTGCCGGATTATTGTCGGTCCTGCGTGCCGAGAGGAATAGGCAAAAACGAGTGATGCAGCATGCGAACCTCCTCTCTGGACACGCCGGTAAAGTTTATTAAGGGGGTCGGTCCGGTCCGCTCTACGCTCTTTGAAACGCTGGGCGTTGCCACCGTAGCCGACCTCTTGGAATACCTTCCCTTCCGTTATGAACTTCTTCCCAAATCGACCCCCATCGGCTACGTTCAGGCCGATCAGATTGCAACGATCGTCGGCTCAGTTAATTCCATTCGTGTACGTGGAGGGTATCGCAAGCCATCTATTACTGCCCAGGTAATCGATGGCACTGGTGCCTGTGAAATCCGCTGGTTTAACTCTCCCTACCTTCGTGACAAGCTTGCTCCTGGTCAGATCATTCGTGCCACCGGCAATATCGAGCAGCGCGATAACCGCGCCATAATGGTTAACCCTACGTTTCGCATCATATCCCAAGATCAGGATCCGCTGCAAGAAGATGTCGATGTGCATCGACCCGTCTACGCTGCTACCTCCGGACTCGATTCTTCACGCATCAACTCTGCTGTACGCGCCGCCCTCGCTCGTTACGCAGATCATATCGAGGAGACCTTGCCGAGAGATTTACGTGTCAAACGGAACCTCCCTACACGCAGGTCGGCCATTTGCCGTATCCATCATCCTGCTGGCATCGATCAAGTGCCTCTTGCTCGACGCCGCCTCGCCTATGAAGAGCTACTTCATCTGCAACTCTCATTGCTTCTTCAGCGCAACCGCGCCGCTCGCGACCGAAATGCTCCACCCATCAGTGTCACTTCCAAGATCGATCGCCGCATCCGCGATCGCTTTCCCTTCGACTTGACTGCTGGTCAGAACAATGCTGTGCGGCAAATAGTCAATGACCTCAACCGCAACCAGCCCATGACCCGCCTCCTTCAAGGTGATGTCGGTACTGGCAAAACCGCTGTGGCTATGTACGCCGCACTTGCCACTGTTGCCAATCGCTATCAGGTTGCGATCCTTGCCCCCACCGAAATCCTTGCTCAACAAACGTTTGCCAAGTTCACCAAATACCTTGTTGGTAGCAGTGTCAACATCCGATTGCTTGTCGGTGGTCTGAACCGCTCCCAACGCGATCGAATCCTGGAGGACACGATTGAAGGTGACGCCAATATCCTCGTCGGCACTCATGCCCTCATTCAACATGACGTTAGGTTTCACAATCTCGGACTTGTCATAGTCGATGAACAACATCGTTTCGGTGTGAGCCAAAGACAGCAACTCCGCGCCAAGGGTAAATCGCCTCACTACCTGCTGATGACTGCCACTCCCATCCCGCGCACTCTGGCTATGACGATTCACGGCGATCTTGATATTTCCATTATAAACGAGCGCCCCCCAGGGCGCAGTAGCGTAGAAACAACACTGGTCGATTCCTCCGAGCAGGGACGCGTCTGGGAGTTCGTTCGCCGCAGACTTGACTCCGGTGAGAAAGTATATGTCATCTATCCGCTCGTTGAGGAATCAGAGAACCTCGACCTCAAGGCGGCAACGGTTGAGTTCGATAGACTTCAGCAAACCGAACTCTCATCCTACAAACTCGGCCTTATGCATGGCCGCATGACAGCACCTGAAAAGGATGAAGTCATGCACAGGTTCTGCTGCCAGGACATCCAAGTGCTTGTCTCCACTACTGTTGTCGAGGTTGGAGTTGACGTGCCCCAGGCTACCACAATTGTGATCGAGCACGCTGAGAGATACGGCCTGTCACAACTGCATCAGCTGCGCGGCCGCATCGGGCGGGGCCACAAACAATCATACTGCCTCTTGCTCACCGAATCCCGAGACCAAAAAACTCGCCAAAGACTGTCGATTCTCTGTGCTACTAATGACGGATTCAAAATCGCCGATGCCGACCTGCAAATGCGTGGCCCTGGCGAAATAACCGGAAACCGTCAACATGGTTTACCCCTCTTTCGCGCCGCAGACCTCGCACAGGACCTCGACCTTCTTCAAGCCGCTCGCGATGACGCACTGGCTATCCTCCACTCTGATCCCGAACTGCAATCTCCTGTCCATACTCACTTGAAAGCACAATTGCTTCGCCGCTACCCATCTCTCTCTCAGTAATCGACCCAACATCCTCTCTATTACCGAATCCACAAGCAGATGACGTGATCATGCAGGCTTGGTGAATCACGACTTCGTAGAACCTTCACATGAAAAACACAAGTTTCTTGCAAGGGTGTACGCAAACCTTGACGGTTTTCGTTTGTAGTGAATTGCCTTACTCTGTACAATGACAACTCTAGGGCTCGGAATCTGGTTGAGTAGAGGATAGGAGAACGAAGTATGCGCCGGTTTCTTGCGTTGTGGGTCGCTGCAATGGTATTGCTTGAGGTATTTGTTGCATCAGCACTCGGGCACGTCGTTATTGAGCATATCATAAGTGTCGGCGATGCGATTCCCGGCGGGGCCGGCATCTTGCGAGGAATTAGTGCTCCATCCATCGAGGGCAACTTGGTCGCTTTCTGTGATGGCGAACCCGGCCTGTCATTCCAGACAGGTGCATACGTGGTGGAAAGAAGTACAGGCTTAGTCCACCTGATCGCGGATCGTTCCTCGCCGTTTCCGGAAGCTGGAGCACTGTTTGATCTATTCGGCACACCATTCCTCGATGAAGGAAAAGTGTACTTCTGGGGTATGGTGGGAGAGGTGATGTCGCCTATTGCCCAAGGGGTGTTCTTGGTAGAGGCCCCCGAATGGGCATCGCTGTCGCCTGTTGTGGATACGATTCACACTCCTTCTGGCGGAGGATCGCCGCCGGCTGCAGTTGGAAGCATGCATTTTCATGACAATGGAATAAGCGTTTACAAGATTAGCAACGGCGTAGACTATGCGGCTATTCAGCGGCTTGCTGAATCAGTCGTCACCATCGTTGACACGACCTGCGAAATACCCAATAAACCCGGATCGCTCTTCGGGAACTTCTCTATATGGTCAATGGCTGGCGGCAACGTCGGATTCCTGGGGTACGATGAAGCCGCCGCTACCGGGCTCTACAAATACGTCGACTCGCTCGGTCCTACTCCTGTCTTGGTTGCCGATTCGCAGACGCCGATACCTGATGGAGAAGGGCTGTTCGTGGGTTTTGCAGACATGGCCATTGACGAAGAGGGGAACGTGGCGTTCATTGGAGTCGGAGACAACGACCAGGCCGGCGTATACGCCCAAACCGAAGGCGTGCTTAGTGTTTTTCTAGATGCCAGTGATTTTCTTCCCAATGGAGATCATCTGTCAGCCTTTTGGGACGTGTCGATTGCTGATGGGAAAATCGTGATCCTTGGTGCTGGCAGTTCTGGACTGGGAATCTACGTCGGGAGTTGGGATGGGGAGTGCAACGGCGCCCCAACACTTCATAGGATAGTTGGTACCGGCGATATAATCGGAGGCAAATCCCTCGCCTATGCCTTTCCTGGTCCAAAGGCTTTGTGTGGTGACCAGTTGGCCTTTGCCGCAATCTTTAACGACTCGTCTCAAGGTATCTACGTCGCAGAAGGTATAACTGTTCCCCTTCCCGGTGATGTGGACGAAGATTGCGATGTCGATCACGACGACTACGTTGACTTCTATTTCTGTCTGGAGAGACTTGCTCTTGAACGCGGCGCTATTGTGGAGGCGTGTTTGCAGGCTTTCGACTTCGATGCAGATGGTGACATTGACTTAGCCGATTTCGCTGGTTTTCAGCGCGTCGTTGGCTTGACGTTGAGTAACTACTAATCCCGTTTTCCGTTGACCACAGATACACATTCGGCAATACATCAATTAGGTAATCAGTAATAGCTGACGAAAGCGTCTTGCTCGGAGTGATTGTGTCGCCAGCTTAGCAATATTCAAGACTTCTTGTCCGTTACTGTCGGGCTGCTGATCCGTAGGGTTAAACAAAGGAAGTTCCGTAGAGGATCCTTGCTTTAGACATCACAATTGAATAGACCCTGCTGCAAGCACTCGAATCCAGAACGACCCAAGAAGCATGAACATGTAATCGTCCACGAACTTCCTGGAACTCACTATCGCTGGTTTATGCAGGAAAGCCCTCCCAGTTTACCAGAATGTTCCCGGTCTCGCGGTTATTGCCTTGACAAGCATTGTTGAGTGCTTATACGATGAAACGTGAGTTGTCATTTCTTGCAGGTAATGGAAACGTAAACGTGTTGTATATCCTTGCTGAGGAGGGAAGACCATGGTTGGGAATCACGCTGGAAGTTCCAAAGTAGTTGCGCTTCTGTCGATTGCCATCTTCTGGGCCTTGACTGCGCATCCATCCTACGCCGCATTGCAGCTCTACGTGGATGGAACGCTTGCACCGTCAGGCATTGCATTAAGCGGGTCGGATCCATTGCCCACACTTGGCGTTGGCGCGACTTCGACCGCTCCTTGGAGCGGCGTCGTTTACAGCAGTGATTTTGTTCTTGCCAATGGACAGGTCGCCTCAACCAACCCTTCCGTATACTCCAGCATCGTGTCACAAGCTCCCTCCACCTACGAAATGACATCCGTGTACCAGAACGCTGGCATCCAGTTCACCATGGATATGGTAACCGGCGGTAACTACTCCAGCTTAATCACTTTGTGGGATTCCGCATCGGTTTTCGACGTCCCCGTTGATACCATGCACATCTACAGGGGGGGCTGGCCCGGCTTTGAGTGGTCGAACATCGCGGCCGATGCCGGAGGACCATATCAATTGGCCGAAGGCGAATCAGTGACCTTCGACGCCACCGACTCTACCTGCACCTTATGGTTTGAGGTTGAATTTGACGTCTACGAGTCCTATACCTACAGACTATCGGATGACGGAAACCTGCCCTATTGGAGCATCAACGGAGTAGACATCGCCTTTGGTATGACCCCAACGATCTCATACGACACGTTAGTGAATGGCCTGAATCTCACACCCGGCATATACGACCTAACGCTCAATCTTGAGGCACCAATCTTCGGCTCTGACACGGCAACCACAACAATCGAAATACTCCCCGAACCGGCAACAGTTCTGGTACTCGCTTTAGGTAGTATGGGGGCACTAATCCGGCGATCTCGGCCATAAGTGCCCCGCCGACATCGCCATTGGGTTTTATCAACTGAATTGCATGCGCCGTCGCTCCCTGCAGAATACAAGCCTAGCTGAAAGTGTCATGGCCTGCGTGGTCCGGTGTGCTTGCAGATAGTCTCGATCAACTTGCACCGATCAATTGGTTTCGTCGCATAGTCGTCGCACCCTGCTCGTATGCACCGCTCTCGGTCGCCGGACATGGCGTGGGCCGTGAGCGCTATGATCGGACGACTATACCCCTCGCATCGGAGCCGCGCCGTCGCCTCGAAACCTCCCATCTCAGGCATTTGCACATCCATCAGAATCAGGTCGAAGGGACGGTATTCATCCATCGCTGACAACGCCGCTTCGACGGCCAGCTTGCCGTTTTCCTTTATGGAGACTTCCGCTCCAGTCTTCGTCAGGATCTTGCTCAGCAATAGTCGATTCGTCGGGTTGTCTTCCGCTACAAGGATGCGACAACCCGCCAGCACAAACTCCTCCTCGTCTGTCTCCGTGGAGACGGCCTGCACACTCGGCTCCTGGGCCGCGGACGTTCCGCCATCCACCATCGCCGTTTCCTCCAACGGCCCGGTGGCGATGGCCAAACGCATGCGCGTACCCCGGCCCACCTCGGATTCCACCACGCTCACATCACCACCAAGCATCTCCGCAAGCCGTTTAGTAATTACCAATCCTAGCCCGGTCCCACCGAATTTGCGCGTTGTCGAGCTATCGCCCTGGCAAAACGGGCGAAAGATTCTTGTAGCTTGTTCTTGTGTTATACCTAATCCGGTGTCCACAATATCAAACTCCATAATGGGCATATCGCCAACAACAAGCCGCGCAATCAGCCGTACGCTTCCTCGTTCTGTGAATTTGATGGCATTGCCCAGGAGATTAATCAGCGCCTGACGTAACCGTGTTGCATCAGTCTGAATGAGCTCAGGAACAAGTCCGGCGAATTCTACATCCATGGTAAGCCCCTTCGCCTCGGCTCGGGCACGCATAAGCGAGACAACATTCGCCACGATCTCACACGGTCGGCATTCGACACAGTCAACAGTCATTTTGCCTGCTTCGATCTTGGAGAGGTCGAGAATGTCGTTAATCAGACCCAGAAGGTACTCGCCGTTGTGTTTGATGATCCGGGCCGCCTCCAGCCGCGCCGGAGATTCATCCTGAGGGTCATCCTGCTCAAGCAATATATCAGTAAAACCTAGAATGGCAGTCATCGGTGTGCGAATCTCATGGCTCATGTTCGCCAGGAATTCGCTTTTTGCCAACGTAGCGGCCTCGGCTCGTTGCTTGGCCTCGTAAAGTGCCTCCTCCGTGAGTTTCCGCTCCGTAATGTCCTGATTGGCCCCGTATGTCTTGATTGTTCGCCCATGCTCGTCCTTCTCTATGAAGAAACGCACTGCTAGGTAGCCTATCTCGCCGTCTGCATACTTGAAGCGATGCTCCAACTGACGACTGTAATTGGGGTCGGAAGTAGTAATCGCCTTCCGTGTCTCCTCTGCAATCAAGGGAATATCTTCCGGGAATAAATAACGTTCGCCATACTCCTCCGGCGACATCGTATAACCGCCAACCTCCTCCGCTGATGTGCGAAAGAGGGCATAGAAATGATCATCAAACGTGAATAGATTCGTGGTCAGGTCAAGTTCCCAATAACCCAGCCGCGCGATCTTCATCGCGTTGGACAACTTGCGCTCGCTCGTGTTGAGCTCCTCTTCGGCACGCTTGCGACTGGTGATATCCTTGTTGTACTCGATTACTCCGATCACCTTTCCGGTGTCGTCTTTGAGTGGATAAGCCGAGGATTCCAGCCACCCCTCAGGCTGCTCATGACACGGATAGGGTAGGATATCACTGCAGGCTTGACCTGTTCTCATCGCACGCAGACTTGGGCAATTTTCACATGGCGTCGCACGCTGTTGAAAAACCTCGTAGCACTTTCGGCCCACGAGCGGACCACAGTGCGGATGCCTTTCCTTTAGCCAGCTATTGACACGCAGGACGTTCAGGTCTCGGTCCAGTACGGTCAAGCCGTCCTGGATGGCGTCGAACATGCCCGCGAGGAAACGTTCACTCTCACGCAGTGTCTCATCCTGCTCGTCGTGTTCGCTGATTTGGCTCTGCAGCTCTGTGTTCATATGTAGAAGCCATCAGGGACGGGAACGGATAAACCCTCTCCGCGCAACCTCCCATCTGCCGGCAGTTGAGTGTTGATCGCTCCTGGCCTGTTCATTTTGGCCGGCGCCGCGCATGAATACACGACAAGCATTACATCGGCGACATACAGGCATACCCTCACCTGATAATACTCTTCTTGCTACGCACGCCAGCACCAATCGCGAGTAAAGGATTCCGATGAGATGGAACTTTCAAAGTGAGATTCGCCTACAAAGCAGCCCTGAAGTGCAATTGAATATGTCAACTGGAGAGTTACTCGTCCAACCACGCCGTCAAACAACATATCCCCACAGGAGAAAACCAGATTTCATACGCTGCATGTCAAGTGGACTTGCTCCAAACGTTCTCCCGTTTTGCCTACCTGTGTCCCCATCTCAACCGCGGCCTCCCAACTGAATTCGAGGGCGCCTGAGCCGAACCAGCGTCGATCTACTTCTTTTGTGTGGATACCGATTGAACTACCTCGCCACACTGCGGGCACGTTCCGACCGAGTGCCCGTTCACATCGCGTCCGCGGCCGGTGCAGTGACCCGGTTTCAGCTGCCGGTTGCGCAGGTCGATCACCACGGCATGCCAGATGGAATGAACCAGAACTGCCGGGGAAAGAGCAATGCCCGAGCCAAGTGTGAATACGACGAGGTCCATACTCACAAGGTTCTCCAGCCAGATTCGCTGGACGAAATGCTGAGCAACAAACATGCCAACAGCACCGATCAAAGTGATCCGCCAATTGCGATAATACGCACCGATGCATCCGATAAGCACTGATTGCAGCGTAATCGCAAGTGGTAACGTGCAGAATCCGGCGCCTTCGTTTACGGGGGCTGCCGAATCGCGCATCACATAGCCGAGGATAGTAGCCGCTAAACCTGCCGCGACACACAGTAACCAGGGACGTAAACACTTATGAGTGTTTAGCCGCATATTCCAACCATCTATAGATGTCTTGAATTGCTACGATCTTGGCTTGCGGATTACTTGACAGCATGTATCAGCCAGTAGTTTGTTGTTCGTCAATACCCATGCCACATCCGGAACCAATACCGGTTGCGTCGTAGGTCGGATCGGCAACGCCACTTGAGTAATTCCCTGACGGTGGCTTCCTGTGCGTAATCCGCCATATCGGCATGATCACCAGTAGGATAAGACATGTTGCCGAGAGCCCGACGTTCAGCGAATACAGAATGTACGCTTGCAGCGATTCGTTCTTGCTCATCGCCCGTTCGTAGGACGGATACGACTCGATCGTAACCAGGCAGACTGCTGCCGCCAACACCAACCATAGAATAATCCATAACCGGCGCGGTGCACGCAACAGGTCAAGTACCAGTCCGACAATCCCCATAGTCGCACCGCCGGCCAATAGGAGAAACGGCAAAAGCTTCCAGATGCCGCCGGTCTCTCCCACAATGAAGACAATCCACATACCTGCGGCCGATCCGACAACGAACAACCCGTACTCATCACCCGGATAGTACGCCGATACAAAGGCCACCGGTATCCACAACACCGGCAGCAGCCAGGCGTACAACCAGCGTCGTTTTCCTACATGACAGTTTCTCTCGATTGTTGACATTGAATATCGCCTCACTCTATTCCGGCAAAGAGCTTTCCGCGCATTCCATCACCCGAGCGAGTCTATAGCCTAATAAGTCCGAGCGTCGCGTCAAACACCGAGAATCTGCCGGAGAAGATCAGGCGTCAGACGCCACACTTGAGTAGATCTTGTTCCAATGAACAGTCCTTCGGTATGAGCCTGACCCTCGAAGATATGTATCTATTCGATACTTGGTTATAGCTCTTCAAGTCCAAGCGTAGCGTCAAACCACCGAGAATCTGCCGGAGAAAACAGACGTTCGGCCGCCACGCTTGGATAGAGCTTGCTCTAGGTTTTAGAGTCCGCGAACCCATTCTGGTTTTACTGGAAGCTCTCCGCGTAAAGCAGCGCCTATCTGCTGGAGAAAATACTGGCGATCTCTTGGAAGCCTACCGCTCAGAGGGAGAAAGTTCGATGCATGATTGGAGTGGAATATGGCCGCAGTCGGATTCGTTTGTTCTACGATGATGCGGAGCTCGTGCAACAGCCCCTCGACCGTTGGCAATTGGAAATGCCCACTTTGAACCATCCTACAAATCGGCGTAGTAGGCACCAGCATCAGAGTCAAGGCTGAGAGGTATTCCGGATCCATGGCTGTGGCCAGTCTGGCGGAGGCACTTGCGTGTTCCACGCTGCGATCCGTACCACCAGCGCCCAAGAGAAAAATAAGCGACTGTCTCATGCCGGCCTGTCGGGCTTTGCTGGCGGCTTGAATGTGGTCGGAGGCGGTCGCACCTTTTGCTATGCTCTTTAATGTCACGTCGTCGCCGGATTCCGGGCCTATGTAAAGCAGCTTCAGCCCGAGCTGGCGCAGATGGTTCAACTCGTCTTGTGATTTAGCCAACAGATTCCGCGCTGTTGCATAGCAGCTCACCCTGCGCAATCTTGGGAATGTCGTATTCAACGTCTCAAGAATCGGTTCCCAGTGGTCCAGGCTCATTGCCAATGCATCGCCGTCCATGATGAAGACCTTGCGGACGCGGTCGCCGAGGGCGTTGCCGGCCATCTTGATATCTTCGATCGTCTCTCCCATCTCGCGCACGCGGAACTCCTTCTCCGCATACATGGCGCAGTACGTGCAATGGTTCCACGAGCAGCCGATAGTTGCTTGCAGGAGATAGGAATTAGCCTCACTCGGCGGTCGATATATCGATCCTACGTAGCGCATATCCTCATCATAGCCGACCACCGCAACTTGGAAACTGGGGATACACCTCACCAACTCTCTTGCCTGCACACCTGCCCAACATCATAGCGATGTAAGTCCAAGCGTAGCGTCACACACCCGGCAATCTGCTCGGTCTTTAGCCCATGGTCCCACGCGGCAAGAATACTACTACGCAGCTCTAGAAAATACGGTGCAGCCATCCTTGGCTCCGTTCTGATCTACTCGATAAACCAGAAGAAGCCTCGTCTTACCCACTAAAAAAGCGTAACCCAAACATGCGCTAAACGCGCTACTCCTCGGCTTAGGGCGCTCTAGCAGAATCCGCATATCCGTTCGATCACGTGTTGAACCTCGCATCTCCGGTGCCCATCGATTTCGCGTAATTCACAATATGTTCAGATGATATGTCCGCACGCCATGCTGACCAGCAACGTATCAGGAGAAACGGGCCGATCACCGCTCCATGAATCGCGATAGCCCACGGCTCAGGCAGGAACTTGTTACAAACCAGTACGAAGGAAACGGCTATGAATGCGACTAGCAATACGGTTTTACCAAGAACCGTCGAGCTGGATATCGTTGCCGTGTTGAACCACTGCAATGCTTTGGACACGCCCTTGCCAAGCGTCGTGCCTACAGGCGGTAACCACAAAGATATGAAACATAGCCACCAGTGAGAATCGAGTTCGGCGGCCGTCTCGTGTTGGCCAAGGCATACGCATACAAGAGCAATTAGTTCTACCAGGCCTAATCCCAAGCACATCAAAAACACAGGCCAGAAACGATCTCCTAGGAAGCGACTCTTGGCATTCATTCCTATCGAAACTCCTCGTGTGATCGACTGACATCAACAAGCTTCGATTGTACATTTGAGGTTGTTCATGAGTCAAGCTTTCGGGTTTCCAGCAGTAGTCATACCGTTGTAAGTCCATGCGTAGCGTTAAACCCCAGGAATCTACCGGAGATAACCGGCTTTCAGCCGCTACACCCGGACAGAGATTGCTCTAGTGGGCATACCAAGGGCATGCAAAGGATAGAGGCCGATTTCGGCGACTCCTTCTGCTTCTTCACACGTAAAAACAGTACTGGAATCCTGCATTCCTCTATGGATGCCGAATTCCAGTACCTACCAAACGTATGTTCTGCTCAAAGGTGAAAGGAAACTATACTTCGCCTCTCCGCGAAATCCTCAGGTGTTGGCAAGCCGTGTCAGTTGCCACCGTATAGTTGTTGAAAGCCGAAGAAATCCTGCAGATCAACATCACTATCGTTGTCCAGGTCGGAAGCGTCGAAATCATCCTGCGCACAACCACCGGGTAGCGTACTTGCTCCTGGGCCGGCCATGCAACTTGCGAAGATCGTGTAGTCGTCCAGATCCACGTCGCCGTCATCGTCTAGGTCACCGGGGACCAGGGATGGGGAAGTGTTTACCCAGATATCCAATTTACTCAATGCATCTGCACCGGACGCAACATAGAGTCCCATTTCAGGCTGATAATACCAAGTGCTGGAAGTGGCAAGAGCGTCCAAATAGCCTTCGAAATAAAGAGAACTGCCAATGGTGGCCGTGAAGGTTATCGTCTCCGTTCCCGGAGAAACCGTACCCAGTAGAACGCCGTTTGTGGCGTCCAGACGCACATCACACATCCAATCCACCAAACCTGTTCCGCTCGTCGGTCCGGGAGAGGTAGTCTGGCTTTCCAGACCGACCGAAACCGTCACCGTCATTGGTGTTCCGGCTGGATACGTTCCGCCCGTCCCCTGCATCATGACTAGACGGTTTCCCGGAACTATCTCGGCCAGTGCATGAGCGGTAAACGGAGCGTCTGGAGATCCTTCGTTGTAGATAAGCTGGCTATCCATTGTTGCGTTTGCTTCCAGGCTGAACACCGCATTATTCTGTTCGCCGGCCAATGCAGACCAACCATACGAATAGATCTGTGATCCGGCCGTGGCTATCTCGGTAGTCCGGTAGGCTTGCGCCGATTCAAACCAAAGGTCTTCAAGGTCGGTCTCGGATTCCGCTCCGCCCTCAATATACTGCGTGTTCTCAACACTGGCTTTCCCGCCTACCGATACGGCAAACCGTGTAGTGGAGGCACCAAACGCTGGCACCGGAGGTACTAGGTCACGCTGTCCATCCGTAAAGATATCAAGCGGTATGGAGGGACCGACGATCGAATCGAAACTACTCAAATCGTCTGCCGTATATAAACGACCGTCCGGTACACTCAGCTGCCAAGGCGTGCGATCACCCGTGCCGTAGTCCTTCGTGTTCAATTCCGTGGCAACAAACTGCAGGGTACCAAACGGCAATGACTGACCATTGCCAATCCAGTGGCCCCATGGAATCGACGGAGATGAGGACACGATAGTCAATGTCTCTCCAGATGCGTCGACCTCCACCTGGAAATCCCAACCTCCCCACAGCCAACTTGTTGGCACGAAGCTATCGGCAACGTAGGCAAGAGGTGCCAAAACATCTCTTTCCCCATTGCTATTGGCTATTGCTCCAAGATCTATAACAAGCTCGAAGTCGAAAATCTCAGTGTCTCCACCAGACCAGACAGCTTCGATCGAAACCTCAAACGGTAGACCCGGAGCAACATGCTTCTCCGTCTCCGGTGTACCCCAGTTGTCCGTCCACTGTTCTTGCCAGGATTGCCCGAGCGAGGGTGAGCACAATGTAAACGCCAAACTGGCTACCACGAGTATTCCGATTCGGTTCATTGCTCTCGTCTGCTTTCTGTTAATTAGGTGACCCAGAATTCCAAAATCACACCCTTTGCTCCGCCATTTTACCCAAACGCCCTAGCGAATCCAAACCCTTTCGCCCCAGCTTAACATGCCTTGGCCTGTAATTGTGCCCTATTTTGATATTTGCGGGGCGATCGAAATGACCGAGGGGGCTCTCAAGTGGGAGCTGCAATATCTCAGGTACACCATGAACGTTGCTAAGAGATGGGTGGCCGTGGCCGTCGACTTCCGTCTGCAAATGCTCGAAAGCCGTGCAGGTTCTCATCTCGTAGCCGGCTGCGAACATTCGTTGGTTGCTGTGGCGCGTTCCGGCGTGAGAATGGTTGCCACGATTACCTTTGGCGCACTTTCTGCCAAGACTCTGCGATTGTAGCGTTGTAAGTCCAAGCGTTGCGTCAAACCCCCGGAATCTACCGGAGAAAACAGGCGTTAAGCCGCTACACTTGGATAGAGCTTGCTCTAAATCTTGCTCCAACCGCAGCCCGCCCCACTTCCTACACGAAACCTCCGTCCCGACCTGCCTCCTCTGACCGCTGCCGCCGTCTACACCGCCCAAAGCCAGCTCAGACGCCCCAATTTCACCTACCCTAACATGCTCCTCAGCACGTTTTTTCAAACTTTTTTTTCGCACCTGGCGCTAGCGCCAGCCCCGATTCTTGCCCCTCAACCGACCCCATTATAAAAAAAGTGCGGAACACGGGCGCCCTTATTTATATGGCAGGAAGCGCGCTCACCCAGTAGGGCCCCAGCAGGCTCTCGAGTCCCCGATGATTCCAAAGCAACTGGCCAATACCCCAAGCCCCGGCCAGTCGTTCCACTTGGATAGAATTTGTTCTAGCCGACGCCAGGACACCCACCCAGCTACTCGTGCCACTGTCCAACGCCGGGATCGTATGGGCCCCTCGTCCACTAACAGCAGGGCAACCTACCGTGGCTGGCCAACAAAAACTCGCTCAAAAACGACCGATTCGAAGCGAAAACGACTCGAAATGACCCAAAACTGAAAGGAATCCGACCATGAACAAAGATAATCCGACCCAAAAACAGCGATTCTCACCCCCAAATGCGCGCCAATGTCGCCCAAATGCAGCCTGGCGCCCGCTCAATGCGCTGTAAAAGCAAGGCTAGCACACCTAAAAACCGCCCCTGGCGATACGTAAAAACCACGATAATCGCTGCGAATTCTCTGTAGAAATTACACTATATTACGCCTCTTTAAAGAGGTCCGATGTGCCCTCTGTCGCTTGGTTGGCCTCTTTGGCCTCGTTATGTAAAACCCATAAATCGCTGCCGCTAAGCAGCATGCCAGCCACCACGTAACTGGCCCCGCCGCAGACTAAGGCTGTGGTGAATCCAAAGCTCATGGCTATCAGTACAATTGCTGTTCCCCCTAGTACCGAGGCGGCGCCGTTTACTGCAAAACCCCAGTCGATTAGGTCGCCGACCTTGCCGGCGCCTTTGGTGAAAGGCATGCCCATGAAAAAGCCTAACGGAAGGATCAGTGCGGCCGTAATCAGCATCCGCGGTGCCATCGTCAGGTGGGCTAGGTGATCTGTTGGTTCGCCCAATAAGGTAATGTCCAATATGATCCATATTATGATGGCTATGAATGGAAGTGAGTCGCCGAAACGCGGTGCACATCTGCTTCCCAATCCGGCGCCCAGCAACATCGCCAGCAGAATCGTTGCTATGCTGTACACGCTTGGTCCGACGAATAGGGCGTACTTCTGCATCAAGACGACCTCGATGGACATGAATCCTATGCCGATTGCGAAAAAGTACAGCCAGGGGCGCATTCTCAGGCCCCGGTGCCGCGTGATCCGTGGTATGAGGTTTAGTGGAATTATTAATACAACGACAACCGCCAGAATGGTTGCCATGATCACCTGTGCTAAGGGGTAACCGTTGATGCTCATGAAGAACAACCTCTCCGGTCGGGAAAACTCGAAGTTCTTCCACATCCCCAACTGGGCGATGAACGGTCGGTTGTCGGTCGTAGGGGATATGTTGATGGGTACGGAATCCGCAACCGCCGCCCAGCCTTCGTCGACGATCTTCTGGTACGCGTTATCCCTACGAGATTCCTCGGCCGGATAAAGCAGGTGAATGAGCCCTGCGTTGCTCTCGCTGAGCTTTCCCAAGCCGTTCTGCCGCAAATCATCAGTCAGTGGTTGCTTGGAAAGCAGTAGGATCTTGCGCCGATGCTGCGGCAGGTTGTATACGGCAAAATGCTCTTGCGGATTCTCAATGCCTAGTTGGTTTAATGTGACCATCAGGCCGGTTACCAGGCGGGGCATATAGAACTGGTGCTCCATTACCAGAAAACCATTATCGCTCAGCGCGTGCCAATAGTCGGCGAATGCTTCTGCGGTAAACAGGTAATTCTCGGCTAGTGCGAATGAACCGGACGCCAAAGCCGCGAACGAATTCGAGCTTAAGGAGAATATCAGATCGAACCTGTTGTGAAATCTCCGTACATAAGCCCGCGCGTCTTCCGTTGCTACGGTTACTCGCGGGTCGTGGTACAGACGCCCGGAAAAATCCACCAGGGTTACCGGCTCCGCCGCCGCCTCGCCGTTCGTGTTTGCCGATTCGATGTATCCGCCCGGATCACCCTCCAGCATCATGCGGTTGATGTGCGGGTTAACCTCTACAGCGTGAACGTCGGTCGCGCCGGCTTGCAGTGCCTGTAGGACATCACTGCCTCCACCGGCACCCAAAGAGAGAAAGCGGCATCCGTCGAATCTGGCTATGAGATTGCTTACATCAACGGTGAAAGGTATCTTGGTCTCCTTAAGAGCTTCCCAATCGCCGTCAAACGCCAGTACTGGTGAGTTCGCCGCATTGTCCAACTCGATCCCGCGATACTCCGGGCTGAATCCGTAGAGCTTGACGCGAGCCATGGCATCCCAATGCTCGTAGATGACTTTGGCTCTATCAGGCGCGTTTGAGAGCAGAAGGCTCTGGGAGTGCCAGGTCATCCATGTCGCCGCACAGCATAGCCCTATTGGTATTACCCGTTTCCAGGAACGAGTGGCGAGGATAGCGGCTGCAAACACCGGCAGCGATGCAAGAAAGGTCGCTGCTCTCGTTCCGCACGTATTCATCATCCAGATGGACAGCACGACACCCAACGCGGCGCCGAGCAGGTCGGCCATGTACAGGCGAGGCATGCTTGAGTAGTGTCGCTTGAAGACAGTCGCCAGGGAAATGCCGCCGAAGAAGTACGCCGCACTAAGTATGAGCAGTGTCAGTAGTAGTTTTCCAAACATCGTCCAACTGCTGAGAATCTCGGCGAAAACAAGCTGAAGGTGTAACACCGAAGGAGGGCCGGCCAGCGCCGCTATGCCTGTGAGGCAAAGCATGACCGGGAGCATCGCCGGACGCCCCAACGCCGGTACAAGTCGCAATGCCAGTGCGCCCAATCCCAAGCCGAGGACAGCGAGAGAGAGAATGAGAAAGGCAAAGGTGTAAAAGTACTCGGCGGAGAAGATCCGCGTCCAGATCATCTCCATGGCCAACAACGTAACGGATAGCAGGGCGACGAGAGGAAGATTAGGTTTTTGCATAAGTGTTTGTCCTGGAATCTGCGGGGCTGCCTTGTGGCGTTGTTAGTCCAAGAGTAGCGTCAAAGACCGGGAATCCACCGAAGATGGCCGGGCATCAGACGCTACAGTTGAGTAGAGCTTGCTCCAGCTGCCGGCGCGCAACCCAACCGTCAGCGGTCGACCGCCGAGAGTCAGAAACAAAAGGGCATGCCGCTCTTTGCGGGAGTCGACATTGGCAGATAACCAATCATAGCATGAAAGCCCGGTATGTTGTCATCGGGAGCTGTCGAAAGTTGTCGATGCCCAGACCGAGCACGGAACTGGTGAGTAGCGTAAAAAAGCAACGGCTCCTGGCCGGATGCCGACCTGGAGCCGTGAAAATACGGGATGTTGCTGATGGCACTCTAGCCGGTAACCGTTACCAAGCTGGAGCCTGTGGCAACGAGAAACACATAGACAGCGCTCAAGAACAGTACCCATTGCATGATGAGACTCATAGTTGATCCTCCAATGATCGCCTGCATTTACCTGCGGTTGTACAAACCTTCCTTGAGCAGGACTCTAATGGGCTTGGGGTGGAAGAGCAAGACAATTCATGCAAACAGGCTGCGCGGGAGTGTCAGGCGCGATTATGCAGGCTTACATGCCCAAATGGATCTCGGTGCCCAGCTCAGTGGCAGTGAACGAGCGGACGAACATGGCGTCGCCGAACCGTTCTTCGCCGCGGCGCATACGTACCATGACGGGCTGGCCGATATCAAGCGGAAGGTGGTCGGGAGTGAACAGTTGCATGCCTCCATAGCCTATGTCGACGGCCGTGCTCGGATGTTCGCCATCGCGGGTGAGGAGGATTGCCGGGAGCGTATGCGAATAGCGATTCGCTCTGCGTTTCTCTTTGCCTCTGCGGCCTTCAATTGGCTTCTCCAGATCAGGGCTAACAAGATCGCGGATGGGTCTGGTCTTGAGATCGGGTGTTGTTGGGAACATGTCAATCGTCCTTGCTTGGCCACACAACGAGAGTTCGAGTTCGGCCGGCTCGGTAGTCGATGTCATCAGCGTGACGGCTGTTCTCAGGCCAAGTATTGTAAAACCCAATTGACCAACTGCCCCGCACCAGTCGGAGCTGCTTTGTGAGCACGCGTTGGTCTCATCGACGCTTATCTGCGGAGTTATTAGCTGCGGAGAAAGGCTACTGTCACTGGCAATAGGTGAAAGATCGACGGAGGCTTCAACTGGCCGGTGGATACTCCAATGGCCGGTTTTATCGGAATAGGATCGGCTACTGGTTTGTCGTCTCAGTGCGAGCGAGTTCAGCGAAAGCGGATTGGGGCCACCGGTTGTTAGGCTTTGATGTTGATGCCGCGGCTGGACTGGCCGGTCTGCTGCATCGCCTGCTCCATTGTTTCAATTACGTCGTCGAGCATGGCGATTACGGCGGCGCCTTCAGTTTCTGCAGCATCCAGGGCCTTGTTGAGGGTGGCCATCTGGATTTCATTGGAGGTTTGCAGTGCCTGCAAGCTGGCTGCCGTGGATGTTGATGATATGTTCATGGTCGTCTCCGTAGAGGAGAGATCGACCATATTGGCTATCTGATGAAGCTTTATTCCGGCTGATATGTCGATAAGGAGGCAGAAGAGGGTGTGGACTCTGGAACATCGATTCGAGTACCATATCAAGTTAAGTCTGTAGTTAGCACTGTTTTCGGTCCCTGTGGATGGGTAGGGGGATCTGGCAGTGTTATGGGTTGAAGATTCGGGGGGTTAACGTTATGGCATCCACTGACAAGAAGGTGACGGTTGCTTCCGTTTGGCTTGTTTGGGTATTGGCAGCATCGCCTGTCCTGGCGCAGACGGTGTTGTTTCAGGATACTTTTGACGCCGGTACGTCGGCATCTGCTTGGACAGTTTTGGATACCGGTGACGCCACCAGCGATTTTGCGTATGACTACAGTATTGTGGGAATACCATCAGCGCCGAATTCACAGGGCGGTACGACCGTCGGATTGCGTTTCTCAGTAAACAATACCAGCGGTGCACTACATGCCATAAGTGCATATCCCAATGGCCAGAGTTTTTCCGGTGAGTATCGCCTGAAGTTCGATATGTGGATGAACTACAATGGCGGAGCTGGCGGCGGAGTCGGTTCTACGGAGCACAGCAATGTGGGCATCAACCATACGGCTGCAGCAGTTCATTGGCCCAACAACAGTGCTTCCGATGGTTTTTCTTTAGCGGTAAGCGGTGAGGGCGGAGCAGCGACGGACTACTGTGCATTTGCAGGGGCAACTATGTTCGATGCGGCTTCCGGTGTATATATCGCAGGTAGTCAGAACAACACACACTCCTACTATCAGTCGTTGTTTCCAACACCACCGTTTGAGACAACTGGTGCTCCAGGAAAGCAATGGGTTCAGGTTGAGATTGGCCAGAAGGACGAGACGATAACCTGGTATATCAACGGGACTCTCATTGCCTCTTGGGAAGACACAACCTACGTATCCGGCGACATCATGATGGGATACATGGACCATTTGTACGCGTCGGTAGCCAGCCCCGCGTCGGATACGTTCGTCATTTACGACAATATTCGTGTAGAGACTTATCCTCCGCCCGACTGCAACGGCAACGGCACGGATGATGCTATCGATATTTCAGCCGGCACCAGTCTGGACTGCAATTGGACCGGCATTCCTGATGAGTGCGAAGATATCGACGATTGCGATTTCGATGCTGATGGCCAAGTCAATCTGGACGACTATCTTGCATTGTTTTATTGCCTGCAAGGCCCTGCTGATCTTCCGGAGACCTGTGTTTCCACATGCATCGATTCATTTGACAGTGACGGTGACGGCGACATTGACCTGTTGGATTACGCCAAGTTTCAGCGTGTGCTGTGGACAAGTCCGATTCCTCCTCGCCCGGTTGGGGCGATGACCGGTAGTGAGTTTATCGCCGAAGTCAGTTCTTTGAGTCTTAACGCTCGTGAACTGCGCGTAATGGAGGAGGTTACTAGCGGCAATATTCCAGACTTCCTTCGCGGTTTTGTGGAGATCAACGTAAGTGCGACGATAGGAGGGCAGTTGCACAATGCAACATATTATGTCATGCCGGACTATCTCTGCATAGGTTCGGACGAAGACTTTGTGCGTATGCCCATGACCCCGCTCATTGCTCAACCGATTCTGGACGAGTTGCAGGGGTTAATGCCTACGCGCAAAATGGTTGACGACATATACTCAGCCGCAGCGGTCAAGTTGGCGCCGTCACCAATCAATCCGCAGACGACGGACATAACGCTGGTGTCGACTTTCTACACTCATCACCTGACGATCGAGACACAACGGGCGGGGCAGCCATTGGGATTATTAATAGGGGGAATCAAGAAGGACGTGGTGATTACACCGCAACTGCTGACGCATCCCAATCGGGTGGCCATCTACGGTTGGCATCAACTCAGCGGTGTGCCCATACAGCCCTTGTACCTGGGGCACGTTGATTTCTACGTTGATTACAGCCATGGTATTCGCTATGTGAAGAACAGAATGTTGTTAGACGGCGTGGAAGTTCCGGTTGCCGATGTCCTCGCCGACCCCGATCTATGTGTTTTGCTGAGCGATGAGGGCGTGCTAACAAGTCCAAGCTATTGACGATCTATTCAGGTTTTCGCAATACAACGCGGACAACTCGTGAAACGAGATCACTGATAGTCAGTTGCGGGTAGGTGCGGTATACCTGCTGCATTATCTCCGGCGTGAGTTCGAGAATATCTTCGGTACGCGTTCGCGGCAGCAGGGCGAGTATCTCGAAACCGGACGAGGTTGCCAGCGAGGCAAGGTCGCTGAGAGACATGCGATTCAGTTGTCTCTGGTAAAAATCAAAGGCAATGGTTTTCTCGTGGGGGCGGAGAGTATCCAAGTATCGTTCAACGTCTGTGGGGCAGAGGCGTACGTGGCCCCAGGGCATATCGAGGGTGACGGCGGAGTGCCCGCCGTCAATAGCGAAGAAGGGGTTATACTCGTGGTAGGCAAGACCGCCAGGTCGTAGTAGGCGGTACATTTCTGCAAATGCCGGCCATGGCCGTTCCAAGTGTTCCAGTACGCGCCAGCTGCATATGACATCAAAAGCGGAGTCCGTCAATGTTGACTCGGTGATGTCGTCATGCATGAAAGAGATTCGGCACGTTTGGAGTTTGTCAATCTGCTGCAGTTGTTCAAGGTGTTGGGTGACCAGCCGCCCCATTTGACTGTCGGGGGAGGATAGGTCGCTTCCGGGGTGTTTGGTTTTGGTGTTATCGTTGTGCTGCAGGTTATCACAGGCGGCAACGGAAGCTGCTCCGCAGCCGGCAAGATAATAGGCCTCCTCGCCGGACGCGCAGCCGAAGATCAGGGCGTTTTTCCCTCGAATATGGCAGCCGCAACTGTTTAGCAGGCTTACCGCCAGCTTGACCCGATCTGCCAGTTGGGTCAGATCATGTTTAACCGTGTCATCGTCTCTTTCCTGCCGCGGCAGAAAGAGCATTCTCCAATTGGGTTTTACTTTATCCCGGTGCGAGGAGTCGAGATGGTGTTGGATGCCATCTTGATCAGTGAAAGCTGCGTGAGTGTGAGTGGTTATCGTCATGTTTACCAACTTGTCCTGGAGTCGGGTTCTTGCGGTTCCAGCCGCTTGGCGGGGAAGGGGTCGGAGTCTGCCAGTCTTCTAACGAGCACGGCGAGTACGGCGGCTGATTCTGTCGTACCTTGGCGGTCGACTTCTTCGTATTTGTCGCCCGTCGAGTGGTAATATTTCACTCCTTCGCCGAGGTCTCCGTAGAGAGCAAGCGTACAGATTCCCTGACGCATGAATGGAGCGTGGTCGCTGGCTGTCCAGTGGGCGTTGGCTATGTCGTCAGACATTTCGAAGCCAGCAAGCTCTGCGGTCAATTCCTTTAGGAAGGGGTGGATCTCATCGTGTTCGAATGACGCGAATTTCACCGGTGCGCCGGGCATATCGACATTGATCATGGCGGCGATGTTGTCCATTTGGCTTCGGTGCTGGTCGGCGTAGGCGTGGCAGCCGAACAGCCCATGCTCTTCACCCATGAACCAGATGAAGCGAACAGTTCTATTGGGTTTCCAATTACTAGTGGCCAAGGCCCTGGCGGTCTCCAGGATTGTTGCGGATCCTGCTCCGTTGTCCATTGCTCCTTGGGCGAGATGCCAACTGTCGAGATGAGCTCCCAGAATGATGATTTCATCTGCATGGGGCCCGGTACCGGGTATTTCCGCAATGACATTCCTGGGGTTGCACAGCCATGATTCAGCGTCGACTTTCACATTAACTTTTACCACCTGCCCGTCTGCGAGCATCCTGGAGAGTAAAGCTCCGTCTGATCCTTTGATTGCTATCCCGGGTTCCGGGTGGGGTTTGGAATGGCAGGTTCCGACTTGAGGTCGATCGTCCAATCGTGAGACGTGCAGCATGCCGATGGCGCCGTTTTCAACAGCGAGAGCCATTTTCGCTCCACGATGCAATGCTCCCTGACCGGTCAAGACGAACTTGCCGCGCATCTTGTCGGCGAAGGTGGCGAAATCCTCTTTCGTTCCTTTTCCGATGTCAATGAGTTCGCCGGTTATTCCGCCGGGCGGCGTGCTTTGTGAATTACCAAGGGCAAGTGCGCCCTCCAGCGGTGTAGGAGGGTCGCCGACGATTGAGACGGAGGTGCTCTTGTCTTGCCAAGTGAGCATCTCGAAAGGTTCGAAGTGTACGTTGTGCAGTCCGTACTCTTTGAGTTTGGCCAGCACGTACTCTTCGGCCTTCTTTCCGTTGGCGCTTCCGCTGAGTCTTCCATGGTCCATGGCCAGGAATCGGAGGTTGGTGGAGAACTCGCTGTTCATCATCACTTCACCGATGATCAGTCGATCGAGAGTTTTTGGGTTTGGTTGATTGCAGGATATTGCCAGCAGGGCCAGGCATATGCAGGCGGCGGTAAGGATGTTCTTCATTGACAAGGTTTCGCACTCCTTCTCGTGAGGGCGTTACGGATGATAGATAACGGTGAGCATGATAGTACTCTACGTGGTTTTTGTCTTGTGCAAGCTTCGGTTGCGGACAAATACAACTGTCCGCCAGTAAATGATAGTGGTTGGGGCGGCGAAGTGAGTGTTTGTCAGTGGGCATTGAGTTGTGTATTGTTGTGTTTGAAGGAGGCTTGTCATGGACGGTAGGCTGGCACTGGCGGTGAGCTTTCTGCCTGTTTTGGGTTTGTATTTTGTGGCGGGTTACGGGTGAGGCCATCCACTTCGTTTGCTCGGTGCGGGCATAACCCTGGCGACGGTGTGGTTCACGTTTTTGGTTTGTGATCGGGCGATTGTCAGTGGCCGTTCGGTGGGCATGGCCAAAGTGGCGCGGGTGATTGGCGGGGCGATGGGCGTGTTGTTTTTTGTGTTGTACATCCTCTGTGTCTAGCCGAGCGTCACCAACATCTGAGGTTGACCACGTTATGTTACGAGAGAGCAGCAAGGCAGTGTCATTGAAAGAAACATTAGGCAAACACCAACCAAGTAAGATGTGCCCGAAGGTGATTTTGGAGGGCACGAGGTTGACGCACAAGACGGAGATAGCATTTACATTGAATGAGCACCCGGGTTATGTCGGCCCGAGGAAGTACCGTTATCATTCGCCGCTGATTTCGGGCGAGTGGTGTGTTTTTACCAATGTTCCGTGGGGTAGGGGGTTGATTAACTTCAATGCGGAGGAAGAGGATCGTGCGTTGGAGACATATCGCACGTGGGCGAGGTTGTTTGAGTTGCAGAAATACTATTCGTGGATAGTCGATCGGTTTCATATTTCCACGCAAGTTTATCAGCGGCAAGAGTGTGGCAGGGACTACGATTTTCGATGGTTGGAAGAGCGGCTGTTGCGTCTTGGGTTTCGGTTGGTTTTCTGCCGGCGTTCGTCGTCGTCGTTTGAGGTTGCCCGGGAGGCGCGGCTGAAAGTATCTGGCAACCCCAGGCAGTACGACAGTTTGCAGCGATTCATCGATGAGCAGGAGGAGATGGCGAAGGTTGTGGGCGACTCACAGCTTCCGGTGTTGGAGGTGGACGTTTCGGATGATGATGTGGGTGGTGCGGCCGACATGATAGTGGGGTGGTTGAAGCGAACTGGAGGTTTGTGGCTTGCAGATTGAGACGTTTTTGGGGTGGACGTATCCGGTTGAGCGGGCGTGAGTGGTGGTAAGGGCAGAAGTTGTTATTCTTTGGTGATGGAGGAGGCTGTTAGCGGTCTGTCGCCCCCGACATAATCTCTTAACGATGGAGTGTTGTTGTGCCCAGCAAGGTGGATATTGCACGCAACTGGCTGCCGCGTTACACGGGCATGCCTTTGGATCGATTCGGTGACTATGTTCTGTTGACGAATTTCAGCAATTACGTAGTCAGTTTCGCCGAGCAGTTCGGATGCACTTTGTATGGTGAAGGCCGGCCGATGCAGGCGTGCACGAACTCAGGCGGTCTGAGTATAGTCAATTTCGGTATTGGTTCTCCCAACGCAGCGATAATAATGGATTTGCTAACAGCTCGCCAACCCAAGGGCGTTTTGTTTCTGGGTAAATGCGGTGGTCTGAAGCGAACGACGGAGATCGGGCATTTCATTTTGCCGATTGCGGCAATAAGAGGAGAGGGTACTTCCGACGATTACTATCCTCCGGAGGTGCCGGCGCTGCCGTCGTTCAAGCTGCACAAATTCGTTTCGGACAAGATTTCGGCGAGGAGTCTGGAGTACCGAACCGGCGTTGTGTATACCACAAACCGCAGAGTGTGGGAGCATGATAAGGGGTTTCTCGACAAACTGCACAATATGACGGCGATTGCCATTGACATGGAGACGGCGACGATATTCATTGTCGGTCACCACAATGAGATTTCTCGAGGGGCGTTGCTGTTGGTATCGGATGTCCCCGTGACTCCTGATGGCATCAAGACCGAAGAGAGTGATGCGCAGGTGACGCGTGATTGGGCCAATCTTCACTTGCAGATCGGGATTGAAGCCATGACGCGCATCGACGAGCAGGGCGAGGCGATCAAGCATTTTCGATATTAGCGAGTTGCGGATGGTTGGAGCAAGGTCCACTCAAGTGTCGCGTCTGAGGCTGGTTTTCTCCCGCAGATTCTTGATATTCGACGCTGAGTTGAGACTTACAAAACTATAGGATGCGAGGAACATTGAAGGTATACGAGTTGGCAGCTGAGCTCGGAGTGAAACCACGGGTCGTGGTGGAAGCGGCTCGGAGCATGGGAATTGCCGTACAGAATCGTCTGACTCGTTTGGACGCGGCTTCAATAGCTAAGTTGCGGGTGCATCTTCAACAGAGTGGCGGAGATGTTTCTGCTGAGTGAGTCGTTGCGTGGAGCGGGCTCTATCCAAGTGTGGTGTCTGGCCCCGGTATTCTCCGGTAGACTTTCAGCGTTTGATGCTACGGTCGGATGAGCAGTGCTCTGTGCAAAGAGCAGAGCCCGCAGGAATTTCCTGCAGGCTCCGCGAATAAGGGACGAGTAGATTGTGGGTTTACCCTTAGAGCAAGCTCCGGTTAAATGTCGCGTCTGCTGAGCCCCGGTTTCTCCGGTGGATTCTCGATGTTTGAGGCCGTTTTTAGACTTACAGCGCGTTAGGTACGGATTACATCAGAAGGTGCTCCAGAGCATCTGATTAGTGACTTCGTGGTGGAATATGATTTCACTACGTTTGATTCGCTTGCCGAGTTCCTTGGGGCAGCGGTCAGCGGCCATCTGTTTCAACTCTACGTACTTGGCGTGAATGTCCTCTCCCAGCAGTGCGGGGCTAACATTACTTCTTTTGAAGAGTCTGATGGCCGAGAGGATGTTATCCGGCAGTACTCTTGTGCGGGGTCTCTTGTCCGTCTCTGCCGGAGCTGGTTCCTCTCCTGTCAACCCGGTCTTGAGCAGCGAGTAGATAAGCATGTATGGGTTGGCGTCTGGGGCGATTGATCTGACCTCGATGCGAGCCGATTTTTCGTTTCCGTACGGAATGCGAATCATGGCTGAACGGTTCACGGCGGATGCCTTGATCTCATTCGGGGCTTCGTAGTTGGGATCCAGGCGTCGATAGGCGTTCACGCTGGAGTTAAGTATCAGGCAGAGATCATCGGCGGCATTAAGAATGCGGGAGACGAAGCTATGGCCCATTGGCGAGATTCCATCTTCACCGTTGGCGTCATGGAACAGGTTCCTTTCGTTGCAGCCGATTGAGATGTTAGTGTGCATGCCGCTGCCATTGATACCAGTGATGGGCTTGGGCAGGAAGGATGCGGTCAGGCCCATGCGTGCTGCCACCTGTCGACAGATCAACTTGTAGAGTTGGATCTGGTCGGCGGCTATGCAAGCCGGCGCATAGCTGAAGTTCATTTCGAACTGTGATGGGCCAACCTCCGGATGATCCTTCTCGTTACCGAAAGCCATTGCCCTCTGCACTTCAGCGGCCGAGTCGATGAACTGTCTGAGAGGATCCTGTGGTAGTGAGTGGTAGTAGCCACCGGTTGATATTGGCTCGAAGCGTCCTGTTTCGTGGTAGTGACGTTCAGCATCGCGGCCGTTGAATAGGAATCCCTCGATTTCTGCGGAGACGTTGGCCACGAAGTTGTCCTTGGCTCGGATTTCGTCGCAGAGACCGGTGAGTCGAGCGCGGAAGTCTGCGTTGAAAGGGGAGCCATCGCGGCTGAGTATGTGGCCGAAGACGACTACTTTTCCAGGGCCAAAGATGTCTGCTGGAAGCCAGTAGAAGGAGGTCCAGTCTATTCCGAGTCTCAGGTCGGACTCAGTTATATCGGTGAATCCGCGTATGGACGATCCATCGAAGGTCAGATTGTCGCCGGACTTGAGCAGGAACTTCTTGTCGTAGTCGAGCATGTGTAGGCGACCTTCGAGGTCGGTAAAGCAGACGGTTACAGCCTTGATGCGTTTTTCGTCGGCGAGGTACTTGCATCGTTCAGCTGCGATGGTCTCCGGATCCTGGCGTTCGATACGGGCAGCCTTTGCTTGGAGATTGAGTTCCTCTAACTGCTCGTAGGGTATCTCGAGGAAGTCACGCAGGTGGGAACGGCTGTCCAGGATGTTCACGATGGTTCTCCTTATCTGAAACCTGAGGCGGTTATTGTTGCGATGCGACACTTTATGCTTAACGGCATAGTTAATCAATTAACTTATGGATATTTTAATTTAAAATAGGATCTATTAAGGCGAATCGTATGGTGGGTAGCTGTTTTCGGCGGATTCTCATTGTTTGATGCGACGCTTGGACCGGTAACGCTCTGACAGGGGTGCGCGGTTGCTCGCTTTGGTCGTGCCTTCGGTGAATGTTTATCGGACTTGTGGAGGCGAAGCTGAAGGGACGGTTTGGTTGGGTAGGGAGGGAGACTTGATTTGGCGTTGCGGCGGGTAGGGGCTGGCGGGGGGCAGCAGGCATTGGAGAGCGAGGAGGGATCTGTTTGCGGGGGTGTGGGTGTGAGAGGGAAGAGCCCTCTTTCTGTAGGGAGACGCAACCCATTGTTTTGCATGTTGTTATGAGGGAGGCGCGTTGTGTTCGTGAAATTCGCGATGGGTGTGAGATGGTTTCGATGTGATGGTTGGGGCGGGCCTGTTGTGAGCGGAGCGAGGAGGTTGTCTCGTGTTGGTGTGTGTCATTTCATGTCATGCTCGCAAAGGGATGTTTATTTCGCAATTGGCAATATGCAATGTATACCTCATTGGTGGAAACATGGATAGTTTTTTTACATACCGGTAAGATTGAAACGTTTGAATCGATGTGTCATAATCCGATAGTTGTTTGCCAGTACACCATGAGATTCGTCTGCTGTAGGAGGTAGCCAGTGCGTACGATTACCAAGCAGGACTGCAGGGTGCTTGCTTCTGTTGTGAAGCCGTCACAGTTGGGTGCAGGGGGAAAGGATATCTACAGCAGGTTGTTTCAGGAAGCCTATGGCGTTCCGTTTGAGATGGTCTCCATGCTTCGCAAAGGGAGCATGCCGATTTCTTCGTTGGAGAAGAAGCTGAAGATGAGCAGGCGTACGGTATTTCGCTACCTGCTGGCCTTGGAGGAGACGGGATGCACGGTGGAATTGAATGGTGAGGGTTATAGGATTACGAAAGTCGGCAAAGGGATCAATGCTTTGGTGAGGTGAGTATTGTCAGGGTGTTGAGTTTTGCCCACTGGGTGATAGTATATCCGACGTATGTGCATTGCTTGTGCGTTCGGTATTTGAGGTGCGCTGAGTGACGATTGATGAATCGTGCTCTTGCCGACTATCTGGGGCGGGTGGAGTGTGCAGAGAATCTGCAGTGGGCTGCGGATCTTCCGGACGCGTGCATTGATCTTGTCTACATTGATCCTCCTTTCATGACCAACAAGGTTCGTCTTCAGGCGGCCGGTCTCAGTTACGACGATCGCTGGGCGGGTGGTGTTGAATCGTTCGTGGAGTTCATCAGCGAGCGCATGGTGGCGATTCATCGTTTATTGCGTTCCAGCGGCAGTGTCTACGTTCATTTGGATCAGCGAACAAGCCATTACATCAAAGTTGCGGTTGATCGGGTTTTTGGGGCTGAGAATTTTCTGAACGAGATCATCTGGAGTTACCGCACGGGGGGAACATCGAGGAGGTGGTTTGCGCGGAAGCACGACACGATTCTGGTGTGGGCGAAGGAGCTGGGCAAGCACACGTTCAACGTTCAGCGCGACGGAGAGTTTCGGACGGATGGTCTTAAGTATGACGAGAAGGGGCATCCTTACAAAGTGACGCGCAAAGGGCGATTGCACTTCAATCCGGCGGGTCCGGTTTTGACTGATGTGTGGGAGCTACCGTTTCTGTCTACGGTGTCTCGTGAGCGGGTGGGGTACCCGTCGCAGAAGCCGGAGGCTCTGTTGGAGAGGATAATCGAGGCCAGCAGCGTTCCAGGTGAGGTGGTGGCCGACCTCTTTTGTGGAAGTGGAACGACTCTGGTTGTGGCCAATCGTTTGGGCAGGCGGTGGCTGGGTTGCGACGCATCGGCGGAGGCGGTGAAGGTTGCCAGGGGGAGGCTTGGTTTGAGCTGATCCGAGTCGTGTTGGATTTGGTCGAGCTCTCCATGTTCGACGATAGGTTTGGCGGAGAAGTGCTGGGTGCAGATTGTGTGGGTTGGGCGGGGGGAGTCTTCTCTTGTATGATCCCGTCGGTCTGGCCTCATCCTTGTTGACTGGGCATGGTGCAGGGCATAGCATCGGCAGCTCGGTTGAGGGAGGGGTTGGCCGTTTCGGTGAGGATTGGCTCAAGGCGATATTGAATCGTCGCAAAGAGGTAGTGTTTTCGTGTTTGCGATAATCTCAGACATACACGGCAATCTTGAGGCTCTGGAGGCGGTCTTCGCCGAGATTGATCGTCGGGGGATAGAGAAGGTTTATTGCCTTGGGGACATTGTGGGTTATGGTCCCAGTCCTCGTGAATGCCTCGATTTGATAATCGACCGAGTTGAGGCGACGGTTTGCGGGAATCACGACCATGCTTGTTTCTATGAGCCATCCAACTTCAACGTTAGCGCGGAGCGGTCCTGCTATTGGACTCGTCAGTTGTTCGAGGATGAGCCTAACAAGGCGGCGCGTAATAGACGTTGGGAGTTTCTTGGCAGGCTTCCGATCCGTGCGGAGGCCGGCAAGTTGCTATTGGTTCACGCGTCGCCTCGTCGGCCGGTGAATGAGTATTTGTTCGCGGAGGATGTTTACACAAACCCGGGCAAGATCGAGGCGAATTTTGAGCGGTTGGAGTTGCACCATGCCGCGTGTGCGGTGGGGCATACTCACGTGCCTGGTGTGTTCTTGGATGACCCTTATTTCGACCCACCTGCGGAATTACCCGATCCTGATTTTTGCACTATCACTGATGAGGAGAAGGTGATTATCAACGTAGGCAGTGTGGGGCAGCCACGTGATCGAGATGTGCGTGCATGTTTTGTGGTTGCACATGAGAAGGGTGAGAAGGTTCCGTATCCGGATGATAGTTCTGGTGGTAGCGTTGATCCTGATGATGCCGGATACATTGCGACCATCGAGTTCATTCGTTTGGAGTACGACATCCAGAAGGCGGTACAGAAAACATTGGATCAGCCGGATTTGGACGATTTCCTCGGCTTGCGCCTTCTTGAAGGGCGGTAGCCGGTCTTCACGCTTTCAGATTAGTTCCGTCTTATTGTGATTAGAGTCGGTTTTTAGGGATTGAGGCTTGCGGCCACGTTCCCGAGTTACCTTGGAGTATCATGGACAACAGTAACCTACTCCGTGCTCTGTTTTGGGCATTGTTGGTGTTTCTTGCATGGACGTTTGTGGCGCAGCGGATTTGGCCACCGCCGGTTCATGAAGTTTCGCCGGATAGCCAAACGGTCAGTCATGTTCATCAGGATGATGTAGTTCCCCCGGCTCGAGAACCTGAGGGTATTGCTCCAACTGCTGCGGTGGCGAATGTGGCAGGCGGGAGCGGTGACCTTTCTGTCGGCGGTGCAGAGGAGGCGGAGATAGTATCGATCGGCAGCACTGAGGGGGGGCCTGAGAGTCCATACCGGATGGCCGTCCACTTGTCGAACTTGGGTGCGAGCATTGATCACGTTGAGCTCTCTGACCATCTTGAGCGGCTGCAAGCGGAGGAGAAGTACCGTCTTCTGTCTCCCATAGAGAAGTTGGGGGCCATCGATAGCTACTGGCGTTCTTTCGAGGTTGAGCTGATAAGTTTGGAAGACGGGAGAGAGGTGGCTCTCGGTCAAGTGCCGTGGCGGGTGAGGCGGGTCGAGGCGTCTGATGCTGAGTTGGTTGAATTTGCAGTCACGATCAATGACGGTGAGTCACCTATTCTGGAGTTGGTGCGAAGGTATGAGTTGCCGACTCAATCATTCGGCTCCGGCCGTCATGATCTGAATGTCTCGATGGAGATTGAGAATCTGTCTGATGAAGTTCATTCGGTGATAGTCACTGAGCGCGGTCCTGTGGGCATTAGATCAGAGGGGGGATTTGGTCCGGATCAGAAGCTCTTCTACGCGACGATCGATGGTGGTGGAGTTGTGGGTATGGAGGCGACTCCGTTTGCCAAGGTTGGCAAGACCGAGCGATTGTTGCCTCTGTATCGGGCGGACGGTTCTGCGGGTGAGGGGTTGGCATGGTGCGGCGGGGGCAACTTGTATTTTTCCTGCACTGTTTGTCCGGTTGGCGAGGAAGGGGAGATAGCTGCCAAGCGGATCGGTGGTGTTGATGCCACGGACCTGGATGGGAAGGCCAAGTCTACTGATGACGTGACACTTAGGATTGTGTCACGGGAGTTACGGGTAGAACCACATGCGACGAGCGTGATGCGTGATCAGCTTTATCTTGGTCCTAAGGATCGCGATGTATTCGAGAGCGAGCAGAATCAAGATTATCTGGCGCGCAACTACCTGGCTCAGATCAAGGAGGGCTACACAACATGCACGTTCAGCTTCTTGGCAGACCTGATGGTGAAGTTGCTCAACTGGCTGAATTCGATTGTTCACAACTTTGGCGTAGCGATCATCATTCTGGTGATTATTGTTCGCGGTCTTCTTCATCCTTTGACGAGGAGAACGCAGGTTGGCATGGTCAAGATGCAGCAGGATATGGCCAAGCTGCAGCCGAAGATGGAGGAGATTAAGAAGAAGCATGCTGGCGATCAGCAGAAGATTCAGCAAGAGACGATGAAGCTGTATCGGGAGGAGGGTACGAATCCTTTTGGGCAGATTCTGTCATGCTTGCCAATGCTTTTGCAGATGCCGATTTGGGTGGCGTTGTACACGGGGTTGCGTAACAACGTGGCGATGCGGGGTGAGGGCTTCTGTCTTTGGATAGACGATCTTACAGCACCCGATACGCTCATTTCGTTTGATCAGCCGCTGTTTGGAAAGCTGGAGGCATTTCATCTGCTGCCGATTCTGGTGGGGGTGATGATGTTTGCTCAACAGAAGCTTATGCCTAAGGCTAAGAAGGCTGTGGACGCTCCCAAGACAGCTCAGAGTGAGCAGGCGGAGCAGATGCAGAAGATCATGCCGTACATGTCGTTGGTGATGATTGTGATCTTCTACAGTTTCCCGAGCGGGTTGAACTTATACATCATGACCAGTTCACTGTTTGGCGCTATTGAGCAGGTCTATATTCGTAAGCATATAGCTAATCGGGATGTGAAGGGTGGCGACAGTGGGCCGCCGAAGCCTGCCAAGCCCAAGAAGCCACGTCGCGGGCCGTCTTTGTTTGAGAAGCTGCAGAAGCAGGCGGAGGAAGCTCAGAAACTGCGCAGTTCGCGTGATAAGGGTAAGCGCCGGCGTTAGCCTGTTGAGTTGTGGCTGGTTGCTTTTTCGCGTGCATTTGCGCGGAGTGGCGTCGTCGATCATTGACATTCACTGATGAGTTCGGGTCTAATACGATCCTGGTGTGTTGTGCGCGTATCGGGTTGCCGTCAAGAGAATCGGATGTTCAGTCGATATTGAGGGCAAAGCCGTCCCTACCGAGCTTTGGTTTTGCAGTGGGCTTGGTATTCCGCAATAAGGGCTCGCGCGTTTGCCTTGCGATACCCCGAATCAGTAGAGAGGTTGACGATGGACAGTCAAAACAGCTCAAGCAGTGTACTGTGGCTTATAGTTATAGGTTTCTTCACTTGGCTGGTTTTTGGTTTCGGTTGCACACCGGAGGCTCCGCCAGTGGAGCCGGCTGCTCCCATTGCGGTCACGGAGAGACTGACGATCATCACGCCTCACAACTCTCACATTCGCGAGGCTTTCGAGAATGGGTTCTCGGATTGGTACTTCAGCAGGACCGGTGATTATGTGCAGGTTGAATGGATAGTCTTGGGCACACCGTTGTGCGTGGATTACGTTGATCAGATCTTTTCCGAGCATACTGACGGTCCTGTTCGCAGAGTACCCGACATTATGTTCGGTGGAGGCGTAACTGATCATGCGGTATTAGCCAAGAGGGGGCAGTGTCAGCCGTTGGAGCTTGGCGATGTTCTCACGAATATACCGGCCGCAATCAATGGTCTGCCGACACGTGATGAGAAGGGGCAGTGGTTTGCGACTGGTTTATCAAGTATTGGGCTGCTGGTGAACAAACGTTGTTGTACGGAGCGTGGTATATCGTTTCCGGGGACTTGGTCAGACCTTGCGGACCCGCAATATTACAGTTGGATAGGTATGGCTGACCCTGAGGCCAGTGGGAGTCATCGTCAGGCGATGGTTTTCACGCTGCAGAGTCTTGGTTGGGAAAAAGGTTGGCCTGTGTTGTTGCGGATGATGGCCAACTCTCGGGCTATCGTGGGCGGCAGTCGGGATGTTCTGAACCATATTGGCAATGGTGTGTTTTTGGCCGGGTTCTGTGTGAATTTTGATGGACTTGCTCGTGTTGATGCGAGTGGTGGAGAGATGAGCTATATCAACCCGGCGGGAGCAACGGTAGCTACGCCCGCTGTGTTGTCGGTTCTGCGCACGGCCAGGGATGTGGGGTTGGCAGAGCAGTTTGTTCGTTTCTGTTTCAGCGAGAAAGGGCAGCTGCTATGGTGCGCCCGCGCTGATGCTCTGGAGTATTCAAGCGATACGCTTTATCACTATCCCATAGATCCGACAGTATATGAGAAGTTTGCAGATAAGTTGGCAGTTAAGGAAAACCCGTTCGAGACGGATTTCGGCCTGCACCTTGATCTAGCCAAGGCGGAAGCGCAGGCTGGTGCATTGCTGGTTCTGGTGGAAGCGGCTACGGGTAAGAATCATATAGCTTTGCAGAACACGTGGATGAAGATCATCGACGCTGGTATGAATCCGGAGCAGGTACAGATGCTGTGTGCTCCTCCGCTGCCGGAAGAACAGATGTTGGATTTGGGAAGACAGTATCTCGCCGCTGATCAGAATGCCGCTGCCGCCATGGTCGAAGAATGGTCTGCGAAATTCAGCGAGTTGTATTCCAAGGTGGCTGCTTCGGTCACCGCCGGCTAATGTTCCTTGGCCGGCAAGAAACGAAAGCTTGGAGCAAGCTCAATTCGAGCGTAGCGTCTGATGTCAGGCTTTCTCTGGTGAATTCTTGGTGTTTGGCGCTACGCTTTGACTTACATCGCTATCGAATGAGATCGTGTTGAGCAATTACGCTGCACACGAGTGCGACTTCTGCGTTATCTGCTTGCAGTGCAGGCCGATGGAATGTTGATGGTTACGGTGAACGTTGAAGTTCGACCGTTCCCTGCCGAGAGGCTGATTGGAAAGTAGCGTAAATCCTGTCGTTTGTTGCTTTTCCCTTGTACTCGTATTCGTTATTCCACAGCAGGCCGGATTCCACGATGCCGGAGAAGTGGAAGAGGTTCCCTCTTTCGATAGTCTGGAATGTTGTTGTCTGCACTGATGGGTAAAAAAGCAATACTGGGATGCAGAGGGAGACATTGTAGTGTTCGGAAATCTCTTGGCGAATTATGCAACGAAGCCGGCCTTGTGACCCATTGCGTTCGTCGTGCCAAACTCCGGACCAGTAACCGGCGAGTGTGTTTGCTCCCAGCTCCTGCCGTTCCGTCCATTCCTCGGAGAAGGAGAGCCCGGAGCAGCCGGGCAAGAGCATGAATGTGGCAGTGGCGAGTCCACTGAGGAGCAGCGGTAGTAGCGTTTTCGTTGATTTCATGCGAGTTATTGTATAGCACTTAGCTGGTTGGAGCACCAATTGTATTGTCAGGCAAAGCAGGTTTGAGGGCATGCGTGGCCTACACGCGCTGGTGCACATGCTGCGATTGATAGCGAAGCTTGCGGTCGGTTTCGTTCCTACCTGATGGGTGTGCCGCATTCGGGACACACACCCGAGACGTTTTCTGTCAGATTGTAGCTGCAGTTCTGGCAGAGGATTCCTCTCGTGTCAAACGGTACACAGTGACGGTATTTCTTCCAGATGACCATGGTTTCCGCGAAGCAATCTCCCCATCGAGGTCCTTTTCTCAGACGATAAGCGAAGGCAATAAGTATAATGGGGTTGGCGAAGGCCAGGAACAAGATGAAGGACGTGTCTGGAGAGATCGAGGGCAGCAGAATGGGGATCCAGCGAAGCGGGTCGGTCGCGAGAATGGAAAGGTTACGCCGAAAGGAGAGGGAGAAGCCAATGGGTTCGAGGTTTGTAGTCTTCACGGCCTGCAAGCCCAGTAGTGCTTTGCCTGGCGAGTGACCATTGAATCCGTCCTTGAGGGAGAAGGAAAGCAGGGTGAGCAGAAGTGTGATCTCAGGCCAGAAGCCTTCTTTGCCAGCGAAGATCGATACGAAGATCACGGATAGGGCAACTCCTGCCGCGTTGAAGAGGGCCAGGTCGACTACCCAGGCAACACGTCTGAGCTACGCGAAGGTCCGGCGGCATTTCCTGCACACACTTTGACCGTATAGGAGCAGCGGTGTGCGTGGTTTGCAGGTAGGTGAATTGCAGATGGGGCAGCATGGCTGCGCTGTTTCGGCAAGTGAGAGTTGAGGCGTCTGTGTTATTGGTGAGGGATCAGGGTTTTGCTGAGAGGGTGAGTCGTGCACAGCAGCGTTTCCTTACGATGACGTACTCTCTTTCAGTAATGATGGATCGTAGCGAGGAAGCATCGTTGCTTCAATTGTGGCGCTGATCTCCCTGTGTGGTGTCCGGCGTATTGGTGAGGTTGGTATGAAGGAAGGAAGTAGTTGGGCGTTTCTCCATTGAGCCGGCAATAGTTTTGCGGGCGGAGAAACGCCCAATTTGGTTGATCCTACCAAAGTGAAGCCAAGAGGAATCAACTACCGCTGATTACTTCAAGCGTGATGGTCAGATCCCTGATCCAAGAACCGGCGGGATCCTGTCCGGAGGAATCGAATTGACTGGTCCACACATAGGGGGCAGTGCAGCGGTCTTCTCCTGAAGTTTCGTTGGGGGCGAATGTTCCTCCGAGGTCTCCGTCAAAAGTCGTGAACGTTTCAGGGTCCAAAGAGAGTGTGCCATCGGGGGAGATGATAGTCACATCAACCGTCTGCGTGTCGGTATCGCCAATAGTCGAACTGACACGGAAGCAGGTCCCGTTTTCATCGGCGATATAGGTTATTTCCCAAACGAGGGTTCCGGAGAGAGTGAAGGACGAGGGCTCATAGGAGATGAGTTCACCGTCACTTGTTGGTTTGTTGGTGAACTCCGCAGCCTGTTCGTAGTTAATGGTTACTGTTGTTGTTTCATTAGGTTCTGCCGTGAATGTCCCTGTTCCATCGAAAGTGACTGAGAGATCTTGAGTAGAGGACGTGGACTCCAGTGTTCCGGTGTGAGTGAAGCGCATGGTGAGGGGAGCGGCGTTGCTATCTCCGTTCAGGTTGTTGTTCGAAGATGTGTCTGTGGTGTCTCGCTCAATGATTCCGGGGCGGTTGGTTAGAGCCGGGGAGAGGGTGCTCCAGAGGCCATCGGTGACTCCGAGCAGCGCCGCACGATCATTGCCGGTCATAGGCTCACTGTCATCCCAGTTGGTGTACTCATACGTATCGTTGTTTACCCAATTCCATTGAGGGGTCGTAGCAGAGTCGCACGAGAGCCCGATCCACAGACCATCCGCAGCCTCCGTCGCTTGAGCGAAGGTAGCAAGTAGCCAGGCGTTCTCCGTGGCATCATTGACGGTGACTAGGTATCCGCCGTTGGTGACGCTTTGGGCGGCGGCTTCGGTCCAGGAACCGGTGTCGGTGAGCTTGTAGTAGTGAGTGGTGATGGGGTTGTAGACCCAGTCGTTGAGGTCATCGTTGTTCTGTTGTGTACTGGGCTGTTGGCAACCGGAAAGAGCTAGAACGGTTGAGATCGCGATTGCTGATGAAAGGTATGCGGTGTGCTGCGCACAGCGGAACTTCTGCTGTGTCTTCATTTAGGACCTCCTTCGTTGTGACATAGAGCTAATCGGCATGGCGTCACCTCCCGGGGGTAAGAGGTTGCGCTATGCTGGTTTGTTTCCAGTCTTCCCCCTATCTTTTGACCTGAGCAAGCTTTGCTTGACGGTGGTTTCTGAGCTTCGATCCTCTTCGGTGAAGTTTATTGCCCGATACTGCGCCCGGGCGATTAACGCGCTACGCTGCCGCGTTTAGATTAATTTAGGGGGCATAGGTTAGTGTTGTTTGTATTAAATATCAAATTAGAGAATGGGTAGTTGTGTATTTGGGTTGTTCTTCCCGGTTTAACTGCGGGCGCGCGGAGGCGGGGCAGTCTTGCGACTACCCCGCCGGTTAGATGTTGGAGCAAGCTCCGTTTACATGTAGCGTTCGCGTCCCGGAATCTACCGGAGAAAACAGGCGTTCAGCCGCCACACTTAGATAGAGCTTGCTCTAGTTGAAAGACTGATATAGCAATCGGGCTAGTGTTTTCCTTTTCGTGACCATTCACGGATTTTGGCGACTTCCTTTTGTTCTATTCCCAATGACTCAAGGAACTCCTGATGAGCGTCCGGCTCCATTTTCTCGAACTGGATGTGCCAGTTGCTCATGTCTTCTTCTGTAAGTCCGGCAGCGCTCATCACGGCCACCCATTTGTCTTTGGTAATCATGTCGATTTCCTCTCGTAGTTCAGTTTGTTCAAGGATATTAACAATGCAGCGCTGCTGCCTTCGAAGGTGGATGATCTCCTGCTCAAGGTTCTGCAGACGGCGTTTGAGGATGGCGGCAGAAGCTCTGGTATTTCCGTCTATGAGGAGCCTGCTGATTTCCTTGAGAGGAATGCCCATGCGACGGTATTGGCGGATCTGATTCAGGCGTTCGACCTGTTCTTTAGAGTAGAGCCGATAGTTGCCCGCCGTTCTTCCTGTGGGAGTGAGCAAACCAAGGCGGTCGTAGTAGAGAAGCGTGCTGCGGGCCAGACCAGAGGCTCTTGCGAGAGCTCCGATTGTGATGTCTGTTCTTGGCATGACCATCGTCCTCCGCCTTAATAACTGTCAGGAGGAGATGATAAAGGGTGAAGCGTTAGACAGGTCAAGAGTGGCCGGAGTAATATTCTCCGTTTTTTCTTAGCGGATTTCGATGATCGTGTCAGGGTTCGGCTGGAAGAGTGCTTTGGCGCTTCCCTGGTTCACAGCGATTTCGAGATGGCCTGTGCTTCCCACAATAGCAATGGGGGCGCCCACAGGAACTTCTGCGAAGGTCGTGCGGATGTGTCCGACAGATCTGTTGTCTATCAGGACTTGGGCATTTGGGTTGGTCTTGAGTATGGCTGCGCAGTCGGCGTGTTCGATACTGGTAATGAGGTTTCCGAAGGCATCGATGAAGATGATTCGTCCTCTGATGCCGGTAGAGGTGATTTCGTGGTCGTGGGTGAGTTTGAGAATCTCAAGGTGGTCAGGCGGGGGACCGATTTCGGCTATGTTTGTGTTATTGGCCAGATGTGCGGCTACCGGTGCAATGACGTCTCTTCCTTGGAATGTTGGGGAGACTGCTTTCAGTGCGAAGCGAGGGTCTTTGACCACTCGCACCTCTTCCAGGGTTAGTTCGTGATGAACGAAGCTAAGAAGGCCGTTATCTGGTGCAACGATGGTCTGGCCGTTGTACCGTGCGGCGATGATTTTTCGTGCAGTTCCGACGGTGGGGTCAACAACGACTGCGTGTATCGTCCCCGGAGGATACCAGGGCACAGTGTGGCGGAGGACGAAGGCTGCTTGGAGGATGTTGTGCCGTTCGATATCGTGAGTGACGTCGATGATGGTGGCGAGGGGTGAGATTTGCTTAATAACGCCTTTCATGCAGGCGACATAATGGTCGCGCATGCCGAAGTCGGTGGTGAGCGTGATGATTCCGGAAGATTTCGTATTAACGTTTATGGCCATGGTTCTTGGTTCGGCTGTCGAATCGTTCTTGTTGCGGAGAGTATCGATTGTGCACTTGGTTTTCCTTCTGGATTATCGGCAGTTGGAGTTTTGAGGTGGCGTTGAGTGTGATTGACCACTGTCTTCGGTGTCTGCGATGCATGCGACAATGCTGCCCTCTTTCGTTGAACGTATCCGGTTGACCGTATCATCGCCTGCTTTTGGATGTGCGGCTCGCTGGTTATGGTGTAGATTGAGCAAGCGCGCATGTTTTCGGTTGCGGCGATGCCCATATCAACCGAAACAATCGGCTGGTGTCAAGGATAGTTACTGGAGGTGATGATTCTTGGCGAACAAGACCGGAATAGCCCTTGTTGACCGCTCGCGGGAGCGTCGTGAGGAGATGGTCTGCGAGCAGATTATCGCTCGAGGAGTCTTGGACGCTCGGGTGTTGGACGCTGTTCGGCGGATACCGAGAGAGCTGTTTGTTCCAGAGGCGCACCGGGAGCGTGCCTACGACGATTGTCCTTTGCCGGTGGGACCTGGTCAGACCATTTCGCAGCCATACATAGTGGCGTACATGAGTGAGCACTTGCGTTGTGAGTCGGATCACAGGGTGTTCGAGGTGGGTACGGGGACTGGGTATCAGTCTGCGATATTAGGTTTGCTTGGTGGTGAAGTGTACAGCATGGATTGCGACGGGGCTTTGGTGTCGTCGGCACAGCAGAGGCTCGAACTGCTAGGGCTGGGGAATGTGCACTGCAGAGTTGGGGACGGCAGTCGCGGATACGGTGAATACGGACCGTATGATCGGATCCTGGTTACTGCGGGTGCGCCGGAGGTCCCGGAGATGTTGAAAGATCAGCTTCGGACAGGAGGGTTGATGGTTATCCCGGTTGGCGGTGAGGAATCTCAGGTACTGATGTTGATCCAAAAGCAACGAACCGGCATAGTGGAAATCCCTCTGATTCCTTGCCGGTTCGTCAAGCTAGTTGGGGCTCAGGGCTGGCCGGTTTAGTACGGCGCATCACCCTGCTGCCACTTTGGCCATAGTCTGGTCGATTTTCTCGGCAAGTGATTCAACGTTGAAGGGCTTGACCACATAGTTGTTGACGCCGGCCTTTATGGCTTCAATCACGCGGTCTTTCTGTGCTTCGGTCGTACACATTATGAGAGGCGTGACCTTGTCGGTTTCGCGGATCTTCCTGACAAGCGTGATCCCATCCATATTGGGCATATTCCAATCAATGAGAATCAGCTCCGGCTTAGAGCTATCACTAGCTGTTTTTTCAAGCAGGGCGAGCGCCTCCACTCCGTCGCCAGCCTCCAGGATATCCGTGTGTCCCAATTGGGCCAACACGTTTTTTTGGATATTCCGTATGGTTCTGGAGTCGTCTACAAGCATTACTCTCATGAGTTTGCTCCTGCAACGGCCGTCGCGGCCTTCCTCTCTTCATTGATTGTTCCCAACTCCATCGCCACTTCTACGATGATTTCCCCGAGTTCGCAGGTGCACGGGATTACTATTCTCGGAGTAGTGTTGGAGTTGCTGACGACAAACTGTTTTCCGATGACCACGCTGGGCAGGGAGATTTGGATATTGAGGTCGGCGAATTCCTTCTTTGCATTCCCCGCGACCATGTTTGCGAGTTCACCTATGGCATCGGCGAAGTCCGGATGGTTTCCGTCTATCTCCGTGCAAGCGAACTGGGAGGCTGCCTTGCAGGCTACATCGTTGGCGAAGCTGAGCACTACGCACCCGGCAGCGTCACCGGAGAAGCCTATTATCCCCGACACATCTGCGCTGCAAACCCGGTCCCCCTTCAAGAAGGGCTTGCCCACATTCATTTTGACGTGGACCATGGTTTCGAAGACCCGCTTGACGGACTGTACGAACGGGTTGATCAATCTAACGTCCATTTGAACTCTCTCCCTGAACAAACAGGGGTCTGGGTCGACCCGAAGCTAATAATCAGATTTCCAAACGTTGCATCGGTTGGAATCGCGTCCAACTGAAGTGGTTGAATTCTGCGATGTTGATTGACCCTTTATTGGTAATGGTTGGGTGGAATGGTTATCGGACATTTAGGTGGGCCGTCCAGCGTATTGGAGATGCGGCTGCGCTACTGCGGACGGCATTCGATGCGGCGGGTCGCTTTCTGCTTGTGGGGTTATGGGCGTTTGCGGTTTTCTAGTCTTGCGTGTTGGCTGCGGAGCGTTCCTGCCAGGATCCCTTCGGACGTTTGGTTATGGCGGTGCACCCCGGTACAGGGCAGGGGATGTTTCCTTTGTACTCAACCCAGGGGGAGCTCGTTGTCAGTCGGTAAAGTGAAATGCGTTCAGAAGGTTCGTTCGCGGGATCGTCTGGCGGGACCTGTTCAAATTGAACAAAAACGTCAAACGTATTCTTGTGTACTGGGCAGATGTAGGTCAGCTGAATGTAGCATCTGCCGTCGCACTCCCTGCATGGTAGTGACTGAAAACGTCCGTTGGCGATGAATCGGTGATTGGGATTCTTCTCGCAGATCCAGGTTACGGGGAAACTACTAAGAGTCCGCTGTGTCGGGACAGTGGGTGGTGGCTCCTTCATATACATCCATACAAGAAGAGCGAGGGCGCTTGCTCCGAAAGCGCTGGCGAGGCTGATTCGTGCAGTACGGGTCTGTTCGCGATCGGGAGCAGCTCTAACCATTGTGCCCTATTGTGAGGAGGCCTAAGGAGCAGGTATTGAGCCTGTCCACCAGAAGGTCTGTGATTCGGCGAAGGAGTAATGGGGAATTTCCAAGTCACAGCACATCGTACAAAACTGGGCAGCGCATGCGGGGTAGTAAACCTTCACCTGTCGCGATAGGGTGGGGAGGGTGTTGACTTCCTTCACATTGCCCACATGTGTTAGGACATTGATTTTCGACGAATGTCGGCCTGATAGCCACGGCTCTTGCCGTTGAGTGGCGGGAGATCCCGGACGGTATCCATCATCCACGCCGAGGAGGCCCCGGTGTCGCGAAGGCAGGATAGTCGTACCGGAAGTAGCACGTTGCACGACATAATCGGGTCCCATATCGGCAACGAGAATGTTGTCGCCGGGCCGCTTCGGAGTGAATCTGTCCCAGTGAAGAAGAAACGAACCTGGACTGGAGGCCATGAAGTCGTTCAAGCCGTAGCTGGTCACACCTGCCGAGTCGAATCTGTTGAGCGTTATGTTGTTGCGGATGATTGTTCCCCATGGGTCTTCCGGGCAGACAAGAACAGATCGGCCTGCCGGATTATCCGCAAAAAGCAAAACAGGCCAGCTCTGCTCCGGCGGCAGGTCGACAGCGTTGGGATCACCAGCCGGCAACCATCCCTTGTTTTCTGTGTGATACATATCCAAAGAGCGGTAAAGATCCTTGAGGTTGCTTTTGCACACTGCGGATCGAGCTTGGCGTATTGATTTTCGCAAGGAGGGGAGGAGGATGCCGACGAGCAACGAGATAATGAGCGTCACGACAAGAAGCTCTACGAGCGTAAAAGCGGTGAGGTATTTGCGGGCGCAAAGGCACCGACCAGGGTCACCTCCATCGAAGTGTCGATTCTTGTATGCTTTTTTCATACCACACAGCCCCAACAACAATAGAGTACACCTATTGAATGAAGATGGCAACAGAAAGTAAGAGTTGAGGCTAGGAACTCGCTAGCGGGCTGGTGGTGATAACATATGCTGTCTGGGTGAACCGGGCGAGCTGCTGTTGGTACGCTGTCGGGGAGGTTATACTCTCGTGGCAGGCTAGGTGATTAGGTATAGGTGCTCCTGGTCTGCGGAGGTTTCGATGTCTGACTTGTGCGGATTGGTGAGTGAGGAGCTTCTTCCCTACGTTTCGTCTCCGGCTCAGTATATTGGCGGGGAGATGAATCAGTTGCCTCGGCCCGGCGATTGGAAGAGAGCCGAGGTGCGGGTGGCGATTGCCTTTCCGGACACATATGCAATCGGCATGAGCCACTTGGGCAGCCAGATTCTCTATTGGCTATGCAATGGGCTGGAGGGAGTGACTGCTGAGCGGGTCTATTGCCCCTGGACGGACGCGGAGAGGGTGATGCGTCAGAAGGGGATACCACTTTTTACCTGGGACACGAGGCAGCCGGCACGCAGTGCAGACCTTTTGGCGATCTCATTGCAGTACGAGCTGTCGTTTACGAGTGTTTTGAACCTGCTCGATCTGGCCGGCGTACCCCTTCGTTCGGATGCTCGCGGGGATGATGATCCAATCGTCCTGGCCGGCGGCCCGCAGGCCGATAACCCAGAGCCGATGGCGGACTTCTTGGACTTGATAGTCCTGGGCGATGGCGAGGACTCATTGACTGCCATTGTTGGGGCGGTGAAGGAGTATAAGCGTGCTGGGATCGGGCGGCGGGAGATGGTTCGGCTCTTGGCCGAACGGTTTCCCTGGGCGTATGCGCCGTCGTTGTACGAGGCTGGTTATGGTAAGGATGGCACGCTGACCTCTTTTTGTTCTGTTCGAGAGGGCGTGCCAATGGTTGTTCAGCGGTGCCGAACAGCCAACTTTGAGGGCGCGCCGTTTCCACTTGAGCCACTGGTGCCGCACGTGAAGGTCATTCACGATCGAATCGCGGTGGAGATCATGCGGGGCTGTCCCCAGGCATGTCGGTTTTGCCACGCCGGTAATACCAAGAAGCCGGTGTTGACCAGAAGCATCGACAAGATTCTGGAATTGGCAGAGGCTGGCTATCGAGCCACCGGGTGTGAGGAAATAGGTCTTCTGTCGCTTTCTACTTCTGACTATCCAAGGTTGGAGGAGTTGGCGCGGAGGGTGAATGAGCGATTTGTTGGAAGAAGGGTGAGTATCGCGTTTCCTTCATTGCGTGTGGATAAGATGCTGGCATGTGTGCCGCAAATGGCCAGCGCTGTGCGAAAGAGCGGTCTGACACTAGCAGTCGAGGCCGCTCGGGAGGACATGCGTCGGGCGATTCGCAAGCGCGTGACGGACGGAGATTTGCTTGAGGGCGCCAAGCAGGCGTTTCGAGCTGGTTGGAAGAGCGTGAAGCTGTACTTCATGGTTGGCTTTCCCGGTGAGCGGCCAGAGGATGTGGATGGGATTTTTGAACTGAGTCGCCGAGTTTCTCTGGCACGTACGGAGATTGGTGCGGCGCCTGCGGCGGTGAACGCATCGGTTGGCTGGTTTGTTCCCAAGCCACATACTCCACTTCAATGGTCTGGGCAGGCCTCAGCGGAGTATTTCCACGAGGCGAGGATGCGCCTGAGGGCGCTGAGCAAGGAGAGGCGATCGGCAGTGCGGCTGAAGATGCCGAATGTGGAGCGGTCGGTACTGGAAGGCGTTTTTGCTCGGGGAGACCGGCGCTTGGGGAATGTTGTTGAGTTGGCATGGCGGCTCGGGGCTCGATTCGATGGTTGGGATGATTGTTTCGATTCCAGGATCTGGAATCAGGCCTTCGAGGAGTGTGGAATCGAGCCTGGATGGTACGCGAATAGAGACAGGTCCATGTCTGAGATTCTCCCGTGGTCGCACTTGTCGGGTGCGATGCGGGTTGCTGACCTGCGTAAGCAGTATGCTGATTACTGTGAATGCTTAGGGATGGAGATGCCAGCGTAAGCATCGGGGGGAGTTGTGCTGTCGTTGGATGAGTGTGGTGCGAATCTCGCTTGCGGTCCGATAGTAGTTATGTTCTGGTTGTTGTCGTGTAGGGGGAGGAGAGGGAGCGCAACATGTGGGCTGGGAAAGCGAAGGACGGAGGCCGAGATTGGCGGGGAGCGTGCGGGTGTTTTTGGGGGTTGGGAGGCTGATTATGTTGATACGAGGCTATCGACTGACTGCGTCGTTCATTCTTTTCACGGGAGTACTTTGTATCGGTGGTTGTCAGGCTGAGCGGTTTTCTCTCTCAGTTCTGAATCCACTCAATCTACAGCTCCCGTTTTTACCCTATGAAAGACCTCTACGCATTGGGATTGTTTGCAGTGACAGGGGTGTCTTCAATCCGGCGAATTGGGATTTCACTGGCACTGGGTCGCCGTGGAATCCTTTGCGGCTGGCGCTTGAGCGGTCGTTGAACAAGCCGGTTCAGGTGGAGCCGTTGAAGGGGTTTCAGGTAGCGGCTCATCTTCAATCGGGAAGGTTGGATTTTGCTCTTCTTTCTGCCGCCGACTATCTATCGCTGGAGGAAGAGTATGATGGTTTGGGCAAGGTTCTAGCGATTTCCGAGGTCAGACGGCGTCAGGGTCTGATAGTGGCCAAGGCGTCGTCATCAATAGAGCACATTAGTGATATTCGCGGCAAGCGTTTTGCTTTCGGTCCGCGGGATGACGCAGTGTTGTTTGCCGGCGCGATTGAGGCGTTAGAGGCCGCTGGAGTGAAGGCTTCGGAACTTCAGAAGGAGTTGCTGCCGATTCCCAATTCATTTCAGACGCACGTTTCATCAAGAGAGGCGGCTTTCGAAGTGGTGTACGGCGTGGGGACCGAAGTGGGTGTTGTGGACGCGGATGAATACGAGGCTTATCCTGAGAGCGGCGGTAGCTTCCTGCTCCGCACTTTCAGCAAAGCCGATTTCAGGATTTTGGGCCGCACGGCTGAGGTGGTGGCTGATACCATCGATGAGGGCCCGTTTGTGGCTTCGTTGGCGGCTGATCCGAAGGATGTGGAGCGAGTAAGGGCGTTTCTATTGAGAGCAGGTCAGGAGAATCGAAGGGCATTGGCAAGTATGGGACTTGCCGGTTTTCGTCACGCAAATGGCGACGTAGCCAAGGAGATGGCAAGGCTGTCGTCGCAGGTTCCGGCGGCGGTTCGTTTTGCCGGCTTTTTCGATTGATCTGCTGTTGTTCATTGTTGGAGCGTTGGCTGTTCAGGCGTAGCGTATGGCACTATGAGGGTTTACCGGAGAATACCCTGCTTCAGGCTCTACACTTGAATGGAGCTTGCTCTCTTATTCGGGCTGGTCTTGATCAGTTTTCAATGGGAATACCGGGATGAGTTGTTGATTGCGGCGTCTGTTTGTGCAGATCATGTCGCTTATGTTTGGGGTTGCGCGGAAGAAGGTGGTTAGCGGTGATGCGATTCTTGATAGTCGGGGCGGGCAGGCAAGCCGGAGCGTGTGGCGCGTTTTTGCTGGAGCAGTTTTCAGATACGACAGTGTGTTTTGTCGATCGAGAGGAGCGGTGTTTGCATGTTGCGGCAGGTTTGCAGAAGGAGAGCAGCCGAGTTTCCTGTGAGCAGCTTGACGTGAGTTCTGGTGGACGCGAATTGACCAAGCTGATGACAGAGTGTGCCTGTGTCATTTCCTGTGTTCCGTATTTTCTCAATGTGCCCTTGACGAAAGCAGCGATTAACGCCGGTGTGTCCTTTTGCGACATGGGCGGCAACGTGGGAACTGTTCGGGAGCAATTGGCAATGGCTGATGCTTGCAGATCGGCAGGCGTTTCTGTTGTGCCGGATTGCGGAGTTGCGCCTGGGTTATTGAGCGTATTGGCGGAGTATTGGCAGGGTGAGTGGAAATACGAATCAGTCAAACTCTACTGCGGTGGTCTTCCACAAAACCCAACGGGTATGTTGAAATACGCAATGACGTTTAGCGTACACGGGCTGCTGAATGAGTATCTGGATGATTGCGAGGTTTCGCGTGGGGGCGAAGTCGAGATTGTTAAAGGTATGAGTGAGGTTGAGCTGATATCGGATTTGCCGGTTCAGGGCGAGTTTGAGGCTTTTGCCACGAGTGGCGGAGCGTCGTTGGGGCCACACGTGTATGCGCCATTGGGCGTTGATTATTCTTACAAGACGATTCGTTACCCGGGCCATCGCGACATGATCTGCGCCATGTGGGATGTGGGTTTTTTTGATACGGATGAGCGCGAATTGGCAATTAGCGACCGTAGCGTGTCGTGGCGGCCAAGAGAGATTGCAGCTCAGATTATGACTGAGCGGTTGAAGTCGGATGGCAAGGATCTGATAGTGGCAAGGGCGGAAGTCAAGGGGCGACGAGGTGAGGAGGCAGTTGAGGGACGCGTGGACCTTGTTGATTACGCAGTGGACCGGTTCACGGCGATGGAACGCACCACAGGGTTTTCCACAGCGATTACAGCAGCGGCGTTGGCGAACATGTATGAGTGCAGGATAGCACCGGGTGCTTACGTTCCTTTTCAGATAATGGACTCCAGGCTGATGATGGATGAACTTGGTCGAGCGGGAGTGACGGGATTCAGTGTGCGCGAGTTGTAGCTCATAAGGCAGTTTCCCGGTGTTAACATGCGATTGTGACTCGGGGAGCCGGCGTTGAGCACGATCCCGGCGAGTGTTATTCATCTTGGTAATTTCAAGTAGAAGTCTGAACCTAATAGTGACGGGTGATTAGGCAATAGCAGGGCCAGAGTTGAACAAGCAAGCGTCAATTGAAGAATGGTGGCTGGAGTGCCCGTGCTGTGATTATAATCTTACAGGGTTGCGTGGGGATCGCTGTCCGGAGTGCGGTCAGTCGATTGATTGGGAGAAGTTGCGGGTCGATTGTGATCAGAATGCGAGTCGTCAGGGCACTCGCTGGGAGCGTTCGCGATTATGGTTCAAGCCGATCGGATTCGCGGTCACGGCTTTGCAGGCAGCGTTAATGCCCTGGGTATTTGCGGAACAGCTGCAGGGTTATCCTCGGCTGAAGCCGGCCCTTGGTTATTTAGCTATCTGTCTACTCATTGCGTTCTTAGGTTGCGCGTGTATCGAGTCTAGTACGGGTTCGTGTGTGTCATGGGGAATAGGTGTTGCTACTTGCCTGCTGCTTCAGGTGGCGTTTCTCGGATTTTTCCTGCCTCCCTTCAGATCGAATACGCCATACCGGTTCTGGTTAGTCGTGAGTTCGTACATGAGTTACCCGTTATTAGTGGAATCCTTGGATGCTCCGCCGTACATTCTCGGTGGGATGAGTAATGTTTGGCCTTTTTCCTATTGGGGAAGTCCGTCCGAAAGTCGGTTGATTCCGTCCGTTATGTTTCATCTGTGGTGGGCGGGGTTGACGATTGTAGCTTTCTCTCGTGTGAAGAGTCGTCACAGGCGCAGGGTGCTGCTTTTGCTTGTTGGGGTGCCACTCATAACTTTCGTATCCAGTTACTTAGGGTGTTATCTGGGTGACGCCGTGTGCGACGCGTTCTAGACAAGCTCTATTCGAATGTAGTGTGGGGCCCTGTTTTCTCTGGCTACCAATAATGATCTCACCCCGCCGATTCGTAGACAAGACCATAACTGTCGCCGGGGTCAACCAAACGGGCTAGCTGAACATCTTTGCCACTTTGGCGATTCCATCAAAGGCTCTTTCCAAAATCTCTTCCTGTGGCAGGAATACAACTCGGAAGTGTTGAGTGCCTGGACGTTGGCCAAAACCGCTTCCATGAACGCACACGGTTCCCGTTTCCTCGATCAGCATCTTAACGAAGGTTTCGTCATCGATGTCCAGGTGTATTCGTGGAAAGGCGTAGAAAGCCGCTTGCGGTTTGACACAGCTGATTCCATCAATGGCGTTGAGTCTTTCGTATGTCAGGTCGCGCCTCTTGCGCAGTTTCTCAAGCATGGGGGCCATGAACGATTGGTCCCCATCGAGGGCAGCTGAAATGCCGTATTGCTCGGGATGGTTGGCACTGAGCCGCGCGCGTTCAAGCTTGCGAATGGCATCGCAATAGTCGTCCACGATCTCCGGACGACCGCTGACAATGCCCCATCCGATGCGCCACCCGGGAACAACGTAGGCCTTACTCATGCCATTGAATGTGATCATGGGTATTTCGTCAGTGAGTGAGGCGATGGAAGTGAATTCCTGATCATCAAGGAGCATCTTGTCGTAGATTTCGTCGCTGAGAATCATCAGGTTGTTCTCTGCGGCGAGTTCCAATACTCCCTGCAATAACTCAATGGAGTAAACTGTTCCGGTGGGGTTGTTGGGGTTGAGCAGGATGATCGCCCGCGTCTTCTCGTTGATTTTCGACTTGATGTCCTTAATGTCCGGTTCCCAGTTATTATCCTCATCGAGGTAGTAGGGATTGTTCACAGCACCCAGCTTGGCGAGCACGGCTGTGTACAGGGGGTAGACGGGCGATGGAGTGAGGACGTTCTCACCCTCATTCACCAGGGCCGTCAGGGCAAGCTCAATGGCCTCGCTGGCGCCCGTAGTGACGAAGGTGTGGCGGACAGATTCAATGCCGCTGCGGCTCGCTTGCCGCTTGATTGAGTCGATGGCTTCCTTGATGCCGGATGAGGGTGCGTAGCCGTTTTTGTTAGCTTTCATGGCCAGGTGAGCCGCTTCGACGATATGCGCTGGAGTCTCGAAGTCGAAGAGATTCGGGTCGCCGATGTTGAGGTACGACATAGGCACGCCTCTTTCGGCTACCTGCTGCGCCAGCACAACAACATCACGAACAGCGTAGCGTATATTCTCGGTTCGCCTTGCCGGTACGATAGGGCTGAAATCCATGGCAGCATTCCTCACGCAAAAAGGGGCTGATCGCAGTCGGGGCTCAGGAGCCCATTCTCGCGAGGGTAGCTTCGGGGTTGACACTGGTCAAGAGGTGTAGGCCAGGGGCAAGTGATGGTGGAAACGGCAGGGCGGTGGAGGGAGGAGGGCGAACAGAAGTCAGGGGTACAAGGCAGCGTGAAGAGTGTTAGAATAGCAGGCGTGAACAGAGAAGAGACAACCGGGTGTGATGTCGCCACGAGTTCGGATGCTGCCGTGCGGGCACGCTGTTCAGCGTCGTTGGCGCTGGCGATCTCAGTTGGCTTGGCGTTGGTTACCCTGATGACGTTCTTGCCGGCTCTGCGGAACAGATTCGTCAACTGGGATGACGACGTCAACATTTTGAACAATCATGCTTATCGAGGGTTTGATGCGGAACGCGTTGAGTGGATGTCCACTACGCTCTTCGGCGGTCACTATCAACCGCTAACATGGTTGAGTTACGCAGTTGATTATGCTGTGTGGGGGATGAGTCCATTCGGATACCACCTTTCGAATGTGCTGTTGCATATTGTGGGAGTGCTACTTTTCTTCCGAGTGGCGGTTGTTCTATTGCGTTGGTCTTTTCGTGATAGGGACGGGCCAAGCTTGGTGGCAACCTGTTGGTGTGCGGCATTTGCCGCAGCGGTGTTCGCCTTGCATCCGTTACGAGTGGAATCGGTGGCGTGGGTCACAGAACGTAGGGATGTCTTGTCTGGCGTGTTCGTCTTCGCGTGTCTGTTAGCCTATTTTCGAGCAACAGGCGGACAGAGGTTTTCCATATGTTGGTTTGCTCTTGCAGTATTGCTCTACGCATTATCACTGGGTTCAAAGGCCGCCGCATTGGGATTACCTGCTGTGTTGTTGGTAATTGACCACTACCCAGCAAGAAGACCACGACTGCAATCCGTTGGTCTGCTTCGGCTTGTTGTGGAGAAGATACCATTTCTCTTTTTGGCTGGTGCGGCTGGCTGGGGAGCGCTTATGGCTCAGCGGGCGGCCGGTGCTATGCGCGGTTTTGAAGAGATGGATGTTCTCTCACGTGTTGCGACGGCTTGCCACAGTTTCTCTTTCTATCTGTACAAATTCTTTCTACCGTTGAATTTGAGCGCCCTATATCCGTTTCCGCCGCGTCAAGAGTTGCTCGGAATGTTGTTTGTCGTCACGATTATCGTGGTGACGGTTTCGTTCATTCTGGCGGTTTCGTTGTACCGTCGTCATCCGGCCATCTTGGCGGCCCTGTTGTGCTATGTTCTGCTGCTCGCCCCTGTATCGGGCCTCGCCCAAAGCGGCAAGCAGTTTGTCGCCGATCGTTACAGCTACTTGTCTTTGCTTCCTCTCACTCTGTTGGTCGCAGGTCTTCTGTTAAGGATGTTTGCTAACGGTTTTACCACACAGGAGCGTCGCCGGACTGCGCACGGGTTCGCTGTACTGGCTGGTGTATTCATATTGGGAATATCTATGCTAGCATTCTCTCAGAGTGCCGTGTGGCATAACTCAGTATCGCTGTGGAGCCATGCGGTGAGAGTCGATTCTAAGAATCAAATAGCATATACGAATCTCGGATACTCTTTCAAAGAGCATGCGAAGCCCAAGCTGGCGATCGACGCGTTTCGCCGGGCTATTCAGCTTGATTCATCAGATGCGAAGGCGCACAACGGTCTTGGTATCGCACTTTTGGATATTGGCAAGCCTGAGGAGGCTTGTGGTGCGTTTCGAGAGGCTGTCCGACTTGTTGAAGACGATCCTCAGTACTTGTGCAACTTGGGATATGTTCTTCGTGGGTTCGGAGATTTGGATTCCGGAGCGGAGTGTTATCGAAGGGCACTTGAGCTTGCACCGCGCATGGCGCAAGCTTCGGATATGTTGGCCGCGATTTACCTTGATCAGCAGAAGTTTCCTGAGGCTGCCGCTGTCTACGCTGCGGCGCTTGCGCAAGTACACAACAATAACTCCTTGCGGGCCAACTATGCGTGGCTGCTGGCAACATGCTCAGATGACAGTGTTCGTGATGGTGTGCGGGCTGTGGAGATTGCCCGTGCTTTGGCTGAGGAGACTGGATACAAGAATCCGTGGGTCCTGGACACGCTTGCTGCCGCATGTGCTGAGGCGGGTGATTTCGAAGAGGCTGCACGCGTTGCCGGTTCAGCTCTGGCGATCGCGACCGAACGTGGGGAGAGTGTGCTTGAGTCAGATCTGATGCAGCGTTTGAGCCTCTACGAGCGGGGTGAGCCATATCGCGATTAGGCGGCTTGGTCGCTCTGTGTAGCATGTTCGGTGCGTGGCAGCAAAAGGTGTTCCTCATGGGGTTCGCGGGGAGTGTTCTTGGACGGCGAGTAGGAGTGAAGGTAGGGCGGCCTGGAGAATGATCAATTCCGTTTGTATTTTGTCTGCGGCAGTTCCCGACGGTGCTGCCCCTATGCTTTGGCAGAAATGGGTCACGCTCGGCGTTCTGGCGCTGATGCTTGTTGGCATGACGCGCAATCTTGTGCCGCCTGATGTGGCTTTTCTAGGGGGCTTGGTGATAGTCGTACTGACCGGTGTGGTTTCGCCTGATGAGGCTTTTCACGGATTGAGCAACCATGGCATGATAACGGTTGGGGCTATGTTCATTGTGGCGGCCGGGATGCGCGAGACCGGGGCGTTGCACATGTTGGTGTCGCGGTTATTGGGAAATAACACGTCAGTGCGTGCGGCATTAGCCAGGATGGTCATTCCAGCCTCAGCGTTGTCTGCATTCATGAATAACACTCCGATTGTGGCCATGCTTCTTCCCGAAGTAGTCACTTGGTGTCGCAAGCGTCGCGTATCGCCATCCAAGATTCTGATTCCGCTTTCGTTTGCCACCATGTTGGGGGGTATGTGCACGCTCATTGGTACTAGCACGATTCTGGTGGTCGACGGAATTATGCGGGACAGCGGGTTGTCTCCCATGTCATTGTTCGAGCCGGCACTCGTAGGAGTTCCTGTGGCGGTCGTTGGCCTGGGCTTCATACTGCTGTTGGGTGTTCGCCTTCTGCCTGATCGCAAGGAATTCATGGCCGCGTTGGGAGAGGCGAAGCGAGAGTACATAATCGAGATGGCTGTGAAGCCGAACTGCCCTTTGCTGGGGCAATCCGTTCAGCAGGCGGGCCTAAGACAATTGCCTGGTCTGTTCTTGATAGAGATTAACCGAAGCGGTGATCTGATATCTCCGGTCGGTCCGGAAGAAGTATTACAAGAGGAAGATCGCTTGGTTTTCACTGGAATCGTTGAAACGATTGTAGACTTGCAGCGCATTCCGGGGTTGGTTCCCGCGGCGGAAAAGCATTACGATCTGGACTCGCAGGCACGCCGCGTTAGGAGAATGTGTGAGGCGGTCGTCAGCGCGTCGTTTCCTGGGCTGGGAAAGACGATTCGCACTTCCGATTTTCGAACACGATACGACGCGGTGATTGTGGCAGTCCATCGCAACGGTGAGCGGTTGAGGAAGAAAATCGGCGACATAGTTCTGCGTCCGGGCGATACACTATTGATTCAAGCCGGGCCGCATTTTGAGCGGACTTTTCGAGGTAGCACTGATTTTTACCTTGTTTCCGAGGTTCGTGACAGTGGTCCGGTTCGGCACGACAGAGCATGGCTTGCGATAGGGGGAATCGGGCTGTTAATCATGCTGCTGGTTGGAACGGAGATGTCCACGGCGGTCGCATCTTTAATAGTGGCTGGAGTGATGATCGGTTGTGGTTGCGTCGCGTTGGGAACTGCTCGGTCATCTGTGGATTGGCAGGTTCTGGTTGTGATTGCCGCGGCCTTGGGTTTTGGAAAGGCCATTGAGAACTCCGGTCTTGCTGATGATCTGGCGACTGCGCTGGTCGATGTATTCGGTGGTGGTGCCGGAGGCAGGGGAGTGTTGATCGGGGTATTCCTGGTAACTACTATCCTGGCCGAGTTGGTGACGACAAAAGGGGCTGTGGCTATTGTTTTCCCAATTGCGATCGCTTCTGCAACTGCTATGGGAATTGATCCACGGCCGCTAGCTATGACGGTCGCGATGGCTGGTGCCGCGAGCTTCGCAACGCCAATCGGATACCAAACCAACTTGATGGTGTATGGGCCCGGTGGATATCGGTTCGGAGATTTCTTGCGGATAGGCGTGCCCTTGAAGCTGATAGTGCTGCTTGTTGTTTCGATTGTTGTTCCCATTGTCTGGCCCTTGTCAATGCCGGGTGTGGCTGGGCGTTGATGAGCTTCGTATGTTATTAGGATGATTTGCTGACTGGTTACTGAGGAAGCAAGGATAGGGAGACAGGTTAGTGCACAAGCGAGGCGGCCTATCTGCGACTCATGAGATGTATCTCAAGGTGATCTACCAGCTTAGCGAATCCGGCGATCCGGCACGCGTTGGGCAAATGGCCAAGGGACTCGGCGTACATCCGTCGACTGTTTCGGCTGTAGTGCGCACTTTGGCCAGAGCGGAGTTGGTTACGCACGATACGTATGGCGTTGTCAAGCTGACGGAGATCGGTCGAAAGTTGGCGGTGTGCGTTGTTCGGCGCTTCGAGATTTTGCATCGCTTCTTCACGGAAGTGCTGGGTTTTGACGAGGAGAATGCGGCCTTGGAGGCGTGCGAAATGGAGCATGCGGTAAGCGCCGCTTCCATAGTGCGTTTGGATTGGCTCGTACGTGCACTTCCCGGATTCGGCTTCAAGGTTCCGGATAGCATCGACTCAGACATGGCCGAGGCCTGCGCGGGATGCCCGCTGGAGGGCGAATGCCTTGGCAGTCCGGAGGGAACATAGGTTCCGGATCTGCATATTCTTGCGTAAACACTGCCGATTGTAACGATTATGGTGAATGTGCAGGGTGCGCCTTGGTTATCGCTTTCTAGTAGCATTTTACGGCCAACTTCCCTACAATTCGGACAGAGGATGGACATGTGTGGGGGGGGATGCTTCCTGGCAATCAGGCAAGCGAGTGGGGTGGAGGTATACCAAGTGGCGTCCGTGTCAAAGCGAAAGGGTGGGTTTACCCTTCTTGAGTTGCTGGTGGTGGTCTCCATCATCGCGCTACTCATGGGGTTGCTATTGCCATCCATGCGCAGAGCACGTGAGCAGTCACGCCAGCTAGTTTGCCGTAAGAATCTGACGAACATTTGGCGAGGCACGGTGGTGTACTCAATGGAGTACAACGATCGCGTTCCCTACCTGGAGCACATCAAAGATAGTGTTGATCCATTCGATCCGCGATATCCGACCAAAGTTGGGACGGTAATGCAATCGTACGTTGACCGGGCTTCGTTTGTTTGTCCTTCGGCGGTGGCCGGTTACCCGGAAACGGATCCAAAAAGCAAAAGGAAGTGGAAGCTAACATACGACTTCAGCACTGCTGATCGTTTGGGTGTGGGAATTCCTTATGACGAGGCTCCTGGTGCCTATACAGGCACGGTAGCCGATCCGGCTGTCAATAGCCTTTACCATTATGACGGCAGACCGATTCGAATGGTCATAGCTCCGCCAGGCCAAGGAGGCGAGGTTCCCACCGCAGATGGTGAAGACGAGGATGTAGGCCGGGGCGGTGCCGAGAGCAACAAAGTTGAGATAATATGGAATGTGACGGTTCCGCTCGTTGCCGATTCGCTTGGCGAAAGGCAGAGTGGGGATAAGGCTTCTGGCCACCCGGTATACCCACATCGAGGTCTAGTTCGTAGACAGGTTGACATCTATCGTTCGCTTCTGAGTGCTCCGGATCCTCGTGCAGTCAAAGCGCATCATCCCGGCTACTTTCATTTGCATGTAGATCGAGACCAGCCACAGATCTTCCTAACTCGCTACAGCCCCGACACCAGTTTTCCGGATGAGTGAACGACTGGGTCGCAGGACGTGTGACTACCGAGAGAGGACTGCTGTTGCCCACGTTGAGGGGTCGGTGTGCCAGTTGAGATTATCGCCAACAGTAAGATATTGTTGGCCAAGCTCGGAATCTTCCAGCATATAGTAAAAACCTATTCGGTCATAATCATCCGGCTGGAATCCGGACAATGACGCTGCCGGGATGTGGGCTTCCATGGAATATCCGTTTGCACGGATGATCGATGCTACCCCGATTTGTCCGACTGGCACTGGCGGGCTCTCTTGTTGAGCGCGGTGTATTGGAGTGCTCGCGGCGACAGGCTTGTCCTTCCTCTTGCTGCCGCCCGTTGGAATTATGAAGAACTGTTGGCAGTAGCGCGAGGCACGTTTAATATTCCTGGTGTCACGCATGTCGGTACAAACCCGCAGGTTGTCGCCCTTCCAGAATGTCTGCTGATCGCACTTTAGTGGCTTGTTCTTCCCAGTGACATCGCACGCAATGTAAATCCCAGACTCATTCCAACAGGCCCACAGCTTTCCAAACTGAGGCGCGCCGTCCAACTCCCCAAAGTATGGCAGCAGGTACTCATTGCTCAATCCATTCAGTTTGCCGGTGAGTGTCGGGATCTTGGAACGATAGCGCAGGATAAACTCGAAGTCAAAGAGGAAGCGATTTGGTATTAACCTTGTCATTCACTCTTCCCTCCGAAAGTGCCGGCGTATCGAGTCGTGTGGCTAAGCAGGTTCCCAAGCTGTGTGCGATCGCAATCTGCTAGAGATCGCAGATAGAACGAGACGCAGTCGCCGTTTTTATATTGCTCGATAACGGGTGAGGACCCCAGTCTCTCCACCTGGGCTGGAGTCAGGGCATGCCTGGTGTAGCTTAAACACACTCGCAATCCATCAGCGTTGTTAGTCACGATGGCTCCGACTGCTTTCTTGTCGAGCTTCAATCTGACCATGACTTTTGCCGTCCAGTCGATTTGCAGGTTCGGACATAGCTTGCTGAACAGTCCTATCGTCTCGAGTAAGAGTTCAGGCCGCCATTTGGGTTTCTTCTTTCGTGCCTTCAATGAGCCTTGTCCCAAGTGCCACTGCCGAGGATTCACCGTCCACGGTTCAGAAAGAGCTGGCTTCTCTTGAGCTTGCTTCAGAAGTTTGACGTAGGATGCCACTACCTCCCTGAGAAAAGGCCTGAATAACCTCTTTTTCAGGTCTTTGTTGTCATGTAGAAGTATTCTGACATTGTCCCAAAAGTCGTCGACGCGTCGGATCTGAACTCGCGCGTCGCTTCCGTAAATCTCCAGGTCGTCGCGGTCATCAAGAGTGCCCAACTGCAGTCGACGAGCGAGCGCGCCGGGTGCGTATTTTTTCGATGGCACGCGAAGTGATACATCGATGAGCGCTGACCCACGTGTCAGGGCGTGCAGGAGCCAGCGGTTTTTGCTGCCCACTCCTTTGATCTCCACTCTCGCCGGATTGTTCCAATCGGCGGGAAGAAGCCCATCGCTGTGTGCCTTGCCAAGTTTCTCAATCGTGTCCACTACCCATTCCAGTACGGAAGGATCCCACCTAGTTGGTTTTCCCTGGCGGTCAAGCTGGCTAGTGAGATGCCATCGCCGACCGTCCGATTCCCAAGGCATCCGGGTCGTGGAGTCTTTCGCCTCCAGCCTTATATCCTGTGCAAGTTCGGCTTCGAGCAGTGCTTGTCGCTTGGCATCGTGGATTTCTCTTTGTTCTAGCGGGCCTGCCTCAATGATTGGTTTGAGAACGCGAGCAGTATGAGAAAGTCCCTGCTTGTGCACCAGATCTTCGGGATTTCCTGAGAAGACCAACTCTCCCCCACATTGTCCGGCTTCGGGCCCCAGGTCGATGATCCAGTCGGCGCTCTTGATGACGTCAAGGTTGTGTTCGATACAGATTACGGTATTACCTAAATCCACGAGTCGGTGCAGAACAGTCAAGAGTTTGTATATGTCTTCAAAGTGCAGTCCTGTCGTGGGCTCATCCAGAATGTAGAGAGTCTTGCCGGTGGATGGCCTGCCCAGTTCCGCTGCGAGCCTGACTCGCTGCGATTCGCCTCCGGATAATGTGGGTGCGGGCTGTCCCATTTGAAGATAGCCCAATCCCACATCATCCAAAGTTTGTAGCATACGTTTTATTTTTGGCACCTCGGAGAAAAGGTGCAGGGCTTCGCATATGCGCATGTCGAGAACGTCAGCAATGCTGTGCCCCTTGAATTGTATGGTAAGTGTTTCGGCAATGTATCGCTTTCCCTGGCAATCCTGGCAAGTGATCCATACGTCCGGAAGGAAGTGCATTTCAATGCATCGCTGGCCGTTGCCTTCGCAGGTCTCACATCTGCCCCCGGGACGATTGAAGCTGAAGCGAGTCGGTCCGTAACCACGCACTTTGCTGTCCGGAAGTCGTGAAAACAACTCGCGAATCAGATCAAATACGCCGGTGTACGTGGCTGGATTGCTGGTTGGGCTATTGCCAATAGGAGATTGATCGACGTTGATAACTTTGTCGACATGCTCAACGCCGCTTATTCGTTCATGCCCGCCGGGTACGACTCGCGCGCGGTGGATTCTGGCTGCCAGGGCCTTGTGTAGAACTTCGGTGATCAATGAGCTCTTGCCGCTACCGGAAACACCGGTGACACAAGTGAAGCGGGCTAGGGGAAACGAAACATCAATCTCCTTCAGGTTGTTGTGGTAGGCTCGGTGAATGGTTAGCCAATCCTCAGGCGTTGCTTGAGATCCGTTCTCCTTCACGGGTCTTCGGTTGGCTGGAACAGGTATGGCCTTCTTACCTGACAAGTATTGACCGGTCAGGGATGCGCGCATCTTGAACAACCGCGTGGGGGTTGCAGCTGCAGTCACCCGTCCTCCCTGGATGCCGGCACCCGGCCCGAAGTCGAGCACATGATCAGCGTTGGCGATGACATCTCGATCATGTTCTACAAGTAATATGGTATTACCCAAGCGTCTCAATCTCGAAAGGGCTTCGATGAGACGCCCATTGTCCCGAGGATGCAGACCTATAGTCGGCTCGTCAAGTACATACAGCACTCCCGTAAGCCCGCTGCCGATCTGGGAAGCCAAGCGAATTCTCTGAGATTCCCCGCCGGACAGCGTTGGAGCAGGCCGGCTCAATGTGAGGTAATCGAGGCCGACATCAAGAAGGAATCTTAGTCTTGAGACAACCTCACGAAGCAAGTCGCCAGCCACCTTCTTCTGGCGTTCATCCAAAGATAGCGATTTTGTGAAGAATGCCAGCGCTTGCTGCAAGGGCAAGTCGCATACAGAGGGTAAGGTCATCCCGCACAGTTGCACTTCCCTTGCCTCGGGGGTCAGTCTCGTCCCGTGGCATGCTTCGCAGGGGACTTCAGTGACCAACTCTTCCAGTTGCTTACGGTATTGCCAACTGGATTTCGTTGCTCTGTTCAGTGCGGGGAAGAATCCACGCCATCGAACGCGCACGCCGTTCTTGTTGCCGGGAATGTTAATCCACTCGTCGTCTCCTCCTTGCAGAAAAGCAAGCCTCTGCCCCTCTGTAAGCGTATTCCATGTCCGCGATGGAGCGAAGCCTAGCCTGTCAGCTACTGCGCATACAAGATCGTACATGAGTGAGTTCGGTTTCATGTGACCAGCCCAGGCACCTACTGCTCCATCCAGCAAAGACTTGGTGGGATGAGTGATTATCGCAGCCGGTGTTGCCCCCAGTTGAACACCCAAGCCTTCGCACGCCGAGCACCAACCCATGCGCGTATTGAAGGAAAAATGATGGGGAGTCAGTTCATCGTAACTTGTACCGCAGTTGGTACACGAGAAAAGCTGACTAAACCTTAACTCGCTGTTGGCAGGTGCTGAGCCCTTTGTTTCTGAGAGCACCTCAAGGACCATGGTGCCGGCTCCTGCCGCAAGAGCTTGTTCCACGCTGTCGGCTATTCTGCTACGAGCGGAGGCTTGACAACTATTCGGTCAACGACCAATTCTACTTCATGGCGCCTCTTGTGGTCGATTCGTATGTCATCATCCAGGTCATGAATTACACCGTCGACTCGCACTCGCCAGTAACCACTTGCTTTTTCCCTGGAGAAGAGGGCTGCATAACTCTCTGCACCGGATCGTTGCACCGGCGCGAGGATGTGCGCTCTCGTGCCTGTTGTGAGTGCGAGGATCCGTTCGATGATCTCTTCAGAACTCTGCATACCGATAGGCACTTTACACGCGGGACAATAGGGAGTGCCGAGGCGCGCCCAAAGGACCCTCAAGTAGTCATGTATTTCCGTTACTGTGCCTACTGTCGAACGCGGTGAACGACTCGGCGCTTTCTGCTCAATGCTGATGGCTGGTGACAGGCCACGAATATATTCGACGCTCGGCTTCTGCATCTGCCCAACGAATTGTCGAGCATATGAACTAAGTGACTCAACGTAGCGACGTTGTCCCTCGGCATAAACAGTGTCGATGGCCAAGCTGCTCTTGCCGCTTCCGGAGAGTCCTGCGCACACCGTTGTTTTCTCTCTTGGTATGCGAACCGTTATATCTTTGAGGTTGTGCTGGCGTGCCCCCGATACGGTGATTTCCTTTATTGACGACGCGGAAGACTTGATCTGTTTGAGCGGTTTCGAGCGACGCGATTGCTTGGCGCTCAGTATAGGCTTGAGTACTTGTCCTGTGGCGCTTCGCTTGTTTCTGGCGACATCCTCCGGCGTTCCCTGGGCGACAATGTATCCTCCTCTCTCGCCGCCTTCTGGCCCTAAGTCAATTACCCAATCTGCAGTTTTGATTACGTCAGTGTTGTGTTCGATCACTATTACAGTGTTCCCTGCGTCAACGAAACCGTGCAACACGGCCAGCAACCGTTTGATATCAGCGAAATGCAGACCTGTTGTCGGTTCATCTAGCAGGTATAGAGTTCGGCTCGTGGATCGTTTGACCAACTCTCGGGCCAGTTTGATGCGTTGCGCCTCTCCCCCCGAGAGCGTTGTTGATGATTGTCCCAACTTCATATAATCAAGTCCCACATCATGCAACGTACGCAACATGTGACTGATCTTCGGAATGTTGGAGAAATGATCCTGAGCTTCCTGTATATCCATCTCCAGGACATCGGCAATGCTCTTTTCCTTGAATCGGATTTGCAGAGTCTCACGATTAAATCTGTGACCGGCACATACCGGGCACGTCACCCAGATGTCAGCGAGGAAATCCATTTCCATCCTATTGGCGCCGTTGCCCTCACAGGCCTCGCACCTGCCACCACCTCTCTTCCCCGTCGGCACATTGAAGCTGAAACGCCCAGGCTTGTACCCTCGCAATCGAGCATCGGGACACTGAGTGTATAGCTTACGGATTTCGTCAAAAACCTTAATGTAGGTCGCGGGGTTTGATCGAGGAGTTCTCCCAATAGGTGATTGGTCAATGTCTATTACCTTGTCGAGATGCTCGGTGCCAAGGATTCTCTCATGCTTGCCTGGGCTGACCTTCTCTGCATTGTTGAGATCCTTAGCCAACTGTTGATGGAGAATGTCGTTGATTAAGCTGCTTTTTCCGCTTCCGGAAACGCCCGTGACACACACGAAGCGCCCGAGGGGAAATGAAACATCGATCTTCTTCAAGTTGTTGTGCTCGGCGCCGACGACCGTAAGCCATTTCAACTTGAGCTGATCAACGGCCGCGTGTGCTTGCTCGGATATGATCGTCTTCTTCGCCATATCACGCATCGTTCTTGCGAGGAGTACTCTTCTTTCCGTTCTTGCTTCGCGATTGCCTTGACCGGAGTGGTTTCCTGTTGTCCTGTGGCGAATCGGATGGCGACAACGTGTTTTGCGTTACGGGCCGCCTCTTCTGCGGTATGGCGATTTCCTCTCTTCCGGAAAGATATGCTCCCGTGATGGATTTCTTGCTACGAGTGACCTTGGCTACGCTGCCGCAGGCGACAATCTCACCACCGCGCACACCCGGTCCTGGGCCAAAATCAACCAGCACATCGGCACTGCGCATCGTTTCCTCATCGTGTTCCACTACTATTACGGTATTTCCCAAATCACGCAGACTCATCAATGATTCGAGCAGTCTCTGATTATCTACCGGATGAAGTCCGATGCTCGGCTCATCTAAAATGTACAGTACTCCCACCAAACCGGCACCAATCTGAGAGGCTAGGCGGATGCGCTGAGATTCACCTCCAGAGAGCGTTGGCGCTGAACGGTCGAGCGTGATGTAGTGCAAGCCAACGTTTGTGAGAAATCGTAAGCGGCCTTGGGTTTCCTTCAGAATATCATGAGCAATGTACTGCTCTGTCTCAGTGAGTTGTACTTCATCAAAGAAGGTTACGGCGTCCCCAATCGACATGCTGGTTATCTCAGGGAGAGAGGCTCCGCCTACGCGCACAGCTGCAGCTTGGCGGTTCAGCCTAGTTCCTCCGCATTCGCCGCACGTCGTCTTGTGCATGTACTTCTCATAGTAGGCTCTGACGAAACTGGAGTTGGTCTTTCGATACTTCTGCCTCAGTTCGGCGATTACTCCATCAAATGTGCCTCCGTGTTTCCATGCTCCGCGGCGACTCTGCCAGGTAAAAGTGATGTGGCGATTGCCAGTTCCATAGAGCAAGGCGTCACGCGCCTTCTGAGATAAGTCTTTCCATGGAGTTTTCAGATCGAAGCCCAGAGAGTCGGCTACGCCTTGGTAAATGTGTCTTCGCCATCGCCCGATCTTGCTATGCATTGGAGCAATTGCCAGACCCAAGAACGATCTCCGTGGATTCTCCACCAAAAGCTCAGGATCGAAGTCGAACCGCGTGCCTAATCCATCGCACACCGGGCACATCCCCGCCGGAGAGTTGAAACTGAACATCTGCGGCGTGGGTGGTTCGAAACTCGTGTCGCAATGAGAACAAGCGTAGTGAGAAGATAGTAGTGTATCACCTTCAGGATGTTGGACGATCAATGTACCGTCGCCAAGAGACAATGCCCCTTCGATTGCTTCAAGAATGCGTGTTTTGTTACTCGGGGAAACCTTAACTCTGTCGATCACGATCTCGATGTGATGGCGGATATTGCGGCCCAACTTCGGATCATCGGCCAGTCTTACTACTTCTCCGTCAACTCGTGCTCTTGCATAACCACGACGGAGCATGTCCTCGAAAAGGTCGCGGAACTCCCCCTTCTGGCCACGAACAACAGGGGCAAGTATTGTCGCTTGGATGTCCTTTGGTAAATCCATTATGCGAGCCAGGATTTGCTCCCGTGTCTGCGCTGATATAGGTCGGTTGCAGTCCGGACAATGCTGCCGACCGACGCGGGCAAAGAGGACACGCAGGTAATCGTGAATCTGAGTCACGGTTCCGACGGTGCTGCGGGGATTCCAGCCGCCAGCCTGCTGTTGAATCGAAATCGATGGACTTAGGCCCGATATGAGATCCGTATCCGGTTTGGTTAGCTGGCCGAGAAACTGTCTTGCATAGGCGCTGAGGGACTCGATGTACCGCCGCTGCCCCTCAGCATATAGCGTGTCGAAAGCCATGCTGCTTTTCCCGCTGCCCGATACGCCTGTGAAACAGATGAGTTTGTTCTGAGGGAGTGTCAGCGATACGTTGCGAAGATTGTGCTCGCGAGCACCCTTTACTATAATGTTGCGGGTTTCCATGGTCGTCTGCTCATATCACCCGCGAGACTCCTTGGTATAACACCAATAAACTCGGTATGCCACGCTGCGTGGGACAGGTTTGGGCGACGATGTGATTATACAGCAAGGTCTAACGATTACCAACCTTTTGCCGAACTGCAGAGTCAACATCGCCTTGTCTCAGCCCAGGCGACAGTCGCCGTCAGCGAGTCGTCATCATCACAAAGCTGAGCTATTCATTGCCTTTAGGGTGCTTCTTTCCCTTGTCCTTCAAGAGACTGGCCGGTTTCCTCAAAGGCAGGTGCGCTTCCTTCCAGTTGCGTGTTGTGGTCTCCCAACCGACCCACCAGACTCGCCAGTACCCTTGCTCCTTGACCAGGAAGAATCGGGCGACTGCTCCCGCGTTGGGGTTGTCCTCTGCGTTGGGGTGCGGCACGTTCAGGTAGGCGTCTGCTTCCGCTTGTTGACCCTCCTTACCTTCACTGATGATCACGTGCATTCGGTCGGAAAGAGTGTCAAAGTCATCGCGGAAGCTATGGCTATAGAAAGCAAGGATTGGCGTCCAATGTCGAACAGCGTCGTAAAGCCCCTCCTTCAACTCCTGTTCGCCAAGTTCTCTCAGGCCGGCCAACGCACGCTTGATCTTGGCCGGGGCGCACACGCCGAACTGGATCTCCATCGCCTTGTCACGTTCCACCTTATCCGTGGCTTCGTAGTCGTCTGCCACCGCGTTCAGCAGCACGTAGAGAACCTCTTGGACAGTAGCATCCTGGTCAAGTGTCTTCCCATATGCGCTGATCGTCCCAACCGATACGTCCCTAATGTCATGTCCGGCCAGCTTCGCGTTGCGGCCACAGGCTATCGTGCCGGCGCCGATGGCTGCGATCATCAATGCCAGTGTCCAGCCGACTACCCTTGTGCTTCCGGCCTTCCGCCTAACACCACCTAACGTAGATAATGCGTTGGTCTTCATAGGATCAGGAGTGTATCCTCGGCGCCAGTGGATGTAAAACAATAGAGTCGCGAACATCGCACGCTGGTAATGTCTGGCCGCCGGCTGCGAGTTGGCTTGTTGCCCGGCACACCTACCAGTAGACTTTGGCAACGGAGGCATACTCAAAGACCATGTCCGACTACAACAAGAACATATGGGCTCCTTGGAGGATGGAGTATATTCGTTCCATCGATGAGGAATCGGAACGAGGTGGCGGCTGTTTCCTGTGCCGATACTTCCAGCAGCCGGAGCGTGATCGAGAGCATTATGTGCTCCTTCGCACAGACCACGGTCTGATCGTCATGAATCGCTTTCCGTATAACAACGGCCATCTTCTAGTCGCTCCTGCTGCCCACACAGGCAATCCTGCTGATTTACCCGAGGAAATCCTCGTGGAACTAAGCAAGCTGACCTTCAAAGCCGCTGCCATCATCCGACACGCCTTCGATCCCCAGGGCTTGAACATTGGCACCAACATCGGCCGCTGCGCCGGGGCTGGCGTGCCCGACCATCTCCACAGCCACATTGTTCCCCGCTGGCACGGCGATACCAATTTCATGCCCGTGCTCGGAGGAGTACGTGTTATTCCAGATTGTCTTGACGCAACTTTCGAACAGCTCAGCGCCTCTGCCGTACAGATGGGACTGAAAGATACCGAAGGCTGATTCCCGGACAATAAGAACGTCACAAGGCAGGCATAGACTATGACTACGCATAAAACATGGCCGTTGAAGTCGTATGCCGCGTGTCCAACCCACACTCGAGGACGCGTTCACGAAGAGCCGGCGGATCCGTTCCGCGATGCCTATGAGGTAGATCGGAATCGGGTGTGCAGCAGCGCTGCTTTCCGACGGCTTGAGTACAAAACACAGGTGTTCGTTACTCTGGAAGATGATCACTTCCGTACCAGGCTGACTCACACTCTTGAAGTAGCTGGCATCGCTCGCGTGTTGGCCTTAGCCTTGAGCGCCAATGCGACTCTTGCCGAGGTGATCTCTCTGGCTCACGATCTGGGCCATCCTCCATTTGGCCATGCCGGTGAGATGACATTGCGAGAACTCATGACTGACCATGGCGGATTCGAGCACAACATGCACTCACTGCGTGTAGTCGATTATTTGGAACACCCGTATCCCAGATTCCGCGGCCTGAACCTGTCCCACGAGGCAAGAGAGGGACTCATAAAGCACACGACCCGTTACGACAAGCCAACAGCTGCCGCACGTTTCAATCCTGGACTCCTTGAACTGCTCGAGGGCGGACTGATGGCGGGCATAGAGGGGCAGATCGCTTGCATTGCAGATGGTCTGGCGTACGACTGTCACGATCTCGAGGATGCCATCGCTGCGAACCTGATTGAGGAGGCCGATCTCGGCGAGGTTAGACTGTGGTGTGTCGCATGCGAGGATATTCGCAATGACTACTCTCAGCGTCCCCTTGCTGCCATTCGTCGGCCAGTTCTCGATAACATGCAGAAGATGATGATCCAGGATGTCGTTGACGAAACGAAACGACGTTTGACCGAGTTGGAGCCGAAAATAGCCGACGATCTGCGCACTGCGGATCATCCAGTCGTGGCTATGTCGCCAGAGATGAGTGAGCTGACTGGAGAGCTTGAAGCTTTTCTAGCTGAGCGGGTTTATCGACATCATAGGCTAGTGCGCATGGATGCCAAGGCGCGCCGATTGCTAGAACGTCTGTTCAACGCGTATGTTGAGAGGCCGAATATGCTGCCACCGAGGTTCTACGGACGGATTGACGAGCAAGGCGTCCATCGCGTTGTTTGCGATTACGTGGCAGGCATGACAGACCGGTATTGCCAGGATGACTATCGGCGGATTTTTGAGCCATTCGAGCGCGTTTGACGAGAAGCCTCTTGCCCCACGGATTACCTATTCGCCTTACCTCTTTCCTTTTCACGGCCGCGCGGTGACGCGATAGCTCCATCTGGCGGTGGTTCACATTTGAGTCTATTGCTGAAGTGCAGTTGTGCTATTCTCAGGCAACGTGTGAAAGCCTTGGGCTGGATGACGGTATCTTTATAACGCTGTAAGTCCAAGCGCAGCGTCAAGGACCGCAATTTACTGGAGAATGCCGGGCATCAGCCCCGCCCTTGGATAGAGCTGGCTCTGGCCGGTTCGTTAACTCGCTTTAAATCGCCGGAGCTCCTTTTTCAGCTCGGGAATCTTGTTGGTGACTTGAGCGGACACTTTGCCAGTTGATACTATGGCCAAGTCAGGTTGCGCGCCTTTGCTTCCGGATGCACTGTGCACGCTTACAGAATCAAACGAAACAAGGATCGGAAAGGAGCTGGATCATATGTCAGCACGAATCACCCCGGTGGTACTCTGGACACTTGCAGCATTCGCACTGTTCGGATCAATAACAAACACTGGTCCGGCTGCTTTTGCTCAAGAAGCCATCATCATCGATCATAACTGTACTGATCTGGATGCTATTCCCGCATACTGGCTTGAGCAGGCCAAGAACCTCACCTTCCACTATGCTCATACTTCTCATGGCTCCCAGGTGGTAAGTGGTGTCTTGAACCTCGAGTCGCTTCATGCCGAATACAGTATTGCCGTTCGTCAATCCAGTAGCGAAGGTTTGCCGGCAGAGGAAACGCCGCCGGCATTGCGCATGTACGACGGTAATCCGCCAGAGACCTATATCGAGCCCGGTGACTACTGGGACGGCGAAACAGGTAAAAACCGAACGAGAATGGTAGCTGCTACTGGAAACTACGACTTCTCCATGTGGTCCTGGTGTGGTCAGCAATCCTCCAACAGCGAAGCCACTACACGAAGATATCTCGATACTATGGCCGACTTTGAGGATGAATTTCCGGAAATGCGATTCATTCTTATGACTGGCCATACTGATGGTTCGTATGAAACTGGTAATCTTAATCTCCGCAATCAACAGGTTAGGGATTTCGCAACAAGCAATGGGATGGTTCTCTTCGATTTTGCCGATATCGAGAGCTATAATCCGGATGGTGTCGGTTTTCTCGAACTGGGATGTGAAGATGATGCGGATTACGATGGCGGCAACTGGGCTAGCGAGTGGTGCACTGCCAATCCCGGACACGAACTGTGTGACAGCTGTTCTTGTGCCCATTCGACCTCTATCGTCTGTAACCTCAAAGGGCGGGCATTCTGGTGGATGATGGCTCGCTTGGCTGGCTGGAGTGGCCTGGGGCATGGTGATGGTGACGGCGACGGTGATGTCGATATAGATGACTTCACCCTTTTTGCCGACTGTTTTGCCGGTCCACAGACAATGCCCACGCCTTCTCAGACCACCGTGGAGAATTGCCAAAACTCATACGATGGGGATCATGACGAGGACATTGATCTGGACGATTTCCGCACTTTCCAGGGTGTATTCACGGGATCCTGATAGCCCTCGATGTATCTCTATTTGATGCCGAATTTCTCAAGGCGGTAGCGGAGCTGGTCGCGTGATATACGCAACATCCGTGCCGCCTTGGTTTGGTTGTTCTGTGTCCGTTTCATTGCCTGACGGACAAGATGCTCTTCAACCTTCGCCAGATCAATACCGGCCGTGGGCAGCCTGAGGCCCTCTATGCTTTCGTCGTCGCCGGAGTTGTCATCCAGTCGCCCCAAGGCTATGTCGTGAGGTTGGATGTACTCGGATTTACACAGCAATGTGGCGCGCTCGATTACATTACGCAATTCCCGAACGTTGCCCTCCCAAGGGTATTGCATGAGCTTGTCATAAGCATCATCAGCCACGGATAGGACATTCTTCCTGAACTCCCTTGCGAAATGTGATACGTAATGCTGAGTGAGCAGCTTGATATCATCGCCTCGTTCACGCAAAGGTGGCAAGTAGACCGGTACGACGTTAAGACGATAGTACAGATCCTCCCGAAAATCACCTTCACGAATGGCTTTCTCAATATCTCTGTTCGTAGCGGCTATGACTCGTACGTCCACGACAATGTCGTCCGTACCGCCGACTCGCCTGAATGCACGCTCCTCAAGAAAACGCAGAAGCTTCGCCTGAAGTGCCGGGGGCATGTCTCCGACTTCATCGAGAAAAACCGTCCCACCGTCCGCCAATTCCAGAAGCCCTTTCTTCTGATGTTTGGCGTCTGTGAATGCGCCTCGCTCATGCCCGAACAATTCGCTTTCGAGCAGCGTCTCTGATAACGCCGTACACGTTATGTTCATAAAACGGCGGTGAGCCCTGTCTGAGTTATGATGAATGATCCTGGCCGCTAGGTCTTTTCCCGTTCCACTTTCCCCACGAACGAATACTGTCGATGCGCCGCTTGCCGCAATGTCCCGCAACAAGCCGAAGACGCGTTTCATCGATTCATCACTGCCGATGATTTTGTCAAAACCGTACTCGTGCTGCAGATGACTACGCAACTCACGAACCTGGCGTCGTAGCTCCGTAGTCTCCAACCCTTTCTGCACAGTGAACAGCAACTCGTCCACGTTGAACGGTTTGGCGATGTAGTCGTACGCGCCCATGCGAATGGCTTCTACCGCCTGCTCCAATCGGCTGTAGGCTGTGATCATTATGACCACTGACTCGCCGTCTGTGGCTCGTATCTTCTTGAGAAATTCCAACCCGGTCATATCAGGAAGCTTGTAATCCAGCATGATCAGGTCATACGTATGATGACTGTGAAGATCGAGCCCGTCTGCCGCTGTTTCCGCCTCGTCCACTGCAAAACCCTGCTCCTCGAATTTCTGCCGAAGAGACCAGCGGATGAGTGATTCGTCTTCTATGATTAGTACTCGGATCTTCATATGCGCCTATCAGTATCGCTGCCTCTCCGCGGGGCTTCCACGGGAATCTCCACTACAACGGTTGTGCCTCCGTGCCTTTTGCTCTGGATGCTTATCCGTCCGCCATGAGCGTCAATAATCTGTTTGCATATGGGTAAACCCAACCCGGTACCCTTGGTCTTCGTGGTGTGGAAGGGTTCAAACGCCCGATTCAGGACTTCAGGCGTCATGCCTATGCCATTGTCTGCTATCTTCATCCTAATGCAACCGTCGAAAGCAGTAGTGATAGTCACCTCGTCACCACTGTTGGACGCATCAGCGGCATTCAACAGCAAGTTCATAATCACCTGCTCCAAGTGCCGCTCGTCCGCATGAATACGCGGAAGCTCGTTTTCTCGGACGTGCTTCACCCGGATTAACCTTAATGTCGGTTCCTCCCGCAGTATGTTCAGTACCCGAGATATCAACTCGTTCAACTCGATGCTTATCCTCGCGGGTGCCCGTGGACGTGAATAGACCAACAGGTCCTTGACCGTTGCGTCCAACCTGTCGATCTGAGCCAGCATCTCATCTACCACCGTCCGATGCGGATTGCCTTCCGCCATGTTCCCACGAATCACCTGAATGGCGCCACTGATACCTGCAAGCGGATTCTTGATGGCGTGCGCCAGCGACGCCGCCAACTGACCCAGATGAGCCATGTGCTCCGCCTTGGTGAGACGCTCCTCCATCGCCTCACGCTCATCGTGCCGTATGCGCGCTGAGTATAGAGTCTTGTAAGCCTCCAGCATCGAACCAAGTTCTACCGCCAGGAGCCGGTTCAGCGATTGGATCCGACTCTCTGCGTCAGCTGGCGCCACCTCGCGCACACACTTGACCAGCTCCTCCTGGATGACCGCCATGCCCGTCACCATGTAATGCTGTGGCAGCGAGATGTCTACGTGCGTGTGCCCGATTTGCACGCTTTCGGCGAAATGGTTTGCCGTATATTGGCCAGAGAAGAGTGCCTCAAGCCAGTCCAATACTCTGATGCGATGCTTCGCTATCTGATCCGCTCCCCCGGTGAACATTCGCGCGGCTTCCGGGTAGTTGCGGATGGACTCGTAGAACCGATCGGCCACTCGCGGCAGCAGCGGACCAATCCTGCCTCGCAGACCGGTCAGGTTCGTCCGGTCTGTTTCATCGAATCCCTGGTATGCCATCATGGCTGCATATGTGTTCGCTGGCATCCCTCCAGATTATCCGAATCGAAGAGAATCGCACACCCTTCCGCCGTTCATGAGAAGCCATTGGCATCTCGACCATAAGTTCACCACCACTACCGGACTTTGTCGGCTGGCCAAACTCCAGTTTCTCCCACTTCCGGACACGAACTGCGTGACGGTAACTTCGCTGTCGTGAGCACGTAATTCCTTGCGATTACTTCTGTTACGCATCAGGCTGCGAAGGCGTCAAAGTTCCGCCTGATGTTCGCTTCATTCTCAATAGCGCCATTCATCTGTGGGGGCCTTCTTGCCTCAGCGCATGTTCAAATGATGCTGTTGGTGGTACCCTACAGCTCGGCGTGTTGACCTGTTCTCTTGCTAAACAGGTCTGTGAACAGGTGATCATCGAAGGACATTTCCCTTGCCGCACACTTCTGACTGGCTTGCAATCGAGATTGAGCATTCTGCGGCAGGCAAAATGTTCCCGCCGGTCCTGGCCGTCGGAGCGGAATCGAAGGGAGTATTCGCTCTTACCAATGGCTCCAGGACCTGGCTCAGCCGCAACTTTGGCGCACTTACCGAACCGCATGCCTTCCGCAACTTCGATCAGGCGATCATGGATGCTAGGACACAGCTGGAAATCAACCCGAAGGTGGTGGCCAGCGATTTGCATCCCAGCTACATGTCCACCGCATGGGCGATTCGCTCAGCTCTTCCGCGAGTGGCCGTGCAGCATCATCATGCTCACATCGCTGCTTGTATGGCTGACAACGATGTCACCGATTCTGTGATCGGAGTATGCTGCGATGGTGCAGGATGTGGGACAGATAAAGCCAGTTGGGGTTGTGAAGTGCTCCGAGTCTCCCCTGGCGCCTTCACTCGCCTGGCTCACCTTCGCTATTTTCCCCTGCCCGGAGCCGACGCAGCTGCCAGCCAGTGCTGGCGCCCGGCGCTGAGCCTGATGCTCCAAGCCTTCGACGGCGAGTTGCCCCAGGAGACTCAATCTGTTTTCGCATCTGTTCAAGAGCAGGATATCCAGCTGGCCACCCGGATGATACGCTCTCGCATGCAGTGCCCCCTGACTTCAAGCCTGGGGCGACTGTTTGATGCCGTCGCCTTCATCTTGGGGATCTGCCAGGAAAACACGTACGAAGGGCAGGCCGCCTGCATGCTGCAAGCTGCTGCTGAGGCCGCTGAGGGGCAGGCCATTCCTGTAGGTATTGGTGGCACCACCGAATGCGTGGAGTTGGACTTTGCTCCAGCACTTCGTACCTTGTGGCAAAGGAAGGTTGAAGGGCGCTCCGCCAGCCAGCTTGCAGCCGATTTTCATGAGACGATTGCCGCTATGCTGGCTGGGCAAGTACTTGCCGCTGCCGAACGCTCGGGGACTGCTAAGGTGGCTATGTCAGGTGGATGCTTCATGAATGGATTGCTTCGCCGCCAATTGCGGCAGATTCTTTCAGCTGAAGGGATTGACGTGCTTGAGCATCGAACTATTCCTTGCACAGATGCCGGATTGCCTGTTGGGCAGGCAATGATCGGTGCCGCTTTGATCTCAGCTGGTAACTCTATAGCGATGTAAGTCCAAGCGTAGCGTCAAACCACCGGAATCTACCGGAGAAAATAGACGTTCAGCCGCTACACTTGGATAGAGCTTGCTCTAAGGAGTATATGCCGATGTGTCTTGCCGTACCGGGAAAGGTTATTGAAATCCGCGACCAAGAGGGGACCGTCGATTTTCAGGGTAGTCGCCTGGAGGTTAGTCTGCTGATGACACCCGATGTCAAGGTCGGCGGGTGGGTTCTTGTTCATGCCGGTTATGCCATTAATGAACTCGACGAAGAAGAGGCGAGGCAGACGTGGAGCTATCTGCGCGAAGCCGGACTTGTTGAGGAGGCTCTGCCCAACGGTGGAGAGGCCGATGAGCCTGGAGGCCGACTTAAGTGAACAGGGAGGCAGTCGATCAGCTTGTTGCGGGGATCAGCGAAACAGCTGCCCTTCTCAAAAGATCCATCAAGATCATGGAGGTGTGCGGAACACACACCGTTTCGCTCTTTCGTAGCGGTGTCAAATCACTCCTCCCCCAAAACGTCGAGATGCTGAGTGGTCCTGGTTGTCCTGTGTGTGTCACTTCGCAGGGCTACATAGATGCCGCATGCGACCTCGCTGTTCGCGAGGGGGTGGTGGTTTGTACCTATGGTGACATGGTTCGAGTGCCCGGCAAGGGCGGTAGCCTCGAATCTCGTCGAGCGCGCGGAGCCAACGTTCAGGTGGTCTATTCTGTTCGCGATGCCCTGAAAATGGCATCTGACAATCCCAAAAGAAAATACGTTTTTCTGGCAATCGGTTTTGAGACCACCGCTCCCGCGACGGCTGCAGCTGTCATGGAGGCGGATAGACTCGGCTTGAAGAACTTCTTCGTCATGACCGCGCACAAGCTGGTTGTGCCGGCCATGGAACTCCTGCTTGCAGCTGGCGAGGTGCCCATTGATGGCTTCTTGTGTCCCGGGCATGTAAGCGTGGTTATTGGAGCCGATGCGTACCTCCCTGTCGTGGAGCGATACCACAAGCCATGCGTTGTGGCGGGGTTTGAACCGCGGACAATGCTGGAGGGAATAGCGTGCTTGCTGCATCAAATAGCAGCCGGTGAGTGCAAGCTGGAGAATGTCTACAGTGTCGCAGTGGAGGGACAGGGAAATACAATAGCCAGACGCTTGTTGCAGGAGGTGTTCGTTACTGCGCCGGCCAGGTGGCGCGCTATGGGAGAGCTGCCTGCAAGTGGGCAGGTTCTGGCGGACAAGTATGCACGTTTTGACGCCCTTAACCATTTTGGATTGTCAATCGAGGCCGACTACGATCCGCCTGGTTGCCTATGCGGGGACGTGATCCAGGGAAAATCCCATCCGGATCAGTGTCACCATTTTGGGAGAAGATGTACCCCTATGCGACCGATAGGGCCGTGCATGGTTAGCAGTGAAGGTACTTGTGCCGCTTGGTATAAGTACAATCGATGAGTGAAACCTCGAAGGTTTCGGTGAAAGGTTTGCCGGACATGGCGGAAGAATCATATGATACTGGGTTTCTTGAGGATGCGGAGAAGTGTGTTGTGCTCGCTCACGGCGGGGGAGGGCAGCTCACTCATGACCTGATTGATCGGCACATTCTCCCTCGATTGGGTAACAAGCAACTCAATCCTCTTGATGACAGCGCCGTACTGCCACCTTCGATTAATGGAATGGTCTTCACCACAGATGCATTCGTTGTGCAGCCTCTGGAGTTTCCCGGTGGCGACATTGGGCGACTGGCTGTATGTGGAACAGTGAATGATCTTGCGGTCATGGGTGCGACTCCTAAGGCCCTCTCTCTTGCGGTTGTCGTTGAGGAAGGATTGGAGCTTGCCTGCTTCGATCGCATACTTGATTCGATAGCCCACACCGCTGATGAGGCAGGAGTGCCCATTGTCACTGGTGACACCAAGGTCGTGGAAAGACGTGGCGGTGACGGTATGTTGATTACCACTGCCGGAGTCGGCGAATTGAAGGCAGGTGTCAATCTGTCACTCTCCAGCATCAGGGCGGGAGACAAAGTCATCGTTACAGGAATACTGGCCGAGCATGGTCTGACCATAATGTCCGTTCGCAGTGGAATCGAGTTCGATTCCAATCTTCGCAGTGATTGCGCTCCTCTCAATAACCTTGTTGACAGCATGCTTGAGGCTTCCAAAGGCATAAGATTCATGCGTGACCCTACTCGTTGCGGCTTGGCAGGAGTTCTCGCAGATATTGCCGAAGAAACCGGTTTGGGAGTTCGATTGCATGAAAGCGCGTTGCCTATTTCTCCATTAGTGCGACATACATCTGAATTGCTCGGACTGGATCCCTTGACCGTAGCCAATGAAGGCAAGTGTGTCGTCGTAGTCGCCGCCGACCAAGCCGATGCGCTGCTGAACGCATGCAAGAACCATCCCTTGGGCAAAAACGCGGCCATTGTCGGAGAGGTGATCGAGGCCGAGCCGCCTCTGGTTGAGCTGCAGACGGTAATCGGCGGTGCACGAATCGTGCAGCGGCCCTACGGAGAAGAACTACCCAGGATTTGCTGAGCCTAAAGTGATATGCACGAGTTCTCGTTAGCACATTCGATCTTGGAAATAACCTTGGAAACAGCAGAGGCCAACAATGCTACTTCTGTCAGTGAAGTACAGTGCACCATTGGTGCGCTGCGACAGGTAGTGCCGTCGCTGATGGATACCGCGTTCGAAGCTTGCTGTGCCGGCACAATGGCTGAAGGCGCGAAGCTTGTCATTACAGTCGAACCGGTCAAAGTTTCGTGCAGCAAGTGTAACGCCGTCAGTGAAATGCAGGAAATGGTCTACCAGTGCCCAAAATGTGAATCAGTGGAAATCTCTATGTCAGGGGGGACGGATATGATTATCACCTCCTTAACTATCGATCAGGAGAATGGTCATGAAGATTGAGGTTCTTCGGAACGTGCAGGAACATAATAACGCAACAGCCGATGACATTCGCGCACTGCTCGCGATGAAGAAGGTCTGCATGATCAATATGATGGCCGGAGCCGGAGCCGGGAAAACCAGCTTGCTCGAACGTATGTTGCCCAGGCTTATGCCGGACTTGAAGTGCGCCGTCCTCGAAGGAGATATAACTACTGTCTACGACGCCGAGCGAATAGCTGCGCTGGGAGTTCCAGTAGCTCAGCTGCAAACCGAGGGATCTTGCCATCTCGATGCGTGGCTCGTTCACGATGGTCTAATGAAAATGCCTCTCGATGAAGTTGATGTCCTGTTCGTGGAAAACGTTGGCAACCTCGTCTGTCCGGCGGAATTCGACATCGGAGAGCATTCGCGCTTGGCTGTTCTCAGTGTCATGGAGGGAGATGATAAGCCGGCTAAGTATCCCCTTCTCTTTACGCAAGCGACCGGCGTAGCCCTGAGCAAGTGCGATCTGATAGCCCACACGAATTTCAACATCGATCGCGCCATTGGGGATATACGCAAGGTCAACAATCATGCGCCGATCTATCAGACTGGCGTCAACTGCACCGGTGACGACGAACTGCTCGCTTGGATCAGAGCTGAACACACAAAGGCGGTTCCCACAAGTTAGACCATGTTTTACGTGCAGTGCCTGAACTCTGGTTTTTCCAGTGAACTCTCGTTACTCGACACTGCGCTTGCATCACTAACACCGTGGCACGCAAGTTACCGTTTCCGATAACGGCACTGAGCGATCCTGAGAGCGCGATTTTACCGGATCACTGCGGTGCCCCCTTCTTTGCGATTGTTTGATTGTTTCGGCCTGCCTGCAATAATGATGACATGGGCAGTGAGCGCATAGATGGTAGCCCTCCCGATGATCCGGGAGGCAAAAACGCAGCGCACGGGCACAAGGCTCGTCGACATCTGCGCCTCCCTGCCTGCGATGCCGATGATGCAGTCGTTGTGGCTCGGATACTTCAGGGCGACGACTTGGCCATGCGCGCCCTCATCGAACGTTATGATCGCCTTGTCCGGTACACCATCTTCAAGACCGGCAAGCGTTACTGTGAGAGGGACCCCGGATGGCTTGATGCCCGCGCGAACGAAGTGTGGACCGCCATCGTTAGCGCCCTCAGACGTAGGGGGGCTGATAATCTGCCGCCCAATATCCCCGCCTACTTCGCCCAGGTCTCACGCAACAAGTGCCTTGACGCTGTTCAACGTGCTGACCGCAATCAAGTCTTCCCCTTCGATCCTCACGACTCTGATAGCCACCAACCACCTGCTGAAGACGAAGAAAACCCACTTGCCCTGCTCGAGAATCTCGAACAGCTTGAGTCTCTTCGCGATTGCATGTCACGCCTGAGCGAATCCGATCGGCTTATTTGCGGCGAGATAGGTCTGATAATGGAGAAACGCTGGAGGGAAGCGGCAGACAGGCTGCAAATGAAGGAATCCAGCCTCAGGACCCGTTGGCGGGGGGTTATCGTCAAACTGAAGGCTTGTCTGGAAAAAAAAGTTCAAAAAAACGGAAAAAGTTCCGCGCCGGACGGCTCTCCGACAGACTCTTAGTGTGTACAGCGAAGGTTTACGGCCACAGGAGCCAGGAATGTCCACGATGCCCACCAACACCAACCTTGAACACCTGATCGCAGAGCTGCGTTCAGCTGACGAGGCTGGTGTTTTTGCGCGTACACAAGTGGATGTGGCGGCTCTTGTTTCGCCTAAGACCTCCTCCCGCCGTGTTACTCCGGTCTTGGTAAAGATTTACGAGCGTGCGATGGTCGCCCTGCCCTTGGCTGCCTGCCTGGGAGTGGTGATCGGTATCGCGTCTATGACTGGTGCCCCAATGGGGACGCCCATGGCCGGCACGGTAGTTGTTCCGTCAGTACTCGATGGAACCAGTAACGGCGGATCCTTGGGAGCTTGCACCTATGAGGTGATGGTCGAGTGTGCGGCCGGTCCTGGTGCGGAGGTCTCGTTGGATTGTAGTTGTGCGGATCTCGATAGTGACGGCGACGTCGATCTGCGCGACTTGTTCTCCTACCAGCAGTTGGTAGCGAGTGCGAACTAGTAGCTAATCGCAACGATCCGTGAAAAATGCGTTGGTTGCGCGTTTAGCCCCGGGTAGAACGGGTCCCGGGGCTATTTTTTTGCCCGGGCCTTGGAAGTAGTGACGGACTTGCACTCCCGGACAGTCTGCTGTGTCCATACAATCGGACTCATAACAAGAGCCGGCACGGGTCGATTGCCCCGCGCCGGCTCGATTGTTTGCTGCTGATGTGGCGACTGGAGCATTAACAGCCCAACTGCGGCGTTGTGCAATGTCAACCCGCCGGAGAAAACGCAGTCCAAACGCTTTACCTGGGCAGAGCTTACTCTGGGTCTACAGGGCCTCGCCAAAGACCTTCTGAGCTGCCATCAGGCCGGAACCTAACTCCAGTTTGACTCCTTGAGATTTCAAACATAGCTCGAGTGCGCCGATTACGCCCAAAGTATCGGCCGCGTCGATATATCCCATATGGCCAATGCGGATTACCCGCCCCTTGAGATCACCTTGGCCGCCGGCGATCTGCATGCCGTACGTGCCACGCATCGTCTTCCGCAGCTGCGCCTCATCTACACCGTCAGGTACCCAGATGGCAGTCACTGACGGGGAAGGATTTCGTGAATATGTCTTGAGACCCATGCCCCTCGCGCCTGCGTGAGTTGCGTCGGACAGTAGTTGCGTCTCTTTCCATATATTCTCGATTCCCCGCTCCTTGACTCCATGGAGAACCTTCTGCAGCCCAAGAACCAGAGTATTGGCCGGTGTGTATGGGTTATCCCAAGTGCCGATCGTCTTGCGGTGAGCGCGAAGGTCGTTGTAGAATGCGTGATCCTTGCCTTCTTCAATACGCTTCCACGCACGCGGCGCAACACACACGACGGCCAGTCCTGGCGGAAGCATCAACGCCTTCTGTGAGCCGGTGAAGGCAATGTCCACTCCCCATTCATCCATCTTGAAAGGCAGACAGCCGACACTGGTTATGCAGTCGACAATCAGAATCGCATCTCGCTTGCGTGTTACTTTTGCCAATGCCTCAATATCAGTAAGGCTCGCGGTCGAGGTCTCCGAATGGACACAGATTACCGTATCGATGGCCGGATCAGCGTCCATGGCCTTCTCCACGGCGCCCGCATCCGCACCGGTGCCCCACTCGACCTCCAACTCGGTGTAGTCCAGATCGAACGCCTTGCAGATCTTGCCCCAGCGCTCTCCAAACTTTCCGCCGCAGACATTCAATGCCTTGTTCTTGCCGCGGTGTATCGAGGAAACGATTGAGGCCTCACCTCCGGCAGTGCCGGATCCCGTGAGGACCATGCAGTCGCCCTCTTTTGTCTGGAACAGGTACTTGAGCTGCTCGGTCACGTCTTCGAGCATCTTCCGGTAGAAACCGGTGCGGTGGTGCTCCATGGGCTGAGCCATGTGCAGCATCACGTCTTCGGGGATCATTACGGGGCCGGGGGTAAAGAGTCTGGTCTTCTTCATGGCGGTAACCTTAGTGGAAACGGGACAGTCCTTCACAACGAACATCGTTGGCACGAACTCGTGGATTATAGATCGTTCCACGTTTTTCGGAACCGGGCTGACGGGGCAAAAAACGGGGATCATCGGACATCCGCAGGGACGTTACCGGTCCTGGCGTGGATGAGCCTGGCTGGCTTGGGCCGGCGACCAGCTGTCTGCGGAAATCTTTTGCACAAAGTGCTAACCAAAATAATTTCATAGTGTCAAATATCTTGAAGTTGGTACAGATTCGTGGGGCGCTTTTGGCAGGAGATGGAATCATGTTAGCTATGAAAGCAAAGAGAGTGTTGGCGGTGTTTGCTCTGTTTCTGATGCCCTTTGTAGCCGAGACGGCCTGCACTGTTGACTTGCCGTACGGCGATATCTACGTCGATCGCGATTGGGGTTATGACTACGACGACTACTACGTCGATGTGTGGGTGGAGGAAGAGTACGACGATTGCTGCTACTACGAGTATGACGACGGGTACTACTACGACAGTTGGTTTGATTGGTTTTGATTTACCCTAATTAACAGTGAGGCGGAGGTTGGCTTGCAGAAACTGTTTGGTTTCGAGAACGTCATGGACGCGGACTATCTGCACGCCAGCCTTCGCCGCGCGGGATACGCATGCCAGTGATCCACCAAGCCTTTGCGTGGGTTCGTTTGCCGCTACCGTTATTTCCCCAAGAAACCTCTTTCTAGAGGCGCCGATCAGTACCGGGTGTTCGCATGCGACTAGGGTCTCCAATTGTCTCAAGATAGCTATATTGTGCTTTGTTGTTTTGCCGAATCCTATGCCGGGGTCAATAATGATGTTGGTTTCTGGAATTCCACAAGCAGTTGCTTGTGCCGCTCGAACTCTAAGAAAACCGGCTACTTCTTCAACAACATCGTCATATGTGGGGTTGATTTGCATATCCTGTGGCCGGTTCTGCATGTGCATGAGAACGAAAGCCGCTCCGCTCTGAGCGGCAAGCTTCATGATCTCTGGCTCGTCTCGCCCGGCAGTGATGTCGTTGATCATATCGGCGCCGGCTTCGATTGCTGCCAGAGCCACACTGTGCAATCTCGTGTCTACCGAGATGGCCACATGAGGATGGTCGCTGCGGATCCGTCGAATGACGCCTGCGCTTCGACGGATCTGTTCGTCGGCATCAACCGGTTGAGATCCTGGCCTGCTGGACTCCGGACCGACATCGATGATATCTGCGCCTTCCTCGATCATGCGCTTGGCCGCAGCGATGGCATCATCCTCGCTGAAATGGCGCCCACCGTCACTGAATGAGTCAGGCGTAACGTTAAGTATTCCCATTACCAGTGGCAGGGCAGGTTCGTACTGCAACGTAGTGTGTGGAAGGTGAATCATGGTGCGGTTCCCAGATGTTTCTGGCCGCGCTTGGCTATGTGCCGCTCTTGCCTTGAGCGGCGCGAGCCTTCTCCAGCCACTCACCGGCCTGTTTCTTTCTGGTGGGGCTGGTCGCTTGTGCCAGGGCCTGTTCCAAGTGTTTCTCTGCCTGCTCGTGATGGCCAAGGTCTCGCGTACAGATTATCCCCAAAAGCAGTCTTATCTCATTTGCTTCCTTGTCATTGCGATAGTTGGCGAGGAAGCGTTCGAAGGCTGCCGCAGCTTGGGGAAACCGCGAGGTTGAGTAGTATTTCCTGGCGACGGTGATCTGCTGACTTACCGGCAGACACTGCTTGGGATTCATGGCTATAAGTTGCTCATAGGCCGTGATTCCTTCATCAGTCTTGCCGGCATCAAGCAGGCTGGAGATTTCGGAACGCAGTTGAGTCTCCTCGTCGGGCGTTTCGCGGACCGGGTCATTGCCGCTTGTGCCGTTAGTCCTGACGTTTGCTACCCGTCCGAACCGAGCCTGAGCTTGTGCTTCAGGCGATGACATGCCAACAGAGAAGGCACGGCGCTGATTCCAACGTTTGGCGACGGCAAGAAGATCAAACTGATCTCTGGGGATCACTCGTAGCCAGAGAAGGATGAGGGATACGAAGAATCCGAACGCGTAGCCAGCGAGGTGAGCGCTGTAGGCGATTTCGTCGGAGCCCGCGCTCAGATTCGGAGAGATGATGTTATCCCATAGGATAATCTTCAATCCGATGACCAGCGTTGCCGGCACCTGGATGAAGCCGATGAAGAAGAAGACGTAGAGAATAGTGACGTGGCTTCTTGGAAAGAGAACCAGGTAAGCGGTCGTTACGGCGGCAATTGCACCGCTGGCGCCGAGCAGAGAATCATCCGACAACAGGCCGAACACTATTCCGGAAAAAACGCCTCCACTGACGTAGAAAAGCACATACGCAAGATCCCCGAGTTTGGCATTGACTGCATTGCCAAATACCCAAAGGAAAAGCATATTGCCGAGCAGGTGCCAACCGTCGGCGTGAGCGAACTGATAGGTGAGGAGTTGGTAGAAGGACGGCCATTCTCCGTTCAGGACGAAGTGGGCCTCCTTGAATTCCAACAGGCCCTTATTCCTCGATCCGTCCAGAATCAGGAAGATGCAAATGTTGAGCAGCAACAGTCCGTAGTTGGCTGTCGGCGTTCGACGAATGGAGGTCTCTGTTCGTATTGGCAGAAACATTGGACGGTTGCGAAGCCGACGGAAACTTCGCCATCTCCAGCTAGGTTTATTCAGTCAGAGGCGATTAGAGCAAGTTCTATTCAAGTACGGCGCCTGTACCCGGACTTCTTCCGGTCGACTTTCATTGTCTGACACAACGCTTGGGCGAGTTACCCTTTGGGCTTCTGTTCCGCTTGATGGGCAGCAATAGCCGACTGGACCTGAACATAAGCCGCACGCAGTTCATGCAGGACAGCGCTGAGGTTCTTCTTCTCGTCGTCGGTGAGGTTGCCAGCGGTCTTCTCTTCCAGCACTCCAAGAAGATCGATGTGGAAGCGGGCCATCTGCGGATCGGGCGGTACAGAGTGCCCGTCTGGTGTCTGCATTCCGCCAAGGGACACGGCTGCCTGCATGGCAAGCATATTGACGAGATGCGGAAACTCAGGTTTTCCCGGAATTCCAGTCTGAGGTGCTTCCGCCTCTTGTTGAGCCAGTCGTTCCTTCTCCTGCTGCGCTTCCGCCTTCCAGTCAGAGTCTATTTGAATCTTGGGGCCGTTGTTCTCTTCAGTCATGAATGCGCTCCATTAGACGTTATTGTCGAGTTCGGGCACTGGCTTTATGAGAGTCACATGTCCGAGCGTGTACTCGGAACTATAGCCTATCCGGCGAAGTCTTGCACGTTTGGAAGTTTGGAAAGGAGCATCTCAAGATCGGGTCGCGAGTTGAGAACGAAGAAATGCTCTCTATATCGGGCAATGATGTCGTCCGCCGCCCGTTGCTTCCAAAACAGCAGCCGGCTTTGCAGATGCTGACGGTGTTGGGGCTCCAGGTCGTTGATGCGTTTGTTGCACTCTCTTATTCGGTTGAAGATCTCTCTTCTTGCAGCTCGATCGTCGGGGCGCTGTTGCTTAAGAGTATTGGATTGGCGTATTACCATTGCGCGCTGGTCGAGTAGATGGTTGTTTTTCGCAATAGTTGGATATCGCTGGGGATTAAACTGCAAGTCGCGAAGAGCCTGACGTGTACTGCGCTGCTCTTGCTCCGCATGTGGATAACGAGGGAGATCGAGGTGCAGAGTTGCGGAAGCACAGGCAATGGCCGGCGGTTGCACGTGAAAGAAATCCCGGATTATGATGTCGGTGATGCGATCGTACTTGGCACCACCAATCCCGTGAATGAAGAGGTCTGCAAGGAGGAGGCGGGCCCAGAGTGTGAGAGTCAGGGCTCGCGGGCGGATTGCCCAGGGCGTAATAGTCAGTAGTTTATTGTTGAGGTATTCCCAATCATGAAGGCGATCAGTGTCCAGGCTGACTATGGGTTGGTCGTCAGCAAGAAGAGTAGTAGCTGGGGGTTCACTTCTGACGTATAGGCGTTTGCGCTGCCCTCCGGGCTTGTAGATCCAGAGAGCCGTCTCGCAGTAATTGTTGTCGCAGACAAGGTTGGGGAGTGGTCTATCCAAAGAGCGTACGCGGTGTGCTGCCCGGTATTGAGTCAGTGCGCGATTATAGATGTGGGCGAATTCCTTGGCTCTGGTCAACAATTCGGCCAGCAGGGGGCCGGTCCAGACACGGCTGATGCGAAGATCTTCCATGTTTATACTCAAGAGGGATTCGACGGCTTTCCTTGCCGTTACCTGTTGATCCACCCAATCAGTGCCAGTTGAGGTGGCGTAAGTATCGAGAAAAGCATCGAGCAGCGAAGGGTGCTCCTTAGCAGCAGCAATGTCGCGCAGTCTGTCGCCAAAGTCGGTGCAGGCACGATCATTGCAAGGAGGCATTGATTCGAACGCTGTCTCCACTGGCCATTGGGCGTAGGGAATATTCAGCAGTGTTGTGCCATGTTCTGTGGTATGGGGAATGGTAATGCATGTCTTTCGAGGCGCGTCGCTGTCGACGACGACGTTGACCGCGCGGCCGTCAAGGGCTTTGGCTAATCGGACGGCAACAACGTGTTTGGCCCAAACGCCGGCGTGGATGAAATCTGGCTGGTGCCCTGTTGCTATTATAGTCGCACAATCAGTAATGGATGAACGCAGTTCCCTGCGAGCTTGTTGAATATGGATATTACCAATAGTGAAATCACATTTGCCCAGGAGCTTAGCGTTTTCCATGACCAAGTGTCGCAGGTGTTCGGCGGCAGGTTGAAGCAGAACGCCTCCGTGCTCGGCAGGTGCCAGCAGGCGTAAGTAGTCGATAGGTGGCTGGTTGTCGTTTGCTGTCGTGGACATTGTTACGCGCCGCAGCAGAGGGGGCAGGCGGAGATGGCGTGAGCTTCTCTTCCGCAAGCTCGACAAGCATTCCGAGTTGGCCCGAAGGATCGGTTCATCTGTTTCTCGAAAACATCCATGTAGTGGCGGTAACGGTGTTTGGGATCGTCAAGTTCACCTCCGAAGTAACGGTTGGGGTCGGCGTAGACGGTGCGGACGGGGAGTTCGCTGATGCGAAGTCGGACGCGGGCTGCTTCCGCCCAAAATTGCAGGGGGATGGCGTAACCCGGCTCAGAAAGTCGCAAGCAGTTGAGGGCAGCGACCCTGCAGGCTTTGAAACCGCAGAAGGCGTCAGTGATGCGAAGTCCAAGGCGGCGATTTAGCATGTCGGTAATGCGCTGATTGATGGCGCGGCGGTCCGGCGGTGGCAGATCATCATTGGGAAGGTTGAGGAGGTAACGGGATCCGCTGATGATGTCGGAATCATTGCGGTTGATGGCCTCGATGAAGCGGGGTATTTCCGCTGGCTCATGTTGTTCGTCGCAGTCCATAGAGATCAGCCACTGGTATTTCTTGCGATGCGCATAGGTGAAGGCGTCGATCAGTGATTGTCCGTAACCGAGATTGGACTCGTGGCGGATGATACTGATATCGGGGAACTTACGTAGCAGTCGGGGCGTATCATCGGTTGAGCCGTCGTCGACGACGAGGATGTTGTCGGTATACTGCTTGGTGAGTGTGAGCACGCGCAGGATATGCTTGTGCTCGTTGAATACCGGGATGGCAACTAGTAGACTCATGTTTCTCAGTGGTTCGCAGGCGGAAGTTGCCGCGGAACCGAGTCCAGCTACGGGAATCGTAACTGGGAAGGGTGGGAAATCAACTGAGGCGGCATTCTTGGGCCGGGGCCGCGCTGAGCAGCTGCAATGCGTTGGATGCCGGTGTTGGGGAAAGTAGGCTCCCATGTCCGATAATAGGATGGGAGATTCGATGTGAGCGATTGATTTCATGCGCGACAGGTTTTTCATCTTACTTATCCTTGCGGCAGGGCAGTGGGTTGCGGTGACGGGCTGCACGGAGATTCGGCGGGCTCACGCCAACTACTTGGTAGCTCAAGGAGATTACGCTCTGGAAGCTGACGACTTGGAGTCGGCGCTGAAGGAGTTTGAGGCTGCTGCGGAGTTGTCTCCACAACTGGCCGTTGCGCATTCGAAGATGGGGGTCATCTATCGACGTCGCGGCGACTACGATCGAGCCATAGATTGTTTTGCGGAGGCCGTGAGACTTCGGCCCCGATCTTTTTCTGATACCTTCAACTTGGCGCAGCTTTACCACTTCACGGGAAGGTTGCGGGACGCAGTTGAGGCCTACTTGCACGCCTGTGATCTGCGTCCGGACGACGTTGATGCTGCGCTTAATCTGGGCGTATGCTATCAGCAGTCCGGCGACTACGCTCAAGCAGTGGAGCGCTTCCAACGTGCGATCACTCTCGATCCGGATATGCCGTATGCGTACGTGAATCTCGGCGTTGCCCTTGATGGGCAAGGCAAGTATTACGAGGCAATCAATGCCTATCGCAATGCTCTTGAGCGTGACAGCCATCAGCCGTTGGTGATGGTCAACTTGGCGTACACGTACATGAACCAAGATCGGCTGAAGATGGCCAAGCGGATTCTGCAGCAGGCCTTGGATATGGATGGATCTTTGCCTTCTGCGCACGAGGCGTTGGGCTACTGTCTGTTTCGGTTGCAGGACTACGATGGCGCCGAGGGAGCGTATCGAAAGGCGTTGGCACTTGATCAGCGGATGGCCAGTGCCCATGCGGGGCTGGGAAGCATCGAGATGCTGCGGCACTTGAACGGGAGCGAGGGGAGTCATCCCGAGATGGCCCTGGAGCATTGGCACCGATCGTTGGAGTTGGATCCGAACCAGCCGAAGATCAGGGCTCTGATCGAGAAGTATCGGCGCCCGGTGCGCGATCCGGAGACGGTGTTGCTGGGAGGCGGGGCCGGTTGACGGCTTTTGGATGATGTTGGCGAGGTCTCTTATGGCGCTTGGGCGAAGCTGAAGGGTTCGCATTGCTTCGACGAGACGGCAGGGACCGCACCGGACACTTCTGTTGTAACTCATTTGTTTGTTGCTGGTTAGAAAGTGTAGGAGCGATTGTGGTGCGCGCCGAGGTCGTGACCTAACGCTTGAATCGGGAGGTTTGGGTTCGTTTTTTCGTTTTTCTCTGACTGCTGCGGTGGGCGGTTTTTGTCGGTTGGACGCTGTGCGGGTTTGCCGGTTGGCTTCGTTTTGTCGTTTTGTCGCGCATATGTACGTGGCGACTGTCGGCTCTCCTGTGATCGGGTTTGTGGTATCGCGTTGATGCAAATGTTCGTTGGGTTCGTTTTTTCGTTTTCGTGAACGAAGGTCGAAGGTGTTGATTTTGTTTTGGAGAATCATGGCGGTCGTTCCTGACTTCGTGGTGAAGTTGCTTAGACGCGCAGTATTCAAACCGGCGACGCGAAGGGGCTTCGCTGCGCCGGTAGGTGCCCTGTATTCGATTGACGGTGCCAGCTGCTGTGTTTCCCGCTGATATGCGTACGGGAGTAGCGGACCGATCTTACCCTAATATAATACGAACAAATGTGTATGTCAAGACGATTTTCGGTTTATGTTCGTATGGGAACATATTCGCAGCGGCGAGGACTGGAGGTTAGTGCATTGCCGCCCCGGCTGGTGTGGGAGAGTGGACGTTGGCCGATTTACGCGGGGGAGTATCAGAGAATGTGCCGGATGGAGATCGCTCGAACCACTTATGGCCAGAAGTTTGCTAAAGCGGCGACGAATAACGACAGTTGTTCGGGTGACATGATCGGAGCTATACCCTATGATGTGGTGAAGGTGCCGGTTGGGTATCCAGGTAGATAGCGGAGAAGAAAAGTGAGTGACATATACGAGGCTGTAGAAGCAAGAAACGCCAGTGCTGTGTGGGCCAAGAGTGCTGAAACCCGGGCGGCGTTCATTGCCAAGACGTACTTCCATCTGTTCGGGGCGATCATAGCCTTCACGATGATCGAGGTGGCGATTTTCAACTCAGGTTCTGCGGCAAGAATCACTGATGCCATGATGCACATGCCCGGTGGCTGGTTGTTCGTTCTGGGCGGGTTCATGTTGGTGAGTTGGATCGCCAGTAGGGCGGCACACACGGCTGCATCCGCCGTTGCTCAGTACGCGGCACTTGCTCTGTTCGTGGTGGCCGAGGCGGTGATTTTCGTGCCAGTGCTGCATATTGCGAACAGGTATTTCCCAGGCGTGATTTCGAGCGCTGCAGTTGTGACTCTGATTGGGTTCACGGGTTTGACGTTAGTGGCTTTTCATACACGGCGAGATTTCTCGTTTCTGCGTGGCTTGTTGATGTGGGGTGGAATGTGTGCTTTGCTGATGATCATAGGCGGAGCGATATTCGGCTTCACGTTGGGACCGGTGTTCAGCGTAGCGATGATATGTTTTGCCGGTGGGGCTATTCTGTATGATACGTCGAATATCCTGCACCATTATCCGGAGGATCGTTACGTTGGAGCGGCGTTGGAACTATTCGCCTCGGTGGCGCTTATGTTCTGGTATGTGCTGCGATTGCTGATGGCGTTGCGTGATTGAGGCGATTGTCTGGCTGGTAGTCCTTGGCCCAGCGTTACTCTGGCGGGTCCAGCGGATGACAAGCGGTGTTGATGAGCGTCCATGCTGGCAAGAGCGATGGATAGCAGCCTGGAGCAAGCTCTATTCATGGGTAGCGTCTGAGCCCGGGCTTCGTCCGGTGACTTCGCGCTGTTTGACTCTCCTCTTGGGCTAATGAGGCTTGGTTCTATCCCGTAGCGCTTGCGGGATGGATTTGTGGCCGCTTTGAACGAGGGCAAGACAGGAGTATTTCGAAGGACAACTGCAGAGGGCTGTCGCCGCGACTGACGGGAGCATATTCCGGAGATGGTTGTGGGGGGCGGCCTTTTTTGCGTGCTCGGATGAGGGACACAAAGAGGCGGGTTGATTGTCGGGTAGAGAGAGTGTGGAATGTCGGGCATGGGCAGAGATGAATCGCAAGAGACGTCGATGGCGGCCTGGAGCATTGGGCTTTTTCCTGGTGAGTGGTTGTTCCTCTTGTTGCTGGCGGTTTTCTGGATTGGCCATGTCTATCCGATTGCAGTAACAGAAGGCAGGCACGGCGGTGACGTATTTAGGGATGTTGCCTGTGCGCGGAACATGATGGCGGGGAGGTTTCTGTCCGACCCGGCATATGCAGGGGAGTTGCTCTGGTACCCGCCATTGAGTCCGGCGATTGTGGCTGTGGCGTGTTCGGTAAGTGGGGCAGACCCCATGGACTGTTATCGGTGGTCGCAGCTGGTTTTCAATTGGCTGTTGCCGGTGGGGATGTTTGTGGTTGTTCGGGCCACGTGGGGACCGAGAGTTGGGGTTATCGCGACGGTGGCGATGCTGTTAGCGATGCCATGGTGGCAGCATTGCGTGGCTCAGGGGCAGCCGTCAGTTCATGCGGTGGCGTGGGGATGGCTTGTATTGCTGCTCTTTGGGTTGCAGGAGAAGCGGCGTTCGTGGCGATGGGCCTTGGTTTGTGGAGGAGTGTTGGGTGTTTCGTTTTGGCATCATCCCCTTATTCCCGGGATTCTCTTGCTTTCGTTTGTCCTGGAGGCAGTTGTGGCGAGCGTTTTTCCGGGTGGAAGACGAGACGTCTGCGGCAAGGGACTGTGGCAACGGCGTCTAGTGATTGTGCTGTCATCTTTGATATTGGCGGTGCCAGTTCTATATCTGATGCTGCATGGAACAGTAGTCAACCGCACTCCGAGGGAGTTCGTCGCGCCGGAACTGTGTGAGTTTTCGGTGCTTAAGACAGGCGGGTGGATACTGGCGACGGGGTTTCTTGGTGTGGTTCTTGCTATTCGGAGGCGGGATTGCGGCTCAAGAGTATTGCTTTGCGCAACTGCTGTTTGCGCGATCGGCACGTCACTTGGTTTTTTACGAATGAAGGGTCCGGCGTGGGCGCAGCAGCTTCCTGTGGTTGTGCCGCACGAGTTTCAGTGGTCATTGCAGCTGGCGTGGGCAGTATGCATGGGCATAGGGATTAGTTGGGTAATTAACAAGGTTGTGTGCCGGTGGTTAAGGCCTAGGATGCGCGAGATTGCAGGTGCATGCTTGCTGCTTGCTGCCATTTGTGTGACCGGTTGGGGTGGGATGACGAGTGCAGGAAGCAGCCTTCGCCGTTTCGAGCATTGTTACGCTGACAACTTTCCTGACGCCAGGGATTGGGTTTTAAGTAATACCGAGATCGACGATGTCTTCGCTTGTCATTCACCGCTTGCGTTTGTGTGGTTAAACGCCGAGACGGGACGCAAAGTGTGGATAACTGAGCCGGGGCACAGCAATCCGCGAGTCGATCATAGGTTTCGCGCATTGGTGATGCAGCAGATGGCCGGTGCTGAATCGGCCGAGTGCCTCTGGCGAATCGCTCGGGAGAGAGGCATAGACTACTTAATTCCGACTGCCGATTGGTTTCCTGCAGTGTTTCGCGATCCTATTGAGTGTGATAGGGCGATTCCACGCTATTTTCGGTTTGCGTTTCGGAGCGAGGAGTCGCCGGCGATTTTAGAGGTAGTCGCAGACACCACTACTCCAAAGTGAGTTCGACCGTGAACTGCCCGTCAGTGATTTCGCGGTAGATGAGTGTTATCTGATCACCGCAGTCAAAGACCAGGCCGTGTTGGAGAATGCGGATTGTGCCTACTCCTTGCAGTTCGCCGGTCTCCGCTTCGAAGAACTCGCCGCCTTGCGTTCCTATGATCATTCCGTCGGTGCAAGCGACCTCGACGGAGTCGATGCCTTGGGGAATCAGGAGGCCGCTGGCTGCCAGGCCGATACCTTCGGTGTAGCTATTCGTGTTTATGAAGAGAGTTTCGGCAGTTGCGTGTTCGGGGTTGTTGCTGAGGAAGATCTGGGCATTAACGGCGTAGTCGGTGAGGTTGGCAAGGCGCAGGGCGATACTTTCCTCATCCGTCGGTAGCGGATTTGTGCTGCTGCCGGTACCTGGAGTATCGGTGATGGTCCCGCTCACTCCACAAGCAGGAATGATGGCCAGCATCGGGAGCAGGAGAAGCAGGCAGGCCAGTTTGACGGCTGATTTGACCATCCCTGGCGTCGGCGTTTGGTGGTTCATTGGGCATCCTTTCCGTTGAGCCGGGTGGTGCCGGCCATTCTGGGTGTCGCTGAACACGGGCATTGGGGCTCTTGGGCCCTGATAGTGGAAGTCTAATGTAGTGCGCCTGTCCGCTCAATACGAACGTTAGGTTGTGTGTGCCGTCAGTTTGACACCCCCCCTATGCCATTTATAATGTTGCCCACAGGTGTGGCTGCGTTTCGACCATTGGGGTTGGGATACAGTGGTACCGTTGAAGTCTGCGCACAATAATGGCCACTGTCAGTTTAAAAAGCGTTTCAAAGATCTACGCGGGCAAGCAAGCGGTCCGCGCCGTGAACAACGTCAATATTGAGATCGCGGATCGCGAGTTTCTCGTGTTGGTAGGTCCGTCAGGCTGCGGCAAGAGCACGACTTTGCGGATGGTCGCCGGCTTGGAGGATATCTCCGAGGGGACTATTGCGATTGGCGATCGGGTAGTGAATGACGTTGCTCCGAAGGATCGCGATGTGGCGATGGTCTTTCAGAACTACGCCTTGTACCCGCACATGACGGTGTACAAGAACATGGCGTTTGGGCTGAAGATGCGGAAGGTGCCGAAGGCTGAGATTGAGTCGCGCGTCATGCGTGCGGCCGAGATGTTGGGCATAAAGCACCTGATAAACAGGAAACCGAAGGCTTTGTCGGGTGGAGAACGGCAGCGTGTTGCAGTTGGACGTGCAATCGTGCGGACACCGCAGGCGTTCTTGTTCGACGAGCCGCTATCCAATCTTGATGCTCGTTTGCGAGTGCAAATGAGGGCGGAGTTGAAGAAACTTCATAGAGAACTGCAGACGACGTCGATCTATGTAACTCACGACCAGGAGGAAGCGATGACGCTTGGCGACCGGATCGTGGTTATGAAGGGTGGCGAGGTTCAGCAGTGCGCATCGCCGCTGGAGGTTTATGACAGGCCCGCGAATCGTTTCGTTGCCAGTTTCGTTGGCATGCCGCCAATGAACTTCTTTGATGGGCGTGTCGCTCAGGAGGGCGGCAAGCTGTCGTTTGACACTGGGCAAGGATTCCTTGCTCTTCCATCGGCGGCTGAGTCGGCGTTGGGCAATCGTGTTGGTCAGGCGGCCGTCTACGGTGCGCGTCCGGAAGTTTTGTCTTTAGGTGCTCCGGGAGAGCAAGCTGTTGCTGGCAGCGACAGTCAATTGATGATGAAGGTGTCTGTAATCGAGGTTTTGGGCAACGAGAAGGATGTCTACTTGCAGACATCTTCTGGGCAGCAAGTAGTTGCTCGGGTGCCCGCAGAGACACCGGTAGAGGAAGGATCCCATGTAGCCGTGAGTTTTGATGTTTCGCGGGTACATGTTTTTGAGACCGGAGAGACAGGCGTGAACGTCGGTCTGAACGGACACGGAGCCGGTAGCAGTGCGAACTAAGCGGTTCGATCACTGTTGTGCTATTGGGCTTGCCGGATATGGCGAATCGGAGGAGGGTATCCGATGCGCTGAGTAGCAAGTCCATGCAGGTTTTGTGTTGGTTTGGAAAGTGGGTCGCCTGTGCTGCCCACTTTGTTTTTTGGTGGTGGTCGGCAGAGGTTGGTTGGGTGAGGCCGGTACATGATAGGCGGGTGTGGCGTCGGAAATCCACACAAGACAATCAGAATAAGGGTAAGGCAGTTTAATTATGATCAATCAGGATCTTCTAAAAGTCGTCGAGCACATCAGTCGCGAGAAGAACATTGATAAGGAGATGGTCTTCGAGGATTTGGAGATGGCTATGATGTCGGCTGCCCGAAAGGCATACGGGGTCGCTGAAGAGGTAAGCGTCAAGATCGATCGTATCACTGGTGAAATCAATGCTCTGCGAAATGGGGAGCCCATTCACATGCGTGATCTTGGTCGGATCGCGGCTCAGACGGCCAAGCAAGTGATGATTCAGAAGATTCGTGAGGCAGAACGAGACAGCATCTTCGAGGAGTTTTCCAAGCGTGTTGGCGAGATAGTTACTGGTACGGTATCGCGTCACGAGCGAGGCGTGCTCAGCGTTCACTTAGGCAGAGCTGAGGGCTTTTTGCCGCGGAGTGAGCAGATTCCCGGTGAGACACATCATCCGGGCGAACGCGTACGGGCGATGATCCTCGACGTTCGAGAGATGCCGCACGAAGTACGGATAGTTTTGACACGAACGCATCCCGATTACATTCGGCGACTTTTTGACTTGGAGGTTCCCGAGGTTGGTGAGCGGGTGATTGAGATTAAAGCCCTGGCGCGCGAGGCGGGTTACCGTACGAAGGTAGCGGTATCCTCCATTGACTCCAAAGTCGACGCTGTGGGTGCGTGTGTGGGAGTACGTGGTAGCCGAATTCGCAATATCGTGGATGAGTTGGGTGGAGAGAAGATCGACATTGTTCGTTGGAACGAGTCGTCGCAGGTGCTGATAACGAACGCTCTGAAGCCGGCAGAAGTGCAGGAGACGGCGCTCTGCTTCGAGTTGGGAAGAGCAACAGTGGTCGTCGCTGAGGATCAGTTGTCCTTGGCGATCGGTAAGCGGGGGCAGAACGTTCGCTTGGCCGCACGGTTGACCGGATGGGATATCGATATTGTCACTCCGGTCGAGTACGACAAGTCTCTGGACGAGATGGAGAAAACCCTCAAAGAGATTGAGGGTGTGTCTGATATCATGCTGGATAAGCTGTTGGCGATGGGAATCATATCGCTGGCAGATATTGAAGAGGTGGGCGTTGAGCCGCTGATCTCGGATCTGGAGATGAGCGAGGAATTGGCTCAGAAGGTGCACGAGGTGGCGACTGAGGCTGCCAAGCGGCTTGCCGCAGAGACGATGGCCGCCAAGGAGTTGGCCGCCGCGAAGGCTGTAGAGGGAAAGCAGGAAGAGACGCCGGCGGTTGATACATCGGCGGAAACGGAATTAGCCTCGGACAGCAGTGAAGGCGAATCTACAGCTGACCAGGGATCACTAACTGACGATGAGGTTGCCGAAGAAGCGAGCGGCGAACCTTTGGAGTCAACAACGGAGCAGTAAACAAGCGGCCGGTCGGCGATTGTTGTGCCGACGAGCTGAGTTCTGGCGGGCTGACGAGTTGTCGGGTAATGCCGTCGGAGATTATTCAGATTTGGGAGAATTCCTTTGGCTGAGAAAATGCGCGTTCACACCTTAGCAAAGGAGCTGAACGTATCCAGCAAGGACATCATTGCGAAGTGCAAGGCTGAAGGCATCAACCTTAAGAACCACATGTCTACGGTTGGTGCGGGGCTTGAAGCTACAGTGCGCGAATGGTTTAGCGAGGGCGCTCACACCACTACGGTGGAGACGGCCAAGAGGGTCGATCTGCAGAAAGTTCGCAAGAAGACAAGGGCGAAGAAGAAAGTTACTGTTCCACCTGCGGATGATGTCCCGGGATCGCTCCCGGAGCCTGTGGATGCTGTCGCCGAACCCTTGGAGTCACCTGCTGAAGAGTTGGTTACTGATCAGCAGTCGCGCCTGATTATCACTGATGGGCCAGCGCCGGCTGACACAACTGATGAGCAGATCTCTGAAACTACGCCGACTACTGAGGCAGAGGCCGAACCACCTGTGGAGGAAGCACCGCAAGTTGCCGCCTCCGCGGAGCCAGACGTTGAACCAGCCGAGACGGCTGCGGCTGTCGAGGCAGAAGCCGAAGTGGAGCCCGAGCCAGAGGTGGAGCCGGAGGATGAAGAGCCAGTTGCTCCAGCTGGGCCCCAGAATGTTCCGCTCCCGGCCAAGCTGTCAGGACCTCGCGTAGTTCGCTATGAAGCTCCTGAAGAATACTCGGTTCCCAAGCGTGGGCCGCGTCGGCGTCCCACTACCCCCGCAGGTCCCAGACCGGGCGTCGCGCCTGCGGCAGAGTTTGACCCCGCCGAAATGCAGGCGCGTAATGAGCGTGCGAAGGCGGGCGGCAGGCGACGCGGCACAGCGACCGAGGAGCGATCTCGTGGCAAGAAGATCTCTGGTCGACGCGAATCGCAGGCGGAGCAGTTTGTCGGCGAGCAGCTGAGCGAGTGGAATGACCAGGATCTCGCGGAGCGACGTGCACGTCTCAAAGGTGCGACGGGACGGCGGTTGGTGTCCAGGCGTGCTACACAGAAGATGGGTGGTGGCCAAGCTCACACGGCTGCACGTATTACTGAGGCGCAGGTAGAGGAGCCGATTAGTATCAAGCAGCTTTGTGGTGCCATTGGGGTTCCTTTCCAGCGTTTGCTTCCCGTTTTGAAGAGGGATCACGACATTCTGGCCAGCATCACGAGTATCATAAGCAAGGAAGTTGCAGAACTCCTTGCCGGTGAGTTTGGCGTAGAGTTGAAGGTCATCGAAGCCAAGACAGGTCTGGATGCCTTGAAAGAAGAGCACGAGAAGATTGAGCGTAAGAAACTAGCTTCACGGCCACCGATCGTAACGATCCTGGGGCATGTCGATCACGGCAAGACGAGCCTGCTGGATCGGATTCGCAAGGCCAACATCGCCGGCGGTGAGGATGGTGGAATTACCCAGCATATCAGTTCTTATCATGTGAAGAGTCACAATTTCGCAGTTACATTCCTGGATACGCCGGGGCATGAGGCTTTTACCGCTCTGCGCGCACGGGGGGCCAATCTGACTGATATCGTGGTACTGGTTATTGCTGCAGATGATGGGGTAATGCCTCAGACTATCGAGGCAATCAATCACGCCAAGGCCGCTGGAGTGCCGATCGTTGTTGCGCTTAACAAGATCGACCTTGGTACTCAAAACCTGACCAGAATCTACACACAGTTAACCGAGCATGGATTAACACCAAGTGGCGATTGGGGCGGCGATACCGACGTCATCCATACCTCAGCTATTACAGGCGAAGGTGTGGAGAAGCTGCTGGAACATCTGACCACGCTTGCCGATTTGCACGAGTTCAAAGCCGATCCAACCATTCCGGCTACGGGTGTTGTTGTTGAGGCCGAGAGTCGCCAGGGCGTTGGTGCTGTTCTTCAAGTCATCGTTCGTGAGGGGACGATCAAGGTTGGTGACATTCTCGTGTGTGGAAACGCACACGGCAAGGTTCGAGCGCTGCACGATGATTCGGGCAAAAGTGTCAAGAAGGTCGGCCCGGCGATGCCTGCCGAGATCTGGGGCATGAGCGAGGTTCCCAGTGCCGGTGATAGTTTCTATCAGGTTGAGAATATGCAACGGGCCAAGGAGGTTTCCTCCGAAGTCCGGCAAACCAGGCTCTCGGACGCCCGCTCGTCGATTAAGAAAGCTCGAAGTCTTGACGATCTGTTGAAGCATCGCGACAGGGCGGCGGTGAATGAGCTGAATGTCATCATTCGCGGTGACGTGGATGGCTCCGTCGACGTATTGGGGCATACCCTATCACAGTTCCCGAGCGATGAAGTCAAGCTGAACGTTTTGCACACAGGTATCGGCGCGGTAACTGACGGTGACGTGCATCTTGCTGATGCTTCGGACGCAATAATAATCGCCTTCCGTGTTGCCGTGCCGACAGGCACGAGGAAGCTTGCGGAGGACCGTGGTGTTGATGTCCGCAGTTACAAAGTCATTTACGATGTCACAGACGATATTAAGAAGGCTTTGGAAGGTTTGTTGGCTCCGGACAGAGTCGTTGAGCATCGCGGTGTGGCTGAGGTTCGCGAGGTTTTCAGGATTACCAAGGTCGGTCTTATTGCTGGGTGTTATGTACGCGACGGCATGATGGCGGTCAAGCACCGGGCTCGTGTCGTGCGCGAGGGCGCGGTTATACGTGACGATTGTCGTTTTAACTCACTCAAACGGTTCAAGGATGATGCCAAGGAAGTCCGTAGTGGTATGGAATGTGGTATCCGCCTTGAGGATTTCGATGACATCAAGGTGGGCGACCAGATAGAGTGCTTCGAGGTTGTGGAGGTTGCCCGTACTCTGGGCTAGGTGTTTTCAGCTGCTTTGCGCTGTTTGCTCGGTGAGCGGTGCTGGGCATGGGCGAGATCACTAAATGATTGAATTCAAGGGCGAATGTGGGCATACGATAAGGGCGCGTGACGAGGATGCTGGAAAAGTAGTACGATGCTCTTATTGCGGTCGGGAAGCTATGGTCACACAGGAACCTCAGGATGAGCTTGAGAGCCTCTTCGGGGAAATGGAGCTGACCGGAGAGTATGATGCGCGCACTACCAAGCTAGGGCAAAAAGCAGCTCGCGATAGGGTTAAAACGCAGAACCGAGCGGCTTCCGGTAAACCGGCAACGGCATTCGATCCATTCAGTATTGCCGTGAAGATGATTTACGCCGCCGTGATTATCATTGCCGTGGTGGTCGTTGTTAAGTACACACCCGGTTTGTATGACAAACTGAGAAACGCCGGGACGCAGACTCCGCCCCCGGTCGCCGCCACCGAGCAGGGTCCGGAGGGCGCCAGTAGTTCCGCCAGACAAAGGCATGGGCTGTTGAATCCCAGGTTGAGCGCTCAGCAGGAGGGGGTGTTCGTAAGTACCGTGCCATCAGACGCGATGGTGTTCTGTCTTCCTAAGCACGGCGTGAGAGACACCATAATAGACGATCCGGCGGCGAACAAGAACATTAGAACACCGGCCTCGGTCCGGTTGAATCCTGGTAAATACACCATCGCAGTGGCCTTGCGCATCAACAACTCGGATCTGATGCGCCTTCCGGGGTACGTGGACGATCTCCGGCGTAAAGTCGAGTCGAATGAGTTCGACAATGACGCGCTTCTGGCGGAGTACATGATTCCGGATGGATGTACAAGCACCTTTGTCGCAACCATGCGCAATTCACTGTACTTGGTGCGCACCTACGAGATTGAGGTTGAATCCAAATCGTGGACTCCCATTACCGGTCTGTTTCTGCCGAAGTCGACACCGCTGGGTAAGCTGATAGAAGCAGATCATCTCCCGCAACGCAAGACGTTCTCATTCGACATGGTTGCGGTGGAACGCGAACTGGATTTCTATGGGGTTCCCAGTGTGGATCAGAAGTACATCATTGATGCGCTCAAGAGAATCGGCAAAGCCTATTGGCTTACTGCAGACCAACGCTATAGGTTATTCCAAATAGACTTGCGCGACGGACAACCTACCTCGAAGGAGTTGGATTTCTAGGCTTCGTCTGTTGGTTGCGGATGGCAACCTTGCTCGGCGATCGGCTGATCGATTAATGAAGATAGGAGCCCTGACGATTGAATTGGCCGTGTACGAATCCTTGTCGCTGAAGGATAAGAGAAGCGCGATTACCAGCCTGATCAGCAGGCTCAAGAATAGGTTCAATGTTTCGGTGGCTGAGGTCGGTCACCTTGATTCCCGGCAACTGGCAACCATTGCCGTTGTGATGGTTGCCAATGACTCGAAATACGTTCACGGATGCCTGGACAAGATTGTGGATTTCGTAAGGAAGAACCCCTCGGCAACCTTGGTGGATTACAGTAAGGAAATGGTGTAGCGCACTAATGAAGTCATTTCGCCCGGACAAAATGGCTAGCCTGATTCGCTTGATCGTCAGTGACATGATTGCCAACAAGCTGCAGGACCCACGCATCAGCACCTTTGCCAGCGTCACTCGAGTGGAGGTGAGTGGCGACTTGCAGATCGCCAAGGTATTCGTGAGTGTCATGGGAAGTGAGGCAGACGATCGCAGGACTATGACGGCTCTGAACCATGCCCGCGGACATATTCAGAAGGCGGTGGCAAAGGGGGTTTCAACTAGAGTTTGCCCGCAAATCAGCTTTCACAGCGATGCCTCAATAAAGAAGGCGGCGGAAATCATCCGTATTATCGATGAGAGTGTGCCGGCAGGCGACTCCGAAGAGGCGACGCTGGACGATCCCTGTAATACGGAAGACCAAACTGGCGGAGTCAGTTCATGAAGAGAGGAACCCAATACGCCAAGAAAGTTAAGAAGGCCTACGAGAAGTTCCAGGGAATAGCCGGCAATGTGGAAACTCCCGAGGCGCTTGCTCCCATTGACCAACTCGTTCTGGCGGTTTTCGCTGAAGCAACGTCACACGCCTCGGCAGCTGCGGCTTTGCAGCAGCTTAGAGCGGAGATGGTGGACATGAACGAGGTCCGTGTGTCCACCGCTGCAGAGATAGCTCTGGCGGTCGGAAAACACATTCCTGATGGCGTCGATTGTGCACAGCGGTTGATAAGGTTGCTGAATGCCATATTCGAGAAGGAGTATGCCGTAAGTCTGGATGTGCTCTCTTCCATGGGCATTAGGGATATCAAGAGCTATCTCGAAGCGCTTGATGGAATCACACCGTACATTACAGCGTCTGTGCTCCTTTGGAGTCTTGGCGGACATGCTATTCCTGTAAGCGGCAACGTAATGGCATTCCTCAAGGATCAGGATCTTGTTGATTCTGAGGCAACATCTTCCGAAGTGCAAGCGTTCCTGGAGCGACACATCAGCGCTTCCGACGCCAAGGGGTTTTGTCTGGATCTGGAAGTATATGCGGCTTCGGCTGAGTCGAAGGAAAAGAGCGAATCTACCTCCAAGGGGGGCAAGAAGACCGCCAAGAAGAAAACCGCAAGCAAGAAAAGCAAGGCAAAGACCAAAAGTGCGTCAAAGAAGAAGACCGCGTCAGAAAAACAATCATGACCACCGGAAGTTTAGAGATGTAGCACAGCGAACACTCCCTGGCCCAAGGATGGACCTTGTCATGTCACATCTACTCCGGTGCCTTTGTCTTGCTATTGCTTCTGGCATCCTTTTGGCCGTCAGCGGCTGTATGGCTGCGGGACAAGTCGGTCCCTGGCGGCCATACGGAGAGAATGATCCGCTCGAAATGCGGACCGAGTTGCTAGTCCCCAGCAAGGCCCATCTCCGCCTCAGTCAAATCGAGCCCGTTCCTCAACCACCGGAGCCGTGTCGGTTGCCTGCGTTGCCGTCAGTTGCTAACGGGTATGTGCGGTACGCACGCCGACTGCGGATTGACGGCAGGATTGAGGAGGCAGCAGCCGCATTGGATGAGGCGATGCCTTCCGCCCCGGATCATCCGGTCATTGCGCGAGAAATAGCTCTTACGCATTGGCAACTGAGGAATTTGAGCAAAGCCAAGGAGGAGGCTTTGGCTTCTTTGGCTGTTTGTGATGACAACCTTGTTGCCCACTTTGTTCTGGGAATGGTTGCCGCAGCAGACGGCGAAGCGTCTGAATCCATATGCCAGTTACGTTTGGCGTTACTATGTAGCCGCGAGCCGAGCGATGAGCCGCTGGCTGCGCTCTGCAGATACCAACTTGCCGACGCTCTTGTAGCCGAGGACTACTTTTCGGCGGCGCTGAGCTTGTATCGTCGTTTCCACCGGACATATGCCGCGCTTACGGATTCTGCCGCGATCGACACTGCGATTCGTGAGATGCTGGACAATGCAGCGACACGCGTGAGTGGGAAGATCGTCCGTGCAAGCGAGAGGCTGCAGGAGTATGAGGTTGCCGCTGAGTACCTGCGACGGACCATTGAGGAATGCCCGAATGATTGTGACAGCCGGCTTCTTTATGCTCGGGTCCTGGCAAGACTCGGAGATTTGCCGGCAGCTCACCGGGAGGCCAAACACTGCATTGCCCAATCGCCTGGGGCCGTGGACCTCATCGCCTCCATATGCATCAGAATGGAAACTCCCCGGAAGATTCTCGATGATTTGCGAGCGGCGCTCATAGAGTGCCCGGATGACGAAGTTGTCGCCCTCTCCCTTGCGCAAGCGCTTATCCACTACCGAATGTATCGGGAAGCCACGGAGCTTCTTGATGAGATGCTGCTGGCGGATCCGAGCAACTGCGACTACCACCGCTTGGCAGTTGACGCGCGGCGCTTGCACGGACGATTTGCCGATGCCGTGGATGCGGCGGCCCAGGCCATAATCGCCAATGAATCATGCACTGAGACAGCAGAGACGGCGGTGGTATCCCTTGCAGCCGACTTCGCCGCCGCAGAGAGGGTTTTGCACCAGCAGGACTATCCGCATGTCGAGGACGTGTCATATGCCAAGGCGTTTCTTCTGGGCGCCTTGGCCGAGGCACTGGGCTCTCGCCAATTGGCGGGTGCGTGGTATGACACGGCAATTGAGCGCAAGGAGGATTTCATCGCTGCTCGCGTCAGACTCGCTCGAATGCACATTGGAAACCACTCTTGGGCCGCTGCCGTTACTGTTGTTTCGCCCGAAGATCTACAGCTTCCCGATGATACCCGGTTGGAGTGTCTTCTCGGTCAGGCGTGTATTGGGCTGGACCGCCTTGATGAGGCAGTAGAACACCTGCAGAAGGCCATCAAGCTTAATCACGCCAATAGCGAGCCGATGTACACGCTTGCGGAACTGTACCTTGGGATTGGGCAAACCGAGTTGGCCGTGCGTCAGTTGGAAATACTCGTTCGGACTGATCCGCTCAACGAGGCAGCCAGAGAGCAGCTGTTCCGATCTTATCTGTCCGCTGGCATGCGAAGAGCTGCGTCGGAACAACTCGCCAAGCTCAAGAGTATTGCCGCCAGCCCACTTTGCATAGCGCGTTGTGCGGCATGGCTGGAATTCAATCCGGCTTTGCCCGATCACGAGACGCTCCGGGCGAAGCTTGAGTCCTCGATGGCTCAGTACCAGCGAGATGCAGAGACCTTGCATATGGTCGCAGTCTCTTTCATGGCTGAAAAGCGATATGCGGACGCTATCAGGTTGTTTAATGAGGCACTTGCAGTTGATCCGAACCATCGGGCTTCTGCAGAGTTGATTGTTGGATGCTATCGCCGGAATCTGGAGTTCGACAAGGCGCTTGCCCAACAGCGAATACTCCTTGAGCGTTTTCCCAACCGATTGACCTGGAAGGGAGGAGTTATCGATAGCTTGCTGGATTTGCAGCAATACGATGAGGCTGCAAAATGCTTGTTGGTGTGGCTGGCGGATCCTGAAGCGAGTGAACAGGCAAGAGGTCTCTTTCGCAGCTCGCTGATGCAGACGTACATTCTCGCCAGAGACTATGCGGCGGCTATTGATCTCTTGGAGCAATGGCTCACTGACGATCCGCAGAATGGTACGCTCAGCCTGGGGCTTGTTGAGGTCCTGCTCAAGGATAAGCAATACGAGCGAGCGATGGGCTTGATCCGTGGCTTGGCCGATTCCGGCTCTCCAGCCTTGCTCACCGGAAGCACCGAACACCTTTGGAGACAGATTCCCGAGAAATACCGGCCTGAGCTTCTTCGCATCTTGCTGACTGTTTGTGAACAGTACCCCGGCGACATGAACGGGCAGGTTAGGCTAATCGAGCTACTCCGTGCGATGGGGGAATTCGACGAGGCCCTTGAGCTGGCCCGCAACAATCTCGCCGCTGGCCAGCGCACGGACCTCTTCAATGAGCAGATGTACCTGACCTACGTGGCCGCGGATCGGCTTGAAAAAGCCATTGATCTGACAAGTCAGCTTCTTCTGGAGGCGGGGCCCCTCAGCCAGGAAACGGCATTCATTAGAGGCTCGTTGCAGGGTAGACTGGCCGAACTGCTTATTCGATCAAAGGAACACAGGAAGGCTCTGAGCAAGATTAATCGGTGGCTCAGGCAGGCCGTGACAACAGATCAGCGAGTTCTATATTTGCGACTTCTTTCCTTCTGCCAGCAGGATGTTGGCAACGTCGTTGAGGCCAAGGAGGCCCTGACTCTTGCTCTGGAACTGCGCCCCGAAGACCCGGGATTGTCCAATGACTTGGGGTACATGCTCGCGGACGAAGGTAAAGACCTGCAACACGCCCGGGAGCTGATTCGTACTGCTGTGGCCGGCAGCCCCAGGAATGGCGCCTACCTGGATAGCTACGGCTGGCTTCTCTATAAGCAAGGAGAGTTCGCCGAGGCTAAGAAGTGGCTCGTCCTCGCACGCAACGCCGAGGACGGTGAGGACCCCGTATTGTGCGACCATCTGGCCGATGCCTGCTGGCGGCTTCAACAAACCGATGAGGCCCTCCGATGGTGGCGGGATGCTCTAAGAATAGCTGAGAAGAGGCTGGCCGAGGGAGATGAACGGGATCTTGACCAGCAGACAGCACGAAGTGTGCAAGGCAAGCTGGAAGCCGCGCAGAACGGAGAGAGGCCGGATGTTGCTCCGACCATCAATGAGTGACCAGGCCGCTGGGGGCGACGCCGAACCGCGAAAGCGCTGCAGTTGCCCTGTCGATTCGTTGAACGTTATTCGCTAAACTGTCACCCGCTGACTGTATGGAAGTTCAGATAGGTGAGAACGAGAAAGGGATTAGCTCGATGTCCGGTCACTCAAAATGGTCAACCATCAAGCATAAGAAGGCGGCTACCGACGCCAAACGAAGCAAGGTCTGGAGCAAGTTGTCCAAAGGTATAACCGTTGCGGCAAAAGCCGGCGGAGGAGACCCAGCAGACAACCCGAGACTTCGCCTTGCCATGGACAAAGCCAAGGCCGCCAATATGCCCCGCGACAATATCGATCGGGCTGTCAAGAAGGGAACAGGAGAGCTTGAGAGCGCTTCGTACGAGGAATGCCTTTACGAAGGTTATGGCCCCGGCGGTGTCGCCGTCATGTGTAGCGCTCTGACCGACAATCGCGCACGTACCAGTCCCGAGATCAAGAAGATCTTCGAACGGTCCGGTGGAAACCTGGGTGCCGCCAACAGTGTGGCTTGGATGTTCTCTCAGAAGGGCGTTATCGTTGTAGCGAGCGGAGCGGCAGACGAAGACAAAATCATGGAAGTTGCACTGGAAGCTGGTGCGGAAGACGTGACCACCTCCGAACTGCTAACAGAAGTTATCTGTGCCCCCGGAGATTGTCTGGCTGTAAAGGAGCAGCTGGAAGCCGCCAAAATCCCGGTGCAGTCTGCCGAGGTCACTATGATCGCGTCCAATACCGTGGCGGTCGATTTGGAGAATGCAAAGAAGGTTATTCGCCTACTCGACGCCCTGGAAGATCACGACGATTCGGAGACTGTCTCCTCAAACGTAGATATCCCTGACGATATCGCCGAGCAGTTGGACAAAGAGTGACGACAGAAAACGGATGGCGAACAGCTTCCCTGTTCGCATCACCATCTTCATGCTGACCAATCCTCATGAGCAAGGTCCTGCTCCGCTTGAGGCAGGGGCGGGACATGGCTTTTCCCCTCAAGACTCAACTTGCGCCGTCGATATCGCAGCAGCTTCGAACGACAATCCCATGCTGCTGATGGGTATGAGTGTTTCTCGTGCAGCCGTTCACATTGGTACACTCATTGTCTTCTTTGCCATACTGGCTTTTCTTGCATCATTCGCGCTCCAATGTGGCATGACCGAGGAGGAGTTGAAACACAGTCCCCTTGTTCTGCTCGCCTCAACGCTTCTCATCTGGGTTGTAGTGATTGCCGCGGGCATCGCACTGCTTGCTCGCATCAAGTTGGGAATCGACTCGATTGGGCTCACGTACAGAAAGTTGCTGCCAGACTGCCTGCTGGGGGTGGCGGTTGCCGTGGCGAGCTTCCTCGTTTTCCTGCTGACTGTTGGTGTCATCTGGTTGGTGTGGCCCGCTGGCTATGATCAACTAAATGAAAACCCCAAAAACATCATGCAAATGATTCCGCGCCTGAACCCGGCAAGCCTCTTCTTGCTAATGCTCGCCGTGGGTGTGATGGAGGAAGCCGTGTTCCGTGGACTGCTTCTACCGCACCTGCGAAGGATAACAGGCAACTGGGTTGCCGCGGCTCTGCTAACCTCCGCTGCCTTCGTAGCCATGCACCAGACTCAGCAGTTTGCCGCCATCTTTCCTTTGTTTGCCGTCGCTTTGCTCTGGTCAGCCGTCACTATCTGGCGGCGATCACTCGTCTCTGCCATTGTAGGCCATGCTATCTTCAACTTCTGCCAAATCCTCCTGGTCTATCGCTACCACGCGGCCTGAGGTCTGTGCGCTGCTCTATCGACGCTCGGACAAAGTTCGTTATCGCGACCGATAATGCGGCGCGGACGCGATGTCCCCAACTGCTGGCTAGAAGGCGATTATTCTGTTATCATGCTGGTCAACAAAGGAAAGAGAAACAAAGAGACAGAAGACAAGGTGTGAAAATAGAGCATGCAGAAGCATCGAAACCTCCCCAAAGCCTTTGAGGAGTTGGGCGTAGAGATACCAATCCTCAAAGCGCTTGCGAAAATCGGCTACGAAGTACCGAGCGATATTCAGCGAGAGCTGCTACCCAATATCATCTCCGGACGCGACATCCTGGGACAGGCTCGAACCGGTACCGGCAAAACGGCCGCGTTTGGAATACCTGTATTGCAGCGCATAGACCGCAATAAGGGTTTACAGGCTATCTGTCTTGCCCCTACTCGTGAACTTGCCGTACAAGTGACAGGCGAACTGCGGCGGTTGAGTGAGTTTACCCAGATTCGGTGCGTGCCGGTTTATGGCGGGCAGAGAATAAGTACCCAAGTACACGCCTTGGGACGCAAACCACACGTGGTTGTTGGGACTCCGGGACGTGTGCTTGATATGATGGGTCGCGGTCATCTCGATCTTTCGCAAATCGAGTACATAATCCTCGATGAAGTCGACCGGATGCTGGATATCGGATTCCGTGATGATATTCGCAAGATCCTCTCACGCGTTCCTAAAAAACGCCAGACAGTGTTTGTGTCGGCGACCATTGATCAGGAAATCCGCTCCCTGAGTATGAAATTCATGCGCGATCCTTTGGAGATTAATGTTTCTCAGGACCGCATAACCGTAAGCGAGGTTGATCAATTCTACCTTACAGCTGAGCAGAATGATAAAAACCGAGCTCTGGAGGCAATACTGGCGCACGACAAACCGGAATCCGTGATTGTCTTTACCAATACTAAGCATTGTGCCCATAGAGTGGCGCAGAGGCTGCACAAGAAGAGTATTGAGGCAATCGCCATTCACGGAGACTTGATGCAGAAGAAAAGGGAGAAGGCTCTCGACCGGTTTAGGAAGCACCGCATCAACGTTCTCGTCGCCACGGACCTCGCCGCACGCGGTATCGATATTCAAAACGTGACTCACATCGTCAATTACGATATTCCCAAAGACGCTGAAGTCTATGTTCACCGAATTGGCCGCACCGCCAGAATGGGCGCGACCGGAAAAGCAATCACCTTGGTTACCCGCGGTGAGGGAAAACAGCTGACCGCTATCGAGCAACTTATAAACACTCAGATTGAGGAATGCGAATATCCTGGGTATCATCCTTCCCAGCCCGATCAGGATCACTCCGAAGTGCAGCAGGTTTCAACGTCACCGTGGAACGAAATGCAAACAGCTGCGATAGCTGAGGTGGGCATGGCTACCGCCACCGCCGCTAGAACTCTCGGCTCCAGATTCAAGCCTGCAAGGCGAAGACGACTCTAGCTTGCGTTGAGACGCGCCTGGCCTACTGACGCACGGTTTTCACCGGCGATGCCGCGGCCGCCTGGGACGCTATCAGTTCAAGCGTAGCATCAACCCCCAGAATCTACCGGAGAAACAGGGCATCAACGCTGTACCTGAATGGAGCTTGCTACTGGGCGGTGGTGCTTCTCGACATCGTCACGGGCTGTTCGCGGGCGACTGATACGCGGCGAAACAGCTGTATTTCCGCCCACATCACGCCTCCGTTTCCAACCCTAACTTCGCCTAAAGCGCTTTCATGAAAAGTTTTTTTTCGCCCTTGGCGCTAGCACGAAGGCCGATTTTCGCCCGCCATCCGGCTCGGCCCTAAAAAAAAGCGGAACAAGGGCGCCCTTATATAGGATGGAGCAATGTGCGATTTGTTTGCGTTCCTTCATCGTTCGTGCTGCCTGCATCCATTCGTGGCTCTCGAGGGCAGGTGCGGAGTAGCCTATAGCGTTGTAAGTCCAAGCGGAGCGTCAAACACCGCGAATCCACCGGAGAAAACCGGCGTTCCGCGGCCACACTTGGATAGAGCTTGCTCCAGGGCTGATTGAGTGCCGAGGCGTGTTCCTGGGCGGGCAACGCTCCTTACCCGAGGCTGGCCTCCGCTCGATGACGCGTGAGAACCGGCCTCTTCGCCGGTATGGCGACACCAACGCCGAGGGAGAATCGGGTCAGCAGCAGTTGATAATCATACCGGCTCGGCTGTGTGCCAGCGCCTAATCGACTGATTTTGATGACCAAACGCTCTAAAACTGTTCAAAACCGCTTGCCAAACGGGCAAAAGCATCCGTTTTTGCGGCAGTTTCGGCCCCAATTAGCGCGAATCGGCGGAATAATGTCGCGAAATGCAGGGTAAATGCAGCGTTATGTACGCGAAATGCACGCCAATGCACCGAAAAAACAGCCCTGGCGACCTCAAAAACAGGGGTCGAAGTGGTCTTTTTCGTGATGAAAAACCAGTATTCGGATGAGCTGGTTTGGAGTAATACCGAATGGTGTTAAACGGAAATGAGGAGGGTGTTCTCTCTTGGGTGCTCTTGCCTGAGATAGGAAAAACATTGGTAATGCAAACCGTCAAGACGCGGGCGCTCCGTCAATCATACTTGGAGTTGGTTGTGTTCTAGAAAACCAATATGCCGCGCATGGTTGTCTGGCACTGCCCGGCGATGCGTACGGAAAAACCAAAGCCAGGTTCCTGGGTTACAAGTGCCCTTATAAGTCCGCTGCGCCCGCCGGCTTCTGCTTGTACACAGGTTATCGCCGCTGTGCGGCCATCGTGCGGAACCAGCTCGTGCGCCATCAGGTATGCGGCCAGCGGGCCGTGTACACTTCCGGTTGCCGATTCCTCGTTTACGCCCGATGCGGGAGCAAAGAATCGGGATTGCACATGCATTGCCGGACTCAAGGTCTCCACAGTGGCGAGGCATATTCCCCTGATGCGTCGTCGGACGCACCATGCGGCCAGCTTGGCAAAATACGGGCGAGCATCCAACATCGCTATGTACGATTTGACAAACACGATCAGGTCCTCGTCCTGTGTTTCCATTATGGGTAACGAGGTCTCAATCGCGCCAGGCTCTATACCCAGGAGATCCGCGAGCTTGTCGGCGTTTATTGAACGCGAAGTCAGCCGCGGTGTTGGTAATAGCATCCAGATGAGAATGTCGTCAGCAGAACCTGCGATTCGTTCCGCCTGCGCTTCCAATACGCCGCCTGCCGTCTCTATTCTCAACGAAGATCCTGGTTTAGACAGGATTGTGGAAAAACGTCCTTTCTCCAAAATCGCATGCACGCCGGCGATGATACCGTGGCCGCACATTTCAACTTCTGTCGACGGAGTGAACATGCGAAAACGAACGGCAGCTTCAGGTGTGTCGGATGGGAGAACGAATGTGGTGGCCGACTGTCCGAACTCAGCTGACACCGCCTGCAATTGTTCGTCACTTACGCCGTCGCCGCCGAAGACGACAGCCGCCGGGTTGCCCGCGTAACGCCGCTCCGTGAAAACATCTACCAAGCTGTATTCAAGCTCTGAAGCCACAGTTGCTCTCGATTAGTGCTTCTGGTTTTCGCAATGCTTTGCCTCGTCCGTCTCTGCAATCAGGCCGCTGAGTCGCGGCACAGGCATTCCGGGGTACAAATGGATGGCACACAATCGCCATGCCTCCGACAATCCGGTGTGGCCGCCTTCGCCGCTATTCCCCGACAGGCTCTGCGGACGTTTTGCTTCCATCAAATCATAGATGCGCAACGAGTCGAAGGAGGTTATTAGAAGAATCCGACCCTTCCATTTCTGCATTCTTCTTACCTCGCCGACACCTGGAGCCAACCACACATACTCGCTGATGCGCACATTGCAGAGCCAGGGAACGCGGATGGAGGTCTCAACTCGCAGACGAAGAGCGTCGCTATACCGTTGCTCACCGACTTCGACACTTTCGTAACCCTCCAGCTCAACTGAGCGGGTGACGTTGCCGCTGCATACGTGTGGCCCGCGGGCGCCGTAGAGGTGGAACCGGGAACTGCTCGTGATTGCTCGGCCGCCTTCCACGTAACTTGGCCAGTACACTAGCGGCGGCTCGAATTCAAGGAAGAAACCGAGAGCACCCGTTTCGTTGCACGGCGGCCAGGGAAAGTTACTCACTCCTTCATCGGATGGCTCCCTCTGCAAGTAACCTTCGAGGGGATCGCGCTTGCACCCAACCAGGCGACCCTCCGCTCGCCGACCGTTGGCCAGTTCGACGACGTACTGGTCGCAATCATCCTGCTTACCACCTGCGCGGCAGCTGTAGACCAAAACTGTTCCGGGCGGGGTCATTCGTGATGCAAGTTCGGCGCGCACGGTTGCTGAGACAACCTGAACACCATTCAGAGGTGGACGCCACGATTCGACGCATCCCGTAGCGACCGGAAGGCATGCAATAGTCGAGAGTATTGCGATCGAATGTTGGTTCCTTGTCATCAACAACTGCTCCAGGTGCCAATACGTCATGCATCGGTAAAAGAGAGACACTGATACGCTTGTACTACCTTCTGGTCAAGACAATACGGGGCAATATGATCTTGACGGGTTGTCCGGCGTCTCGTATGAAGCGTTATTGGCGATTCACCTTTTTCTTCCTGGAAGGGGTATCCGCTCCATGAGCAAATCAAGCAAAGATGTGTTAGCCGAAGAATGGCAACCAAAGGAAATCCACAAAGCTATCACTTTTGATGATGTACTTCTTGTGCCGCAGAGGTCGAGCTTCACGCCCGATGCTGTGGATGTTCGGACTGCGTTGACTCCAAAGATTGGTCTGAATATCCCGCTGATAGCGGCGCCCATGGACACGGTTACTGAGTCACAGCTGGCGATTGCCTTGGCTCAGGAGGGCGGAATCGGATTTATCCATCGCAACCTTTCGATTGAGGACCAATGTCGCGAAGTACGCAAAGTGAAGCGCAACGAAAGCGGCATTATCATCGATCCGGTTACTCTGAGACCGAGTCAAACTGTCCATCATGCTCAGGAGGTTATGTACAAGCACAACGTTTCCGGTGTGCCGATTACTGATGAGGGGGGAAAGCTTGTAGGCATCCTGACTCGCCGTGATCTCAAGTTTCTGGAGTCACCAGAGTTGAGAATCGCAGATGTGATGACCTCCGAGAAGCTCATTGTGGCGGGAGCGGGCACTTCGCTTGATGATGCGGAGCGGATTCTCAAGGCAGCGAAGGTTGAGAAGCTTCTGCTCGTGGATGACGACTACCATCTCATCGGTCTAATTACCATGCGTGACATTGAGCGGAGCCGGGAATTTCAACAGAGCTGCAAAGATGAGCGGGGACGTTTGCGGGTTGGTGCTGCAGCTGGCGTACACGACTATGAGCGGGTAGAAGCTCTCATCGAGCATGACGTCGACGTGATCGTCATCGACACAGCGCACGGGCATAGTGATAATGTGCTTCAAACAGTGCGCCAAATCAGTACCGATTATGGCATAGAGGTTATTGCGGGCAATATTGTCACTGCGGAGGCGGCTCGCGATCTGATTGAAGCGGGAGCGAGTGGTTTGAAAGTGGGCGTTGGCCCGGGCTCGATATGCACGACGAGAGTGATCAGCGGCGTTGGAGTTCCGCAGTTGACGGCGATCATGAATGTGGTCGAGGTTGCCGATGCGGCCGGCATTCCGGTTATTGCTGACGGCGGCATTCGTAGGAGCGGGGACATTACCAAGGCGATAGCTGCCGGTGCCCATTCGGTCATGCTGGGGTCGCTGTTTGCCGGATTGGAGGAGTCGCCGGGTGAGTCGATCACTTGGCGGGGACGGCGGTTCAAGTCTTATCGCGGTATGGGTAGTCTGGGAGCGATGAGTCAGGGCTCGGCGGAGCGATATGGCCAGTCTTCTTCGACACAGACGCGCAAGCTCGTACCTGAAGGAGTGGAGGGGCGCATTCCATACCGTGGTCCGCTGGCGGACTTTGTATACCAGTTGGTTGGTGGCGTGCGTTCTGGGATGGGTTACTGTGGCACTGCCACCATTGATGAGCTAAGATACCGTGGCCAGTTTTGTGGTGTGTCCTCCGCAGGCGTGACGGAGTCACACCCTCACGACGTCACAATCACCAGAGAGTCACCGAACTATGCAATCGATTTCCCATCAGAAGCTTAGCTTGATAGGCGGCACTGCTATGGTCATTCTCCTTGTCACAGGAGCGTGCCATGAGCATGTTAACACTTGGCACGACGACACGATCAGCTGCGAAGAGGTTTCAACGGCTTCTGTCGCTGGTATTCGAAGTGCGAATGTTGGGTCAGCCGTTGAGTTGCACACGAGAGGGTATGATACGGTGCTGGTGAGTCCTCAGGACGGCACAGTTGGACATTTTCCGTTGTGGTGGGAGGATCCTTTTGAGGATCGTGGAAGCGAGGATGGCCAATTCGCCATGACGTGGGAAGACTACTTTGCGATGCCCTACGGTATGGGAAGATTCATGTTGAATACATTGGCTATTCCCATTAGCGCCGCTGTCAACCCGCCTGTTCCGTTTATGGGCAGTGATGGCATCACTAGTAAGCAGGCGCTGGCCTACGATCATGATGCCGAGTGGCTTTCCTCAGGAGGCACTGCGACTCCTCCGGATATTCTTGAGGTTGGATCGGTTCCCCCTGAAGCCGACTGATCGTTTTGTCCTGAATGGTGCTTCATCGTATTTGGCAATTGGAAAGTCCTGACCGAATTGCCGGGCGTGATCATCCAGACTTCAATCAACTTTGTGCGACGTGGCAGGTCGCAGTGCAGGGGGGCTAGCCAACCGCCATGTGTGTTGCCAGAGCATGACCGACGAACAGAAAACAACTGATTCACAACAACTCGATCGATGCCCCCTATGTGGGCAAAACACAAAGGCGCTAGTAAATGGGCGTTGTTCCCTCTGCGGTCATGTTGTTCTTCAACGTGGCACTACGGGCGATGACAGTACTCCCTACGCCAGATCGAGGATTGAGGGGCGACCCGGTTGGCGTCAGATGTGCGGCTGGGTTTTTGGTGCCAGTGAGAGCCGCTTAGCTCACTTAGTACTCGTTCGTTCGTCGACTCATTCTCGCCGTTTCGCTCGTATCAACTTCCTTGTTTTCACTATGCTGGTTTTTCTTATCAGCTTCGCTCTTTCTGGTTGGCATATCGTCAATGAAGGGCCGGGGACGATGAGTGTGCGTAAGACACCCGCCGGTGATGGCTGGTGCAAACTGTACGATAATCCCGTTGCTGCCGCACAGTTGGAGAAGGGAGATATTGTAGCGGCGGAACTCTGGTGGAATCCGAGCGCGGCGGCTATTACGGCTGTCGCGGCGGGCATTGTGGTTTTGGTGATGGGTCTGGTGTTTTTCAGCCTGATAGTGAGAGGTGCTTCGAAGTCTCTTCGTCAGCAGAGTGGTTCCGAGGACCGGTTGCGTTGTGCTTTGCACTACGGTACTGCATGGCTCAACTTTCTCAACGTAGCTTTGATCATTCTTTGTTTTCGTCCGTTGGGGCGCATCCATGGAGTTTTCGGGTGGAGGTTTATTGCCTCGAACGCTGTATTCGATGTGCCCGCGGCGCTGCTGATACTGGCCGGCCTGCTTCTTTGGTGGTTTTGGCTGGTCCGTCTTGGAGATGCCACGGCCGTTAACATCCGCAAAAAAGTTAACCGCTTCTTCATTCTCTGGACGCCGTTTCTCACAGCTGTGTTCGCAGTCGGCGTAACTTACGGTTTGTACGTCGGAACTGATCGAGTGAAGATCCTCCTTAACCTTGCTTGGTGAGGCAGCAACTGATGGCCAATGCCACGATTGCCATTATCGATTTTGGTAGTCAGTATACCCAGCTGATTGCCAGACGCGTGCGCGAGCATCGCGTGCATAGTTTGATTTTCGGGCCCGGTGTTTCCGCCGAAGAATTGAGATCGCGTGGTGTCATTGGCATTATCTTTTCAGGGGGGCCATCGAGCACGTATACGGAATCTGCTCCGACTTGTGACGATTCACTGCTGCATATGGGTCTTCCAATCATGGGGATTTGCTATGGCATGCAGCTTCTTTGTCGCAAGCTGGGCGGTGAAGTGTCTTCTGCCACATTGCGTGAGTATGGGCGTGCTCAACTCAACATACTTGATAGTACCAGCATCTTCTCCGGCGTGCAGTCGCCTTGCACGGTATGGATGAGTCATGGAGATGTTGTAACGGAGGTGTCTGAGGACTTTATCACGCTGGCCACTACTGAGAACTGTCCCATTGCTGCCGTGAAGCACAGGTCGCTACCGGTTTTTGGGCTGCAGTTTCATCCGGAAGTTTCGCACACTTCAGGTGGAGACAAGATTATCCATAGTTTTTTGTCTGGAGTTTGCCAATCATCTATGGACTGGGTCATGGGCAACGTTGTGGCCGAAGCCACAGACCACCTACGCAAGCAAGTGGGGCAAGACGAGCGAGTTATCTGCGGATTGTCGGGGGGTGTGGATAGCAGTGTGACGGCGGCGCTGCTCCATAGGGCTATTGGTGACCGTCTTGTATGTATCTTCGTCGACAACGGATTAATGCGGAAGGGTGAAATCGGATTGGTGGAATCCACCTTCAGAGAGAGCTTTGCCATTGACCTGCGTGTGGCTCGTGCTGCTGATCGTTTTCTTTCTGCTTTGAAGGGGGTGACTGACCCTCAGCAGAAACGCCGCATAATCGGGCATGAGTTCATAGAGGTGTTCAAGGAGGAGGCGTCTTCGGTGCCGAATGCCAGATACTTGGCACAAGGTACGCTCTATCCGGACGTGATTGAATCGGGTCACGGGGCCGGAGGTGTGTCGGCAAACATCAAGCTGCATCACAACGTTGGTGGCTTGCCGGCCGAGCTTGGTTTTGACCTAATCGAGCCACTCCGCGACCTCTTCAAGGATGAGGTGCGCCGAATCGGCGAGCACCTTGACTTACCGGAAGCTATTGTTTGGAGGCATCCGTTTCCCGGGCCGGGACTAGCCGTTCGTATCATTGGTGAAGTTACATCCGAAAGAATAGCTTTGCTGCAGGATATCGACGAGATTGTGTTGCAGGAGGTTTGTGCTACGGGATGGTATGACAAGATCGGGCAGGCATTCGCGGTGCTGCTTCCTGTGAACACTGTTGGTGTTATGGGAGATGACCGCAGCTACAGCCTGCAGCACGTAGCTGCCATTCGCTTTGTTGAGACGACTGACTTCATGACGGCGGACTGGGTACGTGTGGACCATAGTGTTCTGGAACGGATCTCATCCCGGGTCATGAATGAAGTAAAGGGGGTAAACAGAGTAGTCTACGATATTTCCAGCAAGCCGCCGGCGACGATTGAGTGGGAGTGACCAGGCCTCTTTCAGTGCCATTGAACGTGGTTGCCCCAGTTTATCGAACGCTGCAGTTCGGCGGCAGATCGGCATTCTCAATATCAAGCTGCTTGACGCCGATTCAAATAGTGTGGTAGTTTCAACTGTACTTGTCGCCGGTACTTGTCATCGAGGCTCCAGGGGGATCTCATTCTATGGATATTTCCCAAGATATCTGTTCGCTCGACGAACTCAAGAAGAATACCAAGGCAGTCATACAGTCTGTTCGTGATAGCAACCGGCCGTTTATGGTGACAGAGCAGGGCAAGCCGGGGGTCATTATTATCCCGGCCAATATCATGAAGTCCAAGCTCAGAGCACTGCAGGCTGTTTGCGAATTGTCCGAAGTCTGACTCTCGCCTCGCTTGTACTCACCTACAAACCATTCGTTACAGGCTGCGGTCTTGCGGTTAGCGGACCGTGGTTTTGTTTTTCACTGAAAGAGCTGCTCACGCATTTGAAGTGTGTGTCGCGGTATCGTCTTCTGGATCGGGTATAGGTGTTTTCTCTTCTTTTGATAGGTCGATTGTCACCGAGTACAGAGCGGTGAAAAGCAGAACTACCGACAGTAGTACTCGCGACCACCAAGTCAGGGCCGACACCCAGGGTTCCAATGTGATCACCTTGGGTTGCTTCGGTAAATCCACGACGATGGGATCGCCCGAAGCGGCGAGCCGCAGATAACCGATTGCGCCTGCGGATCCGTAGTTTTTATCGAGGTAGCCGCCGATAAACTCGCCTAATTCACAGCGCAACTCAGCGAGGGTGTCGACCTTGAAGAATTTTCCGCTGTGCATGGCACGATCCACGAAATCCTGGGGAAACTCCATGCATTCCTTGGCCATGGCGGTTCCCCAACAGACGATACTTACCAGAATCGTTGTCAGCAGCACGTGCTTTTTTTCCACGGGGCGATATGGATTGCCCATGCGGAACATGAATGCTCCGATGATCAGTCCGAACAGCATGAAGAAGAACAACCCCAACATGAACGGCAACGATAGTGCCGCTGAAAGGAGAGTCCATGCCAGCACAGTGGCCACCACCAGACCCACGGCTGACATTTTGATCAGGCAACTGCCTTTGTCGGCAGGCGATTTCTGTACTGTGTTACTCACTGTTATTCACCGTCCCCCGGCCGCGGCAGAGAATTACTTCCGCCTGCTCCAACGTGACCATTCCGTCCTGAACGACCTCTTCAACGTAAGGCAGCAGCTTCTCGATCTTCTCCCTGGAGTCAACCACCTCGACGACGAGAGGAAGATCTTCCGACAGGGCAAGCACTTTGGCGGAATGCATTCGCGAGTCAGCACCGAATCCCAGCACTCCGCGCAGGACAGTTGCCCCGGCGAGTTTTAGCTCGCGGGCTTTCAGGACGATGGCCTCATAAACGGGCCGGCCGTGAACAGAGGCCGATTCACCCAAGAAGATTCGCAGTACACATCCTTGTCCACCGGCATTCATGGGTACGATCCTCTATGAAGAAGCAACAGCCCGTCCGATTAGCTGGCCGATCCAGCATGATACCAGGCACAGAAACAGGCTACCGACGATATTCAATCCGGCGCGCACTAACTGTCGCTGCTCTACCAACTGCAATGTTTCCAAGCTGAAGGTGCTAAAGGTGGTGAACCCACCCAGCAAGCCGACCAGTATTGCCAGACGATACTGATCTTTGATCAGAGCCGCGTCAAACCTGATGCTCAGGAATCCAATCAGGAGGCAGCCGAGTGTATTCACAGTCATCGTCCCAATGGGGAACAGCCACCCGGAAAGCCTTTGAACGGCGAGCGCCAGTGCATAGCGAGAGGCACTACCCAAGGCACCGCCCATACCAACCCAGACAATGTTGACTGCTGTAGCTTTCACGTACTTATTTACTCCACGGTGACAGTCGTTTCTCTGACGGAAGGGTATCTTGCGGTATCATTCCGCACCACGCAACTGCATTTGCACGGCACAATCGAAATGCGGTAGTTTAGAGCAGGCTTCATTTGAGTGTAGCGTCTGGGAGCCGGTTTTCATGGGCACATTCTCGTTGCTTGACGCTACGCTTGTGCTAATGGCAGTCCAACGTTGACGGTAAGAAACGTGAACAGTTGATCAGAGGTGCACCATGACCGGCAGGGACAGGGTTATTGAAGAGATTCGCAGGCGGCGCGTCGGAGCCATTATTCGCACAGGACAGCGGCACGTCGCGGCGCAGGCCGTAGAGGCCGTGGTCGACGGAGGATTTACCATGGTGGAATTCACCATGACAACTCCAGGTGCTCTCGAACTGATAAGTAGGTTTGCGGAGAACAAGTCGCTGCTTGTCGGTGCCGGTACGGTTATGGACTCTGGTGAGGCACAGGCTGCTGTTGATGCGGGAGCCAGTTTCCTTGTCTCTCCCATTGCCGATGCTCAAGTAATAGCGAAAGCAGCAGAACTGGACGTAGTCAGTATTCCGGGGGTGTACACTCCGAACGAAATGGTTGCGGCTCACCGGCTTGGCGCCGACATACTCAAGATTTTCCCGGCGCCGTCTGATTTGCCGACGTTCATTCGTCAGGTCCTGGGTCCCATGCCCTATCTTAAGGTTCTCCCAACGGCGGGCGTGACGCCGGACAACTTCATCAAGACTCTTCTTGCTGGAGCATTTGCTGTGAGTTTCGTCAGTTCCCTTTTTGTTCCAGAGGACATCGAGAAGGGAAACTTTCAGGCGATTCGCCGAAGGGCCGAGGCGATCATGACGGATTTGCGGGGAAGCAGTTCATAGTGGTTGGGTGCTTCACTTCAGAGCAAGCTCCATTCAATTGTGGCGTTTGAGCTAGTTTTTTACGGTAGATTGTTGGCACTTGACGCTACGATTGGATTAGCAGCGCTTCAGTTACCTGCTCATGGCTGAGGCAATTGCTGCTGCGGCTCCGCCCGGGTCACCTGCGTTGGTGATGGCTCTGCATACGGATACGCAATTGCCACCGGCGCTGCGAATAGTTGCAGCACCAATTGCGTCAATGCCGCCAATTGCCACAAGCGGTATATTGATTTCACCAATAGCTTCCTCAAGCAATTTCGGCCCGGCAATCCCATACTCGGGCTTTAGCGATGTTGCGAACATCGGGCCGACAGCCACATAGTCGGGCAGCATGGTGGCGGCTTGTCGCGCCTGTTGGAGCGAGTGAGTACTTATTCCCACGATTTTGCGTGTTCCGACGACCGATCGCGCTGCAGTCACGCCGAGATCGTCCTGGCCAACGTGTACACCGTCGGCATCGGAGGCGACTGCGATATCGGCGCGATCATTGATGATGGCCAATGCGTCGCATTCATGACACAGGCGTACGAACTTTTTTGCTCGGGCCAACAGCAGAGCATCGGTCATGTTTTTTTCTCGCAGTTGAAAACACTGTGCCCCATTCGCCGCCGTGGACTTAATGACCTCTTCCCATGGTTTGCGACAAAGGGCCTCGGTTATCAGTACATAGACGCTCACTTTGTCGAATCGCCTGTGTGCCGCGATGAAATGGTCTATGCGTTTTTCAACATCGTAGCCGCGATAGCGCAACTGTTCGATGGTGCCGGCCAGATTCTTATTGATTGTCTTGCTGTATTCCTCTAGTACGCGGAGTGCTTCGCTCAGGCGTTTTCCGGCAGCGATCACGACATCTTCAGTAGATGCACGGTGATATTCGGCTTCGGTAGTCGCTGTTGTTCCGACGTCTCCTGGTGTATCTCGAGCGATGATGGCATTTTCCAGTTCGTGCACATTCAGGCACTTTGAGAGCTCATGACGAAAATCCTTGAGTTCTTGACATAAGCCAATGTCATCCAGTATGAATCTTGCGAAATCCTCCATGACGCGCAACGCTTCTCTCGCTCGGTTGAAGTTGGCATCGATAACTCTTGCTGTTTGTATGTTCATTGGCCGGGACCTTCTGTTAATTAAGCGCAATCGCGTCAATTCAAATGATAAAGTCCGATCATACCGTCCAATACCAGCTTTGGCACGTGATTAGGCGGGTTATCAACTCAGACTCGACGATGCTTCGATATAGGACCATCCGGTTTATGGGTCTTTGCCTGATAGGCTCAGGGGCAAGTGAAGTATGAGCGGTACGGGGCCGACAGATACAACAGTAGGCAATAATGCCCTGTTTCGATCTTTGTAGTGCCGGATCGATGGATGATCATGGAAGACACGGTAAGGCGAACACGACGTTTGATTCGCCGGGCGCTTGCCTCGTTACAAACGTGGTGGTCTCGGCGAGTCGGACGGCTGCGCCGTGCGGGAAAACTGCCTCGCGTTTTCAAGATTGTTCGTGGCAATGAATTGTGCTCCGAGACCGTGCGCGATCGAGCCACACTTGTCGCACTACGAACTGAGTTGGAGTTGCTCCGACTCCACGGAGAGGACAACAGCTTCGAGGTGCTAGCGGCACTTCGATCGCCTGATGACTTCGACGCGGACCCCGGAGCTGTCGAATTGAGAGAGATTCTGGAGGACGCGGTCAATCCGGTCAACGAAGAGACGATGTTGGCCATTGATTGCGATTTTCCCGATGTAGTCCGGGAGTTAGACGAGGAGGAGATTCTTGCCAAGGAGAAGGCATTTCGGCAGAGAGTCGCCCAGTGTCTCATCTCGGCTAATTCGGAGAGCTATGGCCGAATAGTCGATCTGTACGTGACGTCCGCGGAGTCCGCCAGAGTCAGAACGACAGATGTTGACGATGCTTCGGATGGTGTCTTGGAAAGCGAGACCAGCATGACCGACAAAGACGAACTTAACATCAACGAGGAAGGCAACACTGCAGAGGCCGGGCAGAGTGAAGACAGCGTTGAGGACGCTCTCACCTCGATGGAAGGTGAATTACACAATCTCACCGAGATGGTTGCTGGTGAGGACGAGCAGTCCGTGCTGGTTGCCAAGCCGGCCACGTCAGAGCAGACGGGCAGTGAAATGAGTGCAGACGGTCAGGAGGAGAATGGCACCTCTGCCTCTCTTGATGAATCTGACATTGAAGCAGCGTTGGAGGAGGCTCAGGCATTGGCGGAGATCTCTGATCAGCCGAAGGCAGAAGATGCTGCTGAATCGATCAGTGATGAGATTGGGGACACCACTAGTCCTGAAGCCTTGGACGAGGCAGTGGATGAGGTGGAGGAGGTAGCGGCCGAGGCTCTTGGGGAGCAAGTGGAGGAGCAGGAATCTGTAGTTGATGATGCTCTTTCCGCTGCGTCCAGTGAGTTGGTGGAATCGGTTGCGGAGGAGGCTGAGGATGTTGAGGAGGTTGTGAAAGCAGACGCAGTTGAGGAGTTGCTTCCTCCTGAGGATGAGGTGGACGCGGTTTTGCAGGAGATGAGCGAGGCCGCGGTGGGAGAGGGTTCGGTCAGTGGTGAGCCGGCTGACGAAGTAGAGAGTGAGGTTGCTGGAATTCAGTCTGAGCTTCAGGAGATCGAGGCTGTCGAGGAGTCGCAAGGGGTGAGTGAGCCGGCAGCCGAAGTGGAAGCGCTGGCTGAGGTCGTGTCTGAGCAGGGATCGCCTGAGATAGACGAAACACCAACGGAGCAGTTTGTGATGGCCACCCATGCAGAGGAGAGTGACTCTGCGCCGGTCGAAGATGAGTCGTCGAGAGTTGAGGCAAGCGTCGAACAGGAAGAAATGCAAACTCCATCTGATGCCATGGAATATCGGGAGAGAGAGCCGAGTCCGATCGCTCGCGATGCCGGCACATCACGTTCAGCGAGACGAAGTAGAGTTGATGTGCCCCGACGTCGCGGGCGACGGGCTACGGTGAGGGGTCCTGCCGGTGAGATAGGCACGGCGATTGAGAATCTTGCGGCCTTTCTTGAGGATGAGATAAGTCCGCTTTGGGAAGAGGCTCAAGACACGCTGGAGGAGATCAACGCTCAGCGAGATCAGATAGCGGCGATCAAGCAGCAGCTTGCAGAAGAGCGTCGCGAGGTGGAGGCCATGCGCGAGGAGACTGAGGCTGCATATCGTGAAGCCCGCAGTCTGCAAATGCAGATGCAGAATTTGCGGGATGAGGCGATGCGGTCTCGCCAGCGTGCCGACGTGGCGGCCCAGGACGCACAGACTGCGGCAGACCGTGCGATAGCCGCTGCCCGTGAGTTGGAGTTGGCGGCGAAGCTTCGCCGCGATAAATGAAGCAGCGGTCGGCTTTGCTGCAGTGCAAACCTATACAGTTAATCCCAACTGATCCGCAGCTGCGGTAACAGTTTGATGTATCAATGTTGCGATGGTTACGGGTCCGACTCCACCGGGCACGGGCGTGATCAGCGAGGAGGGTTCGCTTGCTCCCTCAAGATCGACGTCCCCGATGTTTCCTTCATTGTAGCCGGCATCGATTATGACAGCCCCTTCCTTGATCCAGCCGCCCTGCACGAATCGCGGTTTGCCTACTGCGGCGATAACAACATCTGCGCTGCGGACTATTGTCGGCAGCGATCGCGTTCGGGAGTGGCAGAGCGTTACGGTGGCGTGAGCGTTTATCAGCATGGACGCCATTGGCCGTCCCAGGATCGGACTTCGGCCTATCACCACGGCGTGAGTGCCGTCCAAGGGGACGTGGTATTCAGCCAGCAGCCGCATTATGCCCAATGGCGTGCATGAAGCGTAGGCAGGCATTCCGAGAATCACTCTTCCGAGTGTTGCCGAGGTTACTCCATCGACATCCTTTGCTACGGGAATTGCCTCAAATGCCACGCGTTTGTCGATCGGTTGGGGCACGGGATGCTGCAGCAGGATTCCATGTACCGCGTCATCTGTTGCGAGCTTTGTCACTTCCGCGACGAGTTCGTCGGTGGAGGTGTCTCGCGGTAATTCAACGAGCAACGACTTCATTCCCGCATCTTCGCAGCGTCGTCTTTTCATTCGCACATATGTCGCCGAGGCTGGGTCGTCGCCTACGAGCACGGTTGCCAGAGTTGGTACGATGCCTGTTTTTGCTCGAATCTCTTCTGCGCGTTGCGTCGCTTCAGCCAGCAGCCGTTTGGCTAGGGGGCGCCCATCCATCAGCTTTGCTTTGTTCATTCCGCTCATACTGTGCCGTCCCTTCGTCAACAGCTGTGCCAAGGTGGCGTTCTCGAAGTGGTGCTGCCGGCAGGCAGTGTACTTTTGAGGGCCTCTGCAATTATAGCGCGAGCCCTATTCAAGGATAGCGTCTGACGCCCGTTTTTCTCTGGTAGATTGTGGATACTTGACGCTGCGCTTGGACTTACAACGCAAAAGTGATGCTATAATATCGGCTTATGCAAATACGAACTCTGACTACGCAAGATGCTGCGAACTGGCTTGAGTTGCGGCAAAGGATGTGGCCCGATTCGTCGGTCGATCAACTTCAGCAGGAGCTGGATTGGATTGCCGGCGATGATCAGCAGGTCGCGCTTGGCGCTTTTGAGGAGTCGGATCTTGTTGGCTTTGTTGAGCTTTCGATCCATCCGCACGCGGTCGGCTGCGGCAAGGGGCCTGTCGCCTATTTGGAGGCGTGGTACGTGAGGCAGTCACACCGGGGGCAAGCGGTGGGACGCCGGTTGGTTGCGGCCGGTTGCGAATGGGCGCGTGAAAGAGGGTGTCGTGAGTTAGCGTCCGATACCTGGTTCGACAACCTAGCGAGTCACGAGGCCCATCTGGCTCTTGGTTTTTCCGAAGCAGCAAGGATGATTCATTATCGCAGAGTGCTGTGAGGCGATCATCGGCGATTCGGTTCTTTGTGTTGGAGGAGTAGCGCGAGGGACTGCCCCTGTCGGTCTATATTGAGATTGCCGACATTTGCTCCAGGGCGAGTATTAGGGCCTGGGTACCCTTTTTTCCGTGCCCTTGTGCGTTGAGTGCCACGTATAGCTGATGAGCCAGTGCGAGGCCCGGTAGTGAGAGGTTTATGCGTTCCGCTTCTCGCAGGGCTATTCCCATATCCTTGATGAAATGTTCCACGAAGAATCCGGGATCGAAATCGCGTTTGAGAATGCGCGGGGCATAGTTGTCCAGCGACCAGCACCCGGCGGCGCCGCCGCTGATCGACTGGAGCATTGTTTCGAGATCCAGCCCTGCCTTGAATCCGTATAGCAGGCTTTCGCACATGCCGATCATGGTGGAGGCGATCATAATCTGATTGCACATTTTCGTGTGTTGCCCGGCACCGGCGGGGCCCTGGAAGATTACTGATTTGCCCATAATCTCCAGCAGAGGTTTTACGGCCGACACGGCTGGTTCGTCACCACCGACCATGATCGAAAGTGTCGCGTTTTTGGCGCCTACGTCGCCGCCGGAGACGGGCGCATCGACTGAGAACGCACCGTCGCAGCTGGCGCGATCATGGATTTCCACAGCCAAGCTCGGTTCAGTTGTGGTCATGTCGACGAGGATGGTGCCGGCGGTTGCTCTGGCCAGCAGTCCTTTGGTACCCAGGTAGACTTTCCTTACGTCATCAGGGAAGCCCACTATGGAGAACACAATATCAGAGTGCGTCGCCACTTCCTGTGGTGAGTTTCTCCAGGTGGCGCCATTGGCTACGAGGGAATCCGCTTTGTTCTTGGTGCGTGTATAGACGCTCATCGAATAGCCGGCTGCCATCAAGTGGCCACACATTGATGAACCCATAACGCCGGTACCAATCCATCCGATGCGGGAATCACACGTCAGAGTATGTGGAGTTGTTTTGCATGTCATGGGTATACAAGAATCTGATTCTTTGTAGTTTGTCAAGAGGGTTGCGGGGCAATTGGCGGGAACGGAAAAGAACGAGGACCAGCCTGTCCCCCTACTGGCAACAGACTGGCCCTCAATGCTCGTTATTGGGTCGCTAGTTTTAGCGACGGCGGCCACCGGCGATGGCCAGAGCTCCCAGGGCCAACAGGCCCACGGTGCAAGGTTCGGGGACAGTGGACAAGGCCCACAGAGCCTCGCCGGTCACCTCGTTGTTTTCGCTGGTGCCATCGTAGTAGCCCCAGCCGCCGGTTGCGATTTGGACGTTCAGGAGGAAGTCGCCGGCACCGAGAATGGTCGCCTCATACTCTGTGCTATCGTAGGCGTTCAGAGCCAGCATGGCGTAGGCAGTTTCCTGAATGGCCTCATTGCCAGTAGTGAGTACGGCCTCATTCCAACTGAAGCCGCCGCCATCGATTTGGCATGCTTCCAGGGCTTCGGCGAGCTCGCTGAGGTTTGCGGCGGAGGCAAAGGCACCATCGGTGGTGTCGTAGTCTTCGTCAACGACGGATAGGGCGTAGACAGCGCCGGCAAGACCGAGGACATCGTACCATTTTCCGGCATCGATTTCGTCGAGTTCGGCCTTTGTGCCAGCGAGCCAAGCGCTGGTGTCGGCGCCCACGGCAGCAGCGCCGACTACACCAATGGCTATATCCCAAGCGGCCAAGTTGGCGTAATCACCGGAGCGGATGTCACGGATTCTCTGCACATAGCTGGCGGTGTCGTACAGTGTTCCTTCGCGGTTGTAGGTACCGTTTGCCAGCTTGTCGTAGAAGTTGGTTTGTACGTGGGCGCTGTAGGTGCTCACGCCGAAGACGGCGTCGAGTTGAGCCGCAAGATATCCGTCTGAGGGTGAGAATGCGGTTTTTGCCAGCAGGAAGTTTCCGGCGGTAGTGAGGGCTGCCTGTTGCGTTGTGCTGCCGGTGGCCAGGTAAGCCTCAGCCAAGCCCATACCTATGGGACCGATTGTGTTGAGCGGACTGTCGTTGGCGGGGTCTCCGTCGTCCAAGGGCCAATCCCAACCGCCGTCGTTGTTTTGCAGTGAGACGAGTCTGTCTCCGCCTGCTTGCATAGCCGTTTGGAGTGTAGCGGGAGTGGCCATCGCCGTCACGGCGAAGAGGGCACATGCTGCAAATGCGATACTGGTTTTATACTGCGACATCATTTCTGAACCTCCTTTTCTCTGCCACCAGAGGCGCGCACTTTCCACGTGAGCCGTGCGTGGCGGCGCAGAACTCTGTGTGATTTCTTTGGAACGAGTGGTCCGCGGCGCAGGAAGTCGACGCGTCGCGATCACCCGACTTCCGGTTACGCTTGTTGAAGGACCATCCCCACCATGTGGGTAAAAAAGTAAGAGCTGACGAGACTAAATCCCGCAGCTCTCTCTTATCTCTACCGATTCGACTCTCAGCGATGCCGATCGTCCACCGGTGAAGGCAGTCTAGTTGATCATTGATGAAATGTCCAGCAAGAGAGTGGGCCTAAGTTGTTTTTTCCCAACGACCGATAAGACTGTTAGCGGAAGTCGCGATACGCGTCGTGTCGAAGGGAACGTCCGATATTGTTTCACGTAGTTGTTGGAGGATCGAAGTGGGTAGATTGCATGCTGATACGTAGAGGGTTTTTCGGAAACAGTTCGGATACAGGGTTGATATTGTGGAGGCGTTATCGCGTCACGATTCGTCCGGAATACGGTTTTGTCCAAACTGGAACACGCGGTTTTTGCCGGCGCGTTTGGCTTGCAGAAGAGCCTCGTCCGCTTTGGCTATCAGTTCTGTCGGGTTCGTGGCGTCCCAGGGGTAGCTTGCGAGACCTCCGCTGATTGTCAGTCTGCCTTTGGCGTTTGGGCCAAGGAATGTGCAATCGCTAGCTCGCAATGCTTCCTGGAAACGAGCTAGGACAACTGTGGCGTCGGACGGATGGCTGCTTCCGGCCACACGTGGTCGATCGGCATCCCAGAACACTACGCAGAACTCATCGCCGCCATAACGAGTGACGACATCATGCTCACGACAGTGTTTGGCAAAGAGCTGCCCTATATGCCTGATCACGGCATCTCCAGCTGCGTGTCCGTAGGTGTCGTTGTAGGTTTTGAAGTCATCAATGTCGAACAGCAGCACGGTGACGCGGGAATGTTCGGTTCTCGCCCGAGAGATGGTGTTGTTGAGAAACTCCAGGGCGTAGCGTCTGTTGAGCAATCCACTGACTTCATCGGTCATTGCTGCTTTACGCCATCGTCGGTGGTTATCTGCCGCCGCGAGTAGATGGGCAGAAAGCTGTGCGTAGTGGCGGAGCTTCAGTAGGTCGTCACTACGGTAGGGATGGCTGCGGTTGCCAATTGATATTTGGCCAATGACCTCCCCATTGCGTTCCACCGGTTCCACCAGGACGGGATCGACGACCGTGCCGCCGCTGGTTGCTGCAGAGCCGTCCACTACTAATGTTGCCGCCTGGCTCCCCAGTGCGAGTCGGACCAAGTCAGATAGTTTTCCGAGTATGGTGAAAGGGTCATCGTCGAGATGAGCCAGCAGGTTGCTCAGGAGGCGCAGTTCTTCGGGAGAGGGTGTTGGTATCCCTGTTGTATCGAGAGAGTCTGCTGCACAGACATATCCCAAGGCTTCGTCAACCTCACGTCCATCGAGAGGCCAGATGAGGTAATCGTTGGCACCGCAGTCGATGGCTTGGCGGACCAGGGGCTCTCCTTCCGGGTGGCAGCACAGAAGGACCTTGGTGTGTTCGCCGGCAGCCTCGCGTAACGCCGCCACAGCCTCCGGCAGGTGACTATCGTCCGGGCTTACTGCAGCGATCACAGCTCGCATGCTTGCTTGTGAGAGGTTGGCTATTCCCTCCAACATGCTTCCGGCACGGTTGATTTGGCAATCGGGATATCGTTGGCGCAGGTAGTTGGCCAAGTCGGGGTCTGATCCGATAGCCAGTAATCGCTCTCGCCTTAGAATATCGCCTTCTGTGGATATCACTTTTGCTTCAAGTCCCGCTAATCGGTCTGGTTTTGATCCTTGTCGCCGAGCAGTGCGTTCAACTCTTCCGGGGTTAGGAGAGGTGGATCTGTATAATCTGGTAACTGCTCAGCAATCTTAAGCGTTGATTGCTCGCCACCTTCTCCACGTGGCTCGTTGTCGCGGTGGTCGCTCGCTTGTTCTCTCTGGTTTTGGTGATCATCTTCATCGGACGGGTCCGTCGCTGGGGCGGATGCCGTCTCACATGAAGTTGGTCGAACACGTTTGGGTGGAACTCGCGTGGGGCCTCCCTCGTAGCGGAGCCATGGCACACGACTTTGCGGTGGCCGTACGATGTCGACGTCCTGTTCATCGCTCTCATTTGTCAGCTCACTGTGTTGCAGATCAGGGTCGCCATCAACGGTCTGACCAGTTGTTCCTTCGTTCTCCTCCGGCTCCGTGTCATGCGGCTCGACGGGATGGCCTGGTCGAGAATCGCCAACAGCTGAGCGGTAGGTCGAGGCTGCTTGGTCCCATAGTCTGCGGTCAAGTTCATCATCCAATACATTACCGGTCGACGCAAACTGGTCTTCAAGGGCCTCTTCGGATTCCGTTAATTCCGTTTGCTGATCTGTGTCGACGGTAGTTGTTGCGGCCTCAGGCTCGACCGGAGTTTGCTCGGGGGAGTCCGGCTCGCTTGCTGCCGTCCTAAGCCTGGGCAAACTATCCAGGTTGGCCTCTCCGCAGGCTCCGCAGCGGACAGCTTGATCCACCTTGTGGCGGCATCGCTCGCTGCCCACCACGTACACGGGGATATGGCGGTGCATGCGCGCGGCTATTTGGAAAAACTCGAATTCCGCTGCCGATAGCCAGTCAACCAGGACGACTACAGCAGCCGGTTGCAGTCGGTCCAGCCTGGCCATCGCTCGGAAGACATCTGGGCAGCATTCGCAGGCACGTCCTCCGAGATCTATACGTGCGGCCACCTCATCGGCGTCGAGTCCGACGCAAAGGACACAATCCGGGGATGTTGATCGCGAGCCATTCACGATTCGCCGATTGCTCTGCTTATGGGACCAAAAGTTACCTGAGTTAACCGTATGCCCCAGTTTATTGATCGAGTTAACAAGGGTCAAACGAATAAAAGCGGCGAATACCGGCTGTGACAGTATTAAGAAGGCATTCTTGCTACAGAACCCCCAGGTTGCCCCCATGTGGTGGCTTTTGTCCCGGACTAGCTAATTCGGCTTCCTGGTGGCAGGTTGCGATCGGTAGTGAGGAGGACCACGTCGGAGCGGTCGGGGGTGCTGCCGGCGAGCAGCATTCCTTGGCTCATTTCTCCGCGCATCTTTCTTGGTGCAAGGTTGGCGACGACCACTATGTTTTTGCCTACGAGTTGTTCGGCTTCATAATAGCCGCGGATTCCGGCACACAGCTGGCGTGTTTCGTTGCCCAGATCTACTTTGAGCAGCATGAGCTTGTCGGCATTGGGGTGTGGGGTGGCTTCGAGAACTTTGGCTACCTGAAGTTCGATCTTGACGAAATCGTCTATGGTGATGTAGCTAGGCTCCTCCGGCTGGCTGTTCTGCTCATTGCATGGTTGGTCCGACATTGGCGTGCTCCGACTAAGGGTCGTACTCATCTGTTGACTCGATGAGTTTATATCTGCGAAGTCCCAGCGCCAACCATGGACAGTGCTTGACGTGAGGCGGGTTATGTGTCGATACTGACTCCAGAGCTTGTGGAGTTGCAGTTCGGGCCAACTCGCGAAATCAATCTTTGATAGGGAATATGTGGAGGCTGTCCAATGAACGTTTGTCCGCTACTTTTCAATCCGATCTTCAAGCCGAAGATATGGGGAGGTAGGACTCTGGAGAAGCTGGCCAACAAGGATCTTCCGGCGGCGGAGCCTATCGGTGAGTCTTGGGAAGTTGCGGACTTAGAGGATGACCAATCTGTCGTGGTGGAGGGGCCAGCTGCCGGTCGCACTCTGCGCGAGTTGGTGACAGAGTGGGGGGAGGATCTTCTTGGCGGAGCGCCGCTTTTCGAGGGCCGTTTTCCACTCCTGGTGAAGTACTTGGATGCTTGCGAGAATCTGAGTGTTCAGGTTCACCCTGACAGGGCAATGGCTGAGCAGTTCGGCGGTAGCGTTCGCGTCAAGAATGAAGCTTGGTACGTCTTGGGGGCCGAGCCCAGCGGATGCATATACAGAGGGTTCATCGATGGGGTCACCAGACAAGATCTGCAAAGAGCTATTGAAGAGGGGACTGTAGCGCAGTTGCTGCATCGCATTCCGGTGCATGCTGGTGATTGCTATTATCTCCCAAGCGGTACCGTTCACGCATTAGGTGCCGGCGTCGTCGTGGCGGAGATTCAGACTCCGTCAGACGTTACTTATCGCGTTTTTGACTGGAATCGTGTCGATTCTGCTACTGGCAAGCCGCGGCAGCTTCATATTGAGGAGGCCTTGCAGTGTAGCCGATTCGGTTCGCAGACAATTGATGGGGAGCTACACGTTACGGAGCACACAGCATTCGGCCAAGTGACCCATCTGATTGACTGTGAGTCTTTTGTCATTGATAGAGTTCGCATGGATCATGGTTCTGCCTGGGAAATACCTACGGGGAAGTTGATGATCTTCATGGTCCTTGAAGGTAACGGCAAGATTGCTTTTGGCTCTCCTGCTGTGGAGATGGAATTTAGTTATGGCGACACTTTGGTGATACCGGCGGCGCTGAAGGGCGCGCGACTCAATGCAACAGCCAATTGCACGTGGCTGGAGACCACTTTGCCTGAGTAGATATCGCTGTTTGTGAGGACACCATAGCAAGCGCAGTTTGAGTGTGACGTTTGAACCGCGGTTTTCTCATGTGGGTTGTCGTTGTTCCATGCTGCAACAGGACGAGTGGCGCTCTGAGCGGAGAGGATTCCAACGAAATAGAGGCAAACCGTTTCGGTCACCGACTATCGCTCGAGGGCGGGTCTGCACTTCCTCAGGTCGCGCGTAGTAGTAAGTGAACGTATAAAGCGATTCGCCGGTTTCGGTCCGAACACTTACCGTTTGGCGGTTGTACTCGGCAGTGGAGGCGTTGCCGGTATGCTGTTCTATCTCATCGGCGACGGGAATGGCCCCAGGCCGAAGTTCCAAGAGCATGCCTTGCACTTCTCCTGCTCCGTGAATCAGGGCGGGATATTCTTCCAGGTTGACGAGTACGCCGGATATGGAGGCGGGTCGCATGCCTTTGATGAATGGCCTGATATGATCGTAGTAAGTTCCGCCCGGCATCAGGGATCCGTACACGAATAATCTGACTGAGTTCTTGTTCATGGCGGCGCTCAGCAGGCGATTCATGGTAGTTGGGTAAGATTTTCCACTTCCGCGAATGATACTCTCTTTCCGATTTTGTGCCACTGCGCATCCGCCATTGGTTGGCGTATACTGCCGGTGATGAAGAAGGAAGGGTTAAAGGCTGACGGAATGATACTTTTGGCTGCTGCCATTTGGGGCAGCGGCTTTGTGGCTCAACGGCTTGGCATGCAGCATGTGGGGCCCCACACATTCAACGCCATTCGATTCTCCTTGGGAATTATCATTCTGGTTCCGCTAATGCGTGTTGTGGCTCGCCGTGCTCGCCAAAGATCAGGCAGCAACAACTTCAGCAGATCAGTTTTCGTGCGCGGTGCTCTTTCAGTGGGCATGGTCATGTTTGTGGCGGCAGCTATGCAGCAGGTGGCCATGGTCCATACAACTGCCGGAAAGGGCGGATTCATCACCGGACTTTATGTGGTGTTCGTTCCTGTTTTGGGGCTGTTCCTCGGTCATCGAGTGGGGATAAGCGTTTGGATTGCGGTTGTGTTTGCAGCCGGCGGGATGTATCTGCTCAGTGCTGCGGAAAGTTCGCCGGTGAACTGTGGCGATCTGATAATGCTGGCCTCGGCGGTTCTTTGGGCCGTTCATGTTCTGGCGATTGGTTTTCTTGCACCTCGCTGCGAAGCTTTGAAACTGGCCGTGATGCAGTTTGCGGTGGTAAGTGTTTGCTCAACAGTTGCGGCAATTGCTACAGAAGAGATTGCAGTCGAGTCGATTCGGCAAGCGGGCTGGGCGATTTTGTATAGCGGTTGTTTCCCAATTGCAACGGCCTGTACACTCCAAGTGTTGGCGCAGAGGAAGGCACCGGCTGCCCATGTGGCCATTCTGCTGAGTCTGGAATCGGTCTTTGCTGCAGTGTTCGGTAGGCTGATCTTGGATGAATTGCTCACAAGCAGGCAGCTTGTCGGCTGCACACTCATTCTGGTGGGCATGCTGGTTGCTCAATTGAGAAGATCGTCATCTTCGTTTGCCTCCTCATCACGCCAAGGGGGCAAGAGCTGAGCCGCGTTGGTCGATGGACGGGGATGACGAATATCTGCGATTAGGGATAGCAGGAAAGATCGAATTAAGGTGGGGCAGGTCCAGCAGCTTCGATATTCCTTTGCACGAGAGTTTCGAGGCGATCACGGAAGTGCTGCAGGTCCGTGACGAAGCGGTTTCGTTTCTCCTCGACGAATCCTTCGGCAACGCGACGATAGTAGTCGATGCCTTGCAGCAGGTTTTCCTTGAACTCTCGGAAGTAGGTTGGAGTGATGTCCAGCAATCCCAAAGAGGCTTGTTGGATTTCACTGCGCAGCTGCTCCACGTAAAGGCTAAGCTCTCGAATGAACATGTGTGGTCGCTTCTCACTCTCCAAAAGGGAGAGTCGTCCGTAGATATGGCCGACCAACTCCTCCAATGTGGAGGTTTTTGAGAAACCAACGATGTTTGGCCCACAGCAGACAACGGTATTGGCGTGTGGGTCGATTCCGTTCTTGATAGTTGCGCCAGCGGCGAGGTCGTGGCAGATACAGGCTTTGGCAACTACCTTCCCTTTGATGACTGGAAGTTGGTCTTCGGTGAGCCGTTCTTCGGGTAGGTTGGCCAGTTTGCGTCGCTGATAGGCTCGCGAGGCGCTGCAGACAGGTTGTCCTGTAAACTCCGTATTGAACGCGAGATAACCTTTTGGACAGGGGCTTCCCGGGCGACCAGCGAGGATTCGTTTGTGTCTGACTCTTTCGCTTGAGGAAGAACGGAGGCTCCAGAATGGTATTCCCAGTGGCGAGCAATCACTAAGATATACATCTTCAGCGGTCGCAGCAGCCAACTTTTTCAGATGTGCGTCGTCGACATTGGTGACGTCTGGTGTAAGGAGGAACGGACTGCCCCACCCAGTACCATCTAGTCCATAATGATCACGGAGGAAGTTGTCTTCCTCGCCAGTGCCTATTCCACCCTGTGCCGTGATACGTACTTCCGGAGGTGAGTCTATTGCCGGCTTGCCATGCACAGCCAGAGCGTCAACATATATAGGAAAAAGCTTATCTTGCAGTTCGGTTCGTCCGCGTTTGAACTCTTCGAGGATCGGACCAATCAGGAGGCCTTTGGTGGCGAAAGCATGGCCTCCGCAATTGAGCCCCGATTCTACTCGGTATTCGGAGACCCAAAGCCCCCGCTTAGCAAGGAATCTACCTTGGATTACTGCCGAGCGATAGTCACTCACTTTGATGACGATTTTCTTTTTGTAGAGGCCGGCGTCATCTGCGAAGAAATCTGCAAACTGCGCGGCATAGCTGTACAACCGTGGGTTCATGCCTGCGGAGAAGACCAAAGCAGAGTTCAAAGAGCTATTGGCATAGCCGCGCAGAGCTGCCATGGCGTCACAGAACTGTGGTGGTAGCGGTTTGCCATGACGTCGTCGAACGCGATCGAGCTTGGTCATGATGTTCACATCGATGCGTCCTGGTATGGCGAGTTTGCGCAGTCGATTCTGTTCACTGGCTTTCGCGGTCGGGTTGGTGAGTACCAGCATGGCATTGTAGGCACGTCTCAGTGGACTGTCGGGAAGCATCTCAAAGTACTTGGTGATCTCGCTTGCGGTCTCAAAGGGAGATTTCTGGAGTGCTTCTGCCTGTTGTTGGATCAGGTGCTGGAGAAGGTTCAGATAGGCGGTTATACGGCGCGCGCGGCAATCCTCTTCGTCATCATCGATGGCCGTATACGGTTCGTTTGATCGTTCGCAGTGAACTTTGCGCATTTGTTCAATAAGAATGTCATCGGCCAACGAAATCACGGAGGAGATTCCGTACCTTGCTACCTTGAGGGGGGTGTCGATGCTGAATCCAGTACCCATCACGGGAATGTGGAAGGTATGCGTACTCTTCTCCAGTACTGCTTGCGTCATGAGCTTCACTCCACTGTTGCGCGGTGTAGCTGTTCGCGTGTGTGGACCGCGCCAGTCACTTTCTCACCCAGGCTGCAGCGTCGGGTTCCCCTGGCGATTCAGTGTGGAGTGAGCTTTCTAGCCAAGTGAGGTATTCTAGTCGCTTGGCGGCAAAGGTCCAATGGATGAAGAATGTGGCCCTCCTCGAGCCGGTAAGGCGGTTTATGGATGCGGATGATTCACCTGTGAGTGGCTTGTTCCGCCGTTGGGCATTGACTTGTTTGCTGTTTTACCAAGGGGGTATGAATCGGGCGCAGTGGGTGTCGCCCGTAGGCTTGAAGGGAGTGCATGGCTAGCTGAATCGCCGTTAGCTCCTCGCATGAGAATGAGGTTAGTTGGAGGGGTGTTTTGGCGCACGATGTTGCCACGCATTAGGAGAAATACCCATCCAATCGTCCGTCGTATCGTTTTAAGTAGGCCCCACATACCCAATAACTGTGCTCCGGCATCGGCAAGGTAGAGCCTACTTTTCGGGCGGGCAACGGCAATGGCTAAGCGTATTGGATTGTAGAAGTACAGATATGCCACGATTAAGTTTAGTTGTTTTTTCCAAGGCTGCTTGTGCGCGGAGGCGATTACGTAATTGGCGTCGAGCATGTGTGGTTGGACATCTTTTCCCGCCACTGTCCTGTACACAAGTCCGGAGGTAAACGTTTCAGAGTAGCTCCTTGAGCCTGTCGCTGGGCTTATCATGAGCACCTGCAAGCTGATCGCGCCGGCCTTGCGGAGCAGGCGAGCCTGGTTCAGCAATCCGTGCGGCTGTAGTCCAAAGGTTACCAGCGGCTGCGTGTCGTGGTGCATGATCATAGGCATGGGGCATATACCGCTGTCTACAAGCAGGCCAAATGCCTTCTTCGTTTTGTCCACTGTTTGGCCCTTGTCGATCAATGTGCCCGTTACATCTTCAACGCCCAACCAGAGGGCACGGAGTCCCGATTGCCGAACTGTACGCAAATGGTCTTTCATGGCAAGGGTATCGAGTACAGTTGCTTCGGTTCCCCACCGAATCTTCTTTCTCAGCGGCACTCCTTCGATTTCGCTTCGAGCCAGAGTTTCGACGATCTCCAGCGTGCGCTTCTTATTATTGAAGAAGTTATCGTCCGCTCCAAAGAAGTAGTGCAGTCCGTAGTCGCGGTGAAGTTGGGAGATTTCTGCAGCAATGCGTAGTCCGCTCTTTGTTCGGTACTGCCGTTGGTTGTATGCAGGGATGGGGCAATAGTGACAGGCAAACTTGCACCCCGAAGTTATTACAAGGGAGGAGATAGGACTGTATTTGCGCACTCGGTCGGTTGGCAGGGCATGGAATGCCAGAGTTGCCTTCCCGCTAGGTGGTTCAAGCAACTGGTAGCCGAGTGTCGGGTGCGGCAACTCGTCCAGATCACTCAAAAGGCGTTGGACACCGGTGTCAACCAACTCCTGCGCTAGTCCGTTTCGGTCAGTGCGTGCATAGACCAGTCCGGGTAACTGATCGAGTATTCCGCCGTTGCGGACTCTAATGAAAGTCGAGCGCAGCGATTCATCAACTGCTCGAGTGGAGAGCAGGATTTCGAGCAGACTTAGTAGGACATGCTCTTCTCCGGTAATTGCGACGTCTGCCGCCCAGGGGTCGAGCGGGTTAGTGCCGAACGCACTCCAAGGTTCGTAGATTGCCTTGGGCCCACCAACGATTATCAGCGGACGATGAGCCGGATCGATGCGGCAAGCGTCACGCAATAGGGTTTCAGCCTGTGCCGAGTGGATTTGCATACTGGAAACCATGAAGAGATCGGGAAGGTTTCCCTCGAGGCGCATTTGCGACGGCCGGAAATTCTTATTCCACTGTTGCAGGACTATGCGCGTTCGGTTGAACCCACAGTCGAGCATCGCCGCTCCAATCGCCCTTACTCCTGCCGGTGCCATACGAATGTCAGCATAGACGAAAGGGAGCATGCGTGTTCTGTGATCGAAGGCGCATGCGATTACAGAAGTGAGGTCATGTTTGCGAGAGATGTTGCGCAGGCGCTGCCGCAGTTGTAGCAGTTCACCAGCTTTCAAAAGCTCATCACCGCGCGCTCGACGAGGAAGCTCCATAGCAGGCCACCCTCAAAACCAACTGTCCAGCAAGATTACGGAGGGGGAGTGGATGCATTCCCCTCTCTGATCACTTCTTTTGAAGGATGTGTGCCAGTACGCGGCTCGATACCAGGTTCCTCTCGGTCGAACATCAACGCTGTGTCGCAAAGATCCTCGATCAGACTTACGAGATCATAGCGTTGCAGATCGGACGGTTGGATTCCAAGAATCTTCTGGATTTTTGTGACAACACGTCCGGGTAGTTCCAAATGAGAAGTCCGGGCCATCCTTAGCTCCTGTCCTTATAGCGTCTTCGAGGAATTCGCAGCGTCGAATCGTCGCTGATGCCCCGAGGAAACAGGGGTTCAGACGCCACACTCGAATGGGGCATGCTCTAATGGGGGTGATCTCGTGTCACGCTCCAAGTTGGCATTGACCAACTCGACTATAGGCTTGGAATACTGCAGGTCAACAAACTGTTATCAGGAATCAAGAAGTTCTCGGAGGCAAACCGGCGTTTCAAGATGCTGGGCATTGATTTTGCCCCGAGTTCTGGCGGTGCCGGCATTTTGGCATGTCTCGTTTGGCGGAATGCATTGCGTTGGCTGTCGTGAGCCTGCCCTTGGCCTCATCCCCATCTGGAACAGCATTGTATGGTAATGCGTTCGTTGGCCCACCTCGTTTTCGTAGTGTGGGTTCCTTGGACGAAGCATAACCTACAGCCAGGCGACGCACGCCCGTCTTAAGCCTATGAGTTTCACATGATACTGTTTCGATTGGCAGCAATGCGCGGAAAGGCGTTCTTGGGGCCGAGCGCGTATCCGATCAGCCTTGATTCGGCTAGTCCTCCTGTCATATGTTCTGCGCGACGTCACTCTTGTTGAAGGGTCAGTTCGGTCTTGTTGAGCGTTCTACCGGTACGCATATTCCCAAGCCTTCAGCGCGGTTACCGAGAACTTCGCGGATTAACCTAATGACGGTGGCTGAGTCGTAGGGCTTCAGTAGGTACCCGGCAGCCTGTTGCTCAGCCGCGCTTTCCCGATGTATGGGATTGTCCTGTCCGCTCAGATATACTACCGGTATCTTTCGACCTCGGTCGGTTATCCTGAGGCATTCGTGGAACTCGAGTCCGGAATACCCTTCCATGTTGATGTCGAGGAGTATAAGGTCCGGTTGCACCTTGAACACGATTTCCGCTGCTTGGTCCGCACTTGTCACCGAATGCACCTGGAAGTTGGCTTGGCTCAGTCTTATGGAAAGAGCTTGAGTAAGTGCCTTGTCATCGTCTACAACGAGAATCTTAGGCGTTCTTGCGTTCAACTTGACGTGCCTCCTAACGGTGAACATGCGGGCTCTGCAGCGCGGTGGCGCAAAGCGCACTCGATAAGTGCCTCGAGTGCTTCCATCGAGAATGGTTTGGACAGAAAGTAGCTGTTGGGCAATTCAGTCAGCAATGGGCGAAAAGTGTCTTCAGTGTATCCTGAGAGGAAAATGATAGGGGCATCGCATTCCCTTCGGAGCATGCGGGCGACGGTAGTTCCATCTCCAGCAGGCATGCCGTGGTCGAGAATCACTAAGTCGGCCTGCTCCTGAAGGCATTTTGAGAGAACATTGATGCCGTCACCGGACTCGATGACGCGGTAGCCCTTGCCCGTCAGGCGGACTCGGAGAGCGTTGCGCAGGTTTTGGTCGTCATCTGCGACAAGTATTCTGGTTTTGTGCACGGATGATCCTCCCCCTCGTTCGCGGAATCCGTTGTATGGTATCTCCGGCCTGCAGTCACCGCATGTTTTAGGCTACAATACGGCTGATGTTGCTAGCAAGCAGCGAACATAGTGTTCTGTTGTTGCAGCAAGAGAATGAGTCAGTCTTCAACGTTATCGGATTCCTGGCGGGAATGCTGATTGTGTGATAGAGGTTGTGGTGTGCAGTTGGTCTGACAACGATCATTGCACTTGGCTGGGGCGGTCAAGGGTCCTAGAATAGCTGCACGAAGCGTTGGCTGTTGGGAAATACTACACGATGCACCATGGAGTCGGCGATGAGACGGTTTGCTGTTATCGGCTTGGGAAGTTTTGGTCAGCACTTGGCGCGAGCGCTTAGCTCTGCCGGCGATGAGGTGATTGCCATTGATCGTGATGCGCATTTAGTGGAGCGTGTGCGGGATGAGGTGGCGCTCGCAGTGCGATTGGACAGTACCGATAAGCTGGCATTGGAGTCGCAAAGTGTGGGTGAGGTTGATGCGGCTGTGGTGGGAATAGGTGAAGATTTCGAATCGGCAGCACTGACAGTCGTAGCTTTAAAGGAGATTGGCGTTAAGCATATCATAGCTCGGGCGATGAGTGACACTCAGGCCGCGATATTGCGTAAGGTGGGTGCTGATGACATTGCATCTGCTGAGCAGGAGTCGGCCTTTCGTTGGGCGCATCGTTTGAGTATGCCACAGTTGGAGCAGTACGTAGAGGTTGGGGAGGGGCATAGTCTAATATACCGGCAGGCACCGACGGCCTTCTGTGGAAAAACTTTGCTGGAGCTGGAGCTGCGCAAACAGTATGGGGTAAATCTGGTTGCGTTGCGGCGTCCCTCGGTCAAAAAGGAGCCCAATCTGGCAGGACAGAGTTATGAAGTTATCTCCGTACCTCGTCCTGATACTAAGGTGCTGCAGGGAGATACGTTGATTCTCATAGGAAGCAATGAGAACCTTAGCGGGCTTCCTGAAGGTTGACGCTTCAGTTCTATGCTAGTGCCTTGATGGTTATTTTCGCAGCGCGATCCACATCGTTTTCGGTTATGTGGAGATGGGTTACCGCTCTGATTCGCTGTTTTCCGACTGCAAGGAATAGCAGGCCCACGTTTTGGACAGCTGTTTGCAGTTTTTCAGCAGTTCCCCAGTCCGGATCAACATCGAAGTAGAGAAGATTGGTTTCCGGCTCAATAACAGAGAGCTGGGGGCAACTGCGTAGGAGTTGGGCAAGCATAGCCGCGTTGCGGTGATCATCCGCAAGGCGAGCGATATTGTGTTCCAATGCGTAGTTTGCAGCTGCCGCCAGTATGCCGGCTTGGCGCATCGCTCCGCCAAGCATTTTGCGAATGCGGTGTGCTTTGGCAATGAACTGGCGACTTCCAGCGATTGCCGAGCCCACGGGTGCTCCAAGCCCTTTCGAAAAACAGAGGGATAACGAGTCGAAGTGTTGGGCATATTGCGCCGGCGATGTTCCTGTTGCAACGCAGGCGTTCATTATGCGAGCACCGTCAAGATGCATTCTGAGGTCAAGTTCGGCCGCAGTATGCTGAATGGCTGCTATGTGGTGGAGTGGCCAGATCGATCCTCCTCCCCTGTTGTTAGTGTTTTCCACTACGACCAGGGACGACCTGGGAAAATGTTGATCGTCGGCGCGCCGGGCTTGGCAAACATCCTCGGCATTAAATATCCCGCGTTCACCATCGAGCAACGCCATGGAACACCCGGAGATTGCTGCTGGTGCTCCGGCCTCGTAAATGTAGACATGACTATTCCTGTGGCAGATGATTTCGTCACCTGGCTGAGTGTGGGCTCGGATAGAGATCTGATTGGCCATGGTTCCGGAGGGCACGAATAGGGCGGCCTGCTTGTTGAAGATGTCGGCGACACGATCCTGGAGGGCATTGACGGTAGGATCATCGCCGAACACATCGTCTCCGACCTGGGCCTTGGCCATCGCTTGACGCATGCCGTCTGTGGGCTGCGTTATGGTATCGCTTCGCAGGTCGATAACGGTGCACGGCTTCATGGCTGAGTTCCTTTCCTGTGGTCTCACCTGACGGCCAGGAGGATACGTAAGTTGGGGGCTGGTGTCACTCAAGTGCTGCCGGATGGAGCGGTGAATAGCGAGATTCTGCTGTAATTGTATGCAGATTAAGAGATTAGAGCAGGGATCGCTCTTAGCTTCCTGTGGGAGAATCAAGGATGGCAAGAATCGAGGTAGGCTTGAAACCGGGTGAAATGACGATGGTATAAGTGGTAGCGTTGTAGATTGCGCTAATGCTGTAGGTGTGCCCAGAGTCGTGTGAGGGCAGTGTAAGACTTACCAGGCCTGTGAGCCATTTGGATAAGAGACTGAACTAATGAGTTTGAAGGCTCTGTTAATCGAGCGGGGGATGGTGACTGAGGAGCAGGTTGCCAAAGCGTTGGAGTCTCGCAAGAGTCCGGCAGACAGCCTAGAGAAAACCCTGATGGAGCTCGGGTTTGTAAGTGAGCGAGAGCTCATTGAGCTGCGCGGGGAGCAACTCTCCATTCCCTTCGTCGACTTGGCGGAACTGAAGGTCGATGCTGAGCTGTTGCGGGTCGTTCCCTCCAAAACGGTGCATCGATACAAGCTGTTTCCGGTCGACCGCAAGAATGGAGCAATCCGGGTAGCTACTTCCAACCCGTTTGACCTTTATGCCTTTGACGAACTGCGGATGCTCACCGGGTGTCGTGTTGATCCCGTGTTGGCCACGGAGGAAGAGATCAGCCGTGTGATCAAGCAGCACTATGGCGTTGGCGGTCAGACGGTTGAGGAGATGATTAGTGTAGATGACCTGGAGGTCGTGAGTGATGTAGACGATCAGGGGGGCGATATCTTAGAGGCCGCCCAAGAGGCAACAGTCGTCAAGCTGGTAAACGAGATCTTGGTGGAAGCCATTCGGGATCGGGCCAGTGATATTCATATTGAGCCCTTTGAGGATGACTTGCGGATTCGTTATCGCATTGACGGCGTGCTGCATACCACGCATGTGCCACCGGAGATCAGGCGTTTTCAGAACGCCATCATAAGTCGTATTAAGATTCTATCGAACCTCAATATCGCCGAGCGGCGCTTGCCCCAGGACGGCAGTTTCAAGATCCATGCTCAGAACCGGGACATTGATCTGCGTGTAAGTATCATTCCCACTGCGTTTGGTGAGGGAGTTGTTCTGCGTGTATTGGATAAGCAGTCGGTACTGCTGACTCTGCAGGATCTGGGTATGGGAGAGTCGGTGTTCGCAACCTTCCGGCAGATGATCAACTTGCCGCACGGAATCATCCTGGTTACGGGCCCAACTGGATCTGGTAAGACCACAACGTTGTACGCTGCTCTCAACACGATCAAGAGTGAGGAGACCAAGATTCTGACAGTTGAGGATCCTATTGAGTACTATCTGGATGGGATCAATCAGGTGCAGATGAAACCATCGATTGGATTGACTTTCTCTGCGGGCTTGCGCGCGTTCTTGAGGCACGATCCGGACGTGATTCTAGTTGGTGAGATTCGAGATAGGGAGACGGCGGAAGTCGCTATCAACGCATCACTTACGGGACACTTGGTGTTCAGCACGCTGCACACGAATGATGCAAGCGGCGCTGCAACTAGGTTGCTGGACATGGGGGTGGAGGCATTCTTGGTGAGTTCGTCGTTGGAAGGAGTACTTGCTCAGCGTCTGGTGAGGCGGATATGCCCATCGTGCAGGGAGAGTTACACGCCTGATGCCAATGAGGTTCCTCCGGACCTTGAGCTGAATTCCAAAGACAAGCTTTATCGCGGCAAGGGGTGCCGCGACTGTCGCAACACGGGTTATAAGGGACGCGTGGGCGTCTACGAATTGCTACATCTTGACGATGAGCTGCGCGAGCTGATAGTCAAGCAGGGCACTGCAAGCGACATTCTCAAACTGGCGCGATCAAAGGGTTTCAGAACGCTAAGGGATGACGGTTGGGACAAGGTTCGTGCCGGTCTCACTACTGTTAAGGAGATTCTTCGCGTGGCGAAGGCCTGATCTCGGTGTCTACCCCATATCTCTTGCTGCCTACGAGTGGATCATCTTGGGTGTAAGTGAAGACTGCGCGGGCAGCGGCTGCGTTCGGTGCAGGCCTAGCCGTGGGTGGAGGGAGTGCAATCTTGCCGGCCTTTGGTTGTACAAGGTGACGAGTGATTGCACGGGAGCGCTGCTCATGGAGGAGGAATCTAATTGACGTAAGTGCTTGTTTGGTATTAAGGTAGGTAAATCAGGCGCATTGCGCGAAGGATTGCGCGAAAGGAGTATTGACCAGGGAGGGTCGACGCGTAGATTCTGCGTCGCAGACCTTCCGAGCAGTGCTTTCAGTTGTACAGGTGGGATGGCAGTTAGGAAGTTGTGGGCTGGCCGTGTGGTCGGTGCACGATCGCTTAGGAAGGCACCAGTTTAGATGCCCGCATTCAGATACAAAGCGATAGCGGAAAACGGCGAGTCAGTAACTGGCGTGGTTCAGGCAGAGAGCCAAGCGGCGGCCTTGCGGGCGTTGGATGACCAGTCCTTGTTTCCTGTGAGCGTGGAGGAGGGGGGAGGAAGCGCTCAGTCAACGGTGTCAGGGAAAAGACGTAAGGTCAAGCTTCGTCATCAGACGATGTTTTACAGTCAGCTTGCAGATCTGTTGCGTGCCGGTGTTCCATTACTGAGAAGCCTTGACGTTTTGACGAAACAGAACACGAGTAGGGTATTAACGGAAGTGCTGCGTGATGTTCGCGAGGACATTGCCAGCGGTGTAACGTTGGCTGACGCAATGGCTAAACATCCTAATGCTTTCGCAGGTTTGCACGTGACGATGGTTAGTGCTGGCGAGAGCGGCGGCTTTCTTGAGGATGTTCTTTCGCGCATTGCCATATTCGCCGAGAAACAGGACGAGTTACGCAAGAAGCTGGTGGGATCGATGATCTATCCCTGCATTCTGGTTTTTGTGGGATCAGCGGTGGTCATGGGGTTGATGTTGTTCGTGGTGCCGGAGCTGCGCAAGCACATCAAGCCGGAGAGTTTCAATTTTCTCAGTGTCATCGTGTTCTCCATCACGGATATGTTGATTGGTTGGTGGCACGTGCTGCTCGGCTGTATTGTTGCTGCGATTGCGGTCGTCCAGGTCTACTCGCGTACGGATGCCGGTCGGCTGTCATTGGCGAAAGCGAGACTGCGTGTGCCGCTTTTGGGCAGTATAACGACAATGGTCGCTGTATGTAGATTTTGCCGTATTTTGGGAACGCTTCTGCACAACGGTGTTCCCATTCTGCAGGCACTGGAAATCTCCAAAGGTTCGGCAGGCAATCAGGTGTTGTCGGACAAGATTGGAGAGGCTGCAGAAAGTGTGCAGAAGGGCGAGTCGCTCTCCGTTCCTCTCGGCAGGAGTGGCATGTTTCCGGTTGACGTGATCGACATGATGGCGGTGGCGGAGGAGAGTAACAACCTTGATAACGTTTTGGTTCAGATAGCGGAGACTAATGAGGCGCGTACGGCAAGGCAAATCGATCTTGGCGTTCGCGTGTTGGAGCCGATTCTGCTTCTGATAATGGGTATATTCGTATTGTGTATTGCTTTGGCACTTCTGCTTCCCATTCTGACGATGTCCACTCAGAGGTAGAGGGTATTCGTGCGGAGGCAGTGTTGGTGCTTTCTTCAAGAGAACTGATAAGGAACGTTAGTCATGTCTCGACAAAGACGCAGAAGAAGTGGTTTTACGTTGGTTGAAATCCTAATCGTGGTCGCCATTTTGGCAGTACTGGCTGCTGCTGTGGTTCCGCGACTGATGCAGCAGGGTGACGAGGCGAGAATCAAGATTGCCGAAACGATGGTGGGACGCAGTGGAGATATTGCCGGTGCCTTGAAGCTTTACCGTCTGCACAGCGGCAAATACCCGGAGACGGAGGAGGGGTTGGAGGCTCTGTTCCGCAGGCCGAGCGACATCGAGGAGGATTCCAAGAAGTGGATTGGACCGTATCTTGAGGGTAGCCCGGAGGAGTTGGTCGATCCATGGGATAACGAGTTGGTTTATGAGTGCCCGGGAAAATACAACGAGGATGGCTACGATCTGTCGAGCAAGGGGCCGGACGGCGAAGAGGACACCGAGGATGATATCAAGAATTGGACTGAGCAGTAGATGCCAATGATCATCTCCGGATTGAGTATGCGTCGATCCAGAGTCTTGTTGTCGGGTTTGAAGGTGTCAGGCCATGGTCTTAAGCCGTCCAGTCAGGAAACAAGCGTTCACATTGCTGGAGATCCTGCTAGTTGTTGGGATATTAGCAATAGTATCCGGCTTGGCCATGCCTATTTTCTACGGGGAGTTGGTTCGTTCTCGCTTGCCGGAATCGGCACGTGAGTTTCGCGGCTTGTTGAAGCTGGCCAGGGCCAACGCCATGTTGGATGGTCGGCGATATCGTATTCGGTTTCCGCGTGAAGATGAGATCGATGGCGAAGGGGGTAACTACCAGCCCATAGTTGAAGTTGAGGATGATCCGTTGCGCCGGCCGGAGCAGTTTCGGCCGGTGCGCGCGTCCTGGGCGGAGGGAATGACCTTTCGCGAAGGCGTGCGCTGTGCACAGGTTCGTCTGGGAAAACCAAACATCAGGGAATTACTAGGAGAGCTGGAAGAAGATGATGAGTGGATGGAGGAGCTGGAGGAAGTTGCGGACGAGAAGTTCGAAGAGGATTTTCCGCCAGTAGTCTTCGAGCCCGACGGGACCAGTGAGTGGGCTACTTTCGTATTGACTAATGCTCCCGCAGATGTTCTGGCAAAGGAGCTGGATGTTGTTGACGTCGACTACGAGCAGGTGGAAGTGATTTTGGACGGGCTGATAGGCCTTTGCTGGCTGCAGCGTGTCTTTCATGAGGAGGAGCTGGAAATGATGCGCGATAACGGTTGGCCGCCGGTGTTGCGCAAGGACTTCTTGGATCCGGACCTGCTTACCGAGGATGATGTATTGGAAATTCAGGATCAGTGGGGACGCAGCAGATGAGAGGCCGCACCAAACATTCCGGACTGATGCTGCTGGAGATTCTGGTAGCCATTGGGCTTCTGGTGTTTGGAATGGTCGTCATCGGTGCGCAAATGAGCCATGCGGTTGATCGTACGTACGAGACGGCCGACATGGCCAAGGTTCACTTTTTAGCAGAATCGATCCTGTCCGGTCTGGAGACGGGATTGATCAGTCCGGAGCAGGAGATCGAGGGGGATTTCAACGAGTTTTTTCCGGAGTATGCGTTTCCGCAATATGCGTGGCGCATGACTCTGGAATTAGCAGGTGGTTTTGAGGAAGAGGACAGCGCTGAAGCTGCCGCTGATTTCACCGGTTTCAATACGGGCCTGATTTTCGTGACCCTTGAGGTTCTTTTTGACCGGATGATGGATGCGGAGGACGCTGAGGCTGAGGAGTTTGACTTCGATTCGGAGACGGCGGAAGTCGTCGGCACCTTCTATGTGCTGCATGCGGCGCCACGCATGTTGGATTTGTCAGTTGATTTCGGCATGGATGATGAGGTTGCGGAAAAACTCAACGAAGATCTCGCAGGGATGGTGGGGACAGATATCGATGTGCACGATTTCAATCCGGCCATCTTCAGGGACCTCGAAATGGAGGAAATAGCCGTTGTGCTTCCGACTCTAATGCAGGCCTTCGGGATGCAGCAGGCGGATATACTCAATCTCGTTCCGGCGGAGATGCGCCCGCAGCTTGAGTCCTGGTTGGCCAATCAGGATAGTGAAGATGGCGATGAGGCGGATGCGGATGGTGGAGATAGTTCGACGAGTGAGAGCGCGGATGATGGGAGTTCTACCGATTCCGACAGCGATGATCGTGCAGATGATGGGAGTGAAACGGGGGATGATCAGCAGGGTGAGGAATCGGAGGAAAGCCAACCAACCAGACGTCGCGGCGCCGGCAGGAGGGGACGACGATGAGGCTGCGTTGGCAAGGAAAGTCATCAGCGTTTACCCTATTGGAGGTTCTCATCTCCGTTGGATTGATGGTTTTGCTGTTGTCAGTGATGTTCCGGTTCTTCTGGCGATCCTTGGATCAGCGGGATGCTACAGCTGACGTGAGCAAGAGGATACAATTGTCGCGTGTGGTCTTGAACAGGATTGTGGATGAGATAAGGCAGGCTGTTGCGTCTATTCCGGCTTACGGTGTTGGGTTGATGGGATATGATGACAGCATAGAGATCAACACCATCGTAGTGCCCGATCGCAAGTTGAGTGAAAGGCGTGATATCCGTGACGCAAAGCTGGCGAGCCAGTTCGACCTAATGCAGATCAGGTACTACATTGCCTGGGATTACGAGAATGTTGATACAAACGGTGATCCTCGACCGCTGGGATTAGTCAGAAGGGAGAGCCGGACCTACCTGCGTGACGTTGTTTTTGAGGATGAGGTAGAGGAGAGTGCGGAGGCTGAAGAGCAAGCTACCGTGGGAATCGCGGAGGAGCTGTATGCTCCCGAGATTCAGTTTCTGGAGTTCCGCTATTTCGATGGTGCCAAGTGGTGGGACAAATGGGAATTAGCACAGGCCAACGCCGTTCCTCAGATGGTGCAGGTGACTATCGGATACGTTGCTGAAATACCGGATGAGGAAGATGACGAGATTGTCGATGAGGATTTTCTGAATGACGATGCTGATCTCAAGCCATTGCCCGATGACCGCCAGACTGTAATAGTGCGGCTCAAGCAGGCGGACGTATTCTTTGGATCACGCGTGTCGAAGGAAACTTCGGCTTTTGTCGAGGACGGATTGTAGAAGCTTTAACGGTAATGTGCAGATGAGCGTGTCTGTTGAGACAACTACCGGCGGACGGGAAAGCCGTGAAGATCGTTCTTGCTTGCGAAGGCGGTCTCGTCGCGGTCTCGTTCTGCCCGTAGTGCTAGTGATTCTGCTTCTGTTGGCCACTCTGTCGGCAAGCTTCGTGTTTGAGACGCAGGCTGATTTTTCGGCAAGTTACGCAATGAATGATCGGCTGCAGTGTCGCTTGGCTGCCGAGGCTGGAGTTCAGGAGGTGATGTACCTTTTGCGAACAGCACGCGACACTCCGGACGAATGGTTCAGCAATCCTGAGCAGTTTGACCGAGTACTGTTGTGGAAGCCGGGCGTGGAGGCAAACGACATCGGTAGAACGGAGTTGTTGGATAATCAAGATGAGGAACTCGGAATCGCATATCGCTTCAGCATCGTTGCTCCCAATGAGGATATCGATCCTGAGGCTGAGGAGTACGAGCCTCGGTTTGGCATAACTGATGAGTCATCGAAACTTAATATCAATACGGCAACTGAGGAGCAGTTGTTGGTACTAATTGCTCCTCTCGTACCTGAGGGGCAGGAGCCACTGGCGCTTGTCCACGCTCTGTTGGATTGGCGGGATGAGGACGACGAGCCGCGGGAATTCGGCGCCGAGAGTGCCTACTACCGCTCCTTGCCTGTTGCGCATCGCGCAAAGAACGCACCTTTCGATACGGTTGATGAACTACTGATGGTTCGTGGGTTTAATGGCCAAATACTGTATGGAGAGGACTACGATCGCAACGGCATGATGACGGAGAATGAGGATGATGGAGAGATCAACTTTCCCGTTGACAACGAGGACGGCATACTGGAGCGCGGTCTGAGCCCATACATAACGGTGTATTCACACGAGTACAACGTCGCAAATGACAACAAGCCACGCATTAATCTGCTTTCGGGAATTGATACGATTAGGGAGGATCTGGAGGAGATATTCGATTCGGAGATAGTGGATTTTCTCCAAGAGGCCGTGCGGAAGGAGGGCACGGAGCGTACACGTTCTCTGGCAGACCTTCTGGAGCCGCGTATCATACGCAACAGGGAGACTCCATCTCCGATCACCGGCGAGGATATAGCTGTACTGTTCGACAAGTGTACACTTGATCCGACTCCTGAGTATCGTGGCTTGATCAACGTTGTCACCGCACCCGCCAAGGTCTTGCAGTGCATTCCGGATCTTCCTGCAGAGAAGATTCAGAGCATTGTGGAGAAGCGTCGTGAGCTTGCCGGAGCGATCAAGTCAACGACGGCTTGGTTGTATACGGAGAAGATTCTCGATGCGGAGCAATACGCGGCCGTGCAGGGGCACATTACTGCACGCGGTAGGCAATTCACTATAGAGTCTATCGGTTTTGCCGATCATCTTGGAGTTTACTCGCGGTTACAGGTTGTGGTTAATATGCGTGGTCCCTTGGCGCAGATCATCTATTATCGAGATCTGACCAAACTGGGACTTGCTTACCCGATTCGCGGCGAGGAAGGAGAACGGGATCTTGTTCTCGAAGATGCGTAAAGGGATGGTTCTGGCCATCGATTGGGATTCGTGCCGACTGCGAATCGTGCATGCCGGTTTTCGTAAGAAGGCCATGCATGTGGACCTGATGCTCTCTGTGGATATCCCAGCAAGTGTCGATGCTGCGGATCCGGAGGAGATGGGCAAACTGATTCGGCAGATTATTGATCAACAGAAGATTCGCACGAGAAACGTGGCGCTTGATGTTCCACGTGACCAAGTTCTTCTGAGTACGCTTAGGCTTCCTGCTGCAAGTGCCAATGAAATGCCCTCCATGGTGGAGTTTCAAATAGCCAAGGAGTTGCCTTTCCCGCTGGCGGATGCGGTTGTTGACTTTGCTATGCCGAACCTGGACGAGGCGGAGGGTACAGTTGATGTGCTGGTCGGCACTGTTCGCAAGGAGGTTGTTCGCTACTACCAGAATACATGCGAGGCTGCAGGTTTGCATCTTAGCAGTTTGGGGTTGCGGCCGTATGCCAACAAAGTAGCTTTGGACGAGTTGTTGGCGAAGGATCAGCCGGACTGTGTGGTGATGGTCGACGTAGGTCCGCGGATGACGGAGATAGACATCATTCGTGGCGGTGCGTTGGTCTTTTCCCGTGCAGCTTCAGTACTTGTACCTCAGAAGGACATGGCCAGTACCGCATCTTCGCCTGAGGATACGGATGGTGAAGTGATTCGCTTTCCGTCCGAGGCGGCTCACGGGCAGGAGGTAGAGCAGTTGGTGCAAGCTTTGCTCGTTGAGATTACCCGTACAGTGGAGGCGTACAGGGCGGGTTCGCCGGATATGGCGGTCGGTGCCATCGTTATTGGCGGCAGCGTGGGGTTCGAGGCGAAACTTGCAGAAGCTGTTGGGCGACGTTTTGGAACGTCAGTGGAGTTGTACAATCCGGCATCCTGTTTCGGTTGGTCAGAGGAGCAGGGACGCGAGGCCCGCGGATTCGCCGCTGCTCTGGGGTTGGTTGCGGTTCACATAGGTGGTGGGCAAAGGCATTTTGATTTTCTGGATCCCAAGAAAACCGTTACTGCCACTGAACAACGGTTGCGCAAGGTGCCCCGTGTCGCTGCGGCTGTTGTCCTTGTGGTGGCAGCCGGAGTGACCACGTACTTTCTCAAGGTTCATCCAAAGCAGCAAGAACTCGCGCGAATAAAGAAGGAGATAAAGGTCACTCAGGGAGCCATCAGGGATCTCCGCGAGTTCAAGACAGAGGTTCTGAAGGAAGTTGCATCGTTTGAGACCGATCAAGTTGTCTGGTTGGATGAGCTTAGCCGCCTTTGCGGACTGCTGCCTGATGCCAAGGATATGGTGATTGAACGCATTGATATGAACATGAAGGGTGGGGAAATTACCATCAGGCTGAAATCGGTTAATCGTCAGGTTGTGGCAGATGCGGTCGATCGGATTGACGGTTTTCGCCTTGACGGCAATGAGAACCAGCACTTTGATGCAAAGTCGAATGCGCTGACGACCAAAGATGGTGATGGACGCTACACAACATCCGGTTCGATTGAGGTTGTAGTGATTGGAAACGGTTAAACGCTGAATAGGGTCACCTCGGCAAACGGTGCTCGGACTGAGAAGAACGCCCGCGAGGAATTGCCAACGGCTGAATGAAATGAATGATCGTGAGAAAAAACTGTTCATTGGACTGGTTTCGGTGGTGTCCGTTGTGTTTGTGTGGCAGGTTGTTGTTCCTAAGGTCATTCAGCCGGTTTTCAGCGTTTCCAGAGATGTTGAAGATGCACAAAGGAAGCTGGCCTCTCTCCAGGACGAGCAGGATGAGATAGAGGATGGAGTTCGTTCACAGTATGACCAGTATGTTCTTCGAACTGGCGGGACCAACTCGTCGGAATTTCGGGACGATGTGTTCGAGTGCATTTCGGCTATAACAAAGTCTTCCAAACTGATGCAGAGTAGTGTCAATCCCAAAGATCCCAGCATTGATCGAAGAAGCAAGATTATTTCACTGCGTATCTCCGTTTCTGGAAAAGCAACGTTCGAACAGTGCATAGGGTTCATAGGATCGTTTTATGAGATACCCTACATTGTGCGATTAGTTAGCTTGAAACTTACGCCGACGCACCCAGGCCAAAAGGCAGCTATTCATGACGAGGTTAAACTGGATGCGGAAATAGAGGCTATCGCATTGCCTGCAAAGGAGGGGTTCGGAAAACCAACAGGCGATCGGCCCGGCCAGTTGGTTAAGCACAAGGTGAGGGACCTTAGCCGACTGAGGAAATGGAGACCGTTCACTCCGTACGTGGAACCGGATCGTCCGACTCCTACGCCGACCGCCGTTGCTACTCCACGGCCGACTCCGACGCCCAAGCCGCCAGTGGAGAAGGGCCCTCCTGTGGATCCCGATGCCTCAGACAAGCTGCTGAAGATGGTGCTTCGCTACGGCGTCGATGAAGTGCTGATCGAGCAAATCAGTGATCATGACAGCTACTATGTTGCTCTTGGCGAGGAACTCGATTGTGGCGAGCTGGTCCTGGTACATGCTCGTGGGGCCGTAGTACATAAGGGAAATGACCAGAAGGATTACGGCCATTTCGTCTATCCACTCGGATATACCTTGGATTTGTGTATCCCACTGCTGGAGGCGGACGAATGGCCGGAGATACAGATTGCCATGGAGCACCACTTCGCCGATCGGAGAGAGCGTGAGAAGGCACAAGCACAGATCGAAAGTTTGCGAGATCTGCTTATCGGCGAAGCTGCGAGTGATGTCGAGGAGTCTGATGACTTCGTGGGTCCACCGGTTTCGGCTATCCGGCCGCAAAGTAGTGTAGAAGGTGGCGCGCGGTCGAACTTGCGGAAGACAACAGAGACTTCAGAGCCACGGCCGACATCAAAACCGAAAGTCACTAAGCCCAGAAAGACACCGCGTCCGGTGCCGGGCAAACGCAAGAACGGTTAGAGCGTCGATTATCAAGCGTATTTGTTCTTGAATCCAGTCGTGGCTGACAGGGTATAAGTTGTGGAGTTGACGCTTGTTCCGGCGAATAAGCAGTCTGCCATTTGTTGGTAACTACGCGATCCAACTGCGAGGCGCGAGGTCTGATATGATCGAGAGAACAAGAGGTATAACGGAAGACCGCCTTTCTGCAGATGGGCGACTGCGTGTTGGCGAGGATCAAGTGCACAGGAGACCTGTGATGAAAGGCTTGTTGGCTGATAATACTCGTCGATTGTCTAGAACATTACTGTGGGGTCTTGTTCTGGGATTGACGTTTTCCGTTGGTGTTGGTTCCGTAAGAGGTGAAAACCCAAAGCCAAGAACGGCGGATGAGATCCTGAAGGAGATCGAGCGGATTGCTGCTTTGCCGCAGTATGATGGCCAAGTCGAGCAGGTGGATGCATTGTGGGCCGAGTTTGACGAGGCAATAGCGAAAGAAAGCGCCGAGGCGGATACGGGGAAGCAGGCTGGTCCAACGCCTAAGCCAAAGAGCAGTGCAAAGCCACGCCATACGCCCAAGCCCAAGGCGACACCTCGTCCAACACCAACCCCCAGCAAGAGCCGGGTTTCAGGCAAGGAGAAGGGGCGAACCAAGCCGGATAGAAAACAGGCGGACACCAAGCGGAAGCCTCCGCGATCAAGGAGAGGTGCTTCCAGCGACAAAGCTGCCGGTTCGCCTGCCGGTACGGATGAGAGCGTTGCTCTCCAGGCGAAGATTAATGAGGATGCCGAAAACTACCTGAAGCCATTCTTCCTCCGAGAGTACAACTTCAGTATCGATGGAACCTACGCAGATCTAATCGAAGCTTTTGCCCGAATGTCTGGCCTGGGGGTGCTGGGTGAAGCTCCCAAGGGAGATATCAAGTTCGTCAGTGACGATACGATGGACTTCAAGTCGGCGTTGGGTCGAGTCCAGACGTTGCTCTTCAGCCATCCGGAGAAATACTGGCTCTTCTTCAAGGATAATCAATACTTGCAGATCGTACGTGTGACGGCAGGCACACGCATTCTCGACGTTGACCACGTTTATCCTAACTTGTTGAAATACCAGGAGGCTAACCTCGACGAGAACGAATTGGCCCTTCTCATATACACGCCTGAGGAGGGATCGATTGGCGATCTCGAGCCCATCCGCGATTTCATGCCTGACTATGTGCGCATAGCCCCGCTCTCCACTGAACAGAATGCTATGACCGTTTTTGGTCTTGCAAAGGATATTAACAAATACTTGGAGTTGATTCGCAAGTTTCAGATTACGGCGGAACTTCCATTCAAAATCGAGGTTCTGAAGATTGAGCATGTGCTGCCTTCAGATGCACTTGCGGCATTGGAGGAATTGGTAGCCGGCTTCGACATGGGGGCCGGTGCAGCCTCCAGTAAGAGAAAGGCCGGACAGCCTAGTGCGGCTATGGCACAGGCACAGGGTATAACCGCAATCGCAGACGATCTGCGCAAGACTATCCTTGTAAGAGCTGTTCCCAAGAAGATAGAGGAAATCAAGAAGTTCCTGGTTTACATTGACGTGCCGTTGCCGGGTGTCGATTACACGCCTGAGGTTGTGAGAGTCCAGCATGTTAGTGCTTCCGAGGTGATTGATTTGGTCACAGCTCTGATGGGAGCTATGGAGGCCGACGACGAGGCAAGTGCGGGCAGAAAGGCTCCGGCGAAGCGCCCGAGCCGACGTGGGAAGAAAGCCGCTGAGAAGACAACTGCGGCGTCAGGCAGCGTGGATGATCTCAGCCTGCTTGAGTGGGAGCCGGCCAATGCCATCATTCTGATTGGATCCGATGAGCAGGTGGAGAGGGCGAAGGTTCTCATTGCTCGTTTTGACGTCCCATCAGAGCAGCAAACCAAAATAGTGGAAACAGTAAACGGGGATCCGGAAGATCTAGTCTCGCTAGTGACTGAAGTCTTGGAATCTGCCGGTGAAGGGGGAGCGCTGGTTTGCACTGTTGATCCGTCAGGCAGTTCCATTATTCTGTCTGGCCCGCTTAATGAAGTGTCGCGTGCCGAAGAGCTCATCGCCCAGCTTGATGTAGCGGTCCCTGAAGAGCCTGTGCATTCGTACAAGCTGACATACGCGAGACCTTCAGCGCTCCTGACTATCTTGAACGCCTGGGAGGCGGCAACTCCGGCGCCTCCGCGGCGAACAAAGGGAAAACCGCGTCCCCGAAAAGGTGCCAAGGCCGCAGGTAGCACGTTCCACGCCGACGATGCCAGTGGAATACTGTATGCGATTTGCACGGATGAGGAATGGATTAACAAATACCAGCCGATGATTGAGAAGCTGGATTCGGAGATGAAGGACGAGGAGGGGTACGAGTTTGTCGCGATCGAGCATATTGATCCTGCGGAGGTGGTGAAGAGTCTGCAGGGCGTATATGGAAAACCACGAGGAAGCAAGAAGGATTCCGTTCCCACATTCGTTGCAGTGCCCAATGGCGTTCTTATCGTAAACGCCAATCCGGACGAATTGCTGGACATGAAGAACATCATAGCACGCGTCGATGTCGACCCGGAAACCGCCGGGGGTGTCACGCTTGAGAAGTTCGAACTTGCTTATGCGGATGCCGCTGACGTGGTGGCTGTCGTTGACGCTGTAGTGAACGATCCGGCGGCCAAGGGACGCAAGGCGCAGCAGAAGATCCGCTTTGTGGAAAAAGGCAGCACGATATACGCCATGGCGCCTGCTCGTGAAATGTCGCGGATTGCGTCATTGATTTCCGAGTTGGATATTCCCCTTGCCGATACGGAGATACGTTCTTACGAATTCGGTCCGGGAGTGAACGTTGTCGAGTTTGCGGTGACTCTGCAGGATTTCTTCCCGGATACTGGCCGTCTTTCCGGAACTCCACAGAAGCAACGCACCAAGCCGAGAACCAGGAAGTCGCCGCGCCGAGGCGCTGTAGCTGAGGCGGATGTCGAAATTCTGTTTGTGCCTCAGCCTGCGAGTCGCAAGCTGTTTGTCTCTGCTCCGGTGGATCTGTTCGAAGAGATCGAGCAGACGATTGAGTTGTTGCGACCGGACGTTGATGACCGACCCGGTATGGGATATGAGTTTATTCCTGTACACAAAGCTGATCCCGACACTATTGTCCAGTTCATCGAACCAATCATGCAGCAACGCTATGACGAACTGGTCGCTATCGGTCAGGTGCCCGAACCGACGGATAAGAAGAAATCGCCGCTGCTCATCGTGGCAGACTCGTCGGCTGACCGTATCGTCTATGCCGGACCTAAGGATCTCATTCCGGAAATCCACAAGCTGGTTGAGGATTTTGAGCAGGGTGACTACGGTGGGGGTGTTGTCGTTGAGAAAATCATGCTCAAGAATGCTCACGCGGACGACGTTGTGGCCGCGCTCAAGGCGATGATTGCCGGGCAGGTTGCGACGCCCGCCCGCAACAAGGGCAAGAAACGCGCCCGGGCCAAAGGGCGACAGCCCGCTGCGACCGCTCAAACATCCGAGGGCATTACTGTCGTCGCATCCGGGTCGGATGCAGTGATAATCAGTGGTGATAAGAATGATCTGCCGGAAATCAAATCGTGGATTGCTCTACTGGATGAGGAGGGCGCCCGCGATTCCGTCATGAAGGTATACAAGCCTGTCAAGGCCGATGTTTCCGAATTATCCGAAGTGATCAAGACAGTGCTCGATAGTGGTGGAGGCGGCAAGCAGAGGCCGCAGGCGCCAAAGGACGACATGTTCTCCATGGATGATTGGGATATGGGCGGTCCATGGCGAGGCACAGATATAAGCTTAAACGTCGACTATATGACCAACACCATGATAGTCTGGGCGTCTCCGCGCAAGATCCAGGAAATCGACGAGCTGGTGGAGCTCTACGAAGTTGGGGATGTGGAGAAGAAACCTGACCTGCCCAAGATGATGTACGATCTCAAGTATGCAGATGCATTTGATGCCATGTATGACCTTGAGGAGTTCATAAGTGCGCTGTGGACCACCGATGCGCCGACGGTCGACTACATTCCGTTTAAGAACACCTTGATCGTTCGCAGCAAGAACCCGGATGATGATTTCCCGGAGATTGAGAAACTCCTGGCGAAGTACATTGACAAAGAGAGTGAGGTTGGAGGTATAAGTATCAGACGAACTCCGGTCAAGGGTGCAACTGCAGACAGCGTTGCCGGCATGCTCGTAGAGGAACTACAGCGACGCGGAGTGGAAGTGGAAATCGAAAGCACCGGCAACTTGGCCAAGGGTGGACGATTGCGGGAGCTTTCGCCGAACGACGTCAATCCCTGTGTTCTGCCAGCCTGTACGCTTCGTATGGTATCCGATCTCGCCGCTACTTGCTGTGGACAACTCATCGCTACAGAAGAACAGCAGCCCAAAGCTGCGGACGCAAAGCAGGAAGAGCAGGCGGCCAAGCCGGATGAACTGACTGAGCCGGAGCCGAAGTCTTCCACTGACGACCTTATTGCTCAAATGCTCAAAGAGAAGGAGGATGCGGAGAAGAACAAATCGAAAGTCAGGATAGTCGTCGATCCGCGCACGAACTCCATCTCATTTGAGGGATCAAGCAAGGACGTTGCGGATGCTGAGTATGTTCTCGATCAGATAATGGATGACTTTGCAGAGTCTCCGCAGCTGCCTGATATTCGGGTTTGGGAACTCAAGCATGTGCAGCCCAGTGTGGCCGCACAGGTCCTGGAGTCTATGTTCAACGCTTCCAGCCCCAATAGTCGTTCGGCGCAGCAGCGTGCAGCTCAAGCGGCAAAGCTTCGCCAGCAACTACAGCAGCAGTTGAAGCAACAGCAACAACAGCAGGGCAAACAAGGTGAGGAAGACGAAGGTAAGGATGATAAGCGTAGTCGTCGGGATACAAAGGGTGAAAAGGAAACGACCTCTGCTCCAACGGCAATGAGTGGTATAAAAGTTTTCCCATACCCAGCTCTGAACGCCATCATAGTGAAAGCTCCAACAGAGATGTTCCCGGCATTGGAAGATCTGGTGGCTACCATCGATCGGCCGACAGATCCGACCAACGAGTTCCGCTTCTTCAAGATCAAGAACCAACTGGCGTCCGACGTTGAGGCGCAGTTGGAGACCATCTTCGGGCTCGACAGGCAGGCGACGGCTGCTCAGACGCGGCGAACTGGGCGGCGAACGAGAAATACCAATGATCAAGCTGCGGCGGCTGTGGCTGAGGCCATGCGACAGCAGCTTAATCTGGCTATTGCTGGAGAAGAAGGTGGCTCGTTGAGCGCTACGGAGTCAATCACCATTTCGAGCAATAACGTGACGAACACAGTACTTGTGCTGGCTCCCAAACGCATCCTTACGCTGACTGAGAAGATAATCGCTGAACTGGAACAACAGGTGCCGGCTCCGCGCATTGTGGAGTCAATCCCGCTGAAGTACGCCGACGTTACGGAGATTGTCCCGCATCTCGAATCGCTTTTCGGTGCTCCTTCGGGTCGCAGTAGCCGTTCTCGTGCGCAACGGAACCGCACCGGAGATTCTCAACCTAGTGGCTTCCGACCAGACGACGTTGATGCGGTATTCCTCGAGGATACGCTGAATAACGCAGTTGTCGTTCGGGCTGTCGAGGAAGACATAGCGAGGATCAAGGAGGTCATAGCGACTCTTGATGTCCAAACCGGGTCCGGTGACAAGGTGCTCAGTGTTGAGGTTGTCAATGGCGATGCGGTCAAGATGGCCAAGACCCTCGATAGCATTTACGGTATGGCCAAGAGTGGAAGTGGACGCAAGCAGGGGACTAAGAGAGTACAGTTCGTTGGCGATTCCGAGAGCAATACGATATTCGTAAGTGCTCCCGAAGAACTGCGCGAGGAAATCAGTGCACGAATAGCCGATATGGATGCTGCGGCCGGAGCCACTTTCCAGCCGAAGTTCATTGACCTTACGACGGCTTCTGCCACGAAGGTTGCCAAGATTGTCGAGCAGGCGTTTGGCGTTGATAAGCGTCGTGGCAATTCACGCATCAAGGTCACGGGGGATGATACCACGAAGCGCTTAATGGTGATTTGTCCGGATGATGTTTTCCCTCAAGTGCAGAAACTGGCTAATGATCTTGACAAACCCAGCGACATCGACATCAAGACGTTCCAATTGAAGCATGCTCGCGCTCCGGAAGTACTCAAGCAGCTTGAGCAGATGGTGGGCAAGCTGATGAGACAGATTCGGGACAAGAATGTTACCTTGGATCCCTTCAGTGCTTCTGCGGATGAACGTTCGAATACTCTGGTCGTGATGGGCAGCCCAGTAACCTTTGCTCTGGTCGGTCGCGTTCTAACCGAGATCGACGTTCCCACAGCGGCTCCCATTTCTGTCGACACAATGGTTATTGCCCTGAATAAGGCCAGGGCTAATGAGGTGGCCAATTCAGTCAAACAGCTATTCAGGGGACGCCGGGATGGTATTGATCCACCGGAGGCTGTGGCCAACAACTCTTCCAATACGCTGCTGGTTCGCGGTACTCAGGCCCAACTCGACGAGATTAGAGAGAAGATTATCAAGCCCTTGGACGAGTTCGCTGAGGCTCCGGATAAAATGCTCAAGGAGGCTGTGATTCCGCTGCAGTTCATTCAGGCCGAAGAGGCGGCTGAGTATCTCAAGACTTGGTTCACCGATCGAAAGCGAGCCTTTGATTCCCTGCAGATTAAGGGACTTCGGCCGGATGAGTTCACTGTGGCGATTACACCGGAACCTGGCAGCAATCAGCTTGTTGTTTTGGCAACTGAGGAAAACCAAGAACGCATTCGTCAACGTGTTGCTGACATAGACAAGAAGGATGCAGCTGGAGCCATGAAAGCTCGCGTAACGCGCATCTACAACATCAAGTATGCGGATCCCAATGGCGTAAACAACATCATCCGCAACGCCTTCAAGACTCCGCGAAAGGCGGCGGAGAAGGATCGTGTTGATGCTGCTGTCGAATGGGCGACCCAGACGGTAGTGGTAACTGCAAGTGAAGCAAACCAGGAAGCAGTCGCTTCGCTGATCACAGACCTCGACAAGGAAGGCGGGTCGGGACAGCGTATTCGCAAGATCTATCCGATGAAGGCAGCCAGGGCTTCGAAGGTCGCCAACTTGGTCAACAACACGCTTGGTCAAACCAGAAAACGAAGTCGTACCGGTCAAATGCCTGTCTCTGTTGTAGCAGACGACGAACTTAACGTCCTCGTGGTCACCGCGACGGAGAAAGAGTACAACGATATTCTACCGCTTATTGAAGGATTGGATCAGGAACCGTCTGAACGTGGGCTGGAAATACGTGTTTATCAAATCAAGTATGCTGATCCCGGTAGCATGATCGGAGCGATTCACAACTCCTTCCCCAGGATGTATGGCTCTGCACCGGAGGATATGGTCAAGGCCTCCTATACCTGGGGTACTAGCAGCTTGATCGTCTCCGCTTCAGAGAAGAATCATGAGAAAGTGGCCAAGCTGATCCAGGAAATCGACGTCGAATCATCGGTTGATCGGACCACACGAGTGATTGCCCTCAAGGAGGCCAATGCAGAGGATCTCGCCCGGCGGCTGAACGACATAATGCGCCGTACGCAGCGTCGTCGTCGAGATGATCAAGGAATGGCCATCGTTGGCGATCCCGGCACTAATTCGCTTTTGGTTTTCGCAAACGAACCTGAATTCGAGCGTGTAAAGAAGCTTGTCGAGACGCTGGACGTTCCTCCAACTTTCGACAAGGAGATTCGTTCATTCAAGCTCGTGTTTGCCGATGTTCACGCCACCAGTCAGGCGATAACACAGCTCTTTGGTCGATCGCGAGGGCGCAGCCTAAGCCCTCGTGAAGAGGTGGCCGTCGTTGCTGAGTGGGCCTCGAACTCTGTTGTGGTTTCGGCAGCACCGTCGAAGATGAAGGAGATAGAGAACTTCGTTAAGGAAATCGATCAGAATGTCGCGGGTGGCCGGCAGGTGCAGGTGATCCGTATCGATAATGCCGATCCCCAAGGTGTGGTGCGCTCGCTTAACGAAATATTCGTACGCTCCAGCCGTGGGCGTCGTGGGCAGGAGACGATCACCATATCCTGTCCTCAGGGGAGCGATTCCATCCTCATCAAGGCGAACGAGAAAGAGTACCAGGAAATAGCTGAAGTGATCGAGGCACTGGATGTTCTCCCGGACGAGGGTGAGCGCGCGGTCCGTATGTTCACCTTGAAGTACACTGATGCATCTGAGATGCAGACTATTGTCGAGGACTACCTGCGCATGCCGGGAACTTCCAGCAGACGCCGAGGGCGTGGCAGCGACGAGCTTATTGGAAAAATACGTTTGAGCACGATTCCCTCGACGAATTCGTTGGTCGCCACCGGCGCCAGCGAAGGACTGGATCGTGTCGCTCAACTCGTTGCCGAGATCGATGTGGAAGTCGAGGACGCAGGCAATGCCCCTCGCATAATCCAATTGGAAAAATCACTAGCCAGTGAAATAGAACCTACGTTGACCAAGATGTTCGTCGAGGGCGCCAGCAGAAACCGTGGGCGCGGTCGTGGATCCTCTGCTTCCACCATCACTCCCGTGATCATTGCCAACGATGCGTCAAACTCGTTGATCGTTCGAGCTGGCCCCGCCGATTTCTCTCTGATAGAGAAACTGGCCAGGTCACTGGACCTCGAAGAGAAAGATCCTCTGAGCCGAGTTAAGTTGATTCAGATTGCCAGTACCTATCGCGCTGAAGATATCGCCGCAACGGTGGAAGAAACTCTTCGCAACTCCATGCCGCCAAGCTCAAGTGGCAGTGGAAGAAGAGGCCGTGCCAGTACTGATATCTCTGTTGAGGCTATAACGACCTCCAACAGTCTGCTCATAGCCGGCGAGCCGAAGCTACTCGAAGTGGCCGAAGCGCTCATCGAGCAGATCCAGAAGATGGGACCCGCCGGCGGAAGAAAGTCGATCATCGTCGACGTAAAAAACATGAGCGCGGAGGAAATAAAAGGTGTAATTGAGGAGATGATCGATGACAATAAGTCACAGGGCTCCACTCGTCGACGGCCACGCACCCGCCGTCGATAAGTAGTGGCCTGGTAATCAGATAAACTGAACGCGCCGCTGTGAGATACGCCAAGGATGGCATGTTTCCGTGGTTCGAAACTGACTTATTCAACAAGGCACATGGATGTGTCCGCAAGAGTTCGGAAACAACCTCCTTGTAAGCAACCTGTGGCCCTCCTGTCGGTATCACAAAGGGGCAAATGACGCAGATCGTCGTTTGCCGCGGGGGCTCGAAGTACACCGAAGTTGACGCAAGCTCTCTTAGCTTGCCGGCAACGGATCGATTGACGTGAGGACGTAGTCATGAACAAGCTATGCATCGTTCTGGTCCTGAATGTGTTGGCATTGTCCGCAATGGCTCAAGAGCCGGCCGGCAAACCTGAGCAACCGGCTGTTGAGCCTGACGCACAAGCTCCTGCTCCTCCTGCACCGAAGGCGGCGGACAAACCTGCCGAGACTCTGCAAGATTCCATGAACGTTAATCTCAGCGGTGCTGAAGTTGACGTGCAGGTCATTGGCAACGACAAGCTGATCATCACCGGTGTTGAAGATGATCTCGGCATCCTCCAAGGGATGATCCAGTTGATCGACGAGGATGTCACTCCCAAGGACTTCCGCGTCCTCACGCTGCAGAATAAGAATGCCAAGGAGATAGCCACGGTCGTACAGGAGACCATGAAGGAACTCGATGCCGGTCGTGAACCTCGTCCCGAGGAGATCATCACCGTGGCAACCGTGGCCAGCAATATCCTCGTTGTGACGGGGCCGGGCGAGAAGCTGGAAATGGTTGACGCACTAGTGCAAATGCTTGACCAGGTCGATCCAACTTTGCCCAAGCTTGAGAAGATGACCTTCCAGCTTGAACACGTCAAAGCGATTGAAGCCGCTGAGAAGCTTGAGGAATTCATCGCCGTCTTGCAGGCTCAACAGGGTGTGGAGAAAGGGAATGAGATAAAGGTATTCCCAATAGCTGTAAGCAATTCGGTTGTCGTGTTCGCTCCCGAGGCGGAGCAGGCGAAGGTACAGGAACTCGTCAATGAGATCGACGTCGAGCCGGCCAAGGGATTCGGCGACCTCCATCTTGCTTACTATCCCCTCTTGCACAGCGAAGCCAAGACGCTGGCTGATACGCTGAATGAACTGCTTACCACAGAAAAAGGCAAAGAGGATGCAGCCGAGACTATTCGCCGTATCCGCATGACGGTGAACGACCCCACCGGCGATGGTCAGATGACCGAGCTACCTCCCATCAACCTCGAACGCCAGGTCAAGCTTATTCCCGACAAGGAATCGCAAGCGTTGATCTGTGTGACCGCCGTCGAGAACATCGAGCCGCTGCGGCAGCTTATCGACCTGCTGGACGGTGTGCCGCTGGCTGTGGAGCAGAACCTCCGAATTGTACCTTTGGTATACGCTGATGCGGAAAGCACCAAGAAGCTTCTGGATGATATGTTCCAATCAGGCAAGAAGCTGCCGGAAGCAGCTGATGGCGGGGCCAAGACCAGCGGTGTCCCGGCCAACGCGGTTGGCGAATCACTCGTATACAACATCGGGATCACCGCCGATACGCGAACCAATACCCTTATTGTAACCGGACGCGAACATCAGTTGCTGTTGATCGATGGCGTTGTCAAGAGCATAGACGTTCCCTCCTCGGACGTGAAACACCCCTTACGGCTGATTGCTCTTACCGGTGCGGACGCCACGCAGGTGAGCAAAATCATCGAGGAATTGTGGGAAAAGCGAATTGAATCGATGGAGAAGACCGGCGTAGGCGATGCGGCCATCGCACGCGAGAAGATCTTCCTCTCCGTCGATCTGCACACTAACTCGCTCATCGTCGCCGCCCTCGAGCAGAACTTCGAAGAGATTACGCAACTCGTTTCCCGTCTTGATATCGCCCCCGATCTTGACAGCGTCGTACGGATCTTCACCTTGAGAAATGCCCAGGCGGAGACCGTTGCTGAAAAGATCGAGAAGCTTTTTGACAAGGGACTGCACACCGGCTTGGTTAGTACGGACAGCAAAAGCTCCGCCGATAAGCAGGAAGTGGCTTTGATGGCCGACGGGCGATCCAACAGCATAGTAGCCAGCGCTTCCAAGGCCTACCTGGAGATCATCGAGAAACTTATCCGCCAAATGGATACTGACGATGCGCCTCTGATCGACAACGATACGCGAATCTTCCCGCTCAAGCATAGCGACGCCATTAAGCTTGCCGACATGCTGGATAAGCTCTTTGAGGGAATGTCCAAAGGCTCCGACAAGGAGTTCGAAGCGCCTACCATTGTTCCCGAGAGCAATAGCAATATCCTAATAGTCACCGGGTCTCGAGACGCCATCAAACGAGCTGATAGTCTGATAGAATCACTCGATCAGGAGAACCAGAACGACAGCTCAATCCAGGTCTACGCGCTTACACATGGCTCGGCATCCAAGCTAACCACCAAGATGCAAGACGTCTTTGACACTAGGGAAAAAGGTAAGGACGCGGAACGTACACCGGTCTTCCTCATGGCCGACGAGCCGACGAACTCTATTATATGCAGCGCCTCGCAGGAGGATCATGGCGTTGTCAGGCACCTGCTCAGTCTCTTGGACGTGCCTTCCACGCTAAGCCGTCGCGTACGCATATTCCCCCTGCAGCAGGCGAAGGCTGACCCAACCTCCCAGACTCTTGAAGAACTCTTTAAATCCAGAAGCTCCGGTAGTGGAAAATCTTCGCAGACAGATGCCATCTCCGTCCAGGCTGATAAGCGAACGAATTCCCTCGTTGTCTGGGCCGCCGAAGCGGAGATGGAGAACATTGGCAGCATAATCCAGAAACTGGATACTTCTCGCCCCAAGACTGAGATGACCGTGAAAGTCGTTACGCTCAAACGCGCTCTCGCTGATGAACTCTCCGAAACGTTACTCAATACGCTTAATGGTGGCAAGAAGACCGGAACCGGCGATGACGCTGAGGCTGTTATCCTCACCTTTGACGAAGTGACAGACGATGGTTCAGTCGTCACCCGCAAGCTTCTTCGCCAGGATATCACCATTGAGCCTGACAAGCGAACAAACTCGCTCTTCGTTATGGCGCCCAGCGGCAGCATGGAGATGCTGGAAAACCTTATCAAGTCCATCGACGCTATTCCGCCGACGGTGGCCGAGATTAGGCTATTCCCCCTGGCTAATGCCGACGCGGAGGAAGTGGTTACTCGTTTGCAGGAACTCTTTGAGGAGAAGCGCACCGAAGAGGGCCCGGAAACTCAACTACAACTCGGCGATGCTATCGCCACGGTGGCGGGTGCGGAGGGGAGTGTGCCGGGACAGGTGCTCCGCTTCTCCGCTGATCGCCGCACCAACATGGTCATCGCTGCCGGCTCCGAGGCCGATCTCAACATGGTTGAGGACCTGGTGCGCAGCCTCGACGCCCAAGACGTCGAGGACCGCATCCGCATGATCTACGAGGCGAAGTATGTACCTGCCGTCGATATTGCCAGCGCTTTGAAGGAGTATTTCGAGGAAGAGAACGATCTTCTCGGTGAACTGGATGACCAGTCCGCACTCAGAAGACAGGCCGAGCGGCACGTTACGGTACGCGGTGATGATAAAAGCAATAGTGTCCTTATCGGTGTGAGCCCGCGCTATTACTCACGCACGATGGAGATGCTCTACTCCATCGATAGACCGCCGCCGCAGGTTAATATCCAGGTCCTCATCGCCGAGGTTGCTCTGGACGATCGCCTTGAATTCGGTATGGAGTTTGCCCTGCAGGATCTGGGATTCAGCAGCAATGCCACGGTGGGCGCTAATGGCGTGGTCAACGGACACGATTTCGACTTCGTCGGAGGCACTTCTGTAGGTGCGGCCGGCTCCTTTGGTGGGTTTACCTTCTCCATCACCGGTGAGGACTTCAGCTTCCTGCTGCACGCGCTTCAATCAGACGGTAGCCTTCAGGTGCTCAGCCGTCCGGCGCTTATGGTGGAAAACAATGAGGCGGCGAATATCATCATAGGTGACAACGTTCCCTTCTTGCGAGGAACTCAGGTATCAGATAGCGGATCAACCCAATCAAACATTCAGTACGAGAAGGTAGGTATCAAGCTCCACGTGACTCCCCACATTAACCCTGACGGCTTTGTCAATCTGGAGATCATGCCGGAAATATCGGCACTGAATCAAGGTAGCGGCGTGACTATCTCAGAAGGTGTCACGGCGCCGACTTTTCAGGAAAGATCTGCTGAGACAGTGGTTACGGTCAAGGACGGGGAGACAGTTGTAATCGGCGGCCTGATTCAGACGCAGGAGGACGAGAGCGAGAGTAAGGTGCCCATCTTTGGAGATATCCCCTATGTCGGCAACCTGTTTCGCTCCACCCAGAGCACCCGCCGACGCACCGAGCTTCTCATGGTGCTCACCGTCAACGTTGTTCGCGACGAATACCAGGCAAGAGTAGAGTCACGGAAACTACGCGATCAGAGCGGCTTCCTTCCCGAGCGAATGAAACGCAGCCCGCTGATGCAGGGTCTGCGCATTCTTCCTGATGAGGATCTCTACAGTCCCGACGATGATCCGATGAAGTATGACTACCAGAAGAGTTCGCCGTCGCAGAACTACGGACCTTCACCGGAACTCTACGGACCGGTTGTGCCCGGAAGCTCGCCCGTCGATTCAGATTCGCCGGTTCTCGAAACCTACGGCCCTCCCGCGATTTTGCCCAAGTCGGAATCGCTGGCCATGATTAGCGAAGCCGATGGCGATGAGGAATAACATGCGTCAGCTAGTCGTTCCATTCATTATCCTGGGGGCCTGCGTTACCGGTTGCGCCGACCCTCAAGCTGGATCCACTACCGATCAGCAGACTTTGAAGAGTAAAGGCTTCAGGGACGACATCTTCAAGGTCGTTAGCGTTTTCCCACAGAACATGTGGCAGAGTTACGACGCGGCCGGCACTGCCGACCCGGAAGGCTTCAAGTTTATTGTCTACCTTCTCTCTGTTGGCACCAAGAGAGGCGCCCTCGCTGATGGGTTCCTGCATGTCCAGATGTACTACATGGAGCCCCTGCCAAATGGTAGCAAACTGCGCCGACTCGTTCGCAAGTGGAGTTACCATACAAGTGAAATACCCAAGCGAGCGTACTCCAAAATGACCGGCTACTCCTATCAGCCGTCACTGCGCTGGGACGAACAGGGCCCCGGAGAGTTCTACGGAGAAGAGGTGGAAATCGTTGTACAGTTTGAGTCTGCTAAGGGAAATGTGATTCAGGGACAAACCAAGCTTCTTCGAGTCCCCAGCCGCAGAAGGTAGAGAGCGTGCCCGGCAAGTGTCGACAGCACCATCATCGCAAACTGGCAATCATCTTCTTTGCGGTTGCCCCAATGGTTGGCTGCAATCCGCGCCAGCCCAGTTCCGAAACTCCCAAACCAGTGCCCGCAAGAGCAACCTCCTCCTCGCACCAATCCGCGCTGTCGCCCTTGGAAACCATCAGGGCCCTGCACGAATTCCGAAACTCCGGTCGCTATGCGGAGATGCAGGATCTGATTGTCCCCGATTATCGCACCGAGATTCTTGAACTCATCCTCTCTGTGGATGAACTTGTAGCCGCCGAACTTAAGTTCCAAAACTCAGTTCGAGAGGTCGTCGGCGAAGGGACCGCTACCTACTTCGCCCACCGCATGCAGGTGGCCAACATCGTCGGCCCGTTCTCGCGCGATGTCGAAGCGGTCAGCGAGACAATCACCGGCAACACCGCCCGCGTGGCCATTCAGGTAGCCGGACGCGTCCCTCTGGAAGAGGTTGCCCTGACGAACTTGGAAGGCAAATGGCTCGTGCAATCAGATAAGCCAATTCCCAAGCTCGCCGATGAATTACGGAACTTGGCCCGAACAACAAGAAGTGTGGCCGATGACGTCGTTCGGCGACATCTGACGGCCAAACAGGCTCAGCACGAACTGGACTTGCGCCAGGAACCCGTGTTAAAGCGAATTAATGACCTCATAGACGATTCGGAATAAGCCAAGGCCTGTCATTCTCGCGAATCGCGATACTCATCGTACCAAGCCATCTGAATCGCCTCCAACTTTGCTTCGTTGGAATCCGTCGGGTCGTCATCAAACCCCTGCAGTTCGCATACCATCCGATGAAGATCCGTGAACCTGACTCGCAGCGGGTCGATCTCCTCGTGCTTCTCCGATAACAGCTCCCCGATTTCCTCTGAATCTGTCCATCTCATGGTAAGACACCCGATTAGAGAGTTGGCAGTCAACGCGTAACATCGATTGACAGAAATTCGCCGAATAGAACCGGCGCTCAGACGCTACAATTGAATAGAGCTTGCTCTAGCTTTCCCTTTCTTTCACCAAATTGCGGTTCCAGTTGGGTATTTCTACGACGAGATCCTGACTCCCGTCTGGAATACAACAACACGCCAAGCGACTGATCGATTGCAGTCCCGGGGCGTTTTCCAGCATGTCCTCCTCCTCCTCACTTGCTTCCGCCAGCGATTGTTCCCCCTCCTGAATGAGCACATGGCAAGTGGCGCATGCGCAAACTCCGCCGCAAGCGTGGTCAATCTCGACGTTGTTGGCCAGTGCGAGCTGCAGCAGGTTGCCGCCTACCTTGCCGGCCTCCACTGCGACCTCGATATTCATAGGCAGAAACGTCACTTTGAACATTACCTGATGCCTTTCCCACGATGTTCCTGTAGCCCTACCTGTCCAGCTATTGCGCCGAAAATTGTGAATCGACAGGCGGAAACCGGGCGTTAAACCTTACTCCTGAATCGAACTATAGCGTTGTAGGTCCAAGCGTAGCGTCAAACGCCCGGAATCTACCGGAGAAAACAGGCGTTCAGACTCTACACTTGAATAGAGCTTGCTCTAGCTCTAGACGTCAGACCGTTGAACACCTGCCAGCACGGCCACCTCCGCAAGAGGGATCATCATGTGATCGAATTCGGTGAGCCGCCTCGATAGATCGTTGCACTCGGTCGTCGTTCCCGAGAACGCTCTCAACGAGACCATGGCCTCTTGAAGTCGCCCGCGCAAGTCTGCCTCAATCAAATGCCCATGCCGCTCGAGCATCTGCTCCGCCTTGTGCGTGTCGAATGCCACTTGGTTACGCAGATCGATGAGCCGATGAGCCTCCATGTCTTCGCGGGCGTGGCTCAGACTCTCGGTTGACATCCTCTTTACCTCTTCAACCGTCAATCCATGCGTTGGCAAAATCTGTATGCCCGCAACCGTGCCGCTTCGCTGCTCCTTTGCCGACACATTGAGAATGCCGTTCTGGTCGATGAGAAAAGTTACGTCAATCTTCGGCATTCCCGAAGGCATTGGTGGAATGCATGTGAGATTGAATAACCCCAACGAGCGGCAATCTTGGGCTAATTCCCTCTCGCCCTGCAAAATGTTGATCTTCACCGCCGTCTGGCCATCCTGAAATGTCGTGAATGACTCAGTCGCCTGGCAGGGGATCTTAGTGTTTTTCATTATCAGCTTGCCCATGGCTCCGCCCATGGTCTCTATTCCCAACGACAGCGGAGTTACATCCAGCAGAAGCATGTCTCGTCGATCGCCCGCCAGTATCGAAGCCTGCATGGCTGCACCCAAGGCTACAACCTGCTCGGGATTGAGCGCTGTATACGGACGAACGCCGAAGAATTCGCCCACTCGGCGGCGAACGTGACCTATCCGCGTGGACCCGCCTACCATGACCACCTGATCTACATCCTGAGCGTGCATTCGGGCATCACGCAATGCCTGCGTGCAACAGGTAAGAGTGCGGTCCACCCACGGGTCAATCAACTCCTCAAACTCCTGAACGGAGATATCTCTGCGGTAGATACGGTTATTACCTAAGTCAATCTCCAAAGTCGTCTTGGTCTGCGAGGAAAGGGCGATTTTAACTCTCTCCGCAAAGGTGCGCAGTGCCTGCTTGATTGCCGGCGTGTCTATCTCCAGGCCGAACTCCTCGCGAATCTCACGAGTCGCTAGCTTAATGATTTCCCTATCAAGATCGTCGCCGCCCAGGTGCGTATCGCCGTTCGTGCTGATTACCTCGAACACGTCGCCGCTAAGCTTCAGCAGGGTGACGTCAAAAGTGCCTCCTCCGAAGTCATAGACCGCTATCTTCGCCTGCTCTTGCCGGTCCAGACCGTAGGCAAGTGCTGCCGCCGTGGGCTCATTCACTATTCTTACGGCCTCCAGCCCTGCGATGAACGCTGCGTCCCGAGTAGCTTGCCGCTGCGCGTCGTCGAAATACGCGGGCACCGTCACCACTGCCTTCTTGATGCTCCTGCCGAAGTGCCGTTCGGCTCGCACCTTTAGTGCCCCGAGGATTGCCGCACTTATCTCCGGCGGCGTTATCAACCGTGCTCCCACGCGCACCGCTGCAACGTCTCTCTCCGGATCCTCCGCTGAGCCTCGCCGCTCAACAGGGTAGGCAAGATGCCGTATCTCATCCTCCAACTGGCTGAAGCCCCGGCCCATCATTCGTTTGATGGAATATACTGTTGATTCTGCATACTCGACGGCATGGTCGCGCGCTTCCTGCCCGACAGCTGCGATTTCGCCTTCAACGCCGAAACGAACAACCGACGGAACCGATGCATAATCACCGTCGGTGATGACAGATGGCCCTGACTTGTCCGCATAAGCGACCAGGGAATTGGTCGTACCCAAATCAATCCCCACGATTATCTCTGAGTCTTTGGCCATATGAGCCACCTTATCTCTATCCACAGACCCAACCGCTTAACATTTGCTAATTAAGAATTCCACAAGAGGTCGAGCATGTTATTGTAATACTTCATCGAGTTGAGTGCCTGCCGCAAGCTGCTCTTCTCATCATCCGATGCGTTGGGTAGTTGCTTAGCTAATTCCCTTATTCTGCTCAACAACTGTGATCCGCGCTCTTCCACCCGCTTTCGCAGGCTATCTAGAGATTTCCCGTCACCGTCCGCTGTCGCCTGCTCAATCTCCTCGCGCAGCATTACTGATTCGCTGAGAATCTCCGGCGGTACTGAGCGATCATCCGATGCACTTGGCCCGCCTGATAACTCCAGCATATATCCCGCCCGTAGAACCGGATCCTTGAGCACCTTCAACGCTTCGTTGATCTCTGCGCTAAGCCGTGTTGATAAATGCCCCATCTCCTCACCGGCGTTGGTGAAGTAGTCGGGGTGTATGTGACGCGATACAGAGAGGAAGCGATCGTCAAGACGGCTCAAATCGATATCGTACCTGTGATCCAATCCCAGTAGCTCAAAATAGTCAACGGATTTCGGAATTGGATAAAGCTTGTGACAGTCCTGGCATACTATAGGTGACCTTAGTTCAGCGTCGCACGCCAGGCACTTCTGCGGTACGGAGCAAGCTCGATCACTCATTTGTATATACCCTAATAGATTCTCATTCGTGAGTTACTCTTAAAGCTGCAGCTACACGCCGAAACTGCTGCCGCAGCGACACGTGCTGCTGGCGTTCGGGTTCTGAAAGACAAACCCACGACCCATCAACTCGTCCTTGAAATCAACGGTTACTCCCGCAAGATATAGGTGGCTCTTGGGGTCGCAGATTATCTTCACTCCGTGCACCTCAAACAGCTCATCGTCATCGCCTTTCCTGTCGGCAATATCCATCAGGTAATCAAAGCCGTTGCACCCACCTCCCTTTACTCCTAATCGAAGGTGCATGTCATCGACCTTCATCCCCATCCTCTCCGCTTGATCCGTCATGATCCGCTTGACTTCCTTGGCAGCAGTCTCAGTTAAGCTGATTGCCATAGTTGATCTCCCTTCTTCGTGAGCCTCTTTCTAACCCCGGAAAATCCTACCTACCCATCGGCACCGTCTGACTGTTTGCGTTTGATGTCCGTGATCGCAGCGCGGATGGCATCCTCCGCCAGAACACTGCAGTGAATCTTTACAGGGGGAAGAGCCAATTCCTTGACTATCTCAGTATTCTTGATCTCCAAAGCCTCGTCTAGGGTCTTGCCTTTGACCCATTCAGTGGCCAGCGAACTGCTGGCGATGGCACTTCCACAACCGAATGTCTTGAACTTCGCGTCAACAATGCGGTTGTCTTCATCCACTTGGATCTGAAGCTTCATGACATCGCCGCATTCCGGCGCACCCACGATACCGGTGCCCACATTCTTGGAATCTCTGTCTAGTGCCCCGACGTTTCGCGGGTGCTCAAAATGGTCGACAACTTTGTCGCTGTATGCCATTGATGTTCTCCGACTTCCTGTTGCTCTCTTTCTCTGATTGTTAAAACTGCCGCTATCGACGGAAAACCAGGACCGACCGATGTTAGATTGCCAATCGTCCATGTGTGCCGTCAAACAATGAAAGCCCATCGGATGAAGCCGGCTCTCAGATGCTGCACTTGAATGAGGCGCGCTTCCAAGTGCACTCTAATGGCCAGACCACTGGACCTTGGAAATATCAATGCCCTCCTGCGCCATCTCGTAAAGCGGGCTCAGTGATCGCAGATGGCTGACCGCTGCCGTCACACGCTTCAACGTGTGTTCGATCTCCTCTCCGGTCGTGAACCTTCCCAGGCTGAACCTGACGGAACTGTGCGCCAGATCATCTCCGACGCCTTGCGCCCGCAGTACGTAACTCGGCTCCAGTGACGCGCTCGTGCACGCGCTACCACTGCTGACGGCCACATCTTTGAAGGCCATCATCAGGCTCTCTCCTTCAACGTACGCAAAACTGACATTCAAAGTGTTCGGCAAACAACTGTCCACCGAACCATTCCGCGTCACGTGCGTTAAGCTGTCTTGTATCCCTTGCCACAATCGGTCACGCAAGGTTCCGATTCTCGATGATTCACTCTTCATCTCATCCGCTGCGATCTCCGCCGCAGCTCCCAAACCGACTATGCCGGGCACATTCAGCGTTCCACTGCGCATCCCACGCTCATGACCGCCTCCATGGATGACCGGCTCACAGCGGACTCGCGGATTCTTACGCCTGATATACAAGGCTCCGATTCCTTTGGGACCGTATATCTTATGCCCGCTTATGCTTAGCAGATCTATGTTCATGGACTCGACATCAATAGGTATTTTGCCAAATGCCTGGGCCGCGTCCGAATGAAAGATTACTCCACGCCGCTTACATAATGCCCCAATCTCGGCTACCGGCTGAATCGTTCCGGTTTCGTTGTTGGCCAGCATTATCGAGACGAGAGTGGTCTGGTCCGTTATGGCTTTGTCCAACTCGTCAAGGTCAACTCGGCCGCTTTTGTCCACGCTGAGAATCGTGAGAGAAAAACCCTCCTGCTCCAGGTATTTCGCTGAGTCAAGAACCGCTTTGTGTTCAGTCGCCTGTGTTATGATGTGACTGCCCTTTGAGCGATACATGCGCGCAATACCCTTGAGCGCGATATTGTCACTTTCGGTTGCCCCACTAGTCCAAATGATGTCCTTGCTGGTTGCACCAATGATTCGCGCAACTTGCTCACGAGCTTGCTTTACCGCCTCTTCCGCTTCCCAGCCGAAACTGTGACTGCGACTGGCAGCATTCCCGAACTTCGTCTGCATGTACGGCAGCATCGCATCCAGCACACGAGGATCGAGAGGAGTAGTGGCGTTATTGTCCAAGTATACTGCCGGCATTTTGTTGCTCCTCAGCGATGACTTGCTTGCTCTCACAGGAAGCCTCTGGCTCTCCTGATGCGCGCTTGTGATTACTTGCGATTTCCCTAAGAGTGACCCCGTCCAGGAAATGCCTGAACCGCTCCGCCACCCGACGGGCAGGACGAGATATTGGGCAGTGATCCTGTCGCTCACAGCCAGCCTTCGGGTTCTGGCGAGTGCTCTTTGCACACTGGAACAAACTGACCGGGCCCTCAATTGCCTCAATCACGCTGTTCAACGTGATGTCATCCGCACTCCGAGAGAGACGATAACCGCCGTATGCACCTCGAATACTCGTTACCAAACCCTGTTGTGCCAACGTCTTCATCACATTCATCAACAATGGGGCCGAGACGCCATACTCCTCCGCCATCTCCCGGGCACTGCTAATACCTCCATCCTCGTGAGATAAGTGCGTCAACGCCAGCAGGGCATAGTCAGTCTTCCTGGTAAGTGTAAGCATGTTCAACTCTCTCAGATTGCCTCGTGGCAGACAATTGCTTCTTATGCGACGACAACGCGTCTCTCTTTCCGTCACCATCCGATCGCCCGCGCCCGCTACTTGGTTGCTGACCGCATTTCTGCTATCCTCTCGCTCAGCAGTAGCTTGCGGATGGCAGCAGCGTGTAGAAAGCCACCACGCCCTGGCCACCCTATCATAGGGCTCTATCTACTATATAGCACCAAACTGGTATCTTTTCAAGTCAAACTATCCATTTACCCACTTATGACCGCGCAATCGCCGTTTCTGCTACCTGTAGGCGGCTTCGCCTGCTTTTCGGACTCTACTGCCCCGCCCTCAAGCCCTTCCGGCCTCTAGAGCTTGCTCTAGCTTCAAACGCTGAGAATTAGCCGGAGAAACTCGGCCACCTGATGCTGCACCTGAACAGAGTTTGCTCCAGTCGGCAACGCCTCCGACCCCCAGGCTGGAGCCATTCCGAATCAAAGGTGGACTGACCATGCCTGCCTCATTTGTTGCCCATAGCTGGTGATCAAATCATGCGCGCAAAGTCGTGACTAGCGTCAAGGGGAGTCATCTTTGTTCACTTCGGTTTGACTTGGTCGGGGAGGCTCTCTTGTTAAGGAACTACCCGTTTTTTACTCAACTGGGATTAATCTTCCGACCATCACTCCAGGCCTGCAAAAGGGCCCAGAATCAGGCAAAAAGTTAGGCCCGGCGGGGTGGGCCGGGCCTTGGGGGGTAAGCGACTTATGGGGGATAAGTCGCTTGAGTGGGTGTCAAAAGCTATCTCAAAAGGGATGGACCAACTAGCCGTATTAAACGTGTTTCACCCCTTAGACAACTGAACTACGATTCTGACCCTTCTGCTTGCATATGTCAAGTCCGAAATGCCCGTCCGTTGTAACGATCTCGTTTTTTTTCCCCACACTGTTACCGTGAGACTGTACTTATCGTTTCTTCAAGCCTGGCCTGAGCCAACCAACTACCTTAGGACACGATACTTATCGGTATTTCCCTGTCAGTTTGTTCTTGTCCTGGGCCTGTTTAGAAGATACTATGTAAATTAGTAGTAAACCTGAGCCGTCATGAGCCACGACGTTTCCGTAGACACAGAGGCTATTACGGGAGGCACTATCGCGCTGTCATTCCAAGCGTAGCGTCGAACCCCCGGAATCTACCGGAGAAAGCAGGCGTTCAGCCGTTACACTTGGATGGAGCTTGCTCTATCTTGGAGATAAGCTGTTGTTGACCGATGCCCTATGAGTAACAACGTCCGGTGCGAATCGGGGCGGCCGTCACAGGATTGCCAAAGGAGGCACAACTGTCATGTCACAAGCTTACAGGCGAAGTCGATTGTTGCTTCTCGTTACCCTCATGTTCTCTTTGGCCAGCGCATCTGCCGCGCTTGCAGTGGGGATTAAGAAGTCTACGAAACCTGTCAAGGCAACAAAAAAGGCGGCTTCCCAGGTGTCAGTGGTTCTCAATGCGCATGTCGCGGACATCGAATGGGATGAGACGCCGCTTGAGGAGGTTTTCGATTGGCTGGCTGAGCAGGGTGACATCAACGTGGTCGTCGTCTGGCGGGCCCTGGAGGCTGAGGGGATCAGCCCGGACTATCCCGTCACTCTTAGACTCCGCAATGCCAAGGTATCCAGTATTCTTACGGAAGCACTGAATCAAGTGGCCGAGGGAGACGATCTCCGTTACCACGGTATCGGAGACACAATCAGGATTTCCACGCGAAGTGACTTCAACCGAAAGCTGTATGTTCGAGTGTACAATGCAGGTGACTTGGTATTTCGGGTTCCTCAATTCAAAGGGCCATCAATAGATCTTGCCGGTGGTGGAACTGGCGGCGGTGGCGGTGGTGGTGGCGGAACAACGGGCGGCACTCTGCCGAACTTTCAGGAACCAGAGCCGTTCACCGACGAGGGTAACGACGATGACGATGCAGGGCAGGATGACCAGGCCCGGATGCAGGAGCTGGTCGACCTCATTCGCGAGACTGTCAACCCTGAAGACTGGGTGGAGGCCGGCGGCCGTAATACCATTCGCTATTGGAAGAAGATGATTATCGTTCGTGCACCAATAGAGGTGCATGAGAAGATAGGTGGCCCCTTCGTTATTCACGACTAGAGGCTCCTTGGCCGGGGCAGCCTGTCAGGAAAGCTCTGCCTCAGTGCCGTCACTCCTTACTGTCTCTATCCAGGATTGGCTCGGTTCGCCAGCCGCTTCCTTGTCTTCATTCGACCGCTCTGTTTGTGTGGCATAGGCCCCTGTTGCCGGTGAGCCTCGATTCATAGCGCTGTAAGTCCAACCGTAGCGTCAAACACAGCGAATCTACCGGAGAGAAACGGGTCCCAGAAGCCATACTTGGATAGAGATTGCTCCAGCACCATTCATGCGGGTAGGCGTCCGACTGTATTCAGCCCCGGTTGTCAGCAATGACGCATTCCAGTTCCGTAAATCACCGGCGTGTAACAAGCCCTGCACCCTGTGCAGCTCGTCGCAATATCCCGTCGCCGTTGACGTTTGACTTCGTGTAGACGGACAAGTAGCTCTGTGCCGAGTAGCATGGGGAGCCTACGACAGAACATCGCATGCAAACGAAAGGGATAACGATGTCACAAAGAGATCTGAAAATCGCGGCTGTAGGGCTTTTTGCATTGGCTTTTTCAGCGACTGTGTGGGCGCAGCGACCGGACCGACCCCCGAGGGACAATCCTCAGCCTATTCCGGACGAGAAGCAAGCGAAGTTGCTTGAGACCTTCGGAGATGAGGGGATAGATGCCAACGAAGACGGTGTGCTCACCCGCGAGGAAGTCCGCGAATTCTTTGGAATGGCTGATGCCGCTCGCAGAGGGCACGACGGACCAGGCAGAGAACACCAACGCGGTGATCGCGGCAAGGGGCGACGCCCCCGTCAGGATCAGCGATCCATGAAGTTGCTCGATCAACTGGAGAAACTGAGCTCTGAGGAGATGCCCACTGATTTGGATGCCAAGGAACATCCTCGGATGGACGCTGATGGCAATGGTGAGATTTCACAAGCAGAGTGGCAACAGTTTGTGAAAAACATGCGTCCTCGCCTGGTCAAACAGGCTATTCGTCGGTTCCCGAAGATCGACGCAGACAGCAACGGCGATATTAGTGCAGAGGAGCTGGCTGCATTCAAGAGCGCCCAGAAGGCGCGACTGGATGCCGGTTTTCTTAAGAAAAACCCCGATGCGGATACCGATGGCGATGGCAAACTGAGCGAGGAGGAGCTGAAAGCATTCAAGGAGAAGCAGCTGGAAAAGCGTGCCGCACGGATTCTTCAGAATCACCCGGAGGCTGACACTGATGGCGATGGGGTCCTGAGTAATGAAGAGGCTGATGCTTTTCGCAAGACTCAGATGGCCGATCGGGCTGCGAAAATGCTGGAAAAACATCCGGAGGCTGATCTGGACGGTGATGGAGAACTGAGCTGGGATGAAATCAAGGAGTTTCATAAGGACAAGGGCCCGGCACAGCATGGCAAACGCAGAGGCGGTTTCCGCGGCGAACGTGAGAGAGGCCCCCGTGAATTCTGATAAGGACTTGGAGTAAGGGCTGCGGTCCCCCTGTCCAAAACATCCGCAGCTGCCCAACTCGGCCCGGACACTCAACCCAGAGTGTCCGGGCTGCAGTGGCAAAAACGGCCTGCAAAGAAGTGTAAAGGATATTCAACAATCGGTGCGCGTTATGTCATAATAGGGCGGTGTGATGCGGTGTTGGCAAAAGTGGCTTTCAAACGAAGATGCGGCGTATAATGCTAGTCTGATGAGTAATCCAATGTGTAGAAGCAAAGGCAAAACGTGCGCGTTCACCCTGGTCGAGTTGCTTGTGGTTGTTTCCATTTTGGCGCTTCTGATAGGTATTCTCGTACCCAGTCTAAAGAGTGCGCGGCGCGTCTCCAAACGTGTAGTGTGCGGATCCCAACTTCGTGCCGTCGGGCAAGCGCTGCGAATGTATCTGAACGACTCCAACGACTACCTCCCCATTGTGTCTGATATGCCTTCGTTTGAGCAGGATTCAGACAACCCGCGTCCGAGCATAGGGAGTGTGCTCGCTCCATATGTGAATAAGGCTTTTGAGAGTACACCGAATTCCAGTGGTGGAGACAACGAATTGTTGGGTAAAGGTGTTGAGGTTTTTCACTGTCCGAGCGATAGACCGGGAGTGACTGACAGGGGCGAGCCGAACAAGGGTAAGAGCTTCTTCGAAACAGAGCTGTCGAGCTATGCCTTCAATGTCAGGCTTCAGTTCTATCGCGATGGGGAGTTTTACTTTCCAGATGCCTTCAAGACGCCGGTGAAACTGAGCGAGGTGGTGAGAACTTCGCGCGCTCAGAGACACTTCGGTGGAAAGGTGGCCGAGGAGCAGATCTGGCTGATGAGAGACTACATAGCCTTTCATGGCAAAGCTGGAAAACCCGGTGCGTCCAATTATCTGTACGTTGATGGACGTGTTGGTGATTTGGAGCGTTGATCAGACGGCATTGCTGGCCGTATGATGCAGGGACGTTCGTGAGTTTCAGTGCCTTACATGTTGCGATTGTGCTTACAAGGAGAAGCAAGAGATGGCGAAGAAGGGTCAACCGCAGAAAAGCAGTAAGACGCTGATCGGGCTAGTCGTGACTGCTACTCTCGGCGTCGCTTCCTATTTCGTGTTTGGTGGATTGTTAGCAGGAGGACCGGAGGACGGACTTGCAAGCGCCGAACCTGAAACGGTTATCGAGACACTGGCCAAGCTGGACACAGCGGATCTTGCAGATAAGAAAAACGCCGATTTGAGAAAACAGGCTGTCAACACGCTTCGACAGGGATCTATGCATGACATGTTCGAGCGTATGCGCTCCAACGACATGTCCGAGGAGGAACGCCATCAGCTCATGAGTAATATGCGGACCCTGATGGAGGAAGAGCAATCAGCAAGAGCCAGAGAATGGGCGGAGGCCGATAGCGAAGAGAAGAAGAACGAAATCCTCGACAAGCAGCTGGATGAAATGCTGGCTCGTCGCGCGGAGATGGAAAAGGAGTGGGAGAAACGTCGCGCAGAACGAGAGAAGGAGCGCGCCGAAAACGGGGGTAAGGACGATGAACGGCGACGTGATCGCGGTCCGAGACGAACAGTTTCTACGCAGGAACGCAAGCAGCGGTTGGAGTCATCCAATCCGGACGACCGCGCGCGGACAAGGAAATTCCACGAAGCATTGAGAAAACGAGCAGAGGAACGTGGAGTTTCCATGGGCCGCGGGTTCGGAGGGCCGGGGCGACGTGGCGGCGGCGGTCCCGGCGGCGGTGGTGGCCGTGGACGCGGTGGTCGTTAGCCTGCAAACTTCACATACGATAATTACATAATCTCTGCTGCACACCCGCCTAGCGATCGGCACTTGATCAGCCATGTCGACTCGGTGATGTCCGGAGCAACCTCTATCCAAGTGTAGTGTCTGAACCCTGGTTCTCTCCGGTGGCTGATCGGTTTTCGATGCAACGCTCGGACTCATAATGCCATAAGCGTGCATTCGCAGTGGATGATTTCCATGGGAATCGGCGACGGTGCGTTTTCCATACATCGCCACATATCATCCGGCTCGCGGGCCGATCAACTACTTGCGACATGAGCACGATGGCCACGTGGCGATCGTGCGTTAGCGTTTGTGTTCGCGTGTCTTCGGATCACTGGATTCTTGTTGCGAGAGAAGAGCGATGCCTTTTGTTGATTGGGATGACAGCTACAGTGTGGCTGTGGCCGAATTCGATGGCCATCATAAGCGATTGTTTGATTTAACAAACAGATTGCACGAAGCGATCAAGAATCGTGAGGGCAATCAAGTGATCGGAGACGTCATAACGGAGTTGGCCAACTACACTCAGACGCACTTCGGACGGGAAGAGCAGGAGATGGCCAATCAAGGTTATATCGAAGCAATGGACCACAAGAGAAAGCACGATGAGTTCGTGGATAAAGTGCTGCAGTTCAAGGCGGACCACGATAGTGGAAAGCTTTTCCTGTCCACGCAGGTTCTGGATTTCCTAAAGGAATGGCTGGTCAAGCACATTCGCGACGTGGACAAGTCGTACAGTTCATTCTTCAATTCCAGAGGTATTAGCTAGCGCACAAGCGGGCTGCTGCAGGAGCAGTCAGGCTGATCGGATGGAAGGAGATGGCCTGTGGAGGCGACTTCACAGGCCATTCTTGTGTCTTCAGGGCTAGTGGCATATGATAGTTGCGAGCGTGGGCGCTGAGAAAACACAAGGGGGTTCTTATGCAATATACACAGCTTGGTAAACGCGGTCCGAGAGTATCAACAGTCGGCTTTGGGGCCTGGGCTATCGGCGGCATGAATTGGGGCAAGACTGATGACGCGGTATCGAGGCAGGCGATTCATGCTGCACTGGATGCCGGCGTGACCCTTATTGATACCGCCGATGTGTATGGATTCGGCCATTCCGAGGAGTTGATTGCGGAGGTTATCAAGGAGCGTAAGCAAGAGGGTCTGGTTATTGCCACAAAGGCAGGTAATGACTTTACCAATACCAATGCTAGTGACGACAAGGGTTACGGGCCGATTCGTCAGAACTACAAAAAGGAATATCTCATCTGGGCGGCAGAACAAAGTCTCGGGCGATTGGGGCTGGAGGCTTTGGATATTCTACAATTGCACAGTCCCGATCTGGCGGAGTTGGAGAGAGATGATCCCTGGGATGCTCTGGAAATCTTGAAGAGGCAAGGCAAGATCAAGTATGCTGGATTCAGTATTCAGTCATTCAAAGAAAGTGATCATGCATTCCTGTTGGATGATCATGCTGAGCTGATTGACTGTATTCAGGTACGGTACAATCTGTTAGAAAGGGATGCGGAGAAAGCATTACTGCCAAAGGCAGAGAAGTTGGGTATTGGAGTGATCGTTCGCATTCCTTTGTTGTTCGGGCTCTTAACGGGTAAATTCAATGGCCAAAGCACATTCGGGGAGGATGATCATCGACGAATGAATCTTTCCGCGGAGAAGTTGCACGCTTACCTTTCAGGACTTGATGAACTCGAAGAGCTGTTTGCGGGGCACCCGAGCAATACTATGGGGCAGGTGTCCTTGCGCTTTTGTATTACTCAATCAGCTTGTCATACCGTTATCCCCGGTGGTAAGACTCCATTGCAGGTGCGAGAGAACTGTGCTGCGTCTGATTTTGGACCTTTGCCTGCGATGCCGGGTTGAAGCATGGCGGTCGCGTTCAAGGCTGGATATCGAATACGCCTTTTCGGTTACGGTGGCTCGATGTTGTGAAAAAGCGCATGCGGCGTAAAAGCGATTGTTCGAAAAGACCCCTATTGCAGCGGTTGGGAAATAGGGGCTACGATCGGTTCGCAGACTCGTTGCCAGTCGTCGCGACTCATCTTGACTGCTTCGTGATGAGTTCCGGCCTGCATGACGACGTGGCTGTCCTGGGTCATCGATGCGTCTATTACCGTATCCATGCCGAAGATGGATCCAATGGCTGGTTCGGCGCCGAGTTCGCAATCGGGAAATAGGTTAGCCAGTTCGCGCTCGCTTGCCAGGTGTACTTCGGATTCCTGCAGAGCGTCTGCCACTCGGGAAAGGTTTAAGTGGTGAGGGGCGGGGACAACGCACATGGCGTAGTCGTATTCGGTTTTCACAATTACCGGTTTGGCCACCATGTAGCCGGACACGTGCTCTGCGTGGGCAAGTTCCTGGGCGGTGTAGGATTTCTCATGAAAGTGCTTTTCGTACGCGACATTTTGGTCTTTGAGGAAGGCATCAAGGTCCATGGCTCGCACTCCTATATGGATTCAGAGAAATGTCTCGACGTCAACAATTCGGCTCGTTGTGCGAAGGCGCTTTCATCATACCACGAGATTGTTGTTCGCGAGAGAAATTGTTGCCGTGGTTGGAGATATTAGTGTTTTTCAATCAGCTATGAGGTGGCTGTGCTGACAGCCGCGTTTTTCCTGATTGAACAGTTATGGTCAAGTCAAACAGGACGTGGCAGTGACATTGGGTGGCATTGGAGTTTTGTGGTCAACGGGGGAGCGCGGCGTGGGGCGAAATGGGTGTCGGCTTGTGGTTTTCCGTTAGAGAAAACGGCGTTTTTCGGCATTAAAAACCGCGTTTTTGAGTGCGCCAGCCTTGCTTTTACAGCGCATTGAGTGGGCGCCAGGCTGCATTTGGGCGACATTGGCGCGCATTTGGGGGTCGAATTAGGGTGGAAATCGCCGTTTTTGGGCGTTTCGCGCGTCGAAATGTTGGTGTTCATGGTCGAATTCCTTTCAGTTTTGAGTCATTTCGAGTCGTTTTCGCTTCGAATCGGTCGTTTTTGAACGCGGTTCTGTACGGCGGTCTGATTGCGCGACGCGCTGGAGGAGGTTTCCTCCAGGGGGTCGCTCGGTGTTGCCCGCTTGCCGAGTGCCCGCTGCGCGGCGATCGACGGCGAGCTTGCGGGGCGGCGAGCCAATGACTGGGGCGGCGGCCGGAATCGTCCTCAGCGCGGGCTTTGCCGGGTACGTTTGGGGACCGGGAAGAGGGGCCGGTGTCCTTAATCGTTAACGTGCATCCCAGCCGTGGGGCTTTGGCACAGGTGGAGGTCGGGGCTGCGGAGAGTGTCGGTGGCGGCGAGGAGCCCCTGGGTTCGCCGATCGCTGGGGGCTGGGGAGCTCGTTCGGGGTCACGGTGATCGTCGGGTGATCGGGAAACGGTTGGGCTCTGCTGTGCGATCGCGCTTGTCTCCACCCTATATAGTCGTCCCTGAAAAAGTCACTATGCGGCGGCTTGTATTGACGTGGTTCTGACGGTTATCCAGCACGCGAAGGGGTCGCGGTTGCTCCAAAGTGCGAAGCGTTGGACCAGGGACATCCATAGGGGTAGCGGAGTGTTCCAGCACCCCGCGATGCGCGCAAAAGAAAGCCACCGGAGCAGTTTCCGCAGATTTGCCGCGGCGGCTGCCAGCACGATGTTGATCGCGTCGCCTTCGAGGCCTTTCAGAAAGCAACGTCGCACGCGATGATCGCTTTTGAGGTGTCCGATTTTCGGCTCGATCGCGCTCCGACGTTTACGCCGACGTTTCTCGCTACGGGGAACGTTCCGCGATCCCTGTCCGGCAATGTGGACACGCGTCATCCCCTTGCACTTGTGACCACGATAGCCCTTATCCACGTACGCATCGGTAATCGGTGCGTTCGTGACACGCTCCACCGCTTGCAGCGTTTCCCGGAGCGTGTGCCCGTCGTACGGATTGTTCTCGAACAACTTCGCTCCCACGAACCAGTGGCTGCGGTTCGTCGTGGCGACCGCCACCTTCTGGCCGAACTCATAGCGCTGCCGCGCTTTGCCCTTGCTGATGCAACGCACATCGGGTTCGTGCCAACTGTACAGCTTGTTCGAGTCCTGGGGCTGCTGCGTACGAAGACGTTCAGCCTTCGCCAAGGCTGCGATCAGATCTTCGTCCATCTGAGGTGCTTTGCGCCGGATGTCACGGATCAACCGGCCCACCCAAGTCCGCAGCTTGCGTAACTGCCCACGCATCTGCCGGTACTTTTGGGAATGTGCATATCGACTCGCTTTCACCGAAGTACGCTTGCCAACACGCACATACGACTGCCGCAATACGATGCCGCGATCCAGCGCAACTTCGCCCAGCTTGCGGATCGCCGTGTAAAGCAGCTTCGCATCTGTGGGATGCGTGATGTTCTTTTCCTGAACCGTCGTGTCCACGTTGACCTGCCCAAGATCCTGCTTGGGTAGTTGTTTGCTGCGGACCGCTAGGTCGACCGTCTCTTTGAGTAGCAGTTCGAGACGGTCCGCGCCCACGCGTTTGCGCCAGCGGCTCATACTGCTCGGGTCGATGGGCGCTTCGTGCTGCATGTGCGTGAATCCACAGAAATACTGCCAGTACGGATTCTCGATCCAGCGTTCAACGACGGATTCGTCCGACTCGTTGAACGTGTACTTGAGATAGTGCAAACCAACCATGAGACGCGTGGCTTTGGCCGGCGCACCCAGCTCTTCGCTGTAGAAGTCGGCGAAGGCGATGTCGAATCGCTCCCAGTCGATCGCATCCGCAAGTTGAAAGAGCGGGTGTTGCGGGTTGAGAATCTGGCGGAAGTGGGCCTGGAAGAGTGAAAACGCGTCGCGTGGCTGGGGTTTGGGCTTCATGGGCTCCGTCCGAGTTTGCAAGGTTTCTGCGGTCTGTCCGTGATTACCCTGCAAAGTCTACACCCAGCCGATTGCCCTTTCACCCCGAAATTACCGCGATTCCCGCGTTGTCTTTAACATATTCAGGGACGACTAAGTAAACGTAATCTCCTTAGCCTCGTCAATTACACTGGCGAGTGCGGAAGTCTCAGGGGTTTGCACAGGCGGAGTCGTGTCGCCCGAGTGAAGTAACCGACAAACGACAATTAGGAAGCCTGATGCGGCAAGCACGGCCACGATCCAATATTGCCTATGCTTCTTGCTCGAACGGCTCGAAATCACTTGCCGCCTACCTTTCTTCGTTTACCGAAAAACCAATCGTTGCTCAGGGTTTCGACAAGCAGTAGCGTTTCATGAGCACGGTCGCGATATAATCAAAGCCGGTGCATGGCGAGGAGAAAGAAGCGGCGTAACTTGGGTATTAGCTGAACAAGAGCTGCCCATTCACAAAGGATGCGCCACAAAGCAGGATACAGTAGATGCGATTTGGTTTCCAGGGTTGTCATGCCCGTCCCCGGATGCTTTGGCACCGTTGTTGCGTCAGGGAGCCTAACGATTACTTCAGTGGGTGATGGAGCAAGGTCTATTCAAGTGTAGCTTAGAGCGTCTTTCTTTCTCGGCAGGCTCTCGTTGTCTGACGCTGCGCGTGGACGAGTAGCGCTCCATAGGCGGAGGTCGGAGATTAGGTTGCGGCGCACCATCACGTCAGGGACAGCAACAGCCCGCGGTTGGCGGTTTGCAATGGGTGCAAGGACGAACGCGACTTGCAGACCGGAATTGGGCCGATCAAGGTTTGCCAGCCGCGAGTGAATGACCGGTGGTGGCGCGATTGCGGACGCGGCGGACCAGGGGTTGTCGGTTGCGGCTGACTATGCTGACTATGGTTTTTCAGTTATCCAGATGTGCTGAGAGACGCAGGCGATGCCTGAGAGGACATCGCCTGCTCGGTGATGTAATTCAAGGAATCAAGTTCGTTGACGGACTCAGGAAAGACGCCGCTTGAATCCAGCCAATCCACAGGATTTGACAATAGCTCCGGTGGCCTGTTTAAACCTGATAATTGGTGGCCTTTCTTTGAGTGACCGCTGATAACAGTTAGAGACACCAACATTTGCGCCTTTCTTACCTTGTATTATTAATCCCCTATCTATACAATCCCTAGTAGGGTTTATTGATGGGTTTTTCTATTGAGTTTCAAGTGGCCCGTAGTTTCCGACGAAGTACAGAGTCATTCAAGGAGAATGGGATGCGAAGCGCACTAACCATCACGTTAATCTTGGTAGCAGCATCAAGTTGTACGCAAGACGTGTTCGCAGGAGTAGTCGTAGAAACTATTACTGTCGGCAATGTCGGCAACGCGGGGCAATGGTCCGGTATCAGCTACGGCGTGGAAATCAACGATTTCGATTCTGGAGCCGGTGCAAATCGACTGTGCGGAGCAGTAGATTACACATATGAAATGGGTAAATACGAAGTTACGGCGGGGCAGTATACGGAGTTTCTCAACGCTGTAGCCGCCACCGATAGTTATGGTTTATTCAACACCACGATGGCGAGTCTGGCACAATACCAGGAGGGATGCAATATCCAACGGAGCGGCTCCTCTGGTAATTACTCATATAGTGTAGACTCTAATTGGGCTGACTACCCAGTCAACTATATCAGCTGGTCTGACGCCGCTCGGTTCGCTAACTGGATGCACAACGGGCAGCCAACGGGTCAACAAGACTTGAATACCACAGAAGATGGATCGTACTTACTCAATGGAGCTACTTCTCATGATGACCTTAAGGACGTAACGAGGAAATCGGGAGCAACCTGGGTACTTCCATCAGAGGATGAGTGGTACAAAGCAGCTTATCACAAAAACGATGGCGATACAGGCAATTACTTTGGTTTTCCCACAAGCAGCGATGAGTTGCCCGGTAACGAAGTAGACGGTGGCGTGAATAGCGCGACGTATTTCGATTACGTTGGTAACGACTACACTGTCTCCGGAGCGCCTTGGCGAACAGAGGTTGGAGCCCACATTAATACGCAAAGTCCGTATGGTGCATTCGACATGGCTGGAAACGTCGCAGAGTGGACCGACACTATACAGCAATCGGGGCAATACACTGGGCGAAACGTTCGTGGCGGACAGTGGGAATTCCACGACTACGAGGGCCCTTTGGAGATGCACTCGGCATATAGGTTTATCGGTGATTCTGGGGATTACTCCGGTACCACTAATTTCTACGGCAAAGAACGTGGATTTCGCTTAGCATTTGTGCCAGAACCGACAACATTCGTCTTGTTGTCTTTGGGAGGATTACTGGCAACGCGTCGTCGCCTGTGCAACTAATGATAGTTCGCTAGTAATGTTCGGATTGGAAGTGACAAACGAGGATGCACTCCTGCTACTCTTCGATGCTACCGAGAGGGGCCACTTTGAACCTAAAGCCGGTCGGGGTATTCACATGAACCAGGCCACACGTTTGGCATTCTAGTCCGACATCGTATTGGCTAAGATGCACAAGGTTTCCAATAGTTGAGCACAGCGGGCAGGCGACTGGTTTTTTCAAGACGAAGAACCATATTCCGGAGATTGCTCCGGAGATCCCCAGTAAAACCAAAAGTGCAGATGCAACTGTCCCCAGCGTTGTCCAGGGCTCGGTGTTGAATACGAATTGCCCCAAAGCAAGCAGGGCTATACATAGCAGCCCCAGTTTGCAGATACACAAGCACCAGATCCGAAGGAACATAAACCTCTCCGATATAAAGTCGTGCGCAATCGGTCAGTTAATTGTCAATGCCATACCCGAGCTGCCGTTTGGCTCGATTGTCCCACTTCTTTCTTCTTCATTCAGACGCGCACCGCTCCATTCTATCCATTGCTCGCTTCCTTGTCGAGTCAGATTGTGCGCATCCTGGGTATTAGGGTATTAGCTAAACAAGAAGTTCTCATTCACAAGGGATACGCCACAAAGCAGGATACAGTAAATGCGATTTGGTTTCCAGGGTGGTTATGTCTGGATGCTCTGGTAGCGTTGTTGCGCCTGGAGCCCTCACGATTGCTTCAGCAGGCGATAGAGCAAGCTCTATTCAGGTGTAGCGTTTGACGCCGGGTTTCCCCTAGTAGATTTTCGGCGTTTGCCGCTGCGTTTGGATTAGTAAGGCTGTAACAACACGCCGCGGTGAGAAGCAGTGGGTTAATCCAAGAGTGGGCGCGCACTGTGGGTACGCTTCCAGAGCAAGTTCTATGCAAGTGGAGCGGCTGAACGCCGGTTCTCTCCGGTAGATTCCGGTGGTTTGACGCTAGGCTTGGACTCAGAACGTTATAGGGTTTGACAAGTTACAGCATTTATGGAGAAGCTTGCTGCAATGATCGGGATAGTTTTTCCACGGGGCCAACCTTGTGAAAGGGGGACGGGGGCGTGTGGTTGTGTGCTGGCATGTTGCCTCCAGAGATCGAGTGGGGCATTGTAAGAGGTTGCTGGATAAGGCGTTATGGAGGCTTAGACGGCGCATGAATCGGTGGACAAGTTCCCCGCGGGTTAGATGGAGAAACGTGTGTAAAAAGGTTGACATATTATAAAAAGTGCCAACAATTGTGCACATGGCAACTACTGACCGCGAGAAGGTCCTAAAGCTTGTACAGGCCATGGGTATTGCCCGGGTCCGCGACGTGCGTGAACGTGGTTTTCACGCAGAGAACCTTCGCCGGCTGATGGCTGAGGGGCTTGTCGAGCGCATAGCGCGCGGAGTGTATGTGCCGGCGGGCTCCGAGCCTACACCAGACCACTCCCTGGCACAGGTTGCCAAGAAGGTTCCTCACGGTGTGATCTGTCTGCTTTCCGCACTGCGGTTCCACGATTTGGGAACTCAGAATCCGTTTTCCGTTTGGCTGGCAATCGACCGGCGGGCGCGGAAACCGAATCTCCAGAGGCCCAAGCTGCAGGTTGTTCGTTTTTCTGCCTCTGCTCTGACTGAGGGCGTGGAGCGTCACCTAATCGAGGGTGTTGAAGTGCCCGTGTACTCTGCGGCCAAGACCGTTGCCGATTGTTTCAAGTATCGCAACAAGATCGGGCTTGACGTTGCACTCGAAGCTCTGCGTGAAGGTCTACGAGAGAACCGCTTTGCCCGAGACGAACTCTGGGCTCAGGCCCGGGTGTGTCGCGTGACGAGCACAATACGTCCCTATCTGGAAACCATTGTATGAAGCCGGCAGAACAGGGCCTTGTTCAGTCGGTACGCCAGCGGCTGCTCAATCGCAGCCGAGAAACCGGAGCGGACTACAGTCTTTTGCTGACCCGCTACGCGGTCGAGCGGCTGCTGTATCGTCTCAGCCGATCCGAACATGTCGACGCGTTTGTGCTTAAGGGTGCCATGCTCTTTGCCGTCTGGACTGGAGAGCTGTACCGTCCAACTCGGGATATCGACCTTCTTGGTTTCGGCGAACCTTCCGAAGCACGGCTGGTGGCCATGTTTCGTGACGTATGTAACCAAGTCGTTGAAGACGATGGCATGGCCTATGATGCCGGATCCGTCACGACAGCCCTCATACGAGACGAAGATGCCTACGCGGGAATCAGGCTTCGGCTGATTGCGAAACTAGGCAACGCTCGCATCAGCCTGCAGGTGGACGTGGGATTCGGTGATGTGGTTATCCCGGAAGCACGGATTGAGTCTTTTCCCGCCCTGCTCGAACTTCCGGGTCCGCAGATTCGCGTGTACTCTCCGGAAAGCGTTGTCGCTGAGAAGATGGAGGCCATTGTGTCGTTGGGTATTGCCAACAGCCGTATGAAGGATTTTCATGATATATGGGTATTATTGAAGCAATTCGAGTTGAACGATGCTCTTCTGGCTGCAGCCATCAAGGCAACCTTTGACCGTCGTCGTACACCTATGCCAAAGGCAGAGCCGCTCGGCCTTACTGATGAGTTCGCCTCCGATCTGAATAAGCAGAGGCAGTGGGCCGCTTTTCTGCGACGGTCCGGATTGCCGGAGGATCGTAAGCTGAGCACAGTAGTGGAGATGATCAGAGAACGGCTCGGCCGGTTCATTGTCGGTCACGCAGGGTGACAAGAGGTCCGGCAGGTGCGGACATGGTGTCTTGCACAAGGCGCAGGTTCAATAGTTGTGGCTTGTGCTGCAATTGAGCATGGGGACATTCGATCGCTTCTGGCGGGAAGTGCCCTTTATGCTGCTAAAACCGGAGGTCACTTCGCGGCCTTGTGCAGACTATTCAGTTGGAGTGTGATCAGTGTCAGCGTTCGGCAATGCACACTCTGCTGAGGGTGAGTTTGCTGTTGAGCTTCGGCGGAGATGTATTGAGGAGGCGTAGGGTATTATGGATGGCTCGGCAGTTGCATTACTCCGCTCGGCGGGGGTGTTTTCCGTCTGAGTTCGTCAGAGGTGCCTACTCCCTCTCGACATGTGTAAGGATATGCCTGCCAGAGCAAGCTCTAATTAAGTGTAGTGTCCGATTGTTGGTTTTCTCCGAGTGAGTTTCATTGTTTGACGCTACTCTTGGGCCTGCAGCGCTAGAGAGAATCGCTGAGTATGTCAGAAAGCAAAGCAAAGAGGCAATGGCTGAAGCCAATCGTCGTTCCGGTCATGATGGGCGCCTTCGTCGTGTGGTTTATTTTCTGGGCAGATCGGCGAATGAACACCATGCCGTTGACTGTAGAACAGGCCTATGCGAGATACGGGCCCATACGCATGCCAACGCCTGATGATGAAGCAACCCAACAGTTAGTCGACACGTGCGAATCATTGTTTCCGCTACCATCGATAAACGACTCGCTTCCTCCGGGAATGGAGTGGAGGGATGGCCCAGTGGGGCGGAGTATCTTCATAGGTGACGTGAACAAGGGGCGGTGGAGTCCCGAAAGCAGGATCAATCTCAGAGCATGCATTAGAGCATTTAACTTTCAGGTCTAGCGCGATTGTGCACTAGTTGTTATGCTTTCATTCAAGCATGGAGGCTAGTGATGAAAGCATATTCTATGGATCTTCGACGACGTATCCTCGCTGCGTGTAATCGCGGCGAAGGAACCAGATTCGTAGCGGACCGCTTCGGTGTCAGTCCCGCGTGGATTCGAAGGCTGAAGCAACGGTTTCGTGAAGATGGCGAACTGGCTCCACGGCCTTGCGGTGGCGATCGGCGCAGTAAGTTCGATGAGGCTGCGTTAGATAAGTTGCATAAAAAGGTATCTGCTCAGCCTGACGCAACGCTGGAAGAGTTGCGTGTATGGGCGAAAGAAGAATTGGGGATCAATTGCAGCGTGATGGCAACTCATCGAGCACTGAAAAGGATTGGTCTGACTTTTAAAAAAAGTCTCTGATTGCCTCCGAGCAGCACCGCCCAGATGTAGTGGCTGCTCGCAAGCTGTTTACCCACCGCTTACAGGGTATTCCTATAGAACAGCTCATTTTTCTCGATGAATCCAGTGCAAAAACGAACATGACCCGTCTTTATGGACGATCTATGTGTGGCGAAAGATGTCGTTTTGACCTTCCTCATGGGCACTGGCAAACCAATACGATGATCAGCGCCTTGCGCTGTACGGGCGTTATTCCCGAGGCTACCATGCTATTCGATGGGCCAACAGATGCTACTGTGTTTCGTGGTTACGTTGAACACTGTCTGGCTCCAGCGTTACGACCTGGTGACGTGGTCGTAATGGACAACTTGTCATCTCACAAGGTCAGCGGAATCGAGGAGTCGATACAGAACGTCGGTGCCGAACTGTTGTACCTGCCACCTTACTCGCCTGACTTGAACCCAATTGAGAAACTATGGTCAAAGATCAAATCATATCTACGTCGAGACGGACCAAGACAGATCAGCCAACTTATCCGCGCCGTTGCTAACGCATTCCACAAGGTAGAACCCGAAGAATGCACCAACTACTTCCTTAGCTGTGGATACGCTACAGGTGATCGGTGAATGCTCTAGCTACTTGAAATCCTCTCAAACCGACACGGCGCTGAACGATTTGGCCAGGGTTCGTGGAAAACACTGGCGACAACGTTTTCCTCTCGACTTCATGAACGACAACAATGCCAGAGGAGCGGAAGAGTTCATTGACACTCGCGGATTGCATATAATACTTTTGGCAAGAGCTCGTTATCACTATGAGGAGCGACACGGCATCGATGAGGCATGGGATGATCTTAAGACGGACCTGTGGCTGGCCAACTTGGTTGAGCTGGATTATCTCAGTTACTTCGTGGTAGGTATTTCCATTGAGAGGGCGGTGTTTGAGGAGCTTAATCATCTGATTCGCGAGGCTGATATCTGCCATTCCCTTGCCCGCGACATAAAAGAGACCATCGACAGCCGTGTGGACGTCAGATGCCGCTTTCCGGGCATTCTTAGCGGAGAGAGAGTATTGGCCTACTCTATGTTGGCCTCCTGCTACGCCGACCGGCCAGACGGTAACGGCTGGCTTGTTCTAAGCGACGGACCTTTCGAGTACATGCCTGGTTTTTACAATACGTACACTACCAGACGCCATCGATTGTGGAACTTGGCGACAATCTGCCATAACCGCTTCGACACCGTTTGTAGTAAGATAGACCTCGTCTGCGAGAACCTTGGCAAGGCTGCGAGCATGGGCTACCTTGAGGGCAAGGCTCATATCGAGTATTGGGAGGCCCGCAACCTGATCGACGGGAGGGACGGACCTGCCATCGAATCCTTCAGCTACCGTACGTATAAAGGAACTTACGTGCTCATTCACCGCTGTCTGGCCTACCGCAACGCGGCGCTGGTGAATCTAGCATTGAAGATACTGTATAAGCAAGACGGCCAATACCCTAAGACTCTACCAGCAAAGATCGAAGGTTGGTTCGGCGAACTGCCTATGGACCCATTTTCCGGCGAACCCTTCAAGTATCGCTGCGAAGATGGGCAGAGCTACACTCTGTGGTCAGTAGGCCCAAACGGAGTAGATAACAACGGTGCAGCGCGTTTTAGCGGTACGCGTGTTCTAAGCGAAGACGAAACCGATGTGCTTTTTACCTTGGATCGGGGCGAACCGTTTTTTGATCCGGTGGCCATACCGATGAATTCAACGAGCAGCATGGATACAAATGGAGTGCAGTAGTGAGAGATACCGTTCCCGATCATTGGCCTCAATTTGAAGGTAGTACTGAATGCCGGTCGATGTCGTTGGGCTGGCTGAGACTTCCGTGGGTTCTGCTCACGCTTCTGTTAATACCCAAGAAGCACGGAGCACACATAGCTGAATCGACTTGGACTAAAGGGGTGTTTGTGCTGCTCTGCAGCATTACGTTTGCTTCGTTGATCGGACTGTCTGGTGCGATCCTGAGCCAGACACAGACGCTCAACTTCTCCGTTACTGAGACAACAAGGCTGAAGAACTCGTTGGCTAATAAGAGCGTGTTGGATATACCGAAACTCATCACAGCCTGCGCCGTCAATGCTGTTTACAAGGACGCTGGCTACAATTCGACGCTCGTCATTGTTGCCTTGGCTATTCCAGGTTCGTATTTCGTTCTGGCTCCCATAGCTCCTTTGCTCTTCATGCCGTTAATTGCCGGTCCTCTGTCGCCTCGTCAACGATATCTTCATTGCTTAAGAGTTTTCCTATGGACGAGTTTGATTCTTGTTCCGGCCTCCGTCATTGCCGGACTTACGATGTATATTGGAGAACATGTGCTATACGATTGGCCATCGGCGCTTTACACGAACTGCTGCGCCGCTATTGGCGGTCTGCTTGCGGTCTGGCTGCTTGCGTTAATAGTCAAGTTAGGAGCGTTCTATCGCAGAGACTGCGTAGCTTGCGTGGAGGAGGATGCCAAGCCTCGATGCATGTTCTGCGGCTACATAATCAGTGGCATTTCACTGCAATCGAATTGCCCGGAGTGTGGGGTGAGGACGAGCGAATCAATGCTCGACAGGCGGAGAGAGATTCCCTGGGCAAGGGCCAGGTTTTACGGAAAGCCTAGAGCATTCTGGGAGACATTCTGGGCGATTTTGATGGGCAAAGATTACTTCAGGGATCGGGTCATTCACGGCGGTCGCTCTTCGGCATTATCCTATCTTTCCGTCAATGCCGTGATAGCTGGAGTTTTTCTGTCCTTATGCTTTATTCCTCTGGTGATCGAGGTGAATAGGGATTTAGATTATGACTATGGACTGACAAGTTGGGCGGCAGGCATACATTTTTGTTCAGGGCTACTGGGGTTCGGATTGGTTACGGGAATCATGTTCTTTAGCGGAACAGTAGCGTTGATGCAGTGGACCAGCCAGTTCTGTAGGCGTGATCCACGATCGATCTTGATCGTTGTGGCATACTACGCTGGAAACTTGCTGACGATGTTCGTTCTTATCGCCCTGGCATTTGCCATAACACATTATGTTGTAGATCACAATAGCATCTTGGGGCGAGCTGGGGTTCATATTGGGGATACATTCATAGCGTTCGAAGCTCTGTTCATTATTCTCTTCATGTTGACAGCACTGACGATTGTATTGGGAACAATGATTCGTCTCCAGAAGGAATTGAGAATAACCAGTTTCGCGTATTACCGGTCAACAGAAGACGTTAAGCCGTCGTAGTGTGATGTTTCGGTTGTGCGCGGACTGATGAGCTGATTGGATGTCGATATGAAGGCCACACTTTTGCGGAGCAGGAGATCGCCCTGTGCCACAGGTCTGAGGATGTGGTGGAAGGTGGGAGGTAGCTTGTGCGAATCAAGATGAACAGCCGGGCAGAGATTGTGCAGGTTGTGGTGGCCACGGTTGTGTTGGTGGGGGTCTCGGTTTTCGTTCCTGCGCGAGCCACGGAACCGTACTTTCGGTCTTGGCTGCGGGGAGTTCCTCGGAGGGTAGAGCTTGGTCTATTGGAGTGCGGCGTTTGGGCCGGGGTTTATCCCGGTGGTTTTTTGTTGTTCGAGTCCGTGATTGGACTTAATGCTATGGTACTTGCGTTGATTACGGGTCACAGCAGGCGGGGTCGCCGGGGGCCAGTTGTCCGAGCTGGCACATGACCACGTCGGAGTCCTCTTGATCGATGAGGCCATCGCAGTTGACGTCGGCGGAGGGGCAGGCGCTGGCCGGCATATTGAAACAAGCAGGGCTTTCGATAACGAATCTGTCCATTGGACTTACCAAGCCATCACCGTTGACATCGCCATTGCAGGGGCAAGTAAGGTCTCCAGTGAAGGATTCCAGGAACTTGCCGGCGTCGAAGAGGTCGACATCGAGATCGCCGTCGAAGTCGCTATCGTAGCACTCCTCTCCGATTCCATTGCCGGGACCTCCGAAGCAAGCTTCGAGGCATTGCCAGTCATCGAGATCGACGTCGTCATCATGATCGCAATCGAAATCGAGGGGAGGGTTCTCGCACGCATCGTCGAATGTGTTTACTGGATTGACGTCTCCGAGGCATGCATTGACGGCGAAGCCATTGAAGGGAGCGATGGGACAGCATGCGGCGTCGACGAGCGGTTCGCAGTCTCCTAGAGGGTCGCTGACGCAGCATCCCTGTAGTCCCTTACAGTTTGCCAAGATTGGTATTCCTCCAAGAATCTGGCAACAGCGTGGGTCAAGCATGTCGCAATCTCCATTGTTGAAGCAGCAGCCGGTCGGGGCCAGGCATTCGCTGTTGTTGCCCAGATACATTCCACCCAGGGAGTCGCAGCAGTTCGCCGTTACGGCGTCAATGCACTCACCGGAGGGCAAGCAGCAGGCTCCCCAGTAGCAGATTACTCGATTGTCGGGAGCGGGCCAGGAGGCGCTGCCGCCGTCGGTATCTGCGCATGGAGCCATGTTCAGGGTAATGTTTCCGGTGGGGGCGCATGCGGGGAGCGGTTGGGAACAATCTGCGAAGGGGATGATGGACGCATCGGGACCGATTGCCAGCAGGAGTCCTCCGTACACAAACACATCCGGATTGGTGACGGTATGGGCAGTGCCCTGGTCAAAGGGGAAATCTGCCAGGGGCAATTGTATGGTCCCTCCGCAGCCTCCCGGTCCGCAGGAGGGAATGGGATTGAACGGCCCGCCGGATTCGGCTGATGCTATTCCACCATTGCAGATGACTCCGGAGGGGCTCCAGCCTGCGGTTACGCCGGCCATGGCCGGGCACGGTCCGAGGTTAAAGGAGATCGCGCTATCTGTTGAGCCGTCGCAAGTGCCGAAGTTTTTGAAGGTGGAACCGGGTGCGACGGGGATTACGATTATCCCTGCGGTGGTGAGTACGCTGGCTCCGGCAGCGGTTGGGGTATAGAGAATGAAATCACCGGGTAATGCGGTGGGAGTCATTGCGCCACCGGTGATTACATAGGCATTGGAGTTGGTAAAGGCAATCACCCCGGAGGCGGTACCGTTTGTCCATGAAACCGGTCTGGCAGCCAGTTCGTCGGAGATTGGAAAATCACTAACAACACCACTCGATACACATCGCAGGCCATTGGTCTGCAGTTCGACGCAGAGGGTGAACGAGTTCCCGACGTTGCACACGCCGATACCGCCGGCGCTGACGGGTTCGACGCCGGCAGGAAGTATGCTCTCGGTGAGGGTGCCGCCAGTTACTGTGCAGATAGCACGATCTGTGACGGCGATGGATTCCGCTATGTTGAAGACGCAAGCCGAGCCACCGCAGAGCATCCGCGTGCCTGTGAGGGGGAACGCTGTTTTGAATCCGCCGCTGATTACTTCGATGGAGGGGGCGTCAGTGAACAGCACAGACTCTACGACGGCATCCACGCCCGCGGCGGTTGCGGCAAGGATTTTACCAAGGGTGGGGTAGCATGTGCCATCGCCGGTAGTGAATACGGTTACGCCGTCAGGTCCGATTCGATTCCCTATGTATTGGCCGTTGAGTGGCACGATGTCATCAATGCCGCCGGAGATCGTGTGAGAATTGGTATTGGTGAAGGCGAGAATTCCAGAGATAGTGCCATTGGTATAGGAGATGGGGAGGTCGTTGATGGGTTCTCCGATGGGGAAGGATATTATCTCACCGCCGCTAACGGTCTCGATGGTATTGGCAGTGGTTTCGACGGCGAATGTGAAGGTGTTGCTGCATGCGCCGCTGCAGGTGACAATGCCGGCGGCACTTAATGGCAGCGAGTTGTCTGGGAAGGGGTGTTCGCTGAGGATGCCGCCGGAGATTGCCCCCATGGTCCTGTCGGTAACGGAGAGGGCTTGGCCAATGAGAGGCATGCAGATGGTACCGGCGGCGTGGAGTGTGCAGCCCTGCAAGGGGTGGGCGTAGAGTGTTCCGCCGCTAATGATTTCTGTGGCCGGTAGGTTGGTGAACAGTTGTGCCTCCGTCAGGCCGTTGAGGTAAAGCTCGGTAGCGGCGAGCGTGCGTCCCATAGTGGGAAAGCAGCTATTGCCGGTGCCGCCGAGGTCGAATTCGTATGGTTCTGTTCTTGTTTGCGAATCCGGTCCGAAGGGCAGTGATGCAAGTGGGCAATCGACTGTGCCTGTGCAAGTTTGGGCGAATTCAGTGCTTTCGACGGGAGTGGGGCATTCTACTCTTAGTAGCAGAGATGCCGTACCAGTCAGGCCATCATTATCAGTTGCGACTACGTTGAGCATGAAGTTTCCACCGGGTGCGTCTTCAAGCAGGTAGCTCCATCCGTCCGTTCCGTTGGTATCGATGCTCTCGACTACTGCGCCGTCCAAGTCGATGAGGAATTTCACTTGTTCGACGAATCCTCCGGTGTTCACGTCGTACGCGTCGACGGTAATGAGGATGTCTGAGAACTCTGGAAAAGTATCACCTTCACCGGGCGTTAGGATTTCAACAATAGGCCCTGTGCAGGTCAGTTCGAAGCCGCAGGTTGTTCCGTTTCCGGCGAAGACGCCGTTGGAATTGGTGCATTCGCATTCGCTGAGATAGTCGCGGCAGACGGAGTTTCTGTTGAGGCAGCAAGCTCCGGTTTGCTGATCGTCGGGCAGGCCGGAGGTTCCGCTATCGATACAGGAATCGAATGCAAAAGAGGCGATTTGGGTGCCCCAGAGCGATCCTTTGGAGTCTGCTTGATCTCCGTATTCCACGTACTGGTTGGTGTACCAGAATGTACAATCGTCGATGGGATCGACATTCATCGAGCTGTAGTCACCCCAGCGGTTAGTTGTGCTGGACGCGGCGCCTTCGACAATAGTGAATTCACCGCGCGGCATGGTGCCCAGGGGATCGTTCACTTGCCGACCGGTGTATCGGATACTGGGGAACACTGCATCACTTGAGACGCTATACCCCAAGGCCATGTTGCCCTCGCTGTCCATTGCGGCAGATCCCATCCAACGGTTTTCGGAGTCTGGTGCGAAGGTGCCTTCTTGGAAGAGTGTCCAGGGGCCGCCGGTTTTGCGTAGTTCGAACCAGCGGATCCCACCGTGATCACTATCGTCTACATCGGTGACGAGATTACCAACGAGCGTTTCATGGGTTCCGAAGTTTCGGTACTGTAGTCTCCACATGACGACCTCGCGCAGCGGGTCGAGAGTTACCTCTGTGTTGGGCTGAGGAAAGCATGAATCAGCGATGAGTCCGCACAATTCAGAGTCGATTTCTGCTATTGGTATGCTCAGGGGGGGAGGGAGTGTTTGGGGGCCGTTGGAATCGAAGTTGGTGTGGAATTCCCATATATCGAGGAAGTCTACGTGCTCGTCATTGGGAAAAGGGCCGTGGACCTCATCATCACGATGGCGAATGAAGTAGTTTGGAGCGCCTGGTGGCGGTGGGATTGTTCCATCGAAATCGCAGGGTGTCAGGGATTGGAACAAGAATCCGGATAGTGGAGGCGCTGTCTTGCGAATTGGCGGCCTGGCGGGCAATCCGGCAAGCATATTCGTCCGATCCAATGCATAGGCGGCTGGCGAGGTTTCGTTGGTGGAGACGTAGTAGGCGTCCGGCCAGACGGCGTATTTCGGATAGTCTGGAATGCCGGGAGCGACGAAGCAGTAGCTGTACCAGCCACCGGCAATAGGGTCATCCGTTATGGAGATATAGACGCAGAGAGCATTGTTCAAAAAGGAAAACTCGCTCATCAGCCATCTTTGTGCCAGTGGATCGTACAAGACGATGGGATCGCCATCTCCGTCGGTGCAAAAACCACTGGGGGCAAGGGAGTCGAGCGTATTGGGGCCGGCCACTCTGCGTCCGTCGCTCTTGCGGAATATGGTAAAGGAGCTTCCGAAGAGGCTGTTCACCATTTGAATGTAGTATGTAGGTCCGACATCACCTACGGTATCGGGTACGGTTGCGTTTGTGTAGCGATGTCCGGGGATATTGAGATTCGTAATTCCGAAGCCTGCTGCTGGAGCAGTTTTTCCAACAGCTTCCTGCAAGGCGAGTAGCGGATCCAGTTTCCATGTGGTCGGATTGACTGTTTGAGGTGGGGATATGAGGTTGTTCCAATGCGTAATTCGCCCGGGGACCTGCCTTACGGGCCAGGATGGATTTGGAAGTTCCACAATTGGCAAATCACGAACATCACCCAGGAATACTCCAGGCGTAATTCGATCTGAATCGGAGGCCGGCGGGGTGGGGCGTTGGGTGGTGTGCTGGGTTTGTGCGGTACTGGCTGTGGGCAAACAGGCGAGAGCTGCAGCGATTACTGAACAGATGGACTTGGTTGCCATGGCGAAGCTCCATTTGTGTTGATTTGTCAACTCGGTAGCTGGAGAAACTTGTGTTCCGAGGCCCAGAAAGCCAGTTTAGCGAACGAACCGGCCAGTCACAAGGAAAAGAGATCATCGGCCCAAGCCGGGAGAACTTGCCACTGGCTGTGAAGGCTTGCATTCCGCACGCCTGGCATGCGTTGTTTGGTTGAGGTGTGACGTGGTTTTCCCGGAAACGCCTCGTCAGTCTGTGCGATCGGTATCTGCTGGGTTTGCCAGTTGGTGGTTATTGATGGAAACACCGGTTGGGAGAGAGGGAAGACGGGCGATTTCGAGAGGTGCGTGAGGCGTTGGTGAAAGTCTCTATACGGCCGGGCTTTGACAGCTGTGCTGGAGCAGTGGAGGAAGATATCCTGTTTCTGTGGGATATTCGTTGGTTGGAGTGCGAGTGGCGGGTATCGCCATTTTACCTAGTTGTGGTAGTTATTCTATTTCTCCCGGCTTTGCGTGTGCAGAGCGTTTAGGCGGTATGTATGGCGTTTTGGAATGCGCTTGAGCGGTGATGGCCTGGTCGGTATGCTCGATTCTTCTGGGAGAGTCATTGGTGCCGTCTGCTGCGACGGTGGAGAGTTTTGTAACGGGAGGGGAGAGAATGAGGAACCACACCGGTTGTACTGTTGGCGTGCCTATTGGTTTGGTGGCAATGTTGGTGGCATCGCTCGGGGCGTCCGTTCGTGCGGAATCACTACTGGCGCAGTACACGTACATATCGGGGCAGCACAGTTCATGGTTTGGTCCTGGGGAATTCACTAAGGTTAAGTTTACTCCAAGGCACTACTCGGGTTCGGACGATCCAGTAGTAGTTGGAGAGTCGGAAAGCCCATGGTGGCATCATGGGGATGCGGGGATGTTTGATTTTACGGCATCTACGACGAACTTCAGCGCGTTTGCAGATCTGATAACGGATGGACAGAACGATAATCTGTACTTCTTGGCTTCCGTGAAATCGGAGGACGAGGTTTACTCGGCGCAGACGGGAGTATACAAGTCTGAATCCGCGGTGTTTGTGCCATCGCCATCCGATTTGATCGGATACGATGTGACGCGGATTCGAATGAATGTGGCGAACGTGAAGTTCTACAAGGACCTGGATGGCTGGAAGCACTGCGAGGCGTATGTTCAGTGGCAGTTTTATGGCGATGTAATACCAGAGCCAACGATGTTGGCGGCTTTTGCAGTCGGGGGACTGATGGTAGTCCGTCGGAGGCGTGGATGATTGCTCAGCGTTAGCATTGGATGCTGGAGCCAACATTTGTCAGCTTTTGACAGCGGCCTGTTTGTGATCCCGGCATGCGTAATCCAGTTGGTCGTTTACAGTGAATCTGGCGTGCGGAAGTCTGCGGGCTGCCTGCGAGATTCGGGCAAGCTCTGTTTGGACGCAGCGCCTGGAACTGCATTTCTGTCAGGCACCAACGATGATTCGACACTGCGAATTCATCGAAAGCGTTATAGGAGAAGGAAATGAATGAAGTGGCGGTTGGGCGAGGGAGCGAGTTGTGGTTAGTTGTGGCCATTGGATGTTTGTGGGGATTGGCTGAGTCCGTAGGTCGACCGATTCTTCATCAGTTTGGTATTTTGCACCATAACGGCTCGATTCTTTCCGGTTGTGCGGTATTATTTTTCGCAATGGCGTACGGATTGCTGCCGCGAGTTCGAGCGATATTCGCGTTGGTGCTGATTGCCGCAGTATTCAGAATGTATCTTGCCGGGCTACAGCATCATCCTGTTTTCTGTCGAGGGATGGCGAATAGTGTGCTTTTTGCCTATTTCGGTGAGGCGATGGCATTTGGATGCCTGGTGTTCCTGACGAGCTCAAATCGGCGGATGTCATGGGCGGGTGGTGCGGCGATCGGCGTGATCAGTGTTGTGATCGCTGCCAACGTATTTGTGCTGGGGCCTGCCATTGTGGGGTTTTCTGCATGTGTTGTGCCGGGGACATCGTTTCCTTCGAGCGTAGCGGGTATTCCGTATGCGGCAGCGATTGCGGCGCTCGGTGCACCGCTTGGTTTTCGGGGCGGGCGCAAGCTACAGGAGTTTGCCGGCTTGGCGGGGAATCGGGGTCGGGTCGGGTGGCCCGTAGGTCTTGGTGTCGCCGCGGTTTGTCTGGTCATGGTGACGCTTGTTCACGTGTTTCGCGTTGGCGCCGGTGTTTAGGGGGTTAAAGAGAGAGGGCCTTGGGTGGCAAGTAGGTGTAGGTTAGAGACGGTTGAGCAGATGTCGGCGGCACTGACGGCTGCTGGCAACGAATCCGGATTGGAGAGAGCAGGGGAAAATAAAGCGAGGTTGACTGCGAATCCTCTGTTGGCCGGAGAGATGTGCCAGGTTGTCGAGTGATGCTAGATAGGGAGGCATGAACGTGTTTGCGACATTAAAGCGTTTGGTTTCGGTTGTGGCGATGATATTACCAGTAAGTGCCGGTTGTACGATGGGGGCTAGCAAGGCGTGGGTTGAGGATAGCCAGGTGTTGTCAGTGTCGGTGGAGGGGCTGGAGAGGCTGGCAGTTTCCACACACAATGGGTCGGTGAAGTACTCTGGAATCGCGGATGTTGAGCGGATGAAGGTGGTTGTGAAGTGCAAGGGCGGTGGGCCAGACATGGACACGGCCCAGGAGGCTCTTGATGCCATTGAGTTGATTTCGTGCGCGGATAGTGACAAAGGCTACAAGCTGAGTTGGAAGTGGCGCGTGACGAAGAAGCCGGAGTGGCAGGGTGAAGTTAGTTACGAGGTGGTGGGCCCCAGACATTTTGCTCTGGAGGTTCAGACGCACAACGGGGCGGTGTCGGCGGATGATATTGATGGGGAGTGCAGCCTTACGACGCACAATGGTGCGGTTAAGGTAAAATCGGGTGTGTCACCGCTGCGAGTGCAGACGCATAACGGCAGGATTGAGGCGGTATGTTGCGGTAGTGAGGTCTCCTTGGAGACACACAACGGCGAGATCGACTTAAACGCGTCGGGTAGCAGCAAGTTGGGCGGCAGATTGGCCACTCACAACGGTTCGGTGAGTGTGATTGTTGGCGAGAAGACATCGGCGAACATTTCGTGCAGTACTCACAACGGAGCAATCAAATGGAATGCGCCGGCCCAAGCGAAGTCATCAGCCAAGTCAAATGGTCGTAAGGTTGCGAGCGGGACGATCGGCGAAGGTGGCGAGAGTTTGGTGGTGGAGACGTACAACGGATCGATTAAGATTGATGATTGAGTAATACCGATCGACGGGTCAAGAACTCCGCGTCGGTTTTTGACAGAAGCAAGCCGGCAGACACCGAGACGTGGCGTCTGCCGGCTTGCTGTGTGGATGCTCAACCGCGCACTGCCCAGCGGAGTATCTCTCCCAGCTTCGGCGGCTTTCCTTGCATAAGGATTCCGACCCGGAAGATACGGCCAGCCACCCACACGGTGAAGATGGTGAAAGCCGCCATTCCGATAAGACCGATCCACGGTTGCCAGTCTGGTACTGGTGCGGGGGTTAGCTGTCGGAGAAGCATTAGCATAGGAGTCCATGGTGGAACGAAGGAGAGTATTGTGGACAGGTCGCTGGTCGGTTCCTTGATGACTGCGGTCCATACGAACATTGGTATCATGAGGATAGCCCAAACCGGCATCATGAGGGACTGAGCTTCCTTGAGGTCGTTGCAGGCGGATCCTATAGCGATAAATATCGCCCCGAAAATGAAGATGGCAGCGACTTGGTAGGTGAAAAACCAAGGGAGGACGTAGTAGGGAATGTAGTCAGAGACATCCATTTTCTGGGCAGCGAGTATTCCACCGATAATGTAGACGATGGCCACGGTGAATGATACGCCGATGGTGCCAAGCAGTTTGCCCATCATTATCTGGAAGGGGTTTACAGAGCCCAGGAGCACCTCTGCGATGCGCTGCATTTTCTCCTCAAGTACGGCATTGATGAGTGGAGTTGCTCCGAGCATGACCATCATGAACATAAGCATCATCATGATCATGGGGACGACGACGGCGAGGCCTTCGCCGCCTTTCTTGGACTCTTGCACTTCTCCGGATTCGTCGACTTCGAGAATTCCGGCGCTTTCGACCGGTGTCCAGCGGGTGACACGATTAACCACATCAGCATCCAAATCCACTTCGGCGAGTCTCAGGCTGCGCAAGTGGTTGTTGATTGGCTCGCCCATCCATCCGCGCATTTCGTCGAACGCTGCGTTTTGTGAGCGGTAGAGGATGCGATCCTCCGGCGGGATATTCTTGTCTCGGGGATCGCTCGAGGGTGAAACGATGTTCTTGCCGATTTCCATGAATGCGTAGAGCTTATTGTCTCGTACTTTGTTGGAGAGTTCCACTCTCTGCTGTTGGGGGTCGTCGTCATTGGGTTTGACGGACTCGATTATACAGGCCGGGCGCACTTTCCTTCCCGTTTCCTTGTCATATACAGTGTTTTCGTTGTAGATCTCCGCGGCCCTCTCAAGGACAGGAGCTATGGCACCGGAGTGATCAACGACTGCGATCTTCTTGTCTGTTGTATCAACGTTGTTCTGCATCAACTTGTAGCCGATGATGCTGCCGCCCATTAGTATCGGCATGAACACAATGCTGATGATGAATGCTTTGGTGCGGACAGCGGCGTTGTATTCGCGAATGGCGATGGTGAGAGTTTTACTCATGGTCCACCTCCTGAGCTTCCGGGCCGGCGATGCGTACAAAGATGTCATGTAGTGATGGCTTGGCTAGTTCAAAGTAGCGCACTGTGGTCTGGTCCATGATTGCCTTGAGTATTTGCTGGGTATTGAAGTCCGGTGTGATGCGCAATTCCTGCACTCGGCCATAATCATTGACTTTTTCGACACCTTTGAGATTGCGAAGCAGTGCGCCTTCGCCATCTATTCTGACGCGGATTGTATCGCTGCCGTATTGATCCTGGATGGAAGTGAGCGTTCCATCGAGCACTTTTTTGCCTTTGAAAATCATGAATATGTAGTCGCACATCTTCTCGGCAGTGTGCATATCATGGGTGCTGAAGATGACTGTCGTACCACTAGCCTGAAGGTCGAGTACAGCGTCTTTGAGTGCTTCTGCGTTAACGGGGTCCAGGCCGCTGAAAGGCTCGTCGAGTATGACCATTTCCGGTTTTGAGACGACCGTGGCAATGAACTGCACTTTCTGGGACATTCCCTTACTGAGAGTTTCCACCTTCTTATTGGCCCATTTAGAGAGTTCGAAGCGGTCAAGCCACTCGTCGACTTCCCGATTGACATCGGCGGCGTTTTTGAGTTGCCCATAGAAGCGCAGCACTTCTTTGACCTTCATTTTCTTGTAGAGTCCTCGTTCCTCGGGCAGATAACCGATTCGATCTGTGCAAGCCTCATGGCGGTGTTCGCCGAAGACGAGTATCTCGCCGCAGTCGGGGTAGAATATGTTCATTATCATTCTGAGGGTCGTGGTCTTGCCGGAGCCGTTGGGTCCGATGAATCCATAGACACATCCGGACGGTACGGCGAGTGACAACCGGTCGACGGCTGTGTGGCCATCGAAGGTCTTGGTTACATCCAGAATCTCCACCGCATTCATGCGCATACTCTCCTTGGGGCATTTGATTCCATGTTGTGTCGAGCAGTTTATCACGATTGGGGCATTGGGGCCACGGTCAAAGCAGTCACATGTTGTCGGGTGCGGTATGGTTTTGTGGCGGTGGTCCTACTTCTGTTTACATGTGGGATTGGGTCGTCAATCGTCGAGGATGATCTTAGCAGGGGAGTTGGGGTTCAGAGCGACGGCTTTGGCTGCGAACTCCTGTGCCTTCTGTTTGTTTCCGAGTTTGTGATGTGCCAGGGCACAGGCGGCGTGGTACTCTTCATTGTCTGGAGCAAGTTTGCAGAGGATAGCGTATTCCTCAATGGCTTGTTCAGTGCGGCCGAGTTGCATCAAGCCTTTTGCCCGTTGGGAGTGAGGCAATTCAGCGAAGGGATCCACCTGGAGGCTTGACTCAAACCAATTGAGAGCCTCAGGGATATTGCCTTGTCGTAGATAGGTTTGAGCGATTTTCGTTAGCAGTTGAAAGTCGTTGGTTTCTGTTTTGGCTGCTTGCAGTAGGAAGATTAGTGCTCTCTTGGGGTCGTGGCGTTGGGTGTAGATTTCGCCAAGATGTCTGGCAGCAAAGGGGTCAATGGGCCAGACTTTGTGCAGTCGAAGGAGCAGAGGGAGGGCCTCGTCGTATTCCTCGCGTGTCAGCAGGACGGAGGCCAGAGCGTGGAGGGCGATCCGATTATCAGGTTCGAGCTGCAGCAGTTTCGTTGATTGCGTGTTGATCTTGTCTGAGATTACTTCGCGCGTTGTGTTGTCGAGGGCTTTGGAGAGGGCGATTGTAAGGCATTCGATGTGAAGTTGCAGTCCTCTCGTGTGTTGCGGTTGGATGTCCAAACACTTTTCGATGACTTCACGAGCTTCTTCTGAATTACCGTCATCAAGTTCAGCCTTTGCGAGTCGCGCGAGGACATCAGCGTCTGTTCGGTTAACGGTCGCCAGGGCTCGCAGCTTGAGTACACTTTCGACGGGATCGAGCGAGTATCCCCAGGATTGAACTTGCTGCCGAGTCCAGGTTTGGAAGTTCTTGTCGACTTGCCCGGTCGATGCATTGAGAACGGATTCGAACACATTCTCCTGTTTTTCCCCAGATGCGTAGGATTGGAGGAGCTTGTTGATCACAGACTCTCCATGCTTTTCCATTAGGTATTCACAGAGCCACTCGCTTTGGGCGTATGCCTGCATTCGTTCTGTGCCGGTTTTCGGGCGTATGAACGACCAATCGATTTCATTGATGGGGAACAGCTTTTCGCGGCGGACGGCGTTGGCAAGGATATTGCACCAGAGATAGTTCCTTCTGGTTCTTTCCTGCGTGACCGCAAGTCCTTCAGTCAACCACACCGGAATGTTGAAGTCTGTGCCGACTAGAGTGACGGTGTGCGTGAATTCATGTCGCAGTACTTCTACGAAGTTGAACGGTGTGCCGAGGGCTATGCCCTGACGTGGGCTGTCCATGGCCACGACCCAGCCGGAGCACGCTCCCACGGTGTGAATCCAGGGTTCGGCCGAGATTCGTTTGGCAAAATCCGATCTTGTTGGGAAAACTTCTATGATGGGTTTGCGATCGAGACTGACATCGTAGGTTTGGCAGATTTCCTGGAATATATCGTCAAGCCAGCGTGATATGTATGGTCCAAGTATCTCGTCCTGGTGCACATCGTAGCGGATTATGTATTGAGGTGTTTCAATAGTAGAGAATTTCTCAAGATCATCGAGTATCTGCAGAGTGTAGTCGATCCTGGTATTGAAGGGATCGAGACTCCATGCCTCTGATAGTGTCTGCTTCGCCTTGTCCTCGAATCCCCACTGCATGTAGAGGAGACCGAGTTCTATTTTTGGGGTGGAATCGGTGGGATCGCACTTGATGGCTTGGAGCAAGTGCTCTTGGGCAGAGGCAAACCTGCGTCTCCATGTGAGCGTAGTGCCCAGTGTAAGGTGAAACGTGCTACCGTTTGGTGATACGGCAGACGCTCTGGCTACGAGTTCGTCCGCTTCCTTTGCCAAGCCAGTGGCTTCAAGGGCTGAGGCCTTCAAAGCCAGCCCCGTAAGTTGGTTGGGGTTGTCTTCAAGGATGCGGCTACAGGTATCGGCAGCCTCAGAGAAGCGCCTTTCAAGCAGTTGTGTTTTTGCAACAAGGCTTAAGGATTCGGCGCTTCTGGGGTTTGTTTCCAGGGCCAATTCCGCGCGCCTGTGCGCTTCCTCAAAACCCCATTGGTCAAGGGCGATCTCTCCGAGCCCGACATGGGCGGCAGTGGCGTGCGGATTAATCATGAGAGCAGCCTTGTATTCTTCCTGTGCCTCGTCCATGTTGTACTTGGCTCGAAGGAGATCACCGGCGGCAACGTGAGCTGGCCAGTACTTCTCATTCAGTTGTTCAGTAGCGGCCTGAAACATCTTGTTCAGAACGTGGCGCGTGCGCTGCGTGAGATTGGCATGGGCTGTCAGCTTGCTGTACAGGAAGAAACCCCATCCTGCATGAACCAGATCCTCGGCATTCGTTGGTAGTTGGGCGGTTACCAGTTTGTCGAACCATTGAAGCTCCTTGATTGCGGCCTCTCTGTCTCCCTGCAGCAGGAGCGTGTTGGCAAGCAATAGCCGGGCATGGCAACAGCGAGGTTGGATTTTGGTTGCCTGTTTGGTGTGGGCGATGGCCTCTTCGTAATCGCCAAGGGAGATGGCTGTTTGAGCGAATAGTGTGTGCCATTGAGCGGATTTACTGCCGAGTTTGGTGGTATCTTGAAGGAGTTGGCGGGCTTGAGAGTACTTTCCGACAGCCAAGTAGCAACCCGCCAGTTCGATTGTCGGAGGCAGTGAGCCTGGGTTGGTTCTTAGGATCGTTTGGAGCGCGTGTTCAGCACGTTGGTAGTATCCCTCAGCCATCAATGCCGAGGCAGTTTCCAGCGTTGGGGATGTCGAGTCGTCATGTGAATCGTTCATTGATGGATCGGTTCCCCAGGCCGGCCGATTGCCAACGCATGAAAGGAGCATAGCGAAGAGACAGTAGCGAACGTATTTCGAGGCGGAGTGGTTCATGCGAGGTTCCCTTGGCGTAGCAGGATCCGTATGTAGCGTGTGCTCAGAGCAAGCTTCGTTGTCTCCAGGAGCCAATGAACAATTCGACACACCGAATCTCCCGAAAAAGCTGCCGTACGATGATGGGGCTTGGCACTCAATAGGTCAATACGTGTATCAGATGAGGTTGGAAGTAGGGAAGGTGGATTTCACACTGGTCGTTCTGGATGCGGCGGAGAAGTTTGGGCGAGCGCGCGTGATTCTGTTGAACTCCTCTTGGAGGGGGATTATGTTGATTTCATGAAACCGATAACCATTGTACGAGCTGTGGCTCCCCTCAACTGTAAGGTTAGATTGCCTGGCTCCAAATCCTTGACGAACCGGGCATTGGTTATGTCGGCGCTAGCAGATGGCCGGTCTACATTGGCTGGCGCCCTCTTCTGCGACGATACGGAGTACATGATTGCCTGTTTGCAGGCATTGGGTGTGAAGGTTCAAGCCGATCCCGATTCCAGCGCGATAGTTGTGGAAGGATGCGGAGGGCAGATTCCTGCGACAGACGTGGATTTGTTTTGTGGCAACAGCGGCACGACAATCCGTTTCTGCACGGCGTTATGCTCCTTGGCGTGTGGTTCGTATCGATTGGACGGTACCGATCGTATGCGGGAGCGGCCCATTGGAGATCTGGTGGAGGCTTTGCGAAGCTGCGGCGCTGTTGTCGGGTATGAAAAGGAGGAGGGTTATCCGCCGGTGATCGTGAAGGGTGGGGGAGTACGTGGAAGCAAGATCGCGTTTGACTCCGTTTCTTCGAGTCAGTTCGTAAGTGCGCTTCTAATGGTTTCTCCATATGCGGCCGGAGATATGTTCGTTAGTGTCGACAGTGTGATTAGCGCTCCGTACTTGGCAATGACTACTCACCTCATGGACAGTTTTGGCGTGTCCGTTGTTGATTCGTTGCAGGGACGATCTGCCAAGTACATTGTTCCAGCGCCACAGCGTTATCAGGCCACCGACCTGGAGATTGAGCCGGACGCGTCGAATGCTTCGTATTTCTTGGCGGCGCCCGCTATTGCGGGGGGACGCGTTGTGGTCGAAGGGCTGGGTACGGCGAGTATCCAGGGGGATGTGGGCTTTGTTGATGTTCTTGAGCGGATGGGCTGCGTGGTCGAGCGAGGAAGCAATTCGCTGGCGGTGGCGGGCCCCGAGCGGGGGAAGAGGTTGACTGGCATTGATGTCGACCTGAACGCCATGCCCGACGTTGCCCAGACGTTGGGAGTTGTAGCAGTTTTTGCCGAGGGGCCGACCACTATCAAAAACATTGGCAGTTTGCGGGTGAAGGAGACGGATCGGCTTCAGGCGATGGCCATCGAGTTGCAGAAGCTTGGGGCGGAAATCGATGCGGGAGACGATTGGATCCGTATAAGTCCTCCGAGTCAGCCAAGAGGGGCTAGGATTGCAACATATGACGATCATCGGATGGCCATGAGTTTCTCGCTGGCGGGGCTGGCTGTTGCTGACGTAGAGATTTTGGATCCAGATTGTGTGAACAAGACGTTTCCTGACTACTTCAGCAGGTTTGGCGAGATGGTGGGCCAGCGATGACGTCTGCTCGGGCTAGGTTGTCCTTCTATTCGCGTTTCGCATCGTACAATTCAATACGTGGGCTGCTCTGATTGCCGATCCAAGGGGGAGGCTGGCTGGAGGGATCAAGAAGGCCGTTCTCCTGTCCGATAAGATATTCAAGGACTGCACACTTGCTTTGTTGCTGTTTGGAGTGGGCGGTATCGCGGAGAGTCTTGAATGGCGGATGTACTTGATCAGAACGAGGTAGATGCGCTACTGGCCGCTGTGGGCTCCGGTGATTCGGAGGAGAAGGCTGCTGCTACGCTTACACTCAAGCCTACAAAGAGCAATGTTGAGGCGCATATCTACGACTTCAAGCGTCCAGAGAGGGTAAGTAAGGACCAGATGCGGGCGTTGGAGAGCCTTCACGAAGGTTTCGCACGCAACCTGGGAGCTTCACTCTCGGCTTTCCTGCGCACGATCGTGGAAATCCGTGTGGCCACCATAGAGCAGTTGACCTACAGCGAGTTCATTCATTCCCTTCCGAATCCGACGAACTTCAATCTACTCGGTTGCGAGCCGTTGGAAGGTCAGATGTGCCTGGAGATCAGTCCGCTAATCATCTATCCGATCATCGATCGGCTGCTCGGTGGCTCAAATGCGGAGATGTTTATTCCTCAGAGGCCGCTTACGCTGATAGAACTCCGATTGATCACGAAGATAACAGACCGGATTTTGCACGAGATGACAGAGGCTTGGTCCTCTCTTGTTCAGGTGAAGTTCAGTCTATCGGAGACGGAGAGTAATCCTCACTTGGTTCAAATCGTTGCTCCCAATGAGGTTGTTGTGGTGCTTGGGCTTGAACTGAAGATGGGGCAGCGTGCAGGTACGATGAGTCTCTGTATACCGTTCAATGTGATCGAGCCGGTGATGGGGCGACTGGCGAGCCAGGGATGGCTCTCGTACCGGCGGGCCAAGGAAGTTGAAGACCAATCGAGTGCCATTCTCGATCGTCTTGACGCGGCGAGGATTGAGTTGCGTGCCTACTTGGCTGAGACCGGCATCACGGTGAGAGATCTGGTTGGTCTTCAGCCGGGCGACATTATACAGACGGGCAAGCCGGCCAGTGAGGAGGTTCTCATCCGCGTCGAGGGCAAGAACAAGTTTGCGGCGCGCATGGGCAAACACAAGCTGAATCGGGCCGTGAAAATCACGCGGCTCGTCGAACGGGGAGACTACCTCGAGCGCCCTGCCTTAGATGCTCCCGTTGACGATACAGCTCAGGCAGCCAAGTAGCGGTTCATCTCCGCGAAGCCTGCCGATTGCCTGTTGTGTCAAAGTACGCTTTGTCGCCTACCTTATCGCGGGCCATCCAGCAGCGTCTCCAACGCCTGCCAATCGGAAGTATCGATGTAATCGTTCTGGTCATCCACGTTTGCACAGGCGCAGACCGGCGTTGTCGTAATGTTTTGACCAATACAAGCGGTGAAGGACTGCAGATCAGCGAGGTCGTAGTCGGCATCGCCATCCATATCTCCAGTGCGCATGTGTTCACAAGCCGGACAGCTACCCACTGACAGGGAAGCAGTGTTGCTGTCGAAGAGGCAATTGGTTGACCAGAGCGTGACGGCGTATTCGCCTGTGTCGGCAGCTGATATATTGGCGATCGTCAACTTCTGCGTATTGGCTCCGGACACGTTTCCGCCGTCAGAGAGATAGGTTTCACCCTTGCGCCAGTAGTATGAGATCTGACTCGGATCGATTTCATCTGTTTGGACGCGAAAGACGGCAATGTTACCGGGATCGGCGCACGTGTCTCTGGGCTGAAGCGAGATCGCTGCTTCGAAGTTAAGTTCAGCTGCTGCAGATGATTCGCCGCCGCACAGATTGGAGACGTGGCAAGTGTACAGTCCGGCATCGGCAATGGTGGTGTTCTCAATCTGCAGCTCACTGGAATGAGCACCTGATATGCCGTCTCCGTTGACGATGGGGTCACCGTTGTGGTACCAGGCATAATCCACTGGCATAGTACCATCTGCTTCGACGGAGAAGGCTGCGGTGTTTCCCTGGCATGTCGTCTGCGCTGTCGGGTGAGTGACTATGGCCGCCGAGACAACAACGGTTGCAGCGGCCGGATCACTGTAAGCAATAACGCAACCTGCAGTTGCACTGCACCTGTAGGAGGCCGTGTCGGCGTAGGACGCATTGGTTATTGTCAAAGTATCGGTCAGGGAACCGGATATTCTGGCGTTGTCTGTAAGAGGGTCTTCATTGCGATACCATTGAAAGCTTTCTGCTGCTGGGGCAGCTACGCTGAGTTCAATGGTGTCCAGGGGGCACACTGAAATGCTTGAAGGGTTGTCTGTTAGAAGGTTTGCCGCATCGCAATCGTCGGGGATGCCATTTGTGTTGCAGTCTTGTGATTGGTTTTCCAATATGTCGCATTCGTCAGGATAGTTGTTCTCGTTGCAGTCGAGGCTTATCCCCATCGCCACATCACACTCGTCGGGAAAACCACTGCCGTTGCAGTCGCCATCACATTCGTCCGGATTGCCGTTTGTATTGCAATCAAGGCTTGTGCCCAAGGCTATATCAATAGAGTCGTCAACGCCATTGTCGTTGCAGTCTCCGTGGGACAATTTGGCGATCCACGTGCCCCATTTGTCCGTTGAATGGACGTATTCTTGGATCGTCCACAAAGTTCTTTCGTCTGATGGATCGAGAGAGCAGAGGCTGTAGTCTCCCCAGCGATTTCGCCCATAGCTGTCCAGGATTTCGTAGGTTGCCGTGCCGGATTTCAGAAGTTGTGGGTCATCCATGGCACCGAGTGGATCGGTTGCGCGACGTCCAGTGAAGTACGCTCCAGCGTATTGACTGCTGTTAGTACCACTGAATCCCATGATGACGTTTTCAAGGCGGTCAACCATGATTGATGGAAAAGAGAAATAGAGTGAATTATCGCTCACGGTGCCTGACTGGATAAGCGCCCCGGTGGATGCTGCTATTTCATACCAGCGACAACCTGATCGGCCTCCGTAGGCAATGGCGTGGGTCGTCCAGACAGATCCGTTTCTGTAGACGGCGTTCATTAATCTTCGCCCGACGCTGTCAAGTGGAACGGAACTACCCAAGGCCGGTGTGTCCGGCGGATAGGAGTAGCTGGCCACGGCGACGTTTGCAACCAGCGTGAGTGTGGGTGATGTGAGAGGTCCGGTTATTCGTCGAAGGCGGATGACGCCGGAGGTTGGCGTGGACACCAAGTACTCAGCGGGTGCAGCCCCGAATGTGTGCGCTGGCTGGATTGCTTCTTCCCAAGGCTGCGAACGCCAAGCTGTTATCGTGCCCAAGTAAGGGCTTGCCGACACCAATGGAGCTTTGTCAATCGCGAATATGGTCATTCCACAGCCGACCATGTAGGAAGAAATGTAGATACCGTTTGCGTCTACTCCCAATGTGGGATAGTCGGGCCAACAGGAAGCATCAGATCCTGCTGAGACTGTGAAGTAGGTTTTGAACCATGAGCCAGTGGGGTCATCGGTGAGGGAGACGGCCAAGTAAATCCTCGTGTCGAAATCGGGAACAGTAATGATCCACCGGTTCGAATACTGGTCAAAGAGCACACGCGGATCGCCGTTGCATCCGGGCATGAAGGATTGCAGTGTTGTGTCCACGACGCGTTGTCCGGTTGACTTTACGAACACAGCAAGGTTGCGATTAACCGTTTCTACGAAATGGTTCGGGCCAATTGCTCCACACGTGTCAGGTGGGGCGGACCATGAACCGGCATCGCCGCGAGCGACTCCGGCGAAGCCGTCTTGATACGCCGGTGCGGTTCCCGCTCCTCGCAGGTTGGTTCCACTGACTTCGTCGCTAGGAGCGTTTTGATCGGTCGAGTTCGTGTTTGGTATCTGGGGTGGATGCACTACTGTATCGGACTCGAAGTTTCCGCTTCCGGTTTCCCAAGTCAAACCCGAGTACCCTGTTCCGGTAAGGTTCTCGTGGAAGTTGCAGTCTTCAAAGTCGAGTACAATCGTTTTTACTTCCTTCTTGTCGGCAGATGATGGAATCGAGTAAGTCAGGTCGTCTATCGCATACCATCCCGCTCCGTCAATCACCGGGATCGCCTCGACGACCATTCTGTCGATACTCTTAAGGTTAATGGGAAACCATGCCGGCTCACTGGAAATGTCGGTGAACCAGTCTGTCGTGCCTACTATATCCTGCCCCGTGTACCCGGTTACTCGTAAGCCCGTCGTCCACACTCCGGGAGATGCCTGACCCGCAACATACATTCCTTCCAAGTTGACTTTCTCAGGAAAGCCGATGGCCATTCGCGTGTCGCCCTCTTTGTTGATTACGTTGTGGACACCAGATTTCGGGTAGTACGTTGCTCTTCGAGAGGGAACGGACCACGACCCACGACGTGCCCTCCTCTGTGCAGAGGAGTCGTCTTGCGGCATCAATAGATCGCGGGCGATGACGTCGGCCATGCTCTCTATCGTAGGTGAACCGTAGAGCGATGAATCAAGCTTCTCGCCAGGAATGGGTTCGCCGATTTGGTCTTGGGCAAGAGCGGCCGTCGTAGCCATCATTGTGAGCAGCAGCAAGCCCGATGTCGCGTTGATAGTCCTCATGGATTCCTCTCCAACCTTAGTGGGCTGATCGTTTGCAGGCCAACCCGTATTCTATCGATAGGCATGACCCGTTTCAAACGTTACATTCGGCAGGCAGGTAAGGATATCCCAAACATTTGCGAGCTTGATTGTGTCCGTGATGTGTCGTTGACAGTTTGTCCTTGTGTTGATACTAGCGTGGTCCAGTAATGAGAGGTTCAAGAGATTGCCAATCGAGGTCGTCTATGACGGAGTCGCTGTTGACGACATTGGCACAGGCACAATCCTGTTGCTCAAGGACATTCTTGCCGGCGCAGCCGGCGAATAGTTGCATATCCGCAAGATCATAGTCTTCGTCGCCATCCATATCGCCGTAGCTGAAGGCACAGGCAGGACAATTATCAACCAAGACAGTGGCATCGCGGCTATATATAAGGCAGTTGTTTGTGTATATGGTTAACCCATAGAGTCCGGCGTCGGTCGGGACGGCCGATGTGATAGTGAGCATCGGCGTACTGGTTCCCGAAATCCGCCCTCCATCTGAGAAATAAATACCATCCTTTTGCCAATAGTAGTAGTAATCTATTCCGCTACCGGTTAGTTCGATTACTTCAGTTGGGATCGTGATATCTTCTCCCGGCTCAACGCAAATGTCTTGCGGTTCGAGTGTGAATCCGGCCTGCAACTCGACTGTTGTTGTAGTCGTTGTTTCCCCGCCACACGCATTGCTCACTTGGCAGTAGTATTCGCCTTGATCTGTGGCGAGCACATTGCTTATCAAGAGAGTATCCTGGTTAGCGCCGGATACTCTGCCTCCGTTTGTCAGCGGTATGCTTCCCTTGAACCATTGGTAGGCGAACGGAGCTGACCCGGAAGGGGTTACGGTGGCAGCTACTGTGTTTCCCTGGCACGTTGATACGAATTCGAGGGGCTGTTCAGCGATACTTGCAGGGGTGGGTACGAACAGAGTTGCGGTATCTGTTGTTGCCGTAACGCAGCCGTTGATTGTTACCGCGCATGAAAACTCGCCCATGTCAGAGAAGGCTACGTTGTCTATTGTCAGCGTAGACTGTTGAGACCCGGAGATTCTGCCATCGTCGCCGAGTTCCACTCCGCCCCTTTTCCACTGAAAATCTGCGCCGGTTTGTGTGCTAGCGGCATGAAACACAGCTTGACCACCAGCACAGATACTAGCGTCTTGAGGAGAAAGCGCTAGTAGTGATGCCTGCTGGCAAACATCCAGAACACCGTTGTCATCACAATCATTTCCCTCAAGCTGGCATTCGTCGATTATCCAGTCCTGGTTGCAGTCACGCCAGGGATCGTCGATGAGATCGCAGACATCGGGTATGCCGTTTGCATTGCAGTCGTCTTCACACTCATCCGGCACCAGATTGCTGTTGCAGTCATTGCTGGCTCCATAGACCACATCACAGTAGTCGGAGACGCCGTTTTCGTTGCAGTCCGTTTGGCATTCATCAGGCAGGGAGTTTGTGTCACAATCCGCGCTTGTTCCTTCCGCGATGTCCATGGCGTCATCGACGCCGTTGCCGTTGCAGTCGCGTAGATCTACACGCAGAAAATACACATCTTGCTCTCCGTTGAAGGTTGCGGCGTATATCACGGAAACTCCAAGATCGTCGGAGACTGTTTGGTAGTAGTCTCCGAGTTTGTTCTGATTGGGATATCCAAGTGAGGGGTCGAAGGACGGGCTTACTTGTTCGTTTGCGGACCAAGTTAGCCCACCATCTGCGGAGAAGGAGTAGAAAAGCTCAGAAATGTGTGTGCCCGGGTGATTTCGAGTGTCATTCCACACAACATCGATGCGCCCGTTTGGCGCTACTGACATTGTGCCAAACCATTGCCATGCTGACGAGCCCGCTGGGTCGTCGTTGATTCTTACGGGGTTGCTCCAGGTGATGCCATGATCTGTGCTGCGGGCAAACATCACGTTCATGGGGTCGCTTCCGTAGTAAGGTGTTACGGAGCAGAGAAGATAGACATTGCCGCGGTTGAAGCTGAAGGAGTGATCGGTTGCCAGCCATGCCTGTCCCAGCAGGCCCACAGGATTCGGGCCTGTGCCACTGTTGATGGATCCGCCGAGATTCACATAGGTGTAGTAGAACTCCGGTGTTTGTGAGGCGTCTTGCGCGTTCGTCGAGACGGCGACCGTGAAGCTTTCCCCAGCGACGTACAGGAAGCCGTCAGGATCTACGGTGAGAGTCCCCCAATGCATGGCTATTGGTAGGGAATACGTGTTGGGAATACCTATTCCACCATCGGTGCTGCGCAGCAAATCGTTGTTTCCACAACATCCGTACGCCCGATTCCAAACAGCGTAGATTTGGCCATCCCCGAGTCCGCCAGTCCGGTCCACTGCTAGCCATGCCTTGTCGCCTCCTCGGGCATACGTTTGCTGTGGCCACGTCACACCGCCGTCAAATGACTTGTAGAGGTAGCATGACCAAGGATTCGTACCACGGTTTGGCTGCAAGCTGTAGTAATAGAAGTTGCCATACCTATCTACGTCAAGCACAGGATCACTTGCGAAAACACTAGGCTGGAGAACACCCGGAAATGTCCACGTTTCCCCTCCGTCGTGGCTATAAGCCCATCCGGCCTGCCGAAAGTCGGATGATACTGTATCGAACTGTCTCCATCCCACGACAACGCGCGACGGATCACTTGGATCGATGGCCATCGAAGGTTCGTTCGCTGCATCGCCGGGAATGTTGTTGCCATTTGCGTCTACATTGACCTGGATTGACGTGTATGGACCATATGCGATTGTTTGACGACCACGGACGCTTCGTCCGGAAGATGTGGCTTGTCCCGGCGAATACGGATCATTAGGTTTTTCCATATGCGTCGGATTCGTTTGATCTGCGACGTTCTGTTGAGAAGACATGGTCTCATCGGGGGATGCAATCGCCGATGCCCAACAACCAAACACGGCCAGAAGTATGGCACTTGCTACTGAAAGGTCGACAATGGAGCATGTTCTTTCTGACATCCTGTCTCTCCTTTGATGGCCTGGTTGGTGGTAACTGCTGTTGCCGGCTCGACAATCACTCTTAGCAGTTGTCTCCGGTCTTGTCGAAACTCGTAGATACTCGCACTTCCCATGAAGGTAGCTTGGCCACGCGTTGCGTATCAAGGCAGGATAGTTGTGGATTCCTGTATCGTGTTGAGCGTATTTGTGTGTTTTTGTCGTGTCGAAGCTTGATGCGCTGATTGACGATGCCGGTCACATAGCAGTTTGACGGTGAGAGCCGGTCGCTGCTGGCAGGCAGCGCCCTAGGGTGAAAACCTCGGTTTGCTTGCCGGTTACGGCTTGGAAATGGCGGGAGCCTTCTGTCGTTGACCGGGGTTGCGGGGAGGTGTCTGTCGCATTCGCATGACCTGCTGTAACTTCTTCTCTAATCTATGGTTGCGACGCGCCGCCGCTCTCGTGGTTGCCCGCTCTCTTGACGTATCAAGGTCGCCGTGGGAGGATGGCTCCACAGTTGTCCCCGTAGCTCAATAGGATAGAGCGTCGGTTTCCGGAGCCGAAGGTTGAGGGTTCGAATCCCGCCGGGGATATTGAGGTTACTCGTTCGATAAATGATGTCCATCTGTGTGCTTGGTAATCCTCAGTTCAATCCTTGCCTTTGCTCCTGCTCGTGTTGACAATGCGTTTATCCTCCGGGGCGTGAGTTCCGGTTGCTTGCATGGTGTTCGGGTGGATAGTTACACAAGTAAAGGCAAGGGTCCAATCCATGAATCATCTCGGCGATTTCAGGCTTATCGTTCTGGCTGGCGCGGTTCCGTTTCTTGTGTGGGGTTGTTCACAAACGCTGACTTCTGGTGGTGGTTTTGATTACCCGAAGGCACGCAAGGCGGATGTTGTGGACGACTATCATGGCGTGAAGGTTGCGGATCCTTATCGTTGGCTGGAGGATCTTGATTCTGCAGAGACAAAAAAGTGGGTTGATGCTCAGAACAAGATTACTTTTGGCTACTTGGAGCAGATTCCCGCGCGGGAGAAGATTCGTACGCGACTGACTGAACTTTGGGATTACGAGAAATTCGGTATTCCACATAAGAAAGGGAATAGATACTTTTACCAGAGAAACGACGGGCTTCAGAATCAGTATGTACTCTATACGGTGGAGTCGCTGGGTGGCGAGCCGAGAGTGTTGTTGGATCCGAACACGTTTTCAGAAGATGGGACTGTAGCCCTTAACGCGTATTCAGTAAGTGATGATGGCCGGCTGCTGGCTTATGCCATGTCTGCCGCGGGTTCGGATTGGCAGGAATGGTCCGTGCGTAATGTGGCTACGGGAAAGGATCTGCCTGACAAGATTCAGTGGGCTAAGTTCTCGGGTGCTTCTTGGACAAAGGATGGAAGTGGGTTTTTCTACAGTCGATATGATGAGCCGAAAGAGGGGAGCGAATACCAGAGTGTAAACGAATTCAACAAGCTTTATCACCATCGAATCGGCGAAGATCAGTCCCAGGATACGCTTGTGTATGAGCGTCCGGACCACAAAGACTGGAACTTCGGCGGGCGAGTGACAGATGATGGTCGATACTTGATCATCAGCGTTGGGCAAGGAACCGAGCGGCGTAACCGGCTTTACTACAAGGATCTTGCAGTTGAGGGCGCACCGGTTGTTCTGCTGATTGATGAGCTTGAGGCGGAGTACGACTTCATTGACAACGACGGGCCCGTTTTCTGGATACGCACCGACCATAAGGCGCCGCGCGGGCGCGTTATTGCAGTTGATACTCGCAAACCCGAAAAGCCGTATTGGGTGGAGGTTATTCCTCAATCCGAGGAGACTCTTAGAGAGGCGAACGTTGTTGATGAGAAGTTCATTGCCATATATCTCAAGGATGCTTACACGCAAGTAAGGATGTTTGCCCTTGATGGGAAAAGTATCGGCGAACTGGCTTTGCCCGGGATCGGAACGGCAGGAGGCTTTGGCGGCAAGCGACAAGACACCGAGTTGTTCTACGCATTCACCTCTTTCAGTTGTCCGACTTCAGTGTATCGCTATGACTTCAAGACCGCTCAGAGCATTGTGTTTCGCAAGCCGCAGGTGAAATTCAATCCTGATTTGTACGTAAGCAAGCAGGTCTTTTATCACAGCAAGGATGGAACACGCGTTCCTATGTTCATTACGCACAAGAAAGGCCTCAGGCTTGACGGCAGTAACCCTACATACCTTTACGGTTATGGAGGATTTAACTATGCCATGACACCTTGGTTTTCTGTTAGTACTTTAGTGTGGATGGAAATGGGGGGCGTTTTTGCCGTGGCCAATATTCGAGGCGGAGGTGAGTATGGCAAGGAATGGCACCTTGCCGGATGCAAGCTTGAACGGCAAAACGTTTTTGATGATTTCATCGCGGCTGGTGAGTGGCTTGTGAAAAACAAATACACATCCCCTCGGAGGCTGGCAATTGGTGGAGGAAGCAATGGCGGGCTTCTTGTGGCTGCCTGTATGATTCAGCGTCCGGATCTGTTCGCTGCTGTGCTCCCGGCCGTTGGAGTCCTCGACATGCTTCGCTTCCACAAGTTCACCATAGGCTGGGCCTGGGTCTCTGATTACGGATCTCCCGACGATCCGGAGGAGTTCAGGGCTCTTTATGCCTATTCGCCGCTTCACAACCTCAAGAAGGGTACTCATTATCCTGCAACCATGCTGACAACGGCCGATCACGATGATCGCGTAGTTCCGGCGCACAGTTTCAAGTTTGCCGCTGCTTTGCAGGAAGCACAGGGGGGGCGTGCGCCTACTTTGATTCGAATTGAAACGAAGGCAGGGCACGGAGCGGGAAAACCCACTGCAAAGAGGATTGAAGAACAGGCGGACGAGTGGGCGTTTCTCGTTGATATCTTGGGCATGTAGGTTCAATCAGAGACGGACCGTCTCTACCCCGAGCACATTTCATCCGTGCGTGCACAGGTGATGAAGGGACTTGCTAGTTTCGTCCGACAGTGCGTTTACCCTTAATCCTCCTCTCCTTTGAGATTGCTGCTTGAGCTGCCGGCCTCTGCGCATGGTAGGTCGGCGGCTTTCTGCAACCCAACTTCTGGAGTAGTCTGTCCCACAGAGGCTGATCGTGAAACGAGGTTCCCCGTTCGCGCAAGTTGGTTGCCTGAGTGTGCTTTCACGTGCTACCATGGGCTCCGATGTCGGCTAGCCTGTCGACTCGTTGAGGCAATAGCATAAGAAAGCGTGTATTGTGCAATGACAGATGTTGCAGATGGCCCGGGACGGTGGTGTAATCATCTGTCGCCACTGCAACTATGTGATTGATTGATCCGGATTGGAGTGATCAGATGGAATTGAAGAAACGTGTGGATGTCGCTGCCGGCCGGGCACCAGCCGATCTTGTCCTCAAGAACGGACGTATTGTCAATGTCCTGTCTTGTGAAATACACGAGGGTGATGTTGCCATTGTTGACGATCGCATAGTCGGAGTAGGCTCCTACTCGGGCAAGGAGGAGGTTGATCTTGGCGGACAGTATGTCTGTCCGGGATTCATTGATGCTCATGTGCATATTGAGTCCTCGATGTTATCTGTACCTGAGTTCGCCAAGGTGGTCGCGGCTCGCGGCACAACCGCAGTTATCGCGGATCCGCACGAGATTGCCAACGTGATGGGTACGGAGGGAATTCGCTTCATGCTGTCCTCCAGCAAATACTGCCCTGTTAGTGTCTACGTGACGATGAGTTCGTGTGTACCCGCTTCGGGTTTCGAAAGTGCTGGGGCCGAACTCACAGCCATGGATCTTCTCCCATTACTTACGGATGAATGGGTGGTTGGCTTGGCGGAGATGATGAATTTCCCTGGAGTTGTCAGTGGTGATGCGTCTTGTCTCGACAAGTTGGCAATCGTAGGCAATCTTCCTGTGGACGGTCATGCGCCGGGACTTTCCGGCCGAGACCTGTGCGCGTACGCGGCTGCGGGAATAGGCAGTGATCATGAATGCACAAATGCCGATGAGGCGCTTGAGAAAATGCGCATGGGTATGCACATCATGATTCGAGAAGGCAGTCAAGCGCGTAACCTTGAAGCTATTCTACCCTTGGTCAGCTCCGATAACATCGATCGTTTCATGTTCTGCACCGACGACAAGGATGTTGATGATCTGCTGAATCAGGGGCAGATAGACTACATGGTGCGCCGGGCAATTGCTCTTGGTATTAACCCTATTCATGCTGTGCGATTGGCGTCGTTGAATGCTGCTCGGTACTTCGGTTTGCGACATCTGGGAGCAATTGCTCCAGGTTGGTTGGCATCAATAACCGTGCTGGAGGATCTTGAGCAGTGCAGGGTGACCAGGGTATATCGTGAGGGACGCTTAACGGCAATGAACGGAGAGGCCATTGATGCCGATGCTCACATGCGACGTCCTCAGATATTGCGAAGTAGTATCAATGTCAGTTGGCTGGAACCTGAACAGTTTGCCATTGCCGCGCCGAATAGTAGTGAGTGTCGCGTTCACGTGATAGAGGCGTACGAAGGGAGAATCGATACTGGGCGTTCGATTGAGGTTCTCAGGCCTGCTGGTGGAAAACTGCATGCTGACCCCAAACGCGATCTTGCCAAGATCTCCGTTATTGAGCGTCATCAAGCCAGCGGCAATATGGGATTGGGTTTCGTTCGTGGGTTTGGCTTCTCGGGAGGGGCTATTGCGTCTTCAATGAGCCACGACTCTCACAACTTGGTGACTGTCGGAACGAATGACCACGACATGTATACTGCAGCAGTGCACTTGGCCAGAATCCGCGGAGGCTTCTGCGTGGTACTGGATGGGAAGGTTCTTGCCGAAGTGCCGTTACCTATTGGCGGCTTAATGAGCGATGTTGATGCTCACACGCTTAGCAGGCAGTTGGGCGAGCTTCACACCGCTGCAGCTGCGTTGGGCGGAAAGCTTAGGCGCCCCATAATGGCTATGGCTTTCCTCAGCCTCTCTGTTATTGGAAAACTCAAGCTGACTGATCAAGGGCTTGTTGATGTTGAGCAGTTTCAGAAGATAGATCTGGTAGAGTCAGCATGACTGCGGCGGACAAAGAGCGATTTATCAAGGCCCTGCAGATCGCCGCGTCCGAACTTGGCGTGTCGCTTGCCGAGGATGAATCTGCTATGCTCTGGCGTCACTTTGGTCTAGTGAGAGAGGCGAACGAGACATTCAATCTGACACGAATTATCGATCCGGAGGAGGCAGCTGTGAAGCTGTACGCGGATTCCCTGGCTCCTGCTGCTTGGGCTGATCGTGCAGAGATCTCCGTGGGTCGATGTCTGGATGTGGGCACTGGTGCTGGTTTTCCTTCAGTACCTCTGGCTGTGTGCCGTCCTCTTTGGTCAGTGACGGCCATTGATTCCACTGGCAAGAAGGCGCGATTCGTCGAAAGCAGTGCCGGAGAGTTGGGCATAAGCAATATAAGTGTTTCGCACGCCCGAGCTGGGGAGTGGAATGCGAATAGGCGTTTCGACCTCGTGACTTTCAAGGCTGTTGGGCCGATAGCAAGGTGCCTTTCTGTCATTGGTCGTCTTGTCGCATCAATGGGTTGCGTGGTTGTTTTCAAGGGTCCAGGGCTCACTACCGACGAATTGGATGCAGGTGAAAGCCAAGCGGAGAGCATGGGAATGCACACTTGGGATACAATGGATTATCAACTTCATGTAGGCGACGATATGGTGCAAAATACTCTGGTTGCATATCGCAGGTTCACCTGACTGCCTGATGGGGCGTTTTCGCTGTGCAGGGATCTGTATACGGCGTGCGTCCAACGGCTAGATGAAACAACACTTCGGATAAAGGTGAATCGCTGCCGCCGGCTCGTCAGGGCATCAGCTTGGCGGGAATCACCGTCTCATTGCCGTCGAAGCCAAGGAGTCCGTTCGTCGTGACGAGTGGTAGCAACGGCTCCATCATAGCCGTTGTGCTTTCAAGCTTGACGACCACGGTTATCAGGTCGGATTCGCCGTCATATAACGCGTCACCTTTCACCGGATCATCACCACATGCCACTTCGGTATCTGATTGAAAACCGCCAAGGGGGAAGGAGGTTGCTAAAACAAAATCCTGGAGGATCTTCATGAGACAGAGTGGGTCACCTTCATTGGTGATTTCGCGTTGTTCTCCCTCGTCTACTGGTGATTGTGAATTCCGAGGAGGACTTTCCTTGCCAGCAATGCTGGCTGCCAGGGCGTTGACTGCCTCTTGGCCCTGGACTGAACACTCACCAATGCACAGCGTTGCCTTAGCATTGGTGGCGTCAGTTGCATACTTGATCGTTTCGACGAACAGGGGCGGAGAGAGTCGCACGATGAACTGCCTCTCCTGGGGAGTACGTGGATGAAAGTTGATGAAAGCGACCCCTTCGTACGCAATCATGCTACTTGTGCTTACTGTACTGGAGTGGACGTACTTCACTCCCTGAGAAGTCAGTAGCGCACACATTTTCGCAGCGAATTCTTGCTCAGCGGTTTCCCCGGCAAGCAGCAAACTTAGCCGTACCGGTTCGCATGTAAACTGATGCGTCTTGACGGTCGAAAGCACGAAACCGTGGGCATACTTCTGTTCGAGCGTGCGCATCTCGTTGTCAGCAAGATCATTGGGAGGACCAACGAATCCGTCGTCTGCCGACACGCCTCGAGCTTGCTCGCGTAACGCACGGCCAATGCCCAGCGGTGGCGACACATTACTCTTTCTTCTGCTCGGAACCGTCGTTTGTACAAGAGTACTGTTTGCCTCGTTCAAAGAAGCTCTGTCCGGCAGTGCGGGACCACTCCAATCATCCTCAATGTCGTCACCTGGCATGCTTGTCATGGCTTCACGCATGCGAGCGCCCGTCGTCACGGTCTCTTCTGCACCATCCAAGTTCATCTCGACGTCATCGGCGTATGGTGCGACGTTGGCCGACGCCCAATCGTCGTGCGCAGACGGTGCAATCGGGCCTTCTCTTTGATTACCCATCGAGTTGTGTGCCAGGAGGTCCTCGGGTTTCGGCGTGAATAATTTGTCGAGCACTGCCGCAACCTCTTGGTCGGGGGCACCGTTGCTCAGTGAGTTCTGTCCAGCGTGAGCGGCAACCTCCGTATCTTCCAGCGACGCTGAGCCCTTATGCTGGCCGGTCCGCACCGACACATAGAGACCGCCACTGACGGCCACCAACACAACAGCGGCCAAGGCTAGAGCAGATCGAATGGGACGGACCTTGTGTCGTGCCAACCGGATGTCATCCTGGGCTGGTCCCAGTAACTCGAGACGCTCCACACGATCCATTATTTCTTCAAGCACATCGGACGGAGCCGGAACTTTGTTCAAGGACCGTGCTGCCGCCTGGGCTGCCCGAACTTCCTCCAACAGACATAGTGCTTGCTCATCCGTCGATAGCAGCCTTTCGATTTGTGCGCTTTCGTCCTGCCCAAGCTCACCATCAAGGAAGGCCGACAACTCTTCGCCCAGATTGTCTTGCTCTTCAGGAGTCATGTTTGATTAGTGCCCTGAGTTTCCTGAGGCTATCATGAGCTTACGCAGGGCCAAACGGCCGCGAAAAACACGTGACTTGACCGTTCCCACAGGGATTTCGAGAATGTCTGCAATCTCTTGATAATCGAAACCTTCCATATCTCGCAGCACCAACACTGCTCGCTGATCTGATTCGAGCTGCAGGAGGCAATCGGCAACCAGGGCACGTTGTTCAGCTTTTTCAACGATAGTTGAAGGATCGACTCCCCGTTCGTCAGTCAACTGGCTTGCTGAGGAGGGGCCATTAAGAGTCCCTTTCTCATCTTGCAGAGACGCAGCATTGCGCGCCTTTCGCTTTCGCCGGTGCGAAATAGACATATTCACTGCAATCCGGAACAGCCATGTGAAGAAGGCACTCTTGCCCCGAAAGCTTGCTATAGACTCGAACGCCTGCAGAAATGCGTCTTGAGTCAGGTCGCGAGCGTCTTCCGTGTGACCACAAATCCTCAAGCAGGTGTTGTATACCCGGTCCTGATACTTGGTCACTAGCTCTGTGAAGGCGAACGTCTCACCGGCTTGGACCTGGCGAACCAAAACCGCATCCTCAAACCTCGCTGTCTTCACCGGCACCTGCAATGCTTCACCTGCTGCCACTTACATTAGACGCAATCCACAGTCCTGAGTTCCCATCGACTGTCGCAATCGATGTGGATCAAGATTCTACCATGTTAAGTCAGGCAGACCTCATATTTTACGGGGGACTGAGATCCGAAACACCCACCTCCATTCAGGACGCCTCAGAATCTCAGCTTCCCAGCAACTCGTCCTCATTGCAAACCGAGGAAGGACACAATACAAATACGCTGGGGCAGTTGTGACAGATTCGGCAGGAGATAACAAGGTGGCCATTCCATATAACAGAAGAACTCACAAAAACGGCGAACTCCGCAAACAAGACGAAGGTAAGGAGGTCATCCTCGTTGGATGGGCGCAAAACTACCGAGATTTAGGCGGAATGGCCTTCATTGACGTACGCGACTACAGCGGAATCACTCAGGTCAAGTTCAACCCTCAAACTGATCCGGTGTCCCACAAGCTGGCTGGCACGATTAGGCGCGAGGACGTGATCGCCGTGCGCGGTGAGGTCATCCCACGCGGCGAGAATGTCAATCCGAAACTGCCGACAGGTGAAATAGAGGTTGCCGGCCACGAACTGGACATACTTTCAAAGGCCGAAACACCCCCATTCGACGTATCTGACGAGATTGACGCAGGTGAGGATACGAGGCTTCGCTACCGAGTTATTGATCTTCGTCGACCAAAGATGCAGAAGCTTATGCGTTTGAGGCATCGCCTCGCCAAGGCCGCCAGGGATTACTTTGACGAGCAAGGATTCGTTGAGATAGAGACCCCCGTTCTGGGCAAGTCGACTCCCGAGGGGGCGCGTGACTATCTCGTGCCCTCGCGCGTCTATCAAGGCAAGTTCTTTGCTCTTCCTCAGTCGCCTCAGCTGTACAAGCAAATGCTTATGATGGCCGGCTTCGACCGCTACTGCCAGATCGTGCGATGCTTTCGCGATGAAGACCTGCGGGCAGATCGCCAACCGGAATTCACGCAGATCGACCTGGAGATGGCTTTTGTACAAGTGGACGATGTGCTTGACTGTATCGAAGGTTCAGTGCAGCGGATGTTCAAAGAGGGAATCGGCGTCGATGTGACTCCTCCCTTTCCGAGGATGACTTATCGAGAAGCGATGGACCGATTCGGAATCGATCGCCCGGACATGCGCTTCGGTCTGGAGCTTCAGGATATCTCCTCCATCGCCGCCAAGACAGAATTCAGCGTGTATCGCGAGGCCTTGGAGGGAGGGGGTGTCGTGAAGTGCATCGTGGTCAAAGGCGGAAGCACGATGACACGCAAGGAAACGGATGGCCTGACTGATGAACTCAAGGGCGTCGGTGCCGGAGGCTTGCCGCTGACTAAGGTAGTCGCCGGCCAGTCGGGAAGGGGCGAGCTTTCTACAGGAGTTGCGAAGTTCCTCCAGCCTGTGTGCGATGAATTGCTGGCGGTGACGGGAGCTGAGCCGGGAGATCTTATTTTTACAATGCCCGGCAGCTACGCAGATGTGAGTAAGTACCTGCATCACCTTCGTTCCATCCTTGGCGAAAGGCTTGGGCTTATCCAGCAGGATCAATGGAATCTTCTGTGGGTAGTTGATTTCCCTCTTCTGGAATGGGATGAGGAAAGCGGTCGCTGGTTCAGCCTTCACCATCCGTTTACCGCTCCGCGTGATGAGGATCTGGAATTGCTTGATACGGATCCAGGCAAGGTGCTTTCCAAAGCATATGACCTCACACTGAATGGGATAGAACTGGGTGGTGGGAGTATAAGAATTCACCAGGCCCAAGTGCAGTCGAAGATCTTCAGCCTGCTTGGTCTTTCCACAGAGGAAGCTCACGAGAAATTCGAGTTTCTCCTTGATGCATTGAAGTACGGCGCCCCGCCGCACGGAGGTCTTGCGCTCGGCTTCGATAGAATCGCTATGCTACTTGGCGGTTGTAGCTCACTTCGGGATGTTATAGCTTTTCCAAAAACACAGAGGGCCGTGTGTCCATTGACCAATGCTCCCGGTGATATCGCCGATGAGCAGCTTGTGGAATTGGGAATAGACTACAGAGCCGAAATCAAGGCGAAGAGGCAGTAGCTGCTGCTGACACGAGGGACTGGCCGAGCGAGAACTGGATGAGCGCACTGCGCTCCTCCCACCTACTCTTTGAACGTGGCCGTCACCGTCTTGTCTTCGTCCATCGAGATAGTGATGCTTGCATCTGTGCTGCTCACCTCGCCGCTCCAGCGGTCGAAGCTGCTGTTGCTGCCTACAGGCACTGCTGTCAGAGTAACTTTCTCATCCTCTCCGTAACCACTCTTGTCGGGACTGATCGTCACGTAACCCAGTTCTTCCGGTGTCACAATGACATTGAGTCTATACGGCTCATCCCAATAGTCGCCCGTGAACACGAAAGTCTTTGGCTGAGGCAGGAAGCTGTGTATGTCATCGTTGTATTCTAGCTGCAGCTCCAGCACGTTGCCGGGGATCCTGACAGTTCCGATATTGCCGAAATCGCCATACTCCAGCATGTCGAATCCGAAAAGCAAATACTCACCCTCGCCTACGTTGGTCAGTGACCACCCTTTTGCAGGGTCAGTCAGCCCGCCTGAACCCTGCAACGTGAACTCTGCTGCTGAATGGGCAAAAACCAAGCCAAGGCGATCGATGCTTCTCGGAATGTAGTCTGCTCGCAGCAAGAACTGCGTCTCATCCTCGATTTCATCATACTCCCGGTCCGTAACTTCTATTAAGCCCTCGTGGATGTCTCCAGCTAACTGGCCGGCGTCAAAGCTGGTCGTGTGCGTGACCGTTGAGTCGTCCCAAGTGAACTCAATGCTGACGTTGACCGTACCACTGTTTCGCTGAGTGATGTAACTGAGGTTCCATTGCCCACGCAGATCAGAAGCAATGTCCGACATGACCTCGTGCAGTTCCGAGGCTTGAGTTGCGGGGAAGTAAGCACCCCCTGACTCGCTCGCCATGAGCTTCAGAACCGCCTCGTTTGTTCCTAGATTACCAAACCCTATGGGGTACAGCTTGATATTGGCCTCGGTCGCCGCTTCGATCAACTCCGACGAGGTCAGCTCACTGGTCGTGTCGTGACCGTCTGTCAGAAACACAATCGCCTGCACTTCACCAGTTTTGCGCTCTGGCTCACCAAGCATGGTGATGGCCAAGTCAATTGCATCCCATACGCGCGTCAGGCCGTTTTCTAGTGTTCCGGATGCCGGTATGGCATTGGCGATCGTTTCCTTGCCGTTCGAGTCCATATCCGTCAGTGTTATTGACGTACTAAATCCGGAGTCAACGTCTCCTCGGTCATGAAACTCGACGATGCCTATCTGATGAGTGGCGGTGAAGTGCTTTGCCTGCACGAACGATTGCGCCGCGCTGATCATGGACGGTATGGCAGAGGCCATGGCCATCGAGTTTGTGTAGTCCAGCACAAGGACTATTCGTAGTGGAAGATTCGGTGCTGGCGTCACGAATTGGTTTGTCTCTGTCAAATCCAGAAACTCCCCGTTCTCGTATACGATGAAGTTCTCGCCTGTCACTCCTTCGGGAATGATCTTCCCGTTTTCGTCCTTGAGACGCATGTCAAATCGAACGACAAATGGAGCCATAGGGGACTCTTCAAGAATCTCTATGCTTGGTGCCGGGGTAGGAGCCGTTGCACAGAATCCGTTGCTGCAGACTTCATCGGAATCACAGTCTGAATCGCCTGTGCACGATGTAGGTGGTGGCGGTTGAATCGCGGCTCCGCCTTGGGAGAACGAGTTCGTTGTGCCGTTGCAGACGACGGTCAAGGCGAAAGTTAAGAGACCATCCTCTTCTATTGTAAAACCAGTACTGCAAACGTTCGTTTCGTCGAATGAGCCCGCTGTTGTCGGATCGACCTGCCAAGCACAACTGCATGAATTCGCAGTTGTTTTAGCTGTGCCGCCGGCTGAACTTGATGGTGCTGTCAGCAGAATCGCCTGCCCCACAACAAGCGGTTCAGAAAAATCGATCTCCTCGCCTGTCTCTCCATCTGTAGCATAACTATGCAAGTCATTACTGCCGACGTCTATGATTGTGCATACTTGAGAAATGCAGTGCAGAGGATCGATGCAGTCGCCATCCACATCGCAGGAACTTCCCATGCAAATATCGCCGGCTTCGTAGCAAGCCAGTGGCTCTGCGCAGGGTGGTGTGCCATTAGAGCAAATACCGTTTGTGCAGATCTCTACTCCGTTGCAGAAGAGCGAGTCATCACAGTCGCCATTGGAATTGCATGCCACGGGCTCAATGCCGTTCGTACTGCCGTCGGGAGGATCTGTGATGTTAATCGGTGGACTGGCCGCTACTACCTCTGGCGTTCCCGATGTGCCAACGTCGGCCATTGCCTGTAGCCGGTATTCGGTTTCACTCTCCAGGCCTGTGGGCACTGTCCACGCGTATGTCGTTCCCGTCACCTCTGATGAGATTTCAGTCTGCGCCTCCGTCTCGACATTCGTATAGAGCAGCTTCAGGCCGCTCGTCGCAACATCAGCCGTCCACGTGATGGGAATCTCCTGGCCGATGTAGATGTAGATTTTCTCGTAGTGGGTCTCGGAAATCGGATAAAGGGGAATGCTGTCGGCCACAGATGGAGTCGCCGGTCCTGGTTGCTCTCCACAGCCCGCCAGTGCCATCAACGCACATCCGGCCAAACCGCCAAGGGCGTATTTGATCATAGTGAACTCAGTCACACCTTCACCCAATCCGCACTGCCAGCGTGCTGGAGAGCTACACGTTAGAACGCAGCGTCCAGCATGAAAGTCTACCGGAGAGAACCGGAGGGCAGACGCTACACATGAATAGAGCTTGCTCCACTCAGGGCAATCCGCGCGCGGATTCGCCATCTTAGTTATCGGCATCTGTCAACGACCGATACAACCGTGGATTATCGATTACGCATCCTCAGCACCAGATGCAATACCCGGGCTGAGGCAAGCATCGTGTGCCGACTGTGGTACAATCTTCCGCATGAACGACGATGAACGCTACATGCTCGCAGCGCTGGATGAGGCTGTTATGGCCTTCGAAAAGGATGAAGTACCCATCGGGGCTGTTATAGTGAAAGAGGGTAGAATCATTGGTCGCGGCCACAACCAGAAGGAAATGCTTCGTGATCCCACTGCTCATGCTGAGTTGCTCGCGATAACGGCCGCTGCTGCTGCAGTTGGCGATTGGCGGCTTGGTGGAGCGACTCTCTACTGCACACTGGAGCCTTGTCCGATGTGTGCCGGAGCAACTGTTCTCGCCCGCATAGACCGCGTGGTTTTCGGAGCTGCCGATCCCAAGTTCGGTGCTTGTGGTTCTCTCTTCCAAATCGTTACCGATCCTCGCACCAATCATCAGGTGGAGTTGGTGCCGGGAGTAGCAGCTGATGCTAGCCGGGAACTTCTTCAGCAGTTCTTTCGATTGCAGAGAGATGCTGGCAAGAAGTAGCGCCTCGTTTTGCTGAAGCGAACATTGCCATCTTGGACATACTCATCATCTTCCTGGCACGTCATTTTCAGATTACATGCCGCTCCATTCTGATGAATCGTATGCTATGACAAACGGCTGTCTCGATCTGCAGTTAAAGCTGGTGCAGAGGAAAAACTATGCTAAGACAAAGGCCAACAGTCCTTCTGGCGGACGATGATATTGGGTTTACTCAAGCAGTTGGAATCCGTCTGAACAATATGGGCTTTGATGTGGTCACGGCCAATGATGGCGAATCCGCGAAGCGCGTCTTTGATAACGCTCTTCCTGATGCTGTTCTTCTCGACGTTGATATGCCGGGCAGTGATGGCTTTGCTGTCTGTCAACATATTCGAGATGAGCACGGGGCGGTTAGAGTGCCGGTCATATTCTTAACTGGAAGCGATGCCGGAATCATCCGCGACCATTTACAGGGGCTCACATTAGCCGTGGACGGAGATCGCTGCCTCATTAAGCCCTGCGGTGGCGAGCAACTGTCTGCTGCGATCTGGCAGGCACTGGCTGCTAGCTGCAGCTCCAACCAAAAGCGACCGGAAACGGGTTCGGCATGAACTGTAGTGGCAGTGAGACTTGCCTTCATGCGGCACTCGCATCGGATCCCCTCTGCTGGCAAATGCTCCTGAATCAGATAAACTCGATGAGTACTATAGGATTCTGAGCCGGTGACAGAGGCATCATGAAGGCGGAGTTTGTGATAGTTGGTGCGGGGATGGCTGGCGCGGCCACTGCCTACCACTTGCGGAAACGCGGTGTTCGGGATGTGCTTATCCTCGAGAAAGAACCGCTTCCTGGGCAGCATTCTTCGGGCCTGAATGCGTCCATGATCCGCGAGGTTGTCGAAGACGATGTCGTTCAGGAGTTCACCACCAGAGGGGCTCGAGCGATCCGGCAAGGTGACTTGTGCCCGTTTCGCAAGTGCGGAAGTGTATTGCTCGGGATGGGTGACGATAACGTTGCAGTCTACTTCCCATTGGCGACCGGCCACGGACTATGGTGTCCAGACGATGGTGTTGTCGAGACGGCAGCGCTTCTGGAAACCTACCTGCGAGGACAGCGATTGCTGTGTAATACGGAGTTGCGTTCTTGGCGGTCTGATGATCGGGGAGTATCGATCGAGACGAATAATGGGACGATTCACGCCCGGATCTTGGTGAATGCCGCCGGTCCTTGGGCGGGTATGGTTGGCGATTTGCCAATGAAGCCTTTGCGGCGACATCTCTTTCAGACTCCCCCAATTGAGTCAATTGGTCGCGAGTGGCCCATAGTCTGGGATATCAAGAATGGGTTATACTTCCGGCCGGAGAATGGTGGGCTCCTTCTGTGTGTCTGCGACGAACGTGGAGCGGAGCCTGGCGACTATCGGCTGGACCACAACGTTCGTTATGATCTTGCACACGCTATGAACGATCTGCAGCCGAGTTTGAGGGATTTGCCGATTAAGACCTACTGGGCTGGCCAAAGAACCTTCTGTGAAGACCGCAGGTTTGTTATCGGTTTCGACCCTCGATGCGAATCCCTATTCCATGTTGCAGGCCTTGGTGGCCATGGTGTGACTTCGTCTTACGCCGTGGGCCATTCAGCTGCAGAGCTGCTTACAGGCACCTCAAAAGACCATCCCAACTTGTGTGCTCCAGATCGCTTGTTCCACGAGACTTCAGACCATATGCTGGTGAGATCGCCGGGCTGATTCTGTTCTTCATTATTAATGTTATCTGTCCCACAGCATTCCAACGGCTGTAATGTCAGAGGCGTTTACTAAACACACAATGAACAAACCTTCCTTGGCAGTGCGGCAATCCGCTACAGTTAGTACCTTTCACAATTCCTTCCAGAAGTCTTTGTTGTGCACCGAATTACCTGCTGAAGTTCTATCTGATGCAGTAAGCACAAGTGTGCGCGCATTCTTCGTGGCCTGGGACGATGAACGCCATTCCAGCAGATGAAGTGGATTCGTCTCAGACGTGTGATGCTGTGTGCTGAGTTAATCAAGAAGGACACTCTATGCCCGGTGAACACTGTCATCGTATCCTGATCGTTGATGACAATGAGACGATCCATGCAGACTTCCGCAAGGTGCTTGGATGCACTACGGAAAACAATGCTCTGCGCGATGTGGAGATGGCGCTATTCGCCGACAAAGTGACTTTTTCGCCGCACGTCTGCCTGCAGATAGATTCTGCCATGCAAGGGCAGGAGGCCGTGGAAATGGTGCGAGCTGCCAACAAGGAAGGTCGAGCGTATTCTCTTGCCTTCGTTGATATGCGCATGCCGCCCGGTTGGGATGGCCTTGAGACAATCTCTCGAATGTGGGAGATTGACCCTCAGATTCAGGCAGTAATCTGCACCGCGTACTCTGACTACTCATGGGCGGAGATTCGCGCGTCCCTCGGGCAAACCGACCAGTTGCTACTTCTCAAGAAACCCTTTGAGCCCATAGAGGTTCAACAACTGGCGACGGCGCTTACTGAGAAGTGGCAGTTGTCCAGAGAAGCAGTACGCGCTCGCCGGGCACTCTCGCGAGCCGTGGAGGAACTAAGGCTCTCAAACCAGCAGCTTGAGAAGAACAATGAGGAGCTTGTCCTCGCAAGAGAAACGGCAGAGCAAGCTCAGCAGCAGGCGGAGCAGGCTTGTGCTGCCAAGGCTACGTTCATGGCTAGCATGTCTCACGAATTGCGCACACCGATGAACTCTATTATTGGCTTTACCAATAGACTGCTAAAGCGGCTTGGAGATGAACTGGCTGCACGCGAGTTGGATGCGTTGATGACTGTCGCCAAGAATGCGGATCATCTTCTCGGGTTGATCAATGGTATATTGGATTTCTCAAAAGTGGAAGCGGGAAAAGTGCCTCTTGAGCTCTCCACTTTTGATGTGGTTCAGGCTGTGAGGGATGTTGCATCTCAGCTGAAGTCGCTAGTTGATGAGAAGCCGGTCGAGCTTGTCGTGGATTTGCCTCCCGAACCAGTAAAACTGCGCGCAGATATCACGAAAATCCGCCAGGTGCTAACTAACCTGATTTCTAATGCAATCAAATTCACTCGAGAGGGAACTGTGAGCGTCGTCGTCAGTCAGGCACAGCATGCAGGTGTACGCGACGCAGTGTGTATCACCGTTCGTGATACCGGAGTGGGAATCAAGGAGTCTGAGCTTCAGTTGTTGTTTGGAAAATTCTCCCAGCTTGACGAGAGTCGAATCCGCCAGGTTGGTGGCACCGGGCTCGGTTTGGCAATCAGCGATCGCTACGTTGAGATGCATGGCGGCTGTATAGTCGTGTCGAGTGAGCACGGAAGGGGCAGCGAGTTCTCCGTTTATCTCCCATGCAACGTCGAGGGAGAAAGTTCGATGAGACCTGACTCCAACGATTCCTGGAAACCTACTAAGCAGTTGGTGATCTTCTGTGCAGAAGATGATCCAGAGTCCTTTGTCTCCGCAAAGCAGTCCCTTGAGCATCATGGGCACCACGTTGTCTTGGCAAATGACATAGCGACTGCAGCGGCAAAGACTGCGGAACTTCACCCTAATGTCCTGCTGTTGGACATTTGCGTTCCCATTATTCGTGGACGGCGAGTGTCTCGAGATTTGCGCGAGCATCCGATTTTGCGACACATTCCCGTGACGCTTGTTTCAATACAGAGGCAAGGCGAATCATCGTCGAGTCGCAGAGGTCCGCACCGATTCGCTCCGAGAAACTCAGACGGCGATGAACTCCGACGATTAGTTTCACAAATGAGCAATGATCACACAGATCAGGTGCTTTATGTGGACGCTGATTCCAGTTCTCACCAAAGTGTGAAGCAAGCACTGGCAGTCGCAGGACTGATAGTGCATGCTGCAGAGACACCGGAGGAGGGCGTGCGCCTGCTGGCTGAAAACAACCCTCAGATGGTAATCATCGACCTTTCTCAGCTTGGCAGCGACGGTTCCAGGTTTCTCAAGAGATTACACAGAGATCCTGTGTGGCGACTTCTCCCTGTTCTGATTTTGACGAGTTTGGTGGAGGACGTTGAGAACGCAGCCAAGCCGGATGAGTCGATGACGATTCTGATGGCCAGTGGGGCTGTGGATGCTCAGCGGATTATTCGCGGAGCGTTGGAACGAACAGGGGGATGTGAAACCCAGGACGCATTTGTCCCTTCTGGGGAAAAACTACAGGAGACAGGCTGATTTCTTGTGGTTGTTTGTATTAACCGGCCTAGTCTTGCTTAACTCGTTTTGTGCACGGAAGTTGCCCGATGGTCGATGGCAAGAACCAACGAATCCTGATCATTGATGACAATGAACAGATACATGAGGATTTTCGAAGAATCCTCTCCAATCTCACATTGAATGGTGAATACGGAGATGCCGAAGCGTCGTTTCTCGGATGCAGTGAGGCATTCTCTTCGAAACTGGGATTCGCTATCGATTCTGCTACACAGGGCGAGCAGGGATTGGAGATGATTGAGAAGGCGTGGAATGAGGGATGTCCCTACGCCTTGGCATTTGTTGATATGAGGATGCCGCCGGGGTGGGATGGGATCGAGACCATAACTCGGGCATGGAAAGTGGACGCCTATCTTCAAACGGTTATTTGCACAGCCTATTCCGACTACTCGTGGATGGAGACCATTGAGCGTCTGGGGTGCACCGATCGACTGCTTATTCTCAAGAAGCCGTTTGATGCAGTTGAAGTGAGACAACTTGCCTCCGCTCTTACTGAGAAATGGAATACCCAGAGGAAGGCATTGATTAAGTCGAATCAGCTGCAGGGAATGATTGCTGATCGGACGAAAGAGATCGAATTGGCCCACGCTGAGTTGGTTAAGCAGAATGAAGAATTGCTCAAGGCCAAGTTGATGGCGGAACAGGCTAACAAAGCAAAAAGCGATTTCCTGGCCCATATGAGCCATGAGATCCGAACGCCGATGACAGCCATTTTGGGGTTCACAGAGTTGCTGCAGGAGGATCGTAGCATTGTGGCTTTCTCCGACGAACAGAGAGACTCGCTTGCCACGATCCACCGCAACTGTCAGCATCTGCTGACATTGATAAACGAGATACTGGATTCCGCAAGGATGGAATCGGGCCAGCTGGAATTAGAGATTATACCCACACACCTGTCTGTGTTATTGAAGGATGTTTATGATCTAATGCGAGTGCGTGGTGAGCAGAAAGGGTTGCGTGTTGAGCAAAAATCAATTGGGTCGATTCCGATTGCTATTTCAACCGATCCGACAAGGCTGCGCCAGATTCTCCTGAACCTGATGGGTAATGCAATCAAGTTCACCGACAGTGGGTATGTTCGCTTGGTTGTTCGTCGGATATTGGACAGAGCCGGCAATGACAAGATCAGCTTTGAAGTGGAAGATTCCGGCATAGGGATAGACAAGGACCACATCAGTCGCGTTTTCGATCCTTTCGGACAAGCTACTGCCGCTACCGCGCGTAAGTACGGTGGGACAGGGTTGGGCTTATCGCTAAGCAAGAAGCTTGCTGGCCTTCTGGGTGGAGAACTGACTGTGAAGAGTACTCCCGGACGAGGGAGCGCATTCACTCTGTTGCTTCCCACCAGAGCGGCCCAAGAGTCTGAGGTGGAATCAAGAGAATCGACCTGGCAATACGATCAGCCGTTCGTTGGCAGTTTGACGCACAGGATTCTTCTGGTAGAGGACGGTGAAGATAACCAGAAGCTTATCAGATTCATGCTGCAAAAAGCAGGGGCGATAGTGGATGTCGCTGCTGATGGTCAGGAGGGGGTTGATAAAACGCTGGCAGCACTTCAGTCAGATACTCCCCACGATGTTGTGCTCATGGACATGATGATGCCTGTTATGGATGGGTACGAGGCAACTAGACGACTTCGTGAGGCAGGTGTGACCACGCCCATTATCGCTCTGACAGCATATGCTATGGCCAACGATTGCCGGAAATGCCTAGATGCTGGATGTGATGCCTACACCACGAAACCCATCAATCGAGCCAGACTACTTGCCGCCATCGCCGCAGCTGCACCGCAACAGTGCGAGCCCGTCAAGTGCTCAGCCCTTGGGGAGGCTGGCCCGTAGTAAACTAATCCGACGCCGGGAGAAGCACCCACCACATCAAAGGCGAATGTCGAACCGCGCGTACTCTCCGGTCGCTTGCGAGTACGAACTCCTGGAATCACTAATACATCCGCTCATGGCCCCTTGCACCGACGAAATGAAGGCGTCCAGCTCATCCCTTGTACCCTCGGCAACAAGCTCGACTGTGCCGTCTGCACAGTTGCGCACATAGCCTGTGACATCGTATTGCTGAGCCACCCGACTTGCAGTATAGCGAAAACCCACGCCCTGGACCGTTCCGCTGAACTCTACCGTGACCCTGCTCATCGTTACTCTGTCTTGGGATGCGTTTTGCCGGCCCGATCGTTTCTCTTGACCATGCGAACCTCCCGGCCACCGTGGCGATACTCAACCTCGCTCATGTAAGCACGCATCAACATTATTCCGCGGCCACATGGCAGTGATAACCTCTCAGGACTTGTGGGGTCGGGTATGCCGCACGGGCGGAAGCCTGTGCCCTCATCTCGCACACAGATTACCGTCATTTCAGGAGTTACCACGTAACGCACCGTCACCTTCTTATCCGGATCACACTTGTTGCCGTGACGGACAGCGTTGGTCATCGCCTCTTCGAGTGCGAGCTTGATAGCGAACGTCGAGTCCTCGTCGTAATCGCAGCTGTGTACTTCGTCGATTATGCGCGATTCCGGATACTTGGCGTCAGCGAGAGTGCTTGGTATTTCGATGACGTTGTAGGTGTCTTCGTTGTGCGGGTCAGCAACGGCCATATCGTGACATCTTGTCGCGTTCAACGCATCATTGCGTTATTAGACCAGGCGTAGTGTCAAAACAAGAGCACCTACCGGAGAAAACCAGGCGTCAAACGCTACACTCGAATAGAGCTTGCTCTGGAAACCCAGCCGAATAGCCCAATACCGGCACAGGCCTCTCGCTACTTCCTCTACCCACCAGGAAGGCGCCCTAGAATCGTCCAAGCGCCTCGCTAACTGTACCGTGAATATCAAAGTACTTGCTGAGCTGTGTGATCTTGAAGACCTCGTAAATCTGCGGACGGATATCTGAGAGCTTCAAACTGCCTCCACTCTTCTCTACCTCTTTCTTGAGGTTGATCAGCATTCCCAAAGCTGCAGAGGACAAATGCTCCACATTGGAAAAGTTCAGGAGAAGCTTGATCGCCGGCGTGCCAGATACCAGCGTTGACAGTTCGTCCTCTATTTCCCGGATACACAACTCCTCAAGGATCTTGCGATCCGCAAAATGAACAATATCAATGGAATCCTGCTTCTGCACAGTCAGGTGAGGTGAGCTTTCGGGCATTGGGCTTGCTCCTGTCATGCCTTTTCCCAGTTTCCTTACTTGAATCAGTCTAATCCTGCCCCAAGGGGTGTCAATCCCAAACACAATGGTGCCGTGGTGGGCGCAGTCGCTCGCTTGGCCCCGGACACAAGCCCTCCGCGTTGCCCGATCCTGCTTCGCTACTCGGGACCCTGCCTGCTGTCATCAAATGCAGATCGAGCTTTGGACGCCTTTCCTGAGACGCTTGGCTACTCTGCCTCCCTTATTCCGGTAGCTCCAGGCACGTGCCATTCGTATTGATGTTGATTCCATCCGCCGCAGCTTCACAGGCGTTGCTATATGTCAATCCGTTGCAGCCGCATACCGGGTCATATACATCGCTGCACTCTTCCGGGATTTCCTCACAAATCCCAGTCGAAGTATCATCACCGCAAAGCCCAATGTCATACATGCAATACTCCCCGTCACTGCAAAGTAGCCCGAGAAGCCCGCCACAGATCTGCTCTTCCTCCTCTTCGCACTCTCCCACGTTGTTCACGCTGGTTCCGGCCATCCACGCTTCGCATTCATTGGAGTACTCCACGCCATCGCACCCACACACGGGCACTACCTCCTGCGAGCACACGTCTGGCGTCTCAATGCACACACCGGTTGCGTCACCTGCCCCGCAAGCGGCCGTCTCGAAGAGGCAGAAGTAGCCATCCGAACACTGCAGCCCCTGGATGCCGCCACAGATATCGTGGTTGCCTGTACATGGACCATTCGTCTCAATGTTGACGCTGGCAGCAGCAGCCGAACACTCGTTTGCATAATCCTCCCCGTCGCACCCGCACACCGGGTCGTACCACTGAGCGCACGTCGTCGGTATCTCCTGGCATGTGCCCGCAATCGTATCTGTTTCGTTGCATTGACCGGTTTCGTACATGCAGTAGAGCCCCGTTCCGCAAGTGACTCCTGTAGTTCCGCCGCATGCATCGTTTGCCTGTCCAGTCGTTGCTGGAAGGTTGAACATGGTGTTGCATCCCACAACTATCATGACTGCCACGCTGATCGTGATGGCACCGATTGTTATCGTTCTCATTGAAGCCTTCACAGAGCATCTCCGTATCTGGGGCTGACTGACCAACTTTGACCGCGCACCGCGCGCACCAGCTTGGAGCGCTTGCCATCCAAGAGTAGCGCCAACCAATGAAAGTCCCCGCAAAGAGAACGGGCTACACGCTGCGCCTGAATAGGGCTCGCTCCAGTATCTATGTGTCGACCACTCAGACATCAGATGTCCAATCGGATTCCTCAAACCACCATCATCGTGCCAGATGGCTACTCATGATTATGTTATATTAGGTTGTTTGGCTGGTTCGGGTTGTCCATGCTCTGTACTCTAATCACGCTTGTCCTGGCGACGCCATGGTGTTTCCAGTGCTGATCCTCGTCGTCAAGCCTCGAGCGGATGCCCAATCGGGCCGCCAACTTGCCCCAAACTAATGCGAAGCGCCCAGCCCTGATTGACGCTTGTACTATTGGTAGCCCAGAGGACATGCGCCATCACGCGCCGGTCCATCTGGGGCGAATGGGCCTTGAACAGAGTATACGCATTGAACATAGGAGAGCTGTCATGCCGTCAATCAACGCTCGGGCCGGAGTGTTCTTATCGTTCGTTACCGTCGCACTTGTCGGGGCTGCGGGCTGCAACTCAGGCGTTGGACCAGCTGCCGGATCGCCCAGCAATCGCAGCGGATCGTGCCCCAACGCTCAAGATACATTCTCGAAAATGCTTCCCACGACCTACGCGATTGGCGTCGCCTACGAGCTCGGCAACAACGAACTCGGATACTACTCTGTGGGCACGGCATTTGCCATTGACCGACGACTGCTTGCCACCAACGGCCACGTCGCGCGCGGTGTTCTCGATGCCGGCAAACAAGTTCGAGTAGTCCAGGCTTATGCCGTACAGCATGGAACAGGGCAGGTTCTTGAGCTCACGCGGGCACTGATCCATCCTGACTACCAAACGGGCAAGTCCACCTCTACACCGGATGTCGCGCTCTTCACCACCAAGGAGGAAATGACCGAGTGGCTGGATCTTGCCACAGAGGAGGATGTTGCCGATATCCAGCCCGGCGATGCCGTGTACGCTACTAGTTTTCCAGGTGATGTGGAGAAGGTAGCACCGGTAATTCCGGGACAGACTGTGCCGCAGGCCACTGCGCTCACAGGAGCCATTACCGCACTTCGTTCCTATCAACAGGACGTTCTTGTAGATGCAACCAACACCGACATTATCCAGCATCAACTACCTACCTCTGCCGGTGCAAGCGGTTCGGCAATCGTACATTGTGGAAAAGTCATAGCTGCCAACAACGCTGGTACCGTCAAGGTGATTGTCAGCATAGATGAAAACGGAAACCTCAAGCAGGATCGAACGACTGTTGCGGACAACAACTTCGGAGTTCACGTATTCCATCTGGACTACCTGGTGGGGCTTTTTAGGGACAATGCCCTGCAGGGTGAAGCATTGCCGCCGGCGTTCGATGAGCAGCAGGCAAACCAGAACAACGCTGACGAAGGTGATGCAACTGACGGCCAAGGCCAAGCCCAACAGGGTGTCGCCGCTTTCGCCGGAACCTATGATGCTCATGTTGGAGATCCAGATGATCTCGTGCACGATTTCGTCTTCACAGTTTCCAGTGAGGGGAACATCACCGGGACGGCTAGTTGGGCAAATGGTGACTTCTCCCTTGCAGGTCAAGTCGATGCCACCGGAAATCTCTACATGGCCGACTCCGACGCGCAAGGAGAATTCGCCGGCGGTGAATACTACGGGACTGTCACAGTAAACGGGCAGGCTTCGGGCACCTACGAGGATCAGTACGCCATGATGCAGGGAAACTGGACGGCTACCAGACAGTAGTCACGTGCATTTGGCACTTCCTGTGGGATGTTCTTACGGTTGCAGGTACAAGCGCAGCGTCCAACAGGGAAAGCCTACTGGAGAAAACAGGGCTTCAGACGCCGCTCTTGAAGAGAGCTTACTCTGGGTTTTCAAATGTGAGGGACAGGTGCATTGGGCACAGGAGCAATTGCTGCTGTGCCCATCTTATTGATCAGATCGGCAGGATCGCCATAACAGCTGCGCATCAACGCCAAACGCTGCAACGTTGCACGTCCACGTAAGATGCCAAATAACGAAAACGCACCGCGAACCGCCGTTCAGACGCCACTCTTGATCAAAGCTTGCTCTAACTTACTTTGTCGCCTCTTGAACACGAACGGTGGTGCTGATCCGAATCGAATCCGGAATTCTCCATTGCCGACTCTACCAGCGCATTACTCAGGAAACCAGCGCATGTGGCAAAATGATTACCACTGACAACAATCCCCGTCTTCTCGTCGATCGCTTCACAGGCAATTCCATCGTCCATGCGAGAACGTTTCAGCAAGCTGAGTGCGGCAGCTCGCCGGCTTGGAACCAGGAGGCTGTTTGCAATTGCCAATACCCATGGGTGCGGTTCGTGCAGACAGCCGACCTCATCAGCCTCCGCGTAGTAGTGCTTGTTCCGAGAAGAGTAAATCCATCCCAACGTGCTTTGGTATGCCGGATCGTCATGTCGGCAGAAACCCAACCAAGGCAGCAGTGTTAAGCTTCCCGGCGGCTCATCATAGAGGCGATGTTTCCCTGATAGATCAGTGGACCAGGCGAACATCCTTTCTCCGTCACACTCTATGACGCCATGCTCGCGAATTGCTCGCCCAACCTCCTCACGCAGCGATGACCAATATCGCAGCATGCTCTTGTCGGCTCGATGCTGAGCTATTCGCTCGAACGCACCGCACATCGCCCACACCAGGACATTGTCATAGATGCAATAAGGCAGTTGAGCAAGGTCGTCGGTTGGTAGATAGTCAGTACTGAATAGTGCAATATCTGGGTGGCGACGTGACGCAAGTATGTGTTCTATCTGCTTACGCCGCGCGTCAAAAGGTATCGATTCTATTATTCCCCAATCGCCTGTATGCTGGATATAGCGATCCAATGCCAGTACCGGAGCACAGAGTTCATCCAGCTCAAACCCCGGCTCATACATGGATCCGTCTATGAAACGAGAGTGAATGCCGATGTTCCGCCCTTGCCGACCGAAGGCAGTACGCATCATCTCCGCGGCCATCAAGGGATCCATTCGCAGTATTGTCGGAAAACTCCACAACAGGGAATCGCGATCCCAATATGCGGCTGACACGTAATAGTCGCTTGACCGAGAGGTGACCGGGCAAATCTCCTCTGTATCCAGCGTTCTGCCCAGACTGTAGAAGTACGAGAAAAGACGGTTGCGGCGCACCAGTGGCCCCAACGATTCGTGCCCGCCAATCGCTTCTGGAATATTGGCGTTGAGCTTGTCCAGTTGGCACTGAGTGGATATACGCAACCGCTCGAAGCCCATCTCTCCGAAGTACCGCGCGTCAAGACATGCAGCCTTGATATCCTGGGCCGCGGACATGAATAGGTCCAGAATCTCCGTCTCACTCGGGGCAACGGTAATTTCCCTGTCGATACTCAAGACTAGTGTCTTTTCCCTGTCGAAACGCCGCAGTTTCCCCTGTGTCGGATCCCCTGACCACGCCTCTTGACCGGAATCGCCGTCGATGACTGCCAGCTTCATGACTCCGTCGGGGTTACACCCAATACCGAGAGCAAACTCCGTTCGCTGTGTAACCCATGCAAGGCCGATACCCCCTCCCCATCCGTCAGGATCAAGAGCGATACACCCCTCAAGAGGTTCGGCTACGTATGTCGAAACCCTGGTTTCTCCCCATCTCAAAGTGTATGACATCCGAACCGTAAACGGCTTTGATGAGGTGTTCTTCACCTCCATTCGACAACACCATCCACGCTCGTCATGAGGAGCAAGCCATGTGAGACTGGCCTGATGATCTTCACTCTTGCCCACGAATGTGGGAATCCAGTCAAGAGCCGCTCGGGCGCTCGCCCCAGCAAAGAGCGATTGGTCACCAACCTGGGCGTCCGCTGCCAGCCAGGGCTTCGTTCCTCCTGAAGTCAACTCGATCAAACCCCTGTGAGCCATCATCAGGAAGGCCAATCGGTTCAGGCCGCCCGGAGGTGCTGTGATCCGTGGCATGGCAAACCAAAGATTCCCCGTCGAGTGGGTCCGCATATCAGTCATCTGTTCTTCCTATCATTGCTGTTCCAGTACGCGATAAGGCAATTGTGATGTATCCCAGGGAATAACACGAAGGAGCCACTCACCTTGCTCTTGATAAACTTTTACCAGGATCCTGTTCTCGCCTTGTCGCAGAACACCGTCAACTTCGTGCTGAACATGACGAAAGTGACGAGGTTCGTCGACATTGATCAACTGCTCCCCATTGAGCCATAAGGTCATACCGTCATCGGACCCGCATGCCAGACGCACCGGAGTCTCTTGGCCAACCCACAACGTCGCGGCGGCATAGGCGGATGTGTCAACGCCCGCAAACACGCGATTCAAGTCCAAGGTGCCGTCCGCCCTCATTGCTGCATCCGCAGATTGCCAATGCAAACCCGGCATCGAAGGTGGCCAGCTTGTGCTCTCTTCCATCAAGCTCAGAAGTGATTCGTCGACGATCTGGTTGGCTTTTGCACTGTCGAGTGGCGTCGCTACGTACCATGAAAGCGGGCGCGGAGCTCGCAGCGGACGCCCCTGCGGTTGCCGGTCCTCCGCGAAATCGCCAAAATCGCTGAATCCGTCCGTCACCACCGGAACCGTCTCCGAATCACAGGCCGATAGCCTGGCAAACATTTGCCAGTGACCCACTTCCTGGCACACTTTGACCATTATCGTGTTTGTCCCGCCATGAAGGTGCACGGGAACTACCTCCTGATCCCATTCCGCCGCCCGATATATCTCGTGGTCATGAACGCGTTGATCATTGACCCAAACGGTGACCGTGTCGTCCGAGCCCAAACGCAGCTCCGCACAGCAGGGCTCCTCCGACCATATGCGGGTGAATGCGTAGGCGGCGGCCTCCTTCGTCCGCCCACACAATGCGTGAAAATTCAATCCCTCCTGCTCCAACACAGATTCCTTTGCCACCTGCTTCCACTGCAGGATGCTGCTCTGCGATTGGTAGCAAGTGTGAGCGTCAATGGACCACTCCGGAGGGTAGGCTAGGTGGTGTGCCGTCTGAGCCGGTGCGGTGAATGGACCGACAACTGCCCAAGTCAGAGGAGGCGATAGGAATAGGTCATTGTTCGCCAGGTTGAGTCCGTCACGAACAGCCTCGATCTCGATTGATGTGCTCAGGACACCTTGAACGGCTGTAACCGACGCCTTCCAGCTTACCTCTGCATTGCCGAATGGTGGAAGAGCCAAGCTATGTGATTCCGGAGTGATTTGCTCTGCGGGCGTAGAACGAGCATGCACGACCAAATCTACCGGCTTGTCGCTCGTGTTGCTCAGTGTAGTAACGAGGTCATATGTTCCAGGTTCCACCACAACCGGACCCCGCACCTGAGAGGCCATGCTGATAGGAGATTCCCATTGCACGGACCCGGCGAAGAGCACCTGCTCGCCGCCCGTAGATTGTCGCAGCAGAATCGCGAACTTCTGTCGAAGACCGTTTAGTGGGATCCCATTGGATGTTGGTAGTCGAAAGAAGTAGTGACCGGCGGAGCCCTCCAATATTGGACGATTAGCAAGATTGCCATCGCCTGGTTTCGATGCACGGATCACCAACTTCTCGGCTACATCCTCGTCGCACTCAAAACCGACTCGTGCCGAGCCACGCAACGCATTGGCACCTACCGGTGTCTGGAGATTGCGAACAACAGCTCGCGATGAATCGAACCTGCGCACGCTGTGCCCCGCATTTGCATGCCACTCTCCCCAATCCGCTCCTTCCTCCAATTCCACCTCCAGCGCAGCGCCATGCCGTACCAGCACAGGTGTGTCCAGATAGCCTACTGGTAGCTCGATCTCGGCCGGTCCATCATACTCCAGAGGGTAGAGCAAGTGCTGCCATTTGCCCTCAGGAATGAGAATGGATCTTCCCGCTGCTCCCTCTTCCAGTATCGGAGCCACCAGCAGATCGGGACCCAGCATATACTGAGTCTCTTCCGCTACAAACCGCGGGTCATTGGGAAACTCCATCGTCATTGGACGCATTATAGGAATCCCCGTAGAGGCCGCCTCTTTGCCCAGGCTGATGAGCGTGGGACGAAGTGCCATGCGGAGCGAAGTAAGAAATGCGTAACACTTCTCCGCGGTCTTTCCGAAAAACCATGGCTCTCTCGGAGTGATCCCGTGGTATTGCATCAGCGGGCTGAATGTGCCGAACTGCAGCCAACGCATGTACAATTCTTTGGACGGAGTAAGCATGTATCCGCCAATATCGTGCCCCCAAAAGGGCATGCCACTTATTGACGTCGATAGACCGGCTGGCAGCAGGCTTCGCATCTGCTCCCACGTTGCGTATTGATCTCCCGCCCACAGGGCCGGACTCTGTTCGATCCCCACACTGCCACTTCGCGCCCACAGGAGACCCTCCACCCCCTCATCGTCAAATGCCTTCATCGTGGCAAGGTTGTACAGGGTCGAGTAGTCATTGTGCATCGCCCAACCTCGCCGTTCGTCAGAAAACAGATCAGTCGGCTTTATGTCCTCTCCATCGTCAACCTTGAAAGAGCACACGCCCATGCGCACTTCGTCACGCAGTAAGTTTGCCCAGAATTGGCAGGCTTCTCTACTTGTAAAATCGATATTGGCAAAACCCTTTAACCAGTTCTCCCTATGGCTTACGTTACCCTGTGGATCTCGCACCAGGTAGCCGCTTTCCGCCGCCTTCTGGTAGTGAGGGGATGACGGATGCAGGATGGGAACCTGCCACAAAGCCGTGCGTACGTCGTGCTCCTTGCAGTGTTCGAAGTACTTGTCCGTGTTTGGCCAACGGGTTGGGGAAAAGTCATGAAAGTGTCCCTTGTCGGACAAACCCTTCCACGCTTCCTGCACTATCACCGCGACCGGCAGATGCCTGCTGAACATCGCCTCCAACACCTCAATGGCCTGGTTCTGAGTCTCGTAGCTGTTGCGGCTGATCCATGGTCCCCACGCCCAGTCCGGTATTCCTCGAAACGGACCGAACAAGACTCCTCTCTTGCGCACAAGCTCTTTGAGGTTATTGCCAAAAACGATATGCAACGCCAACGACTCTCCCGCGCGGGCGTAGGAGTGCGATCCACAGCCGTTGCTGTTGAAATTGAAAACCCCCTCAGGGTTGGATTCGGCGAACAGACCGTATCCCCGTGAACTGTACACTACCGGCGCGCAGAAATAGCTCGTGGAAAGGTCCGGACATCCGCCCGGCACATCCAGGATCCACATCTCGCATTTCTTGCCATACTGATCAAACCCGTTGAAGCGTTCGCCTAGCCCGTAAATCGACTCCGCTTCCTGGGCCTCCCAGCTCAGCTTCAGTCCACCAACGGCCGCTCGCCCAAAGGACTCAATCGCCTGAATCGTACCTGTCCATAAAAGGGTGCCGGAAGACTCGGATGCTAACTCTTTTCTCCTTACGGAAATCGTGCCGCTGGCGCGGTCAAAGAACAGCTCGCTATCCGGCTGCCTGGCCAGCAAGGCTGCACCAACTCCCCTTTGAATCTTTTCCCCATCGATTCCTCTGGAGATGGACAGACGATAGCCTCCCACCTCATTCGGTGTCGCCTCTACGGCCGGTGGCACTTCTCCGGCTTTCAGCTCACCTGCGCTTAACTTGGCGCAGCAGACGAGTAGGAGTGATATCACCAAGGCAAGTTGCGTTGACCGAGCATTGGACATAAGGAATCTCCCGAGGAGCAAGACAGGATCAGCACTAGAGCTTCATTGCTCCAAGTGTGGCGCCAAGCAACACAAGTCCACTGGACAAAACCGGTATTCAGACACCACGCTTAAATGGAGTTTGCTCTAGCAATGTCCGCTAGAAGGTCGCAGCATAACCTTTCGATCGTACCAATCCAGCTTCTCGGACTGTCAATATAAAGCAGTTTAGACAGTATAGGCCCATCAGTTCAACCACCGGCTAACCTCTTTGGCCCGCAATGTTCCGAAACCGAGTGGGATGCAACTCGGTGTCGAATGCCTCGTTCCTCCATCACATAGCTCTCTCATCGGAACCTCCTTGGCCCGCGAAGTGATATAACATAAGAAAATCAAAAGATTTACGTCATCAGCTCGTGTTGCCCTCCCCAATGCTTGCTGCTTGATACAAACTCTTGAAGCCACGACCTTGCCAACGTAAACTGAAACTAGCTAAACTAATTTAAGCGTCGCGCGTGGAGCCAAACCGGGTAGGCAACAGGCCTCCTCTCTCCACAGCACTCGTCCGTTCTACAACCGGAATTGAGCACCGTTGCTAACTCACCGCTGGGGCCGCGACGATACGACCTGTTATGCATTGGGACCACGCCAAGAAGAGACGAACAATGAGGTTCGCACACCTGACAGCATGGCTTATTTCCCTCGCCCTCGCGTCGGCCACCAGTGCCGAATCCGTTCTGCAGCGAGTTTACACCGACAAAGCTCGCTATTATCCGGGGGATGTAGTGCAACTTCTCGTGGACCTAGCTAACTCCTCAGGTTCGACCTGGCAGGGGACGCTTGCTCTCACCGTGCGCCATTGGGAAACGCCTGTGTTCGTCGAAGCCTTGGCTGTTTCCATCAATTCCGGTGAGCAGGACACATATCTGTTCCAGTGGGCTTGTCCCAATGTCGATTTCACAGCCTATGCCGTGGAAGCGACCTGCGAGGGTGACACAGTAGTTACTGCTGTTGATGTCTCCACTGAATGGACGAGGTTCCCTCGCTACGGGTTCATGACCGAGTTCTACTCCGGCCAGTCGCAGGCAATCAGCGAACAAATGGTTGGCAAGCTGGTTGAAGATTACCACATAACCGCATTGCAGTTCTATGACTGGATGTGGCGACACGAGAAGCTCATCGAACGCCCTCAGCCGGGAGTAACTCGCGATCCCTGGGAGGATTGGCGCGGGGAATGGATTTCCGTAGCCGTTCTTCATGACCTGATTGGAGCTGCCCACGCTCGCAACGTTGCGGCTATGCCCTACATCGGCGCATACATAGCCCGCGAGGATTATGAGCTCATCTCCGCCGTGAGCCCCGAGTGGGGAATATACGCCGACGCATCGCACATCGAGCAGCACAGGCATGACCTTGACGATTTTCCCTGGATTGGAATGTACTTGTTTGATCCGGCGAATGCCGATTGGCAAGAACACATGATGGATGAAATCACTGATGCTCTCGACACCCTCGCGTTCGACGGCGTGCATTTCGATCATGTTGGATATAAGGATCCCGTGTACGACTACCTTGGAAATCCACTTGATTTCTGGGCCGGTAGTCCCTTCAAGAACATGATTAATCGTACTAGAATCCATCTTGATTGGCTGGAGACTCAGCTTAGCCCGTTCGTCGGTCAATACTCCCTGACCTTCAACAACGTCGGCGGCGAAATCGGTGGCTGGGGTATTACCGACGTGCTGGAGCAAGGTGACCATGACTTCCTCTACGCGGAGGTGTGGGGCAGCGAAAGCTATGCCGGGATCTTCGAGTTTACCCAATGGGCCCGTAAGCTTTCGGGCGGCAAGGCTCTGGTGCTGGCTGCTTACGTGAATTACCACGATGTGATGGACTACTTTAATGAACCCTCGGTGCGCCTGGCCAATGCCGTCCTAGCCGTCGCCGGAGCGCATCATATTGAAATGGGTGATGGACAATGGATGCTCTCCAGTGAGTTCTTTCCCGCACGCAACAAGCAGATGACCGCCGCGTTGCAGACGGCCATGAAAGCCTACTACTCATTCCTTACCGCTTATGAGAACTTCCTCTTCGATTCACGCTTGCAGAAAGGAGGCAGTACCGGAGGAGAGGTGCTGCTGCCGGCGATCAGCCAATCATCGGTGCCGCAGGCCAATGCCGTCTGGGTGCACCGGCAGTGCTTCGATGGATTTGAAATAATCAATCTCGTGAACCTGCTCGGAAACGATGACTTGTGGCGCAATCCAGCTGTCGAACCGACGGCACTTGTGGATATCCCTGTTATCTGCCGCTTGAGTGATTTGGATTCGATAACCGATGTTATCTTCGCCAGCCCTGATATCCTGGGAGGCCGACAGATTGACCTTGACTTCTACATCGCAACAGATGATCTGGGTGCCTTCCTGTCATTTAACCTTCCACAACTTCAATACTGGGATATGGTAATCATCAGGAGACAGGAGAGAGAGACCGGCCTGGAACGCTTTGAGGCCGAGGACGCTATCCGTGCCAATGTCGCTGTCGATTCCGACCATGTTGGCTTTTCCGGTTCGGGCTTTGTTGATCAATTCGAAACCGGCGAGCAGGAGGGCGTGATCTTCTCCGCCTGCGTTCCTGTGGCCGGCGCATATGACCTCACCTTTGGTTACGCGAACGGTGCGGGGTCGCTCTCCGTTCGCGATCTGCATGTCAATGGGGAGCTGGCTGGACAGCTTGAGTTTCCCCAGTTGGGCAGTTGGGATCTTTGGGGTGAGGTAGCCTCGACAGTTGAGCTTCCGGCGGGAGAACTCGAAATCGCACTGGGGTTCGGAGGGAGCGGTCCAATCAATCTCGACTACCTCGACTTGCCGATTAATACGAGCGGACTACGTGGCCAGTACTTCGATGCCGTTGCTCCAGGTGAACCAGCTGCGATTCGACTTGACTCCACAATCGACTTTGATTGGGGCTCCGGCCCTCCAGTTGTGGGTGTCGACGGGGACACCTTCATAGTGCGCTGGAACGGCAGGTTGCATGCTCCAGTGAGTGGGCTTTATACCTTCTACGTTACTCCCGATGACGGTGCGAGACTGTTCGTCAATGATGATCTGATTATCGATGCGTGGCAGGGACAATGCTGCACAACTACGAGCGGTCAGTGCGAACTTGCGGAGGGAGTCGACTATCCTATCACACTTGTGTATCGAGAGGATTATGGAAATGCCTATGTGAGGCTGGAATGGTCCGCACCCGGGATAGCGATCGAACCAGTACCACAGCATTATCTCAGTCTTGGCGAGTGTCGAACCGATGGACAACCGCCTTCAGCCGTTTGCGATCTGGCCACATCCGACGTCAGCTCGAACAGCGTTCAACTTCAATGGTCGGACTCCATTGATGATCTTGCTTTTGGCGGATATCAGGTGTTGAGAGACGGCGTGGCTGTTGCAGAAGTTTCAAGCAATGGGTGGACTGACGCTTCGGTCGTGTCCAGTGCTGTCTACCTGTATGCCGTGCGCGCTTTCGATTATCGGGGAAACCTCTCGCGGCAATGCAAGCCTCTCCTTATTGAGATTCCCGGATTACCTCCATTCGGCGATTCTGATCTGGACGGCGACGTTGATGGTTATGATTTCACGGAGTTCGCCAACTGCCAGTCCGCGCCGGGCTCTGCGCCGACTCAATCACGCCATACGACCGCCTTCGATTGTCTGGATGTCTTCGATCACGATCGCGATGGTGATGTGGATTTGCTCGATTTTGCGGCCTTCCAGATCGTGTTCGATACGTCAGCCACACGCTCCACGGGCGAGTATGTCGGCAAGTTCGAGCATGTCGCTTGGCAAAGAAAGCCGTAATGAAAAACCAGAATCATCAGGTCGTATCGGAATGCAGCTTGCTCTACTTCTGCGGCGGCGGAGCGCATGAGTCTCGCTCGATAAGGCTTGGCGGCAACAGTTCCCCCAATAGCTCTGAGGTATTCTGCGGCTGATCGGATAACCTGTCGAGCAGGATCTGAGTCGCTTTGCGGGCGACTTCGTGACTGGGCTGCTTAATCGTCGAAAGGCGCGGCGTGCAGTAGCCAGCGGCTGGATTGTTGTCGACTCCCAACACCGAAAGATTCCCGGGAATGCTCCTGCCCATGCCTGCTGCCACCTCCAACGCCCCAAGAGCCATCGTGTCGTTGGAGCAGAAGATTGCAGTTGTGTGCGGAGCGCGATTGAGTATTTCCCTGCAGCCATTCAAGCCAGACTCAAAGCTCTTGTCGAATTCTCCTGGAAAGATTATCGATTGCTCGTTGGTCAAGCCCCGCTCGGCCACCGCCGCTCTGAAACCGTGCAGACGGTCACGTGCTGATGCGTGATTCTCCGTAGCAGCAATGAATCCTATCTGGCGGTGCCCAAGCCCTATTAGGTACTCTGCGCCTATGCGACCAACGGCGTAATCGTCAGTGCGGACGTAGTCCATTCCCAGTGTGGAGCCGTCGCTGTTGATGATCACCACAGGTCGCGGAGCATCCACTAAGTCACTCAAGTACGGTTGATCCAGAGTAGGCTCCAACAGCAGCATGCCATCTACCTGACCGCTTTGCAGCAATGTCAGGTGCCGACGCTCTTTGACGAATTCTATTCGCGATGTATCCAACAACAGAGAGTACCCGCGGCTGCGAAGCGTCTCGTGAACTGCATCCAAAGCATCACCATGATGTGGGTCACGGAACACCTGGGGATAAGGCAGTACGATGAGGGCTATTGTCTTGCTCTTCTGCGATGCGAATCTCTGCGCCAGGGCAGAGGGAACATAGTTCATCTCCGCCATCACTCGTCGAACGTGTTCAACAGTATTGGCGCTTGGCCCCGCCTTGCCGTTGATGACGAAGGAGACCGTTGTTTTGGAGACGTTTGCCTTGCGGGCGATTTCTTCAATAGTTGGCACTTTGAGACCACTCCCTTGACGCTGGCCAAGACGAAAGGCCTGGCAGCCGCTTTCTGCACGACTCAAGAACGTTACTAGTCCAAGCGTGGCATCAAACAGTGTGATTCCACCGTAGATGACCGAGCATCAAACGCCACGCTGGGATTAAGCTCGCTCCAGGTACTACAAAACCTGCTCTGGCAGCGCACCCACGGCTGCTTCTCAATCATAGCGGCTTCTGGGCGACCTTGTAGCTCGGTAGCCCGCGGATGTTTGGCGGCTTCCCGGTTCCTAAACCCAGGGCAAACCGAACAGCCCTCAGAGCCGATACCTGAGTATTTCACTAGTTTAACTATTCTATCTTCGCATCCCCTCATAGCACAACCTAAACATTGCAGTTTGGCTATTTTGTGCGTTTCCGGCTGCGCGTGGGCCGATAACTTGCGCCGCAAACGTGTGAGAGAAGTTGCTGCTTGAGGGCCGAAAAACGGGCCGGCCTGCGAAGGTGTTGGTGGCTTCGCAGGCCAGCTGCCTCCCAATACCGCTTTTCGTGCGTCCGACCAGTTGGACGCGGCTCTCTGTGTCAGGAGGAGCGGGCGGTATGGTTCGAAGTTGTGAGGAACTTCATCCGCCGGCGCGGAGGTCCGGCGCGAAGTCGTTGACTTTCTTGTAACCCTTGGGAAGGCGGAGCTTGAAGGCGCTCTCGTCCAACTTGGGGTTTGCAGTAAGGCTCTTAATTGTGCGTTCCACCGTTGCCTTGTGGCTGTTTGGGAGAGTGTAAATGTCCACGCGCTTGCGAGGCAAAAAGTCCTTCTTGGAAAAACACCAAAGAGCCTCGGGCGCATTCTCGGCTTTGTAGACTACGTGCAGCTCGTAACACTCCACACCTTCCACGCTGGCCGTTCCTTTCAGAGTCTGGGATTTGCCGGCAATCTCATCCTTGAAGGGTTCGGGGATGGATAGCTCGACCATAAGGGGGGCTTTCAGTACCTGCTCGGATGAGCCCATTACCTCAGGATCGACATCGACGTAGGCGGTCTTTGTGTCATGATGAATGACGAACCATTCGCTACCGTTTGTGCCGCCCGATACTTTCTGACGCACCGATGATCCGGGAAGAATGAACTCCACTTCGGTTACGTACTTTGCCGGCGCGATTCCCTTATGGCCAGCGACCAACACCTTCGCGTCGAACTGTCCCACGCGATTGGCGATTTCACCCGTGCCCCGAATGGTTATTTGATATTCAGCACTTTTGAGAGAGCCGGTCGCAACATTCGCTTTGTTGAGAATCTCCAAAGGATCTGTTAGCTCGGATTTGTTCGAATCCGCCGGACTTGCAGACCAAACCGGTCCGCAGACAAGCAGTGCAAAGAAGAAAGAGTATATTGGTTTGAGCATGCAGCTTCTCCTGTGTCCATATGATGAACGAGGTCGCCCCCGATCTTAGCTGAGCGTCGGGGTGCAACCTATCAATATTAGCGAGGCAAGCGACTCGATTCTGTCAGAAGTTGTATGAGAGTCGGTCGATGCTTCGTCGCCGCGTTATAGCGTAGTTAATGCGCTGCAACCCCGAGCGTAGCGTCATACATCGGGAATCTACCGGATAAAACCGGGCATCAGACACTGCATCTGAACAGAGCCTGCTCTGAGAGCCGGTCGAATGTCAGCCGCCCGCGCCTATATCAAGAGCGAAGAGGTTCTTGCGGTCACGGACGAACATCTTCGTACCGCTCACCGTGGGGCAGGTCCAGGACTGTCGCTGACAGAGCTTGACCTTGGCAATGATCTCCAGGTTGTCCTTGGTTGGCGTGGCCAGAGCGAGGTTGCCGTCCTCGTCGAGAATGACCAGTTGATGGCCGACTCGGAGACAGTTCGCTTTGGAGAATCCTCGCTTGCGCCAGAGGAGTTCGCCGGTCTTGATGTTCGTGGCCGTGATCAGCGTGGGGCCGAAGTCGCCGCTGGAGCCGTAGACGATGTTGCCGTCGCGCACAGCGGTGCAGTGCATGAACTTCACCTTGGGATTATACCAAAGCTCCTCTGCAGTTGTCGTATCACCCTCACGTTTCAGCTTGATGCCTCTGGCGCCCACGCCGTAGGCGGCGGAGACGAAAAGCGTATTGTCCGGACCCCAAACAGGAGTCGTGATGTATGAACCCTTGTGCCCCTGATGTTGCCAGAGGAGTTCGCCTGTCTTGGGGTCCAGTCCGGCAATTCCCTGGTTAGCGCCGACCACGACTTGATCCTGGCCATCAAGCTTGATCAGCAGGGGAGTGGCCCAACAGGGGGCGAAGTTCTGTTTTTCCCACAAAACGGAACCGTCCTTCATGCTGAAACAGACTATGCCGTGTTTTGGGCCGCCCACCGGCAGGAGGATTGTGTTCTCATATGGAAACGGGGTTGCCCCATAGCCGTACTGCATGGTGGCCGCACCGTATTTCTCGACAAGGTCGTGCTGCCATATTACTTTGCCGGTGTTGCGGTCAATGCAATGCAGCTTGACCGTCGAGCCGACGGTAAAAAGTCGGTCGCCGGAGACCAAGGGCGTCGAGTTCGGGCCGGGGCCGAATGTCGTCTCCATATTTGCTGGCCAGCTAACCTGGTATTCGTACTCCCATTTAGTTTTTCCGGTATCGGCATCCATGGCGATGACAACTTCATGACCGGTTCGGCGAGCCTCTGCAAGTTCCTTCTCGCTCTTTCCCTCGGCGTTGTCGATTTTCCCGGCCTTCCAGTACATGGTGTATAGGTTTTTCCCGTCAGTCGTGATGGAAGAGTATCCATCGCCGAGAGGTCGCGACCAGATCTTTTTCGGGCCGTCTGCAGGCCATGTTTTGGCCAGTCCAGTCCCGTCGACACTGAAATCGGCATTGGGCCCTCCCCATTGCAGCCATTGTGTTTCCGCAAGAACCGGCAGAGAGATGCCGAGTGTGACGATTAAGGTCGTTGCAGCTCGAAATGCATTCATAGTGGAAATTCCTGTAGTGAGATCAACCGGCTTGTTTGCCGCTCTTGTCTTTTTTCTTGTCCGTTACGATGATCGTGTTTTGGCTGTTGATGTCTATCTTCATCGTTCCAGCCCCGGGAAAGGGGACCATTGTAATTACGGTGTGCCCCTGAGCCTGTGCCTTCACTATCATTCCCCGGACCGCATCGAAAACCGATGATCCGGTAAAAGTGCCATTGATGGTTGGAGGTGTCGGGCCTTGTTCGCCTTCAGCCGGCTTGGGTGCGTTCTCCGCAGTATGCAGTTTCACCTTCGAGGCGATTTCCACAATTGGACGATCCTGTTGCGTCTTGATGTCGCTTACCGTGAAGTGATGATCGGTTATGATTGTGCCCATGTGCCCGGCGTCGAAGGAATATGATTTAGCCCAAGTGTCGCCGACGACGGCATTGCGGTTGGGCAGAGCAGCAAGAGGCAACTCGCCCCATTGAATCTTCCCTTGCTCGTCGTTGAACTCATCCTTCATTTGCTCCCAGTGCATGCTCCATCCGACCGCCTTAGTGATCTTATCGCGGAGGGCTTCCATGCCGCTGAAAGATGTCAGTTCATTGGCGTCGTTGTAGGTCATGGTGATCGACTCACCGATCATTGGTTGAAGAATGGCGCCGATTTGCGGAGCGGCCTCTTCGTTGTTGGGATTGTCCGTATCGAATTCCATCAAACCCTCTTCGCTTTCGATCTTGCGGGCAGCGCGATCGAATGTGACCTTTACGGTGATGGTTCCGTCACTGTTTTTTGTAGTGCGCGACCAGGCTCCGAGTATTTCGGTGACCTTCTCGTCCTTGTCGAACATGGGCATGCCGGTGATCTTGACGTTTCGTGTATCGGTTTTCTCAATGTAGAACGTTCGACCATCGACGAAGTTGCGTTTGAGTATGATAGTCTTGCCCTCGGCGTTGTCTGAGGTGAGCAGCCCCAAGAGCGGCATAAGGAGCATCACCAGGCCCATACGAGGAATCAACAACTTGTTATGCATCTGCCTTCTCCGTTTAGCTTGTTCTGTTAGAGCCAAGTTGCCACACAGTTTGCGATAGCGACAAGTATGATGCAGAGCGCGTTTGTTTTCCAGTTGCAGGTAGCAGTGTCGGCCGCATTTGACAATTACTTACATCGACGGGGGGCACTTGGCGGTCGGACACCAGTCATCCGAGGTCAGTCGGGTGGTGCCACTTGCCCTGAAGGTCAGGGTGACGTACGCTTTGCCGGAAGTCCGATGCGTGAGCCGCGGACGAGGAGTATGCAGCTGGTGACAAGGAGGACAGAGATGTCTGTTAATACGCGTTTTGGTTGTTCCGTACTATGTTCTGTGGTGCTGCTATTTGGTGCGGTGGCTGTGGGTGCCGATTGGCCATGTTGGCGTGGACCGAATCATGATGGTGTAAGTGCGGAGCGTGGTATTGTTGGCAAGTTCGGTGAATCGGGGCCCAAGCGGCTCTGGGAATTACCAATTGGATCGGCGTTTAGTTCAACTGTGTGTGTTGACGACAAGGCATTCACTTGTGGTACGCGAGACGGCAAGCAGGTAGTTTTCTGCATCGACGCCAAGACCGGCAAGGAGGTCTGGTCCGGGGCGATTGAGGATCACTATGGATCGAACTGGGGGGACGGGGCACGGGCTACTCCGACCTACGATGCGGGAAAAGTCTACATTCTGGGAGCTCACGGGCGGCTAGTGTGCTTCGACGCCGGCAGCGGCAAGGAGGTCTGGTCGCACGAGCTCAACCACCCGCCGAAATGGGGTTACAGCGGCTCGGTGTTGGTCGAGGATCGGATGGCCATCGTGTCGGCCGGTGATGACGGAGGTTCCTTAGCCGCATACGATAAGGGTAATGGCAAGTTGTTGTGGAAATGCGGTAGCGACAAGGCCGGTTACGCAACGCCGTATCCGTTTACCTTTCGTGGCAAGCGTTATGTGTGCGGTTTCACCGGCAAGCAGGCGATTGTGGCCGAGATTGAAAGCGGCAAGGAGGTCTTGACTATTCCCTGGGAGACTGATTGGGACGTCAACGCGGCCACCCCGTTTTTCCACAAAGGGCATTTGTTTCTGACCAGCGGCTACGATACGGGTTGTGCACTCTTTAAGCTGGATCGCAAAGGCGATCGATTGAAAGCCGAAGAGGTCTGGCGGAGCAAGGTGTTGTTGAACAAGTTTCAGACACCGGTGCTCTATAAGGGTAATCTCTATGCATGCGATCAGAAGGCGTTCAAGTGTGTGGAGTTTATGACAGGTAAATCGCATTGGGAGAAGCGTAAGGTAAAGCACGGCACGATTGTACTGGCGAGCGACAATCTGATTCTGCTGACAGAAGGCGGCGAGCTGCAGATCGGTCCGGCGAGTCCGAACGGGTTTGTGCCGACGGCTACGGCGCAGGTGTTGAAGGATCGTTGTTGGACGGTGCCGACGTTGTCGAACGGCAGATTGTTTGTTCGTAACCTGGAGAAGATGGTCTGTCTTGACTTGCAGGCTGAGAGATAGCTATTGGTGGTAAAGCGGTATTGAGTTTTGCATGAACCCGGCGGCTGGGGGTCTAGGCGTTTTGTCCAAGAGTGCCAGTTTGTCGGAGTCGTCGTTTGCGTAAAAACCGGAATGAAAAAGGGGTTATTTGTGTGCTCGGAATAGGTGTTTTCGCGAATAAAAAACCGCGTTTTTGGGTGCGCTAGCCTTGCTTTTACAGCGCATTGAGTGGGCGCCAGGCTGCATTTAGGCGACATTGGCGCGCATTTGGCGGTGGAATTGGGGTTAAAAGTGGCGGTTTCTGGTGTTTCGCGCGTCGAAATGTTGGTGTTCATGGTCGGATTCCTTTCAGTTTTGAGTCATTTCGAGTCGTTTTTGCATCGAATCGGTCGTTTTGGAGCAAGTTTCTGCTTGGCGGTCGTGCCGCGCGACGCGCTGGAGGAGATTTGCTTCAGGAGGCGCGCGCGGTGGCTTCCGGCGTTCGGTGCGCTGGGGCAGCCCGGGTGATTCAGAAGGCCTGGGTGCCCGCGTGGACTGCTGCGCGGTGATCGACGGCTAGCTTGCGGGGCGGCGAGCGAGGGGCCTGGGCAGCGGGGCGCCGGACGTCGGCACAAGCTCGGCTGGGGACGCGTGGGGAAAGGGATGAGTGGCCTGTGTCCTTGATATTGACGTGCCTGCCAGCGCCGGGGCTCTGGCTCTGGCGGAGCGCCGGGCTGTGCGGAACGTCGGCAGGGGAGAAGGGGCCGGTGAGTTCCGTGATGGCATGGTGCAGGGCTCTGTAGCGGGCGTTTCTCAATGATCGCTGGCGGCTCAGGAAAATCGTTCGGGGCCAACGTGGATGGTCGGGGGATCGGGAGCCTGTTGGGGCCGTGCTGGGCAGGTGTGCATCTCGCCACCCTATATAAGGGCGCCGGTGTTCCGCTTTTTTTTTATAATGGGGTCGGTTGAGGGGTAAAAAGCGGGGCTGGCGCTAGCGCCAGGTGCGAAAAAAAAGTTTGAAAAAATGTGCCGAAAGTGATGTTAGGGTAGGTGAAATTGGGGTGTTTGAGGTCGCTTTGGGCGGTGTAGAGGGTGGTAGCGGTGCGAGGAGGCGGATTGGTGAGGGGGCGTGCGGTGGTGTGATGGAGAGGTCTTTGGGGCGGCGGTGAGCTCCCGAATAGGAGTAGGTGGTGGCGATGGAAACCGGTAATACCCGAATGATCAAACCATGCGGCAATTGATGGGGATCGACGGGGGGAGTACAGTTGATTATGATTAAACCAAGGAGCAAGGGAGTCTTGGGTGATACCGAATAGGGACTTTTCGGCGATTCGTTAAGCTCGTAGAAAACGAGTTGGATATGCTGTCCCCGGAACTCGTGTCCGGAACTCAGATGACCATTGGATCATGACAATTGCTCCTCCTGGATGTCGAACAGGAGGACACGAAGAACTGAAGACGACGCTTGAGAATGGGGGATGGTGATTCGGTAATTGAGGTGGACCATGGAATGGGATCCCGCTCAAGAGGTGCGGAGCGTTTACGGTAAAGAATCGCTATTGCTGGCAAGGGAGGATGAAGTCGATTCATTGGAACTGCCCGAAGAGTCGAAATGGTTTATAACCAATGTTGGGTTGCCGAAAAGGCCGATCGCGCCTGTGGAGATTTCCTTTTCGTTGGATAGAGTGCAGGGCCACGTCATTCAATCGATGGAGTATAAGCCGGAGTTTCTAGGGGCAGTAATCGATTTGAGAGTGATCGGTTACGAGGGAGACAATGTGCTATGTTTTGCCAATGATGGAACAGGGTGTGTTCTGTGTCTGAATGGTTATCTTCGCAGAATCCAGTTTGTGAATAGCAGCATAGAGCTACTCGGAGGGTTCTTGGCGCTTTTTGACAGATCCTGTATGAAGGATGACGCATTATACCTGAAATCATTTGAGGCTATCGCAGGCTTAGCCGATCCAAGGGTATTCGAAGATCCCAATGGGTTTTGGACTGTCATATTCGAGCAGATGCGAGACGGCCTATTGTGAGAACCAGAAGGATCGAGAGAACGTTGTCCCAGGAATGGTTGGGTTGAAGGCGCGAGTTCGGGGGACCTTACTTAATTCAAACGTGGTTTCTCACGTTTCTTTGGTTTCGGGCCCGGTTTCCTCGGCTGCAACGGTCTTTCCAACATTCGTTCCAGTTCCCCCAGCAAAGTCTGATCGCCAAGCGGTCGGCCTGTCCGCTCGTGAGCCTGCATTCTGGAAACATCCTCTTCGCATACATCCTGCGAGAGTAACTGACGCCAGTTCTTCACCAGTTTTAGCATCGGTTTGACGTTTACCAATTCATCGTCCCGGCCCCTCAGGTGAGCCCGGGCACTGCTCCAGCGATACTGCCTGGCCGTGGTGACTAATTTTGCCTTTACAGGATTCATCTCCACGTAGCGGATGGCCGCCAGCAGGTAGTAGTCGTCGAGAACGTAAGAGGCGAATCGCCCCTGCCACAGGTGCCCTCTCCATCGTTTGCGAAAGTTGATCATCCGGCTGTAGCGACGGTGGGCCTCGCCAATACCGCGGCGAAGCCCGTCTTCAGATTCAGGTACGACGATCAGGTGAACATGGTTGGGCATGAGGCAATAGGCCCATACCTCCACGCCGCATTGCGTACACCAGTGCGATATCAGCGAAATGTATTCCTGATAATCGTCGTCACAGAAGAACGTTTTCTGCCTGCGATTACCCCGCTGGGTAATGTGATGAGGAAAACCAGGAGCGACAACTCGGGCGATTCGTGGCATGAGTCCTATTGTATCCCCCCGCGCAAGTCCAACGCAAGTGAATTAAGTAAGTCCCCCGAACTCGTGACTGCAATGAAAACCGAGCATTGGATTGCCTGGAATTTTCGGGTAGGATTTCCCGAGGATGAGCTTAAACAGTCACCGTAAAGCAACCGGTTGGCTAACGGATATTTAGCTGGAAACCGCAGATGATGAATACTGGTCCCGACGATGTACCTATTAAACTCGTGGGGATTGCACGTATGTTGAATCTAATCGAGCGATACATTTGGAACTCGCGTAAAGGCCAACTCCTCCTCTTGGCCGTCCTATTCACCGCCGCCTACTACACTAATCATGTTTCGACTAAGATGGTAGAACCCGACTCGAAAGCGGCGGAGGAGTTACTCTCATCTTCCACGATCACCAAGATCCCTAAGGGGTACCGGTTGGTCTATCGGGCTCGCAACATCCGGATCAACACCAATGACTCGCTATTGCCTTTGATTGAGAGTTTCTCTTTTTCCACAACGTATTTCCATTCAGAGCTGGGGGAAATATGGATTGATGTTCCGGATGAAGCCGTCTTGATCAACATTAAAGAGCAATTGACAAAGGCCGATATTCCCGATCCGGAGTCGCGAATTATCCAAGGTCGTCTAAGTAATGTGCAAGGAAAGGCCATTGCCAATGCAAGAGTCGATCTGATGGGCGACTACTGCATGATTAACTACTGCCGGACCAGAGCAGATGGAACTTTCCTGCTTGTAACCTTGGATGATTTGCCGAAGCGAAGGGTCACGTGTTATCTGCGGTTTCAAACATCTAATCCCAAACACGTTTTCAACTCAGCCTCCTTCACTCTGGATAAAGCCAAGCCTGTAATCTGTGTTCAGGCTTCGAGAAACGTCATTGAGAAGTACAAACTGCTATGGGTACTTACCGCCATTCTCGCGTTACTGTTCACAACTCACGACCTGAAACAATGGCTCCGTCAATGGCGACATCGACCGGGAACCTGCCTGAACTGCGGTTACGACGTCCGAGGAACCGTCAGCCATAGATGTTCGGAATGCGGAACCATAATCGCTGAACAGGTGCGAGTTGAATTGGAACGCCTGCCTTAATGAGGTTGCCCCAAAACCACGCCCCCGAATTGCCGAGAGAGCCAGTTCAAGCGACACAGAGCTGAGATAATGAGGGGAATGGGAAAGGGGAGGTTTGGCGTGCGTGTCGTTCGGGTGCGAATGGATATTGCATTGGGGTGATAGTAGTGGGTATGATAGTAGTAAGGATGGTTGGCGGCGTTGTCGGGTCGGTTAATGCTGGAAAACTATAACAGGTGGAGGGCGCCGAGCGATGATAGTGGGTCGAGCATGTGCGCAGGGGCTGGTGATTGCGGTCAGCGGCAGTTTGGCGGCAATTGCGATGGGGCAGATACCATATCGGGTAGTGGTGCGCACGGGGCAGGCAGCGCCAGTGAGTGAACCCAATGTGGTTTTTGACGACTTGGAGTCACCGTTAGTTAACGCCTCGGGGCAGGTGTGTTTTTTCGCCAGCCTTGATGGTCCGGGTGTGGACTATGCGAATGATCGGGCGTTGTGGCTGGACACTGCCGGAACGACGGTATCGGTTGTACGTGAGGGCGAGTACGCGCCTGGCACATCCCCTGGGACCTACTTCACAAGTCTTCCATCGCTAACTCCACGTCTTAACGCTTTGGGAGAGGTTACCTTCGTTGGTCATCTCGATCCGGCGCACGCAGATGAGGACCATGATCGGGGATTGTGGGCGGGATTGCCCGGGGCTTTGGAGCTGGTTGTGCTTGAAGGAGATCCGGCACCGGGAACGAATCTAACGTTCTTCGTTCCGTTCGAGAGCTACTCAATTTATGTTTCAGGATCGGCTGGTGCAATTGCCTTTAGCAGTTTTGCTTGGGATGGCGGCTATCAAGATGGTGTTTTGGGCGGGTTATGGACTACCCGTACGGGCTCGCTCAACCTTCTCCAGCACAACGAATGCCATCCGCCGGGTACGGCGCAGGAAACAACCTATTGGGGGGATTTTGAAGGGCTGGCGATAAACAGCGCGGGCCAGTCTGTATTTCGGTCGGGGCTCTCTCATGATCAGCCTTATCCGCACAACAGAGGCTGGGGGATTTGGTCCGACCGATCGGGAACGTTAGCGATGGTTGCAGGAGATCAACAGGCAGCACCGGGGACGCCGGAGGGAACTGTTTTCTGGTATTACTATGAATATCTTAACGAAGACTTGCCCTGGACTGATACTGGAAAGACGGCGTTTCGCTCACGGCTTATTGGGCCGAGTATTACGTACGACAACGATTTCGGGATTTGGGCGGAGTGGCCTGGAGGGCTGACGCTGGTGATGCAGGAGGGCGATCCGGTGCCGGGTTTACCAGCTGGGACGTTTTTCGACCATCCCGGTTATGGTGGCCCGCTACTCATGGGTGGAGCAGGTGACGTTGTGTTTGATTGCGTGCTAACGGGAGAGAATGTGACTACGGCTAACGACCGAGCATTGTGGCGCGGGCTACCGGCCGGGTGTGAGTTGATAGCTCGGGAAGGTGATCCTGTTCCGGGGACAGGTGAAGGTGTTGGGTACAAGTACTTCTATCCTGGGTGCGTGAACAATTGTGGACAGGTGGGGTTCAGTGCCGCGGTGGCCGGCCCTGGCATTGATGTGAGCAACGATCAGGGGGTGTGGATGACCGACCGGAGTGGTCATGTTGTTGCCGTGCTTCGGGAGGGGGATCTGCTGGAGGTTGGGCCAGGTGATGTGCGCACAGTTGCCAGCGCGGGGTCGCCGCGTACGGCGGGGACGGAGGACGGCCGGGCACATGGCTTGAGTGACGACGGAGAGCTGGCTCTGCTGGTTCGCTTTACAGACGGAAGCAAGGCAATCGTGGTGTTCTCAATCACGATTTGGCGTCCGGAACAGGGCGGGGACTACGACGGTGACGGCGACGTGGATCTGCACGACTATGCAGGCTTGCAGCGGTGCTTCTCGGGATCGAGCCCGGCGAGCGGTGCGGGTTGGGGGGCTTTTGACTCGGATTGGGATGGTGACGTGGACATTACCGATGGCGAGGCGTTTGTCGCGGAGATGAGTGGTCCGTAGGCGATGCTGAGCGGACTTTTGTTAGAGCAAGCTCTATTCAAATGTAGCGTTTGACGCCCGGTTTCCCCCGGTAGATTCCGGTGGTTTGACGCTACGTTTGGACTCACGATGCCATAGTATCACTTCGAACGCTGTTGTTCTGCGGGTTATCTTTCCAGGCAGAGCGAGATATTTCTGATAAAACAGGTTGAATTGCGCTCATTTTCGGCTGGATTTCAGTCTATAGGGTGAACGCTGATCAGCGAGTATTGGTTTGGAGAGCCCAAGCAGTTGCCTGACGAGTGTGGAATATCACGGGTCGAACGAGCGATAGCCGGAGACATCAACAGTTTCGGTATCTTGTGCGAGCGGTATTACACGGCGATGGTTGCTGTTGCCTTTTCGGTTTTGGGTGATCATCACCTGGCTGAGGATGCAGTGCAGGAGGCATTTGCCAAGGCATTGTTGAATCTGCGTGGGCTCAAGGAGCCAGGGAAATTCGGTGCCTGGCTGGCGCGAATATGTAGGAATGTGGCCTCGGACATGATCAAGGTGAAGGCCAGGAATACTCGTGAGATGATCGAAAGGGGATTTCCAGCCGAGCATCGGCAAGAGGGTTCGCAGGATGATCTGCCGGGCGCAGTGAGGAAAGCAATTAGACGGTTGCCTGACTCTGCAAGAGAGGTAATCGTGTTGCGGTATTACGATAACCTTTCATACGAACAGATTTCTTCGGTCCTGGATATCGCAATACCAGCCAATAACGGGCGATTGCGTCGCGCCAAGGAGATGTTGGCCAACGCAATTAAGCGGGAGGAGTTGTTGGGCCAATGACTTCGAATCCTCCACAAGGCGATGATCGATTCGATGAGCTGATCGCGGATTCGATAGGCCGATCCGTGCCTGCTTTTGATTTTGAGCAATGGAAACTGGACCATGCTGAGGAGATTCAGCAATTCGAAAACGCAACAACCACGCTTTCGGATGGAGCGATTCAGCCGGTGATGGTTGGCCGGATTCGCCATCGGTTGCAGTGGTTTGGAGAAAACAGAATGCGACGCATGACATTAATAATCTCAATGGCTGCCTGTATACTGCTGGGTATAGTGAATTTCTGGCCGGAGGGTAGCGGGCAGGTTTACGGTATGAAGGCTGCAATTGAGAGACTGCAGTCGGCGAGTGTTTTGCACACTAAAGGTTGGACTTACATTCCAAGTCTGCCAGGCTCCGACAGCGAACATCGGAAGAAGTATCCAACGGAGTGTTGGATGGACTCGGAGAATGGTCGTTTCAGGGAATCTCATTATGACGAAATGCACGAAGGTGAAGCTGTTGCGGTATGGCAACAGGAATATATCTCAGACGGGCGGTATAGTGTAAATATCAATCACGGCGACAAGACGGCGGAGTTTGAGAAACACCATCCATTTCGCCATCGACTGGAGAGGCACATTACACTCGATAGTATGCTCAAGAAATACTTTGGCGATCCGGAGCATTTGGACGGTTTCAAGAGAACTGGCCAAGATCATATTGATGGTCAAGTGTTCGACGTGTGGGAGGGCGTGGTTTCACTGTCGGAGATGCCGGCCACCTCTATGGGGGGACGTCTGCGACATGAATGTTGGATTTCACCAGCTACGGGCGACTTTGGAAAGGTGATCTTCTCGTACTCACCGAGCGATGCTTCGGATGACTGGTTGCCGATGATGGGTATTGAGGCGTTCGAGCGCAACGTCCCCATACCGCCGGGGATTTTCAATGTGGAAGCTCCGGCAGAATTCAAGTTGTTGAATACGAAAGAGACGGCTCCTGTCCAATCTTTAGCTATGGGAGGTGGTCTGGGGCTCGATAGTCTGTACTTTACGATTTACTTCGAGTTTGCCTTGGAAGATGGAAGTCTGTTGGTGGGATGGAAGAGTTGTGCCAAGGGGGAGCCATCTCAAGAAGGGTATTTTACGAACCTTGGATTTGGCGGCGATTTGCCGAAGCTCCCATTGGAGCTTTTCGCCCTTAAACCCCTGTTGCGGGGTTCAGCTGCGACGCTTGTTGGTCATCACCTCACCCATACAGTTAAGGACGGGCAGTTTTACGAGTGGAGTTTGTATGTGCCCGATAGTGAGGTTCCTCCACGAGAGCGTTTTCTGGGTTACCAAGTATTGCACCGATGCAATCCTGCTGATCGTAAGATGAATTCTAGGGGGGCCATGATCGCAAGTAAGGATTTCCCCATAAAGAACGAAGCTCTCTTCAATGATTTCGTGCTCGGAGCGATGGCAGAGTTGTCTGATGAGGGCAAGGCGCCGGAGGGAATCAGCTACGAACGGGTAATGCGGTTGAGCCGCGAGTTACAGTCATCATCAGATCGGTAGAGCAGGCTCTATTCAAGTGTATTGTCTGACGCTCGGTTTCTGCGGTGGAAGCTGGGTGTTTGACGCTGTGCTTGGGTTTATGGCGCTATGATGGCTTTTTGGTTATTAGTGGCCTTTGAATGAAACCATGATGAGGGTCATTAGTAGGAGCGTGGTGGCCGTGCCAATTGCACTTGCGCCGGCGGCGGCGACGACCGATGCAGTGGATGTTCGTTTCAGGTGTGGGGAGGCGATGTTGCGTCTGGCGACTATAGCGGCGGCAGTGCAGAGGAGTGTGGCCAACACTACGCCGTAGGTTTGGGTTAAGAGTGCTATGGCCATCCCGGCTCCAATGCGGCTGGGGTCATCCATATTGGCGAGGATGTGGATAAGGCCTATCAGCGTACCGAGGAAGCCGGCGGCGAGTGCGAATCCAGCGCCAAACCGGAAGATCGCAATGGCATTCTCGCATTCGTTGGAGGAGGACCGGCCGGCAAAGAGCGTTTGGAAAGAGCCAAGCATGCCTTTCCATCCGAAGACGCCGATTGTTAGCAGGAGAGTGCACCCTAGAACGATGGCCGCGGAGGGATAGTCGCAGAAGGTTCTTAGCTTGCATCCCGAGGTTATTGCCCCGAGCAGGAGTAGGGCTGCTCCGCCGATGCCGGCGATTCTCCAGATCCAATGAGGGTGGGCGAGGTCGTCTATGACGAAGTTCATGCGGGGCTTATCCACCAGATCATTCGGGGCGATCATATCAGTTGCGATTTCATTCGTGTGCTCTGCTTTTTCCATCATAAGAAGAACCTCGTTCCGGATAAATCAAGGGGTGGAATCCACTAATTGCCGCGTACGACTGCTCTAACACTTTCGTCCTACAGGGGTTTGTACTTGAGCAGGATTCGTTGTCCGATAAGGGAGGGCGGTTGTGAGCTGTTTCGTTTGTTGTATTGGTCGTGTGGATAAGCTGGGAAATGCTGTGGCGGTTAGGGATTGGAGAAAGCTCTATTAGAATGTGGCATCTGATGGTCGGCTTTTTCGGTGGATTCCGATTGTTTGAAGCTTGGGCTATTGACGAAGTAGGTTGTTTTCGCAATTGGCTGGAAGGGCGGAGTGTTAGACTTTGCGGTTGGGATGGTGGCGGCCGGGGGACTGTTAGTTGTAGCCAGTTGATTGAAAATAGGCGTGTGAGAGGCGAGTGTTCAGTGGGGCGTCACATCTGTAATCTCGGATTGGACGCAGGTAGAGGAGGTATTGAGTGGAGAATCAGATCAATAGGGAGTGAACAGCAAACGATACGGAGATTCGCCGATACGATATGGACATATAGCTGCGCGTGTAGGTTCGGTTTGGTTGCAGGGTGGCTAGGGCTTGTGATAGATAAAGACCGTTGGTAATGGCAAAGACATCTTCAAAGCTGATTCGAACAATACCGCTGAGCGATACGGAGGTGGAGGCGCTTCTGGATCGGTTGGACAACACAGAGGAGGAATATCGCGTTTCGGAAGCAGCGAAGAGGCGGTTTTCTCTTCGTCGAAAGGGGTGTGTGCTGCACATTCAGCAGCCTGGTGATGCGGGTTACGCCACGTACGCTGTATATACTCGGGCGATCTGCGAGAAGGGTCTGACTTTTCTGCACGGGGGCTTTGTTCATGCTGGGACGAAAGTGGTTATCCAGCTCATCAGTACGCGCGGTTCGTGGACGGACGTGAAGGGAGAGGTGATTCATTGTCGGTATTTGGAGAAGAGAGTGCACGAGGTGGGTGTGAGGTTTCTTAAGAGGCTTTGCCCGTCGGATTATACAACGGCGGCCATTGAGCACCGAGTGCTCGTTGTTGAGGACGAGGATGCAATTGCGGAATTGGCAATGTTTCATCTGAAGCAATTGAATGCGCATGTCGACCGAGCGGAAGACGGCGAGGCCGCGATAAAAATGGCGATGGAGAAGAGATACGATCTGATATTGTGTGACATGGACATGCCGGTGATGAACGGCTTCGACGCCGTGGCGGAGTTGCGGAAAAGGGGGTACTCAGGGAGGGTTGTGGCGGCTACGGTGTTGACGTCTTCGGAGGATCAAGCGCGATGCCTGGCGGTGGGATGTGACTCACACCTGGCGAAGCCGTACTTGCGGGAGCATTTGGCCAACTTGATAAGCGATATTGCTGAGGAGCCACTTGTAAGCACGTTTCAGGATGATGAGGGCATGGCTCCAATGATAAAGGAATTCGTTGACAGTTTGCGTGAACGGGTGCGTGCGATTGAGATGGCGATAATGGAGAAGGATGCTGAGGGGCTGGAGCGGGTCGTCAGATCGCTTCGAGCAGAGGGAAGTTCATATGGGTTTGAGCCAATAACAGCCAGCGCCGAGAAGGTGGAGAAGTTGTTGCAGGAGGGCGGGCAGCTTTCGGACGCGTTCGCATCAGTCGGGGAACTGAAGAAGCTGTGCCTGCTGGCTCAGTGCAACTGTGAGTCTTCGCTGGAGGAGCTTAGCGAGCCCATCTTGGATTGAGTTTTAGTCAACCACTTCAGCCATCTTTGTCGTCACCGAGAATGCCAGTGGGAGAAGCGGCAAGCCAACGGGGGGCGATCGTAGCGTCATTTCAGAGCAGGGTTCATCCAAGTACAGCGTCTGATGACCGGTTTCTCCGGCAGGTTTTCGGTGTTTGACACTACGCTCGGGCCGACTACGCTATGGTGTCATATTAAGGAGGATCGGTGATGCGAAGGATGTTGGTGGGGTTGTTCATTTTGGTCGGCGCAAGCGGATGTATATGGGATATTCTCGGTGGTGTGTGCCAGTATGCGGACACGACGGGGACAGCTACGATTGTGGCGGTTGATACGGCGCCCACGGGGGAACTTAACTGTGCTAATGATGCAGTGAAGGTTCTGTTTGACTTCGTTCCGACGGATGCGGCGTCCAGTGAGCTGGGTGCGGAGAGCGTGCAGTTGACTATCGGTGAGGGGTATAATCCTTCGCGGGAGTGGGTTGAAGGGTCGGGGATTGCAGTCGGATCGCAGTTGGCTTGCACACGTCGCGATATGGTGCGGGGAAGTTGCACGCCGACGCTATATGAGTTTTCCGAGTTGGACACGGAAGCGGCGGTGGCAAGCTGTAATGGAAGTTCTTCCAACGGTTTTTCAATATCGGTGATTCCGTCGCAGGTTGAGGATGCTGTTGTTGGGCAGCGGTGCGTATTCCTGGTTACGGTTGACGAGGGAGACGATGGCGGTGGCGGGGACGTAACGGTTGTGGCCAGTGCGGATGATGCGGAGGTTATTGTCGAGTCGGGAGAGATCAGGGCGGGTGAAGTATGTGAAGTGACGATCATTCCGAGCTACGTGGGAGAGATTAGCGAGGACCCCTATGATGAGGATTATTCATATGGGCGAGGATACCCAATTGATGTGACGATCATGGGCGAGCGCAACGGCGTGCAACAATCGGCTTCGGCAGAGGTGAACCTGCTTTCTGGTGAGGATACGGTCGAGGAAGAGGCGGCCGGATATCGGGACAGGTTTGTGGAATGGTTAGCTGAGAATCATACGGAGTTGGGGATTACTGAAGAGACGGAGTGGACGCCTACGATTGTCGCTCCGCACATATTGATTGTTACGCACTACTTGTTCTTCAGTGATGAATGGGAGATGGGGCTTACCTGGCATGTGATGATTCCACCGTACGATTGGGCGAGAATCTACTTGCGGCATCGGTATGACTCCACTGTCCCACAATACGCGTACGAGATTTCATCATTGCAGGCCGAACCGGTGGAGGTGCCGCATGAGTACGACGTGCCGGAGGAGGTGGATCGGTAGTGTAGCGTTCAAGATGCATGGCACATTCGATTTAAGGGATGTGTGCAGCCTCGGGTTTGTTCGGCAGCTTTCATTTGTTGACGTTGCGTTTGTGCCAACAGCCGTTAGATTTTGATATTGGTTGTGGAAAATAACTGAGATGTGACGACGGAAACGCTCGGGCATTGAATCCCGAGCGTTTCTGCGTTTGTAGGTCAAGAGCATGTGAGTGACTTATTCATCATACGGTTGAGCCGTGGGTTTCAGCGTTTATGGCGGAGCGTGGCCAGTCCGCCAAGCAGTAGCAGGGCGACAGTTGTAGGTTCTGGTATCGGCGTCATTTTGACTGTGGCCTGACAGTCGTGGGGAGCCACTCCCCACCAGACGGGGAAGATGAGCTGGTCATCGGGGTTTTCCGGATCGAAGAAAAGCAGGGGGTCGGACCAGGTGATAGTGAATGATTTCACTCCTGGAAAGGGGTTGCCGAAGAAGGCCCAATTCGTGAGATCTCCGTTGAGTACATCCTGCCAGGTGCTTGTTTGAATGACAGTTGAGGGTCCGCCCTCTGGCGTGACTGTGAAGTATGCGGCGTCTATGGCTGCGTCGAATCCGGCAGGTAGTCCGACGCCCCAGAATACGTGACGCTCTTCACTGAGAATATCGAAGCGAAACCCGGTAATGGGGCCAATGATCGGATCGTTGGCATAGGGGGGGATGGGCGGAGGCGACACGACAACATCGTTGTAGTCAAGGCCGCAACCATTGGGCGGTCCAAAGATCCAGCCTTCACCATCCCAAGAGTCGGGAAGGTTAAGGCCAGGCTGCTGGGCAAAGGATGTTGCGGAGAACAGCAATAAGGTTGCCGCAACCAGCATGAGAGAGAGATGCTTGGTTTTCATAATTCTTGCTCCTTGGTTAAGTTAGGAATCGCCTGAGTATTCCATCGCGATGTCACTCCGGTTGTAGTGAATCGCGCACGCTACAGCGTGTTGTGGTTTTTCGACATTGATGAGCCTGCCCGATGTGATCCTGTTTCGAAAAACAGGTAAGAGGCTGCGATTCTTGCCCCTCGTAAACAACACCGGTAGGCTTTCCGGCGCTGCAATCCAGCTGGTCTTGTAAGTGCTCTGAGATGGATACGCTTGAAAGACCGGCCACTGGCTTGATTGATAGCCGTGAATCGTGTTTTAGTCAAGTTAAGATCCGGTATATCTGATTCAGGAGCAGCGGCGTTTTGGGATGTCCGTTTGTGGGCTGATTGGGTATTCATTAAGAATGAACATAGTGTTTGGGTTCTATGCAATGCTGTGGTGCGGCGGCCTGCGGTTTGTTGGTGATCTAGGGAATTGCTGATGCAAGCGGTTGTAGTAGAGAGGACGTATTAGCGATTGTGAGGGGAGATCAAAGAGCTCATGCTGATAGTTGTGGTTACTAGAGTAGATGTGCGTGAGCTACTCCAGACCTCCAGTTATGGGTTTCGTGTTGTGGTTTGAGAGTAGCCAAGCCGTTGGCAACTGGAGCATTGGCTGTTTTCAGTTGATTGAGATTAGTCGAAGACTATCGTCTTGTTTTGATGGACGAGGATTTTGTCTTCGATATGGAGCCTGACGGCGGAGGCGAGGACGGTTCGTTCGAGGTCTCGTCCCTTGCGCAGGAGGTCATCTACTGTGTCACGGTGGTTAATAGCCACTGTTCCTTGGGCTATGATCGGTCCGGCGTCAAGGTCGGCCGTGACGTAATGAGCGGTAGCGCCGACGATTTTCACGCCTCGTTCATGGGCTTGATGGTATGGTCGTCCTCCAGCGAAAGCGGGGAGGAAGCTATGGTGGATATTGATGATGCGCGAGGGGTAGCGAGCGATTACCTGCTCAGTGAGAATCTGCATGTAGCGGGCAAGGACAACAAAGTCTACGTGTTCGTCCTCCAACAGTCTGAGTAGTTTTTCCTCCTGGGCGGCTTTGTTCTCCAGTGTGATGGGTAGTTCGTAGAAGTTGATGCCGTAGCCGGTGACAGTTTGTCTGAGATCTGGGTGGTTGCTGACCACGAAGGGGATGTCGACATCGATCTCACCGCATCGTTGGCGCAAGAGCAAATCGTGGAGGCAATGGTCGAGCTTGCTGACCATGATAGCTATTTTCTTTCGGGAGGCGGTGTACTCGATGCGCCAATGCATTCGGTACTTGTCTGCGATCACCTTCCACGCTTTTGGAAAGTCATCGTGAGAGAGGCGCATGTCGCTGGTATCGAATTCCAGACGCATGCAAAAAGTGCCGTTTCCCGGGTCGCTATGCTGGTCAGCCTCAAGCACATTCACGCCGTGTTGGGCGAGGAATCCAGTAGCTGCTGCGATGATGCCCTTTGAGTCGGGACACCAGATTAGGAGCCTTGCTCGTGTGCCGTTGGTCATTGTCCTGTGCTCGGAGGAAAAGGGCTAGTCTATGAAGAAGAGGGCGATGGAGACGTTTGCGACGCCATCGCCCTGACTATTCAAGTTGGATTGTCGGCAGACTGCGGACTAGGCTGACAGAGTTTTGATGTCGGCCGCGGTGATTTTCTTTGCCGGCTTGTCCAGCTTTCGGCTGAGCCAGGACATGACTTCGGGGGTATAGGGCAGGGAACCCTCACCTACCATTTTGAGAATGCGCTGGTCTCGTCTAGTACGTTCAGCAGCCTTGCGGATGCTGTTGACCGCCTTAGTATCCAGTGCGTCCTGCTGGCGGTACCTCATGAACATGCTGCGGGTGACTTTCATCGTTGTAACTCCGTTAAGACCAAACACATTTCAGCCCCGCATATTAAAGCAAAGAAGGCGCATTGGTCAACAGGAGTGAAGAACCGCTGGCTGGTGCAAGCTCTGTTCAAGTGAAGGGTCTGCCATGCAGCTTCTTCCGGTAGATTCTTGGTGTCTGTCGCTGCGTTTTGACTTACAGCGCCATAGATTATAGGGCTCAGGGGCTGCGCTCTGAGTATATGGGGCAGCAGCTCTGAAGCGGCGTCAGCCGTGGGCAAGATCAGGGCGTTGAGTGCCGGCCAGTCCTGGTTCTCATTGGGCTAGAGCAAGTTCTATCCAAGTGTGGCGGCTGAACGCCTGTCTTTTTCGGTAGATTCCGGGCGTTTGACGCTACGCTTGGACTTACAGCGCTATAGTGGCCGCAACGCGCCGACTGAAGCTTTTTTGGGGAGGCGGGGCCATTGGGTTGTACTGATTGCATCGCTTGGGTGCAGGTCAACGGGGTGCTGACGCAGGGCGCGGGGATGCAGGCAAGATTGGCGGGCGTGGCGGCACTGGCCGGAATGTTCTTTGGAGGCGAATGAAGATGATTGTTGCAGGTTTGTTGTCTTTTTATGTCGACGGGATCGTAGGAGGTGGAGTGTAGGTGGCTAGTGGCGGCCAGCAGCAGATGTTTGCTCGATGGCACCCAGCATCCGCTCTCTGTCTGGGTGGTCGGGCTCAAGCTGTAGCGTTATTTGCCACTGCTGAGTTGCTTTGATTCTGTTTCCGGTTTCCCAGTATCCGTTTCCCAGCCGATAATGGAGCTTAGCTGATTGGTAGTTTTCCAATGTAGCGAGTTCCATATACTTGATGTATTGCAGCAGATCTCCACGCTGGTTATATCTTGCTGCAGCGTTTTCGTATGCCTTACCCATTTCCGATGCGTAGAGTTCAGGACTGATTGTTGCAGCCTTGCGAGTTTGATCCAGAAAAGCCTCGACTTCGTCCAGGCTCCAAAGCGCTTTCGCCCAGCAGTAGTGTAATCGTGCACGCTCGCCTTCAGATAGGTTTTTACCGTCCGGATCGTCATACAAGGATTGGCAAGCTTGTGCTGCGTATTCATATCTTCTACTCATTAGCCAGACTTCAGCTTCGAGGAGTCTGGTTGGGGCATCGGATGCTCCCATGGCAGAGGCCATACTCAATTGGTAGATGGCTGATTCCGGCGGAGATGCAAGGAAATGGTTCTTGCGTTTGCCGGTCTGCTCGATGAGGTACAACCCATTGAAGAACTCCCTGGCTGTGCGTCCTGGGGCATCTACTTCCACTGTTTTCCCAAGAGAAACGTGGAGATTGAAGTAAGCTTCGGCAAGGCTTCTGTGTATGTCTGTGTTGCTTACGCCGAGGTTTTCAGCCGTTGTTAGTTGTTCAACGGCAAGGCCGTATTTGCCTTCCTTGACGTATACTTGCCCGAGGCGGAGCCGGGCGTATTCTGAGTCGGCACGTAGTCCAAGGATTCTTGCGTAACATCCTCTGGCTTTGCGCAACTGGTTAAGATGGAAATGGGCATCGCCGAGCAGCGTCAGTACATCGATGTTATCCGAATGGTCGTGTTGGGAGAGAGTGTCTAGTATTTGGGCGTACTTGTTGGCCTCAAGAAGCTTGCGTGCATGAGCAATATCTGCCGGGTTTGGTGACTGGGAGGATGTCGCCTCATCGCTTGCTTGGAGCATGGTGGAGGTGAAGACGAAGGCACAGAAAGCGATTCGCGGGAGACTAGGGGAGGTATTGCTGCTCATTTCTTCCTTCTTGCTGCATTGTCGACAAAGGTTTTTCGATTGTGGGGCTTATGGTAGCGGAGTTTAGTCGAAGATGGCAGGGGCTAAGGCGAGTCTGGCCGTGAAATCTGCTTTTTTCTATCTGCGACCAGTCGGTCTGCCAGCCGGGTCGGTTCGGGGAGTCGGAAGCGGGCGGCGCATTGTAGTGTTATGCGCGTGGCGGAATCAAGGTCGACAAGGTGGCCAACACTCACATACACAGGTTTGACGGCCTCTCGCGTTCGAAGGGCTGTTCCTACGATTTGACCGCGGTGAATGAGGGCTTGGTGAGCGCCTCTTGTTTTGGCGAGGTATGCATGCTCTCCAACCAGGATGCTTTTTCCGCAGCCGATCGTTGGCCAGCCGGTGATAATGCCCATGTGGCAGGCTATGCCGAATCGGCGTGGATGCGCCAAGCCGTGACCGTCGCACATAAGCAGATCCGGCTTCTGCTTCAATTTCCGCAGCACGTCGAGCAGTGCAGGTGCTTCTCGAAAGGAAAGCAGGCCCGGCACGTATGGGAATTCCAGATCGCGGAGCAAAGTGTGTTGTTCAACGACTTCATGATTACTGATATCCCATAGCACAACTCCCGCGATGACGTGTTGGCCGTCGGGAGACAGGGCAAGATCGGTGCCCGCTACTACTTTGATGGTGTGTGTCGGTGACGCTGTTTTCACAAGCATCGCCAACTCTGACTGAATGGCGACAGCCTGCTTGGCTGTGATGTGCCAGCTGTGAGGTGTTCGGCGAATCTTTACCATGCAAGCAGTTTAACGGCATGTGTGGCGGAAACGACAGTGCAATCTATCACGAAGCGGGTTGAAATCCGGGTGCCAACGAGTAGCATTAACCTGGGGTTGTGTGCGCCTCGATCAGTATTGGCTCAATTCGAACAAACAGGTGTGGTGGTGATCCTATGACTTTTTCGATTTGCTTACGGCGTTTTTCCGGGCGTGGCAACGGCGTTGTCCTCTATTCGGGTCTTTCCATAGGAAGATCGATGCCTGCAATGATTATCATGGGCACAGTCTGTTTGATGTCATTCATAGCAGGATGCGAACCCTCCGATGATTCAAGATCTGTCGACGGATGTGTGACGTCGAGGCACGGTGCAAATATAGAGAAATCAAGGCCGAACATTGTGCTGATTACGATTTGTACTGGTCGTTACAGGCAATTCGGGATTGGGGGGTATGGTCGTCCGACATCTCCTTTCATTGATTCTCTTGCCGCGTCAGGAGTATCCTTTGAGACGGCAGTTGCCTCATCCTCATGGACTAAACCAACTACGGCGACGATATTGACAGGGCTTACGCCGAATGTGCACGGCATGACTGACTACTATGAGTACAACACAATCATCAGCAAAGGGTTTGAGCCGAAGAGAACGTTGTCGGATGATGTTGTTACTATTGCGGAATGTCTAAAGGAAGCTGGGTATGCAACGTCATGCCGCAATAACAACATTCATGCCAGTCAGTTTTTCAACATGACTCAGGGGTTTGATGATTGTCCACTTGTAACCGGGCAAACTGACACGCCGAAGATGCTTAAGAGTTTCTCGGACTGGTTGGGAAGTCTTGACAAGAAGCAGCCATTCTTCTTCTTCATGTTGACACGTGACGCGCACATTCCGTATTTGCCGAGTTATGAGTATTACCTCAAGTTCAGTCGTTCCGACTCGCAAGTGGGCCCCAAGATGCTGCGCAACTATGCTTTTGGTTTGCGCAAGCATGTTGCTGATTTAGAGAAGAAGAAAGTTGCTGTTCCGGATGCCGTCAAGAGAGACTTCATCGATCTTTACGATGCAGAATTGGCGCAGTTGGACAATGCCTTGAGCGAGATTCCGAGGATCTTGGACAAACATGGCGTGAGTTCGAATACGCTTGTCATACTTACTGCTGATCATGGCGAGAGGCTGTTCGGGCAGCATGGATATCTGGGGCACTCAAGAGTGTTTATGGGAGAAGAAGTGCTGCAAGTCCCGCTTGTTTTCTCCGGTGCCGGCATTCCTCAAGGTGTTAGGATCAAGGATATTGTTCGCACGATTGATTTATACCCAACTATTGCCTCCATCGCCGGTGCGGATGCGCCTGATATGATCCAAGGGCGCAGTCTCGTTCCATACTTCAGGGGAGAAGCGCTCGACGCGGTGAGCGCCTTCGCAAGCTACCGAGGTGTTGCGCACGTGTGTCGTCTTGGCCAGTACAAGCTGCACCGCAGCAAGGATGGTGCTCATCAGCTGTTCGATTTAGCATCTGATCCAGACGAAATAAACGACTTGGCGGAGGGCCTTCCTGAGATTGCCGGTGAGCTTGCCGGCAAACTTGATCATTGGCTGGAGATGGAGGCTGAGTTGCAGAAGCTAGTTTCGAGTGGCGAAACACGCGAGTTGACACCAGATGTAATCGAGAGGTTACGGTCACTCGGGTATATCCAATAACAGCCTGAAGTCGCTGCAGATTTGCGCGAAGAGACGCCCGGCAAGTGCCGGGCGTCTCTTTGGGGCTCATATGGGAGCAGGAGGATACTCCCAAGTGCAGTGGAGGCATCAGGGAATCAGGAAGGCATCGGTTGCGGAATCCTGTATCTCGGTACCTGTGTAGTCTTGCATTTGACCCGCCCGCCAGATGTTGTCTTTCTGGCCAAAGAGCGGAGTCGGCAAAAACTGGGTGGAGCCATCCATGAAAAGAACGTTCTGGCCTCTCCCACCGTGGGCTTGAGAATTGTCTGATTGTTTTGATAGCGGCTGGAAACGTCCTCCCTCGAACATCGGGTTCGCATCTGCTGCCAGCGGCATTGTAAGTCGTGCCGTCATGCGCGGAACAGGGCCGTTCATGTTCTGCGTCGAGGTAAACCGGAGGTTGGAGTTCCTGAGGAAAGATTGCAGGTTCTGCAGTGCCTGTTCATTGTCGATATTGCCATGCTCGTCAGTAGGACACAGAAGAGCTCTGGGGACAACAAAGCGGAGACGCAAGGCCGGCATCAGGTGTTGGCGGTTAGGCTGAAGGAGCCAATTACCTTGGGCTGAAGTCCCGACACTGGGAAGGTAGCCATTGTGTGCCATTGCGTATTGGCTAAGTCCTTGCCCAAGTGAGGCCATGTTGCCGGCGCACAATGCTTGCATTCGACGGCTACGCAACGAAGCTACTCCAGGTACGAATACGGTGGCAAGAAAGGCGATGCAAGCTGCGACAGCAACGAATTGAAGGAGCGAGAAGTTTGACCTCCGTATTGAAGGGTGATCGCTAACGGGGTTGAGGTGCGTGGAGTGGGCAACGTATTCGAGCGGTGATGTTGATACCACGCGAGCCATAATCCGATCGACCATGTTCTCTGGCGGTTCGGGCGCTGCAAGTGCGGTTAGCGGATGCAGTAGGTGTTTCAAAGCCTCCGCCTGCTTTGCCAAGCTAGGATCTTTTTCAATCCGGTCTTCAAAGCCAGTGGCCTCTTCCGGGTCCATCATTCCGAGTAAGTACTCGGTTAGTGCTTCCTGGATGTCTCGGTTGTCCTTGGCCATGCTACTTCTACGCCTTTCGCATTTGGCGGGTTCGTCTCGTATTTGATGATTGCAGCTTTCTTCCAGTGGATGTCCCGATAACCATCACCACAGGAATCTCTGTTTATGGGTCGTGCAGTCCGTGTGCGCATTCTCGGTAGTCTTTGGCGAACCGGTTTACTGCAGCATGAAGCCTGCTTTTGACCGTCCCGATGGGGATCTCAAGGGAATCCGCGATGTCCTTATATGGGATCTGGTGAAAATAGGCTAATAGGAGAATTTCGGATAGATGTGGTGGTAATTCATCGATCACTCTGCGGACAATGCCTGCTTGCTCTTTGTCTGCCAGGATGCCTGTCGGGTCTTCGATTTCGTCAGCCAGGAGATCGAGGAATGTCTGCCCGCTCGCCTGCTCTCCTCCTATTTGAGCATCCAGAGGTACTTCCTTCTTCCGTGAACGGCTGCGGAGATAGTCTCGTGCTTTGTTTGCGGCGATAGTAAACAGCCACGGTTTGAGTCTACGAGTTGTGTCGAACGAAGCGCCTGCCAGATGCACTTGGAGGAAAGTATCTTGCGTAATGTCCTCAGCGGCGGCGCGGCGATTGGTGAATCTGAAAACGAACTGGAATACCTCCCTGTGATGACGCTGCACTATCTCTCGGAAAGCAGAATCGCTACCGTTGAGGTGTTCCTGAAGAAGTTGTTCATCCGTTGGCGCGCTCACTCGGAGGATGTATCCTTGCCCTTGGTTGGGCCTTGGTTTAGCCTCAATCAACGGGTCGCGACAGGTTTGACCAAAGTGGCGGTTCGCTCGTGGAGTTGGGCGCCGTTATGGTCAATTCTTTTCGTGACCCGGACTTTAAGGCGGACGATACCACGATCAGCGGTTATTGGCACGCGGAAATAGTGGGCGTTAGTGTGAATTGGGTAATCGACGTGGGTTTCGGGTAGGTGCAGGTTATCGACGGCAGATCATGCAAGGATAATTCACGCGGTAATGTCGTGCGTTTGGTGTCAGGACGCCGGGCACGCGGCGCTGTTGGGATAGTCGCTGTGGTGGCAGCGGCTGTGTTAATGGTTCTTAGTGCTGGTATTACGTCAACGGACAAGCACGGGTTGTTTGTAGGTTGGCCTAGTCAGTTGGACATAGCCAACCCACGCGCCGTCGTGATCAAGTCAAGGCGTAGTCTTCACCTATTCGATGGAGAGCGATTGATACGTTCATACTCTATTGCTCTTGGCGAGCAGCCGGTTGGTCAGAAGGTTCGTGCGGGAGACAAGAGGACTCCGGAGGGGGTATTCCTAGTGTGCAGGAAGAATCGGGCTAGCAAGTTCCACCGCTTCTTGGGTCTGAGCTATCCTGACGCTAATGCTGCCGCCAGGGGTTTGAGTCAGGGGCTGATCAGCCAGGGCGAGTACAACGGGATCATCAAAGCGTTGGCGAAGGGGCATAGCCCTAGCTGGACAACGGCATTGGGTGGGGCGATCGGCTTGCACGGCCATGGAGTCGAGGGAGATTGGACTGCAGGTTGCGTTGCACTCGCCGATGATGACATTGAGGAGTTGTTTCGTGTGCTGAGGATTGGTGACGAGGTCGAGATACTTCCTTAAGGGTTGGTGTTGCAGAAATGGGACTGAACGCACGCCAGTTTGACAGCGAGGCATGGAATGAGTTGGTAGCGATCTTGTCGGCGATCAACTCTTCGCTGGAACCGGATAAGGTGCTGGGCACGATTGCTCAGTCGGCTGCGCGGATAATGCAGGCTGAGGCCAGCAGTGTTTTGATGCTTGATCGGCGTAGTGGGCGGCTCGTGTTTACAGCGGCAGCTGGTCCGGTGGGTGCCGGCTTGATTGGGCAGGAGTTTGATGCGGGGCTAGGGATTGCAGGCAGGGTGATTACGACAGGCAGGCCTCAGGTCGTCCGCGATGTGGCAAGCGATCCGGAGTTTTTTGAAGGGATCGATGCGAAGAGCGACTTTGTCACACGAGAGATGGTTGCCGTGCCTATGGTCAACAACGACAGTGTTATTGGCGTCGTTGAGGTGCTTAATCGGCGAGTTGACAGGTTTGAAAGTGAGGATGTGGAGGTTCTGCGGTTGTTTGCCGAGTTGGCGGCAGTCGCTGTCGACAATGCGAATCGACATCAGCAGTTGAAGCGAGAGAATGAGGGATTGCGCAGCTCGTCGGGCATGGGAGATGTTGGGATTATTGGCAGCGGCCCTGCTTTGCAGGAGGTGCAGGACTTGTGCCGTCGAGTGGCGCCGAGCAATGCGACTGTGTTGCTTCTGGGGGAAACCGGTACCGGCAAGGAATTGATGGCGCGGCACATTCATCTACTGAGTAGTCGTAAAGAGAAGCCTTTCATCGGTATCAACTGTGCAGCATTGGCGGAGACGCTCCTGGAGAGCGAGCTGTTTGGTCATGAGAAAGGGGCTTTCACGGGTGCTGTTGCGAAGAAGGTCGGTCGGTTTGAACTTGCAGAGGGAGGAACGATTTTTCTGGATGAAATAGGGGACGTTTCACCGGCGACGCAGGTGCGCCTTCTTCGCGTGCTGCAGGAAAGAGAATACGTTCGAGTTGGTGGCACTCGCACGGTTGCTTGTGATGTTCGGGTGATTGCGGCAACTAACCGTGATTTGACCAGATCGATTGCCGAGGGGGAGTTTCGTGAGGATCTTTACTATCGCCTAAACGTCTTTCCCATCAATCTGCCGCCCCTGCGTGATCGGCGTGAAGACATTCCACTACTCGTTCAGCATTTCGTCAAGGTGTCAGCGCAGCAGTTGGGTGTGGATGTTCCGGAGGTATCGGCTGATGCGACCGCGATGCTCACTACCCACAGTTGGCCGGGAAACATTCGTGAACTGCAAAACGTGGTGGAACGAATGGTGCTCATGTGTGATGGAGGGGAGATCCTGCCGTTACATGTTCCACGCGAGATCGCCGGTAGTGTCCATGGCGAAATCAGACCAAACGGGGAATCTGGTTTACGAGGGTACGAGCGTGCAATGATTGTGCAGGCGCTTGCAGACAACGAGTGGAATCAGACCAAGGCGGCTCAGGCCCTCAAAATCAGTCGAGACAATCTGCGCTATCGGGTTAAGAAGTACGATATCCACAAACCTCGTTGACTTCGGGTTTGCATCAACTTATCGGGGCGCCGTTGGGGTCGTTCTGATATAGAAACGCATATACACCCTGTCACCGCTTGTTCGGTGACAGGGTGTTTTTGTTTGAGATAGCTTGTCGGAAGTCTGAACTCTGTACGAGTCAAGTTGCTTCGTTTACGCCGCCGCTCTGCATGTGTGCAATCGCGTGAGTGGCGAACAGCAGCTTACAACTATGTGGTTCCAGTTGTACCCGTAAGGAAGCTCAGGAGGCCCTGCAGGAGCACACCAATGAGACCATTTAACAGCGTGGAGATAAGGGTAGAGATTAACGTTGCCATGTCAGTCCTTTCACTTGACTACGTACTAGGTAATACAGTTGATTATCGGCCTTATACCCTGAAAACCTGCAGCGGCAAGATCGCGAAAGGAAATCACCGTTGCATCGCTTGCAGCACGATTACGGGTTGCGGCACACTTTCCGAGTTGCTGTGTTTGGCATCGTGAGCTTCTGAGCTTATGGAGTTCTGCAGCGATTTGCCTTGCGGGGAGCAGAAACTCCTCTCCTAGAGCAAGCTCTATCCAAATGTAGCGGCTGAACGTCTGTTTTCTCCGGTAGATTTCGGTGGCTTGACGCTACGCTTGGACTCACAACGCTATCATAGCGTCTTAGCACTGATGTTGTTGAAAGCAAAGCCGCCGGTCGGAGGCAACTCTGCGTTTCGGCAGCACGTTGCTGGGATTATAGATCTGCCAAGTGTCCATGATCGACTGTGAATGAAATAGTCCAGAGCAAGCACTATTCAGGGGGAGTTCGTGATGCCCGGCTTTCTCCGGTGTGCTATCGGTGTATGACGATGCGCTTGGACATGCAACGCTATGGGGGCAGGGCTTTGTCGTCGCATTGTCAGCGGCGTGCGAATTTGTAGGCCGCCAACCTCCAGAGGTGCTTGAGATAGTTTAGTTGTTCTTTGATGGTTAGCTTGCTTTCACCGAAGCGGCGGTCGGCAAAGTGGATTGGCACTTCGCGCACGCTTTTGCATCCGCATTTGACAATCAGCTCGAGGCCAATCTTGTATCCGATCGGATTCAGTGCATCGGCCTGAATGAACGTGTCGCGACTTAGAGCAAAGAATCCGGCCATGGGATCCTTGGCTGATGTGAGCGGGCGAGCGAGCAACGTTGCTATCTTGCTGTTGAACCAGCGAAACAGCCCCCAGTCCTCGTCGGTGCTAGCTCCGGGGACATAACGGCTCCCTATTACAAAGTCGGTTTCCGGCCGTTGTAGCGCATCGATAAGGCGTGGAATAGCTGCTGGCGGGTGACTCAAGTCGGCATCCATGCATAGAAGATACGTTCCTCTTGCCTCCTCAAAACCTCGTAGAACAGCGGAGCTGAGTCCTCGCTCTTCTGTGCGAGTCACGATTCTCACAGGGTGCCCTTCCTTGCCCAGAAGAGCGACTGCCTCTTCCGAACCATCCTGGCTGTTGTCATCAACAACGATGACCTCGTACGGATGAGTTGTACGATCTAGTGCTTGGGATATTTCGTTTATCAGGGTGGGGATGTTTTCCACCTCGTGGTAGGTTGGAACGATGATCGAGAGCATCACCGTTTGCTGTTGAGAGCGACTGATTTTCTCCTCAGTTGCACCCATTTCACACGGATTCTCTGTGGTTGCTCGCATTATGGTGTTATCGTTATGTTGCCTGAGTGAATGTAACAAGGCGATGTGGTGTGGGCAAGGTTGTATACGTTGAGCCCGGTAATCAAGTTGTATGGGGTTTCGTCTGATGATCGTACAAGCGGATGAGACACGCAAAGTCCGTTAACAAGTACCGCGACGAGGATTGCAGTGATGAATCTTGTTGAAGTGACTGATGAGTTAATGCTTGGCTTACGACCCTTGCGGTTTGGTCCGCCTGTGGCATACGTGTACAATCCGCTGGAGTATGCTCGAGGTCCTTTCGATCTTTACCTGAAACAGTATGGCTCCAAGGGAGGAGCTCGACGGCTGAAAAGGACGATCCTGCTGGGGATGAATCCCGGTCCGTGGGGTATGGTCCAGACCGGCATTCCGTTTGGGGAGGTTCAGGCGGCCCGTGACTGGTTGGGAGTGTCAGCGCCAGTGGGAACACCTATTAGAGAGCACCCCAAGAGACCAGTGCTGGGGTTTGGTTGCCAGCGCAGTGAGGTGAGCGGCGAGCGGTTGTGGGGGTGGGCGAAGGACAAGTTTGGTACAGCGGATCAGTTCTTCGAGCGTTTCTTTGTGGTCAATCATTGCCCATTGGCGTTTTTGGAGGAGAGTGGCAGGAATCGCACGCCTGACAAACTGCCCTCTTCGGAGCGAGGCCCGCTGATGGACGTATGTGATCGTGCGTTGCGGCGAACAGTGGAGTATCTTCGCCCGGAAACAGTGATCGGTGTTGGCAAGTTTGCCGAGAAAAGGGCGAGGATAGCCCTGGAGGGCATGAACATCAAGATTGGGAGCATTCTCCATCCGAGTCCGGCAAGTCCTTTGGCTAACAAGGGGTGGGCTGTGCAGGCAACCAAACAGCTGAAGGAATTGGGAGTAGTGTTGCCAATGGGGAACGTGTCACGGTAGTTGGGGAGGCTTCGGAGATGAAGCGTGTCTGCATAGCGGGCAATGAGTTTTCCGTAGAGGTTGCCGGAGACGGACCGCCGCTGCTACTGGTGCACGGTTTCCCTCTGAACTACGCAATGTGGTCACACCAGATCGATGAACTGAGGTCTTCGCGATTAGTGATTTCTCCTGATTTGCGCGGCTTTGGCGGCAGTGCTCTGGGCAGCGACGTTGTGACTATGGAAACATATGCCGATGATCTCGCAGCTATTCTCGATCAGCTTGGAGTAGTAGAGCCAGTTGCCGTATGTGGTTTCTCAATGGGGGGGGTACATAACGTTCGAGTTCTGGAGGAAGTACGCGTCGCGCGTACATTCGTTGATCCTGTGCGATACCCGAGCCTCGTCCGATTCGCCGGATGTTGCTCATGGTCGGTTGGAGATGGCCAAGCGGGTTGTGAGCGAGGGGCATGATCCTCTGGTCGAGGGTGTTATTGAGAAGCTGCTCTCTCCCAGCACAATAGCCAATAACCCATTGCTTGTGAATGAAGTGCAATTACTAATGCGATCTAATTCTGTGCAGGGTGTGGCCGCGGCGTTGCGAGCGATGGCGTGTAGGGCGGATTCGACATCTCTGCTGCCTCATATTGATGTGCCGACTACACTGTTGGTTGGTGACGATGACGTGATAAGTACGCCTGCAGAGATGCGGCAGATGGCTTCGGTGATTACCGAATCCCGTTTCGTCACCATTCCTCTGGCGGGGCATCTGTCACCTATGGAAAACCACGACGCTGTCACCAGCGCTCTTTTGGACCAAATAATTGCATGAGTGCGCTATGTCGGAGTTTATCAGCGAGAGCATATTCCCTACCGGAGACCAGTTTGACAGTGGAGCGATGAGTCGAGGGGAGCCGGGATTGCCACGTGCGTTCTCCTGGCGAAACAACCAGTATGCAGTAGCTTCTGTGGTGAGGCAATGGAAGGGGACCTCTGCGGAAGGTGGGCGTGCTGGAGGTGAGGTGTACTTGAGACGGCACTACTTTGAATTGCGAATGTCAGACGGCTCGGTTTGGACTATCTACTTTGTTCGCCAGACGCCCAAGTGCGGTTCCGCCAAACTTCGATGGTACGTTTATACTGTCGATCAGATCGATGCACCGTAAACGTGTCTTTCTTTACGCTACCCACTGAAGCATCTTCATACAGATAATCCCAGCATATGTGCCCAGCACGTAGCCGGCTACTGCCAGTAGGGCTCCCACTGGGGCCAAAGAGGGGTGGAATGCCGAAGCTACTACCGGGGCACTGGCCGCACCGCCGATATTGGCTTGGGAGCCAACAGCGACGAAGAATACTGGGGCCTTAATCAACCAGGCGGCCAGTAGCAGAAAACCAATGTGAAAAGCCATCCAGAGGAATCCGGCCGTGACATACTCGGGCGATTGAGCAATCGTTCTGAAATCTGCACCTGCTCCTATGCAAGCTACTAGCAGATAGATCATTACCGAGCCGAATCGAGATGCGCCAGCTCCCTCCAGATTCCGCGCTCGTGTGAACGAAAAGGCGATTCCAACTGCACTCACAATGATGTATTTCCATGCTCCGGCGGGCAGGAACTGTTCCACAATCTTCAGACTGGTTTGCGAATTGCTTATGTATTCTCCAATCCAAGCGCCTATTCGTACACTGGCCCAGCCTCCGAGGAAGGCAACGGCTAGGATAGTGATTATGTCCTGCAAAGAGGGTATACGGCTGGTGCGCTCCTGAAACTCGGTCATGCGATCTTCGAGTTCGCGGATGGCCTTCGCATCGGCACCGGTCCAGCTGTCGATTGCATTCTGCTTTGTTGCGGCAAAGAGAAGAACGCCCATCCAGACATTGGCAACGAGTACATCAACGATGATGATCGGGCTGAGCATTTCGGGAGTGACGCTGGCCATATCCTGAATGGCCGTCATGTTGGCAGCGCCACCTATCCAGCTTCCGGATAGAGGGGCCATTACAGACGCCGCGTTCTCAGGAAGTATGCCTCTGCATATCAGTAGGGCTATTGGGCCGCCGATCACCACGCCTGCGGTGCCCGCCAACAGCATGACAACTGCTTTCCATCCAAGCTTCACGATGCCCGGTACGTCCAGAGAGAGGATGAGTAGCAGGAGACATGCTGGAAGAATGTATCCCTTGACCCAGCCATACAGTGGTGATTCTGGCGGCAATACACCAATCGTGGTCAGCGTTGTGGGGATGAAATAGCAGAATACGAGCGCTGGAACCACCTTGAAGACCGGGCTTGTTACGCTGTTTCGTGTTAGCCAGAAGATGACGGCTAGTATGGTCAGCAGAAGTGCTAGTATTCCCACCGGATCTTCCATTGGGAATGCGGATTGGAGCCAACCCTGTTTCAGCGTGAGAGTTTCATGTGTTGCCGTCAAGCGTGTTAGTGTGGAGAACATATACGCTGTGATAGTGGATGGAGGCGACCGCGTCCAGTCTGCCGGTGAATCGGGCCCTGCGGTCTGGCGACTAGAGGTGAGAGTTGACTGGACACAAGGGTGGAGAGAGCGTTTGCGCGAGAGGCGTCATGACGTGGCAAACTTGAGAAGAACGCTACCAGGAAGTGGTGCGCGGTCAGAAGTGGGGATACAGGCTACAAAGGTAACGAAAGGCCATACGATGAGAAGGATGTTGAAGCGTTCGGAAACAATGGCTGCCATCTTGGTTGTGGCAGTGCTGGGCGGGTGTCAGATCACGTTGATTGCACCAAATGTGGCCGAAGAGGCTTACACAATGTCGGTGAGTGCTGACGAAGTGAGTTCGCTGGCGATCGCATGGATGAGCGGAAATGTCGAGGTGATAGTGGATGCGTCTGCCACGAAGATTACAGCGACAGGAAAGAAGAAGGTCATCTCCACTAGTGAGAGTCGCGCGGAGGCTTCCTTGGACGACCTTGATATTACCATGACAGTGGCAGAGTCTGAGCCCAAAAGAGCGTACATAGATTTTACCGTACCTGCGAGCAGTGTTGCGACGATATTCAGCGCAAGTTTGAAGGTGACGATTCCTGAGGGGATTACGGTAGTGATCGAAAATGATAATGGAGATGTCACTGTCAACGGAAACACTGCGCCGACGCAGGTGGAGTTGGATAACGGTGATGTGGAAGTCAGCGATCAGGATGGAGATGTGGAAATCGTTGTCGATAACGGCGATGTTCAGGTTGTTAGTGAAGGCGGCGACGTGCGAGTCACCGTAGATGTCGGAGATGCCACTGTCAATGCTCGTCCGACAGGCTTGGAGGATGTAGTCGTGAAAGTGGATATTGGCAATATAATGATTGCCGTTCCAGCAAGCACTGAAGCGAGTTTAAGTTTGCAGGGGGCTATCGGGGCAGTGACTGCTTCTCTTGAAGGCTTTACAGTTACAGATCTCACCACTTCCCTTGCCGCGATTAGTGGAACACTCAATGGGGGTGGCGGGGACATCGTGGGAGAGTCGAAAGTAGGTAGCGTTGGCTTCGAGGGTTTGTAGAGTGGACGGCAGGTTTTGTGGCGCAAATATCAAGTGGGCGGATCGCGTGAGTCGATCCGCCCACTTTCCACATGGTAGTGCGGTTGGAGGTCAGGGAGAGTTAAGCCTGGGCAGATCCGCCGTTCTGCTCTCTAGCGGTCGCCTCTGCGTCGAATACTCGGTACTTCTGTATCAATCGCCAGTCATCGAGCGCATCCATGGCGCCCTGTACGGATTCGCTGATTTTCTCGTGTCGCTTTCTGGTTTCTTCCACTGCCTGCATGATCGCGGTTCGCCGCGACTCCGGCAGTGTGTGCAATGTGTCCATTATCTTGGCGATATGAGCTTCAAGTGCTTCGCGTGTCATCTTCCTCTCCCCCCCGTGTTGTTCTCCTCTCCACCGTGATGGCAGATTCTCATCCATCGACTACCCTAAGTATAGGGATGCCTGTTTGGTATAATCAAACGGTAGGAGGTGTTTTGTGCCTGCTCCAGTTGAATGGTGGCGATCTATTGTCGTGGTCAACCACATTCTCGGAACATGAGGTTATTTCCCATGTCCAATAACCACAAGATTATCGGATGGTCTTGGACCCAGAATGTGTGGGATAGCACGCCCTAGCACGCCAAGTTATATGGCGGCGATATCTCTTCGGAACTGAACGCCATCGAAATCGATCTTTTCGATCGCCGTATAGGCGAGGCTTCGTGCTGCCGACACATCAGAGCCGAGGGCGGTAAGGCCCAGCACGCGGCCGCCGTTGGTAACCACTTGTTCTCCCAACTGCGATGTGCCAGCGTGGAACACATAAGTGTCGTTCAGTTGATCGGCGATGCCAATACCAGTGACTACTTTTCCCTTATGGTACTCACCGGGATAGCCTTGAGACGCGAGGACAACGCAGACAGCTGCGCGCGGATCCCAGTCGATCACCATGTCCGCCAGTCTCCCGGATGCCGTAGCGTCCAATATTTCAAGAAAATCCGAACGAATTCTGGGGATAATAACCTGAGCTTCCGGATCTCCGAAACGACAATTGAACTCGAGGACCTTTGGGCCGGCCGGCGTCAGCATGATTCCGGCGTACAGCACGCCTCGATACGTTATGTTGTCACTCTTGAGGGCGTCGACAATAGGGACGAAGACACTGCGCTGAACTTGATCCAGAAGTTTGTCGTCTGCAAGTGGTGAGGGGCTAAACGTTCCCATCCCACCCGTATTCGGACCAGTATCTCCTTCTCCGACCTTCTTGTAGTCCTGTGCAGTTTCCAGTAGGTAAATCGTCGTGTCATCAACCAGAGCGAGGACAGAAATCTCCGCACCGGTTAACCTCTCTTCCACAACTACAGTGTCGCCAGCGTCACCAAAGGCGCGATCGACCATTATCTTCTCAAGGGCTAGCAGTCCTTGCGATGGATCATCGCAGACTATTACCCCCTTGCCGGCGGCAAGTCCCGCTGCTTTGACGACGAGAGCGTAATCTCGAGTGGCCACATAGCTGCGAGCCGCTTGGTAATCGCTAAATACTCTTGCTTCGGCCGTGGGCACTAGTGCCCGTCGCATTAGTTCTTTTGAGTAGGCCTTGTCGCCTTCAATCCTTGCCGCTGCCTTTGTCGGTCCGAATACTTTTACTCCCTCGGCGGCCAACCGATCTACAATCCCATCGCACAGTGGTTTCTCGGGTCCGACAACCACCAAGTCAATGCCGTTTTGTTTGGCGGCGACCAGAACCTGTTCGTGGTTGTTAAGGTCGCCCGGCAGATTCGTTCCCAGCTGCGCCGTGCCTGCGTTTCCAGGGAGAATGAACAGATTGCCGAGTTTCTTGCTCTTGCTGATGGCGTGTGCGATGGCGTGTTCTCGTCCACCGGAACCGAGTAAGAGGGCGTTCATGGTGACTTCTCATCGATTGTCTCAGAAGGAGGAGAAACGGTCGTCATGTCTCTCTCAAGCTTGGCATGGTACGGGGATTGAGCGAGTTCGACAACTGCACTGTTGTTGGATCACTGCAGTCACTGGCATGGATGCGTCTGCGTTCTTTACGAGCTGAGCGGAGATGTGTGGGTTAATATAGGAAGAAGCATGGCAGCTAGTTTAAATTGCCAATTATAACAGAAAGATCTATCAAACGGTCTTGAAGTGGTTACAATGCCGAGAACAGATGGCGCGTAGTCGGTTAAGGTCTGAGAAAGTTGGCTGAGTGTCAACCCTGTGGCACTTGGTTCGATTATTGGGCGTCAAAATAGGGTAACATCATCATATTAAAGTGGACAGCTTCTTTCTGGCAGGCCTATACTGGTTGACAGAGGCGTTTAGGAGGAGGTAGGGGGCCTGACACGTCGTCTATCCGCGCTGCTTCCTAGCGGAGCGTTGTCTTCGCTTGTTTACGTAATTCTGAGATTCTGACCGCAGAGGGTTGGAGGGTACTAGTGATGTTGGGAAAGGGAAGAAACATGAACCTATCTCGAGTTGTGCGATCTATTAAGAGCAGGGCGTTCGGGCTCAAGGCCGTGGCGTCCATGCTGGCTCTGGTTCTGGTAGTAGCTGGCCCGGGAATGGTGATATTGCCCGGTTGTGATGCTGGTGCTGGATTCTTGGGCTTGCAGGACTACCAGCGCGACCTGTTGTTCGGCTTTGGCTCTTTGGCGATTTCGCTTCTGACCGGCGGTCAGAATAGTGGGAATGGCGATGAGCCAGCTCAGCCACTGCCTGGACCGCAGGGTGAGCAAGGCGAACAGGGCGAGCAGGGTGAACAGGGGGAGCAGGGAGAACAGGGTATACAAGGCGAACAGGGTGTCCAGGGTGAACAGGGCGAACAAGGTGAGCAGGGAGAGCAAGGGGAACAAGGTGAGCAGGGCGAGCAAGGTCCTGTTGGCCCCGTCGGTCCCGCGGGCCCCGCGCTTTTCAATAGCGTGTATATCGATGAGTTCTTCGTTTTGAACGCAAACAACTACGACGAGCTACGTGATTCAGGATTGGACCTGGAGCCGGTCCGTGATATCGAGCCGATATTGGGTGGTTGTTCTGAAAAGAGTACTGTTGCCTACATGATGGCTGTTCCAGAGCGCTACGACGACGCCAACACCATCAACATGCGGATGTACATCTGGCGTACTGGCGCTATTGATGGCTGCTGTGCGTTCAGACTTGATGGTTATAAAGCTTCTCACGGAACGAATGCTAACTATCTGGGCACTCACTACATAAACCTGGATTTGACTGAGGCAGACGAGACCGGATCGCTGTTGGTTGTGGATCTTCCGCTTAACAACGCGACTAGTGGGCTGGGTTACGCCGGGATTACCTCCGCTGATTTGCTGGCTTTTGAGGTCAACCTTGTGAAGGATCTTTATGACGATGGTTGTTACACCTTCCTTGGTGTGGATTTCTTCGAGACCGAGGCAGAAAAAACAGCTGTTGAGAATGCCGCTATCGGGAGTGCGCCCGGGGACTTTGCCGAGTGCTTCCCTTTTGACGACTGCAACGATAATGGGATTCCCGACGATGAGGAGATCTCCCAGAATAGCAGTATAGACTGCAATCTCAACGGAATCATCGATGACTGCGAGGATCTTACTGACTGCAACACCAACGGTGTTCCTGATGTGTGTGACATAGCCGCAGGTGCAGTTGACTGCGATACGAATGGAATTCCCGATGAGTGCGAGTTGGTTAAACACGAAGTGATCTTCTTGGTAGATGGTTCCGGGTCGGCTTTCCATCTGCGTACTGCCCTGTGCAACGCTATCGGTGGTGTGGTCAGCGACCTCGCGGGCCGGAACATAGAGCTCAGCTACGAGATAGTTCGCATTTATGACAATGATCATGCCGATCTGTGCCTGGCGGAAGATGCGGTTGTGCCCGAGATGATTGGCACTAACAGCGTTCTGATCGATGGCATGAACGACGGATGCCCAGGCGACTTGGGCGGCGATGGCAGCGATAGTGCCGATGAGAACTGGGGTCCTGCAGTTACCCTGGTTGCCTCCGAGTATGATTGGGATGTTTGTTCGAGCAACCGCATGATTATCCTGCTCGTCGACGAGGGAGCTTGTCTTGGCGGTCAGGTGTGCGAGAGCACCGAGGGCATTGCTCAGGACTACGCTTCGATTGACGTCGCAGTGGCTGCGTCAGTGGCGGCAGGCGTAGCGGTTCGTCCGTTGGCTTTGCTGGAGTACACTCCCGTTTGCATTCAGGATCAGTTTGCAGCAGTTTCAGCAGCTACTCCATCAGCTGTTGAAGGCAATGGTGTTCGCGACTTGGTCAGCCTTGACTCGGCGACTGTAACCGAGAAGCTGGTTGAGACCATTCTGGATCTGCCGGTTGGAACTCCGACTCCGTGATCGGCGCAGTATCCGGCTGCTAGGCAGTCGGTGACACTAGGATTCAATGTGGAGCCCCGTGAAGCTTAGTTCTTCCCGGGGCTCTTCCTTGCGCCTTCGAAACGCGCGTATTTTGGGGGCTGTAGTTTGGTTGTATCGATTAGATCGTCTGTGCGTGCGGAGTTGTCTCGTCTTAAATCGTGTTAAGGGGTGATCAAAGGGCTTGTGTCCGTAGTGTGTACTTGGATATAATACGGCTGCAGGATTGGGAGCCTGCGACCGGAGAGAGAGATCGCGGTTCTGCAGTGGAAGCGCACACATGGAGGAGGACTAGTATGATGCGATCTCTTGGGTTGTTGACGTTGACGGTTGTGTTTTTTCTAGGGGCCACATCCGCGTTTGCTAACGATGCGAACATCGTAACGGACATTAGCGGTACAGGTATCGCTGTTGCCCAACAGGTTTCGCATCCGGATGAGGATCCTTGGGCGGGTTGGGTCAATCTGACGGTTACCAACACGGGTAGTGAGGCATGGGGGGATTTTCATTTCGAGATCTATGACCCCATTGGTGGCCAGAACATTGCCAATGTTGAATGGCAGGACGGGGCAGGCTACGAGCCGTACAGCACTCAGTCAGGTCTTGTTTGGCAGATTGACAATACATCGATCGGAGCCAAGATCGATCTGGAGTTCTACGGCGATGCAGTTATGCCGGGCGAGACTGCGGAGTTTCACGTATATAATGTGAACCCCGACATGCTTTCGTTCTTTGGGGTAATGCTTTACCCTACGCCGGTGCCGGAGCCCGCTACGGCTCTTCTGTTGGGGCTGGGGGTGTTGGTCCTGCGACGTAGCCGCTAGTAGTATCTACTACTGGAAAAACGGTATTCTAAGGCCGGGACGATGCTTGCGTCGTCCCGGCTTGTTTATTCGTTGTGTGTCAGCGGGTCACAGCCAGTTCCACCCGCTGGCGGCGAATGCCCTTTGCGATGGTTTACCCACGCGGTCTCCTTGAGTTTATGGGCAGCGCGGGGTGCGTTTTGCTATCGCCGCCTATCTGAGTTGGGCTGCTAGTTTGCTCAACTCGTTCATCGCCTCAAGCGGAGTCATTGATTCCAGATCGAGTTTCCTTATGTGCTCCGCGATCTCCTCGCTGGGATCCGGAAAGAGTGAGAGCTGGGGATCAATTTTGGTTTTGTTGGTGGCCAGATTGGTCGTCTTGGACTCGCGCGCAAAGCCTGAATGTAGTTCCTCAAGAATAGTGTTGCTGCGGACAATCACTTGTTTGGGCACTCCAGCCATTCTGGCAACGTGAATACCGTAGCTCTTGTCGGTTCGCCCGGGCACAATCTTATGGAGGAACACGACGTGGCTCTCGTGTGGATCCGGAGCTTGGTACTCACGCACAGCTACACTGAAGTTCTGTACACCCTCAAGGAGATCGGCGAGTTCCGTCAACTCATGATAGTGAGTGGCGACAAGTGTTCGGGCCCTAATCTTGTTGGCAAGGTGCTCGGTGATGGCCCAGGCCAGTGCGAGTCCGTCGAAGGTGCTGGTTCCGCGGCCTATCTCGTCAAGTATTACGAGCGATTTATCAGTGGCCGTGTTGAGAATCGTGGCGGCTTCAGTCATCTCCACCATGAAAGTGGATTGCCCTCTGGCGATTTCGTCCGAGGCTCCGACACGGGCAAAGACTTTGTCGACGGGTGAGAAGGTCATGGCGTCGGCCGGAACATAGGATCCCGTCTGAGCGAGGATGGTCATCAGGGCAACCTGGCGGATGAAGGTGCTCTTACCGGCCATGTTAGGGCCGGTGATTATGAGTAGGCGTTTCCCAGATTCATCCAGATTGATGTCGTTGGGAACGAACTCAGCACCCATAGTGTTATCGAGTACAGGGTGTCTTCCCTCCTTTATTTCGAGAATGCTGCCATTTGTCAGAACCGGACGGACGTAGTGTCGTTGTGCAGCCAACTCGGCCAGTGAGGATGTTGTGTCAAGAAGGCCAATGCCGCACGCGATTGTTTGTAGCTGTTCAAGTTGAGCTGCCACCTGCTCCCGAAGTTCTTCGAAGAGCTGCAGTTCCAGTTGCAGTGCCTTGTCAGCGGCTGTCAGTACTTCGTTTTCGTATTTTTTCAGGGTGTCCGTGATGTAGCGTTCAGCGTTTTTGATCGTTTGTTTGCGGACGAAATCCGGTGGAACTTGATCACGGTATGTATTGGAAATCTCAATATAGTATCCAAATACTTTGTTATACCCGACTTTGAGTGATGGTATTTGGGTTGATCCGATCAACTGGCTTTGATAGTCAGCAAGGAAGGCTTTGCCGTCATTACGGATGGCGTGCAATCGATCCAATTCGCTGTTGAATCCAGGGGCTATCACTCCGCCGTCACGGAGCACAGGTGGAGAATCGCTGCGTACGGCACGCACAAGTAGTGCAGCGAGTTCCTGCAACTTCCCCAGCGATTCTCTGGTTTCTACCAGCAGTGGTGCATCTACGACCTGCAGTGCCTCCTGCAATTGTGGCAGTTGGACGAGAGTTTGAGCTAGGTTGGCCAGATCGCGGGGACTGACGCGCGCAAGAGCGACTCGAGCTGCTATTCGCTCGACATCCGCCATGCTCTTCAATTTCCCTCGCACTTGCTGGCGAAGTAGTTCGTTTTCAACGAAGCTCGCAACGGCGTCTTGCCTGTCTGTTATTCTCTGGGAATCTATCAATGGAAGGCAGATCCACTCCCGCAGTTTTCGTGCTCCAATAGGATGCACGGTCATATCGACTGCAGCCAGCAAGCTTCCCTCACGCAATCCACTTCTAATGGTTCTCTCTATTTCCAGCGATCGCCACGAATTCTGATCGATGCTCACGTATTTGTTGGTGTTATGTCGGCCTATAGTGGCTATATGGCCCAGCGAAGTTTTCTGGGTTTCTCTGAGGTAGTTTAGTAGGACTCCCGCGGCTCGCAGGGACAGGCTCATGCGGTTAAATCCAAAACCCTCAAGCGAGGCCACTTGGAAGTGATCCAACAGCGACTTCTCGGCGGCGTAGGTGGCGAACTCATGACCCGCTCGGCGGGCTACTGCGGTGCGGCAGAACGCTACAAGCTCTGAGGCGATCTGTTCGGCAGGGCCATTGCGATCATCCTCGATGATCAGTTCCGCGGGAGCCAAACGGGCAAGTTCGTCACGCACTGATGAGTTCATCGACTCGAAAACCACGAGTTTCCCGGAAGCGAGTTCAACAGTGGCCAAACCGTGCGTGCCGTTATCCACACACAACGCGGCAAGCGTGTTGTCGCTTTTTTCGTCAAGAAGGGCATCTTCAGTGAGAGTTCCCGCAGTGACTATTCGTACGACCTCTCGTTTGACTACTCCCTTAGCGTGCTTGGGATCCTCGACCTGTTCGGATATTGCGACCTTGTGTCCGGCGTTTACCAACTTGCGGAGGTAGCTATCGAGTGCGTGGTAGGGAATTCCAGCCAGAGGAATGGCATTCTCGCCCTTGTTTCGTGACGTGAGAGCGATTCCAAGTACGCGTGAGGCTACGACGGCATCGTCATAGAAAGTTTCATAGAAGTCGCCCATGCGAAACAGGAGAACCGCATCCTTCACCTGTCGCTTTTGCTCCACGTATTGACGCATCGCTGGAGTAAGTTCCGGTGAGTTCTTACTGGCAGGTTGTCGGTTAGTTGCAGCCGCCACGGCGTACTATGTCTCCTTTCGGGTGGTGATGCAGTAATGTAGCAGGGTAACGGACTGAATGCGAACGGGGGTTGGCCATCATGTTCGGGCATCCGGGTGACTGATTGCGTTGTCGCCTTGTTGAATCGGAGTTCAGGCTACGGGTTTCTGTTGAGGGCATGAACAGGCAGACTTGGACCCCAATTCGCAATAGGCAACCTGCGACACATGGGGCCATTTGGGGGCAGCGCATCAAGAAGCTCCGAAGCTGTCTGATGCAGATGCGGATGGACCGCGCTGGGTGCGATTTCGACGAGCGGCTCGAGCACGAAGCGGCGCAGGTGCATTCTGGGGTGAGGTACTGTAAGCCGATCTGTTGTGACGCTGTCGCAGCCAAAGAGCAGTATGTCCAAGTCGATTGTGCGAGGACCGTTTTGAACGGTTCTTGTTCTCTTGAGCAACTCTTCGACTCCTCTGCATTCAGCAAGCAGTTCAAGCGGTGTGAGGGCTGTCGTGATTTCGATAACGGCATTGAAATAAGGGGCTTGCGGTGTGGGAGTGTCAACGGGATCGGTTTCGTAGATGCTTGATGTACTTGTTCGAGTGATGTGTTCGTGCTGGTCAAGGCGAGCAACGGCTTCATTCAGATTGCTCAATCTGCATCCAAGGTTTGACCCAAGAGCGATGAATACTTTGCTGGCCGTATCTTTCTTGGGCATAGCGACGCCTTACGGTATGCGTACTGCTTCGGACGGACTATCCAATTCCAGAAACAGTTGAGAGAGATAGCCATCCACGGGCCGATCGATGGCGTATAACACAGACGAGAACTTCGATAATGGTTGCTCCAAGGGAGCGAGCAGTTCCAGCAGTCCGCTTAGGACTGGCTTACTCTCGCCGTCGGTCTTCGTAATAGGGTGGATGACTGACTCGAAGACGTGATCGCCATTGATCAGGCGTAGCCTGATCAGACTGTCCGATGGAGTTTCAGCAACGATGCTCCGCAAGTGGTCATTGGGGTCATCCATGTCAAGAAGTATGCCGTTGCAGGCAATGATAGCATCACCTGGCTGCAGAACGCCTGTCGAGGGACCATCCGCTTGAACGTTAGCTATTACGACTTTCCCGTGATGACCGCTGTGGACTGATACTCCAAGTCGTGTGCGGCTTTCATCTGTCTTGCGTCTTTCCTGGAGAATGAGGTCCCACAGCCTCAGTGTGCTGAGGGTTAACGAGGGCTGGACAACCGCGACGCCTATCGACCGCCGGAGGCGATCGTTGTATCGGGACAGATCAACAATCTCGTCCAGCGTCTGCGTGCGATTTGCCGCTGCATCGACGATCTGTCGGATTTGTTGGGGGGATGTCGCAGCCACGACCCAGCCATCAACGGCCGAGACAGAAACGGCCATTTCCTGCAATACAAGCGATGCAAGTGTTTTCCCTGGCTGATTGTCGGTAGGACGTTTCCACTGCAGTTTGTGAATACCTGTACCGTCGTAGTCCGTTGTCGTAAGGGTGAAGAGTGGGTGGCGGCCGTCTGTTGGAGTGGTGACTTGTATCAATCGGTTCGCGGTGTCGAGTAGTGACGTTATCACCGCGAGCGGATCTACCGACTCTATCATTACTGCAATCTGTGGGGCTAAATCCACACTGGTAAGATCACAGGCAAGCAGCACGATACAACGTGGCCCGATATTCGCAACTACGTTCTCCTCGAACCGTTGGGAGTCGGTTCCTTCCTTGATCGCGTTCCATAGGTCTTTCAGTTGTGGTGAAGGCGCGTTCTGAGGAATCGCGGAGAAGAGTTCCTTCGGATCGCAGGATGTCGCCCACGCGACCAACGTTGTTTGGGGAAGTTTGCTCAAATGTCGCAATAACACTCGAGGACGGTAGGGACGGTTTATGTGTGGAGTCGATCTCCCTCGGAATCCTATCTGAAGCTCGTGGTCCTCCATGCGTACGCTCAGAGCGCCTCCCTTCAGCGGTGGCCACCAATGGGCCAGTGGCTGAGCCTCTTCCGGTATACCTTGCTCCGGTTCGACATCCCAGAATGCGCAACCGTCTCTTGGTGATGGAAGGGCTCCCATCCGTTTCCGGAATTCGCGATCAGCCCAGAGAGATGATTTGGATTCTCTGTTTAATAGCGCAACACATTCGTCAAGGAAAGTATTCGGCCCTCTCTGTTGGGCGAGGATAACTGTGCTGCCGCATACGGCCGTCCATACTCCGGATCGGCAGCGCATGATCTTCACGCGCCCAACGACCTCCGCATTCTGAATCTGATCAGGTCCAACCAAGAAGGAGATCATTCCAGTACTGGATTGGGTAAACAGGATAACTCCTTGCCCGAGGTGTTGCCAATCCGGTGCAGCCAAAGCCACGTTTCTGCGGAACATGCGGGACACCGCCGTGTCCGAGCTGATACCGAGAGTCTTGGCAAGGGTTTGTTGCCAGCTTGCTTCGGTGCCACCAGTAACGTGAAGGAGCATCTCCCAGGCGTCGTGGCCGTGGATGCGGTGGTTTAGCTGGTACAGACGATCAATAGAGACGAAGAGCTTGGCGTGCGCAGGGACAAAGCGTGCAAGATGTGGAAGATCGATCGTTTGAGTGCGGCGGTTTTCCTGTGCTGCAGCCATTGTGACGCTCAGCAAGAGAGCGGCAACTGCCAGTCGCATGTGAGAGCAGTTTGGTTTCTTCATCAGAGAATTCGCGCCAGACTACAACTCTTCCAACGGCTGGTTCTGGTCCTCCGGTGCGTCTGTAGGAGCAGGAATTGGTTGATCGTTTGCCAGCGAGGCCTCCGTTTCGATCGACTGCAGTACCTCGATCATCGTTGTCTTCCACAGCGTCTTCAGCAAACAAGCGCCATCTTTGGTTGATTCGGCAATCTCCTTGCCCATACTATGCGTTCGCTCAGCCAGCTTCTGTAGGCGAAGATCATCAGGGTTGTGTTCCAGGGCACGCTCAACATTCCTTTGAAGTTCTTCATCCGTCTCCACAGTCTCTCTACTATTTGCAACTACGGTTGTGGCGGTGGAAGGTTGTAGCCTTGAATCACCTGTCAGGTATGAAACTGCAAATACCAAACACGCAGCAGCGGCCACAGGAGTCGCGGCGCGGATGAGGGTGCGTGGCTGCCTGTACCATGGACGTTGAGCCTTGACGGCACAAGCGAGGAGTCTGTCGGTGAATTCGGCATCCAGCGATGGCGTATCCGTGTCCGATGCTATGACATGCCCTGCTACTTCGAGCAGAGCAAGCTCTCGGCGACATCTTTCGCATTTGAGTCTATGTGCTCCGAACTCGGTAGCCATTGAACCAGAGAGTTCGCCGTTGAGGAATGCATCGAATAAGTTCTGAGCCTGTTTGCAGTCCATTGTTCGTAACTTCTCGGGGATAGGCGCCACGACCGCCGTGGTCGTCAGTGTCTCTCTCAGGTCGCCTTCCTACATGTTCTTACCCGGCAAGTTCGCTAAGGATGCGGCTTTCGTCCGATTCTTGCGACAATTGTGCTCCCAACAGCGTTCGTAGTTTGGCTCGGGCGCGATGCAGATGACTCTTTACGGTCGCCACCGGAATGTCAAGCACCTCGGCGATTTCGTGGCAGCCTTGCTCCTCACGGTAGAAGAGGAGAACCGCTGCCCGCTGTGGGGGGCTGAGTTTGTCAACGGTGTTCCAAACAGTGTTGCGAAGCTTCCTGGCCTCCTCACTTGCGGCGTACTGTTCTTCTACCCCGGCGGTACGATCTGCAAATGTGGAGAAATCAATATCCGCGTCCACAGGCCGTTTCTTGCGCAGAGTGTTGAGCGTGAGCCGATAAGCTATGGTGAAGAGCCAAGTGCTGAATCGGTATGCGGGATCAAAGGTATTCAGTGCCGCGAATGCTTTGAGAAAAGCCTCCTGGCATATTTCTTCCGCATCATGGCGGTTGCGTATCATTCGACAGACAAAGGCGAACATTCGATCCTTGTGCAGGTCGATGAGCGTTCGAAGAGCATCTGCGTCGCGCTTTTGGGCGCGCTTAATCAATCGAGTCTCTTCGCGCTTGTCGCACGGAGCGGCAGATTGGTCGGGGTCGAAGTTTGGCATAAGCTTCCGCATACTTGTATTGTATCGATCCGCTCCGGTTGCGTTCTCCAGGTGCAGCGCTAGAATAGGCCGCCCATTGGAGCAGGCGGCTGCCTCAGGGCATGAGGCCAGACCATACCTTAAGGATATAAACGACAAAGACTTATGTCCAGGCCGACCGATAACAAAACTCCGGTTATCAGAAACAAGCAGGCTTCGCGGAAGTTTGAGATATTGGATAAGTTAGAATGCGGAATCGTTCTTAAGGGTACAGAGGTAAAGAGTTTAAGAGCCGGAGCAGCATCACTGGATGAGTCTTTTGCTCGAATTGAAGGCGAAGAGCTGTGGTTGGTGGCGTTCAATATCGCTCCCTACGAATGTGGAAACGTGATGAACCATCCGCCGACACGTCCGAGAAAGCTTTTGCTTCACAAGCGGGAGATTCGCAAGCTGCTGCCCAAAGTTTTGCAGCGAGGGCAAACGCTCGTGCCCCTCAAGGTTTACTTCAATGATCGCGGGTTATGCAAGGTCACGATTGCTCTGGCGCGGGGCAAAACGCACGGTGACCGACGGCAGGATATGAAGAAGAAGGACCAGACGAGGGAGATGCAGCGAGCAATGCGGCGGTAATCCCGGAATGGGTGCACACTGTTTCCGTAATGCAGCATACAGAGGCGGGTTGAGCAATGTGTCGGACTCGTGTGACAGCGCTGGCCATCGGTTCTGGTTGTGAAGGATCAGTTGTTGGCAACTGCAGGCGTGCGAGTTGTTTGGCCACGCAGTATTCTTTGATAAGGCATGCTGAGTGCTTATTGTTTTACCAGGAATCGGTGTGGTCCATTCTACGGTGTTGTGAGTCCGAGCGTAGCGTCAAACCCCCGGAATCTATTGGAGAGAAAAGGCGTTCAGCCGCTGCACTTGGATAGAGCTTGCTCTAGTTAGTCGATTCCTGACGTACAGCCTGAGCCAGTCGTTTGTAGTCATCGGCTGTGTTGTACGCCTGAGCTGACACGCGAATCCACAGGCGGTTGGCGAAGTCAACCACGGGGACCTCGACGTTGTGTTTCACCATGAGGATGTCGTGCAACTTCCTGCCTTGATCTCTTGTCCCTGGTAATTCCCCGGGAAGGGGAAGAGTCGCCATTGATGCACGCATGACAGCCGGGCACGGTTCCGGAACTTGCCATGCATCAGCCAGAAAGGCTGCAGCCCATGCGGTCAGCTGATTGTTGTATTCCTGTCGTCTGCCCGTGGGTAGAAGGTTGTAGAATTCCAAGGCGGCAGACAAAGATAGCCACGGGCTAGGGTCGCGAGTACCGGTCCAATCGAACTCTTGTGCGAAGCCATCCGGCCATCCCCAGGATATTGTTGTGGGATGGATTTTCGTCAATTGTTCATTGGAGACCCAGAGAAATCCGCATCCTTTGGGGGCAAAGAGCCATTTGTGGCAGTTGCCGGCATAATAGTCAGCGCCGATAGTATCGAGGTCGAGATCGAGCATTCCCGGAGCATGGGCTCCGTCGACCAGCACTTGCACCCCACGGTTGTGGCAAACACTGATGATTTGTTGTATTGGAAAAACCAATGCCGTGGATGAAGTTACGTGATCGATGATGAGTAATCTTGTGCGCGGAGAAATCGAGACTTCAATAGCGTCGATTACCTGTTGCGCTTCCTTTATGGGGAAGGGGACGTCTGCTGTTCGGAGGACGGTAGAGAAACGCTTGCATACGTACTCTGCGGCTTTAACTACAGCTCCGTAGTTATGGCTGGTGCAGAGGATTTCATCGTTGGGATTCCATGTGAGGGATCTGAGGACTGCGTTGACTCCTTCTGTGGCATTGGAGACGAAAGCGATGTTGTCGCCTTTTGCGCCAATGAAAGGTGCGAAGTTGTTGGCACAACGGCGCAGATCCTCTTCAATAACGCGGACCAGGAACTCAACCGGCTGTTGCTCCATTTGTATTCGCCAATGGTCCTGTGCTGCAAGTACGCTACGGGGTGTTGCTCCGAATGAACCATGGTTGAGAAATACGCAATCGTCGCGCAGCAGCCAGTGTTTACGCGATCCCGATCCAAGTAGGTTTGCCTCATGTTCCGCTATGTGAGGAATAGCCGGTCTGGCGTTCATCATCCTTTGTCTCTCTGCTGATCAGACTCCGGCAACCGGGGTCCGTAGGGGCTTTCTGAGAACGGCCTGGCATAACGCTCTTCGCCGAAGAGGATGACAAGGACGGTTTTCAGGAGAATGGCCATGTCCATGATGAGTGTGCAGTTTTTCACGTAGTGGACATCGTAGCGAATGCGCTCGTCCCAACTTGAGGCGGCGCTGCTGTTTACCTGCGCCAAACCAGTGCATCCCGGGCGAACCAGGAGTCTGCGCCACTGGAACTCGTCGTACCTATCTGTTTGATCCGGGAGTGTCGGACGTGGCCCGATCAGGGACATATCCCCGCGGAGGATGCTGAAGAGTTGGGGCATTTCGTCTACTTTGAAGCGGCGGATAATCAATCCTACAGGAGTTATGTCGGGGTGATCCAAAGGTACGAGTTCTTTGACGTCGGGTGTTCGGTCGCTCCGCATGCTTCGGAATTTGTACACGCGAAAAGGATCGCCGTCCTTGCCTGTACGGATCTGAGAGAAGAGAAGGGGGCCGGGGCTCGTCAGCTTGATAGCCAGGGCTGCCAGGATAAGAACAGGTGAGAGAATCAGGAGCAGGGGAACCACGGCGAGCAAATCAAAGATCCTCTTGCCATACCTTGCCCAAGGTGATCGGGATACATGTTGAGCTTGCTCGATCATGCCATCCAGTTAAGCCTGAGGCGATGTTCTTTGCAAGCATGCCGCTTGATGGAGAGTCCTGTCAAGCTACTGGCCAAACTGTTGTTGGTACCAACGGAAGTCGTCGAGATCCACATCTCCGTCACAGATGATGTCCAGCGGCTCACAGCCTGCGCCCAGCGCATTGCCGGGCCCAGCCAAGCAATCGGCAAGATATGGCAGGTCAAGTAGGTCGATTGCCTCATCGTGATTGGCGTCTCCAGGAACTCCGAAGTCGACTTGCAGGGAGATAAACGATTCACTGCAGCAGTTGCTGGGGGGCTGACAGTTCCAGGTATTAGAGTAAAGGTCGAAGCGGTGGCTGGGGCTAACGCCGACAGTGTCGCGAAAGACGAATCCAAGATAGTCATTCTGGTTCACCATGGCTAGGTGGAGTGCCGATGTCACGTCGATGGTCCACTCTTGGTAGGCCGCTGGGCATCCGTTGGTGTTAATTGGGTCTTCGAGAGGTCCGTCGAATACCGCTATTACTCTCCCATCCGGCGGATCGAAGTCTTCGAGATCGGGGAGGCCATTGCCAGCGTAGGCCTTGACTTCTATTGGATCAGGCGGCTCCAGGCCATCGTCTAGCGTACGGATGAAGAAGCGAAGCTGTGCAGTGACGGCGGTGCAAGCTGGCAGCTGATCGAGAGGAAACTCGGCGCAGGCTCTGTCTTCAGTACCGGCCTTGATGAAGAGATACTTGTAGACTTCAGGATTGCCGCCAACGAAAACATCTGCCACTCCATCTTGTGGGGCGTAGATATCTCTGGGACTGAATTCGGCCTCTGCGAGGATTGTCAGGTCAGCGGCGTCTGTCGATGTGCAGATGAGCATGAGAGCCAGTGCGGCAGTTACGGATTTCATTTTTCCACTCCATTGGGTTGACAACTGGGGTCATTGCCAGATCTCCCTGGCTTCCGGTCCGTCAGGGAATAGTATGCAGCAACCAAGTGGGCATCTACGCTGCGTTGATGCTGAGTTACATTAGGCTTGTGCTGTTTGGCAAGTTCTGTTGCGCAAGCTGCTAATTGTCTCCTCCTCTCGGGGCAAAGATCGGGGCGGCGTGTCGGAAGGAGGTGCGGCTGCCCGAGAGATGTGCAATGAAGATGATGGAAGTGCAACCGATGAACCTAGTGAAGGTACCAAGCCGTGGAGACAATGTATGGGCGATGACATGAATGTTGCGGCAGCGCATATGCGGGAGCTTCTCACTGGGATGGCGGGTGCTGAGGCATCTGACTTGCATGTGATCCCAGGGCATGAGCCGGTGTATAGAGTGCACGGGCGCCTCGCTTCTCGTGGTGGGGCGGCAATTTCTCCAGACGATAGCGAGGCGATGATCTCGTCGGTGGTGCCGGAGCCGCTACGGGGGAGGTTTGAGAATGAGCTGGATCTAGATTTCTCGTTGACCATCGGGGAGGGGGAATCTCGGCATCGGTTCAGAGCAAACGTGTTCAGGTCGCAGGGTTGCTACGCAGGTTGTTTTCGACATATTCCAGAGATGGTTCCGAGCTTTGAGTGGATGTCGTTTCCGAAGCATGTGGCTGAGGACATCATCAGTTTGAGGAACGGTCTGGTAATCGTTACGGGAATAACTGGATCGGGAAAATCTACGACACTTGCTGGCATTGTGAACCTTATGTGCGGTTTGGGTGGGTATCGGATCATCACAGTGGAGGAGCCGGTTGAGTATCTCTACGAGAGTGCGGCGGAGACGATTGTCACACAGCGCGAGGTAGGGATCGATTGCAGGTCCTTTTACGACGGTCTGAAGTATGGGCTTAGGCAGGACCCGGATGTCATTCTGGTTGGTGAAATACGTGACCGAGAGACGGCACAGATGGCTCTGTCTGCTGCTGAGACCGGGCATCTCATTTTGACGACAATGCACACTCGTGATGCGAAAGGCGCGATAAGCCGGTTCGTTGATCTGTTCGATCGGAATTCTCAGGACGACATTCGCGCTCAGCTGTCGCTGGCGTTGAGCTATGTCATTGCTCAACACTTGCTTCCTCATGTTCAGCCGAACCACAAGAGAGTTCTTGCATTGGAGACGATGGTCTGCAATACGCCGGTGCGCTCGTGCATAAAACAGGGTAAGTTGGAGGCAATCGATTCGGCTATTCAGGTGGGTAAGGCGTCAGGAATGATAAGACTGGATGAGAGCTTACAGTCTTTGCTCAGTATGGGGCAGATCACGTATGAGACGGCGAGACATCACGCCAAGAATCCCGACTTGTTGCGAAGTGCTCCGCACGCCGGTTAGCCAGGGTATTCTTCTGATGATGCCGTTATGTTGACGCGATCACCAGCCATCGTGGTTAGCTTGCTAAACCCGTTCTACCAGTAGCAGAGACGTTCCCGGGGGGAGTTGGATGTGGCCCTCGCATTAACCAGTACTCTTGCGGTGTTGAGGACTAGTAAGACATGCCGGTTGGCGTCATTGCTGAAGATCCCAAAGCGAGTTGAACACGCGGTCAATGAACCTCTTGCTCTCCTCAGTTTTCATTCTGGTTAGCCTGATAGTGATGCGGTCGTGTCCTGCGCTGAGCATGAGTACCTTCGTTCTTGCGGTGAACATGAGGACAAAACCGATGGCAACGGCGATCAATGGCAGAAGATCGCTGATTGCCCAAGGAACCGTTTGGTCCGGTTTCATGAGAAGTCGCAGGACAAAAGTCGCAGCAGCCAGAATCATCCCGGCGATGAACTGAAGAGGTTTTAGTTGCTGTCCCACGGCGATTGCCCGAGTCTGTCGCAACCAGATGATGCTTAGCGTGTTGGAGATTATCCTCTTGTGAAAGTGGATGAGGCGGTGGGTGGTCAACACAAGTCTGCGTTTGTGGCCGAGAAGCCATCCGAGGAAGCCGAGATCCCAGGCCGATGCTTCGTAGGTATCAAGCGCTCTCTCATCGGGCAGTAGTGCAACGTTGGGAGTGAATTCTCCTTCGAAGACGATCTCGCTGATCGGCGATGCTTGGCCTATCGATCTGGCACCGGTAACGGCGTCTTGAAGCTCCCGCAGGGACTGCCGTTCGCGTTCTGCTACCGCGGCGAGCTGTCTGGCAGCCTCCTCTGCTTGACGGTGTTCCCGCTCGACGCGCTCTTGGTGGCTCATTTCTTTTTGGAAAGAGCTCAGTTTCTTCTCCAACCCACAATGATCGCAGGCTACATGTAGCTTGGAGTCAGGTTTGATGCCTTGGAATAGCACGTCGAATCTTCGTTTGCATTTTGGGCAGGCAACTTGGATTGTTTGGTGGGGGCTTTGAGCCTCTTGTGAATTCGTTTCCGGACGTGTCACGTTGGTTTTCTGTGCAGAGGTCGATGTCGGCTGTGGGTCCACTTCCTCTTTGGCAGGGATGATGAGTTCTGCACCGCAACTTTGACAGCGTCCACGTTTGCCTGCGCAATCGTTGGGTACGTGTAGTTGGGAGGTACATTCCGGGCAGGAAAACGAGATTGACATCAGTAGCTCTCCAACGGCCTTCATGTTTGGCTCATCAGACAAAGCCTCTTGATCGGCGAAATGTCTACTTAGACGATACCATAAGCGTTCGTTTGTCCGCAACAGTTCATGGCTGTTTGAGGAAAGGCGGTGTGAATGGGGTGTGACAGCCATCGGTGTAGTGACGGCGTGAGGACAGCTGTTTTTCCTTGCGCTTGCCCGATCGTGATGGTCTCTGGTAGATTGGAGCATGGCTGATGTAGTTGTGGCGAAGCGAATGGGCCGCCATGTTTAGCATTGGATGGATTCTATGCATGCTCACAGCTGCTGAGTGAAACTAGTTCGCAGGCAGGAATCACTTGGATCAGGGGGTCAGGCGTTTATGGAGCCGATCAAGACAGTATCAACTCGTGAGCGAATCATACGAAATGGGATCATGACTTTGATGGTCCTGGGCTTTGGGGCGTACTCGATCTACGACGGCTACATCGGTTACCCGAACCTGAATCTGAAGGCTGCCAAGCTGAGCATGCCGCTGGAGCACCGTGGTTTGGCCAGGATTAATCCCAAAGTATTGCAGGACGCAGTGATTGCCGCTGATGGTCCTGCATTCAAGCGAGGTGACAGACTGGCTGACTTGGAGGAGAGGCTAGGAGCCCCTTCCTGGAAGGGAAAAGTGGAGACAGGGGAGAACGTCGCCTTCTGGTTTGGGCCTGGCGGTGCACTTCTGGTGACTCATAGTACTTCTGGGGTCCTCACTGAGAACGTAGAATGGCACAAGGGGAAGAAGACGGAACTGGACATGACGATCCAGAAGATAATGGGTTTTGTCCTTACACCGCTAGGTCTGATTCTAGTATTACGGTTGATTGCAATGTCTGTTCGCGGCGCTACCCTGAGTGATTCTGGGTTGCAGCCTTCCGGTAGGCCGCTTATTCCTTTCGATGCCATGAAGGGTTGGGATACTACTGATTACAGGGACAAAGGGCGGATTCAGTTGACATACGATTCTGGGAACGGAGATTGCGTGTATACTCTGGATGACTACAAGCTTGCTGCGTTTCCTCTCATAGTGGCTGAGATATGCAATCGTCGAGGTTTTGATAACCCTGTTGGTGACAAATCAGCGGAGGTTGTAGATGAGTCGGCTGCTGATGAAGAAAGCTAGCCCAAGTATGGCGACTAGGCTCCTCATGGGGCCGTTATTCCCCGTTTGCGTGTTCTCGTTTCTTGTGTTTCAAGCCCGATTGTTGTTCGGTGAATGCCGTTGAGGATGCCTGAGGCGGGCCGGTTAGTTCTATCGTTCCGAGATTGCCGTGATGCGGAATTTGCGCGTTCGCGCGATGAGAACTTGAGGCAGCAAGAACCATTTCGTGTCACAATCCTTGCTGGGAATCCTCAGGTTTGCAGGGCGTGACGTTCATCGCAACGCAGTTAGAGCATCAGACGTGTAGAAGGTTCTTGGCATCTTCCACTACGAGATACAAACAGGGAACAACCAAGAGTGTGACGAGCGTAGCGAAGAGAATGCCGTATCCCAGAGAGAGGGCCATAGGAATCATAAACCGTGCCTGACGAGAGGTTTCGAAGATCATTGGGGCCAGTCCGCCAAAAGTTGTTATGGTCGTCAGTAGCACGGGACGGAAGCGACGTACGCCTGCCATATGAATGGCTTTACGGGCGCTTGCGCCCTTTTGTCGCTGGCGGTTGGCGTATTCTATTAGTACTAGGGCGTCGTTGACCACCACGCCGGAGAGAGCGATCACACCCATCATGCTAATCACACTCAGGCTATATCCCATAATCAAATGACCGATGACCGCACCGATAATGCCGAATGGAATGCTGGTCATGACAATAAGCGGCTGAGAGTAGCTGCGAAATGGAATACCCAATAAGGCATAGATGCCTAGGATGGCCAGGAAGAAACCGCTTCGCAGACTTGCAAGACTTTCGCGCATATCCTCCTGCTTGCCTTGGAAGCTATACGTTAGCCCTGGATGCAGTTTAATGAGGTCGGGCATGATGGTGTCTTGTGCTGTGGCCATCACTTGCTCTGTTTCACTTTGCGGGGTTACATCCGCTGTGACGCTCACGGTTCGGCGGCCGTCGCGCCGATTGATGACAGTATACGCCCTCCCGCGTTCGACCTTGGTTATTTGCCCAAGAGGAACTTCCTTGCCGTTGGGTGTTTGTACAATGAACGATTCTATGTCGTACTCGCTTACCCGTTGCTCTTTGGGTAAGCGTACCATGACTTTGACCTCGTTTCGTCCACGTTGCTGACGTAGTGCCTCTGCACCGTAGAACGAGCCCCGCAGTTGTCGGGCAACCTGTGCAGCGGTCAAGTTCATGCTTCGACCTTCCGCCAGCATCTTGAAATCCAATTGTTGTTTTCCCGGAGTATAGCCATCATCAATGTCAGTTACATTTCCGAACTGTGCTAGGGATTCGGCGAGTGCCGTACTGGCTCTGTCGAGTACATCGATGTCGCGGTGGGCAAGTTCGATGGTAAGTGCTTTTCCCGATCCCGGTCCTCTCCGGTCTGATTGGAAGCGTATGGATTCAAGGCCTTCGATGAGTCCCACATCGTCACGCCACAACTCAGTTACCCTTGCCGTACTGATGGGGCGCACGTCGGGAGCGGTCAGGAATCCGGTCACTGAGATGCGATTGTCGTTGATCTCTGCAACTATCCCGTCCAGCAGTGTGTCACCTCCGTTTTGCTCGGTCAGTTGATGCAAGGAGTTGACCAGGGTGTCGCGTACCTCCTCCAATCGGGCAAGCGGTGAGCCGTAAGGTAGAACTGCAGTGGCGTCAACTTCGTCTCCTTCGACCTTGGGCATGAGGACCATACCCATACGACCGCTGCCTACATATCCTCCCACAAGAATGACGATAGCTAGGGCAGTGGCTATGGTGAGGTAGCGCAATCGAAGGACAAGATCGAGAAGGGGGCCAAAGCGATGCTCGATGACAAGTGAGATTGAGCCACTGATCCGGTTATGAAAACGGTGTACTGCTCGCCCTAGGGGAGTAGCGCTAGTGCGCTTAGAGTGAGCAAGGTGTGCTGGAAGGACGAAGAGTGATTCAACCAGGGATATAGCAAAGACCGCTCCCACGACTCTGGGTATTAGGGAAAATACCTTGCCCATAAATCCGGGGATGAAAGCCAGGGGCGCAAAGGCTACTATGTTTGTCAGAATGCTGAATGTTACGGGTAAAGCGACATCACGCGCGCCTTTGATCGCCGCTTCTAGCAGGTTCATCCCTTCCTGGCGGTACTCGAACACATTCTCGCCTACGACAATGGCATCATCAACGACTATGCCCAAAGCAATGATGAAGGCAAACATGGAGATCATATTGACAGTGATATCCATTCCCGGCAGGAATAGGAATGCGCCCAGAAATGATATGGGAATGCCCATTGTGACCCAGAAGGCCAGTTTGTGCTCAAGGAACACGGTCAGTATCACGAGCACTAGCGTGAGTCCCATGAATCCGTTTTTGAGCAGTAGATGAAGTCGTTGTCGGTAGATGTCTGAGCGATCATGGGTAATGTCGACGTTAACACCGGGAGGCAAGATACCTTCGGCCTCTTCGAGTGCGTTTCTGACGGAGTCTGACACGCTTATTGGAGTTTGTGTTCCCACTCGGTACACGTCTAGGCCGACTGCGGTCATTCCGTTGTAGGTAAACTGCTGATAGGTTTCCTCAAAGGTGTCGCTTACGCGGCCAAGATCTCGCACGCGCAGTTCCGTGCCGGAAGCGGATGTCACTATAGGTATTTCACCAAACTCTTGAGCCCAATCGCGTCGCTCCCTCATTCGTAGGAGTATTTCTCCACCGGCCGTCTTGACACTTCCGCCGGGAGTTTCCACAGAGGCTCGACCTATCTTGTCTGCGATGGCTTCAAGAGTAAGACCGTAGGCTCGAAGGTTCTCCAGAGGTACTTCTATGCTAACTTCGAAGGTTCGATCAGGGACTATGTCTATTTGCGTTATCTCCGGTGATTGCAGCAGTCTGTCTCGTACGCGCTCAGCCAAGTCTCTCAGTACGGTCTCATCGGCGTCTCCGTAGACTGCAAGATCGACAACCTGTCGTCGGCGAGTGCTAAGAACGACTTCAGGGCTTTCGGTTTCCTCCGGAAGTGTTGTGACACGGTCGACTTCCTGTTGGATTTCCTGGTAGATGCGCTGTTCATCTGCTCCCTCCTCCAATTCAGCGCTGACTATTCCCGCACCTTCCCTTGCTGTCGCCGTGACCTCTTCCACTCCGTTGACGCCGCGCACAGCTTCCTCAATGGCGAGGATGACACCCTGTTCCACCTCCTCTGGGCTTGCTCCAGGGTAGGGTACGGTGATTGTTACCGTGTCAAGATCGAATTCGGGGAAAACCTCCTGTTTGATGGTGACGGACATGTAGAACCCGCCGACGAGCAGTACAAACATCAACAGATTAGGTGCAACGGAGTGCCGCGCCATCCAGGCGATTGGTCCTTTCTCCCATTCACCATCGTGGATCGTCATTCGTTGCCTCCCTTCAGGTCTGCGCCAGCAGCCTTGCCTGTGTGTTGGCCTTGTGGCAGGGGAGCGTCTGACAAGAGACGTAGAGGCATTCCCAGAACAGCAGCCGGCAGGTCGGAGGTGACGAGTTGATCTCCCTGTCCTATCGAATTGCGTACGAATACGTGGTTGCGATTGCCGAAAACAATATCAACGGGCTGAATATCAAGTACGCCGTTGCGCATGATCCACACAGTGTCACCATTACGTAATTCATGCCTGGCTAGTTTGACCACGGCAGGGAGGCTGGGGCCGGTGATTTCAACCTCCACATATGCTCCGATGAGAAGAGGATATTCATCGCTACTTTCCGCTCGGCCGCCAAGTGGGTTAGTTACGGTCACCAGCAGGCGCGCCATGCGGCCCTCATCTTCGAGATCACCCAGGAGCCGTGAGACTGTCCCTGTCCACGTTACGGCGATGTCCGCACTGAGGTGTTGACGAATCTCCACAGCAGAACCTTTGTCCCTGTTCTCCTCACCGTAGTCGACCCAACGTACTTGTTCTGTTGGCAGGGCTACCTGGACCCAATATTCGTCTGTGCCAACTAATGTTGCGATCTGGGTTTGAGTCGTGACTCTTGCGCCGGTATCGACTGACTTACTAGTGATTATTCCATTGAAGGGGGCTCTTATCGTCGTGCGTTCGAGAGCGAGCTTTGCCTTATCCAGAGATGCCCTAGCTGCGAGAACTGCTGCTAGTGCTTTGGCCAAGTGTGGTTTTCGTAAGGCTAGTTCCTTATCTAGGCTGTCAGCGTTCGCTTCGTCTCCAAGTAGCTCCCACTCGCGTTTTGCTATTTCCTGGTAACCCTGTTCTAGCTTGAGTTCGTATTCAGCCTGGGCGATCCCACTTTGGGCCTCCTCTATGGCGAGCTCGTAATCGCGAGGATCGATCTGCACCAACTGTTCACCGGCAACCACTCGTCCACCTGGCACGAGGTTTTTGCTTACTCTTATTAATTCTCCGCTGACCAGTGGTTGCAGAGTGACCTCTCTGGCGGGAATAACCGTTCCCATTGCAGTGATGTGTATTTGTTCTTGCGCAGCGTGCACATTGCGTATTTCCACGGCTGTTGCCACTCGTTTTGCGGGCCTCCGTTCCGCTTTTGGGGCTGTTCGCAGAAGCTCATAGGCTCCGTATGCTGCTGCCGCTATGACGGCTATTGGCAGCACGACTCCTAATACTGTGCTGAATAGACGCCCGTGGTGCGGCACAGTGGTCTCTGCCTTGGCGCCGTTGCATTCGCACCTAACCCGATGTTCATTATTCAACTTTGAGTCTCCGTATTCTTCTGGCCATCATCCGTGCTTAGCCGCGGAGATGGTTCGATTTCAGATGTCCAGGTGCCACCCAGGGCTCGGTACAGGTTGATACGGTAGATGAGAAGCTCTCGCTGCGCCTCTATGAGGTCGCGCGACAGTTGGTGTGTTGTCTGCAAGGCTGTCAGCACCGGTAAGTAGTCATTGCGTCCTTTGCGATATCGCGCTGTTGCTTCCCGCAGAGCACTATTGGCACTGTCCAACTGCCTTTCCAGTGCGGCTAGATACTCGTGATGTTGTTGCTCCTGCAGAAGTGCGTCTTCGATCTCCTTGATAGCCGTCAGTATGGCCAGACGGTAGCCAGCCAGCCGTTCCTCTACGACAGCCAAGCTGCGTGCCACTTCCGCCTTGCGACGCGAGCCGTCAAAGAGGGGCGCCGTCAGGTTGGCTGCAATGTTGGCCAGCCAATCGTCGACCAGGAACTCCAGTTCCCCCGAATTGAAGGCTGCGCGTCCAGTCAGCCGAATGGCTGGAAGCAGATCCGCACGGGCGGCTGCCACTGAATAGTCAGCGGATTTCAGCTTGGCATATGCGGCTCGAACATCAGGACGGTTGAGTAGGATGTCTGCTGGTATACCAGCATAAGGGAGCGGCGGGATTTTACTGATATCGTATTGACCCATGTTCAGTTCTGTTCTGGGAGGTTTGCCCAACAGGAGTGCCAATTCGTTTTGGAGGATGGCCTTCTGTGCCTTCATAAGGGGAATCTGCTTTTCGATGGATTCCACGGCCTGGCGTTGCTGATAGACGTCGAGAGCTGAGACCATAGATTTGTTGAATCGCAACTCTACCAGCTCGAGGTACGTTCGGTTTGTCTCCAACTGCTCTTGCAGCACCCGCAACTGCGATTGCCGTTCGATGACGTTCAACCATCGCGATGTTACCTCGGCAGCCAGCGACATGGCTGTTGTTTGAAGGTCTTCAGATGAAGCGTTGAGTTCGAAGTTCGCTGATTGTCGCTCAGACCAGATTCTTCCCCACAGGTCGATTTCGTAGCTGGCCGCCACTCCCAGGCTGTATGCCTTCGTATCACTGGCAAGCCGAATGTTTCCCGTTGATTCGGAGTTCGTTGAGGCTTTTGTCGAAGTGGCTGTAGAGTTGGAGCCTCCCAATTGAGAGGTGATCTGGTTTGTCAAAGTCGTGGCAGTCGTGGACATGGCTGTTTGCGCCATGCTCGTGCGAAGAGATTGACGCTCGTTTCGCTGAGTCGTCTTTTGCCGTTCATAGCTGGTATTCGACTCCAGGCTCAAGTCAGGGTAAAGGGATGCTTCTACCTGAGCCGCAGTTGCGCGAGCTTGCTCCAATCTCGCCCATGCTTGTCTCAGGGTGAGGTTGTTGGCCAGAGCATCATTCACCAGTGTGTTGAGTTCATCAGACTTGAAACACGTCCACCATCTGTCCGGCGGTTTGGTTTTTCCGCATTGCGTGGTGAATTGGGCGGGAAGTTGTCCTTCGTCCGGCCCGTGCCGTTTGGGGAGGAAAGCTGTGCATCCACTGGACATCACGAACGCTGCAAGCAGGCATGCGATGTGTTTTTGCTTGCCTTTGCTATGGCGATTTGATTGGTTTGGATTTTGGCTATTCGTCATCGGATTCAAGATTCTGTAATGCCGCCAGGGAAAACTGAGTGATGTGTTTTGCCATCATCTCGACTCCACCTAAGGTGTATTCGAGTTCCGGAATCAGTTTGGATACTATCGTCCGCCCATGGATCATGTGCACACATTGAGCCAGAATGCTTTCAGCGCAGAGTCGTATTCTCAGATCCGAAGTGTTGCTATTGACGAGTTGCCTGATGATCATCACAAGCTCAGCGAATCTTGGTCGCACTACTCTGGCAATCATGAACTCCAACATTGCGGTGGGCTCAATGAGCTCACGAAGCATCAGCTGTGAGTGCCACGCGCGTTCCTCCTTATGGATGAACGCCTTTAGCAGGTGCTTTACAAAGCCGTGTAGCTGTTGGTCATTTGGCAGAGCTCGTATGCGCTTGAATTCTCGCTCATCCTCTTGCGTGGTTTCTTTGTGGGCGTCTTCGAATAACGCCACGTACAGCTCCCGTTTGCCGCGGAAGTAATAGTTGACCGCGTTGACGTTGGCTCCAGCGCGCTCAACGATCTCACGGATTGTCGCCTTGCCATATCCCTTTTCAGCGAAGATCTCTCCCGCCGCCTGGAGCACCCTCTGGCGAGTGTCACCACAAACATCACTGTCCGCACACATGCAGAACTCCTTCAATGGATTAAACGAAGATATTAAACATATGTTTCAATAAATCCACCGGCGAATCAGTTTTATGTAATGTACTGTAAATAAATAGGTTGCAAGTGATAGTGCGCAGCTGGACATTGCGGGACGATGTTCATTCCCCATACAAGCGAGCCGTCGGTCACTTGATCGACGCGTTTTCAGTTGTCGTTTCTGCATCTACTTTCGGGATGGTTGGTGACGACCGTGTGGCATCGGTTCGGGTTGTCTGCCGTGGAGAGCTGCATAACAATCGCTCCTCATTTCCGTCGCCACTCTGCCAATGTTCTACGGCACGCTACGGTGGATTTCCATTGTGCCCATGTAGAACAAACCCGAGGGATTGTTGTTGTCGGTTGCTTTGGTGACGGTGATGACGAATTTCCCTTGGGCGTCTGGAGATATGCCTGAAAGCTCTGCGATCTCAGAGTCATTGTTTGATGCGTTGAGGGATATGTAGTTGTTTGATGACCCCGATACGGAGTAGGTGGCGCTTCGGATATCGCCTATTCCAACTCGTGAGGCGAAGAACGTAAGATCATACGTGTAGGCCGGATGCACACCTAATATTGTCAGTTCGACAGTGTCGAAGTCGTTGTCGCCATGAAGGGAATCGCGGATTGCGAAGATCGGGTAACTTCGCTGGTCCAGCGCGCTTCCGGGCGCAACGCTCTCTGTGCCACTAGTATTGGCCGCATTGAAGAGTTTGTCAGGGGCAAAGAGCAACTCGATTCCAGTAGGCAGGCCATCAACGTTAGTGAGGTTTACTGTATCAAGCATGTCGCTGCTTGTTACGTTGTTCCAATACGGTGGCCCCTCAGTAGTCTGGTAAGTGACGCTCCCGAAATCGATGAGTATTGTCCGGGCGGAAGATGTGTAGGCGACCTGGAAGCAGGCAAAGTCGACAAGGTCGATGTCTCCGTCTTCGTCGCAGTCATACTCAGTGCATTCGCTTGCGTATAAAGCGGGAACGCACGGCGCGGTTGGGCACAGATTCGTCAGACAGTTCAGAAAGACGCTGCGGTTGTCATCCACACGCAGGCTTATGGCTTGCGCGACATCTGTTTGCAGGATTGCAGCTACTACAACGAATACGACCAAAGACTTGATTGGCGGCAATATTGTGAAAGACCTCATATGACACTTTCGACGCTGTTGAGAGTATTCTTCCCTATGACCTTAGCATAAGCAATACTAACCTGATTGGGCCGGTGTGGGCAAGGATGAAGTTGAGCGTCGGCGGGCTAAGTAAACCAAGCTGCACACGATTACGAAAGCAAGATCCATCTGCCCGACTGTCATCATGCGGGCAGCGACCGCACCATTGCCGAAGCCGTAGGAGTGAAGCCCACTACTCAGGACGTAGTTTACTCCCAGATAAGTCATGATGATCATCCAGAAAGCGGTGATGCTCTTGACCGCATCAGCACATTTGCCGTGAGCTGTGAGGAAGAACACGAGAGCCGCGAGAGAAGCCGCGAGTCCAATCGCCTTTGATTCTGTTATTGGAGAAAACATCATTAGGATACAGGCGAATACTGCAAATGTGATTGCCGCGGCAAGTGATGTACTCCATGTCGGCAGCCGTATCGATATTGCACGCTTGTGCAAGATCGTTAGATAGGCACAGAGTGCAATGAGCGACCATACCTCCTTTGGGTCCCAGCCCCAGTAGCGTCCCCAGGAAGACGAAGCCCACGCACTTCCGGTGATGATACCGACGAGAAGTAGAAAAGAACCCGTTAGTACATACCAGTAATGCATACTGTCGATTCGTTCTGATGCTTCGCTTGATGGTGTAATGGCCATTGTAATCAGCTGTACATGCGCGATGAGCATGGCCAATGCAAGTACAGAGTACGAGGCCATTATGATGGGAACGTGGATGGACATCCATACCGTATCGAGCAATACGGGTGGAATAGAGTGAATAAACTGATCTGATGCTGGAAGAACGCAATCAGCTATTATCAGGGCTATCGCGCCGATTAATGTTGCCGTGAGAGGAAGTGTCCTTTCCTTTCGGATGAGCATGGAAACGAGGGCAAAGGCGCCGGTACCCCAACTGAGGAATAGAAGTGACTCGTACATGTTTGAAGCTGGAACTCTTCCAGCTATTTCCCAACGCAGGGATAAGCCATAAGTGAGAATGCCGAAGCCGCTGGCCATGCATACAATCACAAACGCGTCAAACAAGTTGCTGCGAACATAGAGACCAGCCGATGCAAGAATGGCTGTGGCAATCATGAGTTGCCATGCGAGTCGAAACGGATGTAGGCGGTTGAACCGTAATTCGGAGTCCAGTAGTCTCGCCGAAGGACGATGGGCGGCGGGCAGATCCGCCAGAGCAGCAGCCAGGCTATCGACAGCCGTTTGCATTCCTGGTTGATCATCGCCGCGAAAAGCTGAACGGAGTTGATGCCAAGCGGAGCTTACGGGAGATAAACGAGCTTCTCTTGTGTCCCAGGGGATGGCATTCCACTTTCCTGCCTGATCGATAGGATCAGGAATGGCCATTATGACATTGTTGTTGAATACGTTTTGTAGTGTCACCAATTTCTCGCCAATGCGCGAGACTTGTTCATCGAGCTGAGTCAAAGGCGTGTTCGGATTACGATTGGCAAGATCATGAAATACAGCGCGAAGCCGCGGGTGACCGGCCAACGCGTTATAGGAGAATCTCTTCGGTTGCAGGGGGAGCTGTAGATCGAGGCGGAGGCGGTCGTCCTGACTCACTAGGATCAAGGGCTCGTTTCGCCAGGCAAGGGGGTCGAATGTCCATGCGCACAGGAGTGCTAGTGAGTCCTCGTCGCGGAATCGCAACTCGCCAGTTACTGTGGCCACTATCTGTCGAGCCAGGGTGTCCAGCGGCATCCATCGTCCCCCATACTGTACAGTCAGGGTGCGGAGTTCCCTTGGCAGCATCCGAGGTATTGTGGTTTCGGTTGCAGATGCTTCTGAGCAACTGAACACCAGAGCACTCAGGCTCAATAGAATAGCATGACGCTTTGGATGCATGATTCTACTCTGACCTCCTCTCGGTTTGACAACGGATCCGGCTTATGATGATAAGAAAAAAGCCAAGGAGTATTGCGCCATAACCGACATACACTACAGGCTTTCCAGGGTCATATGCTACGCCTATCACACTTACCTTCCTTCCGTTTGACATATCGTAGCGAGATTGAAACAGAGTATAGCCGGCATAAACCACCGGATGATTCATCGTGATCGTGCGATTGGCTGCTTGAGAATCTTCAATGCCTTCTAGCGTAATGTAGCTTTCGAACGAGCGAGGCTGGCTACTGCCGGGGTAACGACGAATGCGAAAACCGTTCAGGGTTAGCGAAAAACCTAAAGGCACTTCCTTCATATTGGAGAAGGCAATCGTGTACCGCTGTCCATCAATGGTCGCGTTTGTTGTTTGGCCCAGTTGAGTCCATGTGCGGGATGTGTCCTGACCGTGCGGCGAGGTGAGGGAAACCCGGACTGCAGGCACCCTGTCAATGCGTGGGGGAGTGACCTGCAACACCCTCTCAACCAAACGCGCGTTCGTGAACTGCTGAGTTGCCGTGAGACTAACACCATTCCAAGGCGTTGTAAGCGGCTTGCCGATCTCCAGTTTGTGCAATTCGCGTGAAACATTCGGCTCGTTAAACCGTATCCAGGTCCCTTTACCCGGGCAACCGAGTATTTCGATGTTTGCTGGTGTGAGGTCGTCGACGGATGCGACGAAAACCAGCTTGATGTTCTTCAGCTTATGGCTCGAGTGCATGGAATCGAATTGTGGAAACCGCGAGAATGCGATACGCCGCTCGTTGCCGGCTGGACCTGAGAACTCAACTTCCACTGCGGGGTTTGGAGCTTCGTTCCGATTGTTTGCCAGAGTGCGATCCTGCTGGACGACTGCGTGAGTGTAGCAGTGGAGAAGCTTCACATTGTATCCACTATCACCGATGGCGGTCGAATTGTTAACGCACAGGCTGAGAGGAATGCGGAACGGTGCGTCATCGACTGCAATAAGTAATTCACCGTCAGGATCACTGCTTGCCGACTGGCCCGTCTTCAGTAACCTGTCAAGGTGCATTTCATCCGGAGCATAGTGAAGCAACACCGTAATGCCACCCACGTCAAGCTGCTGATTGTTGAAGACGCAGATAGTCTCAGTGCTTGATGTGTTGCCAAACGAAAGTTCCAGTGCGAAGGCCTCATAGGGATTGTCATCTACAAGTTCCGTCTGCCTGCGACTGTCAGGTATATAACCTTCGATACGAGCGGTGAAGCCCGGTTCGTTGATCATAGTGATGCGCGGCTCGTCTATTGAGAAAAACCCACTTAGGGCTCTTGGGCTTCCCTCGATCGTGTACTGGTGGCCAGTTGCAGATTCTGTTATCGTCACATTATCGTGGTAAACAGACATTGTGTTCGTTGATTGAGATTCCTCAAGCGTTATCTGCCCGTTGATCGCGAACTTATGCGTGACCAATGCTCCGGCAAGCGTTATCAGAATGCCACAGTGGGTTATGATAAAGGGTATGTGTCTCCGGCGATGGGGAGAACGAAGCAGCATGGAAACCAGGATGTTCAGAGCAATCAGCCACAGCAGCGCCTTGAACCAGGGGGCACGGTAGAAGGTTTCCAGGGCCCTCTCGGTACTGTGCGTCGACTCAACAACAGTGGCACAGGCCATTGCAATTACTAGAAGTCCGAGAAGCAGCGTAGCCAACTGGAGTGAGCCTGCCACAGTGATTATGTTTCGCAGAACTTTTGTGACCGCGTAATTATGATTTGCGCCTTCAGGCCCGATTGATTTCTTCATAAGATACCTTCCGCTTGTCAGCTACTCTGTGCAGCAGAGTATCGAAGCGGTCGTCTGAGGAACAGGCAAAAGAGACTGTTCTTTCGGCGTTTAATAGCAGCTGCAATAAAACGCCGGACGTGCGCAGAGGGAACGTTGACGTTGACACGCTCCTCATACTTAGCTCGGTTGGAAAATCAGACGGACAATCGTGCTGGCAGGAATTGTTGAATTGTCGCAACAAGCGTTTTGCGATCAATCGGTTTTGTGGCGTATTCGTCACAGCCCGCCTCCAGGCACGTTTCGCGATCACCACTCATTGCGTGAGCTGTGAGAGCTATGATGGGACCGTCGTAGCCTTGTTTGCGGAGGAGTCTGGTGGCGTCGTATCCATCCATAACAGGCATTTGCATGTCCATCAGTATGATACTGAAGGGGACTCCCTGTAGCCTCGCCTCCAGGGCGACTTCAACTGTTGCTTGTCCGTTTTCGGCCACGGTAACGGCGGCACCGGCCTTGCTGAGTACATGGCTGATTAGACGCTGATTGTCAGGACCGTCCTCTGCCAGAAGAATGCGGTGTCCTTTGAGGGCCGATGTAAGGTCGATCTTCACCGAGGCTTTGCATTCATCCGGACAAAGCGAGGCGGGGTCGGTCAGCATGGTGACATTCTCCAGGCTTCCGGTGGGAACAGACACGCTGAAGGTGCTACCGCCATGCGCGTTGCTGCCTGGGAGTATGTCTCCTCCGAGCATTTGGGCAAGACGTTTACTGATCATCAAGCCAAGTCCCGTCCCCCCATACCGTCTGGTCATCGAGGCGTCAGCTTGGCTAAAGGGCTGGAAGAGTCTGCTCAACTGCTCGGGCGTTATGCCTATACCAGTGTCGATCACATCGAATCTGATCATTGGCTCGGCTGGCGACTGTCTGCCCTTCGGTCTGGCGTTGATCAGACGTGCAACTAGGCGAACACCGCCCTGTTCCGTGAACTTTATGGCATTGGAGGCAAGATTGACCAAGATTTGCTTGAGCCTGGTCGGATCGCTTTCGATCGTTTCTGGGATTGTGCCCACGTACTCCACGATGAACGAAAGGTTCTTGGCGTCAGCACGGACCTGCATTAGCGATTTGACTTCAGACACCACTTGGAGAGGGGAACAGGGAATGTGTTCAACGTGCAGTTTTCCTGCTTCGATCTTCGAAATGTCCAGAATGTCATTGAGAATCTGAAGTAGATGTTCGCCGTTGCGACGAATTGTGTTGATGGCACTCAGCCGTTGCTCTTCTGATTCTGTGCCATCGAGCATACTCTCCGTGTAGCCCAGTATCGCAGTCATTGGCGTGCGAATTTCGTGGCTCATGTTCGCGAGGAACTCGCTTTTGGTTCGGTTTGCAGCCTCAGCTACTGCCTTAGCTGTCTCGAGCTCTGCCATTGCTCTTTCCAGCTTCATTGTAACTCGCTTTTCCCGCTCCAGAGCTTCTACAACCATTGCGTTGCTTTCACGTAGTTCCTCCTCGGCCGTCTTGCGATCTGTGATGTCGACAAAAGCCTCCAGAAGAACGTCTTCGCCATCCAGCGTCACCGGCACCACCGTTTTGAGGATTGGCATCTGCTCGCCATTGGCTCGGATTAGGGATCGCTCAGTGCTGTCGATCTGGTTACCCAAGTCCAGTACGGGGCAAGCTCCCACCTCTGCGGGGCATACTCGTAGGTGACAGGTATTGCCGATGATGCTCTCAGCGCTCTCTTCGCCAATCATGGCCAGAGCGGCATGATTGACACGGCGGATGCGCTTCTGGCGATCGACAACAATGATTCCAACGGGAGTGGCTTCGAGAATAGCCTCGGTAGTCTTGAGAGCTGCAGTTGCAGCAGCGCGAGCGGAGTTGGCGTGCTCCACCATACGCATGACTTCCTGGCGACTGTTTTCGACTTCAGCGGCTCGTACAACCGCTTCCCTCTGTGCTCGGTGCAGATCTGTTAAGTCTTTGCTAACGGCGAACATTGCAGGAAGGCCATTCCAATTGCCTTCAACGACGTGTGTTTCGACTTCGACAAGTTGTCCAGCTTTGTTGACCAGTGGAATGGAGGAAAGAACGCACGCTCCAGCAGCAATATCGCACAGCTCGCGATCGGATTGCTGCCGTAACTCTTGTGGACGCAAGTCAGCTAGTGGCCGGTTGAGAAGTTCCTGGAGCGTGTAGCCGAGGCGACGGGTGACGGCGTTGTTTGCCGCTATCACCCGACCTTGCAGATCCAGGACGAAACAGAAGTCATCAATAGTGTCAAAGAAGCACTCCAGGTTCATGCGCAGTTGGGTGGCTATTGCAAGGGCACTGCCGGCGCCGTCAGCGATTCTTGCCAATTCGACGATTCTGAACGAGTCTTCTTGCAGAAGCCTGTCGGAGCTGTTTTCACTTGATAGGCCGTTGAGAAGCTTGCCGAGTTCGTCCTCGATACGCCTGATTGCTCGTCGGAGTACGAGTCGCATGCCTACGAGAACGACAACGCCGATCACTAACGTCGTAGCGGTTTGGGTGATTACTGCATGTTTGAGCCGTTCGTCAGCCTGCCTGATTGCCATCTCGATGTCGTCTAGGTAAACGCCGGTACCTACGACCCATTGCCAATCGGCCAATCCACGAGCATAACTGATCTTCTTGACAGACTTTTTCCCCGACGGTTTGTTCCAGAGATAGGTAACGAATCCGCCATTGGGCTTCTTCGCTGCATCGATGAGATTCTGGACTAGTTCCACACCATTGTGATCAGTAATCTCCGAGATGTTTTTGCCAATGATCTCAGGTTGGATTCTATTCACCAGCGAGATTCCATCAAAACTCATGACGAAGAAGTAACCATCGTCAGAGAAGGATGCGTTTGTGAGGCGCTCTTTGACGTGCTCCTTGATTTCGTTTTCGGTCAAGCCCTGTTGAGCAAGTTGGTTTCTGTCAAAGGCTATCTGTTCCATGGCGTGGTTTACCATGGTTATAAGGAATTCTTTCTTGCCGTCGAGGTGCTCCGAACGCACTCTCATTGTCTCATCCCGGTACTCGAACCAGCCGTGGATGAGCTCGGCGGTTATCAGGCTTACGACCAGGATTATCACGGCTCCTTGGAGACTGCGCACGACTAGGCATGTGAGCTTGATTCGGCCGCTACTAAGGCTTCGTCGCATTACCTCTACAATGGAGATGGCAAGAGTGGCAATGAGCAGGGCACCAAAGCTGAACGCCAGTATTGTAGGCCACCGATCTGGTTCTGGCTTGTTGAGGAGAACAGCTTCCGCTGGCAGTTTCTGTGGATCAAGCCCGTGCTGCGTCATTGCTACGTAGTCAAAGAGTGCAGTGTTTGGGCTGGCGGTAATCACGGGCGGCGTCTGCTTGCTCTCGAGCAGTGGTTTGGCGAGCTTGGCGGCCATTCTTCCCTGGTCAAAAGAACCGGCCATCATTCCTCCGACGACGCCACTGCCCATGTAGAAATCCCACATGCCGTAGACGGGCACAGGACAGCTGTCAGCGACAAGTGTTGCTGCATCCTCATACGAGTAGTAGTGTCCGTCCCCGTCGCGATTGAACAGAATTAGAAGAACCGCATCGCCGCGGTGGAGTTCTCTTAACTGCCTGACCAACTGTGAGGAAGTTAGCCCGTCCCACCACAGGAGAGCTATGTCCTTGCACTCTGGAGTTAGCGCGTTGTCCACCTCTTCGCGGACCGCCTTGGCTGTGGCGGTCATTCCCGTGATCATTACCAGCCGTCTCAGGTCAGGCTGAAGCGTGCGGATGAGTTTCACAGTTTCTGCCGGAGCTACTGTTTCAACCACGCCAGTAACTGGTCTTTCGAAATCATCAATCAAGGCGGCCCGATAGTTGTTGATGCCGCAGAACACTAGGGGAACTGTTGGTAGTAGCTTCTGTCTGTTCTGACGGAGAAAAGAGAGGGCGTTGTTGTCAGTGACAATGATCACGTCCGGCTCAATGGAATCGTATTTGGCCTTCATCAAACTCAGTGTTGGATGGGCAACGTCGTCGAGGGAGTATCTTTTGCTATCCAAGTACTCCGACAACAATTCAACATCGTTGTGATCCTTGAACAGCTCTCTGATACCCGCGTCAATGCCGTCAGTCCAGGAGAAGCCTTTGTGATATGAGTGAATGATCAGAACCCGCTTCTTCTCATTGAGCACATTCGCTAATGCAGAGTGCCTGCTGTTTGCCTCGGCATAGAGGAAGGCAAGCAGGCAGAGAATGACATTTCGCATTTGGATCACAGGCAGAGGCCTAAAGCACTTTCGAGGAGTTTGCAGGGTCACATCGCTATTGGCGCTCGGAGAAAACAGGGCCCCAGGCGATACATTCAAACAGAGTTTGCTCCAGCAAGCTTGACAACGCATCGTGGCGGTAGCTGGCTTCGACGTGGATGCGCTTGACCATGTTGTCGTCCGCATTTGTGGTCGGAGCCGAGCGATTTCCTACTTGCATGCGGTGGCGGCAAACGGCATTTCGGTGTTTGCCAGACAAATCATGGCCAAGGATGCTCAGGTGTCCATCCGGACGATCTCCTCACATGACTGACCGCATTCTCATATCGTCGGAAAAAGCTCTAGTGGCTAGCTAAAGGGAGGTTGGATATTGCAGTATGGTGCCACCTGGTCATCTATACTGTCGATTGACGCGGAAACAAAACGGCGTTCTGAGAATGTTGACAGTTTCGTCACTTGAGAGTGTGTGGCTGTCAATGACAGTGAACGTTCTGATCGAGGGACCACGAGTGGACTCTCTGTGATGTCATTGAGTTAAGGCATAACCCAAGATCAGGCAGCGGCAGCGTGAAGCGGATTCACTCTGTTCTCGGTGGAGATGCTCTGTGCAGGAATCCAACGAAATTGGTGGCTGGCACGTATCCGTTGATTTTAGACACAATACTTCCGGATGAATCGGTGACGACATACGTTGGCACACTGGTCACATCATACTTTGCCGACGCATGCGTTGCCTGCCACGCGTTCACTTTGACTGGAATGAAGCGATTCAATTCGGCAAGTACTTCTTCCTGGGGAAACACTTCATTTTCCATTTTCCTGCAGAATACGCAACCACTGGAGGAGAAGTTGATCAGTATTGGCTTTCCACTGCGCGCAGCATCTGCTAATGCTGCACCAAGGTCGTCTTGCCAGTTGATCGCGCTGGATGGCGGCAGAACCTGTTGAAACACAAACAGGACTAACACGCCGGCGCAGGCCAGGAGTACAAAACGGTTGGTGGAGGACGTAGCTGTTGAATGGGTTGGACCTGATGTTGTTGGTTCGTCGGCCATGGTATTCAGGGTCGCCATCTTGTTGAACGCTGAGCGAATAGCTGACCGTCATAGTCTAGGTGGTTTCAAGCATCCGCTCTTGTTGCCAGCATTAGTTCGTCCACGTATTCACCGACTGTTTCGGCTATCTGATGGCTGTCTTGGTGTTCGTCGGCAGCGGCACCGATTCTGCGGATGACGGCGCTTCCCACTATTACGCCATCAGCCACTTGGCATACGGATCTGACCTGCTCTGCCGTGCTGATTCCGAAGCCGACGATTAAAGGCAGGTTGCAGCAACCGCGTATTCTCTCTATGTGGTTTCGCAGGCCATCGCACACGTTCTTGCGCTCCCCGGTGATGCCTCGACTGGAGATTACGTAGACGAAACCGCTGGACTTGCCGGCGATGCTTCCCAATCGTTCGTCGGTCGACGTGGGGGCGGCCATAAGGATATTGCAGATGTTGTTGCTTTCTGCCATGCGGGCCAAGTCATCACACTCATCGATGGGAACGTCGGGGACGATCAGGCCGCTGAAGCCGGCCTGGGCCGCTTGCTTTACGAATCGTTCTGCTCCTCGCCGGCGCACTATCGACATAGACACCATGGCCAACAGCGCTGCCGACACCGAGGTGCTCAACTCGGCAACCTTCCGAAACAAGGTGTCCACATGAAATTGGGCATCCAGCGCGTCGTAGAATGACTCTTGGATGACCGGACCATCGGCGATTGAGTCCGAGAACGGAAACCCGATCTCAATGGCCTGACAGCCAGCAGCATCCATTCTGCGAATTAGTTTAGCTGTTGTTTCCAGGTCGGGGTATCCGGCCGTGATGTAGGGCATCAGGCACTTCGTCTTCGTCTCTTTGGCCTGTTGGAGTCTGGTAGTTAGAGTGTTATTGGGCATCTCTTGGTTCTCAGGGTTCTTCGACAATGAGAATGAAGTATATCGGCAGCGGGAACGTCCGCAAACGACGCAAGGAAGACGTTTCAAGATTAACAGCACCGGGCCCAGCAGTAAGACTTGCCGAGACATGATGTTACCGATTGCGCGGTTGCCTGGTTGGGGGCATGGGGAATCCTTTCGTGGAGACAGCCGCAATACGCTTCGCTTCTTTACGTTTTCCACCTTGCTATACACAGGCAAGGAAAGATTGCTTGGGGCTTTGTTTGTGAAGTTGACGATGCTATAGTTGTACGTAGTCCAACGGTTTGACTGCGATGCTCGACAGGGTGGCAATGTTTGTCGAGCCGTTATGCGAACCCTAGGGGGTCACTTACCGGAGGCTTGAGGGCAAGCCCGCGTGACGGGAAGTCCAGGCCAGGAAGGGCAACCCACCGTATTAGCCAGGGTTCGTCAAACCGCTACTCATCGGCACACGTGGTTACCAGTTGGACAACATTATTGAGCTCACCGCTTTTGCGGTGAGCTTTATTCATGAATAGGGAGTCGAGTTGTTTCTCAAGCCAAACTGGTGCAGTAAGTTCTTTGCTCCGGACGTGTCGTTGGTATACTGACCGGCATGTCACAACTAGTTCTCTTTGAAGATTCGTTGGTTGAGAATTTCCTGCCACTTGTCTACTGGCGCGGTATGTTTGATCTGCGCTGCGGGCGGAAATCGCTCCTGGACAATGTTGCTTGGGAGTTGGCTCAGCCCGTGACTGGAATCTGGACTCGTGATTGGATAGCAGATCTCTGTGCGATCCGATGTCAGACGCCGGTCAATCGGCTACTCAAGAATGGGGCGGTGTTGGTCAATGCCCGCTGGCTCATGAAGGGAAACGTGGAGTTCAATGCGGCGCCCTATGTGGCCAGATGCGGAGAGTCCATTGCCTACATAGCATGCGACGAGGCGCTCGCCAAAGTGTTGTCGCCGGAGATGATGCTTGATTCATCGGCATGCAAGGATCTGTTTGATGCGTGGCCATCGGGTGAAGTCGAGGCGGATCTGCTTGAGCATCCATGGGAACTCGTTGCTCGTAATGAGGAGATGCTCAAGTATCATTGGAGCTATGAGGATAGAGTTACCGACGGAGTCGTTAGCCATTCGGCTTTTGTGATCAACCCTGACTATGTTCACATTAGTGATCGCAGCGAAGTGCGGCCAACGGCGGTGATCAACGCCGAGAAAGGACCAGTGTACATCAGTAATGATGTGCTGGTCGATGTTCACACGTACATTGAGGGGCCAGCCTATATTGGTGCCGGATGTGTAATCAAACCGCATGCCAGCGTTCGTGAAGGAACGACGTTGGGGTCACTCTCTATCGTCGCTGGTGAAATAAGCAATAGCATTCTTGCTGGATATGCCAACAAGGGGCATCACGGCTTTCTTGGTCAGGCGTATGTCGGGAGTTGGGTCAATTTGGGGGCCGGCACGACTAATTCGACAGTGAAGAGCACCTACGGAACAATCAGGGTTCAGATGGGAGACAAAGCAGTTGACACCGGACGGCAATTCTTCGGTTCAATCATCGGTGATTTTGCTAGGCTTGGCATTGGGCAGCTGCTTCCAACCGGTTCTGTTGTAGGGTTTGGCGCAATGTTGGCTAACGGTGGAATTGCTCCGAAGTATGTTCCCTCGCTGGCGTGGCTGACAAGTACGAGCGAGAGCCGGACAGATATTCAGAGATTAGTGAATACATTCAAGATGATCATGGGACGACGTAAGGTTGCATTGATCGATGAGGAGCTCGATCTTCTTGCTCGCATTCCCGATATAGTGAGTCGCTATGGTGTGTGACCCGCATCGATTGGTGGGCCGCTGTCCCTCTGGCTATGTTTAATCTCCTTTTGTAGGAGCAGTTGATAGTCGTTTGGCGTATCCACGTCCATCATCTCGCCCTCTACTGCCGGGTATTCGCGCAGCAGTTCCACGTGGTCGCGGAGTAGTCCTTTCAGCCCGACGCCGTGCAATTGCTCGAGCTGGCTGCGCAACGACAAAGGGACCACGATAGGATGCCCGCGTTTGCCTTTGCACGTAGCGACCACGATATTGCCGGGATGTCGGCGGTATTCGGAAATACACCCAGAAATCAACTCAGAAGTGACTGAGGGAATATCGCCTGGACAAACAATGAATGCATCATCATCCGTTGGGTGAAATTCTGTTGTGATTTTCGAAATCCCATTGATGATGGAGTCGAGCATCTCGGCCTCGGGATTCTTCATGATCGTCGTGACGAAGCCGCTCCGCTGATGGAGCTGAAGTCTCGCACTGATTGCTGAGTTGGTGACGACAACAAGCCCCGCAGGTTCGGCTCGCAACATGGAATCGATCACCGTTTCCAGAATCGTACTATGTCTGTATCGCAGCAGTTGCTTTGGAGTTCCCATTCTTTGAGAAATACCTGCAGCAGGGATGAGGCCGAACACGTTTGGAGAGCAATCAGGCATTAGCTGTTCTCATCTACTTGTAAGGGGCCCTCAACCTTTCGAGTTCTCTCGCCTCTGCGAACCTTGATGAGTTGTGCGGCTATGCTTACTGCTATCTCTGCAACAGTTACGGAGTTGATGTCTATGCCAATTGGCGCGTGCACGCGTCCGAGTGCCTCTCCAGACACCCCTTGGTTGCGCAAGTTGCCGAATATCCGCTCCACTTTGCGGCTGCTGCCGATCATTCCGATGTAGCGAGCATCCGAGTCAACTACGGCACGTAAGGCTCTCTCGTCATGTGCATGTCCGCGCGTCACTATCACAACAAAAGTATTACGATCAAGCGAAGCTGCCTTCAGCGATTGCTCAATGTCGGCAGCAACAGGCTTGATTGGGGGAGGAAGGCGTTCTTCGTTGGCGAACGCGCTGCGATCATCTATCACCGTGACCGAAAATTCGAGTTCTACACCGAGTAGGGCAAGGGCTGTGCCAACATGTCCCGCTCCGGCGATCAAGAGGTGTGGCTCCACTTCGGCGAGAATACCGTATTCCTGAAGCTGAGAATCCTGTCGGATCCGCAGTGGAATCCGGGCAGACTGTCCGGTTTGGAGAAGAGCTAGAAGCGGTTCGTAGCGAGGCAGATCCGATTGCGGCGATAGAACTGCTATAGCAATCCACATCTTGCCTCCGCAAAGCACATGTTCCTCTGACTCAGGTGTTTGATCCAGATGGAAGACTAGCAACTCCGATCCACCCTGCTCAATAAGCGCAGCGGCTCTCTGTAAAACATCAGCCTCCACTCGCCCACCACCTATTGTGCCGATGAGTTCGCCGGCTTCTGTGCGGACTAGCATGGCTCCAGCTGACTGCGGAGCCGACCCGGAAGTCTTCACGACAGCTGACATGGCTACCTTGCGGCCAGCCTGTAACTCCCTGACTATCTTTCCTAGAAGCTTCAGATATTGAGTCATGATAGTTGTTGCCTGAAAGCTTTTGTGTTCTTCATGCCAATCATTGATCGTACCGCGACTCGAAGTTGATGACCACTTCGAAGTGGCTCCGAATGAATGGTTTCCAAGTGGAGCGGAAGAAGTTAGCATCGCTGCTCGAGGAGCATTATGGACAAGCCTGGTGGCAAGATAGAACTGATTTCCGGCCCGATGTTCGCGGGGAAGACCACCATTCTGATTAAACGTCTGGCGGCAGCACAAAGCAAGGGGCTGCAAGTGGTTGCTGTTAAGCCTGCCGCCGACATTCGTTATAGCGAAACTGAGATCGTTTCGCACACTGGCGATGCCGTCCCGGCTATTCAGCTTTCCACCGGAGGCGCGTTAGTGCAGGCGGCGGGGAGGGCAGAGGTTGTCGGGATTGACGAAGCACACTTCTTTGATGCAGCGCTTGCTGAGGGGTGTCGTATTCTTGCTGATCGCGGTGTCAGAGTGATAGCTGCGGGAGTTGATCTGGATCACCATGGTCGGCCCTTCGAGGTTATGTCGCGCTTGCAGCAACTAGCAGCGGGCATCATGCCGCTTACGGCTCCATGCAGCAAGTGCGGTAAGCCGGCGCGGTACACGCAGCGGATGGTTGCCGGCGATGATCGCATTATCGTTGGCGGTGCGGGTGAGTACGAGCCGCGATGTGGAGATTGTTTTAATCCATTTGCCTGACCGGAGAGTTGTCCGTTGATTGTACAGCGACTTACTGGTGTGCTGGGCGTGCTGCTACTCCTCGGTATAGCATTATGGATGTCCTCCGACAGACGTCGCGTGCGTTGGCGAATCGTTGTCGGCGGGATTGGACTGCAGTTTGCGTTGGCGGTTCTGGTATTGAGAGTCTCCATCGTGCGCGGTTTCTTCGACCATATAGCTGCAGGTGCGAAGAAGCTGATGAGTTTCACTGATTATGGTGCGGAGTTTGTATTTGGGCACGACTTGTATTCGGAGAGGGCTGTAGGTTTCATCTTTGCATTTCACGTGCTCCCTACGATCATCTTTTTCGCCTCCTTCATGTCTGTTCTCTATCATTTGGGAATCATGCAGAAGATCGTACGGGCAATGGCGTACGTGATGAGCCGTGCGATGGGCGTTAGTGGTGCGGAGTCATTGGCGATGGCAGCCAACGTGTTTGTCGGACAGACGGAAGCTCCTCTTGTGGTAAAACCGTATGTTCCTCTAATGACTCGTTCTGAACTGCTTACTTTGATGGTTGGAGGATTCGCAACAATAGCGGGAGGAGTCTTCGCAGCTTACGTTCAAATGCTCGGCGGCGACGATCCGGAGCTCAGTGTGGAGTTTGCCAAACACCTTTTGACAGCTTCGATCATGTCAGCACCGGCTGCTTTCGTAATGGCCAAGATCATTGTGCCGGAGACGGAGCAATCCAATACGGGAGAAACGGTCACAGCCGACTTCGAGCGAAACACTGTCAATGTTCTGGACGCCGCCACGGCGGGGGCATCTGACGGGTTACGGCTGGCCGCCAACGTCGGTGCGATGCTGCTGGCTCTGATCTCTCTGATAGCAGCATTGGATTATCTTCTGGGAATAGTCGGGTCCCTATGGTTCATGCAGCCACTGCTCGACTACCTGCAGATCGATGAACTTAGCCTGAAGAGTGTTCTGGGAGTGCTGTTCTCCCCGTTAGCTTGGGCGATGGGTGTGGCTTGGGAAGACATTCGTGTATTCGGAAGCTTGTTGGGCGAAAAGATCGTTCTGACCGAGTTCATAGCCTACAGCTCGTTGGCGGAGATTACCCAGTCCGCTACGCCTATGCAGGCGCGAAGTACCACGATTGCGACATATGCATTGTGTGGCTTCGCCAACTTCGGCAGTATAGCCATTCAGCTTGGCGGAATAGGCGGCATTGCTCCTGAGCGGCGCAGCGACTTGGCTCGGCTCGGACTGCGCGCCATGATCGGGGGGGCGATGGCCAGCTTCATGACGGCCACTATCGCTGGGATTTTGCTGTAGTACGTCTCTGGGGGGCTACCTAACAGGAACAAAAGGCTCGCAGTCGGCTTCACTTATGGCTACCTCTATACCTGGAGCCAATTCGCAAAGTCTCCTCTTGAGCACTGCTAGCACTGGCCGCTCGCTTGTCCAGTGGTTCAGGGCAATAGCCGAGCAGCCTCTCCGTTTCATCGTCAGAGCATCATGATGCCGTATCTCACCTGTAATGATGGCGGTTGATCGAGTCAGCGAGCCCTTAAGTACGCTTGAACCGGCGGCTCCAACTAGGATAATCGCTCGGTCTATCTCCCTGTCCGGAGTGCCGATTATCTGCACGCAGTTGGCCACGGTGAGCCGCTTCAGCCGACGCGCCAGAGCAATCAGCGATGTTGGTCTTGCCAGTTTACCGCAACGTCCGAAGCCACGCTCCGGTGCCGGATGCAGTGGATGAATGTCGTAGGCTGGCTCCTCATATGGGTGGGCGGACAGCATAGTTTGGCAAACGTGAGGCAGTCTTGCTTCCGGGCAGAGCATTTCCAGGCGGACTTCGCTCACTCTTTCGTAGCTGCCCGGCTTGCCGATCGTAGGATTGCTTGCCGACGATCCTTTGAACGTGCCTGTGCCCATAATGCGAAAACTACAATTTGTATAATTGCCAATGACGCCTGCACCTGCTTCCGCCATGGCAGCAGCTACCGTATCAGCAGTCGCCTCGGGAACGAAAACGACGATCTTGAACTGTTGCACACCTCCACCTTGAGTGTATTCCATGGGCTTGGGATTGGGTATGTCACACATCTCGGCAATTACGTCGCAAGTTCCTCCATCCGCCGCATCGAGAGCCGTGTGCATGCTGTACACGCCTATCTTGTTCTCAATACACGAAAACAGAGCTGCCTCCGGACCGGATGATTCGGCCGTGAGTCTGGTAATGGGCTTGAACACTGGCGGGTGGTAGGCCATAACCAATCCTACTTTGCAGCGAATCGCTTCCACTGCTACTTCAGGCGTCAGGTCAATGCAAAGGAGAACGTTCTTCACTGCACGCGACTCGTCTCCCGTCAGCAAGCCAACGTTGTCCCACGATTGAGCCAGATGCAGTGGGGCGATTGCCTCAAGGTTTCTGCATATGCTACTGATCGTGTGGCGTGCGATCTTCGAGCGGCGGTTGGTTTTTGCCATAGACCGGTTCCTCCGAAGTCAGCTCTTACATTCCCTTTCAACGACACTGACGAACAGCCTGCGCAGGCGTTTTGTCAAGTCGCCAGGCTTTCCGCTAGCGATTGTCTTTTTCTCCACTCTGCAAACAGGCATTACCTGCATGCTAGAGTTCGTAATAAACACCTCATCGGCGTCGAGGAGGTCGTTTATGTTCAGCATCTTCTCTTCCGCAGTAATGCCGTCTTCTTTGGCGATCTCCAGCACGACCGCCCGCGAAACACCGGGTAGGACCGGTGTGCTCAGCGGTGGTGTCGCCAGAATTCCGCTTTTGACTACAAACACACTGCTTATGCAACCCTCGGCAAGATAGTTCTGTGGGGTAAACCACAGAGCCTCAGCGCATTTGAACTTTTGGGCTTGCCTTAGGGCGAGAAGCCGTGGAAGGTAGTCGATAGTCTTATGGCCTGCTAATGGATCTGTAGTGCTCTGCGTGAATGGCGAGATCATGACGCTCATTCCGTTGGCGATAAGTTCCTCGGGCTGTGGTATGAGTTCGCAGGCGGTTACGCAAACCGTCAGCGCCGAGGAAATCGGCTGCACTGCGGTCGGATACATCGAACCTACAGACACCGTCATGCGCAGTCGGGCACACTGGAGGTTGTTGCGCTTGAGCAGTTCAGTGAATTCTCGAGCTAGTGGAAGGTCCGGGCGTTCTACCGGCAGTCCCAACTTCTCTGCCGAACTCAATAGTCGGTCAATGTGTGCATCAAGGCGGAAGACGCTTCCATAATCAGCGCGCATTGTCTCGAATAGGCCCGCACCATGCAGGAAAGCGCCGTCGTAAACGCTGATTTTTGCTTGTGCGGCCGGTAGAAACTCCCCGTTGAGGTAGACAATGTCATTCATGTTGATCGTCAATCACAATAGTAAATCTTGGTTAATTCCCCAGTACCGATGTTGTATGTCCGAGCGCGCGAAACATTCCTTCTGCTTTAGCGAGCACCTCACGATATTCCGCCCCCGGGTCGCTGTCTGCAGTTATGGCGCCTCCTGCGTAGACATGCAAGTCTCCACGATCATAGAGCATCGTTCTGATGGCGATATTGAATGCCAAGCGGCGGTCAAGGCTGATATAACCAATCGCTCCGCAATACACATCTCGCTTCGTAGGCTCCAGTTCGTTGATGATTTGCATTGCCCGGATTTTCGGGCAGCCGGTTATTGACCCGCCCGGAAAAGTAGCCAGCAGAAGATCGACCGGCTGAACACTTCTCCGTAACTGTCCTGTGATAGTGGAAACTAGGTGGTAAACTGTTGGGTGTTCCTCAAGCTCATGCGCCGCCTCTACTCGAACAGAGCCGAACTCGCACACCCGCCCAAGGTCGTTTCGCAGCAGGTCTATTATCATGTTGAGTTCTGCTTGGTCCTTGCCGCTTGCTTGAAGGGCCAGCTGAGCGAAACGATCACATTCGGCATCGCCGCAACGACCGATCGTCCCTTTGATTGGACGAGTGATGACTCTACCGGTTGTGCTGGTTTGCAGGAATAACTCCGGCGAGGAACTGATGATCGACCGATCTGGCCATGAGAGGTACGCAGAATAGGACGCAGAGTTGGTTTCTCTCAGATTGAAGTAGAGATCGAGGGGAGGCGCGTCAGTTCTTGTTGAGAATCGCTGTGTTAGGTTCACCTGATAGATGTCACCCGCTGCTATGTAGTCAATTGCTCGGCGCGCCTTCGCCAAGTACTCCTGCTTTGTCATATTGGCCTTCGGCATCTTGCAGACGTTGTCGGTTGCCAGAAAGAAAGGCCGAGAACCGTCAGGCTGTGACACGCTACGGATTTCCTCTGCAAGCTCTCGAACTCGTTTGTCGGCAGGGCTGCCACTCTGTGCGAGCTCTACGCCGCAGACGGTCCAGTTGCCTGACAGGTGATTGAATACTGCCACAGTATCGTAAAGAGAGAATCGCATCGACGGCGAGCCGCCACCTGACCATTCTTCTTGGTATACACGCTCCAGCAATGCTCCCAACTCATACGGAATGTATCCCACCCAGCCGCCGCAGAAAGGAACATCTTCGGCAAAGGCAGTAGGTTGTGAGTTTATGCGCGCGGCGAGTTCGTGCATGGCGGTCATTGCCGAATCAGACGAACTCGAAAGATTGCATTCCAAGCTGTCAATTGCCCCAAACCCGAAAATACTGTATTTGCCGTAACCGTTTGTATTGCAAACACTTTCAAGTGCAAAGAGGTCGCGCTTCTCCGCAAAACTCACAAGGACTGAAAGCGGCGTCGCTTCGCACTTGAATGAATCGTGCAGTACCTGGCCTGAATATGCAGTCGAGGATGTCATTGCGGATTCGAGTATACCGTCACTAACACTCTTCGGGGAGGAGGGGGCTTCATGAATGACATGGTCATGTCGATGCGATGCCAACACTCGTCGGCATAGCCGGGACATTCCGTTGACAACGCCCAACCTGCGGGGTAGTGTGAAAGTAGTGTATATCCGCGAGGGATCGTCTCACCGGCAAACCAAAGGATTGAGCTCATGTCCTGCCAAAGTTGTATAGCAAAGTCGGCTTTCATTGTGGCGTCTCTAGCTGTCTCCACTCTTTGGGCACAAGTCCCTCAGCCGCTGGAGTTCGTCGGAGAGGTTACGGCCGAGAGCGTTAATGTGCGTAGCGGGCCCAGCGCCAACTACTACGTGGCGGCGCGCTTGGCTGCTGGAACTCGAGTCCAGGTCGTCAGAGAGGAGAACGAGTGGTACGCTATTGTCCCGCCCGTCGGTTGCTACAGTCTTATCTCAAAGGACTATGTCGATTTGGGAGCTGATGGGAATGGTGTTGTTAATGGGAATGCTGTCCGCGTTCGTTGTGGCTCAGATTTGGATCCACACCGTTATGCTGTGCAGCTGAAACTTAGCCGAGGCAGTGAGGTTAACGTATTGGATGAACTGCCCGGCGGATTCCTTAAGATAGCCCCTCCTGCTGGCGCACTAGTTTGGATTCACTCGGAATACGTGTCACGCGTGCCCCAAGGAATGCTCGATCTGGAGAGCAAGCAGAAATCCTCAGTGCAGACGAGCAGAGAGCCTTCGGTAGGTGAGAAATCCCCGCTTGTCCAGCCAGCCTCGACTACTCCCGGGCCCGGCGATGCCGCCGGCAAAACGTCGTCCGCCAACAACGATTCAACCCCTTCACACTTGCCTCATGCGCCGGAGGACGATCAAGTTAACGTGGCCGCACCCCACAAGATAGCAGAATCAGCGGGCGACAATCCTGCCGAGGCTGCCGGTGATGGCCCAGACGATGATGCGACCAACCAGACGCTACGCGAGCAACAACTGAAGGCTGTGCGTGATTTGCTGGCCAAGGCTGAGACCCTCATGGAAGCAGAGTACGAGAAGCCGATTGAGGATCGGCGTTTTGACGAAGCCCTCACTGCTTTTCGTGAGGCCGCCGGTCAGGAGTTGGACGAGTACGTACGCAAGTACGCCGCACGACGCGTAGTACAGTTGGAGGCAGCGGTGGAGAGGGTGGAGGCCGTCAGGTTAGTGCGGTCGCTTTCCAGTCGCGTCTCTAAAGATCGTAAGGATGCGCTGGCGGCCAGGACGGACATGCGGCCCAGTGCGCCTGCGGTGCTACTCGGTTACGATGCGAAGGGGGAATTGCGAGAGAGCATGATCTACTCTTCTCCGGTCGGACCACGTAGATACCGTCTTGTTGATCCCCACTTGACGGTGCCCCGCACTTTGTGCTATGTCGAGATTCCACGAGATTCGAAGATAGACCCCAAACAGTTTCTCGGCCGAACCGTCGGTGTTCGTGCCAGGGAGAAACGCTTGGAGACGGATGGCAATGTTACGGGTATTCAGATCGTCGTAGCCGAGGAAATCGTCGTTCTTGATGAGTTGGATGGAGATGTTGCGGATTCCGAGCTGGATGTCCCGGTCGATGTTGTTGGTGACGCGCCGTAGTTCGAAAGCTAAATCGTTACTAACCCAAATGTAGCGTCAATCGCTGACGATCAACCAGAGAAAATCGGGCATGAGACGCTACACTTGAATAGAGCTTGCTCTGGCGGGTCGTGTCCTTTCGTTCGAGATTGTCAAACAGCAGTCACAAGCACGGAGAGCATCTCATGCGTTGCAAAATCAGGAAGAAACTCGCAGCTGTTCTCGCTGCGGGCGTGCTTTTCCAGGCAGTTCAGTGTACCGCTTTCGACACCGATACCGCTGCTGAGTGGGTGCAGACTGTCGCAGCCTACTTTGTAACCGATTACGTAAATCATACCCTCGGTGTTCAACCTAGTTTCTTCTGATCTGGTGCGTGTAGCTCGCTGGTTTCTCATGTTGCTTCGGCGGTTCTACTATGCAAGCTCCGCTGCAAAATGCTAGCGTTATCGGCGATGGTGCGATGGGCACCGTTTGCGCGCTTCTTCTGGCGAACAAAGGCGTTGGAGTCCGTCTTTTCAGCAATTTCCCTTCCCAGGCGGAAGAATTGAGAAGGGACCGGGAGAACTTGCGGTTTCTCCCCGGACACCACCTGCCTGAGAATATACGCATAACTGCGAATCCCGAAGAAGCGTTTGGTGACGCAGAATTGATTGTCTCTGGAGTGCCATGTCAGTTCATCCGGCCCGTGTGGAATCGCCTTGTGGAATACTACCCTGCGGGCAAGCCCGTAGTGACTATTTCCAAAGGGATAGAGATCGACACTCTGCAGACATCGACCGAAATACTCATGGATGTATTAGGGGAATTGCCTGTTGCGGCCCTGTCTGGCCCCAGCATAGCACCTGAGGTCGCGGCCGGCCAACCTTGTGCGGTGACGGCGGCAAGTGACGGTATGCCCTTGTCCTCGTTTGTTCAGCAGGCTTTTACCAACGAGTACTTCCGTGTCTACACGAATACCGACCTTGTCGGCGTGGAAATCTCTGGCGCCACCAAGAACGTAATCGCTCTCGCGGCCGGCATTATCGACGGTATTGGCGCAGGATGTAACGCAAAAGCAGCACTGCTTACCCGAGGCTTGGTTGAGATCACTCGCCTTGGTGTTGCTATGGGAGCGTCAGCGGAAACATTTCGGGGACTGTCAGGCGTGGGCGATCTGGTAACGACATGTATTTCTCAGGTTGGTCGAAGTCGTTCCGCTGGAGAGAAGATCGGCCACGGAATGCCTGTCTCGGACGTTATTGCCTCGACCCAATCTGTGATTGAGGCAATTCCCACCACCGGTGCGGTTCTGCAACTTGCTGCAAGACATGATGTGGAGATGCCGATTACCCAAGCTGTCGCCTCCGTGCTATCCGGTGAAAGGCCGCCGCGCGAAGCTATTACTGACCTGATGACAAGGCAACTCAAGCACGAATAGGGGAGCATGAGCAGGCGCCTTGGGCGGTGAACTTGCATTTGTAAGAAAAGAGCGGGATCGCGGATCAAACCGCAATCCCGCTCATAGTAAATGAGTGGTGCAATGTACTAGTAGCCTGGCAACTACTTCTTCTTTGATTTTGCGGCGCGTTTCTTCGTTGCCGGTTTCTTTGTCACTTTCTTGGTGCCGTCCTCGATTACCGCTTGCGCCGCGGCCAAACGGGCAATAGGTACACGGTACGGACTGCAAGAGACATAGTCCATCCCGGCGGCGTGGCAGAATTTCACTGATTGCATTTCACCGCCATGCTCACCACATATGCCGACTTTTAGCTTGGGTTTTGTCAAGCGGCCACGTTCGATGCCCCAACGCACCAACTGCCCAACGCCATCGACATCCAGTACTTGGAACGGATCGTTCTTGAAAATACCACTTCGATCCTGATCTACATATTCGGGCAGGAACTTGCCGGCATCGTCACGGCTCAGGCCCATGGTCATCTGTGTGAGGTCATTGGTGCCAAAGCTAAAGAACTCTGCCACCTCCGCCACTTTATCCGCCAAGAGCGCGGCACGCGGCGTCTCGATCATTGTACCCACCATGTAGCTCAGCTTGACTTTGGCCTTCTTGATGATCTCATTTGCCAGGGACTTTGTCCGATCAGCTAGAATGCCCAACTCCTTGCCGTCGATGGCCAGCGGAATCATGATTTCAGGAAGGACCTTGACCTTCTTCTTCGTGCAGTTAATCGCGGCCTCAATGATTGCTCGCACTTGCATCTCCAGGATTTCCGGGTACGTGATGCTCAAGCGGCAACCACGGTGTCCAAGCATCGGGTTGGACTCATGCAATTGCTCGGCACGCTGCTCCACAAAGTCAACTGACACTCCCGCATGTTGCGCCAACTTCTTCTTGTCGGCCGGCGTGTGTGGTAAGAATTCGTGCAGCGGAGGATCCACCAGCCGGATAGTCACCGGCTTTCCGTTCATCGCCTTGAATATGCCCTCAAAGTCACCACGCTGATAGGGCAACAGCTTGTCCAACGCGGCACGCCTGGTCTTCTCATCGTCGGCTACGATCATCTCCTGGATGGCCAATCGCCGCGCTTCCGTCTCAAAGAACATGTGCTCAGTGCGGCAGAGGCCAATGCCCTCTGCACCCAGCTCGATCGCCTTCGCCGAGTCGTCCGGAGTGTCAGCGTTAGTGCGAACATTGAGTCGGCGAATCTTGTCACACCAGCCCATCAGGGCATCATACTCTCGTGGTGCCTTCGGGGGCACAAGAGGCAGTTCACCCTCATAGATCGCACCGGCTGAACCGTCCAGGGTAAGGTAATCACCCTGCTTGAGCGTCTTCCCGTTGATCGAAAGAGTCTTCTTGGCGTAATCGATTCGTAATTCTCCACAGCCAACGATGCAACATTTGCCCCATCCACGGGCAACCACCGCTGCGTGAGATGTTTTTCCACCCGTTGCGGTCAGAATTCCCTGTGCGGCGTGCATGCCACCTACGTCTTCAGGGGACGTTTCCTTACGGACCAATAGGACTCTCTTGCCGTCAGCGGCCGCCTTCTCTGCTTCAGCGGCGGTGAAGATGATTTCGCCGCAAGCTGCGCCAGGAACTGCGTTAATGCCCTCACCTAGCTGGCGGGATTTCAAGTCGCTGGCACTCACTGACGGAGCAATAATCGGATAGAACAATCGCTCAATATCGGCGTCCTTGATACGCGTGATGGCCTCTTCCTTAGTAATGACCGGCTTGGACGCCTGTGCCGCGTATTTCTTCGGCAGGAAACCCTTCTTCACCAACTTGGCAATGGCCGCCTTGGATAGGATCGGCTTGGTGGCCTGATCGACGGCGATTTTGAATGCGGCAGTTGGGCTGCGCTTTCCTGTTCGACACTGCAGCATGTACAGCTTCTCTCGCTCGATTGTGAATTCCAGGTCTTGCATATCCTTGTAATGAATCTCAAGGATAGCTCGGACGGCCTCCAACTGCTCGTAAGCTACGGGAAGAAGCTTCTTCAACTCGTGCAGCTTGAGCGGCGTGCGAACGCCCGCCACAACGTCCTCACCTTGAGCGTCTATCAGGCAGTCGCCGTAGAATTCGTTGTCACCGGTGCTCGGATCGCGAGTGAAGCATACGCCCGTGCCGCTGTCCGTGCCCATATTCCCAAACACCATCTGGCAAACGTTGACTGCTGTGCCGTTCAAGCCTGTGATTTTCTCCACGCGACGGTAGGTGACCGCGGTGTCGGCCATCCAACTTGCGAATACGGCGTTGATGGCGCCTTTGAGTTGCTCGTATGGATCCTGGGGAAAATCCTTCTTCGTATTCGCTTTGTAGATCTTCTTGAACTCGCCGATCAACAGGCCGAGCTCTTCTTCGTTGACATCCGTATCCTGCACGGTTGTGCCCGCAGCAAGCCCCAGCCGCGGTCGCGTGTGCTTCTCCTTGATCTCGTCAAAGGCATCCTCAAAATCAAGGCGATCGATGTGCATTGCAGTTGCGCCGTACATCATGATGAACCGACGATACGCGTCCAACGCAAAACGGCGGTTCGAGGAAGCCTTCGCCAACCCCTCCACGGAAACATCATTCAAACCTAAGTTCAGAATTGTTTCCATCATGCCCGGCATGGAAACCGCTGCTCCGCTTCGCACCGACACGAGCAGTGGATCTTTCTTGTCGCCAAGCTTCTTGCCGCACGCCCGCTCAAGCTTACGCAGGTTCTGTTTGACCTGTTCTTCCATACCGGCTGGCCATCTCTTGGCGCCGGTTGTGGAAGCAGCACACGCATCCGTAGTGATCGTGAATCCTGCAGGGACGGGCAGCCCTATCCGGGTCATTTCGGCGAGTCCGGCTCCTTTTCCGCCAAGCAACTTCTTATCCGTACCGTCTCCCTCCGCCTTGCCGTTGCCGTAGAAATACACCCATTTTGTTGACTTTGCCATATCCGCTACTGCTCCCTTATATAGTTGTCATTACCAACGATGGACGCCACTATAGACAGCCCATGCCTTCTGTCAACGAATTCGATCGGATACTGCTCTCTCCACTTCTGCTAGATTTTTGCATTGTTCAGCGTTTTCGTAACGACTGCCTCCTTACTCTCTAGTCATCCTTGCTTGATAGGATGGGCGCTCGCCGGTAAAATCTCGCAACTGTTACTCTGTACGCTGCCTGATGCGCGAGACCCTGATTGCCGAATCCTAACTCCGGCCCATTCTCGCTGTTCAATCAGGTTAAATGAATAACCTGGCGAACCTTTGGCATGGATGACCGCAGTCTATGGCGCGCAAACGAAAGAAAATCGGCGAGATACTCATTGGTTGGGGCATAATCGACGAGCCCGCACTTGCCAAAGCTCTTGAGTATGGACTGCAGAATGGCAAGCGCATTGGCGAAGCTCTTGTTGAATTAGAGCTGTGCAAAGAAGAGGATGTAGTGCGTGCGCTGGCTACTCAGCTGGGCATGGAATACTACGATATGGACAAAACGGCGATTCCAAAATCGTCGCTTGATCTTATTCCTAAGGACATAATCCGCAAACACCTAGTCGTGCCCGTCGGGATGGAAGGTGACAGGCTTAAGGTCGTCATCACTGATCCTCTGGATCTCGACACTATCGACTTGCTCAAGTTTCGCCTGAACAAGGATCTACTTCCGGTACTTGCTCCCACTGGCAAAGTGCGGCACTTCATCGAAGAGATTGTCGACAAGATGGACGACAATCTTTCCCAGACTATGGCGAGCATCGACGCCAGTTTGGATAGAAGCATAGATCTTGAGGCGGAACTGGACGCTAGTGGAAAAACCAAGGCTGACGCTGATGATTACGGTGACGCGCCGATAGTTCGCCTCGTGAACCACATCATCGGTGAAGCTGTGCGCGCAAGGGCGAGCGATATTCACATCGAGCCGATGGGAGATCGGGTCCGTGTTCGCTATCGCATCGATGGCGTCTGTGTTATTCGCGATGATGTGCCCAAGAACATCCAGAGCGCCGTCATAACCAGATTCAAGATCCTCTCCGGTATCGACATTGCCGAGAAGCGAGTGCCACAGGATGGGCGTATCAAAATGAAGTTCGGCGGCAGTCGCATAGACTTCCGCGTAGCTTCCTGCCCCACCTACCACGGGGAAGGCATTGTCTTGCGTATTCTCCGTCCGGAATCAGCTAATGTCGGTATCAGCGCTCTCGGTTTCGAGGAAGAGAACTACCAGATGTTCCAGCGGATCATCCGGCGCCCCAACGGAATCTTTCTCGTGACCGGACCTACCGGTTCTGGAAAAACAACTACTCTCTACTCCGCTTTGCAGGAACTCAACCGGCCCGACAAGAAGATCATTACCGCGGAGGATCCGGTCGAGTACAACTTCACCGGCATGAACCAATGTCAGGTTCGCGAGGAAATCGGGCTCAGCTTTGCCCGTATTCTGAGGGCCATGCTGCGGCAGGCGCCCAACATCATCCTGGTTGGTGAGATTCGAGACCGTGAAGTGGGGGATGTGGCTATTCAGGCGGCCCTGACAGGCCACTTGGTATTCAGCACCCTGCATACCAACGACGCGCCGTCCGCTATTACCCGCTTGATCGACATGGGCATTAAACCGTTCCTCGTCGCCAGTTCCATCCAGGCGATTATGGCCCAGCGTCTTATTCGAGTCATCTGCAAGGAATGCAGGGCGGAGGATCCCAATCCTGACAGATTCAAACTGAAATTATTGGGATTTGCCGATGAGGAGCTGACTGGTGCCACCTTGTACCGAGGCAAGGGGTGCCCACGATGTCAGGGAACTGGCTATCATGGCCGTAAGGGCGTCTTCGAAATGTTGGAAATGAATGCGGAATTGCGTGAGCTAGCATTCAATCGCGCTCCCGCAAGTCAGCTGCGGCAAGCCGCTATCGCCTCCGGGATGAAAACCTTGAGGCAAGATGGAAAACTCAAGGTGCTCAAGGGAATTACCACTCCTGAGGAAGTGCTCAGAGTCGCTCAGGCTGACGTAATCGTGGGCGAGTCTGCCGAAGAAGAAGCTGCGTGACCGGATGGGCAGCGTTTTGCTGCTACCGAATCGCCCGGCGATGCCGTAAATGGTTGGATCTTGTGTGACGTATATGGGAATAGTCGACCGTGGATGATGCGAGCCTGAATGCCCCGGCGATTGGTAAAAACGAAGCGGCACACCAAGCCGCAATGAAGACGCGGTTGCCGACGGAGTGTTGAATCGATGACAGAGCGGAAAATGCCGTCAATCGAACAGTTGCGAGGACGACAGCTTGGCCGAATCCTCATTAAAATGGGCAAGATCCGCCGCAACGAAGTGCATGAAGCACTCGAGATTCAAAAGCAAAGACGCGGACCCATTGGCACAATCCTTGTCGAACTCGGACATATCACTGAGGAAGATCTTAATATCGCGCTTGCCGCTCAGGTAGGGATGGGAACCGTCGACATCTCCGGTATGGATATCCCCAAGGAGATTATCGCTCAGGTCTCTCAGCAGATGGCTACAACTTACCAGATTGTTCCCTACGAGTTCGATCCGGAGAAAAACGTGCTTGCCATAGCAATGGCTAGCCCGGACAACTTCCGCGCCGTTGACGATATGCAGACTCTCCTGGGCGTGAAAATCAAAGCTGCAATCGCCCCCGAAGACGATCTCAAGAGTGCTATTATCCGCTACTATCCCGAGGACGGTAGCGATTCAATGGCCGGACTGATCGATGAGATTTCCGGTGACGAGGATCTTGCCAAATACGAGGGACGAGACGCGTCCATTGACCTTGAGGACCTCAAGGAGCTGGCTGAATCCAACCCGGTCAAGAAACTCCTGAACTTGGTCCTTCTCCAAGCGATTCGTGACAAGGCATCCGACATACACTTCGAGCCGTTCGAAGACGAATTCAAGATGCGCTACCGCATCGATGGCGTTCTCTACGAAATGGTTCCGCCTCCACGACATATTGCCGCTGCTTTGGCTTCTCGTGTCAAGGTAATGTCCAGTCTCGATATCGCTGAGCGGCGTCTGCCGCAGGACGGTCGCATCGAGCTGATGATGCATGGCAATCCCATCGATCTTCGTGTGGCCATCCTGCCCACCATGTTCGGCGAGAGCGTGGTTATGCGTGTTCTTGACCGCGGAAATGTCTCCTTGGACCTGGACCGCATTGGTATGCGAGATGACGATCTCCAAGTATTCCGCCAACTGATCAAGAAGCCCAACGGTATCATCGTGAACACCGGCCCCACTGGGTCCGGTAAGACGACAACCCTCTATGCCGCACTCCAGGATCTCAACGATCCCGAGACCAAGATCCTGACCTCTGAGGATCCTGTTGAGTATGACATCGATGGCCTATGTCAAGTGCAGATTCGCAGTGAAGTTGGCATGACCTTCGCTCGCGCTCTTCGAAGCTTCTTGCGGCAGGACCCGGATATCATCCTTGTGGGTGAGGTGCGCGACCTCGAAACAGCCCAAATCAGCGTCCAGGCAGCCTTGACGGGACACCTGGTATTCACCACCCTGCATACGAATGACGCCCCGTCATCGATTGCCCGTTTGCTCGACCTCGGCCTTGAGCCGTTCCTGGTGACAGCAACGTTGGAGGCAATTGTGGCCCAGAGGCTCGTAAGGCGCATTTGCACCAGCTGCAAGACCGAGTTTTCGCCCTCAGAAGAAATGCTCATGGAACTGGGGCTGTCACCTGAGGATGTCGGTGATCGCGTCTTTTACTATGGCCGCGGCTGCGATTACTGCAACAACACCGGCTATCGAGGACGCGTAGGTCTATACGAGATCATGGTTATGGACGATCACCTTCGTGAACTCGTAATGCGTCACGCCTCTTCGGCCCTACTTCGCCAGGAGTCCGTGAAACGCGGTATGAGAACCTTGCGGGAATCGGGGCTGTTGGCGATATACGACGGAATCACTACCATCGAAGAGGTGGTCAAGGAGACCATCTTCGAGGAGTAAACGCAGTACTCGAGCTGACTCGTGCTGCAACGTGCGTTGCTACTACCTGTTAGCCAATGACCTGGATCTTCGTAGAAGAGCCGCTTACACCTGTTGCTTTCTGGGAAACGATTACAATGGCCACCTTCCTTTACGAAGCGATGAACCAGACCGGTCAGGAGGTCAAGGACCAGATTGAAGCGTCCTCCGCCGAGGATGCCCTGGAGAAGATTCGCAATCTTGGTTTGTTCCCTACTCGTATTCGCGAAAAGGGTGGCAAGAAGAAGGGGGCGGCCGGCGCCAAGAGAAAAGGCGGGGGGATCTCCATCGGTGGAGCCAGCGTGAAGGTCGTTACTTCCTTCACTCGTCAGCTTTCTACTCTTCAGGATGCAGGTTTGCCGATTCTGCGCAGCTTGAACATCCTGGCCGAACAGTCCAAACCCGGCCCTATGAAAAACGCACTCTTTGCCGTTGCAGAGGATGTGGAAGGTGGTGCCACGTTTTCAGAGGCTTTGGCCAAACACCCCAAGTGCTTTGATCGCCTTTACGTGAACATGGTCGCTGCCGGTGAGACCGGTGGTGTTCTCGACGTCATTCTCCTCCGCTTGGCAGAGTTCATGGAGAAGGCCCAGAGACTCAAGGCCAAGATCAAGGGGGCCATGATCTACCCCACTGTCGTTGTCACCTTTGCCGTCGGTATCGTGACCATGATCATGATCGTTGTTGTCCCAAAGTTTGAGGAAATCTTCCGTGATTTCGATACGAAATTGCCCAAGGTTACAACGATACTAATTAAAATAAGTGGCTGGTTTATCACCGGAACGCCGCCTGGGTGGGCAGTTGTTCTTGTAGGTCCCTTTGTCTTCTGGATATTCCTTAAGCTTCTTAAGCAATCCAAAGGCGGAAGATTTGCTGTTGATAGCGTTGTTCGGGTAATGCCAATTGCCGGCCAGATAACCGTTAAGTCATCCGTGGCCCGTTTCACTCGTACTCTTGGCACCCTGGTCAGTGCTGGTGTCCCCATTCTTGACGCAATAACCATTACCAAGGAAACGTCCGGAAGCGAGGTTCTTGCGCGGGCGTTGACCAAGGTCCATGACTCCATTCGCGAGGGCGATACCTTTGCCGATCCATTGCGAGCTTCAAAGGTTGTCGACGGACTGGTCGTTAACATGATCGCCGTGGGAGAAGAAACCGGTGAACTTGACAAGATGCTGGTCAAGATTGCGGACAACTACGATGACGAAGTCGAAACTCTTGTCGCCGCCTTGATCTCACTCTTGGAGCCGATCATGGTGGCTGTTCTCGGTGCCATCGTCGGATTCATCGTTATCGCTCTGTTCCTTCCGCTGGTCTCACTGATTCAGTCGATGACCGGCTAGGCGGAGCGTGGCGGTTGCCGATTGCCGCCATTGCAGGGTTGGAAGATGATAGGCTACGCCCGCGGTACCGCTAACGGTCACGCGGGCCTTGCCTGATAAATGGGAAGAAACTTTTCCGGCGGTTTGCCTGCCGGCAGTAATCAATCATGGCTGCAGCAGACAGGAATCTGATTATGAACAGGCAGAGAAGCACATACGCATTTTCCCTGGTTGAATTGCTGGTCGTCGTGTCCATCATCGCCCTCTTGATGGCTATCGCACTGCCGGCTTTCACAGGAGCAAGAGAGGGGGCAAAGGTCGTCGCTACCAAGGCCCAGTTCAGCGGAATCTCCCAAGGCATTGACATGTACCGTTCCGAGAAGTCTCTCGGCGGTGGCTCTCCGCCTTCGGCTAGCGACCTTCTGGGCAGTGCCGGCGGCTACGAGAGCTCCGAATTGCCTCAGATTACTGATCCTTACGACAATGATGGGACTCCTGAGAAGGATGTACTCATCTCCGGAGCGTCTCTGCTGGTTTACGCTCTTGCAGGTCCGGACAAACAGGGAACCGCAGGCTTCAAAGCAGACGGTGCTAACAAAACCTGGGCAGCTTCACTCGGCGGGTGGGGATCTGGCGGGCTATACGACGATGATACCGACAGCAGGCCGGTTAAGGCCCCGCGCTTCGGACCCTATGTCGGTGACAACCTGTTGGAGAATATGCTCCCCCTGAATGACAGAGGTCTGCGCAAGTTCCGGCTTCCTGGTTGGGCTACGGATAAGACCACAGAGGCTCGAGATCTTCAGACTGTCTTCGTCGATGCTTTCGACGGTCCCATCCTCTACTACCGAGCTCGCAAAGGAGCTCGCAAGATGATCTACGATCCCAACCAATCACCTGAAGCTGTCGGCGTCTACGATCATCGCGACAATGAGATTCTTACCAGCTTCAAGGATGCCAACAATCCTCACAAGATAGCTCAAACGAATTACGACGAGGATGATAGCTATATCCCCGCGGAGAATACCTTCGACCGGTTCATTCTCGACGAAAAAGCCTCCAAAATCGATCGCGATGCCAACGGCAAGATAACTCGCGTGATGCGTGCCGTTCCGGTAAAACCCAAAGACTACCTCCTGATTTCCGCAGGAGCCGACGGAGCGTTCGGTACTGATGATGACGTGACCAATTGGAAGTAGTTAGAATCATGCGGAGAAACCCGAGACAATCCGGCTTCACTCTCATCGAGATACTCGTTGTCCTGGCCATTCTCGGTATTCTCATGGGTATCGGCTTCAAATCAGGTGCACACGTCGTCGTCTTGGGACGTACCCGCTACACCGAGGCCACTCTCTCTACCCTCAACCAGGCTGTCCTTACCTATAAAAGCGATTCCAACCAATCGCGTATTCCCAACGTTCGCAGGATCTTTGGCGACGCTCCGCCTGACAATATCTACGTCTTTGATGGCCAGAATAGTGGTATCACCCTGGGCGGATTGACGTCGCCCAAGAAAAACATCTGCATGGCTCGGTCTTCGTCATCCATCGGACCCGCAACAGGCACCAGCAGTGGCGACGAATTGATCGACAAACGCAATTCCTCCGGCGAACTGGAAAACTTGCAGGCGTGGCGCCACGGAGATATGCGCGCTTTGGTCTTGGCCATCCGCCTGCGATCTCCCAAGGCATCCGTGCTGCTGGATCGGATCGACCCCAGCTTCCTCGTTGTTGATGAGGAGTACGTTTTCACTCCTGACGTAAAAGCGTCGAATCCCGAAACGATTGCCCTGAACTACTATACCGACGCTTGGGGGACCCCAATCGAGTACTACTCCGCCAAAATCGGTGATCCAAAAGGTACCCTTACTCCGCGTGAAGTTGCCTCTAACGCCTTCGTTAGGGCAAACGCCGGTGACCCACTCTTCGTGTCATATGGCCCCAACGGTGAAGAACAATTCTCCGCTGAAACAATGGCCGATACCGGAGACACTAGCATAGTGGCCGACTACTGGCGCGATGACGCCGATACCGGCGGCTCCGACGGAGATTACCTCATAAACGGTGCGATGAATGACGACAATCTCTATTCCTCCGACACCTTCAAGAACCGAATGGCACAGCGCGAAAAGAAAAACTAGCAGCTGCTCAGGTTTATGGATATGAACGTCTACCAGAATAAACACGTTGGTCGCCTTCACCACCATACGCTGCGCCGCCGTGCTTTTACCCTGGTGGAATTGATCACCGTTGTGGCCATTCTCGGTATCCTCATGGCCTTCGTTGTTCCCGGAGCTTCCGCCATCTGGGCGCAGCGCAACGAAGCTGCCACCACCAACCTCATTCGTGGACTTCTGCAAAGCGCCCGCTCACAGGCCATCCGCACCGGCGAACGCGGCCTCATCTTCTTTGTCGATGACAACGGTGTGCAGAATATCGCCTTCATCGAGGCGGATCCTCCTGATTATACGCAGGATGGGACCGACGCCTGCGATTGCGATGACGATTGTTGGGAAGATACGGATTGGGTGCCCACCGATCTCTGTGTGAACGAACTGCTGGCCGGCAACCGTTTCCGAGTCTCCAAGGAACAGGTATACCTCATTCCCTCTCCGCACCGGGCTGTGCCCCTCTGGGCTTTGGATGAGCCCAGTAACAAAAACCCAAAAACCCCAAAGGACTGGCCTGATCAATTGGCCAACTCCTCTTTCCCGGATGATGCCGATGGCAAGGACTCGCCACGTTATCACCGCAACTTCTTCACCGTACTCTTCAATGCCGCCGGGGAAGTAGTGGTCAACCGTGACATACTCATTCACGATCCGGACGACGACGAAAACGGCTACGGAGATACCTTGGGACTTCCCGTTGCAGATGAGCTGGAGAAGTGGTGGACTGTTGATTACGAGGAGCAGATTCAGAAAGCCGACTCGCTCAAAACTAGCGTCTCCGGCGACAAGAACCTTTTCGATCTAGTCGTGGTCGATGACGATGTGGCTGCCAACTTCCGCAGTGTTGAAGGAATCATGGTTTACGACGACTCAGACATTGCTGGGCTCGATGGCGAAGACATTCGGCAATTCCTTCTCGACGAAGGAACGCCATTCTATATCAACCGTTATACCGGCGACGTGACCGAAGGCCCTAAGGAAAAAGGCTGATGGATTCGACCAAACACAGCGTTTTCGAAAAACTCGTAGCGTCGAATCGTCATTGGCGCCCGGATGAAGCACACATCCGAACGCTGCATTCAAACAGAGCTTGCTTCAGGCAGACGCACATACTCATGACCTCGAAAGGACAACAACCGGTCAATGGCATTACGCGAAAGCTGGGCGGTTGGAACGGGCGCCCAGCAAAAGCCTTCTCCATGGCCGAACTTATGATCGCCGTCGTCATTCTCGGAGTTGGGCTGCTCATTACTTCCAGCATGTTCCCCATAGCCTGGTACAAAGCCAGAGAGGTCGCCGAGGCAGCGAAAATCTCCAACAGCGTCGATACTGCACAGTTCACGCTCTCCATGTTGGCAAACACCTATCAGCCGGACGCCGATGACGACGTTGAGCGATTCTTCGCGGGCGTTTTTCTTCCGGGCGGCGTTGCGAACGATTCTCTTCCGAAAGAGCAAGATGAAAAGCTACTCCCCGATACGCGCATTCAGCATCTCGCTTTGGGCAATTATCTCGCCGATGACCTCTGGAGCGTAGAGGACAATCCGCTCCAATCATCATCCCCCGATGCGGTTCCGGTCAGTGATACCACTTGGCTGCTCAACGATACTCTGCTGCTTCGATTCCCGCCAGACCCTCTGGATGTTCGGGATTGGACTTCCTGGAGCCGGCCGATAGTCCGTCCACACGCCAGATTGCTGCCTCCGATAGACTCGCAACCGTCTCCCTGGGATAGTAGCGACACCGACTACGACCCCATTGCCGTGGGATTGTGGAAAGAGCAATTCGAAGCTGCCCGCTACTGCTGGTCCGCCTTCTATCGACTTGACGACATCGCCCAAGCCGAAATGCCCTCCGCTGGCCGACGCGTTGCCACCATCTACTATGTGCTTCTTCATAGACCCGGTGCCGCCCGCTACGCTCGTCAGGAAGGCTATGATGCCAAATCGAGTAAATGGGATTCTAAGAAGAGGCTTGATTCGCCGCGAGCACGCCCGGCCGCCCACGATGTGGCTTTGCCCGTGCCCTGGCGAATAATGGCCTCACTTGTCAACAGCTCACTGCCGGATTGTCCAGAAGATCCTGACAAACCTGTGCCTGAAGAGCTGGGTCTGCAAAGCGAAATCGAAGTTGATGACGAAGTCCTGGCGGAGATGCTGCAAATCGACACTCAGCTGATCGACGACCGCACCGGACAGATCTTCCGCGTCGTCCAGCGCCGAGAAATCGACTACCCCAACGTCGTCCTCACCTTGGATGGAGAATACACCTGGCATGACACCTGCGACACTGAATTGAAGCTGTTCCCTAAGGATCCCGGTGAGGTGGAGGAAAATTGGAAAAATCGCCATAAGTGGTTGAGCGATAACTGCTCTCGTTCTCAAGAAGAGTACTGCGAATGTGGCGAAGACGCCGCTACGTGGACAATTGACCCTAATCCCCAGGATCGAGTCTACTGGGTATTCCCTCCACCGGTGGAAAGCACATCTGACGAGGGCGTACCCTACTTCGATGGTACTTCGCCTGTTGTCAGTATTGAGGTGAAACGTCTGGCGATTGATCCGCCCAGCCAGGATTGAGTGCACCATGAGCAAGCAATACATACATCATAGCTCTCCCGGCAGCCGCCGCCACCGCTTCGCATTTACCCTTATCGAGCTGGTCGTCTCCATAGGCATTCTCAGTCTCCTCTTGGTGATGGCCGGTTCCATCTTCACTTTGACCCTCAAATCCTCCGGGCAGGCAACTGCTCTCATTGAAGTCAGTGAATCAGTAACCGCTCTTGAACAGACCCTGGGCGAGGATCTCCGCTACGTGCAACCGGGCAAGTCCATAATGGTTATCAAGGGCAATAGGGTTAAAGCCTACTGGGACCGGGAGACTATGGAGGCGGACGACGATGACGATCCCACTACCGGCCTCAGCCCTCAACGCGATCCTGTCAGGGAAAAGGCTGTTGCTGTCTCCGGAAAAACCGAAATACAGCCCGAGCAGCCGCGCGCCGACGTCATCATGTTCTTCACCGCCCGTCCCGGCAGTAGTTATCGCGATCCACAGCTCACCGGTCAGCTTCAACAGGTCGTCTACGGCCATGCCGAAACTGGCCGCCTGGCTGCCTCCGGAGCCTGGAAATCTCCACCGGTCTCATACTACTCCTACACCTTTGCCCCTGATCAGCAGACCTGGGACAAGGCCAAGGGCGAGTACATCCTCGTGCCTGCCACTGCTCCCGCTTCGTACATGCCCACTCCCGCCGCCGAATGGCACTTGGCCAGACGCAGCGTGCTGATCCTCGATCAACTGCTGGCGCCGCCGGACAACTTCCCGGCCGGTGATCTCTTCGATGAAATCACCGCGCTCGATACCATCGAGGATGATCCGTTCTGCGACGAAGCCTCCCCAAAGCTCAAGCAGACCGGCTGCATAAGAGATGCACGCCGCGACTATGTCATCAACGGATCCGCCTTTGACTTCAGTCGCGACGTCACCGAACGCTTGTTCGACCTTGCCTCTGACCGCATCGCTTATCCCGCAGACGATATCGACACCAGTGGCATTGCCTCGGCTGCTGTTGAGGCCGATAGACGTATGCTCATCCAGACCTTGCGTCGCTCTCAACTCGACCTCGCGCCACCTGTTGAGCAGCGCAAACGCGTTGGCCATCAGTTCATGCAGAACTGTGCCAGCTTCAAAGTCGAGTGGGCTCTCGACCTCAAGGGAAAAAGCTATGATGGCCGGTATGTCGCACCAAGCCTCCCAGGCATCGGCGAAGTGATCTGGATCGATCCCGGCAACTTCGCAAAATCAATCGACGACATCTACAGGGCATTCGACGCAGCTACCGACGAGTGTGATGCTGATTCAGCTTGCGACGCTGCCGATTTTGCAGATGATCGCGACAGATGGAAAAGCGCGATTCTGGACACCATCATCTCTACCGACCCCGAGGCTTTTGATGATGCGGCCCTTGAAGATCCCGATATGTACGAGAACTACGGTCCCATGCGCTTTGCCTACCATGATAAGGCCGGCAAACTCAAGGTGCCCAGTATCCACGCCTTCTATGCAGCCGAACCAATGCCTCTGCCCGCTGAAAGCATGAGCAAGTTCCAGGCTGCCTTTGGGGGCAAGGTTACACGCAGGGATATTGAGAAGATCTGGCCACCAAGAGCCGATCCTCTCTTCCCCAAGGCCCTCCGCATCACCGTTGATCTTTACGATTCTGCTGGAAGGTTGGAGAAGCCCATTCGGCATGTTATGATCCTGCCGGTTGGGGATGGGCGGTAAATGACAAAAGCGACGCGCGATTCCGCGCTCGGTTACAGCGTTACTAGTCCAAACGTAGCGTCAAGCGCCGAGAATCTTCCGGAGAGGACCGGGCGTCAGACGCCACGTTTGAATAGAGCTTGCTCTATAGTGTAACTGGTTGTGGCCCTTGTCCGTGTAACGTGTTTCCGCCGGAATGAGGGCCGCTATCGTAGCTGCGGCCCGATAACCGCCTTAACCACAGGGGATAACAGAGTAGAGCTTGGCAGACTAGACAGTTGGGAGCCACGATAATAGCACTGGCAGGCTAATCTGCAGCATACGGAGTCGATGTAGCAAAAGCGTTGTGAGTGTCCGGAACATGAGAGCAATGAAGAGAATCCAACCAATCGCGCGACCGCGGAGACAGGCTTTGCCTCATCTGCCGGTCATCTCTTCGCCTACCACCCGCCACCGCAGGCAGCGAGCAGTAGTTCTCATCCTTGTCGTGGCAGTCCTGGGTATGCTTTTTGTCGCCGGAGCCGCTCTCCTTACAGAAGTTACCTTCTCCACCAAGACTTTGGATGCCCGAGAGGCTGATCAACAGAACCGCGAGGTTGTCGAGGCCGTGGAGAGTGCCGTACTAGACATAATGACCAAGTCGTTCCTCAGTCCTGATGGCAATCCGTACAACGCTGATACCGGCGAAGTCATGAGAGTGGGAGCAGATAGTAATGGCTGGGAGTTGGTCCTGCCGGCAAACGGCGGTGAGGTTCCCGGCTTCGCCTCTTGGCTTGATGTTCCCGAGCCCATCGTTACTGACAACGGGATTGAATTCAAGCTGCGCTCCAACTTCGCCTTTGCCCTTGATGATCGTCCCGGTGCCGATCCCTGGAGTCTCCGTGATACTGCTGACGTTGGTGGAAACTCCTTCCTTCCAATATCCCAATGGGTTGTCAATGTTCACGACACGGAGCACACCTTCGATGTCGATACGGATGGGATAGAGAACTATCAAGCCGATGCGGACGGAGATGGCATCGTTGATGGCTACGAATTCGTCCTTCCCACCGAGTTCTTGCCCATCGATTTGCGACGAGCGATCGCAGATCGCTTGCGTGACCCCAGCTTTAACGACGAATTCCTGGATACCTTGAGCGTCACCTTGAAGGTTGTACCCCATACTGGAATGGTCAACCTTAACGAGTCGCACGATCTGCTTCTCCGCCAGGCATTGGATTGTGAGCCCGAGGATTCCGGCGGTCCCGAAATCAAGGGCCCCTACATGGCTGAGGCCAATGAGTGGCTGTTGCGCTATCGTGGCCTGATGACGCCACGTGCTGTGCCCGAGATCAATTTGATTGCCGATCTTGGGCAACAACTCCTGCTGCCCCACTATTTGGAGAAGGGAACTCCCGGCCTTAAAGACCTGATCGACGCCAGGAATCGACACTGGTGGCTCCACGATCAGAGTGTTGATACCGACACCAAGGGGCGTTGGCGAGACCTCGTTGATCCCGAGAGTGGTTCCGGTGTCTACGACACTATTCACAATGTCACCACGGTCAGCTACGACGATCTTCTGATCCGTAGCGGAAAGAAAAACGGCAAGGACTGGGTTGAGGAGATCAGTGAAGTCCCCAGCCTCTTTGCCTGGGACGATTATCCCAGGGAATTCGATGGAACCGCCGACAAACGGCTGGGGCGGATAAAGCTTTCCATGCCCTACATTGATGACTACATCTTATCTTTGGCCCAGGAACAGGCCGTCGCCATTACTGAGGGTAAGCCCTTGGATAGCTTGGCTGCTCTTAGTGCGGAGTCTCGAACTAAGGTAATCCGAACCATACAGGATGCATTCCTCCTCATGCTCCGTAATTGGCGAGATACCGATGGCGACGGAAACCTGGGCGTTACTACCCTTGCTCCGCGTGATATGGTTATCGCGGTACAGGCCGCTATGCTCACCGCAAACCTGATCGACTTCGCAGACTCCGACGACGTTCCCACGGCAGTGCCCGTTATCGGCACCAACGGAACCTCTAATGGTTTCCCCGTTGTCTACGGATTCGAGAAGCAGCCGTTTATCACCGAGATCTACGCCTCTCCGGTCAGTGCCGGTTTGCCTGACCCATTGGACCAGGCAATAGCGAATTCATCAAAGTTTGCCGTCGAACTGTATAACCCATACGACACTTCCATCAAACTGTCTGATTACGAACTCGTCGATCTTGCAGAGGATGCCTCAGATCTCACCGATCAGATTGGTGTTTCCCTGGACAGGCTTAGCTATGACGCTCTCTCCGGCACTCTCGCTCCCGGTGAGTTTAAGGTGTTTTCCGGGTTTGGAACCAAGGTCGGTGGGGCAGGGGCAATTGAGCTTTCCGATTTTGTCATCGACGATAAGAGTATCATTGCCTTGGTCAGGGTCATCGATGAGCAAGCCATAGTCGTTGATCGCATGTATGCCGACGACACCACCTATACTCGCACTGGGGGGTTGGCTGCTAGCACGCCTGCGCCGATCGGCGAGATCGGCACGAGCGTTTCTATTCAGAGGGATACTTCAACTCATGTCCTTGGCGCCAAGACAGTGACCAACTGGCGTTGTGTCGTTCCCCGGACCACCAGATTCTTCCTTGATAGCGAGAAGACTCTTGGTGATTACAATTGGAATTCGCCTATTCCGTCAAGAACCGGTTCTACCTACAAGGAAATGTATCCTGTGCGCATGGAGCCGGTTAATACCGGTAGCCTGGCTACGGCTTTCCCCACGACCGGATCGCTGCTGCTCGTTCCCCGAGTAGCTCATCTGTTGAATGAATCCGTTTCTAACGGGGAAACCCGCCCCTTTAATCAATTGTCCGAAACCTGGCTGCCGGGAAACCTGGCAGATGACGGCTGCTATGATCAGATTGACAATGGCAAAATGCCCGTCTTTGATCTCAATAGACAGTTTCATAATGCTTTGTTAGCCGATGGCGACGGCATAAGTGAAGGTACTGATGCCCTGCCTTGGGGACAATTGCTTTTCGACTATTTCACCGCACTGCCCTTGGAAATGCCAAGTGTGGCTGATTGTGACGGCGACGCTGCCTGCCTTGACGAAGTCACCGAATACCTTGAGGAACGCCCCCACGTTGACCAGGGCGGCTTGCGCGTCGCCGGCCGAATCAACCTGAACGCCGCTTCCTGGTGGGTTATGTCACGCCTACCTGTTCTTCCTATGGATAGGTTCCCCGAAGCATACCGAACTGAATTGGCTGACGTTTTGGGGGTTCAGGCTGCCAGCTTTGGAGAGTTCTCGACCCTCTGCAACCCTGCTTCTCCGGATGACTTTAAGCTCGCTCAGGCAATCGTAGCCTATCGCGAAGCGCGGGCGAACTGGAACCAGAATACTATGGCAGACCTCGGAGCATATGATAAAGACCGTGATCCGGCTTATCAGGGCTCCTCCGGCTCCTCATACGCGGTTCGCCGCGGATATGGCTTCCTAACCGTTGGTGAGCTGCTTAACATCAGACACTACAAGGGGTCAACTGGGGTGCCGATTGAAGAAGGCTATCGCATCGACGGCGGTGCGTGCTTATACGAAGGGGAAGAGCCGGATCCGGCCAAGAACAACTACGTCAACGCAGTTGCCCGTGTAGTGACTCTTGGTGATTGGATTACTACCAAATCGCATGTCTTCACCATATATGGGACCATCCGCGGGCAGTGTTTGGTCGATGACGATGAGCCGGAGCTTGTTGAGGCCAGCCGCACCAGGGCTGTTAGCCGAGCCATCCGATTCCAGAGCACCGTTAACCGACTGCCGATGTTTTTTGGCAGTTCCCGTCCCGAGAGAATCGGACCATTGCGGATCGAAAAGTACTCCGACGTGCGATCGAACTAGCCCAGCTATTGCATCAGGCTTTTCGATGAATGCTGTAACTTGTTCAATCCAAGGGGATTATGGGCAAGACGAGTCCACTCTTGGATCAACAAACTGTTTATCGGAGCCGTGTGTTTTTCGTCTGACGAACTTAGACGCGAAATACAACCACCGAGCGGAAAGAGCGATGCAATACCCAGGCTAGGCAGCCTGAGAGAACGGCCGTCCGATAACCCCCCTTCGCACGCCGACCGTGTGGCGGCGTGACTCCAAACACAGCGGGAAATAACCCATTTGTCGGGGGTTTCCGGCCGATCTAAACGACGTACCCTTCCGCTAACGCGGTTGGTTTCAATACGGTGTTTCTGGTAACATGGGCAACTGATTGCGCGAGCGTCATGCTGACCGCGACGCGACAGTAGCTAATGAGACGGCCACAAGTGCCGCTCTGTCTTATTAGTCCAAGCGTAGCGTCAAAACGAGGATACACCGGAAAAGACCGGGTCTCAGACGCTGCACTTGAGTGGAGCTTACTCTGGGTTTGTAGTGGAAAGAAGTTGCAGGTCGACAGACTTCGCTAAGTGATTGATGGGAGATGACATGTCCGGGTTGTGTAAGACAAGCAAGGCGAGCTGTTATTTGCTCGTACTGTCCGTAATCTCGCTGGGATTCTATGTTTCCAATGCTCTCTCCGACGATACGCGAGCACCCGTCGCCTCCAATAAGACGGCAGAAATGGTGCGCTTGCAATCCGGAGCTTTCGACCCCATCGGGAGATCAGCCTCTGATTTGCTGAAGCCGGCCACCCAGGCCACCAATGAGCCAGTCGTTACGCTGGCAGCAGGGGATGGGTTGCGTGCCCTTACCTGCTGCGCTATGGGCGGCTGGAGTGACATTCAAAACCGCGACACCGTCTTTACCGGCAACGTCATTACCGTCGATGCTGCCGCGCTTCTGTCAGAGTTATTCGTTGAATTGCAGTTCTCCGGCCAAGTCGAGGTCACTATGGCCGTCTATCGGCAGCAACTCGGCGAGGAAACCGAGTACGACTTGGTCTGGGGAGATGACGTTACACTGACCTCACAGTCTGATACTGAGCCTCGGTTCTACAGTTCTGGATCGATCTCGGTTCCCCTTGTACCTTTGACTGAATTGGGATTACCAATACAGACCAAGTTCATCATTGGCGTGGGCTGGGGCAACACCACCGGCTTACTCTATGGCCGTGGCCCTGTGACTACCTACCCAAAACCCTATTGCGTTGGCCAGGTCGAAGGAACATGGATCGCTCTCGGCACCGATCCCGATCCGTTGCCCGATCCCTTCACCCGCCCCAATTTCTACAACGGTCGAACTGTCTCCATGAATCTCTGTTTCCAGGCTCCCGGCGGTGCTTGCTGCCTGCCTGACGGCTCTTGTGATGATGATGTCACTTCCAATGGCTGTGAATCCACATTGGGAGGCGTTTATCAGGGAGACTACTCACTCTGCCAGCTCTCCGCGTGCGAGCCCATAGGCGCTTGCTGTGGTGTTGGTGATGGTTGTGAGGATTTGCCACTGGATGCGTGCACCAGCGCACTGGGCGTCTACAAAGGCGACGGCACCAGCTGCGACATGACTCCCGATCCCTGTGATCCTCGATACGGGGCCTGCTGCTACTATGACGGCACCTGCACCGAGAACGGTAACGAGTTCGATTGCACCGCTGATCCTACCAGGGATACCCCCGGAGTGTGGCGTGGATATGACACCGAGTGCGGCGGCATCGAGCCGTGTGAGCCCATGGGCGCCTGCTGCGATCCCGAATATCCCGATGACTGCGTTGATACCATTGAAGCTGATTGTCCTTGGTGTACCAATATCGCTTCAAACGGAACCTGCATAGGTGTGGTCACCGGCCTGGAGTGGCGCAAGGGCTGGCCCTGCTCACTCAATGCATGTGACATTGGCGACCTGGGCGCATGCTGTGTGGATGGTGAATGCTTGGTTACCGGCCACGTGGCCTGCCTCAATCTCGAAGGCTCCTTCACCTCAATGGGCACCAACGGTTGGCAGGCTTGCGAGGTCTTCCTCGAAACCAATACCTGCCCCGCCACTACTACCGGCGCCTGTTGTCTGAGCGACGGAGTGTGCCAAGAGGACATGACTCAAATCGAGTGTGAAAACCAATATGGGATTTTCCAGGGACAAGGCGTGGATTGCTCCAGCTTCCTTTGCAGTCTCGGGGCTTGTTGCCATGAAGTAGGTGGCCAGCCGGCGTGTGCCGAGCTATTTCCGCTTGAATGTGCAACGGCCACTACCAACGGCGTCTTCAGCGGTACCGGCTCCGCCTGCCCCGCTGATTGCTTCCCCACAGGCGCCTGCTGTTTGCCTGACGGTTCCTGCGATGTGATGATCGACTACAACTGCGCGGCTGCCGGAGGTACCTTCCAGGGCGATGACGTCGATTGCGAGGTCGACACCTGCCCACCACATGGGGCCTGCTGCACTCCCGATGGCTGCATACAGGAGTTTGAATCAGTCTGCATTACTATCGACGATGCCATTTTCCAGGGCGATGACACGGTGTGCACTAATGGTCTTTGCCCCAATTGGGGCGGTTGTTGTGTTGAGACAACCCCAACCAGCAGCCTGTGTATAGACTCTTGGGAGTTTGACTGCAATAGCTCTGGGCTGGGCGTACCCGCTACCTTCTATGCAGATGCCTCTTGTGAAGGTGATATGTACACTGGGTGTGATCCCGGCGTTTGCTGTAAGGTGGATGGTACCTGTCTTGAGCTTACCCGTATTGAGTGCCGACAGATCGAAGGCGCCCTGTTCGATGACACTATCACCAGTTGCGGCCTGGCCGTGTGTGTCCCAAGAGGCGCTTGCTGCTTGCCCAATAGCACATGCTCCATCATGGGCGAAGCGGATTGCCTTGCGGCTTCCGGAGATTACCGTGGCGACGCAACGATGTGTGATGGCGATGTTTGTGAAAAATACGCATGCTGCCAGGGCGGCGGTGTGTGCGCTGATGAGTACAGCGATGTTTGTGCTGCCGGTGGATTCATTACTGTTGCTGGCCAAACGTGTGCAACGACCGATGTCTGTGACCTCGGCGCCTGCTGTGTCAATATCCTCGGTCAGTCAGTCTGTTATACGGAAGACCAGTGGGATTGTGGAGACCGTCCCAATAGCGCTTTCCTCGGTGTTGGTGTCTCCTGTGCCGGCGCCCAACCTTGCGTGACCGGAACCTGCTGTGAAATGGATGGTAGTTGCTTTATCACTAACAGCAACGGTTGTGCGCAAGTAGTTGATGCCATCTTCACATCCGGCTCCGATGATTGTTCCGCCTGTGCGGCACGCGGAGCCTGCTGCTATGATGTCACTCCGGGCGATCATCAGTGTGACATTATGAACGAAACGACTTGTGCCAGTCAGCTGAGCAGTAAGTACCTTGGAGACACCGTAACATGTGCTGCGGATCATTGCGATTGCTATTGGAATTACCCAGATGTCTCGCCGAATGACTATGACGATGACGGTGATATAGACTTCGCAGATTTCGCTGCCTTCCAACTCTGCTTCCCCGGAGTGCTGGCACAGAACGATCTCTGCTTGTGCGTCTTCGACCTTGACATGGATGGAGCTATTACTTTGGTCGACTTCGCCGGCTTCCAGCAGGCACTGGCCGGCCCCCAATAGAAACGCCGCGGCAAGAAGAAGTCGCGCAATCCGGAATGCCAACTGCAGGGGCACCGATCCCTGTTGGATCGGTGCCCCTGATTACTTGCAGGAGTCCATGAAAGTCCTTACGCATCGCTCGTTTCATCACCAGGCATAGGACGCCTGAATTGGCGTCCTTCGAATCTCGGTGTTATAGTCTGCCAACAACGAAGAAACTTTAGCGTTGTAAGTCCAAGCGCAGCGTCAATCCACCGGAATCTACCGGAGAAAACAGGCGTTCAGCCGCTACACTTGGATAGAGCTTGCTCTAGACACGCCCGTATGGCGGATACAGGATTCTTGCAGAACAATGGCGCAGTCACCGGACTCAACAGACAACTCGGCCGTTACTCTCTGGGAGCGAGTCTCCTTCTCCGTTGTCAGATGCTTCTTGGGATTGCATGCCCGACTGTGGGGTATGCATGGCTTGTACGTGAGTTGCCGTGTTTTCGGTACGCTCGAATACCTGGTTAACCACAAACGCCGCAGGCGCGTCCGGCGCATGGTCGAACTTGTGCTAAACCGGAAACTGCATGGAACCGAACGACGCAGGTTGATCCGTGAACACTTCATGCGCCAGCGTTGCGACAAGACCTTCTATATGATCTTCGATCTTTTGCCGAAGGATTGTTTGCGCGAACACTTCAAAGTGGTCAACGAACACTTGTTGGCCGAGGGCCTTAAACGCGGTAAGGGTGTCTATATTATGCTTTGCCACCACGGCCAGTTCCATATCGCGGGATTGGGACTTTCCGTACAAGGTCACAGCGTTACGGCAGTTCGTGCACCAAACGAAGGGGGCGTCAGACGCTTTGTTCAGGATATGTGGAAAAACAAACATCCTGATCTTCCGCAGCCCAAGTTCATCTTCTCCACCGATTTTGCCCGGTCCATATACCGCACCTTCAAGGAAAACGGAATCCTCGGCAGTTCACTCGATGTCTCGGCTGTAAAGGATCAGAGGATGAGCGCCGTGCCTGTTCAGGTTTTCGGACGTCGCCGGGAATTCCTCACCGGGACACTGCAGATTGCCATCAGATGTGGGGCCGTCGTGCTCCAGGCATTCATCGTGGCCGAGGACGACTTCCACTACCGTTTCGAGCTGCTTGGCCCTCTAACAGACGCGGATAACTGCGAGGAAACGCCGGAGCTGCTTACCTCTGTCATGCAAGGCTACGCGGATAGAATTAATGAGTTCGCCGCGGGCCATCCGGACCACATCACGCGCGGCTGACGATCACCGCTATGCTCCCTGATACGCCTCCCATGTTGCCTGATGCGCGGCGTTGCGGTATAGTCTCTGAGGCTCTGACTGGGGGCGTAGCTCAGCTGGGAGAGCGTCGCGTTCGCAATGCGAAGGTCAGGGGTTCGAATCCCCTCGTCTCCATTATCCCTTCAGAAGTCCAGACTGTGTATGCTCGCAACCGTATTGTCGCTGCGCGCAAAGAAAATCGCGCATCCACAATGGTCACTTGAGCTGGGGTGGTGGCCTTTGCGTCGATGCGCGACTTTTCTATCGCATCCTTGCGATTCTTGCCCGGTCGTCCCTGACCAATTTTCCGGCAAGAGTCATTCGATACAGCAGTGGAACCGCTGTGGATCGTACGACTTACGAGGGCCCTGACTCCACGGCGAAGAGACTAGACCCTTCTCAAGCCTATTATCGGATGGGCCGGTAATGTTAATTTAGATAGTGGCGAACTTTTTTTCCTTAGCTCAGACCAACCAGTCGTATTCAGGGCGAAATCGCCGCTGAGAGGCCATCAGCGTCGGTTTCGGCCACCGAGAATCGCCGGGGGCATTTGAATAGTGATCGTTGCGGGGAGAGAGGTTTTGTTGAGATTTACGACCGGGGAGTTGGTTTCGTCTGCTGCCCGGCCGTCTGCTCGACTACCAACTCCTTATAGCCGGTGGCGGGATCGAGTGTTCGCCTGAAGCGGAGCGATTCCAGTTCGCCAATGACCAGTTCGGCTGTAGTGTGGATCGTGCAGCCGGCGAGGACATGTCCTCCTATGGTTTTACCCGTATGGTCAGAGATACTCATGTGCAGGTGCAGTCCGGTCGGTGAGAGCGTGCCCGTGAGAGAGACGATTTCAAAGGGACCGGGGAAGGTTACGCTTTTGTCAGCATTGGCCATACGCAAAGACGCTTGTGACAGGCTGCCGGCGCCGGAGAGCACCACACCGGCGCCGATTGTCGATCTGTTTGTGAACTTCTCAATCTCGTTCTTGAGGTCTTGGCCCGGCGTGAGTCTGATGGCGTGCTCGATCATATTAACACCTTGCGATTGTACATTGGGTTAGTCATCATGCTGAAGTCGCTGCAACTCATCGATGAATGACTGGGGATGATTGGCCCACTTCTCTGCCTCCAGAGCGGTTATCTCCTTGCGCTGAACCAATTGGGCGAGCGATCGCTCCATAGTGCACATTCTCTCTTCGGGAATGTCTCTGGTTCTGGTCTGCAGAAGTGAGTACACCTGTTCGGTTTTGGCCAAGCGAATCAGGTTGCTCACCGCGTAGTTGTTGGTGAGGATCTCCATGGCCACGGTTCTTCCGTTTCCATCCGCTTTGGGGACCAGCTTCTGACTTACTATGTGGCTTAAACCCAGAGACATCTGGCTGGCGACCTCATCTTGTTGAGATGGCGGGAACATGTCCAGGATTCTCGTGATGGTGCCACGGCAGTCGCGAGTATGTAGGGTTGAGAATACCAAATGGCCGGTTTCAGCAGCTGTAAGGGTCCAGGATGTCGATTCGCGGTCGCGCATCTCTCCCACGAAGATGACGTCGGGATCCTCGCGAAGGCAGTCTCGTATGCCTCTTTCGAAGCTGGGCACGTCACGGCCGACCTCTCTTTGGGAAACCACGGCGGCGGTGCCCGTAAGGCGATACTCGATCGGGTCTTCCAGAGTAATGATCCTGCAGGCACGTTGATGGGCGATGCGATCTATGAGAGAAGCAATGGTTGTGGATTTGCCTGCTCCGGTCACTCCGGTGAGTAGTACCAGCCCGTGCCGACGTTCCACTATGTCGCGCCAGGCCGTGTTAGGGAAACCTATGTTCTCCAGGCGTGGTATGTTGTTCTCCAGGGCGCGGATGGCTACGGCCGGCCCGTCATTCTCCATGAAGCAGTTGAGGCGGAACTGCATCTCATCGGTGATGTAGGAGGAGTCGGCGGATCCGGAACTGTTTAGTTTTTGCCAATCAACGTCGGAAACGATTGTTCGAATGAGCGATTCAAGGACTTCGCTGGATAGGGCGGCCCCCTTCATCTTCTGCAGGACGCCGTCGATGCGATATACCGGCGGACTGCCCACCTTGAGGTGAAGATCGGATACACGCATCGTCCCGTGGCGCGAGAAGTACTCAAGAAGGTCGCGCATGCTTAAAGCCTTCTTGTCCGTTGCGTTGTAGATTTTGGTCTCAACGGTATTTTGCTCGGTCATCAATCACACGTCCTGTGGCATAGCTTGTACAAGAGTCCATCGAGTAAGACGGTGTTGCCCCGCTTTTATTATGGCAGCATATCGACTGCTTGCGTTGTGGTCATCCGCAGACTGGTATCAGGGGGCCTGCTCTTCGTAGTGAAGGGGGCAGAGCTTGGTACCGTCAGGCATATGGTAGACCTTGGGATACGCTTTGCCGCAAGTATGGCATATTCCGCGAGAGGCGGGTGGATAAGGGGAACCATCAGCCCGAAACTTTTCCTGGTTGCGCTTTTGCTCGGCGCGATGTTGCGCACGTCTGAAGATTAGTATTTTCACGGTCACCCAACCGCCAAGGAGTAGGAAGATAAGTATTGCCAGAGCCAGGAGAATACCAATGAGCAGGAAGATGTTGGCACCGAACATGCGCATGTTGACGGCCTCGTATCAGGGAGATTGAGTGGCCGCTTGCCAGAGTGATGCTGCGGCTGGAATCAAGATGATAGTGGAAACAGCCAAGGCGGCAAACATCTTGAAGACTCCGCCGATGGCTCTGCCGGCGGCGGTGAAGAGACCGGCTTTTGTTCCGGCGTTGAGCCCGCGCCCTTCCTGCAACTCGGCGATCAACGCGCCGCCGAAGCAGCCGATGAGAGCGCCGACCAGAGTTCCAAAGAGAGGGACGGGAATTGACAAAAGCAGGGCTCCGGCAATTCCACCAAACAGAGCGTACCAAGCGGCTCGGCGGCTCGCACCGCTTTTTTTAGCGGCTATGGCCCCGCTGGCGAGTTCGACAATCTCAGCGGCGGCGGCGATAACGGATGCGGCAATTAGCCAAGCGGGCTGAATAGCCTGCCAGTCGTAGTGCCAGGAGTAGGCGACCGCGGAGCAGACTATGAGCCAAGTGCCCGGCAGCTGCAGAATAGTTAGGAGAATACCGAGGCAGCAGATGGCGGCGAGGATGATAAAGATGGTGATGTCTGCGATTGATTCCATAGGTAATACCCAATAGCAGCGGTGTTCGGGGCTGCGATATCGTATTCGCGAATAGAGCCACTTTTATTCGAGAGTGGCGTCTGGATTCCGGTTTTCTCCGGTGGACCTTAACTCTCTGACGACACACATGGACGGATAGCGCTCCAGTGCCGGAGATATTACCAGAAAGGCAGCGGCAGGCGAGTGTATATCCGCGATTGCGGTGTGGACTTCGTCGCAGGTTTAGGGTGCTGCGGATGAGTGGAAAGGCGGATGATGTGGGGGAGGCCGTCTGCTGGTTGCTCTTGCTCGGTCTGTCGTGCAGGCGTTGGGGAATTATGAAAATGTGAGAGTGTAGCGGCCGGTCGAAATAGTGGTTTAGCCCAAGGAAAAACGGCGTTTTTCGGCATGAAAAACCGCGTTTTTGAGTGCGCTAGCCCTGCTTTTACAGCGCATTGAGTGGGCGCCAGGCTGCATTTGAGCGACATTGGCGCGCATTTGGGGGTGGAATTGGGGTGAAAATCGCCGTTTTTCGGTGTCTCGCGCGTCGAAACGTGGGTGTTCATGGTCGGATTCCTTTCAGTTTTGAGTCATTTCGAGTCGTTTTTGCATCGAATCGATCGTTTTTGAGCAAGCTTGTGGGTGGCGGTCGCATCACGCGGCGCGCTGGAGTAGGTCTCCTTAACAAGGGGCGCTCGGTGGCTTCCGGTGTTCGGTGCGCTGGGGCAGGCCGGGGGATTCAGAAGGCCTGGGTGCCCGGGGTGGAACGCTGGGCGGGGAGGGCGTCGGATGGCCGGCCAGTGTCCTTATTACTGGGGTGCATCTCAGCCATGGGCTCTGGCTTGGGCTCAGCATGCGGCTGCGGGGGCTGCCGGTGCAGCGAAGGGGCCTGTGGTTTCGATGAGAGGATGACGCGGGGACTGGCCGGTCGCAGCTTCTGTCCTTAATACTTATGTGTATTGTGCCGGAGGGCTTGCTCCGGAGTAGGCGGCTGGGGCTTTGGGATCGTGTGGGGATCGGGAGCCCGTTGTGGCCTGCCGGGGTAAGCGCGCTTGTCTCCACCCTATATATAGGCGCGGGTGTTCCGCACTTTTTTTATAATGGGGTCGGTTGAGTGGTAAAAATCGTGGCTGGCGCTAGCGCCAGGTGCGAAAAAAAAGTCTGGAAAAATGTGCTGAGGAGTATGTTAGGGTAGGTGAAATTGGGGTGTTTGAGGCGGCTTTGGGCGGTGTAGAAGGCGGTGGCGGTGGGAGGAAGCGGATTGGTGGGGGGGCTTGGGGTTTTGTAGTAGTGAGACGTGTTTGGACGGTGATCGGTGCGTGGCTTCCGCTGGTGTTTGATGGGCTTTGAGCAAGCTCTATGCAAGTGTAGCGGCTGAACGCCTGTTATCTCCGGTAGATTCCGGGCGTTTGACGCTACGCTTGGACTTACAGCGGTGTGAGGGCGAAGTAGGGGTGCGGTATTATGCGAAAGCAGAGGAGAAAGTCTCGACTTGGTGGGAGTGGGTGAGTATGATTAAAGGGCATTGTCGGCCAATAGGTAAAACGTCAAGTCGTGCCTGAAAGAAATCTCGTAAGACGCTCTCCGCTTGCTTTGTAGGGAACCTGCTGACAGGGGTCTACATGAAAGGGTGAGGAGTGTGCAAGTCAGCTCAGTGGGTGTTTTGCGAATCGCCTTGAATAGCATAGTGCGGACAAATGGGTGCAGATTCTCTTGATCTGATTAAGATGCCAAGGCAGGAGATGATCCTGGCTGCGGCAGAGCCGCACTAGGAGGCGGACGGTAGTTTGAGACTGTGGATTTCGCGAAGTAGGTAATTGGAGAAAAAGCGAAACAGTTTGGAACAGTGATCTACGCCTACCGAAGATCTTGGCAAGCGGCATTCGCTATAGGGGCGATAGTATTGGCAATACACGGTGCAATACTCTTGAGGACCGTGACCGGAGCCCGTGCCTTCATTTGAGGAGCAGGATACTTATGGGAATGCGTATGCGTTTCACCTCAGAAGAGTCGAGTTTTGAGATAGACGTTCCGAGCGAGGTGGCTGAGATGCTTGAACGTCTTGCGGATCCTTTTGAATTCGCGGGCGACAAGCAGTGGCCGGAGGAAAGCGGGGATGATTGGGGCTGTGTTGTCTCCGCTGGGAAGTTACGTCAAGCCTTCGCACAAACTCGGGCCACAGTACGTGCAAGCCGCGAGGATTCAGAGTGGGTGTTCACGGCCCGCGCCCGAATCATGCCAGGATCGGACTTGGAGAGTGAAGGCTCAGGCGCCATATACGGATTTCGTATTGACGGGCAGCCACATGGGCTAGTATTAGGATTAAATCAATGTACGCTGGAAAAAGTACGAATCCTTTCAGATGGAACAGGAGAGGTTGCGGAAAGACACGATGTGCGAGATCGAGACCACATCGACACGGACGATTTGGGCAGGATCACAATCAAGAAACATCGAGCAGCAGGCCCCACTGGGAAGTGGGTAAACAAGGTTCTCGCGAAGCTCAAAAACATGGACGGGGATGTGATCGTGGAAGTTGCATGATCAGTTCTGAGGAGACCGCTGGCTACGAGCTAGCTGGAACACGCAAACATACAAGCTTCGGGCTTGGAAGTGTGAGATGCGCAATGGGATAGTGATTGGCTTCGCGGTGGTGACTCACGCTTGCATTCTCAGTGCAACCGCGCCTGAATGGTCAAGTGAAGACAGGAGACGGGTGTGTCTTTTCCTTACTGTGTTCTCGCGGGTAACAACAGGCCGAATCAATGACACAGCGGGAAGAGTTGTGTATGTCTTCGACTAGAAATAAGGAATCAAGGCGCCTCAGCCGTCAAACGCGAATCATTGCATCGCTGAAGACTGAGCTCGAATTGCTTCTCGACAGCACAGGGTTCTCCAAGTCTGAGGAAACGGTAGTCAGGGAACTCCGTAAAGTAGAGTGGTGTCGAGATTGTTCTTGGCGAACGGAGACAGTGACATTAGGTCACTCTTTAGGGTATTCATACAGGCTTTTCATTAGCGTACGTACGTTGCTTCCGGTGCCTTTCGAGGAATTGCAGACATCACGTTTCTATATGGACGGAATAGGTGTTTTCTATACTTGTCATTTACCGTTTGCGCTTCCAGGGCTGGCGCTCAGACGGGATATCCGATTCGTCAGAAAAGTGGTTCAGGCCGTAAGCGAGTCTCTTCCCTGGTTCACTCAGTTTGAGAAACCTCAGACTTGCCTGGACAGACTGATTGCGAGTGGGCGTGCGAGAGCCCCACATGTGGCGCTGGCCATTGAGTACCTCCAAAACGTCATCGAAAGCAACGGTGAGAGTGAATGAAGATCTTATGCTTTTTGGCAAGTAAATAGAGCGGCTGGGCTCCGGTTGTAGTCGAACGTTGGTCGACGAAGTACGTTTACGATAGGCAGAATCGGCTTACTGGTGTTCTGCAGCGGTTTGCCGACGATGGTTCGGGTTCCGTGGTTGTGGTTCACGAGTATGTCTACACGCTGGGGCTGGCGGGTAACCGGACCAAGGTTGAGGAGTTTCGCTATGACGAGGGCAGTAGTCGGCCGGCACTGGCCGAGCGCACCGTACGCTATATCTACGATGACCTCTATCGCCTCGTGCACGAAATCGTTACCGTAAAGAACAGCGCAGGAACGGGCACACAATGGCAGCGGACCGACACCTTCACCTACGACAAGGTGGGCAATCGCAAGACCATGCAGCGGAAAACCATTAACCAGCAAACTGACGTGCTCTACGACTACAACGCGGCCGATCAACTGCTCTGCGAGACGGCCACGACGTTACAGCGGGAGGCCGGCGGTGGCTATGCGGCCGCGCCTCGTCCTACGCGGTTTGCGGGGGTGGCGCTGGGTAGTATTGCGGCGTTGGCTTTTGCCTGCCTGCTAGCTCCCTTTGCTCTGTTGCGCACCAGTGGACAGGGACGCAAGGCGCAGCGGAATCGGCGGTTTGTGGCCTGTGTGTCGGCCTTCTTCGTGCCTTTGATGGCCATCGATCCCAGCCATGTTTACGCCCTGCATAAAGAGGCCATGGCCTATCAGGCGTTGGCGGCGGCGGGGTTGGCTACTGTCGATCCGAATACGCAGGTCACGACCTACGACTACGACGCCAACGGCAACATGGTCGAGAAGGTCGTGGATAATCCCAGTGCCGGGATCAAGACTACTCTCTACACCTACGATGCGGAGAATCGACTGGCAACTGTGGACGACGGCAGCGGTGTGGGCGGAGTGGTGTCCTATACCTACGACGCTGATGGTATCCGAACGAGCAAGCTTGTTGGCGTAACCCTGACGACGTACGTGGTGGATAAGAACCGCCCGTACGCTCAGGTGTTGGAGGAGAGGCTGGAAGTTGGTGGCGTAAGTACGGTGGTCAAACGCTACGTCTATGGCCATGACCTGATCAGTCAGACGGACAGCCCCGGCGATGGGCAGTACGCATCGACCAGTTACTTCCACTACGACGGGCAGATGAGCACGCGGGCGTTGAGCCAGGGCGCTACGGTAATAAGTGATCCGACTCCCGCGCCACTGGGCAGTGTTATAGCAAAATACAGCTACGACGCTTTCGGCAGCAGCTTGGACTTGCAGGGCAACCTGCTACCGGCCGGCAGTACCTCGGCCACCGATTATCTCTACACCGGGGAGCAGCATGACGCCAATGCGGGTTTCTACTACCTGAGGGCAAGGTATTACAGTCCAGGTGTGGGAAGGTTTATCACGCGAGATACGTATCAAGGATCAGTGCACGATCCTGTGTCAATGCACAGATACCTGTACTGTCACGCGAACCCCGTCAACGGAATCGATCCATCCGGCCATTGGTTCGGCACCCTGACGGGACAGCTTTTCACCATGGGGATCATATCCATTGTCGCGAAAACGCTCGTCGTGTCGGTTGGCTTGGGAGCGGTGGCCGGCGGTGCGCTTGGCGCTTATTTCCATCTGACTCAAACACAGAGCTTCGAGGACATCCAAGATTCCATAGCCAATGGTGCACTGTACGGTGCGATCCTCGGCGCAGTACTTGGGTTGAGTTGGGTGATGGGGCCCACAGTGTTCGCAATCGCGCTCGAGACTACGTTCGCGCTGCAGTTCTTCTTGACTTTGAGAATCCTGACAGATTCTCACACAACAGCTGAAACGAAGGCCGCAACCATTCTCCTCTTGATAATGGGGGCAATCGTCGTGCGGAATGCCGTGCCACCCCGCACCCGACCGGTTGCGCCGCCGCCAGAAGAGCCAATCGTCCCGCCAGAAGCCCTCACGCAAATCGGAGGGGCAGTTGAAGGGGCACAGAGTATATTTAATGGGGTCGTCATGAAGGATGGAACGGTAAAGCTGTTCCCGACAGGACCAAGAGCTGCCTACCCAGGGCATCAAGACTTGCTGTCCCACGGCGTTGTGGCTGGCGAAGATGTGGCTGGAGGCTTCTCGTGTGTTGCGCAGAATGGGAAGCTAATGTACTTCATGAGTAAGTCCTCACTCAATCCTGAAAATGCAGGTTTCTTGCTAAACGCGCGCGCTGCCCGGAGCATTTGCAGTCAGTTTCCGAAGGAGGAGGGTTTCTATATGCTGGACTACGGTGGATAATGAAAGAATTCAGCCTTGACGAGGCAAGACAAGTTATACGAGACGTAGATCCTCAGTATATAGACGCTGTACTAGCAGCGGCTACGATCACGAGCTCGCGTTCATCGTCCTTTGAGGACCTGTTGGAGTGCCTTCGCTTTCCTGGACCGCCAGCTAGTATGGCGGCCTGCACACTATATTCGCGAACGAAGCGGAGCTGTCACAAAGGACGATTCTCTGAAGACTACGACGATTGGAGACAGTACCTCGATGATTCCGGAAGCTTGTAGCTCCGAGGGAAGACCCGCGATGGCGTTAAGGCACTGACTTGTGGTGCGCTTGGGAGAAAAGTTCATTTCAGAGGACTGCTGAAGAACAAGTTAATCTGGCTGTGTAGAACGGAGTTTGTGGAGTTGATGATTAGCCGCAGGTGCACTGCTTTACCCTTCGGTTTCGCTGCCTGATGAGATGCCAATGCAAACGATGGCAGATAGGTAATCGAGTTACTCTTGGAGATTTCAAGTGCACGTAAAACAGTATACCACCTTTGCCATGTTCAGTTATGAATGGACGAATGTCGAGATAATCCACAAGTTCATTGTCCAAACACTGGATACGCTCAACGCATGGCAGCGGGCAGAAGTCGACGTTCACGGTAGATGCCAGTTTCTAGCGGTAACGCATACACTAGACCACGCTGTGTGGGAAGAGTGCGAACGAATGGACCGAGAGCACTCTCTCTATCGAGTAATGGTTGGCGTGGCTCAGGGGACGCCTCACCCTAAGTGGCATATACACTACACTGCCCTGAATGGAGACATTGTGCCAGCTCACATTCGAGCCATCTACCCAGACTCTCCGTTCATTGTCGCTGACACAGAGCACGTGAGGGCCCTGGCCGTGTCCGTTCATAAGTCACTGGCCTGCGGATTACTTGAAAGCGCCAATTGCCAACGTATGCGCAGTGCGTTTGAGCAAGTCTTCGTTTCAGCCGGAGGTGCCTACGGCTTCGTCGGAAGCACGGATTACCCATTCGGCAGTCTGTACAGTTGCGTCAGTGCTCCTTGGTGGAAAACCGGAGTTCGCTATTGCGATATCGATTATCGACAAGAGGTCGGCGGGTGTTACGAGTTCAACTACCTTACGTCCAACCATCTTAAACGACTAGGTGTGAGAGCAGCCAATCAGATACTGGGGCCGGGCGTTTCCCTGACGCCGTTGAGTGGAGGACATAATCAAGAGAAGTATGCCGTAATGAGAATCGATTCCGCAGCCTATGATTTCGGCGAGGGATTGCTGGCAAGGTGCTGCGAGAGCCGTGTCACGCGCAATTGCCGCCGTTCGCTATTGTTGAGTCATGAGCAACATGAGGCCATCGGCGGAGACACGGCCATTGAGCAACTGCGATGGGTCAAGAGCTTTGTGCACCTACCGTACGGTAGAGCGAAGATAGAATGGAAAACGCACATTGAACCAATTGAATCGAGCGGGGAAATAGTAGCAGACCTGCAAAGGCTGTTTGGTGCCATGTATGCAGCCGTAGCAACGAATCAGCTCTATGTACACGAGAAACTCATCGAACATTGTTCGATTCGCGACGCTGACAGTGTCGTGGAGAGGTTGCCTCCCGCTGCTTTTAAAGAACGTGACAACGCTTGGTTGCGCAATACCGATCAAGTTGACCTAGCGATGCTTCCTGTCACATTCCTAATCCGTCGGCAGAAGCGATGCGCCCCAAACCGACTCGTGCGAGATCTTTGGACCGGATGGCTTGCCGCAATTGGGGATGATCCAGACTTGCTGGGATCAGTTACTGTGCTGGAAGATCCTCACCCAATAGAAAGCACAACAGAGCACTTCGATGTTCTGTCCTGCACGTGCGACGCAACGCGGTTGAAGCAGGAAGCTATCGACATGCTTATTCTTGATGTCGACGAGATAAACACGGCACATATGCTTGTTGAAGGAATAGTTTTGGGTGAAATATGCAATCCTCTTCATCCGCAGAATTCGGCAGTAGTTCCTCGCATCTTCGGCGACGGTGTTTGTCGGGAATGAAGTATTACCTTAAGTGATTATACTATGGCGATTGTTCATGCATGTGCAGGATTGTTAGTACGAGAGAAGTTTCTAAAACCAGAAGACTATCGTTCATTCTTTGAGCATGTCAGAAGGTTTTGCCCAAGTTTCATTCCGTATCGCTATGGCCCTGTGGAACCGTTGGAGTTCAGCGTTGATGAGTCTCAGCCTGTCTCATTTGCTTCTTACTATGATAATTCCATTATTTGGACGACAAGGCAAGGAAGTGTAGAGGGCATGGCTTATTCCGATCGCGATGACAGGCATTCAGGTGTTTTTAGTTGGGGTAAACCAAGTTCCTTTGATGTCGTTACGTTGAAAGAGTTTCTTCAGGAAATCGAGGATCACTACACAGTGGATCTTGCATACATACACTTGCTCACCATGCAAGAAATCGAGTTACACAGAAAAGACTATCGTTACCTCGTTGCCCCGTTCAACTGTGGTGTCTGTGGCATTGACCTGCTCACTGCTATACCGAATATGCCATGGGCGGCGGTTTTTGGTGCACCTTACGTAGAAGCTATGGGAGCCAAAGCAATACTGCAGTGCCAAGCGTACAGGGTGGAGGAATGGAAGAAGTCGATGTATGTGCAGGTCAGTGAATCGTTAGATGATGTGGATCGATCGTTTGACGAGTTCGAAAGGAAACGATGTGACATTAAGAGGAGCATAGGAGAACGTTTCTTCTTCCTTGGAAGAAACTGCCGGAGTGAGCAACTGGTTCCACGTTTTTCTCGCTGAAGGTTGGTTTGAAAGTGTGCGTTCGAGCGTGCACACGCCTGAGTGCAGATACTTGAAGAGACGTGGCATCGGGTTGAGCTTTCGACGACTAGTGGTTGCGAGATTGGGTCGGACATTCATTGGTGGAGAGGCTTCTGATTGTGACATGAAGGAGAAGCAAGCGAATCAATGTCTTGATGAATTCATGTCAACGTTAATGGATTCTATTGGTTTTTATAGGGATGAGCTATTGGTATACGAGCGTCCGTTGGCCGAGGCAAAAGCTGTGCTGTTTTTTCCGTGCCGCGTCGACGCGGCAGGCAACGGCCTATTTAACATAAGAGTTGGAGCACGGTTTGCGGAGTTGGCTGTTTGTGGCCTGTGTGTCGGCCTTATTAGTGCCTTATATGGCCATCGATCCCAGCCATGTTTACGCTCTGCATGAAGAGGCCATGGCTTGTCCAACTGTTGCCTGTTGAACCGACTGATGACGTGCGTCTTGCGAGAGTGCGGAGATAGTAGGTTGTGGAATTCCAGAGAGCGCAATGCCATTGCTGTTGGAACTGAAGGATCGCTCTGGTAAATAGGGGGAGGCTTGGCGGGCTGACCTGTAGGAAGGCTGGGCACGATGAAGAATACTGTGGGTGTTCTGATGCCATTTGCGCTTGTCATAGCTGTAGTAGTGATGAGTCACGCTGTCGGATTCCGGCTGCTTGAACCACTGGGATGGTGCTGGGATTGGTGCTTCGGCCGAAGGTCTCTACGAGGTTGGCGGTTGGTGATGGCGATATTGTACGGCGTTGGGCTGATGGCTCTAATAGGCTACTCCATTCTCTTCTGCGTCGTTCCTTGGTTGCGGCATTGACAGTGGTGACGTCGACGGGACATGAATTGGATTCGAGGAGATTCGAACGGTGATCGCGCAGTGGTATTGGGCGAAGGGTAGTTCGTCTGGGTGGCCGGGATGGTGGCACGATTGGAGGATGCTTGCTCTATGTGGGGCCGAAAGGTGGTCAGACAAGTGCGGCTGCGTCAGGTTGTTGTCTAAGGCATGCAGAGCTGTTTTTCTTCCGAGAGAAGGGTGAGTGGCGGGCAATGTGGGGCGCTTGGTGATTGTCAATCGTTTTGAATAGGGTGTATCCGGCAGTGTGATGGTCGTCTGGGAGTGTTCGACCGGAACAGTTGTGAGGAGGAAGGCGGCCAGAGCTGCCATTGGCATTTCGGTTTATGGTAGGAGATCGGCGTGCGGAAGGTGGGGGATTGAGAAGCGTAGGTTAGGAGTGTTCGCTTGATGTGCAGAAGGTCTTGTCCGGCTTGTGATTACGACCTACGTGGGAATGCGATGGACGATCAATGTCCGGAGTGTGGATTCGCTTGCAGCGCAGCGGACACGTGCCTTCGTCCCTCGGCAAGGTGGCAAGGTTGCCACACATGCCGGATGGTCATTCTGCTTGTTATGTACGTGTGTTATCTAATCGATGTTCTTGTGAACGGTTTTTCTATATGGCCTCCGTTGGGCTGCGTGATTCTGGGAACGATGCTTCTATGGCCGTCGTCATTCTTATATCGACGTTACGTGAAGTACCGCTACGCACATGAGTTTTTCCTATTGGGCAAGAGTGGAATTCGTTGGCGGCTGTCGGGACATCCGGAGTTCTCGCGGACCTGGGCCGAGATCGAGGCGGTTTCGCCGTCGAGGTTTCTGGATACTGTTATGTTGTGTTTGCGCGGTCGCCCCCGCCTGGTATACACTCATTGGCGATTGCGCCCGCGATCCATGCGTTTCGACGAGTTCTCAGTCCTGATCGAGCGTCATTGGTGGAAGTATGGAAATCCGAATGGGAAGTCGGGCAGTTAGTCGGTGATCTTGTTTGGTTACAACCTGAAGAGGTAGGACCAGGAGTTTTTCGGTGGAGAGTAAGAAAAGCGTCACATCGGCGGTGCTGTTGCTGGTTGCGGGATTTTCTCTCTTCAACGTGTGTGCGACGTATGCGGTGCATCTGGAGGGAAGTTGGACTTTGCGTAATGCCGGTGTTGCGGAATTGCCTTTGATGCTGCTGTTTGCGGTTATTGCCATGCTCCATTCTTTGGTTATTGGTCTTGCTGCGCTTTTGGCTCGTCGTAGGATGTTGTTGAAGAATTGCGGGCGAGCCGGGCTGTTGGTGGCACTGGCGGCATTGGGGATTTGTGTGAGTCTGGCTCCACAAGTATTACTGCTTGTCGTCTTCGCTGAAGAACTGCCACGATACATGTCGCTGATGTTCGACACGGCGAATGGAGGATTGTTCGGGGTAGCGTTCTACTGCGGTGTTGTGCTCTATCTGTCAACGATAGGCCGGAGAGTCTTGTAGGATTGGCTTTCGTTGTGCATGCGTCGAATAGGCTGAGCAGGGCGAGACGCGGTTCGACGGCTCTGGTTTGGCGTAGTTTCAAGTCAACGTCGTTGCCGACGCGATACCAAATCAGCATCTGGGAGGAAAGGGATTAGAGGAGGCTTTGTTAAGGGGCAGCTTCTGAACCCCGTTTTTTCCAGCAGATTCTTTTGGCGGAGTGCTACGCTTGGAGGGGTGATTGTGTCATCCTTGAAGTGACGCTTGGGTAGCTGGAAGGGGGCTCGGTTGATAGTGGCCAGGCTGAGGGGTAGCTAGTGCAAGCTCAGTCCAAGTGTGGCGGCTGAACGCCTGTTTTCTCCGGAGGATTCCGAGGGTTTGACGCTGCGCTTGGACTTACAACGTTATAGGGTGAGCTCTATCTTGGTGTCGCCTCTGACGCTCTTCTTTCACAGGTAGATCATTGGTGATTGACGCTGCCTTGGTGTTGCGGCTCGGTAGGGTCAGCGGTGGTGAGTATTGGCCCAGGTGCTGAGTGCACGGTGGACTCTTACCTGTTTTTCTGCAGGCGTAAGGAAGGGGCCTCTGGATATTTCCAATTGGATCCAGGGCAGTTCGTGGGAGTGGGTGCGGACGATATGTCCACCGAGAAAGGGGTTGTTGATAGTCACGTTGTTTGCGAATTCGTTGGCGAAACAACGTGCGAGGGAGTCAATCGTTTTGCGGGGGCAGGTCTGATGGTTGTTGTTGCTGAGGCATACCCAGGGTCGTTCCTGGCCGGCGTCGGGGGCGACGGGAGGGGCAACGGCGGCCATTGTGTGGCAATCGATGCCCAATAGGGGGCCGGTATTTGCCAGTTCGGTGAGGCGTTGATGATAGGGATGGTAGTAGTTGCGGAGAAGCAGATCGATTGTTTCGGTGGTCAGGGGTTGGTGATAGACCGGTACATTCCAGCAGGTGTGGGTTTTAACAACGCCATCCTTGGAGCGATCGGTTTGGCTACGGTTCATGTCGAGGATTGCCCGAGCGATGTTTGTGGTGTGGAAAGCGGCCACGTGCTGTTGCAGCGGGGAGTAGATGTCGGCCGCTTGTTGGTCTCCGTCATCGATAATCTCATTAAGTGTGAGGCGGCAGTAGGGGGTGGCCTCGGGTGGAAGGTCGAGGCCTGCGTGTGCAAGAGAGATGAGAAATGGCATGGTCATGGCAGTTGGGGTGGTCCGGCAGCGGAGCCGTCGCGGCGGGGATCTGCTATGCCGATGAATTTGTCTTGGTCACGGGCAACCAGTTGGACGCAACCCAAGTAGAAGGAGTAAGGGTCGCGTATGTCGACGCTGTAGCCATGTCGAGTCAGGGCAGCGGGGATGTCGTCGCGCATTCGTGTTGCTTCAAGGGATACCTTACCGCGAATGGAGCAGAAGAGCCTAGGGGCTTCAACTGCTTGAAGGAGTCCGGTGTTCTGAGATCGTACAAGTACTTGAAAGAGCGACGGCGCGATCCTTTCGCTGCCGGGGGAACCCAATGCGAGCCAGGGCTTTCGGCCGCGAAAGATGATTGTGGGAGCGACGCTCGCCCAGGGGACGGCATTGGGCCTGAGGTAGTAGGGGTGGGAGATGTCTTCGTATTCGAAGGCCATCATGTAGTTGTTGTAGAGAAAACCCAGTTTGGCGGAGGCGGCGCAGGCGCCGTAGACTCTTTCTATTGACTGGGTGAGGGCGACGACGTTTCCTTCGGCATCCATTACCGAGAGGTGAGTTGTCTCCCCGTGCGTGCGAATTCGCCGGGATATCTGGCGAGCGACAAGGCGGGCGTAATCCTCTTTCAGCATTCGTTCGCCGGTGATTTGAGGGAAGAAACTGGGGTCAAAGGGCCGGTCCTGGCGGTCCAGTGATGCACGACGGATTATCTCTGCCAGAACCACCGCTCCCTCCGGCGTGTCGAAATCGCGGCGGTTTGCGGGCAACTGCTGGTAGACGTTGAGCATTTCGATGAGTGTTCGTCCGGCGCCTGGGGGCGGGAAGGTGAAGACGCGGCTGGCGTCGAACTTTCCTGCTATGGGTTTACGTTCAATTGGTTGAGGGATCTGGGCGAGATCATCCCGATGGAGGAGGCCACCGTTCTGTTCCATGTCGGAGTGGATGTCTTCTGCAATCTGGCCGAGGTAGAAGTCCTCGATCCCGTGTTTAGCCAATCGACGGAGTGTTTCAGCGAGAACTGGCTGACGAAAGAGTGAGCCGGCCGGGTATTGTCTTGTTTTGTTTTTGAGGAAGAGAGATGCTGCTGAGCTGCCGCGGAGGTGCTTGAGTTCGCGACGTGTGAGAAGGAACTGGAGCATACTGATTTCGTAGCCTTCGTCTGCCAATTGGATGGCGGGTTGAAGCACGTCGTTCAGTTTGAGTTTTCCGTAGGCATTGAGCGCGTACTGGAGAACAGCGGGCGTGCTGGGCACTGTAGTGGCCATGTGTCCGCGGCGGCGTTGTTGTTTTGTGAATGTGTCGCAGGTTGCGCGGTTTGGGGCTCTGGATGATCCGTCGACGGCGAGGGTTTTTCGGGATTCGCTGAGGTGGAGAAGCATCATTGTCTGTCCGCCGAGTCCGGAAGCAGCTGGTTCACAGACTCCCAGTGCGAAGGCTGCGGCGACAGCTGCATCGATGGCGTTTCCGCCTTTGGCAAGTATTTCGGCTCCGGCGTCCGACGCTCTGTAGTGTGCGGTTGCGATCATCCCCTTTTTGGAGACGGCGACTCGTTGGGGCCTGAGAAGTCGGCGGTCTCCAAGGTCGAGGAGGTCGGTATCGATTTGTTCGCGTCGAATTCGTTCCATGGTTTAATTGAATCCATCTTGGGCCAGGAATTCGGCGAGTAGGAGAGTTCTTTGCACGAGGCTGATTCGCTGTATTGATTCGTGGGGTGTGCCGATGTCTCGGGCGATCGGGCCTATTCCGCACAGGCAGGCGGTTTCTGCGGGGACCAGGCCGGCGACGGAGGGCCACACGGAGGATTCACGTCTCAAGGGGATATCCCATTGGCGGGCGACCTCGGTCATTCTCTTGGCCAGTTGCAGTGTTGATCGTCGCTCGTTCATTGGTGGTCTGTCAGAAATCCTGTCGAGCTTCCATCGTGGCCCTTTCTTTCCCAGTAGGGCTCTCATTTTGTGTTCCAGTTCGTCGGCAGTGGTCTCATCGGGGAATGTCACCATGATTGTTGCAGTGACCCTGTGGGGGACGCGCATTGGGGAGGTTTCTGTTCTCAGGTCGACCGTGGAGACAGATATTCTTTTTTCCCGGGAGGTAAGGTGGCAGAATTCCTCGAGCTGATTCCACGTCCAGCGCAGGACATCGGTTTTTGAGGTTATTTTTCCTGGGCGGAGAGCATCTCCAGCGACTCTGAAGCGGTATGTGCGCTGTCCTCGTCTTCTGGTTATCACAGAGTCTTCGAGGTTGCCGGGGTGCAGGACAAAGACGCGAGAAGCTTGCGCCGCCGCCTTTCTGATAAGCTCGGAGCTGTAGCGTACATCGCGTCCCTCATCGGTGTAGAAGAGGACGCCGATGGGGAGTTTGCGCAAGAGGCGTGCACTGCGCAGGGCTCGGAGAGCGTACTCAAACATAACCAATGGAGCGCGTGATGATCCTATTCCGTCTCCATAGAGCCATTCCGGCTCTCTGCGAAACATCTGGCTTGGTGTGTTTGGTTCTGCGGGCACGTCAAGGTGCCCGATGAACAGTGTCCCGTCTGTTACTCCTTTTGATGTTTCCCAAGTCCAGGCCACTCGCTGATCGGTGAGTTCCGGCACTTGTTTGAGGCCGAGTTCAGTGAGTGTTTGATCCGCCCGGCGGACAGACTCGTTTATTCCCAACAGATCACCGGAGTGAGCGGACACTTGAGTCCATTCTTTCAATCTTTTCTCCAGCTGGTCTCGCCGTTGGGTGATGTAGGAAAACACCTGTGACGCCGGATCGGAGTGCTTCGTGTCGAGTTGAGGAGGTTCTGGAGTGCCGAAGTACCTGGCACTGGCGACTTCCACGAGTCGGTTGACCAAGCCAGCATAATCCAGGCCCACTTTCGCGGCTCCGACCAGATAGGAGCCATGTTCTCCCAGACTTGGGAGGCTGTTTACCTCCAGGATGTAGAAGCGGTGATTGTCATCAAGGCGCATGTCCACACGAGCGCAATCGTAGCAGCCAAGAGCGGAGAAAGCCTTGATTGCCAATTGTTGGGCAGTTTCCAGCATTTCCTTACTGATATTGGCGGGGCAGGCATGGTTGATTGTGCGTCCACTCTTCCGCGTTTTGTCTTCATAGGTGTAGATGGGCGGTCCGTCGCTGCCGAAGAGGAGTTCTACCGGTGGAAGAGCTTCGGGAGGAGAATTGCCAAGAAGTCCAACGTTGACTTCTCTTCCAGGGATGTACTGCTCTACAAGTACGGCTTGCCCGAATTCCTTGAAGATGACTTCAGCGGCTTCGCGCAGCTCGTTGGGGTTGTGGACCACACGGAGACCAAATGAGACAGCTTCGTTTTTCGGTTTTACGATCAGTGGGTACTGAAGCGTGTCTATCGGCGTGTCGGGAGTATCAAGCACGGCGAAATCCGGCGTTGGGAGGTTGTGTTGCCGCAAGATCATCTTCGTAACGACCTTGTCCAACGCGAGAGAATGTGCCAGCGGTCCGGAAGCAACATATGGAATTCCCACCATCTCTAGAATGCTGGGGACGTGGGTGTATCGAGCCTGTCCCTGGATACCATAGGAGACGTTAAATACCATTCCCGGTCTTTCACCCTTGAGCACGCGGGGCATGAAATGCTCGAGGTGGTCAACCAAATCCTTGTCACCTTCGAGAGAAGTGACTTGATGGCCACCTTTTCGTAAAGCGTTGCAGATTGACTTGATCGTAGCCAGCCCGATCATCTCTTTGTTTGATTGGCCGAACAAGTTGATTACGCTCTTGCTCTCTCTGTTGTATACAACTGCTATCTTCACTTTGAATCCATGCCTCTCAGCGATCGAATCGTTTCCGCGTCGACTTGCTATGGAGATTATCGACGCAAGTCCACAACCGACCTCGAAAATAGGTATTTTACAGCGTTCCCGTTCTACCTCGGCCTAACTGATAGTAGGGTTCCTGCCAAGCAATGAAAGTTTAGCAGAGTGGGGGCTGAAGCAACAGCCCAGTGTGAAGTGAGGGCTCTCTTGCAGGGGGCTGGTTGGCGATGCGGTCGATTGTTCTGTTTGAGTAGCCAACAAGTATACAGGGTTGACAGTGTATTTGGAGATTGTTAGGGTAGGTTTGGCGGTCCGGGAACGGCTTGCCGGCGAAGTCACTTCGGCATGGGCGGCAGGCTCCGCCTCTGCAGGCTATTGGCACCAGCTGTTAGGAGGAGCATATGATGGATAATCCATCGGTGAGTAACGCAATAGCGATCCTGGAGTTTTCCAGGCGGGTTACACTGGCCTTGCTTGAGGATGTGCCGGAAGACAAGTGGTGTTACCAGCCGATTCCGGAGGCAAACCATGCAACGTGGATTGTGGGACATATCGCAGTGACGGATGATTCTGCCTTGGCAGCTTTGTCTGGGCAGTCATCGCTCGCAGAGTCGTGGAAGGGATTGTTCATGGGCAGCAAACCAAATCCTGACCTTGCTGCGTATCCGAGTCCGGCGGAGATGTTGAGGGAGTTGGGTAGGATACGGGAGGGGGTCGTGGGGTGGTACAAGTCAGCTTCGGAGGATATGCTGCTCGCCCCGATTCCAGGGCGTTTGGCGAGTTTAGCTCCTAACAGGGTGGCCCTAGCAGCTTCGATAGCGTGGCACGAAGGTTTGCATACGGGGCAGTTGAGTTTGGTGCGTAAGAGTTTGGGTTTTGCTCCCAAGTTTGGCTAATCATGACAGCTGATCGAAACGAATTACTTGTTGATTTACAACTGAACGATTTTCTGGATCGCTTGGCGCAGAGGGTTCCCACGCCTGGCGGCGGCGCGGTGGCAGGAGCGGCTGGAGCGTTGAGCAGTGCGCTTGCTCGAATGGTTGCGGAGTACTCGATTACCAAGAAGACATCTGAGGATGAGCGGGTGTCTCTGGCCAGCATTCTTGATCGACTGCGTAGGGCGGATCACATGATGCGTTGTTTGATTGATGAAGATGCCCAAGCGTACGGAGCCTATTCGCAGCTTGCTGGCGTCAAGGAGCGTGATGAAGAGACGGAGCGAGCGAAGCAGCAAGCTCTGCAATTGGCAATGACTGTGCCGCTGAGCATTGCTGCGACTGCAGCTGATACATTGGCAGTGATGCAGGAGTTGGCTGCGAGGGTTAATCGCTGGATGTACAGCGACCTGGAGGCTGCGGCTATTCTAGCGGAGGCGACTGTTCGTTGCGCGGCTTGCAGCGTGCGCGTGAACGTATCGGCAGCTCGTGAATCGGAAGCGGCAGATCGAATGGTAGGCTCGCTCGCGGACATCGAGAGGACAGCCAAGGGTCGGCTTGATGATGTGCTTGCTCAGTGCGCGCTGGTTCTTGCCAGCGGATGAATCGTCGAGCGAATCTAGACATCTTAAGCTCTTGGTTGGCGGAGCTTGTTTGGAATAGTTTTGTGCTTGGGCCCCTGGATCCTGCAATGCGAGGCAGTTGCGGCGTGTGCATTGTGTCAGGCGTAAGATGGGCTTGAGCCAGTGCAGGATTGTCGTTGGCGTGACGAGGTCGCCCAGCGGTACTGGTCATGATCTAAGCCGAGAATCGGCTTGGCCGATATATGGTGAATGGAAGACCAGCCGGACTATTACGTGGATATTGATGGCGTGGAGCTGCCGGAGCAGCCAGCGGAGAGCGTTCTGGGAGAGGGGCGTGGCAAGCGGTGGATCGGTGTTCGCTTTGACTGTTGTGGTGCATATGTGCGCATTTATCGCAATAGGCGAGGCGACGCGTACGACGGCATTTGCCCGCGGTGCCTGCGTAAGGTTCATGTTGCCATTGGAGAGGGAGGAACGGACGCGAGGTTCTTTCATGCCGAGTAGTTTCCTGCGATAAGTGGGTGCCAATCTCCTGACTGTTGCGTCCTGTGTTCGCGGCTTTCGTAGCTGGCCGGCGACAGATCAGGGTGCGGCGCGTATGCCTGATAGCGGCAAGAGGCTATCGCTCACTCGGGCTACCGATTACTGAATTCGTTGAGGCTGATAATTGTTGCCATTGTACCGGTGGAGATATAATCCTGGATCTCTGCTGCTGGCTGCGTATATGTCAGCTGGAGTGAGCTCTGCTCAGGTGTGGCGTATGCCCCGGTTTTCTCCGATGGATCTTCGTTGTCTGACGCTGAGCGTGGATGAGCGACGGTCTGATTGTCACTAGCTGGTTCTGTTCTGAGGCGTTTCAAGTGGTTGTGCAGTATCTGTGTCCAGAGTCCGTAACCGCCTTCTGGCTTTTTGTGGAGATTGTCGTCTCCGGCTTGCTAGTGGTGCTGGCCGCCGTGCGGCTTACCACGCTGGCCGACCAGTTTTCTGATGAATGGGGTCTGGGCAAGGCCTTTGTTGGAATGTTGTTGTTGGCAACGGTCACCAGTTTGCCGGAGGTCGTATCGGGTGCAACGGCCGGTGCGATTGGAGCTGTGGACATGGCCTTTGGGGCTGTGTACGGTAGCTGTTCGTTTAATATTTTCATTATCGTGATAATGAACTTTGTGTTCCGTACTAGGGGATCCGTGTTGCGCGAGGCCGGGCGCACACAGTATCTCAACAGCTCTTTCGGCATAGTCATGATCACGCTATCACTGGGAGCGATTGCGGTTGTGCAGAAGTTCTCGGGATCACAGCTTGCTCAGCAGATCGTGGAGGTGGTAGCCGTTCTGGCCATCATCGCCGCGTACGTATTGTGCATGTATCTAGCCCAGCAGTTTGAGCGGCGAGAAACGATTCAATCTGGAGAACAGGCAAAGCAGGGGAGGTCTGTGCTGCTAGTAGTCAAAATCCTCGTCGTCTCGGTGGTTACGATGGCATCGGCGTGGTGGTTGACGCAGACAGGAGGGGTATTGGCCGAGCACCCGATTGACTTTTTGGGGGGCAAATGCCTGGGAGCGACGATGGTGGGCATTTGCTTTCTGGCCGTCGCCACCTCTTTGCCGGAGATCGCTACAAGTGTGAAGGCCGTGCGGATTGGCAAGCTTGACATGGCTTTGGGTAACGTCTTCGGCAGTAACATGTTCAATATTCTGGTGTTTCCGGTGGTTAAGATCACGACGCTGGCCGTTGGCGATCCGTTGATGATGTCGGGCGATGATTTCAATTCCAACACCAACTTATTGGCGGGTTTGCTGCCGATTTTGCTAACGGCGGTTGCGGTTGCGGGGATGGTTTACCGCACGGAGCGTCGTTTCTTCCGCCTGGGGTTCGACTCTTTCCTTTTGATGGTGATTTACCTGCTGGGAATGCTGGTTGTAGTTCGCTAGGCCAGCCAGCGGCTAAAGGTCGTTGAGATCGGGGCCGATGGACTATTAGCGGACGTGAGCCGGCATGTGGGCGTGGCCTTTTTGGGGCAACGGGTTCGAATGCCTTTGACACGTGTGGTGGGTGTAGGTCATATCGTTGGGATTCGCAAGATGGCAACTCCTCAAGTATCAGTTGTGCTTCCTGCATACAACAGCAGCCATGTTCTGGGGCGGGCCATTGATTCGGTTATTGCCCAGACGGTGCCGACCTGGGAACTGCTTGTGGTTGACGACGGGTCGACTGACGACACGGCGACGGTACTCGCCCAATATCGTCAGGAGCTTGGCGACCGCTTGATAGTGATTCGACAGCGCAATGGGGGTGCGGGTACAGCGAGAAATGCAGGCATTGACGCCAGTAGTGGCGAGTTCATCGCGTTTCTGGATGCAGACGATGTTTTCTGTAGGCACAAGCTTGAACGTCAGATGCAGCTGTTTCACTTGCGACCTGATGTTGGTTTGGTTTACAGCGATTGTGCCTGTGTCGATCTCAATGGCGGTTTTGCATCATCTGTTTTTGGGGTGAACAATCCTGTTGCTCGTGACGTTGCGAGTACGGAGGTGGCTCCCGGCTTGCATGTTTGTGAGGCCGATTTCTTTGATCGAATGTGTAGCCGGTATATCATTTCCACAATCACTGGAATGGTGCGTCGGAGTGTTCTAGGAGATGATATACGGTTTATTCCGGGGCAGATGTATTCTGAGGAGTGGTTGTTCTTCCTAGAGGTCGCTCGACGTTGTCGTTGTGGTTTTGTTAATGAGCCGCTGTCCAGGCAATACCATTTGCCTGGGAGTTTGTCGCGCACTTGTGTTATTCGCAACAATGAACACCAAGTCAATGCGATGGAGCGAATCCTTCGCCGTTATCCTGATATCTCCAATGATTCGAGAAAGTCGTTGGAACTCCAGCTACTGCACTGTCATCGGCAACTCGGCTTCGACTATGCTAGGTTGGGAAATCATGACAGATCGCGGTTTCACTTTCGTCGGGCATTCAAATACAAAACTGACTTGCGTGGATTCAAGTGGCTGGCCGGTTCGTTCATGCAAAGCGTAGTTAGACGTAGTGACCGAGCCGTGCAGACACGCTGACATCGAAGGCGTTTCCCTTTGAAGGTTTGCGTTTTCCGGTTACGGTTTTGCTGATAGGTGGCTATCTCAGTCTGCTAACCGGCGTTTCTCATCACTTCTCTCGCTCATATCAAGTTTTGTGGTCCGTGCGTAAACGCACACTGTCCTTGTCGCGTTCGCTTCAACCGAAATGACCGGTGAGAAGCGCGGGCCAGAGCAAGCCTCATCCGAGTGTTGTGTTTTGGCCCCGGTTCATCCGGGAAGCTCTCGGTGTGTGACGCTACGCATGGACTCCAGATGCTATACGTTATTGGCTTTTTTCCACGACGATTCCGTAGTCAGGCGCTGGGAGTTCCAGGTTCGTAATCCAGTCAAGAATACGTTTGTACTTGACATCTGAAGTATTACGAAAGACGGGCGAGAGGTTCGTTGGGTGAATGGCGGTCGGGTCGGTGGAGTCGGCCATTCCGTATTGGAGGATTAAACTCTTTTCTGGGTAATCTCGATCAATCAGTTTGTGTGCTGGTCGTCCGAAGTTGCTTAGGATGAGGAAGTTCGTGTAATGCTTGTTGTCGGACATGACCCTGTCATTGTAAAGGTCAAAACTCGCACGGTCATGGCCCCCGTGGCAACCCGTGGAGGAGCAGGCGCTTTTAACGATGGGCCAAACCATTGATTTGTATGTCTTGAATGCCTCTGGATCGCTGGCCAGTTCAATGTCTTTGGTATAGGTATCTTCGAACGGGTTTGCTTCTGTGTTGGCTCTCTCGTAGTCGCGAATGACTTTGAGCATCTCTTGGGCCTTCTGCACAGGATTCAGTTTGTTGAAGGCCTTTCTGTCGTCCTTTTGTAGGTTTTCACGGGCGGTACGGTAATCCCAAAAGCGGTTAATTACATCATTATTGAAACGAATCTGTACACGCTCCGGCTTGTTTAGCTTGAATTCCAGGCGGCGGAGAATCTGTATTTGCTCGTTCGTCAGGAGAGTCGTAGATATTGGTGCCGGCTTGTTCGAGGTTTGTTGCGGCGGTTTCGATGAGTCTTCTGTTTGCTCAGGTGAGTCCGTTGGCGGAGGAGTAGTGCTGGGCAGCTTTGATTGAGCGAGTTTGCGTAGCAGGGTTGCTTTGCGGTGCTTGGCGTTTCCTGGAAGACTCAATATGTGGTTACATTGCTTGAGAAGCAATTCCCAGGCTTCTTGTTGTCTGCACCAATCGGCAAGTTTGAGGTGACCGTCGAGATCATCGGCAGCGAGGGCGCGGAATTTGCGATTGTATGTTTTCTCGGTTTCGACGTCGGAGGCTGCTGCTGTTGCTGCCCATCCGATGGTGATCGTGCATATTAGAAGGACTATCGCGTGCGATAGGCTACTTTTCTTGATCATGATTTGTGCCTCCGAGGTTTCTCCGCTGTCGTATCATCCGATTGACGCCGTCCACGTCCCAGTTACTATAGGACCTTCAGAGGTGCTGTTCAACAAACGCCTCCAATGATCCGGGAAGAACGTTACTGGAGTTATATCGGCTATGAAAGTCCTCGTTGTTGGTGGAGCGGGATACGTAGGCAGCCATTGCCTGAGGCGTCTTGTCGAGGCTGGGCACGAGGTTGTCGTCTATGACAACTTGAGTGCTGGGCATGCCGGTGCGGTAGCTGAAGATGTACCACTGATAAGGGCTGAATTAAACGACCTTTCCGCTCTCGACGGAGTGCTGGCTGACGGTTTCGAGGCTGTCATGCACTTTGCGGGGTTTTTGAACGTGGGGGAGTCGGTTGCTTCTCCTCTGAAGTATTATGATAACAACGTAGTGAATACCATTTGTTTGTTGCGGTTTATGGAAAAGCATGGTGTTCGACGATTCGTGTTTAGTTCGACGTGTGCAACTTACGGTGAACCGCCGTCGACTCCGATTACCGAAGAGATGCCACAATTGCCCATAAACCCATACGGGCACACGAAGTTGGTGATGGAATGGGCGATGAGGGATTCAGCTGTTGCATGGGGATTGGGGTCCTGTGCCCTGAGATACTTCAATGCGGCGGGGGCAGCAGCTGATGGAACGATTGGTGAAGACCACGATCCAGAGGTTCACTTAATCCCCATTGTCCTCCAGGTGGCACTTGGGCAGCGAGATAAGGTGAGCGTTTTTGGCACGGACTATCCGACGCCGGATGGCACTTGCATCCGGGACTACATTCATGTCGAAGACTTGGCCGAAGCGCATTTGTTGGCTTTGGAGTCACTAGCGGATGGGCGGTTTGATGCGTACAACGTCGGCACGGGAATCGGCACCAGTGTACTGGAGCTTCTCCAATGCGCGCGAGACGTTACCGGCCATCCGATCCATGCGGAATCAACCGATCGCCGTCCTGGAGATCCGCCGCGTCTCTATGCGGATCCGGCGAAGATCAAGGCTGCTCTGGGTTGGCAACCGAAGTATACTGACATATCCAAGACGATCGAGACTGCTTGGCAATGGCACAAACGCCATCCCAAGGGATACGGTGACTAGGGCAAAGAGTCGGCGGCAAGGATAGAGCGTCATCTGTGAGGCATAGTATTGCCTTGCTGGGGGGACGATTAGTGCCTTGTTCTGTCGAATGTGGCGTCAAGCAACGAAAGGAACCGGAGTTTGGGCGCTCCACTTGAATGGAGCTTGCGCAATTCATGACTGTGTGCGATATGCTTGTGCGACTGGCACTCGATGATCAAGTGTCTTCGGTACGAGAGGCCCATGGGGTGAACAATGATGAACGACGAGCTTGCAGCCGCTTTTGAGGAGATTGCCAACCTGTTGGAGATCTCGGGCGGAGATGCTTTCCGCGTAAACACCTATCGGCGGCTTGTGCGCGTTATCGAAGCACTGAAAAGCGATATTGCGGATATTGGAACAGTTGCGCCCTTGTGTGGCATCAAAGGAGTAGGCAAAAGCTCGCTGGAGAAGGTACAGGAGTTCATTGACCATGGCACGATCAGCCTGCTGGAGGAGTTGCGGGCGAGTGTGCCTGAGGGTTTGCCGCAGTTGTTAAGTATTCCCGGCTTGGGCCCGAAAACCATTAGCCAGATACACAGTAATTTGGGAGTCGTTGATGTTGCCGGGCTGAAGCGGGTCATAGAGTCGGGCCAGTTGGAGAGCTTGCCACGAATGGGGAGGCAGAGTGTCAAGAGGATTGCCGAGGGAATTGAGTTCATGGAGAGCTCCGGAGTACGAACGCCCCGCGGGATTGCATCTTTGCTGGCTGAGGGAATTGCCGGTGACCTGCGAAGTTTAGAGGGCGTGACGCAACTGGAGATAGCCGGGTCGATGCGGCGTGGCATGGAGACTGTCGGAGATGTTGATCTTCTCTGTGCCGCCGCGGACGGGGAGGCCGTGGTCACTGCATTTGTTGATCACTCATGGACAAAACGCGTGTTGGCATCGGGGTCAACCAAGGGTTCGATTACAGTTGAGAGCGGTTTTGCTGGCGAATTGCAGTTTGATTTGCGAGTTGTGCCGTCAGAGTCGTTTGGTGCGGCACTGCAGTACTTCACGGGGTCGAAAGAGCACAACGTCGTTATGCGCAAGCTGGCAATCGAGCGAGGCTGGAAACTGAACGAGTGGGGGTTGTTTCATGGTGACGAGATGCTGGCCGGTAGTGAAGAGGGCGAGATCTATGGAAAGCTCGGACTTCCGTTCATCCCGCCGGAGTTGCGCGAGGGGCAGGCGGAGTTTTCTACTGAGGCGAACCTCGATAGCTTGATAAGTGCACGTGATATTCGCGGCGACCTGCACATGCACACGACAGCCTCGGATGGCCATAGCAGTATTGAGGAGATGGCTATGGCGGCCAGACGCTGCGGCTACGAGTATATTGCGATTACCGATCACACCAGGAGCAGTGCGATAGCTTCGGGTCTCTCGGAGGAGGAGATGGCGGAGCATATTGAGGCGATTCGCCGTGCGGATGCGAACATTAAGGGGATCAAAGTGTTTGCCTCATGCGAATGTGACATTTTGGCTGACGGGTCTCTGGATTACGATGACGACTTGCTGCGCGAATGTGACCTCGTGGTTGCCAGCATACACTCTGGGATGAGTGGTCGTGGAGGCAAAGGTAAGCTCAGCCCCACGGAGCGAACGTTGGCGGCAATTGAGAACAGGTACGTGAGTATCATCGGGCATCCTACGGGGCGCCTGCTCAACCAGCGTAAGGCGATGGAATTAGATATGGGCAGAATCGTTCGGGCAGCAGCGGCTAACGGAACGGCGTTAGAGGTTAGCTCATCGTGGCAGCGTCTTGATCTGAAGGATGCCCACATTAGACAGGCGTTGGAGGCGGGGGCGGTGTTGGCGATTAACAGTGATGCTCACGAGTCCAACGGCCTGGGCCGGTTGGAACATGGCATAGCCACTGCTCGCCGTGGCTGGGCGAGGACGAAGGATGTGATAAACGCTTGGCCTGTAGGTAGGTTGGGCAAGTGGCTCTCTTGCAGGCGTCGGTAGCGGATCAGATCGGAGACATATAATTAAACAAAACATGGACGACGGAATCAGTTTCCGTCAGTATGCTCGCAATGGTGTTGGTGTGGTTGAATAGCCAGTGTGGAATCAACTATCAGCCGATCAACAACATTGTGAACGTTGCTCCTGAGGCGCGAGGGATGCAGGTTAGTAGTTTTGCCGGTGCCGTGTGCAGGTCGAGCGAGCGTTGCGCGGTCATTATGGATCGAACTTAGCGACGTTAGTTGACTGACGGCAGCCTGAATGGCTGGGAGCACTAGTATTCGACTAGGTGACAGTAAGTAAACGGACATCAACATGAGTTCAGATGCGCATTCTTCGGGCCACGGTCATGACTCATTGGGAGTTCTTGATCGTTTGGCGATAGTGGCCGCCGCGGTGGCATTGGCGTTGTTGATTCATCATCACGTGACTGCCCAGCATGGGGCTCCGCCCGCGGCCGGGCATGAAGCTGTGATGGCTGCGCATGATCACGAACATGGTTCAGGCGAAAGCCACCATCACGGGCCTGCCCATGAGCACGCGTCGACGTCTGATCACGCGGTGCCACCAGGTGAGGTTGGGGTGCATGATCATGAAGCAGGGGAACATGCCGACAAGGAACATGCAGAGTCGGACGGGGGGGGGCATCATACGCCGGCGGGTTACGAAGTGCCGCCGATTTGGGCGTGCGCACCTTTTGTGTTGATTCTGCTCTCGATTGCCATTTTACCACTATTGCCTGCGACTGAGCATTGGTGGGAAAGCAATCGGCATCGGTTGTATGTTGCTGTGGCGTTGGGTGTCATCACGTTGTTGTTCTATTGGTTTGTGCATCCAATGACTTATAACCATCAGACCCTGCAGCCCTATACCGGGTTCGCTAGTGTGGTGAATGTGCTGGAGCATGCTGTACTGATCGAGTACATACCGTTCATAGTGTTGCTGTTTTGCCTGTATGTCATCAGCGGCGGGATTTCGTTGCAGGGCGACTTGGCGGCTCATCCGATCACGAATACGGCGTTCATTGCAGTTGGCGGCGTTCTAGCGAGCTTCATTGGTACGACCGGCGCTAGCATGCTTCTGATTCGTCCATTGCTGCAGACGAATTCACAGCGCAAGTTCAAACGGCACAGCGTTATTTTCTTCATCTTCGTGGTGAGCAATTGCGGAGGCTTGCTGTTGCCGATCGGTGATCCACCGCTGTTTCTCGGATATCTTAAGGGCGTGCCTTTTTTGTGGACGCTGCATCTGATTCCCGAGTGGTTGTTTGTGGTTGTGGCTCTCTTGGTGATTTACTTCATCTGGGACACTATCGCCTACAAGAAGGAATCTCCCGAGGATGTGTCGAGGGATGAGACGCAGAAGAGCAAGTTGCGACTTTCGGGTAAGATCAACTTCCTGTATTTGATCGGCATTGTCCTTTGCGTTGGATTGGTTGATCCCAGCAAGGAGTTTCTCGAGTTGGGATTCAAACCGTTTCCGTTCATGCGTGAATTGATTATGCTGGCGTTTGTCGGCTTGTCGCTCAAATCCACGAAGAAGGAGATTTACGCTGTCAACGAGTTCAATTACCACGCGATCATCGAGGTGGCGGCACTGTTCATCGGAATCTTCATTTGTATGCAGGTGCCGATTGAGATTCTGAATCAGAGAGGCGGCGAGCTTGGCTTGACCCAACCATGGCATTTCTTCTGGGCGACAGGCAGCTTGTCGGCGTTTTTGGATAATGCTCCCACCTACGTTGTGTTCTTTGAAACGGCCAAAGTCTTGCCTACTGGGGATAACCCACTGCAGCTGCTTGGTGGCGCTCATATCAGTCAGACGCTGCTCGTGGCGATTTCCCTGGGCGCTGTGTTCATGGGGGCTATGAGTTACATTGGCAATGGTCCGAACTTCATGGTCAAGAGCATTGCGGAGCAGAGTGGAGTGAAGATGCCGAGTTTCTTCGGATACATGGCCTACAGTGTCTGCATTCTGCTGCCGTTGTTCGTGGTAGTGATGATTGTATTCCTCTAATGATTGAGAGTGGATATCTGGCCGTAGAGACTTCAGAGACAGGTTAACAGGGCACAGTTGATTGATCCCCGATGAGCGCTATGCTGATCGGGGATCGTCTTGCACATTGGCAATGAACGCGAAGCATGTTTGGTGGGACGCTGGTATGAGTCTTCGGCGGATGAGATGCTTGAGCGTGTGACTGGAGAGTCTCTTCTTAAAGGGAAGGTTTTGAGGCCGCAGTTGGATCACGTCAACCGTTGAGAATCTACTAGAGAAAACTAGGCATTATGGCATTGTAAGTCCAAGTGTAGCGTTAAACCCCCGGAATCTACCGGACAGAACAGGCGTGCAGCCGCTACACTTGGATAGAGCGTGCTCAAGGTTGTCAATGCGCGCAAGCACGGTTGGACCAAGCTATCTGCGTGCACGGTTTTCATGTACTCATTGAGCATCATATGAGGAATCGATGTTTGGGTCCCAGCATAGGACTTGACCATCAGCTCCTCCTGAGATAACGCGCTGATTGTTCCGAAGCACTGTAATAGAGTATACCGGGGCATCGTGTCCACGCAGAGTTAGAGCATTTAACTTTCAGGTCTAGCGCGATTGTGCACTAGTTGTTATGCTTTCATTCAAGCATGGAGGCTAGTGATGAAAGCATATTCTATGGATCTTCGACGACGTATCCTCGCTGCGTGTAATCGCGGCGAAGGAACCAGATTCGTAGCGGACCGCTTCGGTGTCAGTCCCGCGTGGATTCGAAGGCTGAAGCAACGGTTTCGTGAAGATGGCGAACTGGCTCCACGGCCTTGCGGTGGCGATCGGCGCAGTAAGTTCGATGAGGCTGCGTTAGATAAGTTGCATAAAAAGGTATCTGCTCAGCCTGACGCAACGCTGGAAGAGTTGCGTGTATGGGCGAAAGAAGAATTGGGGATCAATTGCAGCGTGATGGCAACTCATCGAGCACTGAAAAGGATTGGTCTGACTTTTAAAAAAAGTCTCTGATTGCCTCCGAGCAGCACCGCCCAGATGTAGTGGCTGCTCGCAAGCTGTTTACCCACCGCTTACAGGGTATTCCTATAGAACAGCTCATTTTTCTCGATGAATCCAGTGCAAAAACGAACATGACCCGTCTTTATGGACGATCTATGTGTGGCGAAAGATGTCGTTTTGACCTTCCTCATGGGCACTGGCAAACCAATACGATGATCAGCGCCTTGCGCTGTACGGGCGTTATTCCCGAGGCTACCATGCTATTCGATGGGCCAACAGATGCTACTGTGTTTCGTGGTTACGTTGAACACTGTCTGGCTCCAGCGTTACGACCTGGTGACGTGGTCGTAATGGACAACTTGTCATCTCACAAGGTCAGCGGAATCGAGGAGTCGATACAGAACGTCGGTGCCGAACTGTTGTACCTGCCACCTTACTCGCCTGACTTGAACCCAATTGAGAAACTATGGTCAAAGATCAAATCATATCTACGTCGAGACGGACCAAGACAGATCAGCCAACTTATCCGCGCCGTTGCTAACGCATTCCACAAGGTAGAACCCGAAGAATGCACCAACTACTTCCTTAGCTGTGGATACGCTACACGTGATCGGTGAATGCTCTAGTGCTCGGCAGCGGGTATCAGATGTCGAGTTGGACGATGGCCTTACTCCGGCGAGTGGTGGGGCCGAGAGGACGTTTACCGATTACGTTGGCAACGCCCCTGTTGTGGACTACTACGAGCCGGATGATGATCCGGATGAGCTGTTTGCCTATTTGCCGGGAGTGGCCGAGATCGATTTGGGTACTACTCCGCGAACGGTCAGTTATCTGCACACGGACCTGCTGGGTTCGACGTGGTTCAAGACGGACACGGGCGGTACGGTGACCAGTTCGCTGGTTTCGGTGCGGACGGCGTTCGGTGAGATCGTCACTTTGGACAGCGGAGTGGCCAGTCGGTATGGTTATGTCGGTGCTCATGGCTATGAGGAGCACGATTACGATTCCGGTGATGGCGGAACAACCTATCGCGGCGACGGCGTGCCGGACAACCTTCTGGGTCGTAGCGCTACTGATGGTTTTCCGTTTATGCACGTTGGAGCTAGGTATTACGATCCGTCGACCGGGCGATTCCTGCAGCGGGATCCGATTGGGATTCGTGGTGGGTTGAATGTCTATGAGTATTGCAGGAGTAATCCTACATCGAATATAGACCCTGAGGGTAAATGGCTTGCGGTGGTTTGGCTGGCAGTGAAGACTGTAGCGATCGGAGCCGCTGCTGTTGGCGTTGTCGTTGGGGCAGTCAAGGCCTATTTGGGGCTTCGTAGCTTGGCCGAGTTGGCGAAGCAACCTCAGTGGGATCCTGGGCGAGAATACGACATCATGGCTGCTCTTCGGTGCGCCAATCCCAATACCCACAAGATGGAGTATATTGGTCAGGGTGTGGAGGGCGTGTCGAACCTTCCGTTCATGAGCAACACGGGTAACGGTTCGACCAGCGTTCCCGAGGCTATTGGGGGGCTTCAAGGCTCCACTAAGACACTTGTCGATGAGCTCACCGAGCCAAAGGAAACCTACTAGTTTCTGGATAGTGAAGGGGCGATGAATGGCTGGAGAGCAAGGTTTCCGATCAGCTTGCGAAGACATCGTGCGTGTGCTTCAGACGCGGTGGTTCTTGCTTCTAGTACTGTGTGCTTCGTTGGTTGCCGTGCTTGTGGCGGAGTTGACATTCGAGGGAAAGTGGGATCGTTGGGAAGAGGCAAACAGTAGGGCGAGGTCGCTGTTTGAGGGGGGTGAATACGCTCGGGCGATTGCCATACAGGAAGAGTGTGTTGAGCTTCTCAGGGGAGAGCTTCCAAACAATCCCAGACTAGCGCAGGAACTATACAACTTGGGCGTACTCTATCTGGCCGAGCGTCGTTTGTCTGACGCGCGTGAGGCGTACGAGGAATCGCTAGCAATCTACTCTGAAGCTTTTCTTGGGCCAGACAGTGTGCATTATGTAAAGACCCTACTGTATTTGGCAGATGTGGAAATCAGCCTGGAACGATGGGACGAAGCTCAGGAGCACCTTCAGCGTGCAACGGGCATCGTCACCACGTACACTCCTGGAGATGTTGATGCGCTCGGAGCGTTACGCAAACTGCGATCATGCGTGGATGAGAAACGCGGCGACCGTTGAGGGGAATCAGGAGGCAAGGAGTTCTGACAGTATCTGAGCGTAACTTGGGCGGGCTGCTTGAGGCGGTCGTAGTTTTCACCGGATGCTTCTGTAATTTCATTCGTCTACGTGAAACGGAAGACGAAACGAGTACATGGAAAGTCTGACAGCTATCACACAAATGCTGCGCTACTGCCGACACTCAGCAGCGGGCGGCTGTTGGAGTGCGGTTCGTTGGTGGCGAGGTTCTGCTCCTGCAACTACTTGGGAGTAGCTGGACAGAGTCTGCGTAGCTTCCCATCGTGGGTATGATGAAGTGGTCTTGGTAGTTCCGCTGCGCGTCGTTTCCATGAAGCGTCTGCGATCCTGGGGAATGCGTTCGATAGAGCGATGGAATACGTGCTTGCTTGATATTTGCGACCGCAGGTCTCTTCATGGAATTAGAGCGTCTTTAATCCAAGTGTGGCCTGTGAACGCCTGTTCTCTCTGGTAGATTCTGGTGGTTTGAAGCTACGCTTGGACTTACAATGCTATAGGGATTCCACCGGTGAGGCTGTGCTTTTCACGCCGTATTGCTGCGGAGGCGGTGGAGTTTCGCTACTTTCGTATGCTGTGGCAACAACCTTGACCGCGCATGGCGTCGATCACAAATCGCCGCTGCCTCCTTGCGTTGCGCGGAGAAGTATACGTAGTTATGACGATTGAGATCGCCTGCAAAGCGAGGCCGACGAACGCTGCCCCGATCAGGCAGTAGGCAATGCAGACGCCAAAATCAACTTGTGCTGTAGTTGGCCGGGTTGCTCGATCATTGGGACACAAATAACACATGACGCATGCCATGCCGACCCCTGACAGGATTGGGAGGGCTAATCCAATCAGGGCAAAACGGCATGACCAGCGCGCTGCCGATGATTGTCGCCACTTGGCCCCCCTCCAATCGTGAACGTATTGACGGACGAGTAATCGTCCTCGTTCGAATGGCGTTCCGCACTCGGGGCATCGCCCATCGTCTAATCCCCGTAAGGCGTAGCGGCACTTGACGCAATGTACGGGGAACTCGTCTTCGGGGAGAAGGGTTGGGTCGACGGAGGCGTCATCCGGAATAAACCGAGTCCTAAACAGGGGTTTCGTGAGCTGCCTCCGCAAGCATTCGAGTGCTTTTGATAGCATCACCATGCACTCCCACCCAGAGATAATCCGATTCCCTCGCCTGACTCAGGTCACGGAACGAGTCTCGATCGGGATGCCAGTACTGCGGGCGCTACCGATCTTTGTCATGATTGAGCCGTCTTGCCGCTGCATTGCGTTAATAACCCTCCGAGTCGTTCTTGGCAATAGCTACTTCCGATACTGAGGTCAAAAGGTTGCAGTTGCGGATCATCGTTCTGACGCAATGGGCTGGCGTCGATGCCCAGGCAAGTTACACGTACACCACTATCGGTCAGGTTGATGTGATCACACATGGCAACGGGACGACAGTGGATTACAATTACTACACGGACGGTCGGGTGTTTACGATTATCCATGATACAGGTGACGGCACTCCTCAGGTGCTGACCTATCTCTATGATGACGGTGGTCGGATCACGCAGATCTCGGATAGTGGCTTGGACAGCAATCTGTATCACACTCTGTTCGAGTACGACAATCGCAACCGTCTTACTCGGGAGCGGCGTTTGATTGATGGGCAGGCGACGGCCATCTACGACATAAGCTACACCTACGATAATGGCGGGAATCGCAAGAGTAAGGTTGTGCAGCAGAATGGCGTGCAGACGGAGAGCGTGGCCTACTACTACGACGTCGATACGGTTGATGAGAACAGTAACCCGGTCGACGGTGTGGAGAAGTACGGCAGCAACAACAACCGTTTGATGTACTACGTGAGTAGCAAACCGCGTCCGGGTGGCGGTGATCCCATAGTGGAGACGACGTGGTACTACTACAACGTATACGGCAACATCGATCGCATTATCACTCAAAGTAGCGAGGAAGTGGGCTACAAGGGCACTCGTCTGGATTATGACGCCATGGGTAGAGTGCGCGTAGTGTCGAACGACGAGTGGGTGGACGATTGGCGCTACATGGATCGTTCGACGTTCAACGGTGTTGTTGGGATTTTAGCGGTTTCCGATCCGGCTGAGGCGAGAACGTGGAGCGGGGCCCAGAGCTATATTGACACTACGTACAGTAGCGATGACGAGCTTTATGGATTAGCGCAGATTGAAGATCAGTCTGATTTGGATTGGTTCGTAGAGGCCTTCCGGCCGCAGGATGATACGGAGATATCCTACTGGGTCGGTGGCTATCAGGAGAGCAGCGGCAACTTCTTTAATGATCCCAACTACCCATGCAACAGCAATCCTGCATATTGCTGGAAGTGGGCAGATCCTGCCGGCGATGCACTGGGTTGGCAGTTTGCCTGGTGGCCGGAAGGTGTTACTCCGTTGCCGGGCGGCTATGTGTACGGAGGTTGGCTGGCAGGTGATCCGGACGACGCGGACGGTACGGAGAGCGGCGAGGAGAATCACCTGCTGTTAGTGTTGAACCAGGGTGGCGATCCTACGAAGAACGGATTCGTTGATGCCGACGGAAGTGAATCGCATCCATTCCTGATCATGGGAGCGTTCTGCAATAGCGAGTTCTGCGGCGATACGGTTTACCCGCAGGATGGGTACGAGCGCAAGTGGGGGCGCAGGTTCAGTTACCTTAGTGCTCGGCAGCGGATCTCAGATGTCGAGTTGGACGATGGCCTTACTCCGGCGAGTGGTGGGGCCGAGAGGACGTTTACCGATTACGTTGGTAACGCCCCGGTTGTGGATTATTACGAGCCGGACGACGACCCGGATGAGCTGTTTGCCTATTTGCCGGGAGTGGCCGAGATCGATTTGGGTACTACTCCGCGGACGGTTAGTTATCTGCATACGGACCTGCTGGGTTCGACGTGGTTCAAGACGGATACGGGCGGTACGGTGACCAGTTCGCTGGTTTCGGTGCGGACGGCGTTCGGTGAGATCGTCACTTTGGACAGCGGGGTGGCCAGTCGGTATGGTTATGTGGGTGCTCATGGCTATGAGGAGCACGATTACGATTCCGGCGATGGTGGAACAACCTATCGCGGCGACGGCGTGCCGGATAATCTTCTGGGGCGCAGTGCTACCGATGGTTTTCCGTTTATGCACGTTGGGGCGAGGTACTACGATCCGTCGACCGGACGGTTCCTGCAGCGGGATCCGATTGGGATTTCTGGTGGGTTGAATGTTTATGCCTATTGTGGGAATAATCCGGTTATTCGGATTGATCCGAACGGGCTTTGGCAAGCGGGTTATACAGGTTTACCCAAAACCAACATGCCCCCCGAGGTTTGTGTGTTTCCAGCAGGCCATGTCATCGGGTTGACAGGAGGCGAGGATTCCTGGCTGGATGACAAGGCCGAAGTCGGTAAATGGAGCCGGCGTGCCGAGGTTGTGTCCGTGATTTGCGGCGGACTGGCGGGGATTGCGCGCGCTGGGGCGCGGTACGTCACCGTGCACTTTCTAAGATACAAGAACGCTGGAGGATTCGGCATGACCGTGATGCGAGGGGATAAGCGTTTCTTCGGCATCGACATTCATCGTCTTCCCAACAAGTTGAAGTTTGGCAAAAATGCCGGCAAAGTGCGCCCGCATATCCACAAGCCGCCGCGGGTAAAAGGGCACTGGCCTTGGGAATAGACTAACGAGATGGTGTCGGAGGACGTTGTTGGAGATTGTGGAAATGGTAAAAGAAACTTATCCTATCCTCTACTGTGATACCAGGGCAATCCTTGTCGACTTCCTGCGGTCGCGAGAAGAAGCTGAAGCCGATATCGAGATTCCGGATATTCAAGGAGAAGATTACTTAGCTTGGGATGCGAGAGGGTTTCGCGTTCGACTGCTTTGCAGAGATTCGAGTGGCGAACCGGGGTGGCTGGAGGTGGAAGTATTGGGGGATCAACCGGATGCTGACAGGGAGTTTCTGGAGAATCTGATCACACAGTTTGGCAAAGAGCAAGGTGTTGACATTCGGCCTGCCCCTGGTGAAACGCTCCTGCAGTATGCCGAGCGAGTTGACGAGAGAGTGTCTTTTCGTAAGTGGACGGAGCGCGCATGGTGGCGACGGCTGCTCGGTCTTCCGAACCGTTAATCGCAGGTAACGATGGCGAGTGATGGGGATGGATCATCGTGAAACGTGCAGCGTCCACTAGTGCAAACCAACTACCTAACTGTTTTTTTGACGAGAAGTGAGATCGCCAGATCGAGGATATGGAAGTGAGCAAACTATACAAGGTCGGACTCAGATTCATTGCTGCAATTGCCTTCATATTGATCGCTGATTTGGTTGTAGAGAGCAAACCTCCTCCTAAGGATGACGTGGCCGTCGTGTGCATCGCTGCTAGAGCAGTGATTTACGTATGCCTACTTTATTTGATGGAATCGATCGGCCGAGTATGGTCGGCACGGCGATCGAAACAGTAGGGTGGCAAGCTGCCGCATGGCCGGGAGCTGTACTGAACGCATGCCTTGGCTCCTGAAGCGATTCTCATATCGCCCCGGAGTGTTTGATTCGAACACCCGGGGCGGTTTTGTGTCATGGACGTGTCCGCTACTGCGTTCGGTGAGATCGTCACTTTGGACAGCGGGGTGGCCAGTCGGTATGGTTATGTGGGTGCTCATGGCTATGAGGAGCACGATTACGATTCCGGCGATGGTGGAACAACCTATCGCGGCGACGGTGTGCCGGATAACCTTCTGGGTCGTAGCGCTACTGATGGTTTTCCGTTTATGCATACGGGAGCTAGGTACTACGATCCGTCGACCGGACGGTTCTTGCAGCGGGATCCTATTGGGATTTCTGGTGGGTTGAATGTGTATGCCTATTGTGGGAATAATCCGGTTATTCGGATTGATCCGAACGGGCGAGACTGGGATGATATCAAGGTCGGGTTGGCGAAGGTGTTCCTTTGGGGGACTGGGGGGATGAACTCGTGGTTGGATGACAGAGTCTCTGTTGACAGATGGGGTCGTCGATTTGCCGGGGTATCGGGCGCGGCAGCAGGCATCGCAGTCATTTGCGTCTCGCCTGGGTCCGCCTACTATCTTACACGAGGATCGATCTTCTGGGGCACTGGAAGGGGCTTCTTTGATGTAACCACTGGAAGCAGTTATGTTGACGCTTGGCTTGATGGAGCGGCTATTGGAACGGCCATCAAAACCGTAGCGGGCCCGTATACGGGGGGAGGAGGATTGAGGCCACCGATGCGAGTTGGGGGAAGAGAGTTGACGTATTGAGTGGGAAGACACGGTAGAAGCTTAGGGCATCGCCAAGTAACAGCTGGCGCGCTGTGTAGCTTGTGGGGAGGCTCTTATGATCGGCAGCACGTTCTCGTGGAGTAAACGGAGACCAGTATGCTAGTTGAGACGAAGTTTCACGATCACATGCGTGGTTGTCGTGACCCGTTTTGGTTGAATGATATGTACCAAATGCCGTTCTGGTTATGTCTATTTTCGTATCCCTTTGCAGTTATATGGGGAAGGGAAGAAGAAGATGTGACAAGCCAATGGTGCTTGGTTGCGGTATTGGCATTGTTAGTGGCTCTTATCGTATGGCCTGGAGTCTGGAGGCTCCGTGATCGCAGTGTTGCCTTTTCCCAGGGGAAAACAACCGTTAATGGATCAAAGGATTCTTCTGCCGAGATAGTAGGGAGCGCGGCACAGATCAAGAGAGTTGTCTCTACTTTGCATTGTGTAGCTCAAGGAGAGCGTTGCTTTAGGACTGGCCCCGCCGACGAAGAGTACGTAAGCTTCGCCTTGGTATTCATCGCCGCATTTTGCACCAAGGTGTGGTTTGAGGTTTCGGCTGCGGCGGTAGTCACATTCTGTTTTGGTGCAACTGCAGTGATTTGCCTGCGTGTGTGTCTGGCACGAAACCGATTTCGAGTCGGTAACGGTTCTCTTATCGTTGAATCGATGCGCTGGTGGCGTGTGATTCATGTGAAAGAAGTGGATCTGTCAGGAGTTGATGTGCGAGTGGATTTATGCAATGGCACAGTTGACGTTGGTGGTTCTGCTGGTCCGCTGAGAATCGATCTCTGGAAGCTATACTATCCCCACAGGTTTGTAGCGTCTCTCCTGAAGAATGCTGCGTTTTCGTCTAGCGAACAATCGCTACGTCTACAGAGTGATTGTTCGCGGTGATCAGCTTGGGCAAGCCAAGTGGGTGCTCATGGCTATGAGGAGCACGATTACGATTCCGGTGATGGCGGAACAACCTATCGCGGCGACGGCGTGCCGGATAACCTTCTGGGTCGTAGCGCTACTGATGGTTTTCCGTTCATGCATACGGGAGCACGGTATTACGATCCGTCGACCGGGCGATTCCTGCAGCGGGATCCGATTGGGATTCGTGGTGGGTTGAATGTTTATGTCTATTGTGGGAACAATCCGGTTATTCGGATTGATCCGAACGGTATGAAGTTCGGGTGGAGTGAGGTGTGGGGAGTTGGAAAGATATTATTGGGGTTGGGCTGTGAGGCCGGGGCGGGCGTTGCCGCCCTCACTGGGCATCTTGGTATAGCGGCTTTGCTTGCCGGCGGGGGACTATACTTACTGTATGATGGCATTTCGGACGTTTGGCCCACAGCGACTAAGGTGACTCAGCCAGTTGCAGGTAACTTGTGCACGCGCAACAATTACTACAACGATATTGTTGATAACGACCCAAGCCAGACGTTGCCCGTGCCCGGTTCCCCGCAACCTGCGGGGCCGCCGCCACCTCCTTTGCCTGACGCGGGGCCTCCTCTTGATCCGTGGCAGAAGTAGGTCGGTTGGCAACCTTGTGTGAGATCTCTCAATCGAACTCGTAAGCAGGAGAAGCGAGTGAGAAGAAGTGGGGAATGCCAACATGCTCGACCTGTTGGCATTTCCAAAAACTACTTCAGAAGCAGCAGGATTTCGGCGTATGTTGAAGGGAGATGGCGGATGGAGCATGCGATTCCGGTTGTTGTCGCTGTCCTTGTCCTGTTCGGTCTGGGCGGCTCGTGGATAGCCAAGCGACGGGGGATTGATCTGCGCGTCGTTCTCGTGCCGCGAGAGCTGAGGGACATGGCGCCATGGCAAGTGCTTGCGGCAGGGCTAAAGGAAGGAGGCAAAGCCCTTTATCTTCGGTGGCAGACATGGGCCATCCTCATGTTCCTCTTTGTTCCACTGCTCATATCCAGCGGAATGCTGACGATGTGGGTGCATGAGCACTTCCGTGACAGTGCCAACACCCGCCTCGTCCGCGCGCTTTGCCTGTTGATCCTGATGCTGCCCGCAACCTTTCCCCTCGTTTGTCTGTACATCCAGATGCAGCGGTTCATTCGCGTATTCCTCAGGCAGTATCTGGCAGAGAGAGGCTATCCTCTGTGTGCGCATTGCGGGTACAATCTGCGTGGCCAGTTGGAGCATAGATGCCCCGAATGCGGGGCGCCATTCGACGTAGCGGACAGTACTGCCGAGTCTGACAAGCGTGATGACGCCTGAGGATTACGCCTTCATGAGATAAGCAAGGAGAGGGGCATGTCACACATGTGACCGCCCCTCCTCTTCGGAAACTGTTGTCTTCGAGCTGGCCAGCGTACGTACAGCTTTCGGGGAAACCGTTGACCCAGGCAGTGGCCAGTCAGGTGGATACGGTTTCGTCGAGGCTCACGGCTATGAGGAGCACGATTACGATTCCGGCGATGGTGGAACAACCTATCGCGGCGACGGTGTGCCGGATAACCTTCTGGGTCGTAGCGCTACTGATGGTTTTCCGTTTATGCATACGGGAGCTAGGTACTACGATCCGTCGACCGGACGGTTCCTGCAGCGGGACCCGATTGGGATTTCTGGTGGATTGAATGTTTATGCCTACTGTGGGAACAACCCGGTTATTCGGATTGATCCGAGTGGGTTGGATCCGCTACTTCATTCACCAATAATGAGAGACTTCAGAGATTGGTTCGACGATTGGGTGAAGGAACTCATTCCACCGGGGAATCCTCATCCCGTAGCCCCAACGAGGCCCCACGCACGGAGCATGACAACCGAAGAGCAGTTTTGGGCGTCACCTGCAGGATGGGTCGCGCATGCTAAAGACGTTTTGATCGTGTACGGTATTGGATTCGTGGCGGCGACAGTAGGTGAGGCGGTCGCAGGTTTCTACGGAGGTGTCCCGTTGGGAGCGGAATGGCTGTGGAACAAGGACAGCCCTGAGTATTGGTACGGGCAAATAGGACCGGGCGATATATACGGAATGTGGTGGAATGCAGCCCTGTGTGTGGCAACACACGGACACAGAGCGTCATAACATGGAAATCAGTCACCGCGGCGTAGATGCTCAAATGAAGGTACTTGCGGCGAAAGTGTTCATAACGTGAGTAGAGAAAGAGTAGCTGATTCCAGGCCGTACATAGTCTACTATGCCGCCCTTTGTTGGTCTATATTGGTCTACAGTGTTGTACGTAACCCGGCGCACGAGGTTCTGACCGTTAGAAGTTGCTTTCTTGGTCTCCTGTTTTCGGCGGTGATATGGTGCCTGGTTGCTCACTTGGGATTTTTATACAGGAAGCAACGGTTCATGGAGCTTACACTTGTGATCTTAAGCTCTTTAGGTGTTGGCCATTTCGGTATGCTCTACTCAGCAATCGTGGATGACAGCGGGCTGGAGCAAACCATGCTTGCAAGCGTTGGAATGTTGGGTTGGGCTTACGTTTTTGTGAGGGCAATTGGTGATCTCAGAATCTCGCGGGCAATGAGAAGGAAGCTAAGGGCCGAGGAGCAGAAGCCTGAGGCTGTTGATTAGTGTGAACGTACGAGGCTAGCATTTCGTTCTGAGCAACTTGATAGAGGATTGATACATGATTGCCGCCCTGCCTGTTCTCGTGGAACGGGTGGGGCGGCCTATTATTGTGTCAAGGAAAGTCGGCGCAGAGTCTTGGCGAGATCGTTACTTTCCTGAGTTCCGAGTGCCCCTGAAAAACGTTCATAGGTTCTTATTTTACAAGGGAGGTGTTTCGGATTTGGGTGTCTCGCGCGTAGAATCGGGCGATGTTTGTGCGTCAGAAGCCAAACAAGTCCGGCTCGATCAGCGTTCAGATTATCGACAAATCCAACGGCTATCGGGTAGTCAAGACCATGGGGACGGCGACTGATCCGGTGGAAGTGGCTCGCCTTGTAGAGTTGGGCGAGTTGTTCATTGCCCGCAGGCACGGCCAGTACGACCTCTTTCCGGAGGACCAACGAGATAACGCTGTCATCTTGAACTTCGTCGAAACCTTAAGCAATGCATCCATTCGCACGGTGGGACCAGAGTTGATCTTCGGCCGTCTTTTCGACGAGATCGGTTTCAACGCGATTCCGGAAAGACTATTCCGCGATATTGTCATCACTCGGCTGGTCTACCCGACCAGCAAGCTCAAGACGGTCGACTATCTCTACCGCTATCAGGGCAAGACAGTCTCGCCGGACAGCGTCTACCTGTTTCTGGATCGCCTCAACGAACGGTATTCCGTCCAAGCTCAACAGATTGCTTACGAACATTTTGCTTACGAACATTCCCGCGGGATTCTCAAGGCCATCAACGTCGTCTTCTACGACATAACCAGCTTGTACTTCGAGGCGGAAGACGAGGACGATCTGCGGCGAATCGGCTTTTCCAAGGATGGCAAGTTCCAGAATCCGCAGATCATGCTTGGTTTGCTGGTCGGCAAAGGTGGCTATCCAATCGGATACGACATCTTCGAGGGCAATACGTTTGAGGGAAAGACGCTATTGCCGGTATTGAAACATATCGCCGAGCGGTACAACTTCGGTAAGCCCATTGTAATCGCCGATGCTGCAATGCTCAGTAACGACAACCTAGATTCGCTGGACGACCAAGACTATCCCTTCGTCGTCGCGGCCCGAATTCGCAACGAAAGTCAGGCCATGCAGGAAACGATCCTTGAACGCTGTACCGGCCTGCAAACCGGTCAGCACGTCGAGATCGGACACGATGCTGGGCGTCGATTGATCGTTGCATATTCGGATAAGCGAGCCAAGAAGGATGCCTACAACAGAGAGCGAGGTCTACAGCGGCTGAGGAAGCGAGTTCGAAGCGGCCGACTAACAAAGGAGAATCTCAATCGGCGAGGATACAACAAGTTCCTGAAGCTAACCGGCAAGATCACCGTGGAGATTGATGAGCAGAAGATCGAACAGGCTGCCAAGTGGGACGGCCTGAAGGGGGATCTCACCAATACCGATCTACCTGCCTGCGAAGTTATCGAGAATTATGGTCAACTTTGGCAGATTGAGCGAGCTTTCCGTATATCCAAGACTGATCTACGAATCCGACCAATGTATCACCGTCGTCGTCGTCGGATCGAAGCCCACGTTCTCGTCGCGTTCGTTGCCTATACAATCTACAAGGAGTTTGAACGACGCCTGACTGCCGCTGGTCTCTCCTTCAGTCCAGCCCGAGCCGCCGAACTGACTCAGAACATGTATGAACTGACCTTCCGATTGCCCACTGCACCGGAATCTCAGCGTCAACTTCTCGAAATGGACCCCGAGCAGAAGTCGCTCTACGACCTCCTCTATTGACCGGGTGTCCCAATTCGGAACTCAGGTGAGTGAAGCGTGCAGCTTCTGGTTTTCTCCGAGAGATTCTTGGTGTTTGACGTTATGTTTGGACTTACGATGCGGCAGTGCGAGCGGATTGAGGGAGATGGGTCGCGAGGTAAGTGCTTGAAGGCTCTGTGAGTAGGTGTGCTGCGTGGATTGAGGAGGGCCGGTGGTCATGTCAGGTGGGCTGAAGGATATTCTGGAGCGGCTGCAGCAGCGGTCGCGAGCCAAGCGTGAGGAGGCGCTGGAAGAACTCTATGAGGTAGAGTTGAAGAAGAGGGACTGGCCATTGCTTTGCGAGGCGGTCTTGCGGGAGTTTCCTGACGATCGGGTAAATGAGGTCGACAATATCAGGAGCACACTGCTGAGCATGTTGGAGGACATACCAGACAAGAGAACGGTTGGATTTATAGATGGGGTGTTTCCAAAGCTTCCGAGCAATCCGGCGATAAGGCAATCAGCTCTATCTGTTTTGGTTTCCATCAATACGCGGGAATCGCTGCGAGTATTGCGGGAGCTGTTGGTGGCTCATCGTCCGAAGCTACGAGATGCTCCGGATATGCTGTTCTTCGGCATTATGAGTGATCCGAAGAATTCGTCTGTCATGTTTCCGGGTATTCTGGAATTGCTGCAGGTGGAGGAGTATCGCATAGATGTCTACCGGCTGGCGGTGGCTTGTTACGATTCCGGGGCGATTGGGGCTGCTGCGGTGAAGCCGTTGAGTGGCCGGGTGTTGAAGGATTGGGCGTATGGGGTGAAGGTTCGATCGAGTTCCGGTCTGTCCAGGCACAGGCGTGCGCGTAATGAGGAGTATCTTGCGGCCGTGGCAAGGTTTTTCCCGGTGGCGACCGGTGGTAAGCGGCTGCTTGGTGTGGTGAGCGACGCGATGCATGACAAGTCGCCGTTTGTGGCTCTGGCGGCTGCGCGGTCTTGTGTTGTGATGGGTGTTGAGTTGACGGATGCGGCGATCAAGGCTTTGAGCAGCAACGCGGCCACGCTTCTGGGGTTGGTGGAATTGTTGGATGGCGTTGGGCTGCTCAGTCGCGTTCCGAAGCGTTTTCTGGAGCAGGAGAGGGTGGCCAGAGCCGATCTTGTTCGTTGGTTGTGCCATCCAAATGAGTATAGTCGGCCGCCCAGCAAGTTGCGTTTGTCGGAATGCATGGTGATTAAGCATGGTGGGAGTAAGCAACGTTTGTATGTGTATGAATACCAGTATCCGGAATCGATGGGTGAATGGGAAGTGGGGATAAGCGGGCCGCAACCGTTGGATGAATCTGAGTTGAGTTTCGGGGGGGAGCTTACGTATAGTGCCGGTCTGTCGGCGCAGGACATGGGCGTCAAGACATTGATTCAGACAGCGAAGCTGCATGCCGAGTGGTGACGAAGTCGGCAGCTGTTTTCGTTTGTGGGAATTCAGTATTGTTGAGCGGCGTAGAGGCCGGCGAGAAGTTTGAGATTGAATTGGGTTTTTTGTGAAGTCTTGTCTGCGAGCCATTGGCGAATTTGGTTGAGGGGGACTTCATGGACGGTTATGGCTTCGGTGCCGACGCCACCACCGGGGGAGGTTTTGTGCAGTTTGCGAGCGAGGAAGAAGGTGACGGTTTCGTCGGATAGTCCGGAGGATGAGAGGCCGGTGGTCAGTTCGGTCCATTGTTCGGCGGTGTAGCCGGTTTCCTCCTGGAGTTCTCTTTTGGCGGCCTGTAGAGGTGATTCGGAGGCATCTTCGTCTCCGGAGAGGCCGGCGGGCAGTTCGATGACAGGGCCGGCCGCGGGCGGTCGATGTTGTTCGACGAGGATGACCTTGTCGTCATCGGTGATGGCGACGATGGCGACTACTCCGGTGCCTTGTGGTCGTGTAGCGAATTCCCAAGTGCCGCGTTTGGCGAGTGCGAGGTACTTTCCCTGATAGAGTATTTCGTAGTCGGGCTGGATAGTCATTGGTTTCTCCTTGGTGTTGCCTTAAGGGTCTAAGGGAAGTTTTCTCAGTATTCGCACACCGGCGTTTATCATTTCCTTGATGGCCTTATCGCAGTCGCCGGGTTTGAGTTCCACTCCGCGAACGGCCTCTGTAATGAGTACGGTTTTGAATCCGAGAGCGACGGCATCGAGGGCGGTGAACTTGACGCAGTAGTCGGTGGCGAGGCCAGCTATGTGTATTTCGTCGACGTTTCTGCTTTTGAGGAATGCATCGAGTCCGGTTTCTTTGCGATGTTGGTTGTCGAAGAAGGCTCCGTAGCTGTCAATGGTGCGGTCGGTGCCCTTGCAGATGATGTGGTCTATGCGTGATTTATCCAAACCAGAGCAGAGTTCGGCGCCAGGGGTGTTCTGTACGCAGTGGTCGGGCCAGAGGATTTGCGGGAGGCCATCCACTTCGATGAGATCGCCGATGTTGTGTCCCGGGTGTTGGCTGGCGAAGGAGAGGTGGTTGTGGGGATGCCAATCCTGGGTGGCCACGACGAGAGGGTACTTGTGGATGAGGTTGTTGGCCACTGCTATGACCTCTTGTCCATGGGGAACGGCCAGGGGCCCGGGAGGGATGAAATCGTTTTGGATGTCGACGAGCAGGAGAGTTTTCATGAGGGCGTTGTCCGTATTCGATCATATTTCGAAGTTGAAGCCGGTTTTTGTGCGGCGGTCGTATTTGTTTTTGTCGAAGCGGTAGAGTCGGGCGGCGCGGTGAGCCACATCCCTTTCCGCCTGTTTGAGTTCCACGAGGATGTCCATGGCCAGCATCTTCCTGCGGAAATTGCGTTTATCTAAACGGCGATCGAGGATTACTTCGTAGAGGTTTTGCAGCTTTCTCAGGGGAAACTTTTGTGGCAAGAGCTCGAAACCGATTGGCTGATAGCGGACCTTGCTGCGGAGCCTCTCGTGAGCGGTTTTCATTATCCTGTGGTGATCGAAGGCGAGTTTCGGCAGATTGTCCAGGGAAAACCAAGCGGCATTGCGGGCATCGGTGCTGGGCCGAACATCATGTCCTTCGAGGTTGACGAGTGCGTAGTAGGCGACGGTGACGACGCGCTCGCGGGGGTCACGGTTGAGTTCGCCGAAGGTGTAGAGTTGCTCAAGGTAGATGTCGTGGAGACCGGTTTCTTCGTGTAGTTCGCGGCGGGCGGCTTGTTCGAGGTTTTCGTGTATGCGGACGAATCCACCGGGCAGGGCCCATTGGCCGGCATAGGGCTGGAGACCTCGCTGGATGAGCATGACTTTGAGATTGTCCCCATCGAGAGCGAAGACGACAATGTCGACCGACAGTGCGGCTCTGGGAAATTCGTAACAGTGGGGCGTGGGGCGTGTCTTGGCCATAACGCTGCTATCCGGCGTTTTCTGGAGATGTCGTTGAGGAATCACGAACACCGGCGATCATCTGCTGACGGAGGTCATGGAGGGTTGGCTCCAGCCCAACGGGATACTGATGGGGGTGCATGAGGCGGCGGATTCCCGGGTGTAAGTCGGCAAGTTCTTGGGCGGCGCGGCTGCGGATTTGTTCAAGCGGCTCCTGTTCGATGAGTGTTTGCCCATTGCGAAATACGGGGATAAGGAGATCCTTTCCCTGGGCGTCCGGCCCGATTTTGCGACGTCTGGAGGGGTCTTCCGGGTCGACTATAGTGCTTGATTGATCAATGCCGGTGGATTCGTCGTAGATCATGTCGGCGATAAGTCCCTGGCGATTGCGGAAGCGGCGAACCTGAAGGATTCCGGGAATAGTTGTTTTCGCAACTTGTTCGGAGAGTTTGAGCTTTGGTTGCCAGTTGCCTTCGCTGTTGCGGATTGCTCCGAGCTTGTAGACTCCGCCGAGAGCGGGTTGGTCGTACGAGGTGGCCAGCTTGGTTCCCACGCCCCAGATGGCGATTTTGGCGCCTTGCATCTTGAGGTTTTCGATGAGGTGTTCGTCAAGGTCGTTGCTGGCCGTGATGACAGTGTCGGCGAAGCCTGCTTGATCGAGCATACGTCGGGCCTCGATGCTGAGGTAGGCGAGATCTCCGGAATCGAGCCTGATTCCGACAAGTTTATGGCCTTGGCGGCGGAGTGTATGCCCTATTTCTATGGCGTTTTTTACTCCTTGAAGGGTGTCGTACGTATCTACAAGGAAGACGCAGTTGTTGGGCATTGCCCGAGCGTAGCCTTCGAACGATTCGGCTTCGTCGTCGAAGGACATTACCCAGCTATGGGCATGTGTTCCGCGAACAGGTATTCCCATAAGCTTTCCTGCTAGCACGTTGGAGGTGGCGGCACACCCGCCGATATAGGCGGCGCGGGTTGCGGTGAGGGCGCCGTCGATTCCCTGGGCACGGCGAAGTCCGAATTCGAGGACAGGGTCGCCGCCAGTGGCCAGGCACACGCGGGCGGCCTTGGTTGCAGTGAGTGTTTGGAAGTTCATGAGATTGAGAATTGCGGATTCGAGTATTTGGCACTGAAGTATGGGGCCACAGACTCGGATCATGGGTTCGGCGGCGAAGGCAACTGTTCCTTCAGGCATAGCGTGTATGTCGCAGGAGAGCCGAAGCTGGCGAAGGTAATGGAGAAACTCGGAGGAGAATAGGGCTTTGCCGTCAGCTCCGGTAAGGGTGGCGAGGTAGTCGAGGTCGCTTTGCTGAAAGCTGAAATCTCGGAGGAGTTCAAGGACGTAGGCCAGCCCTGCGGTTACGGCGTATCCGCCGTTGAAGGGTGGTTTGCGGAAGAAGAGGTGGAAGACCGCCTGCTGATCGGCTCGGCCAAGCTTCCAGTAGCCGTAGGCCATGGTGAGTTGGTAGAGGTCCGTCAGTAGTGCCAGTGATGTGCAGTATGTTTGTCGTAACATGGGCGGGCTCCTTAGTGTAGAAGATACACTAAGGGCGAGGAACCTGTCAAGGGGGGAGTGAACCCGCTCTGGGGAAGCGGCGGTTGGTAGTAGGGGTTCGCACAGCAGTGAACGGTGGATGTGTATGGTGTTGTGTTTTGTCGCAAGTAGTTTGCTGCGTGGTTGAGTGTTTGCTGTGTCGCTGGGAACGAGTCTTAATGGTTGTTTGCCATTAGACTCTCCGCCTGTGCGGCAAAGTAGATGCGGGTTTGCTGAGGGAGGGAGTCGTTGGCCGCCGCCTGGCGGTAGATGTCGACGGCAGAAGCGGTTTGGCCCTTCTTCACGTGCAGCTGGGCAAGGAGGTTATAGGCTTCCGCGTAGTCAGGATGTTTCTCAATAAGGGCGGAGAGCGTCTTCATGGCGTCGTCGATGGAGGCGAACTGCTCTTGATAGAATGCCAGAGTGAATAGGTAGCGGGGGTTGTCCGGATTGATTCGGCAAGCCTGTCTGGCGAAGTCGATAGCATCCGCGGAGTTTTTGCCTGCAAGCAGGATGGCCAAGTTGTATGCCGATACTGCCGACGCGGAATCGAGTTCGAGCGTTTTACGGAATGCGGCAATAGCTTCGTCGCTGCGCTGTATTTCTGCCAAGAGAAGTGCGAGATTGAGGTTGGCCGCGGGGTTGAGGGGGTCCAGTTGCAACGCTCGGCGCAGGCAGCGCTCGGCTTGTTGGTTGTCTCCCATTACATTGTGTGCAAGGGCAAGGTTGACGTATGTCGCGATATCGTCAGGCTGGAGCGATAGGGCCTTCTGATAGGCGGTTATGGCAGCGTCGTAATGGCCGCGATCAGCGCTGTAAATTCCCAAGTTGTAGTAGGAGAGGTAGTGGTCATTGCGAACGAGGAGAGACTCTTCGTATTCCTTGGACGCCTTGGCCAGTTGATCGCGATGCTCTGTTGCGACGTATTGGCGAGGCATAGGGGCAAGAGCGGCCGCGGCGCGGATGCGGACCAATCTGACCGGGTCTGTCGTGGCTAGGATAAGGGCTTCGACAACTTGCGGAGACAGGCGGTCGGCCAGAGCCTCTGCGGCCCTGGCTCTTACCAGTGGTGAGCTATCCTTTAGAGCTTTGAGCAAGGTTGATGTCAATTCAGGGTTTGGACAGTGGCGCAGAAGGCGTATGAGGCCGGCCGCAGTGATTTCGTCTTTGTTTGAACTTGCCAAGTAGGCGAGCATTGCCGGCAGTTTTGCCCAATCTGCGTCTCTGGCGGAGGCTACGAGGGAGGCGCGGTGAATAACCGGCGCCTGGTAGTCACGTTCATGCCACTTTCTCACATTGGCATTAGCCCAAGATGCGTCCTTGTCAATGTGGCAGATATTGCATGCGTTGGGAGAACCGAAAGCGATGGTCGCGGCGGGTGCAGGCGGGAGCATCGAGTGGTCGCTGCGGCGCATGCGGGCGAATTCAGTCATGGGCATATGGCAGGACACGCAATGGCTGGCCTTGCTGTCGGCGGCGTGATGTGAGTGCTCGGATACGTGCCGGACACGCGTGGCGTGGCAGGGCAGGCACGCATTGTTGGCCTCGGATTCGGAAAATCTATATCTGCCGCTTGATGTGTGGCAGTGCATGCAATCGAGTTCTCCTGAACGAACGCAGGGGCTCATTCGCCAGGATGTGAAGGAGTAGTTCTCTCCAAGATCACGGCCGTCAGGATAATAGTCAAAATGCTCCAGAGTGGTGAGATCAAAGTGGTCGAAGAAGGGGGCGCCGGGGAGGTAGCTTGTCGTCAGGGGCGTTGTCTTCGCGTGACAGGTTGCGCAGAGGTCGTTTGTCTGTGAAGTTGTGAAGTTTGTTGTGGCTATGATCTCGAGGTCTTTGGGTTGACCATCAGGTGCTTCCCTGCATACTCGGACATGCTCGGAACACGGGCCATGACATGTTTCACAGTTTATGCCCGGTTCTGACCACACTGTGTTGTAGCTGTCAGTTGCGGCGTCGTAGTTTGTGGATAGCTGGCTTACGTGGCAGGCGAAGCATGCGGTGTTGAATGTGTAGGCACTGTCCGTCCAGTGCAGCGGGGTGTCCTGGGTATTCGGTAAATGTCTGACGCCACTCGCGGCGGTGTCGAACCATTCTCTTCTCTGTACATCGTAGGCCAGGGGCAGAGTTTGCAGGCGACCCTTCTCGTATGGTGTGAGGAAATAGTATACGTTTTTTCCTCCAAGCACATGCTTTATTGGTAGCTTGCGTTTCTCATTAGGAGTGGATTCCAGGATCCACCCCTGATCGTGTGCTATTTGTGCCAAGTATGTTCGATCGGCAATGACCAGCGGGGTCGGCTGCGGCGAGAGCTTTTCGGACGCGAATTGCGGCGTATACGGTTGCATGGCCAAGCCGTGGTATGACGGAGCCCAGAGTTGGTAAAAACGCTCGTGGCATTCACGGCAACTCGAAGTGCCGGCGAAGCGTTGATTGGCTGGCTTGCCGACCGTCTCGGAGGCGGAAAGAAGAGGAAGGTGAAGAGCCAAGCCGAGGACAAGGGCCAGACAGGCCGCTGGAACGCATATGGTGAATACCAGAGTTCTTCGGTGAGGGGCGTTCATTCCGTTAGGCGATCCTTGGCTTGCTTCATTGGCGTAAATCGAATGGCGAGTCCGCCGCCGGGGGCAAGTCGCAGTGACATGTTTGTTGATGAGTTCACTTCGCGAGATTCAATAGTGACCGCATGAGGATTGGTTTTCCAATCAGCATCGTGAGCGTCGCGATAAATTTCGGCAACGTAGTGGACGCCTGGTTCCAGGAAACAGAGGGAAACTTTGAGCACGCGAGGGTTCTCGTCGGTAATGCTTCCGAGATACCAATCGCTGCTGTTGTGGTCCTTACGAGCGATGGTGACGTAATCTCCGATTGCGGCGTTGAGTACTTCTGTTTTATCCCAATCGGTAGGAACCTTCTTGATGAATTCGAACGGCTTGGGATTCGCTTCATAGTTCTCCGGAAGATCGGCGGCCATGTGCAGTGGGCTGTACAGTACCACGTAGAGAGCAAGTTGTTTGGCGAGAGTAGTGCTGACACGGTCGTTTGGGCGATATTTCTCGAAGAGGAGGTCGAAGATTCCCGGTGTGAAGTCCATGGGGCCGGCAAGCAGACGGGTGAAGGGGATGATCGTAGTATGGTCAGGCGGATTACGTCGATCTCCGCCCCATGCGTTGTACTCCTGGCCACACGCACCTTCGCGGGTCATCATGTTTGGGTAGGTGCGCCGAATGCCTGTAGGTTTGATGGGCTCATGCACATCGAGCATGATCTGGTGTTTCGCTGCGGTTTCGACGGCCTTGCGGTAGTGGCGAACCATGTATTGCCCGTGGTGCCATTCGCCGTGTTGCTTGTCATTTTCATCCGTACGCTTGATATTCTGACTGTGGGCGACATAACCGGTCTTTATTGCTCGGATTCCGAGGTCGTGGCACAGAGTATAGGCACCCTCCATTTGCCGCTCGTAGTTTTCCACAGCACCAGCTGTCTCGTGGTGACCGATTAGGCGGACGCCGCGTTCGCGGGCGTACTCAGCGAGATATCGAAGGTCGTAATCATCGTAGGCCTTGGTGAAGCTGAATACATTCCCGTTTGCTGTCCAATCGCCGTCCCAGCCAACGTTCCATCCTTCGACAAGGACGCCGTCGAATCCGTTCTTGGCGGCGAAATCAATGTACTTCTTGGTGTTTTCCGTAGTTGCTCCGTGGTTTGGCCCTGATCCCCAGGAGGAGCGGTTGAGGTGCATTTCCCACCAGACACCGACATACTTGCCCGGCTTAATCCAGGACGTATCCTCCAGTTTGTTTGGTTCGTTCAGGTTGAGTATAAGGTAATTATCAATCAACCCGCCCGGCGTGTCAGCTATCTGCACTGTGCGCCAGGGGGATGTTAGCGGGGTAGCGCCGCGTACCTTGATGCCGTCGGACCAAGGGACGAGTTCCGCTTCGAACGTGGTGCCTTTCTTCCGCCAGAGAGTCATACTGGCGAAGTCGGTCAGGGCGGCTTCGTGGATACTCAGGTAAAGACGATCCTTCGTTTCAAAGGTAATTGGTGTGTGTACTCGGTTGGTTGCGCTCAATGGTGAGTCAGTGTAGTGATATTCGTAACGATTGTATTCGAATGCGGGAATCCACCAGCAGCGGTGGTCACCTGTCATGGCGAACTCGGTTAATTCGTCGGTGATGGCCAACTCCTTGCCCGCTGGAGCCGACGGTATTACGTAGCGCAGTCCTATGCCGTCGTCGAAGACGCGGAAGACTACGGTCAGTTGTAGACGGTCATCATCTTGCCCGACCATTTGGACGGTCAGTTCTGTATAGTTGTTTCGGATCTCTCGTTCTTCACCCCACACTTGCGTCCAGGCATCGTCGATAGCCTTCTTGCCTGACGATACAACCTTCATGTTCTGGGCGAGGGAGAGGTTTCCTTCCAGAATGAAACCGAGCCGTGACTCGGCGATGACAGTTCGCCCCATCCTGTTGACTTGGTAGATAGGCGTACCGTCGTTCATGCCGAACTGGAGTTCGAGTACGCGGTTTGGCGATTGGATGGCCATACCATCTGTTTTCGCCAGAGCCACACCGCAGCAGCACAACACGGTGACAATTGCCAGATTAAATCGGCGTGCGGGCATTTGGGCCTTGCTAAGTCCGTTTTCTCTAGTTCGCATGATCGCCATCTCTTCGTTCGCCTTGCAACATTTGTTGTTCGTTGCCCATGTTATGGTCGGGCGCGAGCCCACCGAGTATGATAAGAGTAACCGAATGACCGGAATCCACAACCTTAAGGGGAATCGGTCGTGAGTGCTGTAGCGAAGTGCTATAGGTTTTGTGGAGAGACAGTGACTTTGGCGGATGAGTGGGTTCTTGTCGAGCTTTGACATACAACAGGCAGGAAAGCGCATATGGGAGCGTCATTCGAGTTGTTTGATCATACGGCAGACGTTGGTGTTAGGTTGTACGCCGATTCTCTGGAAGAGTTGCCCTTCGTGGCTGCTAAAGGTCTCTACTCAGTGATTGGGCAGCTTCGGGGAGGTGGTTTGGGGCGGCAGCAGAGCTTTGAGTTTCGTGATGACGATCCGGAGATTATGTTGCGGGACTTTCTGGCAGAGTTGCTTTACTTGTTCGTCCAAGAAGGGCTGATTGCAGACGCTGTTGAAGTTGACGAATATTCTGATCGAGCGCTGCGCGTCAACGTAACTTTGGCGCTCGTCGATGATGGTGCGAGCGAATTCGAGCGCGAAGTGAAGGCGGTGACTTATCACGACTTGACTTTGCAGGAAGTTGATGGCGCGTACGTAGCCGTGTTCATTGTCGATATATGACGGGCTGTCGCCCATGAGTGGATAGTGATGAGCAAGAACAATACCGCAGCGGATCAACACTACACAGGTCCTCTGGAGCGTTTGGATGATTGCCGTTGGCTTGTTCCGAAATCCTCCAAGCCGGGAATGAGCGTTGACGGAATAGTGTATGCGAGTGATGCCCTGATAGAGCACATCAGGCGGGATAAGGCTCCGGAGCAAGTGGCTAACGTAGCATGCCTGCCGGGCATTGTGGGCAGGTCGTTGGCCATGCCTGATATCCACTGGGGTTATGGTTTTCCAATAGGTGGTGTTGCTGCGACTGATCCGGCACAGGGCGGCGTCATAAGTCCGGGCGGTGTGGGCTATGACATCAACTGCGGTGTAAGACTTATCCGTAGCGACGTAATGTTCGAAGATATTCAATCTCAGGTTTCACACTTGGTCGATGAGTTGTTCAAGACCGTGCCCTGCGGAGTGGGCAAGGGTGGGCGGATCAAGTTCAAGAGGCAGGAGTTGAACAAGTTAATGGCTGACGGTGTGGGGTACGTCGTTGGCAAGGGGTATGGATGGACCTCGGATGTTGAGATGACGGAAGGCAACGGGTGCTTGTCAGGAGCTCGTTCCGATTATGTTTCGGATCGCGCTTATTCGCGAGGCGAGCCACAATGCGGCACTCTTGGAAGCGGCAATCACTTTCTTGAGGTGCAAGTTGTTGATGAGGTGTTTGACGAACGAGCAGCCTCGGTCATGGGGCTTGCTTTAGGGCAAGTTGCAGTGATGATTCATTCGGGGTCTCGAGGATTGGGTTATCAGGTATGCGAGGATGCTATTCGTGACCTACGGAGCGCACCGAAGAAATACGGGATCGACCTTCCAGATCGCCAGCTCGTCTGTGCCCCACTACACTCACCTGAGGGATCACGATATTACGGTGCAATGGCCGCTGCCGCCAACTACGCATGGTGCAATCGGCAGATAATGACACATTTGACGAGGGAAGTGTTCTCCTCGGTATTGGGACGTTCGGCGGAACGCTTGGGTTTACACCTGGTATATGATGTTGCCCACAACATCGCCAAGCTGGAGACCCATGACATTGCCGGCGTACCAACCAAGCTCTGCGTGCACCGCAAGGGGGCCACTCGTGCTTTTCCACCGGGGCATGCTGAAGTTCCTGCACGCTACAGGGGGATTGGCCAACCCGTGTTGGTTCCCGGAGATATGGGCAGGTGCAGCTACGTGTTGACGGGAGAGCCTGCGGCTATGGCGGAGACATTCGGCAGCAGCTGTCATGGAGCAGGGCGCTTGATGTCGCGAGGTGCTGCGATTCGTGCCGCCAAGGGGCGGTCGATCGCCAAGGAGTTGGCTGCTCGGGGAATCTACGTTCGGGCAACCAGCCGCAAGGGATTGGATGAGGAGCAACCGGAGGCCTACAAGGACGTCAGCGAGGTAGTTGAAGTCTTGGACGGAGCACGCATTACGAAGAAGGTTGCGAAACTGCGTCCGGTAGGGGTAATCAAAGGCTAGAGCAAGCTTCATCCAAGTGTAGCGGCTGAATCCCGGTCATTCCCGGTGAATTCTCATTGGTTGGCGGGACGATTCGGCGAATAACGCTTTAGTGTGTCTGGGGAGGCCAGAAAACAAAGTCGTCGGACTCATTCTCTCCTGCCTCGTCATTCCAACGCTGTGAGTGAATACCTCCATCGTCAATCGCGTTCTCACTGAGTGAGTAGATGCAAGGGGCGTTGTTGTCGAGCTGATATCCGAAACTGTTGCCCGTGAACGGATCGATGCGGCATTGGCGACCGTACTTCTCTGGAAGCTCGTCGAGCGACTTTGGCCATCTTCCTGTCTCACTCCTGTAAAGGTGGATGGCGAAGCTGAGCTGCGTTGCTCGTCTATGAGTCTCACCACGAGCGAACAGTGTGTGTACGCGGCCGAATGAAGGCAGCATTATGTTGGCGACCGGGCTGACTTCACAAGTCTGCTCCGTGAGAACGTCGATGTCTGCACAGCGCACCTGGGGATACCCAACGCGCATTTTTTCAGCCACGTCGTGGAAGTAGACGTCCAGTTCTGCAATGGTGCTGTAAATGTCATCGCTTGTCAGGTCGCGCAGTCTGCTTATCGCTCCCGGATCCTCTGTGATGAGCCCGATGAGTTCCTCCATTCGCTCCTGATTGAGCTGTGGTTCTCCATCGGGCGTCGCGGGTGAGAAGATGTGTTGGATGATTTGCATTGTCATCGCATGCTCACCGGGAAGAGTTTTTGCGGGGTCCTTCAATTGTTGATCGTACTTGCTGAGCACGTCATATGCATTCCGCAAGCCGTCATGACTGTCGTAGATTCCCTGATGCAGTGCCTGCGTCGCCATTTCTCGACAGAGCTTCTCCTCGGAGAGGGCAACTAGTTGCTCGATGATGGTCGCGCCTTGATGCAAATGGTCCGCCGTGCGGAGGACAGTCTCGATTGCGTCGGTCATTTGCTGAGGAGGGACTACTCCGGAGTCATCAGCTCGCCATGCGTTGGCCAGAGTTGCCTTGGCCAGTGTGCGATGCTTGCTGAGTGAGGGAAGTTGCAGCTGAATAAGCAGAGGCTCCTCGTCACTGCCTTCGCCCCCAGGAGCAAAGTTTGCGGCGGTTGCATATTCCACCTGTTTGGAGGCTTCTCTGAAAGCATCGAGCAAGTGTTGCGTTTGGAGTCTTGATGTTTCCCAATGTGGATAGTCTTGAGATGTCCAGATGATGGCTCCGTTGCCCGCGGAATAGAAGCCATCGTTGACCATATCGCTGAAGACAGGCCACTCAGAATCTCCATTGCTTGCAGAGGACATGATCGAGGCATAGGTGTCCGCCACGTTGTCCGGCGCGCTTGTTCCGGAGAAACTCAGAAACCAGTCAACATAGTGTGTTTGATTGAGAAAGTCCGGAGTCGGAGCAAAATCCTCAAGGAGTTGCCCGTCAACGCTGACATCCAAGTCCTCCTCCAGGAAGGTCTCATCCGGATAGCCTTTTGCGTCTGGTGACCCAATACCCTTATCCGCCGGATTCGGTATGCTTAGTGAATCGATACTGCTCCAATCGGCTTGTGTCGAGACAAGGCTTCCCTTTGTGTCGCCGGCAGCGGTGTTGGGTATGCAGTAGAGCAATAGTGCGCCCTCACGAGCCTTGCGTATGTATGCTGAATCCCAACCATTTGAGGCAAGCATACGGCTCCCTGTTTGCCACGTTCGGTTTCTGTCGATTGTTGCTTCGCGAATGCCATCAGCCGCGCTGACCAGAGCCGAAACTTCGCCGGCGTGCGCAAGCAAGCATCCGATAAAGGAAGCCCCTGATATCCGTTCGTTGGCCAGCTTCGTGAAGGTTACACCGTTATGGGAGATTAGGTGTTGCACAGTTGATGGCTCAGCGGATCTGGTGAATGAGTTTTCAGATGCACCCGCGACCTCAGCTAACAAGTGGAGTCGCCTGCTCGATGCCTTTGCCATGGGATGGAGTTCTCTCCAACTGCGTATGGGGATTCGCGCATCGACAACCTCGAAGTCTTTTCCGCCGCGTGAAATCGCGCATCGTACAGAGTGGCCTTTTGTAGATTCCGCGGAGAAGTACAGTAGATACGTTGTGCTTCCCACGCGGACGATGTCGGCATGTTGACCTCTCACCGGTTTACCCTTTTGAGATATTCGCAAACGTCGGATAGGTGACCATGACGCTCCTTCATCATTGGAAGTCGATGCACAGATGACTGTCTGCCTTTCGTCGTTGACTGGTGAGTAGTCGAAGATCGCGACGATGCTTCCGTCAGGCAGTCGCTCCAGATCAGGTGCTGATGCTCGCCTTGCCAGCACCCTGCTTGGTCCGAAGGATTGACCGTCCATGCTATCGGAGAGCATTAGCACAGTGCTGATCGTTGCTCGTGCGTCGTCGTCAGGCGGATTGCCGGTTGTTGTTGCGGCCACCGCTGCCAGTGCGAGAGCGCAACAGACTGTTAAGAGCATTCTTGTCTGCATTTTCCTTGCCTCATTAACGGTGTGTGCCTTCTGCTGTCTCAGACGTATTCACTTGCGGCGCATTAGTCCCGGCTTCTTCCGTTCCGCAATCAACGCAGCTGGCTAGTGGCCGCAACATATTGTTGTCAAAGGAGATGCAGCGATAATCTGTTGCTGTTCGGCGAGCGCCGCGAGAATGGGACGGAAGTGCCGACACGTGGAGCGTTATTCTGTGTCAGCAATCCAGCAGTTCGCGCCTATTCATTATGCAGGGACCGCACGCCACAACAGTCTCTGGCAGCGCCAGGTCTGGGACGGGGGAGAGCAAGAGCACTCAGAGCAGCCCCCGGGTTGACTGCCTGTGTGTCCCAAGAGGATCGCATAATACCGATCCGCCCGGTGCTCGAACGGTCTGCCTTGAACTTGCTCCTCCGCAGGTAGGCGGTATTTGGAAGGTGGCGGGTTGGAGACATGGGACAAGGGTTATGAGCAGTCGGGCCTGTGGCTCGACTGTCTCATGACCCATTTATCCTATGGCGTTGCAGGTCCAAGCGCTGTGCCAAGCACTGAGAATCTACAGGAGAGAACCGGGATCCAGACGTTTTCTGTTTGAACAGAGCTTGCTCTGGGATGTTGTCCGCCTCGGGGTGCGGCTAGCTGTCAAAATCGTCGACCGGCCTCTTGGGGGCTGGAGTTCCCGTCGGTGGCTTGCCCTGATACGTTCCATCGGCTAGCGGAAGTTGCCAATTGGGCGTTGCGCTGTCGGCAGTCTCTTCCGCCTGGCGGATTTTGTTTTCCGCGTGCTCCCGCATGCGATCCGCGACCGCACAAACATCGTCGGTAATGGTAAACAAGTCGAGGTCACCGTCGCTGACGTAATTGTACTTCTCCAATTGGCAGTCACGGATCCAATCGACGAGGGGGTTCCAAAACTCCTCGCCAACGAGCATGACAGGGAAGGGCTCTGTTTTCTCGGTTTGAATCAGGGTCATTGATTCGAAGAACTCGTCCATGGTGCCGAAGCCGCCGGGAAAGCAAACCAGCCCGGTGGCATATTTCATGAACATGAGCTTGCGGCAGAAGAAGTAGCGGAAATCTAGGGATATTGTCTGGTAGCGGTTGGCGGCTTGCTCTTGTGGTAAGTATATGTTCAGGCCGATGCTTTGTCCGCCTGCCTCGTACGCTCCCTTGTTTGCTGCCTCCATTATCCCGGGGCCACCACCGGTTATCACAGCGAATTCTCGCTTGACCAGCTCTGCTCCGAGTTGCTCAGCCAACTTGTAGTATGGGTCGCACTCCGGTGTGCGGGCTGAGCCGAAAACACTGATGGCCGGACCAAGTGACCCGAGCATCTCGAATCCCTCAACGAACTCGGACATGATTCGGAATACCCGCCAAGTTTCCTCGGCAGGACCGGTAGTCTTGTAGGGCTTGAGCGGCATGTTGATTAACCTCTGGGTGAAAACAATCCGCACGGTGTAGCTCTACGACCAATCGCAGAGTGCAACGAGCAAGTATACCCAAAGTGGATTCTCGGCGGAAACAAAGTGGAAAATCGAGGATCTTTTTTGCTATATGGCCCCGTTGACACTGATAAAACGGTGTCCTACCATGCCCGTCTAAATTAACTCAGGGCTGGCATTGTCGGCCCTGCTAGGACTTCCAAGCCCGGGTGGCGGAATTGGCAGACGCGCATGGTTGAGGGCCATGTGCCCGCGAGGGCGTGCTGGTTCGATTCCAGTCCCGGGCATTCTTTTTGTCTTCTTCTGCCGTTCCTGGATCGAAACCGCGTCCTGTGGCAAAGGAGCCGGTTTTGGCTACTACCTCTACCTCCCCTACGTCGACCCCGATTCATGAACGTTCGCATCGCTTGTGGATGGTTGGCTCCTGCGCTCTCCTAGTGGTTTTGTGTGGTTGTGCCGACTGGAAACGGGCGAACGATGAGGCGACGGGTTTCGGCGGAGCTGACACGCAATCTGATGTGTTGAGAGCAACATATGCAGATTTGGAGGAGGGCCGGTTTGCGGTTCTCGCTGATTTTGAGTTCTCAGGGCATACACAACTCTTTCGCATGGAGCCCGTGGGCAGTGGCAGTTTGGAGGCCGCGGAAGGCCTCGGTGTCGCCGAAACTGGCGGCACGGGGCTGAGGGCTGTTTTTGATGTCGGCAAGACTGTCCTGATCGCAGACAACGACAACGCTCGTCGTTGGGTCCTGAAACGCGATTGGCGGCCGTATGGGTTGTTGCTGATGAACATCTTCTGGGAGCCCTGTGGTGGTGAACCTGCCTCTGGAACTCAAGGTGCTGCAGGCACTGCCGACGCCCAGGAAGTCGTACTGCAGTTGACGGTAGTATCCGGCAAGGGAGAGTTTATTTCCGAGGCCGCCTCGCTGATCCCTTTGACGAGGGGGTGGAACCTAGTACGCGTGGATCTTGGCGATCTTGGCGATGTGCTGGCGCTGGATGATGTTCGGCAGATCAGATGGTCAATACCTGATACTTCGGAAGGAACGGACGAGGCATCAACTGTGGAGTTGGTCCTCGACGATCTGCTTCTGGCAGACAATCGGGTCGAGGTATTCGGTAGCGCCGAAGGTCAAGCGGGCAGCTTGTATGTGGCAGAATGCGGCAGACGGTTCGTTGTAGGCGCTGTGGGACGCTTTGAATTGGTTTTTTCCAAAGGGCAGATAGTAGGCTGGTATGATCTGGGAAACGACCCACTGCGGGCACGAAATCTGGTCCCGGAGCGAATGGTACTAGGGCCGGAACTTCAACTTCTCAGCGACTGCGAAGGAAAACATGCCGCGACTGGCCAAGACAATCTGCTTGCCGTGCTCTCTGGTAATCAGGCCGTGCTTGCCCGTCAACGAGTTACGGAGGCAAACGACGTTCGCATAGTAGTCGAGAGTGACTGGTCCACTGGTAGCTTGCCAGAGGGCCTATCTTCTGTCGCTCCTTCGGTAAACTGGAAATACACCATCTACGCATCAGGGGACGTGCATGTTGCTGTGGCTTGTCAAGGACTGCACGACGACACGGAAGGGCTGTGCATAGGGTTGGGCGTCAATATAGCTGACAACGGGCAGGTTCCCGTCGGAGTCCACAGACCGGGCGATCGTGAGGATCGACCCACGCTGCAACCGCTGGGATATGCGTGGGCGACCACGACTGCCCCTGACAGCGGACTGCTGTGGGTCTTGCATGACTCCAGCATGGTAACTCAGCTCCGCGCCGAGCGAAGAGGTGGAGGAGCTTCTGGAACTGTGGCACATATCAAGCTAGTGGCAGCCGGCAGAGCATCCAATCTTCCATCGCACCGCTGGCACAGTCTGCTGAACGTCTGGCCTGCGGGCAACTGCGGCAGGCAAGCTAGACGTGCAGCAGCTGTTTCGTACTGCTACAGGCCACATGCGGAGTTTGAGGTCGGTAGCCTTGACCGGTCTACGGAGGGCGACGCCGATGGCGATGGCTTCTGTGAGGAACAGGGTCTTTTTGCTCTGTTCACTGATTCCAATCGTGTTCAGGTGCGGCTTGACGGACGCGACCGGGCTCTTGTAAATCCGGTTTTTCTGGTCAGCGGTTCAGAGGGTATGGAGGCGTGGGTTTACGTCGACTATGCCATTTTGGACAGGACAGCCAGGGACTCGCGCGATCGGTTGCTGTTTGAGCTTCCCGGTGTAATCGACCGAGAAACAGTCTTGGAGGTCTACTTGCGGCGGCACCAGTAGCAGCTGTTGCCAGGCCTTGTCCTATCCTTGACACAGGCCACCTGCAGACATATACTCCGCAGGTTTCGCATGAGCGTAGCCCTTTGTTTGCAGTAGCTTACGTCGATTTCGACCGTTTCTCGGAGACCAGTTGTGGCGAAGAAGAAGACAGTTGCCGGCAAGGCCAAGAAAGCGGGGCGAGTTGCCGCGTCTACGGATTCGGCCAAGAGCAGGTCGACTGCTGGAAAGAAGACCGCTCAAAAGGCTGAAACGAGAAGCAAGAAGAATCCTCCCAAGGAGACTTCTAAGAAGAAGACGGCAGGAAAGAAGACGCCCACCAAACAAAAATCTGCCGCCAAGAAGACAGCCAAAGTTTCCAAGTCAGCCAAGACCGCTTCTACAACGGCGCCCCGTGCCAAGAAAAGCTCTCCAGCCAAGCGCAAGAAGAAACTCTCAATACTCGATGCGGCGATGCAGGCCACTTCGGCGGACGACGGCCTGGAACCGGAAAAGGAGATGCCCAAGACTCACCTCACCGATGCCCAACTGCAGATGTTCCGGGAAATGCTCATGGGCAAGCGCCGTGAACTGCTCGGCGACGTTCGGACACTGACCAAAGACGCTCTCGGGCGAAGCAGACAGGATTCTGCTGGCGATTTGTCCAGCATGCCCATTCACATGGCTGACATTGGCAGCGACAATTGGGAACAGGATTTCACTCTGGGGCTTATTGCCAATGAGCGGCATCTTGTTCGTGAGATCGATGAGGCCTTGTCGAGGATAGATAACCGTACCTACGGCGTTTGCTTGGTTACCCATCGTCCCATCACCATCGCTCGGTTGCGTGCAAAGCCCTGGGCCAAGTATTGCATAGAGTATGCGCGGCAGCTGGAAACTGGCCGGGCATAGATTGGTCTTGCCGATTCATGTGTTCTCCTGTCTGTAGTCAATCAGCCGGTGACGCTTCCGCAGAGCGTGCAGAAGCAAGCGCCTTGCTCAGCATCTCCGCTCACATGCGTTTATGGATAATCGCGGTTGCAGGGCTTGCTGCCGACCTTTGGTCGAAGGATTGGGCTTTTTCAAAATTGACACCGGAGGTGTCGCGTGAATGGATTCCTGGGCTTCTGGATCTGCAGTTGTCTCTGAACCCCGGCGCCCTGTTTGGCTTCGCGCCGGGCAAGGCTCTCTTCTTCATCGTGGCGTCCTTCGTGGCGTTGGGATTTGTTGTCTATCTCTTTGCCGGAACAAGGCCAGAGCACCGACTTGTACACGTCGCCTTGGGATTGATATTGGCCGGCGCTATGGGAAATCTCTATGACCGCGCTTTCAATCAGTATGATATGGTCACCCTGAGGGCAACAGAGCATTACCCTGAACACTCCGTTCTCGGGACAATCCTACCCAGTGACGACGAAAACGTGATACAGATCAAGCCCTGGGCCGATCAGCAGGGAGTTCTTCGCCTAGGGTCGACGGAACTCGTTGGCCAGACACGCCGCGTTGGCGTCGTTCGTGATTTTCTCAAGTTCAAGCCGCAAATCGCGGGCAAGGATCTGTGGCCCTGGATCTTCAACGTTGCAGATGCTTACCTGGTCGTCGGTGTCGCCGTTCTCCTGCTCAGTTTCGGAGTGATGGCCAAAGCACAATCCGGTCAAGGTAAAACCAGCGGCTGTTCAGGGGCGGAGTGAATTCGCCCCACAATGGACCGCTGGCAGGGGACACAGTTGTTTTCAGATTTCGATGAGAAACAGATGCGACGTGCACTCGCTCTTGCCGAACGCGGGCTTGGCAGAGTCGAGCCCAATCCCATGGTGGGCTGCGTGCTGGTACGACAGGGGCGAGTTGTTGGCGAGGGGTATCATAGGAAATTCGGCAAGGCGCACGCAGAGGTCGAGGCACTGAAATCAGCTGGCTCAAGAGCTGTTGGGGCCACCGCGTACGTGACGCTGGAGCCCTGTAGCCACTATGGAAAAACCCCTCCGTGTTGTCGGGCGCTTATCGATGCGCGGGTCTCTCGCGTAGTCGTTGCCCACCTCGACCCGTTCCCCGAAGTTGCCGGTAAAGGCTGCAGAGAGCTGCGCCGTGCAGGAATCGATGTGAACCAGGGGCTGCTGGCTGCCGATGCCGCCGAACTGAATGCTCCCTTTTTGACGCGGATTCTGCAACGCCGACCCTATGTGATCGCCAAGTGGGCCCAGAGCATTGACGGCAAGATCGCCACACGCTTAGGCGATTCCAGATGGATCTCTTGCGACCAATCACGACGCATCGTGCATCAGCTGCGTGCCAGAGTCGACGCGGTCGTCGTTGGTGTGGGAACGGTACTCGCGGATGATCCGATGCTTGACGCCCGTGACGTGCGAATCAAACGCCACGCAGCTCGCGTTATCTTCGATAGCCATCTGAGAGTTCCGCTACGTGCCAAACTCGTCAGCACGGCCACCCAACTACCAACTCTCATTATGACTACCTCCTCTGCGTTGGATGCCGAAAGCAGGAAGGCACGCCGGCTCGAAAAGGCCGGATTAATCCTGCTTCCCTGTAGGGCTGCTGCGGAACGCGTAAGCCTGAAAGCCGCCTTGGCCCAGCTGGCACGCCGCGGAATGACAAACATCCTTGTCGAGGGAGGCGGTGCACTGATCGGATCATTCCGCGACAGGAAGCTGCTTGATGAGGCTTACGTGTTTACTGCGCCTATCCTCATTGGGGGGCAACATGCCATCACTGGCTGTGAAGGGGGAGGCTGCTCGACTGTCAAAACGAGCTTGAGGGCAGTCAGTGTGAACAGACGAACTATCGGTTCAGATCTGCTCACGAGAATCCGCTTCTCTGATCCCCCTACAATTGATATTCCTGCTTGACTCAAAACCAGTTTGTTGCTTCCGCCAAAAAGGGGGTGATTTCCCCCGTGTTTTGCGATTAACAATTCCTCCCGTTGTTGCTATGTTACCTTGCTTGACACATGTTTCTCTTGGCTTTCGGCGAGCAGACGCAGCTGATCGCTGATGCGTGAGCGGTGACAGCGGCATCCCAGAACAGGCCATTCGTCAGCCCGGTCAGGCATCGTGCAGCAAGCGCTTGCTCAATCGAAAAATCGCCGGTGGCTGAGCAGGAATGTGGGGCAGGGCCATTGTTAGAGCGGTGTTCGTTCAAGCGTAGCGTCAGACATCGGAAGTCTACCCGAGGCAACCCGGATCCAGACGGTGCACTTGAAATGGGCTTGCTCCATTCGAACAGTTGTAGCTACCCTGGGGGAGGTGTGCGATGAACTCTCTTGCCGTAGGAAATAGTTCTGAGCAGGCGTATGCGGAGGAGTGGACGATTCTTGCTGCTCAGGATACAGAGCCGGTTGTCACAGAACTCGAACGCGACTACCAACGCTGGATAGTGGCGGCCGATAGTGCCTTTGGGCAATGGCTGTCCGAGTTCTCGGAGGAACAGAAGGATTGCGCTTGCCCGCCGCCGATGTGCTAGCCCGGTTATTGCATCACCCCTCCAGCTCGGCGATCGTGTTTCCCGTCTGACTTTCTCGTGCTACGCTCGAGATTCTTGGCATTTGTGTTTCTCAATCCCCGTGGATTAATCGCATGTCTGATCAAGCTGATTCCTGTCGCACCGCAGCATGCCGCGTTTCTTGACACTCCAATAGGGCGTGCTGATAATCGTTTCCCGGAGTGTTCTTGATGCCGACAGAAGTAATCGAGATTAATGGTGAGAGGGATTATTGGGATTCGATAAACTACGCTGCCCGGATAATCCACAACGGGGGGCTAGTTGCTTTTCCCACAGAAACCGTTTACGGAGTCGGAACGCGGGGAGACCTGCCAGACTCTGTCGCTCGTTTGCGCGAAGTCAAGGGACGAACCGAGACCAAGCCATTTACGGTACACATCGGCCGCTCAATGGACGCTTCTCTTTATGTGCCCACGATGTCCGGCTATGCCCGGCGTTTTGTTCGCAAGGCTTGGCCAGGGCCGGTCACTATAGTCTTCTCTGTCACTGACGCTGAGCAGTCCAAGGCCGTGCAGGAGTTCGGCACTCAATGCCTGGATCTACTCTACTTCGAAGAGACTGTGGGCATTCGCTGCCCGGCAGACAAAATCGCCCTGGATTTGCTCTCCACAGTCGCGGCTCCCGTTGTTGCAGCTAGCGCCAACAGGGCTACCATGTCCCCTCCTCGGACTGCAGACGAAGTGATCGCCGAGCTAGGCGACGATGTGGATCTTCTGATAAACGGTGGTGCTTGCCGATACGCTCAGGCATCGACCGTTGTTAAACTTGGAGAAGCGGGATACGATGTCCTTCGAGAAGGGGTGGTCGATGCGCGGATTCTGGAACGGTTCGGATCTTTGAACATTCTCTTCGTATGCAGTGGAAACACCTGCCGCAGTCCGATGGCAGAGGCGATGTGTCGCCGGCGTATCGCGGACCACTTGGGATGCGACGTCGATGAATTGGGCGGCCAAGGAGTGTTCGTACAGTCCGCTGGCTCCTGCTGTTGTGGCGGATCGCCTGCTTCAGAGGGCGCTTTGGAGGCAATGTCGGCTCGCTCACTGGATTTGCGTAAACACGTGGCCCGCGGGTTAAGCGCGGAAATGGTTGACCAGGCTGATCATGTGTTCTGCATGACCAGGGCGCACCTTGATGCGGTGTTATCATTGTCTCCACAAGCGGCGGAGCGGGCCGAATTGCTCGGTGGGGATGAGGAAATTTCCGATCCGTTTGGATGCTCAGTGGGAGTCTACGTGGATTGTGCGGAGCGCATCGGTTCCGCTTTGGAGCGGAAACTTGCGGAGATAGGCTTATGAGAATAGCGTTGTCCAGTGATCATCGAGGTTTTGGCGCGAAGCAGCGGATTAAGGCGTTGTTGTCCGACTCGGGTCACGAAGTTAGGGATTTCGGCTGCAACAGTGCTGATAGTTGTGACTATCCCGATACTGCTATTCCGGCAGCAAACTCGGTCAAGAGTGGCGAGAATGACAGGGCGATCCTCATCTGTGGTTCCGGCCTGGGGATGTCGATCGTAGCCAATAAGGTGCACCGTATCCGGGCGGCCTTGTGCCACGACGAATTGACTGCCCAACTGTCGCGCAAGCACAACGATGCTAATGTGCTCTGTCTGCCGGCTGATCTTGTGGGGGAGCACCTCATGAATTCGATAGTATCACTGTGGCTGGAAACCGAGTTTGAGGGCGGGAGACATGCCAGACGCAACGAGAAGATTCTGAACTACGAGCGGGAAAGCGGCGAAGAGGAATTGGCATGAGTCAACGCTATGGCCTCGCATTCCCTGAGAACCCAACTATAGGTTTTACCATTCTGGGAGACCACGAATAGAGTGATCCTGGCCCGACTGCGGCTTGGGCGGGAGCATGTGGCGCGTTGTTGTAAAAACCCTACGTAGTTGAAGGTGTGCATTGGCTGTGGATGGCTTAAGGCAGACAGACAAATCCGTTGAACAGGAGAGGGCAATCCTGGTCAAGCTAATCACACCTCAAAACGCCGCTGCTACCAATCCTCGCAACCCCATCGGTGAACTGAAGGCTCTTGCAGAAGCGGCTGGCGCTGAATATGTCGATGGCTTGATTCAGAAACGGATGTCGCCACATCCGCGCACACACATCGGCAAGGGCAAGGTACAGGAGCTAATTGAACGATCACAGGCATCCAGTGCAAACCTAATTATCTTCGATGATGAACTGAGTCCGGCTCAGATTCGGTCTCTTGAACAGATGACCAAACTGCGCGTGATCGATCGAAGCGAGCTAATCCTGGATATATTCGCTTCACGAGCTCAGACTCATGAGGCTAAACTCCAGGTCGAGATTGCCCAATTGGAGTACACCTCACCTCGAATTCGCGGTATGTGGACTCATCTCGAACGAATTGCCGGTGCAGGTGGAGGAAGTGGCGCTGGTGTTGTCGGAGGTATTGGCACGAGAGGTCCCGGCGAACGCCAGATTGAGGTCGATCGACGTATAGTACGCGATAGACTTACTCAGCTGCGCCGTGAAATAAAGAGAATCGACGAGCGAAAGAACAGAGAGGTACGCTCGCGTTCAGACCAGTTTACAGTGTCTCTTGTTGGATATACCAACGCCGGAAAGAGCACGCTGATGAATGCTTTCACTGATGTCGGACAGGACGCCGAGGATAAGCTCTTCGCAACGCTCGACACCAAAACAGCACGGTGGAGCCTGGGCGGTGGCCGGCACGCTCTTCTCAGTGATACTGTCGGCTTCGTTAGGAATTTACCACATAGACTCGTAGCCTCCTTCAAAGCAACTCTCGAAGAGGCCATTCACGCGGACCTCCTGTTTCATGTCGTTGATGCTTCGGCAAGAGAAGCCCTGCGGCAGGCCGAGGTCGTGAACGGGGTCTTGGCTGAATTGGGCTGCGCCGATAGCCCTGTACTGACTCTGCTGAACAAGGTGGATGTCGCGGAGGATTTGGCTCTCTTGGATGTGTTGGCCGCCAAGTTCGAGCCGGCGTTGCCCATCTCCGCCAGGACAGGACGCGGTCTTGACCAAGTCGTGGAATATGTTGTCCGTGCCATGCATGGGCAGATCCTACGAGTGGCCGTACGCTTTCCAGCATCAGATGGAAAACTCATGACCTTGCTTAATCGTCTCGCAGAGGTGAAGGAGCAGCGATTCGTCGATTCCGACGTGGAGATGGAAATCGTTGTTGATCGGACCCAACTGCAGCAGCTGTGTGGCCGATTTCCAAGTTTGGAGGTACAAGAGGGTGAGCAGTAGCACGCGTGCGCCGTTCCTAACATGCACCCGATTCCGCTACCTCGCCGAGTGAAAGCAGGGCAATTACTTGTGGGTGGGGCAGCAGGTAGACAACGATGACTAAACGTCGCCGGCAGTATCTAGTTAATTCTCTTCGTGTCCTGGTATGTGTGATCTTCGTCGCCGTGGCTGTGCGAGGGTTGACCTTCCACGATAAGGTCGTGCTGAAGGATGACGCTGGGGAAAAAACCGTTCGTTTGGTTTCCGAGAGCCAGGATACCCTGACAGTATTGGATGGAAACGAGGAATTCGAAGTTCAATACGATCGCCTCGCCCTGGACACGGAGGGTAACCCGCGCATTGAGCGGGGCTTAAGCACCGCCTTTCGACGCAGCAGCCCCAGGCACTTGCTCTTGGCTATTCTGCTGTTTGCTCCCGTGCCACTGCTGCAGTCGTTTCGTTTTCAGCTGATGCTCAGAGCGCAGGAAATTAGGCTCACCTTCTGGGAGGCCATCAAGATATCGGTTGGCGGAAACTTCTTGAACTTCGTCTTCATGATCGGTTCGACGGCAGGAGATGTGTTCAAGGCCTACAGCACTGCTCTGCACACTGAGCGAAAGACCGAAGCTGTTACGACCATACTGCTGGACAGGATCGTGGGGCTGTCGGGACTTCTGGTCGTTGCTGGCATAATGAGCTTCACTGGTAGCGATGATCCCACTTTGGCTCAGTTGGGCATCTTCTCACTGGCTGTTCTTGGAGGGTTCTTGGTTTTTGCAGTGTTGATGACGTCACGCCGCGTGCGCTCGATTGCGCCTCACGGTCTTATCTCTCGATTGCCGGGGATAGAGTACGTCAAGCGCATCTACGGGGCAACAGAGAGAATCATTCGTCACAGGCCAACGCTCGTGATTTGTCTGCTGCTGGCCGTGGCATTGCAGTTTCTTGCTGTTGGCGCTGGAGTTGTTTGTGCTCTCGCTCTGCACATGGACTTCACCGGAGCCAAAGTCTGGGACTACTTCGCCTACATAGGCTGCGGACACGTGGTTGCCGCCATCCCCATCGCGCCACTCGGTTTGGGCACGATGGAACTCGCATATAAACATTTCTTCCTCGGTGATTATGGGACGCTCCCGCAATTGTTGTGCCTGGCCTTGTGGGTTCGCCTCCTGCAGCTTGTCTGGTCGCTGCCCGGAGCGTTCTTCACTCTATTGGGGCAATACCGCCCCAAACAATGCGAGTCGCCTATGGAAGCTGCGACTCCAACTGAATGACTTCCCACGCTATGAACCACCTGGCAAGGAACCTGCCCCGCATAAGCCTGCGCGAGTGCCGGTGAATCCGCTTCCAGCACACTGGTCATCTTGTTGCATCAATATCCCCTTGACGCAGAACCGATCGGGACGGTTGTTATCGGTCACTTCTCCTACGCTCTATCGCTGAGTCAAGTACCCCACCGGCCCTACCGAATTACATGCAAGGAGCGATCTTCCTATGCGCATCGGGAAGAGTCGGTTATGTGGGAATATGGCGATCGGAACGGTATCAGATTCCTTACAGGCAAGAGAAATCCTGGAGAGTATCTGTGCGCACAATGCGAGCGGAGAAATCCACTACGGTGAAACGCAGGATAATCTCAAAACGGCCAAGATCAGGTTCCTGTCCCTTGAGGGTGAAGTGATCTGTACTGACAAACCACAGAGCATAGGCGAGCAGGTTGATCTGGTCAGCGGCCAGGTGATTCTCGTTTACTTCACTCACGATAATGCCCGGTGGGCATTTCATAGCAGAGTCCAGAAAGCGACTCGTCTGGTTAGGTTAAATGCCAATCAGCGCGTCGTAGGTATGTCCATCGCTGTTCCGCATGAGATACAGCTGCAGCAGCGGCGACGCGATTACCGCGTGATGACCGTGTCTCATGGCATCGGCGGGGAGATAGTCATCGAAAGTGAAGATGTCGAGTTCGCCTGTCCGGTCGAACGGAGCGCATTCTCGGGTGTGATTCACAATGTGTCTGTTCGGGGATTGGGTTTTCTAGTAGACGGTTTGGTCGGCCGCCACTTCAAACGCGGTCGATACGTATACACCGGATTCACATTGCCCGGATCCGAACAGAAGTGGATTGTTCGGGCCCAGATACGCCATGTGCAGGAATTGCCTGCACGAGAGCGAACCATGCTTGGATTACAGATTGCGGAACGACCAGGACTCGATCCGCAAAGGTTACGCGACAAGATTCATGAGTTTACCATCGCTGAGCAGCGAAGGAAGTTGAGGCGACGAAGATGAGCGCTTTGGGAGTTCTCAAACAGGGTACCAGTAGCGTAGTGATCGGAATCGCAAAAGGACCTTCTGTGCGAATCGTCGAGCGAGCTGTTAGAGCAAATGCAGCGCTGACGCTTAGATCCGTCGGTGAAACCAGCTCATACGCGGTGAGCGGCAGAATCTCCTCCGGCGGAAAGGATACACTCACTCTTGTAGCAAACGACATTCCGGCAGGAAAGTCGATTGTAGTCGGTGAGTCTTGCTTTGACGCTGTGTTCTCGTTGGACGGGCAGGAGTACTTGTTCGGGGCGGAAGTGATCCGCTTGAGTGTGGACGAGGGAGGAGCGATTCTCGAAATCACCCGTCCGACTGAAGTGCAGACTTGGCAAAGACGCAAGTTCATTAGGGCAACAGTCGCCGACAGTGCGCCTGTGGATGTGCGCATTCTGGATGATCCGTATGAGCCACGCTTTCAGGGTGACATCCTGAACGTGAGTGCCGACGGACTTGCATGCCGCGCATTAATGCACGATGCAGATCTGTGCACTGTCGGAAGTAAGGTAAAAGTCATATTCGGGTTGGAGTCATGCGAGGACATCCAATGTATTGCACGAATACAGGCCAAAACACCCGCCGGAACTGAAAACATGGTGATACTCGGCCTGCAGTTCATCCGTGATGAAATGCGGGAAAAAGATGTTCGTGCGTTGGATGGCATGCTGGAAAACTTTGTGTGATAGGGCGTATCCATGGAAAAGCTGATTCCCATAGAGCAAGACCGCAAGGACGAAATCGTTAGTGCGGCTATTGAACGCGATACTCATTGTGTCCTCACGACAAAGGAGGATGGAGAGTGGCGCGTTGGAAAATCGCAGATGGTCGGCGGCAACGCAGAAGCTGGTTATGTTGCCGTTCACTTGCCGCAGGAGTCAGGAGGAAGCCAAGTCCCCTCTATGACTGTTGGAGACACAGTTGGTGTGACCTTTCGCAGGGGCCACAAGAAGTGCATGTTCTCCACCACCGTCATAAGCGGCCAGGATCTGCCCGCCGAATCCAAACAGGTAGCCCTTGCTTGGCCACAGACCATTCAGGAACTGCAACGCCGAGCCTACCAGCGGGCGAAACCCGGTCGAAGGGTCCGCGTCCGCTTCTGGCAGGGGGGAGTCGCAGCACGTGCCAGCGTGGAAGAAGAGGGCGTCGGCATCATGGATGGAACTCTCCTGGATCTTTCGGCCGGTGGAATGCGTATCATCGTTGGCGAATCTCAAAGCCGCTTCTTCAAAGACGGTGACTCCGTCGGGTGCGCCCTTACCGCAAAACCGCGAGGTCAAACATTCGTGCTTGATGCCGTGTTCCGTCACGAGCAGAGCGAGAGTGATGGGACCGTCTCTTTTGGGGTCCAATTCGTTGGGCTTGAGACTAGCGAGGCCGGAAGAAACACCCTGGCCGACTTGGCGCGAATCGTCACCGACTACCAGCGGGCAGAATCGCGACCACAGAGGAAGCAGTTGGCTGCACACTGATTTCGTGGTATTACCTTGCGTGTGCAAAGGTATTGTCTGACTTCAACTGTGTGGGGTGTGTTCACAGTCGTCTTCGACGGGGACGCGGTTCTCGAAAGCCAGCTTCCAGAACCATCCGAATCACCATGTGTCGCACGTATGGCCGAGAAGTGGCCCTGCGCAGTCCGCAATGACGCTATTCAGAGAGAGCTTCAGCAGCAGATAGTCGCCTACTTCCGCGGTGAGCGGTCGACTTTTGTCTGCAAACTGGCTATCGAGCGGATGACGCCTTTTCAGAAACTAGTCACACTAGCCTGTCGCAATGTGCCCTACGGTAAGGTCTGCACCTACGGAGAATTAGCTCTGAGAGCCGGTCATGCCGGAGCCGCTCGGGCCGTAGGCTCGGTTATGGCCTCCAACCCGTTTCCTCTTCTTGTTCCTTGTCACCGCGTCGTTGGAAAAAACGGAATTGGTGGCTTCTCCGGCAATGGAGGCGTGGATCAGAAAATGGCCATGCTCGCGATGGAGGGGGCCGTTCTGTGATCGATAAATGACAAAAAGACGCATGCCTGACAGGCATGCGTCTTTTTGAATTGCTGTGATTATGATTATCCCAATGCTCTAGAAATAATCAGGCATTCGGGAAGGGCCCACCTCAAATATCGATTGCGTCTTGAGCAGGGTCGTGGAGTCGGGAAACGCATGGAACGCATGTACGTGGAACTCGTTTTCCCTCGCTTCGTAATCGATGAACGTGAACGGCGCTATGCCATCTGTGCCCCATTCGTCAAAGATCATAAAGAGCCCACGCTTCTGCGCATACTTGATCAAATCGCGGTGCGACGACGGAAACAGATTCGGCGTCATCCTTTCCACCTGCGATGAGAGGATGTATCGAAGCTCGTCGCCAAACGACTGTGCGTGGTCACGCTCCCCGCGGAACGGAAACGACGTGGCCAATCCCATCTTCGGGAGAACGTCATTCTCATCCGTAATGAGTTCCGTCACACACTGTTTTCCGTGCTGCATTGTGACTACGTGAGACAATCCGACAATCCAAATCTCCGCAGTGTACTTCCGTTGCACCACTCTCTTGACTTGATTGATCTTGAACAGCTCCGGGTGCAATGCCCGCTGATACAAATAGAACTGCAGATCGTCGATGCGCTGTTTTACCTGACCTTGTTCCACAATGACCTCGTAATTAAGCAATCTACACAAAAAACACTCCGTAGGTCGGCTGGATTATAACGGCCTCGATACGCAACTGCCATGAAATAATCCGACAACGAAAAGATTTAGTATCCTAGGCCTTCGAGCGTACGTAACTTATTTGTTTTCAATGTACTAACACTGCCTCTCTTGCCTCTCTTATACGCTCGCCAGAGGGCTTTGTTCGACTAACGTTCACTTTCTGTTGAGAAGATTTCACAGGCTTCTCAGAGCCTCCAGTCAACTGAATCGTTGTACGTGAATAACTTTCACTAGACCACCTAGTTGCCCTCAATTATCGGGCGCGATCGGGAAGGAACGGCTGGTTTGTCTATGCAAAATGTAGCAGTATAATCCCTGTCCTCATGAAGCGCGTTGAGACATCGGGACTCGTAGCACTTGTGCTGGCCTGCACCGTGGCAGTGATGAGCTGCTGCGCCGCCGCTACAGTACCTGCAGTCCGCCCAGCCTCCAATGACTCGATCAAAACGGTACGGGTCGCGCGAGATGTTGAGGCCGACGCTGCGAAACATCGCGATAAAAGTAGCGACGATGATGGCGCCGATTTGGGTCAGCCTCCGTTCCTGTTGTTGGACAGGCTGGCAAAACAAGTCAAATTACCCAACGTGTTTGGCTTGTACGGCCCGTTTGTGCCAAGGGCCCACCATGCGGGCGTTGTTGGAGAGAATGAATCTTCCTGCGATGTTTCGTCTGCGCTGAACATATTGCTGGGGCCGCAGTCACCCGCCTGCGTCCTTTATCCTCCTCACGGGCCACCCACTCTCGTTTAATGAAAATCCCAATAGGTTCAGTTGTGGTATTTCGCTATTGAACCGTAGAATATCCGTTGTCAACCAGTGCAGGGGCAAGAAGCGATTGAGGAGAAGTTCCTCCAATGTCGTGCCTGTTGTGGTTGCAGATGCTGTTGTGACGTTATGCAGCGAATCCTAGACAAAAAACGACGGTGAGCCGTCAAATCATTGAATTGCGCGAACGCGCGGAGAAAACAAAATGGGTAGCGAAAATCGTCCATGGAAATGGGTAGTAATCTTTGGTTTTACCGCCCTGGCTGCGTTAGTCCTTTACCCTCCGGGGGATAAACTGAAGCCCGGTATTGATCTTGCCGGCGGTACATCGTTGATCTACGAAATAGACACGACGGGTTTGCATGAGTCGGAGAAGGAGGATCTTGCAGACCGCGTGATGAATATTCTTAAGGCCCGCGTTGACCCCAATTCTCAGTTCAACCTGATCTGGCGTCCGATCGGCAACAACCGACTGGAAATCCAAATGCCCCGGCCTCCAAAGGATGCCGGTGACAGGCGAGACAAATACGAGAAGGTTAGAGACAAAATCCGAGCGAAGAACGTCAGCAAAACAGAGCTGGAAAGCGCTCTGACAGCTGACGATCGTAGTGCGGCGCTGGCCAGCTTGGCTCGCGGAGTTTCCGGACGTATGGAGCGGCTTGAGGCCGTGGGCGCGGCATGGGACGCCTACTTGGCGGTGCAAGGAGGCGATGACTTCGAGGCCGAGTACAACGCGCGGACAGCCTACGAAGAATCATTGGAAAAAGTAGCAGGCACCAATCTGGCAGTGGGGCGATTGACCGACGTTCTTGCCTTGCGCGGTGATGAGCGAGAAGCCGAACTCGAACGGCTTCGCACTGAGTACCCTTCCTATGTCGCGGAAATCAATGAGACATTGGAAAGGTACGACGTCTGGGCGAAGGACCGGGGTTCATTGGAAGATCCGGAAGATCTCAAGCGGCTGCTCAAGGGAGCGGGAGTGCTGGAATTCCGCATTCTTGCCGAACGGCAGAGCTCCAATCCCACGATGCTTGCGAGTGACGACCCATCACTTCGTGAACCAGTTGCCAAGTATTCGGATCAGTTGGCCAAACGCGGACCGCGCGTGAAGGCAGACGACCGATACGCGTGGTTCCCCATTGACGACCTGGTGAAGTTTACCTCCACCGACAACATGCAGCAGGCGCTGGACCGTATGAATCGATCGACAGTGATTGAGAAATACGCAGGGAAGTATTATGTATTAGCGCACGTTGCCGATGAGCGGCTTGGCCATTTCGGTCTTACGCAGCGGACAAAGTGGTCTCTCAAGAGGGCGATGGTCTCAACTGATTACAGCAGCGGACGACCATGTGTTAATTTCTCGCTGGATGCTCGCGGGGCTTCTCAGTTTTCCAAGGTTACCGGTGAGAACCTCAAACGCCAATTGGCTATTTTCCTAGACGGTGTAGCAACGTCGCATGCCACGATTGAGACTGAGATCGCAGGAGACGGACGCATTACTGGCCAGTTCACCATTGAACGCGTAAGAGAAATCGTGCAGAAGCTCGAAGCAGGTTCTCTGCCGGCAAGGCTTAAGGAAACTCCACTGCACGAGAAGAGCACCGGCCCGAGCATCGGTGAGCAGAACAGGGATATGGGTATCAAGGCTGCCTTGTACGGCCTGATTGCCGTGGTCGTGTTCATGCTGGTTTACTACCTTTATCTCGGCCTGCTGGCCGACGTGGCGCTGTTGCTTAACCTTCTGTTTGTGCTTGCCATCATGGCTGGCTTGGAGGCGACCTTTACGCTGCAGGGAATTGCCGGATTAATTCTGACTGTGGGTATGGCTGTTGACGCCAACGTTCTGATCTTCGAGCGTATTCGCGAAGAGCGGGCGCGAGGCGTGGCTCTCAAGAAGGCTGTCAAGATCGGATACGATAAGGCGTTTTCCACAATTGTGGACGCCAACCTGACCACGTTGATTACCTGTGTGATTCTCGGTTATGTGGGTAGTGAAGAGGTTAAGGGTTTTGCCATCACTCTCGGTTTCGGTCTGGTGACCAGTATGTTTACGGCTCTGTTCGTTACGCGTGTGATTCTGACCAGCCTGATCAATGTGGGTCTGGTCAAGTCGCTGCCCATGCTGCACTTGATCGGCCGACCGAACATCAACTGGATTGGCTTGCGTAAGGGGTTCTGGCCGGTCTCTTGCATTCTCGTATTCTGCGGCATTGGCCTTTTTGGTTATGTCAGTATGACCGATAAGGAATCGATTTTCGATATTGAGTTTCTCGGTGGTACTAATGTGCAGATAGAACTGGCCGACGATGTGCACATGAACATCGACGAGGTCCGCGACGTGATCCAGAAGAATGCTGTTGCCTGGTTGCACGATGCGGCAAAATCCATGGAGAAACTCCAGGTGGCGCCGGTGCCCAACGAGGCGGGAGTGTTCGAGGTTTCCTCTGATGTACTAACTCCCACAGAGGTCGACGTTCTGTTGCGTACGACTTTCGAGGATCATCTAGTACTTGGCGGATTCACAAGTGAAGGTTCCAAGTCACGGTTCGTCACCAGGACTATGGAGGTGGCCAAGATCGGTGAGGACGGCGAGAAGCAGATGACCGAAGAGATTGTGGATCAGGCTGCATTCCAGGCCGGCATTGTCGAGGCGGCCGCCTATGTGGAGAACGCCGCATCACTGTTGGAGGGTGCCCGCATTCAATCGGTCGCTGATATTGATGATACCAGTGGCGAGGATAGGGCTTTCGACGTAATCACAGTCGAGTCCAACAAGGAGTTGGTGCGAGCGGCCATCCTGGGAACGATTGGCGACAAGCTCAAGGTCGAGCGGGCCATTCGCTACAAGCTGTATGTCGACGCGATGAAAGCTCCCGAAGGTTTATTCCCAATCAAGGAGGAGCACAGCAATTTAGGCCAGGTTATTGGCGGCGAATTGGCCTACGATGTATCAGACTTCAAGGGTGGCGTCGCGCTTGTTTTTGAGCAACTTGATCCGCCTGTCGGTAAGGACATGCTGGAGCAGCGATTCAAGGAGATGCGGCTTCAGCCGCAGTTCGAGCAGTACGAATCTCGGGAGTCCGAGGTGAAAGTGCTCGACGAAGCCGGCGTAGGTGCTGATGGTAAACCGACATACTCGAAGTTTGCTCTCTTAGTCGGCGACGAGAGTTTGATCTATGACGATGATCCGATCAGCTGGCGCGAGCGTTTGGCGGAACCCGAATTGCAGCAGGCTGAGGAGGCTTTGTCGTCGGAGAAGACTCTTCGCAAGGTTGTGCAGTTTGCTCCGCAGATTGCGGCGAAGACTCAGCAGCAGGCGTTGATTTCCATGGTTTTGGCTTTGGCGGCAATCGTGGCTTACGTATGGATTCGGTTTGGTACAATGCAGTACGGGTTGGCGGCGATCGTGGCGTTGGTTCATGACGTGTCGATCGTATTGGGATTAATAGCCGTGACCGACTGGGTAGGTATCGGAGGCGGCTTCCGTATTGATTTGGCGATGATCGCGGCCTTGTTGACCGTGGTTGGGTATAGCCTAAACGACACGATCGTTATTTTTGACCGTATTCGTGAGAACCGCGGAAAGCTGAGCAAGCTGTCGCCGAACATGATTAATAACAGTATCAACATGACGTTGTCGCGAACGTTGCTGACTTCATTGACGACGTTGGTTGTGGTGGCCGCTCTGTTTGCGTTAGGCGGCGAGGGTGTACACGGTTTTGCTTTTGCATTACTTGGCGGCGTTATTGTGGGAACGTACAGTTCTGTTGGTATTGCCGCACCGCTGTTGCAGAATCGCAAGCTGTTGCACTTCATCATTTACATCCTTGTGGGTGCGGCGGTGACAGGCTTGGCGGCAGTAAGTGTGGGGAATAGTATTTTCACATTAGTGATTGCCGCGATCATGATAATTCTGATCATAGCCTTGTCGGTTATCGAGCGTGGGCTGGATGAGCCCAGTGCCGGGTAGAATATTGGCATTGAGATAACCAGATATTGATTATCAGGTGCGACCGGGCCGGCAGTTTGCCGGCCCGGTTTTTTGGTGGTCAGCGAGCTGGCTTGATGGGTGATTAGCCAATAGGTGAAAAATCGTATGTGACGGTGAGTGGGCGGCGTTTTGGGGGCCGTTGGCAGTTGGTGGTATTGGTAAATTCGGCGATGGCGTATTGTGGTTTTGTGGTACGGTTTTTCAGTGTTTTGCGGGCTGTTTTTGGCAGTGTTAGGGGCGGTTTTTACATGCGCCAGCCCTGCTTTTACAGCGCATTGAGTGGGCGCCAGGCTGCATTGAGGCGACATTGACGCGCATTTGGGGGTGGAATTGGGGTGAAAATCGCCGGTGTTGGGTGTTTTTGTGGTCGAAATGTAGGCGTTCATGGTCAGATTCCTTTCAGTTTTGAGTCATTTGGAGTAGTTTTGGGCGCGAATCGGTCAGTTCTGAGCAAGTTTCCGTTCGGCGGTCGGGTCCGCGAGCGCGTTGGAGGAGGATCTTGCAGGGGGCGCTCGGTGGCCGGGGCTCCCGGGGCGTTGGGGTCGCAGAGTGGCGGTGGCGGCGAGGAGGCCCGTGGATTCGGCGATCGCTGGCGGCTGGGGAACTCGGTCGGGGCCAGCGGGGATCGTCTGGGGCTGGGGAGCTTGTTGGGGGTCCTGGGGTCGTTGCGGGTCTTGGGACCGCGGGGCATGCCGGGGTAAGCGCGCTTGTCTCCACCCTATATAAGGGCGCGGGTGTTCCGCTTTTTTTTTATAATGGGGTGGGTTGAAGGGTGAAAATCAGGGTTGGCGCTAGCGCCAGGTGCGAAAAAAAAGTGTGAAAAAATGTGCCGAAAGTGATGTTAGGGTGGTAGCCGTCTGCCGGTGCAGCCTTGGAGAAACGGGTGATAGGAGGCGTGGCCGGTAGATGTATTTCACGGGCGCCGAGGGGGTATCGGTCCGTGAGTCGGCGGGGAAGCGGGGGCAATGCAGGCGCTGTGGGGAGATGAAGCGTAGATCGAGAGCAAGCTCTGTTGAAGTGCAGCGTGTGACAGCCTGTTTTGTCCGTAGATTCTCGGGGAGCTGATTATGGTGATGCCGAATAGGGGCTTTTTGAAATTCCGTTAATCGGCTAGCAGACGAATTGGGGGAATCATTTCTCGAACTTCGAACTAACTTCTCAGTCGCCTGTCTCGCTATTGCCCGAAGGCCTGCTGGAAGCTGCTGAAATCCAGGAGGTCCACATCGCCATCATCATCGAAATCGGCAATGTTGCCACAGGGGTCGGTGTAGGTTGCAGGCCAGCAGGGCTCGGTCAGGCAAGGGCTGGTCAGGTAATTGGCCCACTCGGCGAAGTCATGCAAGTCCAGGTCGCCGTCTTTGTCGAAATCGCCGTGGATCAACGGCGAACCGCTTACTGGATAGTGGAAACCCATGTCCACGATGCCGGTGTCGGCGATTTCATCGCGACGGGTTGTGAACATGTCTAGCCCGAAGTATTCGGCGGTGTCGCTGCCGGTATCAATGCACGGACTGTTAACGGCCTGCCCAGAGCCAACGTGGCTGAGGTAATAGCAGCCCAACGGCCCGGCAACGAATAGCGGGTCCGCATCGATGTTGCCCGTACCCAAGCCCGTCCAGCCGCCCTCGATGTTGCTGTGGAATATGCAGAATCTGCCGGCGGAATCATCGATTTCGTTTGGTGTATTACCCCATAGAATGCTGTTGCCCACTGAAAACGAAGAGCACCCCAAGCAGCTCGGCCCCCCTTCGTAGGAAGCCGAGTTATCGGTGAGAACGCAGTTTGTAACAGTGACCTCAGCACTGGAATCCGAGTACACTGCCCCGCTTACAAACGCCGTGTTTTGGCTAAATACACAATTGGTGATGATAGGTGCACCTCCCAACACGGCCATGCCACCGCCGCATCCGATGGAACCACTCGCCGTGTTGTGTTGGAAGAGGCAGTTCATAATGCGCACTTGTGTTTCGTTGGCATAGAGACCACCCCCGTAACAGAAACCGTCTTTTGACACACCCGAACCACCGGCAATCGTGAAACCGTCAAGTACCGTGCTAGGTCCTTCCATGTTCTCCGCCACAACAACGCTCGTGGACAGTCCGGAGGCATCGATGATTGTTTCTGTGGGACCATGACTGCTGCGCAGACGAACGCCTTTACCGAGGAAATCGATTGCTTCGAAGTAGGTTCCAGGGGCGACAACTATTTCATTTCCGTGTGTCGCATAATCAATGGCAGTTTGTATCGTTGCGTGGAACGTACCGAGAGTTACGTTGCGAATGCTTTCGCATTCATCGGGAATACCATCTTCATTACAGTCCTCTGATGTGCCGAGGGCAATGTCGATAGGATCCGGCACGCCGTTTACATTGCAGTCCTGGCATTCATCGGGCACACCATCGCCGTTATTGTCAGTACTTGTTCCAGCACTTGTGTCACACTCGTCGGGAATGGCGTTCCCATTGCAGTCGTTACTTGTACCGGCGAGAATCTCACAACTGTCCGCTAGGCCATTTGCGTTACAATCCGGTTCGCACTCGTCCGGCATGTCGTTGCCTGTACAATCTATGCTTGTGCCGCCCAGTATGTCACAACTGTCAGCGATTCCATTGTTGTTACAGTCGTCTTCACACTCGTCGGGAATGCCATTACCCGTGCAGTCGGCACTCGTACCTTCCGCGATATCCAAACCGTCGTGCACGCCATTCTGATTGCAGTCGCCCACGCGCAAGAAGTAGACGTCTTGCTCACCGTTGAAAGTAGCAGCATAGGCAACGTTGACGCCACCGTCATCGGAGACCATATCGTAGTAATCGCCCAGCTTGTTCTGGTTAGGCCAGCCAGTGAAGCTGTCGAAAGGCTGGCTGATTGGCATGTTCGAGGACCAAGTGAGACCGCCATCCTGGGAAAACGCATAATAGAGTTCTGACCACTGCGTGAGCCTTGCGCGTCGAGTGTCGTTCCAGACTATATCGACTCGCCCGTTTGGCGCAACAGCCAGCGTGCCGAACCACTGCCAAGCGTCACTTCCAACAGGATCGTCATTGATACGAATCGGCACGCTCCAGGTCGTGCCCCCGTCCGTGCTCCGGGCGAAGTGAAGGTCCAGGGGATCTGGCCCCGGCGGATCAACCGAGCACAGCATGTACAGGAATCCACGCGTTGGGCCGTTCGAATGGTCGACAGCAATCCAGACCTGCGCGGTTAGGCCATCAGGGTTGGGTCCTGCTTCTTGTACCATTCGTCCACCAAGATCGACGACATTGGTCACGAATGTCGGCGTTGCCAGTGGATCTTGCGCGTTGGTCGATTTTGCTACGACGAACGTCTCGTAGTCCCGGCTTTCGCCGCCCTTGATGCCCGCGACGTAAACTTCTCCGTCAGGACCCACCGCAACCGTGCCGTAGGTGGGCGTGTTTGGGATGGAAACAGGGTAGTTGAAGGTAGTGCCGCCGTCGAAGGAGCGTGTGAAAGTATCAAGACCACAACAGTTGGCACGGTCGTGCCAAGCTGCGTAGATGACACCTGAACTCGGTCCTCCGGATCGATCGACTGTCATCCATGGCTTGTCTCCCCCGTATGCTGAAACTGGCCCTGCCCAATTCAATCCGCCATCCATTGATTTGAAGAGATCGCAGTGGTATTCAGAGTCCACATGCCACAAGCTGTAGTAATAGAAGTTGCCATCTGAGTCACTATTAAGCACCGGGTCGCTTCGAAAAACCTCTGACTCTAGTACGCCTGGAAATGTCTAGGAGGCGCCGGCGTTATGGCTGTAGCCCCAGCCAGCCTGGCGGAAGTTGGACTCGACGGTGTCAAACTGTCGCCACCCTATCACAAGTCGGTTGGAATCGCTGGGATCGGCAGCAATGCTTGGCTCGTTCGCCGCATCCCCCCAGATGTTCTCGCCGAACTCGTCAACGTTGACTTGGATGCTAACCCATGGTCCACAGAGTGTTTGGCTGGGTGAACGAAATGTGCCGTGTGCGTCTGGGCTTCGTTTAGCGTACAAATCTGTGGATCGCTCTTCGTGTGCGTCGGTGGCTGCTTTGATAGCCTCATTTGTTGGTGGGGGAAAGTCGGGCGGTCTTGCAGCCCACACCGCAGCAACTGGCGTGCTTGTCAACAAAGCGCACAGCATTGTCATCGACATCGGGTAGGCTACACGTCCGCCTGTGCGCCCGACCTGTAGACCCACAGAACCTGTGGTTGCCACAAGGATTCTAGTGCCGTTTCTCATCTTGGTTTCTCCGAAAAAGAGAGACCGCCTGCTTGGTGTCTCTCTCGATTCAGCAAATCGTGACTACGGCGGTATCCCGGTCCGTCGCAAGACTAGATCTGTATGATACAAACTCCGGCGAGTGAATGTCTATTGGTATCTTTACTTGGTTAAGTTGGGTAGTCAGCAGTTTGCATTTGGTAGCGCATACGTCCATTGAGAGGGGTTTGGTGTTGAGCTTCGGCAGAGAGGTTTTGAGCGAGCGTAGGGTCTCATGGATGTTTCGGCCATTGCATGACACCGCTCGGCGGAGGTGTTCCCGTCTGAGTTCGTTCGGGACGCTGATTTCTTTTGGCAGATTGTTGGGGAGGTGATTATGATTAAGTCAAGTGGTATGTGAGTTGGGGTGATGCCGAATAGTGGATTTTGGTAAGCATTCGGTGGTGCACACATCGCTTGGCGAGGGGTTTGGAGTTGAGCCTTATCGGGGGCGGTTGGGCTTGGGCACAGAGGTATTGAGGGAGCGTTATGGCGTTGTGAGTCCAAGCATAGCGCCAGACCCCCGGAATCTGCCGGAGAAACAGGCGTTCGGCCGCCACACTTGGATAGAGCTTGCTCTAGGGTTTTCTTATTGCGAGTTGTTCGGTTTCTATGATGCCGGGGAGGAGAGTGGCCGGGTCGTCGCCTTGGGCCAGGCGTTCGATGGCGTAGCGCAGGTAGGCGAACGGGGCCAGTGCGTTGAGTTTGCAGGTGGCAACGACGGAATAGATTATCGCCGCCCGATGGCCACCGGCCACGCTGCCGGCGAACATCCAGTTATTTCGCCCGATCACCACGTGACGCATAGCCCGCTCCGATGCGTTATTGTCCAAAGGTAGCGAGGGATCAGTGAGGAACGCGGTTAATGGTCTCCACTGATTGAGCATGTACGACACAGCTTTGCCTACCGAACTCTTCGGCAAGACATCCAACGACCAAGCTTCCGCACAGGTACGGATTTTATCGATCAGCGGCCGCGACTCTGCTCGTCGAAGGGCTAGGTGCTCATCGGCGCCGAAGTGTTCAACGGTAATAGCCGTACCGGAAGCGCCTTGGTCTACACCAGGAGCAACCGATTTTTCGATAGCTTCTGCCGCTTTCTGTTCGACTTTGAAAAGTTCCTGGATCAGCTTGAGCATCTGCCCGCAGCGTCTGTGATCATCCACACGAGCATCATAATACTTACGCCGAGCATGCGCCCAACAACCCGCGCGAACCAGATCCTCAGACTGTACTACTTGGTCATAGCCGCTATAGCCGTCAGTCAGTAGTGTACCGGAGAAACCTCGCAAAAAACCGCTCGGACCAGCGGCAGCACGGGAGGTGGTAAAGTCGTAAAGTACCAGACGCTGCGATTCGCAAAGATATGTCCAAAGGTAGCCGCTGGCCGTCTGTTTCCTGTCCGATTTCAACAGGTATGGCACCTTCGTATCGTCAGACTGGATCAGCGAGCCGGCAAGTAACTGTTTTTTCAAGCCTTCATAGATGGGCATAAGCAAGTCGGCCATGCGGCCTACCCAGTCACACATGGTGGCCATGCTCACATCAACACTGTGGCGACGAAGCATACCTTGAAGCCGGTTCAGCGGAATGTGATCGGCGTATTTACTGGTCAGCACGTGAGCCAGCAATCCCGGGCCTGCAATACCTTTGTCTATGGGACGCGGTGGCATGGGGGCTATGTACACCCCTTCTTCACATTGACGACAGGCATACTTGGGGCGAATGTGTCTGCGTACAAACAAACTGCCCGGGTTGTATTCCAACTCCTTGGTCACCTCTTCCCCGATGTTGTGCATCTCATTCCCGCAGCAGGGACAGTCGGTGCTCTCCGGAGGATAGACGACATCTTCAGTGGGCAGATCTTCCGGCAGTGATTTACGGCCATGACCTTTCCGCCGGCTGTAGGTGATCTCTTCCTGCTCCGCCTCACTCTGCAACTGTTCTACCTGGGCGGTTAACTCGTTAAACAGCGACAATTGTGCCGGGTTGATCTTCTCCCCTTTACGACCGAAGAGTTTATGCTTGAGGAAGGCTAGCTGCTCCTGCAACTCCTTGATACGACTGTCGCGATCAGTCAGTTGTTTTTCCTGGTCAACCACCTTCTCATGGGTCTTGATCACCAGGTGCTTGAGGGCGTCGATGTCGTTGGGAAGTTCACTAATAGTCACGAGCGGGTATCCTTATGGGAATGCAGGATATCCGATTCGCGTGCATGCTGCAAGATGCAAGTACGATTTTATTGTGAAATACCTATGCCGTCTTGCGGGGAATGAAACGCGGACGACGCTTCGCATTGCTCAGGTCGATTCCCTCGAGAATCAAGGCTAGTTCCGCGGCCTCGACTTCCGCACGATGGCCACAACGAAACTCATCCAGCGTGCTGAGATGGAATCGTCCCTTCTCCAGCCGCTTGTACCATAGACACAAGCCCGAGCGATCCCAGAAGAGTAACTTGACCCTATCCCGCCGACGATTGAAGAAGACGAACAGATGCCCGGAGAGTGGATCCTCGCCCAGCAACTCCTGTGTGGCCGCCGCCAGGCCGTCAAAGCCCTTTCGCATATCCGTGACCTCCAGGCAAATGAACACTCGTACTGCTGGAGGAAGCATCAACATGGCTCGACCACTCGAATTAGACGTGCCAGTGTCTGCTCGTCAAAATCCCGGCCGATCCGGATCGATCGCTCGCGGCCCAATACGATCTCGTAAGATGAATCATGCAGCTTGGCAGAAATCGGAACCTCGATGAACGGTAAGGCTTTAACGCTTGACGATGAGCGCTCTGGTCCATTGTCCGTACCGGCATCATCGGCCAATCGCCGGATCCAGTAGGTCAATGTATTGTAATTGACACCGCGACGGCGACAGAATTCCGCCCGACTCAAACCACTGCACTGCAACTCCCGAACCTTGCCTGACCACCGACGACGACGTTCTGACATGACGCTCCTCCTAAATCAGCATCATGACAAAAAACACATAACACCGTCCAGATGCATTTCACCGAATGGATACGGATTTTGGAGGTTTTGTGAGTAGGTGGAAAACGAGTTGAGTAAAGCGTCCCTCGAGATTTACAGCCGATCCACAGGATTTGACGATAGCTCCACTAGCGGACTCGGAGATATTACCAAAACCTGAGGAGGTTGAGGAGAAAGAACGTGAGATCCCAGGTATTAGCTGAGAAGGAGTCAACCGTTCACAAAGGATGCGCCAAAAACAGGATACACCAGATGCTATTCAGTGGCCACGGTCCTCGTACTCGGATGCCCTGACGACCATGTTGCGTTAAGGAGCCCAACGTTTGCTTTTGCAGGCTATAGAGCTTGCTCTAGTTCGCAAATGCTTTTGTGAAATCTGAGGCGTCTAGGAAGTCAACGTCTCCGTCTTCATCAAAGTCGAAGACAAAGAGGCACTCTTGGGCCGATGTCGGTGGCGTTGGTGACGGGGTTGATTCGGGGCCGTTGAAGCAGTCGTTGAAGATTAGGTAATCGTCTATATCAACGTCCATATCAGAGTCGTAATCGCCCTTCAGTTCACACTCGTCAGGTATAAGGTTGGAATTAGCATCACTGCTGGTGCCGGAGTCAATATCGCATTGGTCAGGAACACCGTTGGCATTGCAGTCTGAGGCAGATCCTTGGGAGATTTCCCAGGAGTCCGGTATGTCATTGTCGTTGCAGTCGACATCAAGTTGTACTGTTGCCCCCTCTGTTCCCATGCCAACCAGCGTAGTTCCGGCGTATCCGATGTCAATGCCAACATCGTAATAGGCAATGATATTCGAGACACCTAGCAGAGGAGTTGGGTTGGTTTCCCCGTCGCAGTTCGGGTTGCTAACGCCGTCAATGCGTGCCTTGCCATTGTCTGTGCCGAGATTGGAGATGAGGAAGTAATTGACCGGGTCGTAGCTGCTCAAGAGTTGTTGGTTCCAGAGAGTAATGCACCGCTGGGCATCGCTGAATTTCGTTCCGTTTGCGTTCCAGACGTCGTATTGGGCGCTGGTGCTGGGGGGTTCATGGTAACCTTGGCGGAAATCCTGATCGGCTATGAGAAGGGTAGGGGCGGTGTCGGCGGTGATGATGCGGGAGTTTCCCGTGAGAGCGCAGGAGCCCGCGGCAAAGAAGTCCATTAACAGCATTGATGGGCATGATGCGTACTCAGTTCCATCCATGTTTAGTGCACCGGGAGTACCGCTTGGTTCGCCTCGATCGACTAGGTCCGTGTCGACAGGGAAGGCGATGGGGGCATACGTCCAGGAATCTCCGTCTTGGTAATTAACTATCGTTGCCTTGCCGATCAGAGAATTCCATGAGATTTCCTCATCGTCCCCATTTACCGCCCACACATACAGGTAGCCACGCATTACCCGATCCGATGACCCGTCTGTGGCGGGGCGCCCGAGGGGGTATCCCGGATCCAGATCGGCGAATGGTAGCACGAAAGCCGGTTCACCTGTGGAAGCTGCCCAATACATCGGTTGGTTGGGGGTGAGCGAAATGGTGCTTGACATGTTGTTCCAGCCGGAATGGGCCCGTGCTGTTGGTGTTTCCGGCAATTGTGGATCGCCGTTGACAAACTCCAAGTGTATTGAGACCGAGCCGATCCAAAGGTTTGTCAATTCGATGAAGGTGTCCTGGGTGAGGCTTCCGTCGTAGTTCCAACGAAGTTCGATATTGGGGAAGACTAAGAGACTGCCGGGTTTGGTCAAGGCGGATCGAGGTTGGGCGGTCCATCGTTGGCCATCGGTTGGCGGGAGAGTCAGCTCATATGTGGCCGAAGAGGTTGCGAGAGGACGTTCGAGTGCGTGGGGATCTCCGGCTAGAACGGCCGGAGGCAGGCTGTCAACGTCCACGAGGATAGTACCGGAGTCGTCTTCACCTGAACCTGAGAGGGTAATAGCTGACCCTCCGAAGTCGCTGCCGGAGTCGAAGTCCAAAAGGTTTTTGGCCACAGCCAGTAGCGGAGCATCTTGACTGGTTTCCCCGCAGACGATGCTGCTGACACCTTCTATACGTGCTTGGCCCTTATCCGTATGGAGGTTGGTGAGAAGAAAGTGGTTGGGGGCATTGTACAAGGACAGTAGTTGGCTATCCCAGAGCTCAATGCAGCGCTCGGTGTTACTGAACTTCATTTCGTTCATATTCCAAACGCTGAACTTGGCTTTTGTAGTGACTGGCCCGGTACCGTAAAGGCGAAAGTCCGTTTTGACTGGTAGGAGGGCGAGTTCTGTGTCGCATGTTACGGGCATGCCAGAGCTGTCGGATAGGGCGGCGGAGCCTACTGCGAAGAGGTCCATGGTCAAGTAGGAAGGGCAGGTTTGGTATTCCTGGCCATCCAGGTTGAGTTCTTCGGGTGTGTTTAGCGTGCTGCCGTGGGGAATGCCACTATCGTAGGGCACTTGTGAGGCGTAGGCTCCGTATTGCCATATTGAGCCGTGCAGGAGTTCGGTGATTGTTGCTTTGCCCGATAGGTGGTTCCAGTTGATTTGATTGCCGTTGGTATCTACGGCCCATGCGTACATGAAACCGCGCATGGTGCGAGTGCTGGTTCCATCCATCGCGGGGCGTCCTGGCTGATCGGGATAATCGTTTGGATCAAGTGCGGTGAAGGGGATGACCCCTGCCGGGTAGCCTGAGGCAAGTGACCAGTAGATCGACTGGTCCGGTTCAAGTCGAATTGTGACCGGTGCCCAGTTGTGTCCGAGATGCTCGCGTTCGGGAGGGCTGGCGGGAAGTGGGGGATCGCCGTTGACCATGTACAACTGCACATATACAACGCCGGGGTAATCATTGGTCAAGGTGATGAAGGTGTCTTTGATTAGGTTGCCAGACAGGTCCCACTTCAGTTCAATGATTGGGAACACGAGCAGGCTTCCCTTTTGGCCGGCGTCCAGGACGTCGCCGCTTACGGGGATTTGGCTGGAAAGGATGCAAAGTATTCCTGCTACCGCGATTGGGATTGCACGAAAGCATGAGGAAGTCATACATTCTCCTTTCGGTATGGGTTTGCGGGAAGAGAAGACCGGCCAAGCTGTGATTATAGTGTCTGAGTCTGCTACATTGAAGCCAAAACCGCAGCAAGCGGAGGAATTGTCTGCTGGTTGTTTCGGCGATCTGCGGGGATTGTTTGCGGGCTCCTTGTTTTGCCCCTATTTACATTGAGTGTTATTCTGGGGAGGCGTGTGTTGGGTTCGTTTTGGTGGAGTGACTGTTCGGGTGAGCGTGAGGTGTTTTTGGTGGCAGGCATTTGCTGATAGGGTTTTGCAGTAGTCGGGAATATGCTGAGGGGGCAGGTGTTGGTGCACATCGGATTCTCGGGAGGCGGGGGATGGGTGGCTGTAAGTAGGTGACTGTCCTGCGAGGGGGGTAGTGGCGATGGAGTGGTGGCGATTGTGCGCGGCGCTTGGGCTAAGTGGGGTTTGGGTGGGAGTTAGGGTATGTCATTAGGAGGGTGTATGGCTGGGATTTTCAGGGAGACGGATGTTCCGCTATCCGGCTCGCTGGAGAGTCGGATGCTGCCGCCATGAGCCTCGACGATTGTCTTGCAGATGGAGAGACCGAGGCCAGCTCCTCCTGTTTCTCGTGAACGGGCGCGGTCTACGCGGTAGAAGCGGTCGAAGATGCGGGGAAGATGGTGCGGGGCAATGCCGATGCCGGTATCGCTTACGGTGAGGTTGATGGCGTCATCGGCGATGGCGAGTGAGGCACGTATGGTTCCGCCGGTGGGAGTGGACTTGATGGCGTTGTCTAGCAAGTTGCTTATTGTTTGGCGCAGGTGGTCGTCGTCACCGTCCACCCAGGCGGTATCGCATTGGGAAAGTAGCAAGCTCAAGCCTTGCTCTTCGGCCACGGGGGTGAAGAGGTCGATGACGTCGCGCAAAGCAGTGTGGAGAGGCAGGGGTGCTCTCCGGATGAACTCCTGGCCAGCGTCGGCGCGAGCGAGCAGGAGTAGGCTATTGGCGATTCGGGCGAGGCGGTCGTATTCATCGATGCTATCGGCGAGCACTGCGCGCATTTCGTCCGGCGAGTTGTTGCTGGAGAGGACGACTTCGGCGGCTCCGCGAAGGGCGGCGAGTGGTGTGCGAAGTTCGTGAGCGGCGTCGGCAGTGAATTGTCGCAGCTGGTCGACCTGTTTTGCCAGGCGGGCAAGCATGTCGTTGAAGGTGGCGGCGAGTTCATCCAGCTCGTCGTTTGTGTGGGATCTTTCAAGGCGTTCGGTGAGGTCCTCGACGGATATGCGTCGAGCGGAGGTGGTCATGGCGTTGACCAGTCGTAGGCTGCGGAATGCGAGGATTCGTCCACCTATGGTGGCGAGGACGGCCGCGGCGGCCAGGGCGACGATGCAGGTATTGAGAAAACGTTTCAATGATGCGTGCACTTGGTCAAGGCGATAGGTGACCTGAGCGATGCAGTTTGTTCCATCGGTGTTGGTGATCCATTGACTGCAAGTTCGCATGGGCTCGCGGCGGGCCCGGGAGTATTCGGTGCGGATGATGAGGCCGGAGGAGTGGTCGGCGGGTACAGACCATTGATCTGGGAGCGTGTGTTCGGCATCGCTGGTGAGCAGTACGCGTCCTTGTTCTGTAAGCAATCGAAAGGCGAGGTCACCGCGTTGTCGGCTACCGAGTTCGGCTCGGATACGGCGTTGGGCGTCCTGTAGATCTCCGTCGACGTGGGAAAGGATAGCTTGGAATTCCATTACCTCGCCGGCGAGGAATGCATCGACCTCTTGATAGAGTGAATGGCGAATGCCCCAGTATAGAGAAATACAGACGAGCAGCGTTACAGTCAGCGTGATTCCTGTCGCCATCGCGGTTAACCGAGATCTCAGTGTCTTCAGCATGGTTCAGTCGTCTTCGGCGCGCAGGACGTAACCTACTCCGCGGATGGTGTGGATTAAAGGATAGGTAAAACCTTGATCTACTTTTTGCCGCAGACGGTTAATGTGGACATCGACGACGTTGGTCATGGGATCCTGATTGATGTCCCAGACGCGTTCCAGGAGCATGGTGCGGGATTGGACCTGTCCGGCGCTGCGTGCGAGGCATTCGAGCAAGGCGAACTCGCGTGCGGACAATTCAATGCGGCGTTCGCTGCGTTCAACGCGTCGGCCTACGAGATCTATAGTGAGATCGCCAACGACGATGGTATTGGAGGTAAGGGCGGTTCCGCGGCGAAGCAGAGCTCGGACGCGAGCCATGAGCTCAGCGAAGCTGAATGGTTTTGCGAGGTAATCATCGGCTCCCAGGTCGAGGCCGTGAACGCGGTCGTCAACGCTATCTCGCGCAGTCAGGCAGATGACGGGGGTTTGTACTCCCTTTTCGCGCAAGGTGGCGAGCACGCTGAAGCCGTCGCGTAAAGGGAGCATGAGATCGAGGATGATTATATCGTGGTTTCCGCCTAGTGCCGCTCGCAGTCCGGAGTCTCCGTTATCCTCCCACTCGACAGTGTAGGACGCTTCGCGCAACCCCTTCTCAACGAAGCGGGCTACACCTTTGTCATCCTCGATCAGTAAGACATTCATGTGGGGCCACCGGTTGGAGTTCTGGGGAGGCAGCAGTGCCTCCGCTTGCACGTCGGCTTTTAGAGCAAGCTCTATTCAAGTGCAGCGTCTGATGCCCGGTTTTCTCCGGTCGGTTCTTGGTGTTTGACGCTACGCTTGGACATACTGTGCATTAGGTTACCTCTGGGGAGAATGCAAGGCAACCCTGGGGAAGGTATGCATGGGAAAGAGACTGTGGAATTGGGGGAACATTAACAGTTTGTCATCTATCCGTAACACCCTTGTTACCGGTCGCAGGGTATACAGTGTGGCACAGGGATGTTGGTGGGGTGCGCACTCCAACCTGCGAATCGGCCATTGGGCACGGTTCGGTGTGGGCGAGTCCGGTACTGGTGATTGGAGTTTTTGGATACATGGCATTGAGACGGACGAGAGTCGAGGTAGAGGATCAGCTCGCGTCTGGTGATCGTCCTTGTGACTGCGTGTCGTCGGATGAGGTTGCGGCAAGCGAGCGGTGCGGTCATGTCAGTCGATTTGCTGCTGCAGTGTTCAAGCTCCGCGGATTGCTGATGGTGCCGGTAGTCGCATTCGCGTTTTTATACACTGGTTGGGAGTGGGAATACGAGCCGGGTGTGTTGAGTCTTGGATTACTTCTGTTTGCGGCTGGTTTGTGTATTCGCTGTTGGTCGCAGCGTCATTTGAAATACCGTGTGCGGTCGGAGGGCGCGCGCGGTTTGGCAACAACCGGGCCTTTCGCGTGCTGTCGCAACCCGGTGTATATAGGCAACGTGCTTTTGTTGGCGGGCCTGGTCATGCTTTGCGAGCTTGCGTGGGCTGTTCCGCTTGTGGTTTGCTGGGGGGCATTGGTGTATACCCTAGCAGTGAGGTATGAGGAATTCCGGTTGACCAAGCGTTTTGGCGGTGAGTATTCGTGTTATCGCAGCAGAGTCCGGCGTTGGTTGCCGGCCGTTCCTGGGCTGAGGATGGTGGAGTCGGCAGCGAGCCCTGCCAGTTGGTCGCGCGTATTGGGTGCTGAATGGCAGTGTGCGGTTCTCTTGGCTATTCCGGCAGTGAAGGAGATTCTGGTGGAATCGTCGCTTCATCACTTGGGAAGCGTGTGGTTGATATCAATCGGTAGCTGATCTTCTGTTCGGGGTACGGCAAGCTACGTTGGTGCGGCAAGGGGAGCCCGATGGGTATCGAGGCTGATTATCCAGCAACGCCGGTCGAGGGCGACAACATGGTGTCCGGCGGTCATGATGTTTGGTCGGGCGAGTCATTGGGGCAGTGGCGACGGCTTGGTTTGCTGGGGCTGGCGGCATTTGCGATGGTCACTTGCTTCGTCGGGTTGAGCAGCGGACCGGACCTGGGCGACCACGAGTGTATTAACGCGCTGGCTGCACGACAGTCACTCGAATCTGGCAACTGGGTTATTCCCTACGTAGGCGAGATTCCACGAATCCGCAAACCTCCGCTGGGCATCTGGTTGATTGCCGCGGTGTCGTACGTGGTGGACGGGGCAGCCGCTGCGACGCCAGTGACGGAGTATTCGGCGCGTTTGCCATCTGCGATTGCGGCATGGGGAACGGTATTGCTGGTATACTGGCTGGGGCGGCGGATGTACTGTTACCGAGTCGGTCTCACGGCCGGCTTCATCGCAGCTTCCTGCGCGGGGATTGTCTTTTTTGCCCACAGTGCGCAGGTGGACATGGTGCTGACGTTTCTGACGACACTGTGCTTCGCCTGCTTCTGGTGTGGAATGGTTGACACCCGGCCAAGCCGCATTGCGAAGGTCGCCTTCTACGTTGTGTTTGCTCTGGCCATGCTGGCGAAGGCGCCGTTGCCGCTTGTTACGGTGGGGTTATCGTTGGCGGTATATTGGCTGGTTGCGATTCCAATCATCGAGGCTATTAGCAGGGAGCGACTGGGCAAGGGAACGGTTCTTGGGGGTCTGCGTAATTCGGCTTTCGCGCAACTTAGGAAGGTGTCGGAGCTTTGGTTTTTTCCAGGCGTGATTCTGTTTGTCGTATTGGCTGGTTTGTGGCCAGTATATGTCTTCTTTAACGTTGATCATGCATTGGCCCTTTGGAGAATTGAGTACTTCGACCGGTTTACGGGCGAAATGTCGCCTCACAGCGAGCCGCTGTTTTACTATATCCCAATTCTGTTTGGCCTGGCAGCTCCTTTTCTATTGTCTTTGCCGGAAGCGGTGGCGGCACCTTTTCTGCAGCGATACCGAGCACACCGTAAAGGGTTGGCGTTTGCATTTTCATGGGCGATGGTTGGAACGTGCTTTCTAAGCGTCTCGGCCTTCAAGCGTCCTCATTACGTGCTTTCCGTTCTTCCGGCGTACTGTTTGTTGTTGGGGCCCGTGATTGATCGTTTGTTTTTCGGGAAGCATGCAGTTGTCAGGCGTAGTGTGCAGATAACCTGCCGGTTGCTACCGGTGTTCATGTTGGTAGCGGCGGTGGCCGGGGGTGTTGCATTGAATAGGGAATATCCGGCTTTGTTGAGGAGCTATGCACCTGGTGTGGCGCTGGCGATCCTTGCGTGGACGGCGGCGTGCCACTCCTTCAGGAGCGATCGGAGAATAGTGTCGTTTGCAGAATTGAATGTGGGGGTTCTGTTATTGCTGGTGGCGATTTGGCCAGGTATTCGAGATGGCGTGAAGATGAATGCGGAGAGCGACGCGCTGGCTCAGTTGCTGCGGGCGCACGGTGTTCAACCGGAAGACATGATACTGTGGGTGGACGGGCGTCCTGATGCTTCGCTTGAGTTTTACTCCGGCTATCGTGTTCGCAGATTGATTGATGAGATGGAGATGACATCACTGCGAGCCACAAGACGAGCGTTGTCAGAGGAGTTGTACGAGGAGTGTGGTCGTCGTATTCGCGAGCGCTTGGATTCGCCGCAACCGGTATACCTAATCCTTTCGGCCAAGTATGTGGATATGTTGGAGAGAAACACAGATATCGGTTATCGGGAATTAACCAGGCTGACAGGTTTCCATGAAGATGTGAAGGAAGACCTGATGGTGGTGACGAATGTTGGCTTGGGGGATAGCCAATACGACGGCGAGCGGCGGGTAGCCGTGGGTGAGCAGTAGAGAAGAGGGTTGATTAAGGAACCCTTGGGGCGATCTCGAAAGGTAGTTGTGTTGCGGTGATGACGAAGAGGAAATGTCGGGAGCATGAGAACGATGGCCAACCAGCGGGGGTGGTTGCGACAGGAGAGCGCCGCGGAGATGATTGCTGTCCACCAGAGGACGAGGATGATCACTTTGTAGTCTGGGACCATTGAATGTCGAATTGCGTTCGAAGATCGAGAGGGGCCTGGATGGTGAAGTGGCGCAACTGGGGTGGAGGACACAGCTTGGCAGCGAGCAGTGTAATCGGATAGACTAGGACTGAAGCGAAGTCCATCCAGAGGCATCAATTGAACGCAGGTGCTCACCGGTGGACCTCAACTATCCAGCACCGCGCATGGACGAAGATCGCTTCAGTGTGTTCGCAATTGACATGTCTACTACTGGTTTATCTTATTCTGCTACAGAGCGAGCTCTATTCGCGTACAGCGTTTGACACTCGGTTTTTTCCGGTAGATTCTCGCTGTTGGACCCTACGTGTGGACTTACGGGGGCATGGCCTGCGAAGGGGTCGTGGTGGGTTTGGGTTGAGAGCGGAACTGAGGTTAATGGGTGGCCGATAGTAATCGCGTGGGGGGAAGCTGTGATTGGGCCATAACATCCTCCCAGGGACGGGATCTTCGCCGGCATGGCCAGGGAGTCAGGCTTTCGTGAGCAGTTGCTTTCATACCTTTTGGGCCAAGCGTTCTTTTGTGGTTGGTGGTTTGGCACTGACGATGGCCGTCTGTGTATTGGTAGCGGGGTGGCGCTCGTACCGAGCGGCGGAAGAGGCGACACTGGAGGAATTCAATCAGCGTCAGTTGGTCCTGGCGCGGGAGGCGGCAATCGCTATTGAGTTGCACATAGAGACGTTGGCGGGGCATCTTGGGCAAATGGCTGACGGCTTGGGTGCATTTGACGAGATAGGGGAAGATCCGAAACGAACGCTGGAGGAGTGGTATGAAGTGTTGCGGCCGTATGGCGTTTTGGCTGTTGCTGTGACGGATGGAGGGGGTGACGTAGTCGAGAGTGTGCCCTCATCGTCTCTGTTGAGTGAAGCATTCGAGCCGAGCAAAGGGCTGCTGGAGGTTGGTGAAAGCTTCAGGAGTGAGCTTAGAGTGGGGGTTCATCAAGCCGGCGACGGCGGGCTGAAGTCGGGCAGAATCATGGTATCCGCTCCGATACGGCGAGAGGCTGATGTGCCGGAGTCATCTGCGGGCCTGATAGTCGGCTTGTTCAGGCCTGAGAGGGTGATCGACAGGCTTATTGCTCCTGCGCATTTCTACCGGCGCGGTGACGCGTTTCTGATTGACCATCATTCGCGAGTATTGTGGTCACCGGATTCTTCACTGGTCGACAAGCTGCTGAGTCGAAGATCGATAGGGATGGATGGGTTTGAGAAAACTGTAATGTCGATGACTAGAGGAGAGGCGGGAACAGCGAGTTGCGAGTATTTTTGCTTTGATGGTGATGAAAGGACGTATGGGAGTGAGGTCGAGGAGAAGCTGATTGCCTTTGCTCCGATCAAGGTGGGGCAGCAGTTGTGGTCAGTTGGGGTTTGGTCGCCAAAACGGGATGCTCAGCGCCTTCTGGCAGTTGTGTACAGGCGGCAGGTTTTGTTTGTGTTATTGGCGATTCTGGTGATTGCTTTGGGGAGTGGATGGGCGTTAGCTTCAGCGGCCGAGACGAATAGGCAGCTTGACATGAAGGTGGCTCAGCGGACTCGGGAGCTGAAAGAGTCGCATGACCGGTTGGTGAAGGTGTGTGATAGTGTGGACGCGAATGTGCATGTCGCTGACATGGATTCCTACGAAGTGCTTTTTGCTAATCAGAGGGTTCGGGAGACATGCGGTGATATCGTCGGCAGGCGGTGTTGGGAGGTGATGCGAACTGGGCAGGATGGACCATGCGATTGTTGCAGACGGTTGGAGGGGGCGTCCGGATGCGGGGAGGCGATGGTTGCTGGAAAACAGGAGTTGTACGATGAGAGCACGGGGCACTGGTATGAAACACGTAGTCGAGTAATCGAATGGGTTGATGGGCGGAAAGTGCGCTTGGAGGTTGGAATAGATGTAACGGAGCGGAAGGCGGCAGAGCAACTGCTGCAGCAACGGCAGGACGAGTTGATGAGAATGTCACGTCTAAAGAGTATGGGAGAGATGGCAACGGGATTGGCTCATGAAATAAACCAACCGCTTTTTGCCATTGGCAACTATGCGGAGGGCTGTTTACGTAGGTTGGCGACAGGAGTTGTATTGGCGGAAGAGTTGCGACCGATCATGGAGGCGATAGCCGTGGCGGCGGAGCGAGCCGGCCAGACGATCATGGGTATCAAGAGGTTTGTGGGCAGGGAGGCTGCGCAATGCCGGCGAGTCGACGCTAACGAGGTTGTGCGGGAGACGATGCAATTGATTGGGACGGCGGTCGAACAGAAGAAGGTGAGTGTAGAGTTGCGTTTGGCCAAGGAACTACCTTTCGTATTTGGCGATGCGACACAGATGGAGCAGGTTGTCTTGAATCTGGTGCAAAACGGGTTGGAGGCAATGGAGGGTATGGTCGTCGGGGAACGAGTGTTGACGATTGAGACGGCGGATGCAGTTGGTGGGCAAGTGGAAATCACTGTGCAGGACAGTGGGGCGAGCATTGGTGAAAACATAAAGAGGCGGCTGTTTGAGCCCTTTACCACGACAAAGCAAAAAGGCATGGGAATGGGGTTGGCCATAAGTCGTTCGATAATCGAAGCACACGGAGGGCAGTTGGTTTTTATGGAAGGAGAGAAGATGCGGAAGGCGTTCCGAATACGGTTGCCCAGAGATGGAGATGGCTGTGAGCATAACGATTGAGCCAATTGTCTTTATTGTGGATGATGATGAGGCTGTGAGTGAGTCTTTGATGTGGTTGGTGGAGTCGGTCGGCCTCAAGGGGAAGGCGTATCTGTCGGCTGACGATTATCTTGCTGAATACAATCCACAGAATCCGGGATGTTTGGTGCTCGATGTGTGTATGGCCGGGACGGGGGGGTTGGAATTGCTCGAACGATTGGCCGCGGAGGAGGAAGCTGTTCCGGTGATCATTATGACGGCGTATGGCGACATGGCCACAGGGGTGCGAGCAATGAAGGGTGGGGCGGTTGATGTTATTCCCAAGCCATTCAGTCGACAGGGGCTGTTGGACTGCATCAAGAAGGCGGTGGTGCAAGACGCTTCTAATCGCGAAGAGCGACGCAAACTACGGGCGTTTGCCTCTCGTTTTGAAAGTCTTACTCAGCGTGAGAGGCAGGTTTTTGAGGGAATCGTTCGTGGCAGGCACTACAAGGCCATTGCCAACGATCTGTGTTTGAGTACCAAGACTGTCGAGTATCATCGGACGAAGGTGATGAGCAAGATGGATGTGGACAGTGTTGCATCACTGGTTCGAATCGCAGTGGCGTTGGGGGCTGCCCAGGATAATCCTGGTGTAGCGACGCGGTAATCGGGATCTTCCTCGTTCATTTCAAACTCTCCTTGGCCGATTCGGAGAGGGTTTCACAACAGTCTTTCTTGTTGGCTGGAGTGAGCCCTATTCCCGGGTCGCCTTTGGAGAGATCGGTCATGTCAATCATGTTTAAACGTCTCGTGGTTATGGCAGCCATTCTGTCGGTGTGCCATACGGTTAGTCCTACGTTGGCGAGTAGCGGTTCCGACGGTTCTCCAGATGAGTCATTGTTGCGTTTGCAGGAGGGGAATGCTCGGTTTGTGGGGGGGCGGAGTACCCATCCGAACACGAACAGATCGAGAATTGCTGACACGTTTCTCAATGGGCAACATCCTTTTGCGACGGTCATAGCTTGTTCCGATTCGCGTGTTCCAGTGGAGCGTCTCTTCGATCAAGGGGTTGGCGATTTATTCGTCATTCGAGTGGCGGGCAATGTGTGTGCCACTGACGAGATAGGTTCCATCGAGTATGGAGTGGATCATCTTGGCACGCCACTGATGGTTGTTTTAGGACATTCAGATTGCGGCGCCGTGACTGCGGTGGCGACAGAGGCGGAACTTCACGGGAGTATTCCATCGCTAGTGGACAACATCCAACCGGCGGTGGCCGAGGCGCGGAGGCTCCACCCGGGCTTGCATGGCAAGGAGCTAGTGCCTGAGGCGGTGAAGGTGAATGTCTGGCAGAGTATCGACGACTTGTTTAAGAGCAGTCCGGCCACGCGCAAGCGGGTTGCAGAAGGTAAGCTGAGGGTAGTGGGGGCTGTCTATGACATTTCCACCGGTAGCGTTGAGTGGTTGGGGCAGCACGTAGAGCAGTCAAGGTTGTTGGCCTACACGGATGAACCGAGTCATGATGTGGGATTGGTGCAAGGTCATGATGACAAGGCCTACAAGGACTACGCTCGCGGAGCTGCGGAGGCCAAGCGCAGTCCTTCTGCCGCCATCGCATTTCTGAAGAAGGGCAACGAGCGTTTTGTGAGCGGCAGATCGATTCGTCCGCACATCGGCAGCGACAGGCTCATGCAGGCGAGCTCTGAGAATCAGGGAGATCATGCATATGCTACAGTGATCACCTGCTCTGATTCGAGGGTTCCAGTAGAGGAGCTGTTCGACGCTGGTGTGATGGATATTTTCGTAATAAGAGTTGCGGGAAATGTGTGCGATACGGACGAGATCGGTTCAATTGAGTATGGGCTGGCGCATGTTCATACTCCGGTTCTTGTCGTTTTGGGGCATAAGCAATGTGGGGCGGTGACGGCCGTGACACACGCTTTGCACGGATCAGGGCACGCACTGGAACGGAACATTCCACCGCTAGTGGACAATATCCAGCCTGCCGTCAAACGGGCAATGGCGCAGCATCCTGGGATTCACGGTGACGGCATAATACCGTACGCCATAGAGGAGAATGTGTGGCAGGGCATTGAGGACCTTTTCATGAAGAGTCCTGCAGCGCGGGAGTTAGTGCATAGTGGTAAAACAAAGGTTGTAGGCGCGATTTACGATGTGGGCACTGGACGTGTGGAGTGGTTCCCGGAGAGCAAGCCGGCGGCAATCCTAGCGCAAGTGGAGGCGGATCCACGGCGCGCTGTCAATGCAATGGCGGACAGCGGTCACGGCGATCACACCGGAAGACCAGAAGATGCTCATGGAACGGTCCACACGTCTCCAGATCAGCATGCGGAAGCGATTGTTGAGCCGGTGACTCTTATTGATCGTGGCACGTTGAAGAAATTGGATGAGGCACGGCATCGAACAGTGCAGGCGGCAGACGTATCTTTGCCGATGCCGGATGCTGGTATGAGCACAATCTGGATAATGATTTTGGGTGTGGCTGTGTTGGGCACAGGGGGATGGCTGTTGATGCGCAGTGGGGCGTTGGGTCGTACGGGCATTGCTCAGAAGATGTATGGCAGTTTTGCCGCTGTCGTTGCTTTAGGTGTGTTGGGTGGGTGGTTTGGATATCACACATTGAATAGTGTTAGCGCGGAGGAGAAGAAAGCTTACGACAGTTTGGATCTCAAGGCGATGACGCACGAGTGGGAGGCCCTGCAAGGCGAGTTTATACTGATAGGGATTGAAGATCGTGCGCATGGGGAGAGCATCCTTGCAGATCATCGAGCATTGTCAGAGGAGTATCGCGAGGAATTGGCTGCCATGCAATCGCAGGAGCTTGATGAGACGGAGCGAGACGCATTGTCGGCAATAAGTGAAGCCAACAAGGCATACGATGCGTCGTTTGGCGATATCGTAAAGAGATACCATGAGATCGAACGGCTCAAGGAGGAGTTGGAGACGGCGGGAGAGATGGTCAGTGAGCGCCTGGAGGAGGTATTGCACGAGCATGAGCGTTCGCTGGCTGAGATGGAGTCTTCGGGCGCAGGTATGGAGAAGATAAGTTCGCAGACGAGGTTGGTGGAGGGGTTGGCCGAATGTGAGCTGTTAGCGGCCAGGGTCTCGCAGGACGAGATTGGGTTTTTACTTGACAAGGATGTCGCACGAATCGACTCGATGGAGCACAACTTGGGGGCACTCTATGGTGGGTTGCGCAGTGTTGAGGAGATGATTAGGCAGATAGCGGGGGGCAACGAGGAAGCAGAGGCCGAACTCGCCATTCTGGCCAGCGTTGAGGTAAAAGCCAAAGAGTATGCACGGTTGCTAACGGCCGTGGTGAAGGACGAGTTGGCCGTTGAGGGTGAACTTGTCGATTGCACAGAGCGGTTGGGCAAGGTGGCTGGAACGGCGACAGCTCTTGCTGCGAGGGCGGAGGCTGTGGCGTCCTTGGAGAAGGTCGAATCACACAGGGCGTCGATCGCGCTTATGATCATCGTGGCCGTCGTAGGGTCGTTGTTTGCCGTTTTCATTACACGGGGAATCACGATTCCGGTAAACGCTATAATTGCGGGTTTGCGAGAGGGTGCGGAACAAGTCAACGAGGCGGCGGGGCAGGTGGCAACTGCCAGCCAAGATTTAGCTGAAGGAGCGAGCGAGCAGGCATCATCTTTGGAGGAGACATCGAGCGCGCTTGAGGAGATGGCAGCGATGACACGGACGAATGCAGCCAATGCCAAAAAGGCCAATGAGCTGAGCGAACAGGCGAAAGATGCTGCCCAGACCGGTGATCAGACAATGGATAAACTCAATGCTGCCATGGTGGCTATCAACGCATCGTCAGGGGAGATCAGCAAGATAATCAAGGTTATTGAGGAAATCGCGTTTCAGACCAACCTATTGGCACTGAATGCAGCGGTTGAGGCTGCTCGGGCAGGTGAGCACGGCAAGGGGTTTGCAGTAGTGGCGGATGAGGTGCGCAATTTGGCTCAACGAGCGGCGCAGGCGGCGAAGGAGACGACATCACTAATAGGTGACTCTGTGGCGAAAGCTAAGGAGGGAGCTGATGTCGCAGGCGGTGTTGCTGAAGCATTGGGCGCCATTGTCAAGGACGTCAATGAGGTTTCCGACCTGATTAGTGGAATAAGCCAAGCATCTTCGGAGCAGGCTCAAGGAGTCGAGCAGGTGAACATGGCGGTGAGCCAGATGGACAAGGTGACACAGACCAGCGCTTCTGGCGCGGAGGAATCGGCATCTGCGGCAGAGGAGCTGAGTGCCCAGGCGCAGACAGTTCGGCAGATAGTTCGTGAACTGCTGGTTCTCGTCAAGGGTGGGGCTGCAGAGAGTGAGGATGTGCAGACGTCGCGACCGAGCATAACGGGGGGTCGCGATCGTGTTAGTGTTGTGAAAGGCGCTCGCACAGGAAGTTCAGTTGCAGGTGGGGGAAAGCGTACATCGGTCATCAGTGCAGCGGGACGCCAAGATGAGAGCAGATCGCGGCGAGCGAACATCGATGAGCAGTTGGAAGTCTTCTGAGTAAGTGTAAGGTCGAGAACAGATAGTGGATAGAGCAAGCCGTATTCAAACAAGTGTCTGAACGCCGATCTTTTTCGGTGGACGCAAATGGTTTGAGCTGCGTTCAAGCGGATAGCGATCGATTCAGTCGTCGGGAGTGGCCGTTGTTGGGATGCCGGATCAAATGGAGGGTGATGCTATTTCAGTCCGAAGGAGGAGCCTTGATTTGCCGGTGAGGTTGTGAGTTTTTTGTGTTGGCGTTTGATCAGCGATGGCAGGCGAGAAAAGGAGGCAGAACCTTGACCGGTGGGTGTTTGGGGCTTAGGATTTGATTTGGAAGGAAGTGAAACGACGTGGCCGTCGTTGGTGCCGACGGGTTCATTTCTTGATAGCAGAACGTCGTCACCATGGCGGTGCGGACTGCATTCTCCACCCGAATGTAAGAGGGAGCGACCCATGCGCAAGGATGTGAAGGCCGGTATGGCGTTTTCGGTGGTGATCATCGTTCTGGCCGGTTGGTATTACACCCGCGAAGAATCGGTTGAGCCGGCGATTCCCCTGACTGATGTTGCAGCTGCCAGCGGTGAGGAGCAGGCAGCAATGTTGACGGGGGCGGGGAATGTCTCCGCTGATCCAGCTGTGGAGGAAACGGGGAATGGGGTCACGGTACGCGTGGACTGGGGCAGGCCTGAAGGTATGACGTCGGAGTCTGACGCAGGTGAAGGGGGGACAGAGCCGGTGGCACTGGCTGACTTTGGTGAGGCGGATGCAGAGAGATCGTTGCTCTTTGCTGATCGTCTGGGGAGTGGCCATGTTGAGCGTGGGTCCGAGACCGTGGTGAATGACGAGCCGGGTTTGTCTGAAGACGGATTGGGGGACGAGAGTCATCGAGCAACCAACGATGCTGTAGAAGGTGATGCAGGCGTCGAGGCTGAGCTTCCCAAGCCAATGGAGTTTGAATCCGGTGGATTGAGTGGTGGCGGTGGAAAGAGTGAGTTAGGTTGGGATGCACGAGCGGGCGGCGCGGCGGAATCGTACACGATTCAGGAGGGAGACACGCTGGCAATCTTGGCCGAAGTGTACTATGGAAGCCAGCGATTTACGAAGTTTCTGGCAGATGCCAATCCGCAGATTTCAGACGATCGCAGCCTGCGAGTCGGGAGCGTTATCGTGATTCCGGAGTTGCCGGAGGAGATTCGTCGCAAGGTGATGCGTGGTGTTTCCTTGTCAGTTGCGGTGGCGAACCAATCGCTCGCCAAAGAGGGCGAGGCTGTGTACGTGGTGCGGGCGGGCGACAGTTTCTACAGTATCGCGACCAAAGTTTTTGGGTCCGGTAGTCGTTGGCCGGAAATCTACGAGCTGAACAAGGATGTTGTGGGCAGCGATCCATCACGCCTTCGTGCTGGCCAGTCACTTCGGATTCCCTCCGGAGATCATTTCAAGAAGTGATGTTTATGCATTGGGCAGGTCGCGTCGGTTGTGCCGATGAGTACCTGGCGTTCCATTTCACCAGAAGCAGGCAGGTCGTTGGTCGATTGCCTGTGTTTGCGTATCCCTGCTTCTGCGCTGTCGTCGATGGCGACAAGAGCACTCGATTCAACTGCTGGGTTGGAGCCAGGTTTTTCTCTGGTGGATTTTCGGTGTTTGACGCTGCGCTTGGACCTACATCGCTATAGAGGCCGTTTTGATTGGCGGTTTCTTTGATTGCCGATGAAGCTGTGAATTGGTGGGTGCTGGCAGGATTTGCGCGTTTTTGAGCCCAGCGTTGTGCGGGTGGTGCTTCACATTCGATTCTGGTGTCGGTAGCAGCGTCTCGTGCTGTCGATCGCGCCTGCCAATGCTGCCAGCCGCGTTCTTGTGTCTCGGTGTACATAGTCATTTCAGTTGAAAGCTCATCTCGGTATCAGCGAGATACAGCCTCTAAAGGGACGGTCGTAGCGTTGCGGTCAAGATGGTCGGCAATAATTGCCGACAGACCGGTACGCTTTTGCGGCAGTCCTGCAGAAGTGGTCGCAGGCACGGAGGCCTGGACGCGGCATCAGAGGCTCAGGATGAGCGAGAACCGAATACAAAACATAACGGTGGGGGAGCGGGTTGCCGGTAAATGGCAAATACCCTCATTCATCGCTGCCTGCGCATGTCTCGCCATTGTCGCCTTCAATATCGAGTCGCCGGATCGGAAGATCGGCGCAGAAGCTCAACTCGAGCGGATTACGCAGCTGAACGATTCGGGCATGCACACAGCGGCGGCGGATATCATATCTCGATTGCTGGAATGGAAGGACCTCGACACAGCAACGAGGGCCGAGTTACTGAAGCAGGACGCACGTGCGTTATTCGGTAATGCTGAACGCTTAGCGGATTATAGTCGGGCCAAGTCTAAGGAGATTATCAATCGTTACGAGCAAGCGGAGCTGCTGGAAGCTCAGTTGGATGCGACAGACCATAGGCGAAGTGCCAAGGTACATGAGCGGCTCGATCAGTTCGAGCAAGCATTGAAGCGATACGAGAAAGCAGCGGAGCTTGCCGAGTCGCCAGCTCTGGATGATCGCAGACGAGTAATCGAGTTGAGCAGTTATCCGCTACGACTTGATCCCGACATGATCGATGATCTTCTGCAGAAGTATGTAGCGGATGCTCAAGATGTGCCGCAGCAGCTCATTTGGGCTCTTTCTCGTCGGATTGAGCTACTGTCACAAAAGCAGGCTTGGTCTGAGGCTGCCGCTCTGTTGGAGGAGTACGAAGATCGCTTTGCTGATACGGATTTGGAACGAGAGTACACGTACTTGACCTCGTATGCGTTATGGGGATCAGGTCGTTATGACGACGCGGAGAAGCTTCTGCGTGAGTTGCTCAATCGATGTACGGTCAGTGATCCGGTATTTGCCAAGGCCAGTTGGTTGCTTGGCAAGGTTGTCATGAACGATGGCCGGGCTCAGAGGCCGGAGGAGGCGGTGGCCACGTTCCGAGAGGTCATTGCTTCACGAGCGGACCGCGAATATGTGGCAGCGTCGCGTTTGGGCTTGGCAGAGGCGTTGGCTGAGCTTGAGCGATATGAGTCCTCTCTGCAATCGTATGAGAATGCGGTTTTCGACCTGCGCGGCATCAAGGGCAGTTCCCTGATCAACCCAGACGTGATTCGGTCATCGCTTACGGTCTGTTCCGAGAAGTGTCGCAGGGCCGGGCTGTTGGGCAAATCTCTGTCATTCATGGAATTGGCGGTGCAGTTGGTGAATTCCGACGATACCGAGACATTGAGTAAATACCTAGTTCTTCAAAGCGACCTGCAGGCTGCAGTTGCTCGCGATCTTATGGAAGAAGCTAAGGCCGAGGCAGCGACAGGTGACGAGAGTGTTGCGAGGCGGATTCCGGCTCGCGCACAAGAGCTTTTCGATAAGGCTGGGGAGAGCTATGTGCGTGTGTCGTGGATGAGCACATTGAGCGAGGACAAAGCTTCCGATGCGATGTGGTCCGCTGCTGGTTTGTTTGATGAGGGTGGTAATCATCGGCGTGCCATTGAAGTTTTGAAGGCTTTTGTTCGCGACCGGAGTGATGCCGAGATCATTCCACGAGTGCTTCTTCGACTTGGGAAGTCATTACAGGCAATAGGGGAGTATGAGGAGGCGGTTGAAGTGTATCAGAGGAATACAAGTTCCTTTCCTCGGTCTCCGTTTGCTCATTCCTCGTTGATACCTCTGGCGGAATGTCTCATGGCTCTGGGGGGGGACAGAGAGGCGGAAGCGGAAAGGGCGCTCAATCATGTCACCAAGGGATCCCAGATATTTACGCCGGCGGCACCGGAGTATCGTGATGCGATGTTTTTGCTCGGGGAGCTGTATTCACGGCAGGGGAAATACGAAGATGCTATTTCCGTTTTGGACGAGGTTCTGAAGAAGTACGGCGATGATCCGCGTTATGCCAAGGCAGCATTTCTAATGGCGAATGCATACCGCAACAGTGCTATGGCCATCAAAGATGAGATTCTCAAGCCGGAGTATGTAGGGGAAAGCAAACGTCTCCAAGTGGAGTACGAGCATCGTCTTGCGGAGGCAGCTCGCAGATTCGGAGAACTCAGCAAGCTCCTGGAAGGCAAGGGGGAGTCAACCTTGGACAGTTTGGACCAAATGTATTTGCAGGACTCCAGGTTGTACGAGGGGACATGCTTGTTTGAGTTGGGGCGATACAAGGAGTCACTGGCCCTGTATGAGCAGGCGGCGTGGATTTACAAGGACTCTTCCGTGGCGCTTGGTGCATATGTGCAAGTAATCAACTGCTACATCTTCCTCGGCAGAGAGGAGGAGGCGGAGTCGGCATTGCGACGTGCTCAGTATTTGGTGGAGACAATACCGGAAGAGAAGTTCGCTGGAGAGGGTCAGTTCGAGACTCGTGATGGGTGGCGGCGTTATTTCGATTGGGTGGCAGAGATTTTGATTAGCGATAAGCCTAGGGAGTTGGTTTCGGGAGGCCGGCCATGAATGCAGCAGACATGCTGGATGTAAGACAGGTGGAGGAGATGCTTGGTCTTTTGAGCAGGCAGGTTTCCTTGTGTGACGAATTACAGAATCTTATTGGAAAACAGCAATCTCTGGTTTCCACTGAGGATACTCAACCTCTGCTCAAGTTGTTGGGACACAGGCGGCGGATCACTGATGAGTTGGCGCAAGTTAGCAGGCTTATAGTTCCGTTTCGCGAGAGTTGGGAGAGGACACGGCCCTCTCTGAGTAGTGATCTACGTGATCGGGTTGAGGGAATGGTTACGAGGGTCAACGAGGGTCTAAAGACTATTCTTTCGGGTGACGAGCGTGATGCACGAATGTTGCAGTTGAGGAAGCAGGAGGTCGGCCAGAAGCTGGGTGCTTCGATATCCAACAGAGTGGCGATTGCCGCCTATCGTAGTTGCGGTCGCCAGACAGGTTCACTCGATCAGACGCACATTGAGTCATGAGCATGGTTCAGGCAGCAACAGATAGAGAGCGGGAGTTGGGCGGCATAATAAACGCCTACAACGAGGTGACGGAACGCCTCAAGGAGTCTCATGACAGGCTCGTAGGCGAAGTAAAGCGCTTGCGCGAGCAGGTAGAGGAGAAGAGTCGGGAATTAGCAAGGCGAGAGAGGTTGGCCGCATTGGGGGAGATGGCGGCTGGAGTTGCGCATGAGATCCGCAATCCGCTTGCTGGTATTCAGCTGTACGCGTCGCTGCTTATGAAGGATGCTCCTGCGGGTTCGGAGGCTAGGCGCCTTGCTGAGAGGATTTCAACTGGTGTACACGCGCTGGACGGAATCGTCACGGATGTGTTGGATTTTTCCGGTCAGCAGGAGCCTCAGCGTGTGCAAGCACTGCTGGGAGCGGTGATTGATCAGTGTTTGGCATACGTTGCTCCGGCACAGGATTCGCGCGGAACGAAGATAGTTGTCGATGAGAGTGCGAAAGTCGTAACGGTGATGGCTGACGTCGGGCAATTGCATAGGGCAGTGCTCAATTTGCTGTTTAATGCGATAGACGCGGCGGGAGACGAGGGTGAGGTTCTGATTGCAGCCAGACCACTTCCTGAAGCGGCGATGTGTGAAATCAAGATCGTGGACAGCGGCCCTGGCATTCCTGTGGAGAATCTCAATAAGATCTTCAATCCGTTTTTTACAACGAAAGACTCCGGGACGGGGTTGGGTTTGGCCATTGTTCACCGTATTGCGGAAGCCAATGGTGGGTGTGTGCGAGCAGAGAATCGGATCGGATATGGAGCGGAAATGACTTTGGTATTGCCTATCGTGGATGACCAGGCAACGGACAAGATCAGTTAGGACTGCTGACGAGAGTGCAAGATGGCGCGAATATGTGTAGTTGATGATCAAGAGATGTTGCGAGACTCACTTAGTGAGACGCTGGCCAGGGAATATCATGATGTGGATGCATATGCAGATCCAACCGAGGCCTTGAGCAAGATCACCAGCGGCAAGTACGATTTGGTGCTGAGTGACTTGCGGATGCCGAAGATGGATGGCATTTCACTTCTAAAGGCTATGCGTGGGGCCGGATGTGACACTCCGTTGATACTGATGACTGCCTTCAGCTCCGTTGCTACGGCGGTGGAAGGGATGAAGTTGGGGGCATATGACTATATGCAAAAACCCTTTGATGCGGACGTAATAGTAGCTCAGGTGGAGCGGGCCGTACAGCATAGCCAGCTTACGAAGGAGAACGAGGCTCTGCGTATGTCGCTTGACGATCTCAAGGCACATCGGGAAATGGTCGGGGACAGTGATGCCATGGTTGATCTGCGGGTAAAGATCAGTCGGGTTGCGCGCAGTTCGGCCACTGTGCTGATATGTGGAGAATCCGGTACGGGCAAAGAACTGGTTGCCTGGGCGATTCATGAAGCTTCTCCGCGAGGTGGCAAACCAATGATGTGCCTGAACTGTGCTGCGTTATCTGCGACGTTGTTGGAAAGTGAGTTGTTCGGGCACGAACGCGGTGCGTTTACGGGAGCCGATCGGACACGGAAGGGGCGTTTCGAGCTGGCAGATGGTGGAACGCTTCTTCTTGATGAGATTTCGGAGATGGCTCTGCCGCTGCAGGCAAAGCTACTGAGACTCTTGCAGGAGGGTGAGTTCGAGAGGGTGGGTAGCAGTACCACTCGTCGGGCAGATGTGAGAGTAATCGCCACCACCAACAGGGACTTGAGTGATTGGGTTGCCAAGAAGCGTTTCAGGGAAGATCTTTTTTATCGTCTCAACGTGCTGCCACTGACGTTGCCGCCACTCCGCCGAAGATCTGAGGATATTCCGTTATTGGCAGAGTACTTTATGAGGCGAATGGCGGAAGCGGAGGGCCGGGAAACGCCGCGATTCGATGAGAATGCGCTTCGAGTCATGCGCGAGTATGCTTGGCCTGGCAACGTCAGGGAGTTGGAGAACGTGTGTCAGCGTGCGGGGGCTCTGGTGGCCGGCGATCGGATTGATTCACAGGCTATTGAGGGTTGGCTTCGAAACGAAGCCGCATCGCGACCAGCGATTGGTGGCGGGCTGCGTCCTGGGCGCATGCTGGAGGACATGGAGCGTCAGTTGATTGAGCATACTCTGGCGCAGTTTGGGGGGCATCGGGCCAAGTCGGCAAAGGCACTAGGAATGGGAGTTCGAACTTTGGGGATGAAGCTCAAGCAATGGCGAGAAGAGGCCATGCGATTGGAGGAACAACGCAAGGCAGAGGTTGCAGCACTATGAGTTGCCGAGCGGCAGAAATTGCGCAGCCGGCGAATATTGCCGGAGTGCCCAGCGTGAAAGAGTTGCTTTGCGTGGCAATAGAGTTGGTGTCGACGATGGCACACGGTGTGCTTGTTGTTGGTGATGCGTCACGGTGCGTGCCGTGGTCGGTCGGAGTACCACAGTAACGGGGACATGGACGATGTCCGGATTCTTTGAAGGACTAATCAATCGTGGCTCGATTCCGGTGCTGCAGACGACGTGGTCATTCGTGCAGGCACGTCATGCGGTGATTGCTGAGAACGTGGCCAACATGTCGACGCCGGACTACAAGGCCAAGAGACTTGATATGGACGAGTTTCAGCAGGTCCTTGGTGAGGCGATTGAAGATCGGCGGGATAGACCAGGGGAGGGATTGTTGCTTGGTGAAACGGATCAGATACGCCAGGACCGTTCCGGTAATCTGATAGTATCGCCGGAGGCTGAGTCGGGCCGCAATCTGGTTTTCCACGACGGAACGAACATGTCAATCGAGCAAGAGATGGCTGACTTGGCGAGCAACGCGATGTGGCATGAGATAACTACAACGCTGCTTGATGGCAAGTTCGATAGTTTGCGCAAAGCGATTCGCGGCCAAGCGTAGGATTGCGTTGTCAGTGAGGTAATGAAGATATGTTTTCCACAATGGATATAAGCACATCGGCCTTGGTTGCTCAGCGGACCAACCTGGACACGATTGCCGACAACATAGCTAATATGTACACGACACGAGATGCAGATGGGCGTTCGAATCCATACCGTCGCCGTGTACCGTTGTTTGCAGAGGGCAATCCAGCGGTTGGCAAAAACGCTCCTGGTGTGCACATTTCCACTATTACGGAAAGCAATGATGCATTTCGCAAAGTGTATGATCCGAGTCATCCGGATGCCATCACGTCTGGAAAACTCAAGGGATATGTGTTAATGCCCAACGTAGACTACAGCACTGAGATGGTGAATGCCATGATGGCATCAAGAATCTATGAGGCCAATGTGACGGTGATGGAGGTCACCAAGTCAATGGCCGCCGGTAGCTTGAGATTGCTTGCCTAGGCGAGCGTATGCGAGATAGAACATGGTAGATCCTATACAAAGCAACCTGACGGGCGCGATTTCGCCAGCGACGTTGTCTTCGAATGGAAGCTCCTCGGTAACGGGAAACAAGTTCGTTGATGTGTTGATGGAGAGTTTAGAGGAAGTCAACCGTTTGCAGACCGAGGCGGATGAGAGCGTCGAGGCTCTGTACAGCGGCAAGACGGATGATATTGCCAGCGTGTTTACGGCAGTCAACAAGGCTGGCGTAGCTTTTGATCTGCTGATGGAAATCAGGAATAAGTTAGTTGATGCGTATCAGGAAATACAGCAGATACGTGTTTAGGGTTACCGTAATCGCGTCATGGAGGACGCGTTTGACTACTGCAGGGATCATGCGATATGGACTTCATTAGGCAGGTAATCGAGCAGATTGGTCGACAGCTGGATGTGCTGAGCAGATCGCAGAAGATTGCAATTGCTTTGTGTGCGGCATTGGTGGCGGTATCGTTCATCTGGCTGGTCCAATCCTCGTCTGAGCCGGAGATGACTCCTATCCTCGCTCAAGACATGGACCTGACGGAGATTGACAAGGCTCTTGACGAACTGACAGGCAACGGGATTGCGGCGAAGCAGTTTGGCAGAAGAGTCTATGTCAAACCGGTGGACCGCGATCGTGCGCTGCTGGTCCTCAATAGAGCCGGCGCACTGCCGGAAGACACCAGTGTGGGTTTCGCGGAGTTGATGGCTGACGAGAATCCGTTTCGCCCCAGTGACGAGAACAAATGGCGGAGACAGGTGGCACTGGGGACTGAGCTTGCCAGGATAATTTCCACATCGGATGACGTGGAGTCTGCTCGTGTGATAACGCAGGACAAATCGAAGCGCCGAGTAGGGGCGATGAGCAATGTATCGCCTACAGCTTCCATCTACGTGAAAATGGCACGCGGAAAGGCAATAACGCAATCCACGGTTGATGGTTTATGCCGCTTCGTTGCGAGCGCTGTACCGGGTTTAGAGCCGCATAACGTAACGCTTGTCGACGCGACGACAATGCGGGCTCACACTATTCCTGATCCGGAGGATCTTCTAGGCGTTGGGTTGTTGGATGAGCGCAAGAAAAACGAACAGCATCTGACAAACAAATTGATGGCGGCGTTGCAGTCGATTCCTGGAGTACTTGTATCTGTGTCTGTGGATCTTGACGCCAGCAAGACAAGAACTCAAACGCAAACGTGGAACAAGGCAGAGGTGAAGACGGAGGAGGCTTCGTCCACAATCACAGAGTCCTCCAGGGCTCCGGGGGAGACTGGCGTTAATCCAAATGTAGGTGTGGCTTTGTCGGGAAGCGGCGGCGGGACTCGGTCTGAGACTGAGGAGAGTCGCACTGACTACCTTGACCCGAAGCCGGCCGAAGTGAAGAACGTGGAAACCGCTCCGTTTGCTGTGACGAGAGCAACGGCTTCGATTGGTATTCCGCGAAGCTTCATTGTTGGAATTCACAGGGCAAGATTCGGTGGTGACACGGATTTGGCGAAGATAGACGAGGATGACGAGTACATGCGCATCCGAGACGCTGAGATAGCTCGGGTTCGCTCAGTGGCAACGAACATCCTCATGGCGAATTCGCAAGATGATGTTGATGTTCAAGTTTTTTATGACTTTGTACCGGGTGCCCAAGAGCTTAGCACGTTTCCGGGCGGCGCTGAAGGCGTAGTGACTGCAGCGGCAGATTCGGGTGTCACTACATTCGTCACTGACTACGGAATGCAAATCGGTCTCATGGCATTGGCTTTGATCAGTTTTGTAATGATGACGCGGCTGGTTCGCAAGTCGGCTGATGTTGTGAAGGCGATCATGCCGCCGGAGAAGTCGGAACAGAGCCTTGAGGAGTACGAGGAGACCTTGGATGTTGCTGGTGGTCCTGTCGGTAAAGCCGCTGCCACTGAGGGGTTACTAGTTGGACAGGAGATTGATGAAGAGACGTTACGTATTACGCAATTAGGCGGTCAAGTCTCAGAGTTGGTCGAATCGGATCCACAGGCGGCTGCGGACATGATTCGCCGCTGGGCAGAGGCATCAGATTAGGGGCGAGTGACACGTGCCAGCAGATTCAGCAGGAACAGCCACGGAAGAGAAGCCTCTGTCAGGTTTGACGAAGGCGGCAATACTCTTCATGGTCCTGAAGCCAGACACCTCGGCCAAGGTCATGAAGCTGTTAGATCCCGACCTCATTGAGGACATTATGCGCGAAATCGCGCAGATGGAGCTTGTGGATAAGGCTGCCAGGGGTAGGGTGATAGACGAATTCTATCATCTAGCATTGGCCAGGCAATATGCCGAGGTTGGTGGAATGGCTTATGCTAAATCGCTTCTGGAGAAGGCGCTCAATCCAGATGAAGCTCGCCGAATCATGAGCATGATTGAGCATCAGGTTTTCCAGCAGCCTTTCGCCTTTTTGGCGAAGGCTGAGAGCGAGAATCTTCTCACATTTATCCAAGATGAGCATCCGCAAACAATCGCGCTGGTTCTTGCTCACATCCCTGCAGCAAAGGCGGCGGAGATTCTTGTTGGTCTTTCGTCAGCCAAGCAGCTGGAGGTTGTTTCGCGAGTTGCCAATATGGAACAAACCAACCCGGAAGTGATCAAGGAGGTCGAGAAAGGACTGGAATTGCGACTTTCCGGTGTTGTGTCTCAGAGACTGATGAAGGTTGGCGGTGTTGAATCGGTTGCAGAAATGCTCAATCTCGCCGATCGATCGACAGAGAAGGCGATAATGGAGGCGATGGAAGCTGAAGATCCTGACCTCGTTGAGCAGATTAGACGCCTGATGTTCGTCTTTGAGGATATTCTCCTTGTCAACGACAAGGGCATTCAGGCAATTCTCAAGGAGGTGGATAATGATGAATTGGCTTTGGCCCTGAAGACTGCCAGCGACGAACTTAAGGAGAAGATCTTTGGGAACATGTCGGAGCGAGCTGCTACGTTGATCAAGGAGGACATGGATTATATGGGGCCAGTGCGACTGAAGGACGTGGAAGTGGCTCAGCAGAAGATCGTTGACGTTGCTCGTCGACTGGAGGATGCCGGAGAGATCATCATATCCGGTCGTGGTGGCGAAGGCGACCTCATTGTATAGTTTTTTGCCCATGACGGGACGCTGGTTGGTGCTTGATAGTATTCTTGATTCGTGTTGGTGGAGGTAGTGATGGCCGCAGTCATCAAGGTTGGTGAGCAGGATCCTAAGCTATTCACTCGATTGGAGTCTATTAGCGTTTCGGATCATTTGAGTGAGGCCAGGCTTGTTGTCGAGGCATCTCGAGAGAAATCGCGAGCGATGTTGAAGGAAGCTCAGGTTGAGGCCATCCAGATAGGGCGTGTAGCGGAGGAGCGAGGATACAAGGCAGGTTTCAAACGCGGTTACGAGGTAGGCAAGGGTGCCGGTCATCAGGCTGCATTTGATGCGGCGAAGGTAGAGTTTTCCACAGATCACGCACGGCTGATTGAGGCGATGCACGATACGATATCTCGTTATCAGGAGCTCAAACGTGATCTGTTTATTGCTGCGAGGAACGACGTGCTGCGATTTGCCGTCAAGGTTGCAGAGAAGGTTACCAAGCAGGTTGGCGTGGTGAATCGCAATGCGGCAACGACGAATCTCGAGGCGGCGTTGCGTGAAGTTGAGTCGAAGACAGATATCGTGGTTACTATCAATCCGGTTGACATGCTTACCATGGAACGTTTTTGCGAGGATCTCATGCAGCATGCGAAGGATGCGGAGAATTTCACTATCATTGCTGATGAAGCTGTGGAGCCCGGAGGATGCACTGTGGGTACACCTAACGTGAGTATTGACGCGACAGTGTCAACACAAATGAAGCAGATTGCTGAGTTGATTGTTGGCGAAGAAGGGGGAACAGTGTGACTCTATTCGATCAACACATTGATCTCATCGATGAGATGCAGTCTATGCAAGTGACTGGCAAGCTTTCGTCTGCCTCGGGTTTAACCTTGGCAGCTCGCGGCTTGCGTGTTCCTGTAGGGACGATGTGTGTTGTGAGACCCCAACGAGCAGAGCCCATTGAGGCACAGGTAATTGGGTTTAACGGTGATGTAGCTCTTCTGATGCCTCTGGCGGAGCCTTTTGGTATTGCGGCTGGTGATTCGGTGACCAGCAGTGCATCGCTGCAGTATGTTGCTGTGGGGCAGCAGCTGGTCGGGCGAGTGTTAGATGGCACGGGGCGGCCGATGGATGGTCTTGGAGGTTTTGCTGTTGAGTCACATTACCCTGTGATGGCTGCGTCTCCAGATCCGTTGGATCGTAGGGAAATCGATCAACCGTTGGGGACCGGTATCAGGTCGATTGACGCTTTGCATTCTGTTGGCAAAGGGCAAAGGCTGGGAGTCTTTGCGGGAACTGGCGTTGGAAAAAGCGTTTTGATGGGAATGATTGCTCGAAATACATCGTCCGACGTCACAGTTGTGGCTTTGGTCGGCGAGCGCGGTCGTGAGGTCGGAGATTTTATTCGCAAGGACCTTGGCGAGGAGGGAATGAAGAAGACGGTTATGGTAGTGAGCACATCCGACAAGTCTCCGGTCTTGCGAGTTCGTGCAGGCTTCGTTGCTGCTGCTATTTCTGAGTATTTTCGTGATCAGGGCGCGGACGTATTGCTGATGATGGATTCGGTAACTCGCATGGCAATGGCTCAACGGCAGATTGGGCTGGCTGCTGGAGAGCCACCAACTACCAAGGGGTATACACCAAGTGTCTTCTCGCTTCTGCCGCAACTTCTAGAGCGATCAGGGAAGACATCAAAGGGGAGTATTACCGGGCTCTTTACGGTGCTAGTTGAAGGTGATGATATCAACGAGCCGATCGCCGATGCTGTACGTGGCACTCTTGACGGCCATGTTTGGCTTTCGCGTGACTTGGCCAACAGAGGACATTATCCTGCCGTTTCAACTCTCGAGAGCATTTCCCGTGTCATGCCGGATATCGTCAGCGAAGAGCACAAGAAGGCGTCTCAGGAGATTCGCACTGTGTTGGCGACGTGGGCAGACATCGAGGATCTTGTGAACATCGGTGCGTATGCGGCTGGGACTAATGTCGATTATGACGTGGCTGTCAAGATGAAACCGGAGATCGACATGTTTCTGAGACAAAGCGTTGATGAGTTTTCCTCAATTGAGGATGCCAATACCAAACTCATGGATCTTGCCGGCCGCATTGTGAAGATGCGATCCGAGCTTGAGAGAGCAGTTGTGCCGCGCGGTGGATAGGTTAAGGAAGATGGCTGATGGCTAAGCGATTCCGGTTCAGGCTGGACACGATACTGCGGTTGCGAAAACGCATTCTGGAGGAGCGGCAGGTTGTTGTTGCGAAGCGGCTGCAGGCCATTGCGATTGAGCAGGGACTAGTTTCACAAGCGAGAGAGCTGCTGGCTGACGAAGCTGTGGAGTCGCGAGCTATGCAGGGGCAGGGCAGTGTGAACGTGTCTCACCTGAGAAGCTATCGCATGCACTCGTTGTACTTGGGTAGTGTAATCAGCGAGTGCAATGCCAGGATGGCTGCTCATGAGAGAGAGTTGGAACGAGAAAGACAGGAAATGGTGGAGGCATCGGTGGCCGTCAAGGCTATCGAAAAGCTAAAAGAGAGACGTTTGCAGCGTCATCAACGTCAGTTGGCCAAGGAGGAGCAGATGCAGCAAGAGGAGTTCTACGCTCAGATGCATTTCCCTCGGGGTGAGAGGCAAGCGGTGCGTGAGATCGCCCGGAGTTGAGAAATGGGTCAGTTGAAGAAGTCTTATCAAATTATTGCTTTCATCTCGCTGCTGCACATAGTTGCGGCGGTCGGCGCTGGGTTATACCTGGCAGCTTCGGGGCGAGTCACACTTGATGATGTCAAGGTTGCTGTTGACTATCTCCGCAGGAGCGAGTCCACGGAGGCGTCCGCTGCAGATGAGAAAGGCGAGACTGCTCTGGCTTCAGAAGAGTCTACTGGAGTTCCACGGCCTGGATCTCACGGGGAGGATGTGGCCAGAAGGAACCTGGAGCGTTTGAGCTTGGTGGCGGATCATCGCCTTAAGCTGGCGAATCGACAGATGGTTGAAGTGAATCGCCGAAGCGAGGAAGTTGAACAGCGGTGGGCAGAGCAGGAAGAGCAGCAGCAGGCGAAGGCACGAGAGGCTGCTGACAAGGCGTTCAAGAAGGACCTTGAGCTTCTCTCTTTGCTTAAACCCAAGGTTGCAGTTGAGAACCTGCTTGCCAGAACCGTTGAGGATGCGGCAAGGATGCTTATGGCAATGGACTCGCGTCAGGGCAAGAAGATCATTGAGGCATCCAGCAAAGATCCCGCCCAGTGGGCGAAGATGCTGGCTATTCAGAGGCGAATCCGGCAGTTGCCGGATAGCTCGTCGGAGACAGCCAAGTGACGAAGGGCTGAGGCTTTTAGGCTGGCTGCCTGGGTCAGAAGATAGAGACTGCCACTTATGCAAACAGTATCCGCGGTTGACAACCCTGTTAGTAGAAACACCAATAAGAGCAGCTCTGTTGGTGAATCAGGAAACTTCGAAGCACTGCTGATGATGGCTCAGTCAACACAGATTGCATCGGTTGTTGAGAGTTTCTCTGGTTGTTCAAAGCTTTCCGGAGAGTGCGGCACGGGGGCCGGTTCTGCGCGCAGACAGAGGATTGACAGTGAAATTGCCGGGGCCCGTCAGACAGAGTTGGATCATCGGAATACCAGGGGCGCTGATCCATCATCTGTGTATAGGGGAGTAGTAAGCGGCCGACATCAGCGCATAGTGGATTGTAGGAATGGAGGACAAAACGCTAATGAAGGCATGCAACTAGAGGCGACGAGGGCTTCTGAGGGAGATTCGCAAGAACGAACTTCATCAGTTCTGGACAATGATGCGACTCAACGCTCCTCGGGTTGGAACGACACGCATAGTGGCCGGTCAAACTTCACCGTGCCCGATTCAGCCTGCAAAGTTCAGGGTGACAGCAAGGTGGCCGCACCGAGCCAGCTGCCCCTTGAGAGCCAACAGAACACACTCGCAGGTGCACATGCGCAGGCTGCTGTTGCTCCAGCGGCTGTCTCTCAGCCTGCCGATGTTGTTTCCGAGACGACGGCAAACACCGTTGGTAGATTGCTCGCCTCAAACACAGGAGCCGAAACTGCTCGCGGTGTTTCTCGCGTTCAGGGTGTTGAGGCCACTGTGTCGCGGGAAGGGCGGAGTAGTAACGCGAAGGCAAGACTGACCGCGAGAGGCTCATCAGGATCAAGCACAAAGGCTGACACAGGGCAGAAGACGCTTGATTCCAGAAGAACGACGTTTCAGCGTTTGGTAAGCCAGATCCGGTTGAATCGAGGTGTGCAGAACTCTTCCGCTACGATAAGGATTGATCCTCCGAATCTGGGGAAAATGAAAATAGACGTGCGTATGGAAGAGAGCACGCTGGCTGTGAGAGTCGAAGTTAAGGATCGTCAGACACAGCGTGTAATCAGTGAGCGTCTGGGCGAGTTGACTGAGTCCCTGCGTACTCACGGTATTGAGGTAGACCGAATCGAGGTTCATGCAAGAGAGGATGTCGCAGATTCGCAGAATAGCGATCGAGGCCAACAGGATGCCGCCGATGGGCAATATGTGTCGCATGACAACACGAAGAGTGATGATCCCACGCGTACGCCACTTGATGACGAAAAGGGAGCCAGTGGAGATCAAGCACTGGCCTCGGAGTCTATGTCTTTGGGAGCTCTGGACTTACGAGATGAAGCGGAGGCAATCGGGTTGGATGTGCGAGCATAGGTTGTTGTCGAGTTTCATCACTCCACGTGAGTGAACAAGGACTGATGATCGAAGGCGACTAAGTCGCTGAAAAGGGAGAATAGAGATGGAGACTACCAGCGTAACATCCAAACAGTCGGCGACGGCAACAAATTCCTCAGCAACTGGGACATCATCGTTATCCGGTGAGGATTTTTTCAAGCTGTTGATTGCTGAGCTTACGAACCAGGACCCACTTGAGCCGACTAGCAATCAAGACTTGTTGAATCAGATTTCCTCAATCCGCGATATTGAGCTGTCGACCAGTTTGTCGGAGTCGTTGGGCGCCTTAACGGAGCAACAGCGGTTCTCTTCAGTGAGTTCTCTCATTGGCCAATTCGTTATGGCTGACGATGTTGGCGACGGAACTGGGCCAGTGGCCGGTGTTGTCAGCGCTGTGCGTTTTGACGCTGCAGGTAAGGCTACACTGGAGCTAAGCGACGGTACATCTTTGAGTGTGGATCAGGTTGACTCTGTTATGACTCCGCAGGGCGCAGCTGAAAACCTCATTGGTAGTTACGTGACTGCCTTGGACAGATCGGATCCAGCAAGTCCAAGCTTGGTTGAAGGATATGTCACATCGATTGCTCAGGATTCTGCAGGACGAATGACTTTGGGGTTGGATTCCGGAGAGACAGTGCAACTTTCCGATGTGAACTTCTCCTACAGTGGTGCCTCTTCGGATGATGCCGAATAGGAGCGGCACGTAAAGTTGTCAGGATGATTAGATCAAGTGTGAGATAGACGCCGCTGATCGCTGTACTAACTTCGTGGGTGACGGCACGGCAAAGGAGTATATCGAATGGGATTGACATCGGCCATGTTGGTAGGCTTCACAGGTATTAAGTCAAACCAACATTCAATCGATACCATAGGTGACAACGTCGCCAATGTTAACACCACTGCATTCAAAGGGCAACGAGCTCTTTTTGAGACAGTCTTCTACCGAACGCTCGATCCAGGGTCGGCTCCTGATGATACTTCCGGAGGTACAAACCCGAAGGAGGTTGGCTATGGCTCTCGATTGGCCTCTCTTCAAAGGAACTTCGAGCAAGGTTCTATCGAGGGCACTGGCGTGAAGTCGGACGTAGCCATTGATGGTAATGGTTTTTTCACATTGCTCACGAGTTCAGGGGAGCAAGTATATACGCGAGACGGAGCTTTCGTCCTGAATCAGGACAACGTGTTGGTCTCTGCCGACGGATCATTCGTTGAGGGATATGCCGCTGATGTTGATGGCAATATCGTTACTGGATCGTTGTCCAACCTTACGGTTCCGATTGGGAGCGAGAGCGAGGCCAGGGCTACTACGACGGCAGTTATGGAAGGAAACCTTGACGCTGCCGCTACACTCGCGAACAGCAGCTCTGTCACCACGTCTGCAGCACTCGGTACGGCCGCTGGACCGGCTACAGCTGCGACAGCTCTCACTTCCCTGATTGACAGTGATGGAGCAGCTATGTTCACCACAGGAGATACGATTACCGTTTCTGGAGTGCAGAAAGGTGGCGCGGACATCGCGGATGCGACCTTTGTTGTGGGGACTGACGGCAGCACTGTGGGCGATTTCGCAGGGTTTCTGGAAAACATAGCTGGGATCGATACGTCGATTGCCTCTCCAACTGGGCAGACACCCGGTATTACGATCGATTCCACCGGTTCTCTAGTCATCACGAGCAATGCTGGTGAACCAAATGCGATTAGCATAGGTAATTCTGATATCCGGAATGCAACGTCGGGCAAGCTGCCGTTTACTTTTACCAGCACACCTGCTGTCGGCAACGGAGTAACGACTGGATTCATTGCTTATGACTCTTTGGGAAATCCTGTGGAGATACGTTTGCGCGCAGCTATGGAAAGCCGCGACGATTCAGGTACTGTATGGAGATTCTTTGCAGAGAGCATCAGCGATTCGGATGTCAGCCCCCTTCTGGGTACGGGCACGCTTAGCTTCGATCAAGACGGAAAGCTGGTGGGGAGCACTGGGACTACTATAAACGTGGATCGCAATACATCTGGGGCCACAACTCCTTTTACGATGAACATCGACTTCTCTGCGGTAACCGGCCTGAATTTCGGAGATGAAGATTCATCGCTAGTGATGGCCACACAAAACGGCACGCCGGGCGGCACCCTAATTGACTACGAGATAGACTCTAGCGGTGTGATTATCGGTACGTTCAGTAATGGGCAGACCAAAGAGTATGGACAGTTGGCCGTTACGACCTTTCGCAATCCAGAGGGATTGAATGCCTTGGGCAACAACACATTTGCCGTTGGAATCAACTCCGGTGAACCGATGGTGGGATCAGCTGGTATCCAGGGGGCTGGAGTGATCAAGCCGGCCTCACTTGAATTAAGCAATGTCGATCTTTCACGCGAGTTCGTTAATCTGATCACAGCGTCCACAGGGTTCTCGGCGGCAAGCCGTGTTGTTCGCAGTTCTGATGATCTTTTGCAGGAACTCCTGATGTTAGCCCGATAACTGACCGGATTTCAGCAATTGACACTGAGAGATTGAGGGTGGCTCGATGATAACGTTGACGAGGCTGAACGGGAAGATGGTCGTAGTAAACGCTGAATTGATAAAGCTCGTTGAGTCTACTCCTGACACGTTGGTTACTCTTACGAGCGGCGACCATCTCCTCGTGTCACAAAGTGTCGAGGAGGTGGTAGAGCGAGCGGTGGAGTATGCTCGCAGGATTCGAAGTTTCCAGGTTTTGTAGCGGACCTGAGAGCAGAGCGGGATGTTGGTCGGCTAAGTTGAGTTTGCCGATTCGCCGATATCATGTGAGTGTATCATGACCTAGCCAGCTTTACTGGTTCGTCTGCGAGATGTCACAGTTTGTTGGAGTTGTTGGACGAACATTTTGGTATCCGCGTTGCGCGTGTACGAGTACATGAGGCTTGTACTCGCCAATGTCAAGACGCTCAGCCGTGCCATGAGGTGAGCGTGGGCTAGATGGGGCGGACCACCGAGTCCGGGAATATGCGATGGATGTAGCCACACTAATAGGCCTTTTTGCCGGTTCCAGCCTTATTGTCTGGGCGATGCTATCAGGCTCGGATCTCAAAACTTTCTTGGATTATCCATCAATAGCGATTGTTGTTGGTGGCTCTTGTGCGGCATCTCTCATAAGCTTTCCGCTCAAGGAAGTTTTTAAGATGCCCAAAGTGATAAAGCACACGTTGTTCGCCAAGAGTCGCAACCCTCGAGAGCTCATCAAGGAACTGGTCAACTTCGCTGAGATAGCGAGAAGGGATGGCATTCTCTCCTTGGAAAACTCAACGAGGGACATCAAGGATGAGTTTCTCGTCTCCGGTATTCAGATGGCAGTAGACGGCACTGATCCCGAGCTCATCGAAGCCATCATGGAAAGTGAACTGGAGGCAATTGAAGGGCGGCATGCGGCGGGGAAGGCACTATTCGATAACATCGGGCGATTCGCTCCAGCATTCGGGATGATTGGGACTCTAATCGGCTTGGTCAAAATGTTGGCCTCCATGGATGATCCTAGCTCCATCGGCGCCGGTATGGCCGTAGCATTGCTGACAACGATGTATGGCGCGCTCATGGCCAACCTTATCGCTTTGCCTCTAGGGGAAAAGCTGGCGAAGAGAAGCGAAGAGGAGTTGCTTCTAAAGAATGTAATCTTGAGAGGAGTGATGGCTATTCAATCAGGTGACAACCCACGCGTTGTGGAACAGAAGCTTAAGACCTTCTTACCTGCCGGGCAGAGGTCAACGGCAGAAGAGGCTGCGTAAAAGGCAGTCGATTTATGGCTTTTAAGAAGAAACAGCGGCAGGCTGAAGCAGGCGCTCCCGAATGGATGGTTACGTTCGGAGATATGATGTCTCTGCTTCTCTGCTTCTTCGTGATTATCGTCTCCATGAGCGAAATCAAGAAAGACGATCGCTTCTTGGTTGTGATGGAATCACTGCGTCGTGCCTTTGGAAACGTGGCCGAAATACAGGCCGTGCCGGCTGACAATATGGAGCCCAATGCACTGATAGTTAAGCTTCAAGAGATAGTTGTTCCGCGGAAGGTTGAGAAGGGTGACGCCGATGATCCCGGGATTAAGGGCAAGGTTTTCCGCGTGACCGATGTGCGCGAGGGAATCCACGTAGAGATAGGTGGACGGATAACCTTCGATCGCTTCAGCGCTGTGTTGAAACCTGAAGCAGAGGAGCTTGTCAGCCTGGTGGCAGCGAAGACGATAGGTCACAACACGATCATTAAGGTTACCGGACACACAACTAAAGAGTATCTTCCTCCAGATTCTGCCTATGGGGACGCATGGGGTCTGTCTTATGCCAGAGCGCGGCGGGTAGCCGATGTCCTTGTCGCAAATGGAATTCGGCCTGCTCGAATAAGGATCATAGCCGCAGGTTCAGAGGCCCCGGTAAAGAGACGAGCTTATACAGAGGAGGAGAGGGCGGTAAATCGGCGTGTGGAGATTGTAGTTACCGAAGCAACGATTGAAGACTACACATACGAGTCGTACTCACCTGAGGTGCAGGAGTCTACCGATGGCTGACAGTCAGGAATTCGTAGATGAAACAACGCCGTCCTCGTCAGGGAAAGGCAAGAAGTTTGTGTTACTCGCTATTTTCGGTGTCATGCTTGTTGAGGGAGTCGGATTGTTTCTACTCACCAAGATGATGTATGACCAGCCGCAGTCCGCACAAGCTGATGTAACCGAAGAGCAGAAAATCTTGCAGGGAGTACAGGAGGAGACGGAGCTGAAGCTCGCGGAGTTGAGCGCGTTCAACAAGCGTGAAGGGCGACTGTTCCTGTATAAGTTCCAGGTTACCATCCGTGTGCGTTCTGACAAGAAAGATGACATTCAGAAGGTTTTGGAGGCGCGAGAATCGACCATTCTTGATCGTTTCAATACTGTTATCCGCAGCGCAGACACTAAGTACCTGAACGAGCCAGGTCTCGATACGATTCGGCGACAATTCCTTTTTGAACTGGAGAAGGTAATTGGCGAGGAAGGGGTCGTGCTGGAGTTGCTCATTCCGAAATTCTTCCAGTCTCCGGCAGACCTTTGACTGCGGTTCGTGACTCTGGGTACCGATAATACAGAGGAATACAAGCGAGAGAGCTACGGGGAGCCGTGTGCTCCTCGTGTCGTTTGTCTACAGGTTCCAGGGTTTGTGTTATGGACCAAAACGAAATAGACGCCCTTATGAACGGTGGCGGCGATCCGGATGATGATGGCAATGATGGTGCGTCCGCACAGGAGGGTTCTGGGGAATTCACCCAGGAAGACATAGATGCCGCGTTTTCCTCTGCCGATGAGGACGCAACGGGGCGGCTGGAAGGGCAGGAGCTATCGCAAGCGGATATCGATGCTGCTCTCAGTGACGAGAAAGAATCGCAGGAGCCTGCTGCGCAAGCAGCGAGCCAACCGAGTGCAGGGGAGTTTTCAGACGAGACAGGATTCTCTCAGGAAGACATTGATGCGTTGATGGCTAGCGCCCAGTCGACGGCCGATGAAGCTGCTGCCGTTGCTCCTTCCGATTCCCCACAATTGGATTCTGAGGGGAGGCCATTGGATGAGCTCGGAGCTGCAATGGCTGCGGCTATCGCTGAAGAGCAGGCTGCCGCAGAGGCTTCACGAGCGGCGTCGCCAGCGACTAGCTCCGTGCCGTTGCAGGACGTTGAGCTTCCCACGTTTGACGATGACGAGATAGCTCAAGAAGCTGCACAGCCGGTCAGCATTCTTCATGATGTGGAGTTGCACGTCAAGATCGAGTTGGGAAGAACGCATATGTATGTTGAAGATGTCCTGCAACTGTCAGAGGGCAGCGTTGTCGAACTTGACAGGCTTGCAGGAGATCCGGTGGATGTGTATGTGAACAACCGTCTTGTGGCTCGCGGCGAAGTCCTGGTACTTAACGATAATTTCTGCGTGCGCGTCAGTGAGATTGTTTCAGCTGCTGCGGATGCCCGGCTAGTTGGCTGATTTGGATTAACACCGGATTGATTAGACAGCTGTCGAATGGAGTCGACTAAGTGATGCGCCTTTGTACAACAATCGCCGGCGTGTGGATCATGCTTGCGGTGTCTGCTTGTTTTGCCGCACATCCCACCGACGAACAGCCCCTCTGTAGTCCGGCGAGTAGTGCTAATCTCGCTATTGATCTTGCCAAGATGGAGTCCCAGCCGAGACCGGAGTTGCCAGATGATTCTGACTCACTCCTGGGCGGTACAGTCGACATCGGTCGTGATACGCCTGAGGAAGAAGTGATTCAAGATGGCGTGATGCCGAACCAGGAGACGGCAATCGGAAGGACGATTCCGCGCAGTACACGTGAACAAGCTGCGCCAGGCGGAGTAGCGCCTTGGTATCGCAGCCCGTATGTCTCGCTTTCCGCGATTATCATTGTGATATTCGCTCTTTCGAGACTGTTTAAGCGATACGTGCCCGCAGTGAGGACGCCTGCGTCGCGTGCGATTTCAGTAATCGGGCGAACAACGATTTCAGCCAAGCAGTCAGTGGTTTTGCTTCATGTGGGACGAAGAGTGGTTCTCCTAAGCGTCTCTCCAGATTCGATGAGGCTGATCACCGACTTCACAGATCCTCAGGATGTGGCTATCCTTTTGGGAAAAAGCGCGGTTGAGCCAATAACGGAGTCCAAGAAATTCGATGCGAAGTTGGCGCACGAATTGGGTAAATATGAGGATGTTGGCGATCAATCAGATGCAGTTGCAGATCGTACAAAAGGACAGTTGCAGACTCTGATTGGAAGATTGCGTCAATTGCAGAACGTGGGAAACCAGGTTCTGTAGTGAATTCGCGCTAAGGAGTAGCGCATGTTTGCTGAGCATGGATGCTCGATGCTGAAGACATCTCTTGTTGCGGCTGTCATTTGCATGGCCGTGGCCAGTTCGTCTGCGCAGGCAGCGCCGGCTCTTGACAACCCAATGCAGATTCCGGACGTTCGCGGAGTTTTGCCTGCTGCAACGGACTCTCAGGGAGTGAGTTCCACTCTGCAAATACTGGTTCTGTTGACTGTACTTACGCTTGTTCCTTCGCTGCTTATCTTAACAACGAGCTTCACTAGAATCATTATCGTGCTAGCCCTTTTGCGGCAAGCGATGGCCACGCCTCAACTCCCTCCCAGTCAAGTGCTCCTTGGGCTGTCTCTGTTCATTACGCTGCTCGTGATGTCTCCCACCTTTGACAAGGTTTACACGGAGGCTGTGGATCCCTATTTAAATAACAAGATGTCTCAGCGCGAAGCGATTGAGAAAGCTATTATACCGATGCGAGACTTCATGTATCGGCAGATTGAGGCTGCGGAGAGCTACGAGGATATTTATTTATTCGAGGAGTACCGGAGAGGTGCCCCAGTACCAGCTGATGAGAATCTGCAATTGAAGGATATTAGTACGACTGTGTTGATACCGGCGTATATTCTCGGAGAATTAAAGACTGCATTCGTCATTGGTTTTCGCATCTACCTTCCGTTCTTAGTGATCGATATGGTGATTGCGTCCATACTCATCTCCATGGGGATGATGATGCTGCCGCCAGTGTTAATCTCTCTGCCATTCAAGTTGTTGCTGTTCGTTGTTGCTGATGGCTGGCATCTGATTGTTCACACGCTGTTGCACGGATTCGTGTGATCCTCCACCCTGTCGTGGAGGCTGGTTGATTGAGGAGTAAGCGCGCTAATGGAAATCGGTGATGCACTGGATCTGGGAAGAAACGCCTTGATGATGGCGCTCATGACTGCGGCGCCCATCCTCGTGATGGGGCTTGTCGTGGGTTTGGTAATATCTCTATTCCAGGCTGTAACTCAGTTGCAGGAGCAGACGCTGACCTTTGTGCCGAAGATAGCTGCTATGGTTCTGGCTGCAGTCTACTTCATTCCTTGGATAGCCACCAGGATGTTGCAGTTTACTCAGGAGATGTTCGTTTACAGTCCTTGGTAGATGCCGAATGGTTCACGAAGATGACATCTTCACTTTGGTGACCAGGTTGCCACTCTTTCTACCCATGTATCTTATGGTGTTTTCACGTATAGGTGGGCTCATGATAGTTGCTCCTATATACGGCAGCCAAGCGGTTCCGGCCAGAGTGAGGGTTGGGCTGGCAGCTGTAATTGCCATGGCAGTGTTTCCGATTGTGGCTCCATCACTGCCTACTGATCTATCTGTTGCCGTTGCGCTTTTCGGGTCTTTGGGAGAACTGTTGATAGGTGTTGCCATTGGGCTTTCCATCTCTCTCGTTTTCTCTGGAATCCAGTTGGCCGGTATGGTCATTGGCCAACAGGCCGGATTGGCTCTTGGAGAAGTCTATAATCCAGTGCTCGATACAGACACAACGCTTCTGGGGCAGGTCTTCTTCCTTACGGCGCTATCCGTATTCGTCTTAGCGGGTGGGCACCGCGAGCTCATGCGAGCGATGCTCGACACGTTTGCGACTATTCCGGTTATGTCCTACCGTTTCGACACATCCCTTGTTGAGCTGCTTACGGGTCTGTTGACGGCTGTCTATGGCATCGGACTGCGCCTCGCGGCTCCGGTACTTATTACGCTGCTGGTTGTTACGCTCGTCTTGGGTTTCCTGTCACGGACAATACCCCAGCTGAACATTCTTTCGGTTGGCTTTGTCGTGCGTGTGGTTGTTGCCCTGCTTGTTGCTGGATTTACCCTATCGGCAGGCCGGGAGTTGATGATCGACTCCGTTTGCTCGGTGTTGGAAGCTTTGCGCCAGACGCTTGGGCTCGTTGCTTAATTGTTCACTAGTCCTGTTTTAGTTGTGTTTGCATATGCCAGGTGAATTCGGCGAGAAAACTGAAGCCCCGACCCCAAAGAGAAGGCAGGAGGCCAGACAGCGTGGACAGGTCGCCAAGAGTCAGGACTTGACCGCTGCTGTCGTGCTACTGGCTGGACTAGTGACTCTCAAGGCGGCTGGGCCATGGATGTGGAAGAAACTTCTCTCCGCCATGCGCGGATGCCTGTCGGCTGATCAGCCTGTGTCGGTGGGCGATCTTGTTCCGACCGCAGGTGCTCTTACCGATGTAATGATCTGGCTGCTGGTTCCTCTACTCGTCGTCGTTTTTATTGCTGCTGCGGGAATGCTTCTGTGGCAAGTAGGGTTTCTCATTACCTGGCAACCGCTGACACCCAATCTTGATAAACTGAGTCCACTAAAGGGTTTCAAGCGGATATTCTCTCCCCGAACGGCCATGACGACAGTGTTTCACGTCGGCAAGATGTTTCTCTTGGCGTTTGTCGTCTACTGGACACTTGCCGGCGCGGTTGGCAAGATTATGTTTTCGATGGATATGGGGCATATTGAGCTCTATGTGATGGCAGCACAGCTAGTGTTCGATGTTGGCATCCGCATGGTTATTGTCATGCTTGTGCTGGCTCTTTTCGACTACCTCTATCAGAGATACCGCCACGAGCAGGAACTCAAGATGTCCAAGGAGGAAATCCGTGAGGAGATGAAGCGCATGGAGGGGGATCCTACGCTCAAACGTCGCCGTCGTGAGGTGCAAATGAAGTTGGCATTGCAGCGTATTCGCCAAGCGGTGCCGACAGCGGATGTCGTCGTTACAAACCCAACACATTATGCTATTGCCCTGAAGTATGACCCTGAGGCGATGGCTGCTCCGAAGGTTGTTGCCAAAGGATCTGACCAGATGGCTTATCGCATCCGACAGATAGCGGCAGCGGCACATGTACCGATCGTTGAGAGAAGAGAGCTTGTGCGCATGATGTACGACGCTGTGGAGATCGGGCAGGAGATACCGGAACGATTCTACGAGGCGATTGCCGAGGTTCTCGCATACGTTTACGAGTTGAGTGGAAAGGATTTTCGCCCAAGACCCGTGCCAATCGGTTGACGTCTCTTCTGTGTCGTGGTGCCAGTTAGGCTTATGTAGAGATTGACATCGATGTGGCGAATGAGTGAATGAAATGGCTAAAGGAATAGCACTAAAAGACGGCAACTTGAGTTTTGGCGGAGTTACTCTGACATCGGATCACGTACGCGGGTTCATGTTGCCAGCATTTGCTTTAACCCTTATATTCGTCATACTTACGCCATTGCCTACCTCGCTCATGGATTTTCTGCTGGCGGCGAATATCACTCTTGCCGCGGTCATACTTGTGACTGTGATGTATGTTCGTTCACCACTTGACTTCTCGTCATTTCCCTCTCTGTTGCTTGCCCTCACGTTATTCCGACTGGTGCTCAATATCGCCACAACAAGGTTGATTCTAACCAACGTTTCCGGAAGGGGGGAGGCTGCAGCAGGCAAGGTCATTATGGTTTTTGGTAACTTCGTGGCAGCAGGCTCACTTGTTGTCGCCGCAATCATTTTTGCTATCATCATAATCATCCAGTTCGTAGTGATTACTAAGGGTGCTACACGTATTGCTGAGGTTGCTGCCAGATTTACGCTGGATGGCATGCCTGGAAAGCAAATGGCTATTGATGCAGACCTTAACGCTGGAACAATCACCGAGCAGCAGGCTAAGGCTCGCCGTGACGAAATAACTCGGGAATCGGATTTCTACGGTGCCATGGACGGTGCGAGCAAGTTCGTCCGCGGCGATGCCATAGCTGGCGTGATAATCACTCTGGTGAACATATTGGGTGGCCTTTATGTTGGTATGGTGGAACTGGACATGAGTATGGGGGAGACTTTGCGGGTGTTCACCAAGCTGACCATTGGTGACGGGTTGGTGTCTCAGATTCCCGCGTTCATCATATCTATTAGCGCCGCAATGATAGTTACCCGCAGCGCCAGTAGGCAGAACCTGGGATCAGAATTGCTTTCTCAGGTTTCCTCCCAACCGGTGGCCTTGGTTATGGCTGCGGCGTTTTTGTGTATGCTCATGGTGACACCGCTTCCCACGCTTCCTTTGCTCACACTCGGTGCTGCTTGTGTCACCATGGCGGTCCTCCTTCGACGCGGGCGAAGTCGGGCCGAGCAGGCTGCCGATGCTAGGGCCAAGGCTCAGGCACGGGCCGGAGCGGACAAGGAGAGACCCGAGAAACTTTTGGCTGTGGATCCGATGGGGCTTGAAGTGGGGTACGGGTTGATCAAGCTTGTTGATCGCAAGCAAGGGGGGGACTTGCTTGAAAGAATCACGAACATGCGACGTCAGATAGCTCAGGAACTTGGTATTGTGGTTCCACCAATAAGAATCCGTGATAACATTCAGCTTCAACCGAATCAGTATATTGTTAAACTCAAGGGCATAGAGATTGCTCGGGGAGAGGCCGTGCCTGGACATTTAATGGCCATCGATTCAGGCGCCGCCACGGAGAAGATCCATGGTATAGAGACAAAGGAGCCCGCGTTCGGTCTTCCAGCGATTTGGATAAAAGACGAGGATAGGCAGAAAGCAGAGATGCACAACTACACTGTTGTGCCGGCAACTAGTGTGATGGCCACTCACTTGACGGAACTCATCAAACGACATGCGGATGAGTTGATGACTAGGCAGGAGGTTAACCGGCTATTGGACAACCTGCGCGAGCATTCTCCCAAGCTGATTGAGGAGGTTGTGCCCAACATCCTTAAGCCTGGGGAAATCCAATCTGTACTTCAGAGCCTGTTGCGAGAACGGATTCCCATTCGGGATCTTGAGACTATTATTGAGGCAATGGGCGACTGGGCTCCGCGTACCAAGGAGCCGGAGATTCTGACCGAGTATGTTCGCCACGCGCTTGCGCGAGCGATTTGCCATATACATCGAAATGACGAGGGCCATATTGACTGTATCACGCTTGACCCCGATTTGGAGGAGTTAGTTGCCGGTAATGTGCAAACAAAGGAAGGTCGTACAATGCTCGGTCTTCCTCCGGCTATGCAGCGGCGCATAGTTGACGCAGTTCGCAAGGCAGTGGAGAAGGCAATCCCGCTTTGTGGAGGAGGAACACCGGTGCTACTTTGCAGTCCTCAGATAAGACTTTGGGTTCGCCGTATGATAGAAGCGACTCTGGACAATGTTTCCGTGCTCTCCTACAACGAGATCGTGCGCGATGTTCAGATGGAATCTCGAGGGATGGTGGTACTGAATGATGAATCTGCTGACAATCCAGGCTGATTCAATGCCGCAGGCGTTGGCCAAGGTGAAGGAGCAATTGGGCGACCAAGCGGTCATCCTCCACACAAAGACCACTGAGCGGAAGCATGTCTGTGGAATCCTCCGCCGCAAAGTGGTTGAAATCACTGCGGCCCGAGATCATCAGGACTTGCCGCCGAGCATCAGACCCGCTATCTTGAGTGTTCGTGGGACCAACACGCAGGATGTTGATCCGGTCGCGAGGACCGATGAGGCTTTGCAGACTTCGGATGAAGCCAGTTCGGCGCTTGGCCAGATGGAAGAGTTGAAGGCCGTTGTCGCGCAACTTGTCTCCCAAGTACGCACTTGCCAAGCATCGTTGAGTAGCTCCGCGCCCCCTCCGCTGGAGGGGGAATTGTATGGAACCTATCAGTCGCTCGTGGAGAACGAGGTGGCTGAGGAGATAGCGGAACTTCTTGTTCGGCAACTTGTCGACGAACTGGGTTGCAGTCAGTTGGGTGATCGCTTGTTGCTTCGATCTAGGCTGGCTGCGTTTGTCGAGTCTATGGTTCCCGAGGCCGGAGAAATCAAGCTGGTGGACAAGACCGGTCCGACCCTAGTAGCGCTTGTGGGACCGACCGGTGTTGGAAAAACAACTACTGTGGCGAAACTCGCTGCGGCATTCAGCTTGCGGAAGGGAAAGAAGGTCGGGCTCATAACCAACGACACCTATCGCATTGCTGCAGTGCAACAACTGCGTACCTACGCTGAGATTATTGGAGTGCCCCTGCATGTGGTAGATTCCCCCGAGGGAATGCCTGCCGCCGTTCGAGCGCTTCATGATTGTGATGTGGTTTTCATTGACACCGCCGGACGGAGTCAGAATGATAGTCTTGGTGTGCAGGAACTTGCTTGCTTTCTGGCAGAAACGCCTCCAGATGAAATCCACTTGGTTCTTGCCGCGACGAGTAGCAAACGAGTTCTGGAACAGGCAATCGATCGTTTTCGGCCTGTGGGTATGAGCCGAGTGATCTTCACCAAGCTGGATGAAGCTGTCGGGTTTGGAGTTATGTTGGCATGCTTGCGGAGAACCGAGGCTAAACTGTCCTATGTGACAATGGGCCAAAATGTGCCCAGTGACATTGAGGTTGCCGATGCCAGCACCATTGCTAAGGCAATAGTGGCTGGCCGACGATCTGTCGGATGATTTTGTCGTGACATCTATCGCGTCGAATTCTAATGGTAGTGCGGTTGGCAAGCATGTTGTGACCACACGTGCTGATGATCAAGCATCTGCCCTGCGCCGCTTCGTTCATGAGCGAGATTGCGGATCTGATGCAGCACGTGATCGTCCGACGCTTGTGGCCATCACTAGCGGGAAGGGAGGCGTGGGAAAGACGAATCTTGCCGTGAATGCGGCCATTAGCATGCAGGCACGCGGAGCCCAGGTGACACTAGTGGACCTCGATGTTGGATTGGCCAACGCCGACGTCCTTCTGGACGTCAACCCTCGACATAATCTCCGTGAAGTGGTTTTGGGTCGTCGTAATCTTGTTGATGTCATCGCAAAAACCGCCAATGGACTCTCCTTCATCGCCGGCACGTCTGGCTCTCCGGGGTTCGGCTCCGTTTCTATTCAAGACTGTCGCGAACTGGCAAGCAAGCTATCTCTTATCGGTGGAGATGTTGTTCTACTCGATTGCGCGGCTGGCATATCTTCGCCAGTAATCTGCTTTGCCAGTATTGCCGATGCGGTTTTGGTAGTCACGACTCCTGAACCGACTGCGATGACTGATGCTTATGCGACGATCAAGACGCTTGTTCGGGGGGGGTATACTGGTTCCATCAGATTGCTCGTAAACATGGTAGAGAGTCGCCCTGAAGCAAAAGAGGTGTTCCAGCGGCTTCGCGCAGTATGTGAAAAGTTCTTGAGATACCCCGTTGCGGATGCCGGTTACATGTTGCATGATACACATGTTGAACTTGCAGTGCGGCAGCGATCACCATTTGTGGTGCGCTATCCAAGAAGCTCCGCGAGCGCGTGCGTGTCTGCTGTGGCGGCGCGCTTGATGAATGGAACGTTGAGCCCAAGGAAGCCTGTTGGTTTATTGGGGCGGGTCGCGGGAATGTTTATGTGAGTTTAGCCAAGACTGTCAAGTGCGTTTGTGCAGTACGGATGGTCTGATCGGCAAGGATGCCGATTGCTTGTATTGCAGTGTTTGCTCAGTGAGGACGGAACCTCGTTCGGTTGAGTGCTGTTTACTCCTTGGCCTTGCGCCGATCGGTTGCGAGTGGGCCGTTTCCTTCTGACAAATTCTGTATTGTAGCAGAGGAGTGCCGAGGATGATTGCTCGTTTCTGCGGGGCAGTTCTGGGGTTACTGGCTTTTGGTGTTGCCACTATTGCTGGTCTTGCAGCTGGGAACCCGCCGGAAGCTGTTCTTTCTCGGTCTCTTTGGGCACTGATCGTGTTCTGTGTGGTTGGGTTGATCGTTGGGACTGTGGCTCAAGCAGTGGTGAACGAGTACCTTCGAAACAAGCGGGAGGAACTCTTTCCTGCTGAAGACGTTGCCTCATCAGGCGAAGCGTCCTCTTCAGTTGCAGACTCGGAGGCAGTTGCCAGTGATTGATTACTCGCCGGTGGAGCGGTGAGACTCCGTTCGATGCGGAGAAGCCAACGAGCGGCCACGGAACAGGTAAGTTGTGGGCGGCACTCAAGGAGGAGTTGCGATGCCGGCAGTCAAGTCGAGAAGCGATGCGCTGGAGCTGTGGCGGGAGTTCAAGCGGACAGGGGGCGCAGCTATCCGCAACCAGTTGATGGAAATCTACTTGCCGCTTGTTAAGTACAACGCGGACCGCATTGCTGTTAAACTTCCGGATGAGGTTGATGTCAACGACCTCGTATCTGCAGGTATATTCGGACTTGTTGATGCCATAGAGGCGTACGATCTTTCACGTGGCGTGAAGTTTGAAACCTACTGTGCTCCGCGGGTGCGCGGAGCGATCCTCGATGAGCTTCGCGCAATGGACTGGGTACCACGTCTTGTCAGAAGCCGTGCTCACAAGCTTGAGAAAGCTAACCGAGTTCTCGAGGCGGAACTGGGTCGCTTGCCAAGTGAGAGCGAGCTTGCCGAACGGCTGAAGATGTCAAGGTCTGATGTGACCAGACTGATAAGGGACGCCACTGCTGTTACTCAGGTCTCTCTATCGCGCAAGCACTTTGAAACGGATTCCAATCGTGAGGTGTGCGAGATCGATATTCTTGAGGACAAACGCGGAAAGAACCCGGTTGCGGAAATACAGAAACGCGATCTCAAGGACCTGATTACACGTGGCCTTAGCCGTGCCGAGCGACTCATACTGATACTCTACTACTATGAAGAAATGACGATGAAGGAGATCGGAGCGACGCTGGATCTTTCTGAGAGTCGCGTAAGTCAAATGCATTCAGCTATCCTCAATCGCTTGAAGTCACAGTTGCGGCACCGCCTACGCGATCTCGCGCGGAATTGACTCATAGCGTTGTGAGTCCAAACGTAGCGTCAAACACCTGGAATCCCCGGGAGAAAGCAGGCGTTCAGCCGCTACACTTGGATGGAGCTTGCTCTAACCTTACGATTCATACAGTCGTGAACCTTCCATAGGGTTTCTGGCTCGGGGCAGATGACACGTTGTGCGTAGAAAGCCAACATGTGTTTCCCAACGTACTGCCAAGAACACAATACAATTGGTGGCAGAGTAGTTTCTCGGTACTTTCTTCCTGACTTCAACATTGGGACACCCAATCAATGAAGCAGGTCATAGAGAGCCTGCTGTTCGGGGTCCATTTTGAGTAGGATTTGCTGTTTCTGCGGGTCGTTCGGCAAGGTAAAGGTCATCTGGTACATGGTCTGACACAGTTCGATCGCACGCTTCGGACTTATGGGCAGCGCTGCTTTTCCCAGGCGACGCTCCAGTTCCTTGTAGATTGTGTATGCCACGAATGCTACAAGCACGTGCGCTTCGATGCGCCGACGCCGGTAGTGATACATCGGGCGGATGCGCAAGTCGGTCTTTGAAATCCGAAACGCCCGTTCAATCTGCCATAGTTGTCCGTAGTTCTCGATCACCACTTGTGATGACAGGTTCGTATTCGTCAGATACCCCTTGAGCCCGTCCCAACGGGCGGCCTGCGCGACTTTCGCATCGTCCAGTTTCACCGTTATCTCACCAGTGAGCTTGAGGAACCGGTTATATCCGCGGTTGTTCAAGTGCTCCTTGCTCAACCGCCCACTGCCAATCCGTTTGCGTAACCGACTCAGACCACGCTCGCGGTTGTACCCATCCTTCTTGGCCCGCGAGTCGGTGTAGGCCACAATCAATCGGCCATATTCATGCTCAATCTCTATGCACTGGCCATTCTGTAATCCATCACTGCGTGCGAGGATTGTCTCCTGCATCGTCTGTTTCTCGTTGCGGATCCTGGCGGCCACGATGAACGGATAGCCCTGCTGGTTCAATGCTGTGAGGTTCTTATGGCTGAGCATCGCCGCATCGGCAACAACTACCGGAGTACCGACGTCGTACTGCTTAGCTATACGTTCCAGTACGGGGATCAGCGTCTTACCTTCAAACGTGTTGCCTTCAAAAATGTCGTACCCGATCGGATATCCACCTCGGCCAACCAGCAGGCCGAGCATGATCTGAGGATTCTCAAACTTGCCGTCCTTGGAAAAACCAATCCGGCGCAGGTCGTCTTCGTCTTCCGCTTCAAAGTACAGACTGGTCATGTCGTAGAAGACCACGCTGATCTGACCGAGGATCGTGCGGGAGTGCTCGTAGGCAATCCGCTGGGCTTGCGGAGTGTATTGCTCGTTGAGACGGTCCAGGAAGCGGTAGATCTCCTGGACAGAGACGGTCTTACCGTGATAGCGGTACAGGTAATCAATCGTCTTGAGCTTACTGGTTGGGTAAGCTAGCCGAGCGATAACGATGTCGCGGAAGAGTGCCTCAGGGATTGCGTTAAACCCGACCTCATCGAAAAGCGTACCGAGGATGAGTTCTGGCCCCAGTGTGCGAATCGAGGCATTCTCAAGCGTTTGGATTACATCCAGAGCGACCGCATTACTCTGTTGGTCTACCGGGAACAGCGGATATTGCCCGCTCTGCCTGGTGATGTGTGCCTTCCCAAGCTCGACAAGGCGATTGATCTCTTCTGGATCACTTGAGGAACCGATCGTCTTGACCACGCGATAGCCGTTGGTTTTGTCGATGACTTGCACGCTGACCGACCCTGATTGATTCCGCTTCTGCCGCACGAACATGGGCCGATTCTACGCGCCGGACACCCAAACCTGAAACACTACCCTTGTAAAATAAGAAGTTACGAGCGAAATTCACCTACTTGTCGAAGTCAGGCCTACGCGATCTCGCGCGGAATTGACTCATAGCGTTGTGAGTCCAAACGTAGCGTCAAACACCTGGAATCCCCGGGAGAAAGCAGGCGTTCAGCCGCTACACTTGGATGGAGCTTGCTCTAACCTTACGATTCATACAGTCGTGAACCTTCCATAGGGTTTCTGGCTCGGGGCAGATGACACGTTGTGCGTAGAAAGCCAACATGTGTTTCCCAACGTACTGCCAAGAACACAATACAATTGGTGGCAGAGTAGTTTCTCGGTACTTTCTTCTTCGTCGCAGAAACAGGAGATGATCTGAGCGAAACGTGTTACCCGATTCGCGGCTCAAAGTCTTTGTATTATGATCGCCGTCAAGTCGTCCAGTTGTTCTGTTCCTTCGCTGAACGTGGCTATACTTTCGCGTATTAGAGAAATCGTGCTTGATGCCGATGCCTGTGGATTGTTCCGCACAACGTCGAACAATCGTTCCACTCCATAAGGTGCGTTCTCTTCGTTGAACCACTCCAGAAATCCATCGGTCACCAACATCAGCATATCACCGCGGTTCAACTTAATCGGAGCTGGTACGTCGCAAGGGAAATCTTCAAGAATCCCCAATGGAACGGTCGTTGCCTCCAACTGTATTGCCTCGTTCGTTTCTCGCCGATACACGAGCAGAGGGCCCTGTCCAGCGCTCACATAGTTGATTGTTCCGGCAGTTGCATCCAAAGTGCCGAGGAATGACGTCACGAACATTCCATTCGGTATGTTGCCTGTGAGTAGGGCATTGACTCTGCACATTGTGTTGGCGATGTTCGTTTCTCTACTGGCAATTGCTCGCACCATTGCTCTAAACTGTGATACGAGTAGCGCTGGACCGATTCCATGACCAGTGGCATCCGCTATGAGAAACGCTGTCCTGCCGGCCGCCGCTTCAAAGTAATCGTAGCAATCGCCGCCAGTGGCATCTGCAGGTTGGTTAAAGCCTGCGATGTCGTAGCCGTCGATCGTGGGGGGGTGCTTTGGCAGGAGCGATTGCTGAATGTCTCGGGCAAGAGACAGATCCCTCTCCAGCTTCTGTTTCTCTGCATAGTCATCAAGCAGCATCTGTCGTTGAATGGCTACTCCTGCCTGCAGGCTTAGGGTCGATGCCAGATCTTCCTCTCTGGCTCCGAAGGGGCCGCTGCGTTTGTTGAGGACCTGCAGGACCCCAACCAATTCTCCCTGGTGACCGCGCAGGGGAAAAGTGAGGAGGTTCCTCGTACGATACCCGGTTGCTTTGTCGACCTCAGGGTTGAATCGCCTGTCGCCATATGCGTCAGGGACGTTGATGATTTGCCTTGTGCGCACGCATTCGCCTGCTATTCCTTGATTGGCACTGAACCGGAGTTCCCCTGTTCCGGTTGCTGCTTTGCTGTGCAGTTCGTGACTGTCCGAATTGTAGAGAAATACAGATGCTCGTTCGCAGTCGAGCACTTCAGTTGCTGCCGAGACAATGCGTTCAAGCAGCGGAGTCAACTCGGTAGTTGCCCCAAGCTGACGTGATACGTCAAGGAGCGTGTTCAGATCCTCAATCCTTCTTGATGCGTTTTTGGCGTCTGTCATGGCTGCGATACGCCTCACAGAGTGTCTTGGCTCTCTTGCAGCATGGCGCTTGTCGTCGAGGAGGAATATCCGGGCCGTCGTTTTCCCGACTCAACCACTCTTGTCCGCGGTACCGCAGAAGCCGAGCAACTCTAATAAGAGAACTCGAACGCTCTCTCAATACCTTTCTGCCAAAGCTCAACCGCGAACTCGCCTCCAATAGAGGTATGCATTACCGAATGCTCGCGTTTTCCCGGTTGAATGACAACTCCATATTCGCTCAAAATGGATTACCCTCCAATCGTCGTGTGCGACACACAACAACGAGGGGAGGGTAGTTGTTTTACCTTACAGCAGGTCCTCGCTGCCTGCGTTTGTCACTACGGCATTCTTTCGAGGATGGTATCCGCCAATCCGTATTCTAGTGCTTCTTGCGCATCCAACCATTTGTTGCGGTCACAATCCTTGGCTACTGTGTCCATGTCCTTACCTGTTCGCTGCACGATCAGTTCGTAGAGACGCTTGCGTAATCGCACTATTTCCTCAGCCTCGATTGCGAGATCAGTTGCGCTGCCCTGCATTACACCTCCCAGAAGGGGCTGATGTAGAAGCACACGCGAACTGGGTAGCAGGAATCTCTTGCTCTTTTCGCCCCCCAAAAGCAACACTGCTCCCATGCTGGCTGCCATACCAACACAGTAAGTTGCTACAGGACATCGTAAGTACTGCATCGTGTCAAAGATTGCTAATCCCGCTGATACGCTTCCGCCTGGCGAGTTAATATAGAAGTGTATGTCTGATTTCTGGTCCTCATTGGAGAGAAACAGCATCTGAGCCACTATCAGGTTAGCAACTTCGTCATCAATCCCGCCCCCCAGGAATACTATACGGTCCTTGAGCAAACGCGAGTAGATGTCGTATGCACGCTCGCCACGTCCCGACGTCTCGATTACGAAAGGTATGTTCTGATTAATTGCCGGCATAGTCCAGTTCGTCCGCAGGTGTTTGGTTTATCCACATAATCGAATCGCCCATTGTCGACGATCAAACCGTTTTACTTCTTCTTCTTGCTTGCCAAGTCTTCCTTGTCATGTCGCAGAATCTCGTCCACGACTCCGTATTCCAGCGCTTCTTCCGCATTCAAGTATCTGTCGCGATCCGTCTCTTCCGTTATCTGCTCCACAGTCTTACCTGTTTGCGCTGCTATAATCTCGTTCAATCGAGCCTTATCCCGCAACACCTCTTCAGCTTGGATGCGGATGTCTTCCGCTTGGCCAGTGATCCCACCGTACGGCTGGTGCATCATGACCTTGGCATTTGGCAGAATGTATCGCTTGCCTTTCGTGCCGGCCATCAGAATCAACGCTGCGCCGCTAGCTGCTTGACCGATGCAGTATGTGGCAATCTTGCAGCCAACCAACTGCATTGTGTCGTAGATCGCCAACGTCTGATCCACCAAACCACCTGGTGAGTTAATGTACAGGTTAATGTCTTGGTCACGTTTTATTGATTGCAGATACAGCAGCCGCATTATCGTAGCGCTGGCCGTGCGTTCGGTTATGGGGCCAGCCATGAATATGATGCGGTTCTCGAGGAGCATGTCCTCTATAGACATTTCCCGTGTCCGTTGATAGGCCGGGAACTGGTTCATCACGGGAATAGGTGTGTGAATGTAGTTTTGCATGAGTATTCGTGTGTCCCCAAATAGCACGAGCTTGGCTGCCCACGAGTGATATGACTCGCGGGCCCGCCGTCTTGATGTTACCAACCTCTCCGCTTCCAGACGCTTGTTTCCGTCTCGCAACTGGTTCGGCATTTGTGGTTGTTCTGCAGGTTGACCGTCACTGACACGCGTCCATGTCCAGCTTTGCTATGCCCTTACTCCTCTTCTGTCTTGGACTTGGAATTGACATCCTTCTCTGTCACGTCGGCATCGGCGAGTAGCATCTCTAGGATCTTCTGATCTCGAAGTCTGACGTAGAGAGTATTGAGGTGGTTGGTGCTGATAATCTCGTCCCTTACACGGTCAAAACGCTTGTTTCGCTGCTGAGCTATATCCGCGATCGCCGCATTCAGTTCTTCCTCGCTTACCGAGATTTCTTTCTCCTCGGCTATCTTCTCCATGACGAAGAAGCTCTTCAACTCATCCTTCGCTTGCTCCACGGCGCGAGTTCGCATTTCGTCCGTATGCTTGCTGATTTCAGATTCAGCCACACCACGACTGTATAGCTCCATCATTTGTCGCGATACGATTCGCTCAGTTTGTTGCTGCGAGATTCCCGTTGGCAGTTCAAGCTCAACGCTGTCCAGCAGATGTTTCTCAATCTGCGCAAACATGACGCGCTTTGCCTCGTGTTCCATCTGCTGCTCCATCCGCTCCTTAATGAAGCTGCGGAACTCGTCTTCGCTTTCGAATCCAATAGTTGACAGGTACTCGTCATCAATAGCCGGCACTTCCAACCGCTTGATTTCGCTCAGCAGGATCTCGAACAGTGCTCTCTTTCCGCGCAGCTCTACCTTGGCGTCGTCTTCGGGGATAGTGAATTCGCATACAACCGACTCGCCGACCTTCTTCCCCGCTGCCGCTTTCCCAAAACCATCAAGAGGCATACCGTCATAACGTTGGTCGCGTGCAGCGAGTTGGGCATTCTCCTCTGTCTTGATGACATCATTATCTACAGTTACGGTTGTTTGTCCGACTAGTATGTCATCGTCTTGTACCGTCCCACCGTCGACAGGTTTGTACGAGGATCGGAGCATCATGATTCGTTTGATCTCTGAATCGATCTCCTTGTCCGTGATTGTTAGCGTCGGCTTCTCTACTTTGATTTTCTCCAGCGATGGAAGCTCGACTGTCGGCTTGACCTCCACTTCGCATGTGTAGGTAAGGCTACCCTCCTCCGGCAGCTTTATGAACTCAAGGGCTTTTTCCACGGGCATGAGCTTCTCTATCTCCCTGGAAGAGCCCCTGCCCCTGTTGTCGGCGATTTCCTCTGTTGCAGTGACGAGGATCAGAGGATCTCCCAGTGGGTCAATCGCCTCCTTATCTACTGCAGCGAAGTAGCTGTTACTTACCAAGTTGGCTCGGACTTGGTCCCCAACCTCACTGCCAAAACGCTTCTCCAGTAACTTCTGTGGGGCATGCCCCTTGCGGAAACCAGGAACCTGGGCGTCCTGACGCAAATCGTCGTATTGCTTGCTCATCTGCTCTTCAATCACGTCCGTCGGGACAGTGATGGTGAGCTTGGTGCGGAGTGAACCTAGGTCCTCCACTGTAACCTCGATGGCCTCTTTCAGTTTGGCCTGAAGGTCTTGTTCGTCCGTCAACTCTTCCTCCACGGACTGATCGATTGCTTCTTCCTGTTCGTTGACGGAAACTTCCTCGTCGCTCATTGAATCACTCCTGCTAACCTCTGGAGAGCAATCCTCTCCATTTGAATCCCGTATATCCGCGGTAGACTACCGTACCCAACAAAGCTAAGCAACCGGTTTGACCGGCACTCCTCCGCATAAGCCCAGTCTCAAGCCCTTCTTCTCTCAGGCTATCTGCCTTGGTCGTCTCTTTGTCATCTCCATCCTGATCAATGTCATGGAAAACGGCATTGTTGGCAGTCCCTTGTCCTCCGCCAGTGGTTGCGGAAGGGCTTCCAGATGGTACTCTATACCCCGTTCAGCTGCCCCAGGGCCAACCGTCCACAAGCAGACTGAAACGGTTTTTGGCGATGCCACGTGGTGAGTTCGGAAGGAGATTATCTGAGCTTGGTTCGTGCCTGCCGAGTGCCTAACCTGAAGCGTTTTGCTCACGCAACCTATTTCGAGAGGATCAGTCATGCCATTAGTAGCCATGAGATCACTACTGGACCACGCAGCGGAGAACGACTATGGCCTCGCTGCGTTCAATGTCAATAACATGGAGCAGATTCAGGCGATTATGGCTGCTGCTGAGGAAACCGAATCGCCAGTGATAATCCAGGCTTCTCGAGGTGCTCGTTCATATACAAACGACGCCTACCTTCGGCATCTTATGCTTGCTGCTGCCGAACTTCATCCCAAGATTCCCATTGCCATGCATCTTGATCATGGAAACTCCCCAGAAACTTGCCAGAGTGCTATTGAGCAGGGATTCACCTCCGTGATGATGGATGGGTCACTGGATGCTGATGGCAAGAATCCTTCAACCTACGAATACAACGTTGATGTTACCAGGAAGGTTGTGGATGCTGCCCATGCCAAAGGTGTCACTGTCGAGGGTGAACTCGGATGTCTGGGCGGAATTGAGGATGGCCATGGTGCAGGCATGTCCGGCGAGGAAGCTTTGTCGCACCTCACGGATCCGGCTCAGGCAGAAGACTTTGTCGCCAAGACAGGAGTGGACGCCCTTGCTGTGGCCATTGGAACTAGCCATGGCGCTTACAAGTTCACTCACAAACCGACGGGAGACGTCCTGGTAATGAGCGTCATCGAGGAAATCCACCGCCGCCTTCCTAACACTCACTTGGTTATGCACGGATCTTCCAGTGTTCCTCAAGAACTTCTCGAAATCATAAACCAGTATGGGGGGGAGATGAAGGAGACTTATGGTGTTCCTGTGGAAGAGATTCAACGCGGCATAAAGAATGGTGTACGCAAAGTCAACGTCGACACCGACAACCGCCTTGCCATAACTGGCGCGATTCGCAAGGTTTTTGCCACCAATAGAGGTGAATTCGATCCTCGCAAGTACCTGACTCCTGCTCGCGAAGCGATGAAGAAAGTTTGCATTGATCGTATGGTTGCTTTCGGCCAAGCGGGCAACGCTGGCAAGGTTAAACCATCATCCTGTGCGGAAATGGCTTCTATCTACAATAAGTAGATTAGCTTGCGTGCAGGATCTGAAGACTGCAGAATGCCCTCCATGGCGCAGGCCGTGGAGGGCATTCGTGCCGCGCGGGGCTGCAGGTCAGCCGTCATCCTGTTGGTGGCGCACCGGCAAGCCTAAGTCTTCAAGTATTGCAAGATCCAATCTGGCAATCGAATTGCGATAACCCTGCCTTGTCACATCTCCGTTCATTAACGTTCCCACCAAGTCACTTCCTGCTCTTGGGTGCTGATTGCCAACATGGTAGATTCGCTCATGCGTTAGAGGTACCGGGCCTCCATAAACTTCTTGTGCTTTCTTGCCCATGAAGTAATGTTGACCATCCCTTGCCTCGACCAATTCGTCAAAAACCGACATTGAGTCGCTAGGTAATTCTCCGGTTGACGAGTTGCGGAAGCCATTGTACGCGATAATGTGGCCCATCTCGTGCAAGAATGCTGAGTATGCGTCAATCCGGTTACTGGGAATCGTTGAGTCTTCATCCACAGGGTTAGGGTCGAACCACAAGCCCTCAAGTAGAAACTCTGTTCCGATACTTACTCGCGCGTCCGGCTCATCGCCGTTTGGATCCATGCCCGTAACGATTTCCCAGGCCACGCCTTGCTGAAAGACATTGCGATTGCTGTTTCGTCCCACATATACTACGTCTACCGAACCGCCCATTGCGGTCAACGTATCAGTGAAGTCGACCTCAACATCAATCCTTGCGTCTCCCAATAGATGCTTCCCCCAGGATTCGCCCGCTGCCACCAAGTTCGACGCGATATGCGCGTAATACTCGCTATAGTGCCTGTCCGGATCGTCAAAAGAGACACGGAACATAATGCGATTGTCGTCAATATTACTTTCGGAGGCCGTCTGCAGCATGTTTTGGCCGAGTAGCAACTCGTAGTACGCCACTAGAGTGTCTGCCAATGGGTTTACGCCGCATCCAGGGGATGCAAAGAGGTTCATCGCCGAGAAGAGAGTGACCGCGCAAAGGCTGAAGCATCCATCTACTGTTCCGCGTTTGGATTGGCTTCTGGCTTGATCCAACTTGTCCTCGCTGGATGTTCTGAAGTTGCCTTGCCCAAGTGGAAGACGCCCTGGCACGTTGGCAAAGGCAACCGCAGTGGTTAGATCCGCAACTCGATAAACGTGGCAATGGCCCCGGCCCGGCTGGCCAACGTCATTCGGAATACTTGAAAAACAGCATAGCAGAAAGTGAACTTCTATTGAACCAAGTACTGTTTGCCAATATGTACCAAATGTGGACTTCCTATACTTACAGAATGGCTCTGCGACAAGCTCCCTGGTTGCCGTTCGGTATTGTCGGATCCGTTCATTAACTGCGCAATAGGTTTTGCTTAAACCTCCACTAATCTACACCTTCATTGGTGAGAAGCTTGTCTAACTAAGGCATGCTACCCAATTACTGATAGGTGACTGTGTATTCATTCACTAAAGCCAACTTGCGAGCGGTATGAAGGTTAAGATAAGTTGCATGTGTGGGCGGGGTACATGGGGGGCTAGGTATCATCGCATGGACTCTCACAAGGGCTGCTATTCTCGTTCAATCCGCCTGATGCAGGGCATCGGGGCTGTTATTGCAGAGTGCTGGCTTACATTTCCGCCGGGATTGGAGCCTTCGCCTCGCTTATGTTAGGATTCGCGCGGTCCGTTGATTCGGTGGCTACAGGGTCTCAGCTGTCAATAGCCTGTGTGACCTGATAGTACTTCTCGTATGTCGGAGGTGAAGAAAGTGAAGAAGCTGTACCAGTGTGTCATCCTGTGCGTTATCTGTGCCTGTGCTCAGTTGGGTCTCGCAGCCGAGCAACGCGAGATTAACTTCCCAGATATCAGTGGGTACATGACCCTGAAGTGCGATTTCCATATGCACACGGTTTTCTCCGATGGCTTGGTCTGGCCAACTGTGAGAGTCGATGAGGCTTGGGAGCAAGGTATTGACGCGATTGCCATCACCGATCATATAGAGTACCAACCCCACAAGAAGGATATCCCCACTAACCATAACCGTTCCTACGAAGTCGCCGCTGAACTCGCCAAGGAGAAGGATATAATCCTCATCATGGGAGCCGAGGTTACCCGCCCAACTCCTCCCGGGCATTTCAACGCTCTGTTTCTACAAGACGTTAATCCTCTTGACACAGAAGATTTCTACGAGGTTTTTCGTCAAGCAAGCCTCCAAGAAGCCTTTGTCCATTGGAACCACCCGATGTGGAAGGGAAAGAAGAATGGGCAGTGGGCAGAACATCAGCAGAACCTTCTCGACAAAGGCTGGCTTCATGGAATAGAGGTTGGCAACGGAGGTCATTATCAGGAGCAGACTCACGCGATGGCACTTGAGCATGGACTCACAGTATTCAGTAACTCCGACGTCCACCATCCATGTCCTTCTCAAGGGTGGACTGCTGAGGATCATCGGGGCATCACTCTAGTATTTGCCGAAGAACGTACCGCGGATGCTATTCGCGAAGCACTCTTTGCCAAACGAACGATAGCTTGGGTCGGTAATCGCCTCATCGGACGTGAAGAGCATTTACGGCCGATGTTCGAGGCTTGCCTTGTGATACACAAACCGCACCACATCAACGGCAACAGAGTCTATGTGCAAATGACGAACAACTGCGATCTCGACATAGAGCTCAAGAGAATCGGTGACATAGGGCCCAAGGCTATCTCTATTCCAGCCAACTCGACGCAGATGATTCGCTTCCCAGGCGGCGCCCTTGACGTTGTGGAAGGACTCTCCTATCAGGCGGTGAATTTCGAACCGCAGCCGGAGACCGGTATGACCATTCATCTCAAGCTGACGAAACCGGTGTCTGTTCAATCGGTTATGAGTCACTGATTGTCGATTGAGGGCGGCCGGACTCAAACTGCCCCCAAGCCTAGCAATCATTATCACTATGTCGCTGTAAGTCCAAGCGTCGCGTCAAGCCCCCGGAATCAACCGGAGAAAACAGGCGTTCAGCCGCTGCACTTGGATAGAGCTTGCTCTGGCCGGCTCAATATAGCTGCTTTTCTCCTCAGCAATCCACTCCTCTCATCTTGTTCTAATCTTCGCCTGCTATCATGCCTGTGTGAGCTTGTGAGACGATCACAAGGGTGATAATCAACAGCAAGCAAGAGAAATGCCAACAGCCTGAAAAGGAGTGTACCGTGAGTTTGAAAGCTATAGCCGCATCGTTCATTGGTTTTATCATTGTGATTATGGCCGGTCTCTTCACGCCGCCTGCTGCAGCTCGAGAGAGTTTCGATCTCGGCCAAGTTCCGCAAGAGGTGAAGACGACTATTATTCAGCAAATCGGTAATGGAAAGATCGTCGAGATAGAGCGTGATACAAGGAAGGGCCAAGTCGTGTTTGAGGTGGAGTTTGTTCTCCATGATCAAGAGATTGAAATCGCCGTTGCATTGGACGGCACTCTGCTAAGCCGCGACATCGAGAAGCAGCGCGATGATGATGAACTAACTATGGGCCAGCTTCCCGCAGCGGCGAGAGCTGCGTTTCTCCAACTTGTCAACGGGGGCACGATAGCCGAGATCGAACAGACTACCGAACATGGCCAGGCGGTTTACGAGGCGGCGTGGACGTACGGCAAAACCGAATACGACGCAGAGGTGTTGGCGGATGGATCAGTCTTGGAGGTTTCGGAGATTGTTCCGCTATCTGAGGCGCCAATCTCTGTTCAGCAGACAATCGCCCAGAAGCTAGGCCAAAACGCCAAAGTGCGCCTCGAAAAAAAGATCGTCTATCTTTACGAAGTTGAAACGATGATAGATGAACGCAAGGTCGAGTTTGTTGCTTTGCCCTCCGGAATGATTATTGACGATTACAGCGATAGTGACGACCAGGGTATTGACGAGGATGACGACGGTGACGACAACGACGAGGACTAGCGTTGCCTCCATCGCGTTGACTAACTTTGGGCTCAGCGATACCAGTCGTTGGGCCCTCTGTTACGTTCTCCCTTGATTTACGTTGTCACCTGTTGCATCCTTCATTCAAGCGATCATGAGAGTACTATTCGTCGAAGACTATGCTCCTTTGCGCGATTCCGTTGCCCAAGCCCTCTCGGAATCCGGCTTTGCCGTTGATGTTGCTGCCGATGGCCGCGACGGGTTGTGGCAGGCCCAATCACAAGAGCACGACGCAATCATCCTTGACATTATCCTTCCTTCTCTCGATGGCCTTCGAATTCTTTCTCAACTTAGAAAGGCCGGAATCAAAACTCCCATCCTTCTTCTTACAGCAAAGGACACTGTTCAAGACCGGGTGCACGGCCTTGATCAGGGGGCTGACGACTACCTGGTTAAGCCTTTTGCGCTCCAAGAACTTATCGCCAGAGTACGGGCACTTCTTCGCCGCAGGTACGAAACGCCTGATCCTGTCATCCACATTCAGGATCTGGAGATCGATACCGTTGCGCGGTCTGTGCACCGCGCTGGTAGGAACATCGAGCTATCCGCTCGAGAGTACGCGCTTCTTGAATTCCTTGCCCATCGCGCGGGCCAAGTTGTCACGCGCACCGAAATCTGGCAGCACGTCTACGATTGCAACGCGGATGTGGAAAGCAACGTCGTGGATGTCTACATAGGATACCTTCGCAGAAAGATCGAGCAGCCCGACTCGCCGAAACTAATTCACACTCGCCGCGGTCAGGGATACATGCTGGAGTAAACTAATGAGATCGCTTTGTGTAAGGCTCATACTCGGCATCTCCTTCGTAATAACGGCAGTACTATGTGTTGCTGCCATTACGCTGAATACCATGATCGGTGACCTCCTGAGGAACGAATTCGACCGTGCTCTTGCCGACAAGGCTCGCTCGCTCATGACATTGGTTGAGCAGGATGGCGACGAGCTCGACTTTGAGCTAACTGAATTCAATCTTTCCGAATTCCTTGCCGGAGCGCATTGCGAATACTACCAACTGTGGACGGAACGCGATGAGTGTGTAGCGGTGTCGCCCTCGATGCAAGGGGCAACCCTGCCACTACTTTCCTGCAACGGCGATGCACCCATATTCGGTGATATCATCTTGCCTGACGGACGGCCCGGCCGAATCGTCGCCATTACCTTCTCCCCTCGACGAGAAGATTCGAACTCTCATATCGCTCCGAGAATCGTAACCATTGCGCTTGCGCGACAGACCACAGACTTGCACCAAGTGCTCGCGCGTACGAGGAGACTCCTGGCTGCAGTCTGTATGGCCGCTCTCGTTCTTGCTCTCGTGCTTCTCGCTTTCATGGTTCGTCGGGGATTGCGGCCGGTCTCCAGTCTCAGTGAGCAGATTGGAGACGTTGGTGAAGACGATCTTTCTGCTCGTATCGAGGAGGGTGATACGCCTGCTGAACTCATGCCCATCGTTGATCGTCTCAATGATCTACTTGATCGTCTCGAGGCTGCGCTTCATCGTCAACGCTGCTTCACCGGCAACGTAGCACACGAACTTAGGACTCCGCTTGCCGGCCTTCGTGCCAAGCTTGAATTGGCGCTTTCGCGTGACAGGGATCCGGAGGATTATCGTCGTTTTTTGGTTGATTGCGCCGAGATCAATCGCCATATGCGGCACATCGTAGAGACACTGTTGCATCTCGCTCGCCTGGATTCTCGGCAAACCGAACTTCGCGTGGAGCCCATCGAAATCGATAACCTTGTTAGCAGTTGCTGGTCTTGTTTGCAGGCCCAAGCGTCTGTTCGTGCGATCACCTTCACTAAACGTACCAATGGAGCTGACGAGTCGGTTAGCACTGACAGGGACAGTCTTCGTCTGGTGATCCACAATGTCTTGGAGAACGCGGTGTGCTATGCCAAGACAGGAGGGACGATTGGGTTAACCATATCGAGAATCCGTGCACAAGTATCGATAGTAGTGCAGAATCCTGTTGATAATCCGGGTTCCATTGATCCTCAGCGCATCTTCGATCGCTTTTGGCGCGCCGATTCTTCGTGGAATGGTAGGCAGCAGCTTCACATGGGATTGGGACTTCCTCTGTGCCGAGCAGTCATGGGCCACCTTGGCGGATCGATAGAGGCCGCGATTACGTCACCGGACATTTTCACCATTAAAGTGACCCTACCGGCGTGCCTGAGCAGATAGGAGTCGTGTGCTGTGGAGACAATAAACAGTCCCATGATTCCGATCGAGCTTCACATAGTTGGAGAAACGATTGGCAGAGCAACTTGATCACACTGTTATTGCGGCTGTATCTGGACGAGTTGAATTGCGAAGATGTTGAAGTGCCGCAGGTCTGGCGATTGTATGAGCGATTGGACCACCGGATGCCTGTGATTATGCCGCTGTGAGTCCAAGCGTAGCGTCAAACCATCGGAATCTACCGGAGAAAACAGGCGTTCAGCCGCCACACTTGGATAGAGCTTGCTCTAGTCTTCAATGACAAAACGATGGTTCGCCTCGTTCGTTTTGTTCGCCAATTGGTCTGTGACCGTAACCTTCAGCACATACTCGTCCGGCTGCAGGTCGGCCGGGAAAGTCACAACTTGCGCCAGAAAGAGGTCCTGTCGGTGTTGCTTCGATAGATCCTCGACTAATTGCTCCTCGTGGACCCACAGCGATTGCCCTTCCTTTGTGAATAACTCAAATCGTGAGGAAACGAGTGCGTGATACAATCCCGAATCTTCCAGCCGCGACAAGAAGTTTCTCACTTCGCAATACACGATTACTCTATTTGCTTGGTACGGGCGCAACATGCGCGGCGGGATCTCATCGTATCTCCCAAACGTCTCTACTCGCGTACATAACGCAATCGCCGGAATCTGCAAGTCTGCTTCAGCTTGTAGTGAACGTCGTAACCTTTCAACTGCCTTGAGCGCTTCGCCGGAACCGGCCAGCGGATCTCGCAATAACCGTCCCAAGGCTGTTACCGCATCTACCGAATCAGTAATCAACAAGCGAGATTCCTCTGCTAGTGCTGATGAGACTTCTGCCGCACCTTTTTCTCGACCAGCCACCAATTGCAGCAAACTCAGGTGCCATTGTTTCTCCGGATTAGCTGGATCCTCTTCGAGAAACTCTTGCGCATGTTCGATCAGCTCCGACAGTGTCGCTGCACGCTTGGGATACGCCAGATTCAACCCTTCGTGAATCGACGGTTCACTTACGTTCGTCTCCTTTGGAGTGACTGTACTGTCTCCCGTTAGGGCAACTGCCAAAACTTTTGGCAGCGTCGGTGTTTCGCCTGCAGCGTATTGCGTTTCCTTTACCGTCTTTGACAGATCCAAAGGAGTGTTTATTCCCAGACTAGAATCACCTGTGATCATGGAAGCTCTTGGCTTATTCGTGCCTTGAGTCAAGGGCTCCTCCGGCATGACTGGCTTGTGTGCGGCTCGCTCAGCCTGTTCTGCTGCTGCTATCTTCTCGTTGCTTTCTTCCTTCTCTTCCGGCGAGGCTCGTGTCTCTCCCTGTGACACGCCATACTCTGCCTCAGGGTACTTTGCGTTTTCCTCTTCACTTGTTGCGGCAAGCTGCAGACTCTCGATGTACTCCTGCACCGCTTTTGCTGTGCTTCCGTCTTCGATAATGGTGTTCTTTCCCATTATCCGTTGATCGACTTCTTCCTCGCTCGCCACTCTCGGGCTGGCTGGTTGGTCGGGGGCTGGCTCAGGTGTTGTTGCGCTTTGTCGTGCCGCCAATTGCTGCTGCCATTGAGCTTCCCATTCCTGGCAGCCGAAAAGCGCAAAGCCCGAAACGATCAGGCATGCGGTAATTGTCATTTTCCGGACCATGATTTCACCTGGCTTCTCCACCATCAACGCAACAGCCTAGCCGGCAGCTTGTTTCCTTTGACTGCGGCTGCCGTTGCTATGCCTGATAATGAACCTTTCCACCGCACTAGATACTTCACAAAGACCAACCTTCGATCCTACGTCTATCTCCAATAGATCACAGAGCTGTTGCTCAAGACTTTCCACAGTCACCGCAAGCAACCGTCGCTGTAACAGGTCACTCCGCGTATAGGCTTGTGCTGACAACGTAGCAAGTGAAACTCCAGACTCGGCCTGGACTTTTAGCCCTAACAGCTTTCGCAATCCCCAGGCAAGTCCACCTACGGCTCGGGCCGGAGCAGCTCTATCTGTTGCTAGCACACGTTCCCATTGAGCAAAGGCAGTCGCCAGATCACCTTCGGCCATTGCGTCCGTCACCCCGAAGATGTTCTCCTCGCGAACTCGTCCGACAAGCGCCTCGATGTCGCTTGTCGTTATCTCAGGCCGTTCGCCCACGTACAGAGATAGCTTGCCCAATTCAGAGTCCAACAATCCCAAGTCGTCGCCCACACTTTCACGCAGCAAACCGGCCGCTCTTTGATCCAGCTGCTTCTTATACTGCGTTTTTCCGCGGCGGATTATCCAAGGACTTACTTCATGCCTCTTCAACGGTTCGCGTTTGATTACGTTGCCGTTTCGTTCGATGATCTTGTACAAACGAGTGTTTGCTGCCAGCTTGGTGCATATTAGAATGAGAGTGCCCGAATCGCTGGGCGATTCGCAGTACGACTCCAGCTGCTTGCGATGTTTGGTTATCAACGTGTCGGCGTTATCTACTACAACAAGCCGGCGCCCACCCAATAATGAGTACGTGCGCACATCGTCCAGCACTGTCGCCAGATCAACTTCGCTTCCGTCCATGCGCGTCGGACCGTCTTCAACAGCTCCGGCATCAAACATTCGTCGGCATAACTCCTGCACGACAGACTGCTTGAGAAAGCTATCGGTGCCGCATACGGCGTACACGCTCGCTATTCGCGACTCATCACTACTCATTACTCATTCTGATCGTTGTATCGACGACGCAGTGAGGGAAGATCCTCCAGCCGAGATCTGGCTTTAGCAACAATGGCCTCTGCTTCCGGCCTCAATGTCATCGCCTTTGTGTAGTAGTCACGGGCTCCGATTTCGTTGCCCCGGTAGATCGAAACATCGCCAAGGTGAAGCCAAGCCTCAACATCGTTTGGGTTATACTCCACGATAGACAACAGCTTGGTTTCGGCCGCATCGTAGTTTTTCAAGGCCACTAACGTTCGGGCGTAACCGTCCAGGGCGTCTCGGTCGGTGGGCATTTGCTGCAACGCCAAATCAAAGGCACTCGCCGACTCGGAGTAACGCCTCAGAGAGTACATGCATCCCCCCAGCTTAACAAGCGCCTCTGTAAGCTGTGGGTCAAGTGCCAATGCATCACGGAAACGCGAAGCGGCCAGCTCCTGCTCGTTGCGCAATACGTGCCATCGGCCCTTCTGCAATAACTCACGCGCTCGTTTGCGCTCTCGCACAGTGATACCTCGCTCCCCATTGCCTGCTAACTCATGCCCCAACCCCTGGACTGGAGGAACCGCAGGAGCCGCATCGAAGGAGAACTCTGAACTTGAACAATGAACCCGGTTGCCTCCACGATCGGCAACCGTCATTCGCAGCATCGCCTGGCCGACGACGTCCACCGGGACCCGCCAGTCGTACCGGCCAGAGTTGGGTAGTCTGTGTCGAATGTCCGTCCACTCTCCGTCAGGCAGGAGCCGATACGACAGATCGATTGGCCGCGAAGGCAGATTCGCGTCAACAGCCGTCCAGCTGATCTGCGCAACCCGATAGTTTGCGGGACGATAAACCAGTTCTGGTGGATGCACCTGTGCAATTGGCAGTGTGTAGTCAACGAATACCCAAATGTGTGGATCAGTGTCCTTGCTAGGCACATCACTCGATGGCCCTGCTGCGTTGGAGACAACGAAGTAGACTCCGCACAACCCCTCCTGCGGCGCACAGAAGGTCATGGGGGAGACTCTGTCCTGGTCAACACCATACAATTGCCAAGTTGACCCTTCATCAAAGGTGTACCAGAGCTCAATCCTTTCAATCGGTTGTGCCTCATCATTGACTTCGTAACTGATGTCGAACCGCTTGGCTTGTGCCTTGGGGAGTAGGAGATCATCGGGAGGAGTGGCTCCAAACGTTGAGTGTGCCAAACAAGCACACGCTGCAATAAGTATCAGGCTTCCATACCTCATAACCGCATCATCCATGACAGAGTAGAATGCATGAGAGGCCACCAGCTTCACAGCAGGAGGTTGATGTCGCTTCTTCAGGCATCATCGGACTTCAGTTCTTCTACGCTTGACCGATTTGTCCACCGGCGTCTCAAGATTGGCGTATGAATATCCGATAATGACCGCTCTTCGCCAGCAAGAGCGGCAGACTCCCCCTCTTGCGACGTCAACCCTCATCGGGCTTATGCCGGCCAGCAACGAGGCACGGAAGAAACCTTCATGCGTTCGTTTGTGCGTTATAAGCTGCTGTGAGTAAGTAAGTTATGTTGTAGATTGCTGCGTGAGTTCAAGATCGCCTGACGAGGCACGCACGAGTTGCGAACCACAAAACCGCCCCTACGGGGTCAAGAAACCGCTTTTTGGCGTCAAAATGCTTTGCGTGCCCCATTTGTCTCTGCTAGACTTCCCGACCATGTGAGGTCTATGGATGGGCCTTTCAGGATCTAGTCCAGCTAATGCCTTTAGCATTATGCTAGGAGGATACCATGGAAGCTTACGAGCATCTCAAGCAGTTAGTTGAGTCGGCCGCAGACGACGTGCGCAAGGCCACTGGCGGCAACAAAGCTGCCGGCACTCGCGTTCGCAAGGTCATGCAGGAAGTCAAAGCCGTAGCCCAGGAGCTTCGGAAAAGCATCCTCGAAGTGCGCTCCTCCGAGGAACACTGAGAAGGCTGACGGCTAGTGTCGACTGCTACTGGCAGGTGGCGCACCCGCGCGTGCGTGTGCTTGGCGGTCGGCGCGCACGAAGCTTAGGTACTGCAGGCACTCCCCGGGCGCGGTCTCGCCGCTACCGGGGTGGGGTTTCTAGGGGTATAAATGCCACCGCCGCTTCTTGTTGATCTCGACTCTGTGGATATGTCTAAGGTCGCCTATGACCGTGAGCACATCTACAAGCAGATGCCCCACGCGCACGAGTTCGAGTTGCTTCACGGAGTCTACTTCATAGATCACGAGCAGCAGGTTGCTTGTGCTTACCATGAATGCAAACCGGATGGATGGTGGGTGCGAGGACATGTTCCCGGAAGGCCTATTTTCCCAGGTGTTCTTCAACTGGAGGCCGCGGCACAGCTTATCGCCTTTATGACTCGCTACGCCAGTGGCCATAGTGGATTCGTAGGCTTCGGTGGTGTTGAAGATTGCCGATTCCGCCAAGCTGTCGTGCCACCCTGCCGTCTGAATATACTTGCCAAGCTGAAAGAGAACCGTCCGCGCAGAATCAAGGGCGATGTCCAGGGCGTGGTGGATGGCGTACTTGCTTTTCAGGCAACAATAATCGGAATGGCAATGCCTGACTGACACGCTGCAACCTTCTATTGTTGTTGCTTCCAGATAATCACGGCTTGGACGAGGCCTACCTTCTGTTGATAGCGTTGTAGGTCCAAGGGCGTCGTCCCCCCGACAATCTGCTGAAGAACACGCAGGTCAAATACTGCACTTGGATAGGGTCCGCTGTGGCCTTATTGAGAAAACCTGTACGCAATCATTGGTCTTCCTCGAATTGGAAGCCCGTCACCAGCTACTCAAGTGGGAATGTGGCGATTGATCACCGCTCGCCCAGTGTGCCCGCTCGAAGTTGCTATGCTGCTCCTACTCCCATTCCTACCGAGATGTTCTCGCCTTCCCCCGTTGACGGACACTCTTGTCTCGTCCGATAATTCGATGCCGTTGGCGATGTGAGCCTGGCCACGCAAGCCAAACTGATCAAGACTGGTCTCCGGGCGGGGAACGAATCCATGAAACACTTCTTGTCTGCTGCGATACTCACAGCGATTGCCACCTTAACCTACGCAGGTACTGTTCAGCACATTCCCGGGCACATTGCCGGTTGGCGAGGTGGCTGGAATCCGTCGTGGCATCCGAGAATCGAACTCTGGCCGCAGGATGGAGCGGGATGCGGTCTTGCGGAGTTCGATCGGACGGCACTGCAGACTGAAATCGATGCCGCCATAGCAGCCTACGGCGGGTGGGATGCGAAAGTGATTGTGACGCAAGTAGAGTGGACTGATGATCCTATTCCTGTCGACCTTGATCCAGTTGTTGGGGCGGCGGCATTGGATATGTCTACTATATCCTGGTTCAGTGCCTACGCATACAATGCAGGCAACGGCTCTTGGCGTCATGACTCCACCAATTACGCCAGCTTCGCAGCGGCTGTCCAAGCGGGTGAAACCGTCGGACACTCGTACGTCTTTCTGGCCGGGGACTCCGCGTGGCAGGCGATGTGGAAACCAGTCGGGCAGGAGCCGGTCAGTACTGTGGACTATTGGGATATCATAATAGATGTTCCCGAAGCCCTGATTTCTCACTACCTCAGCAATGCTGATTGCGCCGGGATATTCGTCGGTGCCGAGAAAAGCGACGGTGGTCCAACTGTGTTTGGATATGACCAGTGGGGCGGCTCCGCGGATATCCGCGTGGAGATTGGCCAGCCCCAGCAAGCTGTGCCATGGATTGTTGTTTCACAGGACACGATTCGCGTTTTGATGGAGTTGAGTAATCCAGTATCAAGTCCCGCGAGCATACAAGTTACGGATGCGGGTTCGGGTACGCTTGCGTGGACTGCATCCGAGTCGCCGGATGAATCCTGGCTCTCATTGGCTAATGCGTCGGGCGGTGACGGCGATTCATTCCAGTACACTCTAGATGTAACGGGTATGTCTCCCGGTGATTACACTGCCTTCATAGAAGTGTCCGATGCGGCGGCCGGCAATAGCCCTGCCCATATTGTGATTAACCTTACAGTGTTTCCCGATGCCAGTCCGCACATTGAGCTTACTCCGGCTGAGCTTGCTTTTGAGTTGACACCAAGTGATGTCCCCGGAGCCAGCCAATCAATCACAGTTGACAATATGGCTTTCGGGTCTCTGAGTTGGACGGCTGCCGTGCAGGACGGTCCCGTTACTTGGCTTTCCCTGACCGACACAACCGGAGGCAATGGTGATTCCTTTTCCGTTCACGTAGACCACTTGGGCATGTCTCGCGGTGTGTATACAGCCTATGTCGAGGTGACGGACAGCAGCGCAGATAACTCCCCACAGATCGCTGAAATTACTTTGAGTCTGAGAGACCAGGACGCCGACATTGATCAGGCCAACGGCTACGATGACGCTTGGCAGGATGGGGCCGGTGGTTGGGTAGCGTGTTGTCGCACTCTTAACGAAAACAAGGATCCGAGCGAACATACGCAGGGCTTCATTGTTCGTTTGGGAGATTCCATTACATATGCCAACCCGGGCGGACAGTGGGCGCAGTACGGCAGTGGAAAAACGGCGGACGACGTGGCCATTTGCAGCTGGATGCATGCTGCGGATTCTTGGCCTGATCCCATACACAATAACTCGGCCAACGGTTGGTATCTTTCACGAGTCGATGTTCCCGGACGCCACGGAAGTTACACTGCGCGCAGCTCCATTACAGCGGCGGGGGTTCTGAGCGGTTGGGGAGACTTACCCAGCGCTGACGAGATGTTTACCGACGGCTTCACGAATCCGGACGGCAAGCAGTACCGTGACGCGGAGATCGTGGTCATTCTCTTGGGCACAAATGACGTCAGCGGGCCGCGGCCCACTAATGACTTTGCTAATGATATCGAGGACATAGTCGATCGGATCATTGCCAATAACACAATTGCCGTTCTAACCACACTTCCACCGAGAAGGAATAGGGACGCGGCGGTTGCTGATTACAATGTTGCTGTCCGCAACATTGCTCAAACTCGGAAACTTCCGCTGATTGATTTCCATGAGGAGATCTTGCGTCGCCGTCCGGGAAATACGTGGGATGGTACGCTTATCAGTGGAGATGGCGTTCATCCAAGTAGTTCCCATGGTGGCTACTCTGCCTCGAGTGATCCCTACAGTGATAACGGTGAAGCACTAAGCAACTCCGGCTATCTGCTATGGTGTTGGTTGGCCGTGCAGAAGATCAAAGAGATAAAAACCGAGTGCATTGACGAACCTATTGTTGAGGAGTGGTTGGATCCCGCGGCACCCGACGTAGATGTCGTGCTCAATACCGAAGATACCGGGTTGGCTTTTTATGCGAGCCCGACTAATCAAGTGGAGTGGCTCATAAATAGAGGAAGCTCCTCGCAGGTGCGCATCAAGAATCACGATGACCCTGCTCTCCTTAAGTGGGATCTTTCCGGCTATGCAGGGAAAACGGTAACTCGTGCCGAGTTGCACGTAGCGCGATCCAATCCGACAAGTGAGGTATTCGCGTTGGCTGCTGCAACGATCAACTCTCCGTGGAGCGAGGGGACAACTGGCACTGCCGTGGATGGTAATCCCTGCTGGCGCTGGCGGCAGTATGACGGTGCGAGTCCGGAAAACAGCATCGAGTGGACCTTCGCAGGGAGCGATTTTACTACAGCATCTTTCGGAAACTTCGGGACCCTCGTCAGTTACGGGTGCAAGGCTTCCGATACGTTCAAGACTTACGAGAGTGCGGGCTATACGTGGATAGCAGTGAAACTGGATCCGGCTGTCGTGCACGGTATGGTCCTTGATCAACACGGCGTGGTCATAACGGACGCACGCGGCCGGACCTACGTCAATCCTTCGGTCTACACTAAAGAGGCAGGCAGCTCGCTTCAGCCGCGGCTTTATCTGCAAAGCGTTGTCGATGACATAACCGCTCCTGGCGATGTGTCGGAACTGTCCGCCGCAGCAGGAGAATGGAACGGTGAAGTGCTAGTGACCTTCATTGCTCCTTCAGATTCGGATGATGGCAGAGCTTTTGGATACGATGTGCGTTATTCCAAAGATGAGGATTTCGAGAATGCGACACCGGTATCTCGTTGGCGCATTCCTCGTCCGGCTGAAGTAGGTATTACACAAACAGTCTTCCTTGAGGGGTTGGATCCTGGCGAACAATACACTTTCTTCGTTCAAGCATATGACAAGGTTGGCAACCGAGGCAACGTTATAGCGACGACGTTCACTACGAATGCGGCAATTGTCGTGCCCAACCTTGATGATGGCGGTATTCCTATGCCTGAGCCTGCTGGGAATCCGATACGCAGTGTCGCCGGCGTGCTAAACTACTGGGCATGCTCGGAATTGGCGAAAGTGAATCCAGCCAGCGGTGCGAGAATGGCTGATGGCTACTCGATCGGCAACGATGATTACAAGAAGGCTAATATTGTGTGGGATTCCTCAGACAATGTAATCAGTCTGCATGCAGGAAGAAACGAGGTTGTTGGATTTCAGGTGATAGTTGAGAGGCTCACGGCTAGCCTCACTAGCGTCAGCGTCTCCGTATCTGATCTGAGCGGTCCGGATTCTGCCGTCATCAACGCATCCGAGAACGTCGAACTATTCAAACTGCATTATGTCAGTAGCGGTGGAATCTACTACGGTGATCCTACAATTCCCCTATCATCGCCTTTTGCCGGCACATTTGATATTCCCAGCACGAATAACCCGAGCGGCGTGTGTCAGAGCGTATGGGCTGACGTGTATGTTCCGAGAAATGCTCTTGTAGGAACGTACACCGCCGATATCACATTAGACTGCGACCAACTGGCTGAGCCCGTGCAGGTGGGCCTGCAGCTTATCGTGCATGATGTGGTTATCCCTGATACTCCCTCATTCCTGATCGACTTGAACGGCTATGGCAACAAGTGGAGTAGTGAAGCGTCCCGCTTTCAGGTATTCCAGCTTTGCCAGAAACATAGGATGGTACCCAACACATTACCCTACGGGTGGACCGGAGGAGTGACAGCTGATCGCACACCCGCACTTACGGGCGCGGGGCCGACAACCACTATAAGCGATTGGAGCGATTTCACTGATAACTACGGGCCGTTTCTCGATGGCTCTGGTTTTTCGCCAACACATCCTGTTTATCCATATCATGGCCCGGGAGAGAACACGCCCATTGCCGATTTCTACACCGCTTTTCACGAGGGGTGGCCGGTGAGCCTTACTGATTCTACTTGGGGATTCGATAGCGGAGGGGCGGGATGGTCCTATTGGAACGCCCTCGTCGACAACGGAGATACATCGGCATGGCACGAAATGCCGGACGTTTTTGAGGCCTTCCCGATCGGCTACGAGACCGGATACAAGGCTGTAGCCCGGGAGTTTGCAGAGTATGCTCAGTCTCAGGGTTGGCATGGAACCGCATTCCAAATGTACCTCAACAATAAGTATTATTATGATCCGTGCATTGCCCTGTGGACCCTGGAAGAGCAAAACGTTGCCGACGACTTCCGTGCCGACGCGTATTTTATGGCATTGGCAAAACAAGGTGTGGATCAAGCCACCGCCCCCGATGTGAAATGGCATTGGCGAACCGATACAAGCACTCGTTGGGGCCAAAACTGGGGCGAACTGCGCGGTATCTGCAATCTGCGTTGCGTAGGTGGGGATATTGAGTGGTACTATCGTCAAGGGCGCTATCGCAAGTACCTGGAGCCCATCGCCGAAGAGTGGTGGTGGTACGGAACGGGGCCGTCAGCGTCTGACATGCTTACTGAGCATGCGGCGGATATTCTTCGGCATTGGTCCCACGGGCTTTCCGGGGGAACGCCCTATTGGGATAACTACCGCACGAACTGGAATGAGGCCGATGATCTGGCAGTTATGCCTTCGGGCGACAACGTGCCCGGTCATGGTTCGTTTGATGGGCGTGTTGCCACGGTACGAATGAAGGGGATGCGTTTTGGGCAGCAGCTGGCAGAATACCTTAACCTGCTTTCCGATGCCGGCGGCTGGAATCGCACAAGGGTGGCGAGGGCGATGAGCGAGCGGTATGGTGATCATAGTGGAAATGCCTATGACACATTCGGAGGTGACTCCTACAACGCCATGAGCATTGAAGATCTGTACAGATTACACGCTGACCTACTGCACTCTGTTGCCCGGGCTCAAGAACCCTGTGACCTCAACGGTGATGGGGTAGCTGATCTGCAGGACTACGCGATATTGGCCGGTGAACTCACCGGCCCAGGTGCGTCTCAAGTGTGGACGGCAGACCTGGACAGTGATGGTGACGTTGATCTTAGTGATTACGGTTTATTCCAACAGTGCTTTAGGTAGCGCCTTACGGTACTCAGGATAGTGACAGCGGGTCGACGTCGAGGACGAAGGACTTGACGTTGACTCGCAGGGCTCCGTCGTGGCGGGCGGAATCGAGCACGGAGAGCATGGCCGAGGCGCTTGCAGCCCTGAGTAGAAGTTCGTAGCGGTACATGTTCTTGGCCCTTTCCATTACACACGGATGAGGTCCGAGCACCACGCAGTCGGGTTGAGCGGTTTCGGCGATGTGCTGCTTCAGACGGTCGGCTAGGCAGCGAGCCTGCTCCATCACATCACCCTCTCGGGGGCCGGCGAGAATGAAGCGAGTTAGGCGAGTAAATGGGGGGAAATGCATTGCCTGGCGACGAGGTAGTTCGACGGCAGCGAAACTGTCGAAGTCGTGATGGACGGCGTGCCGCAGCGCCGGCGAGTCCACATTCATCGACTGGACAATGACCAAGCCGGTGGCGTCGGCTCGCCCGGCTCGCCCGGCAACCTGCGTAACCAGTTGGAACAGCCGCTCATTGGCGCGGAAGTCTGAGAGAGCGGCGGGGGGTTCGGCGCCGATTACTCCAACAAGGGATACGTTGGGAAAATCAAGACCTTTGGCGATCATCTGTGTGCCAATAAGAATATCCAATTCGCGATTCTCGAAGGCGTTCACGAGATGGCGGTACTTGCGGGCATGGGTCATCGTGTCACTGTCTGCACGAAGTACGCGGGCATCAGGAAAACACGTATGAAGCTGCTGTTCGATTTTCTCGGTGCCCCCACCTCCGTGAACCAGCTTTCCGCGGCAGGAATGGTCCGGGCAATGAATGGGGATAGGCTCCGAAAGGTTGCATTGGTGGCAGCGAATGCGGTTTTGAGCAAGATGGAGGACCATGCAGGCATTGCAGCGATGGCATTGAATGCGCATCTTGCACCGAGGGCAAAAAAGCCACGATGCAAAGCCTCGACGGTTCAGTAAAATCACGGCCTGCTGTTTTTTGGCCAACGTCTCACGGAGTGCCTCGGCTAGTTGGCGAGATATGGTCGCTCCCAGGGCCGCGGAAGGTTCGTTGCGCATATCGATCAGGCGGACACTGGGCATCGGCAGCGACTTGACGCGACTGGGAAGAGTGACGCAGGTGTACGCACGGTGGTGGTGGGCGTTGTGCCAAGTCTCCAGTGAAGGCGTGGCGGAGCCGAGGATTATGGGGATATTCAGAAGGTGAGCACGTTTGATGGCCACATCGCGGACGTGAAATCGTGGACTCCGCAGGTTCTTGTAGCTTGGCTCCTGCTCTTCGTCGACGACAATCAGCCCCAGATCTGGGCAAGGGGCGAAAACCGCGCTGCGTGTGCCGATGACTACGTGAATATCCCTATTCCGTATACGCTCCCACGCCAGAGACCGCTGTACACCAGTTAAGCCCGAATGGATGACCGCCACGTGATCGAAACGTTCAGCAAGTCGCTGCATCAGCTGTGTAGTGAGGGCGATCTCGGGCACAAGCATGATGGCCTGCTTGCCTGCAGCAAGGACGCGGCGAATGGCACGGACATATACCTCTGTTTTTCCACTACCACTCCTGCCGTAGAGAAGGATTACCCGGAACTCCTGTGAGCAGAGGACATCGGTAATGTGAGCGAGGGCTTCTTTCTGACTGACGTTGAGCTGGAAATCTGGTTCATTGCGAGGGTAGGGGCATTCAAGATCCTTCGGAAGTGCTTTACTGATGGTTTCCACAATGAGCCCACGCTTGAGCAACGATTTCAACGTCGCACGTGAGGCCGCTGCGCGTTTGAGCAGGTCGGCTGCCTGGAGGTGCGCTTGCTCCTTCATTAGTTCTTGAAGAATGGTTTGCTGCTTGGCACCCAAGCGGTGGTCAGCAATCGTATCGGCAGTGGCAGCGAGACTGATGAACCGCTGCGTAACAAACCCGGATTGCTTGCGAACGACTTGTGGAATCATTGCTGAGAGCGTTCGCCCCAGCGGGCAACAGTAGTAGCGGGCTATCCATTTACCCAGTTCCAACAGGTGATTGCTGAGGTTGCCGGCAGGGTCGAGGATTTCCGTAATCGGCTTGAGGGTGGAATTCCATGTTCCCTGTTCGATAGCAACGACGTATGCCGGGGACGGCGTGCCTTTACGGCCAAAGGGAACCGATACTCGCTGTCCGATGCGCAGTTGTTCTAGGAGTTCAAGGGTGGCCGTGTACGTGTAGATCTTGTCAATGGGGGCCGCCGGCGCTACGGAAATGAGGGGAGTGCTTTTGTCCTCGCCCGCTTCGATCCAAAGAGGTGCTGTCTGATTGTCCCGCCGTCGCGTGGGCATTGTGTCAGGTGCCTTGCTCCCACTTGTATGTACCACCGACCTTGGCGTTGCTTTTCCGTTATGGCGTTGCATGTCCAAGAGTAGCATCAGACGCCGAGAATCTGCCGGAGAAAGCCGGGCTCAGATGCTTAGTCTATGGCCAATGGCTGCCGCTGCAACGAGATCACGGACGCTATCGGGGAGCATCCTAGGATTCGCAGCCTTTGCCTTCCCCAAGCGGGTTGCGGTCTGGGTGGAATGGAGTGCGGCATGGCGAGGCCGTTTCGTGGATCGCCGGTCTTGGCTGGGTTGACGGTAGTCTTCGCATCCGAGTTGCTGAACCAGGACGGTTTGCGGTAGCTGGTGCGCATCTTGGAGACCCGAGCGATCATGGAGGAGTAGTACCGAAAACGACGTTTTAATGGTCTTGAGAGGGCTTTTTGCCGGTGAAGAAATAAGGGTGTTTTGCCCGTTGACTTCGGATTGCGTTGTGGTATTCTCTCCACGTCGTCGTTGCACACGATGCTGTCGAGGCGATCTGAGGTTGCCCGCGGTCGTGTGTTTTTTTGTCCTCCGGAAGGTGGGCGACGGCTGGCGGTCGGTGTCCTGCTTTGTGTCTAGAACGGTTGAGAAACCGTAAGAAAAAAAGCTGGAGCCGGGTTGACAGGCCTGTAAGCGGCGATAAACTGCGTGACTCGCGTGTCGGACGAGTTTTGAGGTGCCGAGCACGCTGCTCTTTGACAAGTAAACAGGGTTTATGTCGTCGTGAGAATGCGGGGATTTTCCCACTGTAAGCGCCTTAATTGCGGTTGGGAAATCTCATAATCTTTGGCTGCATCATCAGGTGTTGCAGCACTTACATTCTCACGAGCGCTGCGTGAGTGTAAGCCAACTCAAATCTGTTTGTCGCTTCGGCGGCATTCATTGATATTCAACTGAAGAGTTTGATCCTGGCTCAGAACGAACGCTGGCGGCGTGGCTAAGGCATGCAAGTCGAACGGACTCCCGGATGGGTAACTTGAAGGGAAGTTAGTGGCGAACGGGTGAGGAATACATGGATAACGTACCCCGGACTCAGGGATAGCGGCGAAACTTCGGTTTCTTTGCGAAAGTGCCGGTAATACCTGATGATCTCGCTGGGCCTCATGGTCTGGCGAGCAAAGTTCAGGCGGTCTGGGAGCGGTCCATGTCCTATCAGCTTGTTGGTGAGGTAATGGCTCACCAAGGCGACGACGGGTATCGGGTGTGAGAGCATGACCCGACACATCGGAACTGAGACACTGTCCGGACACCTACGGGTGGCTGCAGCAACGAATATTCCGCAATGGACGAAAGTCTGACGGAGCGACGCCGCGTGCAGGATGAAGTCCTTCGGGATGTAAACTGCTGTCAGGGGTGAGAAATACAATGATCAGCCCCAGAGGAAGCATCGGCTAACTCCGTGCCAGCAGCCGCGGTAATACGGAGGATGCGAGCGTTGTTCGGAATCACTGGGCTTAAAGCGCATGTAGGCGGGATGAAAGGTGTCTTGTGAAAGCCCTCGGCTCAACCGAGGAATTGCTTGGCAAACCAGCATCCTTGAGGCAGGTAGAGGCAACTGGAACCTTCGGTGGAGAGGTGAAATTCGTAGATATCGAAGGGAACGCCGGTGGCGAAAGCGAGTTGCTGGGCCTGTTCTGACGCTGAGATGCGAAAGCGTAGGTAGCGAACGGGATTAGATACCCCGGTAGTCTACGCCGTAAACGATGCGCACTAGGTACGAGGGCCTCTGACGGTAATCGTGCCGGAGCAAAAGTATTAAGTGCGCCGCCTGGGGAGTACGGCCGCAAGGCTAAAACTCAAAGGAATTGACGGGGGCTCACACAAGCGGTGGAGCATGTGGATTAATTCGAAGCAACGCGCAGAACCTTACCTGGGTTTGACATGCTTGGATGCCCTCCTGGAAACAGGAGTAAGCTGCCTTCGGGTGAAACTTGCACAGGTGCTGCATGGCTGTCGTCAGCTCGTGCTGTGAAGTGTCGGGTTAAGTCCTTTAACGAGCGAAACCCTTATCGCTAGTTGCCAGCGGGTAATGCCGGGAACTCTAGCGAGACTGCCGGCGTCAAGCCGGAGGAAGGTGGGGATGACGTCAAGTCCTCATGGCCCTTATGCCCAGGGTGTCACACGTGCTACAATGGCGTGTACAGAGCGAAGCAAAACCGCGAGGTCAAGCAAATCGCACAAAGCACGCCCCAGTTCGGATTGGAGTCTGCAACTCGACTCCATGAAGTTGGAATCGCTAGTAATCGCGTATCAGCCATGACGCGGTGAATGTGTTCCTGAGCCTTGTACACACCGCCCGTCAAGTCATGGAAGCTGGGAGCACCCGAAGTCCGTTTAGCTAACCGCAAGGGGGCGACGGCCGACGGTGAGCTCGGTGACTGGGACTAAGTCGTAACAAGGTAGCCGTAGGGGAACCTGCGGCTGGATCACCTCCTTTCTAGAGGATTATCTAGACCGCCTGCTGGTTTTCCAGTGGGTGTGTATAAGTCAGCGCATTTTCAGAGTCGCTAGTCAGTGTATAGCTGGCAGCGATTTGGAGAGCCGGGCAACTGGTTTTCCCGACGACACCCTGTTTTCTTATATTCGAAATAGCCCGCCTGGCTTTCGCCAGGCGGGCTATTTTTACGCGCGCGTTATGCCTAGCTGGAGCGGGCCAAACCATCTTCGCAAGCTTCGAGACCGAGAAAAAGGAGCGACGATTGGAAGGATAGAGAGATTAAAGGAAGGACAGCTCACTGGTTATGTCAATTGGGTGCTCGCCCTTATTCTACTCTTCTTGCGATCAGCCAGAGGGAGGCCAAAATGTCGGGCACTTGGCAGGTAGGTTCCGAAAGGCCCCTTAAAGTAGCAATGCGGGTCTTGGCTTGCAGCGCGTTGAACAAGGGGAGATGCAATGGATTCAGAAGTATCCGATGAACAGTCGCTTGAAATCCAGCGCAAATACGCGAATCAGATCGTCAGGGAGCTCAACGATGTGCCAAAGCCCGGTTTCCTCTCGATGGCCATCGACATGATTTCAGGCCGAATCGTCCGCTCTGGAGACTCACTGGCGATACTTCATCGTGACTCACCGCATGATTGGACGTTTGATGGGGCTTCTATCCTGCGCAACATCTACGACGTGATGCTTCAAGGCCTTTACATCATGGCCGACCCGGCGAAGCAGGATGAGAGGGCGCAGTTATACTTTGATTTCATGGATGTCGAACGTAAGAGGCGCATTGATCTTATGGATGCTAGCGAGACCAACCTCGCGAAGCATGTTAGCGGTAGCTCGAAACGGCCTAAAGCTGAGCCCGCAATCAAGGGGCGGTTTGACGCTGTTAAGCCCAAGTTCACAACCAAGAGGGGCAAACCTCGCGAGACGTGGTATCCGGGTAGCCTTCGCGATCTCGCAAAGGCGTCGGGCGTTGAGTCGGAGTACGAGCTGATGCAGAAGTTCCTCAGCGGTGTCGTCCATTCCTCGCCACTGACCCTCAGCGAAGGTCCAATCGTGAGGGGCGTGTTGCTCAGGGACTGGCATTGGCGATTCGCCTTTCGCATCCTTGGTGCGTATGCGGAGTACAAGGCCGTCACACTGGACAAAACGGAGACTGACCTGATTGGTTCCGCCCGTACGAACGTCTTCAACGCTCGCTGACGTCTCACTTGGTGGATTGTCTTGCGTCCAAGGTTCGATTTCGCTGCTGGTCCCGGAAGCAACCCGGCCGTTAACTCGGCTCGATCTGTTCACGAGAGAGTCCGCGGGTGATTTTCCGGGCAACGGGAGCAACCATGATGGCTGCTTTTGGAGCCCGGTTGGTCTCTTGCGAAACAGAGAATCGGGTTGTCGTTCGAAACTGGCCATAACCCTTTGTTTCCAATAGGTTACAGAAAAGCCCCGGCGGCTTTCGCTCCGGGGCTTTCCGTTAACTATTAGGTCGGGGGAATACCCCGTTACAATTCGATCTCGACCTCAGCCTTCTCGAATTCGTCAAGCAGCACAACCGCATCGTGCATGTTGCGCGTGATGCGGTCGAAAGCGACGGCATAAACTCGGTCAAGTGCGCCGAGGTCGATGACCTTGCGGAGCCTGCGCATCCCCGGCCTATCCAGCGTCGAGCCCGAGTAGCCTTCATCTTCGAAGTGTTGGCCGGGCCAATAGAGTGAGGGCTCCCCGGATTGCTGGGCGTATTCCTGGCAGGTGTGGAACTGGGCCTGGCAGGAAGAGTAATCCGCAAGCACCTGTTTCGACTGGCGAGTATAGATGGCGTAGCGGATTGGCGGCGACTCGCTCACGGATTGATCAACGTGTGGGTGGCGTGGCTTGGTCCTGTTGCTCTGGGGGCAATTCGACTTCTTCCGGACGCACCCAGACAACTTTGCCATCGCGCCACTGCGGAACGAGTTCGCCGCGAAGCTTTGCCTCACTGATCGCCTTGCGGGTGGCGCGAAGCATTGCCGCTTGCGTGCCCGCCATGTCTTTGTTCTTGTCGGACCAATTCATCATGCTTGGCCTCCTTCGTCGATGAGCACCGGCGGCGTCTTGGTTGCATCGTAGACCTGCCAGCTATCCACCAGTGCCTTGTAGGTGTTCTGAAAGTTCGACTAGCCCTGTTCAAATCGCCGCCTGATGACCGGCTCAGGGATGTTGTGCCCGCCCATCCGAACGCGATGTTGAACACGGGCGACGGCCATCTCAGGAGAATCCAGTCGCAGGAAAACGATCTTCACGACGTAGCCAACTTGCTTCCATTCACGGATCAGGTTGGCGTAGGTTCGACCGGCCAGTGTCGATTCGATCGAGAAATCCAGCCGTTGTTCGACACACTCGCGGATACGTCCGGCCATCAGTCGCATAGCGGTGATGTTGGCCTTCTCCGGCGCGAACGGTGACAAACCGGCGGCGATTAGGTCCGTGTTGAGGAATGTCGGGCAGTTGCCTTCGGCCGTGAGAAATTCCGTTGCAAAGGTGGTTTTGCCCGATCCGTTGGGGCCAGCCAGAATCAGGACGCGAGGCGCGTCGCTGGGCTGCGATGGATTCATGCAGGGCCTCGCTTGCCAGAGAGTTCGAAATCGGTGGGGGGTCCGGAAGCAACCCGGCTGTTAACCCGTTTCAACCTGTTCACGAGAGAGCCCGAGAGTTCGCGGCCAGATTCTTGCATTGTCGAAAGCAACCATGATGGTTGCTTCTGGACCCCAATTGGTCTCTCGCGAAACAGAGAATCGGGATGTCGTTCGAAACTGGCCATAACCCTTTGTTTCCAATAGGTTACAGAAAAGCCCCGGCGGCTTTCGCTCCGGGGCTTTCCGTTAACTATTAGGTCGGGGAAATACCCCGGTAAAATTGAATCTCCCCGACAAGGACTCGAACCTTGAACCTAGCGGTTAACAGCCGCTCGCTCTACCAATTGAGCTATCGGGGATCTATTGTGTTTGATCGCCCCTTGGACGACCAGAGCCGCAATCATCGCGAAAGTTCGCCTATTAGTCAATAGGCGGCGAACCGCGTTTCGCTCGACTGGCGTACCACCGGCATTGCCAGCCGTTGGCAGTGGACGCAGCTTTGCACCAGTGCAGGCTCGGGCTATTGGACGCTGAGCCTTCAGCGAGGTGCTTGGCCTGGCCAGCGGTAGCCGAAGGCGGCTATGATTGGCCCGTGTCGTCGCTTATCGGCCGTGCAGTTGTGGGCATGGCTCAATCAACAAGGAGTATGGAGATGGCTCTGAGTTCGCTGGATGACAAGTCGCGGGTACCTGGAGAAGAGGATCTGGTGGCCGTGTTGGGCAGATCGAAGGGTGCCTGGGATGAACTGGTCGAGTTCGTGCGGGGGAAGTGCGAGCCATTTGCCAAGGAGTGGAACTACTCCAGGGTGAAGTATGGATGGTCACTTAGGCTGAAGCACAAGAAGAGAAACATCCTATATCTTATACCAAGAAATAGACAGTTTCTCATAGGGTTGGTGTTGGGAGAAAAGGCAATGAAGAGGGTGCCGAGTTTGGAATTGCCGGATGCGGTGCTGGAGATCATCGAGGCGGCGCCCAAGTACGCGGAGGGAACTGGTTTTCGTTTACCGGTGAAGGCGAAAAGAGACATTGCTGCGGTGAAGAGGCTGTTGGCGGTCAAGCTGGATTACTAACGGTGCGCGGTCGTGTTTGTCGGAAAGTGTCGGAGAATGTAGGGATGTATGAAGACACTGCGTGCGGAAGAGCGCAGGCGGTGATCCGCGGCAGTTGTGCAGGCCGACTGTCGGGAGAGTCATTGACCGCTTGTGGGACACGTCATAAGGTTTATCCGAAGTTCCGTTACCGGGCAACCACCGTTTGTGTTCAATGAGTACACTTGTAGACACCCAAGAAGGAGGTCCGTATGTGCGCAGTATTTCTTGCAGCGGCCATGAGTATAGGTGCGGTTAGCAGTGAATCTGATCTGGACGCGCGCGTGGATAGACGCACGGAGTTAATGAGTGTCGTCTTTCGCCTTTCCGGTGCCAATGAGTACAACCAGATACAGTCGAATTGGTCTTACGGTAAGGAGGTAGACGAGTACTTCAAACAGTTTGCGAAACATGATGCAGTAGTGGCGGCAAAGGAATTGCGGGAGCGGTTCGACGTATCTTACAACGCGCCCATGTCGCTGGCGGTGCACTTGGTGGATACGCAGAACTTCAAGGAGTTGATTTCCTTTGACCGGAAACCTGCAGAGTTAGACTCGCGTTGGAGGTTGCGGGAGACGCGAGATTTTGTGAAGAAGTTGGCTGATTTTGCCAAGGTGAGCAAGTTCAATGAATTCGCTGATGCACACGAGGGCTTGTATCGACTTATCGAGCAGAGGATGAAGGAATTCGTGAGCGGTGGCGGATACGTGAAGTGGTTTGAATCGTACTTCGGAGTGCGGCCGCATACTGAGTTTGTGGTCATAGTCAGTCTCCTCAACGGGCCGTGCAATTACGGCACGAGTGTGGTGTTTCCTGACGGCCGAGAGGTGATTTGCCCGGTCATCGGGGCGGATAGTTTCGATGGCGATGATAAACCAGTGTTCAATGAGAATCACTCCGGTCTGCTGGTCCATGAGCTTTGTCACGCTTATACCAATCCGATTGTGGATAGGTATGCGGAGCAGTTGGCGAAGCCGGGCAAAAGGATCTTCAGGTACTGCGAGGAGACAATGGCTTCGCAGGCATACAGCACATGGCAAACGTTGATGTATGAGTCTTTTGTGCGTGCAGTGGTTGTGCGCAACTTGCTGGCAACGAAGGGGCGCATGGCGGCCGAAGTACAGGCCGGTCGGGATGCCGATCGGGGTTTTGTGTGGGTGGGGGACTTGGCAAAGTTGCTGGCGGAATACGAGAAGCAGAGGACAAAGTACAACTCATTTGAGGATTTCGTGCCGGAGATCGTGGCGTTTTTTGAGGACTACGCGGTGAAGTACGAGGCGGAAGCCAAAAGTACATTGGCAAAAGCACCGAAGATAGTGAGAATGATTCCGGCGAATGGCGATCAGGAGGTTGATCCTGGTTTGACCAAGATAGAAATCGAGTTTGATCGAACGATGATGGATGGAATGTGGTCATTTGTAGGGGGTGGGCCAACTTTCCCCAAAAGATCCGGAGATGTTCACTACGACACGGCGTGCAAAGTGATCACCATGCCGGTCGAGCTGGAGCCGAACAAGGAGTACGAATTCTGGTTAAATCGAGGGAACTTCACTTCGTTTCGCAGTACCGAGGGCGGGGTGTTGCAGTCAGTGCACGTGACCTTTCGGACGCGGGGGGAATAGAGTGGCAGCATCGCATAGCAGATGCCACTGGCTTCTGGAACGTAGTCGTTGCAGGGACCTTGCTGCGTAACTTAGGCTGCAACAGTAGATTAGGGCTGTAATTCCTAGGGCTGAGCCGGCGCGAAGTCTATGTTGGGCTTGGCCCCCAGTTTTGGCGGGCTTTGGCTCACGAGATTCTCCGATGAAGCTACCAGAAGGTCTGCTTTGGATGGCCATTGAGAAAAGCGGCGGGCCGTGCGGACTGATTCCTGGATTGAGGTGATGTCAGGTGAGCGAGAAGACCCGACCGACCATAGCTTTGAGCGTGGACACCGAGTGCTGGGGGCAGTCTGTTCTTGACCGGAGCTTGCCCATTCGCCCTCGTTCCGCTGACAATGTTCGACGGATGCTCGACCTGTTCTTCGAGCATGGGGACCTGCGGGCAACGTTCTTTGTGCTGGGCAAGTTTGCCGAGGTTCATCCTCAGGTTGTGCGGGAGATACACCGGGCGGGGCACGAAGTTGGCTCGCACGGATACGGGCACTGTGAGGTATTTCGTTTGAGCGCTGAGGAGTTTCGTGCTGACGTCCGTCGAAGCGCAGCTATCATCGAGGACATAATAGGAATCCGCCCGCAGGGATATCGCGCACCTGTCTTCTCTATTAGGCAGGACACAAGATGGGCGCTGCGCGTCCTGGCTGAGGAGGGGTTCATCTATGATTCGAGCGTGTTTCCTTTCTGGGGGCCAAGGTACGGAATCGGCGATTGGCCCGTCGAGCCGTGCAGAGCTGTCTTTAGTGGCGGCTTGGAGATAGTTGAATACCCTCTGACAGTAGGCACGCTGCTAGGGCGGCGATTCCCTATTTCCGGTGGGGGGTATGCGCGGTTGCTGCCCTCCGTTGTATTACGGAGGCTGATAGAACGCGAGTGCCGGTTGCGAAGCATGCCGCCCGTGTTTTACTGTCACCCCTATGAAATCGACACGGAGGAAATAAACAGGACATATCCAGGGCTACCGTTGCGACGAAGATTGCACCAGGGATTGGGCCGGCGTGGTTTTCTCAAGAAACTGAGCGGAGTATTGCGCTGCTTCGCGACAACTGCCTTGAGCGAGTCGTTGGCAGATGTGCAGCACCTACCGCAATTGCGGGTGGCGCCTCTGTCGGTGGGCGAGAGAACTACTTGTTTACCCGCAACGGTAGAGTGTCCCGGATAGGAATTGTGCGGACTCACTCTGTTCTTCGAGCGGCGCGTTGTGTCACGCTCTGACTTATGGTGTTTCTCAATCAGATCTCGGAGGCATCTGGCACGTCAATATACTCGCTGCAGTTGGGGCACTGGGCCACGTTTCCCGCCTCATCGCCTGCAAAAGTCACTATCTGATGACACCCTTCGCACATGACGGAAATGGGTGAGAGCTCTTCGGCATCGCCGCACAGGGTGGAGTGAATCGACTCGGCGTGCTCTGCCAGCAGTGACTGGGCCAGCTCTGCCTGCTGTTCGTCAGCTACGCAGACTTCGATTCCTCCCGGTACCATTGCCGGAAGGCCCCAAGTTGTTGCGCCGATCGCGTAGCGGTCTGGGATGGCGGCCTCGATGTCCCGACTCGCCAGCCACGCTGCCACGATATCGGCCTCTTCGACGTTATTCGCTGTGTAGACGCAGAACTGCTCACGGCTCATTTGACTTGCCTCCACGTTTGCCCTTCCATGGGCTGAAATGAGATTCGTTGGACTAATCGATATTATACAACATAAACCTCGCGAAGGAGTTACTGCGGTTGCCGTCTGGCAGGGGAGGGGGATTAGACCATAAACTTGTCTTGTCGTAGTTGACGATTGCAGTAGTATCCCCAACCATGTACCACAGCGGTAATCGTCGAAGCGAAGCGTCAAACGATGAAGACCCTTCGGAAGGGACCAAGCGTCGGACGTTTCACTTGAATAGAGCTTGCTCTATTCGATTAGCGCAGGTTCGGTGAGATACAAGGAGGTTCGACGTGCATCCAGACCTATGGACAGTACCGGTGGTGGGCTTTCCTATTCGCACATACGGGTTTTGTGTAGCGGTGGCCATTGTCGTTGCTCTCGTGATTGCCATCAGGCGAGCAAAAAGAGTTCAGTGCGATCCGGCCACAGTGACAACGATGTCCATTGTAGGCCTCGTTCTGGGCATGATTGGCTGTCGATTGATGCATGTTGTCCACTATTACTGGCAAGACATTCGATCGGGCGCGATGGGCGTTGGAGATGTCGCCGCAATGGGAGGTGGTGGGGAGATACTTGGTGGTATAATACTTGCAGGTCTGGGAGCAGTCGTTTTTCTTCGACTGAGTGGCAAGCCAGTCTTACGTTATCTTGACATAGTTTTCCCCCCTATGATCCTGGCAATGGGCATTGGCAGGATCGGTTGTCTAATGTTTGGGTGTTGCTGGGGTGGCGTTTGTATGAGTGAAGAAGGCGGCAAAGGCTTGCCGTGGGCTGTACGTTTTCCCTATGGAAGCCCCGCATACCTTCGACATTGTCAGCAGGATCATCTTCATGTCCCAGATGAACTTATGTGGATGGATCCCAAGCAGAAGGAACTTGCCCCTATTCCAAGGTCGGTGCTGGCTCACTGCGAGGTTGACAATGACGAGGCCCTCTCTAACTGGGTGGACAAGGTGCAGGCGGTGGCAACCGTGAAAAGATCTGATCCGAATTCGCCGAAGCTGTCGGGCATGGTGGAGGAGGTTCGAAGGGCTACTGCTGCGTTGGGAGGCCGGCCACACGAAAACGTGGCGGCCGCTGCGATTCACCTGCGCAATCTGGCGAGCCGTCCTGGTTGTGACGTGAAGAGTTGGGAGGAACTGCGGACAGTAGCTGCGAAAGAGCATTCATTATGGGTTCACCCCGCGCAAGTGTATGACGCGATTGCTCTGTTCCTGCTCTTTGTGTTTCTCTCTCTCGTTTTTCGAAGGGCCGGGCGACCAGGTACGGTTGTTGCGTGGGCTATGATTCTCTATCCGATCAATAGAGTGCTTCAAGAGTGCATTCGTAGGGATAATCCACATGATGTCCTGGGGTTCACGGTTTCCCAAGCTATCAGCGTTGCGGTAATGATTGCAGGAATCGCGCTCTTGATTGTGCTTACCAAACGCCGGGCGGAATTCAAAGAGGTCAACCAGGAGATTGAATTCTAGCCGGTTGTTGTTGAAGCTGCGGTGGAGGTGCAGACACTATCTGCTGATCGTCTACCGCGAGCATGGCAAGAATCTTCTTTCTTAGTTCCTTTTCTAGGTCGTTGTCCGGCACGAATGCAGAGTACTTGGAACGCAGGCAATCCTGCATGTTCTTGTCAGCACTTCGACACAGTTCAGTATCAGTGCAGAGCTGTGCAACTCGCCGGAGAGCTTCCGGTTCATTCGTCCCTAGGATACACGCAGTCATGCGGCGAATGTCCTGTAGTGCTCCCTTTGATACCCACTGCCTGACCAGCATTAACCATTCGCGGTAAGCGGACGACTCAGGGTAATCCACAGGTGAAGAGAGATCCCTGCAGTGAATGTCATGTCCTTTGATGGAACGCAGGATTTCGGGGCCCGGTTGCGGTATGAGAGTAAACTCGAGCTTGCGTGCAAGGCTGAAAGTCAATCCAGTCGATATGGACACCTTTGACCTCGTGGAGAATGGAACCATTTCCAACGCCCATTCGAGCATCGGTATGGGGTTATCCACTCCACCTATTACACATTTGCCACTACCGAGAATCGTGGACACCAGTCTGATGAATACATCGATGGCACTGGGGGCAATCAACACTGGCGCCGGTCCCGGTCCGGCGTCGACCGTTAATTGCAGCTGTTCGAGCGTTCTTTGGGGTGGCGTGGCCGGATCAAAGGTAGAGGTTTTACCCAATACGCGATGAACCCTTACCGGATTACCGCCAAAGTACCGATAATCGCTCTCCGAGAGGGCGACTACGTGCGTAACTATTCGTTGCCCGCCGCGAGCAGTATGCTCGGTGCCGGCGTAGCTGCTGTGCGAGATGCAGTACCGCCCGGAAGGGAGAACATATGCAAGCATGCCGGTCGCGTCGGTCAGAGCACTAAGCAATCCACCGTGCGATGGTGATTGTCTGGTGATCGCAGTCTTTTCGTCGCCCTTCAATCCATGGCTGGCGGCCACAATGCGGTATCCTTCTCCCGTTGGAGATCTGATTGACGTGAAGATCGCCTGATCGCAGGTTATGCAATCCGGGCACGAGTGTGCTGGGGCTGGCGTAGGCTGCCGCTTGCTGTGCTTTGGCGCCTGCTGTGCTCGTGGCTGACCGGGCGCTTGGGAGTGACGCAAGACTCTGTCTATAATTGGTCTACTACCCATTCGAATGGCTCCAAAATGCCCTGCAGTGAAGTGTGCAGGGGAATCGGGGTTACAACGTCATCCATTTCTCCTGAGGTTGCGTAACCAAGCGACCCCACGACACTGGCGGCAAAAAAACGTACTGTCTCAACACGGCTATCGCACATATTCCAAAGGCGGTTGAGATTAGCCTCGACAAAGGCCGGCGGATCATCGAACACTTCCGGGCAATAGTCACTCTTGCATAGCACTACAGCGAGAGGTGACTTGATCTTGTTCTTGCGATTACCAGCAAACATTGTGTCCATATAGCTGAGCATCTTCAGCGCGAAGAAATCCGGGTGCATCGATCCACTGGCAGCTTGCGCCGCGTCAATCAGCAGAATCGTGCCGACGCATTGCGTTAGCAGACTATGGATCACCTGGAAAGTCTTCGGCGTTGCTATCTCCGCCGCCAAGGATTCACCGGCCATGTCGGGCATTATCAAGTCAACCCACTTCGGCGTTTTCTGCTGTTTGCGTATTTGATAGTATGCCCAATACCATTGATCCGGCTCCATGGACGTCTTCGGCGGAAACATCCGATGAGCCATGTGCCCGATGACCGTCTGCTGCAGATCCACGGAATAGGCACCCTTCGGAATAGCTTCAAAAGACCCTGCTCTTTGGGATAGCATGTCTAGGAGAAAACCAAGGTATATCGTTTTGCCAACATTGCTTTCCCCGAGAATGCTGACTATCTGCGGTGCTCGATCCTGAGCGATGGAATCGTAGAGAATGGCCATGGGGGCGGCACAGTTCTGACAAAGCACCGCCTCTTCGCTGTTTTCCGTGTCGCAGATAAGGCAAGCCGTGCCTCTAAGTTCCTTCGTTTGTTTGGAGAACATGGTGGCCACGGTTTCTACTCCTTTGATCGTAATGCCATTTCGCTGGCCAAGGCTGCCGAATTCTCATTCCAGCCGGCAGCGTTGTCGCAATACTCGCTATGACGCCTGTCCCGTGTTATGGGTAAAGTTGCCAACGTCCAGGGCACATCTGAATCCCGTATTATTGATTCGCATGAGCGTGACGAGTCCAGTTCGGAAGCAACTTGTCGCCTGACTGGGGAAGTAAGTATCGTAGGCTCCACCGCGAACACTTTTCATCAGCATGTCTCCGACTACGGGGCGTCCTTCAGAATCAGTGACCACGAAGTCTGAAGACGTCCACTCCCAAACATTACCAACCAACTGCAGGACGCCATTGGGAGCAGCCCCGTTTTCGCAAGCATCAACCTCCACCGTCGTTCCAACACCCGTTGCCCAGATGTTGCATTTCTGCTTATCCAGGGCATCGCCCCATGGATAACGCCGAAGGACATAAGACGAACTCCGAATGCGCCAGCTTGCGGCTACCTGCCACTCAGCTTCAGTTGGAAGACGGTATCCTGCCCACTTCGCAAAAGCAGCGGCTTCGTAGTAGCAAATGCCGACGACCGGGTGGTTGGCAAGTTTCTTGTCATGTTGTCCTTCTCGCCAATACCGCGGAGACGGATGATCCGTCTGATCTCGGAAGTCGATGAGGTGAGGCCAAATCTCCTGCGGCCAGAGATCGAGGTTGTCGTATCCTTTGTCATCCACGAAACACTGGTATTGCTTGTTCGTGACGGCACAGCGGGCTAGGACGTATGGGCGAGTCTCAATGTCGGTTTCAGGACAACCCGGGCAGTCGTCTATCGTTTGGGGCATGGCCGCGCAGCCGGCGGGAACAAGCGCAAAGTCGCGGTCGATGGCTTCGTGAGCCTTGCGCATTGCCTCCTGAATGCCAGGATGATCCTTCCATCGGTCCGGGTGTGCGGCGACTACTCCAAACCGAAGATGCTTGAGGTGCTTGGAGAGGTCATCAAGCGTGCCCACGTCCTGGTGTGACGCGGATTGCTCAGCCATTGGCTTTGGTGCCGCCAGGGACTGAGGGTTAGGCGCGGAACTATCATGTTGCTTGTTTTGCCAAGAGAGGATGTTGAGTGCCATCGCTAGCTCCTACTTTCGACATATTGGGCCTCGCTTTCCGACCCGGGTGCATCAGTACAATCACCCTGCAGGCTTTGCTTCCTTGTGGATTGTCACAACGCTTACGGCCTTCCTATGAAGGTCCACCTGTCCATTCGCTCCATGAACGCCGAGATCTTCGCTCTGCAAACGCCGGGGCGACTACGTATCCAGTTTCTACACTAACTCTACGATTGCCCCGTGCGGCAGGGCAAACGACCGATAGATTCAGACGCTGATAGCCTGGGCACGCTTCCGCCGCGTTATTTGTCCAAGCGCAACATCAAACAGCGAGAATCTACCGGAGCAAAACGGGCATCAGACTTTACACTTGAATGAAGCCTGCTCTAACCGCCTATCGCCTTTCGCCTTGAATCGCGACACAACTTCTGGAATCTCTCGACGGCCTCTCGGGCCTCCTGCTCTGCTGCAGAAGGCATTCCCTGGCTGGCGGGCGTACCCGTCGGGGACTCGGGACTGACGCCGTATTGTGGCAGCAGCTCGTTTTGGGCATCAGTTAGATTCGTGAGCTCGCCGTCTATCTGGGCCTGGATATTGGCCAAGCTACTTGACGCAGCATTGAGTTCGGCCAGTCGCATGGCCCACTCCTTCTGTGATGCTTGTACTTGAACTTCCTGCTGTTCGAGATCGCTCTGTCGCTGAAGTATCTGTTGGCTGAGTTTTTCCAATTCGCCCTCTCGCTGCTTTATCGCCTGGCGCTCTTCCGCAATGGCGGTCATCTGGGCGGACATCTCCTGCTTCTGGTGAGCAATCGTCTCTTGGCTTTGCAGCAAATCCTTCTCGATCGTCGCCTGCTGTTCCCGCAGCTTCTGATACTCTGCTCTCTCCTTTTCGAACAGCTTGGTCGCTTCGATTATCTCCTGCTTCTGACGTTCAATGAGCTGACGCTCCTTCTCTATGGACTCTTTTTGTCCAGTGACGTCCTTCGCGCTTTCGGCAAGCCCAGCTTCGCGACTATTCAGAGCTGCCTCGATCTCAGAGATTTCCTTGATCTTGACCTGGCACTCCTCTTCCTTCTGCGCAAGGTCCTTCTCACGAGCTTCGTAGGACGAGGCCAGCTTGGCTGCCTCCAGCTTGAGCTGTTCTGCCGCTGACTCTTGTTCAGTTACCCTGCGCTCCCTCTCCTCGTAAACCTTGCAGAGTTCGCCTTGCTCATTGTTGAATGAACTCCGTTCCTGGTTCAGCTGCTCGTAGTGCTCCACAAGTGCCTGCCTGCAGGCCTCCAGGGCATCGGCTCTTGCGTTTAGCAATTCCCGCAGCGACTTCATGGCAACCATGATGTCCTGCCCCATCTGCTCCAGAGCCTGTACATCGATTGAGGATGGCAATGTGGTTTGTTCTGATGCGCTGTTTTCGACCTGTTGACGGTTCATCTCTCTCATTCCTCTACGCTCTGGTCAGCTTCCAATCTCAGAAACCGTTAGGGATTGGAATTCCTTCCTCTTCTAGAAGTTCTCGTACGGTTTTACGCCCACTACTCAGACGCCGCTTGATGCGAATCGGTTTGGCGATCTTGGGATCAAGAGCTGACAGGATCGCCTCATCCTCGTCGATGGCTGGTTGTGCTTCCACCTCGTCTACCGGTTCCATCGCTACTATGCCCCCGCGTTTGGCCGGAGGCGCGGTCGTGTCAGAGGCGGGTTTGTCGGATTCCGAACTGTGAACGGCTTCAGTTACCGGTTGATCCTTCTGGGACTCACTGGGCGACTCGCCGGCTGTCGATACTCTTGCCTCCGCAGCACTATGGCTTGCCTCTGTCTGATCGCTCTGCTGAGATTCAGCTGCATTGGCAAAGGCCGCTTGTGCTGCTTGCATCTTTGCAGACCAGTTCTTGATCAGATCGTCCAGATCAGAGAACGCTACGGCTATGGAGGCATCCTCTTCTGGTATGCTGGTAGACATCAAGTTGTGATCGCGTGTGTCCATCTGGTCTTAAAGAAAACCTACTTCAATATTCGCTGGATCGCCCGGCACCTGGAGTCAAGCGCCTTGGGCGAAAACTGGTCAACCTCCGAAACTATACGTTTCGTTGTGTATGCTTGGGCGGTCTTTTCTGTCTGAAAACTTGGTTCGATAAAACACGCACTAACAAGTTGACGCGATCGAAGATTCGTTCAATCATTGTAGATTAGGCCGGAAAAGACCTTGACGCGTTTGCGGCCCGTCCGGTAATGATAGTGAGAACATTATCGGATAACGCGATACAAAGGCGCGTTGTCAAAACTGGTTGTGCCTTCGTGAGTGTGAATACCAGTGCCTGAAACGATCCTTGATATTTCACCATGCGTCGATGAGTCGCTGGCAGTATGGCCCGGCGATTCGCCGTTGGTTCGGCGTTTCGCTGGCCGGATCGGCGAGGGTGATTCTTCTACAACATCTTCGCTGACCGTCAGTGCGCATGCCGGTGCTCATGCGGATGCTCCTGGCCATGTCCTTTGTGACGGTCTCATGATCGACAAAGTGCCTTTGGATGTTTATGTGGGCAAATGCCAAGTTATGCACGTGAAAGCGGATCCCGGTGGCTTGGTAAACTTGGATATGCTGGTCGACCCCATTGAGGCGCCACGACTTCTGCTGGCCACCGGTACTTATCCTGACCACAGCCGCTTCAGTCCTGATTTCGCTGCTCTTGAACCTGATCTCATCTTCTTTCTCCAAAATCGTGGTGTGCGGTTGATCGGCATTGATACACCGAGCATCGATTCGTTCACCTCTCATGGCCTTGAAGCTCATCACGCTTGTATGACGTGTGGAATAGCCATACTGGAGAATCTGGTTCTTGCTCATGTTCCCGATGGACTCTACGAACTGATCGCGCTTCCGTTGAAACTGGTTGGGTTTGACGCGAGTCCTGTACGTGCCGTGTTGCGCACACTATAGCGCTGCTGAAGCGTCACTCCTTCAAGCGTAGCGTCGAACACAAGAAACAACTAGAGAAAGCGGAGCTCAGATATCATACGCTAATACGGTTTTCCCTAGAACATGTAGGGGTCAACATAGTCTGATAGGCTGCGCGAAGACAACGCGGCAACCATTTCCTCAGGGCTCAACAACCTCTGCAGATACTCCTCTGCGATCTCATCGGTGAACTCTGCCGCTCTTGAATAACGTAGCTCTTGCGTGCGATCCTGAGGAAAGGTCGCTCGTTCTCGCCACTCAGCTGTCCGGATCAGATCCACAGTGGCCTCGTGGGCGGCACGCACGGCTTTCATGCCAATTGTGAACGGATCGGCTGCTTCGGCTGCCGGCAGGGCATGCCTGATGATTGGCCCTGAATCGAGCCCCGCTGTCAGCATATGAATCGTACTGCCAACGTACTCTGGATGGTTGTCATACATGGCCCAGAAGTTCGTCGAACTACCTCGGTAGTATGGAGATACGCCCATGTGAATGTTGATTGCTTTGCCAGTCAGCAGCGGGTCAAGCAATGGTGGCTTTATGAAACTCGATCCGAACACGACGTAAACGTCAGACTTGAGAGCTGGTTTAATGCTCTGCAGATCCAGCATATTGAGATCGCCCATACGGATGGGCAATTGCGTCACGTTGGTCGGAGAGAAACGCGGTTTCCCGAATACTACCCTTTCCGCATCCAGCACGCGAGAAAAGTAATCCTGCATCACGGGAGTTTTGCGGTAGAAGTCGTTTACCTGCCCTGGTATGACAGTACAGCATTCCTGTATGGCGTATACTTTGTCCGCATATTCCGCCAATCTCTCGATTAGAGCCGTATGTCGTGGCTGGTTGCTAGTGAATACAGTTATGTTCATAATCGCATCCGTTTTACTACCAGAGCGTGGTCCTCACGGGGATACTCCAATTCGCTCTTGATATACTCTGTCATGTCAGAACGAAATCCCAACTTGATTCCAAGCCCCTGCAATATGTCGAGAGTGTCACCATTGTACGAGTTGCATGGGTGCGACATGCACTGTGGCGGTTGCCCTAGCAGGTTGGATAAGTGCGCGTGGTTGATTGTATATTCCCGAAGTTGCTCCTCACGTGACAGATTAGCCATGCGTGTCGGATGACTGTCTGAGTGCAGGCCGACGACATGCCCTTCACGTGCCAATAGAAGCAAATCATCGTTCGTTATCCACAGATTCTGCGACAGTTCGTCAATCTCTGCTCCACATCGCCGGACGAAATTATCCATTACCTGTTGGTAGGCTTCGGGGCCGAGGAGCATGTCGCGCACGTACCGGAACTGGCGGTCAAGTGCTGAATAGAACGGGAATTCAGACAAATAAGTGTCTGGCACTAACCTATCCAATCCTGTGGAAACGACTTGGGCGTGTGGTGTTTCCTGAACATAAGTGAAAAACTCTGAATAAAAATGCTCGATGCTCGCGAAACACGTGTCGCGGAACTTGCGGTAAATCTCAATGCGAAGAGGACTTCCGTTAACAACCTGGCTGCTGACAAACCAGAAACCAGTAAGCCTGAGATCGTCGAGCACCGGCTTAGCCACGTCGAACTGACATCGCAGGCTGTCGTCGAATGTGAGGCAAATATCGGCTGCTTGCAGCTTGCCGTTCACGGCGCGGTCGAACCACTCTCGGGCAGGAAGAATCCGCTCCATACCGACAAAATCGACCAAGTCGGCAAGCTGTGCGGCGTCGATGGATCCTTGGCCAGGAGAGTGTCCGGAGCCGTGAAAATGGTGGAACATAATTCCGCAAGGCTGCATGGCGACGAATTCCTCTTCCAAGTTGCTCCACAGACGCGCCAACGCTGGAGCATTACTCGTACAATCGTACCGCCAAACAATCCACAGGAGAAATCCGGCGCTCAGACGCCACACTTGAATAGAGATTGTGCTCTATTCCTTAGGAGCGAGTACGTAGAGTATCTCCGCCGGCTCGGAAGAAGTAGTGAAAAGATCAAAATCGGCGCGACAGATCGGTGTGAGCAAGTCCATGAATAGCTCCACCCATTCGCGCTTGATCGCCGCGCGGTTCTCTGGCCTCAGACCATTGGCCATTTTGACTAGCATCGGAGCAATCGGCCGCAGACCAACATCCCAAATCTGGGCATGTGTTCTGGTTATGAACGGCTTGGCCTCCACTACATCCAAGTTCGCCCTCTCAAAGCGACGTAGCCAGTCTTCCGCTGAGCCAACTGAGGGCCATGTCTCAAAACGGCCCCTCCCAATAATCTCCAGGAATCGATCGCCTAGACTGCTTCGCAACGGTTGCAGCGTATACTCCCGCATGCAGTCGAGCTTGACGCTGAGATAGGCTCTCCCGTCCGGTTGCAGGATGCGCTGGATCTCCGCCAGGAAAGAATCAATGTTCTTTACCCAATAGGCTGAGTTGCAGTGCACTGTTTGGTATGATTCATTTTCGAACGGGAGTCTCTCGTTGCTGTCATGGAGAATCAGTTCGTCGTACAAGTCAAGCTTCTTCGCTTTGTCTAGAAGATTCTGCTTCCAATCCGTTCCGCAGCTAATGGAGTGGGCACTCCTACGAACCGGAGGACCGTATGATGCATCTGTGTGGTCGAACATGTCAGCATGGTCGTTAGTTACTGCCTCCAAACGGCCAACTGAGCAGAAAACATCGAATTCGAAATCCACCTCCCCACCGGCGTGAATGAAACTGAATATGCCATCGCCACAGCTCAAATCGATCGAAGGACGCGGCAGTTCAGTATTTCCGAGTGCTTCTGATCGCAAGGTCATCCAGAACGCGTTTTCGGGCCGCAGCCAATAACATGAGAGATACTTGCGGAGAGACTCTGCCACAGTTGTGGGGATTGATTCTGTCTGCGCCGTCTGCATGATCTTTCCTTGATTTCGAAGCGTCACTCGTCTAGGCGTAGCCTTCAACTATGAGAGTCTACCGGTGAAGATAGATGTTCAGATGCCACACTTGAATAGAGCTTGCTCTAACCTGTGAAACTTCTTCGGACTCATACTACATCGGATCGATCGGCAGCTTTTCCTGAATGTGTTGACTGTTGCAGGGAGGTTACTGTTGACGCCGATGGCACGTCATGAACACGATCAGGCACAGTAGTGTTGCGCCCTCGACAGCGGCTACCGTCCCCGCCATGACGGCAGCTGATCCACACCAGATATTCAGTGCAACCAGCAAGACCAAAGCCGCCGGTAAATGGATGACGAGAAAGCTGAAATCTCGCTTCGCGGCATAGAAAAGGCAGATCATATGGCTTAGGTAGCCGCACAGTCTTGCGCATGCCAGCAAAAACAGCACATTGCCGCCTCCGGCGTAGCGAGAGTCAAACGCGCCAACGAGTATGGCATCAGGCCAAACGCAGAATAACACCATTGGCAATGACACGACTGCCAAGAAGTAACCCACGATTCGCAGGAATGTGCCGTGCGCCTTCTGGCATTTGTTATGAAGGCTCGTGAGCGCAGGAAGCATCATCGTACTGAACGGTGTCACCAGAACACCCATGATTTTCGCCAGCGCCACCGCAGCTCCGTAGATACCAGCGTCGACTCCCACCAGCACGCGCTGCGCGAATAGCATGTCAGCGTTCTGAAATACCGCCATGCTTATGGAGAATAGCAGTATCGGTAATACGAACTGCCGTATGGCCTCGGACTCAACCGGCTCAGAGGGATTGTTGCGCCATACCTTCTTCAGTTGAAGCGGTGACACGAGTAGAACTACGGCTCCGCCTGCGACGAACGCCAGAAGAGCCATACTTGTGTTGGCGGCAAGGCTCAATAGCAGAATCCCGAATAACCACCGGGATGCTCCCTCAAGTATGTTACTTGCATTCAACGCACCAAAACGCTCTGTGCCGCGCAACACTCCTCGCACAACACTTATCAGGAGGTTGCCATATACGATTAGACCGGCCAGAATGATCGGCCACGACGAATCAATATGTAAAAACTCCATTGCTGCTTTGGACAGAACAATGCCTGCCAGGATAGCGACGCTTCCGTAGACAGCGGCTCTTCTCCCCACTTGCCAAGCCAGTGTGCGTATCATCCCTGGTCGATTGCGGCTACTATATTCGGCGGAGAAGCGAGCTACTGTGGGATTGATTATCCCCGTTGCGGCAAGAACGATGTTCGCCGCCGCCAAAACAGCGGCAAACTGCGCAAAGCTCGCCGGGCCGAGCTCGCGGGCTACCGTCCTTGTGTACAGGAAACTGAGCGCAGCGGTAATACCCGTGCCGGCCATGAGGATGATGCTGTTCTTGGCTTCAGTACGGATCAACGCCTGATTCCCTCTTGTTTAGGCAGTGTGCTGCGATGTTGCTTTCTCCTGACTAATTCCCGCGACGCTTTGATGGGGCCCGGGAGTATGTAGCGTTGAATCATGACTGGCACCCAGAGAGAATAAAACTCGAGAGCCCAAACTCAAATGGAGCCTGCTCAAGATCAAATCAGTGATTGCTCTGCTGGTCAAGCTTCACTACGCAATGAACCTGTTCGTTGTTCTGCACATTTACAGTCTGGCGTTGCGGAGATGTACACCGCAGAGACAATGGACTCCAACCAGCAAGGCCATCGGAGCTAAGCTTCCCTCACGCCGTCCAGCACCGCCTAGTGGATTTAGTACCCCCGCTGCAGTAGCATGAGACCTTACCAGGACACCGGTCCTAATGGTCAAGCTTGCATTCATCTTCATGGCAAAGGCATCCCAATGCTGGCCATCGCGACCGTCGCATAATCTGACTTGAGGTCCAAAGCCGATTCGATGAGCAAATCAGTATGCCTAGTAATACCTGCTCGCAACGCCGCGGAGACTTTGCGCGAGTGCTTGCAGGCTGCCTTGGAGATCAAGAGCCAGGGAGAGCTTACTCGGATTATCGTGTGTGACGATGGCTCAACGGACGCAACACCTCAAATCGCCCAAGAGCTTGGTGTTTCGTGCATTCGCAGCAAGCCAAAGGGACGCTCCGCCGCCCGCAATCTGGGCTGGCGGGAAGCTAGCGAGGAGGCGATTTGGTTTATGGATGCTGATTGCATCCCGGAACGGGATGCGTTGACTCACCTTCTAGCATGTTTGGACGACCCATCCGTCGGCGGAGCAGGCGGAAGCTTCGTCATGCGTCAGCCGGCACCGTTGCTTGCCACCCTGATACACGAGGAGATTGTGGAGCGACATCGATGTATGGGAAATCGCGTTAACTTCGTCGCGACCGGCAACGCTGTCTATCTGAGGAATGTCCTCGAGCAGGTCGGAGGATTCGATGAGGGGTTTAGCCGAGCCCAGGACGCCGAACTGGCATACAGGGTGCGGGCCGCGGGTTACCAGTTGGGCTTCGCTCTGAAATCGAGAGTCAGGCACTATCATGATACCTGTTTGCTGCCGTACTTGCGCACTCAAGCCAAGCAAGGTTACTGGCGCGTCTGGCTGCATGGACGACACGCTTCTCACGCAACAGGAGATTCCTATAGCAGCCTGTGTGACAACCTGCAGCCTCCGGTTGCCATGTTGCTGCTTGCCGGCGCGGTGTCGGCGTATAACCCCTTGGGACGTGTAGTAGCCTTACTTGCGTTGCTGACGCTGATCGTCCTGCCAATACCCATGACTCTGCGCATCCTCAGAAACACCGGATACCGACGTTGTTTCTACTACGCTCCCATGAGTGCCATACGATCGTTTGCTCGCGGTTTTGGGTTGGCCGTGGGATCTCTGCACTTCCTTCTCAGCACGTTGCGGATAACCAAGCCTCCCGTCGCCGGACACGGCACTTGAATGGAGCTCGATCTGGATTCTGCCTTCCCACCTGCAGAAATCACGCCGACGCGCGGAACGATTCTTGGGCCGAAGTCCGCCTAACCAAGGGCTCGGAGTAGAAGCATACAAGTTCTGGTGGATGTTGTTGCATTCTCCAGATACCATTGCTAATCCGTGCGAGGACGTTGAGCGCCTGTTGTGCCTCGCTTGAATCGGCAACAGGTTTCTGTAAATCGCGAGCGACTGATGACCGACAGTGAGCAACAGGCAGCCGGAACCAACGCAACTACGTCGGGCGTGTTCTTGCCCGACGACGTTTGCCGGCGCGTTTTCGTCATCATCCCCGCGTTTAACGAGGCTTCTCGTGTGAGCGATGTCGTTGGCAATGTCGTGCAAGCCTACGAAAACGTTATTGTCATCGACGATGGATCACGCGATGAAACGGCAAGCGCAGCCGCTAAAGCCGGGGCAACGGTTTTGCGCCACGTGATTAACCGCGGGCAAGGGGCTGCACTGCAGACCGGCATCGACTACGCCCTGCGCTGCGGAGCAGAGTTTGTCGTTACCTTCGATAGCGATGGCCAGCATCGAGTCGAGGATATTGCCGCTCTCGTTCATCCCATTGCACAAGGAGATTGGGAGATCAGCCTCGGCTCGCGGTTTCTGGGCGATGTCGAGGATCTTCCGAATTCCCGGCGAGCTGTTTTGAAAGGGGGAGTTCTCTTTACTCGCCTTGTCTCTCGCGTGAAAATCACCGATGCCCACAACGGTCTTCGCGCGTTCTCGCACAAAGCGGCCTCAAAGATTCGCATTACTCTCGACCGAATGGCTCATGCGAGCGAACTCATTGATCAGATTCGCGATTCGCAATTGCCTTTCGGTGAGGTGCCGGTTCGAATACGTTACACTGATTACTCAATTGAAAAAGGACAGAGTAGTCTCAGTGCCATCCGGATTCTCTTTCATTACCTTCTGAAGCGTTTGACCGGATAATCTCCGGCGGCGGGCAATTGCTATGAACGGTTTCCAGATTGTTGTTTTACCAATAATCACTATCCTCTTTATTGAACGAGTTGTTGCCCTTCTTCGAGGGCGGGGTCTGCGACGCAGCGCTCTGTTCTGGGCGGCCATTTGGCTGGCGGCAGGAGTCGCTATCGCTTGGCCCGGTCTGACCTCATCCATCGCCAGAATGTCAGGCGTTAATCGCGGCGCGGATCTTGTCTTCTACTTCGCCATCCTCTTCATGTTCGCAGGCTTCTTCATGAGTTACCTGCGCATGCGTCGATTGGAATCGGAAATCACCCAACTCGTCAGGCATATTGCTTTGACGAATCCACAACGTCCTGGCGGATCCGTCAGCGGCGTGAAGGATGATCATGCATAGCCCGACTCCTCGGTTGAATCGCTCTTGTATACGGAGATACTCTTGCAGATGTTAGACGAGGCTCTTCACCTTTGCAGAAACGCCGCTGCCTTCTCAAGGCTCAAGTGTGCTTCCATCGCGACTTGCTTGATCCTTATGGTTTCATCCACAGGATGCAGCTACGTTAACCTTAAGAAATTCTCCACCGCCGACAGGATTGATGTGCGGCTTAATCCCGGGTGGTATGAGTTCGAGCAGCCCTTCGAGGTTCAGGTGGACCGGCTGAAAAGCGACAAGCACAAGGCCTGCACCAACCCTGATACCATTGCCGCAATATACCGCATGCTGCCCGAGAAGGATGAATCTTGGCAGAACCATTGGGCCGTGCCTCCCGAGTCGCCTCCCGTTGTGATTTCTTTTCACCATAAGACCCAATGGCTCGGCTCACTGGATCTCTACCCGCGGGCTTTGGGACATGTACACAACCTTATCTTTCCCATTGATATCGAGAGATCGTCCGAGATGCTTCGCATCCTTTGCGATTGCGCCGAGAGCGGAGACTAAAACGCTGTTATAACGCGGTAAATCCAAGCGTAGCGTCAAACACTCGGAATCTACCGGAGAAAACAGGCGTTCGGCCGCTGCACCTGGATAGAGCTTGCTCCAATTGTCAGCTCGGCAATTGCTCAATACAAGATGGCTGAGCAAACACCGGCAACCATCTCCTGAACAACTGACGCTCCGTTCGTGCGAAGCTGGGCAGCCCTTTCGTATGCTCGCCCAAGCGAAACCACACCAAAACCGGCCTCCAAGCTGGCTATCACTGTCGCAAGTCGCTATCGTGACCTATCTGATTGGGTGAACAGATCTTCAGTTAAGGGAGTATTGGCGTGGCGAACCAACCAAAGACCTTCCTCGGCCATCCGTTGGGGCTTTATGTGCTTTTCTTCACCGAACTGTGGGAGCGCTTCAGCTTCTACGGAATGAAAACCCTGTTGCTGCTCTACATGCTCAAGCATTTCTTCTGGACACAGGAGAAGGCCTCAGATCACCTCGGCTGGTACGCCGCGCTGGCGTATGGTGTACCCGTAATCGGCGGCTTCATCGCCGATAGATACATCGGAGCCAAACGCGCAGTCATCTACGGCGCTATCCTTCTCACCGCAGGACACTTCCTCATGGCTTTCGAGCCGCTCTGGTGCTTCTATGGTGCCCTTGGGCTGATCATCGCCGGCGTCGGATTCCTTAAGCCCAATATATCCACACAGGTCGGCAACCTCTACAAGCCCGATGACCATCGCCGAGATGGTGCTTTCACCATATTCTACATGGGTATCAATCTCGGCGCCCTTGCCGGTCCGCTTCTTTGCGATTGGCTCCGAGTCAACTATGGCTATCACGCAGGCTTCGGCGCTGCCGGAGTCGGAATGGTGGCAGGATTGATCGTCTACGTTTTGGGCCATCGAGTGCTCGTAGAGTTCAATCAGGAGGCCGATGAAGAGACACCTTCGAGCGAATCCGCTGCCATCGAACCCAGCCGCCGGGAACATCCGCCGCATGTCGTTCGAGATCGAGTAATCGTTCTCCTCGTCGTCTTCGCTTTTGTCATCCTTTTCTGGACAGCCTTCGAGCAAAGCCCCAACGCCATGCTTGTTTGGGCAGATCAGCATACCAACCTTCGTCCCCTCTCAGCGGAACTTGACCCCATTACCCTCGGTCCGCCTGTCGAGGCCGATGCGTCCGACAACAGACCGTGGTATGACTTCTCCTTTACATCCGGACAAACTCAATCATTCAACCCCTTCTTCATCATCACTCTTGCGCCAATATTCGCACTGCTCTGGGCATGGCTTGATAGGCGTGCCTGCAGCCGTCAACGCCTACGAAGATGGTGTTGGGATTGGCGTTCGTGGCAATAGCCTTTGCAGTTATGTGGCCCGCAGCAGAGCGCGAAAACTCCCCGTGCCAAGCCAAGCTGGCCGCTCTGCCTCAGACACTCGGCGTGGATGACAAAGGGCGAGTATTCACCTCCGAAAGCGAGGGGCAATCTGAGCCGACCTACTACGGCGCCACACGATTGCACTACGACTCTTCCTCCGGCACCCTAATGATGAACGGAGTTCTGACTGATCTCGACCGTTTCCGCATCCTGGCTCATACCGCGCCCCACGCCTTCGTCCAGCAAGTCGAGGAATTCGCCAAGGAGACTGCAAACCAAACCTCTCGGGATGACTGGCAGCTGACCGCCGTACTAGCCAGTGCCCCCGACGGAATCAGCACCGAGCCCGTTATGGAAGGGGAGGGCAGTAGCCGCAAGAAGGTGCTCGAATGGGATCCCAATACGAAGACACTGACAGCCCTCGGTGAGATTAAGGAGCGAACACGCATTGAATTCCTGGCCCGTGCTGCTCAGCCTGACTTCAAGGAAGCCATCGATCAACTCTACCTCGAATCAGCAAAGTTCCGCGTGAGCGTCTGGTGGCTCATCGCCTTCTTCATGGTGCTAACTATGGGCGAGCTATGCCTGTCTCCTGTTGGCCTCTCCCTTGTGACCAAACTGGCGCCCGCCAAGCATGTTGGCCTCTTTATGGGAGGTTGGTTCCTGGCAACCGCTGTCGCTGAGAAGCTTGCTCAAGTATTCGGAGCATGGTGGGGCAAGATGCCGCCCAGCAAATACTTCGCCATATTCGTCGTGATGTGCGGAGCGGGAGCCCTTCTAATGGCCGTACTCATTCGCCCCCTCACCAGGAGAATGCACGGCGTTCAGTGATGTGCACACCGTCCTAACGATGCTGAAAACGGCCCCGGGGTAATCGGCACCTCGGGGCCGTTCTCTCCAAACAGGCCCGGTGAGCCGAAGGAGTGGATGCAATATCCGGGCTGGGCGCTCCTCTCTTGGCCCCCATAGCGTTGCTAATCCAAACGCAGCGCCAAGTGACGGCAATCTGCCGGAAGGAATCTGGCGCCAAACGCTACAATCGAGTGGAGCTTGCTCTAAATCGATGGCTCTGTCGCTCCCTCCGTGTTAGACTCACCTCCGTTCGGGCATCCCCGACAACCCGCCGAATGGGAAGGCTGGGATCGGTAGCCACGGACTGTCCAGGAAAGCAGCCTGCATTCCTTGTTGCCCGGTGTGCATAGCCGCCTTCCCGTTATGGAAGGAATCTCAAGTGGAACTACCACGTCGGAGCAAGGGGGATGTTCATTTGCCCGATGGTGCTCTCGAACAGGCCATCAGCGACCTCCGCAACTTTCAACACGCTCACGATCTGCGCATCGCCATCGTCTATGCATTCGATTACCGCACGCGCATGCTTCCCTATTGGTACGCCGACAAGCGCATGGCCCCTTGTTCAGTGCGCGTTCTGGCAGATGTTCTGACCGCCGCAGGCTTCAACCATGTTCGCGTCGTGCTGCAACAATGGACCCCAAACTTCAAACCCAGCAAGGCCCTTTTGGCAGGGCACCCTCTGGACATAGTTATGACCTCGGCAATGCAAGTGCATGCTGAGCCGTCATATGCTTTGGTTCGTGACGCCTGCAATATGGGAAACCAGCGACCTCTCATCCTCGCTGGAGGTCCCAAAGCAATCTACGAGCCTACCGACTACCTGGCTATGGGAGGTGACCCCGAAATCGGAGCCGACTGCGTGGTCACTGGCGAGGCTTTCGTTCTCCTTGACCTGTTCCGAGCGATCCTCGCCGACAAAAGTGAGCAAGAGACGGCTCTGGCTGCCTTTCGCCGACACCGCGCCAAGGAAACGCTGACCGGCATACCGGGCTTGGTCTATCTTCCTGACAACATGCCGGTGGACAATCCCCATGCGGTCAATACTGGTGTCCAGAGGCTGTTGAGAAACCTGGATGAGCTCCCTTTGCCGGACGCAGGCTATCGAGCTATTGAACCACCGCACCGCAGAGAAGGGTTGGATGCTAACCCTTTGCCACCCAAACGCGTGGGCAAGCTGTCCCTAATCTCCTCCATTATCGCCACCCACGGCTGCCGGTTTACATGCTCGTTCTGTCCCATACCCGCGGTGAACCAGAAAACTTGGCGACACAAAAGTGCCCAAAGGTTTGCCCAGGAAATCTTGCACATATATGAGAACTTCGGCATTCGCCAGTTCTTCGGAACCGATGACAACTTCTTCAACAAGCGAGAGACAGTAATCGAACTCATGACGGCTCTCGCCGAGACGACAACCTCGGATGGTTCAAAATTGGGAGAGAAGATCCGCTTCTTTACTGAGGGAACTCAATTCGACGTCCACAAGAATGCCGATCTACTTCCCCTGTGCTACCAAGCCGGAATGAGAGCAATCTGGTTTGGGATTGAGGACATCACTGCGGAAGTTGTCAACAAAGGCCAGAATGCAGAGCAGGCGAGGGAACTGTTCAAAGTGATGCTCAGTGTTGGCATCGAGCCGATGGCGATGCTTATACACAGCGACGACCAGCCGCTCCGATCTCCTCGCGGTACGCTTTCCGGTCTCATCAATCAAGCCAAGTATCTCTTCAACCTGGGAGCCGTCTCCTATCAATGCACTTACTTGGGACCGGCGATTGGTACAAGGGATATAGAGACCGCCGCTCGTTCACGAACCTTGTACAAGACAGTCGGTGGCGAAAAAGTTCCTGAGGCCTACTATGACGGCAACCATGTTGTGGCATCCGCCCATCCCCAGCCTTGGTCCAAACAACTGAACTTGATCCGCGGGTATTGGGCATTCTACAATCCAATCAATACACTTCGATCCTTGCTTGGATTGTGGAAGAATGGGACATGCCCGTCACGCCTGCTCTTTCAAATAGTCGGACAAATCGGCTTGGTGATGACCGCACCCAAGCTGTGGCGTTGGTCACGCCGTCTCAGGAAAGAACCAATCGAAGTCTATGAGGGTCTTATCAAGGCTCGCTTGCCGATGATCGACACTGCCGGAAACGAAATGTTCTGGTCGGTGGAACAAGTTCCCTCATTTGGCGATCATGAGGCCGAAGCGGTAGCCGGCGCTGTCTGCCAAACTGTGAAATGCTCTTCCAGCTTTCCCACGACCGGCGCCGCCGGCAATGTTGCCTAGAACTTGCTCTAGCTCCAGACGCCACACTTGGCCAAGGCTAGCTCCAGACATCAACTATGCTTCAGCCAACCCCTCCCTTATGGCAAAGCGGGCTAGGTCAACACGATCATGAATGTCCAGCTTCGTCATCATGTTGGCACAATGCCTGTCAACGGTCTTGACACTCAAGTGCATGGTGGCAGCGATCTCCTTCTTGGACAAACCACGAGCAATGTACCGTAGCACCTCTATCTCTCTCGCTGTGAGAGTTGAAACACGAGACTTGCCGCTTTGGGCCAACTTGGCTCCTGATGAATCCACAATGATTCGGGACCTTACTTCATCAGAGAAGTAAGCGCCGCCTTCCGCAACGTCACGAATGGCAGAGATCACCGCTTCGGGAGGCTCTCGTTTAGTGACATAGCCTTGTGCTTTGACCGCAAGTGCTTGCTCTATATACCAATCATGCAGGAAGGCGCTGACGAAGATTATTTTCGTCGCCGGTGAAGTGCTCGTGATCGTTCGGGCCGCGTCAAAGCAGATTAGCCCCGGCATATCGATATCCATCAGGATTATGTCAGGTTTGAGACTGATTGTTTGGTCAATTGCTTCATCTGCCGTGCTGGCTGTCCCAACCACTGCTAGATCAGCCTCCTGCCGCAATCGCTCCGCTAGCGCGCCGCGTACCAGCGCGTGGTCATCGACGACGAGTATGCGTACCTGTGTTGTCACCCGCAGTCCTCCTCAAGTGCACCGTCCAGTGCCTTTGACTTCGTTGGCGTTTGAAATGCCACACGTCCTTGACCAGCCTTGAACAAACGCAAAGTACGTAGCCAACCGGACAGGTCGAGTCATGGGAGCCTTCTGGTCCAGGCGTAACGCCGAATAACAACAAGCCACCGGAGAGAACCAGCGTGCGGACACCACACTTGGATAGAACGCGCTCTAGACAGTTACCTTGATGCTGATTGTGCCTCTTGCCGCCGATTGTTCAAGCATTGTTTCCCCGGCCCTTCTGAAGATATGCAACTCGCCGCATATTCGCGCTCCCAGCTCGGCGAGATGTGATCAAAAAGAAAGCACCGATTGCCGTTGGCGAGATCGGTGCTTTCCGGAGGGGAAAGAAGCCTGGTACGTCTTGGATAGTTCCCCGTATGATTGCCTGTTACAGGCCAGAGGTCATCCCAGCTGCATCACACCCGGGCGTCCTCTTGCCCTCAACATCCTTATCGTCACAACTTGATTTACCTTGCAGAAAAAAAACCTTCGCAAGGAAATTCTTGGTTAGAATGGCTTCACACGCCCCGACAAACGGGCTCTCAACAATGAGAGTATCCACAAGAGTGGCATATACAGCACCCTTCGCTGTACCTTAGGGCTGATTGGCACTCTGGGCAAAGTACTTTGAAAAGCTCTGCCTGGGATGGCTTCTCAAAGCCGCGGCTGGTCGCTCCAACTGTTCCGAGCTTGTCAACCGTAGCTCGAACTGTTGCATGTGAATGACCGCCGTTCTTACCCGCACCGTTGCCCGCACGTGGTGTCGCCTTAGGGGGGGCCGCGGCAAGGCCTCGCTGAACTCGGTCCATCTCTGCCTGCTCAAAAGCCCCCAGAAGCAGACTCTTGACACCAAAGTGTGTCTTGGCTCGCGTGTACTTCGTCAGGGCCCTGGCCAGTCCGTCACCCAGACTCATTATCTTGCCGTCTTTTGTGCTGACCTGTAGGCTGGAGCCGATTCCTTTGAGCTGCTGGATTACGTGCTTCAGCGATCCACCGCCACGTAGCCAGAGGCTGATCATGCGGCATATCGCCTCCAAGTCGCTGTTAGCAACGTCCCCACCTTTGCCTAATTGAGCGAATACTTCCAGCTCTCGGTCTGTGCTGGGATCCACTGTGATTTGGATATGCATATTCCCGAACGGAGTCATCTGACGAATTCGTACGCTGCTCAGAATCTCTGGGAGGGTCGCCGGCTCAATGGGCGTCGTGCTGGATGACTCCTCTCTGGCAGGCTTTTTCGCCAATGAATCACTTGGGGATGAGGTTTTTTTGTCCTTCAATGCCATCGGTTGCGATTTCCGACATCCATCACGGTAGACAGTTACACCCTTGCAACGCAAGCTGAAGCTGTCGCGGTAAATCTTGTCGACATCCTCAACTGCTGCCGATTCTGGGAAGTTGATTGTCTTAGAGATACTGGCATCGCAGTGACGCTGGAAGGCCGCTTGCATCTTGACGTGCCATTCTGGTGAGATGTCGTGAGCGCAGACGAATACTCCTCTTATGTCTTCAGGAATCTCTTCTGTATGAGCGAGGGTGCCCTCCGTGGCTATGCGGTCGAGTAGCTCCGTGCTGAAAAGACCTCGCTCAGACATTACTTTCTTGAAAATCGAATTCACTTCGATAAGAGGCTTGCGCCCCTCGTTGTGCCCCTTGAGCACATTGCGGTAGAACACAACGCTGAAAAGCGGCTCGATACCGCAAGAACAGCCGGCGATTATGCTGATTGTTCCTGTTGGGGCCACCGTTGTGCAGCACGCGTTGCGCATGGGACGCTGGTGTTCAGTCTCCCAAATGCTCCCTCGCCAGTTTGGAAACGACCCCCGTTCATTGGCAAGTGCTTCGCTGTAAATGTGGGATTCGTCATTCAGGAACTGCATGAACTTCTCACCCCAGGCCACTCCCTCGTCACTGTTGTAGGGAACACCCAATTTGAATAACGCATCGGCAAAGCCCATTACGCCTAGACCAATCTTCCGGTTGCCTTTGCATATGGCATCTATTTGGGGGAGGGGATACCTGTTTACGTCTATGACGTTGTCCAGGAATCTGGTTGATTCTCGTATGCAGGTTCTCAATTCCTCCCAGTTTACTGCAGCGTTGGGGCTTCCCGCGTTGTCAATGAACTTCGAAAGATTGATGCTGCCCAGGTTGCAGGCTTCGTACGGGAGCAGAGGCTGCTCGCCGCAAGGATTAGTTGCCTCCATGCGACCGACGTGAGGCGTCGGGTTTCCTTCATTGATTCGATCTGTGAATACTACACCCGGTTCACCGGTCTCCCATGCGTGCCTGACTATGTGATTCCAGATGTCTCGACGGGTGTAATACTGCTTACCCAGACTGGCATCGGCGGAATTCAGGTTCGTCGGTACCAGTGACTTGATATTGTATTCCCACACCTCGATATCGCGCGGAATGTAGTAGGTCTTGCCTGTGCGGGGGTTGCACACTACGTGAGGCGAGTCAGGAGCTGACCGGAAGGCATTCATCCAGCCGTCAGGGATCTTTACCGAGATGTTGTAGTTGTTGAATTGGTTAAGATCCTGCTTCGAGTGAAGGAACTTGATTATGTCCGGGTGATCAATGTACATCATCGCCATGTTGGCACCACGCCGGAACGCGCCCTGCTGTATGGCGTTTGTCGCCTCGCTGAACGCTCGCCAGAAACTGATGGGGCCACTCGTTGTACCACCTGAACTCTTTATGAAGTCGCCCGTCGGACGCAACTCGTCAAAGGCGAACCCAGTGCCACCGCCGGCCTTCTGGATGAGGGCCGTGTGCTTGATGGAATTGAAGATCTCGTCAATGCTGTCGCCCACAGGGAGAACAAAACAGGCACTCAGCATCCCCATCTCTCTGCCCGCATTCATCAACGTTGGACTGTTGGGCATGAATTTGCCCGAGGCCATCAAGCTGTAGAACCGCTGCTCCCACTCCTCTCGATCCGTCGTGTTCGGGTTATGCACAACCTCTGCCGCCGCCACAGTGCGTGCGACACGCAAGAAAAGGTCTGCCGGACTCTCAATGCAATTCTCAGCCTCGTCCCTTATTAGGTACCGCGCACTGAGTACACTGAGAGCATTGTCCGAAAGCTCCGGCTGCTGATACTCCGTCGATCCAGCAACTGCTTCCTCCGCCACCAAACCTGTCGTAATCGCCTGCGACATGTGAACCCCGTCTGAACACAAAAAAACCACAACCACCAAGACCTATTTGCTGGCCTGTAATATCTATGCTTCCATCCCGTCAGTAGTACGACCGCGCGAGTAGGGCCCCCAAAAAACACTTACCGGGCGCTTTCTTCAGAGCCTCCGTCCAATCCACAACACCTCCCCGATTCGCGCCTTCCCGACAACGTTTGACTAGAAGAGAAAACAAGGAGGTAAAGGACCAAAAGACCCCAAGATGTAGGGGGCATGAGTAACCTTACTACAACATCATTGGTGCGTCAAATGAATTCTGATCGATATCCGTAACATCCTCTAAACCAGCTGGTTATCGCAATCTGTCTCGTAAAATCACAGTTCTCGCCCGGTGTCAGGCATTGCTCCGATGGTTGGCCATGACACTAGGTGACTCGCCGATGAACACGCCCGATTCCCCCATCCTGAAAGCGCTTTTTTAACCACGTCCGTCTTGCTTAGTTGAACAACAGCCAGCGCTCCCCGCAGTCGTCGTTTCCCGCCGTCAGCTACACCGCGCGAGCAGCGAATGCCGTCGTGTGTCCGCGGGACAATCGGCTGACTGATATAGTCAAACGTTCGTTGCGCACTTGCCGCAGCAGCGAATACAAACCACATCATCGCTTTACCACTTACTCCCATCGCATCAGAGCCACTGCGCTGTAATCCCAAACGTGGCGGCAAACACCGAGAATCTAAGGGCGAAAACCGGGGGCCAGACGCTACACTTGCTTAGAGCTTGCTCTAGGTTCTCCAGTCCCGCATTCATGCAAGTAAACCAAACCGAAGCCTTCTTGCAGGTGCCCTGTGGCAGACTAGACTGCCATTCGTATACTCGATGCAACGAGTAGCGCACTGATAAAAGGGATTTCCCATGATTGAACAGTCATATCCACGCAAGTTCGTTGACCGTAACGAAACACTGGACGCTTTGCACCGCATTCAACCCTACTTCCGGATTCTGCGGGAACGCTGCCTGGACAGTGTGCAGGAACTCGAGCAATGGCTCTTGGATTGCAGTGAATTGGCGGCAGTGATTGGTGAAGTCCGTACCGATCGCTACGTGCAGATGACCTGTCATACTGATGACGAAAACCTGCGATTGAAATACCTGGACTTCGTTGAAAACATAGATCCCGAATGTCGCCGGCAATGGCATGAACTGGACATCCGCTTCGTTGATTCTCCAGTGAGGAATGAGCTTTCTCCACAACGCTACTTTGTACTGGATAGAAACACACGCGCTGCGGTTGAACTGTTTCGTGAAGAGAATCTGCCTCTGATTGTTGAAGAAACCAAACTTGCTCAGGAGTACCAATCTGTATGTGGTGCCATGACTGTTGAGTTTGACGGCAAGGAGCAGACCCTGCCTCAGATGGCTGTGTATGGAGAGGATACGGATCGGCGTGTTCGCGAGGAGGCTTGGTGCCTTGCTGCCCGGCGAAGACTACAGGATAGGGAAAAACTAGACGACCTCTTTGATGCCATGGTGAGTCTTCGCAGAAGTATTGCAGAAAACTCCGGCTTACCTGATTATCGTGCTTACGCTTTCTGCAATTACAACCGCTTTGACTACACCCCTCAGGACTGTGTGGCCTTCCACGACGCTATCGAGCGAGCAGTTGTGCCTGCCGTGAAAAGTATTAACGATCGACGTCGGGCAAAGCTGAACCTCCCGACCTTGCGGCCATGGGATCTCGGCGTGGATGAGGAGGGCCGGGAACGACTGCATCCGTTCGAAACTGTCGATGAGCTGTGCGAGAAGTGTGGCAAGGTCCTCTTGCGAGTGGATGCCGAATTCGCCGAACAGTTCAACGATATGAGGCAAAACGGTTTTCTGGATTTGGAGAGCAGGAAAGGGAAAGCTCCCGGTGGTTACCAATCGACGTTTGACGAGAAACGGCATCCCTTCATATTCATGAATGCCGTCGGATTGCATCGCGATGTGATAACGCTCTTGCATGAGTGTGGCCACTCCTTTCACACATACGCCTGTCGCGACGATGACCTGCTCGCCTACCGTAGTGCTCCTATCGAGTTTGCAGAGGTCGCCTCCATGACTATGGAGTTACTTGGCATGGATCACGGCGATCTTGTTTACGATGAGGAGGAACTCGTGCGGGCTCGCCGCAAACACCTGGAAGGCATCCTCAGGATCTTCCCTTGGGTTGCAGTGATCGATGAGTTTCAGCATTGGATTTACACCAATCCGGGACACAATAGCGAACAACGCAGGAAAGCATGGTGTGACATCCATCATCGTTTTGATGCGGGAGTGGACTACTCTGGATTGGAGGATGTCGAGGCGAGCTTGTGGCAGCGGCAACTCCATCTTTTTGAAGTTCCCTTCTACTACGTGGAATACGCAATTGCTCAACTGGGGGCGCTGCAGATCTGGATGAATTGGCGCGCAGAGCCTACTGGTGCCGTGACGAAATATCGGACTGCTCTCGCTCTGGGGGGATCGCGGCCGCTCGGTGAACTTTTCGAAACGGCGGGCGCTGGATTCGATTTCAGTTATGACACTTTGGCTCCCCTGATCGAAGCCGTGTGCCGGGAACTGGATAGCCTCGATGGATGAATCGGCGGTGGCGGAGTCGCTTAAGCAACTGTTTTCAGGCATACTGCAGACACGCCGATGAACTCAGAGTACTACCTGTCTGCTAACCTAAAATCGTGAGGATAAGTGCGGCAAGTGAACGGACATAATCTTCATACTCGTTTGGCCAGATTGGCTTGGCCGGTGTTGTTGGCGTTCCTGAGTTTCGCCGCTGCACTGAACGGCGGATGCAACAGCGGACCGGTTGTAAGCGCTGATACCAGTGCTGTTTCCCACGTGAAAATAGCAGATGTTCGACACTTGTCTCCGCCGGTCGTCGGAACTCATCGCTCCTACAAAATAGACCAATGGATGCCCCTGGCAGACGATCGTGTGGCAGTGACCTTCTTCACTCTCGATATTGCCACGACTGCTCCTCATAGTGTCAAAGTCCAACTTGTCGATCAGGCTAGTGGAGTGACTACGCCTCTAGTATCGATCCCCGAAGCAGATGGCTTTGGCGATCTGGATTTGGACAACCATGACCCGCTGCTCACTGATGATATGACGGACCTTCTTCAAAAAGGGTACAGTCTCTTTTGGCATGTGGATGGTTTGAATGATAGCAGTCTGATGCATCGATACGGCTTTGCTGTTTGCGAGGATGCTCTTGGTGAAGTATCCACTCTACATGCATTCGTCAGTGAGACCGCGGCAGGGTCGCCTCTGGCTGGTGATACGATTGAGATAGTAAAAGGCTTCTTCTACATGGCGGCAATTGGTGATTCGGCAATGTGGGGCAACGGTTTGCGGGACGAAGACAAGTTTTCAACGCTCGTTGCTCAGACGATTGAACGTGAGACCGGATTGAAAGTGATTCGCCAAGTCCTGGCAGTATCCGGAGCAAGCATTGTGCCGGCGGATGATGATCATGTCTGCACGTACAGATGCAGCGGAGAAGTGCCCACCGCCTGGACATCGATTACTTTGCAGGCTCAAAGCATCGAACATCCCGAGGCGATGAATCTTATTCTCATGGATGGATGCGGCAATGACGTTACTCTTGCGAAGATACTTTCGCCGCTGACCAAAGAGGAGGATCTGATAGAGCGAACTGAGCGTTTCTGCGGTGAGGAAATGACCAATCTTCTCGTGCTTGTTCGTTCTCTTGCTCCACAGACTCCAATTGTGGTTACTGGGTATTTCCCGTTCATAAGTATGGACTCCGGAACACAGGGCGCCGGACAGGTGGCGTCAACACAGAATATCCCTGTGGGCGAAGATGACATCACAGAGGATATTCTCGAAGGAATGTCCGCCAGCTCCGAGACGTTTCATGGTAAGTCGTCCGAGCAATTGCAGCTGGCGGTTGCTTCCGCCGCAGAGCTTACTGGTTTTCAAGCACCAATGGTTTTTGTGGACGCCGGCTTCGGGCCGGAGAACGCTACGGCAGCATCCGAGGCTTGGTTGTGGGGCCTGACAGTCGGCGAGGCCTTGCAGAAGCAGTTGAACCTTGATATTACTGTTATTCCCGAAGACCCTCTCCTGGAATTCCGGCTTGAGGACTGCATCAAACCCGGCGTGCAGCCGGATGTTCTCACCTGTGTTTATGGATCTGTGGCCCATCCCAATGTTGCCGGCGCGCGAGCTTACGCCGACGCAATAGTCGACGAGTTGCGCCGCATCAACCTTCTCGAAGAAGAGCCGCAGCCGTGAATAGCTGTTCTTGACCGATTGCCGGACGCATTTCACCTTACCAGCGCAGGCTGACGCCCCCCAATGTGACATCCAGGAGTATCGTGCGATGGGGGGTTGCTCTGGGAGCCCATGGCTGCGAAAATGGCTGACATAGGGTGCGGGTTTTCGAACGGGCTTATGCCGGATGAAAGCGAGGAGGCCATGTCATGGTCAGAACTCCTGGTATAATCGTGCAGACAATCAAAGATGCGACCATCGTTACTATCGAGGACAATTCGCTTCTCGATCGGCATGAAATCGAGAGATTGGGTACCGAGTTGTACTTTCTCGTCGAGGGGCAAGCGCGCCGCAAGCTCATTGTTGACTTGGCAAAGGTCGGTCATCTTTCTTCTGCCGCCTTGTCCGTTATGCTCGTTTTGCGGCAGAAGGTGGAGCAGGTGAAAGGCGAGTTGGTTCTCTGCGGCGCGCGTCGCGAGATTCTGCAGCTGTTCAAGATGGCGGGATTGCACAAGCTCTTCTCCTTTGCGGATAGTGAAAAGAAGGCCCTCAAGAAGCTCGGTGTCGAGGTGTCTTGATTGCTCAGTTCGTGGAATTCATGTCTCCTCAGAAAACGTTCGCCTGGCAGTTGTTGTGCTGGCAAACATGGGGGTGATGTGTACAATTGGCGCGGCTGCGAATGGCCACGTGGTAATCCACTGACAAGACAATCATTAACAGACATTGGGAGATTCCCTTGAGACAAGTAACCATTCATACCGACTACGGCGAGATGAACCTGCGTTTCTTTCCTGATAAGGCGCCTGGCCACGTTGACAACTTTGTGGATCTGGCGGAATCCGGGTTCTACGATGGATTGAAGTTTCACCGCATCGTCGACGGTTTCATGATCCAGGGAGGCTGTCCGCAGGGGACCGGCATGGGGGACGGGCCGCGGCGCCTCAAGGCTGAGTTTAACGACACACCGCACATCGAAGGCACGCTGTCAATGGCGCGGGCGAAGGATCCCAACTCAGCATCTTGCCAGTTCTTCATCTGCCTGGATGCAGCACCGTTTTTGGATGGACAGTATACTGCTTTTGGCGAATTGACTGACGATGTCTCACGCGAAACGCTGCAGAAGATAGGCTCGGTCAAGACAGTTGACCCCGGCACGGGCGAAAGGTCAAAGCCGGAGAAGGACGTCAAGATCAACAAGATGACGGTAACGAATGTCGATTGAGATTGCCATAACGACATGTTTAAGGCCGATGGCTGTGGCGGCCATCGGCTTCTTTCGGTGCGCCGGGCATGGCGTGTTGCTTATGGAGTGTGAGTCTCCTGCGGGCCGTGGTGAACGGAACTGCTAGCCGATGGCAACTGCTGCATCGCGAGGTGTAGTGGGAAGGAAGCCGGAGGCAAACGTTGGACTCGACGAACAGGAATCGGATAAAAGGCCGACGCCGCCGGGCAAGGCAGCCGTGGATGCTGACGCCCAATCTTCACCCGGAGGCGACGAAGGTAAATCCGGCGAGGCCCAACGGAAAGCAACGCGTCTTACCCCGGGAGGTCTGTCGGACCGTCCGCAAGGACTACGGTGGCGGCGACGTCATCGGATGATCCGGCAGAAGTCAGCAGAGGTCATAGTAGTCGTACCCCTGTTGCGACGAAGGGCCGAATTCTACGGACAGGAACGAGTATGGACGACTCGTCGACCGACGTAAGGCAGACAATCCCCAAGCGGAACCACGACGCAAGCGGTAACGGCGGAACCGAAGCTGCTGCGCCCGTGGCGTCTCAGTCGGCCGCGGCGGAAGCCAATAACTCGAACCCAACCGACCATCTGATGGAACAGGTTGTGGATCGCCACAACTTGAACCGCGCCTACTTTCGCGTGGTCACCAACAAGGGGTCAGCAGGAGCCGACGGCATGCCCGTCGACGAATTGCTCGACTGGTGCCGCGTGAATGGTCAGGCCCTTCGTACGTCGCTTTTGGACGGGACATACCGCCCGCGCCCGGTCAAGGGAGTAAAGATCCCCAAGCCGGACGGCGGTGAGCGACAGTTGGGTATCCCCACCGTCGTTGATCGCCTCGTGCAACAAGCGATCCTGCAAGTTCTGGATCCCATCCTCGATCCGAAGTTCTCGGATTCGAGCTACGGGTTCCGTCCGGGTCGAGGGGCTCATGATGCCTTGGCGTCGGCCTGCCGATACGTGTCGGAAGGCTACGCCTTCGTGGTGGACCTTGATCTGGAGAAGTTCTTTGACCGCGTGAACCATGACATCCTGATGGCACGTCTCGCTCGTCATGTAAAGGACAAGCGCCTGCTGAAGATCGTGCGGGCGTTCCTGACGACGGGGTTGATGCACAACGGCGTGGTTCGCATCCGCAGCGAAGGAACGCCACAAGGTGGACCACTGAGTCCACTATTGGCAAACCTGATGCTGGATGATCTCGACAAGGAGCTAGAACGGCGTGGCCATCGGTTCGCTCGATACGCCGATGATTGTAACATCTATGTGCAATCGCGGAAGGCGGGCGACCGGGTGATGGCGAGCGTGCGAACGTTCGTCGAGACGAAGCTGAAGTTACGCGTAAATGAGGAGAAATCGGCGGTGGCCCTAGTGAGCGAGCGATCGTTCCTCGGCTACCGCCTCTTTCAACAACGGGACCCTTGGCATATCGCCGAAGAGTGTTCGCCGTTTTAAGGATCGCGTACGCTGGCTGACTCGGCGGAACCGTCCCGGCACCCTTGACGAGAAGATCGGACGGCTCAATAGCTACATCTACGGCTGGGTGGCGTATTACCGATACGGTCGCTCCCGAAGCCTGATGGAGGAACTGGATCAATGGCTCCGGCGCAAGGTTCGGCTTGTCAAACTCAAGCAACTTAAGCGTCGGTATACGATCTTCAAGTTCCTGAAGGCACACGGGGTCAAGGCCTACCAAGCCTGGCTCCTTGCCCTCAGCGGCAAAGGCTGGTGGCGAATGAGCCGTTGTCCTCAGGCCCATCAGGCCATGGGCATCCAATGGTTCAAGGAACAAGGACTGGCGAGTGTGATGGAAAGATGGAAGACGTATCAAACGCCGTAGGAAACCGCCCGGTGCCGAGCAGGCATGCCGGGTGGTGTGAGAGCCGGGGGAGGGCAACCTCCCCCAGCTACTCGATTAAATAGAGGGTGTGGCTGCGCGGCCTGCGCTCTTGCTGTCGTTCTGTTTGTTGTTACTCATGATTGGTTGCTCCTAGTGGGAAGGGGGTCACAATGATTGCTCGGTTTCTTGGTATTTGCCTAATTGCTGTTGTAGCATCGGGGCAGAGTAGCTGGGGGCAGGTCGGGGCTGTGCGGCACGTGCATGATCCGACGATAATACAGTGTGACGATTACTTCTACCTCTTCGGCACAGGTAAGGGTATACCCGTTCGGCGCTCCGTTGACCTCGTTCACTGGGAAATGGCAGGTCGCGTTTTCGACAGCGACGCGCCGGAGTGGGCTCTCAAGGAAATACCACGAGCAGACAACACTTGGGCGCCGGACATTTCCTATCACGACGGGCTTTATTATCTGTACTATGCCGTCTCCACATTCGGTAAGCAGCGGTCCTGCATTGGTCTGGCGGTGAATGAAACGCTCGATGCCAGCAGCCGGAAGTACCGGTGGGTGGATAGGGGAAAATCATTGAGTCCATTCCAGGGGAGTGTGATTTCAACGCCATCGATGCCTCTGTTGTGGCGGACGAGATGGGGCAGCGATGGCTGGCGTTTGGTTCCTTCTGGAGTGGTATCAAGCTGGTGGCTGTTGACGGTTCGGGCGGAATTCCTTCTGGGGATAAACCAAGAATACTGTCGATCGCCCGTCGGCCACGGCGGGTGTCGATCGAGGCGGCAGATATCATCAGGCGAAACGGCTACTATTATCTTTTCGTTTCGTTCGACCAATGCTGCAAAGGTGTTGACAGCACGTATCGAACTATGGTTGGGCGGTCGGAGAGAGTGACTGGTCCGTATGTGGACTATACGGGTAAGCCAATGATGGAGGGCGGCGGATCGCTGATGCTGCAAAGCCATGACGACTGTCGAGGGCCGGGGCACAATGACGTCATCCGGGCGTACGGTCGAGATTGGCTTTGTCACCATATGTACGATGCGCAAGCCAACGGTGTGCCGACCCTGCAGATTCGCCCGTTGCTGTGGGGTCGGGATGGTTGGCCGGTGGCAGGTGAACCAATTGGTGATTCCATGCCGTCGCAGACGGTTGTATCTGCGGACGGGCTGCGTGGGCAATGGATGCATTCGGTTGATTATCGTGTGCCGAATCCGTTGATGTTTTTGGCTAACGGAAAAGTCAACGGCGAGGAGGGTGAAATCACCTGGGATTTTGGTCGTGACCTGCTGACGCTTCGCTGGCCGCGAGCGGGTGCTCCGGGCGGGGCGTGGGTGGATCAGTGCGTGATGGGGCCGACCGGAGACTACTATGTTGGAAGGAACCAGGGAGGCAACGTGATACGCGGCTTGCGGGTCAAGCAGGATATTCCCAAGGCTGCCGGTTCTGGCGAAGCGAGAGATGCGAGCCGGCTGGACAGTATGGTCGGCGTCGGGATTCAGCTGGAAAACACACCGAGCGGTCCTTCGATTGTTCGAGTTTTGCCTGATTCGCCGGCGTTCTATGCGGGGGTCGAGGCCGGGGAAATCATTACGGCAGTGAATGGAGTAAAGACTGCGGGAATTCCTGTAAAGGACATAGTGGCAATGATCGTGGGTCCGGAGGGCAGCCGCGTCGAATTGGCTTTGCACAAAGAGGAGCGGGGCGAGCGGACTGTCACGGTGTTTCGCGGACGTTTTGCGGTGACCTGTTTCGAAAGTCGCATGGTCGATGGGGGTATCGGTATAGTAGATATAGACGCGTTCAACAGCCATACACTGGATTTGCTGCGCAAGGCTATTACGGAGTTTGCCAACAAGAAGGCCAAGGGGTTGGTCATTGATCTGCGGGGGAACAAAGGCGGAAAATACCAAGTAATCGTCGACTGTGCCGCTCTTTTTCTGGTGAAGTGGCGAACGCTGTGGTTGACCAAGGATAGTAATGGCAAGGTTGGGGCGGTGCGATCGAAAAATCCCCAAGTGACGGACTTGCCGCTGGTTGTGGTCATTGATGGCAACACGGGGGGCGGCGAGTTGTTTGCGGCGGCGATGAAGCGTAACAACCGGGGCAAGATTGTGGGGCAACAGTCGTCGGGGTTGGCGGCAATCAAGAGCAAGGTTGAAAAAGCGGACGGCAGTTACGAAGTGAAGGTGATGGCAGAAGTGCTTATGCGACGGCGTCAGCCAGTGACCGGGGTTGGGGTAAAGCCGGACGTAGTTCTGGGTGACGATGTGACGCCGGATGTCGTTCTGGAAAAGGCAATAGAGCTTCTCAGGTGACTGGTTGATATTGGCGTTTAACATGATGCAATTTGGGGTTGCGATTGGGGTAGTTATTGGGGTTTTTGCGCAAGAAAAACCGCGTTTTTGAGTGCGCCAGGGCTGCTTGTATAGCGCATTGAGCGGGCGCCAGGCTGCATTTGAGTGACATTGGCGCGCAGTTGGCGGTGAAATCGGGGTGAAAAGGGCCGTTTTTCGGTGTTTTGGGGTAGTGGTGGTGGTGTTCATGGTCGAATTCCTTTCAGTTTGGTGTCATTTCGAGTCGTTTTCGCTTCGAATCGTTCGTTTTTGAGCAAGTTTCCGTTCGGCGTTCGCATCGCGCGGCGCGTTGGAGGAGGGGCTTCCAGGGGGGCGCGGTGGCAGTGACGTTCGATGCGCGCGGCAGTCCGGGCGATTGATGCAGTGGGTGGCGGTAGCATCGGACAGCAGCGTGGGCTCAACTGGGCACGGGTGGGGAGAGGGCTGAGCTGGTTGTCCTTATATATGTAGAGTGCATCTCACGTGCCGGGCTCTGGCTCTGGCGGAGCGCAGGGCTTGCGGAGACCATGGGTGGCATCGGGTTCGGACGTCGCACGCTGCAGGGATCGCTCGCTTGGTTCGACGATCGCTGGCGGCTGGGGTCTGGTTGGGGGCCAGCGGGATGGGCGAGCGCGGGGCTTGCCGGGGTAAGCGCGCTTGTCTCCACCCTATATAAGGGCGCCCGTGTTCCGCTTTTTTTTTATAATGGGGTCGGTTGAAGGGTAAAAAGCGGGGCTGGCGCTAGCGCCGGGTGCGAAAAAAAAGTTTTGAAAAATGTCCCGAAAGTGATGTTAGGGTAGGTGAAATTGGGGTATCTGAGATGGCGTTGGGCGATAGGGCAAGGTTCATTCGAGCTCTGGAGAAGGTTCTTTTAGGGGGGAGTCTCGTTGTTTGGTGCCACGGTTGGTCGAGTGGCGGTCCGGTAGCCGGCGGAGGTGGGGGTGGGGTTTTATAGCAAGCGTATGGTGTGATCGTGGTGGTCGGCACAGTGCGGCAGTTGTTTGCAGGCGGTGTGCGAGGGTTGAGTAGTGAATCTCGACCTGGCGAACATGGCCGATTATGATCAAACGAGTCGGCGAGTTGTGGAGCAAGGCGATTGATGAAGGTTTCTGCGTATTCTGTCGAACGCGGTACGCTGAGTTTGGCAGCGGCTTGCAGATATGAGTTTCCGGAAGTCGGCGATTCATCGACAGAGGAGTTGAGTGATGCGTCCCGCGGGCGGATGATGAACACGGGGTAAGTCAATGATGGTATTCAGATACGATAAGGGATTGTGCCATGTCGAAGCCCTTTCGAATAAACAACTATTGCCAGCGAATCATCCGCATTGCTGAGTGTGCCAACGGAATCGAAAGCAGAAGGTCGTTAATCCGGCAACATCGACAACGAAGCTGAATGGGCCGTCAGGCAATAAGTACCCTGCAAGCAAGGAAACAAATGTTCGAACAAGTATTCAAAAACATCGACGACGTCCTCTGGAAGGAGGCTGGGTGCACCACCGAATGCTTACATTCATCCTGCACCAAGCTTTCACCGGCGAGTTGTCCGCTGAATACGGCAAGGAAATAGCGGAGGTTGCGTAATACAATCGAAGGAACCCGAGTTGGGGTGAACTGACATGGCTAACATAACCGACTTAAACCCTGATAATGGCTACATTCTTCGGATTACGCATATCGACAACCTGCCCTGGATTCTCGAACACGGTCTGCATTGCCAAAAACGCAAATGAGATTGATCCGGATTTTGTCGGCATCGGGATGCAAAATCTAATCAGCAAACGAAAAACGCATCCAGTCCTGATTCATCCTAATGGGGTACTCAGCGACTATATACCATTCTACTTCACGCCTCGCTCAGTCATGATGTTCAATATTCACACCGGCTATAATGAGGTTGTCCAAAGACCAAACGAAGATATTATCATCCTGGTTACGTCAATCCACAGACTAATGGCCCTGGAAGTGCCGTTCGTGTTCACGAATAGCCATGTCTATTTGGCCGAAGCCGATTTTTTCGATACAGTTGATGACCTGGATCGGCTCGACTGGGAGTTGCTGCAACGGGGCGATTTCAAAACAGATCCAGATGATCCGGGTAAACGGGGCAGATACCAGGCAGAAACGCTTATTCATCGCCACATGCCCGTCGATGCCCTGTTGGGAATCGCATGTTATAATGAAAAAAGAAAAGAGCCTCGTCACCAGAATTCGTGAAGTGTTTTTGGTTCGGGAAGTTTCGCTAACCCATGATATAAAGCTATTTCTGCCGCTTGAAGGCTTTTGAAATGATTAGGTTTACTCAAGGCAATTTACTCGAAGCGGACGTTGAGGCTGTAATCAACACGGTTAACACCGTAGGCGTTATGGGCAAAGGAATAGCCCTTATGTTCAAGGAGAGATACCCGGACAATTTCCGCTCTTATGCCAGTGCCTGCAAACGGAAGGAAGTACAGGTGGGCCGGATGTTCGTTACCGCCTCCAGTGAACTTCAAGGGCCTAGATGGATTATCAATTTCCCCACCAAAAAGCACTGGCGCTACCCTAGGCAATTGTCCTGGGTGAAAGATGGCCTGCAAAGCCTCCGGGAGGTTATACGGGAGAAGGAAATTCGTTCGGTAGCCGTTCCGCCGCTTGGATGCGGTAACGGCGGTTTGGATTGGAATACCGTTCGCCCGTTGATCGAAAAGGCGTTGGGAGACCTGGATGATGTTGAAATACTCATCTACGAACCGACGAAGAAGTACCAAAACGTGGCAAAGAGAAAAGGAGTTGAAAAACTTACTACGGCCAGAGCTCTGATTGCCGAAATGGTCCGCTGCTACAGCGTATTGGGAATAGAATGTTCGATACTGGAAATTCAGAAGCTGGCGTGGTGCCTGAATCGTATGATAAACCGCAATGGCCTGGACAATTCCCTGAACCTCGAATTCACCGCAGACAAGTACGGCCCATATGCCCATAAGCTAACCCACCTCCTCAACGCGCTGGACGGCAGTTACCTCCAATGCGATAAACGATTGGCGGATTCTTCACCATTCGACACTATCCGTTTCGTGGATGCCAAACGGCCCAAACTGGAAGACTATCTGGCAGGCCCGGAAGGTCGTCCCTTCGCTAAAACCCTGGAGGAAACGGGTAATCTGATTGACGGTTTTCAATCACCACTCGGCATGGAGGCGTTAGCCACCGTCGACTGGCTGTTATTCAAAGGCGATACTGAACCGACCCTTGAAGACGTACGCGAAAAGCTCAACAACTGGCCCGGTGGACAGCAAGCCGCGCAAAGAAAACAAAAACTGTTCAGCGACCGATTGCTCCAAGCGGTTATCGCACGCCTGAAACCGCTATTCGATCCGATATAAGGGAATGGATTCGCGTTCCGTGTTCCCCGACTGCGGCGCGAAAGTGCTTTAAAGCTAACCGGAAGACGTGGCCCGTGAATTCGTGATTTTTCAAAACACAACACGTTACATGCTTTAGCGCAAATCAAAAAACATGGATAGAAACGAAGCCGAGACAAGAGCCGATCTTATCGATCCCGCAATCAAGGACGCTGGCTGGGGTGTAGTTGAGGGCAGCCGGGTAAGACGAGAGCTTATATCGCTTGGCCGTCTCCAGGGAGGAGGCACGCGCGCGGAGCAGGATATAGCCGATTAGGTACTCGTCTATCGCAACCAGAAACTCGCCGTTATAGAAGCAAAACGGGAAGACTCCGAAGACACTGAAGGCTTAGCTCAAGCAAAGAAATACGCCGAAAAGCTCCAGACCCGGTTCACCTACTCCACTAACGACAAGGGCATCCATTAAGTGGATATGGAGACTGGCAAAGAGGGGTACGTGGATCGGTACCCAACCCCGGACGAACTATGGGAAGCGGGGTTCGACAGATGTACAACGGTGCCCCCGTTATACCAAACCCCGTCTATCGCACATAGAACAAGGAAAACACCAACCACCGTTAATATGCGGCGCGACGTTTTTCCCTTCTTAATGTCACAATCAGATTGCATCGGAATCTCGCTCTCAAAACCACGAGTACTGCTTCTGGCCATTTTCTATGACTTGGAAGCCGTTTTCAAACCCTTTCGCTGAAGTAAGGGAGTTGTTTATGAGCTACTGTCAAACCCTGTGGATTGGGTGGAATCGGACGGCGTCGGGCGGCATCTTTTCTGAGTCCGTGGGCGAGCTTGATTCCTGGGATCACATCACTGGGCAGACGGTGTCCTGTCAGTGGGTGTTCGGTTGTGGGCGGCTTCGTTGTGGGTGGGTTTGCGGTCTGGAGCAAGATCTATTCAAGTGTAGGGCCAGAAGCCCGGTTTCCTCCAGTAGGTTGTCGGGCGCGGCGCATGCGAACCACGCTGTTTCCGATAGTGTTCTGCAGAAGCAACACTTTCGTCATACTCCTTAGTTATGCTTCCTGCTCCACGGTGAAGGATGCAGGTCGGCCGATTCCCTTGGTATCGGGGTCGTAATATTCGTAAACTCGGGCCGGCGGAACCTCGATCTTGACCGGCATGGTGGCCGTGAGGCTGTATGTGATACTCAGCGGTTTTCCCGGCTGTAATCCCCGCAGGTAGACTATCACACTTCTCGGATTCACTTGGAATTTGGCAATCGCCTGCGACTGCACTAGTCGGCCAAAGTCTTCTGAATCGACAGTGAAGCCGGCCGGTATGGGCAGGTCGAGGATTACCATCGGAGCCATGCCTTCCGTATTGTTTATCACGGTAGCTTCCGCTCTGACTTCTTTACCGACGGAGAGCTTGGTGCGATCGTAATCTATTCGTATAGACAGTGGATCCTGCTCTTGCTTGTTGTTTTCGTTAGGTACATGGTAACTGAAAACAACCTGGTACCCCGAACCGCTACGGCTAGTTTCTTCAAGGTCCAAACGGTTTTTACCCTGAGCGATATAGCTAGAGAGATCTATTTGGCGAACTACTTCGCCCTGATCGGCGGGAACAGTAATCGTTTTTACTTCTTTTCCGTTAAGGCTTAATGCGAACCGTCTTTCAACGTCTTCTCCGAGTGGCTTGCCCGTTCCCGCAAGAAGAGCTTTCATTCCCAGAACCGTTGCCTGGGTGGAATGGAGTGATCCGTCAGAATCTCGCTGCTGCGCCAGCCAGTTGAGGGCACTCTTGGTAATGTACGGAGACCGATTACTTTTTATCAACGCCAGTATCGCCAGGGAAGTTGTTTCTATATTTCCACTTCGTCCGTGAGAGTGGAAAGCTGTCCGGAAACCAGATCGTTGACTCCATGAGCATAGTTTTCCGTCTGGCGACGTCCGCCGCATATTCTCCAGGCGTTGCAGGTAGCTGCTAGTACGGTCGTTATTGCCATCAATGGCTAACAGGGCGTTGCAGGTAAGGGCGAGTACATAGGGATCATCAATTGACTCGGGGCTGAAACTGTGGAGATAGGCGAGCGTCTCCCATGTTTCATGTTTATTCGCGTCGTTTCCGAATATCGCCCAGGCGACATACGCAGTCGTGCTGAGTTTCCTGAATCTGCCGCCGCGAGTCGGATCCACGTGCATGGTTCCGTAGTTGGACCAGCTTCCGTCAGTGCTTCTCTGATCCAGCAACCACTTGCGCGTACGGGAGATAAGATTGGGATCCACGTCATACACCCTGGCCATATCTTCGAACTCCATCAGTCCGTACGCGGTCAGTACGATGTTAGCTGGCGGGCGGCCAAACCAGTCGAAACCACCTCCATCCACCTCGAAGCCGAGCAATCTTTGATAGCCCAGGTGGATGAACTGTTGGGCCTTGGCTTCTACTTCTGGAACGTTCTTGCCCGCCTGGCGAAGATAATCCAGGACCAGCACATTGGGATAAGTTGTAGAGGAAGTTTGTTCGAAGCAGCCGTAAGGCCGCCTGAGTAATCCTTCCAGCCCTTCAACAACCTGGCTGAAGGCTGAGGGATAGATTCTGACTGTGGCCCTGGCACTGTCTTCGATAGCGTTTTCCGGTAAGGTGAATTCAACTTTCGCGGGATTAACCAACGTGCCGTTGAACGATTCTTCCGTTTTGCGTCCATCGGGTATAACTTCTATGGTTCGCTTGATGGCGTCGGCCACCTTTGCCCCGCGGGCGGTGACCTGCAGTTCGTGCAGTCCGACCTTTTCTACCTTTATGGCAAAACCAATGGACTTGACCTCGTTCGGTTGCAGTTCAACGGTGTCTGTAGTTTCGCCGAGCCTGGTAAACCATGGATCATCGCGGAATTCGAGTTCCACGGTCTGTGTCTTATTCAGGTAGTTATAAACGACAGCCGGGATCGTAACTTCATCACCGCGAGTGAGAGCCACCGGCAGGGTGAGGTCAACGAAAAACGGCTGAAACACTCGTATGGAGTTGGTAGAAGTTCCTAGCGATCCGTCAGCGGATACGGCGCTGGCGTTTAGCTGCCAGGTAGTAATGGAGTCGGCCAGATCGATTTCGATTTCAACTCTACCGTTGTCGTCAGTAATCAACTCCGGCTTCCAGAGCAGAGTTTCCGGGAACCAGTCGCGAACGCGTACTTGTTGGGTATTATCAACCTCATTTCCAGCGTCATCGTTGAACAATCCATCATTTTGTGCGATTCGATACGCTGTGTCCAAGCCTTTGAGATTGGATGCGGCAATTATGCGTTTTGAACATTCTCTAGCTCGACTTAACGATGGAAGGCATATGGATACGATGAGCACCAGAATGAAGAATACTGCGATGGCGTAGATTATCGATATGCCGAAGCGGCCCAGAAAGATAATCAAGAAGGCCAGTGAACTAACAATGAGTAGCCCGGGCCATATCTTCTCAATTGTCCTCAATCGTTGTGAGCGGATATGGTATACGTTTTTCCGTTTTTCCGCGAAACTATTCGCCGCAAGCGTGTGTTGGGAATCTCCTTCCAACAGGTTCCTGAATTCTTCGGAGAGATGTGCATATGTTATAATTCTATCAAGATCATCTCTATCAAGGGCAGTCAACATCCTCTCTGATATATTTCCACTACTGACTAGAGTTGCCAACACGTAATCCAGGTTGGAGTGTGACTCTACGTTTCTGAAATTGGCTGCACGCGTGAAGAGAGCCTTTTCCAGTTTGATCCTGTCGCGATCCTTCTCGGTAGTTTGGGGGTTCGGCGACCAGGGATAGATCTCGTATATTGGTTGCAGCAATTCCTGTTCTAGAGTGAAGAACCGGCCTTCCATTCCCGGTTTCTGATCCAAGACGCCGAACACCGCTTCATCTACGGCGGCTAGGCTTACTGCTCCTGGTGCTGGCCGCCCTTCATGGTTCTTCACCGTTACGGTCAATCGAGCCTTCTCTCCGGGCATGTAATCGGCCAGATCCAATGAACTTTCGACGTTTAGTTCATTTACCTGGCGGACATATACAACTTGGTTTTTTCTAATGGGAGATCCCGAGTCGGCGAATCGATAGGCGAGTACTTCAAGGGTTCCGAACACATCCGGCGGAAGATCGAATTGCTTCTCGCCCCGACCATTTTTCATGTCGATGGATTCAGTGAGGATAGTCTGCCCGTCTTTTATGAAATCGATGTAGGTAGGTTGAATGCCGCTGCCAAGCGTGACAAGGCTGATCGTATCACCTCCCTTGTATACGGCCTTGTCCGTACGGATAAGAAAGTCGTTGTTGGCGACTCCTGTTTTAAGGGTGATTTCCTTTCGCCCTAGGTGGCCGTGCCTGTCGGTTGCCCGCATGGTTAGCTTGGTTTCTTCCGTGTTCGGTACGAGTTCGAACGATGCAATTCCCAGTTCACTGGTTTGCAGCTCGTTGGTTTGTCCACTGACGGCTACTCGGACCTGGGCGGGACTTCCATCCGCGTAGCTGGCGAACAAATGTATGGTATTGCTGACATCGCGCACCAGCTGTCCGCTTTCGGGAATAACTTCAAGCTTGATGGGGCTGACCGTAACTCTGAGTGTAGAACGTCTTTCCGTTTTCTGACCTGCCGAGTCAGTGGTTGTTATATAGAATGCGATAGTTGCGTCGCCGGACTCCTGCTCTCGCCCGATGAGGTTATCGGGAATCTGGAAGGAGAATGAAGCTCTGCCGTCGTTATCTGCAGTGACGAAAAGTGTGCTACCCAGGTCTTCCTCTTCAACAACTAGGGACTTTGGTTCAACACTGATTCGGGCATCTGCTACCGGTTTACCAAAATAGTAATCTGCTTGAATCGAGCCGTTTACGGTTTGACCGGGAGAGTAGTAGGGCTGGTCAAAGTTCACCTGCACCTTGAACTTGGGAAGTGCATACTTCTTAACCTCTACGGTTAGCCTGCTTGCAGTATCGCCTATAGCTGCCTCTATTGTGTAGGGTCCTTCGATGATTTCAGTGGCCAGCGGGCACTCGAAAGAGGCGATACCGAATCGGCTGTTAACATCGTTTTGCTTGTAGATCACGTTTCCTTTGGGGTCGATCACGGAAAATACAATATCATTGCCCGCCACCGGCTTCAGGTCAGGTTTACGCAGAGCCAGACTGCGACATAGAATGGTTTGCCCCGGTTGATAGACCGGCTTGTCCGTACTGAGCATGAGCTTCCAGGAGCGTTTCAGCTTTATTGTTCGCAGAATCTCCTCCTGTTCGCCACGCACATTGGCCGTTACGCGCAGCGTATACTCGCCGTCATCCCAGTCGGGATACTTAAATCGAGGTTTTGAAGTTCCCCTTTCGTCAGTGCGAAAGCTGGCTAGGTGTAAAACCTTACTGGATTTCTTATCCAGAAGTTCAACGTTTACTGGAACGTTTTCGATTCCCTTGCTGTTTGTGGTATCCAGAACCTGCAAACGGATCGATCCCACCGTGTCGGCCAGCAACTCGGATTGGCCGTAAACACGCAAGTCAACAGGGGATGGCTTCAAGTTGAGATAATACAAGTGCAGGCTGCCAACAATGGCGATACTCGCGGCGGCCGCGTATATCACTGAACGTTTGATCAGGCGAACGATTCGTTCGCTGCCGGTTCGATGTGAATCGATTCTCGACAGTGTGGCAGTGATCAACTGTTCGGAAGCCTCGGTCGGGGGAATGTTTTCCAGAAGCTCCTGCCGCTTGCGGGCTTCTTCCATGGCAACTTTCCATACCGGGGATTGTTGACATTGCTTTTCGACGAATTCACGTTCTTTGGCCGACAGAAGGTTGTTGAGATAGCCGTCTATAAGTTTGAAAATGTCGTTCTCTTTTTTCGACATCTTTATCTCTCCAGCGTAGCGCCAGGCGCTAATTCATTCGGGGTTCCAGGTAAACACGCAGAGCCGCTAACGCGTGGTGCATGTTCGATCGCACCGTCCCTTCGCTTCGGCCCAGAATCTCCGCGATCTCCGAGTATCGCAGCTTTGACCATACTCGGAGTACAAGTACTGTACGTTGTTTTTCCGGAAGAGTAGCCACTGCTTCGTTGATCATGACGGAAGTTTCGGCGGCAATTGCTATCTCGCTTGGCAGCGGATCGTCGGATTCAGCTACCTGTGAATTCCCATCGGGACAGGAGTGCGAAATCGGTATGGTCTTGATCCGATGATTTTCTCGACACTTGTTGACTGCGATCCGGTACAACCACGGTTTGAAGGGGTAGTCTTCTTTGAACTGTCGCCGCTTTTTCCACAGTATCAGGAACACATCCTGAAAAACGTCTTCAGCCAGATGGCTGCTACCAGTCATCCGGGTGATAAAGGTCAGCAGCGGACTCGCGTAACGCCTGACGAGGATGTCCAAATGCTCTCGCTTTCCGCGGGCAACTTGTCCCATCAGGTATTCGTCGGGTGTATGGCTCAGTCTCATCATAATCTCCTGATCAACCCGCGCAACTTACGGTACACCGCTGAGTGATGTTGCTTGCGGCGCACATCTTCGTGAATCGCCGCCAGGCGCAGGTCAAGCATTCTACTATCCTCTATGCGCCGACCACCAAAACCGTTGAATGAAAAATCAAGAATCAAGAAGATCCTGTTATTGAAGAGAAAACGGGAACGGTCAATGGCCCCGATTGAGCTATTGACATACGACCTGGGGCGGTTTGTGAGGTGAGATGGTGGGTCTGGGCGGACGTAAGCAGGGCTGAGAGTAAGCCTGTGGCGGATTGGCCCGCATGTTCATAGGTGAATCAGGAACACTGAAAGGTCCAGGGAGGACGTCGTGAATCTTGGGCGTTCGTTTCAAGGTGTCCTTGATGGCTGCCGCCTGACTGTTGACACCGCGGCGATGACAGAACTCTGCCGAAGTCAATCCGCTCGACTCCAACTTCCAAACGCTCTCTGACTGCCAACGACAGTGTTCTGCCATGACGGTCGTCCGAAATCAGCATCGCGACACGAAATACAACGCATCGTCAGGATGCGTTTTACCGGATGGATGCGTTGAAACGGTTTCTCCTATTGCCGGAAGGCTTTCTGGAAATCGGCGAAGTCTTTGAGATCTACATCTCCGTCGGCGTCGATATCTGCGGGGAGGCATGGTGATGCGGTGCCGGCGTTGGGGCCGTCCATGCAGTTGGCCAGTTGCGCGTGATCGTCCAGATCGATATCTCCATCACCTTCAACATCTTCGGGCAGTTGGCCTACGGCTATGGCGGCGTGGGCGTAGTGCGTTGTTGGGATATTGGCAATGGTCTGGATGGTAGCGTGCAGCGAGCTGTTTAGTGGAGCCTGGAAGGCGCATCCCAAATCGATGGCCGTCGCCTGAAGGAGGAGGGCGCCGGCCGTAAAGCCCACTTCGATCAGTGAATACCAGTCGCTCAACTGAGCGGCTCCTACACAGAGGAGGATATAGCAGGGGGCCTGTGGTAACCCGCCTAGTGCCAGGGCCAGGTCGGCGCGGACATCGGCATCGTAAACGAGTTCGATGCGGTGATCGGCGGTGGTGAGGTCGCTGCCCTGGCGGTTGCAGTATCGCCAGACCTTGTCCTGAACGACGTATATGCTGTCGGTCATGGGATACCTACCCCATGAGGATGGTACGGTTAGTCCTTGGCGGCCGTTGTTTATGGTGTGCGGGGTGCAGCCATAGGCTCCCCAGAGCAATTGGGATAACTGGTTCAGAGTGAGATCTTGGGGGATTCTGAATCGGTCGTGAAGTCGGAGGCGGGAGATAACATCGTGAGCGTTGTTGTTGCCGTCTACGGTTGGATCGGGCAGAGAGCCGTCTGTTGATACTGCCACCAGGTTGGATTTCATACCCTGTACGCTTCTGATTCCGTAGCATATGGCAGAGCCCTGGGGGCAGCTGGCCATCTGCGATGAGGTGCCGTCCCACATGTCGACTGAGGCGGCGAAGGCGGGCATATAGGAGAGACCGGCATCGAAGTAGCTTTCAGTGTCGTAGGTGATTTTGAGGCAGTTGGAAGTAGTGCTGCCGGAATAGTAGTTGAGCGAGTGGGCCTGGGGGTCGTATGTGTAGGTTCCGGTTGGGGTCGCGGCGTAGATGGTTCGGCTGGTGCCGACGAAGGGAGCTTTGCCGGCTGCCCAAAGAATGTTGGCCTGCTGCTGCTCGGTGGCCAGCCCGGTGAGGCCGGAATGCTCGGAGGCTCGGCTGTTGAGGCACAATTCAATGGAGTTTCCCAGGAATGCGGGCGGGGGCAGGAGTCCCTTGTTGGTTTTGGTGTTGATTACGTCAGCCAGCGTTTTGCCGGTCAGCAGTCCGCCAAGGCCAAGTGCGGCCGTCTGACAGAATTCCCGGCGTCCTATTTCTGCAGTTTTTTCCGGCTTATTGCTTCTTTCGCCCAGTGTACTCATCCAGGTTCTCCGAATTACGTTCGGCTCATTAGAGCAAGGTTAAGTAAAGAGTAGGGTGTGACGTCCGGCTTTCTCCGGGGGACTCTCGTCATTCAACTTTACGTTTGGACTTACGACGCTATGAGGAGTAGTTTAACGGATTTAGGTGTCCGGTATCAAATGAGGCGGGCGAGGCCGGTTTTGGGGTGCCGAAACCGCTTTTGTTGGGGAGCTTGAGAGGGAGGCGTGTTTCGAGCAAGCGCTATATCGAATGTCGCGTCTGACGCCCGGTCTCCTTGGGTAGCTTGTCGGTGTTGGGCGCTAGGTTTGGAGTAGTGACGCTATAGTGTTTGGTGATGATGATGATCGAGCATCGGGCGTTGATTGTTATTCTTCGTGTTGTCGGAGTGCTCTGTTGCGCTGCGATTATTGCCAGTGTCATGCCAAGGAGTTGGATTACGGGCATACACGAATGGCTTGGTCTTGGTGAGTTTCCAAATGAGCCGATTGCCGAGTATCTTGCGAGATCGGTATCGGGTCTTTATGTCATCCTCGGCGGGGTGACGATAGCGCTTTCGATGGATGTGCGGCATTACGCGCCGATCATCCGGTTTTATGCAATTGTATCGATGGGGTTCGGTGTGCTGCTGGTGGCGATTGATGTGACTAGTGGCATGCCGATGTATTGGGTACTATCCGAAGGGCCGACAGCGATTGTTCTTGGTCTTGTGATACACGTACTTGCGCGGCGAGTGAGGCAGTAGCGGTGGTGGAGCAAGCGTTGTTCAAGTGTGGAGCTCGGTCCTTGGTTTTTTGAGGAAGGAGCAACGTGTGATGCGAAGATGTGGTCATGTTTGGGCGTTTATCGTTTTGATGTTGGTGGCGGGCTGTGCCGTTGGTTCGGGTTGTGTTGCGGCGAGCGAGTAGAGTGGGTCTTTCTCGGTGTCGTTTCATCCCTCAGCGTATCCAGGCTCGGATGGCGACCACGTATTGGTAGTGGCGGATACGAAGACGGGTACGACAACGATAATACAGCTGGATAAGGAGACGTTTGTGAAGAAGATGAAGACACACGTCTGGCCATGGGGACCGTAAGGGTGGAGTGCTGTTGGGGAGAGGCTTTAAGGGGACGGGGTCTGAGCGGGATCTGCTGGAGTTTTTGTAGATGAGCTTGCCTGGTTGTCTTCGGTTTGATCCTGTGATTGATCCTGAGGCTCCTGGGTTGTTGCGGGGGGCTTGAGTAGTATTTCCTTGATGTCGATGGTGTATTTGTCGACGAGCTGGGTATCCATTTCCTTGTTGAAGATGAACTTGATGTATTGCGCATCGTCGGTTTGGAAGTAGGCATCTACGATTGAGCGGCCGATTTCCTGTCCTTGTTTGTCCATTGCCTTGGCCAGCAGCTTGGCGTTCAGCTCTTTGGCCGCGATCAAGTAGACGGAGATTCCTTTCTCATTGGGGTTCATCCCAATACTCTTGGCTACGGTATTGCTGATGCCTTCGGCAGTGAGTTTGGGTGAGAGTTCGACGGCCACATCCATGCTCTTGTCGATTCCGTGGCCCACGCCGCTAGCGAATTCGGTGACAACTTGGCCGACCTTGTCGCCGGCCTGCTTAGCCATGCTCTCATCGTTTTTTTCGCATCCGGCAAGGATTCCGATAGTGGCCAGTATGATAATAATAGCGTGCTTCATTTTGGGATCCTTTCGCGAGGTTTCGCCGCCCTACGGTGCAATCTATATACCTATTCGTGTGGGGAGGTCAATTATTCTTTGGAGTAGTCGGGATGGTGAGGGCGAGGGCTGGGATGGCATTAATATAGGGGGGCACGGTCACACGATAGTTGTGAGTGCGGCGAGAAGGTCAATGGGGGGAGTTTTTATGGTGGTGGCGTGTGGTAGGGGTGGTCGGATCCATGTGAGAGTACACTCACACTTACATTTGGTGGGATTGACGTAGAGGGTGCGGGCATAGGTTTTCGGGAATTAACTTGCAGGTGGTGGCGCCGAGTACTACTTTCCCCATGTGGAGGCAGAAGGCCTTTCAGGAGGGGATCTGGCAGGGAGGATGCTTGCGGTTTTTCGGTGTGCGTCTGCCGGTGCGGTGGGTTACGTATGAGTATCGGCGTCTGATATATTTCCCGTCTGTTTGTGTTTCATTTAGCTATGCCCGGAAGGAGTGGTGATTGTGTTTACACGAAACCTATTAGTGGTGTCATTCGTGGCGGCTTTATCTTCAGCAGTGATCGCACAGACTACGGTCTATGTGGACGAGAATGCCACTTCGATTCCTCACGATGGCTCTGGTTGGTGTAATGCCTTTTTGACTCTCGACGAGGCTCTGGCTGTTTCAACCAGCGGATTCGTGGTCAAGGTGGCAGACGGCACGTACGTTCCAGACACGTCCTCAGTTGGGGATCCACGTGATGCCACGTTTACTCTGGTCAGTGGGGTAGCGATCGAAGGCGGCTATGCAGGGTGTGGCGCAGCGGACCCGGACGAGCGTGACTACTTATTGTACGAGACTACGCTTTCCGGTGAGACGGGCGATCCGGGAGATGTGAACGACAACTGTGATCATGTGGTAACGGCTGTGGATTGTGGCAGCCAGACTTTGGTGGAGGGATTCACAATCGCTGATGGGGATCTGCGTCGCGGAACGAGTTTCCCATATAACAGCGGAGGTGGAGTGTACGTTCTTCGGGGCAGCCCGGCTATTGCGCACTGCAAATTCAGAGACAACTATGCCCTGCACGGGGGAGGTATCAGCTGTATAGAGAGTAATGCCACGATAGATCTTTGCACTTTCGAGAGTAATAGTGCAGGCATGGGGGCTGGTATTTGCTTATGTGGCGGCGTTTCTTCGGTGAGTGATTGCACGTTTGGTACAAACACAGCGGGAGGCGGTGGGGGGATTTACGCGTTTGACAGCACCCTCACTTTGTTGCGATGCACATTCAGTGGCGGCGATGCCAACGGGAATTACGGCGGGGCCGTTTATTCGTCCGGTGGTGTGCTGGACGCGGACGAGAGCTCCTTTACTGACGGCAGCGCGTTGCTTGCGGGGGGGGCGATTTTCTTTACGGATGGTTCGGTTGGGTATTTGGATGATTGCACATTCTCTGGCAATGAGGCCCTCAGTCTTGGAGGTGGGGCGATCTATGGCGGGGATAGTCATGTTATCAATGGCTGCACGTTTGATGACAACCATGTGCTGTACGGCGATGGCGGCGCCGCAGTGTGTGGCGGGTTGTTTGCCGACTGCGTATTCACCAATAACAGTTGCACAAATGCACTGGCTGGCGGCGGGGCGGTCTATCTGGGTTCTGATGGTTCGATGGAGCGTTGTTCGTTTCGGTTTAATGTTGCGGACTCGTATGGCGGCGCCGTGTCCCCTTGTTGCGATAATGTTCTATCCCATTGTGTTTTCGAGCAGAACAGCGCGGTGTGGGGTGGTGCTGTTGGTGCTGTGATGCCGGAGGACGTGTCTCTGCATAATTGTGTATTTACGAACAACACTGCTGACCAAAGTGGAGGAGCGTTGTATCAATGGAGTGATTCGGTATATCCCAGCAATGCGGATGTTATCAACTGCAGCTTCAGTGGCAACAGTGCTACCGATGGCGGAGTATTGGCATTCAGTGGATACAGTGAGGTTGTAGTGGCTAACACGATTATGTGGGGAAATACAGCAACAGTGGATTCTCAGATTTACACGGCTGCGCCGGCTGTTGCGGACGTCAGCTACAGCTGTATTCAGTATGGCTATCCTGGTGTGGGGAATATAGCTACGGATCCTCAGTTTACAGATGCTGATTTGCGTGTCGGAGGAAGTTCGCCCTGTATTGAGGCGGGAGATAACGATGCGGTGCCGGTAGCGCTGGCAGTGGACATGGACGGCAATCCGAGGATTGCTGGTTGTTTTGTCGACATGGGGGCCTATGAGTGGCAGGCCGTTGTTGTGCAGCCGGGCGATGTCCCAGGTGACGCCAACGCTGATTGTGTCGTCGACTTTGATGACTATGAGGAGTTTTCAGGTTGCGTTGATGCTGGTGCGGGCGATCCAGCATGTCTTACCGTTTTTGATTTGAATGGCGACGGAAGTGTTGATCTTGCCGATTTTGCTGTTTACCAGGATATTGCCGCGTAGGGGTTGATTACTTGGCAGTAAGTGGGCAGGGGTGCGGTTTCGTTTGAGCAGCTTGCTTTCATTGTGTGTACTGCGCGGGGTTTGCGCGCGTAGTTTTCGGCTGGGAATCCGGTGAGGCGGTGATGGGGTCATGCGGTGATGCAGTTCTGGGTCTGGTAGTGCAGGGGCGGGGGGAGACGTTGGGCTGACTGTGGTGCTGTGGGTGGGGTGATGCATGTGCAATCTTCCTGACTTCAACATTGGGACACCCAATCAATGAAGCAGGTCATAGAGAGCCTGCTGTTCGGGGTCCATTTTGAGTAGGATTTGCTGTTTCTGCGGGTCGTTCGGCAAGGTAAAGGTCATCTGGTACATGGTCTGACACAGTTCGATCGCACGCTTCGGACTTATGGGCAGCGCTGCTTTTCCCAGGCGACGCTCCAGTTCCTTGTAGATTGTGTATGCCACGAATGCTACAAGCACGTGCGCTTCGATGCGCCGACGCCGGTAGTGATACATCGGGCGGATGCGCAAGTCGGTCTTTGAAATCCGAAACGCCCGTTCAATCTGCCATAGTTGTCCGTAGTTCTCGATCACCACTTGTGATGACAGGTTCGTATTCGTCAGATACCCCTTGAGCCCGTCCCAACGGGCGGCCTGCGCGACTTTCGCATCGTCCAGTTTCACCGTTATCTCACCAGTGAGCTTGAGGAACCGGTTATATCCGCGGTTGTTCAAGTGCTCCTTGCTCAACCGCCCACTGCCAATCCGTTTGCGTAACCGACTCAGACCACGCTCGCGGTTGTACCCATCCTTCTTGGCCCGCGAGTCGGTGTAGGCCACAATCAATCGGCCATATTCATGCTCAATCTCTATGCACTGGCCATTCTGTAATCCATCACTGCGTGCGAGGATTGTCTCCTGCATCGTCTGTTTCTCGTTGCGGATCCTGGCGGCCACGATGAACGGATAGCCCTGCTGGTTCAATGCTGTGAGGTTCTTATGGCTGAGCATCGCCGCATCGGCAACAACTACCGGAGTACCGACGTCGTACTGCTTAGCTATACGTTCCAGTACGGGGATCAGCGTCTTACCTTCAAACGTGTTGCCTTCAAAAATGTCGTACCCGATCGGATATCCACCTCGGCCAACCAGCAGGCCGAGCATGATCTGAGGATTCTCAAACTTGCCGTCCTTGGAAAAACCAATCCGGCGCAGGTCGTCTTCGTCTTCCGCTTCAAAGTACAGACTGGTCATGTCGTAGAAGACCACGCTGATCTGACCGAGGATCGTGCGGGAGTGCTCGTAGGCAATCCGCTGGGCTTGCGGAGTGTATTGCTCGTTGAGACGGTCCAGGAAGCGGTAGATCTCCTGGACAGAGACGGTCTTACCGTGATAGCGGTACAGGTAATCAATCGTCTTGAGCTTACTGGTTGGGTAAGCTAGCCGAGCGATAACGATGTCGCGGAAGAGTGCCTCAGGGATTGCGTTAAACCCGACCTCATCGAAAAGCGTACCGAGGATGAGTTCTGGCCCCAGTGTGCGAATCGAGGCATTCTCAAGCGTTTGGATTACATCCAGAGCGACCGCATTACTCTGTTGGTCTACCGGGAACAGCGGATATTGCCCGCTCTGCCTGGTGATGTGTGCCTTCCCAAGCTCGACAAGGCGATTGATCTCTTCTGGATCACTTGAGGAACCGATCGTCTTGACCACGCGATAGCCGTTGGTTTTGTCGATGACTTGCACGCTGACCGACCCTGATTGATTCCGCTTCTGCCGCACGAACATGGGCCGATTCTACGCGCCGGACACCCAAACCTGAAACACTACCCTTGTAAAATAAGAAGTTACGAGCGAAATTCACCTACTTGTCGAAGTCAGGTGTGGTGCTGTGGGTGGGGTGATGCATGTGCAATCTTGTGCGGTCCGGAGTGTAGGAGTAGGGTGGGAGGTCGATTGGCGGATAGGCTGCTCATTGGGAGGTAATGGCGATGGGATTGCACTGGGCACGATTGGTGGTGGTGGGTTTGGCTGTGGTCGGTTTTGCCGGGGGGGGGGCGATTTCTCCGGCTGAGGAGCCGAGCGCGCCGAGCGAACAGAGTGGAGCTCAGATTGAAGCGGAGCAGGCGAAGGCTTTGCTGGATTCCGTGACGAAGTACTTCAGGGCGGAGTCGGGCAGGGAGCGATCAAAGTTGGCGGCGGAGATTTCCCGGCGCGAAGGTGTGACGATAGACAAGGTGGCCGAGGCCATTGGCAATGTGAAGCTTTGGGATAAGCAGGAGGAGGGGGAGCAGAAGGTCTCGTTCACCGCATCACGTGTTGGCAAGGGAAATACCCACACGACGGACGTGCATGTTCGAGTACCGAAGGGTTATGACGCAACCAAGCGGTATCCTCTGTTGCTGGCTTTGCACGGTCAAGGCGGCGACGGCGAATCGTTCATGCGTTTTACAGCGAAGCTTCTGGGAGAGAGAGTTGAGGAGTTCATCATCGCGGCTCCGACCGATTATCAGGGGGTATGGCTGGGGTCTCGGGAGGAGGTTGTGGGGGACACGGCGGTAATGTTGCGGATGTTGCGTCGGCGATATCATGTTGACACGGATCGGGTGTATTGTTTTGGCTTTTCATTGGGGGGGCATGCCAGTTGTTTGTTGTCGCTGATGCATGCGGAGCAGTTCGCGGCGATGGTGGCTGTGTCAGGCACATTTGCTTTGCAGATGGGGCAGGAGGCGGTGGAGTTGATGCTGCCCAATATGGCAAGTGTTCCGCTGTTGTTGGTTTATGGTGAATTGGATAAACCAGAAGGGCAGGAGGTTGGCGGAAAGATTGGCGGCGGGATAGCGGATTGGAACAGGTGGGTTGGCGGAGTGGCGAAGGAGAGAGGTCTTCCGATTGAGGTAGTGGAGCTGGCTGGCTGTGGGCATGATGGAATTGTGCCGCCACCGGATAGGTTGATGGAGTATTTGAGCAAGAGGCGACTGAGCGTGGTCAAGCGTGTGGAGCATTGGTTCAGGTATCCGGCTCAGGGGCATGCGACGTGGTTGCATCAGACACGGTTTTGGGGTGATCCATGGACAGCACAGCAGATAGTGGTTTCTCCTGCGGCGAGCGAGAGCGTTTCCGAAGCGGTTGTGGCGTTGTTGACGGACAGGCTGGCTTACTTGAGTGGCGAGATTGTGGGGCAGACGATTCGGATCGGTTCCAGGCGGTGTTCCAAGGTTGAGGTATTGCTGAGCGATGCGCTGGTTGATCTAGATAAGGAGATTGAGGTCTTCCTTGATGGGACCAAGCGATACGAGGGCAAGGTAGCCAGGAGGATATCGACTATGCTGGAACTGGCCTATAGGGATTGGGAGTTTCAGAGGCTTTGGCCTGTCCGCTTGGAGTTGAGCCGTAAGGGACGAGCTGTTCAGGGGTGACGCGCCGAGCTAGAGCGAGCTCTATCCGAATGTAGCGTTTAGCCTCCCGTGTTCTCCGGCAGGTTTTCGGTGCTTGACGCTGCTGTTGAGCTTACAGCGATATAGGCGACGCTTGCGGCAAGAAGAAGGGGCAATCGCTGATGCGATTGCCCCTGAAGCAAGTAAAGGAGATATACTGCTTAGCGGCGGCGACGTGTCAGAGCCAGGGCGCCGACTGCCAACAGACCGAGTGTCGCGGGTTCGGGAGCGCAGATGGTGTCGATAACGATCTGATCGATGTAGAGGTCACCCCATTCGTTCGTGAGGGTGATGGTTTCGCTGTCGGGGTTGGGTTCGATACGATAGTGGAGATAGTCGTAGTACCAGCCGCCTCCGAGATCGACAGTGAGTTGGGTGTCCGGCAGAAGCTCGCCGAGAGGGCTCCAGGTGTAGCCGGGGCCGCCATCCCAGTGCCAAGTTACCTGGAGAACGATTTCCTTGTACTCGTTGGCGACGGGATTGTTGGGGATATTCAGTACTAGCGGCTCATAGTCATACCAGTCTTCGATGTGCAAAACATTAGTGGCGCCGGCATAGCCAATAACTTCACAGTAGGCAGGATCGGTTGTGGCGGTTGGAGTGCCGTAGGGGTTGTACTCTTCGTCGCCGAGGAATTCGCCGGGTACGAAGCTTATCCAGGAATCCCAATAGGTGTAAGTAGTTCCGGCATCACCGCGCCATGTCGGCGGGTTGAGGTCATGTGCCAAAGCGGCCGGTGCTATCATTCCCAAAGCCAATGCGATTAGAGCGATCTTCTTCATATCATTGTCCTCCTTCAAGAGCCTGTCCTCTGCTGTTTCCGTTGCGTACACGCGCGCAACGAAACCCTCAGAGGATGCAATAGATACAGCAATACGCTCTCACTCAGGTCGACTGTTGATATGCTCACAAATGTGGGAGCACGTGCCGACCAACGGCCTCGTGCCCTCTCTCTCGAACGGGGTGGGTGTGATTCCAGCCACTATTGATTCCCGCGGAATTCATACGCGGCTAAACGGGCAGAATCAACACCATCACTCCGCTAGGATAGCAAGTTTGTCGAATAACATCAATGGCGGTTTTGCTGGAAGGCGAGATTGATCAATATCTCGGAGTGTTGGCGTGATTAAACCGGTGCAGTTTTGGCAAAGGGGGTTGCGTTTGAAGGTATATGTCTTATGTGTGTCCAGGTGTTGTGTATAGTGTTAAACTCAAGTGCCATTTCGTTGTCGCTCTGTTTCGGCGTGAAGGATTTTGGCCTCCTTAGCCGTCAACGATTCCATGCCATGGGTGTGCACTTTGGCTAGGATTTCGTCGACTGCGCGCGTGTGTTCTTCCTGTCGCAGCGTTTCGCGTTGTTGTTTCCTTTCCTCTTTTGCTTGGCGACGTTTCTCGAGGTATCCGGGTTCCTGTTGGCCGCTGTCGGCAAAAGCACCGAAGCCTTGGGAAAAATCATATCCGAATTCGCTGGTTCCGTCTTCGGCCATCTCATGTTTGGCGAACCGGCGATCATTGTAGCATGTCAGATAGCCAAAAACAGCAATAACCACTAGCAGAGTAGCTCCGGTGGCGAATCCGACTAGTCCCATGGCCACTGCGCCGACCATGCCGACGAAGGTAGCGATGAGTGTTGCCTGGCGATAACCTTTGCGTGGCCAGAGGTAGGAGTGGAGAATTCTGCCTCCGTCCAAGGGATATACCGGAACAAGGTTGAAGAGCAGGAGCATGTAGCTAAGGCTGAAGACAATGCGGAGCCATTTCTGGAAGGAGTCAGTCAGATCGACTGTCGGATCGACGGGGTAGAAGAGGTTTAGGGGATTCCATGGGACAGCTCCGATTCCACCGTGCAGGATGATCAGGACCAGGGCAGTTGCAGCACAGAGAATGACGTTGACCATGGGGCCGGCTGCTGCCGTGATGAGGTAGGCGGTGGGTGTGTGGACTGGACGGACGGAAGCCAATCCTCCGAGTGGCCACATCATTATCTGATCGGCCTCGCCACCTCGGCTACGAGATCCCCAGCAGTGCCCGAATTCATGCAGAAGGACTATCAGAAAGAGGATGGCGACCGTGAGTACGCTTTCCGCCGCGGCTGTCAGGGTTTGTCCACTACCGGCGTCTTTGAACGACGAGAAGATTATGAAAGCTGCTCCGAGGACGAAGAACAGGTGGATTCGGATGTGGATGCCGAACAGCTCTCCCACTCCGAATGACCAATTAAGTGGATTGTCTTTTGCATCAGCGTCAAACATGGCTATGCCCGTAAGTAGGCGACTTGACGATTATCGGAATCAAAACGCCAGGTCCTACCAAACGTATCGATCAGTTTGGTTTGCCGGCTTGAGCTTCCTCTGCCTTCATCCTTGCGGTGGCCTCGTTAAGCGCTTTGCGTTCTTCGGGAGTGAGGCTGTGAATTCCAGTGTCATACACCTTGGCGAGGATGCGGTCTACAGTTTGCGCGTCTATCTGGCGTTGTTTGACGCGGTCTTTTGCCGACAGACCCCCACTTGTCCCCGTTGTGTGGAAGGTTGAGGACATGGGGTTGGGTCTGGAGGAGGTACGAACTGGAGCACGGCTTCGCGGCGTGCCGCCGGCCCAAGCGAAACCTCCGCTCATTGCCCACCAAATGCCGAAGGCGAGCCCTGCGAGGTGGCAAAGGTCGCCACCGAAGTTGGAACCTTTTTGAAGGACGTTGATAACGTACCAAACGGCGTACACGCCCACGACAGTTCGTATGCGTACGGGAAAGAGGAAGTAGATGAGTACTTCGGCATTCGGGTAGTACACGGCCGCAGCGGCCATGATCGTCCATACTGAGCCTGATGCCCCAACTCCTAATGTGAGTGGGTTGATGAAGTTGACTAATCCGGCAAGTGTCAGAAGAATGTTTCCTGCTATTCCACCGAGCGTGTACATATAGAAGAATTGCTTTCCTCCCAATCTTCGCTCCATGAGCGGGCCGAAGAAATAGAGGATAAGCATATTCATGAAGATATGGGGGAAACTAGCATGCATATAAGTGGCGGTGAACAGTCGCCAGATTTCACCATGCAATACGGCGTTCGCCTGCATGGGAAACAGTCTTTCGCACAGGTTTGTGCGAGTTTGCGGATCGAAACCGATGTTAGTGTTAAATGTAAGGAAGAACACCACAACATTGGCGATGATGATTTTGGTCACCACGCTGTAGGCGCTCATCCCCGGCCCTTGGTAAATGGGACGGTGTCCGCCGTACGATCCGCCTTGGCCAGCATAGTCTCGGTCTTGCCAACCCATATGGGCTCCTTGAGGCTAGAGTTATCCGCTCGGTCGTCATCCTTCGCGGAGTAGATACATTCCTAGTACGGCCAGCGTTTTGCCGTCGTTCACCTCGCCGTGGGTGATCTTCTGTCGGATCTTGTCTAGAGACATTATCTCGACAGAGATGCTCTCGATTTCGTCCAACTGCTGACCTACGTGGGTCAGGTTGTGCGCGGTGAATGCGTGGAGTTTCTCGGTCATGATGCCTGGAGAGGAGTAGAAATCGACGAGCGGTTCAAGAGCTCCGCATTCGTAGCCTGTTTCCTCTCTAAGTTCCCGCGCGGCAGCCTTTCTTGGGTCTTCATCGGCTTCCAGGGTGCCCGCAGGTAGCTCAAGCAAGGTTTCTTGAACCGTGAACCTCCAGTTACGGATCATCACAACTGTCTTGGGGTCTATAAGAGGCAGGATGACGACAGCTCTTGGGTGGATGATCACATCTCGGTGAAGCTGGGTACCTTCGGGCGTTGACACCTTTCGGCGTTCTACGCTGAACCTGTTCGTGGTTAGGAGAGTATGAACCATTCCATTGGCCGTTGCTGTTGCGTGCGCACTCAGTCCCATATTGGCGTCCTCGCCAGCGGTGATTATAGGACGGATGGCCATCTCGGGCAATTTGCGTGGTGCATGTCGGGTTGTCGGTTAGGCGAGGGGGCCGTAACATGGTGCGAATCTTGAATCAGGTTCACGGATTGGCGCACAAAGCTAGATGAAGCAGAAAGTTATCATTCTTGGCTCGACAGGATCGATTGGCTGCAACAGCTTGCAGGTAATCTCCAACCTTGCTGACGAGTTTGAGGTTGTCGGTTTGGCCGCTGGAACTCAGTGGGAGATGCTGGCAGAGCAGGCTCAGCAGTGGCGACCGCCGGCTGTGGCGCTAGCTGACGAGGTGGTTGCTTCGGAGATGCGGGCGGCGTTGCCTGGAGACTGCAAACTCCTCTGTGGTCCAGAGGCATTGGTGGAATTGGTCGACTCCGTGGATTGTGATTGTGTGGTCTCAGCGGTCGTAGGCATAGCCGGTTTGCCGGCTACTCTTCGAGCCGTGGAACTTGGCCGGCGAGTGGCGATTGCCAACAAGGAGCCACTAGTTGCGGCGGGTGGCCTGTTGATGTCGTTGGCCCGGAGCACAGGCGCGGCGATTATTCCTGTGGACAGTGAGCATTCGGCTGTGTTTCAGGCGATGCAGGCTGGTTGCAGGGAGGACGTCAAGCGGATTGTGTTGACGGCGTCCGGTGGTCCGTTTTGGAGCATGCCGCAGGAGGAGCTCTGTCGCGTCAGGTGCGAGGACGCGCTCAATCACCCGACGTGGTCGATGGGGCCGAAGGTAACGATTGACTCAGCGACGATGATGAACAAGGCGCTGGAGATCGTGGAGGCCAGGTGGCTTTTTGGTCTTCGTCACGACCAGATTGATGTGGTCATTCATCCGGAATCTGTAGTTCATTCCCTGGTCGAGTTTCGCGATGGCTCGGTTATTGCTCAGATGAGCACGCCGGACATGCGCATGCCGATTCAATACGCACTTACATATCCGCGGCGGCTTGACTGTCCGGGTACTCCATTATGTCTGCACACGTTGGGCAAGATGACGTTTTTCCCTCCGGACTTAGACAAGTTTCCGTCACTGCGTTTGGGCCATCTGGTTGCCGAGTTGGGTGGTACATCCGGCGTGGTTATGAATGCGGCCAATGAGGAGGCGAACACGATGTTTCGCTGTGGTCGCATTGGTTTTTCAGAGATTGTCGAGATTACTGAAGAGGTTCTGTCCGGTCATCGAGTTGTGTCCGATCCGGACCTTGATACGCTACTCGCCGCTGACGAGTGGGCTCGACGTCAGTTTGCCGAACGCCTTGTTGCTCGCGGGCGAACAGGTTCTTGTGAGAAGCAACCCACTGAAGTTATTGGAAAGCGCTAAATGGATTTATTTGCCACGATTAACAGCGGATTGTTTGCTGCGGTTGACGCTCCCAGCGTTTTGGATCGCGTATGGTTCTACGTTCAGATCTTCATTGGTTTTTCGTTTATTATCTTTGTGCACGAGCTCGGCCATTTCATAGCGGCTAAATGGGCTGGTGTTCGCGTGGAACAGTTTGCCATTGGTTTTATGCGAGAGATTTTCGGATTCACATACGGTGAGACGCGTTACTCATTCAATCTTCTACCGTTGGGCGGGTATGTGAAGATGCTCGGCCAGGAGGACTTTGAGGTTGATACGTCCGGCGACCTGCAATTCAAGGATGATCCTCGTTCTTTCGCAAACAAGTCGGTGGGGCATCGGATGGTGATCGTTTCCGCCGGCGTGGTTATGAATCTCGTGCTTGCCGGCGTGCTCTTTATGACCGTCTTTCTGATAGGAAAGGATGTCGCGTCCACACGTATCGGTATGGTTGTGCCCGATACTCCTGCAGCGGAGGCGGGGCTGCTTCCCGGCGATATTGTCAAGCGGATAAACGGCGGCGAGATTGACGAGTTCAACGAAATCAACATGGCTGTGGTTTTATCGAAGCCTGATGAGCCTTTGGATATTGAGATTTTACGTGGCGGTGAGACCAAACACATCAAGGTGAGCCCAGAGCTTAACGCGAAGGAGCAGGTTCGTCAGATCGGCATTCAGCCAGCTCAAACGGCGGAACTTCTGGGTACAGGTCTGGGAAATGACTTCTCGAATCCGCGTCATCCGCGTCCCAATGATGTGATTGTAAGGATGGGTGATACGGAGGTGACAGAAGACAACGCGCATCAAATGATAGCGCTTTTGGCTACCAATCCTCTTGACTATCCGGAAGTGATTGTGGAGCGTCCGTCGGTGTGGAACGATCCTGACTCACCGAAGCAGCGTGTGCCGGTGGATTTGCTGCCCAGTTTGCTTCTGCGTCGCAGTGAGGTCAAAGAGCAGAGTGATGATGATCGCAAGGATCCTCAGGATGTTGGAAATCCAGCCCATTTGCTGGGACTCGTTCCTTTAAGGCAGTTTAGCTATGTTGAGCCCGGGGGGCGTGCGGAACTTGCGGGAATCGAGCAGGGCGACATTGTCCTGGATTGGGATGGTATTGCCAACCCGACTGCGAAACAGATTGACAGCAGCATAGTTGCCAGTGCCGAGGTCGATCCACTGCATCCTGAGCGAGATATCCCCATAGTTGTACAGAGGGGCCGAACAGGAAAGAGGCAGCATTTGACAGTGCGCCCTAAGGTGAAGACTGTTCCCATTCTGGGCAAGCGAAAAAGGCCGACCATCGGTGCTGACTATGCCGTTTTGGCTGATGACATTCTGCGGGTGGCTCTGGTTGTGGCAGACGTTGATGGCTGGCCCACTCCTGCTGCGGTTTCGGGAATACCCCAGGGAGCGTTGATTACCAAGGTGAATGACGTTGTTGTCAGCCGCTGGGTCGATCTTTGCGAGCAACTGCGCCGGGCGGCTGGCAGTACAGTTACGATTACCTACGACTATGCTGGGGAGAAGAATGCAACGTGCGAATTCCCCGTACCTCACTCATTGCGTACCAAGCTCGGCCTTGGTCCCGAATCGGTGATCGTCTCCATCGACGGCGAGGAGAAGGCAGTAGTGAAGAAGGGGGAGCGTGAGATACCAGCAATAGTCAACCACCCGGTTGCACTGAGGGTTGCGTTGTTAAACGCTGTGGGAAAGACCGTAGAGGTCAAATATCGCATCAACACTTTCGCTGAAACTCAGACTGCCGAGATCGAGATTACTGAGGACATGGTATATCCGTGGCTGGGCACTGTTGGATACAGCGTGTACTTGGCGCTTGCTCCGGAGATGGTTGTGTTGAAGAAAGACAATCCCATCGCGGCGGTCAAGGTGGGGATTAAGAAAACTTACTACTTCGTGATGCAGGTTTACCAAGTCATGGAGCGAATGATTTTCTCGCGTAGCTTTGGTGTTGAGAATATTTCTGGTCCAGTTGGGATCGTGAAGTTGGGTAGTCAGATGGCGGAGGCCGGGTCGGTACAGCTGATGTTCTTCCTGGCAATCATTTCCGCCAACTTGGCGGTCATCAACTTTTTACCGCTGCCGATTGTTGATGGCGGTCTGATGGTGTTTCTTCTGATAGAGAAGATCAAAGGCAGCCCGATCAGCATTCGGGTGCAGGTGGCCACGCAGGTCATCGGTTTGATTCTGATCGTCTCCGCGTTCTTGTTCGTAACATTGCAGGATCTTGCCAGATAAGTATTTAAACGCCACTCATTGGCACTTGTCCATGGTCTCTCTTTTGCCAGACTTGCCGCGCAGACGGGTATGTGTGTACGCGCAATAGTGTACGGCGCGCCAGCGCCATCATTATTGTGACGTGAACTTAGGGTGGCGTGCCACCGTGATTTTCGGTATCCTTGCAACCAGTTGCGTGTTGTTGGATAGGTAGGGTGAACGATCGTTTCTTTCGGCGAAGCTGTGCGGTGGTCGGAAGGTCTTGTGAGCTCAGCTCCTGGTAGTGTTGCCCAATGATTCGCGGCATCTGGCTAGTTGACTAGGCTGGGGAGCACACAGGGGTATGGGCGTAGGCGATCCCATTAAGGTTCTTCTTGTTGATGACCATGAGGTATTTCGGGAAGGGCTTTCGGCTCAGCTGCAACTTGAACCTGATATGGTTGTAGTGGGTGAGGCATGTGATGCTGAAACTGCAGTTGAGAGAATCCTGGAGACCGAGCCTGATATCGTATTGAGTGACATCAATATGCCGGGCTTATGTGTGTTTTCCGCGGCGCAGACGGTGCAGGCCCAGTTGCCTCATGTGCGGTTTCTCTTCCTGAGCGCTTTCAGTAACGATATCCTGATAGAACAGGCAATTCAAGCCAAGGCTTGGGGTTATATGGTGAAAGGGGAGTCTTTTTCCACTATCAGCCAAGCTGTTCGAGAGGTGAACCGGGGCTGGTTGCGATATTCGTCAGAGATCAGGGCTCGCTTGGTGGATACTCCTGAGGGACCAAGACTGGCGGAGGAGACTACGTCGCATGTGCATCGTCTAACAGGCCGCGAGCTTGAGCTACTTCGCTACATCGCCTGCGGCATGTCTGTTAAGGAAATTGCGAAGGTGATGCACATCAGCAGCAAGACAGTTGATTGTCACAAAACCAATCTCATGTCCAAACTGGATTTGCACAACAGAGTCGACCTTGCACGATTCGCCTATCGTGAGGGCTTGGCCATTCCTTAGTTGCTGAGCGGCGTCGCATTTTGGGGCCACAGGCCTACCCCACATGACGCCTGTGGCAGCGGGCGGCAATTGCTCCGTGCCACTTTGCCTGCCGGGATCTATGATTTTGGTATGGTTGGAACACTGCAAGATTATGTAGGCCCGGCGGCCGGGATAGCGACATCGGTGCTTTGGACGGCCACATCGCTTACTTTCACGGCAGCCGGCAAGAGGCTGGGCCCGACGGTTGTGAATGCGTTGCGCATCGTGATCGCCGTTGTGCTTCTTGGCGTGACCCACCGTTTGATTGCTGGAAGCTGGATTCCGGCAGTCAATAGCGAACAACTGCTTCTGCTTGCGGCTTCTGGAGTGATCGGGCTGGCCGTTGGTGATCAGGCTCTGTTCACTGCTTTTGTAGACATCGGTCCACGTCTCAGCATGTTGATAATGACTACATCGCCATTGATGGCGGCGTTTTTTGGATGGGCGATGTTGGGGGAGACTCTGGTTCCATTGGCGTGGGTGGGCGTGGTGATAACGGTTCTGGGGGTAGCGTGGGTTGTGATAGAAAGGCCGGGTAGAGGAGCCTTGGCGAACATGGGGCCTCATGCGATCCGCGGCATCTTTCTGGCACTTGTTGGTGCTGCTTGCCAGGCGGGCGGGCTGCTGTTGAGCAAGCAGGGGATGGGGCACGGGTGGATGGCAGAGGAGGCACGCATGAGCCCGCAGGCTGCCACTCTGATTCGTATGGCCTTTGCAGGTTTGGGCGTACTGCCCATTCTAGTGATCCAGCAGATAAGGCAGCGGTGCCACAAACATTCCGGCAACAAACCGAGTAGATACGGATCGCGTCGCGAGGGAATCGTTTTTACGGCGGTTGGAGCAGCTGTTGGCCCCTATCTGGGCGTTTGGATGTCCCTGGTGGCCTCTGATCGCGCCCCTCTGGGAGTCGCCCAAACGCTTTGCTCCCTTACTCCGGTGTTCATTCTTCCTGTATTGGCCATCGGCTTTAGGCAGCGCATTTCACTGCGAGCCTACGTGGGAGCAATTGTAGCGGTGGGAGGCTCGGCGTTACTTTTCTTTAATCCGCAGTGATTCACGCGACTGGCGTCATGCAGCGTAGGATCCGAGAGCACTCCTGGACGCCCGATCTGGTCACACAGTTTCTTACAATTGCGAATTGTGGCGTTCCGTAGCGAACGCTAGCCTGAGGAACACTATGATAGAGCTGAGGGCCAGCCCGGTTTACGCAGATGCACGTGCATTCATGGTAATGCAAGGCAACCTGTTTTTCGGGTGCCCGGCGATCTAGGATGTCGACTTGAACTAACCAGAGGAGATGAAAGATGCATATTGGTTTTCGCCTATTGCCGTCAGTTTTGTCGTGTTTTGTGATCGCGATGCTTGTGGGGTGTGTCGGTGATCAGCAGACGCACAACAAGATCAAGATCACCAAGTTGGACGAATTGCCACAGCACACATATCCGTTTACCGGAGACTTGGTGGAGTTGGTGAAATCAGAGACGAAGGTTTCAGAACTTGCCGCGGAGATCCGTACCGATATTGAATCCGATTTGAATAGTTATGAAATAGGTGATGCAACAACTGTAAAGGGAATGTACACGACGTTACTAAATGTGCACATGCTCGATAGGAACTACGACGAGGTTGAACGGCTTATCAAGAAGGTTCGCAAGCTTGAAGATAAGGAGGCCAAGAAACTGATGTTTGGCCTTACGACCCAGGCAATGATCACCGCTTACGAAGCAGTCAACGGCGATGTAAGCAGTCCTGCCTATAAACCGGCATTTCAAGCCTATCTTGTTGGAAGGCTGTCGGACATGCCCTGGGATGTTATTGAGGATTCCGTGCAGAATGCCAAGGGGCGTCTGGAGATCTTTGGTGAGAATCTGATCATTGGATTGATTCAGGGCAAGATGCAGCCGGTAGTGGACAAAACCGGCGAACTCAGTGCCGACATGGCTCACTCAGTAATCGGGATGCATTTCATGCTCTTTCATCGGCTGCCCCTGAAGAATGAGACGGTTGCTGCCTACCAACAGCTGATTGACGCCAATAGGACCGTCAAGTCAAACATCTGGTCTGAGCGTGGGGTTACGTTTTCGGGTAGTGAGGACTACCACGGCGTCCGCGTGGCAGTGTGGGATTCGGGGACCGATGAATCGGTCTTTGCGAAGCAGCTGTTTGTAAATGCCAATGAGACTGTGGATGGCAAGGACGATGATGGTAATGGTTATATCGATGACGTGCATGGAATAGCTTACAATGTGCACGCCGAGAAGACCCAGGAGCTTCTGTGTCCATTGGGCGAAGCAGCACCGCGCATGCCGTTGATTCTCGACTACTTGAAGGGGCTCATGGATTTGCAGGCTGCCATTGACAGTCCGGAGGCCTCTGCCCTCAAGCGACACATCAGCACGCTTTCGCCGGAGAAGGTCGACGGATTCCTTGAGGATCTCAGTTTGGCGGGCAACTACACTCACGGAACTCACGTAGCCGGTCTAATGCTCGACGGTAATCCGTTTGCAGAACTTCTGATTGCCCGGTTGAGTTATGACCACAAGACCATTCCCGTAGCTCGCACAGTGGAGTGGGGGAGGAGAGATGCGGCAAAATGTCGTGACACTGCCGAATACTTCAAGCAGCATGGAGTGCGTGTAGTCAACATGAGCTGGGGCGAGGCACAGAAGGATGCAGAACAATCTCTTGAGAAAAACGGAATTGGAGCGAGTGCTGAGAAGAGGCGAGAGATTGCTCGGGAGGTGTTCTCTCTACAGAAAGAGGGACTATATGAGGCTATCAAGAATGCGCCAGAAGTCCTTTTTGTGGCCGCTGCGGGGAATTCGGACAATGATGTGGAGTTTGATGATGACATTCCATCTTCGTTCGATCTTCCCAATCTACTTGTGGTTGGCGCCGTGGATCAAGCTGGTGATCCGACCTCTTTTACGAGTTTTGGTCGTACCGTTCAGGTTTATGCGAATGGATTCGAAGTGGAGAGTTACGTTCCAGGTGGTAAACGGATGAAGATGTCGGGGACGTCGATGGCATCTCCCAATGCGGCAAACTTGGCTGGGAAATTGCTGGCGATTGATCCTACGTTGAAGCCGTCCGAAGTGATCGACATCATCAAAAAGGGAGCTGATCACCGGCAGGTTGGGGGGCATTCATTCCTTCTCTTGAATCCCAGGAACAGTGTCGATTTGCTCAAGGCCAAGGGCAAGCAGTAGTCCGCAAGGGGATCATGTAGACATCTTGCTTTCATAGGCGGTATGCCAGGTGGCACCTGGTATGCCGCCTTCTTGTTTTCCTCGATTTGGCTAGAGCGAGCTCTATCCAAGTGTAGCGTCTGATGCCTGGTTTCCTTTAGTAGATTCTCGGCGCTGGACGCTACGTTTGGATTAGTGACGCTGTAATGGCCAGAGTTGGAGTGTTCCTTAATAGTCTCGGCGATGTTATCAAGGAGGTCTTCGATGTCCTGGGATTTCGCATCCTGATCCGTATTGATCTGTATGGCCAATGCCAGACCCAACGCCGGATAGTAGGCTATCGTCGACACATATCCGGGAACCCAGCCACCATGACCAATCACTGTTCCCAGTCTGCTCGGACGAATCATTACTCCGAGTCCGTAGGCTCGTCCGGGTCTATCTGGAATAGCTACACAGTCCATCATTGTGTTTTGGCCAACCACATCGAGCACTCTGCCACCATACAGCTGGCTGGCCCAGCAAGCGAGGTCGAGAGCTGTGCTTGCCAGACCTCCTCCGGTCCACTCAACTTGAGGGTTGATTTTGTACTGATTGTTGGTGGCCACTTCTCTTGGGATTCCTACGATGTTATTCTCCCCGGTATACCCGCAGACGAGCCGCTCAATAGTCGGTTTGTCAGCGGGAATCGTGTCGTGAAGATCAAACGGAATCAGGATTCTTCGTCGCAATTCGTCGTAATACGTTTGGCCGGTGGCTCGCTCAATTATCATGCCTGCTACTATGTAGTTTGTGTCGGCATACGACCAACTTGTACCGGCTGCAAACAGTGGCTCCATATCAAACACATACGCGAGCAGTTCCTCTGGCTTCCATATCTTCTCGGGTTCTGCTTTAACCGTGGCTTGCCATGCTGGCTGCATTATGTGCCTGGGAATACCAGTAGTGTGATTGAGCAGCATGCGCAGCGTAATCGTCTTGCTGTTGGGCATGTGCGAGAACCATTCGTCGCCCGCAAACCAGGATGCAGCGTTCTCATCGAGATTGACTGATCCCTCCTCCACCAGCTGCAAGAGTACCGCGACCACGTACGTCTTGCCGATACTCCCAGAGAACATTCGGTCAGACGGTAGGAGCCGGCGATTGTCGCCGCGGCACGCTATTCCCTCCGCGATTGCCACCTGTTCTCCGCCGGGAAGGACGAGCCCCACGTTTGCTCCGGGCCAGCTGTGTGCAAAGCATGCCTCCTTCACCAGTCTCCTTACGTCACGAAACGCCGGATCTGTTTGGCCTGTCACCACACGATTCCGGTATACCTTTGGGCCCGCGCAGCCACCAGCGATTAGCGCAGACGTTGAGATTGCCAGGAGAAAGACGATTTTGGATGAATCTCTGTTGTTTGACATTGATGCTTCCGTCATTGTGACTCGCGTTCAGGTAGAGTTCCTAGTGAATCAACAGCGGGAGGGAACTACCGCCCGGCGACCGGCTCGTGTCTCCGAAGTAGGTTCTGTCCCATGTGATTTGTATCCTTGCATGGTAAACGACTCTGGTCCATAGGCTGCAATTCGTCTAACATCGCCGGTCTGTCGAATTTAGTCTAGGGTGCGGCTGCAGTGCCCGAAGCAAAGCTCATAGGTGGGAGTTGTCGCCAATGATCGAGTTTGAAGATTATGATGATTTTGATGAGTACGATGGTCTGCGGTCAGACATGGGCCTGAATCAGGTTGGTCAGACTGCTCCCCCATTCTCAGGGCCCGCTTTAGTTAACGGAGACTTTAAGACAGTTTCTTATGATAGCGGCACTCTGTCGATTGGCGAGCACAAGACCAACGAACACTATGTGGTCCTGTTCTTTTACCCCTTGGATTTTACCTTTGTATGTCCAACGGAGATCACCGCTCTTAGTGATCGTATAAACGAATTTGAGGCGTGCAACACGAAGGTCCTCGGCTGCTCAGTTGATAGCCATTTCTCTCATCAGGTGTGGTCCAAGCAGAAACGTTCGGATGGGGGGCTAGGACAGATTACATTTCCACTCATCAGCGATATAAAGAAGGAAATTGCGTGGAGCTATGGAGTGCTGCTCGACAGCGGCGTTGCCGCGAGAGCTACTTTCATCATCGATGACCGTGGCATCCTTCAGTCTTACTACGTAAACAACCTAGCCGTCGGTCGCAGCATTGATGAAGTGCTGCGATTGGTTAAAGCCTATCAGCATGTCGCTGCGCATGGCGAGGTTTGTCCGGCCAACTGGACCCCCGGCGATGAAGCGATTCGGGCGGACCCAGCAGGGGCACAAGAGTACTTCTCCAAGAACGATAAGAAGTAGATTCCTGTTCCTCCGCGCCAGCAGTGGATACATCACCTACTGGGCAAACTTGCCGGCGGCGGCCAGCAGTTTGGCTATTCTCTTGCTGCCTGTGGACATGACGATGTTCAGAAGCGCGTTCATGGCGCTGATGAAGTCTTGAATGTCCTTGAGTCTGCGGTCGTATTCTTCCGCCGTTGCCTTCTGCTTGCTGTCCAACGCGTCCATAGCTTGTGCGAGGTCGCTTCTGCAATCATCGATGGTCTCTATGATAGGCTCGACTTCACGTCTATGGCGTTCTCGCGTGATTGTCTCAAACATCTCCCAGGCGCTTTGGTCGGAGATAAAATACTCTTTTCTATCACCGCGCACATGCGTACGACGAGCAAGTCCCCAGTTGACTACTTGCCGCAGATTCATGCTCGCGTTGCCTCGAGAGACCTCCAACTGTTGCATCACGTCGTCGGTGCAGAGTGGTTTCCCGGTGATGAAGAGAAGAGCATGGATTTCAGCCATTGTTCTGCTTATACCCCAGGTTGCCCCCATTTCGCCCCATCTTCTGACGAATTGGTTTCGAGTGCGCTGCAGCGCATCATCGCTCATGTTCAACCCTTTCAAAATGGATTGAAATGATTGTATTCCGTTCCGTGGGAGTCGGCAATCATCCTGATTGCTCAAGCAGTAACTTATGGGAAACGGTCAACAAAGGACTGTTGACAGCACTCGCGCAAAAATGCCCCAGGCTAGGGATGTTCGTGAGAACACCCCAGGCCTGGGAGGGAGAGAGAGAGCACTATAGATTTCCCAGTAGCATTTAAAGAGCTGCCACTGGGTGGCATCGGCTATTGATTTCTTGCCGCCCTTTCTTCGACCATTCCTCGTGATGGATTCGACAAACCGAGATCGAATCGATTGCTGGGAATCGTCGAGCGACTCGCGGAAAACTCAGTGCTGCTACGCCGTTCGCTGCTCTCGACACCTTGCTCGACGTGAGACTGCAGGCGATTGACGGGGACGATTAGCGGAGTGTGAATTCCTCGCACATCCACGATGGCAAAGTGATTCTTGCGGTCCCCGGAATCGCTCAAGTAGAGCACTGTTCCACTGATTGCCAGTTCAGGTCCGGTCTGTCGCAGGATCTGCATCTGATCGGGACACACTACGTCACCGACTTTGAAAGATGCTCTCTTGCCTGGAAGGATTGACCGTTTCACTGCTGAACCTCACTGTGCAAAGGACTAAATCAACACACGCACTACACTGCATGAACCGTGCCAAAGCACATGCTGAACGAAGTTTCTGGGAAAACGAGCCTCTTTGAGTCATAACGCGCTATATGTCTATTTTTGCGAGATTAACATTGGTCTTCAGAATATGGGTAATTGGGCAAACTATTGCACGCGGATATACCGCTTGAACTGTTTGCTAGCAGCACGTAGCTACCTGGGCTTGCCGAGAAACGCTCTCACTTGGCTGTGAGCCAGGGTAGGGGGGACCGAGTAACTGCAGAGGAGTAGCCCATCGGAGATGGCCAAGTCAGTGCATTGTTCTGCATGGGAGTGCAAGTTTCTGCACGGGGTTGCTCAGCAGAAGGCCTAGTGACAATCGGGCAGGCTACCTTCCAGAGCAGCCTCGGGCCCCTGGTTCCTGCCGCTGGACATTTGCCATTTGAATGCTTCGCCCTGGCTGACATTGACTTTCTGGATCACTGTAAACTTACGCATGGCGCCAAACACCGAGGATCCACTGGAGAAAACCGAAGTTCAGACGTCACACTTGAATAGAGCTTGCTCTAGTTTTGAGAGTTATACCAGTGTCGCCATGCTGTCACTGATTCTGCACGGTCTTCTGGCGATGCCTCAATGAAGCCAAACTCCTCGCCCGTCAACGTTCTCAGCGCCACGGCTGCTCTGATCATGTTGCTTGGATATCCAAAAATCGAGCCCTGCGATTCAGCTGGCACGATCGGTTTTCCAAGAGCTTCGTGGAGAGATTCGAGGGCATTCTGTTCAGTAGCTAACGGTGCCTTAGAGCATCCCTCATCGTTCAGGCATTCTATAAGCGTAGCAATAGTCTGTGGTGAGGGGTCTTGAGTCAGCGATACAATGGCCTGGGCCCGGACGCCCGCTTCCTCGTGATTTAGAGCCAGCGAGCGAAGCGTCATAAGGGCTTCCGGGCTATTCACTGCAAGAAGACGATCCACTGCGAACATGGCTGTTCGCACGTCAGCGTGATCCGCCAAGTTCCTGAGGGCGTCCAAGGCCACCGTGTCTTTTCTCAAGGACAGTCCCGCGATAGCGCTTTTTCGTGTTTCCCAGTCAGGATCATTGCAGGTGTGAATCAACAGCTCTGTCGATCGATCTCCGCGCGCGGTGTGGAGGATTGCGGCTCCCAGTGATCGCTCGCCAGGCTCATCGGAACTCAGGAGACGTTCAGCGACCACCACAGCGGCATCTCCCGTACTCATCAGCAAATGCAGGTAGTACATCCTCTTGTTCGTGTCGCTCGTATGCTGCAATTGATGTCCCCACCATCGGACGCGGATCTCCTGCCGAAAGTAAATGGCCGCACACCACACTGTGAGCATGGCCGCGACGATCACGAACATTCGTTTGCGGCTTGGATCGCTTGTTGGCTTCTGGTTTGGTTCTTGGGACATGGAAAGCAATGCTACCGATGCAACAACAGATTGGCCAGTTGGTGCTATGGTTGACGTAACAAAGCACCGCCGCGGGGGAGGCGACGGTGCTGGGCGGTGCTTCGACGCGGAGTGTGTGGTCTCCCTGCGTCGAAATGGGGGGCTAAGCAGTCTCTTCCTCTGTTGGCAATCGGCGGCCGAACAATCGGCGGTCTAGTCCCAAGGGACCGCAACCGGAGAACAACAGGGATAGGAACACGGCACCCAGCAGGAGCATTGCCATTGGGTTGGACGCATACATGCCCACCAAGTGGTCAGTCGCCCCAGGAGACGCAACCATATCGTTGAAGGCCAGAGCCGAGAACGCGACCGCACCAAGCCCTATTACGGCGATGAGCCGCGTGAAAAATCCCAGAAACATAACGGTCGCGATCGCGTATTCGCCGACAGCTGTCAGCTGTCGCCACGTCGGAGCGCTGCTCTTCTCCGTCAATGCACCGGAGTTCAGATTCATCTGGAGGTCTGTATCTCCAACTGTGGCAGGGTCGACTGCGTGGGGCTGCTCATTCGGCAAGTTTGGCGCGATTGGCTCTACAGGTGTTCTGTCAAACGACCTTGTTCGTTCGGCCGCGAAGAAGAATATCCCGGCGACCGCCAGTCGTAGCATCAGCGGCGCTACGTTCGCCACTCTTCTTGGTTGAGCATTTGTTGTCATGATTGTTTCTCCTGGTCGGGTTGTGCATCGACATCCGAATCCAACCACAGCCTACACGTAAGACGGTGGGCGGGATATTACAACTTGCGCCCTTGTTTGGAACGGCTCCGACGACCTATTACAATCGCGATCCTCATGTTGTACCAGCCGACTATCGGTTCCGCAGCGGTATTCGTGAGGCAGCAAGCGATATTTCTTACCGATTCTCGCACAGTCGGCACTAAGAGAGCACCGAATGAAACTCATTGTTGAACTGGACGGCATAATTCTCAACATAAAACCTCCCTACTGGCGTGCATATCGCGATGCTGTTGCAGATGTAGGACTTGCGCCGACCGATGAAGCGACCTTCTGGCGGCTGCTTCGCGTTGGCGCAGATTTTGGGCAAATGATCCGCGGAGCGAAGCCAAGGCAAGTCGAGGCCTTCCAGATTGTGTTCGAGGGCCACAAGGAAAAGGATGCAAATGTTGCTCTCGCCACTGCCCATGAGTTGGCTCGGGATGTGCTAGCTCAGCTGTCGGCACTCGGAGAGATTTCAGCTGCCACACTGGGAACCAATATCCTGGCTCGGAGAGAGTTGCTTTCCAGCTTCAGCGCTCTCTTGAATCCAAGCATCGAGCAACTCAACCAGCTGACTGATGTGGGAGCGGAGCAGTTGCGAGCGTTGGCGCGGGGGCACGACAAGTGCGTTGTCATCCTGAGCAGCGAACGCTTCGCCAGGGCTGCGGATAAGGCTGAGTTGCCTTCAGTGGGCATTGCTGGCGGAGCTTTCTTGGCTAGGCGATTATCTACTTGTGGCGTGCGTGTTGTCTTCCCCGATCTCAATGCCTTCGCCTGCTCGTTCAAGAGCCAGGATGCTAAACTGGTGGAAATGGGCTTGGTGTTGCCTTTATCGGCTAAGATGATGGATCGTGGGCTGCGCAGACAAGTGGATCGAGGTGCGGATCAAATCGAACGCAGGACGCAGCGTATGCGACGACGCGGACAAAGGGGCGATTGACGCGGCACGGTCATAGCTTACATTGAAAGGCTTTGGTTCGGATAGGTGCTTTCTCTGCCTGTGCGCAGAGAATCGAGAGTGTGCAATCAGGTGAGTAACTCAATGGCTAGCATTGGGAATGTCAATATCGGGGCAGGTAATCCTCTAGCAGTCATCTGCGGGCCGTGTGTCATTGAGTCCCGGGATCATACGCTGCGGATGGCCGATGCTTTGGGGAAAGTATGCTCCAAACTTGAAATACCCATGGTATTCAAGGCCAGTTTCGACAAGGCTAATCGCTCCAGTGTTGATAGTTTCCGGGGACCCGGCTTGGAGAAGGGTTGCGATATCCTTCTCGAAGTTCGGCGCGAACTGGGCTATGCCGTTACAACCGATATTCACGGTCCTGACCAAGCTGCTACAGTGGCCAAGCACGTGGATTGTCTGCAAATACCGGCGTTTCTATGCCGACAGACTGATCTACTCGTTGCTGCTGCCCAGACAGGTAGTTGCGTCAACGTCAAAAAGGGGCAGTTCATGTCCCCCGAGGAGATGGAGAATGCCGTATACAAGGTTTCCAGTGTCGGCAACAGCAACGTACTGTTGACTGAGAGAGGAACATTCTTCGGGTACAATCGCTTGGTCAATGACATGACATCTGTCCCAAAGATGAAGCGGTACGCACCGGTCGTGTTTGACGTTACTCACAGTTGTCAGCAGCCCGGCGGTTTGGGCACAAGCACGGGCGGGGCTCGAGAGTTCGTAGAGACTCTTACATCAGCGGCTGTCGCTGTTGGGACGGATGCGCTGTTTTTGGAGGTTCATGACAATCCGCCACAAGCCAAGAGTGATGCTACGACTCAGTGGCCGTTGGAGGCGTTTCAAACACTAATGGAAAAATGCCTCCGGTTGCGCGAAGCGTTGACCTGATTCATTCACAATAGCGGGGCAGCCAATCGAGCTATACCCAAGAGAAGGGATTCGCGAAAACTCCATTGGCGCAGAGAATCATATGTGATGCGCCTTGCCCGCGTCAAAAGGGCCTCAAAATCGTCCTGCAGGTCCTTGGCCAGTAACTCATTGTACAGGATAGTGGTAACCTCGAAGTTGATATGAAAGCTGCGCTGATCCATATTGGCAGAACCAACCATGGCCCAGGAGTCATCGACCACTACGACCTTGGAGTGGAGAAGAGCATGGTCGTACTCGTACACCTCCACCCCCGCCTGCGAGAGTTCCTCGTAGAAACTTCTTCCTGACCAGAGAATCATCCAGTGATTCGATGGTGTTGGAATTAACAATTGCACCCGCACCCCTCGATAGGCCGCAGACTGGAGAGCGAGGATCATCGTTGTATCTGGAGCGAAGTAGGGAGTGAGAACTGTTACAGATTTTCTCGCACCGCTGACGGCCGACAGAAACAGGTGATGCATAAGATGAGTAGTGCTGTCAGGTCCGGAGGCGACTACTTGTACGATTTGGTCACCTTCTTGGGTTGGGTTTGGAAAATACTCATCTCCGGAGACATCTTCTCCTGTTGTGTAGTGCCAGTCCTCTATGAAGATCTCCTGAAGCTGGTGTACCGCCGGCCCCACAAGCCGCATGTGCGTATCACGCCAGGGGCCGTATTTGGCCAGACGTCCGCGATACTCGTCGCCTATGTTCTGGCTTCCAGTAAACCCAATTAAGCCGTCGACAACGAGAATCTTGCGGTGGTTGCGCATATTGACACGCCACCGGCCACGCCATGGCACAACGGGGAGAAAGAAGGCGACCTCTACACCTCCATCAACAAAGGAACGGCGAAAACTTCGCGGCCAATTCCATGTTCCGATGTAGTCGACCAACACTCGGACCCGTATTCCCTCATTAGCCTTGCGCACAAGGAGATCTCGTAGGGTTTTGCCTGTTTCGTCCGGCTGGAAGATGTAGTACTCCAGATGGACATGATGCTTGGCTTGCTCTATGGCTGCGAGAATTGCCTGGAAGTTCTGCTCGTCCTCATGATAGATGGACACGGAGTTGCTGATTGTAGGGTTCGTTCTCGAAATCCGGGCAGCTATGGTCATTAGATCTGTTGTGTTCTCCGCCAAACCAGCCCTGGAAATAGGATGTCCGTGCTGCTGTTTGAGATTCTGAATGTGTTGCTTCAGCGATCCCTCCAGCTTCTGACGTTGCCGATAACGCCGACGCTGAGTGCGCGCAATACGGGGATCTCCCATTACGACAAAGAGAATAAGTCCGATGAAGGGAAGCAGTAGAAGGGCAAGAATCCAGACCAGCATAGCCCGTGGCTCGCGACGGCGCCGCAGGATGCTCACTATGGCCAAGGCCACCAGCACGGCGTCGAGTATGGACAACGTCGTCCACAGAGATGTCCAAGAAATCTCCGATATCATCACTCTGCATCCGGAAAACGGTTACTGCTATTAGTGTCCGCGCTCCGGGGCCGATATGCAATGGAAATCGCTGCCACTAAACGACCATGCGCGCAGGTGGCTCGTAGCTTCTGAGGTAATCCACTATTGAATCAGGCGATTTTAACTGTTCGTACAATCCTCGAAACGCAGGGTCGACGAAGTGTTCATCAACTGTTCGATCAAACATGGCCAGCAAGTGGTCGAAGTATCCGTCCTGATTGAGAATGGCGATGGCCTTGTTGTGCAGGCCGAGCCGCTTCCAGGTGATGGCCTGGACGACCTCATCCAGAGTGCCACAGGAGCCGGGAAGGACGATGAAGGCATCGCTGCGTTCGAAGAGAAGCGCAATGCGTTCGTGCATCGTTTTGGTGATAATCATCTCCGTTAGTCCGAGTTGATCACCCTCGAAATCAGAGATGAATGTTGGGCGAATGCCGACCACTCGTCCACCGGCATTGAGGGCGGCGGTGGCCACCGTACCCATAAGCCCCGTTCCGCCTCCGCCGTATACGATAGTCCACCCGGCGTCCACCACCGTTCGGGCGACTTGCACAGCTGAGTCGACGTACTTCTTACTTACCTTGGAACTGGAAGCACAGAATATTCCGACGCTTCTTATCAACCCGTTGTTGCCGTACGTCGGTCTGCTGTTCTCTGGCATCATGCTGATTACCTCTATCGCTGAGGATTCTGTCCTAGGGTGTTGGAGCATTAATCTGTGTATCAAGTGTAGCATCTTCTCAGTTTGGGGTGTAGACACGGTGACCGGTGGCCGCGGTGGTGGTACATTAGCGCTATGGCAATAGTTGTTCGCAACATCGTGTTAAGTTTGGATGAGAGCGAGGAATCAATCCTATCTCGAGTGGCCACCCGTCTGAAGCTGCCGGAGTCTGCCATTGGTCGTTTTGCGATTGTGAGACGATCACTGGATGCACGAAGGGGGCGGAGACTTTCATTGGTGTACTCGGTGGAGTTGAGCCTACAGGAGGGAGTGGAAGCAGAGCGGCGTTGTGTGCAGCGTCTGTCTGGCCGTAATGTGGCAATCATCGATGTACGACATGTTCCCATCCCTGAGCCAGGAGTCGAACCGTTGCGCGATCGCCCGGTCGTCGTGGGTTTCGGCCCTGCCGGGATGTTTGCAGCGCTCCGCTTGGCTCAATACGGCTATCAACCGATTGTCTTCGAACGTGGTAAAGATGTGCGTATGCGGCATCGGGACGTGCTGCACACGTTCTACCGTGAGGGAAAATTCAATAGGGAATCGAATTTGCTTTTCGGAGAGGGCGGCGCCGGAACATACAGTGATGGTAAGGTCTATAGCCGGATCAGTAGTGCTGAAGTGCGAGACGTGCTGGGAATCCTGTGCCGGTTTGGGGCAAACCCGGATGTCCTGATCGACGGTAAACCGCACATTGGCAGTGATCGTCTTCCAACAATCTGTCGGCGGATTCGCCTGGAAATCGAGCGATTGGGCGGCCAAGTTCTCTTTGAGAAGCGTGTGGAGGTGTTCGAAGCGGCAAATGGGGTATTGTCCAGTCTTGTCGTGAATGGAGATCGCGTATCTGCCAATCCCGTGCTGCTGGGCATCGGACACTCGGCGAGTGACACCTACCATGCGCTGCATGAGGGGGGTGTCTCGTTGGAAGCCAAGCCGTTTCAATTCGGGGTCCGCATTGAGCATCCACAGGATCTTGTGAATAGATGGCAGTATGGCAGTGCCGCCGGCGACTCCCGACTGCCGGCTGCAGACTATCAGTTGATAGCAAAGAATGCTTGTTCACCCGGTCGTGATCTGTTCAGCTTCTGCATGTGTCCTGGAGGAGCAATCTTGCCGTGCAACGAGAACGACGGATTGATCGTGACTAATGGGGCAAGTCGTTCGAGTCGTCGTGGTCTTTTTGCCAATAGCGGTTTTGTCGTAAGTGTCGATCCGGCGGAGTACGGTGGTGATCCTCTGGCTGGTTTGGCTTTCCAAAGAAAGTGGGAGGCACTGGCGTTTGCCGAAACAGGGGGCACGTACCGCGTGCCGATTCAACGCTGCAACGATCTTCTTGCCGGACGAACGTCCGACGGCGCCATCCTGAACAGCCATCCGATCGGTGCGAGTTGGTGCAAGTTGGCGGGGATGCTTCCGCAATTCGTAACCACTGCGCTTATGCGAGGTTTGCCAATGTTGGAGAAGCAGTTGGTCGGCTTCTCTGGAAGCGATGGCGTGATAGCGGCTCCCGAGAGCAGGGCGAGTTCACCCGTGCGAATCGTTCGCGATCGACAGAGTATGGAGTCTGTGAATATGTCCGGTCTGTATCCAATGGGTGAGGGGGCAGGATACGCGGGCGGCATTGTGAGCGCCGCCGCTGATGGCATGAGGGTGGCTGCTCGAATAATCAGCCGCTACAGACCGGTAAACTGACGCCTCGCGAGCCTCTGCGCCAGAGCCCGCTACTATTCTGTCCGGCACGGCGGTGGTTGTAGTGGACAGGCAGTGTGCAGTATGGCACATCTCGATGCACGGGCAAGGCGATTTCATCTTCCGATAAGGGCCCGGTTGAAACGGCGCTCGGTCAAAGCCTAGAATAACCAGAGATGGGGTATGTGAGCAGGCAATGAGGAGATCAGCCTGCGCCACTGAAGTTGAATCTACATGGACTGAAGGGCTTGAGATGAAAACATCAAGGAGAGGTATGCTCGGACTGTGCGCTGCACTGGCATTCTGCGCGGCTTGGTCGAATTCAGCTGTCGGGAAGGAATCACGAACTGATAGTAGTCGGCGCGTCACGCTTGGGGATGTGGAATACGCCGCTGATGTACCGATGATCGCTGCCGAGGCGGAGAGTTCTCTGCGCGGGGATAGGTATACACTGCAGAACGACAGTGTTACCGATTTCAGTCAGGTGGCTATAGTTGGCAACTTCGTTCCCTATGAGGAGGTCGGAGTAATGCTGACGTCTCCTTGTGATGGTTCCATTGTGGAAATCCATATTCTATGGTGGGAGGGTACTTCGGGGCATCCGCAGACGATCGAGAGTGCCTTGCGTGTTTATGAGGGCTCAACATTTCCCAATCCAGGCACAGTGAAGATGGATCTGGAGGCGCCGACTCTCACGCCCGGCTTCTTCAATGTCTTCGCCCACATGGATGAGGCCCAGGCGGTGCCTATGGATATTCCAGTAACGACTGGAGAGCAGTTCATTGTTACACTGGAGTTCGATAATCCCACAGATGTGGGCAACGGCGGCCCCAGTGTAGTTCGCGACTTGGATGGCTGTGTTTTGGGGAGAAACATTCTGAAAGAGGCTACGGGAGGATGGATGGATTTCTGCCCGTGCGTGTTGTGGGCGGGGGACGTCGCAATGCGGGCTGTCGTGGAATGTGCGGCCCAGCCAGGAGCATGCTGTACATTCGATGAACCCTGTGAAGATGATGTTGATGAAGAGAACTGCCAAGCCGGCGACCAGACATTCTTTTCGGGGATGATTTGCGAAGAGGTCAACTGTCCGGAACCGACAGGGGCATGCTGTTTCGGCGGCGGCTGTCTCACTGACGTTGAGGAAAACGCCTGTGTTAATGGTATTGGCGGTGTATATGCCGGGCACGGGACGGACTGTGATGACAACGTTTGCGATCCCGGTGCCTGCTGCCAACTTGACGGTAGTTGCTCCGTAGTGTTGGAGGCAGAGTGCGATCAGCCCGGTGCGGTTTTCAGCGGTCCGAACACTACTTGCGATCCTAATCCCTGTGAACAGCCTCTTGGTGCATGCTGTTTGGGAACATACTGCCAAGGCAATCAGTATGAGGCGAATTGTGTTACCGCAACTGGAGTGTGGGCAGGGCCGTTTACCAACTGTTTCACCGGTCTATGCCCCGTTTGCGATGACGGCGATTACGATCGAGACGGAGATGTTGATCTAGTCGATTTCGCCTGGATGCAACGGTGTCTTGGAGACACTGGTGATGGACTCTGTAAATGCCTTGACCTGAACAACGACAATATCGTTGATCTATCCGATTTTGAGTTATTCACAATAGAGCTGGAGACGGCGGGCCCGTGAGGAGCCAGCAGTCATCCGCTGCTATCGCTTTCGCCACGCAGGATTCGCAGCAGACAGAATAGGCACAGCCCGCAGACAAGAACAATGCTGCCGGCCATTATCGCTGCCCCGCCCGTCGTCAGCTGGACAGTCGTGTCAGTGGTTGTCTGCGCTACCAGGCAGGTGGAAATCGTCATGCTTCAGCCTCCTTGCTCTCCTGGCCCAGTTCGGCCTCACGGATTGTTCGTCCGATTCGACCGCGGCAAGCCAAGTCGGTTAATGCCACCAGTAGTATGTAGAAGATAATGATACCGGCCAGCACAAGTCGGGCGATAGTCGCATCTTCAGCGGCCTTATTGCCGGCTCGGGCGGCGTCTTCTTGGTGTTGCGCCAACCAGGATGGCAACTTCGCGAGATCGATTTCGAGCGTATCCTCTTCGATGAGCGGCGCGAGTATCTCCTTGGTCTTGGCGTCAAGTTGCTCTGTGGTTAAATCCTGTTCTGCGAAGTGTTCGGCAATCGCGGCGGTGTATACGGCTGCTTCTGCCTTCGACTGTTGAGCCACGGGGTTCATGCCTGAGAGATATCCCGGAAGCGTCTGGTAGGACCAGGCGATTAGTATGATAATGAGAAAAGCCGGCGTAACGAAGCGGATGATGATGGCTACGAATGATGGAATAGGCAGATCGGATCCACGGTTAAGCTCCTTGACCCCGCGTTCGGCTCCAACGACCCAACCGAAAACGAGTACTTGGCAAGTTGCGGCTACGATCATCAACAGGTTGCACCAGAAGTCCGTATGGTCGAGTGCAAGGGCGCCTTTTGTGAAATAGGCAATAGGGGCAGCACCGATGAGCGTAACAACGCCGAGTATCGCCACGCTTTGACGTCGCCTCAGCCCAAAACCATCCTCGAGGAATGCAATGGCCGGCTGCAGCATGCTCAGGGAACTGGTTACCGCCGCTATGAAAAGAAGTCCGAACCACACAGCACCAAAGAAACCTCCGCCGGGCATGAAGTGCATGATGCCGGGGATAGTGATGAATCCCAGCCCGAAAGTGCTGCCTTTGGCGTTCTCTGCTCCCAGGAAGAGGAATGCTGTGGGTACCACGATGAGGCCGGCGAGGATCACTTCGCAGAACTCGTTAGTGCTGGAGGCGCTCAGCGAAGAAAGAGCGACATCCTGATCTGAACGCACGTAGCTCGCATAGCAAAGTATCAGCCCGAAGCCGACGCTTAGGCTGAAGAAGATTTGCCCGGATGCAGCAAGCCAAACTGACGGATCCTTGAGTTTGACCCAATCAGGATTCCACATGAATCCCAGACCAGAGCCGATGTTCGGTAGTGTCAGAACGCGGATGAGAATGACGCAAGCGCAGATGATAAGGGCCGGCATGGCCCATTTGCAGAATTTCTCAATACCGCGAGTCACACCCTGGTAGATGATTACGAAGTTCACTAGAAAGCACACGAGCATGAGCCAAAGCATGCTGCTGTTTCCGGTAAACAGTTGTCCGTGTCGTTCGAGACCGCAGGTTCTGCTGAAGTGGGCTCCTGTCTTGGCAACAACCGCCGACACTTCCGATGCATGGTCAGCGACGTTGACAGTGGCGCTGGCGAACATCTTGGCAAACCCGCCTCGAGCGAACTCGATGCAATAGTCGAGGCACCAGGCTTCGAGCATGACGTAGTACATGTAGATAACCACAGGAATCAGCAGAGCCATCGCCCCCAGCCCTTTTGCGGGGGCCTTGGGCCAGATGGAGTACATGATCCCGGGGGCGCTGTTTTGGTTCATGCGTCCGCCCATGCGTCCCATAGTCCATTCACACCAGGCTATTGGTATACCCAAGAGGAGAAAACTGATGATGTACGGAATCATGAAGGCTCCGCCGCCGTTGTTGACCGCCTGCCCGGGAAACCGTAGGAAATTCCCAAGACCGACCGCTGAGCCGGCTACCGCCAAGATGACCCCCATTTTGGAGCCCCAGTTCTCCTTGCTGCATCCGATTCCAGTGTCGTCGTCGATGGGCATACCTTGCCTCTTAATAGCTGTCAGTTACTTCACTCTGCATTCATCCCGGGGTCCAGACCACTATGTCTTTGTACCGGAGACACACCAGTAAACTGTGCAGCCATGCAATTCAAGAAAAAACAGGGACCGCAGTTGTCGCAGCGTAAACATTCGCCTTCCATCGAAATCAGAATTCCTCTATGATTCGGCCTCCAGAGTGTTGCTCGTTCAGGTGGATCGTCGAATAGCGATGTCCAACGGAGAAAGCCGGGAGCCGCACTTGAATGGAGCTTGCTCCAACTGTACAGAAACTGTTCGTGCTTTCCGCGGCGCGACGCGCCGACTCGGATTGGACCTGCTGCCTCAGGAGGAAACGATGGAAAAGCTTGAAGCCTTTGCTGCCGGCTTCGCCGGGTATATTTGGAGTCTGCCGCTTTTCCTTCTGTTGCTTGGTTGCGGGATCGTCTTTTCCGTCATGACCAAGATGGTTCAGTACCGAGTGCTGACGCACGGGATCGGCGTTATTCGAGGCCACTACGACAAGCCGGAGGACGCAGGTCACATCAACCATTTTCAGGCCCTCTGTGCAGCTTTGTCGGCCACTATCGGGCTGGGCAATATCGCCGGCGTGGCGGTTGCCGTTCAAGTGGGCGGGCCGGGAGCCATATTCTGGATGTGGGTGGTTGGTTTTTTCGGAATGGCGATCAAGTTCGTCGAATGTGGGCTGGCTACCATGTTTCGACACGAAAAGGCTGACCCCATGCCGGCAGGCCATGAGGGAGAGAAGATAGACGTTGCCGGTGGGCCTATGTGGTATATGCAGAAGGGGCTGGCAGAGCCGGCGAAGAAAAAAGGGCAACCGCTTCGCTATGCCCTATTCCGTGCGATGGCCTTGCTTTTTGCCACATTAACCTTTGTCTGCTCCTTTGGTTCAGGCAACTCCTTCCAGGCGTGGAATGTGGCCGAACTCATGCGCACTCAGTTTGGCCTGCCGAGTACCCAAACCGGCGTGGTGACTGGTCTGCTGCTGGCGCTGCTCGTAGGGTTGGTGATCATTGGCGGGATCAAACGCATTGGCAGTGTTGCCGGTAAACTTGTGCCGCTTATGTGTGCAGCTTATGTGATCGGCGCACTTTACATTATTGGTGTCAACGCTGATCAGGTGCCAGAGATGCTCGCATCGATCGTGCGCAGAGCGTTCACGCCTGCCGCTGCCGGTGGCGCGTTTCTCGGATCCACGATGGCCGTTGCCTTCACGCAGGGATTGCGCCGAGCTCTATTCAGCAACGAGGCCGGTCAAGGATCGGCCGCCATTGCCCATGCCGCAGCCAAGACCGACGAGCCAGTACGGGAGGGAATGGTTGCGGGCATTGGACCGTTCATCGATACGCTGTTGATATGCACAATGACAGCACTGGTCATACTGGCCAGTGGCGTGAACCGCCGTCCACCGGTCGGGCATGTGGCGGCGATAGATGGTGATACCGTCTTTATTGAAGTTGCCGGCAAGCTTCCCCTACGATTCCAAAAGGTCTACGCCGCGGAGATAGCAACCAGCGGCGAGTTGGACATCTGGCAGCCCCACAGCGAGCAGGTGCAGGGAAAGGATGCCAGTGTCGTCGTGGCCAAGATAGACGGTCCACAGGGGGAGGCGGAGAATTGGCTGGGAAGTCCTCGGCTGATCCTTAACCTCGCAGACTCGGATGAAGCGGCGAAGAGCAAGGTGGAAATCGGAGCGTCGGTTCACCTTCGACTGGATGGTGCAGCCATGACTCGCTTTGCCTTTGATACGGGCGTATATGGGCTGGGGAAGGTCATGGTTACGCTTGGTGTTATTCTTTTTGCCTTCAGCACCATGATCAGTTGGAGCTATTACGGCGAACGCGGTGTGGAATTCGTTTTTGGCCCCTCCTTCGTGCTGCCCTACAAGTTTTGTTATTTGCTCGTGGTCTTTCTGTCATGCTGTGCCGTACGCAAGTTCTCCATCGTATACGACATGAGCGATGCACTATGTGGAGCAATGGTGCTGGTGAACCTTCCAGCGGCCTTGCTGCTGTTCCCCCGCTATCGACGTGCTGCGGCAGACTATGTGGGCCGTCTGGACCGCGGTGAGATGCCTAAGGTCCGCTGAGCCTGCATTTGGCCTCTGCCGGTTGCCAGGGGCAGTTGACTAGGCGCCCTAAGGTCAATATTCTCGCTAATTCGGCCAGTGGAAACGGTGTGCCGAGCATTAGTCCGTGATAGTGGCTTTCGATGCATGAGGAGTGGAATATGTTTGCGCGGCGATTCGTGTCCCTAATGCTGACCTTGACCGTATCGGGTCTTGTCGCGAGCGGTTGTCGAGAGTCGGAACCGGAAGACATATACAACTACGATATGGGCTCGGCCGATGGCCATCTTCTGCCGTCCGCGGGCAGCTACCCCCCTGCGTTACAGGACAGAGTTCCAAAAGGCCGCGCGGACATCTACATGCGCAGTGATATGGAGGTCGCTGCTGAGCAATCCGCTACGACTGAGGGTGAGGAGGTTGCCTCTGGCGAGACTGCGGTTGATGAAGCAGACATTACCGATGACACCAGCACCTTGCGCCCCGAAGTTCAGCAGCCCATCAGCGAGTTGGTGGAGCAGTTCAATAAAGATGTAGCTGACCACAAGTTCAGCGGCTTGTCGAAATACTGCGTGGCCGCTCAACAACAGGTGGCAGTTGATTACTTCTTGCTGAAAGATGATCTTTGGGCAAGCTTTGCGGCAATGCTCGAGGCAGCAGACAAAGTCATGCCAGGTACGAAACAGGCCGCAGAGCAGCAGTTTGCCAACGCCGGCTCCATCGCCCTGGACAATCTCACAGAAGTGGAAGAGGGTTTGGTACAGGGTAATCTGTTGGTTGCCGGTGGGGCTCGGCAGGCAGAGGTCAAAGTTCTTCTGGAAGACGGTAGTTGGAAGTTGGAACACCCGTTCGTTCCATCTGCGGATGATTGGGAAATCGCTAAGGAATCACTCCAGGAAATGGTTGATGATCTCGACGAGGCGATGGATGCAGCATCCGAGGGGGAGCAGCCGGACATGGCGGCGATGCAGCAACTTTCCATCAAGGCAGTCGTGACGCTGCTTGATTTGCCTATGCCGCCAGTTGTTGGTGACACCAAGAGTGATGAAGAGCCCGCAGGGTCTGGTCAGGATGATGCTGGGCAGGACGAAGGTTAGCGCGGTAGTTTCCGTAGTTCTATTGCGATTCCGTGTGAAGCTGCTGGTCGGTGAAATGTAGTCGGCGAATGGAGACAGGAGGTCTACCGATTCGTTATGCCGGAAAACCAAATTCGTGTTCACAGCTTGGCAGAGGCGCACCTTTATCTGCTGGTTACTCCGTGCGGCATGTGTCGGCATGGCTCAGTTGATCCATCTATCCCCCAGGAGACTAGCTGCTCGGGAATCGTCAGGTTTACAGCTACTTGCGGCAATTGCGCCGGCACCTGCGAGTATTTCTTCGCGACAGACGACAAACCCAAACCGGTGGATCCCCTGTCGGATTGCACTCCCATCAACGACTCACCCGAGCCATCGGAAGTGATCGACGTTGCGCAGTGGATTACGCTGTACAACATGCTTCTGGAGGCCGGCGGTTCCACGCCGGACGCGGCTGAGCAACGATGGCTGAAATTCCGGGCTGCTCAATGCTTGGACGAGGCTCTGAAGTTCTACGTTGCGGACAATGAGGTTCCTCCGGAGACTGCGTTCCACACCGGTCAGTCCAAACATGCGTATAGAGATCATCCACAGCGGTTTGCTCGCAGTAGATTGCTTTCTCTGCGAAGCAAGTTGCCCAAGGTTGGTGTCGAGGTGGGTGTCATGTCGGGGAGAAGAACAGAAAAACCCTGGTGGAAGTTCTGGTCAAAGTGATTATAGCGTTGTGAGTCCAAGCGTAGCGTCAAACCACCGGAACCCACCGGAGAAAGCAGACGTTCAGCCGCTATACTTGGATCGAGCTTGCTCTAGTGTGGAGATCTGCTGTGTACAAGTCGGCGAAACCTCTCAGATTTCCTCGGTCGATCCTGGCGATGTCGGTTTCTCTACTGCTTGCTGTATCAGCATCGGCGGATGTGGATGAGCATGCCGGTTATTCCATTCGACTGGGTAAGTGCAAGGCGTGCCTGCGACGGTTGTTGCCTGGAGAGGACCTCACCGAGCATCTCTATTATGGCTGGATGGCAGAGCCGTATCATAGGGCCACTTTGGCCGTTGCTATGAAGACCGCACGCACGGTTGAACGGGATTTACGCCTGAGAGAGAACGGTCGAGGCGTGCTCTCTGCCGAGCAACTCGACCACTTGCTGAGTTGGCTGGAAGCACACCTATCAGGCGACTTCACGCCGTGCTTTTCAGACTTCAAACCCCATAGGATCACTGTCGACTGGAGAGGTTGGCCCGAACTCGTGTCCGAGGGTTCGCCCCCTTCTCTATTTACTTTTGCGGATCGCTCCACCTTCACGCAGACGGAAAGATGGTTCGGAGATCTTGACTTGCTGGCCGGTGCGGGGTTTCGTGTTTACGCCAATGGCCGTGCACGTGGGCTTACTAGTGACGACCAGGATGCAATTCGAAGGCATTGCAGGTTGCTGGGGATCGGGCCATTAAGAATAGCACGAGTTGATCGCAAAGGTAACCTTCAGCTTCCAAAGGAGAATTGTAGTTCATGGCTATACCCACAAACGCTTGAATCGCTCGTCCGCCCCGCGGCCGATCGTGATTCCTGCCTCGCAGATGGGTTGACTTGCGCGATACTGGATTCTCCGATTGAGGAAAGCTGGGCGGAGATGCTGGCTCGGGCGAGCTTGTATCGTGGCTGGTCGGGCGGGGAAGCTGTTGTGCGTATCGGCTGTTCGATTCCTGAAGGAATCCCCAAGTTCGAGAACGAGCGGCTGAAGGCGGCAATGTGGATTCAGGCAATAGACGGGCAGAAATTGGGAATAATAGAGGGATGGAGAGATCTTCGCGACGGGAGCCCTTCAGGCTGGGAGTCCTTGCTTTCCAATCCGCAGCGAATGTTGTGTGCAGCCCACACGGCTCTTGATCAACTTCGTTTGGCAGAAGTGATCGATCGCTTCAGAGGCACGCGATCTTTGCTCGTCGTTGTGGGGTTTGATGCACTTGAGTCGCGTAATACCAATCGATGGTCGACGCACGCACATGCTCTCTTCGATTCGCTCCTGGCACAGCAGATCGGTTTCGATTTGATGATCGTCGGTGATCGTCATCGCTCTGGCGAACTGACACAGCGCCTTGCCGATCGATACCCCGTCGTCGCATTCACTCCAAGCCTCGAGCGGCTGAACAGTGGCCAAGACTCCCCGACTCTTATCGTCGGTGGACGTGATCATCCGATTTCGACATCTGCCGCAACGGCCGCCGGCACGCCGACTGACCTACTAGCCGAAGAGCTCGCCCGTATTCTCTGCAAGGGCGCAGGACACCCACCTTTCTTTGCCGTGCGCGAAGAGGATGGTCGGCTGGCCAACGGCGTCTACTGCCGCTCTACGGCCGATGGCCGAGGAGTCGCTGTTGTCAATCTGATGGGCGTTCGTCGTAATCTTATCGTTACGAGACTCGAACAAAGTGGTAAGGATGACTTGAAGGACTGCATGACTGGTAGCTCTGTGAAAATAGGTAAAGTTTTGCCGTGCCTGCCCTACCAAGTGCGGGTTTTGTTGCCGTAGAGCTGGCAAAGAACCTCGAATCCCGCCCAGACCGTCTATCTTCGTTGATGAAATCGTGTCGGATGCCTAAGATGCCCCCCTTGGCAATGAGAAGACTCTCTTGAAAGAGTACACTGTGGGTCCACTGACATTAGCTGAACTATCGGAGCATCTCAGAAACGAAGGCTTGCCGAACGAGGTCCGTGGAGACGGGGAACGCACCATAACCGGGTGCGCCACACTCGATGCCGCCAGCGAGGGGCAGATAACCTTCCTTGCAAACGTCAAATATCGAGACCGGGTGAGCTCGACAAAAGCTTCTGCCATAATCATGCAGGACGACCCCACTCTGGACGCAAAGATTCCGCAGATTATCTGCAGCGATCCATACTTGGCTCTCACTCTTGCTATTGTGAAGATCCATGGCCACCGAAGCCACCCTCAGTGGGGAATGCACGCAGGAGCGCACGTAGATTCGACTGCGACAATCGGTCACAACCCCAACATCGCTCCGGGAGTCACCATTTGCGCCGGAGCCTCTATCGGTGACAACGCAACTATCTACCCGGGAGTATACATCGGTCCGAACGTTACAATCGGCGACGACGTTGTTCTCAGTCCCAACATTGCTATTCACCAAGGATGTAAACTCGGCCATCGGGTAATGATCCATGCAGGCACGGTCATAGGCGAAGATGGATTGGGCTATGCACCGGTTGGTCAGAAGTGGCTGAAGATTCCACAGGCCGGAAGCGTAGAAATCGGCGATGACGTGGAGATCGGTGCCAACTGCACCATCGATCGAGGTACGCTCGGAACAACCAAGATCGGCTCCGGTTCCAAGTTCAGCAACCTAATTTGCATAGGCCACGGCTGTGAGATCGGCGACGATTGCATGTTCGTCGCTCAAGTCGGTTTGGCCGGAAGCGTAACCGTCGGGCGCCACGTGACCATCGCCGGTCAAGCGGGAATCGTTGGGCACTTGAGCATTGGTGACAACGCGCAAGTATTGGCTCAGGCCGGCGTCAACAGTTCTGTGAAACCTGGCGAGGCCGTGCTCGGATCCCCGGCCGTGCCTGTTGCTGAAGCTCGTCGGCAAATGGTGGCCGTGCTTAAGCTGCCCGAAATGAGGAACCAACTGCGGCAGATGGAGAAGGAAATCGCGTCGCTGAAGGAGGCGCTGGCCGAGTCCAAGGCAAACGGTTGAGAGCTTCGTGTACCGTGCTCCTGCTCCTCGCTTGCGGCGCACATTGAAGCGTCTTTAGAGCGTTATCAACCCCAATGAAGCGTCAACGCTGAGAATCTGCCGGGGAAAACCAGGCGTCAGATGGCACATTTGAATCAAGCTTGCTCTAGTTAGGTAATGACCAAGACGGTAGGCACAATAAGAGCACCAGAAGAAGAAAACAACACGCTTGGCTTGATTGCCGGCGGCGGAGCTATGCCGTTGATGGTAGTCGAAGGTGCCAAGCGCGCAGGCAAACGTGTAGTCGTTGTCGGTTTGCGCGGGCTTGCCGATCCTTCTCTGTCCGAGATGGCCGACAGCTTCTACTGGAGTGGGGTCAGCAAACTCGGACGATTCATCCGAGTTTTGCGACGCGAACGCGCGTTTCGGGCAATCCTCGCAGGCTCAGTGAAGAAAAGCGAGATGTATGGCCGATTTCGTGTGATACGGTATCTGCCAGACTGGACAACGATCAAGCTGTGGTTCTTCCGCACGCCGGACAAAAGGACCGATTCGATCTTGTGCACTGTGGCAGACATCATGACGGAAAACGGTATCCACATGGAGCATTGCGTGAAGTACTGTATGGACGCTATGGCATCGGAAGGTGTGCTGACCCGCAGTCAGCCGAGTGCTGCTCAGCAGCGCGACATAGAATTCGGCTGGCCCGTTGCCAAGGAAATGGGCCGGCTCGACATCGGTCAATCAATCGCCGTCAAGGAGCAAGAGGTAATAGCGGTTGAGGCGATTGAAGGTACTGACCGAATGTTGGAGCGCGCCGGACAGCTTTGTCGGCACGGAGGATGGGCACTCATCAAAGTTGCCAAACCTAATCAGGATATGCGCTTCGATGTACCTACCGTTGGGCTTGACACCATTGAGAATCTCAAGAAACACGGTGCCAAGATGCTCGTCATTGAGGCCGGACGCACTTTTGTAATCGAAAAGGAGAAGATGATTGCCCAGGCAGACAAGTATGGGATGGTCATCGTCGCCCGTCGAGACGAGAGCGACTCGCCGGCAGAACAATAAAGCGCTATTTCCCTCCCCCCAACTGCATCAAACGATGAAAGCCCACTGGAGAAATCCAGGGTTTGAACCTGCACTCGAATAGAACTTGCTCCAGAGTGCAACCGGCGCAAGCGAACCGAACACGGTGTTGCGGTACACCGCGTTCGGCTCTGGGGAGGGGAACTTCCTCATTCTCATTGCGTTCTCAACGCAAGCGTAGCGGCAACCCCGAGAATCTGCCGGAGAAAATCGGGCGTCAGACGCTGCACTTGAATGGCGCTTGCTCAAGGCAACCATACACTCTATTAACTGCAAATGCTTCAGAGGATTGACTGCCGCCACGTCAACATCAGGGTTCTTGGCATGCCTCATGACACCCCAAGTACAAGCGCAGCGTCAGGCAACGAAAGTCCGCAGCAAAAGGCCGGCCACTCAGACGCCTCTCGTGAACGAAGATTGCACTGGGATACTGCCGTGTGATGGCCGCCTTCAACGTAAACCGAGCACCGTTTGGGGTAGACGGTGCCCGGTTTTGGTGGGGCAGGGGCATTGGGTTTGTGTGTGCTATCGCGCTCTCTACAGCGCTGTAAGTCCAACCGTAGCGTCAAACACAGCGAATCTACTGGAGAGAAACGGGGCTCAGACGCTACACGTAGATAGAACTTGCTCTACTCGCCGGCAACGTCAATCTTGCGCGGCTTGGCGTTTTCAGATTTCTCCAGGACCACGCTCAGCACACCGTTCTTGAGAGAAGCAGTAATGCTGGAAGCGTCGACGTCCGACGGAAGCTTGAGCATACGGGAAACCTCACCGCTGCGGCGTTCCCGGACGTGGTAGGTCCTGTTTTCCACTACCTCTTGCTCGCACTTATCCTGGCATTTACCGGCACTCAGAGTGAGAATGTCACTGTCGATCGTGATATCCAAATCATCCTTGGTGAAACCCGGAAGATCCGCGTCGATCACGTAGCGATCAGCCTCCTCACGAAAATCGATACGCATTTTACCTACGCAGCAGTTGTTGCTTTCGAGAAGATTCTCCATTGCCTGGAATGGAGCTTCGTATAGATCGCGGCTGAACTCACTCAAGGGGCGACGAGTAATGAATCTAACTGGCAACATGATCACACCTCCGCATATTGAATCGTACTAACACTTCGTTGCTGACAATCATCAGTCTCCGTTCGACTGACTGTTCACCAATTCCCTATTGCAGTGAGCGTGCCAAAACCGGAGATGTTTATAAGTTGCTGATTTGCAGCAGGTTACGCGGTAACGGCGTCGCAGGCTTTTGCCTGCCATTCTGCCAGGTTGGCAGCCAAATCCGGCAACACTTCGCGCAATTACTTATCGCCCAATGGCTTACGTTCTGCCATGTCGCATCTGCAGGCCATCAAGCACCGTGAGTGACCTCTCCGTGCACCCGCTGTCTGTGGATCCGATAAAGCATTCGCCCATTTCCTTGCGGGAGAATTCGTGCACGCGTCGGGAAGGAATCGCTGGCCCTGACGAAGTCAGACCCCAAACACACGCGTCGAGCGGAAGGACTGGTGACAAACGCGGGCAGGCGTTAGAAAACGAAAACCCGCCGGGAAAAACCAACGTACGGAACCTACGCTTCAATAGGATCTGCTCGATGCCGAAGATACTGTGCCTCGATCACTTACTCAAATAGGCTGAATATCAAACGCGGCACTCACTCTGAAGCCAGTCGTCTTCTCAGGGCCCCTCGACTTATTCCCAATATCCGGGCCGCCTTGGAGACATTGCCCTCGGTCCTGCGCATTGCGTGTTCGATGGCGCGACGCTCTAATTCTCCGAGCGTGCAGTCGAGGTCAATAGCCGGCGAATGCCCCGTCGCGCTCGGCTCCACCACAGCGCCTAGGCCTAAGTGTTCTATGCCTATTTTGCCATCTTCCTGCAGCAGCACGGCTCGCTCCAGTACGTGGGAAAATTCCCTTATGTTACCCGGCCAATGATACGCTTTCAGTGAATGTCGCGCGACGTCGGTCAGTTCCGCTGTCGGCTTGCGATACTTGCGGCATAGGCTTTGGAGAAGATGATCGGCCAATAGGTAAACGTCATCTCCACGATCACGCAGCGGAGGCAGGGCGATGGCGAATACGTTGAGCCTGTAAAACAGGTCGCCTCGGAATGTGCCGGCTTCCACTCTCTGCGAAAGATCGGCGTTAGTTGCCGCTATTATTCTCGCGTCCATCCGCACGTTGCGTGTACCACCAACGCGCCGAAAGGTCTTGTCTTCCAGAGCCGTTAGTAGTGTTGATTGCAGATCAATAGGTAATTCCGCTATCTCGTTCAGGAATACTGTCCCGCCGCATGCGATTTCCAACAGGCCGCGTTTGGCGCTCTTGGCATCTGTGAACGCGCCCTTCTCGTGCCCGAAGAGCTCCGATTCGATCAACTCACGCGGCAGAGATGCACAGTCGACATGCACAAATGCCCCGCGGGCAAGAGGGCTCGCCGCATGAATGTATCGAGCCATTAGATCCTTGCCTGTTCCCGTTTCCCCTGTCAGAAGTATCGTGGGCATGCGGTCGGCTTCATTCACTCCGCAGGAAGCTACGCGGTTTGCCAACGCTTTGGCACTGACAAAAACATCGCTTTGCCCAATCATGTGCGGTAAGTTGTGACCATCCGGAATCGTCCGCTCGTACAATTCAATGCGACCTCTTAGCCGCTCGGTCTCCAGGTTTCGCTCGACAATGAAGCTGAGCTGTTCCAGATCAATTGGTTTCTCAATGTAGTCGCTCGTTCCTTCACGCATGGCGCTTACCGCGTTGGGAATCGACCCAAAAGCAGTGAGTACTATGATGGGAAACTCATGCCCCTCGGCGCGAATCCGACGAATCAGGTCAAGCCCGTTTCCATCTGGCAAGCGAATATCAACAATCGCAAGCTCGAAATCCACTACCTCCAGAACTGAACGTGCCGACTCAATCGTCTCTACACAACGGCACTCATGCCCCAGGCGAGACAACTGCAGATCCATCGATCGCAATAGGGACACTTCATCATCTACTATCAGGATTCTCGCCACCTTCTCGTCTCCGGCATGGATCGTCACCCACAGGCAGTCGTAGAGTTACTCTTGTACCAGCGTCGGCGCTGTTTTCAAAGACAATGTTACCGCCATGGGCCTGGACGATTCTCTGTGCCTGATAGAGCCCGGTTCCTGTGCCTCCCGGCTTGGTGGTGAACCCCGGTGTGCCGATTCGCTTGATGGTATCGTCGTCGATTTCCGGGCCGGTGTCCTTTACTGTTAGTTGTACTAGACCGGCAGACGCGCGATCCTCGACTGCAGCTACTTCAACTTCCGAGCCATTCTCCGATGCCTCCACGGCGTTGGCAACAACGACAAGTATGGCCTGTTCTATCCGCGCAGAGTCAACGAAGACAGTTGACGTTGTGGAACTCCTGGAGTACTTCAGCCGTATCCCCCGCCGGTCAGCATCTGCACCCATTACAGTAAACACCCGATCCACCAACTCCCCAACTTCAACAGCCTGACGTTGCAGCAGGATTGGCTGACTTACCATCAACAACTCGCGCACCCAACGATTCAATGAATCGACAGTCTCCATTATCTGCCTCTGCCGGGCGCAGTTTTCACCATCTTCCGGCAAATCGAGCATCGCCGATTGTGCTGATGCCCTTATTCCAGCGAGAGGATTGCGGATGTTGTGGGCTATCGTGGCCGCCACCTCACCGATGGCGGCTAGCCGCTCCTGCTGCACCAAACGCTCTTGAATGTCCAGCAGGGAATCAGCCATACCGTTCACTGCTCGTGAGAGTGTTCCCAGTTCATCCGCAGCGTGCTCGGAAATACGATATCGCAACTCTCCGCGCGAATGGGCCTCCACCGCCAGCTTCAGATCGGCGACAGGTTTCAGTACCCAGTTTCTGACCAGATGCACACCTACTGCTGCCAATAGGAATGCCGCAATTGCGTTTACACTTAGAATAACTGTCACCTTGGCCTGCTTCGCTGCGATCTCCGATGAAGTGCGCATCAGGTTGTCGTCGTTGTCACTTCCCACATCTGCCAGAATCCTGCGCAAGGGAATGAGATAATCGGGCACAATGCGCGCGGTCAGCAGGTTGCCTGCTTCGGCGCTCATGCCTTGTTGAAGCATGACCCTCAATCTTTCCACCGCCTCAGCCAGGTGGGCACTGAGCGCGACCAGTTGCTCTCGCCGAGCGCTGCCTTCACCTTCGCCAAGCCCAGCTGCAACGTTGGCTATCCGGCTGTTGAGTGGCCGGCAATCCGCTCGGCTGGAGAGACCGTGCGTCGAACTTGCAGCAACGGCATCCTGAAGCTCCTCCTGCAATTCATCCAGCATTCGTCGGATGTTCTCTGTGTCGCGAGCGCTGAACATTAGCAATTGGAAGCGACTCGTCGCATTAGCTATGTAGATGTCGATGCACCAAACGCTTACTAGCACATTGGCGGCAACTGATATACCAAAAATCGCAATCAGTAAACGGAATTTCGCTCGTAGACTCATCGTGCCCCCGGCGTCGTCGGCTGGAAATCAATGATCAAACGGTGGGTGGAAGGCCCAATCCCATGTGGAGTCGCACAGAGGGTCTTTCGTGGCAACTACGTGACCTCCGACGAAGCTGACGTTCATCATTCCTCGATGACGAAGTCCAGGAAACCAATAGGGCGTGGGGTCGGAGGGCGTTCCGTACTTGCTGGGCTCGCGCCCCGGCGGGGCGGAAAAAAACGGTCCCTGATTGCCCCATCGTGCAACAGCCGCGGCGGCGTCGACATCGAAGAAAAGCGGCACGTCGGGGTGATTGAGAATACTCTCATCAATAGTCACAAACTTGGCCAGATGAAGGGAGCCCACGTTGTACGGCGCGTAAACAAGCCTCCTGTTCATCGCATAACCGACAAGTTCCGCGGGAGCGACGGCCCGGCCACTTTCCAGCGAAAAGCCTGGAGCTACGCAGGATAAACCCAATCGCACTGCACCACACAGGACCGGGTCTTTCCCTCTTTTGTATACGACGCGCCCCTCCTCGATACTGCTCGCCGTTGGCCAGAATTCACTGGCTTTGTACAGGCTCTCCTGAAAATCCCATGCGCTGAACCGCGGAGAAAAGCTTACATCACTGTCCCCGCGACCCTTGTTCATGTCGTTGTCGGCGAATAAGCGAAACCGGAAACCGAGGGCACGCATATTGTTCATGCAGACCAATGACCTTGCTTGATCACGCACCGAGGAGAAGGCCGGCAGCAACACGCTCAGTAGGATCGCTATGATAGCCACCACGATCAACAGCTCCATGAGCGTAAAACCGGCGCACGCTCGCTGGCGAGACCTCGGTTGCCGTATCTGGTTGCTGCTACACCGCATGCACTCTTCTCCCGCTAGGGACCGGTCATGCTGCCGCAGAACGCGGCGAAATCACTCTCATCGATTCGACTGTCGCCGTCTACGTCGAAGGCGTCGCGGCAACCCACGCTCGGCGAACATGAGCCGCCGGACATATCCACACCCGTTGCGCAGATGGTAAATGCCGCGTAGTCCTTCAAATCTACGTCTCCGTCGTTGTCGTAGTCTCCACTTGCCTGTTGTGAAAAGGCGACATCAGATGCGTCCACATCGCCATCGTAGTCAACATCGAAGATGCTGAACCATACACCGAAGTTCGGAAGCTGAACCGTTTGATTGACGACTCCGTCCTCGTCAAAGGCCGCCACTCCGTCATGCAGGAGCACAAACTCGTCGGCCATATCAGAATCGCTGTTGCTTCGCAGGTGGTCGCCGTTGAAATCTCCTGCGATTACATTGGGAAAAACGTCAGACCAGATGTAGTTTCCCTGGCTTGCTGTAGCTGTTGGCCGAGCGGTACCCACCAATACCGTCACCCTCCAGCGTGCCGGCTGCAGATACGATGCCGGCACTTGGTACTCCCATGGCTCTATTAGCCCGGCGTATTCATTTTCACCGCAACTGTCACTCAGAATGTTGAGTATCTCCATGGTCTCCAGGATCGAACCAGTTGTCCCGTTTAACGGTCCTATGCTCCCCGCGCTGTACGCTGCATTAGTTAGTGGAAACACAAACTCCACACGAGTGAATCCGAATTCGTCATCGGAACCCTCAGCGGGTGTCGTCGTGGGCGCGACATGCGTAAAACGCAGCAATGCCAAAGGAGTGTAAGGACCACCGGTGCAGAGATCGTATCCCTGTGCTTGCCTGAAGAATCTGCCCTGTATATCCCAACTCTCTCCAAACTCAAACTGGCCGTCAAGATCACCGATTAGTTTGTCTATACGCGTGATTTCGTCACCGCGAAACTCCAACTCAAAGTCGCCTCCACTGCGATCAACCCAGGGGGGAGTCTCGTAGATGTTGTCCGGGTCACGGCCGTCAAGACTGAGTCTGTTGCCAAACAGCCTGCACTCCGGCATGCCCCCAAAACGAGCGACATTGCCGTTGTAGCGTATCAGTGGCGCGTCCGTGTTGCCTCCCGTACCGCCGTTGGTGTCAACGTCGAATTCAACAAACCCAAATAGCGGGTCGGAGCCGTACTGCCTGGGCGAGTAGACATTCGTAATCTGACCGGGCGGATGGACCAAACCTTTGAACACCATGACCCATCGCATGAATCCGCCAGTGCTTACATAATGACCTTCGCACAGATTGATCGAGGGATTGTTAGGCTGCCAGCGACCCAATTCCGCACGGATCAAATCAGGCAACACGTAGGTGGTTGGCAGGGCATCGCCCATGCACAGAGGATCTGCGCCACATGGATCTGTTCGTCGTACCCGGGCATCAAGGCCATCAACTATGAACCTCACTGGGCCGGTTGCGCTGACCTCTGCCGTGACCTCTGATGCGCTACTTGCCAGTACGCACATTGAGCAGAGAGGCAGGAGCAATAATCGTAGTGTCATACCCCGGCACATGGGATCGGTCCCACTGGCAACCACGTCGTTCACATCGCCCGATTACACAGCCTCGATCATAATAACCTCACGAGGCAATGTCCTTCAACCCGCTTGTCAGTTCGTCTGTCTCAGATCGAGCGCTGGCGATTCGCCAGTGGCTCATGCGAGCCAGTCGAAACTCTGGGTTGGCTCGCAGCGGCCAGCTCTGCCACACCGAATACTTAATCATCCAATATCTCCTGTGATCCGCTTGGCAATCTTGAGCGGAATCAACGCCCAGGCCGTGTGCGATGTGAAGAAAACAGCGATTCACACACAGCGAACTCTGGCCATAGTGGAATTCACCACCATCAGGCACAGCAAATGCCCAATTACCTCTTCATCAGCCCGTTTTGGCTCTGCGCGGCCATACTCGCGGCTCGCTGGCGTTAAATGGAGGCGGGGCGATGTGCCCTGCGATCACCGGACGAAGGAAAGGATGGGATAAATGACAAGCAGAAGAACCGAACTGATTGCCGCAATCCTTACATGTACACTGATGGCGCTGCCCTGCACGGCACAAATGGCAAATGCAGTCGGCAACGCCGGGGCTGCAAGCGATACATCCGCCACCCAACTCACCGACTCAAACTTGACCAACATCTTCAACATAGATGGAGATGTGAGCAACGTAACCTTCTCTCTACTTGCTGGAGAATTCAATGCGTCGTTGGATGGACTTCTGGCAATTGACATTGGTGATCCGACTTTGCCCACTCCTGGGAGAGAGTACGTGGGAGTCCGCGTTCGCCGGGCACTGCTGATTGCTACAGATTGGGATCAGGATGTCAACATCTTTCCTGATCCCTATGTGATGTTCCTCAACGTTGATGAAAACTCTACGGGCTGGTTCCACCGGCCAAGCGGTACGATTTGGTTTACCCTATATCTGCGTGATGCCGCACATGGCCCAATAGTTCCCATGCCGCTTTTCCTTGGAGGAACGCTGACTAATGCAGAGTTGCATATCGCCGGGAGCAACCCCGAGACTCCCGATGCCAATATGTTTGTGGACATAACCGCCCACAAGACCACGCATCGCCCCAGTATCAAGTTCTCCACTGAGATTGGCTTCCCGGTTATGGATACTGCCGGCAGCACTCGCTGGGTGTCAGATGGAGATTTGCTGTCCAACCGCCAGTGCGTTGTGATGAGTAACCATGAGTTGCTGGCCAACTTCGGAATAATGCCTCCGACTCCTGATCTCGGGCTCGACGCCGCGACTCTGACCAACTTCCGACCTGTTCTTTTCTCAACTGAGGAGTCTGCATGGAGCGAGACCATGGGACAATGGGTTGGCGAGGGAGATCTTCTATGCTCAACCGGGCGTATCGTGAGGACAAACCAGGAACTCATCGCTGCTTTCGGACCGGTATCCAGTGTTACCGGCGTGGGGCTCGACGCTATTCATGTGCCTACCGCACCATACCCGAGTACTTCAGCAGTCAATTGCTGTCCGCATCTGCTCTTCTCTGTTGAACGGGATTTCTACTCATCGGTTCTGGATCGATGGGTTAGGCACGGCGACCTGATATGCGAAGGTGGATGCATCTTCAGAACGAATCGCCAACTGCTGGTCAACTTCCATCCCATCGCCTATGGCTGTGAGGATGAAGCTGATTGCCAGGAGTACGGTCCATGTGGTACGGCTGAGCTAAGCCAAGTAGGGCTGACCGACTGTGTGTCTACGAGTGAGGATGCCTTGTGCATAGACTTCGGCCTGGATGCCGTCTACCTGACTGAAAACGGGGAAATCTGGTTCTCAGTGGAAGTTGGCTTCCTGGATGCCAATATCGGCTGGGTTAGCGATGGGGATATTCTCAGTACCCGTGGATACGTGGTAGCCCGCAATCGCCGACTTGTCGACGTCTGCGATCCATTGGTCGATTGCGCCAACTTCGGATTGGATGCCCTCGATTGGATTCGGCGTCCTATACCTATAGCTTCCGACGACAGTGCCGACAATATCATTGAGGCCAGCAGATAAGGCGGAGTGCAAGTGCTCGCCCCTGACCCGAAACAGCGGCAGGGGCGAGCCGTCCCCAATACCATCATACCGCCAGGCATTCGCTGCCACATCACCACATCTCACATTAAGCTTTCCCCAATCATACAGTCTACTGCTTGCCTGCCGGCTAGTGCCACCGCCGTCTATAACGCTGTGATTCCATGCGTAGGGTCAAACACCGAGAATCTACCGGAGACAACCGGGCTTGCGACGCTGCATCTGAATAGACGTTGCCCTATGGTTCTTCCGCATGAAGATGTCGGCCACGATGCCGGCCCAATCGGCGCTTACTCCGGCATACGCGTGGCATGTTATCGGAGCCGAGCTGCTGGGGCCCTGGTGCGGAATGAAACTGTTTCGTGGTTCGGCGATGCTAATGTCTTTGCCGGACTTGCGAAATTAGGTAACATGACCTTACTGGTGAAGCTCTTACTCGCCATGATCGTCCATTACGCTCCACCGAATACGCTCGGTTGCAAAAGCCTTGTTCCGTTACCATCATGACGGTTAATCCAAGAAAGTCGGAATCATGAATCGTGCAGTTGTTGTAATGGTTTCCACACTATATCTTGCCTTGTGGTGCTGCTCGCTGGTCGAGGCGGTAGCGGTGCCTGGAGATTTCAATGACGACGGCATCGTCGATCTGACCGACTACGCACATCTGGCCAATTGTTTCGCCGGCCCCCAACTGGCTCCGACGCCTCAGTGTGCTGTCTGCGATCTGGACGATGACGGCGATGTTGATCTGGCCGACTTTGCCCGTATGACCGAACTTTGGCTGGCGATGGACTGCGATGCCGACGCCACGGCCTCTTCCGTTGAATACGGTGATCCTCAATATGGACCATCTATGGCCATTGATGGGTTGCTGGGGACTCGTTGGTCGAGCGAATGGGCAGATAACCAATGGCTGGAAGTGGATTTTGGCCGTGACCGCGACATCTTCGGACTGAAGATTCATTGGGAATGGGCATATGCCAAGGCGTATAGCATTAAGCTTTCCCAGAATGACTCCGCATGGACGGCAGTATATAGCACGTCAATAAGTGATGGAGATCTCGATGACATCAGCTTCTCACCTCGAACCGCACGCTATCTGCGCATCGAATGCGTGAGCCGAGCCACGCAATATGGTAACTCCATTTGGGAAGTTATCCTCAAGTCAAACGATAACTGCTATATTGAGGAGATAACGGATGTTGAGGCCTACATCGAAGGTCTGATTCAACAGATGACTCTCGAGGAGAAAACCACACTTTGCTATGGTCAATCGTACATGGAATTGCACGCCGTGCCGCGGTTGGGTATTCCAAGCCTCCGCCTGGCTGACGGACCACTTGGTATTCGAGAGGGAGAAGCTACGGCATTCCCCGCCTCGATCGCCCTGGCCTCCACCTGGGATGTTGATCTTCTCCGAGAGACCGGAGTAGCCTTCGGCAAGGAATGGCGCAACAAAGGGCGGCACATGGTCCTTGGCCCGTGCATGAATATAGTGCGAGTACCACACGGAGGAAGGAACTTTGAGACTTATGGAGAAGATCCTTTTCTCAATTCGCGCATGGCCGTGGCCATGATCTCGGGCATCCAATCACAGGACGTGATGGCCTGCGCCAAACACTACGCCTGCAATAACCAGGAGTTCGATCGCTTCACCATTAACATACAAGTACAGGAGCGGGCTTTTCGCGAGATCTACCTTCCGGCCTTCAAGGCATCGGTGATGGAGGCCGGAGTCTGGGGAGTGATGTCAGCATACAATCGCCTAAACGGCCCGTATGCCACGGCAAATGGCTACCTGCAGCGGGAAATACTCAAGGATGAATGGGGTTTCCAGGGGTTCGTCGTTTCTGACTGGGGAGCGGTACATGAGACCGTCGGTTCCGCCAATGCCGGACTTGATCTGGAAATGGACGCGGCATCGCCAGTTGGTGCGTATTGGGGAAACAGTCAGTTGCTCCAGGCGGTTCAGAATGGCCAGGTGGCCGAAGAAGTCGTGGACGACAAGGTGCGACGTGTTCTTCGGGCGATTTACTCCTCCGGAATTACGGAGATACCGGGTGACGGGCCCGATCAGGAGATAATCGAGCATCGTGAGCTGGTGCGTCGGGCCGGCGCCTCCGGTATCGTCCTTTTGAAGAACGAAGGCCAACTCCTGCCATTGAATAAAACAGCTACACAGACAATCGCCCTGATCGGGCCGAACTACGAGGAGTGCCGCACGGGTGGCGGAGGCAGCTCCTATGTGACGCCGTACTACAGTGTGGCACCCCTTGAGGGAATTCAGGACGCGGTGAGTGGAAACGTCACACTGTTGGAGGCTGTTGGGGTATACCAGGACAGCACGCCTCCTCCAGTGCACACCTCATGGTTCATTCCACCGAGTGGCTCAGGCAACGGTTTGCAGGGTGAGTATTACGCCAACACATCACTGGCGGGAAGCCCGGCACTTACGCGGACCGACGCAACCATCAACTTCGATTGGGGTGAAGGCTCGCCCGGCTCCGGCATCGGTACTGATGGATTCTCCGTGCGCTGGTCCGGCAGCATGCATGTGCCTGTTACCGGAGAATATTCGTTGGGAATGACCAATGATGACGGCGCACGCGTCTATCTCAATGGTCAGTTGCTCATCGACGACTGGAACGACCATGGCACGGAATTGCACCAAGTGAGTGTCCAGCTGACTGCCGGTACGAACTACGATGTAATTGTCGAATACTACGAGAATGGTGGAAGTGCCGTAGCCAAGTTTTCCTGCTTCAGGACCGCCGCTGCCTTCGATGAGGCTGTCGCAGCGGCCGTAGCTGCCGATATCGCAGTTGTATTCGTCGGTCTCAACAGTGCCGTAGAGAGTGAAGGCTATGATCGCTCCACCATGGATATACCTGTGGAGCAGGTCGACCTGATCAACGCTGTAGCTAGCGCTAATCCCAACACAGTTGTCGTTGTGATTGCCGGTTCCCAGGTGGGCATGGACAGCTGGATTGATAATGTGCCGTGCATGGTGCAGGCATGGTACCTTGGCCAGGAAGGCGGCAATGCCATTGCGGACGTTCTGTTCGGTGACGTTAACCCGTCTGGAAAACTTCCATTCAGTTTCATACGCCATTGGGAAGACCACTTCGCACATGACAACTACCCTGGCAATGTGTACACGGAAGGGATATTCGTCGGCTATCGCTACTACGATGAGGCCGGCGTTGCGCCTCTCTACCCGTTCGGGTTTGGGCTGAGCTATACGACGTTCGCCCTGAGCAACCTTGTTGTCGATTCAAGTGATTTTGCCGGTGAAGGGACGATTAGTGTGAGCGTTGATGTTGCGAATACCGGAACGAGAGCCGGTGCCGAGGTTGTGCAGGTGTACGTGCAAGACGTTGCGGCGTCGGTGCCGAGGCCGGTGCGCGAACTCAAGGGATTTGCCAAAGTCTCTCTGGCTCCGGGCGAGACGAAGACGGTTGAAATAACGTTGACGGAAAGTGCCTTTGCCTTTTACGACGTGCCCAATGGTCGTTGGTACACAGAGCCGGGACAGTTCATCATTCATGTGGGGAATTCATCGCGAAGCCTTCCGTTGAGTGCCGGCTTGACGTTACCGTAGGCAATCAGCTGAAGATGGCAGATAGAGATCAGCGAGTTGCGAAAAAACAGTATTTCTAAGGGCCGGTGAAGGCCTGCTGGAATAGAGCGAGGTCGGCTAGGTCGATATCCCCATCTGCGTCACCGTCGAAAAGAGCAAGGCATGTTTGTACGATGGAGCTGCGTTCGTACGCCAGGCGGTCGAGGCAAAAACTCATATCGAGGTAGTCGACGAGATCGATTAGGCAATTCCCATCAACGTCGGCGAAGAAAAAGCCCTCGGCCGACTCGTATGCTCCCATGTCTACCTTGCATAGCAGCACTCGGGATTCCCCGGCAAGGTCGTGGTCGGTTTCGACTGCCGAGGTGTCTCCCTTGTTCAAACAAGGTGATTGAGGCAGTAGGCGAAGATCATCATCGATTGTGCCGTAGATGCTGTCTGGGCCGAGGGGAGAAACGAAGAGAGGGTCATTCTGCATATTGCCCTTGCCGGGGGCGGAGTAGTCCTGAACGCAGCAGTAATCTGTTGCATAGGAGCTGTCAGAGGATTTCGCCAATTGCTGAACGGACTCGGCATCAGGGGATGCGTGCCACATGACGCAATTGGTCAAGGTGGCGGTGCTGTAGTAAGTGCTGAGAATCCCATCTCCTGATCCGGATGCGGTGTTGCGGGAAAAGGTGCAGTTCACCATTACGGGCCTACTTGCCCGGTTGTGCATGGCGCCTCCGTCGCCGTCGGCGTGGTTTCCGCTGAAGAGGCAATTGTCGAGCGTGGGCCAGCTCTCGTTGTTACGCAACGCTCCACCATCGTCGAATGCGGTATTACCAAGAAGACGTGAGTGGCTCATGAACATGTGGCTTTGGCGGTAGTTGTAGATGGCGCCACCGGTATCTGCGCTGTTGGCCAGGAAGGTGCAGTGCGTTACCTGGGGCGTGCATCTTTCGCGGTTGCACAGGGCGCCTCCGTGTTCTGCGGAGTTGGACTCAAAGTGGCACTTGGTGATCGCGGCGTTGCTATTTTCCCTGTTGCATACTCCTCCGCCGTAGCGTGCGTGATTGTCGGTGAAGGTGCAGTCGGAGATAGTTACTGAGGGGTCGAGGTCAGTTGATTCGTTGAATACCGCGCCGCCGTAGGAGTCCGCTTGGTTACCGATGAAGGTGCAAGTCTGCATGACGGTGGTTGCGCCGGGGGCGTTGTGTATTCCACCACCGTGTTCGCTACTAGTGTTTTCCAGGAAGGTGCAATCGCTTACTTTCGGTGATGCTGCCTCTGCGTTGAACATGGCTCCTCCTCGGGCGGCGGTGTTCTGCTGGAAGGTGCACAGGGAAACGGTTGGAGCTGTGTTCGCAGTGTAGATCGCGCCGCCTTCGGCATCTGCGGTGTTGCCGGAAAAGGATACTTCGCTGAGGGTGAGGCCGCTGGTGGTGATGAACAGTCCGCCGCCTGCCTGAGCTTCGTTGTTGGTTATTTCGCAAGCTGTCAGAGAGGTCTCGGAGTGGATGCTGTAGATGGCTCCACCCTGGTCAGCATAGTTGTTTTGCAAGAGGCAGTTCGTCAGTACGGGGTTGCTATGGTAGTTGTGAATAGCGCCGCCGCGGCCCCGGGATTTATTATTGATGAAGCGGCAGGTGTGCAGATGCGGATTGCTATAGGCGATATTCCGCATGGCGCCGCCTTCGAGGGAGGCGATGTTGTTTTCAAAGGTGCAGTTACGGACGGCCATGCTGCTGTTAAACGCGTAGAGGGCGGCGCCGCAAGCGCGTGGGGCGTGGCGGCCATTGGCGTACCCGGAGGAGATTACAAGGCCATCGAGTACGGCGCTGTCGTCGACGGCAAGTGCGGTAAGTACATGGTAGCTGTTTTCCGCTAGGCTATTGGAGTTTACATCATCATTATCCGTGAGGTCGCCGGAGAGTACGGTTGGCGTTTGAGTAATCTGGCGCAGGTCCGGATCAGGAGCGCCGATACCGGCGTAGCCTCCGTAGATGGACAGGGAATAACGGATGATGAAGGAGGCGTCGCGGTCGCCAGGGTTTAACTGAACGCTTTCAGCTTGGTCGGGATGATAGACTCCGGTAGCGATACGTATTTCGTCGCGCTGGTGGGCGGCATATAGGGCGTCTTGCAGATAGGTGTAAGCCGTCATCCAGCTGCTGCCATCGCCTCCGAGAGGAGCGTCATCATCGACGTGGATGATTGCCCCAACTGCGGAGAGGGTGAGTGTTGCAGTGAGTGCGAGCGTGGTTAGGAAGTATACCGTGCAATTCGCCAAAGCCGCGTTGATGTTCAGCATTCGGATTCTCGCAAGAGCAGGTTCCGGTTATTATCCGCTTTCGGCGGTGGCCGTGCGGACGATAGGACCACCAAGTGTAGCATATCGAAGAACAGGTGTTTGGTTCAAGAGCGAGTCAGGGTTTCGTGGAGAAAGAGGGAGGAGGAGGGTGGGTTCTGGGGCTTGGCCGCGCAGTTGACGTGGGGGTGAAGGGGAGTTCCTGGCGGAGATGGGCCCTGGTAGTTGATTGGGATGGCTTGGAGTTGTGGTTAGTTGAGAATAGTTGTTGTACATGATTGGTGAATACACTAAGGAGGGGGAGAGGCAAGTTAGCGAGCGGTCGGGGCGGAGCGGCGACGAGTAATTGGGAATACAGGGTTGTTGGAGCCTGCAAGGAGCTGGGCCATGGGTTGTAGAATGGTTGTTTTTGGCAATGAAAATCGGCGTTTTTACGCATAAAAAGGGGCGTTTTTGAGTGCGCTAGCCCTGCTTTTACAGCGCATTGAGCGGGCGTCAGGCTGCATTGGGGCGACATTGGCGCGCATTTTGGGGTCGAATTGGGGTGGAAATCGCCGTTTTTGGGTGTTTTGGGGGTGGAAATGTAGCCGTTCATGGTCAGATTCCTTTCGGTTTTGAGTCATTTTCGGTGCGAATCGGTTGTTTTTGAGCAAGTTTCTGCTCGGCGGTCGTGTGGCGCGGCACGGTAGTGCTGGCATGGGACAGCCGAACACGTTCTGCTGGGCCGGTGTGTGGAGTAGGCGAGCGGCCGGTGACCTTAATAATAGCGTGCATCTGAGAGCCTGTGGTTTGGCTCAGGGTAACTCGGGGGTGCGGAGGCAGTCGGTGGCATCAATACCCCGGGAGGCTCCGATGTCGGATGCTGTAGTGGGCGGCTGGTTGCTGTTTTGATCATCCGGGGCTCGGCGTGACGCGAGCCGTGATTCCTGAGGGTTCGTTGTGGTTCCGTTGGAGCGGGGCCTAGCGCGCATCTCTCCACCCTATATAAGGGCGCCGGTGTTCCGCTTTTTTTTTATAATGGGGTCGGTTGAGGGGTGAAAATCGCTGCTGGCGCTAGCGCCAGGTGCGAAAAAGAAGTTTGAAAAAACGTGCTGAGGAGCATGTTAGGGTAGGTGAAATTGGGGTGTCTGAGGTGGCTTTGGGCGGTGTAGACGTTGGCAGCGGTCAGGGGAGGCGAGTTTGTGAGGGGGTTGGTGTTTGGAGAGATCGGGAGGCGGTTTCGGCGGTGGTCAGATTCTGGGTAGGAATTCAGGAGGATCGCAGGAGGCGGAAATACCCAGACGGTGGAAGCACTGGATGATCGGCGGGGACTCGACGTGGTGTCTGCGGTGGATTATGTGGATTATGATTAAGTCAGGTAGGGGGAGAGTTTTCGGGATGCCGAACGCGGGCTTATGGACGCTTCGCCAATCGCGTGTAAGACGAGGTATGTAAGGCATTCGCCCAACTCACCCGGACTCAATTGAGCAAAGCGTTTTGCGAACTCGAACTCCCAACTTGCGAAGCGTTCCTCGAACGCCAGTTGTCGACCTCTTCGTTCTTTGCTGCAGGCGCTCAAACATAACGAGCCGCGTCAGAGATTCATGGAGAGTTGCTGAAAGGGCAAGTTCGTTTCCGGCTTTGTCGATTTCGGCAGAACTCGTATGAGGTGATTGATCGGCCTTCTTGATGACCAAATGGGTTTCCTGTGAATGCCGATGCATGTCCTGAAGCTCTTCACTCAGAGGATTATTGCCTTTGACGATTTCACCCCTTGGGCTCGAGCTTGTCCGCTATGGGCAGAGCTGAACCCTCAAACAAGCTGTTACTTGGCAGTAAGAGGATCAGGACAATGACCATCAGTAAGAAGTTGATATCGACCTATATGGCCGTCGGTATTCTTTCCGTTGCGTCAATGGGTGCTATTGCTTGGTTAGTTGCCTCTGGTGGATTGCACATGGTAGGGGAGCAAGGTGCAATTGCCCTCGAAGCCAACGCGTACGATCAACTGAAAGCAATGCGCGAGATGAAGATGAAGCAAGTCAATCAGTACTTCGCGAATCGCAAGAACGATTTGGGTGTCCTTGTTGAAACCATCGGAACCTTCCGAGATGAGGCATTTGCGAAACTGACCGCAGTGCGTGAAGTGAAGCGGGCGGCCGTTGAACGGTACTTTCAATCCATTCGAAATCAAATCCTCACTTTCTCTGAAGACAAGATGGTCGTTGATGCCGCATCCGAGTTTCCGGCAGCGTTTAGGCAGGTGGTAAACCAAGCCGGATTAACCGACACTGATATTCAACGAATGCGCGCAGAACTACTTACCTACTACACCGATCAGTTTGCTCCGAAATACATGGAGGAGAATTCGGGGAAATCTCCTGATGCGCAACGGTATTTCGACCAGCTGGATAAAGACTCCATCGTTCTGCAATATCACTACATACAAGCCAATCCTAATCCATTGGGGAGCAAGCACTTACTTGATTCGGCGGAGGATGGTTCAAGTTACAGCAAGCTGCACGGGCAAGTTCACCCAGTAATTCGCAGTTACCTGGAGAAGTTTGGTTACTATGACATTTTCATTGCTGACTCAAAAACAGGTGACATTGTCTACTCTGTGTTCAAGGAGTTGGATTACAGCACATCTCTAATCGACGGACCTTATGCCCAGACTAATTTCGGAGAAGCGTTTCGCAGGGCAAATGAGAAAGACAACAAGGACGCCGTTGTTCTCGTCGATTACGAGCGATACGCCCCTTCTTACGAAGCCCCGGCTGGATTCATTGCGTCCCCGGTTTTTAAGGACGGCAAGAAGGTTGCTATCGCTCTGTTTCAGATGCCTATCCAGAGGCTCAACAACATCATGAATGAGCGGGCGGGGCTGGGGGAAACCGGCGAAACTTATCTTGTGGGAAGTGATCTGCTTATGCGCAGTGATTCCTATCTTGATCCGGTCAACCATACAGTTGTAGCTTCATTTGCCGTTCCGGAGACAGGGAAGGTCGATACGAAAGCCTCTCGGGAATCACTTGCGGGAAAAACAGAAACTGAGGTAGTTATTGATTATAACGGAAACCCGGTCCTAAGTGCGTACTGCCCTGTGGATATTGGTGGTATCAAATGGGGGCTTTTAGCGGAAATTGATGTGGCCGAAGCGTTTTCACCGAAGAACAAGCAGGGGCAGTACTTCCTTGAGAAATACAATAACGCGTGCGGATACTATGATCTGTTTCTGATCAATCCTGATGGATACTGCTTCTACACGGTTTGCCATGAGGATGACTACCAGACGAATCTGCTGAGCGGTAAATACGCAGATTCGAATTTGGGTAAAGCAGTACGTACATGCCTGGATACCAGGCAGTTTGCCTTTGGTGATTTCGCGCCTTACGCGCCCAGTGCCGGTGCTCCGGCCGCTTTCATTGCTCAACCAGTATTGCACCAGGACAGTGTGCAGATGGTCGTTGCGTTGCAGCTTTCCGACGCCACTATTAATGAAATGATGGCCGCAGGCTCAAGCAAAGATAGGACTCTTGAAGCGTACCTGGTGGGAGCAGACGGGCATATGCGCTCTGACTCGATTCTCAATCCCCACGACTACAGTATCAAAGCTTCGTTTGGAAAAGGAAATAGAGTAGACACTGAGGCCGTGCGCGAAGCCATCAATGGACGCGCAGAAGCGAAAGTAATAACAGACTATCTTGGTAACAAGGTGCTGTCAGCTTGGGCTCCTTTGGATGTTTTTGGCACTAAATGGGCGTTGCTCTGTGAGATTGATGAAGTGGTTGCGATGGCTGCCAAAGCAAAGATGGCCAATACGGGCACAAGTGCGAATAACCGAATAATAGCCTGGATTGCTGGCGGCATAATCGTCGTAGGTTTGCTGGTCGCTTTTCTGGCGTGGGTTATGTCCAGGCAGATAACCAATCCGCTCAAGACGGTAGTTTCAATGCTTAAGGATATTGCGGAAGGCGAAGGTGATCTAACCAGGAGGCTTGAAGTCCGTTCGCAAGACGAGTTAGGAGATCTCGCTCGCTGGTTCGACGTTTTTGTGAAGCGTATTCACGATCTCATCTGTCGCATCAGCAATACTACGGTGGGATTGGCGGGCTCTTCAACGGAGCTTGCTGCGATCTCTACCTATATGGCCGTTGGTGTTGAAGATATTAATGAAAACTCTGCTTCGGTTTCCACTGCAGCTGAAGAGATGACAACCAACATGAATACCATGTCGAGTTCTTCAGAGGAGATGGCAACCAACGTAAAGAGCGTCGCTGCAGCCATAGAAGAGATGACTGCGAGTATAAGCGAGATAGCCAACAACGCGGAACAAGCAGCCTGCGTTGCGGAGCAGGCGAGGACTCTAGCCGAGGTTAGCAATGGCAAAATGGAGCGGCTTGGCGACGCCGCTGACGAGATTGGCAAAGTCATTGATGTTATTCAGGACATTGCTGAGCAGACCAACCTGCTGGCTCTCAATGCCACGATAGAAGCTGCTCGAGCTGGTGATGCGGGCAAAGGTTTTGCTGTCGTCGCCACTGAAGTTAAGGAACTGGCCAAACAAACTGCTGAAGCTACTGAGGGAATAAGTAAACGGGTCGCTGCGATCCAAGAGAACACAGGTGAGTCTGTATCGGCTATTGCTGAAATTCGAGAAGTGATCAACAGAATCAATGGTGTCGCACGAACGATTGCCTCTGCTGTGGAGGAGCAAAGTGTTACCACCAAGGAGATTTCTCAGAGCGTAGCTCAAGCCGCCGCGGCAACCGAAACAGTAACAAGGAGTGTCACAGAATCTGCTGAGGCGAGCCAGGAAATGACGCAGAACGTATTCGGGATTGGCAGTGCAGCTCAGCAGGCGTCCAAGGGGGCGGTAAATACACAGGAGGCCAGTAATGAGTTATCCAATGTTGCACAAGAACTCAAGACGATGGTTGAGCAGTTTAAGGTTAGTGATAACCGTTTCTACGCAGCACCAGTCAAAGCCGCTCATGCTCTTTGGAGGAAGAGACTTGTCGAACTTTTGGCGGGAAAGATCTCGTTAGATCCTGCGGAGATCGGCAACCATCAGAACTGCGCATTTGGCAAATGGTATTCGGGCGATGGCGTGAGGAAGTTCGGTGACATGCCGGTGTTTAGGGAAATCGATAGCCATCACGAAACTGTACATAGGATGGCCAGGAACATTGTTTGCAGCTACAACGAAGGACAGAAGATGGAAGCCAGAGCGCAGTTCGATGAGTTGCATGACGTCGTTGTTCTGTTTTTCTCCGTTCTTGATAAGCTTGAAGAGCAAGCTGACCGTCTCGTGACAGTCGACGTTTGATTCCTCTTGATGGCATCTGACGCGTATATTGGCTCGCAGTTTGTATCCATATCGTAAAACGCGTATGAACGATGTGCCATGTTTCTTGTCGTGACGTTCACTTTCTGGGAGTAGCTCGTCGGGTTGTCGTTGGGAAGAGTGGCCGCCGGATATGAGGTAGTCGGTGACAAGTGTGTTTTACCTGGATTGTTGGAGCGAGTTGTATTCAGGTGTGACGCTCGCCCCCGGGGCTAGTGGATTCTTGTTATTCGACGCTACGCTTGGACTTGCATCGCTATGGTGTAAGCGGAGGTTTTTCAAAAGGCCCGCTGTCCCTAGTTAGCCATGTGCGGCGTGATGTGATTGCCCAAGCAAGGTCGGGAACCAGGTTGATGTAGAGGTTGTTCATCGAGTCACACACGGTGAAATAAACCTCAGTGGTTTCCGTAGGTGATCGCTGGTTAGGTATTTCTCCGGAGCATCTGAAATCGACATTCAGTACTCTTACTCGCGGTGAGGGGGCACGGGGCTGCGGTCGTGGCGGAGGGGAATTGGGAATCGACAAGGCGGAACGAGCGGTTCTCATTCATGAACGTAGGATGGCGGCAACTACTGCTGTTGACGGTGGGCTTTTCGTTGGACTTTCCTTCGCGATGAAGATCTGTAGCTGATTGTGAAAAACGCGACTGAGGTGCATGCTTATTGGTACTTCGCCATGAACGCGGCGAAGTCCTGCAAGTCTATATCGTTGTCGCAATCGTTGTCGTAGTTTTCACAGATTTCGGGAAGAGGTGTTTCTCCTGGACCATAAGCGCAATTGGCCAGCAGGGTCCAGTCGTCGACTGTAAGAGTTCCGTCTTCGTTGAAGTCGCCCCATACAGGACCGATTGCTGCTGACAGCTCGGCGGCAAAGCTGGCTGCACCAGGCACACTCAGGTGCGTGCCATCGCTGAGGTCGGCTAGCGTCGTGAGCTGTTCCCCTCGGACAAGATGGATTCTGCAGTCACCGGCGTTTTGCCGGCCAGCTACAATACCGGCGACAGCTTCGCGATAATCATTTAGCGTGTAACCATTTGAGCCAGGCCCCTCGCTGGCGGCCGTGATCATGGTTATACAGTAGATCGGCGCAAATGGCTGGGCCATGCGCAGGTTATCCAGGAGGCTTTGGTAGTTAGTGGTAAACAGCGGAAGATTGTTATCTTTGAATATGTCGTTAGTTCCCCAGAGAATAGTTATGATGTCCGCTTTCCGACCAGTGAGCATATTGCCGAATGCGGGAGTGACTTTCGATCCGCCGACCGCCAGGTTATAAAGATGCCACCCTTTGGCAGACGCCAGTATCCAGGGGTAGCTTCTTGTGCTATCACCTTTGGTATCAGCATCTATTTCCGCCCCATGGCTTATGGAATCTCCAAATGCGAAGTAATGGAGACGGCGATCAGGTTGAAGCTCGCACAGTGATGATCCGGGTTCCAGTTCCAGTTCGGAGAAAGTGACCTCATCGTAGCTGGGGCATACTATTTCGTAGGTAACCGGATAACCGGGATTGGTTGTAGCTATATCCACGGTCTCCAGGTCTGTAACGAGTTGATTGAAAACACCATCCTGGTACACGACGTAACCGGTTCCTTCCGTTACAACGTACGACAAGTGGTTGAAGTAGGCTCGAACGGTGGGGCTGTCTGTGCAAAAGCGAATCGTAACTCCGGTAGTGAGTACCGCGACGGCTGGCGAGAACAGATCACCGGGGTTGGCCATTATTGCAGGGTCTATGCGGTCCAGTCGCATGGCTGCGCCATCTGTCCGCGAATAAAGCGATCCGCCGATTTCGATTCTCGGATCATCCGCCGTTATGAACTGATTGGATGGGCGGAAACGCACAGCGTCGGCGATCACCACAGTGGGATTAGCATTATTGCCCAGTGTAACGCTTCCGTTCGTGCCGGCGTCAAAAGAGAATTCACCCAGCCGTACCCAGGTGCTGTCGTTAATCTGTTGGTTGACTAGTACAGTCGTTGTTCCCGTGGCGTGATTGACGGTAAACGGTGAGTTGTCCGCGCGGTTTGAGCCGCTGACGTAATGGACGGCCACCTCGTATTCTCCTGCCTGCGGAAGAGTGGGACGCCACTCGACCTGCGCCGTCATGTTTGTGGAACTGCAACTGGCCCAGTTGTAATCCACACCATACGGATTGCCATAGGCGCTCGTGTTCCAGGTGCCTGACTGGATCGAAAAGCCCGGATCTCCATTGTCGACAATAACGGTTTGCCCCAGAGCTGTATTGGCGGCAAAGAGCGATAGCAGGTATGCAATTGTCTTAGGCGTGTGCATTTAATCGCTTCGTCCTGGCCCCCCCTGGCTTTGATGGATCATTATATCATCTAAGCGAATCGTGGTATACAATCACTGGTTTCAGGCTACTCTGGAGAGGAGCTGTGCGGTTTCAGTTTCTTTGCCCCCGTATTCTTGAGTGTAGACTGACCTGTAAGCGCAGCTTTGAAGGAGGTTTACGCGAGAAGTGAAACACGAGAGATACTCATTGAGGACGCATTCGTCGTTCATGCGGCTCGGCTGGATGTTGCTTACGTGCCTGTTTGCTTCGGGCTGCGCCGATACAAGTGCCCGACTGGAAAGAGAGGACCGGGGCGGAAGGGATTTTGATTACCCTTCCTCCTGGTGGCAACCGGTTACTGATAGGAATGCTCCTGAGTGGGAGTTCCTTCCCCAGGAGGCAGGTCCTGGTGAAGTTATCCTGTCCAAGCGCAACGAATTGGGTTTACTATCCAACTTCGCGGACACACCCTTTACTTTCAGCGGTAAGCGATATGCCAGCGTGGAGGGTTTCTGGCAGATGTTGAAATACCCCGAGGGAGAGGATGATCCGAGATGGGCATATCCTGGCGTAAGTTGGGAACACAGCAGGCAGGAGGTCGCCCAGATGGTTGGTTTCCAAGCAAAAAGGGCAGGAAAGCTGGCTTCAGCCAACATGGAGACGATGGGAATAAACTGGGTCAGCTTTGAGGGAAGGAGGTTGACCTATCGCACGCCTAGCAAGGGGAAACACTATCAGCTGATTGCCGCGGTGATTCGGGCCAAGGTTCAGCAGAATGCGAAAGTCAAAACTATCCTTCTGGCCACAGGAAGCCTGGTGCTCCGCCCTGATCACGTGCAGGATTCCGATGTGCCGCCGGCGTGGCGCTACCACGAGATCCTCATGGAGATTCGGGATACATTGCTGGAAAACGAGACGCGCTAAAGCATTTCACTTTCATGTCCAGCGCGATTGTGTTCCAGGCGGCCATGCTTTCACGCAAGTATAAAGGCTTGTGATGGCAGCGCATTCTCCGAATCTTAGGCGACATGTTCTTGCTGCGTGCAATCTCCTTGAGTTTAGCAGGTTAAAGGATTCGTTGAAAAGGCCGATGTAATCGCCGGGTCAGGATGGCAGTCTTCTTCTGTAGATTCTCATTGTCTGACGCTACGCATGGATGAGTAACACTGGATCAGCGGAGGTTGAAGATTGCGTTTCGGCGCAACAGCTAGTTAGTGACGCTTCATCGGTGGTGGTATTCCCTGGAGAGAATTCCGTAGATGATGCTGTCGACGTATTGTCCGTTGATGAAGTGGCATTCACGGCGTACGCCTTCGGGGGTGAAGCCGATTTTGTCGTAGGCGGCGATGGCGGGGATGTTTGAGGCGAGGACTTCCAATTCCACGCGGTTTAGGTTCAGGGTAGTGAAGGCGTAGTTGAGGATGAGGTTTGCGGCTTCTGTTGCATATCCCTTTCGTCTGCAATCGGGCTCGCCGATGATTACGTCGAATCCGGCGACGCGGTCTCTCCAGCGAATGTTGATCAGGCCAGCCAGGCCCACTGTGCGGTTTGACTGGTGGAGGGCTATGGCGAATTGGGTGCACTCGCCTTTTGCGCGAGAGGCGGTAATGAAGGCGCGTTCTCGCTCGCTGCTCATGGGCAGGTAGGCACCGAGAGGTGACCAGATGTCAGGGTCATTCATCCATCGCTGACAGGTATCAGCGTCGGACATTTCGAGAGGGCGCAGGTAGATGTGGTCACCGCGGAGGAAGATTATCGGCTGTTTTGTCGGTGACGCTGCTTCGGACATTGCTTTCTCCTCACGCGAGGGGCTGTAGTTTTGCTAGAGCGAGCTTCACTCAAGTGTTGCGTTGGGCATTCGGTTTTGTCCGGTGGATTCTTGGTGTTTGACGCCATGGTTGGATCAGTAGCGCCAAAGGGTTTCGGACGGGCCGGGGACCGCAATGCACACACAGTAGGGATCGGCATTATTGGGGGCTGGCCGTGGCAGATGGAGTGGATATTCAATGAGCATTCCCGCTTCAGGCGAGAGTTGATGGTGGCAGGGGTGTTGGGAGGGCTTTGGGGGGCGGCGTGGAGGCGTTTAACTTGCTTGTTGGTAAGCAGTTAGAGCATGAGCTCTCTTTCCGCTGTTCGGTTCTACTTCTGGGGGGTCGACGTTCTTAGGCGATGGCGACTAGTGGTTTGATAGCTGCTTCGAGGTCGTCGATGTCGTAGGCTCGTTTGAGGTCCAGGGGCAGGTATGTTCCATGGTTGTGGTCGCTGGCAATTACGACCTGTCGGTCGTGCTCGATAGCGTAGCCGTTTTCCTGGGGCTGATGTCCACAGATGAAGTAGTCTACGTCGAAGATGCCAGAGAGGGTGGCGATTTGTTCGGCCGTCTGTCGCCGTCCCCAGACCATCACGTAGACGCTGCCGCCGTCGAGGAGATCACGATCTTCCGGTAGGCGGTTGATTATATCGGGATCGAGCATGGGCATCATGGCGGGGCTGGGCAGGGAGTGCGAGACCATGATTCTGTTTTTGGTTTTGGCAACGAGGGCATAAGTACGGAGGAACTCGTTGATGGCGTCGACGACGCAGTCGGCGTCTGCCCCGTAGCTTTCGATGATACCGTCGATGAATCCTTGGGTAACGAGCCGGCCTCCCTTGGTTATTTCCTGTCCGATGAGTTGAGCGAGTTCGTGGTTACTTTGCAGGAAATGCACTTGGTCGGGGAATTCCAATTTCCAGCGAGCAGCCTCGAGGAGTAGTTCGTGGGACATGTCGAAGGCGGTCATGTCGGCCGGTTCCTCGTGGATGAGTTCTTGAAGGAGGACATGGCGAACGGCGGCATGTTCGAGGTCGCAGTAGGTCACGATGCGTTCGAAGTTTCGTCGATGTCCGTGGATGTCCCCGGTGATAACTGCTTGTCCGTAGTCGGGCAGGTGAATTGTGGATCCATGGAGGAAGGGGCATTCGATGTTTGCCTGTGCCGCTTCGCGGTAGATTCTTGCGTGTTCTTTTGCTTCACTCATGCTTATGGATAGCCTAATCGCTCTCGCGGTGGTTCGCCTTCAACTCATCAAGTTTCTGTCGCCACAGTCCCTGCACAACATTGAGTCGCGATTCGACTTGCTGCATATCTTTCGGGCGATCGTTGGGATTCGACTTGCAGCAATCCATGACTAGTTGACTTAATGCCAATGGAAACTTGTCGTTGATCTCCTTTGGGGTCCTGGGTTTGTCTGAATGGACTACTTCGACATTGCCGCGCAAGGTGGCGGGGAGTTCGGTTGGATATCGTTGTCCAGTTAACACCCAATACATTGTGGCGCCAAGATTGAAGACATCGGTTCGTTGGTCGAGCGTCGAGCGCCTGACCTGTTCCGGGGCGATGTAGTCGGGTGTTCCCTGTATTCTTTCCTTCTTGTGTCCTATGGCACAGCTCTGGCCGAAGTCGATGATTTTCACAAGCCCATCGACGCCGACCATGATATTGTTGGGCTTGAGGTCGGCATGGACGTAACCTTGCTGGTGCAGGGCCTGCAGTCCTCTGGCCACTTTCTGAAAGATTATGAGGAAATGGTCGAGGCGGTTTGGGCGGTGTTGTTCCAACGATTTGCCGGGCACGTATTCCATGAGAAGAAGGACTTCGTTTGTTTGAAGCCACTTCTTGTTGCGGTGCAGGGTTATGCTATGTCTGAGGTGTTGGTGGTGAATGGCATGGCTGACCTGGTACTCAATCTCGACTTGTTCGATGAACTTCTGATCTTCTGCTTCCTTGCGGACAACACGTTTGAGTGCGAAAGCTTGCCCGGTGGAGGTTTGCACAACCTGCCAGATGGTCGAACGCGCACCTTGCCCCAGAGTAGCGACGGTTCGGTAGCCTGGAATCAGCTCAGCCAATATGCCGTATCCGTTGAAACAAACTCAAACACCTGCAGCGTACTAACGCTTCAGGCACCGGCATTATACGTTGTTCGCCGATTTGTTCTATCTCGCCGTTGGTGCTGGGTTGGTGAGTTGATTAGGGTCCTTGCAGAGTATCGAGGCGTTCGGAGAGGCCTCCACGCCCGATAAGAACGAGTTGATCGTTGGCCTCTATTACCTCTCTTGGTCCCGGGCTGAAGATCTGCACGCCGTCGGCTCGTTTGATGGCGACGACGATGACTCCGGTTTTCTCTCTGATGCCTGATTCGCAGAGCGGCGTACCCACGAGGGGTGAATCAGGGCGCACTTCGTATTGGGCGATTCCGATGTTGACGCCTTCTGCGGCCATGTCGACGAAATCGACAACGTCCGGTCTTCGCAGCATGGTGACGATTTTGTTTGCACCGATGACTTGGGGGCTGATTACGGAGTCGGCCCCGGCTCGTCGCAGTTTGGCTTCGGTGGTGGAGTGTAGTGCTCTGGAGATGATTTTCAGTTGGGGGTTGAGTTCGCGAGCGGTCAAGGTGACGTAGACGTTGTCAGCGTCGCTGCTGAGGCAGCTTACGAGGGCGCTGGCGCGAAGTGCTCCGGCCTCCAGGAGAACACTATCTTCGGTGGCATCGCCGCGTATGAAGAGGAAGTTGTTCGCTTGGGCTTCATCGCTTTCGATTTTGTCCACGACTACGCAGCCGGCACCTTCTCGTTGCATGGCGCTTGCTATGAGGGCTCCCATTCTGCCGCAGCCACAGATAATCACGTGTTTGTCGAGTCCGTTTATCTGTGCTTTCATCCGTTGACCCTCCCGAACCTTGCGCAATTCGCCGCTGATGACTAGAGAAACTAGGTTTGCCAGTGATATTGCCACGGCTCCGTAGCCGACCATGATTATCACCATGGTCAGGATCTGGCCTTTGGTATCGAGTTCGAACACCTCCTCGTAGCCGACCGTTGTAAGGGTTATCACGGTCATGTAGAGGGAATTGAAAGCCGATTGCCCCATTACGAGCATATATCCCAGGGTTCCCCCGATCAGGACAACAACGACGACTGCGATCGAGAGTATCAGCCGAGTGTGTGGACTCAATAGAGTGCTCCAGGGAGAGCCTAAATGCCAGTGTTCGGCTCGATTATATGGGGTCGTGTGTTCAGTTCCAGGTTCATGTTGCATGAGGGCTGGCGCGGGCTCTGTCCTGGCGCGTTGTCTGGCCCCCGGTTTTCAGCGGCGGACTTTCGTTGCCTGTTGCTGCGGTTGGACGACCAATGTTCTATTGATCTGCGGGGGGTGATGCGTGTTCAAGAATGGCAATCATCAGCACGACGCAGAGGCACTGAGCGAAGACGAGGAGTGCGTCGGACCAAGGTAGCCGAGGTAGGATTATGGCGGAAACGCTAACGGCGGCGGTGGCGAGGTATATGGTGCAGACGGCTGCTTTGACTGACATCCCGCGTTTGATCAATCTGTGGGAGAAGTGGCGCCGGTCACCGCAGAAGGGGCTATCACCCGCTCTTAGGCGGTGGATGACGACGCTGATCACGTCGTACAAGGGGATGGCTAGGACCACGACCGGGACGAGTATACCTGCGGGAAGAGAGTGTTGTGCGGGGTTGTAGTAGGTGGTCATTACCGTAAGGACTGCAAGGAAGTAGCCCACGACCATGCTTCCAGCGTCGCCCATGAAGATCGAGGCGGGGTTGAAGTTGAAAGTGAGAAAGCCGGTTACGGCTCCGACCAATACCAGCGCGAGGACGGGCACAAAGATCTGGCCAGACACCATTGCGGCGCAGGCGAAGATTAAGCCGGAGATAGCAGCTACGCCGGCGCTGAGGCCATCCATGTTGTCCAGGAAGTTGAAGGCATTGATGATTAGAACAATCCAGAATGTGGTGATTCCGATAGAGGGCCATTCACCAAGTGCTTCCACGGATCTTATTTTGAATCCCCAGACAAGGGTCCCGGCGACGAGGAATTGGACGAGAAGCTTGCTCCAGGGGCCAAGTGGTCTGACGTCGTCGATAAGTCCCACCACGTGGAGAATCAGAGCGCCGATGATTACAGCTGACAGGAGTGGGAGCTTATCCGCGATGCCGGCTAGGTGGTTTGCGAGGTATTCGGGGATCCAGCCGGTGTCCTGATGCGGCAATGCCCACCTTGCAAGTAGAGTTCCTGCGAACGTAGGGATGACTATTGTCAGGAAAATAGCCAATCCACCACCGAGGGCTACTGGCTGGGCGTGTCCTTTATGCCCTCCAGGCATGTCAACGAAACCGATCTTCCTGGCCAAGCCACGGATGGCAAAGGTCAGTAGTAGGGATAGGAGGAACGATCCGCCGAGAGCGATGAAGGCAACCCATAGCATAGTATGAAGTGTAAACGGACTGAGTCTATCTGAAAAGCGCGTCGGTGATGTGCGTTGTGGTCAAGGCTTTTTCGAGCTCTTACGCTCTCTGTTCGTTCGCCGCTGGTTGGGGTGATCGCTGACTCTTTTGACGGCTGACTTCATGTTTTGTTTTAGTTGCATGGGGCCGACGGCAGATTCGATGGTCGTTTCGAGGATGACGGTTGACTCAGCTGAGTGGAGTTGTCCTGTGGTGAAGTCCCAGAGGATGGAGGAGCGGGTAGTGCCTTTGTTGACCTTAAGCGATTCGGCGGAGAAGGTTAGGGGGGCGCTTCCGGTGGCGGATGCGGGGTTGGTGTTTCTGGTTATGATACCTTTTGCTTCAATGAGAGCGAGTTGCTGTCGAGGTCGAATGCGGGTGAACTCCAGGTTCTGGCTGAGGGTAAGCGATCCCATGCCCTCGGCAAGTGGGAAGCCTAGAGTGCGGGACCACGTTGCCCGCACTTTAGCGGGATTGGGTGCGCCGCAGGTGACGAAGAGTGGAAGCTGTTGGAACGCTCTGCGGGAGAACACTCCGCGTGCGATAGCGGCGAGTGGATCCATTTCTGTTGTTTTTTCCCAGTATTCAAGTGCAGGCGCTTCGACGACTTCTCCGGCAGGGCTTATGGTGACAGTTACTTTTCGGCCGATGATCTCGCTCATTATGAGAGTCAATGGAGACATCGATTGTCTGGGGCGGCGGGAATCGAAATCCAGTTTCTCGTCTATGCCGGTTATTTCTCCCTCTGTGGCGAGAGCTATGAAGTCGATCGTCCATTCAAAAGTTGTGTAGCCATTGGAAGCGACATTAGTGACCTTCAGAGTCATTCCAGCCTCAGTGTGAATCTCGCATTCCTGATTGAAGTCAGTGAGTTCCACTTGCTGTAGTTGCTTGATGATGCTTTGGCTTTCGTATTTTACTGTTGTTCCGAATTCATATCCGGGTAGCAGCTTGATGTCTTTGCCCGGTGCCGCAGTGGAGCACGCGGCGAGTATCAGGATGGTGAGGAGAGCTTTGGGTTGGGTTCTCATTGCAGCTGCTATTCTACCATTTTCCCGGGTAATCGGAAGGTTTTTTGTTGGTAGGACAGACGATGACGGAGTAGTTCAGTGTTTTGTCAGTTGAATAGCTCTGACAGTGACATTCCTTCTTTGAAAATGGCAATTGCCGCAATGAGCCCGAGCCAGATTCCCAGGTTGGAAGTGAGGAATGTGGCCGGTTTCATCCAAGCCCATCCTTGCACGAATCCATGATTCGTATCTGCACCGTAGGCTACGAGGACGAGCTGCTTGGCAACGACGATGAGTATCGCCATGACTAGTACGATTACGGGACACAGCCCGCCGACCAACTGCGATACTCGGTGCATTACTGCGAAGAGGATCCATGCCATTACAAAGCCAACAAGCGAGCCGATTATGATTGAGCCCAACGACTCGCGGACACCGTCGGTGACTTGTGCAATGGTTGCCAACGGATTGTAGTAGGCGATGGTACAGAAGCCTGCAGCGAGTATTGCGGAAACGACGACGCAGGCGGTGGTGCCGGAGAGGATGCCGTGGAGCGGTGTCCATTCGTCATGGCGACGAGATGGCTGCGGCTCTTCGTTATGGTTATCATTTTGGATTGTCATGGTCGCCGGTCACTCCTTTGGTGGAAAAGTAAGATTGGCTTTTTCAAGAACCATGATTAGCCCGGTGACATCGTTCAGGTCGAAAGCGTCGTACTCATGGCTGTCAAGATCCAGAACGGCCCAACAGTTGTCATTGTGATCGAGTAGCGGAACTACGACTTCGCTTCTGTCCTTGGGATCGCAAGCGATGTAGTCTTGGCCCAACTCCGCGACGTCTCGGACTATGATTGCCTTTTTCTCCAGATAGCATCGGCCACAGGCTCCGTGTAGTTTGATGGGGGAGCAAGCCGGCTTGTTGCGCATTGGTCCGAGGGTCAGTTCGTCGGGGGGAGATGGGAGGTAGAATCCCACCCAGCTGACTCCTGCGAGGCGCAGATCGTCCCAAAGAATGTCGACAACCTGTTGCATGGCGGCTGTCTTGTCGTGATTCGGACGGACCCTCAAGCAAATGTCGCGGTAGTTGCGTTTCATTGATAAGGATAATACTGGATGGTGATGTGTAAGGCGACGAAAACTGACGATTGCTCCCTGCTTTCGGTCGCTGTAGACTTTGGCTTATGATAGATGAGCAAGAGTCGATGACATCGGTGGAGCCTGACGGTGAAGGCCTGGACCTTGCTCCGGGAGAGTTATGCCCGGAGTGCCATGGGGAGGGGAAGGTTCGCGAGTGGTCGACGGTGTTGGCGATTATTGGGTTGGCGGGCTTTGGTTCAGGGTTCTACGTTCTGTACCACCACTTCTTTGTACAAGCGCTGCAACGTGGCCTGGGAATGACATTGATTATTCTGTTCGGTCTGGGCATCTTCGGGATACTGCCGCTAATAGATCGCGGTGACTGCAAGCGATGTTCGGGGATGGGGCGACTGGAGGATGATGATTGACGTCTTCCTTGGCCAGCGCTCTGTTGCGGGCGGTTCGTGCTCTATGAGAGCATCGGTATCCTGAATGCGTGGGCGTTACTCTTGGCGGCGTGGACGTGGTTTCGACGAGTATTTCCCTAGCAGCTCTGCCGGTTTGCCCATAGGCGAGTAAGGTTTCTGCATTATAGAATTATAGATGGTCAAGTCTGACAGACTGCTTGGGAGGTTTTCGGCAGTTGTTCTGCGTACCTCAGGCAAGTTTCGATAAGGACTTCTTTCTTGGCCGGCTTGACGAGAAGGTCAGTGAAGCCGAGTCGTAGCGCTCTTTCCTTCACATGTGGTGCCGCTTGCGCTGTGAGGGCGATGATGGGTGTCTCGATACCCTTGTTGCGAAGGAAGGAGGTTGCTTTGAACCCGTTGATAATGGGCATCTGCAGGTCCATAAGGATGACATCGTATGATTCGCGCTCGCAAGCCTTCACTGCTTCGAGGCCGTTGCTTGCCAAGGTTACGGAGGCGCCTGCAAGGCTGAGAATGCGTTCGATCAGTTTTCTGATGCATTCAGCATCTTCGGCGAGGAGCACTTTCAAATCGTACTTGGCCAGAGGCCCGTTCTTTCGCTTCGCCACACTTGTCTCTCCTCTTCCGTGAGGCAGGCGGGCAAAGAATGATTGCAGTGATTTTGTCAGCATTTCGTCAGTGTGGATTACAGCGGTTGGTAGGTGATGCTGTAGTTGCTTGTCGATGGCCTTATCTGAGGAGACAAGGGCGATGGGGATGTCCCGATGTGCGGGGCTGGTTTTGAGAGCTGCGAGAAGAGATATTCCCCAAACACCTTCCAGTTGCACAGAGGTGACTAGTGCCGCGATGTTGTTTCTTGTGAGGAAGGTAATCGCTTCGCCGGCGGTTTTCACATGTTGAATGGCAAGGCACCGTTTTCGCGCAACCGATCTAACCACTTGGCATAGAAGGCCCGAGAGTCCTACCACCAAGACAGTTGGATTGCCTGGAGCGTTACCAAAGTCGCTGTTGGTTCTGTTGTTCCCTGTCGGGTTCACATAAGATCTCACGGTGCTGTTTGGCAACACCTGGTTGCACAATCAAGGTTTCGCTTCGTATATCGGCCAAATGGATTAGGCACTGAGGTCCGGCGACTCTGCAGTTCGCCTTCAAGGTTTGTGGGGGAGAGTATCCATTGTGTCCTGGGGGCAGAGTGCACGGATCGATCTAAGGCGCTACAATTGAAGTGAGTATCGTTCATTCCAGCCAATGCTCTTTTGCAGCCTCGACCGGAAGACATCGTTTGTTCAACAAGGAAGTAGCTTACTATGCATGACGACTACACATCCCCACAGACCATGGCGGTGCATGCGGGCATCACAAGTTTTCAGAACCGGCCAGTTGTTCCTCCTATTTATCAGACTTCGACATTCGCATTCGAAAGTGCTGAACAGGGAGCGGCGTTGTTTGCCGGGAAGGAGGAAGGATATATCTACTCGCGGATGGGCAATCCCACGGTGGAGGCCCTGGAGGACTGTGTTGCCAGATTGGAGGGTGGATACGCTGGGTTAGCCTGTGGCAGCGGCATGGCTGCGGTTCACACAACTTTGGCAACGCTATTGGAGGCCGGTGATCATCTTGTATGTAGCGATGCTGTTTATGGCCCGACTTGTACTCTGGTGGAGACGGTCCTGCCTCGGCAGGGGATAGAGTCGACTATAGTCAACACGGCAGATCTGGAGGCTGTCAGAGCCGCGGTCAAGCCGAATACGAAGGTCATTTACGTCGAGACTCCTGGAAATCCAACACTTGTGATTACCGATTTGGCTGCTATCTGCGAGTTGGCTCACAAGGCCGGTGCGGCTGTTGTTGTGGACAACACGTTTATGAGTCCGGTGTTGCAGAAACCATTTACATTGGGAGTAGACGTTGTACTTCACAGTCTCACGAAATTCCTCAATGGGCATGCGGATGTTGTTGGCGGAATGATTGTCGCGAAGGATGCGGAGTCGTACGGTACTTTTCGGAAATCTTTGAACCATTTCGGCGGAGTATTGCCTCCATTCGAGTCGTTTCTTGTGCATCGTGGCATCAAGACGCTGGCCATTCGCATGCAGCGGCATTGTGAGAGTGCCATGATAGTGGCCAAGCACCTGGAATCACATGCCGCGGTTGAGTGGGTCCGTTATCCGGGTTTATCCAGTCATCCCCAGCACGAGCTTGCTTGCCGACAGATGGCCGGGTTTGGTGGGATGATCAGCTTCGAACTGAAAGGTGGTCTCGATGCCGGTAGACGAATGATGAATTCCGTTAAGCTTTGTGGGTTGGCCGTGAGTTTAGGGGGTGTGGAGACTCTCATACAGCATCCCGCGGGAATGACTCACGCCTCAATGGGTGCGGAGGCTCGCAAGCGTGGGCACATAACTGACGGTTTGGTGAGATTGTCTGTGGGTATTGAAGCGGTGGAGGACATAATCCACGATCTGGATCAGGCCATGAGTTGATTAGGGCTCGCGCTGCGAACAACCGCGCCGAAGACGGTTTGACAGTAGAAGGCTTGTCGGCTGCACGGGAAATGTGTGCCGGCAAGCTCTCCTCTTTCTTGTGATGTTGTCGGTTGCTGAGGGCCGCGATGATCAGCTAGCCAGCAGCGAATGGGCGTTCCTGAGCATCTCTTCGGTTTTTTCCCAACCAACGCAGGCGTCGGTGATAGAGACGCCGTAAACGAGCTTACTCACCTCCGGCTGAAAAGGCTGGCTTCCCTCGTTGAGATTGCTTTCCAGCATGGCGCCGATGATATTGCAGTTTCCTTCCGATCGTTGACGGATGGTGCTTTGCCACACGACCTCTTGAAAGCGGAACTTCTTTTCCGAGTTGGCGTGACTGCAATCGACCATGATATTGGGAATCAGGCCGGCCTCCTGCATGCGGTGCGCTGCCTCAGCTAGATGCTCTGTGTGATAGTTTGGCCCTCTGTGGCCACCGCGCAGGATGATGTGCCCATGCTTGTTGCCTTTGGTGCGCACGATGGCTGTACGACCATCTTCGTCAATGCCTAAGAAGCTGTGGGCGTGCAGCGATGATTTCATGGCATCAACGGCGATCTGCATGTCACCGCTAGTGCTATTCTTGAAGCCTACGGGCATGGATAGCCCGCTTGCCATCTCTCGGTGTGTCTGCGATTCGGTAGTTCTTGCTCCAATGGCGGTCCAACTGACGAGGTCGGCGATGTACTGAGGTACGATCGGATCAAGCATTTCGGTTGCTGCGGGGATTCCGGTACTCAATACGGAGAGAAGAATTCGCCGGGCTTTGCGAAGACCATCGTCGATCGCGAATGAGCCATCTAGGTGCGGGTCGTTTATGAGGCCTTTCCAACCGATTGTGGTTCTGGGTTTCTCAAAGTAGACACGCATGACCACGAAAAGCCTGTCGGATATCTTCTGGGCGAGTCCGGCGAGCTTGGCGGCGTATTCTGCCGCTGCCACTTCATCATGGATGGAGCAGGGGCCAACGACGACGAGAAAGCGATTGTCTTCTCTGTGCAGGATGTTTCTCAGGGCTGTCCTGCTTTCGATAACCGACTGCTGAATTCGGTCTGTAGATGGAAGCTCCTTCAGGATTTCGCGCGGAGGCGGCAGGGGTGTTGCTGTTCTGACGTTCAAGTCTTGTGTGGAGGGCATGTAGATTCCCCAGTTCTTCGAGCTGCCGCTTGACGAGTGCTGCATCGCTCTCTCTTGGCGTCATCGAGTTCGCTTTGACGCCGTTGTGTCTTGTTAGGCTGGCCACCCCCGACGATTGCATTTGCATCAATGGTTTGGTGCGCATTCTCGTGCCGACCAGTTGCGAGGGCAAAGCAGTGCTCGCCTTCCCTGTAGGCATGATACGAGATAAGAATCCGAAGTTCTACACCGGTGTAGGTTGAAGTGGACTTAACACATTGCATGGCAAGGTGTTATCTGACGGCGTGCAGACCCGGATTCACAGTTTCTGACTCATACTTAGCCATCTAGCTGGCTGCAGCAGCACGGTCGGAGGGGCTGGCGGCGATATGTAGGGATCTGCTGCGGCCTCTTAGCCAATATTGGGGCGGCAGCTCGACTAGTGGGTCATGTGATCGAATCACTGGAGTTGGGGCTCTTGTTTGGGCGAACCGAAGGAGTTTTTGGGACGTAGACGATGTTGTAGTCCGAATCCTCGTGCGGTACCTTGATGGATAATGGAGGACGGTTGAGTTCGATATGAGGCAGCGAGTACTGTCAGCTCTGGCTTTGACGCTTTTCTTATGGTCTGCTAGTGGCCTGGCGGCATTCGTGCATCTATCGCAGAGCGAAGGCTGCGGTGATTCGGTATGCTGCGGCGTCAACTCCAAGAGCCAATCGGAGACCAATCAGGACGATAATCGTCCCCGTCGGCACGACTCTGCTCACTGTAGCCTGTGCCAACTACTGGCCCAGATTAACAAGGCCACAGTGGTCGAGGTGGAGCCGTCGTTGGTGGGCTTCAATGAGCTTTGTTATCGAGTGACGGCGCCGGAATCGCTGTTGCTCGTGTCCTTTGGTACTCGCAATTCGATCATTCCTCGAGCACCGCCCGTCTAACTCACTTCAACTTAGATAATCCAGGCAAGAGGTTCCCGGAATCGGTTTGCCCTTATGTGGCATGGGGTTGGCAGAACCACAACCTCCCCGTGTTGTTCTTCGAGGGGTGTCGATAGTGAACCAATATTACTGAGTCGAGGGATGTGAACCATGATGCGCCGGGCGTTTACCCTGGTGGAGTTGCTGGTGGTGGTTTCCATTATTGCGCTCCTTATCGCTATGCTCATACCGTCTCTGTCTAAGGCACGCAAGCAAGCCAAGGCTGTTACTTGTGCGAGCAATATGCGAGGACTGGCTGTGGCTGTGCACGCCTATGCCAACGCCAACGGAGGCTCTCTAGTGAGTGCCGGTCTTGCTCACGGAGGAAGTGTGGATGAGCATGCGGCTTGGATGAATACACTACAAAGTGAATACGGCAATAAGCTAATCGCTCGATGTCCTGCGGACAAAAGTGATTACTGGAAAGAACCATTGCCGGCAACGGATCCACCACAATTGCGCCGGGCGAGTTATGCAACAAACTACTACACTGTCAAGCCGATTGGAAACAGAGGGCCGTGGGATCGGTTGAGTATGTTTCGTAGGCCGGGTGGCACCATACATATGGTCGAACTGGTGGAGGTTGGGCAGTACGCTTGCTCGGATCATGTTCATCCCGAAACTTGGTGGTCAAATGCGAGAGTGATGGCTGAGCAGGAAGTGTTCATAGAGAGGCATCTAGGCAAGGCGAATTACAATTTCATGGATGCGCACGTCGAGTCTCTTACATTCGAGAGGACGTACAAGCTGGATCCCAAAGGCGGGTTGCCGCCCAAGTTCCTGGTGAACAAGTACGATCCGGCCATTGGACGTTGATCGCTCGGCCAGTAACGTTTTGAGAAACACTCATTCAATGAGTATACACTGATGGTCTGTTCATCAGGCCTGTGTTTGGAGATTAGACTTATGTTGCGGATATCTGTTATTTGTTTGGTTGTGGGAATTTACCCGGCAGTTGTTGTAGCGGATCACGCCCATGAGGATCTTGTCGTCGGAGTGGACGGAACAGGAAGGCTGAAGATAGAGTTCTCCCATTGGGATGAATCGCATGAACTGTTGCCAGTGAGTGGGCTTCTTCATGGTTGGCTCGGAGATCATCCGGGATTCGCCCATGTGGAGAACGACGAGCCTGCGGAGGATATGTACACTTTGGAGGAGGGTGCTCAGGTTTGGCTCGAGGTTGTAGAGTTCGATGGCTGTCTCAGTGCCTATGACGGTGGATTTGTTGGTGGTCCCTACAATGACGCTGGAGATCAAGCACTGCTGGGAGATGAGCATCTGCATACACATCTGGAGTGGCACATAGACTCCAACGCAGCAGGGTTCAGCGTGTTGGACGGTCCATGGGAGGCCACATTCAGGTTGATTGATATGGGAGATACACAATACTCTGATTCACAGGATTATACGTTGAAGTTTGTTCCAGAGCCTGTCGGTGTATCACTTTTGGGTTTTGGGGCACTTGTTGTCGGTATTCGTCGCCGCAGTAAATGAGTATTACTGCGGAGGTGAAAGAAGACTCGGGCCGGCTGGGGAGAGCGGTGTTCATGACAGCAAGCCGCTTTCCCTGGCCGGGAACTCGCCGGAGCAATCCGTGGAACTTGCGATTGCACCTATGCCGTCTGGAGAGTGAACGATGGAACAAAAACATATGGAAGCCGCGCTATGCGGTGTAGTCGTACTGCTTGTTGGTGGAATAGCGAAAGCTCAACATCAGGGTGATGTATGGATTGGCAGATCCTCTGATGGTAAACTCAAGATTAGCCGGTCAGGATATGTTCCGGAGGATAACTACTTCACGTTGACGGAAGTGAACGGACCCATCCTCTGGGGATGGGCGGGCAATAGCCCTGGATTCGATCGCATAACAACTGCGGATCCGGGCAATGACTTGTTCCTGCTGGAAGCCGGTGCTGAGGTTTGGCTTGAAGTTGTGAGCGTGGACGCCGCCTTCCGTGTGATCGATGGGGCCTTCAATATTCTCAATACTCCCGGTGATGAAACCTACTTGGGAGATCACACGTTGCATGTGCACAACACGTGGAACATCGATAGCACCAGCCCCTTATTCGATCCGGAGCAATGCGTATGGCAGGCAACATTCATCTTGCGCGACAAAGGAGTGACTCAATACGAGGCTTCCGATCTTCTGGTCTTCAACGGTTTCACTACGGTTGATCTGCAGAGCCTATCGGGAGACTTTGATGATGATGGAGATGTCGATCTGGATGACTATGAAGCCTTTGCCGTTTGTGAGAACGGTCCGGGCATGCTACCTATGCCGGATGATCCTGGCGTTACGACGTGCGTGGTTGATTGCTTAAACGCCTTTGACTTTGATGGGGACAGGGATGTGGATTTGCAGGACTTCGCTGTATTCCAGACAGAGTTCGACGGATAGGTGGGTGCCTTGCGTGATATAAGTGGACTATGACGCTTTCGAGGATTTCGCGCAGTCGAGCCGTTATTGGCGCTCCGAGGAAGCAGGGCGTCATACGCTCAAACAGAGGTGGCCCTACTCCGCGGTGATTATTGACATCATTTGCAGATCGTCGCGCGTTTGCCAGCCAAGCTTCTGCCAGAATCCCATGGCGGGTTTGTTGCCCGCCACGATGAATATGTTGCATCTTCTTATGCCTAAGCCTGCAAGGCGGCTGAGGCACTGTTCCGCTAGCTGGCGTCCAATACCACAGCGGCGATAGTCTGCAGCCACGGCCAGATGGCTTATTGTTCCGCGACGGCCGTCACTGAGGCAGAGGGCCGCGCCGACAATGTGCTGCCCATCCAGGGCGACAAGGCACAGGCCTGGATTGCGAGATAGTTGACGCTGGATTCCATCACGGGCGTCGTCGACCTCACGTAGGCAGATCCCTTCGCAGGACTCCCAAAGGGCGGCCAACTCCTCGTAATCGTCTATGGACATTTCCCTGATATGGACGCTCATCAGTCACCGCCTATAGCGTTGTAAGTCCAAGCGTAGCGTCAAGCCACCAGAATCTACCGGAGAAAACAGGCTTTCAGCCGCTACACTTGGATAGAGCTTGCTCTAAAGGGTGGGCCGCGCAAGATCGAATCTATCTGTCGTGTGACAGTAGGTTGTTCGGCCCATCCGGCCAATCGTCTGTAGCTTTGCAGGATCGAGATAACCATCGTTCGCCAGATAGTCATCCTTGATGTGGATCGCCACTATTTTCCCAAACACGGCCGTTCCTCCTCCCGGACCATCGGAGAACTCTATCATGTTTTCCAGTACACATTCGCAGTTCACCGGCGATTCGGCAACTAGTGCCGGACGGACCTTCGCGGCCGGTTGCTGAGTGAAATGTACCTCATCAAACTCATTGATTTCCGGTGGATATGGGGCGCTAGTTTGGTTCATTCTTTCTGCCATCTCCGCCGTAACAATGGCGACGACAAACTCCCTTGTCGCTTCGATATTGACATGAGTGTCTTTTCTGTCGGCGTCTCGAGTGCGAGCGGGGCAGAACATGAGTATTGGGGGATTTGCGCAAACCATCGTGAAGAAGCTGAATGGAGCGAGGTTACCGATTCCCGTAGATGAGACGGTGGATACGAATGCTATTGGGCGCGGCGTGACCATGGTGATTCCCAACTTGTAGAGTTTTTGCCACGGCACTTGATCAGTGGTTAGGTCGATATACATTTCTCTCCGCCTTTTGAGTTGTCCGGTTATAGCGCTGTAAGTCCAAGCGGAGCGTCAAACCACCGGAATCTACCGGAGAAGACCGACGTTCAGCCGCTACACTTGGATAGAGCTTGCTCTAGCTCAGGCGTGCCGTCAAACACCGAAAACCCACCGGAGAGGAACCGGGCGTCAGACGCTGCACATGGATAGAGCTCGCTCTAGTCCGTATTTAGGTTCCAAGTGTACTCCCGTTGGATTGGCAAGGTGAGAAGAACTTTGTCAGAATGCAGATTGTTGAGGGAAGGGCGCATAAAAAAACCCGCCGAAGCGGGTTTAAAAAAATGCGGCAATAACCTAATCTCGCCTTTCGACTACCCTCGGCCACTTGGGCTTAACTACCGTGTTCGGAATGGGAACGGGTGTGACCCCAAGTGCATGGTCACCGCACGTGAGATAATAGCTTATTGGCTGGTCGCGTCAAGCCATCCAAAGGAGTTTTTGTCTTATTCTTAACGTATTGTGGTGTCAGAGGTTATGGGGTCGGTTGGTCTGCCGTGGCGGGGACCAAGCGGAACTCAATGGGCTCGGGCTGCTCAACCAGCCGCACACCTTCCGGGAGATTGAAGCGTGGTGTAAGGTATCTGTACCGGCCAGGATTGGCCTTGTCGTCGGCGGTCAATGAAATGACGCCCCAGATGCGCGTCTGGCCCGCTCGAAGCTGCTCGATTGCCTGCGTGGGGCCCTTTACAGTGACTGGACGCGTGAGAACAGCGCCGGCGTCGCGCACCTCAACTCTGTACCCGTTAAACATGTCCAGGCTCGCCTCGATCTTTATGGGAACCGCAGAGATCGTCTCTTCCTGCAACTCCTCGATCAGTTTGAAGCGCAAAGTAACAATATCCGGCTCCAAGCTGACGCTGTAATCTCCGACCATCTCGGTGAGGTGAACGCTGGTTGTCAGGAGCTTCCCACGGGGAGCTGTGCGAAGGTGCTCGTCTGGATACAGCAGCACGCGACGGTCCGTCGGCGGCAGTTCGTTGTATGCCAACTCAGAGATTGTGACGGCCACCTCAGTAGGCTCTGCAATTACGGGCCCCTCGTATTCAAGTGATCCCGGTTGAACCTGAATGGGCATCATCACCGTCTTGTTGCGGTCAACGAGGATGTCGAGAGTGGGGGGGCTAACGCTTTGGACGATCACGTCGTCAAGTTCACCAGGATGGCCCTGCAACTCGTCAATCAGACGTAGCGTATAGATGCCCGATGCCCTTCGTGAGACGGGAACGCGGATTGCTATTGAATCGCGAGATTTTAACTGGGCGATTACCGTCTTGCGGCCGGTGACTTGGATCTTGAAGGGCTCCTCTGTCTCGCCAACAGGCAGAATCCGCATGTCGTTTCCGCCGCCGGATACTGGTGTGAGCTGAACTTGAATCGTCGCTGTGTCTGACAACGAGTAGTCCGCGACTATCCAGGTCAGGATGGTTAACAGAGAGGTCATGATGATGAGCCAGAGCTTGCGCATAACTAGTTCTTGCTCTCCTCAGCATTAACCACCGGCAGCGACTCTGCAGTCTCCTTGGCAACAGGTTCCGCTGGTTGCTCTTTGGCTGCTGCTGAAATCGTTTCTGCACTGCCCTCAGCAAGTCCCTCCTCGTCCTCACTGGCATGAAGCAGGGCGGTTGCAAGTATCTCACGCAGTTGGTCCGGCGGTAGCCCACGGTGCAGGATACCGCGCATGGCAACGGAGACCGTTCCAGTCTCCTCGCTCACCACGACCACGACGGCATCAGACTCCATACTCATGCCCAGAGCCGCTCTGTGACGGCTGCCTATTTGGCGGTGACATGACTCAACTTCGGCCAATGGAAACTGACAGCGTGCTGCGGCGATTCTTCCATGGCTGATGATCACGCCGAGGTCGTGAAGAGCTGAGCCTGGCCAGAATACGCTCTCCAGCAATTCGTGAGTGATCTCAGCATCGAGAGATACACCGGTCTCCCGAAGGCCACCGACAGGAATTCGTCGTTCGATGGCTATGAGCGCGCCGTGTCGTCTTGATGACATGTTGACCGTTGCGTGAACTACCGAGTCAATGAGTTTGTGTGATTGGGCAGTCAGGCTCCTTCGACTGAGAGACTCGCCGATTCTCATGAGGCCCCGGCGCAGTTCGGGCTGAAACACAACCAGTGTGATTAGAAAGGCACCGCCGACAAAGTAGGGATAGAGAACAAGTATGCGATCCAACTGCAGAATGCGGGACACGATCGCCAAGGCCAGTATCGCCGTGAGCACGACCAGAACTGCTTGGAGCAGTCGGGCGCCCCGAGTGCCCTCCAAAAAGCGGAGGATTGGATAGATGACCAGCGCAATCAGCAGAAGCTCGACAACCGCGCGCCATGATAAGTCGATTCCCTGTCGCAATCGATGTAGGTAGAAATCAATTAGCGGAAAGCGAGAGGCCTGCACCAGTATCTGCGAGATGATCAACGTTCAAGCCTCAAACCAGTCGTGGGCAGATTTAGGATTCGATAAGCGTTCAAGCAATATATCCGCAGGGCCGAGGGCTGCCAAGTAACATCCTGGTGTTGCATAGTGTTGGCGCAGGATGCCTGTCTCTGCTTGCCTTGACCTATCTCCCTTGCCAAGAGAGAATGATGCTCTATCATCGCTGCTGATAATCGCGGCTTTGGAGTGGCTTGTTCCTCTTGGAAAGTTGCCTCCTCAGCAGATTGCGGTTTGCCGGAGTGGCGGAATTGGCAGACGCGCAGGATTCAAAATCCTGTTCTGGCAACAGAGTGTGGGTTCGATTCCCACCTCCGGCATTCATTCCCAACTGCGGATTATGGTCTGACTATGTTTGCTGTGCCGCAGCAGTCTCGGTTTTGCTGTGGTCAGTCGAACAATCTACAGAGCATCTGCGTGGTCCGCCGGATGATAGACGCGAGCGTATGTCGATGAGCGTGGTGTGCTTTCCTGTAGTGTTTTGGCAACGGGGCTGCTGATGTGCGCGAGGAAAGTTACAGCTCGTCTATCGCGCAAAGTGGAATCAGCTTATTCGGTATCCGGCTGTCGCAACCTGATTCGGGCAGTTGGTGTTCGTACGGACGGAGCTGGCGGAAATCAGACAAAGGCTGGCCAGGACGTGTCGGCCATCGCCTTGCGCTATCGTTACCTTTCTGGAAGAGGAAGTGTTCTCTGCCTTCATGCCGTATGTAGCTGATACTTGGAATGCGTGGCCTCGATGGAGGGGATGGCGGCAACAACTTCCGTACGGTCGAGACTTATTGCCTTGGTTCGCTTGCTCTCTCTGGTGCGACAGATGGTTCTCCTTCTGGCGACGGGTTGACAGGCAAGTTTGTGTGGAGCATCTGTTCGTTCGCTGACATATCACATTTGCCGCTCAGCGCTCCCATACATGCGCACAACCAAACCAACCCCAGAATGAGAGCAAGCTTGGCCTTGGTTGTCCTGGCAGGTTCAGGGTCGATCAATTCTGGCTCCAACGATCATCTTGCTCAGAGCAAGCTCTATCCGAGTGTACTAGCTGAACGTTCGTTTTCTCTGATAGATTCAGGGTGTCTAACGCCACGCTTGGACTTACGACGCTGTAGAATGAAGCTGCTCGCTGGTCGCGTGACCTATTCAAAGCCGATTATACAGCCTGCCTGTGCTGAGACGAGTGTGCCTTTACGGCTCCACAGAGGGGATTTTGCTGGGCTTGACCTGTTGTACTGGGGTGTATGCCTGAGGTGAGACAGCAAAAACAGAACAAGCCCCCATACTCAAAATGCGGTCTTTTACCGATTATCTTGAGGTCAGGTCAGGAGATTACCTAGTGCTTGGCTCTGCAGGATGACGCCACGATCCAGCTGAAGCAGACGTCGAGTCTTGTGACAGCGTGTGCCTACTCAACCAAAGAATGATCGCCGCTTGCCGGGCGGCTTGAACAGTATGCGAACACCCATGCCGCGTACTGTTCTTTTTTTGTTGGCACTCAAACTATCCTCATCTGCCTCGCTTACTTCCAGTCGATAGCCGCGCCTCCTTGAGCAGGCTCTATCCAACCCATTGCACACGCCTCGGTTCTCTCCGGCGTCCTGTCACAGTTCTGGCGTCGTCCTGACAATCCACGCACTTGGTTCAGCTGTCATCTCTTACTGTTGCCAGATCACTCTCTATTGATGCGAGGTTTTCCCGTCCGTCTGGAAAAGCGCTGTTTAGCAATCCGCTGTGACAGTACAGGCAGAGGGCTTTGGGTACAACTGCGAGGCCGCGGAGCCGATATACGGTCAAGGGCAGCATGCGCGATCCTTGCTGGAGTTGTCCAAATGCACCGAACCAGAATTCTGGTTGTCGAGGATGATCCCGACCATCAGATACTACTCCATGATATTCTCACAGAGAATCGACCGAGCGTTGAGATACGTATGCTCGGTACGGGGGAGGAGGCATGCAGGGAAATCGCCAATGCAGCAGGGGTGTATGATTGCGTCATCTTAGATTATATCCTTCCGGATGGTGACGCTGATGTATGGCTGGAGCGGTTAACCAAGCTGGGGTTTGAAGCTCCTATACTGGTAATTTCAAGCAGTAATCAGCAACGTGCGGCGATCAACAGTCTGCGTGGAGGTAGCGCTGATTTCGTGCCGAAGTATGAAGCGCTCGTACAGGGGCGTTTGTGGGAAAGAGTTGAGCAAGCGCTCGCTCACAGCAAACAGCAGGAGGCAACGAGGCGACGGATCAAACGTCGTACTGAGGAGTTGGTGCGATTGGCGGAACACGATCCGCTTACGGGCCTGTTAAACAGGCATCGTCTTGGCCAGATAATGGCCAATGGACGCAAAGTGTATGATCGTCGCGGCTTTACGTTCGTTGTTATGCTGGATATTGATCATTTCAAGCACATCAACGATAGCATGGGGCATGCTCAAGGCGACAAGGTGCTGCGAGCTATTGCCGATGTTATTCGATCGAATATCGGGGATGACGGTTTTGCCTATCGCTATGGAGGCGAGGAGTTTCTGCTGATCTTCCAGGCAGAGTCGTTCTGCGAAGGCGTGGCGCTGGCCGAGAGAATCCGCGACAAAGTGCAGCAATGTCAGATCAATGGTGATCGTGGATCAGTGTCGGTTACGGCCAGCCTTGGTGTCGCGGATTGCACCCATCACATGATTGATGAGGATCTCATCCGCCGCGCTGACCAGGCAATGTACACGGCTAAGAGACAAGGCCGCAACCAAGTTTGCATTTGGGATATGTGGCAGTTTGAGCAGATCGCCGCAGAGGTAATGGCACGAAACATCGAAGCCATCGAACTGAGGTTGAACGCTCTGATAGAAGAGTACAGTGATCGACTTGGTCCGACTAAACGTATTCACCTCACGACCCATTCCTACTATGTCAGCAGAATGGCTGTGCGCTTTGGCATGGCTCTGGCGATTGAGCCGGAGGGACTGGAGGAGTTGCGCATTGCAGGATTGTATCACGACCTCGGCAAGCTTCTTATTCCAGAAAGCGTCTTGGCAAAACCAGGAGTCCTTACTGCATCGGAGCGGTTGATTCTTCGCCGCCATGCAAGTGACGGGGCGAGGATGTGCGAATCCTTGGGCGGTGGCGAACAAGTATGCCTTTTCATAAGACAACACCATACCGACTATGAAGAAGCGTCAAAGAGCGGAATCTCAGAGGAAGACCTGCCTCTCGGCGCCAGAATCCTTGCTGTAGCGGATGCGCTGGTCACTATGATTTCTCACCGCCCCTATCAGAGTGGACGCTCCTTCAGCTCTGCCGTGAGGGAATTGCAGCGAGTTTCAGGCAAACAGTTTGATCCTGAAGTAGTGAATACACTTCCACACGCTCTTCTGTGCGAGTTGGATTCACTGCCCAATCACACGTTCTCGGTTACGGAGTGAAACGATGGAAGCACTCAGGGCGGTACTGAAACGTCTTGGTTGGCCTGTGGATGTACTTAGCGACTCACAGATCAACGACGAACTCTTTCGCCGGTGGTTTCGAATGGCTACGAACATTGAACAGCCTGCTCTTCTATCTGGTTCGGCGTCAGCTGTTGGCGTTGTGGCAGCAACCGCCAGATTGGGAAACTTGGATGCACTTTGCTGGGTCGAATCGACGGAAGAGCTTGCGGCTGACGATCCTTGCTTCGATCATCCCGACCTACTGCAGACGTTCTTGGCTGACAAGTGGGATCCACCCGAGTTCGACAGTGTTGAACGTCGCAGCTGTCCGCGCACGCAAGCAAGCGAATATGTCGAGTTCTTTGATCAGTCAGCGGCAAGGCGATCAAGCGGCTGGCTGGTGGACGTGTCGGATGAGGGGGCGGCGTTTATCGTTGAGTTCGGGGATGTTCCTGCTGTGGGGGCGGAGGTTGCTGTCACTTTGAGACTGCAAACGGGAGTTGTGGAGGAGCCGCGTCTAGTGCGAGTCGTTCGCACTGAATGCCTTACTGAGAACCTAGCATTGGTCTGCGGGCAAGCCGCCGAACTGTGGAACGCCGCGGACGATGCTGTTGACGACCGTGTATGAGAGTGAGCGTATCATTATAGCCTTGTAAGTCCAACCGTAGCGTCAGAGCCCCGGAATCTACCGGAGAACACAGATGTTCAGCCGCTACACTTGGATGGAGCTTGCCAAAACCGGTAGGAGTACAGTTTTGCAATTTATACGACAAGCATTGCAGCGTCTGGGTTGGCCTGTAAGTTCCCTTTCCGACGAGGAGATCGCCGGCGAGATGCTTCAGCGGTGGTACGCACCTGCCGGTGTGCCGGATAGTGGAAGAACGTTGGCAGGTTTGGCAATCTCACAGGGTATCTATGCTTACCTTGCTGATTCGGGAAATCTGGATGCTCTGTGCTGGTCGATGGATACACCCTCAGCTGACTGCGATTGCATTGACGAATCCGTAGACGAGTTGCTCATCCTTCACGGAGCAAAGGACTGCGACCACGATGAACCGCTTCAGGAACGCAGGGCGGCACCGCGAGTTCCCGTACGTGAAGCCATAGAACTCGTTGTGCCAAACACGAATACTATTCTGCCGGGATGGCTGGTTGATGTCTCATCAGAGGGAATATCGTTTCTCGTGGACACCGCCGAGGTTCCAACCGTCGGAACTCCTCTTTTCTCTACCGTCCATCGTCGTGACGGAGCGTCTGCACAGCTTGGCTTTGGGGTCGTAGTGCGATCGGAGCTGCTGACCGAGTGCCTCAGTCTTGTCTGTGCTCACCTGGAGCAGAAGCACGACTGCCTTCTCTGACGAATGGCGCCGATACGAGAGAAGCGGATCCTGGATTGTCATTGGTCCGGGCACGACGTTATGCAATAAAAGTTCGTCGGAGAGAACCAGAGTTCAGATACTGTACTTGGATGGAACTTGTTCTATTCGCCGTGCACAGCGATTATCTCGTCACGTGTTTTGCCAAGAATGTCGTACTTGCGACCGACTTCGGTGAACGCAGCCACTGCTCTGTCTACGTGCTCAAAAGAATGGCCTGCTGATAGCTGTACGCGAATCCTCGCTTGGCCTTTAGCTACTACTGGATAGAAAAAACCAATTACGTATATACCATTATCATAAAGGTCTCGCGCTACGGCTTGAGCTAGTTTGGCATTGTACAGCATTATCGGGACGATCGGATGGTCGCCCGGCTTGATATCAAAGCCTGCCTCTGTCATCTTCTTGCGGAACCGTTGCGTGTTGGCCTCCAGCTTGTCGCGCAGATCAGTTGACTCGCTCAGAATCTCCAGAACCTTCAGAGTGCCGGCTACTATGCTCGGTGCCAAGGTGTTGCTGAATAAGTAAGGACGGGAACGCTGACGCAGCATCTGAATGATCTCTCTCCTTCCGCTGGTGAAACCGCCCATGGCGCCGCCCAAAGCCTTGCCGAATGTGCCGGTAACAACGTCAACACGCCCCATGACATTACGATACTCAATGGCTCCCCTTCCCGTTTTGCCTAGAAAACCAGTGCAATGGCATTCGTCAGTCATCACCAAGGCGTCATGCTTGTCAGCCAGATCGCAAATCTCTTCCAGCTTGGCAACGTCGCCGTCCATACTGAATGCTCCGTCTGTTACGATCATGCGATACCGGGCCGTGCGGGCCTCTATGAGCTTCTTCTCAAGATCGGCCATGTCGTTGTGACCGTAGATGTATCTCTTGGCTTTACACAATCGTACACCATCTATAATGCTCGCATGGTTCAGTGCGTCGGTGATTATTGCGTCCTCTTCGCCAAGCAGAGGTTCGAACACACCTCCGTTGGCATCGAAGCAGGCGGCATAAAGAATCGTGTCCTCGGTGCCCAGAAACTCAGCCAGCTTGGCCTCTAGTTTCTTGTGAATATCCTGAGTGCCACATATGAACCGGACACTACTCATCCCGAAACCATGACTGTCCAAGCCGGCATGCGCAGCCTTGATTACCTCCGGGTGACTCGATAAGCCCAGGTAGTTGTTGGCGCAGAAATTGATCATTTCCTTGACCGGACTGCCTTCGGGATACTCCACCCGGATTACTGCGGCCTGCGGCGTGTGAATGTATCGTTCTTCCTTGAAAAGACCCGCGTTGCGAATGCGCTCCACCTCGCTCTGCAAGTCTGTTTTCATCTGACCGAACATGTGCTTGTATCCTCCTGCCTGCCTTATTAGGGGCTAGCGCCGAATCGGCAATACCTTATGGATGCTGTACCGTCCCTTTCGTTAGCGAATCCTCCGCACGCGGTCGATGCTGCGCCCGCTCCACATTCGCCGGTGCCTGGTGCTCAGGGATGATGACGATCTTGCAGGCCTCACCGGCTGCCATCATCTCCATCGACTCATGCACATCGTCGAAGCTGATCGTTCTTGTTATAAGCGGCTCTATGTCAACTACACCGTTGGCTAACAACCACCTCGTCTTGTACCAAGTGTCGAAAATCTGCCGCCCGTTGAGTGCCGTAACATGTAGGTTCTTGAAGATCATGTTTTCCGCAATGTCGATTTCCACAGGGTTGGCCGGAATGCCGAACAGGACGACTGTCCCGCCATTGCGCGTGGCCTTGAATGCAGTGTCGATCGCTTGTGGAGACCCACTCATCTCCAGCGTTACGTCGATCCCCAAGCCGTTGTTGACATCGATCATCTCCTTGATCACGTTGTCGGATGTCTTGGGATCAAAGACTGCCGTGGCTCCCATCCTACGGGCTAAGTCCAGACGAAACGGGTTGATATCTGAAGCGTACACATATGAGGCGCCACTGGCCTTGGCAATTCCGACACTGAACAAGCCGATCGGCCCGCAACCCAGGATGGCCACGCTCTTGCCTGTGATATCCTGGTTGAGGGTGGCGAAGACAGCGTTACCGAAGGGTTCCTGCAACGCCGCAACATTCGGTGATATCTTGCTGCGGTCGTTGTGCCAGACAATCTTCTCTGGAATCGCCACGTACTCTGCGAAGGCGCCTTCCCGATCCACTCCGAGTATGCTTGTTCGCGGACATAGATGCGCCTGCCCCGTTCTACACTGGTAGCACATCCCACAGGTCACGTGGGATTCTGCCGATACGAAATCACCAACCTTGGCGTGCTCAACCTTGGAGCCCACCTCGACAATCGTACCTGCAAACTCATGGCCAATCGTCAGCGGCGGCTTGATCCTGTTTCTGCTCCAGGCATCCCAATGCCAAATGTGCAGATCCGTTCCACAAATGCCCGCCGCCTCAACTTCAACAAGGACCTCATCCGCCGCTATCCTTGGAATGGGCACATCCTCTACAACTAGCCCCTTCTCTGCCTTGATCTTACGAACTGCCCGCATCGAGTCCGCCATGCAACTTCCTCCTGGATCAAGAACCCTTCAAGCCCGCGGACGGCTCCTCCGCCAAAGGCTCTTCGTCTACGTGAAACCCACGCGTCTCATCCGGCAAGCGGAATTCGCTGTCACCCACTTCGGCGTTTATCGCCTCACCTGTAATTCCCTCAAACTCACCGATCGTCACCTTGCCGCCGCCGGCATCCTCAACGACAATCTTGAGCGGCAGCCGATGCTTCTTGGAGACATAATATTCTAGTCGCTTCACCTCTTTGGCCAGCGGCACATCCGCCCGAGGACGGCACAACAAATGATCGCAGTCGTCCGGATCACCCATTTGGGCTGGAACCAGCGTCACTTCGAAGTTCTTGACAATCTGGTCGCGGCTTTGGCCAAACGGAATAGGTATGCGAGACTTCTCCAAGTCGAATAGATCAGCCTCTTCGCCCGAACCCGACTGCTCCACGATCTCGCGCCTTATGATCGTCTTGCTCTTGGCCTTGGCCTCAATTAGCCAACGGTCCTTCAGCAGCCACCACTCACGGTCGCGATGTACGCTGTCGTCCACGTCGGTTCGAGTGAATTCGACAAGGAACATCGGGTGGGGCTTGCTCCTCTTGAACAATATCGAACCATGTTTCGTCTTGGTGATGATGTTGAGTCGATCCTCAACCGTATATCTGACGCGACACCTTATCGTCTGGACATTCTCACCGGCAACTTCCATGGCCTTGAGAATCTCCTCCACATCCGCCGCTCCGACTACTTCCTTTGCGTCGTTAGCTGTTGACCCCAACGCCATACTCGCGAGGCTGATAACCAGTATCGACGCCTGCAAAAACCCCTTCATTGTTCCGCTCCTTGTCTTGCTACCCGCTAATATTAGAGGGCAGAACCGACATTCGGCTTGTCAGAAGACTGCACACTCAACCACGTCCTTGTAGGCGATTTCAACTCTCCCGGCAAGACAGGCCAGTCGGCTGCTGCAGCGCCTTCGAGGAATTAGTAACGTCAAACAGTCACTGGCACTCCGAGAAGGCAGGGCGTCAGCGCTGCACTTAAACAGACTTTGCTTTCGCCTTCTCCTTTCACTGAAACAGCTTCACCATCAAGTGAACCATAGCGTTGTAAGTCCAAGCGTAGCGTCAAACCACCGGAGTCTACCGGGGAAAACATACGTTCAGCCGCTACACTTGGATAGAGCTTGCTCTGGCCGGCAGACATCGCCATGCCTTTGGGCAATACCTAAGCAGCCTATTCGATGTGTCCCAATGGAAAAGAAGAAAGCACCCGAAGTCCTTGGGAGATCAGGTGCTTTCCGGAGGGGAAAGAAGCTTCGTTAGCTTCGTGGCTTGTTAGCTGTTTCGAAAAACGCCGCGCCTCAAAGTGACAGTTAACTCTGCCTTAGCCTGTCACTGACCCTATATAGCCTACGTGACGAAATAAAACAAGCAATAGGGATAGTTCCTCAGAAAAAAAATGATCGCGAAATGAATGCTGGATGTCTTTACACTAAACCCACTTCCTCTCCAACAGACTCTCCCTCTTTCATGCCGCTACCGCCTTCCGAACACCGAGCTATGGGAATCATCAATGACCCTGCGTATGACAATATGATGAAACATCCTCATGGCCCTATTTGCCCCTATTTAACATGTCTCCACTGCCAATACGTTCCTCCACATAGCTTTCACTTGCTGAATGCTCCCTTCTCCACCCACTGCTTCATCCGTCTTGGGAAGGCCAGCATCCCTTCTGCCACCAGGGACATTTACACAGGCAACCAAAGTCGTCGCCAGGAAGAATTCAGCCTTCCCCACTGCTGCTGGCATTCGAACGCCAATGCGGCTACCACTTGCGGTATCGAAGATACTCTGGGGTAAGACGAATGTCTGAGCTCACTCACATGCATGTTGTCACGCTCGCTACACGAGATCGCTGGAAATCCGCACACAGCACCAAGCAATGAAAGCCTATCGGAGACAACCGGCTCCATACCCCACACTTGCATGAGCCTGCTCTATGCAACGCTATGGAAAATTCCTACGCTCGCACTTGCATGTGGGTGGCTAACCCCATCGGCGCAATAGGCAACAAACTAGCTCGCCAACTGCCAAAACAAGTTTCACATTCAATACCTTGGTCGATTTGTTAATCAGAAATGATTGCCTCAGGACTACCTACTATCCCGATTGGCCTCTCAAGATGCATGTGCTGCGACCCGAACGGCCAGGCCACGTTTGCTCTCCGCCAGCACGAATTCGAGCAAACGCCTTCCCGCCGCGGTTGTGATATCTTTCAGCAACTGACTTGCGGTATCCCGTATCGACGCCGGACGCTGCCGAAACAGATGGCGGTGCAGCATACGTAATTCATCAATCGCTTCACTGGAGAATCCGTTGCGCCGCAGACCGATGCGGTTGACCCCCAGGCACCGCCCATCCTGAGCATACGACATGAATGGCGACAGGTCCTGGCGAATCGGAGACAACCCGCCCACCATGGCATACTCCCCGATACGCACAAACTGATGCACCGCTGCCAACCCACCAAGTATCGCCCGATCACCGACCTTGACGTGGCCAGCTAGCAAAGCCCCGTTCGTTAGGATTACGTTGCTGCCCACCCGGCAATTGTGCGCGACGTGCGAGTAGGCCATAAACATGCACCCATCGCCCACGATCGTCTCGTTCCCCTCTCCCGTCGCTCGGTGAATCGTTACGCCTTCCCGGATGACATTCTTCGCCCCAATCCTACAGAAGCTGCGTTCGTTCTTATGCCCGTAGTCCTGCGGCGCGCCGCCGATGGCTACGAAGGGGTGGATCACACAGTCAGGGCCTATCTCCGTCTCCCCGGTAATGTGCGCCTGAGCGATGATTCGAACTCCCGACCCAATGCGCACCGGGCCATCAATCACGACATGGGGCCCGATCTCCACACTCGCGTCTATCTCCGCTTCGCTCGAAATCACCGCTGTGGGGTCTATTCTGCTCATTGCGCACCAGGGCTCCAGACGCCATTCTCTGACAAAGTATGCTCCAACCGGCGGGCGAATTCGCCGCTACACATCAATTCTATGGCCCCTCAAGGCCTCTGCAACACCGATTCAGCCCACAAAAACACTCATCTCTTGACAGGAACCTACAAACGACTCATACTTAATACATGCTGTGTGGTCCGTCCGACGAGACGGGGGCGTGAAGTGTGCGCGTTCCATGTCTGTTGTAACTGATCCAACAAAAACAGAGTACCTGATGTTTCAGTGGTCCGCCTGAAGGGCGGTTTCACTTGTCCCCAGCCGGGGCATCTAGCGTGTTCCCGAGCTAAGGAGGAAGTAACCTATGAAAAAGTGCAATGGACGATCCAAAGCCTTTACGCTGGTCGAGCTGTTGGTTGTCGTGTCAATCATCGCGCTCTTGATCGCAATCCTGCTGCCATCTCTCAAGAAGGCCAGAGAAACCACCAAGAGAATCGCCTGTGCCGCCAACTTGACCGGCATCTCAAAAGCAGGACTGACCTACGCCGCAGATGATCCCAATGAGTTCGGTATTCCAATCGGCCTCAGAGATGCTAACGATTCCGACACGCTCTACTCGTTTTATGCTTTTGGCGGCAAGAGTGGCGTTTTTGCTCCTGGGTATCCAAAAGGAAACGTGAATCAGTCGAAGTTCTCCGGTGGGTTGAATGATCCCGTTAACGATAACGCCATGGGCGCCTTCTATCGCCCCCTGAACAGTATCATTTACAAGAGTGGCTTCTCCGCTAAGGCGACTGGCGGTGGCTTGGCAGGAGCGAGCTGGGAGGGTGATGCCAACCTCGACTTGGGTATCTATCACTGCCCCGGCGACAAAGGCTTCTCCGGGATGCACCATAATGGCTGGAAGCAAAGCGGGCTCTCTTCTTACGACTTCTACGGCACCAGCTATGCAACTAACCCCATGTGGATTTACCACTCCGGCGACACCCAGCTCTTCAGCAATGCCGTCTATCGCCGGCCTCTGTCGCGCGTCCCGAATCCGGCCAACACCGTCATGTTCTGGGAAAACGCGGCTCGCTTCGCCTCGTTTGCAGATAACCCCGAAATGGGCGATGACCAACCACCGGACTCTTGCCGACCGGTCTACGACGAGGAATACGTCGCCAAGGGGTGGCATGGCCAGCCCTGGAATTTCAACGTTGCTTTTGCTGACGGACATGCCTCCTGGGTTAAGGTGCGGAGCTACAAGAAGGCTACGGGAATCCAGCAGTCTTCCGTCTGCGGTGACAATAACGAGACGTGCGTCTGCATCATCGCTCGTGGCAATGGGTGGCAGTTGGATTGCCTCCCCGCTCCTTACGTTCCGACGAACAAGGCACTCGGAAGCGGAAGCACCAAGCCTGTTCAGGGGACCAGCAAGTCAGATGAGTGGTTCGGCATCGTGCCCTAACCTGCCACTCGAAGACCTCACTTGAAGTATTCACGAAAGCCGGCTGGTATCAATCAGCCGGCTTTCTTCTTGCGCACCGAGATCGACTACTCGCAACCACACCAGCACTTCCGCTCGCTTGTCCTGTTCCTCCGTTTCGCCTTAGAATGCTCCCATGTCGCCAGTTCTTGAAGCCAACGATCTCCGCAAGACCTATGCACTGGGCAAGGAACGCGTTGATGCTCTCAACGGAGCATCTCTACACGTCGTGTCCGGCGAGTTTCTCGCCATCATGGGCGCCAGCGGATCAGGCAAGAGCACCATGCTTCACCTCATCGGTGGCCTGGATACTCCTTCAGCCGGATCGATAACTATCGAGCAGCAGAACATAACCGCCCTCAACGATCGACAGCGAACCCTCTTCCGCCGTCACCGCCTGGGCATCATCTTCCAAACCTTCAACCTGCTGCCCACTCTCACCGCTGTCGAAAACGTGGCCCTGCCACTAATGGTCGACGGCGATCCCGGTCGCAACTGCCTCGCCAAGGCCGAGTCGTTGCTTCTTGCCGTTGGCATGGGCCATCGCCTTCGCCACCGGCCACAAGCACTATCCGGAGGTGAACAGCAGCGCGTCGCTATTGCCCGGGCACTACTCAACGATCCTGCAATACTCCTTGCCGATGAGCCCACCGGAAATCTTGATTCAGCTCACGCACTGGCCACTTGGCAACTGCTGCGAAACCTTGTCGATGAGCAGAAACGCACAGTAATCACCGTAACCCACGAAGTGTCGGGAGCGCGACACGCCGATCGTATTGTTGTGCTCAAGGACGGGAAAATCGTTGGCACCATAGACAACGCGAGGGACATGGATGCGTCATTGGTTGCAACTCGCTACGCGGAACTGGCGGGTTAGCCCCGGACGCAGCTTCGCCATCATCTTCGCCATCGCCATCGGCGTCGGTACCGTCATTGCCGTTACCAGCATCTACGCCACAGTCGAAGCTACCATCGCAGAGCAGATAGTCGAAAACTGGCTGGGCAAGAGCCATATAACCGTCGAATCGCCCATTGGCCATTGGGGAAACGTGCAGCAGGATCTCGCCGATCAGATTGCTCAAACCGCCGGCGTATCGACCGTCACCCCCCGGTTCAAGACCCGCATGGCCATTGCCCTTACCCCTCAATCAGATTACATACCTCAGGGCGTCTACAGCGGTAGGGATAACCGCATAGATGTCGACATAGTGGGCATTGATCCCCACAGTGAGTATCTCTTTCGCTCGTACAGCAAGGTCGATGGTCGTACCATTGCCGACAGCGACAACCACGCGATCGTGCTCGACCGTCGACTGGCTGATGATCTGAACCTGTCGATAGGCGACACTGTGGAGTTGGAGGCCTACCCCGGGGACCCTCTGTGCGAGTTCACCATCGTTGGGCTTATACCAGGGCGGCGCGTGGCCTTCTTTCAAAGCCCCACCTGTTACATAAGCCTTGCCGATGTGCAGCAAATGCGGCGGGATCTCAACAAAGTGTCCGCCATAGACGCCATTGTGGATCACCCGCAGCCGGAGTTCATTGAGGACGTAGCCGGTCGCATCCGTCGGCTAATCCAGGATCGTCGGCAAAACTACCTCGTGACCACTGCCACTGCTCGCCTCAATCAGCTCACCGAGGCCCAGCGTGCCACTCGCCTTGTGCTGCTCCTCTTCACCTTCGTGGCCATGCTTACCTCGTTCTTCATCATCTTGACCACTATGAGCATGGGGATGATGGAACGTGTCCATCTTCTGGGAACCATGCGTTGCGTAGGCATGACTCGCTTGCAGCTTGCCTTGCTGGTATTTGTCGAACTGATCCCCTTGGGAATACTCGGTATAATCCTGGGCTTGCCTGCGGGTCTTGCAATGATTCGATTGGGTATGATGTTTATTCCTTATGTTGGAGATTTGCTCCAGACGGTGGACTTGTGTGCGTGGGGTATCAAGTTGGCTGCTGCCGGTGGTCTCGTGACGACGCTTGTCGGAGCGGTAGCGATCCTGCATGAGGGGGCCAATGTATCGCCACTGAAAGCAGTGAACTCCGAAGCCGGAAGCGAACGCACCGGCATGGTGATCTTGGCCGGTGCAATTGGCGCCCTGTTCGTGCTTGTTCACTATCTGATGGTTCGGTACGTCGGTGACGTTTTGTGGTTTAACCCATTAGTGGCCTTCTGTGCTGCGGCTACTCTCAATGGCGGATACGCGCTACTCGCGCCTTGCATTGTCCTGCTCGTCGCCGCGCCGGCTGTCAGCCTTGTCGCTCCCCTTGTTGGGTTGCATCCCAAGCTGGCTCAAGACCAGGTGGGGCGTGCTCCCTGGCGCAGTGCCGGTATTTGTTGGACGCTCATGGTCGGACTCTCTCTTATTGTCTTCTTCTCTGTCCGTGGAGAGAGTATCACTCGCGCTTGGGATTTTCCGGCAAAGCTCGCCGGAACGTTCGTATGGACGCCGGTTCCTGTGCCTCGCGCAATTGTGGACAAGGTCGCCGCTATGCCTGGAGTAGTAGATACTACCGCCGTCAACGACGTTCGGTGCAAGGTCAAGTCCCGCAAAACGTCTCTGCTCAGCATGCTCTCCTCTGAGAGCATCTTCGCTGCCAGCAATCCGGAGACCTTTCTGTCAATGGCTAAATTGGAGTTTCTCCAAGGTGACCTTCAGGATGCAGAGGCCAAACTTCGCCGTGGAGGTTATATTCTTCTGACTCCCGAGGCTTCGCACTCCTTCGGCTATAATCTCAGAGACAAAGTTCCCGTAACCATCGCCGGCAAAACAGTGGAATTCGAAGTGGCCGGCGTCGTGCGCTCTCCGGCTATGGATATAGCTGTCACCTATTTCCAGGCGGATAGCTACATGATGTTGGCGTCAGCCAGTTCGGTACTGGGAACTCTCGATGATCTTGCGCATTACTTCGACATGGATGCCGTGCGCATGTTTCTAATGAATATCCAATTGCCCGAAAGTCCTCCTCCTGCAGATTTTGCCAATAGCAAGCCGCCGGCTCGATCATCCGATCGCGTTGTGGCCCAACACGTTCTTAATTGGCTTAACCATCTGCCCCTCGAGCAGGAACGTCTGGCAGCTGTTCGCGAAGAATTGCAGCAGTGGCACACCGGTGAAACGGCACGCCCTTCACCCGGCTTGGCTCGACAACTGCGCAGGTATCAGCGAGCTCTCGCCGAAGTCTCCCGACAATGGGCAGACATCGACCCCGCCGCTCGCTGGGAGATATTCCGGGAGAGGCTGGTGCTGGAGGCGGTCAAGGACTTCATGGCCAGACCACACGCTCAAACCGGGTCATTGCGACGGCTTAAACAGGACATCGATCGCGACGTCAGGCTGGCGACTCTGATCGTCTCCGCTATTCCCGCTATCTCTCTACTCGTCGCCACCCTCGGTATTGCCAACCTGATGACCGTCAACGTGAATAGCCGCGCACGCCAACTGGCGACCCTGCGGGCAGTCGGAGCCACCAAGAGCCAGATAGCTCGCCTCGTCGTCTCCGAGGCTATGGTTCTCGGATTGCTTGGATCGGTAGTTGGAGTAGTCCTCGGGCTCCACTCGGCCAGTTCGGCCAATGAACTCACGTCCAGATTGATTGGCATTGACATCCCCTGGGCGGTGCCCTGGCAAAGGGTGGCGATTGCCATCGCTCTAACCTGGATGATATGCCTGGCCGCTGGCATTCCCCCCGCTCTGCGGGCGGCAAGGAGTAACGTCATAGCCGCGCTGCGCACAGGGGCCTGAAGGTATGGCCCTGTAAGTCAAAACGTCGCGTCAGCCACCGAGAGTCTATAGGGGGACACTGGGAATCAGACGCCACACTTGGGTAGAGCTTGCTCTAACCTTATTGTTGAGGCTGTGTTACAGCTGTTCGTTTCGGATTGACCCGCGATTCGGGCGACCGAGCTGCCCAAAGGCATAATCCGGTCTGACGCCGAATAATGGGCGTGTCGCTACGAATTACAGGGCAGATCGGCAGCAGAACGCGGATGAGCCGGCAGGAAAAACGGCTTGCTCTAGTTGCCTTCGTAGTACTGAAACATAAGGTGGTCAACATGCTTCGAGGATTGCTATTCGTCAGAATGAAAGCGGCTGAACAGGCCCTGCGCGACGGTCGCCTCGATGACGCGCATCGGATGGCTCAGGAGCCGGAGATAGCCGGGCACGCTAGAGGCGCAAAGTTGCTTGCTTCCCTCGGCAAGGCCTTGGTCGAGAGAGCACGCAACCACTACAGGGCCGACCGATTTACCGAGGCTTTGCTTGATCTGGGTAAAGCCGATGGCTGCGGCGGAATGAAGGCGGAAATCGCGGAGCTGCGCAACCAGGTCACTACTGTCGCCCGGGAAGTCGCTCGACAGGATGAGGAGAGAAGGCGAAAACTCGAGGAAGCACGCCGGCGGATATATGGTGGCTCCATAGCGGCCGGCCGCATGATCCTGGAAAATGCAGATCAACAGAATACGCAGTTTCAGCAGTTGAAGAAAGAAGCTGCAGATCGCGAGCAGGAGTTCAAGACTCTGATGGCTCGCGCCGAAGCGTCATTCAAACGCAATGAGTTCGACGCCGCTGTCGACGCGCTTTTGCAGGCAAAGAAGCTCGACGCACACAGCGAGCAGGCGACAACCCTCGAACGGAAAATCTGCGACCAGCTCTTGAAGCAGGCTCGGCAATCATTCGATGCCGGCCGAGTTGCAATGGCTATGTCCGATGTTGATCGCTTGAAGAGTCTTGGCAGTAACCATGCGAGTAAGACCGAACTGCTGGAGATTGTTCATTTGTCGGCGGCGGCAGGACGGGCGCTGGATGCTTGGGATATCGACGCGACGCAGAGACATCTGCATAGAATGAAAGCGCTGAGTCCCAAGATCGCTTGGGTGAACAAGGCGATAGATCAGATTGCCCGACTCGATGCCGCGTTGCTTAATCTCAAGAGCAGTCCTCTTGGGGAATATGCTAAGATGCCCTCTAGCACAGACAATGCTCCGGCCTCTCTGCAGGAAACGATGATCCTGGGGACGCCGGACGCGCCAGGCCGATCGGGATTGCCCCGACAGCTTCTGCTGCTCGTCAACGGGGGTGGTAGCTATCTTCTGCATCTGGCCTCCAGGGCAAGTATCGGCCGGGCCACCGCTGCGGAGAGTATCGCGGATATCCCTATTTTCTCCGACCTCAGTTCACATCACGCAGACCTTACACGTGTGGAGGAGGATTACTTCATCATTAGTCCGCATGACGTCGAAGTCGCAGGTCGGCCGACCCGACAGCACCTGCTGCGAGACGGCGATCGAGTAGTCCTCGCTCGTAGAGCCAAGTTCACTGTTCGTGTTCCCAATCGTAAGAGCCCCAGCGTGCGGCTGGATATCAGCGACTCGACCAAAATGCCCCACGACGTTCGACGAGTGGTGCTCTTCAAGCAGACCGCCATGATCGGCAGAGGTTCGAACTGCCATGTCACCTGTCGTTCGGCCGCACGTGACCTGGTGCTCTTCGAACGCGGTGGAAAGCTGTGGGTGAGGCCACAGGGGCGGGACAATGCCGGAAACAATACTATCGAAGTGCAGTTGGGTAAATCAATAGAAGTTGAAGGGGCGGAGTTCGTTCTTGAGCCTTGGTCGACGGATGACTTTGGCTCATCGAAGATCGTTTAAAGCATTATTCGTCCCGGCGTGGCGTCAAACGAGAACCTGCTTGAGAAAACGTAAAGGCAGACGCTACACTGGAATGAGGCTTGCTTTAGGGCGGCGGAAAACCCGGAAAACAGGGCCAAACAAAAGGAAGGATCGGCGCTGTGGCGTATACGTTCAAAAATGGCGATAGACCTCTGGATGGATTTACCATCAAACGCGCTGTTGGACGCGGCGGGTTCGGTGAGGTCTACTATGCCATCAGCGACGGTGGCCGGGAAGTGGCGCTAAAGTATCTCAACCAGAATCCGGAGATCGAACTACGCGGCGTGTCGCAGTGCATGAATCTAAAGAGCCCGCATCTGGTCTCCATCTTCGACGTCAAACGCAATGCCGACAACGACTACTTTGTCGTAATGGAGTACATCTCAGGACCTTCGCTGCGCGATCATATGTTGGCTGAACCTGCCGGAATGGCGCCGGATAAGGCCGCCTACTTCTTCGGCGAGATAGCCGCTGGACTCGGATATCTCCATGATAGGGGTATTGTTCATCGTGATCTGAAACCGGGCAACATCTTCTGCGATGATGGATACATCAAAATCGGAGACTATGGACTGAGTAAATTCATCTCCGTATCCCGACATAGCGGACAGACCTCGAGCGTGGGGACCGTCCACTACATGGCTCCCGAGGTCGGTAGCGGTAATTACTCCAAGACCATAGACATCTACGCCATGGGTGTGATTCTCTACGAAATGCTCATGGGAAAAGTGCCGTTTGCAGGATCCAGCATGGGTGAAGTGCTCATGAAACACTTGACTGCTCAGCCAGAGCTGGAAAACCTTCCTGAACCCTTTGCAGACGTAATCCGCAGGGCGTTGGCCAAAGACCCGCTGGAACGATATCAGACTGTCGAGGAAATGGTGGCTCCGGTCAGAGCTCGGTCCGAACTGCGGGAGGCCGTGCAGGCCTTCGAGTCCTCGGAGATGAGACAGTCAATATACGTAAATACCAATCCCAGTAGGCCGGTCGAGGAAGGACCGGGCGCTCGTCCGTTCACCCATGTGGCTCTCGCTGAAACCTTGCCGACGGCCGAGGTCATACGCCGACCGGCGACGACCCGCTCTCACGGTGTGCCTCAGCCTCGGCAGTTGCACGGCGCCCCGGCACAGGCGGATGTCGCGCATCGCGTCCTGTCGCCAGAGGCTCAATCAGGACATTTAGTCTACGCGGGATTCTGGATTCGGCTGCTCGCTGCATTCATCGATGCTGTGATCGTGTGGGCGGCGGCATCGATCCTTGTCGGCGGCAAAGGAAACTCTATACAGCTTCTGTTGAGTCTCGCATATCAAGGATTCCTGGTCGGGTGGTGGGATGGGTTTACGCTCGGTAAGAAAGCGTGTGGCCTCCGTGTGATCAACAGAGACGGCACGTTCTGTACAATGGAAAGGTCGTTTGTCAGAGCGGCGTCCAAGATCGTCAGCTGCCTTACTCTCGGCTACGGCTATCTCATGATAGCGTTCGGAATACGCAAAGAAGGATTACATGATCGAATGGCCGGTACTCTTGTGGTCCACGCGATATCTCAACCGGTGAAGGTCTAATCATGGCATATACGTTCAAACATGGCGATCGCCCGCTTGATGATTTCACTATTCAGCGCGCAGTCGGGCGCGGAGGATTCGGTGAGGTGTACTACGCCGTCAGCGATGGCGGCCGTGAAGTGGCTCTCAAGTATCTCTGCCAGAACCCCGAGGTCGAATTGCGAGGTGTCTCCCATTGCATCAATCTTAAGAGCCCTCATCTTGTGGCGATCTTCGACGTCAAAAAGAGTGCTGACGGAGACTACTTCATCGTTATGGAATACTCCTCAGGGCCGTCACTACGCGACTTGCTCGTGGCTGAGCCCAATGGCATTGGACCGCAGAAAGCAGCCTTCTTCCTCCGTGAAATCGCCAAAGGGTTGGGATATCTCCATGACCGGGGCATCGTGCATCGCGATCTGAAACCCGGCAACATCTTCTTTGACGAAGGCTATGTGAAAATCGGTGACTACGGTCTGAGCAAATTCATCTCCGTGTCACGCCACAGCGCGCAAACGGCGAGCGTGGGAACCGTCCACTATATGGCGCCGGAAGTCGGATCGGGTAATTACCATAGAGGTATAGATATCTATGCCCTTGGGGTAATCCTCTACGAAATGCTTCTTGGCAAAGTGCCCTTCGAGGGCAGCAGTATGGGCGAGGTTCTGATGAAGCACCTTACCGAGCAGCCGGAAGTGGATAATCTTCCGGAGCCGTTCGGCAGGATTATCCGTAAGGCGCTGCAGAAGGATCCCAAAGATCGCTATCAGGACGTCTACGCCATGGTGGACGATCTGCTCGAGGTTGAGGACGTAAAACAGTCGTTGGCAGGCTTCAGCGTGGCCAGCCTTGCTGGTGATATCCCCCGTGTGTCACGAGATGCGGACGCTTCGCCGTCGCCATCCCCGAATCCTATTCCTGGTTTTGCCAATGTGGGCCGAGAACGGCCCCGACGACAGCACGTGGAGATGGATGCCCGGCAGCTGCCACCGCGCATGTCCAAGCGGGCGGCCAATATCCATGACAAAGTGTCCCGCCGAATGAAGAAACTGCAGGCTGTGCACGGGCAGCCGGTCTCACCACAGCCCGCCGGACGTGGGCGATGGCCCCGGAGCGTAAAAGCAATACACAGCCCGGTCGCTGAGCTCTCACGTCAGGAAGTCGTCCAGCGAGTGCTTCTCGCCTTGGCAATGGCTATTGGCTTGGGAGTCATCGTCGGCTTCATTGTCGATCGTCGCGAAGAGGGAATGGCCGCTGCCATCGTGACTATCGTCGGCATGACCGGTGGTGTCGCGCTGGGTTGCCGTTTCGTCGGTAAGTTTAGCCGAGTTGGCCATCTGCCCGGTTGGTTGGAGCGATTGGGAATTGTATTGCCAGTATCCTTGTTTGCAGGGTTTGGGGCCGGAATATTCTCTGACGCTGTCGGCGATGAACGAGCCGTCGGGACCTGGGCTGCTCTAATGATAGCCACCGTCTTGACTTCGTGGAGATCACGCATTGCATCCGGCACACGGGGAGAGTTGAGTATTGTCCAAGCAATCTGGCCTGCTGCCGTGGCAATGGTTGCGGCTGCGGGTCTCACCGAGAAGGATTATTGCATCGCGATGGCCGGCGGAGCTGTCGCTGCTGCCACGCTGGTGATTCAAGCCGTCGCTTGGTTGTTTCCCTTGGCAAGATGGCTTGAGCAGGGGTCGCTGGCCGATACGGCAAACCGCGGGACGTGGCACAGGGAACGTGCTTCCACGCAAGACACCCAAGAACGCGTGAAAAGCGACAACGCGCCGCCCCCAGAACCGACCAATCTCGGTAATGACTCAGAAGAACCTGAACCGCAACGCGATTTCGTGTGCGGCAGGAACGAGTACTTCGATGAGGGAAGATTCGTTGTAGACCCGCGACAGCGACGACGCTGGATAACCAGATGTATTGGCACACTGATTGGGATCGCAGCAATAGCTGGAATAATAGCCTGCATCGTTGAAGTGGATACCAGAAAAACCCGTATGGTGGCTGAGGTCAAAAGGCAAGAGGCTATGGATATGGCCGAGAGACTCAAGCAGGAGACCCGCATGGCCGTGGAGAGCCACCTGCAAGAGACACGAGCCGCCGTCGAAAACCATATGCAGGAAGTGAGGGACATGCGGGCCAGTGTCAGATCTATGGCCGGAGGACGTAGCGGCCATCATAGTGTGACTGTCCCTCACGCGCCCATCGCCATGTGTAAGGACGACTTCGTTGCGGCCTGTGCTTTTGGCGCCGCGTGCATCGGATTGATGATATTCGGGTTTCGCAAATCACGCTGTTATCGCGGAGGATCGTTCTACCGCGATAACATCTGGCCGCTGCTACTCGCACTCTCCCTGGCTGGCGTGGCCGGTACGGCCGGTGGACTGAGTATCGGAGCCTTTCGCGGCACCGATATCATCGAAATGATCGTCCTTCTGATTCTCTCCGCCATGGTGCTACTCTTCCTCATTTTCGCCAGAGGCAAACGCGTATCTGCTCTGCAACAGAACGCCTCAGACGAAAACGAAACCGGCGATTCCAACACCGAGACCCCGCCCGATTCCGTAGAAGAGGGCAACATGGCCTCCGTTTGAACGTGGCCGCACCACATATCTACAAGCGATAAGTTGTTCAAGCTTGCTATCATCCGGCACTCGGGCATAATTGCATGACTCGCCTACGTGCGAGCCTTGTTAACAGTGATGATCCTGCGCTAGCGGCTTTCCGCCCGATTGTTTTGGGCGTTATGAGCCCAAGCGTAGCGTTAAACGCCGAGAATCTACCGTAAAAACCAAGTGTCAGACGCTACACTTGAATAGAGCTTGCTCTAAATGATAGTTCTCCACAGCATCTGGTTTGATTCGACCTTGCATCTCTGGGGCGAACGGACGGATCTTGATGACTGTTCATCAGTTCCCTCCGGAGTTCATCCGCGCGCCGTCTGTCCGCAAGACCTGCACGCAGTCGTGGGCGAACTCTCCCCAGATGGTCTTCTCGCCTCCATCGCCGGTGAGGGATCCTTCGAACTTTGGCTGCCGGCAAACGCTGATGGTCCCTGCCCATCGGTCGGGGACGGGAAGGCGGAGAGCGGCGGTGATGCTGTTGAGCTTGTGCGCTATCGAGTTCCCACCCTCGTCTTTCAGCCCGCCGAGGCCGTTGACCTTCTCGTTTCTCTTCCGGAACCACTGTCGCTCAACTGCAGCGATTCTCTGCGATATTGGTCGAGACTGGCCCGGTTTCTGAGTTCCCTCTTGGCGAGAAAGCAATTCGTTCCCGATGTCGATATGGTCTCAGGAGTGAATCAGGCTGTCTGGCGTGTTGTGGTTCAGGACCGCACTGAGTTACACTGGCTGCAGAGATGTGCTCAGGCGATGCCACCGGTATGCTATGCCTGCGTTTGTGAAAAACCAACCAACGTGGAGCCGGTTGCCATTGTTGAAGACTTTCTGCAGACCTGTGCTGACGGCGTGATACGTCGTTCCCTCGCGGAGGATCCGTTTTTCCATCAGATTCACGAACGAGCGGCGGGCGAGTCGCCGTGGGAGGTTCGCTGGCTAAGCGCCCTGATTGGCGAAAACCGAGTGATTGCCGGTGACAACCAGGAGCAGATGGCCTATATCAATCATCTGCGTGCCTGGATTGGTAATGTGCATGAGCCGGATACGGTTGTGCACACCAAGTTGTGCTTCGAGCTGGTGGCGCCGGAGCCTGACGGCGATACTTTGCCGGACGATAGTGAAATCCCTAACAGTAAAAGCGATTCCTCCGATTCCTCCGATGCATCTGATGCCCGGTCCTGGCGGCTGGTGTTCAAACTGCAGCCGCTCGATGGCAGCACCGAGTGGCTTGACGTGAACAGCGTCTGGTCCGACGGTGGGGCGGCTCCCACCATTCTCAGGAGAAAGCTGGCGAGTCGGCGGGAGCATCTGATAGCGGATCTTACGCGGGCGTCTGATGTTTTCCCATTAATAGAGGACAGCCTCAAGAGTGCCGCCCCCACGGGAATGGATCTGACGGTTTTGGAAGCTCATTCCTTCATACGCGACTGTGCGCCGCTCCTGGAGGCACGTGGCTTCGGCGTGCGCGTGCCCAGTTGGGCGGTGAGTCGCGAGCGGATGTTGGGTATGCGGCTTTTCCTAAGGCCACGCAGTGAAGTGGGTGCGGTATCAGGGCGTATGGGCCTGAATACTCTCGTCGATTTCGAGTGGCGCGTCGCTGTAGGAAATACCGAACTGACCGCGTCTGAATTCGAGCAGTTGCGGGCAAGCAAGGCTCCACTAGTGAGGCTGAACGGCCGCTGGATATGCCTGGATGCCGAGGCCGCAGCGACGGCAGCGGATTTCTTGGCCGTGCGCAAGCAGGGGGAGATGACCCTGGGCCAGGCTATGCGTGCCGCTGCCGGCGTGGACGACTTCGATTCTGGTTTACCAGTAGTTGGCATTGATGCGTCATCCTGGTTGGAAGAACTTATTCTGGGCGCCGGCGGGGCTGAGCTGGAGCGGCTGAGCCAGCCGGATGGTTTTGCGGGGACCATGCGTCCATACCAATTGCGCGGCCTGGAATGGCTGGCGTTTATGGATCGCGTGGGAATCGGTGCTTGTCTTGCGGATGATATGGGCTTGGGCAAAACCATACAGCTGATAGCCTTGCTGCTGTATGAAAGGAGTCAGGGGCATGAGGACGGCCCCACATTGATCTTTGCCCCAATGTCCGTTGTGGGAAACTGGAGCAGGGAGATTGAACGGTTTGCCGCCGGCTTGCGTGTGCAGGTCCATCACGGCCCCGATCGGTTGGATGGTGATCAATTCGTAAGCGCGGTGGCGAATACGGATGTTGTGATAACCACATATGCACTGGGGCATCGCGACCTGGCAACTCTGTCGCGAGTCAAATGGCATCGGATGGTGCTGGATGAGGCGCAGAAGATAAAAAACCCGAGTGCGGCACAGACGATTGCCATCAGATCGCTTCCCAGCACCTACCGCGTAGCGCTGACAGGGACGCCAGTGGAAAACCATCTGTCAGAGCTGTGGTCTATAATGGAAATGCTTAATCCCGGCGTTTTGGGGTCTGCGGGTCAGTTTCGCAAGCGGTTTGCCGTGCCTATCGAGCGGCTGGGTGATCGCGGGCGTTCGCAGCAGTTGAAGAGTCTCATTCGGCCGTTCGTTCTGCGTAGGGTGAAAACCGATCCGGATATCGAGTGCGAGCTGCCGGAGAAGATGGAGATGCGGGTTTACTGTAATCTCACGGCAGAGCAGGCGGCCCTTTACGAGCAGATTGTGGCGGCATCGTTGGGCGAGGTTGAGATTTCCACGGGCATTAGGCGTCGTGGTGTGATATTGGCAACTCTCACCAAGTTGAAACAGGTCTGCAATCATCCTACGCATTTCCTGCGCGATGGGAGCATGTTGGATAATCGCAGTGGCAAATGCGAGCGGTTGGTGGAGATGCTGGAAGAGGTAATTGCTGAGGGCGACTCGGCGTTGATTTTTACGCAATTCCGTGAAATGGGTGATTTGCTGGTTAAGCTGTTGACGGAGCGATTGCACACGGAGACGCTGTTCTTGCACGGAGGTACGGGAGCCAAGCAGCGGCAGGCGATGATCGATCGATTCCAGGATCCGGCAGGGGGAGTAAGGCTTTTCCTACTTTCGCTGAAGGCCGGAGGTTTGGGGTTAAATTTGACCGCGGCGAATCATGTTTTTCACTTCGATCGTTGGTGGAATCCTGCAGTGGAACAGCAGGCCACCGATCGTGCGTACAGGATTGGGCAATCGCGACGCGTGCAAGTTCACAAGTTCGTGTGCATCGGCACGATTGAGGATCGAATCGATCGCATGCTGGCGGAGAAAATCGCATTGGCAGAGAGTATTGTGGGTAGTGGCGACGACTGGTTGACAGGTCTTTCAACGGATGAGTTGAGGAAATACCTGGCGCTATCTCGTGATTCGGTGGCGGAGGCATAGGGTGGCGATGAACGCGTTCGACGAGGAGATATTGGGTAAAGCTGATGACTGTGAGGTTATTCCACCAGCGGCGTTGCCGCGCGTGCCGCGATTGTTCTGGTCGGCGCACCCGGAGTTCGAGAAGCTTGTGCGGCAGGAGCAGGTGAAGGTCAAGGATGTTCTGGAGTGCCTGGGGCCACCCCCGTTTCCGAAGACGGGTTTTCCATTTATCGGGTTTTTGGCGACAGTGTATGATCATGTTGTGACCAATACTCCCGTGGGGGAGGATAATGCGGGGTAAGGCAATAGTGTTAAGCGGCATACGAGGTTGCGATGAGTAGTGGGTATTGGAGGCCGGGGGCCGTAGGGTATGAGTCGGGAATAGTGGTTTACCGGAAGAGGAATGGGCGTTTGCCCACAAGATAAACCGCGTTTTTGAGTGCGCTAGCCCTGCTTTTACAGCGCATTGAGTGGGCGCCAGGCTGCATTTGGACGACATTGGCGCGCATTTGGGGGTGAAATCAGGGTGAAAAGTGCCGGTTTTTGGCGTTTCGCGCGTCAAAATGTTCGTGTTCATGGTCGGATTCCTTTCAGGTTGATGTTATTTCGAGTCGTTTTTGCATCGAAGCGGTCGTTTTTGAGCGCGTTTCTGTTCGGCCGTCGGGTCGCGCGAAGCGTTGGAGGAGGTTTCCTGCAGGGGTCGCGCGGTGGCCTCGGGCGTTGTCGGTGCGCTGGGGCAGTGCAGGTGACTCAGGCCATGGGCTGCCGGGGTGGAGCGCTGCGCGGTGATGGACGCCGGGCCTGCGGGGCCGCGAACCAGTGCCGGGGCAGTCACGGTGGCTCCTGGGGCCAGCTTGCCCGGGTGTGCTTGGAGACCGGGGCGAGCGGCTGGTGACCTTTATATTAGTGTGCATCTCAGAGTCGTGGCTCTGGCTGGGGCAGAGGGCGGACTGCGGAGACCGCCCGTAGTGTTGGGGGCCCGGTTCAGTGATGGCAGTTCGGAGGGCTCTGTGGCGGGCGCGCGTCAGCGGTCTTTGGGGCTCCGGAAATCGTCTGGGCGTTGTGTGGCTCTGCTGATCGTCGAGGGAGGGTCGGGGCTGTTCGCGGCGATGGCGCATCTCTCCACCCTATATAAGGGCGCCCGTGTTCCGCTTTTTTTTATAATGGGGTTGGTTGAGGGGTGAAAATCGCAGCTGGCGCTAGCGCCAGCTGCGAAAAAAAAGTTTGGAAAAATGTCCCGAAAGGGATGTTAGGGTAGGTGAAATTGGGGTGTTTGAGGTCGCTTTGGGCGGTGTAGAGGGTGGTAGCGGTGCGAGGAGGCGGATTGGTGAGGGGGCGGGGGTGAACTCCTGGGTACGAGTAGGTAGTGGCAGTTGAAATAGGGAATACCAAGGCAGCAGGAGTGCGGAACGGCCGGCGGGGACTCGACGTGGTGTCTGCGGCGGATTATGATTTACTCAAGTGGCAGGATAGCTGTGGTGATGCCGAATAGGGGCTTTTAGAGTTCTTGTTGAGTAGGTGGAAAACGAGTTAAGTAAAGCGTCCCCGGAACTCCCGGCGGGGACTCGACGTGGTGTCTGCGGCGGATTATGATTTACTCAAGTGGCAGGATAGCTGTGGTGATGCCGAATAGGGGCTTTTAGAGTTCTTGTTGAGTAGGTGGAAAACGAGTTAAGTAAAGCGTCCCCGGAACTCCCAGCGTCCCCGGAACTCCCGTGGCATAGCCTTACCGCTGGTCGATCCTTGCGAGCTGTTCGTGGTGGGTGGGCGGCCTGGGCGGATCTGCGAGTTCCACAAGCTGCGGCGATCAGGGCAGGATCATCCCGATAGCCGATGTCCGTGGCATAGGGCGGAGAGAGTTGCAGACGTTGCTTCAACAGTCTCCTAGCCGGCTGGCGAACTGCAGATTAACCGTGTTACTCAATACGCCGCAAACATCCTACTGGCGTGTCACAGCGAGTGTACGCGACCGTAGTTATGCTCTCATGCCTCTGACTGCATTCGTTTCACACTCGAATAGCCTGCGTTCAAGCGAGTACGGTGAGTCACTGACCCACAAAACGATGGCACCACTCGGTAAAACGCACATTGACACAGTTTCGGTTGGGTTCCCAATTGTGATATGGCGGATTGTCTGTTCTAAAAAGGAAAGTGCAAGTTGTTGTGTGGACGTGACGTCGCAGTTGTGAGGGGGCAAAGTCTGTTGTTGGTGGCTGTGGGGTGAAGTATTCACCAACGCCTTTCGCCATCAGGTCTCGTGAAAATCAGGGTTGAGGCAATAAGGGGGGGGGGTGACATCGCATTGTGTTTTCGTCTAAGTTAAGAGGTAGTAGTTTGGTGCGAATGTGCGGTCTTGATCCGCGTGTGTCGCAACCGTATCGGCGTTGGCCATAGATACGCGTTTCGATGCTGAGTGCGGTCTTACTGGCGGCAGGAGTGGTCGGTCGTTTCTTTTGGGAATCCGGCGGGCAAGTTTGTAGTCGGTTGTGCGCCCTCGGTTTGTGAGACGCCCCAATCCTCCCTCGAATTCCGTAAACCCATAATGCGTGTGTTTTCATATCTACTTGGTCCACCACTTGGTGAGACTATTGTTCTGAATCGCAATCGCACGGTCGAGCGCGCCGATTAGGGACTTTTCATGCATTTACTGATCCCCTCAGGCCAGCTGTCACTGCTTGAGAATACGGTTTGAATCTGGTGCAAGCTCTTTTCAAGGGTAGTGTCTAATGCCCGATCTTCTTTGGTAGATTCTCGGTATCTGACGCCACGCTTGTACTTACGAGGTATAGCCATTCAATGTGTTGTTTGGTGTTTTATCAAGGAGTATACGTATGCGTAAGCTGCTAGTTGTTGCCATCTCCTTTTGCGGACTAATGTGTTTGCCAACGTTGTCGTTTGCGACGGACTGCAACAGCAACGGCATCTTGGACGCTACGGATATTGCTCAGGGCACCAGCACAGACTTGAACAGCAATGGCGTCCCGGACGAGTGCGATCCATGCCATATGGCTGATGTGAACTGTGATGGCTATGTGAATGCGGGCGATATAGGTTTTATTACCCGCATTGACAACTGGTTGGCAGCGTGTGCCGATGCCGGTATGCCGAGAACGGATGTCAATCGGGACGGCATGGTAAACGATTTCGATGTAGAGATCTGCGGGGAGCCGGGGATATGGCTTGCCGGCACTGGGGCGGCCTGCGAATGCGATGTTCCGGTGTGTGCGATTGACCATGATTGCAACAGTAACGGCATTCCGGACAGTTGGGACATTGCTCAGGGAACGAGTGTCGACTGCAACACCAACGGCATCCCCGACGATTGCGATATAGCGAACAGCACGAGTACCGATTGTGACACCAACAGTGTTCCTGATGACTGCCAATGGGATTGTGACGGCGACGGCATTGCCGACGTTTGCGAACTGGTTACCGGCATGGCTACCGACTGTGATGGCAACGGTTTTCCTGACAATTGCGACCTGACCGGTGGCTTTGGCTTCAGGCAGTGGGCGGATAGCGTTATAGCCTTCAGCTCCCAGTGGGACGAAGGGGGCGGTTCGGTCAGTTATCATGCCACACAGGCGCTGGGGGCACCAAATGTCTTGGAGCATGGTGACGACCCGCTTGCCTGGGCGCCATACAACGCCGACAGCGGCACAGAATACCTCACCTTGGGCTTTCCTCTGCCTGTCTATGCCACCGGAGCGACAGTTATAGAGAGCTATGCTCCCGGCTTCGTGACCCAGATCGACGCTGTGGACATGAGCGATCAACTTCACACTGTTTGGACAGGTACGGACACGACAGCCTGCAGTGGTCCTCTGGCCGGTTGCGAAATCGGGGAGCTGACGGTCACCTGGACGGCTACCGCCTATCTGGTCAAGGGGCTGAAGGTTACCTTCGACACGACGAATAGAACCGGTGCATGGGAGGCGGTGGACGCCGTGGCGTTACACGGGGACCTGCCCATGGCCGAAGACTGCAATACGAACGGTACGCACGACGCATGCGAGACTGACTGCAACACCAACGGCCGTCCCGACGATTGCGACATCACGGGCGGTACGAGCTTGGATAGTGATACGAATGGCATTCCCGATGAGTGTCAGTCGCCGGAGATGGTCTTCGTCAGCAGCATGGCTGAGCACACGGGCGTCGCGGTGGATCTTGGCATCGCCGTCGATTTATATCCTGGCGTTCCAAATGTCGAGCCGCGCCAGCAAGCGGTCTCCGGATTGGCGTTACCCTACATCCGTGTTGAGTTCAACAAGCCCCTGTCCAGCACCGTCAATGGAGTTGACGTAACGCCGGCGGGCTTCGGTCAGACGACAGCCACGGCGAATCTCGCGGCAGGCGACTCATACGTGGTGTTAATCACGCTAAGCGGAGCCGTTACCGATCAGTCTTGTTTCACCTTTGACTTAGCAGGGCTGCAGGCTGCGGACGGCTCAGCCGTGGGTGACAGCTATGAGGATACGGATTTCTGCATCTGCTACATCGAGGGCGACTCGACCGGTAGCGGCGCGGTAGACGCACTGGATCAGCAGTATGTCCAGGGAAAAAGCGGCCTGTCAGTACAGCTTGACGACAACCGCCGCGCCGATCTGAACCGTAGCGGTGTCATAGACACAACCGATGAGAGTGTGGCCACGGCTGCAAGCGGTAATTACCTTTCTGCTCCGTGCTATGATTGCAATACGGATGGGATAGTGGACTCGTTGGAGGTAGCGGCAGGCACGGCGTTCGACTGCAATCTGAATGGCCGTCCGGACGAGTGTGACATTGCCTATGGAACGAGTGAGGACGCGAACACAAACGGTATCCCGGACGAGTGTCCGCATGTATTCCTGGGGCAAGCCATTTTCAACGGCATCAATACGCCAATTCGCGATGATGGCTATGATTTGATTACCAATCTGGGTGGGCAACCGCTGTCCCATACTATTCTGCCGCTCACAAAGGACAACTGTTGTCTAATGTGTGCGGGGGACAGTCCGCCGGAAGTTTGCTCGGCGTGTGCTGCTTTTGATTGCGGGGGGCCTGCGCCTTCGACGAACCCTTGCGAGTCGTTGACCTGCGCCAATGCCTGTGAGTCTCCAACGCCTGACGGTGTTGGTGGGTGCTCGTGCGAACCAACTACACCGACATCATGCGATCCTCCGCCTCCCCCAATTCCCGGATGCGAAGATGAGTGTTGCGGTAATAACTGCTGCGACAACTGGATATGCCATTGGTTGTACGGCTGCGGTCCGTATGTGGAGGTGTATTCCGGAGACAACGCGCACGTCGCCATACACACCGGCAGTGCGTGGACGAAAGTACCCCTGATTCAAACGTATGTGCACGGCGAGACTGAACTAGGTTTTTCAATTCGGTATGAATCGCTTAACCGTGGGTCGTTCAGGCCGGTTGGGGCGGGCTGGCGCCACTCGTATCAATACCGTGTGGAGTTCCACACAACCTGGGACTATTCAGAAAACGAGGACTATCCGGGTATAATGGTATTTACCGACAAGGACGGTCTCCGGTACTTTTTTAATGCAGGACTCTTTTATGTCAACGGTGCATGGACGAGAGGCCCCGTTGTTGCCCCTCCGGGCGCAGAATATGACATAACATGGTACCGGTTCCTGGCCTCGGGCCCAAGTGTGTACGATTACCATTTTACGATCACAAAGGCGGACGGCTCCACCGTCGAGGTAGGCAAAACCCATCCTGCTGTGTGGACTGACGCCCGTGGCCAGTCAACTACCATGTATCCGCGCGATGTAGACGGCAACGTTAGCATCGTGGGGCCATCAGGACGTGAAATCACTCTGCATTACAGTGGTTCTGTAGTTGACAGTATTATTCACCCCGACAGTGTTCTTTTACCGAACGGTCATCAGAGTCGCTGGACTGAGTTGGTCTACGAGGATACGAACTACTACCGCCTTAGCGATATAGTTCATCATTGGGTGGAAACCGAAGAGGGGCAGGTTGTCGAGAAATCGGCGCGCCGCCAATACGAGTATGACAACTACAGCCGCATGACGGAGGAAACGCTGGAGAACGGCACGAACTACAAGATAGTCAGTTCCGACAGCGCCAGCAGCTCGTTTCGCCAAATCTATGTGTGCACCGAGTGCGGGCAGGACCCGGCTGACTACCAGAACGTGGTCACTATTACATGTGCTGAGGGATTTCCAGATTCCGGCGATAGCGAGATGACGGCGGGGACGATCCATTTGCTAGATGGCGAGGGGAAGGAGTGGATCTACTATCGTGATGCTCGTGGACGCATTACTCAGGTTGATGATCCCTTGGACAATAGCAAGGAGTACAGTTACCAAAGTTCCGGTTATCCTCTCCTTACGCAATACAAGGATGAGCTGGATCGGACGACGACATATGCCTACAACGACTATGGAAGAGCGACTCAAATAACAGACGCAAGTTCCAACGTAACGGTGTACAGCTACGAAGATCAGGACAATCCAACGCGTCGGACCAAGATGGAGCTTCCCGGGGGACGCGAGTACACGTTCCAGTACAACAGCAGAGGCGATGTTACGCACATCTTCGACGCTATCAACGAGCAGGTTGCCGGCTCCAGTCCTTCTGACAGGCACACTTCCATTGACTATGAATACTGGGCAAACAACATCATCAAGACAGAGACGATTACGGACCGTGTGGGCAACAAGACGAAGCTGGAATACGACAGTCAAGGAAACCTGACACAAATCACCGAGGGTTATGAGGATTCTTCTGTTAGCGACGTTCGGGAATATGCCTATGATCTGCTGGGAAGAGTTACGAGCGAGACAGTAAATAGGGGTGACCGAACAACCGTTACGGAGTATTCCTATGACTGGTTTGGCCGGCCAGTCTCGTTGATTGTGGACCCTGGCGAGGCTCCGCATCTCGCTCTCACTACCCGACTCGACTACGACGATCACGGAAAGTTGATCCAGTTCACAAATCCCGAATCCAACGTGACCGAATTCTCCTACGATCGGCGCAACCGCCTTTACGAAACGACCATTGACGCCGGTACAGGCAACCTCAATCTAGGCAGCGCGTGGACATTGGATGGAAACGGACGAGTTCTGACATCCACCAATCCCAACGGTGACACGACCACCTTCACCTACGACGATGCGGGTCGACTTGACTTGTTGGTAGATGGAGGAGGGTACACGACGGATCTCACTGCTGACGCAGCAGGCAACGTGACCCGGGTTGAGACGTGGGCAGATGCGGATCTGTCGGGTACGTCTGTGGTTGTGGCTTCTGCCTATGACTCGCTGAATCGACTGACCAATCTGACAGTGGCTCCCGATACCACCGACGTTCAGACAACGGTAATCGAGTACGATGCCGCCTCCGGCTCGTCATGCGGTTGCACCGCCATGCCGGGATCAGATAAGCCTCACAAGCTTGTCGACTCGCAGGGACATACAACCTACTTCTACTACGACAAAATGGATAGAGTGACTTCTATCGTCCGCAAGGTGGGAGACGCCGACGACAATGAGGGCGACGGCGACGATGCCGTCATCCTGCTCGAGTACGATGCTGAAGGCAACATCACTAAGATAACTGATCCAAAAGGATTGCAGACGGTAATCACTTACGACAGTGCCGGGCGTCGGGATACGGTGACAGTTGTTGATCCGGCTGGCCCGGATCTGGTTACCGACTTCGAGTACGATGGCGCGAGCAATCTGATACAAGTTACTTTCCCCAATGGCAACGTCATGAATATGAGCTATGACGGTGCCAATCGCATGGTCCAGGCCACAGACAATGAGGGGCTGATTGTCTTGCTTACGTATGACGCCAACGGAAACGTCGTTCAGCGGCAGGACGCCAACAGCAACGCTTGGGTGTTCGAGTATGACGGCGCGGATCGCCCAACCAAGGTGTTCGATCCGCTGGTTGAAGCGACGGACAAGTACACGCAGTTTGTCTATGATCTGGCCCAACTCTCGCAAGTAATCAACAACAATGGTGTCATTACCAAATATGAGTACGACGGACTTGATCGTTTACTTCGTGTGTACGAGGACTTCGGCGGAGTCGATCAGAGGGTGACGCGATATGCGTACAATGGTCTCAGCCAGCTACTCTCTCTGACGGACCACGACGATAACGAAACCAGCTATACGTACGATCTGGCCGGTCGGCTGCAAACAGCCACTTATCCTGATGACGACGGCTACGGGGCAGGAACGGTCAACTTCTCCTACGACCGGATTGCCGGCAACCACAATCGCACGATTCGCACAGACCAGAAGGGGGTAGTCGCCACGCTGACCTACGACGAGCTCAAGAACCTCGTTTCCAGGGTCTTCGTTGACGGCGGTAGCACCGTTCTGAGCGAAACCTACGCCTACGACAAGGCCGGGCACATGCTGGAAGCCAACAACGATTTCGCGGAAATCACCAACGTCTACGATGGCCTGGGTCGCGTTTCTTCCACAACTCAGGAATACGTGGCTGATAGTCTCGCTTTTGTTACGCAACTGAGTTATGCATATTCGACGTCGGGTGGGACGCGCACGATAACGTATCCGGGGCTTGGTGGGCGTGTTGTCGCCGAGAGCTACGATACACGCGGTCGCCTGACGAATGTGTCAGGAGGAACCAGCATTGGCGCCACGTGGACGTTCGATGAGGCTGATCGTCGCACCGGCGCTACGCTGGGTAACAACGTTACGAGCGTTATCGACTATGATGTGAACGATCGTCTGACGAGTATTACTCATGCCTCACAGGGCGGTACGACGCTATTCGATGTGGATTACGGTTACGACGCAGTAGGTAACCGCCTATATAGCAAGAACAACCTGCACACGGACCGTAGTCAGCAGTATGTCTACGATCGCCTCGATCGGCTGACGGGGTTCCGGCGTGGTACGCTTGACGCTCAGAACACTATTTCCGATGCCAATATTCTCAATAACGTTCAGCTTCCCGGCAAGCGCGAATGGACCTTGGATAAGCGGGGGAACTGGACGTCTTTGCTCAATCTGCTTAACGGTGGGTCGTCGAGTGAGACGCGTACGGCGAACGGCGCTAACGAGTATCTGAGCGCGACGCAGGGCGGGACTCCGCAGAGTCTGGAGCACGACGCCAACGGTAACCTCACGCTTGACCCCTTGGCGCCGAATGCGGGCGCGAGTATTCCGGACGGGCAGCGGTATGAATATGATGCGGCCAACCGGCTGGTCAAGGTATGGCGGACGAACGGGACGGCCATCACGTCGGACGATCTATTGGTTCGTGAAAACAAGTACGACGCACTCGGTCGCAGGGTGGAGACTTGCGGTCCCACGTATGTTTCGGCGGCTACCGGCAACAGTACCGTTGACGCTGAGTGTACGCGTTGGGTTTTCCTGGGGTTGAGTCCGATTCACGAGTATGACACGGAGACGGTGACTCAGGTCGGTCAGACGCCGGCGATGACGTTGTCTCGCGAGTATATCTGGGGCGTGTTCTTCCCGGAGCCGGTGGCCATGATCGATCACACGTCTGACGGCGATGTGGCGGCGGGTACTCCAGAGGTTCTGCACTATCTGCACGATGTGTTGGGGAGTGTGGTGGCTCTGACCAACGCTTCCGGTGTTGTTGTCGAGCGCTACGATTACGATCCCTATGGCAAAACCTACATTACGGACAGCACGTTGACGACGTATCGAGGGGAGTCGAAGTACGGCAATCCGTTCATGTGGACGGGGCAGGCGTTTGATCAGAATGCGCGGCAGTATCACTTCTGGGCCCGGGCGTACTCTCCGCATCTTGGTAGATGGTTGCAGCGTGATCCGCTGGGGTATGTGGATGGAGTTAGTCTGTATGAGTATGTTTGCTCTGATCCCATGGGTTTTGTGGATTCCTTGGGACTGTACAACTTTGGTGGTCTCAATATGATGCACACCGAGATCGGCAAGAAGGAAGCAGGCATGACATCCGAGGAGTTGGCCGAGTACCAACGAGGTCACGCGATGTTTGGCGTGGGGATGGTCGCGGGGTTAGGAGCAGGTGCTGGATCAGCGATTCACGGGATTGCGACGGCCCTCGCGAGCCCTCTTGAGACGAGGCAATCGCTGATCGACGGTTTAGCTGAATTCATGGCAGCGGTGATAAGTGAGGGACTTGGCCAGTACGTTGGACAGATAATAAGTGACATGGACGCCTCAATCAGAGATTGGGAAAACCTGTCCATGTATCAGCAAGGTGAGGCTCTCGGACGGCTGATTGGCAAGTTTGGGACTGATTTACTGTTACCTGGAGGTTTCGCCAAGCTCCTGAAGCATCTCCGAGCTCTTAAGGCTGCGAAAGCAGCCAAAGCAGCCGCAAGACGTGCGGCGGGTAAGGTTGAAAAGCTTGCCGCAAAGAGTGCAACGGGTCAGCAGCACCATGCCATATCGAAGACAGTGGCCGATGCTCTGGATGAGCATCCCAATCTGAAAGGGAAATACACATCGCGGGACCCTCGATTCGTTACGCAGGCGAAGGATGCGGCATCCCACAGAGGTTACCAGAAATGGCACCGAGACTTGGATGACGAGGTAGTGGAATGGCTTGAAGAGCATCAGGGCGCAACGCAGAAACAATTTGAAAAATGGCTCAGAGACCGATATAACAAGCCTGACCTAAAAGACCGTTTCCCCAATGGTTGCCCGTAGAGGAGGGGCGGTCATGCGTTTCTATGTATTCAAACTGAAGGCTGAATCGGCCAAAGGCGAAACGGAATTCTCAAAGGCAGGGCAGGTTAACCGGGGCGATGCCCCGACATGCGAGAAATGCGGTTGTTTTGTTGGCTCTCTGGTCTGGCTTCCACCCTATCGCGTTGAGCTAGAATTGTGGGATTCGGTCTTCGGCGATGTTGCCTTCGGCCCCGGCGGCGGCCTATTGGTGTCGGACCGATTCATGACGCTCTGGCAGGAGCGCGGCTTGACTGGCTTGCAGGGCTTCGACGCTGTCGAAGTGGTCAAGGTGAAGCGACATAAACGGAAGAAGCCTGATTTGTCGGAACAGCCGGACTACTATCGTGTGTCGGTTGTGCGGAGCCAGGCTGCGATTGATGACGCCCAATCTGGGCTGGAGCGAGAAGACCCGGAGGTTTGCCCTGCGTGTCGCACCGGCGTGGCGTCCTGCATCGTCAAGCGCGCACGGCGTATCGTGCTGGAACCCGGTACATGGACAGGCGAGGACATCTTCATCGCACGCGGTCTGCACGGTACGCGATTGGTGTCCGAGCGGTTCAAGAGTTTTTTCGACGACTACAAGATAACGAGTGCCAAGCTGATTCCCGCCGAGGAATACAGCTTCGACTTCTACCCGTGGGAACACACCGACGGAGAATGACCGGAAGGCCGGCCGTGTAGCAGAAGAGCATATCAAGGAGCCGCCCCTCCTGGGGGCGGCTTTCTTATCATCCCATCCCGTTTCCGTAGGCGTCTTCGCCGTGCCGCAGCGTATGGTGTGCGGCGTGGCCGCGCGCGTGGCGGGCGGTGACCCAAGGCGGTTGCCGGTCTCCCGTGCGTGGCCGTTCGCCGCCGGCGTGTGGGTCGTCGTGGCCCACTTCGTGGGTTGGCCGGCGCGGGTGCGGCGGTTGCTTCGTGGAGCGGCATGGACATGGCACGAAGGCGGCGTTTGTCGGTGTGGGGAGTGCTGCGGAAGCTCGGGCATCCGCTGCGTGGGGGCGACTCGGCGCTGCGCATCGGTTGCCCCGACGACCGGGATGCCGTGATTCAGCATGTGTTCGAGACGGTTGGCGGCATGTCGGTGTCGTCGTCGGACGGCGATGTGGCGGCGGGTACTCCGGAGGTTCTGCACTATCTGCACGATGTGTTGGGGAGTGTGGTGGCTCTGACCAACGCTTCCGGTGTTGTTGTCGAGCGCTACGATTACGATCCCTATGGCAAAACCTACATCACCGACAGCTCGTTGACGACGTATCGAGGGGAGTCGAAGTACGGCAATCCGTTCATGTGGACGGGTCAGGCGTTTGATCAGAATACGCGGCAGTATCACTTCTGGGCTCGGGCGTACTCTCCGCATCTTGGTAGATGGTTGCAGCGTGATCCGCTGCGGTATGTGGATGGGGTAGGGCTGTACGAGTATGCGATTTCAGACCCGGTCGGATTCGTCGATCCTGCAGGATTGAGGATTGACAAGGTTGTGGTGTACTTGCCTAGGTCGGGTTTTTACCGCGTTTACCTGCATGTCTACGACTCGCAGGGGAACTATCTGGACACCGTTGTAATCAAGAATCCAAATGACGACCATGAGGTAGCTGAGGCCGAGCAGGTGGCTCATTGGATAGAGACGGGAGGTCTCATCAGTGATGGCGCTGATATTGCTGAGACGGCAGCGTATGCATCGCTTTTCGTAGGTGGTTTGTTCATTCCTGGTCCAGACGATGCCATTTGGGCATTGGTTCTGGGCGAGCAAGGTATACAGCTTGTTGCAAAGGGCGCAGGATATGTTCTAGTACGGGGCGGCAAGGTACTGAGTGAGCTTGAGGCTAGGCTGGCGATAAGAGGTGCGGCGGGTAAGGTTGAAAAGCTTGCCGCAAACAGTGCAACGAAGAACCGGGTGACGCTCAGGAAGGGGGTTAAGGAACAAATCGAAGCGAAAGCGCCGCGAGATGCGCAGGGAAGGCCCATTGATCCAAACACCGGCAAACCGATTGATGGCAAGCCGGATATAGGGCACAAACCGGGCGAGGAATGGCGCAAGAGAAAGAAAGCACATGACGAGAAGGGAAGCACCCGAAAAGAAGTGATTGAGGCAGAGAATGATCCCGATCTATACCAACTCGAGGACCCATCATCGAATCGGAGTCATAAGCATGAATGCCCTGGAGCTTAAGGTGGCGAAATGACCAAGGAATACCTGCTAAGCGCGGATGAGATTGAGCCACTGGCGCCGAATCTGGGTTCCTGCTACGCGTCAGACGCGATCACTGTCGATGGGCTGAAAGTCGGCTACATGTATCGTGAGGAACCAGGCAACGAGGCAGACAGTGGTTGGCGATTCTTCTCTGGCACTGAGTCTCAGGAGTATGCTGACGATCCCAACAATTTTGAGATCTATGATGTGAACACCATCTGCAACTACGACGCAAGTATAATACCCTTGCTGGATTCTCCACCATGCTGCGCATTTGAGCGGCACGATGGGAAATTGGTTGAGGTGGAGTACGAGGCTGAAAACTGACGTGGCGCCATCAACCTGATAGTCTCTTGCCACAAAGGGTATTACCCACAAGCATCACACGATTCCTAAGGAAATCCAGAAGAAAGTACCACCCCATCTGCGAAGTGACCCCGACATCGTGGGTCGTAAGGGACTCCCAAACAGGCGACCCGTCGAAGGTAACAAGCACCTGAATGAACTCCACGACAAGACTGGTATCAGTCCGAGTGAGACTGGCATCTATGGTGGAAGATACAACAAGCGATTCCATGATGAGGTAATGAAGCGCGGTGGTTACGATAACATCACGAAGCAGCAAATCCTCGAAATCCGAGACCTGCTGGTTAAGGAGTGCGGCATATGAAGATTTACTGTATCGGCGTAGACAAGGCATCGTTGGCGGCCGAGGAAGTGCGTCGTAGCGATGTACGATTCGCCTTCTTCTCGGCGGTAGGTACATGGACCAACGAGCGAGAGCCTTGTGAGGTCTGCGGATGGCACTGGCAGAAGAAGGTCCCTCCGCTGTTGGTGCAATGGGAACCGTCATCCGATGTCATAGGCGACTTCTCATGGGACGGCCCCTACGGATATAGCTTCGTTGTGAAGGAGCCTGTGGCGGCGGCTTTGGCTGCTATGGGTTTCGAGTGTCAGTTCTTTCCGGTGGAGTATGTGAAGCCAGAGCGGGCGGCCAGAACGGTGCCATTCCCTTATTCAGGGCCAAAGCTGTTATGGGGGCAGTGCACACAAGAGGTTGGTCTCGACATGGAAGCCAGCGGTGTCGAGCAGAGTAGTTCCTGCGAAGTCTGCGGTGATTCCAGATACACCTTTCGATTCGAGGGAATTGTGATTCGTCGAGAGATGTGGGGTCGTCAGAAGATGTTTCGCATTGGCACCAATGGGCGTTCGGCTGCCACTTTTGTTACGGAAGAGGGAAGGCGACTGCTCGAAGACAAGGGATTCTCAAACTTGCCTTTCTTGGCGGCGGGCGAGATTCTCGAATGAGCCTGATGGCGGAACGACGCCAACATCAGGATTGTGCGGCCGCCATACTGGTGGCATCAAGCACCCGGACATTTCAAAGAGCCGCCCCCCTGGGGGCGGCTTTCTTATCACCCCATCCCGTTTCCGTAGGCGTCTTCACCATCGAGCAGCGTGTGTTGTGCGGCGAGGCTGCGCGCGTGGTGGGCGGTGACCCCATGCGGCCATCGGTCTCCCGTGCGTGGCCGTTCGCCGCCGGCGTGGGTCGTCGTGACCCGGTTCGTGGGGTGGTCGTCGCGGTGCGGCGGTTGCTTCGTGGAGCGGCATGGACATGGCACGAAGGCGTCTGTCGGTGTGGAGCGTGCTGCGGAAGCTCGGGCACCCACTGCGTGGGGGCGACTCGGCGCTGCGCATCGGTTGCCCCGACGACCGGGATGCCGTGATTCAGCATGTGTTCGAGACGGTTGGCGGCATGTAGGTGTCGTCGCCGGACGGCGATGTGGCGGCGGGTACTCCGGAGGTTCTGCATTATCTGCACGATGTGTTGGGGAGTGTGGTGGCTCTGACCAATGCGTCCGGTGATGTTGTCGAGCGCTACGATTACGATCCCTATGGCAAAACCTACATCACCGACAGCTCGTTGACGACGTATCTAGAGCATTTAACTTTCAGGTCTAGCGCGATTGTGCACTAGTTGCTATGCTTTCATTCAAGCATGGAGGCTAGTGATGAAAGCATATTCTATGGATCTTCGACGACGTATCCTCGCTGCGTGTAATCGCGGCGAAGGAACCAGATTCGTAGCGGACCGTTTCGGTGTCAGTCCCGCGTGGATTCGAAGGCTGAAGCAACGGTTTCGTGAAGATGGCGAACTGGCTCCACGGCCTTGCGGTGGCGATCGGCGCAGTAAGTTCGATGAGGCTGCGTTAGATAAGTTGCATAAAAAGGTATCTGCTCAGCCTGACGCAACGCTGGAAGAGTTGCGTGTATGGGCGAAAGAAGAATTGGGGATCAATTGCAGCGTGATGGCAACTCATCGAGCACTGAAAAGGATTGGTCTGACTTTTAAAAAAAGTCTCTGATTGCCTCCGAGCAGCACCGCCCAGATGTAGTGGCTGCTCGCAAGCTGTTTACCCACCGCTTACAGGGTATTCCTATAGAACAGCTCATTTTTCTCGATGAATCCAGTGCAAAAACGAACATGACCCGTCTTTATGGACGGTCTATGTGTGGCGAAAGATGTCGTTTTGACCTTCCTCATGGGCACTGGCAAACCAATACGATGATCAGCGCCTTGCGCTGTACGGGCGTTATTCCCGAGGCTACCATGCTATTCGATGGGCCAACAGATGCTACTGTGTTTCGTGGTTACGTTGAACACTGTCTGGCTCCAGCGTTACGACCTGGTGACGTGGTCGTAATGGACAACTTGTCATCTCACAAGGTCAGCGGAATCGAGGAGTCGATACAGAACGTCGGTGCCGAACTGTTGTACCTGCCACCTTACTCGCCTGACTTGAACCCAATTGAGAAACTATGGTCAAAGATCAAATCATATCTACGTCGAGACGGACCAAGACAGATCAGCCAACTTATCCGCGCCGTTGCTAACGCATTCCACAAGGTAGAACCCGAAGAATGCACCAACTACTTCCTTAGCTGTGGATACGCTACAGGTGATCGGTGAATGCTCTAGAGCAAGCTCTATTCAAGTGTAGCATTTGGCGCCCGGTTTCCTCCGGCAGATTGTGGGCACTTGACGGTACGTTTGGATTAGTAACGCCATGAAATGTGTCGTCCGCCTTCGGCAGACTTTAACGGCCGAAGATGCTTCCTGTGGCTAGATATGAGGAGGCTCAATGGAACGGTCGTCCGGCAGAAGTGTGCACGGCCGTAAGCTTTGGGAGTAGGTACTGTTGTGCGGACCAGAGCAGGCTCTATTCAAGTGTGGCGTTTGGGCCCCGGTTTCTTTCGGCGGGTTTTCGGTGTTTGGCGCTGCGTTTTGGTTTGTAGCGGCTTAGTTGGAGCCGGGCATTGTTAGCTCCTCCACGTTGGGCAGATCCTCAAGCGAGGCCAGCCCGAATACTTCGAGGAACTTTGGGGTGGTACCGTAGAGCATTGGTCGGCCGATCTCCTCGGCACGGCCAACGATCTTGACCAAATGCATTTCGCGCAACCGGTTGATGACCTCACCGCCAGCCACGCCGCGGATGGCCTCCACCTCGGCGCGGAGGATTGGTTGCTTGTAGGCGATAATGGCGAGGGTCTCCATGGCGGCCGGTGACAGCTTGCTCTCCGAGCGGATACGCATGATTTTGCTGACCCAGGGGTTGTATTCCGGGAGGGTCAGGATCTGGAAGCCTTTGGCGATTTCCTCGATGCGAAACGAGCGGCTCGTTTGGGTGTAGTGCTCGTTGAGCGCCTTCACGTGCTTTCTGACGTCCTTTGCGTTGCCGACGCCAAGGATTTGGGCGATCTTGTTGGCGGGTATGGGAGCGTCGGTGGCCATCAAGATAGCTTCCACGGCAGCTTCAGTTGTTACGGCGGAGTCTTCGTGTGTTAAGGCCTCGGGGCTTGCCTGTTCCGGGGCCAACGCATTTATACACTCGATTTCGGAGAGATCGCCTTCCAAGGGGGCCTCGTCCGAGGCGGTGAGTTGTTGGTCTGGGGGGCCAGACTCGACCGGTTCGGTGGTGGTGTCAGGCTCTTCGTCAATGACGTCGCGGTCGAGCTCTTGGTTGTCGAACTGCTGTTGATCAGTAGTTTCACTCATGGTGGGTATAATAGCGTGGTTGGAGAAGAAATCGAACATTAGAGCAAGCTCTATTCGGGAGTGGAGGCTGACGCCCGGTTGTCTCCGGCAGATTCTCGGCGATTGGCGCTGCGGTCGGATCAATGAGGGCGTGATAAGCGGCCAGTGGCCGGGCAGAATTGTGAGGAGGGGACGCTGGGGTGCAGGTTCGGCCAGGGCGAGATCTATTCAAGTGTGGCGGCTGAACGCCTGTTTGCTGCGGGCCTTCTTGTGTTTTGCAGTGGAAGTTGGCCGTTCGACGGTGCTTCTTATGGAGTTGCGGCGGTCGCACATGGGTGTGGAGTGTGTGATGGCAGCTTCTGTGCTGATTCCTGAATCTTCCGCTGGAAGGCGGACATGACCTTCCTGATGTGTGAGTCGTAGGTGCAATTCTCAATGACGATGCGGCGCAGTTCCTGTCGCACTTGGCTTCGATCTTGCTTGTTGGCGAGGAAATGTTCTGCGAGTTCTTCGAACTCTGCGGCGGTGCGGAAGGTGATTCTTTCGAGTCCGGTGAAGAGTTTCTCGCCGGGTGGGTTCATGCCGGCGTTTCTTTGGCTGACGAATTCGTCGATGGTCAGTGCCCCATAGTCGTTGAGGCAGTAGCGAGTAAGAGGCAACGATCCGGAGGCGAGTATTTCATAGGAGCGTTGGTGGCGGAATCCCGAGGGGATTAGTTGCAGGGAAAGTTTGGATCCGCGACATGCCTGGCGCAGAGGCTCTCCGTGTTCTATGATTCCGGAGGCATAAGGGGCGAGAGTCGGGTGTTTTTCCCAACCTCTACCGTACAGCTTGAATACGCGATTGGTTCGTTGGGCCCAGTCAGCCACCCATTCCAAGGTTTGTTGCCGGCGTCCCCAATCGAGAATGCGATAGGCGAAGAATGTGCTCAGGCTGGCCAATTCGTTGTCTGGGATTACTGTGTTTGTCTCTTGGGCGATGCGAGCTGTTTCACCTGCCATTTGGTCGAGAGTGAACTCGTCGTTTGCCAGCATTTCCTTTACGCGTCGCAGAATACCTTCGAGGAGAGGGTAGTATTCCGGGCGGTATTTTCTCAGTGCGAATCTGTAGTATTCGTCGATTGGGATAGACGAGTTGCTGACGAACGACACATCGCAGCCATAGCGTTGCCAGGAGTCCTCGTCGAGATCCTCATCATGGAAGACCTCCGTGCACACGGGAATATCGAGATAGAGGAATCTATCTGGGGGGTACTCGTAGTGGTTGACGCAGCGATGACGCATGTTCCCACAGACGAAGTCAAGCTCGCCGACGGATCGTCCGGCCTCGGTGCACATTACATTGGGCAAGTCATCCTGTATCCAGGAAAGGAAAGGGATGTTCTTGGGAATATGCGGACACTCGTATCGCAGATGATCGAGAAAGAAGAGTAAGTCGGGTTTGTGCTCAAGGATGGCTCTGGTAACTTCAGTGTCAGTGAGACGGTGGTGGTTCTTTGTTTCGACCAATACTTCGGTTTCGTATCCCATCTTGCGAAATGCAGCAAGGGCGTCGCGCATTGCGTATTGCAGCGTCGACGTGAATCGTGACGTCAGCGCAAGAACTTTGGCTGGAGGCTGAAGCCTTTCGTTCCAATATCGCGAGTCGTGCTGTTTGTGTTCCTGGTTAAGAGCTTCAATCGTGCGAGCCTGTTCTGCTTGATCGTTTCTGTAGAGTCTCTCGCAGACATTGCGTGTCTCCTGGCCGAGTTGCGCAACGCCGGAAAGATTAAGAAAAAGCATAGGAGGAACCAGTTGGCTGTTTTCATCGATCAAGTCGTAGAGTTGTTGGGTCGCATCGCCTCCAACAAGGAAGTAGGCTCGTTCGTCGTTCAGCAGGGTTGTATGGTCGGCGCAATGCATCCATCCCACAAACAGGGCCGCGTCGTGCTCGACGAAGTACATTGGGTGGCTGTAGTGAAGAAAGAGGTTTCTTGTGTTGGCGTATACTTCGCCGAGAAGAGGACTGAAACGAAGGCCGATTATCGCCGGTACTGGTATTTTCCCCTTTGGAGGCAGTTTGGCGCTGGTGTCTTGTTCTGCGGTTTGCAGATTGGGCAACCATTGTCTGAGTGCATTGGGTACGCGGCGTGAGAGATGGAATTCACCTTTGAGGGAGCGGAACAGATCGAGATTGGCGATTATGTCTGGTGTTCTCTTGATCAGCGGTGCGAGTTGTGGTCGATGGTCGAGGAGCGCTTGAGCGTTTGCTTCAAAGGTGGCTGAGCACTGGTGCCAGGGCACTCTTCCGTCGGGCAATCGTTGGAGCATGATGCCGAGTTGGTGGTCGTTGGCAATGGCCAGCTGCAGCGACGGACAAGCATCGACCAATTCGCCGACGGCGCTACCGTAGCCCATTTCAACCAAGGCCTTGAGTGTCAGCAGGGCGAGGTCGGAGTCCATTGCCTCCTGGCGAAGGTAGTCATGAGCCAATTGTAGGAAGCAGTATGGTTTGCCAGAGTGATAGATCTTGGCCAGGCTGACTATTGTCTTGTTTATGGTCACAGTTGGGCTCCCTCTGAGTAGTTATCGGCCTGCGGGACCGATGGTCTCGAACGAAAGGAGAGCAGGCTGTGCGGGTAGAGGGGGGCTAATCAACTTTGCTATCCGTTGCCAATCGGCGGGAACGGACCGAGTTGGGGCGTGGCGACAACTCGTTGCGGGTAAGTACGTTAGAGCTGGTGGTACAGCTATGCTGCCGTGTGAGGCTCAATCGTCAACTTGGTGTCCGAGTTCGCTTCTGTTTTCGACAGCGGCACCGAGTAGTTGGTTAAGGGTGAATTGGGAGCCGCACTCGGGGCAGCGAGCTTCGCAAAGACCGGTCATGTTGTAGCCGCAGTTGAGGCAGCAGACAGCATCTGCTGACATACCGGCGAGGCGAGCTTGCCTTTCCGTGTGCGTTTCTCTCCATACGAGGGCTGTACTGGCGATCCAGACTACGAACCAGACCATTCCGCCCAGGATGCAGCCCACTATCTTTGCGTCGAAACTTCCCGAGGCAACGATGATTGCGCCCACGCCGCCGGCGATCGCCAGAGACCAGAGAACGGAGAGAACAGTCATTGTCTTTCGATGGCTTGACCAAACAACCTGTTTTTTCCAAACAAGGATCCACGCCAGAACGAAGAGGAAGGCGGTTGTCAGTTCCGCTACCGCGATCGATGCCAGTTCGCTCAATTGCGACTGTGATCCTAAGAAGAAGGCAAGGATTATGTTCATGACAGGAGCGGCTACTACGGCTGTGAACGCGAGAATGAGGCGGGAGAGCAGTTGAGACATAGTGTTATTCCAAGATCATTCGTGGTCTATGTTCTTGTTGCAGTGTCCAGCTTCTGATTGGTAGACTGGAGTACGCTTTATTCAAGTGAAGCGTTTGCATGGTCAAGTCCATGGTGCAATGTAACGTGCGATGACGATGGAAGCTACTGGGGCGGTTCCATTCAGCGATTGTTTGCCGCTGGAGTAGCATGATATTGTGCATCACCCGTACAAGAGGTAACCACAAGAGAGATGGTCGGCCGGCGAGGGTTGTGGTAAGTGCGAGACGAGAGATCAATGAAGGCGGTGCACAGATTGCTGGACAAAAGGAGCGATGAAGCCGTACGCGGAGTAAGCTGATTGAAGGTGAATAAACTGTTGTACTGAGTGTTGTCAGGAGGGAAGGTTAGTCTTCGGTGATGTTCGGTCATTGACGCCAAGACGAGGTGTCTGAAGGAGTGCTGCTGCCTCCTTAGTCTTTCGCATTGCTTGGCGTACTCCAGCCATTCGCGGGTGGATTTTGAGAGCGCGGCGGTATGCGGCCATCGCGGCATCGTATTGTTGCAGTTGGAAGTGGTTGTGTCCCAAGCCGGCGGCAGCTCCGAAGTGGTGATGGTTGAGTGCTAGTGTGCGGTGGCACGCGAGGATGGAGCTTTCGTAGCGTTTTGTGAGGTAGTGCAGGATAGCTCGCTGGTTGACTGCTTCGGCAAAGTCGGGGTCTTTGGTTAGAATCTGGTCGAGCAGGTCCTCCGCGCAGTTGAACTCATTGCTATGGATGCAGCGAATAGCGGTTTTCAGCAAGTCGCAGCACTCTTCGGTGGAATCGCGGAACCAAGTTGCCCAGAGTGCTCGTTCGGCCATGGAGGCTATGAAGTAATCGTCGCAATGCAGGAGGCCGGCAAGGGCATCGGTGTTTTCACCTTGTCCGAGAAGTGCGCGGCAAACGCAAGCTGAGTCCGAGGTAGTTTGGTTTTTGCTGCATGCCAGTTGGCAGAGGTCGTCGTCGTGAATATTGTCGGCTAGGTGATTACATAGCCCGTCGGCATCAAGTGAAACGAAGAACGGGCGAGTCTGCTGGTGGAAAGTGAGCTCGCTGCTTGTACAGCCTGAGTCGTTCATACGCAGATCAGCCAAAAGCCCGAGTTTGATCGGGGCGTCGCAGGCCGTAGATAAACACCAACCACAGCCTACACGCGACCCGGTTACAGATTGCACAGACTCCACATCTACACAGGTAGATGGTAGGACTGCTAATTTGGGAAGTCAAACTTTCGTGCTATGGTCTGGTGGGACTATTGCCTGGGCTTGTGGAGGATGCGAGAATGCGGTTTAGCTGGTCACCTGTCCCTGTAGGGCTCATTTCTGGTGGTTCAGAGTAGTTTTGTTGTTGTATCGGGTTGTTGGTATGCCGTTTGCGTGGTTTGTGGGGATAATAGGTTGTGAACACGATACGGGCGACGGTCTTGGGACTGCATGATTTAGGGGTAGAACTGTGTGCGGCGGTGCATGGTGACGCATCCTTTGAGCTGGTGGCAGTTGCTGATACGGAGAAGTCGCTGGCTGAGTCGTTGGCGGATCGTTATGGCGCCCAAGCTTTCGATGATTATCGCTCGGCGATAGTGGAACCGGATCCGCATGTTGTTTTCTTTGCCATTCCACCGTATCAGCGGGTCGAGTATCTGAAGTTGGCGGCGAGCCGAGCGTTAGGTGTTTATGTTACCGGTCCGGCGTTGACCAGTTTGGAGGGATGTGTCGAGTACTCGCGGATGTTTGCCTCCGCGGATGTCCCGTTGTGTGTGTTTCGGTATTGGCAGAATGAACCGGCATACAGGCGTTTGCGGGAACCGGAGAGTTGGGCGGGTCGTTTGTTTTCGGCCAACGTGAACGTGATAAGTCCCGGTAGGGATTTGCAGGGTTGGCGTGGTGACTCCGTTCGTTCGGGCGGCGGCGCTTTGATGTATGGCGCCTATGATCAGGTTGATTCACTCGTGTCCATATTCGGAATGCCGGAAGAGGTTTACACCGTGCTATCGACGGTCGCTAGTGTGGAGGAGACTAGGCCTTACGATACAGAGGATGCGGCCACGCTACTCATGCGGTTTTCCAAGGATAGGGTAGCGACAGTCAATTGTCGTCGGATTGGGAGTGAGTACTACTGGCGGTATCGTTTGCACGGCACGTTGGCTACGGCGTTGCTCACGCCGGAGGAGATGGTGGTTAGTGATGTGGAGGGTCGTGCCCCAGTTAGCAGTCGGGTGAAGACTCGGAATCGGTTTGTGTGCAGTGTAGCCGGTTTCTCCGCAGCGTTGACAAGCGGAGCGAAGATGGCCTCTGCCATTGGCGACCACCTGAAGACAATGGCGGTGATCAAGACAGGGTATCTTTCGGCCAAGACTGGACAGCCGGAATCGCCGAGTCGGTTATATACTATGGAGACGGGGCTGGAAGTTGGGGAAGCAAGTAGCTGACGAATCGGGAGATATGATGATAAAGGCAAGTAGCGTTTTCTTTGCGGTCGGATGTTGGCTGGCTGTGCTGGTTTGTGGAGGGCAGGCGGCCGCGGCGCAAGATGCGCCTCTCTTTCCGGAGATTGAGCCGTTTGAGTCGGGGCATATGCGGGTCAGCGAGATTCATGAGATATATTATGAGTTATGTGGAAATCCAAACGGGAAGCCGGTGTTTGTGTTACACGGTGGTCCGGGGGGAGGGTGTTCAGCCCGCATGCGAAGGTACTTCAATCCGGAGAAGTTTCTAATAGTGTTGCATGATCAGCGAGGGGCCGGACGAAGCAGACCATATGCGGAGTTGCGGGAGAATAACACGGACAACTTGGTCGCCGATATTGAGGTTTTGCGCAAGAAGCTGCATCTGGAGAAGATAATTATCTTTGGCGGTTCATGGGGCTCTACATTGGGATTGGCCTATGCTGAGCGGTATCCTGACCGGGTTTCAGCGATGGTATTGCGGGGGCTGTGGACGTGCACCAAGGCAGAGCTGGAGTATTGGTACGGTGGAGGTGTTGGCCGGTTCTTCCCGGAGGAATATGAACGGTTAGTTTCGATATTGCCCTCGGAGGAAAGCGGGACTGTTCCGCAACGGCTTATGAAGCTGTTACAGAGCGATGATCCGGCTGTGCGCAGGAAGGCGGCTGTGGCTTGGGCGAGTTACGAAATCAAGTTGTGCTACTTGAATCGCAGCGATGAAGACATTGCGGCCATCTTCGATAAGTGGGATCCGTATGATTTCGCCCTTATTGAGAACTACTACATGACCAACAACTGCTTCCTGCAGGATGATCAGCTGGCTAAAAACGCCTACAGGCTCAAGGAAATACCGATTGTGATTGTCAACGGCCGCTACGATGTTATCTGCCCGCCGCAAGTGGCGTACGAGTTCTGCAAAACGCTGCCCAAGGCGAGGCTGGTGATTGCAGAAGCCTCAGGTCATGGGCAGAGCGAGCCGGGCAATACAGCAGCGCTCGTATCTGCTATGATGGAACTGGAGTAGACGAGTTTCCCCGTCGAATCATTGCGAATACGACCCTTCAAAACTGAGCACATTGTCTTCGAGGTCGAGTTCGAAGGAGACGAAGAGGCCTGTACGGTGGCAGTACTCTTGCCATGGTAAAACCAGTCCCTGGAAGTTTGAGTACGGGAAGAGCGGGTACGCCTGCACGTGAAAAGCCTTGTCGTGTTCCATGAAGAATTCGAGGATTCCCGTCTGTCCGTACTCTATTTCAGAATCGACTTCATTGGGTTTGAGGTAGGTGGTTTCCGTGTAGAAGGCGTAAGCTCGCGGTCCGACTGCTTTGCCAATGAAGAGACCAAGCGTGTAGCGATCTTTGTAATTGCGGTCTGAGTAGAGATATAGGCCGGAAATGGTCTCGGCGTCGAATGTGTCGTTCACCTTGTTGAACTTCTCGAAGAACTCTTCGATCTTCTCGACGAGTGTCTGGTCCTGATCGTTGCGGCTGTAGCCGTTGGTCATATAACCTTCGGCAGTTTCTTTGAGGTCGTCTATCTTGTCGGCGAGGTCATCAGGCAGTCCCTCGCCCTCTTGGAGCATCGCGGTCAGGGAATCTCCACCGGTTTTGACGGCGAAGCTGCCGGTTTCCTCTATTTTCCACAGCTCTTGGTACCGTGCCGGATTGGCGGAGGCCGAAGATGTTGTCCAGAGCCCGGTGAAGTTATAAACGTCAGGATCGGAGTAGTATCCGGTTGAAGGATCAGGCAACTGTTGATCGAATGTCTCACCCTCGGTTGTGATACTGACCTCCCCGGTATCTGGCGTATCTTCCTGGAATTCGATTTTAGCAATTGGCGGAATGCCAATGACGAGTGAGCCGCTGGACGGCATCTTCTCACCCGACTCTATGGTGAGGTCGTTGCAGGTGAAGTAGTAGTCCTCACCTGCCACTGTCACAGCGCCGGTTCCGTCGATGATGACGGCTGTTGCGGTTTTTGTTACTGTTCCGTCAAACCAGGTTTGCAGGCGATTGTTGCCGGCGTGAAGTGTGCCACTGATGTCTACCGTAATGCCACCTCCCTTAACACATCCCCGGAGTTCGAAGGGGAAATCGTGGCTGAGCCATTGGAAGTCGGAGGAGTCGAGCACAACTCCGCGTGCACAATCAGGGTTGTAATACACATTGATTTCACCGCTGGTCCACACTTTTCCGGAGCGGTATCGGTCGAGCCAGAGCTTGACCAGGCTGGAAAGAACTTCGTTCATCTGAGATTCTTCGTCCTCAATGGCGCCGTGACGGGTGGCACCCGTTGAGTCGCGCCCAGCGAGAAGCAGGGCGGCTCCGATTGGGTTTTCAGTGAGATCTTCATCGAGGCCGGTCGTGTTAGCTTCGGAGCCGGTGTCGAGCCCGTTTGTTTCTGCGTTGGCATCGGCTGGGAGAAGTGTTCCATTGCTTGTCGTGTTAGTGGCGTCGGCTGCCATTGCCGCGACTTCAGCCAGCGCACCGACGACCAGCGTTGTGGCCTCCGTAGAATCCAAATCAGTTACGGTAAACTGTGTGGAGCTTGTGGCGGATCCGCCGGGACTGGTAACAGTGATGAATCCGGTAGTGGCCGTATTTGGTATCTCAATTAGCGCGTCTGTGGAGTTGCGCCAAAGAATCGTAGCCTGCTCATCGCCGATTGCCACCTCCGTAATAGTACTGAGGTTGGTTCCGCATATGGTGATAGCCGGATTCAGTTCTGCCGCCCCCGAGGATGGCGTGAAGTTGGTTATTGTCGGTGCAGTCGCGTCGGTGTTGCCGTTTGTATTGGTGTCAGTAGTCGAAGTAGTTAACGATCCGTCGCAACCTGTGAGAAGGAGCATGGCGACAAGAGCGGCAAGGCAGGCGAAACGTGTCATGTTTTATCTCCCGAGTGCGTAGATGTTTATCGAGTTATCGGGAGCGCGTATCGTCGACTTGAATGAGGCAAAGCAAACATGTCTTGATTGGCAAGACAAGCATTGCTGCCGTCATGGCGATGAGAACTCACATTTACCGGGAGAGGCGAGGCTGTTTGACGTCGGTCTCGCACGCAGAAAACGCTTCGCGCACAATCACTCCCACCGAATACGCCGTGTCTGGAGCATCGTTCATCTCAGTGCGGCGTCAACACATGAAAGTCCACCGGAAAGCACCGGCGTTCAGACACTGCACTTGCATCGAGCCTGCTCTATCGCTTGCCGTGACACTGCTTGAACTTCTTGCCACTTCCACACGGGCAAGGGTCGTTTCTTCCCACCTTCGGTTCTTCCCTGCGGATGGTTTCCACTTTTTGATCGACACCTTGAGCACGCATTGCCGCTCTTTGGTCTGCTTCGGCCGAGGCGAAGCCGGCACCTGTGGCATCCTGATGGCTCATCTGCAGGCGTTGTGGCGGTCCACCCGGCCCGCTGTCCGCCGGCCCGCCTCCCATACGGACCTTGAAGATGATGTCAACCACGCGGTCCCTTATTCGTTCCCACATCTGATCGAAGAACTCGCGTCCTTCTATGGCGTATTGCGATTGAGGATGGGTCTGGTCACCGCCCATCGGTCGCTGCATAATGGCCGTCTTCAGATGGTCCATTTCCAGTAGATGATCTTTCCAGCATTGGTCGTGTATACGCAGCAGAACCGCCTGCTCCAGCCGAGCCAACTCGTAGCGCAATAGCTCGCGACCTTGATCGACAAGTCGGTCATCCAGTGGGGCGTCGGATGCATCGAAGCGATATTGGTTCCACGCTCGTCCGACTCTCGTTTTCACCCAGTCAATGGCCTGCTGGTCATCCTTTCCGGCGATTCCTTGCCTGATCTGCTCGTCCATTTTACCGCCGACAGAGTACTCTTTGTTAATAGCTACAAGCTCCTCGTATATCTCCTGTGGCGGTCGCCCTTGGAATCTTTCCGGCTTGCAACCGAGAGCGTACTTTGCATTTACCCAATCGGTGAGAGCTTGTGCCGAATAGGTGCTGTCGGTCTGATCGTGGGCGATTCCACTGCGGTCGATGGCCGTCTCGACTGGATAGGTCAATTCCCGGTGTTCGTGAGCCTGATCGATCTTGGCGCGAAGGAGTTCCACAATTTCGCTGGAATTCTTGTTGGCGAGCTCGTCGGATCGGATCTCTATGCCGATTTTCGCTCGACACCACTCGGCCAACATCGTAAGGGGGTAATCCTCCGCCAGATATGCAGAAAGTCCACTGAAGTCGGCTTTCTTGTAGTACTCTTCCGCGGCTTCAGAGAGCCAGTCGGTGATTTCGGAAAGATCCATCTTTCGAAGCTGGTTTTGCGTTATGCCGACTTTGAAGCTGCGCTGTGCCCAGTCTGCCAAACCGCGAACGTCCCAATCGCGAGGCTCCGCCTCCTCGTCGATGTATTCGCCGACGGACGTGCCGATCAGCTCCCGGGCATCCGTGATCGCACGAGAACGAATCGCCTCCTCTATTTCCTCAAGTTCATCCCCGCGGATGTACTCGTGACTTATAGGGATATCCATGTTCGTCTTGCACCATTCAGCCATACATTTTGCGCGATAATCCGGTGCCAGAAGCCGCTCCACCGCCTCCTCGACTGCCTCCGCCAGCGTTGCTTGCACAACTCCACGCAAGTCGACTCCATCGAGAATCTCTTGCCGTTTCTCGTAGAAAAGCCGCCTTTGGTAATCCATTGGCTCGTCCCATTCGAGCAAATGCTTTCGCTGGCTGAAGTTTCGCTCTTCGACTTTGCGCTGGGCACGCTCGATGCCCTTGCTCAGACGCTTGTCCTCCAAACTGGCACCCTCGGTGAAGCCGAGCCGCTCCATCATCTTGAGCATCCAGTCCGGCATGAAGAGTTTGAGCAGGTCATCTTCCAGCGAGAGAAAGAAACGAGACGATCCTGGATCTCCCTGACGACCGGCGCGACCGCGCAGCTGATTGTCGATGCGACGCGACTCGTGGCGCTCGGTCCCGATGATGTGAAGCCCACATGGCACATTCAGCTTGCATACCTTGCGCCCCAATTCAGGGAATCTGGAGTCGATCTTCGGTTTAAAGCAATGGGCACAGTTTGTGGTCGGGTCATACTCTCCGCAGTTGATGCAGCATTTGGTCGCGCCGACAGGATAAAGCTCATTGCCTTCTGCCTCGCCGGATTCCTGTTCGGGGACCTTGCATTTCGGATAAACAACGCCTTGCTCCAGCTTGATGTCCGTGCCTCGGCCAGCCATGTTCGTAGCAATCGTCACGTTGCCGATAGGGAGTTTCTCTGCTCCACGAGTCGCCAGGGTGCGGTGGCCTGCCTTGGCGACTATCTCTGCCTCGCGGGCGTGGTTCTTGGCGTTGAGTACTTCGTGTTCAATGCCATAAGCTTGGTCCAGAAGCTTTGATAGCTTCTCGGAATTCTCCACACTCGTTGTGCCGACAAGAATGGGGCGGCCGGTAGCTAGGTCGCCCATTACCGTGTCGTAGGTTTCGACCATCAGCTGTATGACCTTGGGATCTTCATAATCAGCGGCCTTGTACTGCCGAAGGGCCTCATCGATCAAGCCCACGTGCTCAGAGTTCTTCTCCGAGACGGACCGGAGGGCGTACAGTACGTCGGCAAGCAGGTAGGGGTCCGCAGGGCGTCCCTTGCGATGCACTTCGTGTATCTCCTCGACAATAGCCTTGTATTTCTGCTGACCGCTGCTGAAAACCTTGTCGTTATGATCCTGGCGATTCACTGGACGGTTAGTGGGAATAACCACAACGTCCAGAGAGTAGATCTTCATGAACTCGTCGGCCTCTGTGGCGGCCGTTCCGGTCATGCCCGCCCGCTCCCTGTACAGCTTCAGGAAGTTCTGGATGGTTATCGTTGCCATCGTCTGTGTTTCCTGCTTGATCTGTACACGCTCCTTCGCTTCCACCGCTTGGTGCAGACCGTCGGACCATTGCCGGCCGATCATCAGACGCCCGGTGAACTCGTCTACGATTATCACCTCACCGTTTTGCACCACGTAATCCTTGTCGCGGACATACACGGCATGCGCACGCAGTGACTGTTCGATGAGATGGGGGCGATCCATGTTGGTGCCAACGTAGAAACTGCCGATCTTGGCTTCGTCTTGCGCTGCCTGCACACCGTCATGGGTAAGCCCAACCGACTTGCGGTCCAGTTGCACGACATAGAGTAGTTTGTGATCGAGCGATTCCGCCTCCTCTTCCGTGAGCATGTCGGGATCGACTTTGAACCGGCCAATGGCGTCCTCGAACTTCGGGTGCATGGAGTATCGTTCCGGCGGAGAATCTCCCCATTGGGCGATTCGCTCAGCGGTCTCCCTGTTGATTTGTTTCTGTTTGCGCACCAGAATCCCTGAGAGGTTGTCCGCCCAGCGGTACTTATCAACATCATCGTGGGCTGGACCTGAAATGATCAGCGGCGTACGAGCCTCGTCGATAAGAATCGAGTCCACCTCGTCGATGATGCAATAATCAAGCGAACTCTGCACCTGCGCCTGACGCAGCATCTTCATGTTGTCACGCAGGTAGTCGAAGCCGAACTCGCTGTTAGTGCCGTAGGTAATATCACAAGCGTATGCTTGTTGACGGAGCCCTTCGAAACCACCTGGATCCACCTGAGCCTGGATGCAACCGACGGTAGCGCCCAGCAGTTCGAAGACAGGACGGGCGAAGTCGGAGTCACGTTGCACCAGATAATCGTTGACCGTGACTATGTGAACGTGTTTTCCCTCGCACACCTTCACGTAGGCGGCCAGATGGCAGACAATCGTCTTACCTTCACCCGTACGCATTTCCGCCACACAGTTGTCGAACAACACCTTGCCGCCGATCAACTGGCAATGGAAGTGGCGGTGGGCCTGCGCACGGCGGGATGCCTCGCGCAGCACGGCGAAAGCTTCCGGCATTACACTTTCGAGCGGTTCTCCTTCAGCCAGACGCCCTTTGAACTCTTCGGTCTTTCCCCGTAATGCCTCGGGTGAAAGGTCGCGAACCTGGCTCTCCAGTTCCTCCACGGAGTCAGCGAAGATCGCCAGCTTCTTGAGCAGACGGTCGTTGCGCGTTCCGAAGATCTTCTTGTATGCGTTGCTGATTGCTGATTGAATGCCCACAGCTTACCTCGCTATTTGGGAGATTGTCTGTTTAAGTTTTTCCAGTGCCGAAGTGATACGCAGATAGTCGAGCGACGAGAGTTGTACGACTATGGCCCGTGAAGACTGCCCGGCTTCGTGCGGGCTGCCCGCATAATCGTGCGGAAAATCACCTGAGGGAAATCGGTAGAGGGAAACGGATGAACCGCCGCAGCCAGACAAAGCTTCGGATTGGCTATTGCCGGCGGTGCAGATAGAGACAACGGTGCCGAAGAAATAGACGAGTGCCAGCTGCCGCTGATTGTGGCATTCTTGTGAAATACGTTCCCGCGAACAGGCTCACCCGCGAGCAGCACTACACCAATGGCCAGCGTGGCGCAAGTGATTAACCAGCGCTCCTGGGTGGCATAGTCGCAGGACCGTAGACGGGCTGTGCATTCATCGTTCATGCTCGGGGCATTATACCGCCGCCGGTAAGAATCACACGCCAAAGTGCGATTGTCGTTTCGGTCTCCTGCAAGGCCCCAAAGAAAGACTCCCACATGGCTGTCACCACGTGGGAGTCGAGAAGGATCGTTATGTAAGTAACCTGCAACTAGTCGGTAAAGCCGCCGTAGAGAAGGTACGCCTCGCCACCGTTGCGGACACCATAGCCCGTAGTCGGGTCGATACGAGGATCGGCGAGCTGTGCTCCAAGGAGAAGATCGTCGATTCCGTCGCCGTCGACGTCACCAGCCCGGCCAATACCGAATCCACGGCTGCGATCACGGCCATCTACTTCTGACTTGGCATCGTTTCCACCAAAGAAGATTAGCTCGTTGTTGACCAGTGACATTCCGGTTGCGCTTGCATTTCCTCCGCCCAGGAAGTCACCTTCGTGATTAAGTCCACCCAAAGAGTCGTAGCGCTCTCCGTGGTAGCCGACGATGATCACACCGTCGAGAGCGGCACCGCCCAGCTTGTCGATGTCTATGTCATACTGACCTTCACCGTTGACGAAGTTGCGGGCGTCAGTTGAACTCAGGATTATGTAAACCAAGCCGGCCTTGTTCAGCTCGTCGTTCTCGTCGAGAACACCGTCCGGATCTCCCTTGGGGCCGCTGACATCGTCCATTTCGCCATCAAGGTTGAGATCAAGTCCAGGCATATCCAGTTGATCCGTTGCATCGCTGGGGTTGCTGTCGAATTTGGGTGTGGCGTTGGGTGCCGCGATGGCCAACTCGTTTTTCCCATCACCGTCGATGTCGCCGATTATGCTTACATTGAGGCCGAATTCACTACCGGACTGTGTGCCACGAATACGAGCACCCTTTTTATCGGCTAGAAGCTCATCGACAGACATTCCATTCTGCTCTGTGGTCAGAGAGCGATTACCGAAAATAATGACAACTTCTCCCGTGGCATTGAGGCCGCCCACACTGTTTCCATCGGGGTTTCCAACTACGACATCGTTGATACCATCATGATTGAAGTCGATGATATCATCCGCATCATAGGTGACGTGCGGCCCCGCAACTGAGAAGCCGAAGCGCTCTGCGCTGCCCAATTCTTCCCTGATCAGCACGCCGCCCAGCCTTGAGGAAGCATTGCTGGGTAACTTCAGGTTTGCCAGGACAAAGTCATCTTCCAGAGTCTCAGCGCGGCGGAAGAGAATGTATACGGCTCCCTCCTTGCTGCCGTCTTGGTCGACATCGGCGAACGGAGCACCAACGGCAATGTCCAGAAGGCTGTCTGCGTTGAAATCGGGAATACCAACAATATTGGTGATTGCCTCGTCGGTGTCGCCGAAGATATTCAGACCATTCACGTCAATGTGGCCAAAGGCGTAGGAACCGGGTGCTGTATACGCTGCGTGGCCACGTCCGCCGGCCATGTACTGGTGAGGAAGCGGAGGAGTGTTCCGGTTCGGATAGTCCGTCGGATCGATTCCGAGTTCGGCGGGTAGTTGCCAGAACCAGGAGAACATTCCGCTGGCGCTGCCTGTCGGGTGGTAGTTCTCCACAGAATATCCGACGCCACCCTCTGTGAGCGGTGAGGATATTATCAGGTTGTCGTCGCTTTGAGCGATACTGGTTCCGTACGCTTCCCCTACCGCTCTTCCGACAATCCTGCAGCCGATTAGGGATCTCACGTTGTTACTTCCGGTTGGAGTTCTGAGTATCATATTCCAATCGGCATCGGCGGTCGGAGTGTAGTGGGCCCCTGTGCCTGGCGAGTCGCCCGCAAATCGCTCACGGTAGAAACCGCTGAGATAGCTGTATGTCCCTCCTCCGGTCTCCACGTTGTAAGGATCGATCCAGGCAAAACCGAGCGGCATAGCGTCTTCTGCCAATGTCTCGAACGGGTCGCAGTCTGGGTCGGCCGGGTCCAAGTAATCCATGTATGTGAGCTGGCAGAGCTGCATGGAGGGATCGAGCTGGGCACTGTAATCTCCCCACGGATTATCACCGCAGTCAAAATCCCCCTCAAGGTATAGGTGTGCCGGGCAAAGCTCTGTAAGTGAACCTCTGGAGTCGCCCTCGTAGCACATCACTGGGTCGTTACATGGATACGGATCTGCCAAAGCCGGTATGAAACCGAAGTTGGGCTGAGACAGAGTCTCCTCTTCGCCGTCTTGGCCAAAATCACAGCCGATGATCGGCTCGATCAGCGGGTCACAATCGTCGACTCGCCACTCCAAACGATCGCTCATCCACGTTGAACTTCCAGAACACAGTTTACCCTCACCGGGCTCCGGTGATATCTCTCTGTCAAGATTCGGATACGGCTCAACGTGTGAACGGAAGACCTGGCCGACCCACCCCAGTGGGCACCGATGTCCACTCATGTCATATGTCGTCGTTTCTACTTCCGTGTTCCTGCTGCTTACGATTACCACGCCGCCTCTCGTGAATTGCGGGTTGGAGTCGCCCAACGGACAAGAAGCGACCATTGCGTCACCGTCCATGTTGGGTACCAGTGTGGGACCGTCAAGCGTGAAGAGTTGTTCCGAGAACACCCAGGGAAATCCAAAAGCTATCTCACCGACATAGTCGCCGTCAGCGTCTGCAGTGAAGAACACACTGGCCATTCCGTCGGTCTTGTCCGTTGTGATCCTATCGTCGTAGTTTATACCGGTAAATACGAATCCAGGAACCTTGGGGCCGGCCACCGAATTGAGGTTGTACTTCCCACTGTATCGCTCCGAAGTCCCTCGAATTAGATATGCTTCGCCGATACCGACACCATCTGCTGTTACGAACTCCGGTTTTGCATAGCGACTGACAATGACAACCTCGTCATTCCCGTCTTTATCGAAATCCTCATTTCCGGCGAAGGATGATCCGGCATTGTCCTCAAACTGGACGCCCTCGAAAATCGCACCGTCAATACCAGAATCTTTATCCGCCAAGTTACCGAGCCAGAGAACCTTTGGTTGTGTAGAAACCACAACGATTGCGGGTGCATTCGTGACCAGGCTCGCGGTTTCGCCATCGTCAAAGATTACCCTCACTGTGACCCGGAACCTTCCAGTTGACGTCGCCGTGAAGCTGGTCGCCTTCGTGGAAAGCGAGGTTGAAGCAAGTATCGGAATCTCATCACCCTGCTCTACGTCGTTGGCATCCACTCGCTTCATGTAGACATCAACTTTGGCTGCCGCAGAGACCGGCAAGTCCACGTAATGCCAGGATACGTTCACCGTATCACCGGGCTTGCGCGGCAGACTGCTGGACGGCTGTAGCACCTTCAAGCTGGCATTCGCCGGGTCCGCGCGGGAGATGGTTCCCTTCGCGTATTTCGTAACCGCTGGATTGACCCCGTCGGTTACCGTTACTCCAACGTATTGTTCCTTGGTTTCGTGCGTAAGGCTGCCGTTGAATACCGCAGACTTTGTACTGATCGGTAGATTGGTGCTGATGAATACCTCATCGTCTGTGCCGGCCGTCCCGTCGTAGTCGTAGAAGACCGAGATCTTCTGGTTGGCGGCAACGCCCTCAAAAACCTTGGCTTCAAACGTGATTAGGGTAGTATCCGATTCCAACAGATACACATCGGACTCCGGTTGGGTAACCGAAAGCGTCGGAGGTTGCTCTATCGGTTCGTCCTCTTGGAATGTTACGGTAGTTTCGGTGTAGACGGTCACAATACGATCAGTGTCTCCCGAGAGCACCGTCTGTGCGATGGATTGACCGGTGTCTGTTGAGGAAATACCCAAACGATATGTTCCGTAGGCAACGCCCGCTGTGTTCCAGTTTGTCTCCGCTACATTCGCCGCCCCCGTCTTGATCTCGGTGCCCAGTTGATCAGCGGGAAGGCCAGACGTGTCGGCGTCCGTGGCTATGTAGAACAACCGCCATTGTACGGCATTCTCCGGATCGCCCAGCGCTACGCGAACAGGAATGTAGGAACCCGGTACTACTACTAGGTTTTGATTGGGAAGTTCAAAGGCTGGCTCCGGCAGATTAGTGATCTGCACTGTGCCCGTACTCATTACCTTCAGTGTTTGCCCGCCTCCCACAAGGTTCAACCCAATCCGGTAAAGCGCCTGCGCCATGCCGGAAGTGTCAAGAGACATAGTCAGGTTGGTTCCTGCGCTCAGATTCGTCTTGAAAGTTGTTTCGCTTCCCGTCGTCGGAGCATCCGTGTCGGTACTTTCTACTGGCACGTAGAAGGCTGAAATGTCAGTCGCGCTGCTACTGGCGCTATAGACAATGGTCATCGTCTGGTCGCCCGACAGCTTGATGTGGCTTTGCAGTGAGATTGACCCGGTCAGCGATCCGCTTCCGGGCGTGGGTGTCGGGTCCGTACCGCCGGGTGTAATGATATTGCATCCGGCATACAGGCCAAAAGCAGCGAAAGTGATTGCCGCTGTTATGCCCAAGGTCACCTTGGAAGAGGCTTTAACCGATTTTGGCACATTCAACAGTTGACTCATCTGCGATACTCCGCACATCAACGAGAAGGGGACAGCGACACACATGCTTCCGGCGGCACACACCCAAAGTGTACCCTGATCCAGAGAGCGTGGACCGGCGCACAAAAACCCGTCCGGCTTGCCGCATGAAAGCTTAACTGACAGTTTTATACGTGTACCCCAAGAGGGCGTCAACTGAGATGACAACGCTCAGGTCTTCCGCAAGCTGGGCCATTCGCGGCTCCTATCTGCCAGCGCCGATTGACGAGCTGTTTTTTACAGGTGCTGTGCGGAATGCCGCTTGCGCAGCGCTCTCCTTACGGAACGTCTCCTCGCTCTATGCGCTGCCGTTGCCGCATCGCGATGGGAGAGACGCGGAAGGGAGCAGTTCGTTCCATAGGATTTGTCGGAAGGGGATCATTGGAGCATCGTAGCGCCAGATTGCGAGGTGCGTCCTCAAGAGCGGAGGTCCGAAAATAACCCCCTTGAGAGGGGCCCGGAGGGGGATCATCAACGATACTCAAGGTTCAGGGAAATTGCTCAGTGGCGCCGACAATTGGTCGAAGAAATAGGGGTGTATGGGCTCGAAAACAGCCCTTGGGTTCCGAAAAAATAAGGTCGTTGGGGTTGATTTCGTCGTTTGAAGCGTAGTACAATGCCAAAGCCCGAGAAAGTGCGACAATCCGGAGAGTCTAAGCCGGGGGTTACCGGCCTAGCTTCCTGTGCGAGCGTTTACCGTGGTCGCGCTTGGTATCCGCTGTGGGCGCGCGCCTGTTCTTATCTTGCTCATCCTGTTACGATGAGTACGCAGGCGCCCTATTGGTGTTTGCGGTGGATGGGCACATGGGCTGGTGCTTCGACCGAGGAGGCTCGCGGCTTGGGCTCGAGCAGTCGGACGGGGACTGTGTCGGTCGAACACCTCAGGCCTGAGGCTGCGTTTGTGTCGGGCGCGGCTGGCCTGGAAGGTAAGGAAGCGGGAAGGAAAAGGAGCAACCACCCCAGTCGTTCTTATCAGTATCTCTTGAGACATGTCGATCAGGCCTTTCCGATTAGCTGCCGGGACGGTAGCGGTCGGGTTGGCGCGTTTCGTGCTTTTTGCATGTGGCAATGGTCGAGTTGTCGGAAACGCAGAAGTGGTTCGAAAGCCTTACGATCTTGCAACTTTCTCGGAATGTGAATGGTAGCTGCAGTGTTGGGCGGAAGAGTAACCGCAGCATGCTTGCTGACTTTTATGGAGGACTTTAACGTGAGAAGGTCAATGGACTTGTGTAAATGTTGTTTGGGCGTGGCTGTCGCGCTGACGCTGCTTCTCGCAGCGACTTCAGTGGCAGATCAGCCATTGGAGAGGTCGACAAAGACCTTGGTGCAAAAAGCCGGGGATCTACCCACCACTATTACGTACAAGGGGCGGGAGTATCCGGTGCACAATGTGACGAAAGTTCGCTCCATCACGGCGCAAGAGGGCACTCCTCTACAGGGCCCCCGGCAGACCGCGAGCTACGCGGAGAAGTCCGATGGGCTCCGCGATGTCGGTGACTTCAACTATGTGCTCTATGAGCAGGACGCGGCCGCCAGCTATGGCGGTGACTGGACCTTTGCCTGGGGTGGTGCCTACACCCTGGACATGCCTCCGGGAATCCCCGTCCTGACAGAGGTTGAGCTGTTCCTCGTGAATGCTCAGGCTGCTGGCGGAACCACCTATGATCCCGCCATTATCCTCTTGGAGTTCTATGACACTGTCCCCTCTGTTGATGATGACGGTGTTCCCGATGTCGAGCCTTATCATCTCGACTACCTCGGCGGTATCGCCCTGAACATGGGTGTCATGGAGCCCGAGGATCAGGAGGCAGGCTTGTGGATCGCTGATACCGGCACTTACTACATGGCGCTGGGTAACGACGATCACGTGTTTATCTCTGCTGAGTGCGGTACGCTCAATGGTAGTGATCAGTTTGTTGCTACCGGACCCGAGACTCTTTCGCTGGTGTTTGCTGTTGGCGATGGTGCCGCCCCCAGCGTCGGAGAGAATGCCGGCCAGATGTGTATGGATGATACCCTTGACCGTATCTACACCGATGCGGAAAGCTGCAATTGGGTTTCCGGCGATCAATCTCGCATCTACCTGACCATGACCTTGCGTGGTACTACCGTGTCGGACTGCAACGCAAACTGCGTTCCCGATAACGAGGAAGTGTCCTGCGGCCATGAGGTTGGCGATATGCCTGATTGCGCTACCGAGTCCTGCACCTACTACGTCGACACTGGGAACATGTTTACTGATCCCCTGGGCGTAGGATACACGGTTCCCGCCGCTTGCGATGTGGATCCGAATAGTAACGGTCTACCCGACTACTGCGATACTCTCGACTGCAACACCAATGGTGTGCTCGATATTGTTGAGATAACCGCCAATACCGCATTGGACTGCGACTACAATGGCATTCTCGACGTTTGCCAAATCAGCAAGAACTCCAGTGCTCCCGGTGGTCCGTTCTACTGTGATCCCGAGGCAGCCGGTGCTTGCTCCTCAGGTTGCGACCCGGACTGCAACAGCAATGGAATACTTGATGCATGCGACATTGCGGATTGCGGAACCGAGCCGGGCCTGTGGTGCTCAGACTGTAATCAGAATGGTATTCCCGATTCATGCGAAATCGCCAGTGGCGATCAGCCGGACTGCGACAACAATGGCATCCTGGATCGTTGCGAGCGACCGGTCTTCTTCGACTGCAACCGCAACGGCGTAGAGGATACCTGTGACATCATGAACGGCGATGCCAACGACCTTGACGTTGATGGTGTTCCCGACGCTTGCGCAGGTACGGTTTGCACCACTCGGTGGAATGGTTTTGAAGACATGGCCGATGGCTCTGTCGACGGAGTCGACACTGATGATGATGGTGATGCCTGGAGCGGCCCGGCCACAGTCGGTACTGTCCAGCCCTGTAGCGGCGCCAAGGCATTGCGTTTCCGTGGTTCCAAGGCCGATGGCTTCACCAATACCGAGTACTTCAAGGGTGATGGCAACGGTGGCACACCTCCGCCGGCGCAGTCCATGTCGCTGGAGTTTGACTTCCACCTCTTCGGAAGCCTGGCTTCAACCCGTGACCTCCGCATCTTCATCGTGGATGCATTCGGTGATGAGACCGCTGCATTGATGTGGCTCCAGAGTACGATCAGCACCAATGGCGTCACTCCTGGTAACCTGCACATGTACAACGGCGATACCGACGAGCTCGATGATACGGGAATTACGCTGGAAATAGCTGCATCTCCGTGTGTCCATGTCGAGCTCATCCTGGATACTGGTTCACAGACTGTTGAACTGAAGGTTGACAACGTCTCCGTCTGGACCGGCCCCACCCTTGATGAGGGCGTTGGCCGTATGGACTGGGCGCAGTTGTCATCATTCAGCAATGTCGATGGCAGTGATCCTGAGGGAACTCCCTATACCTTCATGTTCCTCGATAACTTCGAGATCTGTGAGGTCGGTGGCCCGATTGAGTGCTCCGCCTACACTATGAAGGACGGAAGCCCCGGAACTGACTGCGACGGTGACGGTATCTGTGACCACTTCCAGCTTTCCGGCAATGACCGTAACGACAACGGTGTTCTCGATCATTGCGAAGGCTACTGCTACGACTGCAACAACAACTGGATTGATGACGCCCTGGAGATCGCTGGTGGCACCGCTTATGACACCAACACCAACGGCATCATCGATGCTTGCGAAGCTACCGACCCCTCGGAGACTTTCGAGGCCTTCGATGTCGGCACCAACGCCATCGGTCGTAATAATCCGGACTCCCTCGGCTGGACCGAGTTCCGCTCCGTTTCCGAGATCGCCACTGGCGGCTCCTTCGGCAGCGGCAAGTTCGTCAAGGTCAAAGGTAACGATGACTCCAACGGCCTGACCCTCTTGCTCGGACCGCGAGTCAATGTTGCTGACGCTGACATTGAGAACTGGTCATGGAAAATGCGATCCACCGGCACCGACTTCGGTGAGTTGTATGTTGAAATCGTCGATATGTGCGTTGACGGACCGGCACAGAGTGGCGATGGTCAGTACATCTTCCTCGGTGATTTCATTGATGCTGCCAATACCGGCTTGAACTGGGTCACTAACCATGTCGATGGCCTCGGTGTCGAGCTCAACTCTGGTGAAGTTCTCATGCGAATGCTTGCTGACGACGGTGCCAGTGGCTTCAACCGTCAGTACGAGAACATCCTAAGCCCGAGTCAGACTGTGGTTCCGGGCAACCTGACCACAGCGGCCGGCTACGCTGCCGGTATCCGCGTCAACAATGTTCGCGGTGCGACAACAGCGTTCTGGCACTCTGATCAGACCACTCTGTTCGATCGCGATCTTGCCAACAACACTCTGTTGCACTCGATTGCTTCCAAGACAGAGACCCAGGGTACCCACACCGTCCAGACGCTCAGCAACATCCCCATGGGTGGTGATCGCCAGATCGTCATTCGTACGGACGGCGACTTCGGTACTGGCCAGGCGACTGAGTTCTGGTTCGACAACATCAACTACACCGTGGATGTCGACTGCGACAACGACGGAACACCGGATGATGAAGAGATCGCACGTCGTGCCTACTACGGACTGGACGTCGACCTCAACGATGACGGCATTCCCGACTGGTGCCAGGACTGCAACAACGACTGTAACTTCAACGTAGCCACCGGTGTTGCCAGTTCTGCCAGCTGCCTTGATCCTGCCGAAGCTGTCGGCAATGACTGCAACGGCAATGGCATTCCTGACGACTGCGACATCGATCCGGCGCTTCCGTACGAAGCTATGTACACCAGCGCCTGCTTCGGTGGCCCGTGGGGCAGCAGCATCTCCTGCTTCTTCAGCCGCGCTGGTGGCGGAAGCTGCGACCTGAATGCGAACGGTGTGCCGGATGAATGCGACGCCGGATTCGTCGACTGCAACGGCAATGGCTGCATTGACAGCTCCGAAGTCGCACTCGGTAGCTCTGCGGATGTCAACCTCAACAACATCCCGGATGAGTGCGAACTCGACTGCAACATCAATGGTGTTCCCGATGATGCCGACATTGCTGCCGGTGTCCCGGTTGGTAGCCAGGACCGTGCAGGTGCTCCTTGCACCCCGCCGACCTTCTGTGCAGATGGCATTCCTGACGAGTGCTGCATGCATGACGTTGACGGTGACATGGACGACGACGGTGACGTCGATGCTGCCGACTTCAAGGCCATGCAGTGGTGTGCCGGTCAGAAGGGTTCCGACAACAACCAGCCGCAAGGCCGCGTTGCCGGTTCAGCCTTCGGTGGCGGTTCTCCGTGGGTTGGCATTTCCTGTGGTTGTGCCGACTTGAACGGCGACGGCTATGTGAATGAGAGCGATATGGCTCTCTTCCACTACTTCGTCACCGGCCCGCAGTAATGGGGCACGTGGCTCCCTTTGGAGCTACGCTAACCTGATGTAAACCGAATCCGCCCGTTCCGACATTGTTGGGACGGGCGGATTTCTTATGCGCTTCGTCTGTGGTGACTGTTTGGCTCCCTACTCTGCCCCCAAGTCGTCCCGGTCGTACGGGTCAACGCAGCTGCTCCATTCCTCTGCTGAGCAGACGTAATATTGTCCGGAATCCCACTTGATGACCATGTCTGCGGCAAGGGATACCGAAGATGCTGAACGCTCGATCTATCGCGATTTCATAGCCCTGAGTGATTCAGCGAGAAGATCGTAGCCTGTCCACGTTGCAAAAGCGCAGGCAGCGCGCTATATAGATGGGAGCGGTCACTGGCCGCGTTGAGCGAGATTGTCAGCTATTCCAGGGAGGCCAAGATGGCTCAGTTAACCGATGCCGCATCGTCTTATGTCGCAGCAAGTGACCCAGTCGCGTTCGAAATCCTGCAAGCGGAAGAGCGTCGTCAACACGGAACCCTGGAGTTGATCGCCTCTGAAAACCACGTTTCTCGCGCCGTGCGCGAAGCTGTTGGTTCGGTTTTTACCAATAAATATGCCGAAGGGTATCCCGGTCGCCGCTACTACGGCGGCTGCGTCAATATGGACGCCGTCGAAGACCTTGCTCGTGATCGAGCCAAGGAGCTGTTCAAGTGCGATCACGTAAACGTCCAACCCCATTCCGGCAGTCAGGCCAACGCCGCCGTATACCTGGCTCATCTCGAGCCGGGTGACACCATCTTGTCACTCGATTTGGCGCACGGCGGTCATCTATCGCATGGCCTGAAGGTAAACATCAGCGGTTTGCTCTACAACATCGTGCCCTACGGTGTTGATCGCAAGACGGAGCAATTCGACTATGCGGAAATCCGTCGACTGGCTCAGGAACACAAACCCAAGCTGGTTATCTCTGGTGCCTCTGCATACCCGCGGAGTATCGATTTTGACAAGTTCACCGAGATAGCGCACGAGGTGGGCGCGCTGCACATGGCTGACATCGCCCATATTGCAGGATTGGTGGCAGTTGGCCTGCATGCATCCCCCGTTCCTACCGCAGAGTTTGTTACGACGACGACGCACAAAACTCTGCGCGGTCCTCGCGGCGGAATGATCATGTGCAAGGAAGAACACGCGAAGAAGATAGACTCGCGAATCTTCCCCGGAACGCAGGGCGGCCCCTTGATGCACTGCATATTCGGGAAAGCAGTAGCATTCGGTGAGGCACTTAAACCCGAATTCAAAGAGTACCAGGAACAAGTGCTGCGGAATGCCAAGGCTCTTGGCGAGTATCTCGTGGCTAAGGGAAATCGCATAGTTTCGGGTGGCACGGATAATCACCTGCTGCTTGTCGATCTCCGTCCGAACTATCCGGATGTCACTGGGAAGGACGCCGAAGGCTGGCTCGAACAGGCAGGGATAATCACCAACAAGAACATGATCCCCTTTGATGAACGCAAGCCAGTTCACACTAGCGGCCTGCGCATTGGAACTCCTGCTCTGACCACAAGAGGAATGAAGGAGGAGGATATGAGAGTGATCGCCGACTTGTTTGACAAAGTTCTGCGCAGCGAGGGCGATGCGAACGTGATTGCCGGCGTTGCCAAAGAGGTGTGCGAGGTTTGCGACCAGTTTACTCTTGCCTGATAGGAAGGTTTCCCATCGCTTCGGATCGACTTCGGCGATTGCTTTGTGTCATGGGATTGACCGGTTCCATGACGATCTGTGGCTGCGCCTATTCCGGACGGATGGATATCACCGAACTTGCTTTCCGGCGAATATCCCCCAAAGGGCCACTTATCGATTCCCTTCGACTATCTGACTGCCTGTGGTGGTCGGATGAAGGCGCCGTATATATCGGGATGAGCACAAGTGATTCTGTAATACCGCTACCAGCCGCCGAAAAACTCGATTTCTCTTTCGTGCTTCCAGGTTTTCCCGCTGATCGATCCCGTGAGTATCAAGTGAACAATCAGACTCTGCGCGGATATGTACGCAAGGGATTGGAGCATGAGCGGTACCGCTCGACGCGAGGAATCGTGGCCATTTGGCTGGAGCCTGGAGACTCGATGAGGATTCGATTCCGCCTCATAGCCAACAAGGAGATTTTTCATGTTCTAACAGGCTGGGTATCGGCTGGACAAGTCGTCTTGACTGGCAGTTGCCGGGCCCGCCGCGATAGCCGCAATGGCCCTGCACTACTGTCGCTCACCGAGCGGGACGGGATGACTCGCAGTGGAGCCGGCGATCGGGATTCTCGCGGACGACCGAAGCCGCGCAGAGTCAAAGGACCTGCCGTAAAGGGCTAGCCGGGTTACCTCTTCTGGGTAAACCATCAGTGAACGTATCGGAGCACGCTATGGGGCGAAAGCCGTTCAACCCGGATTTGGCGGTAGGGGGAAAGGAAGCCGCCACTCCGATGGCCAACAGGAAGGCTGCCGCTCGAGAGCATCTGACCGTTTGGCAGCTTACCCAACAGATTAAGGACGCCATTGAAAGCTGCTTGCCATCCACTGTTCACGTCGTCGGACAACTGAGCAACGTCAAGCACCACAGTAGCGGGCACTTGTACTTCACCCTCAAGGACGATCGCAGCGAGATAGCCTGCATTGCCTGGCGTTCCGTCGCCAGTAAGCTGAAGTTCACGCCGTCAGACGGAATGGATGTACTGGCCAGTGGATCAGTCAGCGTTTTTGAGCGCAGCGGACGATATCAACTCTACGTGCGCTCGCTGGCTCCACAGGGGATCGGGGCTCTGGAGTTGGCGTTTCGACAATTGTGCGAGAAGCTCAAAGACGAGGGCCTTTTCGATACTCATCGCAAACGAGAGCTTCCACGCTATCCCCAACGTGTCGCGGTTATAACCAGCCCAAGCGGGGCAGCACTTCACGATATTCTCGACACCTTGCGGAGACGTTACGCCTGCGCCGAGGTGGTGTTTTGCCCAGTAGCAGTACAGGGCGCAGGAGCTGCCGGCGCTATCGCTCGTGCGATCAGGCGGGTAAATAGAGAAGCGACACCACTTGGCGGCATCGACGTCATGATCGTTGGTCGAGGCGGTGGCTCAATTGAAGATCTCTGGGCATTCAATGAGGAGGTCGTAGCCCGGGCCATTTATGCAAGCGCAATCCCCGTTATCAGTGCTGTCGGCCACGAATCTGATGTCACGATTGCAGACTTCGTGGCAGATGTACGAGCCGCTACACCAACCGCCGCCGCTGAGCTGGCTGTCCCCCAGAGTGGGGAGGTTGCAGACGAGCTTACATATCTCTTCTCAGCTATGGCCCGGAGCATGCGCCACAGAATCGACCTGGGCAAGGCAAGGCTCGCCGCCGCCGCTGAACGGGCGATGCTCTCCGATCCCGCCCGTCTTCTGCGCGAGCGATCCGCGCGCCTGGACATTCTGTCATTTGCGCTGACCAGCAGGGTGGGTGGGCAACAGAGCTACTTGAGACGGCGCATGGCCGAATTGGCACTGGTTCTCGAACGCTTGGCGCCAGAGCGGTTCCTGGCGGAGATGAGGGGCGTTGTGCGTGTGCGTGGGCACCGCCTGACCATGGCTCTTTCAAGAGGGCTAGCCGATGCTGGACGACGTGTGGAGGCAAGAGCGCTGTCCATCCAGCGATCATCACCATCTGTACGTCTGGCCCATTGTCAGGATTCGCTGGACGCACTATCAGCACGCATTCACCGTAGCATCGCTCATGCACTCCAGGACGCAATGGCCGAGGCAGAGGCTCAAGGGACCCGGTTGCGGGCCATGGGCTACCAGGCTACTCTGACACGCGGGTTCTCTATCACTCGCCTTAAGAGAGGTAGGGCGTTGGTACGAAGCGCAGAGCAGTTACGCGTCGGCGATCAGATTGTTACGGAACTGGCCAGTGGGGCGGTGGAGTCACGCGTCTTGGACAGCAACCAGGGCGAGCTGTTTGAATGACTGGCGAAACAATGTCGACCAAGCCGGGCTCAATAAGCCCCACGCTGTTCAGACAAGCCGGCCGCCTTCACGGGCCGGTGGGAAAGGAATTGGCTAAGAAATGAGCAAGAAGTCGCCAAGCTTTGAGGAGGCGTTGGCCGGTCTGGAGACTATCGCCGACGAGATCGAGAAAGGGGAGATTGGCCTGGAAGAGTCGATTGTCAAGTACGAGCAAGGCATGAAGCTATTGAAACGCTGCCGAGACATACTTTCGGCCGCTGAGCAGAAGATCACCCGATTGCAGTCGGAGGCAGACAGCGAGCAATAGAAATGGTGCGGTTTCCATCAGATCGAACGAATCAACTCTGCCTTCATCCTTGTTGTGGTTTTTGGCAATACATTATCGGACTACGCTCAGTGCATGGATGCTGTTAAACCGCATCTACTGATAGCTCCTCATCGCGCCCGCATGGGCAACCGCATTTACATACCTCTCGCCAAGACGTCGCCGTTTCCCCGCCTGCATGCAATTGTCTGAGCTGTATGGGTTTACGGATAATTCCGCGACTTTTCTCGCTTCACAACGCTATTCGCCTATAGCGCTGTAAGTCCAAGCGTAGCGTCAAACACCCGGAATCCACCGGAGAAAACAGGCGTTCAACCGCTACACTTGGATAGAGCTTGCTCCACGTGGCTCCGCAACTTCGCCCGCCCGCTCTTGTGCAGTATACCGAGCGGCCCCATTCTCGGTATGCCGCGTAACAAGCATATCTATGCCCAATGACCCCACTGTCCTAGCTTGGTCAGGATTGGCAAGATGTAGCATCTGCGATGAGGAGTGCGTTCGAGATGTTGTGTCTTCTTGCATATTTATTAGCCGCGAGATTGGATTGGCTCAAGGTCCGAAAACGGCACCGCCGATACTAGGAAAGGGACAAGGACGTTCCTGTTGGGCCATGATTCACGGAAGAATCCGGTAGGGGGCTGGATAGCCGGCCTTTCGGTGGCGGCGTATTAGTTCAAGGCCGCTGGAGGTGTAGCGCGCCCCCGGGACTGGAGAGTTGTGCAACAGCATCCCCCTTTTGGGGTGAAGACAATATCGGAAGGATTGGTGGATCAAGTGGTTTGGCAGGTAACAAATGGCTCCGAACGGCCTGTTGAGCGGCAAGTCGCTCTTTCGCTGGTCTCACAAAACGTGCAGAATCGCACTCACAGCGAAACTCAATCCACTGCACCGGCATTGGATGACAAGGTCGAGTTCTCCCTTGCAGGCTTGCGCTTGGCAGGTATTGGCACCCGTCACAGTGACGCCATTCGGGAGGAGAAGGTAGACAGAATCAGATCTGAACTTGCCCAGGGAACGTACGACATCTCCGGTCGACTGAATGTCGTTCTGGATGCAATCCTGAGCGGTACATTGGTATAATCCTTAATGGACTGGCACCATCGGCCAGTATCATCCTTCGCTCACTTCGCCTCACCATTCTTGGATAGTCACTTGTGATATCCGCAGTCACGTCTCGCGGTCAAACACCCACCTGCAAAGGAAGCCGTGCAGTGATGATTGAGCTCAAGACATACGGAACGCGCCCAGGACAATCTTCCGTGTAGTAATTTGACCTGTGATTGGTACTTGACGCGCATGCTTCGATGAGTGAACCTGCACCTTGATGTTTGCCTTGACTGAGCGAAGAGGTTGGTTGGTCTGACGGCCATTGGGCTAGGGTCAAGCAATGAAAGTCCACCGGAGGATATCGGGGTTCAAACGCTACATGTGAATAGAGTTTGCTCTATTGATACAAGGGGTATGCAATGTCGGCTGCGCGTTTACTGTCTGCTATGTTGTTGGGAATAATCTTGGTTGCAGGATGCAGCAAGCCGGAAGTCGAAGGGCCGGTGATGTTCAAAGACTACGCCAAGCAACTTCCTCCGGGCCACTTGGCCCTGAGAAAGTTGACCGATCCCGCAGACTACCCCGACTTCTCTAATGATTTTCACAATCGGCCGGCGCTCTTGGCTGCGGCCGAGAGCAGTCTGGAGTACTTGAGCAAACCGTCCAGTGAAAACTACTTCCCTTACGGTGAAATTACACACCAATGGGCGGTCGCGTCGCTCGAACACTTCGCGGGACTGCTAGAAACAACTGGCACATCCCGTGAGCTGGCTGATGCCGTCGTGCGCGATTTCGACGTATATCAGTCTGTCGGCTGTGACGACTACGGAACAGTCTTCTTCACCGGATACTACTGCCCGATTTTCGATGGCCGTCAGGAGCGGGATGATGTATTTCGCTATCCACTGTATCGCCTTCCTGCCGACCTTGTGAAGGACGAGGCGGGCCACACGTTGGGGCGGCGAGGCGCGGACGACACTATCTCTCCCTACCCTTCACGGCGGACTATCGAGGAACAAGGGTTGCTGGCCGGTAGCGAGATTGCTTGGTTGAAGGATCCGTTTGAAGCATACGTGGTCTCTGTGCAGGGATCCGCAAAGCTACGATTGGAGGACGGATCTTTGCTGGAGTTGGGTTACGCCGGGAATAATGGGCACGAATACACTTCGGTTGGCCGGCTGATGGTGGATGATGGTTTGTTGGGGGCAGGCTCGCTGTCACTGCAGGCCATGATTCGCTACTTTTCCGAGCATCCCGATGATGTGCCGCGCTACTGTCGGCAAAACGACAGATACATCTTCTTTCAAGAAATACCCGGTGGACCGTGGGGAAGCATAGGTGTTCCTGTTTTGCCTTATCGCAGTCTCGCAACAGACAAGGAAGTGTATCCGCGGGCTTGCTTGGCATTCCTGGAAACGCGTCTGCCGTTCTTGCGTGATCGCGAAGTCATTATGGTTCCCTATTCGTGTTTTGCCCTAGATCATGACACGGGAGGCGCCATCCGTGCTGCTGGTCGATGTGATGTCTTCATGGGCGTTGGAGCCAAGGCAGAGGCACTCGCCGGAAGAACGGGTTCCGAGGGAAAGTTGTATTATCTGTTTCTGAAGCCGGAACTGCTGTCGGAATGAACTATGTGAGAATGGAGCGGACGCACGTTGCGGCTCTGCAAGTCCAAGCGTAGCGTCAAACGCCGAGAGTCTATCGAGAAAAACCGAAGTTCAGTGCTGTGCCTGGACAGAGCTTGCTCCAGCCGGCATCAGGCAGTGCTCAGCGCCACTGTCTGTTTCATGATCTTCATCAACTCGGATGCCGTATGAGGTTTCGTTAGGCAATTGGTACACCCAATCCTACGGCATGTGTCCATTTCCCCAGGGTCATCTGTTGTGCTCATCGCAACTATTGGGATATTCGAAAGATGGCTGTGCACTCGCACTTCGCGAATGAACTCGATTCCCGACATGCCCGGCATGTTGAGATCGGTTATAATCAGATCCGGTACTTGATCTTCCTCTGAATCGCTCGCGTGGAGACAGCCGAGAAGATAATCGAGTGCTCTCGATCCTGACGTCTCGGCGTGAACCGATACCGGGATATCCTTGAAGGCTCTTCTAGCTAGCTCGATAACGGCTTCGTCGTCGTCTACAAGCAGGACATTTGTCTGTCGCTTGTTTGCATCGGCCATGTATCGTGTCCTTGTCTTAGCCCGACAGTGAATTTAAAGTGCGCTCCTTGTCCGGGTGCCGACTCCACCCAGATTCGCCCGTCATGTCGCTCAATTGCCTTGCGACAGATGGCTAACCCCACGCCCGTTCCCTGTCGTTCATTGTTTTCATCAAGGCGAATGAATGGCGTGAATACCTTCCCAAGGTTATCCCTGTTGATGCCCATTCCATTGTCTTGTACGGAGAAAACCCATTGGTCACCATGTGGCTCGGCGAAGATGTGGATACTCGGTCTTCTGCTCGAAGGAGTGAACTCCAGGGCGTTGGCGATGAGATTCTCAAGTACTTGGGTCAGCATTCCGGGATCCCCGATCACCTCCGGCAGATTGTTTCGCGACACCTCAGCCCCCCTCTTGGCGACAAGCGATGAAAGGGAGGCAAGGGCGTTGTCCACACACTCATTCATAGATGTCTTGCGCGCAGACATGCGACATCTGCCCATTCGGGAGAGGCGACTGACATTGTGCACCAGGGATTGCATTCTCTGTGTGGCCTCGTTAATGAAGCGAATGTCGTTCTCCACCTGCTCGGGGACGTTGTCGCGCATGTCTGACGCGAGCATTTCTGTGAACCAGGATAGTTTTCGCAACGGTTCCTGCATGTCGTGGCTTGTTAGATAGGTGAATTCCTCAAGCTCGGCGTTTCGCTGTACTAGCTGATCGGCGGCGATCTCCAGTTTCTTGACCGCCAACTCCAGATCTCTCGTCGTGTCACGATTGGCACGCAGCAGGCTCCATTTCTCCGTGAGAGCACAAGCGATTTGCCTTACTTCCAGACTGTCGAACGGCTTCTTGAGGATGAGGAGACGGTCGCTGCAGCCCAGGTGCATGACCAACTCGTCCCATGAGTGGTCCGAGTATGCCGTGCAGATCACCACCTGTAGGTCGAGATCGACTTCCCACATACGGGAAATCGTCTCCATGCCGTCCCATCCGGGAGGCATGCGCATGTCGACGAAGGCCAATGCGTATGGCTCGCCCGCTTCGTAAGCTTGGCGAACCATCTGGAAACCCTCCTCGCCCTGATAGGCCGAGTCCAAACGGAACACCGCAACTGATTCATGGTTCTCATGCTCGTTGAAAAGAGCGTCATTGAGTTCTTCGTATTTGTCCTCATCGACTGACTTGTGCGGGCATAGGATTTTCGCAAAGTCGTTGTGTATGGCAGTGTTGTCGTCGACAATTAGAATCTTGTGATTTCCGCGGCCAAGCTGGTTGATCAACGGAGCACCTCCTTGGATGAAGGCCGTTCAGGCACTTCCAGAGTGAATGTCGCCCCTGTCCCCAAACCGTCACTGTGAACACTAAGGCTTCCTCCAAGTTCGCCGGCTGTCAGAGCAGAACTGTGCAGGCCAAACCCGTGTCCCTCCCTCTTTGTCGTAAACCCATGGCTGAAAATCCTTGTCAGGCTTTCCTTGGATATTCCCACACCATTGTCCTTCACTTGAATGGCTATTGTCTCAGATTCAGGCCGCCTCTTTATTCGCAACGTCATGCAACCATTGTCTCTACAATAGTCGGTTATGGCGTGTTTGGCGTTGCCGATGAGATTCAGGAGTATCTGTATTGTGCGATGCTTGTCGAGCTGGATCGGCGGAACGTCGTCATATTCCTTCACAATGTTGATATTGACACGGCCCAGAGAGCTGGCTTTCATCCGCAAGGCGTCCTCGATGAGCTCGGGGAGGTATACGCTCTCCTCTACCCCGCCGACTCTGGCGTACGACTGTTGCGTGCGTACCACCTGCTTGATGTGATCGATGTTCTTGCGAAGATCATCCAATGCTGCGAGGATGTCCTCTTGATCCCTGGTAAGATGTTTGCCAAGCTCGATTATAAAACGTAGGAAGTGTTTGCCCTGAGGGTCGTTGGTGAGAAAACCTGCCAAGTTGTCACTGTGTTTTGCCACCAATTCCCCAGCACTCTGCAACTTGGTCAGCTTGGACTTGCGAACCTGCTCGGCCACTAAGTCTGCCGAGACGTTCACGCTATTGAGCACGTTGCCTACATTGTGGAGTACCCCACTGGCAATCTCGGACATGCCTGCTCTGCGGGAGGCATTTACCAACTCCTGCTGTGCCTGTGTCAGCTCAGCTTCAGCCTGCTTGCGTTCCGAGATGTCCTGAATGACACCCTCTATGTGTCCCTCTGCGCAATAGCTGACGAGATTGAGCTCCGCCCAGAAGAGCTCACCTGTCTTACGTGTCATCTGCGTTTCGAATGACGACACGCGATTGTGTTGATCGAGTAGGCTGCCCAATGTCGTCTGCTTTGTTCCGGCAGGTTTAAGTTGTAGGTCAAGCGTGAACTCCTGGAGAAACTCACCTCTTGAGTCATATCCGAACATTTGCACGCCGACGTCGTTCACCTCCACGATTTTCCCGTCACTGGCGCTGGCTCGCAGCATACACACTACTGAATTGTTGTAGAGGTTGCGGAATCGCTTCTCGCTTTCACGCAGTGCAGTCTCCGATCGTTTGCGCTCGGTGATGTCTTTGCTTACGCCACGGTAGCCCACCAAGGCGTTTGATTCGTTGAAGACTGGTTTTCCCGTTGTCAGAACGAAAACTTCCCGGCCGTCGCGACTCGTGTGTAGAGTCTCATACTCATCGATGAAGCTCATTGTAGCTACGTATTCGTCGTAGACATTGGCAATCCGCTCCTGCTCACTGCGGTGAATGAAATCAACCAAGCTGCGGCCGAGCATCTCTTCCGGCGCATACCCCAGGATTCGCTCGACACCGGCCGATACGAACGTGTATCGTCCCTTGACATCAAGTTCCCAAATCCAATCAGCGGAACACAACACTACATCGCGGAATCGCGCCTGAGAGCTGCGCACCTCCGCAACCTGCTCCTCGACCATCTCTTCCAGATGATCACGGTGGCGGGCAAGCTCCTCCTCCTGTAGCTTTCGCTCGGTTATGTCCCTGCTCTCGAGGATGAGTAGTGATACGTTTGCATTCTCGTTGACAATGGGTGTTATGGATGCGTCAACGGTAATGGTTTTATCATTGTGAACTGTGTTGATAGCTTCGAAGCGGCTGGATTTCCCTTGGCACCCCAGATCAATTGCGTTTTTCAGCTTTGCCGTCTCCTCTGGCGAGTGATTCCACCAGGTGGTTTCTGTCAAAGGGCGTCCCAAGAGTTTCTCGTGCGGTAGGCCCAGGGATTCAACCGTGGCTCTATTGGCTTCCACAATCGTGCCGTTGGTTCGCAGGAGAGCGATGCATTGAGGCGTACTATTGAACAAAGCTCGAAATCGCCCCTCAGCCTCAGTACGGCTTGCCTCTGCGGCCAGGCTGTAGAGAGCAATGATAACGGACATGGCGATAACAACTATCAGCACCGTCGAGCACAATGCAATCACACGGTGCGTTATGGCACGGATCTCCGCTGCAACGTCGTCAACGTACAGCCCCGTGCCTATGATCCAGCCCCACGGCTTGAATCCCTTGACGAATGAGAGCTTGGGCTCGATTCGGTGGGGATCATCCTTCCATTGCCACATATAGTCCACGAACCCGGATTGATGATCGCGAACCATGTCGACGAAGGCAACGAAGAGGTGCTTTCCGTGCGGGTCGGCAAAGTCGGACACATCCTGTCCCTCGAGGTCCGTTCGATATGGGTGCATGATGATTGCCGGTTGCATGTCGTTTATCCACAGATAGTCCTTCATTTTCGGACCATAGCGGATGGATCGAATGCGCTCGGCCGCACGCGATTGCGCCTCTTCGGTAGTAAGCAGACCAGCCAACTCCTGTTCATGCAGGCTTTGCAGAATACTCCATCCCGTCTCCGCAATTGTCTTGAGAGAATCCTCTTTGCGTTCCAACAGACTGTTCTTGAAAGCGGGCATGACCACGGCGAATATGACAATGGCGAAAAGTGCTACGGTCACTAGAGAAGGCAGACCTACTCGCAACATCCATTTGATCAGATGTGGACTTCGCAAGTTCATCACTCGGCGAATTGCCTCCTTGAGGCCAGGCATTATGGCGTTGTAAGTCCAAACGTAGCGTCAAGCCCCCGGAATTTACCGGAGAAAACAAGCATCCAGCCGCTGCATTTGGATAGAGCCTGCTCTAGTTGAAACTGCGAACACAGACATTCCGGCAGTGCGGACCTTTGTCCGCCCCGAGAGGATAGTACGCAGTATCTAAAACTAGTTCGGCAGGCTGGCGAAGGTCGATGAGGTTCGCATCTGAAGGTGAATACGCCTGTCCACCGCCGATGGAGTGAGTGTGATAGTGACTGACAAGTTCCGTGCGGCTTGACGAGGCCAAGTGGCTATGTTTTACAGTGGAGCTTCGCACTGGTCTGTAGTGTTTTCGACGAATCGGCAACGTTGATTCGTCATTGGCGACTGAAGAAAAACAGGGGGCCAGACGCTGCACTCAAGCGGACCTTGCTCTAGTCAGAGCACATCGCCCTGGCTGTCTGCACTATGGCCTCCGGATAACCTTCGCGGGCAAGGATCAGCAGAGCGTTTCTTCTTGTTGCAGCTCCCGGTTTCAAGCGGTAGTCGAACGTAGGGCCGGACTGATGGAGTTCCTCGTGAAAATGGTAGCACACGGCAGCGTTTCCTTCTGTCAGGTCGCATAGTGTTTTCTCATGCGTGGCTATTACGAAGAAACCTGAGGAATCCATTAAGTGTTTGACTACTGCGATTCCTGCTGCAACTCGTTCCTGAGAATTGGTTCCGCGGAACGGCTCATCGACTAGGCCCAAAAGTCGCGCCTTCCTGCCGTTGTGACTTACCATGCGGCGAAGTTGTCTAACTTCTGCCAGGAAGTAGCTCTCGTGCTTGGCTAGATCGTCTCTTATTCTCAAGTCCGTGATCAACTGATGTGGTTGCAGTGTCATATCAGTTGCTGTTGGTGTTGTGCCAATCTGCGCCAATACTGTGTTCACGCCGATCATGCGGAGGAACGTGCTCTTACCGGCCATGTTCGATCCGGACACGACCCATGTGCGGCAGTCCGCGTTTAGAAGAACATCGTTCGGTATTGCCTCAGATGAATCTATCAGAGGGTGGAGGCCGGAGACGATCGATAATTGTTCCCGCTCCTCAAACCGCGGCCAACATGTTAGCGGCTGCTCGAATGCAAAGCATGCCAATCCGGCAAATGCTTCCAGATCTGCTGACGCACCGCTTGCCGATATGATCTGTGGTCTGTACCTAAGAACACAATTCGTTATTGCCTTGGCAACATGAAGGTCGTAGAAGAACACTACGTTGCATAAGGCATGCATCATGCCGCCGCTGTCACCCCAGGCAATCCTGTTTCGAAGGGACCTCAGCACTTCCGGCTTCGCGGCGTCCGCACCTGCTCGACGAAGCACTCCCAGTTCGCCGCTGTCCGGAAGGAATCGTGCCATGGCGTCTGCCACAATTGCCAGACCTTCAACGGCAGGAACAAGTGTTTTCCACGGTGATATGATGGCCCGCAATCTGCGGTGGATCTTTAGAAAACAGAGAGCGTTGATAGTCCACATGATTGCCAAGGACGCCGTCCATTCGTAACGCCCAATACTGATGAGGACGGCCATCATCATGGAGAGGACAGCGCTTGGTATTGCCCACAACTGTAGCAGCAGACATAAACTGTTATTCGTGAGCGGGCCAGTGCTTCTTACGGCTTTGATCATCGAGTCTAAGGCTGCGTCTTGCTTGCGCAATCCAGCTGCAGCAGCCATGAGTCTCAAACGCCTCTCATGGTGTTTTGCCAACCATCTGATACTCTCTTGCCTGGCTGCTATGTGCGTTGCCGAGGTTGGTAGGTTTTGCATTAGCTCCTGCAGTCTGCGCTCTCCCCAAACGCACGAGCAGCGATTGAGAAGACCATAAATGCCGGTCGGCTCAGCGCAATAGTCAAGGTCCTCCCGCTCCTGCTCCGTCATGGGACAAGTGGGGCCATCGTCCAGCGTCGGCAGTTGCGACCCCTTAACCTCGGCATCGGTCTCAGGAGGTTTGTTGTTGCGGAGTGCGACAACCTTTCCTCCGCACCGCTCGATAGCTTCGCTAGTGATCAGGCGAAGATTCTCAGTCGCTTGACGAGTGGCTTTGGCAACTCGGTGGCGCGCGACTGCCGCGGCAAAGCCTATTACAAAAACAGCCGAACCACCGAGCGCGATTGCAGGGTTCGCACGAAGCGGAATCCAAATGATGGCCGCAACAAGGAACGTGCCGATGCGTATCCATCCCCATAGTGATTCTCTTCGCCGATCTTGTCTCAAAGACTGAGTGACATCACTAGCGAAACCACTGAGCCATTGCGCTTCTCTTGATTCCTGATGATCGGGCATTGCTTAGCTCACTACTTTGGCCGTTGTGTGTACGCCTATTGTATGAAGAGCATAGCGGCGAATGTGGTCTCGTGCTCAGGAATAGACGTAAGAAAACGTCGTATTGTATGTATCTGCTCCTCGGTTGCATGCACTCAAAGGCAATCCCGCCAATTACCCATGCCGATTGCAGGTTGTGAAGCAGTGGATGCCTGGCTATCTTCTTGGCTACGTGTCACACAATAAAAGTGGAGCGACAAATGTAGTCGCGTAGTCTCGACGCGGTGGCGATGCTGCGAACGGATGAGGAGGTGAGATTGTCAAAGAAAGATGAGAAGCGAAGCGGCAAGGCCAACTGTAAATGGTACGAGGGTGGACTTGCGTTCGAATGCCAGCAGAGTGGCAACTGTTGTAGCGGCGAGCCTGGATATGTGTGGGTCACAAAGGCTGAGATTCGGGCGATTGCACGCTACCTCGGGCGAACGGACGATTGGTTGAGCAAGGAGCATCTGCGGCGGGTCGCGTTGCGGTACAGTCTCACCGAGCAGCCGGATGGTGATTGCATCTTCTTAGCTCGCAAGGATGGTGGAACCTACTGCAAGATCAATGAGGTTAAGCCCACGCAGTGCCGAACTTGGCCTTTCTGGCGCTGTAACCTTGAGTCTCCTGATGACTGGAACATGGCCGCTCAAAAGTGCCCCGGCATGAATAGAGGCAGACTCCATTCTTTGTCTGAGATCGAGGCTCAACTCAATATGAAGGCACCGACATGATGTTTGGTGACATTCCCATTGTTGAGATTTGGCAATGCAGCACTGACTCCGGTTTCACGAAGGACATGGAGTCTTTCTATGGTCAACTGGATGCCGAGATAAACGCGCACAATCCGGAATGCACGAATCGAGGTATCTGTTGCCGGTTCGCTGAGTTTGGTCACAGCCTGTTCGTGACCTCTGCGGAGCTTGCGTACTTCATTGCTCGCACCGCGGCACCGCTACTAGTTCCTCCGGATCGATCGTGTTGTCCCTATCAGAGAGAGGGTATGTGTACTGCTCGCGCGGCGCGTCCTGCCGGCTGCCGAATCTTCTACTGCAGCTGCGTTGACGATGACTGGCCAGGTGAGTTGACTGAGCAGGCTCTTCGCCATCTCGCTGACTTGGGTTTGCAATACCGGCTTCCGTACTATTACGCGGAGTGGACTGATTGCCTTCGGCAAATGGGTGGCCCGCCCGGATCATCGCCAGACTTAGGTATAAGTAAATGATACACAGACACTTAGATGCGGTTGCCGAAACATTGGAGTCATTCCGAGCCCGATCTACCGGCCGATTCCTGTTCGCAAAAGTCGATTGCTGCCTGCTCATCCGCCCGAGTGCCGACGGACTTGAGGGAGAGCTGTCTGTGGTTGATTGACAGCACAACGAAGCACCTCTAAGATCCTCAGATAAGTAGTGTTGGTAAACTGCGTTATTGGGCGTTTCCGGTCTTGGCGACGGCCAGACGTGGGCGTTGCGCGGTTATTGTTGTATCGGTGAAGGGATGTCACTTATGAGAAGAATCGTAGGTGCAGCAATTGGTTTGTGCTGTTTTATGCTTACCGTGAGTTCCGGTTGCGCGACGACGAAGACAGAGTTCGCGTATTGGGGTGAAACAATAGCGGCGCTCGCTACACAGAAAACGAATTCGGTGCAGTCAGAGGCTGATCGGATGCATACACATCAGAGGGTAGCGAAGCGGGACGCCACTTCACTGGTGGAAGATGTTGATTACATTCTATTGCGAGATCGGCCGAGTCGGCTGTCGCGTTGGCATAACCAGTAGGGGGTGCCGTGCTGGGGTTTCGGCGTATGATTCGCCGGGCGTTGTTGTGTAAGTTTGAGGAGCCGTGAGGCGGTGGTCTGCGGCTCTTTTTGCTGCGCGAATATTGGAGCGTGGACGGATGGTGCAAGAGGGAAAAACGGAACAGGTTGCGCGTGCGGCCTGGTGCGAGGTTGGCGGCAAGTTTGCAGGTGTGGCCAGTGGTTGGGTGCGTTGGGAGCCGCAGATGAATTCCTTTACCACGCCGGTTACGCTGCGCATGTTGAAGGCTGTGCGGCTGGTGGAAGGGATGCGAGTTCTTGACGTTGGCTGCGGTATTGGGGATCCCGCATTGCAGTTTGCGGCTTGTGTGGGGCCGCGGGGGAGTGTGTTGGGGGTTGATCTTTCCGAGGAGATGGTTCGGACGTGCCGGGATCGTGCGGCCGCCTACGGGTTGAGTAATACGGAATTCCGGTGTGGCGCAGCGGAGAAACTTGATGAACCGGAGGGCAGCTTCGACGCGATTGTTGGTCGTTTTGCCATAATGTTTTTTCCGGACATCTCCGGTGGGCTTGCGGCTCTCCGGGCGTTGCTCAGGCCGAAAGGTCGATTGTGTGTCGCTACTTGGCCGCATCCGTCGGAGAATCCGGCCTTTGGAATAACCGCACGTGCAGTGAGTTCTATTGTGGGTGTTTGCGAGCCTGGAATGGATGTTCCGGGGCCGCATCGACTGGCCGAGAAGGGACAGTTGGAGGAAGCATTTTCCGGTGCCGGTTTTGGGAATATAGTAATGGAAGACGTGGAGATGTATTCGTTTGCCAAGGATGTCGACGAGTACTGGAACATGATCCTGGAGATGTCGGCTTTTCTTCGGGAAAAGTACCTGGCAATGTCGGTCGAGCAGCAGGGCCGGTTGGAGTCCGAGTTGAAGCAGGAGCTTTCGCGCTACGAGTTGAATGGTGTAATACGCGTTCCGGCTCGCGCGCGGATTACGACGGCAGTCAATCTCGGATAGTCTTCCGGGGAAGGCGTGAAATTCGGTTTTTCCTCTAGTAGGAATAGCGTTTTTGCCAATAAAAAACGGCGTTTTTGGGTGCGCCAGCCTTGCTTTTACAGCGCATTGAGTGGGCGCCAGGCTGCATTGGGGCGACATTGGCGCGCATTTGGGGGTGGAATCGGGGTAAAAATCGCCGTTTTTCGGCGTTTTTGGGGGCGAAATGTTGGTGTTCATGTCGGATTCCTTTCAGTTTTGAGTCATTTCGAGTCGTTTTCGCTTCGAATCGGTCGTTTTTGAACGCGGTTCTGTCCGGCGGTCTGGGGGCGTGACGCGCTGGAGGAGGTTTCCTGGAGGGGGTCGCTTGGTGTTGCGCGCTTGGCGGACGGGTCGGTACGCGGTGAACGACGGCGAGCTTGCGGGGCAGTGAGCCAGTGGCCGGGGCGGCACGGGCTTGGTTGGGCACGCTTGGGGACGCGGATGAGCGGCCGGGTGACCTTTATATTAGTGTGCGTCTCAGGGCCGTGGCTCGGGCAGAGGGCTGACTGGGGACACCGTTGGTAGCCCGGTGAGTTTCGTTATGGCAGGCTGCAGGGCTCTGCGGCGGGCATGCGTCGGTGGTCTTTGGGGCTCCGGAACGCGTCCGGGTGTTGTGGGGCTCTCGTGATTGTCGAGGGAGCGTTGGGGCTGTGGTCGGCGATCGCGCATCTCTCCACCCTATATAAGGGCGCCGGTGTTCCGCTTTTTTTTTATAATGGGGTCGGTTGAGGGGTGAGAATCGAGGCTGGCGCTAGCGCCAGGTGCGAAAAAAAAGTTTGAAAAAACGTGCCGAAAGTGATGTTAGGGTAGGTGAAATTGGAGTGTCTTAGGTGGCTTCGGGCGGTGTGGAGGGTGGTAGCGGTGCGAGGAGGCGGATTGGTGGCGGGGCTTGCGGTTGGGCGAGATCGAGAGGTAATTCGGGCGGTTGTCAGATCCTGGCCAGGAGTAGGAGAGGGCGGGTCGAAGAGGGAATACCCAGGCGGTCGAAGCGCTGGACGAGCGCTGGGGCTTCGACTTGGTGCGTACAGTTGATTGTGATTACGGGGTTGGGCTGCAATGGTTCGACAATAGATGACTTGGTTGCCAACGCCACCGACTCAATTGGCGGCCAGTCTTCTCGCAGCGTGGTGACTCCGATGGGAAACGGGGCAGTGTTGGGAGGGTCCGAGTGCCATCACTACTCGTTCTTCTCCGGGTTTGCCGCTAGTGGGACGCCAAAGCGGATCGTCGCGCCGTCATAACGTTAGCTGAACTCGGCGCGATTCACTTGCCCGTCGCATTCTTAGCATGGCTGCTTTTGCCAGTTGAGGTTAGCCAACACAACTACTTGCGACATTGCAGGCACAAGCCGTAAAGGAAAATGTCGTGTCCAGTCATTTGGAAGCCTTGAGGCAATAACTTGCTTAGCCCTTCGACGCACCCCTCCATGCAGAACACTCCCTGACAGCTACTGCAGTAGAAATGATGATGATGGTGCATCTCTTCCTTGGCGAGTCTGTATCGAGGGGCCTCCCCCAGAACTTCTATCGCCGTCAACATGCCGGCGGCAGCCAAGCGTTTCAGGGTCCTATAAACAGTGGCGAGGTTGAGGGATGGTACTGTGGCTTGAGCCGCCGTGAGGATCTCATCGGGGCTCAATGGTCTTCCACCTTCCCTCAGCGCCGTTTCAATGGCGGTCCTCTGCTTAGTGCGACGTACCATTTCCGTAACCTCTTTGACCATCGTGCGACAGCCAGACTTCCCACCGGCATTCTAGCTTGGCCACCCATCCTTTGCAATTACAATTGCAATTGCGAATGCATTTGCATATACTGCCGGGAATGTGGTTATCGATGCGTGAGATTCAGGTGGCAGCAAGGCCAAGTGTTTTGGTTGCGAGACGTTGTGAATACGGTCTGCGTGTGGCTGTGCTTGTTTGCATGCTGCTCGGACCGCCAACAGGTCTGTTTCACGCCGTTCACCTAGCAACCGCGGGGCACGATCACCACGCCGACACATGTTCGTTCTGCCAACAGGTGGCGCTATCGTCGACGTACGTTCACGATTCAGCGATCAGTATGCGGGTGTCGGCGCGCATTGTTTGGATGGCAGGAGGCGTTCGCTTGGAGGAACGCCCGCAGACGTTCGCGCCGCCCTACGTGTTTTCTCGAGCCCCCCCGGAATCTCCCCTATGCCAAGCATAACGTTTCTTTGCAACTGATACGCGATAGAGCATGTACTTGACTGGTAAGTGCTCAACACTTTGTGATCACCGTCAGGTTGCCGTTTCCTTGATGCTATTCGGCGAATCAAGGGTTTCTTTAACCCGAACGAAACCGGTGCACAATGACGCGGCTTCCTGGCAGAGCCAACTGGTTAAACCAGTGTGATGGCTCGATTCAAGAAATAGGAGAATATACGTATGAGAACAACGACAACCGTTCTTATTCTGAGCGTACTTGCGACTTCTTCCCTGGCAACCCAGCTCGTGTTGGCGGATTGCCCACTAGCGCACACGCACATTGGTATAAACCCTACATGGCGTCCTGACTGGAGCAATCCCGCGGATCAGGGCGGTGCCACTGACTCGGATCTAACGGATAACAACAAGCTCTGGTTTTTCTCTCTTCCACCTGTCCATGCTACTGCGCCTACTCCAAACTGGCCGAACTGGGGTGATCCTTCCGATGCTCCGTTCCTGAAACTGGTGCAGGAGACCGATTCCGGCGGCAACCCTATTGTCAAGCCTAGCGAAGCAAACAAGACGCTGTATACCTGTCGCTTCATGTACGGCCTCGACGGCTACGGCGATCAGGGTGGTGTGCAGCACCTTGACGGTTGGCACTCAGCCCACGGTCCCCAAGGTGTGTGGAATCTGGAGAGTGTTGCCGAAGAGACCGAGCCTGCGTGGGACATAGGTATTCAGCGGGAGACCACGTCTCTGGCAGATCCTACAGATTTCTTCATGCTCCGTCCGGACGACTCCCTCGTACTGAGCGGTGACGGCGACACCTATAAGTTCTCTGATCATGGCGAGAAAACCTGGTTGGCTGATATGGGTGCATGGGGAATTCATTCGCACATGGGGTTCTACTTCTGGCTGGACGATTCCCAAGAGAACGACGAGATAACGGTAGCTTTCACTGCCTTTGATGACAGCGGCCTGTATGCTTCGTCTGATCCCTTCACGTTCAGATTCGCCGTTCCCGAGCCGGGGACGCTAAGCCTCCTGGTGTTTATGGGCATATCAGTGGCAACTCGGCGAACCTCATAAGACAGGGGGAACCGCAGTGTCTCATCATCGCTCTGCAAACAACATGTGGCGGTGGAGAAAGGATCCGATGGCCGCTGGGCGACGCGGGGGCTCTCATGGCCCCCTCGCCGTCTGGCGTGGGTTCACACTTGTTGAATTGTTGGTTGTTGTCTCCATCATCGCTCTGCTGATTTCGATCTTACTGCCCTCCCTGCGCAACGCTCGTGAACAAGGCAAGCAGGTTCTGTGTATGAGCAACATGCGTCAGATGGGTATAGCAATGCTATCGTACGCCTTGAATAACCTGGAGTATCTTCCGGCGTCATCATGTCCTCTAGCCGAGCCGGATATTGAGCATCCGGAGGAGTTGTATTGGCTGACCATTCTGCAGAAGTATGCAGGTCAGCCGCTGGTTGGTCGTTGCCGCAGCGACAAGACGGAGAAACCTTTTCTTAATTGGGCTAATCCACCACATCGAGATGAATGGACTAAGTACCGATGGTCGAGCTATGCGATTAACGCCTGCTTAGGGCCCCTCAAAAGTAATCTGGCCCTCCAGCGGCTCAACCTGATCAAGACTCCTGCGGCCGTGATCTACATAGCCGAAATCCGTTCTGGGGATTCATACGACTGCGCAGATCACATTCACTCGGATCTTTGGGAGGGATTGGAGGATCCGAAGCAATCAGTTGCATGGAATCGACATCTGAAGAAGTCGAACTATCTGTTCACCGACAGCCATGTCGAGCCGATGTGTTGGAAGAAAACTTGGGATTTTCCTTCGGTCAACCTTTGGTGGCCGAAACATGCGCCCGGCTGGCCTCCCGAGTTGATCCCATGAACATTGTATTCATAGTCAAGAACTGTGACATTATCAGGAGTGGAGAAATGGTATCCCGGCGAATCACGATTATCCTCGCGTTGGTCATAGGCAGCACGCTAGTAGCAAGCGCGAACGCCGAATGTCCGCTGGATCACTACTTCATCAAGCAGGCAAACGGAAGACTTCTTGTGGATACGATCAGGATCTACCAACATGGCGTGCCCGGAGAAGGACACTACGCTTTGTCTTGGAGCCCCATTTTTCAGCGATGGTCCGTTGGCGAGCCGGGGTTTTCAGACACAACCGATCCTGCCTATGGGTTTCCACTCGAAAGTCAGCTCGAAGGGACTCCGGGCCTGGATTATGACATTTGCTTCGAAGTCCTGGATTTGTCGCCTGATTTCAAGATTCAAATGAACGACGGTACTTGGCTTGAGACAATTGGTGATAGGTACAACCTGAGCAACTGGACAGAGCATCACGTGCATATGAAGTATTGCGCGTATGTACCTAACAGTCCAGTCCCGGACTACCCGTTCTATGTCACATATAGACTTGTGGATGACCTTGGACTGTACCAGCCCACGCCACCCTTTTCTCTTGTCTTCAACGTGGCAACGTCAACCGTGCAAGAGACAGATCCGGAATATCGGGGGGTATTACCAAGCGTGACCAATGCCATGATATCCTTCACATTCCATCGTCCGATTACCGTTGCTGGCGGCCCTCCTGTCACAATCACGGACGAAACCACGCAGAGTGAGGACTACTACACCGACTACTTCGACTACTTTGTCTCATCGACCGGTTTGTCGCTCACACTCACCCAGATTGGCGGTGAACTGCCCAACAGCACTTACCTGGAAATCGTATTGACTGACTACATTCGCGATGCTGCTACAGGTTTTGCGGTTGTGCCGTTTACACATTATGTGCAAACGTTATACCTGCCTGGCAATTGTGACGGTGACAGCGACCTGGATCTCGATGACTTCGCGGTATTCGCTGTTTGCATGAATGGTCCAGCAAGTTCAGTCATTGGCTATTGCCAATGTGCAGACCTAGATAGTGACGGCAACGTAGACTTGGTCGACTTTGCTGAGTTTACGCGGTTCTTCACTAATGCGTCGTCCCTGAAAAAGTCACTATGCGGCGGCTTGTATTGACGTGGTTCTGACGGTTATCCAGCACGCGAAGGGGTCGCGGTTGCTCCAAAGTGCGAAGCGTTGGACCAGGGACATCCATAGGGGTAGCGGAGTGTTCCAGCACCCCGCGATGCGCGCAAAAGAAAGCCACCGGAGCAGTTTCCGCAGATTTGCCGCGGCGGCTGCCAGCACGATGTTGATCGCGTCGCCTTCGAGGCCTTTCAGAAAGCAACGTCGCACGCGATGATCGCTTTTGAGGTGTCCGATTTTCGGCTCGATCGCGCTCCGACGTTTACGCCGACGTTTCTCGCTACGGGGAACGTTCCGCGATCCCTGTCCGGCAATGTGGACACGCGTCATCCCCTTGCACTTGTGACCACGATAGCCCTTATCCACGTACGCATCGGTAATCGGTGCGTTCGTGACACGCTCCACCGCTTGCAGCGTTTCCCGGAGCGTGTGCCCGTCGTACGGATTGTTCTCGAACAACTTCGCTCCCACGAACCAGTGGCTGCGGTTCGTCGTGGCGACCGCCACCTTCTGGCCGAACTCATAGCGCTGCCGCGCTTTGCCCTTGCTGATGCAACGCACATCGGGTTCGTGCCAACTGTACAGCTTGTTCGAGTCCTGGGGCTGCTGCGTACGAAGACGTTCAGCCTTCGCCAAGGCTGCGATCAGATCTTCGTCCATCTGAGGTGCTTTGCGCCGGATGTCACGGATCAACCGGCCCACCCAAGTCCGCAGCTTGCGTAACTGCCCACGCATCTGCCGGTACTTTTGGGAATGTGCATATCGACTCGCTTTCACCGAAGTACGCTTGCCAACACGCACATACGACTGCCGCAATACGATGCCGCGATCCAGCGCAACTTCGCCCAGCTTGCGGATCGCCGTGTAAAGCAGCTTCGCATCTGTGGGATGCGTGATGTTCTTTTCCTGAACCGTCGTGTCCACGTTGACCTGCCCAAGATCCTGCTTGGGTAGTTGTTTGCTGCGGACCGCTAGGTCGACCGTCTCTTTGAGTAGCAGTTCGAGACGGTCCGCGCCCACGCGTTTGCGCCAGCGGCTCATACTGCTCGGGTCGATGGGCGCTTCGTGCTGCATGTGCGTGAATCCACAGAAATACTGCCAGTACGGATTCTCGATCCAGCGTTCAACGACGGATTCGTCCGACTCGTTGAACGTGTACTTGAGATAGTGCAAACCAACCATGAGACGCGTGGCTTTGGCCGGCGCACCCAGCTCTTCGCTGTAGAAGTCGGCGAAGGCGATGTCGAATCGCTCCCAGTCGATCGCATCCGCAAGTTGAAAGAGCGGGTGTTGCGGGTTGAGAATCTGGCGGAAGTGGGCCTGGAAGAGTGAAAACGCGTCGCGTGGCTGGGGTTTGGGCTTCATGGGCTCCGTCCGAGTTTGCAAGGTTCTTGCGGTCTGTCCGTGATTACCCTGCAAAGTCTACACCCAGCCGATTGCCCTTTCACCCCGAAATTACCGCGATTCCCGCGTTGTCTTTAACATATTCAGGGACGACTAATGCAAATAGCCCAAGCAGCATTGAGTAGACATAGCACTTGCCACTGTTCCTGCGTGCGCAGAACAACATGCTGTCTTCTGGGTGTGAGAGGTATGGTCAAAAACTGTGTGTGGCAAGGAGAGAAAAGCGGCGTATCTTGGGTATAGGCTTAACGAAGATCGCTCATTTACAGAGGATAGGCCATGAGGTATGGATACAGTAGATGCGATTGGGTCTCCATTGTTGTCATGCCAGGATGCTGTGGCCGCTTTGTTGCGTCAGGGAGCCCAACGATTACTTCTGCAGGCGCCAGAACAAGCTCTATTCGATTATAGCGTCTGACGTCCGGTTTTCTTTAGTGGATTGTCAGCACTTGACGTTACGGTTGGATTAGTGACGCCATAGTGCAGTTTGTGATTGTGGATTTCCTTCGGTGGACGCCATGTGTGGACCTACATTGCGGTAAACTGCTCGGTCGATTTGGCATTGCTTAAAGAAGGCGGTGCCGGTGTGTAAAGTTAAACTGAGAAGTTTCATTTCAATTGTTCTGTCGTTGCCGCGAGAACATTGTTGCTTGACGAGCCTTTTGTGTGTTGTCGTTTGTGCTAAGTCATTGTGAGTGAATAACCGAAGAGCTCAGACGGGTGTATCTTCATCATCCTGCCAGAAAGGAGTTTCGTGATGACAGCGAAGCATTCTCCTGGACAGTTGAAACTGCGGTGCGCGCAGATACTTCTGACGGGCTTGGGCTTATTTATCGGACATCTGTGCGCTGGTTGCAGACCTCCGGATGAAGAGGCGCGCAGTGCGGCAGAACCAGCTTCATCTCAGGTGGTCAACAAAGCGATCACTGCGGAGATCCCGGAGAAGAAGTGGAGGATTCTCCACATAATGAGCTATCACTCGCCATGGTTCTGGACGGACGATCAGTTCAACGGGTTCAAAGAGGGGTTAAGTGATGTAGAGATAGAATATCGTGTTTTCCAGATGGACACGAAACGGAGAAGTACTGACGAATGGAAGCAAGAGGCCGGTCGACAGGCGAGGGCGCTGATTGACTCCTGGGCCCCCGACCTAGTCTATACGAGTGACGACAATGCGGCGGAATACGTGGTACGGCATTACCTGAACTCGAACACTCCTTTTGTTTTCAGCGGTGTGAACGATAGGCCTGAGAAATATGGGTTTGTCGGAAGCAGTAATGTAACGGGGGTGTTGGAGCAGGAGCACTCGGTAGCTACGGTGAGGTTGCTGAAACAGATAGCGCCGAAGGTGAAGACGGTGGCCGTATTCCTGGACGACGATCCTACCTGGCCAGGGGTGAAGGAGAGAATACTTTCCAAGAAGGAGGAGTTCGGTGATGTTGAGTTCGTCGGCTGGCACGTCGTGAGGACGTTTGCCGAGTACAAGGAGTTGGTCAAGGGATACCAGACTACGGTGGACGCTCTTGGTCCGTTCGGCACGTATACCTATAAGGACGATGACGGGCAGAACGTGCCCTACGACGAGGTGCTGCGATGGACAGCAGAGAATAGTAAGCTGCCGGATCTGTGTTTCTGGAGTGGTCACGTTGATCGCGGTCTGCTGTGCGCAGTAACTGTTTCACCATATGAGCAGGGCCGGGCCGCCGGGCTGATTGCCAGGCGGATTCTTGTTGATAAGGAGAGTCCGGGGAGCATTCCCATGGAACCTACGGTGAGGGGAAGACCTGTAATCAACCTTGCCCGTGCTAATAAGCTGGGTTTGAAGATAGAGGCCAGCATTCTACTCGGAGCACAAGCTGTAACCGAATTTCCTTGGAGCGAATGAATGGCTCTGAGTATTCGCACGAGGATCGTTCTGATCGCGATGGCTATCGTGTTGATTGCCATCGGTGCGAGTACGCTTACTAGCAGCTATCTGTTTTCTCGTGAATACTCCAAGGCATTGCATATGCGGGCGTTATCCGAGGCCGAAGGACTCAAACTTCAACTCGACCGATTGTTGCAGCTGGGAATTCCAATCACACAGCTTGTGGGTTTTGACGAGCAGTGCCAGGACGTTGTCAAGCGTCGTGCAGATATTGCGTATGCGCTGGTGGTTGACGAGTATGGTACGGTGCTTTTTAGCAGTCAGAGGAGAGAGGGAGGGTTGAAAGCTGGCGCTGCGAACGGTCTGACGAACGACGCAAGCCTAGCAACGGGCGGCGAGGACTACCATGAGGCAGTTGTACCGGTTTTGGAGCAGGCAGGCGGTGAGCGGATCGGCGAAGTAAGGGTGGCGTTTCGCCGGCAACTGGTTGTCGGGAAAACGCGTGAGTTGTTTGCCCGTTCTATAACGGCAGGAGTTGTTGTATTTGGATTGGCTGTTGCGCTTTTGGTTTTCGCCATTACTATCTGGGTAACCAAGCCGTTGAAAGGGCTTGTTGAGGTTATTTACGATATCAGTAAGGAGGGTGCGGAATCTGACAAGCGGGTGGACGTATCGTCGGGTGACGAGTTGGGGCAGCTCGGGACGGCGTTCAACGAGATGGTTGGTAAGCTGCATGCCTCACATGAGGATATCCAGCAGTACGCGGAGAAACTGGAGTCGAAAGTTGAGGAACGAACGTGCGAGTTGAAGGAGGCGACCGAGGCGGCGCAGGCGGCCAACCTGTCCAAGAGTGAGTTTCTGGCCAACATGAGCCACGAAATCCGTACGCCAATGACTGCGATCATGGGCTTTGCCGATCTGCTACTGGATGAGACGAGTCATGAAGCCTCTCCAACAGAAAGAGCGGAGGCCATACACACGATAAAACTTAACGGTGATTACCTCCTCAGTCTAATTAACGACATTCTTGACTTATCCAAGATCGAGGCGGGGCAGATGACGATCGAAAGTGTTTCCTGCCGCCCTCGTGAACTTGTGGATGAGGTTATCTCTTTGATCAAGGTTCGAGCGGCGGGGAAGGATTTGGATCTTCATGCCGAGTACATTGGGGAAATACCGGAGGTGATAGAAAGTGATCCCATTCGGTTGCGGCAGATACTGATCAACCTTCTTGGAAACGCGGTGAAGTTTACGGAGCGTGGGTCGGTGAGGTTGGTTACGCACCTGGAAAGCAGGCGTGACGGACAGGCGTTCCTGCATTTCGACGTGATCGATACAGGCTTGGGACTTACGGCGAAGCAGGTGGAGAAGCTGTTTGACCCGTTTTCACAGGCGGATGCATCTACTACTCGCAGGTTCGGCGGTACGGGATTAGGATTAACAATAAGCAAAAGACTGGCCACGCTGCTTGGCGGAGACGTGGTGATCGTCAAAACGGCTCCGAATGTGGGCAGCCAGTTTCGCGTTATTGTATCTGCTGGGTTGCCGGACGGGGTCAGGATGATAGACGAGAGTACGGAGGTTGTCACGGCCAGTGAAGTTCAGGTTTCGGTTAGTGCTGAGGAGGAAGGCGATCAGGTGGAAGGGCGCATACTGCTGGCCGAGGATAATGAAACGAATCGTATGATAATCGTTCGAATGTTGGAAAAGGCTGGTGCGTGCGTTACGACAGTGGAGAATGGTAAGCAGGCTTTGGAGTCTGCTCTTGAAGCATTGGATAGGGGCAATCCCTTTGATGTCATATTAATGGATATGCAGATGCCGGAAATGGATGGTTACGAGGCGACGGCATTACTGCGAGGAAAGAGATATTCCGGGCCCATTATTGCCCTTACCGCTCACGCCATGGCCAGCGATGAGCAGAAGTGTCTCGATGCCGGTTGCGACGATTACACTACCAAGCCGATTAACCGCAAGACGCTGATTGGCAAGATCCGGAAATGGCAAGGGCGAAGATCGGTTTTGCCGACCGAGAGCGTGTAAGGAGGGGATAGGGAAAGCGAGTAGCGATCGGGATTCGGTATGGGGTGATACTGTTCCTGCAGCATCTGAGGAAGGAGAGGGTGAGGCCGGATTGCTAGTGTGAGTGGGATTACGGTTTTACCGAAATTGCTAGGGGAGTCTGCTGCAGGTATGGTTGCGCCGTTTTTGGCCCCTCTTTTCCAGGCGACAGTGGCAGTTCTACTGTGCGAGATGTGGAGAGTCGTCGCGGGCGATTGGTTGTTTATGCTGACGTTGGCTGGAGGTGGGTGTGGATGGTTTCGAGCAGCAGGTTTCTGTTGATTGGTTTGGTGGCGAAGTCGGTGCAGCCGGCGTCGAGGCATTTTTGGCGGTCGCCGGACATGGCGTGAGCGGTAAGGGCGATGATGGGGCCGGTGTAGTTACTTCGGCGGAGGAGTCTGGTGGCTTCGTAGCCGTCCATGATTGGCATTTGCATATCCATTAGTATGACATCAAATGGTTTACCCTGTTCCATTGCTTCGAGGGCTTTGTCGACTGCTATTTTGCCATTGGCTGCCGAGGATATGGAGGCACCGGCTTTTTCGAGTAGTCGCTGGATGATGAACCGATTAGTTTCGTTGTCTTCGACGAGCAGGAAGCGGCCGGTGAGCTGGGGAAGGGCGGTATGGGTTTTTGTGGGCAGTTGGCTGTCAGTAATGGAGGCTATTGCGTGCAAGTCGAGCATTGTGACGTCGTCGAGCGATCCGGTTTTGACGCGGAGGCGAAAGGCGGTTCCTTCACCTCGCGTGCTGCGAACGGTGAGATCTCCGCCGAGCAATTGAGCCAGTCTCCTACTGATGGCTAATCCCAATCCGGTTCCGCCGAATCTGCGGGTGGTGGTGGAATCGCCCTGATTGAACGGTTTGAAGAGATCGTTTATCTGCTTCTCGGTTAAGCCAATTCCGGTATCGAGTACGTCGCACTGGAGCATTGAATCAGCATCGTTCTGGAGGAAGCTGATCAGCAATCGTACGCCGCCGTGTTCCGTGAATTTTATAGCGTTGCCGAGGAGGTTGACGAGGATCTGTTTGAGTCTGGTGGGATCAGTGTGTATGAATTCGGGGATTGATCCGACGAACTCGACTGTGAAGGCAAGGTCTTTGGCGATAGCTTTCATCTGCATGAGGGATTTAACGTCGGCGACGAGTTGAACAGGGCAGCAGCGGATGTTTTCGATGTCGACTTTGCCGGCTTCGATTTTGGAGATGTCAAGAATGTCATTGATAATCTGGAGCAGATGTTCACCGTTTCGACGGATGATGAGGATTGCGTCGAGTCTTTCGTAATTGGGAATATCAGGTTCGAGCAGGGTCTCAGTGAGCCCGAGGATGGCGGTCATGGGAGTGCGGATTTCGTGGCTCATGTTGGCCAGGAATTCGCTTTTGGATTCATTGGCGGCTTCCGCGTTGATTCTGGCTGTATGGAGTTCATCCTGAACCTGGTTGATGGTTTCGAGCATGTGGTTGATGTCGTGTCCGAGTTCGGCGAGTTCGTCGGAGCCGGCGGCGGAAAGCCTGGAGAGAAACTCTCTCTTGGTGGTTATGTGGCTTACGTCTTCCTGCATTTGAGCTACGCGTCGAATCACGTGGTGATTAAGAAGGATCAAGGTGATAACCACTATGGCGACACTCACGATGGTCAACCCGACAATGTACTGTTTCAGGCTGAGGTTTCCCTGGGCGTATATATCTCTTGGTGATTCGACGCTGCACATGAGGGTGGGGTTGTTGAAAATGTCATCGACGACAAAGCGGGCGGCGATTGTCTTTTCATCGATCCTTCTTACTATCGGTGATCGCGATTCGATTGTTCTGGGGATATCCTTTTTCCACGATGCCGGCAAGAGGTTGCTGTTTAATGTTTGGAATTCGACGTGAAGTTGCGTCAGGGTGGAGAGGCGGTCAACTTCTTTGCTGTCCAGATAGCGGCCGAATAAGAGCGTTCCTCTGGCGGGGCCGCTTCGATCACTTTTGAGGATCGGGTTTGCTGTAAGTAGAAGAACACCTTCGGGGAGAGCGGCTATTCCGGTCACTGAGGAATCGGGCTCGGTGTTCTCTGAAAAGGGATGGTCTTGAGTAGCCAGCGTGAGTAGTGAGTCGGGGGGTTGAGTGAATTCGTTTTCATCAAGGTCGACGCCCAGGGCTTGAACGACTTCGCGGTTGGTATTTACGAAGATCATGAAATTAAGATCGATGGTAACGATGGAGTCGAGATTCAGATTCTCCTGGATATACGCCGGGTCACGGGTTTCTACAAAATCGTAGGTGGCGGTCCAATTGGACCAGTCTTTGCAGTTACTTTCCAGGCTCTGAAGTTTGTCCTGCAGCGCTGTAGAGAGGCGGAAGGCGTTCTTCTGTATGGCGGTCTCTTCGAGACGCAGGTATCCATCGCGCAGCGTATTGGCTGCGACAATATACAGTGCGAGGATTAACCCGACCCCGGCGGTAACAGTGCCGAATAGTGTCTTGCGTTGGAGAGTCATACTTTATCTTCTGGCGACTTGTTGTGCGAGCTAGAGCAAGCCGACTCTATTCAAATGTAGCGTTTGACGCCCGGTCTTCTCTGGTAGATTCTCGGTGTTGGGCGCTACGCTTGGACTTACAGCGCTATCCATGCAGCGACTGTCAGTGAAATACGTATCATCAGAATCGGCATTCCTTGGTTGCTGTATTATGTGTCAAGGGAGAGGAGAATTGTGGCGGGCTATCGCAAGCTTTGTTCAAGTGTTGTGTATGATGCTCGGTTTTCTCCGGACGTTAATGAGGACTGGGCGTTTTGGTTTTATCGAAGGCGCGGCGGCGCGAATTAGTTGTTCAATGGGAGATGACTTGTTTGCTTGTACGGGTTTTCGTAGATGGAGCAAGCTCTACTCAGGCAAGCGTCTGACTTCTTGTTTTCTCTTGGTACAGCAGATAAGTGAATTCGAATGGGCGGTTTTGGGTTGGGTTTGTCTACTGCGGGATGAATCGTCAGGCGGATGAGGCGTTGCGCGGCTTGCCGGAGGATTCACCGATATGGAGTTGCGGCTCGGTGGGTTCTAGCAGTGCTCGTCCTCGCCAAGGCCTTTTCCCAGAGAACCAATCGAAGCACTTGTTGAGCACGCCAGATAAATCGGGCAGATCTAGTCCGGTAATGGAGGGGCAGCAGTAGCGGGCCGGGTACTCGATGTTAACGGCGCAGACGGAGATGTCGCGGCCGACGGTGTAGCCTCGTTCCCAATAGGCTCGGGCGGAGGCTATGGCCGCGGGGAACGTTGTGCATACAAATGCTGTGGCGCTTGATTTGCCCTCATCGATGATTCTGCACATGAGCTCATGGGCATAAGGCGTTGGGTCTAGGAATGAGGGCGTAGGGTTGTCCCAAAGGCGTCCGGTTCCGCCGTGGCCTGCCAGCCATTTGCTCCAGAGATCTATGCGGCGGTCGACCTCGGGATTGCGGTGTTGGGTATTGACGCAGTCAATGTGTTCGTGCCCGAGTTCGGTCAGGTGTTCGAAGACTTTGTTAATGTGGTTGTCGGGGAATAGGCGAATGGATGGGATACCGTCCGCGCTGCAATCGCCGTCCAAGACAACGACTCGATTGATGCGGATAGGATCGAGTATCCAAGAGGGGATGCTGTCTGCACTGGGAATGACGAGCGCTCCACCTGTATGGCTGACGGCATCTATTACAATAGGGTCGTTCCAGTGGGTGTACTGTACGGGTCGTATGTTGAGGCCATGGTGCTCCAGGGCTGAGGTAACGATTGTGCGTAGTTGAGCGAGGTAGGGGGAGGGGAAAGCAGGATAGAGGAGCACGACCCTGGCGTTTATGTTTCGCTCGATATATCCGGGGTGGATATCCAGGGAGCCATTGGATCTGCGTATGAGGACTTTCTTGCCGAGCAGCTCAATGACAGCGCGTCGGGCGGTCATGTAGCTGACGCCTGTTTCTTCGGCGATTCGGCGTTCGCCGGGAATGCTGTGCAGGAGGTAGTCTCCCTCGCGTACACGCCGTTCGATTACCGACATGACCTGTGCATACTTCGGAGTTTGGGCCATGATGGTGCATTCCTTTCGCTAGCGGGCCAGATGTAGCGGCGCTGTGCCGGTTACAGATAGAGTGCCGAAATCAAGCAAACACTCCTGAGCAAGCTCTGTTCAAGTGTAGCGTGTAGCCCGTGGCTTTCTCTGGAGGGCTTTGTTGTTTGACGCTACGCATTTATGGAAGGCGCTCCACTGATCAATCAACTCTTAGTCGACAGCGTTGTACTGTAATGCTATATGGCGTCAATGCTATAGTTATGGTCGGATTGGCGGAGCAACTCATGTTTTATGGTGCACAAAACGCTTATTGGTCGCAGGGGGGAAGATGGGCCCGGTTCTGGCTGTCTTTCGGTGTGTTGGGGCGGGGGTGTGGCACTTAGATTGGCAAATGTGTTCAAGACCTTGCCGGTTACTCGGTGTGGGTGACCGATTGGCTTTCGATCAAGGTTTCTCTCTCTGGGACGTCCACAAGGGCGTGAAATGGAATAAGGAGGAATAGAACATGGTCTCGGGAAAGATGAGAATAGGCGGATTGGCAATTGTCGGATTGACAGTTGCAGCGTTGGCGTCATCTGCGTTGGCGACGACGGTCGTAACGGATTTCAGTAATTTCACTCTTTCTGGAACTTACGGATCGTGGGCTGATCCGGCCACGGTATTCACATCAGGCCCGAATGATTTTCGGGTGGAATCAACCGGTGCTTGGGGTGGGGGCTTTTTTGACATTGAGCCGAACCTTGATGCAAGTGGTGAGTTGACGCTAGAACTGGACGTGGTTCTCAATCCGGCCAATGAGGCTGGTGGCGTTGTAGTCACCTTGGTAGACGATGATCTGACGACGTACAACTATGCTTGGTACAGTCTAACCAACGGCGCGCAGACTCTGACGGCGGACCTAGCGACACCGCTGTGGATTTCGGGTGCGGGCACGATTCCCGGTTTAGATTTAGGTACATTATCGTTTTTTCATATTCAGGGTGATTCTCTTGGTGCAACGGATATCACTTGGGAGAATATGGTATTGACTCCGGAGCCCAGTGGGCTGTTGGTAGTTGCTATTGGTGCGCTGGCGGTGCTGCGGCGTCGAATGGTATAGCAGCATAGCGGTTTGTCATGGATGATAGACAGGCCGGCTCGGCGATGATTTTCCTCTCGTGTCGAGTTCTGCCGGCCGGCCTGTTTGGGCACGCAGAGTTGTTTCGGCGAGGAGGTGTACGATGGTTTTCTCTCGAAGAGCGGGGGTGGGAATAGGGGAAGCGCGTTGCGGCGGCGGGTTTACTCTGGTCGAGTTGCTCGTTGTGGTGTCGATCATCGCATTGCTTATCTCCATTCTTTTGCCGTCGCTGAAGAAGGCGCGGGAGCAAGCCAAGACGATCAAGTGTACGGCTAATGCTCGCGGATTGGCTCAAGCGGGTATGACGTTTGCGAACGATCATGGCGGCCGTTTTCAGCTAGTGACCAGTGATGAGGGAAACAGGAAGGCCGACGCGTCGAGGAATACGTATGCCTACGATTCACAGGGGGAACTGCTGGGTTGGGTTGTTGCCTTGGCTCAAGTGACCAGCAAGGATGGCTATAGGCACAACTGGGACTGGGGAGTTCGAGCAGGCAGTTTCGATGAGGCGATGATTTACTAGGAGCACATGGACAGTGGTTTTGCTTTAGCGACGTGTCCCTCGGACAGAGTGCGGGTCTCGACTCCGTTTTACCCCAACGGCCCACAGCTTTTTGGTGATGGAGATCCGAACAGGCCAGGGGGTTCGGGCTTGTATTGGGGTTATCTGAGTTACGGGATCAACGAAGATCTGACCGGTGCTCAGGATGGTTATTCCCCGCTTCCGCCGGTGGGGCGATACGATTCTTCCATCCCGCAGGCTTGGCGAATCGGGCAGCGTAGCCCATTTGCGGGCGAGCGGCTGCAGGGGCGCTTGGAGAGAGCGCACGATCCTGCAACGGTCATGCTGATGACGGATGCAGGGGCTGACTCTGTCGATGAGGCGAAAGCTGACGACGGCACAGGCGCCAATTCCCGCGCAGATGGCGTTGTGAATCTCATAATCAGCGCTCAGGCAACGGGGCCGACGCTGGCTCATTCACAGGATAAGTGGCCGCAGCGGATACCGACGAGACGTCATGCTGACGGCGCAGTGAATGTGATTTTCGCTGACTTCCACGGTCAGGCGATGAGGCCGACGGGATGGAAGAAGGCTTCGGCGGATCCGCGCATGCAGACGCCGAGCGGGCACAACGGGTTGGTACGTGTTTCACCATACAAGATTACTGGGCCTGTGCGGTCTTTGCAGTGACGTTCATCTTTGTTGGCGGGGTCAGTTGGGTTACTAGGGTGAGGCGCTGCATAGACAATCGATAGTGGCGAGTTAATGCCGGCTCGCTGGGTGTGGTTGCGAGTTTATGGCTTAGGGAAAGGAACAGGATCATGAGACGCTTCGTTTTCATCGCGATGGCAATGTGTGGGATCGCGGCCGGTGTCAGAGCGGCCGCTCCAGGGCCGATGGATGGTCAGGATATCCCCACTGATTTCGCAGATTCGAAGTTGGTGGGCATTCAAACAAACCGTACAGGCGCGGGTGACGTTACCGATCTTGAGGTGGTTTCCTCGTATTCTGAAGGTAGCGAGCTTGACGCGCTCTATCTTGCAAAGGATTCGACCTATTTATACGTGGGTTTGGCGGGTAACCTGCTGGAGGTGGGGAATCCGTTCATCATTCTCATCGACAACGAGTTTGACTACGGTCAGACCGAGCTGCGAACAGAGGGGGTTGATGGTCCACCTTTTGCGCTGCAGCTGGGAGGTCGTGAGGTCATTGTCGACACGAACGGGACTCCGGAGGATGGCACAGATGACACCTACACGGTGGTGGCGGACTCTGGCACTATTCTACCAAGTTGTGGCGATCTGGGCTTCACTGGTTGGGATTATGCGTTGGCGATTGATGGTGCTGGTGGCGTGATGTATGCGCACGAGTATATTCTGTACGGTGTGCAGATAGGCGTCGCTAGCGCTTCTGATGTTTGCCATTTCGGCGATGATCGTGGACGTGTTGCTTGTGACCCTACCCCTGACAATCCCAATGATGGTTCGCTGCCGGTGTTTGCTATCAGAACTCACGTAGCTGAGTCACCGATAGACGACGGCAATGAGATATTCGAGGGAGGTTCGCCGGCGGCAGGTTATCAGCGGGGCGGTTTCGTTAACTCCAATACAACCGGAGTTACGGAGGTGGACGCGACTTACACGGACGTCACTACGACGGGTGTGGAGATCGCGATTCCACTGGCGAACGTGGGTGATTCCGGGCTTTACGGAAACGAGACGATCAACATCGTTATCCTGACAATGGACGCGGACGAGTACCAGAGTTCTTCGGTGAGTGATGGATTCGGTACCGTTCTGAATCAAGCGTTACCGTCGTTTGGAGGGAGTTCCTGCGATCCACCGGACACTTTGGGGTTGAGGCCGGATCTGAGCACTGTTGCCAGCTGTCTAACAGTTGATCTGAGTGCTCTTGATTACATTGACACGGGGGCGCTTCTTGATGGTCACATTGATGCGGATGACTATGATTCGGGAGCTCCCGCATTGACGCAGCAGTGCCCGACTTCCGGCGGAGATCGAGCGCGGACGGGTGAGGTTTTGCAGCCGATGCAAGCTGGTTCCGAGTTGGACGCGCTTTACGCGGAGAACGATGAAGAGTTTCTGTATCTTGGGATAACATGAAACCTGCAAGCAGATGGTACGTCGATCAACGTGTTTGTTGATGTGGACCCTGATAGTAGTTCTGGGGAGCATGTCCTGGCGTTTGACGCCGGTTCGGAGGTTTACACCTCAACAGTCATTACTGATTTCAGCGATTTCAACCTAACGGGGTGGTATGAGCAGTGGATTTGGGCGACGTTCACTTCCGGTGCCGACGACTTTAGAGTGCAGTCGACGGATTTCGGTGGGGGTTTCTATGATATCAACCCGAATGTCGACGCGTCTGGTGCGATAGCACTTTCGTTGGACGTGACGGTTAATCCGGCTAACGAGGCAGATGTGATTCGAATCATTCTGGTTGATGAGGATCTTACGGAACGCGTGTATCGTTTTGATATAGCGACGAATGGAACGCAGGCACTCACGATTCCGCTCAGCGCGTACTCAAATGACAACAACCCTGGGACCGTTCCTGGTCTCGACCTTTCGGACCTCACGTTCTTCCATATGACGGGCGGTTTCAACCATGATAATCCTGGCGTAACGTTTGATGTCACGTTCGACCATATGGAGTTGATCGGGGTAATTCCAGGAGCAGCCGCGATAGTTACGATGAACGGCAACGAACTGGCAAATGGTCCTCTGGATCTACTAAACAATGATCGTTATACGGAGGATGCCGCGGTCAAGTACGATGTGGCGTACGGCATCAACATAAGCTACGAGCCACATTTGGCCTTCGTGGACCATTTCGATCTCGTTAGCGATGTTTTTACGTTCCGCGGGGCAGTTATTCCTGATAGTGGCGATTCAGAGCTTTTCGACAACGCTGGTGGGTTGACGGCTGACAATCCAAATGGAATGGAGATGGCCTTTAGCAACTGGAATGTCAGCGGCGTTGAAAGTTGCGAGGACGGCGATGCCTGCTTCATGGATGATGTTGAGACTGTTGCACTTGCGGCACAAGATGCGACGTCAGGTGTAGAGTTGGCAATTCCACTAGCGGATCTTGGGTTGAGTGTGTTGGATTTGCCTCGCGTGATTCACTTGTGGACGATGATCAGCGACCCCTCCGGATTCGCGTTCGATCAGAGCTTGCCGCCCATGCGGAATGTCACGGGCGGTGGTAACCAAGTGGTCAATCCGGGGCTGGCATCGTTGAATTTCACTGATCCCAACGCCGCTGCAGGTGCCGGAGCGGTTCTGTCTGACTTCAGTAGTTTTGAATTGACGGGCGTCTATGGACAATGGGAGACAGGGACATTCACCTCGGGAGTCGACGACTTCCGTGTTCAGTCAACCGACTTCGGCGGCGGCTACTACGACATAGATCCCAACGTGGATGCATCCGGGGCAACTACGATGGTTCTTGATGTGACTCTCAATCCGGCCAATCAGACGGACAAGATTGTTGTTGTGCTGACCGATGACGATGGCACCGAGCGTGTTTATCGTTTTGAGAACCTAGAACCTATCCCATTACCTGGTTTAACCGCATAAGAGTACTATAATTATGTATGCTAAAACTTACCGAAGAACAATTAGATTGGTTGACTGAGCAGATTCCTCATCACACTCCGAGCCCCAAGGGAGGTCGGCCCCCGATGGATAAGCGAAAGGCCATTCAGGGAGTTTTTTGGATTCTCGACAATGGGGCAAAATGGAAAGATCTTCCAAAGCGGTTCGGCTCCAAGAGCGCTGTTCATCGATGGTTCAAGTTCTGGGTTGAAAACGGCGTATTCGAGAACATTATGCGTAATGCAGGTGAATTAGTTGAAGAGCATGACGGCTATCGAGTGTATGAATGTTATATCGATGGAACATTCAGCAAAGCCCGCGGAGGTGGTGACGGAATAGGCAAGACAAAGGCCGGAAAAGGCGTAAAAATAATGGTTTTAGTAGATGCTAAGGGGCTTCCAATAGCAATTGATACTATGTCGGCTACGCCTCATGAAAACCAACTCGTTCAACCGCTTTTCGACTTCATGCTTACGAATGAGAAACCGGAGCGGATCATAGGTGATAAAGCTTATGATAGTGATCGACTTGACGCTGAACTTGAAGCCCAGGGTATCGAAATGATTGCTCCGCATCGTAGGAACCGCAAAGCAGAAAATAAAACTCAGGATGGCCGACCTTTGCGAAGATACAAAAGACGATGGACTGTTGAACGAACGATAGCCTGGATTCAACACTATCGTCGACTATGTATACGATGGGAGAAATCTACATTGCTCTTTCAGGGATTTCTACACTTCGGATGTACCTTATTATTGCTTAAAGAGGTTTTGGGATAGGTTCTAGCACGACAACGCGGGTTAGGCTCAAGGAAGTGATACTGTTTATCCGATAAGTGCTCCAGCGCTGGTAAAGCTGGAGGGCATGAACATGGATGTTCGTATCATTGGTCGATTGGCGGGGGAGTTGGATCGGTTCCTGGGTCTGTTTCGTGATTGCTTCGCCCGTAGCGAAGGTCGTGAGCATTTGCGGCGGTACGTGCGTAGCCAACTTTCGGGCATTGAGCGGAAAAGCGTGGAGCCGATGGCCGATGCCCTTGGGGTACCGGCCAGGACATTGCAGGATTTTCTCGCTACGCACACCTGGAATCACGAACGTGCTCTTGATCGATTACAGGAGCTGGTTGCCGAATCGCACCATTGCGATGATGCGATTGGCTTGATCGACGAGACAAGTTTCCCGAAACGCGGAGACAAGACCGCAGGTGTACGCCGTCAATACTGTGGTGCTACCGGAAAGATCGACAATTGCGTGGTGTCCGTGGGCCTTGGATATGCCGACCTGCGTGGCCGGTTCCGTTGCACGCTCGATCATCGCATATTCCTTCCGGAATCATGGGCCGACGACCGTAAGCGCTGTCGCGAAGCTCATGTTCCCGACGATCTTACCCACCAACCGAAGTGGAAGATTGCCTTGGATATGCTCGAGCGATGCCAGGGCAACGGCATTCGCTTTAAGTGGCTGACTTTCGATGAAGGTTACGGCTGCAATGCCAGATTCCTGGAAACATTACACAAGATGGGTCAGACCTACGTGGCTGAGGTGCCGAAGTCGTTTACCGGCTGGCTCGTCGAACCCAAGGTATTACAGAAGAACCATCACGCTCGCGCAAACGGTCGTCCCAAGCGTTATCCCCGGTTGGCAGCTCAGTCGAGCAAGCCCCATCGCGTAGATCGGTTGTGTACGTATTCCTATGCCATACGCGATCAGGATTGGCAAGACTACCACATCAAGAACGGTCACAAAGGACCGATCATCTGGCGAGCCAAAGCGGCGCGATTTCGATTGAACGTCTGTCCGGAAGATGCAGGTCGCAGCTTCACGTTACCATCTGCACCGGCATGGTTGGTCTATGCTGAGCACCCGGTAACTGGTGAAATCAAGTACTTCGTTTCCAACGCCTCGGCGACAACGCCGTTGACACGAATTTTGCACGTAGCGTTCTCGCGTTGGCACATCGAGCGATGCTTCCAGGACGAAAAGAGTTTGCTCGGGTTAGATCAATTCGAGGTAAGGCGATTTCAGGCAATCCAGCGGCATTTCATACTCACGGTGATCAGCCATCTCTTCCTTGCAAGAACTAAACTAAAGCTGGAACAAAACGCTGAGACGAACGGGGGAAAAAAGCCTGACACTCCGCCAACTTCGGCGAGCGACAGAGGCGTCCGTTCAAGCGAGACGAATGACTCGCAAAGCTCGACGAACACTGTTTACTAAGGTTGCTGAACACATCAGCATTACCCAGCAGCGAAACGCCAAAGCCCGTCAATCACATCAACGAAGAAGATTGCGTGAATTACATGCATTGGGAATTACAGTTAAAAACTGCAAACGCTGTATTCCACCCGAAACGTAACCCGCGTTGTCGTGCTAGTCAATGGCACGCAAACATTGACTGTGGAGCTGTCGCGATACATCAACGACAATAATCCAGGGACTGTGCCGGGATTGGACATTTCGAATCTATCTTTCTTCCATCTCGGCGGTGCGTATCACCATGGAAATCCAGGGCTTACGATGGATGTGACCTTCGACAACCTGGCACTCGTGGGGCAGCCGAGGAACTTCGAGGCACGGGCTGCTCGCATTTGCCTTTCGACGGTAGCGGGCGATGCCGATTGTGATGGAGATAACGATCTGGTTGACTACTCCCTGTTACAGGAGTGCATTGGTGTCGTGGCTGATCCGGTCTTGCCAATGGAGTGTGAGCAATTGGACTTCGTCAAAGACCGTATCATTGACGATCAGGATATAGCCGGCTTTGTTTCTGTTCTGGAGGGACCGTAGTCATCGTCGTTACGACCTTACCTTGAAGGCGATTTACGATGAGTCAAACAGAGTCATCCGGAGGGAATCGGCCAGTTGTGAATATCGCAAGCCTACGGGCTTGGCTTTGCCGAACCCGTAGGCCACTCACTGAAGGGGATGAGACGTGAAGCGTGGGATGATGTGCGGTCGTGAGCGTGGCATTGTGGTTGTACTGCTGATCGCGTCTTGTTGGGCGAATGCATCGGTTGGTGATATTGGGTTTGCCGACAATCAGGCGGACCGAATTCGCATTTGGAACGACGACTTCTACGAGATTGCCTTTCGAAAATCTGATGGACGGTTACTCTACATGATCGACCGGACGACGGGTCAGGAAGTGTCGCCAGGTAATGTTCACGGTCCGTGGGTGATGCGCTTCGGGAGCAACGTGTGGCTTGACGGTCAGAACTTCTCGCCTGCGAACTCGAGCAGGTTATTCACTTATTTGTGGAATGCTGAGGAGGCAACCCTCACGATGGATTACGTCGCCACGGGATCGGTGGCTTGTCATGTCAGCATTGTGATTCGTCCGACCGAGGGGGCTGAAGTCGACACCGTGTTGACGGTCGACAATCTATCCGCTCAGGAGATAGAGCTATTGGCCTATCCCGTACAGTTTTCCTTTAGACGCAGCCAGATAGAGGCCGTGTATGTTCCGTATATTGAGGGGATGAAGCTACTTCCCAGCTTCTTCGATAGCTACGAGTTCTCTTCGGGTTATCCGGGGTAGCTTTTTGCCGATTTCGCTTTCACTGACCTCACAGCAGGTAATTTCGCCATTTACTGCCTTCAGGATCTTGCCGAGCCCGTGAAGCCTGACGACTGGATGATTCTTCGCGACGACTCGTATGCGGGTGGGGTACGAAAATACCATCATGATTACGAATTGGCAGTAGGTCCTGGTGGTCGATGGGTCTCGCCTGTGACGGTATTCAGTATCGGATCGACTCTACAGGGGGCAATGGCTGCTTACTGGTCACGAAGTGGGTTCGACAGCATGCCCACTCTAGTGGATAAGCTTGATGCGTCACTGTTCGACGCGTTGTCGAAGGCAGTACTGCTCAAGAGAGATTTTCTCCAGGGAAGCTGGACATTCGCGACATTTCAGAACTTCTTGACCAATCTACCTCCGAACAACCTTCTTCACTTGGTATCGTTCTGGCCAAATGGTTTTGATGAGTACTACCCTGACTACTTGCCGCCCAGTTCAACACTGGGCACACTGGCCGAGCTGCAAAGTCTGGTGGCCTACGCTCGGGCCATGGGGCATTTGGTGATGCCGTACACTAATCCGACTTGGTGGGATGATCAATTACCGACGTTGGCTGCGCTCGGAACCGGGATAGCTGCTCGCGATCCTGGCGGTAGTCCGATCTACGAGTATTACGGCAGCCATGGTGGGTACGTCGTCAGTCCATACGACAGTGACGTGGTCAACCGGCAGGATCAGACGCGCGATGAGTTTACCACAACCGTGCCATGTGATTTTCTCTTCGAGGACCAATTGGGTGCTCGAGGGCCCATGTATGATGAACATCCCGATGCGCCTGACCCTATGCACTACAATCAGGGAATTATCAATGTGGCCGCTCGCAGTGCCATGTGGTTGCCGACCATGACGGGAGGTGGTTTTGATCGGCTTGCATGGACGGAGACCGGATTCTGCAACTCACACACGATTAACTGGCATTGGTGGCCCAGTGGGACGTACACAACATTCCCGATGGCGCCGTTGTGGGCTCATGAGAACCTTTACTTCAGTGTGCACAATCTGGCCGGTACAACGATGACAAATGATCTTTCGGCGCTAACCTATCAGGTGTCTATTGGTTACTCGTTATCGTATGATCTCTCATCACTTGATCCGAGTTGGCTCAGAGTGATTGATTGCTTTCAGAAGCACTTCGTATCCCCGTTGTTTGGCCAAGCGATGCTGTCATTCGAGGAGTTGGCTACTACAGGGCGCACAAGCACAACATTTGCGGATGGTACGATCGTCAGGGCGAATCTTACGGAGAGTGCCATGGCGGTTGGTGATCATGTAGTAGTACCTGGCGGTTTCGTTGCAGAGAACGACGGTGACGTTTTGGCTGCAGTAGTTTCCACGCTTTACGGTGAGACGCTCGCCGGTGGCGCAGCGCATTATCTTGTATTGCATCACAAAGACTGCTCTGTGGAGGTTCACCAGCCACTTGGAGATGATGGCACAATCGCAATTCCGCGTCCGGCGAGTTGGGACGAGAGCGATCGTATTGGTGTTTTTGCCATTACCTCGGAGGGCCAGCGAATCGCTCAGGCCGTAACGATACAGCCCGACAGTCTGGCTATTAACTACTCATCAACCGTCAATGGTCACACGATCGATTACTTCAACATCAGCTACTGCGTAGACGGAGATGCTGATTGCGATGGCGTCGTAGATCTCAGCGACTACTCGGTGTTTGCTGGTTGCATGTCTGGCCCCGGGGTCTCGTGTGCCCCCGGTTGTGAGGCGATGGATCTTGATGAAGACTCAGATGTGGACCTTTTGGATTTCGCGAGATTAGAAGAGCGTTTTACTGAGTGATTGCGGGGCTGTTTTGCTCAAGAATCGCTACTTTGGGAATATCCTTGATGAAATCCTGGCGCAGGCTGTAGGTGTATGCTCCCTGGCAGGGGATGAGCAGTATATCGTTCTGGCAGATGTCCTGCCCCCATACTGAATACCCCCAAATATCGTGAGGAGTGCACAGGCAGCCGTGCACGTCGCACCTCCTTTCGATATTGCCCGGTCGGGTAAGATTGATTACAGGGAAGAAGTCGGTTTCAAACCTCTCCCAGCCGACGGCGTTTGTTCCTGCGTTGGTAATAACAACATCAGATGCTTTGCGGTCGACGACAGTCATGAGCAGGTGCATGCTTTCATGAGACAGCCACCGACCAGGCTCCAAGTAAACTGAGAGGTCCGCCAAACCGACCAGGTTGTCCTGTATGGCCGTCGCGAGTTTGTCTGCAAAGTCACCAATTGGTGTGCTGAGAAGGTGATGGCGTTTATTCCATTCGACCGTGGCAGGAGCAAGTAGCTTGCGAACTGTTCCGCCCGTAGTTCCAGCATCCTGGAGCCACTCACCCTGTTCTGGCCAGTATCCGCCGCCGATGTCGACGAATTCCAGGCGAGATACCCAGGTTGAAGGTAATTGCCGAAGCGTGTGGCCAAGTTCTGCTATGAAAGCGCACTGCGCCTCTGCGCTGAGGTTCCAACTGCTGTGAAACTGCAATCCTACCAAGCGCACTCTACTGCAATCTTTGGCCAGTGATATGAAATCTTGCAGTTGCGACAGGGGGATTCCGAACTTGCGCCACAATCCCTGCGGATTGGGAGTCAGACGAACTCCTGCACGAATGTCTTGATGACGGCGTGAGGCAATGGTGGAGAGTTTTTCCAGTTCCGAGAAGCTGTCCAATAAGACCGTGACTCGCTCGGTATGGTCCATTGCCAAGGTCAGTTCAAAGTCTGTTTTGCCCGGGCCGCTGAATACGATCTTTTCGGCACCGAGTTCCAGGGCGGTCTTCAACTCCTTACCGCTCGATACGTCCAGACCTAATCCGCATGTCAACAACTTCTCCGCGACAAGGGGGCAGTTGTTGCTTTTCATTGCATAGTAGACACTCACAGGAACGGGGAGGCGCTCTTCAAAGGCTATGCGGAACTGCCATGCCCTTTTCTCGATGCGTTCGTGGTCAAGCACATACAGGGGGGAGCCGTGAAGGTTTGCCACGTTGAGAAAGGCATCCCTACGGGCGAGGTATTGGTCAACGAATGCTTGAATATCCTTAAGCGAAAGCAGTTGGGGGGGGGCGCTGAGTGCGGATGCCGCCATGGATAGGATCGTTTTCGTTGACGCATCACTCATGCGGCTTCCTCCATGGTAATTCGGATTTCGCCAAGAACTTCGTTACACTGGCTTTCGATGTCGCGGCCCGGCTCAGGCTTGAAGATAATGTAGCCGAGAATCCATGAGTCGTAATCATGCGGTGGCAGAACCACTGTGTGTCCTTTGCTGCGATTTACGTTGACCTCAATTACGCGAGGATCTTCATGGTTACAGCTAGTGTCAACCGCGACCAAGATTCCTTGTTGGTGAGCGTGAATGCGCACTCCTACGCACCGTTGCCAGGAGTCTTGGCCAGGCAGATCGATTGGCCAGCCTTGGGCCACGTCCAGTGCAAGTCCTAGTGTATCAATGCCGGCTGCCTGGCGGATCAAGTTCGGGAGGCAATCTCCGCCGGGTCTCGGTGCAATCTCCAAGAATACCGGTGTTCCATTGTTCCAAAGGAAATCGACCATGCAAATCGCTCTTGTTATACCCAATGCACGTGCGGCCTGTTCGAGGTGTGCTGCAAGGTGGTTGGCGGCTGTGCCGCAAGGAAGGGCTCCTGGCACATCATATCCAAGGATTGTTCCGAATGGCCCGATGCGCATGGGAATCTTCTTAGCAAGTCGGATCACTTTGGCTCCGCGCTCGTCGATGAGAAAGTCGCAGCTATATTCGGGTCCGGCAACATATGCCTCGGCCACTATCTGCAGTCCAGAATCCGAATAGAGCCGGTTATCTTTCTTCCGAGACAGCTCTTTCTTAATGGTTGAAAACGCCTGTATCACATCCACAACTGTCATGCAGAGAAAAACAAGCTCGCTTCCGGATCCGCCCTGAGGTTTAAGGACACAACTGCCCTCTGCTTTGCGGAAGAAATTGATTGCCTCTCCCACTGTTGAAACAAAAGCCGCGTCGGGACAGTTTACTTCGGCGTTGTGCCAAGCCTCTTTGCAGGCGAACTTATCGCGGCACAGTCGCACCGAGTTCTGAGAAGGATACGGCAAGCCCATACGCTCAGCCAGGTATGCTGCCAGCGGCATTGTCTCGCAATCGAAACACATGATACCGCTGATACGCGTTCCGTTATCGTTGAGGTGCTGTTCCAGGGCCTGTCGGCAATGCTGGTAACATCGCAAATCTGCAAGTATTTCCGTACCTTCATCAGGAGCCGGCTCATGGGCGTTTTGTCTAATATGGGGGTCTGTCAGGAAGATTGCGCGACCGGGCCAGGTTTCGTCGATCCATTGTACATAGTCCGAGGTTGTGCCTACGACCAGCACCAGTGACTCAGGCGACTTCAATGAGCGGATCCTCTCGGTATTCTGACGTTCCCACGCAACTGGGAATCATGCCCATCTGGTAGAGGGGACGAGCTGTTAGGTGAAAACGGCTTTTCCACCCGAAGTCGCCACACAGAAAATCCACCATATCGATGCGTTCCCTGCAAGCCCACTCAAGATGGTGAAAGTTGATGAGTTTGGCTACCCCTGGAAAAGCTGGATCCGTTCCGCCGGCCAGTACGGTGTATACTCCTCTGTACACAGCTCCAATATCCACGGCGGCTGCTTGCCCGCCTATTAAAAGAGTTGTAATGCGCAATCGCCCGTCATCCCAGAGCATCTTGGCCAGATCCTGGAATGCGGCCAGGAAGCGGCTGTCCGCAAAGTAGGAACTTGCTCCGAAGGCGTTGATGTTCAGCGAGAAGAGTGTGTCGATGTCATCTGTGATGTTGTGTCTATAGCTTATTCCCAAGGCCTCCAGGCGCTCACGCTCGCGACGAAGCGGTTTACGGCTGTTCTTGGAGAATGTGCCCAAATAACGGTCGAAACAGTAGTCATGATCCGATGGGTAAAACAGATAGCCCACTTCGTCAGGGCGAGCCCCCCAACTACTCAGCAACGGATCGACCGGCAAGTAACGCATGTGTGTTGACGTGGGGCACACGGAGAGCAGGGCTCGCATCGTATCACTGCCATCAGCGATCACTCGGTTTTGCTCAAGCCAGGTTTTTCCGTGGAACGTCTCCCCTGGGAAGTACCCCCAGTATGCGTGTTCGTCGATGTCGCTGAGGGGCAGCAGTCCCTTGATGCGCTGATCGCTACTGGCAACTACGAAGCAAGGTCGGTAGCCGTATTGTCTTTGAAAGCACGCTCGAACTTCCCAGAGATCGAAAAGATTCTCAGCCGGTACAGCCTGCTGCCACAGAAATCGACATTCGTCCAAGTCATCAACAATTGTGACTCTCATTCTACTTTCTCAGTGTTACGTGTAATGTGCTTGTTTGTCCCCCAAAACGGTCCTGCGCAAACGCTCGTACGACATCCGGGTCGTAAGGCTTGCAGCTGAATACGTCCAGGTATGTCGCGTTCGTCAGATTGGCAAAGTGAGCTGATATGAGCGAAGTCTCGATCAGTTGCACCATAGAGTACCCCGCTACCTTCTCGTCCTCACCGAAATGGACGACCTGAGTTTCTCCAAAACGCTTCATTTCGATTAAGTCACAGAGGTCTATGACGAACTGTCTGATGTGGTCCGCGGAGCGGATTAGTTCAGGATCGCAATCATAGATGTCGATGCTGGAGGCCATTCCCCAGACTGATTGGCTGATGGCTTGTTCCATCAGAGCCTGTCCTTGCATGCTATTCTCCTTCTCTTCAGGGTTTACCCCGATATGATTTCAGGTTGATTGGCCCAGCGGCCGCGTCTTGTCTACTCATCTTCAAGCGAGCGTTTGTCTCGGTCCTTGTAGCGGTGGCGACTAAGTCCCGAATCGCGCTTGTCCCTTTCCTCTTCCCACTCTCCAAAGTCATCTTCAATGTCTTCGTTTTGCAGCTTCTTGAACGGGTCCTTCTCGTCTTGCGGTTGCCTCTTGCGTGCCATAATCCTTTCCTTCTGGCATAGCTAACGTCAGTCGCGGAACTCTGCGGCCCGCTGTTTCCGCCGCGCCTTGTGCATTAAGCATGCCACCGCCTCGGAGTGATGAAGGGAGTATTTCTAACTCCTTGAGAATAAGGCGATTATGTTTTTGAGCGGAACTGTCCTCCTCGCCGTTCCGGCCACGCTCGGCTTGAAACTGCATGTGTTTCGGTACTAGGATGCCGTAAGGGTGTGCGTTAATCTGTGATATCCGGGCTGTGTGAGTGGGGGGCGTGGAAATTTACGGGGGAAACAGTGTTCTAGCTATTGAAAGACAGTTGTCGGTATTGCAGTGCTGATATACAATATCAGTATTGGCGTGCCTATCTTAGCTGGGAGGGCGGTAATCAATGATCCTCAGAGTTGTCATCGGACTTGATGACGAGGAGTTGCTTCAGAATCTCGCAGGAGATATTGCCGGCGAGAACGTAGTGGTGGAGCGCGTCAGACCAGTTGGACGAGCTTGGGATCGGATTGTTCGCCAAGCGGGGGATGTCATCATAGTGAGTCATGCGATGATTCCCACGCCGCTTGATAAGAGCATCTCTATCCTTAACGACCTTCCCGAGATTCCAACTACGGTTGTCATCACGCGCAGCGACTCGACTGCGGAGCATGCACGGTTGATGGCTTGTGGTTGCGATACGGTACTTTTCGCCGGTCTGCCCAAGGAACAGCTGGTTGCTGCGGTCGAGGCGACTCTTGAGAACCGTCGCCAATTGCTGCGTCGTTGCCGCCTTGAGACGGAGTGGCAGCAGAAGCCAGGGCTGTCAGACTTCATATCTGACAGCGCCGCGATGCAGATGTTCATGCAGGTTGTTCATAGAGTGATTCCCAGTAGTACGTCCCTGTTGATTCTCGGCGAGACCGGCGTGGGAAAGGAGCAACTTGCCAAGGCCATTCACTCTGAAGGTCCGCGATCCACGGGACCGTTTGTGGCCGTCAACTGCGCCGCTCTTCCGGAGCAACTACTTGAGAGTGAGCTCTTTGGACATGAGAAGGGTGCATTCACCGGAGCGACGCGCAGTCGCAGAGGTGCCTTCGAGATGGCGCACGGCGGCACCATGTTTCTTGACGAGATTGGCGAAATGCCTCTTCCTCTTCAGGCGAAGCTGCTGCGTGTCTTGCAGGATTTCCGTCTTCGTCGAGTGGGTGGGGAGCGTGAAACGCTAATAGACGTTCGTGTGATTGCCGCATCTAACCGCGACCTTGAGGCTGAGTCTCAGGCTCACCTATTCAGACGCGACCTGTTTTATCGATTGAGTGTGGTTACGCTTACCGTACCACCTCTTCGGGAGCGTCGTGAGGATATTCCTGGGTTGGTGCAGAGAATTGTCGACCGTTTGGCCCCAAAGATTGGCATTGACATTCACGACATTGAGGACAGTGCTCTCGAGTGCCTATGTCGCTATGATTGGCCCGGCAATATTAGGGAACTTATTAATGTTCTTGAGAGGGCCATGATTCTGTGTGAGGCAGATGCTATTACGCTAGCCGATTTTCCATCCACTATCACCGGCCACAGTCCGGCCTCGCTTCTTCTTCCCGCAGATGTGGACCAGTTTCCTACCGAGTGGCGTAATAAGACTCTTCCGGAGGTCGCTGACATGGCCCTCCACTCGATTGAGCGAGCCTACTTGCAGATGGTCCTTACGGAAACCAAGGGGCGGATCGATCTGACTTCTGAGAGGGCGGGCATTCATCCTCGCTGTCTTTACAACAAGATGAAGAAGCTCAGCCTGCGCAAGGAGGATTTCCGCGGCAAGTAGCGTTCGGTAACCTGTCAAATGCGGTTAGAATTCATTCCGAGTTGAGGTTTGGTGGTCTCATCGGAACTTGGAATTCGACGATCAGCCCGCCATCAGAAGCGTTTCTGGCATGGATGTTTCCATCGTGAATTCGTGCCGCCCTAGCTGCAATGGCAAGCCCCAGTCCCACTCCTCCGCGATCCCGGTCGCGCGCATCCTCAACACGGTAGAATGGATCGAAGATGGAGGCGATATGCTTTTCGGGAACGCCTGGGCCGTGGTCACGAATGGATACGAGTGCCAGATTCTCCTTGCCATTAGTCTTTTGGCCAATGGTAACGTCTACGCACGTACCTATTTCCGTGTGTGCTACAGCATTGCGCAGGACGTTCTCAATGGCGCTGCGGAGCAGTGCCTCATCTCCATGGACTACGCATTCTGAAGACGTTTTCAACTTGACATTGCAGCTGCGCTCCTTCGCCTCAAAATCAGCATCCTCGGCTATGTCTGCAACGAGTGCAGTAAGGTTGATTGGGCTACCTTTCGTTTGTGTCTGGGGCGCTTCCAGTCTGGTTAGCGTTAGCAGTTGGCCGATGAGTTCGTTCAACTGGTTGGCCTCGTGTTCAATACGGTTCAAGGCCTCCGTTGCTTGTGGCCCCGCATTCCTGGAGGCTATTCCCAAGGCAAGATGCAGTCGTGCCAGCGGTGACCGCAGTTCGTGCGACACGTCTCGCAGTAAGCGCTGTTGTGCTGTCACGAGTGATTGAACTTGCGTTGCCATCACGTTGAATTCTCGGCCCAGATCACCGATGACATCGGTTCGCCGGGCAACAGACGGTCCGACGCGTGCTTCCAGATCGCCTGCGGCGAACATCTGTGTTGCTGTGCGCAGTTTCCTTACCGGGGCCGTGACGTAGTAAGCCAGCACAAACGCTATGGCGCCAGCGGTAACGACAACACCGAGCATAGGCATTACAAGTGGGCCGGGTATTAGAAAGGGGGGCGGATCTGGAGAGGGACGAAGTGTACCGACTACAACATAGCCCTTTCCGCTTCGACTGCGAGCGTAGTTCGCAAACCATGGTTCGTGGCCAGGGCTTGTTGGAATGGCTCGTTTACCCTCTCGCACGCGCTTCACGACATTCACAGCTTCTGCTGGCAAGCGGCGACCGAGCAAGTCTTGGTCGTCATCGTTGAGAACGAAAATCCGTGACCTTGTTGTTTGTTCAGCGTTTTCCAGACTTTGTTTGAACGCATCCGCAGAAGCGTCATCAAGAAACGCGACGGCCGTCTGTCCTGCAATCAGGGCATGCCCTCCTGGAAAACCGAAGTCCCCCTGGTGTTTGGGGAATAGATCAAGCTGCGACACTGCTAGCGCGAAAGCTGCGATTACCACTGCGTTGGTAATCCAGCACAGTATGAGTATTCTGAGGAACAGCGTTTTCATGTGTTCGTTTTGTCGACGCCGATGAGTGGTCAGTAACCCTAATCGCTCCTACTCTACTGGCGTGGCTTTGTTCGATTCGCTGGCCAGTGTGTAGAGGTAGCCGACTCCGCGTACAGTCTTGATCCTATCAACTTCGTCGACCCTATGCCCCAGCTTCTTTCGCAGATTGCTCACGTGCATATCCAGGCTGCGATCATATGGGGTCAGCGATCGCCCCAAGACTTTTTTGGACAACTCCTCTCGGCAGATGACGTTACCGGCCGACCGGAGCAGAACTTCCAGCAGTGCAAACTCCACACCTGTCAAGTCCACCGTCGCACCTGCTCGACGCACAATCCGTGAGCCGACATCGATTTCTACATCCCCAACGGTCAGGTTGCCTCCTACTGATCCGGACTGCTGCTTGCCGGATGAACGCATTGACCGTCTTAGTATTGCCCGGATTCGTGCAACTAGCTCTCGCGGGATGAATGGTTTGGGAAGGTAATCGTCTGCGCCAATCTCCAGTCCGACGACACGGCCAATATCATCACCTCGAGCGGTCAGCATCAGAACAGGCACATCAGATTCCGAGCGGATCCTCCTCAGTACGTCAAACCCGTTGATTCCAGGTAGCATGACATCTAGCACGATGAGGGCATAGTCGCCTGAGAGCGCCCTCGCCAAGCCGCTTTTGCCACCGTGTACGGCGTCGACCTCAAAGCCTTCCGGCCCAAGATACTCCCTCACCAAGTCACACAGCTTCACGTCGTCGTCTACAATCAGGAGGCGATCCAATCGAATTGTTGTCTTCTCTGCCATGCTCATGATTCTAGCAGACCGTGCTCTGTCCGCGATTGGCAGCCGCGCAAAGAAATGTCAATGGCACCTGCGGCGATCGCGGCATTGTCTCTCTATGGCATATTACACTAGGGCCTACTCCATGTTCCTTGCCATGTGCTATATCGGCGATTTCCACGCCTTTGCCCGAATACGCTTGACAGGATGTGGAATCGAGTGTCTTCGAAGTGCCCGTAGTGTTTCTTCTTGTGGAGACGTTGCTTTTTGCGTGTTTCACGACGATGACCTGCAAGTCGTCTTTGAAAAACTTTACACAAATATGACATGCGCCTGACATCCTTGTGCGTTTAATACTCCACAGACTCGTCAGTCCCCTCCATCAGCCTGCTTCGTTTGGCTGTCAAGGCAACTGGGGATCGGCTTTCGATTGGCGGTGTCGTTGCTGATCAGGGAAACATTCGGGGGGAAGCGCCGTGTCTCGAGTTGACATGCCTCGAACCCTGCATTGCTTTTGGGAGCTACGTACTTGGCGTTTTCAATATGATGCCAACCGACATTCTTCGTAGGAGCTAGCGCATTATGATATCAAGTTACTTTCAATGCTCGGTGGTTGCGTTCGCCTTGACGGCGTTTGTTGTTAGTACGGCCAATGCCCACATACGATCAGGACGAGGCTATTCGGGCTCAGTTCACAACTCTACATCATGTGAAGATCCTATTGCAGATGAGGTTCAGGCGAGTTTGTTGGATCGCCACGGGGATGACGGTATTGATGCCGACTCCAACGGTGAACTGACGTGCGAAGAGGTTGATACGTTCTTCCAGGCTAACCCTCCAGTCGACCATGGTCCTGGCTATATGCATCTGCTTTGTGAAGATCCTATTGCGGATGAAGCGCAGGCGAGTCTGTTGGAGCAACATGGAGACGACGGGATAGATATAGACTCCAATGGCACCCTTACTTGCGAGGAGGTCGTTGAGTTTCTACAAGCCAACTCTCCTGTAATGAAGAAGCACTCGGTGCCTCGGCATCACGGACCCTGTCCCGGCACCGCAAACTCAGGTTCGTCCATTGCTGACTAATCCGATCTGACCATCGACCTGCAAGACGGTCGAGTGCAGTGCGCAGGAATCAGCGGTGAGGCGATTGGCGAATTCAGCGAGGAGTTAATACGCGTCGGACGTATCTGCAATACTCTGCAGAGTACGCCGGCCGCTAACGCGGTTTCTCCGTTCGTTGTCAGCTGCCTGAGAGTTCTACTGCGTTGCTCACGGCGGCGCAGTAGAACCGCGGCTGTCGCTAGCACCTTTCGCGGCATGCTGTTCGTCGGACAAACGTAAATGAAAGGAAAGCCATGAATAGTTCTCTCAGGTGCAAATGTACGGTTGTGGCGTTTTTGACTCCGACCATCCTCCTGCTCGTGTCTTGTGGAAACCTGGACTCGATCGTTCCGGTTGTGTCCGACAGTACCACTGAAGCCGATACGACTCTCAACGAAGACGGAAGACCGGAAGGTTGGGTTGATGAGACTCATAGCAAGAACGCTGTAGTCGACTACGATATTGTGTTTCCGGACGACAAAGTGAATCGTCTCGACATAACCATTTCGGCCGAGAACTGGCAGATTATGCAGGAGGACATGATTGAGCTCTACGGTGAGCCTGGCGCAAGAGATAACACTACTCAACTTCAAGATGGAACGCGTCCCGAACAAATGGACGACTCTCGTCTTGGTTCTCCTCAGCTGGAGACCAATCTTGCAGCTTGTTCTGCGCTCGCAGCTGGAGACGAATGCTCTCTTGATATTGGGATTGACAGTATGACGGGCACCTGCACTCTGATGGGGGAGCAGCTTGTTTGCGTGCCTGAAGGTATGCCACAAAACCAGGGTGCAGGTGTTCCCGGCGAGAGACCGGATGTGCCGGCTGATGTTGATGGCATAGGTACTCCAGACGATATGACCGCTCCACCAACTGATGCCAACCCAGGTGGTGGAGATGGGATGGGGGGGCTCGCTTCTACGGACAATCCTGTATATGTCCCCTGTCAGATTGATTTTGAGGGAAGCACTTGGTGGCACGTGGGGATTCGATACAAGGGACAGTCATCTCTGATGACTACTTGGCAAAGCGGTATTGGCAAGCTCCCACTGCGCCTCAACTTCGACAAGTTTGAGGACGACTATCCAGAGATTGACAACCAACGATTCTATGGTTTTGACGAACTTTCTCTGACCAGTAATTGGTCTGATGATTCGCTTCTTCGTGAGAAGGTTGCCCACGACATCTTCCGTGCAGCCGGAGTCCCAGCTCCTCATACGGCATTCTATCGTGTCTATGTGGACTTTGGGGAAGGGCCGATCTACTTCGGGCTTTACACTATGACCGAGATACCGGACGGGCCGATGCTTGAAGCACAATTCGGTGATGATTCAGGGAATCTCTACAAACCCACCTCATCGTGGGTGGTGTTTGCGGAGGAAGATTTCGACAAGGAGAGCAACAGCGATGAGGCTGACTACACTGACGTGCAGTCGGCAATAGCTGCCTTGCATGCTGATCGTTCGGACGTCGTAAGTTGGCGTGCTGCTCTTGAGGAGACCATGAATGTTGATGAATTCCTTCATTGGCTTGCTATCAATACGGTTATTCAGAACTGGGATACCTACGGCAACATGGCGCAAAACTACTACCTACATGCCGATCCGACCGACGAATCCCGGCTTACTTGGATTCCATGGGATAACAACATGGCCCTCTCGGATTCTGCAGGAGGGATGGGGCGTACGCTTCCTTTGTCTTTGGATGACGTGACGGAAGACTGGCCACTCATTCGCTATTTGGCAGACGATGCGGTTTATTGGCAAACGTACGTGACGTATGTGGCTGATACTGTAGAGAGCGCCTTCGCAGTTGCGGCGACTCAGGCACGCTATCAGGCCGCTCACGAGTTGATTGCACCGTATGTTGTGGGCGAAGAGGGGGAGCAAGAAGGTTATACGTTCCTCTCAGACTCTCAGCAGTTCTACGACGCTTTGGATGAGTTGCTCGATCATGTGGAGCAGCGTAATCAGGCAGTTCGGGAATTTCTGGCGGACAACTGACCACGGCTTGGGAGATGATATGTGGAGGATAGAGTAAACATGGTCGGCGACCGACAGCAATCACTGAAGTGGCATAGGTGTGAAGCCAAGTACCTCATCAGCGAAAGGCAGGCACAACAAGTCAGCCATTACTGCCGCGACTACCTGCCGCCTGACTGTAACGCCGGTGTGGAAGCGGGTTGTGAATACCCTATACTCTCAGTATACCTGGATTCACGATCTCGGACTCTGCTTCGGAACACGCTTGACAAGCATGATAATCGTTACAAACTTCGCGTGCGCACCGATCGCCACTTCTATACACAGCCGGCAGATCTGCCCAGATTCTTCGAGATCAAGCGCAAGATGGGACAGGTTGTGCACAAGACACGAACGAAGCTGGCTGCCGATGATGGAGACAGCATTCTTTGGGCTGATAGGGAGATTGCACTTGCTGACCGTGGGTATGATGAGTATACGCAGTCAGCTGTTAATGAATTTGCCTATCTGCGTGGGCAGATTGCCGCACAGCCGGTCCTGGGTGTTTTCTATACACGCGAGGCGTATGAGGGGATATCCGCCGAAAGAACGAGGATTACACTCGATCGGAACCTTCATTACGGATTATTGGATCGACCGGAGAGTGGCGGGCGGGAAATGTGGTGGCCAGTGAATCCGGGAGGCGTCATTCTCGAAATCAAGTTTACTAATGTGTACCCGTTCTGGGTCAGCGACATGCTTCGACGGCTGGAAATATCGCGGTGCGGTGTCTGCAAGTACGTTATATGCTCCCAGGGAGCAGGAATCTCGTGGAGATAACGGCAAGTGAACATTCTCGATACACTGTTTCGAGCGACCCCTGTGTCTGCTATGCAGGCTGGCGATCATATTGTGCTCGCCATTCTTGTTGCCCTTATTGCCGGTCAACTCAACGCGTGGTGCTACAAGTGGACTCACCGGGGAGTATCGTACTCGCGCACGTTTACTCAGGCCCTAGTACTTATAACAATCGTCGCAGCCGTGAGCATGTCACTTGTTGCCTCCAACTCGCTCGTCGCCGTCGGTCTGCTCGGCGGATTGGCAATCATTCGCTTTCGAACTGTTATCCGAGATGCTCGAGACACGGCCTTTCTCTTTCTCTGTCTCATTTGCGGTATGGCTGCCGGTTTTGGGTTTTACGGGACAGCAATCGTAGGAAGCATAGCTGCCGATCTGGTTGCTGTTTACCTGCAGCTTTCCGGGTTTGGTTCCCTGCACTCTCGCGACAATCTGCTTCGTTTTCAGGCTGACATGAATTCGCTAGAAGGCGATGCGCTGGAGCGAATCCTCACGGACTTCTGCCGCAGATATGCCGTCGTTTCCGTGGATGAATCTCCAGCCATCACTCCCAATGCCACACCCATCTATCAGTGTGCCTACAAGATACGTCTCGGCGATCCTCATGATGGTCCGGAATTGGTGGCCGCACTCAAGCGATACCTTCGTGTCCAGGCCGTTCATCTACTGGTTGATCAGGAGCAGGAGGAAGTTGCTTGAGCGATGTAACAGAACCAACATATGCTCCCATTCGGAAAAAGCGAAGACGACGCTCTGCCAGAAACGTGCGCCATGGGATTGTTCGATTGTTGCCTATGGCGGTGTGGCTCGCCGCGATTATTGGTGCGGTCAGCTTGCACGAGCGGGTGCGCAGCCGAACTGTGGCGACCGGTTATGCGGAAGCTCGACGGGTCACGATCGCGCACTCAGAGCTCGGTGTTGTTCGTCATGTTCATGTCCATTTGCACGAATACGTTGGTCAGGGACAGATTTTGGTGTCTCTTGATGATCAACAGGAACGCATCCAACTGGCTGCCATGGAGAAAGATATCGAGAGGCTACAAGCTGAAGTCGCTGCCCAGCAGGCCGTTATTGCTGCTGACAATGCTCGAGCCGTTGCGGACGTTAGGGATCTCGCCCGGCGATTCGCTATCGATCGCGACGCCGCTCATGTGGACTATTTGGCTCAAATAGTTGAAAACGCCAAGGCCAGAATCTCGCTGGACTGGGCGGAGACTGAGTTGGAAATAACACAAGGTTTACGCAATAGCGATCATGCCGCATATCGAGAACTCAATGACATTGAGACTGAGGCTGATTCTCTTCGGGCGGAGGTTGCATGGAATGATCAACTACTGGATCAAAAGAGAACTGCATTCAATGAGGCCGATAGACGCTATTCCTGCTTCACAACTGAGAATCAAGTTGTCACAACGTCCGAGAACCTGCTGGCTCCGCTGCGTTTGGCCATCGATGTCCGCCGTAGGGAACTCGATGAGCTTGTGCTTCGCCTTGACTCGCATGTGCTCCGTGCCCCGATGGCTGGCTAGGTCACGGAGCTTGCCGCCTGCTCAGGTGAGGCGGTCCAACCTGGGCAGACCCTCGCTGTCATTTCGCTTACGGCAACCAGCCGCGTCATGGCCTATCTTCCGGAGCGCCTCGCACTTGAGCCGAAGGTCGGCGCGCCAGTCATAGTGGAATGTCTCGCCACACAGAGCACACTTCTCAGTCGGTATGCAGGCAGGGTTGCTACGGTGTCGGCGGCTGTCACGGAGGCTCCTCCACGGTTTCGACGAATGCCAGATGAACCCTTCTGGGGCCGAGCCCTTGTAGTCGCCCTCGGAGATGAGGTTCACCTGATCCCTGGCGAAACAGTTACCGTTAGCCTCATTGACCCCGGAAACGAGTGAACAAACCTGGGCCGGGTTATCGACTGTACATGAAGGAGCACTCAACAGGCTTTTGATTGTTGTGAGGTACTCACCCCATCGCTCGTGCTTCGTTCATACGTTTAGTACGAATCAAGCGTATATGCCCGGCCGTGGGTAAGTGCCCTATTGAGGGCGGTTGTCCTAGGGGCTGTGTCGTAGTGCGTCTTTTGGCACGGATTGCGTTCAGCCTCGTGCCTCCTTCGCCCTAGTCTCTTTGGGGCAGGCGTCACATTCGAATGAAGTGGGGCTTTATGCAAACAGCCTTCGAGGGACGCACATCAAGCGAAACTTAGCCTTTTTGCTGTACACGTCGATATACGGATAAGTGTAGAGCGGAGCGTTTTTCCCGAGCTCGGATCGGATGCTGCGGGAGGGAAACGAGTCAGATCTGTTGCTCCCTTCTTTTGCTGTAATCCCAGTGGGCCGTTCGAGATACTGGGAATAACCGTACGGAAGACCGTTAGTGTTTTTGTAGACTAGCAGTAGTGTGGATTCAAGGTGATTGCATGCTGAGCTTGGTCGGAAGATCGTTCAGGAGGAAGATGTTCCTGCATGTCGCGTTGACTACTGGCTCTGCTCTTTGCATTGCCTGTGCTGCTGTCGTGTTGCGCGATTGGATCATGTGGGATCGAGCGGTGCCTTGTGCGGTAGGCGCTCCAGCCGCATTGGTTTCTGCCGGAGTTGCCGGATCGGATTCGCTCGAAGATGTCGAGTCCGCTCAGAGGTTGCTTAATGCTCTTGCAGCAAACCCCTCTATCCGCAGCGCGGTCATTCTGCGGCCAGATGGTTCAGTCTTTGCACAAATTGGGCACGACAAGCAATCGCCTCGGGTTGGCTTTTCGCCTGAGCAGTGGGGTAGTAGCTATGATCGCGGCGATCTGGTTTATCACCAGCCTATCACTTTTAATGGCCAAGTTCTTGGCTCTGTATATCTTCGATACAGTCTGTCATATGCTCATGGGCAAATGCTGCAGAACGTTTTGATAATCGCTGCCGTGATGAGTGTCTGCTTTGCGGCAGCGCTAATCGTCTCCCGTAGATTCCAGGACAGTCTTCTGCGGCCGATCCGTGAGCTGCAGCAGACGGCCAAGGCTGTATCAGATCGTCGCGACTACTCTGTTCGAGCCAAGAAGCTGAGTGATGATGAGATCGGTGCGCTTGCCGATGTTTTCAACAACATGCTTGAAGAAATACAGTATCACGATGTGGCTTTGAAGCAATCTCGAGCGAAACTCCAGCAGCGCGTTGCAGAGCGCACAATGGAACTGGCCAACGCTAACAAGGGTTTGAAGAAGGAAATAGCCGAGCGAAAGATTGCCCAAGAAGAACTACGTCAGGCGAAGGAGGCGGCGGAAACAGCTACTATTGCCAAAAGCGAGTTTCTCGCCAATATGAGCCATGAGATCCGTACTCCCATGACTGCAATACTCGGGTTTGCGGAAAACATTATCGATCCCGATTTTACTGAAGATGAACGCCACCGAGCCGTTGACACAATCCTTCGTAATGGAGAACACCTCCTTGAAATCATCAACGGAATCCTGGACCTTTCCAAGATCGAAGCTGGAATATGCGACGTCGAGAGGGTCAAATGCAACCCCAACAAGATAATCGTGGACATCTGCTCGCTAATGCAGGTTCGCGCAGAGGAGAAGGGGCTCGCACTTTCTGTTCAGTTTGACGGCCCAATACCGGAGACCATCGAAAGTGACCCCACAAGGATTGGCCAGATTCTTGTTAACCTTATTGGGAATGCAATCAAGTTTACCGAAACCGGCTCAGTGAAGTTGATTGCTCGCCTAGTCGGTGGACGTGCGCAGGAGTATCGGCTTGAAATCGATATCGTCGATACCGGCATAGGAATGAGCGAGGAGCATATATCCAGAATCTTCCACGCATTTACCCAAGGCGATGCTTCTATGACACGCCGATTCGGTGGCACAGGACTTGGTTTGAGCATGAGCAAGAGGCTGGCGGAAATGCTCGGAGGTAACATATCTGTCTCCAGCGAACTCGGCTCCGGCAGTACGTTTAAGTTCTCAGTTTCGACCGGACCTCTTGATAACGTGAAGATGCTTTCTCGTCCGATTACTACTGTCGCTCTAGCCAACCGCGAACTTGTTACGGAGCATAGTCCACTGCTTAACTGTCGCGTTCTTTTGGTCGAGGACGGCCCGGACAATCAGAAACTGATAGGGCATATCCTCAGAAAAGCCGGTGCCCAGGTGGAAATCGCCGAGAACGGCCAGGTTGCAGTTGACAGAATCATATGCGACGAGAGCGAATCGGATCCCCAGGAGAGTGCCGCGGCAGTGGACATCATTCTGATGGATATGCAAATGCCGGTAATGGATGGTTATGAGGCTACCACGATCCTTCGACGAAACGGGTACACCAAGCCGATCGTTGCACTGACCGCCCACGCAATGACAGGAGACCGAGAGAAGTGCATAGATGCAGGCTGTGATGATTATGTGACCAAGCCGATCAAGAGGCGAACGCTGATCGAGACGGTACAGGAACATCTTCATCGACGATCGCTGGCTCCTTCCGAGTAGCCTCAAGCAGACTACCCATCGACTGTGACAACCTGTCTAGGCTGAAGCCAGCAAAGTGCCCGCGAGTGGCGCTAAGCCTTAACCATCATTTCCAATTCAGATTATTGGCCATAGCGTATTGCGGTTCTCTCACGGTATGCTGCGCTTGGATCATCGACGCGTGCGTGAACTTGTTCTGGAATAAACGATACTCGCCGGCTTGGTGCGACGTTACTGGAGCTGTGCATAACAGGTGAGAGGACTAACGTGTGAGGTCGCGGATACGGTTCTTGGGCAGTCGCAAGAAGTGTTCGTCGATTACCTTTCGTTCAGTTGGGCCGGCATATACTTCATGCCAATGGCTGATTTCATCTTCTCCCAGATGCCAGCAGAGGCACACTTCACGCCCGTTGCGGATAGCACGGAAATCTACCTGCCCTTTGTGCCAGTCTTTCATATCACAACCGATGGCTTCCAGCTCTTCGATCAGCTCATTGAGACGCTTGATGCCCTGGATTGCGATTTTGTCGAACGCCTCCGCGACGTCGCGCCGGTTCAGTTGCACCAAGCGTTGCCGCAGTTGAGCCAGACGGTCCAACTCTCGGTATTGGTTGGAGATATCGGTCACAATACGTCGCACCAGGGGTAGTGCGCTGTTGGCTTGATCAACAGTGAAAAGCTGATGCCGTCGTGCTCTTCGGATTGTGTCACTTCGTGACATACTAAAACCTGTGGCTGAAAACTATATTGCCCAGATTGTCGCTACCTGCGCAATTGTCTCCTCCCGCGTTGCCAAAGTCAACGTCTGCGAGGTTATCTTCTCGCGCGTTCGATTTTGGCGGTTGGACGATCGCTGTCATCACTATCTTGAAGCGAGCTATGTGAGTTGTCTCTGCAGATGCGAGAGCTGGCTGGCAGTCTCCTGGTACTCATGCGGCACACCGTTCCACGCGCCTGGCGCCTGACCGTCGCCAATGCTCCCAACCGATCGTTGTGACCGGACAGAAGCCGCCGGGAGTGGCAGTCAGCAAGATTGCGGGCTTCGTGTCGGCTGATGCAGTCCTCGCCGGTGCCCTCGTTGGGTTCTCTTGCTTGTTGACTGGGCCACAGTGGTCATGACTCACACGGCTGGCTGGTTGCATGCGGCATGCTCTGTGGACGGTGTTTGGGATCTTCGAATGATGGATTTCATGCGGCTGCTGTGCTTTAACGCGTTGGACAATGACCCGATGACCATTCTGCGGCGATTATTGGCGTGATCGTGGCACAATCGCGATGTCTTTCTGGCTCAGTTTGATCCTCATTGCAGGCCGTCAGTTGATTGATGAGGATCATCATTTGCCAATCCCGCTGTTGCGCCCACCCATGAAAACGAAACAGCCCGACCGCCTCCGAGGTGGAGGCAGTCGGACTGTATTGCAGGATGCATTATGGCGTTGTAAGTCCAATCGTATCGTCGGACCCCCGGAATCTTCCGGAGAAAACAGACGTTCAACCGCTACACTTGGATAGAGCTTGTTCGAGCCAGCCTTACTACCTGCTGATCAGTTGCTTCTTTGGCCTTGGGCGTCTTCCACGCGACCACTGCCTCTGTCTGCCAACGCCAGCGACTGGCTTCTCAGCAGGTTTAGACGCATGACCAGCTTGGCCGTCTCCAACTGAGGATCGCGGTCGGGACGGTTGTTCGGATCCGGCTCCTCTTCATCTTCGGCTTTGTCCGCTTCCGCCTTGCTCTCCTCCTCCGGGCCGAGCGGCTCGTCGATTTCCTCCTCCGAAGAAGTCTTGACGGCGCCGATTACGTCAGCATCACGGCGCATGAAGATCACTTTGTTCTCTTCCTTTGGGACCAGTGATACTTCAATCTGTGGGCTGACGCCCCATTCGGTGGAGCCCTCTTCGCGGTGGAGCGATTGGCCGCTGGGAAGGTAGTATCTGGCCGTTGTCAGTTTCAGGTGGGCCTCGCTGTGCATGAGCTGGATGAGGTTCTGCACGCTGAATTTGCCGAAGGTACGTTCGCCAATGATTATGCCTCGGTTGTGATCCTTGATGGCTCCTGAGACTATCTCTGAGGCACTGGCAGACGTATCGTTCACTAGAACAATTAGAGGAAGATCCTGGAACTGGCCATCGATTTCGGCGTCCGCAGGCCATTCCGGGCTGCGCAGACCCTTCGTGCTCACTATGCGATCGCCGCGTTTGAGGAACATCTCTGCCATTTCAACGGCTGACTTCAGTAGTCCACCAGGGTTGTAGCGGAGGTCGAGGATCAGGCCACGCATGCCCTGCTTTTGTGCCTCTATCAGGCTCTGCCGCAGCTGTGCAACAGTGTTCTCTTGAAATGAGGCTATCCGAACGTACCCGATACCCATCTCACGGTCGATTATGAAATCCCAATGTTCCTCGGCGTCGGGCAATCGTTGTAGCCCCTTCACGGACTGTATTTTGATCTCGTCCCGCTTAAGAACTACTTCCATCTCCTTGGGCTTTCCACTTTCCTCCGATTGACGCTTTATCGTTAGAGTTACGTTTGAGCCGCGAGGGCCGGTAATCATGTCGACAGCTTTCGTTACTCGAATGCCGGTTAACGACTTCCCATTCACCTTCGTGATGACGTCGTCCGCTTGAATACCTGCACGGTATGCGGGAGAATCCTCCAAAGGCGAGACGACAAGTATCTCCGTGTCCTCGAGCTCCGTGTTGTACCGGTTGCGGATTTGAATACCCACTCCGATGAAGTCGCCGCGCGTGTGCTTCTCGAATTCACGGTATTCGTATGGCCAGATCATGGCCGAGAACTCGTCAAGTTGTCCCAGAGCGGCGTTAGTGTACTCCTTGACAATGATGGCCTCAGGGACTTGAGCGGTTTGGCGATTGATGTTCAGAGCACGCCTGAAATGCTGCAGAGCTTCGCGGTAGGTCAGCTTTGGTTGTGCTTTAATCTGTTCTAGACGTTTCTCCAGCCTGGCCGTGAAATCCTTGCCTCGTTCTCCCTTGAGCCCATCGAATAACGCTTGCAGAGCAGGCGATTCTGCGAGCAGGAGGAGTTCTTCGAAACCGGCCATCGTGATGTTCTTGAAGTCTGCTTCAACTACGTGCTTCTCATCGATCCGCCAAAGGGCTTCTTCCACCATCGTGGCATCGATTCCCTCCAGAGAGTCTTCCCACGTACGATCTGGCTTGTCGGGGTCAACTTTGTATATCTCATCCAGTCGAGCATGCTCGAGGCATTCCTCTCTGCGTTTGTCTACTGTCTTGTCTTCTTCGAATATGAGACTGAGAGCGTAGTAGATGGCGTGGGAGTCGCGCCATTCATGTTCCGTGCGGAGCTCATCCGCGTCGGTTACGGCTTTTCCCTTTATCTCCTGCACCCAATCCTGTTTTTTGAACTCCTGTTCATCTGCCGTATTGAGCATTGCCCAATACATCCACTTGAGAGCCTTGTTTATGTCATCTTTGGCAAACCATTTCTTGGCACGGCGAATGTAATCCAACTCATCCGCGCGGGTCGCTTCCCGCCTAGCCTTTTCCGCCTCAAGCCATTCCTCAATCCACGATGCAGCCTTATCCGGTTTGGGCGTGTTCTTGGCTAACTCCTGGAGTGTACCGGCAGCTTTCTCGTAGTTGCCGTGTTCCAAGAAGTTGATTCCTTGAGCCCACTGCTCAGCAAAGGAGATTTTGGCGTCCGCGTTTCTGGAGGCGGTCATCTCCCTGGCGGTTGCGGCTACAGTCAGAGCCAGCGAACAGCAAAGGAGCAGACGGATGGGATGCTTGTGCAAGAAACTCATAGGCTCTCCTGGCAAAGGGCACGGCCCCGGGTGTTACGAATCAATCAACGTCGTTTTCCAGTAGACCACAGTCTGACTACCACTCAAAACGCCCGCCCAACGGCATGCGGGCGGGCTAGTACTTTCCAGTGTACGAATTCCGATCTGAACCTCTTATCCCCAGTATATGATTGCGTAAAAGGGACGTCCAATTCGTTTCTGGCAGGGCCTTGCCTTACGTTACACGCTAGATACTGCCAATGTTGCCCCTCGGGCAGACCGGTCGCGCTGGCATCCGCCTCTTTCTGGAGATCGGCTCTCGCGACCTCCTTTTTTAGGTCGCCGTCGGCAGTTCGCGTGGCTACAGTGCCTGGGGCCCATCCTTGCGTTGATCAACCAGGGGGTGGTCCGTATTAGAAGGTAACACGGAGGTTTTTCGGTCCGGTATTATTCGAGGTTTCCGGGAGATGCGGCGGCAGCTGGGAAGTGTTAGTCATGGGTAGTCACGTTTCTGGGTCTGGTACGACATACAAGTTCATACATGTTTGTGGTGCCCGGCAGCATAATCTGCGCGATGTAAATGTAGATATACCGCGCGAGAAGATGACGGTGATCACGGGACCGTCGGGGTCGGGTAAGAGCAGCTTGGCATTCGATACAATCTACGCAGAGGGGCAGCGGAAGTATGTGGAATCACTGTCCGTGCAGGCCAGACAGTCACTCGCTCAGATGCCCAAGCCTGATGTGGAAAGCATTGATGGGCTAATGCCGTGCGTTGCCATCGAGCAGCGCGTTAGCAGCACATCACCGCGGAGTACTGTCGCCACGGCCACCGAGATCTACGATTTCCTCAGACTGCTGTTTGCCCGTGCTGGAACACCTACATGTTGGGAGTGTGGGCGAGAGATTACCAGGCAATCTGTCTCGCAAATCGTCGACGAAATACTCAGCCTTCCGATGAACTCTCGATTCATGGTCCTTGCTCCCATTCTGTTTCGCTCTCGCGGTGACCACGCTGAGTTGCTGTGTCGTCTATCCCGACAGGGTTTTGTTCGGGCCAGAATAGACGGAGAGATTGTTCATCTGGAAGATGTTGTAGGTCTGGACGCCTCCGTGCAGCATACGATCGAAGTCATCGTTGATCGTCTTCAGATAAAGCAGGACGTGCGATCACGCGTAGTGGACAGTGTTGAATTGGCACTGAGGCTGGCGGGTGGCAGGGTGATCGCCTCTGTGAGGCAGAGTGATGGCCGTTTTGACGACCACGCATTCAGCTCATGTTTTTGTTGCGCGGACCATCCGGAAGTGACCCTCGAGGAGTTGTCGCCGCGAATCTTTAGCTTCAATTCTCCTCATGGTGCATGTGCCCGGTGCCACGGATTGGGAACCGTTCTGGAATTCGATGCGGAGCTGATTGTAGCTGATCCTGGTTTACCAATTGCCTCGGGAGCTATTCATCCCGTTGCTAGCCGTGGGAAAAGCGGCACGACTCTTGCCGGATTGATTGACGAGTTTTGCCGGATGTTTTCCGTCTCTCCGGATACGATTTACCGCAATATCCCGTCGGAACTGGGAAGAATCCTGATGCGGGGAACGACTAAGGCTGACATCGAACGCTATCATGCCCACTTTCGTGGCTTGGTCGATTACCTGCATGAACGTTGGGATAAAACGACCTCGGACACTTTCAAAGAGAAACTGCACGAGTATATGTCCGAGCAGCCGTGTCACGAGTGCAGTGGCGGTCGCCTTTGCCGACAATCGTTGGCAGTTAAGTTGGCTGGAAGGAGCATTGCCGAAGTGTGCAGGCTGAGCATTGCGCAGGCACGCACTTTTCTTGATGATCTCGCTTTTGAGGGTAATCGACAGGCGATTGCTGAACCGGTACTGCGCGAGTTGCGCTCGCGACTGCGTTTCCTTTGCGATGTTGGAGTTGAGTATTTGGCCCTGGACCGCTCCGGCAGTACGCTGTCAGGCGGTGAGGCTCAGCGACTGCGGCTTGCAACCCAGATTGGCAGCGGGCTTGTGGGGGTGTGTTATGTGCTGGACGAACCGACCATCGGCCTGCATCCGCGAGATAGCAGCAAGCTCGTGGCTACATTGGAGCAGATCGTGCAATCGGGTAATACCGTCATTGTCGTGGAGCATGACGAGATTGTGGTTTCTGCTGCTGATTACGTCATCGACATGGGGCCCGGTGCCGGTCTTCACGGTGGAGAAGTCGTAGCCCACGGGAGCATGTCAGATGTGCTTGCATCACCTGCTTCGCTGACAGCGCAGTATCTTACCGGTGTTGAGCGAATCAGCGTACCCCAAGTGCGCCGACAGGCAGAATCACGCCAGAGTATTCGAATACACAAGGCAGCTGCGAACAACTTAAAGAACATAGATGTAGTTTTTCCACTGGGAACGCTCACATGCGTGACTGGCGTTTCCGGCAGTGGTAAGAGTACGCTCGTAACCGACATACTGATGCGCCACTTGTGGCGAGAGATAAACGGCACCGGTCATAAGCCCGGTAAATGCGAGAGAGTTAGCGGCATGCACCAGGTTGATCGAGTAATCGAGGTCGACCAGTGTCCCCTCGGGCGATCTCCGCGCAGTAATGCGGCAACTTACGTCGGAGCGTTTGATCTTATCCGAAAGCTCTATGCCAAAACGCGAGAAGCAAAGCTGCGGGGATATTCTTCGGCACGATTTAGCTTTAATGCCAAAGGAGGTAGGTGTGAGGAATGCCAAGGGCAGGGGACTAAGCGAATAGAGATGCACTTTCTTCCGGATGTCTATGTGGAATGCGGTGCCTGCAATGGCAGCCGCTACAACCGGGAGACTCTGGAGATTCGATACCGCGGCAAGACCATCGCAGATGTGTTGAATATGCGCATGGAAGATGCTCTCGTCTTCTTCAGTAATTTTCCCAAGATTGCGCAACTCCTGAAGGCGCTTGTTGACGTTGGTCTCGGATATCTGCCGCTTGGGCAATCTTCAATAACTCTGTCAGGCGGTGAAGCGCAAAGAGTGAAACTTTCAGCGGAGTTGGGTAAGACAGCATCAGGGCATACTCTCTACATCATGGATGAACCGACAACTGGTTTGCACGTATCCGACGTTCACAATCTGGTCAACGTGATGTCGCGTCTGGTCAACTCAGGACACACTGTCGTTGTCATCGAGCACAATCTCGATGTCATCAAGATGGCCGACTGGGTAATAGATTTGGGGCCCGAAGGCGGTGCCGGAGGCGGCAGAGTGCTGGTGGCTGGCACGCCCGAGGAGGTTGCAGCGTGCCAGGAGAGCTACACCGGTCGATTCCTACGACAGGTGCTGTCGTCCGCATAGAGCGCCGAAGCTGTATGTGTGGGCTGGAAAAGAACGAAAAGCTGCGTGACCAAGAGCCCCGCACACTTACAGTGTTTGCTTAAAATCGACAACTACTTCTTCATTGCCTCGCCAACTCTTGCCAGCAAAATAATGGGGCAGTATTGGCTGCGGTTGAATTCGACGCAACGAGTGGGATTTGCTTAGAGCGGCTCAGTGGTGGTTCTCTGTTTGACAGAGTGACGCTGTGCGCATGTCTGCGCTCACCGTTGGTCGGTTGCCACTAGGAGATTACCCAATGCACATTCGCAACAGTGTATGCATTGCAGGGCTGTTCCTTTCCTCTGTCGTTTGCGTCACACTGGTATCCGGCCACGATGGCGATGACAACAATCCAAAGAAGAAGGATGCTCCAGTACGCCAACCAACGGCAGATCATTCTAAGTTTGAGAGTTTACAGGTTGAGTTCTCTGATGGACCAGCTGTGACAGCGGCTTGTCTTGAGTGTCACACTGAAGCGTCCAAACAGCTTATGCAGACAAGCCACTGGACTTGGATATGCCATCGGGCCAAGGCGATGATGGGTGTGAAGGAGAAGGATACAAACCCTGCTGTTGGTAAAGCGCAATATGTAATCAACAACTTCTGCATAGCCTTGGCTTCCAACGAGCCTCGATGTACAAGCTGTCACGCAGGCTTCGGCTGGGCTGACAAGACATTCGATTTTACCGATGAAACGCGCGTTGATTGCCTTGTCTGTCACGATCAAACCGGAACATATAAGAAGTTCCCGGCTGGGGCGGGTCATCCCGTCTACTCTAAAGACTTCCCTCAAGGACGTGAATGGCCTGGCGGGTCGGGCAGGATGATCATGCCGGTTGATCTCTCTAATGTGGCTCAGAACGTTGGCAAGCCGACAAGAAGAAACTGCGGGACGTGCCACTTCTTCGGTGGGGGAGGAGAAGGTGTCAAACATGGAGATATGGATGTCAAATTGACGGACCCTGACCGGCAACTCGATGTGCATATGTGCTCCGCTGAGGCGGATTTTCAATGCACTGTGTGCCACACTACGGTTAATCACAAAGTGTCGGGTAGGTGTTTTGAGCTGCCAGCCTACGAGAAGCGTGAGTACGTCTTGCCGGGGGTACTCACCAATCGGCTTGCTTGCGAGTCGTGTCATACGGAAAATCCACATCCGGAGTACGCTAAGCTTAATGACCATGCCGATAAGGTCTCCTGCCAGGCATGCCACATCCCTACTCTTGCTCGGCGAAAGGCCACAAAGATGTGGTGGGATTGGTCTAAAGCCGGCCAAATGAATGAGGAAGGAAAACCTTTCACGACCAAGACAGATGTGAAAGGCGAGACCGTTCCTTCGTTCGATACCAAGAAGGGAGAGTTTATCTGGGCCAAGGATGCCGTGCCTGAGTACGTCTGGTTTAACGGGCGTTTGAAGCACACCTTCGTTGGCGATGTCGTAGATGACGAAACGCCGGCGGGACAACTTTGTAAGCACACACACGGTCGTTTCGATCACATAGACGAGGATAAACCGATAGTCTTCATCAATCGGGTAATGACCACCTACGATGATGCCGAGGCTCGCATTTGGCCCGTGAAGATTCATCGGGGCACTCAACCTTATGATACAGTGAATAAGACACTGGTAATTCCTAAATTGTTCCCGTACGGTCCGGATAAAGGGGCTGCGTTCTGGAAGTCGTGCGATTGGGGAAAAGCCATAAAAGCTGGTATGGACTACTCAGGGTTGCCCTATAGCGGCCAGTTCGGCTGGATTCAGACGGAAATGATCTGGCCGCTGAAGCATACAGTGGCTCCCAAGGAAAATGCCGTCAAATGTGCGGAATGCCATCATCCCGACGGTCGCCTCGCGGAGCTTGCCGGCTTCTATATGCCTGGGAGAGATCGAACACCGATTGCCGACTTCATCGGAATACTCATGGTGGCCGGTACGATTACGGCCGCCTGTGGTCACGGATTCCTCCGCATCGTTCTGCGGCGTAGGGAGTCAGAATAATGAAACGCGTATATCTCTATAAGCGGTTTGAGCGTTTTTGGCACTGGTGTCAGGCTCTGCTAGTGATTCTGCTCGCATTGACCGGTTTTGATATTCACTACTCGTTGGGAATCTTCGACTTCGAGCGTGCGGTGATGATGCACCGCGGGCTGGCCTGGGCGTTCATCGTGCTGATGGTTTTCGCTGTTTTCTGGCATTTTACTACCGGTGAATGGAAGCAGTATATTCCCACCAGGAAGTTTCTCGCCGCCATGGTACAGTTCTATCTGCTTGGCATCTTCAAAAATGCTCCACACCCGGTGCACAAAACGCAACTTTCCAAGTTGAATCCGCTCCAGAGGCTTGCCTACTTGGGTCTGAAGATAATCCTCATCCCGGGTGTCGTGTTGTCGGGGCTGCTTTACTACTTCTACAACCATTGGGAGGAGATGGGAGTCCAGGGGATTACGATGGGGCATATCGCCTTTGTCCACACGCTTTGCGGCTACATTCTTCTTGCCTTCATGTTTGGACATATCTATCTGACCACTACCGGCCAAAGCCCGCTTTCAAACCTCAAGGCGATGATCACCGGCTGGGAGGAACTCTCAGAGGACTCAGCCATCAACTGACTGGGCGCATGCCGGTGACCTGGACGTCGTGAGGACGGATGAGTCCAACCGTCTTCGCCCGGGTTTGGCAATCGCAAATCGGCAATGAGGTCCGTTGTCAGACTCAGAGTGTTACTCGTCCAAGTGTCGCTTCAAACAATGATAATCCACCGGAGAAATCGCTGCTCAGGCTCTTAACTTGGGGAGAGCCGGCTATAGTTACAGGCCTGAAACATGATCGCCATTGTCCGGAGGCCGCTGAAAAACGGGCATCGTAATACTGCCAGACACGAAACTCGTGTCTGGCGTTCAGAGCTGCTTTCCACGCTGCGATTCAGGGAGGACCCTTCTGTGTTTCCAATAGTTCGCCGCAGTCGCTAACATACTTGGTGAATGGCAACTTACTCGTGATCGACCCAAAGGCCAGCAACAGGAGCAATCGGATGAACACTCGAGGATTACTTGGCTCTCTTCTCACAGCAGTATTGGCGGTTTCCTGCACAGTAGCGCTCGCCGAGCCTGCACCGGCCGGTGCAAATGACTTCGCTGCGGGAAACGAGCTGCTGAGCAAGGGACTCTTTGACCAGGCGCTCGATTCATTCAAGAAGGCCGCCGAAGCCGATGCGGAAAACGCCGAGTATCGGCAGCGCTTTGCTGTAGTTCGGCAAGTAGTCATGATAAGAGCCCGCCTTGCCGAGGAGACAGATAACGAGAAGTGGCTCTCCATGGCCCGAGGTCTTAGAAATTTCTACCATAGCAACGATCTCTATAGCCAAGCGTTGGAACTCGACAAGGCGGCTCACGCCAAGATGAATAACGAGCAGTCGACGATGATGCTGGCCCAAACACATCTTGCGATGGGTCATAGCGTCGAAGCGGTAGCGTTGATTGAGGGACTCGGTGAAAAGGCCACTCTTGAGTCAACCATAATATTGGGAATAGCATTGGCTCGGCAGGGCGAGGTCGACAAGGCCAAGTCAGTGGCGGCAAAGTGCAAGTTGGATGAGAAGTCGTCGGCATCAGCTGCCTACGATCTCGCCTGTCTGTACTCACTGGTCGGAGACAAAGCGGAGGCTCTGGCAAAACTGACCAAGAGCTTCGAGATGACGCTTCCCAGTCGACTTGCCTCCTTTAAGGACTACGCCAAGACCGACAAGGACTTGGCCGGCATCGCCTCCTCGCCTGAGTTCGCCGAGGCACTCAAGACCAAGTCCAAAATGAAAGAATCGTCTTGCAGTGGCGGCACCAGTTGCGGAAAATGCCCTAATCGTACGAAGTGTACCGGCAGTTCGGGAAGCAAGGACAAGTAACATGACTCGTCGCTGACGCGGAGCTGACGGCTCAATAAGACATGCGTGATCACAGGCCGAGTTACACTTCAGTGTACTCGGCCTTCTGCAATATCGGGCGCCGTATTCTGTGCATGCCGGTCAAACGCCAGTTTGCCAGAGTCGGCCCGAAGAACGTATTCACGAATATCCCCAAGAAAACCACAACCGGAAGCTTCATTGAGAGGCCTACGCCCAGCCAGGAGAGGAAACGGTAGCTCAACAAAGCGGCTGCTATTGCCATCGCGGGAACGACCACCATGCGATCATAACCGAAAACGATCAGTCGACCCGTTGCGATTCGCCCGGCAATGCTTATCGGCGACGCGCATCTCCAACCATACGCAATGAGCCTCCAGGCCGAACAAGTGCATACAAACACAACCGTGCTGCTGTAAAAATCATCGCTTACAACAGCTTCCGCAATCGCGTATTTGGGCAGTAAGCAAACTAGCACGTAGAGATACCACGCGGCCAGCAGACTCAGTAGTACGCTTTGAGAGGGACGTATCGAGCAATTCTCCATATGCAGTCTTGGCAAGGAGAAGGGCCAGCCGGCGTTACGCTTGTTGCGAGCATCAGAAAGCCGCTCCATCTTCCACACGCTACCCATCGGATGTTCCAACTGCCCCCAAGCCCTCTGCTTACTGTCTTCGTCGAAGTCGCTCTCTTGCGGATGGCGCTCAAGAGATGCTTTTAATCCCAACAGCACGACTATGTGCATGGCCAACAGCAGCGCAGCTACCATGTACGCATTGTCATACGTAAGAGCGACTGCTCCGCACGCGAATGCCACTATCCAGTTGACGTGAGATACTCCTGTTATAGAAAAAACCAAGATGCAGAACAAGAAGTACGCGGCGGAAAAACACATCATGGTATCCAATATACCAATACTCGAAGCCGCTGCGTTGAAAGAGAGTATCAGGGCTAAAGGAATGGCATCATAGCATGTTAGTGTTGGTGGCCCCAGCGGAAGAGGCATGCGTGGATTCCACGGCGTCGTTACCAGCCATCCTCGGTAATCCTCGTTCAGAGCCGGGTGAAACATTGCCACTCGCCAGAAGCCATACGCGATCGATACTGCCATCCCCCAGGGCATGCTGACTGCCAGTATATCGCCAGCGTAATCCGGCGAGAGCTTGGGCAGACACAACAACCCGTATATGGCCACAACAAAGGCAACTACGGGGATAGGTGGAAAGATCTGTTTGAGAATTCGCATCACTTGCCTCTTTCGAAGTAGGCCTCCACATTCTTCAGCGTTTGGGGGTGAATGAGATGCTCAAGAATCTCTTGCAGGGAGCCGGAGCCATCGGTGAGCTCCTGCAAACCCTTCAGCGTGTCGAATGCAATGATCTTTCCCTCACGCAGGACTGCGACCTTGTGGGCGAGTTCCTCTGCCATCTCCGGTAATTGCGTTGCCATCACGATCGTCACGTCGTCGCGCTCCGCCAAGCTGTGAAGCACTCTCTTGAGAGCGAATATACCCGACGGGTCCAGACCGCCAGTGAATGGCTCATCCAGGAGCAGCACCGGCGGTTCAGCCACCAACACCGCACACACCGCCAGCTTCTTTCGCTGGCCGTTGGAATAGGTCATAATCGACGAATCGCCCTTGTCTCTCAGGTCAAACAAACCAAAGAGGCGGTCTATGTGGTCGAAAAGCCTCTCTTCTGCTACCTGATACACACGGCCGACCGCTAGCAGGAAATCACGCCCCGACGAGCGTTTGGGAAGCCATGGGTGGTCTGGCAAATAGCCCACTTGCCTGCGAATCGATAGCTCAGCCTCCGGAGATTGACGACGAACCAGACCGTTTATCTCAACATGCCCCTTCTGAGGGCTGAGAATGCCCGCCATCGTCTTGAGTAGTGTGCTTTTACCCATGCCGTTCGGACCCATCACCGCAACCATTTCGCCCGACCGAACCGTCAGGTTTGCATCGCGAATGATAGGCCGAATGCCGTAATGCTGAGTAACATCTACTACGTTGATCATCGATCTCAAACTCCGTGCCGTTATTGGTTTAATACATGAGCAACTATTCTGCTAAAAAACAATAGGCCGGCAAAGTATAAAGAACCACGGTTCTTGGAACACCAAAAACAACTGGCTAGGCGGGCGCTCTCTGCCCTGCGAAAATCAGTCAGTTGCAGGTCAATCGACGGTAGCCGGACCACTGTGGTTGACAACACGCACCGCCTATCCGTGCAGGCGACAACGGGCCACAAAGGGGGCCGTCAGTACAGAGTCGCGCTGAATCACTCCCATCATGCCTCACTTGACATGCGCCCTGTCCGGCCACCACCGCGATCCCACCTGCAATGTGCTGTTCTCTGTGGCTTCGTACTATGTGAACTGATTCGTTCTGCCAATGCACTGACATCGTCGCCTCAACTTTGTTCTTGCACATCGCAGTAGTCTCTCCGAAAATAACAATGGGTTTGCAGACGATCTGCGATTGTGGCTTTTTGGGACACTATTGCTTGAAGCTGGGTATCTCCGTCGAGTGCCGTGTGCTCGGCGGGGCACTGGGATCTGCGAACTCTGTTGTATTAGCATGGAAGACAGGCCCATGCCCATTGTGGAATGCCAAATGGACGAAACCAGCTCCCCAAAAACCTATTTTGCAGCCGCCGAGCGCGCAGCTGAAGAGGATCTGCGCCAGTGCATTGCCAAGATAGCCAACAACCCCCTCGTCGATATTGCTATGACTGCATTCGGAGGGTGGGTGGCTGTCCTGAATCAGCATCGCCAGATACTGGCCGTTAATCACACCTTCCTTGAGGCCCTGGGGCTGCACGATCCGGAGGCGGCATTGGGATTACGGCCAGGTGAAGCTGTCGATTGTATCCACGCAGAGGATCATCCGGAAGGGTGTGGCACAAGCAGGTTCTGCTCAACCTGCGGAGCTGTGATTGCTATTGTAGCTGCTCAGGAAACCGGTCAAACACAGGAACGCATGTGTGTGTTGTCGACCGGCAAGAGTGACACTCCCGTGGATCGCATCTTCGTCGTGCGCTGCAGCCCACTCCATCTTGCCGGGGAAGAACTGCTGGTTGTTTGTATGCGTGACGTGAGTGACGAACAACGTCGAATGGCCCTTGAACGCACCTTCCTGCACGATGTGAGTACTGTCATCACAGCGCTGTCCGGCTCGGCACAAATGGTTGGACGCAGTTCCAGCGCAAGGCAGGCGGAGTTGTTGGCTACTATTCAGGAATTGTCCGATGTGCTGATACGCGAGGTGAGCATGCAGCGCTTTCTTTGCGAGGAGGACGCAGGTGAGCTTGATGTCAGAGACGACCAGGTCCTACCTAGCGAAGTGCTCAGCCGTATCGAGAGGATACTTACAGATAGAGCTGCGGACTTTGGGCAGTCACTCATCGTTGAAGTTCCCTGTTGCGAGAGCACGCTTCGAACAGACGTTGGACTGCTGATTCGCGTGCTGGTCAACATGGTGATCAATGGCTTCGAGGCTGGCGGAGAGGGCGACTCTGTCAAAGTGGCTGCCGACACCGTGGGCGAGAATGTTCGATTCCGCGTTTGGAACAAACAGCCGATTCCAGAGAAGGTTGCTATGCGTGTTTTCCAAAGATACTTCTCTACTAAGTCCGAGGGAGGACGCGGTATGGGAACCTTCTCCATGAAGCTTATTGGCGAGTCGTTGCTCAAAGGTGAAGTGAGCTTTACCACTTCTCAGGAAGGCGGCACCGTCTTCGAACTTAGCTTGCCCTACGGCACAGACCACAAAACGTGCTGAGGGGGCCTTTCGGGAAAACAGCCTTTCCTCCTCTCCCACGTGCTCACTTTGGCTTCAGGCACTACATTTGAATGGAGCTTGCTCAAGCTCCAGGGCTTAGCAATGTTGTTGACGGATACTGCCTAAGACCTACAGAGAAGACTTCAGAAGTGCAACCGAAGACGACGCGCCTGTTCCCCATAACGACGCCGAATACACGAGGTTACCGCCCACCCTCGCTAAATGTTGAGAGTACTAACTGACCCCTACGGGACTCGAACCCGTGTTGCCGGCATGAAAAGCCGGTGTCCTAGGCCACTAGACGAAGGGGCCGAACACGCTTGATCGCGGAGTAGAGCCGCGATCCTGATCAGCGATGTCGTGGCCGAGAGCTTATCTGGCATGCAGACAATCGTCAAGATCACCCGCCTACTCTACCACAACCACGTACACCAAGAGGAATTTCGTTGATAAAAGCCTCCAAAAGCCCGATATCGTTTATGTTGAATTGCGTTCGTGCAGAACGAACTTTGCTGTTTCACTGGCCACCGAGAGAATGGATGCCCGTGTCGCTGGCGCGTGCCGCGTTGAGCAGACAGCGACCTGATCATTGTACGGAGCTACTAAATGACTATTTTCGCATTACTCTTCCTCACCTTCTCAGTGTTGTTCGCTTCGCTGGCTCAACTGGGAGTGGAGTTCTTCTAGGCTGGCTTGTAGCACCTTCCTGCCCAACCGACCTGCTGTCGGCCGATACTTGCTCCGCAAAGGCTCCTGCTTCCCAGCAGTCTGCGCAGTTGGCCGTGCGCTGACCTCGTCATACCCTCCTTGCTCGGTCATCTCGCCCTCAGCGGAAAGTTCCGATGCTGTTGGTGTGAAATTCTCACCTGAGCTGTGATTGATATCACAGCAGACTTATAATAATCACATTCACTACACTGAAATCGCATTCATAGGCTTTAAACACGCTTTGGCACAGTATTTGCAACGCGTTTTCGCGTTCACGACACAGGGAGTCGATGGCGATACATACTCTTCCGCTCATTTCCTCTCCGGCCCGAATCTGGGAAGAGGCCATCGACTCCCTCCCCTTTTCTTCATCTGACAATTGGCATACGGCTAGCTCTGTTGGGCCGATGGTGGTTCCGCCTCCCGATTCTCGCGATCGTCCCGTGCAGGGCACTCCAGAACACAATCTGGCTCGGGGCTCGTGCCCAGCTGGTTCCTACGGCGCTGTAAGTCCAAGCGTGGCGTCAAACCCCGGAATCCACCGAAGAAAACCGGGCACCAGACGCTACACTTGAGCAGAGTTTGCTCTGGAGGTAGATGCGTCGAGCGAGAGACGGATGTACCTGCCGCCGTGGGACAGCGCCGGGCTCTACGCAGACGAACGCTTCCGGCAAAGCATCCGTCGGCGCTGACTACCGCCGGAGCAGTTACAGTGACCGAGGATCCGAAAAGGAGTCAAAGCTATTGAGTCCATGGGCGATGACGTTTCTTCTCTTGGTAGGCTTGACGCTGTTCTGCGGCTGGACCGTTCCGCGGCGCATCCGACCACTCCTGCAGGCTGGTCTCGAATGGCCTGTTGACCGTAGGGGCTATCGGTTTTGGTTGCTTGTCAAGTTCGGGTTTGGCCAATGGCGCCTGTTCAGACAACCGCTGCCAGGTGTCGCTCACGCATTGATCTTCTTTGGTGGCGCCATGCTGCTGCTTCGAGGGATTATGTTGTTTGCCCGAGGATACGTGGCCGACCAGGATTTCGGGCTGTGGCTATTCCATCGCGGTACGGTTTTGGGCAATGCATACTCCCTGGCCAAGGATTGCAGCATCGTCTTGGTAATGCTGGGCGTCGCCGTTTTCTTCTACCTCAGAGTGTTGCGCCGCTTGCAGCGCATGACACTCAACTTCGAGGGGCTTCTTATTCTGATTATCCTTGCTGCGCTGATGGCAAGTGACGTTCTCTATGATGCATCTGGGCTTGCCCTGCGCAGTGGCTCGAACTCGGTATGGGAGCCATTGGGAACTGCGACGGCGGTGCTGCTACGACAATTGCATGACCATCATCTTCATGCTATTCGCAATTGTGCTTATTGGATGCACATATGCCTCATACTTGGATTTCTAAATTACCTTCCCTACTGCAAACAGTTCCACGAGATCACTGCCTTTGTCAATGTGTACCTGCAACGCCTGGAACCGGCCGGCCGGCTGCAGAGTATGCATGATCTGGAAGGTATGGCTGAGCGTGAGGAGCCCCTGGGGCTCGGGCAGATCGACGCGTTGTCTGCCAAGGCAGTGATCGATCTGTACAGTTGCACGGAATGCGGGCGCTGTAGCGAAGTGTGTCCTGCCAGGCGTACTGGAAAAACATTATCGCCCAAGGAGCTAACCGTTGCTCTACGCGACGACGTCTATGGAAGAAGGCCAGGGCAGGCAAACCCCTCATGCGCTAATACGGCAAACGTTGTGTCGCCTTCCGGCCCTGTAATCCCTGAGGCTCTTTGGGCGTGCACGACTTGCCGGGCATGCGAAGTGGAGTGCCCCGTATTCATCACCTACGTCGACAAGATTGTTGATATGCGGCGTTTTCAAGTGCAGCAGGCAGGCGCGATGCCGGAAGACCTGTCAAACATGTTTCGCAACTTGGAGCGGGACGGAAACCCTTGGGGTTTCGCACAGGATCAGCGGATGGCTTGGGCGGAGGGCCTCGATGTCCCAGTGCTTGCTGACGTCGGACATGCCGAATGGCTCTTCTGGGTGGGATGCGCTGCGGCATACGATTCCTCGGCTATGCGAATTGCCCGGGCAACGGTACAACTCCTGAGGCAGGCTGGTCTTGACTTCGCTGTGCTTGGAGTCGAGGAACATTGCACAGGCAACGCCGCTCGGCGTGCCGGTAACGAGTTTCTCTTTCAGCAGTTGGCCGAAGCAAATGTGGCAATGATGAACAGATATGCTGTTGCGAACATCGTGACCGCCTGCCCGCATTGCTTTAATACATTGAAGAACGAGTACTGCGATTTCGGTAGTAGCTGCAACGTGCTTCACCACACAGAACTGCTCGCCAAGCTGCTGTCTGAAGGACGCCTTTCAGCAAAGCATGCCGTAAACAGAAAGATTGTTTACCACGATCCGTGCTATCTTGGGAGGTACAACGGAATCTACGAGGATCCCCGGGACATTGTGCAAAGTGTGCCCGGTGTCCAGCTTGTTGAGGCAGAAAAGAGCTTCGACAAAGGAACCTGTTGCGGCGGCGGAGGGGCCCAGTACTTCAAAAGCGAGGAACGTGGCGAACTGCGCGTGAGCCACCTGCGGGTCCAAGAGTTGACGGCCACCGGAGCGACTGTGTTGTGCAGCGCCTGCCCCTTCTGCATCAGCAGTCTGGCTGATGCGCCGGACGCGGCTTCGGGCGAGCAGCCTCAACCGAAAGATGTAGCGGAGATATTGTGGAAATCAGTATCCGGTACGTGACTCGGGCAGATCAGGCTATGGGCTGCGGCTTCGCTGGGAGAGTGATGAGCTTCCGCAACTCGTTCAGTAACTCGTCGAAGTCGAACGGTTTGGTGATGAAGGCGGCGGCGCCCATGGCCGTCAACTCGCGGGCCAGACCAAAGTCCTTGCGCCCGTCTATCTTCTTCCCTGTGAGAAAGATGACGGGGATGTTCCGTGTTGCTTCATGGCTGGCTAGTTTGCCATAGATGAAGTTCCCACTTCCTTCGGGCATGATGAAGTCACAGATGATTACATCAGGACGTTCTTGGGTGGCCACGCTGTACCCTTGCATGCCGCTGAAAGCCCGAAGAATGCGCACTCCGTACGGTCTCAGGCGGATTTCCATCACGCGGGCAACATGTGGATCGTCGTCAATCACCAGAACCGTCGGTTGGTTCGTGGAAGTTGGCTGCCATTGCGACGAAGTGGCTATGGGGGTGGCCAACTCCTCAGATAAAGTCGGCTTCATGGCAAGTAGATCGCTCAGCATAGGATGAAGTACATCCCAGGCGTCGATCGATTTCAGAACGTAATGAACACCGAGTTGTTGGCATTTTGTCTTGGTCACATCGTCGGACTTGGAAGTGAGAATGATGACAGGTATTTTCGCGAGGTTCTCATCTCCATGCAGCATCTCACATATACCGAACCCGTTGCCGCCGGGCAGGTCTACTTCAGTGATTATCAAATTCGGCGGACTGTCGTAGATCATATTCAGAGTGGCTAGCGCATTGCCGCATGTACGCACTTTGAGCCCGATGTGCTGGCATCGTTCCGAAAGAGCCTTCACATTGGCTGAATCTGAATCTGCAATCAATACCTGTTTAGAATCCATTGCCTAGTCCGCTCCCACTTGCTGTTTTTCACTAATGGCTGCCCTGAGAGCTGCCGTCAGCTTCTTTGTGTCGTAAGGCTTTTCCAAAAAGTACCGCGCTCCAAGTTTCAGGGCCCGAGCTTGGTCAACCACGCTGGCTGACAAAACAATCACCGGTATGGACTTGGTGACCGGCCTCTTGCGAAACTCCTGTAATGTCGTCAGACCATCCATGCCGGGCATTCTGACGTCAAGCACGATCGCGTCGGGCGCGTTCTGGATGGCCGCGTCGATGCCGCTTTGCCCGTCGAAAACACAATGTGTTTCGTAACCGGCAGCCTTCAGTCGGATGCTCAGTCCTTGTACGATCTCTCGATCGTCGTCGATCAGTAGAATCTTTTGAGCTGCCAATGGGCTTAATCTCCAAGGGGCGACCGATAGCTAGTCAACTGAACTGCAGGCATCACTACCAATCGCTTGTTGAATAATGTCGAGCAGAGTCGTGGATTCCACAGGCTTTCGCAAAAAGGCAACAGCTCCAAGAGCCTTGGCTCTTCGTTCATCCTCCTCATCACCCTGGCCAGTGATGTAAATCACAGGTGCACAGAAATCGCAGAATCGCTTGAACCCTTCGTGTATCTTGAATCCGTTGCCGGCGGGCATGCGCACGTCCAATACTACAACGTCTGGTCGATGATGCCGCTCCTCTTGAATGGCTTGGTACGCATCACGAGCCGTGATCACCTCAAGACCGGCCGCGCGCAGGCGAATGGAAAGCGCTTGGCTCACCTGTGTGTCATCCTCAACTATCAGAACTTTTCTTCCTGCCATTCCTTTGGTCGTTTCGCAGAACTCATCCAGTTTGTCAGGCCACTGCCCGTGGTTTCGTATTCCTTAAGTGAAACCATTATTCACTCTGAAACTTGGGCCGTCTGGGCATAATCTCTCTCGCCTCCCCGCAACTCTGCCAGGAAGAACTCAAGGAACGCCTCTTGTTCATTTCCCACCCTCCAGGAACCCCGATTCTCCAAGTTCAGGTTGGGCAGAGGACCCGTTGGGCGGTTCCTGTTCGCCTCTGACCAGGCCTTGCTGATCCTGGTCATCATTTGAGATGTATCGGCCCGGTTGGCAAGAGTAACGAGGAACCAGCGAGCAGGGCCTGGTGAAAACAGCAAGTCCTCCTGCCGTGTAAGGTGTTGCATGAATTCTTCAACCTCATGCAACATCTCTGGTGAAGTCTGCTCCGGCACCTTGGCCTCCGTCATGCATACAAACTCAGTGTCATCACGAAACAGCATGGGCTGCGAGAGGCAATGTCGCATATAGCGACCAGGGTCGGCGACGGGAATAGTCAAGGAGAATGTGCTTCCCTCCCCGACTTTGCTTTCAACGTTCATTTGCCCAAGGTTCATGTGCACAAGTTCCTTGGCTATGTTGAGCCCTAGCCCAAAGCCCTTTGTGCTCGAGCGAGCACTGCCCTCCACTTGGCGAAAACGCTCGAAGATGGCCTTGAGATTGTCCTCAGCGATCCCCGGACCGTCGTCGATTACGCTTACAGTCACATGAGGAGAGTCTTCGACTGCCTGTGCTCGAAGCTCTATCTTCCCGCCTTCGTCAACGAACTTGACGGCATTGACTACCAAGTTGATGATTACTCGTCCGATCTTCTCAGCATCACAACGAATCTTGGGAATATCAGAGGGTATGTCGATGGCAATGGACACGTTCTTTCCACGCGCCTTGCGTTCGAGCGTTGATCTAACGTGTTCCGTAATGTCGCAAAGATTGCATTCACGGCGACAGACGGTGAGCAGGCCGGCTTCCAACTTGCTGATGTCGAGCATATCGTTGACCATGAAGCAGAGGTCGTCGATTCTGTTGGCGACGATGTCCAGGTAGTCAAGCTGCTCCTGATTGAGATCTCCGGCAAGACCGTCAGCGAGGATGGAAGTAAACTCCTTGATTACTGTCAAAGGTGTGCGGAACTCGTGAGACACGTTGTCTACGAACTGGTGAGCCTGATCATTGAGTTCCGCCAATCGCCGGTTCATACGGACGATTGTGTCGTGTGACGTCTTAATTCTTACGGCGGATCGTACTCGTGCCAGCACAATCTGAATGGAAAACGGTTTGGACACGTAGTCGAGGGCGCCGGTGTCGAGAGCTGAAATCACCGTATCTTCCTGGCCCATTGCGGATACCATTATGACGGGAATGGACTCAGTGATGCCATCCTCCTTGAGGCGGCGGCATACCTCGATTCCATCCATGCCCGGCATCGCCACGTCAAGCAGGATTACATCAGGCTGTTGAGTGCGAGCGAGCTCGATGGCCTCACGACCGTTGCTGGCGCATACTACTGTATAACCCTCATCGCACAGGTCGTAATTGAGCAGCTTCACATTGTCAGGTACGTCATCAACAACAAGTACTTTGGCCATGGTCTTCTCCCGCTAAATCGGGCTGGCGGCCGGCAATTCGACCTTAGCGGTCGCACCCGGAGCGGCATCAGTCAAAGTGTGAGCACATACACGGTCTCTGCCAGACTGCTTCGCTTGATAGAGAGCCTCGTCGGCATTCTTGAGCAAGTCGGCAGGTGACGTGGTTTCTGCTCCTCTTTGAGCCACGCCGAGACTTATCGTTACCGGTAGTTGTAAATCCTTATGCGTGATTACGTTTTCCGCAACCGCGATTCTCAGTCTCTCCGCGCCCTGCGTTGCCTGTTTGAGATCGGCGTGAGGTAGAATGAGGAGAAACTCCTCGCCACCGATTCTGTAGACGCGCTCGCCTTTTCGCCGGGCCTTAGTGAGCGTTGCAGCCGTTTTTCGTAGTACAATGTCCCCGACATCGTGACCGTAGTTGTCGTTGAAACGCTTGAAGTGGTCGATATCGAAGATTATGCATGACAGGGGAGTCTTGTTGCGAGTTGCGTTTGCCCAATGCTCCTCCAGAGCAGACATGGCCTCACGGCGGTTATGCAAGCCGGTGAGTTCGTCAGTTGTCGCCAAAGCGTGCAGTCTGTCGTTGAGCACGGCCAGTTCTGCGTTCGCCTTGAAGACCGCACGACGCTCCTTGGCAAGATTAGCCTCCAGAGTCGCTATCCTCACCGCTGCGTTTACTCTGGCGGCAAGCTCCGGCTCGCGATAGGGTTTTGACAGGAAGTCGTCAGCTCCAGCTTCAAAGGCCTTGATGAGCTGCTCCTCGTCAGAGTGGGCGGTGAGCACGATTATGTAGGCTACTCCAATTCCCTCAGAAGCCCGAATGGCCTGACACAATTCCAGGCCACTCATCTCCGGCATCATCCAATCAGTTACGATTATCTCAGGTCCATGCTCGTGGATGATCTCCAAAGCCTGCCTTCCACTAGTGGCGGTGAGCACCTCATACCCGGCATCTGCTATGTCACTGGCGAGAAGAGTGACATTATCCGGCAGATCATCAACCACTAGAACCTTGGCCATCAAGCAACTCCCAACGGAACACGTAGCGTGCACACGAGCATGGTGAGCAAGTCATGCAATAAGCGGCAGTGCCACATAGTGGCCCCGGTGCCCGCGCCGCAACGGCTGGTAGCGGAGACAGTCAGGATACTGTTGGCACGCACGATTCCTTTGCAGGTCGTATCGGAACAATCGAAAGGTTGCTTGGCGACGGGTACGGGAGTTGACGAGGTGGTTCAGTGCGATTGGATTTCTACAATCTCTACAAATGCGTCAGGCTGTACAGTACTTGGCAGATCATCGGTGCTGGAAAGAGTGGCCGGTGATCAGGCTGCATTTACTCTAAGATGAGGCCATCGGCTCATACTCGAGTCCGTAGCGCTTCATCTTCTTATAGAGTGTCGTACGGTTTATCTCAAGCATGTCGGCTGTAAGCTGGCGGTTCCAGTTGTTGGCTTTGAGAGCTGCTTCGATCACCGCTCTCTCCGGTCCCTCCATCGCCTTCTTCAGGGAGGTTGGTGGAAAAGTTACATCGAAGGATACGGGTTCGCCAGCGTAGCTGACCAGCTTGGGAGGCAGATCGTTTACTTCGATCTTGCCAGCGCGGGAGAGTACAACCGCTCTTTCAACAACGTTTTCCAACTCGCGGACGTTTCCGGGCCAGCTGTATCTCTGCAGGCACTCCATAGCCTCTTGAGTGAAGCCAGACATCGATTTCTTCGATTGCGACGATAGCGTTGAGAGAAACTTCTCCGCGAGCAGCGGGATGTCCGACAAACGATCGCGCAAAGCCGGTACGGTTATGGTCACTACGTTGATGCGGTAATACAGATCCTGACGAAAAGTGCCGGCATCGACTTCCTCCTCGAGATTCTTGTTGGTGGCGAAGATCAGCCGCGCATCGACTGTTTGCGTTTCGTTGCTGCCCACCGCTTCAAACTGTCGCTCCTGAATTACCCGTAGAAGCTTCACTTGCAGAGCTGTGGAAGCTGTGGCTATTTCGTCAAGGAAGAGCGTGCCTTCGTCGGCAGCCTTGAATTTCCCAACCTTGTCGGCGATAGCGCCGGTAAATGACCCGCGCACATGGCCGAAGAGCTCGCTTTCGAGCAGAGATTCGGGAATGGCGCCGCAGGCGACTTCGACGAACGGCTTGGTTTGCCTGTCGCTGCGGTGGTGAATAACCTTGGCGACAAGGGATTTGCCCGTGCCGGACTCGCCTTCGATGAGAACATTGGCGTTGGATTGAGCGACGGCATCGATGAGGTCGTAGACACGCTGCATCCGGTGATCGTGTCCGATGAGACTGTCCAGCCCAAAGCGCATATCGAGTTGGCTTTTTAGGGCCTTGTTTTCCAGAAGCAATGATTGCTGATGGAGGGCACGCTCGACAACGAAGCGGATTTCGTCGTCGACTATTGGTTTTGTCAGGTAGTCGTAAGCCCCCATTCTGATGGCTTCTACTGCACTCTCGATGGTCCCGTACCCGGTGATCATGATGATTGCCGTTTCAGGCCAGCGCTGCTTGACGACTCGCAACAACTCAAACCCGTCTCCTCCTGACATGTTTATGTCGGAGATTATGAGGTTGATCGGCTGTCTCTGGAGGATGTCCAATGCAGCCTGCAGTCCCGTGGCTCCCTTCACGTTGTAGTTTTCCAGGCAGAGCATTTCCACGAGAGATTCGAGGATTATGTTGTCATCGTCGACTACGAGTATTCCGGGTTTGCTCGTTGCCATGGTTATCTCCTTATACGTCGAACTGCTCCGGGCACAGATGACAAGACCGCTTGCTTACGGCACCGGGCGGCAGCTTGTTAGGGGAATCCTAATTGTGAATTCTGCCCCTCCTTCGGCAGCGTTGACCGCTTCCACGGATCCATCCAGTTGCTCGACGAACTCTTTGCAGATTGCCAATCCCAGGCCGGTGCCTTTGCCTTGGGGTTTTGTTGTATAGAACGGCTCGAATACTTTGCCGACATCAGCAGGCAGTCCCGGTCCGGTATCGGCGAAGCGAATGAGTATTTGCTCATGCACGACGCCGGTGGTGATAGTCAGTCGCCCGCCGGCGGGCATGGCATCGATCGCGTTCTTGATGAGATTGCAGCATATCTGAAAGAGTTTGGTGCCCTCGATGGAAGGCATCTGCTTGTCATTGTGAAAAGCGGCAGTAACGAAGACGCTGTTGGTGTCGGCGTATTCACTGAGGGAATGGATGGCTTCCTCGACAATCCAGTTGATATTTCCGTTATCCTTCAGCATTGGCGTATTGCGAGAGAACTTGAGAAGATCTCCCACAGTTTGCGCCATGCGCATCAGTCCCTGCCGAGCTTCATTCAGATACTTGTGCACCCGCGGGTCATCAACGTCCGCCAGTATTCTGGCGGCGAGGTTGATGTAGCGGAGTGTGCCGTCGAGGGGGTTGTTCAGTTCGTGGGCGACGCGGGCGGCGAGTTTGCCGACAGCGGCCATGCTTTCGGCTCCCACCAACCTTCTTTCGAGGTTGATTTGGTGAGTTATATCGTCTGCGGCAATAACCAAGCCAGGTCTTTTCCCGTTCGGCCCCAGCGCGAGTGGAGTGACGTTGATGTTGAGTGTATGTTCGATTCCCGCTGTTGAGTTTTGCAGGACAGCGGCTTGCCAGTGTTTGGCGGTTCCCGATTCAAGGGCCTGGTGCAGTTCGGTTTCCCAGTTGATGATGTCACGAGCCGAGCGGAGAGAAGCAAGCTGCTGGAGAATAGGTTGTTCGGAGCTGAAGAGCTGAGCCGCTTGAGAATTCATGTACATCAGTTTGAGAGAGGCGTCAAGGATGGCCACTGCCATTGGGACACCACTTACGAGGTTGGTGGTATCGGCCGGAAGGACCAGCTCAAGGGGGTTGTGGTTCAGGTTTTCACTGTCGTTGAAAGTCATGATTGTTCTTGAGCTTTCTGGTAGTGATACGCTTGATTGCCTGCAGTGTTTTTCGCATGTCGGCCTCGTGCCGCCATATCTGGGTGTATCGGCATTCTATATTGGCCGAGTAAGCGAGCTGTCGCCCAATGGCAACATTGCGTGTGGCGATAATGCAACGGTTGCGATGCGGTTAATCACCATATATGGGAAAAGGAAATGGCTGTTTTTCGGACGCGCCGTTGCCGGAGAATACGGGCAAAGGGTTACGTGAATGATTATCGGAAGTTGGGGTTTCAAGGGGGCGAATTTGGGGTTTTGGGTTAGAAAAATCGGCGTTTTTATAGGCGCCAAGGGTGCAATATCGTGCATTTAGGCGACATTTACCGTGCATTTGGCGCGCAGTGATCAAGCTGAAGGGCGATAATCGGCTCAAAAACGGCGGTGCGGCATTGCAGAAGCGACGATTTCGGGTCGATTTTTGGTCGAATTCGGACTTTTGTGGCGTTGTTTGGTAGCGAATCGAGTCGTTTTTGATCATTTTCGGCGATCTCCTTGGTGGTTGCGTCGGAGGATGAATCACGCGGACGCAAAGCCGCAGTGACGGTAAGGCATCGTTGTCGGGGGCGAAGAAGTTCGACAGGGGATGCTGATCGATTGGAGCAAGTTCCGTTCAGGGACAGAGCATGAGCCCCGGCCTCGCCCCGTTGACTGGCAGTAGTCTGACGTCAGGGGTGAGACGAGTGACGGCTGGTTCGGCTGTGGGCAGGCAGTAGATACTCCCTGCCATATATAATAAGGGCGCAGGTGTTCCGCTTTTTTTTGACCGGGTGGGGAGAGTAGGGTCGAAAAACGGGGGTGGCGCTAGCGCCAGGGGCGAAAAAAAAAGTTAGAAAAACGTGCTCAGGAGCATGTTAGGGTCGGTCTGCAAGTGGTGGTGGCGGAGTCTGAAATGGGGCTGATCGGGCGGTCTTTGAGAATGGAGGTGGCGATGATGGAGTGGGGAACAACCGCTGTTCAGGTGCAGCGTCCAGGGCCCGGTTTCTACGTTTGGTTCTTGCGGTGGGGTGATGCGCTTGGACTTACATCGCCGTAATAAGGCTGCGATTAAGCTCTAAACGGCTGATGGCAGCCTTATGGTGAAGGTGGTGCCTTTGCCTACTTCACTGGCTACGGCGATATGGCCACGATGTTCGGTGACGATGTCACGGCATAGGGCTAGACCCAATCCAGATCCTTTCTTGCCCTTTTGCTGACCCTTGGTGGTGAAGAATTCGTCGAAGATGCTGTCGAGAATCTCCTCTTTGATGCCACATCCGTTGTCGGTAATGGTTATTTCAACGGAATCATCATCTGGCTTGTGTGCTTCTATCCTGATTTTGCCATTGCGGTGGTCGATCGCCTGCCGGGCATTGATAAGCATGTTGAAGAATACCTGCTGCAGCTGTCGCGGGTCTGCCGAGACGTGGATAGATTCTTCGACATTGTTGATCAGTTTGATACTGTCTTTTGAGAGATCGCGACAGAGGCAGAGGATGGCCTCTTCCACGTTTTGTCGCAAGTTGACTGATTGAATATTCTGGGCTTCGTTGACAGCGAGACCTAGAATGCGGTCGGACATGGCGGAAACTATATCGGTCTGCTTGAGGGTGAGCCGAAGGGCTTTGGTCATCAGCGCGGGGTCTTCGGAGTCGACTGCGTATTTGGCGTAGCTGACAACGGGCGTCATGAGATTGTTGAACTCATGGGCGAGCATGGCCGCGGCAGTTCCGAGGGATGCCAGCGTTTGCGCTTGCCGGGTCTGCTCTTTGAGTAATACGAATTGCTGCTCGAGTTTCTCGAACTGAGCGACAAGCCGGCGCTCGGTATCGGTGTAGTTGGGATTACTGGAGCAGATTTCCGGGGAGGCTTGGGTTTGATCGGGCATATATTCCTCGTGGATGTAGTCGGGTCTTGCGCGATTCATATCGGCTATGCGCGGGCAAAAACTTGAAGGCGGGTTGAAGATGGATTTGCAGACGAAGCTTGAAGCGTTGGTGGAGATAGTGAAGCAGCTTGATATTACCGTTCGTTTCGTGCCTCTCGGTGGGGAAGGGGGAGGTTTGTGCGCCGTTAAGGGTGATCGAGTACTGTTTATCGACTCCTCTGCTGATATTGCCACACAATGCGATAGTTGTATTACCGAAATATCCCAATTGGCCGAGATTAACAGTATATACATCGTACCGGAGCTGCGCGAGGAGTTGGAGGCCGCTCGCTTCCGGGAAGAGTGAGTGTTGCCAGGTGTTGGAGGCTAGAGCAAGCTCTATCCAAGTGCAGCGGCTGAACGCCTGTTTTCTCCGGTAGATTCGCGGTGTTTGACGCTACGCTTGGACTTACAACGCTATAGTTCTCTCCGGTGGGTTTTAATCTTGGCGCGTCTGGCCTGGACTCATAGCGCAATGAACCGGAAGGAACAACGCTCTATCAGTAGAGATAGTGATTCTGGTAGTAATCCAGGATGGCCGAATCGCTGTGGAATATGTAGGCGATAATGGCGGCGCGCATCCACATTCCGTTTTGCACTTGGTCCCAGTATCTGGCGCGAGGATCGGTATCGAGAGCGCGATCAAGTTCCTTGCGGCGGGGCAGCGGGTGCATAATGGCCAGATCCGGTTTGAACTTGTTTTTCATGTCTGCCGTCAAGGCATAACGGTAGTAGTCGATTGATTTCGACTCGCCGTTGATGTCGTACTCATCTTGAAGGCGGGTCATATAAACACCGTCGCACTCACCAATGACTGAGGCGAGGTCATCGGCGAACTCAAAGGTCATATCGTAGCGCTTGAGGTATGTTTGGATGTCTTCTTCTATCTGCAGCTGATCGGGCGCGACAAAGATCATGCGAACTCCCGGGTAGCGGCAGAGGAGGTAGGCGAGGGAGCGAACTGTTCGGCCACGCTTGAGGTCGCCAACGAAGGCTATGGTCTTGCCCTCGAACCTGTTCTGGGAGAAATCGGTAAGGCCGCGTTCGATGGACGTTCTGCCGAAACTGCGGTGCAGAGTGTAGATATCAAGCAGTGCTTGGGTGGGATGCTGATCTTGTCCGGAACCACCGTTCAAAATGGGGATGGACATGTGCAATGCATCAAGGTCGTGAGCCATTCTCTCGGCGAATCCCTCAGTAGGATGTCGCATTATGATAAGATGGAAATACTGGGCAAGCACGCGAACCGTGTCGTCTTCAGTTTCACCCTTGACCTCGGAGGAGACTGAGGGGTTGCGCACCTCATCGTAGGTCATTCCCAGGATCTGGCAGGCGGAGGCGAAGGAGAGAAAAGTCCTGGTTGAGGGTTGGATGAAGTAGAGCATTGCTCGCTTGTGACTGAGCAGGCTGCGGAGAAATTGCATTCCTTGCCTGCTTTCGGCGATGTTGCGGATCATCTCCGAGAGTTTGCAGAGAGTGTCGATGGTTTCGCGGTCGAGCTGCTGAGCGAGGATGACGTGAAAGAGGCGGTCGTTGCGATTGAGCATTGCTACTCGGCGTGCGGTGGGCAGTGCCTCGGTCGTGTCGTCCGTCTCGGTCGTATGCGGCTTCTTTGTCATTCGGGTTAGCTCTTTCCATCATATGCGGCGGCGGCCGCGGGGTGTGTGTTGGGTTGCGCCGGCAATCGCAGCCGGATACCGCCCAAGAGCTGTTTTATACATTCGGCCGGGCAGGTGTCAATGTGGTGAAGTAGAGCGTGTTGCCCATATTGCGGTTGGATCATAGGATCTGCCGTCATGGCTTGGGTTGCGAACATTTTGTACTTGGCGGCGGCGGTGGCGTATATGCCGGTTCTACTCTACCAGATGATTCGGCAGGGAAAGAACCGGTCCGGCTGGGGTGAGAAGCTTTTTGGCCCCAGGCGTTTGAGGATGGACTCAGGCAGCCGCAAGCGGATTTGGGTCCACGCTGTTTCACTGGGGGAGATCAACGCGGCGCGCGGAATCGTTGAGGGCTTAAGGACGAGGTATGCTGACTATGAGGTGGTTGTCTCGACGACTACCGACACTGGTTACGCGCGAGCTGTGCAGTTGTATGGGGCTGATAGTGTATTTCGCTATCCACTCGATTTCAGCTGGTCGGTGAAGGCGGCGCTTGATGCGATCCGCCCGTCAATGATAGTACTGGTCGAGTTGGAAGTGTGGTTCAATCTGGTGACCATTGCCACGGCCCGGGGTGTGCCTGTTTGTGTGGTGAACGGCAGATTGACTGAGCGCAGTTGTCGGCGGTTGAGCAAACTCGGGGCCTTGTCGCGGAGAATGTTTGGTTGCTTGTCCTGGGTTGGGGCCCAGGATGATGTCACGGCCGTGCGATTCGGGTCGTTGGGAGTCGGGTTACAGCGATTGGCAATTACCGGTTCGGTAAAATGGGATACAGCCGTTGTTGCCGATCGGATGGAGGGGCAGGAGGAGTTGGCCCTGGCATTGGGAATAGACGGTTCGCGGAAGTTGTGGGTTTGCGGGAGCACTGGTCCTGGGGAAGAGAGCATACTGTTGGAGGTTTTTCGGCGTTTGCGCAGGAGTGATCCGGAGTTGCAGCTGGCGCTGGTCCCTAGGAAGCCGGAGCGATTCGATCAGGTGGCACAGCTCGTTGAGCAATCGGGGTTTGCCTGCGTGAGGCGCAGCCGGAGGGCTGACGGTTGCGCGGAGGGAGCGGTTGCAGCGGAGAGCGTGTTGCTGGGTGATACGATGGGAGAATCGCGGAAGTTCTACGGCCTGGCGGATGTTGTTTTTGTTGGGCGTTCGCTGGTTCCAATGGGGGGCTCGGACCCGATGGAGGTTGCGGCATTGGGTAAACCTGTAGTAGTAGGGCAATTCATGGATAACTTTGCTCTGCCGACGGAGGTATTGAAGGTTGGCGGAGGTTTGCGGCAAGTTCGGGATGCAGATGAGTTGGTGGAAGTGGTCGGGGAGCTTGTGCACGACGGGGCGTCTGCGGTAGAGATGGGCAGGAAGGGGCAGAAGGTAGTCGTGGGGCAGAAGGGGGCAACGGAGCGGACTCTGGAATCGTTGGAGCAAGCTCTGTTGGATTGTAGCGTATAACGCCCAGTTTTCGTCGCCCGCAGACTCTCGGTATTCGACGCTACGTTTGGACTTACATCGCCATGGGCAAGTTGCTGACTGGAGCGGCGCAGAGGGATGCTGGTAAAAGCAATGCGGGCCAGCCGAAATCGACTGGCCCGCTTTTTTGCTAGTTTGCAGGTCGAGACGTTCGACCTGGATTCGTCATCGTATTAGCGACGACGGATAAGGGCAAAGGCACCAAGGCCGAGCAGCGCGAAGCTGGCGGGCTCGGGAACCCAGACACCGGGGCTGGTGTTGGCGACAATCAAGGCTGCCTCAATGACGTCATCTCCGCCGGAATCCTCAAGGAAGTTCGGGCCAGGGATGTACCACTCGCCGATAGCGAATACGCCACCATTCGGGGTTGAGCCGTAATTGCGAGAAGCGAAGCTGTCAGTGTACTCCCACGGAGTGTTACTGCCATCAACATTTATTTCGCCGTAAATGTCGATCAGATTCGAGCTGTCGTCGGTATCGGTGAGGATGAAGCGATCGTCGCCGTTACCCATTCCATTGGCGTAGTAAAGGTCGGCAGCGAAACCGTAGGTGGTCTCGAAGACGTTTTGGCCGTCGTTGTAGGTGGTCTGAATGACGTAGGAGTAACCAGCGGGGATGGTGACGCCTGCGAGAGGAATGTCGATGTCCAGGTCAGTGTAGGCATTGGACTGGCAGATGATACCACCTTCGGCGAAGGTGTAGTCAGCGGCGCCGGTGTTGGTGATTTCGACGTACTTAGGGTTACCACCCGGAAGCGTTGCGTCGACAACTTCAGTAATAAGCAGGTCGGCATATGCCGATGTTGCACAAATGGCCACGAGAGCCACAACTGCTACCTTTGCAAGTTTCATTTTCCTTTACCTCCTGAATGAGAGAACCGAATAGAGAGAACTTACCTATTAACTATGCGCAAGGAGAGAACCCGCGCAGAGCGTACACACCGTCATTACTCAATCTCTCTCTCGGAAGCTGCCAGAAGAAGCGAGACCCATAGTTTGGTGGGCTGCCTCTTTCCCATCCTGGTCAACTGACAACTATGCTACCAGGGGAAGCCGATACTATCCAGCCTAATTGGCGATATTGGGGCACAATTAACGCAATCTTCGCGCGCCCGGGGTAGATGCTGAGAATCGGGGGGCCAGGGGCAGGGCTTATGGGCTGACTGGGCCGTTACAGGTTCGATAACGTAAGGCGTTTCGGTAGCGCAGTGATGCGAGAGGTGTGTTTAGGCAGTTAGGGTGGATTATAACGAATATATGGATAGTAATGAGTTGGCTGAGCAGTGGCCTGAGCGATTGGAGGACGCGCGGGGTAGAGGCGACCCTCCACGTTTGCTCTGGTGAGGGGGGCGTGATAGGTAACGCGTATTCCGGTCGTTGCCGGGTGCGAGTTAAGACGCGTGGATTCTTGGGGTTGAGCAAGGTTTGATGCGGCCGGTTACGGTAAAACGACTAACGCTGTATCCGCTGGCGCTACGCATGAAGCGGAAGGTATCGCATGCGGCTTCGACTCGGGCGGTAAGTGAACCGATCGTGGCGGAAGTGGAGTTGAGTAATGGCCAAGTAGGCTACGGAGAGACTCTTCCGCGCGAGTATGTTACGGGTGAAACCAATGAGTCGGTGATGCGTTTGTTGGGGCCGGAGGGGGAGTTTGTCAAAGAGTTTCTGGCAGTACGGCCGGTGGGGTATATCGAGGCTTTGGAGGCGATTGACTCTCTCCCTATGTTGACGGAGGAGGGTGGAGGTTGCGCGGCGGCGCGGGCATGTGTGGAGTTGGCGCTTTTGGACGCCTACTTGCCCTGTGCACAGCGGACACCGGCGGATGCCGTGCGTTGGTTGGGATTAGCAGGATTCGGATATCCGGGAAGTATAGAGCGGATTCGTTACAGTATGGTGTTGGCGTCAGAGTCGGTGTCCTCTTTGCGGAGGAACTGCTTGTTGGCGTACTGCGCCGGGATGCGTCACTTCAAGTTGAAAGTGGGGTTCGCTGACGACGATTCCCGGTTGGCGTCGGTCATGAAGATCATCGGGCGATCGATTCGGCGAGGCAAGGGATCATTGCGGGTGGATGCCAACAGTGCGTGGACGCTGCAGGAGGCTGTTGATCGGCTTAAGTCGTGGAGGAGTTTGCCGATTGCGTGCGTTGAGCAGCCTTTGCCCAAAGGGCGGGAGGAGGAGCTGATCCCCTTGCGTGAGCGAACGGGGATGAAGGTATACCATGATGAGTCGCTGGTGACTATGGACGATGCACGGTACTTGTATGAATTGGGAGTGGCGGACGGGTTCAACATTCGCGTAAGCAAGTGTGGAGGTTTCTTGCCGGCGATGCGCCTTGCCGGGTTTGCACGTGCACGGGGGATTGGCATTCAGTTGGGGTGTATGGTTGGAGAAACAAGTATTCTGTCTTCGGTGGGCGTTCACTTTCTGCGCAGCGTACCGCGAGTGGAATATTGCGAGGGATGCTTCGGCGGCCTGTTGATGTGTGAGGATGTCGTGGAGAGGAGCGTTCGCTTCGGCTGGGGAGGTAGAGTGCCGCGTGTTGGTGACAGCGGAATCGGAGTGGCCGTGAAGCGTGAGCTTTTGGAGAGACACTGCGTGGAGTCGCCGGTTGTTGTGGCGCTGTAGAGCGACTTCGTGAGGCTTGATCAGTTTCCTTACGTTTAGGATCGCACGATCTCAGCGACGTCGTCTGCGGCAGTGGGCAGTTGAGCGGTGAGGATTTCGGGGCCACCGCGGCTTGTTTTGCGCACCAAGACGTTGTCTTCAATACGCAAGCCTCCGAATTCATCCGCGAGCAGTGCGTCGACCGCCTTGCGGTTGACAACATCGGCATAGGGAGAAACCAGATCATCCCGCCTCCATATGTCGGGCACGAGGTAGATTCCGGGTTCGATAGTGAGCGTCATTCCTGGCTGCAAATCGCGGTCGAGGCGGAGGAACCTGTCTCCGAATCGCTCTGCCCTTTTCCGGCCGGGAGCGTAGCCCGCCAGGTCGCCGAATTCCTCCATGTCGTGTACACCGAGGCCGAGGAGATGTCCTACGCCGTGGGGGAAGAAGAGTGCGTACGCGCCACGCTCGGTCAGCTCGTTAGCATTTCCCTTCAGCAGTTCCGCTTGAATCAGGCCTTGGCAGATGGCCAGCGCGGCGATGCGGTGCACGTCGCGGAAGCGCACTCCTGGCGTGCAGGCGGCAATTGCGCGGCTTCTTGCTTCGAGGACAGTGTCATATAGATGGCGCTGAATGGGTGTCCATTCACCTGTTGCCGGGTAGGTTCGGGTGATGTCACTGGTATAGCCACAGGGCTCTTCGGCGCCGGCGTCAAGGAGAACGAGGTGGCCAGGTTGAAGCTTTAGTCCGGCTGACGCTCCGTGCAGCACTTGCCCGCGGACCGTCACAATGGGGGAGAAGGATGGCACGCAATGGTTCTGGGTGAAAACTGCCAGCAGTGCAGCTTCGACGTCATCTTCAGTTTTTCCGGGCGAGGCTGCCAGCATGGCGGCCTTGTGAGCGTCGGCTGCGACTTGCGCTGCGAAACGCATAGCCGCCAACTCCTCGTCATCCTTGCACAGTCGCAGGTTGATGATGGCGAGGAGTTCGTCGTTGTTGGCGTTTTGCAGGCGCAGTTCAGCGGCCTGAGCAATGGTATTGGGAAAGGGAGCAACAATGGCGCCTGCCGCGCGATCGGCCAGCAGATGGCCAAGGCGATCGACGTCAACGACGTTTGCGCCGGAAATCCCTACTGCATGAGCCAGTTCTTCGTCAGACGGGGTTTCTCCGAGCCATAGGGGATCATCCGGACCTGGGGCCATGCGCAGTAGAGTGCATCCGTCGCTACCGTTGGCCCGAGGCTCGATGAGCCAAGCGGCGTTTTCCAGGTAGGGGCCTCCCAGGTATATGTAGGAGCATGCGGGGCGAAAGCGATGAGTATTTGTCAAGTAGCTGCGCGGCGGCGCGTGTCCTGCGAAAACCAGTAAGGGGCGCGAAAGCTGTTCCGCCAGGAGCCGTCTGCGTTCTGCGTAGGTTTGGGGTGAGGCCGCCATCCTTATGGTGTTGCCGGGCATGCGAAGCTCCCATTGCAGTTCTTACATCGAGCGGTGGCCAACTGCACCGCAGCAGTGTACGATGGTGGTGCATTTGCGAAGGGAACGCAAGAGTTGATTTGTTGTCCGGGTGTTCATGAAGGGGCGCCAGCGGTTGGGGCGTTTGTTGGGGGGTGATGTTGTGCCGACTGAGCTGGAAAGGGATTGTGGTAGGGAATCGATACGCATGGTTTCGGTCGACATTTTTCGAGGGTTGACCATCCTGACCATGATTTTCGTGAATGACGTAGCGGGCGTACAGGCGATACCTGCTTGGATGAAGCATGCCGGAGTTGATGCGGACTGCATGACCTTCGTTGACGTTGTGTTCCCGGCGTTTCTATTCATTGTGGGAATGTCTATTCCGCTGGCATTGGGAGGGCGACTGAAGAGAGGGGAGTCGCTAGCGAGCGTCGTATGCCATGTCCTGGTGCGGACTCTGGGGCTGCTGATCGTAGGCGTATTGATGGTGAACATTCGCGGGTTCAACAGTGCGGCGGCCGGCATGTCCAAGGATGTGTGGGTATTGTTGATGTTCACTGGTGTGATGCTGGTGTGGAATCGGTATCCCCAAGGCAGCCTGCAGCGGCGGCGCATGCAGACGGGGTTGCGGATTACCGGGGTGGCTTTACTGGTTTTCCTTGCCTGGGTCTATCGGGGTGGTGAAATGAATAACCCGAACTGGCTGCGCACTCAGTGGTGGGGAATCATAGGTTTGATTGGCTGGGCGTACCTGGTGGCGGGTCTGGCGTATTTGGTTTTTCGTAAGCAGACGGTGGGGTTGATGGGCAGTGTCGCGATTCTGATTGCGGCGTATATTGGGGACAAGTCAGGAATGCTGGATTTTCTTGGCCATCTGCGTGATTACCTCAACATAGGCGGACACATTGGTGGTCACTCGGCGATTACCGTTTGTGGAATGCTGGTTATCATTGTAGTGAAAGGGTGTGGAGGCGATGGGGCGGCTCGGGAGCGTTTGAAATGGATAGTGACCTTTGGAGGCGGCCTGCTGCTGGCCGGCTACCTGCTGCGTTCCGCATACGGCATTTCGAAGAATGATGCCAGCCCGACCTGGTGTCTGTATAGCGCGGGGATCTGCTGTTGTATTTTTGCCGTATTACACTGGGTTGTGGACGTCCGTGGATGCACGCGCTGGGCCGGATGGTTTTCGCCAATGGGGGCTCATCCACTGCTGGCGTACATATTGCCGTTTATGGTGGCCGCTTTGGCGTCGCTCGCCGGCACGGATCTGCTGCAGGGGCGATTCGGCTCTGGTGGTGCGGGGATAGCGAGATCGGTGGTGTTCACGTTGTTGATACTGGCCACGACGCGGATATTGGCGCGATGTGGAATTACACTGAGGCTCTAGTTGTTCATTCACGTCGGCCGATGGCGCAGAGGATGTCCCGTCCGCGTTCGGTTTCGGGGGCCACTTCGCTCAAGGCTTGCCAAGCCGCTGAGGCGCGATCGATAAGACCCATATCCTGGAGAGCGAGGGCGAGGTTGGCGCGGAAGTCGACGTTGTGCGGTTCCTGCTTCAGTGCGTGTTCGAACTGCTCGATGGCCAGTGCGAACTGCTCCCGGTCGGCGAAGATCAGGCCAAGTTCGTAGTGGATTTTCACGGCATGCGGGTCGACGGCCAGCGCTTTCTGGAAACACTCGATGGCTAGTTGGGGTTCTTTGTTATCCCTGTAGGCTAGTCCCAACTTCAGTAGGGCCTTGACGTAATTGGGATTAATAGAAAGGGAGTTTTTGAAGGCGGCAATCGCTTCGCCAAGGCGGTCCTTGTGTCGCAGCAGGACGCCCAGGCGGTAGTGCAGGTCGGCATAGTGAGGATGCTTCTGTACGGCCTGCTGGTGGCGTTCGATCTGCTCGTCGATCATGTCGCCAACCTTGGTTGCCGGTGGTTGTGCGACTTCGTCTGCTGGCTGCTGTTCGAGATAGCGTTTTACCTGCTTTCCTGCGGTGGACTTCAGCTGGAGCCTAGCCATCTCGCTGAAGAGAACCGTACTGTTGGGCTCGATGCCGGCTGCCATATCCATGGTTGCTGCTGCTTCGTCCGGTTGATCGGCCTCCAGTTGTGCTATACCCAATCCGACATATGCGGTGAGCAGGCGGTCGTTGAGCTCGACGGCTGTATTGAACGATTGAGCCGCTTCGAGATATCTGCATTCCCTAAGATGAAGCGTGCCCAACTTGACATGGGCATCGAGGTATTCGGGGTTGATGGATACGGCTCTTTCGAACGCGGCGAGGGCTTTGGTAATGTTTCCTGTCCTCACATAGAGGTCGCCGAGGCGCAGGTAGGTATCAGCGAACTCCGGTTCCTCGGCAGCGAACTGCTCTAATTGGGCAATAGCCTCATGGTATTCTCCGGACTCTTCGAGGGCGGAGGCAAGGTCGGCAGTGACGTCCCAATTATCCGGATCTATGGTGAGGGCGTATTGGTAGCGCTTGATGGCCAGATCGGGCTGCCCGGCTCGCATGTAGAGATTTGCCAAAGCAAGTGAGAGGTTGATATCGCCGGGTTCGTACCAGCAGAGTTGTTCGTAATGATACACGGCGTCATGCATGCGTCCGGTTCGCAGATAGATCGCCGCTAGCCTTTCGTGCCCGTTGCGCAGATGCGGTGCGTATTCCAAAGCAAGTTTGTAATGATCTTCTGCCTCATCGATGATTCCCTGTTTTTCCCTACAGAACCCCAGGGCGAAAATGATGGCCGGATCCTCTGGTTGGAGAAGGAGGGCCTGCTCGACGAAGGAGGTCGCCTCTCGGCTCAGCCCACAGCGATCGTATGCCGCGGCCATTCCTAATGTCGCCGGCACGCTCTCAGGATGTAGTCGCAGGGCGCGTTTGAAGCTTTCCATTGCGTCGGATGGGCGCGATTCGTTTATCGCTCTCAGCCCCAGGCGGATGTGGTGAGCGGGGTTCTTGGGAAACTCTGTAGTGAGTCTAACGAGGCCGTCAGTGGGGATATCGTCGTTGTCGGTGAGTACACCGCGGAAAGCCGCTGCCAATTCGGCCAGTAACCCACGTCCGACTATTTCAAGCAAGTATGACATAATGCTCCAGGTCTTCGGCGAGTATCAGGCGGCCAGCGAATCGAGTGCGTTCCTGGCGTCTTCGTATTGATTGTTGATGCTCAAGGCCTTCTCGTATGCTGAGCGTGCCTGTTGAAGGTTTCCAGCGTCTCGATACAGGTTTCCCAGGAGGTAGTAGATGTCGGCGTACTTGGCTCCGAGTTCCATGGCGTTTTCGAGTCGGGATGTGGCCTCTGCCAGTCTGTCCGTCTGCCGGTACAAGTTGGATAGCAAGATGAGGGCTTTGACCATGCGCGGCTCGATGGTTAAGGCTTGTTCCGCGGAGGCTATCGCTTCGTTCGCCTGACCGATCCTGGCCAACACTTTGCTTCGCAAATAGTATAGATTGGCGTGGCGGGGATTGCGGTCTATGGCGTGTTTCAAGGTGATGGCAAGCAAATCGAATGCTGGTTTCTCAACTTCGGAATCGTCGAGAGCCAGCAGAGCTTCCGCAAACTCCGGATCGATTTCCAGAATACGACCGAGTTGCTCGACGGCATCGTCGGCATAGCCGGATTCCTGCTCGGGCATTACGGCACGAAGGTTCATCTCTATGCCGGCGTCCTGGCAGGCCTTGGCAGCGCACGAGAGCAATAGAGCGATGCGGGCGCTTGCCGGTTGCTGACGCTGTGCTTGGATGAGATGCTTCACTGCTCCCACGGTATCCTGTTGCGCTCCACGGCATAAGGCCAGACTGACCAAAGCCTCCGGATGCGTGTGATCAATGGCAATGGCTTGGGTGAAGCGTAGTTCGGCTTCCTCCAATTGCTCACGGGCTGCCAACAGTGTCCCGAGTTGAAAATGCAGTTCGGCGGCCTCACCGTGCTTGCGGCAGGCGTTTCGCAACGTCGCAACAGCGTTGTCACAATCTCCGCGCTTCCATTGGATCAGAGAGAGCCTGACAATGTCGTCGATATCGTCCGGGTTCTCGTCCAGGTGTTTCTCGATTTCGCTCTGGGCCTCGGAGTACCGCTGGGATTTGGTCATTGCCGTCGTGAGGTATTCGGTGAGTGACTCAGTGTTGGAGTTCATGGTAGATGACTTCATGAACTCGTCGGTGGCCAGATCGAATTGCCCGGCATTCAGCAGGCAGATACCCTTGCGTAGATGGCGCTGCGCCAGGAAGTAATCGCGCAGAAGCTCAGCGTTGCTGCGCTGGTCGTCATCGATCGGAATGGATTGTCCGCTGCTATTCTTCGCTGGTTGCATACCTCGGCTCCTGAGGCCCATGGCTCGTTGTGGCTTCCCTGCATTGGTTGTATCGGAAGGGGATCGCTTTATTGTTACTGGAAGTGGACAAACAGCTCACTGGTTGCAGCTGGCGGAGGGGCTAGGCGCAGACTTGCTGTTCATTATGGGACGTGAGGGTTGGGACAGTTTGCGTCAAGGCACAATGAAAGCATCCGGCTGCACGTTACGCACTCGCTCCAGCACGCTGTGTGCTTCGGCGTGAGTACGATAGCGACCGACGCGAACGACGTAGCGCTTGCTATCCGCGGTGTGCTCGGGATAGGCCAACGCGTCAATGCCCTTCTCCCTTAGTTTCGCCGCGCTGTTTTCGGCGGAGGACATTCTGCTGAATGAGCCGCACTGAACGGAGAATGTCTCGCCGGTCCAAGCGTACTTCTGTCTCGCTTCGTCAGCATGCTTGCTGTATGGATGGCACTGCAGTAACTCTGCGAATACTGTCCGCGCCTCCGTGAACTTGCGACTGCGCTGCAGGGAAGTACCGTATTGGAAGAGAACTCGATCGGCAGGAGAAAGAAGCGGTAGGTCAGGAACGGCGCGCCCATAGTACATGCAGGCTTCGCTGAATCTTTGGTCATCGAAGGCCACGTTGCCCAACTGGGCGTTGATCCAAGCGCGAAACTCTCTATTCGACGTTAGATTGCAGGCAGTTTTGAAATCCGTTTTGGCCGATTCCCGCTGAGATTGCATGAGCCGACTCTGACCGCGCATGTAATATGCAGGAGCCATTTCTGCGCAAGTTGGATAAACCTTAATAACCGGATTAAGCGTGCTTTCACAATCGGCATATCTTTTGTTTTCAAGCTGTTTATAGGCATGGTCCAGTTGCCTAACGGCGCTGTCAGGAAGTTGAGTGCATCCGCAGAAAGAAACGGCGGATGCAGCGGCGATGAATACGCGGACCATTACTGCAGCAGTTCTTGGCATATTCGTTCCCTGTCAAGAAAAAGCAAAACCCCGCTGGGCTCTTTGGTAATCGGTTTTCCATGGCATCATGGGTCTCGAATGTAGATGATGCGCGTGGACAACGAGCACTGCAAGGATTAATCTCTCCGATCAATGGCTGGGGCCCGCATGACTTCCGGACGGACGGCGATTGATGATTGTTGATTACCTGGTAGCTGCTGCCGAATCGAACGGGGGGCGCGTGGCCGTCTCCGATGTGCGTCTAACCCTGACCTACCGGCGGCTTCAGTTGGCTGCTCGAGCCATTCGTCGTGTCGCTATCCGTGAAACAGAGAATCATCGAGTGGGGATAATGCTGCCTGCCAGCAGCACCTTCAGCGCGTGTTTCTTCGGAATGCTTTGGGCTGAGAAGCAGGTCGTGCCCCTCAACTTCCTCCTCTCCGGCGATGAACTGTCGGCGATAGTAACTGCGGCCCGTCTCGATGTCGTGTTCACCGTGCGCCATTTTGCCGATCTTGCTCGCCAGCTTCCCGCGCGTGTTGTTTTTCTGGAGGATTTGCCCCTAAAACGTTTGTTGCTGGCCGAAATGTTTCGCCGCGCTCCGGGGATACCGCAGGTCGATGGGAACGATACGGCTGTGGTCATGTTTACCTCGGGAACCGCCGCCGCGCCCAAAGGTGTCGAACTTACTTTTCTCAATCTGGTCAGCAATGCCGAGGATAGCATCGCGAGTGTCGGACTTACCTCAGGCCACCGCTTTCTCAATTGCCTCCCGCCGTTTCATGCATTCGGGTTGACTGCGAATGTGCTTATACCCGTTGTGCTGCAGGCCACTGTGCACAGCATCTTCAAATTCTCGGCGACCGAGGTGGCTGACGCAGTTCGCAAGCACGGCATCTCCGTGTTCCTCGCGATTCCCAGTATGTTCAACGCGATTCTCAACGCCAAATCCGTTCCGGATGACCTTTTCCGCGATATCTATCTGCTGCTGAGCGGTGCTGAGCCTCTCTCAGATGTCACGGTCAGAGAGTTCCACAGTCGCTTCGGCGTTCACTTGGTCCAGGGATATGGGCTCACCGAAACCTCTCCAGTATGTACGATCAATGCTCCCGAGAATGTGCGGCGTGGAACAGTTGGCCAAGCCATTCGCCAAGTGACAATCCGCATTGTTGATTCTGATGGCAATGACCTTCGCGCTGGACGAGAGGGCGAAGTCTGGATCAAGGGCCCGAATATCATGAAGGGTTACCTTGACGATCCGGAAGAGACTGCCAGGGTAGTTGGTTCCGACGGATGGCTTCGCACCGGAGATTACGGGCACTTGGACCAAGAGGGTTTCCTAACCATATCCGGTAGGCTCAAGGAGTTGATGATTATCGGCGGCGAGAACGTGGCTCCCCGAGAGATCGAATCAATAATGGAGCAACATCCCGCAGTAGTTGAGGTGGCCGTCGTTGCTATTTCCGATCGCATCAGAGGAGAGGCGGCGGTTGCGTTCGTGGTGCTACATGAGAGTCGACAGGTGACGGAGATCGAGCTTCGCGAGTTCGTCAGGCACCATCTAGCCCCCTTCAAGGTGCCCCGCAGGGTGATCATCCGAGCTGAGCTGCCCCGTAGCCCCACAGGCAAAGTGCTCAAGAGAGAGCTAGTGAAACTGCTGTAAAACGTGCCTGTACAACATATTAGAGTGTTGTTCGCCCGGTCGTGGCATCAAGAAAGGGGAGTCCACCGGAGAGAACGGGGGCTCAGATGCTTCAATGGAATGGAGCGTGCTATGGGTGTTGGTGAACGCTCGTTATCGTCGATGTGAATGGTAACGGCAAACTGTTCGTGGTCACCTTGTCAAACCATGTTCGGTGGATTACACTGCGTCGCTTCGCAGCCGCTTCCGCCGGGCGGAGAGCTTATGCGAGGACATGAATCTGATGGTACAGGAACTAAATAAGGCGCTGCTTGACATACTTGTTTGCCCTCTGTCCCGCTCGCCGGTGCTTCAAAAGGGTGATTGGTTGTATTCGACCGATCCCCAAACCAGACGGCGATATCCGATCCGTGATGGTATCCCCATCATGCTGATCGATGAGTCGGAAGTAGTTGCGGAAGAGGAGTTCGATCGCCTCATGGCGGAGACAGTTGGCGAATCCAGAGTATGACTGGAGTGTTCGAAGCAGAGGTTTGTAGGCTGAGAGTATTATGAAGAAGCAGAATAAGAAACGCGGCTATCACACCACGCAACGCTTCCCCGAACGCGGTGGCAAGGACTGGGTCGGCGAAATCATCGACTACAAAGAGGTCGAGCTTCTTCGCAAGTTCGTCACTACCAGTAGCAAGATGCAATCTCGCAAGCGCGCTGGCACCTCTGCTCAAGAGCAGAAGACCTTGAAGGCGGCACTTAAACAAGCTCGCTTCATGGCGCTTATTCCGTATAGCAGCGTATAGCCTTCCTTCAGATTCGGCGAATCTGATCCGAATTCGGCAAACAAATAACGTCGCTACGTTCCCGTAGCGACGTTCGTCTATGCGCAGGATCTGCTCGTATAAGGTGATAGGCTAGAGCAAGCTCTACTCGAATGTAGCGTTTGACACCCGGTCCTGTCCGGGGCATTCTCAGTGCTTGGCGCTACGTTTGGACCAGTAACGAACGCTGTGGAGCATCGCTTGTCCGGGCGCAACATCAAACAAAGGCAGTCTGCCGGATAAAACCGGTGACCGACGCCGCTTGAACAGAGCCTGCTCATCCACCATAAGGATAGCGGCTGCCGGGGCTGGCGACTGCCATTCTCCGCTTCCCTCTTGTCTGCGTTGTGTCAATGATGTTTTTCGACAATTCGGCACGCACGAACTTCTGGTTGGTGCAGTCAGTGTGTGCTCCAGCCCAGCCAAGCCTGATCCAACTCTTGTCCCAACCTATGTTGACGATTCTGTCCCGCTGCCCGCGGGGCGGCTTGAGACCAACCAAGCCGATAGACTCGGTTCCACGCTTTCCGTCTATCGTGCCCACGATCTTCACCGTCTCCAAAACGCTGTCGTGAGGCGAGTAGTATGTGTAGATCTTGCCAGTCATATTCTTCAGCGCTTTTCGCATGTCGTAATCGTGTGACAGGGAAGAACCCAGAAGAATCAGATTGTTGATCTTGGTGTCCGAGCCGAGGTCTTCAATCGCCCAGGTTGCCACTCCGGTACCCGCAGATAGGGCGATGATATTGATCTTGTTGTTGGGGAACTTCCGATGATATTCCTCAATCTTACGGGCAAGCAGTGATGCCCGAAGCTTTGCTCCCGCGATGTTTAACTGATCAATCAGAGGGTTCAGCGACATCGTCCACACATACAGTTCGACATCGCCGTTGTAGCCGGCCTGCTTGAGCCCTTGCGGTACCTCCGAAGCACCAAAGCCCCAGTTTCCTGCCCCATCAAGGTAAAACGTCTTGCCAAACCGCTCAGCCTTGCCGCGTTTTTCACAACCGCTGCCAAGAAGGAGGCACAACGCTACTGCCAGAAGCATTGTCAGATGTCTCGTCACTTCCCCACCGCTTCTCTTGTTTTCCGATGCATACATGTTGGTGGCACCCGTACTCTTCGCCCTTACTGCTCAGTGTAGGGGTTAGGCATTCCAGGTCAAGAATCCATTCAAGGAAGCAATGACCTAGATTACCTACAGCTCCCCGCTGTGCAGCGATGGACTACTACCATAGACACCTTGGACCAACTCTTGGTTAGCATACGTTCAGATTGACCCGCGGCAGGCGTGTCCATACGATCGGCCGAGGTTGAGGCACTAGTGCCCGAGATAGAACCCCAATCGGTCGTTTATGCGAAGGACATGAGCAGGAGTTTGCAGGTGCGAGTGAAAATCTGCGGCATTAGATCAGTTGACGACGCTGCCATGGTCATGAAGGCGGGCGCCGACGCTATCGGTCTCAATTTCGTTGGTGGCCCGCGGCAGATAACCATTGAGCAGGCTGATCACATATTGGCCGTTGTCAAACCTCCATGCACAGCCGTTGCCTTGGTTGAATTGCAGCGACAATGTTGTTTTTCCAGTACATTGGAATCGCTCGCTCAACTCGGCATAACTCATTTGCAGGCATATGGTCCGTTGCTCGGAGAATGTATTGCCGACTTGAGTTGTAAGGGGTTCAAGGTTATTGCACCATTCCAGGTGACTGGTTGTGATTTTGCCGAGCGAGTAAGCGAAGAGTTGAACAGTTGGCCTCAGATGCCTGACATTGTTCTGCTCGATGCGCACCATCCGACATTGAAGGGTGGTACGGGAAAAACCGCTGATTGGGATTCCATAGTGGACGCGATACAAGCCGGAGGGACGGCTGGTTGGCCGCCGATCATGCTTGCCGGCGGACTGAATCCGGCAAACGTGAACCAAGCCGTGAATGTCGTTGCCCCCTGGGCCGTTGATGTCTCCTCCGGAGTGGAGTATGCTCCAGGCAGGAAGGCTCCCGAACTAGTGGCAGAATTCATTCACCAGGCAGGACGCCAGCCTCCGTCATTGGGATTTTAGAGCGTTGTCGGTCCAATCGCGGCGTTCGACTATGAAAATCCACCAGAGAAAAGCGGTATTCAGACCTCACACTTGAATGTCAATTGCTCTCGCACACTATCTCCGATCTACTTGTCGGCCATCAATTGCGGCAGGTATGCCGCCGTCTTAATCCCGCACATGAAATCGTCGACCACGAGAAATTCGTTCGGACCGTGAGCGTTACATGTGGGTAGGCAAAAGCCCATCATCAGCGACTCCGCTCCAAGAATCTTTTTGAACATGGGCAGGATGGGGAGCGACCCGCCTTCCCTTATCAGAGCCGGCGCCACTCCGAAACCGGCTTCCACTGCTGCAGTCGCTTTCTGGATACCGGGATTAGCCAATGGACATACATAAGGTGATGCAGAAGTGAAGTTCTTGATCTCGTAGCTAAGCCCCGCCGGTGTGTTCTTCTTGACGAACCTGTCGAAGGATTCGCTGATTTTCTGCGGGTCCTGGTTCGGAACAAGACGCATGGATACCTTGGCCATCGAACGCGCCGGCAGGACGGTCATGGAGCCCTCACCGGTAAAACCGCACAGCAGGCCGTTGACGTCGAGTGTCGGACGGAGCCAACGACGCTCCAACGTCGAATACCCTTTCTCACCGTCGAGCGCCTTCGCCGCTATCGATCGCTGATAATCGTCGTCGTTGAAATCCAGAGCACTGAGGGCCGTACGCTCCTGGGCGTCTGCTTCTTCAACGTCATCGTAGAAGCCCTCTATCGTGATCCGGTTGTCAGCATCCTTCATCTTGGCCAGGAGAGTGACAAGTGCATTGCCCGGATTGGGAATAGTCCCACCAAAACTACCGCTGTGCAAATCATTGGCAGCGCCGGTGTATACTACTTCCTTATATACCATCCCCTTCGTGCCGTACGTAATTGCCGGTGTGGATTCGTTGAATTTCGCGGTGTCTGATATGCAGACATAGTCGCACGCCAGGAAGTCAGCATGATCCTCTATCAACTGAACAAGATTGGGCGAGCCTATCTCCTCCTCGCCCTCGATGAGGAATTTGATGCGAATAGGTAGCCTGCCGGCCACCTCCTTCCAGGCCTCTGCCGCCAGCAAATGAGTGAGAAGTTGCCCCTTGTCGTCGGCAGATCCTCGAGCATAAATCCGCCCGTCCCTAATCTCCGGCTCGAACGGACCTGAATCCCAAAGACTCAAGTCGCCCGTGGGCTGCACATCATAATGGCCATACACTGTGATCGTCGGACCTCCGCCATCAACGGGACCAGTGTCGGCCAGTACCGCTGGATGCCGTTTCGTTTCCACAATCCTGGCTTCAATGCCACAAGTAGTGAGTACCTTCTGTACCCATGTCGCGGCTTGCTTCATTGCCGAACGAGCTTGTGGATCCGTCGAAACGCTCGGTATCTGGAGAAACTCGCTGAGTTGGTCGAGGTAGGATTGGTGGTTACCTTCGATGTGAGCGATCACTTTGTCTATCACCGTAGTTCCCCTGACTGTGAGATTGGTCGAGTGTATACGCGCTCTATTGCAGATCCTTAATTGTAGCCCGAGTCGTTTGCCTGTCCATGACGGGACTGTACACTTCGGCCCTATGGGCGAAGTCACGCTTCCAGAGAAAGCCAAGCTGATTGTCGGACTGCTTGTCGGCGATCAGACGCACTTCGCGCCCACACAGAGTCGATTGGAGCAAGAGTTCGGACCGGTGGACCTGGTCAGCGACGTTTGGCCTTTCGACGACAGCTGCTACTACGAGGACGAACTCGGGACTCGTCCGTTGCGTTGCTTCGTTGCCTTCGACAACCTGATCGACATGGATCGCCTCGCCGACATCAAGCTGGCTACAAACGATCTTGAGACACAGATTTCCTGCACCCTACATGGCCGGAACAAGAGAATCGTTAACATAGATCCCGGCTACCTGACACTTGGCGCGCTGGTTCTCGCTACAACCAAGAACCGGCCGCATCGGATCTACCTTGGGCAGGGAATATACGCGGAGTTTACTCTCGGATTTCAAAGCGGCAGGTGGCAACCATGGCAGTGGACCTATCCAGACTTCGCCAATGATAGATATCACAGGTTCTTGACTGAAGCTCGTGAACGACTAAAGGAGCAACGTCGAGGTTGAAATACTGACTTCGAGACAAGATCACACATGCCGCGACGAGATACCAAGAGATCGAAGATTGTTGGCTGCGCTTGCCAGTGTTATAGTCGGGCGAGGTTGTTGGCGCGTTACTCGTCCGAGCGTAGTGTCTAACAATGAGATTCTACCGGAGAAAAGCGCGGTTCAGACGCTGCACTTGAGTGAAGCTTGCTCTAGCTTCAGTTGATCGCAGGGAGATTGCTGCATATGAAGAAGGTTCTGCTGTTACTCGTGTTGGCTTTGGTTGTCTTCGTCATGTGGAAGGCGAGTTCGACTAAGCTCGATCTTGGGTTCATGCAGGGCAAGACGGAAGTCGTCCGCAGAGGCGACCTCAGTATTCCCATTACCGGTACAGGCGAAATTGAGCCGAAATCTCGCAGTGAGATCAAACCTGAGGCCAGCGGTGAGGTTGTGGAGATCACCGTTGAGGCAGGCCAGATGGTCAACGCAAACGAGTTGATCATCCGCCTGGATCCTGAGGACGAACAGCGCAACGTTACCCGCTCAACGAACGAGGTTGCCCGGGCCAAAGCTGCATTGGATCAGGCGGAGTTGCGCTACGAACAGAGTAAAACTGCGGCACTTGCCAAACTCGACGCGCAAATCACTAGCATAGCTGCTCAACTTGTTGAAGCACGCTTCAAGCTGAACAAGACCAAGGATCTGTACAAACGCGATTTCGCCGATGAGGATGCGTTGATCCAACTCCAGTCGCGGTTCGATCAGCTTCGCGCAAACAGCAATGGTTTGCAGGCTGATCGTCAACAAGCCGAAATCCAGATCGAACTTGCCCGTCGTGATGTCATACTGGCGGAAAAGACACTCGAATCAGCTGAGACTTCCTTGGGAGATGCTGAGGAACGCTTGCGCGAGACTGAGATTCGAGCTCCCATCGATGGGATGATTTCCGAATTGTCGGCGGAGGTGGGCGAGGTTGTGCAGGGAGGTCGAACGACCTTCACCGGCGGTACCAAACTTGCTGTCGTTGCCGACATCTCTGATATGTACGTCAGAACAGAGGTCTCAGACGCGGATATTGGAGCTGTGCTCTGGCTGGCTCCTCCCGAGGCACGGCCGGGTGGAGTGACTCTCGCTGAAGAGCTGGAGGCGGGCGAGATTCCCCTCATGGTCAGCACTGCAGGTGTCGGCGACAAGATTAACGCGGTGGGAACACCTGTGAAAATCATGGTGGATTCCTTCCGTGATGAGTCTTTCGAGGGGCTGATAGAGAGAATCTATCCGGAGCCGGAGAAGGTGCAGAACATTGTAACCTATCTCGTGGATATCAAGGTGACCAGCCCCAACCGCAAGAAGCTCGCTTTGGTGTTGGGAATGCAGGCAGATGTTGAATTCACTGCACAGGCTGTCGAGAATGCCATCCTGATTCCTCATGATGCCATAAGACGTGGACCGGACGGAAACCTCGGCGTATGGGTGGAGAAGAAGGTGGAAGGCTCCCCGACTCCGCAGCGCCAATTCGTAAAATGCCGATTCGGTCTGGATAATGGTCTCCACGCAGAGCTTCTCGAGGGTGAGGGAATCACTGAAGGAACCGTTGTCTACACTAAGCTGCCTGTCAGCCTCAAGGATGACGACGACGATGAGGATGATATGTAGCGCCGAGGTCCGCGGTACTGTCGGCAACGAGTTTGATTGATGATCCAGGCGACTCAACTCAGAAAGTTGTACAAGATGGGTGATTCCACCGTTCATGCTCTGGACGGTGTTGATCTCAATATCGAGCGAGGCGAAAGCGTCGCCATAACCGGCGCATCAGGCAGCGGCAAGAGTACGCTTATGCATATTCTTGGTTGTCTGGACAGGCCTACTGATGGAACCTATCAGCTAACCGGGAAAACCGTTAGCTCTATGAGCGATTGGCAGTTGGCAAAAGTGCGCAACCAGCACATAGGTTTTGTGTTTCAGACCTTCAACCTTATCAACCGTACTTCTGCCGTCGATAACGTCGCTGTTCCCCTTATCTACGCCCGGCAAACCGGAACGCGCAAGGCCGCGATGACAGCGCTGGATAAAGTCGGGCTCGGAAAGCGAGCTCATCATAAGCCCAGTGAACTGTCCGGCGGGGAAAGGCAACGTGTGGCCATTGCACGAGCCATCGTGAATAACCCCGAGATAATCCTCGCTGACGAGCCCACCGGCAATCTCGATTCACGGACCGGTGAGCAGATCATGGGTATTTTCCATCAATTGAGCGATGCCGGTACGACGGTTGTCATAGTGACCCATGAAATGGATGTGGCCGTGCAGGCCAAACGCATCGTACGCATGCGTGATGGGCGGATCATTGAAGATGAAAAACCGACAGATGCTCGCAGGCGGGAACTGCTGGCCGGTGCCGGCCTGGTGACCGGTGGGCATGTGAATAACCCTATTGAATGAGTGGACCAGACTCTGGGCTAACCAGGATTGGATGTAGATGTTCTTCTTCCTTCGTATATGCTTCATGGCCGGTCGCAGTCTTCAGGCCAACTTGATGCGCTCCATCCTCGCTTGCCTGGGAGTGATCATCGGCGTTGCCGCAGTCGTATCAGCCATGTCCATCCTCGAAGGATCTCGCCGCGATGTCGTTGGAAAATTCGAGTCCCTTGGTGCTGACCAGGTCATGGTCGTCAACGGCTCCTCTGATCGACGTGGCAGCAGAGCTGTGGCCAGAATGTCATTGACCAGCGAAGACGTGCATGCCCTGTCTGATCTACCTTCGGTCAAGACCACCTGCTCCGAGTCAACTTCCACCGCCCAGATCAAGTACTTCGAGAAGAATATGGTCGTGCAGGTGTTGGCTACCAACGAGAACTACACCAGCATGAACGAATACGCTCCCATCGAAGGGAGAGTGCTGAGCAGGGAGGACGTCCGCGCCGCCAGAAAGTACTGTGTGCTCGGCTACAAAGTGGGGAAGAAACTGTTCGGTGAAACGCCGGCTGTCGGTAACCGAGTCCGAATCGAAGGTATAGGGTTCACCGTCATCGGTGTCATGGAGAAGAAGGGCTTCTTGGGTATTCGCCAGGTGGATACTCAAGTCATCATACCAGCTACCACCGGCTTAAGTCGACTTTTCGGCACCAAATACGTACACATGATAACTGTGCAGGCTGCTACCCCTCGTGGCCTGGACGATACCATCTCCGATGTCAAACGGGCCTTGCGCGCTGAGCACGGCATCCGCGCCGGCAGACCCGACGACTTCCAAGTATTCACCAGAGAGCAAATCACCTCTCAGGTGGACGACATGATCAAGATCTTCGCCGTTGTGCTCTACAGCATTGCCGGCATCTCACTCGTCGTCGGCGGAATCGGGATCATGAATATCATGCTGGTGTCAGTGACCGAGCGCACCCGCGAAATAGGTGTGCGCATGGCCGTTGGCGCAAAGCGAACGGACATCATGGTGCAGTTTCTTATCGAAGCCAGCGTGATCAGTGTGCTGGGAGGTTCACTCGGCGTCGCCACCGGCTTCGCACTTACCCGAATACTGGAAAACGTCACTCAGGTTCTTGAGACGTACACAACAACGGCCAGTATCATCTGGGCCCTCGGTATGGCCATCTTCACCGGCATTGTCAGTGGCCTATACCCCGCACTGAGGGCGTCCCACCTCGATCCTGTTGAAGCCCTGCGCTACGAATAGCCTGCAGGCGGAGGAGTTGACTTGCCCGCACAAGAAAGAGCCTTGCAGACATCTGGGCCGGCGGGGCAGAGCTGGTGCATCCTCATATTGGCTGTAGTGTGCGGAGTATGCCCTGGTTGTTCCGAACTTGCCCGCCCAACCAATGACCAACTGCAACAGGGACTTATCTGGCTTTTCCCTGGAGTCGAGGGCGGTCCCTTTTCCATGGTTGCGCCGGTTCGAGCCTTTCGTAATGACGGAGTCCAGGCGGCGTTCGAGATTCACGATTGGAAGCGACCGCTGGGGGCCGTCGCAAACCTCGTTTGCTATGAAGGGAATAGGGCTGCTGCTAAACACGTTGCCGCCCGGATTGCCGAATACCATAGTGAATATCCCAACAGCCCGATTGATCTCGTCGGCTACTCCGGTGGCGGAGGAATGGCTGTCATGGTCGCAGAGGCACTGAACGATGATGTGCGTTTACGCAATGTTGTGCTGTGCCAGCCGGCGCTCAGTCCGGACTATGATCTTGGCCCAACGCTCTCCAAAGTCGCAGGTAAAGTAGTCTGCTTCTGCTCTCCTTTTGATGCGTTCACGCTGGGTTTGGGTACAATTGTGTTTGGCACGATGGATCGCCGACACGTCGCCTCCGCCGGCAAGGACGGATTCACCATCACTCCGGCCATCGCGGAAGCGCAGTCGAAGGGAATGTTCGAGCAGAGAAGCTGGCAACCGGAAATGATCCTCACCGGCCACGGTGGCGCTCACCTGGGAATACTCAGCGCCGGTTGGAACGGCAAGTACGTTGCTCCCTACTTGCGCCCGGGCAAAACCGCCGATTGACGCCTCCGCAAAAGAATCGTGCGTGGCCAAGAGGAAAAATGCAATAGAGTTAGAGCAATAGTAGCACCTACGAGCGCTTTCTCTTCATCAACACTAGCCCACCCAATGAGAGCAACCCCAATGAGCACGGTTCGGGAACATCCGCAGCGACACGGAAACCGATACTGCTGTCTTCGCCGAACGGGCCACCGTAATAGCTGAGCCGAGAGGAGGATGCGAGAGTGTTCTCGCCGTGATAGTACGATCCGCCACGCAGCCCGCGATTGGAGCCGCCACTGTAACTCGGATCGCTGTATGGGCTTTCCATGTATTCCCAGACGTTCCCCATCATGTCGAACGTGCCGTTCAGTTCCTCGCTACCGCTGCCCACATCCCAGGGGCCGTATGGATTAATGGAGAATCCGTCGTCGTAGTAGTAGTTCCATCCCGTGCTACTCACTCCGTCGCCCTGGTGTAGCGCATCGCCCGACTTGGTCGCGTAGGTCTGGAGACTCGAACCGTTCCAGTAAGCCGCCTTGACCCACTCATCCTCCGTCGGCAGGTAGTACACTGCATCCTTATGGCGGTACAGGTTCGTGCCACCCGCCGCTTCTGCCGTGCTCCAGGTATCCAACGTGTAATCGCCGGTGCCCTGCGTCCCCGTGAATTTGTACGCTGCTTGATGGCCAGTGCTCGTGTTCAGCCAGTTGACGAACTGAGCAGCCTCGCACCAACTTACGTTGTTGGTCGATGCGTTCACGCCCGCGAAGTACGACTCCTCGTTATATGCAAAAGATGGCGAGCCCGTCACCGGAGCCCCCAGGCTGTTCGTGAACTTGGTCCACTGGTCGTTGGTGATCTCGAACGTGCCCATGCGGTAGGCACTGCGGTTCACACCGGTGAACGTGTAGCCGTCACCCGCCGACCAACTGCCCAAGTCGCCCGCATCGCCCGAGATCGGCACGAAGTCGATCGTGAACTGATTCGCCCCTGTGCCGAAAACATCCGCGTTGGAGGCTGCACTCCATAGCAACATCGCGACGACCACGCCCACGATAGTGTTCTTGTGCATTCCCGCCTCCCTCCCGTTAGATAGGAGAATTCCATCAGAGGGCAAGTGCGCCCCAAGCGTTCGGACCGATGCGCAGTACCTGACCACACCGGTATGTCAGACAATCTGGTTGTGTGATGGGGGGCTCTCTCTCCTCCATCTCAGCCTTACTGTGAAGATAGCCAATACGGCCACACGATTCAAGAGCTCTTCACCAAACGGTCCCGGATGTCAGCTGTGTGCAAGATCTTGCACAGTACTTGTGGAAACCTTTATATCTGTAGTGGTTTTCACTGACATGAGACGTTAATCTGGGTAAACTGGGAATCAGAGAAGGTGTCAGAAGGTCTTTCTTAACCCGGAAGAGCCTGCCCAAGTTGGCCAGTTGCCCGACTAGTGAAATCCGCGAAACGTCTTTGAGCAAACCATTTTCAATGCGAAAACGGATGTCTCAACGGGATACTCCCAAACGTAAGACGTCGGCCATCTGCAATGCTCGAAAAGCCTTGTCCGTGTATTGAATGCGGCCCGGCCGCGCCTTTCGCTTTGCGGGCATTCGCCACCATCCCTCCTTCGATTCTCGTTTCTCAAAGAACATCGATTCCCTCTGTGCTCTGATTTCAAGGGCAAGAGAGCTGGAGTATTGAGGGTAATCTCGACACTCCTCCCATACGAGAAACGCGCCGCTTCGAGCGTCACCCGTCGCATCCGAGCCGTTCAGTCAACCTCGGCGACACGGAACCCGATGCTGCTGAGCTCTAGCGTCGGGTTGATTGCATATCCGAGCGACGCATGCAGGTTGCCGTTGTCGAACGACCCGCCCCGGAAGCCGCGATGCGAACCTCCGGTCGGTGTGAACACGAACCACTCGTTCCACTCGCAGACGTTTCCGCCCTGGTCGAACGTGCCGTACGGGCTGTCCGACGGCTTGGCGTCGTACGCGCCAACTTCCGTGCGCCAGTACGGGCTGCCTATCGCATAACCGCCGTCATAGTAGTTTGCTGAGCCGTACGTCATGTCGGTGCCCGCCGGAGGCTCCGATGTCGGGGCTGTGTTCGATGCCGTGGGGTAATCCCAGTAGTTGCCCGTCACGCCGTCGTTATAGTGATATGCCGCTTTGTACCACTCGTTCTCCGACGGTATCACCCACGTAGCGTCCGGCTCGCGGTTGACGGCCAGTACTCCCGCACGGCTCGATGCACCGTTGAGAAAATACGAACCGTCCTCAGTCGTGGTCAAGTCCTGTACGCCCGTTGGCTGGCCGTTGTGCAGCCAATTGGCAAAACGCGCTGCGTCGCCCCAAGAGACGTAGTTTACGGGGCGGTCCGCCCAGTTTCCCGCTACGCTGTACGTGTAATTGCCCGCCGAGCCGCTGCGCTGGATCTTGCATCCGTAACTGGAGGACCACATTTCCGAGTTGTACAGCCCGTACGTGTCCGTAGCGGCCACGGCGTTGAGAAACGCGCAATATTGTCCCGCCGTCACCTCGTACTTGCCTATGTTATACGTGTACGGCACGCCGCCGTAGCCGGGTGTCTTATACCGAGTGTCGTTGGGATTACCGGTATTGCCGACGGCAACCGTGTCAATGACCACAACTACAGTTCCAAAAACTCTCTGGAATCCGGCGAAGTCGGCCAGATCTACGTCCACGTCGCCGTCGAAATCGAACACGTTGCAGCCGCTTGCCAAGCCTCTACCCGGTCCCAAGAGACACGCCGGAAACTCCGCGTAGTCGACCAAGTCAACATTGCCGTCGCAGTCGTGATCGCCGTCAAGCGCCCAGACCGGTGAAAAAACACCCAAGGTAAAAACGAAAACCAACCCCAAGATCATCGAGCGTGGAAGCATCTTCGATCCTCCTTCTGGAAAAGCCGCACGAAAGCCAACTGAACGCGTGATGGCCCTAATATCGCTCCCGCAGAATCGAAAGCTGGAGCCGCAAAAGCAAGAGGTCGAGCGTCTGCAATGCTTGGAGACTCTTGCTCATGGAACGATGGCGGCCAAGAGGAAAAAGGCAATAGAGTTAGAGCAAGAAGCGCACCTACGAGCGCCTTCTCCTCATGAAGATTAGCCCACCCAATGAGAGCAACCCTAATGAGCACGGTTCAGGAACTTCGCAGGCGACACGGAAACCGATTCGCTCACCCTCGATGTAAGGCCAGCTGTTGGCCCGTGCTGAAGAGCCAAGAAAGACGCCGTCGTCCCAGTACGACCCCCCTCGAACCCAGCGCCCAGCATCTGCAGCATAGTCGTGCTCGTCGTAAGGGCTTTCCGTCCATTCCCAGACGTTGCCCATCATATCGTGCGTGCCGTTGAGTTCTTCGCTACCGCTGCCGACATCCCACGGGCCGCCGGGGTCTGTGGCGTATCCGTCGTCGTAGCAGTTCCAGCCCGTACCGCCCACGCCGTCTCCCTGGTGCAGAGTATCGCCCGGCTTGATCGCGTAGGTCTGGAGACTCGAACCGTTCCAGTAAGCCGTCTTGACCCACTCATCTTCCGTCGGCAGGTAGTACATCGCATCCTTGTGGCGGTACAGGTTCGTGCCGCCCGCCGCTTCTGCCGTGCTCCAGGTACTTAGCGCATAATCGCCCGTTCCCTGCGTTCCTGTGAACCTGTACGCCGCCTGATGGCCAGTGGACGTGTTCAACCAGTTGACGAACTGTGCCGCTTCGTACCAGCTCGAGCAGTTGGTCGGAACGTTCGTGCCGCTCCAGTAGGGAGCCGAGTCGTAGGCGGAGGCCGGGTCGCCAGTTACCGGGACGCCCAGGCTGTTCGTGAACTTGGTCCACTGATCGTTGGTAATCTCGAATGTGCCCATGCGGTAGGCGTTACGGTTCACACCGGTGAAGGTGTAACCACTACCAGCCGGCCAACTGCCGAGATCGCCCGCATCGCCCGCGATTGGCACGAAGTCGATGGTGAACTGATTTGCTCCCGTGCCGAACAAGTCTGCCGATGCGGCCGAGATACAAGTGAAAGTTGCTATTACCATCACTATTAGCGATATGATGTTGCTGCGCACAACCACACTCCTCACTAGCTATTACAGTCGTTCATGCGATCGAGGCAGATGCCCCGCGCCAAAGTCCTGGCAAAAGAACCTTACGCGAGAGAACCATTCCTCTCACCCATCGTGGAAACCGCACATCTTCTCCCGGTTGGACAAAAACAGTATTGGCAAAAGGCTATCTTCCAAGTTTCCGTCGCCTGGACAGCACCGCTGCACATCCGACTGCCAACAAGACAATCGATGCAGGCTCAGGAATCGCGGCGACACGGAACCCGATCACGGAGTACTCGCCCGTTGGGTCGCTGCTTAGGCGATATGACGCTCGCAACGCGCCAACGCTGTCGCTGTAGTAGTAGTACGCTCCACCTCGTGTGCCGCGATACGAACCTATCACGGCTTCATTCCATTCCCACACATTGCCCCCCTGATCGAATGTTCCGTAGGGGCTGTTTGAGGATGTGAAATACCCGACCTCGTTGCGCCAATACGGTTCGTCGACCGCATAATCGCCATCGTAGAAGTTTGCCGAGTTTCCTGTGTCGCCTTCCGGGTTTCCATTGTTCGGCGCGTTGTCCGTTCCAGTTGGGTAGTCAAAGTAGTCGCCGTTGATGCCGTCATTCTTGTGATACGCGGCTTTGTACCACTCGTTTTCTGACGGAATTACCCATCTTGCGTTCGTTTCACGCGTGGCAGCTAGCAGCTCGGAGTTGCTCATTGCCCCGTTTAGGAAATACGAACCGTTTTCCGTCGTTCCGGAGTCCTGTGATCCCGTCGGCTGGCCATTGTGCATCCAATTGGCAAACCTCGCCGCATCGCCCCACGACACGCAGTTCACCGGCCGATTCGCCCAGGCAGGTGCTACGCTGTAGGTGTAACTGCCGGGCGAGCCCGTTCGTTCGATCTTGCAGCCTTGAGTGCCCGACCACATGCTGATGTTATACAGCCCATAAGTATCCGTCGCGGCCACGGCGTTGAGGAACTCGGTGTACTGCCCGGCCGTGACCTCATACTTGCCGATGTTGTAAGCGTAGCTCACTGAGCCATAGCCGCCATAGCGACTATCCGCGACGTTCCCCGGATTGCCCACCGGCACGGTTTCGATGTTTACCGCGGCCTGAGATAACGATACCCAGGCCAAAACAACTGTCAGAGCTACCCAACTACTCTTCTTCATTAAACTCCTCCTTCAAGTCCGGAACATCCGGACGAAAAAAGACGCGCAAAAGAGAAACAGCTTGGCAAAAGGCTATTCCCCACGCCCCCTTCGTCTGGATAGCACTGCCACACATCCGACTGTCAGCAGAGCTACTGATGTTGGCTCAGGAACTGCAGCAACACGAAAGCCAACGTCGTAGCTCTGGTCCGAAGGGTAGAACCATTTGCGGCACGCAATGCCCAAGTCTTCTGCTGTTGCGTTGAAACCTCCGCCCCGCAAGCCGCGACACGAACCGATTACGGCTTCATTCCATTCCCAAACGTTACCACCCTGGTCGAAGGTGCCATACGGGCTCTCAGAGTTCTCGTGCGCGCCAGCTTCCGTGCGGTAGTAGGGACTGCTTATTGTGTAGCTGCTGCTGTAAAACGTCGCATTATTGCCGGGGTCCGGATCTACGAGATCGTTGCTCGGAACAACATCGCCGCTCGTGGGATAGTTGAAGTAGTTGCCCGTCACACCGTCGTTCTTGTGATACCCTGCCTTGTGCCATTCATCCTCTGATGTAATCACCCATGTAGCGTTTACCCCTCGACAGACTGCGAGCAATTGGGTGTTGGTGGTTGCTCCGTTTATGTAGTAGGAGCCGTCCTCCGTCGTTCCGTGCCCCTGATCGCCGGTTGGCTGGCCGTTGTGCAACCAATTAGTGAAACGCATAGCGTCGCCCCAGGAAACGTAGTTTACTGGGCGGTTCGCCCAATCACTTGCCACACTGTATGTGTAGTTTCCAGGCGAGCCGCTGCGTTGAATTCTGCAGCCGGCTCCGACTTCCATGTTTACGGTATACAGCCCATACGTATCAGTGGCTGCCACCGCGTTGAGAAAGTCCGTGTACTGCCCCGCCGTCACCTCGTACTTGCCGATGTTGTACGTGTAATCCACCGCGCCGCAGATGCGGTCCGGGCCGTAGCCGCCAGCGCCGCTGCCAGACAGTTCACCCGCATTTCCAGGATTGCCCACCGGCACGGTTTCGATGTTTACCGCGGCCTGAGATAACGACACCCAAGCCAAAACAACTGTCAGAGCTACCCAACGGCTCTTCTTCATGGAACTCCTCCTTCAAGTCCGGAACATCCGGACAAAAAAAGACGCGCAAAAGAGAAGCATCTCTCTCGCGCGTCGTTGATTTCCCACCCCTAGGCTCCGACAGAGCGAACCCGGCCCGCATTGTCAGAAGTATCAACGATTCTAGCGTATTGAGCCTGCCTGATTCAACCCCTGCGCGGAGGATGAGCATTGAGGGGTTTCGTCAATAGATATGCCAACCATAGCGCTGTAAGTCCAAGCATAGCGTCAGACCCCGGAATCTACCGGAGAAAACAGGAGTTCAGACGCTGCAATTGGATAGAGCTTGCTCTAGCTTACTCAGCCTGTGCCATTACCATCACAAACGCCCCCCATCCCCATGAGAACAGCCGCGGATACCACATCTCCTGCGCAGCAGCGGCGATTCGTCCTTCACGATTAGTTTTTCCATTGAACAGGTAATCACCCAATAGAGGACACCTGCTATTCGGGTGATTTCAATGACTAATTCTCTCAACACCACCATCAAGACCAACGCCGCAGCGCCGGCCAAGGCGTTCGGCGATTCTGTGTATGGTCGCAGCGCCCTGGCTTCCTCCAGTTTGTCCAACACGGCTACTTTGATCAAAGCATCCACCGACTTCGCCCTCCCCTGGTCTCGCGCAGGGCTGCATACTAGCGCCAGTCCCAAGGCCCAAGCTGACCGGTCTTAGCGTTTATTGCAGATGGCTGACCAATTACGACCAGAACAAGCTCCATTGCGTCGAGCAGCACTCACCTACAGCAAATACCCCCTTGAAACTTGTAAGGAATTGTCGGACACTCAGACGTCTACTAAAATACTTCATTCAATTAGTGGCCAGGCGGCAGCCTTGGTGGACTGGGAGATATGGGCATGATAGGATGTGCGGCCGGGTTGCCAGACCTATGCAACCGGCGCTGATCATGCAGAATCACGTTCTTGGTGGGGAACTCGAATATGGAACGGATGGCCGATGAGGCGCTCGAAAACGGCACTCTGGATCGCGAAACCGACGATACAAGTGTTGACGAGCCGAAAGTAGCTGCTACGCCCAAGAACGGAAATAAGATCGACAAGCTCTTCAGGGCCATGGAGGCCATGGACGGCTCTGATCTGCACCTAAAAGCCGGTACCAGTGCCCGCGTACGCGTTCGTGGCAACCTCAAGACCATGTCCACCGGCACCATGACCAACTCTCGCATCGAGCGCATGGTCACCGAGATCATGAACGAAGATCAACGCCTCTCCCTCGAGAAAAACGGAGCCGCGGACTTCGCCTATCAGGTTCCAGGGGGGGCACGATTCCGCCTAAACGTCTTCCATCAGCGGGGCATGGTCTCAATGGCCGCTCGACGCATTGCCAGTGAGATTAAGAGCTATCAGGAACTTCATCTGCCCGACTCCTTGGAACAAATAGCGCGACAGCATCAAGGATTGGTCGTCGTCTCAGGAATAACCGGCAGTGGCAAGAGTACTACAATCTCTGCAATGATTGAGCAGATAAACAAGACGAGAGCATGCCATATCGTAACACTTGAGGATCCCATCGAGTTCCAATTCACCGACAAGAAGGCCTTTGTAAACCAACGCGAGATTGGAATGGACCTACGCTCCTTCCACGATGGCCTGAAATACTTGATGCGGCAAGATCCGGACGTCGTGCTCATCGGTGAAATGCGAGATGAAGAGACATTCTCTGCAGCCCTTCATGCCGCCGAGTCGGGCCACTTGGTCTTCGGAACAGTGCACGCCTCAGGAACCGCCGGCACCATTACCCGCATCTTGGAATTGTTCCCGGAAAAGAGCCGTTCCCTCGTTCGCAACTCTTTGGTCTTCAATCTTCAGGCTATTGTCTGCCAAAAGCTGCTGAAAACAGTCCGGTCAGATGTGCCACGCGTTCCCGCAGTAGAGGTGTGCTTAGTCAACAGCACCATTCGAAAGCTTCTAGCCGAAGGGCGTGATTCTGACATCATAGGCGTGATTAAAGGCTCCGGCGGCGAGGGCATGATCGATTTCAACGAGTCTCTACGCCGACTGGTCGAGGCGGAGTACATCGATCAGGCCACAGCCTACGCCGCGGCGCCTAATCCTGAAGAGCTCAAGATGAGATTGAAGGGAATCAATATCTCAGGTAGTGGCATCATCGGCTAGAACAGGTTAACCTGCCCACAATCGTCCGGGGGGACGGTTTTGTTATGGTTACCTGTTTCCGTGCTAGTAACGTTCGATGAGTCCTATGGATATGATTCTCGCTCCAGCACTGCTATCCAGCATTAGTCCCTATTTCGCCATCTATAAGATCGTGACGGTCCTGCTGCTCTTTGTCGGTTGGGCCTTTATCGCCCAATGGGTGGATCGCGATGCCGATCGCTGCAAGACCAAACGCGGTTGGTGGAATCTGCTCGTACTTGGTGGCGGCTATGGTGGTCTGGCAGTACTACTACTGTTCCCTTGGTCTGGTCATGCCTTCTTCCTCGGTTTGGCGTTCTGGATAGTTATCTCCGCTGGAACGTCGATTGCATATGTGGTGCATCGCAACGGTCGTATGGTGCCTGGGGCTCGCGTTTTGACACGTGCTCACCTGCAGCGGGTCATTACCCGGTTGAAGGGTGAGGGAAAAGCCAAGGAAGACAAGGGTATTCGAGTCCGGATGGTCGACTCTGAGGGCAAGCCCATTGAGAAGCCGGATGACCCCGAGAGCGTAGAGCAGTTCGACGCGGCCCAGGACTTCTTTTTCAACATGCTCTGGAAGCGGGCGACCGATGTTGATGTCCTGCTGCGTCAGGAAAGCCCGCGCGTGGTTTTCAAAATCGATGGCGTTGTCGCGGAGCAAGAGGGTTTGCTTGATACTGCTTCAGCAGAGCTGCTATTGACTTTTCTCAAGCAAAGCGCCGGACTGAATACTGAGGAGCGCAGGCGACCTCAGGCGGGCACCATCAAAGTGGCGCTGCTGGGGGCAGGAGAAAAACCAGCACCCCTGGAGGTTGCCACTTCGGGAACCACCGCCGGTGAGCGGATCAAGCTGCGATTGTCCAAGGCGGCGAGTCAAATGAAGCTGGAGGATCTCGGTTTCAGCGAGGAGCTGCTGGCGACTTATCGCAAAGTTGTCGAACTGGACACCGGGTTGGTCATTGTCGCCGGGCCGAAGGAGTCAGGCGTTACCACGACGGAGTACGCCACCATCAGAGCGCACGACGCGTATATGCAGAACATCTATACGTTGGAGTGCGAGCACCTGATGAAGCTGGATAACATTAGCCAGCAGCTCTTTGATAAAAGGCAATCAGAGACCAGCTACTCTCGTGCTCTGCAAACGGTATTGCGCCGAGAGCCGGACGTCGTGGTCGTTGACCAGTGCGAAGATCGAGAAACGGCGCAATTGGCCGTCAAGGCGGCCAAGGACAAAAAGATTTACCTTTCAGTCCGCGCGACGAGCGCATTCGACGCGCTGACTCGGTTGCAGGCCTTGGTGGATGACAACAAGGCACTGGCAGAAGTTCTGGTTTGTGTCTTGGGAATGAGACTATTGCGGATTCTATGTGAATCCTGCCGCGAAGCGTACATGCCCGACGAGCAGTTGTTGCGGAAAGCCAACCTGCCAACAGAGGGAATCGAACACTTCTTCCGTCCACCGAGCACTCCAATAGTGGACAAAAAGGGGCGGGAGATTATCTGCCAGAATTGCCAGAACAGCCATTACGTCGGTAGGACTGGCGTGTACGAAATGCTTATTGCGAGCAAGGCCACGAAAGCGTTGATTGCGGCAGGCGAGCCGGCGAAAAAGATCAAAGCTCAGGCCAGGGCGGAGAAGATGCGCTACCTGCAAGAGGCCGGCCTCATGAAGGTGATGGCCGGTGTTACGAGCATGGCCGAGGTGATGCGGGGAATGCGGGCAGACTCCAAGTAGGTTTTCGTTGCTAGATAGCGGGAGGTTTGGCCATGTGGCTGTCGTTGTTCCTGGTATTGTTCTTAGGGGCAATCGCTTATATTCAGATCATACAAGGCGTAACCAGCGCTGCGATTATGGCTGCGTTGACAGCGCTGTCGTTGGCGTTGTCGTTTTGCACGTTCGAGTATGTTGCCCAGGCGGTCTTTGTGGGGATAAAGCCGGAGTTTGCTCACGCAGCTTCGCTTATGCTTACGTTTTTAATGCCCCTGGCGATCTGTCGCTTCCTGCTCGATATGTGGATTCCCCGAGCGAACCAGTTGCCGGCTTTGGTGGACAAACTCGCATCCGCGGCCTTCGGCGTCGCCACGGCGTTTATGGTTACCGGTGTGTTGGCAATTACCATTCAGATGATTCCCTGGGGAGACGGCTTCCTGGGTTTCAGGCGGTTCAATCCGGAGGACCCGGATACGCAGAATGAGCTTTGGTTAAAGCCCGACCGCGTTGCCGCATCTTTGGTCAGCACTTTCTCTGCCGGTGTCTTCAGTGGCGAGCGGGCTTTTCACATGGACCATCCAGATTTCGTCAGCGAGCTTGGATGGGCGTGCGGCACCGGTTCCGGAATAGCAACGGTGGTTGGTACCGGAACGGTGAGACTGGATAGCGCCAGCAGGATCCAGTATGTGTACGACCTTACGGAAGAGCAGAGCGGCAGGGAAAAGTACTATCGTGCGGAGCCGGTGGAGCCGGGGCCGGGTAAGATGTTTGCTCAGGTCACTCTGGCCGTAAACGGCGCTGTTCAGGATGTCGATGACAAGTCACGATTTCTGACCGACTCCGTGCGTATGGTCGGTGACGATAAGGGAAGGACCAAATGCTATCGGGCGATGGCGGTTATCGATTCCGATGATGTCAGCCGTTATGTGCGCAAGTGGTCGAGAGGAAACGACACGCGAACAGCAGCGGGCACTGTGTTCCATCCCACAGGCAACCAGGTTGACGTTGTGTTCGAGGTGCCGGAGAGTTTCGAGCCTCGCTTCGTCGCTTACAAGCTTGACGGTCGTGTGGATATTAACAAGTCGTATTTCCGCAGCAGGGCGGAGAAAGAGGCGGAGGCCAAGCCGAAGAGAGAGGAGGCTGCCAAGCCGACTCCGACTCCGGAGGCGAAATCCGCTAGTTCCTCTTCGAGTTCGAGTGGCGGGCGGGTAGCCGGAGTCAAGTTCAAGTCCTCCCATTTTGGTGGTGATTTACCATTATCGCTGACTTCGTATACGACTGGGGGAGATACGGAACTGGAAGGCAGCTCTCTGAGGCAAGGTCACCTGACAGGCAAGGTTGAGGATCAAAAGGGCGGTCGCGACGCCAAGGTGGCCAAGCTGCTGGTGCCCGAGGGAAAAGGGCTATTGCAGTTGAACGTTGAAAGTCTTAAGGCAGGGAGTACCCTGGGTAAGGCGCTCAATCAGGCCCGTCAGACTATGGAAAACTACATAGTTACCGATGATCGAGGAAACCAGTATACGCCAATTGGCAAGTATGCGGTTGCAAAGATCGGAGGAGAGTACTTTATCGAGCTGCAGTATTTCCCCGAGTACGCTTTGTCCGGCGCTCGAGCGATCAAGCCATTCTCGAAGATTAAGAACAGCCACCTCAAGGGTGATTATCAGCTTGTTTACATGTACCTCATGGACTCGGGACGCAAGGCGGTGAAGTTCACCACTGGTAAACACCCAGTTGACCTTGGTCGGGAAAACCTTGTCGCGCCCTGAGAGTCGCACAGGCAGCATATCGGCCGGCGAGGCCTTGCCTGTATCCTCATTATCCGCTAAGGCAAATCACTAATTAGATGGATCAGCCTGCGTGTCGAATCAGGTGGTGTAGAGTTCTGTGGGTTCGGCTAGCGGTTCGTTGGCTATGCTGGTCAGTTGTGCCAAGTAGGCAGCGAGGTCTGCAAGTCTGAACTGGGAGAGGAACTCGGCGGTGGCCGAGGTATTGCGTTTCGCTATCTCTACGATTAGGCGTGCTTTGTTCATCTCTGATCGCTCCTGAGCTTGCCGGAAAAACACATTTTCGCAACTTGGCGGTGGGGCCGTTGCAGAGATCAGAATCGGTTCGCAGCCATGAATTACTTGAGGGGAGTTGGCATCTTTCGGCGGTGTTTTTGCAGGCTGTGAGGAGAGTTGTTGGGTAGCGGTGGGGTGTCCACAAGATGTATGGTTTTTGGCTATTGATCACACAAGGGGCGATGGTTGTGGCGGCTGTCGTGGGCTTATGTCTGCCCTCGAGCGAGTAGATGAAAACACCAAGGGGTAGGGTGTCGTGTCTGGGGAGGGGAGCTGACATCGTTTGGCGGCTGGAGTATCGGATAAGGTTGCGGCGATTGCTTCGTGGAGTGCCCACGAGTGCAATCGGGATTTCAAGTTTACCAGCATTGGGAATGGCCTTTGCGATGGGTTGGAGGGGGCCGTGTGGTTGTTCAAACCTGGGTGTGGAGAGCGTGTGATTTTGGGGTTTAACCGAAGAAGAAAACCGCGTTTTTGGGTGCGCTAGGGCTGCTTTTACAGCGCATTGAGTGGGCGCCAGGCTGCATTTGGACGACATTGGCGCGCATTTGGGGGTGAAATCAGGGTGAAAATCGCCGTTTTTTGGCGTTTCGCGCGTCGAAATGTTCGTGTTCATGGTCGGGTTCCTTTCAGTTTTGAGTCATTTCGAGTCGTTTTTGCATCGAATCGGTCGTTTTTGATCGCGTTTCAGTTCGGCGGCGTCGGGTCGCGCGAGGCGCTGGAGGAGATTCGCTTCAGGAGGCGCGCGGTGGCTTCCGGCGTTCGGTGCGCTGGGGCAGCCCGGGTGATTCAGAAGGCCTGGGTGCCCGCGTGGACTGCTACGCAGTGATTGACGGCTAGCTTGTGGGGCAGCGTGCCAGTGCCGGGGCAGTCACGGGCTTAGTCGGGCAACGCTTGGGGACGCGGACGGGCGGCCGGTGACCTTAATATTAGTGTGCATCTCAGAGTTGTGGCTCTGGCTGGGGCAGAGGGCAGGCTGCCAAGACCAGCGGTGGTGTCAGGGGCCCGGTGAGTTCGGTGATGGCAAGCTGCAGGGCTGTGTGGCGGGTTTTGGGGCTCCGGATCGCGTTCGGGTGCTGTGGGGCTCTGGTGATCGTCGAGGGAGGGTTGGGGCTGTTCTCGGCGATGGCGCATCTCTCAACCCTATATAAGGGCGCCGGTGTTCCGCTTTTTTTTTATAATGGGGTCGGTTGAGGGGTGAAAATCGGGGCTGGCGCTAGCGCCAGGTGCGAAAAAAAAGTTTGAAAAAATGTCCCGAAAGTGATGTTAGGGTAGGTGAAATTGGGGTGTCTGAGGTGGCTTTAGGGGGTGTAGAGGGTGGTAGCGGTCGGAGGAGGCGGATTCGTAGAGAGGCTTGGGGTTTTGTGGTAGGGGTAGGTGGTATCGGGGGGGGATGCTGATTGGGAGTAGGGGAGCGGGCGAAATCGGGAATACCCACATAATCGAAGCATGCGGTAATTGATAAGGATCGACGCGGGGAGTATACTTGATTATGATTAAATCAAGGAGCAGGGGAGTTTTAGGTAATGCCGAATAGGGACTTCTCGACGCGCTGTTAATCGCGTAGAAGACGAGTTGGTTAGTAAGCATTCGGTGGTGCACACATCGCTTGGCGAGGGGTTTGGAGTTGAGCCTTATCGGGGGCGGTTGGGCTTGGGCACAGAGGTATTGAGGGAGCGTTATGGCGTTGTGAGTCCAAGCATAGCGCCAGACCCCCGGAATTTGCCGGAGAAGCAGGCGTTCGGCCGCCACACTTGGATAGAGCTTGCTCTAGGGTTTTCCTATTGCGAGTTGCTCGGCTTTTATGGCACTAGGGAGGAGAGTGGCCGGGTCGTCGCCTTGGGCCAGGCGTTCGATGGCGTAGCGCAGGTAGGCGAACGGGGCCAGTGCGTTGAGTTTGCAGGTGGCAACGACGGAATAGATTATCGCCGCCCGATGGCCACCGGCCACGCTGCCGGCGAACATCCAGTTATTTCGCCCGATCACCACGTGACGCATAGCCCGCTCCGATGCGTTATTGTCCAAAGGTAGCGAGGGATCAGTGAGGAACGCGGTTAATGGTCTCCACTGATTGAGCATGTACGACACAGCTTTGCCTACCGAACTCTTCGGCAAGACATCCAACGACCAAGCTTCCGCACAGGTACGGATTTTATCGATCAGCGGCCGCGACTCTGCTCGTCGAAGGGCTAGGTGCTCATCGGCGCCGAAGTGTTCAACGGTAATAGCCGTACCGGAAGCGCCTTGGTCTACACCAGGAGCAGCCGACTTCTCTATAGCTTGTACCGCTTTTTGTTCGACTTTGAAAAGTTCCTGGATCAGCTTGAGCATCTGCCCGCAGCGTCTGTGATCATCCACACGAGCATCATAATACTTACGCCGAGCATGCGCCCAACAACCCGCGCGAACCAGATCCTCAGACTGTACTACTTGGTCATAGCCGCTATAGCCGTCAGTCAGTAGTGTACCGGAGAAACCTCGCAAAAAACCGCTCGGACCAGCGGCAGCACGGGAGGTGGTAAAGTCGTAAAGTACCAGACGCTGCGATTCGCAAAGATATGTCCAAAGGTAGCCGCTGGCCGTCTGTTTCCTGTCCGATTTCAACAGGTATGGCACCTTCGTATCGTCAGACTGGATCAGCGAGCCGGCAAGTAACTGTTTTTTCAAGCCTTCATAGATGGGCATAAGCAAGTCGGCCATGCGGCCTACCCAGTCACACATGGTGGCCATGCTCACATCAACACTGTGGCGACGAAGCATACCTTGAAGCCGGTTCAGCGGAATGTGATCGGCGTATTTACTGGTCAGCACGTGAGCCAGCAACCCCGGGCCTGCAATACCTTTGTCTATGGGACGCGGTGGCATGGGGGCTATGTACACCCCTTCTTCACATTGACGACAGGCATACTTGGGGCGAATGTGTCTGCGTACAAACAAACTGCCCGGGTTGTATTCCAACTCCTTGGTCACCTCTTCCCCGATGTTGTGCATCTCATTCCCGCAGCAGGGACAGTCGGTGCTCTCCGGAGGATAGACGACATCTTCAGTGGGCAGATCTTCCGGCAGTGATTTACGGCCATGACCTTTCCGCCGGCTGTAGGTGATCTCTTCCTGCTCCGCCTCACTCTGCAACTGTTCTACCTGGGCGGTTAACTCGTTAAACAGCGATAACTGTGCCGGGTTGATCTTCTCCCCTTTACGACCGAAGAGTTTATGCTTGAGGAAGGCTAGCTGCTCCTGCAACTCCTTGATACGACTGTCGCGATCGGTCAGTTGTTTTTCCTGGTCAACCACCTTCTCATGGGTCTTGATCACCAGGTGCTTGAGGGCGTCGATGTCGTTGGGAAGTTCACTAATAGTCACGAGCGGGTATCCTTATGGGAATGCAGGATATCCGATTCGCGTGCATGCTGCAAGATGCAAGTACGATTTTATTGTGAAATACCTATGCCGTCTTGCGGGGAATGAAACGCGGACGACGCTTCGCATTGCTCAGGTCGATTCCCTCGAGAATCAAGGCTAGTTCCGCGGCCTCGACTTCCACACGATGGCCACAACGAAACTCATTCAGCGTACTGAGTTGGAATCGTCCCTTCTCCAGCCGCTTGTACCATAGACACAAGCCCGAGCGATCCCAGAAGAGTAACTTGACCCTATCCCGCCGACGATTGAAGAAGACGAACAGATGCCCGGAGAGTGGATCCTCGCCCAGCAACTCCTGTGTGGCCGCCGCCAGGCCGTCAAAGCCCTTTCGCATATCCGTGACCTCCAGGCAAATGAACACTCGTACTGCTGGAGGAAGCATCAACATGGCTCGACCACTCGAATTAGACGTGCCAGTGTCTGCTCGTCAAAATCCCGGCCGATCCGGATCGATCGCTCGCGGCCCAATACGATCTCGTAAGATGAATCATGCAGCTTGGCAGAAATCGGAACCTCGATGAACGGTAAGGCTTTAACGCTTGACGATGAGCGCTCTGGTCCATTGTCCGTACCGGCATCATCGGCCAATCGCCGGATCCAGTAGGTCAATGTATTGTAATTGACACCGCGACGGCGACAGAATTCCGCCCGACTCAAACCACTGGACTGCAACTCCCGAACCTTGCCTGACCACCGACGACGACGTTCTGACATGACGCTCCTCCTAAATCAGCATCATGACAAAAAACACATAACACCGTCCAGATGCATTTCACCGAATGGATACGTTCGAGCAGTGCGGCGTCGGGCTTCTTCCTTACCAACGCGGCAAGTCGATCCATATCGATCTTGATAATGGTTACACCACCCATGGACCTGGGGGACGTTTCGCCGTGCTCGCGACGACTCTGCTTAACGCGACACACCCAAGCGGGACTCACGTTAAATAAGTCAGCAATCTGCTTGCTCTTGAGGCCGTCGTCGTACGCGGCCAAAACACGATCTCGCAAGTCTTGAGAATACGGTGCGGCCATCCTTGACTCCCTTCTGATCCAACTGAAGAACCAGAAGAAGCCTAAAACGACGCACCACAACGCGCAACCCTAACATGCGCCAAACACGCTACGCCTGGACTTAAGACGCTCCAGCGTCCAAGATAAGCCGCTTTCTCTCGGCTCGCCATACGCAGGCTCTGGCCATATCGCTTCGATATTACCCAATCAACCTATTCTAGCGGCAACGTATTCGGAACATTCCACGCCCACAAACCATAAGAAAAAACCGAAAATAGTCAAAACACATGTCGCACGTGTTGGACGAATAAGATATGCCCCAATTAGGCCAACACCAATACCTGTCAATAGCACACCCAGCCATCTCGCACTTGAGCTGTATAGTAACGGTATCGGCCCTAAACAACTGGTCACTACACTCACTTCCGAACGTAAGGTAGATACCAACACATACGCAAGCATACCTATTGCCAGTACCTGACACCTCGAAACCCAAGATTGTGGCCGGAAGCGCAGTATTGCTGCGTTGTTCATATCAAGAACTTCTCCGCATCCTGGACAACATAAACTTGAAAGCCCCTTTAGAGAATACCCACACTTAGCACATGTAGCCGATTCTGGTGTTGATCGCATAACAATGCCATTCGTCTTGTCACTTATCCCTTGTATACCAAATCTACAGCAACAAATAAGATTGCGCGGTTTTTAGTCAACGCGATTCGCCGGACAATTGTCAGCGTTGTTTGGCGGACGAACCTCCAAGTACAAATGTATCTGTCCGTCAGCCTTGCATTGATCAAACGTGGCAACATCCACGTCCTGATGAGGCCCTGTCAATTGACCACCCCATCCGTTACCGGCACGAGGGTGTATGCGGTCTGGTGTGCCCGCTGACGCACCGCTCGTTATCAGCTTATTATCGAAGTCATAGCAGCACTGTTGTCCGGAACAACTCGCCCCGTATGCAAGTTTAGATCGTATGCACTTGCTTGCGTTAGGATGATAGTCGGTCTGTGGCCATCCCTCAGTAGGATCATCCCAAAGTGCCGGATCAAGGTTTCCTCCATCTGGCAAACTGCACGGACAAGGTGGAAGAAGATCAAGCCAGCCATAATTATTGTTTTTTCGACGTTCCTGCTCCACCCAATACTTGCAGTCCGACCAGCAGGATGGTTTCGTACTTGGGACGGGCGGCAGAGCAGGAGGCCCCTCAAGCGGTGGGTCGGGAGCGATCGTACAAGCAGATGGAGATACGCCTGCGTTATTACCGGCCCCATCTCCAGTGGAATCACCATACAAAACCGGCAAGCTAATTGAATGATTATCTCCCCTTATATACAAAGGGATACCATATAGAACTTGTCTCTGCATAAACCGCTTCATCTTCGGGGCGTACTGCCTATGTCGGTTCTGATACGACCCGATCTCCACATCGAACGCCAGCCCCTGATGGCCAAAGGAATTGCCCATAGTACTCACTGTTGTGGCCGGTACCCTCTGCAATTCCGTATCCGCCGTCAGAGTGGCAGTGTAATAACCGAACTCCTCGCCGTCATCGACTTCGGTTACCTCACCGTCACAGTCAGCGTCGAACCGTAGACAATCGCCACTGGTTTCGCCAATACAAGCTGTAAAGGCCGTCTCGTCATCGTCGTCAACGTCACCATCGCCGTCGTAGTCGAAGAAGTGGGCGTCTCGAACAACCTCCAACTCACCGTATGGACTATAGTAATAGCGTTCCAGCACTCGGCCGGTAACGTCGCTCAAGCCGATCACGTTCCAGTCCTTCAGGCTCCCGCATTGGTCGCCTTCAGCCTGATGCACGTACACCCGCCCATACTCAGTCCGCATGGCCACGATTTCATCAATGTACTCCTTCACGCTTCCTCCTCGGGCGCGTTCAGCGTGATACACCTGATTGATCAACTTGCCGTTGCCGTCATGCGTCTCAATGATCTGGTTACCATTGTAATAGTACCAGGTTGTCCCGTCGTGGGTTCCAGAATTCGTCACAACTTTCTTCACTCTACGCCCCAAACCGTCATAAACCGCTGCCTGAACTTCTACGTTCGTATCATTCAGCGTGGCTTTAACCAAACGGTTCCAAGCGTCGTAGGTGTATCGATAGGTGCCGTCGTAGGTCAGGTTGCCGGCATAGTCGTGGGTCGGCGTAATCGAAGTTCCTCCGAACGTCTCGTTGATCACGTAGTAGTCAATGGTATCGTCAGCGTTGTTGTCGTAGCCAACGGCCACGTTGTCGAAGATAGCCTTCTCACCGGCCAAGGCCACTGTACCACCACTTAGCGTTGAGTCGGTTGTGTTAATCTTCAGACTGCCGCCTACCCAAGCCTTGATAGTTGAGCCACTTACAGAGACCTTGGCTGTAACGGAAGTGTCTGGAGTATAGGAGTTGCTGGCCACCGTTGACTCCTTGCCTCTGACTACTTTGACCAGGGTAACGCCACCGCCATCATCCAGACGCAAGGCGTAGTAATTGTCCGGATCAGTATAGCGGAACATCAATTGGCCATCGGCCCCGCTATTAAGCTGAATGTCAGCTTGTGCCAGATAGTCGTCATCACCGGCCATGGCCAGCTTGGCCTCTCCGCCCCATTCGGCAGACTCCACCTTCAAAGCATTGCTCACCAAGGAGGTCTTGGCTGTGGCCGACCAATTGGGAACAACGGGATTGATCTGATCCAGGCGAGTAAAGCCGAATTCGTCGAAAGCCCAACCGTCCCCGATAAGGCTCAACTGCAAACTCATCGCCAAGTGATGTGTGCACCACCGAATGATTACACTCGTTTAACACCAACTCGGCACAATAATCCAGAACACAGTATGCGCAATAGCTAAAATCACACCAATACACGTCACATTAACGCTCCATGTTCCAAGAGATAACGAAACGACTATCCAACCTGCGATTATCGCAAAACTCGTATATCCTGTTGCATTCCAAACCGCGAGGGCTTGGAGTTTTGTACTATTCATCCAACTCGAAGTTTCTGGCTTCACGACAAGGCTAGTTACTCCAGCGATCAGATTTACTAACGTTAATAGAAATAACGTAACGCTGGCGAGTCGATCACGCTTATAAGGAGATACAGCTTCTTTAAACGCTTTACCGGCAGATATTCGTAAATGCGTCATGAATACACTCCTTTATGCAATCGTTCTTCTTCTGAAAATCCACAATATTCGACATGGTACATCAAGCGTGAATTCGGGGGACCTGTTTTTTTGTGGTGGGTTCTGGGCGATTGGCGGTAGGTTTGGACTGACAGGGCCATGATAGCTGTGTAGATTCAAGTGCTGGTGACCCTATTGGCCATCCAGGTAGGTGCCATCAGGGGCGTGGCGAAGAAGGGCTGACCGGACATACTCGCACAGCTTCTTCTCGTCGTTGCCGGACCACATAAGGCCGGTGTCCTGTTCGACGATGAGCAACCGCCCCGCGTCTTCGATTAGAGACATTCTCCGCAAGAAGCTATGGTGAGAATCTGCTTTGTTGCATGTTACGGTGTACAAAACCTGACGACGCCCCTGCCTGGCCGGCTTGATTTCGTTAACGGCACAGGAGATTGCCCAACCTTCTTCCGGTATCGCACGCTCCAACTCCGGCGATATTCGCTGGAACAAGACGCTGAGGTTTTGCCTTATATCGGATTCGGTGAGACTGGGTGTCGGTGGAGTGGCCGATGCCTCGTGGGTGGCCAACAATCGTCGAATGGTGTCGGATCTCCGCTGCCAGTGCTCGCTACGATTATCCTCGGTCCATGGAACATACTGTGTGAGTGGCTGTTTCGAATCGATCAGAATCGCGTCAGTCAGATGGCCACCGCGGGCAACGACCAGCAGTTGCTCGTCTTTGCTGAGAATCAAATGCGGATTTTCTGTTAGTGAACCGTCTTCCGAATAGTCGAGGATTGCTCCGGCCATCTCCACTCGCCAGATTGGATTCCACAGGGAGGTTTTGGCACTGAATACGCGGTAGATTGTGTCCGTCGGAATGGGCTCGTAGGCAAGGATGAAATGCTTGTCCCTGCTCTCAGAGTATGCACTGTCGAGGGGCCAGCCTGATATAGTGGATGGAAGAAGCAGTTTGGGGAGAAGTGAGATGAAGACTGCGGCAAGCAGGATAGGAGGAATGACGATTATTCGCCGCAGCGCGCTACTGAACTGTCTCGTGCTCAGACGTATGGCGATGGAGAGCAACCATGCTGCTGTCAAGGTTAAGAGCAGGCCGTAGAATAGCCCATCCAGATAGAAACCGCTGATTTGCCATTGGCTCGGCAGGAGGAAGGTCATTGCGGTTTGTGACAGCGGGTTGAACAGCAGTAGTGCTAAGAATAGGCTTGGTATGAGAGTCTCCGCCCGCGGGGAAAGGATGGCGTGCGTCATTCCATGTAGTCGGCCGGGCGTTGGATCGCTTTTGTCAACGTGCTTTTCCATGCGGGCATGTTACATAATCCATATCTTGTCGGAAAGACGTTGTCGGTAATCGCCAGCACGCGTAGGCATTGGCGGGCGCTTCGGCAGAGCAGGGCGGCAGGGCATAGCACATATCACAGGTGTGCAGCGGCGGCGGGAAGATGGAGACCTAGAGTGAGGTTTATTCGAGGGTAGCGTGTGGAGTTTTGCGTTCTCTGGTACCTATGAACATTCGACGATGCGGATTCCTCGATAGCGCTGGAGTGGGTGGGGTTTCATGAGATGGGCGCACTGATTATGATGGTAGTGATGTTTGAGGGGCAGTTTTGCGGCGAATGCTTGGGGGGAAGTGGAGGGGCAATGGAGGCGTGTGGATAATGCCTGCCGGCTGGGTGGGCTGGTTCGTTGTGGCGTGCGGCCATAGAAGTCATGAGTGAGTTGCGTGAGGAGACAGCCAAGGAGGTGATACTTGATTCCATCGCTGATGGTGTTTTTACCATAGACGATGATTGGCGGATCACTTCATTCAATCGTGCGGCGGGGCAGATTACAGGTGTTTCGCGTCGTGACGCTATTGGCCAGAAGTGTTGCGACGTTTTCCGGGCCAGCATTTGCGAGGGCGAGTGTGCTTTGAGGGAGTCGTTGAGGACGGGCAAGCCGATTGTAAACAAGGCTATGTACATTCTTAACGCGGAAGGTCGGCGAGTTCCTATCAGTATTTCGGCGGCTCCGTTGAGGGATGCCGAGGGCAAGGCCATCGGTGGCGTGGAGACTTTTCGTGACTTGAGCATGGTGGAGGAGTTGCGGAAGGAGTTGGAGGGGAAGTATACCTTCGAGGATATTGTTGGTCGCAGTCCGGTGATGAGGGATCTTTTTGAGCTTTTACCGCAGGTGTCCAAGAGCGGCAGCACCGTTCTAATCGAGGGCAGTAGCGGGACGGGCAAGGAGCTGTTTGCTAGGGCAATTCACAATCTATCCTCCCGTCGCAACAATCGGTTCATGGCCATCAACTGTGGTGCTCTTCCGGATACGCTGCTGGAATCCGAGTTGTTCGGGTATCGGCGTGGTGCGTTTACAGATGCGCGCGGCGATCAGCCGGGTCGTTTCAGTGTTGCAGACGGCGGGACCATTCTTCTTGACGAGATTGGGGATATTTCGCCGGCGATGCAGGTTCGTCTACTTCGGGTATTACAGGAGAGGGCGTTCGAGCCTTTGGGGTCAGCGGAATCGGTTGAGGTGGATGTGCGTGTTGTTGCGGCTACCAACAAGGATCTGGGCAAGCTAGTGCGTAAAGGAGTGTTCCGAGAAGATTTGTACTATCGGATTAACGTAGTAAGGTTGAAGCTGCCGGCTTTGCGCGATCGTCGTGAGGATATTCCATTATTGCTGGATCGGTTCATCAGTAAGTTCAACCGTTTGCAGAACAAGGAAGTGTGTGGTGTTTCGGATGAGGCACTAACGATACTGATGGAGCACGACTATCCCGGCAATGTTCGCGAGTTGGAGAACATTGTTGAGCATGCTTTTGTTCTTTGTCGAGGTGGTTTGATCGGGCCATGTCACCTGCCGGCCTCTCTGCGGAAGAAGTCTGGTTCTGTTGTTACTGGTGCACGCGGGCCACGCACTTTGAAGGCTCTCGAAGCGATGCACATAGTGGACACGGTTCGACGGCACAATGGCAATAGGACAGCTGCCGCGAGGGAGCTGGGTATCAATCCAAGCACGTTGTTTCGGAAGATAAAGACTCTCGGCCTGGAGTTTCCCGAGTAGAGCGAGGTTGGTTCAGGTGTAGTGTTTGACGCTGCGTTTGGATTGGTGGTGCTATACTCGGTGGACCTTTCTTGTTTGGTGCTTAACCTGGACGAATGGCGCTGGATGGTTTCGGGGTGAGGCGGCGAGTGTCATGTATTTTGCGAGTGTTTAATCGCGTGTGTGTTGCATATTGCAATAGTTGGTGGTTGTCCGGGCAAGTCTTTCATTCATGTAACCTTGTTTTGTGACAATAGGTTACGGATTTTAATGCATATTGCGATTGTTGGTTTGCATCTTGCAGGGTGGCTATGCATGAGGATAGCCATTCCGACTTGGTGCGGCCGAGTGTCGCCTGTTTTCGATGTTGCCCAGAGTCTGTTGTTGGTGGACCTGGGCGGTGAGGATCGAGGCGATGAGCGAGAGGTTGCTTTGGTGGCGACGGAGCCGGGTGATCGAGTGAGCTGCCTGGTGCAGTTGGGGGTGGAGGTTCTCGTTTGTGGGGGGATTTCGGTGTTGCTGGAGAACATGTTGGTGTCGGCGGGTGTTGAGGTGATTCCGCAGATATGTGGCTCGACGGAGGCCGTGCTTGATGCGTTTGCCCGGGGGGCGATGTCGGAGGAGGAGTTTTCCATGCCCGGTTGTCGTCGTCGCCGACGGTTTCGCGGCGGGCGTGGTGGTGGAAAGCGTAATTCGGGCGAGCGGGAGGAGATGGCGTAGTGTTAATGGTTTTGTCTAATGCCTGGCGCAGCTGTCGGGTGAGGATCTTAGTTCATTGGGTGATGGGAGAGAGCCAGAGCAAGATGAACGGGAGTGCAGTGTGTGGCCCTCAGGTTTCTTCAATGGGCTCACGTTGTTTGGCGCTACGTTTGGATGGGTAGCTTGGTTATGAGTGCGAGACGAGCCTTATCATTATAAGAGGCACGAGAAAGGAGGCAGTGAAATGCCAGCAGGTGATGGAACCGGACCGATGGGTATGGGGCCAATGACAGGGAGAGGTGCTGGGTATTGCGGTGGTTTTTCCATGCCCGGCTACGTGAGTTCGGCACCGGTGCAAGGTATGGGTTTTAGGCGAGGCTGGGGCCAGGGTGGTGGCAGAGGCAGAGGTCGCGGATGGTGTCGCAGTTATTATCCCGCTGGGAATGTGGTGAATCAGTTTGGTTTTGGCAGGATTCCCAATGAGGCGGTTCCCTCTGCTGAGCATGAGCTGCAGGTTCTTGAGGCTCAGGCTGGCCGACTCGAAGGCGCGCTTGAGGATATCAAGAGACGTATCGCGGAGTTGGAGAAGGACTCGGCCAGTTAGGGCAACTTCGGTTCGAGTGTGGCGTCTGGGACCGGGTCTTCTCACGCAGATTCCTTCTGTTTGATGCTGCGCTTGGGCTTGCAGCGATGTTGCGACTTTCGTGGATTGTGGAATTCGTTATGGCGCAGGTAGCGTTGGGCGGTTTTCCGGTGCGAGGTTTTTAATTGAGTGTGCGATTGGCGCTGCGGGTGTACGCAGTGGATTATGGAAGAGAGGGACTGGTATGCCACAAGGTGATGGAACAGGTCCGCGGCGTGGTGGCGGTGGTGGTGCCGGGCGACGTTGTGGCCAGGGGCGCGGTCGCGGCGGCGGGCAAGGATACGGTGTGCGGAAAGGTCGGCAAGCGGGAATCTCGCAACAAACAGCGGGGGAGGGGAGTGTTCCATCCTCGTCGGGTCAGTCTCGGCGGTCTGTTGCTGTTGTCAACGAGGATCTATGTACGTTGTGTTGTGCGTGTGTGGAGGCTTGCCGGTTTGAGGCCGTTGAGGCGGGAGAGGCTTCGGTGACGGTTAATGGTGAGCGGTGTAGCGGCTGCGGCGTGTGCGTGGAGGCGTGCCCGGTGGGTGCGATTAGATTGTCCTGAGCATATGGTTGTTGTATGAGTTGCCAGGCGGACGATTGCCTGTAGTATTGGTGAATGCCCATTGGTTTGAATAGATGAAAGAGGATAGAAAGAGAGCGACAACAACTGATGCAGACATACTTGGAATGCGTACCGTGTTTCTTGCGACAGGCATTGGATGCCTCGCGCATGGTTGTGGATGATGTTGCGGTGCACGAGCGTATAGTGCGGGAGACGCTCGGTTTAGTTGAGAAGATGCCTTTTGATCGTTCGCCGCCTTATATGGGGCAGCGAATTCACCGGTTGCTGCGCGAAGCCAGTGGTAACCCCGATCCATACAGTGAAGTCAAGAACAAATCTAACGCGCTTGCTCTTGGGCTATATCCTGAATTGAAGCAGCGAATCTGTTCTTCGGATGATCGTTTTGTCACAGCGGTTCTTCTGGCGATTGCCGGAAACATAATCGACTTTGGATGCAAGAGCAGTCTCGATGATGATGAAGTGCATCGGGCAATTGAATCGGCGTTGGAACCCGGCGAGGTTAAATCGAATAGTGATTCCATCGATGCATTGCGGCGTGCGATAGAGCGAGCTGAGGATATTCTCTATCTCGCGGACAATGCCGGGGAGATAGTCTTTGATCGATTGCTGCTTGAAGAGATGCCGCTGGATCGTACGACGTTAGTTGTGCGAGGTGGCCCAGTGATCAACGATGCTACGCAGCAGGATGCGGACAAGGCCGGGTTGGCCTCTCTTCTGGCTGTGATGGATAATGGCAGTGACGTGCCTGGTACGATCCTGGAATCGTGTTCCGAGAGCTTTCGCAACCGTTTCAGGGAATGTGATCTTGTTATTGCAAAGGGGCAGGGCAATTACGAGACTCTCAACAACGAGGAGGGGAACATTTTCTTTCTCCTCAAGGTCAAGTGCCCGGTGATAGCCGGCCATATCGGTTGTGATGTAGGCAGGGCATTGGTTTGCAGCAATGGGCAGACGGAACGTCGGGATGTTGCTGCGTGATCAGTGCTTGGTCATGACGTGTGAGGGTGAGCATAGGGACAGGTCCTGAGACGTAGTTTTCAGTAAGGAGCCAACAAATGTTGAAAAGAATATCCATATTGATTGTTTTCGTGGCGTTCTTGGGAGGGTGCGACTGCTGCTGGCTGTTTTGTCCGGATGCCGGTGAAAACCCAAGCCAGACTGTTACGACGACGACACAGAAACCGCAGGCGTTTGTGCAGCTTATCGAGTTTCATGATGATATTCAGGGTCTGAGAAACTGGGCCTATGAATTGCAGCAGCGTGGTTTGAAATCGCTGATCAATGTTCAGGCGTCTCTGATTGAGAGTTATCCTGAGGACATACGTTGGCTAGCCGACCAAGGGCATGAGATCATGGGAGGCTATTCCGGTGGCGCCTTGTGGGATGTTTCGTACGAGGAACAGCTCGAAGGAATGCGAGAGGCGAAGGAACTGCTCGAGAGTGTGACGGGGAAGACGATGCGTGTGTTCAGTAGTCAGTATTTTGCCTACGACGAGAACACATTGAAAGCTGCGGACGAATTGGGTGTGGAATATGTTCTTGCGCGGGGTACGAGTGATGTGGAGGCGGTTGTTTACGAGCCAGACGAATACAACTGCAAGATAATTTCTGTGAGTAACGTTACATTTGCAGATATGGGTCGAGGCAGTCTGTGTGATTACTCGTTGTTTGCGCGGGGGGCGACGGCGTCTGAGTTTGGCGAGATATTGGAGGAAACTCTGGAGAAGTGTCCCAAGAGGGTCATGGTTGTGTCGCATGCTTATCTTGGTGGGATGAAGCAGGATTGGTGGAATCCGTACGAAGAACTTCTGGATGGCGATGACGTTGACTGGGTGGCGGACTTCGACGAATGGGTCAAAGCCCAATACGGCGCCAACCTACAAGTGCCATCCAGTATGGTTCCGGATAACCGAGAGGTGCAATACACTACTCCTACTCCGGCGGTTCCTTTGGACGAGCTTGATGATGTGGATGAGATGTATAACCCCTGTGCCGCGTCCTAGGGCTCGTGGGGAGATGCCGGACAATTGTTGAGGTTCGGTGTGATGGCTGGAGATGGGGTGATGTTTGCGTTGCGTATTTTGGCATATGTGTTCGCTTTGTACTTAGTACTTTTCGGTTGTGCAGCAGGGTGCAATGTGCCTGTGGATCCTCCAGCTATTGGTGAGGAAGGAGGTGAATGCTTTGCCGATGGAACGTGCAAACAGGGGCTTGAGTGTGTCGAGAGCGTCTGTGTAGTGGAGGATGGCGGGGGTAGTGTCAACACCAACGGGGAAGTTCAAGAGGTTGTGCTGCTGATTTTCCACAATAACAACGGTCCGATGTGCCTTGAGGCCCTCTTCTGGCTTCATTCCGTGGAACTGGATTCCCCGGAGTTGGTTGTTGAGGAGCACCTGACATACGAGAGCGGCGAATCGGATCTCATGTGGGAAATGGCGTCGAAGTTTGAAACCAGCCAGGGCGTTTCGTCCAGCTTCGGTTATTTGCCAATCATATTTGTTGAGGATCGAGCTTTTTCAGGTTTTGATGACGATGTGGCTGCGGCTATTCAAGCTCTTCTGCTGGGCTCTGCCAGTGTCACCTCATGAGCGGGTTGGAGATGAGTCTATTTTGGTGAACGGCGTGGGGAGAGTTGAGACGAGGTGCGGTTAGTCAATTGGGAACCACTGTTGTGATGAGGAATGGGGTGTGAGTATGATCGGTGAGAACCAGTTGACTCTTAGAGCAGGCTTCATTCAAGTGTAGCGTATGACGCTCTGGACAAGTGTTGAACAAACAAGGAAAAGAGATTGTGTCTGATTTTGCCTATTCAACTGTTGCCATTGATCACGCCAAGAGCCCTCGGAATCTGGGCGAGCTTCCTTCCTGCGATGGGCATGCTCGGATCACGGGACCATGTGGGGACACGATGGAGTTCTGGTTGAGGATTGGCGATAGGCGAATAGAGCAGGCCAATTTCGTGACGGACGGATGTGGCTGTTCGCTGGCTTGTGGGAGTATGGCTACGGAGTTGGCCACTGGGCAAACAGTAGAAGGGGCGTACGGTATCAGACAACAGGATGTTTTGGAGGCTCTTGGAGGTTTACCGGAGGCGGAACAGCACTGCGCTCTACTTGCTGCCAATACACTCCGCGCCGCGTGTGATGACTTTTTCAACAATCGGCGGGCGGAACTTGAGAGCAAGAGAGTTGGCTCTTGTGATAGTTGTGATAGCACGTCGTGTGCCGCCAAGCAGAGAGGCCAAAACGAATCGGATGAGGAGTTTACCGCAAGACAGGAATTGGAGAGGCGTTTGTGCCGGATAAAGCGGAAGATTCTGGTTTTGTCGGGTAAGGGTGGAGTTGGTAAGAGCACAGTGGCCGCCAATCTAGCCGTTTCCCTTGCCAGGAGAGGTAAGAAAGTGGGCTTGCTCGATATAGACATTCATGGCCCTAGTATTCCCAAGATGCTCGGGATTGACGATCGCCAGCTGGGAGGTGTGGACAATGGTATGATTCCCGTTCGCGTGAGTGAGAACTTGGTGGTTATGTCCATAGGTTTTCTGACGGCGGATAGGAACACTCCGGTGATCTGGCGCGGGCCGATGAAGTACGGTGCGATTCGGCAGTTTTTAAAGGATGTAGCGTGGGGTGACTTGGACTACCTGGTTGTGGATTCGCCACCCGGGACCGGTGATGAGCCTTTGTCTGTAGCCCAACTAGTCGGCTCAGGAGCGGTGGCCGCAATTGTCACGACGCCACAGGAAGTGGCTATTGCCGACGTAAGAAGGTGTGTTTCCTTCTGCAATGCGTTGTCGCTGCCCATTCTGGGGATAGTGGAGAACATGAGCGGCTACGTTTGTCCACATTGTGGTGAGAAGGTGGACTTGTTCAAGACTGGAGGAGGCCGGAAACTAGCCGAGGAGATGAGTGTGCGTTTCCTTGGAGAAATACCTATCGACCCTGAGATTGTCATTGCGGGTGATACGGGCAAACCGTTCGTGGATGGGCAGGAGGCAGTTAGCAGTGGCCAATCGTTTTCGGAGATTGTCTCTCGAATCCTGGATTTCGAGCTATAGCGCCCTGGAGCGAGCTCGGTTCAAGTGTGGCGCTTGATACCGGTTTCTTTCGGCAGATTTGCGGTGTTTGATGCTACGTCTGCGTTGATTGTGCCATGGGCTTTCCTGTCGTTGGTAACCTCATGCAAGTACAGAGTAGTCGTTTGATAATGGCACGGTCTCGTGGAACACTGAGCGGTGTAGCGTTGACACCGATTCGTGTACGCTGATACGTCAAGGGAGTATCAGCTCATGCCAGACTAACGGCAATCCCAGCAAGACGCGGTTGCTCGGAAGTGGCTCACGAGCAGAGGTGTTGCCGTCGTAACATGACGCGAGTGTGAACGGGCTCTCGTTCAGGAGTTCCGTCCACTCCGGCCAACTCCAGAGACGAAGCACTTGTTCGTCCTCCAAGACAAGCCCCTCGTCGGGACCGGAGAGGACTTCGAATCGGCAGACTTGCGTGTCAAGCCTTGTCGCCGGATCAAAGGATTCTCCATGCCACGTTGTACGTACCTTTACATTGTCCTTTTCCATGGTCCATGTGCAGTCCCCCGAATGGTCGCTTGAAGTATTAAAGTTTACCATATCGAGTTGCACGAAATAGCGAGCTCCAGAAGTGAGATGTTTGGCGACACTTTTGAGGTGAGATTCAGCCAGAGAGGGAGCCAATAGGTAACTGAATGAGTTGATCGGGCAGATTGCTCCGTCGAGGTTGAATCCCAGGTCGAAGTTGGCCATGTCACCACAGAGAATATTGGGCTGGGAGAGGCCGTGCAGGGACATGCGGCTGTTCGCTCGCGAAATCATCGTGGCAGATAGTTCCACACCGACGACTTCTATGTTGTGTTTGGCAAAGGTCGGGAACATTCTGCCGGAACCGCATGCGGGTTCGAGAATCCTTTTAACGCCAGACCCCAATCTCGATATCAACCAGTTGACTTCATCGTTTGTATCCCAGGAGAAGGCTATGTCGTACAAATGGGCATTGTGATGGTAAAGTGACATTGTTATTCCAGATATTATAACGGAAGACACTTTCAAAGTTATGTGCGAACGACCAGGAGCCGCGGGCGTTTGTCGTCGAGCAATATCGCTTTGGGGCTGATCATAACACGCCCAGATTCAAGTTATCAATAGGTTGGTTGACGTAAACTCAGCATGTGTGGGTGGCGCGAGGCTTAATGTTTGGATCTCGGTGTTCGGCGGATTCGGAGTTGGTTTGTGGCAAGGCTTTGAACAATACGATGCCGCTGCATCAGCGAGCCTGCGCCACCGAGTTTGCCTTGGTGAATGCGGATAGATGCTGTTTTGATGGCAAGAATGCTGCTAATCGAACATGGCGCTCATCTTCAGAAGTGATGCTGAAGAGTTCTGGCTTTGGTTTCATTGATACGTTGCTTTTGTTCTTGGCGTCGGCGCGGTCTGGGATGTTGGCAAGATTGTAGGCAACCAAGAAGGCGCATCGCAACGAGCCATGTGGTGCTCGTGCGGGCTTCGGAACGAGGTTGCATTGAAGATTGTGAGAAAGTAGCGTGTGCAGAGTATTTGTTGTTTAGTGACGCGGGATACGTGTCTCTGAAGGAAAACGAATTGGAGGACGTTTTCGTTGTCAACAGATGGCGATTTCATTGGTTTGACAGACATGTTGGCGGTGCCGAACTCCCTTGACTTTGTCCGATCCACGCCAGCGGAACAGATTCCTCTTCTGTTGCGATTTCATACGCTCTTCTCGGGGAGAGTGATGATGCCTGATACGTACCTGCTGCACAATCCTGAGTTTCTTAGAATGTGGAAGGGAGAAGCTTCCCGCGAGGAGCTACGAAGCTTCCTGACTGAGGGCAGGCCAGTGATTTCAATGGGGCAGGCTGAGCATCTGTTAACTTTCCAGGATCACTACAGAGCCTCAACGAAGTCGAACAACCCGTCTGTTATACCAGCAGAAAACGGAGGCGAGAATTTTGCCTGCGACTTGGACGATTTCACCAAAGATGCAGACATTCGCAGATACGACCATGTGAGTCAGTTGAAGGTTTTTCCCGAGCTCTTTCTAGAAGAGGCTAGACGCGCACATCTGGATGAGGGCATTGCTGAGCAGGCTCTGCGTGATGCTCATCGAATATCCTCCCAAGACGGTCATGCATCGGATCGATACAGCATCGACAGCTACTCGGGCGTCACACGCAGTGGACTGGTGAGACTGTTTCGCAGTATTCCAACGCTGGAGATTCGCAATCGCGAGTCAGTGATCTGGGAATGTGCCCGGCAAGCGTATGCACGCAATATCGCCAAGCCGTTGAGATGGAGATGGCAAGAAAGCCAGACTCCGATTGTGCATCAAGACCAGCTCGATCGCTCGGTTGTTTACGAGTTGCGTCAGGAGTCAGACATTCTTGATCGGTTGAGGTGGTCCGCTGGGTCGAAACCGTATCAGATCGACTGGATGAGTGTGAGCAGAGCATCATGGCCTCGGATCCGAAGCATAGCTGATACTGCTGAACCAGCTAACGTGTTTCTGAACTGCAAACGCAATCTTTTGGCGAATAGCTCGTATCTGAATCTCGAGAATCTCGCGAAGGCGCTCATGGTTTACATCGATTACCTTGCGAAGGAGTTTCCAACATCCAGCTCGGGTCCTCCCACCGCTGTGAACTTGCTGAGGTTTGGCGGCTTCTTCGTTTACTCTTTGGCGTCTTCGGCGTTGGCAAGAGGCTGGTTGGCGGCGATAGCCGTCATCGTTGCTTCGTATTTCGGGGAAAAGCGAGTGGCTTCGTTCCATCGCACGCGATCGGAGGTTGAAGGTGAGAGGCGAGTCGGTGGAGCTGTTCGACTATTGGCATCGCATAGATGGTTGGAGGATTGTCATGATCGAACAGGCGGGGATGGCTGAGTAAGATTCTTCAAGCAAGATAGTGATTTAGTTTGCGGGCGAGATCTGTCATTATGCATAGTGATGATGATTCAAACAGAGGATGCGTTTCAGGACGCGATGGGGCTCGGGATGGCGGTCATCGTCGTCGTGTGCGCTACTCGGGGACGCATCCGCGGCGTTTCGAGCAGCGATATAAGGAGTTGGATGGGGCGGCCTACCCGGAGATGCAGGAGCACATCCGGGCTCAGGGGCGGACTCCGGCGGGTACGCACGTTCCGGTGTTATTGAAGGAAGTGTTGGAGGTGCTGGATCCGGGGCAAGGGGAATGTGTGGCGGACTGTACGGTCGGTTATGGTGGGCATGCGCTGGCTTTTCTGGAGCGGATTGGTGCTGAGGGTCGGTTGTTCGGATTCGACTTGGACGCGGAGCAGTTGGCGCGGACGGCAGAGCGATTGAGGGCTGTGACGGGGGCGTCGGTTTGTTTTGGCCGTGTTGGCGAAAAGGAAAGTGAAAAGGCGGCAGCGATCAAGCTTTACCACAGTCACTTCGGGGCGTTGGGGAAAGTAGCAGGGCAAGAATCGGTGGGAGGGTTTGATGTGGTGCTGGTGGATCTGGGGGTCTCGAGTATGCAGATCGACGATCCGGCCAGGGGGTTTGCGTTCAAGCACGACGGTCCGCTGGATATGCGTATGGATGTTCGGAGAGGTAAAACTGCAAGCACGCTGTTGGGTGAAATAAGCGAGGAGGAGTTGCGTGCAGCGTTGGCGAAGTTTGCGGATGAGCCGCAGGCAGACAGGGTGGCGCGGGCTATTGTGAGTCGGCGGAAGGAGGGGCCAATTGAGCGGACGCGGGATCTGGTGCGTGTCGTGCTGGAGGCCAAGGGGATGACTGTTCGGCGGTGGCGAGAGCGTGCGAATGCTCGGCCAAGCGATTTGCACCCGGCGGCGCGGACGTTTCAGGCGTTGCGGATTCTGGTCAACGATGAAGTTTCGGGGCTGAAGCAGTTGTTGCATCAACTGCCGTACTGTTTGCGGAGTGGTGGGCGTGCGGGCGTGATATCGTTTCACAGTGGTGAGGATTCGCGAGTGGCCGACGCGTTTGCAGCGGGGCTGGCGGCGGGCGTTTACGATTGCGTGGCGGAGGATGCGATTGCACCGACGCCCGAGGAGATTGCTGGTAATCCACGAAGCCGATCAGCGCGGTTACGGTGGGCGCGGCGCGCCAAGTGATGGCATACGCGTGATATGACGGATGCCGGAGTGGCGTTGGCTTCTGAATCGGTCCAGAGCAAGCTCTATTCCAGTGTAGCGTTTCGTGCTGCGCGTAATCTCCACCGGTTTATCAAGTTACAGCATTCGTTGAAAAGACCGATGCAGTAACCGGGCTAGGGCTGGTCGGTTCGTTCTTCGAACATACGGGCATAGCTCTCGTAGCGTTCGGGATGGACAGCGCCTTCCTCGACAGCCTGCTTGACGGCACACCCTATTTCGTGGGTGTGGCTGCAATCGGGGAATTTGCAGTGGGGGATATGGTCGGCGAATTCAGTGAAGTGCATCTCGATTTCGTTTATGGGGACGGCTGAGAGGTCGAATGATTTGATGCCGGGTGTATCGACTACGTAGCCGCCGAAGGGCAGTTTGATGAGGATGGCGGTAGTCGTTATGTGCTGTCCCTTGTAGGTGTCGGGGCTGACTTCGCCTACGCGGAGTCTCAAAGTAGGGTCGATGGCGTTGAGGAGGGAACTTTTCCCGACACCGCTTTGCCCGGTCACTACGGAACACTTGTCGGCGAGTAGGGCTTTCAGGTTGTCGATTCCGGTGCCCGCTATGGCGCTGGTCGCGAGTGTGCGATACCCCAGCGATTTGTATAAACTTAGTGTTTTGTCCACAACTTGACCGACGTCGCTATCGACCTTGTTGATGCAGACAACAGGCTCTATGCCACCGGCGTGGGCGGCAACGATATAGCGGTCTATCAGATGACTTTTGAGTGGGGGGATGCCCACAGAGGCAACGATCACAGCTTGATCGACATTGGCTACGATAGTGTGCAGTCTGCGGTCAACGACGCGGGTGAGCGAGCCGTGTCGTTCGGCGACGGCCTCAATGACTCCTTCGTTCATGACACCATGGCCATCGGCTTCGATGGTGAACTTGACTCGGTCCCCGATGGTCACTGGATGTCGTTCGTCAATGTGCAGAGTCCGCAGTACGCGGCGCACGGTGCATGGCCAGACACGAGTGCCGTCGTCCACTTCGGCTATGAGGCCACGCATGGCGACTACGACACCTTTGGGGTGCGTCCAGGAATCCCAATCACGATCCTGCTCGATGACAGTTCGTTTGCGGGAGAGTTCCCCCTTTGCGACTACGTTTTCGGTGGTGTGGGCGTCTGCAGCGTTGTCGACGCCTTCTCTGTGTTGTCTGGTCCAGTCTTTGTTGCGCGCGGGCTTCCCGCGGTTTCTTCGGAATGAGACACGGATCTTCTTGCCGGTTTTGCGGCTATGGCCTTTTCCTTTTGAACTCATGTACTGCCATTCTCGCAGGGCAGGGGAAGATGTGTCAAGGGTGTCATTGGGTCGTTGCTACAGGTGAGGCCGTGGCCTATATTGCTGGCAGCGATGGTTCCTGTGGCGTTTGTCCCTGCAAGTGAGAGGAGACACATGAGCGACAACTTTGCCGATCGCCTGTTGGAGGCGATCAAGACCAAGGGTACGGCGGCGTGTGTGGGGTTTGATCCGGTGTTGAGCAAGTTGCCGGAGTCGATTCGTTCCTGTTTCGTTGATGAGCCGGTAGGGGCGATCCGTAGTTACGGCATGAGGCTATTGGAGGTGGTGTCGAGCTTGGTGCCGGTGGTGAAGCTTAACATTGCGTTTTTCGAGGTGTACAGAGGCGCAGGAGTGGATTTGTACTGCGAGTTGGTGGAATACGCGCGTTCGTTGGGTTTGCTGGTGATCGGAGACGTGAAGCGCGGCGACATTGGGCATACTAGTACGGCATACGCAATGGCGCTGTTGTCGGATCGTGCAGGCGTTGGCCCGACGGCGGATGCGGTGACCCTGAATGGGTATTTCGGAATTGACGGCATCAAGCCATTCGCGGAGGTTGCCGCGGCGGAGGGCAAAGGGCTGTTTGTCTTGGTCCATACCAGCAACGCCTCGGCAGGCGAGATGCAGCATCTGTGTCTGCAGGATGGGACAACGGTGACGGAACAGGTGGGGCGTTTGGTGCACAGTTGGGGAGAAGGGGCGGGATTGATGGGGGCATCTGGGTTTAGCAGCATAGGGGCGGTTGTAGCACCAGGCGATGTCGAGCGAGCTCGCCTATTGAGAGACGTGATGCCGAACTCGATATTCCTCGTGCCGGGATTCGGTGCTCAAGGGCGGTCGGTTGCGCAGGTAGCGGCATGTTTCAGACCGGACGGAACGGGCGCAGTTGTCAACTCGTCTCGCGGCGTTATCTATGCTTACGAAAGCGAGGAGTACGTGGAGCAACTGGCGAATGGTTGGGAGGCGTGTGTAGACAGGGCGTGTCGAGACTTCGTGGCGGCGCTTAGGGACGTTTCTGCAGGATAGCGATTGAGTCATGATGGTTTTTTCACAAGCGGTTAATGTTTCAGATGAGTGGTTGCGCGGACGGCGCGTGGTAGTGATGGGGTTGGGGCGTTTTGGTGGTGGAGTGGCGGTTGCGCGTTTTCTTGCGAAGAAGGGGGCAAATGTGCTCGTTACCGACAGGGCAGAGGAGGCAACTCTCAGTGATTCACTGGCGTCTCTGGCAGGTTTGGACATTCGTTATCGCTTGGGTGGGCATTCTGTCGCTGATCTGGATGGCACGGAATTGCTGATAATCAGTCCGGCAGTCGATCGCTTGTCGAGTGAGTTTTACCATGCAGCGATGTCTAAGGGTATTCCATGGACAACCGAGGTTAATCTCTTCTTGAGCCGGTTTGCCGGACGTGTGGTGGGGGTCACAGGTTCAATTGGCAAGAGCACTACGTGTGCCATGACACATGCCATATTGGCAAGCGACGGCGCAGGGGATTCGGGTGGATTCCGTACGGCTTATCTCGGCGGCAATATTGGCTCGTCTCTTCTGGACAAGATCGGTGTGCTTACGGCTGATGACGTTGTGGTAATGGAGCTTTCGAGTTTTCAGCTGGATATGGTTCCGGGTGTGGCGTTTCGTCCGGCTGTTGCAGGAATCACCAATGTGAGACCGCATCACCTGGACAGGCACGGGGATTTAGACTCCTACGTGGCGGCGAAGTTGAACTTGATTAGGCAGCAGGCCGCAGGTGATGTCGTTGTGCTGGGCAGTGATGATCCGTCTCTAGTAGGCAATGTGGAGCGAATTGCGAGAGAAACGGGGGCAGAGGTAGTGTCCGCGGTGTGGCGTTCGGAGAAGTATGAGTTGAGCGTTCCTGGTAAACACAATCAGGCCAACGCTCATATGGCCGTGGCATTGGCGTGTGCGGTAGGTGTTGAGCGAGAGTTCGCGGTAAGGGCCGTGAGCGGTTTTTCGGGATTGGCACATCGTCTGGAATTGGTCGCGGATGTCAGCGGTGTGAGCTATTACAATGATTCGAAGTCGACATCGGCGGAAGCAGTGGTTACCGCGCTGGAGGCTTTGGAGCGGCCGACTATTCTCCTGTGCGGCGGAAAAGACATCGGTGAAGAGCTCAATCGTATCACAGAGGCTCCGTGGGACAACGTGAAGGTGGTGATCTGCTTTGGGGAGGCAGGTGATCGCCTTTGCCGGCTGATTGAGTCAGCGACCGGAGGGACTTGCCGAGTTATGGCGATGCCCTGCGTGAAGGGGGCAGCAGTTGCCGCACGTGAGCACGCTGAAAGGGGAGACGTGGTTGTGCTTTCTCCGGGCTGCCCCAGCTACGATGCATTCATGAACTATGAGAAGCGGGGCGAGGAGTTCGTCTCGACCGTCAGAAGCTTCTGCTGATCGATCAGGCGGCAGCAATTGCCGCCAAGGGCGCGCATCTTGCGCCTCGTGGGAAGTAAGGCGTCGGATTGTCGTACTGACGGAACAATCAGATCATTTCCTGTAAATATTTGATATTAAGCGATTTATGCGAGACATCAGGTCTGTGGGCGAGGTATCGGTGCGCACTTTGGCACGGGCAGTGTCATGGAAAGGGGCGTCTGCGGGGAGTCGAAGTCTTTCCGCACAGGAGAAACGGATGATGCAACTGGCAGCAAATGGACAAGCAGGATCGGGCGAGCCGGGGATTGTGGGCAAGGAGGCCCGCAAGTCGCTCGATTGGTGCATGCTCGGAGCGCGGCTCCGCCAGGTTGTCGAACTGGCAGTGGCAGAGCACCTGGAACAGGAGGGGGCTCAAACGTTGTCCGCGAACGCGACTGATGGTGTTTTGTCAAGGAGGTTGGCACGGTGACGTACGGGATGTGGCTATCTGTGGGCGGCTTGCAGGTGAATGAGTATCGCCAGTCGCTTGCGGCGAACAATATGGCCAACGTAGAGACGGCCGGCTTCAAACGCGACTTGGCCGTGATTCACGAGAGGCGGCCGGAGAGTGTCGCGGATGGCAGTCAGAATCCCTATTCGTCGGCGATGCTGGATTCCATGGGTGGCGGTGTGTGGGTGAAACCGACATTCACGAGCATGGCTCAGGGTGATCTGGAGGAAACCGGTCGTTCTCTTGATGCGGCGCTATTCGGTGAGGGGTTCTTCAAGGTCACCGACGGTACGGACACACAGTATACACGGGATGGACGGTTTGCTCGCAATTCCGAGGGTGAACTCGTTCTGACTGCCGGCGAGGGGCGTTACAAGGTTTTGGACAGCAACAACCAGCCCATTGTTCTCGGTCCCGGACGCATTGGTGCCATCAGCATATCGAGCAACGGCACGATCTATGACGGTAAGGAACCGCTAGCTCAATTGGGCATTACAGGATTAGATGACTCATCGGCACTGACCAAGACGGGGAATAGCGTTTATGTGAACAGCGGTGGTGCGAAAGAAGTCACAGCGAATCCTCAGGTGAGGGAAGGGTATATCGAGCGCTCCACAGTAAATCCCATTACTGCGTTGACTGACATGATTGAAGTTACGCGGGCGTATGAGTTGAACGCACGCATGATCACTTTGCAGGATGAGACGTTGGGACAGGCGATCTCTCGCGTCGGTAGAGTTGGATAAGGAGTATTAGGCACAATGGCGATTATGGCTCTACATTCGGCCGCTTCGGGCATGAAAGCCCTGGACACGAAGCTTGACGTCACGGCCAACAACCTAGCCAACATTAACACGGCGGGTTTTAAGCGAAGCCGAGTCAATTTCGAGGATCTGCTTTATCAGGTGAAGAAGGAGCCTGGTTTGCCCAATGTAGATGATCAGCCGATACCCCACGGTATTCAAGTGGGACTCGGTGTTGCCGTATCGGGCACACAACTCGATATGGCGGAGGGTCCGATCGATCCGACCGACCGTGAAACTGACCTGTTGATTGAGGGGTCTGGCTTTTTCCAGGTGCGCACGAATTACGATGGCGGTGAGATAGTCGCCTACACCCGGGCTGGTAATTTCACAACGAATTCGGAAGGATCACTCGTGTTGGGCAGCAGCGCAGGGCCCGTGCTTGATCCGGCAATAACGATTCCCAACGACGCGACAGAGATTGCGATCGGACGCAATGGCGAAGTGCGCGTTCGCCAGCCGGGGCAGGCAACTCTGACACAAGTAGGCAATATCGAGTTGGCCCGCTTCGTGAATCCTGAAGGGCTCAAGCAGATCGGCGGGAATCTGTATTTGGAGACGGACGCCTCCGGTACGCCAATAACCGGCGCGCCGCAACAGGATGGTTTGGGTGCGATTGCTCAAGGACAGTTGGAGATGAGCAATGTCGATCCGGTGCGTGAGTTGATTTCCCTAATCACTACGCAGCGGGCTTTCGAGATGAATAGTCAATCAGTGCAGAGCGCAGAGCAGGCACTGCAAGTGGTGTCGAATCTCCGGCGTTAGGTGATTAGATGGTTTGTGAGCAGCGTTCGGACTAGGTAGATAATACCCGAACATGCAGGATGCAACGATGAAACGCAAGGATTGCGACAAGTCAGCTAAATGTGGATACGGCCTCCTGTTGATGGCATTGGCCGGCTGCCTCGGGCATGCCAATGAGGCTTGGGGTGGCTCGATCACTTTGTATCGCGAAGCGGTAGTAACCGGTGACGAAGTGCGACTGAGTGACGTATGTCAACTGCGCGGATGCGATACGGATGAGTCCACTGTATACGGTAAAGTAGTTGTTGGTGAATCGCCAATCGTCGGTGGTTCTACTATTGTGACTATGGCCGGCGTGCGCGAGGCACTGCGCCAGGCAGATGTGAATCTTGCGTTGATTACACTGCAGGGTGCGACAAGTTGTGATGTCACGCGTCCGCGGGCCGAGGCTCCGAAGGAAGCTGTTGACGAGACGGATAAGTCTCCCGCGTTGCGGTCGCAACAGGCGAGGAGCTTGCGACAAGCGATCGTCGAATTCTTCGAGCAGGATCTGGCTGAGTACGGGGGACAGGTGCATGTGCAATTCGGGCGCACAGCCGAAGCGGTCCTTGATTTGCGTGGACCGGATTTCGAATTCGGAATCCGCCGTACATCAGGCAAGCTGATCGGCTTGGTGGGTGTGGATGTTTCCATTCGAAGTGCAGGACGCGATGTGCAGGTTGTGCCAATCATGGTCAATATCGGATTCTCCCGTCAGGTCGTGGTGACGAGGCGGGCGATCAATGTGGGTATGACCATTAGTCCCTCGGATATTGCTCTTTCCTCGCGGACCTTCTCCACAACAACTGATGCAGGGTATGGCGATGTCGACGCCGTAGTGGGCCAGAGAGCGAAGCGTTTCATCAGCCGCGGTCAGGTTGTAGAGGGTGGTGATCTTGAGCCGGTCCCCTTGGTGAAACGCGGTCAGCTAGTGGAAGTGCACTCGCGAGTTGGCGGTGTTGTAGTCGTGTCTGCGGCGAAAGCCCTGGAAGCGGGTGCGTACGGCGACGTTGTGGCACTTCGCACGAGCGAGCGGGGGCCAAGTCAGTTCAGTGCGGTCGTAACAGGCGCCGGGCGAGTTCGGTTGAACGGGTCGGAGCCGATGGAGGCTCAACTGGCCATGGGAGGTGAGAGATGAAATCGCTAGTGATCATCCTGCTGCCCACGCTGGCGGTTTCGGCAGTGCGCGCACAAAGCACGTCAATCATTGAACAGCACAAGACTGCTCCGGAAGTCGAGCCCACCAGAGAGACACCAATGCCGGAAAACAGTCCGGTGATCGGTACGACTTCTCTGATAGCGGTGAAGGAGCGCGAACCGCGCAAGTTCAAAGTGAATGACCTGGTAACGATCATTGTTCGCGAAAACACGAAGTATGAGGCTGACGCTACTACTGGCGCCGAACGCAAGGCGGACTTCAAGAGCGAGCTGGACGCGTTCATCAAGTTGACCGGAAGCGGTATCGGGGCGGCGGCCTTTCGTCGTGGAAAACCGAATATCGATTTCAAGTCGACGGTCAATCAGGAGAGTGATGCCGAGCAGGAACGAGAGGATAAGTTGAGTACCAGGGTCACTGCACGGATCATCGATGTGAAGCCGAATGGAAATCTCGTGTTTGAGGCACGCAAGGAGGTGGCTCATGACGATGAGGTGCATGAAACGAGATTGACGGGCACCTGCCGAGGCATTGATGTTTCGGCGGACAATACCGTGCTAAGCACTCAGATAGCTGACTTGCACATCGACATCAACACCAAGGGCAGCATTCGGAATGCCACAAGGTCCGGCTGGCTGTCACCGCTATTCGATTGGGCGAGGCCACTGTGATGATGGGGATCATGAGAAGAAGAACTAACACATTCGTAGCAGTTGTTTTGCTCGTCGGGCTTATTGCTGACAGTAGCATGGCTATCGGCGTTCGTGCCCGCGTTGGTGATGTTACTAAGGTGAAGGGGCAACGGACGAACAAGTTGATAGGCATGGGTCTGGTCACCGGGCTTAACGGTACGGGTGACGGAGATGAGTATCTTCCCAGCATGCGACCGCTCGCTGCGGCCCTGAAGAACTTCGCCAATCCGGTTTCATCTATTGATGAATTGGGCGGCAGCAAGAACGTGGCCATCGTGATGGTGGAGGCAACTATTCCCGAATTCGGCGTTCGCGAGGGAGGCACGATAGACGTACAAGTGACAACGTTTGGCGGGGCAACGAGTTTGCAGGGCGGGCGCTTACTTATCTGTCCACTGCTCTATCATGATCGCCGGGTTCAGAAGGTTTTTGCCTACGCGTCAGGCGCGATTGAAGTTGGTGGAGAAGACAATGCAACTTCGGGGATTATCCGAAATGGAGCTTCCATTGAGCAGGATGTCTTGCTGCACACACTGGCGAGCGGCAGGGAAATACCTTTTGGTTCTCCGTGGATAGATCCGGACAAACGTTACATAACACTTGTAGTGAGTGACGTTCACGCGAGTTGGGCAATGGTGCACGAGATTGCCACGAACATCAATACGGAGTTGGCTCTTACTGCGGATGTTGCCCAAGTAGCTTTGGCCGTTGATCCGAAAAACGTCGTTGTTGAAGTGCCGGACGGTCAGGATGTCGCCTCTTGGATACGGGAAGTTGAACGAGTCGTATTGCTCGTCCCGGAAGCGGAGGCCCGCGTCATTATCGATCGCAGGAGCGGCACCATTGTGGTTTCCGGAGATGCAAGAATCTCCCCAGTAATCATTTCGCAGAAGGGTTTGACCGTCACGATTTCACAGCAGGAGGATACGGCAGGTATTCCCAGCCTGCAATCATTTGTGGCTGTCGACCCCAGCAAAGCAGGTAGCTCGCACGTCGGTGATCTTCTGGAGGCGCTCAAGCCCCTGAATGTTCCGATCGCTGATCGCATAGAGATACTCACCAAAATCCACCAACTAGGCAAACTTCACGCCGAGTTGATTTTCGAGGAGTAGACTGAAGGTGTTAGCAATTGATTCAATCACAAGCGGCGCTGGCCGCGAGAGCCAGGAAGGCAAAGCCGGACAACTTGCCGAGACGGCAAACATGATTGCCGGGCAGCTGTTCTACGGCACCTTGCTCAAGCAACTGCGGTCCTCCGAACTGAAAGGTGAGTATGGCCATGGCGGGCGTGGTGAAGAGGTATTCCAGGCTCAGCTGGATGAACTTCTGGCGATCCGTGCGGGTGAGGCAGGTGGCAATGGGTTTGCCGAATCAGTTGTGAAACGCTACGGCCGGAGGGTGGAGGCGTTGGAAGCTTATGAGCGAAAACAGCAAGCGACGGAGGTGAGGCAATGGTAGCTCAGAACAACCACTCACGGCAGGTGAGTACACTTGTTGGACTTCTCGGCGAGATAACCGAAGCGTATACCGTTCTTGTCCAGTTGATTGAGGAAAAGATAGAGGCTATGCGACGTGCCGAGACTGAGTCGATCAAACAGGCCGTGGAACGCGAACGGAAGCTAGTGTTCGAAATCGAACAACGTGAGGGGATGCGCCGTCAACTTACGGAGAGTATTGCTCGGAGTTACGGCATCGGCGCCGCTGCGGCCAGACGACTGAGTGCAGCACAATTGGCTGCAAGAATCGGTGGCGCAGACGCGGACCGTATCATTGCTGCATCTGGAAAACTCAAGAAGGTAACAGCTCAGGTTGCCAGAAGCAACCACATGGCGCAGATGGTGTCGCAAAACGTCTTGCGACATCTGAAGCATGTGTTCGCCGCAATGACCGTCACAGCGGAGAAGGAAACAGGGTATTCCAGAAGAGGACTTAACGTTGGTCACGCCAATCATGGGATATTCGACGCAGTGGGATAGAGAGAGATGGGACTCGTTACATCAGCATTGACAACAGGTCGTAACGCGCTGATCAGCTATCAGGGAGCGTTGCACGTCATTGGTAACAACGTGGCCAATGCCGGGAACGCGGATTACACCAGGCAATCAGCGGATATGTCGGCAGTCGTTGGTACGAGGATCGGTCCAGGCCTGCAGCCGGGCGGCGGCGTTACCATCACCGCTCTCAAACGGAGCGTGGACGAGGCATTGGAAAACCGTCTCCGAGCTTCCACTGGCGATCTGCAAGCTGCAACTGCAGAAAAGAGTGTGATATCACAGATGGAGAGTCTTCTGGGAGACCTCTCAGGTAGTGGAATCAGCCAAAGCATGACGGCGTTCTTCAATAGCTTGAGTGATGTACAGAACGCGCCGGATGATCTCGGAATTCGGTCAGTAGCTGTTGCCAGCGGTGAGGCTTTGGCAAGGTCTTTACGCACTCTCCGTTCGGATGTTCTCAATCTGTCATTGGATGTGAATGACCAAATACGTACAGCGGTTGAAGAGGCTGATCGCGTTGCCAAGGAGATAGCGGATCTAAACAGCGAAATAGTGAGTGTGGAGGCTGCAGGTCAAGGACAGGCTAACGCTTTGCGAGATCAGCGCGACGCTCTGCTTCGCGAGCTGAGCGAGATGTTCGACACAGAGGTTCGAGAGCAACCTGACGGCTCAATCAATGTGTATGTTGGTAGTGAACCGCTAGTGCAGCACGGATCCTCACGAGGCCTGACTACGGTTGACGATTTGGATGGAGACTTCATTCGAACAGAGGTTGTGTTTGCCGATACGAATGCTCGCATAAACGTCGGTGGAGGAATGATGGAGGGCCTGATCGCCGGGCGAGAGAACCAAGTTCTCGATCGAATCGAAGATCTTGATCAGCTTGCATCTGCTTTGATTCTCGAAGTAAACGCCATACACGCTGATGGACAGGGACTCACTCCACTCACCTCGATAACCTCGAGCAACGCAATAGATGACCCTACGGCTGCTCTTGACAGCTCAGCTACAGGATTGGGAATTCTGCCTGACAATGGGAGTTTCTACATAACAGTAACCGACGACGCGACCGGAACTCCTATGGCCTATCGCATAGACGTGGATCTTGACGGGCAGGGCACAGACACATCGTTGAATGATATCATTGCGGCGATCAACTCCAACGCGAACGGTGTGACCGCTTCGTTGACCACGGATCAGAGGCTCAATATTACGGCAGATTCGGGATACACGTTCTCCTTTGGCCATGACGGTCAGGAGTTTCGAGAGGACACTTCGCACTTCTTGGCGGCGATGGGAGTGAATACGTTCTTTGAGGGATCCGGCGCTGCGGATATTAGGGTGCGCTCTGAATTGAGTGCGGACCCAGGGCTTCTTGCTGCTGCAATCGCGGGTCACATTGGTGATGGGATTAACGCAGGACGGCTCGCCGGCGTAGTAGATTCCCCCAGCACTTACACCAACAACGTGTCGGTGATCGACTTCTATAACTCAATCTCAAACAGCATCGCCACTGCAGGGGCCATCGCAGGAGATGCGGCCAATGCTGCGGAGGTTGTGACCATGTCACTTCAGACTCAAAGAGAAAGTGTCAGTGGTGTCAGTTTGGACGAGGAGGCGGTGGAGATGCTCCGCTTTGAGAGAGCGTTTCAAGGGGCGGCGCGCTACATCAGCACTGTTGATCGGATGATGGAGGAGATGTTAACGCTGGTTCGCTAGTGCAAGTTGCGCAACAGGTTACACACTGGGGCGAATCACAAACTCTTCAGGTGATAGGTTATGGCCATAAGCTCGGTAAACATAGGACGAGTAACAACGACACTCAAAACGGATTCACTGCTGGCAGCGCTGCAGAGGAATACGCTGAGCGTTTACCGCGAACAAAATCGCATCTCAACCGGCAGGAACTTTGTTGTGGCGAGCGATGATCCTGGCAGGTCATCTCGATCTTTGAAGCTGAACGAGGTTTTGGATACACAGGCACAGTTGCTTACCAACATCAACCACGCAAGCAACTCGCTTGATGCAACTGACAGCGCTATGGCTGAGGTCAGTGCGCTTATCATTGACGCTCAGGCTGTTGCCAGTCAGAACATTGGCAGTTTGGCCACTGCCGATGAGCGTAAGGCTGCCGCCGAAATCATCGCTTCAATCCGTGAACAGCTGGTTGTGGTGGGAAACCGGCAGTTCGAAGGGCGTTACTTGTTCTCAGGTCGTACGACGGACACACAGCCGTTCATCGAAGCGCTGGGAGGTGTCGTGTATGTTGGGGATACGGGCGACATATACGCACGAACCGACATCAATGAACTCGAGCCGATTACGCTGGCCGGCGATGCACTTTTCGGCGCGCTTTCGAGTGAAGTTGCCGGTGTTGTCGACCTAAGTCCGGCGATCACGGAGGGGACGCGTTTGATCGATCTGGACGGTGCCACGGATCAGGGCATTCGTTTGGGGACGCTGCAAGTCGTTGAAGACGGGGGTGCGGGAGTCGTCAATATTGATCTTTCGGATGCGGATAACATCGGCGACGTCGTGGACATGATCAATGCGGCCGCCACGGATGCCGGTGCAGGATTTACCGCAGATCTCACTGCTAATGGAATAAGTATAACTCCCGGCGGCGGTGCTCTCGTTATCAGAGACGTCTCCACCGGGACGACAGCGTCAGATTTGGGAATCAACACGCCGGTTCCGTCCGCGGTGGCAGTTGTCGGTGGGGATTTGGGAGTTCGCCTGACACGGACGACGGACGTGGCGGATTTGGCGGGCGGTGTTGGAGTTGATCTTACCGGTGGGCTGGTAATCGAAAACGGTGGCAAGTCGATTACTCTTGACCTGAGTGCGGCTGAGACCGTGCAGGATATTCTCAACACCATAAACAACTGCAATCTCTACGTTCGAGCAGAGATTAATACCAGTGGCACCGGAATCAACGTGTTGAATATGGTATCCGGGTCGGAGATGTCGATCGGAGAGAACGGAGGAACAACGGCCACCGAACTGGGAATTCGGTCGTTCATAAGCAGTACGTCGCTCAGCCGGCTCAATGATGGAATCGGAGTTCGGACTGAGGAAGGAATGGATGATATCCGCGTTAATGCGAAGGACGGCACGAGCTTCACAGTGAATCTGGATGGTGTGAGCACTGCAGTTGATGTGATTGACGCGATCAACGCCGCAGCGACCGCTGCAGGGATTTCCATAACTGCTCAATTGGCTACGGTGGGTAATGGAATTCAATTGGTGGATGCCACCGGCGGAACCGGTTCACTCTCCGTTAGCCGAGAGAACTTCTCTTATGCCCTCGATGATCTTGGGTTAAATCAGAGTGTTGCAGATCCGGATACGGTGCTGACCAGCACCCAAGTGAACTCCGCCAAGGTCGAGGGAATTCTCACCAGACTGATCGACTTGGAGCGAGCCCTTCGCGATGACGACTCTCAGGCTCTGAGCATTGCATCCGAAGGGATTGACGAGTTGGTCAGCGACTTCAATCGCAGCAGAGGAGAGATCGGTGCTCGGGCTGCGGCGATGCAGGATCGGTACACTCAGACAAGCAATGCCGTGTTCGCTACGGAGAGCCTTCTGAGTGAAGTGCAGGATTTAGATTTTACGGAAGCCATCACCAAGTTCCAGCAAGCTCAGACTGCTCTGCAGGCGTCATTGCTTACTGGTGCTCAGGTAATGCAGACATCACTGATGGACTTCCTATAGAAACGTTTTCAAAGCGAAGCATTCCCTTGCAGTCGGGAATGTTTCGGTAAACGGTTGTTTCGCGAGGGAGATGCGGAGCTGCCGGCCGACAAAGGGCCTGGCAGGTGAACCGGATGCGTAACGGCTGACCGTGAAAGTTCCGTAAACTGAGGGAACTGTGAGACGAGAGAGCCGAGGGTTGACTGGTCACGTGTGTGGCCGACGAATCCGGAATAACCAACCGATTAGGACCGGCTGCAAGGAGTTTCGCGATGAACATTCAGACGTCGCGGTTTGGACAGCTCGAAGTTGATGCTGAACGATTGATCACATTCGAGCAGGGTGTCTTGGGGTTCCCAAATCAGAAACAGTATGCACTCATCCAGACCGGAGAGGGAAGCGGTTTCTATTGGCTGCAGGCTGTCGATCGTCCGGAGTTGGCATTTGTCGTATGTGACCCGCGACTGTTTGTGCCCGATTATAACGTGCCAGTTAAAGCTGACGAACTGGAGCGGATGGGACTCAAGAACCTGACTGGAGCACAAGTCTTCATCATCGTCAACAAGGTTGGCGAGCTGTTGACTGGTAACCTTCAAGGTCCTGTCGTCGTAAACGTGGAGACGAGGGAAGCGCGACAGTTGGTACTGAGTGATCGTAGATACTCCACGCGCCACCCGCTGATGCAAGTGCCCAAGCGGGAAGAAGCGATGAGCAAGACGGGCTAGCTGTTGGCTGTATCCGCTGATCCCCGATTTCAGCCCTGGGGTTTTTCGGTATGGCGTGCACGCCTGAGCCGAATACATGTTCAGCGGATAGGAATCGTTGTTCTACTGACCCACATCACTTGATGTGAGGCGCCGGCTAATGTGTGGTGGCGACCGCGCTGAGTTGGCTCAGGAGAACGTGTACATAGACATTGTGCATCCACATGACCGAGGAAGGAGCCGAGGATGTTGGTGCTATCACGGACACGCGATGAGACGATCATGATCGGTGATGAAATCGAAATCACTATCGTGGACGTGCGCGGAGACAAAGTCCGGGTGGGGATAAACGCTCCGACTGCAATACCAGTCCATCGCAAAGAAGTGTATGACGCAATCAAGAGGGAAAACGAAGAAGCGTCGCACTTGAGTCCCGACCATATGAGAAACGTTATTCAAGCCCCGGAGAAAACGGAAACGCTGCGGTGAGTGAGCCGAGCAAGAATCGTACTGAACGAAAGGATACCCAGTACGGTGCAATCAAGGAGGATTGCTGATGAGTAGGATTACAAACAACATACCGGCCATTGTATCTCAAAGAGAGTTGCAGGGATCACAGCGAGATCTGTCTGTGTCCTTGCAGAGGTTGTCGAGCGGCTTGCGGATTAACCGCGGTGCCGACGATCCCGCAGGACTGATTGTATCCGAGCGCTTGCGATCGGAGATCTCGGCTGTCGGGCAGGCCATCGACAACTCACAAAGGGCGATCAACGTCATCTCGACCACTGAGGGGGCGCTGGATGAAGTCAGCGCGCTGCTGACTGACATTCAGGGGCTTGTAGTCGAAGCTGCTAACCGGGGCGCTTTCAGCGACGAGGAGGTGGAGGCGAATCAGCTGCAGATCGACTCTGCCATCGAGGCGATAAGTCGTATTGCCAATACAACAACGTTCGCGGGACGCAAGCTGCTGGACGGCTCGCTGGATTACTTCACTAGCGGAGTGAACACCACAGATATCGCCGCTTTGGAAATCCAGGAGGTAAACTTTGGCCGTGCCGACTATGTTCCAGTGCGCATCGATGTGACTACGTCGGCTCAGCATGCAGAGCAGCAGTTCCTGGCGGCAGGCATCGGTGCCTCAGCTGTGACCGTCGACCTTCAGGGGCCCAAGGGCATCATCACCCTGAATTTCCCCGCCAGTACGACTGCCAACACAATGGTTGATGCGATCAATAACCAGCTTGATGCCACAGGTATTGAGGCTGAGCTGATCAATAGTGCGGTTCCTACTAGCGGCATGAGGATCTTCAGTTCCGGCTTTGGAACTGCCGAGTTTGTTCGTATTCAGACGTTGGTGGGAAGTGCCTCATTCAATACGGTCGAGCGCGATGGTAGCACTTCTGTTGCTGATGGAAGCAGGGTGGAGGGCATTGATGCTGTGGCCTCCGTGAACGGTACGCCGACCATTGCAGATGGTTTGGAAATATCGCTACGTTCGTCACTGGCCAAAATCGATTTCACTCTGGGAACCGGCTTCGGAATGGGAACCACGCAATTCGCCATCACCGGTGGTGGATCTCTCTTCCAACTTGGACCGCGAGTGAACACAAACCAGCAGGCAAACATAGGCGTACCGGCAATGCAAGCGAACAAGCTCGGCAACCGTACGCTGGGATTCTTGTCGCAGCTGGCTAGTGGGCAGGACTATGCATTGGTCAATGAGGAGTTTGACCACGCTTCAGACATTGTCGACGCTGTTATCACTCAGGTGGCCAGTTTGCGAGGTCGGCTGGGAGCGTTTGAACGCAACAATCTCCAACCGAATATCCGCCAACTGCAGATTACAGTAGAGAATCTTACGTCGTCGGAATCGATCATCAGAGACACTGACTTTGCTGAAGAGACCACTGAACTGACGCGAGCGCAGATTCTGGTGCAGGCAGGAACAAGTGTTCTTGCAATAGCCAATGCTCAGCAGCAGAACGTATTGTCACTGCTCGGAGGCTAGAACAAGCTCTGAAAACAAACGTAGAGACGTAGCTGCGTTAGCTCACTTATGAGTAAAGCCCCACCAACCTCTAAATGAGGTGGTGGGGTTTATCCATTAACAATGTTATTGGTCTGTGTCAGGCACCCGCGCTTAGGGCCGACATATGCGTTCAGAAGTGTTCGCAAGATGTGTCGGACGGGAATCTTTTTTAATGCTGCAAACCCAAGAGTAGTGTCAGACCCACGGAATCTACCGGAAAAAGCAGGTGTTCAGCTGTTACACTTGGATAGAGCTTGCTCTATTCCTGCTGTTTGCGATCTCTGAATTCTTCCAACAGACGATCACCCTCGAGCACACTCAGCAACGGCAGAAGATCCTCCACTGCCTCAATGGCGAAATCAGTCAATTGCTTCCGCACAACATCCTGCAGTTGCTTCGGGGTCCAAGGTTTGCTGATGTAGTGATCCAGACCTGCATCGTTCACTGCTTTGATTGTGTCTTCAAGGCCGGCTTGGCCGGTGATGAGCACTTTGCGAGCTGCCTTCGTCGAGCCGTCTTGGTTTAGCTCTACAAGGTAATCCACTCCCTTTGTGCCTGGTAGAAGGTGATCGCACAGCACAAGTGCTAGAGGGTGCCCCTTGCCAATACACTGCGCGAGCACTTCGCGCGCGTCGGCGACATCTTCGGCTGCCTCAAGGCGGACAGCACTTTCGAAGCCGGCCAAGTCACGCACCATTGCGTCACGCACCTCAGCTTCGTCTTCAACGCATAGTAAGAGCATCTTGTTCATGATCATTCCTTCTCGCCGGGTAGCCGTTTGTAGCAAACCGGCAGTGTTACTGTTGCAGTTGTCTTGCCTGGCTCGGAATCGAGTGTAATCGCACCGTTGTGTCGGGCCACGATCTGCCGACATATTGGTAGTCCCAATCCAAGACCGAAATCTGCATTGCCGCTCTTCGTAGTGAAGTTAGTCTCGAAAACACGATCGATGAGATCCGCAGGAATACCAGGCCCACTGTCGGTGATGGCCACCCTCACGTGGGCGTTGTCAGGGCAATCCGTTGTGATAAGCAGTTGTCCCCTCTCTCGCATGGCTCCGAGGGCATTTGCGATCAAGTTCGTCCAAACCTGGTTCAGTTCTCCCGGATGGCATTTGATTTCCGGAAGATCTCCATAATGCCGCTTAACCTCGACATCCCGCAACGCGTGGTTGAACATCAGGAGCGTATCATTCAGGCCAGTGTGCAGATTGACTTCAGCGACAGCCTCGGCGTTAGTGCGAGCGTATGATCGCAGGCTCTTGACTAAGTCAGAAATGCGATCGCTGCAGTTGCTTAGATTACGCAGTGACGTTCCCAACTGATGGTGGCGTTCCATCATGGCCAGCAACTCAGTGGCCTTCTCCTCGCCGAGCTTGGAAACCAAGCAGGAGTATTCCTGGGGATCGCGTATTCCCACTCGGATCAGACGTTTCGCCACCGTGGAACTCCCCATTTCCTCCGTTAACCGGGATTGGAGGGCACGCGCTTCACGTGTTGATAAAGGATCCTGCGTTAGAGCCGCTAGCGTGACGTTTTTGAGTTCCTCGCCGTGAGGTCTGGCCGCAGTGAGAGCTATCATGTCTTCCGCAATGAAATCCACTGCTCGCTGGATTGCTGCCACCGGGTTGTTCAATTCATGGGCGATTCCTGCCGAGAGCTGGCCAAGTGTTGCCAGCTTCTCAGATTCTACCAGACGCATGTGCGCCCTCTCTAATTCCGCCAGTGCACTCTGAAGGTTGTCTCGCTCGTGGCCTAACTCTGCATTGAGATGAATAACCTCCGAACGCAACTCCGCCACATGCCGATTGCGCGTGGCAAGAGAACGAATCAACGCTGTCACGAAGTGTACCGAAAGTTCCGGAGCCTTCTGCAGCGCATCATTCAGTTGTTCGAGCGTCAGAGGGATGATGGTGACTGGAGTGGTTGCGCGGCAGGTGAAGAATGCTTTTCTCCGGTGCGCGAGAGAGAGAAGCCCTATGATTCGGCCCGACGTGCTCGAGTGAAAACTGATTTCCTCGTCATCCACCTTCTTGGTCAGTTGCACAACACCGGATTCGACTATTGAGATTCCTGAGACCTTCTCGCCCTCGCGAATGAGAATGGAATCCGCTGGAAGTTGCTTACGAGGAGGGTTTCCCAACGCGCGATCAATCCCCTCTATAACCGCTTTCTCCACCGTTTCATCACTCATCTCCATATTGCCCAAAAAACTTCGCTGTACAACCTTGAGCTGCGATCCGAGCGCTGCCAGCGTTTGTCGTTGTGCTTCATAGGCACTCGAAAGTCGCATGAGGTCAATAACAGAGCTGAAGCGATGCACATCGGCAGGGCAGTGCTCCAGGAAGTATTCTGTGAGCAGATCTTGTACGCAGCTTTGCAGAACCTCTCGCGTAAAGGGCTTGTTTATGTGCCGGTTCAAGGCGCCGCGGTTCAATGCTCTCGTCACATCATCCAGGGAAGTTTGCCCGCTCAGAAGCACCTTCTTCGTTGCCCGAAGGTTGGGATGACGCTCATGCAGTGTAACCAGCAGATCCGCTCCCCGTTGCCCCGGGAGTATATGATCTGCGATAATAAGCGGTACCGTAGTGCATTCATCCTCCAGTCGCTCCAGAACCGCAACGGCTTCACTTGCCGCCCCGCAAACTTCCACCTCCATCGACTCTTCGACGATATCAGTCAGGTCACGCGAGAGAACCTGGCGCATTTCAGGGTCGTCTTCGACACACAGAATCGCGTATCGCAGAGCATCTTGGCTTGTCGAATCAACCATCAGAGTGTCCCGAGCATACGCCAGAACCAGGGGGCCACGAAAATGAACAATGACATTCCAACAATGCCAACTGCCACTCCGACAATGGCCATGTCGCGAGTTCGAACCATTCCTGTTGATACCGCAATGGCGTTCGGAGGTGTGCTTACAGGTAAGGCCATTGCTAGCGATGAGCCGATGGCAATGAACACGACTGCAGCCACGGGGCTTACCTGTACGGCCGGTGACATGGCTAAAGTTATTCCCAATGGAACCAGGAGGTTGGCTGTCGCGCTGTGGGAGATAAACGTGCCCATTGTAAGGGCGGCAAGAGCCAGCACAGCGACGATCAGGGCGGGACTCAGGTTCTCCCATGACACCAGACTGACCATCCATGCGTCAAGTCCTGTCGCGCCTACACCCACACCTAAAGCGATTCCACCCGCAAGAAGCCACAGAACGTGCCATTGAATGGCCTGCAGATCCTTGCTGGTAAACACCTTCGTCGACAGTAGCACAACCACAGGGAAGAATCCGATAACGTTCGAGCTGATACCGTGAAGACTCGAAGTAAACCACAGCAGTATGGTTCCTCCTGCCGTGCAGTAGAACACCTTCGCCGATCTCGACATCACGAACTTCGAATCGATCGAAAACCTGATCGATGTCTGCTCAGTGCGGAACATTGTCAAGAGGATGATCCAGGAGAAGAGCAGAATCACTGTGACAAAGGGCAGTGTCATTATCATCCACTTGAGGAAATCTATTGTGGTTCCTGTCTGAGACAGAGCGCCCAGCGCGATGGCATTCGGAGGAGTTCCTATTGGCGTGCCAATCCCGCCGATATTGGCTGCGACAGGAATACACAACGCCAGAGCCGTACGCATCCGATCATTCTCCGGCAACTGCCGGATTACCGGAAGAACAACCATCATCATCGTTGCTGTCGTAGCCGTGTTGCTCATAAACATGGAGAAGACTGCAGTTATTACCATCATCCCCAGCATGATCAACTTCGGCGAAGTACCGAACGGCTTGAGCATCACTCTTGCCAGATTGCGGTCCAGATCGAACTTCGTGGCGCCGTCTGCGATGAAGAACCCCCCCAGAAAAAGCATGAGGATGGGATTCGAAAGAGCGGCGAAGAAAGCTCCGTATGGCTTTGGCGTATACCCCTCTGGAAAAGAGACAATCGCCTTGTCACTTATCAGTAGTACCTCGAGCAAGATGATCACTGCAGCGGTCGCGTGTAGCGGAATCGCTTCCGTCACCCATAGGATGATCGCCAGCAAGAACACGCTTAGCATCCTCTGCCCCGAGATGCTCAATCCCTCAATCGGCATGCCCACAGACTGGGCTATTGAAGGAACAAAGAAGACCAGGATGCTGGCGGCAAGACCGAGCCACTGGAACCAAGTGAGCGAGGCGGAATCCTGCAACTGTGCTTTGGTTTTTGCTGTCATAGACTATTCGTCCGGTCGTTGCTCTTTCCGTTGTCTTGCCAATCATCGGCAGGATTGTTTCTGTTCAGGGCGAAACCTCCACGCCGTAAGCTGCTTGAATATTGGAGGATACCGCTGCACGCGGATCCTGCAAACTTGAATACCAGTCTATTTGAGGTTCGGGCTGGTCTGCTGGTGATCAAATGCTGCAGCGACATCAGGATGTCGTCTGCTAGCTGGATCGCTCGCGTTGGTTCGCCGCTACTTGTTTCGTTCTGCCGGGTCCTTGTCTAACCCGAATGCTTCGTGTACGAGCTGCAACGCTCGAACGCCGTCTTCCTTCCGCACAATACAACTGATGACGATCTCACTAGTGGAGATCGAATCGATGTTGATCTTTCCCTCCGCCAACGTCTGGAACATGGTTGAGGCAACTCCCGCATGAGAACGCATGCCCACGCCGACTATGCTTACTTTGGATACGTTTTCATCCAGTTCCACACTGCCGAACCCTTGGGTCTCGGCCATTTTCTTGCACACTTCTAACGCTTCCGACGCCTGATCCGCATTGGTGCTAAAACCAATGCTTGCGTACTGCCCAGCGTCGAAGAAGTTCTGCATGATGTCATCTACCAGCAGATTGTGGCGAGCTACTTCCGCAAAAACTTCAGCCGCAATGCCCGGCTTGTTCGGAACGCGTGTCAGCACGATGGTGGCCAGATCTTCCTTCAACGTCGCGCCGCGAACGGCAACATCTTCCATGCCTGGAGTCTTTTCCATGATTAATGTTCCTGGTTGGTCAGTCAGAGAGCTGCGCACGTGAATCGGCACGTTGTATTTCTTGCCAAACTCAATGGAGCGGGAGTGCATTACTCCTGCTCCAATCGCCGCCATCTCCAACATCTCATCGTAGCTGATGCAGTCCATCTTGTGAGCTTGTGGCACTATTCGCGGATCCGCGGAATACACGCCGTCGACATCTGTGTAGATTTCGCAAACCTCCGCTCCCAACACGGCCGCCAATGCGGTTGCTGTTGTGTCAGATGCACCTCGTCCCAGTGTTGTGATCTCGCCCTCTGCATCTATGCCCTGGAAGCCGGCTACGATTACGATATTTCCCTTATCCAGCTCAGCTGCAAGCCGGTCACGGCTGATGCTCTGGATCCTTGCCCGAGTATGCACGCCATCAGTTTTCAGACCCAATTGCCCACCCGTAAGACTGATGGCCTTGTGTCCCGAAGCGTTGATAGCCATGGCCATTAGTGCGATCGAAACTTGCTCGCCCGTCGTAAGAAGCATGTCCATCTCACGCTTGGGAGGATCATGCGTTATCTCTCCCGCAAGCGAAACGAGCTTGTCTGTGGTCTTACCCATGGCCGATACCACCATGACCACCGTTTTCCCTTCGAGCTTTGCCTTGATCGCTCTGCGAGCGGCTCGCTGGATCTTCTCCGCGTCCGCAACTGATGTGCCGCCGAACTTCTGTACGATTAATCCCATTTTCTGGTACCCCACGCCTCAAGTACGTGCCACTTCGAGGTCGCTGCGAGGATAGACCTTCAGTGCGATTCTGTCCAGCACAGCCGGAGGCTTTCAGGTTCGTCGTCGGCTTTCCGCCATCAACGGAATTACGCTGAACAAGCGCCATCACCGCACGCGAAGCGTTCGTGCGTATGTCTGACGAAGTGCCATAACGCTGTAAGTCCAAGCGTGGCGCCAAACACCGACAAACTATCGGAGAAAACCTAGTATCAGATACTACACCTGAGGCGAGCCTGCTCCGGCCCACATTCTACACGGCTTCTTTTTTGGTGGAGATCACGACGGACGGATAACATCCACGCCGAGGGGAATAAGTGGCCAGGAATACGCCTCAGTGTCGCGGCCTGTCGCTGGAAATGGTGCCTTGGCTTGCAGGTGTTACTGTAAGGGCGGCAGCGCGCTTAGGAGTGAATCAGTCGTGCTGTCACAAGGAAACAGGAGCCTCAGTATTGCCAGTGGCTTGCCTGCTGACCTCTTGCTCGATCACAGCCGACGTAGGCTGATCAGCCCTGCAGCAGGTCACAATCGGAGTCGTTCGATTGTTGGCTGCCTGGATCTTGCGGATTCTAGCTGCAATATCCTGGATCTTGAGAGGGTGACCGCTGACCTGCATACCCGGACGATGAGCATCGGAAAGGCGAAGCTCATGATGGCTGCCAAGCGCCGCCTGAGAAAGGACTCCGTCTTCGGTCAAGTCACTCGCGTAACAGTGTCCTATAAGCCGCCAATTGGGGACAACCCGGCGCAGCATGTTTAGCTGATGACGTACTACAGGATTGGTCAATGAGCCTGGTGTAGCAAGAAAATGAACTGCAATCGTTTCCTGAGCCCAAAGCTGAATCAGCGACATCCAGAAGTGGTCGTCCAACCAGACTGCCGTCTCTCCCGACGCGCCTGTGGATTCCAAGTGAATCTCAGTGGGCGGGCTTGACTGCTGGGGTTCCCAATCATTGGTTCCGTCGAATGGGATTCGGACAATCAGCACTCTGCCCGGCTTTCCTCGCCTTTTGGCAGCTAGGTTTCGCTGCTGCTCTCTCGTGGTTACGTTCATCTGGTGCGGACTCCTTCCGAACCAAAGGCTAATGTTGTCACCGACGTGATTATCGACAGCCAACGTCCGAAAACTTTATTCCAGCATTGAAAAGGGGGACAAGCGTCTGTGCCCGTCAATGTCCTGTCGTTGTAACCTCTTGATTATTGGTGGTTTACGAGAGAGCTGGTGCGGCGTCGTCCACCTCGAGATCTTTGAGGCACTAGCGCCGGAGAAAATACTCCAGCAGTTCATGTCCCGGGCGGATATTCAAATCGCTGCCTGTCGAGGCGCGCTCGCTGAACGCTTGCTTGAGGACGGGTTGCACTCCGGTGCCCGCAATGCAGAACGGGGGCGCCACGCTCGTGTGTGTACGCAAGCGGATCGGCGTCGGATGGTCAGGCACTACCATTATCTTCCAGTCATCGAAGCTCTGAAGCTTCCTCAAAATCGGCCCGACAATCTTGGCATCGACCCTCTCAATAGCCAGCCTCTTCTCCTGCACGTTGCCCAGATGCCCCGCTTCATCTGGAGCTTCCACATGCACTAGTACCAGATCGAACTCGTCCAACGCCGCAACCGCCGCTGATCCTTTTGCGTCATAATCCGTGTCAAGATATCCCGTGATGCCCGGCACGTCTGGCAGTGCCATGCCCGCAAGCTTCGCTATCCCACGGATCAAATCGACAGCAGCAATAGCTGCTGACGTTATTCCATAGCGATCGGCAAGCGTGACGAACGGTTTTGGTTTGCCCTGGCCCCACAGCCAGATGTCTGTTGCAGGGTTTTCACCAAGATCACAACGAACGCCGTTGACTTCGTGCTCGCGGAGAAGTTTCTTCGCCTCATCCATTATGGCGAGAAGCAAATCAGCACCCCGACCTTTGGGAAGATGATCAACAATTGGTTTGTCCAATATATCATGTGGAGGGGTACACTCGCACGTCACCTCACCGGCATCACGCAGAACGACCAAGTGCCGGTATTGCACGCCTTCGAAGAAGTCTACCGGTCGGCCTGCAAAGGCTTCTGATAGGTCCTTGATTATCCGACAGGCCTCGGCTTGCGAGATATGCCCCGCGGTAAAATCGGCCATCATCGAGTTGGCGATTGTGACCAGATTACATCTGCACACCACATCGTCCGAGCCCAATTCGATATCGCGGGCTACTGCCTCCAGCGGGGCTCGACCGTCAAGGTACTTGTCGGGATCGTATCCAAGAACGGATAGGTTTGCGACGTCGCTTCCCGGTGTATATCCATTGGGAACCGTCAGGACCGTTCCCTGCCGTCCGTTTGTCGAGATCCAATCGATGTTTGGTGTTTCTGCTAGCTCCAATACGGTGCGGTCTCCGAGCTCCGACAACGGTTCGTCTGCAGCACCATCCGGGATTATGATGGCGTACTTCATTCGCACATGCTCCTAGAGGATGGGCAGTATTGTGGCATGAATGTTTTCACAATGTCGTAGGAACCCATTGATCTCATCCTTCAGCGAATGAGCTTCGGTCTCCTCAGTGATGCTTACCAGGCATTGGTACTTGGGAAGCAACTGCGTTGATTCTACCGTCGGCCCCGTCTCCCTCCAAACCGCGTGCAACTCATTGAGGTCCACGCCAGCCGAAGAACCGTCGAGCCTGATGAAATGCCGCCTTCGAAGCTTGTTCGGGTCAATGCACGCCGGGCGACTCGTCAAATCATTGAATACGGGCAAACCAAATGTGCCTCTCGCGCTTCCGGTGGCCACACTGATCATGTCAGCAACTACAGCACTGGCCGTCGGCAGACTTCCAGCGCCGGCACCAGCGTAAAACGTCTCACCTACCGCGTCGCCGAACACACTGACAGCGTTCGTGCTCCCCCCGACACGCGCCAATGGATGAGTTAGCGGTATCAGTGTCGGGTGAACCTGCAGACTGACGTTTTCGCCTAATCGCTCCGCTACCCCGAGCAACTTGCAGGCGTATCCAACAGCACTTGCCGCTGCAAGGTCCGCGAGGGTTATGGCCTCTATGCCTGTTGTGCATACCTGCTCGCACTCAAGATCCATCCCAAAGGCCAGCGACCCAAGGATCGTCAGCTTGTGCGCCGTATCGCCTCCACCTACGTCGAGACTGGGGTCGGCCTCTGCGTATCCCGCCGCCTGAGCGTCGGACAACGCGTCACCGTAAGGCTTGCCCTTGTCCAGCATCTCTGTAAGGATGAAGTTGCACGTCCCGTTGAGGATGCCAGTCAATCGATCTACGCGGTTGGCCATCAACCCTCCAAGCAAGGCCCCCACAATGGGCAAGCCGCCAGCACAACTTGCCTCAAAGGCTACATATGTGCCCGCTGCTCTCGCCGCCCCATATATCTCGGCTCCGTGCTCGGCAAGTAATGCCTTGTTGGCCGTCACAACCGGACGTCCGGCTTTCAGGCTCGCCAACACTATCTCCTTGGCGACGGAAGTCCCACCCAAGACCTCAACAACTAGGTCGGCCTCTGTGTCCGAGAACTGCCGTGGGTCATCAGTAAATAGCGACTCGGCGAGGTCCATTCCTCTCGGCTTCGCCAAGCTTGAAACAAGGATCTTTGCTACTTCAAACCTGAAACCCGTCCTCTCAGCGATGTAGTCACGCCTGTTCCTGATGATCTCAAGAACGCCGGAGCCAACCACCCCACAACCGGCAAGTGACACTTTTATATTAGAGACAGCCGCCATAGGTTTACTCGTCTTCCAATTACACTATAGCTGCGCCCAACTATAGTAATGACGAAGAGCCATCTTGACGCTTTGCAGATGCCGCGTTTTTTCAACCGAGCTGTGTATCGATTCACAATTGGGGCATCGTCCGGATGGTTACCTCTTTTCCTGGTAGCATATCATTATGCGACTGAACTGAACAGAGTAGCTCTTCCTCCTTCCCAATGAAGCTGCCCAATGCCTTGGGGTGACCCAGGGGGAGAGAAAAGCCAGGGCCTGGATGAGGCGTCCTCCTCCCTCAACAGAGCTCTGGTTTCTCCTTGCGCGCAGCTTCTCACACGTCGCAGAGGTGCTGGCACGCCAGCCCGTTGCTCACCTACTCAGGCACGGTTGGGGTCGAAGATCCACTTGAAAAGCGGAGGTAAGGGCGGATTCTTTGAATCGTCTTCGGCCCGATACCTCGCACTTGCCGTAGATCATCTGCGCAACGGAACACGACCTGCCCATCAGCACCATGCTCTCTGCGGCAATCGACAATTCGCTTCGCCAACGTCTCGCCCACTTTTGGCAAGAGTGCCAGTTCCCACCATGGGGCCGCGTTGGGGTCCATTGTTGAACAGATCGCAGATGTATTGGCTGCGGCCTTGGCCGGTTTCGGTGTTAGTTGACGATGTCCGTCGATGGCCACCAGCAGCATGACCAGTGGGAGATAAATGTAGACGGGAGATGCCACGCTTGTCACGTATCGGCGGCGTGTGGCTACGCATGCTACGTCCGATGCCGTCGCCGACTGACTGCTGATAGTCGAAAGTCTTGAGCCCGATTCGCTATCGTGAGTCTTCGTCGATTGGGTATAACCATGAGGAGCAGTCTTCATGGAATCCACCGGCCTTTGGAGCGATCATTTGTCGCACACGCGAGCTGTTTGACGCATATCGCCGGTCAGTTCCTGACGTATGGCCGTAAGTTCTGAGAAGGAAGGTTTGCACGAGCCGTCGGCTCTCAGCAACCCGCCGTGCGGCAGGAAATGATTGTTTCGTTCGGTCAAATCTCGCCAAGTGATAGCTTCAACGAATGGCTTGCTCAACGCAATGTCGTAAATGTTTCGTAGCCAGTCGCGCTGCACCTGCTCGGACCATGGTTCGGTCCATCGCCCTGCCTCCTCAGGGGACTGGACTCCGGACCAGAAGTCATTGGGATCGCACGCGATATTCGACGGAGCCTGTACGCCTGTGAGGTGAACAGGCTTTCCGAAACACGCAAAGCGATCCAGCAGTGAGGAGATCTGAAACATGTCTCTGACGAAGAATCCCTCCGCCGGAAACCCAAAACAGCATTCCAGCCCAAACGCATCGAACGGAACGCCGCTTTGCAGGACCATTTCCGCGTACAGCATTGGCGGAATGGTTCGTTGGTTGGTTGCGTAGTACTCTCCCCAAGGAGTAACCAAGTCGATCACCGCGGTTCCGCGCGGTGCTAGCTTCTTGGTAATTGCCACAGACATCCTGGTTAGCTCCATCAACTGCTCGAAGTTGAAGCTGAAGGTGCTGTTGGCGTGGATTCCGCTGATTACGTCCCACACTTGGATGTACTGGCCATACCTTTGAATGACGCGCGTAACATGCTCGTGGACCAAGTCGCGGATCGTATCGAAATCATGTTCCCAGATGTAAAGCCAATCCGGCGTGGACCATTTGTTGAAGCAAACAAGATCACACCCACGAATCGGAATGCGATGAGTCGTTGCCCAGTCGACCCATTTGTCAAAAGGAGACCAGTCGACCTCCTTCTCTCGTGGCTCAAGAATCTTCCAGGTGAATGGTATGGTTATGTACTCGAAGGCCTCTTTGAGCCTTGCTCGCTCAGAGTCGTCTGAGGAGTTCACATCGACTTTGCAGCCCAGAACTCGACGAGGAAAGCCCCCGACTTGGCGGCGGCGGTTCAGGAATATCCCCGCGTGAAAGCGCGTAAGCTCCTCAGAGGCCTCCAGCGCCAGCTTCAGGCCCGATTCGGCAGCAGCAGCAGCTCCTTCATCCGTGTCGGCCGTGAGAGCATCCAACATCTTGTCGCGGGCCGCGTCAATCTTCTCCGCAATCTCGTCTATCCCCTCGAAGTCGTGCAGTCCCCAGTCTTCCCGCTTCTGCGCAAGCCGCAACAATCGGCCGCGAAGAAGCTCAACTTGCAGTATGTAGGGCTTATCACGCTCCGGGAGGCGAGTTGTCTCATGGATAACATGACCGCCATCCAGAGCCGGCCAGAGGATTGCTAGCGCTGCAGGACCTGTCGCACGCTTCTTGCACAGGATTTGACCACCCTGGTAGAGAATCTCCGCGCGCACCGGAACATTGTCGCCTCCAACCAGGTATGCACCCTGGAGATTAACCGAATCAGCTGGCTTGCCGTTGTCGTATACTGCGAATCGTAGCATGTCGAGCCTTTGGGATAGTATGATTACGAATGATACTTATGATTGCCGGTATTGACTATGATTCCCATCAGCTACGGCTGCTTCTCACACGTTTCCCCGGTGGACTTGCCAGTCGACCTTAACCTCATTATGCCCGAGGAACCGGTGGCCGTCGAGAGGTTGTCTGTAATATATTGTTGCAGGGCAACGGGTTGCGAACGCAGTACTGCTGAATCTGTTCGTTGTATTAGTAGTTTGCGGAAGGGCACCTGAGCACTCCTATTGTCAGCGAGCGAATGCCGTATTGCTGCGTCAAACTCCTGCTTGGCTGCCTCTGTGCGCTCACAAACCTTCTCCTGGCTGGTGCCTGTTTGGGCGTTGCAGAAGTGGCTGCGCACTCAGGGATTCGGCGCCAGCCTGAGGTTATTCGTAATCCACCTCTTCGCCGTTGACGGCTAGTCGGTTATATAGTGTCTGTCGTGTGGGCAAGCGTAATCGGCAAATGGCATGGGGAGGTCAAGGCGCTTATGTGCATGGAATCGACAGTAGTGACGAGAACAGAGATACCGGGTCTCAACGTGCGCCACGGAAAAGTGCGTGATGTGTACGACCTGGGAGATCAGTTGCTTCTGGTTGCGACGGACCGGATCAGTGCATATGACGTCGTACTTCCTACGCCCATTCCTGCCAAAGGGCGAATGCTGACACAAGTAAGCAGGTTCTGGTTTGAATTCTTCAGGGATCTGACTCCAAACCACTTCCTGGAAGTGATCGAAGATCGAGCGCCGACGGGCTTGCACGAGTACATTGATGTTCTAAGCGGACGCTCCACGCTCTGTCGCAAAGCAAGAGTTGTCCCCATCGAGTTTGTCGTGCGCGGTTACCTGGCAGGCTCCGGATGGGGAGAATACCAAGAAACCCAAAGTGTCTGCGGTATTAGACTTCCTTCAGGATTGCAGCAGTGTGAGCAGCTTCCCGAGCCGATATTCACGCCGGCAACCAAAGCTGAAACGGGGCACGACGAGAATATCTCGTTTGATAGGGCATGCGAAATCGCCGGTGCGGACGTGATGACCGAACTGCGCGATAGAAGCCTCGAATTATATACCGAAGCACGCGGGTACGCTGGAGAGCGAGGTATCATAATCGCAGACACCAAATTCGAGTTCGGCGAGATTGATGGCGAGTACGTTCTCATTGATGAAGTGTTGACTCCCGATTCCTCCCGGTTCTGGCCGGCGGATGACTACCAGCCCGGTCGTGACCAGGATAGCTTCGACAAACAGTACGTGCGCAACTACCTCATGACCCTCGTGCAAGCCGGCGGCTGGGACAAGAATCCCCCTGGGCCGGATCTGCCGGACGATATTGTGAAAAACACGGCAGCAAGGTACAAGGAAGCGCTCGATCGGTTGATGGATTGAGCTATTCGGCGATAGCTGGATTTCGCATACTATGGCGCTGTAAGTCAATGCGTAGCGTCCAACACCGCGAATCTACCGGAGAGAAACGGGGTTCAGACGCTATACTCGGATAGAGCTTGCTCTAGGAAGTGTATCATGGCAGGACTGGATTATAGAACTGCGGGCGAATCACACGGACAGGCCTTGGTCGGCTTATTGGAGGGCCTTCCGGCTGGTGTACCGATTGACTACGATTTGGTAAACGGTGAACTCGCTCGGCGGCAGGGCGGATACGGACGCGGCGGCCGGATGAAGATGGAAACTGATACCGTCAATATCCTCACAGGAATAAGATCAGGTGTCAGTATGGGTTCTCCCATGGCAGTGCAGGTTGCCAACAAGGACTGGCGAATAGACGAGGCCCCGGTGATCAATCGCCCTCGTCCGGGCCACGCTGATCTGGCCGGCAGCCTGAAATGGCTGACCACCGATTGCCGTGAAACGTTGGAGCGCGCGTCTGCCAGAGAGACAACGATTCGCGTGGCCGTGTGCGGGATTGCCCGGTGCCTTCTGCGAGAGTTCGGGATCGAGGTCATCGGCTTCGTTACCCGCATCGGAGAAGCCGCTGCCGAAATCGATCCACATATGAGTGTGGCGGAATTGCGCGAGGCTCGCGATCACAACGAAGTCTACTGTCCGGACAGCAAGGCTGTTGACGCCATGATCGAGCAGATCGCCAAAGCCCGTCGAGCAAAGGATACCGTCGGCGGTCATATCGAAGTGCAAGTCCACAATGTGCCGCCGGGAGTCGGTAGTTGTTTCCGATGGCAGGATAAGCTGGACGGCCGACTGTTGGGGGCCGTTGGCAGCATTCAAGCCTTCAAAGGCGTGGCTATCGGAGATGGTTTCGACCTCGGCTGCAGGCCGGGCAGCGAAGTGCATGATGAAATCTTCTATGATGAATCTCAAAGGCTGACAACCAACCTGGGATTTGTGAGAAAAACCAATAGGCTCGGAGGGCTGGAAGGTGGCATGAGCAATGGTCAGCCCATTATCGTTCGTGCGGTCAAGAAACCTATTTCCACCCTTTCAAAGGGGTTGGAGAGTGTTAACCTCATTACCAAAAAACCCGAACGCAGTGATTATGAGCGCAGTGACGTGAGCGCAGTGCCTGCGGCCAGTGTAGTCGCCGAGAATGTAGTAGCCTTTGAGATTGCTCGCGCTATGTTGGAGAAATTCTCCGGTGATACGCTGCGAGAGGTCAGGATGGCCTACGAAAGCTACCTGGAGGCGGCGCGTAACTTATAGAGGCTATAGCCTTTGCCACGCCGCAATGTTCATGCGGAAGAGTTTATTTGCTTTTCGGACTTGGCTCTTTCAGTTGTACTTTTTCCTTATACGTGGTTACCGACACCGTTAGCCATTTCTGACCGTCGATCCTCGAGTAGCTGCTGATGGAGCTGAGAAAATCAATCTCGGCCATCGCCGAACCCAAACAACTGATCATGTTTATGATCGCCCGAACGGGCCTCGCCTCCGGCTCGTCTGGGATCATTCCCGCAGCAAAACCCATGCTGAAGAAGGCGGCGGTGAGTTCTTGGCTGATGTTGCTTAAGTCGGAGAATGAGACGGTCTGCACCGGTCCGTCGGGCATCAGTCCTTCTGCCTGAAAACGAGGAGCACTGCGGATGGATTGATGTTGGCCTGCCGCGGTTCTCATTACCTTGAGAACCGACTCCTCGGAACTGCCCACGACCAACCATTCATTCCAAACTCCTACACACGGATTACCCAGAAACATTGCCATCGCCGGTAGCGTGAGGCACCTAAAATCACCGGGAGTTATCTTCGCTGCCGGCTCGACGGCTAGCGGCTGCCCTTTCTCCGTCAGCACACGAGTGATCCACGCAATGAATCTGTCGAGCTTCTCCTTGGCTAACTGCGCATCCTTGACGCGCAAGAGGAGAACGGAGTCCTCTTGCGTGAACGGCGTGAGCATCGCCGGTGGCAGCGTCATAATGATGAACTCGCCGCTTATCCAGTCGAGCAGATCCTTCTTTATCGAAAAACCAATATCGACTTGAAATGCGTTCCAATCCTGTAGTAGTTGCTTCCCGTTTGGAAGGTCATTCTCCACAACGGATAGAATAGTCTCATACAGTATGTTCAGGTCTATGAAGGAGGATGCGGTGAAGTTCTTCGTCTCCACCGGCAAGTAGCGGTGAAAGTCAACAATGGGTTTGCGAGATGCCTTCATTCTGTACAGAGGCAGTGATTCCGACGACGGCTTTGTTTTCAGGCAAGTGTGGCTGATATCCTGAGTTCCCTTCATTGCCCCTGTCATGATCACATAGTCGAGAAATCCAGCATGGTGTATACTCGACTTCAGAAGCTGGGACACTGTCCTTGCTCCCGTATCAGCCACCTCCTTTTCACCCAAAAGAAGGTTGGGAAATGCTTTCATCGATTTCAGCATGAGATCGAAATCAACGTAGAACACCGAATAACCTGCCGCTGGTACATCCTCTTGAGCTGTGATGTACCGCTGGTTGCCAGCAATACATGGTCTTGCCTGATCCGCACTTGGATTAAGCAAGGCGATGACATCGTTCGCAGCTGTCTGACCGAAGACCAGTCCCAGGATGTTGCCTTTGACTATCAGATGAACACTGACTGGGGCGGTCTTGCTCGAAACGGACCAACTGGAAACACCTCCCGTCTTCTGTGAGGAAAAAACGGCTTCATCGCTGAGCTTGGAAAGAGTCTCCATCAACTTGCTAAGGGCCTGAGTGTTAGCCTTTACCGTATCCTTCGCATGGACCGTCAAGAATACGAAATTAGGCATGATTCCGCCGAAGCGCTCACCCATCGCGATCTCGTTCTCGATGAGATCTTGCCAGTGGATAGCGCGCAGCAATGAGGAAATCTCTGACCAGGTCGCTTCGAACTCCTTCTTCTCCTCCCGGTTCATCTGGCAGGAAAGCAGGTACTTTATCTGAGAGTCTATACCGCTACCGGCGAGCGCTTCCAGAACGTCGTTCCAGTGCTCTTGAACGAAGTCGCGAGACGGTGTGCTGACCATGTTGAGGTACAGCCACACGTCCCCCGGCATGTACTTGCCCAGGACCCTCTTCGGCTGAGGTGGGTCGGCAAAGCTTGATCCGACGGGAGCTGCCAACCACACGAGCCCCATTGCGATCACCAGCCGTTTCCTTAGCACGGTCGTATCTCCTTCAAGCCCATTGCGACCAATTAGACGGTTCCTTCTTGCGTGAACGGCATAGTCTACACGCAACCGACATCTTTGACACTTGAGGATAGGCTGGATATCGACGCGAAGCCACGGTGCTCTTGTTGGTATTTGTTGGATGTTGTGGCGCTCATCTGTAAGCTGAGCAACTCTTGCGTGCGACTGTAGCTCCGCGGGTGGAACTTGATTGTAAGGCTCTGTCCTGTGATCGGAAGGATAGCAACTGATCCCTGTCTGGCCTCGCTGGCGGAACGACTATCTGTTTCGCCCGGCTGCGAATGCGCCGTTTCCGGCCTCTGGGGCTCTGCCGCGGCCCTGGTCGCCAGTGAATCGGTCCGGCGTTCAGCTCGCCCGCTGCTCTACATTACCTCTCATACCGAGGAAGCCGACGTTGCCCGTGATGATTTGGAGCTCTTTCTTGGCCGTGAGTGCGATCTGCTTAGCGCTTGGGAGACCCTGCCCGGCGAAGGTGCGGCGTCCGGCGAAATCAACGCTGAGAGGCATCGCCTGTGCGTTTCCTTGGCTGAAGAGGGAGAGCAGCGGAGCGACCCACGGGTGATGGTCGCTCCGATCCAGGCTTTGCTCCAGCCGGTGGCAACTCGAGAAGCCCTGGAGATCAACACTCTACGCATCGCCGCCGGCGAGGTTGTGGATCCCGATGAAGTTGCCCGCTGGATGGTCGATCATGGATTCGAACGGCTGGAACTGGTTGAGGCTCCGGGCGACTATTCGCGGCGGGGCGATATCCTCGATGTGTTTGTACCCGGAGAGAGAATGCCGGTGCGCATCGAGTTCTTTGGGGATGCAGTTGAGTCCATTCGCTATTTCGATGTAAGCACTCAACGATCGGCCGGCAAAATCGGATCGGTGGCCGTCTGTTCATCGCCCCGACCCTGTGCAGTTGGCGACTCCATGGCGACGCACTTCTTCAACTACCTGCCGGACGAAACCGTTGTAGTCGTTGACGGCCCGATCGAGATCCAGGAGATGGCTACAGCCTATCGTGAGCGATTGGGTAATCCCGATTCACTCTACGATCTTCGGGCGGTGCTGGACGTGGCGAGAAGATTCACCCGGATCACCGTGGAACGCTTCGGAGCTGGTACATTCGATGATAGGAACATAATTCGTTTCAACTTGCGATCTCTTTCTCGCTTCGAAGGCGCGGCGGCGGAAGTAATCGATGAACTTGTATCATTGGCGTCGGATTCTGACGTCGTTGTTGTTTGTGAAAACCATGGTGAGGCACAGAGGCTCAACGAATTGATCTCCGAAAGTGCGGGATCATTGCCCTCTAGGATTTCCACTCATATCGGCTACTTGCATCGTGGCTTCGATTGGGTGGATGCCAAAACGGTGCTCGTAGGACACCATGAGTTGTTTCATCGATCACGTCCGACTCGGCGAATCAGACGCACTGAAGCGGTTCGTCCGATTGATACTTGGCTGGATCTTCAGCCGGGTGACATCGTTGTACACGCCATGCATGGTATAGCGCGGTTTCTGGCAATGAAGCCGATGAAAAAGGGCGACGGAGACAAGATTGAAGAATACCTGTCTCTGGAGTTCGCCGACAAAGCCGCGCTGCATGTTCCGGCATCGCAGATAGATTTGGTGCAGAAGTACGTCGGTGCAGGTGCCATTCGCCCGCGTTTGTCAAAGCTCGGCGGAACCAGATGGAGTAAAACCAAAGAGAAAGTCAGTGAGGCAGTTGCAGCACTGGCCGGAGAACTGCTGCGCATTCAAGCGGCTCGCCAGGCGAATCCCGGCATGGCTTACCCGGCTGACACCTTGTGGCAGCGAGAATTCGAGGAATCGTTCCCCTACGATGAGACCGAAGATCAGCTGATTGTCGCCGGTGAGGTCAAGACCGACTTGCAGGCCTCCCGTCCCATGGACCGGCTGTTGTGCGGTGACGTTGGATATGGAAAAACTGAGTTGGCGTTGCGCGCAGCCTTCAAGGTGGCGGAGTACGGCAAGCAGGTGGCGGTTCTTGTCCCCACAACTGTGCTTGCGGAACAGCATGGAGAGACGTTCCGCGAGCGGATGAGTGATTACCCCTTTACCGTTGGCTGTCTTTCCAGGTTTCGTTCCCCCAGGGAGCAGAAGCAAATCCTCGATGGTGTACGCATGGGGCAAGTCGACGTCGTCGTTGGGACGCATCGACTTCTGAGCAAGGATGTTGCTTTTGCCGATCTTGGTTTGGTTGTCATAGATGAAGAGCAACGCTTCGGAGTCGAACACAAGGAGCGGTTGAAGCACTTTCGTGAGACGGTTGATGTCTTAACCATGACGGCTACGCCCATTCCTAGGACGTTGCACATGGCTATGCTCGGGATTAGGGACATCTCCTCACTGGCCACTCCGCCGGTCGATCGGCGCAGTATTGCCACCCAGATCGTCAACTTCGATGAAAACATGGTACGCCAAGCGATTATCCGGGAGTTGAACCGTGACGGCCAGGTGTTCTTCGTGCATAACTTCGTTCGCTCCATCAACTCAGTCGCCGACCGTATCCGCCGGATAGTTCCGGAGGCACGCGTCGTAGTAGGCCATGGTCAGATGAAGGACGGCGAGTTGGAGAAAGTCATGCGGACTTTTGTCAATCGTCGGGCGGAGGTGCTGGTTTCCACAACGATCATCGAGAGTGGTATAGACATTCCGCACGCCAACACCATATTCATCGACAGGGCGGATCGCTATGGTCTGGCTGATCTGCATCAATTGCGCGGCCGGGTTGGGCGGTCCAAGAATCGCGCCTATTGCTATTTGATTCTTCCGGAGAAGGGGAGTATTACTCCGAAGGCGGCCAAACGCCTAAAGGCGGTCGAGGAGTTCAGCGAGTTGGGTGCCGGTTTTCGCATAGCAATGCGCGACCTGGAAATCCGCGGCGCGGGCAATATCCTCGGCTCCGAGCAGAGCGGTCACATAACGGCGGTTGGTTACGAGATGTACTGCCAACTGCTGGAGCGTGCGGTGAACGGCTTGCGGGATGACCCGGAGCCCGAACAGTTGAGTGTGCATCTGGAGATGGACGTGGGAGCGTATATTCCCAGAAGCTACATTCCATCCGATCGAGCTCGCATTGACATCTACCGGCGTACGGCGAGATGTCGAACGCAGGAGGACCTGCGGCAGTTGCAGGCCGACATCGCTGATGCTTATGGTTCGTTTCCCAAGGCAGTGGAGCGTTTGTTAGAGCTGGCGGAAATCCGCGTATTGGCCGGTCAATGGAAAATACGCTCGATAAATATCGAGGAACCGGATATCGTATTCAGGGTTTTGGATCTGGTGTTGGTGCAGTCGCTGTTTGTTGATGTTCCCGGTACGGTGCGTATGCCGGATCCCAGAACGGTACATGTGCGGTTGCGTCCAGCTCATTTCGAAACTCCGACCTTGTTGGGGTTTCTTCGTCGGCTGCTTTCACGTGAGCCGGGAATCAAGGAGTAGTGCGTATGTTGTGTTCAGCTTGCAGATCCGGTCGGTTGATGTTGCTGATAGTGTTTTCGGCAATGGTGTTATGGATGACCGGCAGCGGATGCTACAGTTATGAGGAACGCTGGGGTCGTGATACGTCAAAACTCAACAAAGAACCGGTACGTCAAGACCGCAAGACCATCGAGGCGGCTCGTAGCGAAGCCATCTTCGAGGAGCAGCATTCCCCGGAAGGAGACGACTCTCCCGTATCAGTACTGTTCATTAACGGCGATCCCATCACTACTGAGGATATTCTCAAGTGGATGAGGCCACAACTGCTGAAGATGAAGGAGGCCATGGATGCCCGAGAATACATGCAGAAGCTAGTGGAGATCGCTCGGGCTACTATTCGCTCCCGGGCGGAGTCGCAGCTTCTCTATCAGGTGGCGCTCGATCACTTTACGGAATCTCAGCAGGAGCAGGTGGAGACATTCGTCGATCAGCGAATTCGTGATATCATCAACAGCGAGCACGGCGGCCGGGAGACGAGATACGAGCAATATCTGACTGACAACGGCATTACGCCGCAGGAGGATCGTGCGCGGTTACGCCGCGAGATGCTGATTATCGCCTATTTGCAGGAGACGGTGGGCAAGAAGGTTGCCTCGCCTACTCGCCGCGAGTTGGAGCATTACTACGAGGAGTACTGTTCGCGCATGGCCAGTGAGGAGCGTCGGCATATGCATCTCATTGAGATTCCCATTGAGTCCGGTGCGGACACTCGGGACGCTGAGCAGCAGGCCAGGGAGGCTCTGGAGAAGTTGCGGAAGGGCGCTGAGTTCGCCGGCGTCGCCAAGGAGTTTTCCCAGGGGATTAACGCGGCCAGCGGTGGAGACTGGGGGCCGGTTGCTCGTGAAGGGCTTCGTGCCAGATGGCAGCGTCCGGTGGAGAAGCTCTACATGTTGGCGGAGGGCGAGACAAGTGATTTAGTATTTACCGATGAAGCAATCTTCATTGTGTATTGCAGTGGTATTGAGAAAAGTGACATAAAGAGCTTCTCTGAAGTTCAGTCGGAACTCCTGGAAAACTATAAAGACCGGCAGTTCGAAATGCTGGCTCGGGAGCTGGTGAATAAACTGTATGAGACTGCAGTTGTCCGGCCGGCGAACCCTGGACGTTTCCTGCAAGCAGTCGTGGATGGTGCGCCAAAACCAGGATAGGGTGTTTTGGTAATAACGTGGGTGCGGCATGGGTAGTGGTCGCCCGGAAAAGCGGCTCTGTTTTGTGGATTGCCAGTAGAAAAAACCGCGTTTTTGAGTGGATAAGCGTGCGCCAAGGCGACATTTGACGTGCGCAAGGCTGCATTTACTCGGCATTTGCCTGCGCGCTGGGGGCAATTCGATGAAGAACGCCGCTTTGAGGGTGGTGACGGTGGCTTCTCCGGTGTTCATGGTGCGATTCCTTCTCATCTTGGCCCTGTTTTGATCGTTTTCGACTAAGAATCGGTCGTTTGGGAGCGAAGCAACACTGGTTGATGACCACGCGAGCGTTGGTTACGCGTGGCGAACGATGTCTGGGTTGCAGCGCTGTGCTCGTGAATTGGCAAAGGGCAGACCGGGCTTGCGGTGAGGCCTGCGTCAACGCCAGATTGGTCTCTGTGGTCCTTCCAAAGCAAACCCTACCCAAGTTAGGATTGGGACCGGAGTCTTGTCCGGGGGATTCCCATTCTTTGCCTCTGCGCTTGAACCTCTGGGCGATTGGTAGTGCTGGGGGGCTCCGGGGAGATTCGGTGAGCGCGCTTTCCGCCATATAAATAAGGGCGCCCTTGGTCCGCTTTTTTTTCGGGATCGGGTCGGTTGAGGGGGGACAATCGTCGTTGGCGCTAGCGCCAGGTGCGAAAAAGAAGTTTGGAAAAATGTGCTGAGGAGCAAGATGCGCGCCGTAGGTTAGGGTCTTTTAGGACAGGGGCCGGGATGCGAGCGGACGATTTCGATTAGAGCCTGGCGCGGTGGATTGTCGGGGATGCCCGGTCTCGTGGAGCCTGGTAACGTGGTGCACATGTTCAAGAATTCTTAATCAGTCCCAAACATATCGTTAATAGGCGGTGGCTTTAATGCCTTCGGTGGGAGATTGAGAGCTTCAGGTAGGCGCGCGACGGTTCCAGCAGGCTCCGTTGACGCCAGTTATTCACTTGTTTGTTCTCTCTATGCAAGGCGGAGGTAAGGAAGATGGCGAAGATATTGACCACTGCGATCGTGTTGGGCTGTGCGACATGGGCCATGGGATCGTACGAAATGCGGATCACAGAGTATATGTACAAGGGTGAGGGCGGCGAGTTTATAGAGTTCACGAATGTCGGCAGCGATCCTTGTGACATGACTGGATGGAAATACGAGGATTCGCACTATCAGGAGAACGACGGGCCAAGTTACTACGACCTATCTGGATTTGGTGTAGTAGGGGCAGGAGAATCAGTCATCCTGACGGAGTCGATCGTGGAAGACTTCCGGCTGGCGTGGAGTCTGGAGCTGGATGTTAAAGTGCTAGGGCTGCTGGGCGACGAGAGTCTGGATCCGAACGCAGGGCACAATATCAGCAAGGCTGATACGATTAACCTGTTTGACGGTTCGATGGCGCTGGTTGATCTGCTGGAGTTTGATGGCGATCAAGGAATCAAGACCGATTCCGTAAGTGGAAACCCGGCTACGTTCGCCGCCCTTGGAGCGAACGACTTCACTCAGTGGGTTCTGTCTGCAGACGGAGACGTTTTTGGTTCGCAGTTGTCGCTGTTGGGTGATCTGGGCAATCCGGGCGTTTTCGTTCCTGAGCCGGCCACTCTGGCTCTTTTGGGCCTGGGTGGTCTGACAGTTGCTGGTATTCGTCGTTAGTTCTGGTGACATTGGATCGCTGCCTGTGTTAAATTGTCGGGGCAGTTTGATGTTTCATGGCTGATCCAGAGCAAGCTCTACTCCGGTGTGGCGTCCGAATGCTGGTTTCTCGGGTGGATTCTGGTTGCTCGACGCTCCACTTGGACTAATAAGGCTATAGTACCCGAATCGGCAGCGAGGATGCTTGCCGATTCGGGACAATCATTCACGCCGATAGTGGCGAGGATAGAGGCAAGGGGATTCGTATGCGTCTTTCATCCCAAGGCCAGTCAGAGCGTGGATTCACTTTGGTGGAGCTGTTGGTGGTGGTGTCGATCATTGCCTTGCTGCTGTCGATGCTCTTGCCCTCTCTGCGGAAAGCGCGCGAAAGTGCCAAGTCGACGGTCTGTCAAGCCAATCTTTCGGGTTTTGGGAAGGGGTTCGCAACGTACGCGGGCGGCAACGAAGACTACCTGTGCAGTGGCTCGGTAGATCCGGAAGTCGACAACGGACGAGATGGCCCGATCGACCAGGTGGGCTGGATTGCCGATCTGGTGAATGGAGGGTACGGGCGGCCGAGCGAGGCGCTGTGCCCATCGAACGCGGCGCGGGTCAATCAGAAGCTCGGCCAGGGAATCAGCGGCTGCTTCGGTAAGGTTTTTCCAAATGGAGACAGCTATGCCACGTGGCAGTTGATAGATAAGCGTATAGAACGCGGGTACAATTCGAACTACACTCAGTCATGGTACATGGCTCGTACGCAGATGAGGGGGGACTACTCGGAACTGAACGTAAAGAAGCTCAGTGCAACGTTGGGACCGTTGCGTTGGGCCGAGCTGTTGGCCGTGTCCGCGGCGCGCGTGCCGCTGATGGGGGACGGGGGAATAGAGGCTGCTGACCGTTACGGAGGGGAGTTGGATTTTGGCACGCAGACAGTGAAGACCATGACCGATGGCCCGATTGAGCCGTTTTACGGCCCGCAAGACTACTCCGATTTCGGTCCTGCTCACGGTTTTGGAAAACGCATATCCGGACAGAAGGCCAGTAACCGAGACCGGGCCAATATACTGTTTGCTGATTGTCATGTTTCCCAATTCATTGACAAGGTGCGTGACGGAGAGTTCAACCTAGTGTTGCGTGATGATGGGGAGTTCGTTCAACAGGATGTGGACCCGCAAGTGTTCGACGGTGTGATAACGCTTGGGCGCCGCTCACGCGACCACTTTACCCTAAGATAACTGCTATTATAGTTTTCAGTCCAAGCGTAGCGTGGAGCAACTAAAACCCACCGGAGAGAAACTGGTATCAGGCGCTACGCTTGAATCGAGCTTGCCCTGGCCAGCTGATTAAAGTCTCAGTTAGTTGAGCTTCGAAGGAGGATGGAAGGATGCACGGACGACTAGCCGTTACTTTGATAATCATGCTGCTGTTGTCACCAGCAGCAAGCGGTGTTGTATTCATCAATGAGGTGTTTATAAACCCGGACGGTTCCTACGATGGCACGCGTGAGTACCTGGAGCTGATGGGAACACCTGGCAAGAGTCTGGACGGTTACGCCGTTGCGTTTGTCAATGGTTACGAAGATAAGTATTGGCCATTGGGATCGATTCCGCCGGTTCCGACAGCGCAGGAGATAGACGAGTTCTTCAGTCTCGACGGGCTGTCCTTGGGGGCAAACGGCATACTGGTACTGGGTGTTTACCCATCGGTGTATTATCCAACGCTATTGGATGACTCCAATTTCCAGAGATGGAACACTGTTTGGGACGGTCCATATGACGTTCCTGGAAAACTTCAGAATGACGGAGCCAACACGGTCCTATTGATCAGAAACCGCCCTGGGGCAACCGAGGCGGATCCCAGCAATCCTTTGGGAAACCTGTGGGTGAAGGACAGTGTTCCTGATGGGGAACTGGTCACGCCGGTTGAGGATTCTCAAGACGGACAGATGAAGGATCAGTACGGCAACGGCAATCTTGACAAGGGTGATGCTGATGGCATGGGCGGATTCACAAATGATTTCAAGGGAGCGAGCACGCCGGAGGATGTGAGTGACGATCTGGAGGTTGTCGATGAGTTGAGTTACGAGCACGGGCGTGGGTGGGAGTATGATGTTGATGGGCGGCATGTTGACAGTGGCAGCGTTCATGGTGGTCTTCCCTATAGACATGTGCACGCCCTGGATGATCCCCAGGGATTCAATCCGGATGCACTGACTCGCGTTGATTACCGCACGAAGGGGGCAGGTTGGTCTCCAGTGTCGGGTGCTGTGGGGGAGATGCTTAATGGAAACAACTGGCAAGACACCGCCACCGAGCAGTGGATCAGAGGCGAAGCGGTCGTGGGTTCGGGCGGGGTCGGCGGTATGCCGCAATTCTTTTACAGCGTTGCAGTCAACGTGAATCCCGAAGCCATCCAACCATACGAGACGAACGTTCCTCTGTGGCTTGACGACGGAGGCGGGGATAACTTCAACTTCTCTGCTAGCGATTACCAGTTGATGGCGGGGAGGATTAACCCGCTCGCCGTGCCGTTTATTCCAGGTGATGTGGATAGAGACGGCGATTGTGACGCTGACGATATCGCTAAGGTCGCCGCCGTATTTGGAAATGGTGATTGGATATTCAGCAACAGCTTCGGCAGTTCACCTGAAGGCGATGACGGGGATCCTGCCTACCAAACACGTCCATGGGACGTTGATGCGACCGGTAGTGACGGAGTGGAGTCGAGTGACCTGCAGTGGACGCTCAACTTTCAGGGAAGTAGCAACGGGCGAGTAAAAGGGATTCAGTATGATGATGTTGCTGGAGCCTCTTCCGGTGTTGCCCTGAACGATGCTGCATCCGTGGAATGCCATGTTAGCTACTTGTGTGATGAAGAGATTGTCATGGGCGAGATAGTGGAGGTCGTAGTCTCGGCGCAGATCATGTCGGGAGGCAACGTCCAGGTCGACGAAGAGAACGGTGTGATGCAATTTACCCATGACGTGATTGTCGAACCGGTGGGGATTCTGGAATTACATGATGTTCAGGCAGTCGAGCCATATACCATTACGCGACCGGGTATTATCACTTGTGCCGGCACGAACGGCGTGTATTCGATCGGAAGTGTGAACGGGTACACAACCAGCTTCGTGGAAGGACTCGCGGGGCCGGCAGGGTTGTACCTAGTCAGATTGCAGACTGTTGGTTTTGGAAATGCTACTGTTGAAGTGAGACCGGCCGCACAGACCGGATTGGCGGTTGCGGCTCCTGGAGGAATTAAGATCGGCCATTGCAGTAATAATGGGAATCCCGGAAATGTGGTCTATAGTGAATCGATTTCCGTGGGAGTATTCAGCGTAGCGGACATCGACCGCGACGGTGATGCCGATGAGGATGATTATGCGATGTTTGCCGATTGCTTCGCAGGTCCAGGTGACGAGTCGCTTGGGTCTGGATGCGATGCAGCTGATCTGGACGACGACTTGGACGTCGATCTTGCGGACTTTGCGATCTTCTCTGGGGCTTATGGCCGTTAGGTTGGTAATGGCGTAAACGTAGCGTAAAGCATTGTGAACTCGCCGGAGAACCCGGAGTGCACACGCTGTGCTCGAACAGACTTTACTCTGGCTAGGGCAAGCTCTGTTCAGTTGCAGCGTGTGCGGCCGCAGGTTTCTTCGGGTAGGTTGTCGACACTTTACGCTATGTTTGGATTCGCAACGCCGTGGTTGTTACGAAAAAACACTATTAGATGTTAGATATCACCCGTACCGATCAGGTCGGTTGTCTGCAGCTTTCCGTTAATTCACATTCCGAACGACTGCTGGAATACAGAAAAGTCGTAAAGGTCGAGATCGTGGTCCGGTTCCTCGTCGAAGGCGTTGCAGGCACCTTCCACAGGCGTGGCAGGGCCTTCCAGGCAGGAGGTGAAGACCTCAAGGTCGGCCAGATCCAGAATACCGTTTCCGTTCAGGTCTCCGTGGGGTTGTGGTATTGCCAAGTAGATGTCCTCGGCTAGCGCCAAGCCGGCTGTGAATGCGATTATCCCCACACTGCTGATACTTGTTTCTCTGCCTGTTGTTGGGATGCCATCGTGACCGTTTAAGGTAGTGAACGTCTGATCAAAGGGATCGTAGTAGTAGTTGGAGCCCATGCAGAAGGTGACTTCACCGTGATTGGACAGGTCATTGGAGTATGAGATGAAAGAGCCGGAGGGGAAGCCGGGCAGTGCTGAGAGTGTTTCAAACGAAGCAGTGTCGGCGTGAAAGTAGATCGTCTGAGCAATGAAGATGAATACAACATCTCCCAGATCGTTGATTCGGAAGTCGCTTCCGACGGCCGTGCCTGGGCCGCCCGGTAAATCAGAGACATTCGTGGTCGTATCGGATGCAAGATCATACACATAGAGGTCGGGGAATCCCTGGTATGCAACTTGATTACTGTTGTTGATAAGGTTCTCCCGCCCGCGAGAGCTGCCGCCGACCTTGTCTGTTACCTTCAGAAATGTCTGCGTCGTGTGGTCGTACAGGTAAATGTCACCAGAGTTAAGTCCTCCGGAATGGAAGGAAACCAGTTGGTTGTCGTTGAGGTCAAAGACGATTTGGGTGGAGTTCGCCTGACTGTTTCCGGGGTAACCAGATTGAGCCGAGATATTGGTCATGTTACCCGACTCGGATTCATACAGCCAAAGATCGCGAGAAGTCGGCTCGATGAACACGATGTCTCCAGCGTTATTCATCTTTGGATAGCGGCCGGTCGGGGGAGCTTGTGCGAGCCCGTTGATATTCAAGAAGGTCTGTGTGCTGCGGTCAAAGAAGTAGACCAGGTCGTCTGCGTAGAAAGCCAAATCGCCCTGATTGTTGACGCTGGGGCTGTTGCCGTGCCCTGGGCTGCCGGGAAGGTCTGTGACATTGAGGAACTGGAAGTCCTTGGCGAAGGCTCCGGTAAACGTTGCCGCCACGATTAAGGTTGCTCCGAATACGATAGTGAGTGTGTTGTTGTTCATGCCTCTTCAAAGACCTCCTTGGGAAGCAGTCAATCAAAAGAGAAAGGGCTCTCGCCTCTCTCATGCGAACAGAACAGGGGTCTGCTATCATCCTCCAACGGATCAAGTGTCGGGGCAACGTTGCCTGCTATCGGCGGCAGTGGACGAGCAGGTGTGTTCATGCAGATGCATGCAGCTTCCTTTGTGTCGGTTTCGTAGACCGGTTTTCAATGTAGCTGTTGGGCGGAGCTGGGAAGAATAGGGGCCGCGGGCAGCTGGCGACGAATGACTTGATTCGGCGAGCTTGATGGAGCGTGGGGTTGAGTGCTCGGGGCTCGGAGTGGGTATTACAGAAAGAAAGCTGAGCGGGAGACGGTAACCGTTTCCCGCTCAGCTTCTTCGTTGCTACTGCTTGGTCTCAAGTGTCCGGCGTGATAGCCGGGCTTGCTTAGCCGAGCAGTGACAGTAACTGACTGGCCTGCTGGTTAGCTAGACCCAACAGGGAGATACCGGAATTCAGCAGAACGCTCTGTCGATTTAGTTCGGCGGAGGCGACTGCGTAGTCGGTATCGGCGATGGTGCTTCTCGCGGCAGTTATGGCTTCCAGCGAGTTGGTCAAAGAGTTGACCGACGTCTGCACCTGGAACTTCTGGAATCCGCCGATTCGTCCTCTGGAGGCCGCAACCTGAGTGATTGCGGAGCGGATTGCAGTCAGCGTATTGGCGGACTTGCTGGCCAAGTCGGCTGAGCCACCTGAGCGAATATCGTGCAGCAGTGTGCCGGTGGAGTTACCAAGTGTGGTCGTGTGCACTTGATCGATACCGATGGTCGATCTGGTGTTGGACTCCTCACCCAGTTGGAAGGTCATGCCTGTGCTGGCCTGCACCGTAATTGTTTGAGTGTCAGCAGCAGTGTCAAAGGCACCGGAACTGAACGAGAGACTGATGCCGTTGGCGCTGTAGGAGAAGTCTTCGCCGTCGGCGGTGACAGTTCGGCCGCCGATCGTGGCAACTGCATCCGTACCGTAGTCCTTGGTGACACCAAGCGTGATCCCCATTGCCACACCAGCAACGGTTTCTAGATTCCCTCCGGAAAGCACGTCGATCTTCACGAATTCGTCTGAGCCCTTGGACGTCGAGCGGACGATCATCTGCTGGCCAGACAGCGATGCAGAAACGCCCGTGGACGCCTTAGCCGCATTGATGGCCAGGATGATATCATCACGGGTTGTGCGTGATGCGATTTGGACCGTCTCTGATCCGAGGTTTCCAGTGACAACAATCGTTGTATCGGAAGACACGCGGTTGGTGTTTGCAGTTGTGGCCACGGCACCGGAGCCGGCTGTTGCTGCTGTCTGCAGGGTCATCGCAATGGCCGTGTTCGATGTCGACTCATTGCGGGTGTAGACCTTCAGATTGGTAACAGTGTTTGTTCCGGTCTGGCTTGCACCAATTGCTCGTGATCCGTCAAGCAGCTTCTTGCCGTTGAAGGTTGTGGTGTTGGAGATTCTATCGATGGAGTTCAGCGCGGCGTCGATTTGGGCTTGGTTGGCATCGATTTCCGCTTGGCTGAGTGAGGAGTCGTTTACACTCGCCAGTGCGAGAGTCTCAATATCGGACAGAAGGCTGGACACTTCCTCGAGGGCTGAATCGGCAGTAGACAGCATAGAGTCGGCCCGCTGGTTGTTATCCAGCGAGGCGTTGATGGCAGTTATCTGCGCATCAAAATTCTCCATAGCGATCAGCCCTGCCGGGTTGTCCGCTGCGGAGTTGATTTTTGAGCCGGTTGAAAGTTGTGTCAGGAGTTTACTTTGGTTTGTTGATGTGCGGTTAACAATATTCAACAACTGTAATGTGTTTAGATTTGTCGCTGTCAGTGCCATAAGCATACCCTTCGAGCAAGAGGTTCGAAATCTTGGAACGGTGGACAGTCGGAAGCTCAAATATAAAGGGCGCGTAGGCAAGTGATTGATAGTGAAAATGCAAAAGGCGGGCTAATGGCATGCATAGCACAACGATTAGAGGACATTCGGTAATTGCACAACGTCCGCTTTCTTCAGAAAACCGCGCAGAATGTAAGATCGGTCTGAAAATCCGCCGCAGTTTGAGTAGTTATGAGTCGTTCTGGCGGCAGGCGGACAGGAGCATTGTCGCCAGGGGGAGGGCGTGGCCCATAAGATGTGAGGCGTGATAATCGAATACGTAACAGGCGTCGACCAAACCTGTCTTCTCGCCTACTCTGTTTTGGAGCCAAGCCAGGGAGTCTTTGGAAACCAGTATTTTCTCCGGACGTGCCGCTTCGCAGTCTCGGCACAGGAGCCCGCCCTCATGCGATGAGAAGTAGATGTCGCCGGTATCCGGCATGAGTGCATGACAGCCGACACAGGCATCAGTTATCGGCATGCAGCCGATTTCCCGCAGGAGTTGGTGTTGGAAGGCGACTATCGCGGGAAGAACGTCGTTGATTTTCGCAAGCGAACGAAAGAGGTCGAGCAAGTAGTCGAACAACTGGGGGTGTGGATCCCAATCCTCCGTCAGCTCCGACGTCAGGGCCGTTGCGTACTGCGCGGCATAAAGACGTGAGAGCTTGGTTCGCAGTTCGCTTGATGCCCAGGACTGTGACCATTCGGTCAGGATGGCCAGCTGCTCTTGTCGCACTGTCTTGGCGCTCAGGACAATGTTGCCCACGTCGAGCAGGTCCATCGCTGGCGCGAACCGCGTTTTAGTGGACTTCTTGATTCCCTTGGCGAGTATTCGGACCTTGCCGTGCTCTTGAGTGAACACGGCTAGAACTTGGGAGTTTTCCGAGTAGTCCAGTCGTCGTAGAACAACAGCTTTGTCTTTGATGAGGTTCATTGCAGAGATGATAACGATTTCGTTGTTTCTTGACACGAGGCCCGGGACTGGACACTCTGATAAGCGCTATGTCACAGCAATCCAGAGAACCGCTGTTTGGAAACGTGGTCACAGTGACCTGCAATACGGCCATCGATCGGCTGCTGCAGGTCTCTGGGTTTGTTGTGGGAGGGCATCAGCGTGGCAAAATCCTGGCTCGTCGCCCTGCGGGTAAGGGGCTGAACGTGTCTCGTGCGCTGGCGGAGCTTGGCGTGCCCAATGTAGCCACTGGGTTCGTGGGAGAGGAGGAGGCAAACGCATTTGAGAACTCAGTGGAGAGCCAGATTCTCAAGATGCAGTTTCTGGCGGTTGCCGGTCAGACGCGCGAGAACATCACAATCCTTGATCCAGAGGTTTCTGTTGAAACACACATTCGAACGAGCGGATTCGTGGTGAGTGCTCACGACCTCGAAAGGTTGGAGAAGAAAGTAGCGTTGCTGTCTCGGCCAGGCGTGTTGTTTGTCTTCTCCGGCTCGCTGCCGGGCGGACTTTCAGTTGACAGGTTTTCTAAACTGATTGACTTGGTTACGACCAGCGGCGGGCATGTGGCAGTGGACTGCGATGGGGAACCTCTTGCCCGTGTCATTGACAAGAGGCTTTGGCTGGTCAAGGTAAATCGCCAGGAGATGGCCGGCCTGTACCCGGAGATTGCTGACACCGAAGATGCCCTCATCTCCATCGGCAGGCGGCTGACAGGCAATCTGAGAGTGCTCATAGTGACCTGCGGAGGTGCTGGAGGATATGTTTTCTCCAACGACGCCGCATTCATGGTACAAGTGGATATTGAGCAGAGCAGGATAGTGAGTACCGTCGGCTGCGGTGACGTCCTCCTGGCAGCGTTCATCGCTGCGCAAAAAGAGGGGCGGAGCATAAGTGAGTCGTACGCTTACGCCTCCGCCACGGCGACATCTTCGGCCACTAGTGCTCTTCCAGGAGCATTCTCCGCGTCAGATGTTCAGGATATTCTCAAGAGCACATCCGTTCTTTCCATCGCGTAGAGACGAAGCCGGTTCTGCTAAGATTGTTTGACGGTCGGAATTGGGGCCTTCAGGCAGCTACTCTTTCGTCGGTGAGTATCAGGCCGTCGCGGAGAGTGATGATTCTGTCGCAGCGATTGGCTACGTCCGATTCGTGGGTAACCATTATGATGCTTCGCCCTTCAGATCGCAGCCCGTCGAAGATGCGCAGGATGACTTCTCCGGTTGCCGTATCGAGATTCCCAGTGGGTTCGTCGGCCAGCAGAATCATGGGATTGTTGATGAGTGAACGAGCTATGGCAACACGTTGCTGTTGGCCGCCGGAGAGTTCCATTGGTCGGTGGTCTGCTCTATCGGCGAGTTCAACAAGCTCTATAAGTTCTTGTGCTCTAGCCCGTCGTTCATGGGGACCAACTCCCTGATAGATTAGAGGTACCTCCAGGTTCTCCAGGACCGTTAGCTGCTGAATCAGGTTGAAGCTTTGGAATACGAATCCGATTCTCTCTCCTCGTATTATGGAAAGGTCGTCATCGTCGTACTGGGAGACATCGACGTCTCCGAGGTAGTAGGTTCCTGCTGTGGGGCGGTCAAGGCAGCCGAGAAGATTAAGCAATGTGCTTTTACCCGACCCACTTGCGCCGCAGATAGCGACGGCCTCGCCCTCGTGAAAATCAATAGAGATTCCCCGTAAGGCGTGCACTTCAACGGATGTTCCACTCTTGCGATAGACCTTGGTTAGATCCGTTATGCTGGCTATAGTGTGCCCGCTTGCCATCTAGAGCCTCTCGGTGTCAGTTTTAGCTACGGTCCTTTGCTTTTTGCCCTTCGTCCGTTTTGTTGCGTTGGAGGCGTGCTTCGGTTCTTGGTGCGTGTCTTCACTGGCAGCGGAATCCGATGGTATTAGAGCAAGTAGGGCGTCGTTGGCAGCAAGGAGTACAGTATCTCCCTCGCTAAGCCCGCTGCGCACTTCCACGTATTTATTGCTGGCGTGTCCCACCTCGATCTCCACCGGCATGGCGTTGCTCTCTGTGGTGCCGATGAATGCGTATGACTTGCCCCGGCTGGAGAACGCTGCCTGAATGGGGATAGTTATCACGTTGTCCACCTCTCTCACCATTATCTCCGCCCTGGCCGTCACTCCGGGTTTGAGTTCGACGTCAGTCGGATCAAGCGTGACTTCGGTGGCGTATTCCTTGAGATCCGGATTAAGCCAACGGTTCTGAGAATCGGCAAGGGGGGCGATTTTGGTCACTTCACCAGTGAAAGTCTGGCCGGGAAGTCCTTCCACCTCGACTGTTGCTTTTTGCCCAAGACGGATTTCGCTGGTCTTTGCTTCGTGGATTCGCAGTTTGACCATCATGACCGCCGGATCCGGTAGCTTGATTATGCCCTGTCGCTCATAAACCTCTACGCCTTCAGCTATCTGCCTGCGGTCCCAGTGATTTCTGCCTGAGTCGTAGACAACCAGCCCCGACGCCGGGGCATGAATCTCCGTCTTCTTCTGTTGTTCCAGAAGCTTGTCGAGCCGTCCTTGTGTTAACTCGTATTCCGCCTGCCGGGCTTTGGTGTTGGCCTCCTGCTTGTCGATTGTAGCAGCAGCCTGCTTGACCGTTCTTTCCAACTCCCTCTTGGCTTCGTTGACGTCAGATTCTTTCTGTTCGAGGTTCTTCGGATGCGTGTACTTGTTGAATATCTCCAGATCAAGCTTGGCGTTGTCCACCGCCGCTTGCGCTTCAATCAGGGTGAGCTTGTCCCGCTCGTATTCCCGCTTGCTCAGATGACCCTTCTCTCGCAGGGCAAGTGAGTCTTTTTCCACATCAACTGCCTGTTCGAGACGGATTTCCGCGGTATTGAGGGCCGTCGCTTTGGTTTTCATCTGTTGCTTGGAGTCACCCTCCAAGTACTTGTTTAACTCCACTTCGGCATTGCGGACAGCCAGCTTGGCCTTGCGGATATCGCTATCACACTGGTCTCGAGTTATCTCGAGCTCCTTGACTGCCGCCTCTGCCGCGGCCTTGCTATTCTGCACCTTGATCTGCTCTGCCCGAATTCTCTCATCGATTTCGTTGCTCGCCAGCTTGACCAGCAAGTCTCCCTCTTTGACCTCTGTTCCTTCGGGTATGAGCCAGATAATCGTCGAACGGCCCTCGACTTCGCACTTGACGTCAACGGAGTTCTTCGCCTCCAATTCGCCTTTCTCATTAAGCGTTACGGCGAACGTGCGCCGAGCTACCGGCCAAGTCTCTGCGCTGACTACCGCAGCTGTTGGATTTAGCCATATATAACCCAAAGATACGGACACGACTGCGAAGGTTACAAGGATCAGGGCCAACCGTCCGGAGTTTCTTCGAGGCGGCCTGGGGGGCAGTGGCGAGGGCCGAGGTGGGTTTTGCCGTCGTTCGCTGCCCTTGATTGTATTGGGAGTTTCCAAAGCGGTCATGTTAATCCTTCCCTTCATCAACGATGGGCTTTCCGGCGGCAAATGCCGATTGCCTGAACCGAAGTTCCGCCAAACGCCATTGTATGGCTCACTCCCTGCACATACAAACGGATCGAATGCAACAGTTGTGTAATCTTGTGGATCAATTCGGCTGACAGTAGCCCGGGACCGAAGTCGGCAGCCACCTACTTCGTCCAATGTCCGTTATCATCCACTCTCAGGACGCCGGAATCGCGCAGGAAGGTGAGGATGGCCAAGCGATAACCCGCCAGTGCCGTGGCGTACTGGTTCTTGGATGCCTGCAACGCCTGTTGGGCCTCGATCATATCTCTGTTGGAACTCAGCAGACCACGATCCATCAATGTCCTGGCACGATCCTCGCGGATAGTGTTGATCGTGATGTTTTTCTGTTGAATCTCCATTGATACTTTTGCCAATTCGATGTTGCGTATTGCCCTCCGCACGTCGATTCTTACGTTGTCTTCGAACTCTTCGTAGTTCCGCTCCGCACGACGTAGGTTGATCAGGGTACTGCGATACTCGTTTCTCTCCTGCCTTTGATCCAGCGGAAGCTCCATCTCCACCATGCTGCGCCACGTCGTTCTCTCTGTGTTGTATGCTGTAGAATTCTTCTGGTTGGGGTCCGTGACCATGGTGACACTGCCACTTACATCCAATTGTGGGAGAAAGTTGTTCTTGGCTATTTCCACAGCCCGGTTGGCATCGTCGATGTAGTCCCGAGCGTTTAGAAGGTCAAGGCGATATCGCAGGGCGGCTTCGGTCGCCTCGTCCTCGGTCACATCCGGCATAGCTAGGTTGAGTTCCTCTTCAACGGCATCGATCGGTTCCGTAGTGGGCATGCCAATCCGGATTTTGAAGCGGTCGAGCGCCGTCTCGTAGCGGACCTTGGCACTGGCCAGGGCGTTGGTGGTGTCCAGCACCTGTACGCTTGACCTGTCTGCCTCCACTTGAAGCATGCGATCGACGTCGACATAGGCTTTGCTTCTTATAAGATCCGCCTGGGCACTTTCCAAAGCGGTTTTGGCACTGTCTATCTGTGTTTTCGTGGCCAGTAGATCGAAAAAATCACCCGCGACGCTGACTATCAGGTTTCTCCGCGCCGCCTCGAAATCACGCACCGCGTATATCAGGTCTCGCTCCGCCTGATATCTTGATTCGTAGGCGACTCGACCGGACCCGCGAAGCAAGGGTATGTTTGCGCTCAGTATTGTCGTACCCGATTCTCCGCTGGTTGTGTGGTGGCCAATGTCACGCATCAGTGTATTGACGACTCGAGCGGCAACTTCGCCTCCATAAGGAAGACGTTGGCTGGCAGATAGCTCAGCCACCGCTGTCATGGCATGATCAAAATCACCGACTTGACCGTAGTTGGCGTACTCCGCGCTCACCCGTCCAACCACTTGCGGCGTCCACAATTGGCGCTCAGTCATCAGCCCCAGAGCGTTCAGATACAGCGTCTCTTTGTGGGTTTGAAAGTCTCTTGCATGGTGAAACGCGTAGGCCAGCGCGTCGGAGAGCGTGAATGGACGTAGAGGCGAGTCCGCCTCCGATTGGCCGGAATGCGATAGTCCGGTGCTTCCCACATTGTCGGGCTGTTGCTCTGCCCCTTCTTCCTTCTGCCGCCTTTTGAAGGAATCGGGCACCGAAGAATCGATAGGGTGAGGAACAAAGGAATAGGCATCAGAGGTTCGTTTGATGTGGCCATCCTCCGGGCCTATCTCAAAATCAGAGTTTGTACCCAGGGCCTCTTGCTGCCGTTGTCGGATGATTCTGTTGGCGATTCCGTCGGCCGAATCGATGTAATGTTGCTGGTGACATCCACCGTTCCAGAGTACCAGCGTCGACAACAAAGCTACGACATATCTGATATTCCTGCTCTTGGTCATATTCCCATGTTCGCGTTGACTATTGGGAGTTGTCAAGGAGATCCGCTACAATGTCCTCGTGCCTGACAACTTACGACAAGACATAAGATCGGTTGGCGAGCAACTGGCAACTGCCAACAATATCGCGTGTATGACCGGAGCGGGCATCTCCGCGGAGAGCGGAGTCGCCACCTTTCGCGATGCCCATGGTCTGTGGGAAGGCCATCGTCCGGAAGACGTCGCTTGCCCCGAGGCCTTCGCCCGTGATCCGGAGATGGTCTGGCGATTCTACCTAGCTCGCAGGCAGCGGTTGCTGCAAGTTGTACCCAACGACGCGCACCACGCTCTAGTTGAGTTGGAGCAGCACGCCACGAACTTCGATCTCGTGACACAAAATGTCGACGGACTGCACCAAGCTGCCGGCAGCCACAATATAAACGCATTGCATGGGGATATATGGATTGATCGATGCACGCGGTGCGGTCGGGAAGAACGCGTTGCGGACGTGTCAGTTGATATGCCCCGATGTGATTTATGTGGGGCGATAGCTCGCCCGGGCGTGGTCTGGTTTGGCGAAATGCTCCCTGATGGCGCTATCGATCGCGCCGCCGCCTCTTTTGCTTCCGCCCAAGTTGTTCTGGTCATCGGCACGAGCAGTGTAGTTCAGCCCGCCGCATCGCTTGCCAGCTGGGCGAAGGACGCCGGCGCGCTAGTTGTGGAAATCAACTTGGAACGTACGCCTCTATCGGGAGTTGCCGACATATCGATTCAGGGCAAAGCCGGCGAGCTGATGCCGCAGATCATGGCCGCCTACCGGGCTGCCACGTGAAGCCGACACAGGTCGTGTTCCGCGTCAAATATTGCGTTCCAGTTCCACCAGCTTGTTATCTGACTCGTCCTTCTCCGCCATCGAATAGCCTGTGTCTTGTCTGCGGTGATTGATGTCGAGCTTCTTCATATAGAGCTCGTACACGTCCTCCGCGTTGAGCCCGACGCATTGAGCCATACTTATCCAGAAAAAGAGCAGGTCTATTACTTCTACACGCGCATTCTGAAGATCACGGATGGCGAATCTCTTGCCTTCCTGCGCCTCCTTGCACCAATGTTTCCAGTACGTGCTGTCGCGCAGTTCCTCAAGCTCGTTGCTGGCTGCGGCAATGTAGTCATTCAGCCAGGTGCCGGCTTTCTGGGCGTCGAACGAGTCGTGCAATGCCGCAGTATCGAAGCCGATCCGCTTATTGAGTTCGGCCTGTACTTCAAACAGTTTGTGCAACACGAGCGTGAGTCCTCCTCATCGAGATTAGTGGCGTGGGGAATAGCGAAGCACTTGGCTACTCCTGTCTGATCCTAGTCTACTCGATAGGGGGCCCAGACGCGAGCCATGCAGTTGCAGGTCCAACCGTGGCGTAAAACAGCGAGAATCCACCGGAGAAAACCGAACGCCGGACGCCATACTTGAATAGTGCTTGCTCTAGGTTTTTCGAGCGGAATGGCGTGCAAGCGAACAGGTGTCTCGCAGCCGGAAGAACAGTTGAGTGAGGTCTTTGTCAGACGCTTCCGCCGCCGCCGCTGCCTCGATCGAGGCCGCCAAGTCGCTTATTGGGCCAAAGCCATGGCCGCTTCCATTAGCCTTAAGCCTTCGTGCCGCCATGGCGAGTTGCTGTCGATCGCCATCTGAGATTGCAGCATTGATTTGGCTCAGGTAGCCGGGCAGCTCGGCCAGGAATGTGTTGATCAACTCGTGCATGGACGGGTCATTGTAGAATTCGCTAAGCAGCGGCTCTCGCTGCAGGGATTCCACAAGGGCTATCAGATCCTTCTGGCATAATGGTTTTGAAATGTATTTGTCACAACCGGCTTCGAAACAGCGGTCCTTGTCTTCCTGTGTTGTTAGTGCCGTGACTGCGACTATTAGTCGAGTGTAGTTCTGCTGCCTCAGTTCGCGCGTCGTCTCAAAGCCATCCATTGTGGGCATTTCCATATCCATCAGGATGACATCGTAGTCGTTTTTCATTGCCCGAGATATTGCTGTCTCGCCGTCGGGCACGTGTTCCACAATGGCATTGAGTTTCGACAAATGGAAATTCGCCAGCCGGGCGGTTGATGGATCATCGTCGACCAGAAGCACTCTTGGACGGTGCGCGCTGGCAACAAAGTCAGCGGGCTGAATTTCGTGCTCGAACTCCATCTCAACGTCGTGCAGGCCACGCTCGGCCAACTCGCAACGGCAAACCTTGCCGGCAATGTTCTGCCAAGCTCCATGCAGAGTCGTGAGCTGAGCCAGACACTTGCTTCCAACGTGCACGTAGCCGCCGTGCAGGAATCCCAACGTGTTTTCACTCAGTGTGTGAGTCGGAGCCGAGTAGCTCGTTGACTCCAGTTCTCCGGGCTGCTGCATGTGTATGGTGCAGGATTTGGCGCGATAGGCGAATTTCTTAGCCCCCAGTTTGTCCTTCGAGGCCTCCGTCAGAGTATCGTTCAGCTTGTCCAATATGGTATTCAGTTCTGGGTCCGCTACGCGTACAGAACGAACGAGTTTGGGCCGGGTGGTTGGCGAGGACACTTCTGTGCTCCTATGGGTTGCGACATCTCCACTGTCAATGGATATATCGGTGCTTGCCCGTCCAGTCTTTCTTAACCAGTACAAATGGGCTGGATATCAGAGGCGTCATTTCCTCGTACCGCAGCAACCGTCCGTTGCTGTGGTCAGATTCGTACATGATTCCTATAACTTCCTGCACCGCCGACTCACATCGCCCTTGTTGGTTGACACTGACTGGCCCGCCTCATACCCTCCCTCTGAGCCGTGCAAAGGCTTGTGCCGCAAGTTCAGAGGTCCGATTCGAGACGAGAGCCTATGCCAAGAGCAAACCAACGAAGAGCGGATGCCCCAAGAAAGATCACTATGACTCGTGGGTTCACGAGAAACGCTCCCGGGTCCGTCCTGATTAAGTGCGGGGATACGCATGTTCTGTGTACCGCATGTTTTGAAGAAGGAGTTCCGCTGTGGAAGAAAGGGGAGGGTAGCGGTTGGTGCACCGCTGAGTATGACATGCTTCCATGGGCGACGTCGAGCCGTAGACGCCGGAATCGCTCGAAAATAGACGGTAGAACGCAGGAGATTCAGAGACTTATCGGGCGTTCGCTTCGAGCGGTAATCGACTTGGAGTGTATAGGGGAGAACTCCCTGCTGATTGATTGTGATGTCTTGCAGGCTGATGGAGGCACAAGGACTGCGAGCATAACGGGGGCGTATGTTGCCGCCTATGACGCTATCCGCGATGCAATCAAGCAGAAGATAATCACCCACGTGCCGTTTGTTGATTCCGTGGCAGCCATAAGCGTGGGAAAGGTGGACGGACGCATTCTGCTCGATTTGGATTATGCGGAAGACTCCAAGGCCGATGTCGACATGAATGTCGTCATGACTGGTTCTGGAAAATTCATTGAGGTACAGGGAACGGGCGAGGGGGCGACCTTCAGCTCCGATGATTTGCAGCGCATGCTGACCTTGGCTCGCCGTGGAATCTCGATATTGACCAAAGAGCAAGACAAAGCTCTTAAGACGCGACGAGGCCGAAAAGCGTGATTCCAGGATACGGATATTCAACGAATATTGGTGTGATTCGCGGCTCGTGCCGGAGAGCCCTCCTGGCTGTCCGCTTCTCGGTTGCAGGCGTAATCGTGTTTTCCCTGGTCGGCTTTGGCGGTTGTGCTGTAAGCGGGCGGGTTGAGTCTCGAGGCGGTCTCCAATCCGTCTTTGTGGATAAGGAAGATACCTGGACGATAATGTGCAAGCAGTTCTGCGGCGATCGTAGGCAGGTGGATGCGGATCGACTCGCGCTGCAGCTCAAGTCGGCTCCCGGTATAGTGCCCGTTCGCGTTCACGTTCATAACGGCCGGAAGGTCTCTTATGTCTGTTACGGGCAGTACTATCGAACGGCAGATAGAGAAACCGGTCATTATGATATTCCCCCGGAACTCCGCGACGACAAGGCTGCGATTCTCATGCAGGGCGGCATGGGACTTAGTCTCGATGCTAGGGTTATTCCCTATCCAACGCCTGATGTCGGAAAAGACGAATGGGAGTTGGATAATAATCCTGGTGCTTACACTTTACGCGTAGCTATCTTCTACCGAGAGCCCGGTTTCCGTGGTAGAAAGAAAGCAGCTGCGGCCTACTGCGGCGAACTTCGCAGGAAAGGATATGAGGCATACTACCGCCATGGGGAGCTAACCAGCGAAGTGTTTGTCGGCAGCTTTGGCGAGGACGCTCAGATTCCTCGTCGCAAGTACGGCGTACTCTTCTACGAGCCGAGTCCGGCCGTTCAGGAACTCCAAAACAAAGAAACCTTCCAGTGCGAACTTTGGAATATGAAGGTCCGATCGTCAAAGCAGGGTGAAGGACGCGTTGTAGTGCCATCCAAGCTCGTGAGTGTCCGCCGCGAAATGGGGTATCCCCAGGAGTTCTGATGACCAAGAGAGTATTGATCGCTACCTCCAATCAGGGCAAGCTGGCCGAGATCAAGGCCGTGATGCAGGGACTATCCGTCGAATGGTGTTGCTTGGCTGACCTGCCTTCGTTCCCCGACGCAGTGGAGGACGGCGAGACTTTTGCCGCTAACGCCGACAAGAAAGCCCTCCATTTTGCGCAGAACGCTGGCATGTGGACGCTTGCAGATGACTCAGGGCTTGAGGTCGACGCTCTCGATGGAGCACCCGGCGTTCGCTCTGCACGATACTCCGACTCGGGCAACGATGCGGACAACAATCGGAAACTCGTCAGGGCCTTGTCCGGCGTTGATGCGGAACAGAGGACGGCCAGGTTCGTTTGCTGCCTGTCACTTGCCAAGCCTGGTGCCGTGTTGGCCCGAACACGTGGGCAGATCGAGGGACGCATTATCGATGAGCCACGTGGCCACAACGGGTTTGGATACGATCCCCACTTCTGGGTGCCTGAATTGCATCGCACAACAGCAGAACTTGCGCCCGACCACAAGAACCGCGTAAGCCATCGCGGACAGGCGCTCAGGCTGATGGTTACTCAGCTTGAGAGCCTCGTTGGCCATGCAAGCTGAACAAGGCGATCCGGCTGACCGGCGTCAGTTGAACTGGTAAACCTGGCGATATGAGTGTATGCTCCTTGTTGGCGGGGGATGTCGACTACGGACTGGAGGTCTTTCGCTGATGTCTCGTGACCCTGTTGTGGCTGGGAGATTCTATCCAAACGATCCTCAGGCATGCCGTGAGGAGCTTCTGGTTTGCCTGTCTGCAGCAGGGAACGAAGAGGATCTGCCTGCACGCGTCCTAGGCGGAGTGGTTCCCCACGCTGGATGGATGTTCAGCGGACCTGTTGCCGCCAGAGTCTTAAAAGAAGTGGCAGCAAAAGGTAAGCCGGAAGCCTTGGTCATGTTCGGAGCAGTTCATCGCTGGATGGGACATGAAGTCGCCGTCTATCCGACCGGTGCATGGCATACGCCTCTGGGTGATGTTGAGGTCGACGAGTCGTTGGCCCATGAGATCCTGCGCCACGCGGCTGAGGTTGGCATGGGAGAGAGGGTGATTGCCAGCAAGTCCGCCCACGAGGCGGAGCACTCTCTGGAAGTGCAGATGCCTTTTGTCAGACACCTTTTGCCGAACTGCAAGGTTGTACCATTAGCCGTGCCGGCAGAGGCGTTTGCCCCGGATGTTGGCAGGTTGGTTGCCGAAGTCGTTCTCGGACTGAGTACGCGAGCTGTCGCCGTCGGCACCACCGACCTGACCCACTATGGACCCAGTTACGGATTTGAACCCGAGGGACGAGGGGCCCCAGGACTCAAGTGGGCCAGAGAGGTAAACGATCAGCGGATGATCGATCTGCTGGTGGCTATGGACGATAATGCAATTCTGGAAGAGGCTCGGAGTCATAGCAACGCTTGTGGCGCCGGAGCCATAGCAGCTACTGTTGCTTTCTCCAGCCATTGCGGAGCTACGAAAGCAGTTGTTTTGGAGCATAGCACGAGTCAGGATGTCGTGCGAGGTCAGGGCGGCGAGGATGCAGTTGGGTATACCGGATTGGTTTTTGGCTCAGATTGATCCTGCCTGTGCGTTGGCTGTGTGAAATCATTTGTATGATTCGCAGGTTGACGCTCTTTACTTTTTCCCACTAGAGGCACTGGGCGCGAATGGATAAGCTTGCAGTCGGGATAGACGTCGGGGGCACCAACATAGTGGCGGCGCTAGTTGCTGCTGATGGACAAATCGCCGAACAATGGACGCGTGCGACCGGGGCGGCACGTGGACCGGAAGCGGTTATGGACGACATGGCCGAGATGGTTGATGAGCTTCGCGGTCGCCTCAAAATAGCTGTCGATGACATCATTGGATTGGGTATTGGTACACCCGGACCTCTAAGCCATCGCGACGGTGTCATCCACCGATCCGCAAACCTGCCTGGCTGGAAAGACGTCCACATTCGTCGGGGTATGCTTGAACGCACGGGATTACCCACCATTCTCGATAATGACGCCAATATAGCGGCTTTCGGCGAGTATTGGGCCGGCGCAGGTAAGCAGGCTCGTGACGTTGTTGCTATGACATTGGGCACCGGCTTGGGGATGGGAGTCATTACCAACGGGGAAATCCTACGCGGCCACTTCGAAAACGCAGGAGAGTTCGGGCATACGATCGTTGAAATGGGCGGTCGTGAATGCCCTTGCGGGCAGCGCGGATGCCTTGAGCAGTATTGCTCGCCCGGAAACATCGCCAAATACGCGCTGGAGCGGATTCAACAGGGAGAGGCAAGCTCGCTCAGCGATCTTGTGGGAAAAGGTGAAGCACTAACCTCACGCGATATTGTTGACGCCGCACAGGCGGGAGATGCATTTGCTTTGGAAGTGTGGGATGAAGCATGCCGGTATCTGGGAGTTGCATGCGTCAACATTCAGCATTGTTTCAACCCTCAAATACTCGTGCTGGCCGGAGGTATGACCAAGGCAGGGGACTACTTGCTTTCACGAGTTACGCATCATCATAAACACCATTGCTGGAACCTAATGGATGATGCTCCTGAAATACGAATCTCGGCTCTGGGCAACGATGCAGGCGTTATTGGTGCTGCCGGATTGGCGTGGGCAGCACGTAACAGTGGAGTCATTGCATAGAGCTTATGCCTAATCTGAATCGCGACTACTCGGTGGCATCCGATATCTGTGCTCGCAGTTCCTTGGCCCTTTCCAATAGCCCTTCCCTGTCCGCCGGTTCGGCGGGCTCAAGCGCAAACTCCATCGTATGTGTGTCGTGTATTCGGCCTGGATAGAGAGCCTCTGCCACAAGGTCTATTCCCGGAAGCTCGTACCAAGGGCACTCTACTTCGTGGTGTGTCGTCAGAGTCTGGTAACCGTCCAACCGGGCTACCACGTCGTAGTCGCCGTACCAGAGGAAGTCGACCGATACTGGAGTTCTCCCAATCTCCTCATCGTTGAGCCAGAGCAGGGCGCCTTGCGGCTCAGTATTGATCGTCAGAGTGCGCCGAACACATCCGCTACTCAAAAGTACGATTCCCCCGAGCGTGGCGTAGATGAACAACTTTCCGAACATGCGGTCTATCCTCAACAATTATCCAAGGGCAATGCTTCGGGCACCAGCTTCGCGCCATGGGAAGCCCGTGCCGCTCGCATCTTGACCGAGATTCGCAGTTGCGTCCAGAGTAATTCTACATTGCTTGGAGCAAGCTCTGTCAAAGTGCGCTGCTTGACCCCCCGGTTTTCTCCGGTGGACTTTCACTGTCTGATCCCACGCTCGCATAATACGCAGGTTCCCTCGTAGGTGTATCCGCAGATGCGTCGAGAATGAACCCGTGGCTCTGACCGAGGCACGCGAGGAGCAACGCTCGTTAAATGGAGTGAGTCGTGAGAAGCGCGGTCTACGTATGTGTTGGCGGACCGGCTGAGACCTGCGGTTTGGCGCTACCGTGGAACCAGGACGAAGAGCCTGGTTCATCGCTTCTGGCCGGCAAGACCAGCTTCTTCAGTATCAGCATTATCCGCCGGTAATTGGTGCGGATGGCCTCGTACATCTCGCGGAAACGGAAGTTGCGAACATATACGGTGAGATACGCCTGCAGCTGCAGTCGCTCCATCGTCTTGCGCGACATGGTCTGCAACTCCAGCGCCTTTCCGGTCTGCTTGTTGAAGTCTTCCCAAGTGGAAGTGATCATCCTGTAACCACCTTCACCCCTCGTGACCATATCCCACAGCTCGGACCCGGGGTATGGTGTCATGATTCCAAAGGCTACCGTATCCGGGTTGAGGCGGGCGGCCAAGCGAATGGTCTCTTTGACTTCGGCTACTGTTTCGTTCGGATGTCCAATGATGAAGTACGCTGCGAAGTGCAGTTTGGCGTCCTTGAAGATCTTTGCAGCTCGCATTACATCCTCTTGGTCAACTCCTTTGCCCATGCTGCTCATGATGCGGCTGCTGCCAGACTCCACGCCCATTCCTGCACCCTGAAAACCGACTCGCTTCATCGCCTGCGCCGTGGGCAGATCGATTGTGTTGGCATGAACGTATGCCCAGAAACGCATCTTATTGGCTAATCCCGAATGCTCAATTGCGTCGCAAAGTGCCTTTACGTAGTCCTTGCGCACAGTGAATGTCTCATCGTAGAAATCTATCTGGCGGCAGTTGAACTTCTCGTAGCTCCGGAGAATCTCCGCGGCAACGTGCTCCGGTGTGCGACTACGGAGTTTGCGGCCGTAAGGGCGACTGCAAAACTGGCATGAGAAGGGGCAGCCTCTCTGACTCATGACAGGGTACATCTCAGCAGCTGGGAATAGTTCCCATGCCGGCATGCCCAGATCGTCCAGGTGACCAGGAACCTGACCACGGCCATTGACGCGTATCGTCTCACCCTGACGGCTGGCGATGCCCTGAATCTCGCTAGGGTCCTCTCCACGATTCACCGTGGTCACAAACTCGTGGAAAGCCATTTCGCCTTCACCGACGCATACGTAGTCGAAGTGAGGAAACTCGCGCAGTGTTCGCTCCGGCAGAAAAGTGCCGTGAAAGCCACCCAGGACAATAATCGTGTCCGGATGGGTCTGCTTGACCGCCTGTGCTATCTTGTGCGTCGTCACGATCATGTGGGTCATCGATGACAGGCCGAGGATGCGAGGGGCAGCCTCGCGAATGGCCGCGATTGTCTGACTCACATTCATCCTTGCCAACTTGGCATCTATGACAGAAACCGGTATGTCATGACTCTTGAGGTAGCCGGCTACATAGGCGATGCCGATGGCAGGGTAGTTGGGTTTATCATAACACTCCTGCGGTACTTCCGCAGGAGGGTTGACTAACAACACTGTGTCATTCATGGCTTAGTCACTTACTTATCGCCAACCTCGATCGTATGGATGCGCAGCAAGCATTCGCTGCAACTACACGCGCAGACCGAAGGCCATTGAATGTTTATCGGAACATGACTCGAATATCTGGAGTGTCGTTCGACGTGGAACTCGTCGTCAGCAAGCTCCACGAAGGAATGTCCCCACCGTGCGGAACAGGATTGTCAGATCGAGCTCCAGGTTCATGTGCTTAAGGTAGTAGAAGTCAAACTGCAGCTTCCGCTTGGCGTCCTCGAGAGTGTTGCCATAGTGGTATGATATCTGTGCCCAGCCGGTTAATCCGGGTTTTACCAATTCCCGCTCTGACCAATAAGGGACATACTTGCACAGTTCCATGACAATGGCGGGACGCTCCGGACGCGGACCGACCACGGACATGTGACCGATGAGGATGTTGTAGAACTGAGGAAACTCGTCCAATCTCGCCAGCCGGAGGATCCGACCCACCCGCGTGACCCGAGGGTCGTTCCTTGCCGTCCAGCTGATGTCGTCGCTGGCATCGCTGACCCTCATGGTCCGGAACTTGTACAGTTTAAATACTGCTCCGTTCTTGCCAACTCGGTCCTGTGAGTAGAACACAGGGCCACCGTCTTCTAGCTTGATAGCCAATGCTAGCAAGGGGTAGAAGGGGAGCGAGACGCAGAGGCCGATGATCGAAACTACGATATCAAACAGCCTCTTCATTGTTGAGTATTCCTCGCAGTGCGCTTGCAGGTCACTGAAGAGAAACCAGTCCGGTGTGATCTCGTCCACCAGAATCTGTCCGGCCGCACTTTCGTAGAACGTCGCCTCATTGGTTACCCGGCACCCCAACCTCAGACAAGGTAACATCCAACTGATTACCTCCGAGTTGGCTGCACTGCCATTGCACACTACGATGTCGTGGACGTTCTGCTGGCGGCAGACGCGCACGATATCCTCGGTTGTTCCCAGATTCTGCAGCTTTCCGTCCTCCTGAAGTGCAGGATCCTCAGCGGCATCGATGAAACCAATTACGGAGTGGGCATTGAGAAAACCATCTTTCATCCGGTCGACAAACGATTCGCAACCTTGACGCGTTCCCACAAAGAGCAATTGCCGTTTTATCCGGTGGATCGAATAGCATGCGAAGAGACGTATGGAGATGCCTGCCACAAAGTATGTGATAACAGTGAGAGCAGCCACACGCCGGCTGAAGCTCATGTACAACGCTCCGTAGATGACAGCGTACATCACAACGGTGCTTACTGCTGTCGTCAGGCTCATACGCGTCAACACGTACCACTTGTTGAGCAGAGTGCGTTTCTCGTTCAATCCGAAAACGAGGCTGGAGATTATTAGGCAAAAGGAGAAAACACCATAAGCCTGCCAAGCCAGAACGTGCTTGGGAATTACATTGGCGTCAAACCAGTGATAGCCCTGGATCAACGCGAGCCAGACGATGGCGATATCTATGACGATCCATGCCGGGCGGGGAATGTTGAAGAGAACCTGGCCAATCACCTGCAAGGGCGCTGTGCGACGATTCACCGACACATACTCCCTTCGGCCCAGTCCGAATGGAGCGACTGCGTCGACCTGTTTCTTCGCCACGGAAGCGGCCGGCGGAGCTGCCATGGGGGCCGCACTACCGGATTCAACCCCTAGAACACACTGTGAACTCATTCCCAGGCTCTCCTGAGTGAATGTTCCGAAAACGCTCGAATAGTGAATCGGACGTTTACATCTCGGACCTGAGTTATGGGCCTGTATGGTTATAGATGAAACGTGTGCCCCAGAGCCAAACAGACGAGACCATGGCGGGAAGGCCCGATAACCCAACGGTACGTGCTCTGAGCTTGCGGACAGGGGTTTTATAGACCAGTTGGCTCTTGGGTTTGCCGATTATGTTATTGGTCGCGCCGCTTGCTTCAGGTGCAAGTGGCCACGATTAACATGGTTATCGGGGATAATACGTGGTGGCGCCAATGCATGCCAAGTTGACACTGATTGTACTTGCTGCAGTTATAGGTACGGGGTGTGTGTCCAAGCAGAGAGTTGAGTTTACACCTACGAGCGTCGAGCTGGATTGGGATGTACTTGCCGGCGGACAACCGGTGACTGTCTCTCAAGATTATCGGCTGATCGTGTCTGAGCGCACACAGGGAATGTTCCCATCGTCGCTTGCTGTCGCTCGGCTGTCTGCTGATGAGGATCCAACAGCCACTGAGGCTGCTGTCGTCCTGGATATGGAGCCGGAGGTGGATTTCCTCTCCTGGAACTCCGTGTTCGACGACTTCAGGAGTATCAGTGAGGTTTTTCCCATGAACATCATGGCCATGGACGGTGCCGAAGTGACCGTCAATACCTTGCTGAACGCTTCCTATTCGCTCAGAGCAGGCATGCTGCTCGTTTACAGCGAGTCGCGCAAGTCCATCCACGAGGCCCAGGTCAAAGGCGTGCTCTATAGTGTTCCGGCACGACGAATGTTGGCTGCAATCCATGCGGATGCGTATATCGAAGATCCCGTTGATCTGGATGATTCCCGCTGCGCAGGCAGCCCAAGTGCTGATATGCGGGATCCAAGGTTGGTTTGCGTGGGGCAATTCGAGGCGAAGATGCGTGATTGCCTCTTGGCCTTGATGCAGAACGACGATCCAGTTAAGGCGACTGCGCCCGACGGATGGATACCGGATCGAGAGATTGAACCGCTGATCTGGCCTCCGTCGGAAGATTTGTTTCGGCGCCGATGGTAAGAGCAGGGCCTAAGCGTCCACCCCAATTCCAGTAACAACCTGGAACGATGAACCAAAACGAGCTTGGCATGGTTTTGCCAAGCTCATTGCTTAGTGTGCAATGTGACTTGTCGTTATGGTAAACGGTTAGCGCATACTGGCGGCAACCACGAAGATCAGTGTGGCGATGGCTGCTGCCAAGAGAATCAACGAACGCTCAGCCCCTTCGCTGAAAGCGAATGTGTGATGTTCCGGTAGTGGGTGAGCGTGGCGGTGAGGAGAACGGGTAGGGGCAGGTGTTACTGCTTTACGGTACTTTGGTTCTGCCTTGCCGACAATTGCTCCCAAAGTGATTGGGCGACCGCACGATAGACATGTCGTGGAGTGTCCTGCAACCGTGTGTGGATATTCCTCCGTTGCATGGCAGGATGGGCACGTAGCGCGCAAAGTTGCCGGAAGAGTCAGTCGGCGAAAGCACGAGGAGCAGATGATGCGGACGGTGTCCTCGTTGATTGGGATTACGCTACTAGCACAGCACCGGTTGCACCGCACATGGAATACTCTGTCCTCGAGTATCGGTGGATGACTGGTGATAACTCTTGCTTTGTGATCGGTGGATGTAGTTGTTGTCATGCTACACCTCCCATATGTTCCTGCGCGGGTGAAGATGTGTTTGAGGGGCACGCGTAGGAGATGACGTGCCTGAACTTGCCGGAACCCTCTGTTGCAAGTTTGTTCTGCAAATGAAGGCGAATCGGTATCGACTCGCCTAGTCTCCTCTTGAGACCCTCGGTTATGTGCTGCTGGTCCCTGACGCTGAAACCGGCATCGGGAATAACGTAAGCGTCCACACTGCGGTCCGCCTGTTGGCGAAGCTGGAATTGCCTTACTGTCTTGAGTTCGCGAATGATGTAGATGGCAGAGAGTGCGTGCTGGAGTGCTCCGTCCGCAGCGACCAGCTGGTCAGTCTGTCGACCTTTTACCTGAGCCATGAGCGCCATGCCGCGGCCGCAACTGCACTGTCCTTCGAGCAATCGGCCGACGTCTCCTGTGCGGTAGCGCAGCAAAGGCGTGGCCAGTGCGTCAAGATGAGTGATGACTATTTCGCCTTCACTCCCGATTGGAAGTGTATTTCCCAAGGTATCCACGGTCTCGACGATGAGATTCTGGTCGAAGATGTGCATCTGTCCGTGGGGGCACTCGTGGGCGATGAAGCCGCCGTCACGGCTTCCATAACAGTTGGCAACGGGAGCGCGGAAGAAGTCGTGGATGATCTGCCTCTGCTTTGGTGAGACAGGTTCACCGGTTACAAACACAGCCTTCAGGCTTACGCCATTGAATGTGCGATCGCACTCGCGGCAGTATTCCGCGAATGTCGTGAGACTGGAGGGATAGCCGAAGATGCTTACCGGATCGAACGTATGGATCCGCTGCAGATAAGAGGTCATGCTTTGCGGCGATAGGTTGAAGGCTTCGAGGAGCATCTCATTGGTGATGATATCACGGAAGCGCTTGAGATGATCCTGGGTGCGAAGCTCTACGGGAGAACCCCAAAGATACGTCTCGCGCTGGCCGGGGTCGGCTCCGAACCACTGGTGGGTAAGGATGCGCGCGGCCTTGTCGTATCCCACACGACGTCTATCGACATAGAAGACCAGGGGTTCGCCTGTTGATCCGCCGGTGTTGAAGCGTATTGTTCCTCCAGGGACCCGGTGGTTGGTAATTGCCTCAAGGTTGTCGCGGATGGTCTGTTTGTCCAGGAGGGGGAGTCGGCTTAGGACTTCTCTCGGCTTCTGGATAGTGGGATCCAGCCTTTGTCGGTGAAACAGCCTGGCGTAGTAGGGGCAGTGTTTGTTGGCGGTCTTCAAGAGCAGGGCCAGCTTGCGATCCTGCATGTTGCGGAGATCCTCCGGTGACCACCATTGGCTTTCCTCAAGCTCGACGAGGTAGCTGAAGGTCCTTCTGCCCAGAGCTCTTTCGAGCAGGGGGGAGACTAGATGACGTACCAACGTCGGGTGCACCGGCATACTCCGTTCGCGACAGCGCCACAGGCGCAGAATCCCAGTTATCAGATATCTCGACGGCCAAGAGGCGGTTCTTTCGTTATGGTTCCGAGAATAGCGATGACGGGGAGCGGGTGGCGGGCGTGTTGGGAGTTATCGGTCCCTGGCGGGGACGGTGCGGTGTTAGTGACGGGGGATGCTGACGCGTCGTGCACCTGTGAGGCAAGCCGGATGGAGCGTCAAGGGCAGGGGGCTCCATCCGGCTTGCCGGGACAGTTTTTCCAGTTACTTCTCGGTGGAGAAGTCTACCTTGGGAGTTTCTTTAGCAGCCTCCTGTACCTGGAAGTATTCGGCTTTTTCCACACCGGCGAGCCGGGCGTAGAAGCTCCCGGTTATCTTGCGGACGAACTTGTTTAGCTCTCCGACGGAGTCGTTGTAGCGTTTGCGTTCAACGGCGAGCCTATTTTCCGAGCCTTCCAGGGAATCCTGCAGTTTGAGGAAGGACTCATTGGACTTGAGTTCTGGATAGCGTTCCTGGATAACCAGCAAGCGGGAGAGGGCAGAGCCGAAGGCTGTCTCGAACCCGTTGGCGGCCTGCACTTTGGCGGGCACCGTTTGTGCTTGGGTATAAGCCTTACGAGCCTCAGCCACTCCAAGGAAGATTTTCTCTTCCTGGCCAGCGACTCCCTTGACTGTTTCGACGAGATTGGGAATAAGGTCAAAGCGTCTTTGGAGCAGGTTTTCCACCTGAGCCCAACTCTTGTTCACATTCTCATCGAGGGCTATCGCGTTGTTGTATCCCTTCCAGACACATCCAAGGGCGATGACGATGCCGACGACAGAAGCCACAGCAGCAAAGATTAGTAGTTTAGCCAATTTCATGACTTGACCTCCTTGAGATTTCAGGGGCGCGCCGCAGGCTGCGCAGTAGCGGGCGCCGGTACTGTTTGGTGTTTGACACTGGGGGCACTGGTTACCAGCTTGCACCGCCACCACCTCCTCCGAAGGTTCCGCCGCCGCCGAATCCGCCACCGAAGCCTCCTCCAAACCCACTGCCGAAGCCGCTGCCGCCACCCCATGAGGAGTGTGAGCGGCCACCGCCGAGCATGTTGCTGAGAACACTGCCCCAGAACATGCCCTCAAGCAATCCGCCTCCGCCCCAACGACTGTAGTGGCGGTTGCGGCGGGAGAAATTGGAGATGATTACAAAGATCACGATGATAGGGAAAATGCCTCCGCCACAGAAGTAACCAGGGTTCGTCCGTTTTGCGCCCAGCCGCGAGATATTGGGCATGCCGGTCAGTTGTACGTTGGTGGCCTTGGCCACTTCCTGGGCGGTGGCGAGGGTTAAGTGGAAAAGCCCCTGGGAGTATTGGCCGGCCCTGAAGTACTTGTCGCGCACCTGGCGTGAAGCTGATCCTGACCAGGAGTCGGGAATGATAGCCTCCAAGCCGTATCCCACTTCAATCCGAACATGACGTTCGTTGACTGTGAGGGCGATAAGAGCTCCGTTGTCTTTTCCCTTTTGACCGAGCTTCCACGATTCGGCGTGCCGGTGAGTCCAGCTTTCCCAATTCTCATCGCCGATGGATTGGACTGTGAGGACCTTGATCTGGGCACCGGTCTTCTGCTGGAGTTCGACGAGGATGGCTTCCATCTTCCGTGCGGCGTTGTCGTCTATAATGCCGGCCTGGTCGACAACGTAGCGGCCGGGGTCGGGGACGGTAACTTGGGCAGTTGCATTGGCGACCATGCAAGCCGTGACGAAGAGGCAGAGACCTATTTGTGTTTTACCAGGCATCGACGGTACCTCCGAGCGCTTCCACGTCGCGGTACAGCGCTTCGTACTGTTCCCAGCCATGGTTGGCGTTTACCTCAATGGCGTTGCGGATGCCAACCAACTTGCGTTTAGTGATATTCTCTACTTCCGCAATGACAGCCGTTGCCGGTTGAGCCTCGCGGCGTCCCTTGAGCCAGAGCATTCCGCGCAAAGTGCGGATGAGATTCTCGGCCATACTGATTTCGAGGTTTTCCAGGAAACGTTCGCGTCCTGCTGCGGCAAGCAATCCTTGACGAAGGCCGATTAGGATAACTTTGAACTCGCGCTCGCACTGGAGGCGGACATGGTCATCTTCGAAGGTGAGTTCCGAGAAGGGATCAGGTCCGAAGAGCACGATACGGTTTTGGAGTATCTCGATCAGTTCCAGGGGGAAGGTGTCGCGCGACTCATCGATGTATTTGGTGGTCATGATGAGAGGTGCGGCCAAGTGGTCCTTGCCGAGCTTGGCACCGTGTTCGGCCAGGCGGCGCAACACTCGCAGATCGACGTCATTGACGAGGAGGACGCTGCGAATGGTGTGCCTTGTGGCGTCGAAGTTTCGGGCGGCGATGGCGCCGAATAGGGTCAAACCGGCGGCGTTTGCCGCTGCCAGTTTCTGCACGAGCCTGGCGAAGCCTTCGATAGCTGGCCGGAGTTCCTGAGGAAGCTGTTCGAGGTTGGTTAGTTGCTGAGTCATTGCCTACTCCTATCGAGTTTCAGCGGTATATAACTGTCGGCAGCGGTTGCCGTGTGAACCTTATCCGGTGATGGCGATGGCTGTCCATTATACAAGGCAAACATTATTCAACTCCTTGATCTCTCACTGAGGGCGGTGTCCGATGCGATTAAGGATGAGTAGCCGGGGCTCAGTCAGGTGTTCAATGGCGAAGCGTACTCCTTCGCGGCCCAATCCGCTGTCCTTGACTCCTCCATAGGGCATGGAGTCGACGCGAAAGGATGGAATATCGTTGATGACCACTCCGCCGACTTCTATTTCATTGAACGCGTAGAAGGCGGAGTTGATATTGGCGGTGAAGATGCCGGCCTGGAGCCCGAAGCTGCTGTCGTTGACTCGATTGCAGACCTCGGCGAAATCGGAGAATGGTTCGAGGATGGCTACAGGTCCGAAGGCTTCTTTACAGGAGAGCTCGCAGTCGTCGGGCACGTGCTCGATGAGCGTTGCCTGGTGGACCGGGCCTGTTCGTGTTCCCCCGCATGTCAAGGCGGCGCCTCGGGTAAGAGCGTTTTTGATCCATGACTCAATACGGGCGGAATCATCTTCGGTGATCATCGGTCCGATGAAGGTTTCCTCAAGAAGGGGATTGCCACTCGTGAGCTTGGCGGTGGCGCGAGCCAGTTTCTCCTTGGTGAGGTCGTAGATGGTGCCATGGATGAAGATGCGTTGGACGGAGATGCATGATTGGCCCGACTGGTAGAAGGCGCCGATGATTATGCGGGAAACTGCGTAGTCGATGTCAGCGTCTTTATCGACGACGCATGCGGCATTACCACCAAGCTCCAGAATTACCTGTTTCTTGCCGGCCTTGGCTTTGAGCTGCCAGCCCACTTCAGGCGATCCGGTGAAGGAGAGGAGTTTGAAGCGGCTGTCGGTGGTGAAGAGGTCGGCATCGCTTCGGCGGCAGGGAAGAATGCTGAAGGCTCCGGGCGGCAAGTCGGTTTCGGCGAGGATTTCGCCGAGAATGAGGGCGCTGATGGGGGTGAAGGATGCGGGTTTGAGCACGAAGGGGCATCCGGCGGTAATGGCCGGAGCGATTTTGTGGGCGGCAAGGTTGATGGGGAAATTGAACGGCGCGATGAAGGAGCAGGGTCCGATGGGGAACCGCTTGGTGATGGACTCGTATCCTTCGGCTCGGGGTGAGATGTCCAGGGGGGCGTATTGGCCATAAATGCGGGTGGCTTCTTCGGCGGCGATGCGAAAGGTGTCTATTCCGCGCGTGATTTCACCTCGGGCGTCTTTGATAGGCTTGCCGGCCTCGATAGCGAGCACGCGGGCCAATTCCTCGGCGCGGTCGATTAGTTGTTGGGCGACGTGGTTGAGGATTTCGGCGCGCTTGTACGCGGGTAGCTGGCGAAGAGGCTTTTGGGCAGCTACGGCGGCGGCGATTGCCTGCTCGATGATGTCGTTATTGGCCAGGGGGACGTGGGCCGCGATTTCGCCGGTGAACTTGTTGGTGACTTCGAGATCAGCGTTGGGGGTGCAGGGCTTATTGGCCAAGTAGAGGGGGTGGGTTCGTTTTTGCATTTTCTGCGTTCTCCTTTGGTTGGCCGGTTGCTGCTGGCAGTCGGTTGGGACGAGGTGACTGCCGTTTGTATGTGTGTGGTCGTCGGGCTTTTTTGTCAACGAGGAAGTTGCGGCTGGATGGGTAGCTAGATGGTTTAGGGTGATTGAGTAAGGGTTGTAGCAGGTCGACAGCGATTTCGTTGTGCGGTTTGGGTTCGTTTTTTCATGGCGCGTTTGGCAGCTGGGCCGGACGCGTGGCACGGCTGCTGAATTAGAGGCGCGGTGTTCGGCGGGGGAGGCGAGGTGCGGCCGGTGGGTTCGTTTTTTCAAAACGGTGACGCGGTCTGGGTGGTTGGGGACTGCGGTCGGCGGCAGTTGGCCTCGCTTTGTCGCGGGGGTGTGGTGGCTTGCCTGTTGATGATGGCGCGGGCGCGTTTGGGTTCGTTTTTTCATTTTTGGGAGGGCGATGTGGGCAGGAGCGGTGGCTACGTGTTTGGCTTCGTTTTGTAGAAACATGATGTGTGGTCCTCCGGGCTGCGTTGTGTATGTTGGCCGCGCGCACAATCAGCCGACGTTTCCCGCACGGCTTTCCAGAAGTGGATGCCGGGGAGACGTCGGTAGTTGATTGGAGCAAGCTCTATTCAAGTGCAGCGGCTGAACGCCTGTTTCTTTCCGGTAGATTCTGGGTGTTTGACGCTACGCTTGGACTTATAGCGCTATAGTAGGCGTTGTAGTGCCGACAGGGCGAGAGTTGCCGAGCCGGGCGGAGTTGTGTTGTCCCTTTCGGTGAGTGGCAACCCGGCAGAGTCGGCGCATCGACGCCGGTTTCTTGGTGAACGGCTAGTTAGCTTGTCTACTGATTACGGGCATAAGGTGGCCTCCTGCCGGGCCGGGGTTGGAGAGGGAGTTTGTGCCGGCCCTATACTAACATAACACGAACACAGGATGAGGTCAATCGTATTTTTGGGTTTTGTTTGGAAGGGATAGTTGGAGGTCAGACGCATCGCCCAGTTCTTGCAGCACTGCCACTGCTGAAATCGACGCGAACGGGCATTGGTTGCCGAGATTCTCTCTGGCGATGGGGACAATCGCGGGAAGCCTACGTCTGCCGGCCTCATCGAGCAGATCGATCAAGGCGGTTGAAGAGGGATGGACCTTCGATGCCGCCTCCACGACGTTCTGATCGGACAAGGTGGCCGCCTTGACGTTCTGATCGCACCAGTCGATGTCATGCCATGTTTCGCGGTTGAAGGTCAATCTTCTTGCCTCGCATCAGGTTCAGAGCCGGCTCTATTCAATTGTAGCGTCTGAGGCCGGGTTTTCTTCGGCAGATTCTCCGCGTTTGACGCTACAGGTAACAGGCCAGGAGTCAAGGGAGTTAGAGTCGGATGGCCGAAGGCTGTCGTATCGAAACCGGGAGCACTCAGATCGCCCGCACGGCCGGCATTTCATGGTCGTGACTCTACTCCGATTGGCCGTGCTCGTCGGCAGGGCACCGCCTTTTGACGGGTTGAAACGGGGTTCCGCACTCAGGGCAACGAGGCTCCGGCAATCCGTATTTCAGGTAGCCGCATGTTGGGCAGCGCTCTGATGCTATTGCTTGGTATTCTTCCTGGGCAAAACTTGATGCGGCAATGGAACGACAGATGATGCCGGCAACCACCACGCCAATGATGCAAGTAATAGTGAATACCCAGTCCCAAACCGTTTGATGTGGATTGGGATTCATCGCTTGCCGGAGAAGATCACGACTATCAGGCAGATGAAGCGGAAGGAAGAGACTTCCGCCGATACACCCGTAAATGAAGAACAGGGGTTGGCAATCGCATCGACGTCCGTGAATCCACGGTCCTGCCAGAAGGCAGCTGATTCCGACTATCGCCGCCAACCAGTTTACGTTGCCAGAGACGGTTCCCGGGACTGCGAAAACTAGGACGGAAACGAACACGGCCAAAAGCCAAGCGGCGAGCGCGAATGTCGTCCCGATTATTGGCATCGTAAGAATCTTCGATCAATGTTGACACAGAACCGCGTTATTCAATCTCAACCGTGTTCTCAGAAGCTAGGTGGAGCCGGCTCTATTCAAGTGTAGCGTCTGAGGCCGGGTTCTCTGCGGTAGATTCTCCGCGTTTGACGCTACGTATGGATTAGCGACGCTCTGAACCATTTATCTGTCGATGGGTTATTACGTCTTTCCTTACGAAAACGAAGAACTTCCTGCCCACCAGTTGTTTGTGCTGTGTCCAGGGTGTCGGCTAATCAGTAACCCTTCCTTGTTCGCGATTGGGTTTATTCCCTTACGACTTGTCCTGCGAGGGGTCTGAGTTCTGCATGATCACGGATTTCTAACCGACGCTATGACCCGCCCCGTTGTTGCCGCCGCGTATTTGGGTACGCTGTCTCGGTCGAAGAACCACGGTGCAACCTGAAAACCACCGACAATTTGGTTTGTTCTAGTGTCAACGACCCACGCAGCCTTCCGCTGATCATCCCAACGCAAGTCGAAATTCGGGCACGAATAGAGGGGGTCGCTTAGGCATGTTTGCCCCTCAAGCGTCAGGATCGTTGTTCCTACGTCCCTGCTCTCAGTCGTTCGTTTGTCCTGTTCTTCAGAATACCACCCGAGCCAGAAGCTATCCTTATTCGCATCTGATCCAACGTCACGTTTTGACGACATAGACAAGCAGACCGACTCACCCTCACCGACCTTCGCCGTGAATAATCTCCGATGGATGCTGCAACCGATTCGCTTGCCAATGTAGTTGACGCTTTCGTGTGGTGCCGCGAGTTTCGCCGAGTCACCGTCTTTCACCGTGACCGTCGCTAGCGCCTCTTGCGTCCCTCCTGCGAGTTTCCAAACCGTGATCTGGCTGCCATCTTGCAGGACATCGAAGCCGTATGGAGAATTCTCGCTTTCCGGCCATCGCTTCCCGGGTGAGACTATCAACGTCTGAGCTTCTCCGGTCCTTGGACAAAACTGTATTCGTCGCTGCTCAACTCGCATTTTCCGCCAAACCTCATGAATGCGAATCGAGTCGCCATTGGGTAGAGTTGTGAGAGAGAGCGATGCGGTATGATCAATACACCCTCCCGTAGTCAGCAGCAACAAGATAGCAGCAACTCCGCCTACGCATCTAAGTGACCCAGAAAGTTCGTACAATCTCCACATTGCATTCGCTCCGTTATCTACGCGTATCTTCACCGATATCCGCTAGAAGGCTGATGAAGCCGCCTCGCGGATCAAGAGAAGCCACTTATCCCGCATCCAATGGGCCAGCTCATTGCTCGTAGGTATACCAGGATGGGGCAACCTCAACGGCGAGATGGCCCATAACGTGGTTCGGATGTGGATCATACTCAAAGCCGATCGGATCGATGATACTCCATCCTGTTTGGAAAGCCACGGTATTGGGGTGGTTGGCATTCCCAGAGCTTGAAACACTGTGTACATAGTACAGTCCGATCCGCCTGTCACCAATGTATTTGCCTTCTTGGAACTCCTTCAACGCTGCCTCAAAGGCGGAACGGCTGAGGCTGAACCGCAATATCAACGGCCAGGGATAGAGGAAGCTGAAAAACACGAGCAGCACGCAGACCAGGCTGACGGTCCGCGGCCAACGACTGCGGGGGGCGGGTTGGGATCGACGCTGGGTTGCCCCCTTTGCGTCGCGCAAATCGACAATCAAGCTAACAACTGCACGGGCTGCAATCCACAACCAAACTGGTACGGCAGTTGACATCAGGCAGCAGAAACGTATGGCCACTTCCCATTGTGCAGGGGCACTCGCCATGATCAATCCGCAGATTGTCAGGGCTGAGATCAGGAGGCATGCTCTCAGACCGGGGGGCTGAGCAAGGTGCCAGCCCAATGATTTCCGCGGCCCGATCTGATAAGTGGTTGGGTCTTGCGGATTAAACCAACATCCGCATTCCGGGCAAGTTTCGCCTGGCAGACCGAAGAGACAGTAACCGCACACAGGGCACGTAGCGTTTTCAGGGATGCTTGAGTTTACTGTCATATCCATTCTCCACGCCTTGCGGCGAGTTTGTGTTCGGAGAGGACCGTGCCCATTCTTCTTTCTGGTTTTGTGTTATTTCCTTTTAGTTTGCGTCGGATTCGCCTTTCATTCTGCTGCCGCATTCTGGGCAGGTTCCACTTGTGTTGCCGGTGAGATTGTATCCGCAATTTAAGCACTGTGGAAATTGCGGTAGATCAGGGAGTCTTGTTCGAAGCACAGCCATGCCAATTAGAAAAGTAACGCCAGGGATAAAGGCAACCAATGGACTTGGGAACATCAACGCACCCGCTGCTGTGGCAGGTAATGTTGTGATGATGAGGATTTTGATGGCACGAGAGAAAGATTTTCGCTGAAAGCAGAAGATGCCAATCGGGGCACAGAATATGCCGATCAATGAGCCGAAGAACAAGTTAAGCAACAACCAATAGGTCATATCGATTTCGAGGGCCGCCGCACGAGGTGGACCAGTTAGCCCTGCTACGACCAAGCCAAATAGTCCTCCCATCAAGGTAAATGCCAAGAAGTATGACCTGTCGTCCCTTGTGTCAAGCATGGCGGGTAATCCTTTGGTCTGTCTGAGTTAAGCAGCTGAATCTCCCGACAAGTGATCTGCACGATAATGGATTCATCCGGACGTAGCTTGCGTCCACTTCTCTTGCAGCGCGACCTCTCCTTCTTCTGGTTTTGTGTTATTCCCTTTCGGTTTATTGGCTTCGCGAAGTCGAGCAACTTTGCGGATGGGTGAGATGTACGGGGGCGGATGGGAATCGAACCCACCAGGAGCCGCGTCAACGACCCCTCAACGGCTTTGAAGGCCGCGGAACCCACCAGGCGTCCGGACGCCCCCAGGGTACCTGTCAACAATACCGCAAGTTGAGGGCTTGGGCAACAGAGCGCAGCGCAAGCAGCCTAGCGGTAAGGTCTACAGCAAGCTCTACTCAAGTGAAGCGTTTGACGCTCGGTTTCCTCCGGTGGGGTTTCATTGTCTCGCGCTACGCTTGGACGGGTAACGCTTTGGAGGATGGGATGCGGTCTTCATATGGGTTAGCCGCTGTTGCGTGCGTTGCGCAAGAAGAGCGGTTGGGTTTGCCGGACGCATTCGGCGGCGTAGAGGTACATGGCCGCTGACCAGGTTTGCCAGTCCTCGCCGCGAGGTTCTCCGCTCGGCGCGTCAAACCATTCGTTGAAGCCGTGAGTTACTTCGTGATTGCGTGCGGGGATGACGAGTTTGGTAAGGTCGCTCAATCTGGTTTTAGCAAGCTCGTGTTTTCCGGCAGCGACGAGGGCGGAGACGTAGAAGGAGCAGACGTAGGGCCAGACACCGCCATTGTGGTATTGGCCCGGGCGATTGAACTGTTCATATCGCGGTCGCCAGTCGGGATCGCCGGGCTGCATATATGGGAATAAGCAAGGTGGTAGATCGACGGCGAGTTTTCCGTCGCGTCGGAGCGCATCGGTTTCTGCTTCGATCCAGTTTACGATGTCATTGGCTCGGGAGTTGGAGGCGAGGCCGGTGACGATGGCCAAGCTGTTTCCAAGGAGGTCGAAGCGTTCGTTGTTGTAGATCTTGTATGACCACATGGCGTAGTAGGGTTTGTGGCGAATGACCAGACCTTCATGGATGTGTCGGTGTTTACGTTCGGCGCGGATGTCGAAGCGGTGCATTGCTTTTCTGAGAGCGACAGCGTCGGCGTCGAAGTGATACAGTCGGAGATAGGCATAAACGACGGAGTTGACGTAGAGGCCATAACCGAGGACCCATTGTTCGTCGCGCCAGTCGCTGGTTGGCTGCTGGGCAACCATGATGAGGTCGTCGGGGCTCTGGTAGCGCATCCAGGTCAGCGCCTTTTGCACAGCTTCATCGAGGAGTAGCGGTTCGTTCCACGCCTTGCGGCATATGGCGGTGATGAGGAGGAAGAGTGGAGTCGTATCGCTGGCTCCGACGTCGTTTGGGTCGTGGGCGAGGGAGGGGATGTGTCCGTTCTTCGTTTGGTTTTTGGCAAGGGCGAGGAGTACTTCTCGAAGGCCATCGTGGAGCTGTTGGTCATCGGTTGCGAGCACACCGAGGGCGGCGATCATCCAATCGCGGGTGTAGCATTCCGGATAACCCCAGGCGGCAGTACGTGGTAGTCCGGCTACCGGACCGTCGAGGTTGTGGTGAAGTACTTTAATGGCGGCCTCTTTGGCACGGTTGATGGCGTCTTCAGTATTGTTCGTCATGTTTCTGTCAGTTTATTCCCAAGCGGCGTTGTATTATCTCCACGAATTGTCTGGCGACGACGCGAAAGTTGAAGCAGTCAACAGCGCGTTTCCTGCCGGCCTCTCCCATTTGTTTTCTGAGTAGCGGTTTTTCCATGAGATCCATGAGGTAGTTGGCTACATCGTGAACACTGGCGCGGTAGTCAGCGGTGCGGAAGGTGTTGAAGACGATACGGTGAGGTTCGTGGTAGCCGGATTCCTCACCGAGTACGGCTTCGCCGATACGGATTTCCTGGGCAACACTTGCCAGGAAGGCGGTTTCTCCGTGTATCATGGTATCAAGCAATCCCATGGCGCGAATACCAATTACTGGTTTGGCACAAGCGTTGGCTTCAACCTGGATCATCCCGAATCCTTCAAGCCTGGCCGGCGCCGCGTATATGTCACATGCCGCAAGCAGGTAGGGCATGAACTGTCGCGAGATCGTGTTGGTGGTGTAGACGACATTTTGGCCGATGCCCAGTTGGGTGGCAAGCTGGAGGTCGACGAGGTTTTGCTGGACGGTGCGTGGTTGTGGCCAGACCTTGCACACGTACTTCCAATCGGGTGCTTTGGTGTCGTTTATGGCGAGTGCCTGCATGACTTCCTGGGCGCCTTTGGATGTGGCGTCGCCGCCTACGGTGAGGATCATGAGTTGGTCGGGAGCAACGCCGAGCGAGTCTCGGACGCAGGCGACTTTGGGATCGGTCTGGTCGCGGGGGATGAAGCTGTCCGTGTCGCATCCCACGGGCAGGACTTCGATGTTGTCGCCGCAGATGCCGTCGCGGATGTAAGTCTCTTTTACCCAGTTTGAGGTTACGAGGATGAGCGGCAGTGCGTTGAGGACTTCGTGGTAGTTGGCGATGTAACCATCGGCCACGAGCCAGGGCACCGGCTGGACACCATATCGTTGTGGGTGGAGTATGAGGTGTGGGGTATGTCCCCAGTAGCCTACACCGATGACGATGTCGGGTTCAAACCATCGATAGTACCACTCCTTCTCCTGCGCTGATTCGAAGTGAACGGCGAATGTTTCGACGCCGAGTTCCTTGAGTCCTTTGTGAAGAAGATCACCCTGGGTTGCAAGCCCGCCGGGTGACGGCGGATAGTCGTAGAGTACAAGGACTTTCATGATTCATCTCCGTATTGATCAATCCATCCGAGTGCATTCTGCGGTTGGTGGAAATACCAAAAGGCTTCGGTTGCAGGAGTCGTTCGGGCTTCCCAGCTATCCGGTGAGAAGCCGTACAGGGCGGTCATAATGTCGTACTTCTTTTGCCAAAGCGGTTGGGCGAGGGGTACTTGCAGTGGGGCCGCCGCAATTGTGTGGGGAAGTTGGGATCCGCGGTCATCCTCGTAGGCGAAAGGGAGGAGAGATTCGGCTCTTATTGTGCCTTTTGCCCAGAGATCGGCGACGGCGCGGCAGGTTTCCTCATGTCTGCGGTGTCTGGTGTATTCTCCGGACGGCCCATGCGTGAAGAGGAGATCAAAGGCGTTGTCGGGCAGAAGAGAGACGATTGCCTGCCGTGTTTCGTTGTGCGGAAGAGAAGACTGTTCGGGTTCGTCGTCGAGATCGGCGATGTCGCCGGCGGCTTTGAGCTCGGCCAGGACATTGAAGAACTTGGGGGCGCGATCAGGGTCACTGCCACGAGAAAGGGCAATGATGTACCAATGCCAGTCGGGCCTAGCGATTATTGTACCGCCGGCCCAAAGCGTTTCGTCGTCAGGGTGGGCAACGATGACGAGGGCACTCTTGCGGATTCTGTTATCGAGCACATCGGAGGTGTTAACGTCAGTCATTGGAGTCGTGCCCTCTTATGGCCACGAACCGTTTGTCATCCGGAATCAACGTCTCCTTGGGTAGCATTGAAGTTTAGCCAATCAAGCATCTCGGAGACGGATCCGTCAGCCAGAGCGATTGAAGTATTCGCGGCGCCGTAGTGGAGGTTGAGGGTATCATTATCCGGTCCCGGTGTATAGCCACACGGAAGATGACATCTTCCTATGTTGCCGGTTCTTTCGTAGTCGGCCTCCGGGCCCATGATCCACTTGAGTCCGCTTTCTCTGGGATCGTCCAGGTCGAGAAGAGCTGGACCCAGTCGGCAGAGACATTCGGCGGACGTGTGGCGTAGACCATGGTGGGGGATGAGCCATCCTTCTGAGGTGACGAATGGATTGGTTCCGGCTCTTCGTTCTGGAGCGAGCTTTATTCAATTGTAGCGTTTGACGCCCGGTTTCCATTCGATTGATTCTTGGTGTTTGACGCTACGGTTGGATGAATAGCGCTGTGGCCGTCATTGTTGGGATCGATCTATGAAGTGGTTTCACGGGAGTTAGGGGTATAAGGAGGGGGCGAGGTCTCAGGGGGTAGGAGATGGACGGGTAGTGCTGGCAAAAGACGGTTGGACGTTTGTACAATAGTGCCCTGTCGCAGCCGGTTGGTAAGCATGAGCGTTTCGGACGTGGGGAGTATTCGATGGAGGTTCACGAATCAGGTAGGAGGGGCGTGCAGAGTAGCGCATCCGGGTTTGAGCGAGGCCATGTGTACAAGCCTGCCCTGGTGAGTGAGGTCCAAGCCGAGCTTCCGTCGCGGGCGTTTGGCGATGGGTGTTCGGAGGAGGTCACGGCGCAGGCGCGCGAGCGGTTGGAGGCTGAGCTGCGGCGTTTGACGGCGATCGTACAGAATTCAAACGATGCGGTGATTATCCAAACGATGGAGGGGGAGATATTAGCGTGGAACAGGGGCGCGGAGCTGATGTACGGCTATGGTGCCGGTGAGGCTGTGGGGATGAGTGCGCGGATGTTGGTCCCGAGTGATCAGCATTGGGAGCTTGAACAGTTTGCGGAGCGATTTGCCTCGGGCGAGGGTGTGGAGTCGGTGGAGACGCGGCGGCTAACGAAGGATGGCCGGGTTATCAATGTGTGGCTTTCGGTGACAGCCCTTGTTGACGGTTCAGGTGGGTTGGAGGCTATTGCGACGACGGAGCGGGATATAACGCCGGTGAAACGGGCTGAGGAGACCATTCGTATTCAGCAGTCGGAATTGGCGCACATGAGTAGGGTGCATGCGATGGGAGAGTTTGCGGCCGCGATGGCGCATGAGCTGAATCAGCCTCTTTGCGCAATTGGTGCGAATGCTCGGGCGGCTCAACGGATGCTCGAAGGCGGCGCTTCCCGCGAGGAGGTCAGCAGCGCTCTTAGTGACATAATGGCCGATGTGGAGCGTTCGAGCGGAGTGGTTAAAGGGCTTCGCGACCAGCTTCGGCGATGCGATCCTGAGTACTCGAGTTTGGATATCAACGAAGTGATGGTGGGCATTGCTCCGATAGCGGAGGTCCTCGGACGTTGTGAGCAGGCAAGTGTGCTTTTTGAGTTGGCGGAGGGTGTTGGCAGGGTGATGGGGGATCGTGTTCAGCTTCAGCAAGTACTTCTGAATCTGGTGCGGAACGGCCTGGAATCGATGGCGGAGAGTGGGGGGAGCCGGCGAGAGTTGCGAGTTAGCACAGCGGCAGAAGGTGAGGGAGCCGTGCTAGTGTCAGTGCGTGATTGGGGAGTTGGGCTATCAGTTGAGGTGGCCGAGCGCATGTTCGAACCATTCTTCACCACGAAACGGGAGGGTATGGGAATGGGATTGGCAATATGCAGCTCGATTGTGGCGGCGCATGGAGGGCGCATGTGGGCCAGCGGACATGAAGAAGCTGGTTGTACAGTAAGCTTCAGTTTGCCGTGCATTCGGGAGGGTGTGGCGTAATGACAGCTGAGCCTACAGTCTACATAGTTGATGACGATCCATCTGTTCGTCGGGCGCTGCAGCGATTGGCGAGCTCTGTTGGGTATGAGGCGAGGATCTTCGGGAGCGCCAGGGAGTTTCTCGATGGTTACGATTCATCTTTTCCTGGGTGTTTGGTTCTTGATGTGCGCATGCCGGGGCTAAGCGGGCTGGATTTGCAGAATGAACTGGCTTTGCGCGGAATCATGATTCCGATCGTCTTTGTAACCGGGCACGGCGACGTTCCGATGAGCGTGCGGGCGATGAAGGCTGGGGCTGTCGATTTCATTCCCAAGCCTTTTAACGATCAGGTGTTGTTGGATGCGATTCGGCAGGCAATGGTCCGTGACAGGGAGATCAGGGCCGAAGAGGCCGAACGGGCGGAGATCTTGCGGCGAATCGAGCGTCTGACGCCGCGTGAGAGAGAGGTTTTTGCTTTGGTGGTCGCCGGGAAGCTGAACAAGCAGATTGCCCAACAGTTGGGTACTAGCGAGAAAACGGTAAAGGTGCATCGATCGCGGGTGATGGAGAAGATGTGCGCCGAATCGTTGGCTGATCTAGTGCTTCTGGCTCAGGCAGTTGGGTTATGTAGGCCTAAAGTCCAATCCGAGTAGTTCTCACATCCAATTACGCAAGCAATTCCCCATGAGCATACTGCTGAAGGATATGCGCCGACCCTGGCGTTTGGATCCTGAGCCCTCGTTTCGGAACTAGAGCAAGCTCTGTTCAAGCGTAGCGTGTGATGCCCCGCTTCCTCCGGTAGATGCTCACTGTTTGACGCTACCGTTGGACTTGCCGCGTTATCAAAGCACATCCGGCTATCAGCCTTCAGGGGGCGGTGAAGCATGTTCGAGTTGAGAGGTTTATTCGGGGAGCAATTTCGTGACCAGTAAGTGTTTGTTCATGGGGAAGAGGTTCGCTTATTCGCTGGCGTTTGTTTGTTTGCTAGTGTTGGCTGGCGGTGTTCAGGCGAGGGGGCAGTCGATTCTGGAGGGCGAAACGGAGTCTTCCGAGATCATATCGGATTCCAGTGGGGCGATAGCGGAGATCATGCTGCAATACGATCCCGACCTTGCTGATGAATTGTGGCCATTCTATCGGGACCTCCTGGCGGGTCTTGCCCGGGATATTCGTGTGTTGGTGATTTGCCCGTCGGAGCTGGCAGCGCTGGAATTTATCAAGACGTGGAAGCCACTGCTTGAAGGGCATGAGGTACAGATTATCAATGCGGGCTTACCGATATCGATCTGGGCGCGCGATAGGTACGTTTCCCGTCAGTGTGTTGGTTTTGGCAAGCGATCACTCGGTTTCGTGCCGGTTGGAGAGTCCGGATACGAGGAAGAGAAGTACAACGACCTGCTTATCCTGGAGATGCTGGGGCAGTCTAGAGTCATGCCCCTTGTTCTGGACAGCTCTCTGCAGATTGAAGGTGGAAACGTTGTGTCCAATGGGCGACATGTGTTCGTGGGCGCGAACGTCATTGACGAAAATGGCGTGGCTTCCGAGGAGGAGTTGGCGGATGAATTGGGCGTGATTGCCGGACGGGAGATTTTGCTTGTCGGCGATCGACATGGTGAGGTCCCTTGGTGCCACATTGACATGTACTTGACTCCGATTGGAGATAACACAATTCTCGTTGCCAGTCCGCGCATGGCTGAAATGATCCGTCTGGGTCACTGTGATGGTGATATGGATTGTGTTGATAAGACTTGGTTCGAATCATGCAGCACTGATTCATTTCAGCAGTGTTTGGATGACGTAGCGAAGCAAATGCAGCGTAATGGATATCAGGTTCTAAGATTGCCGGCAGTGGTCAATGCATCTGAGTATGCGATGGTGACGTACAACAACGTAATTGTTGACTATCGCGGTGGTGTGCGAACTGTGTATATGCCTACATACGGTTTTCCAGTGTTGGATTCGATGGCCGCCGCCATCTATCGCAGTCTGGGATTCGAAGTAAAGACAGTGGACGTGTCACAGATATACCTTCGCGGCGGCGCTGTACGGTGTTTGACAAACGTCACGGAGCGTCATGAAGTGGGCTTTTCCAGATTGAGCCAGACGAAGCATCGAGCAGTTCAGTTCAGGGATCTTCCGGGTTCTACTGGCTACGGAACACTACTGGAAAGATCCGACAAGCGCCTCATGAGGCGAGGGCACAGACGGTGTAGCTGGTGAGATCTTGGCCATTGTAGAGGAGACTTCCTGCCAGCCCTTGCCTGCGCCGTTAGCAGTTTCGCGACGCATGTCCTCCTAAACACGAGCTTGGCGCTGCGGAACACCGCACGCATGGGTTTCTTCTCGGTCAATACAGCCTGCGGAAGGCCTGTTTCTCACTTGCCTTTATGACTGGTTAGTCTGAACATGGTAAATCCCATAATCGTCGCCATGAAGCTGATCATTGCTCCGGCACCGCATGCTGCTGGCGCGGCCGATGTTCCGGATGTAGGAGTTGTCGCCGACGTCAGCTTCAAATCGACTCTGGTGAAAGCGCCTGATTCGCCAAGGGTAATGTGCCCGTCGGTAGGACTTGCTACACTGAGTTTGGTGCCGTTCTTGTACACCTCGATTGTCGCTTGGGATTCTTCCTCGGCACCATCCGGCTGACTCTCAGAGTCCTTGATGGGAATATCCACGATATACCAGTCATGACTGTTGAGACCGGAACTTCTTGTGGGATCAGGTGTGTACTCTGATCCATCGAGGGCGACAACAGTGAACTCGTAGCCTGTGTCAGTCGTCTGATCGAGTTGCATGCCATCGACCGTGACCGTTCCAGCTATGCGCGTCGGCAGAGGTGGCGGATCTGCCGTTGCGGGATTCACGATGGCGGAGAGAATGAGTGCTGCAAGAGCGGCTATTGTTATCGATGGTTTCGTTTGCATAGGTTATTTCCTATTTGCGGTTATCCTATTGAGCTTCGGATGATCAGTGCCTTGTTGTGCCTTTTGGGCCGGTGTTGCGTTTAATCAACTGGTAAAGACCACGTGACATTGTCAGTGGCAAGGATCCAGTAGGCGTATCCACTCTCAAGTTGCGTGAGGGGACTGCCGGCTGGCGTGGCGGCGTAATAGGCTTTCCATCTGCCGTCCCGATATGCCCAGACAGACTCGTATTGCCCCGCAACGGATTCGAGAGCCTCATCAATGCTTCTGGTTTCGCCAACATAGCCAAGGAGATTCCATCCTTCAATGAGCGAAGCTCCCGTCGTGGCGCCGCTCCCGTCAATGGTAAGCTCCGCGCTTGCGGTCATGTCGATCCAATATCCCTTGCCCATTTCGATAGTGGCGAGGTCGCTCATTTCCGGTGTGTCCGGATCGTACATTTGCCAAGTCGTGCCTGTGTCGTCGAATCCCCAAATGACGTTGTACTTTCCGTCGATTGCACTGAGCACCGCTTCGACGCTGTCATCGGAGGGGTCACCGCAAATGGTGAATAGGTTCCAACCCGTTTCCAGGTCGATGCTGCAGGATTGGCCTGTAGTGCGGACCATGGTGGATTCCACCTGATACATCTGGCTGGCCGCAGCGCTATCATAGTGGTAGCTGTCACTTCCCCCGAGGACGAATATGGAGTCATTGACGACCACGGCAGCGAAGTTGTGGCGGGCGTAGGTCATACTCGTTGCGCTTGACCATGTTCCCGTGGCCGTGTCGTACACGTCAACAGTCTCCAGTGCGTCGGGGTCCTCGGCAGTGTAGCCTATTCCGCCCATTGCATAGACCTTGTCATCTACGGCAACCATGCAATGTGCGTGGCGTCCGGTCGGCATGTCTGACAGGGTGCTCCATCCGCCTCCGTTGAAAACCAGGAGATCATACTCTTCGTCCCACGGGCCGAGACCGGAGAATATGCCGCCGGATAGATAGTCGTCCCTGAATATGTTAAAGACAACGCGGGAATCGCGGTAATTTCGGGGTGAAAGGGCAATCGGCTGGGTGTAGACTTTGCAGGGTAATCACGGACAGACCGCAAGAACCTTGCAAACTCGGACGGAGCCCATGAAGCCCAAACCCCAGCCACGCGACGCGTTTTCACTCTTCCAGGCCCACTTCCGCCAGATTCTCAACCCGCAACACCCGCTCTTTCAACTTGCGGATGCGATCGACTGGGAGCGATTCGACATCGCCTTCGCCGACTTCTACAGCGAAGAGCTGGGTGCGCCGGCCAAAGCCACGCGTCTCATGGTTGGTTTGCACTATCTCAAGTACACGTTCAACGAGTCGGACGAATCCGTCGTTGAACGCTGGATCGAGAATCCGTACTGGCAGTATTTCTGTGGATTCACGCACATGCAGCACGAAGCGCCCATCGACCCGAGCAGTATGAGCCGCTGGCGCAAACGCGTGGGCGCGGACCGTCTCGAACTGCTACTCAAAGAGACGGTCGACCTAGCGGTCCGCAGCAAACAACTACCCAAGCAGGATCTTGGGCAGGTCAACGTGGACACGACGGTTCAGGAAAAGAACATCACGCATCCCACAGATGCGAAGCTGCTTTACACGGCGATCCGCAAGCTGGGCGAAGTTGCGCTGGATCGCGGCATCGTATTGCGGCAGTCGTATGTGCGTGTTGGCAAGCGTACTTCGGTGAAAGCGAGTCGATATGCACATTCCCAAAAGTACCGGCAGATGCGTGGGCAGTTACGCAAGCTGCGGACTTGGGTGGGCCGGTTGATCCGTGACATCCGGCGCAAAGCACCTCAGATGGACGAAGATCTGATCGCAGCCTTGGCGAAGGCTGAACGTCTTCGTACGCAGCAGCCCCAGGACTCGAACAAGCTGTACAGTTGGCACGAACCCGATGTGCGTTGCATCAGCAAGGGCAAAGCGCGGCAGCGCTATGAGTTCGGCCAGAAGGTGGCGGTCGCCACGACGAACCGCAGCCACTGGTTCGTGGGAGCGAAGTTGTTCGAGAACAATCCGTACGACGGGCACACGCTCCGGGAAACGCTGCAAGCGGTGGAGCGTGTCACGAACGCACCGATTACCGATGCGTACGTGGATAAGGGCTATCGTGGTCACAAGTGCAAGGGGATGACGCGTGTCCACATTGCCGGACAGGGATCGCGGAACGTTCCCCGTAGCGAGAAACGTCGGCGTAAACGTCGGAGCGCGATCGAGCCGAAAATCGGACACCTCAAAAGCGATCATCGCGTGCGACGTTGCTTTCTGAAAGGCCTCGAAGGCGACGCGATCAACATCGTGCTGGCAGCCGCCGCGGCAAATCTGCGGAAACTGCTCCGGTGGCTTTCTTTTGCGCGCATCGCGGGGTGCTGGAACACCCCGCTACCCCTATGGATGTCCCTGGTCCAACGCTTCGCACTTTGGAGCAACCGCGACCCCTTCGCGTGCTGGATAACCGTCAGAACCACGTCAATACAAGCCGCCGCATAGTGACTTTTTCAGGGACGACTAGATAGACTTTTCCATTAGCCGCTGTTGCGGCAGCAGTTGTTCTGGCCTCGGGAAGAGATGCAGTGGCGGACCAGCTATTGGTCTGGGGGTCGTAGTACTCAACGGTGCTCATCACCGTTGTCTTCTTCTGACCGGTTGAGTCGGTTTGTACAGCGCTTCCACCGATGGTGTATATCTTTCCGTCAAGGACGGCTGTGGCGAAGAACATGCGTGGTGTGATCATCCGGGCGCCTTCCGACCACGTATCGGTGTTCGGATCGTATATGTGGACGGCCGCCACTTGGTCCATCTTGGCCTCCCAGTAGCCGGGAACGTCATCCATCCAGTCGGCGGCTTTGAGGTTCGCATCGCTGTATCCGCCAAAGGCGTAGACCTTGCCATCAACTGCCGCAACTCCTCCGGCCTGACGACTGATTGGGAGAGGGGAGATGCTTTGCCAGCTGGATCCGAAGACCACGTCATACACCTCGGACTCGGAGCGAGTATAGGAGTAGTAGCCTCCCACGGCGTATATCTTCCCGTTGATTTCGGCTGCTCCGAGCTGGCTTCGCTGCTGAATGAGCCCCGGCTCCCAAGACCACGAGAGGCTCTGGGCTTGTGCCAAGGGCGGTGTGAGCGCTGCAAGCAGAATGAACAGGGGAAGAACGCCGCTCGGGCGAAGGTGGGCTGTAGCGCTGCTTATCATGTTGACGGACTCCTGACCTGCATTGTGCTGGAGCAAGCCGGCTGCCACAGTCAGGCTTTTCCGTTGGCCGATTTGCCCTATTTTACCATTGGAGGCAATGGTGCCTCGTATCTAGTTAGCGTATTTTCTTTATACGCGCCACGCGCCGTTTCTGGAATATCGAGTGCTGCCCTCAATTGGTTGTAGCTTTGTGCTGGCCGTGTTGTCTGTGCGACCTCGCTGGGACACCTTTTTGGGGAGCACGGGGGAGTGATTGTCCCACGTGGAGGGGGCGGCTCACCGAGTTCAGAGCCCGCAGGCGTTCGTCTGCCTGTCGATGGAGGCGGCTGGCCTGCGTTTTCCCGTCTCGATTATCGCGGACCATTCGCTACACTGGTCGATGCAGAGCTCCGGCATCGTGTGCTGCGCTCTTGTAAGGTTTTGATTACTAACGGGTTGCATCGCCAGTCATTTGATCAGCATGGCGTTGCTTCTCTTTGTGGCGACACTTGGCTTAAGAAGTGCGACGCCGTTTCGTAGCATCATGACCGTGTGGCGGTCAGCCGCCTGTGCCTCTGATTATGATAAACGTTTTTGGCCGCATTGGCGGTGGCTGGCAGTGGGGGGACTTCTGCAACGGCTACTGTGAGGATTCGGTTGCACTTGGCGATGCGGGATCTGACGCGACGCTAGGGCAGGCGCGACCGGTAGACAACGTCAGGCTTATTCGATGAACATGCATTGGTTGGACTGGATCGTGGTCGCGACTCTCTTTGTGATTGTCGTGTCCATGGCTGCTCACACAAGGAAGTACACTCGATCGGTTGCAGATTTTCTGGCCGCGGGCCGATCCGCGGGCCGGTATCTGATCACTGTGTCCGAGGGAGCCGCTGCAGTTGGAGCCATCACTGTTGTCGCCTGGTACGAGAAGTTTTATGCAGCAGGATTCACCGCCCAGTGGTGGGAGATTCCGGTCTTAGCTGTTGGTTTTTACATAGCCCTTTCCGGCTGGATAATCTATCGCTTTCGGCAGACTCGGGCGATGACCATGGCGCAGTTCTTTGAGATGCGCTATAGCCGGAACTTTCGTGTTTTCGCCGGAATCCTGGCGTATTTGGCTGGAATCGTCAACTTTGGCATTTTCCCTGCAGTCGGGGCGAGGTTCTTCATTTACTTCTGCGGCTTGCCGGAATCTGTTGCCGTATGCGGAGTATCGCTGTCGACATTCGTACTCGTGATGATATTCCTGCTTGGCGTGTCCCTGATATTCACCTTTATGGGAGGACAGATAGCCGTCATCGTGACAGATTTCGTGCAGGGCATGTTCTGCCTGGTTGCTTGCTTGATCATCTTTGTTGTGCTTTCCAGGCAGTTTAGCTGGGAGCAGATTGCCGAGGCGCTGGCTATGGCGCCGCCTGATGCGTCACTTGTTAATCCTATGCACACAAGTGGTATTGACGGATTCGACGCTTGGTATTTCATAATTGCCACATTCGGGGCCGTCTACATGACCATGGCCTGGCAGGGAGCTTCCGGATACAACTGCTCAGCCCGAACTCCTCACGAAGCGAAGATGGGAAAGATATTGGGGAAATGGAGGGAGATTGTGCAGGGCATGCTCATTCTGTTTATGCCCATCTGTGCGTATACTTTTCTCCATCATCCTGATTTCGCCGATCGAGTTGCTTCTGTGCAACAGACCCTGGGTTCGATTGACTCATCACAGATTCAGAAACAGATGACTGTGCCGGTGGCGCTGGCAGCAATCTTGCCCACAGGGATTATGGGCGCTCTCTGCGCGGTCATGCTCGCCGCCTTCATTAGCACTCACGACACTTATCTCCATTCCTGGGGGAGCATTTTCATTCAGGATGTCGTCCTTCCATTCCGCAAGAAGCCATTCTCTCCGAAACAACATCTGATGCTTCTCCGCTTGTCAACTTGCGGTGTGGCTGTGTTCATCTTTTGCTTCAGCCTGTTCTTCAAGCAGACAGAATACATTCTAATGTTTTTCGCAATAACCGGAGCCATCTATCTTGGTGGTGCGGGGTCGGTGATTGTGGGTGGTCTCTATTGGAGGCGAGGGACAACCGGTGCCGCTTGGGCGGCAATGATAGTGGGCAGTGTCCTTGCCGTCGGCGTGAACGTGGTGCAGCAGATTGACGAAAAGCTCATGCCCCACTTGGTGAACGATTGTCTTGGCTTGAACATTCAAGTGGACGGGCAACGCATGTTCGCATTTGCCATGGTTGCGGCTATCGTGACTTACGTCCTTGTGTCGCTGACGAGCAAGCGGCCGGAGGTCAACATGGATCGCATTCTCCATCGCGGTCTGTACGCTGTAGAGGAGGACAAGCGGCGCGGTGCCGACAATGCCGCATTCGGACTGCGATCCCTGAGAATGGGCAGAGATTTCAGCCGATGGGACAGAGTCATACATGTGACCTTCATCGTTTGGGTCTCGGCGTGGACGGCTACGTTCCTGATCGGGACCGCATATGGCCTCCTGGTGGACGTGAGTACGTCGCGCTGGCTGACTTTCTGGAAGTACTACATGCTGGCCTCGTTTGTTATGGGCGCTATCACCGTGGTGTGGTTGTTGATTGGTGGGTTGAGGGATCTGAAGGATATGTTTCGCCAATTGGGGGCTGCGGATCGTGATGATAGTGACGATGGCATTGTTCACGGTAATGAGACCTGTGGCTGATGATTCGATTTGCGCAACATTGCGACCAATTGTTGCTGCATACGCTGTTGTGACTCGTTTGAATGTGCCAAGGCGAACACGTATGCATTCAAAGCTTCCCCACTTAATGGTAGACAGAGCGAATGACTGTTCTTGTTGATATTCCCGGAATCGGGCGGATTGATGAACGATCAGGGATGATGCCCTTGGCTGCCTGTTCGGATGGGCGGCATTGCGCGGGTGTCAATGGCGTTGTCTCCATTACGGCTACGGGTGATCGCAAGGTGGAGTTCATCGCGTTTGAGCGGCACACTTTCGCGTACGTCAGCTCGGCTTTGGGATATACAGCTTACTATCCCGTGCATGAAGTTCGCATTCAAAGGCCCATTCGTGCCATCCTAATGGACTTGGATGGAACCAGCGTGCGGAGTGAAGATTTCTGGATCCGAATGATTCAGCTTTCCATCGGCAGCTTGCTGGGAAACGCTGAGTTCGAGTTGTCGGATGATGATCTGCCATATGTCTCGGGACACAGCGTGTCCGAGCATCTGCAGTACGGGATAAACAAGTACTGTCCGGGTTGTACTGTGGAGCAGGCTCGGGAAGCCTATTTTTCCCATACGCACCGCGAGTTGGCGGAGATTACTGCCGGCAGGGGAATGCCTGATGCCTTCACCCCTACGCCCGGATTGAAGGATTTCCTGTATGCAGTCAAGCGAATGGGCATAAGGATTGGCCTGGTGACGTCCGGTCTGTACGAAAAGGCCTGGCCGGAAATCATTTCCGCCTTTCGAACTCTGGATATGGGTGATCCGCGTGACTTCTACGACGCGATCATTACCGCCGGTTTTCCTCTCCGCAAAGGCGAGGTAGGAACTCTGGGCGAGTTGTCACCAAAACCGCACCCTTGGCTGTATGCGGAAGCGGGTCGAGTGGGGTTGGGGATCGAGTTTGCTGACCGCGGCTCGGTGATCGGTATTGAAGACAGTGGCGCCGGTATCTGTGCACTGCGTCTGGCCGGCTACTCCGCCGTGGGAATAGCTGGTGGCAATATCGCGGAAAGCGGCACTAAATCGTTGTGCAGTGACTACTGTGAAACGCTTGATGATGTCCTTGCGTTTATCCAAGGTTAGGCGGCGAGGCTAAGGTGATGGCCGAACAGGAACGCTCTCAAGGAGCACAACAGCAACGCATACAATGCCATTTTGTCTCGAACACCCATTGGGACAGGGAATGGAAATACTCGGCGCAACGTGCGAGATACATGTTAGTGCACATGATGGACTTGCTGCTGGAGATCCTTGAGACTGAACCAGATTACCATCATTTTCATCTGGATTCGCAAACTTTGCCCGTGCTCGACTATCTTGCGGTGCGGCCGGAGCGCGAGGATGACATACGTTGTCACGTGAAAGCCGGCCGACTGGCGATAGGTCCTTGGTTTTGTCTGCCAGACGAATTCTGTGTCAGCGGCGAGTCGTTGGTTCGCAATCTCCTTATGGGCCATCAGATCGCCGGCAGGTATGGTGGAGTAACGAAGACAGGCTATTCCCCATTCTCCTGGGGGCAGATCTCACAAATGCCCCAGATCTACAAGGGGTTTGGCATAGAGATGATGATGTTCTATCGTGGCGTCAATACGATTGTCGCTCCCCGGTCGGAATTCATCTGGGAGGGGCCGGACGGCACGCGAATTGTGGCATCGCGATTGGGTAAACGTCCACGCTACAACGTTTGGTATGTCTTGCAGCGACCGGCTTATTGGGGGGCAAAGCCGGATGCCCTGAACGACTTCCGCATGTGTTGGGCGGACGGACACGCACCCTTCCGTTTAATAAGCGGGGAAGGCTCAAAACTGGATTACCAGGTAGCTCATCCGGCATACTGCTACGATCAATCGGTGTTTCCTCTGTGTGCGGAACAGGCAATTGCCGAGCAGGACGGAGACTGGTCGACTCCGCATCGGCTGTGGTCGGCGGGGCATGATTCTTCCAGCCCTGATACTCGTGAGCTGCGGATGATCAAGGATGCCCAAGAGGCTCTCCGTGACTGGGCGGACGTTTTTCATAGCACTATGAAGGGTTTCCAGGATCAGGTTCTGGCTCATCGTCGTGATGACTGGCCGATCGTTAAGGGAGAAATGCGGCACACCTACACCGCGGGCAGTACGAGTTCCCTGCTAGGCTGGGTAATATCGGCGAGAACGTTCTTGAAGCAGGACAACTTCCGCACGGAAACGCTGCTAACCGGCCTGGCGGAGCCACTTGCCGCATTCTCGGCTTTGTGGACTGGCCGGCACGATACACCGCTCATCCAGGCGGCCTATGAATGGCTACTGCAAAACCATTGCCATGACTCCATCGGCGGTTGTGGGAGGGATGTAGTCAGCGATGACATGACCTATAGGTTTCGGCAGGCTCGCGAGATATCGCTGTGCGTGCTTGAGGACGCTATGAAGCAAGTGGGTGGCTCGCTGGATATTGGGGATTGGGATAAAAACGACATTGCCCTTATCGCATACAACCCCACACTGATGGCCCGTACGGACGTTGTCGGCGTGCTGTTGGATATCCCCGCAGAGTGGGGCGGGGGCGGGTTTGAGATATTCGATCATGACGGTAAGCCGGTCGAGTATCAGATGGAATCGCGGCAATCTCCCTTCTATGAAACAGTCTACGCGCCTAACGATGTTTTCACCTATCTGGAGGTCGTTCGCCATGATCTCCGCCTGCTTGTCGAGAATGTGCCCGGAATGGGCTATCGCACGCTTCGTGTCCGCAGAACTGACAAGCGCTACGGAAATCCTCCAGTAAGCTTGGTTCGTGACGAGCGGACAATGGAGAATGAATATGTCGTTGTGCATATCAATGATAATGGAACTCTCGACGTGCAGGACAAGATAAGTGGTCGCACTTTCGCAGGACAGGGGTATTTTCGTGACTCCGGAGCTTGTGGAAATGCCTGGCTGCATGAGGCTCCGGAATGTGATCACGAGCTGACAACGAGGGACGCTAAGGCGGTTGTGTCTGTGGAGCGTGCGGGACATCTTGAAGCCTCCCTCCGCGTTGTCATCAACTGGCCATTGCCGAAGAGCTTGAGCGCGGATGGCCGTCGGCGCAGCGCGCAGTTGACAGCGTTGTGCATTGTCAACACTGTGACATTGCGACGGGGGCAACGCTGGGTTGAGGTAGTTACGGAATTGGACAATGCCGTTGAAGACCACTATCTTCGTGTCTCTTTTCCCAGCAACGTTGCCACCGATGTCATAATGGCACACAGTCCCTTCGATGTCGTGGAAAGGGCTATTGCCGCACCGGATGCGTCACAGTTTGACGACGTTCCCCAGGCAGAGCAGCCGATGGGGTCATTCGTGGACTTGAGCGGTGTTGATTGGGGGCTGGCGATACTGAACGATGGGCTTAAGGCCTACGAAGCTCACGATGACATTGAACGTACGGTTAGCCTTACGCTCTTACGCTGCTTCGCAATGCGCTTCTTCGTCCCGGAGAAACTTGACCACCCGGAGCTGGCCTCTACTACGCAATGCCCCGGAGTGCACCGATTTAGATATGCCATTATGCCGCACGAGGGCGATTGGCAGAAAGGTCGAGTATGGTCTGCCGCTGATGCCTTTAGTCGCCAATTGCAGATGGCGCAGATCGCCCCGACAACGCATGGGAAGAAACCCTTGGAAGGGCGATTCCTTGAAGCGACCCCGGATACCTTGCACATATCGGCGGTCAAGCGAAGTGAAAATGAGCAGGGATGGGTTGTACGCCTTTTCAATCCGGGCGACGACACCATTGAAGCATCTGTGCGGTTCAATGGCGGACGCGCCGGCGTGGCCAAGGCCTTGTCGCCTACGGAGAATGTGCGGTGTGAGTTTGCCCTGCCGAACGAGGTAGAACGGGCTTGGACACTTGTGCGCGAAGTAACCTTAGAGGAAATACCCATTCGAGAGCTTGCCATAGATGAGGCAGGATGCGTGCGTATTCAATTAACGAAGAAGAAGATAGTGACTCTGGAGTTTGTCGGCTGAGCACCATTCGTATCACACGGTAATTGGTCCAAGTGCAGTGTCCGGCACGGAGAATCTACGGAGGAAAGCCGGGAATCAACGCGGAACTTGAATCGAGCTCGCTCTGGCCGTGTGGGGTACGGGCTGATTCGAGTCATCCCTTTCTGCCGACTGTGGCAACGCCCTGAACGAACCATCTCTGGAAGATGACGAATACCGCTAGAACGGGTATTACCATCATTACTCCAAATGCCATTATGTCTCCCCATTTCAGCGGTGGCAGAGTCTGAAACTCCGCTATTCCGACCGGCAGGGGACGCGTATCCGGACCGATTGTGACCATGAGTGGCCAGAGAAACAGCCCCCAATAGAGCAGGAATGTGAGGATGGACACGGTAGCGAACACTGGCTTGGCCAAGGGGACAATGATTGTGAGGAATGTCCGCGGAATACTGGCGCCGTCGGTATATGCCGATTCCTCCAATTCTCGTGGCATGCCCGCAAAGAAAGTGTAGAAGAGGTAGATGGAGAAGGCGTTGGCCAGAAAGGGGATTATCTGAGCTGTGTACGTATTGCGCAAACCCATAATCGTGATTTCATAGAACAACGGAACGGCTATTGCCTCCAACGGGAGAATCATCAGTGAGAGAACCACTGTCCACATCAGCCTTCTCCCTGGCCAACGGAGACGTGCGAAAGCGTAGCCGGCTGCTGAATTCACTATAAGACCGCCGGCAACTATCGACCCTGTAATCAACAGCGAATTGAGCATGTATCGACCGAAGGCGACGCGGCTGAAAACATCGCGGTAATTCTGCAGAGTCGCCTCGTGGGGAATTACGGCACTCAAACTCCCTGCTTCAGCAAGAACGCGATCGTCGGGCTTCAAGCTGGCCACGACCATGAAAAGCACCGGGCCGAGATAGATGACGGCCGCAGCCGTCAGCAGCACGTATCCCGCAATGAGCGAGATTCTTCGTCCACACACGGCACTATTCTTCGTACGGTTGGAGATCATTGCTCAACCTCCCGCTCCGGACGAATCAGCGTACGCTGTATATATGTGATAACCAGAACGATCAGGAAAAACAGAACGGTTATCGCGCAAGCCTGCCCGACCTGTTGACGGCGAAACACCGTTTGCACAGCCTCGTACATGATCGTTGTCGTGGCGGCAATTGGCCCGCCGCGCGTGAGTATCTGCACTTGGTCGAATAGCCTAAATGCCAATATCGTTGTTACGAGGGCCGTGAAGATCAGAGGGTTGCGTAGCTGCGGAAGCGTGATATGCAGAAAGCGTGCCCAGGACCCGGCCTGATCCATTTCGGCCGATTCGTACAATACCTGCGGTATCTCCTGCAGGCCGGCCAGCAGTACCACCATTTGGAAACCTACGCCTTGCCACACGGACAGCAGAATAATGGCCGGCAATGCGAATATAGGATCGTGCAGGAAGTCGATAGGAGCGACTGCGTCGAATGTACAGAACGAGACTACCGCATTCAAGGGGCCATTGGGGCCAGGCGCGTAAATCAACTGCCAAACCACAGCGACAAGGGCCATTGGAAAAACAACGGGCATGAAAAACGCCGTGCGGAATATCGCTATGCCCGCCAAGCGTCGGTTCAAAGCCACAGCCATTGCCAGGGCAAGTGTCGTTTGCACCGGGACAACCACAACCGCAAACACAGTGTTGTTGGCCAAGGCTCTGACAAAAGACGGATCGGATAACACGCGCTCATACTGCTGCAGCCCGACGAATCTCGTGGGAAGAGGTGACCCGATCCGGAGATCAGAAAAGGATAAGCCAATCGCCGCGAGAAAGGGGATGGCCACGAACACCAAAATGCCGACCATCGCCGGACCAGCCATCAGTATTCCCATACAACGTTCGCTATTTCGCCAGGACCGAGTGTCGTTCATTTGATCACTCGCCACCTCTCTCATATGGGTATCCACGATTGTCCTCAATGTCCTGATCTACCTCGATGGCCATGCTGTGCAGCACCTTCCGAACATCCGCCCCGTGCCGAATGTCGTCGAACGCCTGCTGGAAAAGCGCAGTAATCACCGGGTATGCCGGACTCTGCGGCCGAGGCACCGCCTGACCCTCCGAGAGTTGGGTTACGTACATCTGAAGCGGACCACCTGACTTGTGCAGCGCTGATAGCCTGATTGCCGACAGCGTTCCCGGAACCGCATCATTGGCTCTGGCCATCTCCAGAACTTGACGATCCTTCATCAGAAATTCGAGAAAATCTGCCGCAAGCTTCTCATTTCGGCACCTACTGGTAATGCCCCAGTTCCACGAGCCCTGGCCGGTTCGCGTGCCTCTGCCGAAATCGGGTAGGGGCAATAAGAGCAGGTCATCGCCGAGCGCCTCTTTGTAACGCTTGTATTCCCAATGGCCTACCCAAGAGATGGCCACCCGGCCGGATACGAAAGCGTTGTCGTCAAGGTTGGGATCCACATAGCGGTCTCGACGGATCCAGTTCTGCAAATAGGTCATAGCGTTTATCGCGGCTGGACAATCGAGCTGGCCACGTGCGGATCGATAATCGGTCCGGTCAATGAGATCGCCACCCGCTGACTGGATTGCCGGAGAAAACGCATATGTGTACCATTCGCCCGCATAGTTGAGTTTGAGATCCAGCACCGCACCGTCAGCGTCGATGGCGGCTAAGCCTGCTAGGACGCTACAAAACTCCTCAGCACTCCAGCCATCTTCCACTCCGGAGGGAATGCGGGCATTCGCCGCCAGCAGTTTTCGTCGATTGGCAAAAAGGCTAAGACCAGAATCGTACATGCCAAGTGACCAGAGATGCCCCGCGTAGGTACCTTGCCTGATGATAGAAGGCAGAAGACTCTCGCGCGTCTTGCCACTTACCAGATTATCAAGTGGAACCAGATGCCCTTGCCACACGTAGTTGTAGAGAAACGGCCCATCAAATTCCAGCACGTCGGGAAGCTCGCCCGCCAGCGCTGCTGCTTGCACTTGCGAATTGTACGACCCCTCCGGAAGCAGAGTCAACTCGACGAAAACTCCCGATCGGCTATTGTTGAAGCGATCTACCTGTGACTGGAGAGTGAGACGCTCGGACTCTCGGCCGGAGTGCCCCCACACATGCAGGCTCACCCGTGCCGACTCAGCGGAGTCAATCGTTCTGTCATCGCACGACGAGCTGACCGTCCCAAAAGCCAACAACATCACGAAGCACATACCGCACTTCAACTGCTTGCTGGCCGCTGCACGTACAGGCGATTGTCTGGGATGTCTGGAAGGTGCAGACATCGACACTCCTTCCTTCGCTTTGATCGATATGTTGTCCAGACAACATGCGTCTCGGCTACAGCTTAAACGTGAGCCTATAGCGTTATAACTCCAAGCATGGCGTCAAACAATGAGAATCAGGTGGGAGAATTGGGCGTGAGCCGCTGGACTTGAACATGACTCACTCAAGCCGTGTCGTTGTGTGGCAGGGACCCTTGAACTCGACGAATACCAGGAACGAGTTTCGCGCGGTACGATACGAATCCCGAGATCGTCTCCTCATCAAATGCTTACACATCACTCGAATCAACCATGATCGAGTTCTCGTGTCGTCATTCATCAGCGGGCAACAGATACGCGACACCACGGGCGATCGGATGCAAGTAACCGCGAACTTGCTGACGCAGTCTATCGTCCTTGGCAATTGCCGTAGCAAGTGGTGGAGACAGTTTGTAGTACAACTTCACCAGCTCTTGGCCAAGTTGGCTGGGCATCAGATATCGATCCCGAAAACGGCGGAAGGTAACCACATCGTCGGCGTACTTGGACCCGTAGGCGGCCGTGGCGATGAAACAGTGATCCGGCGGCGGATCGCCACCCATACCCATCCCCTTGAGATAGATAGTTACGCTGCCCCAGTTGGATTCAATTTCAACCTGGCCCGTCTTTCTCGTTCCAAACACATCGGGAGAAAATGAAACGACGAACGTGGCGAAATTCCCGGGAGAAACCGTCGCCGGTAAGCTTCCCAGTGGGCGCTGGGAGCCTGTCGTATCCACCGACCAGATCGGTTGACCGGTTGTGGCCGCACTGCTCGTGTCGGTGGCAGTTATACTGGTTATTACCAGGTTTTCAGTACCCGGGTTGGAAATGTATACCTCTTTGTCCTCGGTATTGGGATACAGGTATCCGTACTCGTAATTCCATCCCATTGGTGAAACGCGAAGCTGCGAACCGGTGAAATCGTACCTCTTGCCGCACCTCACAGAGCCGTTTGTGCTGTCGAGGAATGCTACATGAGGATCGCCTGACGAATCCAAGGCGATGTCAATGCTCTGTCCCACATCGCCAGCGCTTTCGATCACTTCCGTAAACTGCTGCCAAAGCGTCTGCGGAGGAAACCCGCTGCCGGCCACCGAGGTGGAGGAAAGCCATAGGTAGTTGGCGTTATCGCCATTGGCGTCGTAATAGGCCAGATGTCCGTTACCGTCGCCGTCAACCGCCATTCCCAGGTGGTGACCGGTCTCCTCATAAGTACCGGCCAGGTTGTTATCCAGATCCCACGTCCGCCAGTTGAAGTACCAGCTCGAATCGCCGGGAGTGGATGTGTTTTGCCCAAAGGAAACCGTTCCTGCCGTAGGATCGGTGGATGCAATGTAGAAATTCCCGCTGGCGTCTATTTCCAGCCGGTTGGCTCCGCCGTACATGCCCGGCTGAGCACCGCCGAAGGAATCCGGATCGTGTGATAGAGGAAACATGAACATGGTCACCCAAGCCGACTTCCAGGTCATGTATATCGTGTCGTCGTAGCGGACTGCTATGTCCAGCCACTGGGCGGAGTCGATAAGGTACTCCGCTTCACCTATTCCCCAATTCAGGACATCTTCTTCCCAACCGGTCGCACCGCGCGTGGCATAGAACGGCGAACCCATGTATTGCACAAACGTCGTAACATGCTCCTGAAATCGGCTGAATATCACGTGAGGCGTGTTGCTTGAGTCCAGGTCGATAGCACATCGCCACATGATATCGCTGGCCACTATCGTCTCGGTTGACCATGTGCCACTCGTATTGTGTGCGTAGTAAAGCGTATCACCGGCTATGAACACTATGCGGACAATCCCATCAGTGCCAAGCGCGATATCGCACCAGCTTCCCTCTTCTGACAGTGACGTGATGACCTCCGTTGTCCAGGTGCCGTACTCTTCTCCGCCTCTGGCGTAACGCAAGGTGGCCACAGTCCCCAGGGGGGTGCTCTCTTCCACCGGGCCGAAATAGCACAAGTGCGTTGTGTTGCTGGAATCCATCTCCATGGACACGGCCGTATCGCCTTCATCCACCGTGTAGATATCCCAGTCGCCAAAACTAACCGACGAGCAGGCCAAGATGAAGCTGGTCAGTAATACCGATACAATCCGCATTCTCGATTCGATGAACATGTGTCCTTCCCTGAGCCACGCTTCAGCGAGCGTACATAAACGCGCACACCTTCTCCTTGCACACCAATACAAGTATCCTAGTCAGCAGAGATACTCGCGGGCAAGTGGCATCTTCACACAAACATCCCGACATTCGATTGCGAGTATTCAGTTAGGCTTCCGCAGAAGGCTCGTCAGAGCGTCATTCGTCCCAGCGTGGCCTCAAGCAAGGAAAACCCACTGGCGAGGACCGGTGTTTACACGCAGAACCCGAACAAGGCCTTCTCTGGGATGACACACATTGAACATGTTTCTCTGCAACGAGTAATTCTCAAACAGCCCCTTTCCGGACAGTGGCGACCAGTGTACAATGATGGAAGATCGCCGGCAGTCTCAATTGTAGAAACTAAACGGCCGCGAAGAAGCTGCCGGTTGGTATTGCCGATTGCCAATGACTGTCCGGTTTCATCTGATTGGATGACGGATGATTAATTAATCGTTGTTGGGGCAACAGGAGGGGCCTCCTTTGGGTAGTGGTGCGCTCTGTCTGACAGCAGACTGTTCGCATCCGGCAACATGGTATTGTCGAAACGGGATATCGGCGACACAAACTTCGGGGCAGACGGTGCTTGGTGATGATGGGGTGTTCCCGTCAAGTCAATCGAGCATTACTGCCATTTAGCGCTGAAGCGCACTTCCATAAACAAAGTACGGAAACGAGAAACGGGAGATTGCCTTCGTCTGCCTTGTAGGCGCGATTGACGGCAATGGAGAGTTAAGAGAGCTATAGGTGAACATCTTCTTTATTATCAAAACCGAATTGATGGAGATTCACAATGAAGCGAACTGCTCTAATAACTCTGATCCTGGCGATGGTGGCTAGCAATGCAAATGGTGCCTGGTTGAGTCTGCGCTGGGCAGAAGTGGGTGAGAACATCCAGCAGATGGCCATCGGCGACACGAAGACAGTTGAAGTCGTGTTCGAGTTTACCCCGGACATGGGCTATGGAAACGCCATCCTTTCAACGGTCTTCTTTTCTCTTATTCCGGCCCCGCTTACCCTGGTTAGCCAGGCGCCGTTGCCAGCCGGATGGGATGCTTTGGGCGTACAGGGCCCACTAACCGATACTCACCAAGTCAACCTCTTCGCCCAGGGCGCTAACGATTTGCTTACAGTGCCTGGCACCTACATCCTGGGAACGTTCGACCTGACGCTGACTGGTGGAGTACTTGGAGATACAGTGGACTTGATGTTCCAGCATGAAACAGTCGGCGTACTTGATGAATACGGGCACCATTTCCCACACGACGCCGAAATGGCGGCATCCTACTCTGGCTACTATGCGTATGGTAAGGGATCACCAGATATGCCAAACCCCATAACCGGGCAACCTGCGAACCCTCTGCAACTACAGGTTATCCCAGAACCTGCGACGCTCGTAACGCTGGCTATCAGTGCTCTGATCGTTCTGCGTCGTCGCTGATTTGCCGCGGAGGTGCGCTTACCCTGATGTGAGGCGCCACAACCGACGCTGAGGGGCACGAGTCAGAGGCACGGGCGGTACGGTAGCCGTTGACCGCTCCGTGCGCGTATCATGATGTGCCGAGGCGGAGCTTGGATTCCTTAGTTCGCCCAGGTGGCAAGGAGCGGGTCCTTGATGCTCCCCAAAACTTGGCGGCCTTGTTGTTCTGCGTGGCAAGCAATCAGTCGCGGTCTCGGCTTGTCAGTCCTTATTCATCCGCAGGCAAGTGGCATCTTCACGCTAATATCCAAAGCCAACGTGCGAATACCGTATTAAGCGGTGTTGATACAATAGGCTGTCAGCCGGCATATTGAAGGTCAATCTGCGCGTGGAGAATCAATGGTGAAACGGTCTGAAAGGATAATACCTCTTGCTGTTACTATGTGCGCAGCTCTGGTTGGGTCGGTATTTGCCCAATCAGAATCACCTAGCGGTGGCGACGTTGCGAAGGTATTGCTTCAGGCTGCAGAGAACGGGCAGCTTAGATATCAGCTGACCACTCTGGAGGAGTTGAAAGAACTATGTGGCCCGCCATCCCAGGAGCAGGTGAAGAAAGACGGAGGCGCGGAGGTTGTTCGGGTCAACTATGCGGGCTGTTTCATTGTCCTTGTAAGAATGAATGATAAAGAGTGTCCGTTTACGCTTCGATATCTGCGGATTAACGAAGAAGAAATCGACATAGGCAGCAATGACATAGTCACTCTTCGCGACAGGCGCGATCTTGCCAAGTTCGATTCGTTTTGGGGCTTTGCCAATGCTTCACTGGTCAACCTTGACTTGCGTACGGAAATGGATCTCCTGCAGAAGATGCCCTTCGACTCGCGTACTCGCTGGCCCCAGGCGGATAGATTGCCGAAGGGTTTTGATCCTGCTCGGATTCTGCAGCTGGGCAAGAATCCCGGCTTAGGTGTCAGGGCGTTACACCAGCGCGGTATTGATGGTAAAGGTGTACACGTAGCCATCATCGACCAACCACTTCTGCTTGGCCACGAAGAATACAAGTCGCAACTAGCGAGTTATCGCACGATAGACGTCGAAGGAGTGGAGCCGCAGATGCACGGTCCGCCGGTGGCCAGTATTCTCGTGGGCAAAACCTGCGGAGTGGCTCCGAAGGCTGAACTGACTTACTACGCTCAACCTTCCTGGAAAAACGATAACACGCCATACTGCCGGGCGATCAACGAAATCATCGATCAGAACGAAGAGCTCCCTCTGGCAAAGCGGATTAGAGTAGTCAGCATCTCTACCGGCATGTTCCCGCAACAATCCCACTACGATGATTGGAAAAAAGCACTTGCGCGAGCCGAGAAACATGGCCTGTTGATTATCACCTGCGAGCCCGGAGAGTTTAAGTACGGAACTCTGGGGAGAAAAGTAAACGGAGATCCGGATAATCCGCAAGATTGTGTGGCCGGAAAATACACAATGGGTGAAACCTCTATACTCGTTCCGGCGTCAAACCGAACCACGGCCAGCCACTACGGAGCCGATGTGTACACCTACTGGGCCGATGGTGGTATGAGTTGGGCAGCGCCGTATGTGGCCGGGCTCGCCGCTCTGGCCTACCAGGTCAATCCGCAAGTAGATCCCAATGCGATCCTCAGGCTTCTCAAAGACACTTCCATAAGAACCGAATCAGGATTCATCGCTAATCCGGTCGGGTTCATTGAGCAAATGCAGCTGATTGGCAAGACCAAGTGAGTTGTGAGTTGCGTGCGAAGAAACCTCCCCATAGCGCTGTAAGTCCAAGCGTAGCGTCAAACCTACCGGAGAAAACAGACGTTCAGCCGCTACACTTGGATAGAGCTTGCTCTTGCCGCGTTTATCGAGCGTAATTGCGGGACAGGCGCCTATTGTCTGCCACTATTCCGCCTCTTCACAGGGGCGTTCGGAACAGGCACTCATCGTATTGTCTATTGCCAGTTTTCCATACTTCAATTGGTCTGCAGTTGACGGGCGCAGGTAACGGCCGCGATACTGTGAGAACCACCAACAGTCTGCTCCGTCCCTCTTTGAGCAAACAGAAACTCCATCCTTCTCCTTGACATGTAATAAGACCCTCAGGAGACGGTAAACAGCTGCGCAACCGCCTGACGGAGTCCATGTTCGTAATTGGGAAAGCGCGGTAGAAACAGCGTGGAAAGGGTGACCGCCCTGCCGAAACTTGTACTTCCACTTGGGTCGTTAATCGGTGAATAACAGCTGGAATTCGGCAAAATCCACCAGGTCCACGTCACCGTCGGAATCGTAGTCGTGAGTGTTTTCGCAAAGCGCAGTGACGGCCACGTCCGGTCCCTGCAGACAATCCTGGAATTGCAGGTAACTCAAAACACCCGTACTCGTATCGAGAATCCAGCCCGGTGGCGTCGTTATCTCATCGGCAGTGGCGAGGATCAAGCTCAGGTCCGCTGAGCCGAGCGGATCGAATAGGTCATAGGTTGCAGCTGGATCCTCCACATAATCCGGTTCAAAAGTTATATTGATGATTCCGTTCGTAAAGTCCAGCGAATCGGATAATTCAATTAGGTAGTAATCAGCCAGGTACGGTCCGATCACTACGTTAATATCCGCGCCATTAGGAGAAATGCTAAGGTCTCCGTCCCAGGTTGTTTCGCTGTGCAGAACCAACTCCCCGCCATCGATGTTGATTGTTCCGTTGTCACCTACAAGTAAGCCGTTGCTGCAGTTCATTATGCCGCCGGTGTCGATATTGATAGTTCCGTAACCGTCACTGTATATCCAGTTATCCATGCTGATATGAACCATACCATTGGCGTCCCACGTAGATTCATCCAGGGTTATGTCAACTTGGGTGTTGTCATCCGTGGCGATATGAACAGCTGCCCAGCTGTACCAGTATGAACCGTTGATTGCGGTCACGGTTACCACTCCGTCGTCGTTCTGGGCCATCGCCATGTTGGCGTTTACTTCCCAGGTGGCGTTGTCCAGCCCGATAGTGGAAACAGCATAGTATTGCGATGACAAGAACACGGAACCGTCGGCAACCCAGGTGGAATCCGTAACGTATACGCTGCCTTTTGCCGCCACGGAATAAGATATGTAACTGGCTTCGTTAGTGGTCAACGTGTCACCTTCGGTCACCCACAACCAGCCTTCGTTTTGAAAACCATCACCGATATGCATTGGGCTCGTGACGATTCCATCAGGTCCGCACAGCGGGTCGGGCGAAAAAACGCCGGTAGCCGTAATCGCTCCTGTCACCGAATACGTGGCACCGAACAGGTGTAGCGAACCGATTGCTAAAACAGTTAAGACGTTCCTACGTATCAACATATTCCCAACTCCCTTGATGTTGAAAGTCGCAATGTCCCTATTAGCCCATGGAGAGAATCTTCCCTTTGTTCGATATACGACGTGATTTGCTGATCTAACCCGAAACTAATGTTCCAACATGCAATACTACATGAAATCAGCGTCAGGGATCAATTGAAAAGTACTGGCAACATGCAATAGGTCGAAAAACTGGGCTCGGTCAAGCTGAACGCGGAATCGCCTTCTCATACAAATACCGCTTTGGAAACCGGCGACCATGCTTTCAATCGTGTTGACACAGGCATGTCTTCCACGAATAATCGACCTTATGCTTGGTGGATATTTCGCACATGGGGAATACACTCGCAGTGATACGTCCTGGATGAAGGATTCGCGTTTGACCGTGGTTGTACTCGGTTACCTGATCCCTGTTTGCATCCTGGTGGTAGTGGTAACGAATCTCGTTCTCGGGAAAGTGGTTTTGCCTGCCGAACGTACTTCAGGCGACCTTATGGAGGGATTGCTGCAGACGTATAGTGACGCCTGGCGGATCGGCGGTACGATTATGATCAAGTTGGGTATTGCAGGAGCCTGTTATGCCTGGTATGCCGTGGCAAACCATGTGCGTATGGAGCGATGGGCTCTCGTCAGCTTGTTGTCTTCGGTAATAACTGCAATATTGGGTTTGGTGGTATTGTCGATAGGTTCCTTTGTGTAATTGCGGGACGGGCACCAATTGTTTCCCCCTATTCTGCTTCTTGATGACACTCTTAACCTTCTGCGACCTACAGGCAACGCACGCAGTCGTTCGTTCAGCTTCAACAGCCCCACAGTCCCGCATTCATCTCCCAGTGTGCCGCCTGCGTACATCGTATTTTAAAACCGCTGGGACGACGTGCTTATGCGAACCCCCTTTTTGCTAACAGCAAGAAGGGCTTTGTTATATACTGTCCGACGTCTTTGGCGTAAGCTAATCCGCGAGCTAAAACTATTGAGTTGTGAAGGTCTTGGGGTATTCAATTGATTGGAGTGAGATTTCCATGAAACGGAAGGAAACTTTGAACCTGACTCTCCTAATGCCTCTTCTTGCTGTAGCAATTCCAGGTTGCATCTTCGATTATCTGGATGACAGTACTCTGGAAGCGATTACTGGGATTACGTACTCATTCCAGGACAGTTCCGTGCCGCCAGAGTATCACAGAAGCTACACTATTACGCTAACCGCTGATACCGCCAAAGTCGTGATAGATAGCTACGGTGAGATATTGGCAAATGAGGAATATGCGGTTACAGAAGAACAGTTTGCCGGCGTCAAGGAATCGCTTGTAACGAATAACATCAGAGCTTGCGAGCTTGGCGACAACGCTTCTTGTGCTGGCGGAACAAGTGAAAGCGTGACTTATTCCGACGCAGAGGAGGTTCTGTTTTCCGGGACCGTCTATAGCTGTGGTGGCGAAGATTCGGGGGACCTGTGTGGTGATGTGACCAGTTTCGCTGAAGCAGTCAAAAGTCTCGTTCCGGACTTCGAGGAGTTGTTGGAGGGAACGAAGGAGGAGTAACTCGGCTTATCGCCAAACTTGATTAGTCAGACTGCTTCGCGTAACCGTCGTGCGATGCGCAATAGGTGTAATCCCGGTGACACACACGTCAATGCAGAAAATCCACAGGCCTTTCGTTGACACCGACAGCCTTGTTGATACTGTTCTGGCCATGCCTCGTATCGCCCGCGTAGTTGTGCCTAGCCAGCCTCTTCGCATGGGTGATTCTGGGAGCAGTTGCTGGCGTTCTCCTATTGCTGGCCCTGAGATGCTCTCCCGCCGGTGTGCCCTCAGGGAAAGGTGAGTGGGGTCTGCTTGGCGGAGGTGGTGCCCAAATGAGAAAGACCCTCGGACTGTGTTTACTCTGCGTTTGTATCTGCTCTGCAGTTGTAAGTTTTGCCAGTGAACGATATGTCTTTGCTTTTGCACAACAATGGTGCGGCGTGGGGTTCGAGCATTCTCGCTGCAAGATCTGGTGGAAAACCTGGCTTTTACCACAAGGGTTCTTCGCAGTGTGGACTGGGCCGCAGATCTCCACTTTGCCCTTTGGGCATCAGGTGCTGGACTTCCCTGTGCGGACATTGGCTGTGCTTACGGGCATTGGTGGCATCGCCTGTCTGCTCGTCAAGAAACGCAGCGAGGTTGGTGCGTGCCACAACTGTGGCTACTCCTTACGGGGGAACGTGAGCGGTGTCTGCCCAGAGTGTGGTTGCGCCGCAATGCTTGGGAAAGGGGATATGCATGACGAGGCCGCAACCTGAGCGCATGAAACCTTTTGCGCAATGCGGGCAGCTTAATGGCGTAAAACCATGAGTTATTCAACAGCCCCACTGTCCCGTGTTCTTCCCTGGCGGTATAGGCGCCTGCCGAAGGTCTCGCTTGGTCGCTCATTCTCATTCAGCGAAGCGGGACAAAGGGAATGCCCGCGCCCTTCAGTTTCTCGAAGTTGTTGCGGGAGACACACCCGAGAATGCAGTCTTGACCACCAAGATCATGGTAAATAAACACCCTTGTTGGATCGGCTTCTTTGAGGATCTCAACGAATCGCCCGAAAACGCTTTCGTCAACCCAATCATGCTGCACTTTGCATTCGATCTTGATCGTGCGGTCATTGAATTCGAAGGACAGCCACGCTTGCTCGCCTTCGACGTCAACATGGTCTCTGATGTCCTGTAATCTGAGCACGCCATCGGACAACTCCAACATGCGCTCTGCGATTCGTTTGTAGTCGCCATCATCTTCGATGCATTCTGTGTCAAAATGCCACAGGTTCGTGCATCGGTTTCTGAATGGCTCCGTTTCTTTCGTTGAGCCGAGAGCAACGAGCAGCAACTCATATCCTTCGTTTTCATATTCGTCCCTACTCCAGGACTCCAAGAGATCATCGGTTGTGAAGGAGGGAGCGAGGGTGATGCCACATTTTGCGAGCGTTTCGAGCTTCTCTTCGAGGCTGCCGAACTTGGATGAAGTGGCACTTTGGGCACGTGACCGACGCCTAACGAGATATATCGCCACCGCCAGGACAATCAGGGCAAGAGCATACTTCATGGGGCTTCTCCATTAGCACAAGCGATCATTCGAAGAAATGCGGGAAATGCCAAATTGCGGGACAGGCACCCATTCTTTGCCCCGATTCCCCTTCTTCGTAACACTCTTAACCTTCTTCCGCCTGCCTACAGGCAAGTCGCGCAGTCGTTGGTCCAACATCATCTCCAGCCGGGTCATCCAATGTATGTACCCAGCAGAGGGCTTACAGAACACCAGAATGTGACATCGCAATCGTTGCGTGCCGAAAGGACAAACCTTCCCATTGACATCTCCTACATATACTCATAACGGCCTGTGCCAGCAACCGGATCCTCATTCCTCCAAGAGCCCCATCAAACATGAAGGCTTATCTCAGAGAACCGGGACCGGACGCCGCAATCTAATACAGCCCGTTCTGGCCAAGAACACCATCTCCCCTGATCCATTGCCCGCCAAACCCAACAAACTTGCCCAAATGGCCATACAAACAAAAACCGAAAACGATATTGACCCCACACAAAGTTCGCTATATATTAGGGTAGGGCCGGGTTCTCATATTACCCGCATTTCAAGCCCAAGAAGGAGGCCAACTGAAGGATTCCCGAGTAGCTGCGTGGTAATAATCTGATTGGCTGGTTTGCCAACGACGACGTCGCCGTCACCAAGTCTCCTCTCTACAGAGGCAAGCTTGGAATCGGTGATTGCGCCGTTTCTGTCCGCGCGCCGGTCTACTCTGCCGCCCCTGGCCACAATGCGGCCGCCGGGCCTGAAAGGATGGCGAGATATGAAATTACAGAACGAACCCAACGGCCAGCGAACCAGACTCACACCAGAATCCCAAAGCTGTTCTTCAGCCATCCCCAGAAAAAGACAAAACGAACCCAACGCAACTCCACAGACGCCATCGCGCCGCAGAATTCTACAAAACGAACCCAACGCTCGCTTTCAGCCGCCATCGCGCCGCAGAATTCTACAAAACGAACCCACCAACGCCGCCAAAGGCCAAACCCGCGCCGCACAAGATCGCCCCAAGACTGCCGCCGAAACAAAACTACAAAACGAACCCAACGGCTGGCTCCGATGCCAAACAACCGCCGCCAGAGCACGTGCCACAACCCCCGAAAGAAGAATACAAAACGAACCCATCGCCGACCGCGTACTCCCCGAACCGGCTGCCGAAACACGCCTGACTCACCTCGACTACCATCTCTCGACAGCCGAGCCGCCCAAACCCTCAGCCGCACAAAAACTACAAAACGAAGCCAAGCTCGGCATCGGTCCGGCGCGCTTTCCAAGTAGATCCGCTTGGCCACTGGCCAAAACGCCTCTCCAGCCAGGGCTCTACGCAAGCAGATGGCGCCGGCTCAACCACCGGCCAGCGCTACTCGCGCATACCGGTAGCCAGCAGACGCTACTCGCTCTCGGCCCCATCACTAGTCAACCGTTAAGAGTGGTCGGGAGAATTGGGTTAGGTGACCGGTTCCAGCTCCCCGCTGAACAGGTAGGGCCGGACATCAACTCCGTCAACCGCAATGATGTCCAGATTACGGCACATCCTCAGGTCCAATTGTCGGCTAGCCGCCTTTGGATTTCCGTCCGTCAGGTTCTTCTGCAGAATGCGTATCAATGGCCGGCACGGAGCCTCCGGATGGTTCCCGATTACCGCGGCCTGCGTGCCGTCAGAGAGTACCACTATCGAGCCCAACTGGAAGGGGGGGACAAGCCGCAGCAGAGTCTCCACTACTACCGGATCAAACCAGCCGTTGAAAGCCGGGCTCTTGAGGGCATGGATCGCTCGAATAGTCGGAACCGGAGTCCCGTCCGGGCAAAGCAAATGATCGAATGCATCAACCACCGCCGTTATTCTTGCGAATATATGGATTTGTCTTTCCCGCAGCGGAATTGCGGGCTGTGTTTCGTCTCGCGGCTTTCGTGCTGGAAAACCCGTGCCGTCAAACCGTTGGTGATGATTGAGGATGATGTTGGCCGCAACAACCGAGGCGTGCTCTCTCGCGTGGTCGTACCCTACACGCACGTGATACTGGTATTCCCGCCACTGGGCTTCCGGGTCCATGATGCCCTTGTTCTGCATGTCGTCCGGCATTGTCAATTTGCCAATGTCGTGCAACAAAGCACCTACGCCGAGCTCGCTTGTGTTTTCCGCCACCTTCGCCGGAAGCGTGCTTCTCTCGTTGCGCAGATAACCTGTCATGTGGGCCCCGATCAGCAACGCCAGGTAGCAGCAGTTGGCCGAGTGCCCCGGAAGTGTCGTGTTGCAGGTCAACAGCTGGTGGGTAAGCACCTCATGGTCGCTGTCATCGACAATGTTGGCGAGCATGTTGCGCACTGCCCGCGTGTACTGCGAGAGGTTGATTTTGACCTCGACCTTCCTCTCCAGTGTGTTGACGGATTCGTTAAAAACCTCATAAAGTCGCATGTGTCCGGCCGAAATATCGTCGTTGATCCGGCTGTCCACCTCTTCGAATCCGGGAAAGTCAATCCAGGCGTGAGTGACTTCCAACTCGTGCAGACGCTTGATGTACTTGTGTTGGAGTGTCGTCTCCTTGGTCAGAAGGACGCATTGGTGGCACAGGGGATGGTATACGGGCTGAGCCAGTACCATTCCGGGCTTCAGGGCATCAATGGGGATTAGAAGCATAGACGTTTCCCGCTGGTCACGTTAGTGGCGCAGTCCCGCCAAGGCTGATACACTCTACGATATCGGCTTGGTGGTGTAGAAATTGAGATCAATACGACCGGACAGGCGGTTCCCGTGTCCCATAATCGACCGCCTTGGCCGGTGGAGCGCAGTTGGGCTTTTGATGCGGTCTTTTGCTGCTGTTGTTATGTATATGGCCATCGCCGATAAAGATGCTATTATGGGACCCGGCGGCATGGAGGGTGGCTAGCGCTCCCTTCGTGAGAAGACAGAGCTATGGATTCTTGGAGCAACTATCTCATGGTCGATCCCAAAGATGAGCGGAAGTTGGCAAAAGCCAAGAAGAAGCTTGCCAAGAAGGATGTCAAGGCGCAGAAGAAGGCTGCCGTCGCTTCCATGAGCAAGCCCGACAGGCCAGAGGGAGGTCCGACCAGCCTGACGCCGTCTGAGCGATCTGCTGCCGCCGCCGAAAGACAGGTGAAGATTAACCAGTGGCGAATGGTTATCGGACTTCTTATGCTTCTTATTGCTGCGCTTACTCTTGCTTGGAAAGCCAATTGGTTTAAACAAGAAGAGTCGCAGGATGCAGCGTCAGTGGGTGTGGTTGTGCCTGGGGTTGCTGGATGTGCCGAACGCCTTCTTTTAACCCTGAATCGCTACTCGCCCCAATGCAGCGTCAGGCGATGAGGAGGCTCCAGAGCGGCCGGCGTTCGAGTGCTTCGCGTGAGTCGGGTTTATCCTAACTCGTCTGAGGAGAATGTTCCGCCGGGCGCAGGTACTCGCTGAGAGTTCTGGTCAATTCGCGGTGGTCGATCGGCTTGGTAAGGAAATCGTTGCATCCCGCTGCTAGGCATTTCTCCTTATCTCCCTGCATCGCGTTTGCCGTCAGAGCAATTACCGGGATGTTGTTGCCTTCGGCCCGCAGTCGCATGGTGGCCTCCATGCCGTCCATAATCGGCATTTGCCAATCCATGAAGATCATGTCGGGCTTGTCGGTGTTGGTGCGAACGATTGCCATTTCTCCGTTGTCGGCAGTGATGACCTCGATGTTCATGCGCGTGAGCATGCGAGTGAGCAGGACTCGATTCACCGGCGAGTCCTCGGCAATTAGTACTTTGCCCAAGAACATCGTGTGGGTCTCTTCTGCCGGGGCGTTCTTGGCTGTGCCCATGTCTGCCAGGCTGTCGAGCATGCTGACGCCCTGCAGGCTGCCTGTGGGTATGGATAGCTTGAAGGTGCTTCCCTGGCCGACGACGCTCGTTGCTGTGAGGCTGCCGTGCAGCGCGTCGGCAATGCGGCGGCTAATGGCTAATCCTAATCCAGTCCCCTGGAACCTGCGGGTAGATGAGCTGTCTACTTGGGAAAACGGTTCGAACACTTTCTCCAAATGGTTTTGGGCAATACCTATACCCGTGTCGTTCACTTCAAAGCCGAGCATCGGTCCGGCGTTCGTGGATTCCAGTCGGATGACTATTTCTACTTTGCCATCATCCGTGAACTTTACCGCGTTGCCCGTGAGATTCATGATCGTCTGCTTGAGGCGTATCGGATCGCTCTGGATGGTCTCCGGGATCGGGCCTACGTTGGTTATTCCAAAGTCGATCCTCTTCTCTCCGGCCAGTGGCTTCATTATGGATGACACGCTGGCGAGTATGTCCTGCAGATGGCAAGTGGTTATCTCAAGCTGCATTTCGCCGGCTTCGATCTTGGAGAGGTCGAGGATCTCATTGATGAGGTCAAGCAGATGCCTTCCGCTGGAGGTGATGGCTGCCACAGCCTCCGCCTGTTGGGGAGAAAGCGGATTGGAGACGCTATCCCGATACATCATATCCGCGTAGCCGATGATGGCGTTCATCGGGGTGCGAATCTCATGGCTCATGTTGGCCAGGAACTGGCTCTTGGCGCGTGTCGATGTTTGAGCTGCCTGCGTGGCCTCCTCCAACTGCTTCATGGTTGCCTCCAGCTGAGTGGAGGTCAGTTGCTCGCGGCGAAGTGCGTCGACGACTGAGGCATTGGATTCGCGAAGGCTCTCTTCTGCCTGCCGCCGTTCGCTTACCTCTGACTCCAGATCGCGGTTGGCGCGGGCCAACTCCGCGGTCCGCTCTTGAACTCGTGACTCCAATTCGTCACGAGCGGCGCGAAGAGCGTCCTCGGCGTGGATACGATAGGCAATTTCATCATTCAGCTTGGCGTTGGCCTGTTCGATCTCGCTTGTGCGTTCTGATATGTTTTCCAGGGCGGCCCTGAGTTCCTCGGCTTGTGCGGCTGATTGCTCACGAGACCGCTCCAGTTGCTTGCGGCTGTTGAGCAGGTTCTGCGACATACGGTTAAACCCAACAGCTAACTGTCCGACTTCGTCCCTGCCGGTATGTCGTAATTGGAGAGTGAGATCGCCTTTGCCCAAGGCCTCCATGGCGCAGGCCAGTTCGTGGATGGGCCTGGCCAGGCTTTTGGAGAGAGCCCCTGATATGAGTATGGCCAACAGTGTTCCTGCGCCGCCGATGATGAGGACTCGGTCGCGGATATTGGCAATGGGAGCATTGATGCTGTCCACGTCGGCCAGAGCCATCAACTGCCCGACCTCTCTTCCGGAGTGGTCATAGAGAGGAGACGCCGTGCTCATGTACTTCTTGCCCATGACCGCGATGGTGGAAAAGGCAGTTGCATCGTTCGTGGAGGACGTGCCGGACAGAATGGCGAAGTCCGAGGTTGGTGCTTGGTCCGCGGGCAGCAGACTTGAGGCTACACGGATGTCGTGCTGGCGGATGACGATATCGGCATCCTGCAGCACTGCGGCCATTTGTTTGATTAGAACATCGTTGCCGTTTAGGAGAAAGCCAATAACAACTGCGCCGATTAGCTCGTCCTTGAGTGTGATGGGACAGGCGACCTGAGCGACGAGCATAGCGTCATCGGCGGAGGGACGTCCTTCAAGATCGATCCCCTCAGTGGCCAGCAGTTCGTTTGTGACCCGTTCAGTGCTGGTGATGGTATTGCCAAGAAGAGCCTGTTTGACGAGCTCCTTGTCCGAGTAGTCGTCTCCGAAGGCCTCGCTTCCCGCGCGGCAGAACACTTTGCCATGTGCATCGGTTACGATCACCATGTTGATTCCGTGCTTCTGCGCGCGCTCGGAGAGGTAGTCGCGGAGTTGGGCTCTGACACCAAGGTGCAGGGTGACCTTGGTTGTGTTTTCCGAGGAGATGGCCTGTGCGATGCCGCGCAGCTTCTCGAACTGGTTCATGTAGACCAGAGATGCTGCTGATAGGTCCGCCGCCAGTACATGCTGTTTGTGAGTTTCTATATGATAGTTGAAGGAGCGCAGGACGAATATCCCCAGCGATGCAATGGGTACGGCGAGCACTGCGAGTGTTGCCAGAAACAGCTTGGATCGGAGCGAGTAGACCACAGGGGTAACCGTACCTATTGGTTCTTCCAGCACATATGAGGTTTATGCCTTATGATTGTGTTACATGATGTTGTTTACTCAAGGGGTATAGTGTCATACACAAAATCAGCCGCACCCAGTATTGCAAACGGTATTTCGATTTCCAGGCGTTTAGCTCGTGCGGTATTGAATACGATTGCGTATTTTCGAGCATCTTCGATTGGCAAATCGCCAGCGGGGGTGCCCGAGAGTATGCGGGCAACCTTCTCTCCGGCCTGCTTTCCCATGGCTTTAAAGTCAACGGCAGCGCCGCCGAACAGCCCCAGCTTTGCAAAGAAGTAGTTCAGTGCCATACTAGGTTTTTGGCAATTGGCTAATTGCCAACGAAACACATCGGGGGCTGTGTAGGTCTTGCCTTCGGCATCCTTGATGGAGAGTACCATGGAGTATATCGCCGAGATGTCATCGTCCTCATTGACCTTGGTGAGGATCAACTCTTGGAATTCCTCGAAGCTTGATACGGTAACGATATCACATGGAACTACGGGCGGTTGCTCCTTGAATTCCAGTTGAAGCTGAGTGGTGATGGCCTTGCCTGTCGGCGACGTGTCAACAATGGCAAGGACCTTCTTCATTTCCGGAAGCACGGCCTGGAGGACCTTGATGGATGTTGATGCGTGCAGTTTCTCGTATACGCCGGTCACTGTGCCGCCCGGGTGTTTGCGGTTTTCCATGAAGTGCTTGAAGTCGTTGTATTTCTCCGGTTGACCATTCATTCCACTGAAGACAACGGGAGTCTGGTTGGCCAGGGGGATCATCACTGTCCGTGCGGCGTTGTCGTCCACGGTTACAACGACATCGGGCTTGGCTGTTTGAATCATCTCCAGAGCGAGGCGTCCTCGTTCCTCTATTTGCTCTGGCGAGGTGTATGTCTTTTTGGTGTCCATGAAGAAGGACTCGACCTTAAGGTTTTTGTCCTCTGTCCAACCGGCAGCAGCCAGGGCTTCCAGCACGCCGTCATGCTGAGGTTGACCGCAGATGTGGTCCTTCTCGTAGCTATGCACGATGACGATCTTCTTTGGGGTCTCCTCCGCCATCAGTGCGGAGCCCCAGAAGAGGATAACTAGCAGGGCGACGGTTGATCTGATTGAAAAGCTGTTCATTGCCGAACTCCGATGAGCGTGTTGTTCTATTAGGACCAAGTGCGCGCAAATGGTAAGCGTGCACAATGTACATGCTCTATCGGTGCGGAATTCGCTGTTTATGAGCAGGAAACCCAATGTAAATGGTGCGGTTGGTTGAGGAGAGGGGCTGTGTGTGGGGGCAGGGCTCGATGATTATCGGGCCAGGTTGTCTCGCGGCAGGCTTGCCTGTGGCGACAGCCGGGAAAGGTCGTTGAGACTGTGCGGTCCGCTTTGCTAGGCGGGGGAGTTGGCCATCCAGCGAACGTTTGGTTTACGGTTAGCGGCGACATCGTCCAATCTTCCCACGACGGTATTGTGGGGGGCGTTTCGGAGGAGGTCCGGATTGCTCTGCGCTTCGTCAGTCATTTTGATCATGACTTGGCAGAAGCGGTCGAGGGCGCGAAGCGACTCGGTTTCGGTAGGTTCGACCATGAGGCAGTGCATTATGGGCCAGCTCATCGTTGGTGGGTGAATTCCATGATCTATCAGCCGCTTGGCGAAATCACGTTCGGTTATTCCCATACGCTCAAAATCGGGCACGGTGATGAATTCGTGGGCGTAGGGGCCGGGAATGGGCAGGGGGTAGTGCTCTTTGATCTTGGCGGCAATGTAGTTGGCATTGAGGACCGCTTGTTCGGAAGCGCGGCGCAGTCCATCACGGCCGAGGGCGCGAAGGTAGGCGTAGGCGCGGACGATTATGCCTACCTGTCCATAGAAAGAGCGGACTTTGCCGATGCTTTTGGGAATATTGTAATTGAGATCGAAGTCGCCGGCATCATTTCGAACAACGTGCGGGCGTGGAAGGTAGGGGCGAAGTTTGTCACATACTCCAACCGGGCCTGCTCCCGGCCCTCCGCCTCCGTGCGGGGTGCTGAAGGTCTTGTGCGTATTAAAGTGCATCACATCGACTCCGACATCGCCGGGGCGAATGATACCCATAGTGGCGTTCATGTTTGCCCCGTCGTAGTAGAGTAGGGCACCGGCAGCGTGAATGATGTCGGCGATGTCGGCTATTTGATCGTCGAACACTCCGCAGGTATTGGGGTTGGTGATCATGAGGGCGGCGGTATTTTCGTCAACTTTCGATCTCAGATCATCGAGATCGACGCGTCCGTCGGCTCGCGACCTGATCTTGGTGCTTTTCATGCTGCAGATAGTGCAACTAGCCGGGTTCGTACCGTGGGCACTGTCTGGTGCCAGCACGACCTCTCGTTTGCACCCGCGGTCTCGATGATATGCGTTAATCATCATGAGTCCGGTCATCTCGCCATGGGCTCCGGCGGCCGGCTGAAGGGTGACATCGGCTAGTCCTGAGATTTCCGCAAGCATTCGCTGGGTGCGATACATCAGCTCCAGAATACCTTGAACGTCGGCTATATTCTGATGTGGGTGAACGTTCATAAAGCCGGGCATGGCGGCCGCTCGTTCGTTGATTCGCGGATTATACTTCATAGTGCAGCTACCCAGAGGGTAGATGTGCTCATCGATGCTGAACACTCTGTGGGCAAGTCGCGTGTAGTGGCGTACTACGTCCAGTTCGCCGACTTCAGGCAGTTGGTTGTTTCCGCCGCCGGACAGAAGGTCGCTGGGGACGCACGAGGCGCGATCTGTTTCGGGAACATCCGAATCCGGCAGGGATACAGCGCAGTTGCCGGGTGAGGAGAGTTCAAAGATTAGCGGGAGTTCTTGAGATTCATTGATTGATGGATCGATAGCCATGTCGTTCAGTCTTCCTGCTGCCCGGGTCTTGGTTTTGATCAACCACATTCATCGTGTTTAAGATTTTCGCAATACTGTAACAAGAGCATCGATTTCCTGCTTGGTTCGCTTTTCCGTGACGGCAATGGCAAAGCAATCTTCCATATCCGTAAACCATCGGTGCATGGGGACTCCAGCGTCAATGCCTTCCTCTCTGCAACAAGCGAGGAGATCTGGGATATTGCGATTGGTTTGAACAACGAATTCCTTGAAGAAGGGTTGTTTGAATCGGACGGAGAACCCTTCGAGCTTAGCTATTTCGGCGGCTGCGTAGTGGCTCTTGTCGAAACACAATTCAGCGACTTTGGCCAGCCCGCTGCGTCCCATTGAGGCCATGTAGACCGCGGCACGCATGGCCATCAGCCCCTGGTTCGTGCAAACATTGCTGGTTGCCCGTTCGCGCTTGATGTGTTGCTCTCTGGTTTGAAGCACAAGACAGAAACCACGGGAGTCGTCTTTGTCTTTTGCCACTCCCACCAGTCTTCCGGGTATTTTCCGTAGGTAGCTTTCCTTGGCCGCCATGAATCCGAGGAAGGGGGCGCCGTACTGTAGTGGTATGCCCAATGGCTGCCCTTCTCCGACGACGATGTCGGCTCCGAATTCCCCAGGCCTGGTAAACATACCGGCTGCGACCGGATCGTAGGACACTATCACTTGGGCGCCGGCATTATGAGCGGTATCGACAATCTGCTGGAGTTGTTCCAGGATTCCGAAGAAGTTTGGGAATTGGACTACCACTGCCAGGGTCTGGTTGTCTACTGCGGCCTTCAAAGCGTCGCAATCTGTTTGTCCGTCAGCGAGGGGGACGGTGTCGATTTCCAGGCTCTGTTCCTTTGCATAGGTTTTCAGCGTCTCAAGCGTATCGGGGTTGCAGGCTTGGGAAACGAGTACGCGGTGGTTCTTGCTGCAAGTGCCGGCCATCAATACTGCTTCAGCCACGGCGGTTGCACCGTCATAGAGAGAGGCGTTGGCAATATCCATTCCGGTTATCTGGCAGATCATTGTCTGGAACTCGTAGAAGGCTTGCAGAGTCCCTTGAGACGCCTCCGCTTGGTAGGGGGTGTAGGCCGTGAGGAATTCGCCGCGCATGGCCAAGTGGTCTACGAGCGTGGGTATGAAGTGGTCGTAGGCACCACAGCCGAGAAAGCAGACTCGCTTACCTACATGGCAGTTTTTGGCGGCAAGTGACTCCAGGTCCGCAAGCAGTTCCATCTCGGAGCACCCAACGGGGAGGTTCAGCTTATCTTTCAATCTTTGCTTGTCTGGAATCGGCGCCAGCAGTTCTTCAACGCTTTTGACGCCGATGGTCTTGAGCATGCTTTGCTGTTGCTCACCGGTGATCTGAGTATAGTCCATGCGCACATTCTCCAGAGAGTCTAGAGCAAGCTCTATTCAAGTGTAGCGCTCGTACCGCTGTTTGCTCCGAGGATTCTCATTGCTTGACGCTACGTTCGGCCTAAACGGCGATGTAATCACACGGTTGCATGATCTTGACTGCTCAGGAGGTTGCCGGTGGCCTGACGTTCATTACATCTTCTTTGTAGACCTTCGTTCCTAGCAAATGATTATAGTTGGTCCAGGAGCTTTTCGGGTCGCGGTCGTTGGCGATCTCCTTGATGTAGGTATTGAGCTTGGCATCCAAGTTGTCGAGGTGATGGATGGCGACGGCCTCGGGAGTGGCCGGCAGTTTTGGACTACCAAACTCATACTGTCCATGATGGGACAGTACCAAATGCTGCAGTGACCATTTGATCTTGTCGGGGAATGGCTTACCGGATTCTCGACCTGTTTTGTCACAGGCTTTTTCTATCCATCCGGTGACTATGTTGATATGTCCGAGTAATTGTCCCTGGTCGGAGTAGGTGAAGGCTGTGTCGCAGTTGAGCTCGGCGGTTTTGCCCAGGTCGTGGAGGAAGATGCCAGCCAGCACGAGATCGAGACTGACCTCGGGATAACGGGGTATGACCAGTGTTGCCAGCTCCAGCACGTTCAGCGTATGTTCGCAGAGTCCACCTATGAAGGCATGGTGCATTGTGGCGGCCGCCGGTGATCTCTTGAATTGCCTGACAAGGTCATCATCCGTAACGAAGTTTTTGATGAGGAGTTGCAGATCCTTGTTCTTGATTGTTCGGAGGATCTCCAGTATTCGGTCCCACATCTGGTCGACGTTTTTGTCGGTAGCCGGGAGGAAGTCGGCCAAGTCGACCTTATCCTGGTCTATGGGACGGATGGCATCGATGATGAACTGGAGGTTGCCTTTGTAGCTTTCCGTTCGCCCTTTCAGTTCAACGAATCCGCCATCGGGAAGGGCGTTATACAGAACTTCCGATGCTTGCCACATGCGAGCGGGGATTTGGCCAGTACGATCGCTGAGGACCGTGTGGATGTACAGGGCGCCATTGTTGGTAGTGCGCAGGTCCTTTGATGCTATGAGGAATACGTTTGACTCCACGTGTTCACCGGCAGTCATGTCAGCAATATACTGCTTTGCCATTTGGCTTCTCCTTTAAGGGTTTGGGGCAATGTAAGGCTGTGGCGTAAGGTATTCAAGTTCCCCCTACACTTGTCTTGAATGATAATGGGGTGTATGGCCTGCAGGGTTTGGTGATGGATTCTGTGGATGGATCACTTGCGGGCGGCCGGAGGCTGTTGCAGACTGCCGTGTGTAGCGGTGGTTTAGATTTGTAATCGGGCGTCTTGGCCGGGAGTCGGGCATTTAGAGCAAGCGCTATCCAAGTCTTGCGTTTGGCCCCGGTTTTTTCCGGCAGGTTTTTGGTGTTTGGCGCTACGCTTGGATTTACAGCGCTATGGTGGAATACTGAGGTGTTCATGGTTCGCAAAGTGATAGTATCGCTGGTATTGATAGGGGGCTCGCTGGGGTTGTCGGTCGCTTTTGTGAGCTATTTGATTGCTCATAAGCCCACTCCTCAGAGGACGAGCGGGTCGGTTCGTGCCCCATTGGTAGATACGCTGGAGCTCACTCCGCGCGATATTCGCGAGGTGATTCACGGGTTCGGAACAGCTCGGGCAGCTAGGTCGGCGACAATCACGGCAGAGGTGTCTGCCTCGGTTGTGGAACTGGTTGGTGGGTTGGACGAGGGTGTGAGTGTCAAGGCTGGGGACGTATTGGTTCGGCTTGATAGCCGCCAATACGAACAGGATCTGCTGGAGGCTGAAAGTCAGCTAATGGCGGTCAAAGCGCAGAGGGCACAGTTGTCAGTGGAGCGTGACAATCTTGGAGCTTTGCGTGAGATAGCGGACGCGGATCTGACGGTCACGGGTGATGAGCTTGCTCGGGTGAGGCGGCTTCATGAGGATGGTGTGGCGCCCAAGACGGAGTTGGACAGTGTTCGGTTGCAGTATCAGGCGGCGCTACGAGCGAAACAGGAGGTGGATAATCAGTACGCCTTGCTTGAACCGCGGCGACTTGGTTTGAATGCTGAGGAGGCGGGGGCCATGGCTCGGGCGGAGCGGGCGAAGCTGAACACTGAAAAGTGTGCGATAGTCGCTCCGTTCTCCGGAGAGGTTTTGACTGTTCACGTCAACGTTGGTGATCGCGTACAGTTGGGAAGTCGCGTTCTTGGTTTGGTCGATCTTCGGCACATCGAGGTTCCGCTACTTCTGCCTGTTTCGGTTCGCAGTCGCGTGTCGGTGGGAGCAGAAGTTTCAGTTTATGTGGAGAGCTTCGCGGCGTGTCAGTGGAAGGGGCAGATATCCAGGCTTTCGCCGGCGGCCGATGAGCGCACGCGCACATTCGAGGTGTACGTGGAGATCGACAATGAGGCGAGGCAGGTGCCGCTTATGCCAGGGAGTTTTGTCAAGGCGGATATAGCAGGGCCGCTCATGCGTGAGATACTGGTGGTGCCGCGAACCACTGTGGTGAATGATGTGGTGTATGTTGTCGAGGGAGATGTGGCGTTGTCCCGCAGAGTGTCGATTGATCGCTTTCTTGTTGACGATGCTGTTATACATGGCGATGTCAGTGCCGGTGATGTCGTAGTGGTCAGCAACCTCGATCTCTTGTACGACGGAATAGCTGTGAGGCGATCTGACGTTGACGGAAGTTCGCAGCGGGATGTTGCAGACGGGAGGGGCAACAAGTGAAGTCACTTCCACGACTGAGCGTTGAGAATCCCATTATTGTCAGTTTGCTGATGTACGCCTTGATGTTAGGTGGCGCCTATAGTGCATTTACGCTAGTGCGGGAGATGTTTCCTGAGACGCGTCCGAATCAGGTGATGATAATCACGAGCTACCCTGGCGCATCTCCGGCAGAAGTAGAGAAGGGAATCAGCCTGAAGATCGAGGAGCAGATCAAGGATATCGAAGGAATCGAGAAGCTCGATACGACGGTTTCTGAGGGGATGAGTTCCATTGCCGCAGTGCTCTACAACGAAGTGGATGACGTCGATCGAGTAGTTACGGACATTAAGAACGCGATAGACACAATCCCTCGTGACGATTTTCCCGAAGAGGCTGAGGAGACTATCGTCAGCCGCTTTGAGCCTACTTTACCGGTTATTTCCGCCTCCTGGTATGGTGATATGACCGACGAGCAGTTGAAGTATGTGGGCAAGAGGCTGCGCGATGACATTCTGGCTCTCGATGGAATAACTGAAGCTCAGCTTTCGGGAACGCGGAGCGATGAGATCAGCGTGGAGGTGCGTCCGGATCAGTTGATTCGGTACGGTATTTCATTCACGGAGATTACGGACGCCATAACCCGGGGGAATATGGATCTTCCGGGCGGGCAGGTTAAGACTGTCGGCGCGAACGTAGCTGTAAGGACACTGGGTGAAAAGGATTGCGGAGAGGAGTTGGAGAATCTCATAGTCCGCGCTGATGGTGACGGGAGGATAGTACGACTGAGCGACGTGGCTACTGTGATAGACGGGTTTGAGGATGTCGACTTGCGCTCGCGCATCGATGGAAAGCCGGGAGTGAGTGTAACCGTGTCCAAGACGCCCAGTCAGGACGCTATTAGTATTTCCCGCAAGGTGAAGGCTCTGGTGGCAGGCAAGAACCATGAGCCGTTCGAGTGCACGTGGATGGAGCGGTTGTTGGGTCGGGACAAGGGGTTGGTGGAAATCTACGAGCAGGCTCGGCTGGATCCGTACCCGCGGTATGGGAAGTTGAAGACACACACGAATCTGGCTCGTTACATAGATGGGCGGTTGGATCTTCTGCGACGCAATGGTCTGTGGGGGCTTGTATTCGTCTTCCTTTCTTTGCTTTTCTTCGTGAACTGGCGAGTGGCGTTTTGGGTGATGATGGGCCTGTTGCTGGCGATATTGGGTACGATGGTGGCGATGAAGTGGGCGGGCATCACGTTGAACCTGATTTCGGCGTTCGGGCTGATCGTCGTTCTGGGAATGCTGGTGGATGACGCAATCATTGTGGGGGAGCATACATTCACGAAGATTGAGAATGGCGTTGCTCCTGAGTTAGCGGCGGTGGAGGGGGCGGAGGAGGTGGCCAAGCCGGTCACCTGTGCGATAGTGACCACGATAGTGGCTTTTGCTCCGTTGTTGTTCATTAGCGGCACGATGGGGGATTTCATGGGTATTCTCCCGGTGATCGTCATTCTGTCTTTGAGTATATCCCTCTTTGAAGCGCTTACGATTCTTCCATCGCATTTGGCGGAATCGTTTGCGAAGGCGGCCAGGAGGGAGGCCAGGCGACGGGAGAGGCATGCCGGCCCGTGGGCGCGTTTTCGCTGGTGGTTGCGTGATGCTCAGCATGGCATTCTGGAGAATCGAATACGCAAGGGATATGCGGCGCTGCTTCGCAGGGCGGTGAGCTATCGTTATGTGACTATGGGTATTGCACTAGCCTGCCTGATTGCCATTGGCGGCTTAATAGGCGGCGGAATCGTAGAAGTTGTGTTTTTTCAAGACATGGATGCTGAGACACTCATTGCTGCAGCGGAGTTGCCGACCGGGAGTCCGTTGGACGAGACTGACAAGGTTATGCAGGTTATTGAGCGGGCATCAGACGATGTTCCGGAGATGGATACGCGGTTTACTCTGGTTGGCACGCAGCTTTCGTTTGGGAATACTGGAAGTGCGTTGGGGCAGATACAGACGCACCATGGCCAGATGATCATCGAACTGCTGCCGGCTGAGGAGCGGGATCGCTCATCGGATGAGATCACGCTGCAAATGCGTGAGAGGACCGCAGGCGTTACGGGAGTCAATTCGCTGACTTTCAGGCCGATGCACGGTGGCCCGGGCGGGGCGCCAATAAGCATTGAGGTGGCGGGTGAGTCTCTGGGTGATCTTGTGGCAGTGACTTCCAAGATCAAGAGCGCACTGCGGGAATACGCGGGCGTCTATGACATTGAGGACAACTTCGACGCCGGTCAGCGGGAGGTGCAGATTGAGTTGCTTGATTCGGGGCGGGCGTTGGGTTTAACCACACAGAGCCTGGCAATGCAGATTCGGGCGGCGTTCTACGGGTTAGAGGCGCGGAAGATCCAGAGAGAGCGTGAGGATGTGAAGATAATGGTCAGGTATCCGGCCTCTTTCAGGACACGGATCGACGATCTTTGTCAGATGCGGGTTGCTGTGGGTGGGGGGCAGCTTGTTCCCATATCAGAGGTGGCCAGGATCAGTGAGGGGACGGGCTACGCTACGATCAGGAGGATGAATCAGAAGCGGACGGTGACGGTGAGTGCTGATGTCGACCAGCATGTGGCAAACGCCAAGGAGATATTGACTGAGCTTATTCCGAGGCTTGATGGGTGGTGTCACGATTATGCCGGTGTGTCATATGCGTTCAGGGGTGACCAAGAGGAGTTTGCCAAGAGCTTCTCGTCGCTGAAGCGCGATCAGACGATTGCCCTAATACTTGTTTTTACGATACTGGTTGCCTTGTTCAAGAGCTACATTCAGCCGGTGATTGTTATGACGGCGATTCCGTTCGGCCTTATCGGTGCGGTGATCGGCCATTATGTTATGGGATATCCATTAACCTTCCTTTCGCTGATCGGATTGGTGGCTTTGACGGGGATCGTGGTTAACGACTCATTGATTCTGGTTGACTTTATCAATCGACGCGTGGCTGTGGGAGAGGAGATTCATGAGGCTGTGGTGCAGGGAGGATTGGCGAGATTGCGAGCAATCATTCTTACATCGATCACCACGGTTCTGGGATTGGCACCGCTGCTTTGTGAGACATCACTGCAAGCGAAATTCCTGATTCCCATGGGCGTGTCGATAGCGTTCGGTCTGGCGTTTGCCACAGTGGTAACACTTGTTGTCGTTCCGTGTCTATATGTAATGCAGGACGATGCCCGGCGGATGTGGCGAAATCTGCGGCGGTGGGCATGGCCGGAGATTAATCCGGAGGTGTCGTCCTGATGGAGCAAGCCCTATCCAAGCGTGGCGCCTGAACCCGGTTTTTCCCGGTAGATTCTCGGTGTTTGATGCTGCGATCGGACTTGGATTGCTATGGTTTATCCCTATCATTCTGCTCAGTAAGAAGCCATTGAATGAGTTGATCGGCGATTTCGCGGGCAGGGCCTCCCCGGCGATTGGTGAGAACCAGGACGGTGGTCCGCGCGGGCCAGGCGCGGCGTACGGCATTGTTGAAGCCGCTCGTGCCGCCGTTGTGATGGGCGATTAGCGTTCCGTATTTTTCCTCAACGCGCCATCCGAAGCCGTAGTTTGTGGGCGTACCGTCAGCCAGATGTCCAGGCGTGAACATAGCCTCCAGGCTTTTCCGGGGGACGAGCTTGTCGGAGTAGAGGGCCGTGTCCCATTTGAAGTAGTCATCTATGGATGTGTATATTCCTCCATCGCCCAGAACGGCGCTAGTGAGGCTTTGGTCTGCGTCGACGAAGCCGGAATCCGCCTGCTTGCATCCCATGGCGCGGTTTGCCACTGTGCTGACGCCGTTTTCGTATGCCAACGTGTGAGACATGTTCAGGGGTCTGAAGATTCTCTGTTCCAGAAAGTCAGCGAAGGATAGGTGTGAGACTCGTTCGACTATGAGAGCCAGGAGGGCGTATCCGGTATTGCTGTAACGATATTGAGTTCCGGGAGTGAAGTAAGTGCCGTGTTGCCGGCTGACCAAATCGAGGACGTCCTTGTCCTTCAGTTGGGTGTTCAGGCCTGGTGGGAGAAGGTCTTCGTAATCGACGAGTCCTGAAGTGTGCCAGAGCAAGTGGCGGATAGTAATGGTTTGGCCAATATCGGGAAAGTCATGAAAGTATTTGGCAATCGGGTCGTCATACGACAGTTTGCCTTGCTGCTCGAGCATGATGATGCACATGGCAGTGAATTGCTTGGTCACGGAGGCGAGACGGTAGTTGGTTGTGGATGTTGCGGGCACTTTCGCCTCGATATTGGCGGCGCCGTAACTTTTGGCCAGCCTGATTTTACCGTTCTGGAAGACGGCGATGGATGCGCCGGGCACGTTCGGCTTGTTGTAGATGGCCATCAGGGAATCGACTTTGTGCTCAAGCGTTTGTCCATTGGCAGGTGGAACTGCGATCAGAGGGAGGATGGCCGCCATGTGGAGCATTGTCTTGATGAGCGGAGTCATGTTGAAGTCGCTTTCAGTTGGAGCAAGCTCTGTGTGAGTGCTGCGTTTAGTGTCCTGTTTTCTCCGGATGCCAATGACGACTCGGCGTTGGTGGTTGGTTGAGATCGCTACGGTAGTCGGGGTGCCATGTACCGGAGCAGACGATCATCGCTTCACCTGTCAGGTAGACGGCATCGTTTACGAGGTCGACAAGTAGCCGGCCACCCGGTTGATCTACGACGCAAGCAGGGGATGCTCGTCCGGTGGTGCTGGCGGCGATTACGGCGGCGCAGGCGCCGGTACCGCAAGCCCGAGTGGGGCCGCTGCCGCGTTCCCAGATTATCATTTTCAGATGGTCTGGAGCCAATACCTGCACGAAATGGATGTTGGCACGGTCGGGGAAAAACGAAGCACATTCAAGGGCGGGGCCTTGTTTGTGTAGTTTAATGGTGGCTAGGTCATCGGTGAAGACTACGCCGTGGAGATTGCCGGTGGATATGCAGGTGATCTCGTATTGGTATCCTCCGACGGTGACTGGTCTGTCTATAGCGGTTTCCCCAGAGAGGGTGCAGGCCATTTCTGCAAGGCATAATGAAGCGGGACCGGCGTCGACGGTGATCATGTCGGCACGGCCGTTTGTGAGATACACGTATAGTTGCCGCAGGCCGGCATCGGTCTCCAGTGCCAGAGATCGAATTTCGATTGTGCTGAGGGGGGAGGGAAGGGCGATTGCGTTGACAGTTCGGGCCAGTATCGGCTGATGGTTGTGGTTGTGGTCTGACTCCGTTTGTAGACGTTTTATAAGCTCCGCGCCTTGGAGAGGGGGGTAGACTACTGTTCCGGCTTGGGGTTCAAGTTCGAGGAGGAATCGCGCCGCGCAGCGGATGCCATTTCCGCACATCTTCATGCGTGATCCGTCCGCGTTGTACATTTCGACGCGGGCGTCTGCGGTCGGTGAAGGGTAAAGGAGCATGAGGCCATCGCCTCCGACGCCGGTGCTGGAGTCGGCCAGTTGGCGAGCCAGGTTGGCCGCATCATCGATCGCATGTTTTCGGCAGTCGACGTACACGTAAGCGTTACCGTAGGCGTGCATTTTGGTGAATTTCATGAGGACAATGATAGCGTGTTCGTTGATGGCATGCCAAGTAGGATTCGCATCCCACAGTGCGGTGGAGGTAGAGCGAGCTCTATCCAAGTGTAGCGGCTGACCGCCTGTTTTCTCCGGTAGATTCCGGGTGTGTGCCGCTACGCTTGGACTTACAAGACTGCAGCGAGGGCGCCGGCAAGCGTTTTGTGCAGGAGAAGGTGTGGAGGAAAGCCGTTTGGGGCGATGCGAATGTGTCCCCAAACGGCTTGTTGCGGTGCGAGTATTTCGAGTTACTCCGTTATGAGGTTGGTCTGGAAGATCATGAAGTCGGCCAGATCGACATCAGTATCACCGTCCATGTCAAAGGCGGCACATCCAGTTGGAGCTGCGTTTTGCGGTCCATATAGGCAACTCGCAAAATCGGGGAGCTGAGGCAGTCCTGTCTCGGCGGATCTGTGGAGGACGTGGTCAGGGATAGCTTGTTTGGCAATTCCCGGTCCTTGGTAGCTGACGTTCAGACCTTGGTCCAGGTACTGGTCAAAGAAGAGGACAGTGATTTCGTGTTGACCGGCCACCAAAGTTATGGAGCCACTGACATCTCCGTCCATGCCATGTAGACCGTCGTTGTCGACGACAAGTCGATCACCGATGTACAGGCGGCTTCCATCATCGGAGTCGGTGTAGAACTGGTATATTCCGCTTGCTGGTATATCAATGAAGCCTGTGAAACGGAAAGCGAAGTTGTCATCCCGGTTTCTTGGACTCAGGTCGAAGTTGCTGACGACGCCCTGCTCCTGGCTTTCAAGGGCCGGGAAGTAGGGGAGGTATTCAAACAACCCGGCGGCTTCATAGTACTCGTAGTTCAGGCCGGCTGCGGTGTTTCCTGGATTGTCGGGTGTGCGAGGAGTGTGTGGCATATTCCAGCCGATGTTCTTGAGCATGGGCTCGATTTCCGGATTGCCCATGAAGGTATTCCAGCAGAGACCGGTTCTGGCGTTTTCGATCATAGGGGTGATGGGGCCCTGATCGATGGCTATGTAAGTGTTCGAATAGTAATCCAGCGAGGGGTTGAAGCCGTCACGGAATCCGAACTCTCCCCAGAGACGGCTGCGGTATGTTTCGTAGAAGTGGCGCAAAGTCGCCAGGGACTCTGTTGGAGTGTAGGGCATGGCGCTGAGGGCTGCGGTTGGGGCGATGGTTCCGTCGTCACGATACGGCAGGGGTTCGTAGCCGAGATAGCCATATGGTCCGTAGCATGTGGTAAGACCCCATACGAGCTCGCTGTAGTCATCGTGCCCTTCCGGATTGTCGGCACAGTAGGCTCGATTGATTCTGGAGATGTTTTGGCAGTTTTCGTAGTAGTTGCAGTAGTTATCGCTCTTGTTGCGTGGGTCAAAGCCGAGGAAGGAGTAGTGGGTCCAGAAAAGCGGTCCGCCGTAGGCCCATCCCACCCATTGCTTGTAGCCGTAGTAATAGTCTCCGTTGATATATGAATCGCCGGTGCACCAACCGTTGTAGTAGCACGATGTGGGTATACCAAAGCTCGGAGAAGCGATAGCCAGAAGGTAGGTGATCATTGTTTCATCGTAACCGATGACGGGTCGGGTCCCCTCGACTTCGAAGCCGTAGTCCGGAGACCAATGCCATTGGAGAAGTTGGCTGCCGGGGTAGTAGGGAAGGAACCAGGACCATTGGACCTCTTCCCACATTTTCGTGGCACGCTGACGGATTTCCAGCTCTATGGGATTATCCTCTTGGTCGAAGTACTCGCGAACGGTCAACATGCCTTGTACGAGGAATGCCGTTTCCACGAGGTCCGCACCGTTGTCTTCGGTTCCGAAGGGAATGGTTTCTCCGGTCATCCCGTTGATATGGTGAGACCAGGCGCCATGGTAGCGCGTGGTTGACTTATCCAGAAAACGGAGGATTTTAACGATGCGTTCTGCCGCCTGCTGCCTGCTGATGAACCCCCGTTCAGCGCCAACAATAAGAGTGATGAGGCCCATGCCGGTGCCGCCGGTTGTCACTGTGTTGCGGTCGTGCCAGAGGCCTTCGCGGGCCATTCCGCTTATTGGATGGCCGAAGTTCCAGAAGTAACGGAAGACTGCTTGTTGCACCGAGGTCATTAACTCGTCATCTGTCATTGCCTGTGATGTTGCGGAAACGACGGCCGATGCCGGTGTCTGTCCGCCTGCGTAGACAGTTTTGATCTGGTAGTAGTAGGTGAGGTCGTTTGAGCTCAGAACATCGCTGTATGCAGTCACAGTATGGGTGGCGCTGTTGAGTCTGTAGAAAGGTCCCGCGGCGGAGCCGGAGCGATAAATGTTATACCCTTGAGCGCTGGAGCCAGCTGAATCCCAGGCAATATCTATTCTCTTGTCATGTCCTGTGGCTATGACGTTTTCTGGTATACCATTACTGAGTCGCATGTTGTCGATGTAGATTGTTCCTGTTGCTCCGGGCATCCCCTCCAACACAAGTGCCCAAATGTTGTCCAGGTTTGTCTGGTTTCTGGCGGAAACATCAACACTGATTGTTGCCCAGATTTCAACCGGCGCGATATTGCCGGCCTGCTGCCAGGCGTCGGGCGGGCTCCAGTTACTACTCCATATCCCGATGAGGTTTGGTGCAACAGCGCTGTCTGCTATGTATATGTCGAAGAGTAGTTCACGATTGCCTGTCAGGTTGTATGTGAAGCCGGTCCATTGGTGGGATAACTCAACTTTGCCATCCTCGCCGGTGATGGCCAGCTTAAGGACGTAATCTCCTTCAGTGGCCTCGATACCCTCAGAGGCGGCCATGACCATGGAGCAGGTTAGTCCTGTGTCGCTGGGGTTTGGTGTGACGGCGAGCGCCGATTCTGCAGGCTCATAGCTTGCGACCAAGGTGTCGGCCAACGCTGGTCCTGCCACGGTTGCGCCGCAGAGAGCCATAGCCATCGCCAGATTGAAGGGGGGAGTGAGTAGTTTACGGCGGTTGATATGCACTGGTCTTGGTCTCCTCGATTGCAGGTTCCAATCTACAGAATAGCAGTTGGACGACTCATCCCGTTTGTCCTATCGGCACACTCAGAGGTGAGTGAAAGCGCTTTCAGTATATCATAGTACTCCGAGGTTGTTCAACAGTTTATTGTTGCCGGTTATTGGGGTCAGGACCACAGCGTTTTAGTGGTTGGAAGCCAGCTGGTGTGCCAGGGTAATTGGAGTCGGCAATGCGCGAACATGCCCGGACGGCTTCGTGTATTGAGCCTCGAAGGCCTAGCAGGGAGTAGGCGGAGCCGATGCCAAGGGAGGCAACATTATATGGTGGATCGCAGAGCTGATACGGCTACAGGATGTGGCTGCAGGTTGATGCGCCGCTTGCGGTGGTCTTCCGGAAAGCAGGCTTTTGGACGACATCGCTGGTTTATCGGGATTGGCTGGACCGAGAATATGTATGCGGATGCGTTCTGTAAGATTTGTATTTGCAGTAGGTTATGCGATATTTCTTCTTCGGGGCTATGAAAGGGGGCTGCAATCAGACAGCTAGTTACGAGTATATGCTTGTGGATTGATTCTGGCCGGATATGCTAATCCGCTGGATCGCTGGGTGAAGGCGTCTGTCCGATTCCGATGCACCCGGATCGTTTTTTGTAGAGAGGTTCCTATGACAAGTATGACGAGTTCCGAACCCTCAACGGCGGTTAAGATGAGCGGTGCGGGGTATCTGGATTTTGAAAAGCCTCTGTTTCGAATTCACACGGAGATAGAGGAGCTTGAGGTAAGAGACAAGGAAGACAGTCGGGACTTTTCCGGCGACATAAAGGATTTGCGAGAGCGTCTCCACCAGATGACTCGGCGGCTTTACTCGCACCTGACAGCGTGGGAGACGGTTTTGGTTGCTAGGCATCCTCAGCGACCGCTGGTCCCGTCTTACATCAACCAGATTGTTCGCGACTTCTGTGAGATTCACGGTGACCGGCTGTACGGAGACGATCGAGCGATTGTCACCGGTTTTGGGCGGATTGGGCCTCACAAGGTAATGGTTGTCGGCCATAACAAGGGTGCAGATACGCGAGAGAGGATCGAGTGCAACTTCGGTTGTGCGCATCCTGAGGGTTATCGCAAGGCTTTGCGAGCGATGAAGCTGGCGGAGAAGTTTGGCCTGCCGGTGGTTTGTCTGATTGATACGCAGGGTGCGTATCCGGGTATCGGATCGGAGGAGCGAGGAATCAGTTCGGCCATCGCGGTGAACTTGATGGAGATGTCGCGTCTCAAGACGCCGGTTGTCTGTGTAGTTGTTGGAGAGGGGGGCAGCGGAGGAGCGTTGGGAATCGGCGTTGGCGATCGTGTAGCCATGTTTGAGCACTCGTTCTACTCGGTGATTTCGCCGGAAGGATGTGCGGCTATTCTCTGGCGTACGGGAGAGCAGCGTAAGCGGGCTGCGGAATCGCTCAAGTTGACATCGAAGGACTTGGTGAAGCTCAATATCATTGACACGGTAATTAAGGAGCCTTTGGGCGGAGCGCATCGTGATCCGGCGGCTGCCGGAGCGTCTCTCGAGAAATACCTAACGGATTCATTGCGTGAGTTGAAGAGATTCAAGACCGATACGATTCTCCGCAAGCGATACGAGCGGATACGCGGACTGGGGAGCTTCTTTACCAGTGCTTCTGCCAAGGCGAAGTCCTCAGTGAAGACCACCGTCGCGAAGACAGCGCAGGAAACGTCTGCAAAACCAGCCGGTAAGCGCCCGGCGGCTAAGGTAGCGAAACGTTCATCCGGAAGCGCGGTCTCGAAATCGGCCTAGAATTTCGGCTTTTTCCTATCAAACCAAGCCTTGTCTCAAAGTGTTTGAAATGCGGAGGTGTCGATACTGCTTATGTCGGCACCTTCTTTTTGTTTCGTTTGGCCCGGATATTACATCACTCTTTCTGCTCAGCGGCCGTGTTTTCCGTCTGACTTCATTAGAGCCGCCGATCTCTTTTCGACGTATCTACGGATACGCCTGCAAAGAAGTCGTCATCTCTTCCTCTCCAGACGAAGAACACACCGCGCCGAGAAACAGAGCGTTAGACCAAGAGTGGGCGAGTATTGTTCGTAATCACCTTGGATGCAACAAGCTAGAGCATTCGCCGAAAAGACTGCTGCAATAACCGGGCTAGAGCAAGCTCTATTCAAGTGTGGCGTCTCAACGCCGGTTGTCGCCAGTGGAGTTTCGTTGTCTGACGCGGTTATTGGACTTGCAGTGCTATAGTAACTATATGGTGTGGTTTTAGCTTGGGGGTTGTGTTCTCATGTCGGATGTCAAGGTCAGTGTTGTTGGTCGGAGTGTGCAGGGAAAGCCAATCACCGTTGTTTTTCATGCCGGTAGTGGAGAGAAGCAACAGTGCGCGCTGATACTGGCCGCGATGCATGGCGATGAACCCAAGACGGTGTTCGTGGCCGACAATCTGTCAACATGCCTGAAAGAGGCCGGCAGCGGTGTGGAAATGTGTGATGTACACATTGTGAGCGTTGTCAATCCTGACGGGTATGGAGATCGCCGCCGTACGAATGCCAACCGTGTTGATTTAAATAGGAATTTCCCTACAGCGGATTGGGAGGGAGGCCGTGCGCGAAGCCGGTACTACGGTGGGCCTTTTGCCGCAAGTGAGCCGGAGACGAGAGCGATCGTAACTCTCGTGCAGCGAGTCAAGCCTGATTTCATAATCACTCTTCATTCGATCACTGAAAACCGGCAATGCAATAACTACAACGGTCGGGGAAGGGACTTGGCAGAGAAGCTGGCTTTGCACAATGGTTATCCGGTGTTGGGGCACATCGGTTACTCTACTCCGGGCAGCTTCGGAACATGGGCCGGAATGGAGCAGGATATCCCCACGATTACTCTGGAACTTCCGTCGCACACATCCCGCCAAAGGGACTGGGCGACGAACAGAAGTGCTTTGTTGGCCGCTATAGGCCTGGTAGATGAGCAGTAGTGTTATTCTTCATTAGCCAGGCTTTGTTTCATGGCGGCCACAGCCTTCTCGACCAATTGCTTGCGTTGAGCGTTCTCCTCCGGGGAGAGATCTGACTCGCGTATGACCCACTCGTATTGGTAGTTGCCATCTTCGCTGGGGACTATCACTTTTCCCACCATGGGATCACGAGTTCTGGTTGGCAGAGGTTCAGCTTGTCCAGCGGCTGGCGTGATATGCGACCTTTGCAGATAGACGCTGTCGCCAACTATTCGGTATGCCAATCCTGTAGCGATGCTGATTTGCTCAAGGGCCTCCTCTGCAGTTGCGCCCTCAGCCAAGAGAGAGAAGTTCTGCTTGACGGCAAGGGGCAACTCAGCCGCCGCAGCCGGATCCACCTTTATAGCCACACCGACTTGTCGTGACAGCCCACGGAGGACTTCGGCCAGGGATCGGTTATTGAAGCGCAACGATACTGGTTGCTGCAACTGCCTTGCCGTTTGATCTGCTATAGGGATGACTACAATGTCTTTTCCCGACGGGTGCCATGAGCATCCGATGGCCTGGCAGGCTCGCGTCAGTACTTGATCCGATTGTCCATTGCCTGATTCACGCAGCTTCTGTGAAAGCATGTTCCAAGCCTGCTCATGAGATTCGCCAACATTGGAGAATCTTATCTTCGAATGAAGTTGCTCCAACCCCTCGTCCGTCCACTCCGCATTCATCAGGGCTGAAAGCCGTTGCAGTTCATCCCAGGTTGCTGCTTGTCCCAATCTGGCGAGAGCAGGGCTGGCTACGATTCGCACGCCCGTATCGGAGAGTTCGTAGGTCATTCCCAATTGGTTGCACAATGCCTCAATGCCCTGGCGCAGGCGTATGTTGTCCAAAGTGACGTTTACCTTGGTGTTTTGGCCGTAGGGGAGCATCGCAATGGCATCGGGGACTACTGAAATACCAACGCCGGTTTTCTGAGAAATCTCGCGCAGCGCTTCCTCGAGGGTGACGTCGGTCAGACTTAGCTGCGTAGGTTGATCCAACGCCTGCTCCACAACAGCGCGAAGGTTCGGGTCACCCGATGATGCAGAAACAGTCACCGCCGAGAACAGTAGAAACACAACCGTGGTTACTCGTCTCGAAGTTTGCATGTGAATACGCTCCTGTCGCCGGTGGTCTTGCGAACGATGATCGGATTCAGCCATTGCAGAGATCCTTGTTTAGAAGAGGGCTTCCGTGTCAGCGTCATCTCCGGCGGACGCGGGTTCTGTGCCGATTGCCACAACCAACGACTTGCCCTTCGGCGTTTGGTCAACTATTGCCGGCGCGTGATTGGGCGGCAGCTGTGTCACTGTAACGATTGCAACGGAAGTGGCCGAGGACAGGGCCGTGCGAAGCACTTGCACTGCTGCTGCTGATGAACTCACTGGAGGAGTCGATTGCTCCCGGTGGAACCACACGCTGGCCGCCAGGATGATGCAAGCTGCTGCCGCAAGGGGCTTCCTGGACTTAGCGAGCACTCTTTGCACTCGGTTATGGCCAATCGTCTCGCGGCGTAGTCGGGCTTGCCAGGTGAAACGCTCCCAGTCCAGTTGGGGAACATCAACGACATTAGCGGAGAGCAACTCATCTGTGCGACTTAGCGCCTTGAACTCTGCCGCAAGTCGCTCATTCTTTTCCACCTCGTGGATGAGATTGGCCTCCTCCTGTTCACTCAAGTGGCCATCAAGCAACTCACTTAGCTGAAAGAGCTTGAAGTCGTATTCGTCGTTGGGCTGGCTCATCGTAGTTTCGAGTCCCTCTAATTCACCAAGTCGGTCGCAGGGCGAGTTCCATTCAAACGTAAAGTTTGAGCTCCGGCTTTTTATGGTGGACTTCCACTGTACGTTTGGATCGGTCGCGGTTTAGTCCAAGTAGTCTTTCAGTTTCTTTCGCAAGGCCTTTCTCGCTTGGAAGACGTTCCACTTCACCAACTGTACCGAGCAGTTCATAATGTGAGCCACCTCCTTTTGCGGTACACCTTCGATCGAGAAAAGTACTAGCGCTGTGCGTTGCTTCTCTGGCAGGGAATCTATTGCCTGAGCGATTGTCTCCTTCATTTCATCAGTTTCAGCGCTTGCACTTGGCGAATCATTTGTGCCTGTTCGAGCGCCTGAAGCCAGCTTTGCCTTTCCGTCTTCGACAAGATCCTCCGTGGACAAACTCAATCTTCGACTTCGGCTTCGTCGAAGATTCAGTGAGAGGTTGACAACAATCCGCATGAGCCATGCCCCAAACCGGCTGGGGTCGTCGAGTTTGTTCAGGTTGCGGTATGCCCGCAAGAACGCATCCTGGGAAACATCTGCGGCATCATGGATGCTGCCAAGAAGCCGGTATGAGACACTTACCGCGCGGCGTTGGTAGAGCTCGACCAGTCTATCAAAAGCATCTTGGTCTCCACTGCGGGCTTGAATCACCCACCGCGATTCCTCTTCGGCGTTCTCGCTCGTATTGCGGTGCGTGTTCATTGCTCGCACTGTATTAGACACTCAGCATGGCGGCAGGTTAGGAAGTTTGAGCCAAGTTCTGCTGCTCAGGGAAGTTAGGGATGTTTCTCGGACCTGTCAAACAGGAGAGTGGAAGTGAGTTGCAGTCAATTAGCTGGGGTGGTCCCTTCTGAACGCACTTCGTGCATCTGCTTGCAGACATTTGTTGGGGTCATAATATTGTCACTCGTCGACCGCCGGGGTTTCTGGGGGGAAAGTGGAGAGCATGGGGACAAACAGGTCTATGATTGTTGCTAGGACAGTAGAAGAGGTCAGGGCATACCTTGGTAACAGTGTGGCGTCCGGGCAGTCCTTGGGGTTGGTTCCTACGATGGGCGCGCTGCATGCCGGACATGGATCGTTGATTGAAAGGGCCAGAGCTGAGTGTGATGTTGTCGCGGTAAGCGTATTCGTCAATCCACTGCAGTTTGGCGCGGGTGAAGATCTGGATAGCTACCCCCGGACGCGCGATGCGGACTTGGCACATTGTCGCGAACGGTGTGTGGATTTGGTGTTTTGTCCCGAAGCGGAGCAGATGTACGGCGGCGGGGTCAAGACGACAGTGCACGTCTCCGATCTGACTGCATCTTTGTGTGGAAGGTCGCGTGAGGGGCATTTTGACGGTGTGTGTACGGTCGTTAACAAGCTTTTCAATATCGTGCGGCCGGATAGAGCGTATTTCGGCGAAAAGGACTATCAGCAACTGGTGGTGGTTCGCCGCATGGTTCGTGATCTCTCGATGCCGGTTGAAATCGTAGCATGCCCAATAATGAGAGATGTGGATGGCTTGGCTCTCTCAAGTAGGAACGCTTATTTGTCATCACTGGAGCGGGATCATGCGCTGGCGATCAGCCGAGCTTTGTTCGATGCAGTTGCCACTATCCGGCGCGGTGAGCGATATGCTCAAGCCGTGGTCGACGCGGTTCGATCGCAGATGATTGCCGGCGGCGTCGACTTCGTCGAGTACGTATCCATAGTCAAGGCAGAAGACCTTGGCGACGTTTCGGAAATCACGGGCAACGTACGGATCTGTGTGGCTGCGCGTTGCGGCGAAACGCGGCTCATCGACAACGTTGGTGTGGACGTAAGTGCCCCAGCCTAGTACGATGACAGCCGATGGTTCGTGTGCTGTCGCACCGGGCTTTCTGAGTTTCAAGAATACCAACTAGGCGCGATGATCCCTTATGCATCCTGAGCTGTTCACACTTCCGTTTTTCGATTGGCCTGTCAAAAGCTATGGTGCGATGCTGACGCTGGGTTTTCTTAGCGGCGTTTGGCTATCGATGAAGCGGGCCGAACGCCTCAAGGCTGATCCTGATGTTATTCTGAATATCGGTTTCCTTTGTCTGATCTGTGGCGTTGTCGGTGCGCGGGTTTTCTACGTTGCTCACTATTGGGAGTCAGCGTTTGCGAATCAGCCGAATCCGCTGGGCGCGGCACTCAATTGCACAAGCGGTGGCCTTGAGTATTACGGAGGTTTGGTGGGTGCCATTGTTGGCTCCGTGGTTTACATGCTGCTGGCGAAAGTCTCTGTGCGCATGTACCTGGACATTCTTGCTCCAGCAGCTGCCTGGGGTCTTGCCTTCGGTCGCATGGGATGTCTACTGAACGGCTGCTGTTGGGGGGGGATGTGTGTGGATGCTCACAACCATGCGGTTGTTCCATGGGGGATCAGGTTTCCTCATAGCTCTCCTGCACAAATGAGGCAGTGGGAGAATCGGCAGCTGGCTCTGCCGGCCGAGTTGATCACCACGTTTCCGGGCAATGTTTATGCTTTCCCCCTGCCATTGGCATTGATAGACGGACCCATAGAGAAGCGGGAAGGACCACGAGCGAAGTTGCGATTGTTGGACAGAGACATCCGTGATCTTCAGGCTTTAGGGGGCGATGCTCAGGAGATCGAGGATTTGAAGCGGCAGCGTGAGGCAGCAAAGAAGAAATGGGATGGCACCGTTCTGGAAAACTACGCCCTGTACAATGCCCTCAGGCTTCCTTCACGTGCGGATCCAGCGCGATCTATGACCGCTACCGAGCTGAGTGAGTTGGCTCGAAAGTACGCCAGCGTACCGGTGCATCCTGCTCAGGTTTACGGAATTATCAATGCGCTGCTTCTCAGCTGGGTACTCCTGGAGATTCTGTACAGGCGACGCCGGCATGGAATGGTCTTTGTGGCGTTGTGTTTGGTTTATCCTATTACGCGAATCGTATTGGAGACTATTCGCGTCGATAATCCTCACGATTCCGTGGGACTGACGATTTCGCAGGCGTTCAGTCTGGGGATCGTGGCGGTTGGCGTGATTCTGTTTTTCTACATTCGTAAGCTGCCGGAGCGTTCACCGCGGGCCGTTCCCTTCATTCCTCCGACTGAATCGAAGGAATAGGATTTGCCATGAGACGAAGGCCTTGTCGCCAATCATCGCCATTGGGAAAAGGGTTGGCGGTGTTCTTGGCGGCTCTCCTGGCAAGTGCCGGAGGCGTGGTCGCTGCTGGAAACCTCAGTATTCGACTGCGAAACGATCTGACACCCGGATCCTTATCTGTCTACAAGGTGACCATTGAAGGCATACGTACATCTCCGCTCCTGCGCTATGTGGAGAAGCTATCCTATCGCCAGGAGGGATTGCTCACGCTGCTGGTTCTCAAACCCACTAATCAAACAGGTACACGTCGCGTTTGGATGATGGAGTTGGAAGAGGCGCACATCGTCTCTCTTACTCAAGATGAGCATCTTATCGAGCAACTTCCTCATGCGAAGATGATCGGTCTTCCTCCGAAGTCGGTTCAGTTGCGCACATTGCCAGTAACTTCCGCCATCGCCTCGGCTTCAGTGGCAGGAGGATCTCCGGTGCAGCGAGCCGGCTTGTTGCTGGCTCTCGATTTTGCTCGCTGGCCGAATCGGATTATCTCAGGTGGCGAAGAATGGGAGGGGCAATCGGAACGACCAGAGTTGGTTGGCAAGTGGACTCACAAGTACGAGGGAGTTGAAGGTGATCGCTCAGATCGCCTTGCCCTGGGGGTATTCAGTTTTTCGGGACGTTTGGCGGGTTCGTTGAAACAAGCTGCAACCATCAAGAGGGCAGAGGGCTCCTGGAAGTGGAGGATTGCCAAACGCAGTCTGGAGTCGTCAATATCTGAGATCGTGCTTGAGTACGGTGATTATGAACGCAAGAGGGAGCTTTCGCTGCACATCGAATTGGGCATTGAGAGGCGCGATCATGTTTCCGGCAAGGAGCTTCCTCGCTACGTCGAGGAGATGAACCAGCTTGCCGAAATGGCTGTCGCGGTGTCTGACCCGCACAATGGAACTGTTGAGAAATCGCTAGCGCTATTTATTGAGACGCATCCGGATAGCCTTTGGCTGCCAGTGGCTCGCGATCTTCTGCAGAGAGTCGAGTTCGACCGTCGCAGTCTTGGAGAGCTTGGTGAGGAGAAAATTGTCGCTGCGCTTACAAGCCTTATCACGCGATGGCAAGTGGCTGCCATTAAGAGCCTGACAGAGTCACTGCAGCCTCTTCGGGACACGTTTCGGGAATTGGCAAAGAGCAACAGAGAAGCTCTTCACTCTCTCACGCGAGTTGAGGATGCCAATGTTCGTTCGATGGCCATCTTCTGTGTGGCTTTTGGAGAAACTCAGGAGGATCTTCAGCGCGTGATTGAATGCTGCGGCGATAGTGAAGCGACAGTACGTGCATGGGCTGCGTACGGTCTGGCGGAACGGAGAGAGGCTGCTGTGCCTCCGGACTTGCTGGCTAAGCTGCTCGAAGATCGTGAAGAGATCGTCAGGATTCGAGCGTGCATGGCTATCCAGGGGTGCATTGCCATCGACTCTTCGTCTCGCAAAACGTTCTTTGATCTGCTGTTGAAGATTGTATCCAATGACCAATCCAGTGCAGTTCGGCCTTATGCTGCAGTGGCTCTGGACGGCTTGGCGATTGTGGATGACCTGTCGGCGTTAATCGAGACGGAGCATAGACAGGATGTGCCGCCGGCAAGGAGATTGCTCGAAGCGACGATACGCCGTCTTGGTGGAAAACCGAAGGAGCTGGATGATTGACGTCATCAATCGTTTGTCCGCGATTGCGGCATCGGCTACTTGCGTTGCCCGGCACGCTTGCGGAGCATGGCATCGATTAGTCCGGATAGCTCCCCATCCAGCACAGCGTCAACGTCGCTTTCCTTGTGCCCCGTCCGTTCGTCTTTTACTTGCCGATAGGGATGCAGCGTGTAGGTGCGAATACGGTATCCCCATCCGATTTGGCCTTTGTCTCCGTAAACTTTGGCCAACTCCGCATCGCGTTTTGCCTGTTCCATTTGGTATAGCTTGGCCATCAGCATCTTGCGTGCGCTGGATCTGTTCTTGTGTTGCGATCGATCATTCTGGCATTGCACAACCACATTTGTTCCCAAGTGGGTAAGACGAATCGCAGACGATGTCTTGTTGACATGCTGGCCACCGGCGCCGCTCGATCGATAGGTGTCTTCGCGTACTTCCTTGTCCCAGTCGATTTCAATTTCGATGTCTTCCACTTCGGGTTGTACATCGATTGATGCGAAGCTGGTTTGCCTTTTCCCTTGTGCGTTGAAAGGGCTTATGCGCTCCATCCGATGTACGCCCATCTCGCAACTGAGTAGCCCGTACGCAAACGGGCCTTTGATGTGGAAGTTCACAGATTGGATGCCTGCCTCTTCTCCTTCTTTTAGCGAGAGTTGCTCAACATCAAAACCGCTGCGTTCGAAGTATCGCAGATACATGCGCATCATCATTTCCGCCCAGTCTTGGGCGTCTGCGCCTCCGGTCCCAGCCTGGATTGCGAAGTAACAGCTCTTTCCGTCATGTTCTCGGGAGAGCAGTGTGTAGCGTTCCACTTTGTCCGTTTCGTCAGCAAGAGAGGTTAACTCCTCATCCAACTCCGCGCGGACGTCTGCGTCCTCCTCCTCGTCCAGCATCTCCAGCATTGCATTTGCATCGTCGACGCGAGCCATCAAGGCCGTTAGTGGCTCAATCGTGGCTTTGAGTTGTTTCAGCTCTGCGACTGTGGACTGAGCAGCCTCCTGGTTATCCCAGAATCCTGGTTCAGCCATTCTGCTGCTGACTTTGTCCAGTTCGGTTTGCTTGGTAGGCAGGTCAAAGAGAGTCCCGGATTGCTACGATCCGGGCAGAAAGAGATTCGAGAAATCCAGGCATGTCGTCGCGCATGACGTGTTCATCCTTGATGTTATTCAAAGCCCGCATTGGGCGGCAGCATGATTACAGAACAACAGTTAACCTGAAGACAGCTGTTTGGCAAGAGCAGCGAGGAATCTCACGCTAATCTTGTCTTCTTATCGTCTCCATCACAACGTCGACCTTGGGGACGTCACTCATGCCGCTTTCGCTATCAGTGCCAACTTCGACCGAGGCGATTTCGTCAATGACGCTCATGCCTTCGACAACCTTCGCCCACACGGTGAATGGTGGACTGCCACTGTCAAGGTTGCTGTTGTCGGCTAGGTTGATGAAGAACTGGTTGGAGCCGGAATCCGCATCCTCGCCTCTCAGTGCCATGGCGATGTATCCTCGAGTATTGCTGTATCCATTGTTTGCTTCGCTGGCCACCGGATCCCGCGCGCCGTCCTTCTCTACCAGTGCTCCTTCGTCATCTACTTCGTAGGCACCACCCTGTATAACAAAGCCATCTACAACTCTGTGCCACACGACGCCATCGAAGAACTGCTCATCTACGTAACGCAGGAAGTTGGCGCATGTGTTTGGCGCCGCATCAGTCAGGAGTTCGATTACTATCTCACCATTCACGCCTCCGCTGTTAGTGATGACTACTTGTGGTGAGGCGTCTTCTATGCCGACTATGTACGCGTCTGCCCTGCCCTTGGCCGTCCAGCTGTCTCCGGCGGCGATAATCCTTGCTTGTACTTGTACAGTCTCGGCGCCGTTGATCGTTACATCGACCCACTCTGTGTCCGTAGCGCTCAGGGTGGCGTTCCCTGACACCACCTCCCATTCGAAGGTGGGATCACCGGGAAGATCGTCCTCTTCATAGGCCAATGAGACTCTCGTCGACTCTCCCACCAACACAAGAGAATCCTCCGGCTCGGCCGTGATTTCTGCTACGATCGGACGCCTCAAGGTGGCTACCAACACATCCTCGACAGGGACATTGGTGAATCCCGTCTCAGTGTCCACTTCGACTGCAGCGATCTGGTCAACCAGGTCCATTCCGCTGGTTACTTTGGCAAACACGGTGTGGGCTGGATCTGCGTCATACTCTCCATTGCTGGTGACATTAATGAAGAATTGGCTGGTGGCAGTGTCATCGCCGATGCCGTCTAATACTGCCGCCGCCGTTCCCCTGACATTACTACCGCTGGTCTCCGCCTCGCTTTCAATTGGGTCGTGCGCGCCTGATTTCTCAGCCAATTCTCCAGCCGTGCGCTGATACGCGCCGGTCTGGATTAGAGAATCGGTCACCACGCGGTGCCAGAGCAACCCATCATAGAAGGCCTCGTCCACGTAGCGTAGAAAGTTTGCGCAAGTTGCCGGTGCAGTGTCGACCAAGAGTTCCATGACGATTTCGCCAGCTATCTGTCCGGGACCAGTATTGCCCGATTGTACGCCTATGATCACCTCTGGTGCCTCATCCTCCGGGAGGCCGACCACATAGACTTCAGCGGCTCCGGAATACTCCTTTTCCTCATTGGTTGCCTTGAAATCGACAGATACTTTGATCGTGTCCTGCCCCTCAATGGTTAGCACGGGGTTGGCCAGCGAATCGTCATCCAGAGAGGCGCTGCCCGAGTCCACCGTCCAGGTGTATTCTCTATCCTCGGGCACGTCTTCTTCGTCGATGTCCTCAAAGAGGATTTCCAGCGTGACTGTCTCACCTTCCTTGGCCAATGGGCTGCTTGCCTCGGCAGTGATTTCCAGATCCACCGTCTCCAGTTCCGTCTCGCCGTCGGCGGTTACGGTTACATACGATCTGTCAGTTGCGCCGGCACTGTCTGTTACGTGGACTCTGAATACGTAATCGCCTGCCACGGCCAAGGCCTCAACCTCCAGAACTGCGTTGGTGCTGGCATCGGCTGCAATGCTGTAATCCGCGTCATCGGGTTGATCTTCCACATTCCATCGGTACAAGTATGGAGGTACGCCGCCTGTCGCGCTGGCGGTCAGTGTTATTGCGGTATTAGCCGGGGCGCTTGTGTCTTGTCCGGCATCAGCAATGAGGCGTTCGGGCTGTGTTGGCCAGAGTTGGTCACAGGCTGCAAGCGAAAGCAGGCATGCAGCTATGCATGTTGTCAGCAGGGTTCTCATGATTCGTTTCTCAAGCTGTTATGGCTCATGGATGAAGCCGAAGCTGGCGGCACCCGTTCAACTGCATGGTTGATATCGTCCGTCCGGGGCGGATCTGTTTAGAATTCTGCGCTGCGTGCCTGAAGCTTAAGTCTCTTTTGGGGCATACGTTACGCGAAGCGTAGAGCTCTTGGCGTTCACAGAGCACACCATCAGCATGGTAACACTGTGAATCTGTCTAGTCGAGATTAGGTCGCACTCGGAGTAGTGATGAGAGGTCCCGATGAAAAACGAGCATGAGTTTTACGAGTCGCCGCTTGTTACGCGCAACGCGACGCCGGAGATGGCCAGCCTTTTTGGCCAGAGGCACCGAATCGAGACCTGGAGAAGGCTGTGGATCGCTCTGGCAGATGCTCAGCGACGCTTGGGTCTGCCGGTGACTACCGCTCAAGTGGATCAGCTCAGGAGAGCCCAGGGCAAGATTGACTTTGCCTTGGCTGCCAGATACGAGGCGCAAACTCGCCACGACGTGATGGCTCATCTCCACGCCTTTGGTGACGCGGCACCCAAGGCTCGCGGTATCCTACATCTGGGGGCAACCAGCGCCTTCGTAGTGGATAACGCCGATCTCATAATCATGCGCGACGCATTGCTTCGTATCGCGGACTGGCTTGCGGCATGCATCGATGGGCTTGCGGTATTCGCCAAGAGATATCGCAAGCTGCCCACGCTTGGGTTTACCCACTACCAGCCGGCGCAGCTTACGACCGTCGGCAAGAGGGCGACGCTGTGGTGTTGGGATCTGGTTCGCGATCTGGAGGAGATCGAGACGCGCATCCGGCGTCTGCGGTTTCGCGGTGTCAAAGGAACTACAGGAACTCAGGCAAGTTTCCTGGCTCTATTCGAAGGTGACAGTTCCAAGGTCCTGCGGTTGGAACAGCTAGTGGCGAAGACGTTCGGGTTTGCTGAATGTGAACCGGTTACCGGGCAGACTTTTTCTCGCAAGGTTGACGTTCAATGCGTGAACGCTCTTGCAGGGATAGCCCAGTCTGTCCACAAATTCGCCAATGACATTCGGCTACTCTGCAACTTGAGGGAGATTGAGGAGCCGTTTGAGGCAAAGCAGGTTGGCTCTTCGGCAATGGCTTACAAGAGAAACCCGATGCGTATGGAACGAGCCACCGGGCTCGCTCGCTTGGTTCTTTCGCTTGCCACGTCGCCTCAGATGACTGCTGCAGAGCAATGGTTTGAACGTACTCTGGACGATTCCGCCAATCGCAGAGTGAGTGTGCCCGAATGCTTCCTTGCCACTGATGGTATGCTCAGATTGGTGCACAACGTCGCGAGCGGCTTGGTAGTTTACCCTAAGGTGATCTCGCAACGCGTACAGAGCGAATTGCCGTTTATCGCCACTGAGAACATTATGATGGCAGCGGCGAAGCTTGGAGGCGATCGTCAGGAGTTGCACGAACGCATTCGCGAGCACTCGCACCGTGCAGCTGCCGAAATCAAGCTTAATGGTGAGCCAAACTGTTTGGTGCAACTGTTGCAGGACGATGATTTGTTTGCCGGAGTCGACTTCTCCGCAATCCTCGATCCGAAGGCGTACATTGGCCGAGCAGTCGAGCAGGTGGAGGAGTTCTTGCCGGAGTACGTGACTCCGATAAGACGCAAATACAGGAAATCGCTCAATCGTACGTCAGATCTGCATGTGTAGCCGCCGGTGAATCGTGCGGCTTCGGTTCGTCGACAAAGCTTTGGGAATGGCATAATGACGAGAGAACAGTTCATTGCACGCGTTAAGGAAACCGCATACCTGACCGGTGAGTTTACTCTGCGATCGGGGAAGAAGAGTAGCTACTACCTGGATAAGTACAGGTTTGAAACTCACCCGGATATTCTGGCTTATCTTGGAAAGGCGTTTGCGGAGTATGCTGACTCCGAGACTACCTGTATAGGCGGGCCGGAACTCGGCGGCGTGGCTCTTGCCGCTGCTGCTTCGCTCGCTTCCGGGTTGCGATTTGTCATCATTAGAAACGCGAAGAAGGAGTACGGAACGTCCAAGCTTTTCGAGGGTGTTCTTGAGCCCAATGAGCATGTGCTGTTGGTTGAGGATATTGCCACTACGGGGGGGCAGGTTCTGGAGGCTGCCAAGGCTCTTGAGGATTCCGGCGCCGTTGTTCAACGCATTGTTGCGGTCATAGATCGTCTCGAAGGTGCCCGCGAGAATATAGAGGGGGCCGGATTCTCCTTCGATTCCATCATTACATCGGAAGATTTGGGAATTCCTCGTGGCTGATAGACCGAACATCAAGCTGATCTCTCTTGATCTTGACGGAACTGCGCTGGATTTCGACGATCAACATAGTTGGCTGGCTGATCCTCTTGTTGATGTTTTGAATGGACTCGGACGCCACGGCGTTTACTGGTGCTGCAACTCTGGCCGGCATTATCAGAACCAACTTGGGATTGTTCAAGCATGTAGAGGACTTGAGAACATGCCTGTTGCCGTCTGCGCGGGCGAGCGATTCATCTATTGGACGAAACCGCACACACACGCTCACGAGCCGTTCAATAGCGAGATGCACGACAGACTGGCTAAGTTGCACCCGCAAGTGTGTGCGGCGGTCGAACCGCATCGTTCCCGCGTCCTTAGGGAATACCCCATTATCCGCGAATACGATCGCGATGGCATTGTCGGTTGGCAGTTGGCAGACGAGTCTCGGGCGCCCGAACTTGTTGCCGACTACAAACGCATTCTGTCCGAAGTGCCCGATGCTCAGGTCCTGCGGAATCGCGAGTGGGTTGTATCCAATCACATACTTGCCGGCAAAGGGGTGCTTCTTACGGAAGTTGCCTTGAAGTTCGGCATTGACAGGTCGAGCATTCTCGCCATCGGGGACCACATGAATGACATTGACATGCTTGACGGACGAGTGGCCGGCTTTGTCGGCTGTCCTGCCGATTCCGGCGATGAACTCAAGAGTGTCGTACGAACTGCGGGCGGTTTGGTCAGCGCTCTGGACCACACGGCCGGCACTGTGGACATCATACGCCGCATATGCATTTGACGATCGCGCTGGCTGAGACACGTTGACCATGAAAAAACTCGCCGCGGAGGTTTGCCCTCGCGGCGAGTATGGTTAATACGATAATGCTACGACCTTGTGACTAAAGGGCTATTCTCTTGTGGTTGCCTCTGTCGGTAGTGGAACTCTGGGTGGCTCGGCCACTGCGGCCGAGTTCGGCACGTCTTGCTCGTCCTCCGGCTTCGTGAATTCCACATCTGAAAGGATAGAGTCCATCTCATCCACCGCTGCGGATTGCACGCCCTCTGACGTTGCTGCGTAGACGTTGTCGCCAATGAATACACCGCGAGTGAAAGAGGGGCTGCAGTAGTAACAGTATTCGCTGTCTGTGGCTGTGCTGATTCGTCCTACGTACTCGAATCCGTTATCAGTTGTGGCTCGATAGACGTACAAGCCGACGAAGTAATCACTTGGTGTCGGCGGCGCTATTACCACGTCGGTCGGCTCATCTCCGTTGCTATCGACATCGTCAATCTCGGTTCCGTTGCTGGTTGCGTCATCAGGGTCTGAGCCGTTGCTGGTGACGTTTTCGATAGGCGTTGTTTCCACAGCGTCTACAACAGTATCTGTGGTTATCCCGACATTGGTCATTGTCGATGATTTTGCCCTTTCATCGAAGAACACTTCGCCCCATTCGTACATTTCTGCGGGGAACGCAATAAGATCGTTCTCCGAGAAGTAGGTGAAGGCTTTGGGGTTGTACAGTGCTTCCGACCAAGTTCCGGTCGACCCCAGAACTTCGTGATAAGCCAGTTGTGGATTAGCAAAATCTGAAACATCGAAGATCGAAAGTCTGATGCCGTCGGCAAATGCCCAGCCAAACTCCTCTGAAGTGTCTCTTCCTATCGTCAGCAGATGATCGTCTCCCATTGGCAGAATCAATGTGCTGAATCCCGGAACCTTCAGTTCCCCAACTGCCTTGGGATTCGTTGGGTCTGACAGGTCCAACGTAAACAGCGGGTCTATTTGCTCGAAGGTGACCAGATAGCCTTTGTCTCCCAAGAATCTTGCCGAGTAGATCGTCTCTCCTGGGGCTAGGCCCTCCAGTGTGCCGACTTTCTCCATTGATGTACCGTTCTGTTGTAAGATATACACAGCATTGCTTGGACTGCCGTCCGTAAACAATCCACCGGAACTCCACACGGTTGTGGCGATTCGCAGATAGCCGTTGTGTTCGCTCATCGAGTACTGATTCAGCACGCGGCCGGGGACCGTGCCCGCCGCGACCAACGAAGTCGTTGCACCGGAAAACGCGAACTTGTAAATGTCCGTAGTCTCACGAAATTCCCCATCGTACGTGTAGTCAGAGTCCGTCAGATAGAGCGCCTCCGTGGAAACATACGTATTGGAGGGATAACCGACAACCGTTTGCGCGTCATAGTCGGCTGGTGAGTTGATGTCCATGGTGATTATTGATGTCATACCCAAGCCGTCAGCGTCGACCGGTCGATAGTAGTCTTCGTAAGTAGTGAGATCGCCGTTGACTGTCTCCGTGCCGTCCTCCTCGACAACAATGTCCGGCAGCATGGCCGACAAATCGGCATCCTTTGTGGCTGTGTCGAGTTCCGTTGTGGTGTCATAATCGAGGAATCCCAGGTCATTGGTCACAACCAGATAGAGTACTGTCCCTATCATACGACTAGTGTTGACCCAGCCATCAATCTCTGTTCGGGATTTCACAACGGGGTCGGCAGGATCGCTTGCATCGATGACTGTCACTACCGTTGTTTGTTCGAAGTACCAGCCGGGGGCAAACATCGAATCAACCGCTTGCTCGGCGTAAACCGCTATCGAGTCCGGTTCTGTGATCGTTACAACCTGGTTTCCAACCAGATACATTTCATTTCCCCATCCACCAACGTCCGTCGTGGATAGGGTCGCCATTGAGTCTGCCGGAACAGCGTCCACTATGTTGAGGATCCCATCGCTCAGGATGTATAGATATTCCCCATCAGTCTTCACTACGTCGGCCTCGTGCACTCCCTCTTCTTGCTCTGTCGTGCTTGAGTAGTCCGGCGCATCCGAATCGGAACGGCTCTCCCCGTCGGACGAGAACTCGTTGCTCGCGCCACCTGCCGTCGCCTGCGATGCGTCATCTTCCGCCGCGTCCAGGGCGGTGGGCGTCGGTGCGAACACACCGTACTTGTTGGTAGGGGACGCTTGGCTCACCAAGTACTGTTTCAGCTCATTCGCCGAGGCGAACCGTTCCAGCTTGGCTTGGCCAGTTTCCGTGTTCTGACCCAGAATCGCTGTCCAGTCGAGCCCGCAGCCTGTAATGAGCACCATCGTTAACAAGGCTGAGACGCCTACGCACCTAATCATCTTACACATCTCCTTCGTCCATGAGGGGTCGTCTCGGTCGCCACAGATGTGGTCGGTATACGGGTCTGGCCAGGCACCGCTGCGCAATTACTGCCGTCCCGACCGCGCCACTTCCGCTTAATACCACCTTCTATCGTCATCTTTCGACACATATTTGCGATGTGCCTGAACAGTATCGTCCCGAAACCCATTTCTGCTGGAAGTATTCCTCGCCTAAGTGGGTGGTCAACCCGCAGCCCTCTGTATCTCCTCAACTTGCATAAAACGCTCACAGCGAGTATTCAATCCTCATCATGAAATGGACAAAGTTCTTCATCCCAACGTCAAAAGAGATACCCGCCGATGCCGTTGTGCCTTCTCATCAGCTTATGCTTCGTGCGGGCATGATTCGCCAGTTGGCAGCCGGCTCCTACACCTATCTTCCCCTGGGATTTCGCGTTCTCCAGAAGGTGGAGAGTATCATCAGGGAAGAGATGAACCGTGCCGGGGCTATCGAGTTGCACATGCCAGCTATGCAACCACTAGAACTTTGGCAGGAAACAAGCCGCGATGAGGCTATGGGAGCGACGCTCGTTCGCCTAACGGACAAGAACTTCCGCCGCAACACCGTTCTTGGCCCCACTCACGAAGAGGCTATCACTGACATTGTCCGTGCCTATGTCAATAGTTACAAGCAGCTGCCAGTGACTCTCTATCAGATTCAGACCAAGTTCCGTGATGAGGAACGCCCCAAGAGCGGCGTTCTGCGAACTCGCGAGTTCCTTATGAAGGATGCCTACTCCTTTAACCCGGACAAGGCTTCGCTCGACGAAAGCTACGAGCGAATGTACGCCGCCTACTGCCGCATTTATGAACGTTGTGGTCTGCCCTATGTGGCAGTGGAGGCCGATTCCGGCGCTATCGGCGGAGACGCCTCGCATGAATTCATGGTTACGACGAATGCTGGCGAAGATTATCTGGTTCGTGCCCAGGACGGTTCCTATGCCGCCAACGTGGAGCGTGCGGAGATTCTGCCCCTTCCTGATGAAGGATGTGCTGGCCAGGACGAACTTAAGGAGGTGCACACTCCCGGCATGAGCACTATTGAGGATGTCTCCGCCTTCCTCAAATGCCGTCCGCAGGACATGATCAAAACCTTGATTTACACCGTTCGCATCCGCCCGGCCGGCAGCAAGTCAGAGGACAAGATCCGCACCAAAGCCGTCGTCGCGCTTGTGCGGGGCAATCACGAAGCAAACGACGCAAAGCTCAGCAAGGCGGTGAAAGCAATTGTTGAAGCTTCCGGATTTGAGGTAGCTACGCTTGATATGGCAGAACCAGAGTTTATTCAGAACTTGACTCAGGCTCAGGTGGGCTTTGCCGGCCCCGTTGGTTTGGATAAACGCGATGATGTCATTCTCATTGCCGACCGCGACGTGACGACTGTCCATAACGGCGTTACTGGTGCCAACAAGACTGACTATCATGTCGCCGGCCTCAACATCGGTCGCGATTACGAAGTTGCCAATGTTGCCGACATCCGCTTTGCCGTCGAAGGAGACAAGGCCCCCAATGGGTCGCCATTGACCTTCGAGAAGTGCATTGAAGTAGGGCATGTTTTCAAACTCGGCACTAAGTACTCCGATGCTATGAAAGCCACCTACCTTGATCAAAATGGAAAATCAAAGTCGATCATAATGGGATGCTATGGCATAGGCGTAAACCGCATAGTGGCCGCCGCCATCGAGGCATGTCATGATGACGCCGGCATCTGCTGGCCAGTGAATATAGCACCCTTCGCCGTCGAGATCGTTGCACTCGATGTTCGTGACCAGAAGGTGCAGGACACCGCCAATAGACTTCACGACCAACTTCAGGCGGAAGGCATTGATGTGCTTCTCGATGACCGTGATGCCCGACCCGGCTTCAAGTTCAAGGATGCCGATCTCATCGGCATTCCCATCAGAGTCACCGTTGGCAAGCGAGGCCTCGACGAAAACATCGTTGAGTTCAAGCTGCGAACCTCCAGCGATATGGAGAGGATCGCTCCGGATGCCGTGATTGCCAAGGTGAAGGAGCAACTCGTTCATGCATGCCGGTGAGGACGCAACCCGTGGTCTCTTCGGCAGGCGTGGTCTGATTCGCCGATTATACTTGCCTTCTGCCCCGGCAGTGGGTGATGAACCTGGGAGTGTTACATAGATGGAGCTACTTCTGCAGTTTCCCCCAACGCCTGAGCATGCCGCGGCGCACGCGGCAATAGCTGTCGATGCCGTTCGCGATATTGAAGGTGTCGAGCTTGACTATTCTCCCGAAACATTGCCGACAGTGGACAGCGTCATGGCCAACTTCCACGCAGAGGGCTTGGCTCTGGCTGACATAGGCCAAATGGTCTTTTCAATAGGATGTTACGTAGGGGAGATGCTCGTACGGCATTGCGGCGGACGTTGGGTCATGCCAGGCGACGCTTCCGATTCGGCCGGTTCCGATTGTTTCGACGTGATGGTTGTAAAACTGCCTGACGAATCGAGTTGCAGCCCCGTCGGCAAAGCTATCAAGGCGTTAGAACTGGGTGAGGGCGAGAGTCTTGCCCAACTCTATCGGAGTGTTGCCGGGTAATCGTTGATTCTGGCGATCCATTTGTGTACTATGGACGTTGTCGTGTGGGAGAGAAGTGAGTTGCGGAGGAGAGAGAGACCCCGCCACTTAGATTCTATCTTCCAAGGATAAGCAGAGGATGCGGTTCATCGCTTTGCAGGTGTGCGCTTGTCCGCGAGCATGCGCGCAGTGGGCGATGTGCTATCGCAATGTGCCCCGTCCTGGGGAAGGGAGAGTGTTTATGAGAACATTAGTTGTTGTAGTGGCTGTTTTGGCCATGGCGGGTGCCTCAGCCTCTGCCGTGACCAACGTCCTGTATTCAGAAAGTTTTGACTCTGCGTCAGCTGCGACCGGCTGGAATGTGAACGCCACCTCTTCGGACACGCAGGCACTGTTCGGCTGGGATTACTCTTCATTGGGTATACCAAGATCTCCCAATACGCCCGATACTACGACCAAAGCCCTCAGATTGGCGGCGAACATCGCCGACAGTCCCGGCACCGATACGCCTGAAGCCATCACGCTATCACCGATCGGTCAAAGCTTTAGTGGTAATTATCAAGTCAGTTTCGACATGTGGATGCACCATAACGGCAACTACACGGGCCATACGAACGGCTCGACCGAGTTTGCCACGATGGGAATCGGATACAACGACACAGCCGTGAACTTCTCCGGAAGCAGCCATATTGGCGATGCACAACTTACGGAAACTGGAAGCGGTGGATGGTTCTCCGTCAGCAGTGACGGCGGTGACGCTCGTGATCTGCGAGCTTACACGGATGCTGTGGAACGCAAAGCGGCAAACGGGGATGTTACTTTTCCCGCTGGGACGACCGTGGATGCTCAGAAGGCGGAGACCTATTACTACAGTCAACTCGGCCGTGTCAATGTGGGGGCCGAGTTTCCTGGAATCGGGTTCGAGGGTTGGACTGAATGGGGCAGTGTCGGATTCAACTGGCAACGAGTCGTCATCACGGTTGATGGGAACACGGTTACTTGGGAAATGGGAATCGTCGGCCAGGACCTTCTTGAGATTTGCACGCTTGATGCTTCAGTAACTCCCTTCTCGCTGGATGGCAACATCTCCATCGGATATGCCGATCTATTCCGTTCAGTTTCCGCAGCTTCGGAGTACAGTTTCGCATTGATCGACAATTTGGAAGTCGTTCCGGAGCCGAGCACGATTGCCGTACTGGCTTGCGGAGGATTGGCTTTGCTGCGACGTCGCAGGTAAGCTCAATCAGTAGTGCCAGCAAATGAAAACAAAGGCAAGCAGGGCCGTGTAGTGCGAACACGGCCTTGCTCTTTTTTACGGAAATCCGCGCGAACACTATAGCTTTGTAGGTCCACACGCAGCGTCAAACGGCGCTAATCTACCGGAGAAAACCGGGATCCAGACGTAGCAGTTAGCAAGCAGGTCGCTATGGGATGCTGCTCGCAGTGGATATGTCTGTAGCGTACCGGCATCAGCATTCCCCAGCGTGTACCGCTGACCTGTCACTGCAACAGTCTAATCCAAGCGCCAACAAATCATGTGATAGCGAATCGGATTATAGGGGCAACGATCTTGTGATATGTTACTTGATCATTCATTGTCGAAACTCGCTCTCACAAATGGGTAGAATACGTCATTCAGCACACGAGCAACCTTGTCTAACAGCACAAGTCATACACTGATTGGATTAACTCAAGCGCACCCGCTTCCGGACGATAGTGAATCCGTGCGAGCGCGTAGCCTGATGCATCAGCAGATCAGGCGGAGTGAACGCAATGCACAAACCTGTTGAGCCTCTGCCATGGTTGTTCAACACTCTCCTCGCCGGGGGCAATCTAGTGGCGGGACGATTCACTGTCTGTTACTGACATTGGGAGATGATCATCATGAGTCTTGGCAAGAAACTAGTAACTTCATTCCTGGCGTGTGGCGTTGTTCCATTGGCAATCGTAGGTGTGCTGGCGTACGGAGTGGCTGATCGAGGAATGGAGGACATCTCCGGCAAAGGAAGCGCCGATCTCGAGCAAAAGGCATATAACCAGCTCATTGCCCTGAGAGACGTGAAGAAGCAGCAGGTGGAACAGTACTTCAGTGAACGCCAGGGGGACATGGGTGTCCTTGTTGACCTCGTCGGGACTCTGCGCTCTGAGGCTTTCGCCAAGCTGGAAGCTGTTCAGGAGATTAAGAAAGCTCAGCTCAACGATTACATCGACAACTTGAAGTCTCAGTTGCACTCGATCAAAGATGATCCTACATCACAGGCCTTCATGAAGGAATTACACCAAGCGTACGTGGACGGCGGGAGTACCGTCACCGGTAAGCAGTGGGAGGCGGTTGCTGCTCGCTACGACTCCCGCGCCAAGGACATTGTTGAGGATTTCGGCTTGTACGATTTGTTCTTAATCGATACGGACGGAAACATCGTTTACACCGCCGCCCGTGAGTCCGACTTGGGAATGAACATCAAAGCAGCAGAGCTGAAAGACAGTTCGCTGGGAAAGGCCTTTGCCCTGGCCGAGAAAGCAGGTCCGGATGAGGTCTCCGTGGGCGATACTGCTCCATACGCGCCATCGCAAGGCGTGCCCTCATCTTTCATGGCGGCCCAAATGCGTGATGGGCAGGGCCAACTCCTTGGCTTTGCTGCGCTCCAGATCCCGCAGGACGAGATCAACAAGATCATGCTTCGTCGCAACGGCATGGGAGAAACGGGAGAGTCCTACTTGGTCGGACAGGACCGACTTATGCGCTGTGACTCTTATCTGGATCCGGAAGGGCATTCGGTAGCTGCTTCGTTCAAGAGCGGTAAGAAGGTGGAAACTGAAGCAGTGAATGATGCCTTGTCGGGTGGGGAAAAACAGAAGGTCATTCCCGATTACAACGGCAACCCGGTATTATCTTGTTGGGATGCAATCGAGCTGGGAAGCGGCGTGCGTTGGGCGATGATGAGTGAAGTCGACGTTGCGGAAGCCTTCTGCCCCAAGAACAGCAAGGGCGACTACTTCTTCAAGAACTACGCCGAAATGTATGGCTACTATGACCTGTTTCTGATTAACCCGGATGGATACTGTTTCTACACGGTTGGCAAAGAGGCCGACTATCAAACAAATTTCGTCAATGGAAAGTACGCGGATTCGAATCTCGGCAAGCTCGTCCGCCGAGTCCTGCAGGGCGGTGAATTCGCCTTTGCCGATTTCGAACCATATGCGCCCAGCAACGGTACGCCGGCGTCCTTCATTGCCCAGCCTGTCGTCAGCCAGGGAGGAACCGAACTGATAGTGGCGCTGCAAATGCCGCTTGATGCGATCAATGGTATAATGGGGGTCCGTGCCGGAATGGGGGAAACCGGGGAAACGTATCTGGTCGGTAGTGACAAACTCATGCGCTCCGACTCCTTCCTCGATCCCACCAATCACACGGTTGAGGCCTCATTCAAGAATCCAAGCAAAGGGGCAGTGGATACGGAGGCGGCCGGCAGTGCTCTTGCCGGAGCAACTGATGCGAAGATCATAACCGATTATAATGGAAACCCAGTACTCAGCGCCTATACGCCCGTCGATGTTTTTGGCACCAGATGGGCACTGCTCGCAGAGATCGATGAATCGGAAGCGTTGGCCGCTGTTGTCGAAATGAATCAGACCAGTTCCGCTGCCAGCCAAAGACTCGTTACCTGGGTCGGGGCGATCGGTGTGGTGGCCGCTGTTCTTGTGATTCTTGTCGGAGTGTTCATTGCCCGGTCCATCAGTAAGCCCATCAATCGCATCATCGAGGGCCTGACGGAGGGGGCCGAGCAGGTGAATGAAGCTGCAGGCCAAGTGTCAACGAGCAGTCAGCAACTCGCCGCGGGAGCCAGTGAGCAGGCCTCTTCCTTGGAAGAGACAAGTGCGGCTCTTGAGGAAATGGCTGCCATGACCCGCACTAATGCAGAGAATTCCAAACAAGCAAACGAGTTGAGTACAAGGGCCAAAACAGCCGCTGAAGAAGGCGACAGGACTATGTCAAAACTCAACGGGGCCATGTCCGGAATCAGCGAGTCTTCGGGGCAGATCAGCAAGATCATTAAAGTGATAGAAGAGATTGCTTTCCAGACCAACCTGTTGGCTCTCAATGCGGCCGTGGAGGCTGCGCGTGCCGGTGAGCATGGAAAAGGGTTTGCCGTCGTTGCTGACGAGGTCCGCAATCTCGCTCAGCGCGCGGCTCAAGCTGCCCGTGAGACTACCGGATTGATCGAGGATTCAGTGCAGAGGGCCAAGGAGGGCACCGATGTTGCCGGCGAAGTTGCCAAAGTACTGACAACCATCGTGGGTAACGTCGGCGAGGTCACAACACTCATTAATGGAATTTCCGATGCCAGTCAGGAGCAGGCACAGGGCGTGGACCAGGTGAATACAGCTGTTTCGCAAATGGACAAGGTCACTCAACAGAACGCCTCCGGTGCCGAAGAGTCGGCTTCAGCGGCCGAAGAGCTCTCTGCTCAGGCTCAGACAGTCAAGAGCATGGTTAACGAACTGGTCGCTATCATCGGGGGCACCTCGATCAATCGAGGTTCGCCGGTCGCCACTCATCCAACTTCATCAGATGCCAATGCGACAAAGAGTTCCGCGGCGAGGCATGTCTCTGACAAGCTTCAGCGGGCCAAAGTTCACTCGGCCCATTCCAGTGACCATTTCATGAGCCTCGAACAGGATCAATCTCAATTGGAAGAGTTCTGATAGCGATAGCAAGTTGAAGTCGTTGGAAGATTACGACCCACAACCGAAGGCCCTCAGCAGCGTTGCTCTGCCGAGGGCCTTCTCGTTCGCGGACTCAGGAGGAATGTGCGTGTCAGGCGCTTCCGTCTGCCGGAACCTGATCCGCATTGAACGGAATCAAGTGGATGTATGTCGGCCTCCTTCAACTTAGTGGGCTACGGTACGAGCTCTTCCGTCAGCCGTTCGCCGAAACGATCTCTTATCCTATTGAGTATACCCTTATGTATTTGACTGACTCGCGATTCCGATAGCCCCAGGACCCTTCCCACTTCCGCCATGGTCAGATCCTCGTAGTAGTACAATACCAGGACCGTCTTCTCCTCCTCGGTAAAACCACGGCTGAGGTGGTCCGCCAGCATGGAACGCGATATTCGCTCCGCCGGATCGGCTGCGCAACGGTCTCCAATGTCCCATGTTCTGGGCGTGCCTCCATGTAGTCCTGTGTTTTGAGATTCCAGTGTGCTGAAGCTGACTTGGCAGCCTCTCTGAGAGAGTCGGCACAGACGCTGATATCGCGCCGTTGTGAGATTCATACGCTTGGCGATCTCTTCGTGTGATGGAGGGAATCCAATGTCGGAATCGAGTAACTCCTTCGCTCGTCGCCTCTGCTTCTCAAACGTGCGCACTGTCCGGCTTTGCGGGTCGAGACTGCGAAGCCAATCCATGACTGCCCCGGTTACTCGTCGTTGGCAGAAAGTTTCAAACTTCGCCGGACGTCGTGGATCGTAGCTCTCAATGGCCTGGATCAATCCCTCAAAGGCTGCACTGCGTATCTCATCACAGGTGATGTGGTTAGGCAATCTCCTGGACAAACGCGCGGCCTGACTCTCGACCAGATGGGAGTAGTGCACCACAAGTGCGTTGCGATCCTCGATTCCTTTTGTGCTGGCATATCTCTGCCAGATTCGGCGTGTGTCTGGTGTTTTGAGCCTATCGATTCGCATTACCCTCACCTCGTTTCCTCAGATATCCGCATTTTACCAAGCATTAAGCGGCAGCCTCTGTCCGGACACTTGAATCGTTGTTCTCGATCTCCCGGGATGGCCGGTAACTGGATGTCCCTTCTCCTTGCGCAGCTCGATCCCTGGCGACGATAGCCACAGTGAAAGCGAATAGTGTGAATTGGCATGAGCAGATTCTGGTGGGGTAAACCCGTGACTCCTGGCATATTAAGATTACCCTATCTTTCCACCAGCGACCATAGGGTATCTTCCGGCGGCAACTTGGCAATCGGTGTTTATCCGAATGGCACTACTGCATGATCGGTTGCTTGTCGGCTCATCGACTACAAGTAGTGTTACTGGGTGTTTCAACCCAAGTTCACGGGGTAGGTAATCGGCCCGGAGCGCCGTTGTGGGCTGAGCAGAAAGGTAGGGGGGATTGAGCCCTAGGCTTCATGGAGTCATGAGGAAAGCTCCTGTTGAAACAGGAAAGTCCGCCAAGACGCCGGTCAGGTGGCTGGATCTATGTCGACCTTGATGTTGACCGGTTCAATCGCAGTGCAGTGACCGCTCTCGCAGTTTACCTCCGCGACTACGCCGACCAGCCGTGGATCTCCAGTGGCAACTTCAAAACGAGTCGGTACACCTGATACCATGGCCTGAATAACAGCGTCTGTGCTGCGCCCAAGGATCGATTCATATGGACCCGTCATACCCAAGTCAGTGATGTAGCCCGTTCCTCCGGGTAGGATACGATGGTCGGCTGTCGGAACATGTGTATGTGTGCCGAATACCAGGCTGACTTTCCCATCCAGAAACCAGCCCATAGCCACTTTCTCGCTCGTGGCCTCAGCGTGCATATCTACTATGATGACCTTCACGTCATTGGGTATTTTCGAGAGAATGCGCTCGGCGGCCTTGAAGGGGCAATCAGCCATGGTCTTCATATACAGCCTGCCCAGTAGCGAAATCAACGCTATACGGCATCCGGAACTCGTTTCGTAAACGACAAAGTCGCGACCGGGAGCGCCAGCAGGAAGATTGGCCGGTTTGACAATCCTGTCTGAAGTCTCCAGGACCTGGATTATCTCCTTGCGGCGGTATATGTGATCTCCAAGCGTTACCAGATCGACACCCGACTTCATGAGCTTGGAGAAAAGATTAGGAGTAACCCCAGAACCAGAAGCCACATTCTCGCAGTTGGCGATAGTGCAAACTATGTCCGATTCTTCCACTAGCCGGGGAATGGCCGCTGCAAGGGCGCGCCGCCCAGGTGTGCCAACAACGTCTCCAACACATAGTATCTTCAGTCGCATGCTCTTACTGACATCAGGCTTGGCTTATCGCTTCCGGGGAAGACGATCGCGGGCCGCTACCGGCTATACCAATGGCACGGACCTCGCGCAGCACCGTGACTCGCACTTCTCCCGGATAGGTCATCTCCGTCTCTATCCTCTTGGCGATATCATGGGCTATCTTGGTCGCTCGCGCATCGTCGACCTTCTTCGCATCAACAATGACTCGCACCTCTCGTCCCGCTTGAATGGCGAAGGCCTGCTTTACGCCGGAAGTCTCCGTCGCCAACGCCTCCAGCTGTTCGAGCCTCTTGATGTACAGATCAAGAGATTCTCGACGACCACCGGGGCGGGCGGCACTAATCGCATCAGCGGCGGCCACTAGCGGTGTGTATGGGCTCGTTACATCCACATCTCCGTGATGCGCAAGAATGGCGTTGAGCACCTCAGGCCTCTCTTTGAACTTCTTGCATACGTCGAACCCTATCTGGGGATGCCCACCCTCGTGCTCATGGTCAATGGCTTTACCAATATCATGCAGCAGACCGCAACGCCTCGCCAAACGGCCGTCAAGACCCAACTCGTCCGCCATGTTCTGCGCCAGAAAGGCTACTTCCAGTGAATGCTTGAGCACATTCTGGCCATAGCTTGTGCGATATGATAAGCGCCCCAGAAGTTCGATCAGCTTCTTCGGCAGGCTGGCGATATTCGCTTCCAGGCATGCGGCCTTACCCGCCTCCAGAAGGTCCTTCTCCACATCCCTCTTGGTTTCCTCAACAATCTCTTCGATACGCCCGGGATGAATACGACCGTCCTGAATCAGGCGTTCCAGTGATCGACGCGCCACCTCCTTGCGCACCGGGTCGAAGCCGCTCACAACGACGACTCCGGGCGTATCATCAACGATCACATCGACGCCAGTGCATTTTTCAAACGCCCGTATGTTTCGTCCCTCACGGCCGATCACTCTTCCCTTCATCTCATCCGATGGAATATCCACTGTCGAAACCGTGCTCTCTGCAGTGTGTTCTGCAGCATAGCGTTGGATTGCAGTGACAGTGATTTCGCGAGCTCGAGCCTCCGCCGTTTCCTTTGCTTCAGTTAGCATCCGGTCAACAATCTTTGCCGCATCGCCTTCGATGTCATGCTCGATGGCTGCCAGCAGACGTCTGGCGGCCTCCTCCTTGGACAGTCCACTTACCCTTATCAACTCCTCCTGCTGCTGCTCCAGGATTTTCTCAATGTGACTCTCTTTGCCCTTCAGCTCGGTCTCACGCTCAGCCAGACGCTTCTCCGAGTTCTCGATGTTCTTCTCCTTGGTTGTCAGTGTGTCCAGCTTTTGATCGATTGTGTCCTCGCGTTTGGTAAGACGCTTCTCTATCTCTTTTTGCTCCGCTTTTACTTCAGCGGTTTCCTTCGCGAATTTCTCTTGGTGAGCGATGTATTCCGCTTTGGCATCGACCTCTGCAGCTTTGACGATATTAGCTGACTCTCTGTTTGCCGCCTCAATGATTTCCGCAGCCTTCGCTTTCAATGAATTCTCGGTGATTTTGTACCAAACTGCTATCGCTATAAGGACGACAACAGCTCCCAGTACGAAACCAAATGCCCCCGACTGCCAGGATAGTTGCCCAAGGAGTGCGCCTATGGCCGTTTCCATTATGTTGGTCCCAAATCAAGAACTCGTATTCCAAAGCATGGTCATCGCGGGTTTCGTTGCTGCCGAGAGCAACTTGGCCGGCGAACATCCCATGCGTTATTCGCCAATGCTCCAACCATAGCCGACACACTGCACTCTCAAGTCGGCGTGCTTGGCACACAGGATCTCGTGGTCTTCGTCTGATGCGGGATTCAGCTGGCGAGTTGTTGTCGTGGAAACTCGGTGAGCGATGGCAACGCCAAAGGCGTTACTGGTTCCGGCAGAGGCCGGACCGACTCTGAGCGCGCACGAATACGTGGAATCGGATCGGCGATTCCACGCACAAACGCTTTATCCAAGTTCACCATTACAGCAACGTGCAGCGATGGCGGACCAATCACCGCACGGGACAACTCGTTCAACTGATGCTTGACGCACCAGATCAGATATAAAATTATCAAGATCTCCCACATCATGTGCGAGAACCCATCAGCAAAACAAAACGGACCGCGATACGCCATCAGCTCGACTACGAGCGGAGGCCTCAATCTTGTCGGCGATCACAAAACGCCGAACAATCACAACCCTTTTAATATATCGTACTTACGTACGCTTCGAGTATAGTCTTGCCCGGATTAGTGTCAAGTTTTCTCTTGGCGCACGCTCACCTGAAAACGCCGGCCTAAACTCGCTCAAACCGGCTTTCGGCGCTGCCATTCTCGTCCTGGCGCTTTCTAGGAAATAGGGCGTTGTCAGTCCCCAAGCAGCATCAACTACCGAGAATCCATCGAACAGCTCCGGGCTTCAGAGATTGCTCTCAAGTGGAGCTTGCTCCAGTCGCACACGGTCATCACACATCTCAGGAATCGCTATTGCCTGCAGTCTTAGGGCGGCCTGAGAGGATTCTGCTCATGTCCATGGTCATGATTGGCACTGCGACGCCCTTTATTCTGCCCAGCTCGCTTATTCCTGGCCCCTCGGTGGCAACCGAAACAACTCCAAGTAGACGCGCCTGGCCTGCTCCGCTTCCATGTTCGGGTTGAACTGCTTCCGCACCATCTCCGAGCCAGCCACGTTTGGGCCGCTCAGCGTTCTCGTATGCTCCAGCGCTGAGCGGATCTCCTCAACGGTTTTCGCAAGGTGACAATGTGGAAACGGTTGGTTGTATACTACGTGCCTGCCCCGAGCCAATGCCTCCAGCACCATGGCTGAGAGACTGTCATGCTCAGGAATGCGGAGGAAGACGGACGTTTGCTCGTAGACTGGAACCATATCTACGACGCCCAAGAACTTGACGTTCTCAGGCATGCATGCGGATTTGCCTTCTGCTCCGGCGATCAGGAATTCTGTTTCCGACATTTGCCTGGCCAACTCTCTCACGGTTTCGCTACCGTAGAACTTAGCTTGGGCATCTCGCCAGTAGGTCAGTACGCGGAACGTTTTTGGCATGGGCAGCACTTCAGCCCTGACCGTAGCGGGCAACAGCCGACACACTGTCGCCTCGATGCCCAACGTTTTGAGCTCCTCAGCGAGTTGAGGAGAGTCTGCGAAATGAATCTTGACTTGCCTCGCCAGATGGCGGCGGAGCCGCCCCGTGATGCCCGTTCCCTTCCTTAGAGCCAGCACATCACTGCCGATCCAGTGCCAAACGAGCTTTCTCCTCATCAATGAATGTGCAACCAATGATGCGGCGACGTCTCCTCCCCAGACCATGTGGGCCACCCTGCGCGACCACGCCGTTCGCGAGAAGAGGAGCTTCAGTGGCACCCACTTTCGGTCTATGTCCAAAGAGTCGACATCAAGACCACCTTGGCGAAGGATGTTGGCGGTCACATGCACCCAGTTCCTTGTGCCGAATACACAGACTCTATGACTATGAGCGTTTTCCAAACCCGAAGACTCCCTTGATCTGCTGGAGGGTGCCTGTTGCAGCTACGTCATGGCAAATCTTCCTTACCGTATCTGGCATGACCACGAGCGTCAAACCTGCGGACAAGACTGCCCATGCCGTAACCTCCGCCGCCACCAACCAGCCGCCGACTGACAGGCCACTTCGCGTCCACGCGAGAACAAATACGCGAATACCAATGGCCGTCGCGATTCCGACGGCGATTGGCTTGCCAATGCAAGTTAGAATATCCGCCGTACGCAAGTCAGTTTCCCGCATCACTAGGTAAATCACAATCGGTGAGAGAAGGAACCTAGCGATCGTCCAGCAGATTGCCACACCTGCTATTCCCCAATGAGCCCCAAACACGAACGCTCCTATGGATGTGATACAGGACACAACCGAAAACATGAACTGTGCTCGGCTTCTTCCACGAGCGTAGAGTAGCTGTATTGCCGGCGCGCTTACGCACAGCAACAAGCCCTGCAAAGATATAATCTGCAGTAATAGCGTCGTGTCGTGCCACTTCTCGGGAAGAATGACGTTCACCGCTTCCGGAGCGATAGACGCCATGGCCACAGTCAAGGGTAGTATCAGTGTTACCAGTGATCGAGTTCCGGATATGTAGCCGGACTTCAGCACTGCAAGATTGCTCTGGATAGCGCTGAATACAGGGAACATTACTCGGGCCGCTCCGTTGGTGATCTCTGCTATGGTGTTGAGGGCCAAGTTTCGTGCAAAGAAGAAAGAACCGGCGGCGGCCAGTCCTATCAGCTTGCCAATAATGAGATTGTCCAAACGCGTAACGCCGAATGCCAGGAGTGAGCTGAGCAGAAAGTAACTGCCAAAGCTCCAAAGTGATCTTAGACCAGCGATACGGAGTTGGAGACGTGGACGCCATGCGGAATAGTGCCAGCAGAGCACTGTCAGTAATACGGATGCAATCACTACTCTCAGCACCAATGCCCAGACACCCGCCCCAAGAATCAACGCCACTATCGCCGCCGCTGACGCAGTCGTTGCACTCACTGAGTCTGCGACAAGGATCGCACCAAACCGAAGGCTCTTCCTGAGCAGTGCCTCCTGTACGCTTCCCCACGACTGGAAAACGATTGGCACGGCCAATACCCAAAGAACCGGTGCCAGGAGAGGCTTCTCAAAGAAGGTCGCCGTTGGCTTCGCCAGAACGGCAATCATGCCAGCCAGTCCGGCGCTTACCGCGACGTTGAACCAGAACACAGAGTTGATCTGGTCCTCTCGCAACTCCTCTGTGCGAACGAGCGAACTTGTCAGCCCACCGTCTCGGAGTATTGTTGTCAAAACCTGAATCGAAAACGCTATGCCAAAAAGGCCAAGCTCGTCCGGCGAGAGGTAAAGGGCTGCGACGAACATCATCACCAGATTCGCCGCCAGCTTGATCAACTGGTTGGCTATGGAGACCATGCTTCCGCGAACCGCACGCGTCTGCAGATTCTGTATGTTCCCAGACTTGGTCAACTTGAAATCCAACTCCTTCTTGGGGCTTCACAACAGCACTCAGGCCATACCATCTCTGTTGGCCTTGACGTCGAGATGCCCACACGCCGGTTATTGTCGCTGCAGCGGGCTCAACGAGGGCTCATGCTAACCTTGTCCCTGCCGAAAGACAACGAGCACGCGTCCATCGGTTCTGTCTCCTCTGAGCAGTTGCATCGATGTTCTTACCCCAGCCGTTGGTTTCAGAGGAAACGCTTCATCGTCCTTTGGAGATCTGCTGGTGTCTCAGGCCACGTTGATGTCATCATCGGAGCAGTCTATAGTAACTCGGAAGTGGGAGTTCTGCACTCTCTGGGTTTCCGGTGCTTGCGCTCAGAAGGACTATTCAATGCCCGGGTTTAGCATCTGCGTCGACTGCGGACGTGACATACGTGAAGAGAACGCGCAACTTCAGGAAGCGCTCAACAAGACGAATCACTTTGAGCATTACGAGAACCGCGTGCTCTTGGCTAATGCCAATTGCTTTCTGGCTGCTACTACGTATGAGGCATACCCTGTTGCGCGAGTGGAGAATGATGAGTACTTGGTCTACCTGGAGGGAGTCGTCTACGAAAACGAGCCTCCGACGATTGAAGACAGAATGCTGGAGTTCGCTTCCTTGCTGTTTGATGAAACGAGCAGTGCTGAGCGACGTCTCGAACAACTCTTGCACCGTACGGATGGGGAATTCGTCGTATTCGCCCAAGAGAAGACAAGCGGGAACATTGCCTTCGTAAACGATCTTCTTGGTCATTTGCCTGTGTTCTACAGCCATTCAGGCACTCGCCTTCTTCTGTCTCGGGAATTCTCCTTCGTCTCCCACCTGCTGGGCGATCGTCGCTTCGATCTTCATGGAATAGCGCAGACTCTCCTCTTGCGATATACCATTGATTGTAGAACGCTTCTGGGAAACGTACGCAGGCTGCCTCCTGCCACGTACGTGCGAGTAAGGTTGAACGATCGTCGAGTGGACTTCCGCACCGTTTTCCGCCTTTGTCTTGAGCCACGGAAACACGCCCGCAAGGGCAACGGCGACGTTCACGAGATGCTGTCGCAGCATCTGGTTGATGGCTGCCGCAGACGTTGCGAGTCACATGCGAACGTCGAGCACGTTCTCAGTCTCAGTGGTGGACTTGATTCACGCCTTGTCGTTGCAGCTCTTCAAGAATGCGATCCGCAGTACGTCATGCGCTCATGGACGACTGATTCTCCCCAGGTCTGCGCCGATGTCGAGGCTGCGAAGCTGCTGTCCGAAATCCTGGCCAGGGAATGGACGCTCGATCGGCTTTCACCTCCCGCCGCAGAGAACGCCGCTCAGGTTGTTTGTATGCACGGCGGTATGATTTCTGTCAGTCTTAGCGAGCTTATTCCTTGGATGGCACATGTGCGAGCATCGTACGCGCCGGGAGTAGTTCTCTTCACCGGAGCAACCGGTGTGAACCTGCGCGCCTACAAACCGCTGCACAAAATGCGAGATAGCCGTGACATACTGGATGCGTTGACCAGCAGCGGAGTGCTTGGCTTTGATCCTGCCGACGTGGCAGCACTTCTTGGACTTTCTCTAAATGAAATCAAGGACGTGTTCGCATCCTACTTCCACCAATGTCCCGAACAATCACTTGAGCACAAGTACGATCACTTCATTCAAGAGGGCAGAGGGTGGGCGTGGCACTACCTGGGAATGGATCGACAGAGGGCGTTTTGTTGGCCGATTCACATCCTCGAATCGAATTCCTTCGCTGTAAATGTGCTTCATTGTAGCGCTTCCCAAAAACGACAATTCGCTCTGCACAGAGGCATTCTGGCCACTCTTGCGCCCGAGCTACTTCGCGTGCCATACGCGCCGTACGGATCGAGCGTATCTTCCCCTTCGTTTCGATTAAAGCTGCTCACAGTTGAATTGGTCAAACGCATGCCGCAGCCGATCAAGTCGCTACTGCGCAGCGTAGGGAGGGTCTCTTCTTCAAACCTGATTGCTCAAGATGCTTCATGGGCACACCACACTGGTTGGCACAAATGCATAACCAAGCAACTCCAATCCAGCGATACGGTTGCTTCCGTTTTCTCACCCATTGTGCTCGATAAGCTCATTCACAAAACAAACAGATCGCAGACTCTTGCCTTGGCAACTGTTGTCTCGGCCGTGGAGTCGTTTGAGGGAAACACCAATACTCTCCTCGATCTGAGCGATGAGCTTTGGTCGTAGCGTCGATGCAAACGGCTGCTGTCGCTATCTATGGCAAGTGCACGCGAACAAGTAGTTCACGTTTTGTCGCGGGTGATATGGGATCCCGTTGCCCAACTTCCAGTAGCCCTGAGACGGTGTCGGTAATTCACGAGAAAAACTCATCGTTGCTACCCTGAAAATGCAACATTCATTGACACAGATCGTCTTACGCTGTCGGCAAGAGCAAGCTCTATCCAAGGGTAGCGGCTGAATGTCTGTTTTCTCCGGTAGATTCCGCGGGTTTGACGCTACGCTTGGACTTACAACGCCATAAAGTGGCATGTTTGAAGTGGGGCGACTAATAGGATTGCGATCGGCTGTGTCAATCACTGTAACCAAGGCGAATCATGTGCTCGCCTGCGATTTCCGTGAACTGTGCAATCTGCTCGTCTGTCCAATCTTGCCACTTTGGTAGGATGTACTTCTCGGTACTGTTCTGCTTGCTCTTCATCTTCTTCGCTAGCGCATCTTCACTGACAACCATTCCGGACCTCAAGTCGAGAAAATCAATGATTTTCCATAGTCCGGGAAAACCGGATTCCTGATCGAACAAGTCTTCAAACCGTACCATAACGGACCGTGGATCCTCACTGAGCTCACTGTAGGCAATGCTGTCTTTGTACGCCCAGTACCAGCAGATCTTCTCAAAGCGGCTCATTCTCGACCACTTGCCGTGGTAAGGATTATCCGGAAGATCCGACGCCTGCAGGCGCCTGCGGACATCCTGCCGAGTCATGAAAAGTGCGTTGTCGCTCTTGCCGCTTCGTGAGAGAACCGTCTTGCTGCACGAAGAACGAACAAAGTCTCTTCCGTCGCGAACAATGTGAACGAATTTTGCATTGGGAAAACAATTGCGAACCACGGGGATGAGATAGGATACGTTGTTGTTGCTCTCGACATACATGCCAGTCTTGTTGCGATTCAACTCATTGCATATCCACAGTCTCGAACCTAGCAGCACCTTCGCCGCCTTCTCCGGTCCGATCTCCGATCGCGCGAAGGCCGTTCCTAAATGAAATAGGTCTGGCCTGGGCTCGTGCCGGGCATCAACGTCATCACAAACCGACCCCAAAAGCTTCGCGAGAAACTTGGTGGCTGTTCGCCCGGTTGACACTAAAAACACAATCTGAATACCTTGCCAGTCAAACCGTGATGGCCGCAACAGACTTCTGGCTCTCCAATAGGTTCGCCGAGCGGATTGGTAGGTACTGTCTACGGGCACGAGGTAATCTTCGGTTAGAGGATGTTCCGTTTTTGCTCACTGGCTGCAGCGTCTGGCCTTCACACCCTCAAGTGCACCAAACAACCGACTGATAAGCCGAGATGTCTTTGGTGTGTGCTGGTGTGCGTTGATTCCGGCAAACGCTTCCCTTCGAAAGCTCTCGCGCTCAGCCGAGATCCTTCATTCTCATGCTAACACAGTGCTACATTCGAGGCAACAATCACCCCGCAACTGCACGGTTGTGGCTGTATGCCTGAACTGCGTGTGTGAAACAACGTTATCAATGTGCTCCGCAAAACGATGCTCCTCACTCTGCGTCTCCGCACGCAACCGCGCTTCGAAGCTACTGCCAGTTGCACAGGTGGCAGATCATCGGCATCATCAAGCACACTTCACCCATTCCTATTCACGGCAGCCTCGGAATCACTTGATATCCTCCGAACGCCTACCAGCGATGCTCAACACCATGTTGAGCCTCAAGGCTATGGATCAATCCCCAGCTGATTGCTAACATGAACCGCCGCGAGCCCTTTGCTCGTTACTTTGTTATGAATTCGCTATGCGAGGACAGTTGAGTGAACAAGGCCGGTTCAACTATTCCCATCAGGACGGTTAGGTGGGCTGACGCTGAGCAACTGCTGGATTTCTACCAGAGGCTTTCGCCGCAAGCACTACACTTCTTCCGGCCGTGGGAACTGACCCTGTCGGCAATGGAAGAACACGGGGCATCTGTGGAGGCCGGACAGGCAATTGGCATAGTGGCTGAGGATACGGACGGAAGAATCGTTGGCCACGCGTTCATCAAGAACGTCAAGCCACCTGGACAGACTTCCGCTGGCTCGAATCATTCAACTCTCCTCTCCTTGACCGAAAAACCCAAGCGGTTGCTGCGTCGTATGCGGAGTCTGCTCGTTGGGCTACCTTTGCCTCGATTCGGTATCGGCTTGAGCGAGGCATTCAGGGGAATCGGTCTTGGAAAAACAATGACACGTAGTGTCCTTCAACTCGCCAAGGATGCGGGCGTTCCACGAGTATCCCTCGGAGTTCACAAGGAAAACACAGGCGCCGTGAAACTATATCAGGCCATCGGTTTCCTGGTGGTCAGAGAGCTATCACAGCAGGAGAGGAACGACTCCCTGGAGATGGTGCTCGACCTGAAAGAATGGAGTGGCTACGGTGAGGCGCGTCTCTAGATGAACATCCTAATGGTTCTCTCAACAGGAAAGTACCCACCCGATCGCAGGGTGGAACGCGAGGCGAGGGACTTGATTCGTGACGGTAACAGTGTGTGGCTTATGGCTCGCCGATGTCCTGGCCAGGCCAGTCAAGAGTGCGTGGACGGAGTAAACGTCATTCGTGTTCCTCTTCCCCTCCAGAACAGAGGCGCCGTCACTGACTTCATCTACTACGTTTTCCAGCGGTATTTGATTCTGTTTCACATTCTGCTCGCTTGTCGGCGCCACAGCATCCAAGCATTGCACGTTCATGACTTGCCGTATGCTCTGGCAACCGTGATTGCTGGAAAACTCACAGGTGTACCTGTGGTTTTCGATATGCATGAACACTACACGGCGATGTTGCAGATGGGTTTTGAGGATCGAGCGTATCGCGTATTCAAGCCCCTTTCGTTTCTGCTGTTGGCCATTCTGCGGTTTGAAGAGAAAATCGCTTGCCGGTGGGCTTGGCGAATCATTGTTGTGGCTGACGAACAGGTCCCTCGGCTGTCCGCTCGCGGCATCTCGCCTGATAGGATTGTTGTTGTTACCAACACGGAGGACTCCGGCTACTTCGGTGGGCTGCAAATCGACCAAGGCATAATCGAAGAATACCGCGACTACTTCGTCATTCTATACACCGGTATGATGAATGCTCACCGTGGTCTCCAAACAGCAATAGAGGCAATGCCGCATTTGCTGAAGGAGATACCGAACGCACTGTTGCTACTGGTGGGTGATGGCGCCAGTAGGAAGGAACTGGAAGAACTGTGCGTGTCTCTCGGTGTAAAGGAAAGGGTTAGGTTCACAGGATATCAGCCGTTCAGCAAGTTGCCGAGTTTCATTGAGACCTGTGCTACAGGCTTGATACCTCATGTCTCGACTCCGCACATTGAAACAACGATGCCCAACAAGATCTTCCACTACATGATCCTCGGAAAGCCTGTGGTCGTGAGTAACACTGGGCCTATGATGCGCGTCATTAACGATGCCAAATGCGGCCTCATTTTCCGTGAGCGCGACGCTTGCTCTCTGGCTCAGACGCTGATCAAACTGAAGGATTCCAGCGTCCGCGAGGAGATGGGGACTAACGGAAGAGACGCTGTGGAGGATCGATATAACTGGCAAACTACAGTAAAAGCATTGTTGGAGATCTATAGGACTTGCCAGTAGAGCGTTAATGGTCCGAGCGCATCGTCAACACAAGAATCTATCGGAAAAAGGGGTTTTACAGCGTTATTATAGCGTTGGAAGTCCAAGCGTAGCGTCAAGCCCCCGGAATCTGCCGGAGAAAACAGGCGTTCGGCCGCTACACTTGGGTAGAGCTCACTCTTGCATGAAATCGTCTCAAGCGTCCAGAGACCAATGCTCCGCCTCCTGCACGCACGCCGCCGGGCGGGAAGAGTGATGCATATCCAGGCCTGGAGAGAATCTGCCTGCTGCTCACCATCAGCAGTGCGATCATTCGCAAAGCAATGTCAAGGTCTGTAAAGAGGCAACATTCTGCAAATCTTCTCGTTAATATATCTGGCGGTGCCGAGAACAAGCGTTGTCGAATGTTTTCGCTTTGCGCCAGTTTCTTACAGTGCCTATCGTCCAAGCGCGGCGTTAAAAGAGGAAGGTCCGCCGGAGAAAACCGGGCTCCGGAACTACACTTGGATGGAACCCGCTTGAGAGTACGGCGGCTACGCCGCCATGAGTGATCAACTGATGAATTTTCTAACGCTTCTGTTGTGCTTTCTCAACTTCATTTCCTGGGCCGCTCCAATTGAGGAACACGGCAAGACGGGGGTAGTACTCAATGAGACGGGTGCGTATGAAGGATACACGCTGATATTCCCCATAGGCTCTCGCAACACCTATCTCGTTGACTTGAAGGGAACTGTCGTCCACACCTGGAAATCTGCTTATCCACCGGGTCAATCGGCGTATCTGCTTGAAAACGGAAACCTCCTCCGTACAGCGTCCGTCGGTCCCGGTGTAAATGGCGTGTTTGACACCGGAGGCGCGGCAGGCCGCGTGCAGGAATTCACCTGGGACGGCGAGCTTGTTTGGGATTTCAAGTACTGCAGCGATACTCATTGCAGCCATCACGATGTCGAGAAGTTGCCCAACGGCAACGTACTTATTCTCGCTTGGGAACTAAAAAGCCGCGACGAAGCTATTAAGGCCGGCAGAAAACCTGAGAACGTGGGCGCAGACGGGCTCTGGCCCGATACCATTATCGAAGTGAAGCCTGCTGGCCGGAATTCCGGGCAGATTGTCTGGCAATGGCACGTTTGGGATCATCTCGTGCAGGAAATCGATCCTGAAGCTGACAACTACGACGCAGTGGGCGACCATCCTGAGTTGATCAATATCAATCACGCCGATTGGATGACTCAATTGCCTGGCAAGGAGTTGGATAATCTCCGATCGCTCGGATATCTGGGAAATACGCCGTCGCACAACGCAGACCGGCGAACCAACCCCGATTGGAACCACACCAACTCCATCGCCTATAACTCCGAGCTGGACCAGATAGCCGTAAGTGTGCTCGGATTCAATGAAGTGTGGATTATCGATCACGGTACCACAACAGAACAGGCACGAGGCCACAAGGGTGGGAGGCGAGGCAAGGGGGGCGACTTGCTCTACAGATTCGGTAATCCACAATCATACCTTGGCGGTACGTCCGATGACCGCATGCTGTTTGCCCAACATGATGCACACTGGATACCCCGTGGCCTGAAGGGGGCTGGCCACATGCTCGTCTTCAATAACGGCCGGGGACGTTCTGACGGCGATTATTCATCAATCGACGAACTGATCCTGCCTCTCGACGAAAACGGCAACTACATCGCCGATGATATGACATACTTCCGCGCCGTGGAGACTGCTTGGCGCTACACCTCGCCTGATAAGAGCGGTTTCTACTCCGGGCACATCTCCGGCGCGCAGCGCCTGCCCAATGGTAATACCCTTATATGTGAGGGGGAAAGCGGCACTGTCTTTGAGGTCACGCCAGCAGGCAAAACGGTATGGAAATACGTTAATCCGTTTAGGGAGACAGGGTTCCCTAATCAACGCCCACCAAGTCGCCCCAGGAATTCGCACGCTGGTCCGCCTGGCGGGCCTCGCCGTGGCTTTCCCCCGGGATCACCTCCTCCGCCGCCGCCCCGAGATCGCAACGGCAAACGGGCTGGCGGCCCAATCAGACCGCCATTCAACCACGGTGCCCCCGGAGCGCAACTGTTCAGGGCCTATCGCTATGGCCCGGAGTACCCGGGACTCAGGAACCGAAAGCTGACCACCAATAAGGGCGAACACCAGAAGGAAAGCTGATATTGTCTGCCTCCAAGCGCGCAGCGGGTACATTACTTGCCCTAGCTTCCAACGGACAGTGCTCACGCTTTGCGCAGGCTCCCTAGGTCGTTGTCTTGAGTGCGAGCCGACGGTTCGCATTCTCAACCTGCACGAGGATCCTATGCTCCCGCTTGCCCATGTCGCTAGCCGCAAAGATCCCAAATACCCAGTCGCTACCTTTCCTGAACGTTCGCCATGTGTACATCCTTAACAATATGGGCTGGGGGATGTGACGCAAATCGGAGTATTGACAGTTACTTTCACGAGATTGTGCCAGGCAATGGCACCTCGCACCTCCTGTTTTTGCTTGGACTTGCCGAGAATATTCGTGTACGCTGCGCATTGTTGGACGAGTGGCGGATCTGAGATTCCTGCTCTGTGCATTTCTTCCCGCTCTTGTGATTTGGCCAATCGTCTATATCGGGCAATGCCGCTGCGAGCAATGGGGCCGGCTTCGCATGGCACGTCGTTGAGAAATCCGCCGCTGTTTAGAGGGCTTGAGTAAACGAGTATGCCTGTTTGGCCAGAGAGAGTTCTCCGGTACCAATAGGCTGACCTTCATATCTTTCACAAGGAGGAGAGTTATGCTTGTGCTTAGGAAATTTCTGGTTGTTGCCATACTTCTGACATTTGTGCCGGTGGCCGCTGCGACTCTGACGATTCCAGCTCCCCCAGACTGGTGGCCCGATCCTTATGGTCCGTCGGATGGCTTGACCCGTGCCCAGTTCCATGACTTCTCCGCTGATCCCAATGCGGGAATGCCGCCGGACTGGACCTACGATGGGTTCACTCCAGTCGTGCAGGACACCTGGACCCTATCACCGAACCTCATCTATGACATACCTGTTGAGAGCCATGGTGGCCAGGATTGGCCCGTCATGTGGGAGGGCTACGGAGAACGTTTGAATGACGGTGTTGGAGCGTGGGTAGCTGATGAGACCCTGACCAAGAGGATGGGCAACGAACGCTACGACTACATCAAGGAGATCTATGCTCTCGCCATATGGTACAGTCCCGGTGGTGCGTCGCTCTCGATCGATGTCACCTCGGAACTTCCGGGCGACATTGTCAATGTCTATCAGACCGATTACGTGGACGGAACTTGGCACGCGACGGTCTTGGAGGGCACCATAATACCGCAGCCCAACTGGGAAGACTTCGACTTCGTCTTCTCCGGACCGGCTTTTCTGGACTGTATTTACATCGGAACTCACTGCCCGGAGCCGACAACAATTGTCTTGGCCGCAGCCGGTGCATTCGCGGCGCTGCGGCGCAGAAAGTAGGTTGAGTTATCGCCTATAGCGCTATGAGTCTAAGCGTAGCGTCAGACCCCCGGAATCTACCGGAGAGAACAGACGTTCAGCCGCTACACTTGGAGAAAGCTTGCTCCAGTGTTGTTCGGAGACGGCGACTCATATCGGTGATTGCGAGTTCCTCCGCTCTTGTGGAGTTTTCTCTATCGGTTGTTCGACTGAGTGGCTCCGGATGGAGGAGTACTCTTGTGGTGAGCCTCAGCAAGCACGCTGAGGCTCGCCTATTGGGCATGTGCGGCGATCGGCTGAGGTATGCGGGATTTTCTTATTTCCGCCCGGGTGTGTCGGGCAAACGTGAATTCGCCAAGGGCGTCTTCCGGGAACAGAGGGAGATCAACTTGCTGGCCGGTTTGGGGATCTAGGCATCTTAGTTTGCCGATTGCCGCACTGAATCTCTCCCCGTCAAACAACTCGACGTTCGTGTCGCGAGCGTACCGCTGTGCCGCCGAGTCGAAACTGGATGTCGTAACGAATACGGCTGAGTGACAGAGCTCTCGGCTGACTCCGCAAGCTAGGTTGCGTACTTCCGTTTGCGATACTTGACTTTTGCCCTGGAGACAACGAAGAAGCACACGCGTAGTGCCGTTCCTCAAAATCGCGTTGGCTCCAGTCTCTATCGGATCTGCCAGCCTCGTTGATTCAAAACCAAGTGCAGCGTAATACTGCAGAACATACGCCTCGAAATCTGAGGGATGAAGCTTGGCAAGTAGTTCGACTCGGCAATGGCTCTGCAGCTCACGCACTAATCGATTGCGATAGCTTGTCTCAGCCCGATTGAGAGCGCGACCCTCAGAATGGAAGTGAGGGGGTGGCCCAGTTGGCGAGCCGGATGTCTTGCAGCTCTCTCTCCGCACTTGCTTGCAGTACCACACTCCTAACGAGGAGAGGTAGACAGCCCCTGCAGTAAACATCACTGCGAGCGCCGCAGAATAGCCAACGTAGCGCGCAATTGCATAGTACACGATTGACAGGACGGCCAGCACAACCATGCCTGCAATGATCCAGACTATCGTGCGCTCGCTGATCTTGCTCAATAGCGGCGACGATCTTCGCCCCCCATGTGCGCCGAGATCCTTTCCCGCATGCCGACCGCCTTCAGCAACGCGGCTTGAATCCTGCTGCACCTGGCGGATGGCCTTCTGCAGATCTGTAAGGGGACTTGGCAAGATCAACAAACTCCGCTGACACCTCGACAGCACACTTCCTCTTCCTCGGCCGGATTCTTCACACCCACTTCCAGTGAGCCATTCATGAATGCCGACGCTGGTGTCATGTTACTGCCAAACCAGACTATTTCACAAGCTACACGATACCTCTATATCGGCTGTATCTACCTGACAATGCAGATTCGCTTGTGCTTCTGCTGACGTTCGAATGCCGTGAATTTCACACAACTCACAGGTAGGGGAATTGCTCACGCGAGGATTGTACTTGTGTATTGGTGGAGGCATAGTATCCTGTGAGACAAGTACCTGTCTTTTCAGGTGTACAGCTAGCCTCATCCTGCCGGAGTATCGGCAGATGCGTGGTGGCGTCTGCGTAGAACGCGGATATCTGTTGAAGGGAGTCACGCCATGACTTTGTTGTGGGAAGCCGCACGCGAAAGCAGCATGAAGAAGGACGGCAAGCCTACAGTCGTCCAGCCGATCAGTTCGCGTTTGCGAGGCATGCAGAGTCCGGACCGCTGCACAGCTACGACCCGAATAGGGCGGCGGTGTCGCTGCCGCAAGGCCCAGGGATCGGAGTTCTGCTGTTTCCATGATCCAGTGATCTCTGCTCAGATTCGTGAGAAAGCTCAAGCTAAGCGTGAGGCAAAAAAACGGGAGCTCTCTTCGTTGCCCGAGGGATACCTGAAGACTCTTACCAGCATGGATGGTATCTCCTCTGCTCTTGATCGCCTTTACCGCGAGGTTCGCCTGGGGATTGTCTCGCCGCGCACGGCTGGGATCATGCTGGCCATCGTCGACCGATTGCTTGAGCACGATAAGCTGGTCAGTAGTGGTGGGCAGCGTCGCACCTCCAAGAAGCTGAGAGCAAAGGAGGTCCGTAAGGAGGTCGGAGTTGCATTGGATGATCTCAAACAGCGCTCCGCCCAGCCCCTGAAGGTGCCGGCCTCGGTGTCCAGACCGGCTGTGAAGACTATGAGCAACTCCGCACCGTCAACCCAACCCCTCTTGGGTTGAGTCGAATACAGGCTGGAGTTCTTCGATGAAAAAGATAGGACCGTGCTGGGATCAACTCCAGCACGGTCCTTGCTCTTATCTTGTTCTTGGTGACGCACTCTACGGGTACATCGTGCCCAACATTCGTGGGAACGGGATCGTCTCGCGAATATGCTTCAGGTTGCATAGCCACGCGAGCGTGCGTTCCACTCCCAGCCCGAATCCGCCGTGCATGACGCTTCCGTAGCGGCGCAAGTCGAGATACCACTCGTACGGATCTTGCTGCAGGCCTTCCTCCTGCATGCGGGCAACCAGGCGGTCGTAGTCCTCTTCGCGTGCCGAGCCACCTATAATCTCGCCGAAACCTTGCGGAGCCAGCATGTCGAAGTTCTCGACCAGTTTGGGATTTTCCCTGTCCTGTCGCATATAGAAAGCCTTGACCTCGCGCGGGTAGTGCGTGACAAACACGGGGCGGTCATGTAACCGTGAGATGATCGTCTCGTCTGATCCTCCCAGATCGGTTCCCACTTGGAACTCTGCGGCCAGCTTCATGTGGTGCGGGATGTTGCTCAGCTGCTCTTCGACTTCGGCCAACTCCTCGCGGTATGCAATCACCTGTTGAGCTGCTTTGTCCTTCTGCCACTGTTTGGCGGCGCTGCTTGCCTGCTCTTCGCATGTGGCTATTTCCCTCTTCAGCTCGTCAACTCTCGCTGTCTTCTGCTCCAAGTCGCTCTCCAACAACTCCTTGGCCTTCGGACCACGAAGGATATCTGCCGCCTCAGTATAGGTAATGCGGTAGAATGGCTTTTTGATGACTTCCAGGTCACTGAGGTCTCGGCCAAGTTCCTCGAGATCAGCGCGGTGGTCGCGGAGCACGCGCTCGACTATCGAGCAGATGAAATCCTCCGCCACCTCGATAACGTCATCGAGAGAAGCGTAAGCGATTTCCGGTTCCACCATCCAGAATTCAGTGAGGTGCCGCCGTGTTTTCGATTTCTCGGCTCTGAATGTCGGGCCGAAGCAGTAAACCTTTCCGTGGGCCATGCAGGCAGACTCGACGTACAGTTGTCCTGTCTGAGCCAGGTAGACTGGCTCGCCGAAGTAGTCGACCTCAAACAACGTGGACGCCCCTTCGCCGGCCGACGGAGCGAATATCGGAGTGTCGATCAGAACGAAGCCGTTGTCGTTGAAGTACGAGCGAATAGCATCAGCAAGCGTGGCCCTGATCCGTAGTATGAGAAACTGACGACGGGAGCGGAACCACAGGTGCCGATGCTTCATGAGAAAATCGACACCGTGCGGTTTTGGGGTAATCGGATAGTTGGTTGAGCTGTGGACCAACTCCAGGTTGGTCACATCCAGTTCATGTCCGCCGATCGCTCTTTCGTCGGCGCGAACGGTTCCGCTGACTTTGACCGAGCTTTCTTGAGATAAGTGCTTGGCGGTTTGGAAGAAGGCTTCCGCAGCATCTCCCTTCTCAATGACGCATTGGCATAATCCCGAACCATCGCGCACTGTAAGAAAGATCAGCTTGCCTGTGGGGCGGTTCTTATAGACCCAGCCGCCAAGAGTGACTTCCTTGCCGACATGTTTGTGCAATTCGTTTATGGGGGTGAGTGATTTCATCCCGTATTTATAGGGAACCGCTTACTCCGCTGCAAGGTCTGTACACGGTTTTCAGTCAGCTTGGCTGCCGACGGGCAGGGCGACTCGCTGCTCGACCATGCTTTGGTAGACGGCGGCGGTTGCTTCGGCCATTGCACTCATCGTGTGGTGTGATTTCATCCTGGCAATGGCTCCGTTGCCAAGTTTCCTGGCTAACTCATGGTCAACCAGGAGGTTCTCGATGGCCGTAGCTATGTCCGTGGCCGACGGACGTTTGGCCAGCATGGCGGTTTCGCCGTGAACGTATGCGTCATGAACGCCGCCGCTCACACTGACGACGGCCATTCCCTGCCCCAGAGCCTGAAGACTGCGGGCAGAGATGGAGTTCTCGATGGTTGGCTGCACGAATATATCGGCACCGCACATCGCCTTCAGAACATCACCTTCCGGTTGAGCAAACACCACCGAAGCGGAGAGACCCAAGCTCTTGGTTATTGCCCGAAGCTTGGTCTCGCCTCCACCGTGTCCCAAGAAGAATGCGAGAAACTCCTGCTTTCTCTCCTGGAGTAGTCTCAAGGCCTGAAGCAGGACCTCGACTCCGCTGCTGTTGTCGAGATCAGCAGTTGCGAGAATAGTAGGTGTGTCCTTCTCATCCTTGAAGCAAGTGGCTTCCCCAGCACAGACTACGCCAGGGCGGATAAGCGACACCTGCGCGCGGGACCGGCCAAACTTCTCAGTGCATTTCTCCACCAATGGTTGGCTGGCACAGATAATCCGGTGGCGACCGGCTCGGCCAAGATGAAGTGCGTCGATGTCCTCCAGGGCAGTTATCTCATAGACCAAATCGGCGTCGAATTGTGCGGCCACCTTTTGAGCGACCTTGAACGACTTCGCTGACATGGCATGAACGACGGAAGGAGGTTTGTCAGCAAGAGCGTTGGCAAGTTCCTGGAAGCGGCGATGCCCCCAAGGCCAGCCTAGTGGTTTGTAAAGGATGGTCTGCACCGGGCCAAGGGTTAGTGATCGAGCCTCGGCGGCCGAGGTGAGGAGCCTGACGCCGGCGATGATATCGATGAGACCCACACATAGGTGGCGGATGACGGCGCGGTAGCGGCTATAGACTCCGGCGTCGATACAGATCGCGGCCTCGATTCTGCTCTGTGGTGTTGGAGTGTAGTCTTCTTCCATGAGCTATAGTATGGCCGGCAGCGGAGTGGTTGGCCAGTTTAATCCTGCGATCATGAACGGATCGGTGAGTGTGTATGAAATCGACCGGCGTTGCCAAACAGTGTATTGCCGTTAATCTTTGAGTTGGAGGCACTCAGGTACAGCTAGGATCGGTAGGTAGCGGCGGATTTTGAAAGTAACACAGGGATTGGCAAAGACGGGTCAGTTGTTCGAGCGATCGGTACTCACCATCGGTAACTTCGATGGGTTTCACCGCGGGCACGGGCAGATCGTAACGACGGCACGGGAGTATGCCGATCGTGATGGGTTGCCCGTAGTGGCACTTACCTTTGAGCCGCATCCTTTGAGCATTGTTCGTCCGGACAATCCGCCGCGGCGTCTTACCTTGCCGGAGCAGAAGTTGGCTTGCCTGTCATCGGCGGGCGTTGACGCTGTAGTGGTGGCGCGAAGTTGTCGGGAGCTATTGGGAATAGGCTCACAAGAGTTTCTTCGCGACATTGTAGTGGCCCAATTCAATCCGCGGCATATCGTTGAAGGTTGGAACTTCGGATTCGGGCGCGGTCGAGGCGGCAACGTCGAGACGTTGCAGGAGCTGGCGGCGGAGTACGGGTTCGAAGTCCACGTGGTAAATCCAATACAGCAGTCGATGCACGACGGGTCGAGTTTGCGCGTATCGAGTTCGTTGATACGTGAATTCCTGAGCGACGGGCGGGTGGAGCTGGCGGCGGAGGCTCTGGGGCGGCTGTACGAGTTGCGGGCGGAGGTTGTTGGCGGATACAAGCGTGGACGTTCGTTGGGATATCCGACAGCCAATCTTGCCATTGGTGATCAGCTTGTTCCTGCTGATGGTGTCTACAGTGGGGTCGGACTGGTCGGTGGCCGGCGATATCGGGCGGCAATAAGCATTGGTGATTTGCCAACATACGATGGTTCGCGTAGGCAGGTGGAGGCGTTCCTTCTCGATTTTGAGGGCGATCTTTACGGGGAGACCATCGGTATTCAATTGCGGCGGCGGTTGCGAGATCAGTTGGCTTGCGGCAGTGAGGCGGAGCTGATTCGAAGGATCGAGGGCGACGTGGAGCAGGTTCGCCGCGATCCGCTTTGAGGCCGTGCGCGGTTGGTATAACCATGATAGACAGGAGGCTGTTTTGTCTGAGGTCATTACCAAGGAACAATTCTCGCGGGCGGCGGAGCTGCTGTTGTCGTGGCAGCGCCCGTTGTTGATAACTCATGAGCGTCCGGATGGTGACGGACTTGGTTGTGTAATCGCCCTGAGGGAAATCCTGCTTTTGATGGGTAAAGCCCCAGTGGCGATGCTGTTTGAGCCGTGCCAGGGGCGGTACTCGGTGATGGAGGGGATAGGCGGGCTTGCGGTTATGGAGTCTGCTGATGAGGCGACGCTTGGCGATGTGGACGGTGTCGTGATTGTGGATACCAGCAGCTATGAGCAGTTGCGGCCGGTGGCTGATTGGCTGTGTAATTGTGATTTGCCAAAGATCGTTGTTGATCATCACGTGAGCGGTGAGGCGATAGGGGATATTCATCTGACAGACTCGGGGGCGGGTAGTGCCGCCCTGGTAGTTTACCGGTGGCTGCGATCGTGCGGTTGGCAGAGTTGTGATATTGCCAACAAGGCACTCTTTGTGGGAATGGCAACGGACACTGGTTGGTTTCGATACAGCAATACATGTCCGGAGGCGATGCGTGCCGCTGCAGACCTCATGGAGTTGGGGGTTGACGTGGATGAGACGTTTAGTCGATTCTATCTGCAGGATGACGTTTCGCGGCTGCGGTTTTTGGGTTTGGCAACTGCCGGTTTGGAGTTTTTCCATAAGGACGCGTTGGCGGTGATGAGTGTGTCGCGGGAGGCGATGGAGCGGCAACAGCTGGCAGTGGTGGACACCGAAGGCATTGTGAATACGCCGATGACGGTGGGGGTGGTGGAGGTGGCCGTGCTGCTGTTGGAGCAGGCGGACGGCTTGGTAAAATGCAGTTTGCGCAGCAAGGGGAAGGTGGACGTGGCCAGGCTGGCGGAGTCGTTCGGGGGTGGCGGGCACAGTCGGGCGGCCGGTGTGAGAATTCCCGGATTGCTTGCCGATGTGAAGAGTGAGATGGTGTCGCGGGTAGGTGCGCTTCTTGGGTGATATACAATAGTGAAAACACGTAGTAGAGCCGGTTGCGCACTTGTCACCTGCGAGTGGGCTAGTCCTGGAAAAGCGGGATATCGGGCGGCGTGCGAAGTGGGGCCGGGGGCGTGCGGATTCGTGGTTTTCCGTAATGAAAAACCGTGTTTTTGAGTGTGCTAGCCCTGCTTTTACAGCGCATTGAGTGGGCGCCAGGCTGCATTTGGGCGACATTGGCGCGCATTTGAGGGTGGAATTGGGGTGAAAATCGCCGTTTTTGGGTGTTTGGCGGGTCGAAATGTGGGTGTTCATGGTCAGATTCCTTTCAGTTTGGTGTTGTTTCGAGTCGTTTTCGCTTCGAATCGATCGTTTTTGAGCGCGTTTCTGGTCAGCGGTCTTGTCGCGCGGCGCGTTGGCGGAGGTTCGTCCAGCGGGTAGCGCGGTAGTTTCCGGCGCTCGGTGCGCCGGGTAGGCCAGGTGACTCAGGGGGCGAGCTTTCCCGAGTGGGCCGGTGGGTGGCGATCAACTGGCGGGGGGCTGTGCGTTTTGTTTGCCGGGCCGTAGCAGCGGCATGCGACCTTAACGGTTCAGGACGCCTAACGAGTGGCCGGGACGGCGGCAGCAGAGGTCGGCAGTGCGGGCTTGGCCGGGTACGCTTGAGGAGAGGGCTGAGGGGCCAGTGACCTTAATATTAGAGTGCATCTCCGCGTGGGGCTTTGGCTCGGGTGGAGCCCGGGGTTGCGGAGAGTGTCGGCGGCGGCGAGGAGGCCCGTGGGCTGCGTTATAGCTGGCTGCTGGGTAGCCCGGTCGGGGTCCCTGCAGATCGTTGCGGTTGGGGTGATGGCGGTGCCTGCTGGGGGTAAGCGCGCTTGTCTCCACCCTATATAAGGGCGCTGGTGTTCCGCTTTTTTTTTATAATGGGGTCGGTTGAGGGGTGATAATCCGGGCTGGCGCTAGCGCCAGGTGCGAAAAAAAAGTTTGAAAAAACGTCCCGAAAGTGATGTTAGGGTAGGTGAAATTGGGGTGTCTGAGGTGGCTTCGGGCGGTGTGGAGGGTGGTAGCGGTGCGAGGCGGCGGATTGGTGAGAGGGGCGGTGGTGAACTTCTGGGTACGAGTAGGTAGTGGCAGTTGAAATAGGGAATACCAAGGCAGCAGGAGTGCGGAACGGCCAGCGGGGACTCGACGTGGTGTCTGCGGCGGATTATGATTAAGCCAAGTGGCAGGATAGCTGTGGTGATACCGAATAGGGGCCTTTGGAGTTCTTGTTGAGTAGGTGGAAAACGAGTTAGGTAAAGCGTCCCCGGAACTCCGAGTTAGGTAAAGCGTCCCCGGAACTCCTCGACAATCCAGCATCGCTATCTTCCTCGACTTAGCTTCTTGCGACGACTCGCGGTTAGGCTTCCGAATGCAAGAAGGATCATTGAGCCTGGTTCAGGGACTAGAGCAAGGCGGAAACCGTGCGTGCTCGAAGCAAGTGACGGATGGCAGTTGTTACGGTGGGATGCGTGGAGAATATCGCTCATGTTCTGGTAAGACCCACCTCTCATGACGGGTCTATAGACAGATCCGTCGAAGTTGATTGTTTCGTTCCATTCCCAAACGTTGCCACCCTGGCCATATGTTCCATAGGGGCTTGCCGAGTTCTCATGTTCCCCTACGTTTGTTCTCCAATACGGACTGCCAACTGTGTAGGAATCTGGATCATTCCATTCTCCGTCGCAGAAGGTTGCGCGGTTGCCCGAGTCGGGGGTTGACAGGTCGTTGCTAGGCAGCTGGTCGGTGCCGGTTGGGTAATCGAAGTAGTTACCTGATGCACCATCGTTCTTGTGGTATGCGGCTTTGTACCATTCATCTTCGGTTGGAATAACCCACGTAGCGTCTGGCGCACGTGTCACTGCAAGTAGTTCGGTGTTGGTTGTAGCTCCGGCGAGAAAGTAGGAGCCACTCTCAGTTGTGGACAGGTTCTGGCTGCCGGTAGGCTGGCCGTTGTGCATCCAGTTGGCAAAGCGTGCAACATCACCCCAGTCTACGAAGTTGACTGGACGATCGCGCCAATTGCTGGCGTTGCCAATGTAGTATGAGTAGCTACCGGGCAAACCGACACGCTTGATATTACACCCTCCGATTTGAGAATAAGCATCATAGTCCATGTATTCATGGTAAAGGCCATAGGTGTCTGTTTGGGCCACAGCGTTTAAGAACTCGCAGTATTGGTTGGTCGTTACTTCATATTTGCCTATTTCGAACGTATAGCTAACAGCTCCACAAATACGGGCCGGTAGGTGTCCACCGATGCTTGACCATTCGCCAGCATTCCCGGGATTCCCTACCGTTACGGTTTCGATACTGACAGCCCCTCGGGATGTTCCCGCAAGCGCCAACATAGCCAGTATCACTGTCGCAAGTGTTCGTGAGTTCGCCATCGCAGCCAGCCTCTCAATATCTACCCGCGCACGAAGAAACGCGCGGTAGAAAGACAAACGCTCTCTCTCGCGCGTTCAGGTTCACGCTTCGAATTCGCCCGACAATGCCTGTTCGTCCCTCCCTGTTTGCAGTCAGGCTCCGTATAGCTCATTCTACTCGCTCCTGGGGGGGCGATGCAGCTACGCTTTTTAGTGTATTATCGCAGGTTGGATGATTAGGGGAGGGCGGTTTAGGATAGTGCAGGGCTGTTGAAGAATCCTTGCTTTGTTGAGGTGTTTTTCCTCAAATAGGTCAAGCAGGGAGATAGGCCGGAATTGTTTGCCGTCGCGTTGTGGTTTCATGACGTGTCGGAGGTGTCGAGGAGGGGTTTTGAGTTCTTGTTTGCCCAGGAGGCACGGAGCGGATCGTTGATGGTTTCCGCGACATCGCGGCCATGTTGTTGGGTGGGGCAAACAACCAGTTGGTGTCCCGCGTTGTTACGTTGATTATGATCAAGTCAACTGGCGGGCGAGTTGAGAGGATACGGAGTAGGGGTTTTATAAGTTGGGTTAATCGCGTGGATGGTACGAATGATCAAAACGCTTTCGCATGGCCATCAGATAAGGATTCCGTACGTACTCGGTTTCTTATTATCAGCAATGCATCTTGCTGGAACAGTGGTTTTACACTGTTTCTGCTGCATGTTGGCGTTACCTGTATTCGATAATACAACTGAGGTTACAGGCCTCGTGGAAGATTCTGGTATCGTTGTTCCGAATATCCTCGCCCAGCCTATGGAGATGTTGGCGGAATCGTTGATTGGGAAAGATATGCCACCTCATGCTATGGGGGTGTCGTTTGCGCTGAATAGTCTTGTCTGGGGATTCTGTCTAGCATACCTTGTGATATACATAAGACGCTGCCGATCACGCAAACATGATAGTTTGACTGCGAAGGGCCTGGCAGATGCTGCCAGCTCGGGTGTTGCCGGTGAAGTGAAGTAGGTACGCTCAGAGAGGCCATTCAGATTTTGCAGAGTGGGGTTTGTGTTTTATGCCCGGAAGTGATTCCGTATATCGGATTAGGTTCGATTTCCAGTTCGGCTCATCTTTGATGGGATCGCATCCTTATGCGGTAGCCTTTGGAATAGTGCTTTTCTGGATTCTGGCGTATGTTGGCTTTATTGTGATATTGCCGGTGGTTTTCGGTCTTCAGCGTTCGCAGCTTCCTGGTTGGTGTTACACTGTCTCGGTAATCGCTCCTATTCCGCTGATCGTATTGCTTGTTTATCTGGGCGAGTTGCATTGGGCCAAGAGTCGGAAGAGAGTTGCGGCGCACCGGGTCGGTCGGCTTCGATCACTGGCCAGGCGATTCGATTGTGATCATCGTTGTCCTCATCGGATCATCGAGTTGGCTTTATACGAACATCAACGTCGTCGTTCCTCGTCCCCGGAAGAGATTGTAAAGGGCGTGAAGGAGACTCTGGTTGGAATAGAAGGCAATCCGGTAGTACTAATCAATTGTCCCGTAGGTGATTGGAGGCAGATTTCTCCACATTCGACGGTTCCGTTCGAGCCGATAAGGGTGGGGGAGTATGGAAGAATCAGTGAAGTGGAACCGGGATGGGAGCCTTTTATTGAGGAAGAAGAGCATGGAGGAGTTGGTGATGATTCAGGCGGGGGCGGGCGAAAGGGATCGTTGGCTACCAAGGTGGGCGATGGGATGTGGATTCTACTGGCCATGGCGATGTGTCTGGCGTTGTTGGCATTGTGTGTTTACGTTGTAATCACCAACCCTGTAATCACCTGTGGAGCGATTTGCCTGGTGATTTTCCTTGTGTTCGCATATACCGTAATAGTGGGCAAGGAAACTTTCCTCGTACCCGGTGGGGTCGTTGTCTGTTCTCAACCAGTATGGAGACGCAGGCCGGTTATTCAGTATGCTTCCCGGGATGAGTCTCTGTTGTTGGTCAATTTTACGGAGGGATCTTCTTACGTGGTTTTTGGAGGAAAAGCAATTGAGATTGCCGGAACAAATGACGTACTTTGGGCATGGATGAATAGGTCGAGGAAGCCAACGGTTGACGAGATAAGGGCTTTTCTGTGCGATCAGGCATCTGAGATATAGTGGTTGTGTTGTTGCGGTGGTGCATGAGTGAATTGCATAATAGGGCAGGTCGGGTCTGGTGCATCAATGTACCGCTTGACGAATGGGGCAAAGCGGGTGCAGCCAAATCGGTCGTATTGATTCTTTCTGTTTGGGGATGCATGTGGTTTTTCAGTCTATGGCTGATCGGTGTGCTGATCGAGCCAGGTGCCGGGAGGATCTTTCGGGGAATACAGGATAGTCACCTCTAAACCTAACGGCAAGGGGTGTCCCGTATTGTGCCAAGGGATCCTCAGTGGAAGTGTCTATGGTTTGATCTATCGGCTGGGGCTATGTAATAGTCCAGCGAGATGGACTATACTTGGACCAGTCGATGGAAGCGCTTGACTGAGATTGGCAGCATTGTTGCTCAAGCAACCGCTCGTTTTAACGTAGTTCCGTGCAGCTAGGATAAGGGAATATGCGAGTACCGTTTTTAACCAGGAGGCGAGTCTTCAAGCAATCAGTGCAGACTGTCTATACGGTTCTCATGCATAGGTTGAAGGAACGCGACCGTTTCTTCGTCGATTCGTACTCTCATGGAAGGCGGATAACGTTCTTTTACCTTGATGGCGCGGTGGGGAGCGGTGATCGGGCACCTTTCGAGCAAGTGGTAGTTTCGTCTATTACCTTACGGAGAACCAAGGATGGAACCGTAGCCAGACAAACCGAATGGCTCGCCTATCGTACTGCGATTATATGTCCTATCGTTGTGGCATGGTGTATAGTTTATCCCACGATTGTTATTCTGCAGGGCGTGTGCCCTAGTAGGAGTATTTCTGAATTGACGTGGGGCTCTGTTGCGTTAACTTCTGTTCTTGTGGCAGCTTGGATTGCCAGAAGAACGTTTCTTGCCTTAAGAAGTGAACTTCGAGCTCTTCATTCGCCGCTGAATGAAACGGTTGGTTACTTCATGAATACGTCAGAGTAATCCAGATACTGTTTGGTACTTGCCTGAGGCGAGTCTTCGCAGCCAGCTGACGAAGTCCATGCGGCCGGTATTGTTGTGTTTTCTGTCAAGAATGTGGTTTCGAGGGGCATCATGTCGAATTCTCGTCGGCAAAATCGGTTACGAAGTGTGGGGTTAGGGTTGACGCATTGCGAAAAGCAATAGGAGAATGCCGGAAAGCTGAGCTTGCCAGCTGGGTCCGCCGCAGTGCTGCCCTGTTCATAGACTGCGTGCAGATGTATATCGTGTTGCTTCTTGAAGGTATCGTAATCGCAGTGGCGCGGCCAATGCGACAGGGACGGAGTTCACTGTAAATGGCTTCAAGGACTGCTGCAGGAACATTGTGCTAAAGGCGAGACGAGGGAGACTTCATTGATCATGAGGGAGTGTGGTAGGGCGTTGGCTGGCGAGCTTGAGTATCCGGATTAGAGAGAGCTTTCTTCAAGTGTGGCGTCTGGCTTTCGGTTTTCTCCCGTAGACGCTAGCGGTTTGGTGTTACACTTGGACGGTCGACGCTCTGAAAGGGAGATAGCGGTAGTACCGGCGCGGGCGAGAGTACAACAGGAAGTCGGGGAGCCACTGAGTGAGGGTTTGAATTGTGAGGAACGGCGCGTGCCAGCGAGAGAGGCGATAAACTGTGGAGGTGTCGCGAGATTGGGGTTACTTGCGGTCCTTCGGCGAACGTTTTCAGGTGTGCCGATTCTGCGCGGTCCGATGGATAGGTCATGGGGTGAGACCGCTGCACCGTGTTTTCCCTTAACGTTCATCCTGTTATCAGCGGTGCTTGCGTCTGCAGTGCACGGTCTATGGCTGGTGGAATACTCGGTGGGTGTTCGTGTGGACGTGGCCTCAGCGGCATATGACTGCGTGTGGGCTATGCCTATGACCTTTGCAGGCTGTGCATTCCTGCTGTGTGCCCACTGGCTTGTAATGGCCGTGATGATCCGGGCTTATGGTGGAATGGACGCTGTGGCGGTGCGAAGGGCTGGGTCGATAGTCTATCACGCTGCTGTTTGGCAGCCTCTGCTTTGCACTTGTGCGACCGTGTTTTTCAGAAAGGGGGCTTTCTGGGGATGGGGGCCTGCTGCGTACTGGGGATCTATAACGGTTTTCAGTGTTGTCACTGTTGCCAAAGTCCTTACCGTCATGCAGGGAATGCGGTTAGAGCTCGGTGGCCGGATTGTGCCCGGCGTTGTGGCTGCCGCTTTTTGCCCGGAATGGTGGGTGTTGGTTTACATGGTTGTCTTCTGACGCGGTAAGGCAGCAGCGGCCGGGGCAGGCAATGTCTCGGGCAGTCGCTGTTTGGGGGTGCGGTTGGGCTAATAACGCTATAGTGGTGTTTGCGTCTGCAGCATGTTTGGGCGCGTTGTGATGTGGGTTGAGTCGTATGGAAAGTGTGAGGATCGTTTGCGATCGGGTGGCGGTGGTTCTGCTAGTAGCTGGGCTTGGGCTTACCGTTCGCACTTTGCATCTGACATGGAAGCTGGAGCCTGGGCTGAGGGAGGTGGTTAAGGGTGCCAACATGTATGGTCACCCCAGTGCTTACGAGGCCCAGGACGAGGAGTGGCTTGACTGGCTTGTCCAGGTCGGCGGTCCCCAATGTAGGTTGGCCGTAGAGACGCTAAGAACGAAGACCAGCGTTCACCTTGAAATCGATGAAGCACTCGTCTCTGTTGTCACGGAGGCGGGAATACGCAGAGAAGTCTTAGGGTATTCCTGGTTGTGGATAGGTGTTGTGTTTTGTGCGGCTGTAGTGTTGCCTGTTGGCTCGCGAGCATCGCTGTTCGTGCATAGGCGGCGTCGCAGATTGTGCACTGGGTGCGGATACGATCTGCGTGGCTTGCGTGGACTTCGTTGTCCGGAGTGTGGCCGTAGCTGCTCTGTCGAGGATGGCGATAAGGGGCCGTTAACGTTGGTTTCCGCCCGGCAGCGGCGGTTTGTCCGAGCAGCTCGGGTGCTGATTCCGGCCGTCGTTGCATTGACAGTTGTGGCGTACGTGATGTGGCCCTATTGGCGGGAATATCGCTTGGCCGGCAGGATCGCTACGTACCGGGCGAGGTTGAGGGACGCAGGCAGGGATCCCGCGGCGACGATCCAGGAGATTGTTGAAGATTGGGAAATGACTTCCTCTACTGAGGGACAGAGGATGTTGTTTGAGGTCCTAAACGATCGACAGGCACTTGAGATTGTGCGTATACGGGTTGCGGAGCAACTGCAGTGGCTCCGGAGCGAAGAGACGATGAGGTCGCTACTGTCCCTGCTGGAATCCTCAACAAGTACTCGTGAGAAGAGATGGCTTATTAGGGCGATGGATTGCTTCCCTTGCAGTTACGAGGCGGAGCATTGCAGGAGGATACTGGCGGCGATCGCAAAGGAGCAAGCGAAAGATGTGCGCAGAGAGATGGCGGTTTGGCTTAACAGGCATCTTCGCCATTACTTCAGTTTCGATTGTAGGGACGATGTTGGCTCTCTGTCGGAGCTGTTTGATTCGGAGGATGATCTGTTGACAAGAGTGGCGCTGGCCGGGGCGATCACTCAATGTGACACTAATGGAGTTCATCGTGCGTGGCTTGAGGAATTGGAGGACATTGGCACACACGATGATCAGACGGTCCAGGGCGTGTCAATCTCGACCGAGTGTTCGAGAGCGCTGGATGGGAGGCTGGACTACCGGGATTAGAGTGATGTCTGTTTGAGGGGAGCGTTGGGAGCCTGGATATTCCGGCGCAGTTCCGTTGTCTGGCGATGCGGTTGGGCGAGCTAATGCGGTGGGCGTGGGCCTGTTGCTTGCGGTCTGTTGTTGGGTGTTGAACGTGCGTAGGGAAGAGGTTTGGGCATACCCAATCGAAGTGTAGAGCAAGCTTTGTTTGAGTGCGGCGTGTGGTGCCTGGTTATCTTGGTGAGGTTGTCGGTGTTTGACGTTGTGTTTGGCGTGGCAGTGTTTTAGAGGCGTCTGCGTGTGAGGGCTGGGCGAGGGTGGTCGTTACTTATTTGTTGCATTGAGGGCAGTGGCCAGGATGGCGAGGGGTTGAGGGCAGTTGTGTTTTCTTGTTTGCGTGTTTGGTGCGGGCGGGGTTTGTGTCGATTGGTGGCGAACGGGAGCGAGGTTTGTTTGATGAGCGTGGCGTCTGATGGGCTGTTTTTTCCGGTAGATTCTCGCTATTTGGCGCTGCGTTTGGACTTGCAGTGCTTTGGGTGCGGGGGGTGCGGTGTGAGGCGTTGCGCGCTCGTTACGCAAGAATTGACAGGCCGGATATGCTCGTTGCGTCTGGTCAATGGGAGTGTTAAATTCTTACACCCGTAACTGATTAATCATGGAAATCGAGGGCTTGGTTTGATGTCTATGTCGCAGGTAGATGTGAAGCAGATAGGGCAGGAGGTTGAGGCTGCAGCGGAGCCGTTTGATCGTTTGTTGCAGGAGTTGCACCGGGTGATAGTCGGTCAGGATGCGCTGCTGCACAAGATGTTCATTGGCTTGCTGGCCAACGGGCATATCCTGATCGAGGGTGTTCCCGGATTGGCGAAGACGACAGCGGTTGCGGCGTTGGCGGCGGGCATGAAGACCGGTTTTCAGCGGTTGCAGTTTACTCCGGACCTGTTGCCGGCGGATCTGATCGGGACGCTGATATACAGGCCACAGGATGGCAGCTTTGAAGTTTCGAAGGGGCCGATCTTTTCGAACGTGATCCTGGCGGACGAGATCAACCGTGCTCCGGCGAAGGTGCAAAGTGCATTGCTGGAGGCGATGCAGGAGCGTCAGGTAACGATAGGCAAGGAGACGTTCAAGCTTGATGAGCCGTTCATTGTGCTGGCGACGCAGAACCCGATCGAGCAGGAGGGTACGTATCCGCTACCGGAGGCGCAGGTTGACCGGTTCATGTTGAAGTTGGAGGTGACGTATCCGACGAAGGCTGAGGAGCGGGTGATTTTGGATCGGATGGGGCAGACATCGCCGGTGAAGTTGATTGATGCGGTGATGGATCCGAGCCACATAGCGAGGGCTCGGGAGCTGGTGGACCAAATCTACATTGACGATCGGATCAAGGATTACATTGTGGATCTGGTGCAGGCGACGAGGCGGCCCGAGGATTACCAGTTGCCTCTGAGTGATCTGATTCAGTATGGGGCATCTCCGCGAGCGACGATCTTTTTAACGTTGGGTGCGAAGGCATCGGCGTTTTTGGCGGGACGCGGCTTTGTGACTCCGCAGGATGTGAAGGATGTAGCGATGGATGTGTTGCGGCATCGTGTGATCGTTACGTATGAAGCGGAGGCGGAGGAGAAGAGGTCGGTGGATTTGATACAGGAGATTCTGGACCACGTAGCGGTTCCCTAGAGCAGGTTTTGTTGGGGCGTGGCGTATGACCGCTATGACCGCCGGTTTTTGCGACGGGCTCTTGCTGTTTGACGTTACGCTGTGGCCGAGAGCGTTCTGGTTGAGTTTGAGGAGTGGCCGGCTCAGCTGCTACGGATTCGCGATTGTGGTTTGAGGATAGCGTGGTCGAGAGATGATTCCGAAGGAGTTGCTGAAAAAGATACGTCGGATCGAGATCCGCACGTCGCACATGGTGAATGATGTGCTGGCGGGGCAGTACCATAGCGCCTTCAAGGGCAGGGGGATGGAGTTTGAGGAGGTGCGGGAGTATCGGATCGGTGACGACGTAAGGACGATCGATCGGAATGTGAGTGCGCGGCATGGCAAGCCGCATGTGAAGGTTTTCCGGGAGGAGCGGGAGTTGACGGTGATGCTCATGGTGGACATGAGCAGGTCGCATCAGTTTGGCACGTTGGAGCAGTTCAAGCGGGAGCTGGCGGCGGAGGTATGTGCCACGTTGGCGTTTTCCGCAATACATAACAATGACAAGGTGGGGTTGATTTGTTTTACGGACAGGATCGAGAAGTTTCTGCCGGCTCGTAAGGGGATCAACCATGTATTGAGGGTGATCCGCGAGCTGTTGTATCTGGAGCCGGAAGGCAAGAGTACGGACATGTCCGGCGCGTTCGAGTATTTGAACAGTACGACTCGGCGGCGGAGCGTTGTTTTTCTGGTCAGTGACTTTCAGGCCAGTGGCTATGAGAATCCGCTGCGGATTGCGCGACGTCGGCATGATGTTATTCCCATAACGATTACGGATCGTCGGGAATTGGAGTTGCCGAACGTGGGGTTGATTGAGCTTGTGGATGCGGAGACAGGTGAGACGGTGCTGGTGGATACGTCGAGCAAGTCACTGCGGCGGCAGTATTCTTTGCGGGCCATTTCCGACGTTGAAAACCGCGAGTCTCTTTTTCGTAGAATGAAGATGGATTCGATCAACGTGAGTACGGGCGAATCGTTTGTCGAGCCGCTGACGAGGTTTTTCCGCACTAGAGAGGCACGGATGTAGCTATGGGTAAGTCGCCGAATTTGGAAGTTCCTCAGGCAGATCAAGCTCAAGGGCGGGGCGGACTAAGTGGCTCCATCTTCGTGCTGCTTCTGATTTTGATTGTCGTCCAGGTCATGTCGTTTTTTGTTTCCGACGACCGGGAAGATGGCTTGGCGACGGTCTCCAGTGCGGCCTTGCCACCGCTGGAGCAGGTGAAGGAGGTGGCCGTCGATCTGGAGAACAAGAACATCAGCAATGAGGCGGCGGACTTGTGGGAGCAGTATTTGGAGATGGCGGGATTGGGTTTGCACGAATCGGGGAATATTCGATATCGCATCGGCAAGTTGCGGCAGGCGGCGGGGGAGTACCATCAGGCGTTTGCGCAATATGCGCTGGCGGAGAAGCTGTTGGGTGACAGCAATCCCGACATTGCTCATGAGATTCAGTTGCGGCGAATGGAGTGTTTGCGGCAGTTGGGGCAGTATGCGGATCTGGCGCGTGAGGTGGCGGCTCGTGCGAGCAGTGACGGTGGTGAAGAGGACGGTTCGCTGGAAGGGCAGCAGGTAGTAGCGCAGGTTGACGGGGAGAGATTCACGTTGTCGGATCTTGATCGAATGCTGGGTGAGCAAATTGACCTAGCGGTTAAGAGCCAGATGGGGATGTCGGCTGAGGAGGAGGATGCATTTCGCAAGCGGATTTATGAGCGATTGGCGGATCCCAAGGAGAAGATGCGGCAGGTTCAGCAGTTGATCACCACACGGGTTTTGGCTAAGGAGTCGCGTGAGCGGAAGGTTCATCAGACGCAAGCGTTTCGCGATCGGCTGGTGGCGATGGCTGATGAGATTCTGGCGTCGACGCTTCTGTTTGAGGAGGTGAATCGGCGGGCGAGTGTTACGGATGCGGATATCGAGCGGTTTTATGAGGCTAATCAAGATCGGTACGCTCAATCGGCGGCGACGTTCATTGCCCATATTCTGTGCCGCAGTGAGACTCATGCGCGTGACGTGATAAGGAAGATTGAGGGGGGTGCATCTTTCGAAGATGTGGCAGAGGCGGAATCGTTGGATAGTGGTACGCGGGCCAAAGGGGGAATGCTCAATGCACCGGTATCGGCGGACAGTGAGTATGTGCCGCTTTTCGGGGCGAACAAGGATTTGCACGATGTGATACGGGAGGCGGCTGCGGGTGAGGTGTTGGGGCAGCCATACGAGAGTGTGCAGGGTTGGCACGTGATCAAGGTCGTATCTCATCGTGAGCGGATCGAGCAGCCATTGGAGGAGATACGAGAGCAGGTTCGCCGAGACACGTTGAATGCCAGGAAGCGAGAGGTGACCGAGCAGTACATCAAGGAGCTGTTCGAGAAGCATAAGGCAAAACTCTATCCGGAAGTCCTGCAGAGCGCCGAGGTTGCGGAGGATTCAGGCGAAGATCAATGAGTGTGTCTTGCAGATACAAACTCCGTGGCAGCTTTCTGCTGCTAGGGCTATCGGTGCTGGTTGTGTGCCCCTGGTGGTCGGGGTGTGCGGCTGAGGGGCCGGAAGTGAGTGACGAGACCGCGGCGGAAGTGAAGCCGGTGGTCAAGGTTGCGGATCGCGGACCGATTACGCTGAGGGTGACGGCGGACAAGGATACGATCAGCATTGCGGAGAAGCTGGGGCTGGAAATCGAGGTGGAGGCCACGGTAGGGATAGATGTGCAAATGCCGGATGCCGGGTTGCAGATCAGCGATTTCCAAATCAGGGAATTTACGGACCTGCCCGTGGAGGAGAAGGGGGATGTGACTGTTCATCGTCAGCGGTATATGCTTGACTCCTTTCTTTCGGGTGAATACGAGATTCCTGCAGTGACGGTGATGTATCGAGATTCGCGGGGAGAGGCTGAGGATACTCCTGCTGATGACACTGATGGCGAGGCAGATGAGGGTCTGTTGGCAGAGCTGACGACGGAGCCATTTACGATAACGGTGACATCGTTATTGGAAGGGGAATTCGACCCCACGGCGTTCCGCGACGTCAAGGATGTTGTTGCGGTTTCAGCGGATCGCCGGTGGGCCTGGCTGTTTTGGCCTGCGGTGATAGTTGGTGGAGCTGCGTGCGTGGTGTTGGTGGTGGTTATGGTCTGTCGGCGATCCAGGCGGGTGAAGCCGAAGCCGGTGGTGCCGCCTCATGTTTGGGCTTTCAACCAATTGCAGGCTTTGGCTCAGGAGCGACTGGTTGAGGGGGGTCGGGTTCAGGAGTTTTACTATCGGCTGAACGAGATAGTGCGTGCGTATATTGAGCTTCGTTTCGGTCTGATGGCTCCGGAGCGTACGACTGAGGAGTTTCTCAAGGAGATGAGGGACAGCGAGATGCTGGCTGCGGAGTATCAACAAGCGCTAGTCAAGTTTTTGGCGGCTTGTGATCTGGTGAAGTACGCGTGTTATGATCCGGATGTCAGCGAGATTGAGGAAGTGTTTAATACCGCGCGCGATTTCATCGAGGCAACGAGGGCTGGTGCCGGAAGATCAGAGGAGGCGGCGGCATGAGCTTTCACGAGAACGGTCAGGTGTTTTTGTACTTGTTGGCGCTTCTCCCGCTGATATGGTGGCGATGGTTGCGGCGTAGTCGGCACTCGGCGATCAAGTTCTCTTCGCTGGATAATATTCGCAAACTGGGGACGACGTGGGCGGTGAAGGCGCGTGTGGTAGTGCCAATCTTGAGGACGCTTGCGGTGGCTTTGTTGATCGTATGCCTGGCACGGCCTCAGAAGGGTGAAGAAGAGACGCGCGTGATATCTGAGGGAATTGCCATACAGCTACTCGTAGACAGGAGTGGCAGTATGCGAGCTGAGGATTTCACGATAAACAACCAGAGAGCGAATCGGCTGGAGGCAATCAAGGCGGTAGCGACGGATTTCGTATTGGGCGACGAGGACGAGGGATTGCAGGGGCGTCCGGATGATCTGGTGGGGATGATTACCTTTGCGGGGTATGCGGACAGTATATGCCCGTTGACTCTCGATCACGCATACTTGTGTGACACTCTGTCTCGCACGGAGATTGTTGATTCGGAAAACCAGGACGAAGACGGGACGGCGATTGGCGATGCCATAGCGTTGGGCGTTTTGCGAATGAAGGATCTTTCAAGGCGGCGTGAGGCGTTGGAAGCTAACCGGGTCAAGAGCAAGGTATTGGTTTTGCTTACTGATGGAGAACAGACCAGGGGTGATCTTTCTCCAGTAGAGGGGGCGGAGTTAGCCAAAGCGGAGGGGGTGAAGGTCTACACTATCGGCGTGGGGACGCGGGGTGTGGCCATGGTGCCGAGGCAGCATCCGTTTTTTGGTAAGCAGGATATACCCATCAGGGTGAATATCGACGAGAAGACGCTCAAGGAGATCGCTGATATGACGGGTGGCGAGTATTTCAGAGCCACCGACACTGACTCGCTGAGACGGATCTACGCTCGCATCGACGAGTTGGAGAAGACGGAGACGGAGGAGAAGCGGTACTTGCAGCATGCCGAGATGGCTACCACGGCGGTAGAGGTAGGTGGGATCACATATCCTCCGCTGTTATTGGTTGTGTTGGGATTGCTTGCACTCGAAGTGTTGTTGGTGAACACTCGGTTTAGGAAGATTCCTTAGTCGTGCTCGACGGATGACGCATTCGATGGATTGGAGACTGGAGAACACACAGTACTTGCACCTGCTTTGGGGCGTGTTGGCCCTGGGGCTTGTGTATGTCTACGGATTTAGCCGTAAAGCGAAGGCACTGAGAGTATTCGCGACGGATAACCTTTTTGGCCAACTGATGCCGGGCGTAAGTATCGCGCGTCAGCGGGTAAAGGCTTTGCTGGTGTTGATTGCCATGGCGTTTTTGGTCGTGGCTGTCGCTGATTTGCGCTGGGGGAAGGAGATTGTCGATCTGCAGAGGCGGGGAATCGATCTCATAGTGTGCTTGGATGTGTCTCGTTCAATGCTGGCTGAAGATATTGCCCCAAACCGGCTGGAGAGGGCGAAACTGGAATTGGGGGATATGCTAAATGCGATGCATGGGGACCGGGTTGGCCTGGTGACGTTCGCCGGTGACGCTACGGTGTCGTGTCCGTTGACGATCAATTACGGTGCCTACCGGATGAGTTTGAACGAGGTGACTACTCGTAGTACGACGCGTGGCGGTTCATTGATAGGCGATGCGGTGCGCAAGGCCGCTGCTTCCTTTACGGACAAAGTGAAGGGGCACAAAGCTATTCTGCTTATAACTGATGGCGAGGATCATGAGTCGCTTCCTATTGACGCTGCGAGGGATGCCTATACGGAGGGGAAGATTCTTGTTTTCACTGTAGGGCTGGGCGACATTGCTCAGGGCACGAGGATACCGGTTACGGTGAACGGGCAGCGGCAGTATCTCACGCATAATGGGCAGGAAGTATGGTCCAAGATGGATGAGTCAGTGTTACGTGAAATGGCTATATCCGGAGGTGGTAGTTATTTTCCCATGCGTACACGAGATGCTGATTTTACAGAGGTCTATGAGAGGATTCGAAGCAAGGTGGAAGCGCGTGAGTTCGAATCATCGCGCAAGGAATTGTATTGCGCCCGCTTTCAGTGGCTGGCGGGGATAGCCCTCGTTTTCCTGCTGCTGGAAACCGTTATGACAGATCGACAGCGAGGGCAAGTAGTGGTTGAAAGAGATTGACCGTCATGAACGCAGCTACTCGACATTGCAGGGAATCGGTCGGAGATGAGATGCGACGAAGAAGACACAGGTTTGTGAGTTGGTTTTTGCTGTGCGGATGTTGTTGGTGTTTTTGTGGAACCGCAGTTGCCGCGACACGTGAAGTTGCGAAGGCTGTGGCCGAGGGAAACGCATCTTATGCTGCGGGAGATTATAACGCTGCGATTGAAAAGTATAAGATGGCCGAGATTGAGTGTCCCGACTGTCCCGAGCTTGCTTACAACTCTGGGCTTGCATACTATAGACTGCGTGATTTTGAAAAAGCCAACGAGCTGTTTAACGAGGCGCTGAGTACGAGAGATCTGGGATTGGAGGCCCGAGCCAAGTTCAATCTGGGCAACGTGGCCTATTCGCAAGCGCTGGAGAAGATGTCGGCACTGCCTGAAGCAATCGAGTTTGCCCAGCGGGCCATCGATCGTTACCGTGATTCGTTGGAGTTGTCTCCGGAGGACGTAGATGCTCGAGTGAACATCGAAATGGCTCAGTTGTTGGTAAAGGACCTGTTGGACAAGCAAAAGAAGCAGCAGGAGGAGCAACAGCAACAGGATAACCAGCAGCAACAGGAGAATCAGCAACAACAGCAGGAGAACCAGCAGTGCGAAAACCCTCAACAGCAAGAGGGTGAAGGGGAGAAGGAGGAGCAGCAGGACAAACAGGAACAGAAGCAGGGCGATTCGGAGAAGCAGGAGGGGCAGGGGCAAGAGCAGCAGCAACAGCAGTCGTCGCAGGAGCAGGAGGAGCAAGAGTCTGAGGAACGCCAGCAGGCCAGCGCCAGACAGGAAGAGATTAGTCCAGAGCAGGCAGAGCAGATGTTGCAGGCGGTTCGTGACAAGGAGGCAGAGCGAAGAGCTGAGAAGGCCCGCCGCAAGACAGCGCGGCGTGCTCCGGTTTCCAGGGATTGGTGATGCGCGGATACTCAAGGGCAATCCTGGTGATGCTGCTTGCTTGCACGCGGGCATTGGCTTCTGACGGGGAACTGCAACTCCTTGCAGACTCAAGCGAGGTGTATGTAGGTGTACCCTTCAACGTGGCCATTGACGTGGTGGCAACGGGAAGTGTTACGAGACCGGTGTTCCCGCCTCTTGAAGGAGCTACCGTTGTTGACAACGGCGAACCGACGACCACAAGCCAAAGGAGCATTCAGATTATCAACGGCCGTCGGACCGAGAACTCCACGACAACGACCAGGTTTCTTTATCTTGTAACAGCTGATAGAGAAGGTGTTCTGCGAGTTCCTTCGATCGAGGTTGTAGCAGATGGCAAGAAGATGCACACGCGCCCTCGGATTTTTCGCGTGATGAAGGTTGATACAGGCGACCTGATGTTCGTTGAGCTTCAAGCGTCCAAAGAGTCAGTGTATGTGGGCGAGCCGGTTGATCTTGTGCTGCGGATTTGGCTTTTACCATACAATCAGGGTAGAACCTCACTGGATGAGAGTGATATGTGGTCGACGATTGACCATCGTCGAACCAACTGGGGGCCGTTTGAGGAGCTGATCAACCAGCGACCGCCGCAGGTGTATGTCAGTCGCGCGACTCGTATGGGCGAGGGCGGCGAGAGGAAGTCTTACTTTGTTTACGAGTTGCGCAAGCGGATCTGGCCAGACAAGACGGGGGCGATAGAGGGCTCGGATGTTCAAGTGATGGCCAGTTACCCTCTGAGGATCGAGGGGCGGGCTGGTTTCTTCGGCAACCGGAGGATTACACAGGCCAAGCCGATTGTGGCGGGAGTGTCGGAGCCACCGGCGATCGTCAAACCGATTCCCACAGGTGATCGTCCGGAGAGTTATCGCGGGGCAGTCGGGCCGCACAGTATAACTACGACGGCGGCGCCGACGGAGGTCCGGGTTGGCGATCCTATTACTCTGACGATGTTGGTTTCCGGGGCAGGTCGGTTGGACTTGCTACAATCGCCGGTACTAAGTGTGATTCCAGGATTCGAGGAAAGCTTTCGAGTTGCTGAGGATCAGCTTCCCGGGACGGTGGATGGTGAGCAGAAACGTTTCGTCCAGAGTATCAGGGCATTGAGTGACAAGGTTACAGAGATTCCGCCAGTGCCACTGACTTACTTCGATACGGACAAAGAGGAGTTTGTGACTGTCCACAGCGATCCGATTCCGATCAAGGTGGAAGCGGCGCAGAGGATGAGCGCTGCTCAGATTGTAGAGTCGGTTGACTTGAATGGCAGGGCAAGCGACACGTTAACATTGGTGGATTACGGTATACAGGGGAATTACACGGATCCTTCGGAACTGCTTGAACAACAGGGATTTTCCCTTTCAACCGCCGCTTTGGGATCGATGGCTGTGTTTCCATGTGCGTATCTGATATGTCTGGCCGTCAACAGACGGAGGCACAGAAGTGCAGCGGACATTGCGTATGCCAGACGGCGCGGAGCAGGAAAGCAGGCATTGCGCAAGTTGGCGGCAGCGAGGGGGCAGAGTGATCCGGCACAGCAAGCGGGGCAGCTGTCAGCGGTGGTCTTGGGATACGTCGCTGACCGTTTTGATATACCAACTGCCGGCCTGACGCGCAGAGAGGCAGTTGAACGGTTGAAGGACGCTGGTGTCGCCGACGATCTGATCCGGTCAGTAGATGATGTTCTGATCGAGTGTGAGACGGTTCTGTTCGGTGGTGCTGCTTCCGAGCGCATGGGTGTCCTGGCGGCAAGGTCGCGAGATGCGATAGAACAACTTGATCGTCAGCGCTTCTAGCGCGGAGGTTTGGGATGGCTGTTGATGACCAGTTTGCTCATGTTGGTGCACGAGATGGCTGGCTTGGCTCGCTTATGATGCTGTTGTGCTTGGCGATTTTGCCGTGCAATGGCGCCATTGCGGCAATGTCTCGCAGTCAGCAAGTTGAGGTTGCTCAGGAGGCGAATACGGCTTTTGCAAACGGTACGAAGCTTACCAAAGAGAACCCTCAACAGGCATATCAGGCATATCGCAAGGCGCAGAGATTGTTCGAGTCTCTGGTTGCCGACGGCGTGGTCAATGGCAAGCTCTATTACAATTTGGGCAATGCGTGTTTGAAGGCCGGTGACCTTGGGAAAGCAATCCTTAACTACCGGCGTGCTGAGGAACTCTTGGGGAGTGATTCTCAGTTGCAGGCCAATCTTCGATTCGCTCGAAAGCTTTGCCGCAATCAGATTGCGCCGACTGCGGAGAAGGAATTGCTTCAAACGCTTTTGTTTTGGCACTATCGAACATCCACAGCATCACGATACGTTGTGGCACTGGTCAGTTTTGCGATGTTCTGGCTTCTCCTTGCAGCGGCGCTTTTCGTCAAGCAGCCCGGTCTTCGGTACGGTGCCTGGGCCATGTTGATAGTGTGGCTATCCACTGGCGCATCGTTCTGCTCGGACATGCTTGATGGCAGCGATATGTCGTACGGGGTGATAACAGCAAACGACGTGACTGTTCGAAAGGGCGACGGGGACGGGTACGAGCCACAGTTTCGAGAGGCCTTTTACGAGGGAGTAGAGTTCAGCGTTATTGAGAAGCGTCCGGGCTGGTACAAGATCGAGCTTTCCAACGGCGAATACGGATGGATTAGGGAAAATCAGGCTGAGCTTCTGTAGCTGTTGAGCCATTCATTGTGACGGAGTTCTGCAGGAGGCCGCCGGTTTATTTGCGCAATGATACCTGAATGCAGCATTCTCCGACGGTGATCTGATCCCGGTGGTTGAGGATTGATTGACGCACTTTTTCATCGTTGACGAATGTTCCGGAATCACTGTGAAGATCACGAACTTGCCAGAACACGCCATCCGCCTCGACTCTGCAATGGTGTTTGGATTGTCTGCGTCCCGCGAGTTGCCATAATGCCGTCTCACAGGATCCGATCAGTACGGAAGCCGGCGCAACAGCGTGCATGACCGGGTCCGGGATGCTGGGCCCCTGACGAACTATGAGAGAGATGGGTGGCGGCACGGAAGAGCTTGGCTTTTTCTTGAGGTCGATGCGGCTGAAGAGGAGGCGATAGCTCCCGATATCAATGAGATCACCGTCTGCCAGAAGAAACTCAGTGCACCGTTGGTCGTTCACTATAATAGTAGGTTTCCCTTGGTGCGTTCGTATGATCCACTCATTGTCCAGGTACTTCAGCTGAGCGTGCATGGGTTGAGTGCGAGATCCCGTCAGGGTTGCTACATTGTGCGGATCCGACCCGATTGTGATGACTCTGTCCGTCATCAAGTCCAAATGCATGCCAACTTGCGCCGGACCGGCCAGCACCTGCAAACGATACTCCGGAGCGCGTGCCGCCAGCCGTGAATTCAGAATCGCCTCACGGTCCAGTTTGAGGTGTGCGGCGAGCTTTTCGTCGTAGACTTCTCTCTGGTTGGGGTCAGTAAGGACCGTGTTTGCCGTGGCGATGTGGTTGATGATGTTCTGTACTTTTTCCCGAGTTTCACGATCCGGGTAATCTTCGTAGACCTTCACTTTGCGGAACTGTTTTCGGACTGCGTGCGTAATCTGTTCCGGGTGAGGGCAGAAGACCTCAATGTCAAGGACCTGATACAGGTGCGGTGGGCGGGGACCGGGAGGAAGATCGAGAAAAGCCGTATACGGATCAGATTGAGGCGAACCTGCCGGCCTTTTCTGTTCTTCTGACTCGTTCATTTCTTCCAGCTCTCGTTACTCGATATCTATTTCGGCCATTGCATCCGTCAGTTTGTCAATGGCCTCCTGGTTGAAATCGTGATCGCGTTTTATCTCGACATCGGCGCTTGTTCGGCTGGCAAGCTCCACTGCTCGTACATGAATTCGCCCGCTGGCGTCGTACTGGAATGACACTTCCACGGGAGAACCCTTGGGTAGTCCGCGAGGAAGTTGTGAGATGGTGCACTCGCCAATCTGCACGCAGCCACGTGGGTCACGGGTATCCCCCTCGGTGATCCTCATTCTGACTTGTCTCTGATCTGCGGCCTCAGTGCCGAATACCTTTACTCGCGTTGTCGGCAGGGGCGTATTCTTGGGGATTATCAGGGAGTTCACCGTGCGGGTAGTCCCTGCCTCGCGCACAATCACGCCCAGGCCGTGCGAGTTGACATTCGTCAGTGTTACTGATTTAGCGGCTTCCACGACTTGCGGAGCAAAGATGGCCTGCATGCGTCTCTGCTCTTCGTCTGCATCACCTGTCTGGGGAAAATCATGATCAATGATCTTGGCGCCAGTGTCAGTAACTCGAACGGCGGAATGACCCAGACCGAGAATCGCGGCATGTATCGCCGCTCCGTGGGCCACTATTTGATCCGGCGCGATGGCCATGTCCGGTTCCTTGCCGGAGATTTCCGCCAATACGCGACTCACTCGGGGAATGCGGCTACTGCCTCCAACGAGCAATATGTTGTCAATCTTGTCCCAAGTGAGCAGAGAGTCTTCCAGAAGCATCTCGGTTGAGATCTGGGCTCTCGATATGAGATCCGCTGTGAGAAAATCAAATCGATTGCGGCTGATTGGAAGTTGTAGGTTTCTTCCCAGATGGTCAGCTTGAATGATCGTTTGTTCCACGTTTGAGAGATCGATTTTAGCTTGTTCGCAGGCGCTGCGGACGCGCTCCAACGACTCCGGTGTGTCGCGCGGGTCCACGCCGTGCCGCCGCTGCAACTCATCGCAGAAGTAGTTTACAAGTCGCGCGTCGAAATCAATGCCGCCCAATCGCACTTCGCCACCCGTCGCTATAACTTCGAAGTCGTTGTCGTCGATGCGGATAATGGTTACGTCGAATGTTCCACCGCCGAGGTCAAAGACGAGCGTCGTTGATGGGGCGCGGGTTGCGATACTGGCTATGGTCATCTCGGTTTTGTCACCGCCGCGTGAAAGGTACTCCTGAAACGCGTTGGCGAGAGCGGCCGCTGTAGGCTCGTTGATGATATCCAACACTTTGAGCCCTGCGATACGCCCGGCGTCCTGTGTAGCTTTGCGTTTGGCGTCTCCGAAGTACGCCGGCACGGTAATGACTACGCCGGTAATATCTTCGAGCGCTGACTTCGCGTCCTGTGCCAGCTTCTTGAGAACGAGAGCGGACAGTGCCTCCGGTGAGAACTCTTTGCCGCAGACTGATTCATGGTAGAAACGCTCGCCCATATCTCGCTTGAAGTTGACGGCTACCCTTTCCGGCCGGCTTTTTCGGGCAACAAGTGCCTCCTCTCCGACCACAATCGAGCGATCCGGATTAATGAGCACTGCCGAAGGGGTGACGTCACGGCCGGATGAGTTAAGGATAGTCCGGGGCTCGCCGAATTCGTCAACATACGCTAGGGCTGAGAAGGTCGTACCAAGGTCGATGCCAACTGGTCTGGGCGGGGCTTTAGCCATACGGAAACAGACTCCTTGTTGTCAACGCCACGGTTTTAGTCATACAGCACCAGATTGTAGATAAACACATGGCCTTCAACAACTCAGGAAGCAAGTTGCCTCTCAACTGCGGGCTGAATGCATTCGAAGTGCCCCGTGATTCGCCCAAGTGTTGCATCATTCCCCATGTTCAAGGGCGGTGCCATTCATCGCACCTGTCGCAAACAGCGCAGGTGTCGAAAGCCTGCTGCGTGTGGCATCCCCTGATCCAGGCGGCTCTGGGGCCCTGCCATATATCTTTGAGTGTAGTCTCTCCCAGGTGTCCCAAGGGTAGTTCACCGGCGAAATCCTGATCACAGGCCACAACGGTTCCATCGGCCAGAACGGCGCAACGGTTCCACAGACGACGGCAGGGTATGCGAGTGGGTGTGGTCATGTCGATCACGCAGAGATCCTCAAGACGGCGAGAGTAGTGCGAGTATCCCTGGATTGTGGCGCAGCCTTGCTCTCGAAGCCACCCGTCGAAGAAGTCGTCCATCTCCTGGACGTTTTTGGTGCACTTGGTGAACAGGGGCACAATGATTGGATAGGGTTGTCCAGAGGCTTGCCGGGCATCGCATATGCGCTGAAGACCCTTCTTCGCCTCGTCGAGGCACGCACCACCTGTCAGTAGCTTATAGGTTTCTCCCTGCCATGCATCGAGAGGCACCACAACGGCGTCAACTTGCGTAGCCAGTAGGGCGGCGATGGCCTCATCCGACAAGCTTTGGCATGTTGTGTAAACAGATAAGCCCCATACTCCACCCTCCCGGAGAATCCTGAGCGATTTGGCAAAGTCCGGGTGAAGAAGCGGGTCGCCGTGCCCGCGCAGGACGACCAATGAATCGTCCTCTTTGCCCAACTCACTTGCTAGATTCTCAATTGTCTCCAGTGGCATTGGCCCTCGTCGTTGTGCGATTTTGCCTCGTGGGAGCAGAACAGAGTTTGGCAGGGGGGAATCGGTTGTCAGTTCGATTTCCACCTCCTGAGGCAGCGTATCCACTCGGCGCCCTTCATTGCTTGTAAGCCATTGGCAAACGCTCTCGATGGTACTGTCTGCATTGTCCCCCAGGATCGCGGACATGGTGCGCACGCATCGTGCTGTGTCTCCCGCCACTCGTCCTGCCGCATGCCGAACTGTCTGCGGCATTGGAAAACAGCAAGGGCGGAAGGCAAGATCGGGCCGAGGATCGTCCGGTTGATAGTTGAGTGCCCAACCCGCAGGGCGTTGCTTGGATGCCAGGTTGCAGCATAGGGATTTACGCATTAGTGTCGGACATGTTCCGGGAGGTGCCTGTGCAAAAACCAGGAAAGTGTCTTCCGCAAGATCATCGGCGTATTCAATCATGGCATCGGTGATTGCGGGATCGATAAAGGCTGCTCCGGGATAAACGGCGGCAATCGCTTCGGCTTGGTGTCTTTCCAGAACTTCCGCATACAGAGCGACATCAGCGTATTCATCGAACGCACAACAACCTCCCAGGCCTCCGCGCCAAGCTTCCGACGACCACTTGCGGGCGGTTCTCACCAAGGCCCGGTACGGGGGGGCATTGCAGCGGCGTTCTTCCATTGTCACGCTCAAACCGGCCAGCAACTCTTGAGTTGTGGGTGCTTGCTCCGGCGGGGTAATCACAACGATTTCGGAAAGCCTAGTGCATTTGCATAATCGTTCTATTGTTCGCCGCAGTATTGGAATACCAGCAAGGTTATCTGCCAGATGACTTGCAGTTCCAATCGGTGTCAGTTGAAGATTCGCATCGACTATTGCTATGGTTTTCAATGGTTACTCTGCCTGCGTCATGGAAGCCTGGACTCGTCTCATGAACATTTTGACTCGCTGATCGCAGCCTCCAATCTCATCAACGCGCCATTCAAGATCTCGTGCATCTTCCGGCTGGCCTCCATAATACTGTTGACGAATTCCTTATCGCGCTTGAGTTGATTCAGAGCACGCTTGACACCGGTGTCCTTGGCCGCCACAAGTTGCCGATCTGCGCGAAACCTCCTTAGTTCGGCCAACTGACTGGCGGCGCTTATTATGCGGTAGATTCTCTGGGATTGGTTGACCTGAGCCCGCAATTCATCGACTCGGACAAGAGTGCGATTGAAGATTGCAGGATTGTGAGTCAATCCCTCCAGTTTGGTGAGCAATTCCACCATTTCCTTGCAGATGTTCTCCATCGACTCCGTGTCAGCGATTCGTGCTGCTATCTCGGCGTGTGTTGCCTCTAGCTTGGAAGTATCGTGCCAGTTTGTTGTTTCCCTGTAGGAGAATAGTGACTTCGGTATTTCTCTAGTACACCATCGGTCGATGGCTTCACGCAGAGTCATTACTTCAGTGCCTCGGATGCGCGCTCCGCCTTCCGTCGCATTGATTACGCGGGCACCAGTGCCGGCTATATCTTTTTCGAATTGTTCAAGATAGGTAAAGAGGAGTTCGTCTGAGTAGATTTCCTTGTCGTCGTTGCCTATAGTCTTGCGGAGTACTGGCCGGTTGCGGACGATACGTTCCCATTCCTTCGTCTCCATCGTGTTGAAGCGATTGATCTCACTTCGCCACGTTCGGTGCGTCTCCACACCGGGCACGTAGAAGACATGTCCGGTGAATGCCAGGTCTTGTCCCACGAAGATGATCGGATCGCAACCCATGTAGTGCGCCAGGTAAAACGATAAATGGGCCACCGTTGCACCTGCTTGCAGAGCGTCTCTCGGTGCAACGTCGTCGCCAATTAGAAGCCGAGCAAAACGGTTGTCAAGCAATGATGCTTTTCCCGGAAAAGTCTCAACAACATGCCACGTTGCCTTGGGCTCAGCTATGAGGTGGACATTCTTCAACTCTTCCAGGCCCTCGAAGTACTGCTTACTGACTTCGTGAAAGTCCAGACTCGTTACGAAGTCCGGTTCGATTCCGCGATCAAGGAGGGGTTTGAGGGTAGTCTGAACGGCGCAGATGATTGCCCGGTCTTTGACCTCGGAAAGCAGGTCAATGTTCTTCCGCAAAGATGGACCGGCCGAGACTATGACGGCGGGTATTCCGGAGAACCTTCTTCGCAGCATATCGATTGGGGGCGTCGTCACGTAGCTTGGCAGGTTGTACGCGACGTTCTGACAGGTGATTTGTGAGTTTGCCAGCAGAGTCGTGAGTGTCATCCTGCAGTAGGCTACGAAATCTGTCATCAGCGCCCGCAATTGGGCATGGAACTCTCCGGCGATTCGTTGTGACGGAGGGTGAGAGACAAACTTCGTCCCCAACATCATCAGATCTGACTTCTTCTCGAGTCGCTCGTGAAGAGCCTTCTTATCCAGCTCAGGGAATATCACCAAGCGGTCGTCATCCAGGAGTTCGCTCAAGTCGACGTGTGCCAGAGCTGTAGCCACCAAGCGAAGATCGGGCTCACTGACCACAATGATTGTCTCTTCGCTTACAAGTGATGCCAGTTCGCGTATGTGATAGCCAAGGCCGAGACCCCCAACGACGAAACAATAGGTGCTGTTTTCATCCAGGTTTGCTGTTAGCTTTTTCGCCTCATCTACGGGATTGTACCTGCTATGTAGGTAGATATTCTGTCCCTGGGCGTTTGGCACTGCCAGTGTGAGTTCGCCAGACCTCGTTGGTTCCGGTTCATACCGTGCTTCGTCGGGAATCGCGTCGATTCTGCGCGCCAACTCTCGATCATGCCGCCAAACCCCGGCCATATTGCGCAGGTACACTTGATTGACGCTTGCACCGGAATGTGAGGAATCGTTGTTCGTTGGCATGTACTATTCCTCAGCCTGTGTGGTTCTCCCTTTGCTCTGTAAAGGTACGGCAATACCGTGCGGGAGTCGAGCGCTAATGGCGCACCTGGGCTGAACCACTTGCAGCCCGTGCGGCATGGCTTATGCTTGCCGCTTGCTCTTCCAGGTTTTCTATGACCTGGCTAGGGTAAGCTCTATCCAAGTGTAGCTGTTGAACCCTGTTTTCTCCGGTAGCTTCCGGGAGTTTGACGCTACGCTTGGACTTGCAACGCTATAGTGTTTTGTTGTGGAGATGGATGTGGATGATGGCTGTTGGTCCGCGACCTATGAAGTCGTCAACAACTGAAGATGGAACGGATTCCTCCCGGGTGATTATTCAAGCGTGCCGGACGATTCGTGACTCGTTCGTTGAATACGAGGCGGGGCAGCAAGACTCGCCTAAGGCTGATTCCGTTCGTGAAGCCTGCTTGCAGGAGGTGCGCCAGACTGTTTCTAGGCAGATCGTCAAGGACGCCGATTACAACCTCTTGCGTCTTCGGGATTGGACAGCAGAGGTATCGAGCACGATCGGAATGGATCTTTCCAAGCAGGCGTTGGTGGCGGATCTTCTGGATAGAATCCGAGCAGGGCGCGATTTTCTCACCGACACTGATGCCTCTGTCTCCAGCAGGGTTGAGGAGCAATGCTGGCTGGCTCTGCAGCAGTTCTACATTGACGGGTTGGATTTGGCGGAGTACCTGCACTCCTGTCGCGAGAAGGGAGTGGTTCCCCGATCGCCCAAGGTTCTGAACGGTGGGGGAATTCGACGACGTGAGATTCTAGGCATCTCGTCGTACAGTTGGATTCGGACCGCTACGCTCGCGATGGATGTGGCAGTACCCAACTGGACACAGATGCGCTTCTGTCGATCCATGCTTCCGACTCTGGTCCATCTTCTTTGGCATCAGCTAGTTCCCTGGGGCCCACTCTGCTGGTGTGATTTCGAGCGTACAACGCTCGGTTGGCTTCGCCCTGATGGGTTTGCTCGATTGCGTGGTCAGCGCGGGAACATTGCCGAGTTTCAGCGCCGGGAGATAGTTGACGATAACCCACAATTGTTCGATCGGCAGACGCGCAAGACACATCACAACGTCATTCTGGTGGGAGCGCATCGCTTGGGTTTTCTTGATTTTCCCTTCTGGACTGAGATGTTTCGGCGTACCGACCATGCCGTCTGGGCCAACAACGCATTCTATGGGCCGGGAATGGCCAAGAAGCTGGCAAGGGGGCGAACCACGGTTCCCATCCGAGGGGTTGGGCGCATGCCGCTTGAACAAGCGTTGGATCGCAGCATCAGCATTCTGGCTGAAGACCGGATGCCTCTCTTCATTATTGCCGATGGTTCACAGCCCAACATGATGTACGGGGATCAGAAGCGAGTTAAGAGAGGCTTGCGCCTGCTTGTGGATGAATGTGTTCGACAGACTCGTTCGAAGGGACGCCGAACCTTCGTTATTCCCATCACCTTTGACGATCCATTGGGTTACTTGATGGGTTATGATGATCTGGTTACAACGAAATTGCATCCACCGTTGGAGATTGTCGAGCCGACCACGGAGGAAAGATACACCTCCGTTTTCGACGACTCGGCGTTTAATGGCGGTGACCCTCTTCTCAACCATCTTGAAGGATTGTTCGTTGCCAACTGCATGATGTCTCGTCACGGCCTGCGTGTGCCCGACGTCATTGATACTGTAACGCGCCGCCATTTGATGCGGCGGACCCCTGGTGTGCGCGGTTGGCTGAGAAGCAGATTACGCGCAAGTACGTTTGACCTGAGTAGCTCCCCTTCGTAATTGGCCTGGCCCTCACTCTTGCCGCTGGATTTCTTTTGACAGTGATATCAGTCACCCTATACTCGGCCAGCGCTGTCCAGCGTGCGTACGATGGGCCGTGGTAGCGGTCTATTGGTCACCATTGTCCAAATATGAGATAGGCTGTGCATGAAGCTGTCTTTCGGTGTTTTCCTGATCGTCGTTGGTGTTTTTGGGCCCTGCCGTTTGGTGGCTGCCCAGAACCTTGTTCCTCTAACTGACGATGTCGATGTCCCGTTACTGCCATCAGGCATAACAAGTTCCGATGTGGAGATGTTCGGTGAGCTTGTTTATCTCTGGGAGGATGGGCAGGATGCGAACATTGTTCATTTCGTGGGCGATTTTGAGCTTCAAGTGGGACATCGGAGGATGAACGCCGACGAGGCGGTCATATGGATGGTAAGGAAATCGTACAAAGGAAAGAGCTACACGGCCTTCGAGATTGTACTCTGGTCAAATGCTCAAGTCGTTGAAGCGGAGGGCACTGTTACGAGAGGGCCTGTGCTCTTCGCGACTATGAATGCAGGAGGTCGGGTACGTACTTCTGCAGATCGCAAGACGTTCGCCTCCTCGCGAGACACAGCCGGATACCAGCGTGCGCTGCGCGTTCGCACTGCCGCACGTGTTCCACGACAGGAGGCCTCGGAGTACGACGGACTCACTGTCATCGAGTTTACAGGTGACGCCACTCCAACAGCAGTCGAAGCACCGCTTGTTTCGTATCAGGGCGAGGATACGACCATCGAAATGCTTGATGGCCAGACAATTGTGACAGTTATTGGCGACGTATACGTTTTTCGCGGTGATGCCGGTGGTCGAGATGCATTGGAACTCCGGGCTGACGCGGCCGTGGTCTATCTTGCCGACGGTTCCTCGGATAATGGGGAGGAGAGTTTTGAGGATCGCCCCGGACGGGCAGGTTCTCGAGGGACTGTTGAGGACGATCGCGGGATACTCAGTGGAATCGGTCGCGAGGACACTGACGCGATGGGGTTTGGAACAGCCGGGAACGTCGAGGCAGTCTATCTTGAAGGCGACATAGTCCTCTCGACCGGTGATCGCTCCATACGAGCTAGCCGCCTTTACTACGATTTTGCCAATGATCGAGCCATTATCCTTGACGCTGTCTTCAGGGCCCTGGAGCCGGTTCGCCAACTTCCCATTTATGTGCGTGCAGATGAGATCCGCCAGCTGTCGGCAAGGAAATTCCAGGCCAAGTCAGCAAAGCTCACTACATCCGAATTCTTCACTCCACACTATCATCTGGGGGTTGAAGAATTGACATTGATTGATCGGACTCGCCGCGACCCGATTCTGGCGGAGCAATCGCGTGGCTTCTCGGGCAGCGCGAAACTGAAACATTCATCGTTCAACTTGTCTGGAGTGCCTCTCCTATACTGGCCATACGCAAATGCCAGTCTTCGTGAGACTGAAACAAGTATACGGAGTCTTCGCACTGGCTATAGCGGCGATTTCGGCTTGGAATTGGAGACAGAGTGGGCCTTATTCAATGTTCTCGGATTAGAGAGTCCTCCCGGTTTTGATGGTAGGCTTCTGTTGGATTACTTCTCCGAAAGAGGTCCCGGGGCTGGTGTTGAGCTGGACTACTTGTCTGACGACTACTTCGGCCTGTACCGCGGTTACTACATCAATGATACTGGTGAGGACAACCTTGGCGGATGGCTGCGAGATGAGCATCCCGATACTGAGCATCAAGGTCGAACGACGTTTCGGCATCGGCAATACCTTCCGGCGGATTGGCAGCTTACCTTTGAGCTTTCATATGTCTCAGATAAGAATTTCCTGGAGGAATATTTTGAGAGCGAGCATGATGAGGCCAAGGAGCAGGAGAGTCTGATATACCTCAAGAAGCAGAAGGACAATTGGGCGTTCACTTCTCTTCTGCAGTACCGCATTAACGACTTCCACATCGTGACCGAGCGACTTCCTGACTTCAGCTTCTTCCTAATTGGGAAACCTGTTGGTGATTTCGCTACTTGGTTTAGTGAGAATAGAGCGGGATGGAACCGGTATCGTTGGGGCAAACGCGACATTGGCCAGATGCTCATTTATGATTATCCGACCAGCGGCTCAGGTACTGTCGCTCGGGCAGATACACGACAGGAATTGGAGATTCCTTTGGCTATTGGCGATCTGAGGCTTGTTCCCTTTGCATCTGCACGCGGCACTGCCTGGGACGATTCACCACAATCCGGTGGTGTCGGACGCTTTTTTGGCTCGTACGGTATTCGCGGGAGCATGTATGCGTGGAAGGTCGATCCCCAGATCAATTCCGAGTTGTTGGACATCAATGGCCTGCGACACATTGTGAAGGCTGACATAATCGCCTGGGGATCAACTGCGAACCTCGATAGTGAAGACCTTTACGTTTTTGATGAAACGGTTGAGGAAGTCGATGAAGTTGATGGCGTCAGTTTTGGATTGCGCCAGCGTTTCCAAACCAAACGCGGTGAGCAGGGACGACAACGAGTTGTCGATTTGCTTACGTTTGATCTGGAGGTAGGGTTGTTCAATGACGCTGATGGTGAGGAATACACCAACGGGTTCGTTTCGTACTCCAGGCCGGAGAATAGCGTCACTCGCAATTACGCCAACGCGTCCATGATCTACAGGGTGAATGATGCCACCCAAGTGCTTTCCGAGGCCAATTTCGATCTTAATGATGGAGCGATTGATCATCTCGCTATGACCCTTGCGGTTGAGAGAACACCACGCCTGAGCTACCTTTTCGGATACCGGTATATTGGAAAGCTGGAGTCCAACTTGCTTGGCGCCGGTGTTAACTATCGTATCAACGAGAAATATGCCATTGGCGTGCGCGAGCAATTCGATCTTGACCGTGGCACGACGGCTGAGTTCGACATTGGTATAGTTCGGAAGTTTCCCAGATGGTATGTTGGCGTGACTTTTGCTGTGGACGAGGTTGAGGACGATCTCGGAGTGTCAATGAGTATTTGGCCCGAAGGGCTTCCTTCGGCGGCGATTGGCAGCAGCCGATTCACCGGTTTGGCAACGTCGACGAGCATCAGCGAGGGCTTTCGATAGGCGCAAGGCACTCAGCCGGTGAGGATGCTTGCGTGAATGCTAGGCCACACCATATCCGGTTGATATATCGAACAGCTATCAGTGAGGAAAACGGAGGAGGAGGGATTCGAACCCCCGGAACGGGAAACCGTTCACCGGTTTTCAAAACCGGCTCCTTAAACCACTCGGACACTCCTCCGGCAGAGAACTGCAATCTGCCTAGCTCAAGCAAACAACACAGAGCGTGCTTGGGAAGCGGCATTCTAGTTGCTTGGCGGAACCTTGGCAACATGATCAGCAGTGGCAAGTGCATGCACGGGTTCGCTTTGGAGCAACGGCCACATGCACCTATGGGACGTTACCGCGGCTTCCGCGCAAGCTTCATTCAAGTGTAGCGTCCAGAGCAAGCTCTGTTCAAATGTAGCGTTTAACGCCCGGATTCCTCCGGTAGATACTCAGTTGTTTGACACTGCGCTTGAACTCACAACACTCCAAGCTCCCTGTGACTGTTCCCAGTCCTGCGGAAGCCGACCGCTACCATCAGTTTTGCCGGTACCGTCTGCCTCAATCCCTCTGGCTTCTTAGCGAAGCAGCTCCACCTGCATCGCTTTTGACTTGGCGACTGTGGATGCATGTGCTACCGTACTCAATGCTATCTAGGGCCACGAGATTTCCGGAGCGCTACCGATGTGCGGCAAACATTTGAGCAGGATCTACGTTTGTCTGGTGATTGTGATTGCCATGAGCGCCCTCGTTGGGTGCAAAGAGGAGCCAGCTCCTCCGGTCACGGTGAGTGCGAAGGAGGAGACGCAGGATAGAGCCGATTTCTTGAAACGCGACATACAGATGGAGAAGCTTCTTGTGGAAAAGCTTAAGCTGGATGTGCCCAAGCAGCTGACCTCGGATGAACTCGCTGAACTGGAGAAGGAGTACGACGGATCACTTCGTGGGAGCATTGTTGTTGACTATGATTTGGAGTACGGGGTAGCCAGGGTCAACTATGACCGATGGGCTGAACTGCCAACAAACCGCAAGATAGGCATCGTTAGCCTTTTGAGTGAATACCGGTACGCTAAGGTGGGGGCTCAGTTCGTCAGTGTGAGACGACAGGAAGGGCAGGGGGAAGTAGCTAAAGCCGGAATCAACGGCGCTGAGGTCTTCAGATAGCTACCACAGGCCGGGCGCGCCTCCAGTCGCTATTGGTAACCGTCTTCCATTGATTGGTTATAGCGCTGTAAGTCCAAACGTAGCGTCCCCCCCGGATCTTCCGGAGAAAACAGGCGTTCAGCCGCTACATTTGGATGGAGCTTGCTCTAATCAAAAACCAGCTGCATTGCTGCAAAGTCTTCCAAGTCCACGTCTCCATCTGAGTCCATGTCGAACGCACGTGTGCAAGCTTCGCTGCATTCTGCCGCAGGAGGAGATGGAGACTTTCCGGGGCCGGACTGACAGTCGGGCCACCAGCCAAAGTCAACTAAATTCACAGCTCCGTCTCCGTTGAAGTCCCCTCCAGTCAATAGCTCGCAGCTATCTGGAATCCCTGTTTCGTTGCAGTCGGTGCTCGTTCCGGCCACTATGTCACATTCGTCTGGTATTCCGTTCAGGTTGCAGTCATGGCTGCTGTCAGACGCGATATCGCATTCATCCGGTACGGAGTTGGTGTTGCAGTCGGGAGCTGTTCCCGCGGTAAGCTCGCATTCATCTGGCATTCCGTTTGTATTGCAGTCTGCGCTACTGCCTTCCGCTATATCGCAATCGTCCGGGATGGAATTCGTATTGCAGTCCTCCTCGCACTCGTCGGGGATCAGGTTGCCGTTGCAGTCATTACTGCTGCCGGCCACTACGTCGCAATCATCCGGAATACCATTGCCGTTGCAGTCGACTTCGCACTCGTCCGCTATTAAGTTGCTGTTGCAGTCCTGACTTGTTCCGCCGCCTATGTCCAGGTCGTCGGGAACGCCGTTGTCGTTGCAGTCAGCGTCACATTCATCAGGGACTCCGTTTGCATTCACGTCGCTGCTTGTGCCCGCGTTTAGATCGCAGTCATCCGGAAGGCCGTTGCTGTTGCAGTCTTGACTGGTCGAGCCCGCAACATCACACTCATCGGGTACGGTGTTGATGTTGCAGTCGGTGGCCGTTCTGAAGGACGCTGCTATGCCCGCTGCGGTATTACCAACGCTCTGCACCTCTGTGATCAGAGTCGTTTCGCCGGTTGGGCGGTCTATGAGGTATACGTCGCCAGATTCATTGGTGCCGTAAATCATTCCGCTACTGGGATCGACTACAATGTCCGACATCACACCGACATCCAAAGTCTCCTGGAACGCTGTGCTGGTCTGTGTAGCTACGTCTATTGCGTATATGCGCTGTTCGGACTTACTGGCGCCGAAAAGCCTGTCACTTTGCCTATCGTAGCCCAGACAAACCCAATCGAATGGGCCGAGCCCCGGCAGCGTCATTACCTGTGTTAGAGTTCCACTGTCCAGATCGATGGCATAGAGATAACCGTCATCAGCCGTGCCGAAGAGAGTGGACCGACGCCAGTCGTAGGCCAACTCCAGTATTGGCAGATCAACGCTGATAGTGTTTACGATGATTCGTTGGCGAGTGTCCACGCGGTTGATCAGCCTATTCTGGTGATCGGTGACCAATAGCTCATTGCTGCCTGGGAGGATTGTTAGGCCGCGATCGTTCCCTTCTTGCGGAAGAACCAGGATCGTTGTCGATGCGCCCGTAAGTAGATTGAACTCAACCAATCTGCTTTCTGCTGCACTACTGGCATTGTCCAGGATGAAGAATCGTTCACGCAGCTCGCACTCATCGGGAATCTCATTGTCGTTGCAGTCTTCCGATGTTCCCAGCAGAATATCGCATGCATCGGACACGCCATTCCAGTTGCAGTCTGTGCTTGAGCCGTGAGCGACATCGCAAGCATCAGGAATTCCATTAGTGTTACAGTCCGTGCTCGTGCTAAGCGCAATGTCGCACTCATCAGGGATCGAGTTTGTGTTGCAATCTCCGCTTGTTCCAGACGAGATGTCGCAATCATCGGGTACGCCATTGTTATTGCAGTCAGTCTCACACTCATCAGGTCGTCCGTTTGTGTTGCAGTCCTGGCTTGTGCCCAGCATGACATCATCGAAGTCGATGACCCCGTTGTTATTGCAGTCGTACTTGTGCTCGTAAGCGCCACGATCCACAGTGGTATTTACAATTCGGGGTGTGCCGGCCAAGTCGATGGGTGTCGGTTCTCCTGTGATCCCGTTTGAGTTCAAGTCTGCAACATCGTTGTGAATCAGACTATTGTCGCCTGTGTCGACACATGGCGAACCGTAGGCTAGGCTGACATCGTCGTCCAACGTTCCGCAAACATCGTCAAGACCGTTCGTGTCCACGAAGAGTGGATCATCACCAAAGTTGTTCAGTTCCGTGGCGTTGATATCCTTCCAGGTATCCGGAAGCCACCCTTGAATGCAGCAGTTCGAGATGCTCAACGGTGTAATGGAATTACGCAACCCCTTCTCAGGAGCGCAATACGAATCAACTGCGCGAATCTGAGCCTCCTGCCCAACACCAGTACTGTCAATGTTGTGCCAGAAAACGCTGTTAGCCACTGTCGAATTGCTTGGACAGCCGCTAAAGTCGAACGAGACTTCTGTATAGAACCCTCCGCCGTATGTGCCGGCCAGGTTCCGGTGGAAGGTGCAATTGCTGATGTTCACGGTACCTCGTCTGGCGTACACTCCTCCACCGTACTGGACCGCGCTATTTCCGATAAACACGCAATTGATCAGTGTTACTCCGGATTCAGGAAAAGCATCAGACCAAACTCCTCCACCGTTCGCCGTGGCGGTGTTGGCCAGGAATGTGCAGTTGATTATCGTCGGCCCCGTATCATCCTGCAGAGTGCCCTTGTAGATCAAGCCTCCACCTACATCGAGGTTGCCGGCCCCTGGGCCGGTGGCCGCTCCCTGGGTGATAGTGAAATTCTCCAGGATTGCGCTTTCATCCGCTCCAGTTCCAGTTATCACATGATAGCAGTTGTCTGTCGAAACGTTCAAAACACCTATATCGCCACTCAGGATCGTTCTCTTACCCGCTGGATTCCTTTCAGATCTTGACAGCTCCGTGCCAGAGAAACCACCATAAACCGCAACGCCGCTCACCAGTTGGAATGTGGCGGATCGGCCGGCGCTTTCATCTGGTCTGTATTCCCATTGACCAGCAGCTACCCAGATTTCGTCAACAGCGCCTCCTGTGCCTGCGGCCGTCGCCAGAGCATCCTGCAACTTGTTGAATGCGTTATACCAGCTGGATCCATCGTTGTCCCCAACAGCATCATACTTCACGCACAGTACGTTGGGGGGTAAATCACAATCATCTCCCTGTGCCGGATTGTATACGGTAACACAGTTGTCCTCGCAGTCCGGTACGCCGTCGCCGTCGGTATCCACAACTGTTCCGGCGCAAGTACCGTTGGAACACACATCGTTCGCTGTGCAAACATCGTTATCGTCACACGATAGCCCCTCATTAGCGGCAGTGTGAGTGTCGCAGTTTCCATTCGTACCCACCGGATCACATGACGCCACGAAACATTGACCGTCGAACGCAGAGCAATCCACTGCCACGCCAACGCATAAACCGCCTGAGCAAGCATCTGCCGTCGTGCAAGGATCTCCGTCATCACAGAATTCGCCATCATCAACCGCTGTGAGAATACTACAATTGCCATTTGACCCTATAAGATCACATGACGCTACAGCACACTGAGTAGATTGAGCCTCACAGTCAACTAGTGTGCCTACGCATAACCCTGTGGAGCATACATCATTCAACGTGCAGGGGTCGCCATTGTCACATTCAACCCCTTCGTTAATGGCCACCTCTATGTCGCAGTTGCCCTCCACCCCATTCGTATCGCACGATACTGATAGGCAGTATGAACTATGGGGTGTGCAATCGACAGGGCTTCCACCCGAGCACGTGCCCGCCTGACAAGTTTCATCCACTGTACAGGGAGATCCCTCACACGGCAGACCGTCATTAACTGGTGTAAGCAAATCGCAGTTTTCAGGAGCCCCGTTGCTGTCACAGGAAAACGAAGCGCATTCCGTATCCAGTGCCGAGCAGTCTACGATGGGGCCGGTACACTCTCCGGATTGGCATGTTTCGTTCACCACACAAGGATTGTCATTCTGGCAAGGCAATCCCTCATTGATCGGCGTCAACTTGTCGCAGTTTCCGTCACCTCCATTGGGGTCACACGAAACCTCGACGCAATCATCGTTAAACATACTGCAATCGACAACGCTTCCCATACATATTCCATTCGTGCACGTATCGTTCACTGTGCATGGATTCCCATCATCGCACGTGCCCCCCTCGTTGAATGGTGTCATTACTTCGCAGTTGCCGTCTGGCCCGTTCGTATTGCAGGAAGCGATATTGCACTGGTCGTTGTACGGAGTACAGTCTACCTCTACTCCTGCGCAGAGGCCGTTCGTACAGCTATCTCCCTCAGTACATGGATCACCGTCATCGCATAACTCCCCATCGTCGACCGGTATGAGAAATTCACAATTGCCCTCAATGCCGTTGCTGTTGCAAACAGCTGTGTTACAGTCGTCCCCAAACGCCGAACAATCAACGCTATTCCCTCCGGAACATGTCCCCGCTTGACAGGTCTCGCCTACATTGCACACGTCGCCATCGTCGCAACCTTGTCCTTCGTTAATGGCCGTAAGCGAATCACAGTTACCATTTGTCCCAATGGGGTCGCAGGCAAAGATGCCGCACTCGGTGTCAAGATGTGAGCAGTCCACAGCATCACCGATGCACGTGCCGTTTGAGCACGCATCAGCTACCGTACACGGATTGCTGTCATCACAATCCCCACCCTCATTGATCGGAGTGAGCACGCTGCAGTTCTCAGGAGCCCCGTTGCTGTCACAGGAAAACGAAGCGCATTCCGTATCCAGTGCCGAGCAGTCTACGATGGGGCCGGTACACTCTCCGGATTGGCATGTTTCGTTCACCACACAAGGATTGTCATTCTGGCAAGGCAATCCCTCATTGATCGGCGTCAACTTGTCGCAGTTTCCGTCACCTCCATTGGGGTCACACGAAACCTCGACGCAATCATCGTTAAACATACTGCAATCGACAACGCTTCCCATACATATTCCATTCGTGCACGTATCGTTCACTGTGCATGGATTCCCATCATCGCACGTGCCCCCCTCGTTGAATGGTGTCATTACTTCGCAGTTGCCGTCTGGCCCGTTCGTATTGCAGGAAGCGATATTGCACTGGTCGTTGTACGGAGTACAGTCTACCTCTACTCCTGCGCAGAGGCCGTTCGTACAGCTATCTCCCTCAGTACATGGATCACCGTCATCGCATAACTCCCCATCGTCGACCGGTATGAGAAATTCACAATTGCCCTCAATGCCGTTGCTGTTGCAAACAGCTGTGTTACAGTCGTCCCCAAACGCCGAACAATCAACGCTATTCCCTCCGGAACATGTCCCCGCTTGACAGGTCTCGCCTACATTGCACACGTCGCCATCGTCGCAACCTTGTCCTTCGTTAATGGCCGTAAGCGAATCACAGTTACCATTTGTCCCAATGGGGTCGCAGGCAAAGATGCCGCACTCGGTGTCAAGATGTGAGCAGTCCACAGCATCACCGATGCACGTGCCGTTTGAGCACGCATCAGCTACCGTACACGGATTGCTGTCATCACAATCCCCACCCTCATTGATCGGAGTGATTGTGTCACAGTTCCCCTCGTCGCCACCAGGGTTGCACTCTGCCGTGCCGCACTCGCTACCCGATGTCGTGCAATCAACCGGAACCCCTTCACATATCCCGTTGGAGCAAACATCTCCAACTGTGCATGCGTTGTGGTCATCGCACTCCTCTCCATTGCTGCAGACGTCTTGCTTTTCGTATGCTCCCAGGTCAACAGTGTCCGCAACAATCCTGGGGTTGCCGGCCAGATCAACTGGGGGAATCGGTTGCAGCCCCGGCTTGCTTACGTCTGTGTCCGCTACGTTGTTTCCTGCGTTGATGGCCGGCGATCCTGTTCCCAATGCCAGCACGATTGCCATGAGCAGCGGATCATCGCCGATATTGTAATTACCAGCATATCCCCCCGAACAGTAGTAGGAGCATCCCTCAACGCACGAATAGCTCAGTGCCACGGGTGATCCAAGCGCCGAACTGATCTGAGCTGTTTCGTCGGAGTTACTTCCGGCGTTGTCACTATTTCCCCATGCGATACAGTTCGTGACTGTTGTCACGTCTGTTACGTACAGTCCTCCTCCGGCCAGAGTAGCTGTGTTTCCTGCCACTGTGCAGTTCGTAATCGTTGAAACGCTGCCATCCTCATCGGCCAATCCGCCGCCATTATGTCCGGCCTCGTTGCCAGCGAGCAGGCAGTTAACCAGCGAACCATTACCTCCTCGGCTATGAACACCTCCACCGGACTCGCCCGCTAGATTATTCCGTAGCGTCGTTGCCACGATGCGAGGGCTACTGTTGCCTTCATTGGCAATTGCGCCTCCATCCGAAGATGCACCGTTGCCCACAAACTCGCATCCAATCATCTGAGGATCAGCTTGATAGTTGAACACCGCTCCACCGTCCAGCGTCGCCACGTTTGCACTGAAACTGCACGAAACAAACAGCGAATCACTGCCGTTGTCATATACGGCTCCTCCGTCCCCGGCACCATTGGAGGTAAAGAAGCAGCCACTAAACGACGGTTGGCTCAACTCGTCGCTGAACACGGCGCCTCCGCGGTCTCCCGCGTTGTTGCTCACAAACGTGCAATTGCGCAATGTCGGGCTTCCTGAAAGGTTCAATAGCCCGCCGCCATCCCACTCCACAGGCCCTGTAGCGTGCCCGTCCCTGATAATGAAGCCATCCAACACTGCCGTCGCGTCTACACCGCTTCCTGTAACAACGTGAGCTGCATTGTCGCCGACAACTCCTGGTATTCCCAGATCTCCACTGAGGACAGTCGGATTGTTCACAAAGTTCCTCTCCTCAAGCAGAGCTTCCACGCCGGAAAACCCTCCATAGAGCGATACTTCGCTGAGCAGCTGGAATGTTGGATACCAATAAGGCGGAGTACTGGGGCGCGAAGGCAGGTACACCCCCTGAGCCACCCAGATTTCATCAATCAGGCCATTGGTGCTTGCTGCAGATAACGCGCCTTCCAGATCCGCATAAGCATTTTGCCAATCGGAACCGTTCTGCAATCCGCCTGTTACGCCCGCGTCAACATACAATCGGTCGGCTTGCGCTCCTCGAACGAACAGTGCTACGACCGCCGATGCAACCAATACTCGAGCACAGTTTTTGCTTATCATCCGCCTGTGTCTCCCCGCATATTCACTCTGCAGACTACTCCGGACCCTGATCAGTGTAGGAACCAACTAGATTACCAAAAACAACCCACAAATAGCAGTCCATACGCTGCAGTTCTCACCGCTGTATACTTTGCAGTCTGCATAACTATCGTATGTCTCCTATTTTTACATGTCCCCTGGTCGTTAACATACCCATCTTCGGGTGAATACTCATTCCAGGATCGCTCTTCACCGAGGAGTATGTTTGACCCCGATTCAGCCAACTTGTTGCGACTGCGGGGACGTGCCTCTCTTCCGCTTGTACTCCAAACGATTGTTCAGGGCTTGTAGGGAGAGATTCGTACTGAAACGTTGTATCGTTTCGGAACTCGGTCGACAATATGGTGATTTTCCCATGTGCCTACCGTTACCTTGGACGCATGGCCATCGGCAAACCCCACGTTGATCGCTCCCTCGGGGCTGTGCCGTAACCGCGGGACTCGCTTGCCGAATTGGTAGTCGAAATTCTCCAGGTATGGACCGTTCCGCACGCCGGCACTTGCGAACACGTTGCCGAAGCCGTGCATAAGTGAGAGATCCCAAACTCCCTGCAACGCGTCGCGAACATTCTCAGGGCCCGCATCAGCCGTCACCAAACACGATTCCGGCGTGAATACGCGGTCGATCCGGCCCCGGAGCCGGCGACCAGCCTCGGAGGAGTTGGACAGGTTGCTCTCACCCATTACTCCTTTTTGCCAGGCCGCGGGCCATGGCAAACCGCTCTTCACGTTCTCCTCCACGCCCATCAGATCTTGGTTAATGCCGTAACTCAACATACCCCAATAACGCATTCCAGTTGCCACCGGTGACTCACCTCTGAGGCTCGTGCCTTCTGGGTACATCGGTGTATTCACTTTGGACTTGTTCGAGGGACACCTGAATAACTCCGCGCCCGGATCCTCCTGAGTACCATTCAGAAGCTTGCGGGCGCCGTCAAAGCTGTTCGCTAAAACCCCCCAATCACTGTTGGATCGTATACTCTGCGAAGACTCCTTCATCAGAGCTACTGGCCAGCAAAGCAACTCCCCATTCTCGTCGTACTCATAGATGTTTCGGGCCGCATCAACGGATGTGAGCCCCACGACACTATTCCCATCGTTGGCTACCAATTGGCATAAACCGTTATGAGATGCCGCGAAAACATGACTTGCGCTTACAATACCTTTTATGTTTGTCAGACACTTGGCAGACTTTCCCTGTTCTCGCGCCTTCCTCAGCGATGGCATGAGAATCGACATCAGCAGCGCAATAACTGAGACGACCACCAATAGCTCAACGAGAGTAAACGCCTTCCCTAGGCAATTTCCCCCGCCTCTGCTCACCATTCGTATTTCGCTCAGGCCCCGGCGCATCATTTGATCCATCCCTCTTCCGACCTCAGAGTGAAGGCTACACGTTGGCTTGTGGCCGCACGCCCGATGAAACGCGACTCACCCGGACTTCACCCAATGCGGGTGAGGAGGCGTTGGCTTTGTCGATAATGGCGGCCCAACCCACGCACAAATAATACCTCAATCCCTCGAACATGTACAGGGTATTGCTGTATCACTGGATGCGAACAACTCCTGTCACAGAACACTGCTGCAGCACTGAAACGTCCGATGTTAGCGTCGTTTAACTTGCCCGCTATTACCCATCTTTGCTTATTCCATCAAACAGCCCTCTGTTAACATAAGGCGGATTTCATCGGAAAGCACTAGGCTACGCAGTCCTCATTCCCGCAAAACGAGTTTCAGTGAGGAATACGCCATTGGGTGTACTGCGTGGATTTCAGTTAGATGCCCGCGTTCAGTAGAAATGGCGGCGATAGGGGCTGGCAAGCCTGCAAACCGGAGCGTCAACTGTCCAAACGTAACGGCAGACAATGAAAGCCCACCGGAGAAATCAGCTCCGGAAACTGCACTTGGACACAGCTTGCGCTAGCGGTCAAGCCTGTGGCTCAAAGTGGCCACCGGAACGGTCAGCCGCAAGTAACGCCGAATTCGTTGCCCGGCAGCATCTGTGGCCAATAACCTGATGTCGTACGTGCCCGCGTCTCTGAACGTATGCTCGGGTCGGGCAACCGGCGATTGCGCATCATCTCCGCCGAGTGACCACTCATATGCTACCGGCTCGAAGGAGCCGCGAGTCGAAAACCGTATCGAAAACGGATGTGACTCGTCTACCGGCTCCGCCACAATCCGCATAAAGGGCACCTGCCGTACTATTCGCTCAAAGAATTCATATGCTACCTGCGGATGACAGCGGTGGGGCCCTGGAACCGCATCGTCAAACACGTATGCATTGTTCTCATAAAGCCAATCAGCACATTCCTTGCCCTGAACATTGGTCAGCAGGTCGGCTGTTCCTCTCAACACCATTACCGGCTGATACGGATCTATCTGCTCCACCGCATCCCCAAGGTATGCAGAATCGAAGTTTCCCTGCAACACGGCCAGTGCTCGAAAGATGTCCGGATTCCTCAGCCCCGTATGCAGTACAGCAAAACCACCGGCAGACCATCCTGCAAGGAAGATCCTGTTCTCATCGATGTTCTTGGCTCCCTGCAAGTGCCGCAAGGTAGCCATTATCCGCCTTTCATCTTCTCGTTGATACGCTATCTGCTTGTCTGCCGGTGGCGGAAAATCTCCACGTGTTCCCTTCAGATGGGGAGCGGCGACAATGAATCTCTTCTCCTCTGCCAGCTTTACCCAGTCTCGTATCTCTCGCAATGGAGTGTCCCACGGTGTCGTTCCATGACACAGAATAACCAGCGCACTCGCCTCCTCATGCCGATATCGCGACGGAGTGTAGACCAGATACTCTCCGCCCCACGCAGGCTCCTTCATCGTCAGTATAGGCTCAGGCACACGAGGGTCTGCATACTGCGGACAGCCGCTGCACGTGACCAATATCAGGCAAGCAAACGCAAACACCGCCAAATGTCGATGCATCTCAGGTTACTCCACTGAAACGTTTCTACGCCGCATGCGCAAGGCGACTGAAACGTTGCTCGTCCAAGCGTTCCACTAACTAACACTGGCCCCCAGCTCAAGCCGGGGGCCGGACGCTACACTTGAATAGAGCCTACTCTATCCCGCTCTACAACCGATGATTGCTACCGTAGCTCAAAGCCGCAACTCACAACGTGCTTCTGAAACTCCTTACGCACCGCAGTCATATCGTCGTCAACCAGCGTGCGATCCTCCGCACCGAGACGCAGCCTGTATGTGAGACTTCGCTTCCCCTCTGGTACTGATTTGCCTTCATAAGAGTCGACGTAGGTTATCCGTCTTACCAACTTATGCGCGAATCCGGATAACTGCTCGTTCACCGCCCCGAACCTGCTTGTTGCGTCTACCAGCAGAGAGAAGTCCAACTCTACCTCCGGATGCTCCGGAATCGCCTTCAGCCTTATATCCGTTGGCTGCACATCACCCAGTTGCTCCAGATCCAACTCTGCCCAGGCAATGGCCCATGTGGACATGTGCTCGTCAATCCTTCTCCGAAGGCTCAGTGGTACGACACTCACTTGGCCGATCCGCTTGCCTCCTACCCGAACTCCGGCACTCTTGTTGCCGTGAGCCCAAGCCGGTACGGCATCCCCGTTCACCGGAACGAACTCTACTGAAACTCCCAACAGCTGCCAGCTCCACGTGTCGAGCTCGCCCTTCAGCTCCATGAACAAGTCGTCCTCGATACCCTTACCGTGCTTGGCCGACACCAGGGCCAAACGCCGCTTTTGCTCCTTGGATGACGGTTCTCCCGGAAAAACACTGCCTATTTCGCACAGCTTGAATTCGTCTGAGTGTAACCGGTTGCGATCCACAGCCTGCAGCAATCCCGGCAATAGCCACTGTCGTAGCCGCGATTGACCTGCTGCCGACGGGTTACGCAACTCAATGCTCGGCTCTGCAGCAAACCCCAACTGCTTCAGCCAGGAATCGTCGTACCAAATGTACAGGTGAACCTCTGAATACCCCATCCCCAGACATAGTTGCCGCAGTGAATTCCGCTCGATACGGTGCTGAACGTTCGGAGTGAACCGACGCACCGTGACCTCCGGCAACACCGGTTCGATGTTGTCGTAGCCCACGTATCGCGCTATCTCCTCTATTATGTCCGCCTCGATCGAAATGTCTTTCGTCGCTCGAAAACTCGGAACCGCTACCTGCAACTTCGATCCCTTCTCCTCCACGCCGAATTCAATCGCCGTCAGGATGGATTCCATCCGCTCGACACTCACCTCATGCCCCAGGTAACGCTGCACAAACTCCGGATCCAGGTCGACCGTAATTCTCTCCGCCTTCTTGGGATAACAGTCAGACAACCGGCTGGTAATCTCCATCTCCGGAAACTCGGCTTCAGCTAGCTGTACGAATCGCTGAATAGCTAGAACAGTATTCGCCGGATCGAGTGATTTCTCAAACCTAGCGCTGGCATCCGTTCGCAAGCCGATCGCCGAGGCACATCGCCGAATGCACGCCGCCTCGAAGTTCGCCGATTCCAACAGGACGCTCGTCGTATCCTCCGAGACCTCTGTCTCCAGACCTCCCATTATGCCCGCCAATGCCACCGATTCCCCAGCGCACTGAATCATCAAGGCGTTTTCTGGCAACTCTCGCTTCACTCCGTCGAGTGTCGTGAATTCCGAACCTGCATTCGCCACCGCCACTTCAATCCGTTGGATCCGATCGCCGTCGAAAGCATGTGTCGGTTGCCCCAGCTCCGCCATGATGTAATTGGATAAATCCACAAGGCAGTCAATCGGCCGCATGCCCACATGTCCCAGACGTGTTTGCAGCCACAACGGCGCCGCTTGCGCCTTCAACCCGCCAATGCGCAATCCACTGTACCGTGGGCACAGGTCCGGATTGTCTATCCGAATCTCTATCTCCGGCTTGCCGTTCTTCGTCAGCCCGTCCAAATCGGCGACTGCATACGGCTTGAGCGGCAACTGCAGCATTGCCGCGATTTCTCTCGCTATTCCGTAATGGCCCCAGAGATCCGGACGATGCGTGATGGACTTGTTATCCACCTCTATCACCCAATCGTCCAGCATCTTCCCTTCGATTGCTTCGCCGGCTGACATGCCCGGTGGGCAGTAGATTGCTTCATCCACCGACATCGCTATGCCTAACGCGCTACCGGGAAGAATCATACCTTCGCTCTTAATACCGGCGATTTCGTTTGTGCCGATATTCCCTGTCGCCTTGGTTCGCGACCCCGGTGGGGCATAAACCACAAGTGCGCCGTCCACAAGCTCCGGCGCCGCAGATACCGTTTCCACCTCCTCGCCACCGACATCAAGCACTACGTGTTTCAGATTACGCGTTCCCGCAAGCTCTTGCTGCGATACGATCCTCGCCGCAATCAGCCCCCTGGCGCCAACCTCAATCCGCTCCACGCCCTCCACCTCGGCGCACGTCATGGTGAATCGCTCGGCCAATGCCGCAACATCGATATTCTCCGGCAGATCCACGAAATCTCGAAGCCAGTTTAGTGAAATCAGCATGCTACTCTGGAATCCTTTGCATCAAACGACTTAGCGGGCGACTTTGCGACCGCGTTGCCCACCTTACTCCGCGACCGAAATCGTGGCTCCCACCAACTTTGACGGTTGCACCAGGCTCCGCAAATCACCCTGGTTCATTATCCGAATGTCCGGAATCCCGTACTTCATCATCGCCAGTCGCGTCAACCCTAATCCGAAGGCAAACCCAGTGTACTCTCGTGAGTCTATCCCACCGGCTTTCAATACGTTCGGATGAACCATTCCACATGGCAAAATCTCAATCCACCCGCTTCGCTTGCATGTCGAACAACCCGTTCCGCCGCAAATCAGACATGACATGTCCAATTCAAAACCCGGTTCCACGAACGGGAAGTAGCCCGGACGCAGCCGGACCTTCACCTCTTTCTGGAACACCTCACGCAGGAGCAGCTTCATCATCGAAATCAGATTGGCGATCGAAACCCGTCGGTCAATCATCAATCCTTCCAACTGGTGAAACGTATTCTCATGTGAGGCGTCGATCGTTTCATAGCGAAAAACCCTGCCCGGCACGATACACCGTAGCGGTGCCCCGAACTTCTCCATTGCCCGTACCTGTACTGGAGATGTGTGCGTGCGCAGCAGCATCCCGTTCTTCATCCAGAACGTGTCTTGCATGTCCCGCGCCGGGTGCATCGCCGGTATGTTCAACGCCTCGAAGTTGTAGTGGTCACTCTCCATCTCCGGACCGGCCTCAACCGTAAAACCGAAACGCTCGAAGATACTCTCGATCTCCCACTGGACAGCTGTCACCGGGTGAACCGTACCCAAGCGACGACGCCGACCGGGCAGCGTGGGATCAAACGCCGATGCCGCGCAAGCGTCTGCCGCCACCGCCGCCTCCTCTATCCGCCGCGTATGCTCCGTTACCAACTCCTGGATCGCTTGGCTTGCCGCGTTCAGCGTCTTGCCCACCTCACCACGCTGCTCCGGAGGATACTCCTTGATCGTCGCCATCAGCTTTCCCACAGACCCACTCTTACCCAGAAAGCTCGTTCGCACCGAACGCAACTCATCCAGGCTGCTCGTGGCTGCAAGAGACTTCGCCGCCTCTTCCTTAAACAACTTTAACTGCTCTCTTAGGTCTGCTATATCCAAAGCTCACACCTCAAGGCCGATGACTGCGTCCCCGGCAAAATGTTCGATCGTACCTCAATAAAACAGAGTCAACGCTAGCTTAGGCCTGCAGGCCTGGAATTCAAGCGCCACACCCTGTACCCAGACGCGAAGCGAGCTGGCAGAGCCCTTTGCTCACGACCCTGCCACCCGCACCGGCTATCATCGCCAGCTCCATCACGTTGTCCGTCCAAGCGCAGTGGCCACCAAAGAGAATCCACCGGAGAAAACCGGGAGCTGGACGCTACACTTGAGTAGAGCTTGCCCAAGGGACAGCAGTGCTTCCATCGCCCGCTGACCACGGCACGGGCCCTTGTTCAGAGTGACCAAAGAAAAGAATGCTTCTGAAAGGCAAACGGCCATGACCGCACCCAAGATCGTCTTCGTGACTGGCGCAGGATCCGGAATTGGAAGAGCAACTGCCCTGGCATTCGCTGCTCGTGGCGCAACTCTCATCGTCGCAGGTCGAACCGACGCCACCCTCAACCAAACAGCCGATCTTATTAAACAGAGGGGCGGTACCTGCCGAACAGCCATCGCTGATGTTAGCGATTCAGCTTCCATTACCGCCGCCATCAACGACGCCGCAAAGAACCTTGGACCAATCGAGTTGCTGGTCAACAACGCCGCAATGGCAATCTGCGCCAAGACCGCCGATACCCCCATCGATGATTTCGACCGCATGCTCGCCACAAACGCCGCCGCCGTCTTCTACACCTGCCGAGCCGTCTGGCCAATCATGGCTGCGGCGGGCGGCGGAATCATCATCAACATCTCCTCTCTTGCCGCTGGCGATTCCTTTCCGGGACTCGTGCCCTACGGCGCAACAAAAGCATTCGTAGAACAGCTTACTAGAGGTCTCGCCCAGGAAGGACGTAAACCCAACATCCGTGTCTTCGGTATTGCGCCCGGAACGGTGGAAACACAAATGCTCCGCAGTGCCTTTCCAGACTATCCCCATGACAAGACCCTTGACCCCGAAGATGTGGCCAATTTAGCCGTGACCCTCACAGATCCCGCGACCAGATACTCAACCGGCCAAACAATCAGAATCACCAAATAGCGAACTGACCCCACAACGAGCAGCGGCACCGCGCCCTCCGATAGATGCAGCCACCGGCGAACTAGATGAGCGCCGGGAGCACATTAGAACACCAGGGGAAAAGGGAAAATCAGTTGTTTGTCCGGGCAGGGATTGTCCCCGCATTGACTCCCACCCTAACATTGCTTTCAGCGACTTTTCTCAACTTTTTTTTCGCCGTTGGCGCTATCGCCAGGGCCGGTTTTTGAGCTATTCTGCCTATCTTGCCAAAAAAAAGCGGAACAAGGAACTGATATCTATATGGGGCAGGGCGCGGCTGCGTTTCTTTATGCAGGCCGTGCCCATACGCAGGTTGCCGGTGAATGCCTTCTTGCGCTGAGCCCTCGCGTGTGGGCCCGCTTGCCTGAGCCTGCGGATCCGCCGGCCTGATGGCACACACGCAATCGCCTTGGTAGCCGCACAGTCGATGGCGACAGAGCTGCGGATTATGACTGCTTGCCGATTATAAACGGCGCGCAACGGCGCCAAAACGACCACTTTTTTCTCCAAAACGTCCCTTCAACGGTCGAAATCCGAGCCAAACGGGCGTCCAAACGACCCATTAAACGGCAAAATGGCACCCTGCACACCGCAAAATGCAGCTCAATGCGCTGTAAATGCACGCTTGCGCACTGTAAAAGCAGGCCTAGCGCACTCAAAAACGGGGTTGATCGTCGCTGAATCCATGGTGCTAAACCACAAAACGACGGCTGCCGGTGGCGAAAAACTGGCAGCGTTTGGCCATATTGGTATATCACTATTTTCGCGTTGCGCAAACCATCAATCAAGCTCGTCTTTACGTTTGCGGTAAAACGTGCTGTCATGTATTCCCCAACGCCACTTCTGCTCCTTCAATGCGCAATAACACGTAGGAACTATAAAGATGGAAATGCCTGCGGCGATCATTCCGCCGAAGATGGGAATTGCCATAGGTACCATGACGTCGCTTCCTCGGCCGGTCGAGATCAGCACCACGGCGAGCGCCGCTAGAGTCGTCAGCGTGGTCATCAAACATGGGCGAATGCGCCTTAAGCCCGCCTCTATTACTCGTTGGCGGATTTCAGAATACCGCGCTACCTTCTTTCGGGCAAACGCCTGCTCCAGATACGTGCTCATGACGATCCCGTCGTCGACCGCGATGCCGAATAACGCAATGAATCCGACCCAGACCGCTACGGTGAGGTACATCGCATTGCCCTCGAAGCCGCGATCCATCAGGCCCAGTAAATAAAGCCAATTGTGGATCTCAGGCCAGTAATGCAGAAGGATGAAACCGCCTGAAAACGATACTGGAATTGCCAAGAACACTATGCACGTAACCGATATCCGCCTGAACTGCAGGTAAATGAGAAAGAGGTTGATGAGCAGTACCAGCGGCACCAGAATGGATAAACGCTTTTTCGCCCGCACATTCCGCTCGTAACTGCCTGACCACTTGAAGTGATAGCCGTCCGGTATCGCCAGTCGACCGTCGGCAATCGCCTCCCTAAGTATCCTTTGTCCGCGGCGAACAAGCGTGGTTTCGTCAACACTGGAGTTGTTCATCGTTACGTAGCTCACATACTCGGCCCCTTCTCGTCGTAAACTCATAGGACCGACTACACTTCGGATATCCGCAACCTGGATTATCGGTATCTGCGCTCCTGACGGTGTCGGTACGAGAATCGATTGCAGATCGGGAAACTCGTCACGCAGCTCCCGTTGATAACGCAAGCGCACTGGATAGCGATCCAAACCTTCGTACGTGCTCGTCAGGTTTTTGCCTCCAATGGCAACCTCAATGATGTCCTGCACGTCACGAATCCGCACTCCGTAGCGGGCGATTGCCTCGCGATCGATATGAAACTCGATATACGGTTTTCCATTAGTGCGAATGGCGCTTATCGATTGTGCACCTTCCAACTCGTTGCGCAGGACCTGCTCTATTTCGGTGGCCAACTGCTCGCACATCACAATGTTGTCGCCATATACTTTTACGCCTATCTTGGCATTGAAGCCGGTGCTCAACATCTCCACGCGAGTGCGAATGGGCTGCAACTCAACTGATGGTAAAACGCCAGGGTATTGGCCTGCCTGCTGGATCAGCGACCAGATCTCGGCCATTGTTCGTTGCCGACGCCGACCGGCATGCAAAGGATCGTCGATGAGTGGCCAGTCGGATCGCGGCCTCAACGCGATTACCGTCTCGATCATCCCCACCGGCGCCGGGTCAAGTGCCGAATCGATTCGCCCGAGTTTTCCCACGACCGTCTCCACCTCGTCGATGGCGGCAAAGCTGATATTCTGCTGCTGCATTACCCGCATAACGGTGTTGATCGAGCCGGCCGGTAGTACGCTGGGCATATAGAGAAAATCGCCTTCATCCAGCGGTGGCATGAATTCCTGACCGATTCCCGTGCTGCTCTCCGCTATCTCAGACAGCGGAAGGTAGCTCTCCACCGTCTCCGCTGTCGTAGAATGAGAAAACCCACAAAGGGCGGCAACCGTTTGGGCATGGCTGCCGGCAAAGCCGAGACTATTCAGGCCCGCTAGGAGTAGGACGAAGCAAATCAAATAAGGTATCTTCATTAGTTTCCGTCCTATGCGCGACAGCCGCGTGCGAAACACTAAGGCAACGACTGTGTCTGCGAGCAGCGGTATTATCCAGAAGCCGACAACGGCTGCGATTAGCAGATGGCACCACAAGGCCAACGACCAAGTGTCTGGACGTAGTCCTGCCGATTCGCCGAGCCGTATTAGCATTCTGGTAATACCAGACAATCCCAGCCATATTGATAACCCCCATATGACCGGGATCGAACAGGTGGCGAAAAAGAGGAACTTATGGGCGAGGACCCAGCGCAACAGCGGACGGTAGGCAGCGTTTATGAGGCGATTGACCGGATTGCTTGTCACCGGACGTATCCGCTCCCGGGAAATAGCCAAGCAGATGGCAAATGCGACGACGGCTACCAGCAATACATCGCTTGGCCAGGCAATACTTAGAATGCCGCGAACGGTCTCGCCGACTTTGCCAAGGGTGTCTCCGGGGCCGGCGGTCGCGGCCCACGCCCAGGTTGCGATAACCGCAATTGCCCCGCTCAGTGATACACTGCTCAACCACGACGGCTTTCTACCGCCGAGCATGATCGCTGCCAGCGGTGGTACGATGAAAAGAGCCATGAGCACTGCCCCAAGCAGGCAGAACGTTTTCGTCCAGGCAAGCGGTGTGAACAGCTTGGCTGATTGGCCCTCCAGAAAGAAGACCGGAAGAAAGGATATCACGGTCGTGGCAACCGCGGTAAGAATGGCGCCGCCAACCTCGGACGCCGCCCGGTGGATGCGGTCGATGCGCGTGTCATCGCTTACAATTGTAGTCGACTCAGAAGGCGATGTGTCGCCTGTGCCTTCCTGATCTTCGGGCATAAGGTGTTGATGTATGTTTTCCACCATGACGATGGCCATGTCTACCATTGTGCCGATGGCGATAGCGATTCCGGCCAGGCTCATAATATTCGAGCCGACATCCAACCACTGCATGCAGAGGAATGCGAACAGTACCGCGAGAGGCAGAGTGACGGCAATCACCAAGCTGCTGCGAAAGTGCAGCAGGAACAAAACAACCGCGACGGCGGTTATTAGCAGTTCCTGCCAGAGGGCCGTGCCCAACGTGCCCATTGTTTCCGCAATGAGTTGGGTCCGATCGTAGAAGGCGTTGATGCGAACACCCGGCGGCAACCCCGGCTCGATTTCCGCTACACGCTGCTTGACCCGCTCGATTACCGCCAAGGGGTTTTCACCGAAACGCATGACCACGCAGCCGCCAACGGCCTCCGCTCCGGCTTTGTCCAGTGCTCCGCGGCGAAAATCCGGACCTACGCCCACTTCGGCCAGTTGGCGAATGAACACAGGCGTTCCGTCGGTGGCCTTTATTACGGTGCTTTCAATGTCCGCTATCGCGGCCCTTTCCCGCTCGCGGCGCGGGCCTATGCCCCGCTCGCCGCCACCGAGAAACCCGACACCGCGAACGAAGACCTCCATGCCGTTTTCCTCAATAACCTTGGCCCCGACGTCTACGTTGGAGTCACGGAGAGCCTGCACGACAGCGCTCAACGGAACGCTGAAGGCCTGCAGCGCTTCGGGACTTACATCAATCTGATATTGGCGAACATAACCCCCGACGCTGGCAACTTCGGCAACTCCTTCAACGCTTTCCAGAGCAAGCTTAATGTCATAGTCTTGAATGCTCCGCAATTCGTCGAGGGTGAGGCGACTGAAAAGGAGCGGCTTGCCGGTGAGCGGGCAGGTGAAGGGAGTAGGTGCAGAGGGCTTGACGACATCGATGGTTTGTGTGTTCTGGTCGAAGGGCAACCCGGCTTCGGTAAAACGCAAACGCGGATGATCTGCTGAATACCAGCCGTTATCCAGCGTGTACCAGAAGACCTGCCCCAAAGCGGTAGCATCAGGGCCTAGACGAGGCGATACTCCGTCCGGCAGATCGCCCGCCAGCGTGTCGAGGCGCTCGAGAACGCGCGTGCGAGCCCAGTAAAACCCTATGTTGTCGTGAAATACCACATAAACCAGCGACCAGCCGAAACCGCTTGTGGCTCTTACCTCCTTTACACCGGGAACGCCCTGAAGAGCTGTGGTCAGGGGATAGGTGATCTGTTCGTCAACGTCCTTGGGGCTGCGCCCCATCCATTCGGTGAATACGATCGTCTGGTTTTTCGCAATGTCGGGCAAAGCGTCCTTCGGATTGTCCAGAAAGCTTTGCCAGCCCCATGCTGCCAACAGCAGGGCCAGAGCCAGGGCCAGAACCGGAGCATCGAGGAAGAGGCGGATCAGTCGACTAATCATGAGCATGCCCCCCATGGTTGTCGGGAGCGGAAGATTGCCTTATTTGCTCTTGAATCTCCACGGGCAGCTTGGGAATGTACTGGTCGGGATTATCGCGAAATTTCTTATCGCAACCCCAGCAGCAGAAGTACACTCTGACTCCCTTGTACTCAATGAACACCTCCGGATCAATCTCACCGCCCATGACCGGACAAGTCTTCTGGATGATCTCGTCGTGACCGGGAGCGGCGTGTTCGGCGTGATGCGGCGTAGTGTTTTTCTCCATGGGCTCAGGCGGTACCGATGCGGCAGTCGGCAGTGCGTGGTGGGCGTGTTCCATGGTCATCGTTCGCCCGTGGGCATCGAAGAGGTTGGGCTTGCCGGCGATTTGCATCTGACTGTCAATAACGAAGTTTCCTCGGGTGACGACGAGTTGACCTTCTGCCAATCCTGAGACAATGGGGTAGTATCTCCTTCCCGCTTCGTCATAGGCAATCGGCCCGACGACGAGTTCCGCACCGCGATACAGGCCATTGCCCTGGTCAAGATATGCAATTGTGCGTTCGCCGGTTTTCATGACGGCCTCTGCAGGAACACTCAGTATCTCCGCGGGGGCCGATTCTCCGTGAGAATCCGTGTACGTGGAAACCATATCCATTCCGCATACGGGACACAGAGACGGCGCATCAGATGTTTCCCAAGTGTGCATGGGGCAGGCGAACTTGGGCAAGGCGGACAGGGCAGCGGTTTTACCGTCCGATCCCAATGAAGCCGAAATCAGGGCGGTCACGTACAGGTTGGGCTTGAGCTTCTCATTAGTATTAGGCACATGAACACGAACCTTGACTGTTCGAGACTTGTCATCAACGATGGGATCGATGAAGGCGATTCGACCTTCAAAAGACTCGCCTGGTAGCGATTGTGCGGAAATACGGACGGTTTGGAAAGGCAATATCCAGGGCAGGTCAGTTTCGTAAACATCAAGTAGGATCCACATTTGGGTCAAATCAGCGATTTCGTAGAGCGGGTCGCCGGTTTTTACATATGCTCCTTCTTCAGCCCACTTGGTAACAACCGTGCCGCCTATCGGAGCATGCACTACTAGATGGGTCATGGGTGTCTCAGTCTGCAGGAGTTGGTCGATCTGCTCACTGCTTACTCCCAGAAGTTCCAGCTTTCGTCGGGCCGCTTGCAGCAGTCTTTCGATACGGTTTGCGGTGCTGGAGCCACCTTCTGCAGCGGAGCTGTTCATCGTCAGCCGCGCTTGCAGCAACTCGTCCTGTGCCGATACGAGTTCCGGGCTGTAAATCTCCAGAAGGTGGTCATCCTGAGAAACCCGCATACCAGTGAAATCGGCGAAAAGCCGATCGATTCGCCCCGAGGTCCAGGCGCTTACCATCTTCCGCCGTGTCTCGTCAAATGTGACTTTTCCCACGGTACGCAGGCGGCGGCACAAGAAGCGACGCTGCACAGGCTCTGACGCAAGAGCTGCAAGACGTCTGGCATGCTCACTCATTTCCAGCGAAGCTTCGGAGGAGGTTCCGACCATGCCTGACATGGAAACGAGCTCGCGTTTCATTCCGCAGACGGGACATCGCGAGTTCGGATCAGCGCTGCCTTTGTCGCCGCACTCGGGCATGGTACACATGTACCAGGCTTGTGCTTTGTGAGAAGCACCATGAACTGCGGAGGATTGCGATGCCGTCGATTCGGTGGCAGCTACAGCGGTTCCGAGGTCCTTAGCTGCACGGTTGATTCGCCAACTGGCCCATAGAAGCAGAATAACGAGGACTATCAGGAGCGACACCCAGCGATGCAAGAGAGAGACCGTCTCTGCTTGCTTGGCGCTATCTTCCGTTTTTGCGGTCATCGATGTTCTCCAGTTGAAGAAGGATCGCCGGCCGGATTACTGATGACTTGAACTCCGACGGCATTCTTCAAATCGGCATAGGCTTGTTGGGTCGCAGCGAGCTCTTTGTGAAAAAGCAATTCAACGTCAAGGAGTCTGCGATGTCTTTCGATTATGGTGACGAGGGCGTTTCGGCCCGTTTCGTATGCTGACAGGCTGACGTCATATGCCTGGCGAGACTGCGGGATGACGCTGGTCCGCAGGACCTTGGCGGTGTTGGTGTGAGCCCGAACTCTTGTCCATGCGTCGAATACAGCATTGCTCACTGCGTTCTGAGTTGCGTGGCGCGCGTGGCGAGCTTGCATCAGTCGGTGACGAGCCTGAGTTCGTTGAGCGTGCAGCTTGTCAAGCCAAAGGGGGATGTTGAACTGTAGTGTAATTGCCCAACTGTCGGCTCCGGTTTCACTCATCTGGTTCACCATCGTGGTATCACCGCCGAGTGGCTGAAAGGCGTCGCGCGGCTCGACGTAGTTCCATTCGAAGCCGATCGTAGGATCAGGCCAGCAGTTGAGTTGAGTGAGTTCAACGTTGGCAATACCACGCTCGACTTCGCTGTTAGCGACGGCCAATTGCGGATTGTGTTGAAGAGCAAGCCGTCTTAATTCGGCGAAGTCCGTTTCCATGGCCGGAGGATCCATAGCGGTCGTGGTTGGAACTTCGCTTTCCGGCGGTTTGTTCATGAGTTCGTTGAGTTTTGCAGCGGCAAGCTCTCGTTGGCGAAATAGCTGTTGCTGCATGTCCGCACTCCTGGCAAGCTCCGCCTGCACATAGAGGACATCTCCTTGGAGAACCCGGTCAACCTCGTACAGCGTTGTCACGATTGCCTCCAACTGTTTCAGTGATTGGAGATCCTCCTCGGCCACCTCAAGTGAGCGATCAATCATATAGAGGTGGTAGTATCCGTTTTCTACATGTGTTACCACGTTCAGGCGGGCAGCCTCCAGCCGCTTGATGGCGAGTCGCGCTTCGGCCAGGGCAACACGACCGGCCTTGTCGAGTTTCGCTGGCACGGGGAAGGTTTGAGAAACAGCCAACGTGAAACTCAGATCGCCAGCCGCGGTGCGTATGGGCTCTGGCCTGGACATCATGCGAAGAAGCGGATCGGGCAGAGATACCGACTGGGGAATCTGGTCAAAAGCGGCCCGCATAGCGGAGATAGCGGACTTTATGGTCGGATTGTTCGCCAAAGCGCAATCGATGTATTCTGCGAGCGAGTCAGGCGGCAGTTGCTCCGCCAGGTTGGCGTCTGTGGATGCATATGGGTCCACAGACTGCGAGGGCGTCGTTGTGAGACCGGGTTGAGCGCGACTGTCGATTGCCAACTGCAATTCACGGCTTGCCTGCTGCTTCAGCGTGCATCCGCCGAGAAGAGTGCAGACCAATACTGCTGCCGACAGGCGCAAGGAGTCGCCCACAAGGTAATGAACCCATTTAGGTAAATACCAATTCATTATGCCACCGCCCAGCTGATGAGATGATTGTTCCAGTGCCGAACTCGCACCGTTGCGGCGGATTGTAAGTGCCGGCAGCGGGCGATGACAACAACAAAAGCCGGTCGAAAGGCTGGGAAAGGATCACTTTTGAGGCAGCGGGCATGAACCTCCATGTTTGCGATGGTAATCCTGATGGTAGTCTTCAGCCTCGTGGAACACTTCCGCTTTCGCTACCTCTGTTACGATGTGTTCGTTACGGAAGCGAGCAGATCGCTGGAGTTTGGATACGAATTCTGTTGCCTGATCGCGCTGATTGTCGGAGGTGACGAATATGGCGGAGCGATACTGACTGCCGATGTCCGGCCCCTGACGATTGAATTGTGTGGGGTCATGGAATTTGAAGAACCAGTCCAGTAGCTCTTCATAGGTGACCTGTTGGGGATCGAAGGAAACCCGCACAGTCTCGGCATGGCCGGTATCACCGCTGCATACCTGCTTGTAGTCAGGATTCGGAGATACCCCACCCATGTATCCGGACACCGCATCGATTACTCCGGGGATCTGTTGGAAGCGATCTTCTATTCCCCAGAAGCAGCCTCCGGCGAAGTAGGCTGTTTCCACTTTCGTAGGCTTGGAGGATTCGGGCAATTGTTCTCCTTTCTCGTAGAACTTCAAAGCGATCGAGTTGAGACAATACCGCCGACCGGTCGGTGGGGGGCCGTCGTCGAAGACATGTCCCAGGTGGCTGCGGCACCGAGTGCACATGATCTCCACACGCTTCATTCCCAAGCTCGAATCGTCTTCATAGTGAATATGGTTTTTATCAAATGGCTGAAAGAAGCTGGGCCAGCCTGTCCCGGAAGTGAATTTGTCCTCTGAGTTGAATAGAGGTAATCCACATAGGCGGCACACGTATATGCCGGTCTTCTTGTTGTCTACCAGAGTTCCACAGAAAGGACGTTCCGTGCCCTTATCCAGGAGGATGGCACGTTCCTCGGCGGTCAGATCCTTGGACAGTTGCTCAATCCTATCTTGGGAAAGTGGCCTAATATCATAGCCGCTCGCTGAGTGGGAGACTGGGGATTTAGCGACTTGGGGCTCTCCTGCAGACGGTGTTGCGTCGACAGGGGAAGTCTTTCCACTAGCGAAACGGAGGGTGAGCAGTCCGGCGGCAAAGAGCAGAACTATGGCGACAGGAGCAGCATCAACGGTCCTCATGATGAAATCCCTTTTATCCAGCTGCTACAAGTTGATGTTAGCACGCCCGGGTGTCTGAGGCAAACAGGTTGTTCGTCTTCTCACGATTCTCCACAATAGGAGGATGCCAGCCGTCGCTAGCAGCGAGACTATCACTCTGGCAAGGTGTTCGTTGCGTTCTTCAATCATGTTGAAACAGATGAAGAATGCCAGGCAGCCGGCCACCCAGGCCAATCGATGAGTGTCGTTCCAGGCATGTCCCATACCGGACCAGCGTAGCAATAGGATGAGCGTGAGAGCTGTGCCGGCTGCGATGATTGTCAGGGTGAGCGGCAGCGACTGGCACTGTGCCTCAGATGCTAGGGAAATGCCTACAAACACCAAGCACACGCTCAGTGTTCCGAGGAAGAAGAACAGAGAGGAACTTGGTGGCGTTCGGAGGTGCGTGCGGACACGTGACGGCGGTAGAACGCGGGCGAGAACGACCAAAGAGAGCAGGAGGCTCCACGCGATGGCGCTGTGAGTCCACGGCGGTCGGAAGGAGGTCATCATCCAGCCGAGTGGCAACCAAGCGGCCAAGCCGAAAACGCACAAGGAGAAGCTGCGTTGAGAAAGCCACTGTTGGGTTCGTCTCTCGGGAAAAAGCACACCAGTCAGAATCACACTTGCTCCCATGCTGATGATGACGTGGAAGTAGATCAGCATGAAGCCGAAAGTCCAATGCACGCCGCCGGCAAAGCCGTAGGTGGCCATCGTTCCCAACTCGTGCCACCTCGGATTGAACAGCGAGCGGACGACAATGGCTTCTTCGTAGATGGCGTATGCCAAGGAGAGAAGCAGCAGGCACCGCCAATCCTTCTTCCAACGCACAGTCAATTCTCTGCACAACAGAGCGCCGAGACCATATGGCAGGCATAGGGCTACAAAACAGAGCGGATTGAGAAACTCCGAAGGGCATTGATGGCCGGAGACTAATTCCCCCAGACCGGGCGCGAGAAGCAGTAGGGCGAGAGGGGGTGGAAATCGCTTCATCATCTGATGCTCCGTCTTGAGAGATTGAGCATAGCAGATTGACGGGGAAGCTGGTGGCGCAAGGACACGTTTGCACACAGTCATACATGCGTGGACAAATGACAGAGCAAGCTCTGTTTAAGCGTAGTGTTCCAAGCGGAGTCTCTTCGGTAGTTTGTCGTTGTTTGCCGCTACGCCTGCACCAGTGACGCAGCAGTTCAAGGGGGTTCGGTCAGGTGCGTTTGAACTGCTTGTTCAGGTCATTCACTGAGAAACGCAGTGCTGTGGGCCTTCCATGTGGACAGTTGCTTGACTTTTCGACCATTCCGCGTTGAGCAAGCAGGGCGTCTATCTCCTCCGGCGTGAGCGGATCTCCGGCTTTTATTGCCGCCTTGCAGGCCATCGTGTCCAGCAGGTGGTGAACGACCTCTTCGGTGCTGGTGTGCTCGCCTTTTTCCACAAGCTTGTCGAGAAGATCTCTCAGAGTGGCGACTGCGTCCGCATCCTTCAGCAGAGAGGGGAAAGCTTGAATAGCTATAGTGTCGTTGCCGAAAGGCTCGGCTTCAATACCCAGTTTCGCCAGCAGCTTCTGGTTTTCCATTATCAGAGCCATTTGCCCGGCTGTCACCGTCAAAGTTTCCGGCAGCAGTAGCCGTTGAGATTCCAATGGTCCGGCGATGAGTTGCTGTTTCAGCTTCTCATACATGACCCGCTCATGCAAAGCGTGCTGATCGATGATAATTAGGCCATCTTCGCTTTCAGCGACGAGATACGCGTTGTGGACTTGGATGGCTTTGGCTCTCTGTGCCGACTGCAATGCATCGGAGTAGTTGCGATGCAGGCCATGTTCGCTCAACTCCGGCGGCGGAGCGGACCGATCCTCTCGGCCGTACAAAGCGGTCCAGGTTTCGGGGCTGATTTCTTGCGGCAGTCTATCTCGAGGCGACAGGAACGTTCTTTGATCGGAGGAGGCGATGCCGCCGGACGCGTGGTTTTGTGCCGGCGAGAGGTTCTTGAAGTAGTCGGCCACTCCACGGCGTACTTCGTCAGCGTCTGCTGTTTCCATGGAAGGTTGCTGGCGATCACCGAGGGCGCCACCCGCTCTTAGCGCGGGTGTCAGGTCGGTCGTGAGGAATTTGTCGCGCAAGGCGGCGAGTATCTGAGAGTGGATGAGGTTGGAATCCTGCCAGCGAACCTCTATTTTCGTAGGGTGAACATTAACATCGACAGCGCCTGGATCGATGGTCAGGAATAGAAACACTATGGGGTGGCGGCTGGACTCCATCAGTCCGCGGTAGGCCTCGCGTACCGCATGCTGGATAAACCTATCTCGAATGAAACGTCCGTTTACCAGCACATACTGCCACGAGGCTGTAGATCGTGAGCGTGAGGGCGGGGCTACGTATCCTTCGATGTGCAGGCCTCGTTCGCAGCGCTCGATGGCCATTAGCTCTCCGGCGAGTTCTGTGCCGAAGAGAGCGGCGATGCGCTCGCGGACCCCGCCGCCGCCGTTGAGTTTCAGGCTATTTCGACCGTTGTTGGTGAGTTCGAACCCTATTTGGCGATGAGCCAGGGCGAGTCGTGAAAGTTGTTCGTTGATGTGCCCGACTTCTGTCGCATTGGACTTGAGAAACTTGCGTCGTGCTGGGACATTGAAGAAAAGGTCACGTACTTCGACCGTTGTACCTGCGCGGCAACCTGCCGCCGAAGAGGACTTGACCTGTTCGGCCGCCACAACGATCTCCGAACCTTCGATGCTATCTTTGGTGCGCGTTACTATGCGCATTTGCGATACGGAGCCGATACTGGGCAGGGCCTCGCCGCGGAACCCGAGCGTGCCGATGTTGAACAGATCGTCCTCATGGGAGATCTTGCTGGTTGCATGAGGCATGACAGCCAAACGGAGGTTTTCCGGATCCATGCCCACGCCGTCGTCAGAGACACGGATAAGTTGTTTGCCACCGTCTTCTATGTTGACAGTAATATGTGCGGCGCCGGCGTCCAAGGCGTTTTCAACTAGCTCTTTCACCACGCTTGCCGGTCGTTCGATGACTTCTCCGGCAGCGATTTTGTTAACCAGCAGATCTGACAGGACTTTGATCTTCGCCATTTGACCGAACCGAATAAAGCCAAGCGATACCCAACGCAGCGCGGTCAGTTCATTCCTGCCGCGCCGCAAGCAATTCCAACACACAAGCCAAGAAGAAGATTATCCCGCGAGTCCTCGGGTGTATGCTGTCCGCTGAAGTCGATGTTAGTATAATTGGCGGAGTAGGGTCGGGCAATTATGTGTTGCCTGAGAGTCGGCTGACTGTAGATGATCGGATCATAAGCTCTTGTTCGCACCGCAGATGCAAATAAATGTTGCCGCATCCGACGAAGCTGTTGAGGCTCGGCTGGCTTTGGCTGGGGAGTGTCTTTGCTGCTCTCTTGAGGTTTCCGGGAGCGATCAAGAACTGTTGTATTTGGAAAACTCACAGGTTTTCCGCAGATGTGTTAGTGCAGAAGGTAATGTGGATAAGTTCGAGTTTTGCGGGCTTTATATTACCGAGTTTGAGCGGGGGCACCTTGCTGATCCCAGTGCTACTCACCGAAGAGCATCGCGCGCGGATCTGGTCCGGCTGATGCAGAGAGCTGCAGAGCTAGGGATGGCGAGGGTGTCCATTGCGCCGGCCGTGGTGTCCTCCGGAGATGCTCGGCGAGTGAACTACCAGGATGCTCTCAATCACTGCCATAGGGGTCTGGAGTCGATTATCAGGGACACACAGGGGATTGGGGTGGATCTCTGCATACGCGTTTCGTGTAAGGGGTTTCTTACATCGCCTCCAGAGGCGCGCGAGCTAATTCATTTGGCTAATTCGCATGCCATCGGTGTTGATCTGAGCTTCGACAACCGTTGTGACAGGGTGGCGTGGCAGGATTGGGTGGAGACGTTGTGGCCACTGGTTAGGGTGGTCGGAGTTGAGCTGAACGGTACGGAGGGGAGTAGGGCACATCTCGCACGGGCGGAGCTGGCTGTGGAGACAGCGAAAGACCCTCTGACAGGTCAAGTGCCGGATTGGCCTGTCGCACTGCGCGAACCGCTCAGATCGACAACCCAGGCGCCCGGCAGGTGATTGCTAACGATATGAGCGGCCAAGTTGGCCCACCTGGCGCAGTGGTCAATGACCACGGAGTCGGCACTGACCACCAACTCTTGAGATTCACGCAACTGCTTGTCCGGTTGTTCGACGACTTCGATGTTCCAACGGCCGGTTGGTGAGATTCTGTCGAGCTGTTCGAGCATGAATCTTCGCAAGCGTCCGCTGTTTGATACAGGCTTGTCCAAATACCAATTGACGTGGTCAACCTGCAGCTGTCCGAGTGCGGAGGCGATCAGTTCGAGAGCGGGGGCCGTTTCCTCCACCTTGCGGTAGGTGGAGTGGATGCTGGCAAGGTCTCGATAACATCCATCACGGCCAATAACGATAACGGCACCTGAGAGGGCACTTTCGACGGTTATCAGCAGGTTGTATCCGTCAATCTCGACGGTCTTGCCTCTGCATTCGTAGACTGACGCAGCCTTCTCAAGTCGCGAGGCAAGGGCTTGATCGGAGCAGGCGCAACGGCGGACGGCCATTCTCTGGCGGGCGGTGAGAGAGAAGCGGTCGCCGACGAGTTTGAGGGCGCTGATCAACGCGTATTCGTGGGTGAGCAGCCAGGACAAGTGCTCAACTGCCGACTCCAGCGCTGGCAAGTACTGGCTGGAGAATGCGCGGTCGTCTTCCGGATGCTTTCCGCGATGAGTACGTTTGTCGGGCATGCCAAGCGCCGTGAGATGCTATTCACTCGCCAGTAGCGAAGATTTACCGACACGGATGTTTCCGATCTTCCAACCGTCCTGGCCGGGTTCGAGTTTGAAGATGATGGGAACAAGTTGGCCGATATATCGCCCCGTGAACTGTACCTCCATGTTCTCTCTGCCTTCCGGGCGTACGTCAACAGCCTTGGCGTCTTGCAGCGGGCCCCTCTCCTGGATCAAGAGCCTCAGCCATTGATTGAACTGCTGTGTCGTGATCTTGCCAGTCAGGCTCGGTGAAGCGTTGTCTTTGAACCACTCAGTGCCCAGTCTGTCGACATCCAGGGCAGAGATCCCGAAGATTCCGATTGATCGGTGGGCGTATCTGGCGATTTCATCCTTCTCGATGGCCATGGCCACGCGGACAGCAGCCATGTACTGAATGGCGACGACCAGGACGCCAAGAATGAGGCCGGTAGCGACGAGCCATCGGCGCCGGCCGGTGGGCCTATTGACTGGACCGCCGATTATGGCCAGCAGAACACAGATCACACCTACGCCCATGCCGACGTATCCGGAGATTCGCAGCCCGGCAGTGCCTCCGATTCGCAATATGAGGACGGGGAGCCAGGAGAACAGGAACAGGCAGGCAAGACCGTTGGAGAGTAAGAGCATTGTGCATCGCCTTTGCGGGCTCGTAGACGGTGATTGCTCAGTGCCTTCGGTCATCATTACTTCTTCCCCACCTTGGACTGTCGGATCGGTGCTATTGGTCATCGCCTTATTGAACCATGCAAGCGGCGGCAACACAACTGGAAAGGGGATTGGAGTCTGTGAAGCGGTGCTGAGGCACTGTCCTTGACGGGACAATTCAACTGGCCTTATTATTAGGCGGAAATCGTCGCAGAGACAAAGGGTTATGGTTGCCGAAGCGGCGTAGTTTATCCGAGTGTGCCACTAACGGCGCTTGCGTTGCTCGTATGAGTAGATCACCTGTTCATGCTGGCGTGCGGCGGTAGTGTGTTCCATGCTTGGTTGTGTAGTTGCCAGCAGGTTTGATCATCCAAGGCATGCGGAGCTTAGTGGGCTGTTTGTTGGCCCGCCGAGTTTCTGTAGCCTTCTTGCGGAAGCGCCAAGGTATTCAAGGAGTTAACCCCATGAGTCGATCGTGTCGCAGCCTTCTATACGCTGGAACCATTACGCTGCTTGCCGTGGCCGTCATTGTCGGCTGTGGTAGCAATGTGCCTGAGCTTGTCCTTGGGCCCAGCGTGATCGGCAACGAGTCGCCGTCGCTGACGATCCTATCGCCGAGCGCGTCGCTTTCGATCAACCAGGGTGAGCGGCTCACGCTCAGATGGTCGGACCGCGATCCGGACTCGGCGGCACGGATTTCCTTCTACTTGCAGGGGGTGACCTCTGGAACGGAGATCGAACTTGTTTCGAACATTGAGGAAAACGACGATGTCGCCGAGGACTATGTCTCTGTGGGCACGTCTCTCGTTCCTTTTGGCTCCTACTATATAAGGGGGGAAATCACGGACGGAAAGAACGAGGGGGTGACTGTTTTCGCAAACACCGAGGGGTCGACCTCGACGCGAGTGATTGTCACCGTTGGCGAGCCTGGAACGAATCCGTTGAATGTTCCGCCTCGCGTGGTCGTGGTTGCGCCGGCCTTTAACAAGGGTGTTGCTCAGGATGACACGCTCGTAATACAGGTGCAGCCGTCAGCCGCCGGCATTTCTGAGGAAATTCCCTACGACGAAGATAGCGAGTGCACGCTCTACTTCATTCTTGACACCGACGAGGATCCGGAGAACGACGATCCCGAGTCGCCGGACGCGGACGAGATCATAGTGCTTCGGGAGATGACGATAGCAGCCGGGGAGTATGAGGGTCAGGAGCATCCGCAGAATATCGACTTGGCCGCCATCCCGCCGCGTGCCGGTGGCCTGCCGTACTACGTTCGTGCCACGATCATGGACGATAGCAACAAGCCGGTACATGCGTATGCATCCGGTACGATCAGTATTGTACGGTCGGCGTCGGGCGAGGTGGACGTGGCTCAAATCGGAAGTACGTTGGCTGGTGCCCGTTTCCAGGGCTTCAACCCAGGTTCGCTGTTGGGTACAACCGTGACAACGGTTACGGACTTCGACGCAGACGGGATTGATGATTTCCTGATGATCGCTCAGTACGGTAATCCCCGTAACCTGGGCAACATTGGCGAGGCCTACCTCGTATACGGACTTGATCAAGAGAGATTCGGCGGAGAGATCAACGTTAACAGCGTGTCAACGACGATTTCCGGAGTCATTTTCGAGGCGCCGCCCAACCGGCTGGACGAGCTGCATGTGGCGGAGCTGTACGATCCTAGCGGGCTGGTGAGCGCCTCCTATATACCTGACCGGTCGGGCGACGGTCGACCGGAACTGCTATTCGGCGCTCCACTGGTCGATGGACAGTTCCAGGGTCGAGACGACGATCCCGCGGATCAGGGGGATACCCAGACAGTCAGTATTGACATCAGTCCGGGCCAGGTGATCCGGAGGATTAACGATCAACTGGATGAGAGCATTAGTGATGAGTATACCGGCCTGATTGACACGTATATAGACAGAGCTCAGCCTTCGGTTGCGTATGGCACTGGCACTTCGCTGCGTATGTCGGCAACCGGTGACGTGGACGAGACTAACCCGGCGAATCAATTCATCATGGTTGATTTCACGGAGCTTTCCAGTCTGTTTACGACGTTAACGGCGGAGGATATAGCCGATCTCACTGTCACACTCACGCTCTATGCGACGGAGCTGCCTTCAGTCGAAGCTTTCGGGGCGCATCCGTTGATCACGGAGATTACGGACGACACCACGTATGCCGATTTCAGCGGAGGTCTGCCTGGTCCCGAAGTGGACATTGACTACGATTCAGACGAACTCGACGTATCTACGTCTAGTGGCAATGTGGTTATCGACATGAGTTCAGTCGTGCAGGATTGGATCGACAGTACGCGTTCGAGAACAGGCGTGATTCTGGTACCGACTACGACGGTTACTGGTACGATGGTAGCCTCCGACGCTAATGTGGGCTATCCCACGTTGGCCATCGCTTACACTGAAACATTGGGTGATGCGGTCAGTGTCGGGGCATACCCGGACAACTACCCGAACAACCAGACGGACAGCGCTGATGATCCGAACCTGAATCTGGCGGATTCCACTTGGGAATCACTGGGCGTTGTCTACATCGTTAGCAGCGAGAACAGGGACAACGACCCGCCGCTGGCTGATGCAACGAGGTTGGAGTCGACCACAGTGGCTTTGGAACTGGCGGGACAGGAATCGGTTGGCGCAAGCTTCCGTCCGTACGCTTCTGTGAATCCCTATGCAGACTACAAAGTGGATGCTCCGATACGGCACTCTGCTGAAGACCCGGGAACGGGGACGATTCGAGGCGCGCGGCTTACAGCGGGCTTCTATGAGTATGTGAATAACGGCAACTATGGGCAAGCATCGCCGAGAGCGGACCATTGGGGCCAGCATGTTTCCTGGATGCCGGATATAGATAATGATTACGGCGCCGAGTACATAGTCTCCGCGCCGCGCAACGAACTGTACATGAGCGAGTTGGAGAGCGGGACAGAGTTTTCGGACACTACGCATGGCAATGCATCGTTCTATCGGGCAAGCATTGTTGTTTTCCCGTCTGAGGACTTTACGTCTGAGAACGGAGGCTACGATCCGGTGGATGGGGACGGGACGAACTTCTCCGTCCCTTCGTGGGGTGATCCTGACCGGGGAGATCCAAGGACGCTTTCCAATCCCGGCGAATCCAGGTCTGGCACGTCGAGTATCAAGGGAGCCTTCTCAATCTACGCAGAGGAGATAACTGACTATCTCGGTGGCGCAGAGCACGCAGGCGATGTCAACCTGGATGGCAGCCCGGATATAGTCTGCGGCGCACCGCTTAATGACAATCCCAACGGGTTGGTTGATACCGGGGCAGTGTACATCCTCTATGGCCGTACCCCCGTGGGTAACATAGATTTGGGCAAACTCGATGACCCCACAACTCGTCCCCCGGCTCTGCGGATTCGCGGAGAGACTGCCGGCGATCGTATTGGTACCTGGCAGACTAGCGGCATGGATGTCAACGGTGACCGAGTGGACGATGTCTTCATCTCCTCACCATCCGCGGATTATGGTCCGGTGAGTGTGTCGCTGTGTGGCGATTTGGATGGCGACGGAGTGGTCGATGCCGACGATCTTGACTTGACGGTGTTCACTGCTTGTCAAGCCGCCTACGGCGATGAAGTCTTCTCTGACGATGCCTGCAAGCCCTACGATTACGACAATGACCGGGACATTGACGATGACGATCGTGATGTTTTTGATTGCCTTGCCGCCGGTTTCTCTGATTGCTGTCCTGTAGATAACGGTTTTGTCGGCGTGATCTTTGGCAAGGTGACCTTGGATGGTGACCGCGACATTTCACAGATCGGCACCGATGATCTTAAGGGCGTCAGATTCTATGGAGCGAGCGCCGGTGATAGAGCGGGGGCGCATATTTCGTCTGCCGGCGATTTTAACCGTGACGGGTTCGGTGATCTGCTGATTGCCGCCCCGGGAGTCACGTTCCCTGATTACAACAACCGGGAAAGGATGGGCGTGGCCTACCTGATTTTCGGTGGTACTCATTTGAACGGCAACCTCGAGTTCTCATTGAATCAGGTCGGCACTTCCGCTTTGCCCGGAATAATCTTCTGGAGTCCGTTTGTAACGGGCAGTCCGAATGAGGCGCCGATTGAAACGGTAGGCCTTCTGGGTGACATCAACAACGACGGCTTCGACGACATCGGTTTGGGAATTCCCAGAGCCGACTATCTGGATTCTTCCTTGCCTCAGGATCCCAATGATCCCGGCACTGATCCGAATATCGGTCGGCGTCCGGACGACGGTAATATCTACATTGTTTACGGCAACAACAGTGGCAGTAATCAGTAGAGTATCCGTGGCATAGATCTTGTTCGCGGGCCTGTAGCTTTTCAGAAAGCTGCGGGCCCGCCGCATTTCTTCCCATAATGCGAGACGCCGCCAGTGCTGTTTGCCCGTTGGATTGGATGTTTGTTGTGAGCGGGGGATCTGTCGGGATTGGTGGATTTCAGTGTGTGCTCATGATAGACTGACTTTATTCAGATGCTCAACGAGTTGTTTGTCTCTTGGGCTCTTCTTGTGCTCAAGAAGCGTTTCTCTCTTTGCTGCAAGAACCCGCTGGCGTTGGCGTGTACGGCTGGTTGCTGCTCTCTGTTTGAGCAAGCAGCGGCGGCGCGGGATAGGAGATAGGTTATGCAAAGGAGACCTGTGGGAAGGCTGGAGGCCATCCTCCTGCTTGTCGCTGTTGCCGCATTGGCTGCTGCTGGTTTGAAGCGGTTATGGCCGGCCGGCGATTCAGGCAAGCGCACTATTCCGCCTGCTGTTGGCCCTAATGTGCTGTTGATAGTCTTGGATACATCTCGAGCGGACCACTTCTCGCTTTACGGTAAAATGCACGGTACCACGCCCCGCATTGATGCTTTGGCGGAGCAAGGAATCGCATATGCATCTGCATACTCCACCGATTGCTGGACGCTTCCGTCGCATGCAACGATCCTGAGCGGACTGTATCCCAGTGAGGCAGGAGCTACTTCTGAGACCAACTACTTTCCTCAGGACAACTACGCGATTGCAGAACGCATGCGCGACGCTGGTTATAGGACAGGGGCTGTTGTCTGCAACGCTTGGCTGAGCCGCGAGCGCGGATTTGACCAGGGGTTTGACGATTTTGTAGAGGTATGGCGGCAGCTACCTCAGACTGTGGGGGGAGTTGATCCACGCGAGGATCATTCGGCGGCGGATCAGGTAGTTGCTCACATGAAGGAATACGCGAAAGGTATTCGACCGTTCTTCATGTTCGTGAATTTCAATGTAGCCCATCTGCCGTATTGCCCGCCAGAGAGGCTCAAACGCTGGTTTGTTCCGCCTGGTCATTCACCCTCAAAGGTGAGGCGGATCATGGAGATAACTGACGAGTGGCCATTCCTCGTCGGCGAACTGGCGCTTGACGACGCCGACTTCGAGATTCTGAGAGGGTTGTATGCAGGAGGGATTGCTCAAGCAGATGAGTGGGTGGGATTGCTGTTGGATGCACTGCGTGAGGAGGAGATCTTCGATGAGACTCTCATCATTGTCACTTCTGATCACGGCGAGAATCTTGGAGAGCATGACCGCATTGGGCATACCTTGAGCATGCATGAGACGACGCTTCATGTTCCTTTGATCATGCGTTTCCCGAATGTACTTGAGAAGAGACTGATTTCAGACAGCTTGGTTAGCTTGGTTGATCTAACTCCCACGGTTCTGGACGTGTGCGGCATAGCATACGGGGATGACGTCAGACTGGGTTTGCGAAGGAATCTGGCGAAACCATCCTCAGCGGGTCGAGAGTTCGTGTATGCGGAAAATGCCAAACCTGTTAATGGCGTCTCTTTGGTACGAAAACACTATCCGAGTTTTGACGCAAGCTCAATAGACTACGCGACGGCCGTGCTGCGCACGGATCGCTACAAGATGATTTGGGACATCGGCTCGCGAGTTCAGCTCTTCGATTTGTGGGCAGATCGTGGAGAGTCCACCAACATTGCGGATCAGCAGCCGGCACTCTGTCAGGAGATCCACGCTGAGCTGAAGGGTTTTATGGAATCCCTGGCGACTGCGGAGCCCCAAGAGGGCGTTTCGGTCACCGATGAGGCAGCGTTGGAGGAACTACGTTCTCTGGGCTACATCGAGTGATTGCTACAGTAATGTTCTTCCGGTTTCTGCAGGTTCAAGCCGGCATCAACAGTTGAAGCCATTTGGTGCTGTCGGGAAATTCGTAGTGTCGAAGCGTCAGCGGCGTCTTGAGAAGACATGGGGCCAGACGCTGCACTCGAAAAGGAAATCTCCCAGCATCATTCGGCAGGTTGTGTGCGGCTGGTCTACCTTGTTAACATTCAAACCATGCAACTCAACTGTTCCAAGGGGAGAGTGGAACAATGGCGTTGTAAGTCCAAGCGTAGCGTCAAACCCTCGGAATCTACCGGAGAAAACAGGCGCTCAGCCGCTACACTTGGACAGAGCTTGCTCTAGATGAAGATCCGCCTTGGGAGGACGTTGACAGCAGGATTCAGTTCGTCAACTGCTGGTCCCGGGCTCTTTGTGATTTCCCAGAATGTCGAGATAGAAGCATGAATGAACACACCCCGTCATCACGCCGGTATGAATGCGTCGAGGAATGGTTCCGTCGTTGCGGAGAGTCGGGGCTGATGCTCCCTGCGATTTCGCTGGGATGCTGGCACAACTACGGAGGGGCAGGAACGGATTCACGCAGTCTGGCGGAGGCGGATTTGCATGAAAACGCGCGGCGGATGCTGTTTACTGCGTTTGATGCCGGTATCACTCATTTCGATCTGGCCAACAACTATGGACCGCCACCTGGGTCGGCGGAGGATCGTGTTGGAAGGATAGTGCGCGAAGATCTCGGCGGCTATCGCGATGAACTGATCATCTCCACCAAGGCCGGATACCGCATGTGGCCGGGACCGTACGGTGAATGGGGTTCGCGAAAGTACTTATTGGCGTCACTGGATCAGTCGTTACGGCGCATGCGCCTTGAGTATGTGGATATCTTCTATTCTCATCGCCCTGATCCGGAAACCCCGCTCGAAGAAACGGTCTTCGCGCTGGACACAGCTGTTCGGCAGGGCAAAGCTCTTTATGCGGGTATTTCATCATACAGTGGCCTTGATACGGAAAGGGTGCTGGAAATCTGCAATGAGAATGGATGGGTAAAACCGATTATCCATCAGCCAAGCTACTCTTTGCTTAACAGGAACATCGAGGATGATGTGCTGCCGGTCTGCAAATCAAGAGGTTTGGGGACAATAGCGTTTTGCCCCTTGGCTCAGGGATTGTTGACGAACAAGTACCTGGAGACCATTCCCGAGGACTCACGGGCTGTGCACCCTGATGGTTTTCTCAAGAAGGAGAGCGTAACGCCGCAGATTGTAGAGAGGTTGAAAAGGCTCAATGACGTTGCCCGGTCGCGGGGACAGACTATGGCACAATTGGCTTTGGCATGGGTGTTGCGCCCGCAAGCGGCAGGGCGGGTTTGCAGCGCGTTGATCGGTGCGTCTCGTCCGGAGCAGATTGCCGAGAACATCCGTGCGCTGGAGGCGAATGAGTTTTCTGAGGAGGAACTGGCTCTTATAGAGTCGATTCTGGCCGGCTAAGCCGGCCTGTTGCTCGTTGCCGTAGAGGCTCGTTCGGGGGCGATGAAATCGTCATGCACCGATGGACGACCTGGCCTGTCATATGACCTGACGTGCTGCTCTGGTGGCCCGAAAATGTGCGGCTCAGAGCAGGCCAAAGGGCCTTTTGGCTATGGAGAACGCCGCCGTTGGGAGTGAAGAGGCCGAAACGAGAAGGCGGAGGGTAACGCGGTTGGAATTCTGCTGTTGTAAGATTTGCTCTTAAAGGAAGTTATGAAAATAAACTTTTTCTTGGCGTGGGACGTTGACGCGATCCAAAAGCATGGTATTCTTCCCTGTCTCGGCCGCTAAATGTGGCCGACAGACGCCGCTTGGCAGTTTTGTGAGCGGCTTGTTCTTTGACAATCGAATAAGCGGATGCGGATACGTCGAATCGCTTTTCTCAGGGCGGTTTGGCGGTCCAATGGATTAAGAGTCCGAATAGTTCCAAAAGGTTTGTAAGTCTACCTGGACGAGCGGCTGGAAGCGCTTCCGATCTTCGCGATTGGGTTGGTGATTCGAGCAGCGGATCCGGGATGACTGATCGAGGCATATCAGTTACGAGGTGGTTTGGCTGTGCTGCCCATTGGGTTTTGTCAATTAGAGGAATTCAGTGGTGCCAGCTTCTCATTAATGTGGTCAAGCTACTAAGAGTGCATGGTGGATGCCTTGGCGTCGAGAGGCGATGAAGGACGTGGTAGGCTGCGATAAGCCCCGGGGAGTGGTCAAACATGCAATGATCCGGGGATTTCCGAATGGGGAAACCTGGCGTCACAGGGCAACCTGATGGCGTCACTTGTGGGTGAATGCATAGCCCATGAGAGCTAACCCAGCGAACTGAAACATCTAAGTAGCTGGAGGAAAGGAAATCAACCGAGACTCCGTAAGTAGCGGCGAGCGAAAGCGGATATAGCCCAAACCAAGCTTCGGCTTGGGGTTGCGGGCCCTCGAGGAGTTACAAAAGCATCGCTAGAAGAACGATCTGGAAAGGTCGGCCATAGAGGGTGACAGCCCCGTATTCGAAAGCGACTGCTCTCCGTTGAGAGGTGTCCCAGAGTAGCGTAGAGCTCGTGGAACTCTGCGTGAAGCCGGGGGGTCCACCCTCCAAGGCTAAGTACTACTCGACGACCGATAGTGTACAAGTAGGGTGACTGAATGGTGAAAAGAACCCCTTTAAGGGGAGTCAAAAGAACCTGAAACCATGTACTTACAAGCTGTGGGAGCTCGATTTAACGAGTGACCGCGTGCCTTTTGCATAATGAACCGGCGAGTTATTGTCTGCGGCAAGGTTAATGTGTTTCGCACAGGAGCCGAAGGGAAACCGAGTCTGAATAGGGCGCTCAGTCGTAGGTAATAGACGCGAAACCAGGTGATCTACCCATGGCCAGGTTGAAGTGACTGTAACAGGTCGCGGAGGACCGAACGGGTTAACGTTGAAAAGTTATCCGATGAGCTGTGGGGAGGAGTAAAAGTCTAATCAAACCTGGAGATATCTCGTTCTCCCCGAAATAGCTTTAGGGCTAGCCTCAGGCAACTACTCTATGGGGGTAGAGCTACTGAATGAAACTGGGGGGCCACCAGCCTACCCACTTCAATCAAACTCCGAATACCATAGAGACTATCCTGGGAGTCAGTCTGCGGGGGATAACCTTCGTGGTCAAAAGGGAAACAACCCAGACCGTCGGCTAAGGTCCCTAATCCATGCTCAGTGCGTAAGGAAGTCTTTTTCCTATGACAGCGGGGATGTTGGCTTAGAAGCAGCCACCATTTAAAAAGTGCGTAATAGCTTACCCGTCGAGGAATTGGGCGCCGATGATGAACGGGACTAAGCATGGTACCGAAGCCACGGGCTCGACTTTGTCGAGCGGTAGGGGAGCGTTGATAGGCAGATACAGGCCATACCGTAAGGAGTGGTAACGGGCCTATCAAGTGATTATGCCGGTATGAGTAACGATAAAGAGGGTGAAAATCCCTCTCGCCGTAAACCTAAGGTTTCCTGGGGAAGGTAAATCCGCCCAGGGTTAGGCGGAACCTAAGGCGAGGCCGAAAGGCGTAGTCGATGGACAGCAGGTTAATATTCCTGCCCTCCGTTAGGCGGTTGATCCAGCAGTGCGTTTTATTAGAGTGCAGCCCACTATACTCGAGGGTTCGTAAGCGAGGCCGATCTGTTGCCGAAGTGCACGACGATAGAACCGAGAAAAGCTGTTGGTGACAAATAGCGGATCCGTACTAAAACTGACACAGGTAGGTGAGGCGCGTAGCCTCAGGCGCTCGAGATAACCGTTCTTAAGGAACTAGGCAAATTGACCCCGTAACTTCGGGATAAGGGGTCCCGTCCCACTTCGGTGGGCGGGCGCAGAGAATCGGCACCGGCGACTGTTTATCAAAAACACAGGTCTCTGCTAAGTCGTACAGACGACGTATAGAGACTGACGCCTGCTCGGTGCGGGAATGTTAAGGAAGCAGGTTAGCCTTCGGGTGAAGCTTGCAACCGAAGCACCCGTAAACGGCGGCCCTAACTATGAGGGTCCTAAGGTAGCGAAATTCCTTGTCGGGTAAGTTCCGACGCGCATGAATGGCGTAACGACTGGTGCACTGTCTCAAGAACGGACTCGGTGAAATTGGATTTGTGGTGAAGATACCACATACCCGCGGCAAGACGGAAAGACCCCGTGAACCTTCACTGCAGCCAGGTATTGGCCATTTGCCGTACATGCGTAGGATAGGTGGGAGGCGATGATCCGGCTGTTCCGGCAGTCGGGGAGCCAACCTTGAAATACCACCCTTGTGCTGTGAGTTGCCTCACACCGACCCGTGAATCCGGGCGGTGGACAGTGCTTGGTGGGCAGTTTGACTGGGGCGGTCTCCTCCTAAAAGGTAACGGAGGAGTGCAAAGGTCGGCTCAGCACGGTTGGCAATCGTGCGTCGAGTGTAAAGGCACAAGCCGGCTTAACTGCGAGACATACAGGTCGAGCAGATACGAAAGTAGGCCTTAGTGATCCGGTAATCCCGTGTGGAAGGGTTATCGCTCATCGGACAAAAGGTACTCCGGGGATAACAGGCTAATGACTCCCGAGCGTTCATAGCGGCGGAGTCGTTTGGCACCTCGATGTCGGCCCGTCACATCCTGGGGCTGAAGGCGGTCCCAAGGGTTCGGCTGTTCGCCGATTAAAGTGGCACGCGAGCTGGGTTCAGACCGGCGTGAGCCAGGTCGGTCCCTATCTGCCGTGGGCGTACGAAACTTGAGAGGGTATCTCTTTAGTACGAGAGGATTAAGAGGTACGTGCCTCTGGTGTACCAGTTGTCCCGCTCGGGGCACCGCTGGGTAGCTATGCACGGAACGGATAACCGCTGAATGCATCTAAGCGGGAAGCCTTCCTCAAGATCAGGTTTCGATTTCCTTCGGGAATGTAGGCCCCTGGAAGACTACCAGGTCGATAGGCAGGGAGTGTACGCATGGAGACGTGTTTAGCTGACCTGTACTAATGGCCGAACGCTTGACCACATTAATGAGGCGCTGGTAAGTCGCCTCGTATCCGATTGCTTCGTGAGAATCAGGAGCTACCGGACTTTTATCCAGCATCCGCTTATTCGATTGCCAAGGGTAGGCAAAGAAAACGCAGCCTTACTGGCTGCGTTTTTTTGCGCGCGGCGATCGCGGGAACAACCGCTGTCACGCTACGCTCGGACGAGCAACACTCTAATCGTCGTCGGGCTCGATTAACCCCAGTTCCTGGAGGGCCTTGCGCGCTGCACGCTGTTCGGCGTCTTTCTTGCTTGGGGCCCAGGCGCTGGGAAAACGGCGAGAGGCCAGCACTACTGCCACTTCAAAGCACTTACTGTGATCCGGACCTTTTTCATCTAGAGCTTCATAACGAGGCGTGCAGTCGAGTTCTCGCTGGGCGTATTGCTGGAGGAAGGACTTGTAGTTGTCTTTGTTCTCTGACTTGGCCGAGCGGTGAATGTGCGGTGTCAGCCAGCGAAGGAGACGGTCGCGGACAACGTCCATGCCGCCGTCCAGGTACAGTGCCGCAGTGAACGACTCAAAGACACCGGCACGCACGGAGTGCGGGATGCCGCTGGCGTCGGACATTCCCTTGCCCATACGCAGGAGGTCGCACAGCCCTAGTTCGTCAGCTACTTTGGCGCAAGTGCGGCGAGAAACCACCACAGACTTGATCTTGGTCATGTCGCCTTCGAGGTGATCTGGATATCGGTCAAAGAGATACTCGCAGACAACCATGCCCAGGATGGCATCACCCAAGAACTCCAGCCGTTCATTGCTGGATAGCCGATTGTCGGCAAGAGAGGCGTGGGTGACGGCGGAGACCAGGAGATCGGGATCGTTGAAACGGTAATCCGCGATTTCCTGAGCGCGATCAAGCAACTCAGTCGTAGGCACGAAGGCAACTCCTCGCGAACCGCTGGCGGGAGCCGCGTCTGAGGCGCGAATCCCGTGAACGGTCAGCTTTGCACGTAATAAGCTGGCAACGGCCACAAACAGCTGCGGCACGTCGCAGGCCCCTTTATTATACTTCGGCACCTCGCTTTGCAAGGTTTGCGTAATTCGAGCGGCCGAAGGTGAGCCACTGCTTCGCAGTAGCTCGGTGCCGCGTCGTGTTACAGGAAAATCGTCTTACCCTAGCTGACGCGCAAAGAGAGACTGCCACGAATCGTCAGGTTCGCGGCAGTCTTGGTTTCGCGTTCAGCAACCACTGTCTACAGGGCCACTAGAGGCCGAGTGCTTTTCTGATTTCGTCGACCTTGTTTGTGTTTTCCCAGGTGAGGCCGGGTTCTTCACGGCCAAAGTGCCCGTGACGGGCTGTCTCAAAGTAGATAGGCTTGAGCAGGTCGAGGTAGCTTATTATGCCTCGTGGGGTCAGGTCGAACACATCGCGAATGACTTTCGCCATCTTGTACTCGCAAACGCTTCCTGTGCCAAACATGTTCACGTTTACGCTTACTGGCTCCGCCACACCAATGGCGTAGGCGAGTTGGACTTCCGTCTCGTCCGCAAGGCCCGCGGCCACTATCTGTTTGGCAATGTGCCTCGCCATGTATGCCGCCGAGCGATCGACCTTACTGGGATCCTTGCCGCTGAACGCGCCGCCTCCGTGGCGACCACGGCCGCCGTATGTGTCGACGATTATCTTGCGTCCCGTCAAGCCGGAATCCCCGTGAGGCCCGCCAATCACAAAACGTCCAGTGGGGTTAATGTGGAACTTGATCTTATCCGACCACATGCCCGGTGCTTCCGATTCCACCACAGGTTTGATGACCTCATCGATGATGACCTGGCGTGCCTCCTTGGTCATGTTGCCGTCTGATCCGACAGCATCTTCTGTGTGTTGTGTGGAAATAACGATGGTATCGATTCGCGAAGGCTTGTTGTCCGCATCGTACTCGATCGTGGTCTGCGACTTTGCATCGGGACGCAGCCACTTGATAGCCCCAGCTTGCCGTACCTCTGCTAATCGTTCCACCAACCGGTGTGAAAGGTGAATGGGCAGTGGCATCAACTGCTTCGTCTCGTTGCAGGCATAGCCAAACATCAGTCCTTGGTCGCCCGCACCTTGCTGGTGGCTTGATGTCTCATTCACCCCCTGAGCGATGTCGCCGGACTGGGCATGCAGAGTTCGCATCACAGCACAGCTACGGTAGTCGAAGCTGGCTGCCGGATCGTCGTAGCCGATGTCCTTTATGGCATTGCGTACGGTTTTCTCAACATCGTTCAGCGCCTGCTGAGCTCGATCGTTATGTACGGTTACTTCTCCCGCAACCACAACCAAGCCCGTCGTGGCCAACGTCTCGATCGCCGCTCGCACGTTCGGGTCCAGGGCTATAAGGCTATCGAGAACCGCATCGGATATCTGATCACACACTTTGTCCGGATGTCCCATGGACACGGACTCTGATGTGAAGAGGTAGCTTGAAGCAATTGCATTTCCTGACATGGTAGATCCTATTGCCGAGTTCTCGGGGCATGCTGTAGTCGATGACACTAGGTACACCTCCCATCCGTAATTCGGAAGTCGATCCTGCTGATCCGGCGGGCGGATGGCAGGCAGTTAAGCGCGCTTGGGCGATGTTAAGGATATCGGACCGATTTGACAACAAACTCTCGCCCAAGTTGCCATTGGGGCGAGAGTCGGTGGTGATGCGCTATCTGCTCGTGCCCTCTGTGCGACGATGAGTGCCGAGCAATCGAGGTGCTTTGGGTGCGGGTTTGGTTGGCGGATGTCGCAGCGTTTTCAGACGATTCCTAGCGTCGAATAGCCATCTACACCGTGAGAGCATAGAGCTCCACACACATCATTAGGGCCTGTTCTAGCAAAGCGCTGCGTAGGTCATCGCTGCCAGGAATACGATCTTAGCTTTTCGCCTGAAGAACCAGTAAAAATCGTACCAGGTGATTGTCATGGCTTCTTTCCTCCCTTGCCCTCTCTGAAGAAGGCAGCAACGTCTTGTCAGACAGGACTTTGGCAGACGCTGTGCCTGAGCTCTCCCAGGCCAAGTGGGTTCGCTTCTCGGTGTAAGTGTCTGTTGGGTGGAAGGTTACGTGAGTGTTCGTCGCTGTTTGCGTCCTAGTGGTTGTAGCGATTGTATGGGCATGATGATCGCGGCGTGCGCGGGAGGCCTTCCCCGTTGCCTGAGCAACACACGGTCCTCAATGCCCCGAATCGAAGGATCGAGAGAGCTGAGAGTGGTTGCCGTCAGCCTCAACATATGGCAAAACCCCTCTACTTCCCGACCACGGACCCGCACAACATGCGGGCTGGCCAATCAACCGGCTCCTTGATAACCTGAGGCTCTAACGGGCAAGGTTGCGAGAAGCCAAGCGCGTACCCGATTAACATGGCTATTCCACGAGAGGCGGACAGACTACTTATGGCAGGCAAAACCGACACGATGGAACGGATAGTGGCCCTCTGCAAGCGGCGTGGTTTCATTTTCCAGTCCAGTGAGATCTACGGCGGGATCGCCGGGTTCTGGGACTACGGACCACTGGGTACCGAGTTGAAACGCAACATCAAAAACGCCTGGTGGAATGACATGGTGATCACGCCGCCACCGGGACCTGATGGCAAGGACATCCAGATGGTCGGTGTTGACTGCTCGATCATCATGAATCCTCGTGTGTGGGAAGCCTCGGGCCACGTCGGGGGCTTCAGCGATCCAATGATTGACTGCAAGGAGTGCAAAGGACGCTTCCGTCTGGATCAAGTCTACCAAGTCATCTTTCGCCGAGCGGCGGGGGAGGAGCCTTTCGCCAGTTGCTCTGTCGAGTCGGATTCCTGCGAAGGGGCGGTGGAAGCGGCCGAGCCAAAGGGAAAGAAACTGTCCAAAAAACATGGTGGGGGAGCCTATGTAGCCGAAGCCGTTTCATTCGAATCACTCTTCGCCGCCGATACTCCGCGCGATACCTTGATGTGTCCTAAGTGCGACGCCAACGGTTCCCTCACTGAACCGCGCGAGTTCAACTTGATGTTTCAAACCTACGTGGGAGCCCTGCAGGATTCAACTTCCGTAGCGTACTTGCGCCCCGAGACGGCGCAGGGGATTTTCGCCAACTTCAAAAACGTTATGGACTCTACTCGTGTGAAAGTTCCCTTTGGCATTGGCCAGATTGGTAAGGCTTTTCGCAATGAAATCAATCCGCGGAATTACACCTTCCGCTCTCGCGAGTTTGAGCAGATGGAGATAGAGTTTTTCTGTCATCCTGATGAGGCGCGCAAGTGGTACGAGTATTGGCGCGACGTTCGGCTTGGATGGTACGAAAGCCTGGGTATAAAGAGCGACAAGTTGAGGCCGCGCGAGCAAGAGGCGGACGAACGCGCTCACTACAGCCAGGCATGTATCGACATCGAGTACCTCTTCCCGTTCTCCGATGAGCCACAAGAGCTTGAAGGGTGCGCCCATCGCGGTTGTTACGATCTCTCAAAGCACGGTGAACACGCCAAGGGTAAGGAGAACGCATTTGCGGTAATTGATGACGACACCAAGGACCGGTTTGTCCCTCACGTGATCGAGCCCTCAGCAGGAGTCGATCGGTTTGCCCTGGCGGCCATCACCGAGGCCTACACTGTCGATGAAAACCGGGCCAGCCCGGAGTTCATGAACTTCCATCCTCGCCTTGCTCCTATCAAGGCTGCAGTTTTCCCCTTGGTTGCTAAAGATGGTATGCCCGAGCTGGCGGAACCGCTTTATCGTGAGATCCGTAAGCACTTCCCTTGCCAGATGGATACCAAGCAGTCGATTGGGAAACGCTATGCCCGAATGGATGAGGCAGGTACTCCATTCTGCTTCACCATCGATGGGCAAACCAAGGAAGACGGAACCGTCACGGTGCGCGACCGTAATGACGCTTCCCAGGCTCGAATTCCCAAGGAAGGCTGTCTCCAGTACCTTCGAGACAAGCTCGCGTTATAGGTCTATGAAACAATGTTGCATTGTTTCATGGAAAAGATTTTCTTGTTCACTCCCGATGAATCCGTATAATCGGATAACGCTGCTGTGAGCGCTTGCATATGGCAGCGTGGGGTTGTGGCGCGTGCGCCGCAAGTGGTGTTGTCAAAGCGCTTTGCCGATTGTCTGGGATGACACGGCAAGGATGCAGGGGAAAAGCAGGATGGCCGTTATTTCATGGGACTCGGATGTCCTTGGATGCGGCAGCAGAGAGACAGTTGTGCTGAACGTTAACCACGACGTCGATTTATCTGTATATCGTCCCTCCGAACGTCGAGCGATTCTCGATCACAAGTATTATCTCGGTATCGAACTCGGATACGATCCGTCGCTTTGCGAGGTCATCCGCAGTTGGGAAGAGAACTATGCTTGCGAGTGGCGCAGGAAGAAGATGCGCCGCGACGCTGAAGTTCAGGTGAAAGAGATTCAGCGATGTAAGGATGAGCTCAGTCGCCAATGGGGTCGCTCGGTGGAATTCACAGAAGCGATTCGCGTATGGCTCGATGAGCATGAGGCGGAATGGCGCCGGCGCTGGGAATCAAGTCCCTGTTCCGGCGTTTAGTCTTTTAAGGGACAAGCTCGTCGCTGACGCCAGTGCCAAGCTGGCGTGCCAAGCTTATGCAGCTTGGCACGCGGTTGTTGGTATTGGCTTTTTTTGACCCTACTTGATTACAGCCAATCAGTAACGTCCACTTCGAAGAACGGTGCCCCTGCGATCGATACTTGTATCTTGCCCGTCGGCGACTCAGTGGAGAATTTCACTGCCAAACTGCGTATGTCAGTTCCCGAAACCGTGGCCTGCCCCGCATAGGGGACTAGATTCCCGTACTGCAGTTGAGAAACCAGGAGCTCCTCATCAACCTTGAGGTTCCATGAGCCTTCGGGCGATGAGATCGTTCCCTCGAAGCTCTCGATCGTCGTGCCGGCCAGTTCATACTTGCAGTCCCCGGTGCCGTCTGTGCCGAACTGTTCACCGTCGGAATCCAAAGTCAGATCCCACTGACCGCTCAACGTCGCCACAAGCCCCGACCAATCAAACTCCAAGCCCGCCTCTCCGTCCAGGCTCTCGTCGCCACAGGTCAGCTCGTCGAATTCCACGGAGGCGGTCCCCTGAAGCACGTTGACCCCCGCAGAGGCCGAGCCGGAGCACGGAAGCTCGCCGCCCCAAGCCGGAGTGCACGATCCGTTGCTTCCGAAGTCTATGCCGAGTTGAAGCGTTCCCGTAGATGAGATGTCCAGGACCGCCGTCAGCGTGGGGCAGGTTGTCTCGATAACCTTCGCCAGAGGGATGTCCGTATCGGTTGCCGCCTGCCCCGCATTTGTCGCCAGCGTCAGCGAGCTAACTGCTTTAAGTGTTGCTTCAAGAGCGTCACTCTCACCTTGTGTGAGAGTGTTGTCGACGTTGCTCGCTGTGTTGCAGCCGACGATGCCGCCGACAAGCAGAAGGGCTGTGGCCGTCAGTCGAATAGTGTTCTTCATCATTTCAATCCTCTAACTCTGTTCGTTCTTTTCCAGCTTGGCGTTCATGCCCTCCGCGTTTATGGGGCATGGGTCTTCCGTTAAGGCCTTCTCCGACGCCGTCAATCATCAGGAACGGACATTGAATACTGCCCTGAGCTTGTGATCAACAGTTCTCTCGGAAATCACTCACGCAGACTTGGAATACGAACAACGAAGTGTGGAATCTCGTTAGGAATGTTATGCAAGTGAATCGATGAAACTTGCCGATAGCAGGTGTTGTAAGGCTTCTTTCACCTCAACTAGCGAGATAGCCACATGGTCGCTGAGCAACCGACGCTGGCACGTTATGGCCCTGCAGAACGTCGAGCCATGGATGTGCACAAGTATTTTATGGGTATTGAGCTGGGGCGTTCACCCTCCATGAAGGAAGTCGTGGAGAGTTGGGAACGCAACTATGCCGTCCAGTGGCGCGTTAAGGCCATGAAAGAGGCTGCTGCAGCTCAACTCCGCGAGATTGAGGCCTACCGCAAGGAGTTAACTAGTTTTGAAGGCCGCTCCATCGGTTTCGAAGAGGCCGCTCACGACTGGACATCTCGCTGGGGAAAAGCCTGGCGGGATAACTGGGAAGCCTCCTACACTATCTGACTCAACGTTCACCGCTTGCTGTCGGTCTACCGCCGCGCTACGCTTAGTAAAAAGCCAAGAACAATTGCCAGCATCGCCGCAATGAACACTCGCCATTCCGCTGGCATGGCGAATGTAAATGTGTGCGCAGGGATCCAGAATAGCAGCGTCTTGGGAATAAACGATAAGACGAACTTGGGGTCGCACTGTTCCGCAAACTTGTTCAACGACCAACTGCGCCAACCGTTTCGTATCAGGTAGTTGAAATACTCATGAGAAACCATCATTCCCGGTCCGAACATCCCTAGCAGGTTGATCCACAGACTCTTCGAAAAGGCGATCCACAGCGGCGATGGCGCATTCGCTAGCGACGCTGGCCACAGACCGCGAGCTACAATCCCCTCGACCAGCGACGAGAAACCTGCGAACGCCATCGTGAACCACAGGCCGTAAACTCCCCACACCACACCCCGCTGAAGGCTCTTATCCAGAAGCCAGCTTCCCTTCGTCAGCCGGTACTTCAACATCTCCCCGAACGTGCCCAACAGAAACAGCTTCGCAAACCCCATCGCGAACGGATAGCTCGCACTCACCGCCCCAAACCTCTGCGGTGCCACAAGAGCAAAGCCCGCCAGTACCACCGCGCCCACCGGAAACACTATCACAACCCTCTCTGCCACGCTGCCGCTTCTGCTCACCTGTCGATCTCCAGAGCTTGTCGAATAGGATGCTCCGCCGCGCCGATCGGACTTCGCATACCCGATGACCAAGTATAGCGCCTCCGACACCGGCCGGGCGATTCTCCGCCTCTCACTTGGCCCCACACCGCCTTGCTGGTATGGTTTCAATGAATTCCGACCCAGGTTTAACAGTACAGAGGACCGACAGCCAATGACCATCGACCCAGCACAACAAACGCCGAAGCTAAGCTGGCGCTTCCCCAGAACCTTCTGGTTTGCCAACGGAGCAGAGCTCTTCGAACGAGCAGCCTACTACGGCATGTTCATTACTCTGCAAAGGTACTTGAACCAGGATATTGGTTTCGGCGATGTCTCCGCTGGATTTATCTCCGGAACATTCTCAGGGGTCTTGTACTTCCTGCCTACTTTCATGGGCATCATGGCCGATAGGATTGGGTTCCGGAAGGCCCTGGTGATGGCCTTCTCGCTCTTGACCGTCGGATACTTCGTGCTGGGCATCATGCAGCTCAAGGTTTCTGCTATCGCTGGCTTGGTCCTGATCTTGTTTGGAGGAGCAATCGTCAAGCCTGTGATAACCGGAACCGTTGCCAAGTGTAGCGATTCGCTGCACCGAGCCCGAGCCATGTCTCTGTTCTATATGATGGTCAACATAGGCTCCTTCTCCGGCAAGTTCCTGGCGGGCCACACAAATGACGCGTACGGTCTTAACGTCATTTGCCTCTGCGGTTCTGGCATGGCTTTCGCCGCCCTCATACTCGTCGTCTGTTTCTACAGAGATGTCGATACTGCCGGGCAGGGCAAGACGTTGGAGGAAGCTCTTCAAGGTCTGGGTAAGGTATTATGTAACTTCCGGTTTCTCAGCCTCATTGTGATAGTGGGAGGCTTCTGGGCCATTCAGGTCCAGCTTTACTCCTCTATGCCCACGTATGTGGAGCGTCTTCTTGGTCAAGGTCACAAACCGGAGTGGCTCGCCAACATTAATCCCCTGGTTGTTGTTCTGCTTGTAGTGCCCATCACGCACCTTGTTCGCAATCTTCAGCCCCCAACGGCAATCGGGATAAGTCTGCTGATCATTCCGTTTACTGCTCTGGCTTTCGGTCTGGCACCATCGTTGCAGGCCGTTACCGGAGACTCTGTGGCTATCCTCGGGTTGACTGTGCACCCCATGGTTCTCCTCATGATCGTAGGGATCGGTTTACAGGGGCTTGCAGAGTGTTTTCTGTCTCCCAAGTTTCTTGAGTATGCCTCGAAACAGGCTCCCCCGGGAGAGGTTGGGTTGTACCTAGGCTACCAGCATCTAACCTCGTTCTTCTCTTGGATGTTTGGCTTTATCAGTAGCGGCTATCTCCTCAAACTGTTTTGCCCAGACCCACGAACACTCAGTGAGGTTGACCACAAGCAGTGGCAGGAGGCGCTGGCCGGCACCGGTTCCATGCCGGAAGCCTATGCCCACGCACACTATCTCTGGTTCTTCTATGTCGGTGTTGGCGTACTGGCCTTCCTGGCGCTGCTTGTCTTTATCTTCGTAACCGGCAGGGTCGACCGCAGGCGTCAACTCAGCAATGGATAGGATGTCGATCGTTCATCATCATCCGCATGTGCTTGTTACGCAAAAAGCGGCTGCCGAGATTCTGTAGAGCCCTTAAACCGCTAACTAAAGTACCTCTTAACCGCAGTCGATACCCCTTTTGCATGGTTGCGGGTTAACGTTCCGTAGGAACGGGCAGCCTTGCGATGAGGACTCAGGTTTACGGCGAGCCTGGGTCCTCTTTTTTGCGCGCCTACGGCTCTCATTGCCCAACCCCACTACGAAAAGCATATTCCCAATGCGCTCTCGTGCAGGCTCGAATGCCAACAGCGGAACCGCACGCAGCAATCACGCCGCGACGGTAAACAGTTGCGCGTTTCGCGCATTTCGCATTTCACTTGCGCGCTTGTGATATGGTAAATTCCGTCTGATTGAGACGGCAACTTCAATGGAGCAAATGGCGATGCCCGGTAGGATGCTTCTGTTTGGACTGACGCTTGCGATATTCATCATCGGCGGTTGTGAGTAATCTGAATCTGGTGGTCACGGTGCGTCAGGGCGGACTAGCCGTAAGAGATTAGGCCCGAGTTCCGCGAACGCGCCGCAGGAGATGTTTCAGGCCTTGATATCGACCCCGATTCCATCAAGCGTCGAGAGCCTGCAAGGATGCGGCGACACCTGGCAGGGGTACAGCGTATATCTGAGATTCACCGCATCAGACGCGGACATCGATGCTCTCGTCAAACATGGCTTCACGCCAGTCAACTGGAGTGAATGTGCCGACAGATTTACGTTACGCAAGGGCTATGACCTCTTCAAGCCATCATGGACACCGGCTGACATCACCAGGAAGGAATGCCACAAGTTGAGCGAAGTGCAGAATGGCTGGACGATGGTTACGTCCGGCATTACAACGAGGTGAGGTTGCACAGCGCTATTGGCTTTGTAACTCCGTCCGACAAGCTCTACGGCCGTGATGAGGATATTTTCGTGGAACGGGATCGCAAGCTCATTACCGCTCGTGAACAGAGACGGCAGCGTCGCCAGGAGTTGCGATACCAATCGATTACAGAGGAGGCTTCGAGTCCCCGGAGTTCCGTCGCCTCGGCGTCGCCTCACCAACAGCTGGGCGATCCCGAGGCGACGGAGCGGAGGGGACAACCCCGGCAGTTCCCGACCCGAGGCCGAGCAGGAGAGAACATGCTTGTGGAAATTACGTAAGTTTGTACATTAAGTGTGACAAGCGTTTGTCCATTTCACGCTGAACCATTACATCATACGCATGGGCATCGCACAGTTGATTTAAGGGCAATAGACTCACCGTGTCGATTCTTAATATCTAATGACGTATAAATTCCTCACGCCATCCTTCCCCTGATTCCTCAGTCTCGCCAACCCGGCTATGTTCTTCTACTTCACCGTTCACGTACAAGAAACGTTTATTACAGCAATGATCCCAGAACACTTGCTTAGCTACTTGCGACATATAACGGCCTACAGTGTAAGTGACTTACCTTCGGCGACAGCCTCTTCCACTTGCCAAGCTGGCCAGTGTCAGCAGCAATGCGTATGTTGGCTCCGGCACGGCCACTGTCCACCCCGAACACAAGGTGTCAAACGAAACCGGGTCCACCACCTCGAATGGCTGCCCTTCCGGAACACCGCTTCCCCGCCAGTCGAAACTCACTGAGAAACCGACCACACTATCGCCTGCTCCTATACCGTTCGTAAGCGAGAATGCATCGTAAAAACCATCATGTGGTACCCATGGCTCCGGCTCAATTGCCAGCTCTGACCATTGCCCAGACAAAGGTAATGCTGTCTCGATGACAATGTTTGCGTAGTACTGATCATCGAACCATATTGTGAATTCGTCAATAACGGCATCGGTGCCCGCGTTCGTTACTGAGTACTCATACAGCCAGCGGTCATCGCCCAGCGCCGTCAGCTCATAACTAATCTCGCCGACTACCTCTGCCAGGCATGGGGAAATATCCAAGCAGATCACAGCCAGGATTAAACAGATGCGTCTTGTCATTGCTATCTCCTCACTCTCCGGGATCCGTTCTGGACGTTGGAACTGCAGCTCAACGGCCAAACGCCCTTTGCATCAGGGCATAATCCTGCAAGTCAACAAACCCGTTGCCGTCCAAATCTCGCGATGAACATCCCGCATTCGCAGCAATATGTGGTCCGCGCATACATGCGCTCAATGCGGAGTAGTCAAGCAAATCGACATCCCCATCACTATCGACGTCTCCCAGCGAGAGTTCGGCATGATGCCAATTGACCCACGTTGAGATGGCCGCCTCTATCGGTTGGCTTGCTATCACAAAGGAGCCTCTCCAGCTAACTTCTGCTACATCCACATTGGCCGAACGATCGACCTCGACGGTGAATGTATCTGCCGAAGTTACGGTAGCTCCAGGTGCTAGCGGGCCAATGTTCACAGTTTTATCCGCGATCGTTACTCCGGCTGGTACCTCGTTCAACTCCAGCACCACATCCTCCAAATACTGATCGCTGTTGTTGCTCAGTACTACCGCTAGTTCGTACGAAAACAAGGTCCTTCCAATCCGTTCGATTTCAACAGTCACGAACCCCTCAATGGCCAGCGAGCCGGCGGATGTGGCTTCTGGAGTATTGCCATACGCTCCCATGTTGATACGCCCACCATCCGGCTCCGGCTCCAAACTGTAATCGGAAGACGCATTTCCGGCATCAATGCAGGGTGACCAAGGTAGTAGATGTAGATCTTCATCCCCAGTACCGGCCACTCCGTCAACACCTGTTGTGTCCACGAACAAGGGTGCCGCGTCGATATTGCCGTACCTTGAAGAAGAACTGTAGTGCGACCGTCCTTGGATGCAGTTGGCTATGACCGTTTGCGAAGGTAGCCAAGTACTCTCAGTTCCACACAATTGGGAACGCTCCACAGATCCGTAGCAGTCGCTGTTGCTTCGGAAGATGCAGTTGGTCAAGTACGGGTGCGTTCCGTAATAATCAGCAAGAATGCCGCCACCGCGTCCTGAAGCAGAAGTCGCACTGTTTCCATAGAAGGTGCAGTTGGCCACTTCGAAATCACGACATCGGTCAAGTCGAAGCCCGCCGCCACCGTGCATTGCCGAGTTGGCAGCGAACACACAGTTTCCAATGACGAGGCCGTTGCCGCATGTTATCAAAACTCCTCCGCCGTACGCAGACTCGTTGCTGCGGAATGCACAACTCTTGATTGCCGAGCCACTAAACGTCGTGCAGATTGCCCCGCCATAGCGCTCTGAGTAGTTGTTGGTGAACACGCAACGATCGATTGTCGGGTCTGATGCTTCGCAGTTGATAGCTCCACCATCTTGCTCGGTGTATCCCGCATGTCGGGCAATGTATCCATTCCGAATGGTAAGCCCGCTGAGCATGGCAGTCCGGCTCTCCCTGCTGTGGAAGGAAGCAGCCCTGTGCGGCTCTTCCTCGCTGCCTTGGCAGTCTATGATCGTCTGCTCCACAACTGCGTTATCTTCTGGATCAACGCTCCGGACTACGATCTCCTTGCCCGCGAACTCAAGATCACGGTTGCCCGGTCCTGTGTAAATGCCCGGTTGGATTACAACCTCGTCCCATGTCTCTTCCTTTGCCACGTTAATAGCGGCTTGGATTGTGGCTTTGGGGCCGCTTGTGCCATTCCAGTTTGCTGCTAGTCCGTCCCAGTCATCATCTCCTATCGTTGACACATGGTAGGTCGTCGGGGCTCGCAGTGGGTCCGTGACATCGCTGTACTCGCGGAGGTTGTCGTGTCCATCATTGTCCGGGTCATCCGATGGCAGGCATGTCTCTGTGGACCCGAACTGTACTAGCTCCCACCAGTCACCTAGCGTGTCCCTGTCGCGATCAACAAACTCATCCGCCCCGATATCTACGCCGAGACCTACAATTCGGGATTCTCCATCGATGTCGACATCGCCAGGAACAGCCATTCCAGGATCTCCCTGATCGATGCAGGGTGATCCTGCGAGCAAGTGCAATCCGTCCAAAGTCAGCAAAGGGTCGCTAGCTATGTTGCCGTTGCCCGACGGCTGGTTGAGGGACTGGATGCAGCAGTGGGATACAGATGAGCTGTACGACGAGCAGGAAAGCTGGCCACTCTCTTTGAACCCCGACATGTTGCTGTTGCCCCACAGAATGCAGCTTCTCAGGGCTATTCTACCTGGTGAGAACACTCCTCCACCGTCTTGCGCAGCCCGGTTTCGGTAGAAGGTGCAACCTATCACTTCCGAAGTAGCAGGCTCATCGCCGCTGCCAACGCAATAGAGTCCACCTCCACCAATCGTTGCGTCCCACGCTCTGCCCGTGGCAGAGTTCTCGCTGAATACGCACGATTCCAGTCTGGGACTGCAGTCCTGGCTTCGCATTCCTCCTCCGCCCGGTGCCGAGTTGCCTCGAAAAACGCAACGAGTTACGGTTGAACTTGTGTCGCGCACGCTGCAGACTCCGCCTCCTCCCACGCAAAAGGGATCGTTGCCGTCTGGACGACCTGCTTCATAGCCAAGCTCTTTGGCGATGTTGCTGATGAAGCTGCAATCTGATAAAGCCAATGTTCCATTCGAGCTGTATATTCCGCCCCCTGATGGCCACTCTCCAATGAGATGATTGCAGTCAAACTTGCTGCGTATCACGGCCGTGACGCAGCTCTTGGCGTAAATGCCCCCCCCCGGTGCCGCAATAGCTGCATACGTTCCCGGCGAAAAGACAATCGACAATCGTTACGCGGCTATGGGTTGCGTACACCCCTCCTCCGTATGAGCGATTCCAATCGTTTCCGTCCGAATAGGCCCAATTGTTCTGGATTGTGCAATCAACAGCTGTCAGAGTGCTGTCGCTGTTGACGCTCACACCGCCGCCGCGTATCGCCCAGTTGCTCTTGAAAGTGCAATCCGTCAACCTCACGCAACTTCCGCTAACGAACAATCCTCCACCAAATTCCTTTGAGTCTGCCCCATCGGCACGGCCGCTACTTACCGATATACCCCACAATTCAAAAGGTACAGCTAAGCCATTCGCAGACGCCACCTGATAGCTGTTTTCACAATTATTCGCAAAGTCCGGACCGTCATTACACGCCAAGTCTCCACTGAGAATCGTTTCGTAATCGGCAATATCCCGCGCGTTTGGATCAACTGCGCCGATTCCTGCATAACCACCATAGACTCCAACGCCGTTTGTCATTACAAATGAGGCTGACCGGTCCCCGGTAGCGACTGTACCTGCTTCGTCTGCATCCGGTTTGTACACCCCGCCGGCTACATGGATCTCGTCGCCATCCTCCGCAGCGTATAGCGCATCCTGCAGGCAGCGATAAGCCGTAGCCCAGCTTGCTCCATCACCGCCCATTGCCGCGTCATCGTCAACGTAGATGACATCTGCCCGCACTTGTCCGCTGAAGGACAGCACTACGGCCATACCCAACACATGGAAAAAACAATACCAGACCGATTCCGACAACGTTCTCCGCCAACAGCCCTGTGTAAGTCGCATGAACGAACCTCCTGGCTACATGTCACAGATTCGCACTGCCAATGCTACTGCCTTACGCCTAAACCATGGTCCTCGGATGTCGTTGTGCGAAAAAGCAAAGAGGATATGCCTGACCGATTGCCTCTCTCGCCCTCGCTCTCATCTCCTTGTTGGGTAGAATAACACATTCCATTGAGCAGTTCAAGCAATAACCCTTTTGGCGCATTGGGTTAACGGCTGTTCGCAGTGTTCCTCAGCCCGGGCATGCCAAACCACTGCAAATGAGAGTTATGTTAATCTAGGGGGACTGCTGGCCTGGATACGAGGGATAGTCAACTATAGAATAGTTGCGTTAGACATCAGCAAGAATCGGTGACGGTTCTTCACTATTCTTCCTGCGAACAATACAAACATTGACCTGAGCGAGGTCTGATTTCGATGTGTTCCATCTGCAATTCAACAAACTGCCGGGATTCATCTCGATTGCAGAATGTGGCGTTGGTGGCTCTGTTGTGTTTTTCGCTGATCGGCATTGGGTATTGGCTACTTTGTGTTGGTTTGAAAACAACGAGCGATAAGGCAATGCGACGAGAGTTCCATGAGAATAGTGAAAGTTTCCTGGAGCTTCGCGATATGATAATGTCCGAGCCAGCCCTTCGCGGTGTTGGAGAGGCGTACTTACGTGTCACCAAGAATAGGAACGAATATTCTACGCGTTCTTTTTGGACGGAACGGCCAGGATGGACAACGAATGGTAGTGGCGGTCCTCATGGCTTCACTTCCACAAAGGAAACGTTGGAGTTGGTTGGTATCTCGGAGGCTCGGTACGGCGAATACAATAAGTTGTTGAGTTCTATCAATGCGAAGCGTATTGACTGGAGCGGCATGGGAAGTTCTCACCATGTTGTCGACATTTCGATTTATGCCAGAGGGAATGTTGTGAGCAGCGTCGAGAAACATATCGTTTTCTTTCCGGATGGGATTTCAGAGTATTACGTGATTAAGGATAATACAGACGAGATTCATGACGAGGCGAGATGGTACTCACAGTGAGGGATGGGTGGTATATTCTTCATATTCGTTCCTGATATGATGCGTGACAGTGCGACGTGATCCAGGAGACATCCAGGAGCGAGCTGTTGTTAAGACGAAAACGGGAAGTTAAACAGGCTTTTGCATAACATCTATCTGGCACCGCGCGTGTGGAAGTACCGTATAATCGAATCCATTAAAGCGCTGTAAATCCAATTACGCCGCCAAACCCAACAAGCCTGCCCATATGGCCATACAAACAAAAACCGAAAACGATATTGACCCCACACAAAGTTCGCTATATATTAGGGTAGGGCCGGGTTCTCATATTACCCGCATTTCAAGCCCAAGAAGGAGGCCAACTGAAGGATTCCCGAGTAGCTGCGTGGTAATAATCTGATTGGCTGGTTTGCCAACGACGACGTCGCCGTCACCAAGTCTCCTCTCTACAGAGGCAAGCTTGGAATCGGTGATGGCGCCGTTTCTGTCCGCGCGCCGATTCACCTAGCCGCCCCCGGCCATAACGCGGCCGCCGGGCCTGAAAGGATGGCGAGATATGAAATTACAGAACGAACCCAACGGCCAGCGAACCAGACTCGCACCAGAATCCCAAAGCTGTTCTTCAGCCATCCCCAGAAAAAGACAAAACGAACCCAACGCAACTCCACAGACGCCATCGCGCCGCAGAATTCTACAAAACGAACCCAAACCGCTCCGCCCAACAGTAATCGCCCCGAAGGTGCCCACCTCCGAGGCAGCCATGCCCAGAAAATCAAAAAACGAACCCTACGCTCGCTTTCAGCCGCCATCGCGCCGCAGAATTCTACAAAACGAACCCAAATGTTATCAGAAACGCGCGCAACTGCCGGATGCACACCATCGTTATCTCCAAACTGTGCAGCTATCCTCAATTAACAAATCCCCCGATGCACCCCGCACGCCCGCTTCGAAAAAACTACAAAACGAACCCAGCGACGAAAGTGCTCCCCGCATGCCTGCCACTAAACAAGACTTCATCAACCCGCACGGCCATCGCTCGACGTCCGAACCGCCCCAGAATGCCGCCGAACAGAAACTGCAAAACGAACCCACGAGCGCCACCTCAGCGCCACCAAAATCACTGAAATGCTTCTCGATTTCTGCTAAGCTAATCCGCTCTGGCTCCATTGCCCGGCTAACACTGGCCACAGCAAACAGCCGTGTGGATCCGAAAACTTATTCCCTTGCGACCTGCGCCTCTTGGCCAAACTGCACAAAGGAGAACTCATGCTTGACCCGCGAATGACCAAACTGGCCGAAGTCCTCATCAACTACTCCACCGAACTTAAGCCCGGCGAGAAGGTCCTCATTGAGGCTATAGATGTGCCGCCCAATATCGTCTGCGAACTCGTTCGCGTGGCCCGGCTGGCCGGCGCAGACCCCCTGGTCACCATCAAACAGAACGAAGTCATTCGCGCTCTTCTCCACAACTGCAGCGAGAGCCAGCTTCAGCTCATTTCCGATGTCGAAGCTCTGCGCATGAAGAACGTCCAGGCCTACATTGGCCTGCGCGGTTCCCTCAACGTGACCGAACTGTCCGATGTGCCCGATGAGAAGATGAAGTCCTACCAGAAAATCTGGTGGAAGCCGGTTCACGGCGACATCCGCGTCCGCCAAACCAAGTGGGTCGTCCTTCGCTGGCCCTCCCATTCAATGGCCCAGGGCGCAGGTATGAGCACCCAGGCCTTTGAGGATTTCTACTTCAACGTCTGCACCATGGACTATCGGAAAATGGGAGAGGCCATGGTTCCCTTGAAGCATCGCATGGAAAAAACGGACATCGTGACCATAACCGGTCCCGGAACCGATCTTACTTTTTCCATCAAAGGGATGCCGGCAATTCCTTGTGCCGGCAAACTCAATATACCCGATGGAGAGGTGTTCACTGCTCCGGTTCGCGAGTCGGTAAACGGCGTGCTTCAATACAATACGCCCACTATTTATCAGGGAACCCCCCACGATTGTATCCGCCTGGAGTTCAAGGATGGCAAGATCATAGACGCTACCGGTACCAATACTGAAGCACTGAACAATGTTCTCGATTCGGACGAGGGGGCCAGGTATATTGGCGAATTCGCCATTGGTGTAAATCCCTATGTGGATCGCCCGATGCTCGATATTCTCTTTGACGAGAAGATCGTCGGCTCCTTCCACTTTACTCCCGGATCCTCCTATGAGGATGAGGCGGATAATGGAAACCGCTCACAGGTGCACTGGGATATGGTCTGTCGTCAGGATAAAGCCAATGGCGGCGGCGAGATTCGCTTCGACGGTGAACTGATTCGCAAGGATGGTCTCTTTGTGCCCCAGGATCTGCAGCCGTTGAATCCTGAAAATCTCAAGGGTTGATTCTCTCGGCGGCGCTCTTGGTAATAACGCTAATGGCCAAGTTGCATAGGTCTGACATCTGAAACGGCTTGCACAGCAGGACCGTGTTGGCGTCCAGCTGGTCCTCGACGGAGGCATCGATCCGCCCGGTAACCAGTACCACGGGAACGTTTGAGCTGGACTTGCGGATTCGCTCTACGCAGTCAAGACCGCTGTACTTGGGAAGATCTACATCGAGAATCAGGGCGTCGATCTTGTCCTTGAGGTTCTCGTAGGTCTCCAGTACTGTTGCCCCGTCCTCCGCCTGCAGGACCTTCAGATTGCTGCTGCGCAGTGCCAGGACCATCAGCTTGCGAATATACTCATTGTCTTCCGCCAGGAGAATCGTCTCTCCGTTGCCCGTGCGTGCGGAGGATTGCTGCTCCTCTCTGGCTGCTGCCGACTCTGAGGCTACTCGCGGGAGGTGTATCGTGAACGTTGTCCCCTTGCTGGCTTGCGACGTCAGCTCTAGGCGCCCGCCATGGTCGGTGACAATGCCCCGCACGACGGCCAGTCCTAGCCCCGTGCCTTTGCCTCGCGGCTTGGTAGTAAAGAAGGGGTCGAATATACGCTCCTGGATCTCCTTGGGAATACCAGTGCCATTGTCTTTGACCCGGATAGTGGCCCATTGGTATTCCGGGCTCAGTGGGTTATCCATTACAGGGTCAACCTGGATCTCCAACGTTCCGCCGCGAGGCATCGCGTCGCGGGCGTTGATCGCCAGATTCAGTACTATCTGCTGCAACTGTGTCTGGTCGGCATGCACCCAGGGGCAGCGATCCGGAGTAGGCGTGTCGACCTGCAGCTCAATCGTTGCCGGCAACATCCTGCGCAGTAGCCGCATTGTGTTTTCCACGGCCTGCACAAGATTGAGCTCCACCTTGGCCAGCGGCAGCCGTTCGCTGAAGGTCATCAGGCTGCGAGTAACGCCGGCAGCCGCCTTCGCCGCGCTTTCGATCATCGAGACGGCCTCCTGGGCGTCGCTGCTGCCGTGCACCATCCTGGTCAGGTTGGTCGTGCCGGAGAAGATTACCGTCAGCAGGTTGTTGAAGTCGTGGGCTACTCCGCTTGCTAATTCCCCAATGGCTTCCATCTTCTGTGCCTGGTGCAACTGCTCCTGCAGCCGTGTGCGATCCTCCTCCGCCTTCCGTAGTTCTGTTATGTCGGTGACCAGTGCGAAGAAGCCTCGTACATCACCGTCCTCTCCGATGTCGGGTACGTAGTTGGCGCTCACGTGCCTCTTGCCGCCGCCCTGTGTGTGAATCTCCCGCTCGTACTCGAACGAAACGGGATTGCCTGACAGGACGGTGTCGACGTGCTTGCTTATTACCGCATAGTCTTCCGCGCTTAGGAAATCATCAACGCGCCTGCCATACAGCTCCTGAGGAGAAAGGCCGTACCAGTGCTCATAGGCTTTGTTCGCAAAACGGTACCTGCGGTCGGCATCGACGTGCGAGATCAACACCGGTAAGGCGTTGGCGATGAGCCGCAAGTGCTGATCCTTCTGTTCGGGCTTTCGCAAGTCATGCCCGCTACTCGGCAGATTGGTCACCGCTTCCAGTCGCCGGCGCAGAGCCTCGATCTCTCGGACCAACTCCTCTTTGGTTTTATCAATGTCGGCCATCTAGTCACAATCGATCTTGCCGGGGTCGCCATCGCTCTGTTGTCACTAAGGCACAAGCCAAAGATCAGTATTCATCCCGGCGGGCCGGGACGCACATCCGATCTGGCCTCAATGCCCCCTCGGCTGACTAAGCTATATACTTTGCCCAAAGGATGCAACGATCGTTTTGTAATGGGAAGCCGTGCTCGAACGGCATCGATGCCTTGGAGGCTCACCTTAGGTAGGGATTGTTCTTGCGCTCTGCGCCAACCGTTGTATGAGGCCCATGTCCAGGGACGAGTACGGTCTCGTCCGGTAGGGTGAGGATGTTGTCATGCAGATTACGCAATAGCTGCTCCTCGTTGGAATGGTGGAAATCGACGCGGCCTATGCTGCCGGCGAAGATGGCGTCACCCACTAGGGCGATCCCCAACTGAGCAGAGTAGATAGTCCTTCCGCCGGGAGAGTGGCCAGATGTGTCCAGGACCTCCCATGTGGTTGACCCAAGAGACAATGTCATGCCCGCCGTGAGGTCTTTGGTTGTCTCCGCTGTGGCTGTTACCCCAAGGCCGAATCTGCCTGAGAGGTTCTCTTGAGGATCACTCAACATGTGCCATTCCTCTCTTGCCAGATATACGGGAATATCGCAATGCACGGCCAGCAGGGCGTCAATGCCGGCCATGTGATCACCGTGGGCGTGGGAGATGATGATGGCCGCGGGCTGCAAGTGGAGCTCGGCCATGTGGGAAAGCATCTCCTCTGCCTGCGGGGGCAGCCCGGGATCGAATATCCAGCAGCTCGTTTCGCCTTTGAGAGAGAGGATCATTCCATTCTGCGCGTATATGGGATCGTTGAATACCTTAATGGTTAGCAGATCTTTGTTCATGTGGGATTCTCGCAATGTTCAGAGTTCACAGGCCGGCGTACTATAACGCCATCGGAGGAGGCCGGCAAGGAGAGTGGTGAAAGGCTGCGCTAGAGGAGAACGGCATCGGGAGATCGTATGTCGCAGCAGTTGTGCACTATGCACTCGTTCGTGTATGAGGAGTCTCTACGGAAAGGAGGCATTGGGCAGATAGTAAGTGGCCAAGCGGGCAGAGAGGGTGTTGGATGTGTCGCACTGGCAGCCGTTACCGGTTCGGCATGTGTTGCGCAGAGACATAGAGGGCAATACGCAGCGCCGTGATCCTGGGGGAAGTCGGATGGCGCGGGTAATCAAGGGTTGCTTGATGGGGAGTAGATGAGGATAATCGAAAGCCGGCGGGCGGTTTCGGGGATAATTAGGTGTTGATATGTGAGATTCCTAATGCTTGCACAGGCAAATCAGTATGTGTTCATCGTATCGTTTGTCATATACACGCTCTTGATCGTGGGGGTTGGTTTGTACTCCTCGATCTACGCGCGGCGCAGTCATGAGGACTACTTTCTCGCTGGTCGCTCCTTGGGAAAATGGGTAGCGGCTTTGTCGGCTTCGGCTTCGAGTGAATCCGGCTGGGTGACGCTGGGGTTGGTTGGTATGGCATTTACCAATGGCGTTCAAGCTTACTGGATTCTTCCGGGATGCTTATTAGGGTTTGTCTTTAATTGGTTTGTGGTTGCCGGGCGGATGCGCGATCGAGCGGGCGAGCTTCAGGCGGTTACCTTGCCGGATCTCTTCTCTCTCCACTTTGGCGAGCGAAAACCGATCATTCGCGTGTTGGCGGTTGTGGTTATTCTCGTGGCTATGGTGTTGTACGTGGCTGCTCAGTTTGCAGCGGCGGGGAAAGCCTTCTCTGCGGCCTTCCCGCAATTGAGTTATCAGGTAGGAGTGCTTATTGGAGCGGTGATCGTTCTGATCTACACTGTCAGCGGGGGTTTTCGGGCAGTATGCTGGACTGACTTTCTGCAGGCTCTGTTGATGGTTGTGACTCTGGTGGTGTTCCCTATCTATGTGCTGGCGGACATAGGAGGATTCGCATTCGTTAGGGAGCACCTTGCCAGTGCTGACCCGGACCTGCTGCGATTTACTCCTAATAAAGGAGGTTTGGCGCTTGTGGGCTTCCTGTTGGGCTCTGGGGCCTTGGGGATCAACTTCGGCTATCCCGGGCAGCCACATGTACTTGCACGCTTCATGGCCTTGCGTGATCGGAAGGAGGCACGGGCAGCGGGTGTAGTGGCTGTTGTGTGGGGTGCGATGGTCTATTGGGGAGCGGTGACTGTTGGCTTGATCGCCAGGGCGATGACCGAGGCGGGGGCGGCGTGGGGAAAACCATTAGAGGAAAACTCGCAGGCAGCGGAGCAGTGTCTGGTGCTGGCGGCCGGGAATCTTCTGCCGGCGGTGATCGCGGGTGTGGTGCTTGCAGCTGTCCTGGCGGCCATCTGTTCGACGGCGGACAGCCAGCTTGTGGTGGCTGCCAGCGCGGTGGCCAACGATATCTATGAACGTCTGTTTGCAGGGGGCAAAGCTAGAAGCATCAACCGCTTGTTGCTCGACAGAGGTGTGGTTCTTGGTGTGGGGCTTGTGGCTTTCGCTCTGGCGATCGAGACGGAGCAAGAGGTTTACAGTTACGTCTTGACTTATGGTTGGGCGATTTTGGGGGCGGCGTTTGGCCCGCAGGTCATACTGTTGCTTTGGTGGAAGCGAGCTTCATACAGGGGCTGCGTGTTCGGAATGCTTGCCGGTTTTATCGTTCCACCGCTGTGGTTGCACTTGTACGAGGAGACGGGGAGGGCCAGCGGAGTGGAGGTGTATAATCTGCCGGTGGGGTTCGTCGTGGCTTTGGTGGTGAATGTGCTGGTAAGTTGGTTGTCAGCGAGGCGAATGGCTGTGTGACCGAATGTTACGGGACTGAAGCTTGCCCTGGCGACGATTTTGCGGTTATTCTGCGGCAGTTACAGCAGGCTTCATTCGAACGCGGCGTCTGGGCTCCGATTTTCTCTGGTAGATGTTGGTTGTCCGAGTCTGTGTTTGAAGGGGCAGTAGCTGTCTTATTGAATTCGGCGTCGAAGGCGTTCGTTGTTTTCGGTGCGAGAGATTACTCCTAGAAGAGGAGATGTACGATGAGTTCCGGTAATTTGCGCTCTTTTGCTCGCTTCTGTTTTTGTGGATTGTTTGCAGTGGGGCTGCTGCTGGGGCAGGCCGGCTGCGCTGATCAGAAGTGCGGTATGGGCTGTGACAAGCAGAAATGTTCGAAGAGCTGCAGCGAGAGCAAGAAGTGCGATCACGCAAAGAAGCATGATGAAAGCAAGAAGTGTGACAAGACCAAGAAGTGTGACAAGACCAAGCGGGAAGGTGGTAAGAAGTAGGAGACCGGTTCTGGTTGGTTTGTGTTGAAGTTAGATAGAGGCCTGGAGGCTGCCGATTGGGGTGGCTTCCAGGTCTTTTTCTATTGTGTGGCGAGCGTGAGCGAGGGTGTAGCGCAGTTCCGGGCCAGTGCTGCGCATGGTCGGGGGGGCTCTGTGCTTCAGCATTGAATAGGTATTGTGGCGATGCGCGCTGACGCTCAGTGTCGGATTGTTCATTCCTGCTGGCCGATGTAAACCATTTATTTATATGTATTTACCTTAACGTAGACGTTCGTGCGTGCGGGGGAGAATCTGGGCAGTTGATAGGCGGATTATGTTGATCTGGGCAGCAATGAGGCCGATTGTCTAGTTGACAACTTGCATTTCTGTTGCATATTGTGAAATGAGTAACGCTGTGATTAAAATCACACGCGTCATCTTGTCTTGGTGGATTAGTTTGCTAGGTGGGGACATGGGTTTGAGGTGTATTGGGTGAGTTGGAGGTGGGTCGACGATGGAGGTGTCATATCGTTTTGTGGAGAGGGTGAGTGCGTACCGGCGGATGCTGCGCAAGCTACTGAGCGAGGGGACTACGCGCGTTTATTCGTATGAGCTTGGAGCGTTGGAGGGTTTGTCTTCGGCGCAGGTGCGGCGGGATCTGATGACGCTGGGGTGCACGGGTAGTCCGTCCAAGGGCTACGACATTTCCGCGGTGATTGAAAAGATAAGTGAGCTGCTGGACCCACCGGCCGGCGAGGGTATCGCCATGGTGGGCGTGGGGCATCTTGGCAAAGCGATTCTGGCGTACGCCACGGGTCGGTTTGCCAATCTGTGTTTTTCGGCGACGTTTGACAGTGATCCGGAGAAGACAGGGAAGATTATTCATGGGTGCCATTGTTTTCCCATGCAGGAGATGGAGGAAGTACTGAAAACGCGGCCTGTAGCGATTGGGATTATCACTGTTCCGGCATCCGCAGCTCAAGAGTCAGCAGAGCGTTTAGCGGCAGCCGGCGTGCGAGGCATAGTCAACTTTGCCCCTGTTCGTTTGCGGCTTCCGCGCGAGGTATTCGTTGAGGACGTTGATATTACGGGGTTGCTGGAGAAGGTCGCGTTTTTCGCGAGATCGAGAACTCAAGAAGGTGAAGGGTGGACGTAATGGTCGAACATGATCTGGCATCGGTATTTGATAAGTATCCGCAGGCTCGTCGCGAGCACCTGATTCCGATTCTTCAGAAGGTTCAGGAGAAGCGTGGGTTCTTGTCCAAGGAATCGATGGAGGAGGTCGGGCGTCGGCTGAAGTTGCCGGTGAGCAAAGTGTACGGCGTGGCCACGTTCTACAATCAGTTCCGCTTTCAACCGCGCGGCAAAGTTCATTGTCAGGTGTGTCGCGGTACAGCGTGTCATGTGAAAGGTTCGGAGTCGTTGCTTAACTCCATCCAGCATTCGATGAAGGTTCAGCCGGGGGAGACGGCCAAGGACGGAAGTTTCAGTCTGGAGGTGGTGGCGTGCATTGGCGCATGTGGACTGGCGCCGGTAGTGACGTTGAACGGGGAGTTTCATGGTAACGCGACTGCTGATGGTGTTCGCAAGGCCGTAAGGAAGATGGTGAAAGCAGAGGGCGGCGATGAATAACGAGGATACAAAGACGACATTTGGACAGGGTCGCACGGCGGATCTGCGAGTTGAGGATGTGCTGCGGCTTCTGGGGGTGGAGACGAAGCCGGAGGCTGATGGTGAGCGGGACGCCCGCGCGGAGCGAGTGGCCATCCTGAAGCGCCAACGTGTAGAGCGGCCGACGATCTACATTGGTGCCGGAACATGTGGTCTGGGAGCTGGAGCGGACAAGACTCTGACTGCGGTGAGGAGTTACTTGCAGGAGAAGAGTATAGAAGCGGACATTGTGGAGGTGGGTTGCATCGGTTTGTGTTCTGCTGAGCCGCTGGTCGACATTCAAATGCCCGGTCGCACGCGAGTTGCTTTCAAGTCGGTCACATCTGATCGTGCGGCGCGTGTTCTTGATGCGGTTTTTGCAGGAACGATTCCGACAGAGACGGTGTTAGGGCAGTTTCGCAGTGACGGAGTTGAGCCTTGGGGGGATGTGGCGTTCATTGACGAGCATCCGTTTTTTGCTCCGCAGACACGTTGGGTGCTGATGAACTGCGGGTTGGTTGATCCCGGCAGCATTGACGAGTACATCGCTCACGGAGGGTATTCGGCTTTTGCCAAGATGTTGCGAGAGAAGACTCCGGCAGATGTGTGCCAGGGTATAGAGGATAGCGGCTTGCGTGGTCGCGGTGGCGGTGGTTTTCCTACAGGCAAGAAATGGAAGTTTGCACTGAACACACCTGCCGACCGGAAGTACCTAGTATGCAATGCGGATGAGGGCGACCCCGGGGCGTTCATGGATAGGGCTGTCATTGAGGGGGACCCTCATCGTCTGGTTGAAGGGATGGCTATCGCGGCGTATGCGATAGGGGCGAGTAAGGCATATGTGTACATAAGGGCGGAGTATCCGCTGGCGATTGAGCGCTTGGAAGAGGCTTTGGAGCAGGCCAAACGATATGGTTTGTTGGGACAAGACATATTGGGAAGCGGCTTCAAGCTTGACATCATGATTAAGCAAGGTGCGGGTGCCTTTGTGTGTGGCGAGGAGACGGCCCTGATCCACAGCATTGAAGGGAAGAGGGGGATGCCGCGTCCGCGTCCACCGTTTCCGGCGGTATCCGGCCTGTTTGGCAAGCCGACGATAATCAACAACGTGGAGACGCTTTCGAACCTTCCGGCGATTATGAGTCGGGGGGCCGCAGAGTTTGCGAAGCTGGGTACTGAGACGAGTAAAGGCACGAAGGTTTTTGCTTTGTCAGGCAAGGTGTCGCGCACGGGCTTGATTGAAGTGGTCATGGGCACATCAGTGCGGGAGATTGTGTTCGAGATCGGTGGTGGTATACCCAATGAGAAGGCTTTCAAGGCCGTGCAGATCGGCGGTCCTTCAGGGGGTTGTATCCCGGACGAGCATATTGACATTGTGGTGGATTACGAATCGCTGAAGACGGTGGGAGCGATGATGGGCTCCGGCGGTTTGGTGGTGATGGATGAAGACAACTGTATGGTTGACGTGGCCAAGTTCTTCATGGATTTCATCCAGCGTGAGAGTTGTGGCAAGTGCATTCCGTGCCGCGAGGGCACGAAGCGTATGTTGGAGATTCTCAAGGCGATAACACGCGCGCGGCGGAGCGAGACGGGCAGCGATTCGCTACATCGTTTCAAGGGTATTATGACGATGGAGCGGTTGGCTGAGGTTATCAGTGGTACGAGTTTGTGTGGATTGGGGATGACAGCGCCGAATCCGGTACTAAGTACGTTGCGGTGGTTCCGGGATGAGTACGAGGCTCACGTCTTTGAGCGACGATGTCCTGCCGGGGCGTGCAAGGAACTGCTGCGTTACAGCATTGTTCCGGAGGAGTGCAAGGGATGCACTCTATGTATCAAGTCTTGTCCAGCAGATGCGATTGTTGGTTCTCCCAAGAGTCCGCACTACATAGTGGCGGACAAGTGTATTGGATGCGGATCTTGTGTTGAAGTGTGCCGTTTTGGGGCCATTGTGACAGAATAGACGGGAGCAGGCCGTGATCAAGATAGATGTCAATGATCGTCAAATCGATGCCAAGCCTGGAGAGATGCTGCTGGAGGCGCTCAATCGGGCGGGGATAAGCGTTCCGACGCTATGCCATTTGAAGGGGCTTAGTCCGACGGGTGCCTGCAGGCTGTGTGTTGTCGAGGTCGAAGGGCAGGGGAACCTTGTGCCATCGTGTGCTTTTCCAGTGAGTGAAGGTTTGAAGGTAAAGACTCATTCGGCGAAAGCTGTACGAGCAAGGAAGACTATTGTCGAGTTGCTGTTGGCAAGCCATCCTGATGACTGTCTCTATTGCGTGCGCAACAAGGAATGCCAGTTGCAGGATCTGGCCGCTGAACTTGGCGTTCGCGAGCGGCGTTTGAGTGGTGAGCGAAATCGGCACCGCATAGACTCTTCGAGCCCGGCGGTCGTTCGCGATCCGGACAAGTGCATATTGTGCGGCAAGTGCGTGCGAGTGTGTGAGGAGATTCAGAGGGTTGCATCGATCGACTTCATCGACCGTGGCAGTCGAGCCACGGTGGGCACAGCATTTAACCAAGGGATGAACGTGTCGAGTTGCATTAACTGCGGGCAGTGCATAATGGTTTGTCCGACAGGCGCGTTGCACGAGCAGAGCAATCTAAAGGAGGTTGTTGATGCTTTGAACGATCCGCACAGGCATGTGATAGTTCAGCATGCCCCCAGCGTCTCTGTGACTCTCGCTGAGGAGTTCGGTATGAAGGCCGGACGGGACGTATGCGGAGTCATGACGGCGGCGTTGCGCCGTTTGGGATTTGACCGAGTGTTCGATACGAGCTTTGCTGCTGATCTGACGATCATGGAGGAGGCTTCCGAGCTTGTTCACAGGATCAAGAATGGTGGCAAGCTGCCGATGATGACCAGCTGTTCGCCCGGTTGGGTCAAGTTTGTCGAGCAGCATTACCCCGAGATGTGTGAGAACATATCCACCTGCAAAAGTCCGCAGCAAATGCTTGGTGCGTTGGTGAAGTCGTTCTACGCGGAACGTGAGGGGATCGATCCGAAGAAGATTTACAGTGTGTCAATCATGCCGTGTACGGCCAAGAAGTTTGAGGCATCTCGTCCGGAGATGGCTCCCGGTGGCATACCGGATGTGGACGTTGCGTTAACGACGAGAGAGCTAGTTCGTTTGATCAAGACGCGGGGTATAGACATGGCTTCGCTTGGTCCTGGGGAGGCTGACAACCCGCTTGGCGAGCGCAGTAGCGCGGGCAAGATTTTTGGTGCCACCGGCGGTGTTATGGAGGCTGCCATTCGCACTGCCCACTATCTACTGACGGGTGAGGAGTTGCCCATTGTGCGTCTGCGGGCTCTGCGCGGGCTCCGGGGAGTCAAGTACGCCAAGCTGCAGGTTGCTGGCTTGGACTTGGGTGTGGCTGTTGTGAGTGGATTGGGTAATGCCGGACGGCTGTTGGATCAGATTCGTGATGGCCGTGATGATCTGCACTTTATTGAAGTGATGACTTGTCCGGGTGGTTGCATTGCAGGAGGCGGACAGCCGATCCACACGGATGTTGAGTCGGTTCGCGCAAGGATGAGAGCTTTGTACAGGATTGACCGAGATTCAGACTTACGGACATCACACGGCAATCCGTCGATACAGAGGGTTTACGACGAGTATTTGGGCAAGCCTTTGGGTGAAATGAGCCACAAGTTGCTGCATACACACTACAAACCGCGCGACGTCGTGGGTTAGCACGGATGGAGCCAGATGATGTATCCGGTCAACGGGCCACTGGTATCGACGATCAAGGAGCTTTGCCGGGTGTGCTACACCTGTGTTCGGGAATGCCCGGCGAAGGCGATTCGGATTGTGGATCAGCAGGCGGAGATCATCTCGGAGCGGTGCATTGGTTGCGGAAATTGCGTTCGGGTTTGCAGTCAGAAGGCCAAGCGGGTCATCAGTGATATTGAGCGGGTTGAGGAACTGATCGCGGGGGAGAGCAAGGTGGCGGCATGCCTGGCACCGAGTTTTCCAGCGGAGTTTGTGGAGTTGGATCATACGGAAGTCGTGGGTATGATTCGCAGATTGGGATTTGACTTAGTAACGGAGGTCGCTTTTGGGGCTGATTTGGTTGCCGCGGCATATCAGCGATTGCTCAAGGAGAATGAGCAGAAGCGGTACATAGCGACAACGTGTCCGGCGGTTGTAGCATTCGTTGAGAGGTACGAGCCGGAGTTGGTTGAGCACCTAGCGCCAGTGGTTTCTCCAATGATTGCGACAGCCCGCGCTCTGCGAGTGCTGCACGGAGCGGATTTGAAGGTAGTTTTCATTGGTCCATGCATAGCCAAGAAGGGCGAAGCGAACAGTCGGGAGAATATCCTGGAAGTGGACGCTGCGCTGACGTTCACTGAGTTGCGACAAATGTTGGAGGCTGCGGGAATCTCCGAGGAGGACGGTCGTCGCTCCGATTTTGATCCTCCACAGGCGGGCTTCGGTGCACTTTTTCCGATTAGCCGAGGGATGTTGCAGGCAGCGGACATTGATGAGGATTTTGTGTCCGGCGATGTCGTTGCTGCAGATGGGCGTTTGGCGTTTGTGGAGGCCATCAGGGAGTTTGCGACGGGTGATTTGGATGTTCGTTTGTTGGAGGTCTTGTGCTGCAACGGCTGCATAATGGGGCCTGGGATTTCACAAGACTCTCCGCTTTTCAGACGCCGGATGCGAGTTAGCCGTTACGTTCGCGAACGGCTCAAGGATTTGGATCGCTCGCAATGGAGGCGTAATCTGGACAGCATTGGTGGTTCGGTGGATTTGCGACGAAGTTATGTTGCGGATGATCAGCGGATTGCAGTACCGTCAGAGGAAGAAGTGGCGGAGATTTTGGTGCGGATGGGTAAGAGACGGCCAGAGGACGAGCTCAATTGTGGTGCCTGCGGCTATGAGACTTGCCGGGAGCATGCTATTGCGATTCACAAGGGACTGGCAGAGAGCGAGATGTGCTTGCCGTTTACCATAGAGGAATTGCGATCAACTTGTGGCAAGCTCACGATAACGAACAATCAATTGGCATCTGCCCAGGAAGCGCTGATGCAGTCAGAGAAGCTGGCGAGCATGGGGCAGTTGGCTGCGGGCATTGCACACGAGGTCAACAATCCGTTGGGCACGGTGTTGATGTTGTCGCATGTTCTTCTGGATGAATCAGATCCGAAAAGTGAACTGCACGATGATCTGCAGATGATTGCCAAGGAGGCGGACAGATGCAAGAAGATTGTGGCGGGGCTGCTGCATTTTGCGCGCAAGAATAAGGTGGAGGCGCGTTCGGGAGACTTGCGCGAGGTTGTGGAGCAGACAGTTCGCTCCATGCGTTGTCCACCACACGTAGACTTGCGGTTCGAGTGTGACGGTCAGGATGATCTGACTGCGGAATTCGATCATGATCAGATAGTTCAGGTATTGAGTAATCTTATTTCCAACGGTATGGCGGCGATGAGGGATGGGGGGAAGTTAGATGTTCGGGTCGGCGGAGATGCGGATCGAGTATTCCTGGCGGTGTCTGATACAGGTGTGGGAATTCCTGAAGAGAACCGCAAACGCGTTTTTGATCCTTTCTTCACAACCAAGCGTGTTGGCGAGGGGACTGGACTCGGTCTTGCAGTGAGCTACGGCATCGCCAAGATGCATCATGGCGACATTCGAGTTGAGTCGAACGCTGATGCGTCTGCAGGGCCTACCGGCACTACGTTTACAGTATCGTTACCCAGGAAGCGAAGACCAGAAGCATCGGCTGATGACGGGGTCGGTGCGTAGAGACAAGAGAAGATACGATGGCGAAGAGAATTTTGCTTGTAGATGACGATGTTGATTACTTGGCGACGTTGCAGGTTCAATTGGAGGCGTCCGGGTACGAAGTGACATCCGCCGACAGTGTGGACAAGGGGCTGGAGGCTCTGGAGCAATGCCAGCCGGACATAGCGGTCGTCGACTTGATGATGCAGGAGCAGGATGATGGTTTTCGCTTATGCTATCATATTAAGAAGAAGACTCCCACTGTTCCAGTGATCATGGTAACGGCGGTGATGAGCGAGACCGGCTTCGATTTCGGTGCGGCGACGGAAGAGGAACGCCGATGGATCAAGGCGGATGGTTTTCTGGCCAAGCCGGTTCGTCTGGAGCAATTGATTCGTGAGGTCGAACGTCTGGTTGAGGGATAGGTCAATGGACACTCTCCGCGTTCTTGTAGTTGATGACGAGTTAGGGATTCGTCACAGTGTGAGCCGTGCCTTGCGTGATTTCACGGTGGTGGTGCCGGATGTCGACGTTGAGGTAGGTTTTGCAGTTGACTCTGCCGCGAGCGGCGAGGAGGCGTTGGAGAAGATCGACGAACAGGCCCCCGACGTTTTGTTGCTGGATCATCAGATGGGAGGGATGACCGGTATAGAGGTGATTGAGCAAATAGCAGCTCGAGAGCTGAGCATTCTGACAGTGATGATTACGGCATTTGCCACGATTTCCACGGCGGTGCGCGCTACAAAAAGCGGGGCTTTTGATTTTGTGCCGAAGCCGTTTACGCCTGCAGAATTGAAGGAGACGGTACGCAAGGCGGCGGCGCATCTCATGACCCAGCGGCGCGCCAGACAAATGGCTGAGGAGAAGCGCCGAGTGCGCTTTGAGTTCATTCGCGTACTGGGGCATGAATTGAAGGCGCCTCTGGGAGCTGTGGAAAGTTATCTTACGATTATCAAGAACAGAACGTTGGGAAATGAGTTAGACGCTTACGATCAGATGATCGACCGTTGTCTGATCAGAACGGAAGGGATGGGCAAACTCATTCTCGATCTTCTGGATATGACCCGCATCGAGTCCGGGCAGAAGGTGCGTGAGGTGCGGGAGATCAATGTCCTGACCTTAGCCCGGAGCGCAGTAGAGAATGTGGCTCCAGTTGCTGCTGACAGGGGAATCGAGGTAATTCTTCATTGTGAGGAAGATGTTCTGATGTTGGGCGATGAGGGCGAGATTCAGATCGTTCTCAACAATCTTGTCTCAAATGCTGTTAAATACAATCGGGACGGTGGCAGGGTGGATGTCAGGCTGAATTGTGACACAGAGATTGTGGATATTGCCGTCAGCGACACGGGTTTTGGCCTCTCTTCCGAGGACAGATCTCGCTTGTTCAACGACTTCGTGCGTATCAAGAGCGAGAATACACGTGATATAGCAGGGAGTGGGTTGGGGCTGTCTATTGTGAAGAAGATCAGTGACTTGTATGAGGGCAGCTGTTCGGTTACCAGCGAACTGGGTGTGGGCAGCACATTCTCCGTATCACTCAATCGCGGAGTGTCATTGGAAAATCCCAACAATGGATCGAGAGGCGATAAGTAACCGGCTGCGTGAGAGCGATGAATCTCTGGTTCGGCAGTTGTGGGATAGTGCGGACCGGGTGCGACGGCAATATGTTGGGGATGTGATACATTTCCGCGGCCTGATCGAGCTATCGAACAACTGTGTTCGCCGGTGTCTCTACTGTGGGTTGCATGCAGGCAATGCGCGTGTGGAGCGGTATCGGATGTCAGCTGATGAGGTTCTTGCGTGCGGTCGTGAGGCGGTTCGATTGGGATATGGCACAGTAGTTTTGCAGGGAGGAGAGGATTATGGGCTGGAGACGCAGTGGATCGCCGACCTGATCCGCAGGATCAAGGGGGAGCTTTCGCTGGCGGTGACACTCAGCTTGGGCGAAAGGGGGCGGGAGGAGTTTCAGCTGTGGAGAGAGGCGGGCGCGGATCGATACCTTCTGCGTTTTGAGACATCGAACGGCAAACTCTACAGAGCAATCCATCCGGATTACAGGCGAAGAGTGTCGGACCGGGTGGCGTTGTTGAGGGTATTGGCGGATTTGGGTTATGAGATTGGTAGCGGAGTCATGGTGGGAATACCAGGGCAGTCGTTTGAGGATCTTGTGGATGACTTGCTCCTATTCAGGGAGTTGGACCTGGACATGATTGGTGTTGGTCCATTCATCAAGCATCCAGACACGGCGCTGGGGCGTGGTGAGGGGCCTGCGCCTTTGAGTGATGGAGACCAAGTTCCGAACGATGCCAGGATGACCTGTACGGTCATGGCGTTGGCACGCATTTTGTGCCCTGAAGTGAATATGCCGGCTACTACGGCACTGGCAACCGTTGATCCGGAATCAGGGCGGCGGCTTGGCTTGAGTTGTGGGGGGAATGTACTAATGCCGAATCTGATGCCCGGTGAGCTGAGAGCTCGATACGAGATATATCCGGACAAGGCGTGTTTGCGGGAGGAGGAGGGATTGGTCGGACTTCGGGCGGAGATGATGCGTATGGGCCGGACGATTGGTCAAGGGAGGGGTGATTCCCCGCGGTATGTTCGCCGGCAGCGTGAGCTGTGCGAAGGGGGGCGGATATGAGCAATTCGGACATGGTCGACATGGCATTGAGCAAGGAATGCGTTGATTTCATCGATGACGGATATCTGACTGGTTTGCTTGATGAAGGTGTGCCGGACAGTTTTCGTGTGCGCGAGATTATCAGCAAGAGTCTGGATAAGAAGCCTCTGAGTGTGGAGGAAACGTCAGTATTGCTGCGTGCTCATGATCCGGAGACGGTGGAGGAGATTTTCGCTGCGGCGCGAGAGTTGAAGAGGAACGTATATGGGAATCGGATTGTTCTTTTCGCTCCGCTATATGTAGGCAACCTATGTGTGAACGACTGTCTGTATTGTGCTTTCCGCCGATCGAACGCAGATGCGATCAGGCGAACTCTCTCATCGGCGGAGATTCGGAGTCAGGTTGCTGCCTTGGAACGGGTGGGGCATAAGCGTCTGATCCTAGTTTTCGGGGAGCATCCAAGTTACGACGCTGACTACATTGCGAAGTGCGTGCGCGAGGTGTATCAAGTCAAGGAGGGGAGGGGCGAGATTCGCCGAGTCAACATCAATGCGGCACCGCTCGATGTTGCTGGTTATCGCAAGGTGAGCGATGCGGGGATAGGAACCTATCAGGTGTTTCAGGAGACGTATCATCATGAAACATACGGACTGTATCATTCGCGGAATACACGAAAGGGTGACTATCTCTATCGTTTGGATGCATTGAATCGTGCGCAGGAGGGGGGTATTGATGACGTGGGTATCGGCGCTCTTTTTGGGTTGTACGATTGGCGGTTCGAGACGCTGGCTCTTGTGGCGCATGCGCTGCACCTTGCCGGTCGGTATGGTGTGGGGCCACATACGATCAGCTTTCCAAGGGTACGGCCGGCTTGTGGCGTATCTGTTTCCACGGAGCACTCTGTTGGTGACTACGACTTCAAGCGTCTGATCGCCATCATAAGGTTGGCTGTTCCATATACGGGTTTGATATTAACGGCGCGTGAGGATGCGGCGCTGCGCCGGGAGTTGATGTCCTTCGGTGTTTCGCAGATAGATGCGGGCAGTCGGATTGAACTTGGAGGGTACACGGAGGCTGGTGATGCTCAATGTATGGAGCGAGAGCAGTTTGAGCTTGGCGACGTTCGGCCGCTTGACGTAGTGATGCGCGAGCTGCTGGAAGATGGCTATCTGCCAAGCTTCTGCACGTCGTGTTATCGTTCTGGCAGGACGGGCGAACATTTCATGGAATTTGCCGTGCCGGGGTTTATCAAAAGATTCTGTACACCCAACGGCTTGCTCACGTTGTTGGAGTATCTGCAGGACTACGGTTCGCCGGAGACAGTTGCAGCGGGCGAGAAGCTTATTCGTGCCGAGTTGAAGGGATTGCAGGATTGCGAGGCTAAGGATCGTCTTGCAGAGCGAATGCGGCAGATACGCGAGGAAGGTTTGCGAGACCTATATTTCTAGGTGGACGGTTGTGGGACGCGTTTAGTCGGAGTCGATTACAGGAACGGAGAAGCAAACTGGATGTCTGCTAACGATAATCGCATAGAGCGAGATCTTCTGGGAACGAGGGAGGTGCCGGCGGGAGCGCTCTATGGCATACACACGAAGCGAGCTATTGAGAATTTCCCGATATGCAATCGAGCGATCCGGCGGCCGCTAGTGCACGCGTTTGCGGCAGTCAAGCTGGCGTGTGCTCGCACGAATCGGCGATTGGCGTATTTGGATGAGGTGATAGCCGGCGCAGTCGAAGCCGCTTGTGAAGAAATCATGGAGGGGGGACTCGACGAGTGGTTTGTTGTCGATGCACTGCAGGGAGGAGCCGGGACCTCGACGAACATGAACGTTAATGAGGTAATCGCCAACCGGGCGTTGCAGATCCTCGATCGACCCTTGGGGGACTACGCGACGGTGGATCCTATCGAACATGTGAACCTGCATCAGTCGACGAATGACACGTTTCCGACGGCACTGAAGGTGGCTGCCATACGCCAACTGCGCGCTTTGGAGCGATCGCTGGTTTCGCTGGTGGAGGCCTTTCAGCAGCAGGAGAAGGAGATGGCCTCGGTGGTGAAGATCGGGCGTACGCAGTATCAGGACGCCGTGTTGATCACGCTGGGGCGAGAGATGGCAGCGTATGCCGAGGCATTCGGCAGGGACAGGTGGCGTGTTTACAAGTGCGAGGAGCGGCTTCGGGTTGTGAATCTTGGAGGTACGGCCATCGGTACGGGACTGGGGGCGCCTCGTGATTACATCTTCGCAGTTGTTGACTGCCTGAAGGAGATTACTGGATTGGGGCTGGCACGGGCGGAGAACCTTGTGGAGGCAACTCAGAATACAGACGTATTCGTCGAGGTGAGTGGCATACTCAAGGCCTGTGCGAGCAATCTGTTGAAGGTGTGCAGCGACTTGCGGCTACTGTCGTGCGGTCCGACTGGTGGGCCGGCGGAACTGCGCTTGCCGCAGTTGCAGGCGGGGTCATCGATTATGCCCTCCAAGGTGAATCCGGTGATTCCTGAAGCTGTGTCGCAAGCGGCTCTTATGGTTATGGCGAATGATGTTGCAGTGACTCAAGCGTGTTCAATGGGATCTCTGGAGCTGAATGCGTTTCTGCCCTTGATCGCTGAGACGCTATTGGGGAGCATTGAGTTGCTCGACAACGCTTGCTCTCGACTTGCCGGCGCCTGTGTGCGGGGGCTGAAACCGGACATGCAGCAATGTGGGGCACAGGTGGAGGCGGCCACTGCAACGGTCACGGCGTTGGTGGCGTCGCTGGGCTATAAGAAAGCCGAAGAGATAGCGATGGCTGCTGAGGCGGAGAACAGAAGTGTGCGGGAAGTTACGCTGGGTATGAATGTTATGTCCGAAGAGGAGTATCGGCAATTGGTTTCTCCGGAAGCGGTCACTCAGCTGGGCAGCCGTGGGAGAGCGAAGTGATGCAATCAGCACCGAAATCACTCCGAATGCACATCGGGATTTTCGGTAGAAGAAATGTTGGAAAATCATCATTACTTAATGCGCTGACTCGTCAGGCAGTTTCCATTGTGTCGGATGTGGCCGGTACGACGACTGATCCAGTGGAGAAGCCGATGGAGATGTTGCCGCTGGGGCCCGTGTTGTTTATTGATACTGCCGGCATTGATGACGTGGGGCACCTCGGAGATGAGCGAATAGCGCGGACGCGCAAGGTGTTCGATCGTACCGATGTTGCGGTGCTCGTTTGCGAAGGTGATGTGTGGGGGACGTTTGAGGACAACATTGTTGACGAGTTTCGTGGCCGGGGCGTGCCGGTGATAGTCGTATTCAATAAGAGCGATGTTGTCGAGCCAGCGGCGCAGCGACTGGACCGTTTGGAGCAAGCCAAGCTAGTGAGTGTGAAGACCGATGCCATCAGCGGGCAGGGTTTGGGGCTGCTGCGGGATGCGTTAATCAAGGTTACTCCGGCGGAGTTCATGGATCCGCCGTCGATACTTGGCGACTTGGTTGCTCCCGGGGAGCTCGCGGTGCTGGTGGTGCCGATTGACGCGGAGGCACCGAAGGGGCGGCTGATCCTGCCTCAAGTTCAGTCGATTCGAGACTTGCTCGACAATGATGCCTACTGCATGGTTGTGAAAGAGAGGGAACTGCGGGATGCGCTCGAGCGTCTGCGACGTCCTCCGGCATTGGTTGTGACGGACTCCCAGGCCTTTTTGAAGGTTGCCGGAGATACGCCGTCTGAGGTTCTGATGACATCTTTTTCGATTCTCTTTGCGCGGTTCAAGGGCGACTTGACCACATTCACGCAGGGGGCCATGAGCATAGACCTTCTTCGGTCCGGCGCTCGAGTTCTCATAGCCGAGGCATGCACACACCATCCGATTGCCGAAGACATTGGGCGTGTGAAGATTCCGAGGTGGCTTACTCAACATGTAGGGGGTCATCTTAGGTTTACCCACTACAGCGGGCATGACTTCCCCTCGGACCTGAGCTCCTATCAGCTGGTTGTTCATTGTGGCGCGTGTGTTCAGAACCGGCGTGCAGTGCTGTCGCGGATTGAGGCGTGCCGTCGGGTGGGTGTTCCGATCACCAACTACGGAATGGCCATTGCGTATTCCCTGGGGATTTTTGAACGGGCGTTACGACCGTTTCCTGGAGCATCGAACATGTATGCCCGTCTGCGTGAGCAAGGACAGTGCGGATGAGGTTGTGCTTCGCCAGGTGTTGTGCGTGGCGAAGCGCAAGGCCAGTTCTAGTAGCCCACCCTTGAGTTATGCTTTTTTCAACCAGGCGATAATCATTGGGGCCGTCAGGGGGAGTTGGTTTTCTCGTAACACCATGTCGCGGCAGCAGTTTCATGCGATTGGTAAACCGCGCTTGGAGCTATGGCTAGCTCAGGATGTGGCATCGAAGTCGCAAGAAGAGTGCCCGATGTGGGCAGATCGACGGTCAAATCGCAGTCTACCCAGAGTTCTCCAATTGGCTAAATAAGTAATTCACGCGCAGCCTCGACAAATTACCTACTTTATCGACAGCAAAGTTTTTTTTGGATATTCGGGCTGACCCTCTTGCGTATAGGGGGGCTCTTTGGTTATTGTGTAGGCGTAACAGGATCATTGGCCGGTCCTAACGTATCAGTTGCGGATAGACTGGGAAGACATGACAATCATTGGTGGCTTTTCCTAGGTTTGCTGCTGCTCTGTTGGGCCGATAGGACACCGCAATCATTGAGTGCTTCGACGGGTCGGAGATTTGATGCGGTTATCTCACATAAGGAAGGTTGCAGCTAGGCACGAGGTGGCTTAGGGCTGCCGTTGCGCCCTCACATATCCATGTTGCGCAAGGAGTGTTTGAGATGAGCTTGAATTCTGTTATCTCATATGAAGCAGTGTCAAAGAGTGGCACATTGTGTCTTGGTCTGCTTTTGGGTATTGCCATAGCATTGGGTGGCTGCAATAGTGTTCCAACTGGAGATCCTGAATCGCCACAGCCACTGCCGGGCCCTGCCGGAGCCGATGGGGTGTCATGCTGGGACCTCAATACGAATGGCGTCGGTGATCCGGAAGAAGATCGAAACGGAGATGGCGTTGTGAACGTCTTGGATTGTCAGGGCGATACAGGTGATGTAGGGGAAAACGGTAAACCTGGAAAAACGGGACAGGACGGCTTGGACTGTTGGGACCTGAATGGAAACGGTGTTGGCGACGCTGATGAGGACGTGAACGGCGATGGTGCGTTTGATGTCAACGACTGCCAGGGGAGTCCGGGCGAGGATGGAGAAGACGGAGCGGCTGGTGCTGCGGGAACTGCGGGGCAGGCGGGGCCGGCCGGGGCAACTGGGCCGCAAGGAGCACCAGGGCTTTCTTGTTGGGATATAAACGGCAATGGAGTGGGTGATCCCGAGGAAGACATGAATGGTGATAACCAGTTTGATGTGGAGGATTGTCGACCGGGTGTGCCAGGTCCTGTCGGTCCGGCTGGGCCAGCAGGCCTAGCCTGTTGGGACGCTAATAGTAATGGTATCGGCGATCCGGAGGAAGACTTCAACGGTGATGGGGAATTTACTATTGCTGATTGCCGGCCAGGGCCTCCGGGACCGCAAGGTGATATTGGTCCGCAAGGAGTCGCCGGATTGGCGTGCTGGGATATCAACACAAATGGGATTGCTGATCCTGCTGAGGATGTCAACAGTGATGGTTTATTCAACACAGAAGACTGTCGAGGTGTGATGGGTGAACCCGGTGCACAGGGGGCAGCCGGGCCTCAGGGAGAGGAAGGGCCCGAGGGGCCGGAGGGTCCGCAGGGTGATGAGGGGCCACGAGGACTATCATGCTGGGATTTGAATGATAACGGCATTGGGGATCCTGAGGAGGATGTCAACTCAGATGGGTTCTTCACTGTCGAGGATTGCCGCACCGGAGTGCCGGGACCGGTTGGTCCTGTAGGGCCAGAAGGGCCACAGGGTGCACAGGGGGAACCCGGACCGCAGGGAGTGCAAGGGCCTCAGGGTGATGTCGGACCAGAGGGGCCGCAGGGAGAGCCTGGCGTTGCCTGTTGGGATTTGGACGGAGATGGCGTTGAGGACCTGGAGGAGGACATCAACGAGGATGGGCAATACGACGCGCTGGACTGTGTTGGCCCCAAGGGTGAGCAGGGTGTGCAGGGCGAACAGGGAATCCAGGGTGAGCAGGGAGTTCCGGGCGAGAAGGGAGACGCGGGACTGGCGTGTTGGGATTCCAACAGCAATGGCGTAGAGGATCTTGCGGAGGATATCAACGGCGACGGTAGCTACGATGCTCTTGACTGTGTCGGTCCACAGGGAGAGCAAGGTGTGAAGGGTGACACCGGTGAACAAGGACTGCAGGGGCAACAGGGTGAGCCTGGAATAAGAGGAATTGCCTGCTGGGATCTGAACGGAGATGGTGTGGGCAATACAGATGAGGATATAAACACCGATGGTGTCGTTGACGCGATGGATTGCAGAGGTCCCAAGGGCGAGATGGGACCGATTGGGCCTGAGGGGCCGCAAGGCGAGCCCGGTGCCGACGGAATGAATATTGACGTGGCGGACGGTCGCTACTGGATGCTGGGAGGTAACTCGGGTACGATTCCCGGCGCTAATTTCGTCGGGACCTCAGATGATACGCCGTTGGACTTCGGGATAAACAGCACGAGGTTCATGCGGATGAGTTCGGACGGCAGTGCGTCCATGGGCCAATACGCAGATGCCGTGCACCCGGGTTCGTTTGTCTGGGCGGATCCTGTCGCGGAGACGTTCAACTCAGAATACCCCAATGAGTTTCGTGTGCGTGCCAACGGAGGCGTTGCCTTCGACGTTAACGTGAATCAGTATATGAGGATCGCGGTGAGCGGATACAAGCTGATTGATACTTCGACGCACGCGTATCTGAGCACCGGTGGGCATTGGACCAATTCATGCGATCGTGCCTTGAAGCACAATCTGGCACCAGTAGATACTGCGGAGGTCCTGGCGAGTGTGGCGGCATTGCCGCTCTATACTTGGAATTCCATTGCTGAGGACGAGACCGTAGTTCATATGAGTCCGATGGCACAGGATTTCTACAGCGCTTTTGCTTTGGGCGTGGATAACGAGCACATAACGACGATCGATGCTGATGGTGTTGCTCTGGCTGCCATCAAGGAGTTGCATCAACTTCTGTTAGCTCAGCAGGATCTTCTGCAATCCCAGCAGGAGCAAATCGAGGAGTTGAAGATGATGGTCGAATCTGCCCAGGCAGAGACGCGGGCTGTGCAGGAATCAGCCGGCCCGACTAGAGATTCGGAGGAGGCAGAGACAAGCACTGAGTAGCCTGTGGCTGGGCTATGTTCCGATTCGGTCGCGCTTCTTGTCCGGATTGCGACAGTTGTGAGTCCAAGGAATTCCATAGGGAAGCAGGCTTAACGATATCAGGATAGGGGCAGCTTGGCATTGACGCTGCTTCAATGCAGGTACGGAGGAGACAAGTTATGTCACAACGAGTCAATCTACCAGGAGCAGTGTTGATAACTGCGGTGCTATTAGCTGCAGCATGCTCTTGTCCGGCCCAATGTCCCGATTGGAGTTTGGACATAGGGACGCCGGGAATCAGTGGCGCCAGCAGTTCTGTGGCGGCGCTATCTGTATTCGATGACGGTTCAGGTGAGGCTGTATACGCCGGCGGTCAGTTCTCCCTGGCCGGGGGAGTGGGTGCAGCCAACGTCGCCAAGTGGAATGGAAGTAGTTGGTCGGCTGTGGGCAGTGGCACTTCGGCGGTTGTGTTTGCCCTTACGTCTTATGACGATGGCGGGGGAGATGCGCTGTATGCCGGTGGATTTTTCCCCTACGCCGGTGTTACGGTCAACAACGTCGCCAAGTGGAATGGCACTACTTGGTCGGAACTGGAAATGAGCGGCAATGTCGGAGTGAACAATGCAGTCAAGGCGCTCGCGGCAGGAAACGGTCTTCTGTATGTGGGTGGCTCGTTTACTCGTGCCGGCGGGCTTGTTGCGAATCGCGTGGCCAGTTGGGACGGAACATCCTGGGCTGAGTTGGGAACACCAACATTGAATGGTGTGAATGGTGCGGTGTCTGCACTGGCCGTTGCCGAGAGTGGATCAGCTGTCGGCCCGGCTCTTTACGTTGGAGGCACCTTCAGCACGGCCGGTGGCAACTCTGCAATCAGCATGGCGAAATGGGATGGTTCAACATGGTCCTCCCTTAATGGCAGCATGAATTCAGGTGGGACGGTCCTCACATTGCTTGTTGATGGCGATGTGTTATACGCTGGGGGAAAGTTCACCTTTGCAGGTGGCGTCCCGGCGAACAGAGTGGCAATGTGGGACGGCACGACTTGGCATGCGTTGGGGACGGGCTTGAACGATGACGTCCAGGCATTGGCCGTTTTCGATGATGGGTCAGGACCGGCGCTGTATGCAGGCGGCAGTTTCGATATTGGAGGTCTTGAGGGAATTGCCAAGTGGGATGGCGTGACATGGTCAATTGTTGGCGATGGTGTAAACGACACGGTTAAAGCCCTGGTCGAGGTCAACGAAGTTTCGACCTTGGGGCCATCGCTCTACCTTGGCGGATCGTTTGATGAAATCGGTATCTCAGGGCAGGCCGCATCACTGATCGCAGAGTGGGAAGGATGTCCTCCGCCGGTGCCTGGAGATTGTACGGGAGACTACATTGTGGACTTAGACGACCATGCGGAGTTTGCTGCATGTCTGGTCGGTCCGAACAATGGCCCTATATCACAGGATTGCGAGTGTGTGGATCTGGACGAGGACGACGACATAGATCTCATTGATTTTTCCCTGTTCCAAGAACTGTTCACAAACTAGGCGGCCTCTGTTCCAGCGTGGCGTTCGGAGTCTTGTTTCATATGAACGCCAAGGGCGATTCGATACTGTTGGGTTTTCAGGGATGCATGACTGATCGCAGGTCTTAAATGGCAGACCAGTTCAGACTGAATGGCGCGGAAGAACGGATGCTTACTTCTGCTAAAGTATATTGTCGGGCCGGACTGTGAGGGGGGCTGCAACGTCCAGCTATGCTGGTGCGTGAGCGTTGCTCGCCTGCGCAGCAGACCGCCGATGACCGGTGCCTGTTATGGCCCAGTCATCGGCGGTCGTATTGTGAACGTCTCGCTTGGAAGCGATTGAGTCTTAGGGCTACTGTTCGTCTACGTGGTCGCTTTCATTGCGAAGATCCTTCTCGGCGACCCACAGAATCAACTCTGTGTCTGTGGAGATGTTGCGTGGAGGATCGAGGGCGCTGAAATTGAACGTAGCACCGGCAGCGAAGAAATCAAACACGAGCTGCGACGGTGGATTGTCGTACTCAACACCATCGAGATCAAGTTCTCCCAATGGGTGATGTAAAATCTGCCCCGGCACTTCGACTTCGTCTACCGCGGCGAAGGCCCATGCGGGATAACGCCAAGCTCCACCAGCCTGGTAGTTGACGACGGTAGCGGAACCACTCAAGTGGTTCCAATGGACCTCCTCATTGGTGACCTGATCGACAGCCCATACCAGCAAGTAGCCATGGCGAATGAATCCATTCGGGTTATCGGGCAAGTCGTCCGAACAGACTGTGTCTTCTTCCAGGACCGACAAAGGCGACACGATACCTATTGGCTGCCCGGTGTGACCGTCAATCATTTGTCCTGTCGCGGCGCTCCAGTAGTACGGCTGGTTGCCGGTCAGAGTGAATGCGTTGTCCACGAACTTGCAGGTCTCGCTGCTCACCAAGTAGAGCTGTACGCCCACCGGCTCGTTGTAGTCATTTACGAGGCTAACAAAGGTATCCTCGATGATGTTCATTTGTGCATCGTAGCGAGCTTGGACCTTGAGGAACGCAAGCAAGCTTCCCTTCTTGCTGGCGGAGGCGCGATGCAGTGTTGGGTCGCCGCTGCCGTTATCGTCAGGAGCAAGTGGCGTGTACTGCGGCGGAGCCCCGCCGGGCGTATAGTAGACGTGTCCGGGTTGGGCACCAGCTGCTATCAAGGCTGCGCCGGTGCGGTCAGTATGTCCAACGTCATGGAATTCGAGGATCTGGGACATTATGCCAAGGAGCGGTGCTTCGATACTTTCCTGGCCGTACTCATCGGCGGGGCACACAACTTGACTGGGCATGTTGTATATACGTCCTTTCCCCTTGTCTGTTTGGAGATGAATCCTCAGGAAGCTGTTGCCAATGTTGTAGTCAGTATAGTTGCTGATTAATGATTCATCGTGGGAGCAAATACATTTTTCCGTACCGGAGAACTTCACTTCGTTCTCGTTCCAGATGAGTATCTTGGCCTTGGTGAGAGGCGGACAGCATCGGTTGCAGGGGTTTCCCATGCACAGCAGTGAGTAACACATGGATGGCGCAACGGGGAACGGGTCTCCGCCGCAGACATTGTCTTGAGGTGCGGTCATTGCTGTAACTTCAGCTCGGTTCTGGTAGCAGTCGCTACTGCCGTCCAGATCGAGAAGCGTTAGCGCTCTCCACGCGGCGAGATCTGGTACTTTTAGTGTGCATGTGCCATTAGTGGATACTCCATGCGTGGAGATGTCACCAAACGCTAGGCAGCCATTGGCGTCCAAGTCGCACGATACAACGGACAAGCCCGCTGCCTGGGCGTCATCCAATATCTGCCCGTCACAAACGGTGACTTCGGCCAGATCAACTTCACCGGTGTTGCGAGCACCGTACTGATAAATGATGTATAGTGGAAACTCAATGCCGTCGGCATCCGCCGCGGTGTCGCTGCTGAAAGGATACTCGTCGTCGCATTCACCATTCGTATCAATGTCGAGACACACTTTCTTGACGCAGGATACGTCTGGTCTCAGGATGTTCACTTGAGCCTCGACTTGGGCCGTGCCGCAGCCGTCCACCAAACCTCCGCAATCCACCTGGGCGAATGCTTGAGCTTTGTTGGTGCAGGACGTGTAGGTGTCGGCAGGCACAACGATGTCAAAAGTGATTACGAGTGAGTCTCCTGGGTTCATCCACGGATCACCGCTGGATACGTTTTTGAACTCGAACGTGTAACCCGCAGGAACAGGTGAGAAACCGAGATCTCCGGTGACATCTGCACCCCGCAGGAACACTTTCGCCGAGGTGTCGTTGTACCATCCCATGCAGGCAAGCGTGTCATGTACTCGCAAGCCGGCGAACTTGGCGTTCGCGCTGGTGTTTGTGACTTCAATGCGGAAGGTGAACGTCGATCCTGGAACGCCTTCGGCGTGGCTTCCGTATTGTGGGTTGGTGGTCGCGCAGGCTACTTGCTTGGTGATAGTCAGTTGGCATTCATCAGGTGCGATTATCGTGGCCGAGCAAGTGTCGTCTGGCTTATCGGCGTTGGGAGGTATACAGATGTCCAGGCCACCCGACACCGGAGTGCCTTCGACAGTTGCTGTATTGTTGTAGATGAGATCATCGATGCCATCAAGTTTAGCTAGATCTCGCATGGCCTCAGCAGTCTTGATCTCAACTTCACAGCACCAAGTTGCCGTGAAGTTCGGAAGCACGAGTTTGGGTGTTGTCAGTTCACAGCTGTGGAGAATTATATCGGCGATAGTCCCTATGTCGGCGATGAAGTCAGTATCGGTTGCGGTAACTTCCAGAGGAACCTGGCCGGTGTTTTTAGCTGTGATGCACATGCGCAACTGTACAGGGAAGATCAATCCAGTCAGGTCGATGGACGACGCTGGCGTCGTATATGCTTCATCCCAGACACCATCGCAGTCCTCATCTACTTGGTATTCCCAAGTCTTGCCTTGGCATTCCAGGTCGACGGGCAGGATATCGATGGCAACGTCGTCTTCGTCGGATACCACTGGATCGAAATCTTGCACATCATCGCAGTCAGCTTCCACTGTGATCTGGTTGACAACATCGAAGAAGGGCGGTGGAGGAAGAGTGTTGCTGGGGTCAGCTGTTGCGGGAATCTCCGCACAGAACCTCACACTGAGCACATCTTCGGGATCAAAGGTACTGCCAGTACAGCTGACCAAGTCCATGACAGTGTCGTTGGTGATAACGTTGAAAGCGTTCTGGAAGGCGGTGCAGGTGAAAGGAGTGCCGTTGAGTTCCAGCTTGACGGATCCAGGCTTGAATTGGATGTCCGTTGGAGGAACCATCAGATCCACAAACTTCAAGAAGTAGATGGGCTTGTCTCCGGAGTTGGTTACCTCAATCTCGAACTGGACGAAGCTGCCCGGAATGGCGTCCATGCTGTCGTCGTACCAACCAGACAGGCCCACAGGATTAGTAGTGCAACCATCTACGCAGCGAACTCGCTTTTCGACATTGATGTCGCAAGTGCTTTCGCGGATCTCCGCGGCGCTTTCGCCGGTTAGTGGCCCGGCGCCATCGCAAATGTTGTCAATGTTGGTGGCGTTGGCCGTTATGTTTGCGCAGTTTTTGTAGCGTTTCTTCTTTGCGTTTGCGCTGTTTCCTGCAGTGCAGTTGGCTCGCAGGTCATCCCGCTCGAGGAAGAGGCGGAACGCTGCTTCGTCGTCGAACTTGACCTTCAACTCATAAGGGCTACTGGTCTCTTTGGGGACAACGACGTGGATGATTCCATTGGAGTCGCAGATTCCGCGGGGGTCGCCCCCGGCAGGAATGCTGACTCCGGCAATGGCGTTAATGTCCTCGCACAGATGCTCGTCAGTTAGGGTTACGGCCTCATCTGTTTCCCCGCTGGTGTTGTCAAGGTCATAGCGGTAGATAATCGTCTTGGTCGGGGTATCGAAGGGAGTTTCGATCCCCAGGGTGCTTACGAAGACTTGACCAGCTTCGTCGAGCTTTACGGTTTTCTCCAGAGTTATACCACGGCAGAGCACGTTGATGGAGTTGCTTCCCTCGACATCTGTGGCTTCGGTTATGGTTCCAAGAATATCCGTTCCAGTTGCCACAATGGTATTCAGTCCGTCCGTGCTGACGTGCGTTTCGCAGAAATCAGTTGGATCGGGTACGTCTACGGTTGCTCTGTAGGTAAGGACGAGTGTATCGCCTTCAAGTAATCCATCGGTGCTGCAAGCAAGCGGATCACTGAATTCGGCACCGAGGAGACCACCGAGAACTACCGGAAAACCATCATTAGCAATGCTTTCCAGGAACGAATCTCCAATAGGAAGGGAGCAGGTCTCTTGGAAGAAATTCGGGTTAAGGCACTCGTCGCTTGCGATATTGGGGCAGATCGGCGGGCTATTGGCGTTGTCCTTATCTACGACGTAGTCAACCAAGCCGCGGCTGGGGCTGGTGAGTTTCGCTTCCAGGAAGTTGCATACGGGGTTTAGCTCTACGAAGGGCGCCTGATCTCCGAATTTCTGGAGAATGTCTTGGAGGGTTACGGTCTGAAGGACGTTCCCGGTGTTTTTAATAGTGATTCTGAACTCTATCGGGCTGCCGGGCAGAGCCTCGGCGTGTTCTCCATAAGCTGTGGGTTCACCAGGAACCACGCAGCCGATTTCCTTGCGTACTTCCAGTGACGGGATTGGCGTAAATACGGCAACATTGGCCGACTCTTCATCGGAGCCATCGCCATCGCATCTGGGCTCAAGTCGAGCGATCATTCGAGCTAGCGCAAAACGCATGGCTCGGGCACCCTCGCTGTCTGGTGCGACTTTCGGACCGAAGTACCCTTCCGTCTCCACTCGCTTTATGACGAACTCCACATTATTCTTATTCCCTTCGTTGTCGCCATTCGCGTCAGAGCATAGGGAGACCTCGTTATCGATGCAGGAATTCCTAGGGTTGAGTATGCCATCAGAGGTTGGGAACGTCAGGGCTGAAACACCGTCCGGGGTGTTGTCAACTTGTGACAGTGGTGTGCAGAATGGCTCATCGATAGAGATTTTGAATACAAGGCTGGGAGATGTTTGGAAGGGAACCCAACTGCGGGGATTGAAAGTAGACAGATTTTCGCAAGCCTGCAGTGAGACAATGTAGCTTTCAGTGGCTGTATCGTCGTGTTCGGGCAACGGGACGTCAACCTCGCTTGTCCTAATGTAGTAATCCGGCAACGCCGCGCTTCCATTATCTCCGGCGTCGAATGGTACTGGGGCGGTTGGGGGGACAATGTCGTTTCCCGGACCGAACAGCAGGTTATTGTCTGGGCCAACATTGTCTTTATTGTCGGCCGATACGTAATCGGCCAAATCAAAGCCTATCCAGATGAAACTGCTGTCTTCATTGTCCGTCGGGTTGTTATCTGGAAAGAATCTAATGTAAGAGTAGCCAATATTGAACCCATTGGGGTCTTTTCCCCCACCTTGTTCCTCTCGTGGTTCCTCGTTGACTCCTTCGGGTCCCGGCGGATCACCAGCGCCAGAGGCGTCGTGCACAACGTCAACCATTGCAACAGCAGGATTGGCTATAAATATGCTGTCTATTATGTCGTTGTCCCAGGGCGGGCCTGCCGACAAGTCGTCCATTGGGACCGGGATGGTGTTCTCAGCGGCGTCAGACAGATCTCCATCAAGGAAGATTCCGCGTCTGCACAACTCGCAGTCAACCGCATCCGGCCAATCCGTTGGCCGCGGCCCGAATTCAGCGGTTGGCCAATAGGCCTCCAACTGCTCTTTTTTGCACTCGTTCGCCAAGTAGGCTTCGTAGTATGGTCGCCAGCGGCAGTAGTCGCGAGTCGGCAAGTCTGGGCAGGGTTGAAGATTGCACAACATCCTTTCCGTATCAGAGTCTTGCTCGAATCCCGCCAGGATTTGACCATCCTGCTGCAGCAAGGCCGCTGTACTATCCTCGTACATCTGTGAGTATTGGTGCTTCTCCGGTGGAGAAGCCATACTCGGCGTTAGCGCGAGCACCGAACAGAACACGGTTAGCCCGAAAGTAGCTTTGAGGTTTTTTGTACTCATGTTTGTCTCCTCACCACTGGTGCTGCGGGATGAGTGGTGTCGTCTTGGTCATTAAGGTTGGTTCATTAGCATCTACGGCTGCGATTGTTACAGTTCGGTACTCAATCTCGCTCCTGCGAATCACGCATAATCTGCCCTGTGTTTATTGCCAGACAGGTTAAGACAGCATGTTTGCGACGTTTGTATTCGTGTGCTATCTTCCCCTACCCAGCCTATTCATTGTCCGCTTTTGAAAGCAAGTTTGGTGCTCAATGCCGTCCGATTCGCAGTTTGCATCAGCGAGGGAAGCGTCCGTCCTCCGAATAGATGCGGGGCAAAATCCCAACTCCAGTGATGCCTTGATCGAATCGCTATATTCCCAACATTACTAATAAAGTGCGCCCGATGTTGGTTTTAGGTTACTCTTCCTTTATAGTGGTGTCAAGCCAAATCGCCCCATTTTGACAGGATCATTGATGCATAGAGCTGTTTCGCCCAAAGGTCGAAGTGTGGTGTTTGTTAAAATAAGGTGATAGTTGAAGATAGTGATGCGGCGGAGCTTAATATGAGTAGTTTTAACCTATGATCGGGTGGCTGTTTAGGGGTTGTATAAGTTGTTGATAATGTTGGTTTGGGTTATGGTGATGTGGTGGAAAAGGTGAACTTGTGGCTGTCGCAGTCGCCTCGTTGGCGTAAGCGATGCTCTCGCCATTCGTTGTTGCGTGCTAAGAAGGGAACGTTCATCGATATGAGCGACCCCGAGAGTCGTCAAACTTTCGGGGTCGCTCGCTTTGCCATAGTGCATATCTGGGGTTCTTGCACATTTCTGTGTGCCGGTTTGGCGTCCCTGAGGATCCTCTGCGAGGAGGCGGCATCAGGGAACAAAGACAGATAGCGCTGGACCATTCACCGCCGCGTGCAAGTAGCCTTCGCCAGGCATCAGGCCACAGATCAAGCCTCCTGCCGAAGCTCTACCACGGATTACGGGAGAAGCCCAATCAGTGATATCCACTTTGTAAAGAGCCTCGTATTCCGTGATGTAGAGAAATCCTTGGTAGAACATTGCATTGGTATATTTGACCAAAGGTGCTTGAATGCTGGACCTTAGCGTTGCCGGGTTGCTCTCGTTGTCCCTATTCAGCTCAAAGATGTGCACGGCAGCCTCGTTGCTGCTTGCGCTTCCGTCGTCGTCCACCACAGCTATCAGGTCGTCGGTCACTGATATATCAACCGGTCGCCTGCCAACTTGGATCGATCCGGGAAGCAGTCTTGGGGAGGCGGGATCGGAGATGTCTAATATTCGCACGGCTCCGAGAGCATTGTCGCCCACGAATAGCCAATTACCGGAGGCAAGCAACGTATTAGTGAGAGCTCCGAACGGCGCCGTTGCGGGATCAGTTTCTCCTACGACGACTGCGCTTTCAGGGACACCGTCAGCAGGAACGAGCGGCTGCTCCAGGAGGCTGGGAATGTGCAAGATTTTGACTGACCACCTTCCGTCATTGTTGGCCCCGGTAATGTAAATATAGTCCGTCTGTATCGTGATCCTACGGATTTCGAAACCGTTCTCCTGATATGGTGCGTATCGGGCTATTAGCGGGTTTGGCACGGATGAGTCATGGACGAATTCGGGGTTGTTCGCATCCAGAATGTAGACGCCCCCGTAGTCGGATGCTACGGCTATGATTTCGTCATTGGCCGCAATATCGAATAGCTCACCGTAGATGCCAAAATCGATGTCAGTTCGCACTTTTGCGATGAGAGAAGGTTGATCGCTTGAGGATGCTGGTAGTTGCACAGACATGAGAGATCTGCCAGAGCCAATGATCCACGCTATGCCGTTGCTGACCGCCAAGCGCCTTTGTACTCCGAACGATCCATCGAGGTTGCCTACGTTAGCCAGGGTACTCTTCCTCACGGAGATCGGGCATTCTGCCTGAGAGACCACACTCCAATCAGTACTGTTGTACAAAGTGAGAACAGCTAGGTGATTTCCGGATTCTTCGTAACTGCGAGTCGGCGATACTGCGTAAGTGTAAACACCATCCGGAACATACTGCCCAGCCTCGTTTTCCGTGTAGAACTCCCAGTAGTAGAACGCGTTGGGCATCTCCGTCGCGGATCCGGTGGCCGAGAAGGCCACGGTTTCATTTGGCCAAGGATCAGCTATTGAGGCTGCGACAGTCAAATCCGCCTGAGCCTGTCCGGCGTTCGGCACGCCGCAAGTGTTGGCGTCGAGGTCACAGGCTTCGCCAGTTGGGCAGTCCTCATCGCCTAGGCATTCCACACAGGTTTTGCTGTCGCTGCAAAGTAGATCGCCGCTGCAGTCATCATGCGTGAGGCACTCAACGCAGGAATCGCTGTTCTCGTCACAGATCTCATCATAAGCGCAAGGGCTGTCGCCATCTTGGCATTCGCCGTTGACGCAGGTTCTTTCGCCGGCGCAGAAGTTTCCGTTGGCACAGTCTGCGTCGGTTTCGCATTCTGGCGCGGGGTAGCACGAATCAGTGTCTTCATCGCACAACTCATCTTCGGCACACGGTGCGGCGCCATTGACGCACTGGCCGTTCTGGCAGCGTTCCTGGCCATCGCAGTACTCGCCATTGTCACAATCGCTATCAGCGAGGCACTCCGGAGCGGATTCGCAGTCACTACCGACACATATGGATTTTTCCTCAGAGTCGAGGACCAGCCAAGTCGTTGAATCGTAGACGGTCAGAGTTACGCTGTAGCTACCGTCAGCGTCAAAGCTGCGTGAACAGGTCTGGCCGTACTTATATTTGCCATCACTGAACATCCAGTAGTAGAAGGCATTACCATCGCGCAAGCCGCTGTCAGTCACGCTGAAGGCGACACTCGTTCGACGAGGCGGGTTGTAAGGTGAATAGTAAATAAGGGAATCATCAATGTTATCGCAACTTTGAGTTTCCTCGTTGCACGTTTGCCCGGCGTTACACGGTGGGGTGCCGGCTTGGCACTCTCCGTCGATGCAGAGTTCTGGGCCGTTGCAGAAGATGTCGTCATTGCAGTCATCGTCGGTTTGGCATTCTGCCAAAGTGACGCACTCGTCGGCATCTTCGTCGCATTCCTGGTCAGCAGTGCAGGGGGCAGTGCCGTCGATGCAGGCGCCAGAGTTGCAGGTCTCCTGGCCGTCACAGAAGAGACCGTTGTCGCAGTCGTCATCGGAGAGACAGTTGGCGCAACTATCGGATTCTTCAACGCAGTAGTCGTATCCATCGCACGGTTCATCACCGGATTCGCACTGGCCGTACTCATTGCAGGTTTCCTGGCCATCGCAGAAGAGGCCATTATCGCAATGGGCATCGCTCAGGCATTGGACGCAACTACCGGAGGCCTCATCGCAATACAGTCCTTCCGGGCATCCACCGCAGGGCTCAGGATTGGTTATGGTTACCTCAGCCGTTGCGATTGGTGAAATACCAAGGCAGTCATCGATTACCCAAAGCTCAAGAGTGTACGTTCCCGGCTGGGTGTACTTGTGAGTGACGATAGGTGACGATGACCAGTAGACATGGCCGTCACTGCGGACAGGAGGGTACATGGTGCCATCGCCGAAGCGCCATCTCCAGCCGAGGACGTCGCCGTCGTTGTCGTAAGAGTCGGACCCGTCGAAAGTGATGGTGGTGTTGGTGTATCCGGAGTAGCTATCGCCGGCATCGGCAAAAGGTGGCTGATCTCCCGCGCATTGGGCGGAAGAATTGCCGCTTGCAGTTGCTTCAATCACGTTTCCCAGTGCGGCGTCGTCGACAGCAGTACTCGAGTCGCCGACCTCGACATTACTACTGTCGGATTCTGCCCGCGCCGCGAGTGGGGCGCAGCTCAGCATCAACAGCAGCGCAGATACGGCCACGAATCGGCGTGGCAGCGGTGGCGCATTGCCTCCTACGCACGCGTGCGATGCGCGCAAATGAATAGCCTCATTCCCCGACCTACACCTAGTCATGAGCTTTTCCCTCCCGAGAGTTCGGCCCTGGCGGGACCGAGCAAGAACGAGCACCTCGTCGCTCATGACGAGGGGCCCCCTCGGAGGAGGCAGGCTCAGTGGCAACTATCCCATTGCTGGGGGGATTCTCAGAACCTGACGGATCGAAGGGATCCGAGGAGTCTGTTTGTTGTGGGTAGAATCCTCCCATGCAACCCAATGCACTGAGATTAACATATAATGTGTGCATATGTTGAGATAGGGGGGTATTAGGGGGAAAAACCTGAGGTATGCTGAATGTTTGCCCTACGAATATGGCAGCAAAGCCGGAGCTTATTGGGTGCACTCTTATTGGTGCTTGTGGGCGTGATAATGCTATGACCGCGTAACTTGAGTTACGCGTATGGAGATAAACCTCAGTGCTTGGAGATTGGCTTCTTCGCAACCCAATCCTCAACTGCCAGAACTCAGCCACATGGTAGGTGTGCTGAGCGATTCCTGTTTTGACGCAGCCACACTGGGGGGCTGTGGGCTTGCGTCGTCGTTCACACAAAGGAGGTACTGACAAGCTGGTGAATGACAGCTTGCCTTACGCGCTTCTTCGTGCCGATCGCCTCCTTGCCAATATTATCGGCACTCCGCTTGGATTCGGCCCAGATCCACTAGAATTGTCTCAATCTGGGCAATTTCGTTCAAGCCCGAAGGAGAGATTTTGTTGGCGGTTAAAATCGGCAATTCTTGCCTGAATCTAATACTGCGTGTTAAAGAGGGTGGTCTATTATTCTCTTGGACACTAGTCAGGTTGGGATGATGGTTGCGAGTAGGTCCGCGCACTGCAAGCAGAATCGTGCCGAGGCTTGCCTTTGTCACAACGCTGCAAGGGGGGCGTGACGACTTGCGCATTGGGATTCGGCGCAGCTGCTCTTTGCGTGGTTTGGACATGGCCAGGGGCGTGGTTACGACACAGGTGAGATTGTCGACGGCAGACCTAGCAACGACATTATGTCGCTGCTAATGCAGAAGTAGCGTCAAGTGCCCACAATCTGCGGGAGGAAACCGGGCGTCAGACGCTGCATGTGAATGGAGCTTGCTCCAGGCCGCACGTGACGACGGTTCTGCGGTCAGACATGTTGGTTTTCCATATTGACCTCTGCGTATTGGGTTTGCTGTTCGGATGGATCGGGCCTCCTGAGTGCCGGCTCGTTTCTGCATGTGACAACGCTGATGGCCTTCGCAAAGATAGTGAGGCTACTCTCGACGGGCGTTGACTCACAAATCGATGGGCTTGCCTTGAAGGCTGTCCAGTCTCGCTATCCCTGGAGGAAGTCTAGAGTCTTCGTAGGCTTTCTGAGGGGACGGTCGTCTCTCAAACTGTCGTTCGCGGAGGTTTTGCTCTGGTGGCAGACTTTGACCTTTGATATCGTTAGTCGCCCGCGAGAACACCTGAGCGGGGCTCATTACGAGTGGTTGGCGTGGAGTGCTTTTGCGCTGAATGTCGGTTGTTGACTGGCCTGCCGCCTGTGCGCATGTTGTGCGCAGCCGTTGCGGTGCTGCAGCAGGGCCCATCGCTGCTATGTTTGCGGTGGACTTCGATGGGATCAACGATGGCACACGGTGAGTCATGTGAAGAGCTTGGGCTAGGAGATAGACATGTTTCGCAAGAGACATACACCGGTGGGGGCGCAGCCGGGAACGCTGATGATCAGTTCGCACGCTGCACCTCCGAAGATGCGTGTGATGAAGTACAAGCCGGATCATCTGGAAGAACACGAGGTTTCTTCCGTACAGTCTGTGGAGAGGCTGCTGGAGGAGGGGACTGTTTGTTGGGTCGATGTGCAAGGGCTTGGCGACGAGAAGCTGATTCGTGAGCTGGGCGAGTTGTTCGAGATGCACTCGCTAGCACTTGAGGATGTGGTCAATGTTCCACAGCGACCGAAGGTTGAACGGTTTGATGCGCACACACTGTGTATAACACGTATGGCGGTTATGCACGAAGGGGAAGCTGTGCCGGAGCAGGTAAGTTTGTTCGTAGGTTCGAACTACGTTCTGACGTTTCAGGAGCGGTGGGGTGATGTGTTCGATCCGATACGAAATAGGATTCGTCAGGGTGGGCCCGTTCTTCGGAGTTCGGGGCCAAGCTACTTGGCATACACGTTGCTTGATGCGGTGCTTGACGGGTATTACCCGATACTGGAGATGTTTGGAGAAAGATTGGAGAGATTGGAGGAGGAGATTGTTGGCGATCCGAAGCCGGAAGCGTTGCGGCGAGTTCACGCGATCAAACGGGAACTTTTGGTGGTTCGGCGAGCGGTCTGGCCGCAGAGAGAGGCCATCGGGACGTTGATTCGTGACGAGGATTCGTTGATAAGCGAGACTGCACGAGTGCATTTGCGAGATTGTTATGATCACGCAGTGCAAATAATGGACGGTGTGGAGACGTATAGAGAGCTTGCGGCGAGCTTGATGGACATTTACTTATCGAGCGTAGGCAATAGACAGAATGAAGTGATGAAGGTTCTGACGATCATGGCCAGCGTGTTCATTCCGCTTACATTCATGGCGGGTGTCTACGGCATGAACTTCGACAACATGCCGGAACTACATGTGAGGTTTGCTTATCCGGTCTTGTTGGGGGCGATGGCGTTGGTTGCAGCGGGTATGATTGTGTTTTTCTATCGTCAAGGATGGCTTGGCGGGCGGCAAGAGGAGCGTATGTGACGCGCTGGTCAGAGAATCAATGTTCTGCACTGGTCATTGGGGAGATGATCGTGGAGAATGGTTCGGCTGAAAGCTTGGTGGCGCAGGAAGACGCCGCAAGCATTCGGTACTGGTTGTAGGCACGGAGGTAATGATCGAAATGCCAGCTCAATCGCGGGGCCGCAGGGTGTTCATGTATGGCGTAGGGGCTATCCCGATTGTGCTGGTGTTATTGGCTGTGCGCAGTGGGTTTGCTCAGCAGCAGGAGGTCAATGGAAGCAAGGGGCAACTACCGCAAGCGAGCCAGGAGAAGCTTGCAGCACCCGATCCGTCGTTGTCCGCGAGCGATTTGCAGCTGCAACTCAAGCAGGTGCAAGAGGCGACGGAGCTTCCTGAGGAAGCCAAGTCGCAGGCGGTGGGGTTGTATACACAAGCTATTCAGCAACTAACGATAGCAGAACAACTGGCTGCGAAGGCTGCCGAGTTTGAGGCTGAGAGGCAGAATGCTCCGGAGACTCTGAGCGCCATTCAGACGGAATTAGCCGCCCCGTTGGGTGAAGCTGTTCCTGATTCATCCATGGATGCGCCGAGAACGGAAATCGAGGCGCGGTTGCGTCAAGTACAGAGCGACTTGGACGCAGAGAAGAAGAGTCTATCCGATTGGGAGCGGGAGCGTGACCGGAGGACTGCTCGTCGTAAGGAAATTCCCGATCTGCTCACGGCGGCCAAGGCACGCTTGCAGACCATGACTGAGACGCCGACGGTTCCTGAGGTGGAGCAAGTCGCGGCTCTTCGGCTGGCGCAGCAGGCGCTGAATCAGTCAAAGCGGCTGGCGGTTGTGCGGGAAATCGATGCCTACAACAGTGAGTTGCTAAGTTACGATGCTCGGCGAGGCCTTCTTCAAGCTCGGCTTGACCGAGCTGCTCGGCGAGTTGCCTATTTGGAGAAGCTGGTAGCAGCATGGCAGCGGCTGGTACAGGAGAAGGCGAGAAGTGAGTCAGAACTTGCGCTTCGTGAGGCTCGCGACCAATTGAAGCGTGCCCATCCGGCGATTCGTCCGCTGGCGGAGGAGCGAGAACAGTTGGCTTTACGGGCGAAGGCCGTGCAGGCTTCGATCAAGGATATTGAACTTCGTCTAACAGAAACCGAAGCGACTTTGGCACAGGTGAACCAGGATTTCGACAAAATTATCCGTCGAGTGAATGCTACTGGTTTAACCAATGCGATCGGTCAGTTGCTCAGAAAACACCGGGCCAGTTTGCCCAATCTCAGACCGTCGGACAGGACCCTGCGTCAGAGGAAAGACAAGATCAGCGATGCGCAATTGGCGATGATGGAGCTGGAGGATCGTCGAAGTGAGCTGGTTAGTATTGAAGCAACTGTCGCGGAGATAATGAAGTCAGTCGACGCCGGCACCAGCGAAGAGCAGCGGGCTATGCTTCGGCAGGCGGCCGAGGAGGCGGTAGTTGCGCTTCGAGGCGACGTGGACAGCTTATTGAAGGAGTACGACAGGGCGTTCGATCGGCTGGTTGATCTGGATAGCAAAGAGCGTGAGCTGCTTGAGACGATTGAACGATTCGATGAGTATGTTGATGAAAAGGTTCTGTGGATCAAGAGCGGGTCAGCGCCACGCCTTGAGGACGTAGGTGAGGGCCGGGAGGCGCTGCTGTGGTTTTTGAGTCCGCGCGGCTGGTCCGGCGTGTTCAAGGTAGTTCTTGGGACTTTGCGATCTTCTCCGGGTATTCCCATTGTTGGATTGATGGTCGTCGCGTTAGTGTGGGCGGTTTCGCGCCGGCTCGTGCGTTTCATCAAACAGGCCGGAGAGGCCATTGCAAAACCATCCAAGGACAGTATGACCCTGACAGTAGGGGCGTTACTGGCTACGGCCCTGCTTGCCCTCCGTTGGCCATTGACGTTGTGGTTTGCCTCATGGGTCATTTCATCGCCGTGGGATGCTGGTGATTTCTCGCGCGCTGTTGGCGAGGGGCTGAACGCTACTGCCGTGATAGTTTTGACTCTGCGTTTTGCTCGACAGCTTGTCCGGCAAAACGGTTTGGCGGAAAAGCATTTTCGATGGAATGTCAGATCGCTTGCCATCGTGAAGCGACATTTGGCGTGGCTGACCATCGTGGTTGTGCCATGCTCATTTGTGTTTTCAACATTGGAGGCTCAGTCAGTCGAGGCCGGAAAGGATACCTTAGGACGCGCAGCGTTTGTTGTGGCGTTTCTTGCGATCACACTCTTCGTACAGCGCGTGTTACGACCATCAGGCCCCGTTCTACTGCCGATTCTTCGTGGAGACAGGGAGGGTTGGTTTTACCGCCTTCGCCATTTCTGGTATGTCCTCATCCTTGCCGCACCTCTGGCGTTGGTTGGTGCGGCGATTGTTGGGTATTACTACACGGCTTTCTATCTTGGCACAAGGATACTGGAATCCACGTGGCTGCTCGTTGGGTTGCTTGTGGTGAACGGACTAGTTGAACGATGGCTGCTTCTTCAAATAAGACGGCGGGCGATTGCGGAGGCTCGAGAGCGTGCCGCACAACGCAGTCAGCAGAAGGAGGAAGAGGCAACGGAGGCGGAAACTGCGGCAGTAGGGGTTGCGGAAGAGAAACTGGATGTTGCTTCTATCAATAAGCAAACCCTGCAGCTTGTGCGTGTAACATTAGCTGTGCTTGCGTTCGCTATCCTGTGGGGAATCTGGGCGGAGACACTTCCTGCATTGGGAGTCTTCCGAGAAGTCGAGTTGTGGAGAATAAAAGAGCAGGTGGTCAAAACTGTCGGTACGGAGAATGGCGGGAACCAACTGCAGGAATACGTTGATGTTGTTCCGATCAGTTTGGCGGACCTTGGATTGGCGGGGCTAGTGGCATTGATCACGATTGTGGCGGTGAAGAACATCCCCGGACTTCTGGAGGTAGCCGTTTTACAGCATTTGCCGATTGATGCTGGCGGAAGGTTCGCTGCAACAGCGATAACTCGGTATGTTCTCACCGTAGTCGGTCTCATTGTAGCATTCGGGCAGATTGGTGTGGGGTGGGCCAAAGTGCAATGGTTGGTGGCGGCGATGACTGTTGGATTGGGGTTTGGCCTACAAGAGATTTTCGCTAATCTGGTGTCGGGGCTTATGCTTCTTTTTGAGCGTCCGATTCGTATCGGCGATACGGTTACTGTAGCCGACACTAGCGGTACGGTTGCCAGGATAAGGACACGTACAACGACCATAGTGGGCTGGGATCGCAAGGAGTTGATAATACCCAACAAGGAATTCATAACCGGCAAGGTTGTGAATTGGTCGTTGTCGGACTCCACGCTCAGGATAGTAATTCCCGTGGGTATCGCTTATGGGGCCGATACGAAGCTGGCACGCAAGGTGCTCAAGGAAATCATAGAGGGGCACAAGCACGTGTTAGAGGATCCCAAGCCTCGCGTCTTCTTTGTTGGGTTCGGGGATAGCGCACTGAACTTCGAGATTCGAGTGTTCATTGGGCACATCGATCACTACCTGCACACGATAGATGATATTCATGAGGCTGTTGATCAGGGATTTCGCAAGGCCGGCATTGAGATTGCTTTTCCGCAGCGGGATATTCACGTGCGTTCCATTAAGGGAGTGCTGCCGATCGCCAAGGAGTGGAATGCCTGCGAGCCACCATCGTCGGCCGGTGAGGAGTTTGCATCTGAGTGAACCCAGAGCGGCGATTGGTCACGTGGCCTGTGGGTTCATCCATCTGCGCGTGGTAGGGGCGGGTCAGAGAGCTGTGCCGGTTGGAGTGGAGACATTCTTGCAGATGGTTCTGAACATTTCGTTGCGGTTGATCGGCTTGCAGGCGTAGTCGTCGCAACCGGCCTGTATGCATTTGGCACGGTCGGTGGACATTGCGTTGGCAGTGAGGGCGATAATCGGGCCTTTGTATCCCTTGGCACGTAGCAATCGTGTCGTCTCATATCCGTCCATGACAGGCATTTGCATGTCCATCAGGATGACGTCGAATTGATCTTCACTGTTCAGTGCTGCAAGCGCTGTCTCAGCTGCTATCTTCCCGTTTTCGGCTGCGGTGACTTCCGCGCCGGCCTTCTTTAGCAGGGTTGTTATGAGATGCCGATTGTCGAGGCCATCCTCAGCGAGCAGGACGTGGAGACCCTGCAGCGCTCGGTCTATTTCCAGCGGAGATGTGGCGGACGGTGCGGTCAGCGGCCTTGATAGCAGGGCTTCTGCGATGGACTTGTCCTCGATCATCCGCACATTCTTTAGTGAGCCTACAGCCACAGTGGCCTGAAAACGTGTTCCTTTCCCTATCTGGCTTTCTACCAACGAGACATCACCGCCCATCAGTTGTGCCAGTCGTTTGCTAATCGTCAATCCCAGGCCCGTGCCGCCGAACTGCCTTGTTGTCGATGCAACAGCCTGACTGAACGGTTGGAAGAGCTGTACGCTTTGGTCGGTTGTTAATCCACAACCAGTATCGACCACATCGAATTCCAAGTGGTAAGGGTCGCCTGCGGAGGACAGGCGAACCAGGAGGCGCACGCTGCCGCGATCCGTAAACTTAATGGCATTGCCTATGAGGTTGATCAGGATCTGTCGAAGACGCAATGGGTCCGTCTCAATGATTTCTGGAATCGGGCCATTGAGTTCAATCTCAAACGCCAGCTGCTTAGCTTCTGCCCGGACACGAACAAGCGATGCCACTTCCGCGACGATTTCGTGCAGCGGGCACATCACATGCTCGATAGTGATTTTCTCAGCCTCAATTTTGGAGAGATCCAGAATGTCATTGATGATCTCTAACAGGTGCTTGCCATTTCGCCTCATGGTGCTGAGTGATTCGCGAAGTTCGCCGGAGCCATAGCTGCACTCTCCAGGGCAGCCCTCGGCGATTAAATCAGCGTATCCGAGGATGGCTGTCATCGGTGTCCTGATTTCGTGGCTCATATTGGCTAGAAACGTGCTTTTGCACTCATTGGCTGCCACTGCGGCCTCCTTGGCCTCTCGCAGGGCAACTTCGGCGCGTTTGCGATCAGTTATATCCATTGCTGTAAACACCAAGTCGGCATCGGGGGCGTCCGAGTCGATCGGGGCCGAACTCAGTAGAAGATCAAAGCTGCTTCCGTCCCTTCGTCGCCAGCTCGTCTCGATGGATTCTGTGCAGAACGCTTTTGCCTGTCCATTCTCGTCCTGCTCTGCCTGTTCAAAAGCCTCCTGATTTTCGAATAGCGCCTCAGTACTCATTCCAGCAAGGTCGCTTCGCGAATACCCAGTCATGCGGGCCAGCTGTTCGTTTGTCCAGTCGATCGATCGCTTCTTCATCACACCAATGCCGATTGGGGCCGCCTGCACAACGCTCTGGAGTGTTCCCTCGCTGCGCCGTAACGCCTCTTCGTATTGTCGCCTTTTCGCCACCATTGCATTGGCCGAAGCACCCAGAGAACGTAATTCGGCAAATGACAACTCCTCCTCGCCCAACTCCTGGCCCGTGTCGGCTGCGTGGCGGAAGAAGTCGTCGAACAAGCCGAACTCTCGTTTGAGTCGGCGCGATAGACGGGATGACGAGATGACAGCCAAGCCACTCGTGACCAGCACAAGTATGGCCACTGAAAGCACGCTTTCACTCAATTGTGCCTGCAAACGCTCTTTCTTGTGCTCAAGAACGGGATCTATATCGTCAAGATAGGTGCCTGCACCTATTACCCAGTCCCAGGCTTCGTAGGCCTCTGCGTAGGCCAGTTTTGGGGCGTCCTGTGCCTTACTGGGCTTGTTCCATACGTACTCCATATATCCGCCGCCACTTCTGCCCAGGCGGATGAGATCCTGGATGATGGGCTTACCGTTTGGATCCAGAGTTTCCCACATGTCTGTGCCCGTATTGGCAGGGTTCATATGACTGATGCATAGCCCATCGTTGTGGAAGACGAACACATACCCGTCTTCCCCCCACCTGATTTGGGAGAGACGGTCTGCGACTTCCTTCTTTATCTCCGCCTCGGTGTCGGCGAGATACTCGCCGCTGCCAAAGTACCAGTCGAAGGGCTCAAAGTACTTCATAAACGACATCTTCACGAAGTCTCGCCCCTCCATGCCTGGCTTCGTCCATGTGTACGAGTAGAAACCTTCTCCTTTCTCCTCAATGATGCGATTCATGTCGCGTATGACATAAGCTCCGTGAGTGTCCTTTACATCCCAAAGGCTTTTTCCTTCATTTGATGGTCGATCAGCGAAGATTTGGTTGATGCCGTCCATGGCTTGCGCAAAGTAATACCCTCGTCCATTACTGTACCTGATGGGACGGAGCGTTTCGCGTACGATTGCTTTCAACTCATCCAGGCTCTTGGAATCGCGGTACTTCTCGTACAAGTTGGTGGCGATTGAGTGGGCCTCGTATACGCGGTCACGGATCGTGTTCTGTGCGCGTGATTCCGCTTGTGATTTCATATAACCAATGAAGTCTATTGCGTAGCGCACCTGCCCGGAGATGAGCTCCTTCTGCCTCTCCATGTACTGCTTTTCGTCTTGTCGCACATCCTGTTTGTACACTTGATACGATTGCACAATCCAAAACGCGCTGAGAGGAACGGCAAGAATCAGAATGATCAGCAGCGCGTTGCCAGAAGTTGTCTTGGGAATTGTCGGTTGAGTCATCAAGAAGGCTCCCCGCTATCCACTCCAGAGGAAACTCTTAAGTGGGAGACAGCGCTGGCGCAAACTGGCGCCCATTGAGAGACTGTCAGCCTTCCGTCGTTTCTGACGCGACTGCGATCGGCCCTTTCGGTCTATCGGTACAGAAAGGCCGGACCTGTGCACTTGAATGCAAAGGTGTGGGCGGACAGACGCGTCAGGGCGATAGTTAGAGTAGCTGTCGCCGCCTACCGGTGTTCAATCTTGTGTGACACGTTTTCTCTGATTGGCCGCTGGCGCGCGTTGTCGCCGACATGTTGCTCGTCCGCGGCAGCATAAGGGATGGAAGCATTCGGGCCTGCACGCGCTAGCGTATTACCGGATGCCATTGCTAGCCGAGCTTCCTCCGGGCCTTACATGCTGGCATCTAGGAGCCGGTGGCCGGCAGCAGAGCGATAAGGCATCTGCATGTGGCAGCGTGTGCGAAACCGCGTCACGAGGGGTATGTGCCGAATGGGGCGCGCGATGCAGAGTCGTTGTTACGTTAAGTATGTGTTTCAAAAGAGTTTAGGTGCAGATGTGCTGCTCTGGGATCCAATCGGGTTGGGCAGGAGACTATCCACGCCGACAAGGCTTGTCGAGTTGCATCGGGCATGCCGCGCGGGTCGCAATCCCTGCGGATGAGGCTATATTACGGGGTTCTGAGTGGATGCAGGAGATCGGACTGAGACGGGCTTGGGGACGCTACAGCTAGGTGAGGAACGCAGATGGCTTTCGATAAGGTGGACGCTAAGGTTGATTTTCCGGCCCTGGAACGAGAGGTTCTCGCCTATTGGGAGGAGATCAAGGCTTTTGATTGTTTGCGGGCGAAGAACAAGGGTAAGCAGAAATGGTCGTTCTTGGACGGGCCTATTACCGCGAACAATCCGATGGGCGTTCATCACGCTTGGGGGAGAACGTACAAGGACGTGTTCCAACGCTATTTTGCGGGCACGGGACATGAGATGCGTTATCAGAACGGCTTCGATTGTCAGGGGTTGTGGGTTGAAGTGGAGGTGGAGAAAGAGCACGGGTTCGAGTGCAAACGAGACATTGAGGATTACGGCATCGACAGGTTTGTGACCGAGTGCAAGGAGAGGGCAGCCAGGTTTGCGAAAATCCAGGCGGAGCAATCAAAGCGACTTGGTTATTGGATGGATTGGGACAATTCCTACTACACTATGAGTGAGGGGAATAACTATGCCATCTGGGCTTTCTTGAAGAAGTGCCATGAGAAGGGTCTGATCTACAAGGGGTTTGATGTGATGCCCTGGTGCCCGCGTTGTGGTACGGGCATTAGCCAGATGGAGATGAATGAAGGTTACAGGGTTACCAGTCATTTAAGTGTTTTTGTGAAGTTCCCCATAAGAGGACGGAAGAACGAGAACTTGCTCGTGTGGACGACGACGCCCTGGACACTGACTTCCAATGTGGCAGCTGCAGTCAAGCCGGAGATGGATTACGTAAAAGTGAAGCAGGGGGAAGAGTCTTACTACTTGGGTAAACCGCATTTAGAGAATAGCCGTGCCCAGCCCGCATTGGCTGACAAGTTGCCGGCGGGAATGGATAAGTCCTCGCTGCCGTCACTGATGTCCATCAATGCGATGTTCAAGAACAACGGCAAGTACGAAGTTATTGAGGAGGTCAAGGGAAAAGACCTGATCGGGTTGAGGTATGAAGGCCCCTTCGATGCTTTTGACGGTGCCGCGGAGGCTCGTGATGCACATCAAGTAATCGGCTGGGAGGAGGTTACGGAGACGGAGGGGACGGGCATTGTGCACGTTGCTCCGGGATGCGGAGCTGAAGATTATCATCTGGGCAAAGAGTTGGGGTTGCCACAAGTAGCTCCTTTGCTTGAGGACGGGCGGTTTCGCAAGGAGTTCGGGTTCCTCGCGGATCAGCATTGTGGAGAAGTGCACGAGGATGTTGCCGCGGACCTGAAGAAGCGTAATCGACTATTCGCTAAGGAACAGTACTACCACCGGTATCCACACTGCTGGCGATGTAAGGATGAATTGATCTACCGCTTGGTGGATGAGTGGTACATCCGGATGGATTGGCGCGAGGGGATAATGGATTCCACGCGTCAGGCGCGTTGGATTCCGGAGTGGGGGTTGGATCGGGAGCTGGACTGGCTGCGGAACATGGGTGATTGGATGATCTCCAAGAAACGCTACTGGGGATTGGCGCTACCGATTTGGGAATGTCACGAGTGTGGCCATTTCGAGGTAATAGGCAGCCGAGACGAGTTGAAGGCACGAGCCGCGGGCGGCTGGGATGAATTTGAAGGCCATAGTCCACACCGGCCCTGGGTGGACAAAGTGCGAATTCGCTGTGCGCAGTGCGGGCACGAGAGCGTTTCCCGGGTTAATGCCGTGGGCAATCCGTGGTTGGATGCGAGCATTGTTCCGTTTTCGACTATGGGGTATTTTGAGGATCATGAGTATTGGAAGCAGTGGTTTCCTGCGGATTTCATCGTCGAATGTCTACCTGGGCAGTTTCGCAACTGGTTCTACGCTTTGCTGGCGATCAGTACGATGATGGAAGGGTGCGCTCCATTCAAAACCTTGTTGGGCCATGGTTTGGTAATGGACGACAATATGGAGGAGATGCACAAGAGCAAAGGCAACGCGATCGAGTTCAACACGGCCGCCGACAGTATAGGTGTGGACGTGATGCGCTGGATGTATTGTGCTCACACTCCTGAGCGGAACCTGGCGTTCGGCCCTGCGCATGCGGACGAGGTGCGAAAGCGCATATTGATTCCGCTGTGGAATGTATACTCCTTCTTCAGCAACTACGCGCGACTTGACGGTTTCGATCCAAACGAAGAGCGAATGGCGGTTGAGAGAAGAAGTGATCTTGATCGGTGGGTGCTTTCTGATTTACAGTTGCTGATTGATACTGCGCATAAGTCATTTCCAGAGTTCAACACACTGACGATTTGTCAGCAAGCTGAGCGGTTCGTCGAAAACCTTAGTGGGTGGTATGTGCGGCGGAGCCGTCGCCGCTTCTGGAAGAGCGAGTGGTCGGACGATAAACGAGCGGCCTATCAGACTTTGTACGAGGTGTTGACCACGTTTAACCAAGTGGTCAGCCCTATATTGGCTTTTTCTACAGAAAACATGTACCAGAATCTGGTTAACCGGCAAGTGAAGAACGCTGCGCCGAGCATTCATTTGTGCGATTATCCGCGTACCGATACGAATTTGATTGACGCGGCGCTGTCGGAACGAATGGCGGCGTTTTTGGAGATTGTATCGATGGCCCGAGCGGCGCGGGCAACCTCCAAGCTCAAGGTGCGGCAACCATTGGCGCAGGTGCGAATCAAGCCGGGGAACGATGTCGAAAAGCAGGCAGTGGAGCAGTTTAACGAACACCTTCTCGAAGAGTTGAATGTGAAAGAGGTCGTCGTTGTCGACAGCGTTGAGGATATGGTAAAAGCTGACGTGACGCTAAACAAGAAAGTAGCGGGCAAGAGATTGGGTAAAGACCTGCCATTGGTCATGAAGGCGCTGTCGCGGATGGATGCTGCTGTAGTGGCCGGGAAGGTCGCCAAAGGCGAGGTCGTTACTGTCAATACTCAGGAGGGGAGTCTGGGAGTCGAGCCGGGCGAGATCTCAGTGACACATGATGCCGGCGATGATTGGTCGGTGGCGGTAAATGGGCAGACCGTAGTGCTCATCGACAAGCGATTGACCGAGGAACTGATTCAAGAGGGCGTTGCACGCGATCTCGTGCGAAACGTGCAGAATCTGCGAAAGGACGCTGACTTCGATATCGAGGATAGGATCCACTTGTGCATAAGAACAGACGACCACGACTGCAGAGCGGCGGTGGCGGCGTTCAGAGAGTACATTTGCCAGGAAACGTTGGCAGGTGGTTTGGTGGAAGAGCCCCTAAGCGGAGATGGTGTTCACAAGAGTGAAGTGAAATTGGGCAAATCGAAGATTGCAATTGAGATAAGCCGACAGTAGACGCGCGGTCCAATTCTCAGAGGTGCTGCAAGTCGGTGTGAGTTGACATTCTACTGGGTATTCCCTAAGCAGAGCTTTGGCTCAAGTGCTTAGGGTGTGCGCTTGGAGGAGTACACCTGTGTCTACTTGTGACCTGGTCGCATCTGAAGTTGCCGTGCGGTATTTACGGTTGCATTTGGCTGATGCTGTGGGGCCGGTGCTATTGGGAAGACTTATTCGGCGGTTCGATACTATTGAGGGGATTCTGGCCGCGTCCGTCAGTGAGTTGTGCCAGGTGGAGGGGATAGGGCCGCGGCGTTCCCAGGCAATCTTCCAAACAGGCAGAGACGACGCGGTTGCGCAGGAGTTGGAGAAGGCTGCGGAGAAGGGTGTACGAGTTATCTGTTGGGAGGACGAGGAATACCCGGCACAGTTGCGGCACTGTGACGATCCACCTGTCTGCCTCTATGTTCGCGGTAGGCTGGAGGCGGCAGATGCGGTGGCGATAGCGATTGTCGGGGCACGCAAGAGCAGTCGATATGGCTACGAGCAGGCGCAGCGGTTTGCAGGGCTTCTAGCAGGCGCGGGTTTTACAGTTGTCTCAGGAATGGCGCGGGGAATCGATGCACGTGCGCACACAGGCGCATTGATGGCCAGCGGGAGGACTGTTGCCGTGCTGGGCAGCGGAGCAGACGTTATCTATCCTCCTGAACACGCCCGATTGGCAGAGCAAATACTGGCCAGTGGAGCCCTGATAAGCGAATCACCAATGGGTAGTTCACCAACTGCGGAGTCTTTTCCCAGACGTAACCGCATAATCGCCGGAATGACGTTGGGGACTATCGTTATTGAGGCCTCCAAACGTAGTGGGGCTCTCATCACAGCGCGGCTCGCAGGGGAGTACAATCGGGAGGTGTTCGCTGTGCCTGGGCATGTGGATTGTCCGACCGCCGTCGGACCCAATGAGTTAATACGCAAGGGGGCGGCAAAGCTCGTGGCATGCTTGGAGGACGTGCTGGACGAGCTTGGCGATGTTGGGCAGATTATGGGCGATTCCGGCAGGGACAGCGATTTGGCTCAGATTAGTCGTCGTGAAACGGCGTGTCTGGATAAAGTGGAAGAGAGTATCCTGAGTTGCATTGGTGAGGACGACATGCATGTGAATGAGATCATGGAGGAGACGGGATTACTCCCACCAACGGTGCTCGCAGCGCTTACCGGATTGCAGCTGAAGGGGTTCTTGTTAGCTCTTCCTGGAGATCGGTTTACAGCCAAGCGGTTGTGAATCTGGCTATTGGGCTGGAGCAAGCTCAGTTCACTTTGCGCAAATGCTTTCGCAAAGAGCGTACCAATGCTCCAGTCTGCCTGCAAGTTTGGTACGCTCAAGGTATGCCATATCCAGCTGCGGCTTCTCAATATCTTTGATTTGAGTGCAGAACGGCTCATCTATGCTGGCCATTATGGCGTCTGCCACATGAACTGCAGTTAGAGCACACAGTCCGTCGTAGTTCAAATCGCTGGGATTGTGGTGGAGCGTGACCGCCTCGATTATGCGCTGGGGAAGTCCCCACAGACCCAGAAGATGGCCGCCGACGATGGCATGGATAGGGCGATGATCTTCATCGTGCCGGCGGATCAATTCGTCGAACGAATCCGAGTGTTGCGAGGCGAGAATGAGAATGCCAATGTCGTGTAGCATGCCGGCGGTGAAAGCTTGGTCTGGTCGATCTCCTGTTTGCTTGGCGTCGATGGAGATGGCTCGGGCGCAGTTGGCGACATTTATGGAATGCTGCCAGAGACAGTCTATTTTGAAGGGAAGCTTGCCTGGGGTGATCTTAAGTTTGGTAAAGATGTGATCGTTCAGGACGATGGCCTTGATTTTGTTTACGCCCAGCAGGCTGACTGCCTTCTCAGTGCTGCTTACGCGACGTCCCTGTCCGAAGAAGGCAGAGTTTACCAGCTGCAGGAGTTTGGCAGTCATGGCGATATCGCGTTCGATGATGGCTGTGATGTCCCTCGTTGTGCATTCTTCCGAGGCCGCGGCACGCGTTAGCTCGACGTAGAGGCTTGGAAGGCTCGGCAGTGTGGAAACATCGACAACTAGCTGGCAGGGGTCCTGGTCTTGGCCGACAGCACAGGCCTTGTCGATTGCTTTTTCCAGGTCCTCCGTCTTCGTCGGTTTGAGGAGGAACTGGTGGGCGACATCCAACACTGCATCGCAATCCTTGTCGTCGACTTGCCCTGAGAGGATTATGCGAGCCGTTCGCGGGTATTGGCGGCGAATCCTGTCAAGTAGGTCGAGTCCGGTGATATCCGGCATGAGCATATCGCTTACGACGACATCGAACGGTGCCTCGGCCATCTTCTCCAGAGCCTTCGCCGAGGAATTGACAAACACCATTTCCCAGACGTCTCTTTGTCGCCGAAGAACACGCTTCAGACCATCGAGCACGTCGGTCTCATCATCAACAAAGAGGATTCTCTTCTTCATTTTCACAATGCAACCCGTTTTGTTCCTGGTCATCCAGAGGCAGGCGGAGGATGAAGGTGGTTCCTTCTCCGCGAGCAGTTTCCACATTGATAGTGCCTTTGTGCTGGTCCACAACAACGCCGTGCACTATGGATAAACCCTGCCCCGTACCTTTGCCGATTGCTTTGGTTGTGAAGAAGGGGTCGAAGATGCGGGATAGAGCCTCCTCTGGAATACCTGTGCCCGTGTCGCTCACTTTGATTTCCACCCACTCATTCCAATGCCGAGTGGATATTGTGATGAGCCCCTTCTCGCCATGCTCGGCTGTCGGGCGATCCTGGATGGCATGCGCCGCATTGACAAGAAGGTTAAGGAAGACTTGATTGAGATCACCCGCATAGCAGGGCACGAGTGGCAGTGATTGGTCGAAGTCCGTTCGCACGTCCGCGGCGTACTTCCATTCGTTCCGCGCTACTGTTACCGTGCTGTCGATTGCTTTGTGCAGATCGACCAATTGCTTCTCTTCGCTTCCAGGATGCGAGAAATCCTTCATTGCACGTACGATTCTTGATACCCTGTCCAGTCCCTCGATGGACTGTTCGACGGCGTGAGGTATCTCACTGAAGAGATACTCTACGTCAATCTCCTCCTGCAGCTTCTTTACTTCTTGTACGATCTCCTGGTGCGCGGTGGATTTGTCCAACTTATCGAGGAGCACAGAGTAGCTCTTGAATAGACGCTCCATGTCACCGAAGGCGTCCTGGAGGAATCTTGTGTTATCACCAATGAATTGGGTTGGCGTATTGATTTCGTGCGCAATCCCTGCAGCGAGTTGACCGACGGACTCCATTTTGCGAGAGTGGGCCAAGCTAACCTCTGTCATCTTCTGTTCCGTGATGTCGTTCCCAACTATGAGAACACCGGCGTTCGCTGTCATGCCGCCGACGCAGATGATCGAGAGGTTTAGGATGGCCGTTCGAGATTCGGAAGTAGTAACCTTGAATTCGCGGATTCGCTGCTCGGTCAGAGTCTGTTGGCACGTAGCAATGGATTTCTCAAGTTTCGGCCAATCCCATGTAAGAGAACATTGATCGAGGGCTGTGCCCATTACGACCGAAGCCGGCTGGCCAAGAGTCGCCTCAGCAGCCTCATTCCAACGGTTAATGACGCCATTCTCGTTTACTCCTATGAGGATGGCCGATATCGTTGCCAGGATCGCCTCAGTGTAAGCGGGGTCCGTGGAATGGTCGAGGATGCTCGCATCTGCGCCAGGCTCTTGAAGAAGTGTGCGGATAACTTCTTGCGTGCCTCCGTAGCGTTCACCGGTGGATCGCGGAAATAGCGTTATTAGGCACGGAATCGCTCGCCCATCCCGGTGACGAAGGTGCACTGGCTGCTCATATAGCATTTGCTGTTCGATCAGGGTGTGAATCAGCTGCAACCGCTCCTCCCTGGTGTGATACAGCTCGGAAGCAGCACGCCCCAGCAACTCTTTTGGCGCGATTCCGGTAAGATCGGTGATGGCTGGGCTTATCGCCAATATGCGGTCATCGACATCGGTACGACAGAATACATTTGCAGAGTCGAGAAACTGTGTTGGACATTGCGAGAGCGAGTCCGGAACTTCCTCTGACTTAGGGATGGAATTGGCAAGAGCCGCCTTCATGCATTCACTCCTATTACTCCCATCGCGATGCCCACAGCGTTTTCATCGACGGAATGGACGGGCACCTAGTGCCTGCCATCGGTTTCTCGCGTTGAAGCGCCGGTGCACTGTGGAACACGCACGCTCGCGTCAGTCGCTGGATCCTTATTGGTACCAACGCTGCGTCAGAGGATGAGAAGCCCACATAACACAACCGGGTTCGGAAGCTACGCTTGATTGGAGTACGCTTCTGACAACACCGGCGGCTGGATGCGGGCATATCGGAGGAAAGCCGAGTAGTGAGATCGACCTCCTCGCGGAGACATTGCCGTTTGTCCGATAAGACTGCGTGGCCGTCTACTGCGGACGGACGACAACTCGGGAAACGATGCCTTGCAGGGCATCTACGGCCTGTTGAGATGCTATGATTTCCTGTTGGAGAGCGCGTTCCTCCAGTTCTGCAGCTTTCTCCGTGAGGATGTCATATCCGTAGCCTCCGGCACTACCCTTGAGTTGGTGCGCGAGAGTTTTTAGAGTGGCAAAGTCGTGCTCAGTAAGCGCTCTCTCGATTCCCTCCATCCGCTCCCCAAGGCCCTGTACGAATTCCTCCACCAAATCGACGAACTCCTCATCATCTTCGACCAGGGAGGAGTAAATTGGCTCGTTTGAGTTATAGGTCGTCATTTTGAGGCTCCACGTCGAGTACAGTAACGCCACTAACGATGTCACCGAGCTTAGTATCGGGTATTGGCAAAGATCGATTTTGTTGTAGGTTGGTGTTAAGTCATTCCATACGGTTCATGGGAGATCGCGCCGGTTTTGCAGGGAGACGCAGGCATCCTTCATCGACAAATGGCAGGGCCGCGCGATGGCCGTACACAATGAGTGAACTACCGCAACATTTCCTTGCATGAGGGTGGGAAGAACGGCAGCATATACCGAAAGACGGGTTCAGGGATGTCAGGCCGGTGATGTGCATTCCTGGAAACACGCTATGGCTGCGATCTGTCAGCTGATTCTGGGCACAGACGGGCCGAGTTCAACGTGCTGGTCGGACACGGTTAGGAAAGGCAGGGCAGGCTATGAGCACATCAGGCACCAGGGGTATTGGCGGGCTTGTTGAAAGGCAGATGCGGAATTGGGAAATCGCCAAGGATCAGTCTGCAAAGCTTACGCCGGGAGATGTTGTTGCAGTCAAGCCGTTCGTGACTGTATCAAGAATGCACGGTAGTGGCGGAGAGGATATTGCGCGTGCCGTGGCGGAGAAGGTGAAGTGGCCTCTGTTTGACAAGGAAATCCTGCAGTACATGGCCGGTGATGATAGTGTGCGCCGTCGATTGTACGAGATAATGGATGAACGCGATCATGGTTTCATTGAAGAGACGATGCGTACGTTCAGCTCCGCCGAAGTGAAACGCAACGACTACTTCCATCGTTTAACAGAAACGATCCTGGCAATCTCCCGGCAGGGGAGTGCGGTGTTTCTCGGACGCGGTGCTGATCTGGTCCTGCCTCGTGAAAGCGGGCTCCGCGTGCGTGTCATATCTACGCCGCAGCAATGCGTCGAGAGCTATGCAAGAGAGCACAATCTATCGTTGACGCAAGCGGAAAACCAAGTGAAGGAAATCGAGGGGAGAGTGATGCAGTTCACACAACAGCATTTCCATGTCGCAGCTGACCATGTTGGACGTTTCGACCTGATCATCAATACGCGATCGCTGTCGGTTGAGCATGCGGTAGAATTGATCTTGACAGGAGCACGCGTAGGCGGTCTGCTGTCCGCATAAGACACCCAGCGGATGTTCAAAGTCGTACAACTGGACGGCGTTCGCTTTGCCGCCTTGGCTCTCAGGTTGCCTGTGTCTTGTGCCATGACCAGTTCTTGTCCTATAGCGTTACTAATCCAAACGTAGCGTCAAGCGCCGAAAATCCACCGGAGAATACCGGGCGTCAGACGCTACACTTGGATAGAGCTTGCTCTACCGAAGACCATCCGTTTTGCCCCGAACTGCCCGAGCTAGGCACCAAGCCGTTTCCGACTTCGACATCGTGACAAATCGCCCGCTGTTCGTGCGGCACATTTGTCGAGTACAGTGTACGGGGTTATAGTAATTCGGTGTGGTGTATTGCCGATGGCAGCCAAGTGCAACTGATGGATGATGGGTAAGGCAAGCAACAGGTGGACCGATTCAGACTAGTAAGCGAGTTCGAGCCCAAAGGCGACCAGCCCATGGCCATTGAGGCCCTCGTTGACAGTGTTAAAAGCGGGAGGCGTTTCAACTGCCTTTTGGGCGTAACCGGATCTGGCAAAACCTTCACCATTGCTCAGACAGTTGCCCGGCTGAATCGTCCTACCCTTGTCATTTCGCATAACAAAACTCTCGCCGCTCAACTGTTTGAGGAATTCCGCGAACTCTTTCCTCACAACTCGGTGGAATACTTCGTCAGCTACTACGACTACTATCAGCCCGAGGCCTACATTCCTCAGCGGGATATCTACATCGAGAAGGATGCCTCGCGAAACGACGACTTGGATCGCCTGAGACTGAGGGCTACAAGTTCACTTTCCTGCCGCCGAGACGTGCTCATCGTGGCCAGTGTCTCCTGCATTTTCGGCTTGGGTTCGCCCGACGCCTACAAGGCGGCTATGATTCCGCTGGCGGTCGGTGACAACATCGAACGTGACGACCTTCTCCGCAAACTAATAGAGCTCCAGTATGAACGCAATGACATAGCCTTTGAACGAGGTCGTTTTCGCGTACGCGGCGATGTTGTTGAAATCCACCCCGCTTATGAACAGTTTGCCTACCGCATCGAGATGTTCGGTGACGAGATCGAACGCCTCATGCTGGTTAACCCGACGACAGGCGAAGTGCTGGCAACCGAGGATCGTGTGTTCGTTTTCCCCGCAGTTCACTACGTTATGCCGGAAGACAGAGTGGAGTCCGCTCTCCAATCGATAAGAGAAGAGCTTGAACTGCAGCTGCAAGTGTTCAAACGACAAGGAAAGCTGCTCGAAGCACAGCGACTGGCCGCGCGAACTCGCTACGATATGGAAATGATCAAGGAAGTGGGTTTCTGCTCCGGAATAGAGAACTACTCACGTCATCTCAACGGGACGCCTCCCGGGGCCAAGCCCTACACACTGGTTGATTACTTCCCCGAAGATTACCTGCTTGTCATCGATGAATCCCACGTGACTTTGCCGCAAATCCGCGCCATGTTTGCCGGTGACCGCAGCCGAAAACAGACTCTCGTTGACCACGGTTTTCGTCTGCCCTCGGCGCTGGATAACCGTCCTCTTCGCTTCGAGGAGTTCGAAGATACCTGGCAGAATGTCCTCTTCATGTCCGCAACGCCCGGACCCTACGAGTTGGAAAAATGCGAAGGAGAAGTCGTTGAACAGGTAATTCGTCCCACTGGGCTGGTCGACCCACCGATCGAGGTTTGTCCTGCTCGCGGCCAAGTTCCCGATCTTTTGCACAGAGTGGCCCAGCGCGCCGCGATCGGAGAGCAGGTACTCGTCACTGCGCTTACCAAGCGTCTGGCAGAGGATCTCAGCAGTTACTTCAAGCAGGAAGGACTGCGCTGCGAATACCTGCATAGTGAGATTGATACGCTGGAACGCGTGAAAATCCTCAAACGCCTGCAGCGCGCCGAGTTCGACGTTCTCGTAGGAGTAAACCTCTTGCGCGAAGGGTTGGATCTGCCGGGCGTGTCGTTGGTGGCTATCCTGGACGCCGACAAGGAGGGGTTCCTCCGCAGTGAAACATCACTTATTCAAACCATCGGCCGAACAGCAAGAAACGTGAACGCTTTGGTTGTCCTCTATGCGGACAAAACTACGCCGAGTATGCAGAGAGCAATTGACGAGACCAAGCGGCGGCGTGACCTGCAACTTGCGTATAACCAGGAGCATAATATCAAGCCCGAAACGGTGCGCAAGGAACTGCGGTCTGGCCTGGAATCCGTGCTCGCTGCTCACAAAATCGCGGCCGAAGCCGTGGCTCAATCCGCAGAGCAGTTGGATCGGCAGGAGGCCATCGAGCAGCTTAAGGCGGAGATGCTGCAGGCGGCACAAGAGCTCGATTTTGAGCGCGCTGCCCGATTGCGCGATCGAATGCAAGAACTGGAAAACGCCGAGGGCGGCGGCAAAGTCTCAGCTAGCGTGCTCGATTTGGATACTGAACAGGAAAAAGGCCCAAGAAAAACAGGGCGACGTGGGAGGCGAATGCCGTGAGTGATGGAACTATAGTTACGGCTGCACAACGCGAAGAACTCGTCAGAGAAACACGCAAGTTGGCCGAGATGGCCAGACATGAGGATCTGGGACGAGGCGACATCAGTAGCAGGCTCGTTGCCGATCAAGGTGAGGGGCTCTTTAGGGTAATTGCCAAGCAGGAGGGCGTGTTCTGCGGCCGCGAAATCGGGCAGGTCGTTCTCGACGCCTATGCAACCGGTCTGCAGATAGACTGGCTGGACGACGGAATCGATGGGCTACCCATGATCAAGACTCCCGTGGAACTCGCCGAGATCGAAGGCAACGTATCTGACATCCTGAGCGCTGAACGCGTTCTCCTCAATTTCCTGCAAAGACTCAGCGGAATAGCTACTCTCACAAGTACATATGTGGATGCCGTCGATGGCACTAATGCCGTCATACTGGATACTCGAAAGACGACTCCCGGATGGCGCATATTGGAAAAATACGCCGTGCGCTGCGGTGGAGCGCAGAATCACCGCATGGGACTCCACGATGCCATTCTCCTGAAGGACAACCACCTTGCTCATCTTGAAGTCACAGAGTTGCAGGCCGGACTTGCTCAAATGCTGGATAAGGCCTCAGAACTGGATCCGCCGCCTACTTTCGTCGAGGTGGAGGCCGACACTATCGAACAAGTTGAGCAGATACTCAAGGTCCCCGGCGTCGACATAGTGATGCTCGATAACTTCACTCTTGAAGATACCCGTATGGCCATCGACATGCGCAGTAAACTCGGGCTCGCCGAACGCGTCAAATACGAAGCATCTGGCGGTGTAACGCTGGACACCGTTAGGGAAATAGCTAAGACCGGCGTGGATTACATCTCAGTGGGGGCATTGACTCACTCTGCCGTGGCAGTTGACCTGTCGCTGGAGAGAGTCGAGTAGGAGGGCACTGGCGGCTGGAGACGTGGCAAGTGCTGCCCGCTCGTCGCGCCGAGTGCTTCCCCGTGTTTGCCCCGCCGATATTCACTTTGCTGCTCGCCGAATCGAATGCGCCAAACAGAGTATGGCGAACCATATTCCTCTGAACTACCTCCACCTTCACAGAAATCTCGTGCCATCGATTCCGACAGTCGAACCGATGCAAACGTCTCGCATCTCGCCCTCGCCCGCACGACAGTCAGCTGTCCAGGCCCGCGAAGTCCACAAACGAATGTAACAACTTTAAACACGTAGCATCGTGGCGAATGTAAAGAAGCTTGCGTATTACACCCCGATTGAAGTGACAACTGATTTTCCACTATTCACCATTGATTGATTCTGCGACTCTGCTAGAGTCGTAGCTCCGTAAACGTCTGGGCATGGATGGAGGTGGTTGATGCGCTGGACTCATCACAGCGGGGGACCCTAATGGGCAACACATGCGATTCCATTTGGCAAGTGACTATTCAGGCTCAATCCACAGATACCGATGCTCGCGGACGTTCCACACTGGCGGCTCTTCGCCGAGCTGGGTTCCAGCATGTCACTGCTGTGCGCGCATCTCGAATCTATCAAATGCGCGGTTGCCTTCACCAAGCTGACGCCCAAAAACTTGCTGCCGAGCTGTTCGCCGATCCAGTGGTCGAAGAATGGGACTGCACTGACCAAATAGGCTGGCCCCCAGAAAGCGATCTGACTCCAAACTCCGCTATCGTGCAAGTGCATCTGCAACCCGGCGTGATGGATCCAGTCGCCCTGTCCGCTACCGAGGCCGCCCGCGATATGCTCGGCGACTCCAGTACCGGACCTAGTGAAATGGTGGCCGAGATTCGCAGCGCTTGGCAGTACACCATTGCTTCTCCCGGATCGGCCGCTCAAGTCGAGGAAATGGCCAAAAGAGTATTGGGCAACGCGTGCATTGAGACCTTCTTCATCCATTGCCACGATCGCCGCGACCCTCTACCGCAAACCTTCCCTGTTTCGCCGCCACTCCCGTTTGAGCGGCGAACTGTGCGACTCGTAGGTTTGGCTGATGATGAGCTGGCCAACCTCTCACGCACCGCTCATCTCTTCCTCTCTGTCCGGGAGATGAAGGCTATCGCCGAACACTTCGCCGCTCTGGGACGCGATCCCACCGATCTGGAATTGGAAACACTTGCGCAGACGTGGTCGGAACACTGCGTCCACAAGACGCTCAAGAGTTCTGTGCACTATCGCGGGAAGGGATTCGGAGCCAACTCCGACGCCGACGTCGAGGTTACCTATGACAACCTGATCAAGCAGACTATTTTTCGTGCTACCGAGGAACTGAACAAACCGTGGTGCCTTTCCGTCTTCGAAGATAACGCCGGTGTTGTCGAGTTCGACGAGACTCATGGCATTGCCTTCAAAGTCGAAACCCACAACCATCCCTCAGCTATAGAGCCCTACGGCGGTGCGGCCACAGGTGCCGGAGGGTGCATCCGCGATATTCTCGGGTGTGGGCTAGGGGCAAAGCCTATAGCCAATACTGATGTCTTCTGCGTTGCCGATCCCAAGTTTGACGATGATCGAATCCCCCAAGGCGTTCTTCGCCCTCAGCGCGTACTTCGCGGCATAGTGTCTGGCGTACGTGACTATGGCAATCGTATGGGTATTCCAACGGTAGCCGGTGCCCTCTGCTTCGATAACCGCTACCTGGCCAACCCCCTCGTCTTCTGCGGCTGTATTGGAATAATGCCAAAAGATCGTATCCGCAAACAGCCACAACCCGGCGATCGGATTGTCGTAGCCGGAGGCCGGACGGGCCGCGACGGAATAGGTGGGGCGACATTCTCCTCTGCCGAGCTTACCGATACTCATGCTGACGAATTTGCCCATGCCGTGCAGATCGGTAATGCCATTGAAGAGAAGAAAGTGCTCGATGCTCTCCTGCGGGCGCGTGATCACCGTAATGGCTGCCTCTATAGTGCTGTTACCGATTGTGGTGCGGGTGGTCTGAGTAGTGCCGTCGGTGAAATGGCTGAGAAGCTCGGTGCCGTTGTGGACCTCGAAGCCGTCCCCCTGAAGTACAGTGGCTTGCGCTACAACGAGATCTGGCTCTCCGAAGCCCAGGAACGCATGGTGTTCTCCGTTCCGCCGGCCAATCTTGCGGAAATGCAGCGGATATTCGCCGAGGAGAAAGTGGAAACATCCGTCATAGGCGAGTTCTCGTCTGACGGTGTGATCGAACTGCGCTACGGTGATACGCAGGTGGGGCGGCTCGAAGTCGAATTCCTGTTTAATGGAATTCCTAAAAGGCATCATGAGGCTGTCTGGACAGGTTCGCGAGCGGGAGCTATGCAGCTCATCGAAACGCCGTCTGCTGCCGAGGATGACCTCGCCATCGCTGTGCTGAATAAACTTGAATCTCTTGCAGCCTGCTCGCGGGAAGATGTCTTCCGCCAGTATGATCAGGAAGTACAAGGCGGAACCGTCATAAAACCTCTCGTCGGCAACGGGGAGGGGCCGTCAGACGCCGCAGTGATTAGGCCAATACCGGATAAGCCTATTGGTATTGCCATCGGATGCGGAATCTGTCCGCAGCTTTCGGATCAGGATCCCTACTGGATGGCCGTTGCCGCTGTGGATGAGGCTGTTCGCAATGTTGTCGCCGTAGGCGCTGATCCCGAACGCATCGCTATCCTCGACAACTTCTGCTGGGGAGGGTGTCAGGACGAGGAGGAGATGGGCTCGCTTGTTCGCGCTTGTCAGGCATGCCATGACGCCGCTTTGGTGTATCAGACTCCCTTCATCTCTGGCAAGGACTCGCTCAATAACCAGTTCTCGCTTCCGCTTGACGATGCCCAGAAGCTCGGATTGCCATCACGCATTAATATCCCCGCGACCTTGCTCATTAGTGCCATAGGCATGGTTCCCGATGTGAGCAAGTGCGTGACCTCGGATCTGAAGCATGCGGGAAATCGGCTGATTCACATCGACGCGTGCCTGCAGAATGATGGCCCGGTCCGTTGCGCCGCTATGCATCGAAAAGTCGCAGATCTTATTTCCAAATCGCACGTCTTGGCTTGTCATGACATAAGCGATGGAGGGCTGGCTGTCTGCCTCGCAGAAATGTGCATCGGCGGTGCCAAAGGAGCTGTCCTTGATTGGAGTGAATACGACTGCAATGTCGGTTTGACTCGCCATCTTTTTGATGAGTCATGCAGTGGCTATGTGCTTGAAGTGGATTCGCAGGTGGATATTTCACAATTCATCGGATGCTGCAACGTCGTTGAACTGGGCCGGGTCGACGCTAAACCGCGCATGGTGTTCAGATGTCGGGGCGAGGATGTTGTCTGCCTGGATGTCGCTCGGATGAAGGATGCGTGGCGTGCGCCGCTGGGGCTGAGCTAAGGAGTTGCCCAAGTGAAGAAACCCAAAGTAGTGATTGTTCGTGCTCCCGGGATCAACTGCGATCTGGAAACCGTCCGCGCATGGACTGTTGCAGGGGCGGAATGTGACCTTGTCCATCTCGACAGGATAATCGAGCGACCGGCCACTATCGATGACTACGATATTCTTACCTTTCCCGGAGGATTCAGCTATGGTGATGATGTGTCTGCTGGTAGGATTTTCGCCAACAAGATCGTTCACTATTTGGCTGACCAATTGCGCGACTTCATTGCTCGCGACCGTCTCGTGCTCGGTATATGTAACGGATTCCAGATCCTGGCCAAAGCCGGCCTGCTTGTTGCCAACGACCGCAATGATCCCTGCAGCCTGATTCTCAACGATTCCGGACAGTTCATTTGCCGCTGGGTGTCGGTCAGGTGCGAGTGCCGCCACAGCTGTTTCCTTGAATACGGACGCGACTACTTCCTGCCCATTGCCAACGCCGAAGGGAAGTTTGCCGTTGCGGACATGAATTCGTTCGATCAGAAGCGAGTTGCTCTCCGCTATGTGTCCGGGCCACCGCGCGAAGGGCCCATCAATCCCAACGGGAGCTTCGCTGATGTGGCCGCCTTGACCGACCCTTCCGGTAGAGTGCTTGGTATGATGCCCCACCCAGAACGCTTCGTCGATCGTCTGCAGCATCCCTTCTGGACAACGCTCTCCGATGTCGAACCATGTGGACTGGCGATTTTCCGTGCCGCCGTGAGCCGTTTCCGCTAGCATGATCCCTAAAAGGACTTCGCCGCTTGGTTCCGGTTGGTTTTGCGATTAGCCAGGGCCGTAGCCGGGCGAGCTACTGATTCGAGCGTTTACCCGTCCAAGTGTTGCACTATAGCGCTGTAAGTCCAAGCGTAGCGTCAAACCACCGGAATCTACCGGGGAAAACTGACGTTCAGCCGCTACGCTTGGATAGAGCTTGCTCTAAGCGATGAGAGCTCGCAGGAGAAAACCGCGCCTCATACGCGACACTTGAATGGAACTTGCTCTGGCCCGACACGCGGGAGCTTGGTTTTGAAGAGAACCTCCTTATTCACCCACTCAGTTCCGAGAAACACCATCGCCGTTTTGCTGCTCGTCGTACTGTTGGTCGTTTCATCGTATGCTTACGCGGATACGGCTGAATCCACCGCCGCTCAAACCCAACTGGCAGCGCCGGAGACATACGCCGGTTGGGTGCTGCTACCGGCACTTCTCGCCATTGTGTGCGCTGTCGCGTCTCGCCAAGTGATTCCTTCGCTTTTTCTTGGCGTGCTTGTGGCTGGCTATATGTTGGTCCGTCTTGATCCTACCAACTCACCATTGTCGCTGACGACTGTGTCGGCCACCATAACCACATGCGTAGAAACCTACATAATAGGTGCCATTGCGGATTCCGACCGCGTGAAGATCATCGTATTCACCTTAACAATAGGTGGCATGGTTGGAGTCGTCGGCGCTAGTGGTGGTACACAGGCGATGGTAGATATGGTTGCCGCGCGAGCATCCAATAAACGTCGAGGGCAGGTGGCTGCCTGGGTAGCCGGGCTAATCGTCTTCTTCGACGACTACGCAAATACCATGATCGTCGGACCAACGATGCAGCCGGTTTGCGATCGGCTCAGGATCTCGCGTGCAAAACTTGCATATATAGTGGACTCGACAGCGGCGCCCGTCGCCTCTATTGCCCTGGTTGGTACATGGGTGGGAACTGAATTGGCTTATATAGCCGAAGGACTGAAGGATGTTGCCGCATCCGGTACTCCAGTTTTTCTGGAAGGAATCGACCCCTGGAATGCTTTTCTCAATTCCATTCCGCACCGCTACTACGCAATCCTCGCCGTAGTACTGGTCGCTCTCGTCGCTGCCAGCGGTCGTGACTTCAGAGCAATGGCCCGGCATGAACGTGATGCAGCAGATCAGTCCTCTGCCGGCGAGAAATCGGTGTCGGCAAGCGCAAAAGCCGTAAGAGGTAGATGGCTTTTGTCCGCTCTGCCCATAGCGGCATTGGTAACGGTTACCGGGCTCGTACTTCTCTACCCGGGCTGCCAACTTGCTGTTGCCGCAGGCCGTGCCGGGCAGCCCTGGTCGCTAAAGACTCTCTTCGAAGGCGCGGACTCCTATAACGCCATTCTCTACGGCGCGCTCGCCGGCGTTGTTTTGGCAATTGCCCTTGCTGTTGCTTCCCGTCAACTGACTTTCAAGAATTCGATGGAAGCCATGACTGACGGAATGTCGCGCATGTTCCCGGCCGTCGTCGTACTTATCCTGGCTTGGGCTCTTTCAACTGCAGCACAGGATTTGCACGTCGGAGAGGTGGTGAGTGGTTGGCTTTGTGACCAGGGTTTCTCCATTAAGTGGCTGCCTCTTGCAGTCTTCGTTAGCGCTGCCGGAGTTTCGTTTGCCACGGGAACTTCATGGGGAACCATGGGAATACTTTGCCCCACGGTTGTTCGTATTGCGGCTGATCTTGGTGAGACAGTGCCCGCGGCCGAGGCCCTTCCGTTGTTCTATGGCAGTGTGGGGAGTGTGCTGGCGGGTGCCATCTTCGGTGATCACTGCTCACCTATCAGCGATACGACTGTGCTTTCCTCAATAGCGTCGGGATGCACACTGGAGGTACACGTGTGGACGCAGTTGCCCTATGCGGCCTGCGCTGCTCTTGTGTCTATGATGTGTGGTAACGTTCTCTGCGGTTATCTTGGCTTTTCCCCATGGCTGGGGCTTGCCTGTGGCTGTGTTCTCTTATTGAGTATTGTCCGATTCGTGGGAACTCGCTCTGTTAAGCCTGCGAATTAAGTCCGACACGAAAGTCTCTCTATCCGGTCCGAACTCCAGCGTGTGTCTCGACCGTGGATAATGGAGTATCTCCTTGTCTGGCCAGTCCAGTTCGCGGAGGAACTGCTCAGTTTTTCCATTATCAATGATTCGTTCCTGCCCGGCCAGAAACACACTGATGGGGACTGCCGGAGCATGCCTAATTCGCGGCCATATCTTGTCCATTCTCCTCGACGCCAGGAAGAAGCCGGCGGTGGCTTGGTGTAGCTGATACCTGTCTTCCACAAGATACTGAATCTTTTCCGGATCGGCCGTGAACAACTCCGGATCATTCAGTGGAATGTCGTACTGCCGTTCGGGATTCGAGACCATCGACCACCCGATGCGAAACTTCTCGGTGGCCGAGACATCTATGACGGGAAAGATGCCCGGCGCGACCAGTGCCAGCCCCGCGATGTGGTCCGGATCCGTGGCGTGCATCGCTGCCGCCAGCTTTCCGCCCCAACTTACTCCTATCACCTGCACCCTTTCCGTCTCAGCGAGTTCACCCAGCTTGGCTATGTAACGGTGACCGTCGGACACCAGCTGGCCAGCCGAATCGGCGTGCCCACGAGCCTGTGAGTTTCTGCCCGACCCTCTGCGATCCGGCTGTAGCACCGCAAAACCTGCCTCATTGATGGCGCGAGCCGTTTCAATGTACCATCCGCAGTGCGACTGTATGCCGTGCAGGTAGAGTACTGCGGCGTTGCGCTTGCTTCCTGACCAGTATCTGGCATACGCCGGGTAGCCATCATCGAGTTCTATGGTAATCTCTTGGAACGAAGACATTGCAGTATACTAAGGCAAGTTGGCCGACAAAGCACGTCCTAATGAGTGAGTTGTTGGCTGTGCCGTAGCCTCGCTGTTCGGGGGAAAGGTGATACGGGTTTTTCTATGAGCGATGAACCGAATCCTGCGCCAAGCGTGATCAGACAGTTTATCGAAACTGATGCCTTCTTTGGTGTGCGAGAAGTCCCCATTCCTCGCGCGGCTCTCGTGGATGCCTTTGCCGCACGCCCATCCGTCAGTGCATCGGCCTCGGCTTCTATATCTGACTCCCGTGCTTCAGGTGCTAAGGATGAGCGTCTGGCACTGCTGAACGATACCCATGTGCGCAACTGCCGGGAGTGTAAACTTGCCGACACACGCACTAAAACCGTTTTCGGTGCAGGTAATGCCGATGCCCGTCTCGTCTTTGTTGGCGAAGGGCCGGGGTTTCACGAGGATAAGCAGGGAATTCCGTTTGTCGGCGCTGCTGGCGATTTGCTGACCAAGATGATAGTTGCCATGAAGCTGTCTCGCGATGAGGTCTACATCTGCAACATCGTCAAGTGCCGCCCGCCGAACAATCGTGATCCGGTCGCTGATGAAGTAGTTGCCTGCAGTCCGTACCTCTACGAACAATTGCGAATCATCTCCCCTGAAGTGATAGTCGCTCTCGGTAGTCCGGCGGCCAAAACGCTGCTGGAGACGAGTGAGGGCATCGGTCGACTGCGGGGAAGGTTTCACGAATTCCAGCTCACCGACTATGATGGAAATACCAAGGCGATCGATCTTATGCCTACTTATCATCCTGCATACTTGCTGCGCAGTCCGCAGGAGAAACGAAAGGCCTGGGCCGATCTGCAAATGGTGATGAAGCGATTGAGGATATCGGTAGACTGACGCCGGAGCTGTTGCCCGATGGCGTCAGCATCCGGGAGGCAGAGCGATAAACTTGGTCGGGTAATGGGTGGAGCTATGCGTGTACTGATAGTCGAGGACCAGGAGCGGCTGCGCCATTGGGTGCAGAAGGGCCTGTGCGAGGCGGACTTCGTTGTCGACGCCACTGGCGATGGCAAGGAGGCTCTGTGGTACGCATTGGGTAATCCCTACGATGTTATTGTGCTGGATCTTATGCTCCCCGGATTGGACGGCTTGAGCGTGCTTCGCAGACTACGGGAATCAGGCAGTCCCAGTCGAGTCCTCATCCTGACTGCAAAGGACACCGTCGCCGATCGCGTCAAAGGGCTGGATCTCGGTGCGGATGACTACCTCGTTAAGCCGTTTGCGTTCGAGGAATTGCTTGCCCGAGTCCGGGCTCTGGTGCGGCGTGGCTATCACGAGCACAATCCCGTGATCGAGATTGGCGATTTGCGTATCGATACGGCCAAGCGACAAGTGTGGCTCGATGAGCAAGAAGTGGAACTGCGGGCCATGGAGTACAAACTGTTGGAGTATCTGGCGCGACGAGCGGGGGAAACCGTTAGTCGGGCGGAGATATGGGATACTCTATATGACTTCGGATCGCAGACTGTGAGCAACGTTGTGGAGGTGTATATTGGCCGCCTGCGCAGGAAGCTGGCACGTCCGGGCAAGGAAAGCATTATCCGAACGCGGCGAGGGTTGGGGTACGTACTCGGAGCACGGCAATGACACGGTCTCTGCGGTCTCGGTTGATGTTCGGTATGCTATTGAGCATTGCCGTACTGCTGGCCATTGTGGATATTACTATATACACCATCCAGCGGCGACAGCTTCTGAGGGCGTTCGATGATACCCTGCAGAATAGCGCTAATGCGCTGGCCCTGTTGGTACAGCCGGGACCGTTCGGCTTCCGCTTCGACGCTGAGGGGCTTACGCGTTTTCCGGCAGGGAGGATACGGGAGGGAGCCCTCTATCAGTTCTGGAGCGATCAACTCATAGACATCCTGCCCCCTGCAGGCCCCGGCGAAACTGCCGAGCAACTTGTGCATACATCAGGTTTTTCCCAGGAGTCTGATTGGCCCATTCCTCTGGAACCGGGTGGTCTGCAGCCTGTGCATCCGCCATTGGAGCCTCAAGATCCTCGACAATCACCGGATTTCGTCTGGGGCGGCAGGCAGACGCTTGTTGTACGTTCGCCGGCACTGGGCGAAAACAATCTGCCTCGGATCGAGGCACGGAATGATCGCCCGCGCTTTGAATTCATCACACTGCCGGATGGCCGCGCGGGTAGGGCGGTGGCTATGGCGCTTCAATTGCCCAGCCGGGAACCCTGGGCTCGTCGCCTCTCGTCAGCAAACCTGACCATTGTTGTTGCGGCTGACACGGCCGAGGTCCGCACGCAGTTGCGCTTCCTGGCGATGATCCTGGCTGTAACGGCTCTTGGTGCAGTCGCCCTTTCAGGTGGCGTCGCGTGGCTTGTAGTTGCTCGTGGATTGAGCCCTCTTTCAGCTGTTGCCGGCCAGATCGCCATGTTGGATGACCGCGCACTATCAGAACGAGTCGGCAACGAGCATGTGCCCATAGAGGTAAAGCCAATTGTTCTTCAACTTAACGGACTCCTCGGACGCCTGGAGAAAGCATTTGAGCGAGAACGGTCGATGACGGCGGATGTGGCTCATGAGCTGCGCACGCCACTGTCCGAGTTGCGGGCTATTGCAGAGATTACTCTCACCCGCCAGCGCGACCCGGATGAGTATCGCCGCGCCTTCGAGGAGACGTTGGATACTCTGATGAATGTCCAGGCTGTAGCGGAAAAACTGCTGTCTCTCGCTCGCATGGAAGCAGGGCTGCAGTTGCCTGAACTGGAACCGTTGATGGTCGGATCCGCAGTGCAGCAACACTGGCCACTGTTTCAGGAAGAGGCGTCGCGAAAGCGAATCACCTTCGAAAACCGCTGCCCTCAGAGCTTGACTGTAATCGCGAATGCTCAGCTACTGGATATAGTTTTATCCAATGCCCTGTCAAATGCGGTGACCTATTGTGAGGATGGAGGCGAGGTTATCGTTGAATCTACTGACGATAACGCGTGCTGCTTGCGTATAACCAATACAAGTCATGCCCTGACTGGAGACGAACTATCGCGCGTGTTTGACCGCTTCTGGCGAGGAGATGAGGCACGTAGCGATAGCGGACAACACTGCGGCATCGGTCTGACTTTGGTACGCCGCGCTATGCAGGTGATGGATGGACAGGCAGATGCCGCGGTCGACGCTGAAGGGCGTTTCGTGCTCACTCTGAGATTCAGACGCTGCTAACGTCCGATATTAGCAAACCTGATGGCCGTCTCCAAAGGAAAGGCCCGCCTTCCTCGCTTCAAGTGCGCTCCGTTTCATTTGGCACTTTGCGCTCCTTTGTACGGTCGAAGTTCATCTGCAGTTCACAAACCAGGGTGTATTGTGGTATGGTAGCGGAATGGGATCGCGGTGGAGGCGAATCCATCCGCACAGCTGCTGTGAGGAGCGGCGGTTGATCGCTTGGCCATTGATGAATTCCCTTGGTATCTTGGGAAGGAGGACAACAATGAAGCATTTACTGGTCGTGGCTCTGATGGTGCTGTCTTGCCAGGCGGCGTTTGGGGAAATGGTGATCTCCGAATGGATGTATAACGGCGCCGGCACGGACAAAGTCGGAGAGTATGTTGAATTCACCAATATTGGAATTACCGCAATAGACATGACCGGCTGGAGCTATGATGACAGCAGCAGCACGCCCGGAGTCATCGATCTGAGTGCGTTCGGCACTGTAGCCCCTGGTGAATCAGTAATACTTACCGACGATACGGCGGCTGGTTTCAGTGCCAATTGGGGAATAACCGGTGTCTCCATTATCGGTGAGAACACAGCCAATCTCGGTCGCGATGACGCTATCTATCTCTTTGATGATTCCGATACTCTGATTGATCAACTTACCTACGACGATGAGGCCGGTCACGGACCGCGCACTCAACGAGTGAGCTGTAATATACCGGCGAGCGACTACGGTTACGATATTGCGCAGGGAACCTGGGTTCTGGCCACTGTTGGTGATTTTGCCGGATCATGGATGTCGTCACTTGAGGAGATCGGCAGCCCCGGCGTAGTTCCGGAACCGGTCAGCCTGACGGTGCTGCTGCTTGGCGGTATGGTCGTCGTCGGTCGTCGTCGTTAACACAAGCCGTTTCGTTTCTGCGATGAGTTTCTGCTGTGTCCGGGCTGTGTCCGGGCACGGCTTTTTTTTTCGCCACTTGTGGATAATCCACATCAGTAGCGGCCGCTACCTGTCGGTTCATCTCCACTTCATCTTCGCACGGCTACCATCAACTATGGAAGAAAATGTTCGTACAGCGTATTTGGCGCGAGGAGAATGGAATGTTGCACATATCCAAGAGATCGGTAACCGCGGCGATAGTCTGCCTGATGATGCTGGGGCAGATTCGCTCACTGATGGCTGACACGGTTCTATACATCAACGAGTTCATGGCCTCAAACAAGACAGGCATCATCGACCCTGATGAACTCGACGAGTATCCGGATTGGGTGGAGATCTACAATCCCAATCCTGTGGTCGTTGACTTGAGCGGCATGTACCTCACTGACGATCTGACGGACCCTATGCAGTGGCAATTCGCTTCGGGAGTTGCCGTGCCGGCGCAGGGGTTTCTCCTTATCTATGCAGATGATGACGGCACACAAGGGCCTTTGCATACGAACTTCAAACTGAGCGCATCAGGCGAGGACATAGGCCTGATCGATGTTGATGGCTCCACAGTCATTGATTCGATTACATTTGGAGCACAGGAGGCGGATGTGGCATATGGGCGTTATCCCGATGGCGGTGCTTGGGGAGTGATGATAACGCCAACACCTGGGGAGACCAACAATAACCCGCCGCCGGTTATTGATGACCTGGATCAATCTCCCACCTGGCCTACGGCAACTTATCCCGTACTGGTTTTAGCAACAGTGATTGATGATGTAAGCGTTGCAAGTGTCTTGCTGACTTATGATGCTGGCAGCGGCTCCGTGACAGTGCCTATGTACGACGATGGTTTGCACAACGATGGTGCCGCGGGCGATGACGTCTACGGTGTGGAACTGCCGGGGTTTGCATACAACACTACGGTTGAGTATTACATAACGGCCACGGACAACAATGGCAGAGCGTCCACCAATCCGGTCAGCGCTCCGATCATCGTTCACTCGTACTATGTAACCTGCGCCCCCAACGACTTCGACTGTGATGGCGATGTCGATGACGAGGATTACCAGGTAATGGCTCCGTGCATGACCGGTCCTGCCGGCTCATATGACCCGACTCCCTATGGGTGCATACTGGCCATCGAGGAAGACGGCTTTATTTCCGTCGACTTCGATGAGGACGGCGATGTCGATCTTGGTGACTTTGGGGTATTCCAAGAGTGTGTCAGCGGCCCCGGCGTTCCCGCCGACTCGGATTGCGGCCGAACGGAAGCGCCGTCAGGTATTACCCAAATCATACTGAACGGCACGACGATAACGGTGAGTGGGCCGGGCGTGTCCATCGACGGTAGTGTCGCGACAATCACTTCGGCCGGCGTCTATCGAGTGACCGGTACACTGACTGACGGGCAGATTGTGGTGGACACCATCGACGGAGACGATATTGAGATTATCCTTGACGGCGCAAGTGTGACCAATACGACGAACGCTCCTTTCGCGGTAATGGGTGCAGATAACACCATTATCACTCTGGCTGACGGGAGTCAAAACACCTTCATCGATACGAGCAGCTATGTTTTTCCCGATCCGGAGGAGGATGAGCCGAATGCGTCATTCTACAGCAAGGATCCTATGACCATTCAAGGCAATGGTACGCTGACGGTGTTTGGTAATTACAATGACGGGATTACCAGCAAGGATACGTTGGAAATTACCGGTGGCACAATCATCGTGAATGCCGTGGATGATGGCATTCGTGGTAAGGATTCTCTAACCATCACCGATGGGGATATTACCGTAGTGTCCGGTGGTGATGGATTCAAAGCCGACAACGAGGACGGCGCCGACGTAGGGTACATGGTTATCGAAGGTGGTTCGATTGAGATTACCGCGGGCGGCGATGCCATCACGGCCGAGACGGATGTCATGATATCCGGCGGCACATTCGATCTAACTTCGGGCGGAGGTGCTGGAGCGGTTATCAGTGATGACCTGTCGGCCAAGGGTATCAAGGGACAAGTGAGTGTTACTATTGATTCGGGGATATTCACGATTGATGCTGCGGATGACGCGGTGCATTCCAACGCCACGGTTGTGGTTAATGGTGGTGAGTTCACCATTGCCACTGGCGATGATGGGTTTCACTCAGATGATGTCACGGAGATCAATGGTGGAATAATAAACATCACCGAATCCTATGAGGGTATCGAGGGCGTTGTGGTCACGATAAACGACGGGGCGATTCATGTGGTTTCCAGCGATGATGGAATTAACGGAGCCGGCGGTGTTGACGGTTCCGGTGGACCGTTTCCGCCTCCTCCTCCGACCGGTGACTGCTTCCTGTATATCAACGGCGGGTACATCGTGGTGTACGCCGCGGGTGACGGGATCGATGTTAACGGCACGATTGAGATGACCGGGGGAACGGTTATCGTTCACGGTCCTACGGAAAACTTCAATAGTGCACTTGATTTTGACGTATCGTTCGAGATATCCGGGGGATTTCTGCTTGCTGCCGGTAGTTCGGGAATGGCCCAAGCGCCGAGTTCCTCGTCCACGCAGAGGTCAATCAAGGTGACCTACAGTTCGCCGAAGGCGGCGGGCACATTGGTACATCTGCAAACTTCTGTTGATGACATCTTCACTTTCGCTCCTTCGAAGACGTTTCAATCGGTAGTGTTTTCCTCGCTGGAATTACAGGCGGGGACGAGCTACCAGTTGTATCGAGGAGGTAGTTCGACGGGTACGGTGACCGAGGGGTTGTATGAGGGCGGGACATACAGTCCGGGGTCGACTTCAGCCAACTTTACCATCACGCAGATGGTGACAAACGTGAATGCTTCTTGATACGGCTTTGGCCAATATCCGGAGGAGGTAGCAGGTCCGGATGAGGCTGATTGACGGGGATGCCTTGTTGTTGATTGTGCCGGGATGTGTGTGGCGGCGCGATCACGGCAAGGCATCCCTGTTTGTGTAGGGTGGGGGAGGCATGGAAAACCATAAGAGACGGGTAAAATGCGTACGGGATGGCGCGGGCGTGGTGAGGGGTTGCCCAAGGCGTAAGAGGGGTGTGTATTGGTGTTTTGACCTATGAAAATAGGCGTTTTTTCGTGCAAAAAACCGCGTTTTTGAGTGCGCTAGCCCTGCTTTTACGGCGCATTGAGTGGGCGCCAGGCTGCATTTGGGCGACATTGGCGCGCATTTGGGGGTGGAATTGGGGTGGAAATCGCCGTTTTTGGGCGTTTCGCGCGTCGAAATGTTGGTGTTCATGGTCAGATTCCTTTCAGTTTTGAGTCATTTCGAGTCGTTTTCGCTTCGAATCGGTCGTTCTTGAGCAAGTATCTGTTAGGCGGCGCTCGGTAGTTGCCCGCTTGTTGAGGGGCCGCTGCGCTGTGATGGAGGCCGCGCTTGCGGGGGAGCGATGCAGTGGCCGGGGCGGCTGCAGCATCTCTCCTCAGTGCGGGCTTGGCAGGGCAGGCGCTGAGATAGGGATGAGCAGCCCGTGTCCTTAATATAGCGGTACATCTCGGTGAGAGGCCGGTGGTCTTGGTGATCGCGTGGCGCAGAGCTCTGTGGCGGGCGTGGCTCAGTGATCGGTGGGCCCTGGGATCGTCGGGAGATCGTGAGGCCGCGGGGGTTCATGTGGGCGATGGCGCTTCTCGCCACCCTATATAAGGGCGCCGGTGTTCCGCTTTTTTTTTATAGTGGGGTTGGTTGAGGGGTGAAAATCGGGGCTGGCGCTAGCGCCAGGTGCGAAAAAAAAGTTTGAGAAAATGTGCTGAGGAGCATGTTAGGGTAGGTGAAATTGGGGTGTCTGAGGTGGCTTTGGGCGGTGTAGAGGGTGGTAGCGGTCCGAGGAGGCGGATTGGTGCGGGGGCGGGGGTGAACTCCTGGGTACGAGTAGGTAGTGGCAGTTGAAATAGGGAATACCAAGGCAGCAGGAGTGCGGAACGGCCGGCGGGGACTCGACGTGGTGTCTGCGGCGGATTATGATTTATTCAAGTGGCAGGATAGCTGTAGTGATGCCGAATAGGGGCTTTTAGAGTTCTTGTTGAGTAGGTGGAAAACGAGTTAAGTAAAGCGTCCCCGGAACTCCCAGAACGCCACCCAAGAGCAGTTTGAGAAGTGGCTCAGAGAGCGATACGGCAACTCCGACCTTAAAGAGCGTTTCCCCAATGGGTGTCCGTAGAGGAGAACCGTCATGGGCTTCTATGTGTTCAAGCTGGCGATTGAGTCCGCAAAAGGTGAGACAGAGTTCGCTGATACGCGCCCGGTACGCACTGGCGATGCTCCGACATGCGAGAAATGTGGTGGTTTCGTCGGTTCTCTCGTTTGCCTTCCACCTTATCGCGTTGAGCTGGAGCTATGGGATTCTCTTTTCGGTGATGTTGCCTTTGGCCCCGGCGGCGACCTATTGGTGTCGGGGCGATTCATGACCCTCTGGCAGGAGCGCGGCTTGACTGGCTTGCAGGGCTTCGACGCTGTCGAAGTGGTCAAGGTGAAGCGACATAAACGGAAGAAGCCTGATTTGTCGGAACAGCCGGACTACTATCGTGTGTCGGTTGTGCGGAGCCAGGCTGCGATTGATGACGCCCAATCTGGGCTGGAGCGAGAAGACCCGGAGGTTTGCCCTGCGTGTCGCACCGGCGTGGCGTCCTGCATCGTCAAGCGCGCACGGCGTATCGTGCTGGAACCCGGTACATGGACAGGCGAGGACATCTTCATCGCACGCGGTCTGCACGGTACGCGATTGGTGTCCGAGCGGTTCAAGAGTTTTTTCGACGACTACAAGATAACGAGTGCCAAGCTGATTCCCGCCGAGGAATACAGCTTCGACTTCTACCCGTGGGAACACACCGACGGAGAATGACCGGAAGGCCGGCCGTGTAGCAGAAGAGCATATCAAGGAGCCGCCCCTCCTGGGGGCGGCTTTCTTATCATCCCATCCCGTTTCCGTAGGCGTCTTCGCCGTGCCGCAGCGTATGGTGTGCGGCGTGGCCGCGCGCGTGGCGGGCGGTGACCCAAGGCGGTTGCCGGTCTCCCGTGCGTGGCCGTTCGCCGCCGGCGTGTGGGTCGTCGTGGCCCACTTCGTGGGTTGGCCGGCGCGGGTGCGGCGGTTGCTTCGTGGAGCGGCATGGACATGGCACGAAGGCGGCGTTTGTCGGTGTGGGGAGTGCTGCGGAAGCTCGGGCATCCGCTGCGTGGGGGCGACTCGGCGCTGCGCATCGGTTGCCCCGACGACCGGGATGCCGTGATTCAGCATGTGTTCGAGACGGTTGGCGGCATGTCGGTGTCGTCGTCGGACGGCGATGTGGCGGCGGGTACTCCGGAGGTTCTGCATTATCTGCACGATGTGTTGGGGAGTGTGGTGGCTCTGACCAATGCGTCCGGTGATGTTGTCGAGCGCTACGATTACGATCCCTATGGCAAAACCTACATCACCGACAGCTCGTTGACGACGTATCTAGGGGAGTCGAAGTACGGCAATCCGTTCATGTGGACGGGTCAGGCGTTTGATCAGAATACGCGGCAGTATCACTTCTGGGCTCGGGCGTACTCTCCGCATCTTGGTAGATGGTTGCAGCGTGATCCGCTGGGGTATGTGGATGGGGTAGGGCTGTACGAGTATGCGATTTCAGACCCGGTCGGATTCGTCGATCCTGCAGGATTGAGGATTGACAAGGTTGTGGTGTACTTGCCTAGGTCGGGTTTTTACCGCGTTTACCTGCATGTCTACGACTCGCAGGGGAACTATCTGGACACCGTTGTAATCAAGAATCCAAATGACGACCATGAGGTAGCTGAGGCCGAGCAGGTGGCTCATTGGATAGAGACGGGAGGTCTCATCAGTGATGGCGCTGATATTGCTGAGACGGCAGCGTATGCATCGCTTTTCGTAGGTGGTTTGTTCATTCCTGGTCCAGACGATGCCATTTGGGCATTGGTTCTGGGCGAGCAAGGTATACAGCTTGTTGCAAAGGGCGCAGGATATGTTCTAGTACGGGGCGGTAAGGTACTGAGTGAGCTTGAGGCTAGGCTGGCGTTAAGAGGTGCGGCGGGTAAGGTTGAAAAGCTTGCCGCAAAGGGAGTAGACAAACACCATACAGTTCCCAAGGAGATTCTGAAGAATAACCTGCCGGAAGATGTCGCCAACAATCCGGCTGTGCGGGGCAAGAAGGGGGCGCCTAACCGATGGCCCGTTGCACGAGATAAGCACAAAGACATACACAAGGGGCCGGGTGGCGGCAGGTACAACGAAAGATTCAAAGAAGAGTTGCGGAAGCTCCGCAGGAATCCCACAGCAGAGGATGTGACCCGAATCCGCGACGCTCTTGCGAAGGAGTTTGGGATCGAGGGGTGTCGCCCATGATTGTATGGCAGTTTACTGATCCATGTGAGTACGACTATGCAAGGGCCTCTCGTCGCGGCACTTGGTCTCCGAGCCCCGCTCCGGGTGTCTGCCCTGAATGCACTGCTTCCCAGCAGCAGCGTGTACAGCCGTTGATTGTCGAATGGGAACCCGACTCTGATGTTATCGGAGATTTCGTGTGGCCCGGTTTCGATGATGAGGTTGTCGTAACCGACAGGGCGTTCACATCGTTGGCTGAACACTTCAGCGGCTTTGAGGCTGGCCCAGTGGAGATGTACCAGGACCCGAAGCTGAGAAGACCAAAACGAATCACCAAGCGGTCGAAGCCCAGAGTCTGGTTGCCGTATGAAGGGCCGATGTTGCACGATTTGTGGGTGACTACTTGGGTGCATGTCGATATGCGTCGTTCCTCCGTCCGTCAAACGAAGAAGTGCCTGAAGTGTGGCTACGAATCCTATGAGGTTGACGGGGTCGAGGAACACTCGTCGCGATGGGATGAGGAACTCGGGGATACCGTCAAGATACACAAGCCGAGAGCGCCTGGGAAGGGCCTGTTCATCACGGGGTCTATTCTTTGGGGTGCAGACATATTCAAGGTACATGAGTTTCCAGGCTGCGTCTTGTGCACTGATCGCGTGAGGGATTACATCCTTCGGGAAGGGTTCACGAATGTTGGCTTTCTGGAAGTCGGCACGGTTATGGAATAGTCGAACGGTGTAGAGAGCCTGTTTCGCTACCATTGGTCTATCAAGGGGCGACCCCTTCCGGGGTCGCCCTTTCCGCAAACACCTGCCTCGTCATCCCATAACCCCTTCCCGTTTCCGTAGGCGTCTTCACCATCGAGCGGCGTGTGTTGTGCGGCGAGGCCGCGCGCGTAGCGAGCGGTGACCCAAGGCGGTTGCCGGTCTCCCGTGCGTGGCCGTTCGCCGCCGGCGTGTGGGTCGTCGTGGCCCACTTCGTGGGTTGGCCGGCGCGGGTGCGGCGGTTGCTTCATGGAGCGGCAAGGACATGGCACACAGGCGGCGTTTGTCGGTGTGGGGGGTGCTGCGGAAGCTCGGGCATCCGCTGCGTGGGGGCGACTCGGCGCTGCGCATCGGTTGCCCCGACGACCGGGATGCCGTGATTCAGCATGTGTTCGAGACGGTTGGCGGCATGTAGGTGTCGTCGCCGGACGGCGATGTGGCGGCGGGTACTCCAGAGGTTCTGCACTATCTGCACGACGTGTTGGGGAGTGTGGTGGCTCTGACCAACGCGTCCGGTGATGTCGTCGAGCGTTACGATTACGATCCCTATGGCAAAACCTACATTACGGACAGCACGTTGACGACGTATCTAGGGGAGTCGAAGTACGGCAATCCGTTTATGTGGGCGGGTCAGGCGTTTGATCAGAATGCGCGGCAGTATCACTTCTGGGCTTGGGCGTACTCTCCGCATCTTGGTAGATGGTTGCAGCGTGATCCGCTGGGGTATGTGGATGGGGTTAGTCTTTACGAGCACACGAGGAGTGCTCCAGTATGTTACTTCGATCCGCTTGGGCTCCATTCGATTCCCGACGATGTAGATGAATGGATTGAAGGCTACGAAGAGCACATCGAAAACGTCGAGATGTACATAAACGTTGTGGCTGATTTGCTTCTAACGTTGCCCGGAATCGTCGATGATCTTGTGAGTATAGCGATAGATTTGGGTTTTGATCTTGGCACTGACGCTGTTATAGTCGCTGGATTAAGTTTAACGCCTATTCCCGGGGATGAACTGGTCGCATTAACACGATTACTCGAGCGGGCGCAAGCACTGTTAGGAAAGGCGATAAAGGCAGGCAAGCTGAATCATGTGGAGAAGCTGAAGAAAATCATCGCCAAGTTGCGAAAACTTCAGAAACGGCTCAAGAAGGCCAAGAAAGGGGAGGCAGGAAAATCCGGTGTTGGCAAAACTGGGCGAAAACTGAACCAGACCAGGGGACACAAGATTCGAGGTGATATTGAGGAGGCATACGAGAGATTAAGAAAAGCAAAGACAAAGAACGATAAGGAAGCGATTCAGAAAGAGATTCGTCACTTGAGGACGAAGTTGAGAAAATCAGAGAATCATGCGAACAGGGGGCAGGGATGTCGGCAGGGAAACGTATCAAGTTCGAGATAGTACCCAGCGAGGGCATCTTGCCGCTGAGGATTGGTATGACCCAAGAAGCGGTACAGGAGCTATTGGGTAAACCAGATAGCATATGGGAAGAAATCATGGTCGACGATCTGGTCGATGTCCAATACAGTTATCCAGGTCTAGGGTTAGACTTATCGTTTTTTGGGATGAACAACCATCGGTTGAGTTGGCTGGAATTCGGTGCCGGTGCCCCGGTGTACTGGAAGAGAAGAAACGTCTTTGAAATACCGAGAGATCAGCTGCTTGCTGAGTTTCAGGATGCCTATGGCGTGCCCGATTACAACGAGCGGCGCGTTGACGAGACAGATGAGTTAATCGAAGAGTCTTTCCATTTTACTCAAGCGAATATCTGCTTCTATTTTGAGTCTGGAGAGCTGTCTGAAGTTGCTGACACCAGAAACTGCGGTGACTAGAAGTGCAAAGGGAGTGGAGGCATTCATCTGGACGGTGTGTTGTGTTTTTCGTCATGATGATGACTTCGCTGGAGCGTCATGTCAGAGTGTCGCCATTGGCGGGTGGGTGGGGTGTGGAAGTTGGAAGCGGGAGCGAGCTTTGCTCCCCGGTTGGGGTTGGTTTGCCCAAGGCGATTTTGTGGGCTTCATGAGGTGGGTGACGGCTCTGTCGGCCGCCTTCGGCGGGCTCATTGGACTTTTGCGCCGGCTGTTACCAGGGCTTGCGCTCTTCGCTAAAATGTGCCGTCCGCCGGGGGCGGACTCTGGCCAGAGCTTGCTCTGGTCGAGAGCGAGTTCAATTGGAGTGTAGTGTCTGACGCGCGGTTTCCTCCGGTAGATTGTCGGCGCTGGACGCAACGTTTAGACTTGTGGCGCTATAGTGCAGGTTGTGAAGGGTGGTTTTCTTCGGTGGGTTCCGATTGTTAGCCGATACGCTTGGGTTGGCAGCGCTGTAATGAATTCGATTGTGCGATGCGCAGTGGGCGTGATGCCGAATAGTTGTTTGGAAAAAGCCCGTCTAACGTCCCGTTTTCGTTTTGACAACGGCTTGCTCATAGAAGTACGCGGAGTTTCGTCATCGTTGAATCGTGGTCGATGGAGCTTTCATCTCGAAGATGACGCGCGCTAGCTTGGAGGATCGAGTGTATGTCCCGACCAGTTAAACGCTTGCTGATATCGGTGGGGCTTTGTTTACTGGTTGTGTGCATGTATGTGGGGTGGCTGTTGCTAGCCATCGAGGCAGCGGCTCATCTCGTAGTGTGGCAATCAGAGCACGGTGGATTGACATTGACCTACTTCCCGTTGAAGGATCAGGCAATTATCTGCGCGGGCGACGAGTACGTGGCGGGTGGTGAACGTACTTGGACGATGACCGAGCCAGGGGGAACCGACTGGATAATCGCGGCTCCCGTTGTGCCCAGCCCAGAGGAACTCCTGGGGCGAGCGTGGATAAGAGACCTGGACACATCCGGAGTGGCCAATCCCTCGCCTCATCCGAGGTACGGTTTGAGGTCTTCATCTGCCAAGGGATTGGTCAGTTTCTACGCGGCTGCCTCAGGAGTACAGCGGCTGAACATCGTTGATGCTCTCGAAGAGGCATGTAAGGAGAGCCAGGCGTTCTGCGAGGCGTTCGAGCAGGTGAGGTTCTTTGCAGCGCGGGATGGGACTTTTGAGTGCATCGACGATCCGGATAGATTCAAGAGTGAGGGTGAGGCCACCGTCACGCCGGGGGAGTCGAAGGCGATCGCGATGGCGAGGGGGCATCTCGAACGGCAGTACGGCAAGGAGATTCGGGCGACTTTCGCCGTAGCTTCAGCCGAGTGGGGATACCAAGTTGATTTTACAGATGTGCAGTGTATTGGGGCCGCAACGGGCCAATGGGAGCCGGTTGCGGAGGGATTCGGAAGAGTGTTTCTATCGTGGGGTCACGATGTCGTCCGGATCGAGGCAGGTCCTTGATTTGGGACTTCTTCGCAGTTTTGTTGAGCTTCTCATTCGTGGTTTTCAGCAGCGGCGGTGTTTTTGGGGAGCGATTCGCGGATTGTGTTTTGGCTAATAGTGGGTGAGTGAGGGCTAAGGAGCAGGTGATGCGTCACTGGAGTTCGGAGGAAGAGGGGGGCGACAGTCGAAAGGCGAAACGGAGAGGGCGATTTTCGCAATAGGTAAGATGTCTGGAGAACTCCCTTTAACGCGATAATCGAATATGCGAATGAACCAGTCAGAACATCGACTTAAGGTTGTTGCATACAGTTTGGTTTGCTCAGCTGTAGTGTTCCCGGTCTGTGATCGATTCCCCCATCATCCGGGGGAGACAGTATTGGTTTTGATGCCTCCTGCGCTGGCGGCTATTCTCTGGTGGGGTTGGCCAAATGTGCGTCGACAATCTTGGCGGTCGCTAGCTCTATATGTTGTTATCATGCTTGGTGTGATCGCCGTAGCAGAAGCCTTTGCTGCACACGTGGCTCGTGGGCAGCTGCTGGGGATGGAGGTGTTCTGGGCCGTCTATTTCATAATTGCCTGGCGGTTGGCGTGGGCGCTCTACAAACGAACGATGGGAAGAGTGGGCGAGCCACTTCGACGGTGGGGAAGAAGAGCTCGTCGAAAGGTTGGTGGGTTTAACCGTATCGAGAACACGAGGCAAAGAAGATTGTCTGTCCTGGCCATGTTCGTAAGCCCACTGCGATTCTGTGCTGTACTTTTCATCTTTGCACCTTTGGTGATGGGTTCGTTGGTTCACCGTATCAAGATCGGCAACGCTAAAGATCTAGGTTACTATGAAGAGTTGCCCATTGAAGCGGTCGTGTTTGAAACGGATGATCGACTTTGTTTGTCCGGTTGGTTTCTTCCTGATGGTGATAGCGACACGACGGTCGTTATTTGTCATGGCTCCGGGGCGAACAAGGGAAACTTCATCGGTTTTCTCTCCGTTTTCCACGCAGAAGGTTATAACGCTTTGATCTTCGATGCCCGGGGACATGGAGACAGTGACGGGCATACGTCTACGTTCGGATTATTCGAGACGGCTGATGTCAAAGCTGCGGTGGATTGGCTAAAAAGCAATAGAGCCGATCGCGCCCGGCACGTATTTGGTCTGGGATCGTCCATGGGGGCGATGACGATGTTGCGGGCTGCGGCCGATGATGAACGTATAGAGGCCATTGTGCTGGACAGCTGCTTTGTTTCGGCGCCGTATCTGGCCAAACAACACGCTTCTCGGCTGCCCGTTCTGGGGCCTGTACTTGCCAACTTGGTTATGGCGTCGATGTCCCTGCACATGGGAGGATCGATGTGGCAGATCGACGGAATAGACGCGATACAGAGGTTAACGCCGCGACCCGTTTTCCTAATCCACGGTCAGGAGGATTTCGTCATACCGCCAGACAACATGGAGAAGCTTTTCGAAGCCGCAAAGGAACCAAAGTGCAGATGGCTGGGACCGGGGCTGCACAGCAACATTCTGACCGCGGACTTCTTGGGCTATCAGCAGCGTGTGTTGGATTTCTTCAGCACGGTGCGGGAGTGATGGGATGCATTGAGATCGCCAAAACCTGCTCGATGCCAAGTGGGGGCGATGGGGGGCTATTGAATGATTCTTGCTTGTTTAAGGTGGTTTTCATCAAACAGGTCGATGCGGTTTTGGGAGCTCTCTTGGCGCTGGATCGGTAAGTAGGTGGACATACGCTTGGATTGTGACGTCAAGGAAATGCGGCCACCGTCCCGAGATAAAGCGAAGATACGGTGTATGTCGGCATGATTGAGAAAGATGAAGCAGAGATTAGGAGTGTGTTCATTGAATTAGTGGAATTAAGAATCGGAGCGATCAGGCAAGGTGTCCGCAGGATTCGGGAGTGGGTCGCGCCAGCTTAGTAATCAACCATCGCTACTAATCACGTAGACTAGGGCAAGCTCTATCCAAGTGTAGCGGCTGAACGCCTGTTTTCTCTGGTAGATTTCGGGGGTTTGACGCTACGCTTGGACGTGCAGCGTCATAGGACTCTGGAGAGCGGATTGTCTCCCATCTATCCAGGTCAGTAGCGTTTTCTTGGTAAATAGGTAGACCTCGACTATCAACACTCAGGATATGCTGCCATTTTGATTCTCGGCATGCATAGGTTTGGTTATAGTTGCAGGTGTTGAGAGTGATATTGGATTTGGGTTTGTGGAATTACAGCTAACGAAGGATCGGTGGCGAAAATGAATACTTCTCATAAAGGATACAGGGGGCGTTGCCGAGCATCAACGGTTTCTGCCATGTGCACGTTGGCGTTGTTTCTACAGGGCTGCGGAGTCATCGGGCAGATACTATACGGTCCGCTGGCGACGGTGGATTATGTCGACTCGGATCGTTACCTGGGCAAGTGGTACGAGATAGCGCGTTATCCCAATGCCTTTGAAAGCGAGGACTGTGTTGGAGTCACCGCAGAGTACGGTCTCAATGGCGACGGGAGTATAAGCGTACTCAACACTTGTCGGGACGAAGAGTGGGCTATAACGGAACAGATAGAAGGCTATGCGACTATTGCCGATGCGGAGAGCAACGCCAAGTTGAGCGTGACGTTCTTCCCGCCATTCGCGGGGGATTACTGGATACTTGATCTGGGAGAGGATTATGAGTATGCGGTGGTTGGCGAGCCTTCGCGCAGTTTCTTCTGGATTCTGAGCCGGAACTCCACGTTGGACAGCGAGATTCTGGATTTGATTTTGGCCAAGATGCCCGGTTGGTCGTACAACCCGGAACAACTGTATTACGTTCCCCAGCCGGATGAATGACCAGGGCGAGGTCTATCAAAGTGTAGCGGGTGAACGCCTACTTATTCTGGTGAATCCCCGGGGGGGGGCTGTGGGTTTTGGCGACTTGGCTGCGATTCGGCGGGCGCTTCGTCGATATGGGGTATTCGACTATTTGGAGAAACACTATGTCACGTTGGCCGGCGCTGGGTATCACTTTATTTACGTTGGGGTTGGCGTCCTGCACTGAGCAGGGTTTTGTGCAGGTCAAGGAGGGGCGTTTTGAGCTCGACGGTGCGGTTCACTGCTTTGTGGGGGTGAACTTTTGGTACGGGATGCATCTGGGCATGGCGGGGCCCGACGGTGATCGGGCGCGTTTGCGGGCGGAGTTGGACCGCTTGCATGGGCTGGGCGTGACCAATGTGCGAGTGATGGCTGCGTCTGAGGGGCCAAACGATCAGCCGTACCGTGTGACGCCGGCGTTGATGATCGCCCCGGGCGAGTACGACGATCGCGTTCTCGACGGGCTTGATTATCTGGTGGCCGAGATTGCTGAGCGTCAAATGCACGCGGTAGTGGCGCTCAACAACTTCTGGGAGTGGTCGGGAGGGATGGCCCAATACGTTTGCTGGTACGAAGGCACGGAAATACCGTATCCACGCGACGTTAGCTACGAGGCCTTCATGGCGTATGCCGCCAAGTTTTATGAGATGCCCAAGTGTCAGGAGTGGTATCGAGCCCACATCGCCAAGATTGTCACGCGGGTGAATCCGTACACAGGGCGTGCGTACAGGGAGGAACCAGCCATCTTTGCTTGGGAATTAGCCAATGAGCCGCGCGAGTATCCAATGGTGTGGATTGAAGATACTGCCCGGTATATCAAGTCGCTCGATCCACGACACCTCGTTACCACCGGGTCGGAAGGTCGCGTCGGTGGGGATTTCGTATCTACGCATCGGCCGGTGGAGATTGATTACGCGACAGTTCATATCTGGCCGCAAAACTGGCGGTGGTTCGATCCGCAGAAGCCTGCGACGTATGCAGAGGCGGAGCAGCGTTCGGTGAGCTACCTGCGGGAGCACGCGGGCCAGGCCGCGGAGTTGGGGAAGCCGCTAGTATTGGAGGAGTTCGGCATGGCGCGCGACGCGGGTTCGTCGGGCGATTGCTACGATCCGCGCTGCCCGACGACGCACCGTGATTGCTTTTTTGGTGCTATGTTCGGCGAGGTGTTAGATTCGGTGGAGGGTAAGGGATCGATATCGGGCAGCAACATCTGGGCGTGGGGTGGGCGTGGCCGACCGGGGCAGGGATGGATCGGTGATCCGCCGCACGAGCCACCGGGTTGGTACTCGGTATTTGACTGTGACGATTCGACTCTGGCGGTTATTGCTGAGCATGGCAAGGCGTTGGGGAGGGTTTTGCCTTAGTGCGAGCTCTGTTGCAGGGAAGGGTATGTGCCGGTTTTCTCTGGTGGACTTTCGCTGTTTGAGTTGTCGGTGAACGAGTGCCGTTTTCCGCACAGCCGGGCGTGGCTGCTGGCGATTAGTGTGGCATGTTGCAGGGGGTGAGTTATTGCGAATGACCCCGCGAGGTTTTTGGCCTAGCGGGGTCATTGGGCAAACAACAGGATTCGTAGGTACAGGTTACTATTCGGGAATCGCCGGTCCGGTGATGCGCGGACCTACGTATGCCCAGTCGATGAGGTCGACATCATCGTCCTCGTCGGAGTCAAAGACTGTACAGTTCCAGGGCAGCGGCGTAACGCCGTCGCCGGTGTAGCAGCTTTGGAATGCGGCGAAGTCTTCGAGGTCCGCATCGTCGTCACCGTCGGCATCGGCGCCGTCGAAGCGGTTGACGACGACAGCTTCACAATTGTCGATGTAGACAAAGCCATCCACACCGGAGCCGCGAGCAGCGAGATTGACGAAGCGGCCAACCGCTTGGCTTCCGGCGGGCATGGTGTAGTCGATGACGAGATCAATCCACTGATCGGTGGGGCTGGAGCCGGTAACGGTGTGGTCATCGGCAGCACTTCCGATGTCGACGGGGCCAGGAACGGTGCCGCCAATCCATTCGACTTTTACGCCGGCGAGGCCATTGGAACTGATGAACTCGTCAGAGGAGTCGGTATACATGTATACGGAGAGGCTGAGTTCATCTCCGGGGGTGACGGAAACATCCTGCCAGATTCCCGCCCAGTTGTTTCCGTGGGCTTTCATGGTAGCCCAGCCGTCGTATGCGGCGACTTCGAAGACGCTTTTCTGGGCGAAGGACACGCCGGGCGTATTGAATTCGTTCCAGTAGTCGATGCCGTTGTCGCCGCCATCGCCATCTTCGAAGCTTGGGTTTTGCAGGAGGTTCGTTCCCGGGCTACTGTCCAACTCTGCGTATGCCGAGTCGAAGTGAACGGAGCCGGTGGCGGTGTCGTCGCCGTAGTAGAGCATGACGATGCGAGCCTGGTTAATGCCATCGGGGATGACGACGCCGTTGGTGGAGAGGTTCACGAGTATCCAGGCGTTTGAGGTAGTATCTTGGGTGAAGGGGAGGTTTTCAACGGGCGGAGGCAGTTCGGATCCGGGTACAGCGAAGAACTCGAGCTTGAGTCCGACGCGGTCGTCGGTGGCAAGCGGATCGGTCGACGGCTGATAGGCTTTTGCCTTAAGAAGGATGCGATCGCCGGCGTTGAGGGTGCCAAAGTCTTGGAAGAGGCCGGAATACTCGGCTCCCATGCCTATCTTGAGGCTGCTATCGCCATGCAGGGAGAGGTCTTCGGATTTTCCTTGATCGTTGAATCCTGTCCAGTCCCCAATTCCGAAGGGGTTGGCGGCGGTGACGTGTGCTTCTTCAAAGTCGCCGTTGAGCAGGAGATTAACGCTTCCGTTCACGGAAAGTTGGGCGTCGTCCCAGAATCCGGATCCGCCGGCGGTGCTAAACCATTCCCAGATACACACTATTCGGGCGTAGGCCACACCCGCGGGGGCCTCGATGGGTCCGATCGATGCGGGGATCCATGTATCGGCCGGTGATGACTCAGTGAGTACGAATGTCGATTCGGAGCTTATCTGGCCATAGTTCTCGTCGAGAAACTCGAGCCTGAGGCCTGCTTGAGCATCACCGGAGATCTGGTCGGTGGACAAGGTGTAAAGGCTGGCGCTGATAGTGACCATATCGCCGCTAACGACAGCGATATCCTGGTAGGCGCCGGTTCCCGGTGATCCGGAGAAGGCTTTGAGGGCGTGTTGGCCATCGAGGGGGACCAAGTTCATTGTGTCGGTTCTTTCAATGGTATTTCCAAAGAAGGACCAGTACTCGGCCTGGGAAGGAATGGTGACGGTTGTTCCGTCACCGTTCTCCATACTTCCGTTCTTGAGCACGTTCTGGCCGGCGAAGGCGAGTGTTGCGCCAGCGAGGACAGCCATGAGAGTAGTTGGTAGTGTTAGTCGCATTTTCATGCCGCTTTCCTTCCGGTATTCGTGAATCGTCTATTCGGTTAAATCCTATTAAGCGAAGCAAACAATGGAAGAGATCAGTAGCCTTTTATGTTATGTCCGAGTCCCCAGGCCCAATACGGGTGGTTGCCGTGAGGATCCTTGTCTTTTGCCTGATAGCCGGCAGGAGAACTACTGCCGGCGCCTTTGGGGTCGAAGTACTCCTTTTGGGCATAGTGTTCGACGTGAGTATCGAGGAAGAGGAAGCTGTTTCCCCCATTATGACGGGGATTCCAGTCGATCGCGTCGGTAAACATGACGGCGAGCTCTGGAAAGGGAATGTTGTTTACCAGATTGCCACTGATCGCAGGAATGCTACCTGCTCCTTCGTTCCAATCGTTGAACCAGTATTCGGTATGCAGTTCTGGGATTTCCTTTCCAGGGTAGGCGACGGGATCGAAGGGGTTCACATTGGGGAAGTACCTTCGTTCGTGTGCTTCCAGGAAAAGTTGATCGGCTTTGAGGACGGCGTAGTAGCTAATGTCGTAGTTTACGCCATCTATTGTTTCCCCTTTTCCTTGGTTGTAGCCGGTGGTTGAGCCGGGTCTTCCGCCAGGAAGGGGAGAGGGGCCGTAGGTCGCCGTTCTCTCTACCGACTTTGCACGTGGGCACTGGTAGATAGAGAGGTCTTTCAGGTAGGGGAAGAGGAGAAAGATCTGGTGATATTGCCGGAACGGGAATCGGTTGTACTGGGGTGGGGTGCTTTCATCCTTGGATCCCTTTATCCAGGGCAAGCGGTCCCGGTTATCAGAGATGTAGTAGTTGACGGATACTCCGAGTTGGTGGAGGTTCGATCTACAGACAACGTCTTTTGCCTGATTTCTCGCTCTTTTGAGGGAGGGTAGCAGGATAGCAACGAGTAGGGCGATGATCGACACTACCACAAGCAATTCGACGAGAGTGAAGCCTGTCACAGTGCGAGGCGTTCGTTGTGTTGCCTTCCAATGCATGTCGCTGGCGTGCTCCTTAACGAGCCGAGTAGCATCAAGGCTTGATAGGTGTCCTTGATGGCTGATCACATGTATCCAGTAGTCCACTTGCGCAGGTGGCATACACACATTGCGACCGAATCTGCGCTAGTTCGCCCTAATCCATCTTTGTTCGGGTTTGTTTGGGCGATTCCTCCTTCAAGCTGCGTGACACTCGCTTGGTCGTGCTATCCAAACGTGACGTCAATCGCCCGCAACGGTCCGCAACACAGACTGGGCGAATTGCACAGTAAGGGTCGCTTATTATGATAAGTTTAGCACGCGATCGAGGCCATTGCAAGCGCTTTCATAATTTGTTACAGTACTATTCTATCGGCAACGCAGGTGGGTAGTGAGAAGGCTATTTCGAAGTGCTGGCGGTGCCAGTAACATATTGTTGGTTGGGAGGTTATGTACTAGGAAGTAGGTTGGTTCACCTGGCAGGGGCGTGTTGGGTGGCGTTGTGGTGTGTCCGATGTCATGTGCGCTACTGCTTGCTGGGCCTGAAGTAGAGGGCGAGGGAGCTGAGGGGAGCACATGCCGAGTATGGGATGGGATTGAAGGTGAGGAGGTTTCCGGACGGTTTTTTGTGGGGAGTATCGACGTCGGCCTACCAGATCGAGGGGGCGACCTGCGTGGGTGGACGTGGGCAGAGCATCTGGGACGCATTCTGCCGGCAGCCGGGGCGGATATTGGGGGGAGACAACGGGGATATCGCCTGTGACCACTACAACCGTTTTGCCGAAGATGTTTCATTGATGGCGGAGTTGGGATTGCCGGCATACCGGTTTAGCGTTTCCTGGCCTCGGATCATACCGCAAGGAAGGGGGCCAGTGAATGGGGAGGGGCTGGGGTTCTATGACCGTCTAGTGGACCGATTGTGTGCGGCAGGGATAACACCTCTTGTGACTTTATATCATTGGGATTTGCCTAACTCATTGCAGGAGCAATCGGGAGGCTGGCTGGATAGTAGCATAGCAGAGGCATTCGCCGATTACGCCGGCATGGTGTTTGACCGATTGGGGGATCGAGTCAAGAAATGGCATACGCTGAATGAACCATGGTGCAGTGCTCATTCGGGGTACATAACGGGGATACATGCTCCGGGCGTGAGAGATGAGCGGCAGGCTTACATTGTCGGACACAATCTTCTGCGTGCTCATGCGCATGCGGTGGAGCGATATCGCCAATCCGATCAGGGTGACGGGGAGATTGCGCTGGCGTTGAATATGCCCTATTGTTACCCGGCGAGTGATAGTGAGGAGGACGTTACCGCGGCCGAGCGGGCTATGGAGGCGTTTGGGGGATGGTTCGGCGACCCGGTGTTCTTTGGTGAATACCCACAATGCATGGTTCAGAGGTTGGGTAAAACGCTGCCGCGTTTTACAGAGCGAGAGCGGGATCTGCTGCGAGGGTCGATGGACTGTTTGCCGTTGAACTACTACACGGTGGACTTCGTGAAAAACGCACCGGGCAATGGAGCGATGGAAACGGAGGTTGTGCCGCAACCGGGTCGACAAACAACGGAGATGGGGTGGTTGGTGGATCCTGAGGGGTTCTGCAAAGTTCTAGTGTGGCTGCGCGAGCGTTACGGATCTGTGCCCATGTACGTAGCAGAGAACGGCATTGCTCTGAATGATGCGCCTGATGAGGAGGGCTACGTTGAGGACGGCGAGAGGATTCAGTACTTGAGGGACCATATAGAGGCGATGGGTCGTGCTATGGACGCAGGTGTTGACGTACGTGGCTATATGGTCTGGTCCTTGATGGACAACATGGAGTGGTCGTTCGGCTACGACAGGCGGTTTGGTTTAGTTCATTGTGACCGTAGCACGCTCAAACGGACGATAAAAGCGAGTGGACACTGGTATGCCGAGTTCATCCGGTGTGGCTGCCGCGCAGAGTGAGGCGAGGGCTGCAGCAAGCCACGGTCAAGTGAAGATGAAAGGGGTTGGATATGTGGAGCGGCCATGGGATGAGCTACGAGAGCAGGCGATTCATGTCAGGCGGTTCGCTTCGGATGTTGATGGCGGTGGCCGCTTTGAGTTGCAGTGTATTGGAAAACGCCAATGGATGGGTAGAGACGCCACTGGCAAGCTACGAGGTCGGCGAGACGGATCTGGTGGTCACGGCGGGCTCCGGTGATACGGGGTTAATGGTTAGTCGCGTTCTTGGCGGAGTTTCAGGGGCTCCGCCGGCTTCAGCAGGTGATTATGTGCTGAAGGGGCAGTTTGTGGGCGAAGATGGGAAGATTGAGTTTCGGCATGAGTGGAGTGTTGGCTCGTATGACCTACTGGGAGAGGACGAGCTGCTGGCCGACGTGTTCATCGGGACATATTCGGCGGTGCCGGGGCTGATCGGCATATGGAGTGCCAATTGGGATCCTCCGGATGCCTGGCGTCTGGGGCAGGGGACGCCGGATGCGCCAGGCGCGTGGGTGACAGTTTCCTTTGATGTAAGCGATTATCAGCAAACAGGTCTGACGAATATCCACGCCTTCGTATTGGAGAATCTTGCAGGCGCAAATGGCGTGGTGTATATCGACAATCTGCGTTTGCGGCACGGGGAGCCTGCAGAACCGCCAACTGGGCTGGTAGCGGATGGCCATGAGGAGGAAGTCAATCTCGATTGGGATGATGTCGCCGCCGGTGGGCTTGAGGGTTATCATGTATACCGTGCGAGTGCCTTGGAAGGGCCGTACGGTAGGTTGACGTTTTCCCCGGTGACTACTTCTGATTATGCTGACTCAACGGTAGTGAGCGGGCAGACCTACTTTTACTGCGTAAGTTCTGTTGTGGATGGAGTGGAGTCGGGATTGTCTGCCGTCGTTGAGGCTACCGCCGCGATGAGTGACGAGGAGTTGATGACCGCCGTGCAGGAGGCAACGTTCAGGTTCTTCTGGGACTACGGTCATCCGGTCAGTGGGCTTGCGCGTGACGGCTACACGGGCTGGTCTGATTACTGCGTTTCCGGCGGAACGGGCATGGGGTTAATGGCAATAGTAGTTGGAGTTGAGCGTGGTTTTGTGACACGTGATCAGGCGGCTTTGCGTGTGCAGAAGATAGTGACGTTCCTGGAGGAGAGCGCTGAGCGATACCATGGCGCGTGGGCGCATGCGATCAACGGGGCAAGTGGTGCGACGCTTCCGTTTTCAGAGAAGGATGATGGAGCGGATCTGGTTGAGACGGCGTATGTAGTGCAAGGGCTGTTGACAGTGCGGAAGTTCTTTGATGATCCCACGGACCCAGTTGAAAGCGACATAAGGGTGAGGTCGACACGTTTGTGGCACGAAGTGGAGTGGGATTGGTTTCGGCGTTATCCGGGGAGCGACGTACTCTACTGGCATTGGTCACCCAATTACGGTTGGGACATGAACATGCAGGTTCGCGGTTTTGACGAGACTATGATTACGTATCTGCTGGCGATTGCCTCACCTACTCATCCGATGCCGGCTTCTGCCTTCTACAATGGATGGGCGGGTAGTGGGAGCTATGCAAACGGGAACACTTATCACGGATACGTGCAGTGGGTGGGGCCGGCTTGGGGCGGACCGCTGTTTTTCGTGCACTACTCGTTTCTGGGGTTTGACCCACGAAACAAGAGTGATGCTTTCTGCAATTACTATGAGAACAACCGGAACATCTCGCTCATTCATCAGGCTCATTGTGTGGAGAATGTGGCGGGGTATGCGGGGTATGGCGAGTTGTCCTGGGGATTGACAGCGAGCTGTTCACCTCCGCCGTGGTACTACTCCGCGCATTCGCCGACAAACGATAATGGGACGATTTCACCGACGGCGGCACTCAGCTCGATTGCGTACACTCCGGAGGAGTCGCTGGCGACCATGCGGCATTTTTACTATGACTTCGACGGTGATCTCTGGGGGCCATACGGTTTCTATGATGCCTACAACGTCACGGAGGACTGGGTCTCCGATAACTACCTGGCGATTGACCAAGGGCCGATCATCATCATGATTGAGAATTACCGTACACAGCTTTGCTGGCATCTTTTTATGATGAACGAGGAGATCAAGCCCATGTTGCAGGCGATCGGTTGGACATTGCCGGATGTAGATGGCGATTTCAATGGCGATGGTGAGGTGGACTGGTACGATTTGAGTATCTTCACTACATGCATGACCGGTCCGGCTCCGGAAACTTTGCCGGAGGGGTGTTCTGTGCCGCAACTGCTTGCGGCGGACTTTGACAATGACAACGACGTCGACGTCAACGACTTCAGCGTTTTTCAAACACTGTTCGGCTCGGAGTAGCTTTCTTCCGGATCGGCTGTGCGCCGATTCGGTGGATGGCCGCGGCATGCAATGAATATCCGTGGTGCAATCCTGCTTATCGTTCTTGGGGTCCCCTCCCTTGCTCTGGTGTTATTCGGCCCGAGACAGACAGAGGAAGTTCCCGCAGAGCGGATGGTACTGCAATATTGGGAAAAATGGTCCGGGATTGAAGCTCAGCCGATGAAGCGCATTGTTGCACGCTTCAATGAGACGGTGGGGGCGGATCGTGGCATATGGGTCAAGTATTGCGCGATCAGCAATGTTGAGCAGAGAATGCTCATAGCAACAGCCGGTGGGGATCCTCCGGATGTTGCCGGCGTGTTCGATCATGTTGTTCCACAATTCGCCGAGCAGGGCGCGTTGCTTGTGCTGGATGAACTGGTCGCCCAGCACGGCATCGATTCTGTTAAGTTCAAGCCATTCCTGTGGGATATCGGCGTATATCAGGATAAGGTGTACGCCTTGCCCAGCACACCCTATACGGTTGCCTTGCACTACAACCGTCGTCTGTTTCGTGAGGCCGGACTGGATCCTGATGATCCCCCCGAAACGATCGCGGAGTTGGATGAATGTGCCCGCAAGCTGACCGTGTACAACGACGAAGGACGAATAGTGCAGGCTGGTTTCATGCCTGCGCCGGCGCTTCTTGGGTGGTGGCACTGGGTTTGGCCTTGCTACTTCAACTGCCGGCTGTGGGATGGTGAGAAATACCGACTGGAGACACCGGAAGGATTGGAGGCACTTCGCTGGCTGGCCCGCCGTAGGCATGAGACGGGCATCGGAGCGGCACTGGATTTCGAGGGTACGGCAGGAGCGATTGAGGGTACGCAGAATCCTTTCATCAGCGAGAGGATGGCCATGGTTCTGCAGGGTCCCTGGGTCGCGAACTGGGTGCGTTCGTTTAATCCCGGACTCGACTACGGTGTGGTGAATTTCCCGTCGGTGAGTAAGGAGCAGAGGAATACGTTCGTGAGCGCGGATGTGTTCGTGATTCCCAAGGGAGCGTCTCATTTGCAGGAGGCGATGGTGTTTCTGAAGTACGTTCTGCAGCAGGAAGTGATGGAGGAACTGTGCAAGGAGCAGTGCAAGATTTCTCCTTATGTGGAGCCTTCGCCGGTTTTTTTCGACGGTCACCCGAATCCGCACATACGTGTTTTCGACGAGATGGCCATGTCGGAGTATGCGTTCGGCCATCCTCAGATGCCCACCTTCAAGCAAGTGTCCAAGGAGATGCTATTCATGCTGGAGAGCATACTGCAGGGAGTTCGTAGTCCGGAGCAGGCGGCGAGTGATACACAGAAGAAAGTGGACGAGATTGTGGCGGATTATAATCATATGGCGGAGAGGCGACGAATCGCGGAGGGAGCACGTTAATGGCTTGCCGCCGTAATTCCAACTTGATCAGAGGGTTGCTGTGGACCTCGCCCTGGTGGCTTGGCTTTCTGCTGTTTCTGGCCGGGCCGATGTGCATCTCGTTTTATATCAGCCTTTGCGACTATCCGCTGCTGCAACCTCCGGTCTACGTTGGGGGACACAACTACAAGACGTTGATGGCGGATCCGGTTTTTCACAAAGTGCTGGTGAACACGCTGGTTTATGCCGTTTTTGCCATTCCGTTGGGTACGATGATGGCTATTCTGTTGGCCACTCTTTTGAATCGCAGGGTTGTGGGCCAGGCGCTGTTTCGTACCTGCATTTTTGTGCCCACGGTCATTCCGATAGTGGCAACTGGCGTGGTGTGGCTATGGATGCTCAATCCGCGATACGGGTTGATCAACCATGCTTTGAGCATGATCGGTATTGATGGTCCGTCATGGCTGGCATCGCCCGGTTGGGCAATGACCTCGCTCGTCCTGGTCGGTATGTGGGGTGTGGGTTCGCCGGTGGTGATCTACTTGGCCGGGCTTCAGGATATTCCAACGGCCCTGTATGAGGCGGCCAAGCTCGATGGAGCGAGTCGGGTGCGACAGTTCTGGCACGTTACGCTGCCGGGCATAAGCCCGGTTATTCTGTTCAATGTGATCATGGCTATCATTGCCACATGGCAGATTTTCGCTTTGCCGTACGTCATGATGAAGGAGAGTTCGGGGCCGGACCGCTCGACGTACTTCTACACGATGTACCTCTTCGATAATGCTTTTCGCTTCCTCAAGATGGGGTATGCCAGCGCCATGGCGTGGATTCAACTACTGATAATCCTTGCTCTAACGGGTGTAGTGTTTTTGTTGAGCAGGCGAACCGTTCACTATAGGGGGGCCTAATCGGTGTTGATCGCGCCGAGCAATCGAAAGGCGGGAACTGCGGCGGTGTTTGTGCTGCTGGTGCTAGTTTCCCTGGCTTTTGTGCTGCCGCTCATTTGGATGGTTTGTGTAAGCCTAAAGCCAAGCCCCGAAGTACTGGCGTCCCCACCGAGCTTCTTTCCGCAACAGCCACAGATGGACGCTTACGAGAAAGTGTTCACCTCGGAGAGTTTCGACTTTCTGCTTTACACTCGCAACACTCTGATCATAGCTTTCCTCAGTCTGGTGGGAATGGTCGTGTCCAGTTCAGTCGCCGCGTATGGTTTTGCCAGAATTCCGTTTCGTGGTCGCTGGCTCATGTTTGCAGTTTGCTTGGCGACGATGATGATACCGTTTCCTGTGATCATGGTACCAACGTATATGATATTCAAACACCTTGGCTGGATAGGCACGTTCAAACCTTTATGGGTGCCTGCCTGGTTCGGGAGTGCGTTTAATATCTTCCTCCTGCGACAGTTCTTCATGGGAATTCCTAAAGAACTTGAAGAGTCGGCAATGCTCGATGGGTGTTCCACGTGGGGCTGTTTTTGGCGAATCATCATACCCTTGAGCAAGCCTGCCCTGGCGGTTGTCGCTCTGTTTCATTTCCTCACGGTGTGGAACGACCTGATAGGGCCACTGATCTACCTTTCACATCAGGGGCAATTCACCCTGGCAATGGGGCTGCAATTCCTGCAAAGCAGGTCAGGCGATACACCGTGGAACCAGTTGATGGCCGCTACAGTCCTCATAATCCTCCCAGTCTTACTTCTATTCTTCCTCGCCCAGCGGACGTTCATTCGCGGAATCGCCACCACGGGGCTCAAGGGCTGAGTGTCTCTCAGTAGCTGTTGATAGGGCGGTTGCATGCGGGAGGCAAGATTCGCTACACTGGAGCATGCTCTAATCAAGTGTAGCGTCTGATGCCGGGGCTTCTTCCGGCAGATTCTCAGCGTTTGACGCTACGCTCGAAGTGACAACGCTATAGTTTCATCAATGTAAATGGAAACCAGTTGCCCGTGAGCGAGTTGTCTCAGCCTGTTGGTGTTTGACTCGCTTCTGCTTGGTTTGCAGACTGGTAATTAAAGTAGTTTGGGAACGGTGTTTGAGACGCCTTGGCAGGCAGAGAAGATAGGGGAATGACGATGCGTGGATCAGCTGCGATTGGCGTAGGTTTGGCGCTACTTCTGATTTCGGGGCCGGCGCAAGCCGGGATAACGATTGGTCAGGGACCACAGATCGGTACGGACACTGCTGGTGCGGTGTTCTACGAGGAGTTCCAGGATTGGACTTACGACGACTGCCGGGCTCTCGATGGTGCAGGGGCATCAGTGGGGGGGCGCTACAACTTCGGCAGCTACGACGACTCGCGTGATTTGATCGCGTTCTACTCGCGGGATGAAGGAGGCACGTACTTCTTTCGCGTGGACCTTTATGATCTGTCCTTGGGGGCTGAGGTGGGAAACCTAGATGTTTACGTGGCAATCGACTGCGCGTACGGCGGTCAGCCGTGGATGCCGGATTACACTGATGTCCAGGTGGATCCTAATCATGCGTGGGAAGTATGCATCAAGCTCTATGACAGCGGCGCCTACGATGTTGTGGATGCCGGATGGAATTCAATAGGAGGTTTCTCGGGAGCGTACTTCAACAGGGACCTGGATTCTGTCGAGTTTGGTATTTCACGCAGTACGTTGACCAATCACGGCTGGGACGGCTCCAGCGTGATGTACTTTACGGTGATGACAACAAGGGATGGCACAAACGGTGGCGCCGGCGAGATAAGCGGTGGATATCAGTCGACAAGCGATGCAACTGATACGTTTTTCGACGACGATCGTGGTTTTGGAGATGGCGTTATCAACGGTGCTATAGCTTCGAATTCACATGTGGGGAGGGCCAAGTTTGCCTCTATTGCACACGGAAACCAGTCAATCAATCAGGCGGACGATCTGCGCGTTCATATTTACGATCCGGCCACAGTGCAGAAGACAGGCTTCATAAGAGCGCTTGATACGCACGAGATATTCAATGTGCCATTGAACATTCACATGAGTGGCAGTCTGATTTCTGCTGCCAAATGGGCACCGGCCGGCTCCGCTGATCCGCTGACCGACGGTCCGGCGTTTCTTGCTCGAGTGGCGGAATTTGTCAACAGCGATCAGAATGATGGCAAACCAGGATCACTGATAGGAGGCGTGTTCGCCGAGCATATCATGCCTTATTTCGAGGGTGATGTTAACGCGACGAGCATGGGGCAATTCGCGCGGATAATGCAGGAGACTTTCGGATTGACTCCGGCAGACGTTCCCGTGATGCACATACCGGAGCGTGTAGTGCGTTCCAATGCTACCGGCCTAGCTCCGCTTGATGGCATGACTTTCCAGGACATCGAGAGCAGCAGCTACCGTGCCACCTACATTGATGAGGTGACGCACTTGCACTGGTGGTTCTATTCAGGAGACGCATGGAGTGGATACAACGGGGGCTACGACGCTCCGCATCATCATAAGATTCATAAGATCAACGGCGTGTACTGTTTTGCCATCAACGACAGAGAAGATCAGGCGAAGTTCGGCAATCACGACAACGGAATGCCGCTTGATGTTCGTTATGCGTTGTGCGACAAGGCTTCGCAGGCGGATCAGGCTCAGTTGACTTTGATTTTCGATGACTGGGAGGCGATGGCCGGCAAGAGTTTTGACCCTGGCGCCGGTGTGAGCATTCCCAATAACAACCAGGCGCAATACCAAACGAACGTGCGCTGGGCGGCGAATCACCAGTGGATAGAGTTTGTTAATTTGAAGGATATTCTGGATCGCGCAACTGATACCGGTGATCCACAGTACGACAGCGGCTGGGTCATTGATGTGGGATATCGCAGTGACCTGTCGTTGCAGACATATGAGTGGTTGAAGCATGCGTCGGAGAACTCCTATCACTATTGGTATTACAACAACGATGCCGGCTCTTGGGGCAATGAACAGGATTTCTACAACCTTATTCCTGTCATAACCGGCGAGCAGGGCGATTATCATCGTCGGTTTGCTTTTTCCGTTACCAGTGATGCGCAAGCGAACTTGCTTGACGGCCCAAAACTTCCCAGCGGGAAGACACAAGGAGACTTGAATACTCCGGGAACGCTTATGCATGATACATGGGCGGCGGTGGCTGCTGCGCCTGCGGGGCGGCTAAAGGATCTGGCTGAGTTTGTTTACACGAACATGATCTACGAAACCGCGTGGCACGAAGAGGATGACGGCGCTACGGGCAGTTACCAGGGGACTAGTTTCGGCACACCTTGGCCGCACGCCGATGTTACTTGGGATGGAGTAAACACGTGGGCGTTAAAGCTTCAGAACCATACGCGCAGTGCAGGGATAGCTGCAGCAGCGGCAGTCTGGGCGGAGGAAGTGCGCAACGAGTTGTTGGGGCCGGATACGGTAGTGTTGGCGGCTGACTTGGATCAGGATGGCCAGGACGAGTACATCATGTATAACAGCCGCGTTTACGTGTGTTTTGAGAGTCTGGGTGGCCGATTGACGCATGGTTTTGCCTATGTGCCGGCACTGGGCGACGCAGTTCAAGTTCTTGGTTCGCCAGTTGTCAACCCTTCAGAACCTGGAGAGGAGGAGCGATTGGGAACTGATGCGAATCGTTGCAGCACATTCAAGGATATGAATGTTGCCTATGTGGATGATGTTTTTAGTGTAAGTCTGGGTGGCGACTATCTGGAGTTTACGTCAAGCGACGGCAAAATAGTCAAGACGATATCCTTGTCTGACGGGAGTGGTTCCATGAGAGCTGTGTACGCAAATGCGACTGGTGCACAGCACTATGTTCGTGTAGGGGCTTCTCCTAATGTGACTGATCTCATTCTCCATGGGCAGGAGAATCTGAGTGTTTCGATAAGCGCGTCCGAGGTTGGAGTATTCAATAGTCAGCATGGGTATGTACGCGTTCACATGGTCAACGCATCGTACAACAGTTCTCCGGCGGATGCAGGCTATCTCAATAGAAACCTGGCTTTGACGGAGCAGATTGAGGTATACGGCGGCTCACAGTTCGAGTTTGATGTTCAGTTGGCGCAGGGAATGTTTGACATCGATGATGATGGCGACGTTGATCTGGCGGACTGGACTGGGTTTGCAGAGTGCGTGGGAGGGCCGGAATCAGTGATTCCGCCGATGTGCACTGCTGAACTAAGAGTGTTGGATTGGGATCTGGACGGCGATGTCGACATGGTCGATGTAGCCGCTTTCCAGAAGAGCTTCACTGGACCTCGCTAGAGCGGGGTTTATTGAAGTGCAATGCGTGATCCCCAGTTTCTTCGGGGGGATTGTCAATGTTTGAGCTGCGCTTGGACGCCCAACGCTCAAGTAGATTTCAATCGCGCAGGTGGGTCGGACCATCAATGTGATTCAGGGGATTGCACAAGGACTATCTCCTCGATCCACATTGTCCCAGTCTTGGGTACACAGAAGTCGTCCTCAAGCACGAGCATGATCCTATCCAGGTTGCTCCAATCGGTGATCATTCCTCCGAACTGTGTGAAGGGGATTTCAATAGTGCAAGATTCGTTTATCGTTTCGCCTTTTGCTGCTCTTATGACTCCGATGCCACCTTTACCGTGCAGTTCGACTTTCAACTGAGAAGGCAGGTTATGGATCGACATTCTCAGGGCATTGCATGCTGATCCGTCCGTGCCATGCAGGGCTATTGATATGCCTCCGAAGGCAGGGTTAGGTGAATCTAAATCGAAGTCGACTCTCAAGCAGCGAATTTCGCGATGATCTTGCGCGTGGATTGCCTCGGATACGGAGATTCCCACAGTATCATCATTTTTGTCTCGCGTCCACGCGCGGACAGACTTGGCAAAGGAGGCTGTCGAAATGACACTGCCCGGCAAACCATAGACAGCGACGAATGTTTTGCCCGACGCGTGTCCCAAGGAAGGTGTGGGAAGCGGCTCGCGATCCCTTCTGGCGAGTTCCTTCGTCCACTGAGGTTCCGCGCCACGGCCGTATTCGGGAATCAGTTTCAAGCCCTGTTGCACTATGGGGTGCTGATGAAAAAGCCGATGGACGAGTCGATTCTCCAGGGCGTTTGCCAATCCGAAGAAGAACATGGTTTGGTCGAGCGATGGAAGGTATTTATCAGATACTGTCCGGTTTTTTAGACTGATTGAATCACGAAAGCCGAACGCTCGCTGCTTGCCGGAGATAATTGCAGGTGTGCGGGCTCCCATCTCCTGGAGTTTTCGCAGACATTCAGCGGCTTTATGTGGATAATACATGGCACACATACCTGCGGCGTGCGGAGTTACCACATCCACTTCCAACCCTCCCCATCCTAGGTATCGGCCATCAGGTGCGAAACACGCTGACCAACCCCAGGCCGGCAGTTGCAGGCTTTGCGCGTAAATCATTTGAGCGTAGGCAAAGTCTGCGGCAGATTTGCCTGCGGGCGTGAATCTTTCGTCGAGCAGGAGCCCATCTTGTGTCTGCATGAACAGGCCTCCGCCCATCCATCCAGGCTGATAGTAGGTTAGGCCGAAGTGTTCCTCGGTTTTCCGATTGAGGTTATTCCATGACTGAGGGGGAGCTGCGCCGACGGCTATTGCCCAGAAGGCTGCCATTCGCCCGTCACCGGCGTAATCTCCTACGTGCCAGCCTGTGTCCATCAGTTTACGTTTGAAATCGTAGCCGCCAAACAGCATACCGTGCCTTTGATCATAGAAGGCTGTCCAGTTCATGCGGCTGAGAATACCGTTGGCTTGGTCCCGTATCTCCGGCAGACCCACTGCGGCAAGGGCAAACCCGGCGGCCATGTTGCCGGAGTCGATTATCGAGATCATCGTATCGTGAGGAGCGGGCTTTAGTGTTCGAACACTGTTCCACGATTGCGAAAAACCTTCGTAGGTCTGGAATCTTTCGTAGGCATCGAGAACTTGTCGGACGCGCCTTGTGGCTTCTTCTTCGGTAACCATATTCATGCGACAGGCGAGTGCACATGTCGCACAGTAGTAGCCCAGATTGGTGACCGAGGAGAACTCGCCGCACTCACTTGTGTCGTACGGCAAACCTGTCGCAGGTTCGACATAGTAGGCAATGCAATCCCAGGTGTCCTCCGCAAGGCCACGGAGATAAGCGCGGTCGGTAGATGAGATCCCGCTGCCAGGAGCCATCGGCGTGTTTCCCAGGGCGAAGTGAGCGCATACTAATATTGCAGCAGGCAGACAGATTGCTGTTTTGATTGGCATCGTATTACCAGCCTATTTTCATTGGCTTATGCAGTGTTGGTGAAACAAATACTGCCTAACACTCGACTACAATGTTGTACTTTTTGCCGGGCGATTTTGACGGTGGAATGAGGTTGTCTGCAAGCTTCCTTCCGTCCATTGTCAGTTCCAGAGTCCCAGTTTCTCGGCCTTTGCCGCGGACTATCTCGATATGGTAGTCACTACCTCGGAAGGGTCTATCCATGCATGCCTGTTGCCAGTCGGGCGGTAGACAGGGTTGCACACGCAGGCCATCCCACTCGGCTCGGACGCCGAGTACCCAGTCGGTGATAACTCTCTGCAGCCAAGCCGCCGATCCGGTGTACCAGGTCCAGCCACCGCGTCCGAAGTAGGGCGATTCCGGTCCGTCAATGTTACCTGGCGTCACATATGGTTCTGCCCAATAGGCCTCGGGACTTCTTCTAGTCGGGTTGAGCGCGTTCAGCATGCGTCCTGCGAGTGCCGCGTTGCCGGTTTTGCATGCCGCCGCGATGGCCCAGCACGCTGCGTGAGTATAGACGCCACCGTTTTCTCTCAAGCCTGGCGCGTAGCGAGTGATGTAACCGATCGTCTCGTCAGGCTTGCAGAAGGCCGGCGTTAGCAACAGGGTCCCAATATCAGTAACCAAGTGCTCTTCTACAGCGGCCATTGCCGATTGTGCCCTATCGGGCGGAGCGACATCGTTGAGAATTGCCCAGGTTTGGGCGTTCAGGAAAATCCTACCGAACTCGTTCTTGGCCGAACCCAGCACTGTCCCGTCATCACGGGTCGCCCTGGCGTACCAGTTTCCGTCCCATCCGTGCTTGTTGATCGCTTCGATCAGGGCATTTCGTTTTGCGCGGAAGTCGTCAGCTTCGTTTTTTCGTTCGACACGGTCGTATATTTCCGCCCAGTCAATCAGTAGTCCGACGAGAAAGTGTCCAAGCCAGAACGACTCACCTTTCTCCTGGATTCCCACAGCGCTTAGCCCGTCGTTCCAGTCGCCGGCGCCAATGAGCGGAATACCGCGTGGGCTTGTTCGTCGGAACACGCGAGCGAATGCTCGGTTTACATGCTCCAAAATCGATGCCGGCGCTGCATCATTCAGAAACGATGCTTGATCCTGAAGAACCGACAGATCGCCTGTTTCCTTGATGTAGTTTGCGGTGACGAATCCTAGCCAGAGGAGGTCATCCGTCATCGTAGTAATCAGGCCTTGTTCGCTTAACGGATGCCACCAATGGTGGACGGATCCATCGGCAAACTGGTGCTTCGCGTGCATGTTGATTTGCTGCCGGCATCGCTCCGGCTCAATAGGAAGCCAGATCTGAGAGTCTTGGAGTTGATCGCGGAAGCCGTAAGCACCACTCTGTTGGTAATACCCGCATCGCCCCCAGATGCGGCTGGAGATTACCTGATAGCGTAGCCAATCGTTCGCCAGGCAGTCCAGCGATTTGTCTGGAGTGGTTATTCGCTGTTTTGCCAGACGTTTTTGCCAATCGTCGCGGACGCTGACAAGCGCATTCTCAATGGCTTTACATTCACGATAGCTGTCGATCAGCCCTTCCGTCTCCTCAGGGGTCGATCCGACTGCGAGAACATATCCGATTCGTGTCGTATCGCCTGCGGCGAGCGTGACACTGTTTCTTATCGCTGCAATCGGATCCTCGTGCCGTCCGAAACGTGCAGGCCAGTTCGATCGGCTGAGAGCAACCGGGCTTGAAGGATTTCGATAGCGGCCGAAGAACGCTTGCTTATCGCCGAGCATTGACTGGTGCTTGGCTGTCGAGGCGAGAGCGGCCGTGTAGGCGAAGTCGGTGTTCCAGTGGCCATATTGCGCGGATGGTACGTCCCACATGTGGTTGCGAGCAAACACTGCCGAGCGTGTTAGGTCCGGCCAGGTTTCGATGAATAGCTTGTGAAACTCTCGTCGTGGGTCCGGCGTGACGCCCATTGACCATTCGAGAAAGGGGCACAGTTCGAGACGCCGATCCTCGCTTGAGTTGTTGGTCAACTGCACCAGCCAGAGCTCGACAGTCTTGTCCGGTGGGCAGAAGAGGGTCCAATCAATCGAGATGCGTGAATATCCTGTCCTGAAAGTGGTGTAGCCAAGACCGTGGTGGCATGCGTAGTCCGTGTACTGGGCAAGGACGGGGGCTGGTGCTGCTGACCATAACTCTCCTGTGGCCGCATCGCGCACAAAGAGAAACTTGCCTGAGCTGTCGCGCACGAGGTCCTGTTGCCATCGCGTGATAGTGCCCAACTGCGAGTTGTCAATCCAGGTGAAGCCGCTACCGGTCTGCGTGACGGCAAGGCCCATTCGCGAATTGGCGATGATGTTGGCCCACGGCCTCGGCGTGTTATGATCGGTGACTATGAACTCCTTGCCATCTGCGGAGAAGTGGCCGAACTCGTTGCCAATGGTTGTTTGTTCCTCGGCGTTGGCGGCGCCAAAACGATCTGTAACAGCAGTGGTGTGCATTTCGGAACAGTTCCTCGGGGCGAGTGAAGTATTCTAACCGTGCAGCTCGGTCCGGCGGGACCGAAAGCGTTTTCATAAAGTAAATTGTAGCGATTTTGCGCTCCGGCGGCAAACAGATTGTCGGTTCTTCACAGCAAGCTGACGATTACGGCACCTACAGTACAATATCGGACGATGGTAGCGATGCACCGGAGATTCGACGCGCGAAGAAGCCAGGAAACGGCGCATCCAGGCGATCGAAGTGACCCCAATGCATGCGCATGAAGAACGCCGCAACAGCGGCAACCTGTGTTGGGCCATTGCGGCGTGAGTGGGTTTTCTGTTACGAGAAGTTTCCCGCGGTGCTAGGAGACCAAGTGCATGGTGTCCTGGGCGATCATGAGCTCTTCGTTTGTCGGTATGACCCAGATTCCGATTTTGCTGGTATTCGTGCTTACACATACCGGCTGCTTGGCACGGCATGCATTTGCTTTGGCGTCCAGTTCAATGCCCAGAGGAGCTAGCCCTTCGAGGATCTTGGCTCGCATCTCCCAGCCGTTCTCGCCGACACCGCCGGCAAAAACTAGTGCATCGCACTCTCCAAGCTCGGCCAGGAAAGCTCCAACATACTTCCTGCAGCGATGCGCGAAAACATCCAGAGCGAGGGCTGCACGCTCGTTGCCTTCTGCCGCGGCTTGCTCTACATCCCGCATGTCGCGAGATACTCCGCTGAGCCCCAGCAGGCCGCTCTTCTTCTCCACCGCGTTGCGGACCTCATCTATGGACAGGCCTTCACGAATCATGTGGAAGATGATGGCGGGATCGAAATCGCCCGATCGCGTGCCCATGACCAAACCCTCCAGTGGTGTAAGGCCCATTGTCTGGTCGACAGCCTTCCCCTCTTTGATGCACGACATGCTGCAGCCGTTGCCCAGGTGAAGAGTGATGAGGTTTGGTTTATCATTATGAAGTAGCTCGGCCGCTCTGGCGGTAATGTAGCGATGGCTTGTGCCGTGGAACCCGTAACGGCGAATGTGCTTCTCCTTGTACCACTCGTACGGAACCGCGTAGTGGAATGCAGCTGGAGGCATTGTCTGGAAGAAGGCTGTATCAAAGACGGCCACCTGAGGCTTGCCTGGCAGTTTGGCGGTCGTAGCTCGAAGACCTGCTAAGTTAGCGGGGTTGTGCAACGGGGCCATTTCGGCGCAAGACTCAATCGCCGCTTCCACCTTGTCATCGACGATTACAGATTCAGCAAAAGCCTCACCCCCATGAACGACGCGGTGTCCCACACCGTTGATTTCGCTCGCATCCTTGATTGGCGGCGGGGATCCGCATGTAGTGAGCAGTTGGATGATCTGCTCTACGCCCTGCTCGTAGGTGGCGATTGTCTCATTCCGTTCGATCTTTTCTCCCCCGACGGAGTGAATTGTACGCGAATGGTCTTCGCCAATACGCTCTATCAGCCCGGCCGCCATTTCGTGATCGTCGGCCATGTCGTAGAGCTTGTACTTAATCGATGAACTGCCACAGTTGATTACCAGGATCTTCATTTTGGAGCCTTCTGCCAATGTCTAGCTGTGTTCCTAACCGTTTACCATTATCGCTATGGCCATGATGGCCGAGGTTCTGCAGTTTGTGCAACGGCTGCACACCGGGCAGGCTAGCCGGCTGCCGCTTGAATGGCGGTGACCGCAACCGTGTAGACGATGTCGTCCACACTGCATCCGCGGGAAAGGTCGTTGACCGGTTTGTTCAGCCCTTGAAGCACAGGACCGACAGCCAGCGCTCCCGCCGACCGCTGGACAGCCTTGTATGCTATATTCCCCGCGTCGAGATCTGGAAAAATGAATACATTTGCCCTGCCTGCGACTGGGGAATCAGGCAGCTTAAGCTTGCCGACTTGTGGGTCGATTGCTGCATCGTATTGCAGTGGACCATCAATCGAGAAATCAGGGTTTCTCTCTTTGATGAGCTTGGTGGCCTCAACAACTTTGTCAACTGATTCGCCAGCTCCCGATTTCCCCGTCGAGTAGGAGAGCATGGCAACTCTCGGCTCAATGCCGAAAGCTCGCGCCGTCTGAGCCGATGAAAGGGCGATCGCAGCCAGCTCTTGAGTGTTTGGATTGGGGACTATCGCGCAGTCGCCGTATACAAGTACGCGGTCTTTGAGGGCCATAAAGAATACACTAGACACGACGCCTACTTCAGGCTTGACTCGTATGATCTGGAGTGCGGGCCGAATCGTGTCGCCTGTTGAGTGAATCGCTCCGGACACCAGACCCGCAGCATCGCCACATTGGACCATGAGTGTTCCGAAATGGATTGTTGACTCGTTGAGCCATTGATGGGCCACTTCGGGCGTCATTCCGCCGCGTTTGCCCTTGCGCAATTCGACGACGGTCTCCACATACGTATCAAACTTGGGATAATCAGACGGCTTGATGATTTCCACATCGCCCTTGAGGCTGACACCGGCCTCTTTGGCCGCGGCTTGTATCTTGTCCGGATCGCCGAGGAGGGCCACGGGACAGACTTTATCGCGCAAAATCTTACTCACCGCCTTGACCGTCCTGGGTTCATCGCCCTCGGGAAGGACAATTCGCTTGCCTGAAGCTTTGGCCTGCTCTATGAGCTTATCTAGGAAGGCATCTGAACCACTCTTCTGCTTGGCAGGCCGTGGCATCTCAAGTGATTTCCACAGCTTTTCATGCTCAACTTTGTCTGCTACTGCTGAGATTGCCGTGTCGATCTTGTCTCGATCCTGCGGCCGAATGTCCACGCTGACTGTCTGGATTCTCTGCGTTGTCGTGAACGTGTCGGTCTTAACGGAAAGCAGTGGCAAGTTCGGCCCTGTTACTTCCTCCATAAGGTTGACTATTTCAGGTGCCGGAATGAGACCACCAGTCAATACTACGCCAGAGACTGAGCGATGCGCTCCGGACTTTTGCGTGCAAGCAAGAGTCGCGAGAATGGCCTCGCGATCGCCCGGGACGATTACCAGCGCCTGTTCTGTGTCCAAGTGCTTGAGGAAGTTTCGCGGCTCCATCGCGGCGATGAGAACCTTCGTTGCCACTGTTGCCAAACCATCTTTGCCGGTGAGGACTTCTGCCTCCAATTCCGCAGCGATTTGGTCTAACTTTGGATAGCTGAGGAAGGAGAGCTCCGGCAGTATGCCGTACAAAGGAACCCCCGCTTTTTTCAGAGCTTCGCTCGCCTTCTCTTTGAATTCGTCGTAGCAGCTGTCAGTGACACGATTGAGAACGACACCTAGCAAGCTCGATCCCTGCGCCTCGAACCCTTCCTTTGCTGTCAGGATCGATGCCATGACCTCCTCAACAGCGCTCTTGACATCATCACCGCGGCTGCGCGCTACCAGAAGAACAGGGCTGCCCAACGCTGCCGCCACGTTCTCATTGAGGGCGAGATCGGCAACACCGGTTGCACGCTGGCTCGTGATTCCTTCGATGAGCATAAACTCCTTGCCCTGCTGAGTCTTCTCGAAGCTACTCTCGATTCGTTTGAGCAGATCCTCCGAAGCGCTTTGAGCTACAGCTTCCCGTGCGTCTCCCAGGGTAAGTGGGCACATGGCGGAAGGGTCGTCCGGCAGACCATACGCTGATTTGATGACTGCTACGCTCTTGTCCCCCGCACCGCCACCCACGGGCTTGAAGAAGCCGATCTCTTTGACCGCCTTGCGCAGTGCCCCAAACAATCCCAATGCCACAACACTGCTTCCTGCTCCTTGATCAATGCCGCAGATGAAAAGGCTCTTGCCCATCGCTTTCCTCCCGCAAGCTGCTGTCTCGGCCATGTTAGTTTTGTCACTGGCTTCGGCCAGACTATGCAGTCTTGCTGCGCGTGTTAAAAGAATAGTGCTAGCAAAGTCATGCCCGGCTGCCACAAAACGGATGGCCGGGCGATTACCCCTTGGTGTTGCTGGCAAGACTCGTGCCGTCATTCTCGCCGGAAGGCTGGGGCGACTCGAGCATCACCCATGCTCATTGGCTGAAGATGTGGATGACTCTTTTCGGCAGACTCACGGGCACGCAAAAACGCACCGCTTTTCGATAGCCCACAACCCTCGGGTACATCCTTAATAACGGCCAATAAGCCTTCTACATCAAATACCCCAACTGATTGTTAGGTTGAAGTTGATGGCAAAACAAGACGCCAACATAGCGGCTTTTGGCTAGAAAGCAAAGGCCCCATCGCTTGGATACGCTGCTGTGCTTTGCGTACATGCTTGGTTCAGCCGGTTTCGGAGTTGCCCAGGCTTTGCTTAGAAAGCTCTGATTGCCAATTGGCATTCGTCATCTTCGCGCAAACACAGAGAGCCATGCATCCGAATGGCATGGCTCTCCTTATTACGATAGATGCCGGCCTGCTCTAACTGCCGGTTGTCACGCAGGATGTGAATGGCACCCGCTCATTAGCGTGGCCCGGTGAACACCTTCTGGAAGAGGGCGAAATCATCCAAATCGACGTCGCCATCTCCGTCTCCATCCATGTGTGAGCAGTCACTGCCTGACGCGTGGGGATTCTCGGGACCGTTGAAGCAGAAGCCGAACAACGCATAGTCGTCCAGGTCCACGTCGCAATCCGGACCGTAGTTGAGTCCCCCATCCAGTGACAGATAGTCGAAGGGCACGGCTCCCGGAATGCTTTCCAGATAGGCGATCACCCTTTGCATGACTGCTGTTCTGGTGCTTGAAGAGCTGATAGCCTCAAATGGAAATCCCAACACGACAGTTCGATAGGCGCAGAAGTCGTATTGTACGCCAGCTATCCCGCCGGCTCCGCCGCTGTAGGCAAACACTGCCTCAGCTGTGTCCAATGTCGATAGTCGATCGGGTGAGTCAACTCGGTAGGGCGAGCCCGATGCAGTGGAGAAGCTGAAGGTCCCTATGTCGCTGAAGATGCCACCTGATCCACTTGCCTGCGTCGTACCAGCATCGCCACTGACAAAGCCAGTCTTCAGCATGTCTGTCATGAAGCTGCTGCCATTTCCCTGGTTAATGAGATCATAACCAATCTGCGAGCCGGATACGAACAGGCCTCCACCACCTTCCAGAAACTCGGTTACCTTGTCCTGCTCCGTATCGTCGAAGGTGGAGTCCTCAGTACTCTCCATTCCCAGAATCCAAAGGGCAATATCGTAATCAGTAAGGTCCACCTGGTCATCAATAATCGCCTCGTTTGCACAAGTTACGAATCCGATTGTCGTGGCTGCCAATGCCTCTGCGTACTGTACCACGTAGTCCGATGAGTTTGATTTTCTCCACATCGCCCTTTCCAGGGAATCGCCTGCATACGCTGCCGGTTGTGTGAATACTTGAACCGGAGTCTGATCTCTTCGTAATCTGTCGAACCCGTTGACGATCACTGTGTTAGCTGTGCCTGATGCCGGTCGGCGTACGGCGAGCACCTCGGATGGCATTGACTCTCCACCACTGTTGGTTGCGGAAATCCGGAAGTAATGTGTTTCTTCCGTTGGCACGCCGGAGATAGTTGTTGTCAGAACATTCCCCAATACAATCGGGCTTCCAAAGCCGTACCCGTTTTCAGATGTGTACACAACATAGCCAGTCGCCGCATCGCCGCGAGCACCATCAGATAGGGGGGCCTCCCACGAAAGCGTTATGTTACCATTGCCGGCATCGGTAGCACGGACGTTGCGCGGAGTGTCCGGAGCAAATGCGAGCGGTATCTCGCTACCAGGAAGCGTGTTGAGAAACTTGATAATTCCATGGACGCAACTGCGCGCCATGGCCGAACGAACTCTAGGGTCACGCAAAAGCTGCGCATCAGTCTCATTGTCATGAAACGCCAACTCCACTATCGTTGCATCGAATTCGTTGCTATTGGCTGGAGTGCAAATCGCACCGTACGAGCTCGTCACTGTTGCGCTCGTTCGATCCACCCACGAGTGTTCGAACGTGTCATCCATGATCGCCATGTCGGCGTCCACTTCATTTGACAGAATCGTTGCATACTCTGTCTGGTAAGTTGTTGCTCCCAAATCCGTTATCAGGCAGATTTGTCCTCTGGCGGACCCAGTGTGCGCGTTAGTGTGAAACTCCAGGTGCACCCTTTTCCAACGATCGACCTGCACGCCGCCTGCTGGAACTTGATTCATCTCCCGTGCAACCTTGGCTCCGGTGCGGACGTTGTCACTTCCATCATCGCCGCTTCCGTTCCAAATCGAGGAGTCGAAGCCCGAGGCGTTATTCCCCAGTTCAGAATGTGCCCAGTAACGCTGCGCCTCCTCGTCCCGCGTGAATCCGCTTATCGATCCCGGCCCGGGGCGAGAGATGTCACCTGCACCGCAACCCCACCGAATCGCGTCGGCAATCACATTGTCACCGTCGGTGCTTTTGTTGGTAATCTCGACGTAGTTACTTCCGCCGGCTTCAAGATGATATTCGCCCAGGTATACCCAGCCGTTACCGACCTCGCGGTGATCAACCGCTACTTCACTGATTCCTCCGCTGTGGCCAATGCGATAGGTTTGCAGCGCGCGGTTGGTGGAAGCCAACGCAAAACAGTACACTGGGTAAAACCCAGTTTCGGTGATAGTTGGCGTGTACCGCGCAACGGCCGTCTCTGTTGGCGACGTTGTCGCGTAGCGATAGCTGACTCCCGATGCGTAAGAACCTTCATAGTGTTTGGTCGAGGTGCTCGTACTCCAGGTGCCGGTATACGTTACCGCAGCATCATCGTTATCAATGACGATTTCGATGGGTTGCCAGCCGACCGGTCGCAGCGGAACAACCGTGGCTCCCGCATTGAATGCGTATTGTGCGAAGTAGTTAAGTTGGTCAATGTTCCCGTAGTCCTCAGCCATTTCCCACAATACAGGCCGTTGCAGTTCCCATGCTGTGCTATACGCAGTCCAGCCGTGTCCTGCAGAGGCGTAGACCGTGACTCCGGTGAGAGCGCCAATTGGCTGTCGGGCTGCGTTGGTGACGGTCGTGCGCAGGCCCGATGTAAGAGCTATGTCTTCGCTCAGATCAGGGCCTTTCCTCCACTTGTGTTCCACCTCCTGAGCAGTCGGAGACAGTCTAAGTTGTTCAAGAGTTCCGTAATCACTGGATTTGCTCAAACGTATTCTGACTCGCACGCCGGCGATCTCGTCGTTACCGTGCAACGCTCCAGCTATCATTGCGGAGAATCCCTCGATCTGCAGATCGTCCAGCTGCACACTTCGTGCGCTTTCTGCCAGAGTTATATACACACTGGCGATACCCCCATTCCATTCGATCTTGTCAATGACCGCATGCGGCAGTAGGGAGGATGCAGAAACCGCTTCGCGCACCTTGGCCAGCTCATCGGACGACTCACCGTTCATGCCGAGGGCCAAGGCAGGTACGGTTGCGCAGAAGGCCACCAGAATGACTGGTAGCGGAATCCATCGAGACTTCATTCTACCCATGCTCCTTTGTGACTCAGCCGTTATGCTGTTGGCTAAAACCAACTTCAATAAACATGTAAAGGCTACCCATGGCCGAGCGGCTGTCGTCTTCCATCGCTGGCAAGGCGACTGATTCGACCGTCGCAGCAACAGCTTTCGATTAAAGGCTTCCGGTGAACAACTCCTGGAATAACGCGAAATCATCTAGGTCGACATCCCCGTCGCCATCTCCGTCCATGTGCGCGCAATCGCTGCCTGGCTGGTGAGGATTCTCGGGGCCATTGAGGCAGAAACCGAACAACGCGTAGTCGTGCAGGTCGATGTCACAGTCAGGACCGTAGTTGAATCCCCCATCCAGTGACAGGTAGTCAAACGGCAGGGCACCCGAGATATTCCCCAGGAAGTCAATAATCCGCTCCATGAGGGCGGCACGTGCACTCGCTGACGTGATGGCCTCGAATGGGAACCCTAGCACTACCGTGCGGTACACACAGAAGTCGTACTGAACACCTGCAACGCCGCCGCTCGGCTGATATGTTAGGTTTACCGTCGACCCGTCCCACGTGGCCAATTCGTCCGGCGAGTATACACGGTAAGGGGATCCGTTGGCTAGGTCGAAGTCGATGACGCCAATATCGCTGAAGATGCCCCCGGTTCCGCTGGCAGTGACGTCGCCCGAATCATCCGCGACGTAGTTGGCTTTCAGAACATCGCGCATGAACGTTGTTCCGTTGCCCTGCCCGATCAGGTCATAACCGAGATTGCCGCCCGACACGAACAAACCGCCGCCGTTATTCAGAAACGAAGAAACATAGTTTCTTTCGAGCGAACTGAAGGTTGAATCCTCTTCGCTTTCCATTCCCAGAATCCACAACGCAATCTTGTAGTCCTGCAAGTCGATGTGCTGATCCGTAATCGCTTCGTTGCTGCACGAGACGAATCCCACGGTATTCGCCGCAAGCGCGTCCGCGAACTGCCTGACGTAGTCAAAGGAATTCGCTTGCCTCCAATAGGGCCTCTCGATCGACAGACCCGCGTAACCTGCTGGTTGAGTGAATTCCACAATGGGGTTTTGCTCGCGACGCAACCTGTCGAAGCCATTGACCACTATCACTTCGGCCACGCCTGATTGAGGACGTCGGATTGCCACGACCTCGGACGGCGTAGATTCGCCTCCGGCGTTCGTTGCAGCCACCCGATAGTACATCGTCTTCTCTGTCAGTATGCCGGACAACGTGGTTGTTAGTACGTTCCCCAACACGACTGGTTGGCCAAAGCCATATCCATTTGTGGAGACATACACTACATATCCAGTGGCCGGATCACCACGAGCGTCATCGTAAAGCGGGGCGATCCAGGAGATACGCGCATCACCAGCTCCCAAATCCTCAATGCGCACGTCGCGCGGGGGATCCGGAGCAAAATCCAAGCTTACTTCACTGCCTGGGAGAGTGTTGAGGAACTTGATTATGCCGTGCAGAGCTGCTCTAGCCATGGCCGCGCGCACGCGGCTGTCACGCAGCAACTCGGCATCCTCTTGTTGGTCGTGATGTCCGCCTTCAAGGATCGTCGCGTCGAACTCATCACCGTTGGCCGCTTGACTGATGGCGCCGTAGTTGGATTCATAGGTGACTCTGACGAAGTCCTGCCATTCGTGTTCGAACTCGTCGTCAAGAATGAACAGATCAGATTCGAACTCGTTAGAGAGTGTCTCAGCGAAGTCCTCTTGGTATGTCGTGGGGCCGCTGCTCGCTGTTGTGATCAGAGCGAAGGAACCTCTCCCCGCTCCTGTGGCCGCATTTGTGTGAAATTCAAGGTGTATTCTCTTCCACCTGTCAACCTGAACACCGCCTGCAGGAACCTGATTCATCTGACGAGCCAATCGTCCGCCGCAACTCACGTTGTCGTTGTAATCGGAACCACTGGAATTCCACAAATCGGCTCCGTCAAACCCAACTGCTTTGTTTCCCCACTCGCTTTCGGCCCAATAACGCTGAGCTTCCTCGCTGCGCGGATATCCGCTTATCGCCGTTACTCCATTGGTCCCGAGTGGCCGCGCAACGTCGCCCATGCCGCATCCCCAGCGAATGGCGTCCGATACTACAACGCCGGAAACCGATGAGAGATTGCTTATTTCGACATAGTTCTCGTCGCTGGCGTCAAAGTGATACTCGCCTAACCAAACCCATCCGTCACCTACATTGCGGTGATCTACGACTACTTCTGAGACGCCGCCACTGTGCTTGATGCGATAAAGCTGGGGTACTCTATCCGTTCCCGCACGCGTGAAACAGTAAACGGGGTAGAAATCAGTGACACTTATGCCGGGATCGTAATGAGCGACGGCTGTTTCCGGCCCATTGCTCGTCGTGTCCGCCTTGCGAAAGGGAATTCCCGATGTTGTCGTGTGGTTCTCGTAATACCGTGTAGCAGTAACACTATTAGTGTTAACCCAACTACCTTCATAGGTGACGCCGGGATCATCGTTGTCCAGTACGATTTCAATGACTTGGTGCCCGGCGGGCCGCAGCGGCACTACGGTTGCGCCGGCGTTGAATGCATAGTGCACCATGTAGTTTAGCTGCTCCAGATTGCCGTAGTCTTCAGCCATTCCCAGCAACACGGGGCGCTGAAGACACCATGCGGGCGTCGGAGTCACAGGGTTCTCAGCTACGGACACACCGTTTGTGTCGGCCGTCCACCCGTGTCCGGCCCCAACGAAAACCGTAACACCGCTCAAAGGGCCTGTCGGCTGGTGCATCGCGTGTGAGGTTGGTCCGCCTAATCCCCTTGACGGCTCCTCCGCAGCGGCCGCCGGTGTCTGCCCGCAACTGAATACCAGGCACATTGCTGCAACAATCGCGCCAACGACGATTGCCGTTCCGGCTTTTCGTTCACTTGTCATTTCCTGCACTCCATAACAGGGCCACTTTCCTTATCGGAATCGTGACTTTCTTGTACCAGCGGATGCCTTTTGCCTCTTTTGTACCAACTACGGATTGTTCCCCCTGGTGTGACCCTCTCAGGCCAACTGCTTGCGTGGTCGCCAGAAGCTGCATGCCGTTCTTTCCCGTTTCGTTACGGCTGGCGGCGCCGCGAGATACGAAAAACCTGTCTCAGCAACTGCGACGATGTACCTCACCCCCGGTGGCAGGCGCACAACCACCCCGCTATAGGAGTGTACTCCAGCACACCGCTCATGTTCAAGGTGCAGCAGCCGTAACTATTAAGATACTTCCGCCAGGACTTGGCTGATTCCTGGGTGCCAACTCCCTCGGGTCGTATCGGACAGCTTGGAATGTTTCTGGCCTACTGGTTGGCCATCTGTCTGCCAATCTCCGGGAGAACATGCCCTCGACGTGTTGCTCGCTTCCTAGAGGCCTTACTACCTTGCTTTGCAAATTCGTTATCGGACGAATCGAAAAGCCGAGAGTAGGCGAACACGCAGTAGTTGCCTGTCATTGATCGTGCGATCGCGATTTCCTTGGCCGCTGTATTTGCCCCCTCTGCGACACTCGGCTTGTCCGAAATCGATAGCCCTGGCAGGATTGGTACCCCCGAGTCCAACTCGAGCCACGGCTTGATCCTCGAAGTGAACTCTTCTGCGTCGGGGGTGTAGTTCATCAGGCATACCGCGTCGAGGAGGCCAAGCTCTAGCCATCTCTGCCCATCCTGGTAGTGCTTCAACGCTCTCTGCGGCACTGAGCCAACTGCGGCGCTCAACGCTGCCGAAGGTTTCGCTTGCTTCATCATCTGACGCACGTCGGATACCAGCCGAGTAACCTGCTCAGTTCGCCACTGGGTCCATGACTTCTTGTTGGAGTCCGGAGTATGTCCCGTATCTTTGCGAAACAGGGCCAAAGTGCGCTTATCTCGCGGATAGTCTGGAATCCTTTCGCCCTTGACTACCGGCTCATTGGGGAACCGGATATAGTCCATATGCAATCCGTCAACGTCGTAATTGGTCACCAACTCCCTGAACAGGTCTACCAAGTAGTGTCGCACCTCAGGCAAGCAGGGATTCAAGCTGACGTACCAGTCGCGAGTCTTTTTGCCTACTTGGTGTCGTATTGGCTGTCGCACACCACGCTTGTCATACCAGAACCAATCGGGATGAGCATGGTAGAGCTGTTCCTTGATTGCCGGTGTACCTGGTCCTCGCCATGCCGGCATCACATTTACCCATGCATGCAATTGCATTCCGCGCGAGTGAGCCTCATCTATTGCCAGAGCGAGTGGGTCAAACCCAGGATCTCGGAAGTTGTACTGTTCTGCCCACGGCTCAATCTTGGACTTGTAGGACACTGTTCCGTTTCCCCTTACTTGGAACAGCACCATGTTGAAGCCCGCATTCCTGCAATTGTCCATAATGCGGACAATATCGTTGGGTTTGTTGTAGTCGAATCGCGTCACCCAAATCGCCCGTGCTTGGCCGGGTAGTTTCGCACCGGTATGACAGCCTGAAGCCGTCATGAGCGTTGCCAATACGAATGATGATATCGCCAAACGCGCCGCGCTGCGACCTGTCATGACCTTCATTTGACTTTGTCCCCCATTCGATCTGTAAGTATTCGTGTTTACCACTAGTAGCTTGATGTATCGCGATTCCTGGCCAATAACCAGCCGAAAACGAATGCTACCGCGCTACCAAATGGTATGTACCAAGGCCAGGCAATGCTGACGTAATCGACTGTGCCATCTTCCACTGGGACTTCCTTGTACGCCCAGTAGTTGATACACAGCATAAGGGCAATTCCTATACACAGTACTATTGTCTTGGCCCAATCTTTGTTGCGTTCGAACTTCGTTCCTGGAAGTTCAACGCCATGCCCTTCCCCGAAAAGCAGGCACCAAACCCATGTGGCTAGTAGGATCAGGCCTCCTGCCCAGCATATTGCATGCGTCCAGTCCTCATGCCACACCAGACCGAATACACAGAAGACGGAAAGCGGCGCCGACCACATAAATCCGCGGCCATCTATCTTGAGGGGCAGGAATGCCAGTGCGAAACCCGCCAACAGAGCGCCACCCGTGTATCCGACCATCGCCAGTCCCAGATCCAGGATGGATTTGTAGTGTGCTGCCACATACTGGGCGAAGTATGCCATGACACAGAGTGCAACACCCCAGAACAAGACCATCAACCGGCCTACCAGCACCGAACGTTTATCCTCCGCTGATGCCTCACCTTGCTCGGCAAGCTCCTCGATATTCGCCGAAAGTGAGACGTCGATTCCTCGCTGCCTCAACGTCCGCTCGCGCAATGGGTTGTAGAATGCTGACATTACTACTTGGCTCAGGGCTGTCAGAATGCCCATCAAACTGGAAATCGCAGCTGCAAATATCGCCGCGATGATCAAGCCGCGCAACCCAGTCGGCAACTTCTCCAGGATGAAGATTGGAAAGATATTCTCCGCCTTCTTATTAAACATCTCCAGCGCTTCGCCACGCAGCATGGGAAAATCCGGATGAGCTGGAGCGCTGAGGAACTCCGCAGGTACATCCACAGCGGGAGTCTGCTTGTAGTATGCGTACAGGCCTACACCGACAAACATCACTGTTAGCGTGACAATCTGGCCGACCGTACTGCTGATTATCGCCCAGCGGGCATCCTTTTGATCTTTGCAGCAGAACATCCGCTGAGCGAGTAGCTGATCTGTGCCGTAAGATCCTAGCCCTCCCCATGTACTTGCTATTGCCGCCGTCCAAATCGTGTACTGTCGCGTTAGACTCATGTCGAAGTCAAAGAAAGTGAATTTCCCCCAAGATCCACATCCGGGGGCATTCCAACCGATACGCAACATCTCCGCAAAGCCGCCCTGAAGGTTGGCCGCAACAACTCCTAACGCAACAACGGCTCCAAGAAGGAACACGAGAAAGAGTATCACATCAGTCCAGATGACCGTTGTGATACCGCCGATCAAAGTCCACCCGACCGAGACCGCTCCTATCAGAATCAACGCCCATGCCAGGACAGGAATGCCCGTTACATCCCTAAGCCACACAAGCTGGTCCCGGAGTACAACCTCGAGCACAAGGGCCGTCAGGTACACTCTGGCGGCTTGGCCGAGAATACCACCCAGCGAGAACAGAACGCTGGTCATCGATCTGACCCGATTGCCCAGCTGATTGCCCATGTAGTCATACGGGCTGTAGATTTCCCTCTTGTAGTACGCCGGAACAAGTACGTAGCCTACGATCACGCGAGCTAGAAAAGAGCCGATCAGTCCCAGCTGCAAGTATTTGAAGTTGCCCTCCACGCCCATCCTGAACACTATGGAAGGAACGCTCACAAATGTGAGGGCGCTGATTTCCGTTGCTATGATTGAGCCGCTCACCGCATACCAAGGCAGCTTCCTTCCGCCGAGGAAGAAGTCCCTCATGCTCGCTTGCTTGCCTGCGAGTTTTGCACCCAGGTATGTAGTGAAGGCTAGATAGCCGATCACCACACCCCAGTCAGTCAATGTGAATTTTGCGCTGAGACTGGCTAGTGTAACTGCGGTCATTCTATGTATCCGAGACTAGTTAGTCGTTCGATTCGATCGTTGTCCGCGACCTTCCCCCAACCCTGCAATCTGCCGGTCGACAGTCCCGTCGACACCCCCTCGAGCCTGCAAGGTACGCCATGTGACGGTACTCTCTGCGACTTCTAACCTTCGCAACTCTCAACGGTTGCTGTGGATAGCACGTCAACCTCAAGTCCGCAAGAGTGCACAGTGTTACAGATTCATGCCACAGATGCAAACCTCTGGCCGCATATCTCGTTCTCCTCTATTATGACTGTGGGGAAGCCTGACTACTTGCCTTGGAAGGGGGTTGACGATGCGAAACGTACTTGGAATTGCCGTACTAGGGATTGCAGCGCTGGCATTGGACGTCCTGTTGACTGGTTGCAGGACAACTCAGCCCGTCCATGCCGGGCCGCGAGATGCTAGTCTGACTGAGCCTGATCCCATGCTGAGCGTCAATACTCTCCACGATGCTCCCGAAGACTACGCTCTTCAACGTATTGATTCGGACGAGTTTCCCATCCCCTCGTATGCACGTCATCTCAAGGGGGTAAAGATCTGCCTTGACCCGGGGCACGGAGGAGACGCTCATAAGCGAGGCTTCAAACGTGGTCCGACGGGAGTCCGTGAAGCCGAGATGAATCTGCGCGTTACTCAGTACCTTCGCGATCTCCTCGTTTACTGTGAAGCCGAAGTGCTTCTTACCAGAGAAGAGGATCTCGCCGTTTCTCTTCCTGAAAGAGGCGAGATAGCTAACCAATGGGGCGCGGATCTCTTTCTCTCCTGTCACCACAACGCCACCAGCAAACCCGAGGTGAACAGGACCAGCGTCTGGTATCACCGCGATGTGGACTTCCGTCCGGCAAACCTTGATCTTGCACGCTACGTATTGCAGGGGCTTCAGGATGGCCTTGCCCTGGAGCAGACAACGGGCGTTCCACTCAAGAGCGACCAACTGATGTATAAGGGCGGGTTTGGTATCCTTAGGGCCTGCAAAGTGACCGCAGCCTTGACTGAGAGTTCCTTCTTCACTAATCCCGAAGAGGAGCAGCGTCTGCGAGATCCTTACTACAGTTTGGTTGAAGCCTATGCCATTTTCTTGGGTTTTGCCAAGTATGCGGCCGCTGGGATTCCTCGCCTCACTATGATCGAACCGCAAGATGGGCTGCTTACCGCTGGCGAGCCGACCACTCTGCGGTTTCAACTTGACGACGGGTTGCGATCGCGAGGATCCTGGGGGGCTGATCGCCAAATGATTATTACCAGCTCCATAGACGTTCGAGTGGACGCGATTCCCATGGAGTACGATTTCACCAATGATGGCTACAGGCTGAGCGTTGAATTGCCCGACGGGCTGTCGGCTGGAGACCATACCGTGACCATTCAGTTCCAGAATATGTTCAAGAACTCGGTCATAAACCCTGATATCAAGCTGACCGCGGAGTAGCTGTTTGCCAAGCTGCCGGGCGGATGTCGCTACTACCGACAGGTTAGTATGGGCAGTTTGTCGTTCACGGGAGACAATGCTGAGCGTGGCGTGAGACAGTGTGGGGCTTGCTTTGTTGCCGCGATTTCTTGGGCTGCAAAGGGGCGGGCATTCTTCAGTGAAAAGCCTTACGCTTTGCACTCATCACAGGCGATTCGGTAGTATTGATTCGTATGCGGATCACCTTGGTGTTTATCCTGCAAGTTCTCTAAACCTCCTAGATTGACGAGATGTTCGCGTGCTTGCGCGCGTGGCTCTGTGAGTTTTTTGATCAGGCTCCCCATCGGGATACGCTGCTTGTCAACTGGACTGCAAACTACGGGAATTCATCAGATATTCGCTTGACGATGTCGACATTCAATACTCTAATCCTTGTCCGTATTGGTTTGGACAGGGAGCGTTCATCTTCTGCCAAGAGCGGTCTGAAGCAGAGTGGTGAGCGATATTCCAACATACCGTTACCCACATTTTTACAGGAGGTGTTGCAGTGCGTTCCTCAATCCTACTGGCGCTTGCTTTGGGTGCGATTTTCCCATTTGCTGGCGCAATGGCTGATTCTCTTGGTTCAACTGAGGCAGTGATGGCTGCCGGAACCTACTCATTTGGCCTTTATGGCCAGGACAAGGCAGAGCCGACTGAGACGACGAAGGAGAGCACTGAGGTGACTTCTTTCTCCCTCGGAAGCTCATCGTACCTGCTCAGCTCGGAGAATGTCTTCGGTACCCCGGAAATCCTCTGGCCCGGATTCCTCACCGGCATGCGTGCTAACACCAACTTCCACGAGAAGTTTGCTGAGCCGGTCGGCAACCCCATCTATTTCCATGGCCCGTGGATAGACACTAACTTGAAGTTGGTCTACATCTGGCATGATTTTCCCACCAACTCTCAGCTTGGTGGTGGTGAGGCCAATGTCTTCGCTGCGCCGGTTCAGATTGCTCTGACCGATCGCTTGGCATTCATCGGATTCAAAGACGGCTACTCCGACCTCGATACAGCGATTACTCCTGAAGGTGATGGCTGGAACGATTTCGGTATCGGGCTTAAGTATGCCATCATCGTTGATGAGGCCAATGAGTTTATTCTTGCCGGTGGACTGCTCTGGGAGTGGCACAACGGTGACCGTGATGTGCTGCAGGGTGGCGATGGCGGCAATGATGAGCTTGCTCCGTTCCTCACCGTTGCCAAGGGATGGGACAGATTCCACATGCTGGGCAATATGAACCTGCGTATCCCTATGGATCACAACGATGCTAACTATGTCCTCGGATGGGATCTTCATTTTGACTACGAGATATCGCCGGAAGAACTTCCCGGTTTCTTCCCGCTCTTCGAGCTTCATGGCATTCATTATCTGTCTGATGCAGATGCGCTGCCTCTGGCCGTCGGCGGTCTTGATGTGACCAACTTCGGCTCTTCCGAAGTTGCCGGTTCTTGGATGTTCTGGGGCGACCTGGGCTTCCGCTGGAAACTTACTCCCAACATGTCGTTCGGTGCGGCCTACGGATTCCCTCTGGTCAATCCGGGTACGGACATTTTCAATCAGCGGGTTACCGTGGACTTCATCTTGAGCTTCTAATAGCGGAGAGGATCAGAATAATGAAGAAACGTATATTCCGAGCACTGGCCGTTGCTTCATTCGCTTTGCCGGCCATCGTACCTTTCGAGTGCGTCAAGCCCTTGGTGAACACGCTTACACCGTATCTGATAGACGGCAGCAATGGGTTTATCCATGACTTGGTATTCGCAGTGGCTCCTGCGGTCCTTCCGTAGGTGAGCGCACAACTCCGGGCGACTTTTCGCTCTGAGCCAATTCCAAAAAGACATCAGCCGGGCACAAGGAGAGATGTTTGTGCCCGGCTGCGTTTCTTGACTCAGTTTCCAATTCGGGCATATCATTAGAGCATCGTCGATCATGTTCCGCCGCTAATCTAGGCCCCTTGTCGGCTCCGGGTTGTTGTGGCAAGCTACTATTCGAGATTCAATTGCTAACAAGGAGTGCGTCATGCACAGCAGAGTTGTGTTCTTGGTAGTGGCTGTGGGTGTGCCCTGTGCGTGTGTTGCCGGCGAATCATCTCTGACCATCTATGGCAGAGGATTCGCCGTTGTTCGAGACTCATTGCAGCTGCAGCTCGAGGAAGGGGTTAATGAGATTTGCTTTGACGATATCACTACTCAAGTGGAACCTCGTTCCGTCATGTTGCTGCCGCGAGAAGAGTCGGCTACGTGGTTCGTTTTGGAGCAGAACTATGCAAGCAAGGCCACATCCTTGTCATCGCTTCTCAAGCAGTACGAAGGCGAAAAAATCAAGTTTCAAGTTGCCAAACCGGTCGGATCTGCTGGAATTGGGTTGCTTGAAGGCAGGATTATCCGGGCGGGTCGATGCCAAGACGATGGCAACGCTGCGGATCGTATGCAAACGCTGCTGTGGGGCGACGGCAGCGAGTTCATGACCGCGACTGACGCCTTCCCGATTGTCGAGATAGACGGAAGCATATGTTTCGGCTTACCTGGCCGACCGCTGTTTCCCACTATGGACTGCAATCTTCTGTTGAGACCAACCCTGAGTTGGCTGATTCACAGCGACTCTCATCAGTCTTCTCCTGCTAGCGTTGTTTACATTACTGAAGGCCTTGGCTGGCGAGCTGATTATGACGTTATTGCCGCTGCCGACAGTGATGTGTTCTCCATTACTGGCAGGGCTTCGATAGAGAACACTTCCGGTCACACCTTTGATGATGTCAGGATTGCTCTCTATGCAGGTAAAGCTCAATATACAGTGTCCACAGCTTTGCCGAATTTCTCCGAATCGGAGTCCTTTGCGGGATTGTCAACTGGGGGTGCTGGCATCGTCCTTGGGAAAGCTGACGAAGCACCTGTCTACGGCCTGAAGCGATCCACGACATTGCGGGATGGCGAGACGAAGAGCAGCAAGTTCATAGAGGCTGAAGGAGTGAGGGGTGTTCGATTGTACAAGTACGAGGGAGCTACACTCAGCGAGAGTGACGAGTGGGGCAGCGGAAAATGGAAGACAGAGCAGTATCGGACGGATCACCAATACGGAACAGAATCTCGTACATCTGTGGAGATGAGCCTGGACATAAGTAACACGAAGGCGAATCGTCTGGGTTTGTCTATTCCCAAAGGGATTGTGCGCTTCTATAGGCTTGGCGATGACGGCCAGTTGGAGTTCGTAGGCGACGACACAATCAAACCTGCTGCTCTCGGAGATACTATCGAAGTCTCTCTTGGAGAAGCGTATGGATTGACCGGTGATCGCGTGCGAACCGATTTTGATTTGGACAAGGACGAGAAGTCACTGCGAGAGGCCTTTACTATTACGCTGCGGAATCGTAGAGCCGAACGTGTCGAGGTTTGCGTCATCGAAAAACTCTACAGACGCGCTTCTTGGACGATTAGCGATGCCAGTCTGGCCTTTGAGAAAACCGGCGACGATCGAATAAGGTTCGTTGTTCCCGTAGAGCCTGGGGAGGAATCAGTTGTTGCTTACAGTGTGCACTACACTTGGTAGCGCGTCTGCACACAGACAAAACACGTGGTATAACGACATCGCACCTGCGCTTCCCCTCGTGCACAGGTGCGATCGCCTCGCCCGCCAATCTGACCCGCACACTATCATATGGAATAAGTATTAAGAGAACGTTAAGGTTGTTCGAGGAACGCGCAGAGCAAGGTAAGGAGTAAGCCTCATAACTGCACAGCTGCTTAAGCTATCGTGTCGACAGCTTCAGCCGCTTTACTCCACGTTTAGCTGTCTCGCTTCGCATGAAAAGCTTCCATATCAATCCTGTGCGCGCATTTTCAATACCCAGCAGTAGGGGGCCGTGATCGATTCCCACGTAGTCATCGCTCGCAAAGTTCTGGTCGATGTTGAAGCAATCCACAAACCCATAACCTCCGTCGGCTGGATCCCACCACACATTGGGAAACTTCATGTTTCTGTATTCTCGCAGGGCTGCAATGCTCTCCTCGGGAGTGAACATGATCGCCGCACCCGCCGCATAGGGCGCTACCGTTCCATCTGCCCAGCAGTCCGCGTTGGCCATGTTCGGTTTGACGTGAGGTACGACGTATCCATCACGCGCGGCGCAAGCACTCTGTCCCCATCTGTTACCACCGAATGTCTTGAATCGGCCAGCGTTTTCCAGGCATCGCGATCGATGTGTTAGTGTCGCGCGTCGTGAGTTCTCGAACCAGTCCACACGCGGCGAATTCATTCCGAATAAACCGGGATCGTCCGCCTGCATGTGGCGAAAATCAATCCAACAGTGGCTGAAGAAGTAGTGGAACATTGTTCCTTGCGGGGATATGACATACGGTGGCATCCCCCTATGTTGGCCGATCGGGCGTTTGAGGCCATAGAAGATCTTGGCGTCCAAAGCATGGCTCGCTGTTGGGGCGGAGATGGCCACGAAGTAGGTGATCCTCTCTTCGCACGAGGTGCACTCCCAGAGCGCCTTATGAAATGTTCCCTTGCCTTCCGGGTGACCAGATTCATGTGGATACCAGCCCATCGACAACTCGCCTCGTGCCCCTTGAGAAAACGCCGTCCAGTCAGCTTCTGCGAGAAGCCTGTCGACGAGCTTTGCCACGTCGCCCTTGAAGTACTCTGCCGACGGAATCGCACCCGCCATCAACAACGCCGAGTCTATTGTGCTGGCCAACTCCTCGTAGCCGCTCGATGAGTGTCCGCCTGTATCGTAGTCTACGAAGTGGTAGTAAATTCCCTCATGCTTGTTGTCTTTGCGACTGATCAGGGCGGACAGTATCTGCTTAGCTCTCTCGGCTCCCTGTTCGCGAGTGATCCACCCGTGCTCCACGCCTATGGGAAGAGCGGAAAGCTGAAAGCCAACCGCGGCCGTGCTTGCCACGGGCGCCTTACGCCGATCTTTGGCCAACCCCGCTTCGCCCACCTCCTTCCAGAAGTACAGGAAACATCCGCGCTGGATCTCCTCAAGCATCTCGCTATCAGCGTTATCGAAATGATACTCGAGTGCCTTATCAGTCTGCGCCGTCCGAAGAATCGCATCAGGCTCCTTGGCACAAGCTACCGATTGCATGAGGAGTGCAATGAGCACCGTTACAGCTATAATGGGGGAATGTTTGATCATGACTATCGCACCAAAGTAACCAATGAAAGCGCTTCCATAGTGGGTATTGTAGCCGCTTTGCAGTAGCTTTCGTAGTCCGGGGGAACGAAAAATGGCCGTTTCGATCGAAGACGTAGCCAAGAGAGCTGGTGTATCCATCAGTACCGTTTCCAGGGTCCTTAACCGGCGCGAACTAGTCAACAAGGATACGCTGCAACGCGTCGAGCAGGCTATCGAGGAACTCAACTATCGTCCCAACGTCTTCGCTCGCGGACTCATGCTTCGCAAGAGCGAAATGCTTGGCCTTGTGCTGCCTGACCTACATGGCGAGTTCTACTCTGAGGTTATCCGCGGTGCCAACGCTAAAGCAAGGGAACTGGGATACAACCTCGTCGTCTCTTCCGCCAAAGATTCGGAGGACGCCCACGCGCTTCTCCAAGGATTCAACCGGCGATCGATCATCGACGGCATGGCGGTCATGGTTTCAGAGGTTACCGATTCCATTGAGGAGTCGCTTGCCGGTTTTCGTTGTCCCGTCACTATTCTCGATGACTTTCTCGAACACGCTGGCCATGACAGCGTGATGATCGACCAGCGAAGCGGGTCACTGGCCATGATGCGCCATCTGGTCGAACGCTGCGGGGCCAAGCGGGTGATCTTCGTTGGCGGATTGCAGACAAATGCCGATACCATCATGCGCCGCCAGGCATATCAAGAGGTGCTTACTGCCAGCGGGCTGCCCTGCGATCCGAAGGATATTCATCATCTCGACTACAGCTACGAGAAGGCCAGACTCTTGGCTGTTGACAACTTGGGTAACTGGGCGGGACCGGGAAACTGTGTTTATGCAGCAAACGACGAGATGGCCGCCGGAATCCTCGCCGCCGCGCAGGAAGCAGGTGTGCGCGTTCCCCACGATTTGGCCGTTGTCGGTTTCGATGACACACGCGTTGCCGGAATGACGCGACCGTCGCTCACAACCGTCCATGTTCCGCTGGCTCAGATGGGAGCCATCGCCATTGAGGTGCTCTGCCAACGCGTTGCCGATCCCGACCGTACCCCCACAAGGGTCGCGCTGCGCCCGCGGCTTGTCATCCGCGAATCGTGCGGAATGAAGCAAGCATCATAGTTGGCTTATCAGTTTGAAGTTCATACAAGACCTGATTGATCTCTTTATCGCCTACCTTAGCGCCCAAAGACATAGCGATAGTGTCAAAGAGCAAGTCCATGGGAGAAACCGGGGACTGGCCGCTTCATTCTAATCGAGCTTGCTTGAACCACTCTCTGCACGCTGTCGTCCCGTGTTTGCGTGCGGTTGTATCGATTTGCCCTGCTTGGTACGCTTTGCATCTATAATAATAAACGGCATCCTCTGCTTATACCTGCGGAGGTCTCATCTTAACTGCCACAGGTTGATAGTCAGCTTTTGGAGAGTCCCGCCGCTATGTTTTTGATTCGCGAAGCAAAATGGTTGGCACCGGAAGTCCGGTGGATTGTTGTGGAGGCTCCGCGCGTTGCCGATCGGCACCAGCCGGGGCACTTTGTCATTCTCCGAGCTCGTGCAGATGGCGAGCGCATACCCCTCACCATTGCCGACTCGAATCCCGAGGAGGGGACCATTACTCTTGCGGTTCAAGTGATCGGGGCGACCACCGAGATACTTGCTTCCCTGGAACCGGGACAGGAGATTCCCGATATCGTAGGGCCCTTGGGTGTCCCCACTGAAATCGAAAAGTACGGACATGTCGTTCTTGTTGGTGGCGGTGTGGGAACCGCCGTGATCTTCCCCCAGGCGGGAGCGCTCAAAGCGTGCGGAAATAAGGTGTCGGCGATCATGGGAGGGCGGAGCAAGCCTTATGTTATCATGGAGGAGGCGCTGGCGGCTGTTTGTGATGCGGTTTATCCCTGTACGGACGACGGGAGCTACGGCTACAAGGGGTTTGTCACCGGCAAACTACAGGAGTTGATTGATGATCAATCGAACCCGGTCGATGCGGTGCTGACGGCTGGGCCCGTACCCATGATGAAGGCCGTCGCCGAAGTGACTCGCCCCAAGGAAATTCTTACCATCGCCTCCTTGAATCCCATTATGGTGGACGGTACGGGAATGTGCGGCGGCTGCCGCGTTACAGTCGACGGAAAACAGCGATTTGCCTGCGTGCATGGGCCGGAGTTTGATGCCCACAAGGTTGACTTTGCTGAACTGTCAGATCGCCTTGCAGCCTATCGTGATTGGGAAAAATCTGCCTGGGACAGACTTCATGAATCAGGTGAAGGGCAGTGTAAGTGCCAATGCAAGAACGCCGGGTGACGGCTGAAGTTGGTAAAACCGGGCCGCCGGAAGGCGGTGGATGATTCTCTCGGCAAGGATTAGAGGGTGACCATGAAAGCGGCTGAAAGAATGAAGATTCCCCGGCAGTCTATGCCGGAGCAGGACCATCGCGAGCGGGGGCGAAACTTCAAGGAAGTTAACCTGGGGATGCCTTCGGAAATAGCCAAGAAAGAGGCGGATCGCTGCCTGCAATGCAAGAAGGCTAAGTGCATGGAAGGTTGCCCCGTGGGAATCGATATTGCCGGATTCATCGGGGCTGTTGCGGACAATGATATGAAGCGGGCGGCCGAACTGCTTTATCAGGCAAACGTGCTCCCCGGGATCACCGGCAGAGTTTGCCCGCAGGAAACGCAATGCGAAGAAGTCTGTATTCGCACCAAGAATGGCGATCCCGTCGGTATCGGTTACTTGGAACGTTACGTCGCCGATTGGGCGCGGGAAAACTATCGCGAAGTTGCCAAACCTGCGCCCTCAACGGGTAAGAAGGTGGCCGTCGTCGGTGCCGGGCCGGCCGGCCTGACCTGCGCCGGTGAGCTGGCCAAGAGGGGCCACGACGTGACTGTCTTCGAAGCGCTACATATCGCCGGCGGTGTGCTTATGTATGGCATTCCCGAATTCCGTCTGCCAAAGGCCATTATTAAGCAGGAAGTGGATAAACTGCGCGAACTCGGTGTGAAGATCGAGTGCAACGTTGTCATCGGGCAAACCTATACAGTTAAGCAGCTTCTGGAGACCGAAGGCTTTGACACGATCTTCATTGCTAACGGTGCTGGTCTGCCCGTTTTTCAGGGCATTCCAGGCGAGCACCTCAAGGGTGTCTATTCGGCCAACGAGTACTTGACGCGAGTCAACCTGATGGGGGCATACAAGGGTGAAGAGGCAACCACGCCCGTCATTCGCGGAAAGGATGTTGTGGTTGTCGGTGGTGGCAACACGGCCATGGATTCCATTCGTACTGGATTGCGCCTGGGAGCAAACAGCGCCACCTTGGTCTATCGCCGGTCACGAGCGGAGATGCCTGCTCGTGTAGAGGAAATCAAACATGCTGAGGAGGAAGGGGTCAAGCTCGACCTGCTGGTTAACCCTATTGAGATTGTCGGCGACGAGAAGGGCTGGGTAAAGACGATTCGCTGCCAGAGGATGGAACTCGGTGAACCGGATGCGTCCGGTCGCCGTCGTCCTGTTCCCGTGGAAGGGAGTGAGTTCGAAATTCCCTGTGATGTATTCGTCGAGGCTATAGGTACTGGAGCGAATCCGCTGCTTACTCAGACAACACCGGAACTGAAGCTGAATCGTTGGGGTAATATCGAAGTCGATGAAACGGGAATGACGAGCATTCCCGGCGTCTTCTCCGGTGGAGATATTGTCCGCGGAGGTGCGACGGTCATCTTGGCGATGGGGGACGGCAAGACGGCGGCCGAGGCGATGCACAAGTATATGATGAATGGGGCCGGATAGCTGCCGGCACCCGCGTTTGAGCCGGGCAGCGACAAGGGAGGCACACGATACCCCGTGCACGCAAGTGCGCGGGGTTTGTTTGATAGTAGAACGCGGAGGAATGCGGGCTGGAGGAAGCTCGATTCAAGTGTAACGCTCGACGCCCTCTGTAGAAGGAAGCCTGCTCACCGCCGTCAGCTCAGCTCCGGGTGGTTCTTCCACGCAGGCATATTGGCCATATACTCGCGGGCCTTCTTCGCGGCGTCCTCTGTGGAATCAGCGTGGCCTTGACTGAGCATCCATTGTGACATCTGCTGCAGGCGCACGGAGAATTCTTGGAGATTCCCTGAATCATCAGTACAATGCTGGCAGTAGAGGCCATCTTCGATGGGCATGGCGCAGCTTTGGCAGACTAATCGGCTATCCATTGTTTCCTTCCTTTTTGCAGTGCTGCACTTCTCAAGAAGGCTCGTACGGTGGATGGAGAACCGCTGCCTGCCCCGCGTCGACAGACGCAGAGCGACTGTTTACGTTAAAGGCAGAAGAAGGCGCAAGTGTCTCCATCAGAGGGTCACTCGTCCGAGCGGACCGTCAAACAACAAGAATCCACCGGGGATGGCCGGGGTTCGGACGCCACACGCGAACAGAGCTCACTCTTGTACTCACGCCAATATTCTCTCATTAGGCTGTGAGTAGTCAACCAGGAAACGTTCGAGTTGGCCCAGAGTGTATTCGAGTTGCGAACTCGTCGTTGATGTACCGTTATGAAAATACCAAAAAAGACAGTAGACGCCTTTCCGGAGCTTGCCCTGTTTGAGGATGAGAATGATCGAAAGCAGGCTTTCAAGACTGCTTGTCGAGGCATCTATGCGAATTGGAGGCTCTGGGCCCTCGTGCCTGTTCTTGGGCTTTTTGTGAAGCTTATGCTGATGGGGCTCGATCGAACGCTGGTGGGGCTTTTTGACGTATCGCTGGTGGGCGGCAGCGGCCTTGCAGGCGGTGTTGTCGGCGGCACGCTCGGTTCGATTGCCCTGTGGTTGTCGAGAAAGCGGTTCGTCAATCACTGCGATGGCAGTTGAATCAACGTGGTATTCCAGTATGTCTGCGTTGCGGCTATTCTTTGCAGGGCAACCTGAGCGGTGTTTGTTCCGAGTGTGGCAGCCCAAGGACAGATAAGTGTGCGGAGCAATGAACCCGGCCGTCCATCCGGCAGCATACGCATCGCAGCATAGGGAAGACGAGGATGCGGATCAATGAGGATGGGATTGATTGGGGCCGCACGCTGCTATTGGCCTTTCGTGCTCATCATGATACAACCAGCGCAGCGGCATTGAGCGCGTGCATTAACTGAAGCTACAGACAAACGGTTCTTTAGTGACCGAAAGAGGCATAACGGTCCGCAGGACATTGTCGCGTGGTGTTTATGTCAGCGGAGGAACCGGCGGATGGCGGAATAGCGAGTTGCCGGCGGATTGGCTGAGGGACACCAACGTGGATCAGCATGATGTAGATTGCCTAGCGTCTTGCTTGTTGTATCTTCTGCTTCTCATTACTTACTTAACCAGCTTCTTCTTGGCGTCCGCGATTATCACGATCTTCTCTCGTGGCTGGCGAGAGTTTGAGCTCGTCAGCTGTGCAGAAGAGCGACGCGGCTTGTCCGATTGTGCTTTTGTGGTGTTCACAGTGGATTCAGTAGTTTTCTCGGTTGTTCACTTTACGTTAATGGCGGCTGGCGTGGCTGTGCTTAACGGAGTGCAATGGGACACGCTGATTACGGTGCTATCATCCAGGCTCGGGCATGTGAGTGCATGGATTATCTATCCACTCTTACTGTTTGTACCTTTTCCGTTTCTTTGGGCAGTTGATCTCCGACGAACACGTGTTCAAATGCGGCATTACTTAGTCGAACGAGGTATAAGCATCTGCATACATTGCGGTTATCCCCTGAAGGGTCTCGGACCATCTGGAGCCTGTCCAGAGTGTGGCCGCCGCTTCAGATCAGACGAAGGACTCAGTCGTCTGCGATGGGTGGATTACCCTTGGCTTTGGCGGCGATTGCACAGGAGGGTCATGGAGCACCATGACAGCCAAGTCTGTGGAGAGATGCAACGACCGTGCAAGCTGAGCCAGACAGACGTATGCGAGAATCGTGAAGGTTAGTAGCGTTATCACTCCACACATTGCGTTAGACAGAACCCACCGGAGAAAACCGGGAGGCAAATGCTGCACTTGAGCAGAGCCGGCTCTAACTGCGTGTTTGGGTGCTCAATCGTCTTCACGTTTCAGCCTGCCACTTCCCAAACCTCCCCTGATGCATAAAGGGCTTCAAGGGCGTGGTCAATCTCCTGCGGCATAGGCACCGGGACGGAGAACTTGTCCAGTTGTTCGTTGTAGCAGGGCCTTGCCACAGCCCGGAAGACTCCCATGGGCTCGGGGAAGTCGGGATAATACATGCGGCTCAGCATATAGGCCAGTGTCGGCTCCTGAGTTCGCTCGTCGTGTACAAGGAGATCGCTCGCAGAGTACCGTCCGTTGAGATCTACTATCTGCGGCTCACTGTCTCTGAGGACAATGCCTTTGTTATTGTTTTTTCCGAAGACAAGAGGCTGGCCGTTCTGCAGAATCAGGCGATGATCGTCGCGAACACTCTTGTCAGTGGCATACGTGAAGGCGCCGTCGTTGAAGATTCTGCAATTCTGGTAGATCTCAACGAAGGATGTGCCCTTATGCAGGGCGGCGCGGTGCAGCACCATGCTCAGGTGTGTGTGGTCGATGTCGACGCTGCGGGCTGCGAACGTTGCTTCGGCCCCAATGGCTACCGACAGCGCTCGCAGAGGGTAGTCTATCACTCCGTGAGGGGATGTCTTCGTCTTCTTTCCCTGTTCCGATGTCGGGGAATACTGCCCCTTGGTAAGCCCGTAAATGCGGTTGTTAAACAACAGAATGTTTATGTCAATGTTGCGTCTGATGGCATGGAGCAAGTGGTTTCCACCGATACTGAGGCCATCTCCATCTCCGGTGACGACCCAGACGGAGAGGTCCGGTCGAGCGAGTTTGATGCCGGTGGCAATGGGCAGAGCTCGGCCATGGATGCCATGAAAGCCGTAGGTGTCGAGATAGTAGGGGAAGCGGCTGGAACACCCGATGCCGGAGACAAAGACGATGTTTCTTCTGGGAATGTTGAGATCGGCAAGGACTTTTTTGACCTGGGCGAGTATAGCGTAATTCCCACATCCGGGGCACCAGCGTATCTCCTGGTCGGAAGTGAACGCGCTGGGTTTAAGGTTGCTGTTGACGGTATTCGAGGTCATTTCCATTCCCCCTGCATCGCTTTCCTAATGCCTGCTTCGATTTCGGCGACGAGGAAGGGTCGCCCCTCCACTTTATTGATTCCCTGGGCGTCGACGAGAAACTCTCCTCTGATCTTGAGCAGCAACTGTCCGGTATTGAGCTCCGGGATTAGGACTGTCTTGTAGCGGCTCAGGACATCTCCGGTGTTGCTGGGCATGGGATTGAGGTAGTGGAGATGGGCATGGGCTATCGGTCTACCCTCTTCTGTTAGTCTCTTTACGGCAGTGGTTATCGAGCCGTACGTACTTCCCCAACCGAGAACAAGGACGTCTCCATCCGTGTTTCCCTCCACTTGCAGGTCGGGAATACTGTCGGCGATGTTGGCGATTTTCTGGGCACGTAGATTGACCATGAGCTGATGGTTGGCAGGGTCCTGGTTGACCACTCCGGTGATGTTTTGCTTTTCCAAACCGCCGATGCGGTGTTCCATTCCTTCCGTGCCCGGCAGCACCCACGGTCTCGAACCACGTTCGTTTCTCTTATACGGTTTAAACGGCTCGCCGTCTTCGGTTTTGATGAGGTGCTCTATCCGAAATCGCGGCAGGTCCGCAGTATTTGGAATACGCCAAGGCTCGCTTCCATTGCCCAGGTAGCCGTCGGCCAGCAGAATAACAGGAGTCATGTACTCAACGGCAATGCGCATAGCCTCCATGGCCATGTCGAAGCAATCTGCCGGTGATGCTGCTGCTAGGACGGCGACGGGGCATTCCCCATTGCGCCCCATCACTGCCTGGAAGTAGTCCGATTGTTCCGTCTTCGTGGGCAGTCCGGTGCTCGGGCCGCAGCGCTGAACATCAATGATTACCAGGGGAAGTTCGGTGGATACAGCTAGCCCAATAGCTTCTGTCTTGAGGGCAAGCCCTGGCCCGCTCGTGCCGGTTGCCGCGCAGTCTCCTGCAAAGGATGCGCCGATGGCCGAGGTGATGGCCGCGATTTCATCCTCTGCCTGAAAAGTGCGAACTCCAAGGTGTCCCATGCCTGCAAGTGTCTCAAGTATTGCCGAAGCGGGCGTTATTGGATAGCTACCGTAAAACAGCCTCTTGCCTGCCAATCGCGCCGCTGTTACTAGCCCCATGGCGAGTGCCTCGTTGCCGGTGATTTTGCGGTAGCGTCCCGGCGGAATAGCGGCTTTGGCGACTCGATATCCATGCTGGAAAAGCTCGACAGTGTCACAGTAGTTCCATCCCGCCTTAAGCGCAGCAGTATTCGCACCGGCTAGAGACTTGTTCGCTGCCAGTTTCTCTTGGATCCAGTGAGCGATAGGTTCGAGAGGTCGCTCGTATAACCAGCACATGACTCCCAAGGCGAAGAAGTTCTTACATCGTAGAGCATCCCTCTGGTTGAGACCATGCGCCTGGGCGGCTTGCAGAGTTAGCTTCTCCATGGGAATTGCCACAACACGGTATTCGTGCAGCGAGCCGTCCACCAGGGGGTTGCTGTGCATACCCGCCTTCTGAAGATTGGCTTCTGTAAAGGCGTCTTCGTTTGCAACTACTATTCCACCTAGGGCCAGGTCTTTGTGGTTTTTCTTAAGAGCGGCTGGGTTCATCGCCACTAGGGCGTCAAGCAGATCGCCCGGTGTGTGTATCTGCTCGCTGCTGAAGTTGATTTGGAATCCACTCACTCCGACCAGCGAACCGGCTGGCGCTCGAATCTCCGATGGGTAATCCGGCAGCGTCGCAAAGTCGTTTCCGAAAACGGAGGAACTATCGGTGAAACGGGTCCCGACAAGCTGCATACCGTCACCGGAATCACCGCAGAAGCGAATTGCAACTGCCCGCGACTCTTTGCGTTCAATCCTGGCCGACCTCTGAGTAGGGGGCTCGTTGGTCATTTCAATTCATTCTCCCCGGCGCTGGAGTGGGGTAACCAGTAAGTCTAGTGAATATGGCATTGCAAGTCCAAGCGTAGCGTAAAACACCGAGAAACCACCGGAGATAACCGGGGTTCAGAAACTACACTCGAATAGAGCTTGCTCCCGGCTGCTCCACCGCCAACTGAATCGAACGGCTTGGTATCGCATGGTCGTGCTGTTTCCAAGACCGCCGGACGAGGCCTGTCGGTACGATGTCTCCGGTGATCGTACGGGCATTCGTTGGTCCGATATCCTTGAGCTGATCGACGGAGGCTATCTGCGGGCGTGCCACAAAAAGGGCTCCAGAAGTGCCCAGAGCCTTGTTTTCTGTACGGCAGACAACTTTGTAAGCAAGCCATGGGGCACTCTCTTCTTGTTCTGATAATCGTGTGAGGATACCCTGGATGTACTGAACGGACCAGCACCTCGCGGGGTTCACATTCCTTGGCTGCGAGGTTCGCTTGACGGCTTCGTTCATGGCTTGGCAAAGGAGGCTCCTGCTATGTTCGAGAAAGAATATCCGAAGGAAGTGACGCTGACGGACGGAAGGACAGTTGTGATGCGCCCGTTGGAGAAGGGGGATTTCGATCGCTTGTGCTCTTTCTTTCAAAGCCTATCTCCGGATGAGCGTCGCTTTCTTAGGCACGATGTTGGCGATCGGGAAATGATCAGGAAGTGGGTCGAGGAACTCGATTTTGCCCGCGTTATTCCGATCATAGCGCTGGAAGGAGACAGAATAGTTGCCGATGCGACGTTACATGTCTGCCATCACGGGTGGATGCAGCATGTTGGGCACGTGCGATTGGTGCTTGCCTGCAGTCACCGCAATGTCGGGTTGGACGCGATAATCGTGCACGAGCTAGTGGTGATTGCGGAGTCCAGGGGACTGGAGAAGCTCCAGTGCCATGTCATCGAAGACAACGCGGCAATGGTGCGGATGTTCGAGCAAATAGGGTTCGAAAAGGTGGCCGTGTTGAAAGACTTGGTGAAGGATGCCAACGGCGTCAATCGCAACTTGGCAATCATGATAAATGATGTTTCCAACCTTGAAAAACTTATGGAGGACTGGATACTGGACTCCATGCTTCCAGCGTACCGTGCACCTGGCGAGGGTTAGGGTCTTGATGGTCGCCGGGTCTGCGGCGCGTTTGGGGTCGGGGATTATTCCCCGACAATGGGGGAATATGAGACAGTCAAACGGGGGCGGTGGGTGGTCCCTGCCGGGGAGTTTCCTGGTTTGTTGAAGCGCAGGGGGCAATACAATTGGATATCTTTCGACGAAACGAAGTCGGCGCGATTTCGATGAGCGTGCCGACCGATATTTTTTTCCCTGAGGTCGATCTTTGGTGTGGTGATTGCCTAACGGGGCTCCCAGTGTATAGCAATCGTCATAATGGGGGCGGAAAATGACCGCTGATTCTTCGAAGTCTGTAGCAACCGGGGGGCAGTCCGACACGCCGACACGCAAAGGTCGAGGGACTGTCGAGATCGACAACGAGCGGTGCAAGGGCTGTGGCTACTGTGTCGCCTTCTGTCCACAAGCTGTTCTTGCTCTCTCTACTGAATTCAATGCCAAAGGCTATCATTTCCCGGTCGTTGTTCATCCTGAGAAGTGTACTGGATGCAACCTCTGCGGCATGTATTGCCCTGATTTCGCTATTTACGGCCAACGGCTCAAAAGCTAAGGAGTGCCAAACGTGTCAGGTAAGAACGGTGCGGTCCTGACGGGGGCCCATTATCTCGATGGGGACCATGCCTGCTCGGAGGGGGCTATTGTGGCCGGCTGCAATTTCGTAGCTGGTTATCCTATCACCCCGTCGACAGAGGTGGTCGAGCGGCTCGCATGGAGGTTTCCTTCTACTGGTGGGACGTTCATCCAGATGGAGGATGAGATCGCCTCGTCCATTGCCATTCAGGGAGCGGTGTGGGGCGGTGCAAAGGCGATGACCGTTAGCTCGGGGCCCGGCATCTCGTTGATGCAGGAACACATTGGCCTCGCGGCAATGGCGGAAGTTCCCTGCGTCTTCGTGAATGTACAGCGAAGTGGCCCGTCAACTGGCCTGCCGACTCTGCCAGCTCAAGCGGACATGATGCAGGCTCGATGGGGTTCGCATGGCGACTATGAGATCATTGCCCTTTCGCCGAACAGCCCCCAAGAGTGTCTCGATTTGGTAATACACGCTTTCAACCTGTCTGAACTCTATCGCGTGCCGGTTATGTTCATGATGGATGAGAGTGTTGGCCACATGACGGAGCGAGTGATCATTCCATCACGCGATGAGGTGGAGATCGTGCCTCGCAAGTGGACGACCAAGAGGCCCGGCGAGTATCTGCCCTATGCCGATACGGAAGACATGGTTCCGGAGATGGCCAAAGCAGGCGACGGCCACCGTGTTCACATCAGCGGTCTGACCCATGATGAGCGAGGGTACCCGACCATGAACGCCGAATGTCAGGCGAAGCTGATGACGCGACTCATGGGCAAAATCAATGACAACGTTGACAAGATTGCCATGTACGACGCCGACGGTTTGGACGATGCCGACGTCGTAGTAATCAGCTACGGCATAACCTCTCGGATCTGCTTGCGCTCGATTCGTATGGCCCGAGAACAAGGTATCAAAGTCGGCCACCTTCGTCTGATTGTCGTTTGGCCTTTCATAACCAACCTTGTGCGTGAGCTGGCATCGCGGGTTAAAGCAATGGTGGTTCCAGAGATCAACATGGGGCAGATGGTCCTGGAGGTGGAGCGGTCCGCGGCCGGCCAATGCATGGTGGTGTCTGTACCTCACGCGGGGGGCTCTGTGCATCATCCCCAGGTAATTGCCAACGCAATTACGGAGGCAGTGAAATGACCGAAGTGGCAGAACAGCTCAAACTGAGCAATCCCATAGAGCAGTACCTGCGTATGGACCGCATTCCGCACATCTGGTGTCCAGGCTGTGGAATCGGCACGACGGTGAATTGTTTCGTGCGGGCGATCGAGGCAAGTAAGGTTGATTTGGATAAGCTTGCCATCGTTTCGGGCATCGGGTGCACAGGACGTGTTGCTGGATACCTGAATTTCGATTCGTTCCACACCACCCACGGTCGGGCCATTCCGTTTGCCACCGGGCTGAAGTTGGCCAATCCCGAGCTCAAGGTTGTCGTCTACAGTGGTGAGGGCGACCTCATTGCCATCGGCGGCAACCATTTCATGCACGCGGCGCGGCGCAACGCAGACTTGACGGTTATTTGCGTGAACAACTTCAACTACGCTATGACCGGCGGGCAGGCGTCGCCCACAACACCTGTTGACGCCATTGGCACTACCGCTCCCTTCGGCGTGTGCGAGCGGCCTTTCAATCTGCCATTCCTGGCGGAGTCTTGCGGAGCCGTCTATGTCGCCCGCTGGACCACATACCATGTGCGTCAACTCTCAAAGGCCATGACCGAAGCAATGAACAAGCCGGGCTTCAGCTTCATTGAGATTGTTACCCCATGCCCCACTTTGTACGAACGTCGCAATCGGTTGGGTTCGGGCCTGGACCGCATGAATTGGTTCAAGGAGAACTCGGCGATTGAACACGGCAAGGATACTCGTCACTGCGACATCGAGGTTGGTAAAACCATTGTATGTGGAAAGTTCGTCGACGTGGAAAGGCCCCCGCTGTCTGAAGTGATAGCGGCAAAGAAGGCAAGTATCAACGGGATGTAGTGTTTGGCGGCACTGTTCTGGGTTGCGAAAGTGCTCAGGCCGGTCGAGGAGCAATAGCAGATGGCTTTGACAGAAATAAAGGTGGGCGGGCTCGGTGGGCAGGGCGTTATTCTTTGCGGCATGATTATTGGTCGCGGCGCTTCGATCTATGACGTCAAGCATGCCACTTTGACGCAGTCCTTCGGGCCTGAGGCGCGGGGAAGCGCTTGCAGTGCTCAGGTTATCGTTTCAGACGATCCCGTGGAATACCCTTATGTGATGCATCCCGATATCCTCGTGGTAATGTCTCAGGAGGCCTGCAGTAGATTCGCTCCTGAAATGAACCCCACCGGAACACTGCTGTACGAAGCTGATCTTGTCGATCCGTCGGAAGTTGCGGTTCCAGGCGTGTCCTGTTACGGAATACCATCAACACGAATAGCCGAAGAACTCAAGCGGAGAATGGTGGCCAATATAGTGATGGTCGGTTTTTTCGGCTGTATAAGCAATCTTGTCGAACGCGATGCGCTGCGACAATCCGTGCAGGCATCCGTGCCCCGAGGCACTGAGACTCTCAATCTCACCGCTTTTGATCGTGGATACGATTTTGGGGCTAAACTAAAAGCAGATGCGTTGGTCTAGCGACGCACCGATTGACCGGATCTGCCTCCGAGAAGTACCTTCATCTCCTCCAGTTTCAACGCTCTGGATGCGATTGCATAAGTAACTATACCCACGCCGACCGTGGACAGAAAACCCGCCCATGTACTCGTGTCGAGAAGTGATCGCGTCACTACAACGGCGATGGTCATGAGCATGGATGCCACGATGGAACGCAAGCCGGTTGAGCCCACAATCCTCCATTTTAGGCCTGGAAGGCGACGGCTGAAGGCAATACCCAACGCAATCGCTTGAACGCTGCCGGATACCGCGGTGGCCAACGCCACTCCCATTTCCCCATAACGAATAACTAGGACGACATTCAGCACTAAGTTCAGTCCCAAACTGACAAGGCCGATGCGAACGGGCGTCTTACTCTCCTGCTGGGAGTAGAATGCCCGCACAATTATCTGCTGAGCGGAGTAGGCCCACAATGCAAGGCAATAACAGGACAAGGCCTGCGACACTCGCGTCGTGTCCGATGACGTAAACTCGCCGTGCTCAAAGAGCAACTGAACCATGGGCTTGGCAATCAGAATAAGACCGATTCCGGCAGGAATCGCTATGTACAACGCGGCACGCAGCCCGGTTTCTACCGCATCCGCGAATCCTCTTCCGTCGTTGCGCGCGGCCCTTTGGGATAGAAGTGGAAAAATAGCCGTTGCCAGTGCCGTGCTGAAGATTCCCAATGGCAGGTTGCTCATGTATTGGGCATACCGAAGAACAGCAGGTCCTCTTCCATCCTCCACCATGAAAAACGCAATGAACGTGTCGGCCAGAGTGTTCAATTGCACTGCGGACAGACCGAGTATCATGGGGGCCATCAATGTCATTACCTTGCGAACCGCCGGCGACGACCAATCCCAGTTAAGAGTAACTCGGAAGCCCGCCGCTTTGAGCCAGACCATTTGCAGTGCCACTTGCAGCGCTCCTGCCACAAGGATACCCGACGCAATCAGCGTGAAGTGGGCTCGCTCCTCCAGGTTTAGCCAAGCCCCTCCCACCCATGTCGCGGAGATGATGATCACGTTGAGCAGCATGGGCGCTATGGCGGGAGCCGCGAAGCGGTTTATCGTGTTCAGCACTCCGCCGAAGAAGGCCGTCACACAGATCAGGACCATGAAAGGCATCAGGAGAGCCGTAAGGCTAAGAGTCGGGCCCCACGTGAAGCGGCTGGTTATTAGTAGCCCGGCTTCGGTTAGGATGAGTAGCACGGTTAGCACCGTAGACAACAGAGTCAGTATTGCTCCCGCGAACTTGCCGGCCTCCCCATCCCCATGAGCCTCACGCGTGCGCGTTAGGATGGGAATAAAAGATGACGTGAGAGCCCCCTCGCCAAACAGCTTCCTCGCTAAATTGGGCACCTGGAATGCTACGGTGAATGAACTCAGCAGGGGAGTCGCTCCGAAGAAATGGCTGAATGCGTACTCCCTGATGACACCCAGCACTCTTGAACCGAGTGTCAGCAAGGCGATGAGTCGTGCGGAACTGATGAATCGATGGTCGGAGGACACGGTCTAATATATATGTAGAGATTGCTCAGCTGACAAGCACTGTAGGCAGCAGGATGGATGCCCATTAAACTGGACTCACGAAAGACGTTCGCTTGGTGGCATGGCCATGCGGACCTTGGACCGACAGAAGCTACACTTGAACAGGGTTTGCTCTGGACTTGTCGGTGAACCTCAGGAGTAGTATCAATGCCACACGTGGTTGCGGAGCCTTGCGCGGGGTGTAAGTATACGGATTGTGTGTCGGTTTGCCCGGTCGATGCGTTTAAAGAGGGAACGGACTTTCTCGTCATCGATCCGCAGACTTGCATCGATTGCGGCTTATGTGTCCCCGAGTGTCCCCGGCAAGCGATCTTCGCGGACGACGATCTGCCGGAAAAGTGGGCTGCATATCTTGAGATAAACGCTAAGTACGCCCGCAGTTGGCCCGCCATAACCGCCCAGAAGGATCCTCTTGCCGATTCTAATAGAGGAGATCGGGGCGACGATCGGGATGGACAATAAAGGGAGCGGACTACCGCTGGCCGACTTCAACAAGGAGTTGCGTGGTGACTGATGGAAACCTGGAAGCGGTTCTTCCCACGTGTGAGAATGTGCTGCGTCGAGCTCACAGCGTCACGATCAATGAAAAGGCAATACATCGCTGGGCGGAGTCTGTCGCCAACACGCCTTTTGCGGAGCCGGGCGAGGATGAGACTCTGGCATTTGCAGGGGATAGGGCGGAGTGTGCCAACTTCGCACTGATAACCGATGCGCTCAATTTCTGCTTCTGGTCAGATCAACCGTGGGAGGTCGAGTACAGGGATCGCTGGTGGAATCGTACCTACGCAATGGTCGCTGGCTTGCTGAAAACCATTGAACTGGATCGCCAATGGCTGCGGCCGGAACGTTGGTCCGCCGCAACCAGTCAGGATATCTCCGACATTTTTGCCGGTGTTGGTAATATTCCTTTGGCTGAGCAGCGCCTGCGGATTATGCAGGAAACGGGCGTGATCCTATCTGAGCGTTCCAACGGATGGTTCTCGGAGTTAGTCGACATTGAAGAGGCCGACGCAGCCCGAACGACAGATATGCTTGCTCGTTGTTTTGCATCATTTCGAGATGTCGCTGTTTATCATGGGAGCCCGGTCGCCTTCTTGAAGCGCGCGCAAATTTGCGTTGCCGACCTCCATCGCACGTGGGTACGCAACGGCTTCTCGGGCTTCACAAACCTTGAAAGATTGACCGTGTTCGCCGACTACCGCCTTCCCCAACTGTTCCGCGATCGAGGGATGATGGAATTGACTTCCGATTTGGCAGCCCTGATAGATCGGCAGGAGATTGTCGAGGCCGGCAGCGAGGCTGAAGTGGAGATTCGCGCCGCGACGATTGTGATCGGTGAGATGATATGCAAAGCCTTGCAGGAGCTTGGTCGAGACGTCGCCTCCTGGCAACTCGACTATGAACTCTGGTTGAGAGCCAAGGATCCGAATGTGGTTGTGCCCCATCACCGAACCGTTACTCATTACTACTGAAAGACGCCGGATCGCTATTCATCCAAACGCACAGTCAGGCAATGAAAACCAACTGGAGAAAACCGACGTTCCAAGGCAACACTTGTACAGAGGCGACGAAAGGGCGTCTTCCGCAATAATGACTGACAGAATACTCAAATACGTTTGCCGGATGCTGGCATTCGCCGTGATCCTTTCCAGTTTGAACTGCGCCGGTCCGGCGCCCATGCTCATGCCCCAGGAGACGCTACGGGAAACCAAGGGCGATGGGTGGGTGGCCATGCGCACCTACGACATCGATGCCGACGGACGCGCAGATTTCCTTGAGGAATCCGACGAGAGCGGGGTCATAAACGTACTTTCGTATGATCGAGACGGCGATGGCATCTATGAGCAGCGCGAGGACGCGCCGGCCAAAAGGGCGTTCGCTGCCAAACAACTTGTGATCATACTTGATAGCATACCGTTCGATCTTGTGGACGAACTATGGTCGCAAGGGCTCTTTCGTGAATTCCACAAACCGGGACGAGCCATCAGCACATTTCCCGTGATGACCGATACGGCCTTGTCGGAGCTATTCGGCGTAGCTCCCTGCTTGGCTGTTGAGGCTAGCTACTATGACGGAAAGAGGCTTAGTAACGCATACACTTCATACCTTCGCGGCGATCCCTCACCCTGGCTTGGTCACGTTGACTACTACATGCGCTACATCGGTCACGCACTAACTTACTTGCACCCCTATCCCTGGTTTGACCACGAGTTACGCCGCATCCAGCAGAGGTTTCTGCAGGCACCCAATGACGTCTTCGTCAGCTACTGCGTGGGAACATCCGCTTTGGGAGCTCAGTTTGGTAGGCAGGGACACATCTATGCCTTGAAACGCGTTGACAGATTCTGTCGCTGGATAATCCATCAGTATCACGGTGATGTGCATATTACACTACTGTCTGATCATGGTCATAATCATGTTCCCAGCAGTCGCATTAATCTGGATGACGCTTTGCAGGCAGCAGGATTCAAAGTGAGGGATCGCATTGATGGGCCCGCTGACGTTGTACTGCCTGCGCACGGTCCTATTACCTGCGCCGGCGTGTACACGCAACGGCCGGAAGCAGTCGCTGATGTCTTGGTAAGACTGAATGGAGTGGACTTCGCTGTCTATAGTGAAGCGGATGATGTAGTGACAGTTCTAAGTGAAAGTGGACGGGCGGAGATAAGGCAAAAGGGGAACCTATTCCACTACGAGGTTGTCGTTGGCAAGGATCCTCTGCGACTGGAGTCCGTCTTGGCAAAACTCGAATCGAATGGAGTAGTGACTCCTGACGGTTATGTGGATGATCAGACCCTGTTTGCCGCCACAATAGACCATGCATATCCAGACGGTGTGCATAGAATCTGGCGTGCCTTTCATGGGCTGACAAAGCACACTCCGGATGTTCTCATTTCCATAGCCGACGGATATCACTGTGGTAGCAAGCTGCTCAGCAGTATGATCGATCTTCAGGCGGCTCACGGCAACCTATTGACCAAGGGGTCGGTGGGTTTCGTTATGTCCACGGCTGGAACAGTCCCGCCGGCAATCAGGATCGGGGATATATCCGACATGCTGGCGCGAATCGGTGTGCCACTGGCCAGGCACTGCGGTGCAGTTCGCTAGACTGGCCATTGCATCACTCCATTCGACAGAAGGTGTAACTTGTTAAACCCAAGGGAATTACGCGCAAGACTGCAGCGCTGTAAGTCTAAGCGCAGCGTCAAACACCGAGAATCTACCGGCCAGAACTGCCGTCTGTACGCTACACTTGAATTGAGCTTGCTCTAAATGGGGCGTGCTCGAGCTGCGCCGTCAACCTGCAAGTTTTCCCCAGTTGTTGGCGATGGCAAAGTCAATCATTGTCTTGAATCTGTCATGATCAAGCCTGGGAAACGAAATGCCTTTGTTCATCATCACTTCCAGCGTGTTGTTTGGATTGAATCGTGGGTTATGGGTGACGCGAGGCGTGAGTGCCTCAAACTGCTCCCAAAGAAGTGATTCTGCCGCATTGCAGTCGGTTATCGTTTTGGCGCCGTCGGCGAAGTAGCCGCCGTGGATCCCGAAATAATCTTCCATGTGTCGTTTGATGTCGTCGTTTACCACTGGATGCGGATCAGTTAGGTGGTAAATACGGTTATGCAGAGAACTGTCTGCGAGCACTTCCGCGATGATGCGGGCGGCAAAATCGACCGGAACGAAGTTCTGCGGATCATTGGGCGATCCGGGTATACGCAATGGTATGTATCCTTTGCTGCCATTCGTGGAATTGACGAACTTCTCCGTTAGTAGTGCGACAACTCTGGCCAGTTGATAAAAACCAAAGTATTGCGTCGTATACCCTGTCTGTGAGTCCCCTGTAAGGAAGCTTGGTCGAAACACCGTGAGTGAGTTGCCGTTGCGGTTCTTCCACTCTTCCAAAAGGCCTTCGGCAATCCACTTGCTATGCTCGTATTCGGTCTTGAACTCCGGTTTGGGGCTGTGGAACACCTCGCAAACATCGCTCGTATGCGATCCGCAGACATAGGCCGTGCTTACAGCATGTATTGTAGTTATCCCGCAGGCGTCAGCCCAGTCGATCAGATTCCTCGTTCCCTCCACGTTTGTTCGGAAGGGCTCGGCGTTGCCGTTGGCATGCAGCTGCAAACTGGCTGCGTTGGCGAGAATCTCCACATGCTGGGGCGCCAACAGATCGCTCATCATCGCCGGAGATGGAAGACTGTCCGGTAGATCGCCCTCCACGAGCATGAGTTGCCGTGAACCCAGGTAGCTCGCAAGCTCCATCTTCAGCGGTCGCATGGCCCTAGTTAGACGTTCCTGCGCCGACACCAATGGAGTCCGAACCATCGCCACAACACTGCACTCTCGCTGCAACAGCTCACGCAGGATGAATGTGCCCAGGAAACCGGTGGCACCGGTCATGAAAATCGTTCGCTGCTTTACGCCCATTTACCTCACTTCACCACCGGCTGGCCTCATGTACTCTGTTCCTGTCAATGCACCCCATCAGTCGCAGCGAGGCCCTGGATACTCAGGGCCGGTCATGTACATGTCCGTTCCCAAGATCCTGCCGGCCGTCGCGCGAACATCCAATAGACCTTGCTTGGTCCGTCGGAGAGCCTGCAACTCTGCACCGTTCGCACCATCTGACAACGGCCGAACAACGAGTTTGAGATTATGCCTCGTATGCGGCTCACTATCAACATGTTCATCGACCGGATCCCTCATGGTTCTCGTCTCAAACTCGAGCCTGCTCACCTGATCGTTGGCGGAGCATACGTAGAATCGCTGGTTTGCACTGTTCAGCGGCGCGTCGAATTCGAACACCAGACGGTAGACGCCCCGTTCATCTGCATCCTCCACCTCAACCCTGAAACCGCTGGCCGAAACAGTCTCCCCGGCCCTCATGCAACCATCCTTGCGCATTGCATTGATGAGGAACCGCCCCAGTAGACCTGAAAAGTACGGTTTACCACCGGCTGTGATTGCCAGTCGGTTATCGTCGAGGAGGCGTAGATCGCAGTCCTGCTCAACACCCAGGAGGGAAGGTGCGTACGTGAGAACATGGCATCGCGAATTGGTCATCTCTTCCGGCCAGAATTCCTCCAGGCAAGTCTGAACGTAGACGTTTACAAAGGGAAGATTGATGAAGTAAATCTCCTCGCCGCCAATGGGCGGTGTGTCGCTGGCGATTTGCGCTGGGGCCAGCCTCTCAGCTGCGCAGATGCCCTTCCATGTTGCTCTGTACACCGGAAAGTAGAGGCCCGTTGCTACCAGAAAAGCTGCGGCGACAGCCTTCCTTCTTACTCCCGCGTCTGCTGATCCACCAACGACCGCAATCGCTACGGCGAACCCAACTCCGCCGAAGTATCCGGAGTGCGGGGTGGCCATAACTGGAATCACCGGCAGGATGGACAGAACTATCCACACTGGCCATACCCAGCATCCCCGGTCTCGACGACACGAGCACCAGTAGCCAACCCCCAGAATGACGATGATCATGATCGTCAGCAGGCAGTCTCCTGGGACTTCCGCAAACGGGTGGTAACGGCCTGTGGGGCCGATAGTCATTGGCGATTGCCAGATTATCGCACAGATGTAGTGGAAGAACTTGGCCATCCACCACAACAGGTATCCGCCTGCTACCTCTCTACCGGAATACACTACCGGCATTGGATGATAGTGGATTACCAATCGCCAAGCGGCAAAGAGTGCACCTACGACCCAAAGGAGAGCATAGAGCCGTATACGTTTGCGAAAGACCGCCAAACCGCCGAAGGTAATGTCCAGAATCGGAACTAATACGACCAGGACGATGGCGTTTTCTCGCGAAAACAGGGCTAGCAGCCACACGATGAAGAAGGCAACCAAGCCAACGCGGCTGTTGGCTTCCTGTCTCTCCGCCTCTTCGGTTGAAACGGTGGGCAGTAATCGAGTCGATCGCACATAGACAAGCACGGCCGCCAGAGTGAGAGCAGTCTGCAGGATCGCATTCTGGGCGGCGAGCCATGCTACTGTAAAAACACTATGAGCGTAGACCGAGAAAACCAAAGCTCCAACCGTCGACCAAAGACGATTGACTGTAACCAGCAACGCGAGTTTGTACACCAGAATGGCTGCCAGCAGATGTAGCATGATGCTCACTGCGTGCTGCGCGACTACACTTCCACCGCTGGCATCGTGAATCACCTTCATCAACACTACAGATACCGGGCGCGAGTACTTCCACAGTAGGTCGCTATCTGCCCACCAGTGGTCCGACAGGCACGAGGTGCCAATGGTCGTAACCTCAAGAAGCTCTGTGGGTGACCAACCTCTCTTGGCCAGCTGCGCCTGATGGTAGTGGTCATCAAGGAACATGCCGTCAGACAGTGACCATCCGTGAAAAAGTAGTACTACTGCGGCTATGGCAAGAACAGCTATTGTGCATCCTAATCGTCTCATGGATTGAGTATCTGTTAACTGCTCAGCGGAGACTGAATGGATGGGTGCCGCCATGCTCTCGTTACCACTTAGTACAATGGTTTGGCAAAGTAGTCCGCAGGCCGGGCAATCCGTTGCCCGTTCCATGTGCCGACCTTACTATAGCATCTGCTAAACGTAGTTCTACACCGTTGTTGCAGCGCTGTAAGTCCGAGCGTAGCGTCACACAACGAGGATCTGCCGGACAGAACCGGGCGTCAGACGCTTTGCTCGAATAGAGGTTGCTCCAGCCGACCGGCATTGCCGGATGCGTTTCGTTTGCCGTTGGGGTGGTATTCGCCGCATTCTGCCAAAGGCAAGAGCCACTGCAGGAGTCGGTGTTCTCGGTCTGTGTTCCAGCGTGCCCGGGAGGACGCATGCTCCAATTGAGGCATCCAGTGATGCAACTGGCTGAGGAGATAGTAGTTGCTTCGTCATAGTCTTTACTGCTCGTGGCTGGGGTTGACCCTGTCCGCTGCTCTGTTGCTGATCTGCAGTGGTTGCGTGGCGGAACGGTCTATTCCTATGCGGGCCGGTGATTGGCAGTACGTGTCCCAAACGGACGCTAATCGAAGTACGCGCGATTGGCTGCGCAGCAGTCACCTGCAGCTTGAGCCTCTTCTTCCTGCGGCTTGTTCGTCAAGCCTTCTCACTGAGGACTTGGTCGGAGATGATGGATTGCCCATCAACGTGTCCGAACATTTTGGCCTCAGCGGAAGAAATCTGCGGAAAATCCTCGGGAATTTCAGGGGAATTCTTCACACTGCCCAGGCTGCAGGAGGTGGCCCCTACATTGAGACGCCCGCTCCGCAGTGGCCGGGCTTTGTAGATGTCAACATACCCGTCGATCGCGGTATTGAGCTTAGCGCACGATTGGGAATAGCGAAAAACTCCGGCGGGCCACGGGATGCGCCCTGCATTGTACTTCTCCCGGGAATCTTCGGGGACAACGGGATAATTCGTACCAGGGATCTTGCGGCTGCGCTTGTGCAGAACGGCTTCCACGCGCTTGCTTTGGAGCTGCGCGGCCACGGGCAGACGGAATTCCATTATCCAGACAAGCCATACACGTTCGGCGCTGTCGAGACAGTTGATCTTCTCATCGTCTCACAATGGTTGGATCAGTTGCCGTACGTCACCAGCACAGGGCTTGTGGGATTCTGCTGGGGAGCGAATCTGGCTCTTCTTGCTGCCTGGTACGATGGGAAGGATGCGGACGATCCTTGTGTTACTCGAGAGTTGTCTCGGGGTCTGCAAAGCGTTTCCGGAAGGCACTATACGGCCGGCGTTATCGCATTTTCCACTATATGGGAATTCGAGGAGATGATGGACGAACTTGAGTTCCCCGTGTCATCGTGGCGGGATCCCGTGCTCGCGGCCGTGCAGGACTGCGTTCGTACGCGGTGTCTCCGCAAGCAATACCCACTAGTCACTCACAGTATCCGCACGCTGATCGAGTACGAGTATGCTCGGTCACATTGGCATTACCCAGACGCAGTCGCCGATGGGCTGCTTTTCTTGAGATTGATGCCGCATGCGGGTATGCCTGCAGGAGACAAGCTCGAGTACGCACGTGTGCCCGTTCTCGTAGTTCATGCCGCCAACGATCCGCTTTGCCCCGCACAGGACACTGCGAACATGATGGCGAGCGTCGAGAACCCCAAAGTGGCGGCCGTGATACTACCCGGTGCGGGCCATGTTGGCTTCGCTCCGTATTGCCGCAAGTACTACTATAGTATGATAATGAATTTCTTTGATCCGCATTTGGGCCCCGCGCGCGATGGCCGGTGCCCACCCAGCAGCCAAACGCATGAGTCTGCCAACGACTGACAAGTTTCGACTCTGCTCATCGTTTGTTCATCAGCCTGTTCATGGTATGCTGCCTCCGTAACGTTGAGCAGATGTCGGTTGTTCCTGTGCGATCATGGATGATCAACACTATGCCCTTTGATCAGCGAAAGAAAATCGTGCTGGCCGCTTGCGTGCTGGTTGTCTGCGGCTTCGTAGTTTCCATCATCTGTCATTCTCTGTACCTGCGCAGTGATCGCTATCGTGTATCCGTGGAGCAGAGCGTCGCTCACTTGCTGGGAATGCCCATCGAGATCGGACGTGTTGTTCCTTTGTCCGGATCAAGCCAGGGGTTTGAGGACATCCGAGTGTACCTGCCGAGTCGCGACGAGCAGATCTTTCAGGGCGACTGGGCTACTTGGACTGCAATCGAGAAAGGGCCGGTGCAGACCGGATCACTCGAGTTGGTTGGAGGCTGGTTCCTGCTGGGAACCGGAGAGTTCAGTCGTGATGACTATCGCGCTATGCTGCAGGGGGGGCTCGGACACAACTTCCAGGCGATGTCGGTTTCCTCAGTTACTCTTGATGACGTGGACATCGTATGGCGACAAATGGACTTCGAGCTCAGCGTCGATGGAGCAAACGGAGAGGTCGTTTTTGAAGAGGACGGTACGGGTGAGGCCGGCTTGACGGCCAGAGTACTCAACGGCGAGACCGTTGCAGATCCCATCCACATTCGCGCCCTCTTTACTCCAGGATCACCGGTTGAGTTTCACAGTATTACTCTTGATGTTCCGGAGATTTCCCTTACCGGCGTTGGCATTGAGGAGATACTCGGCTCGCGTGCGAGCACCGGATCGTTTGGCGGAACCGTGACCTACCGCCAACGCGATGATACGCCTATTGTGACTGTTCGCGGTTCGCTACGGGACGCTCGGTTGGAGGAGTTGACCGAGAAAGTGCCCAGCGGACCCTGGCATGGGACTGCGAACATAGATGTTAGCGAGGCAGTTGTCGCTTGTGAGGAGATTGAGAAAATCAGCTTCAGTGGTGAGCTGAGCGATGTGCGAATGCAGGACCTCGCCGGCCTCTTGGGACAACCCGATTTGACGGGAACCGTGAGTCTGTCCGTGGAGCAGCTTCGTTACGCCGACGGGCAACTGCGGTATCTCAGCGCCGCGGCGGAAGCGGCCGATGTCTCCATGGCTGCAGTGACCCGGCTGATTGGACATGGAGTTATTACCGGCACGCTGCTCGTCAAAGTGAATTCCATCGTTATCGTCGATGGCACTGTGCGCTGGGCCGACATCTCGCTCGATGTGATTCCTCCCGCCGATCAACCCGGCACTATCGACCGCGATATGATTCTATTCGCCGGTAGTGAGATTCTGGGTGTGGATCTGGGAAGCGCTCGGAAGTACTTGCCCGAGGCCGTTGAGTATGTCCGATTGGGATGTCGCTTGCTTGTGGAAAACGATAAGCTGACCGTTGCCGGGACGCACGGCGCTGACGGAAAAACCTTGCTGACTGTCAGGCTCTTTGGTCAGGAGCTGGGAATCATTCGGCAACCGCGGCGCGTCTTCGCCGTCAGCGATTTGCTCGACTACATTCGCAGAAAAGCCGCTGACTACGATGTTCAGCACATCCGCCGGATACTGAAGCAACAATAAGCATCAATTGGTATTTAACCTATCTGTCGGCCGAGCAGCCGCGCCACCTCCACAACGTCCTTGTCGCCCCGGCCGCTCATATTGACGACGATAATAGTGTCCTTGGGCAACGTCGGCGCGATGCGGGTGACGTGGGCTATTCCGTGGGCTGACTCCAGGGCCGGGATTATCCCTTCTGTTTCGCTCAGCAGCATGAACGCCTCCAGAGCCTCCTGGTCGCTGACATTCACATACTCCGCCCTCTTGATGGAATGCCAGTACGAGTGTTCGGGCCCTACGCCAGGGTAGTCCAAACCAGCGGAAACGGAGTGGACGGCCTTGGTCTGCCCGTCCTCGTCCTGCAAAACGAAGGTTTCCATGCCGTGCAGAACGCCGGGTTCACCTACAGATAGTGTGGCCGCGTGCTGGCCGTCACCCATTCCCTTGCCGCCTGCTTCCACGCCGATCAGTTTGACGGCCGTATCAGGAATGAACGGTGCGAATATGCCGGCAGCGCTGCTCCCGCCGCCGACACAACATACGATCTGGTCGGGCAACCGTCCCTCCAAATCCAGTATTTGCCGTTTGAGCTCTCGACCTACGACTGACTGGAAATCCCTAACCATTACCGGGAAGGGGTGTGGGCCCATTACACTACCTATCACATAGTGTGTGTTGTCGCAGGAACTCATCCAGTCACGCATGGCCGCATTGATCGCGTCCTTCAGCGTCTTCTGGCCTGTCTCAACCGGAATGCAGCGAGCGCCCAGTAATTCCATTCGAAAGACATTGAGTTTTTGCCGACGAACGTCTTCGGCACCCATGTACACCACACACTGTAACCCAAACTTGGCGGCAGCGGTCGCGGTGGCAACCCCGTGCTGACCCGCGCCCGTCTCCGCGATGACTCTGCTTTTACCCATGCGCTTGGTAAGCAAAAGCTGTCCCATCGTGTTGTTGATCTTATGGGCTCCAGTATGGTTCAGATCCTCGCGCTTGAGGTAGATCTTGGCTCCGCCGAGTCTCTCGGTCAGCCTGTCGGCGAAGGTCAGAGCACTCGGTCTCCCGGCGTAACGCCGAAGAAGCTCGTCCAGCTCATCCCAGAAAGAAGGATCGTTGCGAGCCTCGTCATATGCTTTTTGCAGCTGCTGTACGGCCGGCATGAGCGTCTCCGGAACGTACTGTCCGCCAAATGTTCCGAACCGGCCATGTTCGTCCGGAACATCAAACAGGCAAGGACCGGCCATTCGAGTCGGGTTGATAGTGGTATCAGACAAGGTTGTGCACTCCTTACTTTCGCTTCAAGGCGGCTCCAAGACGGCTCGCCGGATGACGACATTGTACCGCGATGCGCAAAACATTGGAGGGGGCACTTGAGCGGCGCGCCGAATGGCCTGGTCAGGCAGAAATGGCCGATAGCGCGCTCGCAAGGGCGGTTGGACCCGACCTGCACGAGCCGAACCGATAGAGCGAAACATTATCCAGTACTCACGACTGGCTCCTTGAGTTGGTCGGGTGTTCGGCGACGGGCTGGATGAAGATTGCTCGTCCATTCCACTTCCGCAGGAACTCTGACTTGGGTATTTGCTTAATGCTTTCCAGGGGGTCGCCGAGCGTTACCTCCTTCTCTGTTATCTTCATGATGGCGACCATGTGGTTTGCGGTGTAACCCCAGTCAATGGAGGCGATGCATGGCATGGGGGTACGCATGAGATCGTCATAGGCAAATGCATCATAATGGGCCGCAAGATTAGAACCATTGAGCTTGTGCTGCAATCCTGCCAGGGCGCGAATGTCGGTCGTGCCCGATGTGTCGGTACGGCTTAGTCTGGCCATCTCCGTTTCTGTTGCAGTAATACCCCAAGCGTGCAGGAGCGTCACCATTGATGCGGCCACGCATGTGTAGTCAGTGCTTTGCATGCATACCCCGTCCGGGCTGAGTATCGTTGCTCCCAGGTTGGTTGGCGGCGGAGTTACCATCCATCGTCCGAAGCGGACGAAGTATAAGGCAATTACCAATACCAGCACGCCGGTCAATCGTCGCATGGAGGCTGTCGGCGATTGAACTGATGCAACGGCAAACATGAGAGTGGCGGGCACGCATATTCCAGTCACTTCTATGTGCATTAGCACATCCGCGCCGAGTGATTGCAGGAACGGTAATGGCTTGAAACGCATAACGGGCCAAAGCAGGCATAGTGCGGTTGTGGCGACGGCAACGGGCTTCCACTGTCGAGTCTTTGCCCGTGCCAAGCGCCGGCCGAGGATGAAGGCGGCGGCCATCATGCCGAGCTGTGCGAAGAAGAAGATAATACTTGCGGGACTCATTGATGTTTTCGCAATGCAAACGGTTTGCTAGTGAATAAGTTGATTGACGTTTACTATCTATGGTGCGTATGCGAACCTGCGCTCTCGTGGAATCGTTCTTGCGATAATCCACAAGGGGCAGGTGAAAGGATGTTGTGCTTTTCCTTAGTTAGAGTTTGCCCTGAGCGTACAGTGTGGAGTTGCGGATTGCGGCCAGCTTGCTGGCCTCCAGCTTCTTCAGTAGTTCTCCCCTTTGCGGCTCGGGGCATTTGGCAATCATCTTCATGGCTCGTTCGAGTCGCTCGGTCTGCTGTAATGTCGATCCGGAGATCAGCCAGATACCATCAATTAGGTGTTTTTCGTCTCCTGAAATGCTGCTGTTTTCCTTGAGGAAAGTCAACCGTTCTGTGGCATTCAGGGCATTGGCTTTTACGCTCGGGTCGAGATCAGCGGATGCTTTTTTCAAGTCATCAAGTGCCCGCTCATCCTTGAGTTCGCCCAAGGCCCAGGCAGCGCAGCGGCGCACGTAACCGTCTGGATCAGTATCGAGTATTCGCTTGAGATTTGCATAAGAAGCTTTGTCGCCCAGGCTGGCCAGGGTCATGGCTGCCATTCCGCGTGTCATGGCCTCTTCGTGTGAAAGCAGCTTGCGTAACTCCTCAAAAGCGGGGCTGGGGTTATTCCAGGAGATCATTTGCAGGATATAGACCGCAGCACGTCTTTCGGTGTTGCTCTTGGTGTCGAGCCAGGTCGCCAGTTCCGTGAGTGCTTCGCTATTGGGGTGCTGCTTTACCAAGGCGAAGGCAGACTGTAGCTGGGCTGTTTGGGCCTCTGTTGACTTTGATACAATAAGGACTGCCTCCTCGATGTCGCGCTGGACGGAGCGAGTTCCGTCTGAATCGGAGCAGCTGCCAAGAAGGGTAATGGGTATAAAGGCAATAAGGAGAAAGCGGTAGGTTTTCATGGCTGTTATCCTGCTCTTGATGCCGGTGTTCCAGTATTAAACAAATGCCCATTTGCGTAATCGACATGAGTAGTCGATAGCCGCGATTGTTGATGGTAGAATATCCGCGATAAGCTGTCGATATTCAAGGATAAAGCGGGCAGGGGGGCGACGTTTGTTTTGTGGTTTTGCTGTATGGTTTTTTGGGAAAACAAGCCATGTTTTTGATGGCGGCAGGGCGGTTTTTAGGTGCGCTAGGCCTGCTTTTACAGCGCATTGAGTGGGCGCCAGGCTGCATTTGAGCGACATTGGCGCGCATTTGGGGGTGAAAATCGACAGTTTTTGGTGTTTCGGGGGTCGAAATGTAGGCGTTCATGGTCGGAATCCTTTCAGTTTTGAGTCATTTCGAGTCGTTTTTGCATCGAATCGATCGTTTGGGAGCGCGTTTCTGGTCGTCGGTTCGGTTACGCGGCGCGTTGGAGGAGGTCTCTTTGGGGCCGTTCAGTGGCTGCGGCATTCCGCGCCGAGGCAGTGCGGTTGATTCTTGCGGCCTGGCAGGCCCGGGTGGAGGGCTGCGTGGTGGTGGACGGCGGGCTTGCGGGGCAGCGAGCCAGTGGCCTGGGGAACAGACGGCGGTGCGGGCTTGGCTGGGCACAGTTGGGGACAGGGATCGGTGGCCGGTGTCCTTAATATTAGTGTGCATCTCAGCCGCGGGGTTGTGGCGGAGCTGGGGGCCGCGGAGCTTGTCGGCGGCGGCGAGGTCCCCGGGGGTCGTGTGATAGCTGGCGGCTGGGGAACTCGGTCGGGGTCCCCGCAGATCATTCGGCCTCCGGTGAGCGCGGGGCTTGCCGGTAGTAAGCGCGCTTGTCTCCACCCTATATAAGGGCGCCGGTGTTCCGCTTTTTTTTTATAATGGGGTCGGTTGAGGGGTGAAAATCGGGGCTGGCGCTAGCGCCAGTTGCGAAAAAAAAGTTTGAAAAAAAGTGCTGAGGAGCATGTTAGGGTAGGTGAAGTTGGGGTGTTTGAGGCGGCATTGGGCCGGGGGTTGGCTAGCGCAAGCTCTATCCAAGTGTAGCGGGTGAACGCCTGTCCTCTCCGTTGGACTCCGGTGGTTTGACGCTACGCTTGGACCTACAACGCTGTAAAGCTTGGCTGACGCTGCGCCAGGGGAGTGAGCCTGTGTGTATAGCAGTTTCTACCCCGTAAAGTTGGCTTTTGTGGCTGTTCGGGTAAGAGACCGGGGCAGGAGGGGGCGGATTGTACGGAATGGGGGGCTGCAAAAAGGTAATTTCAGCAAGCAAGTAATGTAAGTACTAAAGTCTATCGACATTAGTGTATAGTTAACGGAGGGAAAAGATTGGCAGGGCTCCTGCCTGAGCGACGCTTGAAGTGTTCGGTCGAAGGTGAAGCTTGGAAAGGACTATTAACGGAGACTTGGAATGAGGCTATCGACAATTGCTATGATCGTTGTTGTTCTTGGAGCGTTTTTGGTGCCAGTTGCATTCGGTCGATCGGGCGAAGAGACGAAAGGCCTGGGCGATGATGCGCGTGTTAACCTCTACCTTTCAGGCATGATTTGCGTAACCGTGCTTATAGGGTTGGGAACTACCATATATGCCGTAACGCGCAACGAAAGCGCCGCTGCCGGTGTCTTCCGAAGCCCCAACTCATTCCGAGGTGGGGTTGTTTTCGTTGTCGTGCTCAGTGCCGTGTTCCTGTGCATACTTGACAAGTACAGTGGCCCTATTGGAACGCTGTTCGGCACCATAATCGGATTCGTCTTATCGAATGAGCGACATGCGCGGCAGGCCGCGACGAACGCTGCAGAATCGAAACCCGGTGAGCGGGCAGAAGAATCGTAGGCCTCTTGCAGTCGGCTTCGCTACTTCATTGTCTCTCCTTGGCCGGTCTGCTTTGGATTGTTCGGCGGCCCGAGGCCAGGGCTGAGGGAAATCGAACGTGCGTTACCACAGCTTCTCCGCATGTTCAAAGACACGAGACGGTGGGGCGTTGAAGAAGCCATGGTTTTTACATAATTGGGCGACACGGCAGGGTTTTGATCAGTCCTTATTCAAGTGTAGGGTCTGGAGCTTGTTTTCCCCCGGTTGACTTTCGGTGCTTGAGGCTGGGTTTGGATTAGCGGCGGTATAGGATACTGTGTCGCCGAATGGGAATGCGGAGAAAGCCTGTTTAATGTCCCGTTTTGTTTTTACAGCGGTTTTCTTATGGATGTCTGGATTCTAAGGGAGTTCATGCCGTCTTCTTTCTATTCTTCACGGCTTGGATAGTTCGTTGGGGGTGGATTATGAATCTTGGCGTATCTCCTTCGATTCTATCTCCGTTTGCCTCCATAAGGTGGACTATTTCGTGAGGTTTGATGGTGGGATCTACGGCCAGCATTTTGGCGGCCAGGTTAGTTACTGCAGGGCAGGCCGTCGACGTACCGGATACTCGCACTGTACTTCCTCCCACTATGAAGCTCTCAACGTTCTCACCGCGCGCATGCAGGCGAACCCGCTTGCCGTAGCTGCTTCTGCTGGGGGGATTGGCAGCTTCATCGACTGAACCGACCGCGATTAGGTTAGGCAGGTCGTATATCGACGGGACTAATTCCTCGAATTCCACATCCTGGTTGGTGTTTCCGGCAGAGGTGACAAAGAGGATGTCGGGCGATTGGGAGATCACTTTGTGCAGTGAATCGCTCATAATAGCGAAATAGTCGGAGGCCTTTTGAAGTCGTTCGGCCGGAGTCGCTCCTCCGTGAGTTCGCTCTATGTACCGTTCGATCATCGGAAGACTTTCGCTCCAACTCATGTTTACGACGCGTACTCCCGCTTGCCTGCAGTATCCAATTGCCTGCTCCTGGGCTTGCGCGTGAGCGCGGGCAACTTCGGGACAAGGCCAGAACGGATCGCTGTGGTAATCGCCTCTCACGATTAGCATTCTTATGAAGGGGTTGCCCTGGGCGGCTATGCCGGCGACGTGTGTTCCGTGGGAGCAATCGGAAAGTCCGTAAAGCGTTCCTATGAGAGATTCGAATCCAGCGTTATCCAAGCCTGCGGTAGTCTGTCTCAGGTTTTCGGCTTCTTCGGAGTCAATGCCCGCATACAGATCCAAGAATCCCTGCAAAAGTTGTTTCAACTTCGGTATGGGAATATCAGTATGGCACTCTGGGAGGAGTTCAACTATTTGCTCTCCGTAAAGGTCGTGGGCGATACCGTGAATATCATCTATGAAGCCGTTGTGATCGTTATCCAGGCCGTCGAATTTCTCTTTTGAGTTAATCCATAACTCGTTCTTGTATATAGAGGTATCTACACCGCTATCCCAAATGGCTACAGTAACTGGTGTACAGCCGTCTTGGCTTGTCAGTGTTGCGGCGCGTTCCGGCCAGATGTCTTCTGTTGAGGTGAAATTCTTTTTGAGAGCGTGGCGACACGCTTGAGCAATGACATTTCCATAGGGCAGTAGCAGGTCTTCCGTTACGCGCGCATCGAGAAGTGCGTATGCAGCGTCCGCAGGTATGTTATCGTGGTTAGTTTCCAGCGTGCGTTTGATGTCTTCAATCACCGAATCGAAGTCTTGCAGTCGGTAGCCGACTTCCAGGAAACCGGCGAATCGTGCGATTTCCCGTCCGGTCGAATTCCATTTCCGATTGCTTAACGTCTGTTGAAGGTTGTCCTTGAGTGTTTCGGTAAACAAGGTTTTGTCGCTGCCGGCGGCTCGGCGTGATTCCAGTATTTCTCTCAAGGAGAAAACAGCAGAGATCTTTCCAGATTCGCGGGCCGGGAGTTCTTCGATTATCGAGATCTGTTGCAGGGCATCGTCTATGTTTCCGAGGATGATATTCGCCTTAACGAGAACCTCGCGAAGCTGGACCTCCTCGGCGGGATCGCCGATTCGGTATTCCTGCAGAGTTCTGGTGACATCTGCCATGACTCTGGTGGCTAGATCGTTGAGTTCTGATGGGTCGCGATAGGGGACGCCGGCATTGTTTTTTACGGCGTATTGATGTCGAGGCAGATCGCGGTGCTTGGATACGAGCTGTTTGACCTCGGAAGGTTTGCAGCCGAACTGCCCGAGGCAAAGCAGGGCGTAAGCGAGAACTGCAATGGGATTGGAGAGATACGCTGTCGGAACAGAAGGATGATTATGCATATATGGCCTACTCGAATCTGGAAAGTGTGGGATATAGCCGCAACCTGTACGGCGAAGAGCAAAAGAGCGGCGTATCCTGGGCATTAGCTGAACAAGGATTACCCATTCACGAAGGATAGGCCATGAAGGAGGATACAGTGGAGGCGACTCCGTTTCCAGGGGCTTTGTGGTGGGATGCTCTGGCCAGCTGGTTACGCCAGGGAGCCCAACAGTGGTTTCGGCAGGCTATTGAGCAGGCTTAGTTCATGCGCAGTGTGGTATGCGCGGTTCTTTCTGGTTGACTTTCGGTGCTTGCTGCTGCTCGTGTTCGGTTGTTCCGGTGTGATGTTCGAACGAAGGGGGCTGCGAAGATAGATCTTACTTTCGCTATCAATTGCGTGGTGCGGGCTTAGAAACACAACCGGGATCGACTCGAAGTTCGATCCCGGTTGATTGTTTTGTCAGTGCACCGAGAAGCCTATCGATTCCGCCGCCGCAGTCCAAAGGCGCCCAGCACTAGCAGCGAGAGCGTGGCGGGCTCGGGCACAACTGATAGTTGGATGTTATCAACGTCTGCAATGAATAGTCCGGAAGCCGGTGCGGTTACACGAATCTGATCGAACGTGATGTCTGTGAAACCGTATATGTCATTCACGTCTTCCTCGCCGTGCGAGATGTCGGCGGTTCCACTATCGACCACGACACCGTCCAGCAATGCCTCGAAAAGAGCAGCTGTCGATTGGCCTGATATGGCAAAAGCAGCTGCGGATTGGGGAGCCACAAACGTGATGGAGAATGGCGAGACATAGCTGCCCATTGAGTTTCTATTCCAGGCGAAATTACCCCAGACGTTCGGGTTTCCGTTAACACTGCCTGAGAAGTTGTGGAAGAAGAGATTACTTGTTGAAGCAATGCCTGCATCGGCATACAAATCGGCGATCGGAGAATCGTTTGCCAGCACATGCTCATCGAAGGAAACTGTTCCTGCAGGATTCGAGATCCCAGTGCTGTTTCGAAAGAAGGATGCGCGAGCTGGTGCGAGAAGTGCTAATAGGACAAAGCAGGAAAGTACCGTTGATCTAGTCATGTTTTTCTCCTTCTATGATTAACAGGCCGAAACTCCTCGGCGATCGCTATCCCCACTGCTTCGCACCTGACACACTGGCGAAAGCAGTGATGCGCATTGTGGCCGTACAAGCACCATTGGCACAGCTCTGGCGCTTGATCGCCCAGTACAAACCTTCGCTCTCTCTCAGGTGAACAGTCAGCTCTTGCGGAGTGGATGCGGTTGAAGCGGGAAGCAGCGTTTCCCTCCGGCCCACACACACGGCATCCTCGCTCAGTATAGCCCATTCGAGGTCGGTAATGCAAGTGAGAGGAGAGGCCATGTGGCGAGCTCGGGGAAACTGGCCGAGTTGGAGAGCAGAACTCTGGTACTGCTCAACACAACTGATCGGATGGTTTTCACCGGAGCAATTACGAAGGGCTAACTTGTGGCTGCTTTGGGGTAGTTTCTGTGTGCTTGGCCTTTTCCTGTACGTTTGTGTTTTCTGGCGCTGCGCGTGGATGAGTAGTGTTTTAGAAGAGCAGTAGGGATGCGTCTGAGCCGGGAGCGAAGCCGGCTTGTGTGAGGCGTTGGGAGATGGTTTTTATGAGGGCGATGGTCTTGGCCTCACTCAGCTCCTGGCCCGTTGCGTCGAGCAGGACACCGCCCAATCTTGCTTGAGCATAGCGAGCGGCTTTTAGCATTTCGCCAAAGACTTTCAGGGGGTCTGCGCTGCGCGGAAGAGAAAACCCAAACACAAGGTTCTTGGCGCGGAGTTCTCCTGCAGCGATGCTTTCTGGAAGGAAGTATCCCGGATATGTGGATGTCCATACGCTGAAGAAGGTGTCGTGTCCAATGTCAGTTTCATTGTGCCAATGGAAGAGATCCATATCTCCCCAGGTCAGGTGCAGGCAGAGCATGACATCCCAGATGTCGCGGCCATCAAAGGTTTTTTCAGGTGGAGCTTGCAGGACGACCATGATTTCCTTGTCGGAGGACTCGACGAGTTGACGCAAGGAATCGGCTCGTGTCTCAGCTGCTTCCGGAGAGGTTTCGAGTCTGATCGAGGCGTCTCCGAGCTTTGTGCAGGCGGTACTGATCGATTGAACATAGGCATTTAGCACGACAACGCGGGTTACGTTTCGGGTGGAATACAGCGTTTGCAGTTTTTAACTGTAATTCCCAATGCATGTAATTCACGCAATCTTCTTCGTTGATGTGATTGACGGGCTTTGGCGTTTCGCTGCTGGGTAATGCTGATGTGTTCAGCAACCTTAGTAAACAGTGTTCGTCGAGCTTTGCGAGTCATTCGTCTCGCTTGAACGGACGCCTCTGTCGCTCGCCGAAGTTGGCGGAGTGTCAGGCTTTTTTCCCCCGTTCGTCTCAGCGTTTTGTTCCAGCTTTAGTTTAGTTCTTGCAAGGAAGAGATGGCTGATCACCGTGAGTATGAAATGCCGCTGGATTGCCTGAAATCGCCTTACCTCGAATTGATCTAACCCGAGCAAACTCTTTTCGTCCTGGAAGCATCGCTCGATGTGCCAACGCGAGAACGCTACGTGCAAAATTCGTGTCAACGGCGTTGTCGCCGAGGCGTTGGAAACGAAGTACTTGATTTCACCAGTTACCGGGTGCTCAGCATAGACCAACCATGCCGGTGCAGATGGTAACGTGAAGCTGCGACCTGCATCTTCCGGACAGACGTTCAATCGAAATCGCGCCGCTTTGGCTCGCCAGATGATCGGTCCTTTGTGACCGTTCTTGATGTGGTAGTCTTGCCAATCCTGATCGCGTATGGCATAGGAATACGTACACAACCGATCTACGCGATGGGGCTTGCTCGACTGAGCTGCCAACCGGGGATAACGCTTGGGACGACCGTTTGCGCGAGCGTGATGGTTCTTCTGTAATACCTTGGGTTCGACGAGCCAGCCGGTAAACGACTTCGGCACCTCAGCCACGTAGGTCTGACCCATCTTGTGTAATGTTTTCAGGAATCTGGCATTGCAGCCGTAACCTTCATCGAAAGTCAGCCACTTAAAGCGAATGCCGTTGCCCTGGCATCGCTCGAGCATATCCAAGGCAATCTTCCACTTCGGTTGGTGGGTAAGATCGTCGGGAACATGAGCTTCGCGACAGCGCTTACGGTCGTCGGCCCATGATTCCGGAAGGAATATGCGATGATCGAGCGTGCAACGGAACCGGCCACGCAGGTCGGCATATCCAAGGCCCACGGACACCACGCAATTGTCGATCTTTCCGGTAGCACCACAGTATTGACGGCGTACACCTGCGGTCTTGTCTCCGCGTTTCGGGAAACTTGTCTCGTCGATCAAGCCAATCGCATCATCGCAATGGTGCGATTCGGCAACCAGCTCCTGTAATCGATCAAGGGCACGTTCGTGATTCCAGGTGTGCGTAGCGAGAAAATCCTGCAATGTCCTGGCCGGTACCCCAAGGGCATCGGCCATCGGCTCCACGCTTTTCCGCTCAATGCCCGAAAGTTGGCTACGCACGTACCGCCGCAAATGCTCACGACCTTCGCTACGGGCGAAGCAATCACGAAACAGACCCAGGAACCGATCCAACTCCCCCGCCAATCGACCAATGATACGAACATCCATGTTCATGCCCTCCAGCTTTACCAGCGCTGGAGCACTTATCGGATAAACAGTATCACTTCCTTGAGCCTAACCCGCGTTGTCGTGTTAGCAGGTTTGCGGTCAAGGCCGCGGGTGGATCGGTGAAGGTGCTGTAGTAGTGCCAGCTGAACTTGAGTTTCGTGTAGGCGTGCGGGCCGCCGGCTGCCTGCAGGTAGGTCCAATGTTCACTCTCAGGGCTGAATGCGAATAGTAGTGGCTCGCCGCAATTCCGTCTCCAATCAAGTGAAAGGGTTTTGAGGAGATCTGTCTTGCTGAGTGGTGGACCTCCCTGGAAGTCCACATGGACGATCCACTGTACTGAGGGATTGGGCAAATAGTCACGGTTTTCGTTGTCCGGTTTGCGGGGAGATCGAGGGGCAAGGGGAGGCTGCAGCAATTGCGACATGTCCTCGCTGGGCTCGGAAGGCAATACACTATTCGCGCGGTTGCGGTCTTCGCCTTGCGTGGAGATGAAGTAGTCCTGCTGCCAGGAGCGATTCTCCTGGGAGTCTTGCTCTTTGGCTCTGTTGGCCCATTTGGATAATAGATACGCGGAGGCGACGATGAGGAGGATAAGCGATAGGACGGCGGCAGTTTTCATGTCGGGCCAACTTTGTTCTTTTGGACATCCAAGGTAGCAACAATCGACAGCCATTGGCACAGGCGACAGTAATGATACCAGTTGGCGGAAAGTCGTTCAAACATGGAGTGAGCTGAGGGGCTCTATGGTGCGTCGTGATCGTTTCCGGTGTGGTGGGCGTAGTGATGGATTCCGGGGGAAGTTGGGAAGTAAGGTTTTCCGGCAGTGGGAGGAATGCTAGTGTTTGAGCAGAGGAAATGTTGTGGGGCGGTTGGCGAGCCGTGGGTATGGGAAAGCCTAATAGACGGTTGATGTTCTGATGACTGTTTGCCTGTGGATGTTCTGGGTGTTTACAACTATTGATGCTGGGATAGCGGGGTAGGTGGCGAGCGAAGTGAAGGGGTCGCGAGTTGGATCTTGCAGGCTTCGGGCTGTCTTTTCGGTAGTTGTTCCTCCCGGATAGTGGCGGAGTTGCGGTTTCGAAGGAGGGGAAAAAACGGGGTGGCCGAGGCGGAGAGGCAGAGCACTTCAGGTCTACATGCCAATGTAACGTTACATAATGTAACGTTACATTGGTTCCGGATATAAGTGGCGGGGGACTGTCATGTAGTGGTTGGAGCTTGATTTCAAGGGTTTTCGTGCGATTCTACTATCCCCAAGTCCTAATATCCTAGCGGGAGACCGAGGGAGGCGTGAGGTGATATCGGTGTGACGCGAAGGTCAGGTCAATCGGCGTGGCGTGCGGCGAGTGGAAGAGGCTTGTTTAAGCGGGGGCGATGATGGTATGATCGAATTTGATCCGGGTACAGGATGGGTGGGAGGCGGGGACTGATCCGAAGGCGATCCCGAGCATATGAGCGGAGAACGGAGCGGATACGGTCCGGCAGGTGTCGGAAGAACGTCACCGCAGACTTTGATGAGAATAATGGCAAACCAATATGTCGGTTTGGTCTTACATTTTGGTAGCGGCCTTGTAGTGTGAGTGAAGCAATGAAGACTAATCATGATTGGAGAGAGGCGAGCATGAGCTGCTTTCGTATGAAGAGACAGTCGGTGGTTCGAAGGCGGTTTGTGTGCAGCTGGTTAGTGGCTTTGTTGGGGGTCGTATGCTGTGCGTGGCCGGCGATGGGGGCGTACGAGACTGATATAGCGCGATGGTTGCTTCAGGACTCGCGCGATGCGCCCGCGACAGGTTCGATATTGTTTGCGGGCAGTTCGAGTATTCGGCGTTGGGAGATGTTGGCCAAGGACTTTGCGGATTACAAGATAATCCAGCGTGGGTTCGGCGGATCGAAGTTTGACGATCTCATCGGGTTTCGGTCTTACATCGTGTTGCCATATCAACCGCAAGGGATAGTGGTGTGGGAGGGCACTAACGATATTGCGGGCGGTGACGATGGGCAGGAAGTGTACCTTGATTATGTGGAGTTCGTTACCGAGGTTCACGCGGTGCAACCGGATGTAGAGATTTTCTATCTGGGTATTACACCAACACCGAGTCGTTGGGGCAATCGGGTGGAGGAAGGGATTGCCAATAGCCTGATCTCTGCGTATACGGCGGGTGATCCGAAGCTGCACTACATTGATCTGCCGGCGGCGTTCTGGGCGTTGAATCCGCCGTACGACCCGGCGTTTACGTCGCTGTTTGTTGACAGTCTTCATCTGACTGAAGAGGGCTATGAACTTTGGACGAGCGTGATTAGGCCGGCGGTCGAGGCGGTGATTGCGCCGAACAAGGTTTATACTGCGAATGTGAATACGCCGGGGCCGGGTGGGCGGATATTCTTTGATTTCGGACCGAGCAATACGGACGACGGCGATCAAACGGTCAATCCGGATGTCAACGGCAACTATTGGAATAACTGGCATCGTGCTGAAGGCGGAGTGGCGATAAACGCCGGTGAGCATATTGGCAATTTGATTGACACGAATGGGACGAATACGGGCGTTGACTTGACGGTTACTGGCGGTTTTTCGTCTAACGGCAAGCTAAACGGAGGGCTGATGTCGCCGCAGGCGAGTTTATTGGGCGATATGGCCATTGCATCGGCGACGGAGGACTACTTCTATGCGAGTGGGGACGGAGTAGTTGGAGGTGGTAGTGACGATATGGCGGGTGGATTCATGGTGGATGGATTGGATCCGGAGCAGGCGTATGATTTACGATTTTTCGGCTCGCGCTCTTCCACTGAGACACGGGTTACGGAGTACAGGGTAAGTGGTGGCAATGATGTGATTGTTGCGCTGACGACGTCGGGCAACAACATTGGCCATGACGGTGTTTATGATGGTAACGACGATACGTTTGCCGTTGCCGAGTGTGTTATTCCGGACGAATTTGGCCAGATCTTCGTTGATATGAAGTTGGTGCAGGGGAGCTACTGTTATATCAACATGATGGAGATTGCTGTTCGTTGGCCAGGTGATTGGGATGGAGATGGGCAGGTGGCTTTGGCGGATGGGACTGCGTTTGTGGAATGCCTAAGTGGTCCCGAAGTCGAACCGTTGGAGGAGAAGTGTTTGACTGTGTTTGATTTTGACGGCGACGGCGATGTGGATCTGTTGGATTTCATGGAGTTTCAGCAGATTTTCGTGGGGCCGTAGGTTGTGGGTGGCCGAGTTGGTCGGGGGATGATGCGTTTGGGCAGAGGGGCAGCGGTGTATCCGTAGTGGCTCGGCGCAATTGTAGAGAGCTATTGCAGCATCGGATGTGGGTGTTGCTTTAGAGGCAAGGCTGAAGGTACGCACTGGCGATGAGGTCATTGGGGTCTCGTATGGAGTTCGCGAGTGGTTAGTTGTTAGTGGTATATGAGTATCAATTAATTCTCCGGTAGTAATACGTTGTTTTCCCATCTGAACCTCTGGGGAGGGGGTTGCTGTGGTTTCGCGGTGCTGAGGAGTTTCGTTATTTCCCGGCGGCTTTGCTCGTTGATGGAAGTTCGTTCGTTCTTGGTGCCGCGATCAGCCGACAACCAGGTGCTGTAGTTCTGGCAGTCACCCTGTTCGAAGGCGAGGAGCGAGCCGGCAATGCCGGAGGCGAGTAGGCCTACGGCAAAGGGTCCTATGGAATAGCGGCAGAGTACGAAGATTCCGGAGTTGAACCGGTGGTCGTTGAGAGCCGGGCGGAAGAGGTCGTGAAGAATATCTTTGGCGGAGGTCATTATGTAGAAGGTTGCGCCGGCGGTGAGGGCTTCGAGTCCGATTTCTCTGATGGCGCATTGCCGACAGCAATTGGGGGTATTTTCGTCGGTATAGTCGGAGAGGTGTTCCAGAAAACGGCATTGATGGTTGAAACGTCCGGAGATGCATGGAGGGGTTAGTGGTTTAAGGCAAAAACCAACGCCGACAACGGATTGGGGGCCGCCGAGCATGAGGTCGGTCTCTTCAACGGAGGTGGTGACGAGATCGGGGGAGAGATCGAGTCGGGTCGATTGAAGTAATGCTCTGGCCGTGTTGAGGGGATGTGTCAGGGCGATATGTCGAATGAACTGCCACCCGTACTCTCTGAGAAGGCTATGCAGGCAGAAGTAGAACATTTTGGCTCAACTCCTTGCTACGTTGAGGATGGTTCCCAGGAGGGCCGGGATAACTTGTAGTGTGGCGTTATCCCAACCGTGAGGCGAGACGGCTTCAACGGCGGTCGAAACAGATGATATCAGTATGATGGCGACTATGGCTTGGCCGGACAGATCGAACTGGGGGAAGATCGCAAAACAGACTGCAAGAGCCAAAGCGGAGGCGAGGAAGACGGCGAGGGAGCCTTCGACGCTTCTTGTAGCTTTGACGCCACGGAATGCGGGCACAGTGTATCTGTGTTTTCCAAACTTAGTTCCGACGGGTTCAGCAACAGCATCGCCAAGTCCTGTTACTACATATCCCAAGAGGGCGGTTGTGGGGAAGAAGGCATTGTTCAACAGGCCGCCTACGAGTGTTGCCAGGTAGGGGATGATGATGTAGTAAGTGCGGTGGGGGGCGTCAGATTCCCGGGCCATAGCTTCGTACATGATGTTGCCGGGGCCTCGGAGGAGGGCGTAGGCGATGACCAGGCTGGTCATTCCACCAAAGAGGCAAACGCCTGGAGTTTTCCACAGGCCATGGACTGCCACGACGGTAGCGAAGATCAGGAAGTGAAATACCTTACGCGTATAACCGGTTTTTAGTTTCAGTCGATTCCTGCAAATTCCCGCAACAAGCAGGCAGAGGGCAGCCCAAAGGAGGGCTACGGGACAGCCAAGGAGAAGAGCCTTCGGTGTGGGGCAGTTGTTAAGGAGGAAGCTGGCGGACTGTTCAAGCAGATTCATTGTGTACGTGACCCTGCAGAAGGCTCAAGCCGACGATTCCATGGTAATCGAACTTGACAGGAGGCCATATGGTTTTGTGCTGATATTGCTTCATCAAGTATACGCATTGGACAGGGGAGATGTTCTTTGAGCAGAGCAAGGTCCATCCAAGTGTAGCAGCTGAACGCCTGTTTTCTCCGGCAGATTCCGGTGATTTGACGCTACGCTTGGACTTACGGTGCGATAGGCTACTCATGGAGCAAGCTCCATGTCAGCGTAGCGTATAGCTACGATCTTCGACAGATGGTTTGATGTTGAGCGGTCCTAGCAAGTTTGTGTTTGTCGCGGGTAGCTTGCCTGGCTGCGAAGCGAATCGACTATTCTCTCGGCAAGCTCGACCGCGGCGGCGCCGTCTTCACCTGTTACTGCAGGTTCCGTCTTCGCGCTCACCGCGGAGAGGAAAGACTCTATTTCGGCGCGTAGGGGTTCGATGGTATCGTCGACGTCGAGTGGTTCGATATTGACCATGCTTCCGAAGTCGAAGCCGGCCATCTGGGATAGGTCGTTGAAGTTTCGTTCTCTGGCCAGCTTGAGCAGGTCGAGGTTGGAATCCTTCATAATGGCAATGCCTGTCTTCTTACCATAGTCCATGGAGAGGTATTCATCGGGCGAAAAGACGCGGATTTTCCGTTCGGTCTTGAGGGCGAGACGGGAAGCCGTAAGGTTGACCACGCAGCCGTTGGAGAAGTTTACTCGGGCGTTGGCAATATCTTCATGCGGTCCAAGTACGGGAAATCCTGAAGCCATTACCTCGTAGTCGCGATCTTTTACTAAGTGGAGGACGATGTCGATGTCGTGGATCATCATATCGTGCACGACTCCGATGTCTGCGCTACGGAAGGTGAAGGGGCTGATCCGATGCGTTTCGATGAACTTGGGTACTATGTCCAACCTTTTCATTGCGAGGACAACGGGGTTGAACCGTTCGGAGTGTCCGACGGCGATGACGCAGTCGGAATCCTTAGCCCAGGAGACCATTTCGCGCGCAGTGGCCGTGTCCATGGCGATAGGTTTCTCGATGAGTACGGATATTCTCGATTCGATAAGCGGCTTTGCGATCAGGTGGTGATAGACTGTCGGCACGGCAACAGAGGCGATGTCGATCTTATCAAGCACTTCCGAGACATCCTGGTAGACGTTTCCACCGTGTTTGGCGGCGATTTCCTTTGCTCTGTCGACGTCTTTATCGACGATGGCCACCAGATCACATTGAGGTAATTCACTATAGATACGGGCGTGGTGTCTTCCCATATGTCCGACGCCGATGACAGCTGCTCGCAGTTTGTCTGACATTTCCGTAGCTCTTCCATTGGCTGCGACGCCGAAACGTGTTCGGGCGGCAGCGGCCAAGTTATCTATTCGCCACTGTCCTCTGTACTTTCCTTTTCCTCAATCTGCTCCGCCGAATCGATGGCAAGGCGGTAGTTGGGTGGAGTTGTCCGGAGAGATTCGAGGTATCTACCTTGCCGTCCGCACTCGAATGACCTGAGAAGAAAATCGCAGAGGTAGGTTACGTTCTTGTCGGGTCCTTCCCGTTTGATGTCTTGAATGGTTCTGATGATGGGCACTCCGCTGGCTCTGGCGCGGCGGGAGAAGAGTCTCACATAGGCGGATTTGAGATTCCTGATTTCGTCCTGAGTGAAACCACGTCGCTGCAAGCCGACACCGTTAACCATACGCACTTCCTGTCGTGACGACCTAGTTCCAGCAGCGGTAAGGAAGGGGGGCACGTCGGCAGCGACCTTGGTCATTCCGCCGACCATGGCGTGTTTACCTACGGTGGTGAAGTGGTGGACACCGACAAGCCCTCCTAGCGTCACGTAGTCTTCGAGAACCACGTGACCTGCCAGGAGACAGGAGTTTGCCAGAATGCAGTGGTTTCCCACTACGACGTCGTGGCCAATGTGGATGCCGGCCATGAAGAGGTTATCGTTGCCCACTCTGGTTACACTGCCTCCACCGGCGGTTCCCGGATGGGCAGTAACGGCTTCGCGAAAGACGTTGCGGTGGCCTATTTCAAGTGTCGTGTGTTCGCCATGGAACTTGAGATCCTGGGGTTTGCATCCAAGTGTGCATCCCGGGAAGAACTCGTTATCATCCCCAACTCTGGTATTCCCAGTGATAGTCACGTTGTTGTGCAGCCTGCATCGCGCGCCGAGAATTACGTTCGGGCCGATCACGCAGAATGGTCCCACGTACACTTCACGTCCCAGTCGCGCAGCTGGATCCACGGCAGACATTGGGTGGATATACGACTCCTTCTGTTCAAACGCTTTGTTCACTGTCTTCAATCCGTGCAACTGCCCTGACATACTCATTGTCTACTAATCTCGACTTGCATCCGTAAGCATGAACTTGATTTCCGCTTCCGCGGCAAGCTCTGTGCCGATTTTTGCTCGTGTCTTAACGTGTCCGAGGTTTTTTCTTACGCGTACCGCTTCTGCTTCCAGGATAAGTTGATCGCCCGGTGTAGCCGAGCGGCGGAACTTGACTTTATCCAAGCTTGATAGGACTGCAACTTTTCCGGTGTGCTCCAAATCCTGGGAAAGGAGTATTCCGCCGAGTTGAGCCATCGCTTCAATGACCAGGACTCCGGGCATGATCGGCTGGCCGGGGTAATGCCCTTGAAAGAACTCCTCGTTAATGGTGACGTTCTTGATTCCGACAGCCCGATGGGTCCCTACGATTTCGACGATTCGGTCGATCATGAGGAAGGGGTAGCGGTGCGGAAGGATTCGCCGAACTTGGTGAATATCCAAGCGAGGTGAACTGACAGCGAGCGACGTGCTTACTCGTTGTTCGATTCTGTGACGGAAGGCACGCACAAGCGAATGATTCAGCGCGTGTCCTGATTTTCGAGCGTGGATACGGCCTATTATCGGTTGTCCCAATAGTGCCAAGTCGCCCAGAAGGTCTAGCACCTTGTGGCGAACGCACTCATTCGGGAACCGCAGGGCATTCTCGATTGGGCCATCAGGTCCGAAGATGAGGACGTCGGCGTATGTCAGGTGTGTTCCCAGGCCGGCTTGGCGCAGTGCCTCCGCCTCCTCCTGCAGGGCAAAGGTTCGCGAAGGGGCTATTTCCTTGACGAAGCTGTCAGCGTTCAGGGCGAAGGAGAGCACCTGCTGCCCTATCGGGCTGCTCTTTCCGTAGTCAAGGTCATAGAGGATTTCCAGGGTTTCACTATCATCTGAAAGAGGGGGCAGCGCGACCAACTCCATGTCGCCATCAGCCACGCGAATCATGTCGTCGATGACGAAGGGAACGCGAGCGACGTCCTGCTGGCGAATGCCTGCCTCCTGGATCATGTCGACATAATGCATGCAACTGCCGTCGAAGGAGGGGAGTTCGCTTCCAGTGAGTTCGATTTCGAGGTTATCAATGCCCAGGCCATTGCAGGCTCCCAGGCAATGCTCAACTGTTTCAATGGAGGCGGATCCGTTTTGGAGGGCTGTGCGGCGTGCGCGCTTGGTCACGGTGTCCACCGTTGCGGGAATTCTGATTTGTCGAGAATGGTCCGATCGGACAAACCAGATCCCCGTGTTGGGCTGAGCGGGGTGCATGCGAACAACGGTCTGCTCACCGGTGAACAGACCCTGCCCCTCGATTTCAATCGTTCGGCCTATCGTCTGTTGCGGCTTCAAGTTTCTCAACCCGTTTGTACAATTCTCTTATCTGTGTAAGAAGTTCAGGGAGCTTCTTCAAGCTCGTCTTCTCCCGGATGAACTGACGTGAATCAGTTGCTGGTATGCCGGCTAGCCGCGCGCCAGCCTCTACGTCTTGCGGCACACAGGAGCAGGCCGCCACCATGACGGCGTCGTTCAACACGATATTGTCACGAACGCCAACCTGACCGCCCAGAACCACATGGTTGCCCAAGCGAGTGCTTCCAGCCACTCCAACCTGGGCGCAAAGCAAGCAGCCAGCTCCAATCTCGACATTATGGGCAACCTGCACCAGATTATCAATCTTGGTACCGCGACCGATACGGGTATGGCCGGTTTTTGAGCGATCAACGCAGGAGCAGGCACCGATTTCGACGTCGTCGTCGATGATTACGCCGCCCGGATGGGGGATTTTGTTGTGCTGTGCGTCTGAGAAGTAGTATCCAAAACCGTCAGCTCCAACAACTGTGTTTGGGTGGATCGTGACTCTGTTGCCAATGGAGCATCCCTCACGTATGACGACGTTGTCCCAGATGCGACAGTTGGCTCCTATTGTTGAGCCGTCCCCTACATGGACTCCAGGGTGGAGGACGGATTCATCGCCGATTGTTGCGTTCTGTCCTACAACGACGAATGGGCCAATGGCGACGCGTTGCCCGATGACGGCGCTGGCATCCACACTGGCGTGGGTGTGTATGCCCTGGGCAGGGGAGGGCAAAGGAGGCGCGAATGCCCCAATGACTTGGGCGATAGCCTTATCGATATTGGGACACAATACGGCTGGCGTTCCGCTCAGGTCACAAGCCGGAGATGCGAGAACAGCTGCAGCTTTGGAGGCTGCCAGTTGTGAGACGAAGCGTGGATGCGACAGCCAAGCTATTTCGGTTGCCGTTGCTTTGCTCAGCGGAGCAATGCCTGTCAGTTCGAGTGAGGCATTGCCGCGCACCGACCCTCCGACAAGCTGAGCGATTTGGGCCAGTGTCAGTTTCTGGATCATTGTGCCACCTCTGGCAGGAGCAAGCTCCCTTCAAGCGTAGTGTCTGACCCCCGGCTTTTCCGGTCCATTCTTATTGGGGGACGCTGCGCTTGGACGAGTAACGCTCTAGTTATTGCTTTGCCGTACTTGGATTGGTTGCCGGGGTTGCGGATAGAGTTCGACTGCCACCGCTGTCACGGTACTTCTTGTTCAATGCCTTGAGGACATCTTGCGTGATATCAACCTTGTCGTTGTGATAGATGACCTTTTGGAGGAGTATTTGCTGTCTGAGTGTTATCGAGTCCGGCGCGTCGTCAGTTAGTTCGTCGAAAGTGACGACAACGTCGATACCGCGATCTTGCGAGATCTCCGCTACTATCTCACGGGTGTTCTTGTAGATCTGCAAGAGCCACTTCTTGTGTTCTTTCTTCATTCGGTTTTCGGTCTGAGTTGACCACACTTGGAACTCGACCTCAGCCCTGACGAGGTCGTTTTCGCGCCGAGCGAAATCGGCAGAAGCGGGATCGAATGCCGTGAGTGCTCGGCGCATCTGGTCAATACTGCTTCTCCGCGATTCTGCCTCCTCACTTGCTTGTCGTCTTTTGGTCTCAAACATGGTTTCGAGGTCGGTGGTCATTTCGTACTTTTCGAACACTTCAGCCACATTTAGCACTGCTACGTTTGTGCCGGCTATCGCGTAGGTGGGTAAAAAACAGCTGATGGAAGTGATCGCAAGCGTGATTGTGATAATGTTGAGCCTCATTCTCGTATTGCCTTTCTCAGGGTATTGTCAATAAGCGGAATTCGTTGTGCTGCCTCGTTTGAGCACGAACGAGTTGGGATTTTCGTGAATAGTTAGAATGTCGCACCGATGTAGAAGCTGAATATCTGATCCTCGTCGTCTTCCTCCAGGGCGATGGGAGCTGCTACAGCGAACTCCAGCGGGACCGGCCCGAAGAAATCAACATGCAATCTGATGCCTGTTCCCAAAGCTGCTCTCCATGTGGAGATGCTAAACTCCTCTTCTACGGTTCCTGTGTCAGCGAAAACAAGGCCGCGGAGCATTTCTCCATAGAGAGGGAAGGAGTACTCGGCCGAAAGCAGGACCATTAGTTTTCCGCCAACGGGATCGTCTTGAAGGCCCATGCGGGGTGAGATACCGCGGAACTCGAAACCTCGCAGGGAGCCGATTCCGCCAGCATAGAAGCGTTCGAAGACTGGAGCCTCACCCACTATTGCGCCGAGCACACCTTTGAGTGAGAGAATGCTCTTCCGTTCCAACTCGTCCGTCTTGACAGTCTTATGCCAAGTGTAGCTGGCTCGAACGCGCCCGAAGAAATCTTCTCCACCTAGCACGCCGAACTGTTCGTACGAGAAGCGGATTTTGTCGCCCTTTGAAGGCAGTAGGCGATTATCGGTGCGATCGCGCACGAGGGAGAAGCTTGCAGATGTCTCGACGTTTTGCCCCTCGACTTCCCTTATGTCGCGGGCGGCGAAGATGTCCAGATCTCGCACAGATACAGCCTCGACTCTCAGTGCCAACTCACCGTACCAGTCTTTCAGCCAAGACCACTTCAATCTCCGACCAATGCTGACATGAGCGCCCGCCCGCCTCTCATCATACGACTCTCTTCCTCGTTCGAACAAGTAGACACTCGTATCGAAACGTACAGGCTTATCCATCAGATACGGTTCGGTGAAGTCGATGCGGAAACGGTTTACTTCGGTGCCAGGCTGGGCCTCGATGCGCATTCGTTGGCCAGCACCGTGAAAGGCTTTCAGTTTGATGAATTCTGAGAAAGTGCGTGGCGTGTCGAACAAGTCGAAGTTTTTCAGGTCGAGTACAAGTGAGCCCACTAGACCACTGTTGCTGGTTACGCCGAATCCGAACAGGAAGTCGCCAGCCTTGCGTCCTTCTTCCACAGTCATCAAGATGTCGCGCACACCAGGGGTTGTGCCAACAGGTTTGACGGCAGCCAAGCTGAACAGCTGCGTTTGGCGAAGGGCGTCTTCCGCCTGCTTTGCCTTGGTCATATTGAATGTTTCACCAGGATAGAGATCCAACTCTCTGCGGACGACCTTATCTTTGGTTCTCTCGTTCCCTCGCACTACGATGCGTCCGACGCTGAAGGGTTCTCCTTCGTCGATTTCGATCAGTACGTTGACCAAGCCGGGTTCATTACTGAAAACTTTTGTGGCGCTAGTACGAGCATATATGTGGCCGATTTCGCCATACCTGTTGCCGATGGATTTTACTGCCCGGTCAACGTTTCTTTGCAGGACGGGCTCACCGATTTGGAGTTGGCTGAGATCCGTGAGTTCGTCATTCGTCATGACCGTGCTTCCGGAGAATGATACGGTTTCGATCAGGTAGCGAACGCCTTCCACAATGGTGAAGGTGATCTCAAGATCCTCCTGGTCATCGCTGAATTGTAGGCGGTAGCCAACTCGTGCATCCAGGTAACCTTGGTCACGGTAGTGGGACTGAATAGCGGCAGCATCAGTCTGAACGGTTTCTTCGTCGAATTTCCCATCCTGGAAAATCCAAACAAAAGTGTTTGAGCTTGCGTGCTTCAGTAACTCCCTGCGAGAGATACTCTGGTTTCCTTCCAGGAGAATCTTTCTAATGCGGATTCGGGGGCCCTCCTCAACAGTGAAGAGCAACTCTCCTGTGGAGGTGAGGAGTCGACGATCATAGGTCACTACAGCTTGGCCGTATCCGGCATCCCGGTATGCAAGGGCAATGGCCTCTACGCCCTCCTGAATGCGAAACGTATCGACAGCATCACCAGTTCTCACCGGCACAAGTTTGCGGAGCTTGGCGTCAGATAGTTTGTCATTGCCGACGAAACGAATATCGGTGATGCGCGGTCGCTCCTGTACAGTGAATGTGACCACGACTCCCTCTGGTGAGGTTTCCAGGGTGTAATCGACTGCTGCAAACCTGCCAGTGGCCAGCAGTCTGGTGACATCGGCTTCCAGGATCTCTTGGTCGAAGGGGGCTTGCTCTGCCGAGCGGATTACGGAATGAACATACGATGCGCTCAACCCGACAAGCCCCTGAAAACGGATCTCCTTGATGATCATTGGATTGGAGTCTTGATGTTGAGCGAAGGAATGCGAGGTAAGTGGCGAGGTCAACATCAGAGCGACGACCGCTGCGAGCCAAAGCGACAGCGAGCGTGCTGGTGATGGTTTGATCATCGTGCCTTCCCGATCCTTCCTGTTTGCAGAGCGGTAATCGTGCTTGGCACTCAGGATGGAGACAGGTGCGTGTGAGCAAATGCGTTGCAGAAGGTCGATGGTCATGACCGAACATCCATGTTCAGGCTCGCAGGCTTGCCATCTTGTAGAGGGCATTCCGCCTTGAGCGGACAAAACTAAGTTTGGGCGTCGCCAAATGACGCCAGCAGTGATCGCAGTGAAACGACTGGATAATATAGTGCCCTGTTTTACCCGGCAACAAAAAGATACCGATTCCCGTTTGGATTGGCGTGGCCAGAGCAAGCTCTGTTCAAATGTAGCCTCTGATGGCCGGTGTTCTCCGGTGGATTGTCGGCTTTTAGCGCTCAGCTTGGACTTAACAACAGTCGAGGAACCCGGCAGACATTGTTGGTCGAAGCCCGCTTCTGTAAAAAACTCACAGCCTTGAGTTTTCACAAACGGCAAGCGCCAGGCCTTGGATCAGAACGGGGCATCATTGCTACCCGACCCGTAGCCGGCGTAGCCCGGTGGGTCCGGCACCGGCGAGTAGTTGTTAAAGCGAGTCGACTTGTGATCGAAGCTGAGCGTAATAACGTCCGTTGGCCCATTTCTCTGCTTGGCAACGATAAGCTCGGCCTTGCCCGAGAGAGTCGGGTCGTCGCGGTTGTAGTACTCTTCCCGGTGTATGAGCAGCACTGCATCTGCATCTTGCTCAATAGCACCGGATTCTCTCAGATCGCTCATGCGGGGCTGGTTACCCTGGCGTCCCTCCGCCATTCGGTTCAGCTGCGCCAAAGCGATTATCGGGATACCCAGCTCTCGTCCAAGCCCTTTTAGCGAGCGGCTTATTGTTGAAATCTCCTGCTGCCTGCTTTCGAGGCCAGGTTGGTGCATTAGCTGAAGGTAGTCGACGAAGATGGCCTGTATGTTCTGCTGCATCTTCAATCGTCTGGATTTTGCTCGAAGCTCCATGGGCGTCATGCCGGGGGTATCGTCGACGAACAGAGGTGCGTTTTGCAGCTCAGCGCAGACGTCCATGATCTTGCGCTGTTCGTCCTCTCCCAGCATTCTTTTGCGGAATTTGTGCGAATCTATGTGTGATCGGCTGCACAGGAGTCTTTGAGCGACCTGTTGCTTGCTCATTTCCATCGAGAAGAAGACCACGGGTTTGTTCTGGTCGATGGCCATGTGCTCACACATGTTGAGCCCTAGGGCTGTTTTCCCCATTGAAGGGCGTGCCGCTAATACGATCATGTCGCCAGCCTGAAAGCCGGTGGTTAGTTCATCGAGTTCAAAGAATCCAGAGGGCAGACCTTTCAACCCTGGACGGTCTTCGAGGATTTCAGCGTGGATTTCGTGAATGAGCTCGCCAAGTGCCACTGCATGGCCGGTTACTCTTCGTTCGGTGACGGAGAACAGTAGGTGTTCGGCGTGGTCGAGGATTTCCGAGGATGGCAGTGATGCATCGTAGGCCTCTTCGGAAATGTTGCGCACGCAGGTGATCAGGTCACGCAGGATTCCCTTGTCGCGCACTATTCTTGCGTAGTGTTCCGCGTTGACAGCGGTGGGTACGCTCTCGGCGCAGCGGACAAGGTAATCTACACCTCCCACTTGGTTGAGCAGGTTTCGTTGTTGGAGCTTGTCTCGCAGGACAACGAGGTCTACTGGCTGGTTTGAGTCGTAGAGATCAACCAGAGTCTCGAAGAGCAGCTGATGGTCAGGGCGGTAGAACCAATTGGAGTCGCTGCGGGCGATGATTTGGATAACTTCGCCGACAACGTCCCGGGCGAGCATCATTGAGCCAAGCAGGCTCATCTCCGCCTCGAGACTCTGTGGTGGAAGCCTATCCATAGCGCCGCCCACTGCTTCAGGCGTGAGCTTGGATTGAGCTGGGGGACGGGGAGCGGCCTGCTTGGGAGAGTTGGCCAGCCCCGCCGTACTACCCTGATCGCTCATGCTATTCCTCACTGTCTGCGATGTCGTCGTCGCCGTCCTGGGCTTCCTGATCTTCCTCTCCCTTAGAGCGAACAACCCACACCTTCACCGCGGCGTCGATGTTTTCGGCAAGAACAACGTCGACGACAACGTTGTCAAGATGCTTGATGGGCTCTCGCAGCCTGACATGCTCAGAGGTAATTTCGTGGCCAGCTTCCCGGAGAGCGACGGCAACCTCACGGGCGCCGACGGAGCCGTAGAGCACGCCCTCTGCGTTTGCGGCCGCCTCTATGGTGACTTCGACGTCAGCAAGCTTTTCGGCAGTTGCGCGGAGTTTTTCCTGCATTAGGCGTCGCCGTTCTTCTGCCTCCGCCCGCGCTTCGGCTAGCGCTTTCATGTTAGCCTTGGTCGGCTGTGTGGCCAAGTTCTGAGGAAGCAAGTAGTTGCGAGCGTAGCCCGCAGAGACGTTGACAACGTCGCCAACGATTCCGAGTCTCTGAATATCTTTCTTGAGGAGCAGTTTCATTGGATTACCTTCACCTTTGCTGCAATACTCAATGCCGCAATGAGCAGCATGACCAGTATACCATAATCGATCAAGACCGACTCGCTTTAACAGTAACCGAGCCGAATACTATTGGCTCCCCGAATTCATGACGGGGTGCCGAATTACCGCGGGGCAGTGCCCCAGCCGATGCCTCCGAGCTGATGCGTTGCCAGGGCGACCTAGAAAGGCACGTCGTCCAAGCCGCCGTCGAACCCGTCATTCGGCCCCGAAGGCGCGTGGCCTGCATCAGGTGATCCTGCAAACTCGCGACTAGGCACGGTCTGACGGCGACCAGCCGCGGAATCTCCCTGAGCTCCACCGAGGAACTGGAAGTTCTCTACGACTACTTCAAGCTTGCTGCGTTTGCTGCCGTCTTGCCCCTCCCATTGGCTGTAGCTCAGTCTGCCTTCTATCAGTATTGGGCGTCCTTTGCCCATGTACTGGTTGATGACTTCACCACTTCTGCCGAAGGCGGTGCAATCGACGTAGCAAACCTCCTCGCGGTTTTCGCCGGAGTTCTTGTCTCGCCACTTGCGATTGACTGCAAGGCCGAATTTGCACACGGGTGTGTTGGATGCCGTGTAGGCCATCTGTGGATCCCGCGTCATGTTTCCTGCCAGGATTACTTTGTTGAAGCTTGCCATTTGTATGGTCCTTATTAGGTTTTTGCCTCAACCGGACTCCAGGAGGCTAGTCGGAGGTTTCACTTGATACTGCTTCGGGATCGCTGTCGGTGTTGTTCTCAATATCCTTGTCATCACGCGTTTCAGCGGCTTTCTTGGAATCATCGCGATCATCAGCAATGGGTGCATCATCTTCTTCCGCAGCTCTTGCCTGAGGCATAAACTTTGCAATGTGCTCCGGAGTGATGCCGTCTGCACGCTTGACCAGAATCCGAAGAACGGGCTCGCTCAGTTGAGCGTCACGCTCGATTCCTTTGATCTTTTCCGCTGCGCAGTTGTAATAGACAAGCACATAGCAGCCGCGTTTTCTGCCCTTGATTTCGTAGGCAAGCTTCCGCTCCTCCCACTTCTCAAGGAATACAATCTCCGCCTCTGCACGTTTCAGAATTCGCTCCACTTCTTCCTTGGCATTCCCGAAATCACTCGCGAATGTGGGGTCAAAAAGGAACATCGTTTCGTATTGGTTCAAGGCTAGAACCTCCTGGACGCAAGCCGCGTCAATAGAACCACCGTTTCACACTGGCCTTGTGCCAAGACAGCTCGCTCTTTAGTACGCATCAACACCGATTTCTTGCATTGTTGCGCATGGTGAGAATCTGTCATCAATTGTTTTGGCCATCAAGGCTTACGTTGTATTTATTCATGGCGCTGTCAGCACCGTGCTCAATCCATTCCTCGATCGCATTGGCCGCCTGGCCAATCGCGTCGTTGATTACTGACTGTTCGTTCTCAGCGAACCTCCCCAGCACGTATTGCGTTTGACTGCCGAGTGGTTGACCAATGCCTACTCGCATACGGCAGAAGACATCGCTGCCGCAACGGTTGATAATGTCGCTGAGGCCGTTGTGTCCACCTGCTGATCCCTGCTTGCGAATTCGCAAGCGACCAAGATCAAGGGCGACGTCATCGTAAACGACCAGCAGGTCCTCCGCCTCCAGGCGGTAGAACTTGACTGCGGCAAGAACCGCCTGTCCGCTACGGTTCATGAACGTTGTCGGCTTCAACAAGGTAACCTTGTGCGAGCCGTACAAGCCTGCTCCGAACCAAGCGTGGAACTTCTCGGTCAACATGTCGATCTGCAGTCGCTGAGATAACAGATCAACTACGCGAAAGCCAACATTGTGACGAGTCAACTCGTATTGCTTGCCGGGGTTGCCAAGTCCCACAATCAGCTTCACGATGCGATCTCAGGCCCACCGGGTTAGCACACGGACTATCCAAAACGGTTGCCAGAGACTCGCGGCCGAGTACGCTTGGTGGGCAAGCCAACCCGGTTCAGCAACTTGAGTCGAAGCGCCCTGGCTACTCCTCTGACTTCTCCTCATCTTCCTTGGCTCGGCCGATCATCTCCGGCTCAGCCGGACCTTCACCCTCTTCCTCTGCTGAGACTTCCTCAACTGCAGATGGGACTCGGCATGTAGCGATTTTCTCCTCTGGGCTGGTTAGGACTACTACGCCCTTGGGTAATTCGAGGTCCTTGACCAGAAGAGAATCGTTGACGCCAAGATCTGCCACACTGGGCCTGAGCGTGTCTGGAATAGCAGTAACGGCACACTCCACCTCGACGGTGTCAAGCAGTTGGGTTAGGACGCCGCCCTCATGCGACCCTACTGGAGTGCCTCGCAACTCGATTTCCACCGTTACCGTTACCTTCTCGTCGAGGTTTACGCGCATCAGATCGACATGCACCGGTGTCGTGCCGAGGTAGTCATACTGTACGGCCTTAATCAAGTACTGTTCCTCAGCACCTTCGATTTGTACTTTCAGTACACGTGCGTGATGGTGCAAAGCGTTCACGAACGCGTGGGCATCCATTGCTACAGATACGGGTTTTTCGCCGTGACCGTAGATGATTGCCGGGATTTGGCCTGACCGGCGAAGGCGACGAGTATGCTTCGTCCCCAGTTGTGTTCGCCGAGTGGCTTGTAGGTTTGCAACTTCCATCTTCTATAATCTCCAACTCACAAGTTGATCCACTAAGTTTCTACTATTCCAGTCGTGTGTGATACTTGACCGGCGTATTGTCCTCTCTCATTGGCGTCTTAACGTCGAGACGTTATTTGGAAAACAGCGCGCTTATTGACTGATGCTCGTGGATGCGGCGAATGGCCTCGCCCACAAGTTTAGAAACAGTAAACACCTCCAAATCCGGTAGTTTCTCCATTACTTCTGGTTCTAGAGGGATTGTGTCTGTCACCCAAATCTTGGACATTCCGGCTTCCTGTAATCTTTCAATGCATGGGCCGGAGAAAACCGCATGGGTTGCGCCAGCGTACACAGCCTTGGCACCGTGGTCTCTCACAAGTTTTGCGGCGGCGGCCAGCGTGCCTCCAGTGGCTATCATGTCATCAAAGAGCAAAACGTTTTTGTCCTCGATGTTTCCTATAATCGTGGTCATTTCTACTGTCTTGCTTGAGCGGCGTCTCTTGTCGATCACTGCTATCTCGCCACCAAGAACGTTGGCGAAACGGGTGGCGGTTTTGAGATTGCCGACATCGGGTGAAACGATGACAGTGTCTTTGAGGTTCAAGCTGTTGACATGATCAGCGAGTACTGGAAAAGCAGACAGGTGGTCCACCGGTATATCGAAGAATCCTTGGATCTGATCGGCATGAAGGTCGATCGTCAGGACGCGATCTACTCCCGCCGCTGTGAGCAGGTTTGCCAGTAGTTTGGCAGTTATGGGCGTGCGGCCTTCCGCCTTGCGATCCTGCCTGGCATACCCAAAGTAGGGGATGACTGCCGTAATACGGTTGGCACTTGCGCGGCGGAGGCAGTCGATGAAGATTAGCAACTGCATGAGATTGTCATTCACCGGGGGGCATGTCGATTGCACTATGAAGCAATCGCGGCCACGCACGTCAACTTCCAACTTCACGAAAGACTCGCCGTCCGGGAAAGCTTCAAGGTGAGCCGTGCCCGGAGTTTTGTCGAGATACTCACAGATCCGCTTGGTCATTTCCCAGCCCGAGTTGCCTCCGAAGATCATCAATTCGCCGACGTGCGTGCAACTGTTGTCACTATGTCCGCGGGTTGAGACCATCTGCTCGAGCTCCTGCGTATTCACTGGCGCGAACCCTGTCACACGGCAGGTTTTCGTGCCGCGTGGCCAACTGCGCCACCGCCTAACTCAAGGCGGTGATCAGCGCTACAAGCGGTGTTCGTTCGGTACGACACCCATGAACCCACCCTGCGTCACCTTTGATCCGGTAGAGCAGGTTCTGCCTATCATAATCTGAGAGGAATCGACTATCGGCTGAGCAGTGGCTTGGGAAAGTTGACTACCCGACCAGGACTCGAACCTGGAACGCCAGGACCAAAACCTGGTGTGTTACCAATTACACCATCGGGTATTTGAACTTTCCATCCTGTCCTGCGTTATAGCCGTACGTTCCTTTTTTTCGCAAAATCAGGCGTCACCGAAAGGCGTGACGCGGCTCTCCAACCCTAATTCGGGAAGGAACCCTGCACCGAGGCATGAGCGGTCGGCCGCGTGCAGAACCGCCCAGAGCGAATCAGGCAAGTAGCTGGATCATAGACACCCAGGCCAAGCCCTAGACGACTGCCCCTTGGGGTACAGGGAGCGATTAACATTGTAGCGGAAGGAGACTTAATTCATCCGACACGCTGGTGCGCACGGTACCTTGGAACGCTTCTCTAGTCAAGCAGCTGCACAGGGTTGGCGCAATCCACTCTTTTGGGGTTATTGGTCCTTGCTGGGGCGTGAGTCAGGGCCTGTTGTCTCGCCCTGAGCTTGCGATTCTCTTTGTATTGCCTCGTAGACCTCTTTGCGGTGTACTGCCACCTGCTTAGGCGCGTTAATGCCAACTCGGACCTTGTCGCCGCGAACATCGACTATCGTTATCTCGATGTTGTCACCGATCATGATCGACTGGTCTCGTTGACGTGAAAGGACAAGCATGAGCCAACTCCTTTGGCATCTACCCCTTCGTCCTAGCCCTGCTGTGACGGACCTAGGAAAGTCCATCGCAGAAAGAAGCGGCACACCGTCTCAGCTCAGCACACTCCTGTCGGTTGCCGTTAGTTGCTTGCGCCGGGGTAGCTTAACTCCATTCATTGGCGCTCTGATCGTGCTCGCTGGCCGTGTGCTGATGACGCTTCACATCGAACCTGCTGGAGGTGCGCCTGACAGATAAGGTACCCGAAGCCTTAGCTCTTGTCACTCGTTCTTGGCTTCTCCCTCTGTGACTCATCGGCAATCGCGGAGGTGGGGCTTCGTTGGCGGCTCCGGATGAGTGTTAATCTTGCGCGTGGTCCCCGCGACACAGTTCAACAAGGGCGCCTTCTGTGCTGCTGTATTGATATAACTATATTGTTTACATCGTGTTACATTTGCAGAGGCTGGTAGGGCATTCTGGCCGCAGTTTACCTCTGAAGGGATTGTCGTTGGCCGTATCCGCTCAAACTCACCACTTGGGTTATTCGCTGCAGCCAGCATCCGCTACGGCCGCGCAGATGGCCTGCAGGTCAGTTGCTAGTAGTGTGCGAACGTCGAATACCACCTGCTCGCTCTTAGCTCGCGCGACAATCGGTGGTGCAGCGGATCGAAGCGCCGTGAGGGTATCTTCCACCGAGCGATTCTTGGGACTCCAAGCTACGCAGCGTGTCTCTATTTCCTTCAGGGGGAGTGAGCCACCGCCAGCCACTGACCAATCGCTTACCACTTCGAAACTATCAGTTGGGCACGCTGCTCGGAGCATGCGACAGAGCTTGCGTGCTTTTTGCCGCAACTCGCTAATCGGTGTGGACGTCAGAGCCAGGGATGGGATGGTAGCGGAAGCGTGTTTGGGGTCACGGTATTGTCTCAGTGTTGCCTCCAAGGCTGCCAGTGTCAGTTTGTCTACACGATAAGTACGCATCAGCGGATTAGCCTCGATTCGTCGGATGATCTCCCTGCGGCCAAGTATCAATCCGGCTTGGGGGCCGCCGAGCAATTTGTCTCCCGAAAAGCAGATGACATCGGATTGGGCTGCAATCGAAGTGGCGACATCTGGCTCTGATGGAAGGCCAATGCTCCCAAGATCGAACAGCGCGCCGCTTCCGAGATCGTCGATGATCAGTTTATTGTGTTTGTGTCCAAGAGCTGTGAGCTGTTCGATAGCAGTTTCCTCGCTGAAGCCAACAACGCGGTAGTTGCTTGTGTGTACACGCATCAGCGCCGCCGTGTTGTCATTAATCGCCTGCTCATAATCACTGATTCTTGTGCGGTTGGTTGTGCCCACCTCGCGAAGCCGAGCGCCACTGGCAGCCATCATCTCGGGCAGGCGATATGATCCGCCGATTTCAACCAATTGGCCACGAGAGACGATTACTTCGCACCCGTTGGCGAGCGTGTTGAGGATTAGCAGGGTTGCAGCAGCGTTGTTGTTCACAACTGTGGCCGCCTCAGCGCCCGTGATTTCCGCCAGCAGGCCGGCAACGTGCACTGCGCGGTGCCCACGGTTGCCAGTAGCGAGGTCAAGCTCCAGGTTGCTGTACGAAGATGCGCATTGCGTAACTGCGCGGATCGCCTCTGTGCAGAGTGGGGCACGTCCCAGTCCCGTGTGTAGCACGACTCCAGTTGCATTGACCACTCTGCGGAGCGACGACGTAGACTGTGAAAGGAGTTTTTCATGCGCCAAGCCTATCGCCTCTGAACGGTGGTCACGCGCGTCAACATTCTGCTCGCGGCCCGCTTCCTTCAACAGGGTTCGTCGAATCGTGTCCACGGCTGATTGAAGTGCCTCCACAACAACCGTGCGAGGGAGCTTCTCCAGCCAGGCCTTAATCCGCTCGTGTTCCAAAAGTTGTGATATGGAGGGGATGCTGCGAAGTTCGGCTTTCTGTTTTTCGGTCATGATCAATCCCTATTTTCCATTCGACTCTGCTACGTCCTCCACGACAATGCGTGCATCCCCAACTCGCTTGGTGAATCCCGTCCTGTCCAAGTACTCACTGATCGGAACAACGTACTTGCGGCTTGATCCGAGCTCCTCTCGGAGAGCGGACACGGTGAAGGGGCCGCCAATTGAATAGAGATGGCGGACCTTCCTGTGCAGCTCGCTTTCGGCCTCTGCATGCAGGTGAAAGGTACTGTTCATCTTGGCAAGCTGTTGTGTGGAACAGGCGACTTTGAGTAGTTTCTCAACGCGCTGCTTGTTGGTATTGAGAGTCTTGGTCAATTCCTCAGTGGTCGGAGGCTGGAACATCGCGTTCCTGAATAGATCGAGCATTGTAGACAGGAGAGTCTCATCTGCCCGAGAGAGGGCTGGTGCGAATTGTTTGAGACAAACGTAACGGCCCATCACCTTGACGTGTCCGGAGTCGATAAGCCTTTTACCTAGCGTCTTGCCTAGACTAGTTGATCCGCTCTTTTGCTCCAGCCATCCTGTCAGAGTCTCCGCAAGACAGCCCGGTTCGTCCGGATGCATGCGGTGGTAATTCTCCAGCCATCGCAACGCTCTGGTCTCAAACGCTGACAGGAACGTGGAACTTATGGGTTGTTCCAACCCGGGCAAACGGAGCAGGCTCTTGTCGGATACCAGATCGTCGAGCAACTGTGCAGCGCGATTAATACTCGTTCCTGTCGCCAGTGCCAGTTGGCTGACGTTGCAGGTGCTGAATCTTGCGTAGCGAACTGCCTCGGCGATGCGTGACTGCTCGTCGCCTTGATGAAGAACCTCCAAACCCTTGACATCTGCGTCCATGCGGACACTGACGCGCCTGGCATTGGTCCGCAAGACAATCCCGCCACCGATCGTTCCAGTTGCGTTTTCGTTGCGGAGAATGAATCGCTGCCTGAAGGCTGCGACGACAGGCTCGCGGCAACGAAGCTGTACATATGCATCTTTGCCAGGCTCCAAAGTTTTGGCTGAGAGGATAACGCAACGCGCGATCACCTCCTTCGTGCCTAGGCAGAGACGAAGACGGCTGTTGTTTCTGATGGTTTGCCGGTGTGAGGCCAGGGATGTAATCCGGGCGTCTACCCTTACGCTTGGAGCGAGTGTTCCCGACGCCACCAATTCGCAGCCACGCTCCAGGTCATCGCGGTTCACGCCCTGGAGGTTGACTGCGCCTCGCTGTCCGGCCCGGATCTCAGTTGACATTCGCCCATGAGTTTGTATTTCCCTGATGCGTGCTCGATTGTCTCCGGGCAAGATTGCTACGCTCTCTCCCAGTTCACATCTTCCGCTAACGACAGATCCAGTGACTACCGTACCGCGTCCGGGGACGGTGAAAACCCGGTCGATTGGCAGCCGGAACGCTCTCGCCATACGCTCGTGCCCAACACTTCGGGATACCTCAAGAAGCTTGCTCTTGAGTTCTTCGATGCCTCTACCTTCAGTGCTGGCGACATGGACTATTGGGGTATTGTCAAACTTGTTGCGTTCGAGCAGCTCGCAAACGTCACTCTCTACCATCTGTACCATCTCTTCGTCAACGAGATCGCACTTGGTGATGGCAACAACTGCACGACTGATTCCAAGAAGAGATAGGATTTCAACGTGCTCCCTTGTCTGCGGCATAACGGAGTCGTCGGCGGCAACAATGATGAGTGCCACATCCACTCCCGTTGCACCCGAGACCATTGTTCGCACAAACCGTTCGTGTCCGGGCACATCGACTATCCCGAACGTGATGTCGCTGATGCTGAGTTCGGCAAACCCGAGTTCGATCGTCATGCCGCGCCGCTTCTCTTCGGGCAGACGATCTGTGTTCGTGCCGGTGCATGCTTTGATCAACGTGGTCTTCCCGTGATCTATGTGCCCCGCAGTACCCAGTATGAGGTATCTTCGACTCGGCGAGTTTGCGCATTCACTGCTCATCCAGTCCATTATTCCCCGATCATGAGCCAAGATGCAAGCCGCTCACAATGGATGGGCAAAAGTGTTGTCAAAGACGTTCACGATTGACATTTATCGTGCTGAGGACACTCTTCGCACATACACTTGATTGCTTAGCAAGGCGGTTTCTGATGATAGCCATTAGTGGGAGGCAAATTCATGACAGTGGGAGCTAGGATGGCATTCCGGGCCTCGCATTGGACTTCGTTTCTGTTCGTTAATCTGGCTGCGATCAGTGGTTGCACACGACCGCTTGTCTCGGTGGGGACCAAAGGTGAGTGGGTTGCGGAGGGGCGGCAGGCAATGGTGGCCGCAGACCACCAACTAGCGTCTATCGCCGGTCTTCGCATCATTCAGCAGGGAGGAAACGCCGTTGATGCTGCGGTGGCCGTGTCATTCACCCTCGCCGTAACTAGGCCCGAGAGTACGGGGCTTGGTGGTGGTGGATTCATGATAATTCGCAGCGCTTCTGACGGCGAGGTGACCGTGCTGGACTACCGTGAGAGAGCCCCGCAGCGATCAACTCCCGAAATGTTCGTCAACGCTGATGGACGGACGGGGAAACTATCTCCTAGTCGGTATGGACACTTGGCTGCTGCGGTGCCTGGACAGGTGGCCGGTCTACTGGAGGCTCATAAGCGATTCGGTACGCTTCCGCTTGCTGAACTGCTGACGCCCGCAATTGCCATCGCTGAGGACGGCTTTGCCGTGGACGAACATTACGTCAAGGCTACACAGAGCTGCCTCAAGAAGTATGAGCAATACACTCAACTGAAATCGATGTGCCCCTATGTGTACGAGATCCACTTACGTCAAGGGAATCTGCGCGTTGAAGGCGATTGTCTTTGCCAGCCGGCACTCGGGCGACTTCTTCGGGAGATTGCCGCCCGAGGACGCGACGGGTTTTACTCCGGACCTGTTGCCCGTGATCTCGAACTGGAAATGACGAGAAATGGTGGACTTATCACAGCAGCCGACTTGGCCCAGTACAAGGTCTCTGAGCGGCACCCGCTTTGCTCGACCTATCGCGGCTACGGAGTGATCACCATGCCGCCTCCTTCGTCTGGAGGAACATGCATAATAGAGGCGTTAAACATCCTCGAATCATTTGACATTGCTCACGCCTACAATAGCGATCCGTCATTGGCTTTCCACTACATTGTAGAGGCGATGAAGCATGCTTTTGCCGATCGAGCTCGATGGCAAGCGGATGCCGACTACGCTTTCGTGCCGACCGACCTTTTGACGTCCAAGGACCATGCAAAGCACATGGCCGAGTCACTTACCTCGTTCACTGCCTCTGATCCGGATTGCTATGGCACTCTGCAGATTCCTGACGATGCTGGCACTAGTCACTTCTCTGTCGTTGATGCAATGGGAAACTGTGTTGTGAGCACCGAGACGATCAATACCCGCTTTGGCTCACTGGCCGCCGTTTCAAAATGGGGCATCATTCTTAATAACGAGATGGATGACTTTACATCCGTTCATGGAAAAGCCAATGCTTTCGGTCTTGCACAATCTGATCGCAATATGCCGAGCCCGGGCAAGAGGCCACTGTCGAGCATGACGCCGACTATCATTCTCAGAAACGGCAAGCCGATGCTCCTACTCGGGGCCTCCGGAGGGCCAAGGATCATCTCCTCAGTGCTTAATGTGATTGTCCGTACACTGGACTTTGACATGCCGTTGGCAGATGCTCTTGCTGCCTGTCGCGTGCATCACCAATGGAGCCCCAACGAAGTAGTCTTCGACCGGCCACCTCCACAACGGATTGCGGTCGGATTGAGGAGGAGAGGCCATGGGCTGGCTTCAAAGAGGCAAACTGGTGTGGTTCAGGCAGTTTTCATTGATTCTGGGAGACTTGTGGGAGCTAGCGATCCCCGAAAGGGCGGTAAACCTGCTGGCATGTAGCCATGTGGGTAAAGTTATTACTAGACTTCTTCGTAGCCTGTTTCTAAACTCATCTATTGACGGGAGTTCAGATTCCATCGGGCTTCAGTCGATTGCGCATGACGGAAGTTTCAGTAGCTTCTAGCTACGGTTATGAATCGGCAGAGCCCACTTTGACGCTTGTGTTACGCACTGATCTATGAACGGAACCAGTAGCGACATGTCCGATGGCACGGGCGGAGTTAAGCCGCCTCGCCTTCCAAAGAGTGCACCCAAGGTTTCCCTAACAATCATATCGGGCCCGGGTGCAGGCAAGGCAATCGAGCTGACTCGTTGCGTGTCGATAATCGGTTCGCGTCACGGCTGCAAGCTGCGACTGAAGGCGCCCGAGGTTTCGGCCGTCCATTGTGCGATTGTGAACACGACTGAGGATGTTTACCTCCGTGACCTCATTTCCACCAATGGTACCTATCTGAATGACCTCAAAGCTCAAATGGAAAAGCTAGATGATGGCGACACCATTCGCGTAGCTGACTGGGAGTTGAGAGTTGGGATTACCGCATATACTCTGGATACTTTGAGCGACTTGCCGCATGTTTGCTTGGAGCCAGGCCCGGATGCGTTTGGTGTTGAAGTGAATGGCAGCGGGCGCATGATCAAGCTCGCAAAACCAGTAAGCTTGGTGGGGCGTCGGCCCGGATGCGACGTTACTCTAACCGATCGCAACGTCTCTCGTGCTCACCTTCTTTTCTTTATCTATAAGGGGCAAGCCGTTTTCTGCGACGTTCTCAGCAACAACGGTGTCGTATTAGAGGGTTCTACCTGTCGTTTTGGCATGCTCCACTCGGGTGACCGCTTACAGATTGGCGGCGACAAGCTGCGTATGATTCTTCCCGGAGTGGGGCGCCGACGAAAGGATGACAGTGCCACTATCATTCCTCTGTCGACTAGTGATCTGTCTGCTGGCACATCTACAGGCGGACAAATGCCCGAAAGCACCGGCAGCGGCACAGCCGTTCCTCTGTCCGAAGACAAAGGTGACCAAACCGATCTCGGTTGATTCCGAACGAATGTCATCGTCTGCTTTCATGGAGCGATGCGAGGCGGTTGGGTACACTAGTTCTGTGCTGCGATTCGGTATACGCCAATGGGATTGTGTATGGCTGCAGTTGGCTATCGAACCGTGGAATGATGCTGCGACGTGTCATGGCCTACCAGCCGAGTTTCCTGTGCCGTGACCGGTGGCATCCCTTTCCTGTGACAGTCCAGACAGACCCACATCACATACCCCTCTTCGTCAATAGGTGTTTGCTCCCAAAAGCCGCTGTCATGAGGAATGCTTACTTGAAATGTTGTCTGGCAGTGTGGGCATATGCATAAGTTCATGGTTCTCACCTTTCATCGCGGCAAGCGCGCATGCCTTTACCGAATCACATGTTCGGTCGCAGTGCTTGGTGAATCAAGTGGGAAACGTCAGGTTCATCTGCTTGCGTTGACGCCTTTGATTTCTGAATGTCCAACTCCGGTTTGCCCTGCAAATGGCATTCAGAGCAGACCCAGAGCGGCGTACCCATGTCGTCCGTCACTGTCCTGAACCAGAAATCGCTGTCAGACGGAACATCCAATTGGAAAGTGCTGTTGCAGTAGGGGCAGCGGCAGAGATTCATGGCGAAACTCCTTATTTGCTGCAGGACCATCGGCTTTCACAGTTAATTATACCATGCCGATACTCCAAAACAAAGCGGAAGCGGAACCGCGGAGGCCCGCCGTGTTCTTTTGCCATTCCTCTTGCTCGGTCCACCAACTCGGACCTTCCTACTGTTCATTTGTATCGCTCTCAGGCTTGCAGCACTTGACAAGAGCTGTGGTAGTGCACTAGTATACTAGTGCACTGGGTCAAGCATGGGAGTCGTAATGTGCGAATAGATGAAAGCGATTCACGTCCCGTTTACGTTCAAATTGCCGATCATATCCGACGGGCTATTGCCGCCGGTAAGTACAGGCCCGGAGAAATGGTGCCGTCCCTTCGTGCCCTGGCACTTGAACTTACGGTTAACCCTAATACAGTCCAACGCGCCTACGAAACACTGGAACGTGATGGGCTCATATACTCACGCAAAGGATTGGGAATGTTCGTCACCCGACAAGGCGTTGCCTCGGCCCAGAGCACGGCTGAGGACTCGGTTCGACGTAGCTTCCAGCAGGGGGTACGGTTTGCCCGGCAGGCTCGGCTTGCGAACAGGAAAATCCGCTTGTTGTTTGATCAAGTTCTTCGCGAGGCGGAGGGGCAATCGAGGAGACACAGATGATCGCTGCTCCCGCCATTGAGATTGACTCCTTGACGAAGCAATACTCCGGCAATCTCGCTGTCGACAAGCTTAGTCTTACGGTTGAGACGGGTAAAGTCTATGGTTTCTTGGGGCCGAACGGTGCCGGAAAAACCACAACAATCCGCTTGCTCATGAACACACTTCGAGCTGATGAAGGAGTTGCCAAGGTGTTCGGACTTGATGTGGCCGCACATCGCCTTGCACTGCGGCATCGCATTGGCTATGTCCCGGAACTTCACTACTTTCACAGATGGATGCGCGTGCATGAGGTTATATGGTTCTGTCGCAGACTGTATGCTGCCTGGAACGATGCCCGTTGTAAGGAACTGCTCAAGCTGTTTGAGCTCGACCCCAAGAAACGCGTGCGTGAACTCTCCAAGGGCATGACCGCGAAGCTGGCGTTGTTGTTGGCGACTGCCCACGAACCGGAACTACTCATTCTCGACGAGCCGACGTCCGGACTCGATCCGCTGGCGAGGGAGGAGTTCATCGATGCCGTTTTGCGAACGGTTTGCATCGATGGGCGAACTGTTCTCTTCTCCAGCCACATAATGAGCGATGTTCGACGGCTGGCCGACCGTATTGGGATCATTCATGGCGGCAGATTGCTCGTCGATTCCTCAACTGATGAACTAGTGACAAACACCAAGAGAGTAGTTGTTACTGTGGCCAACGACGTCTCGCTGAAGGAGATGCCCACAAGCACTGTCTGGCACGGCGTAAATCACCGGCAGTGGCTCTTCACCATTCATGGGAAAATCGACATAGCCGTTCAGCAATTACGTACGCATTATCCGATCGAGCACCTGGACGTGCTGAGTCTGTCGCTCGAGGAGGTCTTCAAGGACTTCATAAGGGGAGGGAAATCACGCCAATGCTCAGGGCACTGATTTGGAAGGATTATCGCATTAACCGGCTGATCATATTCGCTGGTGCTCTGTTGTTCATTGCTCCGCTTGCCGCCGTATCCCTGCTTAATGCCTGGGCTGATGTGCGCTATGGAGGGCCGTATTATCCATGGTCTGTTGCTCTTGAGTTCGGAGCGAACCTTGGGTTGATGCTCTCAGTCATTACTCTAGCTATGCTGGGTGGAACTGCCTTTGCTTGCGAACGTGCCGATCGCTCCGCCGAGTTTCTTGCAGGATTACCCCTTGGCCGTCGACAGGTGATTCTCAGCAAAACACTCCTATCAGTTGTGCCGGCGCTAGTTCTCTGGGGATGCGGTTTGGTTGTTCTGTGGGTTGTGGCTCCTGCCTGTGTGACAGCCGACCAAGCACTTGCTGAAACTATTGGCGACTCCGAAAACAATCTACTTCCTGTTCTGGCGGCAATGTCGGTGGCGGTTTTTGGGTCTGCATGGCTCGGATCATCTTTTCTTCCTAGCCACAATATCGCGACAGGATTATCGTTCGGGTTTCCCATACTCGTGTTCGGTATAGTGAGAGCTGTTGAGTTTGCCGTTGAGGAGTATGAACTGACTGTCAGGTGGCTGCCCACAGTATTCGTTCTTCTCGGACTGGCCGGTTACGTCGGCGGTATCGTCATATACGTTCGGCGGCTGAACGGTTGACAGGAACGACAGTGCCACCTCCTTTTTCGGGAGACAGCTAATTGTACGTTCAAGCATGTGCCATTGCCGCCATCGTGTTGTCTGCGTGCATGCCCGCCAGGTCGGCATACGCTGTGAATAGGCCAACCTTCAAGCCTCTGGATATCCCTCTTACGACGCGCACGGCAAAACGCTGTTTCGAAGTGGCTGCCCAGATAGCCGATCAGGATCAGGGGAAGCTCTGGGGTATCAAGTTGAATGCCCCTGTTATTCTTGTCGATTGGAGATCGCGGAACGCGGTGGCGGATCATCCGGACGTGAATGGCTTGTTAACTGGTCGAGACGGTCTTTTTGTCGGTCATCTTCCAGAGTCGCACAGTATCGCCGGCACAGTAACCACGTGGTCCGGTGTTCGGTGGGTCATGCTGCCTTGGCCTTTGCCTAAGGATGACAGTGAATTACGCCATATGTTGGCACATGAGATGTGGCATTATGTGCAGCGAGAACTCGGCCTTCCACCGCAGCACGTTAGCAATAATCATCTGGAGGAGCAAGATGCCCGCATGTGGATGATTATGGAATGGAATGCTCTAGCCAAAGCCGTTGTATCGACAAACGATGTTAGGAAAAACGCGATAATCGATGCTCTCTCTTTTCGCAACTGCCGTCGCCAACAGTACGGAGAATTCCAAAACGATGAGAGACTTGGCGAGCTCAACGAAGGCCTTGCGGAGTATACCGGTATAAAGCTTGCATCCGCCGATGACGAGCAGGTTCGTGAGCTGGCGTGTCGGAATCTACAATGGGCGCGCGACTGGCCTTCGCTGGTTTGCTCCTTTGCCTATGTGTCCGGCCCGCTTTACGGGCTCTTGCTCGATGACCTTTGTGCAAGCTGGCGGCAAGATTTGAGCTTGTCTGACGATCTAGGAGAAATAACGGCGAATGCTGTTCGCTACCAGCCCTTCGAGTCACCCCGGGTCCATGCACAGACTCGCCGGGCCGATTACGGTTGGGATGCTTTGCTTGTACAGGAAAGCAAACGTGCTGCCAGACGCCGGGAGTTGGATGGTATCTATAACAAGCGCTTCATCGAAGGACACGTTTTGCGCCTGCAGGTTATAAACGGCAGTTTTCAGCTTGATCCCCGGCAAGTGCAGGCTTTCCGCGATTACGGACATGTCCACTGGACAATGCGCCTAGCTGATGAGTGGGGCGTTCTCAGCGTTGTTCAAGGAGGAGTGCTTGTGTCGCCCGATTGGGCAACCGTTACTGTGACTGCACCTCGCGGCATTGGCCGCGGTCGGCACTATAGTGGATACGGCTGGAACCTCGACCTTGCCAATGGTTGGGAGTTGGTTGAGCAGTCGGTGAATGGCAACTACACCGTGAGGCGGAACAGCTCAACAGACTGATTTCATCAACCTCACTGCGATCATTGCAGTGCGCAGGCAGGCGATTGCACGGAGCGATTCCTCGGGACACCTTTCGGGAGCCTTCTCCAATCTTGAGTTTCATCGTCTACTCCTTTTGCTTAGAATCAGACGCGATTAGACGATGCTGTCGGAGGAGGTAGTATGCCGAATTCCCTTCAGAAACAAGTGGAGTCGCTTCGCGAACGCGTGCGCTACCATGATCGGCTGTATTACATCGACGCTAAACCGGAAATATCTGATCATGAATACGATGAACTCATGCGTCAACTGTGTGATCTGGAGACGCAACACCCTGACTTGATCACGTCTGATTCCCCTAGTCAGAGAGTAGGGGGACAGTTGTTGCCGGGATTCGTACACGTGTCGCACGCAGTTCCAATGCTCAGTGTTGACAACACCTACGATGAATCTCAATTACGCGAATTCGACCAGCGGATCCGTGGGGCTCTTGACGATGAGCCCTTCTCTTACATCGTCGATCCCAAGGTCGATGGAGTTGCTGCCTCTTTGACGTACGAGAACGGAGTACTTGCGCTGGCGGCTACGCGTGGCGACGGCGCAACTGGCGATGACATAACTCAAAACATTCGTACGCTGAAATCGGTTCCTCTCCGACTAGTGGGCAATGACGTTCCGGCCGTTCTCGATGTTCGCGGTGAGGTATACTGGCCAACCGACAGCTTCCTGGCCTTTAACGCCCGCCGTGAGGAGGAAGGGGAGCAGGTGTTCGCCAACCCTCGCAATGCGACTGCAGGAACTCTCAAACAGCTTGACCCCGCCAAGGTGGCCGACCGAGGGCTGCGATTCGTTGCCCACGGGTTTGGACGGATCGAGCCACTTTCATGTGACTCCGGTTTTGAAATACTACAGATGTTTCAGAAATGGGGCATAGCAGCAAACCCCGGCTTGAGTAGGGCATCTGACATTGAAGAGGTGCTTGAGCTGGTCAGGACCTGGGAGAGAAGACGACATGAACTACCCTACGAGATTGATGGCTTGGTCGTGAAGGTCGACTCTATTACTCAACGGCGACAGCTTGGCACAACCAGCAAGTATCCGCGATGGTGCATAGCCTACAAATACGCAGCGGAGCAGGCTGAGAGTGTGCTTCTTGATATCGAACTTCAAGTCGGAAAACTAGGAACAGTGACGCCCCGAGCTATCATGGCTCCGGTGCAGTTGGCCGGTACGACTGTACGCCATGCTTCTCTCCACAATTTTGACCAAGTGGAGCGTCTTGACGTTCGCATTGGTGATACCGTTATAGTGGAAAAGGCGGGGGAGATTATTCCCCAGGTTGTTCGCGTTGTCCTTGATAAGCGGCCACCCCATGCCATGCCCTTTCCACGCCCCACTTCATGCCCTGTGTGCGATCATCCTCTGGAGCGGGATGCCGGAGGCGTGTACATTCGCTGCAACAATCCGCAATGCGTTGCCCAAAGACGCGAACGTCTGATCCACTTCTGCTCGCGTGACCAGATGGACATTGAAGGTGCGGGCGATGCGCTTGTACAACAACTGGTGGACAATGAACTGGCCACAGATTGTTCCGATCTCTTCCGTCTGCACGAGAGGCAGGAGAAACTGCTGGCCCTCGAGCGTATGGGGAAGAAGAGTGTTGAGAATCTCTTAGCTGGCATTGAGGCCAGTAAGTCTAAACCACTATCCAAGCTTCTTAGCGCGCTAAACATTCGACACGTCGGCAGCACAACCGGTGAGTTGCTCGCTGAGCACTTTGGAAACATAGATGATTTGATGCAGGCTGATTACGAGGAACTTATCGCTATCGATGGCATAGGCCCCGAACTCGCCGACAGTGTGAGGAGCTTCTTCGCAGGAGATGATGGCCGGAGACTCATCGAACGTCTCCGGGAGCTGGGCGTGAATATGCTCCAACCACGCCGTAATGTGGCGGCCGGCCTGCCGTTTTCTGGAAAAAACGTGGTGATAACGGGAACACTGGAAAGCATGGGACGCAAGGAGGCCCAGGAGTTGGTGAAATCACTCGGCGGAAAGAGCGCTGGCGCGGTCAGCAAGAAGACCGATCTCGTTGTAGCCGGCGAAAAGGCAGGCTCCAAGCTTGCCAAGGCTCGCGAGTTCGGTGTCGAGGTAATCGATGAAGCCGAGTTCCTCAAGCGTGCTCACCCACCGGTCTAGCTTGCGATAGCTCAAACGGCCCATTTAACAGTCGAACGCGTCTGCCAAATGAGTCAGGGACGGGATCAGCGCAAAACGTACTTCGCGGCGCACTCCATGGATAGGCAGATGGCGAGCACGTGGCTACCCCTCTTGAAAAGACACCGCCTTAAAGGCGACAACCGGTGTGATTGTGTACGATACTGACGCTCTTTTTGAACGCTTGTCTCGCTCCAAGTTTCGCTCTGGCTTCGCTTTATCATCAAAAGAGCAACAGTACTTGCGAGACCGCGGCACGGATGTTGTACTAACTCACGCTCGCACATTCGTCGAACTGCGCCTGGCACCTGCCATTCCGCAAAACGACGGCAAACAGACGCCAATGAGAGGGCATCCGGCATTCGTTGCTCAGCATGCGACGGCCACCTGCTGCCGGAGATGTCTTGCCAAGTGGCACGGCATCCCGCTGGCAAGCCCTCTCACTCGCGAGCAGATCGATCGAGTCGTAGCGATCATTGGCGAGTGGTTACAAAGGCAGGAGTGTGGTGAGCGAACGCGCACTCTTTTTGACGTCGCTGCCGGGAGTGGTTCTTTTCCAAGGCAGACCGATCGCGAGGAGTTGATATGAAGGTTCTTGTTACTGTCAAACCTGTCGCGGATCACAACACCCCGGCAAGCGAATGGATGGCCCTTCAGAAAAAGGAAAGGGCCAATGTCAACTTCATACCCAACGAGTTTGACCTCATAGCCGTTGAGCAGGCGTTGCGACTTCGGGATTCCGGCGCCGATGACATCTGCTTGGTCTCCGTGACCACAGAGGAACACTTGCCGCATCTCAGAACCGCGCTGGCCATGGGGGCCGATCGCGGAATCGTTGTCGATCCAGGCCAACGCCATCTTGACTGGCACCAGATTGCCGTCGCCCTCAAGTTCGTAGTAGAAAAGGAGAAACCGGATATTGTCCTAATGGGCAAACAGGCCACCGACGATGACGCGTGCCAAGTTGCTTCCATGCTTGCCGGTATGCTTGATTGGCCACAGGCAACATTCGTGTCTCGTATGGATGTCGCACCCGCAGGAGATCAGGTTACCGTAGAACGCGAAACTGACGACGGAATCGATGTTCTCCGCGTGACCTTGCCGGCCGTCATTTCATGTGACTTGCGCCTGAACGAGCCTCGCTATCCCACGCTTCCAAACCTGATGCGTAGCAGGAAGATACCTCTTGAAGTGTACCAATATTCCCAACTGCCCGTGCCGGATGAGCCCAACGTGGAAGTCGATTCTTACGAGCTCCCACTTGGACGTAATGGTGTAATAACCTACGCAGCGGATGCTGATGAACTAGTGGCCATCTTAAAAGAACGCAAACTGATCGACTGATTCCATACTTGATGCACGGCGGCATCCGGAGCAGACTCAGAGGAAAAACAAGTGAAAATACTAGTTGCCATAGACGTACATGAAACAAGGACAAAACCCGCTGCTCGGGCCGCCATCCGTTTTGCTCAGGATGTCGTCCAGAAAACATCCGGTTCGTTCTCCATTGCTCTCGTTGGCAACCGAATCAATGAGGCCGTCGCTGCGGTCAATGGATTCGGCGCTGAGGCAATCTACCTTCTTGATGACCCGCAGTTGGCCGGCCACTTGGCCCAGCCTACGACTACCGCTCTCGTCCATCTCCAGCGCCAACACAACTTCAACCTCCTCGTCGCCCCAGATAGCACTACAGCAAGAGACTATCTGCCTCGCCTTGCCGGCGTTCTTTCCGCCGGCATGTGTCGCGGGGTTTGTGAGGCTGTCACCCGGCCGGAAGGTCTTTGCTACAAGCGCAACGTATTCAGCGGCATGGTCACTCGGTGGGAGAGAATTACCTCGCCTCTTCAGATCGTCTCAGTAGAGGCCACGGCTGTCGGCGAGCCCCGGAAGGGAACTGACGCTGAGGCCATTCCACTCAAGCTGAATCTTCCCTCCGACGCAAGGACGACCTTCATCGAGACACGCAGAGCGCATTCTCAGCGCCCCGATCTCGCGGTCGCTGAGTGTGTCGTTGGTGCAGGAAGGGGGATCAAGTCTGCAGAGGCAATGTCCAAAGTCGAGGAACTGACCGACAAGCTCGGCGCTGCTCTTGGCGCCACCCGCGCCGTAGTCGACGCCGGTTGGATGCCCAACGAATACCAGATTGGCCAAACTGGAAAATCAATTGCCCCCAAACTCTACCTGGCTATTGGAATTAGCGGGGCAGTTCAGCATGTGGCTGGTATTCGTGCTGCCAGAACAATCGTGGCTGTGAACAAGGATGCAGAGGCGCCTCTGCTTCGCGTGGCTGACATAGCCGTGATTGGTGATCTTGGGAAGATCGTGCCTCGCATGCTTGAGTTGCTGTAAGAGCCAATACATGGAAAACCAGTAACGTACGATCTGCAACGCCGGTCGCCTGCACCGGCTGCAACCGGCAAGAAGTCACAGAATACGTTCGAATCGTCCGCTGGACCCTGCGTCGGTACGCCCTTTGCTATGATTTACTATCGCTGTAAGGCCAAGCGTGGCATCAAACAGCAAGAATCCGCCAATAGAAACAGGCCTCGGACATTACACTTGATTGAAGCTTGCTCCAGCTCGTTAATGAGGTTGGATCGATTTCCCAAGCTCACCCTCACTACTCCGTACGTCGACAACGCCGCTCCACGACGGGACCAACCACCACGTAAACCGTACAAAACTCACATACATCGTTGGCAATACTACTAATGTGAGTAGTGTCGCGAAAGCCAGCCCGAAGATTACTGCAATGGCCATGCTGCTCCACCATTGCCCCGTCTCGCTTCGTGTCGAGAAACTTAGATTATGAAAATCGATACTCACTCCGACCGCCATTGGTATTAGACCCAGAATCGTTGTCGTAGCTGTTAGCAGTACCGGACGCAGGCGAGTGGCCCCGGCTTCGATAGCGGCAGGCACAAGTTCCATCCCCCGATTCTGCAATATCCGTGTGTAGTCAAGCAGCACAATCGCGTTGTTGACGACCACGCCGGCCAAACTGATCACACCGATCCCCGTCATGATTACGCCGAACGGCATTTGGCAAATGAGCAAGCCTGACAGTACACCGATCAGAGAGAGCACTACTGTTCCGATGATCATGATCGGAACACTCAAAGAGTTGAATTGGGCCACCAGAATAAGGACTATGAGCATCATCGCCACCGCGAAGGCTTTCTTGAGAAAATCCTCAGCCTTGACTTGCTCCTCCTTCTCTCCCGCATACTCCAGAACATAGTCGGACGGCATCTCCAAACCAGCCAATATCTTCTGAGCGTCCGCCAATACGGCCGTACTCAGTCTTCCCTCCGCGTCGGCTGATAACGTGATTACTCGCTTCTGGTCTATTCTGCGAATTGTGCCGTATCCTCCCACATAGCTGAAATCCCCTAGTGAACTCAAGGGGACCGCGTGCCCCTGGCTGTTGGGAATACACAGGCGGAGCAGGTTGTCCACGCTCTCCCGTTGCGACAGCGGTAACCGCACGGTTATGTCATACTCATCGTTGTACTGCCTATACTTGCCCACCTCGCTTCCGAATACCGCCGTCTTAAGGAAGTTGCCAACAATGGCCGTGTTTACGCCGAGTAGCATTGCCCGCCTTCTATCAACGTTGAATGCCAATTCCGGCCTCGCCGCCTCATGATCACTCCGTAAGTTCACCAATCCAGGAACATTGGCTATCGCCTTCCTGGCCTGCTCGCTGATCTCCTCCAGCGTGGAAAAGTCCTTGCCGATTATCCGTACGGTAACCGGGGCACCGGTTGGCGGGCCCTCCTTCTCCTTTTCCACTTTTATCTCAGCCCCGGCGATATCCGCCAAGTCGGCACGAATGTCCGCTACAACATCCGCGGATGGCCTCTTCCGTTCTACAAAGTCAAAGAAGCTCAGCGTGATTGTCGCCAGATGATCGCCACCACCACCACCACCACCACCCATAGGGTCGCCTCCGCTGCCCGACCCCACGTTCGTAACCACGTGCTCAATGTACTTGCCGTAGGGGCTTACCCGATCTTCGATCATACGTGCGATGCGGTCTGTCTCCGTTATGTGCGTTCCTTGCGGGCACCGAACATTGATCATGGCCCGACGAGGATCAAACTCCGGAAGCAGCTCTACGCCATGACCCTTTTTCCCATAAAGTATTCCCAAGCCGACCAACAGCAAGACGACGAACACCTGTGTTGCCCATCGGTTCTCCATAGCTACCGTAAGAGCCTTACGGTACGCAACAATGATTCGACTCTCACTGCTTCCAGACTTCTTGGGGGATTTGACAAAGAGCGAGCCCAGCGTTGGGTTGATGACTAGCGCCACAAACAGCGAGCAACTCAACGTAATTATCAGGGTTATCGGGAGATACTTCATGAACCCGCCCATCAGGCCCGGCCAAAACATCATTGGAGCAAACGCTGCCAGTGTAGTGGCCGTGGAGCCGATCACCGGCCAGGCGACTTCAGCGGTTCCCGACTTCGCCGCCTCAATCCGGTTGCCGCTTATTTGGTAATGCCTGTATATGTTCTCCACAATTACGATGGCATTGTCGACAAGCATGCCCAACGCCATGATCAAGCTGAAGAGCACAACCATGTTCAGCGTGTAGCCCATGGCATAGATGATCGTTACTGCGGCCAGCATGCTCATGGGAATCGCAAAACCAACTATCAGGCTTACTCGCCATCCGAGAAACGCCAGAAGAACCAGTGCCACCAGGATCAGCCCGGAGAGCATGTTGTTCTCCAGATCGCTCACCATCAGCCGCGTATCTTCCGATTTGTCCAGCGTAATGTCGAACCGTACGGCTGCAGGCACACTCTCCTTGGCCTGTCGCAGAATCTCCTTCACCGCCTCCGCTATGAAGATGATGTTTTCTCCAGCTCGCTTCTGCACAGATAGCGTGATTGTCTCCTGGCCGTTGAGACGGGAAAACTGCGTACGGTCCTTGAATGTGTCGCTGACCCGCGCGACGTCAGTCAGGTAGATTGATCGCCCCTCACGCACCGCTATCAACAGATCGTTTACTTCCGAAGGCTCCACGAATTCCGCCGGTACGCGAACGTTTAACTTCGTGTCCGACATCTCCAGGCCACCCGCCGAAATATTGACATTCTCCGACGGTATCAGGCTTAGTATCTCCGGTATTGTCAGCCCATAGGCCGCTACCTTGTCCTGATCGATTTCCAACCGGATTTCCCGCTCCATCGCTCCCAGAACATCACAACTGAGTACGCCCGGAACCGATTCGATTAAGTCCTCCAATTCGTCAGCAATCGCCTTGAGCCGTACCGGTGAGATGTCCCCCGACAGATTTACCATGACAATGGGAAAATCTGAGAAGCTGATCTCTTTGATCACCGGCTCCTCGGTGCCTTCGGGTATTTCCGCCTTGGCTAGGTCAACCTTGTCTCGTACGTACTGCATAGCGTCATCAGTACTGATCTCCGGGAGAAACTCAAGTACGATGATCGATACACCTTCCGCGCTGGTTGACTGCATCTCCTTCAGCCCTTTCAGGCCGGCCAGCTCCTTCTCAATCTTTATCGTAACTGAGGATTCCACATCCTCCGGAGATACTCCTTCATATGCTGTGGTTACCACAATGTACGGAATGGGAACGTCGGGCTCATTCTCCCGAGGAATCGTCAAGTAGCTGAACGCCCCCATGATGGCGATGACTGCGACCAGCGTGCCCACAGTCGTTCGATTGTTTATGGCAACGTTGGAGATAATCACTGCTTACTGCTCCCTATGCTCGACAATCGTGACCTGTTGCCCGGGGCTTACATAGCGATGGCCCGCTACGATCAGCCGGTCCCCTGGATTCAAGCCGTGCGTGATTTCCACGCTTCGCCCCTTCAGCAAACCCAGTTCAACCATTCGCCGCTCCGCTTGATCAGAGTCATTGACGACATATACCGCTTTCTCCGTCTCCATAGGAACGATCGTACTCAGAGGAACCATGACCACGTTCTCTAATACTCGCCTTGTGAGTGTCGCTCGCACGATTCGACCGCTGCGTAGCTCTCGGTTGGGGTTGTCGATGATTATCTCTACGCGCGTTGTCCTTGTCTGGCTGTCTGCCAACTCGCTGATGTACGTGATTTCGCCGACAAGCGTTACTGCTTCTGGAGATTGGATTGTTATTGTCCCCTTATCGCCGACGGCGAGAAAGCATACGTCTCGCTCTGGAATATCCACCACAACTTTAGCCTTGGAAACGTCAACAATTTCCGCAACACACATCCCCGGCGAAGCGTACTCGCCGATCTCCATGGGGAGCTTATTGAGAATTCCACTGATCGGAGCCGTTACTACTGTCCGCTTCAACTCCTCTGCCGCCTCGTTCAGGACGGCTTGGCTTATCGCTCGCTGTGTTCGCTTGTCGTCATATTCGGTTTTCGATGCAGTCCCTTCTTCATACAGAGTGGAAATCCGCGTGAATTCCGTCTCATCAAACTCCAGCTGTGCCTGCGCTCGGTCATACCGTGCCTGCAGTAGTTCACGATTCAGATGAACCAGCGGATCGCCTGCTACGACCGGCTCACCCTCCTCCAGCATATTCCCAACCCCGAGCTGCATCCCGTCTCTCTTTATCGCCTCGGAATGTGCCCCGAATCGCTCTATTCGGCCCGGCACTTCCGCAGCCACCTTCACTACACGGTTTGCCTCCACCACGCCTGTAGTGACGAACGTGTCGGCCAGCCTCGCTATGGATTCCACGGTCCGCACCTCCACATTCACACGCGGATCTTCGAGCGGTGGTAGGGGGGGGGATGTGCTCGGAATCATGGCCACCAACACAACCGTGGCTGCGGCAACTACCACCAACGATAATGCCGTGTACCTACCCCATCTGTACGTAACCGATTTGTCTTTCGTCGTACTTATGCTCATAGCTCATTCACTCTTGCCACTTCAAATGTCGTGCCGGAGCGTTTCTCGTCCAAGCGTACCGCCAAACACTGAAGATTCACTGGAGAAAACCGTGGCCCGGGCGTCACAACTTGAATTCGCCTTGCTCTAGCTGTTACGAAAATCCTTCATGGCTGCCAAAGAGTATCTTGTTATCAATTCCGCCAGCATGTCTATTCCTGCATAGCCGTAGTCCAATCCAGGGATCAGTTGCTCGATCGCTGGACGGCATCGCTGAAAGTTCATGCACAACCCCACAACATTTATTGAGTAAAGCCGTATCTCCAGGTCCGTTGCCTTTTCCCCGAGAAGCTCCGATATGATGCTCATTAGCGCATTGAACTTCGGGCGGATCAGCGTCTCTATGGCTTTGTCCAGCGCCTCTGTGGGGTCCATCATCTCATTGCTCATGAGCTTGTCGTGCCAGGCTCCCCGGCCCGTGGCGAATAGCCGCTCCATGTACGACTGGACCGCCACCCGCAATCGCGCCGCCGCCGACAACTCCGCTTCACCGTCCAGCAGAATAGGGCGATCTTCGTCGGCCCACTCTGCCGTTCGTTCCAAAACGAGCGCGTATAGCGCGTCCTTGTCCCCGAAGTGGTAGTTGACCGCCGCTGCGTTACACCCCGCCTTCCGGCAGATATCACGAACCGTCGCTCTCCGGTATCCTCTCTCACCAAAGACCTCACAGGCCGCCTCTATCAGCCTCTCCTTAGTCTCAACCGCTATCTCTGGTTCCTGACCCATACAACTACAACGCCTCCAGACCGAACACTGTGCCATGCGCACGTTTCAATCGTAAGTATAAAGCGCGTGTTAGAAGCCGTCAAGCGGGACAGGTACGCTCCGCCGTGCGCGCCTACCGGACCCCGTTAATCGCCGAAAAAAGCCGATAAGAAGGCCTCCAGAGCGATTTCCGTTCCATTGATCAAGTCAAACGCAGCATCACACGCTGCAGTCGAGTAGACCTTACTCCAGGCTGGTTCAAATGGGATTCGTTATACCGTTGTAAGTCCAAGCGCAGCGTCGACCCCCCGGAATCTACCGGAGAAAACAGGCTTTCAGCAGCTACACTTGGATAGAGCTTGTTCTGGAAGAGAATTGATCGCTTGCTGCTTAAGCGTGCCGAGCTGCACGCCTCGGGATACTCCCGCCCAACAAAGCTAAGCGGGACGCAGAGACCACAGGCACAACGCGACTCCAATGCCCAGGCATACACCAACAAGAAAGCCCGCAGAGAACGCTGCTGGTCCCGTAAAATACGATGGAGGCAATAGCTGAGGAGCTGTGGCTCCAACAGCTCCAAACACCGTAAGCACGCTACCTATGCCAAGGTTTCGCCGATTCCTCATAGATCGCGGCTGGGACATGATCAACGCTCCTTACTCCCGCTTCGGCGCGCTGCGGGTCTCAAACCTATCTATCACACAACACCCGCTTCACGCAAGTGCTAACTAACCCCCAATTGTCGGAACTTGTTGACCATATCGATTGAACAGCAGCAAACCCATCCCAACTACTAATTCGGGAAAAGCTTTAGTAGACGACATCGCCTCCTGTTAGCCCACAAGGGGTTGTCGACGTTCCGATTCGTCACTCAATCCCTTGACTGAAACACGATTGTCCGATTCCAGCCCACTCAGGTTCTCGGCCTATTGACCCTGGTTCTCTCCTTTGCAGTCGTCCGGCCGCACGTTCGCCTCTGGAGCATATTTCTCATCGCACACAGGTAATTGTTGCTTACAGAAAACAGAACACGATTCACGCTGGAGACAACGTTCTTCTTCGTAATGCCCACAGCCCTATTAGTCCAAACGTAGCATCAAACTCCGGTAATCCATCGGAGAAGACCGGGTGTCAAACGCTACACTTAAATATAGCTTGCTCTAGACAAATCAGCCTCCTTCGCGAGTCTATACAATCAGAGCGCTGTTAATCCAAGCGTAGCGTCAAACAACAAGAATCTACCGGAGAAAACCGGGTGTCAGACGCCACGCTCGAATAGAACTCGCTTTGGTTTCAGGCGGCACAAGAGTCGTCGCCAGGTAACACAACGGAAATACGCTGCTATGCGGCAAACGGTCGCGGAGATCTATGATGCACATGCAGACCAACTATATCGCTACGCCCTCATGCTCCTGGCCAACCACGCCGCCGCTGAAGATGCCCTCCATCAGGTCTTCATCAAGCTCGCCCAACGTGATTCTGATTCTCCCAAAATCGCCGCCGAGGGCCCATACCTCAAGACTGCTATCCGCAACGAATGCTACCGCATGCTCCAGCAGCATAAACGTCGCAAGCAACACACCCATCCCGACGCTGCCCGAGCACTGCTCGAACAAGTTGAACCGGCCAATGAGTGTCCGGACAAACGCGAGGAACTGGAAAACGCCCTGGCCAAGCTTCCACCTGAGCAACGCGAGGTCGTCCACCTCAAAATCTTCGAAGAGCTTACCTTCAGGGAGATAGCCGAGTTGCTAGACATTGAACAAAACACCATAGCCAGCCGCTACCGGTACGCCCTGGACAAGCTCCGCCACCACCTGGCCGGTCGGCTGTGAGAATACGAGGAATTCGCCATGCCATCAGACGAACAAATCGAAGTCATACTTGGCCAATATCGCCCGGCACCCCCGTCAGCCGAATTGCGACACCGCATCCTCAACGCCGCGATAGCGCAATCGCCCAAACCGATCTTTCGCTGGCTCGCCGTCGCGGCCGTGCTGGCCGCCTGCCTGACTCTGGATCTGGCCACTCAGGCCGTCAAGCAGCAGACCGCCTCCATCCTCGGATACACTAAATACCAATGGACACCTCAGGCTGAGGAAATGGTCGCCCTCATAGGCAATGATACCTCCGCTCGCGATTTCATAGCTATGCGACTGGCCACTAGCGACTTCTCCAGCTTCAGCCTTATCCGACCCGCAATCCCTCAAACTTCCGGAGAACTGCAATGAGCGACCAAACTGCGCCCAACACAAGACTCCATCGTAGGATCATCAGCTGGATTGCCAAAGGTTTCATCGCCTTACTCCTGTTGGCACTACTTGCTCGTTTCGTATTGGGCTACATAGCCGCAGGCGATATGCGCGACGCTCTGCAGGCGGTTGCCCAATCCGGAGATCCCCTCACTTTTGACGACCTCGATGCACTAACACCCGCAGCGCCACCCCAACAGGACGCCGCCCGCTATTACAATGCTGCTATCTCCCTTATGCTGGATTTCAACGAGGAACATTTGCTCTCCGTTTATGTCGATGCCCTGCAAACTTGGCCGCCGACAATCCCCGACAAGGCATTCTTTGATCAGGCTGATCAGGCTTTGCAGAACAACCGTCAATTCTTCAACCTCATCGACCAGGGAGCGGCCTTGCCGCATTGCCGCTTCGATCTTGGCATTCGGTACGGTTTTGACCAACCTCTCAAGATACTCTCTAGGATCCGCCAGGCCGTTAAGCTAAATGGTCTTCGCACCTTCTGCAACGCAGCCCGCGGTGAAACCGAATCGGCAGTCGATTCCCTGATCAGCGGGCTCGCTGTCTCCAGAACGCTGGACCTTCAGCCGGTTCTCATCTCCTACCTGGTCCAACTCGCCTGTCAGTCATTCGTGTGGAACGCCACCATCGACACTCTGGAACTTGTCGATCCCGGCGACGACTTGCTTGCTCGCCTACAGGATGCTGTTCAACAAGCCGACCGTCCCGACGCCTTCACCCGCAGTATTCGTGCAGAGCGCGTCGTCGTTGTCGCTGCTTGCCACAAAGCGACCGTGGATAATGTAAAAACCCCTGCAACCCCAAACCATGCCCAGGCGGCCGATCTCTCACAACAGTTCGGATTTTGGGCACAACCCATTCTGCACATGATGCTTGCCGGTCAACTTGCAGATCAGCAAAGAATGATCCAAGCGGCAGACCAACCCTTTCCTCAGGCCTATGACGCCATCAAAGCGGTAAAAACCGAAAGCTACTTCGGCGCTCTTCTTGTCCCCTCGATGGACAGAACCGCTTACCTCACTATGGTCAATCTCGCCAAGCTCCGTGCGACCGCCATCGCCATCATGCTCGAAAGATACCACCTGGCCAATAACAGCTACCCCGAAACGCTTGAAAAACTCATCCCTGTTTACGCCGATCGCATCCCCGTCGACCCCTTCTCCGGCCGCCCGCTTCTCTACCGCCTGGAAAAAGACTGCTATATAGTCTACTGTGTGGGAGAAAACCGCGTAGACGACCAAGGCGATGTGGTAAACGGAAAGGCCTCCAAAGACCAAGGCATCCGCCTACGCTTCCACCAATAACATGCAACAAGCAACGACCTCCCGGCCACTGATCGTCTTCTACCGCGGAGTCCAGTCGCCGTGCGCTCGTAATGCACAACACAACCTGCACCTCACGCGTCACAACGATCATGTCGCTCTGCACCACAATTGCACGAATGGATCGTTATTCGTCCAAGCTTGGAGCTCAGTGGGTCCAAACGCTAAAACCGGAACCCAACAGAGATAACCGCGCGTCAGACGCTACACTTGAATAGACTTTGCTCCAGGCAGTAGCTGAGGGAACGGTTGACCTTAACGAAAGGCTTGCTTTCTTCAGAGGGAAGCCTGATTCTGGAGCGCGGCAAGCGCAACTGTCGCTGCACGCTTACGGAAACAGATGCCGCCATCTGTTCAACCGATAGGAACTGACAAGGGGCAATGCTATGTCGCAGAATGTTGGCCGGGAAACCACCGAAGCCGAGTCAGCTCTTCGTGAACGAGTGAAGGAGTTGGCGTGTTTGTACGCCATCGCGCGAATCCTTGCTGCTCCCGACTGTTCCCTCGATGAGCAAGTCCGGAGCGTCGTCGCTGTGCTTCCGCCGGCATGGCAGTTTCCCGACAAGTGCGTGGCTCGGATTACGGTTGACGGCAATGACTACTGCGCAGGCGAATTCGATAACGTTCGACACGTCCAGAACGCGGAGATCCTCGTCGAGGGGAAGAGACGAGGGACAATTGACATCGGCTATACCGATGAGCGAATGCCGTCCGGGGAGGAAGGACCGTTCCTGGAGGAAGAGCGCCAACTCATCGAGAACATTGCAGAGCAACTCGGCTCTCACATCGAAAGGCGTGAGAATGAACACCATCGTCGTCACCTTGAAGAACAGCTTCGTCACGCTGATAGACTTGCGACAATCGGCCAGTTGGCTTCCGGTGTCGCTCACGAGATGAACGAACCGCTTGCCAGTATACTTGGTTTTGCCCAACTCGCTTTGAAGGCACCGTACTTGCCGAAGCAGCTGAACTCTGATTTGCAGCAGATAGTCGACTCTGCTATGCGCGGGCGAGAGGTCGTAAAGAAACTGCTACTTTTTGCTCGTCAGGCTCCGCCCAGAAAGGTTCTTTGCGACTTGAATAGTGTGGTTCGCGAGACAGTTCTTCTGCTTGACGCGAGCGGCAGAAAACGAGGCGTCGTTCTTGAGCAACAACTCTCCTCCGACTTGCCCAGAGTCGAAGGGGACCCGGTTCAGTTGCGCCAGGTTATTGTCAATCTGGTTGTCAATGCCATGCAGGCCATTGCGGATCATGGCTCTGTTGTCCTGGAAACGCGGGCGCGCGATCGCTCTGTCGAGTTGGTTGTAGCCGACACCGGCTGCGGAATGACTCCCCAGATCCTGGAGCAGGTATTCGACCCCTTCTTCACCACGAAAGACGTTGGGGAAGGCACAGGTTTGGGACTGTCTGTAGTTCACGGTATAGTGACCGCGCACGGAGGCCGAATCTGTGCGACCAGCGCCCCTTTGCAGGGGGCACGATTCGTAGTCACGTTGCCCCGAGCCCAAAACGTTCTGGTTGACAATAGGAGCACTTCCTAATGACGAATAACCCACGCATTCTCGTCGTCGATGATACGCCGGCGACCCTTGAGGTTGTACGCCGCAATCTCGAATCGCAGGGTTACGACGTCACTACATCTGCTAGTGCGCCTTCAGCTATCGAGATTCTGGAATCCGCTCCGGTAGACTTGGTCATCACCGATCTGAAGATGTCGGGTATCGGAGGATTGGATCTGATTCGACACATTCGTGCCCACTATCCGGAGGTCAGCGTGATGATGATCACCGGGTACGCATCCATCGATACTGCTGTCTCGGCCATCCGCGAAGGAGCCGAAGACTACTTGCCCAAGCCTTTTACCGACGAAGAACTGCTCAACTCCGTTGCCAGAGTCTTGAAGGACGTTCGCGTGCGCCAAACCATCGCATATGGCTGCAAGGGCGAACCTCCACGACCGTTGTGCGGGTTGGTCGGAGAATCGCAAGCGATGCGAAACATCAGTCGCTTCGTCTCCAGAGTCTCCTCCAGTCCCGCTACCGTGCTCATAAACGGTGAAAGCGGAACCGGAAAGGAGTTGGTGGCAAGAGCAATCCACTATGACGGAGCGAGAGCCTCCGGTCCGTTTGTCGCCGTTAACTGTGCGGGAATTCCCGAGGGGTTGGTGGAGAGTGAGTTGTTCGGACATACGAAAGGAGCATTTACTGGTGCGGCGACAACTCGCGCCGGTTTCTTCATTGCTGCCAACGAAGGAACAATCTTCCTCGACGAGATTGCCGAACTGGCAATGCCCACACAGGCTAAGCTCCTGAGAGCGCTGGAAGAGGGAGAGGTTCGTTTGGTCGGCTCGGATCAAGCACAACGCGTTGATGTCCGGGTTGTGGCCGCTACTAACAAGGATCTCTCTGTGCTGGTTGACAAATCACTATTTCGTGAGGATCTCTTCTTCCGGCTGAACGTGTTGACGATTACTCTTCCTCCGCTGCGTGAACGCACTGAAGATGTACCGTTGCTTATTCGTTACTTCCTCGAGAAATTCGCAGGACAAGAAGGAGGCACGCCGCCGCGCCTCACAGATCGAGCCCTTCGGGCCCTTCAGGGATATCATTGGCCTGGAAACGTCCGTGAGTTGCAGAATGTGATTCAACGCCTCGTCGTAATGGCCGAGAACCACCTCATCGACGTTCCTGATCTGCCGTCTATGATGAGATTCGGCATTCAGCGTCGTTCTGACCCCAACCGCACTCTTCAGCAAGTAGAGCAGGAGCACATTTGTACTGTTCTTGCCAGTGTCGGCGGAAACAAGACGCGCGCCGCGGCCATTCTCGGAATCGATCGAAAGACGCTCCGCGAGAAACTTCGCCAGCAACAGGACCGGTAATCTTCGTTTTGCCGTCTCTTGTCCAAACATGCCCAACTCCCAATGCCGCTCCTCCAATCTGTTGCCGTATGTCCTGGAACGCTACCAATCCGAGCTTAGCACCGGACAGAACCCGCGTTCAGACGTTACATTCGAATGAAGCCTGCTCCACAGTCGCGTTGGTTGGGGAGAAACTCCCCGGCGGTGAAAAACGCCCCGGCTGAAACCCGCCATCTCAAGACCTGAGCAGTCGGAATTCTGCCGATCGTCGTGACCGTCATTCGCCGCGGACATGGCAGAAAAACCGAACGTTTGCGGATGCAGCTACTCAAATCCCTTTCAAGCTCGTCTGCTTTCAATCGCCCAACCCGCTGGCATACCGATTGCCCTGATCCCAGAGCGTTGTTACAGCGCTGTCAGTCCAAGAGCATCGCTCTTGCTCGCTGTGTCCCAAGGTTCTCATGCCGGATTAATGACGGAGAACCTTCACCTTGGCCCGATCGAAGGAAGTAATTCGGTCAGGAGATTGTAGAGTCGTTGAGTGGGTTAACACAATATCGGGGGGATGTGGGGTTGAATTACCACCTGGATGAGTTCCCCATATGCCGGATTTGCCAACTCACCTCAGACCGCGATACACCGGCAATGTCTCTTACGTAGACAGGATCTTGATCAGGAGAACAGCAATGACCAAACGAACGGAAACCGCGAAACCAATCATTGACCCGCTCGCTTACGTGCACTCCACCGCAATAATCGAAGGCGACGTGCGCATAGGCGCCAACTGTCAGGTGGGCGCGGGAGTGTACATTGACGGTCGGCAGCGGCCTGTCCGCATAGCTGCCAACACGATAATCGGTTCACTGTGTGTGATTGAAGGCAGCGCGACTGAGGACGTCGAGATCGGCGAATGGGTGACAGTGCAACCGGGTGCCGTTATCCAAGGGGCGCGAATCGGAGACTGGGCGGCACTAGGGGCAAACTGCGTCATGCGTGACGCATCAAGCGTAGGTATCTGGGCGTCTCTTAGCGATGGCGCGGTTCTCTGCTCACGACAAAACGTTCCTGATTGTCATCTCGGGTGCGGCGCTCCGGCTCAAGTTGTTGGCGAGCATGGAAACGAACACACGAGATTGCGCTGGCAAACGCAAAAGCAGCGATCACTCGCACGTCATCACCAACGCGAGAGTGTTGATTGTGCTCTGAAGAGATGAACGGAATGCGTCCTCTCCGTCCTGTCCATCATCTTTGCGTCATCGCGGATGGATGGCTCCGCTGCCCATGAGAAAACGCCTGCTTTGTAGCTGTTTGGCGGGCTGACCCTAAGACATGTTTGGACGACCTCACATCAAGATGGGGGTTGCGTGAAGTGCGTATTTACTCAAGGAAAGTAGGCATGGAAACTCAGTGTTTCAACGCGTTTGCTATGGCTCAGGCTCAGTTTGACAAGATCGCCGAGCGACTTAATCTCGATCGGGCTACCAAGGACCTTCTGCGGCAGCCAATGCGTGAATACCACTTCACGCTTCCGGTTCGTATGGATGATGGTACGACTCAGGTCTTTCGCGGATTTCGCATTCAACACAATGACGCCAGAGGGCCTGCAAAGGGGGGGATCAGGTTTCACCCTCAAGAGACTGCCGATACCGTTCGGGCGCTGGCGATGTGGATGACTTGGAAGTGCGCTGTGGCCAATCTTCCGCTCGGCGGAGGTAAGGGGGGCGTCATCTGTGAACCTCATAATCTCAGCATGCACGAGCAACAGAATATCTGCAGAGCATACATTCGACAGATCGCACGCGATATGGGATCTCTTCGCGATGTCCCCGCTCCAGACGTTATGACCTCAGGCCAGCATATGCTGTGGATGCTCGACGAATACGAACAGATTCGTGGAGAACACTATCCGGGAATGATTACTGGAAAACCAGTTGGTATGGGTGGTTCGCTGGGTCGGACCGAAGCTACCGGATACGGCGTCATATTCACGGTACGCGAAGCCCTCAAGCAAATGGAAATACGTCCTCAGGATACCCTTGCAGCCGTTCAGGGCTTCGGAAACGTCGCCCAATACGCTGTCGAACTATACAACCAGATAGGGGGAACCGTTATAGCAGTGTCCTGTTGGGATCAGGAGGATCAGCAGCCTTACACTTTCTATCGACAATCTGGCGTGAATCTCGATGAATTGCGCGGCATTACTGATAGGTTCGGGGGTATCGACAAAAACCTCGCAACCAAACTCGGCTATGACAAACTGCCCGGCGATGCGTGGATTGAGCAGGATGTTGACATCCTGCTGCCCTGCGCCCTGGAAAACTCAATAACCAGAGAAAACGTGTCACGAATCAACAAACGCGTCAAACTCATCGCCGAAGGCGCCAACGGACCTACGACCCCTGAGGCTGATCAGGTACTCTATGACCGCGATGTCTTCGTTATTCCTGACTTCTTGGCAAACGCCGGCGGTGTTACCTGCAGTTACCTCGAACAGGTGCAGAGCAATATGAACCACTATTGGGACAAGGATGAGGTTCTCGGCAAGCTTGACGTCATGATGACCGCCGCATTCAACGGTGTCAACGACATGGCCACGAGCCGCAAGCTGTACATGCGCGATGCAGCGTACACCATCGCCATTGCACGTGTTGCTCAGGCCTGCAAAGATCGTGGATGGGTGTAGACCCGTCCCTTGAGTGGGAGGCTGAATGATGGGCACGCATTCCGACACTCGTGGATATCCACGATTCAATCGCGACTTCTTCGAGTCAGATGAGAGGCTGACCGTGATCGGGGAAGGTCAGCTGGGCGGTAAGGCTCTTGGGCTGGCCTTGGCCAAGCGAACCCTGGAGACATCATGGTCCCCTGCCGACTTCCCGAATGTCCGTGTTGAAATACCACGAATGGTCGTGATCGGTACCGAGGTATTCGAGGCATTCATGGACCACAATGCTCTCTATGCTGTAGCGCTGGAAGACTCCTCAGACGAACGAGTTGTGCAGGCGTTCCTGAAAGCGGAGCTTCCCCCGCAGTGCGTCGGTGACTTACGCGCATTGATAGCCTGCGTACACCGACCCCTTGCTGTTCGCTCGTCCGGTCTGCTTGAAGATGCCCTTAATCATCCTTTTGCGGGCGTTTACGCTACCAAGATGATTCCCAATAACCAAGCAGCAGTTGGCGAGCGATTCAGACGGCTCTGCGAAGCCATCAAATATGTCTGGGCATCAACCTTCTTCCAGGACGCCAAAAACTACATGCGCACGATCGACCATCCCATCCGTGAAGAGCGTATGGCCATCATTATCCAGGAGATTGTCGGTGATCAGTTCGACAAACGCTTCTACCCCATTGTATCTGGAGTCGTTCGCAGCCATAACTGCTATCCCACTGGACCGGCGGCACCGGAAGATGGAGTCGTCAGTCTTGCGCTAGGATTGGGTAAAACAATTGTCGATGGAGGCGTCTGTTGGACCTACAGTCCACGCTTCCCCAAACACGGCCCTCCATACTGCTCCACCCGTGATCTTGTTGATAATACCCAAACCAGGTTCTGGTCCGTCAGCATGGAACCTGCTCCGTATGATCCGATCAACGAGGCCGAGCATCTTGTGCAATCCGAACTCGATGTGGCTGAGTGGGACGATGTCTTGCGGTTTACTGCCTCCACCTACGACCACAACTCCGATCGCCTCACTATTGGCACTGGCGTCTCCGGAGCTCGTGTCCTGACCTTCGGACGCATCCTGCAGCTTGAGGATCTGCCTCTCAACAGCGTTCTTGTTCGTTTGGCTGATTGCTTCAAGACCAGCCTCGGCGCTGATGTGGAAATCGAGTTCGCTGCCACCTTCGATCCCAGAAACGGCCTTCCACTGCGCCTTGGCTTCCTGCAAGTTCGCCCCATGATGGTGGCGCATGACTCGGTCGAGATACTCGATGAGGAGTTGCATGACCAGACCGCCCTCGTTGTTAGCAACAGAGTGTTGGGCAACGGGATCACTCGTGACGTTGCAGACATCGTCTACGTGAAGCCCTCTTCGTTCGATTCCAGAAACACTACTGCCATTGCCGGCGAGATTGCCTCATTCAACACCAAACTCATGGATCGCAACCGGCCATACCTGCTCATCGGTTTTGGTAGGTGGGGGAGCAGTGATCCGTGGCTAGGTATCCCGTCGACCTGGCCTCAGATTTGTGGAGCGCGAGCAATTGTAGAGGCTACCTTGCCCGGAATAGATGTGGATGCCAGCCAGGGATCACATTTCTTTCACAATATGACCAGTTTCGGCATCTCCTACTTCACCGTCAGGCACTCCGATACTCCGAACATCAATTGGGGATGGCTTGACCGGCAGCAGGCCGTGTCGGAAACTCTGTTCGTCCGCCACGTGCATCTTGATCGCCCTCTGGACATTCGCGTGGATGGACGCCGTGGCCGAGGTATCATCACTCATGACTGAGTTACTCACTACGTGAGAGAGTTCTAATGGACAACCATTCCGAGCGTGTATCTGATCTCATTCGCTCCCTTCAGGAGCGAGCCAAGGAGCTCAATTGCCTTTACCGCGTTGAGGAAATTATCAATGTTGAAGGCGTCGGTCTTGACGTTATCCTGAGGGATGTCATAGATGTTATCCCTGCTGGGTGGCAGTACGCCGACATCTGCGCAGCGCGCATTCGTCACAACGACTGTGTCTACTGTTCTCACGATTTCAGGGAGACGAAGTGGATTCAAGCCGTGCCTTTACAGATGCGCGGCGATCAGGTCGGAATGCTTGAGGTTGTCTATCTTGAAGAAAGACCAGCAGAAGATGAGGGACCATTTCTCAAGGAGGAACGAAAGCTTCTTGTCACCATCGCTGAACGCCTCGGTAGCTGCCTAACCCACCACTACTTGTTTGCGGCGATGAAGGACATGCGCGAAACTCAACAATCCGCACGAGCCAAAGGCCATGAGTGGACTGCAATACTCGATCTCTTGCGCTGCACCGACCAAAGCCTCCTCATGCGCGTCTCACGCAAGATGATCAACCATCTGTGTTGGAGCGGAGCAAAGGATGCCGGTACCCTTCTTCAGGATTTTCGCCCACATCCCGAAGTCGACGAGGCCGAAATCTTCTTCGAATCCAATCGGCCCTGTGAGCGAGACTTGCCTCTTTCGGCCACAAGCTTGGCCGACCGCGTCTTCCAACTCGCTGCGGAACATCTTAGCAATGATGAAATAATATCGTGTGTTCATAAATGGATTAAGCAGGATAGAGCGAGCTTCCTTGTTAATGCCCTTGAAAACTACCATACGGCTATCTCAGAGGTAAGTGATGCCATTCAACGCTATCAACATGCCGAAGAGGGCGAGGTCGAACTGTCACCATCCACACACAAGGGCCTGCTCGTATCTCTCGTACGCCGTTTCCTTTCCGATCAGTTGGAGTATATCAACGTTGCCAAGAACTTCGTCGGTATTAAGGATTTTCACCAGCTCATCCAACGAATGATCTACCCCGCTAGGGGACATGGCAAGACCGGCGGAAAGGGAGCCGGGCTCTTCCTCGCAGAGCAGATTGTTAGGCAGTATAGAGACGAAGACCCGCTGCTTGCCGGAATCAAAACGCCAAAAACCTGGTACCTCTCTTCCGATGGAATGCACGACTTCGTCTACTGTAACCACCTTGAGGACGTGTTCTCCCAAAAGTACAAGGAGATAAACGAAGTTCGCCAGGAGTACCCTGACATAGTACAGGTTTTTAAGCACTCGCAGTTCTCTGCCTCCATCGTCAAGGGATTATCCGTTGCTCTCGACGACCTCGGAGACAAACCCTTGATCGTTCGTAGCTCCAGTCTCCTTGAAGATCGGTTCGGAGCGGCATTCTCAGGAAAGTACAAGAGCTTGTTCCTTGCCAATCGTGGCACCAAGAAGGAACGCCTTGAGGCGCTTATGGATGCCATCGCCGAAGTCTATGCCTCAACCTTCGGCCCCGATCCCATCCAATACCGCGCCGAAAGGAATCTGCTCGACTTCCAGGAAGGAATGGCTGTTCTAATCCAGGAGGTCGTCGGCAAACAGGTTGGAGATTACTACCTGCCGGCTTTCGCCGGTGTTGCATTTAGTCAGAACGAGTTCCGATGGTCCTCGCGAATCAGGCAGGAGGACGGACTTATCCGTCTCGTACCTGGACTCGGCACGCGTGCTGTTGACCGTCTTGGTGATGATTTCCCCGTACTCGTCTCACCCGGGCAGCCGGGCTTGCGGGCCAACACCACGCCCGAAGAAATCGTTCGCTACGCTCCTCAATATATGGACGTCATCAACCTCAACTCCAATACCTTCGAGACTGTCAAGGTGGCCGATTTCCTCCGCCTCCTCGGACACAGAATGCCTGCCGTTGAGCAACTCGTCTCCGTATATAACGAGGGCGACCTCAGTGAGCCTCTTGCCGGCAATGTTGATTTCGCCAAGGATGATCTAATAGTTACTTGTGAAGGCTTGCTGCGCCGTACACCTTTTGTCAGGCAAATATACGCGCTTCTCCAGCTCTTGCAGCGGGAGATGAATCATCCCGCAGACTTCGAATTCGCCTCTGACGGAACGGATCTGTATCTCCTCCAGTGCCGCGCTCAGACGCCTGCCAAGCACGCTCGGCCAGCGCCTATTCCGCGAGACATCCCTGAATCGAGACTAGTGTTTTCCGCGAATCGCTACATCTGCAACGGAACGGTGGCTAATATCACCCATATTGTCTATGTCGATCCCGATGAATACGGCCGACTTGCAAGTCGCGATCAACTGGTAGCTGTTGGTCGTGCCGTGGGCAAACTCAATAAACTCCTGCCCAAACGCCAGTTCATACTCATGGGGCCCGGACGCTGGGGCAGTCGCGGCGACATTAAACTCGGTGTGCCCGTTACCTACTCGGACATCAACAACACTGCCATGCTCATCGAAATCGCCCGCAAGACCGGTGACTATACTCCTGAAGTCTCCTTCGGTACTCATTTCTTCCAGGACCTCGTGGAAGCCGGTATTCGCTATCTTCCTCTTTACCCCGATGAAGAAAAAAACGTGTTCAATGAGGAGTTTCTCAAACACTCTCCCAGTCTTCTTGGCCGGCTTGCCCCGGAGTTTGATGCCCTCAGCAATACTGTCCGCGTCATCGATATTCCATGGGTGGCTGAAGATCGTGTTCTCCACGTACTCATGAATGCCGAACTCGACGAGGCTGTCGCTGTCCTGACCGAAGCCACGGAGTACGTCGATCGAACCACTGACCTGGAGCACGCCGTCACCGCCTCAGACGCACAGGACTGGCGATGGCGAACTCGAATGGCTGACAGTATTGCTGCTAATCTCAATCCCACAGAGTTCGGAGTAAAAGCCCTCTATCTGTTCGGAAGTACCAAGAACGCTACAGCCGGGCCGGCCAGCGACATCGATCTTCTCGTCCACTTCTGCGGTACCGACGAACAACGTCGCAACCTCCTACATTGGTTTCGAGGGTGGAGCCTCTCTCTTGGCGAAATCAACTACCTCCGTACTGGGTACAAGACAGATGGGCTCCTCGACATTCATTTAGTAACCGACGAAGACGTCGCCCGAAGAACAAGCTACGCCGTCAAGATCGGTGCCGTGACCGACGCCGCCAGGCCACTATCTCTCGAAAAACCTGACTGAGCGAGATCATCGCGTTATAAGTCCAAAAGCAGCCCCGAACACCGAGTGTCTGCCGCAAGAAAAACAGCGTTCAGACGCTACGCTTGGATAGAGTTTGCTCCAGCATCGCCTGCCATCGTCGAACAATCTCGTGCCGCGTTGCGTCTGCGGTGCCATCATCGAATCCCATCTGAAGAAACCTGCGATTGGGTCAACGTATGCAAGCAATCAGATCATCCGCCCACAGCCCTCATAAACCTACATCCGCCCCTTGAATTCCTCCTCCCGAACACATCGCACCTTGGGACAACGCCAACCATTGCACTCCATATGCGCTGCAAAACTATCGGGGACCCGCAAGCGATAACTGCTCACGTAATGGATTACATCCGAGGTCCAGAGCCATACCCCGTCCGTATACACAACGCATGGACCAATCTCTCCTCTACCCGCGTCGAGCAAGTCGTGCATCACTGCGCCAACAGACACCATCTCTGTTCCGCTTTCCAGGTAGCCTACGATTAGCCTCTCATCCTTGCAGGCCGTGGCCGCGCAGTTTCTCCTCAAGACGGCCACTGCCTCCTCCTTCCTCAATTCGTGAAAAAAGCCAAACTTTCGCAGTTTCATACATCACCATCCCTGACTACCGAATCATCTTGCCTTCGAGACCTGAGCAACATTCCTGCAAGCATATCGCCGAACAACAGCAATCCACCGCACACGACCAAAGCCCAGATGCTCCACCTGAATGGACGCTGCTCTGTCCCTCCTTCCGCACACCAATACCTTTATATATCCATCTCTCGCTCTCTTCTACCAGACTTTGCCCAGACTCCCCGTGCTCATGCTTCCTACCTTCGCTCCACTCTGACCTCCCCAAACCGCCATTTGCCCCAACGTGCCCATTAACAATCAGAGCCTACTTCGGGAAAAAGGCATTCCGGCGGTGCACTCAAGCGGCGATTACTCTAAACTCCGACGACCAAAAAACTTAAGAGATCTCGTCCGAACAAACTCCAAAAATCACTTGACTGCCGTCGTATTCGTGTCATACTAAGTTTGGTATCCGTCCGGGCCGCGGCTCTACCTCTGCGCCTGCCGGAACTGTGCCACGTCAGACATCTCCTCACAGTGGGAGGGAAGCGCCATGCTCATCACGACTTCTTCGTCAGCCGCATCTCTTGCGCCTTGCCCTCCGATCGCCATCGACCGTCTCTGCGCCCTGCGCCGGCCGTTCGCCGCCATGCCTTGGCGAGCTTCGATTGCCCTCAATCGACCGTCTGTCGCGCGATTCACCATGACTAAACCGCGCCTCTGCGATCGAATTTCGGTCGATTTCGCCCCCATTTCTGCAAAAAAAAGCTCATTTTCCATCCAAATACGTCGAAAATGCTCCGCTGTTAGCCACGATATCCCTGTTTTTCGCCACTTTTGCGCTGAAATGTCGTCTAAATGCACGCTTGCGCACCGAAAAAGCAGGGCTAGCGCACCATTACGCAGCCTCGCTCGCCGTAAGAACAGCCCTCACGCTATCAAAAACCGCGATGAAGTCCTAGTGGTTATCCACAATAAACTGGACGTTATTGGCCTAAACAAGCATTGGGCTAAGAGCAAGCATAGTGTATTTCACGATTACGCTAAACACCTATCTGAGTGTGCCGTGAAAGACTCGCTGGCCCTCTCTCGTAATCTGCAAAAGCATGATCCGGCAACCACCGTTGGCCTAATGGATAACGCCCACTCCATCCCCATTGCCAAACCCATCTGGAAACGTCCCGGCCGCCTCGCCCTCGACCCTTCTCATCTCTCCATCAGCAACGAATTGCCGTTATCGCAATCGCCATATGGCTCCATGCCGCCTCTCTATGGCTGCCGTAGCGCCGGCGCAAATCACTTCCGGCAAACCCAGATCGCTTCGATCCCTTTGCCTAGTGCCACACTGTGTCCGTCACCATTCCAAGAGTCCCGCTGGCAACGCGCAGGCAAGCAATCGTCTTTCGCCCGCCAGCATGGCCGCAAGGCCGTTTCGCTCGCGCGTGGCAAGCAGGGCAGTGTTGGAAAAGGCAGTCTCGGTTGCCGATTTCGAGCAATTCGGAGTGTATGCGTTTTCACTGGTGAGTACGTCTTCGCTGGCCGAGGAATTCCTTGTTTGCCTGGAGATGATCCTGTACGATACGATCGAGGGCCTTGTGTAATACGCAATCAATCTTGCCGCCAGGAGGTGACGCTATGAGGCACGTGACTACAATCGCGCTCTTTGGTACGCTCGTGTTGGCCGGCTCTGTTTTCTTGGGCTTTGGTCGCAACGAATACCCCGACAAAACACCGTGTGTAGTTTCTGCCCATGAGGAATATATGCAGCCTTTGACGGAATCGCACCGGTCGGCTTTCGGCAAACCACAAGGCAGGCTCGGCGCGCTATCTGGTGGAAATGTGAACATCATACGTGAAAACCCTGCCACGTCCTTACGTGCTGGCCCGAAGCCGATCCCTGACGTAGCAAACGGAGCGGTAGGGAATGAAGGTATGACGGTAACCAAAAGACTGAGCGATCCTATTGACCCATTTGACGCCAACGTGGTTTGCCCTGACCCCTTCGGTAATATTGGCCCGATCCACTTCGATTACTATCTTTTCAGTGGCCAGACTAAGAAGGTCCCCAGTGATATTGGGGGAGCTGTCAACTGGGGTGGTTTCCAATTGACAAATACCGATTGCATACCGCCGCCGGGGTGGAAATGGACCTGGATCCAATGTGTTCGGGCAAGCGTTCCCGGATTGAATGGATTTAAGGCTAAACGCAATCAGTGGTTTGTTGATGTGGAAGTGACGAAGAATAAAAAAACCGGAGAACTGGTTCCCGCCAAGGACCCGGAATACCCCGGAACGGTTCCCGGATACTACGCCGGTTTTCAGGATTGGCCTTGGCGCTACTTGAAACATAGGCCCCGGACGTGGAATGCCGAATTAGGGTTAGTCTGTATGAGTAAACAGAAGAAGGAGGTGTTGGTTGCCGGAACCCTTGATTGGGGTTTTGAGATTGACGGGTTAAACACGGTGAAGAAGGGGGAAGACTTTGGCATACCGGCCTCGTGGGGAGCGCCCAGGGCGTCATACCAGACAACCATTATGCGAAACTACCAAGGCTGGAAAGTCAAAAAAGGCTGCTGCTGTCGGCAGAAGGAAGACGATCCGGACTGCAACTCTAATGGTCTTCCCGATCCGTGCGACATTAACTGCGCCGAGATTGATCCGGACACATTGCAGCCGTGCACTGTTTATCCTGATTGCGGAATGTCAGATGACTGTAACGACAACGGATGGCCGGACGAGTGCGAGTTGGATGGCAACGACTGCAACTCCAACGGTGTGCTGGATGATTGTGATATCGCCGTCTATACGAGTACCGACTACAATACCAACGGTGTCCCTGACGAGTGCGACATCAGTAGTGGGGAATATGCGGATTGCGATTTCAACGGTATTCCCGACGAGTGTGAACGCGTCGCAACCGATTGCGACCGGAACGGAGAGGATGACTATTGCGGTATTATCAACGGAAGGGCGAACGATTCCAATGATGATCTTATTCCGGATGCGTGCCCCGAGATCTGCCCCTACTCGGCATTCACTTTTGAGCCAGCAGCGGGCTACACGTCGGGAAGCATAGTCGGCCAGCCCGGTGATGCGCAAGACAATAACTGGATCATGGTCGGAACGCCCGGCGTTAGTACGTATGCTGAAGTGCGGACAAACCCAACATGCGGTGGCTCCTGGGGGCTGGAGTGGTCGGCGATGGATGACCCTGGCCTGTACCTGTGCTCGCCCGTGTTTACTGATCCTTATGATCCCACAAGCTATCGCCTGCTTCCCTCTATCAAGCAGACACTTGAATTCGCAATCGAGTTTGACGCGGCGGGGCGCACGGACACCGCTATCCTTGCTGTTGATAATGCTGCTCCGGAGACCGTCTGGCCGGGTGTTGTCGGCCTTTACATCGTTAACTCTAATGGTGTGCAACCGGAATGGTGGGTGGCGGATGCCGCGTCCTTCGCCTCGACCGGTGTCGAGGCTTATCCCAATACTTGTTATGATGTGAGTATTGTCATTGATTCCCGGGAAGGTGTTGCAGTGCCTCCTTCGTTTGAGAGCCTGGGGCGATTGACGATTAGCACCGATGATGTGACCATACTGGACACTCCGTTCACCTTTGGGTTGTCGAACATGAACGGTTTGGTTATTTGGGATATGCCGAACGACCTTGGCTCCGGGGATGTGGTTGTGCGATTGGACAACATTGAGTATTGCCGTGAGGGTGATTTTGTCGCATGTGAAGAATACATCCTGCCAGGAGGCGTTCGTTCGGGCGACTGCAATAACAATGTCACCTGCGATCACTTCGAGTTGGACGGCAGTACTGATATGAATGGCAACGGGATTCTCGACGCATGCGAGGGATTCTGTAACGACTGCAACAGTGACCTTGTGCCTGATGATGTGGAAATTGCCTACGGATCTGCTCCCGACGTGAATGCTAATGGTATTATCGACTGGTGCGAGCGGAGCACGCCGGCCACAGGATTCGAGGATCTTGACGTAGCTGAAATCGATGGGCAGCAGGGATGGTACGCCGTCGGAGGCGGATTCACTGTAACTGATGGTGCGGATAGTGGTTTCCCGACGGAAGGATCGAAGTACGTTTCATTCGATGAAAACACCGCCGATCCACTGGCCTACGATCACCTGCTTGTCATGCCCGGGAACGCTCAGGATGAATCTCTCGGCTTGGAGATGTGGTGTTGGGATATGTTTATCTCCAGTACCGGGCTTGAATCAGTCTATGTGGAAATCCTCGATCTTTGTAGTGACAATCCCGGTGCCTACGACGGTGTTGTCACAGAGACGATTGAGGCTGCGGCCAACACGGGATTGCGCTTCGATGGCACGGGCGCTGTCGCTATGCTCAAGAACGGGGAGAGTCGGTCGTACGAAGCGACAACCGGAAACATTTCATCTTACATTGGTGCATCCGGTATGACGGCCTGTCTTCTGGTGAAAAACAGCATAGGGCAGACTGTGGCCTTTCTGGGGGATGATCGTAATAGTCTGACAGAGATCGGCAGCGGTGTCGAGACACAAGGAACTGTTGATGCCCCATCGGGAGGAGATCGGCAATTGGCCATTCGATTGCCCGGAGACATCGGTACGGCGGGAGTTCGCGTTTACCTCGACAACATTACCTATGAGGCGATGTCCGATTGTGACCATGACGGTCTGGCCGATGATGTCTTCCTGGCCTCGCCGCAAGGGGTCGGGCATGATCAAAACGCCGATGGTATTCCCGATCGATGTCAGGATTGCGACGGCGACTGCGGTGGCTTTCCTTTTGCCGATCAGAGTTGTCTGGACCCAGTGGAGATCGCTTGGGGAACAGCCAACGACTGCAACGGGAACGGCATCCCGGATTCGTGCGATGTGAGCGAGGAGCTTCCGGTGTTCGGGTCGTCGAGTAATGGGTTTACCAGTAGAGTCGGAGGAGGAAGCTGTGATGCGGATTCCAACGGCGTGCCTGACGAGTGCGAGTTTGGCGACGACTGCGACAATAACGGCTGCCTCGATTCGGGCGAGTTGGCACAGGCCGGCGGGTGCGGCTCGTATCTCGACGTAAACAGTAATTGCGTGCTTGATCGATGCGAACCGGACTGCAATGACAATGGTATTGTGGACGAGGCGGACATCGAACTCGGTTTGCCGGAAGGAAGCCTTGATGCTTATCCGCAGGATGGCGTGCCTGATGAGTGTTGTGATTATTTACCCAATGGCGATATGGACAGTGATGGTGATGTTGACTTGGGCGACTACTACCTAATTCAGCTTTGCGCACGTAATTGGCCGAACTCCCATCCGTTTGGAGCTGTAGTCGGTTCCTACGATCCTGCAATGCCGAACCTGCAATGCGGCTGCGCGGATGTCACAGGAGACGGAATAGTCGATGTTCTTGATGTGGCCGTGTTGCCGCATCTGTTAACCGGGCCACAATGATGGGTTCCTTCATTCGTGCCGGAGGCAATGGCGTTGGGAAAAGGAAGGCGGCGATTGGGAATGTATTAAGCGCCATCGATAGCGCATGAGTGTTTGGACCAGTGCAAGCCACGTTTGCGCAACCGCGAGGGGACGCCCCATGTCAACGGTTGCGTGCGTGGCTTGTTGGTTGTAGGGGAAAGGCGTATTGCTAGCAGGCTGGAGCGAGCTTTATGCAAGTGTAGTGACTGGCTGAGGGGCGTGCTGGGCAAAAACGCAAGTTGGGTGAGGAGAGTTTTGGATTGACGGCCGGGTGGTAATCGCCGCCATGAGGCCTGCATCAAGCTCTGGCCAATCGAGCATGCGGCTAGTTGCTCTTGTTCTTAATGGCCGGTGCGGTGGGTGTTGGGGGGGGCGATGAAATGGATCTTCGGCTTGGAAGCGCGCCCCCTGCATCCTAACATTTCCCGCGCAGTTCGGAAACAGAACGAGCGTTTGTGAGTGTGGCGAGAAGGTCGATGGCGTTGGAAAACGGCCGGGGTGAGCCATTTTGCGGGGTGCGGGGAGGGCGGCTGCGGCCTGCGGGATTCGAAAATCTTTTGAATAGCTCTTGACGTTTGGCCAATGTTCGGATAAGGTAACGTTAGGCCGAACAAGCAGCGAACGCGCGGCTTGGTTGGGCGGTGCGGTGCGGTGCGGTGCGGTGCGGTGCGGGAGGATGTGTTGTGCTTGCGGTCGTGAAAGTTATTCGTTTAGTTGCTTTCGGGATGCAAGTGAGGTAGTGGCGGGCAAACAAGGAGGTTTGTAGTGCGATTACCTGGAGGTAAGGCAATTGGGGTTTTGCATAACTGGCGGCCGTCAGGGTGTGGTGATGCCTCGGCGGGGCAGGCTGGTGGCCAGTCCGATGGCGAGTTGGATGGTCGGTCTGGTGATCGATTGGGTGGGCGACGTGATGGCCTGTCCGATGAGCAATTGGGTGGTCGGTGCGATGAGCGGTGCGATGGTCGGTGCGATGGTCGGGGTGATGGTCGGTCTGGCGATGAATGTGATGGGCGGCTCGATGATCAGTCAGGGGTTAAGTGGAGGGGGCGGCGTGTTGGGCAATGCAAAGTAGCTGTGGCGAAGGCTGTGCTCGATAACTATCCATTATGCGTGATCGGCCCTGGGGGTGAGTATAGGACCGCGTGGCTCCCAGGGCCCGATCCATCTACCGGTTGTGCGGTGGATGGTGGCCGGGTGGATGGTTGTCGGGTGGCCGGTTGTCGGGTGACTGGCGATTGGGATAATCGGGATAAAGGTAAAGACGCAGACACAGGAAGAAGAGTGGTGGCAGGTAGAAACGAAGGTGGAGGTGTGGGCGCAGGCGGGTGTGTGGGAGCAGGTAGAAGCGAAGGCGCAGGTGGAGACGCGGATGCCGGCGGGCGTGTGGACGCAGCTAGAAGCGTAGGTGTAGGCGCGGGTGTGGGTATAGGCGCAGGCGTAGATGCGAGGCCAGTCGCTGAACGGGGGCGGTTGCCGGGGGATGGAGAGGGGCAGTGGCCAGAGAGTAAGCAGGGGAAGGGTGAGCAGGGAAAACGGAAAGGTCTGCTGATAGGGGGCGAGGGACAGCTTGAGTTGCCGCGCGTTGATTCTGGTGAGTGTTCGGATGGGCGTGGAGGGATGCTGTGTTTCCCTATTGGCGGGGGTGGAGCAGGGGTTGCTAGTGAAGGTGTTGGGTTGGAAGGGCTGGCGGTTGTGTTGCCAAGGCTGAAGGATGTTTTTGAGGCCACTTGTGGTCTTTTGGCCCGTGTGGTTGCCGGGGTTGGTGGTGCTTTGGAGGTTAGGTTTGAGGCGGCCAGAGCGTGGGCAGGGCAGCAGGTCGCATCTTTGGTTCGGGTGCTTTTCGAAGGGGAAGGTTGGTACTGGCGGGTGAGGAGGGTGATGGTTTCGCTGGCGAGGCTGTTTGCTGTTGCTTGGCGAAATTGGCAGAGCACCAGTATCGAGGAAGCGACGATTATGGAGTGTGATTGGGAGGATGATTCCGTTGCGGCTGGGCCTGTGGTCTGGTGTGAGGCTGCACGAGAGAACATTCCTCTGGTCGCGATTGGGCCGTTGCATTATGATTGTTCGCCGCGGGCTGTGTTCGGCGGCGAATATGGAGGGGGTGAGCAGCCGATTGTTGACCGCTGTTCAGGGAAATCAGGGAAATCGGGGGAGCAGGGGAAGGATTGTGGCAGGTTGACTGATGATCCGCAACGGCGAAATTCGTATGGAGTAACTGTGAGTCAGGAGAATTCAAGTGGTCCGAGCAAAGGCAAGAAGACAGAAACGCAAGACTATTCCGCTCACTCCACGGCAGTTGGAGTTGATGACCCTGGTGAGGGATCATCAGCACAGCTACGGCTATGCCCCGACGATGCAGGAGTTGGCCGACGAGTTGGGAATATCCAAGGTAACGGTGTTCGAACACATCGACGCGCTCGTCGAAAAGGGTGTGATGACCCGTTTGGCGCACAAGGCACGCTCTTTGGAATTGACTTCGCTAGCCCAGTTTCCGGATGAGCGGCCTACGATGCTACCGTTGGCGGGGCGGATTGCGGCGGGGCTCCCGATCGAGGCCATTGAAGACACGGAGATGCTCGATCTTGAGGAGATTTTCACTGGGCAGGGGGACACGTTTGTTCTCGAGGTTACCGGTGACAGCATGATCGAGGAGCACATTCGCGAGGGCGACTTCGTGGTAGTGCAGCGGCGCAACACGGCGCGGAACGGCGACACTGTGGTTGCTCTTCTCGATGATGGTGAGGCAACGCTGAAGAAGTTCTATAAGGAGAAGAAGCGGATTCGTCTTCAGCCGGCGAATGACGAGTATCAGCCGATCTATGCCAAGAAGGTCGATATTCAGGGCGTAGTCATTGGTGTTATTCGGCAGTTGTAGTTATTGAGATTGCCGGAAGCCTTGTCTATGGGGATGTTTCGAAGAGTGTGCAGCTGTTTCTTGAGGGACGGTGGGCGGCAGCCGGTTTCGGTATTCCGGATGAAGGTGCGCGCGGCTGGAGTTTGTGAGAGGGGGGGCTGTGTCTGAGTGTGAGCAATGTTGGGGAGGGTTGCCTCCTTTCGACGCTGGCGAGTTGGATTATGAACTACCCGAGTCGCTGATAGCACAGGAGCCGCCGCAGAGGCGTGGGGAGTCGCGGCTGCTGGTACTTGAGAGGGCATCGGGGAGGGTGGTGGATTCCACAATAGGGTCGCTGGGGGAGTTTTTACATTGCGGGGATACGCTGGTTCTTAACGATACGCGAGTGTTGCCGGCCAAGTTTGTGCTCAGGCGGGGTTCGGGTGGACGCGTTGAGGGGCTGTTTCTGGGTGATTCCGGGGGGGATAGTGGTATTGCCGAATCGGAATGGGAGGTGCTGTTGAAGGGGGCGGGGAAGGTTGTTGCGGGGGAGGAACTTACTTTCGAGCGGGGTGGGGGTCGGTGGGTGGTCAGGGCGGTGTCGCGTGGTGATCGGGGACGGTGGCGAGTAGCTGTCTGCCCTGGAGGGGGGGCTGCGGAGATTCTCAATGTCGTTGGGAGGATGCCGCTTCCGCCGTATATAAAGAGGGATAAGAGGTCTGATCCGCGAGATGGGGCGGATTGTGGTCGTTACCAGACTGTCTTTGCCAGTAACGACGGGGCTGTGGCCGCACCGACGGCCGGGCTACATTTCACTGAGGAGATGCTTGGTGGTTTGAGCAATGAGGGGTTTACGCTTGCATATGTCACTTTGCACGTGGGTTACGGCACATTCGCTCCGCTGGAGGTGGAGGATCTGGCCGAGCACCGGATGCACTCGGAGTATTTCAGCATCAGCGATGCGACGGCGAAGGTGTTGACGGGCACTCGTGCTGAGGGTCGTCGGGTGGTGGCGGTGGGCACAACGTCGGCGCGGGTATTGGAGACTTGGTGGCGGGAGAGTGGATGGGGGCAGGGCGGCAGTGGATGGACAGACCTGTTCTGTTATCCGCCGTATCAGTTCGGGGGAGTTGACGTGCTGTTGACGAATTTTCACTTGCCACGGAGTACGCTTTTGGCTCTGGTGATGGCCTTTGCGGGAAAGGAGAACATTCGTGGAGCATACGCGCACGCGATTGAGAATGAGTACCGTTTCTTCAGCTACGGTGACGCCATGTTGATTGTTTAGCGGGCATCGCTGGCCTGTTGGGGGTGGCAGATGATCGGGCCTGAGTGGGGACTGAACCGTCTCGATACTCACGTCCTCGAGTGGATGCGATGCCTGTGTGAGCAAGATGGCATTGCGGCAATTCGTGAAAAACCTCTCCACGGCTTGGTCGGAGAATACGGGGAGCACCTGGGGGGAGGGCCGTATCGAATCTGAGATGAGCGAACGAATACTGAGGACGAGCATCTCAAGAATGGAGGCGTTCAATCCGGTGCGGAACGAACACAGCTCATACATGTCGAGCGAACGATAGAAACGTTATAATACCGTCATGTTCCGTAAGGCTTTAACTGTGGTTTGGTCATTCCTGCGGCGGCCGCTCTTCGGGACACGCGTTATTCCCAGAGATGCGTCGGTTGATCCAACGCTCTTCCCTGAGCAGGACTATCCAGTCCGATGCTCAAAGTGCGATTATCTCCTTCGAGGACTTGCCGATGGCAAATGCCCGGAATGCGGGTGCGCCACGAAAGCCTGAGAAAGGGGGATTGCATTATGGGTCCATGACTCATTTGTATGAAACCTTTCGTAGGAACCTGGCAGGTTGAGTCCTGCCCGGCAAAGCTGACCGGCAGTCGGAAGCGAGTCTTGCGTTGTGCTGGGTAACCATCATGACGAAGCGTAGACAGCGAGTGCATAGGCCGTGTGATCGAGCCTCGAAAGAGGGCTATTTGTGGGAGCCGACGTCGTCCGCATCCTGTACGGAAGGCAGCATCGAGTCGCCGTAATGGTCTGGCGTATTCGATCCCACCGGGGTCAAAGAGCAGGGCATGTGCATACTGTGGTTCCTCAGGAACGTGGGAGATCCTGTCGTTTCCAGTCGATATGATCCGGATGGGGGCTACCCGGAATAATCAGCCCCTGGCCTGCGACGCGCGTGTCAGGCGTCGTGAGGAACGAAGACAGACACACGGTTGGTACTGCCAAACGAAGGCAACGAAGTGCGGCAGGATGAACGGCAGGAAGTCGGAGCATCGAATAGTACTGTTGAAGCGGGGGAATTTCACCCATGAGAGACCCCGTGGAAGGAAGGCGATGCCGAAACATGGAATCGATGAAGGGCGACACGGCGGATGCACAGACATTCGATCGCGTGTTAACGAAACAACATCGGATAGCACAGCTGGCGAGACTAGGTTCGCAGATGCGCTTCACTGCACTGGCCCACCATATCGACCTTGACTGGTTGCGAGTAGCGTATGATCAGGTACGTAAGGATGCGGCTCCAGGCGTTGATCAAGAGACGGCGGCCTCGTATTCGACTGATCTGGTGAACAATCTCCAATCATTGTTGGACCGAGCGAAATCAGGGCGTTACAAAGCGCCTCCGGTACGGCGGGTACATATCCCCAAAGGCTCGGGTGGCAAGACACGTCCTATCGGCATACCGACGTTTGAGGACAAGGTGCTTCAACGTGCGGTAGCGATGGTATTGGAAGCAGTATACGAGCAAGACTTCATGGACTGTTCGTATGGCTTCCGTCCAGGCCGATCGGCCCATCAGGCTCTAGAGTCATTCTATGAGCAGTGCAAGTCGATTAGGGTAAACTGGGTACTGGAAGTGGACATCCAGGGCTTCTTTGATGCTCTGGACCACGCTCATCTGCGAGAGTTTCTCAAGCGACGGGTGCGTGATGGTGTACTGGTACGATTAATAGGTAAATGGCTGAAAGCAGGTATCCTGGAAGATGGATGTCTGCATCGTCCAACCAGTGGGACACCTCAAGGCGGAGTGATCTCTCCGATTCTGGCGAACCTTTATCTACATTATGTATTAGATGAATGGTACGACCAGGTGGTTAAATCGCATCTGCGTGGCGGAACATTCATTATCCGCTATGCGGACGACTTCGTTATTGGGTTTGCCAATGAGGATGACGCTCGTAAAGTTATGGCGGTACTTCCGAAGCGATTTGGCAAGTACAGTCTGAAACTTCATCCAGAGAAGACCCGCCTGGTTCGCTTTAACCGACCGCCACGTAATGGCGAGCGATCTGATGGCAGTGGTCCCGGGACGTTTGACTTCCTGGGCTTTACACACTACTGGGGTCGTTCCTGGCGTGGGTATTGGGTGGTCAAGCGTAAGACCGCCTCAAACCGGTTGAGTCGATCGTTGCAGGGAATATCAAAGTGGTGCAGGATTAACCGCCACCTTCCGGTTTGTGAGCAGCATGTTCAGCTTGCCCGGAAGATGCGCGGACATTATGCTTACTACGGTATTACCGGTAACGGTGTCTCATTAGAACGTTATTGGGAAGGGGTTAAGCGTATCTGGAAGAAATGGCTCGGAGTCGTTCCCAAAAGTCGTACTTCGGGTGGCCGACGTTTGTCCGTCTTCTTGATCGCTACCCGCTACCAAAACCAGTTGTCGTACACTCTGTATACCGTTCGCAGCAAAACCATGATTCGAGGAGCCGGATGCGCTAATCGTGCATGTCCGGATCTGTGGGGGGCTTGGGTGAGCAATCACCCAGGTCTACCCGACTCACCCTGTTTCAGTATCGAATCCTCCACGAGGGTGGAGCTTTGCAGTTAGGCGTTTTATCGTGCGACGTTATCGTTTTATTATTCTGGTGTTTTCGTTGGTTCTATGGGTTGCCTTTGCGCGCACTACAGAAACAGTAAACTATTATTGTGAACATTGTGCAAGGATCAGGCAAGAGACTCGAAGAAAGATTTTCGTTCCGTTTGTTGATCTACCCCTTATTGAGCTTTCGACCGAATCCGTTATTTTGAATCCAACCGATGCAATTGTACTTTTTATGGATCCAAAGAGCGAATGCCCGCATCATTGGATTCCATACTGGGAAACGCTAGGTGGTGGAATAGCTCCCCCCTTTAGTATATATAGAATACCGCCGTATAAGGGGCAATTATATGATATATCTCAATCAGAACTTCTAAGATTTCTAAACGAATTCCCGAATGCCAGGGGGAAATTACAGAGCATCTTCAAGATCGCCATGGACGTTTGGAACGCTGGATTGAGGAAGAGTTTCAATTGTGGAAGGAAAAAGAACAGAAAAGGGATGCGACAGCGATTGACGGCTAATATCTCATTTCGTTAATTCGGGTAACCCCTGTCCTTCCCGAAAATCCCATCCGGGACGAATACCGACGTGTCGAACAGTCGATTGTCGTTTGTAGTTGCGGCCAATCAGAGCAGTTGGGAACAAATCTGATCGCTGGAAGGAGAAACCCCCTAGTTTCCTGGAGCCGGCGCAGACCTTAACCACGAAAGATCGTCACCACTAATCGTGAACGAGAGTAAGCATTCGGTGGTGCACACGTCCATTGGGGAGGGGTTTGCGGTTGAGCCTTATCGGGGACGGTTGGGCTTTCGACGAATTCGGCTTTACTCGCCTGGATCAGATCAATCCCGTTGTTCCCAACTGGTCGGCCACAGCCAAGACCTCCTTGGTGAGCAACGCTCTGAAGGTGGAGTCTGCCGAATGGGGCAGAGAGGCCAAGCTGGCCATGGCCGGTGATGACGACTATCTGGCACAAGCTGACATTCAACTTAATAGTGGGGCCGATGGCCAATTGATGTTCCGCTATACTGATCCGGACAATTACTACGCCTTGCGTCTGGATGATGGCGGTGGCGTTACCCTGGTCAAAGTAGTCAGAGGCAAGGAGTCTACGGTGGCCAGTAACTCCTATACTCCAGACACTTCCGTTACAGCCAAGGTCTCTGTAAGTGGCTCAACTATCAAGGCCTGGGTAGGCGGTAGTCTGAAGATTAACACAACCGACTCGACGTTAAGTGGCGGTACAGTGGCCTTGGCCGGCGAGAAGGCCATCTTCGATAACGTGGCCGTTGGCTACGATAACAACGCCGACGATACCATTGACTACTACGTGATCAACGAGACGTTCGGAGGAACTTCGGTTACTCCAACCCATGACTATGCCGGCAATCTGACCTACAACGGCACCTATCGATACACCTACGACGCTTGGAACCGTTTGGTTAAAGCCACGCTGAATGATACGAACGTAGAAGTTCAGGCAGCGGTTTATGACGGTTTAGGGCGTAGGGTGAAGAAAGTTGTGACGAATTCTGGAACCCACGACAGGATAACTTGGTACTATTACGATAGGAATCAGATCATCGAAACGCATGACGGCAACGGCAAGTTGATCAATCAGGTGTATCACGCTGAACGCGCCCGAGGAGGAAGCGTGAAGGAGTACATTGATGAAATCGTGGCCATGCGGACAGAGTATGGGCGAGTGTACGTGCATCAGGCTGAAGGCGACCAATGCGGGAGCCTGAAGGACTGGAACGTGATCGGCTTGAGCGACGTTACCGGTCGAGTGCTGGAACGCTACTACTACAGTCCGTACGGCGAGTTGGAGGTTGTTCGAGACGCCCACTTCTTCGACTACGACGATGACGGCGACGTTGATGACGATGACGAGACGGCCTTTTCAGCTTGTATTGGCGAAACCAGTGGCGATTGTCTGCGGTTCGACGCTGACTGTGACGGTGAAGTAACCGAAGTCGATGACGGCGAGGAGTTCGGATACTACACTGCCACTTTGACGGCGGATACAGAACTGCAGAGGATACCGGCTACGACCGTCAGTACTATGGGTAATCCCTTTGGCCATCAGGGGTTGGCTTTTGATGTGGAGATCGGGTCGTATCAGAACCGGCATAGGCAGTACGCTCCGAAGATGAAGAGGTTTATGCAGAAAGACCCGTTGAGATTGAAGGTAGTAGCAGGAAGTGGATATCAAGATGGCATGACCCTTATCGGGTATGTACGCAACTCGCCGCTTAGGCTGCGCGATCCGCTGGGCACCGGAGTGTGTTGCATGCTCAAGTGTCTTTTTCTCCAATGCCGAGAATGTAAGGAGGCATATCTGTGTCTAGCGGATTGTGGTACGAAGTGTACATCGGATCAGCAGATCGAAGCTTGTACATCGCATTGCGTGGCTAATGGCGGGAGTGAGTTTGACTGTGACTACGAGTGCGGCACCGCAACTTTGCCATCAGGTGATTGGTATCAGAATCATTGCATGCCAAACTGTAAGTCCGCGTGTGAGGGCAATACGGATCTCACGAAATGCGGTACGTGCATAAAGTGCGTGTACAAGTGCGTGTTCAAGGCGCGTGTTGGGTAAGTGTATGCCAGCAAGAGTGGGTGGATGGTTTTTTCTGTTGATTACGGAGATAGCCTATGCTATCGCACTTTAGCATGACATCGGGGCGAACCCTTCTGCTTCTCGCTGGTATGCTTGCCGTGTCTTTTTGTACTGGGTGCGACAAGAGCGAAAGCAGTAACTCTCCGGCTGCGGCCAACTACGTTGTGTCTCAAGAGGATGAAGTGGACTGCATTATCGAGACTTTCGCGGCCATGAACGAGGCACGCAGCAAGCTGAAGAAGATGGGCGATGCAGCGATTCCCGTTTTGAGGGCCAAGCTCGGTGAACGAGATTCCGATCACCATGCTATCGGAGGCATGCTCATAGAGCTTGGGGGTATCGGGAGTGAGCGAGCACTTGAGTTGTTGGCCGAGGCCTTGGCGGGCAAAACGGCGATGGAAGAGGTTCAGGCCTCGATGTATGTGAGGGCGTTTGTTGGGAAGTACAGATGGGATTCGTCTCGTCTGCATCAAGTCAATGGACTGGTGAGTGCCGCCATTGCTTTCCTAGACAAGCACAGAAATAGTGTTGGTACTAAGCTTGTCGCAAGGCTTCGTCTGGAGGAGGCTTTGCCTATACTTCAGGATATGCGTCTCAGCGCGGATGCGGACCTACTAGACGCGATTGATATAGCTGTCGTTCAGATTAATGGCGAGCCCGACCAGCTATCGACTGAGTGAATTCATTATTACTGAGCCGTGCGCGTCCGTTCATCGGTTCGGACACGAAAGATGAGGTACACAGAGCAAAGGCCGACGGGGCAAGAATGCTCAGCATGTCTTCATTGCTGTGAGTCAGCTGCTTGTCAATCGCGAACCCCCAATAACCTGCTGTGCTACCGAGTTGGTATTGATATTACCAATACGAGCATTCAATGGCTATGGAAACCGGTCATTGTTTCTGCCGCAGCCTGTTTCTGGTGGTAGTGGGAATTGCTTAGAGCATTCCCTATTCAAGTGTGGCGTCTGAAGCCCGGTTTCTCCGGTGGATTCTCATTGTTTGACGCTACGTTTGGACGAGCGACGCTCTAGTCTGAAGGTGGAGTTAACGGTATGCTTGTTGTAGACGCCAAGCGATTCTGGCCTTGTCGAAAATGCCTCTGGGTGGCGGCTTGGGTGGCGGCTACGTCTGTTTGCGGTCTCTTGGGAGTGGATCTACTCTATGTGGCGACAGACTACGACCTGTCAGATTGGATTTTCGTGCCCCTGTTTATGGGCGCGGGATTGGCTTACCCGGTCATTGTTGTGGCTCGGTCATACAAACATCTCCCGTCGCCGGTCCACGCGCTGTGGTTTGCCGTCGGCTTCGGTCTAGAGCATTCACCGATCACCTGTAGCGTATCCACAGCTAAGGAAGTAGTTGGTGCATTCTTCGGGTTCTACCTTGTGGAATGCGTTAGCAACGGCGCGGATAAGTTGGCTGATCTGTCTTGGTCCGTCTCGACGTAGATATGATTTGATCTTTGACCATAGTTTCTCAATTGGGTTCAAGTCAGGCGAGTAAGGTGGCAGGTACAACAGTTCGGCACCGACGTTCTGTATCGACTCCTCGATTCCGCTGACCTTGTGAGATGACAAGTTGTCCATTACGACCACGTCACCAGGTCGTAACGCTGGAGCCAGACAGTGTTCAACGTAACCACGAAACACAGTAGCATCTGTTGGCCCATCGAATAGCATGGTAGCCTCGGGAATAACGCCCGTACAGCGCAAGGCGCTGATCATCGTATTGGTTTGCCAGTGCCCATGAGGAAGGTCAAAACGACATCTTTCGCCACACATAGATCGTCCATAAAGACGGGTCATGTTCGTTTTTGCACTGGATTCATCGAGAAAAATGAGCTGTTCTATAGGAATACCCTGTAAGCGGTGGGTAAACAGCTTGCGAGCAGCCACTACATCTGGGCGGTGCTGCTCGGTGGCAATCAGAGACTTTTTTTAAAAGTCAGACCAATCCTTTTCAGTGCTCGATGAGTTGCCATCACGCTGCAATTGATCCCCAATTCTTCTTTCGCCCATACACGCAACTCTTCCAGCGTTGCGTCAGGCTGAGCAGATACCTTTTTATGCAACTTATCTAACGCAGCCTCATCGAACTTACTGCGCCGATCGCCACCGCAAGGCCGTGGAGCCAGTTCGCCATCTTCACGAAACCGTTGCTTCAGCCTTCGAATCCACGCGGGACTGACACCGAAGCGGTCCGCTACGAATCTGGTTCCTTCGCCGCGATTACACGCAGCGAGGATACGTCGTCGAAGATCCATAGAATATGCTTTCATCACTAGCCTCCATGCTTGAATGAAAGCATAACAACTAGTGCACAATCGCGCTAGACCTGAAAGTTAAATGCTCTAGGGTGGCATTTCACGATGGAGTTGTATCAGTGGGTCGAGTATGGCCCGTGCAAGGGCTTTAGAGTTGGTGACTGTAACTTTGTGAATCTAGTCTTGCGAAACCTGGAATACTTGACTATCGAGATGGTCATAGTTGTCGCAATCACGATGGTCGTGTGGGCGATGTGTCGAGCGGTACGAGGAAGAATAATCGCTGACGACGGTTCCGTGTGTCGTCAGTGTGGTTACTGTCTAACGGGTAATGTTAGTGGTACCTGCCCGGAGTGTGGGGTGCGCCGGGAAAACCGGCAGGATGTTGTGGATGAAAGAGCCATACAGTGAAGAAGTAGCGACCCACACTGGCCCCGAGTCATGGGCACCGAATGCGACGCGTCTAGGGTCGAACGGCGGTGCCTTGAAGTGTCTCGATCAGATCCTGCATGCGACAAAAACTGCAAAGCCACTATTGATGCGCAGATTCACTATGTCACTTCACAAGGGAATACTGATCGCCAAGGGTGTTTCAATGGCTGGTGAAGGCCTTGCTTGTCTGCGTCGTTGTTGTGGACTCACAAGATCGCCATGTTTTGCGGCGTGCAATGCGGTACATTAAGGGAGTTCTCTAAGTATGGAGAGATTCTAAGCGAGAGGCCATCAGAGTTCTGCCGGTTTATTTGGAGTTAGTGCTGTTGAACGTCAGATTACTGCTTCCGGTCGAGGTGATGCCGAATGGGTTGTTATGATGATGAGGATTACACTGACACGGTCGTGGATACTAAGTTTCGTACTGTTAATTACAGTAGAAGTCGTCATGAAGGCTTGTGAGGTTCGCGAGCTATCCACTTCGGTGGCACCGAAGTTCGCAATGATTGTTTTTCTGGCGCACTCGCTTGTGTCGTTACTCCGGCTAGGAACGATTGACGAAAGAGCTGCTTGTAGGACGTTATGTTGGACGGTTTTCGCTTTTGGTTTTGGGCTATCCGGGACGCCACACTTCTATAGTAAGTCATCTCCGCAGCGATACTGTCAAATTATGACTTGGGTAGGCGAAAGTCTGGTGGTCTCAAGCCTAGTAGTCCTAGTGGCCATTGCTTTGTTTTGGAAAAGCAAAGACACGAGATTGTCCAATTCTAAATACTGTAATAAGTGCAACTACAATCTGACAGGTAATGTTAGCGGAATCTGCCCGGAGTGTGGGTGCGCCACGAAGCTTGGGAAAGGGGGAGTGCATGATGGGTCCGTAAGCTGATTGCACGAAACCTTTCGCAGGAACCCGGCAGGTAATCAAGCCTGCCCGGCAAAGCAGACCGGCAGCCGGAAGCGTCAATCGTCCCATTTGCCTTGAAACACTTCAATTGGCGAAACCAGTGGCGACTGTTTACGGTTCGACGCTGACTGTGACGGTGAAGTAACCGAAGTCGATGACGGCGAGGAGTTCGGTTATTACACTGCTACTCTGACGGCGGATACGGAATTGCAGAGGGTACCGGCCACAACCGTGAGCACTATGGACAATCCATTTGGCCATCAGGGGCTGGCGTTTGACGCAGAGATCGGCTCGTATCAGAATCGGCATAGACAGTACGCGCCGAAGATGAAGCGGTTTATGCAGAGGGATCCACTCAACACAAACAAGAGGACAAAGATCGCTTATCTCGATGGGATGAATACATATGGGTACCTTGGGCGCAACCCCGTACTGCGAGTTGATGCCAGCGGTTTGGCGGGTGCGAACTGGCCCAAGTTTTGCGCTGCAGTTGCTTGTACTTGTTTGGCAAGGTCAGATACTACTGCAAGTGTTTGCAGTGTAGCAACTGCTGCATGCTTGTTGGGAGGTGAAATCGAGAAAATAGCCAATGTTGACCTGAATCCTTGCCATGCGGGATATTTCATCGATCCGTGGTGCTGGATTATTGGAACCTCCCAAGGATGCACAAGACCTGCTGATCCGATCGACCCTGAATGGTTCAAGCTCTGCGATTTCTATGATGGCTTTACGCACTGCTCTCGAAACGAAGGGTGTTACGGTTCCTGTGCGGAAGCTTGGTCGTTGGATGTCTTGCCGAAGAGTTCGGTAGGCAAAGCTGTGTCGTACATGCTCAATCAGTGGAGACCATTAACCGCGTTCCTCACTGATCCCTCGCTACCTTTGGACAATAACGCATCGGAGCGGGCTATGCGTCACGTGGTGATCGGGCGAAATAACTGGATGTTCGCCGGCAGCGTGGCCGGTGGCCATCGGGCGGCGATAATCTATTCCGTCGTTGCCACCTGCAAACTCAACGCACTGGCCCCGTTCGCCTACCTGCGCTACGCCATCGAACGCCTGGCCCAAGGCGACGACCCGGCCACTCTCCTCCCCGGCATCATAGAAACCGAACAACTCGCAATAGGAAAACCCTAGAGCAAGCTCTATCCAAGTGTGGCGGCCGAACGCCTGCTTCTCCGGCAGATTCCGGGGGTCTGGCGCTATGCTTGGACTCACAACGCCATAACGCTCCCTCAACACCTCTGTGCCCAAGCCCAACCGCCCCCGATAAGGCTCAACTCCAAACCCCTCGCCAAGCGATGTGTGCACCACCGAATGCTTACGAACTTGAAGCCCAGGGTATCGAAATGATTGCTCCGCATCGTAGGAACCGCAAAGCAGAAAATAAAACTCAGGATGGCCGACCTTTGCGAAGATACAAAAGACGATGGACTGTTGAACGAACGATAGCCTGGATTCAACACTATCGTCGACTATGTATACGATGGGAGAAATCTACATTGCTCTTTCAGGGATTTCTACACTTCGGATGTACCTTATTATTGCTTAAAGAGGTTTTGGGATAGGTTCTAATAACATTATTCTCTTTGGTACACTATTTTGTCTTGTCGGGAGCCGTTGCGGCAGGAATGATAGTTGACACATGCGATACGTTACCTAGCACATGGAAAACAATGAGTTCAGCAATCATTGAATCGCTGATTCTGCCAGATCTCCTATTCAATACCCTAGTTGGAGCACGTGCTCATGGTCCAGGGGTGCAAACAGCGGTTGGGCTAGTCAACTCCTTGATCTACGGTTGTGTTATGGCTGCGATATGGTGGGTGATTATGTTTCGATGCAAGACAGGGAAATCGAGTTCCAATAGGTTTGATTTATTAGAAAAACCTGATATCGGTAATAAGAGAAACACTGTTTTACGTAGAAGGCGTTTGTGTTTGGGTGCGGTTTCTATCCTAATTGCAGCTGGGTTGTTGCTTCTGGGCACGCTGTTTGCGCGAGACACGGCGTCATTGCCACGGCACGCGAGGCCGAGTGAATTCGATAGGAAAGCTTGGATGTCGGGATCTATCGCGGAGAAACGGATAGCGGCTGCGTGTGTTAAGAGTACTGGCAAATTGGTCGGCAAGGCATACCAACAGGTTATTGATTTGCTTGGTAACTCAACCGGGCACGTGGCAAGGTATGCCTTGATGGAAGGCGCAAGCCAATGGAGGAATGATTGGTTTTTATCAATAGTCTTTGATGAGGATGGTTTTGTTGATTGCGCGAGCGAGTGGGGGCAACCGCGATCGCTTCCGGTTTCCGATTTTAACATTGAGGATTGGTATTCGTTGAGTCGCACGGAGCGGCTTCCGATGCTCCGTACGCTTGCTCGGGTTCATGGTGGTTTGTCGAGTGACAGCTCGCGGGCTGAGTTGCTTGCGACTCAAGGAAAAGAGGCTGATTGTTGGCTACTTATTGGCTTGGAACGCGGTGCGATGATACGTTTGTTGGGAGAGCCAGATTATGAGCTTCTAAGTTACGCTTATTTCGATGGCAAAACAGAGGTTTCGTTGTCGATCCATTTGACTAATGGTAAGGTATCCCTAGTTGGTAATGAAGCTTATTAGCATGACAGCGATCTAGGCAGGAGCTATTGTCAAGCCGTGTGTGAGCTATTGTCAAATCCTGTGGATTGGCTGGATTCAAGCGGCGTCTTTCCTGAGTCCGTCAACGAACTTGATTCCTTGAATTACATCACCGAGCAGACGGTGTCCTCTCAGACATCGCCAGCGTTTCTCCGCACATCTGGATAACTGAAAAACCATAGTCAGTGTGGCCAACCGCGATCCACAACCTTTGGTCCTGCGCGTCCGCAATCGCACTGTCGCAAAGGTCGACTCTATCGGATTCGTCATACGAAGATGAGGCCAGTGCTCCGCCGGATAATCATAGAATGTCAGCAACGTTTCGCGGTCTTTTGCCAGACACTCCGTCGCTTTAGGGTACTTGGCCTCAAACGTTCGGATGAACAGGTCGAATGCACTTTCGGCCTCTTGTTTGGTGGCGGCCATCCATATCTCGTGCAGCATCTGTTTTGCTTTACCCTGTCGTCCTTTCGGCAGCTTGCTCAGCACGTTGGAGGTCTTGTGGACCCAGCAACGCTGCTCTCGGCTCTCACTAAACACCTTACGCATGTATCCATTCGGTGAAATGCATCTGGACGGTGTTATGTGTTTTTTGTCATGATGCTGATTTAGGAGGAGCGTCATGTCAGAACGTCGTCGTCGGTGGTCAGGCAAGGTTCGGGAGTTGCAGTCCAGTGGTTTGAGTCGGGCGGAATTCTGTCGCCGTCGCGGTGTCAATTACAATACATTGACCTACTGGATCCGGCGATTGGCCGATGATGCCGGTACGGACAATGGACCAGAGCGCTCATCGTCAAGCGTTAAAGCCTTACCGTTCATCGAGGTTCCGATTTCTGCCAAGCTGCATGATTCATCTTACGAGATCGTATTGGGCCGCGAGCGATCGATCCGGATCGGCCGGGATTTTGACGAGCAGACACTGGCACGTCTAATTCGAGTGGTCGAGCCATGTTGATGCTTCCTCCAGCAGTACGAGTGTTCATTTGCCTGGAGGTCACGGATATGCGAAAGGGCTTTGACGGCCTGGCGGCGGCCACACAGGAGTTGCTGGGCGAGGATCCACTCTCCGGGCATCTGTTCGTCTTCTTCAATCGTCGGCGGGATAGGGTCAAGTTACTCTTCTGGGATCGCTCGGGCTTGTGTCTATGGTACAAGCGGCTGGAGAAGGGACGATTCCATCTCAGCACGCTGGATGAGTTTCGTTGTGGCCATCGTGTGGAAGTCGAGGCCGCGGAACTGGCCTTGATTCTCGAGGGAATCGACCTGAGCAATGCGAAGCGTCGTCCGCGTTTCATTCCCCGCAAGACGGCATAGGTATTTCACAATAAAATCGTACTTGCATCTTGCAGCATGCACGCGAATCGGATATCCTGCATTCCCATAAGGATACCCGCTCGTGACTATTAGTGAACTTCCCAACGACATCGACGCCCTCAAGCACCTGGTGATCAAGACCCATGAGAAGGTGGTTGACCAGGAAAAACAACTGGCGGTTCATAGAGAACAACTGACTGATCGCGACAGTCGTATCAAGGAGTTGCAGGAGCAGCTAGCCTTCCTCAAGCATAAACTCTTCGGTCGTAAAGGGGAGAAGATCAACCCGGCACAGTTATCGCTGTTTAACGAGTTAACCGCCCAGGTAGAACAGTTGCAGAGTGAGGCGGAGCAGGAAGAGATCACCTACAGCCGGCGGAAAGGTCATGGCCGTAAATCACTGCCGGAAGATCTGCCCACTGAAGATGTCGTCTATCCTCCGGAGAGCACCGACTGTCCCTGCTGCGGGAATGAGATGCACAACATCGGGGAAGAGGTGACCAAGGAGTTGGAATACAACCCGGGCAGTTTGTTTGTACGCAGACACATTCGCCCCAAGTATGCCTGTCGTCAATGTGAAGAAGGGGTGTACATAGCCCCCATGCCACCGCGTCCCATAGACAAAGGTATTGCAGGCCCGGGGTTGCTGGCTCACGTGCTGACCAGTAAATACGCCGATCACATTCCGCTGAACCGGCTTCAAGGTATGCTTCGTCGCCACAGTGTTGATGTGAGCATGGCCACCATGTGTGACTGGGTAGGCCGCATGGCCGACTTGCTTATGCCCATCTATGAAGGCTTGAAAAAACAGTTACTTGCCGGCTCGCTGATCCAGTCTGACGATACGAAGGTGCCATACCTGTTGAAATCGGACAGGAAACAGACGGCCAGCGGCTACCTTTGGACATATCTTTGCGAATCGCAGCGTCTGGTACTTTACGACTTTACCACCTCCCGTGCTGCCGCTGGTCCGAGCGGTTTTTTGCGAGGTTTCTCCGGTACACTACTGACTGACGGCTATAGCGGCTATGACCAAGTAGTACATTCTGAGGATCTGGTTCGCGCGGGTTGTTGGGCGCATGCTCGGCGTAAGTATTATGATGCTCGTGTGGATGATCACAGACGCTGCGGGCAGATGCTCAAGCTGATCCAGGAACTTTTCAAAGTCGAACAAAAAGCGGTACAAGCTATAGAGAAGTCGGCTGCTCCTGGTGTAGACCAAGGCGCTTCCGGTACGGCTATTACCGTTGAACACTTCGGCGCCGATGAGCACCTAGCCCTTCGACGAGCAGAGTCGCGGCCGCTGATCGATAAAATCCGTACCTGTGCGGAAGCTTGGTCGTTGGATGTCTTGCCGAAGAGTTCGGTAGGCAAAGCTGTGTCGTACATGCTCAATCAGTGGAGACCATTAACCGCGTTCCTCACTGATCCCTCGCTACCTTTGGACAATAACGCATCGGAGCGGGCTATGCGTCACGTGGTGATCGGGCGAAATAACTGGATGTTCGCCGGCAGCGTGGCCGGTGGCCATCGGGCGGCGATAATCTATTCCGTCGTTGCCACCTGCAAACTCAACGCACTGGCCCCGTTCGCCTACCTGCGCTACGCCATCGAACGCCTGGCCCAAGGCGACGACCCGGCCACTCTCCTCCCCGGCATCATAGAATCCGAACAACTCGCAATAGGAAAACCCTAGAGCAAGCTCTATCCAAGTGTGGCGGCCGAACGCCTGTTTCTCCGGCAGATTCCGGGGGTCTGGCGCTATGCTTGGACTCACAACGCCATAACGCTCCCTCAATACCTCTGTGCCCAAGCCCAACCGTCCCCGATAAGGCTCAACCGCAAACCCCTCCCCAAGCGATGTGTGCACCACCGAATGCTTACTTACGCATCGCTGACCAAAACCCCATAGCGCCATCGCCAGTCACCAGTTTCGGAGCATCCGTCAGCCCACGTGATTTGAGATCCAACAGCAATTCCTGCCAGGATTGTTCACTTTCGCGATAGCCGTCCTGGATGGCCACTAACTCCTTCTTCCCCTCTGGTGTAGCTCCCATGACCACCAGTATGCACTGCCTGTCTTCCTCCAGGCGAACGTTGAAGTGGATTCGATCCACCCAGAAGTACACGTACTGCTTGTTGGCCAGTGATCTCTTACTCCAGGAATCGTAATCCTTCTGCCAGACTTCCTTGAGCCGTACAACTGTCGAGGCACTCAAGCCTGGTGCATCGGTTCCCAGCAGTGCAGCTAAGGCTTCACTGAAATCACCGGTGCTGATTCCTTTCAGATATAGCCAGGGAATCAGTTCCTCGATGCTCTTGGTTCGTCGCAGGTACGGCGGTAAGATGGAACTGCTGAAACGCATCCGATTACCGTTTTCGTCAATTCGCCGATCATTCACTCGCGGTTGGCGAACCTTGATCGCCCCTATTCCGGTCTGCAACTCGCGCTCGTCCTTGTACCCATTGCGAACTACCAACCGGTGACTGTGCCCATCCCTGATGTGCTGGTGCGCCGAAACGTAATCTTCTACCTCCGCCTCTATCGCCTGCAGAAATAATCGTTGGGCTCCCTGACGCAACAAAGCTGTCAGAGCATCCTGGCATGACAACCCTGGAAACTGAATCGCATCTACTGTATCCTGCTTCATGGCGTATCCTTTGTGAATGGGTAACTCGTCTTCAGCTAATACCCAGGATACGCCGCTTCTTTTCTCCAAGACATACACAGGTTCTGGTTATATCTCCGGATACGGAATTGCAGAGGATACCGGCCACAACAGTGAGTACTATGGGTAATTCCTTTGGCCATCAGGGACTGGCTTTTGATGTGGAGATTGGGTCGTATCAGAACCGGCATAGGCAATACGCTCCGAAGATGAAGCGGTTTCTTCAGAAGGATAGTTTAGTAGTGGGATTGAAGAGCGACGATGATTTTCAGCCTGTTAACGGTATTGAAGACTACGTAGTTACCAGTGTCCGTAGTGCTTATCAGGATGGACTTAATCTGTATGGATATGTGTTGTCAAACCCCTTGACGAAGCTTGATCCAACAGGACGATTTGTTTTCGAAGAGTGGTATGAGGGTGGGATTCCACCACATGCAGGTATCAAGGTCACAACAGGCGGTGGTGCTACATGGCCCGTTGATTTTGGTCCTCCAGGTATTTCTCCGTACTACACGGTTCCGCCAACGTCGCCTCCTGCGCTGTATACAAGATTAAGACCTAGGGCAACAGGTACGCTGAACTTTGGAAATGGTTCTCCTAAATCATGTGCTACAGCGACTGCAAGCCAGATAGCGTCTTGCCTTAATGTGATGATGGGGAAATGGAACAATACTAACTATCGCACTTGTTTTCGAAATTGTTTCAAATTCGTGAAAAAAGCAAAGAGTAATTGCTGCTTATAGTCGTGGATATGTGCAAAATAGATCCAGATATAGTTTTTCGGGGTTGTCGAATTCGGATATTCTTGCATATAATGAATATCTCATATACATGTTTCGAAGGTTTGTCGTGGGCAAACCGGTTGAGCGGAATACCGTGTTGGTGTTATTGCGACGTTAAAGATCAGTGGAAAAGCTAACTTGTAGTACGGAGTACCAGGCCGGCGCTGTATGCTCTGCGAGATAAACCCAGGCCATCTGGATGGTTGTTTTGGCTAGCGATAAGGATGATATTGTGAACGGAGTTTACCAACTCGAATAAACGCAGAAAGCAATGTCCAGATATCGTAATGTTCAATCCCGAATTAAAAGTAAATTTGTATTTACTTTTCGATTCCGAACAAATACGACAAAGAGCGTGTCTGCTACAACAAAATCGTAGAAAACAAATGAGGCAAAAGATAACAATGAGATGGCGGTTATTGAAATGGTTTGGCTTAGTAATAGCAATAGTAGGGATGGCTGGTGCCCCATTATTGATCGCAATCTGTTGCGGTGCTGATTTTCACAGTAACCCCGGTGGTAGAGAATCGTATGTTGTTTGGTTTGTAACACAACTGTGGCCGCTCTTCTTGTTCACGGTAATTGTGCTGCTCTTTGGAGTTAATCATGTGCTGAGGTATTGGCGAGGCGTTAATAAAAATTGACGTTGTCCTTTCTATCGTTCCCGAAAATTCCATCCGGGTAGGAAACAGCCGTGCTACCTCTTCGGACATTCTGGACTTTCGTGCACGAGTTCTCGTCACTCGGGCTACAAGATTGTCAGCGGGCAGTCAAAACGGTTCTCCCGCACTTTTGCTGAAAGCGTGAAATAGGCCGGGCAAAGCAGTAAACTGTGTAGAGTCGGGCTAAGGATGGATCTGAAAACGCGGAACGGAGTCTGCTCAGATGGTAAATCCACATCTGCCGCAGCCCGACACGCTTCGCTGCCAGCAGATCAGTATCGAGCCGGATTTGATCACGATTACCATCGAGTCGATGGCACCGCAGGGTATTTGCCCCCTTTGCGGGCGTTCGTCTTCACGGGAACATAGCCGGTATACCGGCAGCATTCAAAACCAGCTAAACCTGCCCACCGGCTCCGATGTTTAAAACCAGCCGAACCCGCCCACCGGGTGGGAAGTTCAAAAGTAAGCATTCGGTGGTGCACACATCGCTTGGGGAGGGGTTTGCGGTTGAGCCTTATCGGGGACGGTTGGGCTTGGGCACAGAGGTATTGAGGGAGCGTTATGGCGTTGTGAGTCCAAGCATAGCGCCAGACCCCCGGAATCTGCCGGAGAAACAGGCGTTCGGCCGCCACACTTGGATAGAGCTTGCTCTAGGGTTTTCCTATTGCGAGTTGTTCGGATTCTATGATGCCGGGGAGGAGAGTGGCCGGGTCGTCGCCTTGGGCCAGGCGTTCGATGGCGTAGCGCAGGTAGGCGAACGGGGCCAGTGCGTTGAGTTTGCAGGTGGCAACGACGGAATAGATTATCGCCGCCCGATGGCCACCGGCCACGCTGCCGGCGAACATCCAGTTATTTCGCCCGATCACCACGTGACGCATAGCCCGCTCCGATGCGTTATTGTCCAAAGGTAGCGAGGGATCAGTGAGGAACGCGGTTAATGGTCTCCACTGATTGAGCATGTACGACACAGCTTTGCCTACCGAACTCTTCGGCAAGACATCCAACGACCAAGCTTCCGCACAGGTACGGATTTTATCGATCAGCGGCCGCGACTCTGCTCGTCGAAGGGCTAGGTGCTCATCGGCGCCGAAGTGTTCAACGGTAATAGCCGTACCGGAAGCGCCTTGGTCTACACCAGGAGCAGCCGACTTCTCTATAGCTTGTACCGCTTTTTGTTCGACTTTGAAAAGTTCCTGGATCAGCTTGAGCATCTGCCCGCAGCGTCTGTGATCATCCACACGAGCATCATAATACTTACGCCGAGCATGCGCCCAACAACCCGCGCGAACCAGATCCTCAGAATGTACTACTTGGTCATAGCCGCTATAGCCGTCAGTCAGTAGTGTACCGGAGAAACCTCGCAAAAAACCGCTCGGACCAGCGGCAGCACGGGAGGTGGTAAAGTCGTAAAGTACCAGACGCTGCGATTCGCAAAGATATGTCCAAAGGTAGCCGCTGGCCGTCTGTTTCCTGTCCGATTTCAACAGGTATGGCACCTTCGTATCGTCAGACTGGATCAGCGAGCCGGCAAGTAACTGTTTTTTCAAGCCTTCATAGATGGGCATAAGCAAGTCGGCCATGCGGCCTACCCAGTCACACATGGTGGCCATGCTCACATCAACACTGTGGCGACGAAGCATACCTTGAAGCCGGTTCAGCGGAATGTGATCGGCGTATTTACTGGTCAGCACGTGAGCCAGCAACCCCGGGCCTGCAATACCTTTGTCTATGGGACGCGGTGGCATGGGGGCTATGTACACCCCTTCTTCACATTGACGACAGGCATACTTGGGGCGAATGTGTCTGCGTACAAACAAACTGCCCGGGTTGTATTCCAACTCCTTGGTCACCTCTTCCCCGATGTTGTGCATCTCATTCCCGCAGCAGGGACAGTCGGTGCTCTCCGGAGGATAGACGACATCTTCAGTGGGCAGATCTTCCGGCAGTGATTTACGGCCATGACCTTTCCGCCGGCTGTAGGTGATCTCTTCCTGCTCCGCCTCACTCTGCAACTGTTCTACCTGGGCGGTTAACTCGTTAAACAGCGATAACTGTGCCGGGTTGATCTTCTCCCCTTTACGACCGAAGAGTTTATGCTTGAGGAAGGCTAGCTGCTCCTGCAACTCCTTGATACGACTGTCGCGATCAGTCAGTTGTTCTCTATGAACCGCCAGTTGTTTTTCCTGGTCAACCACCTTCTCATGGGTCTTGATCACCAGGTGCTTGAGGGCGTCGATGTCGTTGGGAAGTTCACTAATAGTCACGAGCGGGTATCCTTATGGGAATGCAGGATATCCGATTCGCGTGCATGCTGCAAGATGCAAGTACGATTTTATTGTGAAATACCTATGCCGTCTTGCGGGGAATGAAACGCGGACGACGCTTCGCATTGCTCAGGTCGATTCCCTCGAGAATCAAGGCCAGTTCCGCGGCCTCGACTTCCACACGATGGCCACAACGAAACTCATCCAGCGTGCTGAGATGGAATCGTCCCTTCTCCAGCCGCTTGTACCATAGACACAAGCCCGAGCGATCCCAGAAGAGTAACTTGACCCTATCCCGCCGACGATTGAAGAAGACGAACAGATGCCCGGAGAGTGGATCCTCGCCCAGCAACTCCTGTGTGGCCGCCGCCAGGCCGTCAAAGCCCTTTCGCATATCCGTGACCTCCAGGCAAATGAACACTCGTACTGCTGGAGGAAGCATCAACATGGCTCGACCACTCGAATTAGACGTGCCAGTGTCTGCTCGTCAAAATCCCGGCCGATCCGGATCGATCGCTCGCGGCCCAATACGATCTCGTAAGATGAATCATGCAGCTTGGCAGAAATCGGAACCTCGATGAACGGTAAGGCTTTAACGCTTGACGATGAGCGCTCTGGTCCATTGTCCGTACCGGCATCATCGGCCAATCGCCGGATCCAGTAGGTCAATGTATTGTAATTGACACCGCGACGGCGACAGAATTCCGCCCGACTCAAACCACTGGACTGCAACTCCCGAACCTTGCCTGACCACCGACGACGACGTTCTGACATGACGCTCCTCCTAAATCAGCATCATGACAAAAAACACATAACACCGTCCAGATGCATTTCACCGAATGGATACGGTGAATGTGCGTATGACCTGAGAGGGAGTTTCTCTGGCGTTTGTCCCGAGTGTGGCTCTCCATCGAAGATTGCATCCATGCGAAACAGTGACGTGCCAACGACACAGTGACGTGAACCAGAAGAAGCGGAAGCACGCGTGGAGACGATTTCGGGGAGTGGCCGTAATGTGCTTGACTACATTGAGAACCGTTGGGCAGGCGGTGGCGCTCCTTGGTTAGTTGCCAAGTATGACGCGACGAAAGCCGTGTTTGGTCGTCGATCGAGTATGGCCTACCGTGGTTCGGACAGAAGGAATCTTATGATAGAATGAGTGGTTATCCAGGTGAGGTTCCGGGTGGACCGACTCAAGGGGGAGGTATTGCGGATTAACCCTCTGTCTCGTATTGGACCAGAATGATGGACAGAAGAGCCTTCTATTACAGGACTGGCGAAGAGGCTTGAGTCGGGGACCATATACTAAGTTGGGGTACGCTAGCAGTTGTGGAAATGGTTATACTTCTTGGTACGAAGGATGCGAAAGACTACAGTGTTCCCGAAGAGGGTATTCTCATTAGAGAAGGTTCTGAAGTCAGATTTGGTCGTCTTCTAATGCCGCCACCTGATGGCATTCTATGGGGAAAAGATTTTGTCAGTCGTGGCCAGCCCGGGGACGCAATTGAAGCGGAATAACAGGCAGTATTCGGCGTCATGTCGAGTTGATGGTGCTGACGAACTGTGACGTTGTGGACTAGTTGGATTCAAGCGGCGTTTTCCCTGGGTTTCTCAACGAAGTTGATTCTTGGATCACATTGCTAGGCCAAGCTCGATTCAAGTGTGGCGTGTGATGCTGGGTTTTCTCTTGTGTATTTTCATCGTTTGACGCTGCGCTTGGAGTTGCACGTTATAGTTGGGCGGTAAGTGGTACGGGAATGTGTCGTCAGCGGTGTGTTAGGAGAGTCTGACGTGAGGAGATGTGTGCTTGCTTTGTCAATCCTGAACGTCGTCGCGGCCATTGCTGTTGTGATGGTTTCGGAGTTTGTTGTATCTATTGGGTACGTGAACTCGATGAGCCGATACCGGGAATTCGATTTGGACGGCGCGATCGACTACGAGAAGATCCGGCAATTGCGCGGTGACGAGGTTGGGGAGGATTGGGGGGCTGTCGTTGAATATCTCATCGGGGACAGCATGAGAGGGCTCTTGGATATGGATCGTGTGTTTGCAGGCGGCTTTGCGCTTAACTCTTTTGTCCTTTTCGCAATGTGGTATCTGAGTCGTGAGCGTAAGCGTGCAGTGGGTGATTGCGCCGGGGAGGGGTGCTTGCCGCCGCCGTCTCCATCATGACCTACTATCAGCTGGCCAGGGTGGCAGGTGCACCGGCTGCTATGCTCGACAACGGTATGAGTTTTTCCAAAGCGATACTGTCCTGGCTGCACGAGCGATGCCACGTGCAATGAGATACACGATAAGCAAGTCGCACATGTTGCCTGCTTGCTTGGAAGTGCCGAATCAGCAAGGGTAGGGGATCACCAATCCAGAGCAAGCCTTGTTCAAGTGTGGCGTGTGCCGCGGGGTTTTCTCTGGTGGACTCTCGTTGCTTGACGCTGCGTTTGGATTAGTAACGCTATCGCGTTCTTCTTCTAGTGAATATCCCTGCGCACCCCAAGGTCAGCAGAGCCATTGACGTTGGCTCGGGAACGTTGACGACTCGGAATCCTACGTGGGCGGTTTCAGTTGTCGGGGTGCTTCGGGAATAGCGGTCCGACGCGAGCAGGTAGTTGTCGTAGAGGATGAACGACCCACCGCGCAGGCCACGAGACCCGTGGGCGGGGCCATCGTAGACCGACTCATTCCACTCCCACACGTTGCCGCCCTGGTCGAAGGTGGCGTACGGGCTATAGGAGTTTTCATGGGCACCGACTTCAGTGCGGTAGTAGGGGGCGTCGATTGTGTAGTCGTTGTCGTAGTACGTTGCGTTGTTGCCGAGATCGGGATCGATCAGGTCGTTACTGGGGGCACTGTCGCTGGTCGTGGGGTAGTCGAAGTAGTTGGCGGTGACGCCGTCGTTTTTATGGTAGGCGGCTTTGTACCACTCGTCCTCGTTGGTAACCGCCCAATTCCAGCCGGAATTGCGTTGGATTGTGCGGCCATCCGGGCTGTTGTAGCCGTCGAGTGTGTACGCGCCTCGCTCCGTGGTATCGGCGTCCTGGGGGCCAGTCGGCTGGCCATTGTGCATCCAGTTGGCAAAGCGGCAGGAGTCCCAGTAGCTGACGAAGTTCACCGGTCGATTGGCCCAGTCGGTGGCGACGCTGTAGGTGTAGCTGCCTGATGTGCCAGTGCGTTCGATCTTGCATCCGTAGGCGCTTGACCACATTTCGGTGTTGTAGAGGCCGTAGGTGTCGGTGCCGGCTACTGCGTTGAGGAAGCCTGCATACTGGCCGGCGGTTACTTCATACTTGGCGATATCATAGGTGTAGTCGACCGAGCCGCAGATGCGGTCCGGGCCGGAGCCGCCGGCGCCATCGCCCGAAAGTTCACCGGGATTTCCAGGATTGCCGACGGGTACGGTCTCGATGTTTACAGCGGCGTGGGAGAGGTGTACGAAGGTTAAGACCATCATTAGGGATGTCCACGTGCTCTTCTTCATCAGATTCCTCCTTTGTGTTCGGAACAACCAGACAAGAAAAACGCGCGAGGGAGACGTATCTCTCTCACGCGTTGTTGATTTCCCACCCTTGGACTTCGACAGAGCTAACTTGGCCCGCATCGTTAGAGGTTCGAACGATTTTAGCGTAGAGCTGCCGTATGGTTCAACCTCTCAGTTGCAGGGGTGCTGTAGATATATCTTCTGATCGATACACCAACGAGCCTAGGTGATTCGTGTAGGCAAGATGGTGGACAGGCAGCAACGGCGTGAGACAGGTAAAGAGTCCACATCCGGTGGGAGACAGAGTTGCGACCTGACTAGTTGTGGACGGCTGTGAGAGAGAAACGACTTCGTATGAAGTGCGGAGTCGTGGGGAATGGGCGATGCGGACGTCAGGCAGTGTTGCTGAGCCGTGACGATCTTTTTCATTGGGTGCTCGCGATTCTGCCGTTCCGACTGCTCTTAGGTGAATCTTTGGGATAGTCTAGCCAGGAATGTCGGCATCGGTTGGGCCGTCGGATATACTGCCATCTATCCTGATGGAGTGCCCAAAGAACAAGTCCCCATCGTTGTGCCAGAATTCAAAGGAGCCGTCTGGGTAGACCTTTACTGTTTCGAGTGCCATCCGGTCTTTAAATTGGTCTGGGTGGACTTCCACTTCATCTTCGTCGAGCCATACATCGTTCTTCAGTGGTAGCAGTTCCACTACGGCGAAGTGCCGGATGCGCTGGTCCCATTCATCCTGCGATTGCCAAAGGGTATGTGCTGTTTTCAGGGCGTTTTGGAGGTCGTCCGGCTCCTTTGCTGAGAGATGAAGGGCGACGGGCGTTCCTCTCCAAGTGGTCTGAGCTGTGTGCCGCTGCAGGCGTCGGTCAAGGGTGAATGTGCCAAACATGTCGTCATCAAACATAACTGGCTCCAGCAATTGGGTTACCCACTTGTTTAGCTCCGCGTCGGATTCGTCAACGCCAACAATGTTAACAAGCAGCGCCTGAGGATTGCCGAATTCGGTGTGCTCGGCGAGGTGCGCTCTGATATGCACGACCGTGTATGGAGTGATCCGGTCCATGAGTCGCGTCATCTCTTGGTACGTCATCTGGTGGCGGACTGTAAGTCCGTTGGTATTTACAGGTGTACCCTCGGTGCGCCATACAGTGAGGGTAAATGACAGGTCCCACAGTTCATCGTCTGGGTTGCGGGTTCCAGCTACGCCACTGGCATCGACTACTCCCAATAGGTCGACTTCAGGGGATGCGGCCAGTTGCTGCAGCATCCGGCTTCGTTTTGATTCTGTATTGGTGATGAAGTTCGGACTTATTGCCATTTTCATGACGAGCGTCACGGCGAACGTGATGGCAATGATGATCAGTACTATTCCGAGGATCTTCCGCATGCCCCGCACATGGTAGTCGGTCGTCCTACCAGACGAAAGGGGGACGGCCACGGCAAACAGCTATCATTGCCGCCCCCGGCGTAAGATCTTTGCAGGTGCTGCGTCTGAAGCCCGGTTTTCTCCGGTCGCTTCTTGGTGTTTGACGGTGCGATTGGGCTTACAGAGCTGTAGGCTTCTGATTGGCCATTGACGGGCGCCGGCTAACCGCACGGATGCCATTCAGTGGCGTGGATGCAACTGCTTGGCGGCTGCGACGATGAAGCCTGCAGTGGGGCACTCTGTTATTCGTGAGTTTGGGCATCGCGAAGCTCCAGATTCAGAAAAACGGTATGTACCGTTTTTCCGAGATTCCTGAGCCGCGCTGCCCTACGCAGGCAGGTACGCTAAATCAAGCGTTCGGCAAGACTTATGTGAATGGGCGATACAGGACTTGAACCTGTGACCTCTTGGATGTCGACCAAGCGCTCTAGCCAACTGAGCTAATCGCCCTGGGTTGTTGCTGCGGGGCGACCTGAGTAAGATCGCTATGCTGCTCCAACTTTGAGCGGAGATTGTAGAGGCTCAGTTTGGATCTGTCCAGCGGCGTTTCGGAGTGACTTTGCCGTGGGCAAAGTGGCAGTGTTTTGGTGGTAGGGTGAATTTTGCGAGGTTCTTGGTCAGCACAAGACGCTACTCCGAGCTTGCCGGGACTGGGTACGCCTGAGCTCGGGCCGCCGACCAGATATCAGGGCAGTAAACGCAAACTGTGCTCCTGGATTTCCTCGTGCCTGACGGCGTTGGAGTTTGAGAGCGTCCTGGACGGCTTTAGTGGTACGGGTAGCGTTGCGTACTTATTTAAGCAGATGGGCAAGGGCGTAACCTGCAATGATTTGCTTCCGAGTAACGCCGAGTTGGCTGTCGCCCTTATCGAGAACGACAGCGCGAAGCTCACGGAAGCGGAAGTGGATGGTTTGGTCTGCCGGCAGGCGGGCGTGAGCTACCCGAGTTTCATTGCCGACACGTTTTCCGGTATCTACTACACGGATGAGGAAAACGAGTGGCTCGATTTCGTGTGTCAGAATATCCGCAGCATGTCCGACCGCTACAAGAGGGCACTCGCGTGGTATGGACTATTTCAGGCAGCGCTTGCCAAGCGGCCCTTCAACCTCTTCCACCGCCGAAATCTGTATTTGCGAACAGCGGATGTGGAGCGTTCGTTCGGCAACAAGATTACGTGGGATCGGCCATTCGAGGAGCTGTTTCGCCGTGCCGTATGGGAGGCCAACGGAGCGGTTTTTGAGGGTGAGAGGCCGTGTCGAGTGTCATGCGAAGATGTGGCCGATGTTGAGGGAGAGTTCGATCTTGTGTATTTGGATCCCCCCTATATCAATGGTCGGGGTACGGGCGTTGACTACGGGCGGTTCTATCACTTCCTCGATGGGATGCTCGACTATGACGGTTGGGCTGACCGATTGGATTGCAGTAGCCGCAACTTGCGTTTGAAATCCGATCCCAGCCCGTGGGCCAATCCGAAATCTGTTTACCAAGTTTTTGAAGCTGTTATCGAGAGATTCCGCGAATCGACGGTGGCCATCTCATATCGCAGCGATGGTATTCCTTCTGTGGCGGAGTTGGTGGCCATGCTGCAAAGGCATAAGAGGCATGTCGTTGTGCATAGGCACGCGCGATATCAGTACGTCTTGAGCTGTAACAGGAAGTCCATGGAAGTGTTGATTGTGGGGCAGTAGGCTGTGGGAACAAGCTCCAGTCAAGCGTGGCGTCTGAAGGGCGGTTCCTTTCAGAGAGCTTTCGCTGTTCGACGATACGCTGGGGAGAATAACGCTCTATTACAGGCGAACTCTCCGTGCCTGGAGATGGGTGCGAACCAGTTCGATTAGCGCTTTGCGGTCAATCGGCTTGGTTAAGTAGTCATCGGTGCCGCATTCTGTAGCGCGTTCAATGTCGGCAGTCTCGTTCAGTGCAGTTACCATAACGATTACGATGTCGCGGGTCTTCGGGTTTGTCTTAATCTGCTTGCACAGTTCGAACCCGGACATTTTGGGCATCATTATGTCGAGGAGTATGAGGGCCGGTTTGTCGCTATTGATTATCTCCAGGGCCTCAATGCCATCAGTTGCGCTGCTGGTGCGCACTTCCTCCATCTCTTCCAGGTAGACTTCGAGGAGTTCCAGGTTCTGGGCGTTGTCATCGACGATAAGGACGTGACTTTTGACTTCGTTTGCTTGTTGATCGCTACTCATGATTCTGCCCTACTAGTCAGATTACTCAGTTTCTGGTGGCAACAATAGCGATTTGTTACCGCAAAACGGCTCAGGCGTCCAGTCATTAGTGCGTTGGCGCGTTAATGGCTTGCCTGCATGGCTAGCGGCGGCTGCGGACGGTCTGTCGGGCGTTGTGTGCTATGAACTCATCGTTGCTGGGGAACTTGTCCATGGCCAGGAGTAGCTCCTCCATAGCTCGTTCAGGATTACGGCCGACCATGTTCCGGCGAATAGTGTGTGAGGTTTGCAGGGCTTCCGGGCTGAGCAGCCGCTCTTCCTTGCGTGTACCGGACTGGCCGAGGTCGATCGCTGGCCAGATGCGTCTGTTGGCTAGTTCGCGCGAGAGCATGATCTCCATGTTTCCTGTGCCTTTGAACTCGTTGAAGATCACCTCGTCCATTCGGCTGCCGGTGTCAATCAGGGCCGAGGCAATGATTGTTAGGGATCCACCTTTTTCAACCTTGCGGGCGGCTCCGAAGATGGCTTTAGGTTCGAGAAGAGCGCCTATATCCAGCCCCCCGGACATGATGCGTCCGCTGCCACGGTTGGCCACGTTGAAGGCCCGTCCTAGGCGTGTAAGCGAGTCGAGAAGGATGACTACATCTTCGCCTGTTTCGACGTGCCGCTTAGCTTTTTGGATCATCAGCCGAGCTATGCGCACGTGGCTGGCTACGTTTTCGTCGTTGCTGCTGGCTATGACTTCGCCGTTGACATTGCGGCGCATGTCGGTGACTTCTTCCGGCCTTTCGTCGATAAGTAAAACCATCATGTAGACAGACGGGTGATTAGTGGCGATGCCGTGTGCCATCTGTTGTAGCATAATGGTTTTACCGGTGCGAGGTGGAGCCACAATGAGTCCACGTTGGCCCAATCCGATGGGGGTCATCAGGTCAATGACACGCATGGGAGTCGGGCCATCCTTGGTTTCAAATTTGATCGGCACTTCGGGATCGATAGCGGTGAGGCGATCGAAGGGAATTAGCTCTGAGTACTCGCCGGGCGTAAGTCCGTTGATTGCTGTTACGTCGGCGAGTTGCCTAACCACAGTACTGCCGTTTCCGTTGCCGTTATCCTGTCGATTGCGGTTTTTCCCACGTCGCTTGTTGTTTCTGCGGAAGTGGTTGCTTTTCGATTCGCTGGATACGGGGCCAGTAAGTGTTTCCCCGCCGCGCAATTGCAGAGCCTGGGCGAGTTGCTGTGGAACGCGCGCGTCTGAGCTGCCTACTCTGTAGTTCGCCTCAGCTGATCTGAGATATCCGCCCCCGTTTTGATCGATCGGCTCGTACGTGCCGGACACTATGTCTGCCATGTTTTCTAACTCTTTAGTACCTATCCACTTGAGTGATAAAGGGCTGCTATTCGCTTTTCCACACTCGCGAACAACAACCACCAGGGACTGTGCGTCGAAAGATCGCTGTGCTTGAGGAGCAGGTGCTGTTCCTTGGGCCGCTTGCTTGGTCTACTGCGCTCTTGCGCGTGTACCTAAACCGAGAAGCGGGCAGTTGCCCGAGCGGTTGCTGGGGCTGTACGAACAGACCGGCCATGTACAGCGCCGTGTCGCGATTCGCCAGACTCCATTCGATGTAAGGATAATCTCGGTGTGCTCCCCAGATGAGCCTCGGAGCACCACTCAAGTGTCCAGCGTAGTTCAGTATGCAGAGGAAAGCAAGCCCCGGCCTTGAACAATCTGCGAGAAACCGGGTGGAGCGAGTTCGTTCATGTGCGGCGTGTGAACTTCCGGCCCTCTGCGGCGGGCTTGTGACTTGTGGCTATGCCTACAGTCAGCGTTCTAGTTTGAGTGTATTTGTCGTGCTTTGGCGATGGCTCTTTTTGCTGGTCCGTTTTGGGGGTCGATTTCAAGGATTCGCTGGTAGTAGCTAATGCCGAGCTCCTTCTTGCCAGTGGCCAAGCTGATATAGCCAAGGCGATCCAAGGCGTTGATTACACCCATTCCGCGTGGATTCAGTTTGAGCTCCAATTCGAGGGCTTTGGCGTAGTGTTTTTCCGCTTCGCTGTACTGGCGAGTCCTGATGAAGATCTTTCCCAGCCCGCGATGATACTTGGGTTGCCCGGGTTTGAGTCTGAGGCATACGTTTAACTCTGCAATGGCTTCGTCTACGCTCCCTGCCTGTTGCAGTGATGTTGCCAGGGCGAAGTGGAGGTCGGGGTGTTTGGGCATGATTTCAACGGCTCGCCGGGAAATCTCAATGGACTCTGCGAGGCGGTTGGGATCCTGCTTGACAGCTACTGCCAGGTTGTTGAGCAGAATGGCATCGGTCGGGTCGATGGCAGTAGCCGCCTCATAGTGTTTGATTGCCTCATCGATATTGCCGGCCTGGCGCTCGAGCATTCCCAGATTGCTGCGTGCTAATACGCAGTGAGGGTCCACATTCACAGCGTGGGTCCACAGTGCTCGGGAATCTTTCCATATGTGCGATTGCTTCCAGGCCAGCGTGGCGAACAGCAGGCAGAGGGCGGCGGCCGAGAGGACTGCTGGCGCATGCAGTTGCCGGCACCACGCCTTTGTGTTTCGGTTTTTCCACACCCAAAGGATTCCAGCGCCTCCGGCGATTGCCCAGGTCATGCAAGCGAGATAGGAGTATCGATCAGCAACCAGTTGAGGGCCACTTTGCGCAAAACCTAATACCGGACTTAGTATGGCAGCATAACACACAGCAAGGGCTGCACCGCCAGGCCATTTACGCAGGAATACGGCCAGCGCTATTGCGGACAGGACTACCACTAATGCAGCAATCAGGTAGTGAGCCGCAAAAGGGTCATTCTGTATCGGCAGTGGGACCAGAGGTGTGAGGTTAGTCGGTACTAATGTCTTGGCGGAATAGAAGAAAAGCCCATAGAATGCTTGGAAGATCCGGTCAAGCAGAGTCCAGTCGGTCCAGCTTTTCATCGTGGCGAGTTGACTTGCCTGAGCCTGCTTCGCCCAGAATGCAAAGGGGACGGACAAAGCGATTAGCGGCAACTTGTCGGCCAGGGCAATCAAGCTGCGTCGATTAAACCAACCGGCTTGGCCTCCGATTCTCCTTAGGGGGTAGATGTCAAGAAGCAACAGGATAGCGGGAAAAGTAATTCCCCAGGCCTTGCTCAGCAGGGACAGGAGTAGGAGTACCCAAGTCAAGAGATAAAGAGTGATCTTTCGGTTGGTCCAACCTTGTACTTGCGCATACCTGATATAGCAGTAGAGGGAGATCATCAGGAAGGCGGAGGAAAGTACATCACGGCGTTCTGTAACCCATGCGACGGTCTCGACCCGAAGTGGATGAACGGCAAACAGCAATGATGCAAACATTGCGGACACCGGAGTCGCCCAATCGATCGACTCAGACGCAGGAGGTGGCATCACGATGCGCAGCAGAAGCTCAACAACATAGAAGAATGCAACGGCCACGACTGCGTGCAGCAGAAGATTCGTCAGATGAAAGATTATTGGGTCAAGCCCCTTCGTATACCTTTTCCTCATCACCTCGTCTTGCGGATCGTAGCGTTCCTGGCCAATCTTGTGATCCAACGCGTAAGACAGCCAGGTCAGGGGGTGATAGTGTCCCATCTTGCTTTCAGTGAACATCCATTTGATGTTGCTTTTACTCAAGCTGCGGATGTGGGGATTCTCGGTCACAACCTTATCGTCATCCCAATCAAGAAACTCTCCTTTGATTGCTGGAGAGAAGGGGATGACGGCACCGACTGCCACGACGAGAATGATCAGCGTTCTAAGAAGTGTCGGCGTCTTGCGTTGGATAGGATGTGACATGAGAGTCGAGGGCAGGCGGCTGTCATGCGTCGTGTGTCGACGTTCCCGTTTGCCCCGTCTTGTCGTTTTCTTCTTGCCTGCCATCATTCATTACCCATTGCCAATGCAGAACGGGGCGTATGAGACAGCTGTATTGCCCATGCCGCGTTGCTTATCCAGTCAGAAGTTAACGAAAAACCGCCTCACGTTCAAACAGAGAGGTGCTGGCCATGATAATGTGGCTGAGTCGTTGATGAGGCACTGTTGTATGCTCTTGGCTCTGCGTGTAGGCTGCCCAGGGTTGTTCAGAGATGTGCGTGGAGGAGTGTCACATGTCAGGAGTTGTGTTGAAGATTCTCGGTGTGGCTGACGGTCGTGGCGGTTCACCTTCTGCGAGCGAGTGGCTTCGAGCAGTGGGGCCGCTCTTCGTTCCGTTCCTGACTCTCGTGGCAGTGGACCGATCAGAGGTTGCCATGGTTGCCGCAGTGTGGGCTGTGATCTTGGTACCAGGCTTGTTGGCGACTAACCTGCTTTTTCCTTCCGGTGGTGCGTTTGATTCGTGCTTGTCCCGCTTTGGTGTTGCCAGTGTTCTCGGTTTGCTGCCTTTCGCGATTTCCGCGTGGCTTGGATGCGCCTTTCATTGGACATTGCCAAGCGTGTGGTTTATATGCGGCATCCTCTACCTGTTGGCGATTGCTGGATTAGCTCATGTGCTGGCTCACAGAAAAGCGTGCGCTATCCTATATGTTGAACCGGCCAGTAGGGGGGGATGCGATGGCTATTTACCAAGATGGCTTGCCGTTGGTGTGATTCTGGCCATAGCCGTGATCATGGTTGCTGTTCACTACTCCTGTCCACCGGCGGACATCGCCAGTAACGCTAGGCGTTACCTTCCCGCCGCACGTCCTGGCTGGTGGCATGGAATCGCCCTTGGCGGGGTAGGATCGGTGCTGGCGAGCATTGTGTTGTTCTTCTTCGTAAAAACCCCGAGAGCCTGCGGTCCGGCGATTGCAGCGACGGAGATTGATTTATCATCAAAGCTGGAATCGTTGCCGAAAAGATCGAGGCGAGCGAAGCCTCAGGCCAAGCATGTATCAACTGCGCGGACACGGCAGTTTAATTGGGAACCCTATTTGACGTCACTACTGTGGTTGGCAACGATCGTACTGACTGTGTTCATCATGAAGGTCACGTACGGGGCGTGGGTTCCTGACATGGAGAAGGGCACCAAGGGTGTATTGATTTGGAATGTCGACGACGTTGCTTACGTATCCGAAGCCGTTGACTACCGCTATGGGCTTCCTCTTGGTCTGCATGAATCGTCTGTCGGAGGTGATTCCCGGCTGCGCCGCGCTACGATGTCACCGTTGATGGCCCCCTTGGTTGCCACCATATCATCGATTACGGGCGTTTCATGCGCGGCACTGCACCACAGCGTCATGCCTCCGTTGATGGTCCTTATGGGAACGAGTTGCTTGGCGGCTGCGCTGCAGGTTGTGTTTCGCAAAGATCGGTGGTTGGTTCCGTTGGGGCTGGTGATTGCCTTGATAATGGTCGTTAAATCTTGGGACTACGCCAGATGTGTAGTGGAGATGTTGGTTTTCCGTGCAATGCAGACCAAGGCTCAGCATCTGGCGTTCATCCTGCCGCTGCAGCTGGCCGGCATGATCCTCGTCGCTCGCGCACCCAAAGCCGGCAATCTGCTGTTCGCTGTTGTCGTGGCGATAGTCGGGCATGTCATCCATCCGTTTTCCACTATTACCGGTATGGTTTGGTCGACGATCATGGTGCTCAGCTCGCTGATCGGGCGCCGGCAAGCTTCTGTCAAGCTTCTGGCAATCATGATAGTGTACTGTGCACTGGGAGGCATCTTCCGGGAGTTTAATCACAGAACCAACGTCGGTCACGGCTTGTCAAGCGGACGGGCACCGGGTTCGCCCATACAGTCGCGAGACTTGGTTCGCGTTGACAGGCTTGTCTTTTCCCTTCCCTCCGAATTGCGGGAGGATTTGGAGACCGGAGAACTTAGCAGTAGCGTTCGCAAGGAGTTCGCGGAGAACGGATTGAGGTTATCTGCCAAGGCGGTCATTGAGCATCAAGGCGAGGAGGACGGATGGGTGATAGCTGCCGGCAATACCGCCTATCGAATCCGTGACGAAGAGGGCGAGTTCATGGTTTACCAGGTATCTGGCAAGCCATCGACGAAGCTCGATCCGTTCTGGTCCTTCGGCCAGAATACACTGTTCACCTTGGCGACTCTCACTGTTCCCATTGCTATTGTCTTTGGTCGACGCCGCAAGGAGATTCTCGTTGTTGGGCTGCTTGGCGCAGGTGTGCTTGTCACTACTCATTTTGAGCCGCTCGGAAAACTGCTGAATGTGGCTTTGCCAACATCAATCATGTGGCGTTCGCGGTGGATGGTACCGCAGTTGGTAAACGCCTCAATCATCGCAGTCGTGCTCTATTATGCTGTGAGCTCTTTGCTGGCGAGGGTGGACGGGAAGGATTCTCCATGGCGTTCATTCCTGTCGGCGATGGTCGTGGTCGCATCGTTTTGTGTAATGGTGAGTTGCACGACGAGCGTCATGTTGAAGGTCGGGGATCCACCGACGAATCTGGACAAGTTCAGCGAAGGCAGCGGACAACTTGTTGAGCTTTTAGGAGGCGTTGAAGCAGCACCATTTGTCTGGGGTTCATTCCTCGTCCATCATGAGTTGCCACAGCTCATGCCCAACGTCAAACTCGTGTTTTCGAGGGATAAGCTCATGCGCCAGGTGGATCATCCGAAGTATCGCAGCCTGGTCTTGGGGGTATTCAGTCTCTTTAACAATGGTACGGTGAAACGCGAACAATTCGAAGCGTTGCTGCAGCTGTATCCAATAGATCATGTCGTTCTGGATTACCGATACCGGAATCGCAATGGTCCGAAGGCCATGCTTCAGGAAATGGGCTGGATTCGAGTCGGTGTTGCCAGGCCCTCGTATGAAGTTTGGAAATCTCCAACCGCACCACAGTCACGTGCAGTTGGCCGTGGAGGATAATCCTGTATCTTGTAGGAGACGCCACAGATGGCCGGCAAGAAGGATAAGAGAGAAAAGAGCGGGCGTCGACGGCAACAGCATCAAGGGAGCAAACTCGGTCCGGCATTGTTTCCGGCTATGGCTGTCGTTATTCTGCTTGCCGTTCACTTCGTTTTGGCTATAACCAGTGTCCTTCACAAGTCAAATACCTATGACGAATTAGCCCACTTGACGCGTGGGTACAGCTACTACATGACCGGCGACTATCGCCTGGGCCCGCCTCATCCCCCGTTTGCTCACATTTGGGCAGCGCTTCCAGGTCATTCGTTGGAAGTCAAGTTCCCGTCGCAGCAGCGAGATCTTGCTGCTTGGCATAAATCGGATGTCTGGAATCTCGGTCGCCTTTTCTTCTACTACAAGAACCTGGGCAACGGAACAATCATCGATTCTCTGCTCTGGCGTGGTCGGACAATGATCGCTGTGCTCAGTTTGGGGTTAGGGCTGATTGTCTTTTTCTGGTCGCGCAGACTATTCGGTACTGCCGGCGGCCTTGTCTCGCTCACTTTGTATGCATTTAGCCCAACAATGCTGGCTCATGCACGATTGGTTACAACTGATTGCGCGGTTGCGCTCTTCTTCTTGAGTAGTCTTGCCGCCATTTGGTGGATGCTTCATCGAGTTACGATCCCGAGCGTGCTGCTGAGCGGATGCTCCCTGGCTCTACTCTTCATGTCGAAAATGTCTGCTCCGTTGATCATTCCAGCAGGTGCGGCGCTACTTGTTTTCCGACTGATTCGATCTAAATCGCTGCCGGTAGTCTTAGCGGGAAGGAGATGGGAGATCACTTCCCGAGCGAAGCAGTTGTGTTGTTTCTCTGTAGTGCTCGTCGTTTGGATCGCTATTGTCTGGTCCGGCCTGTGGACGGCCTACGGCTGGCGCTACTCGGCCATGGTCAACGCTCAGGACGGCGTGGATACTTTCTATTCCGCGGCACTCGTGCCGGAAGGTCAATCTAATTGGGAATATCAGGAACGACACCTCAGCCCCACGTTGTGCAGCACGCTCAGATGGATGCGCGACTACAGGGTACTTCCCGAGGCGTATCTGTACAGTGCCCTATATTCAGCACAGACCGCCAGAGGGCGCAACTCCTTCATGAACGGGCAGTGGAGCAAGACCGGGTTTCATTGGTTCTTTCCCTATGCATTCGCCGTCAAAACTCCCTTGCCGCTTATGGGGCTGATGGTTGCTTGCCTGGGCTTACCGCTGATTCGCCGTCACTCGGCAGGAGATGAGGATAGCGAGAAGAACGCTGCTGCGCGCAATGCTCGACAAAACACGCTAGCCTTCCTCTACAGGACTGCTCCTTTTTGGGTATTCCTAGTAGTCTACTGGCTGACGTCCTTATCCAGCAACCTCAACATTGGGCACCGCCACATCCTCCCGACCTACCCAATGCTTTTCATCCTCTGTGGAGCTGCGACTCACTACTGGACGCTGCGGTCATTGGTCGGCAAAGTAGCCCTTGCCCTTCCGATTGGATTGTTCGTCATCGCGTCGCTTTTGGCATATCCTAATTACTTGAGCTACTTTAATAGCTTTGCAGGCGGCTCGGATAACGCCTATCGTCATCTGGTCGACAGTTCACTTGATTGGGGCCAGGATCTGCCCGGCCTCGCTGACTACATCAATCAACGCCGCGGTGATGGGTATGCGGATGAAATCTTCGTCTCGTACTTCGGCAGTGGACAGTCTTTGGCAATTTCCCATTTCGGTGTCAAAGCAACCCCGATTCCCTTGACCCTGCGAGAGGATGCCACAGGTAGCTACAGTTTTTGCCCGGGCATGTACGCCATTAGCGCCACCAATTTGCAGCAAGTGTATAATTACCTCAACAGCTGTGACTGGTCTGAAGAACTGCAAAAACAGTACGAGAGGCTCGGCAAGACAATCGCATCGTTTGAGGCGACTGCTGACACCGTGCAGGCCCGCGCCAAATGGGCGACAGGGCGGTTCAGGGACGCGCACCGGTTGTATTACCGTCTTGCCTTTGCCCGACTGTGTGCCTATCTGCGCTTGCGAGAACCAGAGGCTGTCATCAATCACACCATCCTCATCTACGAAGTGAATGAACGGCAATTGCAGGAGGCCTTGAACGATCCGCCAGCAAAGTGGGCCAGCGAGCAAACTGACCAGTGATCCGCGCCTGCTGCGTGTCAGAGTTCAGTGAACAGCTACGCTCCCAATGAACGCACTCGATTTCAGTATTGGCAAGCGATGCCCACCATCGTTCTCAGTGGTGTGATCGCCGATTTGCCCTTCATCTGCCAACCGGACACCTCCCTCTGCCACTATTCAATCTTTGTCGGTCTGTAACGCTTCTGCGGAAGATAGCGATGGCAATGACCGATAAACAGGCAGGCGTCTCCGAAGGTATGCCCAAGGTCTGTTCCAGCTGGACTTCGTCCTTGCCGGGGCAGGACTTCTTTCTTCAACCGCCCGCAGACGGGCAGGTGCGTTGGATTTTCATCCGGGTTCTGTTCGAAGGAGCTAGTGTCATGCTCAACCGTTGGCTTCGCTGCACAGTCTGTATTGCTATTCTCGCCGCATGTGGCGCAGGGTGCTCAACTCAGAACGAGAGGCTTAATGCTCCTCCACAGGGCGACACCAGCAGACGCAGTGATCTGCAGGCGAACTATGTCTACATGACGGATAAGGCAATCCTTATGGATTCATCCATCACCGATATCCATTTCGAACCGCATGTGGCCGACCTCAGCGGGCTGGGTGTGCGCCATCTTACTCGACTGGCGGAGCTTCTGTCTGAGTGCGGCGGCGTTGTTCGTTATGACACCGAGTCCCGCGATGCCGAACTCGTTGCGGCCAGGTTGGAGGCTGCTCGTGGTTTTCTCGCTTCAGCTGGGTTTGATACCGAAAAAACCCAACTGCGCGAAGCTATGGCGGGCAGTTCCGGAATGACGGCAGCCGAAGCAATCATCATCAAGAACAGTCGAGAAGGTGCCGGTGGTGGTGCGGCCGAAGGTAGTACGGCAGCAGCACCCACATCGTCCATGTAAGAAAAGTTGATCAAGTCTGATTGTCTCGCTTGGGACTGATTGGGAGAATCAACATCAATGTTAACATTGACAAAGGGCAGACAAGTGACTAATCGCCTAATGCTGACGGTTGTCCTGGTGGCAGGAACATGGCTTGTTGGGTGCGAGAGTAACCGCAATGAGATTGCCACACAAAGAGCCGGGGCCTCAGCAAACAATGAGGACATCTCAAACGTCGAGTTGGAACCGGTTCCCGATATCATGGCCGACACTCACTTCGCCGCCGGACAGCTCTTTGAGAAACAACGCGTGCCCCAGAAGGCCATCTTGCAGTATCGCCGAGCTCTTGAACGGGATCCCAATCACATTCCTTCGCTTAACCGGCTCGGTGAACTGTATGGCCAAAGCGGGCAGCACGTTGCCGCAGAAGTGGCTTTCCGACATGCAGTGGAGTTGCGACCGGACGATGGCCTCTTGAGAAACAACCTCGGATTCGAATACGCGATGCAGCAACGATGGGATGAGGCGGAAAAGCAGTTTCGCAGAGCGTTGCAGGTGCTGCCGCGATTTGAAAGAGCACGAGTCAATCTGGCGGTGTCGCTTGCCAAGCAGGGGCAGTTCGACGAGGCGCTGACGGAGTTCCAGGCGGTTCTTCCAGAACCCGACGCGTATTACAATCTTGGGCTTATGTTCAAAGCCAAGGGATTATCGCAGGACGCGGCAGGGGCTTTTCAAATAGCGCTTGACTTCAATCCTCGCTTCGACGCGGCTCGAACGCAATTGGATATGCTGCAACCGCTGTTGAACGAGCGACAGCCGCAGCCCGCTGAGGTTGAGGTTTCCACAAGTGTGGAGCAGGTTGAGGATCAACTCGACGTCGAAGTTGTCGACGCCTCTGATTCCGCCTCCGAGTTTAACGAACTGGCTGCCGTGAGTTACCTTGATGGCGACGAATCGCAATCAGACAGTGAAGTGAATCTGCAACCTCAGGATGCCGAAGCGCTCGCCTCTGAAGCCTTCGCGGAGGGGGAGGATATTGAGCATGACGATTTCGCCTCACCTGCAGTCTTGGATGCCGTGGAAACCACTACGCACGAATCTGCCCTCGCAGGGCAGATGAGTGACTTGGATGCAGACGACCTCGTGGGTCCGCCGATGCCGGTTATTGCCCTTCGCTACCCGACCGTGGAAGAGCTCTTCAAGATACCTGCCGAGCCGATCGACTTGGGGCAGGCGGAGTCCGTCAATGATCAACTGATCGCTGAGGCAGCCGCACATGCTCAGGTGGCCACCGATGCCGTTGACGTCGAGCATGAAGTGCAGGTGACGGCCAGTGAGAGGATCGATCCTGCAGTACTCTACGGTGGGATGCAGACGCTGATTGGTGAATTCGGTAAAACCATGTGGGACTTGGTGGAAGACATAGGGAGTGTTCCGCTGCAGTATGTGGCAACTGGCAAGACTGAGCGGATACAGGTCGGCGATGCTATGACTGACCCGGTATCGGATATTGCTGAGACGCCGACCACGCAGGAATTCCCGCTTGCCTGGGATGCATTTGAGCCCCTCCCTTGTGAATACGAGCAGACCACGCTGGCTGATTTGCTGCCCGAGGACCTCGTTGTGCTTGTCGACTTGAGCGACAGCCAGGATCGTCAGGAGAGCGCAGTTTTGACGATGCCCGAGGTACAGTCGCAGGTGGTCCTTCCCGAAGTCTACTGGCAAGGTCTGATCGGCGACCAGGGTGACTATCCGTTGGAAACGGATCAAGAAGAGCCGGTCGCACTTCAACAGCCGTCCGAACCGGTTACGGAAACCTATTGGCCAACCGAGGAAGTCACCGTGGCCTGGAGCCACTTGGATTTGGTCCGATCCGTTCTCGAACAGGAAGTGACCACTTTTCGCCAGCAGTGGCCATTGGACAGCCTTGGCTCAGATTCCAAGGTTGAAGTGGAACCTGTTCACCTCGTCTACGAACTGCTTCCCATTGGCCAGGATTTGCGCGAGGCGGCCAGTGTGCACACCTGGGAGGGGGCGGATTACTAGAGCTTCATTCGTCACCTACACTCAGCTGGACACACCTGCCAGATCTTTACCACAGCAGTTCACGAGCAATCTCCAGCTGTCTGCTATGGCAGATTTTGAGGGGGCCCTGCCAAGATCTCGTGCCAAATCCTAAGCCTACCCGAGTTGGGGGGCTCACTTCATAGCTCCTCCTTGATTCGCGTTGTCTTGCGTCACGCGAAATCGGAGTTTTCTGGAACTTCTTTGCGACTTGTGTGTCTAAAGGTTATGTATGACGCGTTCTGAAGTTTGGCCGGTACAGAGGGCTATTGCCGAAAGGAAGCTGCCATGTTTCGCGTACTTGGAATAATAGTCACAGTGTTTATCGCTACCGTACCTTGCCGCGCGGAGTCATCAGATAGTGACCGGCAAGCTGATGTTCCCGTACGCAAGGTTGTGCTCTTTTCCAGCGGCGTGGGGTACTTTGAGCATTCTGGGACTGTTACCGGCGATGCAACCACCGAACTGCGTTTCAAGACGGAACAGATAAACGATATTCTCAAATCGCTCGTGCTCCAGGACTTGGATGGTGGTCACGTGGAGAGTGTGGTCTATCCGTCACAGGATCCTATTGCCAAGACGCTGCGCAGCTTTCAAGTCGACATAAGTGGAAACCCGTCATTAGGAGAACTGCTCAACCAAGTGCGTGGGGCGGAAGTTAGTATCACCGCTCAGGGCGAGCAATTCGGTGGCACTATTCTCGGGTTGGAGCAGGTGACTAAGTACCATGGCGACAATACGACTACAGCTGTCTGGGTTATGAATATCCTCTCCGGCGGTGCGATCCGCGCAGTTGAATTGCCCGAGGCCCGGCGGATCGAGCTTGTTGATTCTCAATTGCAGGAGGAGTTGAGCAAAGCCCTAGCCACTCTTGCTGACGCTCGGGATCAGGACAAGAAACCGGTGTCTCTGACCTTCAAAGGGTCAGGAGAGAGACGCGTTCGTTTGGGCTATGTTGTTGAAGCGCCGATCTGGAAGACTACCTATCGACTGGTACTGAGCGATGACCATCCGGACTCTGCCGCGTTGCAGGGATGGGCCATCATTGAGAACCAGACAGAGAGCGATTGGCGCAATGTCGATCTATCGCTGGTAAGCGGCAGGCCCATCTCTTTCATTCAGAATCTCTATCAGCCGTTGTATGTTCCCAGGCCGACAGTCCAGCCTGAGCTGTACGCCAGCTTGATGCCGGCGTTGTATGATGACGGCATGGATATGGATGATGAGATGTGGAGCCTTGGTCATGGGAAACGTAGAGTTGCTGAGCTTCGCGAGGAAACCGACAAGGCGCCGCCCTCTCCCACGCGCGCTTTGAAAAGCGCGCAAGCCGATTATGCCCGAGGACGACGTGCCAATGCCGGCGGCGTTTCGGGGCAGATCGATGCCGTCGCCAGCGTGGCTTCGCTGGCAACCGCCGGTGAAATCGGGGAGTTGTTTCAATACGTCGTCAGCGGAGTATCTTTGCCACGGCAGAGATCTGCGATGATCCCTATCGTCACGGATGACATCAACGTTGAGAAAATCAGTATATACAGCAGTTCAGTTATGGCTAATCATCCATTGAATGGAGCGATCATCACTAACACTAGCGGAAAGCACCTCCTGCAAGGACCGATCACTGTGTTTGATGGGCAAGGTTACGCTGGCGACGCTCGCGTGGATGATCTGCCGCCGGACCAGCATCGAATGATCAGCTATGCGGTTGATCTTAATGTTCTGGTAAACTCAACCAACGTGCGCGAAACCAATACCCTGCGAACCGGAAAGCTTGTAAAGGGCATACTTCACGTAACCCGCAAAAGCGTTTTCCATCAGGAATATGCAGTAGAGAACAAGTCCGACTCGAAGAAGACGATCCTGATCGAGCACCCTTTCCGGCATGGTTGGAAGCTGGCAGATGGACTTAAACCGATAGAGACAACCGATCGTGTATACCGCTTCAAGGAGGATGTGGTAGCTGGCGGAAAGAGGGAGGTCGCCGTTGACGAGGAACGCGTGACCTCCGAAACGATATCGTTGCTCGCGGCCGACATTGGGCAGATTGACTACTACACCAGGACCGGCGAGATTCCGCAGAGCGTGCGCAACGTTCTGGCCAAAGCGATTCAGTTGAAGTCGGCGCTCGTCGACACCCAGCGGAAAATCCAGGAGCATGAGAAGTTGATCCGCTCTATCACGGATGAACAACAACGCATCCGTTCCAACATGAATACGGTTGACCGACGCAGTGAGTACTACACGAGATTGCTCAGCAAGCTCGATGGCCAGGAGACTGAGATAGAGAAAACGCAAGGGGAGATCGAGACCCTGCAGAAGGTGTTGGAGACTCGCCGCCGGGAGTTGGAGACTTATCTGCTTGCGGCGACCGTTGAATAGAGCGCTGTAAGTTCACAGTAGCGTCTAACACTGAAACTCCGTTGGAGAGAAAAGATGTTCGGACGCCGCGTTTGAGGATCCGCTTGTCTTGGGTTGCTTATGTCGCGAGTGAGCCATGTGTGGACGATTTACCCTTACTTCGTCACAGGAGCGAATAGCAGCTACGTTGCCTGATTTGCATTTCCCTGATCAGCTTGTGCCGCGATATAACATTGCGCCCTCTCAGCCTATTGATGCTGTTCTTGATGATAACAGGACAGAGTTGTGCCGCGTGCGCTGGGGATTGATTCCGGGATGGGCGAAGGATGCGTCAGTTGGAAACCGGATGATAAACGCTCGTGCGGAGACAGTGCACGTCAAACCCGCGTTCAAGAGGCTTTTGCGACAAAGACGCTGTGTCATCCCTGCTGATGGGTTCTACGAATGGAGGAAAACTTCAGGATCGCGCGGTAAGGTACCAATGTACATCCGCTTGGCTTCTCGCGAGGTATTCCTTTTTGCCGGACTTTGGGACCGCTGGATTGACGGCGAGGGAAACGATGTGCTGTCGGCGACCATCATTACCTGTTCCCCAAACAGCTTGATTTCCGACATCCATGATCGCATGCCGGTCATTCTCTCACCTGGGGCTTGCGCGACTTGGCTCAACCGGCAGGAAGAATCTGTCGAGCTACTTCTCAGCTGTCTGAAGAGCTACCCCGCAGTCGAGATGGAGGCCTATGCCGTGTCTTCCAGAGTGAACAGTCCCGGTAACGACGATGCTGCCTGTATTGAGCCGCAGGTTGATCTGTTTGGCCACCAAGGTTGACGTGCGGTTGCCGATTGTCTCTTGGAGGACATTTCCGTCTGAAACTCGATGCTCACGCGCCCTTCGCCTGATGGCTTCGGACCAGATCTCGGATGCATCGGCAGGCTATGGGGGGCGTTACTGTGGCGTTACTAATCCAATCGCAGCGCCATATATCGAGAGTTCACAGGAAAAAACCGGGCAGCAGACGCTACACATAAATAGAGCTTGCTCTAGAATGTGGTCAATGGAGTGATCCGCATCGGCGCTTGCGGAGATGTCCGATGGTTGCACTACGCGCGAGAACTATGGACGAACAATCGCGGAAACCCATTTGGGATGAAGCTCGCTTGTCGGCTGTTCACGATCAGCCGGACAAGTCGCGTCGTGTGCGCCGCATGTTCGACGCTATCGCGCCCAGCTATGAGACAGTCAACTCCATCTTCAGCCTGGGACGTGACCGGGTATGGCGCACGGAAGCTGTACGCTTGGCCCGAGTCAAGCCCGGAGACATGATTCTGGATGTTGCCTGTGGTACTGGAGACCTGTTGCGTTCATTCCAACGATTAGCTCCGATGGCGCAAACTTACTGCGGCGTGGATTTCTCGTCAGGGATGCTGGCGCTGGCGGTCGACCGATCCCCACCTGATCTTCTCTTCTGTTTGGCTGATGGTATGCAGTTGCCGTTTGCCGATGGCACCTTCGACGTGGTCAGCTGTGCGTTCGGCGTGCGTAACTTCGACGACCTTGACCGCGGTTTGGCAGAGATGCATCGTGTTTTGCGCACCGGTGGCAGGGCAGTGATTCTTGAATTCACTCGTCCATCGAATGGTTTTGTTCGCAGACTTTACGAGTTCTACGCAATGAGGTTGATGCCTGTAGGAGCTCGGCTTGTCAGTGGTGACCGGACAGGAGCGTATAGCTATCTGCCGCGTTCAGTCGTTAGCTTTCTCAGTCCTGAAAACGTGTGTCAGCAACTGCGGCAGGTCGGCTTTGCCTCGGTGGAGATGACGCAGTTGACTCTCGGTGTTGTCACCGTATATGTGGCCGGCAAGGATATGTCATGACAGATGGCCCGGACCGTACAAAAGGCGTAGCAGAAGAGTTGCCGGATTCAGTGCCCACCGATGTTTGGTGTCGTACTTCTTCCAAGTATCGCATTCGTTCCACACTGCTGTTGCTGGTCAACATTGTATTGTTTGCAGGAGTCGGCTGTTTTGCCTATTGGCTGCGCACCGGCAACCTGTTCGCTTTTACTCATGAGGGGTATTGGGGAACGCTGGCGGACACCTTTATGCCCCGAGGGTACGCTACGCTGGCCAACTTCGTGCAGTTTCCCATACGCATTGATATTATCCCAATACAGGCGGTCGTCGTCGGATTGTTGCTTGCAGCAATGGCTTCGGTCCCGATATTGATAGCCATGCTTTATCGTTTTCCCTGCTGCATTCCCTTTGTGCTGATTATTGCCTTCATGGCTGTTATGCCTTGGATGGCCATCTCAGTGCTCGGCGCCTGCATCGTCGTGTCAGTCAGGCCGCTTCGTTTTCGCTTTCGTTATGCATCGGCGCTTCTGGGGCTTGTCTTGGTGCTGCTGTATTTCTATGGCGCATCACGACAGACGTCCTCGTTAATAGATTGGTATAAACCTGAAGACCGTATCAAGTTCATGGCGCCGATGGTGCTGGCCTTCATCGCCGCTTGTGTGATCACCGGCAGTGTGCTCCTCCTGGCCAAGCTGGTCAATTATCGTCCCGGTGTGGTTGCTCCCTTGCTGGTCGTCTGCTTCGCGGTGCCCGTTGCCATATTTGAAAAGCACGTGGGACGAGACGAACTCTACTATCGTCTTCTGGAAAAACGGTTTCACGACAAGTTCCTTCTTCAGGAACACTATGTTGATCACGATGTCAGCGACTGGTTTGAACGGGTCGTGTACCAGGCATGGTTGGCCAAGCCGGAACCGCGGCCACCGTTTGAGGTGGCGCGCGAAGTGACGGAGTTTCGCCTATCTCTGGAGTTGGACGCAGAAACAGCTACCAGGACCGTCTTCGCTGAAGAGTGTGATGACCTGTTGCAGGAGTGCAACCATTTCATTAAGTATTTCCCAGATAGCAGGTACGCTTCAAACGTAATGTATATGCGCGGCCAAACTCTGGATATGCGGATTGATCTCAGCGCGTTCAGGGATCGCAAGGTTATTCGCTACTATGATGACTTCCCCTCCAAACGTTCGGAAGTCTCCTGGAGGAAAGTGGTACATACGGCTCCTGACGAGAGGATAGCTGCCGTTGGACGGTACAAACTGGCTTTGCTAGCGGCACGCGACTGTCGCCTGGGAGAGGCAATCGTGTTGCTCGATGAATTGATCAGCAAGTTCGACGCGCAGCGGCCGCAGCTTCCCTCTGGCTCAGCAGCAGACGCCAATGTGTTGGATCCGGCTCCCGCTGATGTCAACCTCAAAATACCTGTGGAGCAGATCGTATTCGAAGCTAAACAGTTGTTGGCGATGCTGCTGGAAAACGGCGACGATCCTTTGTGCGGCCCGCGTCCTTTCTGCGGCTCAATGCCGGATGAACCTCGGCAGGTAGGGTTGATGCAGCTCGACCCACGACATGGTCGATACTTGGACAACCTGCGCGGAATCCTGAAGGCTTGGCCGCATAGCCTGCTGGTGGATAACATATACCTCCTTTTGGCAAAATCAGCCAATACTGTTGATGAGCGCACAGCTAAGCTTGAACAATGTCTGGAGAATCATCCTGACGGAGACGCAGCGGTGGAGGCCCGTTTTCGGTTGGGCGTGGCCTACTTCGATGCCGGTACACCTGAAAGGGCACAACAAGTGTGGGAGGAACTTGTACGCGAGGCGCCGGATGATCGCTTGTGGAAACCTTTAGCAGAGGAGCGGCTGCGTTCTCTGGGCACCGCAGCGGAAGCGCCATGAGTACCGTAAAAGAGAACAAGCGATTTGTTATGGGTATAACCGGTGCCAGCGGCGCCGTTTACGGCAGGCGCATTGTCCGTGCCTTGTTGGACAGCGGGTGCCACGTCGATCTTGTGATATCAGGTCACGGTGCTCAACTGCTGCGGGATGAATTGGGTATACACGAAATCACGCCTGACGCTTTCGGCTGTGTGAATAGTGATCGCTTGCGCGTGCAGGAGTGTTCGAATCTCCACGCCGACATCGCCAGCGGGTCGACGCCCACAGACGGTATGGTGGTTTGCCCAATGAGCATGAACACGCTCGGCAAGGCCGCTGCGGGAATCGCGGATAATCTGCTTCTGCGAGCCCTGCAGGTCACACTGAAGCAGCGGCGGCCGTTGGTCGTCGTTCCGCGCGAGATGCCCATGAGCAGGATCGACCTGGAGAATTGCCTCAGACTTTCGACGGCGGGAGCAATCATCTGTCCCGCGGCCCCCGCATTCTATACTCAGCCTCGTACCATTGGGGACTTGGTCGATTTCGTAGCGGCCAGGGTCCTTGATCTTCTACGCGTGCCACATGATCTGAACGTTCGTTGGTCCGGCAAGTCATCATGATTCCCGAGAGGAGTGGGGCAGCAGTGACTAGTCGTTCATTGCTCCGAGGACCCGTGAGAGTAGTAGTTGAGTGGGCCGAGATGATCAAGGTGGCCCACTCGGTCTTTGCTCTTCCTTTCGTGATGGTTGCGGTTTTTCTTGCCCGGCGGCAGTTGCCGGAGGGGCGGGCATTCTTCTGGCCCCTTGTCCTCATTGTCGTGTGCATGATATCGGCACGCAGCGTGGCGATGACCTTCAACCGTATTGCGGATGCAGCATTCGACGCTCGCAATCCACGTACGGCTGGTCGTGCTCTGCCGACGGCTAGGCTATCACAGACGGACGCTTGGTTTTTCCTTATTGGATGTGCAGTCGTGTTCCTGTCGGCTTGCGGGGTCTTCCACCTGCTGTTCGGGAATCCCTGGCCGCTCGTACTCGGTCTTCCCGCTCTTGCCTACCTGTGTGCCTATTCTTACGCCAAGCGTTTTACATCGCTGTCTCATCTGTGGCTGGGAACGGCCATTGGAATGTCTCCGCCGGCAGCGTGGATCGCTCTGGATCCGGCTACGCTCGGTTGGGAGGCGATTATTCTCGGAGCTGTCGTTGCATTGTGGATATCCGGATTCGATATCATCTATGCCTGCCAGGATATTTCCATTGATCGGCAGGAGGGGTTGTTCAGCATTCCGGCGCAGTATGGCCCACGCCCCGCTTTAGTTCTGACACGCTTCATGCATGGTGCCGCAGTTTGCCTACTGTTCCTGCTAGGAGCGGTGGCTGGCCTGGGTTGGCTCTACTACAGTGGCGTTGTCGTCGTGGCGGTGCTTCTGCTTCTTGAGAATCTGGCAGTGAAGCCCGACGATTTCAGCAAAGTGAACCTTGCGTTTTTCACTGTTAACGGCATCGTCTCGCTTGTGCTAGCCGGTGCGGCCATCTTCGATATTCTGCTGGGACTGCCCGCCTTGTTCTGATTCGACGGGCGAGATTTTCGCGACGATGAGGGTTATATCATCCTCCTGAGGTTGAGTTTGCCGGAACTTGTGCACTTCGCTGACAACCCTTTCCATGAGGGCTCGGGCGCTATCTGTTGCGTTTTGCCGAACGAGGTCATTGAGGCGATCTTTGCCGAACATCTCTCCGTCCGGGTTGCGGGCTTCCCAAATACCATCCGTACCCATGAGGAGCAGAAGCCCCTTGGCCGGTACAGCACAGGTGTACTGGTCGTACGTCCAGTCAGCTGCTATTCCCAACGGTAATCCACCGCCCTCAAGCTGTGATAGTGTTCCATCTTCGAGATTGCAGGCGATTGCTGGGTCGTGTCCGGCGTTTACCCAGCATAGTTTCCTAGCTGCAGTATCAATGAAAAGGCACATCAGCGTCATGAAGCGTCCGCCGGATGCATCGTGTACCAACTGCTGATTGACGGCGTTCATCGCCACTTCCGGCTTGTCGAATTCCTCGAACCTCGATCGGAGCATTCCCCTTGCTGTAGCCATTAAGAGCGCCGCCGGTATGCCGTGGCCGGTAACGTCACCGAGCACCAGTCCGATCCTTCCTGGTTTTCCAGGGTCGAGTCGCAGATAGTCGAAGTAATCGCCGCCGGTTTCGTCGCAATAGACGCTGCATCCGCATATGTCCAAACCGTCGATGTGTGGGGAGTTGCTGGGGAGAAGATGCTGCTGAACCTCCTTGGCGACTTGTAGTGATTCGTGCATACGCATGCGATCAACCAGCTCGGGCACCATGGCGTTGAACGCCTTGCCCAACTGGCCTACTTCGTCGCGAGAAGTGATGATGGCTCTCGTGTCGAAGTCACCGGTTGCCAGACGCGATGCTGCATTAGCCAATTCGGCAATTGGACGAGTGACAGTGCGCGAGCCGATGACGGCAAACACCAGAACAACTATGGCCACAACGCCGGCTACAGCTCCTGACGTGAGAAACTCACTGTTGATGCGTTCCGCGATGGCATTCTCGGCGGCCAGAGCGTCAGCGGTGATATCCGCAAGCGGAACAATCAACAGGAGGTAGGATCCCTGTGTTCCCACCGCTCCGTATGCCCAGATAGAGTCACTGTCTTTGAAGGGCATCTGCTTGTAGCCGCTCTTGCCTTTTTGCATGTCCGCGAGCATGGCGGTGAAGATTCGCTCGTCGGAGGATGATATGGTGCGAAGGGCGATAGGTTTATCCCAGGCATGCCCAGCGTAATCGGCGGAGTCAAGCTGCGCCAGGGTGATCAGTTGTCGCTCTTGGCTGTCTGTTGAGACAATGGGCTGGACGAACAGAGTGCGGGCGTCTGCGGACCAAGCTGTGGGCACTTTGACTTTACCCATCAGATCCAGTACGGCGACGTCCATAGCAGTTACTCCGGCAACCTCGCCATTTGGGAAATGCACAGGCATGGAGGCGGTTAAAACTACCTGGTGAGTAGGTGCGTCGATGATAGCGCGATTCCAGAGGAAGCCATTCCGCTCGATAGCGCTTGTATACCACTGCCTCTTGCGAGGGTCGTAATGGTCGGGGTAGCCGCCGTGTCCGGGATAGGAAGAATGCAGTCCGTTGGCCAGTGCAGTGTATTGCCATTGAATGTAATCAGTATGGCCTGTTCGCAGTCGCTTGTAGTGTGGTGCCATACGGGAGAGCTGGTTGGCGAATTCCATAACGTCGCCTTCCTGTGTTCCCGGTGCAAGAAGAAACACTTGCGCATCATAGGAGATGGGCAGAGGCGTCTGGACCCCCTGCTCGTTGATTTTGTAGTACCGTGGCGATGTGGTGATACCCGGGACGCTTTCGTTCGAAGTGTCGAAGAGTGCGGTCCAGAAAACTGGCTGCGGGTTTTCCGGAACCACCGCAAGTGCCTGTTCCACTTCATAGGCCTGAGTGAGGAGCACGGAGCGTATGGTTTCTGCTTCGCGCCTTACCAAGGTGCCGGCGTCGTAGGCGAGCAGCTGAAGCTGTTGTCCGGCGCGTTCGATTATCTTGTCGCGAGCACCGAGGCCGAGGTCGTGGGCCAGCTCTTTCATACCAATGTACTGCTGGGAGTGGATGGCTACGATGGGGCCGAGCGACACGGCCAGGAGTAGCAGTAGTAGCTTCCAGCGTATTTTCATTTTGCTGGTTCCTGTGTTGGGAGCCGTTGTTGATGGTGCGAGAAGGATACTCGCATGTCAGTTGCCGAGGCAAGGTAGTATTGGGCGGTTTTGAGCTGCAGAGACTGTTGGCATAGGAGCGGGGGCTGGGTGTTGCAGTTGGCGTCTGGCGGCGAAACGCAGGTTATCTTTCGCCGGGGATTGACTAAATGGGGATTCGGCGTAAAGATATGCGTCGACTGAGGGCAGGTAGCTCAGTTGGTAGAGCAACGGACTGAAAATCCGTGTGTCGGCGGTTCAAGTCCGCCCCTGCCCAGTTCCTCTTTGCTCGAAGTGTGGCGTTTGAAGGTGCGGTTTGCGGTCGCATCTCGTGTTGGGTTGCGCTTGGGGTATTTCTTAACCGATATCTGCGAGCATAATGGGCCGGATTTGGGCTCTGAATAGTGGTTTACCAGTAGAAAAAACCGCGTTTTTGAGTGCGCTAGCCCTGCTTTTACAGCGCATTGAGTGGGCGCCAGGCTGCATTTGGACGACATTGGCGCGCATTTGGGGGTGGAATTGGGGTGAAAATCGCCGTTTTTTGGGGTTTCGCGCGTCGAAATGTGGGTGTTCATGGTCAGATTCCTCTCAGTTTGGTGTTGTTTCGAGTCGTTTTTGCATCGAAGCGGTCGTTTTTGATCGCGTTTCTGTTCGGCCGTCGGGTCGCGGACGCGCTGGAGGAGATTTGCTTCAGGAGGCGCGGTAGTTTCCGGCGCTCGGTGCGCCGGGTAGGCCAGGTGACTCAGGGGGCGAGCTTTCCCGAGTGGGCCGGTGGGTGGCGATCAACTGGCGGGGGGCTGTGCGTTTTGTTTGCCGGGCCGTAGCAGCGGCATGCGACCTTAACGGTTCAGGACGCCTAACGAGTGGCCGGGACGGCGGCAGCAGAGGTCGGCAGTGCGGGCTTGGCCGGGTACGCTTGAGGAGAGGGCTGAGGGGCCAGTGACCTTAATATTAGAGTGCATCTCCGCGTGGGGCTTTGGCTCGGGTGGAGCCCGGGGTTGCGGAGAGTGTCGGCGGCGGCGAGGAGGCCCGTGGGCTGCGTTATAGCTGGCTGCTGGGTAGCCCGGTCGGGGTCCCTGCAGATCGTTGCGGTTGGGGTGATGGCGGTGCCTGCTGGGGGTAAGCGCGCTTGTCTCCACCCTATATAAGGGCGCTGGTGTTCCGCTTTTTTTTTATAATGGGGTCGGTTGAGGGGTGATAATCCGGGCTGGCGCTAGCGCCAGGTGCGAAAAAAAAGTTTGAAAAAACGTCCCGAAAGTGATGTTAGGGTAGGTGAAATTGGGGTGTCTGAGGTGGCTTCGGGCGGTGTGGAGGGTGGTAGCGGTGCGAGGCGGCGGATTGGTGAGAGGGGCGGTGGTGAACTTCTGGGTACGAGTAGGTAGTGGCAGTTGAAATCAATTCTGTTCGGCACGATGAATGCAAGCAACGCATTATGATACATCGAACACATGACGGACTGATGGTTAACGCAATGCGGTTTTTATTGTTTGCTATGGATTAAACGTGCGCAGCATCGACGGGCGGCTCGTTCTGGATAAACGGCCACTTAGGATTGTACAGCAAGTTTTTCGATATGGGCCAGTAGTTCTTCTTCGCTGGCCAAACCGCTGAAGTAAGAGCAAATCATCTCGTAAGTGCGAAGTGTTGGTTTTCGCCCGGCCCAAAGCGCTATAAGCAGGCACTCTATCATTGCCATGTACATCTGGATTTCGATTCCGTTGGTACAATGGCTCAACAGGTGTCGGCAACCGAGAATGTGCTTGAAAAAGCGGAAGAAAGTCTCCACTGCCCATCTTTTCTTACAGATGAGCCCAATAACTTCCGCGGGGACATCTCGAATGTCTGTAGCAATAAGCAGAGTCTCGCCTTGTTCCGGACCACCACGTCCGTTCTTACCACTTGGTTTTATATGTGGTTTACACTTAACCGTTAAAACACGCATAAGGCGATTACTCAGGCCGATTTTCGTAGCTGAATTGCCGGTAAAACGTACTATGGAGTCGCAAAGGATATTCGCTTCCCGGGCAGCAGGCGTCAGAGGGCATTCCTCAACTATCTCGAAAATAGTGTGATCGGGAATACGGCATACTAATGACGAGCCAATCTCAACGATTTTGTGAAACATGGGAAAGTCTGTGTACCCTCGATCCATCACGTACACGCGATCAGGTTGCAAGCAAGTTTTGAGAACTGCCGTTTCCCCTATTTTCCCCGCTTTCAGATCCATACGTGCGGGAACGCCCTTGAGCAATTCGAAATGAGTATGCAGCTTGAAAGAGTTCTTGCCGTTGTTTCTCCATATGGCTTCGACCATCGTGGACAAGGCCGGGAGATATGTGCCATCGACCAGGGTTATGATACCTTTCACCTCATCAAATGAAGCGTTTTTCTGTATTGGCGAAAGCTTATCGAGTAATTCTCCGATGATTCCGCGTAACAGTTCAGCATCGAATACTCGTGCTGCTTCCGAGAGTGAACCCAGCGAAGATCGCGGACAACCGAGGAGTCTTTGTACCTTCTTCAATTCACCTGCTTGTTGAATACCCCGTAAGCTTGTTACTATCGGGTTGAAGAAATACAGAAGAATCAATGCCGTGTACTGATCGTAATGGAGCTTCCGGTTACCGGCGATGTCGCGGGTACAAGCGACGTTGTGAAGCTTTTCCAGAACTGGTAAAAGCAATTTGAAATGCTTGAATCCTTTGAGATCTTTCTCTTCAATTGTCGGTTTTTGCTTTCCAGCCATACACAACCAGTATGAGCGATTACCGACAAGAGCGCAAGTAAAATGTGGCGCGACATGTAAACCTATGCGCGACGCCTATCTGCAAACCATCACTAGCATTTATCGTGCCGAACAGAATTGGTGTTTGACGGTGCGCTTGGGTTTATAGCGCTATGATGCTCGGTTTTCTGGGGTGGGTTTCCATCGTTTGACGGAGGGTTTGGACTGGCGACGTTCTGGCATGCGGGAAGCGATTGTGGGCGTTTGGGATTGGAGGGGGGGTTGGCCGAGGGCGTTTTTCTGGGCCTCATGAGGTGAGTGACGGCTTTGTCGGCCGTCTTTGGCGGGCTTTGAGCGGGGGAGATGCTCGTGTTCTGTGAAGAGCCGAATCCTACAGAGCGAGGAGGTTCTGCAGGATTCGGCCACATGACTACACAGCTACTTAACGGACGGAAAGAGTATTGCAGCAAACCGGTTGCACGCGGTTACGCAGTGCGGTGCTGAATCCGGCATGGGCGTAGCGGATGCTAATAGCTTTCCAGCTCGTCCAGGGTTTCCTTGAGTATAGCCGCCTTCTCCGGCATTCCGCTGGCTTCCAGTTTGGACAACTCCTCCTTGAACTTCTTCACAATCTCGGCCTTTATCTCGTGGGCCCGCAGCTCAAGTTGCTTGGCTTTCTCCAGAAGGTCTTTTGCTTTTTCACCTTCAAACTCCAAAGCCTTCTGCTTCAGAAGCTCGGCTTTTTCCCGAAACTCAGCGACTTTCGCAATGGCACTGAGGAGACTCTCGGCTGTTTTCTTTTTCTTTTCGCTGGAGTCCATCTTGGACGCAATCGCCTTTACGGTCTCCGCGTCAGGCACGACGGCCATGTCCGAAACGATCTGATCTCGTCGGTCAAGGATCACGTGCCAGACTTCCACTCTGCGGGCGACAATTTGCTCCTTAATCTGCTTGGCTAATGCCTCATCGCCCGATTTCTTTGCCTCCTGGATCTCGAACTGCATCTCCTTATCCACATTCTGCAGTTCATAATCGCCGCGGAGGAACAGGTATGCTTCATACGGTGCAAGCGTGCCGTCGTTATCCTGGTCGGCCAGGGGGTATTCTTCCAGGAATGCTTCAGGATTCTGCAGTGCTATTGCAGTTACAAACGCCCAGCATTCCTGTTTGGTTATTTCTCCATTACCGTCAATGTCACCGGAGGGGTACTGCTTGATATGAGCGTAAACCTCGTCCGCATGCCGGAACATTTCCTGCTCGGTGAGCCCGTACTTCGCACCGGCCTCTCCTCCAACGGCACCAGTCAGAGCGAAACCACACCAACCGGCCAAAAACGCGGTAACGGCAAAGCCCCACACGATTGGCCGTCCGGGCCTGTCCGGTGTTGCTAATATCATGTCTATTCTCCTTTCAATGGTGCTGATTCTGCTGGCCATACATGCGGGCTGAAAGACAAAACGGCGGAGCGGAGCGGGACGGGCAGCGGTAAGGAGACAGGTCGCATATTCACTGGCCGTCAGCTTGCCGTGACGTAGGGCCCCTTCGTCACAGGCATGCTCCCTCGCTTCGTCTATATGACGATTAACCCAATATACTACAGGCCAAAAGAAGAGCACTGTTCCGGCGATACATTGCAGACACCGTACAAGCAAATCACTCCGCCGGAGATGAGTGATTTCGTGTATGATCACCGTCTCCAACTCGTCCGGCCGAACGAGATGACGACGGGATAGCACGAGCAATGGGCGCACTATACCAATCACAAAGGGCGCCCGGTGTTCATCGCTTATCCTGACTGTGGGTAAAGGCCAAACTCCGAGCCGGGCACATATAACGTTTACCAGTTCCCGGGTGGCCTCATCCGGTTCAATAAGTGCCATACACCTGCGGCGGAAGCGGTAGTAACTGCCAATCTTGATTGCCGCCAGGAAGGTCACTCCAAGCAGGTAAGCCGAAACAAAGACAGTTTGAAAGTTTGCATGCCCCGTAGCTTTGGTCGGAACGGCCTCCGCTTGCAGATCTCCGGGATGAGAGCGCCCTGCGGTTAGACCGGTTTCCGCGTCTGCTCTTGCGGTTACGGCGTTTTTGGTTTGTTGAGTCAGCGTATCGTACAGGCTGGCCAGCGAAAACGACCAAGCAGGTCCGCCAGGGACGAGGAACTTGATCAACACCATCGTCCAGAGCACCATGGCAATTGCCGGCGCGGTTCGCCCGCGCAGTACGCGGACGGCCAACCAGGTCAAAGCAGCCAGAAGGGTACCCAGAATCAGGGCCTCGCCCAGCCAGCTCAGCAGCCAGGCAGACAACGTTTCCATTATCATTGGGATATTACTCATGGCGCCTCGCAGCCTCCCTAACTGTTGCCGCCTTCGCGTTTTTCAGCCTCTGCACGTTTTCGGATTTTGTCCTTGATTCGTCTTAGATCCTGTGGGGATAGGTCGGCTTGCTCCACCAGGTGCGAGACGAGGGCTTCGGCCTGGCCGTCAAAAACGCTTTGGAGAAAGTGGCTGACGCGCGAGCCGAGGACCTGGTCCTGCTCAACCGTAGGCGTGTAGATGAACGGCTGTCGTTGGCGATCGACGTCGAGCGCACCGCGATCGGCCAGCTGCTTCATCATGGTCATAACGGTGGTGTAGGCCAGCTTCTCCCCGCCCTTGGCGGGCAACTCCTCCAAAACCTGCCGCACAGTTCCGGAGCCCAACTTCCACAAAGCCTTCATAATCCGCAGTTCAGCGGCCGTGATATGCGGCATTGATTCGTCGGTCATATAGAGCCTCCTACTATGTTCGCAGTAATACTACTATGGATATAGTAGGCTGTCAAGACGTTGGAGAGTTTTGTGCAAAGAAAGATGGTCAGGGTGTGTCCGCACATCTGGGTAGCTGGCAAGCTGTGGTCAGGGTGGCGATCGGCATTCCATAGGCTTCACGTCCGCTTTGAATCAGGACAATCGGGTTGGCTGGCGTTCTCTCCAGCTTGTGCGGAGCCTTGCATGCGAGAGCCACCGAGTGTCACTTCGTCATCAAGGTATTTGGGGAATAGCATAAGATGGGTATTCTATGCTGCGGTGGTTGATTGCTTTGTTGTGTGGAGTAGGCTGGAAATGCTGGAGCAAGCCTATCCAAATGTCGGGTCTGAATCCCGGTTTTCTCTCATAATCCCTCGGTGTTTGACGCTACGCTTGAACTTGCAGCGCCACAATAGCGGTACAGATTTCTTGAATGACTCAGTGCAGCTTTTTATACTGAGTGTCTGATATCCAACAACGGGCACGGTTGGATACTGGGGCCGATCCAAGATACAGGCATGATTCTGTAACGACAATGGCAGTTCCGAACGAATACAGACGCTGATTGGGTTTTACCTGTAACTGGTTGGCCTCGACACAGGTTCCTTTCTTTCGGAGGCCATATCATGAGATCAAACCGAATATCCGCCGTTTATTCGTCAGCAGTTACACTTCTTCTGGCAACGACAACCGCCGTTGGTCAATGTGAGGAGCGATGGTTGCACGGGCCGGGTCAGGAGCTTCTTGAAACAAACAATGAAATCTACGCCTTGGAAGTGTGGGATGATGGAACCGGGGAAGCGATCTACGCCGGAGGAACGTTCAAGGTGGCCGGCGACAAAATGGTTAACTATATAGCCAAGTGGGACGGAGAGAAGTGGCACGAGTTGGGGGGAGGTTTGAACAGTGGAGTAATGGACATCTGTGCCATGGGCAGTGACTTGATTGTGGCAGGCAATTTCACGATGGCGGGCGGTGTTCCGTGCACCAGGATAGCGCGCTGGGATGGAACATCCTGGCACCCCTTGGGGGACGGCTTTAACTCTTCCGTCAAGGCAGTAACCTATTGGAATGGTACGTTGTATGCTGGGGGGTATTTCACGAGTTCTGGTTCGACACCCATTGACCACATTGCCCGCTGGACTGGAACTGAGTGGGAGGAATTGGGCGGTGGAGTAGACGGTGTCGTGTACGATATTGAGGGAACAGACGTATCATGGCCATGGTTGGTAGTCGCTGGTGATTTTACAACTGCTAACGGATTAACCGTGAACCATGTCGCATACTGGCTGGACGATAGTTGGCACGCCATGGATACCGGAATGGACAGAACGGTTTGGGCAATTGGTAATAAATACGGTTCTATCCACGTCGGCGGATCATTTACTGAAGCCAGTGGTAAGTCAGTCCTGAAAGCCGCAATATGGAGCGGAGGTCCAGGAGGTGAATGGCTCCAAATGGGGTTTGGTATACCCACCGGTACTGTAACGTGTATGACATCGTATAATGGTTATATGCATGCCGGTGGTGCCTTTGGGAACGCAGGCGAGGTGGTGGTCCGTAACATTGCTCGCTGGGAATCAGGGCCATGGTACGCTCTGGGTTTAGGTGTGAACGACGATGTACGGGCTATGGTTGAATTCAATGGCAGCCTTTATGTTGGGGGCCGTTTTTCGGATGCTGGTAACTCTAGTCATATGGTACCGTCTCCTTATTTCGCCCGTTGGGATGGCAGTGAGTGGCAAGAGTTGGGGACGGGTATTTACCGCTATATCTACAGCCTCGCGGTTCATAACGATGAGTTGATTGCCGGCGGAGACTTCACTATGGTCGGAGTGCCAGGCGCGGATGGCATTGCCCGCTGGAACAAAAAAACGTGGCAATCTCTGGGAACTGGGCTGAACGCGTATTCAAATCAATACGCAAGTGCCCTGCTCAGTCACAACGGTGATGTTATAGCCGGAGGAATCTTTACTACGGCCGGCGACGTCACAGCGAATAACATAGCCCGATGGGACGGGACGGATTGGCATAACTACGGTACTGGCTTGACAGGTTCAGGCGCGGTCGTGCGTGCCCTCACGATATACAACGGCGACCTTATAGCAGGCGGCTCCTTCTACATTCCAGAAGACTACATCGCCCGGTGGGATGGCAGCCAATGGCAACCGGTGGGTACCGATATCAACGCGGATGTTTACGCTTTGACCGTTTACAACGGCGATCTCATAGCAGGCGGCGCGTTCGGCTGGTTTGGCTGCAGTTATATTGCCCGGTGGGATGGCTCAGATTGGCAAAAGCTGGCTCAGGGGGTAAGCGCTGCAAACGGTTATGTGGCCGCGTTGACGGAATTCGAGGGTGATCTCATTGCCGGTGGGTATTTCACTTATGCCGGCGGTCAGCCGGCTGCATACGTTGCTCGCTGGGATGGCACAAGCTGGTATCCCATGGGCGATGGACTGAACTACGTGGTTACATCACTGGCGGTTCATGACGGTCGCCTTTTTGCCGGTGGAACGTTCGAGTATATCGGCGGCACGTATTACAACCGTATTGCTGAATGGGATGGATCTGCGTGGCAAACGGTGGACAACGGTATGAATGACGATGTCCATGCCTTGGTTAGCTATGATGGCGAACTCATAGCCGGGGGGAACTTTACGATATCCGGTTCGGTTCCGGCGTCCCGCTGGGCCAGGTTGGGTAAAGGCTGGGGCGACCTGTCTGGCGATGGCCATGTAGACTTGGACGATTGGCCATTAATGGATGGCTGTCTCTGGGGTCCGGGAACAGCGGCAGCTCCCAGCTGCATCTGCGCCGATATCGACGAAGATGGCGACGTGGATCTCAACGACTTTGCCATGTTTTCCGAAAGGTATTGGCCGTAGGTATGGCAGGGGAGGTATTCGAATAACTGTGCAGAGTTTGCTGTGTGGGCTTGGGCGAGCTGTATTCAGGTGCAGCGTTTGACTCCGGTTTTCTTCAGTGGGGTATCGTTGGTTGGCGCTGCGTTTGGGCGAGTAAGGCTCGGTCCAAACGCAGCGGTTTATTGCCGTTCGTCTTGGTGGAGAGAATGTTAATCCAGAGATCCGGTAAAAAGCGATTGGAATCCGGCATAATCTGCTAGGTCTATATCTCCATCTCCGGCGAAATCGAAAGCATTGTTGCAGGCGTCAGAACAGTCGCCGGTGATTGCTGCCGAAGGCCCCTGGAGACAGTCAGCCAATTGAGAATAGTCGGTCAGATCCACATCGCCATCGTTGTCGTAATCTCCGGCGAGCGAGAGAGGGCAATCATCAGGGATAGTATCTGAGTTGCAGTCGTTCGCGGCAGGATCAACCTGGGTAGTAATGTAAAGCTCCCATTGCGCAATTGTTCCTAATTCCGCAGGCGTTTCGGAAAGGGAATCGACAACTGCGATTTTCCAAATACCGCCGGCGTCGAGCCCGTCAAACGCGGAGAGAGGCTGGGCAGGAATGAATGCGCCGGCAAAGGGTGCATCGCCGTCGGCGATGGCCGTTGCGGCTTCGTCATCGAACAAGGTGCCGGCATAGTCGGCGCCAGTACCACCCAGTGCAGAGGCAAGGGTCACTATCACACCGCCGTGCTCAGCCCGAATAGTGATTTCCTGATCGTTGTTATGCAGGACATGGACCCGCATGTTCACATCGAGCACTGTTCCCAAGCCCGAGGGAACCATGAACGGTATGACCATGCTACCTGGTGATGGAACAGGGATATTCATCCAACCAGTGGCAACACGGTGGAAACTTACATTCCCCAGTTCACAGGAGTCGGGGATGGAGTTGGTGTTGCAGTCGTCGCAGGCGGAATCTCCCGCACAGTCGGCGATCGTGCAAACATCGCCAACGCCGTCGCCATCACAATCGGACTGGTCCGGATTGGAATTACTCGAACAGTTATCGCAACGGTTGCCGACTCCATCTTCATCCGCGTCGGCTTGGTTTGAATTGCCCTTGTAGGGGCAATTGTCGCAGAGATCGCCAACGGTGTCAGCATCGGCGTCGGACTGGTTATCGTTGTCAATAGCAGGGCAGTTATCGCACGCGTCACCAAAGCTGTCGGCGTCGCTATTGACCTGACTGGTGTTTGCGTCGTCGGGGCAGTTGTCGCAGGCATTTCCTACGGTGTCGCCATCAGAATCATTCTGACCAGCGTTATACTTGTTCGGACAGTTGTCGCAGGCATTTCCCACATCGTCTCCGTCGCTGTCGGCCTGATTTTGATTGGTCACGTCCGGGCAGTTGTCGCATGCGTCTCCGAGGGTGTCGGAGTCCGAATTGTGCTGATCGAGGTTGGAGATCGCAACACAGTTATCCACGCAGTCATCTACCGTATCACCGTCCCAGTCCCCGATTTCGACCTGCCCGCACCCGCAATCTCCGGGGTGGGTTTTATTGGGATCGTCCGGACAATAGTCGGAAGAGGCGACATCGGCAAAAGTCGTGCCGAGGCGGATTTCATCCCAGATGGAATCCGCGCCGGCAGTAGCCCCGTCCAGAACCACCTTGGAAAACTCGACTCGGGGGTAGTAGGTGACGTTCAACGCGGCATCTGCGTTGACGGGCTCGGAATCCAAATCAGGATTTACCCAAATACGAATACGGCAGGTGGAATTGGAGTCGATTCTGCCAACGATAAAGACTTTTTGACTGAAACTCACGCCGAGACTGTAGAATCCGTCAGGCAACACAGCAGTCCAGTTCGAACTCCCGTTGTACATACCAACAGCGATTTCGTCGCTGAAGGAGCCTGAGTTGAAACATAGAGCCTCCTTGCCTCCGCCAAGCGATCCTTTCCCGATAAAGCTGAACCAGGTCGTGGTGGACAACCCGCCCTGGGGTACGGCCAAATCCCTTGTGTTGTAGGGAAAACTGTTTTCCAGATAGAGGGCATTGCCTACAACAGGGTAAACAACGCTATTGGAATCGGTATAGGTAAGCCCGGGGGTGCGAGTTCGCGAGGAAGTCCCGGCGTACCACTGATCAGCCCACCCGTAGCCGCCGGTCATGCCGACTACCTTGGTAGCGTCCGGGTAGTCGAAACCTTCATAGGCAATCAACTCGGCTTGTGCCGGAGTTGCGTTAACGGAAAGAAGTATGCCAGCTGCAACAAGCAAACTGGCTGAGAAACTGCGAAGAAACGAGTTTGACTTAACCATGACCGACGTCTCCTTGCCAATCAAACATCGAGAAGCACTCCAGCCTTTGCACGATCGGTCCGAGAATCTTGATTACTCGTTTACCGACCGTGTGGATGGTCAGATAGATGCCACTAAGGGCTCTGGGAACAGACCTTCCCCATCCCCTGGATATGTTTGTATGGTCAGAGCATTGGATAAATCAAGCGTTTTATCTATCTTCCCATAAGATTATGTCTTGGGGCAAGTGTAGCGGTTGCAATGGCTGGATGCCAGTTGATTCAGTTCCAGCCTCCGGGTTTCAACCAGTTTGGTGTGGTCGAATTCCTGTCGGCCGCCTGGCCGTTGGCAGCCGGATGCTGGTACGAGTGCAGTGTTCGAATGACCCGGGAGCTCAAGACCGGGCAAGCGAATCTGGTGCGATATCACTGAGAGGTGAACAGACGCTGGAACTCAGCGAAGTCGGCAAGGTCGCTATCTGTGTCGCCATCCAAGTCTGCGCAATGGCAGCCTACGTCAACTTCGATTTCGGGACCGGCCAGGCATGTTTCCATGATGGCGTAGTCTGCAAGGTCAATGGTTCCATCATCAGTGCAATCGCCGGGGAAGGAGGTTGCTGAGATGGGCCAGAACCCGCCGGTTAGTGATAATGTTGCCCCCCTCATGGTGAGTGAACCATCCGTGTCGGTTTGGCCAAACGTGGTGGATAGCTCGAAGTTGGCGGTTGAAGTCCACATTTGGCCGCCGCCATCTATTGTATACCAATCGATTACATGATCGGCGCTGGTGGAAATCGCACCGAGGACTAGGAGTAAGATTGGTGCGAGCAGAGTCATATATCGGTAGCGAGTCATCGTTCTTCCCTCTGGGTGGACGTGTTAGTTTCGTCTGCTTGGAGCTTTGCTTCAAGACGAGCGATACGCCGAGCTAGGTTGGCCAAAGGAGGATCATTGGCATTTGCCCTGGACCGTGAGCGTTTTGTGAATCTCTCATGCATGGCTCTGTGTTTGTCGTGGTTAAGCGGAACTCGTTTGGCGGCCAATTCAGTTATGACGGGTTTGTAAACGACGAAGCAAAACGATCCCATTATCCGCGCGCCATTGTGGTTCCAGATGTGGACATGGAGCTTGCCCTCGGGCGAGCCGGTCCATGTGCCGAACGCCGGAATCTCTCCTTGAACCGTGATGCTTATTGTATAGTCGTAGTAGAAGGCTCCGGAGAAATCAGCATCGGCTATCTCGATCTCATACATTGAGCCGTTTGTGGTAAACATGGAACTCACGACGTTTGCAGTGGCGTCGTTAAGCCCGCCGTGCCAGTGCACGTACCCATAGGCGAGCGGTGTTGCTCTGCTCTCTGTTCCATTGTAGTCTCTGGTTATTTCACCGTAACTGAAAACGTTACCGTCGAAGTAGCCAGCGTAGTTTACGTCACCGTTGACAGCCCTTCCGTAAACGCCGTAGTTTTCCCCTTCGCCGTCTGCATCGCCGTATATACCGAAATTCAATTCACCGTCACCCGCGTATCCGGTTATGCCCGAGTTCCAGCCGTTGCCTCCGTAAACCATACCCATAACACCGTCGTACGCCCAATCGCCTGTGGGCATCACTGAACCGCACACGCCAATCGATCCTCCAAGACCCTCAACTCCCACACCTGCCCAATCCAAACCCGCGTGTTCGCCGTAAACAGCTGGGGTAATCGTGTTGCCAAGGCTATGGTTAATAGCGGCAATACCGTATCCATCCTGACTGTTGACTGAGAAGTATCCACCGCAGATGGAACCTGTTTCACTAGTGGATTTGCCGATTATTCCGTTCCCCTCTGCCTCGACATGGAGGCCGGCAAGAGGACCATTGGTGTTTATTCCTACGCCAGCGGGGGCTTGAATAGCCAGGTGATCCTGTTCAATCAACGCCACTTGTGTGTTGTTTACACGCAATTCAACGGGGGTGTTGTCTGTTGTTCCGAGGAAATGGGTGCCGGGAGTTGATCCGGCATTGCCTGTTAGTGACCAGAAACCGTTCGTGCCTACATCGTCGATACCATCAGCAAAACCGGGCGGTACGTTGATGAGTCCGTCCCAGTCTGCGGTGCTGGAGTACCGCGCTGTAGAGGCGTAGGGCGTTGCGGTAAGATGCTGGCGCGGGCTCAGTGTTTCCCAGGTTCCGGAGGTAGCAGGGTATTTAACTTCCACCTGTAACCAGAAAGCGGTGCCATTGAATATGTTGGAGTCTGGGGGACAGAAATCGAGTTCTATGGTGAAGAGCCCGTTGACTACGGAGTGTCCTCCTGTCGTCTGAACCGTAAGGCCGACTTGCTCACCGGATACCGGATCGTCCCAGAGAGTGAAGATGAACTCAGCTAATCCGGTGACGGGGGAACCGTTCTGTTTGAGTTGACCCTGGTAGGTGAATTCTGTCCCGATCGGTTCCTGCGAAAACAGGGGATCCGGCATCATCAGGGCTAAGGCGATTACTACAATTGCTGCAGTGCTTTTCATGACAAGACCTCCAGTAGTTTGTGGTCTCAGGTGAGAGAACATCGGCGATTGGGTAAAACTCACTCATCCCCGCTATATAGGTCAGAAACCCGGCAGAATCTCAGTACGCGGCTGCAACGCGGGTCAGGAGATGTTCGAACTGGAGGATGTGAAGTCACTATTGGCCCGAAAAAACGCGAGTAAGCCTCGAATGATCCTTAATGAACGAAGATGGCACCGACAGGCGTCTGTTTTTCGATCATCCGGCGAGATCGTCCAACTCGGGTTTGAGACCTCCTTGAAGGTACTCAAGAGAACAAGGGCGGGCAAGGAATTTCGACAGAGTTTTCGCGAATCGGTGTTGGCATTCGCGTCTCGGGTTGGCTCTGTGGTTGGAGTGTGGCGGTGGGTATTCAGGGGGTGGGTGGAAAGTGATGTTAGGGAACATCTTGAAGGAGGTGAGAGGCTTGTGGAGTCGAGCAAGCTCTAGCACGACAACGCGGGTTACGTTTCGGGTGGAATACAGCGTTTGCAGTTTTTAACTGTAATTCCCAATGCATGTAATTCACGCAATCTTCTTCGTTGATGTGATTGACGGGCTTTGGCGTTTCGCTGCTGGGTAATGCTGATGTGTTCAGCAACCTTAGTAAACAGTGTTCGTCGAGCTTTGCGAGTCATTCGTCTCGCTTGAACGGACGCCTCTGTCGCTCGCCGAAGTTGGCGGAGTGTCAGGCTTTTTTCCCCCGTTCGTCTCAGCGTTTTGTTCCAGCTTTAGTTTAGTTCTTGCAAGGAAGAGATGGCTGATCACCGTGAGTATGAAATGCCGCTGGATTGCCTGAAATCGCCTTACCTCGAATTGATCTAACCCGAGCAAACTCTTTTCGTCCTGGAAGCATCGCTCGATGTGCCAACGCGAGAACGCTACGTGCAAAATTCGTGTCAACGGCGTTGTCGCCGAGGCGTTGGAAACGAAGTACTTGATTTCACCAGTTACCGGGTGCTCAGCATAGACCAACCATGCCGGTGCAGATGGTAACGTGAAGCTGCGACCTGCATCTTCCGGACAGACGTTCAATCGAAATCGCGCCGCTTTGGCTCGCCAGATGATCGGTCCTTTGTGACCGTTCTTGATGTGGTAGTCTTGCCAATCCTGATCGCGTATGGCATAGGAATACGTACACAACCGATCTACGCGATGGGGCTTGCTCGACTGAGCTGCCAACCGGGGATAACGCTTGGGACGACCGTTTGCGCGAGCGTGATGGTTCTTCTGTAATACCTTGGGTTCGACGAGCCAGCCGGTAAACGACTTCGGCACCTCAGCCACGTAGGTCTGACCCATCTTGTGTAATGTTTCCAGGAATCTGGCATTGCAGCCGTAACCTTCATCGAAAGTCAGCCACTTAAAGCGAATGCCGTTGCCCTGGCATCGCTCGAGCATATCCAAGGCAATCTTCCACTTCGGTTGGTGGGTAAGATCGTCGGGAACATGAGCTTCGCGACAGCGCTTACGGTCGTCGGCCCATGATTCCGGAAGGAATATGCGATGATCGAGCGTGCAACGGAACCGGCCACGCAGGTCGGCATATCCAAGGCCCACGGACACCACGCAATTGTCGATCTTTCCGGTAGCACCACAGTATTGACGGCGTACACCTGCGGTCTTGTCTCCGCGTTTCGGGAAACTTGTCTCGTCGATCAAGCCAATCGCATCATCGCAATGGTGCGATTCGGCAACCAGCTCCTGTAATCGATCAAGAGCACGTTCGTGATTCCAGGTGTGCGTAGCGAGAAAATCCTGCAATGTCCTGGCCGGTACCCCAAGGGCATCGGCCATCGGCTCCACGCTTTTCCGCTCAATGCCCGAAAGTTGGCTACGCACGTACCGCCGCAAATGCTCACGACCTTCGCTACGGGCGAAGCAATCACGAAACAGACCCAGGAACCGATCCAACTCCCCCGCCAATCGACCAATGATACGAACATCCATGTTCATGCCCTCCAGCTTTACCAGCGCTGGAGCACTTATCGGATAAACAGTATCACTTCCTTGAGCCTAACCCGCGTTGTCGTGCTAGAACCTATCCCATTACCTGGTTTAACCGCATAAGAGTACTATAATTATGTATGCTAAAACTTACCGAAGAACAATTAGATTGGTTGACTGAGCAGATTCCTCATCACACTCCGAGCCCCAAGGGAGGTCGGCCCCCGATGGATAAGCGAAAGGCCATTCAGGGAGTTTTTTGGATTCTCGACAATGGGGCAAAATGGAAAGATCTTCCAAAGCGGTTCGGCTCCAAGAGCGCTGTTCATCGATGGTTCAAGTTCTGGGTTGAAAACGGCGTATTCGAGAACATTATGCGTAATGCTGGTGAATTAGTTGAAGAGCATGACGGCTATCGAGTGTATGAATGTTATATCGATGGAACATTCAGCAAAGCCCGCGGAGGTGGTGACGGAATAGGCAAGACAAAGGCCGGAAAAGGCGTAAAAATAATGGTTTTAGTAGATGCTAAGGGGCTTCCAATAGCAATTGATACTATGTCGGCTACGCCTCATGAAAACCAACTCGTTCAACCGCTTTTCGACTTCATGCTTACGAATGAGAAACCGGAGCGGATCATAGGTGATAAAGCTTATGATAGTGATCGACTTGACGCTGAACTTGAAGCCCAGGGTATCGAAATGATTGCTCCGCATCGTAGGAACCGCAAAGCAGAAAATAAAACTCAGGATGGCCGACCTTTGCGAAGATACAAAAGACGATGGACTGTTGAACGAACGATAGCCTGGATTCAACACTATCGTCGACTATGTATACGATGGGAGAAATCTACATTGCTCTTTCAGGGATTTCTACACTTCGGATGTACCTTATTATTGCTTAAAGAGGTTTTGGGATAGGTTCTAGAGCATTTAACTTTCAGGTCTAGCGCGATTGTGCACTAGTTGTTATGCTTTCATTCAAGCATGGAGGCTAGTGATGAAAGCATATTCTATGGATCTTCGACGACGTATCCTCGCTGCGTGTAATCGCGGCGAAGGAACCAGATTCGTAGCGGACCGCTTCGGTGTCAGTCCCGCGTGGATTCGAAGGCTGAAGCAACGGTTTCGTGAAGATGGCGAACTGGCTCCACGGCCTTGCGGTGGCGATCGGCGCAGTAAGTTCGATGAGGCTGCGTTAGATAAGTTGCATAAAAAGGTATCTGCTCAGCCTGACGCAACGCTGGAAGAGTTGCGTGTATGGGCGAAAGAAGAATTGGGGATCAATTGCAGCGTGATGGCAACTCATCGAGCACTGAAAAGGATTGGTCTGACTTTTAAAAAAAGTCTCTGATTGCCTCCGAGCAGCACCGCCCAGATGTAGTGGCTGCTCGCAAGCTGTTTACCCACCGCTTACAGGGTATTCCTATAGAACAGCTCATTTTTCTCGATGAATCCAGTGCAAAAACGAACATGACCCGTCTTTATGGACGGTCTATGTGTGGCGAAAGATGTCGTTTTGACCTTCCTCATGGGCACTGGCAAACCAATACGATGATCAGCGCCTTGCGCTGTACGGGCGTTATTCCCGAGGCTACCATGCTATTCGATGGGCCAACAGATGCTACTGTGTTTCGTGGTTACGTTGAACACTGTCTGGCTCCAGCGTTACGACCTGGTGACGTGGTCGTAATGGACAACTTGTCATCTCACAAGGTCAGCGGAATCGAGGAGTCGATACAGAACGTCGGTGCCGAACTGTTGTACCTGCCACCTTACTCGCCTGACTTGAACCCAATTGAGAACCTATGGTCAAAGATCAAATCATATCTACGTCGAGACGGACCAAGACAGATCAGCCAACTTATCCGCGCCGTTGCTAACGCATTCCACAAGGTAGAACCCGAAGAATGCACCAACTACTTCCTTAGCTGTGGATACGCTACACGTGATCGGTGAATGCTCTAGTCAAGTGTAGCGTCTGGACCGCGGTTTCTGCGGCGAGTCTTCATTGTTCTACGATGCTCTTGGATGAGTACCGCTCCGGCATGTTGTGCCGATTAGCCCATGTGCCCTGTAAGTTGGGAATACAGTAATTAGTGGTGGCGAGTTTTGTGCGGGTTGCGGGCCAAGTGGTTACTTGGGGAGATCTGGGTAGAGGTTGCGTAGTAGTTTTCCCCAGGGAGTCGTGCGGCAAAATGCCTTGAAGACCTGGTTGAAGTCTTCGATGTTACGGTCGCTGAAGTACTTGCGGTATATGCCGACATGTCCCGTCCAGCCGAGGGGGTATATGGTGGGGTCGTGTCCAATCGAATTGAGCCCGGTTTCCTTATTGGTAACGGGTGTGGCGTAGTCGTAGATTTCGGCAAGTTTGTGATATTCGAGGTGCATGTCGAAGAGCTGGGACATTTGTTGGAGGACGTCAAGGGGATTACGGATTATCTGCTCGTAGGTGACGAGGATGCTCTTGCGTGGATCTTGCAGAGACAGCCACTTGCTCATGAAGGTGAGTGATTCGAGGAGCGAGCCGTCGTTGATGGCGCGGCCAATTGCCTCATGGACTTGGTGGGCCGTCAGTACGGTGGGGGCGCAGTCTTCTTTCTGGCAATCTGTCTTGAGACGCATGCAGAAGGCGGCGGCGAGTTGGTCACGAGGGTCGCGGGCCAGCAGGACATAGCGGCAGTGTTTGTACAGTTCGAGGACAGCGACGTTCTTGGGTGTAGGGGCGATGTGTCCTTTGTAGACGCCGCCGGGGTATTGGGTGAAGAGGGGGTCGGCCGCTATTTCCGGTCGCAAGTCCCAGTCTTGTTGTGTTCCGACATCCCACCAGGAGGGATAGCCGCGCCAGGCAAAGGGGTTTTCATCGAGTTCGAATCCGTGTGAGAGTTTGACCATATTGCCTAGACAGATTCCCAATAGAGACGAGCCGCTTTTGGGGATCGCGATAATAAACTTCGGGGAGGAGTTGACGGTGAAATTGTCCTGTTGCAGGCGGGCAACGAGGCGGACGTTTTCGATAGCGTAGTCGAGGTAGTGCTTGGGCCCGCGGTAGATTGTGGCGAAGTAGGGATCATCCGTATTGAGGTTGAAGCATCGCGGGTTGATAAGTTCGGCATCGTTGCGGAGGGCATCGAGCAGCACGGCCAGAAGGCTTCCGCGCATGTCATCGCTTAATCCCTCCATACTGTACCATTCCAGGAGCAGGCGGAGGACGGAGCGATCCTGGCCGCTGGCGGCGTACACATGTTGAAATCGTTGGACGAGAGTGAGATTGTTGGCATTCGCTCTAATGCCCGCGATGATTTCGTCGATCTGCCTCTGCAGTTGGCGGGTGAGTTCCTTGATGTGGTCTTCAGCATTGGCTGGGTTTGGTCGGGTGGCGGTTGCGGGCATAATGGTGTCCAGCGTGAATAGAGAATTCGCGTATTGATTGAATATTCCGGCAACGTTACCCTCGACCACATGGTGTTATCGGCCGGAGACATGGGCGGCTTGCGTACAGTTGAAGTGAATCCTCCCCCCAAGAGCCGGGAGTAGTAGGATGGTGGTTAGTCCTTTATGGCAGAGACGGCTTTCGTGACCACCTCGGAGTATGGCGGGGCATCATAGGGGCGTTTCATAAGATGGCGTTCGGTATGCAGGTCCCTATAGCTGAGGAGCCTGAGTCCTTTTGCCTTGATGGCATTGGCCAAAGCTTTACTGCAGAGGACGTTTGTCTCTGCCTGGCGATGGGCGGACATATTCTTGGGGCCGGTGCTGTTGAGGTCGGACATGGCGGTCATTTCGGGTGAGTCGGTGCCGGGGTGAAAGACGATGAGGTGTCGACCGGTGTTGGGGATTTTATTAATGATCTCAAGGGCTTGGGCAAGTTTCTGAGAGGGTTTGGGTTGGTAGACGTTGGGTGTATCGTGCTCACCGAAGTATCGTGAAATCCCGATACTGTACTCGTTCGCTAGCTTCTCCACGATTTCCTGAAACTCTCTGGTGCAAACAGCTGCTCCCATGTGATAGTCGCAGTATGAGATGTCCAGCCCTGTCTTCAGGGCGAGTTCTATTTGAGCGCGCAGTTCCCGTTCAACTTCTGCGAGTTTCGGTGCTTGGGCCATGAGGGATGTTCGGCTGCCGGTGAAGTGGCCATAGTAGTCCAGGAGGGAGGCTACTTCGTTATTTGGCGAGACTGGTCCCAGGCGATACTCCTTCCATTCACAGTTGAGTGTGAGATGGACACCGACACTGACTTGGGGGTGTTTCTTGAGGATTTCCACGGCTTCAAGAAGCCAAGGCGAGTTGACCATGAGGGATACGGAGGTGCAGAGACCCTCCTCAAGGACACGCTTAACGGCCATATTGGCGCCATGACAAAACCCCATATCGTCCAGGCGAATGATTAGTTCGGCGGGGGGGGCATCGCTTTGGCTAGGTTGGCTCTGCGAATCCGGTGTGGATTCGGTCAGGGTTAGAACGGGGATCAAGGCACAGAGAAATGTCAAGGAGAGGATCATGGCGAGCGCTCCTGGAAAGTTCAGATTTCTGCTGGACGTTGGGGCAGTTTATGAGGCGGCGGTTGTCAAAGCAAATAGAGTACCCAGAATCCGACGCCGATGATGAGAAGGCCGGCAACGCGACGGAGGATGCTCATACCACGATTCCATCCCTTGGAGTCGGCAATGCGTTGTACGAAGCCCATGGAGGTTCCTCCGAGGAGGATTAGACCGCAGTGGCCCATACTGTAGGCGACGAGAAGAAGGGCTCCGTAGGCTGCGCCTTTCAGGGGCACAATGGCGAGGAGGGCAATGAGTACGGGGCCGGCGCAAGGGAGGGAAACGAGCCCGAACAGCAGGCCAAGCAGGAGGGCTCCGATCATCCCCTTTTGTTTCGGCTGGATTCCGGCAGGAGCTGGGATTCTTATGTTGAGTATTCCCAGGAGATGGAGGCCCATGAGGAGGCAGACGGCGCCGGCGATGTAGCTCCACCAGGAAGTGTGCATGCACGAGCTGACTGCCCAAGTGGCGAGGTAAAGGACGGCGAAGGTGATGGTAAGCCCAAAGGAGAAGATGAGGGAGAGCAGGAAGGAGTTACGGACGCGGCGGTGATCGTCGGTCTGTTGTCCGGCTACGTAGGCGACCATGAGGGGGACCATGGCGATCACGCAGGGATTTGCCGCAGTAAGTAGTCCGCCGGCGAAAGCTGCCAGTGGCGCCAACCAGGGGTTGCTCTGTACTACATCGGCGAGTTGTTGCGAGAACGCCTCCAGCATTTACTTCACTCCTACCTTGTCGGCAAAGAGGTCGATGAGTTCCTTCTTCGAGATGAATCCCTCGTGCCGCCAAAGCTCCTTTCCGGTGCCGTCGTAGAGGATTTGCGTGGGGATGAGCCTTATCTTGTAGAGCTGAGCTTCCTTTGGTTTTTTCCATACATCGATAAACTCGACGGAGAGTCGTCCAACGTATTGTGTCCTCAGTTCGTCGAGGATGGGGGCCAGGGCTTTGCATTGCTTGCACTTGTCGGAACCGAGGTCGACAAGCCGGGGCAATGCGGCTGGTTGAGGCGATGCTTGGGGGGCGGGCTGTGGAGTTTCGACAGACTTTGCGGTGGGCTGGGGCGTGGGTGTTTGCATCAAGGGTATGGCGTCGCTGGTCGACCGGTCGTCTGCCGAAGGCTCCGGTGGCACAGGAGACGGGCTAACCTGCGGTGTTGGTGCTGTCGTAGGGCGAGGTTTCGGTGTCTCTTGTTCGGGCGCGTGCTGCTCCTGGGCTTCCGGATGTGGGGTTGGCTGCACGTTGATCTGGGGAAGCGAAGCGGGCGTTGCGGCAGGGGTGTCTTGGCGTGTTGACTTCCACCAGACGGCGCCGGCCACAGCCAGGGCAACGGCAGTTAGTGCTATGATGTTCTTGGCGTTATCCATACTTGATCCGCTTGTCAGTGTGAGGTTATCAAGGCTATTTGAGAAAGTCCTTCATCTTGGCGCTAACGTAGTTGGCGAATTTAGTTCTGTTGTCCACCAACTCCCAAACCGTATCTAAGTTTTCCCAGCGAACGGTCTTATCGTTTTCGAGACGAACGAGAATCAGGGATGAGGTGGTGAGGTTGTATTCCGATTCGAAGTGGCTGTTCTCAGGCTCATCTATGTTTGTAGGTATCCAAGTGACGATGCCGTCCGCGGTTTGCCTAGCGTATTCTCGTTTGATGGCATCGTGGGCTTGCCTCTCGATGGACAGGCAGGTGGGGCAGCGTAGAGTGCGGTGGAAGTAGTACGCATTGACAGTCACAACCGGATTCGCCTTCGAGGAATAGTTCGGTTCCTGTTGAGCGGCATCCGCTGCGTCAGAAGTATGAGTGACTTGTTGCGACGGCTGTTGGCATCCGGCAAGCAGAAGGCCTGTTCCTATCACTGTAAGGAAGGAGAGTTGTGTTTTTGTGCTCCGCATCAGCCAAGTCCTCCGTGCTTTATGAATGATTGTCACTCTGAACCATTGATCAGTGAGTCGTAGTCAGTGCCTGTATTATGTGGCTCGTGATCTTCTTGGCATCGTTGATCATCTCCGGCTTGTCCGGTTTCTTGGCGATACCCAGGGTGGTGACATCAACGTGCAAGTTAACCGGCAGTCCGGCTTTTTCAAGTATCTTACGTGAGCAGTGGTCTTCGCAACCGTCGATGGCAATGCGTTTTGCTGCTCTGCGCCCTCGCTCCATTTTCTCGGGGATGTCAGCCCCAATAGCCGCAGCGCAGAAGAGATTGCCAACTCCCTCCTGCATGAGGTTCACGCCGGCGCGGTTTGACACTTGTCCGGAGTAGGCGGCTCCGGCGCAGGTGAATACCAGTGTTTCTCCGCAGTTCCCGCAGCAGTTATCAGCTCCCATCACTGTTCTCCTGTAAATGGCGGTCATTGAGGTTTATCAGAGGAGGCATTACGAATGATTTCCTCGATTTCCTCACTCGTTGGCAGTTTGCCGGTGGCTTTGACAACTCCGTTGATAGCGAGAGCAGGCGTCATCAGCACGCCGTACGCGGCTATCTTGGATATTTCCTTAACATGAGTGAGCTCGTAGTCAATCCCGAGGCTGTCGGCAACCTGCTTGACCGCGGCCTCCAGGGAATTGCACTTGGCACATCCGGTTCCGAGCACTTCGATCTTGATCATGAGACATTCCTAGCTAGTGAGAGTTCCATAGGCCATACCTGCCACGGTTGAGAGCAATACTACTAGTGAGACGTATACTATGGTTTTGCCTGTTCCTAACACGGAGCGGATGACCAGCATGTTCGGTAGTGATAAGGCGGGTCCTGCAAGAAGGAGCGCCAGTGCGGGACCTTTGCCCATTCCGGCACCGAGTAAGCCCTGAAGGATAGGCACCTCCGTTAGCGTGGCGAAGTACATGAGGGCTCCAGCGAAGGCGGCAAATAGATTGGCTCCGATGCCATTGCCGCCAACTGATTGGCATATCCATGTGTCGGGAATGAGTGCCGGATGCCCCGGGCGACCAAGGAGTACACCGGCCACAAGGACTCCGAGGAAGAGCAGAGGGAGTATCTGGCGAGCAAACACCCAAGTGCTTTGCGTCCATTGAAGGAGTTCTCTACGGGAGAACCAGGCCCAGAGCATAATGGCCAGGGCGATGAGGAGGGCTCCGCTTATGTGCCACTTGTAGGTGAATACGGCAGCTGCCGGTCCGGAATCATCCAGCTTGTTCCAGTTGGCGAAAACAAGGATAGCGATCATGGAGGCGAAGTAGAGGGCGTTCTTGGCCAGTCCCCGCGTCTCGGGCGTGTCGCACACGGCGAAGTCACCTTTATCCTGGCGCGCAAGTTCCTCCTTGTGGTAGATCAGGTGCATAGTAAGGCCGATGACTACGCTGAAGGCGATTGCGCCAACAGCTCGGGCCAAACCGAATTGCGGGCCAAGTATCCGAGCGGTAAGGATGATGGCCAGAACGTTAATCGCCGGGCCGGAGTAAAGAAACGCAGTCGCTGGTCCAATACCAGCTCCCCTCGTGTAGATACCGGCGAACAGGGGCAGTACGGTGCATGAGCAAGCCGCGAGGATTGTTCCCGACAGCGCAGCTACCGTGTAAGCCACGATCCTGTGAGCTTCTGCGCCTAGGTACTTAGTCACTGCTGATTGGGATATGAAGCAGGAGATGGCGCCGGCTATGAAGAGAGCCGGAACAAGGCATAGAATGACGTGATGCCTAGCATAATCCTGGAGCATGAGAAGCGCTTCGCGACCTGAGCAAGCGAGTTTTGTCTGACAGGCGAGCTCCTGGAAGGGGAGGAAGTAGGCGAGGAGAAACACAATGGCCATCGCGGCGAAGACAATCAGAGAGTTGTGGGATATGTGTCGTCTTAGCATGATAGAGAGGTTTTCGCGTTGTTTCTAGAACCTATCCCAAAACCTCTTTAAGCAATAATAAGGTACATCCGAAGTGTAGAAATCCCTGAAAGAGCAATGTAGATTTCTCCCATCGTATACATAGTCGACGATAGTGTTGAATCCAGGCTATCGTTCGTTCAACAGTCCATCGTCTTTTGTATCTTCGCAAAGGTCGGCCATCCTGAGTTTTATTTTCTGCTTTGCGGTTCCTACGATGCGGAGCAATCATTTCGATACCCTGGGCTTCAAGTTCAGCGTCAAGTCGATCACTATCATAAGCTTTATCACCTATGATCCGCTCCGGTTTCTCATTCGTAAGCATGAAGTCGAAAAGCGGTTGAACGAGTTGGTTTTCATGAGGCGTAGCCGACATAGTATCAATTGCTATTGGAAGCCCCTTAGCATCTACTAAAACCATTATTTTTACGCCTTTTCCGGCCTTTGTCTTGCCTATTCCGTCACCACCTCCGCGGGCTTTGCTGAATGTTCCATCGATATAACATTCATACACTCGATAGCCGTCATGCTCTTCAACTAATTCACCAGCATTACGCATAATGTTCTCGAATACGCCGTTTTCAACCCAGAACTTGAACCATCGATGAACAGCGCTCTTGGAGCCGAACCGCTTTGGAAGATCTTTCCATTTTGCCCCATTGTCGAGAATCCAAAAAACTCCCTGAATGGCCTTTCGCTTATCCATCGGGGGCCGACCTCCCTTGGGGCTCGGAGTGTGATGAGGAATCTGCTCAGTCAACCAATCTAATTGTTCTTCGGTAAGTTTTAGCATACATAATTATAGTACTCTTATGCGGTTAAACCAGGTAATGGGATAGGTTCTAGTTACTTCCCTAGAGCTGCTCTCTGCTCCTTAATGTTTTCCGCAAGCACTGCCTCCACGCAGTTCCAGAACCCCTGAAGGCATGGAACCTTCAGGCGAAAGAAGGTCATAGTTCCCTCTTTACGATCAGCTACGATGCCGACCTGTTTGAGAAGGGCGAGATGCTTGGACACCGTGGACTGATCGGCGCCAACGAGCTTCGTTAGTTCGCAGACGCACTTTTCCCCATCGCTTAGTTCATCAAGCATTAGCAGGCGGCTGGGGTGTCCCAGGGCCTTGGCGATATTGGCGCGAGCTTGGTAGAGGGCTAGGCGATTGGCTCTATCAGTCTTGCCGGTTTTCTTCTTGCTTCCATTCATGGCTATATGGCCATTATGCCATGAATTAGCTCGGCGTCAAGTAGGAGGATAGAGGTCGTTAATGGCGGAGTCTTTTCGACCTTTTGAGGCTGACGAAGGAGATGGGGGTGATCATCCAGAATGCGGCTCCTATGCTGCCACACGGGGTCGCTGAGGGTGAGACCGGCTCTGTGTCATCGTCCATTGCGAGGGGGCAGCCTATGCTATCCACTTCGGTCGCAAGGGGCGTATTGGGGCATAGGTCCCTGCTATCGAGGACACCGTCGCTATCGGCATCAGCTGGCTGCTCGTTGCCGTTTGTATCTGCGTTTGGGCCAGTTGATGTTATGTCTTCGAGTATTCCGTTTGTGGTTATAGGAGGCTGGTTGGGAAGGGGATCAGTCTCATTGTAAGTGTTGGCTCCGGTTGTCGTCTGGTCAATGGCAGAGGCAATAGCTTCTGTAGGCTTGGGCGGCTGCCCATCGTGGATATCTGCTGTGTTAGTATTGTCCTCAGCGTCAGCCTCTTGCGAAGGTGGAGCCGCCTCGGACGGGGCGGGATTATGGAGTCGAGTGGTTGAGGATTCGGACTCTGAGCCTGGAGGAGTAGTGGGAACATTTGTAATCGTCTGTTCGTGTTGTTTCTGTGGAGCGGTGTGTGTTTGCAGGTATGAAGCGATTCTGGCGCGGTTTTTCTCAAGAGACTCGGGGGAGCATGCCGGAGCGGGAGAAGACACTCTGCTGAGGAGGGTGTTTACGTTGCCTGGAGCATCGTCTGATTGGTCATCATCCAGCGTCAAATAGCGGATATCAGAGGCAAGCACCTGTTTACTGATCAGCTCGTGGCTTCGGAAGAAGTAACCGGCGGCGAATCCGGCAGTGAGCAGGAGCAGGCAAAGGCAGAACGTGCCGATGATGCTTCTACTTTGCCGTGGCATGCGGCCTATGATGACGTTAGTGTCGGTTGAGTTTTCATTCATGATCGGGTTCTCGTTGGTAATGCCGTGTCTACCTTCGGATGTTGCGTCACTACTTCTTAATCCTGTTTCGTGTCCTTGCGGCAACGGCTAGTCCATGGATTTATCGGATGGAGAGATCTCGCCCCAGTCGACTCCGGCGTTTACGACGTCGTGAGTCATCTCCGCCGCGAGGAAGTTGGCATAAGAAGCAACGTGATTGTCAGCGAAGAGAACGTTGTTTGTCCGTCTATTGTGGATCAACTCGTTCCAGTCGAGGGCACGTTGGGTGGCGTTATCCATGTCGGCATCATTTGTTGACCCACCGGTGTCACTGTGAGTACCGAATGGCGGATGAAAGAACATAGGGTTAGTGCAATCGCCCCCAGTTATGAAATCGGAACTGCGGCGAATGGCGGCGCGGCGTAGAGTATGTTCGTTGAAGCGAGTCAAGCCGGCGTAGGCCGTTGTGAAGTAGGACACGCTAACGTCTTTGGGGTACGCCGGGCAACGGAGGATGTCTATTGAGGGCAACGAGCGATTCTCTCGCAACCTTTCGGTCCATGCGGGGCCTGCCTCATCGTCACCTGAACCATCGAGAGGCGTCCTGTAGTAGCCCCAGACATGCCAGTTGGACCAACTTGGCAGGCAATCACAGTTTTCGTCAGCGTAGAGGTTGCAGGCCATCCCAACCTGACTCAATTGTGAGGCGCATTTGAGAGCTTTGGCTTGGTGCCTTGCTCGCGTGAGCGAAGGGAGGAGCATCGCGATGAGCAGAGCTATAATGGAAACTACAACCAAGAGCTCAACGAGAGTGAAGGCGTTTTTGTTCACTTGCACTTGCGAATCCTTTCGAGGCTATCCAGGCGCACAGACTCCCTGTGGGCACCTTTTGGATGCTTTGAATCTGATCCAATTGTTGCTTAACTACGGTTTGTTGGTAATAGGTTTCGTCGACATCCGCGTACGGACTTCAAGGTTCGTCATATCGGGCCCATAACGTTCAAGGCTCACGCGAGGTAGATTATCGTTGAGTATCTGTAGTCTGTAATCAGCCCATCTACTTGCGTAGTGGGGGTTTGGTAATCGGCTAAGTTCCGCGCATTTTTGGTATGCTGCAATGGCTGAACTCTGTCTGTTTTCCAGTTCCATTCGTAGTCCCACATAGAACCAGGGCAAGGGGGCGTAGTGAATATCTTCAATGACGGTTTCCGCCCAATACTCAGTAAAACGAGTAGCAGTAACAGTGTCGAGAAAGTATGCGGCAGTCCAAGCCTCCGGATCGGAGCTTTGGATGTCGGTGTTTTCAAAGCCGGCGGCATGACTGAGGACGTTGCGAAAAGACACGTACGCTTCGAGTTGCCGACCGCATCCCAGCAGCGCTATACCGAGGGTCTTGAAATGACTGTCTCCGGCAGCCTCTTCGCGTATGGCCTTCTGCAAGGTAACGGATGCTCTCTCGTAGTCACCGCCGAGTATGAGATACTCAGCAAGGCTGAGGCTGGTGAAGGGGGCGGCCGGGCCGTTTGTATCGTCAGTGGAACGCGCCAGTTTCACTGCCTCGACAACACCGGATGAAGTGATGTCATTGAGATAGATGAGCTCGGAAACGTCTAAGTTGTCGAGTGCTTGGTGTAGATTGTGAGACGCATCGAAGAGTCGCTCGGAGTAGAGTGTGTCGTCGGGGAAGTCGCCGGCGAGGTCTTGTAGTACGGTTATTCCGTCTCTGTATGCACAAACTGCCTCAGTGAGGCGTGCCGCAGTTTTGAGAGATTGTGCCCTCGCAAGGTGGAGATCAGCAAGGCCCAGGCGGTATTCCGGCAGATTCGTGTATTTGTCGATTAGTTTTTCCTGTAGTTCGACAGCTTGTTGATGTGCTTCGGCAGCCTCCTTGGGTTGTCCAGCCTTGAGAAGGGCGTTGTCAAGTTTCTGGTAGCTGTCGGTGAGCCGCTCGCTGTACCAGGGAACTTCCGGCAGCTCAGCCACTGCCTCCTCCTCGGCCGGTGGCGTTGTTGGACGATCAAGAGCCTGCTGTATGGAATCGGACGACCGTGAGGATCTTCGTGTTTCATCCCACCAGCGGTGCGTGTGAGCCAGTTCCGCACCAAAGTTGAGCTTGTCCGGAAATCGTGCGATTAGGTTTTCCTGCAGCTGGAATACCTCATGGATGACCGGCTCTGCGTCTTCTATTCGTTCTTGTTTGACAAGCAACGCGGCAAGATTACGCAAGGCACGAGACAATTCGAGTTGATGTTCAGATGATTCTGGTAAATCTTTGCCGAGGGATTCGCGGAGTTGTATTGCTTGGCGGAAGGAGAGTTCCGCTTCCTCGAAGTTGCCGGCATCACGGAGAACCAGGCCGCGAAGATTGGAGGCGCGGGCGAGTTCGACACGGTGTTCGACAGTATCCGGTGCTTTGGACGTGAGCGTCTGGAGAATATCAATGGCGGCGGTTGCCGAAGGCTTTGCCTGTTCATAGTGCCCTCGCTCCCAGCATAGTGTTGCCAGGGATGCATAGCAGCCGGCCAGCTGTGACGCGTAGGAATCCTCTTCGGGAAACTCCTTGCATAGGTCGGCGAATGTGTTGATTGCATCCTTGTATGCTTGTGCCGCCTCTGCATCTCGGCGGAGGAGGGCGTTGATGTCTGCAACGCGGCGGTAAGCGTAACCGCTATCGCGACGAGCGGTAGTGTCTGCGCTTCTCTCTTGCAGCAGTTGTTTGTGAAAGGCCAGCGAGTCTTCAAGAAACGCTCTGCGTATCTTCTCTGTGTGTTGTTCGTCGCCAAGTTCCTCAGCCGCTACTCTCGTCAGCATTCGGTCTACGGAGTCTCGGGCAAGCTGCAGGTTCGCTTCAGCTCGCGCACGCTGTTTTTCGGCGATCAACTGTTGGGAACGTGCCGCATCGCGTTGACGAATGGCCTCCGCACGCTCGCGCAGGACGAGCACTGTGCTAGCAGAGAGGGCGAGAAGAGAGACGATTAGAAGGCTGGCGGCAATCAGTACCGCGGAACGATGTCTCCGCGCCCATTTGGTTGCGCGATCCAGCATGGTCGGTGGCTGTGCGAGTATTGGGCGATTGGCAAGAAACCGTGTAAGGTCGTCGGCGAGTTCTTTGGCACTTGCGTATCTATCTGCGGGGTCCTTGGATATCGCTTTGGTTACTATGATGGCCAATTCTCTTGGCGCCGCAGGGTTTAGTTGACGAAGCGGAGGCGGTTCGCTGGTTGCTATTTCCCATAGAAGCTCTTGTCTGTCACGTCCCTCAAATGCGGGACGCAGTGTAACTAGCTCGTAAAGTGTTATTCCAAGCGAGTACAGATCGGTGCGTTCATCGAGCGGTGTACGTTTGGCCATGGCCTGCTCGGGACTCATGTAGCGGAGAGTTCCCAGCAAATCTCCCGAGACAGTGAGGGAGGAATCGGTCTGCATACTTGCCAAACCAAAGTCGGTGACCCAAAGATGTCCCTCCTTGTCGAGAAGTAGGTTCGCCGGCTTGATGTCTCTGTGTATGACGCCTCGCTCATGTGCGTGGTGAAGAGCCTCAGCTGCCTGAACGCCGAGTTGGGCAACAGATTGGAAAAACACAGTGCTGGTTGCTATGCCCTTGGCAGTATGAGTCGGAATGGCATCATCCGTGACGGAGTCGGTTGAGCTATGTCGAACCGCAGTGGCGTGATGCTGTTCCCGCGAGTTGTGCCATTGACCTCGCGCGAGGCTGTCAGCAATGTCCGACATACTGAAGTCAGTGTTGCTTGCGCAGGCCAGTCCTGCCTGCTGGCGTAGCTCCGCGATGACAGTTGAAAGCGGTTGCCCATCTATGTGCTGCATGGCGTAGTAGTAAACGCCGCGTTCACAGCCTACGGAGAAGACGGGAACTATATTCGTGTGATGCAGTTGTGCGGCGGCGTGAGACTCGTTTTTGAACCGCTGAAGCTGCTTCTGATCAAGTACTGCTGCGAAGGGAAGGACTTTTAGGGCCACACGTCTATCCAGGGAAATCTGGGCTGCTTCGTAGACAACACCCATGCCCCCCCGAGCAATCTGACGGATGATGCGGTAGTCTCCAAGCTGGTTGGGGATGTGCGAGTCACCGGCTGTAGATGCCCCGGTTCCATCGGCATCAGGTATTTCCCGTAGAGCCGGAAATACTTGGTTGATCACGGCTGCGATTTCAGGGTAGCGGTTAGCGTATTCTTCGATCTCCGGGTTCTCGCCGCGATGCAGGCGATCAGTAAACTCGTCCGCCACGCGACCTAGTAGAGCCTCAGCAGAGACATCGTGAGAAGAGTGGGTGTCTTTCACTATTTTCTCTCCTGGGCTTCCAGGTCCATCAGCAGCGTTCGCAGGCGGAGCAAGGCACGCCCATAGCGTCTGCTCGCCGATGATGGGTCGATTTCTATCAGTATGGCCACTTCTCGGTTGGATAATCCCTCAAAGCTGCGCATGAGAATGATTTCGCGGTCAAGTGGACGTAGGTTCGATACGGCGCGGTGTACGCGGTGCTTTAGTTCGTTGCGCACCAGGCATTGGCTGGGGGTGGGATCCTCCGATACGAGACATTGAGCAAGTTGAATCGAGGAATAGTCTTGTCCATATGTGTCGCGAGTTACTGTTCGCCGCTTCGCTTGGACGTGTTTTCGCTGTAGCATAATGAGACGATCGTAGGCAATCTGTCTCAGCCATAGCCTGAATCCCATTGGTCGGTTCTGAGCGTAGGTTGCCAAGCGTCGACTTGCCTCGAGCTGAGCTTCCTGGACGATGTCCGATGGATCGACTCGCTGACGCAATCTGGGGTCCATTCGTGATTGGACCAGTCGGCGCAGAAACGAGCGATGGATGGCAAAGAGCTCTTCAACAGCAGCGCCATCTCCGATGTTGATTCTCTCGAGCAGTTGTTGAGTTTCCAGTGGTTCGCTGGGCATGTCGCTCATCTTGTGCTCCAGGCTATGTGGACGTCTCCCATTATAATGACTGCAAGGCCACAGAGGAATTGACGCCGAAATCCGCTCGAAAGATTCGGCCAATCCTATGTTATCGCACCTTGGGGCTGCGGCGCGATTGTTGGAGTACGTTTCACGGGCGAGCCCTTGTCAGATTATCCTGCCGGCTGTGCACTCGGGTGCCGACTGGCTTTCGAACTGTGTGTGGTTACACTTGCTCCAAAGCCCGTTGGAAGAGTGGGCAGTGCAGCCGGGCTATCGATGTGTTCAGCTTGACGATTGCCGTGGAGGATAAGGTGAGGCAAACAGCCAAGTCGAGTTGTGGTAACGCAAAGGAGGAGAGGCGTGATGCACTCGGACACGGTTGTCGCTCGTGGGGCCGGGAGTGGCTGATTCTAGGTGGTATCCTTGTTCTGGGATTCGCACTGCGCTTGGCGTACCTGCGAGAAAACGTGGAAAACCCGAGGTTCTGCGCTCCAGCGATTGACGCACAATTTCATGACTACTGGGCACGAGGGCTCGCGTTCGGCGAGTGGGAACCCCCGAGTGGCTTGGCTGACCCTGAGATACGAAGTCGGCCATTCTTGCGTCCACCAGGCTATCCCTATTTCCTCGCTGCTGTTTATGTTGTAGCCGGTCCGGGGTACGTGACGCCGCGTATCGCTCAATTTGCGCTTGCGCTGATCAGTTGCGTGCTACTGTTCTTGATTGCTCGGCGCTGGCGTGACGCGGCAACTGGACTTGTTGCAGCCGCATTATACGCAGTGTCCTGGCCGTTGATCTTCTTTGAGCAGGAATTGCAGGCGGTTGGCCTGTTCATCTCTCTGCTTCTTGCTGTGATCTTCGTACTGGCGTTGTGGTTGGAGAGACCGACGTATTGGCTGTCGCTCGTGGGTGGGATCCTGCTGGGGTTCTCCGCATTGGTCCGACCAACATCGCTGCTGCTGTTGCCAGTACTGGCTGTGTGGATACTTTGCACGCGACCTTGCAGGCAGAGCTGGCGTGCTTCAGCTTTTGCCTCATCGATGCTGTTGGCCGGTTGTGCCCTGGCTGTGGCGCCGGCTACAGTGCGAAACTTCATTGTCGCAGGCGATTTCGTTCTCGTCTCATCCAACGGAGGTATCAACCTTTACATCGGAAACAACTCAGAAGCCAATGGCCTGTGCGCTCGTGTTTTGCCAGGATACGGTGAATTCGGTACATGCTTCGACTACGGTACGATTGCCGAGGCTGTCGAGCGGGAAGTTGGCAGAGACCTGAAGGCGTCAGAGGTTTCGTCATTCTTCGCGCGGAAAGCCTGCCATCATATACGCGAGAATCCGCGTGGGACAATTGGGCTTCTTCTGAAAAAAACCTTGCTCTTTTGGGGGCCACGGGAGGTTTCGCACAACTCGATTGTCGAATGCGAGCGTGCTGCGTCGCCGTTGTTGAGGAACCTCCCAGGCAGTTTTTCGCTGGTGATGTCGCTTGCCATTGTGGGGCTTGCCGGGCAATTGCTGCGAGACAGAAGGGGAGATGGATGCGACGAATGCTGCGCAGCTGTACGGCGTCATACTACGCTTCTGTTCGTGAGTGTTGTGCTCGCGAGTTTCGTCGCTGTCCTTCCGTTTTTTGTCTCGGCAAGGTATCGCCTTCCTGTTGTTCCTGTCTTGATACCATTTGTTGCAGATGCACTGTGTATGCTGGTGAGGCTGGTTGTTTCTCGCAGGTTCCGTGAACTTGCGCCGAGCGTCATCGTTCTCGGGCTCGTGTTTGCGGTGGTGAACTATCCGTTTGTCCACTATCGCCCTGACCAGTCGGATTACCACTTCATGCGTGGCGTGGCCCTGGAGCGGAAAGATCGTTCGGATGAGGCTGCTTGGGAGTATCGCCTAGCGCTAAAGGTGAATCCACAATGCGATCGCAGTGCCTACAATCTTGGGAATATCATGATGAATAAGGGCGATGTCGAACAAGCAGTGAGCTTGTTTGACAGAGTGGTCGAGCTTGACCCGCATAACCGCCGAGCCATCAACAACCTTGGAAATGCGTTGGCAAAACTCGGGAAGGCTGATGACGCCATACGATTGTACGAGGAGTTGTTGGAAGAGGATAGCAGAGACTGTCTGACTCGTCACAATCTCGCTCTGGTGCTGAAAGATAGCCGGCGATTCGACGCCGCAGCGGAGCAGTTGTTGAAGATTGTCGCTTCCTGCCCCGAAATCAGCGGATCTCACCGCACTCTGCTCGGGCAGACGCTGCTTCTGGCGAGGAGAGTGGACGAGAGCATTCTGCATCTACGGGATGCGGTTAAGTATAATCCGCAGGATTCACAGGCGTTCTACTTCCTGGGTATAGCCCTGGGGATGCACGGTAGAACGAATGACGCGATTGAAGCGTTTCAGGCGTCGTTGCGTTTGGATCCAAACCAAGCTCAAACGCACTCTGCGATGGCAGATCTACTGAAGTTTCAGGGGCGGCTGGAAGAAGCAGCCACTGAGTATAGAAATGCGCTTCGGCTAAACCCAAATCTCCGGATCGCGCGGGAAGCACTTGCGGAGATCGATCAGCAGATACATCAGTGAGTTCGCAGATGGCCTCTCCTTCTATATGAATGTCACCAAGTGCGTTAGGCGGGCGGTCAGTGCGCTGTACGCGCTGACAGCCCGCCCTGTGGCAACGGCTTTGACATTACTCTACGGGAAGGTAAATGTCGGTGATGAGGTCCTGAGGGGCGGTATCCTGTGGCGAATTCTTGTACCATTCTATCGCCGGGTCGCTGCGGATCTCTTTGCCACTTGTCGGAAGCCACTGACCGCACAGAGTCGCATAAGTGTCCGCGAAATTCTCATACGGCCCTCTATGAGTCGTGACCGCGTACTCTCCTCCTCCTATCGTTTGGATACCTATGTCTCCTTGTGGATCTACCGAATCATCAACGGAGATGCATGCATCGTAGCGCAGTTTCTCCGGAGGCGTTACTGCTGGATCGTCATACGACAGACCAAAACATCGCGTATTCGGGCCGAACAAGCCGTTGCGGCCGGCCCACGCACATAGTTTTCCCCAGGTTTCACCAACTTCCATATAGGGGCCTATGTGACGGATGAAAGCTACCTTCGTTGGTTCCATTTGTTTGACTTCGACGTTCATGGATTGTGCATTCCGAGTAATGGGGTTGAAAAAACGCAAATCCCCGTCCGGTGAGTAGTGAACACCCGAGGGGACATCCTGGAAACGAATCGACTGATGCTCCTTGCGAAACTCAGTCGGTGATTGATCGAACATGGCCCTGAAAGCGCGGCTGAAGCCCTCATGTGTTTCCAGGCCGGACTCCAGAGCAATCTGCGTAATCGGAACGTCGCTCAGTTTCAGACGGTTGGCGGCTCGCTCCATGCGCAGACGTCGGATATGTTCCTTCACCGATTCACCCACCATGCCTCGAAAGACCCGATGGAAGTGGTAGGGCGAGAATACTGCTACGCCCGCTAGGTATTCGAGAGACAAATCGTCGTCCAGGTGATTCTGTATGTGAATCAGTACCCGCAGGATACGCTCTTGATACGTCTCTGTTGTTGATCGTTTCATGTGATCCTCCTATGCCCGGAGACTACCGCACATGCCGGTTGGCTGCTTGACCGTTTTTGCGGAAATACGACCGCGGCTTATCAACCTTGATCGCGGTCACTGCCGAATCGTTTGCCACCGGGATCTGTCTCTGACCTTGACCTTGCGTTTGGATTCTGAGGACGTAGAATCGTTGGCAGTTCGAGACGGGTCGCTTGAACTGGGCCATCCATAGTGAGAGTCGCCTGAACTGGGCAATACCGGTCGAGGTTTGTTTGGCTGCTTTGTGCCATCACGTTGGCCGTGCTGAAGGAATCGCCCACTGCGGCATTCCCAGATGCGCTGCAATTGGCTCAATGTTTGATGTGGGGCTTCCGTGCCGCGAGTATCGTGCCAGCGAGTGAGTCGTAGGCATTAGGTGAGCGAATCGGCGCGCATGACGCAGTCTTACATGCGTGCTTCCATTCGCCAAAGGAGGACAGTCCGGCCCACTACCCGACTTTGGCGATTGGAGAAGGTTTTGCTACCAAGAGTGGACGGAGGCCCCACTTTCGTACTGCGCCATTTATGCACAGGCGTGTTGCTCTACAAAGCTCGAAGCACCGGAACGGCAGTACTCTTGCGTCTTGCATCGATCACGCAATGAAGCTAGAATGAAAGCGCTTTCATTCGCAGGCCCGTACAGCGTACGGGGTGGAGCGGCTCGACCCACACCGAGCCGCTCCACCTTCTGCTAGTATCTTCTTTGTGCCAATCGCTTTGTCGAAATGGGAGTAACGTTATGCGTGCTGTCGCTTGCTTTGTCTCGACCGGCTTGCTCTTCCTCTCCTCTGCCAGTGCCGCCGTCGTGCAGTTTGATGGACCGTGGTGGTTTCGCACCGATCCCGAGAATCGCGGTCAGGAACTGGGCTGGGCAGTTGCCCAACGTGATGCTCAAGATTGGCAGCCGGCGAGCATTGGCCGGGCCTGGGAGGAAGACTGCTGTCCCGGTTACGACGGCTATGCCTGGTATCGTTGCGACTTGACCGTTCCTGCTGACATCAGGGGCGATGATGTCTTCGCACTTGTGGCCGGTGTCGACGACGCCTACGAGCTGTACGTTAACGGCGAGCTGGCCGGAGGCCGAGGCGACATGATGAGCGACTCGGAAACCATGAACAGGATTCCGTCATACGTGCGCGTCGGTCGGTATTTGCGAAGTGGCGAGTTGAACAAGTTCGCCTTCCGGATCCATGACTTTGGTGGCGATGGGGGAATCATTCCAGGAGACGTTCGCCTTACTGACGATGTGAGGGTCTTGCCGGAGGCTGATCGCTATCGACTTGCGGCAGAGAGTGCACCTGATGGGTATTACCCAAGATGGATAGAGGGAAAGCAGGTCTATTGGACTATTACTGGCGTCGAAGATGCTCAATACGAGAGCGCATTAGGCGAAGAAGGGACCTTTGAAATCCGTTCCAAGTCGTTCTCCGTCTCTCCCTTTCTTTACGTTGACGGGAAACTGATCACATCTGCCGACGTCAGTCTGAAGCAGAGTCTCGACGAAGGGTACTTGCCGATACCAACCGTGACTTGGACCTACAAACCGCTACGTCTAACGGTGCGAGCATTCACTTGGGGGAAAGGTGACCGCGCGGATAGCTACGTTACATACACAGTGGAGAACACCTCCGACGGACGGGTCTCAGGCAAGCTATACTTGGCAATCCGACCTTTTCAACTTGTGCCACCGACGATGTACGGTGGGATGGCCGATGTCTCTGATGTGGCTGTCGAAAACGAGGGGCGAACGATTGTGGTAAACACAGTTCAACCTCTCCAATTGCTTCGGCGGCCCCATGCGTTCGGGGCGCAAAGCTTCGCCGAGGCTGACGATATAGTGCAGTCACTGGCCAAGGGTGTTCTTCCCGGTAGCCATGCCGTGTCGGACAGTACTGGCCGCGCATCTGCCGCAGCGGAATATGTTTTCGATTTGCCGCCGAAGTCGTCCCAACAATACGCTGTGGTCATTCCCCTGGACGGGGCTAGAGATGCGGTTGTCGGTTTCGATGAGCAAGACGTGGCCCAAGCCTACGAAGCCACGAGGCTGCATTGGAAGAGTCGGCTCAATAAGGTCAGATTCGACATTCCAGACCGCAAGCTTCTGAACACGTTTCGCAGCAATCTTGCTTACGCCTTGATTACTAGAGATGGTAATGTACTTCAGCCTGGCTGCCGCAACTATGAGAAGGGCTGGATCCGGGACGGGGCGGAAATTGTCGCAGCAATGCTCCGCCTTGGTTGCTATCGCGAGGCGCGAGGCTTCATTGAGTGGTTCGCCAAGCAGCAGCTACCCAGTGGCGAGATGCCTTGCATCGTTCATGCCAATGGCGAACGGCCGGGATTCTGTCTTGATTGGCCGGAGTACGATGGGCAGGGAGCCTTTGTCTTTGCCTGCGCTGAGTATGTTCGCTTCACTGGAGATAGAGATTTCGCCAAGGCGCAATACGCTGCAGTGGTAAAGGCCCTGAAGTTCCTGGAGAAGTTGCGGAATGAGGAGCTTTCTGCCGCCGATCCAGCATTCCGTGGTATTCTTCCTAAGTCGGTTAGCCATGAAGGCTATATCCCTCCTATGCACAGCTATTGGGATGATTTCTGGGCTCTCAAGGGCTGGAAGGATGGACAGATGCTCGCTGAGATTGCCGGTACTGCTGAGCAGACGAAATGGATGTCCGAGCAGGAAGCTCTCTTGCGGCGGGGTACGCTTGATTCCATTGCTCTTGTGCGAAAGCGTGCAAACGCCGAGTTCATTCCCGGTTGTGCGGAAAAATGTGATTTCGACGCCACATCCACAGCCATCTCTGTCTGGCCCAACGACGAGTATCGCAGTTTGCCAGCGGATGCATTCGCCGCCACATTCGACAAGTACTTCCGCGGCACGCTGCTGCCCAGGATTAGTGATTTCTCCAAGGGAGGCTTCACCCCCTACGAGATTCGCACGGCGCTCGCCAGCCTAATAGTTGGCCAGGTTGATCGTGCATGGGTGCTGATCGACCATCTGATGAGCATGCGTCGCCCGGCGGCATGGAATCATTGGGCAGAAGTGGTCACGTCTCAGCCGACTGTGCCCCACTATCTTGGCGATATGCCCCATATGTGGATTGGCGCTGAGTTCATCGTCACCTTCCGTAGTTTGTTCGTCTACGAGCATGATGGTTCGCTAATCCTTGGTAAGGGTATTCACAAGGAATGGCTGCGTGAAGGAATGGTTGTGGAGGTGGTCGACGCTCCCACCTATTTCGGAACGATCAGTTATAGAATCAGCTGCAGCGAAGGCAAGCTTGTTTTCAAAGGCGGCGGTAATGCTCGACCGCCGCGTGGCGTCACCATAGTCCTGCCAGGGTTTGAGCAACACTTCGAGACATTGCCGGAGACCTTGAACATAGACTGATCACTCATTCGCCGGAAGCCGGTTCTGATCGGAAAGGTTATCTCTGTTATCTCCGGTCAGTTCAACGGTTTATCTTGTGCCCGATGGGTTCAGGCATTAGAGTTCTCTGATGTTTGCCTTCGACTCCAAGAAGGCACTTGATTATGACGTTTTCGAGAACTCTTCTTATCGGATCGTCATGTGCGCCCGGAGCAAGCAGGGTTCCGGCGATGCACTCTAGTAGAGCTTGCTCCAGGAGACCGATGATGCTTGAGGCCATCTTATCTCGCGCATGGCGCACAATGCCAATATCTGCCTTGCTACTTCTCCTGCCTGTCTCGATTGTTGTGGCTAACAGCCAAGGCGCACCGGCGACGCCGCTGCCTGCTGATGGGCAATGGTGGAAGGGCGTTATTGAGGTGCCGGGTAGGCCACTGCTCTTCTCAATCGAGTTCCGCCCAGGCAGCGAAAACCAGAAACCGTTGGCATTCATCAATATCCCAATTCAGGGGGCCAAGGACCTGCCTCTGGAGAACGTTGTCTACAGTGATCAATCACTCGGTTTTGCCATTCCTGCGCCTGCCAACGCTGTTTTCAAGTTGCAGCGCAGCAACGCCGGTGTTGCGTCGGGTACGATGGAACAGCATGGCATGACCTTCTCTGTGAGCATGGAGATAACCACTAAAGAGGGGACTGGGGACCTGCTGCCGCCCAGGCCGCAAACACCTGTGCCGCCGTTTCCATACGAAGCGAAAGACGTCCATTACGTAAACACTGCTGACAACACCAACCTCGCCGGCACTCTGACTATTCCGAGCGGATCTGGCAAACACCCGGCTGTGCTACTAATCAGCGGTTCTGGCGCTCAGGATCGAGATGAAACCATCTTTGGGCACAAGCTCTTTTTTGTTTTGGCAGATCACTTGACTCGTCGGGGCATTGCAGTCTTGCGTGTGGATGATCGAGGCGTTGGCGGGTCCAGTGGAAGCACAATGAATTCCACCTCCGAGGATTTGGCTGGAGATGTTGCCGCCGGCATGGATTTTCTTAAGAAGCAGAGCGAGGTAGATGGTAAGCGCATCGCACTTCTCGGTCACAGTGAAGGCGGTGTAATTGCTCCTTTGGTTGCCTCACGAGGCGCCAACGTGGCCTGCATAGTATCGATGGCGGGATCCGTCTTGCCGGGAGACAAACTGCTGAATGCGCAGTTGGAGGCCGCCCTGCGCGCCGCCGGCAGTCGTGAGGATTGGATTGAGGAGCACTCGCGTATTCATAGACGATTGCTCTCCCTGGTGACTTCAGACAGCTCAGAGGATAGCATCCGAGCTTCCCTTCGAGAGCTGATAACGCATGAGTTGAGCGCCTCCGGAACAGCGCCGGAGCAGGGCAAGGTGGACGCGCTCGTAGATCAACAATACCGGTTCGTGGCCTCGCCTTGGATGCGTTGGTTTCTCAAGCATGATCCACGAGCGAGTTGGGCTAAGGTGACTTGCCCCAGCTTAGTATTGATAGGCTCTCTTGACTTCCAGGTGCCGCCGCGAGAGAACCTTGCGGCTCTCAAGGACACCATGCTGAAGACGAGCAACCGCGATGTTACTAGTGTGGAACTACAAGGGCTGAATCACCTGTTTCAAACGGCTCGAACTGGGCTCCTGCAGGAATACCAATCGATCGAGGAGACGATTGCTCCGCAAGCACTAGCAAGGATCAGTGACTGGCTTTGCGAGCAGCTTGATGTGAAAACCAGCTCTGCAGGACTGGCGGAGTGATCCGCTCGCAGATTGGCTTTGATAGGAGTGTATACAAGCGACGATGGTGATGAGCGTCGACAACATTCCGGTTTCTCGAGCGACTGGTCGAGCAGAGGTGCCATTGCGACGCTGGGTGTTGGTTGTCTTGTCACTTGCAGCGCTCATATCACTCTGTCTCGAGTATGGTTTTGCTGAGCCCCTGCTTCCTGTCTGGCAGCTTGTGTCTGTGCAACTGTTGGCCATAGCTGCGTACTTGGCTGATGTTATCACTTCTCTGGCAAAGGCGACTGATAGGCTGGCGGAGGGAAAGCGGCGATGGCCCGACGTTCTGCTTATTCTCCTGGCATTGGCTTTGCTTGCCAGCGAAGTTGGGCTCGCTCACAAGATGCTCTTGAAGGTCTCAACTGCCTACGTCGCTACTCTGCAGATCCTGCTCGTCGTGCGTATTGCCGCTGCTGTGATCCGTTGGAATATCGAGATGTCACAACGGCGCCTGCACCCGGCGAGGCTTTTAGTACTATCCTTCCTTCTGGTTATTGTTATTGGTGGTCTGCTGTTGGCTTTGCCAAGAGCAACAACAGCTACAAGCCCTCAGCCCGACAGCGTTGGCGAACGCCTGGTTCAATCCTTCTTCACGTCGACTAGCGCCACTTGCGTGACGGGGCTGATCGTTTGTGACACAGGCAGAGACTACACTCGCTTTGGCCAGATTATAATCCTCTGCCTTATACAGCTTGGTGGCTTGGGAATTATGATTTCCTCAACGCTTTTTGCCCTATTAATGGGCAAGCAGCTGTCTTTGCGGCAATCGCTCGTGTTGCAGGATGCAACGAGCAGCCAAACAATTGGAAGGATGGGAGCTGTAGTTCGATTCATTGTAATAACCACAGTTGTCTGTGAGGCCGCTGGCGCAGTCGTTTGCTACCCAATGTTCGCCTCTGTCTGCGACTCAACTGGCGACAGTGTTTTTTGCTCTGTCTTTCATGCCGTGAGCGCTTTCTGCAACGCCGGATTTGCGTTGCAGACTGATAGCCTTTCCGGCTTTGGCCATTCGCTTGGTCTGTACTGTGCCATTATGCCGCTTATTGTAGTTGGTGGACTTGGTTTTCCAGTATTACAGGATTTGCTGGGGTGGTTCCGGCACAAGTGGGCGATGCGCGCCTATCGATCCAATCTGACTTGTGTGAGCAACCGCATGTCAGGCAGCTATGCTCCCTATCGATTGAAACTTCACTCCAAGCTTGTGCTTTCCAGTACACTGCTTCTGATCGTTGTCCCCTGGGGCCTTTTCTTCTTTTTTGAATCCGTAAACCCGAATGTCGGACGCAAAGCGACGAACGATCGCACAGTGATGTCGACTCTTCCCGCATTGGACCGCTTGGGGGCTGCCTGTTTCATGTCCGTGACATCGCGAACCGCGGGCTTCAACTCAGTTGAGATGGATTCCGACTCTCTTTCAACTGCCAGTTCCTTTCTCCTGATGATTTTAATGTTCATTGGCGGTTCACCGGCGTCGACGGCAGGCGGAGTCAAGACGGTGGCCATTGCCGTGCTTGTCCTGGGTGTAATCAACACCATGCGGCAGCGCGGCGAGGTGGAGGCATTCGGACGCACTATTCCTTCTGCCATTGTTCGCAGGTCGGCCGCGGTCGTTCTTCTGCTGTCGGGCGTGGTTGCCACGACAACCTTGATCCTGTCGTTGACCGAATCTGCAACCCTGCAGGAGATTCTTTTCGAGGTTATATCCGCTTGCGGAACAGTAGGCCTTTCCATGGGTATCACGTCCCATCTTACTTTGTTGGGGAAAATAGCTATCATGCTGGCCATGTTTGCGGGGCGACTCGGGCCGCTCACAGTAATGATCGCGCTTGCCGGCGGCAGCGCGGGTGCCAAGTATGACTATCCTGAAGAGCAAGTGACCATTGGCTAGCCTGTCTATCTCAGAGATGTCTTCCGTGGTGATTACTACAGACCTTCTCAGGCCAGACAGAGTAGCCGTATGACGGCCAGCCGAGCCCTAATGTGTGAGGGATGGGAGAGACTTTGCCGTTGTGTGTCTTCTATCGCTCCACTGGCAGCCATATGATGAACTTTGCGCCCCCGCCGGGGTATGACTCGACGGCCATTTCGCCTTTATGGTTTTCCGTGATAATGAAGTAGGACACGGAAAGTCCGAGTCCCGTGCCGGTGCCGACATCCTTCGTTGTGAAGAACGGTTCGAACACTCGCTTGCGAATGTCCTCATGCATTCCCGGGCCATTGTCTTCAACTTCGATGCGCACCGTGTTTGCTTCGGTCACACATCGCAGGATGAATCGGGGTGGACGCTCTGCCGTATTGCTCTGCATTGCCTGTGCCCCGTTTTTCAGCAGATTCAGGATCACTTGTTCGATCTCCGTGCCTACTGCCGATACCTCGGGGATCTCCGCCTGGAATTCACGTATGATTTCGATATGGCGGAAGTCATACTTCTTCCTCAGGTCGTAGTCCTGGCCAGCCAGAGTGATCGATCGATCGATCAGATCCGTTACAACCACCTTCGATGCGTGGTCACCGCTTTTACGACTGAACTGAAGCATGTTATCCACTATCTCAGCCGCTCGCGATCCAGCTTCGCGGATCGCCTGCAGGAACGTGAAGACACTTCGCTGTTCAAGGTATGCTTGGATAGCTTCCAGGGTTGTACCACATTCTTTGGCTATGTCGCTGTTGTCGTGCAGCTCCCCAGATACTCGCCTCTCGATGTTCTGTACGGCTTGCATTATTCCCCCAAGCGGATTGTTTATTTCGTGGGCCATTCCGGCCGCCAATCCTCCGATCGAGAGCATCTTCTCCGCCTGAACCATCATCTGCTCAATGCGCACTCGTTCGGTTACGTCGTCCACACGGATCACAGCCCCTTCAACTCCATTGGCGATCAAGGGGTAAAACGTAATGTCCTCATAGCGGATCTCAGTTCCCTCTTTTCGGGCATGCTGCCGTTCAAAGTGTGTGCTCCGCGATTGGATCGTTTGTCGCATCTCTTCCATCTTGGACGCAAACCGGGGAATGACTTCCGAGAGTGGCTTTCCCACAGCACATGACGCTTCGATGCCCGTGTACTGCTGCGCCTCTTTGTTCCACTGGCTGACGCAACCCTCAGCGTCGACGCCAATCAACACAGAGGGCATGGAGTCAATGATGTTGGAAAGGTAGTTTCGAAGTTGTCGGATGTTCTCCTGCGCCTGCCGGCGCTCCGTAACGTCACGATACAGGACACAGACGGCAGCGACATTGTCGTTTGCGTCGCGGATAGGTGTTAACATAGATTCCCCGTAGGACAGCTTGTCCTCCACGACTGTCTTGTCCTCAAAGAAGCACGGTTCGCACCTCTCGAAGACCTCATCTATGCGGTGCATCCACTGTTGCAGTGCTTCTGGCGTGTCGGCGAGAATACGTCGCATGTTCCTGCCGACCGTTTCTTCGCGTGTCCTCTGAAAGTGGTCGATTACAGCGGAGTTAGCATACAGGCAGTCATAATATTTATCCCAAATAGAGATACAATCCGTTGCCGATTCAAACGCTGCCCTGAATCTCTCTTCGCTGTCTTGTAGTTGCCCTGTCCTGGTTGCTACGGTTCTCTGCAGGCGATAGTTGAATCCAACTAGTCCTATGACACCCAACCCAACAACTCCTGCAGCAAGCAGTATTACATTGGCTATACTCAAACGTTCATCGAGCGGGATCCGAATCGACTCAATGGCCCTGATATTGCCGACCTTATCACCAAAGCCTCCCATTCCCGGGTAGCGTGCCTGCAACTGCGGCGGGGCGTCTTCACGTCTTCCATGGCACCTCAGACAGGCCTCTCCTGTTGTTAAGAAAGGCAGCGCCACCTGGAGATAGGAGCGGCCATCAGCTTTGACTACGCTCTTGAGTTCGTTGAGATTGTGGTTGTTGTTGAACATTCGCAGGATTCGGCATTCCTCAACATCTGCTATGTTTACAGGGTTGCGCGGATTGTCGGCCGCCATCTTGTAGTACAGTCTATCCTTGCCGAGCTTCTCCCTCTCCTCGTTTATATAGTCATGCATGTTTCTCACCATGTATGATGATGAGAAGAGGACCGGAGAGTAGAATTCATCGGGGAGTTCTCCTTCGTCCTTCAGACGGTAAAGCTCCGGATGCATGTTGCGTTGGATGTAGTGGTGAATACCACGGTGTTGCAGGAGCAAGTCCTCGACTTCCTGCTCAGCTTTGGCTATTACATAATCTTTCGCGACTGTGTATGTGCCGAAGCAGAAAAGAATAAAGGCAATACTGCCAACAGCGACAAATGCCCAGCTGGATCGCCGATTACCGTATGAGTGCTTAGGCTCACCGTCTCGTGTTTGCAGTTCTGCTACCACTGGCTCATCGTCTTTCTTTCGCATTGCTTTCCACCACTCCCACTTCGGCGAAGCTCGCCTCGTTCTGCAAGTGAAGCTGATTGTGTTCTATCTTTTCGACTTTCATCATGGTCAAGTCCGCTTCTGCTTTGCACCGACTCATCACATTATGGACGGCAATTGTATTATGAATCTAGCCCCGCCATCGGGATACGATTCTACCTCCATCTCGCCACCGTGGTTTTCCGTAATGATGAAGTAAGAAACGGATAAACCCAAGCCCGTTCCTGATCCTACCTCCTTCGTCGTAAAGAAGGGCTCAAACACTCGTTTCCGCGTTTCCTCCGACATGCCCGGTCCGTTGTCCTCCACCTCAATGCGCAGCATTGGCCCATGGACGCGGCAGCGCAGAGTGAGTTTCGGTGGCCTTTCCGGAGGGTTGTCCTGCATGGCCTGGGCACCGTTCTTGAGCACGTTCAGCAATACTTGCTCGATTTCTGTATCGACGACAAGCACGTTGGGCAGATCGTCGTCGAATTCACGGACTATCTCGATATGGCGAAAATCGTATTTCTTCTTCAAGTCGTAGTCCTGAGCGGCAAGCTTGATTGATCGGTTGATCATGTCGACGATGCTTACCGCCGATGGTTGCGAGCTGCTCTTGCGGCTGAATTGCAGCATGTTGCTGACGATCTCTGCTGCCCGGGCACCGCACTCGCGAATCCCGTGAAGAAAAGTGAATATCTCTCGTTGATCCAGGTACTTTCGAATCGTGGCCAATGTCGTCCCGCAGCGATCGGCAGCTTCAATGTTTGCGGGAATCTCGGTAGAAACGCGTCGCTCTATGTTTTGGGCTGCTTGCATCATGCCGCCCAAGGGGTTATTGATCTCGTGCGCCATTCCCGCCGCGAGCCCACCCACAGACAACATCTTCTCTGTTTGTACCATGATCTCCTCAATACGAACTCGCTCCGTTACATTATCGAGGCGGATTACCGCTCCCTCCATGTCTGCCAATAACGGGTAAACCGTTATATCCTCATAGCGAGTCATGCGGTCTTCCTGGCTTGCCAGTTTCGTGTCCGAAACAGTTCGGCGCGTTCTGATGGCCTCCCTGACTCTCTCCATTTCACTTGCCAGTCTTGGAAAAGCCTGCGCCAGCGATTGGCCGACGGCATCTTTGGCTGCGAGCCCTGTTACTCGCTGAGCTTCAGCATTCCATTGCGTAACCCTGCCGTCGAGATCTACACCTACTAGAACAGATGGCATGGAATCGATAATGTTGGAAATGTATGCCTGCGCCTCACGCAGCCTCATCTCCGCCAACTTCATATCTGTTACATCCACAGCCACTCCGGTAAACCATTCCGGCTTATCGTCGCGATCCCGGCTGACTATTCGGCCGCGACTAAAGACCCAATACCAATCACCACTGGCACTTCGAAGCCGGTGCTCATGTTCGTAGAAGGGAACGTCTCCTCGAAAATGGGCCTCGCATTTGGCAAAAGTGCCATCCACGTCATCAGGATGGAAGTACTCTCGCCATTGCTCCAGGTTGTTCGGCAACCGCTTGTGTTCATAGCCAAGAATCTCGTGGAAGTTGTCGTCCAGCAGTAGCGATCCTGTTTTGACGTTCCAACGCCAAACTCCCGCCTTGGCCACGTCAAGTGCCAGCGAAAGTTCCTCTTCATTCTCTCGCAGATTCTGCAGTATCACCAATGTGGATAGAGCATTGGATACGCGGTTACTTATTTCTGTGAATAGGCGTCGCTCATCCTCTGTCCATGTTCGTGCCTCCGAGCATTGGTGCATTCCGAACATCCACGGCCTGCCGGCCTTCGGTTTGATGCACATTCCCATCAGTGATTGCACTCCGAATGCCTCGGTCAGTTTGTTTCCCAGAGGGTAGTCGCAGGCAGGACCATACGTTACTGTTCCCTCCGTCTCCAACGCCTTTTCACACAGTTCGCGGTATCCGGCTTCCATCGGTATCCGCAAATACTTGTCGTGCACGCCGGGATACTCCGGACGGGATGCCTCGACGGGAACACGGAATGTCTCCGCTTGTGGATCACAAGGAAACGCCAGCCACGCACGGTCGCATTCGAAGATTGAGAAGGCGGCATTAACCACCTCGTTTAGCATGTGCTCAACGTCGTCGGCCTGTTGAATAGCCTGGTTTACCTGATCCAGGCTTCGCAGAAAAGCAATGTGCTCCTGTCGCTCCTTGTCTGCCTTCTTGCGGTCAGTGATATCCTGAACCGTTCCCTCCATTGCAATCACGTCGCCATCTTCGTTGTATACTCCTCGAAACGTCGAAAGGTAGTATCCGATAGTGCCGTCCGGCCTTAGGAACTTCTGCTCAAATGACCCTGGCTCACGACTTACCATTGCTCGCTGCATGAGTTCCTTGTGTCGTTCATGGCTGTCCGGCCAAGGCGAAAGAGCCATGATAGAATCGATTTGCGGCCTGAATTCCTTTGGGTCCAGATGGAATATCCGGAACACCTCAACCGACCATTGGACATCGCCTGTCAGTACATTCCAATGCCAGTTGCCTATGTGCGCCAACTCCTGAGCCTCGCGGAGTTTGCGTTCGTTTTCCTGCAGAGCTTCTTCCGCTTGTTTGCGTTCGGTAATATCCAAATGAGTTCCGCATGCCCGAATCGGTTTTCCGTCGGCGTCTCGCTCTATGACTCGTCCCTTGGTCAGAACCCAGACCCAGTATCCCGACTTGTGCCTTAACCGATGCTCAGTCTCATAGCCTTCAGTCCTACGATCCAAGTGTGCATTCAGAACCTCCTGAACTCTTGCGGCGTCATCGGGATGCAGCAGGTGTTCCCACGAGGCGATTTTCGGCTCCAACTCGTCAAGGGAATACCCGAGCATCTCTGCCCATCGATCGTTGAAAGTGGCCTCGCCGGTTACGAAGTTGCAGTCCCAGGTTCCCAGATCGGCGCCGCTCAAGGCGAGCTGCATGCGCTCTTCACTCTCACGCAAGGCCTTCTCCGCCTCCTTGCGTTCCGTTACGTCCTCACCGAATGACTGATAAGTTTCGATCGCTCCCCGCGCATCGAGGATCGCACGCGTCGTCCAGCGATGCCACCTTACCGCTCCGTCTGCCCCAATTGCACGGTGGACATGCGACTGGGTAGGCGACTCTGCCGTTAGGTTCGATATGTTGGTCATCACTGACGCACGATCTTCTGCCGGCATTTGGTCGAGAAAAGATGATCCAATCACTTCCTCGGTGGTCTTGCCCAAGTATGTGCAATACGCTTCGTTAGCAAAGATGATTTCACCGTTTGGCAGGAAGCGGCACAGAAATATGGGTAAGTCCTCTATCACCGAGCGGAGCTTCTCCTCGCTTGCTCGCAAGGCAGTCTCTCGCTCGGCCAGCCTTTGAGCCATACTGTTGAATGCCGCTGCCAGCGTTCCTATCTCGTCTCCGCTCACAACTTCCGTGCGAGCATCCAGCTTACCTTTGGACAGCGCAACGGCTGTTCGGTTGATCTTGGAGATAGGACGGGAAACATAGAACCACAAAAGCCACAGACTGGCGACAATCAGTAGCGCCGAAACCGCGAGCACAAGTAGGCCCCGTCGAACCTGCTTGGTCACTACTTGCAGTACTTGCCTTTCATCTATAGCTGTCGCCAGGCCGAAACCAGCAGACTTAATTGGGGAATACGACACCCATTCCACATTGTCGCTCGTCCAACCTGATACCCGCCTTGATCCTGTCTTGCCCGCAGAGACATCCTGGCTCAGTGCGCGCAAATCATCTCTATTCCTGAATTGCTCTATTTGCTCGAATGATTTGCCTATTCTCGAAGGGTCTGGACTATACAACCATTTGCCGGCCTTGCTCAGCAGCGCGAATGATGCCGTCTCATGTGTGCCGAGGTGCACAAGCTTCCTCAGCGGCTCAAGCGGAATATCAACCGTTGCCACGCCAAAGAATTTGCCGCCGCGGAAGAAGGGAACGGAGAACGTGGACATGACAATGTTGCCACCTCCCTCGTCGAAGTAGGGTTCTGTCCATGTTTCCTTCTCCGTGTCTCTAGGAACATGCCAGTACTCCTGCTTTGCCTCCGTGTAGTCATAACCGGACGCCGCTGGATCTACCTCTTGAATAGCGTCCTCCACCCGGTACGCGTAGCGAACAACAAGCTTTTGATCCGGCTTGTATTGGTAAGGTTCAAAGCAAATCGCCGAGCCATACACGAGTTTATTTCTTTCAACGTTTGATCTCAGCAATCCGCAAAGCTCTTCCGGTGTGAGGTCGGGGTGCAGTTCGATGAAGGCGGCCGTGCAGCGGGCGATCTGCGCGACCTCTCGAAGTTGGCCGTCCAGGTAGTTAGCCCAATGATGCGTCACGTCGGCCATCTGCTCCTGGATTTTCGTCGTCGTCCAGTCTCTTGTATTGATGATGCTCAGCGCCGTAGCAGCTAGATGGATTATGATTACCGGGACAACAGTGAGGAGGATAATCTTCCAGCGAAGCGACAACTGCATCTCAGGTCTCCCTGATTAGCAAGAGGATGAGACCAAGCTTAACAGCACCTCACACGTTCCAGTCTACTGAGCCAAGATCGGCCTTGTGTCCCGAGTTCGGCGATGGCAAATCACTTGTAACGCTGTTCGTTCAAGCGCAGCGCCAAACATGACGTTCCACGGGAGAAAACCGGAGCGTCTGCGCTTCACTTGAATGGAACTTGCTCTAGCCCAACGTGATCCCGACCCCGTTGCCCTCTGGAGCATTTTCATTCTACTTGGCCATCATCCCGTGGCAACAATTATGCGAGATGGCGAACCTACTAACTATGTCGGATTCGCTTCGAGGACAATCTGCTTCCGATTGGCAGCAGTCCGTTGTACCCTGGCGATGGAACCTTGATTGGTCCGCCGGCCGTATACTCTCTCGAACGATCAATAGTGCCGCGACAACCGCAGGTGGATACGTGTACGCTGACACGACGGGATCTTAATGCCGCGGGAGGTTGGCCGTCGAACACGGACTGAAGTGCAGATCACTCAATCCTCTCTGGTCATTCGGCCTGCATTCTCTACACTGTGCTCGTAATGACCGCCTTGGATGAGGGCGGTAATAGTCCAGCGCCTACTGCGACTGGAACTTGCGCAATGTAGGCCGTGCTACACGAATACTGTCACTACAGAGAGGTCGCCATGAATCCCTTAGTCGCAGTGATAATGGGCTCCAAGTCCGACTGGTCGGTTATGACTCACACATCACAAACACTTGATCAGCTTGGCATTGCCCACGACGTTCGTGCTCTCTCCGCGCATCGGACCCCGCAAGCGCTCTCCGAGTTCATCAGCACTGTTGAGAAGCAGGGCTGCCAGTTATTCATTGCCGCTGCCGGCGGTGCGGCTCATCTCGCCGGTGTCGTTGCCAGCAAGACTACTCTGCCGGTTCTCGGTGTGCCTGTGGAATCGACTGCTCTCGGCGGTATGGATTCTCTTCTCTCTACCGTGCAAATGCCTGCCGGGATTCCCGTCGCCACTTTCGCCATAGGGAAATCCGGAGCCATCAACGCCGCACTGTGTGCCGCAGCCATTCTTGGACTCAAAGATCGGCACTATCGAGAAGCTGTTGAGAAATACCGTATGGAGCAGAGCGAGGCTATTCTGGCTCATCCGGATCCGCGAATCGATGATCCCCACTGACGAACGAGCAATCGCCCTTGCATCTGGCCCACACTTTGCCCGCAACCCTCAATCGCCAAACGCCCAATAACTTGCACAGGCCCACCCAAAAAAACGGGAAATCAAACCGTAGGCTCTTGCCTCGACGGGTGGATGATATCTTAAACTCAAGTTGCCGTTCGCTTGTGCAGGTCGTCGTGCCGGGACGATCGTGTGCTTGAGGGGGGCATTGTTCCGGTAACGTCATCACCAGCATTTCGCGGCGGAGAAGAGGCAATGAATACCATACAGTGGATCGGCATTGGGATTGTCGGACTCGTCACTCTTGTCTGCACCACCGATGTACTGATCTACCTGTACTATCGTTCTCGCCGACAACTTGCCTCCAACAGCGGGTAATCCCACAACGATTTGCCAGTCGCATCGTCGTCCGATTGAGACGCCAATCGTCCAAACGAGGCGTCGAACAATGCACCTCCACCGGAGAACACCGGGGGGCCGGCTGCTACCTGCAAGCAGAGCCTGCTCCAATGCAGTCGCCCAATACCCCTGGAAGCTCCTCTCAACCACTTTGCCTCAACACGGCCAGCTGTCGGAATATCTACGCCTCCTCCACGAATAGCATTTCAGCGGTGGTCGTATCACTGGTACCATTGGCAATGAACTGTCGGTTTGCACGTTGCTTCTTCCCGTGCTAGCTTCTCGCCCATGAGTCATAGCGATGATCAACATCTCAGCCGTCTTGCAGGCGAAGCCGGACTGCACACACTACGGCGAATGAGGTTCGATTGGGATTCGATCGACAGCGCCAGTTGCGCAGCCATGCGTCTGAAGCGGTCTTCCCAGGCTGCACCGGACATGGTGGCATTCCTGGGGGGGGCGTCGTCTGGCAAGAGCACATTGTTTAATTCCCTGCTTGGCCGCGAGGTTAGTTGCATCAGCGCTCATGCCCACGAAACGCTGGGGCCCGTGATCGCCGTCCACGAGCAAGACGCTGCCGGTGTCGAGCAGTTGCTGCTCGAGGGCCTTTTCCTGCCCGGTTATGAGTGGGTGGAGACTAAGAGTGCCGGGCCGATGAAGGGAGAAGTCGGATCGGTACACGTTTTCAAACACACGCTTGACGCTTTTCGCGGGCGGGTGATCTTCGATATGCCCGATTTCACTAGCAAGTTGTCTGCCGACGAAGGGGCCGTCTCCTGCAATCTGTTGCCCTGGTTCGATACCGTCATAGTCGTTGTGGATGAAGAGCGTTGGTTTGATGCTGCAGTTTTCGAGACAATGGCTCAGGATGCCCGCCGGTTCGGCCCCCAGCTGCACATAGTCTTTAACCGTACTGAAAATGCCGAGCCACTGACCGCCCCACAGCAGGATCGGTTGATTGCTCACGCTGCCACGGTTGGCGCTGGCGGGAGTTGCGTCTCTTCGTTTGCTTCCGGTTGCGGGTATCGTCCGGTGGACACGCAGACCTGTGGGCAATTGCATCGCTGGATTTCCTCAGCATCCGCACAAGGGCGTAATGTCGCATTGATAAAACACATACACAGCCGCTGTGCAAGAGTGGTGGCGGAGAACGTCTCTCGCAAGGACGACTTCGATCGCCTTTGCCGTGACGTTGAGGGGCATCTGGGAAAAATGGTGGATGATACCAGCCTCTCTCTGGACCTGCTCACCGACAACGAACGGAGCTACCTGGGCCTGGGCCATCAGCTTCTTCCGCTCTACGGCGTTTTGCGTGGTATTGGACGTCGTGTCTCGCGCTTCGGACTCGGCTTGCCGGCAGCCAAAAACGTGGACTTCGAGAAGAGAACGGATGACCTTGCCGAAGTGCTTCGGCAAAACCTGAAGGCGCGCTTCCGTCATGCCACAGACCGCATCGACGAGCTTGTGTCGGAAAGCCCGTATCTGGACGCAACCCCCGATACCGTCAGGTGCAACTGGCTACTCCCGCAGGTCGATGCCGAGGAATGGGCTTTGCGCATTCGAGGGCATATTGATGCCTGGAAGAAGGAAACATCTCGCCAAGCTCGAACGGGCGACATGGCCGCCATGTCCATCGGATTGCCGCTTCTCCTGGCCGACATCCTCTTCCTCGGTGGTGCGGGGATTACAGTTCCCACGGCCGTCGTGTGGCTTGCCGGTTTCTTCGGAGGCAAAGGTGTTTCTCGACTGCTGCAGCGATCTCCGGCGTTCAATGATTACCAAGCTACCGTTCGCTCCTACCAGGCACTGATCCGCGAGTCGCTGATCGATCAGTGGCAATCCAACCGTGAGCGGCTGCCGAAGCTGCATCTCAAAATGAACGACCCTTTGCTGGAATCACTAATGTACTGGTCGGTACCGGGAAGAAAGTAGCTCATGCGCGACGAACGGAACAATGCCGAGTCAAGACTCCAGATCGTAAGCGAAAACCTCGCAGAGATCACTGGGCAGGAGCCGCTGGAACTTGCTGAGGGTGGCAGCCGATCACTGCAAGATAGGCTGTGGGTATGGGGCATCGTTGGTGGCAAGAATGTCGGAAAAAGCACATTGATCAATGCTCTTGCAGGCAGCGACGTGGTCGATCGCGGCGAGGATGTGGGAGAGGGAACCACACAGCCGGAAGTGTATCTTGCCAGCGAAGACTTTCAGTCGGTTCGTAACCGTTTCGCGGAACTGCCCAGCGTGCCCATCGGATACCATGAAGACGCTCCCGCCAGCATGCGCGGATTGGCCCTTGTGGATTTACCAGATTTCGACTCCTTGTTCACGGACCATGTGGAAACGGTCCGCGCCATCGCTTCACGGCTCGACGGAATCATCTGGGTAACGACCCCCAAGAAAGTGGGAGACCTGCGGGCCATCAACGAAGTGCGCCGTGTGCTTAAGGCTCGCACCAACTTCGCCTACGTCGTCAACAAGATGGATTGGCTGCTTGCCCAGACATCGCAGGATCCTGTTGTGGAATTGCGCCGCGCCGCCGATGCTCTGCAGACCCAAATCACCGAGTGCGATGGTAGCCATGCCGCTGATCGATCGTTCATGATCGCTGCACGCTACCCCTCGGCTGATACCATGGCTGGTGCCATTCGGGAAAGTCGCAAAGAAAGTACTGCGGCGCCAGATGGAACTATGAAGGCTGCAGTTGACCAGCTCATTCGTGACTTTGGGCGATTGCGGCAAACGCTGACGACAGCTCCTACAGCCGAAGTTGCTGAAACCAACAAACTCGCCAACCTGGACTTCCAGGTCCGTGCCCAGGCGGAGCAGATTCGCGGCCATTATCACCCGGAAATACTGGCCGAGAAGCTTCAGCGAGCCACCGATGAAGATGCCGTATACGAGTTGATCCGACAGCATTTCTCACAGGACTACTGCGCTCGCCTTGTGGAAAACTTAAATAGTGGCAGGGAACTCTTCGCTGAATGGTCGTCACAATTGTTTCGCCAGAGAATAGCTCATTGGCCGTTGCTAGGTTGGATAGCTTGGCCGGTTATGGCGGCGGGAGGCGCCATTGCCGGCTTGCGCACAGCCTTGCCGTCACTGCAGCGCGATCGCTGCGGTGACCTCTTCCGCCTCGATGGCATCGATCTGGCCCAGCGCGTTGACGGGCTGCTTGTTGGTTTTCGTGCAAGGCTGGCCCGAGTGCGCCGCCACATGAATATCGAGATTACTGAGGCTGCTGACCTTGAAAACCGGTTTCGACGCGATGTCATGGTTCTCGCTGACCGACAAAGATCTGCCGTGATCGCTCCCTACCTTTCAAAGAAACCAGGAATAGTTGGCCGAGCCCTTCGTGGTATTCTGCCCTTAGCTGTTCTCTTGTGGTTTCCTCTAGTGCAACCAGTTCTAGCGATGGTAGGGGAACTTTCCCTAACAGAAGCTGCCGGTGGTCTGATACACGCTCTTTCCGGTTCCAACGTTCTATCCGGATTAGCCGTTTCCCTGTTGATACTCTCGGGATTGGTGGCCGGAGTTTACTCCCGCGTTGTGCGTGACACAGCTGCGGCTCTGGAAACGTTGCAGTCCATCGCTGCGGAGGGCGTGTCCGAATCTCTCCAGGAAACACTTGCCGGCACTGTCACCGCATCGGCCAGACGGCTGCTCGCCCGACTTGAGGATCTGTGCCAAGAACTAAAACATTTCGAAAGGTCCTCACCTGATGCCCACGCGCCTTAACGCTTCATGAAATAAACCGTAATGAGTCGTCCCTGAAAAAGTCACTATGCGGCGGCTTGTATTGACGTGGTTCTGACGGTTATCCAGCACGCGAAGGGGTCGCGGTTGCTCCAAAGTGCGAAGCGTTGGACCAGGGACATCCATAGGGGTAGCGGAGTGTTCCAGCACCCCGCGATGCGCGCAAAAGAAAGCCACCGGAGCAGTTTCCGCAGATTTGCCGCGGCGGCTGCCAGCACGATGTTGATCGCGTCGCCTTCGAGGCCTTTCAGAAAGCAACGTCGCACGCGATGATCGCTTTTGAGGTGTCCGATTTTCGGCTCGATCGCGCTCCGACGTTTACGCCGACGTTTCTCGCTACGGGGAACGTTCCGCGATCCCTGTCCGGCAATGTGGACACGCGTCATCCCCTTGCACTTGTGACCACGATAGCCCTTATCCACGTACGCATCGGTGATCGGCGCGTTCGTGACACGCTCCACCGCTTGCAGCGTTTCCCGGAGCGTGTGCCCGTCGTACGGATTGTTCTCGAACAACTTCGCTCCCACGAACCAGTGGCTGCGGTTCGTCGTGGCGACCGCCACCTTCTGGCCGAACTCATAGCGCTGCCGCGCTTTGCCCTTGCTGATGCAACGCACATCGGGTTCGTGCCAACTGTACAGCTTGTTCGAGTCCTGGGGCTGCTGCGTACGAAGACGTTCAGCCTTCGCCAAGGCTGCGATCAGATCTTCGTCCATCTGAGGTGCTTTGCGCCGGATGTCACGGATCAACCGGCCCACCCAAGTCCGCAGCTTGCGTAACTGCCCACGCATCTGCCGGTACTTTTGGGAATGTGCATATCGACTCGCTTTCACCGAAGTACGCTTGCCAACACGCACATACGACTGCCGCAATACGATGCCGCGATCCAGCGCAACTTCGCCCAGCTTGCGGATCGCCGTGTAAAGCAGCTTCGCATCTGTGGGATGCGTGATGTTCTTTTCCTGAACCGTCGTGTCCACGTTGACCTGCCCAAGATCCTGCTTGGGTAGTTGTTTGCTGCGGACCGCTAGGTCGACCGTCTCTTTGAGTAGCAGTTCGAGACGGTCCACGCCCACGCGTTTGCGCCAGCGGCTCATACTGCTCGGGTCGATGGGCGCTTCGTGCTGCATGTGCGTGAATCCACAGAAATACTGCCAGTACGGATTCTCGATCCAGCGTTCAACGACGGATTCGTCCGACTCGTTGAACGTGTACTTGAGATAGTGCAAACCAACCATGAGACGCGTGGCTTTGGCCGGCGCACCCAGCTCTTCGCTGTAGAAGTCGGCGAAGGCGATGTCGAATCGCTCCCAGTCGATCGCATCCGCAAGTTGAAAGAGCGGGTGTTGCGGGTTGAGAATCTGGCGGAAGTGGGCCTGGAAGAGTGAAAACGCGTCGCGTGGCTGGGGTTTGGGCTTCATGGGCTCCGTCCGAGTTTGCAAGGTTTCTGCGGTCTGTCCGTGATTACCCTGCAAAGTCTACACCCAGCCGATTGCCCTTTCACCCCGAAATTACCGCGATTCCCGCGTTGTCTTTAACATATTCAGGGACGACTAATGACCCTCTACTTGATAGTCACATCGAGGGGCGGGCCGCTTGTGAATCGGATAGTTGACTGGGTTGCTGTCATTCTTCCTATCGCCTGAGGCTCTCTTCCATCCAAGCGAATGACCTGCGCCGCCAGTACCGCGGCATTGAAGCCACTCCATGTAATCTCAGTCCAAGCGGCTTCTTTCGCGTAGCTGCAATTGAAACATACTCGCACGCGCGTTGTGTACAGAGAGCAACATTCGTCTGACGTTTCTGGAATAGGTTTGCCCAAGGGATCCAGAAGTTGGATCTGTCCAAGGGCGCACTCCGTTCTTGCTCCGCCGGCAGCGGCAATGGAGAGCATCTGCCGCGCCCACTTGCCTACTTTCTTGCCGGAAGCGGACAATGTGCCGGGCTGCAACGATTGTCCTTCCATCGGTAGTAGCGTTGGCCACGTCGTCAGCAACCGGCAAGGAAAATCGATGTTAACCGCTACTGACGAGTCGTGCGACGCGTACTCCAGCGACACGACCGGTTCATTGAAGGGATCATAGGTGAGATTATCTACCGCAGAGTCGTTACGGATGATGACTACGTGGTTGCCGGCCGATGTAAGGCGGAGAAGTTGCGAAAAACCATTGGGATCGGGAGACCATCGGAGCTGAATCTGTCTTGCCAACGCCGCCAGATCGGCGATGGGGTTGTGTCGAACCGCAAGCACTCTTATATCAGCGGGTATCGAATAGTCGCTTACAACCAGTTCTCCGTTGTCAGAAACAGTAACCAACTGCGGAAGAAAGCTGCGACAATCATGGGAAACGAGCACTATGCTGCGGGCGAGACGGCGAGCGACCGCGCTGTGTGTGACATTACTCGCCAGCGGGGCGATCTCATGGTCCAACGAGTGCTCGTCTGGAACAAGAGTAAGCGTCAGTTTCTCCTCATTCCACTCGATTGCCCCGTTGTGAACGAGGATGGGGTGTGCCCAGCCCGCTCCCGCAAAAGCTAGAATCGCAAGTTGAGTAATAGCCAATGAAACTCGTATCACGGAGCCTCCTCTGCAAAGTCGATATCGATTTCTGTGAAGAACGTCCCTTCACCGACGTTCTCGCACACCCAAAGCAGATGGTGGAATGGACCAATGGGGCCACTCTCGCCTTGAACGCGTGTGGCGTGGATGCCACCGTCCCCAACAGCCCGTGTGTCAGCCACCGCAATCAGTTGCCAGGATGTTTCGCTATTGGCGGAAAAGCCGGGGTCGGGCATCGCGTCTTCATTACTGCCCCAAACAGAGAAGTACTGCGGTGCCCGGTTCGAGCGATGCCAGGAGTATGTATCTATGTGGTCAACTCGCCGAGACTGCTGAAGGTCGAGGAAGAAACGGCCCTCGTTGTCGTACCATACGCAGCGTGAAGTGTCATCATCGTGCTGCGCGACTAGGCCGTCGTTCAATCGCGGAAGCGTACCCTCAACTGCCCCGGATTGTGGATGGACTGCATAATCCTTATTGGGAGACCATGTGCGGAACACGAAACCGCTACTCACGGAAGCATCGACATCGTCATCATCTCGCGGCGCGTCGATAGTGAGCTGGTCAAAGCGGGCGGCACGATGAACATGAACGTCAGCGGTTGTTTCTTTGCCTTTGAATAACGCTTTCGGTTTCTTGGCATAGTCGTGCCTGATGGCAATCGGCTTGCTGTCAGCAAAAGTGTCGTACAGTGGGGCGGCTGGTTCGACTTCATTGCCCTCTGAAATGGATATTGCGAAAATACGAATACGGTCGTCGTGAGGTAGAGTAATCGTGGAGACATCAAAATCCGGACGCGGGAGTGTGTAGTGGAACAAGTAGCTGAATCGGTATGCCTGGTTGCCTTCATGCGGGTCATGACGATGAGTGGCGAACCACGCAATGGGAGCACGTTTGATGAACGCCGGCAGGATGGCCATCACCTTGCCGTTACACTCAAAGTCAACATCCTTGAATTCCTTGTCCCACACGCGGTCATACCATTGCCCGATGAACCCCGTCCATTTCTGAATCGTTAGCGTGTGCTCCTTATGCCCCACGCGGAAAACAGCGCAGGCGTCTTCAGTGGCAGAGGCCAGCAGATGAATTCGGTCGCCCTTGATATTACCAAGATCCACCGTCTGGCCGGCGCAGGCAATCGCCTGTTTCTTGCCATTTGCACAACTGCCTAACCTGAAACGTACGCCATCATCTGTGATCTCATCAGGCAGAAGCTCGGCCGGATACGTTCGACCGCCAGGGTCCATCGATCCGTCGTGGCGTTTGCTGTCATAACTGACTACGTCCGTATCGTAGGTTAATGACAAAGGCTCCGATGCCGATCTCGGTCGCAATTCGCCCGCTCCCGCAGTAAGCACCAGGAATGACCGGATTCCAAAGGGCGGCAGATCCAGGCGGAACCTGCTCCCCGTGGATATTGGTTCACCTAGAGGACGCTCTTGGCCATCAACTTCAACTACCGCTTGAGTATTCGCTGGGAGGAGTACTTCAGCTTGACTCGCCTGCTGTCCCCACAACTCCTGAACTCGGACAAGAATGGACTCTTGCCTCTCTGCGAGTTTCACGGCTCGTACGTCCAACTGCGGATTGCTTGAGTATACCAGAGAGAAGCTCCGACCGAGTTGGCCATTGTGCTTGTCCACAACGAACGATCTCAATGGTTGATTGAGGCGACGGCCACGCCACTCACTCTGAGCTGATCGCCAATCGCCGGTGTGCCCGTAGATCGCATAGCGCATATCGTGAATGCCCCAATCCTGACTGTGTTGGTCCAAAAACGAGTTGCGAACTCCCGGCGTGTAAAGGAGAGTAAGCCGCAGTTCGTTGTCGCTGGGCTTATCTGAGCCAAACTTGCAGTCCTCCAATACCGATACGCCGTAGTCCCCTGACGCATCAGTTAAATCGAACCATTCATGGGAGGGTACCTCAAACTTGGTCGGCTCGTTATTGCAGCGCGCGATAGTCCCCAGGCCCCAGTTGTAGGTGGCCACACTGTTCGCAACCGCTAGCGGAAAGCAGGCCTTGAGGGCACACTCTGTCGATTGCCAATCAATCTCGCAGGATACCTCAACTACCTGCCCCGGATCGTCCCTCGTCAAACTGATGGTCTGAGTGAAGCGTGAGTTACGGCAATCGCGTGTTATGGCAATGCTTGCACGCACCGGTCCCTGTTCCGTTATCCTCCACTGCGGTGTGCCGTCGACTCTTCCCGTCGGCGGTTTTGATCTGTCTGCCCAGTCCATATTCCACGCCGGATAGTCACGTGGTTTCTCGTGCGTGAAAACCAAACCAGCTGGCTGAGCCAACAAGTTGCGCTTGGCCTTGCGATCGTAGATTTGCTCTATGTCGCCGGCGTCGTTGAACTTCACAGTATAACGTTCATTCTCCAGACTTCTCGAAGTGGCCATGGGACCGCGGCCGTCGTCGAAAGGTGTGTCCGCCTGCCGTGCATCGAATACCGAAAACCCGATGGGCGGCACCGATGCCATGAAGAGAATCGTAACCGTACCTTCGCCGCGTTCGAGCATTTGTGAGGGAACTTCGCGGCCGTTTTCGTCAAAGACCCTAATCGCAGCATTGTTAGGACAGGCTACCGTTGCCTCCACCGTATCCATTCGCGGCTTGGCCAGAGCGTTGAATACCACTAGTGGTGTTCCCTCGACTCTCGTGTCCAGAAGTCCGGAGACAGCTCCTACAGCATCGGTCAATACCTGGGCAAACTGGTTGATGGCGATGAGATCGTCATTCCAGGAGTAACGATAAGCACGCGGGATACTTGTGCCCGGTAGTATGTCGTGCATCTGGTTGGCCAGTAGTCGCACCCATGCACGTTCCAGCTTGGCGCGTGGGTATTGCATGACGTTTAACCACCATGCAGTAGATGCTGCTCTCTCCGCAGCATCTGCCAACTGCTCGCCTTTGCGGTTCCACCGCTTCATGTAGCTCTGGGAGGTGAGCGTTCCCGCGGAGTGTTCGGTAAGCAGCATGTCACCACTATATCGCGGTAGCTTGCCACGCAGCTCGGGAGTGACGTCGCGGTAAAACTGGTCAGACGATGTCAGAAGCAAGTCGATCTTTCGGTCCGGAGCCGCTCGACACGTGAGGTAATTGTCAACATCCTTCTCACGCGGGGCGCCGCCCTGGTCGCCCACTCCGTAGTAGTGATAGTCGGCCCATAATCCGTACATGTTTCCATTATTCGTGATTCTGTTGATCCAGGTGTCGCTCTGGTCCAGACGGCCTTGAAAAGCCCCTGCGTAGCCCCCAGGGTCGAGGGCCGCGATTACTCCGTTTCCATCAGGGCCGTTCCAGATACCCACCTTGAAAGGAATGCCCACGGCCGAACCCCACGTTAACTTTTGTGTAGAAAAACCCAACAGGCCGCAGTGTGCCCAGATGGAGGGCATCGAGGCCGGGAAGCCGAAGCAGTCGGGGAGCATGAAGTCCACGCTCTGCCTGTCGAACTCTCTCTGGAAGAAGAGATTGCCGTAGAGAATCTGACGAATCACTGATTCGGGGGAGGGAACGTTCACATCTCCCTCATCCACGCTGGAGCCGGATACAAACCACCGGCCGTCGGCAATGTACTTCTTGAGCCTTTCATATCTCTTGGGGTAGTATTCCTTCATCATTTCGTAGCGGACCGAACCGGTGAAGTTGAATACGTAGTTCGGATACTCCTCTATCCGCTGAAAGTTGTCGTCCAGCGTGTTGCGAATGTACTCGTCGATAGTCTTGACAAAATCCCAACGCCACTGTGTGTCCAGGTGCGCATAGCCGATACAGTACAGTGCCTTGTTTTCCGGGCAGCTGAGATCTCGACTCGGCGATGATGTTCGAGACAATTGCTGCGCTGCGGTTTCCTTGTCGGCCACCTCAGCTGCAACCAATTGCGTGCAGTTGGCCAGGAAAAGGGCAACCATCGGGACGGCGTTGATCATTAGCGGTCTCATGTTCAACCTCACTCCTCTTGTGAGTTTTCCGGGAGTTTCCTCAATACGGCATTGCCACACGACGGGCATCGGATCAATCTCCTATAAATGCCGGCGCCAGTTTGTCAGCCACAAACTTGTGCAGTGCTTCTGTGTCCGGCGCGGCAAGCAGCCCTGTGCGAAAGTCCTCGTGCATCAGATTGCGAGCTAGAGTAGAAAACACTGTCATGTGTGTTTTATCCTGATCAGCCTCATTCATGGCCAGCAGGATTGCGCAGCCCACTTGGCTGTCGTCGCTCGAGTTCCACTGGATCGGTTGGCGCAGTCTGACAATGGCAATGGAACTGGCGCCAACGGCGGATGTCTTGCAGTGCGGTATGGCGAAGCCGTGCCCCAGTCCTGTTGTCGATTCCTGCTCTCGATCCCAGATTGCCTTTTCAACAGGATCGGGATTCTCCGTACGTCCGCAGATGAACAGGGAATCGGCAAAGTGCTTGATCACTTCCGCCCTGGAACGGCAATTCGCATCGATGGTGACCAATTCCGGTGTCAGCAGGCTGGCCCATCGCCTTAGCGGTGCGAATCCGTCAAGCAGTTCCTCAACCTCAATGACCGTTTTGCAGGAAACGGCACTCTCAAGTAGCGTCCGGCAAGCCTCGGCTGAGTGTGCTCCGATCAGAGCCTTTGTCCGTGCTGTCTCAGGGCCGATTACACTGATCTCATCGAGCCCTAATCCCAGAAGCAGCGGGAGATTGCGTGCGTTGCTGGCCATGTCTCCGCATAACCCCACCCAGCGCTTGTGTTCACGTGCAGCCTGCACGATCTGCATGAGCACGCGGAGAAAAGCCGGGTGACGGACATTTGCGACTGAAGCCACCACTTGGTTGCAGCGATCGGCCGCGGCGTAGTACTGAGCTAGGTCATTGGTGCCAATACTGAGAAAATCAACATGGGGGCAGATGTCTCCAAGCGCGCTGACCAGCAGCGGTACTTCCACCATTACGCCAACCGGCATTCTTTCATTGAAACGTACGCCGACGGAGCGGAGCTCGCGTTTAATGTGCGAGATTCGCTCCTTCACTTGTATTACTTCCTCCAGGCATGAGACCATCGGGATCATCAGCTGCACGTTTCCTTGCGAGGAGGCGCGGATGATAGCTCGCAGTTGTGTATCGATTAGCTCTGAGTTATCGGCGTAGCTACGCATGCCGCGGCAACCGAGGGCCGGATTGGTCTCGGGCTGCGATCGAAAGAAGGCGAGAGGCTTGTCCGCGCCGACGTCGTAGCTGCGAATGATCGCTGGCTTCCCCTCTACCGCTTGAGCGGCGCTGCAGTATAGCGAGTATTGTTGCTCTTCTGATGGGGCGATTTGGAAATCAGCAAAAACCAACTCAGTACGTAGAAGTCCGATGCCATCGGAAAGTGCCAACAGCCCGCTATTCACGTCCTCTTTGAAACTTATGTTTGTGGCGACATCGATCGTTGTGCCGTCGGTCGTGCGGGCTTTATCAAAGGCCTGTGCCTTCAGAAGTGCATTGCGCCGTTGGTAGTTGTCACACTCCCGCTCGTAGAAACTGATGACGGCAGGGGAGGGATCCTGAATGACGATTCCCCGATGAGCATCGACGATTATGCTCATTCCCGCCGCAAGCCGGGCACGAATGCCGGGCATATTGCTGATGGTTGGTATATTCATTGACCGAGCCATCAGGACAACATGAGAAGTTGCCCCCGTGTCTTCCAGCACCAACGCTTGCAGGAGTTTGCGATCGGCAGAAAGAAGCTGGTTGGGGGTCAGCCTCTCGGCTACGATTACGGAAGGCTGGCGCAACCCAATGGTTGTATCCCCAAGAGATTCGCCGCACAGCAGTTCCAGAAGCTGAAAGCCAATGTCTTCCACATCAGCAGCTCGCTCACGGATGTAGGGGTTATCAACTGCTTGTAGATTCCGGACGAACGATTGCATTGCTTGAATCACAGCCTGCTCGGCTGCATGCCCGCGTTGCAGGTGTTGGTCCATGATCGATCGCAGGTCGACATCGTCAGTGATGGCCATGTGCGCTGCGATTACCCCGCGAGTAGTCTCATCGGCGGTAGCCATTTGCTTCGAGTCCAACTTCACGCGAAGGCGAGCGAGAGCCGTTGCCAGTCTCTCGAATTCGAAGTCAGGCGTGTTCGTGGAGTCCCCCATTACTGACTCCGGTATCACCGGCTTGGCAACGTGGAACACAATCCCTCGACCTACTCCCGGAGAGACCGGTTTGCCAAGGATCCAGGACGCATCCAATTCGGCCAGGGAAGGTGGTAGCGAAGCGGATGTCGGATCGGCTGGCGGCTGGGAAGTGTCCTGCAGTGTGGGCAGGACGTTATGGCAAAAATCCCTAATAGCCTGGATGGCCAGCTCGCGGTCGGGGCCGGAGGCTTCGATGCGGACGCTATCATTATGCTGCACATCAGCAGAGACGACCGCGAGTATGCTCTTGGCATTTACCTGCTCACCGTTCCGCTCGTTTGTAAGAGTGATGTTGGCGGAGAACTCCTTGGTCACGCCGACCAGACGAGTGGCCGGTCTGGCGTGTAGCCCGTTAACCAGGCAGCAGGTGAAAACGTGATGTTTGTCAGAGTTCATCACAGTTTGGCGAATACGCCGGCGGCGTCTTTCAGAACATCCTGAACCGGGACCTCAACTATTCTCTTACGTTCGAAACGTTCTCGCTGTTCGACCTCGATGCCCACGGCGAAAATGACAACATCCGCTTCCTCGATTTCCTCGGGAGTGAGCTCGTGCTCTATGCCCATGGCCCCCTGTGTCTCCACTCGCATCTCGTGACCCAACTGTTTTGCGGTTTTCTCTAGTTGCTCGGCGGCCATGTATGTGTGGGCAATTCCTGTAGGGCATGCGGTGACTGCTACTATTCTCATTTTGACACCTCGTTCTGCGCCGCGTTCCTGCGCGATAGAGCTTTGATGGTATTGATTGCCAGTGCTGTAACTATTGTGCCGGCGAGTATGGCGACGATGTACATCAAACGCCCGTCGACTACTGGAAGTACGATGGGCCCTCCATGGGGAGCATGATCACCGACTTTACCCAGCATGGCGACGGTCGAGGCAACCATGGATCCGAGCATGATGCAGGGGATGACGCGGAGAGGGTCGGCGGCGGCGAAAGGAATGGCTCCTTCAGTTATCCCAATCATTCCCATTGCCATCGCTGCATACCCCGCCTCCTGATCTTCCTTTGTCCAAAGCTTACGACGGATTAATGTCGCTAATCCCAATCCCAAAGGCGGAGTGCAGATGGCCGCCGCGCACGCGCCCATCACAGCATACTGTCCCTCCTTGATCATGGCCGCTCCGAAGAAGAAGGCGGCCTTGTTTACGGGACCGCCCATATCGAAGGCTATCATCGCCCCAACGATCGCCGCTAGAATGACGGCGTTTCCCGTATTGAGGTAAGCCAACCACTCAGCCATGTCGCGCATTAGGCACGCGATCGGCGGCCCGACCACCTTGAGCATGAGTATGCCGATGATACAGGCGGAGCATATGGGGATGATCAGGATGGGCATTACCGGGCGAATGTACTTCGGTACGGGCATCTTCTTGATGAGGTTGACCAACCATCCGGCTACGAGGCCGATGACAATGGCCCCCAAGAACCCGGCATCGACTTCTCCCGCCAGATGACCTCCAACGAATCCCGAGACCAGACCAGGTCTGCCGGCTATGGCATAGGCTATGTAGCCCGCCAGTACGGGAAGGAGGAGGCTGAAGGCGGCTGATCCCATATCCAGCACTAGCTTGGCATGCGGCGATTGAGAAAAGTCAGGTCCCTCGGCACCCATGGGAACGAAGGCGATGGCCAAGGCTATCATTATCCCACCGCAGGCGATGAAAGGAATCGCGTAGGAGACGCCGGTCAGCAGATGCTGGCGGACCTTCTTGAGTTGGTCGATCATTGCACAAGAATCCCTTCAAGCTTGAGGGTCGACAATTGGACTACGATGCATGATAATCTCCTCTGGCGAGCCATCCAACAGGAGTTCCGTTGCATTTGTTGTACACATGTTACTTTTTGGTGACGCGGTGATGCGGATCGAAGAAGCCCGGGAAGTCCGTGAGGAGTTGGTGTCCTTCCTGAAAAGGCGACGCGTGGGAGAGGTGCATTTCGCGGGCATTGGTGGTTCTCCCCCACAGCTGGCGTACATCACCGCGTTCAGTCGCCTGTCATTGGTCGTCAAGGGCCGGCATCCGATGGTTGTCGGCGGTAGCGCGGGCGGGCGGGCGATTCGCCCGAAGCAGGGCGATGTTGTTTTTGTGGCGCCGCACCGGTGGAACAAGCCGGACTGGGCGGAGGCCGGCAAGGTGATGACCTTTCTGTTTGGCAGGCAGCAGGTTGGTATTAGCCTAACAGAGCATGAAGGGCGAGGGAGCGAGCCGCGGGCGCGAGCGAAGGCGAGTCTCGGGCGACCGCTCGATGCGGTCGCCTCCGGGCTGCTTGACGTTCTCTGCCTGTTGGCGGAATACGATTCCGACCGGGCGATGAACAACTTAGTTGTTGAGGCTTTTCTGCATGCATTGGTGCGTCAATTCGATCAAGCTCCTATAGGCCAAGTGTCGAAGGGCAAACGGACATACGAGATGATATGTTTGTATGTCCAGGAAAACGCTCAATGTCCGCTGACACGCGAGTTGGTGGCAAGCCGTTTTGGGCTCAATCCCAGCCATGTGTCACGGCTCTTTCGGGCTGAGGGTGCCATGAGGTTTTCCGATTATGTGAACCTTGCACGAATCAACAGGAGTAAGGTGCTGTTGAGGGAGGGGTGCAAGGCGATCAAGGAGGTTGCGTCCGATTGTGGTTATGCGGATGCGGCGTACTTCTGTAGGGTATTTCAACGATACGTGAAAATGACGCCGACAGCCTATCGTTTGCTGCGCGGGTCAAGCGATATAATGTAAAACCAGCGGGTAAAACAGCCGCTGAAGCTTGATAAAAACCGTGCTGAATTCGTGGTAAACCATAAGAAAAAACGGCGTTTTTGATAGCGCCAAGTCGACATTTAGCGCGCAATTGAGTGCATTTAGCCGACATTATGAGGGCGCGCGTATGCAAAAACCGCTCAAAAACGCTGTTTTTGCCGTTTCGGAGGTAGTGTGATGGCTATTTATGAGGCGAAATCCTTCCGTTTTTTGAGTTTTGGAAGCGTTTTGGGAGTAAAATCGCCCGGTTTATCCTCTTTTTGATGTCGCTGCCGAAGATGCTCACGAGTGGTGAGGCCGTCGCTTCCAGATACTCTTCGGGAAGAGGAATATGCAGAGGCCAGAGTAAGCTCTACTTAAGTATGGCGTTTGCCGCTCGATTTGCTCCGGTAGATTGTCGGCGCTTGAAGCTACGTTTGGATTAGTAACGCTATAGCGCGGTAGTGTGCGGCAATTGGCGGGGGAGGCTTGCAGTGAAGCCTCCCCCGCGTGGTCCAGTTTCAGGTTGCATGCTGCCCTAGCAGTCGGGGTCGGTGCTGTCAGGGTAGCCGTCGCAATCGTTATCGATTCCGTCGGCACAGTTGCCCTGGGAGATTTCTTCCGAGAGACCAGGGTTGGCGAGCGGCTGGAAGTCGTCGCAGTCGCGATTGTCTCCGCTTGGTCCGGCGTAGGCGTCGCCGTCTGCGTCGATGTCACAAGCATCGCCGATCTGGTCACCATCCAGGTCCGCCTGATCGTTATTGGGATACTGTGGACAGTTATCGCAGTCGTCAATAACACCATCTGCGTCAGCGTCGTGGCCCGCGGCCAAGTCGCACTCGTCGGGGAGACCGTTGCTGTCGCAGTCATCGCTGGATCCGGAGGCTATATCGAATTCGTCGATGATTCCGTTGCTGTTGCAGTCTTCACATTCATCGGGCACGCCGTTGGTGTTTAAGTCGAAGCTCGCTCCTGTAAGAATATCGCATAGATCCACAACGCCGTTGGATTGGCAATCCTGGCAGGTGCTTCCCGGAAGGAGGCACAATGGTGCGACTTGGCACTCATCTGGAACGCCATTAGTGTCGCAATCGGTACTGGTTCCGAGAAGCAGGTCGCAATCATCGGCCACTCCGTTAGTGTTGCAGTCTCCAGCACCGGCTGCGTTGAGGTCGATGTAGGAATACTCAAGGTTGTTGTATTCTTCGACTTCGTATATCAGATCATCGGGATCGACGGTGACGACAACGCGTGGCCGTACACCTTCTCCAACTGCCGGACCGGTCCACAGAGTGCTCAGTTCGGCTGAATTTCCTCCTGCGAGAGGTGGGAGCGGGAGACAAGCGACGAGGGGGCCATTAGTGGAGACGCTCTGCACGGTAACTGTGGTGGCAGCCGTGGGGACAGCGCCGCTGTTGGTTACGATGAAGTTGATGATGCGTGTGCAGGCAGTGGGTTGACTGAGCCACATTTCAGAGACAAGGAGATCCGGCCCGAGGGCGGTTATGAAGGCGGTGTTGTTGGTGATGTCCGCTTCAGCTTGTTGCTGATATGGGTCAACCACTACATAGATATCTCGGGGCACGGCTGCAGCAGGTACGACCCAATCAACCTCCAGCAAGGCAGATCCTCCTCCAGCTATTGGCCCGAGTTCAGTTGCCAGGTCGACGAGCGTTCCGCCCGCCAGGGGATCACCATCATAGAAGGCGACATCAACATCGCTGACAGGAAAGTCGCCTGTGTTGGTGATCTGGGCGGTAATAGTTGCGGTTTCTCCGGGCTTGGGATTGAAAGGCTCTATGGTGATTCCGTTAGAGTCGATGGCCAGATCGGTGAAGAAGGAGTGGTATACTACCGCGAGGTCGGCTTGGTCCGGCACTGGCACATCGACGTCGTAATCCACCTCATTAAGTGAGACGACTCTAGTTTCAGTAATGAAAGCTTGCTTGGCATAAACCGCAACCAGGTTGCTGTTATCGTCGAGTGTAGCAGAGATGTAGTGTTCCGCTGCGTGGTCAGTGGTAAGTTGGCCGGCGGCGCTCCAGGAATTTTCCAGGGGGTCAAAGAAGGAGAACCAGAGATCGACGAAATCGGTACTGACGTCAGACCAGACGAGAGCTGCGCGGCCGGCATCGTCGGTGGCGAGCACGAAGTCGGCGACTCCGGGATTAACTCCCTGGGCATCGACGACTACTGTTGCATCGGAAAGATCAGGCTCGGCGGCGAACATCAGGTCGCCGTCTCGATACCAGACGAGGTTCAGTTCGTCGTGTTCGTTGTACCAAGGCTTGGGATTGGTGTCCAACTCGGCGGAAGTGGAGAGGGCGGAGATTGCCGACCAGGAAGTTCCGTTGAACGTCGTGGCATACAACCCGATGTCACCTGCAGTCACCAAGTCGGCATCAGCGTCTCCAGAGAAGAAGAGTGCTGCCTGGTAGTCATTGTAGGCGAGATCAAGGTTAAGGACCGAAGGTACGTTGGTGGCGGCGACGGCAGGAGTACTCCAAGAGATGCCATCGAAACGTGAGTACATGATATCATTGGGGTGTGCGAAGGTGCCGCCAAAGAAGTCGTTTTCATGGTTAGTTAGCCAGACAAGCATCGCAGTGCCATCGTCGTCGGCCGCCAGGCGGGGCTTAAAGTCAAGATAGCCGTTGGATGTGAGCGTTATAGGGGTAGTCCAAGCGTTGGAGGAGACATTGTAATGTGCAACCGAGATTTCCATTATGGCCGCGGCATCTTCCGGCTGCTGTTCCTCGCCGTTGGTGTCTGCACAATTCGTCCATGCGGCGATAACGTTGTCGCCGTCAGCGACGGCCAATTGAGGGTCGAAGTCCAGAGTGCCGTCGTCATCAACGGGAGCGGGAGGTGACCAGCCAAGTCCTGTGTCGGCGCTAAATACAACAGATGTGCGATCGAGAGAATCCCTGCCAGTGTCATCGGTAAGCCAGACCATGACCAAGTTGTTTCCACAACGAACAAGTTCGGGAGCGGGTTGCGGAAACTCATTGAGGACGAGAGTCTGTTCTACCGAATGTTGGGTTCCGCGTAGACCTGACGGCGAATGGGGCTGGAAAAGGGCGAAATCCTTGTCCACGTAGAATCTATCCATGGGCTCCCAGTGAGATTGACCATCTTTCGAGCCTAAGAATGGAAGATTGCAGGCGTACGTGGGGCAGTTCTCCTCGCAAACGACTGCCAGCTTGCACTCGACGATGTCGATACTGTATTTCCACAGGAAGGCGCCGACGCGTAATCCACCTGTAAGGACGAAGTCGAGTTGTTGGAGAAGGCCGTCCAGAAGTCCCCAGCTTGCTCGCGGAATAGCGATTTTTGTGTCCACTTTCCCTCCGAGGTAGGCTCCTCCGGTGACGATTTTGGGAACGCCAATGCCTCCCTCGATTTCCGCCGTGGGGGAATAGCGGAATTCGCCGATCCACTGGCTGGCTCCCGGTTGAGCTCCGGACATATTGGTTATTCCGGCAATGTAGGCAAATGTTGCACCTAGCTTGCCGGCCCAATATATTGGAATAGCTATAGGTGGTATGCCAATCGATGTTCCTGGGAATGATTCGATCTTGACAGTTGCGCTTCCCAGTATTCCGAACTTGCCTCCGTCAAACTCCCATTGCTTCGGTTTTGGTAATGCCCAGTCCCCTTCAAGCGCGACTCCTCCGGTTACTTCCACGCCAAGGGTTCTGGGGCCTGTGTTTTGAAGAAACCTTCTTATGCATTTGGGAACCGTGGGTTTTGAAGACTCCCATCCATTCTCGAACTTTCCAATGCCGATCTCGGTTTCCACGCTGCCGCTCTTCTTACTTCCGCTTACAGTGTATTTGACACTGAAGGATGGGGCCCAGCTCCATCCTTTGCCTTCCTGTGCCGGAAGGGTTTCGAAGGCACTGCTGCTGAGTGCCAGAGAGAAGAGGGACATTTTGAAGGGGCCTGCTGTGTACTGCAGTTCCTTGAGAGCGCCCGCGTTGTGTTTGAGGGGTGTGTAGAGATCGAGCTTGCGATCGAGTGGGTCCCTGTTCATGAAGGAAGCCGCCGATTCGTATACGGCAGAGGGGGTTGCGTCGGCGGATATTGCCTTGGCTTCGAGTTTACTGTCTTGAGGGAAAGTTCCCATATCGAAGCTCATGGAAGCAGAGTTACCGCCTCCCGTATCGATACCGGGCAGTTGCACTCCATCCTTGATGAAGACGACCTGTCCAGGCGTATGTGATCGCCAATCGACAGTGACGGTGTAGGGCTCATTAACCTTAAGTTCTGTAAGGTAGAGGGCAAACCTCTCCGGCTGGGTTTTGCCTGGAGATGCCAGCGTGTACTTGCTTTCGATTTTGGTGATTTTTGGAGGTTCGAAGTACATGGGTGCGGTTGCGGTGCCAGGCGCTGCCTGTTTTGCGGTAACCTGAAGTTTGAGCTGGTGAGGAGCACCATGAGCGGCAAGATTCTTGATTATTGCGTGGCTATGGTAGGCTTGGCCTGAGGCAACACTGTAGGTTCCTTTGACGGGCGTTTGATAGATGCCGTTTCCATCGACGATTTCCCAGTTGCCGGTCATGCGCATGGGCCCGGGATTATCGATGAAGAGTTTGATCGCTTTGGCTGAATGCAGCTCAAACATGGTTCCGGTTAAGCCGCATTGGACTGTCTCCATGGTACAGGTCACGCTTCCGTCCGATGTAGTCCCGGGAAGAGTGTAACCCAGGCCACTGACCGAATTCGGAGTCGCTACTACATCGAATGAGCGTTCAACGGGGTTAGTGTGGACGCGCAGGTTTGTGACGACGATTTGGAAATCGGTCTGGCCTGTGGCAAAGTTGAACGTGCCGCTTGAAGGAGAGAAGCTGTAGTCTGGACAAGGTCTCACTTTCCAAGTTCCGCTCAGCGCGTGGCTGGCCTGCGTCTGTCCGGGAGTAATGCTGAGTTGTGCCGTGTGCTTCTGATTAAGGTAAAACTTAAGGATGTCCAGTGGCATCAGGCTGACATTGAACTGATATTGGGAGAGGTTTTTGAGCAGGTAACGCTCTTCAGGTGCATTGCCGACGACTAAATCAAGCACGGCTCGCCCTTCATCGTGTAGAAGTATGTCTCCGGATAGCGCTACGGTTGTGCCGGCGTTGGGTTGGCCGGGCGGGATGATGTAGTCGTGATCAAAGAAGGCACGGGACGCCCAAAGAAAGCCGGGGTAGTAGGTAACCACAGTCGCTTCAACCCAGTCATCGATGGTAACTGAAGGTGTTTGCAGTTTGAAGCAGAACGTATCGGCGGATAGGCATTTGATTTCCAGTTTGGCTTGGGATCCTGGAATGGCAGGGCATGTGCCGCCGTATACTTTGGCTTCTGCCGAGCCATCGCAAGGTCCCTTGCCGTTGTTCGTTGAGGAAGTCCCGTGCGTGTTGGCAGGCACGGTGGTGTCAAGAGCTCGTTGGCCGGGAGTAACCTGGACAGTAGTGATGGAGGGAGTGGTGGCCACGCTGTCACTGCTCTCTTCGGCACGGTCGCCAGTTGGCGTATCTGCCGCCAGACAGGCGCACGAAGAAGTATTGCCAGGGAGTATCGTTTGGGCAAGAAGAATCAGAGCCGCACCAAGCGGAATCTTGTGTTTGGCAAATCCGTTATACAGATTCATAACCAATCTCCTTCGGTTTTCCGTTACGCGCGTCAAGCGGACGCTAATTTGGTTATCGCCTATTACTGCCGGCGAAGAAGCCGGCTAGGAGAAAGACAAGCAAGCCGGCTGTCGGTTCAGGTATGATGCACAGGGCGTCGATATTGTCATCTTCGTTGAGCCCAAGCACGTTGGCACCAAGAGCGAAAGGCGCCATGGATGTTACCCATGCCTGGTTGAAAGCTCCGTCGAAGTCTGTCATGAAGATCGCTCCGGGCGAGTACGCGCCTCCTCCCCCAATAGTGCTTGTACTGAAGGGGTCTAAGGAGAATAGTGCGATGTCGAGATCCGGGTCCACTTGGCCGTTGGGTTGATTGAGAAACCCGCCATTTCCATCCGGCGTACGATCAAGCAGGAGAAGGGCGTCGATGGCATCGCCCGGCAATAGCCCCATATGGGCGATTCCGGAGGCGAAGATCGTATTGGACAGTCCAAGGACAACATCGTCGGGTGTAAGATTGTCTGGGTCAGGACCGCCGCCGGCAACGGTGGCCGGTTGGCCGATCCAACTGGAATTGCGACAGAGCGTAGTATATGGAAAAGTAGTATTAACGTTTGTGGTGTCGCCTCCTTCATGGTAGCTCAGAGCATCTACATCATCACCCAGGAATCCGGGGGTGAGTCCCAGGCTGACTTCGCTACGGTACATTGAGAGAGTGGGTGTGCCCACATGAATGAGCGCCGTGAAGATGTCGCCATGTGCCGATTCGGTACCGGGTGCGGCTTGTTCGGCGATGACGGATCCTGGTAATCCGAGTGTCACTCGATCAACGGAGTAGCCCAGCGTGAGGCCGTTGCCATTGAGGAGTGTTGGGATAGCATCAGTGCCGTAGGACCCTGCGGCTATGTCGTAGTCAATTGGCGTCGAGGCGGTGTCCAGGGAGAGGTCAATCGCGGCGCTACAAACGGCGGCAGTGCCAAGTGAAGTCACTGCTGCAGCTAATACAATGATACCTTGTCGAGACATGATTTTGCTCCTCCTCTCGATCTGGGGTATTACCGTATTCGCGTTATTCGGAAATGTCACTTAGCGTTCATAATGCGTACGATAGCCGACCCAGCAGAGAGTTCATCGAATGAGTTGTCCACAAATGGTCTTCAACAATCAAACAGAAAGAGACAGCGCTGACAATCGTCTCTCTGACTCCCTGATGAGAAATACTTGCGACGGGGCGATACACATGCCCGGAAATGCGGGCCCGTACGACAGGGCCAAGACCGACCTCGATCCTCCCGAGAATACAGCGCCGCTGGACGGGGTGTCAATGTTTAATGTTGCTGGAGTTATGTTAAAGGAGGAGGAGCCCTTGGTCTGGGCTGAGCGCGCTCTGGTCCATAGTAAATAAGGGCGCACGTGTTCCGCTTTTTTTTGGGATCGAGTTAGGCGGTAAGCAAAAAACGGTGCTGGCGCCAGCGCCAGGGGCGAAAAAAAAGTTTGAAAAAACGTACGTAAGAGCAAGATAGGCGCGGCAATCTGGGGTAAATGAGGTTCAGGCAGAAAAGTGCCGGCCATGTTTGAGCGGTCCTGCTCGCGCGCATGCATGACTTTCGCCGATCCTAGTTGTTACGGAATACACCCAACGGTGTAGGTGCTCCTCGCACGCACGCATGACTGCCGCAGTGAGCTGTTGCGAGAGTCTTGGCCATGCCCTTGTCTGGCGCAAGCTCCAGGCAAGTTGGCCGTTTGAGTGGGTTTTCTCTAGTGGAATTTCGTTGTTCGAGGCCATGCTTGGACGAGTAGCGCCCTAGGTAGTTCTACGCATGGCGCTGAGAGACAGGCCGGCAATTGCCATGAGCAGGAGGATACTGGGTTCTGGGACGACTGCCAGGCGAAAGCCAACGGTTTCGGAGGCGGTGGTGGGGCTGCGATATCCGCGGTAGGAACTGCGGAGATCGTTGGGGCCGAAGCTGTCGTAGGAGCCACCGCGCAGGCCTCGACCGGAGCCGTAGATGTTCTCTTCATTCCATTCGGCGACGTTTCCGCCCATGTCGAAGGTTCCGTAGGGACTGAGACTATTGATATGGGCGCCCACTAGCGTTCGATAGTAGGGGTCTCCGATCGTCTCTCCTCCGCCGAGATAGTCGTAGTAGGTTGCGCGGTTTTCACCGCCATCTACCTGGTTGCCCGGTATGGCATCTGCTGTTGTGGGGAAGTCGTAGTAATGGGCGGTGTCGCCGTCGTTTTCATGGTAGGCGGACTTGTACCATTCATCTTCTGTTGGTATTACCCAAGTGGCATTCGCTTGACGCGAGACCGTCATGAGTTCCGCGTCCGTTGTGGCTCCGTTGAGGGCGTACGAGCCATCTTCGGTTGTTAGCGAGTTCTGTTGCCCAATAGGCTGGCCATTGTGCATCCAGTTGGCGAAGCGGGCGGCGTCGCCCCAAGTGACATAGTTGACTGGACGATTGGCCCACTGGGGATCGACGACATAGCTGTAGGAGCCGGCAGTGCCCTGTCGATCTATCTTGCAGCCGACGTCGTTTGACCACATTTCGGTCGTATAGAGTCCGTAGGAGTCGGTAGCGGCAACGGCGTTGAGAAATTCCACATACTGTGCTGCTGTAATCTCGAACTTGGCCATGGAGTAGGCATAGTCGACGGCTCCGCATATGCGGTTGGGTCCGGCACCACCGGCGCCGGCGCCCGATAGTTCGCCGCCATTGGCGATGTTCCCTACGTCGATCGTCTCCAGGCTTGTAAGGCCTTGGGGCATGTCGAGAATGTTAGCGCGCACCGCGCACGCTGCAACAAGGACAATCATTAGAGTACCGAGTTCACCAGTACCGCGTCTGCGCATCATTGCCTCCTCCGTGTCAGCTTCGGCGACCAGACCGGAATCGCAGTCCGTATCCCTTGCAGCGCAGCCCCATAAGATTCATCGGCACTCCGGCATGCAAAGGCGAAACGATGCCACGGTTCTCTCCAGTCGATAGAGACACTCTAGGCTGCCTAGCCACCGTTGGCAATGATGATCTTCGATGAGAGAGGTTTGCCTGCCAGCTTTCGGGGTTTGCGTAGTGGCATGGTTGATGAGTCTTGCTGTGTTCGACGGCAGGCATCATGCCGGTGCGGGAGAGGTGGAGTATCGGTGCCGGTTGCGCACGTGTTTCCTTCGACTGAGTTGCACTAGCGGCCTCCATACTCTGGCGGTGAGGTTGTAGCGAATGAGCATAGGCCAGAGCAGGTTACACTTCTTGTAGAGGACAGACATGGCCAGGTAGGGAGCAACAGCCCGCCAGTCGACTGGTCGTCTCTTCCAGATTGATCGGAGAGAGAATGTTCGCTGGTAGCAATGATCGTAGCCGGCTTGCAGCTGTTCGACGGTCATGTTTTTCGGCGAGAAGACAACATGCGATGTGTCGTACAATTCCCAATTGCGGTGCAGCAAGCGTCCCTCACTGTGGAACTGGCGGAATAGAGGCGTTCCGGGATAGGGGGTGAGGATGTGGAACGTGGCGCACTCAAGTCTGTTGGTTTCGATCCAGTTGACGGTTTCCTCAAATACATGAGGATGGTCGTGGTCGAAGCCGAAAACGAAGCTGCCGTTAACCTGGATGCCGCAATCGTGGAAGATGGAGACTCTCCTGGCGTAGTCAGTGGCGGACGGTGTTTGTTTTCCGGCATTGGCCAAGTTATGATCATTAAGTGATTCGAAACCAACGAAGACGCCGGTGCATCCGGCGAGTGCCATAAGGCGCACCAGGTTGGGGTCATCGGCGACGTTAATAGATATGGCTGCGCTCCAGATTAGCTGCAGCGGCCGCAGTGCGGCGCAGAGAGTCTTGAGGTAGTCGGGGCGAGCCCCGAGGTTATTGTCGATGAAGACCGCGTACGGTTGATCGTCTTTGGCGATTTCATCAACTACCTGTTGGGATGGGCGCGAAGTGCATGGCATGCGCAATCCCTTGGTTGCAAGGTAGCAGAAGCTGCAGCGGTTCACACACCCGCGAGTGGCGATGATGCTGGTGGTTGTGAGGAAGGAGTTTTTGGGCAGAATGTCTCTTCGCGGTGGCGGTGCGGCTGAGTAGTCGCTGGCGAAGTCGGCGTCGTAGCGGTCGGAGTAGGATTGGGATTCTATATCGCTGAGTATTCGGGGCCAGAGCGCGACGCCATCACCCACGGCCAGGATGTCAGCGTGCGGTTTTGCTTCATGGGGGCAGGATATGACGTGGAGTCCGCCAAGTACGACGATGACTCCCTGTCGCCGATACCATTCAGCCAACCGGTAGGCTCTGCGGGCGAAGGTGAGGTGAACGGTGATTCCCACAACCTCAGGCAGTGGGAATGAAGGTGGCGGTCCTTGGAGGAGATTCTCATCCCAGTATTGCACGGACCATGAATCAGGTGTGGCGGCGGCAATTGATGTTAGGGCGGTCGAAGGTGTGAGTACATGTTTGCCAAAACTAGCACGAGGGTCTTTCGGGTAAAAGGGGTTGACGAGTAGTGCGTATTTGCGTTTTACAGTAGCACTGGACGTTATGCTCGGCAACTCGGGCGGCGCGCACATCGATTTGGGCAGATACCTCCGCTGCATGTCTTCATACTCCTACGAAGTTCAGAGCAAGTTCTGTTTGAATGTGGCGTCTGGAGCTTTGTTTCCTTCGGGCACCAATGAGGATTCGACGCTACGGGTTTCGAGATAACACTGTAGGTTTTAACGGCGATCTTGAAGCCCCGAGGCTTAGCTGTTGAACAGCAGGAGTTTTCCTGCATGCAGCCGATCCCGGTATCATAGCATGTTCAATCCGAGCGTAGCGTTTAACTGCGGTTTTCTCCGGCGGGTTATTGCTGTTTGGCGCTACGTTCGGACGAGTTGCGCTTTATACAATCTTAGGCCGGCAGATGTTGCGAATCTACCAAGGCTTACAACATCATACGTCGGCGATGACAGAATGTTTGATTCCGGGTGAAAGTTTTCAAGTTCATCCCAGGGGAGGATCTTTGCCGTCATTCTTTCATTCGGCCCGTATGGCGGTTAGGAGTGGTGTGCGCAGCGCGGTAATCGTGGCCAATACTCCTGACAGCAGCGCGGCGGCTAAGACGGCTAGAATGGTAAGAACAAGGTTTGCCCAGGGCACACCTGAAGCTCTGTCCATTATCTGAGGAAGAACGGCAAGCGTGGCGGGGATCAGGCCGGCGAGCAATCCGATCATTACTATGAAGGAGTTTTCCGCAAGGACCATCAGGCCCAATTCATTGTGAGAGAAGCCAAGAGTGCGCATTAGGGCAAGTTCGCCGCGGCGCTCCCAGCAGTTGCGCAGTAGGACGACAGACAGGCCACAGGTGCCCAAGGCGAGTCCAAGGCCGCCGAGGGTTTGAAATGTGGAGAGGTAAGTGTTCTGCACTGTGAGATAGGCGGCCAATCTGTCTGTTGTTTTGGTGACATCGAGCCCATAGGCAGAAAGGTCGTTTTCCATGGCGGAAGCGAGAGGTTCGGAGTTTTTGGGAGGCGTTTCGATGAGGAAGAACGAGTAGCCCTCCACTGATGGGAAGAGGCTTTTGAAGTTTGGTTGACTGATGATCAGTTCGTCAGCCAGGGCGCTTCCTGCGAGCATGGCGACTATTCTCAGGTGGCGACTTTGTCCGGCGTCGTCCTGGATTAACAAATCCTGCCCAAGTCTTAGATGGTATTGCCAAAGGACGACGCTTTCGTCGGCTATGGCGGGAATGGCGCCATCATCGAATGTTTGGTTGAGGAGCAGCCATCGGTTGGTTTTGGTCGACTGATCCACGTCGGCAGAGGCCGTGAAGGTGAATCCGCCGCGATTGATCATAGGTTGATCGACGCCGATTACGCGAGGCTTGCTCGGAGTATAGAGGTTGGAACAGCTGTTGTTTTCGCCGGGCTTGAGCATGAAGGAATATACGCGTGCATCGGTCCACATGGCCAGTCTGCCATCCGTGATGGCCAAGTCGGCGCGACCGTCGGGATCGTCGAGGTCATAGAGAATCGGGTTTGCGGATTCCGCTACTAAGGCGAAACCACCAGTCGGGCCGTGGCGGTCGTTAGTGTCGGAATTCATGGATAGATGCATGGACTGTATGGCGACGATTACGAAGGTGGCACCGGCCATTAATCCGGCGAGTAGTAGGCTGCGCCATTGATTACGAGACACATTGCGTATTCCCAACCTAAGCATGTGCAATCCGGAGCGATTGGTTACGGTCGATTTTGAGGAGTTCTGCAACCAGATGCTGAAACCACAAATGCATGCCACGAGAAGAAGAGTGCCGCTGGCAAAGAACACCAGTGATTGCTGCAAGGCATTTGTCTTGTCAGGAATGGTGGCTGTCAGGATTGCTGCGAAAACTGCCGCGAGGGCAATGAGGGTCGTTCGCAGAGGGCCTCTGCTTGTGGTTTGGGTTGGAGTCAGTTCAGTGTTGCCAGTTAGCAGCAGGCGGGGAGGCAGTTGGCAGAGTCGTCTGATAGCGACGATCATGGAGAAAAACGTAGCGAGTATCCCGGCCAGTAGCCCAGTGACAATGGTGACAGGGGAGACGTACAGGGTCAGGTAAGGAGCGTTGGCAGATGTAGACCACCAGGAACGGAGGCCCGTGAGCATCAATAGGGCGTAAGCGGAAGCAAGCAGGAGCCCCAAGGCCGTTCCCAGGAAAGATATTGCAGTGCCTTCGGTAAGCAGAAGTTGCATGATGGTCCGCCGTTGGATTCCGGTGGCGGATAATAGGCCTATTTGAGATGCCCTTCTTTCCATACTGAGAGAGAAGAGGAGGTGAACCATGAGCAGAGCGGCGATGATCAGGAAGAAGCTGAAGCCGATGAAGAGCATTCCGAAGTCGGTGCTGCCTCTGCTGGCCTTTTCGAAGCGGTCGCGAATCTGCTCGAAGCGGAGGCCGAAGTCGGCGGGATCTATCCTGGAGAGTATCGCTTTCTCAATTGCTCTCGCGGCGTCAGGCAAAGGCGTCTTATCGTCGGGTGTGATGCGGATGGAAGTTGATTGGCCAAGGTGCTCGGCATCGGCGGACCACAGTCTTCGGGCGTCGGTGAGGGAGATGAACGCTTTTGGGGCCGTATTGTATTCGGTCCAGTAGTCCTCATCCGGTTGACCGATCAGACTGAAATCGACGGGAAACGGAGGATCCCAATCAGATAATCTTCGGGCGTCGGTGACGCCGGGATAGACGGGTGTGAAACCGCGATCGACGGCAGCCGCATTCATCGTCACGATTCCGGCGACTGTGAAATCAGCTGCTTCGGTAGTCAAGTTGCCGAACTGCTTAACCTGGTAGAAAGTCAGTTTAAGGGAGTCGCCTGCGGAGGCGTTCAGGCGGTCGGCGGTCCATTGGTTGAGAAGTATCTCACCAGGGGCAATGGTAGTCGCCGGCTGAGTCGTATTGAGTTGGAGGCGGATTGGAGAATCATCGGAGATGTCCAGTCCTGCGACCGTGGAGTAGGGGACGACTCGTTCAGTAGCGTTTTTTGGGAAAGAGATCGTGTTTGCCAGATAGGTTAGTATTGGGGATACCTTCATTCCCTTCTGGCGAGCGATATCGATGGCCGATTCCTCGATTCGTGAATTCACGAGCAAGCTGCTACTTTCGAGTGAGATGTAGCCGTTGGCTGTGTCCGAGCTGAGTGTCAGTCCCAAGTCCTCCAAAGCGAGGCTGGCTTTGAGCGCATTATTCCACAGGGAAGCCTTTGGGGGTTGGGTGTGCCCTCTGGCTCGAACAAGGATTGTGTTGACTCTGCTTGGCGTCTTCAGCTTCTTCTGGAGTGTGCGAATGGGGATCCAACCGTTGGCCGTTTGGTGTTCGCCGGGATTGATGCTGAATCTTCCGAGACCGGCATTGGGGATTACAGTGCTGACGGTCAGGCGCATTGATGCGAGGGTGTCCTGGCGATTGCCCAGTAGGGTCTGTGTTGATATTTCCTGGTGTTTGCCAAGTGTGAGTATCAACTCAGTGCCGGGGCTTGCCTGCACTTGATCGGCCAGCGATTCGTTGATGATAATGGAATCCTCATTGGGAAATACTAATGAGAACTGCTCGTCGTCGGCGGCCATGGCCGAAAAGCGATTGTCTGTGCCGATGATGGTGACTTTGGCGATGCGGGCACCGGTTTGAGTGTTGCGGGCACCGGCAGATGTGATGATCAGGGGGCAGACTTGCGCTGTGTTGCCGATTGCTGTGGCCACGTCATTGGCCAATCCTTCGCTGAAAAAGGATGGTGACACGAGGGCTTGATCGATTGCCCCTAGTCGCTCAAGAGCTTGATGTCTGAGGCTGCCGCGCATGGAATCGCCAACTAGAAGGGCGCCGGTTAGCACTGCTGTTGTCAGAGCCGCTCCTAGGAGGATTGGCAGATGGCTCCGCCAGTAGAAACGCAAACTGCGGCGAGCCAGGTGTGTTGCTGTCATCCTAGCTGCCTCCAACTTGATTGAGTCGACCTGCGATGAGCTCGTATCGAGTGCTGAAAAGGCTTGCCAGTCTTTCGCTGTGAGTGACTACGAGCAAAGTGACTGACTCTTGTTCGAGGAGGCGGCAGAGCAACTCCCCTATTTCTGCCGCGTTTTTGCTGTCGAGGTTTCCCGTGGGTTCGTCGGCGAGGATGATAGAGGGTTTGTTGATGAGGGCTCGGGCGATGGCCACTCGTTGCTTTTCGCCTCCAGAGAGTTCGCCGGGAAGATGGTCGCCGCGACTGTCCAAGCCGACCGCTTCCAGCAAGGTATGGGCAGCTTCATCTGCTCCGGATGCTTTGGGAGAACTTTGGGCCAGTGCGGGCAGCAGGATGTTCTCGATGGCGGAGCATTGGGGCAGCAGGTGGTGATCCTGGAAGATGAAGCCGATGTGCCGATTGCGGAAGCGGGCAAGATCCGGCTCTGAGAGGGAGAAGGGATCTTGTGTCTCGATGACTACATGCCCTGTGGTAGGCGGTTCCAGAGTGCCCAGAATGTTGAGGAGTGTGCTCTTGCCCGAACCGGATGGTCCCATTATGGCCGCTGCTTGTCCTCTGCCCAGACTGAGATTCACTTCTTCGAGTACTACTAGGTCATCGGTGCGAGTGGGGTATGTTTTTCCAACTGCACGGCAACTGATGCTCGTGTTCATGCTCGTCCTCTCGCTTTTGCCTGCGTTTTGTTTGCGCAGGGCATGCTAGCGCGCCGATAGCGGCCTGACAATGATCATTGTCATGAGTCAAGCAGTTGTAAGAAAATGTCTGGGCGATGTGTCAGCTACTTGTATCTGTGTGGCGGGCTTCATAGCCTAGGTGTTCCTGTGTGGCGCGGAGGTCCGTCTTCCTCTTTTCGCTCCGAAAGGCAATCTACAGGTGATTCAGACTATGCCAAAAACAGTGTCGGTCAGGCGAATGTTGGTGGTCGTTCTCTTCGCGCAGAGTTCTGCTGCGGTGGTGCAGGCGGTAGCGTCGGGCGGTGGTGACTCGCCTATGTGGGGCGGTACGCCGGCTCGCAACATGGTTTCGCAAGAGAAGGACATTCCTGCTCAATGGGATATTGGCGATCGAAGGAATGTGAAGTGGGAGACTGCGGTCGGCTCGTACACGTATGGAACGCCGGTAATAGCAGATGGTATGGTGCTTGTCGGCACTAACAACGCGGGAGGCTTGCGTGCCGGTATTGCGGGGGACAAGGGGGTCTTGGTCTGTTTGGAGGAGAAGACCGGCAAGTTCCTGTGGCAGGCAACACATGACAAACTCCCTAGTGGTGACATAAACGATTGGCCTGAGCAGGGGATAGCATCTGCTCCTTTCGTCGAGGGGGATCGACTTTACTACGTGAGCAACCGGTGTGAGTTAGTTTGTGCGGATTTACGCGGATTTCTTGACGAGGAAAACGACGGTCCGTACAAGTCGGAGAGACTGACCACCAAGCAAGACGCCGATATCGTATGGATCCTTGACATGTATAAGGATCTCAAGGTATTCCCGCACAATTTGGCCAATTGCTCTCCAGTGGGCTACAAGGGGATGCTCTATGTCAGTACAGGTAATGGCGTAGGGGAAGATCATAAGACAGTTCCCTCCCCGCACGCTCCAGATCTGCTTGCCGTTGACATGAAGTCAGGCAAGGTTGTGTGGTCGCGCAACGATGTGGGGACGAACGTGCTGCACGGTCAGTGGTCGTCTCCTGCTGTTGGCATGGTCAAGGGTTCTCCGCAGGTCGTTTTTGCCGGCGGTGACGGCTGGTGTTATTCATATGAGGCTGCCACAGGTAAACCGTTGTGGAAATTCAATCTCAATCCGCCCGGCACTTTGTGGAAGGTAGGGGGGCGTGGCGACAAGAACAGCATAGTTGCCACACCGGTTGTTTACGAAGACAACGTGTACATCGCAGTCGGTCAGGACCCGGACAATGGAGAAGGCCCGGGCCACCTGTATTCCATTGATGCCACCGGTACTGGTGATATTACCAAGACAGGTGGCTCGTGGCATGTCGGCGGAGAGGACTTTCACCGTTCGCTTTCCAATGTGGCTGTGGCTGATGGGTTGTTGTATGCGGCAGATCTCAGCGGCTTTCTGTATTGTTTCGATCTTCTCACGGGCAGGAAGCTCTGGTCACACGATACCTACGCCGCCATTTGGGGATCTCCATATGTGGTTGATGGGAAGGTAATGGTAGCCACAGTGGACGGGGAGGTCGTCGTTCTCAAGCACTCCAGGGAACACAAAGAGCTTGCCACGAATGATGTGGGAAACAGCGTGTATACTACGCCGGTAGCCGCCAATGGAACTTTGTACCTTTCCACGCGTCGCTCGGTGTTGGCCATAGCCGCCGGTGCCGGTAGCGCGGGCAAGCAAGAGAAGAGTGCTGAATGAAGGGAGCTACGCAGATAAATACCGGGGTTCTGTCGTACTCCGTGATTGTGTGCCTGTCAGTGGCATCTCTTTGTTTTTCGCAAGTCGATGCGGCGGCATTGCCCGTCGACTCTGCCAGCGGCGAATCCTGGCTTGTTTGCCGCGGTTGTCAGCAGGCAACAGGCGTTTCGCGATGTGATTTCCCGAAGAATCCCGTACTGTTGTGGAAATACAAGGCCGCGGATGCAGTCTGTTCTTCAGCCGCGATTGCGGACGATGCGGTTTACTTCGGCTGCGACGATGGGACCGTATGTTGCCTGCACGTTGCCGACGGAAAAACACGGTGGCAGTTTGCCGCGAGCGGTCCTGTGCGGTCATCGCCACTGGTGATGGAAAAAACGATTATCGTCGGCGATGAAGATGGTTTTGTCTATGGTTTCGATAGGGCGAGCGGCAGGAAGAGTTGGGTTGTCGAAACCGGGGGGCAGGTGATTTCATCGGCCAATTGCGCTGGTGACCGCGTCTTCATTGGCTCGTACGACGGGTATGTGTATTGCCTTTCCTCAGCTGACGGCTCATGTCTGTGGAAATACTCCGCCGGTGGCCGTGTACACGGTAGCCCAACCGTTGCGGCGGAGTTCGTGCTGGTTGTCGGTTGCGACGAGCAGCTTCATGTCCTGGATAGAGAAAACGGCAAGGCAATTCGTACTGTTTCCTTAGGCTCTCCTTCCGGCGTATCCGCGGCGGTAGTGGAAAATCTCGCATTTGTGGGGACTTACGGCGGCCGTGTGCTGGGGATCAACTGGCGCAGCGGTGAAGTTCTTTGGGTTTTTGAGGATGTTAAACGTAACGCTCCATTCATGGCTTCCGCGGTGTCGACCCAGCAAGCAGTGGTCGTAGGTGGTCGTGATAAACGATTGCGGCGTTTTGATCCTGCAACCGGGAAAGTCGTTTGGGAATTCGCCGCAAGTGGCAAGATCGAGTCCTCCCCAATACTAGTTGATCGACGTGTTCTTCTTGGGACGACCGACGGCAACCTCTACGCGGTGGACATTGATAGCGGAAAGAGTCTGTGGCAATACACGATCGGTGCGGGAGTGTCTGCAGGACCGACTGCAGCAGCCGGCCGTGTCTTCGTTGGCACCGAGGATGGCTTGGTACTGTGTTTTGGTAAATCACCGACAGATAGTGAGAAAGACCCCCAGTCAGAGAGATAACCGTGGCAGGTTGCCGATTGAGAGGTAATGCCTACATATCCAGGAGAAGATGACATGAGTGAAAGTGCAGTTCTGAGAATGCGGGTCGGCTTCCTGGCCGGAATGGCTCTCGTTCTGGCTTTGCCAATTGCCGCGCAGGCCGACTGGCCGCAGTGGGGAGGGCCGGATAGAAACTTCGTGGTTCACGCATCCGGTCTGGCGGAGAGCTGGCCAGAGGAGGGCCCTCGAAAGATCTGGCACAGAGAACTGGGTGATGGCTACTCCACCATTATCAGCGAGGGCGGCGTTCTATACACTATGTATCGCAAGGAGAAGGACGAGTACGCGGTTGCCCTTGATGCGCAGACCGGCAAAACTCTGTGGGAGCAAAAGAACCCCTCTCCATTCACGGAAACGATGTCGCAGTTCGGTCCCGGCCCACATTCCAGCCCACTGGTTTACGGCGAATTGGTATATACCATTGGCACGAATATGGTGCTTCGCGCATTAGATAAGAAGACGGGACATCCGGTGTGGAGCCATGACTTGGTTGCAGAGTATGACGCCGAGGTTCCGCGCTTCGGTTATGCCTGCAGCCCCCTGGCCTACAAACATCTGATCATAGTGCCAGTGGGGGTTGAGAAAGCCAAGAAGGAGGGCGATGGAGAAGACAAGACGCCGGCTCAGGCCCTAATGGCGTTTGACTGCAAGACAGGGAATGTCGTGTGGCGAAGTCAGGAGCAGAATATTGGCTATTCGTCGCCGATGGTCGTTAACTGGCACGGGGGTGAGCAAGTTGTGTGCCTGCTGGAGCGTGCCTTGATCGGCTTGGATCCGAACACGGGAAAACTCATTTGGGAGCACTCATTGGGTGAGGATGGGGGAATCTCAATGCCCCTGTGGCTTGGCGACGGTAAACTGTTGTGCTTCAGCGGTGACCGTACTCGTCTAATACAGCTTGCCGAAGAGGCAGGGAAGATTTCTGCCAAGGAGGTCTGGGCGAGCCGAAAGATGCGCATTCCACACGCCAACGCTCTGTTGGTGAGCGATTGTATCGTTGGGTGCAGTGGTGATGACCCGTCATTCATGGTTTGCCTGGATGTGGCCACGGGCAACCGAAAGTGGATCGAGCGTGGCTTTGCCAAATCTACTTGCCTGTATGCGGATGGGAAGGTTGTTGCTCTGGATGAAAACGGGATGCTTTCACTGGCCAGAGTATCAGCCAAGGGCTACGAGGAGTTGGCCAAGCACAAGGTCGCCGAGCGATATTCATGGGCCGCACCGACTCTCGTGGGAAAAACGCTTTACGTACGTGACCGCAAGCATATCATGGCCTTGGATCTCGGTTGATGCATGGTTTCTGACTACGATAGGAGAAGGCAATGTTTCGCAGCATTTCGCTTGTTCTCGTACTTTGTATGGCCGCCGCAAGTAGCGGTGAGCAGCCTGCGGAAGTATCGTCTGACGCAAAAGTGAACCAGGCACAGGAGATTCTTCAGAAAGCCGCAGCGGCGATGCACGAAGTGAAGTTTGCTCGCTACGCAGGTACATACAAGGGAACGGATTGGGTAAAACAGTATGTTCCTGATGTGCAGGGAACAGCAATCATCGGTGAACCCTCTCGGCTTGAAGTCGAACGCTTTCAATGTGACGCTAAGGTTATACCTATTGGTGGGGATAAAGCCGTTCACATTGTGGCCGGCTGCGACGGCGAGACCTATTACGTGATAGATGGTGACAACAAGAAGGTTTACGCTGATATCGATCCGGCGGTTATGGGTTCCAGAGAGCGTGACCCGCGCCCCATGCTGTTTAAGGAATTCATCGCCGAGAAGCCGTTGGAGAAAGAACTCGAAGCAGAGAATCTGAAGATCGAGGACGACATATCTTGTGGCGGTGAACTATGCTGGCAGATTCGCATAGTTGTTTCGGAATCTCGCGAGACTCTTTTGTGTATTGCCAAGAGCGACTTTCTGCCGAGAAAGGTGACCAGAATCTACCGTAATGGCCAGGGCGTTGAGGGCACGACAGAACTTGTTCTTGACCATCTGCGCGTCGAGAAGAAGGGTGACTCGGCCGCCTTCAAGCTGGTCGTTCCCCAAGGCTTCACGCAAACGGATGATTTCGCGCCTTAGGGTGGCGATGATATGCGGAAGGTCCGCTCGTTGAGGTCTTGACGTAACGCGTCTTTTGGGCCCGGTGGCCTGCTGCAGGCAGTCGGGCCCTTCTGATTGGAAGGTAGCCGGGACCTGTGGTATAGTGGCTTGCGTCACAACGCTCACGACCCTGAGTTCAATGCTTGGAGGCAGTTGCCGTGCTTGTTTCGCCAAGGAAATCACTGCTGACGCTTGCCATCCTGTTTGTCGCTCCACTGCTTGCTAGAGCTGACAACTGGCCGCAGTTTCGTGGGCCAAATCGCAATGCCATTTCTGCCGAGAGCGGTTTGCTTCGGCAGTGGCCTCAAGAGGGCCCCAAAGTCCTGTGGACTACGGAAGTGTGCGAAGGGTACGCGGCAGCCGCCGTTTATGACGGACGCGTCTACTTCAATGACTATGATAAGACAAGCAAAGAGTGGTTGGTGCGTTGTCTTGGATTGGCCGATGGAAAGGAAATCTGGCGCTTTGCTTACAAGAAGAAGATTCGCCCGAACCATGGGATAACCCGTAGCGTTCCCGCTGTGGACGGCAAGTATGTTTTTGCCCTTGACCCAAAATGTGCGCTGCACTGTCTCGATGCGGCAGACGGCAAGGAACTGTGGCGCAAGAACTTCGTTCGTGAATACGGCAGTACTATTCCAGCATGGTACAACGGACAGTGCCCTCTCATTGAAAAAGACCGAGTGATCTTGGCTCCATCCGGGTCGTCTCTGATGGTTGCTTTGCACAAGGAAAACGGTGATGCTATATGGGCAACTCCGAACACGGATAAGTTGCCGCTGACCCATGCATCCATTGTTCCTGCGGAGATAGGCGGAGTAAAGCAGTATCTCTACTGCGCCTTGACTGGTCCCATGGGAATATCTGCGGAATCCGGCGAACTGCTGTGGTCGTTTCCTTGGAAATTCAACATCGCCGTGGCCAACTCCCCCTTGCCTTGCGGAGACGGACGAATCTTCTTCACCAACTGCTATGAGACCGAAACACTGATGATCAAGGTCGATCGCGTCGACGGCAAGTTCCGCGCAGAGAAGGTCTTCAGCCTTCCGGCAAACGGTTGGAACTCAGAGACCCACACGCCGATCTGTTACCAGGACCATATCTTTGGGGTCGGCAAGAAGAAGCGAGGCCTCTTCACCTGCCTGGATCTTGCAGGTAACGTTGTCTGGGACAGCCAGGGAAAAGCATCATTCGGTCTCGGAAGCTACATTATGGCTGACGGCATGTTCTTCATCCTTGAAGGCAAGACCGGAATGCTTCGCTTGCTGGATGCGAATACCACGGAGTACCGCGAACTGGCCGCGGCCCAGGTGCTCAGTGGCCACGATGTGTGGGCGCCGCTGGCGATTTCTGACGGAAAGCTGGTCATAAGGGACATGGCAAAGATGGTCTGCCTTGATGTCCGCGATCCCAATGCCAAGTGACCATGAACGAACAGTACAACAGCACGACTCCATCCGCCGGCTACACATACCTCCACTCCCTCAGTGGAAGGCGATCTGGGAGTTGCTCGTTCAAGGACGAGCTTCGCGGAATCGCCGTCGACGCGCGGGGCCTCATATACGCTGTCGGAGATCAGGAGGTGAAAATACTCAACTCCAAGGGCGACCTCGAAGCCGGTTTCCGCACATCCAAACCCGGCTATGGCATCGCTGTCGATGCTGAGGGAATGATCTGGATTGGAGAGGTGGGCCAAGTCGAGATTTATCACCGCGATGGCAAGCGGGCAGCGATCTGGCAGGATGCCTTTCGCCTGAAAGTCGTTACAACCATTGCCTTTCATGAGGGCGATGTGTTGATTGGCGACGCACAAAGCCGTTGTATTCGACACTACAATCGATCCGGAACATGGTTAAACGATATAGGAGCTGATAACAACACTAAGGGCTTCATGCTCCCAAACGGTCACCTGGATTTTGCCATCTCGGCAGATGGGACGTTGCACGTCATCAACTCCGGTCGACATCGAGTTGAACGCTTCAAACCGGATGGCACGCGATTGAACCGTGTTGGCCGTTTCGGCACAAAGAAGCCGGAGGACTACCCCGGCTGCTGCAATCCCACCAACATTGTTCTCACGCCCACCGGTTGTACCATTGTTACTCAGAAAGCTCCGCCGGTTGCCAAGGTGTTCGATGCTGAGGACAACTTCCTTGGCATCGTGGATTATTCCGGGTTCGATCCCAACTGTCGGAACATGGATTTGGCTATTGGCCCCGACGGGTTGCTTTACATTGTAGACACGGCTCTATTGGAAATAAGAGTCTACCAATCACCAACAGCTGGACCGCCTCCGGGAGAGAAGGGAGCTGTGCATCAATGAGCGATGATTTGAGCCGCCGTGACGTGCTTGCCCTAACTTGTCGTGGTGCAGGTGTTGTTGCCCTCGGAGGGGCGGCCGCATACTTGGCAAAACGCGCCCAGGCCGAAGGCGCCTGGTCAATTGATCCCACTAAGTGTATCAATATCCGCCTGGGGACAACTGATGTCGAGGCCTGTCAGCTTTGCTCCAGCAATTGTGTGTTGCCACTCTCTGCCGTCAGAGCAGTTAACGAATTCTCGCAATGTGGTCGCTGCTGTATCTGCCCGGCGTATTTCGACGTGACTAGCGAAATCGGTCCGGATGGCTTGCCCACTCGCAAGCTGTGTCCGCGGGATGCAATAACACGCACGCCGATAGGAGAAATCGATCCCGACGATCCTCTCAACAACTACTATGAATACACGATCGACGAAAAGCTCTGCAACGGATGCGGAATCTGTGTTCTTGCCTGCAAGGAGCCGGCCGGACTCGGTTCGCTTCGCCTGGAGATCAAACATAACCTTTGCGTCGACTGCAATCGTTGCCAGATAGCCGTCAATTGCCCTGATTGCGCCTTCGTTCGCAATGATTCACCAAGAAATCCCAACAGCAAAACACAGCCTCAACATGGCTAGAACACTGCGACAGGAGCAACAAGGCAAATGTCCGCCATGCGAATCATACTGATCGTGACTCTGGCTGCACTGACTGTTATGGCAGTCGGCTACGCTACTGTTATGGCCATTGAATACGAGCGCCCCGTGCAGGCTGCCCCTCCCGATAATGAAATAGGTGAGGGATATCAGTCTCCACCGGTGCAGAGACCATTGCCTCGCCCTCTGTGGTGGAATCTTGTCGATGTCGCCGCGATGATCGCCACCATGGGGCTAACTGCCATTGCTGTCCTCAAACTCCGCAGCCGCAATCTACTGGTGCCTTTGGTCATCGCCTCCCTGCTTTACTTTGGTTTTTTCCGCAAGGGGTGTGTGTGCCCGATTGGCGCTATTCAGAACGTGACCGTCGCTCTTGTCGATTCCAGCTATGTGATATCCTTCATTACAATCGCTGTCTTCTTTGTCCCTTTGCTCGTGGCCTTCGCCTTTGGCCGTGTCTTCTGTGGCGCTGCCTGTCCGCTGGGAGCCATTCAAGACATGGTCGCAATCTGGCCACTGCGCGTGCCTCGGCTGTTGGACAGACTGCTCAGCAAGTTCAAGTACGTCTACCTTCTGCTCGGACTGTGGTATGCCGCGAAACCTATCGAGCAGCGAGACTTCGTTATCTGTCGCTTTGATCCCTTTGTTGGTTTCTTTCGCATGGTCGGGCCCGGTGACATTCTTATTCTAGGAACTGTGGTCCTTCTGGCCGGAATGTTCATCGGCAGGCTCTATTGCCGCTATCTCTGTCCCTATGGAGCACTTCTTTCTCTGTGTTCCAGATTCTCCTGGAAGAAAATCTCCATTACTCCGGGAAAGGAACTGGATTGTGGATTGTGCGTTGACGCCTGCCCCTTCGGAGCCATTGAGAATATGCGTATCCGACAATCATCATGCCTGTTCTGCGCCCGCTGCTTCAAGCACTGTCCCGAGCAGAGCAGCAACTGGCCTGACGAGAAGAAAATGACCGCGACGAAACCGACCTGATGCGTCAAGAATCCACATGAGACTTGCTTTGTTCAGACAACCTCTCCACATCCTCACAGCTCTCGCCGGCGCAGCTATATTGCTTTTCGCAGGTCGTATGACCGCTCGCTATCTGGACGCTGAGTATCAAAAGCCGCAAAACACTTCCACCGTGAAGGAGCTGAAAGAGCTGGCCCGCGATGATGAGGCCAACAATCCTGCCCTGGCGGCTGAACTCGAACGCCAGACAAATGAATCGCTGGCACGCAGCGAGAGGAATAACACTGATGCAAAGGGCGTTGTCTTTGCTGCCATTGTCTTTCTGCTTTGTACGAAACTCACTGCGGCAACTCAGGGCAGGAAGCTGCCGACCAAGGCACATGTGGTCGCCGCACGTGAAAAGCCCAAAGCCCGATCATTCTGGCATCGATTTTGCTCAGCCGGCGCAACGTCGGCCCACGCCTGTCACTGCTCCAAAGGTGAGAGGGGCCAAAGCGATGAGCCTGATCTCACTTTCGTTGATCGGGTTGTTGCCGAGCATGGGAGGCAGTCGAAGTTCGTTATCCCTATCCTCCAGGCTTTGCAAAACCACTATCGCTACCTCCCTGACCAAGTGCTGCAACGCGTTTGCGAGCTGACCGACATCACTCCGGGACAGATAAACGGCGTGGCCAGTTTCTACACCCAATTCCGCCGCAAGCCGCTCGGGAAACATTTAATTCAAGTCTGCCACGGTACCGCGTGCCACGTAGCCGGTGCCCAATCCATAACCGACGAATTGCGCCGACGCCTTAATATCGCAGATGGGCAAGACACCGACCCTGACCGCAACTTCACCGTCGAACCGGTCGCCTGCATGGGGTGCTGTACGCTCGCTCCGGTTGCCGCCATGGATGGTCGTACTTTCGGTCACTTGAGCGCCGACTCCGTGCCCGAGATGCTTGCTCAGGCCGGCCAATCGGTTGCCGATTCAGACGGTGTTCTTGCCGCTCTGCCCGTGGCTACCAATAACGAGGATACGGCTGAGATACGCATAGGGCTTGGCTCCTGCTGCCAAGCCGGTGGCAGTCAGCATGTGTACACAGCGCTCCAGAAGGCCGTGGCCAAGTGCGGCACTGCTGTCAATATCAAGCGAGTGGGTTGTGTGGGCATGTGCCATAATACGCCGCTTGTGGAAATACATCTTCCCGGCCGCGATCCATTGCTCTATACGTCCGTCACGGCCTCTGATGCCGACGCGATCATCCGCCGCCATTTTCCAGCCGATTCTATCGTAAAACGCATGCACAGCGGCGCGCTCGTGGCTGTCTGGTCGCTGGCAGCTACTCGCGAAAGCCGCATGATTTCTGGTCATCTCACCGACCTTCGCGATCGCCAGATCGACGCCTTCCTTGGACGTCAGAAACATATCGCCACTGAGCATTGTGGTCTTCTGGATCCCACAGACCTTGACGAATACATTCGCCATGACGGCTTTCAGGCTTTGCGGACGGTCGTCTCCAGCGACGATCCGGCGAGTGTCATCGAGCAAGTCACGCGCAGCGGCCTTCGGGGTCGCGGTGGTGGTGGCTACCTTACAGGCAAGAAGTGGCTGCAAGTCTACCAGGCTCAAAGCGACCTGAAGTACATCATCTGCAACGGTGACGAGGGCGATCCCGGCGCGTTCATGGATCGCATGCTTATGGAGTCTTTCCCTTATCGCATAATCGAAGGGATAACTATAGCCGCTCTGGCTGTCGGCGCTTGTGAAGGCTATCTCTACATCCGCGCCGAATATCCCTTGGCGGTTCAGAGGATTCGCGAGGCCATCCAGGTGTGTACTGCTCGAGGTTACCTTGGTGAAAACATCCTTGGATCAGGTCGTAGTCTGCGCCTTGGAATCATGGAGGGGGCTGGTGCCTTTATCTGTGGAGAAGAGACAGCCCTGATCGCGTCCATAGAAGGAAGACGGGGCCAGCCGAGGCTTCGGCCACCGTATCCGGCAGTTTGCGGTCTTTGGCAAAAACCGACACTTGTCGGCAACGTTGAAACCTACGCCAACGTACCTTGGATCATTCGCAATGGAGCTGATATCTTCGTCTCACTGGGTACTGCGGCAAGTAAGGGTACCAAGGTTTTCTCTCTTGCTGGAAAAGTTGCCCGTGGCGGACTCATCGAGGTGCCCATGGGGATGACCATTCGGGAGATCGTGGAGGAGATTGGTGGCGGTATCAAGAATGACCGTCGGTTCAAGGCCGTTCAGATTGGCGGGCCCTCCGGCGGCTGCATTCCTGCGACGCTCGCCGACACGCCTATCGACTTTGAGGCCTTGTCCGAGGTCGGCGCTATCATGGGCTCAGGTGGCCTTGTCGTCCTCGACGACTCTGACTGTATGGTCGACATCGCCCGCTATTTTCTCGAATTCACTCAGGATCAGTCGTGCGGGCAGTGTACGCCGTGCCGAGTGGGCACACGGCGCATGCTCAACATCCTCGAACGTCTTTGCAGTGGGCAGGCCCATTCCGACGACCTCGACCAACTTGAGCAACTCGCTCATGACGTCTCTGCCGGAAGTCTTTGCGCTCTTGGAAGGACAGCGCCCAACCCCATCCTTTCCACCCTCAAGTATTTTCGCGATGAATACCAGGCACACCTGCAAGGTCGCTGCCCTGCGGGTAAATGCAAGGAGTTGATTTCTTACCGTATTACCGACGCGTGCATAGGCTGCACGCTCTGTGCCCAGCTATGCCCGGCGTTTGCTATTGAGTTTGCCCCATACAGAAAGCACAGTATTGATCCCCATAAGTGCGTGCGCTGCGACACATGTCGCGCCCGATGTCCGGAGAATGCCGTTGAGGTGACCTGCATATGCTCCGCCTGACTATTGACAACCGGCCTGTTGAGGTTCCACCCGGCAGCACTATCCTTGATGCGGCTCGCAAGCTTGATATCCCCATTCCTACCCTCTGCGCCGATCACGCTTCCGGGAATCCGCATCCATCCTGCATGGTCTGTGTGGTGAAAGTCGCTGGCCACCATCGCCTCTTGCCCGCGTGCGCCACCTTGGCGGAAGATGGACAGGTGGTTGAGAGCGAAACGGAGCATGTGCGTCGTGTAAGAAAAACCAACATCGATCTGCTGCTTAGTGACCACCCCGGTGATTGTCTCGGACCCTGTCAGCATGCGTGTCCCCTTGGTTACGATATCCCCTTATACCTGGGGCATATTGCAGCTGGTGATTCGAAGTTCACAGCCCAAGCCGTGCGGAAGCGGATCGCCCTGGCGACCATCGCCTGCGATCTTTGCCCCGGCTCTTGCGAGAAGACCTGCCGCCGCTCCAAGATCGACCAGGCGGTGATGATAAAGGACCTTCTGGGCTGTGCTCTTGCGCAGGAGACGTCACTGCCTCAACTGGCAGCCGAGACCGGTAAGAGGATCGTCGTTGTCGGTGCGGGGGCCGCCGGGCTTGCCGCCGCATATCACCTTCGTTTGACTGGACACCACTGCACTCTCCTCGAAGCGAGTGCCACACTTGGTGGTCGTTTGCACGCTCCTGAGATTACCGAACGGATCGACAAGAAGCTCATCGATCAGGAGGTGGCCGCGCTACCCGCATTGGGTATTACCGTGAAGTTGAACCAGCGTCTCGGGGAAAACGTGCTGCTGGGCGGTCTTCTGGAAGACTACGATGCCGTCATTGTAGCAATCGGGAAGAGTGATTTGCATACTGCTCGTACGATGGGCTTGCCTGTCGTGGATGATGCTCTTGATGTTGACCACAGAACAGGTGTTACTTCGACTTCCGGTCTCTTTCTCTGTGGCGACCTCGTTAGCCCTTTGCGCTGGCCTGTCCGTGCCCTGGCCACCGGTCGCAACGTGGCTGATTGTGTATCCGCCTATCTGAAGGGCTGTGAACCGCAGGCTCACCAAAAACCTTTTGCTACTCGCGCCCTGCATCTTACAGACGAAGAGCTGACCGCGTTTGCGTGTGGGGCAGATGATGCCGAACGCCTGCCGTCGGGAGCCCTGCTTACTGCGGCAAATGTCACTAGTCAGGCTGCCCGCTGTCTCCATTGCGAATGCCGCAAACAGCACGATTGTAGGCTCCGTGAGGTTGCCGCTGCCTATGGAGCTTCTCAGTCACGCTTCACCGGTGATCGTCGCCCGCTTGCCATTCGTCGCGAGCATGCCCACCTCATCTACGAGCCCGGCAAGTGTATTATGTGCCATCGTTGCATTCGCATAACAGAGGCAGCGGGTGAGTCATTGGGCTTTACCTGCATGGGACGCGGATTTAATGTGAAAGTGGACGTTCCTTTCGACGAGTCACTTGAAGAAGCTCTAACCAAAACCGCTGAAGAATGCATCCAAGCCTGCCCGACAGGGGCACTGTCCGAACGTTGAAGCATAAGAGCAACGGTTGAACTTTGATGCTCGCACAGTCGTGTATGATGAGCTCTTCATTCGTCGGCAGGGGTCTGGCTTCAACGGCCGTCGGTGTTTGACGGTCTATGGAGTGTGATTCAACCAAGCGTATCGTCAAACAGTGAGAATTTACCTAAGTAAATAACGGTTCAGACGCTGCGTAAATAGAGCTTGCTCTAAACCAAACCTTTTCGCATATTCCCGCGTTCACCTTGCTTTCAAGTGAAGTTTGGTGTATGTTAGTGGTATGCGCGGTCCATCTTGATTGTTCACCCTTAAAAAGGAACTCTTTCGTGGACCGACGCGCTAAAAAACGAAAAAAGGTATGCCAACTCCCTCCGCTCTTATTCGCAACCACTGGTCAGAGCGAAACTTATATACAATACCCCAAACAGCATCCTAATACTGTACCAACGCCGCGATGCTCGACGACATTACCGCTTGTTCAGACGGCTTCACCGGAAAGCGTTCCGGAACCGACCTTGCCTCTGTTGTCACGCTCTTTTGACCAGAAACTATCAGATGTGCCGTTACCATCTACCAAACAAAAACTTACCATCCCCGAACTCCGTGATATGCTTCATAATTATCATGCCCACACCATCGCTCAGGCAGGTCACTCGCATCACGATGGCCGTACGACTATTCCTACTGGTATCAAACCTCTCGACAATGTTTTAGCCGGCCACGGAATACCGGTTGCTTCTACTATCGATTGCCTCTTTTCTGCTCCGGGGGCAGGGGCAACACGCTTTGCTCTCCAACTTGCCGCCGCTGTCCAAAAACGTAGCCCTGCAAAAAAACTCGCTCTTATCGATTCCCATCACGACTTTTATCCACCTGCTGTCGTTACCTGCGGTATCGATTTGCAAAACCTTCTTGTCATTCGCCCTGCAAACATCAAACAATCACTTTGGGCTGCTGAACAATGTCTCCGTTGCTTCGCTATTGCCGCCACCATCCTTTCTGTGGATAGATTAAACAGCACTCGGTCCCGTCGACTGCAATTGGCAGCCGAGGCCGGAGGAGGGGTTGGCTTGATCCTTTCTACCACCGAAATTGTGATTCAAGACAATTGCCGGTTGCTGGCCACACGCGACAGATCTTTCGCTGCTGTTCGTTTTTTCATCGAACCGTTATCCGATGAACAGTCTACTGATAAAGTCCAATCATTATTACAGGAGTTTCCAACTGAAACAAGAAAGCTACGTATAACCCCAATTCGAATCCGTGAAGCGAAGTCCGCCGCCCCCTTTACTCTGGAGCTTGCCGATGAATCGGGTTTTAGCAATTTATCTGCCCCAGTTCTCCATCGAACGGCTGCAAAATCTCAACCCCGAACGGCTGCCGGATGATGTGAAGGGTTATAAGCCTGGACAGGTCGCACAGGCCGTGGTCACCGTTGCGCTTGCCGCCGGAGGCTATCATGTCGTCCGCGCCAACCCTCAGGCTGTCGAACGCGGCATTCGTTCCGGACAAACCCTGGCAGAAGCCTGTGCTATTGACCCTCAACTAAAGTACTTCGATAGCGATCCTCAGGGCGATCGCAAGGCTATCGAGAAAATTGCTACATGGTCTCAATGCCTGTCGCCTACCGTTCATATCGAAGACTCCGATTGCCTTCTCGTAGATATAACCGGCTGCCAACGCCTCTTCGCTGGTGAGGAAAATATCATCAATCGCGCTCTCGCCGGTCTAAACCGGCACGGTTACTCTGTACGCGCTGCTATTGCTGATACCCCCGGTGCCGCCTGGGCGCTGGCTCACGCCGCTCCGGATCTCGCCACCATCTCGCCTCCGGAACACCTGGCATCTTCGCTTGCCCGCTTGCCCCTCTGGTCGCTTCGCATTCCGTCCGCAACTGTCGACAAACTGAATGCCGTTGGCGTCGACTCTATCGAAGCTCTTCTCCACATGCCTCGCTCGGCCCTTGCTGCTCGCTTCGGCGACCTACTCCTTCGCCGTCTCGACCAAACGCTCGGCGCCGTTCCCGAACTACTTACCGCTTATCAACCTACGCCTCTTGTACAGGCCACTGCCACCTTCACCGCGCCTACTGATCGCCTCGACCTCATTCTCCAGGCCATCGATTACTGTCTAGCCACCTTCTGCCATCAGCTTCACACCAAGATGGCCGGTGTAAGATCAATCTATATCACCTTCCGTCTGACCCCAAAAATCGTTAACCACAAAAACGAAAACCCCGCCACTCAAACTATTGCTCTCGAACTTTCTCGCCCAACTCGTGACAACAACCGTCTCCGGACCCTCCTCAATGTTCGTATTGAGAATCTGGGCATACGTAGCAAAATCGAGTCAGTAAAACTCTGGGCCAGTTCCTTTGAAAACCTCGACTCCACCCAGCAATCTTGGTTTGATGTAACTGATGCCACCGAACGGGACGCCTTGGCAGAGCTGATAGACCGCCTTACTGTAAACTTGCCGGAAAAATCAGTAGGAATTACGTATAATCTCAAAACATATCAGCCAGAATCAGCATATGCCATACAGATAGCCAAATTTGACACCAATGACGCGGTTTACCGAAGAGCTAAGAAGAAGCAAAAAAACAAAACGAACCCAACTTCGCCAAATACTAGGCACCGCAGAACAAAACCAACCTCTCTCGGAAACTGTTTTGAAAAAACGAACCCAAACGGACCTTCCCTGGCCTCGGCAGACGCCGTCAAACCTATTTGTCTTCATCAGCCTGTTACTAAAATACAAAACGAACCCAAACTTCCTGTTCGTCCTCTACGTCTTCTGCCTCAGCCCGTGCCCGTAGCTGTAACCTCTGTGATCCCCGACGGGCCGCCCATCAATTTTCGCTACGAAGGCACCACCTGTCAGATCACTAAATGGGCTGGTCCTGAGCGAATCGAAACAGCTTGGTGGATGACAAAACGAACCCAACGTGACTACTTCCGTGTCCAAACCACCAATCATCACCGCTATTGGCTATTTAGAGAAAAAAGGAGCCAACAATGGTTCATCCACGGATTCTTCGATTGATCGAAAAACAAAAAAACGAACCCAAACAGGTCAACTGACCATTACTTACACAAGTAGTGTCACCGAAAAATGCCCGAACTAACTGACTCATCTCGCCATAAACATCCGGCAGTCGCCAGCGATTGTCTTGCGTCGCCGACGAATCGCCGCCAATTCCCCCCTCGCTATGTCGAACTTCGTTGCAAGAGTAACTTCTCATTCCTTCGCGGGGCTTCTCATCCTGAAGAGTTGGTCAAGCAGGCCGTCGAACTCCGCTATCCGGCCATTGGTATTAGCGACATTAATACCCTCGCCGGAGTGGTTCGCATGCATTGCGCCGCAAAGGAAGCAGGCCTCAAGCTTCTTGTCGGAGCTGAATTGACTCCCTCAGACGGTGACCCCATAACCCTTTACTCCATTAATCGTTCTGCCTACGGCCGTCTTGCCCGCCTGATAACGACCGGGAAAAAAAGAGCACCCAAGGGTTACTGTTATCTGACTCCTGAGGACATCTGCAGTCGCGCCCAGGATCTTATAGCCATTGTCCACGGCGCATCAGATTCCATTTCCTTTTACCGCTCCGCTTTTGCCGATCGTCTTCATCTAGGTGTTTCTCTGCATTGTGGCCATGATGATATGAAGCATCTGGCCGAGATGGACGCTCTTGCTCGTAGGCATCGTCTACCTCTGGTTGCTGTCAACGATGTTCATTATCACCGGCGGCAGAGAAGTATTCTTCAGGATGTTTTGGTTTGTATTCGCGAAGGGGTGAAGATAGCTGATGCCGGGCCATTGCTATTTCCCAACGCAGAGCGACATCTCAAGTCATACGAGGAAATGCTGTATATCTTCAACGGTCGGCGTGATATAGTTGAAAGAAGCTGTGAAGTAGCCGACCGCTGCAGTTTTTCTCTTGATGAGTTGCGCTATGAATATCCCGCGGAGCTTTGCCCTCCACAATACACTATCAGTGAGTATCTTTCTCGCCTGACATGGGAGGGAGCGGCACAGAGATACGGTGAGCATATACCGTCGAAAGTACGCAGCCTGATTGCGCATGAGCTTCGGCTTATTTCCGAACTGGCGTATGAACACTACTTTTTGACCGTCTGGGATGTGGTTAGGTTTTCCCGTAGTCGCGGCATTCTTTGTCAGGGGCGGGGCAGCGCAGCTAACTCTGCCGTATGTTTTTGTTTGGGAATTACATCGGTAGATCCCGAGCGCATCGACCTTCTTTTCGAGCGCTTTGTGAGCGCCGAACGTAACGAACCTCCGGACATAGATGTGGACTTCGAACATAGCCGCAGGGAGGAGGTCATGCAGTACATCTACAACAAATACGGGCGGGATCGCGCAGCTATTGTCGCAGAGGTAATTACCTATCGTCCGCGATCGGCCGTTCGTGACGTGGGTAAGGCTCTGGGACTGTCCTTGGATCGAGTTGATACCATAGCCAGGAAGATAGAGTGGTGGTCGGGATCCGATCAGATTGCTGAAAACCTTGCGGCGGCGGGCCTTGATCCGCATGATCGCTGCATGCGCATGTTGGTCGAACTGTGCAGACAGCTTCTTGGGTTTCCCCGGCATCTTTCTCAGCATGTCGGTGGATTTGTTATGACTGCTGGCCTGCTTAGTGAAATCGTTCCTATAGAGAATGCTGCCATGCCCGATCGCACTTTCATCGAGTGGGACAAGGATGATATAGATGCGCTGGGTATTCTCAAAATTGACTGCCTTTCGCTGGGAATGCTATCGGCTATTCGTCGTACGTTTGATTTTTTAGCCGGCTCATCCGGAGGTAATGTCTATGACTCGGACTTTGCCCGTTCACTCATTGGCAGGGATGCCAATCAGCAAATGGCTCTTGTGCCGGTGGAAGATCCTGCTGTATATGAAATGATTGCCCACGCCGACACCATTGGGGTGTTCCAGGTAGAAAGCCGTGCGCAAATGAGTATGCTTCCTCGGCTGAAGCCTCGATGTTTCTATGATCTGGTGATAGAGGTGGCTATTGTCCGGCCAGGTCCCATTCAAGGCGGCATGGTACACCCTTATCTGCGCCGGCGCAACGGAGAGGAGAGGGTGACATATCCCAGTGAAAGTGTTCGCGATGTATTGGCAAAAACATTGGGAGTGCCGTTATTTCAAGAGCAAGCTATGCGGTTGGCGGTCGTTGCTGCCGGTTTTTCTCCAGGTGAGGCAGATCGTTTGCGTCGGTCCTTTGGTGTGTGGCGCCGTTCCGGTACGATCGAAGAGATGGGGGCAAGGCTCGTGCAAGGCATGCTTGCCAATGGCTATGATTGTGGATTTGCCGAGCAGCTGTTTAGGCAGTTGCAGGGGTTTGGTGAGTACGGTTTTCCCGAAAGCCACGCCGCCTCCTTTGCTTTGCTGGTGTACGTTTCATCATGGTTGAAGCGGTATTACCCTGCTGCCTTTACGGCGGCTATTATCAACAGTCTGCCTATGGGCTTTTACGCTCCAGCACAACTTGTGCGCGATGCCCGCTCTCATGGTGTCCGTGTCAATGCAGTTGATGTCAACTATAGTTTCTATGATTGCACTTTGGAGGCTGCGGGCAACAAGCCGGCAGCGCAGGGCGAGCCATTCCACTCCTGGGGCGTTAACGGGCCGGATTTGCGATTAGGCTTTTGCCTAGTAAGGGGTATAGGTCGGGAAGTAGCCGAGAGAATCGTCATCGCTCGCAAAGCCAAGCCGTTTGGCGATATCCGTGAACTGGCACGGCGTGCGCGTTTGCCGCTGGCAGTCCTTGCTCGTCTTGCCGCTGCCGATACATTCAAGTCCATGGGGTTAACGCGACGAGAAGGTTTGTGGGCTGTGCTGGTTGCTGAAGATGATTTGCCGTTGTTCAAGGAAACCTCTTTCGTTGAGGACGAGGTTCACTTGCTGGAAATGGAAAGAGGGCAGGAGGTTGCTTATGACTACAATACCACAGGGCTATCTCTGAAGGATCATCCGATGGCGCTTGTTCGTCGAAGATTGGATTCGCTTGCTGTTTCCACGTCGCAGAGGTTGAAAAGGAGTGCGAATGGAAGAGTATTGTCGGTGGCGGGCTTGGTGCTCGTGCGTCAGCGTCCGTCAACAGCTAAGGGGATTGTTTTCATGACCGTAGAGGATGAGACTGGAATTGCCAATCTCATCATTCGCCCCAATATATACAAGACGTTCCGTGCGGTGGCTCGTGCTGCGACTGCAGTAATAGCCCATGGTCGTGTAGAGCGAGCGGGAGAGGTGGTGCATCTCCAGGTGCACAAGCTGGAGTCCGTGGCTGGAAAACTGCAGGAATTGCAGGTTAGGAGCAGGGATTTCTGCTGACAGTCTTGACTAAGACGTTCTCAATAAACTCGTGGCTTTGGATTGTTATTGGCTTTTGGGGAAAACCGAATTACTCTAACTGCTTGGCGGCCCGACTCGATGAATTCGGCGTGCCGCACGAGCTTTTTCCACCACAATGGTGCGAGCCACCAAGTCGCCAAAACGCTGCTTGTTGCGAGTTAACACAATAAGGATGGCGGTGGGGCGGAACTGAGGAACCAGCTCGAAACGCAAGACGTTGCGCAGGAGTATTGCGGCAAAGGAGCATTGCTGGCCGTTTTCGCTGCAGACTCGCATGCCCAGGAGCAGCTTCCCTGGCGTGGCTGCCAGAATGGTCTCGAACGCCGTGGCATAGGCCACAAACACTGCGGAGAAAACCATTGTCCACAAGAAGACCCGCTGGGGGTCCTGCATCACCATATAGGATAATTCCTCCATCCAATCGCCACTTAGATCGATTTGTTCGACCATATCGGTGGGGGCAAGTATCGGTGAACAGAAGAGGGCGACAAGCAGAAAGTCGATGACAAAGCCGACCAGCCGTTTGGGAAGACTGGCCAACATGTATCCCGCAGGCACTCTCGCTTCAAGCAGCAGGCTGCCATGTCTCTTGGTCAAGACGGTGACCAGCATTATAACGAAAATCACAATGGTGACGATTGTCAACATATCTTCGCCGCTGGATCCATCACCACCGGCAGTGAGCAATGAGATTTCCGATGGGTCGGCCACGGGTTTGCCGCCGCCAGTTGCCCAGATGCCCGCAGAGATGGTCTCGGCATCAGTGTCGGTGGCCGTGGACAGCAGCGCGGCAACAAGATCGTCACCCAATGTTGCGATGGACAATGTGTTGGGATCATACTTCAACGGTTGTCCGGATGAGAGGAGCAACGGCTTTCCTTGTGTCCATTTTCCATTAGAAAGCGTGATTGCGGAAACCTTATTCTCAGAGTCACGGGTGACGAGGACTAGTGCCTCTGCCGTGGAAAAGACTGCGATGAGGCGGTCTGCGGGGAGATCCTCGATTGTTGTCGGTTCCGACCACTGCCCGTTTTCGAAGCTGGCCAACAGCAGCTTGCCTGGGGAATCGCCAGACTCGAAGACCAATCGGCACACGCCGCCATAGGCGGAGAGCCGGCATGAAGTGTGATTGTCGAAGAAGGTAGGAATATCGCAAACCTTCAACCAGCGGCTGCGGTTGTAGCGAATAAGGGTATACCCTGTAGCCTGGACAGACGCGGTCTCACCGCTCGGAGCATTGGCGGTGGGGGACTCCTCTTTCTCACCTTCTTCAGTATCGGAAGCAGTGGGCTCTTCGATGTTTTCCTGCAGCTCTTGTAGTCGAACAGCTTCTCCCGTATTGGCAGGGACTACGGCCCAAAGGGAATCATGCTTGTCATCGCCGCACAGCGACAGAGGAACTGAGGAGTCCGGCAGGCTGCGTTCGAGAAAGTCGTAAGTCTGGTCAGCTGCCTGAGCAACAAGGGGCCTATCCGGTGGATCGAGTCTGTAGCAGGAACCATCACTGAAGAAGATATACAGGTTTTGCCCAAGGACCGCATGCGCCACGACTGTGCCAGGGCTCGGCTCCATTGGCAGGGGGTAAAAGCGCAGGGTCTTCCGTTCGCCCGTTGGGGGCCTGGCAAAGGTGAATCGCAGTAGTGCCGGCTGGTCTTCTGCCGGAGAGATCGCGCGATATGCCCACACCACATCGACACCGCCGTCGAGCATCAATGGCTGCTCGGTGGCGGACAAACAGGTGGCCAAGCACAGGACAATAACTGGTATCTGCATTATCAACTTAGTGCGACAGCTCATGCGGTCATTATGATTGCGGAACAGGCTTGGTCAAGCTCAATGGTCAGGACAAGTTTACGGACTGTTGATGACCGGCGTGAGGCCAACCGCGGGAGCAATCACTCATTCAGGTCAAGTATGTAGTCAAACGATTCACCGCGGTCCAAGGGAAAGGCAAAGGCGGGGTGTGACTCATCGATGGTTGGCAGCAGTTGCCAAGCTCGCGCAGTAAAGCTTAAGGCGCTTTCACGGGTCGGCCACTCCACATCCACCCTGTGAGGCATCAGTAGATCGGCGTTTCTGGCTTTTCGGTAGTCAGACAGCTTCGATTGCATTACCACGCTGCCCAGGCTGTCGCGAAAGACGATTCTTGCTATCAACTGCGGCTCGCTGCGACTGAGCCAGTATTCCTTGGCGACTCGGGATTGCCCGTCGTCATGAAGATCAAGAAACAGGAGTTGCTGAAAATCGTCTGTTATTCTTTGAAAAGGGCCAACGGCAGACTGAGCTTGTTCGGGTAGTTTGATAATACCCAATGCTTCGAGGATGAGGTCCGGGTGAAGCATCATGTCTTCATCGGGATTAGCCAGAGGTTCACCATGGCGGCCCCAGGAAATGCTGTGGTCGGCCGGCCTGGCTATCCAGTACTTCTCGTCGTTGGAGCCAAAGACTAATTCTGAATTTCCCAATACGCTCAAGTCGAAGCGCAGCCCTTGCGGCGGGTGGACCAGCAGTGCCGCATCAAGGTCGAAAGTTCTTCGGCGGCCGTCAGACTGGATGAAGTGCCCACGAGCGTTGCCTGACATCGCCTTTAGGGTGCCCTGCAAACAGGAGAGGTTGGAGTTGACAATGCCTATCGCCTCCGTCATGGGAATGGGGTCAAAGCGAGCGACGTGGTTGGCGTTGTCGTGCAGACAGCCTGCAACGGTGATTATGAGGAGGGGCAGGCCCAAGCGAAGGGATTGCCAGAACCTATTGATCGTCGTTGGCTTCATGGTCATCGTCGTCTGTTGCACTGTCAGATGTCGGGTTATCGGCTTCGTCGGAGTTGTCTGCCAGATCTTCGAATTCGCCCATGTCGCCATGCAGGATGACTCCCAACTGGTTGCTAACCTTCTCAATTTGCTCATCATTCAGTCGTGGATTGAGCACTTTGTGGATGGTTTGCTCTTTGACCAACCGCATTGCCCAAAGCTCTTTACCCTCTTCCATTAGGGTCTCTTCGTACTTGAGAATGCGCTTGCGCAGAAGAATGAGTGCCAGGACGAATCGGAAATGCACCCTGACTTCCTGATCGTCGTTCTCAAGTCGGCAGAAGAAGCTGACGAGAAGGTTGTCATCAACAAGCAACCGTTTCTTCTTCTCCTTCATCGGGACCCTTGTCTTGAAGCAGCAATAGGCGTTGGCCGGCGGCCCCTGCCATGCTTCCAAGCTATAGTCTTCGCGACGGAAGGATTCACCCTCTTCGTAAAGAACGGCGTAATGCTCTTCGCCTTCGTGCAATTGACGATTGGTGGCCACGCACATGCCACCACATCTTGCTACATCCCATTGCGACATACTGCTATCCGTAATGCCTCGAAGAGGCGATTGATACCAAGTTGTACCGAGTGACGCCTAGGCACTCGCGTTAATCTGCATTTCACGTTCTGTTGCTCTCTCCGTCAAGGCCCCTTTCTCTCTGCTCGCTTAGTTCGTGTTTGCAGCGTCGAGGAGTTTCTTCAATGTTTCCTTCAAGTTGCTTCCAGAGAGGTTTGTAGCAAGTATCTTGCCATCGGGTCCGACAATGAAAATGGCCGGTATGCCGCGCACGGCGAAGCGGTCAGCGATGGGAGTTACATCTGGTCCCACGGCATGTTGCCAACCCATTTTCTGAGCTTGTACGAATGTCTTAACTGCTTCAGGTTCTCTGTCCATTGCCATGCCCAGCATGATGAAGTCACTGCGTTTTCCGAACAGGTCGAACACTTCTCGCAGATGTGGCATTTCCGCAAAACAGGGCGGGCACCATGTTGCCCAGAATTCAATGAGCACGATTTTGCCCTTCATTTGTGCCAGTTGAAATACTTTCCCGTCCAGTGTCTTGATAGTGAAATCCGGGGCGTCGCTGCCGATCTTCAGGCCGGCGTCACCGGTTTGGCTTGACGGTGCGGCCTTGATCAGAGTGAACGCGTATTCACTGCTTTGGGAAGGAGTTACCACTTGATTCGGCAGTTGTTGAAATCCACCGGCTTCGATCAGGAGGGTGAATTCGTCCAACGGTGCGTCGACCAGCTGGAATCGTCCGGATTGATCGGTAACAGCTTTTATTCCCAAGGTGTTGAATCCTCGCCAACCGGAGGCGATGACGTAGGCACCGGCCAGTGGATTGCCCTGGTCGTCTGCAACCATTCCTGACACTGTCCGTGACGGTCCCAGTTTGAAATCGATTCTGCCGGTTTCCTTGGCTTTGACAGTAGTTGTCGCCAATTCCGGCCCATGCCCGGCAAGATGAACGGTTACTACAGTTTCTCCTGGTGAGACTCCGGTTAGCTCGTAGGTTCCGTCAAATGCCGACCAAGTGCGGGGTGAGTAATCGTTTATCGTCGCTCCGCCGGTCACTCTAGCGCCCAGAGCTTCTCCGTCTGAGAGCTTACTGTAGATGGTTCCGACTATGGTACAGGCCGGGTGCATGATCAGAGTGTGCTGCGATGTTCTTTCCTCCTGGGGGAGTTCAAGCTTGCGGTCGAACTCGCTGGAGGAAAGGAACGCTTCATGGGTGAGACGCAAGGTCACCGTCGTGTTGGCGTAATCCAATCCGCGCACTGTCAGCTTACCGTTTTCGTCGGTGATCATCTGCCTATAGTCATTGTCTTTCTCGACAAGCAACTCAACGTTGACGGCTTTGATGGGTTTGCCAGCCTCATCGGTAACAAGTAGATCAACGATCCGTTCGGGCCGCAGGCGGATCTGCAGCGGTTCGGTGAGCGATTCAATGGAACGTTGACGCACACGTAACCGCGCGTACTTGGCAGTTTCCACTATGATTTCCGCGCTGCCAGGTAGGAGATCTTCAATGGCGAATTGTCCCTGCTGGTCGCTAAGGGTGTTGAATTCCTTGTATCCCGATTTCACAGTAATCGTGGCGTTTTTGATGGGGGAATCCTTCTGGTCATCCTTGACCACGCCTTGTACGGTTATTGACCCAGTCATCTCGATATCAATAAAGGGAGGGACCTTCTGCTTCTGGAGTGCGATCTCCCTGGTAACCGTGTTGTAGTACTGTCTGCTGAATGTTAGCAGGGCGGGGCCGTTGATTGGTTCCGTTGCCAGTATTCTATAATCACCAATGTCGTTGGTCACTACAGTGGCAAACGTCTTCTGCTCGTCCTTGAGGTTGAGTGCGACGGTTGCACCTGCAACTCCTGATCCCGTGTGGTTATATACTTGACCCTCCACTAGTACGTACTGTTCCTTTTGGGTAGCTGGAGGAGAGGAATCGAGTCCGGGGTCAGGGGGTTGAGCGGAAAGAAGGGCCATGACCGTATTAAGCGACAGGGTGATAACTGCATGCATGTTGGTTATCCTCTAGAGCAAGCTCTATTCAAGTGAAGCGTCCAACGCCCGGTTTTCTCCGGTAGACTCTCGGTGTTTGACGCTACGTTTGGCCTAGAGCAAGCTCGATCCAAGTGTAGCGGCTGAACGCCTGTTTTCTCCGGTAGATTCCGGGGGGCAGCTGCTACGCTTGGACTTACAACGCTATACTAACGCCATAGGATGCGTTTGTGTCCGTGACTTTCAGTCAGCTGGATTATAACGGCCAACGGCGGTGTGTGCGCGGAAGTCTTTACTCGTGGGACGTACTGCAAGCTCGGTGTGCGAACCTGTGTGGTCCTAATCTACGCCGTTGCCTCAGTGTTTTTACGCCAGTATCATAATACGGAGTCGGTGTGGCCGTCTAACAGGTAGAGGAGATGTCCATGACCATAATCGAAAAGCAGGTCCAGCGAGCTCGCAGCCGCCTTCTGTTGAACATCTGGTTTGAGACTATGGCTCGCACTCTCGCCTGGGTGACTGTGGGCTATGCCGTTGCGGTTCTCTTGTTCAGGGCGATGGGATGGAGTTTCCCGTGGCTTTTGGTCGCCTGCGCGACGGCTGGGAGTGCGCTAGTTGTTTCAGTGGTCTGGAGCTATTGCAGGAGGCCCGATGAGAGGGCGGCCGCGGCCGCATTGGACGAGGCAGCGGGACTGCGCGAGCGGGTAAGCACCAGCTTGTACTGCGACGGTGTGGAAGACGCTTTTGCCGCTGCTGTTTGCGCTGATGCACAGGACCGAGTGTCGTCACTTACGGTCAACCAGCATTTGCGATTGAGACTTCCCCGTCAGGCGTTTAATGCAGGCGCGGCCGTGCTGGTGGCAGCGCTTATGTTCCTTGTTCCTAATGGGCTTTTGGCTAAAGCTGAGGGGAAGGGTGCTGCTGGGGACGAAGCTCAGTTGACCAAGACTCAAGTGGCGATCCGCAAGCAACTAAGCGAAGTGAAGCAGATGGCCAAGACCAACCCGGCGTTGGCCGATTTGGACCAGGAGTTGGAGAAGCTCGACATGCTGCCGGCAGAGAAGATGCGGCAGCCGGCGGATGTGCGTCAGGAGGCGATCAAGAAGATTGACAAGTTGGCTGATGCTGTGCGGAAGAAGCAATCGGACAACAAATACGACAAGGTCAGCGACACGAAGAAGATGCTCCGTGCATTGAAGCAGCCGCAGGGGCAGCAGCAATCTCTGTCAGACAAGCTGACGCGGAATCTGGCTAACGGCGATTTCAAGTCGGCTCGCGAGACGATCAAGGAGATGCAGGAGCAGTTGGCAACTCTCAAGCATGATTCTGATAAGGAATTAGTCAAGCAGATGCAGAAGCAGTTGGACGACTTGGCGAAGAAGCTTGATACGCTTGCAGAGCAGAAGCAGATGCAGAAGAAGCTGGAGCAAGCTGGCATAGACAAAGAGCAGGCCAAGCGCATGCTGGAGCGGCTGAACAAGGAGGATATCAATCAGATCAAGAAGAAGCTGCAAGAGCAGGGCATGTCGCAGAAGCAAATAGAGCAAATGACTCAGCAGTGCCAGCGTCAGCAGTGTGCATCTCAGTCATGCCAGAAGATGAGCCAGGCAATGAGTAAGGCTGCGCAGTCCATGGGTGCCGGTCAAATGGGGCAAGCGGTGGAGGCGATGCAGCAGGCGGGCGACGAGATGAGTGAGCTGGAGATGCTGGAGCAGGAGATGAATCAGCTTGATTCCTCGCTGTCAGCATTGCAGGATGCCAAGAACCAGATGAACCAGCCATGCTCCCAGTGCAACGGCACTGGCGAGAAGGACGGAGGCAAGTGCCCAGGATGTCAGGGTTCCGGCCAGCAGGGAGGCAATGGTCAGGGCCAGCAGGGCGGTGGCATGGGTAACAGAGGCCGAGGTCAAGGTAGTTTGGCTCAGAGTGAGGAAACGCCCATTGATTTCAAGATAGAGCGTGGCAAAGTTGAAGTGACCAAGGGCAGGATTGTTGGGCAGTTTCTGGTTGACGGTGAACAGATCAAGGGCGAAGCGAATGACGATTTTGTGGAGATGATCTCTGCGGCGGAGCGCACAGCCACTGATACAGTCAATCGCGATCGGATTCCGAGGCAGTACCAGAAGGCGGTCAAGGACTACTTCTCTCGTTTGCCGAAGGAGTTTGGGGCAAAGGTAAGTAGTGATGGGGATGGCGATTCATCAGCCGAAGAGACAAGTCCGGCTGAGTCGGAGGCCTCTGGCACGGACTCACAGTAGCCTCTATTGCGACGCATCCGACGCGTGTGGTTCATCCGCTGTTTCGAGTCCGTTAGAGGTGATTGCAGGTTCTACTTTTAACCCATCGTATTCGTTGTTGAAGTAGCTCTTGCGGATAAGCAGATCCACCTCGTCTCCCACTTTAACGGAATCATCCCAGTACTTCGAGGGGAAATCGATGGGGGCTTGGTTGCCTTCAACGTATATGCGATTTCCGTCTAGTGACCAGTGATATTCGCCATCAAGGTCGGCGTAGGGTGTGATGGATAGTATTGTGGCATGGTTAACCGGCACCTTCTCCTGTCTCCACTCCCATACCTTTGTATAGGCCAAGAATGCAGCAACGGCCGTCAATGTGGCCACTACTACTGTTCCGATTGTCCACGGCAGTGGTCGAGTTTTGAATCCGCGTTTGATGGAAAGGGGTAGGTTGAAGAAGACATCAAACACTGCATGTTCGAGCAGGCCACCGCTTTCACCGAACACGGGCACGAAATGGACAGCGTTTTTAGCCCAGCGCCCGGCCATGAATCGCGCCAGCGCAGGATCATGCTTGACCATTTGTAGGGGAAAAGCCAAGTAGCCGATTACATGCAGGAATGAGACGGGCGCGGCAATGTAGTAGTTGCGAATGTCCCTTTCGCGGATCATCATGTAGAGAACGAAGAAGCCACGAGCGAGTGATCCTGGGGAGATGGGAGATATTTGAATAACTGCTCCTGCAGCAGAACCGGCAGCCAGGCTTTCCACCCAACTCATGCCCTTGTATGTCAGGCAATAGCCGGTGACTGCTGCGCCGACGATGACCATAACGACTTGCGTTATGGGCACCGTGCATATGTGGACTGCGAGACATCGCAGATACTTTTGTATGAAGGGGTCCTTAACCTGTTCGGAGATTTTGGCAGCCTCTTCATCAGATAGCATTCCCTCGTTGCGTCCCATTTCGACTTGCTCAAGAAGCCAAGCTTCGCGGAAGGGTGGGTTGCGCAAGAACTTCCAGGTGAAACTAAGCGTGTCGCGGATACGCGCCTTGGCGTAAGCGGGCTCAATGACGAATCGATGCCAACTTGGTGGAAGGATGCCAAGCGGGATTCGTTGTGCCCAGAAACGCACAGGCCGATCAACCAAGCCGGCAAGTCGCTCATCGCATCCGCGTCCTTGGCGGTGCCAAGCGATCAGGGCTTCGATTCGCGTTCCTTTCATTGTCCGCCACAGGTAGCTCCCACTGACCAGACATGTTCCCAAGTGCCTCTTGGTAACTGGGTCTCCCCAGAGCTTGATGAAGAGGCTTCCGAGGATTGGGACAAACGACAGTGTGAAAAGGATGTAGAACATGAACCAGCTGCCGCGCAGCCGTTCAGCATGAGCTTCGTCGACTCGTCCGAGATTCAGCCAGCTGGTGATCGTCCCGACCTTGGCCGCTTGACGGGTCTTGGTGTTGGTCAGAAGCTTCACATGGTTGCGGGTGATGTCGGGCAGTGAGCTGCGATGCAAAGGTTCGTGTTCTTTGAGTTCATCGATTGCCGGCTGCAGATCGGCAAACTGCTCACTTCTTTCCTCTATGAACTCGTCGAACTTCTGCGGGTCGCTTCGGTCGAACTGTACGATTCGGCCAGTGAACAGTCCTCGAAGGATCAGTCGAAAATCGACCGGGCTCATGGGGGCGAAAGGTAGCAGGGCCAATCCTGCTCGGAAATCGACGGCAGTCAGTCCTGCGGCCGGATCGTCAGCGGCAGAGGTTCGTTTGAGAGCGTTGGGCTGGCTTTTGCACGACCACCACTCGTATTGTCTGGCCAGCTCCGGTGCGCCCATCTCGTGGAGGAGGTTTACCAGCTTGTCCATGAAGATTTTCTTATGGACGTATTCGGGGCAGTTGTGATCTGCGGGCGGTTCGGCCTTGAAGTTCCAGCGATTAAAGAGGTCGTCGTCGACTTCGAATTTCCAGACGCGGCCAGTGATCCATTCGTTGATTTCTCCGAAGCTGTGCATCTCTGCGTCGTAGAAGGTGGCAAAGGTATCGCAGACGGCGTTATTGTCGTTGAAAGCCGTGGCGGCGGCGCGGCGAATCAGCTTCTGCCAAAGAACGCCCACGCGAACAGCGTGTGGATTGACTTGGGCACTGAATCGGCCTTGATAGCCGATCATGAAGAGAAAATCGCGAAACGCGCAGGCGAAGGCCGAAGGTGGCTTGAGAATCTTCACCGCATACGTTTGTCCGGGGACGAGGCCGACAATATCTCCATCCAGCCCCTGCAGCTTGACTCGGTAGACCTGTCCGGCGAACCCTCCGCCCACGAATTTCTCTATTCTCAGCAGCACGCGGCCCGTTTTGGCGGGCACGACTCCGGTCACCTCGTAATTCAACTCATCCCCCGCCTCATAGCACCCGCGGGAGAATGGGCGGATCAGGTTGCACTCGTTGAATTGCTGCTCCAGTTGTTTGCGAAACGCAACGGGGTCAGCTTGGGGCTGGGATGCTGTCGTTTGGGGCTGGGTCATTAGCTCGTCCTTGATCACCTGTCCAAGCCCGCAACGTTGGGCGTAGGCAGATTGTATCGGCTTGCGACGACGATTCCATTGAGCCAACGCAATTGCCATTCGATTCCTCTTGGGGCACTATTGGTGTCTGACATGGTTGGTATGCGTGAACATGTAGCCAGGAGACCTGATATATGATGTGCAGAATCGCTGGATTGTTGCTGGCTGTTGGCGTTTTGGTGGGCGGCTCGAATGGTTGCAGCAAGGATGAGTCGGGTAAGGAGAGAGGGCAGGCCGACGCCGAGCCTGCAGTCCTCTATACCAGTGTTGATGAGACCTTTGCTAGGCAAGTGATTGAGCATTATCAGCGGTCCACCGGGCGCAAGGTGACGGTTATCGGGGATAGTGAGGCCGGCAAGACGACCGGCCTGGTTACCAGGATCCGTATGGAGAAGGAGCATCCCCGGGCCGACGTATTCTGGTCGAGTGAGCAGTCCCAGACCGTCTTACTTGCCCAAGAGGGATTGCTTGGTGCGTACAGGTCAGCTTCTGCTGAGGATATTCCGGCTCATTTCAAGGACAGCCAGGGTCTTTGGGCTGGTTTTGCGGCGAGAGCTCGGGTATTGGCCTTTGTGCCAGATGCTATTCCGGAAGAGGGGTTACCTGCCTCCTGGGAGGAGTTGGGGCAGCCGGGGCGGGCCAAGCATTTGGCAATTGCCAATCCACTTTTCGGAACGACGCGTGGTCATATGGCAGCGATGCATGCCCTTTGGGGCGAAGAGAGGTTCCGAGCCTTTCTATCAAAGCTGGTGGATGGGGGGGCGATAGTTACAGATGGAAACAGTATGGCCGTGAGGGAACTGCTGGCCGGCAAAGTGGCATTGGCATGCACTGACTCGGATGACGTTATTACGGCGAGAGCCAAGGGACACAATGTGGAGATGATCTTTCCGGATATGGGCGACGGCGGGACCATGCTTATTCCCAATACGGTTGCGTTGGTCAAAGGCGCACGGCATGCGAAGGATGCAAAGCTGTTGATCGATTTTCTCCTGTCTGCCGAGGTTGAGGAGATGTTGGCTTTGAGCGAGTCTGGAAATTACCCGGTCAGGGAATCACTGAGTGAGAAGCTGGGAGTTGTTGTACCTGAAGCGAGTGAGGTGAGCTACGAGGAGATAACCCGATCGATGGATCCGGCGGTGTTGGCATGTCGCGAGATTCTTCTGAAGTGAGAGGTCGAGCGATACAGGTTCTGCTGATTGCCGCGGGGGTGGCAGTGTTCGTTGGAGCGATTGCTTTTCCGGTTGGCGTCCTTTTGTGTAGGGTTCTTGCCGGTCCGGAGCCTTCTGGAGCGGCACTGGACTTTCCGCTGGCGTTGCTCGCCAAGACAGTGGCTTTGGCGGCAGCCGCAGTAGCTGTTTCTCTGCTGATTGCTGTTCCGGCCGCGCACGTGGTGAGTCGCTTGGGGGAAGGTCCGGTTGATCTTGTCGCCGGTGTGTTTTTGATGACGCCGTTGACGTTGCCGGCGATGGTTTATGCTCTGGGTTGGGAGAGAGTGTTGCCGTTTCCCGACTGGCTGCGCTGTGTGATGGTTTGGGCTAGCTGGTCCTGGCCTGTACCTGCGGTTTTTGTTGGTAGGGTCTGGTCCAGACGGGGGCGCAAGCTCTACGAGGAGGCGCTTCTGGAGTGTGACCCCTTCCACGCAGTTGTGCGAGCGGTGATTCCAGTTCTATGGCGCCCACTTGTCGCTTGCGGTCTCTTTCTGTTCGCATTCTTCCTGGGGGACTACGCAGTGCCTCACTCGTGCAAAATGGTCGTGTACGCGACGGAGCTGCTACTGCGTGCCGAAGCTTCGGGGAGTCCCGCTGATACGCTGATCGCCTCGTTGCCAGTGGTGTTTGTGATTACCCTAAGTCTGGGTGGAGCGCTGGTAGTCTGGCGGGGACGCGAGGTTTATCAGGATGCTCCTTGTGATGGGCAAGGGTGCAGTCTGGGATGGAGAGTGGTGGTACCTGTGGTTCTCGCCGGTGTATGCGTTGTTGTACCTCTATTCGTTTTGGGCCAACGTGTGCAACTGGGGGCCGCCATGGAAGAGACTCTCCGCATATACGGGGGAGATGTAGTTGACTCGGTTTGGCTGGCGGCTTTGGGTGGATTGACGTCAGTGTTTCTCGGCAGTTGTGTGGTGACATCGGTCAGGATGAGATCAGTTTGCCTGGTCTGCGCAATGCTGTCAGCAGTGGTACCGGGGGCGATTGTAGGTGGCGCGATTGCCGGGGCTTATCTCTCGATTGCGGTCATCTATGATCATTGGCCTATCATGCTTCTTGGTTACGTGGCTCGTTTTGGCTGGATTGGGATCCTCGTGGCTCAATTGGCACGAGACAGCGTGGCAAGCGAACTCATGTCTGCAGCCAGGGCTGACGGGGCAAGTGAATTGGCGGTTGGTTGGCATATTGGCCTGGGATCGAACGTTGGGTTGCTGCTGGCCGGTGCAATGGTAATAGCATCGCTCTGTCTCTCGGAGGTTGCCGCCGTTTCTCTGCTGCGCATACCGCAGGTCAATCCCGTTTCATTGATAATCATTGAGAAGTTTCACCGGTTTGAAGATGGTATTATGATCTCCTTGAGTTTGCTGATTGTGCTGGTGGCGATTCCGGGGGCAGTGATGGCCGGCATGGTTGTGCGTCGTTTCCGCTAGTTGTGGTTGGAGGCTTGTCTGTGCGGGCGTTGTCGATTCCAGTTGCGTTGTTCCTTTTGGCGGCGAGCGGTGGCTGTGAGCCACCGGCGTTGACTGACAACGGCGTGATAGCGAGCTTCGGGGGCATCGGCATGGGGGAAGGGGAATTCTCCTATCCACGCGCCATTACGGTTGATCGGAACGGCCACGTCTATGTTGTCGACAAGAGTGCTCGTGTCCAGCGGTTCAGTGCAGAGGGCGTTTATGAGATCGGCTGGGCGATGCCGGAGAAAACGGCGGGCAAGCCGGTGGGGATAAACTTTATTACCGACGGTCGCCTGTTCATCGCCGATACGCACTATCACCGGGTGATAGTGACTGACTCTGGCGGTGTTGAGTTGGCACGGTTTGGGCATAAGGGATACGCTGATGGGGAATTCCAATTGCCGACCGACGTGGCCGTCGACGCTCAGGGTAATATCTATGTAAGCGAATACAACGGCAATGATCGCGTGACGAAGTGGTCAAGCGACTTCAAGTTCATCAAGGTGATTTGCCAGGGTGAAGTTGCGGGGCGTCCGCTATTGCGGCCTGCGGCTTTGGATATTGATGATGAGCAAACGCTGTGGGTTGCCGATGCCTGCAATCACCGCGTACTGCGTTTCGACCTGGAGGGGAAGCTGCTGACGGCATGGGGGGAGATGGGTCGAGAGCGTGGACAGATGTGTTATCCATATGACATTACCTGTATGTCTGACGGAACGATTATGGTGTGTGAGTATGGCAATCATCGTTTACAGTGGTTTGGCAGAGATGGTGAGTCGCGGCGCGTTTGGGGAGAACGCGGACGGCAGTTAGGTCAGCTGTGGGCACCCTGGGGCGCCACAGAGGGGCCGGACGGCTTGGTGTATGTAGTTGATTCTTTGAATGCCAGGGTGCAGATTATTAGGTTGTGAACCCCATGCTCGCCCTTACTCTACCTGTTGCCTTTGAACAGCCTTTGTGGCTTTGGCTTTTGCTGCTTGTTCCGGTAATCGCAACCATTTCTGTACGGACCTTGGCGGGGCTGGAACCATTGCGTCGTGCCACGGCTATCGTTCTCCGTTGCGTGTTGGTGGCAGTGTTGGCAGCCTGCCTGGCAGAGCCGATGTTTGTTAGATCAACTGACAAACTGACAGTTCTTTTTCTCATGGACCGTAGTGATAGCGTGAAGGAGTTGCAGGAGACGCAGGAAGAATACATCCATGCTGCTTGCGAAACTATGAAGCATGCGGATGACCGGGTGGGGATGATCGATTTTGCCCGGAATGCCTATTTGCAGCAGTTGCCAATGAAGGGCGGATACCACATTCAGCCCGGACGTTTGCCGGATATTGACAATCGGGACCGCACTGACATTGCGGCGGCGATTCGCCTTTCCTTGGCTATGTTTGAGGATACGGCGAAGCGGATCGTTCTCATGTCTGACGGAAACGACAACATGAGCGACGTGCTCACGGAGGCTGCGGCCGCCCAGGCACAAGGAGTGTCCATAGACGTCGTTCCGTTATGGTATGAGCATAGAAACGAAGTGTATGTTGATCGAATGGTCGCGCCGACGAATGTAGAGGATGGGGACATGGTACCGCTTCGCCTGCTGCTCCATTCCGAGCGTCCCACGTCGGGACGAATTGACATTTACCATAACGGGCGTTTGGTGAAGATGACGGAGGAGGAGTATGCTCGGGTGAGGCTGGAAGCCGGAAACAACCCCTTCTCTGTGAAGATCCCTATTAGAGGGGGCGGTCCGCAGCGGTTTGAAGCTCGGTTTGTGCCCGACGATCCTCAGAGGGATGACTCAATAGAGGAGAACAACTACGCGACGGCTTTCTCCTTTGTGGCAGGCAAAAGCCGAGTACTATTGCTCAGCAAGGACACTGCGGAAGACACTCCGCTGGCCGAGGCTTTGCAGTCCGAGAAGATCGACGTCGAAATGCGAGACGTGTCCGAGGGCCATGTCGACTTGCTCGATCTACTCAATTACTCGGCAGTGATTCTCGCCAACGTACCGGCTAATTACTTTACGGATGAGCAGCACAAGGCATTGTCTCATTACGTCGTCAGCTTGGGTGGGGGCCTCATCATGACCGGGGGCGATGAGGCTTTCGGGGCCGGCGGCTGGATAGGTTCGCCGGTTGCTGAGGTTATGCCCGTCGATTTCGAGGTAAAGCATAAACGGGTACTGCTGCGTGGTGCATTGGCTTTGATAATGCACAGTTGTGAGATACCGCGAGGCAACTATTGGGGCACTGAGGTCGCTAAGAAGTCGGTGGATACGATAAGCTCCAAGGACTATATCGGGGTACTGTGTTACTCGTTTTCCCCTGGCGGCGTCAATTGGGAAGTGCCCCTGCAATTGGCGACGAACAAAGCGGCGATAAAGAAACGCATAGAGCGCATGAGTATCGGTGATATGCCCGACTTCGACACTACTATGCGCATGGCTGTCACCGGGCTCATGGGGACCGATGCTGCTCAGAAACACATGATAGTCATCAGTGATGGCGACCCCTCTCCACCATCGCCTCGAGTAATACGGGATATGGTAAATGGCAAGATAACTTGTAGTACCGTCGGTATTGGCTTCGGCTCACATGTAGTGGAGGACACACTGGACAAGATCGCCAAGAAGACAGGTGGCACATACTACCCTTGTCGTAACCCCCGTCTGTTGCCCCAGATCTTCGTGAAGGAGTCCAAAGTCGTCAGACGTTCGCTCATCAGTGAGGATCCGTTTACGCCACAAGTAGAGTACTTCAGTGAATTGCTTGCCGGAGTAACGCGTGATGAGGCTTTGCCCATGCTTGGTGGACTGGTGGTGACTTCCCCGAAGGCTGAGGCGCAGACGGCCATGGTTCGGATGAGCACCGATGGCACAAAGGATCCTGTCCTTGCGCACTGGCAGGCCGGACTGGGTAAGGCTGTTGCGTTCACCAGCGGCTACTGGGGGCATTGGGGATACAGTTGGGTCAACTGGACGAAATACTCCAAGCTATGGGCTCAGATAGTTCGCTGGTCAATGCGTCAGGAGTCCCCGGCAAACTTGGATATATTCACGCGAGTGTCGGGAAACAGAGGGCGAGTAGTTGTTGATGCAGTGGATAAAGATGCGGCAGCGCTCAACCTTCTTGACTTGCCAGCAGTCGTTATTCGCCCCGATCAGACCGTGCAACCGCTGGTGTTTTCTCAAACAGGGCCGGGTCATTACGAGGCGGACTTCGATGTTGATCAGACCGGGCAGTATATTGCCAATGTCTCGGTCAGTGAGCACGGACAACACAAGGGGGCCATTCAGACGGGGCTGTCGGTTCCGTTTTCACCGGAATTCCGCGAGTTGGTAACGAATGAAGCTCTGCTTCGCAAGGTTGTCGAGACGACCGGTGGTCGCTGGCATGAGGATGTTCGCGATGCGGAGTCGCACGATATCTTCAGTCACGATCTTCCGCCGACTCTTTCCAAGCAGCCAGTCTGGGATTGGTGTCTCTCTTGGTTGCTTTTACCGCTATTCCTAATGGACGTATCCGTGCGTCGTTTGGCCAGCTGGCTGGCGTTTTCGCTTGTGTGTGAGGCGGTCATCATCGTTCTTCTGCTTTTTGGATTGGGATTAATCTACGGGCGGTGGTGGGAGATCGCCGCAGCGATTATTGTGGCGGAACTCATCGGCTGGGCGATTCGTTTCCGCTCCATTATCCCCTTGGTGGATTACCTTACTCACTCTGTGACTGTTCTGGGAGCCGCCGGTGAGCGCAGCAGCGCATCACTGGGGCAGCTAAAAGGTGTGCGCGAACAGGTCCGCTCTGAACGGAAAGAGGGTGATGTTGGCGGTGCTCGCAGAATCGAAGCTGAAGCAGCGGTTGGTTCGGTCGACAAGACCAGGAGGTTTGATGTCGGCGACGAGGCGGCCAGAGATTCCGTGAAGGACCTGACGGACGATTTGGGGCTGATCCGACCGGACAGTGTGCAGGATGGTGGCAAGGAGGCTGCAGCTGAACCGCGTTCTACTGAGTCCGAAGCTGAGGATGCAACTTCGCGGCTACTCAGGGCGAAACGCCGCGCCCGCCGAGATCTGGAGCAGGGCGGAGAGTAGCCAGAGACTTTCTTCAGTTCTGACTCCAGGCGAGATGATATATGGAAAGCTTCTGCGTATGCGTTTCTTTGGCCGGTTGGATAGTTGCCGCGGCTTGGCTCTTCTTCAGCATGCGCCTTCTGCTTTTTCTGCGGTCACGTCCGTCCTTGGTGTCGGCGCGGGTTGAGGGGCGTCGCGCTGACGATCCGCACGTTTGCGTGGTCGTTCCGGCACGCGACGAGGCAGGAAGTGTTGAGGCGTGCATACGGTCGTTAATCGCTCAGGACTATCCCAAGCTGCGCATTATCGCGGTGGACGACAGATCGAGTGACAATACGGGAGAAATCATCGGCCAGCTGGCTTGTGAATCGAGTCATGTCGAGATGGTTACGGTCAGTGCTCTGCCGCAGGACTGGCTTGGGAAAAACTATGCCAATCATGTGGGGGCATCGTTGGCACGTAGTCAAGACTGTGATTACATTTTGTTTACAGACGGGGATGTGCTGTTTGACTCTCGCTGTGTCACACTGGCGGTTCGATACATACAGCAGCAGAATCTCCACCAATTCTGCCTGTTGCCCGGACTTATGGGTGGAGGACTCGTGGAGCGGGGCATGGTCAGCTACTTCACTCTGTGCTACTTGCTCAAGTGCCAGCCATGGCAGTTGCAGAAAAGGGCCAAAAGCAACTCGTTCATTGGCGTAGGAGCGTTCAACTTGGTTGAGAGAGGTGCCTACGACTCGGTGGGGGGGCATGAGAGTTTGCGTTTGGAAGTTGCTGATGACTACAAGCTTGGGAAGCTGTTCAAGCGGGCTGGCTTCAGCTGTGGCGTTGCTCCCAGTGATGATTTGGTGAAGATTCGATGGCATAAGGGACTGGGCGGCATTGTGCGCGGCTTGGAAAAGAACTCATTTGCAGGGTTCGATTATTCCCTATTATCGGTAGTGATGGTGATACAGGCGCATCTGCTCGGCTCGATCGTCCCTTGGATTGTTGTGGTGGCGATGATGGGCATTGAGTCGATGGGCTGGGTGGTGGCGATTGGCGTACAAGTGGTCGCTCTATCATGGGTGTGCGTAACGCTTCGACAATCGGCCGCCCTTGCCGTAGCGCTTCCCATATACGGTGCCACGCTTGCGTGGGCGATTAGTCGTGGTGTTTTTCTGACATGGATACGACGCGGCATATACTGGCGCAACACCTTCTATCACCTTCGTGACCTGAAACGAGGTGTGGTCTGAGCGTGCGTCACGAGTATCTGCGCCGTGCCATGAGGAATTGATCCTATTTGATGCTTCTGCAAACATGTTTACTGTTTCACTCGTTCGTTTGTGAGTTTAACCATTGCAGTGTTATTGTAGTGGCAGTGAACAGCGACTCGGCCATCTTCTCTGATCTTGTCAATGCCACAATGTGGCCCTATACTCGCCATCGTACAGCTTCTTCGGGGTGATGCGGGTCGGTCTTCGTCCGAAGCGGTAAGATGAGTAGTCCCGTTTGATACATGTGGAGAAACGTACGTGGCCACGCCATTCGAGGGAAAATCAATACTCGTTGTCGATGACGACCCGGACATCGTTGCCGCTGTCAAGGCGGCGTTGGAAGACGTTGGAGCTAGTGTTTGCACTGCGGCGGACGGCGATCAGGCTATCACTGTAGCCGAGGCTGAGCTTCCCGATCTCGTCATATTGGACGCTATGCTCCCTAAGCGGAGTGGGTTCTTGGTGATGGACCGACTCAAGAGCACGCAAAGTGAGTGTACCGCTCCGGTGATCATGATCACGGGCAATGGTGGCAAGAGACACCAAGCCTGGGCTGAAAGCCGAGGCGTGGACGGCTATCTGGCCAAGCCTTTCCGCATGGAGAGGCTCCTGGAAACGTCCGAAAAGCTCCTATCTGCTAAGTAGAGCTCACCAGGCCAGTGGTGCTTCGATGACCATTTGTTGATTCTCTGGGGCGGATATTCGCCGTAAGTCGTTGTCCTGGAACAAGTCGACGTTTCATTCTGTTGCAAACAAATGCGGTTGCGTGTAGATTCTGCGCCTTCTAACGTGTTCTGCGGCGTCCGCCCGTCCGGCGATATGCGTCGGTAGGCCCTGCCGGGGGAAGGCTGCAGTTCACGCGTTTGTTGCATGTGTGTGCCAGGGCCGTTGAGGTTGTTTCTCGATGAATAGCGAAGACAAGACCAACGTAGTATCGACGTATCAATTGCACGACAAGGATACTGGTTCACCGGAGGTCCAGGTTGCCTTGTTGACCGGTCGCATTGTAGAGCTGACTGAGCATCTGAAAGTGCACAAGAAGGACTTCGCTTCACGGCGCGGTTTGCTCAAGTTGGTGGGGCGGCGCACTAGTCTCTTGAGATATCTCAACAGGAAGGATCGGGCACGCTACCAGAGTGTGATCAAGCGTCTTGGGTTGCGCAAGTAGTCCTGGTCGAGGTCGTCCGAGGCGGATTGTGTTTTGCGGTCAACCGCAAAAGTATAAGGGAGCGTCCATGCATTTCGGGTTTGCGCCCAATGCGGTGGTTGGATCAAGAGGTCGGCTCATCGAGTTGCTTCAAGCTATTGGCTGTGCGTCCTGTAATCATGAGGGTGAGCTGCAGTATCGGCGGCGCGCCCTTTTTTGTTGGTAGATGCGGAATAGAAAGAAAAAGAGACAGTAATGCAAACCTTCTCAGTAGAGTGCCAGGTAGGCAAAGAAACCCTGCGAATTGAAACTGGAAAGATCGCCAAGCAGGCCGCCGGTAGCGTGCTGGTCACTTATGGCGAAACCGTTGTAATGGTGGCTGTTGTAACTTCCGATCCTCGTCCCGGTATCGACTTCTTCCCCCTGACCTGCGACTATAGGGAAAAAACCTATGCGGCGGGTAAGTTTCCCGGAGGGTTTTTCAAGCGTGAATCGCGACCCTCGACCAAGGAAATCCTTACTATGCGACTGATGGATCGCCCGATCCGTCCACTGTTTCCAAAGGGGTTTAAGAATGAGGTGCTGATCCAGGCCATGGTGCTTTCCACTGATCAGGAGCACGATCCCGATGTGTTGGCTATGATTGGATCTTCGGCAGCACTTGCTATATCGCCCATACCTTTTGAGGGCCCCACGGCTGCTGTTCGTGTTGGTCGTGTCGATGGCGAGTTCGTTGTCATGCCGACTCTCAGTCAGATCGAAGAGTCCGACATGGAATTGATGGTGGCGGGTCACTCCGAAGCCGTCAATATGATCGAGTTGGGTGGCATCGAGGTGGCTGAGGCTGACGTCGTAAAGGCGATTGAATTGGCCGATGGCCAGATCAAGACCATCTGCGAGACTATTTCCAAACTTGTCAGTATCTGCGGAAAGGAGAAGGTTTGGACGCCTCCGCCGTCGACAGATGGTTTGAAAAACACTTTGAGGGAGCAATATGCCACCCGTCTTCGCGCGGCAAAGGAGATTGGCGGCAAGTTGGATAGAGCTGCTGCCGTAGCTGCCATTTACGAAGAAGCGATTTCCCAGCACTGTCCAGCAGATGCCGAGGATCTTGAGCACGATGCCAACACGGTGCGCGACGTGCTAGATGAGGTCGAGAGCGAGGTAGTGGCCGCTATGGTTCTTGACACCGGCATTCGTGCTGATGGGCGTGGACCGACTGATGTTCGGGAAATCACCTGCGAAGTTGGCGTGCTGCCTCGAGTCCACGGCTCCGCTTTGTTTACACGCGGAGAAACGCAATCACTGGTAACGGTAACTCTGGGCACGACGCGAGATGAGCAGTTCATTGATGGGCTGATGCCTGAGTATACCAAGAAGTTCCTATTGCATTACAACTTCCCTCCGTTCTGCACTGGAGAGGTTCGGAGGCTTGGCGCAGTTTCTCGGCGCGAAATCGGGCACGGTAACCTCGCTGAGAAATCTCTCGAGATGGTCTTGCCTGATCCTGAGCAATTTCCATATACCGTTCGGGTAGTTTCGGAGATTATGGAATCCAATGGTTCCAGTTCGATGGCATCGGTTTGCGGAGGAACGCTTGCTCTGATGGACGCAGGGGTAACGATGCTTCAGCCGGTCGCCGGTATTTCCGTTGGCGGATTCCACGATGACAATCGTCGCCAACTCGTTGTCGACATTTTGGGCGAAGAGGATCACTTTGGTGATATGGACTTCAAAGTTGCGGGAACCCAAAGGGGAATAACCGCAATCCAGGTGGACCTCAAGGAAAGATCACTCAGCATTGAAGTGGTTTCTGAGGCTCTGGAAATGGCTCGAAATGCCAGAGTGGAAATCTTGCGTAAGATGCTCGCTGTCTTGCCGCAGCCGAGAGAGCAGATCAGCGCCTACGCTCCGCGGATTCTTACAATCAAGATCGATCCGGAGAAGATCGGTAAGGTGATCGGTCCTGGTGGTAAGGGCATCAAGGGTATGGAAGCCGCGACTGGGGCAAAGATAGAGATTGCCGACGACGGCACTATTACTGTTGCGTGTGCGGAACTGCAGGGGGCGGAGCAGGCCAGGAACATGATTGAGGCTGTCACTGAAGAAGTTCGGGTCGGCGCCGTGTATACTGGTAAAGTGTGCAGTGTGAAGGACTTTGGTGCTTTCATCGAGTTGGCTCCTGGTCAAGATGGGCTGTGCCACGTTAGCGAACTCTCCAATGATTACGTGAAGAATGTCGGTGAGGTGTGCAAGGTTGGTGATATGCTCACCGTTAAGGTCATTGCCATCGACAACCAAGGTCGCGTGAAGCTTTCGCGCAAGGCCGTTCTCAAGGAGGAGCAGGAGAAAGAAGAGCAGGAGTAGCTTTGTAGTATTGCACTTTCTTTTGTTTTGATGCGGCGTTTCGGTAAACCGGTTTCTCCCGGTGTCGTAATCCGCTATAGTGTGTTTTTCGGGTCGGGTACAATTGGACGCTTTAGGACGGGTGCGGGCAGCTGAATAGCACGATGCCGATCACCTCGTGGGCCTGTTATGCTGCGCGATCGCTTTTTGGCGGTCGCCGGCTAGAAGCCCACGAGTTTTTGTCGCGTTGCTGGTTGTCTTTTCAGATCGAGTGTGGCTGGGTTTTGTTCCATGCTGCCGTGCGGTCTGTGTTGTGAACGTCGATGGTATTGGGAGTTCTATTATGCCCAGCGGTGAAGTCAAATGGTTTGATAACAAGAAGGGCTTCGGGTTTATCGTTGGTGAGGAGGGTGGACGTGACATCTTCGTTCACTATTCAGCCATCGAGGGAGACGGTTTCCGCAGCTTGAAAGATGGCGAGAAAGTGGAGTATGAGCTGGTCGACTCGGGCAAGGGGCTTCAGGCCCAGAATGTGCGTCGGGTCGATCAGTCATAGGGAAACTTGCGTCGCGGCGGGGTAGGCGGTGGCAAGAACGAAGCACTCTTGCTCGTGAGCGTATCGCTTAGAGCGTTGTTCCTCCAAGGGTAGCGTCAAACAGCAAAAGGTCACCGAAGAAAGCCGGGGTCCAGACGCGTACGTTTGAATGGAGCTTGCTCCGGTGCGAGAATAGCGGTGAGTTTGATCCTGCTGCCGAAAAAGGCTCGGGAAACTCCGTTGGTATTACCCTTCTCTGTTTCCTTTTTTAAGCGACTCAGCCTTTCCTTGTCCGCGAACACACACGACAGTGTTATCGAGATCTCTCGGATTGCAGGTGGACTAGCCCACGAAATTCGCAATCCCCTGTCTACGCTTCTACTAAACTTGCAGTTGCTCGACGAAGACCTTGGAGAGGGGTTGGACGAGAGTAGCAACACTTTGCGCCGAGCTCGATTGCGAATAGGCACTGCTCGAAATGAAGCCGAAAGACTGCAGCGAATGCTCGATGAGTTCCTTCTTCTGGTTAGCCCGGTTGGCCTCAAGCCTCAGGTCAGTGATCTCATTGATGTTGTTGGCGAGTTGGTGGAGTTCTACAGGCCGGAGGCGCAGCGGTACGGTATTGACATAGGAGTTGATGTTGCCGGAGGGCCTCTTCTCTGCCGCCTGGATACCCAGGTCTTCAAACAGGCGCTGCTTAACCTGCTAATCAATGCCCAGCAGGCTGTTTCGGGCGCGGGGATTATTGCTCTCGCTCTGTCACGGGAAGAGCAGTGGGCTCTGCTTGCAGTCTCGGATAGTGGAGAGGGTATGGAGCCGGCCGTTGCGGCCAAGGCAATGCAGGCTTTCTACTCTACCAAGCCCAATGGCTGTGGCTTAGGCTTGTCCACTACCTCTCGTATTGTCGATGCCCACGGTGGCAACGTCAAAATCGCCTCCAGCAGTCTGGGCGGTGCCTGTTTCGAGATCAGGATTCCATTGGTTTCGGAGCCCCAAACCTGACCCTCTTGACCGTCGCTGACCACTGTCTGATGTGCACAATTCAGGCGGCGCGGTAGAATGCCTCTACGATGTCTAGCACAGCCTTTGTATTGATTGTTGAGGATGATCCGGCACACGGTGAGGCCATTGCTGAGGGTCTCAAACGTGAAGGACACGCTTGCAGAGTTGTGACGAGCGGAGCCGAAGCAATAGACAGTGTCCGCAATCGTCCCCCCGACGTAGTCATTACCGACTACAAGCTGGGCAGTAGCCTCGATGGCATGGATGTCCTCAAGCAAACGCGGACCATCTCACCCTATACCGAAGTCATTCTCATGACCGCCTTCGGGAGTGAGCAACTGGCTCGCGATGCTCTTGGCCCCGACAACCCAACACCTGCCTATGACTATCTGATCAAGCCAATCGACATTGACGTCGTGCGTGACAAGGTCAATCGTGCTGCGGCCAAGGCGATGGCTGTTCGCGACGGACAAGCCATCAGAGAGCGCATGGAGAAGGCCTTCAATTACGAAGGCCTGATAGGTACCAGTGCCGCGCTCGCCAAGCAGATCCGCCGAATCGAGAAGCTTGCCAAAAGCAAGAGTACAGTGTTGATCCACGGTGAATCCGGAACGGGAAAGGAGTTGGTTGCTCAGGCGTTACACGCCAATTCGCCCAGATCCGGCAAACCATTCAAGGTTATCAACTGCGCCGCTATTAGCGAATCGCTTTTGGAAAGCGAGTTGTTCGGGCATGTGAAGGGTGCTTTCACTGGTGCCATAAGTGACAAAAAAGGCATCCTGGAGGCAGCGGACGGCGGCACCCTGTTTCTTGATGAGATTGGCGATATGCCAATGTCGATGCAGGCTAAACTCCTGCGTACGCTGGAAAGCGGTGAAGTACAACGCGTGGGCAGTACGGAGGTACGCTTCGTTGACGTTCGCTTCATAGCCGCCACCCATCGCAATCTACGCAAAGCAGTCGAAGAGCACGAGTTTCGCGAAGATCTCTTTTACCGTTTGCATGCTCAAGGTGCTGTTCATCTTCCACCTCTGCGTGAGCGACGCGAAGACATCCCGCTTCTGGCGGACCATTTTCTGGCCAGAGCCAATGCCGACAACGGGATGGAGGTCAAAGGGTTTACAACCGAGGCCATGCGTCGACTTACCAACCATACCTGGCGAGGCAATGTTCGTGAGTTGCGTTCGGTGATTGAGCAGATGGTAATCGAGGCGGACGGCGACATGTTGGACACTGATGATCTGCCTGATTCGTTGCGAGCGACAACGGAGATAGTGCCGGTTGGTGGTCCCAGCCTCGTTGGCCTAAGTATGGCAGATGTTGAGAAAATGCACATTCTCAATACGCTCAAGCTGACCGGAGGAAACCGCGAAAAAGCGGCCAAGCTGCTCAAGATCGGGGCCCGTACCCTCTATCGCAAACTCAAGGACTACGGCGTCACCTAGACCGCCGCCATGGCGTGATAAGTCCCAGCGTAGCGCCAAACGCCGAGCATCTGCCGGAGAGAACCGGGCATCGCACGCCATACTTGAATAGAGCTTGCTCCTGCCCGCGTCTGCCATAGCTGCGCTAGCGGGCGTCCCGGTCGTCCTCCGACGAGTCTTGTTCCAGCAAGCCACAGGCCCTCGCTATTCGCCGTACTTATCGGCCCAGCATGTGGAGCAGCGTCTCATATTCAGCGTGTCTGCAATTACGGTACGTAGTTTTGTGGTCCACTTGGTTATTCTCTAAACACGCCACGGAGTCACGACGATTCTGGTATTACAACATTCCGGCAGTTCAGTCCCAGAGTACTGAGAACAGTCGTTAGAGCTTTGCGCGTACAAGCGCAGCGTCGAATATTGAGGTCCATCGGAGATAGCCGGGGTCCGAACGCTGTACTTGAATGGAGCGTGTTCCAGGCAGATTTTGCCTGCTGAGCACCTCATCCTATTTGTCAGTAATGTTGGTGTTTACTCTAGATAGACAAATTCACAATGGCTTTTTTTTTGATGAATTTCCCAGTGGACACTGGAACGTATTGTAGCCTGAATCGCGGAGGTGGAAGCGAAGACCTGGTCCTCCGTGGTGAAGACCGGAGCGTTGTTTTGGATATGTCTGAGTGATTGCAGCTCGGATCAGGTAATTGAGCTTTCCTATTTCAATAGGGGGATGGCGATGAACTTCCATCGGATCAACAAGACCATGCTTGCCGTAGCGTTAGTTTCCGGCCTTGCTGCCAACATGGCGATGGCCCAGTACACTCTCGAAGTGACTGTTGACCCAACCAGCAGCGGATTGGTGTCTGCCTATCCGGATGCCACTGAGTACGAAGAGGGTGAGGTGGTTACCCTTACTGCAACTGCAGCAGATGGTTATCAGTTTGCCGGATGGAGTGGAGATGTCACCGCCTCAGAGAGCACGCTGACGATCGTTATGACTGACGATACGGCGCTCACTGCCACTTTCGAAGAGGCGACGGGAGAGTACACTCTTACCGCATACGTTGATCCGTCAGGTGCCGGCACCCTCGTTCGCGATCCCGCAAAAACCGGATACGATTCCGGCGAAGAGGTCACCATTACCGCCTATGCCGGCGAAGGCTACATCTTTACTGGCTGGCAGGGCGATATTCCGGATGGTGCCGACTATACTGAGGAGACTCTGACCCTCACCATTACCGGCGATACCTCAGTCAAAGCCACCTTTGCCGCCGGACTTACCCTGGACGATAGCAATGGCACCACTCCCGGCGAGTGGGCACCGTGTGGATCTGCAGGATTCGTCAGCCTCAGCTTCCTCTTCTCCATGATGCTGTCAATGAAGCTCAGCCGTTGCATCCGTTAGACCGCGATTCGGCCAAGCGTAGCGTCTATCAGTGAGAATCCTGCCGAGGAAAGATGGGTTCAGACGCTACACTTGAATAGAGCTTACTCTAGACCGACCTTACTCCGTTTTAGTTGCCTTGCCCCAGTGGATTACGGATCCGGTGCTTTCGTGGGGGGAGCATCGGATCCGCTCCTTTTTTACGCATCACCGTCCGAAAACATCAACCTTTCCGTTGCATCCCATCCCGATTCTCTCTTATCCTTTGACTTGATCTGTTCACAGAGGAATAACTTCATAGGAAAGAGAGAAATGTCTCCGGCTTGCCGTCGCCGTCGGTTGGCCATTCGGGAGGGACGAGAAGCATGCAGCATGGCAAGTCTATCTGCCTATCTGGAGGGTTGCGGTTAGCCGTTATGGCTTTCTCCGCAGCAGGTTTGTTCGCTATCACTACTGGTTGTGGAGCTGTTAACGGTATTACCGCAGTTGCCGGAGAACGCGCCGTTGCAGGCGATCCCTGTGATCGTGCACCATCTCCCGATGAGGCGGGCACACTTGTCGTTCTTGACTGGGACGGTGGCGAGAGCTATATGCCCGGCGCCGGCGATCTGGCCGCCTTCGACGTCGACCATCTCGGCATAACAGACGTCTTCAGCGACCACGATAGTCTTTCTGCCGCATATCGCGAGGCAGTGCTCGCTCGTGTGCAGGCCATGCTCTGCCGCCTTGATCCTCTTGATGTCGCCGTAATAGAGGGAGACTCTGAGGATTATCCCCAGGCAACCATAGTCCACATAACTGCCGACGCCCCAGCTGGCGGCGGAATGCATATTGGCCAGTCAGACTACGACATGTGTAATGATGATCCTGATGACTCGGCAATAGTGTGGGTGGGCGTGTTGGTTCGCCACGTCTCCAACGCCACCTTTACGGAGTGGGTGAACATAGTGGCCAATACCACTACTCACGAGATTGGCCATACGTTGGGCTTTACCCATCCTACCGAGGAGAGCGTCGGACGCATGCTCCCCATTCCGGAAGAGGAAGTCATGCGAGCCAATGTTACTGTCGCCCAGCTGAAAACGGAACAGAACTTCATCATTGAGCAGGACACCTGTCCCGCTGTCGCCAGTGGCGAGTATTCCTACAGCTTACTTTCTGGAGTTGATGCCAACTAATCCTCCTGATGGGAGACATCAAGAATCTGCTCCACTCCAAGATACCGGGCTCCAGGTGCGATGAGCACAATGGAGCCCGGTTGTTTGCGCAAATCCCCCTAAAAGTTTACCTGATTTGCCATGTATGGCGTGCGATTGTTAAAAAACGCAGCTTGGCCACATTGCGGATACACAATTGCCCAACCCTGGATGGCCTGCGCGATTGTGCCTATTCACCATAACCGCCTCTTGTGAATTCTCCTGCCATTCACACAGACGCCTGCTCGAAGTGCATTGCCACGCCGGCTCTAGCCCCAGCGTTGTGTGAAGCGTGAGAATTTACCGGAGAAAACCCGGCGTCAGATGCTTCACTCAAATAGAGATTGCTCAATCAAGTTTTCGATTGCCCACGCCTCTCACAAAGCATACGATAGTTTAAGTCGTTTGGCTGCACTCGTTGGCCACTGCCGCATTTGCATGCGAATCGCTCGCATCTGATTGGTGTATTCGCTAATGCCCCGCAGCCGGCCGGAGCGGCCCAGTTGAGGTTTTCCTATCGTTGCGACTGAAGACTTTCGTTGACACGGTCAGTTTAAGGAGGTTCGGAGGAAGCGCTAATCTGCCGATTTCCGCCTGTATCGCAGGCGCATGAACACTATTCGCGGCACGATGACAATCTCCTGATTGGAGGCACTTCCGATGAGACATTTCCTGACCAAGTCTAACCTGATTATGTGCACCCTGTGGATTATCTCCATGAACAGTGTTGGCTTTAGCCCCTTCACCTCTGTGGCCAACGCCGACCAACGCCCATCGCAACTCTCCTCTCGAGTTTCAGTTACCACGATGGACGAAATCGCCTTTGGCTACGACGTGCAGATCTCCACTTGGCGAAACATCGCCCCGAGCCGTTCGGGCAACACCGCTAGATCCGTCAACGTCTTCCAACGCCAGATCTACATCCCCGAATTGGACCTCAGCCTCACCGCCTATGAGGGACCTGCCGAGACCATCCTTGAGCTTGCGGATGGCCAGGGCAACATCCTCACCGCCTTCGCTGAGACCATCGAGGATGGCGTGCGGGTCACCGTTCCCCTGGAAGAGGCCGGCACCATTGCCGTTGTCGAGTGCAATTCCAGCCGTTTCACCGCGATTGCCGAGCAGGACGACTACTCCGTGGCCATGACTGGCCCCCTGGGCGATCTTCGGCATCAAGGCCCCGTACGAGGAATAACCGAGTTAAACGTGGCTGATCAATTTGGCGATCAAATCTTTGGCCTGACCTCAGATAAGCCGATTGAACTGGATAGAGTGCCGGCCATTCTGGAACACGCTGGCGTCGAACTGGCCCAGTCAACTCAACGGTCCGTACTGGGCTGGCTCATAGGAGTCGTGAAGGTCATTATCGATGGAGCGGGGGCGGCCGCAGGAGCTGTGGCGGCCGGAGTGACCGTGGGAACCGTCGTTACTGGCGTCACCATTGCTCTGCTCTATCTGATTATCGATTGCGTGTTCCTGGGCTGGCTATGCGAAAACGCCGAAATGGACTCTTCACCGGCGAGAGCAACAACTCAGAGGCTCGGTGGATATGCGTTCCGCGATGCCATGGCTATGAAGGTTTCCTATTGTCCGCTTCGGAGGATCAATTGTGTCGCCTGATCTAAGAAACGCATGGGACTCCGTTGCCCACCACAGATGTTATCTAAATCTTGCCATCGGCCTTGTCTGGCTGGTCGTACTCTTCAACTCGGCCCGCGCCTACGTTCTCCAGGGCGCAGATCCCGTAGCCCTTGTCTCCCCGACCTTGATTCCCATGGCCGGCTTTGGGATTACCGGTCTGCTGCTTGCCTATGCGCTTGGCCTTTCTGGAACGATGGCTAGATGCGGCGTCGAAGGCCAGCCCGCTCAGCACATGGCCAATCTCGTCTTCTTGGGTATTCTCTGTTGTCTGCTCGCCGCCATTCTTGGCTATGTAAGCCTCTACTACATGATTTCCGCCGTGGACGAGGCCGCCGGAATCTCGCGCTTGCGGATTGCTTTTCACCCAAGCTTCTGGAAGCCGTTGGCCATCTTCGCCCTTTCGGGAACAGCCGTATCCTGGCCAGTAACCCTGCTCTGGTACCGCCACATAGTAGGGCGAAGCTGACCGAGCCCGGCCACAACAGACCGCCAACGCGATGGTGAATGGATGATGGTGCGCGGTTTGCCTTGCAGACAGTTCAGCGAGATGTATGTATTCTTGACCGCTTCGTCGGCGCGCGGATGTGGTGATCTTAAACAGGTTTAGTTGCGAGAGTTGGTTATTCGGAGGTTGCCGGAGGAAGTGGTTTAGGTAAAGACGTCCCATAAGATCGCAACCGGTTAGCTTTTTTTTCGATTTTTCATTTGACAAAGTCAACGCGTGCCTAGAATCTGCCGACGTTTAGTAGAGATAATGCGTTTTTGGGCTTGAGCATGGTCGACATTAGATGCTACAATTAACCGCTGTTTGTGCGCACACTTCTTCTGCGCAAAACGTGGGATTGAAGCGAAAGAAGGCAGGTGTCTCATGGCAAAAATGCCTGAAAGACGCGAGACGGGGCATGAAGGTAGTTCGTCGGCTCCGGAGTCAACTGATCAGACTAACGGGCGGAAGCCAAGGCTGAAGTATTTCAGGATGAATGACGACATTCCTGTTCGGCGGTCTCAACGACGTAAGCGGAATGATGCTTCAGTGGTTGGCGGTTGGTTTGATTTTGTTTGATCGTTAAACGTTTTAATCGTCAAATCGACGACCGGGACGGGGGCTGTGCTACCGTCCTTCCGGTTTCGGTGAATGCGATTACGGGGCCGGGGACACGTCAGTAGTTCTTCAGTTCTTCCAAGAGCAGCATTGTCTCGTTCACTGCATACGTTCAGGGTAGGTTCCGCGCCGTCTCGCGCGCGTTGTCTGCCGTCGGGGGCGTCCGTCTGAAAACGGAGGAGAAGAATGGCTGTTCTCTCAGAAGAGGAGATTGGCATATCGTTGTTGCGGGTTTCCCCGGGGCAAGAAATCGCTGTCGTGAACGAATGGGCTGGAAGAGTGCAGAGGGCTCGGAGTCAACGCGACACCAGCATTCCGGCACAATTGTACCTTACTCTTGGCCGCAGCGACATCGCCGTAATCCATGAGCGGAATGTGGACGTCGGAAGCCCCGAGCTTTGGATAAGTTCTCTTCCAGGGGTTGTCTGTGAAAAGCAGTTAGATTGTTACGTTTGGGACACTGGTACATCTGTGCGGAATGTGCTGCGGAAAAAGGTTTGCGCTCTGATATTCATGAGGATGAACCCAGACCTTTGGGATAACACCTCAAAGATGTGGAATTCTTCACAGGTTGATGATTGTGAAGTTGGACTTGAACTTGCTCTTGCTGACCATATCAAAGGGTGGTCGGCGAATCACTCCTCTGTTCTGATCGCAATGCTAGGGAGCTTTGGTCGAGACGGGACTCTTGTGATGCTTGGAGCTGATGACCTGGATGCTCTTCTGCTGACTGGAGAGAAGTTCATACAGGACTGTAGCGCGATAGTTGATGACGAAAAGCCTATTCCAGCTATACGGGAGACGTACACAACTGTTGGTGTCGTACCGCCGTGGGAAAAACCAGATTTTGACCTTGAGCTTCTGCGAGGGATGTATCCGCTTAGACGCCCAAGAGAAGATTGTGCGGATACAACTAATCGCGCTTGCGGGGCGAACGTTAGAATCGAATTGCGGTGCTGCGCTTCGGATGTCAACAGGGCAGGAGGGTACGCAAGATCGTACTGGGGTGATATTGTCAAAGAGCAGAGGGACGAGAGCGATGCTGAAGCCGAGGTGGCGATGGCGTACGGGCCAGCAGACATTTCTATTGGTTTTCCACTTGCCAGTTACGGTTCTTTCGGCGATCTCGTAACTGACTTGCACCTCTTCAGGCGTGAGTGCGCTGCTGCCGTAATGACAAGTGAATGCCAGCTGGAACTTCCTATAGTAGAAGGGGAGGGCGAAAGTGATGGCGATGGTGAAGAGCCCCCACGCTTCCTGGATGATCTGCAACCCGGTGCCGTCAACGTTGAACTGACGTCGGAGGATGCGGAGAGGATCTTGGCAATCGACGAGGAGGCGCTCGCCATTCTCCATTGCCTGCATTCCTTCAATCATCGTCTGCGAGATGACGGTGGGGAGGCTATACGCGATCTCCTTCCTCACTACGACGAGTGCAGAATCCGGGCCTTGGAGATAGCCAACCAACTTAACGAAAGTGCACCATCTTTAGTTAGGGACGATTTGCGTCATTTGTACTTAATGTTGGAGGAGGGGCAGATTGGCCAGATTCAGAGGTTAGAAGTTTTCCCTATGTCTCGTCGTGTAGGCACTGATTTAGGGCCGTATCGGTCTGGCATTCGCAGGCGTTTATGGGCAGCACAGGCTGTGCCGGACTTTCTGTTGAACACTTTGTTGCGAAATAGCCATTGGAATGGATTCGTGATCGGTGGTCGGCTGCGCGATGCCTTCCACATTAAGCCTCCTATCATGAACGTTCCTGCGCAGGACCTCCAACACCCGGAGAACTGGTGGGTCCTCACACACGAGGCGATGCATGACTTCGTTGACAGGTTGAACGCGGAACTGGACGGGTTGCTCAATGAGATTCGCGACGGTTTTTGGGCCGCTGACAATTCCCACTGTGAAGTATGCAGGAATGACTACTTTGAAGAGAAGGTAATTGAGTGCGTTGCTGATATGCTGGAGTATCTGTCGCTTGGTTCCATGGACTGGCGCGAGCATCAGCGCATAACTTGGCGATACGTATTGCGTAACCTGCCATTTGACAGCAAGAGTCCGAAAGAGTGTTATCCAATAATCGGGGAACATCTGTTGCGGTGTATTTGTGCCGTAAGGTGCGCTTCGACTCGGGGCTCGGGTGACACTGAGCATCGCTGGAGTATCAGTAAAACAAAGCATTGGGGCGATTATGAGTACTTGCCGGGTGAAGTAGCACGTGAGAATGCCAGCCTACAGGTGAAGAGGATTAATGAGACCATCGAAGGCGAAATCTCGAGCCTTCTCAGCGAATTGACCGCGGAGGTGATTACTCCTGCAGCCAAACCCACGCCAATTACTGCTCCGGACATGCTGGGTTTCATTAGGGACGATAAGGCCTTCCGTGGTTTGGTGACGAGGGTCTCTTTGTGCACGCCTATTGTGGGATGGGTTGTTGCGAGGAAGCATTATTTCTTTGATAGTGAGGTCATGCGGTTTCGCGACGAGTGGCGAGAGCTTGAATACAAATCGTGCAAAGAGGAGGTAGAACACGGAAGATTGGTCAAACCGAATGTTTTGAAATACCCGGATCTCTTTGTTTGGGGCCTTCAAAGAGATTTCTATGATGAGCCAATGCCGTCTAGAATGGCCAATGCGGTAACGTTATCGCTTGCCGGGTTTTACCTTCATAGCATGAATAAGAGATTGGGAAGCCAAGCTGTTCCCTTCGAAGAAGGCAGACACTGATCGTAACGGTGTTCCACTGGGCTGGCAGCTGGACACGTGCTTGCGGTCGAATTCAAGGCGGTTTTCGTATGTTGTGCATCAGAGAAACGTTCATTGAACGTTAATACAACCTTGAGTGCTCCTACCGCGCTACTGATCCAAGCGTAGCGTCAAACACCTGGAATCTGCCGGACAAGACCGGCGTTCAGATCCTACACATGACGAGGTCTTGCTCTGGCTTCGGCAGCCAAAGCAAGTAATGGGCCACCGTCAGCATCACCGTTGGTCCCCATGGCTCTCGGAGCGAGACCGCATGCCGCGGCGACCTACGCCTACCGGCCACGCCTCCGGACCCCTTTTTACAGCCCTGTACCGGCTCGCGGCGCGCTACCCTAACTTGCTCCTGCGCGGACTTTTTTAAACTTTTTTTTCGCACCTGGCGCTAGCGCCAGCCGCGATTTTTACCCCTCAACCGACCCCATTATAAAAAAAAAGCGGAACACCGGCGCCCTTATTTATATGGCGGGAAGCGCGATGACTACTCTGCCCCCGCGATCCTTGCATGGGCCGGGAGCTCTGCAAGCTTCATGCAGCCCTCGCAGAACTGCCCTATAGCGCTGTAGCACCAAGTGCCCACAGCCTGCCGGAGGACACCGGGCGCCAGACGCTACATTCGAATAGGGCTTGCTTCAGCCGCCCGAATGCCTCCTCCCGGCGAACGGGCCCTGAGCATCTTTACCGCACGACCGACGGCTTCGGACTACACCACAGCATCCTCGCCGCAGCCGCTTCGACCACGCGATGCGTCCTACTTGTCAGGCAGAAACTTGTTCGAAAACGACCGATTCGCAACGAAAACGACTCGAAATGACTTCAAAATGAAAGGAATCTGACCATGAACACCCTCATTTCGACGCGCGAAGCACCCCAAACCGGTCATTTTTACCCCAATTCGACCCTCAAATGCGCGCCAATATCGCTCAAATGCAGCCTGGCGCCCACTCAATGCGCTACACGAGCAGCCCTGGCGCACTCAAAAACGCGGTTTTTTCGCCCGCCAGAGCCGTGCTTTTCTGTTGGTTAACCATTAATCAACGCCCAATGGAAGCATAGGCAAAACCAAGAGTATTATGGTTTACGCAACAAGTCTCCATGCGAACGACTGATGATAAACGCAAAAGGTAACCGATCAGTTAACGTCTGGGAAAGACGTCAGTCGCAGCAGGTCCGCTGCAGAGTAAAAATGGTCGAAGTGATCCTGTGTCGTCATTCCAAATACCCCAAACACGTGAAAGCCGTTCTTATCGGCTCGATACGATATTTCCGCTCCTTGTGCTGTATGCCCGGAAGCCGGCTTACGTGTAATCGCCAATTGCTCTATTAAGTAAGCTGCGGCCAGTGTTGTGGTATTACCTCGATGCTCCTGCCTGGGCGGGTAGAGATGGCTGAAGAGAAAAACACCATCTCCCGCCGCCGCCCGTGCGGCGTAGTCGAGAAAGGGAGCCATCGCCAGTGCGTCCAGCTCGTTTTCTCTACCGGGAACTCGCGGGGCGTACAATGAGTCGGCCAATACCACGTCCGTTATCCGGTTGCGGTACTGCTCGTGCTTAAGAATTTCCCGGATGGCGACATAGCCGCCGCTGAATGATGCCAGGCATATAGGTCCCAAGGGTTTGTCGGAAACGCCCTGCTTTTTTAGCCAATCATCCGCCTCTGTCAGTAACTCATTTAATGCCTCCGGATGTCTGAACGTCTCCCAAAGCTCCTTCGTGGTGACGGTGATCAGAAAGGCGTTTTTGCCCGCGTCGTAAAACGCTTGCTCCGCGCACCAGGGCGCTCCCAGGAACCACACGACGACACTGTTTGATGCAAACCCATTATCGGTAAAACGCTCAGGCACGTATATCCTGGCTATCGACAGATTGCCCCGCGTGCCCGGTACGTCGCGGCGAACCGGGGCGATTGGGCCTTTGGCTTTAAACTTATCCTGTGTGGCATTTGTGCATGCGGCCGTTTGGCTTGCCGGAGCTGCCGCCTCTCTGGTAACGCCAGCCGGCGAGCCGGCAGCGCAGCCGCCTGTGATGGTTAAGGCCAAGAGGCAAATCGCGCTTAGTAAGTGAAGACCATTGGTCATTGAAAAGCTCCTTCGCTTGCTCGTAAACCTCGCCGCGAGCATCATAGGCCCCTGGAAAAAGACGCGAAAGAAAAATCGCTAGCGTGAAACTTCTGTTGCAGATAACGGTCCGTATAAGCTTTTGCGGGCCAGTAATGGCTGATAACAGCGAGTGTTTCTCGCTGATTGCAGGATGGCGATAAACCTGTGATGCTCCCATATTATCGCCTGCAACATGTTTGCCATAGGGCCTTGATGTTCCCAATCCGCTTATGAGTCGTGGAATCTGCCGACTACGGCAATGAGGGTGTTGCCTCATGGTAGTCGTCGCGCTATAGTACCGCTAGTGGAGACATATCGAGAGAGGCTAGTGGAAAGCGCACTTCGATGATTCGCCGCTCGAATGGCGTGTGGGCAAAAGAGAGTTGAGCAACTCGGACAGTTGGCAGTGTTCGAAGACAGTTGGTCTTTGCACGCTGATTGTGGTTTTGGCGAAGTGCTCATGCCCCCGAGATATTCATGCGCCATTGGGGTGCTGATTAACTAAGTCGGAGGAAGAGATTGTTTGTGTAAGTGAGGAGGAAGACAGAATGAAGAAGCTCTTAGGAAGCGCTATGGTTATGTTGTTGCTGGCAGGAGTGGCGAATGCCGACTACTCCTTCCCCATGTTTGATATCACCAATGTGCCGGACACCACCGTTGGTCCCGCCGTTGTGGATCTCAATGGGGCGGCTATTACGGCTGATACGTACTACAGCTATTCGGTTACTTTCGATTGGAGTGCGGTTTCGGGTGATCCATGGTCGGAGGAAGCCCTGTTGGGTTTTGCCGATGCCAACTCGGTTGACGGCGTTACCACTTGGTACGCCGATCCCGGCACGAATATGCCCGGAAGCTACGATGATCCGTACCCGACGACGATTACGCAAACCGGTTTCTTTGACACGCCGTATGTGGGTGGCAACCCACTGTTCTTCTTTGCGGGACAGGCCTACACAGGTTCAGTCGCTTCGTGGACTGATATCGATATCGACTTCAGCACTGCCACCGCAGTTGCTCCTACGGCTATGGATGTTGCAGTTCCGTCCAGTACGAGCGGCTCGCTGAGCGAAGGTGTGATCGACTGGTACAGCTTCACCCTAGGCAGTGAGGCGGACGTGGATATCAACACTCTGCTCTCGCCGCTCACCACGGACACCGAACTTGGTTTGTACAGCGAAACCGGAACCTTGTTAGCAACCAATGACGACTTTGATTACGCCAATGATATCTACCTGAGCCAGATTCTGGGAACGCTGTCGGCCGGCACGTACTACGTGGCTGTCGGTGGCTGGGACAGTCAGTTTGGCAATGGATTCACCGCAGTCGGCGGAGATTCTCTAGGGGATTACACTCTGACCATTACTCCGGAGCCTGCAAGTCTGGCTCTGTTGGTGCTTGGTGGCTTTTCCGCACTGCGTCGTCGTCGCTAATCGTAAGCGCGACGAATGACATTGATGGTTATTGAAAATGGGGTCGCCTTGTGACAGGCGGCCCCATTCTCTTGGTGCGCCGGGCATGGCGTGTTGCTTATGGAGTGTGAGTCTCCTGCGGGCCGTGGTGAACGGAACTGCTAGCCGATGGCAACTGCTGCATCGCGAGGTGTAGTGGGAAGGAAGCCGGAGGCAAACGTTGGACTCGACGAACAGGAATCGGATAAAAGGCCGACGCCGCCGGGCAAGGCAGCCGTGGATGCTGACGCCCAATCTTCACCCGGAGGCGACGAAGGTAAATCCGGCGAGGCCCAACGGAAAGCAACGCGTCTTACCCCGGGAGGTCTGTCGGACCGTCCGCAAGGACTACGGTGGCGGCGACGTCATCGGATGATCCGGCAGAAGTCAGCAGAGGTCATAGTAGTCGTACCCCTGTTGCGACGAAGGGCCGAATTCTACGGACAGGAACGAGTATGGACGACTCGTCGACCGACGTAAGGCAGACAATCCCCAAGCGGAACCACGACGCAAGCGGTAACGGCGGAACCGAAGCTGCTGCGCCCGTGGCGTCTCAGTCGGCCGCGGCGGAAGCCAATAACTCGAACCCAACCGACCATCTGATGGAACAGGTTGTGGATCGCCACAACTTGAACCGCGCCTACTTTCGCGTGGTCACCAACAAGGGGTCAGCAGGAGCCGACGGCATGCCCGTCGACGAACTGCTCGACTGGTGCCGCGTGAATGGTCAGGCCCTTCGTACGTCGCTTTTGGACGGGACATACCGCCCGCGCCCGGTCAAGGGAGTAAGCCTCGTCACCAGAATTCGTGAAGTGTTTTTGGTTCGGGAAGTTTCGCTAACCCATGATATAAAGCTATTTCTGCCGCTTGAAGGCTTTTGAAACCGTATGCTTTTCTGATGGTCAGTTTGACTCGGTTGTTCATTCCCTCCACGATTCCGCTGGAGTACTCCTTTCGAGCGGTAAACCAGTTGAGTATGAGTTTTCGATGCTTGCGTATGGCCTTAGCCACTTTCACAATCGGAGTCAACCTGCTTCGCATTGCTCGTTGAATCCAACTTTCCAGAAACACGCCTGCCCAATGGAGAGATTGATATTCCCATAACATCTGAAAGCTCTCTTTGAGCATATACGCTTTCATCGTCTTGAGGCTGTAACACATCAGATCTTCAAGCCGAGCTTTTTGCCTGGCCGTAAGATTGGCCACCCGTTTCAGCAGGCACCAGCGACTGTACTTGAGTACCGGTTCGTACCCCTTGGCGGCCAACTCCTTAACTTCCGCTGCACGAACTTCGTCCACGGCCTTGTTGAGCTTGGCCACGATGTGAAATCTATCGAGAATATGAAGAGCATGTGATGCCTTCTTGCGAACCACTTTCAAGTACGGCTTCCACATGTCGCTGCAGATGTACCTGATTCGGGCAGTTCGCTCTTTCCCTATCGTTCTGAAAAAACGTAACAGTGTCTTTGAGGATCGATCCTGACCTATCCACAGCAAACGCCGGCATGATGCGTCGATCTGATAAACCACGGTCAGATACTTATGCCCTCTCTGGAACTGCACTTCATCTACGCCGATGGCCGTTACACCGCTCAAATCCCTGTGTTTCAAGCCATATTCGACCACCCAGCTCACTGAACGAAACACAGTGCTCCAACTGGTATTGAAGACGTCTGCCACTTCTTTCCAACTAAGCCGACGAGCCCAGTTGGCCAGGAACATCATATGGGCGTTGGTAATTTGCTTCTTTCCACTAGCCCAAGGTAGCAACTCAACTTTGACTCCGCACTCTTTACACCGAACTCGGCGAGGTGCATACAGTAGGACCACGCTGAGTGCCCACAATGGAACAAAGTCGAATGATCGTTGTGGCAGTCGATCATGGGTACTTCCTCGCTTTCCACATCCGGAGCAGTAAGGTCGTGATCCGAGTCGGGGTCGAACTTCCACTTCGATTGTTGAGTCTGAAGATTCGGAAAATCGAACCGTTTCGTAAACAAAACCCTTGACTTTATGAACGCGATTTAAGAGAGTCTTTACTTGCATCGTTTGGGTCTTCGTGTTGGTGTCTTCGCAAACAACAACTTATCGGAGTCCCGAACGATGTTCTATTGTATATCCATAACCCCAATCGATCTTTGTCAGGCTAATCCTTCTTCCCAGATATGTTAAGCGTTCCCAAGCCCCTGTAGCTCCGTCACTTTCGGCGTCGGTTGCACCCGCACTTGGCCGACGTCGAAGGGGACGGTGCGGAAGGGGCTACCCCTACCAGCTCCCGAGCCGGAGGCCGAGGCATTCAATTCACTTCCACAAATTCTGCGGAAGAACCGGGAGTAAAGATCCCCAAGCCGGACGGCGGTGAGCGACAGTTGGGTATCCCCACCGTCGTTGATCGCCTCGTGCAACAAGCGATCCTGCAAGTTCTGGATCCCATCCTCGATCCGAAGTTCTCGGATTCGAGCTACGGGTTCCGTCCGGGTCGAGGGGCTCATGATGCCTTGGCGTCGGCCTGCCGATACGTGTCGGAAGGCTACGCCTTCGTGGTGGACCTTGATCTGGAGAAGTTCTTTGACCGCGTGAACCATGACATCCTGATGGCACGTCTCGCTCGTCATGTAAAGGACAAGCGCCTGCTGAAGATCGTGCGGGCGTTCCTGACGACGGGGTTGATGCACAACGGCGTGGTTCGCATCCGCAGCGAAGGAACGCCACAAGGTGGACCACTGAGTCCACTATTGGCAAACCTGATGCTGGATGATCTCGACAAGGAGCTAGAACGGCGTGGCCATCGGTTCGCTCGATACGCCGATGATTGTAACATCTATGTGCAATCGCGGAAGGCGGGCGACCGGGTGATGGCGAGCGTGCGAACGTTCGTCGAGACGAAGCTGAAGTTACGCGTAAATGAGGAGAAATCGGCGGTGGCCCTAGTGAGCGAGCGATCGTTCCTCGGCTACCGCCTCTTTCAACAACGGGACCCTTGGCATATCGCCGAAGAGTGTTCGCCGTTTTAAGGATCGCGTACGCTGGCTGACTCGGCGGAACCGTCCCGGCACCCTTGACGAGAAGATCGGACGGCTCAATAGCTACATCTACGGCTGGGTGGCGTATTACCGATACGGTCGCTCCCGAAGCCTGATGGAGGAACTGGATCAATGGCTCCGGCGCAAGGTTCGGCTTGTCAAACTCAAGCAACTTAAGCGTCGGTATACGATCTTCAAGTTCCTGAAGGCACACGGGGTCAAGGCCTACCAAGCCTGGCTCCTTGCCCTCAGCGGCAAAGGCTGGTGGCGAATGAGCCGTTGTCCTCAGGCCCATCAGGCCATGGGCATCCAATGGTTCAAGGAACAAGGACTGGCGAGTGTGATGGAAAGATGGAAGACGTATCAAACGCCGTAGGAAACCGCCCGGTGCCGAGCAGGCATGCCGGGTGGTGTGAGAGCCGGGGGAGGGCAACCTCCCCCAGCTACTCGATTTTATTCACGAACGTGGACATTGTGGAAAACAGGCAATGATCAGGCCTTGACTGCCCCTGCAGTAAGACCGGCGATGAATTCCTTCTGTAGCAGGAGAAAGAGGATGAGCACGGGGGCAATGGAGAGGGCTGTACCGGCCATCATCATTCCGTAATCCTGAAAGTAGACGCCCTGTAACTGGGCAATCGCCACTGATAGTGGGAGCTTCTCCGGAGTTTGCAGGACTATTTGCGGCCAAATGAAGTTATTCCAGGTTGCCAGATAGGTGATTAGGAGAAAAGCACCAACCATGGGCCGTACCATGGGGAGGACTATCACGAAGAACGCGCGAATCTCTCCACATCCGTCCAGCAACGCGGCCTCCAGCATTTGTGCGGGAAGGCTGCTCATTATAGCCTGACGGAATAGGTAAATACCGAACGCGGGTGCGACGACGGGAAGGATCACACCGACATAGCTGTCCAGCAGTCCGAACCGGTACAGCAACTGATATGAAGGGGCGAGCAGCAGTACTCCGGGTATTATCAAGGTGCCCAGGACCAGCTTGGTGAGCCACTCTCGTCCGCGAAAGCGGAAGACGGCCAGGGCGTAGCCGCCCATGGCACTGAAGAGTGTGGCCAACACGCTGGTCACCGACGCCAGGAAGAAGGAGTTGATCATGTAATTGCCAAAGCCAAGCTGGGTGAAGAGGCGGCGGTAATGGCCCATGGTCAAGCGCTCCCAGGCTATTCCGAGAAACCCATCACCACGAGGCAGGAAGACGGAATCGAAGAAATCGGGATTCGTCTTGAGTGATGCACATAGCAAATAGGCAAAGGGGAGGGCGATGAGCATGCAGCAGCCCAGCAGGGGAAGATAGAGACAGAACCATCGTCGCAGCAAGCTAGGCCTCCTCTCGCTGACTGAGCAGCCGTTGCCCGACGGCGAATACTCCCAGAATCATGGTTACTACCCAGCCAATGGCACTGGCATATCCCAAGTCGCCGATCTCGAATCCTGTCTGATAGAGGTACATGACCAGAGTGAGGCCCTGGTTGTCCGGCCCGCCACTGTTGCCCAGCAACAGATAGGGAAGTTCAAATAGCTGAAAACTACCAATGAGCGAGAGCAGAACGACGAAGGTTGCCACCGGGCGAATTGCCGGGATGGTCACGTGCCAGAAGCGATGCCAGGAACCGGCTCCATCCACGTAGGCGGCATCGATCAATTCCTGCCGCACGTTCTGCAGGGCCGCAAGGAAGTAGACCATATTGAAGCCTACATACAACCAAAGGGCGGCGATTATCAGGGCAGGCATTACGTATTCATCCAGCCAGGGGAATTCAGGATCGGTTCCGAACGTTCGGTGGAGCAGGATGTTGAGCATTCCCGTACGCTTCTCGAAGATCATGCCGAATATGACTGCTACGAACACAAGTCCCACGAGCGAGGGGGAGAAGAATATCAAGCGGAACAGGGCCCGGCTGCGGACTCTGCTACTGTTGAGGATCATCGCCAGCCCCAGAGAGCAGGGCAATTGAATGAAGACGGAACCGGCGGCGAATATGGCCGTGTTCTTAAGTGCTGTCCAAAACAAGGGGTCGTCGAGCAGAGATTGGAAATTACCCAAGCCCAGGAAACGACTGAACTGAGGGCCATAGGTTTGACGCATGGCCAGCGACATCGATTGAATCGTGGGATAGGCGATGAATAATAGAAAGACGATGAGAAAGGGGCTCAGAAGGAAGTAGGGGACCCAGTGATTTCGTCGTGTGACCGTGAGCATCAATCTTCCCCCCGATAGAACACATTGCGCTGTACTTGTCGCCGAACACGTAATTCGGCCCGTGCAAGTAGTTGATGCGCCTGATCAAGCAGCGCTTCCACATCAAAGCACTCGTGGGCCAGCGCGTATCTTCGTAAGTCCACGGCTGCGTCTTTGACATGATCCTTGGCCATCTCGTTGAAGGGAGAAGACGTTCGCAGGGGGACATTCGGGGCTTGGTCGATGTACAGGCGACCGGGGGCCTGATTGCAGAAATAGGGACTAGGCTCATCGTAGAATGGAAGACTCCAACTTCTCTTGACGGGGCTGATGATGCCTACTGTGCGGTAGACAGATTCGGCAAGCTCGGGAGAAAGATAGAGATGCTTGGCGAATTCCCAAGAGGACTCCACGTCGGCGGCGGTGCGAGCGATGCCCAGCATGGTACCACCCCAGACACTCGTTCGCCGGCCTCCGGGCTCCCAGGCCGGCAGGGGCATGAGCTTGATCTTGCCCTCCATTGCCGGCAGGTCGTTTTTCCACACGCCGCAAAGCCAATCGGGAACGAGCGAGCAGACGACCAGGCCGTCGAGGCGAAGGCGGTTTCCGGATGCTGTGAACTCGGGGGCATCAATGGCAATGCGTTGAGGTCCACACACCCAGGAGACAATGGTGGCCAGCACGCGGGCGTTAACATCGGAGTCGATAGCTGCTTTGCCGTTGTCGTCGAAGAATCGCCCACCGGCCTGCAGGAAGAGAACTTCCATGGCATCGATGTTGGTATGCCAGAGATTGAGCAGGTAGCGATCGGCTCGGCCGTCGCCGTCGAGGTCCTTAATCAGTGGTTTCATTATGCGGGTAAAGTCATCCCACGTTTCGATGGAGGATACGTCAATACCGGCCTTTTCGACCAAGTCTGCACGATAGCCGAGCAGGACGGGGTGGACGTCGTGAGGAAGGCCGAATACTCGTCCGCGCGATGTCCAGGGGCTGAAACTCGGATTATTGATTTCATCAAAAAGCCCCTCGTCGTGCAGACGCTCAGTCAAGTCCAGGAATCCCACGGCTTCAACCGGCCCGGAGAAGAAGAGGCCCGACATGCTTCGCTCGATCTCGATGAGATCAGCTACTGGCGTGTCGGAGAGGAACCCGGAGAGCAGTCTGCGTTCGAGGGGTTTGGGGCCGATTATGAAAATACCAAGCGGAGGCTGATCAGTGTTGTTATCATTCCATCTTTTGACGATGGGCTCGTAGTTCTGCACGTGAGTTCGCGCATAGGTCCACATCTCCATTCCATGATGAGCGTCGCTGGGGCGGAGCAAGATGAAAATGGACGTTACGGCAGCTATGGCTGTGATCACCCACACGCCAAGGCTGAAGGTGCCCCAACTTCGAGATGCGGAGTTGATATTGAGTTGTCTTGCAGTACCGCTGGCCATCGGGCTTCGTGCCTCACGCGCATTATTGCGACGCCAGGGGATATTTCAAAACTACCGGCAGACACCTTGCGTTGCAGCGAACAGGGTTAGCGCAGCGGGGCAGGGTTCTTGGGCAGGCAGTCACCGTTTGAGAGTATCACCTGTTGGTACCAAGTGTACGAGTCTTTGGGAATTCGTTCCATGGTCTCGAAGTCAACATAGATGAGTCCGAAGCGCATGCGATATCCTTCGGCCCATTCGAAGTTGTCCAGGATGGACCAGTGGAAATAGCCGCGGACATCGGCGCCATCGGCGATCGCCTGTCGGAGGGCGGTCAGATGTCGCGCGGTGTAGTCGATTCTTGGCGTATCGTGGACTTTGCCATCCTGATGCACCCAGTCCATGGCGGCACAGCCATTTTCGGTGATGTAGATGGGCTTAGAGTAGCGTTGAGAGAGCATAAGCGGTCCCCAATAGAGGACCTGAGGTTCGACGGGCCAGTGGCACATTGTCTGGGGATAGCCAATACGACGTCTTACTTCCCGTTCGCCTCCCGATTCGTCTGCGGCTATGGGGGATCCCTGGTAGATGTTCAAGCCGAGGAAGTCCATGGGCTGAGCTATGGTCTTGAGGTCCTTTTCGAATCCGGGCGGCATGTCGGATCCGAAGCGCTGGAGACCTTCTTGAGGGTAATGGCCGAGCAACACGGGATCAGAGTACCAGGTAGTGCTGAGAAACCAGTATTCGCCGTCGGGCACGCCGAAGAGGGCGCGGCGTGCGGCTTCGATTGTTTCCGGGTTGTTATCGGCGGGGTAAGGTATTGAGCCGTGGGGGGCCCAGCCTACTCTAGGGGTGAGCTTGGCATGTGTGCGAATCTCCTCGGTAGCTCGCCCATGAGCTATCAGTACGTTGTGAGTGGCGCGCAGTACGTCTGCGCGGCCGTACTTCATGCCCGGCGCGTGGACACCTGTCTGATGCCCCAGTCCGAGGAAGATTTGAGGCTCGTTGAAAGTGATCCAGTTTTGCACGCGATCGCCGAAGCGTTGAGCTAGGACACGGGCGTATCTGGCGAACCATTCGACGCTTTCACGGTTGAGCCAGCCGCCACGGTGAAATAGATCTAAGGGGAAATCCCAATGAAAGAGGGTGACCCAGGGGGTTATTCCTCGGTCGCAGAGGGAGTCAATGAGGCGGTCATAGAAGTCCAGCCCGTCTTCATTGAGTTGTCCGACGCCTGCGGGCATGATGCGGGGCCAGCTTATGGATAGACGGTATGCTTTTGCTCCGAGCTCGGCTATGAGGGAGACGTCTTCGGCGTAGCGTTGATAGTGCTCGCACGCTCGGCGTCCGTTGTGGTTTTGGAAGACGGCTTCCGGTCTGTCGCAGAAAGCGTCCCATACACTTGTGCCGATTCCTTGCCGCTGGGAGTGCCCTTCGATCTGAAAGGAAGCAGCGGCTACTGCCCACACGAAATTCTCTGGAAATGCCATAGTCGATTCAGCCTTGTAGTAACGGATGATAGGAACGCGTGTTTCAGAAACAGAAGATAACGTGTTTCAGGATGTTACTCAACAGGAAACATGGTGATTTTTAGTTTATTCTTGACGTTGCGGTCGATATTGAATAGGGTGTACCTGAAGCGCAAGCCGTTGTTTCAGAAACAGCCGAAAGGTGGCAGTCAGGAGGTAGCTTTGTCAGGTGCAACTGTTCGAGGGATAGCCAACGCTTTAGGTGTCTCTCCGGCGACTGTATCGCGGTCGCTAAACAACGCTCCCGAGGTAAGCGAGGACCTACGTGCCAAGGTGATCGCGGAGGCTCGGCGTGTTGGGTATTCTCCGCAGCGAAGGGCGTTGCGTACGGGCCGTATAGGAATAGTCTTCTTTGATGAGACATCGGGGCCGAGGTTTGGGGGATACGACGCCATCATCTGGGGCGGCGTGACTCGGGCTGCTGTATCGCTGCAATACGACGTTTGTGTAATCAACCCCTTGGATCGTAAGCCGAGCGAGACGTTCCGAGCGTTCACTGTGCGCAAGGGAGTCGAGGGGTTAGTGATACGAGTCGACAGAGAGACGAGGGGTATTTGCTCAGCCATAGCGTCAGAGGGTATTCCACATGTCGTGGTGGCTGATAGATTTTCTGAGGAGGCAGTGAATTACGTTTCGTGTAATTCCTCAAGAGCCAGTCGTGAGGCAATAGAACATTTGTTGCACTTAGGGCACAGGCGAATTGCCATGTGCCACAACGCCGTTTTGGATACTGATCACGAGGACCGGATCGCTGCGTACGAGAGTGCTCTTGGCGAGGCCGGTGTTGAAGTTGATCCCAGCTTGGTTATTGCGGTTAGTGCTGATCTGGGCGGCGGCGCGGCAGCGTTGAATCGGTTGATGTCTGCTCCGGAACCTCCGACGGCTATCTTCTTTGCGGATCCTGCCCTGACGATGGGGGCACTGCGCCGAGCGTTGGAAGTGGGGATAAGCGTTCCGGACGAGCTGTCGGTCATTGGTGTGGACGACGAGCGTTTGCGGAAGATGAGCCATCCGATGTTCACGGCCGTCTGCCAGAATGCAGCAGAGTTAGGGCAGCAGGCTGGCCGGTGGCTGTGCCGGCGGCTGAACGAAGATGTAGGTCGAGATCAGAGCGCGAACTCCTTGCGGCTGGAACTGGAGGCGTTTCTGGAGATAAATCAAACGACGGCACCGCCACCGGTAGAGGTTGTTCGGGTTACCCCAACAGGTCAAAGGATTGGGCAGCAGGCCACGAATGGCAGCGTTTCTGCTTCAAAAGGGTAGACTGGTATGGGAAGGATCAGGCAACGACAGACGAATCGCCGGGGCCGGGGGTTTACGCTAGTTGAGCTCCTGGTGGTGGTGAGCATCATTGCGCTGCTGATTTCCATCCTGCTTCCGTCGCTGCGAAACGCGCGACAGCAGGCCATGGAGAAGACGTGTCAATCGAATTTACGGCAGCAGATGTTTGCGGTGAGCATGTACGCCGTTGACTATCAGGACCGTCTGCCGGTTGGGAAGAACTTTACCTGGGAGCGTAATACCTACTACGGGTTGGCGAGGGCGGATTTCATTCAGGATCTGTTGACTCCGTACGTTGGCGGACGCCGGAGGAGTGCATCGGACGGCGATGACAAGGTTGCGTTCTCTGAAGTATTTCGCTGTCCTGCTGTTGTCCGCTCGCCGAAGGACGATTGGTTCAACGTGCCGGAGCACAATCACTATCGATACAACGCGCACAAGGCGATGTTGTATTCAACGGATACACGTGAGGTTGAGGGGCGGCAGACGTCATCGATCCGGACTCCGGCGGCTTCCACCGTGATGTTTGAATACGTATGGCCGAATTGGGAAATTAAGAAGTTTCCTCATCAGCTGGCGGATGCGAGGCTGAACATCGGTTATGCCGACAGTCACGCTGATTGGCTGCTTGCCAGGAAATACGTGGAATACAATCCCGGTCAGACGTACGAGACCGAGGCAGAGAATCCATTCATAGCGAACGGATGGGACGGTTGGGTTCCTCTTAAGTAAGAGGGTTGAACTGTTGGCATTGTGCGGAAGACATAGTGTGGCGGTCATGTTGGCGACGGCGTTGGTGATAACGGCGATCGCAGGCATGATCCCGGCAGTCGCTGCGGGGGGCGATGTTCTGCCTGTCCTGCAGCTGAGGGGCCGCACGATGTGTACGTCCGATGGCCAGGCGGTTGTGCTCAAGGGCTGCAATCTGGGGAATTGGCTGCTTATCGAGCCATGGATGTTGGGAATTCATGATGGCTCAGTAGTTGATCAGTATGACATGATAACCACGCTGGAGGGGCGGTTTGGTGCGGATAAGACTGAGCAGTTAATGGACTCGTATCGAGAGAACTGGGTCGGTCGTCGGGAATTCGCAATAGCCAAATCGTTTGGATTTAACCTTCTTCGCGTTCCTTTTGATCATCATTTGCTTGCGGACGACGAGAGGCCGTTCGAGCTGCGCGACGACGCGTTCGAATGGCTCGATCGTGCAGTTGCGCTGGCGAAGGAGACGGGCGTCTACCTGATCCTGGATATGCATGGAGTACCGGGCGGACAAAGCACGGATATGACGTCGGGCAGGGTGGGGGAGAACGAGCTTTGGGAAAGTGAAACGCATCAGCGGCGGACCGCCTGGCTGTGGCAGAGGATAGCGGAGCGTTATCGAGAGGACACGGCCGTCGTGGCGTACGACATAATGAATGAGCCGTGGGGCGATTACAGGGAGGATATGCGTCAGGGCCTGGTGGCGATAGTGGGCGCCATTCATGACGCGATTCGTAAAGTTGATCAGACGACGGTCATCTTCGCGGCGGGTACACCGGGACGAATCAGTTTCTATGGGGATCCGGCGAAGCGCGGTTGGACCAACGTCGGTCTTACCGAGCACTTCTATCCGGGTCTTTTCAATCAGGGAATGCCTAGTCTGGAAACGCATGCGGCTTTTTTAGCCACCACGGTGCCGTCGCGAGCTGATTTGGTGAAGAAGTTGAATGTTCCTTACTTGGTAGGTGAATTCAACGTTGTCTTCGATTCGGCGGCGCAGCCGGAGATCATGCGGCGCTATTATGACACTTTTGCGGCGAACGGTTGGTGGGCAACGATGTGGTCCTTGCGGACGATCAATCCAGCCGGTGGCGTGCATGCCAACAACTGGTTCTTGGCCACTAACGCTGAGCCTTTCGTGTTTCCTGATATGCGTACCGCCTCGTATGAGGATCTTGGCCGGGCGGTGAGACGGCTGGGAGATATTCCGTTGGATGTCGATGAGGAGTTGCGCAAGGAGCTTAAAACAGACAGACCTCGGGGGATTGCTCTGGCGGCGGATGATGTTTATCCCCAGGCTCCGGAGCGATCGAGGTTGGCGGGGGAGTTGAAAGGCGCGAATATCGGGGAGGCGCCTCCCGGTGGAGAATCGGGAGGCCCGGATGGAGGGGTAGTCGTGTGGGGGGGCGGAATGGATGTTTGGGGAGCACACGATGACTTACGGTTTGTGAATAAGCCAGCTAAGGGCGAGTTTTCAGAGACCGTATGGCTAATGGGGTTCAACGCCGTTCACCCGCATGCCAAAGCCGGGTTGATGTTGCGGGAGAGTTTGTCTCCTGATGCCGCTCACGTTTTTGTGCATGCGTTTAATGACGGCCGAGTGATGCTCGGTTGGAGGGCGAAGCAAGGGCAAACCACCAGGGAGCGTCACTTGCAGACGGTGGGATTTCCTGTGGGGTTAGGGTTTGATAGGCGAGCTGATGGATTGCACGTTCGCTATACGAACGCCGAGGGACGATGGCAGGAGGAGCGTGTTGGGACGCCGGTAGAGTTGAAGGAGGGGCTGATCGGCCTTGCGGTCAATTCTCACGACGAGTTGGTGGTTGCGCGAGCGGAATTCTCGCGTCACGATCCGCGAGCATCACTGGAGGGCGGAGACAAAGAGGTAAATGGCAATCTGCTGAGAAACGGGTCTTTTGAAATCGCGTCGGAGAAGGGGGAGGATCAGGCGAAGCATTGGAGCCGATGGGGTGAGTGGTTTAATCGTGACCAGGATTGGGAGCCGCAGCGTGATGGCCGTTGCCTGCTGGGCTATCACCATTGGCAGGTCGGTACGGAGAGCGATTCCGGCGTCTATCAGGACGTGACCGGCTTGCGGCCGGGAGAGAGAGTGAGGTTTACCGTATTTGCTAATAGAGATATTCCATCATCATCGCACTCGGGGCCGAAATTCGTGGAACTGCGGCTGGAGAGTCCCTCGCCGTCGAGGAACCTGATGGTCGCTTCTCGGAGGTATGAGTGCGGTTCTGTTGCCAGTGGCGGGAGCTGGAGTCGTTTGCAGGTTGATGGGACGGCACCTGGCGAGCGGATGAGGGTGTTGATAGTGGTGGAGCCGGGGAGAGAGAGAAATCGTGATGCAGCATTGAAGTTTGATCAGGCGAGTTTGGTTCGACTGACAGATTGAGGAGCATGAAGACGTTTCTCTCTTTAAAGACGGAGGAGGAATCATGATTAGAACTAGCGTAGCTCTTGGTATGGTCGCGGCACTTGTAGCCTGGTGCTGTCCGATTGCCGGCGCGGCGGAGTTGCTGGTAAACGGCGGGTTCGAGGACGGGGATCCGGGAAACATCTCAGCCGGCGTGCCGGGATGGAATGTTTGGGGATCGAGCGGTTGGCATCACGACGATGCCGGTAAAACCATAGATACGAAAGCAATCAAGTTCTGGTGGGATGATGCGGGTGTTTGGCAGGATGTCACCGTAGAGGAAGGTCAGGAGTATCACTTCAGCGTGCAGGCCTTCAATGCCTCGGACGACCTGTTGATAGGGTGGAACGGTCTCATTAAGGCCGAGTTTTATAACAGTGCGATCGGCACAGCGGCCGTTGACCGACTGCTTGAGGTCGATATTGCGAAGTATTATTCGGATACGGATCCGGTGGATCAGTGGGTGGAACTGAGCGGCGACGTCGTTGCTCCGGCCACCGCGGATATCGCCCGCATCGTGCTGGTTGTTGCTGATTGGGAATCGGTTAACGGCGGTGCGATGAACTTTGACAACGCTTCAGTAACGCCGGTGCCCGAGCCAGGCACGCTGGCAATAGTGGCGCTAGGTCTGGTTACAGTAGCGCGACGCCGTAAATAGGGCGAGCTCTATTCAAATGTAGTGTTCGACGCCCGGTTTTCTGCGGTAGCTTGTGGGCACTTGACGCTACGTTTGGATTAGCAGCGCTCCAATAACATTGTAGAGGGTTGTCGCGAGGGGAGGCCTCTGTCGGTGATGGAGAGTTCTCTGATCGATGACAAGGATACGGATTCCAGGGTCACGCCCGGTTCGGGCAGAATAGGAGCGGGCGAAGGTGAAGAAGGATAGACTAAGAATGTTCAGGCATGTTCTTGCGGTGATGGCAATGGTGGTTTGCCTAGCTGCGCCGACATATGGAGTTACCAATATACTGGCCAACCCCGAGTTCACGGGACCGCCTATAGGTGCGGATTGGGGTTCTTGGGGTAATGCCGGCTTCAATGACTTTTTCGGTGGAAACGCCCATGCCAGCCTGTTTGGTGACAGTGCGGAGAATTACGGCGGGGTGTTTCAGGTAGACGTTCCGGCTAGTGCCGGAATTACATATCAACTAGAGCTTCTCGATACGCGCATTGAGGAGAACTGGGATGCCGACCTGTTCTTCGGGCTGGAATACTATGCATCTGACGACGCGACGAAGTTGGGAGAAACCTTCGAGTTGATTGATGCAGCCACCCGCATAGCCAACGGGATGGTGTCCAACAACGTCTTCTCGATGCAGGGTACGGCAGTAGCGGGCACGGCTTTCGTTCGTCCGGTTGTGCGGTTTGAGAATGTCAACGGGAGCTACAGTGGTGAGACGCAGGCCAACACCTTCGTTTTCAATACTTTCCTTTCCGTGGCGGCCGCGCCGGGCGAGGAACTTCTCAAGAATCCCGGTTTCGACGACCTAAATACGAACGGCGTTGGCGGGGACTATTGGGGAAGCTACGGGAATGTGAGCTTTGATTCGTTTTTCACGGAAGGTGTAGTGCACGTCTCATTGTGGGGTGATACTGCCGGAAACACTGGCGGCATTTACCAGCAGGGAATCCTGGGAGAGCCGGGCAAGGATTACCTGCTTACTCTCAAGAACGTACGGATTGAGGATGACTTCGACGGTGAGATCCATTTCGGGCTTGAGTACTACGGTGCTGACGACTTCAACAAGCTGAGTGAGACGATCGTAGCGGTGGACACCGTGCTTACGGGCTTCGATCTTGCTTACAGCATGGTGGGAACGGCAGTGCCGGGTACGGTTTACATCAGGCCTATCATCTACTTCGACAATGTTGCGACAAGCGGTACGGATCGCAATGTGTTCATCTTCGAGGTTTCCCTTACGGAGCCGGCGCCGGGTTACGATATGCTGAAGAATCCGGGTTTCGAGGATGTGGATACGAACGGAGAGTTCGGCGACGGCTGGGGCAAGTGGGGCACAGCGAATTTCAACGATTTCTGGGGTGGCAATCCTCACGGCAGCCTCTTTGGTTCGTGGTTTGACAGCACTGGTGGTATTTTCCAAACGCGCATTCCCGGTGTGGAAGGATTGGAATACCAGTTTGATCTTCTTGATACAAGAGTTGAAGAAAACTGGGATGCAGATCTCTACTTCGGGCTGGAGTACTACAGTGCCGACGATGGCACGAAGATAGGGGAGTCTCTGGTGCCCATTGACACGGCCACACGGTTGGCTCTTGGTCATATCGATGGGAACGTGTTCAGTATGCAGGGGACGGCTCCAACCGGCACGGCGTATGTGCGTCCTGTGGTATTCTTTGACAATGTCAACGAGGCGTACCTGAACGAGGAGCAATCAGGTGTGTTCGTATTCAAGAGTTTCCTGGGCAAAGCTCCGGCGGCAGGCGAGCAGTACATTAAGAATGCCGGCTTCGGTGACAGCAACGGTGACGGAAACTTTGGCGATTATTGGGGTGCGTTCGGCAGTGCCGGATTCCATGAGTTCTTCGGAGCGAACAACGCTCACGCTAGTTTCTTCGCTGATCAGGTGGATAATGAGGGTGGTGTTTATCAGCAAGCCATTCTCGGAGAAGCCGGAGCGGAGTATCGCTTTGATTTGCTTAATGTCCGGATTGAGGAGAACTTCGACGCTGATTTGTTCTTCGGCATGGAGTTTTTCGGAGACGATGACAATACCAAGATTGGTGAAGTCATTACTATGGTCGACACGAGCACGACCGGCGACGGGCTTTCGTTTACCACAAGTGGAGTTGCTCCAGCCGGCACGGTCTATGTGCGTCCGATCATTCGGTTTGACAATGTGGGCACTCCGGCCGCCAGTCAGACAAATGTATTCGTCTTTGCTACGGCGTTGAGCGAGGTTGTGGAGATTGTTCCCGGTGATAGCGATGGCGACGGCGATGTTGATTTGGACGATTTCGCCGATTTCGTCGATTGCCTGGAAGGTCCGGAGGTGATTCCCGCCGGCGCCGGGTGTCTGGAGTATTTCGACTTTGACGGTGATGATGATGTTGACTTGGGTGACTTCGCCGCGTTGCAGGGGACGTTTACCGGACCGCAGTAGTGTGCGTTCTTGAAGATGTCGTGAAGCGATCGGTTGCCTCCGGACCCACACCGGGGGTAGCCGATCAGCTTGTTGATGGTGGAATGTGAGGGTGGCGATCGGGTACAATGTTTTCGGTTTGGAGCAGGCTTTATACAAACGTGGCGCCTGACGCTCGGTTTTTTGCAGGAGGTTTTCGGCGCTTGAAGCCACGTTTGGATTAGTAGTGATCTGGGTGAGTAGGTGGAAAGCAGGTGTAGTGATGCGGCTTGTCAAACCGTTGGTTATCTTGGTCATTATGGCAATCCCCGCGTGGGGAACCACTGTGGAGGTGTGGCTTACGCGCGGTGACCAAGCAAGCCTATTGGAGCAGCGTCCGGATCTGACTTTTCAGGCGGGCAGTGGCTCTCACGGTACGAAGGTGACTATTGACGTGGCCACCAAGTATCAAAGCATGGACGGCTTTGGCGCGTCGGTGACGGAGTCTTCCGCCTGGTTGATTCAGAACGAGTTGTCGTCTGCAGCCAGGGCGGACCTGCTTGAGGAGCTATTTTCTTCGAGCGGCGGACTGGGTTTGAGTGCGGTGAGGATCTGCATGGGTTCTTCCGATTTCGCGCTAAGCCCTTTCACTTATGATGACATGCCTGCGGGGCAGAGTGACTGGAATCTCGACAACTTCTCGATTTCCCGGGATGCCTCGTGGGTTATTCCCACATTGCAGGAGGCTCTGGGATTGAACAGCGAGTTGAAGCTCATGGCTTCTCCGTGGAGTCCTCCAGCGTGGATGAAGGGTTCGGGGACGTTGTTCGGAGGTTCCTTGGATTGGGCTTGCCACAATGTCTACGCCGACTACTTCGTCCGCTTTGTTCAGGGCTATCAGAGTTATGGTTTGCCGATTGCCTATGTGACAGCTCAGAACGAGCCTTTGAATTCGAGTGGGGCGTTGCCTTCGAGTTCGATGAGCACGTACCAGCAGAGCACGTTTATCGGTGATTATCTAGGGCCGGCGTTCGCCGCTGCGGGCATTGAGGCGAAGATAATCTGTTTTGACCACAATTGGGAGGACTGGAATTACGCTGTTGTTGTGCTCAATGACCCGGAGGCGGCGGTGTATTCCGCCGGCGCAGCATTTCATGGGTATGCCGGAGATGTGTCGGCACAATCTACTGTGCACGATTTCTTTTCCGGTCGGGAGGTTGAGATACACTTCACGGAGATTTCCGGTGGCACGTGGGGTGGCGATTTCTCCGACAATCTTGTTTGGAGTTTGCGTAATATCATCATTGGGGCGACTCGTCATTGGGCTCGGAGCGTTATATTCTGGAATCTCGCTCTGGATGAGAACCATGGACCATTCATTCCCGGAGGGTGCGATGGGTGTCGAGGGGTTGTTACCATTGATACGGGTAGCGGCGGCGTTACGCGTGAGGTGGAATACTACATTCTCGGGCATGCGTCGAAGTTTGTGCGTCCGGGGGCGAGACGAATAGCCTCTGACTCCGTTGCTGACACAGTGGAGACTGTTGCTTTTCGCAATCCTGACGGTTCGGAGGTATTGATTGCTCTTAACCCTTCTGGCAGTTCGCAATGGTTCGACGTTGTGCGTGACGGGCAGTATTTTTCCTATCGTTTGACGCGGGAATCGGTGGCCACGTTTGTCTGGCCGGCGGCCGTGCCGGGTGACTTCGACAACAGCGGCATTGTGGACTTTGCCGACATTGACGACGGTGTTCAGGGAAATGGCAATAGTCTTTTTGACTATCTAAACCAGCCGCCGCCGGCTCTCATGCACGATTTGGCCAGTGGTGGGACTTCGAGTGGCGTTATCGACTATGATGATCTCTTGGTTTTGGTGGAGTCGCTGATCGGTTCGTTTGTGGGGGATGTGAACGAGGATTACTCTGTGACCATTGATGATTTTGGCGTCTTGGCGCCGCATCTTGGGGAGGCTGCGGGCTATTTCGAGGGTGATTTGAACGGCGATGGCCGTTGCGATTTGGCAGATTTCGCCTTATTCCAGAGGATGTATGGAATGGGCAGTTAGGAAGATGGTTTTGGAGTTGTACGCGGAAGTGCTGTTAGTCGTGCAGTTTGGCGATCATTTCTAAGTTGGCTTTCGTCCTGATTAACTCAGCGTGTCGGAGCGTTGCTTTTGCGGTGGTGACGCCAGGCAGTCACAACTCACAAGGAAAACAGCAGTCCAGACGTGATAGTTGGATGGGGGGGTGTTGTAGGTATGCTCGGAGGACTTTTTCGTGGGGACGCGAGAGTTTCGTAAGGTGTTGCCTGGCCGGTGTATACGAACAAAAGCCGAATTAATTTGACTTGGCGGGGTGTTTGTAGTATGTTTGGGTAGTGCTTGTTGGGGCTCGGTGACGTTGGAGAGCTCCAATGAAGAGAAGAGAAGTGCTGCGGGGTGTGGCAGAAGTTGGAAGTAGGCGGCGGCGAGGTGCGGAGACGCCGCTTAGTGAGGAACAGCGGGAGCTGGTTCGAAAGAGCCTGGGGCTGGTTACGTACTTGGTCAAGAGGCGGTTGCCGGGCGGAAGTTTCTGGCATGGGCATTATCTTTTCGACGACGCATTTCAAGAAGGCTGTCTCGGCCTGATTGCTGCAGTTAAGGCATACAAGGGTGTAAATGGGTGGGAACGTGCGGCGGTTCAGGTGGCTGCAGGTGGGCCATGTTTGCGCGAATGGTCTGCGGTTGCCGCGGCGCATATAAGAAAGGCCGTGAGAACGGCTCTGATTCCTCCGACGGTAATGGGGAAAGGCTACAAGCGTGGCGTTGTCTCCGGCGTGGAGCGTGGGTCGAGTATGGGTTGGTGTAAAGACGTGCCGGTTGACGGTGACGGAGGAAGCTATCATTGGAATTTCCGGCAGGAGGGCCAACTTGGGTTCGCGAGAAGCTTGCCTCTGCTCTACTATCGGCCAAACCGCAGCCTTGACCACCTTCCGGCGGTGAAGGAGAGGCGGCACGACGAGTGTTTGGAGGAGATTCTTGAGTGTCGGATGTATGAGATAATAGTCGGCGCGATTTGCTGCTGTGCGATGGCGATTTCGTGCACTATTGATCAACGCACGGCAGGCGCGCAGGTTCTCAGAACTCTGATCGAGGAACGCGTGAGAGTGCCGGAGGCGGAAGACAGGACCGCTCTGCGAAGGATAGCGTCGATTGCAGTATCGTGTGTTAGTGTTCTTCACCGGCGAGAGAAGGCGCTTGTAGGGCACATACGTCAGATTCTCGCGTGCGACCAGGAACTCGCTTACATCTTCAGTGTGATGAAGGGGGATGCGGATCTGAGCGACTGGAGTGTGGAGTGTTTTCAGGCGCAACTGAGATTTCATCATCGGCGCACGTTGTGGAATCGTCTGCGGGCATTGAGCGTGCCAGAACGAGAAGAGGTGCTGTCCTTGGATTATCCCAAGGATAGGGGATTGGCGAATAACTGGAGCAAGTTCAACGAGCTATCAGAAGAGCGTATTGAAACGCTCTTCGAGCAGGTAACCGTCGCGTCATTCCGCAGGTGTGCTATCAAGAGCGCGCTGATGAATCATGGCTGCAGGAGTGCGTTCCGGCTTCGTAGGTGCTTTGTGTCTGGGGACGCCTGTGACAAGAGAGGTCAGAGGGAAGAGGGTAGACAGTCTGCATGGACTAAGGAGAGATTTTCCTCGAGAAGAGTTTTGGTTGCGCGACAAGCGGAGGGAGGGTTCCGCCGGGCGGCGGCGTAATGGATGCGGCCCCAGAGGGCAGGAACGGGGTGGTCCGACAACTTTCGACAATTCGCGGGGGCGGCGCTGGGCCGAGTCGGCGGGCGAGATTCTTTGCTCTTTTTTTGACGTGATTCGGTCATCTGGATTCGCTATCTTCTGCGGCAGTTTTGGTGCCTGTTTTTTCTTTGATCATTTCATGTTGAGTAGCGTGAGTTGTGCAGTTGGGATTTGTGGGTTGCGCTGTTTTTATGTCCTGGCCAGGCAGAGGAGACCTGGGGACACATCCAAGGAGGAACCAAGATGAAGCCTTTGACGACGCTGTCTCTGTCGATCTTGATGTTGTCAATCGGATGGGCGCAAGGGGCGCCACCTGAGCGTAGCGGCGCGAGTATGGGAAAGCCCGTCAAGGCGGGGAACAAGCTGTCTGTAGGCGATAGCATCATGCAGCAGCCGCGGCTGGCCGAGTGTGCCATTGAGTTGGACGCGAGCGATCCGATTCAGCGGGCGTTGCACGGTCTGGATGATCATTTGCCAAGGCTGCGCAGCGGTTATGACGTGAGCACGATCATCGACAACGGTCCCACGAGCAATCGCGTGGACATTGTTTTGCTTGGTGACGGGTTTACGGCGGGTGAACTCGACTCCTATGCGGATGCGGTCAGTGACATCATGTACGACTTCTTCCTGGAGCCGCCTTTCGATGCATACGCTGGGTACTTTAACGTTCATCGCGTTGATGTTGTTTCCAACGAGTCCGGTGTGGATGAGCGAGATTTGGCCATCTATAAGGATACCGCTCTGGATATGTACTACTCCGGCAACGGCACGTATATGGGCATCAACCTCGGTAAAGCCAATGATGCCGCCGCCTATGCGCCGGCAATGGATCAGATGTTGGCTTTTGCCAATTCATCACGTTACGGTGGAACAGCATACTACCATCAAGAGCTGGGTATGCAGCCGGCACATTCTTATGCGTCCTCCACGATTACTCAACACGAGTTCGGCCATTCCTTCGGTAACCTGGGCGATGAATACGTGAATAACTACACGGCATATCCCGGAGGAGAGCTGTGGCAGGCGAATCTGAGTATCTACGAGGCGACGGAGATGGCTGCTTTGCAGACTAAATGGTATCGCTGGCTTGATCATCCCGATGTGGACACTTTTGAGGGAGCGGGTTACTACTCTGAGGGGATTTACAGATCATCACTGAGTTCCAAGATGCGATCCAACGGTTCGCCGTATAGAGAGGTGAACACAGAACAGTTGGTAAGGATGATTTACGAGACGGTCGATCCGATAGACGGTGGGACTCCCGCCTCGACCGAGGCGTACCTGGCCGGCTCTAGTTTCTTTGTCACGCCGATGCAGCCGACTGATCACGATCTTGATGTGCAGTGGTCTGTTGATGGAACGCCGGTGGCGGGAGCTGCCTCGACAACGTTCACTCCCGACTACGCCTCTTTGGCGGATGGTTTGCACTTTGTGTCGGTCGAGGTAGTGGATGGGACGACGCGCGTTCGCGATGAGGGTATTCGCGATTCGATAATGACTTCAACCAGGGAGTGGATTGTGCAGGGAAGCTGGCCGGGAGCGCCCACAGGATTGGTGGCCAGTGCCGGTTCCGCGTCCGTCATGGTTGATTGGAATGATAATCCAGAGGGCGACATAGATTACTACAGTGTTTACAGGGCAACGGTTGCGGGTGGGCCGTTTACGCTGATCGACACGACTTTCATGAGCGAGTACGAAGACGATTCTGTGGACGCTGGTGTAACTTACTACTACGTAGTGACTGCTTACGCCCAGTCGCACGAGAGTGGTTACAGCAATGAGGATTTTGGCACACCGGGTGTCCCCATGCCCGCTATTCCTGCGAATCTGACCGCCACGGCCGGGGACACGGAGATCCTACTTGACTGGGATGACAATAGCGAGCCCAATCTTGCCGGCTACAAGCTCTTCCGCGCAGAAACGAGCGGTGGTCCTTATGCGCTTCTTAACGCCACTCTTTTGCCAACCAGCGATTATGTGGATACCGGGTTAAACAATGGTACGACTTACTACTATGTAGTTCTAGCTCGTGATACAGGAGGCAACGAAAGCCCAGTGAGCAGCGAGGCTTCTGTTGCTCCGATCGATTTTCCACCGGCCGCTCCCACCGGAGTTACTGCTACGGCGGCGGAGAACGGGGCGGACTTGGCGTGGAATGCTAATTCGGAAGCGGACTTGCGTGACTACTGTATTTACCAATCTGAAACCAGTGGCGGGCCGTATGAGGAAGTTGATTGCGACGACACCACGCACTGGTACATGCGAGGTCTGGCAAATGGGGTGACGTACTATTGGGTGATAACGGCCACAGATGTTGGTAGTAATGAGAGTGACTATAGCGTGGAGGTCTCCGCAACGCCGGATAACATATATCCGCCGGACCCGACCAGCGGCTTGGTTGCTGAGGCGCGGTATCTATCTGTCTTTCTTGATTGGGATGATAATGAAGAGGCCGACCTTGATGAGTACAAGATCTACCAGGCGCAGACGCAAGGCGGCCCATGGACGGAGATTGATGCTACTGACGAAAGCGAGTTTCTGGTAAGTGGTCTGACTGGTGGAGTTACCTACTACTTCTATGTGTCAGCCGTCGATACTGCGGGCAACGAAAGCGACCATGATGACGAAGTGTCGGCAATACCTACGGACGATGCGCCGCCGGCCGCCCCAACCGGGCTGGTTGCGACTGCAGGCGATGGGATTGTCTACTTGGATTGGAACGACAACACTGAGCCTGATCTTAGGGAATATCGCATATACATATCACAAGTTAGCGGTGGACCATATGACGAGGTGGACAGTGATGATCCCAGCGAGTTTCCCGTTGGCGGGCTCACAAACGGCATCACATACTACTTCGTAGTGACAGCAATAGACGATGGTGGATGGGAAAGCCCGTACAGCAATCAGGCTTCGGCTTATCCTCATGACAGTGGTCCGCCGGCGGCGCCGAGCAATCTTGTCGGTTTTCCGCTGGATGGGGCTGCGTTCATCGATTGGGATCCTAATACGGAGCCCGATCTTCGCGAGTATGTACTGTTTGAGTCGCTGACGAGTGGGGGGCCATACGATGAGGTAGACTCGGATGACGTTACTGAGTGGTTCTTCTATAACCTGACGAATGGGACTACGTATTACTATGTGGTAGCTGCTGTTGATACGTCAAACAACATGAGCGGCTACAGCAATGAAGTTGCTGTTACGCCTATTTCCAATGCTCCTCCGATTACGCCGCGTGACCTTGAGGTCACTAATGTGGAAGAGGACTTGATCGAACTTACCTGGACGGAGAATCCGGAGCCCGGTGTGTCATACTACAATGTCTACCGGGCAACGAGTTCAGGATGCCCGTATACACTTGCAGGCGTAAGTTACTATGGTGAGTACGAGGACAGTGTTCTGTCGCCAGGTACAACTTACTATCACGTCGTGACCGCTGTGAACACCGCCTCCACAGAGAGCGCATACAGCAATGAGGTGACAGCGACAACGTCGATGGCCTTCCTGCCGCCAACTAATGTGACGGCCTATGCCGGTAGCGATAGCGTTACGATAACATGGGTGGAAAGCCAACATCCTGACGTCGAAGGATACGGCATCTATCGTTCGACCGTGTCCGGAGGCCCCTACGAGCAATGGGGAGCAACACAGGATACAGAATTCGTTGATGACGATGTTGTTGGCGGTACGACTTACTACTATGTTGTCGTCTCCATCCGCAATGCGCAGGAGGAAAGTCCTTACAGCGAGGAAGTCAATGCAACGCCTGGAGGGTGCAGCGTTCCGGCGGATTGTGATGATGGTCTCTACTGCAACGGCGCTGAGGATTGCGTAGGCGGCACATGCGTGGCCGGTGCAGCTGTCGACTGCAATGATGGAATTGCCTGCACTGTCGATTCCTGCAACGAGGTGACGGACTCATGCGACAACATCGCCGATAATGGTTATTGCGACAACGGGGCGTATTGCGACGGTGTCGAGACTTGTCACGTTACCCTGGGCTGTCAGGCTGGAACTGCCGTGAATTGTGATGACGGTGTGGACTGTACCGACGATTCCTGCAATGAGAATTCAGATAGCTGTGACAATGTGCCTAACAACGCGAATTGCGACAACGGCGTATTCTGTGATGGAGTTGAAACCTGCGACGCTGCCCTTGATTGCCAGGCAGGAAGTGATCCTTGCCCTGGTGATTTGTGCCGTGAGAGCGACGATTCGTGCGTCGATTGCCTTTCGGATGCCGATTGTGATGATGGGGCGTTCTGCAATGGGCAAGAGACCTGCGATGGAGATGGATACTGCGTTGCGGGAACTGATCCTTGCGATGGAGACCCTTGTGATGAGGTAGGCGACGTTTGTGAAGGGGATACGGTGGAGTTGTGGTTGAGTTTCAAGACTAACACTGCTGTGCCCGGTATTGGTACGGTAACTGACGAGGACATTGTCGCATACAACCCGAACACCGGTGCTTGGTCGATGATCTTTGACGGCAGTGATGTCGGCCTTGCAGCTCTGGAGATTGGTGGCATGGCTGTTCTACCCACCGGTGACATTCTGTTCACATTCACTGCCGCCGGAAGTGTTCCGGGTTTGGTGGGTGGTCCCAGTGGAACAACTATGGATGACTCCGATGTTGTCATGTTCACTCCGATATCACTTGGTAGTGTCACTGCCGGTACGTTTACCTTCTATTTCGACGGCAGTGATGTTGGGTTAACCAAAAGTGGAGAGAACATTGATGCTTTGGCGCTCACTTCTGATGGCCGTTTGATCATATCCACAACAAGTGGAGTTGCGGCCAACGGAGCCTCTGGCAAGGATGAGGATTTGCTTATCTTCAACGACACCAGCCTTGGCGCCGCTACATCAGGGTCGTTTGAGCTGTTCATCGACGGGAGCGATATTGGCTTGGCTACATCAAGCTATGAAGACATTGACGCCGCAGGTATGACGGCGGATGGCAGCATCCTTTTCTCGACACTTGGATCCTTCTCCGTCAGTGGTCTTTCCGGCAGTGACGAGGACGTTGCCGAGTTCATCCCGACATCAACGGGTTCGAGTACGGCCGGCTTTTTCAGTATGTTTGAGGATCTCACCGCGTTGGGAATTGACGCAGGGGAGAACGTAGGATCGTTAGAGTTGGTCGAGTAGACAGTGGCCATTCCATTCGGATAGTGCATTGGCGGGCCGGGGCTATGAGCAGTCCCGGTCCGCTGTTCATTTGAAGAGAACCAACTCCACTCGATTGGATTGTCCGGCCTCAGTCTTTTCCAGTCGATTTACATCGTTTGACGCTGCGCTTGGGCGAGTAACGCTTTAGCGAGACACGTTGATTCTTATCGAAACAGTTTCGTTGCTTGATAGGTTGTTATTGTATACCCTTAGCGGCGTCGCGCGCAACACGAGCGAGGGCGGCCAACCAGGACAGCATGACAACAGCTGACAGGAGAAGCATATGCAGTCTCAGAGAAGACCAATGAGAAACGCCGTGTTGAGGCAGACAGTTATTACGTATCTTTTGTTCCTAGCTGTCGTCGGAGCAGCTGTCGTTGACGAGGCCGACGCTCAACAGGGCGACTATCAGCGCATTGAGGAACGTATCGAGAAGCTTATTGGTCAAATGACTCTGGAGGAGAAAACCACTTTCCTTTATGGGCGGACGATGATGGATTTGCGTTCCATCGATCGTTTGGGTATTCCCAGTCTTACGCTTGCTGACGGTCCCTTAGGGTGTCGTCGAGACACCTCCACGGCTTTTCCAGCCTCGATTATGCTGGCCTCCAGCTGGAACGTTGAGCTGGCGAACAAGTTCGGTGTGGCTATCGGCAAGGAGTATCGCAATAAGGGCCGACGTGTGTGGCTGGGCCCATGCATTAACATCGTGCGTGTACCTCAGGGTGGAAGGAATTTCGAGACATACGGCGAGGATCCGTTTCTTAATGGCCGTATGGCAGTTGCGACCATAACTGGTGCCCAATCACAGAGCGTAATCTCATGCGTCAAACACTTTGCATGCAACAATCAGGAATTCGAGCGATTCACACTCAATGTTGAGGTTGATCGTCGCCCAATGTATGAGATTTACCTACCGGCATTCAAGGCGGCTATAACCGAGGGCAATGCTTGGTCGATTATGACGGCGTACAACAGGCTCAACGGCCCGCACTGCACTGAGAGCAGAGCTCTGCAGAGGGATATCCTCAAGCGGGATTGGGGTTTTGATGGTTTCGTTGTTTCGGATTGGGGTGCAGTGCACGACACGGTTGCTCCCGCAAACAACGGGATGGATTTGGAGATGGACCTCGCCAATCCTGTCGGGCAGTTCTGGGGGCAGGGAAAGCTCCTTCAAGCGGTCAAAGCCGGCAAGGTGACGGAAGCTACTATCGACGACAAAGTGCGCCGCATACTCCGGGCAATGGCGCATGTGGGGGCTCTCGATCATGTTTGGGATGTTCCGAATAAGGAGCTTGTCGAGAACCGCGAAGTTGCCCGAGAGATCGCCAGACAGGGAATGGTTCTTCTCAAAAACGACAACGACATCCTTCCTCTAAAGCCGGATAAGATAAAAACGATAGCAGTGATCGGGCCAGCGTCAGAACGATTCAGTGTGGGCGGGGGAGGTAGCTCTGAGATTACTCCTCACCGCGTGATTAGCCCCCTGGCTGGCATAACGGAGTCGATAGGTTACAATGTTAGGATTCTCCATGAGCCTGGTATGCTGCCCCCTGGTTCTGCCCCGGAGGCAGTGAGACCCGAATACCTTCGTCAGCACGGCGGAAAGGGCCCGGGGCTTCTCGGCGAGTACTTCGACAACCGTCAACTGCAGGGCAAGCCGGTACTCACCCGTGTTGACAGTACGGTTGACTTTCATTGGCTATTGGCGGGGCCGGAGGAGACTATGCCCGTTGACAACTTCTCCGTTCGCTGGAGTGGGATCCTTACCGTGCCTGCCGATGGGCTTTATGACCTGAGCATGACGACTGACGACGGAGTGCGTTTGTATCTTGACGGCAAGCTGCAAATCGATGATTGGAACGATCACGCAGCCAAGCGTTCGAAAGTCACATTGAATCTCGAGCGCGGGAGGGAATACGATCTTCGTGTCGAGTACTACGATAATGGCCAGGACGCAACCGCTGTGCTTTCGTGTGCAATAAACGGCAAGGAGTTCAATGATGCTGTGCAGGCGGCTGCCAAGGCCGATGTCGTGTTGCTATTCGTAGGGCTAGGAAAAGAGTCAGAGGGGGAAGGTGGTGATCGACAGTCGATTGATCTCCCCGGTGAGCAGGTTGAGCTGATCAAGGCGGTGGCCAGAGTCAACCCAATGACCGTAGTCACTATAATCGCCGGATCTCAAATGGGCATGACTCGTTGGCTGGACGATGTCCCTGCTGTATTGCAGGCCTGGTATCCTGGCCAGGAGGGAGGGTACGCGATTGCTGACGTGGTTCTTGGGAAAGCGAACCCGTCTGGAAAGCTCACGATGAGTTTCATCAAGAAATGGGCGGACCACTTTGCATTCACCAATTACCCTGGGGGAAAATACACAGAAGGAGTGTTCGTTGGATATCGGTATTACGACACGAATGACGTGGAGCCTCTGTTTCCCTTCGGGTATGGCCTTAGTTACACGTCATTCAAATACAGTAATCTGCAGGTGCGGGCGACAGCTGGGAGGCAAAACACCATTGCTATCTCCTACGAGGTGACCAATACGGGCAAGACCGCCGGAGCAGAGGTCTCTCAGGTTTACGTTCGCCCGCTTTCGTCAACCGTATCCCGCCCGGTGCATGAGCTGAAGGCATTCGATCGCACTCAACTTGATCCAGGAGAAACAAGAAGGATCGAAGCAACGTTGGATCGTTCGGCTTTTGCATACTTCGACGCCGGAACCGACATGTGGCGTGTTGATAGCGGCGCGTGCGAAATCCAGGTAGGGGCTTCATCTCGTGATATCCGGCTGCGCGAGAAGGTAGACGTGGTGGCAGAACAGTGGTCGGACCAGATCATGCGTCCCTAGAGCAAGCTCTATCCAAGTGTAGCGGCTGAACATCCCTTTTCTCTAGTAGATCCGGGTGTTTGACGCTACGCTTGGACTTACAACGCTGTAGCGGATATTCTCCCAGGGGGTACTGGCAGCGGGCGTTTATCTGAGCTCACTTGGTTCGCAGGCCAATCACCAGTCGCTGCCTTTGAGGTCGATTGTCCCAGAGGGGTAGTAGGATTTGCCCAAGGGCACCCACATCGCCAAGCTTCCTTCCGGCAGAGTGCTTTGCACGCCGTTTTGGTTCATCAGCACGAAAGAGGCGTTGGCTAGCGTGTGCCAGCCGGCTCTCTGATAGAGGGCCACAAGCGGCCGATTGCAGAAGAGCAAGCCGGCGTCGAGCTTCTCTCTCTCCATACGTTCACGGGCACAACAGAGAAGCCTGTGAGCGATGCCCTGCCCGCGACAATCTGGAATGACGCAGACATTCTGCAATCCACCAATGTGCCAGAAGCCTGTGGGGTCCTGAATCGTTCGTTCTACTATTCCTATGTGGCCGACGATTTGCCTCTGCTCATTGGTCGCGAGCACGCTCCAGGAGGGGAAGCTGCCATGCCAGGAGCGCGAGCGGCGAAACTCCTCCGCGGCGTTGACAAAGCAGCAGCACAGCATCTGGCGAATCGACTCATCAAGATTCGAAGTGATTTCCTGCTCTTTAATCGACCAAACAGTCATCTGATGCTACTTTCTATAGCGTTTTAAGGCCAAGCGTAGCGTCAAACACCCGGATCTACTAGAGAGAAGAGATGCTCAGCTGCTACACTTGGATAGAGCTTGCTCTAAATATGGACGACCTCCCGTCGGTTAACAGGAGGCCGCCCGCTGCCATCGGGGGGCGGACGGCAGTTGAGAAAAACAATCAAGGGTTCTTGTTGGGTATACGCTTACGAACTCGGCCTTCGCTCAACCTGTGCAATCCACATGAGATTGGGCCGCTGGATGCTTCCTCCGCCGGGAGCTTGTCGGATTCGTAGAGCGTCGAAACCAGTTCCGGGCAGGGCATGCACCGTAACTGCCTCAGTGTTCTCTTTGATCTGGTCGATGGTTTTCCATGAGCTTCCTTGGAGCACCTGAACCTCGAACTCCTTCGAAGCGTGGATACGCCCGCTGTCCACGGCCCAGTGGATAACCAGGTCGCCGTTGGTCAACGGTTGAGGAAATTGAAATTCCAGCCAGGCCTCGTCACCATCTTCTGAGGATGCCCAGGCAGCGTCCGCCCAGTGGAGTTTCGTTCTGTCTCGAATCCCGTCAACAACGGCATTGACTTTGTAGCCACTATAGCATCCGGAGGGCAACACGACCGTTTGGGAAGGGAACCCGTTTGTCGGCTGGTCTAAAGTGAATTTCATAGCGTCGGGCGTGGCCTGCCGCCTGAGCCACTTGGCGTCATACTCCCCAGTGATGCCTCTGCTGTACACGGCATCCAGATGTATGGGGGCTGCGGCAAAAAGGTAGCCGAAGGTTGCAGCTCGATCAGCTGCGATTTTGATTTTCTCAAGCTCATCAGGCAAAGTGTAATCGAGTACCATGACTCTCAGCGGGTAATCCGCCAGAACCGGATCTATGATTCGCTGGGCCACACCTCTTGTCCAGTCCAAGGAGGATGGAGTATGGAGCACGTATTCGGCGTTGCGAAAATCGTAAGTGGCTGTGAAGCTTTCGATCATCAGACCATCTGCCATTGGTGCCAGCTTGGCCAACATGGGAAATCCCTGATTCAATACTATGGGAGCGTTGGGCAGGGCCTGTCTCAGCTCATTCACCAACTTGATCATCCCTGGCTCTGAAGAGGGGAATGCCGCTGCCGTATCGATTGTGTCCAGAAAGATGCCGTCGTACCCCTCGCCGTTGCATAGCCGCTTGGCTTCTGCGACGCGGTCGGCTCGCCATGCAGGGTCGTTGCTGTTGGCGTAGTACGATTTCCATATACCGTTCTGATCCGGCTGGTTGTCCTTGTCTTTGTCGAAGTACCAGCTTGCGTAGCCCCCGGGCCCTTTGCCGTTGGCCTTGCGCAACTTGTCGTCCTCACCGACTGAGAGGTAGCCAACCGTGACTACTCCGAAGTTCTTGAGCGCGGCGATCTCGTCTGGTTGCATTTGCGGAGAATGGGCAATCACAACGTCATAGTGAGAAAGGGCCGCCACTTTTCCGCTGCCGTAGTAGCAGTAGAAGCTCTTGGCCTGCTTGACTCGTTGGCGTGGTGGAAGATTGCGGTTCGCCCGCGGCGCTGCCGGCTCCGCTGGGTTCCTGAGTTTAGACAAGAGTGTAGTGTCAAGGGAGACATTCAATGGCTCGTCGGCGGGAAAACGATCAACTGTGTTCTGCCAGTCCGCGGACATCATCATGGCAACGACGGCAGCTTGTTTCGATTTAAGAAAAGCAGCATTGAACTCGGCTCGATAGCGGTTGGCGGATACAGAGACCTTGGCGTCAGTTTGTGCCTCCCAAGCCCAAACTTTGGCGTTTTGGCCGTTGAATGAGTGCAAACGCGCGCCACTTAGCAGCGCATCAAACCCCAGGCGGTCAGCGTAGTCCGAGTGATAGCCCGTGGCGTGGGCACAGTCCGTGTCGAAGAAGACCAGTAATTGGCCGAAGTCGCTGGGCTCTCTCGTGGCGACCTCCACGACCAGTTTTGCGCCATCCTGTGAAACGCGAAGATCAACAAGATCTCTTGTCGCATCGGAGACGTTCTTCGGGGGATTCTTTGTAGCTTTTGCCAGAAGAGCCATGGGCTGCCCAGTAAGTCGCATGGCACCCGTGTCGGGGATTCTGTCTAACTCGACGTACTTATCGTCCAGGGTGCGAACGACAAGCAGGCAAGTACTGGGTAAGTCGGGATTCCACGGAAGCCTTACGGTCAAATGGTTGTCTTGCGCTGAGCAGGCTGCTTCTCCAACGCGTTGCCAACTCCATTGGCTCGGATCATCGCCCTTAAACGCGAATAGGAATTTTCCTTCAACGAGAACATCGAAGCCCAGATTGCCATCGGCGAATCCTGTTGTGGCGTCATTGTCGGCATCGAGCAGAAGTTGAGTGTTTCCGAATGTGTAGGGCAGGGTCGTCTCCACCACAAACTCGATTTGCTCCTCGGTTGTGTTGATGGATACCGATGCGAGATCGGCGTTTGGTGTTGGGGAATCCTGGACGGCATCCTTGTGGAGTTCCGCCTTCGCCGGCATCGACTGCACGGACAGGAGCAAGGAGATGACCAGTAAGGTGAGGGAGGGTCTCTTTGTCATGTTTCACACCATTTGCTGAGAGTGTACAAAGAGGGCTGATTGCCCGACCATTGCTATTAGCTTAAGGCGAGTTTCGCCTCTACCAAGGTAGTTTCCCTTCAGGAAGCAAGAGCTTGGCTGCGTATTTCTTCGTATCCTGGTCACCCTCGGCGAGGCCTGCGGCTACCTGGTTTACCTTTGATGATTCAACGCTGGCGTCTGCATGGAGCATGTTGACGAAACCGCCGGTTTTGCCCTTGAAGTTCCGATCATGACGGGACCAGGCCCACTCTCCATCAAGAGTAGGTGAATCCGTATTTGGAGACCATGGGTCAAAGAAATAAGGGGTGTTCGGCCCCTCCACCTCTGTAATCAAGACGAGATATGCCGGTAGCCGAACCGAGTCAAGGTTGGTGTGTTCTCTCCTGGTATAAAGCCAACCGGGCCAGTCGTGTTTTCCGTCTGATATTGCTCTGTGTGCGGAATCCTCGTAGTCCACAATCATCGCTACCGGGTTGGCACCGTAGCTAGTGTTGTAGATGTTCTCCTCATCTTCCGTCCATGTGTACGGGGTCCAGGGCTTCTTGTCGCTTGGGCATACCGCATTGTTTTTCTTGGGGCCATCCTTGCCCAGGGCCAGCCCCTCCTCGATTAGCCGCTGATGCCAGAACATATCGCCTACGCTCCAGGGGGCCTCCCATCGCGAGTATGCCGCGGGGAGCTTGCGGTTGTAGGCTTCAGCATAGATGGTGAATCCCAGCCCCAATGATCGCATGTTCGCCTTGCAGAGTGTGCGCTTGGCTGATTCACGGGCGCTGCGCAAGGAGGGCAGTAGTATCCCTATCAGCAGGGCAATGATCGATACGACTACAAGTAGCTCCACCAAGGTGAATCCTAGTTGCCCTGACGGTTTGGTTATTTCGCTGCGGCTTGCGCCAATTCGTCGCATGGGATTTCACCGGAACAGAAGTTGTATTGTCCTATAAGCTGCCCAAGAGCTACAACTTGTACTGCCAACCAAGCTATCGTCCTGGAACTTCGAATTCAAGTGATTTTATTAAAAAAACGAAAAGATAATCAACTTGACAAGACAACTGGATAAGACTAAATTGGCCAACATGGCAAGCGCAAAGGTAACAGATGTCCCCAAGTACGAACGCGTCAAGCGGCAGCTGATTAGAGAGATCGAGTCAGGAACACGTCTTTCCGGGGAAGCGTTTCCCTCCGAGAGGCAGCTTCTACAGCAGTTTGGTGTTAGCAGGCCTACGCTTGTGCGATCTCTTCAGGAATTGGTTCGTGAGGGGTATTTGGTTCGCAAGCAGGGCAAGGGCACTTTTGTTGCGCCGCGCGGCCACAGCGGTTCCGGAGAACACGCTGTCAGTGACGGCGTGGTTGTTTTCCTTTCTCGGCACGTTGCTGGTATGCCGCGCGACGGGCGGGAAGTGCAGCTTCGCATTATCCGCGGTGTGCAGGATGCCTTGGGCGACGGCTATGACTCATCCAGTGTGCGTCAGGTGGCTATGGGCGAGGTCGATGGCGATACGCGGCGCTACGTTGAAGGCCGACGCGGAGGTGCTGCCTTGATCATCGAGCCGTCCTTCTGTCTTGATCTTCCCAAGTTCCTGGCTCAGCGTGGTTGGTCAGTCTGGTCGGTCAATGAGCCGCTTGAAGGGTTGAGTTGCGTTCGTATCGATCAGGAGCAAGCCGGGTATTTGGCCACAAGATACCTTCTTGATCAGGGGTGCAGGCGAATAGCGTTGCTCAATGGACCGGCAGCATCTTACTGGGGCTTCGGTGCGCGGCGACGTGGCTACGATCGCGCACTTGCAACAGCTGGTGTTGAAGCTGATGAGCATCTCATTCTGGAGGACTCGCATCCGGTCGATAGTGAGGCCGGCAGAACGATGATGCGGTCGCTTCTGGATAAGCGCATTGAATTCGACGGCGTAGTCGGTGCTAGCGACTCCAAGGCGATCGGCGCGATGGGCTGTGCGGCCGAGAGCGGGTTGAAGATTCCTGAAGATGTTGCTTTTGTCAGTATTGACAACACGTTGGCTTGCCAAGCGGCTTTTCCGCTGCCGGCAGTGGCTATGCCGTTTGAGGAGATGGGCTTTCAAGCGGCTTTGCAGGCCAGGGTTTTATCCATGAGGCATGGAGCGGATTACGGACGGTCTCCAACTGAAGTGATTCTCCGGCCAACAATTGTGGAGCGATGATTATCGTCTTCGGGTTGCGGGTACGGTGATTGCAGTATGGTAGTGCGTTGATCGAGGCGGCTGCGATTCGGTCGCAGGATACAGGTTATTGACTCTAAAACATTGAGGAGGAACGAGTCATGGGAAAGAGCGTACTTATTGCGAGCTTCGTTGCGTTGTTCGCGGCGGGTTCGGCTATTGGAGGGACATTCGCGACAATTACGTTGGATGGGAACTTTGCTGATTGGGTGGATATTCCTGTCCTTGTATCCGATGAGGAGGAGCTTACTGCGGGTGTAGATTACGCCGAGATCAAGGTCGCCAACGACGATACGAAGCTATATGTCTACATGCGTTTGCATCGGGACGCCAATCCCTTTGCCTACTTCCCGGATGAGAGCAACTACTTTGTTGACGGCGACAATGTGACCAGTACGGGATTTCAGGCATACGGTGGACTGGTGGGATCAGAGATCTTCATTCAGGGGTCCGATGCCTATCAGGAAGCTGGCGGTGGGTTCAATGAAGGGGCACTGGCTGCCGGTACGGTCCTGCAATCACCGTTCGGCGTAAGTGCGTCTGAGTTCGAGTTTTCCATTGATCTGGATGTTGTCGGCGTGTCGGGTGCCTATGACGGGTTATCACTTATTACGGGCAACGTGGTCAGCTTCGTGTTTAACGGGTCCGACCAAGTCGGCGATACTGGAACAAACGACCAGTTGGTTTTCAGCTATACAATGGCCAATCCTCCACTCTGTATTGATATTATACCCACGAGTTACAAGACAATCACCATCGATGGAGATTTCGATGATTGGTTCAATGTCCCGGCAGCTGCCGTTGATCCGGAGGAGCCGACACACGGCGTCGACTTCGATGTGATCCGCATTGCCAATGATGCCGACTACATTTATGTCTACATGAGTTTGCACACGCCGGGATATCCCTTCTCCTACTTCCCTGATGAGACCAGCTACTTTATCGACGGCGACAATAACATTGCTACAGGAATGAGTGTGTTTGGCGGCATTCTCGGTTCGGAACTGATGATACAGGGACCAGACTCGTTCCAGCAGGCAGGTGGCGGTTGGAACGAGGGTACGCTACCGGCTGCTACTGTCGCCATTGCGCCGCTGTGGACGACTGCCAGCGAATTCGAGATGGCCATCGATCGGAACGTTCTCGGCGTGGCCGGCGCATTTGTTGGTCAGCCGCTCATCACCGGCAGCACAATCGTTCTCGCCATTCAGGGGACAGACCAGCCCGGTGATCAAGGCACTAAGGACGAGTTGGTCATTAGCTACGATTTGATCGACTCAGTATGTCCAGGGGCTTATGCGCCCGCCGGTACGGACGCGCAAGGACGTCCTCTTGGTGACCTCAATGGAGACTGCAAGGTCGATCTGGTCGACTTCGCCGTGTTCCAGGAAAACTTTACAGGCCCCTAGAGGGTCGTGGACCGCAGGGGATTCCGCACATCCGAAACACAGGTGTGCGGAATCCTGCTGGCGGACTCAGTGCGCCGTTAATGAGTCTGGGGCAATTAGCTGGAGCCGACTGACGTAAAGCGAGTCTGTTATGCTTTACCATTAGCTCCTCCTCGTTGGGGATGACCGGGCAACTGGTGGCCAGACCATTTGGCATACGGCTCAAACGTATATTCGCCAACACAACAAGCAACGGATGGAGAGCCGCACTATCAGCGACTGCGCCAGTTGGAGCTGAAGCAGGAGAACGGGAGTATGTCTCGAACACAAGCAGCACGGCACGAATCAGCGCGGCGGGCAAAGACAATTCGCCTGGGCGTGATAGGCATGGGTGAGCGATCGGCTTGGATGTTGCGGCTCATGGCCGAGGCCGAGGACACTGTTCAAGTAGTGGCGGTTGTCGATCCGGCTCGTGATGAGGCTCGCAGACGCTTGGAGGAAGCGAAGGTTCCGGTCGCTGGGTCGTTAGGCATATACCAGGATGTAGACAGCTTTCTTACTGCTGGGGCTGACGTCGACGCGATTATCCTGGGAACCCGCTGCCTATTGCACACTCCCATTGCTGTGAAGCTGGCGCCATTGGCTCTTCCGCTCTTCCTGGAAAAACCGGTGGCAATCAGCTGGACGCAATTGGCTGGAGTGCGCGAGGCGTTCTGTAACAGCCGGGGAGACAAGGTAGTGGTCTCGTTTCCCCTTCGCCGTACACCACTTTTCGAGGCTGTAGCGGATATGGTCCGTGGCGGGCGAGTGGGGATGGTAAACCAGATTCAGGCGGTCAACTTCGTCAGCTACGGCGCTGTCTACGTTGATAACTGGTATCGGGACTACGAACTCTGCGGCGGACTGTGGCTGCAGAAGGCAACACACGATTTCGATTATCTTCATTATCTGGCGGATGCACGTCCCATGTGGGTTACTGCGATGCATACTCAGCGCATATGGCGCCCACCCGTATTGCACCAGGATGCCGGTTCGGCAATCGTGCAGTATGATTCCGGAATCCACGCAGCATACTCTCAGAACTTCATTACGCGGCGTTCAGCAGGCAGTCGTGGTGCCCGCATCACTGGTGACGAGGGGACGGTTAGTTTCGATTGGGAACAACACAAGATTCGCTTTGTTGACCATATGTCCGATCGTGTAGACGAGGTCGAGGTTCGCGCGGAAGGGGGACACAATGGAGGCGATCACGCGCTTGCCCGCAACTTCCTCGATGTCGTGCTTGATCGAGCTCCGTCGTTGACTCCTCTTGGCGACGGACTTCTTTCTGCCGCCACTTGCCTCGCGGCTCGCGATGCGGCCCACCGGCGAAGCGTTGAACATGTGCCACCGCAAACCGTTCTTCAGGAGGTCCAGCCGGAGAAAATCGTTGATACGACCTGCATCGAGCCTCCGACTGACTCGCTGATATGAACCTCCACCTTGTCGACTGGATCGTTGTTGCCGTGCCGCTTGTCGTTGTTATTGGCGTCGCGGCGTACACGCGCAGGCATGTGCAGTGCGTATCCGATTTCATGACTGGCGGGCGCATCGCCGGAAGGTATCTGGTGGCGGTGTCCGATGGCATCGCTGCTATGGGACTCATCACAATTGTTTCCTTCTTCGAGTTTTACTACAAGTCCGGGTTCGCCGTGAACTTCTGGAGCCAATTGCAGGTGCCGTTCACACTGCTGCTGGCTCTTACGGGCTTCGTTATCTATCGGTTTCGGGAAACCCGAGCAATGACTCTCGCGCAGTTCTTTGAACTGCGCTACAGCCGTCGATTCCGCTTGTTTACCGGTTGGCTGGCAGCTATTGCGGGAATAATCAACTACGGTATTTTCCCGGCGGTTGCCGCAAGGTTCTTCATCCATTATATCAACCTGCCTGACCATCTGATGGTTCTCGGCGTTGCTGTGCCCACTTTTGATCTGTGTATGTTCATCTTTCTTGGCACTGCTCTCACAGTTGTGCTTTTTGGAGGACAGATGGCCATCATGGTCAGCGACTGTCTCCAGGGAATGATGACGTTCGCCATGTTCGTTGTTGTTACCATAGTTGTTGTTAGTAAGTTCAGCTGGGGGCAGATGTGCACGGTCATGCGAGCGCAGCCTCCGGGCAAGAGCATGCTGGACCCGTTCGACTCCTTCCAGATTCAAGATTTTAACATTTGGTTTGCCCTTATTGGTGTGATAGGCTCCGTCTACATTACCATGGCCTGGCAAGGCAATCAGGGGTATAACTGTGCTGCCGCTACTCCTCACGAAGCCAAAATGGGAAAACTGCTAGGCGGTTGGCGAACAGGTATTACCTATGGCATGGTGATGTTGCTAGCCATAGCAGCGTTCACTTTTCTGAATGCAACTGACTTTGCTGTTGAAGCACAGCCGGCAAAGGCGGCAATTACTGCAGTTGCCAATGATACGATACGTACACAAGTGCAGGTGCCGGTGGCTATTGCCCATTTCCTCCCTGTTGGTGTGAGCGGCATGTTCGTCGGCACAATGCTTTTCCTCATGCTTTCTACCGATACGACATACTTACATTCGTGGGGAAGCATAGTCATTCAGGATGTCGTGCTTCCGCTGAGGAGCAGGCCGTTTACTGCCAAAGAGCAGTTGACTTATCTAAGGTTGTCTGCAGTTGGTGTGGCCATCTTTGCGTTTATCTTCAGCCATTGCTACACGCAGACTCACTATATCCTTATGTTCTTTGCCATAACCGGTGCCATCTATCTGGGGGGGGCGGGGTCCTGCATAATCGGAGGGCTATATTGGCGACGAGGCACCACGCAGGGGGCTTGGGCGGCCATGATTACTGGGGCTGTGGCGGCTACTTTTGCCATAATCATGGAGCAATGCTGGCCGATTATTCATAAATGGCTGGTTGCTATATTCCCCAACAGTGACTATCTGCACGAGCACGTTGCCAGGTTCCCGATAAACGGACAGGTCATGTGGTTCTTCTCTTTTAGTGCGGCCATCGTCGTGTACGTGGTCGTTTCGCTGAAGACGTGCCGTGAGCCGTTTGACATGGATCGATTGCTACACAGGGGACGGTACGCACGCCGCGATAACGGTGGACCCATCACGCCGTCGGCGAGAGGATTGCTCAAGCTCGTAGGTATTGATGGGCACTTTTCCCGCCGCGATAAGTTGATTGCAGCATTCATTTTCACCTGGGGAATGGGCCACTTTGTAGCTTGGATAGTCGTTGCTGTTTGGAATCTTTTATCGGGCTGGTCTGTCGAATGGTGGGCTCAGTACTTCTGGTTTGTTGGAGTAGCTTTGGTTCTCGTTGGGAGCGTCGTTTCGGGAGTGTGGTTCACTTGGGGCGGCGTGTCCGATCTGCGGCTTTTCTTCAGGCGGCTCAAGAACTTGAACAGGTCGGCTACGGATGATGGCCGAGTAATCGGTCATGTCAACGCAGATGATGTGTCGGAGTGACGCGTACCAGCGTCAATCACTGCAGGTGAGGGATCTACTTATGATCTCACTCAGCGTTTCACGCTGGTAGGCAATGGACTGCAAAAGGGCGAGCTGAGTGCGGCAGCGATCAAGATTGTGACCGGGACGCGCGATACGATAGTAACGATCTCCTGCGAGGTGGTCGGTGAGGAATCGCAAAGCTTGTTCGTAGATGATTGTTTCGGCGGCTGACAGCAAATGCTGCTTTTCCGCATCGGTCAGCATGGCGATCGTGGCCTTGAGGTATCCGTGAACAACGGCCTCGAAGAGTGCCGGTTGTACTCGAACTAGGGAGAGATCTCGTTCGTCCTCATTGGCTGTTGTCGTCATGGTCCTGACCATGTCGGCGAAGTCATAGAGTGAGAGTCCCGGCATGACCGTATCGAGATCGACGACGCAGATGGCCTTCTCGCTGGCATCGAAGAGCACGTTATTGAGTTTCGTGTCGTTGTGAGTAATGCGTTCGGGAATGACGCTCTCTTTTTGGAGATGGATGAGGGTTGCAGCAAGGTGACTAAGTTTGGCAGCTTCGCTGATCTCCTCCCTTGCCGCCGCGATTCGTTCAGGGTTGGCGTGGGAGAGTATTCGCTCATAGTCGGCTAATCTTCTGGGAGTATCGTGAAAAGCAGGGATAGTTTCCGCTAATCGTGGCCCGGGAAGATCCACAAGGAGTGTCTGGAATCTTCCAAAGGCATGGGCGGCATTAAGAGCCTGCTGTGGGTTCTGAACAGTTTGGTGGCAGATAGTGTCCGGTATGAAAGTGAGTGCACGCCAGTAGCTACCGTCACTGTGGTGGAGGCAAGATCGGCCCTGCACTGTGGGGATTACGGTCATTGTAACGCTGGAAACGTCGGGGCAGTCTTGCTGCTGGAGTTTTGTGCGAATGTGCTCAGTAACTCGTCCGATATTATCCATGAGCTGGAATGGATCGACGAATATCTGGTTATTGATGCGTTGAATGAGGTGTCGGGTAAGACGTCCGTTGTGCCGGTGGAGTGTCACAAAAGTGGCATTAATGTGTCCCTCTCCGTGAGGTTCCGCCTGGAGAAAGTCGCCGGGTATATCAAAGGATGTGACTATCTTCTCGAAGTCGGCAGGCATGGTGGATAGGGCATCCTCAATGGGAGTTAGAATAGGGGGTGACGGCTCATCCCCACATGTAAACCATAGTTACTTGGTGTTGAAAAGAATGTCAACGGCTGAGTATAATCGTGGATGAGTAGAACCACAAACAGGGTGGGTGTTATGATTAAGCCAATGGCCAAAGTTGGCTTGGGTGCCCGCCAAGTAGGCTTTGTTAGATAAGACCGGTGAGAAGGACTGCCGCCATGAAGCACAATTGTTTGAAGACTGTTGGATGTTTGATCGCTCTCGCACTTGTGTCGTTTGCTGTGGGCGAAGACGTTCTGGGAGAGACGCGTCCGGGAGATTTGCTTATCTACTACGCGTATCCGAGCACGATTAACGGCTCGGTGACCATTTCGCAGGCGGCGGCGGAGTTTGGTGTGTACGACATCGTTGTTCTTGGCGATGGTCTACAGGATGGCCCGACTGATCCCAATCCTCATCCGGATCATGAGAACACTGCGCAGATCATCGGCCATGTGAATGCAGAAGACACACTCTTCTTCGGGTACATTGATCTTGGTGTTTCTACGTATAATCACTCGTTGGCGGAAATCGAGAGACGCGTTGATGCGTGGCGGGACATGGGTATTGATGGAATCTTCCTTGACGATTTTGGGTACGATTATTCAGTAAGCCGTGCCCGTCAAAACGCCGCCGTCGATTACGTTCATTCACAGGAGCTACCGGTTTGCGCTAATGGTTGGATCCCTGATGACGTCTTCGGTGGTGAGATTCATGCCAATAACCCTGCGGGCTTGCCGACACATCTGGGGCCGAATGATTACTATCTATCGGAGAGTTACCAGGTAGCCGAATCTGCCTATGTGGATGAGGAGCAGTGGCAGGAAAAAGCCAACAAACTAGCTGCATATCAGAGGCAACTCCAGTTCAAGATCTTGTCGAACACTACAGCGGATGTGCTGAACGTTTACGATGAGGCGAAATTCCACTATGCATGGTACTCAGCGGCACTCTACAATCACGCGGCTATTGCCTGGGGAGAATACGAGTATGCGGCATCGACGGCATCAGTTCCGTTTCGACCGCGGCCGGCTGAGACGCTTGGTGCTGTGTTCAAGAGTGGTGTCTGGAAGGACAATTCGCTTTACCAGCGTAGGACGGAACGCGGTACGATCTACGTGAATGCCGGCAGTCGGCTGGGAGGCATAATGCCCGATGCGGATGCGGACGGCGATGGCGTATCTGATTTTTATGATCTTTGTCCGGCAACGCCGTATGGGATAACGGTAAACCCTAATGGAAGTCCGAAAGGGGATCTGGATTGCAGTTGCACCGTCGATCTTAGGGATTTTGCCATTTTGCAGGGCAACTTCTCAGGTTAAAGGGCCACTCGCTCGCCAGCGGCGTTAAATAGCGAAAAAACACTGGAGAATAATGGGCTTCAGATGCTTTGTTCGAATGGAGCCTGCTCCGGGGTGTGGATGCGCCGGCAGACGGACGTGACGTGATCGCGGTGAGAGTGTGGAAGAACAAAGGGCGGATGTCGAGGAGTATAGTATCCCGGCATCCGCCCCTGTGACAATGGGCTTCGTTGATCAGAACTCTGCCAGCTCGCTGTCTTCATTCATTGCGAGAAACTCGTCATTAGAGCCGGCACGGGATGCATTAGCGGGAGTCCGTGCCTGCTCAGACCCGGCGCCTGCTGTCGCCGGAACCAAAGGCCGGGAAATACCCCTTGCCGGCTTCTTGACTCGCGATGAGAGATGCTCGTTGGACTTCTGGCCGTTCGAACCGCCTACCATAGAGGAAAGCTCATCGACCATCGTCTTGACTGTCGCGGCCTGGGCGCTCAACTCCTCGGCGGCGGAGGCTGACTCTTCAGCGCCAGAGGCATTCTGCTGAGTCACTTTGTCCATCTGCGATACTGCGGTATTCACCTGGTCGACACCCTGTGCCTGCTCCTGACTTGCCTGAGCGATGCCGTTAATCAGATCGGTTACTTTGGTGACATCGCCGGCGATTGTGCCGAGAGCCTCGCCAACCTGCGCTGCCACATCTGTGCCTTCCTTAGCCCTTTCAACAGAGGTTTCGATTAGTCCGGTCGTCTCTCTGGCGGCCTGTGCGGCACGTTGGGCGAGGTTTCGCACTTCATCGGCAACTACGGCAAAACCCTTACCATGTTCACCGGCCCGGGCAGCTTCGACTGCGGCGTTCAAGGCGAGCAGGTTGGTCTGGAATGCGATCTCCTCGATCACCTTGATGATTTTGCTGATTTGGCCGGATGACTCGTTGATGGCTGCCATCGCACTGTTGAGCTGGTTCATCGTGCGATCACCGTTTTGCGCAGCATCGCGCGCCTGCCCGCTGAGGCTGTTTGCCTCTTGAGCATTCTCGGCGTTCGTGCGGGTCATAGCCGCCATTTCCTCGAGAGCTGCACTGGTCTGCTCAAGTGCGGACGCTTGCTCGCTGGCGCCGGAGGCTAACTGTTGACTTGCTCCTGAAACCTGTCCCGCGGCATCGTTGACTTGATCTGCGCCCTCATTTAGTCCTGCGATGATGCGGCTCAGTGGTCCGGTGATACTCCTGGCGATCCACAACGCTGAGATAATCGCGATCAACGTTCCAACGGCAAGGCCGACAATCATGATAGTGGAGTTTCTGGACAACGAGGCCGCTGCCTGCTGGGAAATCTCTTCCGTTGCGGTCATACCCGCGTCTGCCGTCGCCTTGCATGCGTCGACAACGCCTGCTGCAGCGACCTCTCGCTGCTTCCCGATATCCTGAAGTGTCTCCCATTGCTTTAGGAAGTTATTTAATGTTGAGGCGTACTGATCCCCCGATGCTTTGGTGTTGTCGATCCGCTTCAGATCCTCTTCGAGATGAGTGATTTCCCGCAGAGCGGCATACTTCTTGTCCAACTTCGGGAAATTCTCCAATGCTTCGTGGATGAACTGTGGCGAACGCAATGCTTGAGACTTGAACGCCTTTACGCGAGCGTCATTGCCCAGGTCGACAATGTCGTTGACCAACGTGATTTTCTCATGCCGCTCTCGCATATCCGCTGCCAGCTTCTCTTGCTGTCCCTCAAGGAAGGCTTGGCAATTCGAAACGTACTGTCCGGCTGCAGCGTTCATCTCCTCGCGATATGTTCCAAGCTGAAGGTGGTTGTTCAGGTAATCCTGCATGGCCTCCGCGTACGTGGCACCGGCTTTTTCCACCGTGTCAATCTCCTGGCGGTTGGCAGCCTGTCGCGTGATGTTGCGGAGCTCTCCAGTAATCGTTCTCAGCGATGCCAAACGCTCGATGGCCTGTTTCATCAGATCGGCGTCCTGGGAGGCCTGGGCACGGAAGTTCATCACCCGTACCTCATTGCCCAGATCAATGATGTTGTTGACCAGCGTGATCTTCTGAAGCCGTTCAGGCAGATTCGCTCCCTCCTTGGAAAACTCTTCCTGCATCTTCTGGTTCTGAGTGTCGAGGAAGGCCGAGCAGTTTTCCATGTAGGCCGCGGCATTGGCGTTCATCTTCTCGCCAGCCAATGCCATCTTCTCGTTGGTGGCTATGTAGGACTCCATGGCCTGGGCATACTTCTTGGCGGCAGCTTCAGTCTTGTCGATTCGCTCGATATCCTCCTGATCCGTTGTGATGGGACGGAGTTGGTCAATTTCCGTTTGTATTGAATGGATGTTGGCTACCGCCTCCTGCATGAGATTCATGTCGTTGGTACCTTGTGCTTTGAAGTTCTGCACACGCGTAGTCGTACCACGATCAACTAGTGCCGTTACCAGAGCGACTTTTGTTTGACGGCCGTCCAGATCCTGTTTGAACGCTTCGTTTTGCCCCTGAAGAAAATCGGCGCAGTTGCGCATGTATGAAGCAGCGTTCTCATCCAGCTTGGTTCGCTGAGCGGCCATTGCAGCAATAGTCGTCTCGGTGTCCTGCATCAGTTTGGCGTAGTTGGCAACTGCGCCGCTGGCCTGAGTTACCTGACCCTTGAGAGCTTTCAGGTACACCGCTCTCTCTGCCAGGTCGGAGGCTTCCTCCAGATGCTTGTTGAGAGAGACCATTTCTTGTTGAGCGGCACTGTAGTACTGGTCCTCCTCGGTTAGTCCGTAACCGCGCATTTGGTACATGACACGATTCGCCGCGCCGCGCAGATCCGTAGCGACCTTTACTTCCGGCACATATTCCGAGGCCAACTTGGTGGAATCATCCTTGGCAATAAGCATGTTCCACACCCCCAACCCTCCGAGCACCATGGCGATCACAATGACTGCCGTGAAGCCCAGTCCGATGCGCTTGCCTACTGTCATTCGTCCAGCCATTTTCAAACCCTTTGTGTGAAATTGTTATGGAAAACTACGTATTGCATATTCCGTTAGTGAGCTGCCTGTGCAGCTGAAAGTTCATCTGTTTAAGCGTCATTGGCTGATGCCTGCGTGCGATTGTTCTCAGCGGGCTTTGCAGCTGTTGCCTTCGGAGGCTCCGGCTCTTCGCTGAGGTACATGGCATCGTAAATCATCGATCCGACAGTAGGACCATCCCGGGCCGGATCGGCGCCGGCGTAAGTCAGTTGAGTTGCATAACGCCAGGCGACATCAAGCGTATCGTTCGTATAGTCGTACAAGATCGACCCCGATTCTGCCTCAGGGTTGAACACGAAACGGATTTGAGAAAGTAAGAAACCCTCCTCTACCAGTTTGTCGATGATCGGCAAAATCGTATCCTGGTGAGTCGCGAGCACGACAAACTTCACCTTGGATTTCTCACAAGGGTAGATGTCGAAACTTTTCAGTTGCTTGACCATCTGTCCCACGAGGTTTGTGTCATCTGCTCCGTAGACCTTGTCCTTCGGGCTGATGTGGCCCAGATAGGCGAATCGTCCGGGGTACGTGGCCAGGAGACCCGTGCACGTGGATAGGCCAAACGTTTCCAGCCACTCGCTATGCCCGGCCTTGAGAAATTCATCCATATCCACGCAAAGAGTCTTGGTACGTTGTCTCTGTGGAGGCGGTTGGGGCGGTGTCCTCTCTATGTCTCCCAGCTGGCTAAGGAGCCTGTCGGAGTAATACTCCTTGTGTTGAACATAGTGCTGAGTGACCACTTCATCCGTGTCTATCTTGGCGACAACCAGCCATCCCGTGCCCAGAAACTCTACAACCTCAAAAGATGTAAGTGCCTGATGGCCGCGGTAGTCCACGACCGTACGCCGGCCTTTCCTTTCCGCGAATTTCGCCTGGATGTTGCGATTGTCGAGACGCTTCTTGAGAATGGTGGAATCGCCGATGAAGTTCGATTCGGTCAACATCAAACCTTCTCGGTTGACAAGGATCGTCTCCCCAGTTTGCCCAAGGTCCTCCGTCCAGGCAAAAATCGTATTGACCTTATTGATGGCGCACTGCAAAACCAGCCAGCCGACGTGCTGACCGTCCTTGAACATCGGCTCGACAAAGAAGGCCGCCGGCTCCGATGATGGACCGTAGTTGTGGAAATCGATGAACACTTCCTCTGTTGGATTATTGCGGAGACACTTGGCCAGGAGGGTGTCGGCTCCGGCATCGTGGATGACATCACCTCGGAAATCATGCTCTTTCTTGATGGTGTGAAAGGCATGGCCATGCCTGTCTATGAATAGGATGTCGTAAAACGAGAAGTACTGGGAGATGTAGTACTTGTCAAAACTCTTGTTCAGCTCTGTTATACGCTCGGTGAGCGCGTCGGGCGGAGGACTGCTTTGAGATGCCTCGTGGTACGTAAGGTTAATGTCAAAGCAGGCCGCGACAAACTCATCCTCTGCTGCCCGTTGGGCGAGGGCGTGTATCCTCGTGCAAAACGACTCCAATTGCGAAACTCGTTCCCGTTTGACATAGTCAAGGCGGATTGCCGCCCAGTCGAAGGGGCTGCGCCCGGCCGTTACTGTTTGAAGCGGTATCAAGAGCATCAGAGCCATAGGGGTAATGACTACCGATGACCGTAAACGCAGGTGCTTCACACTGTAAAAATAGTAATGGAGATACCTAAACCAGTGTGGCTGAGTTGAGCGGAAGTTGTTTTGCAAGCTAGTGTCTCTGTGATTTCAGTCTTGACAGGGCGTCCATGATTCTCCGTGAAACCCTTCCGCAATACCGCGCCCGGCATGTTCCGCAGGGTCACCTCTGTTATTCACACAATCGGCATTGGCGAGGTGGTTATTGATAGTACAGTCGGGCCATTTGCCCACTTACACTCCGATAACATCGTCGCGCTTGAGGGCGGGCAGGCGGCACTACGGTTGCCTAGGCCAGAGGGTGTAATGGCGTGAAGGGCTAGGTCGAGACGATTCCCTCACGTATCGCGTATCTTGCCAATTCCACACGATCCCGCAGCCCGAGCTTGTTCATGATATGTGCCGTGTGATTGGCTACCGTGTGAGAAGATATGTGCATCGCATGAGCGGTCTGTTTGCGGGACATCCCCATAGCGATATGCCGCAGTATCTCCAACTCTCGGTGAGTCAAGTCCGATCCGCGAACGTGCCTCTCGGCGACCAGCTTTGCCCCATTCCTATCCACAACGAACCGCGCTCGCACGTCCGGTGAAAAGTAGGCTGTGCCGGAGGCCACCTCGCGGACAGCTTTCACTACCGTCTCCTCGGGCTCGCTCTTGGTTACATAGCCCCAGGCTCGAACTCTCACGGCCTGCTCGACATAGCGGTCATGACAGAACGCACTTAGAAAAACCACCCGCGTAAGCGGCGACAACCTGACCATCTCCGCTGCGGCATCGAAACAGCTACGCCCCGGCATGTCGATATCCATCAGGACGATGTTGGGCATGTACCGGGCAACCATTGATACCCCTGCGTTGGCGTCGGCAACACACTCGACAACGGACATGTCGAATTCGTCGCTCAACCTGCGAGCGATGAGGCTGCGCATCATGGCATGATCATCTACGATAATGACCGTTGTGGGTTTCAACATAGGTTCACCGCTGACGGCTCCGTGTTTGCGAAGGCGTCCTCAAGGCAATCCGACAATTGACTCATGCCGAAAGGCTTACACAGGATCGTGGTATTCTCTATGCAAGGAGGCATAGCAGGGCGGTCGCCACCGGAGATGAGCAGTGCCGGCGTGGCGATATCCTTCTGTCGCAGCCGCAGGAGACAGTCGGTTCCGGATTGCCCGGGCATGTCGACATCAAGAACTAGAAGCCCTATTCGCTCACCATGCTGCTCGATAAGCTTGGAGGCCTTGAGCCCATCCTCCGCCAGGATCACGCGGCATCCCAGAGACTGCAACATAAGCGAGATTACTCCTCTCACGTGGTGGTCGTCCTCGGCAACGAGGGCCAGCGTACCTTTGTAGGCCAGTTTGGGAAAAGCGTTCATTGACTCTTCGTGCGCTTTGCTCTCCATGCATGGCAACGTGATTGTGATTTTCGTTCCCACGCCAAGTTCGGATTCAATGGCGATTACCCCTGCGTGGTCCTGCACGATACTATGCACGATTGCCAGGCCAAGCCCCGTGCCCCGATGTCGGGCTTTTGTCGTGAAATAAGGCTCAAATGCTCGCGCCTTCTGTTCGTCGCTCATGCCTGCGCCTGTGTCAGACATCTCAATGAAAGCTGCGCTTGCCTCACCGCGTTCGGAGTGTCCGGACTCCCGCGCGATGTCGCAGTGGGCTTCGGATACGGGGCCGATGGCTACGCACAAACGGCCACCGTCGGGCATCGAGTCACGGGCGTTTATCGCCAGGTTCATGATTACCTGCTGCAACTGCGTCTTGTCGGCCATAACCCACAGTCGTTGATTACATCTTCGATCAACCTCGACAGCAATGGAGGCCGGTAGAAGCCGGCGTATTAGCTCAACGGATTCGCTAATGGTTTCACACATGAGAACTGGTTCTTTCAAACAGTGAGCTCTATGTGTCAGTCCTAGCAATGATCGAGATACTTCGGACGCGTGCTCCGTCGCAGATTCCACCACGGCGAGTTCCTGTCGGGCGTCATGCTTCTCACTGAGCATTTGCACGGCGCGGCTCGTATGACCGCGGATGACCGTCAATAGGTTGTTAAAATCATGAGCGACGCCGGCAGCCAGAGTACCAATCGCCTCCAGTTTCCTGGAGTGAGTCAGCTCCTCCTGCAAAGCGTGCTTCGCCTCCTCTGCTCGCCGACGTTCTATAACTCTACCCATGCGCTCGGCAATTGCGCTGATGAAGTCCTCGTTGTCTTTCCTGTGCGAAGGACTTGAATTGATTGTGGCTACTCTCTCGTTTTGAAAAACCTCGAGCAGCCCGGCGGTGCTTTCGTTTACCACTATTCTACAGGCATGACTGCGAATTCCATTATGAAAGCCCCGGCTATTGAAGACTTCATCGTCCAGCGTGATTCGGACACCCGTGATGTGCCACTGAAGACTCCTGGGGATAAGGTCTGCGGTGTCCTGCAGAAGTTCATGCAATGTGACGCCCGGTTGCGAGACTAATTCCGATATCCCGTATAGGCACTTGAGTTTTCGCATTTGTTGCTTGAGTTCTCGCAAGTAACCGTTGCGCTCACGGGAAAGACGTGCGTGGGTCCTGAGGTTGCTGCAGCACCTGTCGATGATCGCTGTTGGTGATTTGTGGCTCTGCTGTTCCAGGTGAGGTACGTAGTAAAAGTTCTCGCAATTCACCCCGTCGATTATTGCCTTGGGGTGCACTCGCAGAACATTCAGGAGAAACTCTTGCTCGTGGTTATCGATGCTATATTGGCATATCGCTGAACAGTTTCTGTCGCGGACAAGGTCGGCTACCACGGCTTCCATTTCCAGCATCTGCGCGCAATTGGGTCGGAGAGCCATCATGCAGTCCATGTCCACAACAAGCTTCAGGGCGTCATACTCTTCGCATTCGGCGCGATGCCGTTCTGTCCGAATGAGGTCCGGAAGACATTGAGTGTCGAATCCCGCGTCACCTCGGAAACCTCCGCTGTCAAACGCAGTGAGGTCGCCGTTGTTCATAAGCGTCTCGACATCAAATCCCCTCGTAGTAAGAAGCTTCAACGTACAGGAAAGTCGGTTGTGGTCGGCGATGTAAATCGTCCGCTCATGTCGCCCTTGCTTTTGCCCAACTAGGGGAAGGGCGAATGACAACGCGTCTGCCTGATGCGAATGGATTGAACAGTAGTGTTCTCTCGCTCGAGCATCTTTCGATGCCCCAGAAAGTACGTGTTTCCCCCACAGAGCGTGCGAGCCAGTCACCTCTTCGCTGATGTCAAAGCTCTCTGATCTCTGCGAATGAATTTGCGGTTGATTCTGCCTCTCAGAGTCCATTATCGTAGTTCCTGAAGCCGGCGCGATCTGAACGCCACGCGGCTGCTCCTCCTGCTTCGTGACGGGTGCCCGGTAATGCTTTTATCGGATGTAATGTGCGTAGGATAACTTCTATCCGCTGCTGGCTTGCCGTAAACCGCTGCAGTGAACAGTTCCACATGCAATTGACGTCTGTCGCCTTTTATGCTGTAGGTCCAAGCGTCGAATCTCCGGAATCTACCGGCGAAAGCAGGCCTTCAGCCGCTACACTTGGATAACGCTGGTTCTAGTCAGGAGTGTCGCCTCCAAGGCGCTAACGCTTCATGCGAGTTATTACGAGCAGTAGGGCCCTCAGCAACCGCCATCGCGGATACCGAGGGCCCTTTGGATATTGGTAAAAGCTTGTCGGCTCTCGTTGTCTAATGCCGCATCTCGGCTAATCATACATCAGGTACTTGGAGCGGACCTGCATGAACCTGCTGAGCTCGTCCTGCCAAAGCTTCGTGTACTGCTGCGGCTTCGTTGATTCCTTTACCAAGGCCATGATCTTCCTGTTAAACAGCAGATTGTTGACCTTGTCCACTTCGAATGTGTCGCCGTATAGGTTCTTGATCTCCCGAACAATGGAGAGCCCTGACTCCAACGGATCGAAGGAGTTGCGATCGGTCAGAATGACCTGAACACCACCGCACGACTTGCCTTTGAACTTGCTGGCATCCGGCGTGAATCGATAGGGGATGAAGCGAATGCCGCTCAGATTGAGGCTGTTAAGGCGAGTGGCGAGGTCTCGCTCATTCATCCACGGAGCGCCGAAGAGTTCAAATGGAGTGTCCGTTCCTCGGCCAACGGAAATGTTTGAGGATTCCAGCAGGCAGATTGCAGGATAGAGCGTGGCTTGCGTAAGCGATCTCATATTCGGGGAAGGGTTCACCCAAGTGAGAAGAGTTTCGTCCAGCCACATGCTGCGCTTCCAGCCTTCCATTCTGATGACGGTGAGATCGACGTTGATGCCTCGCTCGCCCTTGTACATCTCCGCCAATTCGCCCACAGTCATTCCGTGTACAACGGGAATCGTGTGGTATGCTGTAAACTTTCCATCGACATCGTTTAGCGGTCCGAAGACATGCTTTCCCGTAATCGGGTTAGGCCTATCGAGGACGACGTAGCGCAGGTTCAGCTTTGCCGCCTCTTCCATGGTTATTCCCAACGTAGCAATATACGTGTAAAACCGAGCTCCGATGTCCTGGATGTCGAAAACCACCGTGTCGACGCCTTCCAACATTTCCGGCGTAGGGCGTCTGGTTTTACCGTAGAGACTGTATACTTTGAGCCCCGTATCAGTGTCCGTTGTATCTCCCACGTGTTCGTCAAGAACACCTTTGAGGCCATGCTCCGGACTGAACAACACCACAAGCTTGACGTTCGGGGCGTCGTTAATGAGCTTGACCGTCGAGCGCCCCAGCCGATCGAGGCCTGTATGGTTCGTCACCAACGCCACCCTCTGTCCATTCAACTGCGTAAAACCGTCGCGCACGAGTACGTCAATGCCTGTTAGTACGCCACCCTGTTCCCCGAACGCCACACCGGAACAGAGTGCTGCTACGCACGCAATAGCGGCTGCTGCGCCAGGGATAGACAAGGTCCACGATCGACTGCGTCTAATGAATGCCATTGTTATTCTCCCACTTCGATTGCGCCAACCGACTGCTCGGTTTGGCTTCACCCCGAGAACAGAAGTCAACATGAGTTGATTACCGAGAGACGATTGTAACGACACTCGCCGCGCGTGAGAAGGCCGAATCGCCGGGCCCCCTCCTGTGGACAGTGCGGGGGGCGTCTGCTACTCTCTGGCCATGAAAGCCACTTACGAAAGAATCACCGTTCATACGACTTATCCCTTTCGCATCGCTCGGCCGGGCAGTTCCGTCAAGGGTGAAGGAACTGATGTGGAACGTACCATTGTCGCCATTGAGCATCAGGGAGTCGTCGGCTATGGCGAAGCCGCTCCCACGCCATATTACAACCAATCGCTGGATACGGTGGAGGAGACAGTTCGCCGGGCCCAGCCTCTGCTGGGAGACGATCCCAGTGATATTGATGGGATTGTTGATCGATTGCTGGAGCAGTTTGACGACCACCGGGCAGCGGTGTCGGCCATTGATTTGGCCCTGCACGATCTCCTGGGAAAGCTTCGCGACGTGCCGGTGTGGAAGATGCTCGGACTTGATCCTCAGGCAACTCCGTACACCTCAATGACTATCGGTATTGACAAACTTGATCTGTTGCCCCGAAAAGTTGCTGAGGCCGAATCGTTCAAAATACTCAAGATAAAGGTGGGCACCGAGGCTGACGTGGAAACCCTTACCGAGATTCGTCGCCTGGCGCCGGACAAGCTAGTAAGAGTGGATGCTAACTGTGGCTGGCCTCCAGACAAAATCCTCGAATGCATGCAGCGCATTCTTCACTTCAATCTGGAGTTCATCGAGCAACCGACAACAGCCAAACGCTACGATGCCGTCCGCGCAGCACGTGACCAATCTCCCATCCCGCTCATTGCCGATGAGGATTCAGCCAAGCCGGCGGATGTGGCCGACTTGGTTGGTGTGTACGATGGAATAAACGTCAAGTTGTCCAAGTGCGGAGGAATCCGAGAGGCTCTGCGCATGATTCGACTTGCCCGAGAGAACGGCATGAAGGTAATGCTCGGTGCAATGGTCGAAACCTCATTGGGGATATCCGGGGGGGCACACATAGCCTCCCTTGTGGACTACGCCGACTTGGATGGCCATCTGCTGCTCGCGGACGATCCCTACACCGGGTTGATTCTCCAAGAAGGACGCGTCTGTCCCGGTAATGACGCCGGCCTCGGCGTTCGGTGGAAAAGCAAGTAGAGCTCGCTCTGTAGTCGTATAAGTCCAAGCGTGGTGTCGCACCGCGAGTCTACCGGAGAAAACCAGGGGCCGGACGCTACACTTGGATACGGCTTGCTCTAGCCGAAGAGTATCCAACCTAGGATCACTGCTGATATCAACCCGGCGGCGTTTGCCAACAGGCATGCGGGCAGCGTGTGTCTGGTCTTCTTTATCCCAACAGCGCCATAGTAGACTGTTAGGACGTAGAACGTTGTTTCCGTGCTGCCCATCATTATCGATGCGCTGAGACCCACGAAACTGTCCGGTCCATGCCGCTCCAGAGTATCAGCCAGTATGCCAAAGGCCCCGCCTCCGGTGAGTGGGATAGTGAGTCCCAGTGGAAGGAGGTCAAGAGACGGTGCGTATTGCTCCAGGCCGACTGCTGTCAGGCCCCACCCAAGAAGGACTTTGATGTCCTCGAATACGCCGCTCGCCATAAAGACTCGTACAACAAAAAGAATCGCGACCAGATATGGGATTATCCCAACAGCGACGCCGAAACCCTCCTTGGCTCCAGTCACGAATGATTCGTACATCGGCACTCGACGAGCAAAGCCGGCGAGTACAATGACCAGGATGAGTGCTGGGATCATCCATTGGCTGACCGCAGGGGCGATTTCCAGGAATGACTTAGCCATTGTCCTCCTCCTTTGCATCCGGCGCGGGCGATTCGATCTCCTTGTCGGCTAGGGCGGGGTCCAGGGCGTACCCGGGAAAACGAGAAAAACACTTGGTGGCCACAATCGCGGTGATTGTGCTTATCGTCGTGGCGATCAACAGGCCGAACATAGGGGCTGCAGCTCTTTCACTGCCGGCGCCGATGCGTATCCCGATCAAAGTGATTGGGATTAACGTTACACTGGAGGTGTTGATGGCCAGGAACATCGCCATGGCATTCGTGCAGGTGTCCGAATGGCGATTGAGCAAATGCAAGTCCTTCATGGCCTTCAGGCCAAACGGCGTAGCGGCGTTGCCCATGCCCAACATGTTGGCTGAGATGTTCATGAGCATGCTTCCCTGTGCCGGATGGCCGTCAGGTACGTCGGGAAACAGAAAACGCATTGCCGGACGCATAACTTTGGCAAGCATATCCACCAGCCCCGCGTCCTTGGCGATGTTCATCAGGCCGAGCCACAGCGTCATCACTCCAATCAACGTAATGCAAAGTGTGACCGCTACCTTGGCCGAGTCGAGAGCCTCGTTGGTTAGGTGCTCTCCACTTGCCCTCAGTACCTCCGCTGCAGAGGGCGGTTCCGTGGGGGAAGCTCGGTCTTCTGAATCGCTACTCTCCACAGACGATGGGGCAAGCCCTGGAGGGTATGTACCCAGACTCGCGTAGTAGATTCCCTTACCGGCACCTGCGATGATTCCAATGACCAATAGCCAAAACCAGATTTTGTTGAGCATTTGACCGACGTCTCACCTGTTCCTGCCTCTTCGATTCTGCCGCCAAAACCGCCATCGACGACTATGTAAGTGTATGAGGCACACTACCTTGCATGACCAGCTTATGGAAGGAAGTTATTGGTCCCTATCTGCCATTCCCCTTTGCGGTTGGATCAACTCTGCTTTTTCGCTATGATAGGCGTTGCGAGGGGGCATAGTGCTCTTTGCGCATGCGCGAGTAGTGGAACTTGTTCTAGCACATCCGATATTCGGGGGACGAAGCCAATGTTCAGAGTGGCATACCTGATAGCGTTGTTCGGTGCCGTAAGTTGCGCCATTGCCAATCCGATTACACGCAGCGCCGCCACCTCCGGCACTGTTTTCACCGAACCTGTTTCTGATTCAGACTGGGGAAGACCGGTTGCCTCCGGCGATCTGGATGGAGATGGCTTCGAGGATCTCCTCGTTGCCGCTTCCGAATCATACGGCGGTACTTACAGCAAGGTGTACATCATGCGCGGCGGCCCCGATGCTCACCGCAAAGGCGAGGTTGATCTTTCTGTCGCTGGCGTGGATCAAGTGATCATTGATGCTGCTCCGAACGCCAATCTTGGGTCGTCGATGACCACAGGTGATGTGAACGGCGATGGCATTGACGACCTCCTTGTTTGTGCATCGACTGCGTCGACAGGGTTGGCCGGCGCCGGCATCGCTTACTTGATTTTTGGCGGGCCTGACTTCTTTGAACTGGCAATCCGCGATCTTGCCGACACGGCGAATTGGGATCTTCGGATTCAGGGGCCGGTTGCCGGCGGAGATATGGGAGGAAGCAGTGCTTTCGCAGGTCTCGATGCACAAGCCGCGGCCATCGGAGACATCGATGGCGATCAGTATGGCGATATGATTCTCGGCGTTCACCTTGCCGATGGAGGAGGCTCTGAATCCGGACGCGTCTACGTCGTCTATGGAGGGCCGTTCCCATCTGGGTTTACCATTAGTCTGGGTACGCTTCCCACTGGCCTCGGCTTCCGCGTAGAAGGAGCGGTCGAGTACGACGAGTTGGGCACCTTTGTGCTTACGGCGGACATTACCGGCGACGGGATAGAGGAACTGATTCTGGCCAACGAGTATTTTAGCCATGGCCCCGGGTACTTTGCTACACAGGGAGCTGTGCATATCTTCCGCGGACGCCAAAGAAGCTCATGGGATCAGCAGGTCTACCGGCTTTCACTAGAAGCTGCCGACATCACCCTTCTGGGAAACCGCAATTGGGATCAGCTTGGCGCCGCTGCCGCTGTCGGTGACTTCAACGGAGACGGTATTGCGGATTTGGCCTCTTCTGCGCCTGGCGCGGAGTCTGGCGATTGGAATAACCAAACGGGTGAAGGATTCGTGTACGGGTTGCTTGGTTCGGCCGCCTATCAGTCCGGTCTGCTGACGATTGACTATGCGACCGCGACTCCCGACTTCCTCATTATCGGGGAGCCCGCTCAATCTTTGGGTGGCAACCTGACCGCCGCTGATTTCAACAGAGACGGGTACGATGACATTGCCGCCTCCTCACGCGATTGGGGTGATCACACCGAGGGAATCGCGGAAGTTGTCTTCGGGCGACCATTCGTCGGCAACCCCGTTTTCCATGCGAACGTCGATACCGATTTGCAGGTAGTGGGATCCAAACCCTACGAGCAGGTATGCGACAAAATCGGATCCATCGACAGCAACGATGACGGCATCGATGAACTCATTCTGGCCACTCCCTTCGATAGCGAGGGAAATGGGCGAGTTCATGTCTTCAGTTATATGTTCGAGGGGGCCTGCTGTCTGCCGGATCCTCCCTATTGCCAGGTGACCCTGGAGGCGGATTGCCTGGGAGTGTGGTCCGCCGATCAGCCTGCATGCGATGCAAGCGACTGTAATAGTAATGAGATTCCCGATGCTTGCGAAGTAGCATTGGATTTAGCCGAAGACTGTGATGCGAATGATATTCCTGATGAATGCCAGATCTGTGGCGATTTGGATAACGACGGTGATGTGGATTATCAGGATTATCGATCGTTTCGCGCTGCCTTTGGCAGTGTTGCTGGCCATCCGGCTTTCAATGCCTGCGTGGACTACGACGGTTCCGATGCAGTGGGTACATTGGATTTTGCCCAATGGTTGACCTGCTATCGAGCTTTTGTGGGCAATCCTCAGGCGGGACCACCGGTTGCCCCTGGACTTATTGAAAGGTTGCCCGGAAATGCCGGCGGATCTCTCAGTATATCCAGGAGAGTTACGAGCAAAGGCGGTGAGCCGGTGCGCAACGCTTCGCCGGCAACGGAGGAGGACGCAGAGTAATACCTGCAACCTCAACAGTCCCTGCACCCACCAATAGTGGCCTGGGCGAAGACCGGCTGGCCGGGGCGGCAGTTTTTGCGCACCCCCGCCAAGCTGCCGTCCTGTCGCAATCTGATGGATACGACCATCCAGGATCCCGGCGTTTCATTTGGCGCCCGATTCCACCCTTGTTGTTCCGTACATTCAGCGACACTGCACTAGTTGCAGTGTCTACGGCCAAACTCCGAGCCAAGCAGCCCTTAGCTGCCGGCGCAAATCCCTGTCGATAAGCAGGTTCGGCGTTGGCACTTCCTACTCTTCAGAGCCGCCTTCTTAGCCGATACGTTTGGTTGAGGGGAATGAGTCAGACAAAAAAACGGGCAGCTTATTTCGCGCTGAAGGAGTTGTTTTCCTTTGTTTCTGCCGTGGATCCACGTTAATATAGGGTCTTGAGGAGGCGGAAACTCGAAGTCACGCGGCAGGGGGGTATGTTCGCGCCACACAACCTTCAAGCAATACTGGTGCAGTGCCTCTGGTGTAAGCAGCCCGTTGGCGTTTTCGCCCGAGACGTGGTACGCGCGGTCGGTCTTATGTGACGACATGGCTGGCGAGTCCATGAATCAGCGGTCGTTATACGTGTCATCCGGACCGTGACTCTGCTGGGCTGTTCGGAATCGAACAAGCCGGTTTGCGAAAAACAGTATGTACCGTCGGCTGTGTGGGTCGGCTATTGTATTCAGTCTTCTTGCTGTCCCGTAGGGGGGCTCAGACACGTTCTTCCTGCCGTTCTCGACGAGTTTCGTGGTTGATCGTGCAGGTATGGTTGCTTAATGTTGGAGGAAAGTGAACATGACAAGGTTAATCGGATTAACACTAGTCATAGCGCTTGTCGCTATGATGAATCCCTCGGCGGTAGGGGCTGAGTACCCATCGGAGACCTTGGGTTTCGAAGACTTACCCAGGGATCAGGCGGACGATACTGAGACCCACGAACTGTTCTGGGCTCCTGAGTGGTCAGGCAGTACTGCTGATCGAGTTGTCCCGAACGCTACGTCCACGTCATACGACACCAACGCGGTGTTCCGATCATCGGCACTGCCGGCCGTCGATGACGCGGCGCTGGAGGTCTTCTTCAGCTGGGTGTCTGCCAGTGATCCCGACAGCTGGGTGCGGCTGACTACCTTCAACCATACCGTGCATCCCAACCCCGGCTTGGATACCCAGGGTAAGGTGCGATTCAAGGTAACCAACCGTGGCCAGTTGTTCTGGGGTACGTTTGGTATTGCCCTCGGTATTCGCGAAACCGGCAACTTCGTCGCTCAAATGGATGATGCGGGAACTGCCGGAGACATTGAGTGGGTCGGTGTCGATCCGGAATACAACGGTATCATCGCCGGCTCCAACGGCATTGTGGACACCACTGCTTCAGGAGACGACGTGCAGGAATACGCCGTTGGCTTCGACGTGATCAACAACGACTTGCCGTCCGGAACCGCGATCATCACTCCAGGAAACAACGGTGTTATTGATACTGTGCCCGCTGGTGATGATGAGTATCGCAACGGCTACTTCATCAGTACAAATGGTGCTCGTGTTCCCATTCCGGTTTTCAATGTGCCCGTCAACTCCTCTTACTTCTCGCTTGAGTTCGACTTGGCTACCGGAGATATCACAGTAGACGGCCCAGGCTACAGCAACGTCACCATTGATGGTGGTATTGCCGGCATGACTGGAAACGGCATACTCGATGCAGCCAATAACCGTGGTGCTCTCGAACATATTGCTGTTGTGAATGTGCCCAGCGACACCACGATCGATATGGACTTCGCCATCGACGCGATGCAGTTCGAAGCTACTACGCCCGATCCGGTTTCGCCTCCGTCCATTCAGGCTCCGGTTTACGTCACGGATACTCAGGTGCGAGTCGATTGCCACGAGTATGCCACTGAGGCATTGCTACTCATTGATGGAACAACCAACGGCTTGCCGGTTGCCCCCACCGATGGTGTGGCCACTTTCACCGGGCTTACCCTTACTGAAGGCAACATCCTGACCGCTAAGCAGGTCGTTTGGACTGTCAAGAGTGCAGAGTCGAATCCTGTACCCGTCTTCGCTGAGGGCGTGGTCATGGCCGACAACTTCGATAACTACAACTCCGATGCCGAACTGCACGATTTCTGGCATGACTCAATTGCCTCACCGGATCCTGCTGATGCTCGCGTTCGTCTGCAGGCTGGTGGCGCTGCCAGTTGTCCCAATTTCCTGCGAGAGGATAACCCCGCGAGTTCCAATGCAGCTCGACTCTACTGGGATCTTGGAAGTGTCAACGGCACCAATGATGATCCCATCTGGGTTACTTGGAATTTCAAGCATGTCGGTGAAGAAGGGGCTGCCGGCGCCCGTACCCAGTTTGTTCTGGCTCGGTTCGACTCAGGTAGCTTCAATACCGGCGCGCAGGCCGAAGGTTCTGTGGCCATCAACATCAAGAACACCATCGGTTCGATGGTTGACCAGTTCGCTCTTGGTATTGTTTCCACCAATGGTCTTACTACCTCCAATGGGTTCACCACCGAAGGCGCATGGAACTTTGCGGCTAGCGGCGTGGAGACCGTGACTGATCGCTGGTATAAGATGCAGATCAAGATCGATGGGGATTACGTCAATTACTACATCGATGACGAGTTGGTTACTCCTGGCGATTTCACCATCGCCGGTGGTGCTGCTGCAGACGGTATTCCGCGTCCGAACAGCCTCGGCTACGATTGCATCATCATTGGCCAAGGGTACAGCAACAACGGCCCAATGATGATGTTCGACAATGTTTCCGTGACTACCGGCTCGGACGGATCGCTGCATCCGTTTAGTGATCCTGTAACTGCTGCCCCGACCGTCGAGGAGCCACTTTACCCGAGTCTGGCGACGGTTACCGTTTCCGATATTGACACCAATGCTACTCTGGTTGAGGTGTTCTCTGATGGCGGGTCCATCGGAAGTGCAACAAGCGGTTATGAGACCGGTAGTGTGGCTATTCCAGTAAGCCCCGCGCTTATCATGGGTGCCGACATTACTGCTAAGCAGACCGTGGGCGGTGTCGTCAGTTGTGGATCGATTCCTATCACTGTTGGTGTTCCGACTGTCACAATTGCCGACGAGAACCTCCTGCCCGGTGCGACCACGGTCAATGTGAGCGGACTGGCTGAGGGTGTGGCGACCTCAATTAAGATTTATGCCAATGAACTTAGCCTGATTGCGACATTGCCGAATCCGGCTACTGATCCGGTTGCTGTTACCGTTCCTGCTCTGATTGATGGCGATTACATCACCGCGACTCAGACGATCGGTGGAGTTGAAGGTGATCAGTCTGAGCCTAAGCTCGTTCGCATTCCGCCGGATCTCCGACTGACCGTAACTCTGTGTCTGGATGAGGATGGAAACGGCGGTCTGACTCCGGCTGACTACGAGTACGTTGGTGCTACCAACAAGGTGGGAACCAACGCTCCGGTCGGCAAGACGCTTGACGTTGTTCCTGGTGAGTGGCAGCACTTTGAGTTTTCCCTGGTGCCCGGTGTTGAGCCGGTTCAGGCATGGTACGGTGGCGATGGCGTGCTTTCGCCCGATGGCGGTGACTACGGCATCGACTCGTTCTTCTTCACCATTAACTCCAATGGTGCGAGCTCCGGACCCTACAACATCTACATCGATCACCTCTACTACATCGATGCCACTGATACGAAGATTCTGCTGGACGACAGCGAAGCAGGGAACGTCTTCCCCGAGCGTCGCTGGAATGAGCCGGGTCTTCCCACAACGCAGAGTTCGTCGTTGTCCTCCGTGACCAGCAAGGACGGTCGTCGCTCGACGAAGGTTTCTTGGGAATGGCCAGATGAGAACGATGACAATTACATCGCGGCTCGTCCGCAATATCCGCGTTTCCCAATTGCCGATACAGCCAAGGCTATCGGCCTCTATGTTTACCTGGAGGATCCGACCAGCGATGTCCCGCGGCCTACCGTTCTTGAGCCGATCATTGGGGACGTTGACTTTGTCCGTATCGTTGACGTTAACAGCAACGCCACCGCCGTTGATCTTTACCTAAACGGTGCTCACTATGACACCGTGGTTCCCTCGAATGGCTTTGCTGACTTCGATACCTCAACGGTTACTCTCCAGACCATGGATGAGTTTACCGCGACGGTTACTACATCTGAAGGTACCAGCGACAAGGCGATGCCTCGCGGTGTTGTTGATGCACCTTCAGCGCCATCCGTTGAGGACCCGATTCTGGAAGGCGCGACTGAGGTTATTGTCAATGACGTATTGACATTGCCCAACGGTACGGCCACTTTGGTGACTGTGTACGATGGCACGACTGTTCTGGGAACTGCCGCCGGTGGGACTGAGTCGGTCGTCGTAACCGTTTCTCCGCTGTTTGCAGGAACTCGAGTGACTGCGACGCAGACGGTCAACGGCATCGAGAGTGACCCATCTCTTTCGATCACGGTTGTGATGGAGCAGACTCCGTGTGGCGTCGTCTTCTCTGACGATTTCAACACTGATACGTCTGCCAACTACGATGTGATCTTCTCCAGTGCTGATGCCGAAGTGAACTTCGCTTGGGATTACAGCGCGATGGGAATTCCTGCAGCACCGAACGGCACCGGCACCTTGGGTGTCATGTTCAAGGCCAACATGGTTAGTCCCGGGGCAACCGAGTCGGTTACGATCACGCCGATTGGTGAGCAGTTCGGCGGCGACTACAAGTTGACCTTCGATATGTGGGTTAACGCCAATGGTCCGTTCCCGGGTGGTGGTACTGGCTCGACCGAGTTCATTACTGCCGGTATTGGTTATGACGGCGTCACTCCGAACGTAGGTGGCGGCACCGGCAGTGGTGCGTGGTTCGCCGCATGCGGTGAAGGTGGTTCCAGTCGAGACTATCGCGGGTACAAGTTCGGCAATGAGCAATTCGTTGCCAGTGGGCAGTACCTGGTAGGTTCGAACAATAACCTGGATGCTGGAATCGCAGCATACTTCCCGGGCCTGGCTCCGCCGGCTTGGCAGGTGACCAACTACGCGCAGCAGTCCGGTACCTTGTCGAACGGTTCTGTTGGGTTCGCTTGGCGCGAGATCGAGATCGTGCGACTTGGCGATACCGTTACCTGGACTCTTGATGGTTTACCCATCTGCAAGCTGGATGCCACGGTCGGCACGCCGTTCCCGCTTACCGGCAGCATCAGCTTGGGTTATGCCGACCTCTTTACTTCCGTCTCCGACAATATCGATCTGAGCTTCGGCATTATCGATAACGTCAAGGTGGAAGGCTGGGACGGCGGCGACTGCAACGGCAATGGTATTGCCGATGGTTGCGAGACCATCTCCGGTGGCGACTGGGATGCCAGTGGCGTTGTTGATCTGGATGACTTCGTCGCCTTTGCTGATTGCATGGAAGGCCCGGATCTGGCGCCGGCTCCGTTCGAGTCGGATTGCGTCCAGAGTTGCCTTGATGCCTTTGACTTCGACACTGACGGTGATGTCGATCTCAGAGACTTCTCGGCGTTCGCGGTGGTTTTCGACGGTCCGTAGCAGGATCAGTGATTACGACAACATTATCCGGAGACGGATAGTGAGCTTTTAACCAATCTGCCCCGTCCGGGAATTTCTCCGGGCGGGGCTTTTTTGTATTGGGTTTGCCAGAAGCAGTGGGGCAAGTCGGAGTTGAAATGGTAGCGTATTTTGGGGCCGTTTTTGGGGTTTAACCGAAGAAGAAAACCGCGTTTTTGAGTGTGCTAGCCCTGCTTTTACGGCGCATTGAGTGGGCGCCAGGCTGCATTGGGGCGACATTGACGCGCATTTGGGGGTGGAATTGGGGTGAAAATCGCCGGTTTTTGGTGTTTCGCGCGTTGAAATGTTGGGGTTCATGGTCGGATTCCTTTCAGTTTTGAGTCATTTCGAGTCGTTTTTGCATCGAAGCGGTCGTTTTTGAGCGCGTTTCAGTTCGGCGGCGGGTCGCGGGCGCGCTGGAGGAGATTTGCTTCAGGAGGCGCGCGGTGGCTTCCGGCGTTCGGTGCGCTGGGGCAGCCCGGGTGATTCAGAAGGCCTGGGTGCCCGCGTGGACTGCTGCGCGGTGATCGACGGCTAGCTTGCGGGGCAGCGAGCGAATGCCGGGGCAGTCACGGTGACTCCTGGGGCCAGCTTGCCCAAGTGGCCGGGCTGAGCGGCCAGTGACCTTAATATTAGAGTGCATCTCAGAGTCGTGGCTTTGGCTGGGGCAGAGGGCAGGCTGCCAAGACCAGCGGTGGTGTCAGGGGCCCGGTGAGTTCGGTGATGGCAAGCTGCAGGGCTGTGTGGCGGGTTTTGGGGCTCCGGATCGCGTTCGGGTGCTGTGGGGCTCTGGTGATCGTCGAGGGAGGGTTGGGGCTGTTCTCGGCGATGGCGCATCTCTCCACCCTATATAAGGGCGCCGGTGTTCCGCTTTTTTTTTATAATGGGGTCGGTTGAGGGGTGAAAATCGGGGCTGGCGCTAGCGCCAGGTGCGAAAAAAAAGTTTGAAAAAATGTCCCGAAAGTGATGTTAGGGTAGGTGAAATTGGGGTGTCTGAGGTGGCTTTAGGGGGTGTAGAGGGTGGTAGCGGTCGGAGGAGGCGGATTCGTAGAGAGGCTTGGGGTTTTGTGGTAGGGGTAGGTGGTATCGGGGGGGGGATGCTGATTGGGAGTAGGGGAGCGGGCGAAATCGGGAATACCCACATAATCGAAGCATGCGGTAATTGATAAGGATCGACGCGGGGAGTATACTTGATTATGATTAAATCAAGGAGCAGGGGAGTTTTAGGTAATGCCGAATAGGGACTTCTCGACGCGCTGTTAATCGCGTAGAAGACGAGTTGGTTATGCTGTTCCCGGAACTTAGTCCCCGGAACTCAGGGAGGAAACGTGAGAAGTGAGATTTGAATTAAGTAAGATGTCCCCCGAACTCCATTCCCCGATCCAATCGCGATGGTCGATCGCACGGGGGCAGGTGGAACGACTTCCGGAACGGATATCTATTATTACTACCTGAAAGACGCTCTGGGCAGTGCAGGCTCACTAACCAACGCCTCAGGTGCCGAGGTTGAACTCTACACCTACTCTCCATACGGTAAAACAACAATCTACAACGCTTCTGGGACCGAAATCGGCGAATCAGCCTACGGCAATCCGTTTGCTTGGACCAGTCAACGGTACGATGTAACGAATGGGATGTACCACTTCTGGGCTCGAAGCTATTGGCCCGTTGTTGGGCGTTGGTTACAGGAGGATAAGCTGGGAGTTCTTAGCGTAGCTACGCATCGCCCAGCAGTTGCTGAAGGGCAGCATCCGTATGTCCTGTGTTTAAAATTGGAGGCGAGCGAGGAGTATCGTGACGGGCACAATCTATTTTTGTACGTAGCTGCCGCACCCATAACGAACACTGACCCGTGGGGATTGTTCTCGCTTGGAAACGTACTCGGAGCAACGTCCGTCCGTGTCTCCTTGTCTGCTCTGAATGCCACATCCATGTTCGCAGGCGGAGTCAATTTCATCGATAAGGTTTTGTACGGTGTGGGACTCCGTCAAGCATTGATAGATTGTGTCATTGTCACCGGTCAGGTTAAATTGGGCCAGTGATTATCAGGTCAAATTGGGCCACTGGTTCTGGTTTCTCTATACCTCATTTGACGTCTCCTACGCAAGCCTTTGACTATTACTTGACGGCTTGGCTCTTCTTCTGACTGGTAGTTCGGTTTCTCATTCTATAACTTTTGCCCGTGATGGTGATGAGCTCGGCGGCCTCCAGGAAGCGGTCCAGGATGGCCGTGGCGCTGGGTACGTCGCCGATCAGCTTACCCCAATCCTCGATCGGGCGGTTGCTAGTCATCATGGTCGACCGCACGCCGTGCCGACGCATGACGATCTCGAACAGGTATTCCCCCGAACGTTTGGGAAGTTGTTTCATGCCCATGTCATCAATGATGACCAGCTCAGGCTTGAGGTACCTGTTCAACACCTTCTCCTCGCCGCCCATGGCCTCGTCGTGCAAGAAGTCGCGCACCACATCGAAGATCGATCGATAAAGGACGGTATGTCCCGACTTGACGGCTTGGTAGCCCAGGGCCTGGACCAGGTGACTTTTGCCCGTGCCCGGTGGACCCAGCAATAACACATCACCAGCCTCGTCGATGAAGCGGCAGGTAGCCAGGTCGAATATCTGCTTCTTCTTCACTGAAGGGTTGAACGCGAAGTCGAAATCCTCAAGCGTGCGGACTTCGCGGAACGACGCCAACGCTATTCGTCTGTTCACCTGACGATCGGCCCGCACCGCCAGTTCGTCCTGAAGGATCAGTTCCAAAAACTCCGCATGGTCGAGGCTGCAACTGGACGCTTCGTGCAAACGAACATCCAATGATTGAGACAGACCCGACAGGCGAAGCTTGCGTAACGTGGTTCGTAACGATTCATTCATCGCCATGGCTCCTTGGTAATGGCTGTGTGTACCAGATCGTTGTATTCGTTCAGTGACCGGATGATGGGATGTTTATCCATGAACTCGAACTGCTTCTGCTTCCGTCCGCCCCTCTTGAGCAACTCTCGAATAGTCCGCAACCGATAGGCTCCGTGCGTAGCGGCGATCTCACAGGCTTGTTCGATAAACTCGCAGGAATGACGATCGGCTAGGCTCAACAAGCCCATCAACACTCGCACACCTTCGATCCCTCGGTGCTGCAGCATCTGTTCGGCCCACTCTTCACTGCATGGGCCGATTAGTCCCACCCTGTTGAGCAGGTAAGTAACTCCGCGTTCGATCTTGCTACGCTTCTCACGCGGAACGTGCCCATCGTCGGTACGAAATCGTCCGGGCTCACGCTGGGGATGGATCGCTATTTGAGTAAACTGATTATTGAATACCCTTACTACCCGGCCGTCCCACCGAGCCCATACTCGCCAACCAAGATATTCCGGTGGTACCGAGTAGTAGGCTTGATCGACCTGGATATGACCGTCACGACCAACCTTACGGCAAGCCTCCTTGAAGCATGGGAATCGGCCAACCGGCAACGGCTGCAACAGGGGCTGCTCTACTTCCTGGAAGGTCTTCTTCACCTGCCGGCGAGTGGTTCCATGAATCCGCGTGTCGGCCACGTTGGCTTCCCAGTCAAGCAGATGGCGGTTCTGGGCATCGAGACTTGGGAAGGTTCTTCCTTTAAGGGCATTGCTCTGAACATAGGCAATACCACGTTCAGTCTTGCCCTTATGGCGTGGCATACGCGGCTTGGTAGGCAGAACCACCGTACCGTAGTGAAGACAGAATGATCGCAGCTTGGGATTCAACTCCGGATCGTACCAGTCGGCTTTGATTACCGCAGCTTTGAGGTTATCGACAACCAGCGTCTTGGGTACGCCACCGAAGTGGTGGAAGGCGTTCTCCAGGCAACGGATGAAGTCGTCGGTGGTCTGTCGATAGACGACTTCACTGTAAGCCTTACGCGAGTGGCTGAGGACTATACGGAATACGTGCGTCCTGCGCCGTCGCGACTTGACGCCCACCGGCAGAGCCTCACCCTCCGGCGTAACCACCCAGGCGCCCGTTCCAAAGTCGACCTGTGCCTCTTCGCCCGGCTCGCATTCCATCCGCCGGAATGGTAGCGGGGTAGTTGACCTGAGCCCTCGAACGAAGCGTTGGACCGATTGATAGCCAGCAGTGAAGCCGTGGTCGGCCACCAGATCCTGCCAGATCCGCTGGGCCGATAGACCTTGTTCCAGCTTGGCAGTTATCTCCTCGCGGTACGGTTCCGACCGGCTGGCCGGACCCGAATTGATTGCTCCTCGACAAGTTGACCCGGTGATCAGGTTTGGCCGGTTTTGAACACCGACCAGTACTTCTGAATGATTGCCGTCCGGACCCGGTGGGCCGTCTCTAACGGTGGCCTGTTTTGAATCACCGGGACCGTCGTAACTACTTGTCGCGAAGAGGATCGACCCGGTGATCAGGTTAGACGGTTCCGTCGGCGAAGACTCGGCATCGCTTCCCGCCAGTCGAACGTACCTTGCCACCGTATCGCGGTGAATGCCCAAGGTTCGGGCGATGCGCCGTTGTGACCAGCCACGCTGCCGAAGTTCCTGAATCGAGTGAACAGTTGCCATCTTGAGCCGATTCGCCATGCAGCACCTCCTTCAGTCAGAACTTGACTGAATAGGATTTGCAGGAGAACCAACGCCTCCTCAAGGTGGCCTGTTTTAACCTGATAACTAGTGGCCTATTTTGAGTGACCGCTGACAGTGTCATAGAATACGCTTGGGATAGAATTGCTGGTAAGGCTTTTGATGTCGCATTGGATCGTGCGAAGGCTGGTTCGGCTGCTATTGCCGGATTCTTGTCAACCAGCAAGGTCAGGAAGGTTAATGGCCGAAATCCGATAAACAGTAAGGATTGGGCTGGAAAAGTACATCCGTCTGGCGTTCGTTTTACCGATGAAGGCTTTCCTGATTTCTTTCCTTGGGCGGAAGCTAAGGTTGAAATTACTGGGCTAACAGGTAAGTATGGGGTAGACGAGGCGATGGCGTTGGCTGCGGCGGGGCTGGATGAGACGCCTGTAGACATGGTGTGGCACCACGTTGAAGACGGTGTTACGATGATACTTATTCCTAAAAGTATACACGATGCGGCTCGCCACACGGGTGGGGCTGCGGTAATTCGAGGTGGAGGCTAGTAATGGATGTAAAGTTGCATGGTGCGATTTCCCTTTCGGAGACGGCCGTGGCCGCTTTTGAGAAGGATAGTGGAATAGAGCTGCCAAGGGAGTACCGAGAATTCGTTCTTGTACATGATGGAGCTAAGCCGGAATCAAACCTTTTCGAAGTTAGCGAGGATATATCGGCCGGTGTAAGTAGATTTATCCAGCTCAAGGAGACGATTGAGCACAAGCTGCATATCGACGGAGTTTCATGTGCTTTCTTGCCAGTCGCAGAAGCATCATGTGGTAATTACGTTTGTCTTGACCTTGATGAGGGTGGCCGGGTGTTCTTCTGGGATCACGAGGAACCTTCGAGTGCACTTACTATAACTGAAGATTTTACAGGGTTTTTGGATTTGTTGAAGCCGTTTAATCCGAGCATGGTCGAGTTAAAGCCCGAACAGGTTGTGAGTGTTTGGGTGAGTCCAAAACTCAGGAAGAGAATGGAGGAAAAAAAGCGTGAGGAGTCTGCAGACTAAGGCGAGTTCAGAAAATGATAGGAGGTTAAAAACGTCTTGATTGATTTTGGGTACTAGAGGTTACCCGAATACTATCCTATTCACGTAGACAGTTATTTTCTTTAATTAGTGTCGGACTTACCTATCATTTAGTTCAATTCCGGGCATTCTCGCCCTCTGTAAACAATCATATCGGTTGTCATATTGTAAGCATTCGGTGGTGCACACATCACTTGGCGAGGGGTTTGGAGTTGAGCCTTATCGGGGACGGTTGGGCTTGGGCACAGAGGTATTGAGGGAGCGTTATGGCGTTGTGAGTCCAAGCATGGCGTCTACCCCCGGAATCTGCCGGAGAAGCAGGCGTTCGGCCGCCACACTTGGATAGAGCTTGCTCTAGGGTTTTCCTATTGCGAGTTGTTCGGTTTCTATGATGCCGGGGAGGAGAGTGGCCGGGGCGTCGCCTTGGGCCAGGCGTTCGATGGCGTAGCGCAGGTAGGCGAACGGGGCCAGTGCGTTGAGTTTGCAGGTGGCAACGACGGAATAGATTATCGCCGCCCGATGGCCACCGGCCACGCTGCCGGCGAACATCCAGTTATTTCGCCCGATCACCACGTGACGCATAGCCCGCTCCGATGCGTTATTGTCCAAAGGTAGCGAGGGATCAGTGAGGAACGCGGTTAATGGTCTCCACTGATTGAGCATGTACGACACAGCTTTGCCTACCGAACTCTTCGGCAAGACATCCAACGACCAAGCTTCCGCACAGGTACGGATTTTATCGATCAGCGGCCGCGACTCTGCTCGTCGAAGGGCTAGGTGCTCATCGGCGCCGAAGTGTTCAACGGTAATAGCCGTACCGGAAGCGCCTTGGTCTACACCAGGAGCAGCCGACTTCTCTATAGCTTCTGCCGCTTTTTGTTCGACTTTGAAAAGTTCCTGGATCAGCTTGAGCATCTGCCCGCAGCGTCTGTGATCATCCACACGGGCATCATAATACTTACGCCGAGCATGCGCCCAACAACCCGCGCGAACCAGATCCTCAGACTGTACTACTTGGTCATAGCCGCTATAGCCGTCAGTCAGTAGTGTACCGGAGAAACCTCGCAAAAAACCGCTCGGACCAGCGGCAGCACGGGAGGTGGTAAAGTCGTAAAGTACCAGACGCTGCGATTCGCAAAGATATGTCCAAAGGTAGCCGCTGGCCGTCTGTTTCCTGTCCGATTTCAACAGGTATGGCACCTTCGTATCGTCAGACTGGATCAGCGAGCCGGCAAGTAACTGTTTTTTCAAGCCTTCATAGATGGGCATAAGCAAGTCGGCCATGCGGCCTACCCAGTCACACATGGTGGCCATGCTCACATCAACACTGTGGCGACGAAGCATACCTTGAAGCCGGTTCAGCGGAATGTGATCGGCGTATTTACTGGTCAGCACGTGAGCCAGCAACCCCGGGCCTGCAATACCTTTGTCTATGGGACGCGGTGGCATGGGGGCTATGTACACCCCTTCTTCACATTGACGACAGGCATACTTGGGGCGAATGTGTCTGCGTACAAACAAACTGCCCGGGTTGTATTCCAACTCCTTGGTCACCTCTTCCCCGATGTTGTGCATCTCATTCCCGCAGCAGGGACAGTCGGTGCTCTCCGGAGGATAGACGACATCTTCAGTGGGCAGATCTTCCGGCAGTGATTTACGGCCATGACCTTTCCGCCGGCTGTAGGTGATCTCTTCCTGCTCCGCCTCACTCTGCAACTGTTCTACCTGGGCGGTTAACTCGTTAAACAGCGATAACTGTGCCGGGTTGATCTTCTCCCCTTTACGACCGAAGAGTTTATGTTTGAGGAAGGCTAGCTGCTCCTGCAACTCCTTGATACGACTGTCGCGATCAGTCAGTTGTTTTTCCTGGTCAACCACCTTCTCATGGGTCTTGATCACCAGGTGCTTGAGGGCGTCGATGTCGTTGGGAAGTTCACTAATAGTCACGAGCGGGTATCCTTATGGGAATGCAGGATATCCGATTCGCGTGCATGCTGCAAGATGCAAGTACGATTTTATTGTGAAATACCTATGCCGTCTTGCGGGGAATGAAACGCGGACGACGCTTCGCATTGCTCAGGTCGATTCCCTCGAGAATCAAGGCTAGTTCCGCGGCCTCGACTTCCACACGATGGCCACAACGAAACTCATCCAGCGTGCTGAGATGGAATCGTCCCTTCTCCAGCCGCTTGTACCATAGACACAAGCCCAACCGCCCCCGATAAGGCTCAACTCCAAACCCCTCGCCAAGCGATGTGTGCACCACCGAATGCTTACCAATGTAGAACCAGATTCGATAATTACGCAAGCGACCAAGAACTTGGTTTATTCGCCCACAATTCCCAAAAAAGCTAAAAATGAACGTCGGCCGATTTCGGGTTTCGATTGCAGTGTCCGGTTAAGTCCCCTGGTATCCATGTCGCTAAATAAGCACACCAACCGCCATCCTCTAAAGCGCACGCGTGACAACATTCATGTTCAAGAATCGGCACACTCGGACCTGGACCGGCTGTCACCCAGGTTTTGATATCCGAACATGACCCTGTGCAGACTATTTCTTTACTACCCGCGAGCACGACACAACCATCTCCTATTAGAATCAACTTCGCACGGTTAGAATCGCCTTTAACGGGCCAGTTTTTTGGCCCACCATCACATCCACAAGTCACACCTCCACCACATTCGGTAGAAAGCCCAAACGAGTCATTGAACGACAAAGGTGACGACCTAGTATAGACGTAAATATTGAGGCCGTCATCGTACGCACGCGTAAACCCTGTTTGCACAATAACCGTTGGTTCGGACACTTGGCAAACCCCTAGGACATTGCACACGCCAACAGAGAACATTATTGAGTTTCTTTCCGAAAAATAACTTTCAGTTGCTAACGGATCTTTCTGCATAAACCTCTTCATCTTTGGGGTGTACTGCCTATGCCGGTTCTGATACGACCCAATCTCCACATCAAAAGCCAGTCCCTGATGGCCAAAGGGATTACCCATAGTAGTAACTGTCGTAGCGGGTATCCTCTGCAATTCCGTATCCGGAGATATAACCAGAACCTGTGTATGTCTTGGAGAAAAGAAGCGGCGTATCCTGGGTATTAGCTGAAGACGAGTTACCCATTCACAAAGGATACGCCATGAAGCAGGATACAGTAGATGCGATTCAGTTTCCAGGGTTGTCATGCCAGGATGCTCTGACAGCTTTGTTGCGTCAGGGAGCCCAACGATTATTTCTGCAGGCGATAGAGGCGGAGGTAGAAGATTACGTTTCGGCGCACCAGCACATCAGGGATGGGCACAGTCACCGGTTGGTAGTTCGCAATGGGTACAAGGACGAGCGCGAGTTGCAGACCGGAATAGGGGCGATCAAGGTTCGCCAACCGCGAGTGAATGATCGGCGAATTGACGAAAACGGTAATCGGATGCGTTTCAGCAGTTCCATCTTACCGCCGTACCTGCGACGAACCAAGAGCATCGAGGAACTGATTCCCTGGCTATATCTGAAAGGAATCAGCACCGGTGATTTCAGTGAAGCCTTAGCACGACAACGCGGGTTAGGCTCAAGGAAGTGATACTGTTTATCCGATAAGTGCTCCAGCGCTGGTAAAGCTGGAGGGCATGAACATGGATGTTCGTATCATTGGTCGATTGGCGGGGGAGTTGGATCGGTTCCTGGGTCTGTTTCGTGATTGCTTCGCCCGTAGCGAAGGTCGTGAGCATTTGCGGCGGTACGTGCGTAGCCAACTTTCGGGCATTGAGCGGAAAAGCGTGGAGCCGATGGCCGATGCCCTTGGGGTACCGGCCAGGACATTGCAGGATTTTCTCGCTACGCACACCTGGAATCACGAACGTGCTCTTGATCGATTACAGGAGCTGGTTGCCGAATCGCACCATTGCGATGATGCGATTGGCTTGATCGACGAGACAAGTTTCCCGAAACGCGGAGACAAGACCGCAGGTGTACGCCGTCAATACTGTGGTGCTACCGGAAAGATCGACAATTGCGTGGTGTCCGTGGGCCTTGGATATGCCGACCTGCGTGGCCGGTTCCGTTGCACGCTCGATCATCGCATATTCCTTCCGGAATCATGGGCCGACGACCGTAAGCGCTGTCGCGAAGCTCATGTTCCCGACGATCTTACCCACCAACCGAAGTGGAAGATTGCCTTGGATATGCTCGAGCGATGCCAGGGCAACGGCATTCGCTTTAAGTGGCTGACTTTCGATGAAGGTTACGGCTGCAATGCCAGATTCCTGAAAACATTACACAAGATGGGTCAGACCTACGTGGCTGAGGTGCCGAAGTCGTTTACCGGCTGGCTCGTCGAACCCAAGGTATTACAGAAGAACCATCACGCTCGCGCAAACGGTCGTCCCAAGCGTTATCCCCGGTTGGCAGCTCAGTCGAGCAAGCCCCATCGCGTAGATCGGTTGTGTACGTATTCCTATGCCATACGCGATCAGGATTGGCAAGACTACCACATCAAGAACGGTCACAAAGGACCGATCATCTGGCGAGCCAAAGCGGCGCGATTTCGATTGAACGTCTGTCCGGAAGATGCAGGTCGCAGCTTCACGTTACCATCTGCACCGGCATGGTTGGTCTATGCTGAGCACCCGGTAACTGGTGAAATCAAGTACTTCGTTTCCAACGCCTCGGCGACAACGCCGTTGACACGAATTTTGCACGTAGCGTTCTCGCGTTGGCACATCGAGCGATGCTTCCAGGACGAAAAGAGTTTGCTCGGGTTAGATCAATTCGAGGTAAGGCGATTTCAGGCAATCCAGCGGCATTTCATACTCACGGTGATCAGCCATCTCTTCCTTGCAAGAACTAAACTAAAGCTGGAACAAAACGCTGAGACGAACGGGGGAAAAAAGCCTGACACTCCGCCAACTTCGGCGAGCGACAGAGGCGTCCGTTCAAGCGAGACGAATGACTCGCAAAGCTCGACGAACACTGTTTACTAAGGTTGCTGAACACATCAGCATTACCCAGCAGCGAAACGCCAAAGCCCGTCAATCACATCAACGAAGAAGATTGCGTGAATTACATGCATTGGGAATTACAGTTAAAAACTGCAAACGCTGTATTCCACCCGAAACGTAACCCGCGTTGTCGTGTTAGCTGCACTGCTGGGAACCGATGCACCAGGCTTGAGTGCCTCGACAGTTGTACGGCTCAAGGAAGTCTGGCAGAAGGATTACGATTCCTGGAGTAAGAGATCACTGGCCAACAAGCAGTACGTGTACTTCTGGGTGGATCGAATCCACTTCAACGTTCGCCTGGAGGAAGACAGGCAGTGCATACTGGTGGTCATGGGAGCTACACCAGAGGGGAAGAAGGAGTTAGTGGCCATCCAGGACGGCTATCGCGAAAGTGAACAATCCTGGCAGGAATTGCTGTTGGATCTCAAATCACGTGGGCTGACGGATGCTCCGAAACTGGTGACTGGCGATGGCGCTATGGGGTTTTGGTCAGCGATGCGTAAGGTGTTTAGTGAGAGCCGAGAGCAGCGTTGCTGGGTCCACAAGACCTCCAACGTGCTGAGCAAGCTGCCGAAAGGACGACAGGGTAAAGCAAAACAGATGCTGCACGAGATATGGATGGCCGCCACCAAACAAGAGGCCGAAAGTGCATTCGACCTGTTCATCCGAACGTTTGAGGCCAAGTACCCTAAAGCGACGGAGTGTCTGGCAAAAGACCGCGAAACGTTGCTGACATTCTATGATTATCCGGCGGAGCACTGGCCTCATCTTCGTATGACGAATCCGATAGAGTCGACCTTTGCGACAGTGCGATTGCGGACGCGCAGGACCAAAGGTTGTGGATCGCGGTTGGCCACACTGACTATGGTTTTTCAGTTATCCAGATGTGCGGAGAAACGCTGGCGATGTCTGAGAGGACACCGTCTGCTCGGTGATGTAATTCAAGGAATCAAGTTCGTTGACGGACTCAGGAAAGACGCCGCTTGAATCCAGCCAATCCACAGGATTTGACAATAGCTCACACACGGCTTGACAATAGCTCCTGCCTAGATCGCTGTCATGCTAATAAGCTTCATTACCAACTAGGGATACCTTACCATTAGTCAAATGGATCGACAACGAAACCTCTGTTTTGCCATCGAAATAAGCGTAACTTAGAAGCTCATAATCTGGCTCTCCCAACAAACGTATCATCGCACCGCGTTCCAAGCCAATAAGTAGCCAACAATCAGCCTCTTTTCCTTGAGTCGCAAGCAACTCAGCCCGCGAGCTGTCACTCGACAAACCACCATGAACCCGAGCAAGCGTACGGAGCATCGGAAGCCGCTCCGTGCGACTCAACGAATACCAATCCTCAATGTTAAAATCGGAAACCGGAAGCGATCGCGGTTGCCCCCACTCGCTCGCGCAATCAACAAAACCATCCTCATCAAAGACTATTGATAAAAACCAATCATTCCTCCATTGGCTTGCGCCTTCCATCAAGGCATACCTTGCCACGTGCCCGGTTGAGTTACCAAGCAAATCAATAACCTGTTGGTATGCCTTGCCGACCAATTTGCCAGTACTCTTAACACACGCAGCCGCTATCCGTTTCTCCGCGATAGATCCCGACATCCAAGCTTTCCTATCGAATTCACTCGGCCTCGCGTGCCGTGGCAATGACGCCGTGTCTCGCGCAAACAGCGTGCCCAGAAGCAACAACCCAGCTGCAATTAGGATAGAAACCGCACCCAAACACAAACGCCTTCTACGTAAAACAGTGTTTCTCTTATTACCGATATCAGGTTTTTCTAATAAATCAAACCTATTGGAACTCGATTTCCCTGTCTTGCATCGAAACATAATCACCCACCATATCGCAGCCATAACACAACCGTAGATCAAGGAGTTGACTAGCCCAACCGCTGTTTGCACCCCTGGACCATGAGCACGTGCTCCAACTAGGGTATTGAATAGGAGATCTGGCAGAATCAGCGATTCAATGATTGCTGAACTCATTGTTTTCCATGTGCTAGGTAACGTATCGCATGTGTCAACTATCATTCCTGCCGCAACGGCTCCCGACAAGACAAAATAGTGTACCAAAGAGAATAATGTTATTAGTATGAATACATGGCCTACTAGTATCAACGAGTGGTCAGGTTTTCTCGGCAGTAACGAATGCGGCGTCAACTGCGTACCACATTCAGGACATCGTCCTACGCTAGTGGCGTAACCACACACCGAACAGAACCCCTCAGGTTGATTCTTTGATTTATACATGACAATCCAATAAAAGAACCTATGTACCTTCAGGGGCCACCTCCGTCTCCAGGATTGCATCCCTCCAACGGCATCGTGGGGTTGGGCGGAAAAGTGGCCTCTGGATCGTTACACGTGTATGCTTGGGCAGCGGCTGGATGACAGTTGGGTTGCCCTCCTCCAGCCGTCGCCAACGCAAGACAGGTCAAATGGCACCCCATCTCGGTCATTCCCGGACGGTTAGCAATAGAGCGGCCCAATGCATTGTTGTGCTGATCTCGCGTTTCATCACCGGCCTCGTTACCCTCCATCCTGCCACACGCTTCATGTATGTCGCCGCATTTTTGAGCGATTGCCCCCCCCCGATCAAGCGCTGCGAGGCATTGTCCGTAACAGTGTTGAAAAGCATCTGCTTCGTACACACTAACCCAATCAACTTTTGCCCGGCGCATCGCGCTAGCTTCCTCAGCATGGGTTTTGCATCTCCACGCGTTGCGCAGTCCCAGGAGTTCTACGGCAGTCAACCCCCGCCCACAATTGCAGCAACCATTAGACATACAACATAAACCTTCAGCTGCGTCTGGAATTAGCCCGGAGGGATCTCGCCACAACAACGGGTTACTTCGCAATTGCTCGTATAAGTTTAAACCTGCAAGCGAACCAGCCGGATCACGCTGACCAAACCGTTGATTGCCCGGCGATAACCATCTTCTCCTGACCTGATACGACCCAATCTCCACATCAAAAGCCAACCCCTGATGGCCAAAGGGATTACCCATAGTACTCACGGTTGTGGCCGGTATCCTCTGCAATTCCGTATTCGCCGTCAGAGTGGCAGTGTAATAACCGAACTCCTCGCCGTCATCGACTTCGGTTACTTCACCGTCACAGTCAGCGTCGAACCGTAAACAGTCGCCACTGGTTTCGCCAATACAAGCTGTAAAGGCCGTCTCGTCATCGTCGTCAACGTCGCCGTCATCGTCGTAGTCGAAGAAGTGTGCGTCTCGAACAACCTCCAGCTCTCCGTACGGACTGTAGTAATAGCGTTCCAGCACTCGACCGGTAACGTCGCTCAAGCCGATCACGTTCCAGTCCTTCAGGCTCCCGCATTGGTCGCCTTCAGCCTGATGCACGTACACTCGCCCGCACTCTGTCCGCATGGCCACGATTTCATCAATGTACTCCTTCACGCTTCCTCCTCGGGCGCGTTCAGCGTGATACACCTGGTTTATCAACTTGCCGTTGCCGTCATGTGTCTCAATGATCTGATTCCTATTGTAATAGTACCAGGTTATCCCGTCGTGGGTTCCGGAATTGTCCTTCAGCAGCCTCAAGTCAGCCCCGGAAATCCACAGCCTCCCGTGCATCCTCTGTATCGTCACTCCCCCCAAGAATTCACGATCTGGGAGCGGTTGTACCAGCTGCATACCTCACAAGCTGGTCACCACAGCGTCAAAGAAGTGAGCACATTTCAGGTGTGGCGAGAATCGGCTCGCCCGAATCACCACCAAACACCACGACACCTCGTGCAATCCTAGTGCGAACACTATTGGTCATGTTTCCCGAACGCGATTGTCTACTTGTGTGAACTGCCCGGGTTCGAGCGGTTTTCCACACTCAGGACAACGGTTTTCTGTTGACCATCGAATATCATAACCGCATTTGTAGCATCTATATGTACATTTCGTTTTCCAAAACCAATTGATGAATACGCAACTGGCAATACAAGCGACCCAGAACAATGGAACTAACAGAAGACCATTGAAGTACAACGGCCAATGATACATGCTAACCTGAGTTGAAAGAGGGCCAAGGGTTTCGTCATGAAAGTTATCCCAGCTCTCTCGATCGCTAAACCAATACAGTTCCCATTTCGGAAAAGAGCCAATGCCAAAATACGTGTATCGTTCTACACGTAATTCGCCATCGTAAACCGAGAAATCGATTCTTTCATCAGGGTCGGGAGCCGGTATCGTCACGACTACTGTTGGGAAATAGCTTATGTACTGTATAAGAAGACAGCCAGCCATAAGAACTCCGGCCAGACAATAACGTCGCCTCCCTCCCATTAGCTCTCTTCTCCGGAATAGCCCCATATAGGATCGACTCCCGCGTATATTCATGCGGCGGAGAACCAACATTTCCTGCTCCAGTTTTTCCCTATACGAAACAACGACTCACAACAAGCTCGCTGCAAACCCGGAGAACGGATATCAAAACCCCTCAAATGAATCTCCTTGCCCTGAAACACTCCAGAAAAGAGTAACTGCTTCAACTTCAGATCCCCGCTAGTAACCGCAGTTTACGCCAGGTATATTGCACAGTTTGCTGATTTCCGGGGAGGCACAAGCACCTCCAATCATAATCGATCCTGGCTCACACGGATAAGTCCCGTATTCAACCAATTCTTCCCAGTTTTCATCAAGAAGCGTCTGAACCGTACATACTATGCTTCTATTACATCTTTTAAATAGAGATTGGATCACCGTGCGTGAATTCCGGTAATGATGCGGCGATTCCGAGCGGTGTTACCACCGACCATGAGGGGGATGATCGCGTCCAGCAGTGCCGTGTGGACATAGGGGCTGACGAAACACCGTACTTTGCCGCGGACTGCAACAGCAACGGCCTGGGCGACCTCTGCGACATTGCCGCGGGAACCAGTGACGACGTCGATGGCGACGAAATCCCCGATGAGTGTAGACTGATCTACAACGTCACGCAGGACACGTTTCACACTTTGATCCAGGATGCTATCGACTTATCGACAAACGGAGATGAAATCGAGGTGCCACCGGGAACGTTTGTGGAGAACTTTGATTTGCTTGGTAAGGCGATAACTCTGCGCAGCACCGAGGGGCCGTCCAGGACGATTATCGATGGAAACGCCAATGGCAGCGTTATCACTTGCCAATCGGGCGAAGGGATGAACACAGTGATCGAAGGGTTTACCATTACCAACGGAAACGCGTACGAGGGTGGTGGTATGTGTAACAGGGGTAGTAGCCCGACTGTGGTAAACTGCCTCTTCAGCCACAACGTTGCCAGTTTCAGTGGTGGCGGGATGTGGAACGAACAGAGCAGTGCGACGGTGAGGGATTGCAGGTTCTGCGGCAACTCGTCCGGTATGCGTGGTGGGGGAATGTGGAACATGCAGAGCAGCCCGACGGTGACAGATTGCACATTCAGTAGTAACTCCTCCGTTTGGGGCGGAGGAATGAACAATTTCATGGACAGCGCTCCAACAGTTACAGGTTGCACATTCGACAACAATACAGCGGTCAGTTTGGGTGGCGGGATGTACAACAGGTACAATAGCCCAACGCTGAGCAATTGCACATTCAGGGATAATGAGAGCGAAGAGCATGGTGGCGGGATGTATAACATGCATTGTGTTAACCTGGATATAAGCAACTGCATCTTCAACAGAAACGCCGCGACGTTTGAAGGGGGAGCAATGTTCCTGGAAGATTGCGACTCGATGATACGGAACTGCACGTTCCACGATAACTCGGCAGAGATCGGCGGTGGAATAAGAAGCCATATGGGACATTCAGTAGTTACGGGCTGTGTGTTCGGGGGGAATTACGGTGAAGAGAGAGGCGGTGAAATCCACAATATCGGTGATGCCGGGCTGACGTTGAGCAACTGCGTTTTAACTGGGAATTCAACGAATAGCGACGGAGGCGGAGTCAACAACGATGGTAACCTGTCGTTCAACAACTGCACGTTCAGCGGCAACTCGGCTGGAAACAGAGGGGGCGCTGTTTTCAACTGCGGCAATTCATCGGTTACCAATTGTATCCTTTGGGGTAATACAGCCTCTTTCGGAGCCAACATCTATGATGCGTATAGTAGTGAGTACGATGAACCCATCGTGATAACGTACAGCGATATAGAAAGCGATACGCCTGGTGAGTTCGACGGAATGGGTAATATCAGCGCTGATCCGCTCTTCGTCGATGCTGACGGCGAGGACGACATATTCGGTACGGCCGATGACAATCTGTGTCTGCGGCCAGGGTCTCCGTGCATCGATTCGGGGTTTAGCTATTCGATGCCGGTGGATTTGGACGGGAACTCTCGGTTTGTGGATGACCCGGATACTGTAGATACGGGCATAGGGTTTCCGGAAGTGATTGATATGGGAGCCTACGAATACCAAGGCGAACCGTCTCTTCGGGGAGACTTCAATGATGACGGGGAAGTTTCTCTGGCGGATTACGACGTATTGGCAACGTGCCTTAGATTTTCCGGACCAGGTACTGAGCCCGCCTTTCGCGAATGTGTTGATGTGTTTGACTTCGACGGTGACAACAACCTGGATCTTTACGATTTTGCGATGTTTCAGGTGGTCTTCACAGGAGACGGTTACTGAGACCTGGCGCAAGCCCTATTTCAGGGGTGGCGGCTGATGTCGTTTTCCCTGGTGGGTTTTCGGTGTTTGACGCTCCGCTTGGATTGATGGCGGCGTAACAACATTATGAGTTGCTGCGGGTTGTAGTTGCGGACGGAGGCTTGTTGTGCGGATTGCCAGTCGGTAGGGGGCGGTTTTGAGGAAATCGATAATGCAGGCGATCTGGGGTGGTTGTTTGGTGAGGTTAGTGGGTGAGCAGTCGATTTGATAGTTCCGGTTTGATGGGGTACACTAGAGTATGCTCTAAGCAAGTTTAGCGTCTGACGGAATGCTTGGAGTTGTGACGTTATTAGTGTTGAATGTAATGCCGGGCTGCAACGGCCCGGTGATTGCTTGACTGGCCGTCAACGCCCCCGACCTAGTTGACGGCCGGTCTTTTGCGCGGGCCGAGTTCATGCTTGAAAAGCGGAGTGGAGAGTTTAACGTGTTGAGTGGCCGGTGTGGGTCTGGGGGCGTTGTATGGGGTTGAGGCTGAGATAGGGGTGGCCGTTAGGGGGGCAGGCGCGCTGTGGTGGTCGACTAGTGGAATCGGGTTTTTCGTATGGAGTAGGAGAGGCCAACCGTGTCCACTGCCGGCGGAGGGCTGGTCATGTTGGAAGCATGTGAACTGCTGAGTGACGTGTTGAGTAGGGCGGGCAGGCACAGCGAGTTAGAAGCGCTATTGAGTGATGTGGTACCGCGGCTGGTCGGCGAGTTGGAATGCCGGGCGGCGGTTTTGCTTTATAGGGGTGTTGGCGACAGGGGGATTCACGAGGTCTATCGGTATTCGAGGGGAGAGGATCGCGGTTGCGAGGAGGCTGTGGAGGCGGCCAGCAAGATGCTGGCGGGGCTGGATGATTCCACGCAGAGTTGCGATGTCTTGGGCTCGATCGCGTTGGGTGGTGGGTTGTTCGCGGAGACATTTGTGCTGCCGAGTTACGGTGGTCTGGTGTTTATCCGTGATTGTGAATTACTAAATAGCGGAGATCGCGTTGCTCTGGGTCTGGTGATGGACGGTCTTGCTCTTGCGTGCCGGGCTTGTTTTGCAGGTACGGGTGGAGGGGGGAGTATTGAATGTCGCGTTGTAGGGTGCCGAATTGCGGGTGGCGAGGGAACTCTGGAAAGTGATGGTGCGGTTGTAGATCGCTGCGCGTTGTGGAGTGTTTTTGATGCGTTGCCGGATTTCATTTACGTTTTGGACGAGCATCAGCGAGTGAGCTTCGCCAACGAGGCGTTCCGGAGGGTTTTTGGTGATCCGAACGGTTTTGGTGAAGGGGATCTGCCTACCGGGCGATGTGTCGTCTGTGGGTTGCCGCATGGAGCAGATGCGGCCAATGCGACGACAGCCGGTGATTTGGAATATACCCATACAGACGGGCGGACGTGGCTGATATACGGTGTTCCGTTTCAGTATGAGGGGGGTGTCTCGCGGGTTCTGGTTATGGGGATTGAGATAACCAAGCGCAAGCGGGCAGAGGAAGAGCTTCGCCGCGTGAAGGCCTATCTGGATAGTGTTGTCGATTGCATGCCCTCGGTACTGATCGGTGTGGACGGGCGGGGGCTTGTCACGAGGTGGAACAGCTTTGCTGAGATGCAGACGGGATTGACTGCCAAGGATGCGTGCGGGCGTCCCGTAGGTGAGGTTTTTCCCATTATTCCAAAGGAGAAGTTGAAGATAAGAGAGGCATTGGAATCCGGGCAGATACAAGCACTAACCAAGCAGTTGAGCCAGCAGGGCACGCTGCGGCGGTACTTCGATATCACTGTTTACCCGCTGAAGGGGATAAGGGGGGGCGAGGCGGTCGTACGCGTGGATGATGTCACGGATCGAGCGGCGATGGAGGAGTTGGTAGTGCAGAGTGAGAAGATGACGTCGGTGGGCAGTTTGGCCGCGGGAATGGCTCACGAGATCAACAATCCCTTAGGGGCGATTATAATCGGGGCTCAGAATATTCAGCGACGTTTGTCGCCTGCGATAGGGGCGAATTCAAAGCTTGCGGGAGAGTGCGGTACGAGCATGGAGGCCATTAGGGATTACGCTGACCGGCGAGAGATCATTAAGTTTGCCGGGAATATTCTAGAGATGGGGAAAAAGGCGTCGGGAATCGTCAGCGGCATGTTGCAGTTCAGTCGCAAGAGCCGTTTTGAGTTGCTGTTGACCGACGTGAGTGAGGTGATCGAGGCGGCGATCGTGCTGGCTCAGACGGATTACGACCTGAGGAAGCAGTACGATTTTCGTCATATAGAGCTGGAGCGGGAGATAGATGTTGATCTTCCACTAGTGCCAGTTGTGCAAACCGAGATCGAGCAGGTTCTTGTCAATCTGCTGCGTAACGCGGCGCAGGCCATGGAGGGAAATCCGCCGGAGCGCCGGCCGCGTCTGATTGTGCGGGCGATGCGTGTTGACGGAGCGGTGCGGATAGAGGTGTGCGACAATGGTCCGGGAATGGCGGAAGATATTTGTCGTCGGGTGTTTGATCCTTTTTTCACGACCAAAACGGACGGCACGGGGACGGGGTTGGGATTGTCCGTAGCATATATGATAATCGCTCAGCATCATCAGGGGGCGCTGCAGGTGAGCAGCGTTCCAGGGGAGGGGGCGACGTTCACGGTGGATCTTCCGCTGTCTGCAGGTGCTTGAGGCTGCGATTGGACGTTTAGAGCAAGCTCTATCCAAATTAAGCGGCTGAAGGCCTGTTTCCTCCGGTAGATTCCGGGGGTTTGATGTTGCGCTTGGAGCTACAACGCTATAACATTTCAGTAGGCACGTTCAAGGGTGAACTTCGTATTGCAGAAGAGCATCAGACACGGCGTCGATAAACTCATCAAGCTCAAACGGTTTTTCCAGAATTTGATATCCAGCAGCTCTGGCCTCCCGGAACAGTGCTTCGGTTGCGTATCCGGTGATAACGATGACTTTCATGCGCGGGTTAGTGGCAAGTATTGCATCCGCGACCTGGAGCCCGTTGGTGTCCTCCATGAGCTTCCAGTCAGCAATGAGTACTTGGGGGTAGAAGTGTGCAGCGATAGCAAGGGCGTCGCGGGCGTCGGCGGCTGCTTCCGCCGTGTGGCCGTGGGTGGCGAGGATGAGGGCGAGCTGTTTGCGATAGGATTCTTCGTCGTCGACAATCAGACATTTGGCCATATGTATACTAGCTCCCACCGTCAAGGGGTTTTGGAAAGGAGAGGGAGAAGGTGGTTCCGCGATTTGGTTCACCTATCACTTCAATCGTTGCGTTGTGATCGTGGATTATGCGATGTGCTATGCTTAAACCTAATCCGGTTCCGCCGCGACTTTGCCGGGTGGTGTAGAAGGGATCGAACAGATGCTTCTGCTGTTCTGGGGTAATACCGTTGCCATCGTCGGCGATAGTCATGACCACGTTGGTCTCGGTATGTTCGGTGCGTACGTGTATGTTGTGAGCGCTGGCCTCAATTGCATTGCGAATGAGGTTGACGACCACTTGTTCTATCCCCGTTGCGTTTATCATTACGGGACAGATGGTTGAGGAGAGTTCGAGTTCTACTCTGCAGGCGGAAGCGGCAGCGTATTCTGCTGTCAGCTCACGGACGCGACGAGCCACTGCGTTGAGGTCATGGGGCAGTTTGTCCGAGGTTTGGGAAAGGGCGAACGCTCTGATGTTGTTGATTATTTGGCGGCAGCGTATGGCATCGCGGACAATATCGCGGAGAGCGTCTGCCTGCAATTCGCTGACCTCTTCCTGGGAAAGGGCGTACTGAGCTGCGAGCAGTATTCCACCCACAGGATTGTTGATTTCGTGGGCTATTCCTCCTGCGAGCGTCCCGAGGGATACGAGTCGCTCTGATCGAGCCAACTGCTGCTGAGACAGTTCGAGCTCTTGCGTTCTTTTGGTAACTAATTCTTCGAGGTGGTTGCGATAGCGCTGGAGTTCGAGTTCGGCGTTTATCCTTTGGGTGACGTCGAGGATTATGCCTTCGAAGTGCATTATTCGTCCAAGATTGTTGCGTCTTACCCAAGTGCGGTCGTCGACCCAGCGTGTTTCACCTGATTTGGTAACGACGCGATACTGTTGATCGAATTGGTTAAGTCCGTTGTGCATGTGTTCGTTGACTTCGTTTCCGACTCGTTCGAGGTCATCGGGATGAACAATGTCGGCGAAGCGAATTCGTTCGCAGGCGAAATCCTTAGGGTTATAGCCAAACTGGCGGATATTGTCCGAGACATACTCTACGGGCCAGCGTTCTGCCGCACGCCAGAGGAAGGCGATCGCCGGACTGTTGTTGATAATTCTCTCTAATTCCTTACGTTGTTCGGCGAAGGCGTGGAGGACTTGGTCAGTGCGTTTGCGCTCGGTTATGTCGTGCAGAGTGCCTAGCAGTCTTGAGGAAGATGAGTTGATGGCCGGTTCGACTCGTCCTTGGGTGTGCACGTGTTTTACGGTGCCCGACCTGGTTACTATGCGGAATTGAATATTGAAGGGTGTAGCGGTTTGCAGGGCATGGGCAATGGCGTTTTCGACGCGCTGCATGTCGTCCGGATGGTAGAATTCGCGATTGGCTTGTCTATTCGGTCGAAAAGTCGTTGGGTCGCATTCGAAGATTCGATAGACCTCATCGGACCACCACATGCGGTTGCTGGGGATCAGCCATTCCCAACTGCCGATGCGAGCGATCTGTTGGGCATCGTTGAGGCGGTCGCGGAGGCGGATGAGATCCTGCTCGATGCTTTTTCTGTGGCTTATGTCGCGGGCGATTCCGCATAAACCAATGATTTGGTTTTCAGAATCGCGCATTGGCACCTTGATACTGTCGAAGGTTCGCAGGGCGTCGTTGATGTGTTTCGTGTATTCTTCATGGATTACCTGTCCGGCGAGAACCTGCATATCAACTTCAAGAGATCTGTGGGCTGCCTGTTGTCCGAACAACTGTGAGTCGGTGCGGCCGACAACATCTGCAGCCTTGAGCCCGTATAGTCTCTCGACAGCAGAGTTGACCTGAGTGTATCGCAGGTTTGCATCTTTTATGAAGATGCAATCGACAGCAGTATCGAAAACGGTTCGGAGGGTGTTCTCACTTTGTCTGCGAGCGGCCTCCATTTCAGCGACGCGGGCCAGGTGGGCGACGGTGTAGGCCAAGCTGGATAGCATTGCATCCTCTTCGGGGCGAAGAGGATACTTGGAGAAGAGGGCGAGGACACCTGTTGTGCGTCCGGGCAGCAAGCGGATGGGGTATCCCGCAAAGGTTTTGAGGTTGAGGCTTGCTGCCCAGTGGCGATCAGTGATGCGATCGTCGTCTTGTACGTCATGTATCAATATCCCATTGTTTGAGTCAGCGGCGATGGAGCCAATGAGATAGCAGCCGATGGGGATGCGGCTGTGCATGCCGGTTTTTGTATGGCTGTAGCGTCCGGAGCTGGAGACGAGGTGTAAGCATTTTCCTGGATACCGGCAGGCGTGAGGTGGTTCGGTTTCAGTTGCGTGGGGACAATCCTTCTCGCAAAGATCGCCGGGACCCTCGAGCCAGATACGGCAGAAGTCGGCGCCGAAGATGTCCACAACTCCTTGAGTGATTCTCTCGTAACGTGAACCTGGTGAGTCAGATTCGAGGAGGGACTGGTGGAGGCGGTTGAGCTGCTCGCGGCGAGTAATGGCAACTTCCAGGGCGAGTTCGTTTTGGCGGTGAGCAGTGATATCCTCGACTGTGCCGTCGAAGTGGATTGTGTTGCCGTCGGCGTCGCGTATAGCTCTTGCGTTTTCACGAATGAAGACAAATGTGCCGTCGCTGCGCATCCAGGATGACTCCAGGCCGCGGATCGATCCCTCTTTCTCAAGTCGATCACGGAATCCGGCTCTGGGGTATTCAGGATGGAAGCCGTCCTCCTCCAGATTGCGATTAGCGAGCTCTTCGAATGTTGCATACCCCAACATGTCGAGAAGTGCTCGGTTTGCGCTAATGATGCGGCCGCCCGGAGTTGTTCGATAGACGCCGATAGGTGTGTTTTCTATGAGCGTTCGGAATCGCTGCTCGCTTTCGCGCAGGGCGCGATTGGTTTTTATACGTTCAGTGACATCCCGAGCTACGGTATGCATCAGAGGCTGTCCGTCGATTTCGATTCTTCGATTGCTGAATTCCGCTTCGATTCTGGTTCCGTCGGCGCGGAGTATTCGGGCTTGGCTATTGACCGGCGTTCCGGACATGATTGTTTGAAAGTACTTGTTGAAGGCATGAAGGTCCTCGGGGGAGTGAAGGTCGGCAATGTGCATGGTCTTGAGGTGGGCGATGGTGTAGCCGGTCAGTTCGGCGGCGGCGTTGTTGACATCAACGAAGTAGCCCTGTTCGTTTGACAGGAAGATGGCGTCGCGAGAGCCCTCGAAGACGGAGCGAAACCACTGTTCCGAACGACCGATGCGAGCTTGTGTTTGAGTGAGCTCAACTATGGTAGTGCGAAGACGCTCCACCTCGGCTCGCAGACTGCTTGCAGGCTCGGATATCCCTTCCATGTGTGCTCCGGCAGTTCTTAACCGCTGAACCCTGCTGGGTGCTCAATGTCCCTCGTTTCGGCCGCGCTCTGACGCAGGTCGGAGATGGCCTCCGGTTCGAGGGCTTTGCTATATCGATTATGCGTTGCTGGCGACAGCGGTTCAAGAGAGAAAGAGCCCTAGAGCGAGCTCTATCCAAGTGCAGCGTTTGAGCCCCGGTTTAGCCCTCTAGATTCTCATTGCTTGACTGCGCGCAAGGGCGAGTAGCGCCATTGGCGAGATCGGGTGCCGGATTGCGCCTTTTGCATAGCCGATGTATGAGGTCGAGCAATTGGCCGCGGTTTATGGGTTTGGTGGTGTATTCATCGCAGCCGGCCGCGAGGCATTTCTCTCTATCGGCGGACATGGCGTGTGCAGTCAGGGCGATGATTGGGCCGGAGTAACCTTGCAGCCTCAATGTTCGAGCTGCCTGGTATCCGTCCATAACGGGCATTTGCATATCCATGAGGATGACATCGAAGGCTTGCCCGTCGCGTTGAGCGGCCTGGGCCGCTTCGATTGCCAGTAGCCCATTGTCTACGATTACGGTGGATGCCTCACTTTTCTGGATTATGCGGTTGATGACGAGTTGGTTGGTGGGATTATCTTCTGCTATGAGGACTCGGCATCCGGTGAGTACGCGGTGTGGTGTGGATGGCGAGGTTTCCGTTATGTGGTGTTGGTTCATATGTGTCTGGGAAGGGGCCATGCGAACGTTGTCGAGCGAACCGGTTGTGATGGTGATGGAAAGGGTCGTGCCGGTTCCGGGGCTTGTTTTGACAACTTCGATGTCGCCTCCCAGCATGCCTGCAAGACGTTTGCTAATGGTAAGTCCTAATCCGGTGCCGCCGAATCTACGCGTAGTCGAGGTGTCTGCCTGAGTAAATGGTTGGAACAAGCCGGCCACTTGCTCTTCGCTCATACCTATTCCTGTGTCGGTAACATTGAACTGCATGAGAGGTTCATGTGCGTCATGCAGCATCCGGGTGACCAGGTGAACGCCACCGGTTTGAGTGAATTTAATGGCGTTACTCACGGCGTTGATGAGTATTTGCCGTAGTCGGACGCGGTCGGTGGATATCGTTTCCGGAATCAGGCCATCGTATTCCACGTTCAGGTTGAGTCTCTTCTCATTGGCGCGCACACGCATGAGGGATATCACTTCGGCTATTACTTCAGAGGGTGAGACGGGTGCATGCTCGACGGTCATTTTACCTGCTTCGATCTTGGAGAGATCGAGAATGTCGTTGATTATGCGGAGCAAGTACTTGCTGTTTGCCCTAATGGTCTCCACTGCCTCAATCGTTTCCTGGTTTCCTTCAGTAGCGTGACAGCCATCCAGCAGAGTGTCAGCAAAGCCAATGATGGCGGTCATCGGTGTGCGGATTTCGTGGCTCATGTTGGCGAGGAATTCGCTTTTGGCTTGAGTGGCTGCTTCAGCTTTCTTCCTGGCGGCGGCGATGTCCTCCATCATGTTGATGGCGGCGATCTGGATGTCCTGCAGGCGTTGGCGATCGGCATTCAGTTCCACCTTGCGCTGCTCGGCTTCGCGGAGTTCTTCTGCCAGCTTGCCGCGCAGTTCGCGTTCCGCGTTGGCCTTTTCTTCCAGGCGGTGCAGGATCTCTTCGATTTTGACGAATTGTTCGGCCACGAGATGTGCAGTCAGATCGGAGGCTCTTCTAGCCACGCGTACCTCTTCGCGCAGCATGCTGTTCTCGGCGACGAGTTCATCAAGGGAGATCGTGGCGGAGGTCATGTGGAGACCCTTTCACTTGCCACGTTCAGGGCCGACCATTTGCCAGTATTGCCATGAGCGAGTTCCAGGCACACGGTCGCCGCTCGCTCGACAGTAGTACTTGTGGGAGGTGACTCGATGCCGACAACGAAAGTTTTTGGGATGGGGCCATCGCATACTTCGGGCATAATGTGTAGGAGGTATGAGAGGCCTGAGGCGTGATCAAGTAACCCATCGGGGGGAGGGGCTATTTCTTGCCTTCGCAGGACGACAACGCCGTCGGGATCGTCCACTTGGGTAATAGTGTCGACAAAGACGAGGCATGTGGCTCCATCTACGAATTGCAGCAGGTCGAGGCCAGATACACCACCGTCGATTAGCTCGATGTCTTCACCCAGTTCGTGTTGTACCAAGCAGTCGAAGATCATGGGGCCGGCGCAATCCCGCTGATGGAAGCGATTGCCGATGCAGATTATTCTGACAGGGGCTGTCATTTTCCCTTCCTTTCAGGAGATTGACACGGTTGCACGGCGTGGACTGTGCATACCAAGCATGGGTCGAATGATCTGATTACATGGCCAACCTCCACGGGGTTCTCAGGATTGTTGACGGAGGTTCCCACGAGGGCTTCTTCCCAGGGGCCACGGATTCCGGCTGCATCTCGCGGAGATCCATTCCATGATGTCGGTGTTATTATCTGGTAGCGGTCGATAGCTCCGTTAGAGGCCTGTATCCAGTGCCCCAGAGCGCCGCGCGGTGCTTGTGTAATTCCAAACCCCTGGCCAGTCATGACGTCTGGAGGTGATTGATAAAAGGGGGAACGGAGATCTATCTCGGCGAGCCAGGTACTCATGGCATTCAGGAGTTCTGCGGGACGGACGATGCGTGCCAGCTGACGCACTAAGGCGTTTGCTCCTGTCTTGTTGATTAGGTCGATGAAAAGTGGGTTTTCGCAGGCAAGCATGTCGGCAAGAGCGCCCGTCTCGGCCGGCAAATCGTTGTACCTTGGTGCTTTTGCCCAGGAGTACTTATGACTCTCTTTACCGCTTGCGTAGGGTTCGGTATTGCCTTCGTACGGATGCTTGCCGCCTTCATAATCGACAAACCACGAATGGGTGACGTGCTCAGTGATCATTGCTTGATCGAAGAGTTCCGTGTGATCGCGTTGTGCAAATGCGGGGGGGAAGAGATAGGTGGAGCCGACCGTGCGACTTTTGACGGAGGAGCCGGAGGGAATTTCGAATCCGCCGGAGCAAAGAAAATTGTCGTGTCCGCGTCCGATGAGGTCAAGGCCGCGTGCTCGTGCTGCTCTGACAAAGAAGCCCAGTTCTCGATTGGAGTGTTCATTGCTTTCGGTCAACCAATCATCGAGATCCGCGGCGCAATTTACGGCCAGCCATCGTTCCAGGCAGCATCCAAGTACGTGTTTTTCATACCAGTTGCGGAAGTCGTGGAGGAGGTGTTCGCATTGCAGTATGTCCCCGGAACCGAGGTTACAGACTACGCCGCCGGGCACCATGTAGGATGAATGGGGCCATTGACCACCGAGGATAGCCACTATTTCGAGGATCTTCTTTGTTTGCTTGATCACGTTAATCACGGTTTTGCCCTTGAAGGGTGCGTAACGGAACACCGTTTCCTCGTAATCAGGGAGATGAGCGTACATGTCGTTGGCTAGGTCGGGGCAGAACATAAGGAATGTCTGTCTCATGTCGCTTTGCAGCATCTCAGCTATGAGGGCGATATTACGTATGAGAATGGCGTTGCGCGGAACTTTGGCTCCGGTAAGATTGTCCAGAGCCATTGCAGCAGCCGATAGATGTGCGGTAGTGCAAATGCCGCAGATTCTGGGTGTTATGACAAGACCATCAAGTAGAGCGCGTCCGCGCATGATGTTCTCAAAGCCGCGGTACATGGTACCTGCGCTCCAAGCATCGACTACTCTGTTGCCAGCTATGTCCACTCGGATTTCGAGATCACCTTCGACGCGATTGAGCCGTAGGTTTAGTGTTTTTGTGTTCGGTTTTAACTGAGGATGTGTTGTCGTTGTCAGTGTGCTCACTTTGAGTCTCTCTGGCATCTAGACGTGTGTTTTTCGGTTCTTCAGCCGTTGAGGGGCAGCGGCGGCAGCCATTCCCTTGTAGGCTAGGTAGTGTGCTCGGTCGACACCGTCTGGCAACTCCTTGGGAATGCCCTCTATGTTTCGGGTTCTGTAGAAGGGGTAGTCCTGAGGGAAATCGGGTCTCGTGCAACCGAAGCACGGCACTCCGACTCGTGTTTTTGAACTTCGCCTGTTCCACAGCGTTTTGTTGCATGGTCCGAAGGCCAATGGTCCGTGACAGCCCATATGAAAGAACAAACATCCCTTCTCGCCGAAATCCTGTTCCTCGACACGGTATTCATGGTATTCGTTACGGGTACACCCCTGGTGAACCAGAAGTCCGTAGGAATCGATGGGAGAGTTGAACTGATCAAGCTGAAGAGGTCGCTCGCGAATCAATGCCGTCAGAGTTTTGGTCACAACTTCACAATGACACGGACACCCTGGCAGATTGATCACAGGGAAGCCTCCTCGGGACAAAAAGTCGGCTCCAAGGAAGCCTCCGACATCCCAATTGAGAAACTGTGCTCCGCAAGCCTCTATGTCGCCATTGGCGCCGATCCCTCCGAAACTGGCACAAGTGCCTATCGCCAATACATACTTGGCTTTTTGTGCCAGAGCTGCCAGGAAATCTTTTTTAGGTTTACCAAAGACACAGTCATACATTCCTGTGCCGGAGGGGCCCCGGACAATAGCCCCCTCAATACAGAGGAAGTCGAGCTCCAATTCGTTTTCGACAATCTGCTCAATGATTGCACCGTCATCGCAATTGTTGATGCTTGATAGGGATGGATGCCACAGAACGTGTACGCCCAGAATTCCCAGCAGTTCAGTGAAGTCGGGAGACTCACTACTCAACAGAGACATGGTGTCGCCTCCGCATCCTCCACATTGCATCCAATAGAGTGTTTTCTTCATGGTTATCGTATCAGCAGAGCTTCGGAGGCTGAATTCCGATCAACAAGGTCATCGACTTTCGCCGGGGCCTCATACTTCGGCTGTTTCCCGGCGTCGGCTAGAAGCTGATTGACTTCGCGCTTGAGTTCAAGCATCTGTTTTTCTCTGTCAGTCGTGTTGGAGACGAGTACTTCCAGGCGGTGCTTGGCTTCGGACGTCTCATGAACTTTCGCGGCGAGTTCGCTTTCGGCTTCTCTACGTTCTGATATTTCGCGTTGCAGGTCTTCGTTGCTGCGGATCAACTCACTGGTTCGCTCGGCTACCAATTGTTCGAGGTGATCCTGCTGTTCTTGGAGTTGCAGTGTTCGTTCGTGTACCGTGTCCTCCAGATGCTCACGGTATTCGGAGAGTCTCTTTTCAGCTTGTTGTCTTTCGCGGTCTGTCTTGGCACTGTGCCAAGCGGCGTAAGTGGCAAGCAGAGCAACCAGGAGCAGAATGCCACCACATATTAGAGTCATTTGAGTGGTTATGGAGGCGATCTCCGCGTTGACGTCGCACAAGTACACACCGGTGCCGATTATCCATCCCCATTCGGGGAATCCACGGACATATGAGAGCTTAGGGACTATGCTTGCGGGGTTATTAGGTTTCTGCCACATATACGTTGTGTATCCAGACCCCTGAGCTTCTACCAGGCTGGTCATCTCCAGAAATAGACGTTTACCGGTAGGGTCCACGAGATTGGCTACGCTTCTTCCTTCGAGATCCGGGCGATGCGGATGCATGAGCATCCTTGGCTCCATATCGTTTATCCAGAAGTAATCCTTGCCCTCGGGGCCATACCTGATGTTGCGGATCATAGCAGTGGCCTCACGCTGCGCAATTGCCAGCGACATTTCGCCTCGCTGTCGAGCATGCTCGTAGTGTGAGAGAATGGAATAGGCGCCATTAGTCACTTCAAGAAGCACTTCACGTTTTCGGTGTCTGACTGTCTCCCTGTATGAGGGCAGCATGATGGCAAAGCTGGTTACCCAGAACAGGCCGACGAACAGGACCGCCGGCAGAGTTATTTGGATGTTTCTGGCACTTAGGTTCACAGAGTTCATTCACTGCTGAAAAGTACGAACGTACGTGGTCGCCTCTGAGCAAAGAGTCCCTCTGATGCGCACTCCGGGCAATGAAGCAGGCCGAGTCTCGGATGTCTCGTCTGGCGGCTCACGCAACACAGATAGAGCATGCTCTTGTCTAGCTTTGCTTTTCTCTTATCGGTGGTTTGGTAGTAGCTCTTTGGGGCTCGGTCGATGGTTAGATGGTGCAACCCCGCGCGGATGTTTGCCACAGAGGATTGCGGGAGTGGATTCTTCCAGTAGTACTCAACATGCAAACGGCGCAGGGGCGACCAGTGCCACGTGGATCAGGAGAGTGCATGTGCGGCTATCTCTGTCAGAGCTGCACAGCTCTCTTCGAGTTCATCTTCAGTGTTGAAAGGGCCGGGGGCAAACCGAATGAGTCCATCGGGAAAAGTGCCCAGCTGGCGGTGGGCATACGGGGCACAGTGCAGGCCGGCCCGAACAGCTATTTTGTATTGTTGATCAAGTATGGTGGCCACTTCCGACGCTGCGTATCCGTTGATGCTCACAGAGATGGTTCCGACGCGTGCTGCAGGATCTGTTGGACCGTACACGCGGAACCTATCGTCAGGACCGATCTTATCCACGATCATTTGGGTCAATCGTCGCTCATGAGCCAGTGTTTCCGCCGGTTTGAGAACTGTGAGGGCTGCCTGCAGTCCGGCTATCGCAAGTCCGTTGAATGTTCCGGCCTCCAAACGTTCAGGCAAGTCGCACGGCTGCAAAGGATTGACGGAATCCATTCCCGTTCCACCTTCGCGCCATGGCCGGACCTCTGCACGTTCACCGACATAGAGTATTCCCAAGCCTGGCGGCGCGAATATGGCTTTATGCACAGGAAAGGCCAATAGATCCACGTTGAACTTCTCCACGTTCACATCCAACAGTCCGATCGTCTGTGCTGAATCTAGAAGGAACAGTGCTCCATGCTTGCGTGCGAGCGCACCGACTTGGGCAACGGGTTGGATTGCTCCGGTCACGTTACTCGCGTGGGTAAGGACGATCAGTTTTGTCCTCGGGTTGATGGCCATGGCGATTTCATCTGGATCGACCACGCCACTTTCGTGGAAACCGACTCGTGTAACGTCCACGACTCCATCGCGGCGCAGGGATTCCAGGGGACGGGAAACGCTGTTGTGCTCGAGCATAGTTGTTACGACGTGATCGCCTGCGTTCAGCACACCCTTGATGGCGATGTTGAGTGCGTCCGTGCAACTGGCGGTGAAAACGACGCGGTCGGGCGTACCGGCGCCAATGAGGTTCGCCACTCGCTGCCGTGCGTCTTCGGCAATCGCCTGCGCTTGGACTACGAGGGAGTACCCACCGCGACCGGGATTGGCTCCCACTTCAGTCATGTATCTGCGAACTGATTCGACCACTTCACATGGTTTTGGAAATGTCGTGCTTGCATTGTCTAGATAGATCAATTCGTTTCTCCTTTGCATGTTGCTCATTTGAACCAACACGCAATCCAGGCGAACATGTGCAAGAAGGCCGGGCCATGGAGTATGGCGACTGTCCAAAAAGTATTGTAGCGTCGCAAGTGATTTCTCGCAGCGGCAAGCCTCAGATGTGTCAAGTTGTGTGGCAGGCTGCGCAGAGGCGCTGCAAAGGCTGGTTTTCGTTGCGACAGGGAGTATCATGGTGATCGAAGCTTCCGAAGATCGGCGGTAGCCTGCGGTGATTGCGAAGTTCGCTTGTCAGAGAAGGGAATGGTATGAACAGGTATGCGAGCAGATCGAGCACGGTGGCGTTAGTGAGCCTGTTTATGCTCTGGCTGTCCTCATCGATTGGACTGGCGGAGTACTCTGTTGGTGAGAGTGTTGAGGGGGGCAGGGCGAGTAGCCCATTGATGCAGATACTGGCGGATGAGCTGGCTTACGCGATGGCCAACCTAGCCATGCCCGATGGTATCAAGCCTTACTACCTCTCTTATACGGTCACTGCTCAGGAATCGTGTGGAGTGAGCTGCTCTCTGGGGGCATTGACCAATGACAGCGTTAGCAAGATTCGTGTGTTGGACGTTGACGTGCGAGTAGGGGACTACCACATCGACAGTTCTCACAAGCTGCGTGGTGGCGGTGGCAGACGGATGGGATCTGGTGTTGCGGCAGTTTGCCTGGAAGACGATGCGGTTGCGTTGAAACAAGCAATCTGGCTGACAACTGACCGTCAGTTCAAGCGAGCGGCGAAACGTTTCCAGCAGGTGCAGACTAACTTGAAGACGCAGGTGGAAGAGGAAGACAAGTCGGACGACTTCTCGCAGGAGAAGCCAGCCGTGTACTCTGAGCCAAGGGCGCAGCTATCTCTGGACATGTCGCATTGGCGCGACTGTCTTCGCCGTGTCTCTTCGTTGGCAGCACGCTATCCATTGGTGTACAGCTCGCGCGTGTCTCTAACGGCGGAGTGTGACAATAAGTGTATGGTGACAAGCGAGGGAACACGGCTGCAGACTGGGCAGAAGTTCATGCGTGTGGTGTTGTCAGCTCAAACCAAGGCGGAAGACGGCATGGAGTTGGAGTTGGATCACACGTTCGATGCTTGTGACGAGAGCAAGCTTCCGTCGGAAACGGAAATCTCTGAAGCATTCCAGGCTATCATGGAGCAACTGGTAGCATTGCGGAGTGCACCCATTGTGGAACCTTATGTAGGGCCGGCCATTCTGCGCAACCGCGCGAGCGGGGTCTTTTTCCATGAGATTTTCGGGCATCGCATTGAAGGGCACCGCCAGAAGGACGTTGATGAGGGCCAGACTTTCACGAAGAAGCTGGGGGAGGAGATTCTTCCCAGGTTCTTAACTGTACGTGATGATCCAACACGACGCGAGTTTGGGGACATCGATCTTCGTGGTTTCTACAAGTATGACGATGAAGGAGTCTTGGCGCAGAATGTCGATCTGATAGAGAACGGTGTGCTGAAGGCTTTTCTTATGTCGCGTTCCCCGATAGAGGGATTTTCGGTGTCAAATGGGCATGGCCGCCGGTTGCCTGGTCGGGCCGTTGTGTCCAGGCAGGGCAATCTGATAGTGGAATCCTCTAACGCGGTTAGTAGCGAGGGATTGCGAGAGCGTCTGCTAGAAGAATGCCGCAAGCAGGATAAACCTTATGGCCTGCTTTTTGAGGATATTTCCGGAGGTTTCACTACTACTGCTCGACGTGGACCGCAGGCTTTTAAGGTGCTCCCGCTCGTTGTGTATAAGGTGTATGCCGATGGTCGGCCGGATGAGCTCGTACGAGGCGTTGACATAGTCGGTACACCTCTGTCATGTTTTTCCAAGATCGAGGTGACGGGGGACGATCCTGCAGTGTTTAACGGCACTTGCGGCGCGGAGTCAGGCAACATACCGGTATCCGCAATCTCACCCAGTATACTCGTATCGCAGATTGAGATTGAGAAGAGGAGACGTGAACAGGACAAGCCTCCGATCCTTTTGCCTCCGATTGCGGTGGAACAACGCCAGGAGAGCGAGGATGCTTCGTAGATTGACTGTTGCGGTCGGACTTTCGTAGTCGGGGAGGTACATGGATGATTAGAATGCAAACAAAACGAATGATTGGCTGCACTTGTTTCGTTGCGTTTATGTGGGCAAGTCCATTGGCTTTGTGGGCTGAGCAGCACAGTATGTCTGACGGCGGAGTGCTGTTACGAGCGATGGTGGATGAACTTGGCAGATCCATGACATTGACGATGGAGGATCTGGAGAAACCATACTACGTGCAGTACAACGCTGAAGATAGCGTTCATTATAGGATTTCGGCAAGCTACGGCGCACTCATTACGTCAGAGTCCAGCCATGATCGTAGCCTTTCCAGCAATACGAGGATTGGCTCGTACGAATTGGACAATACCAATTTTGGTGGTGGCCGGTCGCAAAGGGGGGGCTTTGGTGCTCGAGTTTCTTTGCCAATAGACGACAATTACATGGCTCTACGTCAAGAGATCTGGCGATGCAGCGATTATGATTACAAAGCATCGGTGGAGCGGCTGACAAGGAAGAGGGCCTATATGAAGGACAAGGAGATTGAGGATCGGCCCAACGACTTTTCCACAGTACCTGTTGTTGAATCATTGCAGCCGACCAAGGCATTCGTTTTTGACAGAGGTGAGTGGGAGAAGAGACTGTGTCGGATTTCGGCTCGTTTCAAGTCATATCCGCGTGTGCAGGAGTCCTCGGTCGATTTGGTGTGTGGAACCGGTACATCATTTGTTGTGAATTCAGAGGGAACCAGGCTTCGAACCTGCAACGATGGCACGCTTCTACTGATTACCGCTGAAGCTCAGGCGGAGGATGGTACCAGGTTCTCTTCTTACTGCAGATATGTGGGCGAGACAGTTGATGACTTTCCGGAAATCCCGCAGATAGAGGCAGATGTTGATGCAATGGTAGGGGGATTGGTTGCCCGGATGGACGCGCCAGTTCTGGAGCAATATACCGGGCCGGTGCTTTTCGACGGTTTGGCTTCATGTCAGTTGTTTAGGTTCATGCTTTCCGAAGGGGTTGCAGGTAAGGTGGATCCGGTGGGAGTGGGCCGTCGGGCTGTTGACGACACCGAGGATTTGGAGAAGAAGTTGGGGCGTCGGATATTGCCTCGATCCTTCAGGGTGTTTGATGATCCAGCAGTGAAGCGATTCGAGGGGCAGGCTTTGTGGGGGTCGTACGACTACGATGACGATGGAGTTAAGGCCCAGAGAGTCGAGTTGGTTGCTGAGGGGAAGTTGGAGAACATGCTGATGTCTCGTGTTCCAACAAAGAAGTTCTCACAATCTAATGGACATGGCAGGCGCGCTTCCGGGGACCGAACTTCGACTTCCGGTATCGCATGTCTCTTCATAGAGGATAGAGACGGGCTTTCGGCTGAGGACCTCAAGGAGGAGCTTATTGAGGCGGCTAAGGATGAAGGGCTTGAGTACGCTCTGCGAGTTACTTTGCTGCGGGCTCCGGATTATGGTTCTACACAGACCGACCTGCGTGCGTATTTTACCAAACTTCAACAGGGAGGGTCTCCGTTGGGGGACCCAGTTTGCGTGTACAAAGTGTACGTGGATGACGGTCGGGAGGAACTCGTTCGTGGCGTCGAATTCGGCTCCATGGAGTTCCGTTCACTCAAGAGAATATTGGCAGCGGGAAACACTCCAACGGTTTACAACTTTATAGGAGTGGGATACGGAGGCACAACGCCGGCAGCGAGCATAGTGGCGCCGTCAGTGCTGATTGAGGAATTGGATGTTTCCAAGATCGAGCAGGAGCACGACAAGCTCCCGATTTTGCAGACGCCTCTCGCGCGGAAATCAACTGACGCGCCCAGTGGCACATAGCGAACGTTTTACTTATCGAATTGCCGCAAGACGTCTGGGCGGAGAGGGCCCGGGTGGCTGTCCGGAAAGAGTTCAAGGAACTTGGTGCCATCTAGCGACAAATCCTCCTGTCTTGGCTCGGGCGAACTGACGGATAGTCGCGAGCATCTGGCGAGTAGGGACATGTCGAGCTTCAGCATTGCTGCCGCCTGGGCAATTAGGTCAAACCTGGATAGTCGCTCCGGGCCGGCAACGTGAATAGTGCCGCAAAGATCGCTTCTTGCCAAAGCGATTAGCGCGCTGGCGGCATCTTCGAACCACAATGGCGTACGGTACTCGTCAATGAAAAGGTTGAGCTGCTTCCCCTGAAGCAGAGCCTCAAGCTGCCGCTGAAACGCGGTTGGGCTGTTGCTTGCCGATAACCCGTACATCAGCGGTAGCCGTGCGATGAGCGTATTACTGAACTGGAGAATCGCTTGTTCAGCGCGAACCTTGCTCTCTCCGTAAACGCTGACTGGTTGCGGAGGATCGTTCTCTCGGTAGGGGGCCCGCGTCCCGTCGAAGACCATGTCTGTTGAGGTGAACAGCAGCCGGGCACCGACGGCTGCTGCTGCGCTTGCAATCGTGGATGTTGCGGAGACGTTAATTGTTTGAGTATAACTTGGGTTGCCCAATGCCTCTTGTGTTGAGGTTATTCCACCCATATGGAGAATATGGGTTGGGGATATTCCAGAAACTGTGCGCTGCAGCGCTGGAAGTAGCTGCAGATCTTGCTTTATGAATGACACGCCAGCGACTGAGGAGGGCCGCCGTCCCAGGCAGATTACTTCGTCCACATGCACGTCATGTGCGAGCATCGACGTTACGTGGGTGCCGAGTTGCCCGGTAGCACCGGTTAGAAGCCACTTTTCGTTTTCAGTCATTCGGTTATCCAAGGCGAGGTTGGACATCGTGTTCCGCACGAACTCGCTGTACCAATCTCCACACCAATAGCGTACAGATGATAGCAATCGCCGCGATTAGGACAAAAGCCCATCGGAGATCAAAGTGTTCCCATATGGCGCCTACTGCCGGAGCTCCCAACGCGCCAACACCGAAGGTCAGCAGAAACTTCAGACCATAAGAGAGACTGCGCCGCTTTGCGGCCGTGTACTGAGCAATCAGCAAATTCTCCACAGGCTGAACGCCCAGCGAGACAAAAGCGAGAGCCATAGCGCAGGGAACTGCGATTCGTCCTCCACCACCCGTAAGGGCCAACATCAATGCCAACGGGACTGTAGTTGCCACTAGCGATACATAGAGTGTGAGGGGGCTCTTTCGATCTGCCAACCGACCTACCAGCAGTTGACCTATTCCGCCAGAGGCAAAAACGAAGAAGATCAGCGAGCCGGCTTGCTTGTATGAGCCAGCTGAACCGGACATGAGGTAGGTGGGGAGAGCTGTCGTTAGCGTTCTATAGTTGAATCCGCCAAGCATCATGGCTACATAGAGCAGGATGAGGATAGCCGGTATGCCGGTCTGTACGACCGGCGACTGGACGTTGGCGCTCGTGGACTTCTGTGTGTGATACTCAGCTATCGGTTTGGCGGTGACTATGCGGGTGGCGGCGCAGCCGACGGCAGCTATGATCGCCAGTGTCCAATAGGCGAACCGCCAACTTCCCATCGCGACTGCCCACAGTCCAATTGAGCTACCTACGAGCCCGATGCACCCGGCCATTCCATGTATTCCCAGGGCCTTGCCTCGCGACCGGATGCCTTGCGAGATCATCGACAAGCCAGAGGGGTGGTAGAGGCTTACCGACGCGCCCAAGAGAGTCAAAGAGAGAGTGAGCGTTAGCGGGCCCTTAGCGAGAGCGGCGGCGGAGCACGCTAGGAAGGTTGCTGCGAAGTAGACTGTGAGGATGCGTCGAGGGCCAAAACGGTCTGCCAGAAGGCCGGCGGGAACGGCGCCTACTCCCATCAGTACAAAGCCAATGAATGGTAGATTCGTTATCCAGAACCTGGACAGTCCGAACTCAAGTCTGAGCGGTTCAAGAATTCCGGCGAAGACGAGCATGCACCAGTGACAGAGCACATGCCCAACGGCAGTGATCAGCAGGATGGATGATTCGTTTCTGTTCATTGCCACTACCAGGCCTCGGGGTGCTGATATCGGTGTTTTGATGACTGCCGGCTAACCGGCTAGGCGGTTCCACACGTTCTCTCAGTTCAGTCTAGGAGCTCTCGTTCGTGCTGCGGAACTCCGCCGTTGGATTTCGTCAACCGGTGCAGAATATCCACGTTCCGGACCGATAACGTCATATGTTGAGACAAACAGGATACTGCAAATGAGCGATGGCTCAGGTTCTAAGGTAAGCAGGGTAAGCGGACTCGGCAAGTCGGGTTGTAGTACCGGCATTCGCGTTCTGGTCGTGGGGCCATTCTCCGCAGAGGGCGGTCTGGCCCGCGTGGCGCGTATGACGGCCGAAGGGTTTGAGTCCACGGAGTTCGCAATAGAAAGGGTCGAAACCGCAAAGGACACGCCCGAGAACCGCAGCCTGCTCACAGCATGTGGCTCGCATTGGCGACGCTGGTGGCGCTTGATAAGGGCTATTCGCAGACACCGTCCGCAGGTCGTTCACATCCACACCTGCAGCTATGGAACCTTCACGCGAACCTTGCTTGATGTGTGGACTTGCCGGATCTTCGGCTGTCCCTACATTCTGCATGTCCATGGCGGGCTGTTCGCTGAGTACTTGGGTTCACTTCGTGGTTGTTCTCGTCGCGTTGTTGTGGCCGCGCTGCGGCGAGCCTCGCGCGTTATTGTTCTTGGCAAAAGTTGGCGAACAAACCTGACGCAGTTGGTCGGAGGGCTCAAGCTGGCGATTGTGCCTAACGCCGTTGATGGCAGGATCATTGCGGAGGGTGGTGAAAGAGGAGGTGGTCTGCTCTTTGTCGGCGATCTCTCGGAGACCAAGCGTCCCGAAGATCTGCTCGTGGCTTACGCCGCGATTCCCCAAGTTTTGCGAAGAGAACACCCTCTTACGATTGTTGGCCAAGGAAGCTATGATCGGCGGTTGCGGTTGCACAAGCTGGCCGCATGTTTGCAGATCGACGAAGATGTTACTTTCCGCGGCTGTGTTCCTCATTGCGAAATCAGAGACCTAATGGCTAGAGCCGACGCCCTTGTGCTTCCAAGCCGAGGAGAGGGAATGCCGCTTGCGCTTCTGGAGGCCATGCATGCTGGTTTGCCATCAATAGTCACATCTGTCGGTGCGGTACCTGAGGTTGTGGAGGACGAAGTTGAGGCGATAATCGTTCCACCAATGGATACGCTACGTCTGACTCACGCAATCAAGAGGATGTTGACGGACGATAGCCTGCGAAGAAGGCTTGGTGGAGCGGCGCGCGTGCGTGCTCAATCCAAACATGGGCTTGAAACTTTCCAAGTCTCGATTGCTGAGCTGTGGCGTGAGGTGGCCGCGATTCAATGTCCGAGAAAGACTTCACCGACGCCACAACTTGCTGTTTCCAGTACGCGCTCGCTCTTGTTGTAGCTCGCTCTCGGTTGATTCGCCCTCGCGTGGCAGTGGTCCGGTAACCTCTGCAATAGGGCTGCAATAGGGCTTTGCGTTTACCTGGGTTTGCCATTCGGTCGTTCGTTTCATACGGTATTCTCTGTGTCGCCGCCGGAGTTTCCGCTGGTCGCCTCAGTGGCCTCACAAGCCTGCACAACAGATCGCCTGACAAGTACGATTCGATCAGAACCGGTACGTTGTCCCTCCGCGACAACAAGATCCGGTTATGGACCATCACCTTTGAGTACACCCATTCCGATTGCCGTGACTTGTTTGGAAGGGGAGTGTCCTCAGAGAGAGGTCCGGACGCTCTTCTCAGGAGGAGGGGCTATATGAGGACCGTTGTTAGAAGGACCATTGAGTTCATTAGATCCGAGGAGGGGGCGACGGCTACGGAGTACGCCATCGCCGTCACTCTGATTGCTCTTGCCCTCGTGGCTTCTGCGGGCGTATTCAGAGATGCCCTTAGCGGTAGGTTCATTGAGCTTGGCGAAGAGGTGTCTGACTTAGGCGCCTAGACAATTGCTTCAGGCAACCCTTGCTGAGTCAGAGACAGCAATGGTCTGCGCGTTGGGATGCACTTTCCATACGCTTGTTCCGAGAATGATCGTGCAGTGTGGGTCGGGTAGTTGACCCTCGATTCGTCTTATCTGATGGGGCAATAAGGAGTCCCTTCTAACGTTGTGGCCATATCCCATTTCTCGTAGCCTCACGGTAGACCGACCGTGAGGTCCGTCGTGCACTTCCAAGAAACTCTCGCAGATCTTCCAAAACCTGTCCAAAGGTGATTGAGTTTTGTGTATGCTGTCAGCAACGGACGGGTTGCCGAGATGTCAGCAACTTACGCCGTGGATGGCAGTGGCATGACGCGAGATGAAAGCAGCTTGTGACAGTGAAAGATGATTCCAGGAAACACAGGGATCCTGTCGACAGCGAATGCGTTGAGAAGGACGAGTATTCGCTAAAAGCGTGCAGACCCACCGAGATGCTCAATGAACTGGTGATCGAGCGTTTTCGCAGGCTTGTCGGAGCAGAAGTCGTGGCGGGGCCGCTCGATGCAGTGAACGCCAAGAGGGACGGACGTGCCCCCTCGGCTTTGCTGGAGCATGCTCTATGCAGACATTGCTCTACACCGGAGTATTGTGAGGACAGCTGGCACTTACATACTGGCGAACTGTACGGGAAACGCAGTGCTCGTTGGTACAAATGCGATTTTGGCCGCTGGTGTGCGGTAATCCTTGTGGAAAGGAAACGCTGCCGGGCCGATGTGTGCAAGCTTGTTTGCGACGGGCAGATGAAGGAGGAGGAGTTCAAACGCCAGGTCGAGTTGCTGGAGATCCTGGTTGAGAACCTGGTAGCCCGACACAATGAGTTTCTGTCCGAGATATGTCCGAATGGGAGTCGGGACGATTCTCATGAAGCTCCCAAGCCGATTCTTGTTAAGCGACCGTTGACTCGCGTTCATCCTCAAGTGCGGAACGCGATCAAGTACATCGAGGAGCACGCCACCGATCCTAGCATGAGCGTGTCGCGCATTGCACGTGATTTGGGAATCAACTCTACATATCTCGCACACCTCTTTTCTGACCAAGTTGGCATGTGGATGAGTCGCTACATTGCCGCACACCGTATTGAGCTGGCCAAGGAATTGCTCGCCACACAGAAGTGGCAGATAAAGCGCATTGCGCACGAGACAGGACACGGCAATGCTGATTGGTTCAGCGAGGTATTCAGGGAGCACACCGGCGTGACCCCGAGCGAGTACCGCCGAAACGTCGCCATGAGAGGGTGATCCGTCTTTCGTCTTCCTGCAGCGCCATCATATCCTCTTTTACCAGACGTACTCATTGCGACTTTGTATTCCTTTGATGATCCCTGTTTTGCTTAGAGTGTCTTGCAATCTATATCCGATTTGCGTCAAACTAGGCGATCGGGAGAATGCTTTCCGGTTGCCGGAAAGGGTTTGGAGGGACATTGTGTAGGGTGTTTGCCTTCGGTACGTACTGCGGCAGTGATAGAAGCCTGCTGCTTGCGGATCGAGGTTTGTGTGAGTAGACGTTTAACGCTGAACAAGGAATGGGGAAAGGGAGAGTTGGAACAGCGCGGTGTGTAGTGTTGGTTGCGCGCGTGCCAACTCTTTTCTTTGATCAAGCCACTTGGCTTGGTATTTCCAATTCGATGGGCGTGTTGAACGTCTGGTTACTACTGTTAAATGTGTTTGCCAATAGAGTGCGAGATTAACTGAGGTCGGCATTACATCGGCTGGATTGGGTTATCTTGTTTAGTTTTTCTTCCTGAGGTCAATGCATTTTGTCGTACGTGAACGTTTGTTGTTATGGATAGCGGAAATTGAGCCGCCCAGGCGGACTACGGGAATCTCTCTACGCCGAGGTTTGTGTGGCCGTGTGGGTGCAGGATTCGTGTGGACTATTAGAGGAGGCGCGAAATGGTTTGGAGAAAACGTGCGTGTGTTACAGGGGCGTTGCTCCTGTGTACCAGCGTGTTGCTCGCTGCATCTCAGCCGCAACACGAGAGGCGATCGAAAAGTCAGGTAGTTGGGCCTGACCAGAAGATCGCAAATGTCGGGACAGTCAAGGGTATTACCAAGACTGCCCAAGTGACTGTAAGCGAGGCTGATGCCGCCCAGCATGCGGCTGCGCCTACACAACCCGTGGCGACCGTTCGCGGTGATGCGCGGGACATTTGGGAAGGCATGTCTCAGGAGGAAGTTGCCAAGGTGAAGGCTCTGAACGAAGTCGCCACCGTAGGGCAGAAGCTTTCCAATGGCGGACATGTTTATCTGCGAGACGGCTGTGCGGAGTGTGGCTCTCCCTATGCCGATCTTGGACTGCCCGGCACTACGGAGTGGGGCGAGACCATTAGCGCCGACTGTTCGGTCGACGGTAAGTGGTATGCGAGTTTCACTGGTATCGCTGGTGATATCTACCACTTTGATATGTGCACGAACGGGACGTCTTCCGCTGACCTGGACATCAAGATTCTGAACAGCGGCTGCACAATCCTAGATGGCGTTGATGGCCTGAGCACCTGCAACTACAACCCGTCAAACTTTACCTGGGAGTGTCCTGTCGACGGCACCTATTATGCAGTGATCGCTCCTTACAACTCGTACTCAAGCTTCACCTGTGGAGGGGATGCCACCGATACCTTCACTCTCGCGTACTACCGCGAAGAGGGTACTCCTCCGCCCACCGGTGCTTGCTGCGATGCTGCCACCGGAGCTTGCGAGGTTGTCGTTGAGGCTCTTTGCGATGGTCCGCACCTCACCTACATGGGTGATGCAACCACATGTGGCGTGGGCACCTGCCCCGCTCCTTGTGAGCTGACCTGCACCGGGACCGCTGAGGGCGATGCTTGTGATGAGGACACCAATTCGGGCTGCAATGCCGATCCGTACGCATTCGACACGATTGCACTCGGCGATACGATTTGTGGCACGGCTTCAACCTCTAACGGGCTGCGAGACACGGATTGGTACGAGTTGGTAATTGCCGAGGCGACTGAGATTACGGTAAACCTGTATTCCGAGTTCCCCGGCACCGTGTATCTGCTTTCTGGAAGCTGCGATGATATTGACAACGCAGTTATTCACGGCGAAGCCTACTCGCTCGATTGCAGTCTGGGTACCGCCTCCGCATGCGTACCGGCTGGCACCTACGTTATCTTCGTCAGCACTGGTGACGCTAGTGATGGCATCTACGACGGGTGGCCCTGCGGCACTTCCAATGATTATCAGTTGGAAGTTACCGGAGCTCCTTGCGAGGTTCCTTATTGTGACGCGTCAGGCGGCTGCGACGAGTACATAGAAGAGGTCATTGTCGGCGATATCGACAACATCAGCGCTTGCGATGGTTATGCCGACTTCACTGACGTAGCCACGACCGGTATCCAGATTGGTGTTGATCTTCCCATCCAGGTTATCAATGGAACCAGCTACAGCTCTGACAAGCTGGCGATTTGGGTTGACTGGAACCAGGATCGTACATTCGATGCATCCGAGAGGGTGTCAATGGATGTCGACTCGGGCTACGGCCCTTACTCCGGAACCCTAACTGCTCCAGTTGGCGCTGTTTTGGGTAAAACACGCATGAGGGTCCGCCTCAACTACAGCTCTTATCCCGAGCCTTGCGGCACCACCACATATGGTGATGTTGAGGACTACGGCATCATCGTGCTTCCCGCTCCGCCGACCGGTGCTTGCTGCCTCGGTATGGTTTGCACCAATGGCGATGTCACGGAAGATCACTGTGTAAATGATCTCGGCGGTATCTACCAGGGCGATGGCTCCGATTGCGATCCCAACCCCTGTGCAGGTGCTTGCTGCTTCATGGACGGAAGCTGCTCTTTGGAGCTCGAAGAAGATTGTGCCGTGGCCGGCGGTAGCTACTCCGGCGATGGTACCGATTGCGAGCCCAACGAGTGCCCGCAGCCTGGTGCAGAGTGCGGCAACCCGGTTTCCGTAACTCTTGGTCTTGCCGATCTGCCCTACGTTGACAACAACAGCAACTGCGGCATGGGCGATAACTACGATGATACCTCATCTTCTCACTGCATGTACTACTATGACGGTGGTGAGGACATTATCTATGAGGTGAACATCACAGAGGCTATGCATGTCACGATCACTCTTGATCCTGGCACCAGCACTTACACCGGTGTAGGTATTGGCACTACATGTCCGCCGACCGATGATGCGAACTGCTCGGCTTCTTACCTGTCCTCAGCTGGCGTTCACTACTTCGACGTCGAGCTGACGCCGGGCACGTACTACATCATGATCGACACCTGGCCTTCTCCGGAATGTATTGCGGACTACACCCTCACCATTTCGGCCTACGCCATTCCGACCGGACGTTGCTGTTTGGATCCGTGGCCTGCATGTGAAGATGCGGTCACCGAGGCTTACTGCAACTCCAATGGTGGCGTATGGACCGAAGGTGCCGATTGTACTGCGAATCCTTGTCCGTTCCCTGCAGCTGAGTACTGCGATGAGGCTTCTGTCATCGCCGTGCTGCCGTTCAGCGCCGAGTTCGACAATGATGAGTACACCGCAGATGGCCCCGATGCCACTTGCGATGAGTACTATCCCACTACTGAAGGCGTCATGCAGAACGATGCGTGGTTCACTTGGACTGCTACGGCCGATTGTGATGCAATCCTCACTGCGGCTACTAGCGAGAGCTACGACATTGTGATGGCGGTTCGCGATGGCTGTGATGCTTCAGCCAACGAATTGTACTGTGCCGACGTCGCGAAGGACGACAAGGCTCAGTCTGAGACTATTGTCTTCGCCGCAACTAATGGCACGACCTACTACTTCCAGATTGGTGATACCGGAAGCTACGAGGGTGGCGGTGTAACCCTGCTGTCCTTCGATTGCTCTGATGGCGTGGGTGCCTGCTGCTTCGGCGACGGTACTTGTGCAATCACGGGCATGCTTGCCTGTATGAACTCCAACGGCGTTTACAATGGTGACGGTACGACTTGCGAAGCTGACACCTGCGTTGGCGCTTGCTGTATGGAAGATGGCTCTTGCGAGGTACTGGGCCCACAGGCCTGCGTTGACAGCAACGGCGTCTACTCCGGCAATGGCACTGGGTGTGATCCCAATGAGTGCCCGCAACCGGAAATCGGCGACAATTGCGGCCTCGCTTGGCCGATCGAGCTTCCTGCCGAAATGGGCGTGATCGATACCAACGGTTACACCTGTGGTCGTGGTAATAGCTACAGCGACACCTGTCTGGGCTCTTACGATGGCGGCGAGGATATCGTTTATGACATCACCGCCACTGAAGACATCTGCGTGGATATCTCGGTTGCAAGCAACAACAGTGAGAACTGGATCGGCGTTGCTCTGAGTGATGAGTGTCCGCTTGGTGAGTTGTGCATCGCTGCCAATGGTAGTAGCAGTGCAACATCAGTCGCCATGGAAGGTCTTGTTCTGGTGCCGGGTGTTGACTACTCATTGATGATCGACACCTACCCCTCTCCGGATTGCCTCTCATCATTCACTCTGGCAATCACCGAGTCCACTGCTTGTGGCGTTGGCGCTTGCTGCCTTGGTACTCCCGAGTGCGTGGAGATGTTTGAGGAATCCTGTATCGCCGCTGGCGGAACGTATGCTGGCGACGGCACCGTTTGCGGTTCCGACTGCGACGCCGATGGCGTAATGGATATCTGCGCTCTCCTCGCTGGTGAGCCTGACTGCAACGGTAACGCTATTCCGGACAGCTGTGACATCACTGCTGGCACTTCGGCCGACCTTGATGGCAATGGTGTGCCGGATGAGTGTGATCCTGACTGCAACGGCAATAGCATTCCCGATGGTTTGGACATCATGTACGGCACGAGTGAGGACTGCCAGCCTGATGGTATTCCCGATGAGTGCCAGTTGGGTGGCAAGGCCTATCGCGATATGACCTACGCTCTTGACGATGGTACCCACGAAGATTCTCTGGGAGTCACCGCCGGTGCGGATCATATTGCTATCCACCACTTCGTTGTTGCTGATGGTGCCCAGACTATAGATTCCATCTCTGTTGCCTGGGGCGCTGTAACTGCCGGCGTCGATGCCACCGTCTACCTGTGGAGCGATCCGAACGGTGATGGTAGCCCTGCAGACGCAGTGCTTCTTGCTTCGGCTCCGACTATTACGGCTAATGTCGATCAGGACATTTTCAATGATGTTCCGATCACGCCGACTACAGTTGGAGCGGTTGGCACCAGCTTCTTCGTTGGTGTGCACTTGGTGTCCAATGAGTATTGCTTGGCCATCGATGAGACTTCTTCGTCTGGTGAGGCCTGGATCGTTGGCGATACCGGTTACAATTGGGATCCCACCGATGTCGGCAGTGCTGCCTACAGCATTCCGCTGCAGACGCTCGATGCCGCAGGCTTCCCCGGTAACTTCATGGTACGAGCCCACGGTGTTGCTGCCGGTTCTGACTGCAACAACAACCAGGTTCCCGATGATTGCGACATTGCCGACGACCCTACGCTTGACTGTGACACCAATGGCGTCATAGACGCTTGCGAGGCGGGCGATTGTGACGGCAACGGTAAGCCTGACAATTGCGATCTTCTCGAAGGCGCTGAGGACTGCAACGCCAATGCAGTGCTCGACAAGTGCGAGTTGAATGATGGGACTGACTGCGATGGCTCGGGCTTCCTTGACGAGTGCGAAATCGCTGAGGATCCATCACTTGACTGCAACGGCAATGGCGTGATTGACCTTTGCGACATGGTCAACTGTCTCGCCGATCCGCAGCCTTGGTGCGACGATTGCAACAACAACGGCATCCTCGATGCTTGTGAGTTGGATGGTGGCGGCAAAGCTCGTGCCGTAGTTATCAGCGAAGGCTTTGAAGGCGTTGACTTCCCGCCTACTGGTTGGGCGATCGAGAATGTCGATCCTGAAACCTGGATCCTGAACACTGACATGGACTATGTCCATTCCGGTGTCCAGAGCGCTACTCACCCGTGGAGTGCTGACGACGCTGCCGATAGCTATCTGTTGACTCCAGAGCTGACTATGACTAGCGGTCAAGTCACCCTTTGGTCTCAGGGAAGTGTCGGAGCTAGTTGGAGCGACAATTACGACATTGATGTCGTGATAGTCGTTGGTGCTGCTGGTGGTGGTGATGACATCTATGTTGGCAACCTGAACGAGCAGTGGGTGAACAACAGCGAGTGGACGGAGCACACCTTCGACCTCACTCCGTTGCTGCCCGGTGGCCCGTTCCGTCTTGCGTTCCACTACTATGGTTTCGACGGTGACTTGGGTATGGTCGATGACGTCGTCATTGAAGAACTCGGCGTGCCGAGCAATGACTGCGATCAGAACGGTATTCCTGACGACTGTCAGATCTGTGGTGACCTGGACAATGACGACGATGTCGATTACCAGGACTACCAGTTGTTCCGTTCAGCGTTTGGTAGCGTCGAAGGCTCTGCAGCGTTTAATCCCTGCGTTGACTACGACGATACCGGTGCGATCGGTACCATGGACTTCGCGCAGTGGTTGACCTGCTATCGCGCGTTCATTGGCAACCCGACCGCCGGTCCGCCGACCGCAATCTCTTCGGGACACGGTACGATCATAGAGGGTGTCTCCAGAGATACCGGATCGATTACTTCTGGCGTTAGCGAGTCCGGTGCGCCGAGCAAGGCGCCTTCGCGAACTCGCGGTAACTAGTTGTCCTTTGTGTCCGGTGTTGGCCGGTCGCGAGTTATACTCGCGACCGGCTCAGCCGGGCTTTACTCTCTCGTGTTTTCGGCATCTCCTCTCTCCGGGAGATGCTTGCGAAGAAATGGTTTTGCACGTGTGAAGCGTGCACTTGTGGAGGTAGAAGAATGCTGTGTAATTCGAAAGTACTATGTGCGTTGCTACTGGCGGGGCTTCTTGCAGCAAGCCCGGCTTTGGCGACAGTGAATGTCTACTTTGAACCGGCGGTCTCTGTCGTTGCTGTTGGAGACACCGTTGATGTCTATCTGATGGCCGATGTCAGCGATGTCATCGGTAGCTGGGGTCTTGACATCAACATGGCTAATCCGGCCACCGCTGTCTTGGATAGCTTCTCGGTCTTTCCGTTCGGATGGGACGAGGTTCTTCAGTCAATCGATGGCGACGATATTGGCGCGCTTAGCTTCAGCGGCAACGGGCCCGGACTGATGACGCTTGGGATTGCAACCTTTGAAGGCGTGGCAGAGGGCATTACCACTGCCAGCCTCGGCATGGATGACGAGGACGAGAACTTCCTGCTCTTCGGTAGTTTGATTGTCGATGAGGCAGTAACCTTCTCGGACGCGACTATTCAGGTTATCCCCGAGCCTGCCACTCTGGCGATGTTTGCAGTGGCTGGTTTGGCTTTGCTACGTCGGCGTTCCTAGATCTAGAATGTTCCGACATTAAGAAGGAATATCCGAATCTTCTGGGCCGGCCAATTTGGCTGGCCCTTCTTGTTTTTACGCCCTTGGTCGAGCACAAGCAATGCGATCTTTTAGCGGCTCGATCATCAAGGTCCGCAGTTGTTCCACCTGTAAAGTGTGTTCGCCGATAATATGTAGACATAATTCGGAAGCATTCGGGTTGTGTTTTCGCAATATGATCTTGAGGTAATATCCTCAGGCAAGGGGGGGATTGTCCTTGAATGGGTCTGTCGCCATGGTCATAATGGAGCCTGGAAGCAGTGTGTGGTGAGCGTGTAGACGAACCGTACAATAATAGACCTGTATATTGGCTGCGCTGCACTAGCGCTTGGATGTGTAGACCTCAACCTGCGTATTCGGGTTGGACCGAATCTGTGGCAGGTGATGAGTAGCGTGTATTCGAAGGAGATTGTGCATGTTGGCAAGAACCTCATTAATGCGATGGGCTGCGTCGGTGGCTGTTGTGCTGCTGGTCGCCGGCGGCAATGTAGTGGCGAGCGAGTATTGGCTGGCTGCTTCAGAGGATGGAACGATAGCGATTGAGGAGTCGACAGTCGCAGTCTCTCCGAAGGTTTGGGTTACCGACCAGGGGCTTACCGGTTTTGAACTGGTCGCTGGGCTTTCAGGGTTCAGGCTTGAGCCTGTGTCGACCAAGGGTGGGCAGTTTGTCTTAATCGATTGGCCGGAGTGTGCTCTGCGAGGCGAGATCGGCGAGCCAATGCTTCCGGTAATCAGGCGTCTTGTGGCAGCACCACAAAACGCGGAGGTCGTGCTTACCGTCAGAGAGGGACGCTCTCTGACGATTGATACTGGAGATACGGGATTTCCCTTGAAGATTATGCCTAAGCAGGCTCCCGTGCCGAAGCTTCCTGGGGCTCAGGAGGCTGCACCTTTTGATTATAACATCGCCGCTTATTCTCGAGCTTCGGATACTCCGGAGCAGCGGGCGATCATAACAGAAGCCGGTGTCGTGAGGGGGCAGAGGTTGCTGCTGCTTGAGGTTAACCCTGTTAGCTACAATCCTTCCACTCAAACGGTTACCTACTATCCGGACCTCATTGTCAACGTGTCCTTCGATGGCGATACGCAACAAGGCCGGTTCGTCGATGTTGCCCGGGGCGTTCGTAACACTGTGGTGAATCCCAGTATTGTGCCGCAGGCAGGCCCACGTAGCGGCGGGCACTATGTTGTGATCATTGGTAATGGTTTCTCCAGTACGATTGCTCCTTTCGTTACGGCTAAGCAGGCTCAGGGGTATACGGTAACTACGTATGACGCGGCGGCTGGTGTGACAAACACTACCATTAAGAGCTACATTTCCGGCCTCTGGAGCGGGGCGAATCCTCCCGACTACATTCTGCTGGTGGGAGACACCGACAAGATTCCTCATTGGGTTGGTGGAGGAGAGGGTTCTCCTGACACCGATCTCCCGTACGCTTGCATGGACGGCAGTTCAGACTGGTTCCCGGATATTCCCATCGGACGATTTTCAGCACGCACGACAGCGGAACTCCAAGCTATCATCGACAAGACGCTCTACTATGAGAATGGTCCGCTGGCTGATCCGACCTACCTGACTCGTGCGGTCTTCATGGCCTCTCAAGACAATGCATCGATTACGGAGGGAACGCACAACTACGTTATCGATACACATATGACGCCCAACGGGTATACGTCCACGAAACTGTACTATGACGATGGCGCGACAACCCAGCAGGTTCGCGATGCTTTTAATGCCGGTGTATTCTACGGAATCTACAGCGGGCATGGTGGAACTACGTCATGGGCTGATGGACCTCCGTTCTCAGTGTCTGACGTCAATGGTTTGACCAATACCGATATGTATCCGTTTGTTTGCAGCTTCGCCTGCGTTACCGGATCCTACGTTTCAACTGAGTGTTTCACCGAGACATGGATTCGAGCTGCCAACAAGGGCGCACTTGCTATCTACGGTTCTTCTGTAAACAGCTACTGGACGGAAGACGACGTTCTCGAACGGCGTCTGTTCGATGCGATTTTCGATGCAGATGACTCCGTTCCCTCAGAGGTCGGTCCTGTTTGGCAGGAAGCGCTTGTGCGATTTGTTGCCGAAATGGGTACCGATGCAACGTCACGACGGTATCACGAAATGTACAACCTGATGGGGGATCCGAGTTTGCGCTTCCCTGGAGCTTGTTCTGACGCGGGCACCGTGGTTCTGGATAAAACCAAATACCGTTTTGGAGATACTGTTGCCATCACGGTAAACGATTGTGGCCTTAACACCGACGATGGCGTAGTCAACCAAGTTACTGTTGATATTGATTCCGATTCGGATCCCGGTCAGCAGGTGGTTCTTGTGGAGACGGATCCGGCTTCTGCTGAATTCGCTGGAACGATACTTGTTGACAGCTCCAGCGCACCCGGAGTTCTGCTCGTTGCCGACGAAGATACGATTACCGTCACCTACATCGACGCTGACGATGGTGCAGGTGGAACGAATGTCCAAGTGACCGGGACGGCCACGGTAGATATGCAGGTTCCGTTGATCAGCCAGGTTCGAGCCATTGACATCGGCCCACGCGCTGCGACCATTACTTTGGATGCTGATGAACCTGTGCAGATGACAGTCTACTACGGTGACTCTTGTGCGGCTCTTACAGAGACTGCAGCTGGAAGTGGTTTTGCCACATCCCCGATAGTGTCTGTGGCCGACCTCGATCCAGAGGAGCGTTATTACTACACGGTTGAGGCCACTGACGAGGCGGGTAACGTTGCGACGTCGGACAACGGGGGAGTTTGCTACAGTTTCATGACGCCGTCGATTCCGAATTTCTTCACACAGCTTTTTGAGTCAGGAGATGCGTTTGATCTGGCCAATAGGAAGCTGACGTTCACTCCGAACGGCACCTACGACTATTACGCCGGTTGTGTTGATGCGGATCCCATCACTGAACTTCCAACTGATCCGAGCACCGGCACAGTGTTGGTTCTTACTGACGACTCGTACGCAAGTCTGACGCTAACTGGTGGCAAGACGATACCGTTCTTCGGTGCGAACTACAGTGAGTTTTTCCCGGTGAGCAACGGTTATCTGAGTTTTGTTCATGGCGTAACGGACTACAGCGAGACGTTGGATGAGCACTTTAGCGGTGTTCCCAAGATATGTGCTTTGTACGACGACTTGAATCCGGCTGATGGAGGAACTATCAGCTGGGAGCAGTTCAGTGATCGTGTGGTTGTCACTTGGGACAGCGTTCCGCAACACAGCACCAGCGGCGACTCTAACACCTTCCAGATCGAGATGTTCTTCGATGGCACGATTACCATCAGTTACCTGGAGATAGGAGCGGTTGACGGTCTGGCCGGTTTGTCACGTGGTGAGGGGATGGATCCTGACTTTGAGGAGACTGACCTATCGGCGATGAGCGATTGTGGTCCGCAGCGTCCTCTGGCATTTGACGACAATGTATCGTTGCCGGCCAATGGCAGCTTGAGTATCGAGCTTCCGGGCCGTGACGATGGCTTGCCGGATCCGCCGGCCGCGGTTGATTACATCATCACGGCGTTGCCGAGCCATGGTGACCTTAGCGATCCAGGCAGTGGTGCGATTACGGCGGTTCCGTACATTCTGGCGAGTAACGGGAACGTAGTTGATTACACCCCAGAGGAGGACTACTACGGTTCGGACAGTTTGAAGTTCAAGCTTAACGATGGCGGCGTTGCTCCTGATGGAGGTGATTCTGATGAGGCGACGATTTCGATAGGGGTGATAGCGAATCCTCCGACGACTCAGAATGTATCGGTTGATTTGGACATGAATGGCAGTGCCACGGTTCACCTTCTGGGCAACGACATTGATGGTGATGATCTGGACTACACCATCATGAGCCTTCCGCAGCACGGCGTCCTTTCGGATCCGTCAGGCGGCGCAATTACGAGTACGCCTTATACGCTATTGGGTGGCGGCGAAGATGTACTCTACACCGCTGAAGCGGACTATGCTGGTGCAGATGTATTCATGTACTACGCATCGGATGAGATCTTCAACTCGACTGCGTCGACGGTATCGCTGCAGGTGATAGCGCCTGCTCCTGTGATAACGACATCAGTTCTTGCAGATGGCTTGGTATTGGAGTCTTATGGTCCTGTGCAGTTGGAGGTATCCGGCGGTCAGCCTACTGTTCAGTGGCAGTTGGTAACAGAGCAGATTTACGCTGAGACAGATCTGGGGCAGAGCAACTTTGGAGAAGTAGGTGTAGCGAAGGGTTGGCACAAGGATGAGGGTTTCTGGTATTACTTCATGCCGTTTGCGTTCCCGTTCTATGGTGAGGAGTACAGTTTGATTCGAATTCGTCCGAACGGGTTTATAGATTTTGGATCCTTTGACGGCAGTGCCTCAGAGAATAGCGTAACGAGCCTGATCAACAATCGGATGATAGCGCTACTGTGGGACGATCTGAAGACAACTGGCACCGGCGAGGATATGTTCATCGACGAATCTGTAAGTGGTTCAGTGACCATACGTTGGCGGGCAAGTACCTATGCTGGTGATAGCGCATTGAACATATCGTTGACGCTAGTGGATGACGGGACGATCTACTTCGACTACGGCAGTGGTAATACCAACGTTGCAGCGACGGTGGGGGTTTCCGACGGCGATGGCGTTCACTACACAGTAGGAAGCTACGATGGTCTAACGGACCTTGGCGGCTTGAATTCAGTACGATTCCACGTACCGCTGTTGTTGCCGGGCGGCATGGGGCTGAGCAGTACTGGCATTTTGAGCGGCGTTCCAGCAGAGACAGGCGACTTCGAGCCGGTGTTCAAGGTTACGGACAGCCTTGGTCGCAGTGACCAGAAGGTCATCGCGCTGCATATTACGGACTTCGTTGCGGGTGATTGTGACTATGACGGCGACGGCGATGTAGACCTTGCGGACTACGCCGGCTTCCAGAGTTGCTACGGAGATACCGGCTCTCCCGCCTGCTCCATGTTCCATAGCAATGACGACGGTGTTATCGACCTCGTCGATTTCGCCGCATTTGCCTTGGAAATGGACGATAACTAATAAGTGACTTGTCAGTCGCTGTTTGGGCTGGCGAGACGTGCTTGTGAACGTGGTAGGCCCCATCAGGGGCCTACCTGCTTAATCTGGATTCGGTGGTTTTGTTTGTGGAGTCACCTGCGAGGAGATAGAACCGTGAGTAATCGGTGTCAGGACAGAATGCGAAATCATGTGGGCACTCTTGTCGGCGTGATGGCAGTTTTCGTTGTTTTTGGTCTTGTTGGTTCGGTTTATGCGGCAGGTAATGCCGTGAAGGTCGATGTGGTGGAAAACACCGGCGACAGGATCATGATAGATTACACAGTAGGGGATTTCCAGTTGATTCCAGTCAAGATCGATGGGCAGGAGTTCGCCATTGTATCCCTTGACAAGGAAGCTGAAAAGGAGGTCGTTGGGGCCCCTGCGTTACCTCACGTTTGCCGCAGTGTGGTTATCCCCAACGATGCCAAGATGGCTGTTAGTGTTGTGAAGCAGCAGTTTGAGGAGTATGCCGACGTTCTTCTTGCCCCATCGAAAGGTCCGTTGCCACGAACGGTAAACCCTGATGAAGTGCCATACGTGTTTGGTGATCATTACGCGAAGAATGAATGGTATCCTCAGGAAAGCGCAGTTCTGGGGGAGCCTTACATCCTTCGCAATACACGAGGGGCTGTCGTTGAGTTCAATCCATTCCAATACAATCCCATTACTCGAACACTGCGAGTCTGCCGGAGTGCCACTATCGAGATTGCCAGGATTGGTGTTGATACTGTGAATATTCTCGAAGGCGGGAGCCTTCGCATGGAGAAAAGCCTGGCCTTTGAGAAGATTTATCGCAATCATTTCCTGAATTATACAAGCGGCGGATTGCGCTACAGCCCTCTCGACGAGCAAGGCAATATGTTGATCATCGCACATGATGCTTGGCTGTCGAACGTTCAACCGCTGGTTGATCACAAGAACTTGCGTGGAATCGACACTACGCTCGTCGGTGTGTCAACAATCGGAAACAACTCCACATCGATCAAGAACTACATACAGAATCTATACGACACGACTGATTTGGCTTTTGTCCTCTTGGTGGGAGACTCTACTGAGGTGGCTACCCCTTCGGCATCGGGTGGTGCGTCGGATCCCAGCTACTCAAAGCTTGCCGGAAGCGATGATTACCCGGACATCCTTGTCGGGCGGTTCTCGGCGCAAAGCGCGGCAGATGTGGACACACAGGTCTTGCGAACCGTCGAATACGAGGGCAATGCCTATGTTACTCAGGACTGGTTCAAGAGGGCCGTCGGCATAGCTTCGGATGAAGGTGGTCCTGGGCAGGGCGATGATGATGAGAGCGACATCGAGCATATGAATAACATTCGCACCGATTTGCTCGGCTATGAGTATACGACTGTTGATCAGTTCTATGACCCTGGTGCTACTGCGGCGCAAGTCGCGGCGGCTGTGAACGCCGGAAGGGGACTGATCAACTATGTCGGCCACGGAAGCACAACTGCGTGGAGTACAACTGGATTCAGTGTTTCCAATATCAATGCGCTGACCAACAACAATATGCTCCCGTTTATATTCGATGTTGCTTGCGTTAATGGAAACTTCAATGGAAGCACCTGCTTCGCTGAAGCGTGGCTGCGGGCAACCAACGGTGCTGAACCAACAGGTGCGATTGGCATTTACGCGTCATCGATCAATCAGTCCTGGGCATCCCCAATGTGTGGACAGGACGAATGCAACGATCTGCTTGTTGCGGAGACTTACGTCTCTTTTGGTGCTCTCTGTTTCGGTGGTGCCTGCCAGATGATGGATGAGTATGGCAGTGATGGGATCGACATGTTCAATACCTGGCATGTGTTCGGTGATCCTTCGCTGCAGGTCCTTCTGACTTGTTCAAGCAAGGGCTCGGTAAGCGTAGACAGCACCAAATACGCCTGTTCAGATACCGTTACAATCGAAGTCAATGATTGCGATTTGAACACGGATGACGGAATCGTTGAGCAAGTGACAGTCAATGTGGCCTCCGGTTTGGAGACCGGGGAGCAGGCGGTTCTCACCGAGACAGGGCCGGGAACGGCTGTGTTCTCCGGCTCGATGGGAATCTCCGAATCTGATGCCATCGGCATTCTTCATGTGGCTGATGGTGAGATCGTTACGGTGACCTATCTAGATGTGGACGATGGACAGGGCGGAACCAACGTATCTGTTACTGCTACTGCCGTAGTGGATTGTGAGCTGCCGGTGCTCAGTAATGTTCAAGCCATCGACATCGGCCCACGAACAGCGACGGTAACTTTGAATGCTGATGAGCCTGTCAAGCTTACTGTTCATTACGGCGATTCCTGCGCCGTCCTATCTGATACAGCTTCAGGCAGCGGTTTCTTGGAAACCCCAACAGTGACCGTGACTGGCTTGGATCCAGAGGAGCGTTATTACTACACGGTTGAGGCCACTGACGAGGCGGGTAACGTTGCGACGTCGGACAACGGGGGAGTTTGCTACAGTTTCATGACGCCGTCGATTCCGAATTTCTTCACACAGCTTTTTGAGTCAGGAGATGCGTTTGATCTGGCCAATAGGAAGCTGACGTTCACTCCGAACGGCACCTACGACTATTACGCCGGTTGTGTTGATGCGGATCCCATCACTGAACTTCCAACTGATCCGAGCACCGGCACAGTGTTGGTTCTTACTGACGACTCGTACGCAAGTCTGACGCTAACTGGTGGCAAGACGATACCGTTCTTCGGTGCGAACTACAGTGAGTTTTTCCCGGTGAGCAACGGTTATCTGAGTTTTGTTCATGGCGTAACGGACTACAGCGAGACGTTGGATGAGCACTTTAGCGGTGTTCCCAAGATATGTGCTTTGTACGACGACTTGAATCCGGCTGATGGAGGAACTATCAGCTGGGAGCAGTTCAGTGATCGTGTGGTTGTCACTTGGGACAGCGTTCCGCAACACAGCACCAGCGGCGACTCTAACACCTTCCAGATCGAGATGTTCTTCGATGGCACGATTACCATCAGTTACCTGGAGATAGGAGCGGTTGACGGTCTGGCCGGTTTGTCACGTGGTGAGGGGATGGATCCTGACTTTGAGGAGACTGACCTATCGGCGATGAGCGATTGTGGTCCGCAGCGTCCTCTGGCATTTGACGACAATGTATCGTTGCCGGCCAATGGCAGCTTGAGTATCGAGCTTCCGGGCCGTGACGATGGCTTGCCGGATCCGCCGGCCGCGGTTGATTACATCATCACGGCGTTGCCGAGCCATGGTGACCTTAGCGATCCAGGCAGTGGTGCGATTACGGCGGTTCCGTACATTCTGGCGAGTAACGGGAACGTAGTTGATTACACCCCAGAGGAGGACTACTACGGTTCGGACAGTTTGAAGTTCAAGCTTAACGATGGCGGCGTTGCTCCTGATGGAGGTGATTCTGATGAGGCGACGATTTCGATAGGGGTGATAGCGAATCCTCCGACGACTCAGAATGTATCGGTTGATTTGGACATGAATGGCAGTGCCACGGTTCACCTTCTGGGCAACGACATTGATGGTGATGATCTGGACTACACCATCATGAGCCTTCCGCAGCACGGCGTCCTTTCGGATCCGTCAGGCGGCGCAATTACGAGTACGCCTTATACGCTATTGGGTGGCGGCGAAGATGTACTCTACACCGCTGAAGCGGACTATGCTGGTGCAGATGTATTCATGTACTACGCATCGGATGAGATCTTCAACTCGACTGCGTCGACGGTATCGCTGCAGGTGATAGCGCCTGCTCCTGTGATAACGACATCAGTTCTTGCAGATGGCTTGGTATTGGAGTCTTATGGTCCTGTGCAGTTGGAGGTATCCGGCGGTCAGCCTACTGTTCAGTGGCAGTTGGTAACAGAGCAGATTTACGCTGAGACAGATCTGGGGCAGAGCAACTTTGGAGAAGTAGGTGTAGCGAAGGGTTGGCACAAGGATGAGGGTTTCTGGTATTACTTCATGCCGTTTGCGTTCCCGTTCTATGGTGAGGAGTACAGTTTGATTCGAATTCGTCCGAACGGGTTTATAGATTTTGGATCCTTTGACGGCAGTGCCTCAGAGAATAGCGTAACGAGCCTGATCAACAATCGGATGATAGCGCTACTGTGGGACGATCTGAAGACAACTGGCACCGGCGAGGATATGTTCATCGACGAATCTGTAAGTGGTTCAGTGACCATACGTTGGCGGGCAAGTACCTATGCTGGTGATAGCGCATTGAACATATCGTTGACGCTAGTGGATGACGGGACGATCTACTTCGACTACGGCAGTGGTAATACCAACGTTGCAGCGACGGTGGGGGTTTCCGACGGCGATGGCGTTCACTACACAGTAGGAAGCTACGATGGTCTAACGGACCTTGGCGGCTTGAATTCAGTACGATTCCACGTACCGCTGTTGTTGCCGGGCGGCATGGGGCTGAGCAGTACTGGCATTTTGAGCGGCGTTCCAGCAGAGACAGGCGACTTCGAGCCGGTGTTCAAGGTTACGGACAGCCTTGGTCGCAGTGACCAGAAGGTCATCGCGCTGCATATTACGGACTTCGTTGCGGGTGATTGTGACTATGACGGCGACGGCGATGTAGACCTTGCGGACTACGCCGGTTTCCAGAGTTGCTACGGAGATACCGGCTCTCCCGCCTGCTCCATGTTCCATAGCAATGACGACGGAGTTATTGATGCGGCTGATTTTGCCGCGTTTGTTGATCTAATGGATGGTATCTAATCATCACCGTCAGCATGTAACTGGCTCTGATGTCTCCTGCTACGGGGCAGGTCCTCTTCAAAGGATCTGCCCCCGAGCATTGCAGGCCTGCAATGCAAACAGCTGTATCTGCAGGCTATACAGTCTGCGAAGAACGTTAAGGCGCCTTTGCTCAGTGGCTTGCTGCGAAGGGACGTCCGTGATAATCAGCTGATTAGCCTTCGATGGACTTGACGAAAACTGCTGAAGCCGGTTTGATATGCTCGTAGTAGCGTTAGTTCGAAAAAGAAGGGCGATTAGCTCAGTTGGCTAGAGCGTCTCGTTTACACCGAGAAGGCCGGGGGTTCAAGTCCCTCATCGCCCATTGCCAAGGGCTCCGTGTTTCCGCACGGAGTCTTTTCTTTTTGCAGCTTTTCGCACCTGGCTTTGGAAAAAGTAACGAGTGACAAGAAGCGGGATCGTGCTGCTCGGACGCTACTCAATCGACGTATCTAGATTCAGTGGATCGTAGCCTTCGATTTGAAACGGCGATGGGCGCCAGAAGTTCGCCGTATGGTCAAAGTAGGGCTCGGTCAGCGCCTCCAGAATCTCCTGCTTCGTGCACTTGGCCGGGTCGAACGTAATGCGGACAGCTGCTGCGCCCGGGCCGGGCCAAGCCTCTATCTTGAGATAACCGCTGATGGCGTACATATCATCGCGTTCCAGGTAGTAGGGCAGCAACGCAGCCTTTCCCCGGCAAGTAAGGTGGTAGACTTCGAGATTGATTACCTCGGGAACAGGCGGGTGAGCACTCCGGCCCGCGACGACCTGGGTGAAGGATGGGGCTGGAAAAGCAAACACGGCCGCCACAGATGCAGATACGACTAGGAGGATTGACACGACGATTACTGCCTGAGGCCAGCCCCGACGAGAAGAGCTACGAGGTCCCCAACGCAGAGCGCCCTCTTGAAGTTTTGGACAGACTGACAGGCAGTTCATGCAAGAGATACACCGGGCATTTGTGCTGTGAAGCTGCTTGTCAACTGGGATGGCAGTTGGACAGCTTCTCGCGCATTGACCGCAATCGATACAAGTATCTGGGTCCCGCGATATTCTGGTTAAACCAAACCTGGAAAACACATTCAGCACGGCAGCAAAGGGGCAAAGCCACCGACAAAAAGGCATGACAATGAATAACGACGCAACGACAATCGCCCCGGCCACAACGTACGCCCAGAAGGTGATGTCCTCTCCATGTCTGCTGATCAAAGCATAGCATGGATCGGCTCTGCGAAACTCCAGTTCAGCTCGTGTCCAAGTGAAGTAGAGAATCACGGCGAGAGCTACATATTTGAGAAGAGACAGTGCACGATCGAGACCGGCCGGGACGCGGGCAGGTTTGAGGCGGATGACTCGACACACTCCACTCTGCAACCATTCGGAAATCGTGCCAATGGGGCACATGTAGCCACAGAACACGCGTCGCAGTACGACTGTCAGCAGTAACACGCCTGCCAGGATGTAGAAGTTGGAGATTCCCAGGGAGCAGAGCATGTTCCCCTCTGTGAAGTAGGTGTATATCGCTTCTACTCCACCAAAGGGGCACCATTGCTCGGCATTGCCTTGTATGACAAAAACACCTACCAGAACGAGTGCGAGGAAGAGCAGTTGCAGCATGCGTCTGGTTGTCTTCATTATGGATTCCTGCCGAAGTCCGGCTCGCTTTCAAATCAATTGAGTCAACTACGCGGATCACCTATGCCAGTTCAGGCTGGCGGTATGATTGCAGACTCCTATTGGCTCGTCTTACTGCTAGAGCTTGTGCCACACTTGTCTCGGCTGGGACATTTGCCGCAACTCGTGCCTCCACTGCAGCTCGACTCCTTAATCTTGGACTCAGTCTCCAGCGCTTTGGCAAAGTTCGGTAGGCTTGCAATGGCCACCAAGTTCTTGTCTTTTCCAGCTTGTTCCTTCAGGACGCTCTGTCTACTCGGCGGCGTGTATGCAAACGCGCGAGCCAGGCTATCGATGGCAGCCTCTTTATTGCCTGTTAGGCTCTGCAGGCACGCGAGATTGTACGCCAGATCCGGACCTGAGTTATCATCCAACTTGCAGGTAGCAGCGACGGCCTTTGCCAGGTCCATTGAGTTCTGTTGTGCATGCGCTATGCCCAGAAGAATCTTCGCCTTCACAGGAGCAGAATCTCCCAAGCCCACAAGTAGGGCGGCAGCCTCATTGGGTTTCTCAGTAGCAAGCAGGGAGTGCGCCAGCTGCAGGGCGGATTCGGTAGTGTGGAGCTTTTCATGCCCCATCTTGTCGATTGCCAGAGCCTCGTTGTATAGGCCTTCAGTGTTGTAGAATTGCCTCAGACCGCTTGCGGTCGATACCCACTTGTCAATGTTACTTTCCTTCTCCAGACGCTTTCGCATTTTGATTATCTGGCGCAGGAGGTGGTATTCCTGCCTGTACGACTGGTTCTCAGGGTCGTTTTTAGCTGCTTGCGCATATGCTTTGAGCGCGGCATCAAACTGCCCCTGCTGCATTAGCTCTTTACCTTCAGCGAAGGCTGCGGTGGCTCGTTCGGTTGAGCCGGCCATCGTTATGTGTGCCGATAGGATCAGGGCGGCGCTCAGAAACAACATGCGAACAGTGTCTCGATGCATTGGGGTTCTCCTTGAACCTTCTGATTGGGGGCGATCAACAGTCGGCGACCTCCCACAAACGACTTAGCTGCCGGGAGTACGACCCGGCAAAAGACGAGGGGAGTGACGTGCAATACCAAAACAGTCAGACTTGCTACTATCGGAAACTCCCCGACGGCGAATATGCCTGTTGAACACTCAACAAGAGAGGACATTATAGCACACCGGCTGGCGAAGGCATGCGGAAGATGACCGATTAGTCCATGCGACGCACGGTTGTCCGGGCGGTCGCCTCCCTCCTTACCGGACCGTGCAGCGCTCTGCTGTGTGCAGCAGGAATTGAATGATTGTGCACACGCTGCAACGTAAGGGTGAAAACGAGCTCAAGAAACACGAGAATCCCTTTTTGATTGACTGGGATTCGGTAAACTAAGTAAGATAGCGGTCTAGTAGGGGGATTCTGTACGCTCACCGACGGTCTGACGATCTCCAGTTGCCAAACCGTTGGATTGTTCGACGTACCCAAAGAGAGAGTGAGTTTGGTCTTGCGTTACGCGCCGCTGGAACGGTAGGGCGGCCGTGTGGTAATTGGTGTGCGGATGCGGTGTTTCCTGAGTGGAAATGGCGTCTTCGCTCTCTCTGAGTTGATCATAGGGTCAGCTTTGGTTGCGCCTCAGGCGATGCAGTACCTTAGGAGGAACAGGTTATGAAGAAGATGATGGCTCTCGTTACGATGTTGGCCTTGATGGCTACGCCGGCTTTCGGTGTGGGGTATGTGGAATTGAGTGATTGGAATACCGTCGGTGTTGGCGGCGCCGGTAACCACCAAGCGTTCACCATTGACGGGCAGTACTCCTATCACTGTCTGAACACACCCGGCCAGATTACGAAAGTCTCCAACCTTGACGGAGTCCAGACTTCCAGCGTCCTCGTGAATAACTCACAGTGGACGGCAGCAAATGGCGGTACCTCATCGAACATTACGGCCTACTACGGAATAGGCATGAGTGGGGATTACGTGCAGTTTACAGAGAGCGGATCGGACGCAGTCTGGAGAGTCGACAAGAACACGGGAAGTATTCACGCTCTGGCATCAACGGCACAGATTCTCAGCCATATTCAGATTGCCCAGCCGTCGCTGACCAGCGTTCAATTGTTGACCGCGTCGACGGTTTCCGTCGGTGGCGATCACGTTTTCTACGAAGGAAAGTCCGACTCGATTCTGCAGACAGCCGGAGAGGGCACGGTTACTACGCTGTTGTCCGACATACAGCTGACTGCTTTGACCGGCACTGACAATGTTTCCGGCGGTATGGACCAGGCTGCCAACGGCGACCTCTATTGGGGTAATACATCAGACACTATGTGGAAGCTCGTCGGTGGAACGGGAACCAATGTTGTGCAGGTACTTTCCGCATCAGACATTACTGCTGTTACGCAAGGTAGCAACCCAAGCTTTGGCGACATTCTCACCGCACCGGATGGTTTCGTATACTTCGGCGAGAGTGAGGCCGATTGCATTATGCGCTTTGATCCGGCATCTCCTGCAGCTTCTTTGGAAGTTTATGTTAGCAGTGAAGAGCTGATTGCCGGGCCCATGGGCTCCAATGCGTTCAGGACCTTGGGGTGGTACGATGGCAACTTGGCTTGGCATCGATTCAATGAGTACGGCACATACGTTGTTCCTGAGCCGGCGAGTCTTGCCCTGTTGGCTCTCGGTGGTCTCTTGGCCATGCGTCGTCGTTAAGGGCGAGGCCGCGCCGATGATCACGAGTTTATTTTTTTGAGCAACAACGGGCCGCGCCTTCGCCCCAATGGGAGACGGCGCGGCCCTTCTCTTTGTCTCTACTGACGTTGACCTTGTTTTGATCCAGCTTGCTGCAAGGAGGTACAAATGAAGCCTCGCAATGAACGGTTTGGTGTTCTCGGCGGACTGATGGTGGCAATGGCGGCTACATTGCCGGTGCAGGGCGAATGGATTAGGACCGTCATTCCGGGCGATGTCGTTGTGCCGCCATCGTGGTCCGGCGATGTTGAGCTGACCGGCGTGAACAGTAACGGTGTGGTTTGCGGCAATGGCAACTACGTTGCCAATGTATCCAGCACCGTCTTTCGCTTTGATGGGACCACGATTACCGAGTTGCCGCACTTGGTCCCCGCTGATCCCATGAGTTACTCCAAAGGCATCAACGCGAGCGGAGTTATCTGTGGCTATTCGCACAACGAGCAGGGCATGTCTCGAGCATGCTACTGGGATGGCAACTCGGTTTACGCCATTCCATACCCGGCGGATGCTGTGACAGACAAGGATTTGAGAGCATACGCCATAAATGATGCCGGCGTGGTGATCGGCTATGGGTACAGGGCTGACTCGGGGGAGGACGATAACGACCAGATTGCGTTTTACTTCAAGGATGGTGTCTCCTACAGCCTGGACTCTATTATCCGCGCGGCGGGTTTGGTTGATCACCAGATACCCGCGGGCATCAACAATAATGGACTGATTTGCGGGACAGCTTGGGATTCTGCGGAAACAAGAGTCCCTTGGACATATCATATTGATACTGGTGTTCTGACAGTCCTTCCCCTAATGGGCACCTACTTCAAGTACAACACTGCAACTGATGTCAATGATCAGGGAGTCGTGCTGGGATATGGCAAAGTATCCGTGGGGAATAGCAACAAAGCGCACACTTACGACGGCATGGCATGGAGCGTCGTTGATGCGAGTGTGTCGACGAGCCACTTCTCGAAAGTCATCAACAACAACGGTCGTGTATTATCGGTCAACGCTGCAGGATCGATTAGGCAAAGCTGGTATAGCGATGATCCCGGGACGGCGGGGAGCATGGTCGACATCGTCGTGTCAGGAACGGGTACCGAGTGGTACTACGAGAGCGCAGAAGATCTGAACGACGCCGGCTGGATAGTCGGTTCAGGGAAAATAACCTCTTCGGACGCAAAGAGTGGATTCATTCTCACACCGCCGGCTGGTGACGGAGATATGGATGGCGACGTTGATCTTGACGACTTGTCTGTGTTGGTTGATTGCCTCAGCGGCCCGATTGGCGCTAGCGCGTTTGTGGCACCGTCACACAAGTGCATCAACGCATTCGACTTTGCCGCCAAGGATGGCGACGTTGATTTGGAAGACTTCGCTGTGTTTCAGCGAGCCTTTGGCGACTGACCCAGCCTCAAGCGGCAGCGAGTGATCGAAGTTCGGAGCAAACGCTACGAATGTGGCCTCTGATACTCGGTTTTCTCCCGTGGTTTTTCGGCGCTCGAAGCTACGTTCGGACTGACAACGTTATGAACGGCCGGGCAGATACTGATATCTGCTCGGCCCTTTCTGCTTCCAATGAGATTCGAGCTTGGCTATTGGGTGGTGAAATGTCAGGGCTTCGTGATTACGGATGTGTTGCACTGTGAGCTCTGCTCGCGCGTTTGACGATCTCAGGATGGCTGCTGTACTGGGCAACTTTGATGGCAAGTCTGTCAGCTGCCTCTTGACCATCACTGTCTTCTATGGCCTGAAGATGCCTCACCACTCTGAGAACAGGCAGTCGATCGCGTGCGAGCAGTTCTTCTTCGATTCTCGTAGCCGTATCTGGTAAACCACAACGTCTTGCGAGATCAGCGATCCACAAGCGGTGTTCACCGATATAACCTGCGTGCTGCTCAGCATCAGCCACTATCTTTCGGGCTTCGTGCGGTAACTCATTTTCTGCACACCAAACGCCCAGAAGACAAAGGGACTTGACTGTCGTCGGCGAATAGCTTGATTGGTCTCCGTTGACGCTGACTAGTAACTGCACGATGGCATTGAGATAGTCGAGCGGATTACTCATCTTTGCTTTGGCCGGTAGCAGAGTTCGTCCATCTATGATCTCTGCTTGACGACCATCGCCATTGTCAAAAGCCCAGCTCACGGCTGATACGAACGAATCCAGACTTCCATACTGGGCTTCATACCTGGCAAGAGTTGCTCCAAGCGATTGCCGTCGACGAATGTTGGCAATGTTATTGGCAGCCTTTCGCACGCGATCCAGTCGCTTGAGGAGGCCGGATTCGTTTGATTCCCATCGTGACAGGCACATTGCGTATGTTTCGCCCTTGAGATCATCAACTGGCGTTGGGTCGAACGATTTGAGTATCCGCTCTCGGAAATCAGGTCGCTGCGAATCGTCGATGAGCTCGAGCAGCTCATCAATCCTGGCGAAACGCTCCTCAAGTCGCGCCGTAGTGCCTACGTTCTGCAGGTCATGAGCCACAGTCCAAGTGAGAATGGCACGAGCCGCATCGAGGTTGCCTTGCCTTTTCTCAATCTGAGCGAGTCTGCCCAGTGTAGTTGTGTCAGCAGGGTCTGTCTTCAACAAACAGTCGTGCAATACTCTCTTCACTTGGCCGTTCAAGGGATTATGGCCTTGTTCGAGCAATTTCATAAGCAACGCGCTATCCTTGAAGGTCATTGAATCGTTGGAGATGCGAGCTGCAACCGCTGCAGACAACTGCTCAATGCTGACTGCCTTACTCGCCGCCTGCACCAGCCCTGTTGTCACGGCCTCAATTGTTCGATCGCCGGGGACACTGGCTCGTAGAAGACGCAGATACTCCTCAACGGCAAAGGGCATGTCAGCGAGGATCTCAAACACCGTTCGACGTCGGTTGCGCGCTTGGCCTTCGCTTTCGAGATACTGCTCCAGACCCCCGATTCCGGTTTTTGCTGGTAACGTCGGGACAAATGAACGCCCGTTGTTTCTATTGTCTGCCATAAGACGGCGAAAGAGGTAAAGGGCTTGATCGTTCTTGCCAAGAAGCTTGGCTATGTATATCGATTGGCTATCGCCTAATGTCGTCTTGTCTTGGGCTGCGGTAATGGCGGCATTCTCAAGATCATGCAGATTGAGATATGCATTGCCCAAAGTGCGCCACTCAAAAGACTCCATAATTGTTGCTTTTGATAAATGATTTCTCAATAACCCGGCAAGCTCCGCCTCTGCTCCGGCCTCCTCGAGCATGTTAATCAGGCGGCGGCTGATCACGCGATTCTCAGACGCGGCTTCGTACGCCCCGCGAATCGCTGAAAGGGCATCTTCCATGCGGCCTGATGCCTTCAGCAGGATGGCTTTACTCAGCAGGAAGGTTGGTGTTTCTCCATCGATTTCCGCCAACATGTCCATATCATCGATTGCCGCCTCGCGATCCTCTTGCCGCAGGATTTCGGCCACTTCGACCAACAGCCGGGCATGGAAGAATTCCGGCAACTTGACTTGCAGAATCGCGTCAAGCGTCTCCTGCGCTAGAATGAGCGCATCGTCGTACGCCCCGGCATTGTTTCGCGCTACGGCCGTTGCACACAGAATCGAAGGCTCATTCGGGTTCTCGCTGAGCAGCACCTCCCCTATGCGGCGTCCTGCCTGTTGTGCATTGAGATTCTTATGCCATGCTCCGCGGAAAGTTATGCTCATTGCTCTCTGCGGTTCCAATCTGATCTGTGGAGCGGTCCTGAAGAGATTTTCAATTGCGTCGACAAGTCCGCTTTCGTCCGGCACAGCACCGACTATATCCATCAGAAAAGGTCGCCTCTTGTCTGCATTGCGAGATGCCACTGCCCGGCAAAGAAGCTCTGCACGATCATCAACTGATGCACTCATGAGCACATCAAGCACGTCGCTTGTGGAAACAGTATCTTCCGACACTATGCCGGTCACCATGTCGTTAATACTGTCGGCCTCGAATAAGCCATTCTGAGCCAGCCGGACGAGAAGGATCTTCAGCTGTACGCCATTCATTTCGTCTAACGTATCAGAGATGGCGACAAGCTTGGTACACAGCACTCGCTTGTCCGCCTCAGTGAGGTGATTCCATGTGAGTCGGATGCATCTCTTGATACTGTCGATGACTCTCTGGTCCTGATGGTTATTCCTGAGAGAGTCGACCCAGATCTGCGTCCACCTACGCACAGCTGCCCCATCGCCCACAGCTATCGCACCGCAAACCATTCGCTCAGCCAAGTTGTCAACTTCGGCAATGTCTGTGGGAACGGCCGTCGCTAGCAATTGGCGAGCCTGCTCCTCTCGATCAGTCATGATCAGCAAGGGCAACAGACGCCCGGCGATCTTGGCGTCCAATGTTTCGTCTTTGACGAGCCGCTCAATCTGTTCGTCACTTGGCGTCAGCAGCACCAAGCCACTCTTTGAGATGCCAGTTGCGTGGGAGACACCGTGAGTCAATTCTTTCGCCCTGTGATGCAGACCCCACCGCATGCGTGTCTCTGCGATTGTGTCGGCCAGTTTTCCGTCTCTGGGGTAACACAGAAGCAATTCCGCGTCCCGCTCATCGGCAACATCCGGGCGGTGGAACGCAAAGGACACCGTTCGCAACAGGTCAGCCATGCGTTGCAGCCTGGGATTGTCAGCTATGCGTTCACCGTTCGTCTTGTGGGTATGCAGCGAGGCGAGTTCCGCATCAAGTTTCGTTGCGAGATCTGTAACAACGTCATCCTGCAAACTTCCAGTTTGGGCACTGTAGAGCAAGCCACCCACGGCGCTATCAAAGAATTTGGCGAATTCCGTTACATTCTCCGCACGCCATCGCCTCCTATGCCTGTCAGAAACGAGTCCGGTCTCCTGAGCCGTTATCACGCCGGGAGTGCGACGCAAGAGAATGTCGACGGCCGCCTTGTACTGCCCGCAACCATTTCCAGGATCATTCAGCTGAGCCTGCAGATCTCCGGACCGAATAAGAAGCGCCACATTGTCCGGTTCAGTAATGAGCAGCTCTTGTATGATCGCTTCCGCAGCCGAGGGACGCATTGCATCTTCGTATAATGTGGCCACCTGTTGCTGCGTCTTGGAAACATCAGCCCCAACGCTCGCTCGTTCGAACACTCGCTGAGCCGCTCCGAAATCTCCTATTCCGACCATCGCATACCCGAGATCAAGGTACACTTGTGGTGGCATGTGATCACTCACCATCATCAATGATCGCCCGTAATCGATTGCCTCGATGTTTCTGTTGTCCGCAAGAGCGCCGTCCATAAGCTCTCGTAGAATGGGGCCACGCCTTTCCCCGGCTACGATTACAGACTGCTCCAAAACCCGACTCACCTGTTCAGTCTCCCCCGTTGCTTCGAGCAAGTCCGCTGCCAATTGATACAGGAAGACCTTGTGAGGATCTGCCGCAATCCTCGCGAATACGCGACGCATTGCTGATTGCAGTACTATCGGTTTGGCATCCAGGTTGAGCAGGCCGTCCACCGCCACAGTGAAAAGATCATCTTCCATCGCGTTCTCCAGGAGCGATTGAAAGACATGTATGGCCTGCTCTGTCTTGCCAGCAGCTCGCATCGTGTTTGCCCATAGCAGGAAACCCTCTATGCGATCGGGATGGCGTGCCAGTAGACGTCCGTAGCAACGCGCCGCTTCTTCACTCAAACCTATGGCCGCGAGCACACCCGCCGAAAATTCATCACTAGTGGCGTCGTTTCCCGCCAGTTCTGCAATCTCCGCCAAGGCTCGGCGTGCCTCGAATGGCTGGCGGCGTTCGAGGGCCACGATTGCCACTTGATTTAGATAATCCAAAGCATTGTCAGGATCAAGCTTCGCCAGATCGCGAAGCACGCGGTTGCAATTGCCAAATTGTTCACAGCTCAAGTACACGCGGACTAGCTGCTTAAGCACGTCAATCCGATCAGCTTTGTTCTTGTGGAATTCTACAAGAACTTCCCGAGCCGATACGGGATCGTTCACTCTCGAATAGACATCTACCAGAAGCGATATCTCTCGCTCGGTGGCCGTGTCCTGTTCGACTCGTTCCTCGATCTCAATGGCGATGTCAGCCAGTCGGTTGAGTTGCATTGCCAAATCCAGCAGTCTCTCCTGAGCTTGCTGTAACCTTGCCGGTACTTGAGTTGATTTCCATAGTGATTCCCACAAGGCGTAGGCTTCATCCAGCTGTTGGTTGTCCTCCAGGAGCCAAGCCAAACGAAGTAGGACATCCTCGCTTCCCGTTATTGTCTGAAGCCTGCGCAACAATTGCAGTGCCTTGGCTTTATCGCCATATCTTTCGAAGGTTTCTGCGACATGTAAAAGAAGATTAGGGTCATCGGCTTCGGGGCCGACCAACCCGGTCAACAGAACTATCGCTTCGTCCGTATTGCCTCTCTGACGCGCCAAGTCCGCCTCAAACAACACGGCACGTGTCTTGGCATTGTTGCCGCCTTGGGCCGCCTTCCTCGCAGCTTGAAGAGCAACGTTGTCCAGAGCGAGTTGCCGGGCCGACTCTGCCAACGCCAGTAACCGTCCTGCATTATCAATCCGGTCCGCAGCTGTTTGCAGGAGGTCTTCCGCCTCATCGTGCCGGCTACTCATCAACAGCAGTCTTGCCAAACCGGAGTACGACTCGATCTCCAGTGGATCACGGTCGATCAGATTGCGATATACCGCTTCCGCTTCATCTGCTCTTCCGGCTTCAATTGCCAAGGAGATCAGTTCGCGCTGAAAGGCAGGAGAATCGATCAACTCCCGCTGAGCCTCCGTTGCCGGCCCGCGCCGAAGTAATTCCAGGACATCGCCGAACCTTCCCAAGGCTCGCAAGAGTTCCACCAAGACCCTGAACTTGTCAGTGGACAGATCCGGCGTGGCCAGCCAAGCTTCAGCGATCCTCTCCAGACTGCCGGACATTCGCCCGGTCGCCACAGTTCTTTCGAGCGCGTATGTGCGATCGCGCTCCAGGGCAGCGAATTCGTAAGCCTTCTCGTATTCCCGCAGTGCCTGAGCCACATTTCCGGATCTCAGCGACCACAAGCCACGAAAAAGGTGATCGTGGAACATCTGCTTGGACGATCCGTGAGGCGTCAACAGCGACGTCGCCAATGCATAATCCTTTGATAGTGCGGCTATGTGGGCACAGAATGGGGCGTACTCTTTTCCATGCGGTTGTTCGCGGACAGTGTTGAGCAAAACCTTTCCCGCGGATTCCGGATCATCTTTGGCGTAAAGCAATAGTGCTCGGCGCACCTGTACTGCAAAAACTAGTGACGGATCTGATCCGCATGCAGTGGCGTTTTCCAGTGCCGCAAGCGCTTCATCGATGTTGCCCAACAGTTCGTTGACTTGTCCCAACTGCGCCCACGTCTCACTACTGTCAGGGTGTGCGGCCACACACTTCGATAGTGCTCTTTGAGCTGTCTCCAGAAGGCCGTTGTTCATTGCGGCGCGTGCGAGCAGTCGCAATGCACGGTCTGACTGCGGCGTGATGCCCTCCAAGCGATGTACGAGAGCGTCGAGGTTTCCATTTCTCTGTTTCGTGAGTCGGCAAAGTTTGGCAAAACACATATCTGTTTGATCTTGCGATTCAGCTCCGAGCGCATGCGAAAGAGCCAACTCAGCCTCCTCGCAAAGCTTGCTTGATGTAGCCTGTGAACCTGCGACATCATGGCTTGTCTCTTGCGCCCCGGCCGCTTTGGAAACTGAAAGGATACTTAGAAACATGCACACCAGAGCTCTGTGGGCAACATTGAGTCTGATTGGCCATCTTCTCAGAAGAACATTCGACAGAAAAAGAACTAGCGCTATCCCCACTAGAACTGGCCACAACTCAAGCGGGCGGACAATACTCGCCTTGCGGAATTGTCTGGCGTTTTCGCGAGCCAGCGGCTGCATCCCTTCGACTCTAAGAAAGAAGTCCTTGTCTGGTTCAAGAGCGGTCACTTCACGCCGCGGAGGCACAGTCAGAGCGGCTTGGCCGACGATGTCGCTTCCGGAATTGCGAATTTCCACAGTGTACGTGTCACTGGGCAGCTGCTCGATCCGTGCATTCCATTGATCAGGACGAATCGGGTCAAGTTTCATCTTCCTTCTTGCACCATCTGAGTCCATCAAAGTTAACTCCAGCGTCTCCGCGCTGTTGACCACATGAGGAAGGCGAGTATCCATCTGGATTTCTACTGCTCCAGGCCGGTGACGGAATTCAATGGCCACAGCCGTGTCCTTGCCCGGGCGAGATCCTGTGCGAATCAGGTTGGCCAGCAGCGTACCATAATCTGGCCATCTGCCCAACTCACTCGTCCAATCTCCGGACAAATGAGTTGTGAAAGCCATTACCGCTCCTAACCCATACCGCCAACTGGCCAGAATCGGATGCCCTTGGGCAGAACTTAGTATGAGGTCGGCAGTGGGGCGGATGTTTGTTTGCACGTAGCCGGTGATCGTCGGAACCGTAGTGAAATCGATTGCCATGGCCTCCGGGTAGGAGCCGCTGAGTGCTATTGCACTTTCCTGTTCCACAAAGGGTGTCAGCAGGGAGGTCTCCGGCTGCTTTACTATGACTTCCGGCAGGTTGTACCGGTCAGGCGCATTGTAAAAACGCCCACGACCCCATTGGGCCAGACTTGCCAGGAATGAAGAGTGTTTGCCCGGGCCGACCAGAACGGTGGATAGGGTAATAGCGTTATCCGCCATCCTTCTGACCAGCGGCTCAAACGCTCCTTGTTCCACTCCTCCATCAGTAAGAACAAGAACGTGCTTGGTCCTCGTCTTGACATCCTGCAGAGCGTAGAAGGCTTCTTCAATGGCCGGAAGGATCACCGTGCCGCCGCCCGCGCTCAACCGGTTCAGAGCACGTTGCAGGTCAATTGCGTTCGATGCCGGTTGAATTGGTGCTGCCCAGCGTTTGGACCCATAGAACTCAACAATGCCCACCTTGTCGTGCGGTTTGAGTCTGGCAACGGCCAAACGCGCTATCTCCTTGGCTAACTCCACGCGCGCTCCGCCCATACTGCCCGAAGTGTCTATTATCACGACCAGCGTCGTACTTGGGTCGCGACGTTCCAGCTCTTGAGACATGTCAACCGGTAGAATCTCCTCCAGCGGAGTGTTTACATACCCGCCAGGTCCGAACGAACGACGTCCTCCGGTGACCAATAAACCCATGCCCTCCACAACGGCATTACGAATGGCGGACATTGCCGAATTACCTATTAGCTCCGCAGGCATGTCAGCGACAACCAGCAGGTCGATGTCGTCGAGATAATCTCCAGAGGCGATTACGGATGCCGATGCCGCTGTAATCTCCGCAGATTCGCGAAGAAGTTGCGAACACGCAACCGCCGCCGCCCTGGTCGAGTCGTCTTCCAATACGGCGACACGCTTGGGTTTGCCCACGTATGTTGCCGTCGCAAGCGAGTTATTCGAACTGAGGCTATCACGCTCACACTTCAGATCAACTAGGTAACGCGCCAGCCCCTGTGTCAATGCGGGGCGTTTACACGTGACCGTTTGCTTTCCCGGCCTCAACTCCATCGCCCTGACAACATCCTCCCCGACTTCAGCTTCATCTCTCACTATCAGCTCGGCACTCTGCGCTTGCGCAGCCTCAATCTCCGCACTAAGCTCGATAGTCGCACCGACCTCCGTCGCAGCTGGAATCGACAGTGATTTGAGGATAACCTCGTCCTCGCGTTTCCGACCAAGTGGCGTGCAGGATACGGTTATTCCCCGCTCGGCCAGACGCAGCGCCGCCGCCTCAGCGTCGCCGTTAGTCTCCAGCCCATCAGTAAAAACGTTGACTCGTCCTCGCCCGTCGTGCGCTATCAGAGCTCCCGACAGGTCCAAGGCCTCGGCCAGACTCGAACCTATCCCGTCAGGCTCGTGCATGTCAGTACTGCTTGCAGCTCTTGAAGAAAGCAGAGACTCCCAAACACTCTCATTCTCATCTGACGTTACCGACCTGGCCGTACGATCAAATACGATTAGCCGGTGCGACTCACTGTTGCCGCCACCGGTGAATTGCGCTTGCACCGTGCCTTCAATCTCCACCAAGGCGTCACCGGGGATACTGTCAGATACATCTACAACAGTGATGATGGTCTCCCCAGTGTCGTCCACTTGAGCAATTGGCTGAGCGACGGCGAGTATGAGTAGTACGAAAACCGTAGCTCTGATCGTTGCGACCCCCACGGATCTGGCTGTTGATAGACCCATCCGGCTGTTGAAATGCATCGCCACTAGAGGGATAACCAATAACAGCAACCACAGTGCTGTAGGATGAGCGAAGACCATGACTCAAGGTATCCTTCCACGAACGTGTAATACTGCTTCGACCAATACGAGCAACAGCACTGCAATCAAGACAAGCTCAAATGGCAGGGGAACTGTCCAATGAAATGACTGCCCTTGATGCGCTTTCACAATCGCCGCCTGCCCTCGCACATTCCCCGAGTCACGTGAACCGGGCATTGCCAGTGGCTGCGATGCCTCACCTGCGCGTTTTGCCCAAAGGGGATCCGCCAGGAGACGCTCCGGCGGAATGGATGCTGAGCAATCAACCCAACCGGCAAGATGCCGCAATGTCTGAGCCACCAGCAGCGCAAAAGCCGGCTTCTGACAGATAGTAGCCTTCTCATCAAACATCGCCGAACTGAAGTACACTACGGGTTTTTCTTGATCTTCATCCACGCCGGCAAGGACGGTCTCTCCGCATAACAGCAGTGGCATGAACTTCGCCGGTGTTTCTGGCACCGCAGCCCCCGATCCGCAAACAGCGCCCTCGAAATCCAGGCCCTTCAAGAACGACACGCCGGAGGCTACTCGTAACTCCTGGGAATCGATCACCGGCGGACCTTCATCGACAATGGCAATAGAGATCATCGATTCGATCGTGTGCTTCTTCGAGCAGACTTTACATTTTCCACAATGCGGGCAATTCTTGACCAACTGAACAGCTTTGTCGGTTCGCAGTGCAACTTGCAGGCAGTTGGGGCAGTTTAGATCACAACCAACATAAATCGCCGGCCGCGTAGGTGAATGCAGTATCAACATATTATCAGCGACAACCGCGTCGTCAGTTGCCAGTTTGGCGATCAACTCATCTCCATCAGCGAGCAGATCCGCCACTGCGAAGTCGTGAACGCTATCGGCTGCCATTGTCACGGCCTCTCTCATCAGAAGAGCTCCGCCGCTTCGCTGCACAATGATTTCGACCTCCCTCTCCCTCTCGCCCCAGTAAGCCACACGCACTGTCAAACGTCCCCGATAGGGCCGCTCTGCATACGGCTCAAAACTCGCCGCGACTATCGCTGCATTGTCGGCGCTCTCGCCCACTCTGATTACTTTCACCTCGACATCGTCCGTGGCGGTCACATCACCCGCGAATGCAGGCACCCGAGTCTCGTCCGTTATTAGCACAACTCGCCGGTTCTGCCATCCGTTGGTCAGTGACACCGCCAGTTGAATCGCTTTGTTCGGAACAGACGGCGTTGCCGCCGGCTCGATATCAAGAATCGATTTCACTGCCATGGAACGTGGAGCATTCGACGCGTGAACCAGACGAGGCAGCGGGTCCGTTACTATGATTGCCAACCTGTCATTGGGATTAAGCATTCGTATGCGGTCGATGGCAATGTCTTTTGCCGCGTCCAGTCTCGTCTCTCCTTCGGTCCTCGCTCCGACGCTCATTGACGCGCCGGCGTCCAGCACTATCACCTCCCAAACCCGATCCCCGCTGTCGGCTGCCAATTGCGGCCGCAACAACGCAATTGCCATCAACACACATATGCACACTAGTAGCAGATACGTACGCGGATGTCGGAAACGGTGCATTAACGACCGGGCTCGCGGACGCTCCACAGCCGTCGCCCAAAACATCGTTGTGACGACTGATTGCTGCCTCGAGCGCACACGCAGAATATGTAAAACCGCCAGAATCGCGGCCGAACCGACAATGATCACTGCTGCTGCAAAAGGAGTGATACCCGTGAACGTCATGATCGGACTATCCTCACGTAATCAGAACGCCGTCTGGAAAAACATCGCCAAGCTGAGTAAGCAGCGGACGATCCGCATCAAGTCGCACATGCGCCGCGCGACGCCGCGCTGCAAACGCCAATAGGCCGTTGCAGAAATCGTCGTAACTTCGGCGATACCGGGCTACGGCCTCCGGTGTCACCGTGAGATCGATAGCGTCTCCGGACTCGCAATCAAGAAGTGTTAGCTCTCCATCAAGATCTGGACTTGCATCAGACTCGCGCGCAATCTGAATTAACAGAAGACTATGCCTCAGCGATTTCAGCGCGTTCGTAATAACGTCGATTCCTTGGCCATCGAAAAAATCCGAGACGAACACCACCAAACCTCGTCGCAGACCCATGGCCCTAAACTTGCGAACGACCCGCACGATATCTGTCTTCCCTGCCGGTCTCAACTGCTCCAAGTACCTCAACACGCGTGGCAGATTGTGTTTCCCGGAAAGAGGACGCATTGGGCGGACTAGGTCACTTCCAAACGGAAAAATACCAGTGCGATCATGCTGGTTTAAACTGATGGCCGCCACGGCAGCCGTCATCAGTCGTGCGACATCGGCACGTGGAGGCGCCTCGAAGAACATCGAATCGCTCATGTCCGCAAGAATGTAGACCGGAAGATCCTCCGGCTCGTCAAACATTCTTAGGAACAACCGGCCGCTCCGCCGATACAGATTCCAATCCGCCCGCCGTAAGTCGTCGCCGGGGACATAGGCCCGGAAATCGCGGAACTCCATCCCGCTGCCCATGTCCTTGCTGCGATGCTCCGCACTCTTGCCCCCCGCAGGAACCTGCCGAGACACTATCCGCAAGGAACGGATCGCCTGGATGAACTCTCTCGTAAAAAGCTGTCCCATGAGTTAGCTCGACAGTTCGCTTACGGAGTCAAGTACCGATCTGATAAGATCGTCAGGTTTGATGCGATCCGATTGCCCCTCGAAACTCAGCAGAATCCGGTGTCGCAGTACCGGCAGGGCAACGTCTCGAATGTCCTGGCACGACACCGCAAACCTCCCTCCCAGTAGCGCACGTACCTTGCCCATAAGCAGCAGTCCCTGCGCTCCTCGAGGGCTGGCGCCCAACTCCACCGCATTGTTGATCGCCTTCGATGCATAACGCGACCCCGGCTGAGTTGCCATTATCAACCGGATAGCATAACCGCGGACCTGCTCCGAGACCGGCACGCTGCGAACCACGCGCCGCATGGCCATTATCTCATCACCTGAAGCCACCGCGTCCACTCTGTGCACATCCTTACCGGTTGTCCGATCCAGAATGTCGTGGTACTCCTTCTCTTGTGGGTAATCCACTAGCAGCTTGACCAGAAAACGATCCAACTGGGCTTCCGGCAACGGGTATGTTCCCTCTTGCTCCACCGGGTTCTGGGTGGCCACCACAATGAATGGCTCCGGCAGGCGTATGGTTCTGCGCGATACCGAAATCTGCCGCTCCTGCATCCCCTCCAGCAAAGCGGACTGTGTCTTGGGAGTCGCCCGGTTGATTTCGTCCGCGAGAACGAAGTTGGCCACCAGCGGGCCCTGCTCGAACCGAAGCTCGTGACCTCCGCCCTCTTTCTCGTGAAGAACTGTTGTGCCGACAATGTCCGCCGGCATCAGATCGGGAGTGAACTGGATACGGGAAAAAGATAGCTGCAATGCCGAGGAAACTGTGTGTGCCAATAGTGTTTTGCCAAGGCCGGGAACACCCTCAAGTAGTACGTGTCCGTCCGAGAGCAACACCGAAAGAACGTTCTCTACAAGCTCGTCGTGCCCTACGAATACCTTGTGGATCTCACTCTTCAGTGCTTCGAACACTTCGCGGAACCGGGCCGCTTGCACCTCGGCGTCTGCCTGCTCAAGCTGAGTCGGCTTGTTCGTTGGTTCACTCATGACTGTTCGTGACTCCTTCAGTTGCCTTTTCATTCAATGACTGCTTGCTGCCGACCTTGATTGGCCTGACCCTATCTTGGGAGTGCAGAGCTACAAGGTAATCGCGGACAAACGTCCGCAGGGAAGACGGTATCTCTAGTCTTCGCAATACGTGCTCCGCCTTGACACGAGCCGCAACACTTCCCTCTGCCGCAGATTCGCCCGGGACTGCCGGCGGTTGCGTTCGCTCATGTGTGATCTTCGTTGTACCTGGACCCATACGGCCCTTTATGAAATCGGGAATCGGCACACCCAGGACCAGGGAAGCCGTACCGCGGGATTTTTTCGGCGGAGTCGGACCGCCGCGACCTGTTCCCGGAGGACCCTCTTCGCCACTTAGCCCCATCTCACGTGATGGTGCCTCATTTCGGTCCTTCAAGGAAGGCTGGACGCCGCCTCGTTGACTGCTCGATTCATTCTCGTCCTCGACCTCCTCCTCCGAGTCACTATCGTCTTGTTCGCCGCCCATCGTATGTGCTCTCTGTGCCCAATCGTTCTGCACCGGCGACATCGATCCGCCGCCTGCGGATCCGGAACTCGTTGAGGCACCTTCCTCTTCTGCCTGTGGATTCCGCGGATCCATCATCATCGATCGGCGTGGGCGAGTTTTGCCCGGCTTTCGTCGGTCGGAATCATTCTTCTTGGATGCAGAGCTTGCCGTTGAGTTGCCTGATTCGCCCTGATTACCCGCCGCCTGCTCTGCCGTATTGGCTTTGCCCGTACTACCCTTGTTCGCCGTGCCAGTTACTTCCGCACGCACTTGCTTCTGTGGTAGACGTTCTTGCATGCCCGCCTTTGAGGTTCCGGTCGACGCTAGCGCCGTAGTACCGCTTCTCTGAGCCTTCTTTGCACCTTCCTCAATATCCGGCTCATCAGTTTGCACCTTCGAGCCATCAGCAAGAGCAAGGATCGTTCCTACTGGGCCTCCACCCACGTCTGGCTTGCTGATTGCTCTGGGATCACACATGATCGCTATTGTCAGAGCGATCAGCGTGGCAACTGCCGGCGACATGGCTCTTCGCAAGTCCCAAACACATGCATACAGTTGCGGAAGCCGATCCTTCAATTGTTCCAGGTACGCCTCGCCATCCCGTATGGCTGCCTTGGCAAAAGATGTGTGTGTGTTTGACATCATTAGCGAAAGGCTTGTCGCAATCCGATTGTGATCATTTGCAGAAAAATCCAACCGTTCCGCGGCCTCGCTCAGGGAGGGAGTGCGTTTGTAGGCTAATATCAACGTAATCGCCATCGGCAGAATCACCGCCAACGCCATGCAAGCCGTCAGGCCCTTCCAGCCCACAGGCGGCTCAACACTCATCAGCAAACAGCCCACACGCATTAGCGAATAGCCTACCGCAACCGCAGCCGTTCCATACAGTGATCTCGTGCATCCTTTTGGAATCTGCGCACGTATCGACGATCTATGCAACGCCCGGCGCGCTTGCGCGAGTTTGCCTGCGAACTCCTCCTGGCGAACTGTCTGCGATTTCACTCTCATGGCGTCTTTCGAGACGACTCTTCAACCTTTGAAACCTCGAACGTCTTCGCCGCAACTACTTGCTTCGTCTTTCTGTTCTGCACTATGGCGACGACTGTACACATCCCCGGGTCAACGTACGTCGGCTTCATACCAAACCTGATCTTCTCATTGTCCTCGACTGTCTCAAGCGTCTGTTCTAGCGAAGCAACAGTGTCACTAATGTTTATACCTATATCGAAAACGCGTTTTCCGGATTGAGCAGGTAGAACAAAGCCTTCCGCCGGAGACATCAAGGCCCGGGCTACATGCTTGTGCAGCAAAAGCGTGTTGGCTCCGGGAACCATGACCGCTTTCTCGCACAGCACCACCCAAAGACGATAATCATTGGAAGCTTCCGAGCCTTCCACTTCGATACGACCTGTTATGTCATCTTCGCGGATATTCACCTGCCCGTCGATCCGCCAACTTGCACCAGACTCCTTGCTTGCCAGGGATTTCTGGCGATAGTCAGCGTAGACGTCAGCCACCTGGCCGAAGTCTCCACCACTGGATGTCCCTGCACCGCCATCAAAGTAAGCCACCGGCGTTCCTTTGACTCCATAGAAGTCCTGCCGCGATTTGCTGACACCACACATCAGTGGATTGCTTTCGGGAACAGACAAATGATAGGCTATGAAGCTGACCTCCGTATTCTCGTAGTATTCACTCAAACCGGAGAACGCCAATTCCGCCGCAAGTGTTTGCGAGTTGTCCATACACGTGAACAGCTCGATTAACTCGATGGGCCCGGAAGCATCCTTGGCGACCTCTTGGCAATACCTGCCCGCAGGATGAAACTCTACTGTTCGACCTTCAAGAAGCCTCTCCGCATCCTCCATTGTGAATTCCGCCCGGAATGCCGCATCTCTGTTGAGACGATCCAGGCCGGACAAGGCCTCAGTCGGTGCGTCCTCGCTAATCGCTGCCTGTATGTAGCGCGACCAGGCACGCATTGACTTGCCACTTTTTTCGTATAGCTCGCCAAGTAGCAGGTTGACCGTACCATCTTTCGGCATGCCGAAGGCCGCCGATAGCAAATGTCTGCGAGCCTCCTTCAAGTTGTTTTGCTTTAACGCCAGCTTACCCAGGCGAGCGTGTATTTCATATCCCGCACTGGCGTTCAAGTCCTCCTTTGCACTCTCCAGACCTTTCCGTAAAGCGTCAGCGGCCAGACCAGAACCTCCATCTGTCGCCAGCAGTTCATCAGCCAGCCCAACCATCGTCTCGGCTCGCCGTTCGACTGGCGAGGCCGCGACCAAAAGATCCATTGCTTTGCCAATTCGTTCGCGAGAATGTGGGTATTCACCAAGACGTTGCTTGAGCAGGAGACGGGATCCCTCAATGGCCAACCGTGACTGCACATGCGTCTCCAGAAAACGTTCAATTGTTTCGCTGTCCTCGTTCGCCCTGGCTACGAAGAACTCCCTCTCCTCGCTGGGAAATTCCGGCTGTCTCACCTGTTCCAGACGCAGTGTTCGTCCTGAACCATCTATGACTACCCGGAAGCATTGCAGCAGGTTCGTGCCCAGAACAACGTCAGGTCTACCGGGAGTACCGGACAAGTCTTCGGGACGTAGAGCCACGAACTTCGCGATATTCACAGGACCAACCAATAGCTCCTCCAAGTCGCCGCCCGCCGCACCTGTCATGTCGGCGACCAGCGAGTCGATAACCGTGTCATATCGCTCAGTTGAAAAACGAACCCTCAACGGAAAGTTGTCTGGACCCTGACCGGAAAGCCATAATCCCTGGTCGTGAGTCTCATATGGAATAACTGCACTCAATTCCTCATTGCCCGCATCGACATCCGCCTGTTCGTCAACTTTCGGAGGGAGCAACTTGAGAATTCCCTCAGAGACATTCACCTCGACAACGTAGCCGGAGAGTGCCTTCATGCCCATGATAGCCGCTGCGGGAATATCGCTCAGTTCGGAGGCGTACAGTCGATTCAAGCTCTCCAACGAGGCAATGCCCGTCGATTTCGCGGAAACATCCGATAGCACAACACCACCAAAAGTCAGAGTTGCCTTGGCATCTCCACCCAATCCCAACAACTTTCCTGTCTTCTCATGAACCGCCAGCGAGGCCGTTGACCCCAAATCAATGACTACGTGCGCCGGGATCGATACGCTTGGGCCGCCAATAGTACATCGCGCGCACAAACGCCCGTTGATTACCTTAAAGGGAATCGTTGCAGCTATCGCCGGAACTGCCTGACCAGAAGCAACTGACAGAGCCAACAGTGACCAGAAACAGCAGCGTGACAGTCTCCTGCCCAATCGTGGCTCAGTCCTGATGTTCTTCATCGTGTTCCCGAGGTTGCTCGCAAGATCAGCAAGCGTCAATGCCATGGATTAGATACCTCAACTTCAGTGATGTGGCTTCTCCAAGCACACATCACACAGTTTCGAGAGTGACCGACTGCCACTCCAACAAAGCTGAAACCGCCGTGTGCTCGCACCAACTGCCCCCACATATGTCCGAAAACCAAGCCACTCAACCCGCAAACAAGCTGGCCTTGGTCCGGTTCTCGGCCCATCATATTTAAAAAAGCATTCCAGTCATAGCCGCCGCTGCGATACTGAATTCCATCATATACCCCACTCTGACAGCCAATCGCACCCGTTGCCGTGATCTGGCCATTTATTACAGTCCTAGTGTATTGCTGCCTATCCTCTCCCGCTCGTCTTTTTTGGTGAAATGATTTCAACTTCGCCTTAGAATGGCAACACTGGGGTTCAGCGAATCCATCGCGGAACAGAGTTGGCGTTTGCGCTCAGTGTGACGAGCAGGTGCTCCGGCCGGTTCTCTCGGCCGAGGCCTGACAAGAAAGGTCTGCCTTGTGGGGAGGAAACACAGATGATCGATGTTAAGCGTTGGGTGCCTGTGGTACTGCTAGTTGGCTTTGTGGCTGTGCCGGTTATTGCAGACGTTGCAGTTGTCGTTGAGCACCAATGGACTGTGAACAACAACTTCTTCTCGGCGTTTGGAATCAATCCTGCAACAAACGAAATTTGCAGTATGGGTTACGGCAACAACAATACGCTGCGATGGAGCCACATCCTCGATGACACAGTCGAGCCATGGGATATGGAAGGTCATATCCTCATGACCACCGACGAGCTGGATCTGTTCGTTCGTGAGGGGTTCCCCTCCAACTCCGGATCGTTTAGTGCCTGGGGAATGACATTTAGCCCTATCAATGAGAAGTATCTCATTACCGGTATCGGTAAACTGGAGGGGCCCAGCGGTCCGCCGAGAATCGACGAAGAAGTCGATATGATCATTATGGATCCGGATTTACCCAATAGTCTGATCCCACCCTATGAGTGCGGCCCCAACCAAGTGACCGTATCAAACGTGGGGGGCGTCTATCGACTGATAGATTCTAGCATCAACACTAACGGCACTAGCAGAGCCGCTTTTATAAGTTCGGGAGTTCAGGTCGGCGACAACATCACCATTTACCCCACCTGCTGGGATACTGAAGTCATCTCCGCTACCTACCACGTTACTGCTGTTGTAAGTGAGACCGAGCTTCTCGTGGACGAGGATCCATGCTGGTACGCCAACCAGACCGTTCCCAACGCCGGCTACCTCATGATGATGCAGTCTCACCTCACACTTGGCACCTTCCGCGACGAAATAGACTACTTCGCTGATAACCCCACTCAAGGCCCCAAGGCCAACAAGAAGGGCGGACTCAGCCCCGACGGAACAACCTACTACGTTGCAGATATAATCTCCGACAACCTGCTAGCGGTGGACAGCCAGACTCGTGAAACATTCTCGGTTTTCGTTTCCAACGAACAGTACAGACAGTATGTGCTCGACCAAATCGCTGCCGGACGTCACTTGGCCATAGTCAGGCCCGACAAGATCTACACCGAAGGATTGGATGGTGATTGGAACGACGCGTCTGTCGATACAACCCTTAATTTCTCCAACCAGGTTGACGTCCAATACGGACTCAAATCGTTGGCCGCGACCTTTGACGCCGCTGGGGCCGAAATCGATTTCTATATGGACGACGGCGAGGCCCGCGCGCCGCAGGACTACACCGGCCTGCGCTTCTATATTCACGGTGCCGGCTCCGGCGGGCAAACGATGGACGTCGGGCTCTTCAACTCCAACGGCGTGGGCAGCAGCGTAACCGTGCCTGTACCCACAGCTACCGAATGGCTGCAGGTGGACATTCCTCTCGCAAGCTTCTCCGTTGTCGATGACGTCTATCGCATCGTCTTCAGCAACACCGCTGCCGGTGCTCAGCCCATGTTCTATCTTGATGAAATCGGGCTGATGTGGAGCGATCCGCTGCCTGAAGGCATTGCCGACTACAACACTAATGGATATTCCGCTAGTGGCTATGGCGCAGCAACCGGACAGACCGCATGTGACGAATATGGAAATGTCTGGTTCTCCGAAGTGCAGACAGACGATCTTCTCTGGACCAGCGATGGTGTAACGATCAACACTTTCATGACCGCTGACGAAGTTGTTCAGGCTTACATCGAGCAGGGGGCCTTCGATCCCTATACCTACGCTGGCGATGCCACGAATGCGGTGCAGTACATGGGCCTGATAGTCGATGATATGGGTACCATCTACTGGTCAGATAACTTCACCGACTCTATCTGGAAGATGCCCGCTTGTGGTGGTACTGAAAACATCATTCAAGCAGCCACCAAACAGGAGATTCAAACAGCACTCGGTTTCACCAGCAGCCCGCGAGGATTGGAGAACTTCACCATTCGTGGCCATGAGCTGCTGACATTCAATTTCGTCGACTCAAACACGATTTTCAAAGTCGACATGAATACGTTTGATTATGGCGACTTCGACGGTGACTTCGATGTCGATGCCGACGATTATGGCCTGCTGTTCCCCGACTGCATTGCCGGCCCCGGCATCACCGAGGCTCCTGTCGCCTGTACCAACGGTTTCCCGGAAGCCTTTGAGTGGTGTGATCTCGACCATGACGGCGATGTGGATATGCAAGACTACTCGAAGTTCCAGCAGTTCGTAACCGAACCCTAGAACGTAAACGTTGGCTCGGAGGCCTCAACTCAGACTGAGGCCTCCGCAAAGCCGGCTTCCGCTTGCGAGGTGACGTTAACTGGTTAAGGCAACAGAATCGAATGAGGCAAAACTCATGCCTGCGAACTTTAGGAAACATAGGATGCCCCGTGGTTTGAGAAGTAGATCCTTCGTTAGAGGATTTACCCTGGTAGAGCTTCTGGTCGTGGTATCAATCATCGCTCTGCTAATTGCCATCCTCCTTCCGTCCTTGCGCCGCGCACGTGACCAAGCCAAGCTTACGAAGTGCATGGCCGGCTTGCGCGGCATTGGCGTAGGCCTATTCCTCTACGCTGACGATAACAAACAGGAAATGCCTGACTACTATGCTGTCGGTAAGTATCAGTTTCGAGTAGCTCCCGGTAACTTTGTGCGTACACCACTGGCTGATGGGAATGTTGCTCCCTCAATGTATCCGGAATCTTGGGGCCTTCAGGCCGTGCTCGAGTCCGGCTGCAGTCCCAAGATAATGCCCAACGGCGTGGCTCGTTTTCAGAAACCTTCCCGCCCTGTTTACTTGGCGGCAGATAGTGATGTTTGGATCTGCCCATCCAACCCTGGGCCAGCCGACCCAGGCGTGAAGTGGAAAGAATTCGGCAACACCTACACCTACAGAGTGAAGAAACCTGACGATACAACGGGCAAATACACGAAGCCATGGTACAACGTCGATTGGATTAACACGCAAATGACGACAGGTTATAAACAGCCGCTTCTTTGGGATAATTACATGAAGTACCCCGGACGCCCCGGTTTCAACGGACCTTTTGATGATGGGTACACAATACCTGAGAAGTATCAAAGGGCTCCCCACCGGATAGGAACAAAGAAGTCCAAGGCAAGTTGGGTCGCCTTTTATGCTCGCGGCCATTGCCAGGTGAACTACGGCTTGAAGAATCAAAACTGATTTCCGCCGGCTGTCGCAGTAAGCTGTGGCAGTGGATGCAACATTGTCCTTTTCCCGAGGGTGACCAGAGCAGTGCTCGTCACCCTCTTTCATTGTGAGCTAAGCGCTCGACCCTCTTGGAGAATAAGCCATGAAGGCATGCCGATTAACCAGGAGCCTTATGATCGCCTTCGTCGCAGCTATGTCCGCCTCGTCTGCGATGGCCCCTGCGCAGACGCTCTCCCTTGATATGGTTACGATTCCCGCTTCCGACTACGAGCTGAATGGCCCTGCCTATACGTTCGAGATTGGGAAATACGAGATTACCAACGAACAGTTCTGTGCGTTTCTCAATGACGCACAGCTCGCTCAGCAAATCAACCCGGCTGATCCTCGTTGTACTTTCATGTACTTCCTGCCGTCGAACGGAAATGTATATACCACAGTGGATGCCAACCCCTCCAAGACAGACCAGTGCCTCTACTGGACCTCCGACTACGAGTCCAAGATTAAGTACAACTCTTCCGAGCCCATTGGAGATCGCTATTACCTTTTGCCCAATTACGAGCAACATCCGGTCGGAAACGTCAGCTGGATGGGCGCCGCTAAGTTCTGCAACTGGCTAACTATCCACCACGGCATTGGAGCTTCCCAGATCTGTTATCAGGAAGGCCTGCTGCGCAACGACTGGTATCCGATAACGGCTGCCGATTGGGAATCCAACGGAATATCCGAAGCCGAGCGGTTGGCGTTGGTACGCGATCATCGCGGATACCGCCTTCCCCTGGATGGACGCAACTATGGCAACGGAGGACCCGGTGTTGCCCACTCCTGGAACATGGACGCTACCGGCTACAACGAATGGTACAAAGCCGCCGCCTTTGATCCTCTCGCTCCCGACACTACGCGATCAGGTCCAGGAGACGAAGAACTGGTCCAGCCTCATCATTGGGTCTTTGGCATAGGAGCGGACACCATCACTGCTGCCGACGCCAACCTGGGAAATCATGGCTTCGTCTATCCCAGCCCCTTGGCTGAAACCACACCGGTTGGCTTCTACAATGGTGTTAATACTCTATTCGACGGCACTGTTACCAACGACACGCGCAATCGCTACGGAATCTACGATTTGTGCGGAAACGTGGCCGAGTGGTGTGGCGACACATCGCTCGAATACCCATGGACTTCGCAATACAGAGTTGTTCGTGGCGGACGTTGGGTCAACACGGATCCCAAATGGGCTACGACCTCCATTCGTGTTACCACCATCGCCAACTACTGCGCTGAAAACAACATAGGGTTTCGTGTGGCTCGCTCCTTCGGCTACGGCGACTTTGACGCTGACGGTGATGTTGATCTGGCTGACTATGCCCTGTTCACATTGGCTTATACGGGATCCGGTCAGCCCGTTGTGCCGGGCATGGGCCATGAGGCCTGCGATTACGACGGTGACAGTGACGTTGATTTGGACGACTATGCGGCTTTCCAGTCGCTGCTGGATGAATAACCAACGCTCCAGCACATGTCGGAGTGTGTGCTGGTTGGGTTCTTCTGATGGCAACTTCAGCAGTACTGATTGACAGACGTCTGCTCGGCCCCTTGTTCGGATTCGAGCAGACGTCTCGATTGCGTAAAGCCTAATAAACGGTATCAGGTCGCTATGGGTATAGCAACGTGAACATGGCAAAGTCAGCTAGGTCTACGTCGCCATCCTTATCGAAATCTCCACAATCGCAGTAAGGGGCTGGATAGGGCACTCCCGGGCCGCTCAAGCAACTGGCGAACAGAGCAAAATCGTCGATATCCACATCGCCGTCTCTGTCCAGGTCACCGTCGACACAGGGAGGCGGTGTGGTCAACTGGAAAGCGGCATCCCATGAAATACCCGTAGGCCACTCAATCGGCTCGCCGATCACATAGACGGCGCCGGGTAGTGGGGCGGTGGGATCCCAGATGCGCACCGCATCGTCGGGAGCAAGGGAGGCCAGATCTCGCGGCCGGGTTTTCCAGCCCCAAGGATAATCTGGAATAACACCATTAGTATGGATGGCCGCGATCGAGAGCCAGTATATGCCGTTTGTTTCGACGTTCTGGTAGAACCACTCGTCGGGGTCAAGCAGCTGATCGAACTTGAAGCAGGCTTCCGGCGGCAGATTCGGATCTCGCGGGTCGATATCCCAACCCACGAATTCCCAATTGAAGGTGTTGCATATATTCTCCCAGATCATGTATCCCGGGTGGCTGTAACCGTCCACCGATGCGGGGACATCCGTCCAGATGCCCAGGTGGAAGGCGTCGGGCAGCAGGTTGGCAGGAATCTCCGGTTCAATCCAGCCCAGGAAAGAACCCCACCAGTGAACATCCGACACCGGATCCGGGGAATCGCAATACCAATCATCTGCGACTACTTGCGGTAGCTCATACACGGAGAATTCATTCCATCCGTTATAGAAAACGTCCTCCACGGGCACAGGCGGCTGTGACCATTTCACGTAAGGCTCCAGCTCGCTTTCGGTTGTGAGTTGGAAGGCGGTGTCCCAGTAATTACCCAACTCGTCCTCGATGGGCTCACCTGTTATGTAGGCTATGCCGGGTGACGGCGCGGTGGGGTCGAAAATGCGCACAGCGTCATCGTTGAAGTTGTGCGGGCGGGTTTTCCAGCCCCATGGATAATCGGGCACGGTAGTCACACAGCAGGAGGGATCGAGCCAGCCGGCGTTCATCTGGCACTGGATGACGGCCAGGTCGTCATTATCGACGTCGCCGTCACAGTCGATGTCACACCGGGGACAAGTATAGGGATCTCCCAAGTGCATTTGCACCAGAGTGAAGTCGGATAGATTGAGCAGGCCATCTGTTGTCACATCACCGTCGCACAAGCAATCGCAACAGGTTGGATCGGGCCATCCGGCGGTGATCTGACACATGACGGCGTCCACGTCACGCTGGTTGATGATGCCGTCGCCGTTGACATCTGCGTTCGGGCAAGCAGTAGCCGGCATATGCCAGCAGGAAGGTATCTTGATTTCGGCAACGTCGAGGAGGTTGATGTTCCCGGAATTGTTCGTATCGCCATCACACTTGTTGTGGTAGATCGCGGATATGCTGAGCCAATAGACGTTGTCGGCACCTTCCTGGTAAAACCATTGCTCGGGAGGAATGTAGTAATCGTAGCGGAAGCAGGCATCCAGCGGGTGGCCGGGGTATTGGTCGCAGCCGTCATAGATCTCACTGACGTCTGTGCCGATGTATACGGTCCATTCGTTCAACAGAAATCCCGGATGGCTGAATCCGTTGCTAGTAGCGGGAATATCCGTCCAGATACCTAGGTGGAAACCCGCTGGTTGATTGGGCGGTGCTATCGGGTAATCCCAGCCGATGTATGATCCCCACCAGTGTATGTCGGTGATTGGGCGTGCATCGGTACAAAGCCAATCGTCAGCGACAATCTGGTTATCTCCGAATATGGAATACTCGTCCCATCCGTAGTAGCAGCCGTTTGTGCCCATTACCGGTGGTTGATCCCATTTGATTGCTGGAGTGAGTCTCTTGGAGGTTAGTTCAAATGCCATATCCCAGGACACGCCGTCGGGGAACTCAATGGGATAGCCGGACACGAAGGCAGAGGTCATATCGGGGGCGGTGGGGTCGAGGATTACAACGGCATCATCGGGAGCGGTAGAGGCCGTGTCCCTAGGCCGGGTTTTCCAGCCCCAGGGAAAATCTACAGCGAGCGGATCGGCATAGACAGCTGCAATGCTGATCCAATAGATGCCCTGGCCCGGGTCCTGATAGAAGTACTCATCAGGTAGGAGATCCTGCTCGTATTTGAAACATGCTTCGAACGTTCCTGTGCGCGGATCGTAATCCCATCCGACGAACTCCGTGGTGAAATTAAAGCATTGGTGTTGCCAAAGGATCGTGCCGGGATGGCTGAATCCATTGCTGGTTGCGGGGACATCGGTCCAGATGGTGATATCGAAGTAATCGGGAACGACAGGAGGCAAGTCCCCTGATTGCCAATTTACGAATGAACCCCACCAGTGGATATCCGTTACCGGGTCATCTGTCTCGCAGAACCAATCGTCGGCGACGATTTGCGGACCGTCGTATATGGAGACTTCGTTCCATCCGTTGTAGATGTTGCCGGGGTTGAACTCCTCCGGCGGTTGATCCCACTTGTAGGAAACCGTTGTGTTTTGGGCAACGGTAAGTGTGGACCAGAAGTTCCACACTCCGGTAAGCAAACCACCGGGAGCGATCACCGGATTCTGGCTTGCGATATACCCATTCTCATCGAAGACAAGGAACTGCGCCAGGGCAGGATTGTAAGCGGGGTTGAGCATGTGGGAAGTGGCCTGGGGGTTGGCTGCTGCCGCTCCGGTTTTGGAGGTATCAATTACGATGGTGGTGGTGACGTTGTGCTGAATAGGATCTCCGGTTTGACCCACATTCCAATACCAGGCTCTTGAGTTGCCATTGATGTCGCGTATGGAGAAAGATAATTGGTTTATACCAGGTGGGGCAATGGCAGTGATGGTTATGGTTACGTTGGAAAGGTCGGGGTCTTCGAGGTAATCAAACTGCCAGGCGGCGGCATAGTCACCGGTTGGGGTGTCCCCATCTCCCCAGGCCATTACGAGTCCGGGAATCTCCGGTGGGCTAATGCCCTCCCAGGCGTAGAGCTCGGGAGAGAGATAGTCCGTCGGGGGGTAGGGGTCGCCCTCAGTCAGATAGAGTTCCCATTCAGTCATGTAGGTGCTCCATTGCGGTGGAGCAAGGGGTGTTATTTGCCCGCCGAGCAAGGCAGTTTCCCAATCCAGTGGATCGTGGAGTGTGAATTGGGGATCGCCAATGGCCAACGGGGCGAGCGAGAGGATGGCCGCGATCAAGGCTACAGACGATATTGGTTTATACAAGGACATGAGAGCTTCTCCTGCGACGAACCCCGACCCGTGAGAGCGTCGCTCAAATTGGGGTGATATTCCGGTTTAGCCACCTCATCGAAAGTGACTATCCGATTGACTACATAGCTAAAGCAGCGGTCGGCGAGTTGTGACTCGAAGTTGAAGGTGACGCTGCAGGTTTTACCTAATGCAAATTCTGGCCCCATACTCCGTGCCGGTGGTAGTGCACAGATCGTTGGTTAGTGTCATTGGCAACTCGAATGGCGAGTCTTGTGCACAACCGAAGTTAAGCTTATGTCATGATGTGGCACAAGACAAGTATACATTTCTGACATACTTGGAGGTGTGTGTTAACCTGGGGGTGTTGTGGTTGAGAAAAGGGCGAACAACATCTGTTTTCGTTTGCGATGACCGAGCGGGGAAGGGGGCGTCAGAGTTTGGTGGCCAAGGGGAGGAGATTGGGGTTTTACGGGTTGCGATTTTGATTGACGGCAGTGTTGTGTATAGGTGTTTTGACCTATGGAAATGGGCGTTTTTTCGTGCAAAGAACCGCGTTTTTGAGTGCGCCAGCCCTGCTTTTACAGCGCATTGAGTGGGCGCCAGGCTGCATTTGAGCGACATTGGCGCGCATTTGGGGGTGGAATTGGGGTGAAAATCGCCGTTTTTTGGTGTTTCGCGCGTCGAAATGTAGGCGTTCATGGTCAGATTTCTTTCAGTTTTGAGTCATTTCGAGTCGTTTTTGCATCGAATCGGTCGTTTTTGATCGCGTTTCTGTTCGGCCGTCGGGTCGCGCGAGGCGCTGGAGGAGGTTTCCTCCAGGAGGCGCGCGGTGGCTTCCGGCGTTCGATGCGCCGGGGCAGCCCGGGTGATTCAGAAGGCTTGGGTGCCCGCGTGGACTGCTGCGCGGCGATCGACGCCGGGCCTGCGGGGCGGCGTGCCAGTGGCCGGGGCAGTTACGGTGGCTCCTGGGGCCAGCTTGCCCGGGTGGGCTTGGGGACCGGGGCGAGTGGCCGGTGTCCTTTATATCAGTGTGCATCCCAGAGTCGTGACGCTGGCTCTGGCGAGGGCGGGCCGCGGAGGCCAGCGTTGTGGTGCCAGGGGCCCGGTGAGTTCGGTGATGGCATGGTGCAGGGCTCTGGGGCCGGCATGTTGCGGTGGTCTTTGGGGCTCCGGAAATCGTCCGGGTGTTGTGGGGTTCTGTTGATCGTCGAGGGAGGGTTGGGGCTGTTCTCGGCGATGGCGCTTCTCTCCACCCGATATAAGGGCGCCGGTGTTCCGCTTTTTTTTTATAATGGGGTCGGGTGAGGGGTGAAAATCGCGGCTGGCGCTAGCGCCAGGTGCGAAAAAAAAGTTTGGAAAAATGTCCCGAAAGTGATGTTAGGGTAGGTGAAATTGGGGTGTCTGAGGTGGCTTTAGGGGGTGTAGAGGGTGGTAGCGGTCGGAGGAGGCGGATTGGTGCGGGGGCGGGCGGTGGTGTGATGGAGAGGTCTTTGGGGCGGTGGTGAGCTTGTGAGTAGGATTAGGTAGTGGCGATGGAGATAGGGAACACCCGGAAGACCGAACCGTGTGGCAGTTTATGGGGATCGACGGGGGGAGTACAGTTGATTGTGATTAAATCAAGAAGCAGGATAGTCTTGGGTGATACCGAATAGGGGCTTTTCGACTCTTCGTTAAGCTCGTAGAAAACGAGTTGGATATGTTGTCCTTGGAACTCCGGAGCTCCAGTCACACGAATCGGAGCCTCTGGATCTTGAGTGGTGGAAGGCCGTGTGCAGGGCGGAGAAGTAGAAAGACCAATTGGGTCGCGCGGACGATGATGGCAGTTCGGAGGAGATTCGCACGTGCCTGTATACCGGTCGACCACTGGGTACGGATAGTTGGATAGGCCAACTGGAGACGAAGCTGAACAAAGGACTGCGTGCGTTGTCTGTAGGCCGAAGAAGGTTAGGAGTGTCACGAAGAAGCGGAATAGGGATAAACAATTGATGCCTGCCCCGCAATTCTGTCCCTGCCGGTTGGTGTTGTGTAACGTGATAGGAAGCACGCTCGGACAGATCTTGCAGAAACCGTTAAGTTGAAGAGCATCGCCTTGCATACAGCAAGATACGGAAATTGACAGACGGGTTCCTGTCTTTAGTATACAGCGGTATTGCTGTCGTTGGTCAATCATAGGAGAGTCCAATGGTCAGAAGCAAAATAAGCACCCTGTGTATCCTCTTGACTGCCTTGTTAGGGACGTCGTGTGGTCTCCCCTTTGCACCCTATGCGGACTTAGATACCGCTGTCGCTGGTTTGATGACACCTGATGACGTGCTGGCTTACATGATGTGGCATTTGCCATATGAGTACCACGATGGGTGCGTATCATATACTCCCGAGGAGTTCTTAGTAGTTGGAAAGGGAGACTGCAAAGACTATGCGACGTTTTTTTCCCACATTCTGGAGGAGCATGGTTACTATTCCGAGATAGTAAGCTTCAGTTATGATCTGGAGTCAGAGCCATGGCTGGGGCATGTAGTCACCTTGTTTAGGGATGATGATGGACTACTTTGGTATCAATCCAATTTCGACCGCTTCGGTCCTGTAGAGACAGTGAGGGACGTACTGGAATCAGAAAAAGAGCGGCTCGGCGCGACGCAAATCAGGATGTATGCGGTCAACCCAGCCGGTTCGACTTATGTGTGCTCCAGCGAGGGAGTATACTACTGAAGAAACCAAGCAGTGAAAGCGGCGTCCCCGTCTTCGTCTTGACAACGGCTTGCTCATAGATGTCCCTCGAACTCTAAATTGGACGATCCCAATACGGTTGATTCAGGTTACGGCACGGCGCCGATAATCGACATGGGAGTGTATGAGTATCTTCTTGTTGTGATTACAGACTGCAATAGTAATAGTGTGGATGATGAGTTGGATATTCAAGGAGGGACAAGCGTCGACTGTAACAGCAATAGCATTCCTGACGAGTGCGATGTAGCCAGTGGAACCAGCGATGACTGCAACACAAATGGAATGCCGGACGAGTGCGACATCAATTTCGCCACGAGTGGTGAATGTAACATCAACGACGTGCCGGACGAGTGCGAGCTTTGCGCGGATGCGGATGCAAACTGTGATGGGAATGTAAACAGTGGGGATATAGCCTTGGTTCGTCAACCCGTCAATTGGCTTTTACCATGTTTGCAGGCAGCGAACCCCAGGGCAGATGTGAACCGCGACGGAAACGTGAACGGCGCTGATATAGCTTACATACGCTTGACTGGAGTTTGGCTCACGTCAAGTGGTTTATGCGTATGTCCCGCGACTGAGTGTCCGTAACTATTGCCGCTTGTGAGCGGGCGAACCTGCAATCCCGTCGGAAGAGACGTATTCTTGCGGCGAGATTGTTTTTTTTGTTTCGCAATAGCACGATCTATTCAAGGGTAGTGTTTGGAACTCGGTTTGCCTCAGGGGGCTTCTGTTGCTTGATGCTGACGTTGGGGTTGGTGTGATGGCGATGTCGCGGATTGGATGGTTTAGGTGATTGTCTTCGAGGGGTGAGTGTATGTGAGACGAGCGGAAACGGTCGATTGCGACTGTTTCCGCTCGGTTTTTGGACTGAAGGCGCTGGGACTCGAACCCAGGACCTACGGCTTAAAAGGCCGTTGCTCTACCAACTGAGCTACGCCTCCTTCGTTGGACCGGAATGATGGCACCTGGGGCGGATTTAGTCAAGGCGTGCGGCCTATTCTTCGGGCTTAGAGCAGGCTCTACTCACGCGTAGCGTGTGGCGGTCGGTTTTCGCCGGGAGATTCTCGGTGTCTGACGATACGCTTGGACATACAACGCTATCGAGCAGGCTCTACTCACGCGTGGCGTGTGGCGGTCGGTTTTCTCCGGTAGATTCTCGGCCGCTTACGCTGCGTTTGGATTAGAGCAAGCTCTATCCAAAGGTAGTGTTTGAAAGCCTGTTTCCTCCAGTAGATTCAGGGGGTATGACGCTACGCTTGGACTTACAACGCGATAGTAACGCTGTAAGGCTATGTTCGGACTGACAACTCCATAGAAACGCTATAGACTCAGTGGGGACTAGAGCAAGCTTTATCCAAGTGTAGCGGGTGGATGTCTGTTTTCTTCGGTAGATTCCGGTAGTTTGACGCCACGCTTGGACTTACAGCGCTTTAGGGAGCGGTGTGAGGTTGGTTGATTCAGAGTGAGTTTTAGATGCAGAAGGAATGGATAATCAGTCCGGAGTGGCCAAGGTGGCAGAGTGCGGCGGCGGAGTGGAGTCTCCCGCCGCTGGTGGTGCAGCTTCTGCACAATCGGGGGGTGGAGACGGCGGATGAGGCGCGGGCTTTTGTCAGTCCGCGCATGGACGGGCTCTTGCCACCGGAGACACTTCCGGGTGTTTCCCGTGCGGCCGACGTTGTCTGCCAGGCGATTGAGAGACGCTGCAAGATAGTTCTTTACGGCGACTATGACGTTGACGGCATTACTGGTGTGGCGTTGCTGTGGCATCTGCTCAAGCTGGCGGGTGCAGAGGTGTCGTACTATGTGCCGCACCGGATCGAGGAGGGATATGGGCTGAACTCGGAGGCGCTTGCGGTTATCTCGGAGCAAGGGGCGGAGTTGGTCGTGACGGTGGATTGCGGGATAACCTCTGTGGACGAGGCGAAGGTGGCGCGAGAGAAGGGCATCACTCTGGTAATCACGGACCATCATCAGCCGAAAGCGGAGCTTCCGCAGGTGGCGGCCATTGTTCATCCGACGGTGGAGGATGGATATCCCAACGGCGATCTATGTGGGGCGGGGGTTGCGTTCAAACTGGCGTGGATGGTGGCTCAGAGGCTATCTGGTTCCGATCGTGTTTTGCCCCAGTACAGGGAGTTTCTGATCAACGCGCTGCCGCTGGTCGCACTGGGGACTATTGCGGATGTTGTTCCACTTACGAGCGAGAATCGGGTCATAGCTCATCGCGGTTTGGCATTGCTGCCACAGACTCCTTTGCCCGGTCTGCGTGCGTTGTTGCAGGTGGCCGGTTTGTCTGATTCTGCCGTTGACGGTACGGATGTGGGCTTCAAGATTGCGCCGCGATTGAATGCGGCCGGTCGTATGGGCCATGCGCGGCTGGCGATCGATCTGTTGACGTGGGCGGACGAGAATCGTGCTCGGGAAATCGCCATATACCTTGATGAACACAACAATACGAGGCAGGCGACTCAGCGGAAGTATGTTAAGCAGGCTTGTGAGATGATTGATCAGGCGGGGCTGGCAGACGACACGCGTCGGGCGATTGTTCTGGCTGCCGAGGGTTGGCATGCGGGGATAATAGGTATTGTTGCCGCGCGTGTTGTAGAGCGTTATCACAGGCCAGCAGTGCTCATCGCGTTGGAGGGAGCGATGGGGCAGGGGTCAGCGAGAAGTATCCCTTGCTTTGCGCTTAATGAGGCGTTGGAGAATTGCGCTGAGTTTTTGGTAAGTCATGGCGGTCACGCAATGGCCGCGGGGTTGCGTATTGAGCGGGAATTGGTTCCCGAGTTTAGCGAGGCTTTCGTCCGATATGCGGGCAATGTTCTGAGTGGTACTGCTCTTCTGCCGAGGCTCAAGATCGATGCGGTGGTGGATCTACCGATTCTTGATGAGCGGACGGTGAGAGCGATACAGGCGTTGGGTCCCTTTGGGCAGGCGAATCCGAAGCCTGTGCTGGCTACGGAATGGCTGGAGTTGGTCGAGGAGCCCCGATGCGTCGGTTCGTCAGGTCAGCATCTACAGCTTTCTCTTCGTGATGGGGGGGCGGTAATGCGCGGCATAGCGTTTGGAGCGGCCGATAAGAACGAGGCGCTCAGGGAGCACCGCCGATGCCGAGTTGCTTTTGAGCCGGTGATTAACGAATTCAGAGGCGTTCGGAGAGTGGAGATGCAGGTTATCGACTTCAAGTTTCCCGGGGGTGAATGAGGCCTGGGATTGACTTCTGGTCGATTGAGCGTGGTTGTTGTCGTGCATAAGTAGACAAGGGTTTCTTCAAGATCCTTTGCAGACGAGTATCGTATACTCTAGCACAGGAACTCCTGGAGGAATCCTAATGGCCAATGCCGAGATTAATCTAGTAGGGGTGTCTGAGACAGGCCTTATCAGAGATCTCTACAACGAGGTTTTTCAGCCTCGCGTTGAGACAGAGTTCTTCGAACATCGGTTTCACGAACGTTCGGCCATCCTCAATCTTATTGCTGATCTGGATCGGCGGCCGGTGGGCTTCTCGTGTGGGTACGAATATCAACCAGGTATCTGGTTTTGCTGGCTGGTTGGCGTTCTTCCTGCTTTTCGGGGGATTGGTGTTGCCTCTCAGTTGTTTGAAGCTCAGCTAGCGTGGGCCGGCGAGCATGGCTATTACACGGCACGTTTGGAATGTAGCAACGAACATCGGCCCGGGTTGAGTCTGGCTTTGAGTCAGGGCTTCAAGATCAACGGTATATGCTGGGACGATGAAACGCACTGCAATCTGGTCATATTCGGCAAGGAGTTGGGCCAGAGAGTCGGCAGGTAGAGCGAGTTCAATTCAAGTGTAGAGTCTGAAGCCCGGTTTTCTTCGGCGGATTCTCGGTGTTTGACGTTGGGCTGGAGCGAGTAAGGCTTCGCCGGTTTTGCCTCCCCTTTGTGCGGTGTGTGGGGCTGCTGCACCGTCTTCAGAAGCATCATCAGTATTGGCAAGGAGGGTAGGTGGATCTGCAGACGATCCTCAACTTCCGTCCTGGCCACAAGTCGCGCTATCTTCCAGTCCGATATACCCTTGAGAGTATGTCAGCGAGTGAAACAACCAGGCCACCGGCATATGCAATCCTGCTTCGCACTCGGAACAGGGCGGCGGACATCGCATTGGCGGGGGTGATCGAGCAGATGGAGCCTGAGTATCAGCAGATGGCTCTCTCCGTGCTGCTGGCTCGGGGTTATGAGCCGGCTTTGGTCAAGCTGGTTGTGGGCTGGAAGGAAGCTGACGATTACCTGCGTCATATGCTGGCGACTCAGACTGATGCGTTGGCTGCGGGTGTGCGAGTATGTATAGCGGATGAGCACTTTGAGGTGCGCGAGTCCGCTCTGGCTTTGATCCGTGAGAGCCGGAATTGCAAGTTGGCTTATCTGGTTGGGGAGGCGCTTACTCATTCCTGTCGTAAGACGGTGGAGCTGGCCGCGCAGACTCTCCTTTCTCTGGTTGATCAGGCACAGGAGCACGCCGGAAGACACATTGTCTATTCTTTATCTCGGGAATCCCATCCGAAGACGGAGATGGATCATCTTGCCGGAGCGATTCGAAGGGGATTGGCAAGTTGGCCTTTGCACTTTAGAGGCGAGGTGATCACGGCGGCCGCTTGGCTTTCTCGATATCTCGAAGATTCGATTTTGCGGATGGCGAACGACTCCCGTTCCAAGGTTGCGCGAGCTTTCAACAATCTCGTCAACAGGATGCCGGATCCTCGGTTTGCAGGGTACTGCCTGCGGGCTTTGCGATCGCCGCAGTTGTCCGAGGCTGCTGCTGAGTTTATAGGCACGAGTGAAAGCGCGAAGTTCCGGGAATTGTTGTTGGACGAGGCCTGGCTTTTGGCGGACGAGGGTGTGCAGAGGTCGTGCATCAAGGTTCGGAAGATAGAGTGTCTGCAGGATGCCGAACAGATAATCGATAGCAGCAATCCGGCTCGTTGTCGCTCGGCGATCAAGCTGCTTGCCGCTTGTGGGAGCAAGCAGGGGGCCAAGGTTTCCCAATTGATGCAACTGGCGTTTTGTGAGGATGAGGCGGCGTCTCGTGCGGCGATCTGGTGTCTGATTGAGAATCCACTTGAAGGCACTGAGCAGGCGTTGAAGGCGGTGGCATCGCGAAGCGATTCATCGATGTCTCTGTTGGCCCAATTGGAGTTGAACCGCAGAGGAAACGCTCCTCTGGGGCTGGATCTGCCTGGTGGTTACGAGAAGCGGGTACCGGTAGCGCATGATGCTCAAACGTCTATGGAGATCACGACGTTCAGTCCGTACTGGCAGGACTACGACTCGATACCCACGTCTGATCGCGCGTCTATTGGCAGAATAGTAATGGAAAATACAATTGATTTTGTACCGCAACTTCGCCGGAAATGGCATGACTCGGACTCGCAGCAAAGGCTGAGGGTTCTCAAGATCATTCGCGATCTGCAGCTCGTTCGGGAATTTGAGGAGGAGTTGCACGAGGCGGCCAACGACAAGGACAGCGTGGTTCGCAGTATGTCGATTCCGATGTTGGGGATATTGGGGACGAAGGCGAGTAGGCGTGTTCTTCGTGCCGCGCTCAATGAACCGGACGACCGAGTTCAGGCGAATGCCATAGAAGCGTTGGATGAACTGGAGTGGCCGGAGAAGCAAGAGCAGATTGAGCCCAAGATCCACGCACAGAACAATCGTGTAAAAGCCAATGCAGTCAAGGCGATGTTGCGGTTGGGTGTTAGAGAGGCCGCTGAGGAGTTACTTGCCATGCTGGAGAGTGATGCGGTTGAGCAGCGGGTGAGCGCTCTCTGGGTTGTGGAGCGGCTTCAACTTGTGGCGGTTGCCGACCGGCTGAGAGCGATGGCCGAAGAGGACCCGGATTCACGGGTGATGCGACGGGCACGCCGCGTTCTCGATACGGTTGCCGATAGGACGCCCGGGTCCGGTCAGGAGCAGGAGCAAACCGAAGAGGCTTCCATATGATTCAGGCGGTAGGACATGTAGTACTGGCTCAGATGGCCCCTTCGCGAATGCGTGGGATCCAAGAGCACTTTTCCGAGGGCGGAGCGGCGCTCACTTGGGATTTCTTGAAGATCATGGGCGTTGTGCTGGCCGGTGCGGGTACGGCGTATCTCATCTATGCCACAATACAGCGGAGGCGCAGGCGTGAACTGAATAACGCTAAAGCCTTGTTCACGGAGGTTGTGCGTCAATTGCCTCTTAGCATACCGCAGAGAGAGCTGCTTCGCCGGATGGCCGCAGGACTGCACCTTAGTCAGCCGGTTGTGTTGTTGCTGAGTCCGCGCATGTTCAATACATACGCAAACAGATGGATGAGCATCAGTCGGAACGCGAATCGGAGCATGCGCAAGCGCATTAACAGTATAGCCGAATCTGTTTTTCCCATATCACTGCCGCCACACCGGCAATAGGGGAGCGTTATCCAAGTCGGGTTTATCCTGTTCCAACGGCATTGACGCCACCGTTGTCTGGAAAGAACATTTTGTAGGTCAAGAACCCACCTGAAATATTGTGCACATCGTATCCCAATTGAGACAGTATTCGTGCAGCAATGTAGCCACGAAGGCCCACCTGGCAGTAAACGTAGATCGGGTCGGTTTTGCTCAATTCCTCGTGTCTCTGTCGTAGGAGTGGCAGAGGGATCTGCGTTGCGCCGGGTATGATGCCGACTTCCAGCTCATCGTCATCGCGAATGTCAAGTATGGTTCCACCGTTCAGTTGGTTTGCGTGGACGTTCTTTACATCGCCTCGCAGCGTATTAGCGCCGACAAACCCTGCCATGTTGATAGGGTCTTTGGCGGCGCCGTACTGTGGTGCGTAACCCAATTCCGCTTCTTCGAGGTCGTATACTGTCATTCCGGCCTGAATTGCCAGGGCCAGAACATCCAGACGCTTATCAACTCCCTGTTTGCCGACGATTTGGGCTCCAAGGATGCGGCCATCGGGTCGGCTGAAGAGGAGCTTGATCGCCAGTTTTTCGGCGTTTGGGTAGTAGGTTACGTGGTGATCTGGGTGAATGTATACTTTTTCGAATTCGATTCCCTCCCTTATGAGAGTCTTCTCGTTTGCTCCAGTCATGGCTACGGTCAGGTCGAACACGGCGACGACACCGGTGCCTTGTGAGCCGCGGTAGGTGCTAGCGCGTGCGAAGACGTTGTCGACGGCGATGCGGGCTTGGCGATTGGCCGGGCCGGCGAGGGGAAGCAATGTGTCATTCTTGGTTACCCAATCGGTTACGACAACTGCATCGCCCACGGCGTATACGTTTGGGTCAGAGGTTTGCATATGCTTGTTGACCTTGATTCCGCCGCGCAGAGCGGTCTCCAATCCACAGTTGACAGCAAGGATTGACTCCGGCGTTACGCCAATTGAGAGGATCACGAGATCGGAGGTCAGGTGCTCGCCACTACTGAGTGTGGACATTACTCGTCCGTCGACTTGCTCGAACTTCTGGACCGCTTTGCCAAGGTAGAGTCCGACGCCATTGGATGTCAGTTGATCGTGAATAGGGGATGCCATTTCAGGATCGAGGGGAGGCATGACCTGTTCGAGCATTTCAACGAGATCAACTTTGACTCCCCGGCCGGCGAGATTTTCGACCATTTCCAGTCCGATGAAGCCTCCTCCGACGACGAGAGCATTGGATATTCCGGAATCAAGGACCTTCTTGATGGTATCAAGGTCCTGCATGTTTCTTAGTACCAACACGCGATCTGAGTCAAGACCCGGGAGGTTGGGACGTACTGGGGTGGCACCAGGTGCGAGAATCAGCTTGTCGTACGTTTCGACATAATCACTGCCGGTTGTCCTGTCTTTTACTGTTACCTCCTTCTTCTCTCGATCAATGGCTGTGACCTCGCTGTTTATGCGAACGTCGATATTGTATCGAGCGCGGAGGGAGTCTGGCGTTTGCAGCAAGAGATCGTCTCGAACAGCGATATCACCGCCTATGTGGTACGGGAGGCCGCAATTGGCAAATGATATATGTGGTCCTCTTTCAAGGACAACTATCTCAACCGTTTCATCAAGGCGTCGTGCCCTCGCTGCTGCTGTTGCGCCGCCGGCTACTCCGCCCACGATTACTAACTTCTTGATGCCCATTCTCTTTGTTTCCTTGAAAAAGGTTAGCTCATTGATTGGGCCACGACGAACCTTGCCTTTATGGTTGTTTTTTGCCCATTCTCGCTTTTATACATTCTATGACCCCGATGGCGCTGGGATGCTTTACTTGGTAGTAAACGCTTTTGCCGCCACGCTCGCTGGTCAGAATTCCGTAGGCTCTCATTAGGTTTAAATGTTGACTGCAAGCGCTATGGGCGAGCCCGGTCGCTTTGGCCAGTTCGCCGACAGTGCATGATTGGTGCTGCAACACCTCGATCATGCGTAGGCGATGTGGATGGCCGAGGACGCGCAACAATCGCGCGGTTTCGCTCAGGATTTCATCCGAAAGCGGTTTCTTGACCGTCGATGCGACTTTCTTGACCTTCTTGGGGGGCATGACATTAAAATATCAAGACCTCATGATATGTCAAGTAGTGGTTGATGTGCCCAGCCTCTGGGGTGGTAGTAGCTCAACTGTTGAATAGCAAAGGGTTTATCAGAGAAGAACCGGGTCCGGAGGTGTCCGCTAACGGGCTTCGCTTTGACAGGTTCGAGTCCGCTGCGGAGGCGACACGATTCTCGCTGGAAGCATCGCTGCGTGCTAATCCCCGTTTACATCAATGATGTCGTTCTTAACCGAGGCCCAATGCTGAGCGGGGGCAACGTCCGAGAACAGTAATCTGAATGTAAGGCATGACATGCATACGTACTGTCTTAGTTGCCAGCAGCTGGGGGTTCTTGTGCATTCCCATGGTTGAATCGTATGACTCTATTAGCAGTATCCCATAGCAAGAAGGGGGCCTGAGGAATGCAATCAGGTTTTGCTATATCAGCGGATTAGACTCGATGGCCACTGGGCAAGAAGAGGATATAGGCCCTGGTTGGACATGCGACTCGCAATAATAAAGGGCATCAACGCGGCGGACGGCCACTGGCGTAGTTCTGCTGAAGTCGATTGATACGGAATCCGACTTCTCAAACGAGAACCATTAACTGTGGCTGAACAAGGTCGGCCTGAAGCTCAACTGAGTTATTGGGAAAGCCGGAAAGGTTGGGCACTACGCTTGGGCGTCCGGTAATATGGAGAATCAGTCATGCGTACCATTCGTGTAGTCTCAATCCTTAGCGCTGCCATGGGGCTCTGTCATTTTGCGCAAGCCAGCCAGCCGGGGAACATCACGCTGATTCCTTTTGATCAGTTGCCGGATCCGGCATCACAGGCAGTGCCTGGCAGCAGCGAATCTGGCGTGACGTTTACCATAACGTTCGATGACCCGTCAGGTACCTATGCTTCGTACCAGGAAGATCTGGAATTCATTCTGCTGGCTGCAGCGAACGAGTGGGGCCAGTATTTTGATGGTGATGCGAGCATCGAAATCGAGGTAAGCTTCGACAACGGTGATGGGGAATACCTCATGTCAGCTGGCCCCATACTGGTGGGGACGGGCGACTATTACGGTAGTGCGGCAGTCTATCAGGCGGGAACCATTTGGGAGATTCGGGGAAAAGGTGACCCGAACGGCGTGTCGCCTGATGGAGAGATTGTTATCGCGCCGATGTATCTGAGTTACTACTACATGGGTTATCCATCGGATCCGGCCGTGAATCTCTACGACATCTACGACACGTTTCTTCATGAGCTGGGGCACATCTTTGGCATAATCTCCTTGGATGCATACTTCTCAGATCCTGCGACCTATCTGAGTACGTACGACATGAATGCGGAAGTATACGGGTCAGGACATGCTCAAGCCGGAGACGCCGCCGTTGAGGCCTACAACGGCCCTATTCCCATGGCGGACACTTTTCGGCCTGGTGACTACTCGCATGTAGCCATGTCAAGCGGGGCGGGAAGCCTCATGTACCCGATCGCTGATTTCGGCGTCAGGCACTCGGTTGGGGAAATAGAAATAGGCATTCTCAGTGATGCCGGCATGCCGGTTAAGAGTGTTTGCGCTCCGGGGAGCGAGGGTTACGACACTGATAGTGATGGTGATGGTATCAACGACTGCGCCGACAATTGCCCCAACACGTCCAATGACGACCAGACTGATACTGACAACGACGGCGCGGGCGACGTGTGTGACGATTGTCCCAACGATTCGGGCAAGACGGAATACGGCGATTGTGGATGCGGCACCGCCGACAGTGATAGCGACGGTGATGGTGTGAATGACTGTGACGACGGCTGTCCAAATGACGCGGACAAGACTGATCCGGGTCTATGCGGCTGTGGCAAGGAGGACGTTGATACGGACGGCGATGGCACTCTTGATTGCGACGATGAGTGCCCTTACGACGAAGAGAAGACGGTTGCCGGCGAATGTGGGTGTGATGCCGATGAGACCGATTCAGATTCGGATGGCTATCCCGATTGCGTTGATGAGTGTCCAGACGACTCCGGAAAAACGGAAGAGGGTATTTGTGGGTGCGGCACTGCTGACACCGATGTCGACAATAATGGGATAATCGACTGCGTACAGAACGATCCCATCGACTACTTAACCCTGGATGCCAACAGCAACGGAACGGGTTCCGGAGCTGCAGCCGCACCTTGTGGAGCTGGAATCATTACGATGGTGCCTTTCATGTGTACGGGGCTCATGCTTGTGCGTCGTTCCAGACAGTACATTGGGCTGTAGAGCAAGTTCCGTTTGGTTGTAGCGTCTGGAACTCGGAGGGAGAGCCGGTCCTTATGTGGTCGCATTAGGCGTGCGACGGCATGCTCAAGCAAGGCTCACCGCGTAAACAGGAGGGCAAGGAGCAGATGAAGGACCACCTGAGCAAGCTCTAAGCAAGTGTGGCAGGTGAACGCCTGTTCTCTCCGGCAGATTTCGGATGTTTGACGCTACGCCAGGACTTACCACGCTTTAGTGTCGGCTTTGCGACAAACCGCATGCCGAGGCAGGTCAATGCCCTGAGATGACTTTGCAGCGGATGCGGTTGGTGCTTTGCTCTATAACCTCAAACTCGATATCGCCAGCGTCATCGCTGATCTCCAGGTCTTCTATGGCGTTGGCCAGAGTGCTGATGTCGTATGACCAGTAGATCTCCGCGTTCACCACGTTGTTGACGACTTCGCGAAGTTTTACCCCTTCACCTCCTTGGGCAACGCCTGGAATAGTAACGAGAGCCGGAGCGATTCGTTGGCGGAATATCTTTCTGGAGCAACCCTCGAACTGCACGCGGAATATCTGGTGTGATGTCAGCCCTTTTTGCCACGCGTCTGCGATGTCACGAAGCACCTCTCGTGCGACATCTTTGGCGAGCTTAGTGAACGCCTCATCGCCACAGGCGTTGGAGGTTGACTTGAATGGGCTGGATGGGCGGTAGGTGTTGGACATAAGCGTCTGGGCTGAATCTGCTTGTACGGCGCGGACGTTTAATGTCACATCCCAGGTGTAAACGGTGTGTCCACCAATGTCCAAAGTGCCGCCCCTTTTTGCTTCGGCCCGTCCGTAGACCAATATATCGGCAGAGAAGGCCGCAGCTCGAGCGGCCAGGAGGTTGACGTTGCCGTTCAGGGCGGCAAGGTCAAGGTCACGCTTACGCACGTCGTCTCCCACGGATTTGTCCATCAGCTGCACGCCATGGGCGAGGAAGTAGTTCTCCAAGGCTGACTGGCACACTCCATTGACTTTTGCTTTGTGCAAATCGTCAACATCGTTGTCTTCTGTAATGACCACAATGCATCGTGGGTTGCTCATGTCCTCTCGAATGTGGGCAAACATTTTGGCCCAATCGGCTTCGAATTTGCCTGTGGCCACCGTGGCGGAAATCTCGCAATGGGCAATGCCCTCGGCATCCCACTCTCGGCGCACTTCATATGCTGTGATGTACCCGACGACGTCTGCCAGAATACGCTCTTTCTTGAGTGCAAAGTCCTCCACTTCACTCCGGGCGTTGATGACTACTCCGCAGGCTTGCTCGACGGCATTTCGTTTGGCGTCCGCCAGTGCGTTTTGCTTTGCCGAACTGTCTGTGCCTACTGCCCGCCCAACGGCGACAACGTATTTCTCGGCGGATTGAGCCGTTGCGACCGTTGATAGGACATTGCAGATGAGGAGGTAAGAAGCACAACACGCTAGAGATAGCCGCGAATAAGGCATGATTCGTAATCTCCGGTATGGCCAGAATCGATTGTCCAGGGGGCGATCTTAGATCGCACAGGCGGCTGATGCAACGATGGATTTGGCGTGCAGCCTCCTGCAGGCTGCGGATCGGGCATATTGTGTCGGCCACTCTGTTCGGATGCACTCTCGCTCGAATCCACTATAATCGGAGTGAGTAAGGTATGTCGTTGCGCTATGAAGATCCGTCGGATCGAGGGTTGGCGTGCGACATCAAGCTTATCTTTTGGGGAAAGAGTGCTGAGTGCGGTTCAGGTTGCAGCTGCGAGCCGTTTCGTTCTGACAGATCGGCCGCGGTGGATAAGCGAATAAGGTGCAAGTCTGGTGGAAAGTTGCCAGATGCACCGTGTTTCACAATGGACCCCGAAGTGGGGGTTTTCGTTTTCTGGGGTGCCAGGCATCCCAAGACTTAGGAGGCTGGACGTGATAGACGCCGCATCGCGAGATTTGTCGGGTGGAGATACGATCAGGACACGAAAGGCGGGGGCTTGGCTGCTGTACAACCCCTCGACCAATCAGGGGCTGGCATTCGATCGCGCCAAGCGCGAGGAGCTTCGCATTCGTGGACTTGTTCCACACGCCGTCTGCAACATCGAGCAGCAGGTGGAGTTCACGATGGAGCAGATTCGCGCAAAAGCCACTGATCTGGAGAAGTACATAGGGCTTGCCGGTCTTCAGGATCGCAATGAGGTGCTTTTTTATCGTGTGCTCATTGAGAATATGTCTGAGTTGATGCCTATTGTATATACCCCAACGGTGGGGGAGGCGTGTCAGAAGTTTAGTCACATCTATCGAACGGCCAGGGGTATATGGCTTACTCCTGACGATATTAATGAGATTCCCAGCGTACTTAGCAATTATCCGCACAAGGATGTTCGTCTTATTGTTGTCACGGATAATGAGCGGATTCTGGGGCTGGGCGATCAGGGGTGCGGTGGAATGGGTATTCCCATTGGGAAACTGGCCCTCTATATTGCTGGGGCAGGTATCCACCCGTCAAAGTGTCTGCCCATAAGCCTGGATGTTGGCACGAACAACGCAGACTTGCTTGCAGACCCTCTGTATCTCGGTTATCCCAAGAGGAGGCTTACGGGTAAGAAGTACGACGAATTCGTTGAAGCGTTTGTGCAGGGTGTTCGTGAAGTATTTCCAAATGCTGTGATTCAGTGGGAGGACTTCCACAAGGATCATGCCTTCACTCTTCTCGATCGCTACGTCAAGCGCGTGCCCTGCTTCAATGACGATATCCAGGGTACGGCATCGGTCACTCTCGGCGGAATTCTCGCAGCTCTACGGATTACTGGGCAGCCGATCTCGAAGCAGCGAATTCTCTTCATCGGTGCAGGGGAGGCCTGCACGGGAATCGCTCGACTTACATCGACGGCGATGAAAAACGATGGGGCGACGGCCAAGGATATTGCCCGCAATATGGCTGCTTTTGACAGCAAGGGGCTCTTGCACGTCGGCCGGGAAATCAGCGAGCCATTCAAGAAGGAGTTTGCCCTTTCAGAGGAGGTCATGAAGCACTATGGCTTCGATGTTGGTGCCAAGCCATCACCTACCGATGTTATTCGAGCGATGAAGCCTACGGTTCTTGTCGGTGCAACGGCTCAGCCGGGCGCATTTACTCAGGAGATGATCGAGGAGATGGCCAAGCACGTGGAACGGCCGCTCATCATGCCTCTGAGTAATCCCAACAGCAAGTCAGAGTGCTCGCCCAAAGAGGCTATTGAATGGACCAAGGGCAAGGGAATAGTGGCTAGCGGCAGCCCCTTTGCGGATGTTGAGTATCAGGGTAAGACGCATGTAATCGGCCAGGGTAACAACGTCTTCATTTTCCCTGGCGTGGGACTGGGGGCAGTAGTATCGGAGGCGAGACAGATTGATGACGAAATGTTCTCCATTGCTTCGCATACACTGGCACAGTGCGTTAGTAAGGAGCGTCTTGAGGTGGGGGCGATCTATCCCAGCCAGGACGATTTGCGTGAGGTGAGCTTCAAGATTGCGTGCGCTGTGGTGAAATACGCAAGCGACAAGCATATTGGGCGAATGATTCCCGATGACAGAATCGAGGAGACAGTTCGTGCTGCTTTCTGGCACCCGGACTACATTCCTGTTGTCAGCACTGGGGCTCACGCGTAGGCGCGCCTCCGAATGGATTTGCGGCAAGACCGACCTCGGCGTTCGTGCGGATGCCGAGGTCGTTTCTATTTTGGGCGCACGCGGCAGCAAGCTTCATCCACGCGTAGCGGCTGAACGTCTGCTTTCTCCGGTAGATTCCAGGTGTTTGACGCTACACTCGGAGCAATGGCATGCGAGGGAGCCTCACGGAGCGAGGGTTGGTAGAAGAGAAACTCCATCTGTTGGCTGCATCGTTCTCTTGTCTTTCACGTTGTGGAGGATGTCAAGCAACGTTGGTACCAAGTCCACCGTTCGTGCTGCTGGTATTGCGCTACCCTCCTCGATTCCTGCCCCGGCAAAGTACAAGGGCACTGTCAGGTCTCGTGCACAGATCGAGCCGTGGCCTCCGTTGTAGTTTCCCCTTAGACTCCATCCGGCGTCCGCAAAGAAGACAACCTCGCCGGCGTTTGGCGAGTCAAACAGCTCGATTAGTTGCACTACCAGATCCGGGTATGGAGTGGCTGCGGTAAAGCGAAGCCACTCGCGCGAGTGCAGCCATTTGCCTGGCAATACTGGTTGGGTGTCAGTTTGGTTTTCGTATCCGAGGTAGAGCATCAGACGGGCACAATCGTCACTCGGTGTTATTCTGTACAGTTTCTCTCCGTTTATTACCTGTCGTTCGATAGTGGCTGCACCGGCTGGTGTCACGATATCGACCTTCCCTTGGCAGACAGGTGTGGCGATTAGGCATACGCCCTGCAAAGGCCATTCGCCGGCGTCGCTGAACAAAGGCGTCAAGGAGTTCATTACTTCTTCATAACTTGGCCGTTCTCTCCAGCCGGACTTCCCGCGCAAGAAGAGTGTCAGGTGTCTGGAGGATCCGTCCAGTGCGATCGCATCGTATCGGCCCAATGCTCGCTCTCTGTGTTGTTGAGTGCGGCCGCTGATCTCGCTTGTGCATATTCGCAATTCTGTGACGTTCTGCAGTTGGGAAATGAGATCTGCTCTCCTGTTTGATGCAAAGGGTACGTGTCCATGGTCGGATACAAGGGCAAGGCAGGTTCGGTTGGCCAGTTTCTGCTCTTCCAGGTCTGCTATGAATGTCCCGATGGCATTGTCCACTACCAGGAGTTCCTCTTCGTATTGCCGAGACTCGGATCCGTAGCGATGGCCTATTTCGTCAACGCCGGGGAAGTAGCACCAGATGATTTCAGGCCAGCGTCCTTCCCGGCGAGCTCGACGAGCGATTCGACCCACGGAGCGTCCGACTCGTGCATCGACCCGAGAGAACTCACCAAAGCACCAATCAAGTCCTGCCGCGATCTTATTGTCATAGGCAATACTTACGCCTCGTCGCGTATGTGCTTGAACGCTTACAGTGAGACCATCTTCAAGGGTGTCGAAGATTGTCGGAGCCGTGAAGTCATTGTTAACTCGTCGGAATGTCAGGGGGCTTCTGTAATCGTGCAGGCAAAGCTCTTGCCGATCGAACCATGGATTACCCAGGATGCCGTGATGACCGGGAAACAGGCCGGTGATGAGAGAGACGGAGTTAGCGTATGTCACGCTGTGGATTGAGCCCACTGCATGCTTGGCTTGGCATCCATTCTCAATGAAGATTCTTTGCACACTGGGAAGGCGGCCTTCCGACAACAATCGTTCCCAAGTTAGGGGATCAACGCCGTCCACGAAAAAGACAACGGCCGCTCGGGTGGGAATCCCTATTTGTTCGTTTGCCCCAATAGGGGTCGGGACGAATTCCGCGCATCCGCTCGTTAGGAGCAAGCAATAGATTACGGCCAAGTGTATGCAGAGCTTTGCTGGTCTCCACCTCTGCTCGGCATTCACCGTTTTGCGTCCTGAATCATCAGGTCGTTGATTAACTCGGCCAACTGGCCGGGATCCTTCACTTTCGAGCCTTCAGCGATTACCGCCTGCTCGTAGAGCAGTTTCGCATGGACTGAGATTCGTGGATCATCTGCAGCTTCCTCGAACAGTTGGTGCAGGGCTTTGATTACTGCATGGTTGCCGTTCAGTTCGAGGATGCGCTTGGCCGGCGTTACGCTGTCTCCCCGACCGATTCGCTCCATCAGCTGTTCCATGTGTGCCCCCATTGCACCTTCATCTACGACCAGGCATGACGCACTTTCCGTCAGACGGTTGGATAGACGAACCTCCTTCACATCATCCAGATTTCTGTTGAGGTAATCCAGCAAGCCGGAGTACTCCTGTTTCGCCTGTTCGTGCGATTCCTTTTCCTTTTCAGTGACGGGCAATTCCCCCTTGTCAGCCGCCTTTAATTCCTTCCCTTTGTATTCCAGAAGTCCGGTGATCATGAATTCATCAAAGGGTTCTGTCATCAGCAGGACCTCATGGCCTCGCTGCCTGAAGGCCTCCAAGTATGGGGAACGGCTCAGGCTGCTGCGACTTTCCCCCGTGAGGTAGTAGATGTCGCTCTGGTCGTCCCCCATTTGCTCCACATACTCACTGAGCGAGCGGTATTCGCCGGGGTCGGTAGCTGTAGACTCGAAGAGCAGAAGATCGGCAATCTGCTCGCGGTTTGCCCAATCCTGATTAATCCCCTCCTTCAGTATAGTTCCCAACTCCTTGAAGAACGCGACGTATTCCTCGCGGTTGTCGTTTTTTATTCCGTCTAATGTTGTGAGGACTTTCTTCACGAGATTCTTGCGAATTGTCGCCAACGTCGGATTATGTTGCAGCATCTCACGGGATACATTCAAGGGCAGATCCGCACAATCGACCACGCCGTGTACGAATCGCAGATAAGTGGGCATCAAGGCCTGACAATCATTGGTGATGAACACACGTTTGATATATAGCTGGAGAGGCGATTTAGGTTCACTCCAGAGAAGATCAGCCGGCTTATGCTTAGGGATAAATAGCAGGGCGTTGAACTCAGTTGCTCCCTCCACCTTGTAGTGAATCGTCTTCGCCGGCTCCTGCATATCGCGCGAGAGATGCTTGTAGAATTCCTGATATTCCGCGTCGGAAATCTCTGATTTGCTCCGCAGCCAGATGGCTTTCTGAGTATTCAGTTTTTCCTCTATGGTCTCCGTGTGCGCCTCTTTCCCTTCTGCTGCCTCAGAGTTCTTCTCTACATCCATTACGACAGGATGTTCAAGAAAGTCGGAGAACTTGGTAACGATTTGCCGGATGCGCCACTCTTCCAGAAACTCCTTGGCATCGTCTCGTAAATGCAGAATGACATCCGTGCCCCGCCCGCTTTTCTGTGCTTCTTCCACAGAAAACTCGCCTTTTCCGTCCGATTCCCAGCGCACGCCTTCGCCGTCGCCAGCTGCCCGGGATATGACCGTTACTCTGTCGGCGACCATGAAGGAGGCGTAGAAACCAACGCCGAACTGGCCGATCAGCTCAGGACGCTGCTTCGCCTCAGTTTCAGACAGTCTGTCGAGAAAGGCCTGTGTGCCCGAGCGGGCGATTGTTCCCAGATCCTCCACAATCGACGACCTGGACATTCCTATACCGTTGTCTGAGACAGTCAGTGTTCCTGCCTCCTTGTCCGCATGCAGCTTGATCTTCCACTCGGCATCGCCCTCCAACATCGCCTCATTGCTCAATGAGTTGAAGCGCACTTTGTCGATCGCGTCGGAGGCATTGCTTATCAACTCTCTTAGAAAGACCTCCTTGTGTGAGTAGAGAGAGTGCGTGATAATGTCCAGAAGCTGCTTCAGATCGGTCTTGAATTCAAGTGTCTCGGCGCTCATTCTTACCTCCTGCAAGGCACAGCCAACATCGGCTTCCAGGTTAAACCGGTCAAAGTACGTCGCAATCATATCATACAGACGAACTGCGGCAATCAGGGTCTAGGGAGGCAGGAAATGGACGGCCGATCGGGTTGATCTTGCCGGAACAGTTGTCCTCAGGCTTAGCGCTCAAAGAAAGGCCAGCAGAAGCGTGTCCGGTATGGTTTATCTCCATTGCGAATGTGTTGGCACGCTCGGCTGCTGACCGATGTATCAATCGGATATCCGCTCTCAGCTCTTCACAGATTATCCAGGATATCACGCTCATGCGTGACGTTTCTGGGGAGTCCACCCGGGCTAAGCCGCTTCGGCTATGGAACTTCCCCCACGACATTTTGGGGCAGAGAGAGCTAAGTCGAGTGTGCTCTCTCAATCTCCATTGCCGGCACGTCAATCAGTTCGCCTATCGTCTGCGCGTTTCGCCTCCGCGGGCAGCGCGTGTGGTGTGTACCCGCTGCAGGTTGCCAAACAAGTTACGCCGACTCCAAATCCTGTCATAGGGTTATTCCATACCTCATATCCTGTGCGGCCGTCAAGACAGTAGGTGTACCCGTTGACTGAGGCATAGACGTATTCGCCCTCCACCAGCAACGAAACAAATCCTGTACCCCTTGGCGCTTTCCAACGCCACACCAACTCTCCTGTTTGCTTGTGTAGTGCCGCGACTCTCCTGTTGAATCCTACGAACAAGAAGTCTTCAGCCATCATGATTACTTCCTCCGCTAATGCTCTGGCGTTATTAGTCCAAGTGCAGGGTTGAGCAACGAGAATCTACCGGAGAAAACCGGGCATCAGACTCCACAGCTGTACAGAACTTGCTCCAGGTCAATCCGATTATAGGAACCGCGTCAATAGCCGGCGTCCGTTGCACTTTCCCATGAAGATGCTACAACTACACGGCTTCTTGTGAAAGGGAAGTGGAGCTTGAAGCTCTCCCTCCCGAATAGCTTTGGATGTGCATGACCTTCTTTCTTGCATCTCCCTGGATTGGCTGTGGCGTTTTCAAGGAATACTCAGCGTCGAGTTGGTATTGGCGCTCGGAGGAAACAGTACTCTATACGCTGCACTCAAACAGAGCATGCTCTAGCCGAGGACCCGGAATTGCCTGGAATAGACAACATTCGCAACGTCGCCATCATAGCGCACGTGGATCACGGTAAGACCACTCTTGTGGATCAGATGCTCCGGCAGTGTGGCCAGTTTCGCGAAACTGAACTGAAGGGAGAAAGAATCCTCGATTCCAACGATCTTGAGAGGGAACGTGGCATCACCATTCTCTCCAAGAATATAGCCATTCACTACCACGGTACTAAGATCAACCTTATCGACACACCGGGCCACGCCGACTTCGGCGGAGAGGTGGAGCGTGTGCTCAAAATGGCCGATGGCTGCCTGCTGCTCGTTGACGCCTTTGAGGGTCCCATGCCCCAGACGCGATTCGTTTTGCGCAAGGCTTTCGAGAACCACCTACGACCGGTAGTTGTGGTTAACAAGATAGATCGTACCGACGCACGTCCCGAGGATGTGCTCGATGAGGTGCTGGATCTCTTCATAGAACTTGGCGCTGATGACGAAACGCTCGAGTTTCCCGTGGTCTTCGCATCAGCTACCCAGGGTTTTGCCACCCTAGATCTCCAGCAGTCGTCCGACACCATTACTCCGCTGTTTGACACCATCATTGAACATGTGCCGGCTCCCGATGTGGACAGTAGCGCGCCACTGCAGATGTTGATCACGACCTTGGACTACAACGACTACGTGGGACGTATAGGGATTGGCAGAGTGTTTGCCGGCACGATTTCATCAGGCCAGGATGTCATAATGCTGCACCGCGACGGTTCACGCAATGACGACCGAATTGGCCAACTGATGGAGTTTGACGGACTTTCTCGGCGCAAGGCCGATACTGTCACTGCGGGCGATGTCTGCGCCGTGATCGGCCTGAGTCGTGTGGACATCGGCGACACAATCGCCTGCAGGGAAAAACCGATGCCGCTTCCCATAGTGCGAGTTGATGAACCGACTCTCAATATGACCTTCCGGGTGAACAACTCGCCTGTTGCTGGTCGATCCGGAAAGTACATTACCTCACGGCACCTGCGCGATCGTCTGGAAAAGGAAATGCAGAGTAACGTGGCCCTTCGTGTTGAGCCTGGGCACACCCCGGAGGAATTCCTCGTGTCCGGGCGAGGCATGCTTCATTTGTCTGTTCTTATCGAGACCATGCGCCGCGAGGGCTACGAGCTCGCTGTTGGAAAACCCAGGGTGATCTATCGTGAGCTCGATGGCAAGAAGACCGAGCCCATCGAGCTTGCCGTGATTGATGTTCCTAGTATCCACGTCGGGCCGGTTATGGAACTCATGGGGGCCCGCCGCGGCATCTGTCGCAACGTCGAAAATCGTGGCGATAGTTCGCTTATTGAATTCACCATTCCCGCTCGTGGAATGATTGGCTTGCGCAATCGTATGCTCACTGCCACCAACGGCACGGCTATCATGCATCACAATTTTTACGAATATGAGTTTTTCCGTGGCGAAGTGCCTCATCGCACTAACGGTGTGCTTATCGCCAACGAAGCGGGCCGTGTGACCAATTACGCTCTCGACAACCTTACTGACCGCGGCGAGTTCTTCGTTGCTCCAGGGGATCAGGTTTATGAGGGCCAGATAGTGGGCGAGCATTGCCGCGATAACGATTTGGAAATCAACATCTGTCGAGCCAAGAAATCGACGAACATCCGCGCAGCTGCCTCCGACAAGACGGTCGTGCTCAAGCCACCACGGGAGATTACTCTGGAAATCGCCCTGGAGTTCATTGCTGAAGACGAGCTCATTGAGATAACCCCAGAGGCTATGCGCCTGCGAAAGCGTCTTCTTTCGGTCAACGAAAGAAGAAGAGCAACCAGGGCGGCGGCCAAACTCGACTAACGATCAGGCACTGTGTGCTGCAGATGTGATGTGCGTGAGCCTACAGGCTTGGCGGCGATAAGCAGATTCTCTGTGCGCACTTCTTGCTTTTCTCGGTATTGGCGATGTCATTTGAGAGGCAAGGAACCTGATGACAGACGCCGTAGTGAGGCGTCTGCCATCAAGGAACCTTGTTGTGGCGATTTAGGGGCACGATGTGCGGGAGCGCCTTCGCTCACATCATGCGAGAGTGTCCAGCAGCGAGAGGTTTCCATATGCGCCGGAAGATGCCGTGCCCTCACTGACGAGGTCGAGTATCTGCGTAATGAGATCCTCTTGTGAACTGGCAGCATCCATAGCCCCGGGAGGCGGGGCCCCCTCGGGAGGCATGGACTCCTTGAACTCCGAGATGAAAGCCTCTCCGTCCAAACCGTATTCGGCGAGTGTGCTTGTGACGGCACCGTCGATGATCTCTCTCGGATCTGTGGATTGAGATTCTTCTGCATTCTCCATCGCGGAAGCAATCGCCGCTTCCAGATCCTCTTGGAGAGCTGCTATTGTCTCGGCGTCGAGCCCCGCTTCCTCAGCGAATGAGGCAACCTCCTCTGAGAGCATTGCTCCGCCATCCGGAGGGCCTCCAGGAGGCGGTGCGCCTTGCGGCGGACTGCCCCTTACGGCGGTTCCCTGCGAGCTTTCATCGCTCTGCCCAGCGAGTCGCTGGAGCATCTGCATCAGCTCGGAGTTCGTCCCGCCGACGCTTCCAATGATCGACATGACTGGTCCTTTCTTGTGGAACAAATGGCAAGGGGCCGGGACACTCCGCGACCCTTCCATCATCGTAGTCGACCAAGCTGACGTAAGTGTTTGCGAAGAAGTGTAAAGGGCTCGCTGACATAACAGGCGTCGTATCCGCCTGCAAAGAAGGTGATTATTGGCAGATAAAGGGGGGCTTTTCCATGGCGTCGTTTGTCCAAGAGTAGCGTCAGGCACCGAGAATCCACTGGCGAAAACCAGGCATCACGAGTTGCACTTGAACAGAGCTTGTTCTAGTACAGGCTTTTGGTGAATATGGAGAAGTCGGCCAAGTCCACGTCTCCATCTCCGTCCAAGTCAGTTGCAGCGTAATCGGGTGGGAAGCAAAACGGCATGGGGGCCGGTTGGTTGGGCCCGGCCAGACATCTTCGCAACTGAGCGTAATCATCCAGATCGACATCACCGTCGTGATCGTAGTCAGCCGGGCTTGCAGTTACTTGAAGATAGAAGTGGTGCTCAGTGTAAAACAGCTCTCCGGAGGATGCCTGGTGGCCGGCCAGCGCGAACAGGAGATCGTAGAAGCCTGGTGGTGTCTGGCTTTTGACATTAATAGTGAAAGCGAACGTGGTAGGCCCGCTGCTCCACTGATACCCAATTGCGGGGTCAGTGTAGTGATTTCCTGGATTCTTCCATTCCAGCCAGGCGCAATCCCCTACATAAGACAATGTGCCGCCTCCGGTTACTTCTGGAAATCGCAATCGCGTGAGCTCCACGGCGTAGCGATCTTCTTCGCTCAGGCCCGTTACTTCAATTGTGAGATCTCGCGTTTGTCCCTTGCCAACCTGGAAAACCGGTAGGAGGCCACGATCCGCAGCGCCAGTGGCGCTCTCATCGGGATCGGCTGTCAGGTCCTCACCGAAGATAGTGAGGTCGCCGGTTTCCAGTTGACCGTGGCAGCTCATACAGTTTGTACCCCACGCCGGTGCCGCAAAGGCCGGCGAATTGATAGCCTGTTGGCTGATCAGGAGCAGGAATAGGACTGCAAGGAGACTCCTTGCCGTTGTGCACTTTGGCACGTTGTTCCCACTCCGGTTGCGATTGTTCTCTGCTCTCGTCTGGCGCTTTGCCGTCGCCTCTGCGGGAGCCGTGTCGCCTAACTGGAGTTCCTTGAGCACTTCGTCTACGAGGATTGGGATTCGCTCTGCGAGACACGGTGAGAGGTCCAGGCCGTACGATAAGGATGCTGGTTTGATACCAAGGACCACTACCTCGGCCGGGGCGACGCCCAGTCTGCGCGCAGCAGCGAAGGTTTCGCCGATGGAAACTTCGTGCAGTGATTGTCTAGTGGGTCGCTCTGTGTCTAGTTGGTCGAGACCGAATCGGACCATCGTGCCTGGGGGCAAGTCGCCGTCAATGGCATCGATTATCACGACTTTCTGTCTGTCGGCTATCGGATCGAGTAAGTCAAAACCAGCCGTACCGCCGTCCAGCAGCTCGACGTGATCGGGCAGATCGAGTGTGAGCAGGTGCTCTACTACGTGTACGCCTACGCCTTCATCTTGGAGAAGTATGTTTCCCAAGCCCAGTACAAGGATCGGTTTGGGGCGTGGATTCTGGCTCGTGTTGTTCTGGGGTGCAGTTGACATTGTCACGAATCGATTCTGCTTTTTGCCTTTATAGATACGTTTACTAACTGATTCCCGGTTGAACAATCACGCTGCCGGCAATCCTTTGGCTGTCCGGTCGGATCATGTGGACTGCACAAGCCAGACAAGGGTCAAAAGAATGGATAACGCGAAGAACCTCGACGGGCTTACTAGTGTCAGCAGTCGGTGTTCCTATCAGGGCGGCCTCCAACGGGCCACGTTGCCCAAGCTCGTCACGCGGTGACGCGTTCCAGCCGGTTGGTGTGATGACTTGGTAGCGGCTGATCAACCCGCCGTCTACACTCATCCAATGGCCCAACGCCCCGCGGGGAGCCTCGGTCAGCCCGATGGCCAAGGCCTGTTGAGGAAGCGAACTCGCTGTTATGCCCGATGCCCCGGGAGTCAGTTCGTCGAGCCACGAATCCATGGCGTCAGCAATCTTCTTGGTTTCCAGTGCCCGGGCCATGAGGCGGTCGAGCACCGAGATGCCGTTTGTGTATTCACCGGCAATCCACATCCGGGCGAGCGGCCCCAGTTCGTAAGGCACGTCGGCATAGCGGGGGGCCTTCAGCCATGTGTACGCACCGGCCTTGTCACGATCAGGGATTGTCTCGCCCACTGAGGGGTGTTTCTTCCCACACTGAGGCGTGAACCAGGAAGCGGTTACATCCTCGGTGATAGCCGCTTCATTCGTCGAGAGCAGCGATCCGCCAGTGTAGCGTCCTCCTGGAAGCAGCTTTCCGCCAGCCGACTGTTCGAACGCCCCGAAGGCGAGCAGGTTGCCGTGGCCCGTGCCAATACTGTAGTAGGTCGGGAAATACCCGATTAACGTAGTTACGTCGGGAATGAAGGAATTGTCGATGAAGCTACGGATTTCCGTAAGCAGCGTTCTGAAGTCCGCGATCTTGTCGTCGGTGGGAGTCTCCGTACATCCTCCCGCAGCAAAGGATGCGATGCAGGGCAGTTTGCCGGCGAAGATGGCGCCCATTTGGTGCGATTTGCGTCTTACTCTCAACGCTTGCAGATAGTTGTTAACCAGTGCCTGAGCCGTACTTCCGCCGACCATATCTGCAGTCACGTAACGGGGTGTCCAAGGCGAGTCTGTTAGGATACCGCTCGTGTCGACGTAATCGAGCGCCGTCAGGTGGTAGAAATGCAGAATGTGCGACTGAATGAAATTCGCTCCGAGAACCAAGTTCCGCAATATCCGTCCATTGTCAGGAGGTGTGACGGATAGAGCGGAGTCCAGTGCCAATGAGGATGCTGTCGCGTGCGATACCGGGCACACTCCGCATATTCTCTGGGTGTAGGGGATGGCGTCGCGCGGGTCGCGGCCGGCGAGGATTATCTCAAATCCGCGGAACATTGTGCCGATGCACTTGGCGTCAACTACCTGTGGGGCTCCGCCGATATTATCTATCGTGACCTCGATTTCGAGATGCCCCTCGATGCGCGTTACAGGATCGAGCTTTATGGTTGTTGCCATGATCTTATTCTTTGACTCTCGGTGTTACTCGTTCCGCACTGTTTTCCCAATCAGCTATTGCCATTGCGGCTCGGCGAATGAACATAGAAGGGCGACATCCCATCAGGAAAGTCCGGCTGGACACAGCCCAGGCAAGGGCTCTTGGAGCCAACGCACCAATTGACGCCGTACCGTCCTTGTTCCTCACTATTCCATTTGCGCATGTAGCAGTCTGCGTAGCTCTTCTTTCCTTTGCAGCCGAGCAACTCCATGCAGCCTTCTTCACCCAACTTGCTGGCGAAGACATCCTGCCCGCAGTGCCGACCGCGCTTGAAGCAGTTGTCGTGGATCTTCCGCCCAAAGTACTCCAGCGGGCGACGGTACTGATCTAACGGTGGCAAGTGTCCATTCAGGATTATGTAGCTGAGTGTTCCCACTAGCCAGTCCGGGTGCGCGGGACATCCAGGGATATTAACCAAACGCGAATCCTCGCCGATGATGTCCTGGACGCCCCCAGCATCGGTCGGATTGGGCAAACCTCCAGTTACGCCGCCGTATGATGCACATGCCCCCAAAGCCACCACGAACGATGCGTTGACCGCGTACTGCAGGAGGCCCTGTTGCATTGTGGTGTTACCCCAGAGCATGCAGTACCTGCCGGAATCGCCTGTGGGAATGGCTCCCTCCACAACCAGAATATAACCCGGTTGCACGCGGGCGTTTTCTGCGATGGAGACGGCCAAGTCCCCAGTTGCAGCCATCAGGTTGCTCTGGAACTCGAGATCAATTGTATTGATCAGCAGGTCATCCACTTCGGCGTAGTGGACGCTATTGAGAAAGGAGATAGCGCATCCGTCGCATCCCGCTCCCTGCAGCCAGATGACACGGGGATCAGCATCTCCGCGCATCGCGGATGTCAGCCCGGCGAAGGCTGTTGGTGCTAGTCGGCCGGCGGCAACGGCGGCTGCGGCTGCTTTCAGGAACTCACGGCGCGACAATCTCATGGGTGCTTCTCCGTCGTGTTGAAGGAAAGGGAAGCAAACGGTCCGGAGGACTCCAGACTGTTCGTGTTCTTGCGGTAAAGCCAAGGAGCAATGCCCAAGTAGTTCTCCACTTCAGTTAGCAGAGACCGCGTGTACCCTGGATTGTGGGCTCCGGCTGATTTGTCTGCCTGCACGAATTCGTAGTCAAACTTGGCTATCATGTAGCGGTCAAGATCCTCTCCGGTGAGAATCGCTGGGTCGACATAGAGGGGATCGCCGGGGTCGAAGTATCGAGCAATGTCGGCCAGGCGCGTTCCCACCTCGTCCCGAGTGGTAGTCAGCAGCATCGTAGCCACTTCCTCGCTGTGGCAGGGGGTGCAGGCCCGTACGTTCGCCGTGAAAAGATGGCCGCTGTTGACTGGCTGCTCAGGGCCGCCATATGGTTCGGCATGCACGTGGCACACTGAACATTCATCAGGTATTCCCCACCAGTGTTGAGAGTACGGGCCACTCAACGGCGTGCCGTCGATCTTATAGCCTCCTGTTCCGTGCAGCGTTTCCGTTTGAGCCTGCAAAGGCACATCGGGTGGAGATGCTCCCTCTGTTGTATGACACTGGGCGCACAGTTGCTCGTGCGGAAGTCGCAGTTGTCCTGGGTTCGCCGTTCCGTGGGGACCATGGCAATCGGCGCATTCGATGTTGTTCGCCTCCCACTTGGAAGGCTTCTCACCTTCCGGTGCGAAACGATAGGCTGTCGAGTGGCAGCGCATGCACTCATCTTGAAACTCAGGGGCGAACAGGATGTCCTCCATGGCCGTTCCATGCTTTGAGATTGACCATTGCTCCATCTGTGGATGATGGTTTTCGCCACAGAGTCCGTGGCATGACTGATGGCACGCCCCGCACAGCGTGGCGTTGAGATCTACTGTCAAATGCACGGTTTCCGGATGGGCCGCATGGTTACTCCCGGGGCCGTGGCAGTTCTCGCATTGGATACCGACCAGTTGTGGTGTGCTTACCTGATCAACGAATCCGCTCGGTGCTCCATAGCCCACCGTATGGCAGGGGAGACACAGTTGGTTGTTCCCGTCACCGCTTGCCGTCAAAGTGTCAAACGCGGTTGCATGGATCGTGGTTAGCCACGAGCCGTGATTGCTTTGATGGCACTCTTGGCAAGACGAAGCACCAACATACAGGGGCGGGCTCGTCAGTGAGCCGGTATAGTTCCTGGTGAGTACTGCAAAATCACCAAGATCCGCACGCGTGTCATCGTCGCAGTCGGCTCTGAGGAAGTTCTCCTCCGGACATTGACCGGCGAAGCTTGCCGCAGGGCCGGAAAGGCATTCCGCGAACAGCAAAAAGTCATCCAGATCAACGTCGCAATCAGTGTCAATCGTGCCCAGGGAACGACCGAATGGGTCCGCGCCGGCTGGGGCCGGCACCTCGGGACAGGAATCGCAAACGTTGCCCACTCCGTCACTATCACCGTCATCCTGGCTATGGTGGTGGAGTGCCGGACAATTGTCACAAACGTCGCCGAATCGATCTTCATCCGCATCCGCCTGATCATCGTTTTCGGCCAGTGGGCAGTTGTCGCACTCGTCTCCCAGTTCGTCACCATCCGCATTGGCTTGATCAGGGTTATACCAATTCGGGCAATTGTCCTCGATGTCCGAATGACCATCGCCATCCACATCGCCGGGGTTTGCTACCAGCGGCCAATGGCGGATGGCTGCCTGATATACGTGTCCCGGGCCCGAAGCCGATATTGCCTGGGCCCAGGCAACGATTTTGACGTTGGCGGTTGCCGCCGCGCTGTCCGAATCCAGGACGAAATTGCTGACGACGGACTCGGTTTCCCCCGGAGAGATTGTCAGATCAGCTGCATCCGCCGCCTGCTTGAACGTGTTACGGTGATATGGTTTTTCTGGAGGCCAATGATCGAGCACCTGGACAGTATGTATGCGCAAACTTCGCTCTTGTCCGCCGCTTTCCACTCCGGCAACCACCGTGACCGAATACTCCTGACCGGAAACATACTCAACCGAGATCGTCAACGTGACGTCAGTGGCGATCGCTCGTTCCGGAAGAAAGTGATTCGTACGGTATATCGTGTATTGCTGCTCTTCGTTTTCCACGGAGCCGGTCAGAGTATCAGTGCCATCGAAAATCGCGAGCGGCGTGAACTGCCCTTCGTAAAACGCCCAGCGCGCGTCACTCCACTGCGTGGAATATCCGTCAGAACCGTAGTGGTATTGAACAAGCACAAACGAGTCTCTATACGTATCCACAAGCAACGATAGGGCGGGGCCGGCGTGACTACATGAAACACACCAATTGTCGGTGAACTCTTCACAAAGCACCGTGCGCTCGGCCGCTTCAGCCTGCTGGTCGGCGCCCAACGCGCACACTCCGAGGGTCGTGATCAGGAGCACCGTCTTGAAGCATGGCATGCCGACGATTGACATTCCTACAACCTTCCCGCAGTAGTTCGGAAAACTTACACTTGAGATAACACAAACGTTACTTGGCCTCTGTGTTCAAACAAACAGGAGAAAACTGCGCAGAGATCCTTCATACAGGCTATTAGGCGCGATCAGCACACGCGAAGTCAAGGTAAACAATAGGTGGTAATTGGGATAGTTATGATGCCTTTTGATTTCCACTTGTGGATCTTGCTGATGTGTCCGGCGTATGTCTGGCCGCCGGTGGACAACGCTCTTGCAGCGCATAGAGGCGGTTAGCGGTGCCACTTCGCCCGCGGAGATTCCAGTAATCTTGGCTCTTGGATTAACCTGATAGAGCTGATAGTCTGTTATATTGCTGGGGCTTTGCGCCCTCGCGTTCTGTAATAGCGATGCGGCTGGAGTGTTGCCTCAAAGGCAGCCAAGGAGGATAGGAATGGGGCGTCTTACCCCGTCGTCGACAAGACATGCCAAGCTCGCTGTGCTGTCTCTGTATGCCGTTGTCTTCGCTGTTAGTATGTGCGGAATCGCACTCGGTGAGGATCGTCGAGTGCTGTGCGAGTTTTTCTCGGACGGAACGTGAGGATCTTGCGAATACGCGCGTGCCGCGTTAAGTGCTTTGCAGGATACCTACAGCGAGCAGTTGACACTTCTGAGCATCCCGGTGTTTCAGAGCCAGTGGGCCATCGATAGGGCCGAGTTCTACGGACAGACGACTACACCCACCGCGTGGTTCGATGGATTGGATGTGCGGGTGGGAGCCTTCGCGAGCGTCACTTCGCAGTATCTCGACTATCGTGACAACTACCTTCTGCCGCGATTGGTCATTGATACCGACACCTCGATCAACATGACAGCCGTCTCCTTAGGGGGTAATACGTATGAAGTGACCGCTGAAGTATGCATGGAAGCAACGGGAACGGGCCGCATAGTCCAACTACACATGGTTGATGTCCTGGACCACTGGCCAAGCACAGGTGACCGCAACACCTTTAAGCAGGCAGCGGCGTTCGAGAACATCAGCGTTCAACCAAGCACCTGTCAGGATGTGGTGAGGGTATTCACCTTTGACGGCGACAGCGCCGCTCATCCGGAAAACATCAGGATAATCGCTTGGGTGCAGAAAGGTGTGGCTAGTGCAGTAACAAAACCGGCCGACGTATACCAATCGGCTGTAATGCATTGGCCATTTCCCGGCCCCCCGGTTTTCGGAGACTTGGATGGCGATGGTGCGGTAGATCTTGCAGACTACGACATCCTTGCCGCATGCTTCGCGGGGCCGAGCGTCTCAGTGATACCGGGCAACTGCTCTGCCGAGGAGTTTGAAGCTGCTGATCTCCAGGATGATGGAGACGTTGATCTTGTCGATTTCTCGCTCTTTTCGACGGCATACTTTGATTGAGCGTGTTTCTTTATTGGCGTGCAGCTCAAGCAGGTGAGGGGCTGGCACATTGCTTTGAAGGGGATTGATGGCAACTAGCCGTTGGCTCAATCTTTCAGATACGCTTTTTGAGTTATTAATGGGCTTTTTCAAGGAGGCTATCATGGTGATGCGTCAATCTGCGGCCACTGCCGTGTTGCAGGGCATGGTTGCTGTGGCAATCGTAATCGCGTCAGCACCACAAATCGGGCTTGGTGCCGAACGCACCGTCCTCATGGAGGAGTTCACCTCCGTAACGTGAGGTGGGTGTGACAGCGCGGGTACCGCGCTAAGCGCCATGTTGGACAAGTACGGCCTGGATGGAACCGTCGATCCTGGAACAATGGCATTCCTGCAAATCCACGTTGATGCTGCCTACGGAACGCCCTGGGGATACTCCAGAGCCAACCGGTATGATGTGGAGTACACACCGACAACATGGTTCGACGGCGTTATTGGGTATGTCGGTTCGACGAGTTCATCGTTTCAGAGCCGATTCAACACTCGCCGAGCTGTGTCGACCGATGTGACCCTGGAACTTGCCGCAAGGCCTGGCACTGGACAGACCTACGTAGCTGAGCTTGATATATGCATGGAGCCCGGCGGAGTGGAGCGCGACATGAACATAGTCCTGGCCCAACTCCTCGATCATTGGCCAGCAGGCTCACACCACCGCAACGGTTTCAAGCAGGCTAGTTCGCCCTACGCTGTCCACTTGGCTCCGGGGCAGTGTGCGTACATCGAGCATGCCTTCACCTTCGATTCCAACAGTTGGTCGAGTCGTGGCAATGCAAAATTCATAGCTTGGGCTGAAGAAGACGTCAGTTCCGGCCCCGCAGAGATTTACCAAGCTACGGTCATCGGCTGGCCGTTTCCCTCTGGGGATTGCAATGAAAACGGCATAGTGGATACCGATGACCTCCTCTACGGGACTTGTACTGACTGTGACGGGAACTACTATCCGGACCAATGCGAAGTTGCCGGAAACGACTGCAACAGCAACTCCATTCACGACGCATGCGATGCGCTCGCCTTGGTCACCGGGCAGCCCCTTGATCAACTCGGCTGTTCCGGCGGAGAGTTCACTCTTAATGTTACGGCTCCCGGTGCGGAGAGCTACCAGTGGTATAAGGATGGAAACATCCTCTACGACGGCGGAGACATTTCCGGCGCCACGTCGAGCGAATTGACCATCGAGAACATGGAGGCTGCCGACGAGGGCGACTACACCTGTGCGGTGGACGTGGGTTGTCTGCATGGCGAGAGTCTTCCTGCCACTGTGCAGATGGTAGTGCCTGCCGCCATTACCGATCAATCGGATCCCTCCGTCATGACGTGTGATGGAAACACCGCATTATTCTTTGTCGAAGCGGATGGTACCGGCTTGACCTACCAATGGTCCAAGGACGGAGTCCCACTGGCCAACGATGGCAGAATCACCGGGGCGATGGGGCCCAGTCTTACTGTTAAGGATGTCACCCTCGACGACTTGGGAGACTACGCGTGTTACGTTGCCGATCCCTGCGGTGGATGGGACGAAACAGATCCCAGCACGCTGGGGTTGCATGCCGGGTTCTCCCTCGAACCGGTTGACACCTGTGCCGAACCGGGAGGCACTGCTGTGCTCTCCGTATCGGTTGTTGCCGATCCTCCCTCCACGTTGGTGAGTCATTACTGGAAGAAGGGCGAGGACTACCTATCGGATGGAGGCAATATCTCCGGCTCCTACACCGATACGTTGACCATCAGCTCTTTGTCAGAGAGTGATATTGGCACGTACAGCTGCACTATCTGGACCGCCGATTGCCTCTTTGACAGTGCAGAGGTCAGACTGCAGGTGTCGGATTGCGATGCCTGTTCGGACTATGGCGACATGGATGCCGATGGTGACTACGATCTGGCGGATCTGCACAGGTTTTGCCAATGCTTTGCTGCCGATGTTACTGTAACAACGGACTGCGTCTGCGCAAACGTCGACTATTTCAACGATGTGGTCGATTTGGATGATTGGACGCTGCTTCAGGAGCAGTTGCTGACCGGTCCCCAGTAACTCCGCTGATGCAGTTCCTGTAAATATGTTCCAGAGTCCCCTGGTCGGCAAAGCCCGACCGGGGGCTTTTTATCGCGCCAAGCCACCTGTTTCTTTCGCCCACCCGGCATTCGATCCCCGTGATCCTATGGGTTTTTTTCCTATACCGGACTACCTTCAGTCACTGCTGCTGCGGAAACCATCGACTACCCAATTGAATAACCACTAATGGACATAGTATGGAAACAGGCGGTCGAGCCCCGTCGGATTACCTTTGCTCCTTCAAATACTTACGTTTGAAACCGCTCGCGTCGGGCTGTAGAATCGGGTTACGGCGTTCCAATTGCGGTGGCAATTGATGCCGCTACTGTCTGACGGGAGAGGGGCGATCCGGTAGTGCCCACCGGCGGTTTCCCCGTGCGGGGTGATGCGCTGAACTCCTCTGTGCCGTCAGGACCCGTACACCATGTGAGGTTCTCTTGATGATCATCACACAATATGAGGAACTGGTCATGCGACGCGCTGTTTCCTTACGGATACTTGTTGTATGCGCTTTGTTTGCGTTTGTTTACCAGCCGGCGCGGGCAGAACGCGCCAGCCGCGAAGAGATGGATCGCGTTTGTCGCAATTGGCTTTTCCAGGCAGTAAGCGACTACGGTCCTTGGGCTGGAACGACTGAGCCCACTGTCGGTCTTGCCAGCGAGATTACTGCTGATGGGGAAATCGTTGCCCTATGTTACTCGGTTATTCCTCGTGGCTTCGTCATTGTACCCGTACTCAAAGAAATGCCTCCTATCAAGGCCTATTCACAGGACTCAGACATTGACATTCATGACGCCATGGGACTTCCGGCGCTGCTGCGAGAGTTAGTTGTGGACCGAGCCGTCCAATTCAAGAAGCTATACGGCAGTTTGGATGCTTCTCAGCAGGCCGCCCGCCAGAAAATGTTCGACGAGTCCAATGGCGACGAGTGGAAGCGACTGCTGGCTGAATCCGAACAATTCAGCTCTGCTTGCCGGAACAACGCCAGGGATTTGCGAGGAAGTGTCGGACCTCTGCTAACTTCCAGTTGGCATCAGCACTGGCCATACAATATCTATTCTCCATACGGTGATGGGGACTTGGCCGTCGTGGGATGCGTTGCTACAGCAATGGCTCAGTTGATGAAATACCACGAATGGCCACCGTACGGAGTCGGTGACCATTCGTATTACTGGGCTGGAGATACTTCTTGCGATTCGTCCACGCCGGGAGCGACGTTGGGTTGTGATTTTAGCGATCCTTATGACTGGGATAACATGCTTGACTCATGCTCCGGCTGTTCCGTTGATGAGCAGGAGGCTATGGCCGAGCTTTCCTACGAGGCGGGAATCTCAGTGAATATGAACTTCGGAGCCTGCGGCTCAGGTGCCTACATGGGTGATGCGGCTAATGCCATGAGTGTGCATTTCTCGTATGGCCCCTATGTCTCTACCGCCGATCGCTCCTATTACACGTCGACAACGTGGTTTCAACTCATTCAATCAGAAATCAATGCTGACCGTCCTATGCTCTACAGTTTCAAGACAACGGGAGCCGGCCATGCGATTGTCTGTGATGGCTGGAGAGATACGGGCGGACTGAAGCAGTACCACATGAACTACGGCTGGGGTGGGTCGAATAACGCTTGGTACACAGTGGACCAGCTGGCCATGTCGGTGAGTATTTGGAACGAGGATCTCATCAAAGGGTTGGAGCCTGAAGGAGATTGCAACGGCAATAGGCAATACGACTCGGATGATATTGCCGGCGGCGTTTCTGAAGATTGCCAGGGTAATGGTATTCCCGACGAGTGTGAACTCGTTGGCAATGATTGCAACGGTAATAATGTTCCCGATGAGTGCGATGCCGCGGCGATTGTCACTCAGCAGCCTGCACATTGTTACGGCTGTCTCGGCGAGGCCGCTGTATTCAGCGTAGGCATTACCGGCGCCGACTCGTACCGTTGGTACAAGGATGGAGATGCCTTGTATGATGGCGCTTTCTATTCCGGAACAGCGACTCCTCAGTTGACCATCTTGTCATTCGATCCGACCGACGAGGGCGAGTATTACTGCCACGTCACGGCAGGTTGCTTGAGTTTTGACAGTGACTCGGCCATACTGCAGGAGGCTTACTCCCCACTGATAACCGGGCAACCCGCGTCCTCTAGTACTACATGTGCCGGCAACACCGCTTCATTCAACGTGACTGTGGAAGGGCAGGGGTTTACCTATTCCTGGAGTCGCGATGGGATTATGCTCTACAACGACGGCCATGTGAGCGGGGCATTCTCCGGAAATCTGCTTGTCAACAACGTCAACGTCGATGATGTGGGGACATACGTCTGTCGCGTGACCAATCCTTGCGGTGTCTACACTGATTCCCAAGAGAGTGAGTTGAATTTGGAGTTGGCATTCGAGGAAGATCCACAGGATACGTGTGCTGAACTCGGCTCCGCCGCTGCCTTCTCCGCCACAGCCGTTGTGTCGCCTCCTCAGACGGTTTACTACTATTGGCGCAAGGGGACGGAGTATCTGAGCGATGGTGGAAACATCTCCGGTGCGGCCACGGACACCTTGGTTATCGATCCGGTGTCGTCAGCAGATGCCGGAGACTACAGTGTTACCGCGGTATCGAATAACTGTATTATCAACAGCGCGGAAGCGACCCTGGATATTGGCGGTTGCCCAAGCTGTCCTGCCGGCCAGGAAGGCGATCTGGACGGGGACGGCGACCGCGACCTGATGGACTTGCAGGCATTTCTGCTCTGCTTTGGGGTTGACGTTACGGTTGATCCGTCTTGTGCATGTGCCAACGTGGACGACTCCAACTATACAGTGGACTATCTCGACTGGAGTGCCTTCGAGGCAATAATGAGTGGTCCGGACTAAACTGGCTGCTCCAAAACTGGTATAGGTCCACTGGCGACCGCTGCGTTCGCGACTCCTGCTGATACGATAGGCCTCGCTTGCTTCGTGTGATGAGCTGCTTGGAGGGTCATTCCTATGCATCGTTTGTTCGTTCTCTCCCTCTTCTTGATGCTTCTGTCCGGTGGAGAATCGATCAGCCTGCTCGATCCGTCGAGGGCTGTTGTTTCCGAAATGGATTCTCAGCTGAGTGCATCAAGCCTCAATTTGGATGCTATCTCTTGCCGGATGCCGGGGAGAGACATGGACGCGGCGCCGGTTCCCGCCTACTGCTTCGCTCCTGGAACGCCCTCTGACGTTAAATCGTATTACGAGAACCTGATGCATACCGATCCCAACGGGGCCCGCTATTTTCTCGCCGGTCGTTGGCCCGGTACGCAAGGGAGCCCGCTTACTCTCACCTGGAGTTTTGTTCCTGACGGGCTTTCGATTAATGGAGAACCAAGCGAGTTGTTCACACGCATGGATTCACTTTTTGGTGGTGATCGTGCATTGTGGATTTCCCTCTTCGAACAGGCATTTGCTCGCTGGTCCGAGCTTACTGGGCTTTCTTACCAGCGGATTACCTACGGCGGCAATGACTGGGATGATGGTGACTACCTCTTCGCCTCTGCCAGTTCGACGCGAGGACATGTTCGCATTGGTATGATCCCTATAGACGGTCCCAATAGCGTGTTGGCCTACAACTACTACCCGTCATACGGCGACATGGTTCTGGATCGCTCGGAGGATTGGGCGGATGATGCGTACAACTATCGCTTCCTGCGCGATGTTGTCATGCATGAGCATGGCCATGGCATAGGCCTTGAGCATGTCTGCTCTCAAGGAACGATCCAGCTCATGGAGCCCGAACTCAATAAATCTATTGACGGGCCTCAACATGATGACATTCGTGCGGGACAACGGCATTATGGGGACCCTTTTGAGCCGGACAACGACCCCTCGTCAGCTAACGATATTGGTGTTTTGGCGAGCGGCGATCGCCTGGATGTTGGTATTCTTCCCGACCCTGTTGTTGCCAATACGAGCCGGTTGAGCATAGATGCTAATGGTGAATCCGACTACTTCATTTTCGCCACGGCGGATGAGAATCAATATGTGACTATTGCCGTGATTCCTCAGGGTTTCACCTATGACAGCAGCTCGCAGAACGGAGACGGAACCTGCAACTCCGGCAATTTCGTTGATAGCACGAGTATGGCGAATCTTGCTGTTGAATTGCGCGATGCGGATGGCGTGACCGTGCTGGCAACTGCATCTTCGGCTGCCTCCGGGAACCCCGAGATTATCGAAGGTTTGCTTCTTCCGGATGCTGGAAACTACTACATTCGTGTTTACGAAACGGCCTACGTGTCGCAGAGCCAGTTGTACATCCTTTCTGTTGATGTGGATGATGCTGACTGCGATGACGACGGCCTCCTGGATGTTTGTGCTATAGATTGCTCATCCCCCGGGTGCAATCTTCCCGGCTGTGGAGAGAGCAATGACTGCAATACTAATGGAATTCCAGATGAATGTGATACTGACTGCAACTCCAACGGATGGGCGGATGAGTGCGAGATAGCTCTGCTTATTGAGCAGCAACCCACTGATCAAGGCGGTGATTGTACTGGTCAACATACAGCAACCTTTTCCGTGACTGCACCAGCGGCTACTGGATTCCAGTGGCTGAAGAACTCCGTGCCACTCTCTGACGGTGGTACTGTTCAGGGCGTAGGAACCTCAGTGCTGACCATCACGGACTATGTTGCCGGTGATTTCGGCACGTACTCCTGTGTGGTCTCAGAAGGCTGTCTTGTGACCGAGACGGAGCCAGCCGTCCTTTCCGGAGTTGTCACTGCGGAGATTGTCGTCGCACCTCCATCTTCTGTGTTTCTCTGTGATGGGAATACCGCATTGCTTGCTGTCCAGGCGATAGGGGAGGAGCCTCTGGAATACCAATGGACAAGAAACGGCTTGCCGCTGGCTGACGACAGCCATGTGGCCGGATCGTCCACTCATTCCCTGACCATAAATGACTTCGGCGAAGATGATGTCGACGTCTACTCGTGTACCGTGTCGAATGAATGTGGGGAGGAGACCTCCTCCGCCACCGCAATCGAACTCGAGATTGACTTTGTGAATCATCCGGTTGATGCGTGTGCCGAGGTGGGTGAAGCAGTGGAACTCAATGTGGAGGCTACATCTGCTGTATCACCGGGACTCTCCTTCTACTGGCGCAAGGACGGAGAATATCTTGCCGATGGGGGCAACATTTCGGGGAGCTATTCGGAAACCTTGCTGATTGATCCGGTGAGTGAGTCGGACGCTGGTTTCTACGATGTCACTGTCGTGTCGCAAGGTTGCATTACGAACAGTCGGACTGCGGAGCTGTCTGTTGGGAATTGCCTTGTTTGCTCTAACCCGGGCGACATGGATTCCGACTCCGACTACGATCTCGCCGATCTTTACTTGTTCACTGCTTGTTACGGTGCCGATTTGGTTGGCTTTCCACAGTGTCTTTGTGGCGATGTTGTTGCTGATGGCACGATAGACGCTGACGATTGGGCCGCGCTATCATCCTTGCTGGCTGGACCACAGTAGCACACTGCCACTAAAGCGTTACGTGCTTGCGCGCTTGGGCACGCAATGAGAATCTACTGGAGTAGTGCGGGGCACACGCCCTACTTGGTAAGAGCTTGCTCGAAAACATTATCTCAGGATGACCGCTTATTTGTGTCGGAGATGTATCGAATCCTTCAGGTGTTCACTCCTTTCGTTGGTTATGCTCCTAGGCTGTTCCTTGCTCGTGAAGCATGGGCCCCATAAACAAACGGTTCACTTCCCAATCGCTCAACACATTCGTTGAATAGCTATTTCCGACCCTATATAATAGGACCTACAGGGAAAGGTGGTGTTGGTGATGGGGTCGGGGAGATTCTTTGGTACTTCTCATTTGATGCGCGCCTTCAGCTTTTCCCTTGGTAGGTGTGAATTCGGTCCTCGGAGGGCAACGAAAGCCTATTGCGCTGTGTGTTCTTTGCATAACTTGATGGTGCTTCCGGGCCGATAGTTAGTTGAGAGGAATTGATGAGTCTGCGAGGGTCTCCTCTTGGCTTGGTAACTCGGACTGTATGCCTGGCATTCTAGCCTGGAGAAGTGCGGTCTGACATTACGATTACTTTACTTTTGCGCTCAGTTGCTGTTTCTCCCGATTGCCCTGTCGGGGCGGTGGCTAAGGATCTTGGAGGCTGAAACGATGTTGCGATGGCTTGCTGCGTTGAGTCTTATAATCATGCCTGCGTTGGCATTTGGCCAGAATGTGTCGGGCAATAACGCCACTCTTGGCAAGAGTGACGAGTCTCGCGAGGTTGCAGGCGTTGCCTGGCCGGTGGACTACAACCCCGACGTTCCGATGGTGACTCTGCCTTCACAGAAGGCCGGGCTTCGGGCAAAGATGCAGTTTCCCGAACGGCGGCTTAAGGCCTTGGACCTCCAGCCGATCCTCAAAGAGGATCTGGCAAATCGAGGTATAGGGAATCCCCCTAGAGTGGGAATCGGTAGGGCCATTGAGGGATCGCTTGATGGCGAGTGGAACGACATCGGGGCCTCAGCGACACTGTGGAGCGCCGCCGTAACGAGTGAAGGCTCCCTGCGAACTCGCCTGCACTTTACCGATGTGAACATTCCCTCGGGAGGCGAACTGTATGTCTACGATCCCTACGATCCCACTGCAGTCTTCGGGCCCTTTACCGGCAAAGGGCCGAAGAACGACGGAGAATTCTGGGCCCCTAGTATTCGCGGAGAGACCGTTCGCATTGAGTATTTGGCTCCCGATCGCGATGCCTTTGGATTGCCGTTTAACGTCGACGAACTTGGTCACATGTACTCATTGGGTGAGGAGTCGGAGACGGCCGATAGAGGGCTTCGCTCCCCTCTGAGTTGCATGCTCGATGTGGCCTGCTATCCCGATTGGGAAGATATCAGCAACGCTGTTGCCAAAATATCATTCTATGAGGATGGAAGCTGGTACAACTGTACCGGTACTCTGTTGGCGGCCGTCAACGACGACCTGACTCCATATTTCCTCACGGGCGCACATTGTATTGACAACGACACCGTAGCCGCCACCTGCGAGTTTGAGTGGTTCTATCAGCACTCGAGTTGTGGCGGGTCGCTGATGCCCAGTCAATTCAGCTACTACGGCGACGTACTGGGAACGTCGGGCTACAACGGCAACATCACTGGTGCTGATTGGACTCTGATGATGGTTAAAGGTGTCCTGCCTGCTGATGTTTTCTGGAGCGGGTGGACTTCATCAGACCCAAGCAGCGGCTCCTGGGCGTATGGTGTGCATCATCCCAGCGGCTCCTGGAAGCGATGGAGTAGAGGCTTGCGCTACTCCGGCGGTTACTATTTTCACTATATCGATTACGATCAAGGGTATGGAACCATTTACTACGGCTCATCCGGTTCCGGTATGTGGACCGTCAACGGCGGTGGCGACCAGTTGCTCTTCGGTAACTGCAGCTTTGGTTACGGCGAGGCCGGTTGCGACAATACGGATGTGGGAATCTACTATGGTCGATTTGCACAGTACTACGGATCAATCTCGTCATACCTGAGCGGCGGCAGCGACGACATTTTGGAAAACAATGATTCCTGTGTTTTTGCTCCGGATTTGGAGGACGGGTATTACGGCAGCCTGGTTGTGAAAAGTCTTGACGAGGATTGGTATCGCGTAAGCTTGGGCGTGGGCGATCAGCTTGAAGTGGATCTGTTCTTCACTGATAGCTATGGCAATATCAACGCGCAACTCTATGATTCCTGCGGGGGAACCGTGGTTGCGTCGGCTACCTCGTACACAAACGACGAGTCACTTGTCTACCAGAACACTGGCGGAACCTCCGATTTCTACCTCAGAGTCTACCTTGCTGACGATACGAGAAACACGTATGACATGAGTGTAGCGGGCTCCTTCCTGGATTGTAACGATTCGGGTATTGCCGATATCTGCGACGTGAGCTGTGCCATGCCGGAGTGTGCCGGCTTGCCAGGGTGCGGCGAGAGCTATGATTGCAATACCAACAATATTCCGGATGAGTGCGAGACTGACTGCAACGTGAACGGCATTGCCGATGAGTGCGAGATTGCTGATCTGATTGCCAGCCAGCCCACGAATCAGGAGGGGTGTTCCAACGTTGACTCGGTAGTCTTCAATGTCACCTCTTCAACTGGTACGGACTTCCAGTGGTACAAGGGTACTACTCCATTGACCGACGATGCCCGGATTTCAGGCTCCTCTACAAATGAATTGACCATTACTGGAATTCTTGCATCGGATGAGGACTCGTACTATTGCCACGTGGCTGTGGGATGCATCGAGAATGACAGTGATTCTGCGACACTGACAGTCAATGTCACTGCGGAGATCACCGATCAACCGGACAATGCTGATGTCTGCCCAGGCAACACTGCTTCGTTCACAGTGGTCGCTGCAGGGCCCGATGTGCAATACACCTGGAGCAGAGGCGGAGTTCCCCTCAGTGACGATGGTCGAATCAGCGGATCACACGCGGCTACTCTCCTCATAGCCGATGCGAACGGTTCGGATATTGGTGACTACTCGTGCCACGTTTCCAATATGTGCGGCGAGGACGATTCGGCAACTGCGTCACTGTCGATGGAAGCTTGGTTCACTCAGCAACCACAAGATACTTGTGCTGAACTTGGGCAGAACGCAGTCTTCCACGCAGAGGCGGAGACCCTCGTTCCGGGTACCGCAAACTACTACTGGAAGAAGGGATCGACCTATCTGAGTGACGGCGGGAACATTTCGGGATCATACACTGATACGCTCACCATCAGCGGTGTGAGCGCTGGAGATGCGGGACAATACAGCGTGACCTTCCAGTCAACCAACTGCCTTTTTGACAGCGAGGAGGTTACGCTGCAGGTTGGTGGTTGCCCTTCCTGCCCGACTCTCGGTGACATGGATGATGATGGCGACTTCGATCTCGTTGACATGGCAGGGTTTACTGTCTGCTTCGGGGCCGACGTTACCGTGGAGACTTCCTGCGTTTGCGCAAACGTTGAAGACAGCAACGACCTGGTTGATCTCGCCGATTGGGCGGCACTCAACGCGCTAATCACTGGACCGTAAGTCCGCGTCTGCCTCAATCGTGATGGATACAACACAGCCCCTCGGGTTTGCTGAAACCCGAGGGGCTGTTTGCTAAATGATGCGGCCGCCGCATGCCATCCGGAGATGATGACGCTATTGCGAAAACAACATCGCGGCGTTGCTTCCGCCTGCAGACAAGAAAACGCACAAGCTGCTCTCGCCATTGCGTGGTAGGGCCAAGCGTAGCGTCAGACCCCCGGAATCTACCGGAGAAAACAGGCCCTCAGCCGCTACACTTGGATAGAGCTTGCTTTAGATGTTGGCAGGTACAACCGTGGCAAGAGTCTTGCAGATGTCACCCAGTACCGACAGCGGTGCTTGGTCGGCATCGATGTCGGCGATCAGCTTGCTGTCGTAGCACTGCAGAACCGGTAGTGTTTCATCCTCGTAAACTTTGATGCGATTACGGATGACGTTTACGTCTGCATCATCAGGGCGATTCGAACTGGCAGCTCTGTTCTTCAGCCGCTCAATCAGCTTGTCCTGATTGTCCATTTTAAGGTGGATGATCTTGAGGATCTCGATGAGTGGTGCCAAGTGTTCGACTTGTGAAGGAGTTCGCGGTATGCCGTCCAAGAGAAGAACATGGTAGCCATTGCGAATCTCCCCATTGCTGACTTTTTGTTCCACGTGGCTTTTCCAGACACGGACAGTCAACTCGTCAGGAACAAGCAGGCCTTTGGTAGAGTAAGAGAGAAACTCCTCCCCGATCGGGCTGGTTTTATCCAATCCGCGAAAGATATCTCCCATAGCCAGGTGGAAAAGGTTGGGCATTCCGGCGAGTGCCACTCCCTGAGTTCCCTTGCCACAGCCGGGATAGCCGAACATCAGGATTGCTTTGTGTTTGATCTCTGCCAAGGTAGTACCTCCTTGAGGGGTATTGTCCCGCATCGTACGCTGGTTTTGCCGCCTACAGTCCTAGGGCTGCTCCGCTGGACGGCAAAGCCTTTTAACTGCCGAGCAGAAGCTTTGCCTGATCTTGCCAGGGGCCCTGTTCCAGCAACATGCCTAAAAGAATACTCGCAACTTCCTGTAATTCAAGCAATTGAGACCGCAAGTGAGTCAACGGTCGTACTTGCCAGCTGGCCGCGAAACACGGGAACGCTAGCGCCAGGCCATTGCTCAGTCAATGCCCGCTCTGCGCTCAGGGTGTTTGCGAAGGAACTCTTCGGCCAACTTGGCATCCTCGATACGAATTTCAGCCTGCTGGAACAGAGATCTGTAGAGCTCTTGCATGGCCGGCTCAACCATGCGGCTGCGGAGACTGTTCTCCAGCGCCGCTTGCTCGCTCTTTGATGGATCCGCACCGGGGATAATCGCATTGAGTTTTATGATGTGAAACCAGTCGCCGGCGCGAAACGGCGGACTCAGCTCTCCTACCTTGGATGCAAAGGCCCGTTGGCGAATGGCTTCAGGGATTTCATCGTCATTTGCGGAGAAGACACGCAAGCGACCGCCGGCGGGGCCTGTTCGGAGATTGGCGCTGTATCGTTCGGCAGTCTCCTGGAAATCTGCACCGTTTTGCAGCAGCTCGTAGACCTTCACCGCTTCGGCATACGTTGCCAGCTGGATGTGGCTTATATCGGCTTGAGGACCATTCTGCCGTTGTCGCTCCGCCTCCAACTGTTCAGGGGAAAACCGCAAGTTTGCTCCGACAATAGCTCGCAGGTATGCGTTGCGGGTAATGCCTAACATGTACTCTGTGTGTGATATGTTGCGCCTGGCAAGTAGCTGATTTAGGATGCTCTCCGCCTCTTCGCGGCCATACGGAGCATCGTCTTCGCTGGCTTCAAAAGACGAGAGCAACGACTTTAGGGATTGCTGGTATTCTCGTTCAACATCATCCGCAGTAATCGTCAGCTCGTATGTCTCTGCGAGCCTGCGCGCTTCATCCAGGACCGCTAGTTGCTCAAGGACGCCGGGGCCATGACTGGCGAGAAGCAGATCGACGAGACGCGCCTTGCTGATCGGATTACCATTGATGAAAGCAATGGGGTCTTCGCCGGCCAGAGTGTCGATGCAGTTGGCAGCGGACACTGTGGGTTGATTCGTGCTCAGGTCTTGCTGGTTTGGTTTGTTCAATGCCTGATGCACAGGAGACGTCGAGCGCCGAACCTGGTTGTTACAGGCTGTTGATGATAAAGCAATCATCATGAGCAGCACTATTCGTACGAAACAACCGAAGCGGATAGGAGAGCTTGTCACAGGGGCCATTGTTGCTGTCATATCGCGAAAACGGTAGCACGCGTTGGGGCATTCGTCAATTGGGGCACTGGCGTTTGTCAACACGGACAATAGAATCAGAAGGAAATGTAATCTACGAGTACGAAATCTCTGGCGGAGGAACGTGTGTACGGAAGTAAGAGCAAACTCAAGGTTACGCTGTTGGGAACAGGCACGTCGCACGGAGTCCCGATGATCGGGTGTGATTGTGCGGTGTGCCGATCATCGGACGTTGAGGACCGGCGTACTCGGGCGAGTATAGCGGTGGAATCCGCAACGACGGTGCTGCTCGTGGACACTTCGCCTGAGCTACGGCTTCAGTGTGTCGAGAATGGCATAACACACATTGATGGGGTTCTGTATACGCATGCTCACGCGGATCACATTGTGGGGTTGGATGATCTGAGACGCTTTAACTGGCTTTGCGGTGGGGCGGTTCATTGTTATGCCGCAAAGGAGGCGATGGAGATAATCCGCAACATGTTTGCGTATGCATTTGAAGAGCGTCCCGACTATCCGTCGAGCAAGCCGGAGTTGGTGCTGAACGAGATAGGGGCTGACTCTTTGGTCATCGGAGACATTGCGATTACGCCAATCCCGCTTTTGCACGGCGATCTTCCGGTGTTGGGTTTTCGATTCGGCGGGATGGCCTATTGCACTGATTGCAGTTACATTCCGGAGAGATCGATGTCGCTACTATCGGGATTGGATCTACTGATTCTTGATGGGTTGCGCCGGCGCCCACACCCAACACATTTCAATCTGGATCAGGCGGTGGCGGTCGCCAGGAAGCTTGGCGCTCGGCGTACGTTGTTTACCCACATCGCGCACGAATTGGGTCATTTCGTTACCAATGCGGCCCTTCCTGAGGGGATGGCACTGGCCCATGACGGGCAGGTCGTGGTGGTGGAATGTTGAGTGGTGGCGAGGAGCTTTGCGTAGTGGAAACGGCAGTGATATTCGATCTGGACGGTGTGCTTATTGATTCGGAGGATGGGCATCTCAGGAGTTGGGCGATGCTGGCCGATGAATTGGGATACCGGATATCCCGGGAGGAGTTTCTGGCGACGTTCGGGCGACGCAACGAGGAGGTGATTCCCGAGCTGTTTGGCGCAAACCACTCTGTGCAGGAGATCCGCAATTGGGGAGAACGGAAAGAGACTTTGTATCGTGAAACGATGAGAGGACGGGTTCCCGCGGTAGAAGGGGCAGTGGAGTTGGTGAGGGCGTGCGCTGCGGACGGCATGCGGCGGGCAGTAGGTTCATCGGGGCATCCTCTGAATGTGGCGATGGCTTTGGAGGAGTTGGGAATAGCTGGGTATATTGACGTCGTTGTTACTGGTAGTGATGTTGATCGTGGCAAGCCTGATCCATCAGTGTTTCTCCTGGCAGCCTCGCGTTTGGGTATATCGCCAAAGCGGTGTGTGGTTGTAGAGGACGCTCCGGCGGGCGTGGAGGCGGCATTGGCTGGCGGTATGGTTGCGGTGGGTGTGGCAACGACGCATGGAAGGGAGAGTCTGAGCCGCGCGGCAGTTGTGGTGGATTCACCAAAGGAGCTTACTCCGGAGATTCTTCGTTCACTAGTGGAGTGCCGGTGAGGCGGGCGGTTGGTGGCTCTAGCGGATTGGGGCCTTGATGAAACACTTATGAATGGGGCCGGGAGGGGATGCCCGGTGTGTGGTATTACCCGAATTAGTGGGTATTGGTTGCTGCTGCATGGGGAGTAGGGAAAAGGGTGGTGTGGGGCTTTAGGGGGGCTGTCTGTATGGTTGTTTTCCCGATTGTGATTGTGGGTGGCGATTAGTGTCTGTATTGGTGTTTTAGCGTATGGAAAACAACGTTTTTCTGTGGGGAGAAGGCGGCTTTTTGAGTGCGCCAGGCCTGCTTTTACAGCGCATTGAGCGGGCGCCAGGCTGCATTTGAGCGACATTGGCGCGCATTTGGCGGTGAAATCGGGGTGAAAATCGCTGTTTCTGGGTGTTTTGGGGGTCGAAATGTGTGCGTTCATGGTCAGATTCCTCTCAGTTTTGAGTCATTTCGAGTCGTTTTCGCTCCAAATCGGTCGGTTTCGGACGTTTCTTATCCGACGAGTTGGGCACACGGCGAAGTGGCAGACGCAGTCTGATGATCTTGGCCGTTTCGGCACGTGGGCTGCGGGTCGGTTCGTTGCTCGGAGACGCTCAGCCGGCGCGCCGTTACGGTATTGGGGTCGGGCTTCTGGTGAACTCCATCCGGCACTCTGGATTGCATGCGGTTGCCCCAGTGTGATTGGAGGGTTGGGACGGTGGTCAAGATCGGAGGGGGCCTTCAGTGAGCGCGCTTCCTGCCATATAAATAAGGGCGCCCCTGTTCCGCTTTTTTTTTATAATGGGGTCGGTTGAAGGGTGGAAATCGGGGCTGGCGCTAGCGCCAAGTGCGAAAAAAAAGTTTGAAAAAATGTGCTGGGGAGCAAGATGCGCGCGGAAAAGTTGATGCTCTTGGGGCCCTGATGAATGTCTGCTGCGAGGTGTTTCTTACTCGGTGGGGGGCTTTGGTGCTACCGCGTCGAGTACGTCGGGCGGGCAGGAACCGTCGCCAGTCAAGCGGGCTTTCATCAAGCGGCCGATTTTGAACTTAACGGTGCGTTTGGCCGGCACGGGAACTCTCTCTAGAGTCTTGGGGTTTTGTGCCGTGCGAGCTGCACGGATCTTGCATTCGAAAACGCCGAAGTCCCTGAATTCCAAACGGTTGCCTTTGCCCAGCTCGTCGACGATCTGGTCGAGAAAGGTCTGGATGATCTTCTTCACCAGAACGCGCTTGGTGCCAGTATCATCAGCAATGCGATCGATAAGTTCTTTCTTTGTTACCGTTGCCATCAGAGGCTCCCGGGGTACGGGGGGCAAGTTCAGTGCCCCTGGTTCCTGCAAGACCCATCTTGCGCTAGCCGAATCAGCTCACGACGCCCAACCAACCGCCGCTTGAGCCGCGAGTTTCTGCTCATGTCACAACGCGGAAATTGACACAAGTTACGTTAACACAAAGTGGTTACAGCATCAAGCCGTTTTAGGGGGCAGAGCGAATCGCTCGATTCGGGGAGATCGGGGAGAGGAAAAAAGGGCTGTGGGGACGGAGAACTGTGGAGCATGCCCTGTTCAAGTGTTGCATGTGGTGTCCGGTTCTGTCCCGCGGATTCCTGTTGTTTGACGGCGCCCTTGGAAGAGTAGCGATCTAGCGGGTTAGAGATCCCTGGCGACGGACTTCGACGCGTCGCACGACGTAGTCGTTCACGCGTGTTCCTCGGCCCTGGACATCGTAGAAGTGCTCCTTGTAGGTCAATCGCTCCGGCTGAGTGAAGCCAGAGGAGGTGGAGGGCCAATCTGAGCGCAGGGTGATGTCACTGGCCGTTGGGTAGCCAGGGCAGCGGTCAAAGAGGAGGGTGCTGCGGACGACCATTGCTCGGGGGCGATAGGTGGCTGAAGAAGCACATCCGCAGATTGCCTCTGCCAGTAGCAGTACGAACAACGTGTAGGATCGTGGCTTCATGAACTCCATCCCCTTCCACAGCTGCAGCTGGGCATCTCTGATGCCAAGGCACGCACTCTCGGCGTTTTCTTGGCGAACGTGTGGACGAGAGGCCGTTCACCGTGTTTCTTCCTGGTGCCAGGGGCTGGAGGCATGCTTCTACCTGTAGCGACATGTTGCCAAGGGTCAACGCCGAGGGTGAGTTGACGCAACGGCCAGCGACCGTCCCTGCGGCCTTCAGCAAGCTCCATTCAAGTGTGGGACCTGAGGCTCGGGTTCCTTCGGTGTATTCTCACTGTTTTACACTGTGCTTAGGCCAGCAGCGTTCTTAAGCCTTGTCTTATAAGTCGGTGCGATGTGCGGGCTACAGGGGGTAGAGGAACTGCTCAATGATTGCGACGGGCGCACCGCATGGCTAGGATTGGCGGACTGATGTAAGTGATACTGCGGTTCTAGGCTGGAGCAAGCATCATTCAAGGGCAGTGTCTGGTTACTGTTTTCTTCGGTGGACTTTGGTTGTTTGACGCCAGGCTTGAAGGGATGACGCTCAGGAGAAACGAGGTTGAAAGTGAAATTGCAGGTGGCTGCGGCCAATAACTACAAGGGTAAGGTTGTTCTAACACTCCGCGCCTCAGACGGCGACAAGAGTGGTTTGCCCAAGGGGTTAGTCATGCCTGAGACGGTTGGGAAGGCTGTAATCGTCTCCCGGGGGCCGAGGCCAGGCGAATTGGAGGCGGTGCTGTCTCTGGGTAAGAAGGCGAGTATCAGTTCTGATACGCTTCGCTGTTGTGGCGGGGCGATCGTGTCGTTTCTCCGAGAAAACTCGGTTACGGCAGCCGGAGTAAAGGTTGAGCAGTGGGGCGAGTTAGCTCTTGATGAATGTCTGGCGTTGCTTGCCGAAGGTTCGTTTCTTCGCGATTACAGCTTTGCTAAATACAGAACGGGCAACAGCAGCGATGGCCGGTTGAGTATCGACCTGCTTGTCGGGCGTTCGGGGAAAAGGTTAACTCAACGGCTGCAGCTCGTGCGTGACGTTTGTGCGGCAACAACAACGGCGCGCGATATTGCCCATGAGCCGCCGAATATCATCAATCCGGTTTCATTGGCAAAACGGGCGAGGTCGTTAGCGGCCGGGGCCGGGCTGCGTTGTCGAGTGTATGATCACCGCCAACTGGAGCGGATGAAGGCCAATGCCTTGCTGGCTGTGGGGAAGGCGAGCAAGACCCCGTCTCGGCTCATAGTTCTGGAGTATCCGGGCATAGGCAAGGCAGCTGGAAAGCCTCTGGTAATAGTGGGGAAGGCGATCACCTTTGACACCGGAGGCTACTCGTTGAAGACCAAGGACAGCATCCTGGGAATGAAGTATGACAAGTGCGGGGGGGCCGCGGTCATGGGCATTATGCAAGCGGTGTCCAAGTGTAAACCCAATCAGCCGGTGGTGGGCATTATAGCGGCCGCAGAGAACATGATCTCCGGCGAAGCCTACAGGCCAGACGACATAATCAAGACTATGAGCGGCAAGACAGTGCAAGTGGTGAGCGCCGACGCTGAGGGACGCATGGTTCTGTGCGATGCTCTGACATATGCTCAGCGCAACTATAAGCCGCGAGCGATAGTGGACATAGCCACGTTGACCGGGGGAGTTGTCATTGCTTTGGGGAAGCATGCAGCCGGCGTATTCTGCAATGATGATAGGCTCTGCGATGCACTTATTGCTTCAGGAGAAAGGACCCATGAGCGGTTGTGGAGGCTTCCCCTTTGGGATGAGTACTTTGAGGCGATCAAGGGCGACGACAGCGATTTCAAGAATTCAGGCGGCCGGGAGGCGCACGCTAGCGTTGGCGCGATCTTCCTCAAGCAGTTTGTGGATGAGAAGATCCCGTGGGCACATATAGACATAGCGGCTGTGGCGGATGTGGACAGAGATACGCCGTATTGCCCCAAAGGTGCCACTGGTTTCGGAGTGCGTTTGATGGTCGACTACATTCTGGGAAAGTAGAAGCGAAGTAGCATGTATGAGGTAGTGATAGCGCTGTGTGGAGTTGTGACAGGAGCGTCTCTTGTGCTTCTTGTGGGGTTTCTGCGTCGACGAACTAGTGAGCAATTGGCTCAGCAGTTGGTTGAACAGGCGCAGGCGCAGCGGTCAGCTGATCTTGACGCGGTCATCGTTCAACTGCGTGATGCGTTCGGCGCGCTTTCACGTGAGGCCTTATCGACCAACAGTGAGGAGTTTCTCAAACTGGCACAGACGCGGCTGACGCAGCAGACGGCGCAGGGCGAAAACGCTTTGGAGGCCAAGAGGAAGCTCATCGACAACAGTGTGGAGGCGCTGCGGACGCGGCTAACCGAGCTGAGTACTGCTATTTCGGCGGTGGAGAAGGACAGGCACGAGTCATTCGGGCGATTGTTCCGTGAAATGGAGAATGCCGGGAAGACACGGAGTAAGTTGCAGGAGACGACGGAACAGTTGGCGGCGGCGTTGGCCAGCCCATCTCACCGAGGTCAATGGGGGGAGAGGATGGCCGAGGACGTGCTTCGAATGGCGGGCATGATCGAGGGGATCAACTACAGGAAGCAGGCGGCTACCGGGAGTGGCACCAAGCCGGACTTTGTGTTTCTGTTACCGAGTGGTCCGCGGGTGAATATGGACGTGAAGTTTCCGCTTTCCAACTATATGCGTTTCCTGGAAGCCGAAGGTTCCGAGGCGGAGTCGCTGAAGAGGGCGTTTTTGCGAGATGTTCGCGATCGTGTGAGGGAAGTGACGACGCGAGACTACATTGACCCGGGAGCGGGCACAATCGATTTCGTTCTGGTGTTTATACCCAACGAGCAGCTTTATGGATTCATACACGACAACGATCCCGATTTGTTGGAATACGCGATTGCCCGGAAAGTAGTTCTCTGTTCGCCGATCACACTTTTCGCCATTCTGGCGATTATCCGGCAGGCGGCCGACAACTTCCGTCTGCGGGCGGCAAGCGACGAGATTCTTCAGCTTCTAAGTGCTTTCGCGAAGCAGTGGGAAAAATACGGAGAGGTGGTGGACCAACTCGGACGATCTCTTGACAGGGCGGTGAAGTCTTACGGTGAGCTTACAACTACGAGAACGCGCATGCTTCAGCGGCAGGTAGACAGGATTGAGGAGCTTCGTGATCATCGCATGGGAGCTTTGGCCGGCGAACAACATTCTGCTTTGCCTGATGGGCAAAAGGGTGGCGAAGAGGCTGAGGAGTAAGCAGATGGCCAGTGACGAGCAGAGGGAGTGGGTCGATTTCGGGCAGCGTAGCGGCTTGCGTTGTCATCGGGTGAGTATTGGGGCAATGCGGTTGCCTCAGGATGACGATGCCGCTGTTGCTCTTATGCGTCAGGCAATAGACGCGGGCATGATCTACATAGACACTTGCCGCTGCTACGGTGACAGCGAACTGAAAGTTGGTAAGAGTCTCAAGAACGGATATAGAGAGAAGGTCATTCTTTCGACGAAATGGTCACCGTGGATAAAGAGAATCGAGGAGAGTGATGATACTTCCGCCGAGTGCACGTACAGGCGGATAGTGGAATCGATTGAGCGTTTGCAGGTCGACTATCTCGACTTCTACCAGGTCTGGAGCATCAATAGCGGGGAGAATTTCCGGCATGCGACGGAGAAAGGCGGCATGCTCGACGGCATTCGCCGTGCGGTGGATGAGGGGTTGGTTCGTCATATCGGATTTACGACACACGCTGCTCCAGATGACGTCTCGCGTTTCATTGAGGAGGCTGATTGGTGCGAGGCCATTCTGTTCACCTACAACATTCTTAACCAACGATACAAGGAGATGGTGGCCAAGGCACACGAGCATGGCATTGCGACGATCGTCATGAATCCGGTGGCGGGAGGGATCCTTGCGGAGGATTCACCGGTTATCAAGGAGGCGACGGGGTTGGACGATCTGGTGGAATACGCGCATCGTTACCTTGCGGCGGACACAAACGTCGACACGATTCTTTGTGGGATAAGCAAACCAAGTGATATTACGTCGACATTGATGAACTACACCAAGTCGCCGCTGACGCCGGCCGAGTGCGACAGAATGGAGCAAGTTGCCAGGAAGCTCTCTAAGGAGGGTATGGGGTTTTGCACTACTTGTGGGTACTGCAAACCCTGTCCTCAATCGCTTAACATACCGGGGATAATGCATGTGGCGTACCTTGACCGGCTATTGCGGTGTCCGGAAGCAGCAAGGAATCATTACAGCTGGGTACGTGGTGAGGACGGCATGAGCGACGCCGGAAGGTGCAAAGAATGCGGAGATTGCGAGCCTCGCTGCCCACAGCATCTGCCCATCATTGATGAGATGCGTTATGTGGCAAAGAAGTTCAAGTAACGCGTTCTCGCCGCATGCAACAAGTTGTTGCGTTCGGTGCCGCCAGGCGTCGAACTCATAGTGGCTAGAGCAAGCTCTATCCAAGTGTAGCTACTGAGGCTTGTCCTCTTCGGCAGATTCCAGGCGTTTGACACTACGCTTGGACTTACAGCGCTATGAAGCAAGCTCTATTCGCGTGTAGCGTGTGAACTGGAGTTTTGTCGGGTGGTTTTTCATCGTTTGGTGCCACACTCAGCAGAGTGGCGCTCCCCGCTTTCGTTGTCCTCGCACTCAAATCGCCTGGATCTGTTCGTGATAGCCAAGGTGACCTGTACGCAGCTGAGGTGATCTGTCGATACAACATGTGTAGGGCATTGTTTCTCAAGGTATGGCTTGGAGGAAGGGCAGCTGGCGCGGAAGCCGCAAATTCCCTTCGGCGGCTTCTTGTTGTTTGACACTGGGCTATGGCCTACAGCCGTATTGTAGCGCCATGACGGATTGTCCAGCGGAGCAAGTTGCGTTTGAACCGGGTGGGACATTATGTGTATGCTGAGATGATGTCGCATTGAGCAGGATGAGTTTCAATTGCCGGCGTCGCAAGTGTCGTTTCGGGCTACCGTAGCAACTGATAATCTGAAAACCAATCGAAGGAGAGAGAGATGAAGATTGGGATGAGCAGAGGACGCATTGGTTTTGGAAGCGTGTGCACGATTTGTTTCGCTGCGATGATCGCGTCAGCGGCGCCATGTTCTGCCGGCTACTCGATACTCGACGTGGGAACACTCAACGGTTTGGAGAGTTCGGCTCAGGATATCAACAATTTCGGTCAAGTAACAGGGATAGCTCGTAATGCTGCCGGGGTACGGCGAGCGTTCTCCTGGACAGAGGCTGCAGGGATTGTCGGGCTGGGTACGTTGGGCGGCATGACGAGCAAGGGGCGTGCAGTCAACGACGCCGGGCAGATTACTGGTCAGGCGCAGCAATCAAATGGGAGGTCGGTTACGTATCGGAGTGCAGGGGCGGTTTCACTGGCGAACTTAGGGACGCTTTCTGGATACTTCCGCAGTTCGGGGTTGGGAATTAACTCAATAGGGCACATTGCCGGAATAGCCTATCGCAGTAACAGCGCTTCATCCCGAGCCGTCTTGTGGGCTGGGGGAGCTGCAAGTGATTTGGGCACTTTGGGCGGAGCTTACGCTGCGGCCAACGACATCAACGATAGCGATGAGGTGGTGGGTTGGGCTCATGATGGCTCCGGTGCTCGCCGCGCTTTTCTTTGGAAAAACGGTAACATGGCACTTTTGCCTTCGGTTGGAGTATCAAGTTCGGCGAGCGGTATCAACAACGATGGCCACGTGGTAGGCACAGCTGAGATGGGCCCGTCCGGTCAGAGCTACGCGGTATCCTGGAAAGGCGACACTGTGAGCGTTTACGGGTCGTTAAACGGGGGGGATTTTTCCGCGTCAGATGTCAACAGTAACGATCAGATTGTCGGTAGATATCTTAGCAGTGACGGTGTGAGTCGGGCAATCCTGATGGAGGGGGAGCAGATCACTTACCTGGATGATTTTCTTCCTCCCAACTCCGGGTGGCAACTAACTCATGCTCGGGCGATTAACGATTCCGGGTGGATCGCTGGGACAGGAATCGCTCCGAACGGGGAGACTCATGCATATGTTCTTGTTCCCGAACCAGCTGCGTTTGGGCTATTCGCTTTGGCGGGGATGATATTGATCAGGCGAAGGTGAAGGCACTACCGATAACTGCATCAGAGTTGATGGCCGGAAGAGCCCTCTAGAGTGAGCTCTTCCGGTTTTTGCTATTCCAGACCAATTCCATCACGGAATACGAGTTTTCCAGGCGGGCATCTTTCGAGACACAATCGAGGAAACGATGGTTTGTCAAGACTAGGTGACCTGTCCGGCGGTTGCGCACTCACATTGTGGATGGGGAGTTTGCACCACAGCGATGATCATGGTCGGCGTCCGGTAACTGCTGTTGGTATCGGCGTGGGCAGAATCAGCGCAAGCCCTCCACTGCCGATAGTTCCTATGGGAGCAGTCCCGGAGTAGCCGTCGCAGTGGGGAGGGCTACAGGAGGGAGTTGATCGAAAAAGTTGCCTGGTGAATCCTCGGTAGCCTGGAGCAAGGCCCAGTCAAGTTCAGTGTCTGACGCCCGGTTGTCTTCCGGTAGATACTCGGTGTTCGACGCTACGCTTGGAATCACAACGCTGCAATAACGGCATGGTGAGGATCGGCGCATGTTGTTTGGCATGAGACGGCTGGGCGGAAGTGCTGGTCAAGGATTTGGTGAATACCATCAGACTGTGAGTTAGAGATGATTGCCACGTGTGTGAGTGTGCAGGTCAAGCCGGAGTACGTCGAGCAGTTTATCGCGGCGTCCATCGAAAACAGTAGGAATTCTCTTCAGGAGCCCGGGAACCTACGTTTCGATGTCTTGCAGTCTGTCGACGACCCTGGGCGGTTTACGCTTTTCGAAGCTTACGAGACAGAGGAGGCGGCTGCGGCGCACAAGCAGACGGCGCATTACCTTAGTTGGCGAGAAACGGTGCAGACGTGGATGGCGAGGCCAAGGGAAGGGCTTAAACATCGCGTCGTCTACCCGGATACGAAGGAACAATGGTAGGACAACAGTTCTCCTGGTCCAGAACCCCCCGCATCATCTTTGGTCCGGGGACACTGATGCAGTTGGGCGAGGTCGCTGCCGTGCTTGGTAGCAAAGCCATCCTGCTGACCGGAGGCAGTTCGCTTGCGAAATCCGGGAGGTTGGATCGAGTGCGTGGTTTGCTCGGCGATGCGTGTGTGGACGAAGATACGTTTTCGATTTCCCAGGAGCCGGCCCCGGAGCAGATCAACCGCATCGTGGCCGAGGCGCGCGGCGGTCGTAGTGAATTGGTAATAGCGATAGGCGGTGGCAGTGTGCTTGATGCTGGCAAGGCCGTGTCGGCGATGGTTACGCAGGAGTTTCCGGTGGAGGATTATCTGGAGGGCGTGGGCAACCGTGTACATGACGGCCGGAAACTGCCCTTCATTGCGATTCCCACGACTGCGGGCACGGGGAGTGAGGCCACGGTGAACGCAGTGCTTTCTCGGGTAGGGCCGGGCGGCTACAAAGCATCGCTTCGTCACAACAACCTGGCTGCGGATATTGCCGTTGTGGATCCGGAGTTGAGTTTGTCCTGTCCGCCTGCTGTGACGGCAGCTTGCGGGATGGACGCTCTGACGCAGTTGCTGGAGGCGTATGTTTCGAGCAAAGCCTCCCCTATGACAGACGCGATATCTCTCAGCGGTCTGACGGCTGCCAGAGATGGCTTGCTGAATGCGTTTCGATCTGGAGACGTGGATATTCAGGCTCGAACGGACATGGCCTATGCCTCTTTGATGTCGGGGGTTGCTTTGGCAAACGCGGGGCTCGGTGTCGTGCATGGGCTGGCCGGCGTCCTTGGCGGGCTTTACCCCGCTCCACATGGAGTGATCTGCGGAACACTGGTTGCCGCTGCGACGCGGATGAATATCGCCAAGTGCAAGGAAGTTTCAGATGCAGCATTGCACAAGTATGCTGCAGTCGGTCGGGTTTTCGGAGCCGATTCTGATGACGGCGATATGTGCTGTGCCCACTTGGTGGAGACTCTGGAGCTTTTCGCACAAGAGTTGGCTTTACCACGACTAGGCAGTTACGGCGTTGATGAATCGGCAGTGAGGGAGATTGCCAAGTGTGCGGGTGACAAGAACAACCCGGTGAAATGGACTGTTGGCGAAAGGGAATCTCTGCTATTAGAGAGGCTATAGGATCATGATAACGAAGCTGGATCGAACAGGCACTGTTGAGAGCTTAAGGACGCTCATTGAAGAGGTGACCGCTTCACCTGATGTGCAGTCGGTTATCATTCTTGCCTGTGATCAAAACGGGTTTGCACCAGAGGTAGTCGATCCCATACTGGAGACTGTGTCTGTCCCGGTCTTCGGCGGAGTGTTTCCTGAGATAATCCACCAGCGGGAGAAGCTAAGTAGGGGAGTTGTAGTGGCCGGGCTGGCAGATAGAGCGCGTGTCCATGTTATTCCCAATCTGAGCGATCCGGAGGCTGACTACGAGGCTCTCATCGACGAGACGAGTGCATCCGAAGACACCAAGACGATGATCGTTCTCGTTGATGGTTTAGCCCGCAGGATCAGCGCCCTGATCGAGAGCATTTTCAATGTGTACGGCCTGGAGTTCAACTACGTGGGTGGGGGCGCCGGATCACTCACTTTTGAGCAGAAGCCTTGTCTGTTTACGAACCAGGGTCTCAAGCAGGATTCTGCGGTGCTCGCGACTCTGTCGGTTGAAAGTGGCGTTGGTGTTTCGCACGGCTGGAACGATGTTGCCGGTCCGTTCCAGGTGACGGAGTCGGATCGCAACGTGATTCAGTCTCTTGACTGGCTTCCGGCGTTCGATGTCTATCGTGAGGTCGTGGAGAAGCACTCACAGGCGATGCTTGGCGTTGAGAACTTCTTCGAGTTGGCCAAGAGTTATCCGTTTGGCATTATCAAGCTTGGGAGTGAGAAGATTGTGCGTGACCCACTGATGGTTCAAGGCGGAGATTCGCTTGTCTGTGTTGGCGAGGTGCCACAGGGATCGTATGTGCATATTCTGACAGGCGATGTTAGTTCTCTGGTGACGGCGGCCGGGAGGGCTTTAACGCTGGGGGAGCAGAGTTTCCACGCCACGTCCGGACGGCGAACGACGCTGTTTATTGACTGTATATCACGGGCGCTGTTCTTGGGTGAGCAGTTCGACCAGGAGTTGGCGGCCGTATGCAGGGAGGGCACATGCCTGATCGGAGCTCTCACTCTTGGGGAAATCGCTAACAGCCGCAGGGACTATCTGGAATTCTATAACAAGACGTCAGTTGTCGGAGTATTGGAAAGCTGATGCTCAGCGCGGAACAGCTTCATCTTGTTCTTTATGAGATTGCCTTGTCGATAGGTAATAGCCTCGATCTGCGCCCCATGCTTCAGCAGGCTTTGTCTACCTACTTGCGCAAGATCAACTGCTCGGCCGGCGTTGTGCTTGAGTTGGGAAGAGGCGAGAGCGGTCGCAATGTTCTTGAGCCTGTGCATACGATTCCCCGTTCGTTTGGCCAGTCCGAGGCTTATGCGGCAATACTCGAGCACCTGCCGACATATGTGGATGATCAGCAGTTGAAGCAGTTGCTTGCCGGTTTGCCTGCCCGGTTTTCCCTGCCCGATGGCATATGTCACATTATGGAGCTGAGCGGATTCGGGCTCATGGTGGTGGTGAGCAGGCACGACGAACTTGATGAGCGAATTCTCAAATCGCTTCGGCGTTTGAATGAAAAGCTGGGAGCTGCCTGCCAAGCCTGTCGCCAGCGGGACGCACTGCAAGCGGGCGAAAAGAAGGCTCTTGACGAGCGGCGACGTCAGAAGGCCATTTTCGACACGGTACAAGCGGGCATAGTGGTAATCGATGCTCAAAGCCACACTATTATAGAGGCCAACCCCGCTGCATTGCAGATGATCGGTGTAACCAGAGAGCAAGCCATCGGGCAAGTGTGTCATGAGTTTATCTGTCCGGCAGAGCGTGGAAAATGCCCAATAACCGATTTGTGCCAGATGGTTGATAATGCAGAGCGAACACTCATCGCGGCAGACGGTTCGCAGCTTCCGATTCTCAAGACGGTGACTGCTGTGGAACTTGCCGGTCGGGAGGTGTTGATCGAGAGCTTTGTGGACATTTCCGAGCGGATGATAGCGGAGGAGCAGCGCCGGGCGAAAGAACTGGCAGTTGCCGCGAACGAGGCCAAGAGCGCCTTCCTCGCCAATATGAGTCATGAGATTCGAACTCCCATGACGGCGATTCTCGGATGTGCAGACATTCTGCTGGAGGATATGAGGGGTTGCGCAATTCCGGCGGAGCAGAAGCAGGCCGCGCGTACGATTAAGCGAAACGGCGAGCATCTTCTGAATATCATCAATGATATCCTCGACCTTTCGAAGGTGGAGGCAGGCAAGATAAAGGTCGAACGGGTTGCGTGCAGCATTATCGAGTTGGTCTCCGACGCGACGTCGCTGATGAAGGGGCAGGCACAAGATGCAGGGCTGTCGTTCAAGATCGAGTTCGAGGGACCTATCCCGGAGAGCATCAACACGGATCCAGTACGTCTGCGGCAGATTCTTGTCAACCTAGTGGGGAACGCCATCAAGTTTACGGAGTCGGGCGGAATTAACATCGGTGTGAAGTTCATTACTCATGGGGATAAGCCACAAATCCAGTTCGACGTGATGGATACTGGCATCGGAATGACCGCTGGTCAGGTCTCCAAGCTGTTCCAACCCTTCAGCCAAGCCGATGCGTCCACTACTCGGCAATTCGGGGGGACAGGGCTTGGGCTCATGATCAGTAGGCGTTTTGCCCAGCTCCTGGGCGGTGATGTGACCGTGATAAGCTCACGGCCTGGTGTCGGGACTCAAATGCGCGCTACGATTGAGAGCGGCACGCAACCGGATGCGCCGATGATCAGCAATCCTTGCCTTGCGGAGGTGCGTGGGAAGGAACAGGTGCAAGATGTGTCTGCTGCGGTAGTGCCTGCGGTTTTGCCACAATGCAGTATCCTTCTTGCGGAAGATAACCCGACAAACCAAATGATTGTTATTCGTCTTTTGGAGAAAGCCGGAGCCCAAATCACAGCTGTCGATAATGGGGCTGTAGCGTTGGAACGGGCGCTTGTAGCCTCTAATAGCGGGCGACCTTTTGACCTTGTACTTATGGACATGCAGATGCCCGTGATGGATGGCTACCAGGCCACTGCGCGTCTGAGAGAGAAGGGCTACACCGGACCTATCGTTGCTCTGACTGCCCATGCCATGTCGGGCGACGAGGAGAAATGCATTCAGGCCGGATGCAATGCGTATGCCGTCAAGCCGATCAATAGGGCGAAGCTGATTCAGACGATCAATACTCAGCTGGCTGACCGCGGTCGGCAGCTTGCTTCACAGTTGGCATAAACCTAAGATGCCGCTTAGGGGGGTGCGGGATCTGCCGTTGGCAGGTGTACTGGGTTGCGCAAACAGCTTGCATGTCCGGCGACGTCTCAGAGCGTTAGTCGTCCAAGCGTAGCGCCGAACACCGTAGCGCTGTAAGTCCAGTCGTAGCGTCAAACCACGGAAATCTACCGGAGAAAACAGACGTTCAGCTGCTGCACTTGGATGGGGCTTGCTCTGAGGTTTGCGGTAGAAAATCGGTTTCGGATTCCAACTTTGCATGTGGCTTGCCTTGATCGATTCGGCTGAAATACGCTTCGATCTCAGCCATTGTTGGAATCCTTGATGAGTTCAGCCAGGCCAACAGAAGATTGCGCGGGTGAGCTAGGGCCATGCAGCTCTCCGGTCCGGACGAACGGCTTTCCCATGGGCCTCGCAACATGTTTCCCCGATGGCTGCTGATTGCGGATCGGTGTAGCTGCTCAAGGCTCAGGGTTGCTTTCAGTGGAGTCCTCCTCCTCCGGTATTATGTTAGGAATATCCAGGTTGAGCAAGTAATACCAGAGCAAGGACAAAGTCGCGGCATTGGAGGTCTTGAACGATACGTTTTCGGTGTGTTCCAACGTTTTGTTCTTGAGGGACCAAACCAGTAGATCTGGATAGGGAAGTTCGCAGGGACTGACGAGCTCGCCCGCTTGGATCTGCTCATGACAGGAATCCAGCCGCTCGGCGACCCAAGTCTTGCGTGCCTGCATCTCCTCTTCAGGAAAGGGGTTTATCTTTCTATGGTTTACCCAATCAACAAGGCGTTTCGTGGCCTCGATGCGTTTGCACATCTGGCTCTGTAGGACTGCATCGCCGTATACTTCCAGGAAGCCGCTGGCTCCGGACTCGCATGCTGCTATCTGTGGCATGATGGCATTGCCGTAGAGTTTCGCTAGAAGTTGCTCCGGTGCGTCGTTGCGGAATTCCGCACGGCAGCGCATCACGCAGGCGGATCGTAGCATGTGCTCTCCGACGAGCATGGCCCGCTCCTGACGCCCCAAGCCGGGGTCTTCCGCGAGTCGACGAAGCACGTATGACCACGTTACTTGTTGCTGTAATTCCCAAGGCAACGGTTCGAGGGAGATACTCACGAGGATGTCACAAATGCATTCTATCATCTGGTCTCTGAAGTAGTCTTCCTCGTAACCCTCTCTTGGCGTTTTCGATGACCAGTAGTCTGAGAATATCTGGTCCCACAGTGGGCTGGTGACGTCGATCTTGGGCCAACGCTCGACGAAGTCGTGCATGGACTCGTGGCTGAGGATGCACCAACTCTCCGGGTGGCATAGATTCTCGGCCGGTATGTTCATTACCGGAGGTCTAGTCTTGAACGCATCTTTCAGACGACCGCCGACCAGAAAACCACGCCACTGGCTGTTCAGCAGCTTGGTGAGAATTTAGAAGGGTACTGACTGTGCTGCCCACAGGCGACGGCGAATGCCTGAGCGGAAAGGCCCCAGGTCTGTGCCGGCACGTCTGGACATGGGAAAGGCATCCAGTCTTTGGATTTGACCTATCTGTCCTTCCTCGAGCATGGCATACAACATCTGCAAATCTATACCGATCGGTACAGGAACGTAACCGGCAAGCGTTTCGGCGATTTCAAGAGCCTTGCCTTTGCACTCGGCGTAATGCGGCATGAGATCGCGAAGAACCTCTCCTCCATCATCAGCCAGACGGTGGTTGAACGCGTAGAGGCTGTGCAGAATGGCAGGTGCTTCGCTATGGATTGAGAGAATCTTGGCTGCCTCAGCCTCAGTCAAGTCTACTCTTCGTGCTGTGGGCTTGCGGTTATCCAGGAATGTCTCCGGCCTTGAAGGAGGCTTGTCAGCTTCCCGCATGAAGGGAAGCTCGATACGGCACTCAGTTGTGAGAAGAACCGATTCACACTTCTTGCGAAAGGCATGTAGATCTTTTATCAGGTTGCCGAAGTATCTGTAGGCTGCAAGGGGAAAACGAAAGTACAGATCTGCTGGACCGTACGCAACAGATACCGACACGCTGCAGTTTCTTGCACTTCCATTTGCTTGCGATAGGTTTTCATTCCATTCCTTTTCTGCCAAGTCCGCCACTTCGTAGATGTCCGATGTGCAACAACGCAATTCGATTGCGATGCTGGCGCCCTCAATGTCTCGCCGCATTGGGCCAGGGTCGTCGCCGTTGTCCCTTGTCGGTTCGATTGGGTACTGGTTTGTTAACGGCTCCAGTCCTGACATCGGATCTTCCCACTTGGCGGCGATCGATGTGAATGACTCTCGCAGGATGGCCTCGCCGGTGCTCTCGCCCAACGCGCGACATTCCTTTGTGAACTGCTCGCTGGCAAGGAGAAGATCGCTTAGGTTGTCGGCTCCGATCATCACCAGGGTACTATCACGACCGAAGCTGCCCAGCATCGTCGGATAGGCATTGCGTGGTTTCCAGGCGGCGACGTGCGCAGCCAGTGAACCTTCCAGAGAAACTTCACAGTGACCGCCTCTATCTCGCAAGTCGGGATTCAGTCGGATGAAGATCATCGCACATAGTGACTGCTCCAGTACAGTCCCGATCGCTGTGCCCGCTGCCCACACGTAGCAGTCAAGCTCCTTCTCGCACACGACTCCCGGGAGCGAACTTACGCACAGTGTTGGGTATTTCTTGAGGTTGACCGCGTGTACAATCGCCACATCGTTGCGCCCAAGCGTCAGATAGACCTCTGCAGTGAGGTTGCTGTCAGCTTCGCTCGACCGATGATTGGAGACACGGGTTGCCCATTCCGAAACGGCTTCAACTTCCATGCCTGGGGAAACACGTAGTAATGTTACGCCCAACTCGTCATTGGAGAGAGTCACCATCACAAACCTCCTGGTGGCCTACCGCGATTAGTTGATTGGGTGTCCGATCCGGAGTGAGGCGTTCCGGGTTCGAACGAGATAGGTACGAGTCCTACGCAACGCGCACGGCGCAGCGCAATCCACCCGCTCTCCGACCCACCTAGATTATATCATCAGAATACCAATCGGCGACGAATGAGAGTTGTAAGGATAAGAAAGAAGCGTGAAGTGAGCCTTATGCAATAGGCTCAAGCCAGCCACCGTGGCGTGCCGAGCTACTGCCACGCTGCAATTGCGGGTTGCGCCACTGAACCTCAGACGCACTCACTACGACCAGATGCCTCTTGCCGTTCTGCAGCTGCGTGTTTCGCCACTGAGGTTCCGACGTATAGGCCTGCCGATTGTTTGGCTGTTTGTTCGCTGTGTCAGGCACGTTGTACACTCTCCTTGAGTCCACCCCTGGTTCTAACAAGCGCGGCACACCTACCCCAAGTTCACATACTACTAACTATACCTCATTATACCGCCAAGTTCACCTCAAACCGGCCTTATTGGCCTCAAATTCTGTGGTCTAGAGCCCTGTCATGTCAAGTAACAGGATCGTAAATTATAGGACTGCTGGCTTAGCGGGCAACGAAGGCCGATCCTACAGCCCACGAATCCTCTGTTTGGTACGATACGGGAGCCGTCCTGTTCGGACTGATCAACTCGGCCAGTATTCCCTGGCAGCGCCGGTGTTTGACTCATCCGGGAATCAATGCCTCATAAACTCGCTCGTATCCTCCAGCCATCCGAGCTGCGCTGAATCGTTCCTCCGCATTTCGGCGGCACGCCATGGGATCCACATTCCCCAAGCGCGAGGCCGCCTGCACTGCATCATCAAGCGAATCCACTACGAAGCCTGTTTCCCCCTCAATGATAATCTCCGGTAGTGCGCCGAACCGGGTGGCGATCAGGGGAGTGCCACTTGCCTGAGCCTCCACGGCCACTAAGCCGAATGGCTCGTGCCAGCTTATCAGAAAGAGAACTGCCGCCGCTTTTCTGTATACTGGGCTCAGCTCCTCCCGTGACAATAACCCCAGATACTCCACCTGCCTTCCATCAATATGAGGCTTGACTCTTGCCTCGTAGTAATCCCGATACTGTTCTTCGATCATCCCGGCGATTAGCAGCCTTCTGCCACAGCGGCGAGCAACTTCTATGGCTTCCGCCGGGCCCTTTTCCGGAGATAGCCGCCCGGCGAACAGAAGGTAGTCCTCCTTTTCTCTAACATATGGAAAGTCGGAGATACGGATACCGTTGTGCACAGTGGCCACGTAGTTGAGCTCTGGCATAAAGAGCCGCTCAGCCTCGGATAGAGAGACAAACGGCATTGAATGGTAGCGCTCGAACAGTGGATGCGTAGATCGTGCCCACGCTGCGCCGTGCAGCGTCGAAAGCATGGGGCAGGGAATCAGTTTCGAATATCCCAACGCGTGTACATGTAAGTGCGAGTGAACAATGTCGAATTCGCCCGCTGCCGCTTGCTCCATGCACGCCGCAATGTGCACTTGCTCCAACGTACGAGAATCCGGTGGCCCTTCGAGTAGCCCACTCCTAAAATCGAATGCCCGGACTCGTTGTCGCTCCTCCGCTGGCCAAGTGGACAGGGATGCTGGAACAGCCGCTGCCAACTTGGCAGATGTTTGGGAATCTCCTGATGCAAACAACGTTACATCATGACCTAAGTTCACCAATTCCTCTGTGAGATTATACGCAACTTGCTCCCACGGCCCGTAGCCCGTCGGGGGTAGCGGCCAACTAATCGGTGCCAGCATGGCTATACGCATTTCAAAGCCGCTCCCAAACGAACAGGTCCATTGGATTCGTCATCACTACTCCGAAAGAATGCCGCACGGATAGGAGTTGTTTTTAAGCCAGGCCAATATGTTTTTGATACTGCCCGTTGCAACTCCAATGCTGGTGTCTGCTGCTCCGTAATACAGATACAACGTATCTCCATCGTCGCCGATCGTGTAGCCACAGGGAAAAACAACATTGCCTACATCCCCAGTATATTCGTAGTCGACTTGTGGGGTGAAGACCCATTCCTTGCTGCGAGCTATGCAGTGTCGTGGATCATCTCTATCCAAGAGTGCCAGGCCCACGCGGTAGAGGCTGCCGGCAACAGTTTGCTTCACCGCATGATAGGTCATGAGCAGACCTTCATCGGTCTCGATCAACGGTGTGCACAGCCCGACCTTGTTCGCGTCCCACCACGGACCGTGTCGAGCGTTCAGGATCATCTTGTGATCACCCCAATGCTTGAGGTCGGGAGAAAAGGATATCCATATGTGAGCGCCGCCAGCTGACCATACCGGACGGTGAATCATGGCCCATCTATCCGCAACCTGATTCGGTAATAGTGCAGCATCCTTATTCTCCGGCACGAATACATTTCCTATTCGTGTGAAGTTTCTGAAGTCGTGTGTCAACGATAAGCAGACTCCAGGGCCGGCCGGGCCGTAGCAGGTGTACGTTACTGCGTACTTCGCCAGTTTCGGTACCCAGACTGCCCGCGCATCCTCCAGGCCCCAACGTTCTTCCGGGTGCTTCTTGCCGTTGGGCACAAGGGTCGGCTCCGGATCGATGGACCAGCCGCTTAGCCCATCGACTGAACGCGCAGCGCACAAGTGCGATCGGCCCGAACGCTCCTCCACTCGGCAGAGCAGAAGCGTCTCGCCGGATTGCAGCCTTACCGCAGCTGCGTTGAAGATAGTATTCACTGCGTAAGGCCAGTCATCCGCCTTGAGTATTGGGTTTTTTTGATAGCGTGTGAATAACGCTGTTCCCGTACATTCGATATCGTGCGTCATAGCTCAAACTCCGTCACGGTCGGTACTCGTCCGGCAAGACGGCTTAACCTATGTCCGGCGCATCGCCTGTCTGCATCTCGTGCATGGTGAGCAAGGATAGCAGCCAGGAAACGACCGATTCCGCGCCTTGATTGAGGTTGACACTGTCAGTGTGCAGGCCGTCGTAACAACCTCGCGACTTGAAGTCGATCAACGAAATGCCCAGATCGTTGCGCCCCAGGTACCACTCAAAACAACGTCTCATCTCCACCAACCACCGTGAATCTCCCGATGCCCGGAAGGCCGCCTTGCAGGCACCAATCAGAGCTGCCGGCTCCAAAGGCTGCTGGTCAAAGTTGGGTTTGTTTGAACCTCTGCGCAACCAGCCGCTGTTGCCGATCAGTGAGAGATTGCCGCTATCGCTCGTCTGAATCTTCAACAGCCACTCCAGCGATCGCAGCCCACGCCGAATCAACGACTGATCACCCAACATGTATCCGGCAATGATCATCGCCTGTGGAATTCGCCCATTGTCATAGGTCACCAAGTCATCGAACCAAGGCCACTCCTCGCATTCGTGCTCGGCAGAGCGCTGTGACAACCGCTCAGACAGAGTTGTGAGGTGGTCACGCGCATCATCCCTTTCCGGGAGAGCCCGGAGGAAATAATGTAGACCCAACACTGCCAGTGCCCATGAACGCGGATGTGACAACGTATGGATCGCAGGCATCCCTGTGCCAAAGAGTTCCGTCGCTAGACGCTTGGTGGAGTCGCTGGGCGAGTGCGCCGCCAAGTGACCCAGGGCCCACAATACGCGCCCCTGGCAGTCGTCGCTGCCATCCTGATCGCACCATCGGCGGTCATACGACATGAAGTTGCGGAATCGACCGCCTCCGGCAGGGCGGGCATAGTGCAGGAACGATAGATAAGTATTCATGTATGGAAACGCCGACTCGTCTTGAAAGAGCGACCACAGCATGGCCGTCACTATCAGAGAGCGTGCATTGTCGTCTGTGGAATAACCATGGTTACGATCCGGTAATGAATAAACTGCATGTTGCAGAAGCCCTGTGCTGTCGGTCATCGCATACATATGCTGCGGACGAACCTCTGGCAGCGACATACGTAGCAACACACGCCGCTGAGAGGCGCGTCGCCGTGCCTCCTCGGCGAATTCTCTCGCTGCCTCTCCGAAAGTGGTGCTGTAACGCTTGGCGGATTCTGCCCAGATCATCTGTCGTCCGTATTCATAGGCGGATCGGCGGATCGTTTCACGCCTGTCCCGGTTCGTCAGCAAATCACTGATGGCTTGGGCGAATCCGGCTGAATCGCCAAAATCCACTAGCGTTCCTCGACCGTCTGCAAGCAACTCTTCAGCATGCCAGTAGGGCGTTGAAACGATGGAACTGCCTGCTGCCAAGGCGTATGCCAGTGTTCCCGATGTCATCTGCTCTTTGGCAGGATAAGGTGTTGCGTAAAGGTCGGCGGCTTGCAGGTATTCACAAAGGTCGGCGGTTGATACGTATCGGTTGTGAAAGAGGACATTCTTCTGAATACCCAGTTCCACTGCTCGACTTTCCAACGACATGCGGTACGTCTCGCCTGACTCCCGCCGAATGCCTGGGTGTGTTACTCCCAGCACCACATACGCCAGATCCGGATGCCTGGGAACCGCCTTGGCAACTGCCTCCAGCATTACTTCGATTCCTTTACCCGGACCCAATAGGCCAAATGTAAGAATCGTCGGTCGCCCAGCGAGCCCGAATCGCTGCTTGAAAGGCTCGGTATCGCCAAACGGAACATCGGGGACTCCATGGTGTATTTTGCATATGCGCTCCGGGGCCACACCGTACACCTCTTCGAGGAGTTTCACTGCTTGGTCAGCCATCACCACCACGCGCGTGCTGTGTTCGCACACCCGCCGCAATACATTCAGTTGACCCTCTGAAGGTTTGCTTAGGATTGTGTGTAGCGTCGAAACCAGCGGCTTGTTCAAACGCTCCAGAAGTTCGAAAAGGTAAACGCCATAGTCCCCTCCGAACAGACCATACTCGTGTTGCAGCGATACAACGTCCACCTTGCTCAGGTTCAGTAGGTCTGCAGCACTCCGGTACTGCTCCCGCCGGTGGTGGTCTATCTCCGCCACTACTTCCGGGCCGTAGCTGTACGTCCCTTCACGGTCGTTCAATGCGGCGACAATAATGCCGCTGTTGCCATTCAGTGGCTCATGGTGAACGTGTTCTGCCAGTGAACGTGCAACGTCGTGTGAATACGTGGCAATCCCGCATTTGCGTGGAACGTACGAACAGATAAACCCAATCTTGCAGATCTCTTCATCGTTCATTGATTGTCATTCCCGGCTTCTCAAAGCTCGAACTGTTGGTTGGAAGCTCTGAGTTTGGCCCACTGTCCAGAGAACTACCGCGTCCTTGCACCGTCTACCAAAACAGACACGGCGCGCGGCATGTAGTCAACAACGCTCCCCGACCTCGCGAAACGTGCCTGGCAGCGATACTGTGCTCTCCGCTGCCGCGGCTTGTGGACCCGAATGAGTCCCAGTCTAATCATCGACGGCTTCACCTTGTCCGGTACAGCGCAGCGACCGTTTGTGATACCAAACATATGAGCGCACCGACGAGAAGCGCCCTTGGCCCTCCTTGCCGCCGTTTGTAGTGCTGGTATTATCGATTCCGATTGAGAATTAGACCCGATTCTCATCCTCTGGCAAGCGAAACCTACTTGGTGAAATCGCTGATTGTGGATGAGGGGCAAGGGCGATCAACGATAATCGCAGCGAAGGAACTCGCGGAACTTCTGCTAGTAGCAACACTTGTTCAGTAAAACTGGACACTGGGGAGTGCTTTGGATCTTTTCGGTACATCTGCTGTGCCTCTTATGGCGCGCCGCAACTATTACTACGAGATGCAACACATTCTCGCCTGGGCCGTTGTAGTCGGCATGATTGAGGGCAACGTTGCTGCTGTCGTGGTGGCCAAGACATTCAATGCCTCCGAGCACCTCATTAACATTGCTGCCACAACTCCTGTTGCCGCCCATCTGTTCAGCCTGCTTTGGGGACAGCTCTGCATCGGTAGAAGAAAGGTGCACCTGTTCGCACTTTGCTGCTCGGGAAGCGTTCTCTTCGCCGGATCAGTGGCCTTCAATCCACCTACTGACACCGGAGCCATCGTCTTTGTCATTCAAATGGCAGTGGCCCAGTTCTTCTTCACCGGAGCTGTAACCAGCCGTTCCGCACTGTGGAAGTCCAACTACCCCAAGCGCATTAGGGGTGCGATAGTCGCGCGGTTGCAGATTGTACGTTCCGTCATCTACCTGCTGACCATCTCCCTGGTGGCACGCCTTTTCGATACGGACCCACATGCCTATCGTTGGGTTTATCCAATCATAGCCATGTTCGGAGGGCTGAGCATCTGGTTCATTTGGAGAACTCGCCTTCGCAACGAGGTCAGAGACTTGAGGCGCATGCGCGACGTTGGGAATCGAGCTCCTGAAAACCTGACGGAGCCCATTCGTTTGCGATCGATTCTAGCTCTCAAGCGTCCTCTCGCTGCGGCTATTCGCGTGTTGCATGTAGATGTTCGATTTCGTCACTACTGCATTGCCCAGATGTGTGTCGGGTGCGCCAACCTCATGCTTCGCACAGTTGTTATCATAATCCTCACCAGAGATCTATTGGTTGACATGGGGCGTGAGTATTGGACGAGTCTGGTGTTACTTGAAGCCCTGCCGGCGGTCGCCCGGCTCTTCACTATGCGTCGTTTCGCCGCCTACTTCGACTCTGTCGGCGTACTCAGGTTCCGCGTTCTCAATGCTGTCATTTGGGTCATTACCATTGTCCTTGGCGCGTTGGGTACCGTCGTTGTGGTAGGCAGTGAGACGTTCGGGCCGACGTACTTGCCCATCGCCGTTCTCATCTTTGCACTCTTTGCCTGTGGCAGGGGGGTCTGTGCCGGCGCCGGCGTTATCGCCTGGAATCTGGGACACTTGCACTTCGCTCGCCATGATGATGCGGAAGTCTACATGGGAATTCACATGTCTCTAACTGGTCTTCGAGGCTTGATAATGCCTACTGTCGGCGTTCTGATTTGGGGCAGTGTTGGCTGGACAGTCTGGTGTATCTCTATCGTTCTTGCCCTGGTGGCGTTGTACGGCTTCTACAAGTTAGCGCGGCAGGAGAGTCTTACCGATGGCTCAAAGTAGGTTGCTTGATCAACTTTTAATGTAGACGGGCTGGCCGTTCGCCATGCAGTAACTCACGTCAGCGCCGCCACCCAGCACGCTCTCTAGTGGATTGTCATCTCTCTCTCGGTCCAGCATCACCGCGATCAGGTCCGCCCGCTTGCCAGATGCCAACTTACCGCAAATGTTGCCCAACCCCAGGGCTCGGGCGCCTCTCACCGTGGCCATCTCAATGACCGTCGCCGGATCAATCTCCGGATAATGCAAGTACAATTCGCGCATCTCGTCCAATACCGACAGCGAACTGCTGGTTACTAGGCTGTCCGTTCCCAGGCAGACATTGACTCCACGCCTGAGCATTTCAGAGAACCGATGCCGGCAATGCCCAAACGCGCCATGTGTTCGCGGACAGAATGCCACGCTTGCCCCGCGCTCCGCAATTAGACGAATATCCTCATCGCTGACGTAGTTGACGTGGGCAAGTACAGTCTTCGCCCCCAAGCAGCCACAATCATCCAGCAGTTCAATGGCCCCCATGCCGCACACCGAAGGCTCGCCCTCTGCTATGCCCATCTCCCGAAACAGCTCGGCCAGTTCACCCCTGCCTTTGCGAAGGTAATCATCCTCAGACTGCGCCTCTGCCGCGTGGATGGCCATCACCAGCTCGCGTTCCTGAGCTGCATCCGCGCAGGCTCGCAAAGCTGAACTCTCCACTGTATACGGCGCGTGCGGTGAGAGGCCCACAACCAACCTGTCATCTCCGCACGCCTCTGAGCAGGCGGCGGCTATCTTGCCCGCGGCTCCGTCTCGTATTCGTCCGAACGCTATCACCTCTCCGAAGGACACTACTGCCGGCCGCAATTGTATTCCCGCTATCAGCTCGCGCGTGAGCAGTGGGTTGCGAGTGATATCGCCCACCAACGTCACACCGTTTTGCAGACTCTCACTCAGCCCGGTTTCTACCGCTTCTCGTACCGCATTGTCATCACCCTCAACCTCCATCAAAGCTGCCCGCATTGATCGGAGCCAGCTGGCGAAACTTCTTTGTGGCGGGGCCATACCTGCTGCGCAGCCCAACTCCAGGTGAGTATGCCCGTTTACCAGCCCTGGCATAATGAGGCAGTCACCCAAGTCGATCGTCTCCGCAGCCCCAGACCCCCCGCGAGAAACCTCCGCAATGTAGCCATCACGAATCTCGAGCTGGCCGTTCTCGATGACTTGAAAACCCGGGCCGATTAAGTATTTGCCGCGAATGATCATCACTGCACACATGTGGGAGTGCGATTGTGAAAATCAGTAAGCAACTGATACTGATGTGCCAGACCCAACAACCGCCCCTCACTAAACGCCGGACCCATTAGCTGTAACCCGATGGGAAGCCCCTTACCGTCGAAGCCACACGGAATGCTAACTGCCGGAATGCCTGCCAGGTTCACCGAAATCGTATATACGTCCGCTAGATACATCGCCAGTGGATCGTTCAACTTTTCACCTATCCCGAACGCGGTGCTCGGGGCCACCGGACCCGCGATTACATCAACTTCCTCGAACGCTCTTGTGAAATCTCTCCGCAACAAAGTGCGAACCTTAAGCGCCCGCAGATAATAAGCATCATAGTATCCGCTCGACAGAACATACGTGCCCAGCATGATCCGCCGCTTCACCTCGGAGCCGAATCCCTCTTCGCGACTGGCCGAGTAAAGATCTATCACGTCCTCCGGCTTGGCTGTTCGATGACCGTAATGAACGCCATCGTATCGCGCCAGATTGCTCGATGCCTCCGCCGTGGCGATGATGTAATAGCACGCTATGCCATACTTCATGTGCTCCAATTCGATCTCGACAATCCTAGCCCCTTTTTCCTCCAGTAGGCCAATAGCATCATTGACCGCACTACGAACCTCGCTGTCCAACCCCTCGCCGAAGTACTCTTGAGGAATACCAATACGCGTGCCCTCTATCGGCCTTTCCAACTGCCCCAGCAGATCGTCCACCGGATGATCCACGCTCGTAGAGTCGCGCTCGTCGTGCCCCGAAATCACCGATAGCAGCAAGGCAGCATCCTCCGCCGTGCGCGCAAAAGGGCCTATCTGATCCAGGCTGCTTCCATAGGCAACCAGCCCGTATCGCGATACCCGACCATACGTTGGTTTTACGCCGACAACACCGGTGAACGAGGCCGGCTGCCGTATCGATCCTCCCGTATCGCTTCCTAATGCTGCCGGAACCATACCCGTAGCCACCGCGACCGCCGAACCACCGGATGAGCCACCCGGAACGCGAGCGCTGTCCCATGGATTACGCGTTACCTTGAACGCGCTGGATTCTGTGCTCGAACCCATAGCAAACTCATCCATGTTGGTTTTGCCTATGATTATCGCTCCCGCTGCCTGCAGCCTCTCCGCTACATGACAATCATAAGGCGCCCGGTAGTCAGCCAGCATGCGCGAACCGCAACTCGTTGTTCCTCTCTTCGTCGACATATTGTCCTTTAACGCTACCGCCAGCCCGGCCAGCGGCAACCGCTCGCCTCCCTTTGCCACCAAGCCGTCAACGTGTGCGGCATCACGCAGCGCCCCATCCCTGTCGATTGAAACGAAAGCACCAAGACCCTCATCTCGTCGCTCGACTTCATCCAGTGCAGTCCGCACGGCCTCCACCGCCGACAATCGCCTGCCCAACACCTCGTTGACTGTTTCAGTCGCTGTCTTCATCGCCAGCCTCACTTCTGGGCGAAGCCCTATGCCGAATAAACCATATGCCACACTTGATTGGAGCTCGCTTCATACCATTATCAGTCAAAGCGTAGCGTCAGACACGAAAACCTGCCGGAAAACACCAGGCGTCCCCCCAAAGATAATCCGAGTAGAGCTTGTTCTATACGGAGTCCTGGTCAAGAACTTTGGGGACTTTGAAGAATCCCGATTCGCTCGCCGGTGCGTTCGCGAGCGCCTCGGCCTGGGAAAGAGACTCCCGAACTACATCCTCGCGCAACACGTTGCTGACTGCTACGGCATGTGCCGTCGGTTCAACTCCTTCAACCGACACCTCATTAAGTTGATCCATATATCCCAGGATCGAGCCCAAGTCTTTGGCGAAAAGAGCTACCTCATCCTCTCCGAGCTTCAACCGGCTTAGCGTCGCAATGTGTCTCACCGTCTCTTCACTGATTCTGTCGCTCATGATCTCCGATCACCTTGAAACACCTGTCGCACAGGTCCAATAACCGACACCTTTGCCCAACAAAAAAGCGAGGCAGCTTTCGCTGACTCGCTTGTTAGTCTCTACATAACGTTGCCCGGCCGCAACTGCCGCCGGCTCTATTGCGCCGCCTCGTCCGGCTTCCAGTCTCGCTTGGGAGGCTTGACTACCAAGCCCATACGAATCGCCTTGGCCGAGACCTTGATTCGGCAGACCCTGCCGTCAACAACTGCACGCACGCGCTGGATGTTGGCCTTGAACTTCCTCTTCGTGATTCCGGTTGTCTTGATACCGACACCACCCAGCCGTTTGAGCTTACCACGGCGGGCAATCGAGCGTCCACTACGAGTCTTCTTACCTAGAAAATAACATTCGCGGGCCATCACCTACCTCCAACTTCAACAGCACCGCCCGAACACAGGGCGGCAGAGCCTTGTAAATATACCGTCTCCTGCTCCCTCTGCAACCGCTACATCTCTCAGGCGGGATTTTTCCTCGATTATTCATCCTTAACCTGCAATCATGACCCGCGCCGGTCGTTTATCTATCCAGAGCGACGACAAACTATGACCGACTCAGAGCTAGCCAAGCTTATAGGACGAGCCCAAGCTGGAGATCCCACAGCATTTGATCTCCTCATAGACGCCTATGCCCGCAGACTGCATGGCTACCTCTACCGGCTCATCGGCTCTAGAGATGAGGCCGACGATCTGGTCCAGGAAGTCTTTCTAAGGGTGGTTCGCATGATTCCAACCTACTCTCATGATGGACGCTTCGAGCAATGGCTCTTCCGCATTGCTATCAACCTCGCTCGCGACAGAATCCGCAAGCAGAGAAGAACGCCGACGCACTTCTCCATGCATTCCTCCGATTCTGACGCCGACGACGGAGGATCCTTCATGGACACCCCGGACACCGCCCAGGTATCGCCCGATTGTCCTATGATGCTCGAAGAGCAGATCGACGCCGTCCAGCAAGGCCTCGCTCAGCTCAACCCCCATGAACGAGAAGTGATCATGCTCCGCCACTTCTCGGATATGTCCTTCGCTCAGATAGCAGAGATCATGGGTACGCCCCTTGGGACGGCCCTCGCCAGAGCCCATCGTGGGCTCGCCAAGCTCAAGGAGCTACTCTCGGAACCGGAGCCTACACCTGAATGAGGTTGGTGCGATGAACAAACGTCAGGAACACATTCCAGATGAGATCATCCGCGCGGAGAAGTGGCTCAGCGACCTCATGCGCAAATATCCTGAGCCCGACTGTCCCGTCATCGATGGGCTTAAGTTGCAGGTCCGCTTTGCGCTGGCAGATGATAAGACTCCCATCGACGTCGCGCCGCCTTCGCCCCAGACCATCCGGAACATCAAGCAGGCCGTAAGAGCTGAACTGGCTGGCCGACCTTCGTCAAAGCTCACCACGCTCTCACGTAGTTGGTGGTTCATCCACCGCAGAGCACTTGGAGGCTTGGCCGCCGCTGCAATCCTCGCCTTCTCTGTTACGCCCATCCTCTGGGAGGGCCGCGGCACTCCAACCGTTAAGCCCGTGCCTGTGTACGATGACATCGTCGCTGTCTTGGCCTCTGCTGGCCAGACAACATTCTCCCTGCAACTGGAGGATCTGGAGTCGGAAATCGATTCACTGGCCGATAGCATCATCCTCTCCGACGACTCAGCCTTGGTGGGGGAGGAGAGCTACCTGGAGCAGTTGGAGGACGAGTTGGACAGCTTGCTGACAGACGACTTCGCCTCCTTGGAGATATGAGCCGCCGAATGCGTTATTGAGAAAACAGGCGGAAAGGAATTGAATCATGAGACAGCTAAGAATCTCAGACATCTCCCTCTTGATCTGCGTGCCTGTGTGCATGATTGCTTTATCCGCATACGCTGCCGGGGGGGATCCTCCTAACCCAGCCGCCAAGCAGGCCGACTCCCAACTTGCCGGCAATGATGCCGGAAATCAGTCAGCAGTCGGCCATGGCAAGAAGGGGCGAAAGTGGTCCTCCGATACGCGTCGAAGAGGAAGATGGGGCCCAGGCCCTATGCTGTGGATGCGTATGAGTGACCAGGAAAAGGCCGAACTCAAGCAGTTCATGGCCACAAACTTCCCCGATCGTTTTGACTCACTTCTTGCCCTGGAATCAACCGATCCCGATCGGTTCGAGCAGCGAATGGGCCGCATTGTTCCCGAGATGATGAAACTCCACGCGCTTGCCGAGCGCGACTCCGAGCTCTTTCAACTGCGCAAGGCAATCCACACCGTTGAGTTTGATCTCCGCCGCCTGCTTCGGGAATACGCCTTCGCCGACAGTGACGCCGACAAGCAGAAACTGCTCACTCAGATTCGACCCTTGGTCGAGCAGAGGTTCGATCTCATGCAGAAGATGTTGGGAGGCGAAGTCGCCCGCTTGGAGCAGAAGTTGGATCGCATGCGTGCCCATCTTGCTGATAAGGCCAAGAACCGGGACGCCGAAGTTCAAAAAGACCTTCAGGAACTGCTCGATAAGGGATTTAGCCGACATCGCGGCCCGCACGACGCCGAAGACGATTTCGGCCCTCCCGACGAGCCGCCTCCTGGCGAAAACCCTCCCGCTGAGGATTAGAACATCTGTTGTGGTGCTTTAGCTCCCAACGTAGCGTCAAACACCGACAACCCACCGGAGGAAACCAGGATCCGGACGCCGCGCTCGAATGGAGCTTGCTCCAGACCAGAACAACCTCCATCCAAAGTCCGCCAATGGCGGACGACACATTTTAGCGAAGGGCGCAAGCCCTGGTAGACCCTGCGCCAGAGTTCAAAAAGCCCGCCGAAGGCGGCCGACAGAGTCTTCGCTCACGTCATGAAACCTCGATAATCTCCCTCAACGACCCCACGCCCCTTATCGCAGACACCGCAACCCACTCTCGATGTCACACGCATGACTAGCCCAAAGGCGGCCACAAACAATGAAAACCAACACGAGGCGACCGGGCCTCAGAGCCCACCGTCGAATAGAGCTTACGCTGGCCTAGAGCAACCTCCATCCAAAGTCCGCCAATGGCGGACGACACATTTTAGCGAAGGGCGCAAGCCCTGGTAAACCCAACGCCATAGTTCAGAAAGCCCGCCGAAGGCGGCCGACAGAGCCTTCGCTCACCTCACAAAACCTCTGTAATTCCAGGGACATCCATGAGCAAGCCGTTGTCAAGGCGAAAACGGAACGTGAAAAGGGGAGTTCCCAACCCTCCATACGGCATCACCCCCACACGCGCACCGTCCAACTAAACTCGGATCGGGCACATTCACCTCAACGAGGTCCATGCCTCCTGTCCCCACCGCGCCTGCATTTCCCCCGGCTCCCCGCCCACTCACACAACAACACCGCTTACCACCCGTGAAATGCATCTGCCGGCCAGGCCTCCCATCACCCGTTTCTCCAAGGCTGCACTGGCTAGCACCCACTACCCTAACATCACTTTCGGCACATTTCTTCAAACTTTTTTTTCGCACCTGGCGCTAGCACCAGCCGCGATTTTCACCCCTCAGCCAAGCCGATTATAAAAAAAAAGCGGAACACCTGCGCCCTTATTTATATGGCAGGAAGCGCGCTCGCCCTCATGGCATCCAGACTCCGCCTTCCCTCCGCCGTGGCGGCGACATAGAGTTGCAGCCCCAGACGTATCGCCAAACACCGAGAAGCCAGGTGGGAGGATCGGGCCTCAGGCACGAACTATGAATGGAGCGTGCTCCGTAGCGCTGAAAGTCCAGACGTGTCGGCACGACGATGACCCGCGTGAGAAGATCGGGCATCAGCTGTTGCTTCTGACTGGAGCTTGCTCCACTTTCGACAATCATGGATCGAGAGCACGCTCCAAACGCGCCGCTTTCGACGACATTTGGCTCATTTCGGAGCGATTTCAGGACATTTGAGGGCAAAAACGTGTGCAACAACGCGCGATTTAGACCCGTGAGCGACCAAAAACGCCCTCCAAAGCCGCTTTTTCACCGCCAAATGCAGCTCAATGCAGGCTAAATGCAGCTTGGCGCAACGAAAAAGCAGGCCTGGCGCTATCAAAAACAAGGGTCATTTGCCCGAAATCCATGCGGTAAAACCGCAATTACGTACCGCACGGTAGCCGATTCGCCCCTTGACAATACACCAAGACATAGTGGTTCCCCATAATCCGGACGGTATCCTTGTGTATAAGGTCAAAACCCCAGTGAGTCACTTCTTCAACAACGAGTTCTGCGTTCATCATGGAGCCGATGAACTCTTCCAAAAGCAGCAGGAGTGTCAGTCCCTGCGTGTCTGAACCATTCCCCGCACCGGTTCGAGCAAAGGCAACACCTGATGGTCCGAAAACTGTGAATCCGCAGCACTTGGTACGACCTCGCGACTTGAATCATCGCAACCCGTTGCCAACAATGTAGTTAAAGGACACGATTCGCTCGCGGGATTGCCGCAACGACCGCTTCGATCAGGTCGTGCGTTGTGGTAAACTGAAGGCGTCTTGCTGTTCAAAACGCTCCTCGTGAATTAAGGAAATACGCATGCTGTTCGGAAATCGCAGTTGTTGGACTTTTGCTGTAATGCTAATCCTCGCTGGCCTGACTCGGGCGGATACCATCGATGTCCAACCCTACCCGGTGGTGGCCGGAGAGAGTGTTACCATCAAGTATGATCCTTCGGGGAGAATGCTCGACGGAACCTATCAGGTTTACATCCACTATGGCTTCAATGATTGGAATCCCGTGATCAGCCCCGATCCGGCCATGACTTGGAATTCCGTAGAGTCTTGTTGGGAAATCACGGTAGATGTCTCGCTTGCTGCCAACCAGTTTGATGTGGTCTTCAACGACGGTGCTGGCACTTGGGATAATAATAATGGAGCCGACTGGCACCTCTTTGTGGTCGGTGGCATGACCGAGCAATGGACCATAAACGGGCAACTCGACGCGGAGGCCTTTCTTATTGGCGAGAATAATGGTTATTCCCTCTACGCCGGCCTAAGGGGGAATACTCTTTACTTCGCCGCGCCACGGGCTGCCGATGGTCATGATCACTTCGTCTTTCTAACCGGGGCGCCGGGATCCCTAGCGACTGCTCCTTGGGATAAAGCAGGGTACGTCGCTCAGTGGTCCGCCTACGTAGGCAACGAGGTCGATAACGGCTGGGCAGGATGGTTTGACGATGATGGGGCAACGGAGCTTGCCGTTGCCACCTGGATAGAAGGCACGATCGATCTTGAAGGCGAATTTGGAACAGTTCCCGATGATGTCTACTTGGCTTTCGCCCGATATCCGACCGGTGTGGGCGATGCCCTCGATCACCAATCGCAGATTGCCGCTTCTGTGGATAACGACGGAAATCTCAATAGCGCCGAATACGTTCTCGTCGACCTCGACGCCATACGCGTGGGCTGCTCCCCGTACGATCTTGATTCTGACTGCGATCTGGATCTCGACGACTATGCTGTGTTTGCCGCATGCCTGTCCGGTCCTCAGTCCGCGTCCTGCCCTGCGGCGGATTTCGATGAAGACGGTAACGTTGATCTGGCTGACTACGCGCAACTGCAGATCGGCTTGGGCGGATCCTCTGGAGAAAACCCCGTTGTCGCCGAGGATCTCGGGGCCGGGGTGACTCGCTTCTATCCTGAGGACGTGGAGCTCACCGACTTGCCTCCGTCAATGTCCATGGAGACTGTGCCGACAGTCATCGGCCCGGCCGTCGAGCCTTTTGCCGTTAGGCCTTACTTCTACCGTGCCGGGGATCGCCACGTTGCTGCTATCCCAATTGAGCCCGGAACCAGTTTGTACGGAACGGGGGAAGTGTGTGGGGAATTGCAGCGCAACGGCTACACGACCGAAGCGTGGAACACCGACGCCTATGGATACGGTTCGTGGAATCCCAGTCTGTATCAGTCTCACCCATGGGTGCTGGCAGTACGTGCGGACGGCACAGCTTATGGCGTTCTTGCCGATACCACCTATCGCTGCCGTATGGATCTCACATTCGATATCATCTTCGCTGCCCAGGGGCCGGAATTCCCTGTTTATGTTTTTGAAGGGGATTCTCCTCAGGCGGTCGTCACTCGGCTCACCGACTTCATCGGTCGCATTTCCATGCCGCCACTGTGGGCCTTGGGGTATCAGCAGTGCAAGTACTCCTACGCTCCCGAGAGCTATGCCCGCTGGGTTGCAGGTGAGTTCCGCAATAGAGATATACCCTGTGATGTCATCTGGTTCGATATTGACTACATGAATGGATATCGTATCTTCACCTTTGATCCTTCAGGATTCCCTAATCCATGGAATCTCAACAACGATCTCCACAATATGGGGTATCACAGTGTGTGGATGATCGACCCCGGTGTGAAGGTGGAATCCGGGTACTTTGTCTACGATCAGGGCTCCGCGGGCAATCATTGGATTTACGATGCTTCCGGTGGCACGTACACAGGCACTGTCTGGCCCGGGGCTTGCCATTTCCCGGATTATACCAGACCGGAAACACGCTCGTGGTGGGCGGGGCTGTATTGGAATTTCATGGCCCAGGGAATCGACGGTGTGTGGAATGATATGAATGAGCCTGGAATCTTCGATGGCCCCGGTCATTCAATGCCCACAGACTGTTGGCATCGCGGCGGTGGGGGATTGCCACCAGGACCGCATAATCAATATCACAATGTGTATGGAATGCTTATGGTGCAGGCTTCTCGCGAGGGAATAATGGCCGCCAAGCCAGACAGTCGGCCGTTCGTCCTTTCCCGAGCCAACTTCATCGGCGGGCACCGCTATGCGGCTATGTGGACGGGAGATAATGTTGCCACCTGGGATCATCTCTACTGGTCTACCCCCATGGTGTTGAACATTGGGCTTTCCGGTCAACCTTTCTCTGGTCCTGATCTCGGCGGTTTTGCCGACGACGGCAGCGGTGATCTCTTTGCACGCTGGATGGGGGTCGGCGTCTTCATGCCCTTCCTTCGGGCTCATTCGGATAACTCCGGAGTGGACAAGGAGCCCTGGTCGTTTGGAAGTTCAGTGGAAGCAACTTGTCGGACGGCCATCCAGCGCCGCTATCGCCTTCTGCCTTACTACTACACGCTCATGCGGGAATCGGCAACTAACGGTCTTCCTGTAGTTCGACCGGTCTTCTTTGCGGATCCGGATGATCCAGACTTGCGCGAGGAGGACATTGCATTCTTGGTTGGAGCTGATCTGCTGATCGTGCCCAACCTAAGCGAAAACCCCGGATCGCAGCGGCAATTGGAATTGCCCGATGGCATTTGGAGAAACCTCTCCCTGGTGGGTGAGGACAGCACGACCGATCTCAATCAACCGGACGTGCGCCTTCGCGGTGGGGCGATTCTTCCGCTTGGGCCGGTAATGGAATACACCGGTGAAGTGGCTCTTGATCCTCTTACTCTAATGGTCAGCCTGGACGAATCAGGGTATGCGGAGGGGTGGCTGTATGAGGATGCCGGTGACGGTTACGGATACGAGAGTGGGGTTTATCGCAATGCCAGGTATCAGGCGGTGCAGAGCGGCAACATTGTGACCGTAGCTGTTGCACAAGTCGAAGGGCTCATGGCCACACCAACGCGTCAGGTTGTTATTCAGGTAGTGACGGATGGCGGTGTATATACCGGTACTGGTACAGACAGCGACAGCGGTGTTATCGCATCCGTAACGCTTCCTTGAGCTGGTGTGGGGGAGCCGGCATACTTGGGAAATGAAAGCAGGTCTCGATAGGCTTTATACTTATCGAGACCTGCTGACTGTTCATCTGATTGTTGGGGATGAGACTACTGAGCCAGAAACTCGAATTCGGCGGACAACCCATCCGCTGAGTTCGGTCCTACCCAGAGGCGAAAACGTCCGGGCTCAACCGTGAACTTCAGGTCTTGGTTGAGAAATCCCAGTTCATTGGCTGTGAGCTTGAAGGTTATATCCTGGGCCTCGCCCGGCTCCAGAGAGATGCGCTTAAAGCCGCGCAATTGCTTGACCGGTCGAGTCACGCTGGCAACCAGATCTCTAATGTACAATTGGGCGACTTCGTCTCCGGCGCGCTTGCCGGTGTTGGTGATCGTGGCCGTTACGATCAATTCCCCGTTCGCGGATATCTTTGTCGCTGATAGCTGCAAGTTTGAGAAGTTGAACGTGGTGTAACTGAGTCCGTAGCCGAACGGGTAAAGCGGCGTGGAGGGAAGGTCGATGTACTTGCTGCTGAAGCGATCTTCACAGGGTGGCCGGCCGGTATTCTTGTGATTGTAGTAAATAGGTATTTGCCCAACAGCACGTGGAAAAGTTACGGGAAGCTTGCCGCCGGGATTGAAGTCTCCAAAGAGCACGTCGGCGATGGCGGGGCCTGCCTCTGTCCCCAGGTGCCAGGTCTCCAGGATCGCGGGAACGTTTTCCGCCATCCAGTTGACAGTAAGAGGCCGGCCGTTCATGAGAACTACGGCAATCGGCTTGCCGGTTGCGTGCACCTTCTTGAGCAGGGCCAATTGAATGGCCGGCAAGTTGATGTCCGAGCGGCAATGGCCTTCGCCACTTAGGTTTTCGCTTTCTCCGATGACCATCACCACTGCATCTGCCTGCAGGGCGGCATCGACTGCGGCGTTGAATCCTGCTTGGGAATCTCCTTGCACGTCACATCCTTTGGCGTAAAGCACTTCGGTGTCGGAGCCCAGCCTTTGCTTGACCGCCTCCAGGACTGTTGTTACGTCTTCGTCTCGGCTGGTTACTGCCCAGGTGCCGAGACAGTCTCGTTTGCTGGCCGCCAGAGGTCCGATCAGGGCTAGACATTTAACCTTATCACTTATGGGCAATACACCGTTTTCATTCTTGAGCAGGACGATGGATTTGCGGGCAACCTCGCGGGCAATGGCGCGATGCTGCGGGCAGAGTAGAAGCTCCTTCTCTTTCAGCGGGTCGCGATAGTGGTTTTCAAACAGTCCGGCGCGCATCTTGATTCGTAAAATGCGTCGGACAGCTTCGTCGATGACCGCCATGGGGACACGGCCTTCTTTCACTGATTTGGCCAGATGTTCGCGATAGCCAAAGGCGGCCATGTCCATGTCCACGCCGGCGAGAATGGATACCTCGGCGGCATGTTTCTCGTCAGTGACGAATCCGTGGTCGATCATCTCTTCGGTTGACTGCCAGTCGCTGACTACAAAGCCGTCGAAGCCCCACTCTCCGCGAAGGATACCGGTGAGGGTCATGCGATTGGCTGTTGCTGGGATACCATTGATCTCGTTGAAGGCGCACATGAGCGTTCCCACGCCGGCATCGACGGCCGCTTTGAATGGTGGTAGGTGGATTTCCCGAAGAGTGCGTTCGGAGATGTCGACGGTGTTGTAGTCGCGGCCACCTTCGGCGGCGCCATAGGCGACGAAGTGTTTGGCACAGGCTACGAGCGTGTAAGGTGCTGAGAGGTCCTCGCCCTGGAAGCCCTTCACGCGGGCCTCGGCCAGTCGTGATCCGAGGTAGGGGTCTTCTCCCGATCCCTCCGCTATGCGGCCCCAGCGGGGGTCGCGAGCGATGTCGACCATGGGAGCGAAGGTCCAGTCGAGGCCTGCGGCCCAGGCTTCGGTCGCGGCGACGCGTGCTGCTTGTTCTGCAAGATGAGGATCCCACGTGGCGGATTCACCAAGGGGTATGGGAAAGGTCGTACGAAAGCCATGTATCACATCATTGCCGAAGATTACGGGAATACCCAGACGTGACTCCTCTTTGGCAATGCGCTGTACGGCATTTACATACTCAGCGCCGTGCGAGTTGAGGAATGATCCGATCATGCCGGCTCGAACGGCGCCGAAGACGTCCTCGAATGCCGCATTGTCGGAGTTGGGGTTGAACTCGGCTATGCCGCCTCCGGACTGTTGAGTGAGTTGTCCGAGTTTTTCCTCAATAGTCATGCGGGATATCAACTCTTCGATGCGTTTGTCGTGAGTTGTGTCTGTCGCGGCTGCTGTCGGCACGGCCCTCAAGGCCAAGCCCGCCAAAAGGAGGATAACTAAGGATGTGGCCGATACGACAGGGCCTGACTTGCTGCGCCGTGGCATGTGATGGATTTCCTTTCTGCTTCAGAGTTCATGATGCGGCGGCGAATTGCGTTTTCACAATAGGCACAGCCATACAGTGCAAGGGGACGCCTCAGACGTTTTAGTCCGAAGTGATGTCTGATCCACTGCTGCGGTGATGATCTTTTCATATGTGGCGGGGTACTGTCAAGCGGGAGGATGTTGCAGGGTGACCAGGATGGGGGCGGGAGCGCTTTTTGGATGTTTCAGGGGTAAGAAAACAGTTTCAGGTAGCAGAGTGTCAGGGGGTAGCTCTTCAGCTGAGGGGCTGGCGCGTGCGGGTGGTGGTGGGCAGGCAAGTGGCGGTGTGCATCGGTTTCTTGGGGCATGCGTCTGCAGATCTTGGAAGTCTTGCGATTGCATGTTGCTCGTTGGTGGAGGATGGTGCATGGGAATAGCATCCAAGGGCGCGTAGGAGGTAGGGCGTGTTAAGTTAGGGCTGGTAAAGCACTTATGTCGTCTGGCGACTCAGGGGCTGCTGTTGAGGACAATGGAGAGATTGTCGTGAAAGCGCTTGCAATAGATGGGTTGTTCTGTCATGATAGGTAGTGCTGAGGAGGTGGAGGCATTCTTTGATTGGCAGTTAGCGGCTGGTTGGGTAAGGGCTGTTTTTGCTGAAGGTTTCTCGGCAAGGGGCTTGAGAGAGACGAGGGCATTGGTTGTTCGTCGAGTGCCCGGGAAGTTACTGGTGAACAGACGCTGTCAGGGTGCTTGTGGGCAGCACAAGGTGGATGAGTCTCTCTTAGGAGGTTGAAAATGGCGAAACGAAGTATGGTGATGGCGGTTTTGGGCTGCCTGACCGTGTTGGCGATACCAGTTAGTGCCAACATGTTGAATAACTCGAATTTCGAGGTTGGCGGACCGCACGGTTTGGGATTTCACAATGGAGATCCCGAGTATTGGCCTGATGGCTGGCTCGGCTGGGGGAGCAGTGGTTACCACCACGACGACAACGCTGCGAATGGTTATGACCCGTCACGGACTATTGATGAGAAGGCCGTGAAATTGTGGTGGGATGATAGTGGTTTGTATCAGGACTTCGCCGCTGTCGGTGGTATGGAGTACGATTTCAGTGTGCAGGTTCTGGACGCCTCGAGCGAACCTTGTTCGTGGAACGGTGTGCTCAAGGCGGAGTTCTATGATGCCAGCAACGGACAGCTAGCGGTGGTGGAGTTGGAGAAGTACATGGCCGGTACTTCCGTTGATCAATGGTACGAGATGAGCGGATCCGTAGTTGCCCCGGAGAACACCAGCTATGGGAGAATCGTCCTGACTCTGGCTGATTACTTCAGTGGTGTTGGCGGCGCGCTTAACTTCGATAATGCTGCGGTAACTCCGGAGCCGGGAACGCTGGCGTTGTTGGGACTGGCGGGCTTGGCGGTTATTCGCAGGCGCTAGGGCAAGCTGTGCTCATGTGCAGCGTCTGATACCCGGTACTGTCCGGTGGATTCTTGTTGTTTGGACGTTGCATTGTACTAATACTGAAGGGCTTCACGGGCTGCCGATGGGTTTTCCACCGGCAGCCTTTTGTGTGTCAGGCCTGTTGTGATTGTTGGAGGTGCACGTCTGATACAGGCTGTGGTGACCGGAAGCGCCATGCCTCATGTCTACCGGCGTTGTTAGAGGAGAGTCGATATGGGACGCTTGTGGGTGTGTCGTCTGACGCCGGTTTTCTCTGGTAGATTATCGGTGTTTGCCTCTACGCTTGGACTTACAATGCTGTACAGATGAGTTCTCCTTGGTGAGGAGGTTTGGATGAAGGTTTTCTCTGGCTACCTGGTGGCTGTTCTGTCGGCGACAACCGTTTGGGGGACGGAGCAGATTGCGGACTGTATCATCTTCGAGGGCAAGAAGAGTGAGTTGATAACTAGTTGGGAATACCCATCACCGCTGGAGATATATTGTCGAGCCAAAGGGATTGGCTGCAGTTTCGGCTCTGATGTTGATAGCACGGGCAACTACAGAGGCCATGTTGCCACGTGGGAACTGCGGGACACCGTTCTTTATCTTAAGGGGGTGACCATAGAGCGGAGGAAAAACCGGCCAACCGAGGTTAAGTCGGCTGGAGAGATTGCGGCAGCGTTTGAGACAGTTGAGGAGGTGGTGCCGCTTTCAAAAGTATTCCCGTCCATGAAGGTGGATGCAGAGAAGGGGGTTCCGGCGGTTTGGTTTACCGGGATGGCGCTTGTGCGTACGTTGGGCGGGTTGAGCTGGGAGAGGCGGTATGAGGAGAATGCCAAGGAGGCGTACGTGTTTTGTTCTTTCGAGCACGGTTTGTCGAAGAAGAAGACGGTCTTGACGAGGAATGAGTACTTCGATGCTGTTAAGGAGTTTTTCGATCGGCGAGGCACTGCGGATCCGGTGAAAGAGGGGCCAATCTTCGAGTATTCCCGATACATCAATTCATTTGAGAGGGACGAGGTAGATGGCGAGCAGGTTGATGCTACGAAAGATAAGGTAAAACCAGAAGGCAGGCAATCGGCTGAGAGCGAAGTCGAGGGTAGGGGTCGTTGAGGGCAGGGCTGAAGCAATAGCGATCAGGGCGCGATAAACATTGGAGTGAGTGGGAGCATAGCGCGTGCTTCTGGGGTTGGGGTAGTGTCCGGCTATTGCAGTTCGAACTTTGAGCAGGCTCGGCTACAATGTGGCATCTGAACTCGGGCTCTCTCTTGAGGGCCTTTGTTAACTGACGGCCAGTTTGAAGGAATGAATACAGGGCTGGGGTGTGCTGCAAGGGGGTACTCGTTTGAGTCCCCTTGTCTGTTTTGCAGGCAAGGGCCTATCTGACGGCGTTTGTGAGAGTTGAACTCGCTCTTACTTTCTGTGGTTCGGATCTGGTATGATGGGGCCGGCGGTGAGGGCCAGGCGTTTTTGCGCCTTGGCGGTTTCTGCACGCCCGGTAGGAGTTCACAGGGATATTGAAGGGGCAAGAAGTGCGAGGCATTGAAGAGACAGATCGTCGGTTTGGGGTTTGTTGGATTACATTGGTTGTGGTCTGGCAGTTGGCTGTCAGCGGTGCAGTTGGGGTAGCAGAGGGAGCGGTGCGCATCTGGGAAGGCGGCGAGCCGAGCGGGATAGTGTGGCACACGCGACTGCACAAGTACATATGGGTTGATGACGGCGGTTGGCTGAACTTTCTGGACGACGACGGTACTGAGGTTGTATCTCACTACCTTGGTGGGGATCTGGAAGGGGTCACTGTGGCGTCATCGGAAAGTGACTACGTGTACGTGGGAGTGGAGAATCCGGACAGCATTCTGGAAGTGCATGTGTGGACAGGAGAGGTGCGGAGGAGTTTTGACCTGACCGCGTGGATGACTGGTTCGGACAATGCGGGCTTGGAAGCATTGACTTTTGTTGCAGACGAGGCGCATGGGGAGGGAGGGGTGTTTTACGCCGGTCTGCAGGCGGATGGCAATATCTACAAATTCTCATTGCCTATTGTGAGTAGCAGTTCGTCGACGACAGTTGCATATGAGGGGATGATTCAGATTGCCGGGCGAACGGATCTCTCCGGGCTTTGTTATCATGGCGCGAGTGACACGGTGTATGCTTTGTTCGATACGAGCAACGAGATCGTGCGCTTGAGTCCGGACGGTGCAGTGCTGGGGGCGGAGGCACTGGGCGGGGATGATCAGGAAGGAATCGCGATCCGAGGATGCGAGATTGCCATTGCCGAAGACTCAAGCGAGATATGGGTTTATCCTTGGACAATCGAACTGTGCGACTGTCCCGGATACGGGGATGCGGATGGTGACTGCGATGTTGATCTGGATGACTACGCGAGTTTTCAGGCAGCATTTACGGGCCCGATGGGTCGCTAGCTGAGCGAACCGAGACGGTACGGGTGGCGAGAGACGTTATGGTGGAAGGTGCATATCAGAGAAGGGGGTAGCAATGGGTGCGGTTTCGTTGGGGTGGCGTTGTATGGCAGTAGTTCTTGCTTTGGTAGCGCCGCTGTTCGGGGCAGAGGGGCATGACGTTGTTTCTCCTGACGGGCGGAACCGATTGGGGATTCAACATATTGACGGCAAGCTAATGTATGCTGTTTATCGGGACGGCAAGCAGCTAGTACGTCCCACAGAGATATCAATCACTGTGGACGGGAAGAAGCTGCCGGGGGCAAGGGCCATTGTCGATGTTGCCACACAATCCGTGGATCGAGCGGTTGAGCCGGTGGTGTCCACGATTGCATCATCATTGCGGGATCATCATTGTCAGTTGAGGATTAGCTTCGACGAAGGGCTCGTGTTATGCCTGCGCGCGTACAACGACGGTGTAGCATTTCGATGGGAGCTGGCACAAGAGGGTCGCAGGATTGTCGTGGACAATGAGCAGATGGCTTTGGAGTTCAAGGATGATGTTCCTGTGTATTTCCCAGTTTCGAGCCGTGAGGGATTCATTTCTCATCAGGAGAGCATGTTTGAGAAAAGGCTGATTTCGAAGACGAGCGATTTGAAGGCGGGGCCAGTACCGCTTCTCGTTGAATTGCCTGGCCAGGAGTATTTGCTTGTTTCTGACGTCAATGTTGAGGGATATCCGGGCATGTGGTGCAGTGGCACTGGAGACAGGAAACTGTCAATCGTTTTTCCGAGATACCCGGGAAAAGTAGAGTTGAAGGGCGATAGGACGTTGGATGTGGTGGAGCGCAAGGGGCATATCGCCGAAACATCAGGCTGTCGTTCGTTTCCCTGGCGGGCGTTTGTCATTGGCGATGCCAGTACGTTGTTGACAGCTACGATGCTTTTTCATCTTGCGGAAGAGAGCAGGATCGAGGATGGGGCCTGGATCAAGCCGGGAAAGGTGGCGTGGGACTGGTGGAATGCACTGAATATCAGCGGCGTGGACTTCCGCGCGGGCGTGAATCAGGAGACGTACAAGCATTACATTGACTTTGCGGCTGAGATGGGGATTGCCTATGTGATTCTGGACGAGGGGTGGAGTGTTCCTGGGCGAGATAATCTTTTGAAAGTAGTGCCGGAGATCGATATGCCGGCGTTGATTGCTTATGGGCGGTCACGACAGGTGGGAGTTATCCTGTGGATGACGTCGGCGGCGCTGGAGGCGAATTTCGAGAAGGCCTTCGAGCAGTTTGCCAAGTGGCAAGTGGCGGGGCTGAAAATCGACTTTATGCAACGTGACGATCAGGTAATGATGGATTTCATTTATCGAGCCGCGGGGGAGGCTGCGAGGCACAGGATGATAGTGGATTTCCATGGTGGGTCCAAGCCGGCAGGTATCACTCGTACCTGGCCCAACGTGCTGACAATTGAGTCAGTCAATGGGTTGGAGCAAGCCAAGTGGTCCAAGCGGGCGAACCCGGAGATGGCCGTGCTGCTTCCGTTCGTCAGAATGGTTGTCGGTCCGATGGATTATACGCCTGGAGCGATGGTCAACATGCAGGAGGGGAATTTCGCGGCGGTATTCAATCGTCCGGCGAGCATGGGAACACGGGCACATCAATTGGCCATGTATGTCGTGTATATCAGCCCTCTGCAAATGCTGGCCGATAGCCCGACACGATATCGTGCGAATCCCAGTAGCCTTGAGTTTCTGCGCAGAGTGCCGGTTAGTTGGGATGAGACGAGGGTGCTTGGGGCGGAGGTGGGAGAAGTAGTGTTGATTGCCCGGCGGAAGGGAAAAACATGGTATGTGGGCGGATTGACTGATTGGTCATCCCGCGATCTGAGAGTCAGGCTCGACTTCCTGTCGGCGGGCAAGTACGAGATGAAAAGCTGGTCGGATGGTTTGAATGCGGATCGTTATGGTGATGACATCTCGGTTGGCGAGAGAGAGGTTGATGCATCGAAGGAATTGAAGATTCACATGGCGCCTGGGGGTGGCTTTGCGGCGATTCTGGATCCACATACAGCTGAGTAGAGCAGGCTCCATTTACGGGCAGCATGGAGCTTCCGGCCTTCTCCGGTAGACTCTCGCTGTTTAACGCCACACTTGGACTTGGGGCTGAATTGCTTTGAAGGAAGATCGCTTCAGCCATTAGTGATGGTGCGGGCGATGGAAAAACGGCCCACAGGCAGGATGCGTGTGGGCCATCTCCTTCCAATCGTCGTCAGAGGAAGTGACGCGCAGTGTTCTTGGTCGGCAAGAGTGCTACTTGACTCCTTTGGCGTTGAAGAACGGTCCGTACTTGCTGTCCATATTCTTGATATGCTTGGTGAGCCAATCCTGAAGGAAATCCAGGATCTTAGTGGAGAGGAAGAGCTTGCCCTGTTCATGCTGCTCTTTGAATTCCAGGATCTTGCTGACGAATTCGGCGTGTTGTTTTTTCTGGCTGCCAGTGTCTGGATATCCAAGGGCGTCCATTTCCTTCTCTTCGTCTTTGAAGTGCGTCTTGGTGTAGTCTGCGAGTTCGCCGAGCACTTTGCCGATGACCTGATCAGCCTCTCGGTTTTTGATCGCATCGTGCAGTCGGTTGATGAGTTCGAAGAGTCGCTGATGCTGATGGTCGAACTCCGCAACGGCTACGCTATAGCTGTCATCCCAGTCGATAAATGACATACGATTCTCCCTTTCAAGAGCAAGCGTTACCCAGGTGTAGCGTCCGGACTCCGGTTATCTCCGGCAGGTTTTCGGTGTTCGACGCTACAGTCGGACTTATAACGCCACAAGAGTGACATTCATGGGCGACAGGTACGCCCGCGGAAATCGGTTCAGAGGATCGGGCTGTGACGCGAGGCAGTCGGCAACGGCCGCTTACTGTGTGCGTCGTGCTGCGAATCCCCAACTGCTCTCAGGATGATCGGCTAGCGCGCTTAGTTCTTTTGTTAAGTTACCGTGTGGAAGACGAATGGCAGTTTCCTGTGAACGGGTTCAGTGAATCCGTACGGCATGAGCGGAGGGACCAGGCAGGGGCTGGGGAGGTAAACGGCTGTGACCGACGGACCCCGGCGCGATCGGGGGGCAGGGCCTGAACACCGGCTTTGTCCAGACCTCGTTCTGATGAGGGCTTTTGAGAGGTAGAATCAGTTTCGTCAGGCTCCGAGGTAGAACCGCGTCCATAGTTCGAAGAAGTCGCTTGCCTGCGTTTGCAGCTTGCGTTCGTCTATTCGCTGCACGCCGGGGCGGTTGGCATATGTCGCTGCTTCGTCTGGTGCAGTGAACTCCACGGTTAGTGTGACGGGAGTCGTCGGCTTGAAAGGCAGTGGCAACTGTTTTCGGGAGAGGGCTTGGCAGACCCCCTCTTCGATTTTCTCTCTGGCTTCTCTTGGCGATAAAGTGCGTATGGCGAAGCGATCGAGGCCCTTCTTGACGACAGCCGTCGTAAGGTCATTACCCAATAGAGTAATCGCATCATTGCAGGTGATGTCATCACCGGAGACGAAGGCTATGGGACAATTGAAGTGGCCGCAGAGGGCGGCGGTTATGGCGACTTCGCCGACGGGTTGCTCGTTGATATAGGCGTTGAGCCAACGTGTTGAAACGGTATGAGAGAGGTTGCCGGTTAGGCTTCCGGAAATGGCGTGGGCGCCGGTGCAAATGGCGGCGTGGCATCCCTGTCTTAGTGGCTCAACGTATGCGAGGTACTTGGATCCGAAGACGTACTCTGCACCGGTTTCCAGCCTGTCGGGGATTAGTGAGCGGAAGGAGTATTCCTGCCCGGCTCCATGGGAATCCACGACGACAATCTCTCTGGCGCCTGCTTTCTTGGCTCCGCGGACGGCGGCGTTGACCTCTTCGGTCATGAGCAGACGACTTTCTGCGTACATGCTTTTGTCTTTGAGGACCTGTTCCCAGACGCTGATGCCAGCGGTGCCTTCCATGTCTGCGTAGATTATCACGCGCATTGGTATTCCCCTATGATTCGATGATGCACCTATCTGTTGAACAGTTTCTGGAGCGTGTAATGTGAGAAGGGACGGGTTGTCGCATTGGAGTTCTGATCGGCGAAGCCTATGAATAGCTCTCCGGAATCAGGAAGGGCAATAACCGTGTGGAGAGTGCCGCTCACGGCGGCGGATCGCATAATGTCCATGGCCTGCGTGGGTTCGATGGCCGTTCTCTCAGCAGTCAGTTTGTGCAGCGCGCCGGCTATCGATTCGTATCGCGTACAGGGCATGGGAGGTTGGCGCTGACGAAAATGGTTGGTGCAAGCGATGGTTGTCGGCGGAGTATTGTTGGCTGAGAAGTTTGGGGTCCTCATGACAAAAGCGCTGGTGGAGGTTTCGTCGCCACCGTACTCAAAGACTACTGCGGGAGCCGGCTGAGTGTTGGCCTGGGAAACGAGAATGAAGTTGTTTCCTCTGGATGCCGGCGATTGACGCAGAATGTCGGCGGCGCGAGCGGTGGCATTGGTGCTGGAGCATTGCTCTAGGATATGGCGGAGGACCATACTTCGAGGCACGAAGGGCGATTGTGGTTTGATGCGAGAGCCGGGGGCGTCGTGCATGGCTACGAAGACACCGTCCTCATTCATTCCGGTGCATGCGCCGATCAAAGCGGGCCAGCCAATGACAACTTGGCGCTTTACGAGTGGGTCCTGTTGGAGGCGGACAAGAATCAGGTGGCTGTTGCGAAGATGAGGAAGCTCGAAGTAGTCGAGATTTCTACCGGTTATCACTTGCCCTCCCTTGGTGGATGAGCCCCAGGCGGCGAAGCTGCTGCATCCGGCACCAGCCCAGTCGGGGATGGTGTTGATTGCTTTGAGATCGATCAGGTCGAAGGGGCGGTTGGGGCTTCGGAGGAGAAGTTTATCTGGTGGGAGTTTGTCCTTGATGCCCCTGAGCATTCCCTCCATTTCCTGAAGTTCTGAGGGTGAGAATCGCGATTGAGGAACGAGGTACCTGCGCACTTGAACCTCGTAGGTGCTGACATCGTGGATCATGTTGGGGTTGAAGATGATGTCTGTCGCCATTTTGAGGATTTCCTCGGCCAGTAGGTAGCCATGGGCGTAGCCCTGCTGATAGGGCGTGCCCCAAAGGCGAAGAATCCTGTTATTTTGGTCAACGGTCAGGGATCCGTGGAGTTGACCGGGCATCGTCTGAGCAGAGGATGGCGGGAGTGTCGCGAGGAGCGTTGTGGCGAGGGCAAGAGCGGTTATGAGGGGGAATCGATGCTTGTGCATGGCTATCCATCCTGTTGGGTGAGCTGTTGAGCCGTATAGGGCAGATGTTTCCAGGCCGTCAGGCCAATGGTGGCTGTCTGCCCCTTGACCGGGTACGGCTATTGGTCACAATCTACCATGGCTAGGGTAGTTAGCACAAACTCTCGATAGAAGGTGTGGAGGCTTTGACATGAAGAACATGGTAGGCAAGTTGGCAGTGGCCTGTCTGGGGCTGGTTGTCGTGGCAACAGCCGCTCGGGCAGACGAGTTTGTGGTGGTAACCGTGCAAGGTGAGGGGATAAGCGAGGAAGCTGCGAAGAACGATGCGCTGCGGAAAGCTTTGGAGCAAGGCGGAAAGCAGGAAATCTCTTCGAGGAGTGAGTCGGAGAACTTCGTTCTGGTTCGGGATACGATTTATGCTCGAGCGGATGGGATAGTCAGCGATTACAAGGTTTTGCAGCAGGGGGAGGGCATCGGCGGAGTCTACTTCTGCAAAATCGAGGCAAAAGTGAACAAGAGCGCGATAGCCAGCAGTTGGGGCGAGGTGCAGAATGTGCTGGATCAGTTGGGGCGTCCAGGCGTGGCGGTGAGTATTGTTGAGAAGATCGACGGGGTTGTGGATAACAGCAGCATATTGGAGTCGAAAATCGAGGAGCGGCTAATCGAGAGTGGCTTTGATGTGTACAACAGCGCGCACTTGCAGGCAAAGCTGGGCAAGGAGAGTGCGGACGCCGCCGCGGAGAGTGACGTGGCGAAGATGATGGCCATTGCGAAGGACTTTTCCACGCAGATATTTATAAGCGGCGCTGCGAACGCCAATCAGGCCGGAATAACGCAGGCAGCTGGCACGCAGTTGGCGATGTACAACGGCGACTGTGTGGTGAAAATGTACTATACGGATACTGGCAAGTTGATCGCAAGCAAGTCCCTGCCAAACTGGCGAGGCGGTGCGCGAGGGCATTTCAGTTTTTCTCCACAGGCGGGCAAGAAGGCGTTGGAGAATGCGGGTCGTGACGTTGTGGAGGAGGTGTATCGCACTTGCATGCGGCAGTGGGCAACGCGGATTAGTGCCGGCGATATGATTGAGCTGGAAGTTAGCGGTTTGAAGGTGTCTGCCGCGATCAAAGTCAAGAAGGCGCTGCAGGAGATTGAGGGTGTCTCCAACGTGAACTATAAGATGACCAAGGGCGTGGCAACGTATCGGATCAAGGCGAAGATGACAGCTGAGACCATGGTGGAGCACTTGGTGGAGGAGAAGTGGGAAGCAATCTTCGAGGTTGTGGATGTGAAGATGAATCGTATTCAGGCAAAAGCTATTGGTGAATAAGAGAGCCCCGTGGTTTGGCCAGAGCAAGCGCTAGTCAGGTGTTAGCGTTTTGGGGCGGGTTTTACCAATGGACTTTCATTGCCCAGCCGCTACGCCTGGGCCAATAATGCTGTTAAGCCGGTGAAGGAGTAGTACGCAATGGTAAGGACAATTGAAGGGAAGTTGACGGTCGAGAAGCAGCGGTTTGCGTTGATCATTAGCCGTTTCAACGACTTCATCACCTCCAAGCTGGTCAGCGGGGCGGTTGATACGCTGGTTCGCCATGGCTGCGTGGAGGATGACATTACGGCGGTTTATGTGCCCGGCGCGTTTGAACTGCCGCTGGCGGCCAAGCGAGCTGCCCAGAGCAAGGAGTTCGACGCCGTAATATGTTTGGGATGTGTCATTCGCGGCCATACTCCTCATTTTGAGTATGTGGCCAACCAGGCTTCACGTGGAATTGCTCAAGTGGCGTTGGAGAGCGGAATTCCGGTTACATTTGGGCTGATAACGGCGGACACTCTGGAGCAGGCGATCGAGCGTGCCGGCAGCAAGGCCGGAAACAAGGGCGCTGATGCTGCTGCCAGCGCGATCGAAATGGTGAACGTCTTGGCGAGAATCTCCGATGGGGTAATTCAGGCATGAGTAAGCCAGGACAGGCTGATCGGCGAAAGGCGAGAGTTTTGTCGATGGAGGTTCTCTGCCAGCTCGACGTTCAGGGCGAGAGTTTCATGTTGCAGGTGCCGGGCTACTTGGCAGACAGCGGTGAGGCAAGCCTTACAATCAACTATGCCCATAAGTTGATAGAAGGGGCATGGAATAACCGTGAGGTTGGCGATCAGGAATTGGGCTCGCATACGCCCGGTTGGTCGGTCAAGCGGATGACGCCCGTTGTTCGCAACGTTTTGCGAACAGCGTTGGCGGAATTCGATCTTGGAAAAGTCCCACCGAAGGTGATCATTAATGAGGCGATAGAGATCGGCTGTGAGTACGACACTCCTGATGCCGGCGGGTTTATCAATGGCGTGCTTGACTCGTTGTGGAAATCGCAGACGGGGGAGGTTTGAGGCGGATGGGTTTGTTTGATCGACTGAAGAAAGGTCTATCCAAGACGCGTGACAAGATCGCGAGCGGTTTTCGAGCGATCCTTCCTTTTGGCAAGAAGATTGACGAGGAGGTCCTTGACGAGTTGGAAGAGGCGATGCTATCAGCGGACATTGGTCCGGTGACTGCGGGCAAGTTGATCGAGTCGACACGGAAGGCATGGAAGCAAGGAAGGATCAGCGAGACGCAGGAGATCATTGAGCATCTCAAGCAGTACATCATCGAGATGTGGCCGGAATCCGACAGGCGTTTGCATTATGCGGAGAGCGGTCCAACGGTGATTCTGGTGGCAGGGATCAACGGGTCGGGGAAAACTACAAGTATTGCCAAGCTGGCGGGATTCCTGCATGGTCAGGGAAAGAAGGTAATCGTTGCTGCCAGCGACACGTATCGGGCTGCTGCTGTGGAGCAGCTGAGCGTATGGGCGGATCGAATCGGTGTGCAAATCGTTAAACACAAGCAAGGCGCGGATCCGGCTGCTGTGGCGTATGACGCCTGTGAGGCGGCGGTTGCGCGGAACGCTGATGTGTTGATAATTGATACCGCAGGGCGACTGCAAACGCAGGACAACCTGATGCGTGAGTTAGGCAAAATACAAAAAGTTGTACAAAAGAAGCTTCCGGGGGCGCCGCATGAGGTTTTGCTGGTGATCGATGCGACTATAGGTCAGAACGGCATTGTGCAGGCCAAGATGTTCAGTGAGCATGTGGACGTAAGCGGAATTATCTTGGCCAAACTCGACGGAAGTGCCAAGGGTGGAATAGTGATCGGAATACGGGATCAATTCGATGTGCCGGTGAAGTATGTGGGGCTAGGTGAGACTATAAATGATATAGAGCCCTTCGATCCCAAGAGCTTCGTCGAGGCGTTGTTTGCTGCAGAGTGATGTTGATTGTCGGGCAGGGTGATGGCCAACATCCAGGATGAATTGCTGAACGTAGGGATTGAGCGGGATGTGCATTGTGGCAACTGTGGCTACAACCTTCGCACGCGTCCTCTCATCGGTAAGTGTCCGGAGTGTGGCAACGATTACAACTCTCGGTCCGCATATCAAGAGGGGATCTTCCGTCACGGCAGTGTTACTTTTCCCGCAGCCACTTCGGGATTACTTCTCCTGTGTGCCGGGGCTTCGTGGGCCAGCCTTCATCAGGCGGTTGTTGCCGGTGTAGATTGGGCCTACATGCCGGGGGCGGCGTTTGTGCTGTTGGGCCTTCGGGCTGTGCTGACTTGGATACGACAAATCAGGCTGTACCGGCGGTATTGCCGCGTGGTTCGGACGGTTGAGAGCTAGAGGGGCTTTGATTCGGGGATGGGATCAGGTCGTCGATTCTTCCGAGGGCTGTCATTGTTCAGAGAAACGGCTGGGTTAAGAGGTCTCGGCATTGGGATTTATGCTTGACCAGGTATGGACGGCAGTATAGAAGACGGCCATGTCTCTCAGGTTCATAATCGGGCGGGCTGGCTGCGGCAAAACACACCATTGCCTAAGTGAGATCCGTCGTCATCTGGGTGTTTCGGCAACAGTGGGGCCACGGCTCGTTTTGCTTGTGCCGGAGCAGGCCAGTTTGCAGGCGGAGCTGTCGCTCTTGTCCGGTGAGGTGCAGGCAGCGTCGCGAGCAGAGGTGCTCAGTTTCAGTCGGTTGGCCTTTCGCATTTTCCAGGAGACAGGCACGCCGGAGAGGAAGGCTCTGTCTGCCGCAGGTCGCGCCATGGTGCTCCGGAGCATACTGCGGAATTTGCAGCCGGATCTGCGCTATTATGGCGGCGTAGAAGTCACGGATGGTTTTCTCTTGCAGTTAGGGCGGACCTTAGGAGAGTTGCTGGCTGAGGGAGTCGAGCCCACGCACTTGCTCGGCCTATTGCAGGAAGCCAATCCGCAAGATCCTCGGACCCTGAAGCTTGGTGACGTGTGCAGAGTGTTCCGGGCATATCTGGAATACTTGGGTGCTGATCGAATGGACACATCACAGCATTTGGCGTTGGCGCGTGATGTATTTCGCAAGACGGATTATCTGCAGGATGCGTTGATATGGGTTGATGGCTTTGCCGGGTACACGCAACAGGAGTTGCTGATTCTTCGTGAGCTTGCTCAAAGAGCACGGCAGATTGAAGTTACAGCTTTGATTGACCGGGTGGGATACGAGTCGGTAGTCGGTGGCTCGGGGATCGATCCGGTTTCGGTTTTTGCCAAGACAGGACGAGCGTGTCAGTCAATTGTGCAGGTTCTCGACAATGTGGGTGTCTTGCTAGAGAATCCGCTTTTCCTGGAGCCGGAAAGTGCTCCACGTTTTTACCGTAGCCGTGACCTTATGCAGTTGGAGCGTGGTTTTGCATGTGAGGCAAGACTGGCTGGTGACTCGGCCGTCGTACCGGATGATGTGGAGTTGGTAGGGGCGACTGATCGGCGGGTGGAAGTGGAGTACGCCGTATCACAGGTGTGCCAGTTTGTGCGATCTTCCAAAGGTGGGGCGCGATACCGTGATGTGGCCATTATTGTTAGGGATTTCGAGCCGTACCATGACCTGCTGACGGCAGCACTTACAGAGAGGAAGGTTCCCCACTTCATAGACCGGCGGCGTTCGAGTGCTCATCATCCGCTTGTGGAGTTGGTACGCGGAATCCTGGTGTTGGCTGCGGGGGATTTCGATTCGGATGGCGTCCGACTGGTGCTGAAGACGGATTTGGTGGGGTTGGAGGGGGGTGCGTGCGACGAGTTGGAAAACTACGTCTTAGCTCATGGGGTGTGCGGTCGAGATGCGTGGATGGGGAGAGATTGGGAATATACCAAAACAGTTGGAAGGGAGGACAGAAGGCAGCATGGCCAGGCGGAGCGCCTCGGCAGAGTGAATAACTCCCGCCGTCGCCTGATGCGGGTCGTGGGTGAATTCGTGGAGTTTGCGGACAGTCCTAGGACCGGGGCTGCGTGGGCGGATGCGCTGCGTTCCGCCCTGGATCGTGCCGGTGCCGTCAGTCGCGTGGAACAGTGGGCGGCGGAATTCGAAGCACTTGGCGAGATTGAGCTGTCTGCAGAAACTCTGCATGTTCTGAAGGAAGTCGATCTTTTCCTGGCGGATTTTGCGGATGCGCCGGGAAATCTAGTTTTGGATGTCGGTGAGGTGCTGCAGATTGTTGAGGCCGGTTTGGCGCAACTGACTACGGCGATGACTCCGCCAACCGTGGATCAGGTTCTTGTCGGCTCGATCGAGCGGAGTCGTCATCCGGAGATGAAGCTGGCGATTGTCCTTGGTTTCAACGACGGTATTTTCCCTCTCAGGAGCAGTGAGGAACCTGTTCTGAATGATGAGGACAGAAGACTTCTGGAACAGCTTGGCTTGGAGGTAGGTGTCACAACTCAGCAGAGGATTCTCGATGAGATTCTGCTGACGTATGTGGCTTTCACGCGTTCGAGCGAGCGGTTGATTGTCTTGTACTCAATGTCAGACAGCGAGGGAAAAGGTCTGGCGTGTTCTCCATTCGTGCAACGCCTGCGTGACGTGTTTCCCGGACTGTTGTCGCAGACATTCCGAGGATACGGAGAGGATGACGGCTTGGAGGGTGCATTCTGTCATGCGAGAGTAGCCGAGCGCTTGGTGCGTAACGTGCGTTACCGGGAGAGAAGTGCGATCGGGGGAATCGCAGAGCGGCGATTCTGGAATGATGTTTATACCCTATGTCGCGATACGCTAGCAGGCGAGCCTTTGCTGTGTCGGATCATGTCAGCATTGAACTTCAGTAATGCTGCGCGGTTAAGTCGCTCATCGGTTGACTCGGTGTTCAGGGGAGGTTATTCGGCGAGTGTCTCCGAGTTGGAGACATATGCCGCCTGTCCTTTCAGGCATTTTGCGGAGTACGTTTTGCGATTGAAAGAGCGAGATTCCTCCCATTGGAGGGCTGCTGATCTCGGGACAATTCAACATGCAGTGCTGGAAAAGCTCGTGTGTCACTGTGTGGAGCAGGGCGTATCCTTCAGTTGTATGGGGGCTGATGAGTTAGGGAAAGCGCTTAATGGGATTTTGAAGACGGTACGGGATGGATTGGCGAAAGAGGGGGAGTTGTCCGCCAGGGAGGAGTTTGTTCTAGCCAGCGGTATGGAGGAGCTTTCTGCCGTGATTCGAGCCATGCAACAGATTTCCTCTGGCGGTAGTCTGGAGCCCGTTGCTGCCGAGCAGCGGTTTGGCTTTGTTGGGGAAAGTAGTATGCCTGCGTTGCAGATAGACACTCCTCAAGGAAGGTGTGTACGTCTGCGCGGTGTCATCGATCGAATCGACGCAACTCTGGACGAAGGATCTCAAGCTTGCATTGTTTTGGATTACAAACGATCTCGTAACAAGCGATTGAGGCTTGCCGAAGTTTATCACGGTTTGGCTTTGCAGCTTGTGGGGTATCTTCTTGTTATGCGCAATAGTGGATCATGGCTTGTGGGGAAAGAAGTACGTCCTATAGGTGCATTCTACCATGAGCTGCTTCGCAGTTACAGTACGGCAGATCATCCGGAGAATACGGCTGAGAATGGCACTGACGTGGAGGATCTGGCTGCCGGTACGAGCAAGCCTCGGGGTATCCTCGACTTCTCGGCCATTGACTTACTGGAAAAGGATGCTCCTGAGTACGGCAGGGGGCGTTACTACAGTTTTTGTCGCAAGAAGGAAGATGGGGGAATAGGTAATATCGACACGACGGATTCGGTAGGTTCGACGAGCTTCCAAGCCATTCTTGATCACGTGGAGTACAGGATTGGGGAACTCTTTGATGATATACTCGATGGAAAATTCGGTGTTGCTCCGTACAGAATGCAGGAGAAATCGCCCTGCAAGTGGTGTCCGATGGGATCTGTATGTCGGTTCGAGTTTGGTGATCCGGGAATGCGACATTTGGAGAATTTGGGCCGGAAGGACGTCCTGAATCGTCTTGGAGGGAATGGTTGATGGGCGAGTTCTCCTGGACGCCGGAACAGCGACAAGCGATTGAGACAGTCGATCGCAGTGTCTTAGTATCGGCCGCCGCCGGCTCGGGGAAGACAGCTGTTTTGTCTGCACGATGCGCATATCTGGTGAGCGACGCTCCTGCTCCATATCGATGCAATGCGGACGAACTCCTGGTAGTTACCTTTACGGAAGCAGCGGCAGCGGAGATGAAGCATCGTATATGTCGCTACCTGACGGATAGGTGTACCGAGAGGCCGAATGACAGACGACTGCGCATGCAAGTGGCGCTAGTGGATACGGCACACATCTCGACGCTGCACGCATTCTGTCTGTGGATGGTGCGGCGATGGTTCAACAAGGCAGGCGTCGATCCGACTGCCGCGATCTTGGATCAAGCCGAGGCTATACTCCTGCAGAGAGAGACGATGGAGGATATGTTCGGCGAGTTGTATCAGGGCAGGCATCGGCTCTCCAGGGGCTTCGTTGATTTGGTGAATACCTACGGGCTGGGAGATGATCGGCAGATAGGAGAATTCGTCCTTAGTGTTGCCGATTTCGTGGGTAGTTTGCCGAATCCCAAGGAGTGGCTGGGTCAGGTGTGTTCAGCGTCGGAGTCGCGAGTTGCCCCTGTTCTGGAGAATCTACACGTTGCTTTGGCAGAGGAGTTATATCTGCAGCGAAGTTACACGTCAGGCGTGGCAAGCACTATTATGAGGGTAATGCCAGAGGGTGAGTTTTACGGCAAGCTTGTGCAAACGTATGTTGAGCAACTCGATTGCTGGCTGGAGAGACTGGCAGACCGGAAGGAGACGGAGTCAATCCGGCAGGAAATCGCCGCTTTCCGTCTGAGTACGGCAGGAGGTCCGAGGCGGAAGAGGGACGAGGACCCAGTGGTGTATGAGGAGCGCGAGCGAGCCAAGACGCTGTTTGGGCAGATCAACAATAACCTGTTGAGAAGAAGGTTGCAGGAACGACTGGCCACACCTGCGGAGCCGAGCATGATTTCTGTCTTGCATCAGGTGGCGCCGTTCGCTTCTTGCATTGCTGAGTTGGCTGAGGAGTTTCGTATTCGGTTTGCTCGACGCAAGCGAGCAATGTCCGTTCTTGATTTTGCGGATCTGGAACAGTTGGCTCACGGTATGCTGGTTGCCGAGGCGGAGTCCGAGCAGTCAGGTTCGATCGTCCGTGAATTGCGGCAACGATTTCGCCACGTGTTGGTTGATGAATTCCAAGACATTAATCCGCTTCAGGCACAGCTGCTTTCGCTGATTAGTCGGGAGGGGCAGGGCGATTTGAGGGGCAATCTATTCACGGTTGGCGACGTGAAGCAGAGCATCTATCGATTCCGCTTGGCTGAACCAACAATGTTCCTGGACCGTGAGAAGGCGCTTCGTGGCAATGCGGCCATGGGTCTGTGCGTAGATTTGCAGCGTAATTATCGCAGCAACGCCAGTATCTTGGAAGGAGTGAATAGGATCTTCAAGCGCCTTATGCGGGCGGAATGTGGGGGAATTGCCTATGACGAGCGGGCCGAGCTGAAGCCATCCGTCGAAGGCTCGCGGGAGGGAGAACTCATTGAGGTTCACGTTCTTGAACGCCGCGTGAAATCAGAAGACGGGGAGGAGGCAGGGGGGGAGAATGTAGATCTTGCCGATCCCGGGCAATGGCGTTCTGTGGAGAGAGAGGCTTGGCTAATAGGAACGCGGATCAAGGCGATGATGTCCGCCGGCACAGAGGTCGGGCAAGGCGGAAAACGCCGGCGCATGAAGTACAGTGATGTGTGTGTGCTTCTGCGCTCTCAGAAGAGATCAGCTGCTCAGATGGCTGCGATCATGAGCGAGCTTGGCGTACCCACTTGGTCGGAGTCAAGCGGGGGATTGTTTGATGCGCGAGAGGTTCGGGAAGTGCTGGCACTCCTGAGGGTAATGGACAATTCGCAGCAGGATATTCCACTGGCATCGGTCCTGCGCAGCGGTATCCTGCGACGCCCGTTGGATGAGGATGACCTAGCCCGTATTCGTGTTTATAACCGAGATGTTCCGTTTCATGAGGCGGCATATCTATTTGCGGAACAGGGCCCACAGAGCGCATTGCGCGATGATCTTCGGGCGACCATCGAGCAGATACGATTACTGCGGCGCGACGCGCGGGTCCGGCCGTTGGCGGATGTCCTATGGGGAATCTACAGAGACACTGGGTATCTCGCTTATGTGGGTGGCCTGGACAAGGGTGAGCGGCGAAGAGCGAACCTTATCGCTCTGCACGATCGCGCTCGGCAGTTCGGCTACTTTCGACGCCAGGGGTTGCGCCGTTTCTTGCAGTTCATTCAGACGCTTCAGGAGAGAGGTGAGGATTTGGCATCGCCGTCAGTCTTGGCAGAGGGAGACGATGTAGTTCGTATTATGAGCGTGCACAAGGCAAAGGGATTGGAGTTTCCCATTGTGTTTGCCGCGGATATGGGACGTGCCTTCAATCTTTCAGATGCAAGAGGTCGGTTCCTTCTGGATCGCAAAGTCGGGATCGGGATAAAGGCAGTTGATAAGGCAAGGATGATTGAATACCCCACGGCCTTGCATCGCTGGTGCAGTCGATCTAGCGATGCGGAAAGCAGGGCGGAGGAACTGCGAGTGTGGTATGTGGCCATGACTCGTGCTAAGGAGAGGCTGATCCTGGTGGGAAGTTCCGAGCTAAGCCAAATGGAGGGCCGCCTGACGCTCGCCCGCGATAGTGGGACGGGGGATGTGGATCCGCTTACAGTGCTCATGGCCGGGAATCCGCTCGATTGGTTGTTCGCGGCATTGGGTTCAATGCCCGAGGGGGAGGTCTTGTTTACACCGGATGGAGGAGTGGGCAAAGATGCGCGCTTCAGGGTGTGTGTTCACGAGGAAGACGAGATTCGCAGGTGGCGATTACCGTCTGGCCGTGAGGTTCTTGCGGGTGATTTGCTTTCTCGCGTTTCCCGTTTGGATGAGCTGCCGCTATCGGAGCCGGTGAGCTCAGACACACGGGAGATCGAGGAGCTGCTGGGTGAGATCGAGTATGAGTATCCGTATTCGTCACTTTCATCGATCCCGGTGACACGCTCTGCGAGCGCAAGAGGGACGAACGCCCCCGAGGAGTACGTGGCGAAACGAGAGAGGCATGTGTTCGACGCCGTTTTGGAGAGCGGGTTGGAGGCCGCGGGGGGACAATGTTCCGGCGGGGATCTTGCAGCACATCGCGGGCAAGTCGTGCACCGAGTACTACAATTCATGTGTCACGATCGCGTAGCCAGCGCAGTCGAGATCGCGGAGGAGATAAGACGCTTGGTGTCTGAGGGCGTAATTAGTGAGGATGAAGCAGAACTGATCGATGTCGAGTGTCTAGAGTGGTTCTTCGCTACGGATCTTGGCAAGAGAGTAGTTGCCGCTGGGGAGAGCTATCATCGCGAGTGGATGTTCCTGATGACTGAGCCGGCGGAGCCCGGGGGGAACGGTTTGTCCGTGGTAGGGGAGGACAAGGTTCTTGTGCGTGGTGTTGTAGACGGCATACTGGATAGCGAGAGGACGTTGGAGGTAATAGACTTCAAGACGGACAAAATCCATGCGTCGGAAACAGCGGCGAGAGCGACGGAGTACGAAGGACAGATGGCGTCTTACTGTACGGCTGTGAGCAAGGTGTTTGGCCGTAAGGTGTCTGGATGCTATTTGGTGTTTTTGCATGGACGAATGATTGTGGAATCGAAGGGTTGTAGAGTTGAATGAAACCCAGTTACAGCGTGCGGAGGCTCTTTGCCGAGAGCTCGGGCGAGGTTTGTTTGAGCGAGCTCATCGTGCCGAGCCGAGATTCTGGCAGCGGGCGTGGTGGGAACAGGTTCTGCTGGACTATGTCTCGGCTGATCCGAAGTTGCAGACTGAGCTGTTTCGTTTTGTGGAGGCGCTACCGCATATGCAGGGCAGCGCGGATATAGCGTCTCACCTGAAGCAGTATCTTGATCCTCGTAAGGTGAACCTTCCGCTTCCGTTGCGTTTTGCAACGCTGTTCGACAACCCTCATTCACTTTTTGGTCGAACAGTCGGTGGGTGCACCAGATGGGGGTCGTTCATGATGGCGACTTCGTTCATCACGGGCACGAATACACAGGAGGCGATTGGAAACGCTGTTCGATTGCGTTCCAGGAAGATGGCCTTCACTCTTGATGTTTTGGGTGAAGCCACAATCAGCGAGTCTCAGGCGGACCATGCCGCGGATGTGTATATGGAACTGATTGAATCGCTGGGAAGGGCTGCACGAGATTGGAAGTACATTGAGCAAATAGACGCCGGGCGTGACGGCCCGATGCCCATGGCGAACATATCCATTAAGCTGTCGGCGCTTGATCCGGTCTTCAACCCGGTTGATCCTGAACGCGTGTATGCATCGGTGACTTCCCGGCTATGCCCTTTGCTCGACCGAGCCAGAGAGCTAGGCGTTTTCGTTAATATCGATATGGAGGCGTACCGCTATCGAGATATGACACTGGACCTTTTCAAACGCCTGATGTTCGAGCCGAAGTACCGTGATTGGCCGGATGTGGGGATTGTTGTTCAGGCCTATCTTACGGATGGAGAACAGGATTTGCTTGGCCTGCTGGAGTGGGTCGAGAGGCGTGGTACTGAAGTTGCCGTGCGTCTGGTGAAGGGCGCATATTGGGATACGGAAACGACCTACGCAGTGCGCTTCAATACGCGGATTCCAGTATGGACGCAGAAGTGGCAATCGGATGCATGCTACGAGAAGGTAGTACGTATCATGCTGGAAAACGCTAATAAGATACGTCCGGCATTTGCCAGCCATAACGTTCGCTCGCTTTCGTATGTGATGGCGGTAGCCGATGTCCTGGGCTTGCCGGCAAGTCACTACGAATTGCAGATGCTCTCCGGAATGGGCGATCCGTTGAAGCGGGCGATTGCCGCCAGCGGCCGTTGTCTGCGCATTTACTGCCCGTATGGCGACTTGTTGCAGGGGATGGCGTATTTGATTCGTCGCTTGTTGGAAAACACTTCCAACGATTCTTTTCTTAAGCAGGGTTTTGGGGACAGAGCTGCGTATGACCGCCTGCTTGATAACCCCGAGAATGCGAAGCCTGCCAGCGCACCGTTGCCGCGACGCTACTACAAGGATACGTTTTGAGGACTATTCAATGTTGTCTTTTCAGAATGCTGTTAACACAGGTTTCGGATCAGCTGCCAATAGAGAGAGAATGGCTGCGGCGATAAAGGAGTGCCGTGCGCAGATGGGGCGTAGCCATATGATGCTGATTGATGGGGAGCCTGAAGAATCTGGTGAGTGGGTTGACTCTCGTAACCCTGCGCATCCGCACGAAGTTGTGGGGCGGGTGGCGCGCGGCGATGCTTTGTACGCCGACAAGGCTGTTGCGGCTGCTGCAAGGGCTTTGGCGTCATGGTCATCTCGCTCAGCGGGCGAGCGTGCGGAGGTGCTTCGTCGCGTCGCGGCCCTGTTGGAGGAGCAGCGTTTCGCCTTTGCCGCGCTATTAGTATTGGAGGTGGGGAAAAACCCCGTGCAGGCGGATGCCGAGGTTACGGAGGCGATTGACTACTGCAACTACCATGCTGCTCTTGCGGAGCATATGGAGAACAATCGTCGTCGCAGGAATGTGCCCGGTGAGGATAACGTATTAGTTTACGATCCCTGCGGTGTGTGCGCGCTTATCAGTCCGTGGGATTTTCCCTTAGCTCTACTTGCGGGTATGCTTTCGGCGGCCGTTGTCAGTGGCAATTGCGCCGTAATCAAGCCGGCTTCCAACGCTCCGGTAGTCGCTACGAGATTGGTGGATCTGTTTGTGGCGGCCGATCTGCCTGCTGGTGTGGCTAACTTAGTTTTTGGGGAGGGGCAGGCTGTCGGAATGCATCTGGCGGAGCATCCGGGTGTGCATCTCGTTGCCTTCTGTGGAAGCAAGGACCACGGGCTCGATGTTCGCCAAGCTGCCGCTCGCGTTCGTCCTGGACAGCGTCACATGAAGCGAATCATCATTGATGCCGGTGCGAAGAACGCCATTATCATCGATCACGACGTTGATGTGGACGAGGCTGTTCAGGGGGTAATGGACTCGGCGTTCGGTTTCAGCGGACAGAAGTGTACGGCCTGTTCAAGGGTGATTGTGCTGGGTGGAGTATACGATCGATTTTGCTCGCGGCTGGCTCAGTCGGCGGAGACTATGAAGATTGGCGATCCCTGCGATCCGGCCGTAATCATTGGACCGGTTATCGACGATGAAGCCGCGCAACACATTCAAGCCTGCGTCGAGGAAGGCAAGAAGCATGCAGAAGTTCTCTTTGAGACGAATGTCGCATCGATGCCTGAATCAGGTTCTTATGTGCGACCGGTTGTTTTTAAGGATGTGGATCCCGGCAGCGATTTAGCTCAGGAAGAGATTTTCGGCCCTGTTCTTTCGGTTATTCGAGCCGATGATTTCGATGAGGCATTGGTAATAGCCAATGACAGTATGTATGCTCTGACTGGTGGTCTCTACTCACGTAGTCCGGCCAATATAGAGAGGTGTCGCAGGGAATTCCGTGTCGGCAATCTTTACATAAACCGCAGAATCACTGGGTCGCAAGTTGACGTTCAGCCGTACGGGGGGAGTAAGCTCAGTGGGGACGGAGCCAGGCTGGGGGCTGTGGATTATCTTCTGCAGTATTGTGTTCCGCGCACCATTAGTGAAAACACGATTCGTCACGGTCTGACGGCTGTCGAGGAAGACCCGGTTGAATCAATAGCGTGAGATCGCAAGGCTCATGCGGACATGTGTCTGCTTTGGTTTTTGCGTATCGTCTGAATTAGTTCGGCTCTGTTGATTGGTTTAGTGGCGTAGTCGTCACATCCTGCGGCTAGACACTTTTCCTTGTCGGTCGCCATTGCATGTGCTGTTAAGGCGATGATGGGACCAGCGTAGCCTCTTTTACGCAGTATGCTGGTTGCCTGGTAACCGTCCATTACAGGCATTTGCATATCCATGAGGATTATGTCGTATGGTAGATTAGCATCTTGGGCGTCCATGGCCTTGCTGGCGGCTACCGCTCCGTTCTCCGCGATGGCAACCGTTGCCTTGGCTCGATTGAGGATACTGGTGATCACAACCCTATTAGTGGGATTGTCCTCGGCAAGAAGGATGCTGCATCCGGCAAGGTCGAGTTGATCACTGGCGTTTGCTTCGGTGGCAGATTCCGGAGCAAGAGTAGTGGCGACCTTGGGGCTGTCTATCATGGGAACACCCTGAAGGGGGCCGGTTGCCACTGTGGCTCGGAAATGGGTTCCCACGCCGATTTGAGACGACACGACGGTCACGTCTCCGCCCAGCAGATGGGCGAGACGCTTGCTTATGGTTAGACCCAGGCCTGTCCCTCCGAATCGGCGAGTTGTGGAATTATCCGCTTGCGTGAAAGGCTGGAACAACTGGCTAACCTGGTATTCCGTCATGCCGATCCCTGTGTCGATTATATCAAACTGCAACAAGCTTCTTTTTTTGGAACTGAGCAGCTGAGTTACCCAGCGAACGCTTCCGGACTCGGTGAACTTGATCGCATTGCCTACGAGGTTGATGAGAATCTGTCTTAGACGGACGCGATCAGTGAGGATCGTCTGGGGCATCGATCCGGCGAATTCGATTTCAAGTGGAAGGTACTTTTGCGCGGCACGGGCTCTCGTTAATGAGACCACTTCACCGATTATCTGGCAGGGTGAGTACTTCTCCTGTTCTACAGTTACTTTTCCAGCTTCGATCTTGGAGAGGTCGAGAATGTCGTTGATGAGATCCAGAAGGTGTTCGCCGTTCTGTCTGATACTGCTGATCGATTCGATGCACTCCGGTGGTGCATCATGTTGAGCGCCGCCATCGAGAAGAATGTCTGTAAAACCTATGATAGCAGTCATAGGTGTTCGAATCTCGTGGCTCATGTTGGCGAGAAATTCACTCTTGGCCAAGTTTGCTGCATCGGCATCTCGTTTTGCCTGCTGGAGTTCACTCATGGCAGCTTCAAGTTGCTCTAACGCGGCTTGGTGCTGCATTGATGTGCTTTTTTCTCTTTTCAGGGCTTCTGCCGTGCGACGGTTGCTCTCCTGCAACTCGTTAAGGATCTTCTTCTGTTCGGTTATGTCGATGAATGTTTCCAAGAGACACTGCCGATTGCCTAGCACTACCGGTGTGACTGATTTGAGGATCGGAGTTTTCGTTCTGTTTCTTGTCAGGAGCACACGTTCGGATATATCGATTTTCTCACCATGATCGGTGACCGGACAGTGCCCTTTGGCTGCCGGACAAAGGTACTGATGACATACGTGGCCCAGAACTTCATCTCGTGTGGCACCGAACATCTCCAGAGCACGAGGGTTGATCTCGATGATCTTGTGAGTTTGAGCATCAATGACCAGAATGCCGGCCTGGATCATGGTCATGATCGTCCGCAGCTTCTCCTCGCTCTCTCTCAGACGCTCCTCAGTCTCGCGGTGAGAGGTGACATCGCTAAGGAAGCCCTCGACCCACAACAAGGAGTTGTCACTCGAGAATACTCCACGTCCCTGCTCCCATACCCAGCGCTCCTGTCCACCGACTGTGTTGATCCGGTAGGTAATCTGGAATCGCTCCCGGTTGTTAATAGCTTCCTTGACCGTGGAGCACACGATGTCGAGGTCCGCTGGGTGGATGAGGTTTTTCAGGAGGATGTCTCCTGTCGTTAGATCAGATGGTGAGCAACCCAACAGTTCTCGGGAGCCATCGCTGGCGTAGTGAACGTTGTTGCGGTCACCGTTCTCGTAACAGAATGCCATCCCGGGCAGGTTATCAACAAGCGTTGAAATCAACTCTTGGCTTTTGGCAAGATACGCCGCTCTAGTTCTTTGATCCTGCAGCATGTTGCGCAGGTTTGTTTCAAGGTCGTTGATTTCCTCGAAAACAGCTCCGGTTGGGGCCTGCGATTCACTAGGGGAAGTGTTTTGCCGCATTATGCGTTGCACCGAAGCAGCACAGTCCTCTCTGAATTCGGCTGCGGTGCGACGGGTCCACAGAAGTCCACCGGAGAGGAGTAGTCCAAACGTGATGAGGCCTGTGTAGGTCTTGCTCGCCACTCGATCATGAAGCTGCTGAAGCTTTGCTTGCTGGTCTGCAGCGGTCGCATCCGGATGTCCGTCGGACGCCTGTTCAAAGCAACTGTTGTATTCGGCGTAGTCTCTTCGCACGTCGAGCAGTGTTAGCGCAATTGTGGGCACTGCGGAAGCGATGATCACTACTGTTGCGAGTTTTCTGCCTAGGTTTCTGTTTACCATGATCGGATACGAGTTAAACGGAGCCCTCTTCCTTTCGCATGCAGGTAAGAGTGCAGTATCGATGTCGCTTAAAGCGTTGTAAGTCCAAGCGTAGCGTCAAACCACCGGAATCTACCGGAGAAAATAGGCGTTCAGCCGCTACACGTGGATAGAGCTTGCTCTAGCCCGGCAGCCTCGTTCTCTCAAGGTGCAACTGATTGCTGACAGTGCACAGCTGTGGAGCTAGCTGTTCATCGACGAGAAAGGAGCGGTTCTTGGCGAGAAAGCAATGTTCACGGCCATTGCCTGGGTGATGTGGGGCGATTGCTTAAAGCATGGCTTCAAGAGCCGCTTGGCCGATAACGTCTGCAAGTGACGGATAAGTGCAATGGTGTCCACGATTCGCAGTTCGAACGGCTATTATCGGGTTTATCCGGCAATGGCTCGGCGTTTGGATGTCTGCGTGATTTCCAGTCAACCCTGCAATTCAGCCACGCTCTCATGTCTGGTGAAGACAGCCTCGCGGTGTTATTGGCAAGGTTTGCTTGTACGCTGCCCACTGAAAACGCGGCGAGGGTGAAGGACCTTTACGCAACAGCCCGTGCGAGGCGTCAATATCGTAGGACGAACACTCATGCTGTACCGAATAGGCGATCACCGGCGTCACCAAGTCCTGGGATTATGTATCCTCGCGCATTCAGGCAAGTGTCGATGGCCGCTGTGTAAATGGGAACCTCGGGATGAACGGCCTGAACATTTCTTATCCCTTCCGGACTCGATACGAGGCATAGGATTTTTATTCTTGGTGCTCCTGCCTCTTTGACAGCAGTGATCGCGGCATTGAGTGAGCCGCCGGTTGCTAGCATGGGGTCTATGATGATTACATCTGTTTCGGCAATGTCAGGCGGCATTTTGTTGTAGTAGGTTACCGGTTCAAGGCTTTTCTCGTTTCGGTAAAGACCCAAATGCCCAACTCGTGCATCGGGAATGAGGCTGAGAATGCCATCTGCCATTCCCAGCCCGGCACGCAGGATGGGGACGAGAGTGAGATGGGCAGCAAGTTTCTTGGACTTGCACACGGCAAGCGGAGTCTCCACCTCTACCTCCACTGTTGCATAGTCACGAGTTAACTCATAGATCATCAGTGCGGCGATTTGGGAAAGTAGTGAGCGGAATTGCTCCACGCTCGTTCGCTTGTCGCGAGCCAGCGTCAGTCTTTGCTGAATGAGTGGGTGCTTTACAACATGAACATTCTCAACACGGGATTCGATCGTTTCGTTGGTCATTTCATCCTCAGGGCCTGTGGTTGAACGGCTCATCTCGGAGAGTCTTCCGTAAGTTCGTAAGTTGTGCAAGAGTCAATCCATGAGCTTGTTGGATTCGAGATGGCGGGTGTGGACGGCAGGGGTTGGAATACTACCCGTATCAGCTGGACGGCGCATGAACCACGCTTGCCGGGAGTCTCCTCCATGGCAAGCGCGGTATCCACGCCCCTCATGCCCAGCCTGACCTCTGACCAGCCGTTATCTCATCTCCGTCCCAGGCACATGCTCGCTTCCGACTGGCAAGGACCGGTCAAAGGAGCTGTTGTCGGCGACGTGAAGCGGAGCTCCACGGACCTCATGAGGGCACAGGAAGGGGCGTCCGTGAGGTCAAGGGGGTTTTAAGCACGTCGCGTGCCAGTTCAATCCCCATTTGTTATCGCCGTCGTAACCCTTTGTTGAAGACTTACTTACAAGTGAGGTGGAGCGGAGGGGGTTGTGATCCTCTGGCTGCCGAGGTATCTCACTTCCCAATGGCTGATCTCCGAGGGGGCACTATTGCCCATAATCAAACCGGCCGCTGGCTGCTGCTGTTGTCCGGTGCGCGGGCCAGGGCCGCCTGGAAAAGAATATTCGAAATGGGTTTGACTGGGGTGCGTATGTATCCTAGGTTCACATCGTGGCAACCGTTGGCCGGTGCCAGCTGCTTCGTCGTCCTCTCTATCGTTGGGAGCGGAGAGAGACTTGGCTTAACCGTGTCCGTCTTGGGTCTTTCAGGGGGATTCGGCTGCGGTTGGCTGGGCGATCCTCGGTTGGTCGGCGGCTTGCCTTATTCGAGAGCGGCACCTTCTGGTGCCGACCGCTTTCCGGAGCGGAGGGAAGAAGCCTTGAGCCGAGGGTGTCGCAGGTTTGTGCCTGCCTCATCCTCGGCTCGCTTTATTGCCTAAATGCCGTTGCCTGCAGCTTCTTCTTCGAGGAGCCGTCCTCCTACTGGAAGACGCCTTGGAGAAAGGCGAAGTCCAACAGATCAACGGCTTCGTCGTCGTTAAGATCAAAGATATCGCACCATGGTGTTGCGATACTGCCCGGCCCCCCAAGGCAATCCGCGAAGGCTGGCACGTCGGCAATGTCAACCAGCCCACTTCCGTCGAAGTCTCCCGGTGTTGGTACGCAGTTTGCGGTTAAGGCAATGTCATCAATGTTCCAGCCGCAGTAGGTCCAACCGGGGTCACTCGAGCCCATCGTCCAGCGCAAGTATACTGTGGCGTTACCGTCAGCAGCTAAAGATATGTCGTAGTCCACGAGGGTCCAGGAATCATCGGTTATTGTTTCACTGTTTTGCCAAACGGTTATCCAATTCGTTCCGTTGTTGCTTACGGAGACGGACGCATGATCGTATTGCGGCTCCTCAACGCCCAGCCAACGCCAGAATCGCAGATGGACGTTTGAGAGTTGTGAGCAATTGATCGGTGGGCTAGTGAGGTGTTGCGCCAACATGTCGTTTGGGTAATCGCCATTTAGATTGTACCCAAATACGGCGCTGCCGGTGTGCCCACTGACGGGGTCAGGATTGCCATAGCTGCCACCGGAGCCTGTGGGTGTTCCCCAGTCCCACAAGCCTTGCATGGTCCATCCCGAAGGCTCTTCTGACAAGTTGAAGACGACGGGGGCCATCGTTGCTTCGAATGTCTCCTGGGGAGCACCGGGCGGGCTGGTTACCGTGCGATTACCAACTGTTTCCAATTCAATGTAGAACTCCGGGGCGGAGAGGCAGTTCGTTGCAGGGAGGGCGACCTCGTAATTGCTATGTCCGAGATAGGTCAGCGGGATCTCGCTGAACGCTTGGCCGGGGTAGTTTCGATGAAACAGTTTAGCGGTCGATGGGCTCGGCTCGTCATACTGCGGGGTGATCGTGACAGTAATGGGAGCTGGTTCGCCAGAGGCAATGAATGCAGGTGGACCGTCAGTGTAGTCAAACCTCACCGGCGATCGCACCCAATCACTCTGAGAAAGATGCAGAATCGCCGGAAGGATTTCTTCATTGTTGGGAATAATCTGGTCAGGGGGGAGCTCAAACCCGTCGAAGCTGCCTGAGGTCGGTCTCAACTCGAAACTGTATGACAGAATGCCCAACTGGGCGTAAGTCCAATCCAGTGAACCTCCGCTGGCCGGGTAGATTGCGCTATAGATAGGGCCCATGGCATATGTTCGGCCGTGGACGTCGTGAATCAACGACTGCATAGCCCCGCCTATATCCAGATAGATGCTCTGGTCGTCCGGTAGGGTGGACGTATATCCGAAAGGCCACAGTATTAACTGCGAGTAACTGTGAATGTCTATTTGGGCACGGACATTGTCGTGATTTATGAAGAAGTCTCGCATTTCTTGGGTTTCAGGCTCGGAGAACGGCGATGGCCCGCGGTACAAGTCATCGCTGGGATCGCCGCTGGATCCCGCTCCTCCCCATCCCTCTCCCCAGTTGCGATTGAGATCAACTCCATAAGAGCCGTCGCCGTTGTTGCGGCGATTCTTGCGCCAAAAACGATCGGTAGACCAAGTGTACTCGTACCCGTCAACATTCATCACCGGGATTAGAAAAAACTCAACGTTATCGACAAGATCCGTGATGTCCGGATCAATACCATAGTTTTGGAGCAGGTACGTGGCCACATATGTGGGAATTGTCGAAGCAATCCACTCGCGAGCGTGCTCGGCACCGAAGTAGACGACTGCCGGCATCTCTCCAGCAGCGCTGTTGCTTACTCGTAAACCCCAGATAGTGTCCCCTTCGTACGTAGTGCCGACATTCACCATCGACGCCAATCCTGGGTATCGCGACACAAGTTCGTTCATGTACCACACTATACTCCCAGTACCATCGTCGTAGTCGTGGTAGTCAAGGAAGAAGTCATCGAAGGGATCATCGCGTAGTCCTTTGGGCTTGTCGCGGGTGATCAGTTCCTGCACGTTTGTATGACGCACGTGCACTTCTCTTTTAACGAGCCCCTCGATTTGTTTGAGTTGGTTGTCGTTGGCAACGAGGTCAATGGGGCCAGGAGCCGGGATGCAGTTCAGAATCACTGCACCAGTTTTCTCAATTCGGCTAATCTGCTCAGGATACTCGACTTCCACCTGCACAAGTTTGTAGCCTTCGTAGCTGACTATGCCCGGTTCTTCTCCCACAGTAGCGCAACAGAAGACCCAGAGCGATATAGGTATGAAATAGCGGTGTAGACGATTGAAACTCATGCTTAGGTCTCCGAGAAGTATTTCGTATTACGGCAACGCAACTGATGGTACGTCACCTCGCACGCTTCTTGCGATTTGTGTTTGTTGCTGGCGAGCCCTCCGTGTTGCCGCTCCAGCCACCCATTGTAGCGGTCGAGCCCTCCCTTATCTACGCATAAGAGTGTTACTTGGCCAAGGTAAGTTAACCTGAGAAACCGGAGTTCAGATGCTGGCTTTGAATAGAGCTTACACTGGGGAGTTTGGCTCGACAGATGGTGAGTGCTATCATGATCAAGGAAAGTTTGCTGCGAGCGTTGTTCGAAGGTGTTGCCGAAATGTTGCCGACAACGAGGCAGAGCTTGCTGCGGTGGACTTCGTCCGCCGGGCTAGTGTTGCTTGTACGAGGTTTGGTATTTCCACAACAAGAAGGATGCAATGTCCGCCTCTATGGGGCCTGTCGGAGTGTGGCCGACAAAGGCGGCAGGATTAGTTGATGGACAGAGATCTTATGGACCTTTCTCGAGGTCAGTTTGACGCTGGTACGCCGGCCGCCGGCTTGAGTGCATTAGAGAGAGCGGCGAAGCGCGGCATCGGACCCATGTCAGCGGACGGAGCAAAAGTGTGGCATGGAGACTGTCGACCATGCGTTTCCTGTGGCGAGTTACTGCCGCGTCAGGCCGACACGTGCGAGCACTGCGGTCAGGAACACTCGCCGGACATGCTCGACAAAATGCGCATGCACAGTGGCCCTTGGTATGTTCTGGAGCATGTGCGTCCGTTTCCCGGCGTCAGCTTGGAGCGCTTGGTTCGGCAGATTCGGAGGGGCGTTTTGGTTCCGACCACGATTGTTCGGGGGCCCACGACCTTTCATCAGTGGCGTTTTGCTGCAGAGACACCTGGATTGTCCAAGCATATGGGATTATGCTGGCATTGTCAGTCTCCGGTGACGGCCATGGCTGTGTGTTGCAGTGAATGCGGCGCTGCTCAAGATCGTTTGGATATTCCCGCACAGCAACGCGATGCGGAGGAATTGCATGCGAGGGCCGAACTGGCCAACTTGAGCGAAGTCGTCAAGAGTATGCCTGATAGGGAAGACGCCGGGCGGCGCGGGGCCGGTCGGGCTCTGACCACGCAGTGGATAGTAGGAATACTGCTTGTTTGTGCCATTGTGGTACTCTTCTTGGTGGTGAAACTGCGAGGAACGCAGGACGCGCCGGCTGAAGAAAGTGTGCCGGCTGGTGTGAGTGCATCGGCGAGCAATGCTAATGAGAGCTGAAACATGTTCGTTCAACCCCCCAACCTGGCCGAGGCACTGCGGATGCGCGGAGAACTTGGCCCGGATGCTGTCGTTGTCAACGGCGGAACAGATGTTGTGGTTTTGCTAAACCGCCGGCAACTGCGCCTGAAGACGATAATCGACATATCCAGAGTTGCTGAACTCCAGCAAATCGAAAAACAGAGTGATGGGACTCTTATCATTGGCGCCGGAGTTACCTATGCACGGCTGGCTGAACTGCCTTTACGGGCTTTCAGAGAAGCCGCTCTCTCTGTTGGTGGCCCTTCAATACGCAATATGGGCACTATCGGAGGGAACATCGTCTCGGCTTCTCCGGCTGCAGATGGTGCTGTGGCTGCTCTTTCATTAGATGCGGAGGTCGAGTTGTCGCGGGCACATTGTGAGCCTCGCTGGATGCCCCTGACCGATTTCTTCGTTTCGTATAGAAAGACGAAATTGCAGGAGGACGAACTACTAACTCGATTGCGTATTTCCGGGGGTTCGACCAGTCGTTGGTACAAAATCGGCAAGCGCCGGGCGGTAAACATTAGCGTGATTTGTGGGGCTGTCTCTCGGCGAGAGGGTCAGTACGGGATTGCCCTTGGTTGCGTTGGTCCGATGCCAGTTGCTTTTCCCAGTGTATCGCAGATGCTGGCTGGCCGTGACCTTGTTCCGGAACTGATTTCTGAGGCGGCAGACGCCGTAGCTCGGGAAGTTAATCCCATAAGCGATCATCGGGCCAGCGCCGATTATCGCCGAGGAATGAGCCGCGTCGTAGTCAAAAGACTGTTGACTGAGCTTTCGAGCGAGATGGCGGAGGATCTTTAGTATGTCCGCAGATGCGAATAAGATGCTCATCAAGTGCAAAGTGAACGGCCAGAGCGTGAGTTGCGAAATACCCGTTGAATGTACGCTCCTGACATTCTTGCGGGAGTACCTATCGCTTACCGGCACGAAAGGGGCCTGCCTCGAGGGCGAGTGTGGCAGTTGTACCGTTTTGGTCAACGGTAAGCAGGTGAACAGTTGTCTTATGTTGGCCGGACAGGTTCAAGGGTGTGAGGTGCTCACCGTCGAGGGACTGGCCGACTCCGATGGCCGGCTGGATGTTCTTCAGGAGCGATTCCTCGATGCAGGGGCTGCCCAATGTGGTTACTGCACGCCGGGGTTGCTAATGTCGGCAAGGGCATTTCTTAAGGATAACCCTAAGGCTGGAAGGGAGGAACTCCTCACTGCTTTGGAGGGCAACATTTGCCGGTGCACCGGCTACGCTTCCATAGTTGAGGCAGTGGAGAAGGCCTTGGCGGAGGTGCGAACATGACTGGCGACACTCAGCAGGCGGATTTCCTTGTCGGAAGATCCTGCCGACGCGTTGATGGCGTTGAGAAGGTTACCGGCGATATCCGATATGGTGCCGATCTCTTTCCGGCGCAAGCGGATCTCCACGCGAGAGTGGTGCGCAGTGAGCACGCCCATGCGGACATAGTCGGAATAGATGCAAGCGAAGCTCTGAACGTTAAGGGCGTTTGCGGAGTCTATACACATGCGGATATTCGAGGCACGAATCTGCATGGGCTCATTCGCCGTGATCACCGAGTGCTGTGTGACTCTCGCGTGCGCTATCGCGGTGATGCCATTGCCTTGGTTGTTGGTGAATCCGAGGAGGCGGCCGAAAGAGGACGCGACCTCGTGCACGTGAAGTACTCACCGCTTGATGTAATCGCCACCATGGACGAGGCGATGGCAGATGGAGCGGTCGAGATTCACCCCGGCGGCAACGTGATGGGCGACAAACGTATTCGCAAAGGCGATGTGGAAAAAGCCTTGGCGGAAGCCCACGTCGTGGTTTCTGACACTTTCAATACGCAGACGGTGGATCATGCTTTTCTTGATCTGGAGGCGGGAACTGGACATTGGGATGGACAGACGCTCACGTTGCGAGCTGCCGGGCAGTGGGTACACGAGGAGAGACGGTTGATCGCTTTGGCCCTGGGAATGCCACTTGAACAAGTGCGCGTTATTCAGCCACCGACCGGAGGAGCCTTCGGTGGACGAGAAGACATCAGTATTCAGATATACCTTGGCCTTGCGGCATTACAGCATCCTGGAAAAACAGTGGGGCTTCGGTACAGCCGCGAGGAATCCATGCGCGCAAGACACAAACGCCATGCCTTGCGAATAAACTTCACCCTTGCTGCAGACAAGGAGGGAACACTCACGGCAGCCAGAGTAATCGTTCATAGCGATGAGGGAGCCTATGCTTCCACAGGCATTGCCGTCATGCGCAAGGCATCAAGCCATGCTACGGGACCCTACAAAATTCCCAACGTGGACGTCGATGTATATGGTGTTCACACGAACAATAACCCCACAGGGGCAATGCGCGGTTTTGGCGCGGCTCAGATGGCCATCTCCTACGAGGGTATGATGGACCGCTTGGCCGACGCTTTGGAAATGGATCGTATGGAACTGCGCCTGCGCAATCTCGTTCGCCCGGGTGATCAAGTCACGACCGGTCAGCGACTCAACGATGCCACTGCTGTTGAATGCCTTGAGGCAGTCCTCAACCGATATCGCGACTACCCTCAGGCAACATCCGAGACCCTGCCGCCTAATCTCAGACGCGGTTGTGGAGTGAGCGTGATCTGTTTCGGGCTCGGCTATGGGGATGGCTTCCCCGACGCCAGCCGCGCCCGCGTGCATCTCGAACCTGACGGCACCTTCACCGTCTATACAGGTGGCGTGGAAATGGGGCAGGGACTGCTCAACACCATGAGCCAAATAGCCGGACATGAGTTGGGCCAGCCTCTTGAACGCATGAAGATTATTGCGGCAGATACCATGCTCACAGACGAATCCGGGTCTTCGAGCGCTACGCGGCAAACATACTTCACTGGCAATGCAGTTCGCACGGCCGCCAGTGAGCTCAACGAGAAGATCAAAGATGTCGCCGGCGAACAGCTTGAGGTTCATCCCCACGAGATCACTGTTCGCGCTGCGTGGGCCGTCGAGACCAACAAGCCGGAAAACAGAGTCAGCCTCTCCGATGTGTACGACCACGGCCTCAAGCGTGGGTACGACATGATCGGTCGAGGCATCTTCAAGCCCAGGACCATCCCCGAGATATCAGACAGCGGTCAGAGTCCTCGAGCCTTCATCACCTACCTTTTTGGGGCTCACTTATCTCAAGTATTGGTGGACATTGAGACCGGCGAGATCCGCGTGGAGCGGCACATCGCAGCCCACGACGTAGGCAAGGCCGTAAATCCTCAGTCGGTGGAGGGGCAGATTTGCGGCGGCGTCGCCCAGGGAATCGGCATGGCTCTCATGGAAGAAGTGGTCTACGACAAGGGACGAATCACCAATCCAAGCTTCACCGATTACATAATCCCGACCATCAAGGATGTGCCCACGATCGAGCCGATCATCGTCGAAAGAGATGATCCTGGCGGTCCTTTCGGCGCCCATGGGGTGGGCGAGCCGCCTCTAATTGGGGCAGTGCCCGCGGTGCTTTCCGCCATCTACGATGCCACCGGCGTGCCTGTCGATCGATTGCCCGTGACTCCAGAGCGAATGTGGCGGCTGCTGAACGAAGCCGGAGCAGGCTCCATTCGTGAGTAGCGTGTGAACCCCGGTTTTCTTCGAGGGGGCTATCACTGTCTGGCGCGAAACTTGGACCAGCAACTCTCCAGGAGGCGCCGGGCGACCTCTTTCCGCACGTAACACACAGCGATCGAGTCTTTGTTCGGTCGGTCAGAGAGCAGTTCGCTGTTTCTGATGTTGCTTTCATGGACATGAAGTCTTACAAGAAACGGCTGTGGCATGCTGTATGCCGCTGTCTGCGCTAGAATTATGTACGGCCGGTTACTTTCGGCTGGTTTTGGATAAACCAATGTTGTGGAGGACACGTTGTGGATACTTTGCTTGACAGATTCAGCCGCTATGTGAAGGTGGAGACGACCGCCGTCGAGGATACTACCGAATACCCCAGCTCAGCGGGCCAGTTGGATTTGGCTAAGCTGCTGGAAGAGGAGATGAAGGCACTAGGGCTTGAAGATGTGAGTGTCGGCAAGTACGGAATCGTCATGGGCACTATCCCGGGAAATGTCAAGGCTCCTACGATTGCCTTGCTCTCTCACATGGATACATCTCCCGAAGCCAGCGGAAAGAATGTCAAGCCGATTGTCCATAAGAACTACAACGGGAAAGACATTGTTCTACCGGGCGACAAGAGCAAAGTGATTCGTGTTGAGGATAACCCGTATCTAGAGAAGCTCAAAGGCAAAACCGTTATCACGTCTGACGGGAAGACGCTCCTGGGGGCAGATGACAAGGCGGGAATAGCAGTAATCATGACGGCCGCTGCGGACTTGATGAAGAAGAGAAATATCCAGCATGGGCCGATTCGCGTCGTGTTCACCTGTGACGAGGAGGTCGGACGCGGATGCGACAAAGTGAATATCAAAGAGATCAACGCCAAGGTGGCGTACACCCTTGATGGGGAGGGGGAAGGGGAGTTGGAGGGGGAGACCTTCTCTGCCGATCTGGCTACCGTTACCATCACCGGCTACAACATCCACCCCGGACTGGCGACCGGCAAGATGATCAACTCCATCAGACTGGCTGGCCAGTTCCTCGATCGTTTGCCCTGGCATATTCTCTCTCCTGAAAGAACCAGTGGCCGCGAGCCCTTCATGCACCCCTACACCATTGAAGGCGGTGTGCCCGAAGTGACTATCCGCATTCTTCTCCGCAGCTTTGTGACGGAAGATCTCAAAGAGCAGGCCAAGATCCTGCGAACAGTGGCCGCTTCTGTTCTGGCAGAGCATCCCAAGGCCAAGATCGACGTGAAGGTGAAGAAGCAGTATCGCAACATGGCCGAACACCTTGCCAAAGAGCCGCGAGCAATGAAGCTGGCCAAGCAGGCTATCGAGGCAGTTGGCTGCGAGGCCGTTACGACCGCCATTCGCGGTGGCACGGACGGCTCCCGCCTTAGCGAGATGGGCTTGCCCACTCCGAACCTCTCAGTCGGTATGCACAACTTCCACTCCGAACTTGAGTACGCATGCCTGGAGGAGATGGAAACCTCAGTGAAGATCGTCGTCGAATTGGCAAAACTGTGGGGCAAGCAGAAGAGCTAGACGTTGTGAATCCGAGCTCATTGGGAAGGTGTTGAGTAGTACGTGCACCTTCCCCGCTTTAGGTACGGTACTGAAGGCTACGAGAGGTTCTGTATGCAGACAAATCAAACGAACAGCGGTCCACTCAAGGAAATAACTCAACCATTCGTCGATTTGGTTCACGCTCCTCGAGCACTGTGGGGCATCAACTTGGCCTACTTCATTGAGGGCATGGTGTATTTTGGCATGCTCAACTACCTCGCCATGTACTTCAATGACTATGTTGGTCTCGACGATGTATGGGCGGGCCGAATGGTAGGCGTCCTGACCGCCGGCATCACGATTTCCATGTTCTTCTTTGGCGGTTTGGCTGACAGGTGGGGTATCCGCTTTGCCATTGTGGCCGCGTTCGTCTTGATGTTCTTTGGTCGTTCGTTGTTGTCGTTGGGGCCTACTATGGGACTAGACGGAGACGGAATGTTCTCCACGGTTCACATAATGGCTATGGGAGGAATCCTCCTCGTTGTACTTGGGTACGGGATGTACCAGCCGGCCGCCTATGCAGGCGTCAGACAGATGACTACGCCTGAGACTTCCGGGATGGCGTTTGCCATGCTTTATGCCCTGATGAACTTGGGTGGCTGGATACCTACCTGGGCGTACCTTCTTCGCAATGATGAGTACTTGGGGATGGGAATCTCCGGGACGTTCTGGGTATACACCGGCTTCACCTTACTGGCGCTCTTCTTCACCGTGACGATTCTGACGAGGAAAACAGTTGTCGACGCTGTCGCGACTGCAAAGCAAAGCCAGAATAAGGATGCAGAGAATACGGATGCGCCCAAGGATGCTGCAGCAGCTGAACCTTTCAAGTTCATCAAGTGGCTGAAGAATCATCCGCTGGCTGACGTGAAATTCGCTTTCTTCATCTTTGCACTCATTCCCGTACAAACGCTCTTCGCTCATAACTGGCTCACTTTGCCGATGTACGTTGAGCGGGCGTATCGTGAGTCCTGGCCATGGATCAGCAAGAACTTCGAGCCTGCGGTTAACTTCAATCCACTGCTTGTTTTTGTCTTGGTGCCTATTGTCACAGCTCTTACTCAGAAGCGCAAAGTGTACAACATGATGATTCTGGGAACGCTGATAATGGCCTTGCCGACTTTCCTTCTCGCCATCGGGGCTACCCCCGAAACGTTGGTCGCGTACTTGGTTCTTATGACCGTGGGCGAGTCCATGTGGCAGCCGCGATTCCTGCAATATGCTGCTGAGATTGCTCCGGAAGGAAGAACCGGGGCATATATGGGAGTAGCTCAGTTGCCGTGGTTTCTCACTAAGATGATAGTGCCGCTGTATTCCGGTTGGTTCCTCAAGCACTACTGTCCAGAGGAAGGCGCTGTTACCTCTGAGAAGATGTGGCTTATCTACGCTTGCATTGCCATGTGTTCCACGCTCCTGCTCCTTCTCGCCAAGGGTTGGGTTGGCAAGGACTTCAAGACCAAGGCTGACTAAGGTGCCAGGCACGCACGAGTTCGCCGGCGTAGGCCCAAGCTGTGCTAACCACGCAGCTGATACCATAGACAAGATCGGAGTTCTGGGCTGGCGGGAGATCCTCGACCAGCCCGTTCTCTTTGCTCGCGGGATCGAATCCGCGCCTTTTACCTCGAATCGGTTGCGGTTACTCTAGAGCGAGTTCTGTCCCAGTGGAGCGTCTGAACCTCTGTTTCTTCCGGAGGACTTTCACTGTTTGACGCTTTGCTTGGGCCACTAACGCTCTAGAATCTCTGTACGGAGGGTCTGTTGCGAGCCTCGCGCGGACCTGTGTGTGGCGTCAGGTAGTCTTTGAGTTACGAAAGGCAAAAGCGGATGGCCGATCCCCAGATTCGAGACAGCTTACCGGAGAATGCATACCGAGAACTCAAGCCGGGCGAAGAATACGTCCCCATGGTTCCGCCGAATGTGACTGCGCCGGAAATAACACTCCGGTCTATCGTCTTCGGAATCGTGATGAACATCCTCTTTGCTATGGCGGCTACGTACCTGGCTCTCAAAGTCGGCCAGGGAATAGAGACGGCCATCCCAATATCCATCCTGGCAGTGGGTCTTTCAGGGTTCCTGCTCAAGATGGGCATGCGACGCAGCACTATCATCGAGAATATCAACGTCCTGGCTATCAGTACCACTTCCGGCATGGTCGCCGGGGGTACGGTCTTCACCATGCCGGCCATCTATCTGCTCCATCTCAACGAAAAGTTGAATTTGGGTGATGGCATGATATTCCTGCATATTTTCCTCGTACCCTTCCTGGGTGCCATCTTCGGCGTGATCTTCCTCGTCCCGTTCCGGCGGTATTTCGTGAAGGAGATGCACGGCAAGTTGCCATTCCCTGAAGGCACTGCGACGAACGAGATTCTTGTTACTGGGCAGGGCGGGGGTAACAATGCGTGGATTCTCATTTACTCGTTCATTATCTCCGGCATCTACACCTTCTGCGCCGGGGCACTGAAGCTCTGGTCTGACGAATTCACAACCGGAAAACTGCACGTCGCGTGGAAGGAGAAAGCTCAAGCAGTGGCCGGTGCTGTCGCTGATGCGGCGGGGCAGGCAGGTGAGGCTGCAAGTGGGATGGTTGAGAAAACCCTGCACGTGCACGCCTTCACCGGGGAGTTCTGGACGAATCTTACGGACAAGACCAAGGCGATTTTCTCCATGGGCACCGGGGCGGAGTTCCTTGGGCTTGGATTCATCATTGGTGTTCGTTACGCATCAATCATCATGGCGGGTTCGTTCCTCTCCTTTTTTGTCATAGTTCCACTATTGGCTCCAATAGGTCTTGATGGCTTGCAGGCAATCAACCCGATGGTGACTGACACCGATCCAGGTACCATCTTCAACAATATCCCCAAGAACATCGGTATAGGTTGCATTTTCACGGCTGGGTTGCTTTCCATTCTCAAAATGGGCAAGGTCATCGTCACCGCGCTCAAAGAGGCGCTCGGGAGTTTACTTCGAAAATCCGAGGGCCCAACACTGAATGATCGGACTGATGAAGATATCAGCTACCCCGTTTTGGGGCTGTTGGGTATTGTGACAACTATTGCTGTGGCCGCGTATTTCAGATTCTTCGTGCTCAACGGCATGCAGGATGCGAACTTCCTAACTGTCGTCTCCGTGATTCTCGCTCTCGGTGTGTCGTTCATCTTCATCACTGTTTCTGCTTGGGCAATAGCGACCATATCCGTTACCCCTATTTCGGGAATGACCGTGACGACGATCATAGTCACGGCGGTTGCACTAATGGCTGCTGGTCTTCCCAAGGGGCCGGAGGGACAGTTGGCAGTGCTCCTCGTCGGAGGTGTGGTGGCATCGTCCCTTTCAGTCGCCGGTACTCTGGTTACCGAGTTCAAGCTGGGCTATTGGGCCGGGGCAAGCCCAAAGCGAATTCAATGGAGCTGTCTGATCGCCTGTTTGCTTGCCTCCGTTGTCGTTACTGGAACGATTATGGTCCTCAACGACTCTTGGGGGTTCGATCCTGCCGTCAATCCGAAAGCCCTTCAGGCTCCGCAGGCTAACCTCATGAAGAGTGCCTTGGATAGCTTCCTGGGAACAGGACAAGTGCCCTGGCTGCCATACGGCGTAGGTGTAGTTCTGGCACTCCTGCTGGAGCTTGTCGGTATCTCTCCACTTGCCTTTGGGTTGGGAATGTATCTGCCCATGTCTCTGAATGCCCCTATTCTCGTAGGGGCGCTGGTGGCTTCGCTAGTCAAGAAGGGTGGTGCCAGCGAGGAGACAAAGAAGGCTAGGAGCGACAAAGGAATAATCATTGCTTCGGGGTTCATCGCCGGAGCGGCTATCATGGGTGTCGCTTTAAGTGGCGCCACATCGATACCGGGCATAGGTCCTCACATTGAGCCGATTTTTGACGCAATCGACGTACCTGGCATGTTGATCAGGGGTGGCAGCGATCCGGCGGTTGTGGGTGGCACCCTGAACTGGCTGGGAGCGATTGCTTTCCTTCTCCTCTGCGTCTTCATCTTCTGGGATTCTCGGCGGGCCAAGGCGGAGAAGGGTTAGACGATTGAGGTGCTGAACGCTTCTCGCGCAGGCGGGCGAGAAGGGCGTAATCAAGGTAACCACTCGGGGAGACAGCGCTAGCTGTCTCCCTTTTTCCATTTCCATAACCACTTACCTCTCGCATCCACAGAACCAGTAGAGGGAGCGTCACAATAACTTTTTGCCTGTGGCGGGTTCCGCCCGGTTTATGATCGGCAGATTCTGCCTGTATCACCATCCTGGTCCGAGAAGAACCCAATACAAAGCGTTTCTCGGATCTCTCGTCAACTTCGACTGAATCACAATCCATACTGCAATTCACAATTCGCAAAGCAACTGGCATCGACAGGCAAACGTATCGTACGGTTGCTTCGGACCGATTGGTTCGTGGGATTAATCCTGAGACACATACGTGATCAGGGCGTTTTCCCGGTCTGATAAGTGAAACAACTCGACTTTGGCAACATGGCCTCGAGGGGAACAGATGGAAGCGACAGCTCGACAACTTGACGACGTGCGCGATGAGATGGTGGAACTCCTGCGGCAATATCCGTTTGCCAGCGACAGCGATCGAGAAGTCATCTATGAACGCTGCGAGGTGCTCGGAGGAGAGATCCAAGAGTTGGTGGGGGTGCTGAAGCTTGCCATTCGTACGACTAGCCGCGAGGTTTGCGAAGATGGCGGTGAGGACGAGGCCTACACTGCTGAAATCGCTCGCCTGAGTAGCCAAAGCCTTGCTGCAATCCACGCTGCCGGCGAAGAGGTGGCTGAAGCAATCGCCATGCTTCGCGAGACTCGCGAGCCGCCTGCAGAAAAAGAAACCTGTTGAGCGAGGGGAACTCCAGCGGCGAATTGTGGCAGAGTCGCTCTGCCACAATCGACCCTGGGGCTTCAACCGCATTGATAATTATCCAGCCTTTGCCCTTACTTCCGGGCTCCAACTATTCGCAGATTAGTCAGGATTTCCTCCTGGATGGCGCTGGGGATCTGCCTATATGTCAGAAACTCCATGCTGAAGGTGGCTTGCCCCTGAGTCATCGATCGTACGTCTGTCGAGTATCCGAACATGTTCGAGAGGGGGGTCTCAGCAGTTATGACCGTGAGGTTCGTTTTCACTTCGGTACCGGTTATCAGCCCTCGCCTTGAAGAGATGTCTCCGCTGACCGCTCCCTGAAACTCGCTCGGGGTTTCGATCTCCACCTTCATAATGGGCTCCAGCAGGACTGGCTTTGCTTTCATGAACGTCTCCAGAAAAGCGTCACGAGCGCAGATCTGGAAGGCTAGGTCTGAAGAGTCAACTGCGTGCGAGCTGCCTTCTTCAAGGATCATGTGCACATTGACAATCTCGAAACCGGCTAGCGGCCCCTTGGCCCTGGCCATTTGGAATCCCTTGTCGACTGAGGGAATGTACTCTGTTGGAATTTTCCCACCGGTGACGCGATTCTCAAACCGGTAGTCATCTCCCGAGTCATCAACAATAGGCAACATGCGGCCGACGACATGAGCGTACTGCCCGGAACCGCCTGTTTGCTTCTTGTGCTTGTAGTTGAAGGCGGTCTCTTTTGTGCACGCTTCGCGATAGCTCACCTTGGGCTGATCTACTTGCAGTTCGCACTTGTACTCACGCTTCATTCGCTCTACGTATACTTCCAGGTGCAATTCGCCCATACCTGAAATGACCGTATCTCCAGTCTCTTCGTCGTAACGGCTGTGGAAGGTCGGATCCTCCTTGCAGAAGCGGTTGATTGCTTTGGACATCTTGTCGCGGTCCGCATTCTTGGCGGGACGGATGGCCAAGGAAATAACCGGCTCCATGGCGTGGATCGATTCCAGCGAGAAGTTGATGGACGGTGAGCAGTAAGTGTCGCCTGAGGCGCAATCAATGCCCATTACGGCCACAATGTCTCCTGTGCGCGCCTCTGCGAGGTCTTCACGCTGGTCGGCGTGCATACGGAGAATGCGGCTAATTCGTTGGGATTTGCCAGACCGAGTATTGATGTATTTCTCACCCTTGACAATGGTCCCTTGGTATATCCTGGTGTACGTGACTTGACCGAATGGCTCATCGCAAATCTTGAAGGCCATCGCCACCATCGGCCCGTCGGGATCCGCGGTGACGGCTACCTCTGCGCCCTCGTTGTGGTTGTCGGTCGCGTAGGCTACCCGATCCAGCGGGCTGGGAAGGTAACGAGTTACTGCATCCAGCAATAACTGCACACCCTTATTCTGGTACGCCGAGCCCAGCATTACAGGCACGACCTCTCGCTCCAGGGTGGCGCGGCGAAGTGCCGTGTGGATGAGTTCGATCGACGGGTTGTCATCTTCCAGCATCACCTCCATTAGCTCGTCGTCATAGAGGCTCAGCGTGTCCAACAGACCGTGGCGAGCGCGGTCGGCCTCATCGGCCAACTCACTAGGGATTCCCTTGTAGACCACTCTCTCGCCGTTTGCTCCTTCGAAGCACACTTGCTTCATCTCGATGAGGTCAATGACGCCTTCAAAGGTATCTCCTGCGCCTATTGGGATCTGTAGCGGTATTGGAACAAGCCCTAACTTGGCTTCGAGAGCCGCCAGTACATTGGCAGGATCAGCCCCCACGCGATCCATCTTGTTGATGAAGGCGATGCGCGGAACGCGATATCGCTTCATCTGGCGATCCACTGTGATTGACTGTGATTGCACACCTCCGACCGCGCACAAGACCATGACCGCTCCGTCAAGAACGCGAAGCGATCGCTCGACCTCGATGGTGAAATCAACATGGCCCGGAGTATCGATAACGTTGATCTCCTTGCCACTCCAGTTCACTGTTGTGGCTGCAGAGGTGATAGTGATGCCACGCTCCTTCTCCAACTCCATGTGGTCCATTGTGGCGCCGCCATCTTTGCCCTTGACCTCCTGGATACGGTGTATCTTTCCGGCATAGAAGAGTATGCGCTCAGTAAGCGTGGTCTTGCCCGAATCGATGTGGGCTGAGATACCGATGTTTCTGATGTTGCTTAACCGTTCCATTGCGTACCACCCAAACTGCAGTTGCTCTACCTGGCCATTGTCTACCTTGAGCGTGCTTCCTGGCCCTGAAGGTTATCGACTCCGGCACGCTTGCTTATGTCATTGTTTGCCAACCGCTTCGGAATAGCGAGTAACGGTTGATTGTGCTACTCAGCCCGACCGCTGTACTACAGCACAGCTCCAGACTGATCTGAGCACTCTTCACGCTAATTAACTAGCGGATGTTTGCCGACCGGCGGCCGCCGGTCAGCCACGAGGGATGCACCGATTCCGCGTAGCGGGAATTTACCACTGGAAGGAGAGTTTGGCAAGGCGGATTGCGGGTAAGCCCCGAGTTGACCTACGTTATCAGTCCATCCACAGCGGATCTTGCCGTTTCTTAACCGATTATTAGAACGTTATTAGTCCAAGCGTAGCGTCAAACAACAAACATCTTTCGGAGACGATCGGGCACCAGACGTTACGCATCAATAGAACTCGCTCTGGCCGTTTGCCCCCATGCCTATGACAATGGCGGCTCCGTTCTTACTGGTAGCCGCAAACGCCGCCGTTTAGGACCAGAAAGACCGTTCCAAAGTAGCTTCGCCTTTATAGCTGTATGTGAGGCGGATGTGGAGTATATTTAACACAAAGACGAACTTATCGGCGCTTAACCGTGCCGAAAGTGAACACGGTTTCTTGGGTGGTTAAAGACATGATGGTGTTGGCTCCCATGACATTCATAGTGGTACTAGTTCTGATACTGTCCGTCTTTGTTGGAATAGTCCTCATCGTGAAGGCGTTGGGCGGGTCGGGTGGCCGGCGACCAAGCAATCAGGATGACATTGTCCTGGGTACGAAGATGCCTTGCCGACATTGTGGGCACGTGAATCCTACCCATGCCAAGTTCTGTGCTCACTGCGGTAAGCCGCTGAACTAGGCAGGGGGCCATTCGATGGCGGATGCCGTGGTCCGGTTCAGGTCCATTGAATCACTTAATGTTGCTGTCGCATGCGTACAGCAGTTAGGAGACGAGTAGAATGACAGAAATAGTGGACTTCGGAAATGTGCCGTCGCCACGGTCGAGGTTCCGCCCGCGGCTCGTCGGCCCGTTGGTTGGCTTGGCCCTGTTGGGCGGTGTGGGGTTTCTCTTTGTGCTGTGGTTTGTGGTTCGTGTTGAGGTCGGTGCGGATGAAGTTCTTCTGCTTGTGAATAAGAGCGGACGCCAGGTACCTGCCGACTTGGACGACGTATTCGTGGATCAGGTGGTCTTGTATCCGGAGTTGGTGTCGGCCATTGCCAAGAAGACCGGCATGGACGAGGAGCGGGTGAGGACGACCTACAAGGGAATCCAGTACGAAACTAAGCAGGCCGGACGTTATTTCCCAAACCCCTACTCATATAAGTCGATCAAGGTTCCCATGACCATCATCTCACAGAATGAGGTTGGTGTGTTGGTGCGAAAGTTTGGCAAACCATTGCCATTCCCCAAAACCGTTGCGACTCTACCAGACGAAAGAGGACCGGTTGCCGAAGTGCTCAAACCAGGGCGGCACCCCATTAACACGCTTGCGTATGAGGTGCAGGTTTTTCCGGCGGTGGAGATACCACCAGGACATGTAGGCGTGGTCACCCTTCTCAGCGGTGACGACCCCAGGGAGACTAACACCTATACGGTTAAGCCTGGAGAGAAGGGTGTCCAAACGGAGACCCTGAGACCGGGATTGGAATACTACAATCCCTATCTGAAGAAGATCGATATAGTGGATATTCGCAATCGCACGTACCATATGCTTGGCGATGACGCGATACACTTTCCCTCCAACGACAGCTTCCGTATCTCCATTGAGGGGACGATCGAATGGTCAATAGATCCCGGAAGGGTGGCTGAGATAACAGTTGCCTTTGGTGACGAAGGAGACATCATCAATAAGATCATTCTTCCATATGCGCGGAGTATTTCGCGAATCGAAGGATCCAAGCTTCAGGCTCGAGAATTCATTAGCGGCAAGACCAGAACGGCTTTTCAGGGCCGCCTGCTAGAACAGTTGAGAGATGCCTGCGGGAAGAGAGGCGTAACAATCCATTCGGCTTTGGTGCGGGAGATTCTTCCTCCGCCGGAGATAGCCAGTTTGATTAGCCAGAGAGAACAAGCCGACCAGGACATCGAGCGAAGCCGGAACCGAATCGAGGAGGCTAAGTCGGAAGCTCGTCTCGTGGAACAGCAGGAGATGCAGTCGCGCAACGCCGCATTGGGAGATGCCCGACGGCAATCTGTTTCTATGGTGCAGGAGGCGCAACAGCGTAAGGTGGTTAAGGTTACGCAGGCCAACCGGCAACTGGAGGTGGCGAAGCTCGATCTGGAGGCTGCTGCGAAAGAGGCGGCGGCACTCATCTCACGCGGGAGGGCGGAAGCCAATGTCATACTCTTCGACTACCAGGCAGAGGCCGAACCGTTGCGGGCCGCCGTGAATGCCTTTGGGGGAGGAATGGTTTACGCGCAGCACTTCTACTTGCAGCAAATAGCCCCATCGATCGAATCTGTTCTCTCCAATACTACTGGCCCGTTTGCAGAGATATTCAAGGCATTCCAGGTTTCTGAATCGCCTCAATCTTCGATGACGAAGGAAGGGGGTGTCCAATGATGAAGAAGTTACTCGGGATACTAAGCGGGACATTCCTGCTTGTAGTTGCTGGCCTCCTTTTGGTCGGTTGGTATTCATTCCGCGTCTACGTGCCGGAGAACAAGTGCGCTGTGCTGATTCATAAGTCCGGAAAGCCTCTGCCGGCAGGTGAGAAGGTTGCGCAAAGCCCTGACCAGCGCGGTGTGCAGATGGATGTTTTGGGCCCTGGAAGGTATTTCTACAATCCACTCTTCTGGGGTTACGAGTTGCACGACTTGGTTGAAATCTCGGCAGGTGATCCTTCTACTTGGGAATGGGTCCATTCTCTCAATCAGGAGCAACGCGACAAGATTCGCGCCGGCGAGTTCAGTTTTCGCGGGCAGTTTCCTGAAGTTGGTGTGCTGGTGAGGCGCGTCGGGCCCGCGGCACCGAATGCGGCGCCAGTAACCAGAGATACAGGTTATGCAGGTATCTTGCGTGAAGTTCTTACGCCGGGGACTTATAGAATCAACCCTTATGTCTATGAGGTAAAGAAATATCCGGCTGTCGTGATCCCCGCGGGCTTCGTTGGTGTTGTGACCAACCTTTTTGGCCCGGCGGCCAAGGCCGCTGCTGAGGCCTCTCCCGTTGATGAAATAGTGGATGAGGTTGCTGAGGCCGCTTCGCCGGTCGTCCGTACACTTTCACAGAAGGGAATGCGAGGAACCGTTGAGGATGTGTTACAGCCCGGCGTGTATTTTATTAATCCCAAAATGCAGAAGATCACACTCATCGAGATTGGGTTTAATGAGTATTCGCAGGTTAAGGTCAGCGATCTTGAGAATAACCGGATATCATTCCCCTCTGATACCGGCTACGACATTCGCGTTGGCGTGACTATTGTGTGGGGCATCGATCCGCACAATGCAGCTCGGATTATCAACGAATTCGGAAACATCGACAGCGTTCTGGAAACAGTGATCGGCTCGCAGCTTCCGTCCATTTGCCGCAACATCGGCTCGACGTATGCCGCCCGCGATTTCATCCACGGCGAGAAGCGGGAAATGTTCCAGAAGGCCCTTACCGATAAGCTCCAGGAAACCTGTGCCGCCAAGAAGATTCAGGTATTGCTCGCCCTCGTTCGCGAGATTGAAGTGCATACGCCGGAAACCGGCGTTGCCGGCAGCGATGCAGGCGAGGACCTCAAGCATACTATTCAGCAAAGCTACATAGCCATCGAACAGCAGCTGACCAAGGAAAAACAGCGCGAGGCTGCAGTAGTACGGGCGGAGCTGGAAGAGGCCGACAAGAAGATTGACATCGCTCGCGAACAAATCCAGGCGGAGACCCGGGTCATGGTGGCCAACGTCTTGGCGGAGGCCGAAAAGGCTGCCGCGGAAACCGATGCTCAGACGTCGCTTGAAGTTGCCACCGTTCAGGAGCAAATCGCTCAACTCGATGCGAAGAGAACGGAGATCTTGGGGCAGGCTCGAGCTGATGTGGAAAAATTCAAGAAGCAGGCCGAGGCCGATGGGTTTAAGCTGCTTGTTGATGCCTTCGGCAGCGGTCAGGCGTATAATCTCTACACGTTTGCAGAGAATTTCGATCCGAAGTCGATTCACCTGTTCTTTGCCGGCGATGGGACGTTCTGGACTGATCTTCAAAGCTTCGAGAAACTTGGAGCTGCCAAGTTGCTCAACAGCGTTGAGTAATCATGAACGCACATCGATAACTCCAGTTCCGAGCCCCCAAAACGAGACTCGGTGGTAGGCAACTCCTGCCACCGAGTCCGCAGTAGAGGAAACACCTCTATTCCAAGTTTCCGCTAGAGCATTCAACTTTCAGGTCTAGCGCGATTGTGCACTAGTTGTTATGCTTTCATTCAAGCATGGAGGCTAGTGATGAAAGCATATTCTATGGATCTTCGACGACGTATCCTAGCTGCGTGTAATCGCGGCGAAGGAACCAGATTCGTAGCGGACCGTTTCGGTGTCAGTCCCGCGTGGATTCGAAGGCTGAAGCAACGGTTTCGTGACAATTACTGTGACCGCCCCAAGTAGGCTACCCAGTCGATCCTCTGGGCGAAATCCGCAGAATGTAGTGCATGTCGTCGGCACGATCGAACTCATGAGCTAGTTCGTAATCCACGCCGGCAGGTTCAATGTACTTCTTCACCTCATCTGATTGTACGAGAGCCCAAAAGGCCCCCTCCGCCACGCGTTCTCGAATGGCTTCAGGCGTGCGGAGGAAGTGAAACAGCCGGCCGGAGTAGATCTGATTGTCTGGGTACTCCCTCTTGCCTATTACGTAGATCGTCTCCGAGGCCGGTACCAGACGCTCAGCGGCCACGCAGAAATCACGCTGGGAATCGGAGGCCTCGCGCATCGGCCAGAGTATTCCGTGCAATGCCGGCTGCAGCGCCAGCAATAGGAGTAGACAAAGAAGCAATCTTGTGCGGAGACTCCGACCATGCTTGCTGGAAAGCTCTATTACCAAAGGCAGAAGGGTGCCTGCGGCAAGCATCGCCCAGATAGCGTGCTCGTCAACACGCCCGATTCCCAACGTTGTTCCAGCAAAACCAGCAATAAGCCGGATAAGGCTCCCCAATCCCAGAACCGCCGGCACCGCAAAGACCACTCTCCACACTCTCCTCCCATGACGGGCTATGTGTGCGTCACGCCCGTGAGTCTCCAGGAGGATCATGACCCACGCACCGAAGAGGATCATCGGAGGGAATACCGGAATCGTGTATCGGGGTGACTTCGCCGGCGCAATGGTCATGAAGATAAGGTTGGGAATTAGCCAAGCGAGCAGCAACGCTCCCAGTCGATTGGTCGTCAGGGACTTCCACCAATCCTGCAATGTATTGCGCAGCTGCTGCGCTTTCGTGTCACGAACTATCGGCAATTCGCCTGCTTGCGCGGCCACCGCTAGCCCGCAGGAGTTCCGCACGTCATCACGAAAAGTAAGCAGGGCGAATACAGAGGCCGGAACTGTGATCACTACCAGCATTGGCAGGAAAGTCAGAATGGAAAGAAAATGGCCCGCCTTGTGCGGCAGGAGACGGCTGAAAAGCTCAATGCCGGCAGCTCGTCCGACGCTTGAGGGCCCGGCGAACTCCGCCAACGCCGATGTCCAGTAGACAAGCGTGCCCAACACAGCCACCAGCATCATCCACTGCGCAGGGGCCTTGAGAAAACGCCAATCATTCCGAATCCATCCGTAGCCTATCAGTGTCAGCCAGAGGAAAATGAGACTGTGTGGCCCCTTCCACAAGGCTGCCGCCAGTGCCAAAAAGTACACCGCGAACCACGAAACGAAGGCGGCAACTCCTCGCCTGTTGATCGCCTCAAGGGCGACGGCTAGCGAGCCTGTGCACAGCAGGCTAAAAGGAAGGTCCAATTCCGCGCGCACTCCGTAGTCGCCTATCGTGGGATTCAAGAGAGTAAGGATTGCCGCTGCAAACCCACCACCTCTGCCGATCCAGCGCTCGCCAAGAAGGTACATAACCAAAATCAGCAGTGTGGCTGATACGCCGGAAGGCATTCGCGCAACCTGCTCGTCGAAACGACCCAGGGCACGCGCCACAAGCGTCGTCGTCCACGCATAAAGCGGCGGCTTCTTGAGATACGGATCTGCATGAACTGTGGGCATGCTAAGCCCCGGCCTAGCAAGCATTTCCTCCACAACGACCGCACGCAGCCCCTCCGTGCCTATGTATTCGTGGTGGTGAATGTTGGCGAAGTAGACATAACCGCAAACGGCCAACAAGACTGCAACTTCAACAAACCTGTTCAATGCACTCTCCTGCATGCACGATCACAATGGCACGGTGATTCACAATCACTGCACTCCAACTTGTAGATGCGGCATTCTAGGGTAAGCGATCCTCGATGTCACACGCCGCCAAACGCATGTTCTTTCACGCCAGTTACTCGCGAGTGACCTGCCAGGGGTGAAGGTGCGAGTAGAATACCATGGGCGATTGGCTGCGTGCAGGCCAACCGTCAAAGTGCCCCGCGATGTGCTGGGGGCGAATCGATTATCTTATTAAACGTGAGGTGTACCATGAGATGTGGCCGATGCGTCGGATTCGCAGTTGGAGTGTTGTTTCTAACGTGCGCTGTTTCCGCCAACGCCGGAGAGCAACCGGATCAAAGAACAATAACCGTCAATGGTCGCGCCGACGTCAATGTTGTCCCTGACCAGGTTGTTATCTATGCAGCAGTCGAAACGCGAGATGCCCAGCTGACTGCCGCCATGCAATCAAACGACAAGAGTGTACAGCGCGTTCTTCAACTTGCCCTCGAACATGCCGTCGACGAGAAGGACATTCAAACCGATCGTCTCAGCATTCAGCCATGGTACAAACACTACAGCGAGAACCAGGAACAATTGGGCTTCATAGTCAGAAAGAACATCGCCATTGTACTCAAAGAGATTGATCAATTCGAAGCATTGCTTAGTGGCTTGATCGAAGCTGGCGTAAGCCACATAGACAACATCCGTTTCCGCACCAGCCAACTGCGCGAGTACAAAGACGAAGCTCGAACGTTGGCACTGAAGGCGGCCAAGGAGAAGGCAACTGCAATGGCGGCTGTCCTCGGGGAGAAGATAGCTCGGCCGACAGAGATCATCGAAAGGAACTCGCAATCCGGATGGTTGGCCAACCGCGACGCAAACTTCGCCTCCAACGATTTCATGAATGCGCCTGGTGCTGCAGACAGCTACAGCCCCACGATTTCCTTAGGCCAGATTTCCGTTACGGCAGAAGTCAGGGTAACCTTCGCACTGGCAGACGCCCCCGAGTGATTCCTGGAGCGTCAATAATCCAAGCGCAGCGTTGGTCAACGAGAGACCGGCGGGTAAGACCCGGCTGCAGACGCCACACGTAAATGGAGCATGCCCCAAACGTTGGCGAGTACATTTGTCCTGCGAGGTACTGTAAGATTATGTCCCACTGCTTATCCAAACGGCTGCCAGTGATGACGCTGGTTGGAATAGTCGCTGTTTTCGCGTCACCACTTTGGGCTCAGAATAAAGCCCCGAACGTAAAGCTCTCACTCTTCGCATCTGCAGAGAGTATTGCACCCGGTACCCCTTTCGAGCTTGGCCTCAAGTTCGAGCTTCCCGACGGATTCCACATCTACTGGGAGAACCCCGGCGACAGTGGAGCCGCGCCGATCGTTGAGTGGGCCATGCCCGATGGGTTTCACGCTGGCCCGTTGAGGTTTCCAGCACCAAAGCTGCACGATGTGGGGGGCGTTACCACCAACATACTGGAGGGAACTCCGATCTTGCTGGTGACCATGACTCCACCCGATGATCTTCCAACAAACGACACCGTCACCATCCGCGGAGCTGTACGCTGGCTCGCCTGTAAGAAAGCCTGCTTTCCCGGAACAGGAAACATCGAGATTAGCCTGCCAACCGCCGCGGAGGCAAAACCGGCCGCTGATGATGCTGGTGGGCTTGAACTGAAGGTTGCTCAGCGAGCCATGCCCTTGCCGCCGGGACAAGCCAAGCTCCTTGCTATCGACGCCGCAGTCAGCAAGTCCACCGTTGCCCAAGGCGACAATTTCGACCTGCTGCTTCATGTGAAATTAGCCAAGGGGTACCATGCCCAATCCAACAAGCCAACGCAGAAGTTCTTCGTGCCGACCGGCGTGTTCTTGCGAAAGACCGCTGGCCTGGCATTCATGAACCCTGCTTGGCCCAAGGCTCACCTGCGTACGGATAAGTATCTTGGCAGTGTCAGCGAATTCGTTGACGACTTCACCGTGCGTGTGCCCATCAGCGTGACTGGCCCCACCGCCTCCGCGAACATCTCCATCTCCGGCATTCTGCGATACCAACTGTGCAAGGATGGCGGACAGTGCTATCCGCCCGAAGCTTTGGAGTGGCAGGTGGAACTCGATTCAGAAACCGTGGGAGCGGCAGTCGAGAATACCTCACCTCCACCGGCCTCTCACCAAGCCGAAAGCCCACAAGGTCAAACGCCTCCGGCACCGAAGTCCCTTGCCCAAGCCGAGCCCGTACCCGGCGAAGCCGGAGCGCAAGACGATGGCCTCGTAGGACGTTGGGGCCTCCTCGGCGCGATTATAGCAGGCCTTCTTGGTGGGCTGATCCTCAATATCATGCCCTGTGTTCTACCTGTTATTTCCATCAAAGTACTCAGTTTCGTTCAGCAGGGGGATGAGGATCCCAAGCGAGTGTTCAGACTGGGCTTGGCGTTCTCTGCCGGAATAATCGTCAGCTTCTGGATACTTGCCGCGGGCATCATAGCCCTCTCCGCCGGCGGGCAGCAGCGAGGATGGGGAGCATTCTTTCAAGAATCCCCGTTTCTAATCGGCATGAGCTCACTCATGTTCGTTTTTGCGCTCAGCCTGTTCGGAGTCTTTGAGATATCCCTGCCGGGCAGCACATCAACAAAGCTCGCCGGCGCCGCCGAGAGAGAAGGAGTAACTGGCGCGTTCATGAAAGGAGTGCTCGCAACCCTTCTCGCTACGCCCTGCACCGCTCCGCTACTCGGACCCGCAATAGCGTTCGCATTGACCAGTTCCGGGCTCATAGTGGCCATCGTCTTCACCTCCGTTGGGTTGGGAATGTCCCTTCCCTACCTGATTCTCACGGCTCATCCGGCCTGGATGAGATATCTCCCGAAACCCGGCGCCTGGATGGTCGCCTTCAAGCAGCTCATGGGATTCCTGCTAATGGCCACCGTCGTCTGGCTGCTATGGACTTTAGCAGGGCTCATGAGCTCCGATGAACTCGTCTGGGTCGTCTGTTTCCTATCCTTCCTGGCATTTGCTGCATGGATCTACGGTAGGATTACGCCTGCTTGGTCGTTGGGCAAGAAGGGATTGGGGCTTCTCGCTGCTGTTTTCACTGTCGCCTTCGGGTTTTGGCTCTGCTTCTCCATCGAATTCGCGGATATCAACTGGGTGAAATATCACAAGGGATATGCGCAGGAACTGTCCGCCAACGGATACACGGTATATGTGGACTACACTGCTCGCTGGTGCCTGACCTGTCAGACTAACAAGGCCGTTGTCCTCAACACTGAATCCATGCGCGCTCGTTTCGCACGCGACAACGTCGTTGCCATTAAGGCCGACTACACCAACTACGATCCGGTTATCGGGGAGGATTTGCGTGCATTCGGTCGCGATGCAGTGCCCTTGAATGTTATTTACCCGGCGAACCGTCCGAACGAGCCCATTGTATTACCCGTCATTCTCACCAAGGGGATTGTCGGCGATGCTTTGCGAGAGGCCGGTCCGAGCACCAATCTCGATCCGCTTCAGCAATGATAACCCCTGCGTTCTTTACTGAAATGAAGGCATGTGCATCACGAGCGCTTGCTCAAACCTCATGCCGTTACAAGTTCAAGCGCAGCGTCAAATCTCCGACAATCCACCAGAGAAACCCGGCGCCAAACGCTACACCTGAATAGAGCTTGCTCCAGTCGATATACCAAGCTCAAAACGCAAGAAGCCCGGCGCATTCACAGTGCCGAGCTTCCTGCCCAGTTGAATCGTTCTATTGGATCAGCTTTGTCGGCCGACCGGAAAAACCGTGGTTCGCACGCTTGCGGCTAAACAGAGTTTGCCCTATCGCCCCGCAACCTTGAACTGGTTGCGCTCACGGATCTGTTTGGGATTAAGCCAATTAGACAGTAACTCAGCTGCTCTCCGCCTCGTTAATTGCTGCTGCAGTCGGCCTCTCATGCTTGCATATGATTCTTCATAAAGCGGATTGAGTTTGATCCCTTTGATGACGACGACGGATGCAAGGGTCGGGTCTTCAACTACTGCCACTTGAGAGGATTCCTCAGCCTTACTTGCTAGCTCAAAGGCTTTCTGGATAAACTCGTCACCGACTTGCCCCAGAAGTGGAATCGTGTTCTTACGTCCGAAGTACATGGACGAATCGCGTGGAAAAGCCGGAGGAGACACAAAACCGCCTCGGTCCGGCGATACCAGACTCGATAGCTCCGTGTTTGATTCCCAAGCCTGCTTCAGCCCATTCGTGCCCAGATTGGCAACAAATGCGTCAGCGGTCGCGCGGGCCTTCTCCATGCCAGCCAGCAGCCTCAGGTCATCCGCCACTCTGGTAACTACTTCGTCCAGATTCACCGGAACGTGCCCCGGAGATACTGCGACTACTCGGAAGAGATAGAGATTTCCATTAGCATCCTCCAGGCGTTGCCCGCGAGTCTGCCATAGTGAGAGGTAAAGCTTCTCGTCGAAACGTCGGTCCGTGGGAATCTCAACTAGTCCCTCCACATTGAACGCCAACTCAACAAAGGAGAGCGCTCGCTCATTTGATGACTGATATGCCGCATCTCCTATCCCTTCCATATCCCTCAACTCGCTGGCGCTACTCAACGGCAGTTTTGTAACCTCAACGGCGTCAAGATAAGGGATATTCTTGGGCAGAGCCGCTACAACGCCTTGGTAGTACTCCCGATTCTTGACAGATTCCGGAGCTGGGGGAAAGTCGTTGTCTGGACGCTCCAGGTCATACCATGGCTCGCGAAGAATCTCGGACAGGCGACTCACCAAACGCTCAGCTTCGCTTCGCGCGTCCTGTTCCTTGACTGCATCAATTGCCTTCTCCTGAGCTTCGGCGAAAGTCTCGTAGTACGGCGAGACAGGCTTGGCCGACTCCTCCTCCTTCTTGCCATTGGACGAGACGTCTCCGGCCGCCGCTTGCGCTGCCTTCATCTCCTCTTCTGTACGGCTGAAACGTGGCTCCTCTTTGTGGGCAGACCAATACCGGTAGGCTCTGGTCTTGAGCGCGTCTTCAGCTATGACGAGAGAACTCTTGACTTTGACGGGGTCAACTTTGATGTATTCGACTTCGACTGCAGGCTGCACGTAGTAGCCGAACGACAGCGTTCCCGGTACTGCCTTCTCTTCTTTGTACTTCTCAAACTGTGCCTGCAGTTGCTCCTGGCTGAACGTCTGCTCCGGATCGGCGAATACCGATGCAGGAAGGTTGATCACCTCGATCTGGGCCCGCTCAAATGCGTTCCGGGCATTCAAGCGAAGTTCAGACTCGGGAATCGCCAACGAGCCCTGGAATAGCGCCAGCATCTTCTGGACGCAGAAGTAATGGGCTGCCGCCGCGTAAATACGGTCAATAGCTATGTCCTCTCCTGCACGGGCCAACATGGTCCGGATGACGGTCTCTGTCACCGGCTGCTGCCCACTGGCAAGAATGAGTTTGGCCTCTTGAGGCGTTACCTCTACTCCCAGCTTCTTGGCCTCTCTCGTCAGAAGGATCCAGTCAACTAGGCCCAGTTGCTCCTCAGAAGTGGCACCACGACTACCCCACTCATTTTGCCAGGATATGCCCAGATATCTCGCAAGAAGGTTAGATTCGTACTCGGCGAGTTGCTGATCGTTGTGAGTAATCGCGCCTGTCCTGGCAGTCGCAACAACGTCCGAACCATAGTCGGTCTTCACTAGCTCCTCGAGGGCTGTTCCACCCAGCCAGATAACTAGCAGCAACGCCATGAATACGGCCAGCAGGTGCTTATTATACTTGCGAAAGAACTTCATCATGATGACACAACTCCGGAGCAGACAAGCAGTTACGCCAAAGAACCAAGAGAATCAGGTATAATATGGGCGTTGGCCGCCAAAAGCAAGGCTACTCACAGGCTCATCTGCGATCTCTTCCATCAACATTCGCTGATTGTCCTGCCACTATCTCCTAGCCAATCGCCATCTAGTGGCAAACACCCGTGCCGGGAGATCAATGAGCCCATTACCGGCAGAAAGATGAGTCGCCGGAGGCTCAACCTAGCCATTCGAACTGGCATAGGTGTCGTCTGCTGCCCTGATGACATAAGTTCCATCGGTTGGCGCTACCTCCCTGCGTCCTCAACTGGCGTATGAGAAAGTGAGCGCTGCTTACAAAGGGCTGCGTTCTTTTTGAAAGTAAGCGCAACTTACCCACTTACCGGACCAAACCGTTGCGTTTTTGCAGCATGAAAGTAGTTTCTAGGCCATCGGGCAATGTCGCTTCGACTGGCGGATGCGATGACCAGCGTATCGAGGCGATACTGCCCAGTGCATGTGTCTTCTCGGGTTTCGACCGGGAATTCCAAAGACATACTGAGCCGGTGCAGGGAACGTTGATATGAACGGCAAGAGAATATCCTTGGGCGTGGATGTAGGATCGGCAAGCGTGAAAGTGGCTGCTCTTCTTGGCCGCGAACTGGCCCGTTCGATCCTTCGCAAGGACGGGGCGGACGAAGCATTCCAGCTATTGGAACCCGCCCAGACGGAAGTGGCCTCCGATGCAGTGGTGCTTGTGGGAACCTACAGGCGTACCAAGGGAAGACCCATTCAGGCGTTACGTCAGTCTCTCGGTGATGCCTTCCGCTTCATCGACCCCAAAATGGTCGATGCACTGGCCGTGACCGGTACTAGTGCCAGATGGCTTTGCGCCCTCGTGGGGGCACAGCGATTCAATGGGTTTCAGACTTTGGCGAAGGCTGCGGATCTACTTTGTCCGGACGTGCGCACAGTTCTCGAAATCGGCGGAGAATCCAGCAAGTTCCTCCGCCTAGCCCCGAATTTGACGACCGGGCAATTGGGGATACTCGACTACAGTACTAACGGTGATTGTGCGGCGGGAACCGGTAGCTTCCTCGACCAGCAGGCCGGACGCCTCGAATACGCGGTGGAGGACCTGGGAACCATTGTGGCTGAGGCGGAGCGGGCGGCACAGATAGCCGGACGCTGTAGTGTTTTTGCCAAAAGCGATATGATCCATGCACAGCAGAAGGGCTTCACGCCTCCCGAAGTATTGCGCGGGCTCTGCGATGCTGTAGCTACCAACTACCGCTCTGCTGTCGTTAAGGGCCATGTACTTGAGTCCCAAGTCATCCTTGTCGGAGGCGTCTCCGCCAATTCTGCAGTTGTTGCTGCACTCGAACGCGTGTTCGATCTGGCGCCTGGAGAACTCGTCGTACCTCAAGCCGCACCCTCTTACGGAGCCATTGGTGCTGCAGCCTTGGCCGCTGCGGCGGAACACGATGTCGCACCGCCCACTGACATCCTTTCGCAGTTGGAGAAAGAGGAGGGGGGCAACGGACACCAACTCGACACTTCGCCGCGACTCACCCTCGATCGCGTAACCTTGCTTCGGGACAAGGTTCGGCTTTATGCCTTCCCCCAGGATGGCGGACGGCTCGATGCCTATCTCGGGCTGGACATCGGATCAGTCGGGACGAAGCTTGTCGTCATCGACGAAGAAGGCAGCGTCGTCCACGAGATCTTCACTCGTACACAGGGAAGGCCCATCGAGGTCGTCACAAGGGCGCTTCGTGAAATCGAGCAGGCTGTGGGGCAGCATGTGCGCATTTGCGGTGTGGGGACCACCGGCAGCGGAAGAGAACTGATCGGCGAGTTGGTTGGCGCCGATTCGATCAACGACGAAATCACCGCTCATAAAACAGGAGCTGCTTTCGTTGGAGACAAACTGCTCGGCAAGAAACCGGATACCATCTTTGAAATCGGAGGCCAGGACAGCAAATACATCAGTCTGGAGCCGGCAGGGGATGGATCGGGCGAGATGGTCGTCGTCGACTTTACTATGAATGAGGCTTGCGCCGCCGGCACCGGCAGTTTCTTGGAAGAGCGAGCCGAGGAGTTGGGAGTTTCTATTAAGGGGGAATTCTCTAGTCTTGCTCTTGCTGCTCCAAACCCCGTTCGTCTCGGCGAACGCTGTACCGTGTTCATGGAACGAGATGTCAATTCCTGTATGCAGCGCGGTGCTGATCGCGAGAATGTCGTCGCGGGATTGGCCTATTCCGTAGCATATAACTACATTAACCGCGTCGTTCGCGGCCGCCGGATTGGCGATTGCATCTTCTTTCAGGGAGGCACGGCCTTCAACGACTCCGTTGCCGCGGCGTTCAGTATGATTTGCGAAAAACAAATCATAGTGCCACCCCACAATGCCGTACTCGGAGCCATCGGAGCCGCGCTGCTGGCCAAGGAGAAGATGCAGGCTTCAAAAGCTCCATCACGGTTCCGTGGATACGACCTTACCAAGGTTGACTACTCCCTCAGGGAGTTTACCTGTAAGGGGTGTGGCAATCTCTGCTCTGTCCAGGAGTTTCGCGTTAAGGATCAGAAGACCTATTGGGGGGACAAGTGCTCCGATCGCTACCGTAAACGTGCCAAAACACAGAAGAAGGCGGTTATTCCTGACTTGGTAGCTTTGCGCGCCGAATTGCTCGGCGAAGACGATTATGGAGATCCCCAGGAAGCGGAGCAGACTGTCGGTATTCCCATGGCAATGTATGCCTGGGATCAGCTTCCTCTCTGGCGGCGTTTCTTCCGTGACTGCGGGTTCAAAGTAGTTGTCTCCCAGGATACTAATCGGCAGACAGTGTTACGCGGTTTGGATAGCGTGGTTGCCGAACCATGTTTTCCCATTATCGTCGCTCATGGGCATGTCGCTGAGCTTCTCGACCGAGGAGTCGATTACGTCTGGATGCCGAACCTTGTTTCTAGTGAAACCAAGTTCATGTCCAACGAGAGCTTCGTGTGTCCTTGGGGGCAAACGCTGCCATTTGTGGTGCGACAGGCCGCGAGCTTCCGTGCTGACGGTGGCAAGGTTCTTTGTCCGACTATCAGACGTCGTGATGGCCGGGAGAAAGTGCGAGCGGCAATGGTGGATGCAGTCGCGGCTCTTGGCGTCTCCAAACAAGTTGCCCGCCGTGCTTTCGATGCGGCAATCGCTGCTCAACAAGCTTTCGAAGTTGCATATGTGCAGGCTGGACAGGAGGCTCTGCAGCAACTGAAGGAAACCGGAGAAAGCGGCATTGTACTCGTCGGCCGCCCCTACAATATCCATGATGGCGGAGTAAGCCTCTCAGTTGCGCGCAAACTACGCGACTTCTATGGAGTCAACGTCATACCCATTGACGCTATGCCTGTAGCCGACGTTGATATTAGCGATATTCACGAGAATATGTATTGGGAGTACGGCCGTCGTATTCTCGCGGCGTCCAAGCTGGTTAGCCGTTTCCCCAACCTTCATATTGTGTACATTACTAACTTCAAGTGTGGTCCGGACTCCTACGTCAAGTCATTTGTAAGAGACGCATCAGGTAAGCCCTTCTTGACTCTGCAGTTTGACGGGCACTCCAATGATGCCGGCACCCTGACCCGCTGCGAGGCCTATCTGGATAGCAAAGGGATGATGCGATGGTGGCGAGAACCCAAGGAACAGGAGATACCCAGCAGAGTCTTGACGGGCGAACCCTCTACGTCCCGCGGATGTCCGATGCCGGCGCTCGACTAACAGCCGCCGGTCTTCGCTCATTGGGTATCAACGCTCAGCCGACTCCAAAATCCGACGGACGAACGTTGGAACTTGGTGGTCTCAACAGCAGTGGTGAGGAGTGCTTGCCACACAAGATCACCTTGGGGGATTTCCTGCGCATTGCCGAAAGCCCGGACTTCGATCCGGCGAAAACGGCGTTTTTCATGCCTACTGCTCACGGGCCCTGCCGCTTTGGGCAGTATGCGCCATACATTAGGAAAATGGCGGCAGAGAAAGGGTGGGACGACTTACTCATTCTCTCGCCCTCCAGTCGCAATGGCTACGATGGAGTAAACCTGCACGGAGCTGATTCTCAGTTGATCATGTGGATGGCTCTGGTTGTCGGAGACTTGGTGACACGCTTCGTGCTCAAGACTCGTCCCTACGAAACCACACCCGGAAGCGTCGATGATCTTTATGAAGAGACGATTGACCGGTTCGCCGCAATCCTGGAAACGGTAGGAGAGACACCAAAGGCTAAACTACGCCGATTGGTGGAGGAAGTGATTCGTATGCGCGATCGATTCCGCGCGCTGCCGGCACGCTATGTCAAGGGCCGTCCGCTCATCGGCTTGGTGGGCGAGATCTTCTGCCGCCAGAACACCTTCAGCAATGATGATATGGCCAGGCAGATCGAGGAGCTCGGCGGAGAGTGCTGGCTTTCCGACATCGCGGAATGGGTCTGGTATGCCAACTGGTATCAGGAGACCGACATCCGCCGTAACAGCGGGCTCCTGAGCTTGGATTATGCCGCCGCAAAGGTGAAAACCCATACACAACATGAATACGAGCGCACTCTTCTTGCCCCCGTGGATGAGGATGTCGTTGGCTACGAGGAACCACCCAACGTCCGCGAGCTTTTTAAACGCGCTCGTCCCTACCTGCCGGAAGAGGGATGTATCGGAGAGATGGTGCTCAGCGTGGGTAAGACCATCTATCTGGCCGAGAAGGGGGCATCCGGTGTTATCGACATCAGTCCCTTCACCTGCATGAACGGTGTTATTTGCGAGGGAGTTTATCCTGCTGTCAGTGACGACCACGACGAACTGCCGATTCGCGTCTGCTACTTCGATGGGGTAAATACCAATATTAGCCAGGACTTGGAGATATTCCTCGACCTCGCTCGTACATACCAGGGACGCTCCCGCTGGAAACGCACCTACCCCGCCTACTTTGACGAGCATTGACCGTCTTGGCCACGAGAGCATTGCTCCTCCAACGGTACCGTCAAACAGCGGGAAGCCATCGGAGAAAACCTGCGCTCAGACGCGTCACCTGGAAAGTGCCTGCTCCAGGTCGGCGGTTACTTCAACTGATCGACGGCCTGATCGACCACCGCCTCGATCGGATCAACTACCAGCGTATCCAGGAAGTAGTTCGCCAGTTGTGTGGCCGTGTTGCTAAGAACCGTCGGTACAAGTCCCTCCGGAACACAGCCGGTGATTACGTAGGGGCCGGCGCACGCGGTGAGAAGGGTGAGGGCGGCTAGCTTCCCCTGTCTGGTCCTTTTGGTCATGATCAGCTCTCCCTAGCTGGAATGTTGCTCCTCGGAGCGTCGTTCGTACAAGTGGAACGCCCAACCACGAAAGTCCACCGGAAAAGCCCGGCGTTGGGACACGCCACTTGCACAGAACTGGCTCCTGCATTTGATACATCGGTTCATTCGCTACGACATTCCAGCAACGGTCACTTCTGCACACAATGACCGTTCACGCTCATTTGCCGACAGCCACAGCTTCCCAGATCGACAGCGCAATTATCCCTACAACGTTGCAGGTCGAAGCGTAGCGTCAAACATCCAGGAAAACCGGCGGGCAGACGTCGCACTTGCATGGAGTTTGCTCTAGACAGGCTGATATGGCGGTTTTGTTGGCCATGTTGCTGTTGACCCAGGGGGCGGCGGTAAGCTTGGTAAGAATAGTATTGGAAGTGGCGTCAACTAGCGGCGTACATAACAGGCTCAACCGCCAGGATTTATGGCGTTCTCACTGTGGCTCTGGGCTTGAAATGGCGATAACTACACAGTATGAGCTTAGCCTATGCGCAGGCGGACTGGCGCGCAATTGACAAATCCTACTGGAGTATGCGGTATGTATAAGATCAAGAAGTTTACTGTAGTGCCGGCGATTCCTGAACGTCTTATCGGATTGAGGGATCTGGCCTACAACCTCTGGTGGACGTGGAACTACGACGCAGTAACCCTATTCCATCGGCTTGATCCGCAACTTTGGGGAGAGGCAGTACACAACCCTGTTCGTTTACTCAGTGAGTTGCCGCAGGACCGGCTGGAGCATGTGTCCCGGGACCGGGCTTACCTGGCCCACCTTGAACGAGTGCTGACTAGGCTTAAGGATTACATGAATGAGGAGACTTGGTTCCAGAAGAACTACCCTCAGCATGTCAATGATACCATTGCTTATTTCTCCATGGAATTTGGTCTTCACGAGTGTCTGCCGATCTACTCCGGTGGTCTGGGAGTTCTTGCCGGTGACCATATGAAGTCGGCCAGTGATTTGGGGCTGCCCTTGGTGGGCGTCGGCCTGTTCTATCACCATGGGTATTTCCAGCAGTTCTTGTCAAACGATGGATGGCAGTTTGAAGATTATCCCTTGCTGGATATTCACCATATGCCCCTTGCTCTCGCTCGTGACGAGAAGGGCAAACCGATCAAAATAAGCTGCCGCATAGGCGACCGCGACGTGCATGCACAGATATTCAAAGTGCGCGTGGGCCGGGTTCAGCTGATTCTGCTCGACGCACTCCTGGACGAAAATCACCGTGACGATCGCAACCTTACCATGCGCTTGTACAGCGGCGATCAGGAGATGCGGATCCGCCAGGAAATGCTCTTGGGCTTCGGTGGTCTGCGGGCTCTGCGTGCCCTGGGCCATGAGCCAAACGTGTTCCACATGAACGAGGGGCATTCGGCTTTCCTAGCTCTGGAGCAGATCGGCCATCTAATGGAGAGTCAAGGTCTAGACGTTCTTGAGGCACGAGAAGCTGTGGCTGGTGCGACAGTATTCACTACCCATACTCCAGTCCCTGCCGGTATTGATACTTTCCCGAAATCGCTTATCGAAAGATATCTGCCGTACCACATGAGCCGAATGGGTGTTTCCGTGGATCAACTGATGACCTGGGGGCAGGCACACAGAGGTAAGACTGATGAGCCGTTCTCTATGGCCACCCTTGCCTTGACCCTAAGCCGGCAGTCAAACGGCGTGAGCAAGGTTCATGGACGAGTTGCTCGCGAGATGTGGCAGTCACACTGGCCTGAAACGCCCGTTGATGAAATCCCTATCAAGTCTGTTACTAACGGCGTTCATGTTCGCTCGTGGATTTCCTCCGATGTGGAAAGACTGTTTGAGCGCTATCTGGGGCCGGAGTGGGAAGCAAACCCGGACGAGTCACATCTGTGGGATCGTGTGCACGATATTCCCGATGCCGAACTGTGGATTGCTCACGAGCGCCGGCGGAGTCGATTGGTTGTGGAAGCACGCGCCCATTTGAAAAACCAATATCTCAAGAGAGGTGCCTCTCCTGCCCAGATCGCTGAGGCGGAAGAAGTACTCGATCCGGAGGCTCTGACAATAGGTTTTGCGCGACGGTTCGCTCCCTACAAGCGAGCGACGCTGCTGTTACGCGATGAAACGCGCTTGCTCGAACTTCTAACTAATACGGATAGGCCGGTGCAATTCGTCTTTTCCGGAAAAGCACACCCACGCGATAATCTCGGAAAGGAATTGATCAAGACTCTTATCAAGTTCGCCCGGCGCCCGGAAGTGCGCAAACGCTTGGTCTTCATAGAGAATTACAATATGGCTATCGCCCGCTTCCTCGTCCAGGGCGTGGACATATGGATGAATACGCCGACCAAGCCGCTTGAGGCGAGTGGCACCAGCGGTATGAAAGTTACGTCTAACGGCGGAATCAACTTCTCCGTGTTGGATGGCTGGTGGTGGGAAGCGTACAATGGATCCAACGGCTGGGCCATTGGCGATGACCGCATGTATGATAATCCGGATTACCAGAACTTCGTGGAGGGAGAATCCATCTACGATGTCCTGGAACGCGAGATTATTCCCGATTTCTACCATCGAGGCTCTGACGGGCTGCCGCGCAAATGGATCGCGCGAATGAAAGCCTCCATGCGTACTTGCACTGCCCAGTTCAGCTCCTTCCGCATGGTTAGGGAATACGCCGAGCGATTCTATCTGCCGACGCTTCGCCGTGGACGCGATCTTGCGGATAACAGCTTTACCGTGGCCAAGTCGCTGTCCAAATGGAAAACGCAGATCAGCCAGCAGTGGCCCGACGTGAAGGTCGAGTCCTTTGAGGCTCTTGAGGCGGGTGAACGCATTGTTGGGTCGGATTTGGAAGTGCACGCTGTTGTCAAGTTGGGAAAAATCGATCCCAACGATGTCTCTGTACAGCTCTACCACGGACACCTACCGACCGACGGTACTATCGAAGGCGGTGAGGGCGAGGCAATGACCTGTCGCAAGAAGGAGAAGGACGGCATCTACATGTTTACCGGTGAAGTGCCCTGCAGCAAGAGCGGCCAGCGCGGGTTTACGGTAAGGGTAGTGCCTCGGCACCCGAGTCTGGCCGGTGATCATGGCTTGAACCTCATCACCTGGGCCTAGCGCCGCGATTCGCCCACGCGAATCCACTACTGTCATTTGTTTTCCGCTGCCCGGATCGCCTCAAAGATTCGGGCAGTTGCTTGCGCTACGTTTTCGCGAGAAGTGCTTCCACGAAGGTCTGAAAGGTCAACGGGGTGGCCAAAGCGCACTTCAGCTCTGTGGCGAACAAAGAAGCCGGCAGTGACGCTCTCTGTGTAGCGCGTGCCGCTTATATATGCGGGAATAACCGTAGCACCGGTCCTCAGTGCCAGCAGTGCAACGCCGTCCTTAGGCGGTGGCACTTCGCCCGGCTTGGCGATACGACCCTGTATGAAGATACCCAAAGCGCTGTTGTTGCGAAGGTGGCGCATCGCCTGGCGAGTGGCAGATGAATCGTGCCCGTCTCGATTAACGGGAATGCAATTGACCAGCCGAACGAAGCGGCGAGCCACGGGGATATTGGAAAACTCCCTGGCAATCATGAAGGCGATCATGCGATGCCGGCAGGCAGCCGACAGCAGTAGCGGGTCAGCGGAGCATGTGTGATTGGCCGTGACTATGACCGGACCAGTTCTTGGAATGGTGCATGGCCCTTGTCTCTTGAGGCGATACCAGAACCTGCATATGAATTCATTGAGATTCGCGGCGAAAGCGTAGGCCCATCCGTCTGTTGCAGGCAAGAGACGTTGCCGAAGACTGAGAATGCCTGTAAAAAGAAGCAGTGCCGCCGTTGCGATGATGATGTATCCGACAGCGCGGTCCAGCCGCTCCCATTTTGGAATACCCAATAGCCCGCTCGCTAGCAGCAGGCCGCCGATGGTGCACACGTCGAACACCCCGTAGACGCGACCACGGTAACGGTCCGGTACGATGCGTTGCAGCAGGGCGTTATAGCTGGCAATGAGCGCCGACCCGGCGACTCCGACTCCGACTATCGCGATAGCGCCGAGAATGTAGGCGAGAGAAGTCGGCAGAGGGACCAGAGCGCTGCAGGAAAGCAGCACTGAGCCCAAGCCGGCGGTTGCCAGCGACCAAGTAATGGCGATCTCGCTGCGTAATGAATTACCCAATAGGGTGAGCAACCCCGCGCCGAGTACCATGCCCAGCGCCAGGAGAACCTGGAACATGCTGACATCCATATACTCAGTGCGGTGGTATGTGTCTTTTACCAGGGCCGGCACGACGGCGCGAATCGCGGCTGCGGAAAACCAAAACACGGTGCCTACAGCGAACAGCTGACGCACACGTTTGTGTTGGAAGACATAGCGCAATCCGGCGAAAAGGTCCTCGAACATGCCCCGCTCCGTCGGCGGCTGCAGGTGAACAGTTGACGGCTGAACTATGAAGAAGACCGCAACGGCGCTGGCGAGGAAGGTGAGGGCATCGAGCCGAAAGGCAACCTCAGGATGATAGTGGTCGGCCAGGTAGCCACCGAGTCCGGCGGAAAGCACTGTGGCGATAACCCCAACTGCGCGAATAAGTGCGTTCGCGGGTACCAACTGCTCCCTGGAGATAAGAGTGGGGAGCATTGCCGATCGTGCCGGCGAGAAGAGCGCGGCAAAAACCCCTACGACAGTGATGGGGATGAATGGCCCCCAAGCCGGAGAGTAGTTGGAGAGGACGGTTATGAGGTAGCCGAAGGAGGCCATGATGACCATGCGAACGATATCCGCTGTGATCATCAGTATGCGCCGCGCGAAGCGATCCGCGAAGTAACCCATGACAGGGCCGAAGAGGAAAAACGGAACGAAGAAGAGGAAGGTCATCCGCGCCATCATGGGCGTGACATCGACACCTTGCTGAAGAGCGTGCTGGGTTTTGAGGATAGCTTGTTCGGAGAGGTGGTCACCGGCGGCGCTGATGAAGTACGCGCACCAAATGAGCACAAAGCTGCGGTTACGATAAAGCGGCGGATGTTGTTGATGCACTGTCGACGGTTCCGTAGTATGTGTTGCCTGTAAACGTAATATTCGTGTAATGATGGTCGTTGCAGCCGGTGGCGTCAATTGCGAAGACGAGGGAATAAAGCTAGGATGAGGGCCGGATGTTTGAGGATGACGCATCGAGCGGTTGAGTCCGCGAGATGGCGAACGGTTTTGGATCAGGAGATTGGAGTAATGAAACGCCTGGCGATGTTGGCGATAGGTTGCGTTCTGGTGATTGGTACTAGTGGTGTTCTTGCTGAAGAGGCGGTCAAGGCCGACGGTAAGAGTGAGGCGGCGGTGAAGGCTTCGCAGGTTAAGTTGGAAACCACGCTTGGGAATATCGTTGTTGAGCTGGATGCGGTGAAGGCGCCGCTTTCGACGGAGAATTTTCTGCGTTATGTGCGGGAAGGTTTTTATGATGGGCTTATCTTTCATCGTGTCATTCCCAATTTCATGATTCAGGGTGGAGGAATGGATGCCGAGATGGAAAAGAAGCGCGACGGCATGCATTCTCCCATCAAGCTGGAGTCGGATAACGGGTTGCTCAATGTGCGGGGTACGATTGCCATGGCGCGGACGAATGCGCCGCACTCGGCGACGAGCCAATTCTTCATTAACGTTGTCGATAATCCGCCGCTGGACTACAATAGCTCTCAGCCGAATCCCAACGGCTATGCGGTTTTCGGCAAGGTGGTCGAAGGCATGGAGACGGTCGACAAGATCCGCGATACGGAGTGTATTACTCATCCGAAGTATCCGGCTGGTTCTGTTGTTCCCGCGACTGCGGTGGTAATCAATAAGGCCTATGTAGTAGGAGAAGAGAAGAAGGCTGCAGAGTCGGAGAAGGCAGAACCGGAGAAGGCTGCGCCCGAGGCTGGCAAGGCGGCAGAGGTTGAGAAAACCGAGTCGCCGGCCGATGCTGAAAAAAGCAAGGCGCAGGTTGAAGAGGTCCCGGAGGAGTAGGGCTATTTCCTAAAATCCTGCAATCGAATACGAGCCTTGCGTTGGTGTTGTGGCCGGCGCAAGGCTGTCTCTTTTGTTGGCAGAATCGTGGCTTTGCCGCACGAGTTTTCGGGGCGGTAGTTTGGCGTTTGGGCCTAGGGGAATTCGGGTTTTTTCCTGTAAAAAGCGGCGTTTTTGAGTGCGCTAGCCCTGCTTTTACAGCGCATTGAAGGGGCGCAACGCTGCATTGGGGCGACATTGGCGCGCATTTGGCGGTGGAATTGGGGTGAAAATCGCCGTTTTTGGGTGTTTCGCGCGTCGAAATGTTGGTGTTCATGGACGGATTCCTTTCAGGTTTGAGTCATTTCGAGTCGTTTTTGCTTCGAATCGGTCGTTTTTCGAACAGCTTGCGATAAGGCGGCGGCACGCGCGGCGCGTTCGAGCAGGCGCGAGCGAGGGCGGCGCGCGATGGCCGCGGGGCCTTTCGTACGATCAGGCAGAGTCGCTGGTGGTCCTGCCAGTGGCCGGCTGACGGGCGTTGTGCGAGGTGCCCGTGAGCCGGGGTTGTTGCGAGCCGCTGGGTGAAGGCTCTGGGCTGCGGCGGCAGACATCAACGCTTTACGTCGCGGTGCGGGGGGCCGAGAGGGACGGCAGCCTTGGGCAGCGGCGGTCGTTTGGCCGGGCCGGGTGCATGTGGGGCCGTCTCGGGAAGCTGTGCTGTGTCCTTTATATATGCGCACTAGAGCAAGCTTTATTCACGAGTGGCTGGTGCTGTTCGGTTTACTGCAGCTGAGAGTCAGCGTTTGAGGCTACTGGTGGAGCTGCCGCGGTGTCAGGGACCGGTGAGCTCCGTGGTCGCATGTTGCGGGGATGGGTCGGGAGCTTGTGTGATCCTTTTGGTCTGGGGGTTTCGGGGCCGTGACGTTAGAGGGTTCGTTCGGGAGCGTTGGCGTTCGCTGGAGCTTGCCCGGGGAGAGGGCACATCTCTCCACCCTATATAAGGGCGCCGGTGTTCCGCTTTTTTTTTATAATGGGGTTGGTTGAGGGGTGAAAATCGGGGCTGGCGCTAGCGCCAGGTGCGAAAAAAAAGTTTGAAAAAATGTGCTGAGGAGCATGTTAGGGTAGGTGAAATTGGGGTGTTGGAGGTCGCTTTGGGCGGTGTAGAGGAGAGTAGGGGGCCGAGGCGGCGGCTTGGCGGCGGAGTTTGGGGTTTTATAGTATGGGAGGTGGGTGGATTCCTGTGGATAGAGCAACAGCGGGGATGCAATGGCCGCGTGCGCTGGGTTTAGGAGTACGGCGGCGGATGCATTCTTGTGAATAGCCTATGAGCGATCGAGTGGGAATCCTGATGGCCGTTTGGCAGTAGGGTTGGTGATATTACACGTCGTGGTGGCTGCGGGGATCGATGGGAGATTTTGTACATCGGCCGGTGGCTGTTGGCGGAGTGTGGGCTTTCATGGGGGGGCAGTCGGCTTGGGAGTTTGGATATGTTGGGGGTAGGCCCTTTGGTGGAGCATAGTTGGGTACTCCAAACGGTGTATTCGATGGAGCAAGGTCCATGCAGGTGCAGCGTGTGAACACCGGTATTCTCCTGTAGATTTCGGTTGTTTGACGCTACGCTTGGCCTTTCAGCTCCGAAGGTTTGGATTGGTAACTCTAAAGTGGTAAGAGGGTAAGGTGAGGAGAGAATACCCGAATGGGTGGTTGAGGACATTGTATTAATTGCCTAGTGTAGGCGTTTGAAGCTGGGTGCGGATACGATCTCTCGAAAAGTTGCAGGGGAATAGGTTGCGGAGGGCGTTTCCCGAATTCGGTGTGCGGTGTTGTTCGAGACGCGCTACGGCGGTTATGATGGGAGGGGAGTTTGTCGTCGATGGCCAGAGGAGTGTACATGCGTAAAAACAAGAAGAAGGACCCGTTGAAGCAGCCCCCGCTATCGCAGGCGGGTAACTCAGGACACGAGCGTCTGTACGAGTTTCTTGACGACAAGGTGTTGTTTTGGCTGTTGGTGGTTGGACTTTTTGGCTGCGTAACGTGGATTCAGTGGATTGAATGGGGGAGGCAGAAGCCAATTCACCCCGGCGTGCTGACTGTAGTGACTGTTGTACTGGCCATCGTCGCCAGCATAAGGATCTACTTTGCGATCAAACGAGCGAGGGCGATGGCTCTTGGTGTGCGAGGGGAGATGGTTGTCGGGCAACAGCTGGAAGGATTGCGGACGAAGGGCTATCGGGTTTATCACGATCTTGTGGAGAAGGGATTCAATATCGACCACGTTCTGATCGGTCCTGGCGGTGTTTATGTCATCGAGACTAAGACGATCAGCAAGCCCGGCTCCGGCAACCCAACGGTCAAGTACGATGGCGAGGGCGTTCTGGTAGACGGGCGCGCTCCGGACCGAGACCCAATCGCCCAGGCCAAGGCGAATGCTGATCGCATCGTTGAGGTTCTGGGCCGGGCAACGGGAAGCCGCCCAAAGGTCCGCGCGGTCGTTTTGTTTCCGGGCTGGTGGGTTGAGAGGCAGCGCAAGGGCGTCGAGGTCTGGGTTCTGAATCCTGAAGCGTTTGTGAAGTTCCTGGGCCATGAGCCCGTCGTACTCAAGTCCGAGGAGATCGCTCTGCTATCAACAGCGCTGGAGACCTACCTGCGCGCCGCTCGGTGATGGGGTCAGGTTTAGCCGGCTGAGCGTTTCAGGCCCGGAGAGTTGGTCTGTTGGCGGGGCGTTGGGGTTTTGTGTCATGGAAGGTCGTTTAAGGATTGTTGGTTGCTGGGTCTAGAGCAAGCTTTGTTCAAGTGCAGTGTCTGACGCCCGGTTTCTGCCGGTAAATCGTGGGCACTTGAGGCTATGTTTGGACGAGTATCGCTGTTGGGCGCTTCGAGGCAGACGCAAGATGGACGCTTGAGGTTAAGCAGGTCGATCTTGCGACCTTGCCGAGAGCTGTAGTAGGCAAAGAGGCAATGAGAACCGCGTATGTTTTCTGCTAGACATGGTTATCCGAAGTCGTATGTTACTTGGGAGCGTTACGGGGCCTCCTTCGATGTTTGCGCGAGAGAAAAATCGGTGGGGAACGGCTTGCCAATGCGAGTTAAACTTGTGTGCAGGAATGAGGTTGCGGGCGGGTGACGGCTATGATAGTATTTTGTTAGGTCCGTGGGCGAGGGCGGCTTGATGAGTGACCACTCGAAGATCGAATGGACGGACACGACTTGGAACCCGATGCGCGGGTGTACGAAGATAAGCCCCGGCTGCGCTCATTGCTACGCTGAGACTTTTGCGGAGCGGTTCAGAGGTGTGCCCGGCCATCCTTACGAACAGGGTTTCGACCTAAGGTTGGTCCCCGACAAGCTGGGGGAGCCGTTGCGTTGGGCCACTCCTCGTCGAATCTTCGTCAATTCAATGAGTGATCTGTTTCACGAAGGAGTCTCTGACGAGTACATCGAGTCAGTTGTCCGGGTGATGGTTGCCGCGAATTGGCATATGTATCAAGTGCTGACGAAACGCTCAGAGCGCATGCTCAGTTTGCTGCGAGGCCGATTGGGTTGGGTCCGCGACGAGCGACACATCTGGTGGGGTGTAAGTGTCGAGAATCGTAAGCATGGTTTACCCCGGGTTCGCCACCTTCAGGCGGCTCCGGTTACCATTAGGTTTTTGTCCATCGAGCCGTTGATCGATGACGTGGGACGCCTACCGCTTCGCGGGATTCATTGGGTCATCGTTGGCGGCGAGAGCGGCCCCGGGGCGCGACCAATGCAGCAAACCTGGGTGAGGGACATCCGGTCGCAATGCCGAGCGGCCGGGGTGCCGTTCTTCTTTAAGCAATGGGGAGGTGTACAGAAGGGTAAGGCCGGGCGCAAACTCGACGGACGCACCTATGACGAGTTCCCCCTTGTCGAAACACGGAGCGCACCCTCGCTTGAGGAGCGACGTGCGGCGGTGTTGGCGTTTCAGCCAGCGATACAACTAGGAATGGTGGCGGGATGAACGAAGGGGCGAATGAGGCGACAAAGCTCTACGCGGGACGAGAGCAGACGCTGGTCAAACACTTTATTCTCGACAAGTACCTGGAGCGATTCGCCCACATCGTCGGGATGTTCTGGGACACGATCACCTATGTCGACTGCTTCTCTGGGCCATGGAATGTGCAGTCTGACAAGCTTGAAGATAGTTCCTTCTTCATCGCTCTCAAGCAACTTCGGAAGGCGAAAGCGGACTTGGCGGACCACGGCCGGTCGCTGTCTATTCGCTGTTTCTTCCTGGAAGAAGACGAGACCGCCTACGCGCGCCTGAACAAGTTTGCTGTTGAGACAAAGGACGCAGAAGTCAAAGCGCTAAATGCCTCGCTTGAGCAGTCGGTCCAGGACATCCATCGCTTCGTGACGAGCGGTGGAGACTCCTCGTTTTCTTTCATCTTCGTCGATCCGACCGGCTGGACTGGTTTCGGCATGGATGTAATAAAGCCGTTGCTGCGCCTCAAATCTGGGGAGGTGCTGGTCAACTTCATGACTAAGGATATCGTCCGATTCGCGGAGTTACCAGACCCCGCTACTCAGAAGACTTTCGACCGCCTGTTCGGGGCCATCAACTATCGCGGCCGCATAGAGAGTCTCACTGGCAGGGACCGTGAGGAGGAGTTAGTTTGCTGCTACATGGACGCGATTCGTGAGACGGGCGGATTCAAATACGTTTGTGCGGCGATTGTCCTCCGCCCTGAGAGAGATCGCACCCACTTCCACCTTATCTACGCGACCCGCCACTTGAAGGGCGTTGAGGCTTTCAAGAAGGTTGAGGAAAAAGCAATGGACGTCATGGAGAGAGCACGGGCCGACGCACAGAAGCGATGCCGAGAGACGAAGACTGGACAGACGGAGTTCGCGTTCGAGGGCCTGATGTCGCATAGCTGTAACTACTACGACCAACTTCGTGATCGTTACTTGAAGGCTGCTAAGGGTCACGTCTGGGCGTTGCTTACGAAAAGAAAGCGTCTGTTATTCGAGGATGCGTGGGTTGGCGCGCTCCAATTTCCGCTGGTTTGGGATAGCGACGTAAAGGCCTGGATAAAAGCATGGAAGGCAGAAGGAAGCATTCGGCTTGAAGGGCTCGGGCCAGGGGAGCACGCTCCAAAACGCGAGATGGGGCATAGGATCGTTCTGGAGGATAGTTCATGAGTCTCTCTAGGCGGGTCGATTCTCGTGCGGTAGTCTGACGACTCCGTGCTCACCCAGGATTTCGTTGTGCCGCAGAACCAGAGCCCGTTTCATGGGCACAAGCTGCTGCCAGAAGGTCAGCAACGACTCACATCGCTGTCGACAGTTTTGCGCGGCTAGCGATTCTATCGCAGATGCCCCATTCTTCTGCTTCTGCTCCACCTTGGTCTACAACATTGGCCGAGGCATCCTTCTTTGGAAGACTAAGACACTCGAACTGGAGATGGAATGCAGCGGCGTCCACCCCCACTTCTCCCTGCAGCGCGGTTGGTGGGAGTGGCTTTTCCATGCCGTCCGCATCGGATTCCTGCTAAACATCCTGGCTGTGCTATTCCACTCCTTCATCTTCCTACAGCGTGAGATTCCCATCCACTGAAACCGTAGTCGCCCGACTGCTGCTGTCATTATGCATGCCTTCCACAACCATCAAGAACGAGATATACTGGACTAGCCAACTTGGCAGCAACTCAACGCGGCGAGCTGAAAGTATGTTACCAGTACGCTGTAGACACCGGCGCACACACTAGGAAAACGCACATGACCACTCAAGAGGCGGAGGCGCTATTGCGGAAAGGCCCAGAAGGGGTGAAGGAATGGAATAAGTATCGCGAGAACAACGGTGAGATTCCAAGTCTTGCCGGTATCAACCTGGGTGACGTCGACCTAAGCAACATAAACCTTACCGAAGCCTGTCTATCTTCCGCGAAACTGAATGGCGCCAAGCTTCACAAAGCCCGTTTAATCTATGCGGATCTTGATCATGCGGATCTATCTTCCGCCCAGCTGCATGAGGCAAATGTTAGCGGTGCGTCACTCGTTTCTGCGAATCTAAACCACGCCGAGCTTACCCGCTGCAACCTATTCAAGTCTCAGATGAGCGATGCTCATTTGTGTTCGGCCGATTTGAGAATGGCAATTCTCAATCAGGCTGACCTGCGAGGCGCAAGCTTTCGGCAAGCCAACATATCGTTCGCTTTCCTCCGCAACGTAAGCGTAGACCTGGGCACCGACTTCACTGATGCATCTGTCACGGATTGTCACATAGATCGTGTAACCCTCGAAATGTTGAGCAACAAGGAAGGACTATATGGAGGGCTGCCTAGGTCAGCGCTAATGCATATGGCCATTTACGATGACGTGGCTCTGATACGATCCATGTTCAGCGGATTTCTCCAATGGATTCACCTCTTTGCTTTGGCGGTTTTTCTTTTTCCGTACGCCTATTTTATCCTTAGACACTGGGCCGACGCGAGATTCCAGCTGGTAGAACCAGGGCAAACAGTAGCCTTGTGGAAAGCTCTGCTTTGCTACATCGTAACAGGAGGCAGACACTGGCACAGCTGCTGGACGCCGGCACTTGTTCCCTTGGTCTGCTTCTGCTATGGCTTAGCGTACAACCTCGCCCGCGCAGTCTTGCTGTGCAAGACCAAGAAACTCGAATTAGAGAAAGAAATCAGCGGCCTCCACCCTCGCTTCTCTCTTGATGGATTCTGGAAGAGAATGTTCGGATTCACATTCGTCGGCTTCTGGATCAACGTTTTGCTCGTAGTTGTCCACTCGATCTACTTCCTTATGCAGGAAATACCTGTACGCTGAAGTCGGGCGCGCATGAAAGAGGCGATCAATTGGTTGGAGACTGTGTTGCCATCCCGCGCATTACTGTAGGCGCGTTCATTGCAGCAAGGTGACGGAGTTATGCTTAGGTCTGTGACTCTAATGCTCTCATCTTGAGTCTTACCCACGCACTCACTCCGTAGCCCCTCGTTTCCTCACTACCACCTACTTTGCCATCGCCGACTCGGTAACGCCAGCATCCCGACATCCAGAAAGAAGAAAGTGCTCCCCACTTACACCATTCGGAGCACTGAGGCCTATCGCACCTGTGGCCAGCCGCCAATCTTCAGTTCATTCCCAGCATACGCTATAATCAAGGGGCACTGCAATCGCTAGCGCTGATGCTCGACCGGAGGATCAAGCTTATGTCAACGATAGTCAAGATGATCGGTCTTGCCCTAGTACTTCATACTGCCCTGCCCAGGACAGCCCCCATGGCCACAGCAGAAAATCAACAGCAAGAGCACTCAACCACGGACTCATTTCTGAAGGACTTGCTATCCAAAGCTGAAAAAGGAGATGTTGACGCTCAGTTAAGCGTCGGAATCATGTACTGCAAAGGCCAAGGCATTCCCCAGGATTACGCCGAAGCGATCAAGTGGTTCCGCATGGCCGCAGAACAGGAAGACGCCCTTGCCCAGTTCAACCTCGGTCTTCTATACGACGAAGGCCAGGGCGTTCCTCAGGATTACGTCGAAGCGGTCAAGTGGTACCGCAAGGCCGGAGAACAGGGATACGCCATTGCCCAGTTAAGACTCGGGCTGATGTACGACGAAGGCCAGGGCGTTTCTCAGGATTACGTCGAAGCGATGAAGTGGTACCGCAAGGTCGCTGAACAAGGACACGCCAACGCCCAGTCAAGACTCGGTCTCATGTACGACGAAGGCCAGGGTGTTTCCCAGGATTGCGCCGAAGCGATCAAGTGGTACCGCAAGGCCGCCGGACAGGAAAACGCCTTTGCCGAGTTCAAACTCGGTTTCATGTACGACAACGGACGGTGTATTACTCAAGATTACAGCGAAGCGATCAAGTGGTACCGCAAGGCCGCTGAACAGGGATATGCCGAGGCTCAGCTCAACCTCGGTCTCATGTACTGCAAAGGCCAAGGCGTTTCTCAGGATTACGTCGAAGCGATCACATGGTACCGCAAGGCTGCTGATCAGGGAGACGTCCTTGCCCAGTTCAACCTCGGTCTCATGTACTACGAAGGCGAAGGCGTTCCTCAGGATTACGTCGAAGCGATCACGTGGTACCGCAAGGCCGCTGAACAGGGAGACGCCCTTGCCCAGTCCATCCTCGGCTCCATGTACTACAAGGGTCAAGGTGTCTCTCAGGATTTCGTCGAAGCGATCAAGTGGTCCCACAAGGCGGCTGATCAGGGGCACGCCGGCGCTCAGTTCCAACTCGGTTGCATGTACAACAACGGTGAGGGTGTTCCACAAAGTCCCGTTATCTCCCATATGTGGCTCAATCTAGCAGCCGCCAACTGCTCTGATGCGGAAGAACAGAAGACACTCTCGGAAGTCCGCGATGAGTTGGGAAGGAGAATGACGACAGAGCAACTAGCGGAAGCACAACGACTAGCTAGCCAATGGATGAAAAACCACAAGAAAGATTAGTGAGAGCCAACTGGGAACGCGAGGAAAGGAGTGCTTATACTTATCTTGACAATGGACGCAACGCTACAAGATATCCCAAATCCTCTGAGAAAGCGATGTTTCACAAGAGTGTTTTGCGTGAAGACCTTAAACGAAGGCGTATTCTGTTGGATCTCAACGCGGCTAATAAGTGTTTACCTAGCAAAGGGGTAGGTTCTACTCACCATATGCCGAATCACATACACTGATCTGTCGCCATCAGAGCTTCAGGCACTCCTTGTGTAGGTGGTAGCCGGTGATGGGATGAAGATGTCGGACATGCTTTTGTTTCTACCATGATTGTGTCGCTTCTCGACTGTGACACGTAGAAGCCAGCTCTATTCAGGTGCAGTGTGCGGGCCGCTGTATTCTGCGATGGGTATTCGTTGTTTGACGTTGCGCGTGGACGCGCAGCGCTCTCGGGCGGGCCTTTTGGGTGGTAGCCGGGTTTTTGGGTTCGTGCGTTTCTCAGCGGGTGGAGGTGGCCATGGCCATTTGAGGCTGCATGCGGTTGATAGCTGCTTGCAGTCTGGTGGCGGAGGCGCAGAACTCCAATGCGGTTTTGTCAGTAATGCGGCGTTCCTGAACGAGTTTCAATAGGGAATCGTCGAGGCTGATCATTCCATCGGCTTTTCCAGTAACGATAGCATCGCCGAGGCCAACGAGGTTGTTGGATCTGATGGCGCTGGTGGTGGGGAGGTTGGTGAACATTGCCTCCAGAGCCAAGACGCGGCGCTGGCCGGGGATGGCGTTGGGGAGGAGGTGCTGGCTGAGGACGGCCTTGAGGTTAGTGGCCAGCTGAGCGCATATTTCGTCGCTTCGTTCTCTTGGGAAAAGGTCAGTGAATCTGGAGACGGCACCCTTTGCGTCGCGGGTGTGTACTGTGGAGAAGACCATATGTCCGGTTTCGGCGGCGGTGAGGGCCATCTGTGCGGTTTCCTGATCGCGGATCTCGCCGACCATGATGACGTCGGGGTCCTGGCGGAGGCCATACTTGAGCCCGGCGGCGAAGCTGGGCACGTCGACGCCGACTTCACGCTGGGTGATGAGAGAGTCGTCGCCGAAGGAGTGGATGTACTCGATGGGCTCTTCAATGGTTATGACTCTGCTGCCGCGTTGACGGAGCATGTTTTCGAGGATGATGGCCAGGGTGGTACTTTTACCAGATCCGGTTACGCCGGTGACGAGTACGAGGCCGTTGCGATAAGTGAGTATCTTGTCAAGGATGGTGAGGGGGATTCCCGACCATTCGAGAGAGGGAATGGCTGCGGGGATAGTACGAATACATGCTCCGAGGGTGCCGTGTGAGTAGAAGGTGTTGAAGCGGAAGCGGTATAGAGAGAAACCCTTAGGGCTATCGTCAGCGATGACGGTTTCATAGGAGAAGTCGAGATCGTGGCGAAGGTGGCCATCCTGCTGCTGGGCGGCGGCGTGGATGTTAGTGTGAATAGCGTTTTTGGCGGCGGCGGGGCAGACGGCGCGGAGCATGTCCGCCAGTTTTTCGGGTGGGATGAGCTGGCCGTGGGGGGTCAACTCTCCGTGGATTCTGAGTCGTGGTATTTGGTTGCCAACGAGGTGGAGGTCTGACGCCTCGGAGGTGGCGGCAGCGGCGAGCAGGGTATGCATATCTTCACGAGCCGAGTCGTTGACGTCTGGAGTCATGACAGGTTCCTCTTGGGGAAATCAAAGCAAGCTCTATTCAAGCGTAGCGTCCGGCCACCGGTTTCGGCCGGTGGGTTTTCAGTATCCGAGGCTGCGCTTGGACTTACGTTACAGTATCCAGATAGCGTATCGGTTTAATCGTGGGGCGGGTTTGGTGTGGGTTGGGAAGTGGCTTATCGGTCTTTGGGTGGAGTTGAGGTGAGGGTGAGAGTGGCGATGACGGGGCGGTGGTCGGAGCCCTGTCCTACGCCGGTGGTGCAGTGGGTGCAGGCGAGGTCTTGGCTGATGTAGATGTGATCGAGGCGGATGTGGGGGATGTAGCGGAAGAAGCTGTGGACGGGCCAGGTTGATTTTGTAGCGAATCCTGCGGAGGAGAGGGTATCTGCGAGGCCAGCGGATGCGAGGTGTGCGGCTTGCGGTGATCTTTCAGTGAAGTTGAAGTCGCCGGCGAGGATTATCGGACGGTTGTCCTTTTCCAGTATGTCGAGCAGGTCGGCGAACTGGTGGCGGGCTTCGATGGTGTATTCCAATCCCCAGGGCGGCAGCAGGTGTATGTTGTAGATGGAGACCTCGGTACCGGCGAAGGGGATGAGGGCGTGTATCTGGGGCACGGCGTCTTGGCCAAGCGGCAGCGGTGTGTTGACTTTGCTTGTGAAGGGGAGCTTGGAGTAAATGGCCAATCCGAAGGAGTCTTCGCGGGGTACGCTTTGATTGTGGGGGTAGTCGGTTGCGAGTTGGCGGGTGATGGCAAGGTGCCAGTTGTTGGTGTATTCCTGAAGGAGGAGCAGGTCGGGGTCAGCGGCTTTTATTTCGTCGATCAGGGGTTGGGTGTTTTCGTTTACCATGAGCAGGTTTACTGTCATGACGTGAAGTTTTTGGGTGGGGTTTTCGGCGTGTGAGGAGGGGATGTAGGAAATAGCGGTTGGTCCGATGCAGACGAGGATGGGTGGTAGAGCGGCGAGGGAGATTCTGCGGCTTCTGTTGTAGATGGCTGCGATAGTGAGGCAGGCCAGCACGCATCCGAGGTAGAAGATGAATGTGCGAATCATGAATGCGACCCAGGAGGCGGCGACGTAGGCAGGGCCGTCGTTGCGATAGTCCTGTGGCCAGAGGTAGGCGAAGGCTATGAGGAGGTAGCTGAGAAGGAGGAGGCACCAAGCTTCGATGCGCAACATTCTCTTGCGCTGCTCAACGGTGGGTATGAGGAGCCGGCGCAGGAGGGACGGTTTGGTGAGGGGGTCTTCTTGTTGAGGCGGCAAACGTTTGTTTCCTAATCGCTGAGGAGATCCTTTCGTGCTTGGTGGCGGATTATATCTCCTGTTGCGAGGAAAACCACATCTTCTGCGATGTTGGTGGCGTGATCGGCGATTCGTTCGAGGTTTTTGGCAATGGAGAGGAGATCGAGGAGGGGAGGGAGATCGTGGGGCTCGTTGGCGTTTTCGGAGATGACGGTTTTTATTACCTGGGCGTAGAGGGCGTTGACGATTTCCTCTTGGGCGAAGACCTCTTCGGCGCAGTGGTTCTTATCATGGCAGGCGTAGCTATTGACGGCAGCGCGCAGGGCACGCCTGACTACTGGGACCATCTGCTCGACTATGTCCATTCCGGGGAGTTGGTCGTCGTTGCCGAGGTGGCAGGCGCGTTCGGCAATGTTTACGGCGCAATCGGCGATGCGTTCGAGGTCGCTGTTGACTTTGAGCACGGTGCAGAGGAGTCGCAGGTCAGAGCCGACGGGCTGGTAGAGGGCCATGAGGCGGATTGTTTCGGTTTCGACTTCGACTTCCTCGGCGTCGACCTCCTCGTCGCGTTCGATTACTCGTTGAGCCAAGCGGTGGTATTGGCCGATCATGGCGTCGCAGGCTTCGGAGAGCATATCCTCGACCTGGCTGGCCATACGCAGGGAGCGTCTTAGGAGTTCATCAAGCAGGTTGACAAAGTGGATGGTCATGTTTTATCCGAATCTTCCGGTAATGTAGTCTTGTGTGCGTTGTTCGCTTGGAGTTGTGAATATAGTATCAGTGTTGCCCACTTCGACTAGTTCGCCCATGCACATGAATGCGGTACGGTCAGAGACGCGTGCCGCCTGTTGCATGTTATGGGTGACGATTACGACGGTAAAGTGATTTCTCAATTCGTCGATAAGGTCCTCGATTTTGGCGGTGGCGATGGGATCGAGGGCGGAGCAGGGTTCATCCATGAGGAGGACGTCGGGTTGGAGGGCTATGGCCCGGGCGATGCAGAGTCTTTGCTGCTGCCCGCCGGAGAGTGCCAGTGCGCTCTGGTGGAGCTTGGTTCTGACTTCTTCCCAGAGGGCGGCCTGGCGGAGGGCCATCTCGACGAGTTCGCTCATGTCGCCGGTGTAGCCGTTGATTCTGGCGCCCCAGGCGACGTTGTTGAAGATCGATTTTGGGAAGGGGTTGGGTTTTTGGAAAACCATGCCGATGTGCCGCCGGAGGTCGACGGGATCAGTATCGGTGGAGTAGAGGTTCTTTCCTCTGTATATGGCGTGTCCGTCGAAGGCGATGCCGGGCACGAAGTCGTTCATGCGATTGAGGGAACGGAGAAGGGTGCTTTTGCCACAGCCGGAAGGGCCGATGATGGCGGTTACCTGGCGTTCGTTGATGTCCATAGTCACTTCGCGTACGGCGGTGAAGTTGCCGTAGTGGACGGAGAAGTTGTCGACGCGGATTATGGGGTCGGTTGCCGGTTGGCGTTTAGTGGCCGGCGTGGTGGTGCGTTTTGTTGCGGGCATTCCGATTGTTGTGCGCGGGTTTATCAAAGTAGTCATGCTCTCTTCCTGTGTTGCCAGGTTCGCAACCCGACGGCGATTGCGTTCAAGAATAGGAGGATGCTCAGCAGGATGATGATTCCGGCTGCTGCGAGGTGATGAAATTGCTCCTGTGGGCGACTTACCCAATCGTAGATTTGCATTGGGAGGGCCGTGAAGGAATCAGTGAGGCCCTCCGGCACGAAGGCTACGTAGGTTAAGGCGCCAATCATGAGTAGTGGGGCGGCTTCGCCTATGGCCCGAGAGATGGCCAGTATTACTCCCGTGAGAATGCCCGGCAGAGCGGCAGGGAGGATGTGGGCACGAATCGTTTGCCAACGGGAGGCGCCGAGGGCGAAGGCTGCCATGCGGATGGAGTTTGGCACGGCGGTCAGAGCTTCTCTACTGGCGATGACGATTACGGGTAATATCAAAAGGCTGAGGGTGAGGGCTCCGGCGATTACGCTTCTACCTAATGCCAATGTGCGAACGAAAATGGCCAAGCCGAGAATGCCGTAGACGATGGACGGTACGCCGGCGAGGTTGGCTATGTTTAGCTTGATGAAGCGAGTGAGGCGATTGTTGGCGGCGTATTCTTCGAGGTATATCGCGGCTCCGACACCGAGAGGGATAGAGATGAATGCGGTGAGGGAGATGATCCAGATGGAACCGTAGAGGGCGCTTTTTATGCCGGCTTTTTCGGGGAAGAGCACGGAGGGGAAGTTAGTGATGAATGTTGTGGTTAACCAGCTCCAGCCCTCTGAGAGGACGCGGTACATGAGAATGATGAGGACGAGCGTTCCCATGCAACTGGTGGCGAGGAACGCTGCAGACCAGAAGCCGGCTATCTTGCGGCGTCGAGCGAGTCGCGGTCGGAAGAGGGATGCGGTCGATCCGTTCATTCGTAGACCTCTCGGAACCTGGCTATTATGCGTGTGGCGAATACGTTTATTCCCAGAGTGATGGCAAAGAGTGTCAATCCGACTGCGAAGATGGTTTGATACTCTATGGTGCCGGCGGGTGTATCGCCAAGGCTGACCTGGACAATGTAGCCGGTCATAGTCTGAATGCTCTGGAGGGGGTTGAGAGTGAGATTGGGGGTCATTCCGGCAGCCAGAGCTACGGCCATGGTTTCACCAATGGCTCTTGCCAGTGCGAGGAGTATTGCGGCACCAACGCCGGAGAGGGCTGCGGGTAGGACAACTCCTGTGGATACTTCGAGTTTGGTGGCCGAGAGAGCGAATGCGGCCTCTCTGAGAGTGTTGGGAACTGCCTGGAGGGCGTCGTGGCAGAGGGAGCATACTGTTGGGATTATCATTACTCCGACAACCAGGGCCGCGCTGGCGGCATTGAATACCTCGGTTGACGGCAGAAGCGGCTTGAGAATGCAAGGCGTGATGAATGTTAGAGCGAAGTAGCCGTACACGACGGTAGGGACGCCAGCGAGGATGTCCAGTACTGCCTTGCCCAGTTGGCGAATGGCGGCGGGCGCGTATTCGCTGAGGTAGAGAGCCGACCCGAGACCGATTGGTATTGCGACCAGAAGTGCTCCACCGGCCACCAGCATGGTTCCGCAGATGAGCGGCAACACGCCGAAGCTTTGCGGTGCGAGCAGAGGGGACCACTCCGTGCCCAGGAAGAAATGCATTGGCGACACTTCTCGGAAGAAGGAGAACGATTCCGAGGTGAGCACGAAGATGATCCCCGCTGTCGTCAGCACGGAGGTCATTGCGCAGATCCAGAGCAGTATGCGGATGCTATGCTCGGTCAGGTGTCTTGATTTTACACGGAACAGAGCCGATTGTTCTGCGCTTGTTTGGTTATTGCTGGCCATGCGGGCCTCACTCATCGACAGCTCATTGTCGGTCTATCAGCTACTTGCTGAGGCCTTCGATCTTGGCGAGCGATTGCTGGTATTCGGTTTGGGAAAGAGCCACATAGTTCACCATCGGGTGTTCCACGATCGTGGGTGCGTTTTCCAGGTAGAATCGAAGAAACGCGGCGACCTCTGGACGCTTCAGACTGTCGTTGTTGATGTACAGAAAGAGAGGGCGGGATAGTGGGCTGTAAGTGCCCGAGCGGATAGTTTCCAGCGTGGGCGTGATCGGCTTGCCGTCACCATTGTCGATGGGCACATCCTTGAGTTTTGCAGTATTTGCCTCATAGTAGGAGAAACCGAAGTAGCCAAGACCACCCTCCTCGCCTGCTACGCCTTGAACGAGGACATTGTCATCTTCGCTGGCAGTGAAGTCATTGCGGCAGGCCTTCTCCTTGCCGACTATCGCCTCGGTGAAGTAATCGAATGTGCCACTGTCAGTGCCGGGGCCGAAGAGAGTCAGTTTGAGATCAGGGAATCCGGCCCTGACCTGTTTCCAATTGGTGATTTCGCTTCCCGGTTCCCAAATACGCTTGAGCTCGTTTACCGTGAGATGGTTGCAGAAGTTGTTCTTGGGATTGACAACGACAGCAATACCGTCAAGGGCGATAGGGATTTCAGTTATGGTAATACCTAATGACTCTGCGCGTTTCAGCTCGGAGTTCTTGATGCTTCGAGATGCATCGTTGATATCGGTGCGCAGGGCAGGCTTATCGGTAAGGAACTTCTTGAATCCTCCGCCTGTTCCTGAGATTCCTACAGTCACGCGGACTCGGGGCTGCTCGGCCTGAAAGAGTTCCGCTGCAGCCATGGTGATGGGAGCGACGGTGCTGGAGCCATCCACTTTGACGCTTCCTTTGAGCTGTGCATGGGCGGGGTTTCCTGCCGCCAGCACAATGATGGTCGCAAGGGAGGCTAATGCAGTTATCGAGAATCGAGTGCTAATCAAGAGTTGTCTCCTCAAGAGTGTTGCATGTGGTTTGTGCGGAGTGAGCAAGCCTGCAAACCAAGCCGCAAGTGATGGTCTACGCAGGCCATCCCCAGCCGCCGCTGAGCGGCTAAAGGGATTGTGTGATGGGGCGATTAAGGAAGTATCCGGATTAGGTTAAGAATGCGCTAAGAGGACGCGGTGAATGGTTCAGGTTGAGCGGGGAAGGAAGATGGTTATCTTCGTTCCTTTTCGGACCGTGCTCTCCAATTCCAGTTCCCCGCCAATCGCTGTCACCGCATGTTTGACTATTGATAAGCCCAATCCCGTGCCGGGGACGCCGTGGGTATGAGGCGATGAGGCGCCCGATGTAATCTTGGCTTGGTAGAATCGTTCAAAGACCCTCTCCTGCTCCTCATTGGCGATTCCGCAGCCGGTGTCGCAGACCTCAATAGCGACTTGACAGGAGTCAGCCACTCTTGCTGAGGCGACAACGGATCCCTCCTCGGGCGTGAACTTAAGCGCGTTGTCGACCAAGTTGTCCATGATTAACGTCAGCAACTCGGGATTGACGTGCGACAGGCATGCCTCTTGGGCGACACAGTCCCATTTGATCTTTCGGTTGCGTGCGAGATCGCTCCATCGTGCACGTAGTTCTGCGAGATAGGCTCGGATGTCGATGGTCTCCGGAGCGAAGTGCGATGACGGTGTTTCGACACGTGACAGGCTCAAGAGGTCAGCCACCATGGCCTCCAGGCGGCTGCTGTGTCTATCCAGGACATCAATGAATCTTGCGGAAGCTTCAGTGTCTCCGGCCAAGTCCATGCTCAGAAGGGTCTCCACGGATGCTCGAATCACCGACAGGGGGGTGCGCAGTTGGTGGGAGGCGTTTGTTACAAAGTCGGACTTCATCTGAATAGTCTGAGCCAGTTCCGTTATGTCAGTGAGGGTGAGGAGGCGGCCCTTCGACGTTCGTACAGCTGAATCCGGATCACTTATGGGTTTCTCGAAGTCTGGGAGGGCAAGCTCTGTTACGCTAGCGATTACAGAGATTCTTCCCTCTGCCAGCTGCAAGTTCATTTGTGTTTCCTGAGCGGCTTCGGAGCGTGTCGGGGAGTGCTCGGTGTTTTCCTGATGTAGTCGGGCCAGCAGCATTCTCTGCAATTCGTGTATACTGATAGCCTGCTCAACGGGCTCCCCAACCAATTCGCTGGGGTCGCGTTTGATGTCGAGCATAGTGATAGCCGCAGGATTGATCAGTATAATCTTGGCTTTTGAGTCGATTACCACAACACCATCCTTCAAGCGGCCAAGCAGGGATTCGAGCATGCGATTCTGGCGTTCGATGGTGAGAAGCTGTCCTGCGAGATTGGTGCGCATTTGGTTGAGAGCGATGGCCAGGGAAGCGACTTCATCCTTGCCGGCGGTATTGACTCTGGCCGTTAGATCGCCTTCGGAGATGCACTGAGCAGCGGCTGTTATCCCCGCGATACGTCTCGACCAAGTGCGGGCTAGTCCCAAAGCAAGAACGACTGCAGCTGCTAGCGACAAGATGGCGATCGTCCACATCAGCTCCCGGGCTGACTTAGTCCGAGCACCTATGCTGTTCACTCCCATTGCCACTCTGATTACTCCTTCAGGGGCATTGGCAGGCCCTATGCGCATAGCGACATAACGAGTTTCTCGTGTTAGTGTATGCGACCATCGTATGCACGCTCCGGAGCCGTTGGTCAGGGCGTCTATTATCTCCGGGCGATCATGATGAGATTCCATGGAGGCCGGGCTGGCTTGAGAATCGCCAAGAACCAAGCCGTCAGCAGTGACGAATGTTATGCGTATTCCCTCCGGCTCTGAACTGCCAACATGCTTGGCAAGTGCATCAAGTTCCTTCGTGCAAACAGGAGAGAGCTTGCCTTCTACTGTGGGTGCCAACGCTTCAGCCAGGGTTTCCAGGTGTTCGGTCAATTCCTGCAGGTGAAAACGGTCAAACTCTCTTACGATGAGAAGCACGCTGGCGCTCAAGACTAAGCCGAGCAGTAGGGCATTGCCCAAGAACAACTTCCAAAAGTAACGCCCCAGTTTCATGGTGAGAGTTGTTCCTTACTGCTCCGGTGGCCGCAACGTATAGCCAACGCCGCGTATCGTCTGAATCCAGGTGGCCGCATGCCCCAGCTTCTTTCGCAGTGCCGCTATATGAACGTCTATTGTGCGGTCAGTGACTGCCACCATACTGCCCAGCACGATGTCAATCAGTTGTTCTCTTGAAAGCACTCTGCCGCTGGCGGACATCAGCGCCTGGAGTATGCGAAACTCGGTGGCAGTGGGCATCACCCTTATGCCATCGACTCGTACTTCGTGCCTGCTTACGTCAAGCTCGATGGGGCCTGCAGACACCGTTCGACCCTGGTCTGCACGGTGTGGAGCTCTTCGCAAGACAGCAGCTATACGAGCCAGTAGGAGTTTTGTTGAGAATGGCTTGGTAATGTAGTCATCGGCCCCAAGGGTAAGGCCCACGAGTTCGTCAGCTTCCTCTCCCTTGGCCGTTAGCATTATCACGGGCAAGTTCTGTGTTCTAGAGTTCTGCCGCAGCTGAGTGATAACTTCGTCTCCGGATAGGCCCGGGAGCATTCTGTCCAAAACGACCAAGTCCGGAGTTTGTCGTCTCAGTTCCTCCACGGCAGCATTTCCATCAGGGGCGTGCCTACAGAGATATCCTTCTCGTTGCAGGTTGAACTGGAGCAACTCGGCCAAGTCTTCTTCGTCTTCCACGAGCAGAATAGACTTATTGGGGGGCATGGCAGTGGCTCTGAGCGAATAGGGAAACAGCTTTGTGATCAGGTCAAGTTCACTGGAGATCCATCATAGCAGGCTGTATGGGATCGGCAATGAGGCTGAGACCGCACATAGGCTTGTGAGAGGGGTTATCTTGTTAAGATTCTGTTAAGCGGGGGTGGTTGCGGTAGTCCACTCGATGGAAGGCATGTGTATCTCGCGCGGAATCATGGCTTTGCCCAGTTTCCGGTTCTCTCTGTCAGCTTTGGAGAGAGTCGTAGTCCACGCGCGCTTGATGCCGTCGGGTTCTTGGCATGTCCACACGTTTATGCTAGGCTGATCTAGGCGTTTCATGCAATTCTGCCAAGTTGGTCCGTGCTGTTGTCAGATCGTATGGTGTTCGTGTGACAATTTGGGCGAGTGTGCGCGAGCGATTCGCATACTGCTGTATGGCTATCGCTGATGATCGATTCATGCTCACAAAGCGTGCGCGCAACACTGGTGCCTGTTGAGTTCGTGTTTTGGGGAGAATCATGATCGCTCGTTTACACAGCGTGGCGTTCTTCGGCATCGAGGCGGTGCCCGTAGAGGTTGAGGTTGACGTGACGAAGAAGGGGTTCGGTGGGGCAGTTGTTGTGGGTTTGCCTGACGCTGCGGTGAAAGAGAGCCTGGAACGAGTCAGTAGTGCCCTAGAGAACTCCGGTTATGAGATTCCGAGACACAGGGCGGTAATCAACCTTGCACCGGCTGACATGCGCAAAGAGGGCCCTATTTTCGACTTGCCGATAGCGCTGGGAATGCTCTTTGCCGACGGTGCGGTTATTCCTGAGTTGCACGGTGAGTACATGGTTGTGGGTGAACTTGCATTGGATGGAAGGACGCGTCCCATACGGGGGGCTCTTTCCGCTGCACTGCTTGCCCGCGAGCGTGGGTGCAGAGGTATTCTTCTTCCGGTGGAGAACAGTCAGGAGGCTGCGGTCGTCGAGGATATAGAGGTTATCCCGGCAAGTTGTCTTACGGAGGCCGTAGGGTTTCTGTGCGGGCAACTGCCGTTTGAGTCAGTTTGTGTTGATCTCAATGAGGTTTTTCATACATGCTCACTCTATGACCGAGACTTCTCGGATGTCCACGGGCAAGAGCATGTTAAACGGGCCTTTGTGGTAGCAGCGGCAGGAGGGCACAATGTGCTGCTGATAGGTCCTCCCGGGTCAGGTAAGACTATGTTGGCAAAGCGTTTTCCAACAATACTGCCTCCGCTTTCAGTTGAGGAATCCCTGGAGACAACGAGGATACACTCCGTGTCGGGCGAATTGGCTCCTGGAGTGTCATTGCTGGCGACTCGCCCAGTGCGAAGTCCGCATCATACCGCGAGTACACCGGCACTGGTGGGAGGAGGAACCATTCCCACTGCCGGGGAGGTCTCGTTGGCTCATCACGGTGTGCTGTTTCTGGACGAGTTTCCGGAGTTCTCTCGTGTCAGCCTTGAGTCGTTGCGCCAACCCTTGGAGGACGGAACGGTAACTATTGCACGAGCGCATACAACGGTGCGGTTTCCAGCCTCGTTCATGCTGGTTGCAGCAATGAACCCTTGTCCATGCGGATACTTCACTGATCCTCGCAAGCCATGCAAGTGTAGTCCACCCCAGATTGAGAAATACCTTAGTCGAATAAGTGGGCCGCTGATTGATCGTATTGACATTCACATCGAGGTGCCTGCCGTTCCCTTCTCTGAATTGCGCAGTCGTCGTGAAGGCACAGGATCAGAAGAAATGCTAGGGCAGGTCATCGGGGCTCGAGAGTGGCAGCGTAGGCGGTTCTCCGGGAACGGCGTGAGGGTGAACGCTCGCATGGATAGTAAGCTATTGCGCACTTGCTGCCAACTCGATCAGGCCGGCGAATTGGTGCTGAGGCAGGCGATGACGGAATTGGGTCTTTCCGCACGGGCTCACGATAAGGTTCTCCGAGTGGCCCGGACAATTGCTGATCTTGCCGGAAGCGAGGCTGTTCTTGCAGAGCATGTCTCCGAGGCGATACACTATCGCCGTCTGGATAGGCAATTGTGACGACAGAAGATCTTCCTTGGGCAAGCTCCATTCAAGTGCAGCGTCTGCCTTCCGGGCTCACTCGGTAGGCCTTGGTTGTTTGAGGCCACGCTTGGACGAATAGTGCTTTATACCTTGAACTGCCCAACGAGACTTTGGAGTCTTGCAGCCAGTTCGGAGAGATGTTAACTGGCGCCCTCTGTCTCACTTGCTCCACTGGCAGCGCGTCTGACTGCTTCGTTTACACTGGTTATGTTCCCGGTGATTTCCTGAGCTGATTGGGCTACGCCAGTAGAGATTACTTCCGCCCCTGATGAGGTTTCGGCTATTCGTTGTGCAATCTCTCGGGGGGCGGAGTTCTGTTCGTCTACCGATTTCGCAATGGTCTGTGAGACGCCGTTGATTCTTTCGATTACTACTCCAATCTCTTCGATTGACCGAATCGCTGTCCCCGATGACGACTGGATTTCCTCTATCCTCTTACGGATGTCATCAGTGGCCGTGGCCGTCTGTTTAGCCAATTCCTTAACCTCTGTGGCGACAACGGCAAAGCCCTTGCCCGCATCACCGGCTCTAGCTGCCTCAATTGTAGCATTTAGGGCTAGGAGATTGGTCTGTTCGGCGATGTCTTGTATGACTTCGCGTGGAACTCTGTAACGCGTGTTGTGCCGAGGATCCTTATGCCGCTAGTTGCCGAATGTCTGATGTAAGTGTGTTTCGCAGGCGCCGTACTACACGGAACTGGCGTGAGAGGAGAGCGGCTGGACGGCAGATGGCACCTGATTGATATTACACTCACCGGGGGAGTGAGTATCGAACATGTCTGATGCCAGTTGTCGAAAACGGTTTTCACAGGCATTGAACGCGTCAACTATGTCGGGATCGAAGTGTTTTCCGCGGTCCGAACGAATGATTTCCGCTGCCTTCTCATGAGGCATTGCATCCTTGTATACCCGCTTCGATGTTATGGCGTCGTATACGTCGGCAAGGGCCATGATGCGGGCTGCCAGAGGGATTTCCGCCCCTGCCAACCCGTGAGGGTAACCGCTTCCGTTGTATTTCTCATGATGAGCATACGCAATTTCCATGCTCATCTGCAGGAACTCCTTGTTGCGTCCACTGTCAATGAGCTGGCGAATCGTGTCTCCCCCAATGACTGTGTGCCTCTTCATGATCTCGAACTCTTCGGCAGTCAGCTTCCCCGGTTTACGCAGTATGTCGTCTGGAATGCCTACTTTACCAATATCATGCAGAGGAGACGATCGCACGATTGCTTCGATGTATTCCCCATCGATTGTCGCCGAGTACTTTCGAGTCTTGGCCAATTCCTGGCATAACGCTCTGCAATACTCCTGAACCCTTTCGAGATGTGCGCCGGTTTCCGGATCGCGACTTTCAGCCAAATGGGCGAACGCCAGTATCGTCGCATCCCGAGCATCATTCCGCTCCCGTAAACGAGTCTGATTCTGGATGGCCACAGAGGATGCCTTGGCGATCGCCTGCAACGTGTCCCCGGCATCACTGTCGAAGCCCGCAGCTCGAAACGGGCTTGCCGCACACAGTACACCAAGCACCTCATCAGGCGTTGCCAGTGCGATCGCCGCGAGTGGAAGAGATTCAGGGTTTCCAATCAGTTGACCGTAAACCTGAGCCTCATCAGTACGGTTGAGAATTATCGCATCTCTTGCGTCAAAAACGCTCTGGATCAGCGGAGTTGCTCGCACGATTGCCGAAGTCTCACGATCATGCTCTGTGAGCCCCTCCGCGGCCACCAGACACAGGCGTTCCTTGATCGGCTCATACAGAAACAGTGTGGCGTGGCGGCACTTCGCTTGTTGCACGACCGTGTTCACCACCAGTTTGCCCACAGCACGAATCGAGTCCAAACCGCTGAGCTGCGAAACAAAGCCATAGAGCGACGTGATCGTGGCCGTCCGCTCGATCACTCGCTGCTCCAGGTCTCTGTTCAGATCCATCAGCTTGTCGTTTGCCAAGTTCAATTCCGCTGACAATATCCGCTCCGACACGACAAGCCGGTACTGCGCCAAGCAGTCATTGAGCGTTTTCGCTATCTTCTCCGTCGTGCAGGGCTTGTTTAGGAAGCGGAATATGCGGCCTTCGTGGAGGGCGCTGATGGCCACGTCCAGGTCTGTTTGTCCAGTGAGCATTGCGGTTACGGTTTCCGGTGAATGCTCCTGGGACCTCTTGAGGAACTCCACACCATTCATTCCAGGCATGTTGAAGTCCGAAAGTACTACTGCGAAGGGCCCCTCTTCCTCCAACGTGCGCAACGCTGCCTCGCCACCCACAGCCGTCACTACCTCGAAATCCTTGCGTAATCTCCGCTTGACAGCCTCAAGGAAGAGCCGGTCATCGTCCACGCATAGGACTTTCCTGCTGATGGTGTTGATGTCATCAGGCGGTGTCATGATCTCTTGCCGTTGTCGCATCTCTACGAAAGTGAATAAACGCTCACGCGCCTGCTGACCATCACTTTGGCCACAGGTCACTCCCGTCCTATCATCGTCAAGTTATGCAACCGTCTGTTTGTAGCATTGCAAGTCCCAGGATAGCGTCAAACACGGCGAATCTACCGGAGAACGGGGCTCACACGCTACACTTGGACAGAGCTCGCCCCATCGATGCCCATGGATTATTCCCGGTGCGCTTGCACTCGTTTGAGTTAGCTCCTATAACCAGCCAAAGACCCCTAATCGACCCAAAACCGCCACCACACTCTCAGTCAACCGGCGGAGTGAGCTGCATTCGTCGGCGTTACAGCCTTTATGGCGTTCACCAGAACCTGCCTGTTAATGGGTTTGGCCACATACTCGTCGCAGCCAGCTTCGAGGCACTTCGCGCTGCTTCCTTCCATTGCGTGTGCCGTGAGGGCGATTATCGGGCCGTCATATTTCTCCTCGCGAAGTCTTGCGGTTGCCTGGTAGCCATCCAGTACGGGCATTTGCATGTCCATCAGGATAACGTCGAATGACTGACCGCAGTCTCGTGCTGCCAACGCCTTTGCGACAGCGCTACTGCCGTCGGCGACAAGTGTCGTTTGGGCTCCCGCCTTTCGGAGGATGAAAGCGATCAGCCGCTGATTGTCTTCTCCGTCTTCAGCGACCAGTATGCGGTACCCGAGCAGGCATGAGTCGATGGAGACCTTCGATACCTCCTTTTGCGCAGGCGAGATGCGGGCATCAGGTTCAATGAACTCGGCACCCCTTGTCGATCCGGCGGTGCAGGTGACGCGGAACCGCGTGCCTTCACCTGGAAAGGATTCAAGCAATTCGACTGTTCCTCCGAGAGACCGTGCCAGTTTCACGCTTATCGCCAGCCCCAGGCCAGTGCCCCCGAATCTTCGCGTTGTGGACTCGTCAGCCTGCACAAAGGGCTGAAACAGCCGCCTGCTCTGCTCCTCCGTAATGCCGATGCCGGTATCCACAACATCGAAGCACAACATTGGCTTTTCCAACGCTTCATCAAGGAATCTGATTTCCAGGCGGATACTTCCTTTGTCCGTGAATTTAATGGCATTGCCCAGAAGGTTGATCAGAATTTGCCGCAGTCGCGTCGGATCAGTTTCGACTGCCTTGGGTATCTTTGTCACATACTGTATCTGGAAATCCAAACCTTTGCTCTCGCAACGATCCTTGATCAACCAATGCACATCGCTAACCAATTCCGGCAGTGAGCAATGGATATTTTCCACCGTGAGCTTGCCCGCTTCGATCTTCGATAAATCAAGAATATCGTTCAGCAGTTTAAGAAGGTACTCCCCATTGCGGCGGATTGTTTCGATGGCGTCAATGCGTTCGTTCGCTCGACGGTTGTCTGCGTCCGTGTCTCGGAGAATGTCCGTAAAGCCAAGTATCGCCGTCATGGGCGTACGTATCTCGTGGCTCATATTGGCAAGAAACTGACTCTTGGCGATATTGGCCTGCTCTGCCTTCTCTTTCTCCCTTTCCAGTTGCTCCATCGTCGCCTCAAGCTGCATGGAAATGCGCTTCTCTCGCTCGAAGGCTTCAACCATCATGGCATTGCTCTGCAGCAATGCCTCCTCTGCGTGCTTCCGCTTGGTTATGTCTGTATTCGCGCCTCGATAACCTCCGAGTTCTCCTTGCTTGTTGAAGAACGGGCGGCTTGACATCTCTATCACTACCGAGTGACCGTTCTTGTGCACCAGCGTGCTTTCCAGCGAATCAATCTTCCTATGATCTGCCCACGCCTCATCAAACACCTCTCTCACACGATCGGCCTCTTCCGCTGACATGAGATCGTACGTAGTTTTGCCAATGAGCTCCTCGGGATCGTAACCGAGAACGTTCGTAATCTGCGGACTGATGTAGGTGAATCGGTGATCAGTGTCCAATTCCCACACCCACTGGCCCACTGAGTCGATCAGGTTGCAGTACCGCTTCAGGTTACACTGTGTTCGGACCATCAGGTCGCGCGTTCTTCGCGAATCACGAGATGTTTGCCATAACGCCGCTGCCAGCAGGCCTACCAAGCCCGATCCCAATGCCAGGAGCATGTCGTTATGCCGACTCTCCGTGAACGCGAAAGTGACGGCGGTAAGAACGTAGAATCCCCAGCCAATGGCCAGTGCGGTTCGGGGTCTGATGACACAGGCCGCACAACCCGTCTCTATGTCCAATGGCGTTTGTCCATTCTCTGTGTATTTCATGTAGTCAACCGGCCCTCATAAGGCTTTCTATAGCGTTCTAAGACCTAGCGTAGCGTCAAACACAGCGAATCTACCGACAGAAACGGGGCTCAGCCGCTACACTTGGATAGAGCTTGCTCTAGTAGATCCCTACTCAACCTCGCACCCGTCCAGATGCCCCTTTCGAAGCCGCCTCTGTGCGCTCACACTTCAGCAGTTCGCTCAGGGAGCACTGCACATTCTGCCTCAATGGAATCATCGACCCACATAGTTCAGGCTTGAACTAAGAGATGCTCTCTCAGGCTATCGGAACCGCGATTGCCGCAAATTCAGAGCAGTCAACTCTGGCGATACGGAGTCCGAAAACGCTATAGTGGTTATGCGAGAAGCCACAGCGCAATGGCCACCTGGAATGCCGGCAGTCCTGGGGCAGCGCCAAACGACAGCCAAAGGAGCATGACCGGAGTTCACACGCGGCAACTCAAGAGAGCTTGCTCCAGCTTCTCGGAGGACGATGTGATGGTATGGCCCCTCACAGGGACGTCTTTACGCGTGCAAGAGTGCTAGCAAGGAGGAACCAAGTGATGTGCTTAGGTAGCAGGTTCATACAGGCTTCTGCCTGTCTCGCCGTCATCTGTTATGCAATCCCGCAGACGGCTTGCGGAAGTAGCGTCGCTCCCATGCCACTCACCACGATTGCCGACAGTGCTGCACAGGTGATTCAGGGAGAAGTAGCCTCCGTTCGCTCGTACTGGGCTGATAATCCCCGAAGAATCGAGTCGGAGGTCACATTCAAGAATGTGGGCTATCTCAAAGGACAGCACACAGACTCCTCCCCAACCTTCACGTTGACTGTCCCCGGCGGGACGGTCGGGCAGATGGAGATGCGCATTTGTTGCGCCCCGACCTTTGTCCCAGGGCAGCAGTGGGTCCTCTTTCTACTTCCAACCTACAAGACTTTTCCGGTTGTCGGTTTGTACAGAGGGGCGTTTCGCATACAGAGCGACGCCGATGGTATCGAACGTATCTTCAGTTCTGATGGGCAACCCGTGACTGGTGTGAACAAGGACGCTATGCTGGAAATCGCCGGTTGCGTCAACCATGATCCTCACCTTGTTGTGTCCAAGGCTCACAACGTACGTCTGGGTTTGAATCTCGCCGCGGCAGGCAGCGACAAGGCAATCGCTCTCGACGACTTCATTGCCACCATCACTCCCGTACTCAATCGCAGCAAGGACCATCAGCTCACTCACAACGCTGGCCGTCGCATACTGGTTGATTACCAAGCCACACAGCTGCACCCTGCGAATCCTCCAGGACAAACGGACGGCAAAGGTATGCGATCCGGTGGCTTAGCCCACGAAACCGCCAACAACAGTCGCGAGCGGAGGGCCAAATGATGACCAAATCACTCAACTCATTGACACCCCTGAGACTCAATCTGCTGCTGCTCGCTGTGCTGACGACATTCGCCACCAACCGCGATAGCAATGCCTACAACTACTTCCTACTGGAGGGCGTCCCTGTCGTATGGTCTCCGGCCGAGTCGTTGAGATACCTGTCACCGAGCACTTTCCCACCCGATAGCGACCCACTGGTGCACGTGGTCGAGGGCATGTCTCTGTGGAATATCGTTCCCGGCGCAGATTTCACTTATTCATACTATCCACTGTCGGAAGATCCCCCCATAGATCACTACGATGGCTACAACGATACCGCCGCCGTCTCCGCCGACTCCCTGGATCTCGGCGTTCTTGGCGTGACCTACATGGTCAACAACGGGGCCGTCTGGTTCGATATGGACATTCTCTTTAGTGATTATCCCAATGGCGTAGGCTGGATTTTCGATCCGAATCCGGACTACTTGACCATCACCACCGCCAGTCAAACGGGCTTTTCCTTTCTACTGGTTGCCACCCACGAACTCGGGCACGCCCTGGGGCTGGGGCATGATCCGCTGGGCACCGAGACTCCAGGAACCCCGTTCAATATCCAGACAATGAACCCCCGGTATCCATCCGGCGGGCCTGTAAGCCAATCCAATATCGTCGAGGTACACACACCTGACCGAAGCGGCCTTCGCTTCCTCTATCCCGATGTCGGTACTCCTGACCCGGCACTCATCGATTTGGCAAACGCGGGATACACCTTCAGCGACACTTATGTGGGGCGAGCCGTTCCCGTTTTCTTCAGCCCTCAGGCTGTGAGCCCGGGGCAGGACCTCACCGTCCGCTGTGTCGTGGAGAACTTCGGTACGACCAGTGAATACGCCGTAAGGTACGGTTTTTATCTATCTGACGATGATAACTTGACGACTGCCGATATGCTGTTGGCCGATGCACGGTTTGATGTCGTGTTCGGCAATGCCATGGACTTCGATGCCGTCATCACTATGCCTGACTTGGCAGTAGGCAGCTACTATCTCGGCACCATACTTGATGACCTGGATGAGATTACCGAGGAGTACGAGGATAACAATCAGGTCCTCTACTTCGACCAACTTGTAGTGCAGCAGCTCGTGCCGACCATCGCTTCCCTGAGCCAACGCGTTATCACCTGTGATCAACCATTCGTCGGGCCTACGCCTCAGGTTGACTTCCCCGTGAATACCGCACCGATCGTCTGGAGTTTGGATAATCCGCAGCAGGGTATGGTCATCGATCCGGCCACTGGCGTCGTAACTTGGCCGGAGCCGGTCAAGTCTCCCTTTGAATATCAACTCGACATCCGCGCCACCAACGGCGCCGGTTCATCTACGACAACACTCGTTCTGGCCGTCCACCAAGCCGCGCCCGCTCTTCATGACATTCCCGATCAAACTGTCTACTGCGGTCAGAGCTACGTAAGTACAACACCGCTCCTGACAGCTCCGGCCTGCATGGGACCCATCACCGATTGGCAACTGCTTGCCGGTGAACCTGGAATGACCATCAATCCTGCCTCCGGAGTAGTCTCCTGGCCCGAGCCGATTGTTGCCGGCGAACCCTACACTGTCACTATCCGCGCCGTCAACGCCATAGGGGAATGCCAGGATTCTTGGCTTGTCTCCGTGCTCCCGTCGCAGGGGGATGTCGATGGTGATGCGGACATCGATCTCGATGATTTTACCATGTTCGCCGACTGTTTCGACGGTCCGTCCGTCGCCTTGACCGCCGGTTGTGAATGCGCTGATCTCGACGGGGACTCTGACGTGGATCTGGCCGACTACGCGTTGCTTATGGACGCCTTGGGCGGTGTGCGACAGGGTGCCTGTTGCTTCGCCGATAGTTCTTGTTCAGATGGCGATCCGTCCACATGTCAGTTGGCGGGGGGCACCTACCTTGGTGATGGCACGACCTGTGCTACCTCCTCGTGTAATGGCGCCTGCTGTTTTCAGACCGGTGGTTGTCTTGAGTTTTCCGCGAACAATTGCGCTATTGCCGGTGGAACATTCCAGGGCATGGACACTGGCTGCGGCGATCTTACCTGCCCTCCCGGAGGTCAGGGAGCCTGCTGCATGCCTGATGAGTCTTGTACCATCGCAACTGAGGCAACTTGCGCCGGTGCTGGCGGTTCATATGTCGGAACAGGCTGGTCATGCGAAGTGGCCGATTGTGAAATACCAACGGGGGCCTGCTGTTTGCCTGGCGGCACCTGCAGCCAGGAGTCCCAACAGGATTGTCTTAGCTACGGTGGAACCTACATTGGGGACGATTCCAGCTGCGGGGCCGAGACCTGCAACGGTGCCTGCTGCTATGCCGCTGGAGGGTGCTTGAAACTCAGCGAATCGGATTGTTCAGTCACTGGAGGCATGTTCCAGGGGGCCGGAACTCTGTGCGATGCCGCTGCTTGTCCGATCGGTGCCTGCTGCTACTCTGATGGATCTTGCACCGACGGCATGGAATTCTCCTGCGACAACGCTGGAGGGACCTATCGAGGTGATGATACCTCATGTGCCACGGAAGATTGTAGTCCGCCGCCCAACGGTGCTTGCTGCTATTCAAACGAAACCTGCGCAGACGTTACCGAGCTTCTCTGCGCTCTCGGCTCCGGTCTCTACATGGGAGACAACACAGCCTGCGCAGAGGTATCCTGCTCCATGGCTGTTGGTGCCTGCTGTAGCACCCTGGATTGGACCTGCGATGATGTCTCCGAAGCACAATGCGCTTTGGAGGCCGGAGTTTTCGAAGGGGAGGGCACGACCTGTGCCGAGGCTGCTTGCGCTGAGTATCGCAACACCATAGATACGATTACCACCATGTATTCGCCTGGAGCCGGACAGGAACTTGCCGACGATCTTACTCTTTCAGGAGAGCATCGGCAGTTGGCTTACTACGAACTGGCCGTCAGTGGCGGGGGCGGCGGACCCTTTGACGTGACCGTATCTCTTTACACGGCCTGCCCCGGCCTCGGTGGAACGTTGATTCCCGATACTTCCGCCACCTGGACCGGTATTCCCGACGGCGACATTTACAACCTCTCCGCCAATCTTGAGGAGTCCCTAATTGTTCTTCCTGACACTGTCTGGATGGTCGTGACTTTCTCAACCGACGAAGCTGGCTGGATTCAGGCGGAGCAGGCGGAATCGGGCACTACTGCTGATGTTTTCGGCGAGAACGATCCGCCGTGGGGATGTAGCTTCGCTTTCTCTGGCTCACCCGCTCCCTATGCGGGCTTCTGGGCAGTCATCGATTGCGTAGAGGCGCCACCTGGTGTAGGCGCGTGCTGTCAGACGGACAGTAGCTGCATTGACTTGCTGGAGGCTGATTGCCTCGCCGGTGGCGGTTCCTTTCAGGGGGACGGGACCCTCTGCTCCTTGGCCAACTGCTCACCAGCTACCCACGGCGCTTGCTGTAATCCCGCAGACTGGACTTGCACCGTGACCACGGAAACTCTGTGCGATGCCGCTGCTGGTTTGTACGAAGGCAACGGAACAAACTGTGCTCAGGCATTCTGCCCTGAGTATCGCAATACCGTCGATGTGGCCGAGAGCTATTACAATGCTGGTGCGCCACTTGCCGATGACATTGCTCTTGCAGGAACAGACCGTCATCTGGTCTTCTATCAAATCGTCGTCTACGGTGGTGGGGGAGGTAGCTTTGATGTCGGTGCTGCATTCTTTGACGCTTCTCCTTGCGAAGGCGGCGCACAAATCCCTGGCACATACGCCTCTGCCGCCGGCCTGCCGGATGGAGAGGCTCTATTCCTTAGTGTGGAACTGCCTGCCCCCGTTCTCCTGCCCGACCAGACCTGGCTGGTTGTGGAATTCTCTACGGCCGAGGCTGGTTGGATTATCACAGAAGAGGCTGAAGCAGGCATAACTGCGAATTCCTACTCACAATACGTCTACAACGACACAAGCGAACAGTGGGAGTGGGCATGCAACCTGTGGTTCGGAGAGCCTCCGGAGCCCTACGCAGGCTTCTGGGCAGTGGCTCAGTGTATTGACGGAGCGGCATCAAGGGGGGCTTCGGTTTTTGCCAAGGCTGATGTATCGGTTACGCCCGCCGGCTGGGTGCCTGGAGAGCCTGTCATCCATTCGTCAACCGGTGCAGGCCAAAACACGATAATCCGTTCCCATGAAGCGCTGTTGCAGCCGACGCTTGGCCCGCTGCCGCTTCTCAATAGGAGAGTGTACTGGGGGCAGGCCATGGCTCCCCAACGTATCCAACGTTGCCACTGATCACGAACGTGCACCTGGAGATGCCCTGAGACTGACAACGGTTCTCCGCACCAAGAACGAGCGCCAGCGATGCCCGCCGCACCTGATTAGACTTGCTCTGGCTCAGTGAGTAACTCTCTTCGTGGCAATAGATTGCGCACGCAGGTCCACTTTCCCCCATGAAGCTGCCCCAAAGCGTTGTAAGTCCCAACATAGCGTTAAACACCGAGAATCTACCGGAGAAAACATGCGTTCAGCCGTTACCCTTGGATAGAGCTTGCTCTAATCCAAACGTAGCGTCATGTGCCCTACAATCTACCGAAGGAAACCGGGCGTCAAACACTACGTCTGAATGGAGCTTGCTCCGGCTTTTCTCCCTTGCGGGCCACTTTTTGCACCCATCGCAGACTTCACTCTGGAATTGCCCTACAGACCTTGTTAAATTGGTTTAATCGCCCCGGCGGTGGGGCGGGCATGGGGCTATCGCCTCTTCGAGGAAGTCGCACGTTGAAGCGTAAGTGGCGCCCGCACTATACAAGGCTCCATACGCTACACTCGAATAGACCTTGCTCTGGATACGGGAAAGACGAATTCTCCTCCGCTTCTGGTTGGGAAAGGGACACAAATGACTACTCGCACTTGCATGCTGGTCATAGGATTGCTCACTTCCAGCGCTCTTGCTGCCGGACATGATGATAACGTTGAATGGAACGGCATTACTCACATCGATTGGCTTGAACGAAATCCCATCTGCCCAGTCGATGGTGAGAGCTTCACAATCACCTTCCAGACATACCGCTACGACATCACCTCTGCCTCTGTATGGGTGAATGATTCCGGTTTGGGGTGGACCGAAGTGCCCGCCGCCTTTCTCGAAGTGCGGGCTGCCTATGACGTCTGGATCGCTACTATCCCACCCTCAACCTCAACCGGCTCTGTCGAGTACTACATTGCTCTGACCGACGGATCCGAGACCGACTACCTTGGCCCCCAGGGAATGTCCAGCGATCCCCCGGCCGTCTCCTGGTATCTCGATATGGTCACCGCAAGCCACGCCCCGGTCGGTGCCACCCTCACCAGTGACGGTGGGGCAGTATTCAAAGTTTGGGTGGAACCGCCCAGCTGGTATCCCACCGGGGATTGGATCTCTGTACGGGGTGATTTCAACGGATGGGCCTGCACTGAGTTGGATCGTGACGGTAACTACTGGGTTGGGCGAGTTCTTGGCGACGGACTAGGTTTTCCCCGGATAGCCGATGAAGGCGATGGCTACAAGTATTACTTCTGGGATAGCGGATGTGGAAGCAATAGTTGGGATTGGCATGAGGATGCCAGGTACCGTGCCGTCGACCGCTACAGCAGCAACAATTCCATGCTCCTAGACCCCAACTCCTATGTTTGGACTAACAAACACATGTCCCCGCCGCCTTTTGAGGAAATGGTCATCTACGAAATGCACGTAGGAACATTCTCAGGGCTGAACGACGATCTCGGTGACCGTAGCGGTCTTTATCGTGACGTCGTCGATCGCCACCTCGACCATCTCAAGTACATTGGCGTCAACGTTGTCGAGCTTATGCCCATCAGCGAATTCGATGGCTACGAGTCGTGGGGCTATAACCCAATCAACAACTGGGCCCCGGAGGAAGCGTACGGCAGTCCGGAGGATCTGAAACACATGATCAATGGCCTGCACCGCGCAGGAATCGCCGTCGTTCTTGATGTCGTCTATAACCACTTCTCCACCGGTGGAAACTATGTGTGGGACTATGGCGACACTACCTACTTTGATCGCAATGGTGACGGTTCACCTGGCTGTGACACGCAGTGGGGTGCACAGGCCGCCTTCTGGAAGCAGGATGTCCAGGATTACTACACCGACAACGCCCTCTACTGGATTGAGGAATACGGCGTAGACGGCTTCCGCATGGACGCTACCCGCTTTATGAGAGCGGGCGACGGCAATGGTGGCTGTTATGAGCAGGGCGTCACCATCATGCAGAAGTTCAACGACAACATCAATCGTCGCAAGGTGGGGGCTATTTCCATAGCTGAGGAGCTTCCCAATAGCTCTTGGATAGTGGATTCTGCAGGATTCGACGCCCAGTGGCATGATCCTTTCAACGATGACGTTCGTAATGCTATCTTTGCCGCTGGGCAGGGAGGCGACCCCAATATCCAGGCAGTTGCTGACGCCATTGCCGGCTGGGGGTACGACAATGCCAAGCTCGTGCGCTATGTGGAAAGCCATGACGAGGCCGGCGGTGATGGCGATGGCGACCACGATCGTCGACTCGCCGTGAGTATCGACTACTTCGATCATTACAGCCACAAGGCCAAGAGTATCACTAAGCTCGCCCAAGGGTTGACCTTCATGACTGCTGGTATACCCATGTTCCTCCAAGGTGGTGAGTGGGCGGAGGACATCAAGTTCGACGGCGGTTGGGGAAATCGCATTGACTGGGCCAAGGCTGTCTCACGGCCTGAGATGACCCTCTTCTTCCGTGATGCCATCGGCATTCGTCGTGCCGAATGCGCTCTTCGCGCTGATGCCGCCTCCAACGTCTACGAGATTAACGATGCCGGCGACGTTGTGGCATTCCGTCGAGGAACCGGGGAAGAAATAGTCGTCATAGCCAATTTCAGCGCCACCAACTACGGCAGCTACGGAATAAGCTTCCCTAAGAACGGCACCTGGTATGAAATCCTAAACAGTCAAGCCTCTGCTTATGGTGGCAACGGTTGGGGTAACGGGGGCTCTGTTTGGGTCGATGGCTACTACGCTAATATCGTCATCCCCCAGTGGAGTATTCTTGTCCTCCGGCACGAAAACCCCCGTGGACGATCAAGTGATCTCGACTATGACGGCGACGTCGATCTCAAGGACTACGCCATTCTTCAGCAGGCTGTTGGTGACGCCGGATGCGGCATGGCCTATGACATTGACGAGAATGGCCGCATCGACGATGGCGATGCTGCCAGCATGGCCCAGAACATGACCGGTCCCAACAGCGCCACGAAGTAGCGCAACTACGGGTTTCGATACTCTCCACTATGGCGTTGTAAGGCCAAGCGTAGCGTCAAACACCGGAATCCACCGGAGAAAACAGGCGTTCAGCCGCTACACCTGAATAGGGCCTGCTCTAGATCGCCGCGCTGCACGCCGGCACCGCTTCTCGCTACGCTAAAGAAGAAGCGTAAAGTACTACTGTATGCACCCCACGTGCACGCCTTTCTGCCCTCTATATATCGGGCGATTTTCGCACATCAAGCCTGCTGCTTTGTAGGCCGATACCAGCTACGGTGGACCCCTGTAGGGGAAAAAGCTTATGAGTATTGCCTCATTTCATCGGTAGAGTGCGGTTTTATGGATGTTCGCTACATCAATCCCTTCATAGAGGCTGTGCATGATGTCTTCAAGACCATGCTCCAGATTGATGTTCATGTAGGAAAACCGGAACTCAAGAACAAGTCTTCAATCAAGTGCGACGCCTCCGCTGTCATTGGTTTTTCCGGAGAACTCGTCGGTAGTGTTACCCTCTGCTTTCCCGCACGCGCTGCTACTGCCGTTGCCAGTAAGTTCGCCCAGATAGAGATAACTCGCGAGAACACCGAGGATCTCGCCGACGCTCTCGGCGAGCTCTGCAACATGGTTGCAGGTGGCTCCAAGACTCTCCTGCCCGGCGAGGACGTCTCTATCTCCCTGCCACGCGTTGTGCTCGGAAACGGCCACGAAACTGCTCAACCCAGAGGTTGGCCTGTTCTCATCCTGCCTTTCGATTGTGCCATGGGCCACTTCTGGCTCGAAGCAACAATGCGCAACAGTAGAAAGAAAGACCCATTCGCTGGCGAACTCGCCCTCGTCGGTCAATAGCAACCTGTCTTTTAGTTCCAACTGGATGGTCAGCCGCGGGCAATGGCGTTGTAAGTCCAGGCGTAGCGTCAATCGCCGGGAATCCACCGGAGGAAACAGGCGCTCAGACGCTATACTTGGATACAGCTTGCTCTAGCGGCTGGCTCCTCTCCAAACACCTGTTTTTCCAGTCGGAATGGGCTCGCGACATGCTACCCTAACATGTCTCCACGCACATTTTTCCAAACTTTTTTTTGGGCCTTGGCGCTAGCGCCAGCACCGATTTCGCCCTCCCATCCACCCCGGCCGCAAAAAAAAAGCGGAACACCTGTTCCCTATATCTATATGGCAGAGAGCGCGCTTGCTGGCACGACACTCGGACGCCATCTGCGCTCGACACGCGCCATTTGCTGAGCCGTGCCCGCAGAGCTACAGCGCCGTAAATCCAAAGGTAGCGTCAGGTCCCGACAATCTACCGGAGGAAACCGGGCGTCAAACGCTACGCTTGGATAGAGCTTGCTCTAGCCGGACAGTGCTGTGACCCCCAGGCTCTGCCAGAGGGACATGGTCGCCCAGGCCCCGCGCACATGCTCGTGACATTCCACTGCGGTCTTGCGGCCTGACAGTTGTCGAGCCGTGGCTCGGTAGGGGAAGAAGATATGACCGGCAGTCTCGCTGGATGATCGTGCATCAGAGACGCATGTTCGAAAACGCGCCGTTTTCGACCACATTCGCGCCGATTCCGGGACGTTTTGAGCGATTTCGAGGGCAAAAACGTCTGAAAAGAAGCGCGCTAGGCCGTTTCAAAGCCCAAAAACACCTCGTAAAGCCCCTTTTTCATCGCCAAATGCAGCTCAATGCACGCTAAATGCAGCTTGGCGCACCGAAAAAGCAGGCCTGGCGCTATCAAAAACAAGGGTCAGTAGCCGCAAAAACGTGCGGTTAAACCATTATTACGCACGATCCTGTTAATGATTTCCCCATCGCGAATTAGGCAATACGGAGACCGGTTATTGAACTTTGTCCTAATGAAGTTTATGTGCAATTGTGACCTGGGTTGGCATCAGTCGGTCGGTCGCCCTTGATCGGGAAGTGGCCACGCCCGGAGTAGTTGAAGTCTGTCGCGCCTCCGGTACTCGATACAGAAAAGCATAAGGCGTATCAGAGTCTCCGTAACAGAATATCTCAATGAGATCAAGTCCTGCGGAACTCAACTGTTCAAACAGTACGAGACTGATCGCATCGGGAAAACCATACCGGGATCGTCGCAAGCGGCCGATCTCTGACCAGTTGACCAGCACGTGCGTGTAGCCCTTGCTTTGCAGGTACTCGACAATGCCGTCGATCGTAGGGCTTGTATCCGCAACTACTGCTAGCTCGTTGCGGTTAAACACCACGCAGTAGTCTACAGGTTTCTCAAAGTAGAAGGGCCGCGCGTCGCCGACCAGCAGCACTCGCGAGCCCTCCGGGAGCTTGCGATTCACATAACCTACATGCTTGTGCGCCCCCGCAATTCCGTCGGTAAAGGCTCGTGTGGCTCCCTCGATCCGAATACGCCCATTGGCGATTCCGCCTGGATAAAAGTGCTGCAGGTAACGCTGTACGCTGAAAAGGAAGTTTACCGAAACGCCAAGAAGGAGCAGGCCTACAAAACAGTTGCCTATCAGCCCCCTCTGTGTGATCATGCCTCTGCCGGCTAGTAGTAATATGGGGATTAACATGAATACGGCGAACCGGGCATATAGGTGTGTTGCCAGAAGCCATACCGCCATTTGTATGCCGAGTATGGTCAGTGCGGCCAGCTCCAGCCTGCGCCGCGACCGGACTGCTGACAATAAGGCAAACGCCAACAGGATCGCGCCAAAACGCTGCTGCGGGTCGGCCAGGATTCGTTGCCAACCCAATTGCAGCCTGGCGCCCAGCGAACTTTCGTCCTCTGAGGGTTGATGCGCTACGCGAAAATGGTGCGCCTCGTCCGGGCCCCAATCTACGAGCGACGAAGGGAAGATGGGATCGGCTAAAGGAAAAACCGGGTTGCCTGTAAGGACCGCATTCTTGATCAACCATGGCGAAAAGGCCAGCGTTGCGAATAAGCCAATTAGCAGGGCGGCTCTGATACGATCCTTTGCTGCCGGGCCGCTGAGTACTATCGCCGCTGCAGTTATTGGTAATCCGAGCATGGGCATGGCCGTGTACTTGAAGCCGCACGCTAGGCCGGCTAACAGGCCGGAGGCTGCCAGCCACCTGGTCTTGCCTGCTGTCCATGCCACTCGCCGTGAACGCATCAAAGCCGCTACTGACAGCATGCCCATCATCAGCATGCCGTTCTCCACATAGGCAATACCCGAAAGGTAGTTCGTCCAGCCGCACGATGCGCTCAAGAGTGCAACCACCACTCCGGCACGTGGAGAAATCTCTCGTCCCGCCAGCCATGCGCCGCAGACGAACAGGCCGCCCATGATGGCATTCAGCGTTTTGGCTACCGACCAGGACTCTATTGCCTCGCCGGTGATAAGAGTGCCGAAAAGGTACAACATTTCGGCCGCGGAAGGGAAGTTGGCGTAGACATTATGCGGCAAGTAGCTGATTATACCAGCTGTGTAGTACTCCTTGGGTAATTGCAAATGGTATTCCAGTACGTCGTAACCGAACCCCTCCTCTTGCCACAAAAAGCCCGGGGGAGTACTGGCGACAATCAATACGATTGCTGCAAAGGGCGCTACTGCCAAGAGCAACAGTCGATAGCGACCGGAGCTTCTTGTACTGAGGCGTTTGGGCGGTGCTGTGTTGCGAGTGAGGAACGTACACAAGCCTATGAAAGAGATAACTCCCAAAATCGCGGGAGCAACATATCGATGGTCCTTGCCGACGTAGCCGAATACGCCACAGCCTAGTACGCACAGTGATGTAAAGCCCAATCCCAAGCCGGTTGCTAGCAGGAGTCGCCAGGAATGCTCCAGGCGATGTAAACGCAGCAACCGCAGCACCGCCAAGCCGGCAAACATCGCCAGTGTGGTCATGAGAACGGCGGTGACACCATCAACAGCCCAGACCAATAAGGCTGTTGGGGATTCCAAGCGTGCCAGGATCAGCGTGAGGATGACGGTAGCGCAAAGAACCAGCCTGACAGAAGGCATCGCCCTCGTCCGACTTGCATATCCAGTTGTCGCCCGCGTGTTGCTCATTACTGCTCCTCGGGAAAAAGAAACGCTTGGGCCTTGAGCAAGGCAATCAACGCGTGCTGACAACTCGTAATGCTTATCCTGGTTCGACTGGGCGTGCTGCGGATTCCATTAACTGTATCCCTCAGGCTGCGTACGTAATAGCATTCCTCTGAACGAAACTGCAATTGCATTACGAATCGCGTTCCCAGTCGGCAGGCTGTAGTGTAGCGATCCAAACGCTGAGTATCGCCGACCTGCCGAGCCAGCAGGGCGGCGTCGGCCAGCGCCGACACGTATGCCGCGGATGCTGAACCGGCGGTAAGTGCGCCCTCTTTGGAGAAAGCGCCCCACATTTCGCGGTAATGGCAGTTACCATCATGCAGTTGCAGAGCACAAGCGGCGTCGGCCAATTCGAAGGCGAATGTTTGGAAATCCCTCCGCTTGGTCAGCAGAGCCATGCGAGAGAAAGCGGAGACTTGCCAGGGAACCATAGCCAGCGACTTCTTTTCTTTGAAGAAACGGCTGTAAAAGGCCAATGCGCAATTCATGGCCTGCAGAAGCTCACTACTCGGCTGCTGTTCATACCAGGCGGAAAGGGCTAGCAGTGTTTGTCCCGCCAGACGCCCGCCGGCGTCTGTGATTTGGACGGGAGGGAAGGCGGCGCCTTGCTGTCCCGTGGGTAACTGTAGCCACAGGAGGCCTTTGATCAGCGTCTTCTGTTTCTCTTGGTATTTGCCTATATCTGATGATTCGGTGAGTGCCAGACAGGTCTGAGCAGTTATGCCGACACTGTTTTTGCCATTATCGCCTGCGACGAAAGATGCGCCGGTTTCCGGTAGTTCGATGATCCTCTGCAGCAATTGGTCGAGTGCCCTATCTGCGGATTCTCGTGTTTTTTCTGAATTCGTCATTCGCCCAGCCATTGCCAGAGCCCAGGCGGCCCCGGCTTGTGCCGCGGTTCCGCCGCCATGATCGTAGGTGTCGGTGGCCGGATCATAGGAAAAAGCGAATCGCCCGTCCGGTCGCTGCCGGTATCGCATGTATTGTATGAGTCGATCAATAGCGTCTGACAAGCCGGCACGCGACACCGCCTGCTCGGGGAGCAACACCATTCCCCTGTGCAGGGTGACAACCGCACCGTGATCGTCCACTTCCCACCAATGGGCCGTTTGGAACTTGGCCAGCTTCGCCCGAGCAAGAGCATTGGGATCAAGACTAACCTCTTTTGCCAGCGTGCGAATCGCCTCTTCCAACGACACGCTTTTGGAAATCATCTCTGCTGGAGTAAACCACCGCTGCTCTCCGTCGAGTGTGATGTGAACTCCGTCCACGCCGGATTCCACAAAGCGATCCACCGCTCCGGGTGTTGTCCAGGGGACTGGCTCCGCATAGGCTACGGGGGGGCCAAGTAGCTCCACTTGAATTCGCATCGATTCGAGAAAGCTGTCGATGTCGACCTTGTTGACGCTTGCACTGATGGCCGCTAGGTGCGCGGCTTCTTGGCATGCGGGTATCAACCTCTGAGGTTTGGAGACTCCGATTCCGCGGACATATCCGGCTTGACGCAGGGTCACAATGAGCTGACATTCACAGGCAGGCATCTGAGGAGGGACGTACTTTGCTTCGTAGGGCTCCTCTTGCCGGAGGGCGGATTCTATGCTTCTGCGGATGACCTGGGTCAGGAATCTCTTGTCAATCTCCCGGATTTCGGGGAGCGTACGGCCGTGCGTAGATTGGTTATCCGATTCGGCCGATATTAGCGGAGGATGGATTGCTGTAATGATTAACAGTATATATGCTGCGCGTCTTATGTTCATGCGGCGGAGTATAGTCTGCGGTGTGTGGTCGCTCAAACAAACTCTCTTGAGCATCCGATCATCGCCGAGTGTGGCAGGTCATGAGTGAAGCACTGGAAATAGCATACGCCAACGCCATTGTTTCGGCCACCGGTCGTGTGGTCTCCGAGGTCGGTGCGCAGGCGATCATGCTTTCGGAGGCTGCGGTGCCTGACATCGAGCATCTGATGCAAGCCATCGCTCCCGAGACTAAACTATTGGTCATCCACCGCAAGGGGGAGGTTTCGCGGTTGCCCGAGAGCGACCGGATTCGTTACCTGCGCATTCCGGACTTCAGACTCACGCGCATGGATCAGATCAAGATGGCCACGGTACTTGCCTTCACTCAGGGGATGCTTGAGGCGGGTGATACCTTCGTTGCTTTAAGCGGCATCTCAGGCAAGCCTTTGGATACGATGGTGGTGATGTGCGTGGGGCAGGAGTACGAGCTGTTTGATTCCGTTGATCAGCCCAAGCTGACAGAGCATGTGCGTCGTGTCGTTTTTCAACGTGTTCTAAACATTGCGCTGGAGTTAGCCAACGAAGGGCGTGAGGGAAAACCAGTAGGAGCAATCTTTGTCATCGGCAGTCCCCGAGAGTTGCAGAAGTATGTAGAGCAGCACATTATCAACCCCTTCCATGGTTATGAGGAGAATCATCGCAACATTCTTGACGACCAGATGCGCAACACGGTGAAGGAGTTTTCGGCCATTGACGGCGCGTTTATAATCAAGGGTAATGGCGTTATTGTCTCCGCCGGCACGACATTGAGGCCGGATATCAGTGGTGAGGGTTTACCTCGCGGGTTGGGCGCGAGGCACGCCGCTGCCGCAGCGATCAGTGCGTCCACCAGGAGCATTGCCATAACCGTCTCCGAGTCGACGGGCAGTGTCAGGTTGTGGCGAAGGGGTAAGATGATAATCGAGATAGAAAAGGCCGCCCCCGGACCGATGGGGTCAGCGTGATGCCATTTCCGTTTCGCAGCATTCTCCCTCGATGAAAACAGCTATTCGCTCGATGCCTTCGGATTGCAGCATGGCAGCGGCTTGCGCCAAATGACTTCCTACGCATTGCGGGGAATGGGCGTCCGAGCCGAGCGACATTGCGGTGCCCCCCAACTCTCGGTATTTGCGAATAACCTCTCTTCCGGGCATAGGTTCGGTCATGCCATTCCGCAGTGTCGACGTGTTGACCTCCGGAACAAGTTCAGCGGCAAGGCAGTTCTTCAGAATCTCCTCGATCAAGTCGGAACTGCCTACATGCACCTCCCGCCCGAAGAGCCTCGCCGTATATCTTTTGGCAAAATCCAAATGTCCGAGGATATTAAACGGTTGCGATCCATTCTTCTTGAGATCGAGCACTTCGGCCGTTGCCTGCAGCACCGTCTCCAGGTAGTCGCGCACGTATTGCTCGGGATCGACGCCCACGAAGTGTTCCGGGGCGTGAACCGGCTTACCTTTGGCCCAATGGACGCTGAGGAGAACCACATCAAACTCATGCGTTGAGAGGAAGTCGAGGATCTGGCCCATCTTGTGCGGTTGATAGCAGACTTCCAGGCCCTTGCATATACGGATGCGGTCTCCGTACTCCGTTTGGAGTGTTCGTATTTCCTCACTGAACCGGGCGTCATCGTAGAGGCAATCGCCCCATTCATCTTCGTGGGTGTCGAAGTGCTCGGTGAATGCCAGGCCTGCCAGTCCGAGCTTCAACGCCTGCTCGACATTGTCTCGCGGGGCAGTTGCTGAGTCGAAGGAGTGGCGCGAATGAGTATGTTGGTCGAACAGCGGCAAGTTCTCTCCTCCTGCTGTGGGCCGGGGTAGGCTGCTGATTGTCTTACAGAAGCCATAGAGCAAGCTCTGTCCAAACGTGGCGGGTGAACGCCGGTTCTCTCCGGTAGATTCCGGGTGTTTAACGCGACGCTTGGACTTACAACGCTATAGGCTGATGATATCGGTAGGCGAGCATCTATCAACGGCAAGCAGCAGGCTTCTCTGGCGAATCGGCGTAACCATTTATCGGCAAAGGAGATACACGCTGAGAAGGTAGTCATGAGCGGTCAAGGGGCCAAGTCGGAGGGCAGGATGCAGGGGGCTGGGGTGCTGGAATCGAGGGGCGTTTCAGGGGATCCCGTATAGGAATACCCAAACCATGCGATGTAGCGATGAGCGAGGGAGTAGCGGTGGCTGCTGTCGGCGGTTGGTTGCGTAGATAGTTGGGATCAGATGCTTTGGCGTTTTTTGGCGGAGTGTGTATCTTTGGCGACAGCAGCCGGGGCAGTCCAGGCGACTACATAGGATGAGTGCAAGAGGTATCAGCGAACCATGACCGCCAGCGAGATTCGTCAGCAGTTCCTTGATTTTTTCAAGTCGAAGGAGCACGCAATTGTCCCGTCGTCAGCTGTTGTTCCTCATGATGACCCGACGCTTCTGTTTACCAATGCGGGAATGAATCAGTTCAAGGACGTATTTCTGGGGACAGGGGACCGGCCATACGCGCGAGCCGCGGACACGCAGAAGTGTATTCGTGCGGGGGGTAAGCATAACGATCTCGACGACGTCGGCCATGATACGTACCACCATACGTTCTTTGAGATGCTGGGAAACTGGTCATTCGGCAACTACTTCAAGCGAGAGGCGATTGCGTGGGCATGGGAGCTACTGACAGAGGTTTGGGGTATTGACAAGTCGCGACTGCATGTGACGTACTTTGAGGGTGATCCCAATGAAGGGTTGGAGGCGGACGAAGAGGCGGCCAGGTTGTGGGCGGAAGTGACCGACATAGCTCAGGATCATATTCATCCGGGCGACAAGAAAGACAACTTCTGGGAGATGGGTGAAACCGGTCCTTGCGGCCCCTGCAGTGAAATACACATAGATCTTACTGAGGACAAATCAGGCGGATCACTGGTGAACAAGTCCGACAAGGTAATCGAGATCTGGAACCTGGTGTTCATTCAGTTCAATCGCAGCAACGATGGGAAGCTGAGCCCGTTGCCAGCCAAGCACGTTGACACGGGTATGGGTTTTGAGCGTATCTGTGCCGTTTTGCAGAACAAGAAGAGCAACTACGACACGGACGTGTGGACTCCGATTTTTGGAGCCATTAGTGAGCGGACCGGAGCGGCGGAGTACAAGGGCACTTTGCCGCAGCATCAGGTGGGCGGTTCTGCAGATCCTCAGATGATGATAGATGTGTCTTATAGGGTAATAGCTGATCATCTTCGTTGCCTGACATTCGCGATTACGGATGGCGCCGTGCCGAGCAATGAGCGGAGAGGGTACGTTCTACGTCGCATACTGCGTCGCGCTGTTCGCTATGGACGGCAGTATCTCGATATGCATGAGCCTTTCATGTGTGATTTGGTTGAGCCGCTCGTGAAACACATGGAGGGGGCATTTCCGGAACTTCGTTCCGCGAATAACGGAAAGAACATCGAGCACGTTTCGGGAATATTGCGGGATGAGGAGCAGTCGTTTGGCCGCACTCTTGATCGCGGCATTCATCTGTTCAACGATGCAGCGGACCTGGCCGTAGAGCAGCACGAAGGCCGGATTAGTGGAGCCGATGCATTTAGACTTCATGACACATTTGGTTTTCCCATTGACCTTACGGAGTTGATGGCAGAGGAGCGAGGGCTGACGGTTGACATTGCGGAATATGAGAGGCTGATGGAGCAGGCAAGGGAGCAGGCTCGTTCGGCCGGTGGGGAAGAGGGTGGTTTCGATATGAATATCGCCCAGGTACTGCCGCCGACGGATGACTTGCCGAAGTACACGGCCGAGAGGCACAGTTCATCGCTGCTTGGGTACATTGAAGATGGTAAGTACACAGACCACGGTCAGGTGCCGACGCACAAGCAGATAGCCTTGGTTCTGGAATCCACGTGCTTCTATGGCGAGCAGGGAGGTCAGGTTGGTGACAGAGGTCGCATCGACCCTGGTTTTGAGGTGACAGATACGAAGCGATTTGGCGAGACGATCCTGCACATAGGTCAGCTGGGAGAGGGTGTTTGTCTGAAAACGGGGGATTCGGTCACGGCACATGTCGATGGCACACGTCGCTGGCCAACGATGCAGAACCATACGGCCACTCACCTGTTGAACTGGGCTTTGAGAGAGGTGCTGGGCGATGGAGTTGAGCAGAAGGGTTCGTTAGTGGATGCGGAGAAGACCCGGTTCGACTTTTCGCACAATAAACCGTTGACGGCAGAGGAGGTTGATCGCATTCAGGCGTTGGTTAACGAGCAGATTGAGGCTAAGCAGGAGATTCACACGGCGGACACGGATCAGGCTGAGGCCAGGGAGATCAACACGTTGCGGGCCGTGTTTGGTGAGAAGTATCCGGATAGGGTACGGGTGGTTGCGGTTGGCGCCGACGTGGGAGATCTTCTTGGCAATTCCAAGGATACGAAATGGATGGGGCATGCAGTGGAGTTCTGTGGGGGCACGCACCTTTCCAATAGTGGAGACGTGGAGCGGTTTGTCCTTGTACAGGAGGAAGGCGTAGCCAAGGGGGTCCGTCGCCTGGTGGGTATCACGGGCCCGAACGCGCGGGAAGCAGAGGAGACGGGCGAGGCTTATATTGAGCAGGCTCGCAACCTCGGGCACTTGGATCCGGCGACATTGGGAGAAGTCCTAGCCTTGTTGCAGAAGGATCTTGCGGAAGCGACGGTTCCTTTGCATGATCGTCACGTGATCAGAGAGCAGGTTGCCGATTTGCAGAAGAGGCTCAAGAAGGCTCAGAAGGAGGAGGCGGCTCAATCGGGAGGCGCAGTGAAGGAGAAGGTGGCGGACTTGCTAGGCTCGGCGTCGACGGCGAGTGGTGTGACGATCGTTGTGGGAGAGATTCCGCCGGCGGACAAGGAGGCGGGGCGCAGTGCCGTGGATTGGATTCGCAGTAAGACGGAGTCGTCTGCGGTTCTGTTGGCAACGGTTGACGAGGGAAAAGTCAGTTTGATCGCAGGTATGAGCAAAGATGCAGTGGAACGGGGGCTGCGGGCAGGCGATCTGATCAAGGAGGTGGCTCCGCTTGTTGGGGGCAGGGGCGGCGGTCGTCCGGACATGGCGCAGGGTGGTGGCACGGATCCGAGCAAGCTGGCCGAGGCTTTGGCGGAAGCGAAGTGCTGGATTGAATCCAAACTTGGATAGGGCAAGTTAACGACAAACAGGCAAGGAAGCCGGTTGCTTGTACTAAATACAGAAATACACAAAAACATAATATGCTAACAACATAATAACATAATGTTAACAATATGCGGGAAAGCTTTGTGTTGGTAGAAACAGCAGGTAGCGTACTGTGATATTGGCAGGCAAGGATATGCCGGCTGCTTTTGTGTGCGATTATGATTGGAATCTTGCGGGGCGAGTTCTGTGTGAGAGTAACGTGCGCGGTTCTGTTTCCTTGGCGTGTCAACGATGATTGGAGGCTAGCGATGCATTGAAAACGCTATGGAGGCTGAGGAGTTGGTGGGGATTGGGGCTTGCGGTTGCGGATTCGTGCGTCAAGAAACGCGGTTGAAGGATGGAGCAGCGGCAGCGCGATTTGCGAGAGATTGAGTATTAGACGTAAGAATCACCGTTTCGGGTCGGGGCTTCAATAGTCAGTGAACATGGAACCTTGGCGTGTTTGTGGGGCGGTGGGCGAGATAGTTGCAGACAAGCATTGATGGTACGGCGCTGATCGTGGATGATGCACGACGAAGGCGGAAGGCGGTTGGTTGGCATTGGCCGTGGGCTGGAAAAGGGTCAGTGGTTCTGGGAGGTGTAGCGTGAATGCTCGATATCGAATTGCCCGTATGAAGGATGTTAATGATCGGCGTTTGATGTGGGCGACAGTGGCGCTAGTCAGCTGGGGAGTAGCATCTGCCGTTTGGGCCTATGGTTCTGATGGCAAGAAGGATGAGCGAGGAAGTAAGTGTGCGGTGTTGGGTGGGGAGCTTGCGGAGGCTGAGCAACAGCTTGCTGCTACGGGACCGGAATTGCGTGATCGCATGGAACAGATTGAGAGGGAGGTTGCAGTTCTGAGCCAGCGAGAGGGCCGCGAGAGTGGTGGCGAAGTGGAGCAGCAGAAGGAGCAACTGCTGTCCGAACGAGGCAAGCTTGAGAAGCAGCTGAAGTATTTGGAGGCAGCTGTTTTGTCGTGGCAGGCGGCGGTCGATGCCTGTGTGAGTGAGGAGAACCTGATTCGGCAGCGCGAGGAATTTCGAGGGAGCGAGGTGGCCAGAGCCACGGTCATCAGCGAGAGCGAGGCCACTGCGATGCAGGCCAAAGTGGAGCAGCTTCGGGCAATGGAGGCAGCAGACAGGGAGGCCGCCGATGTTCGGAGCGGACGCATGAAGGAGTTGGAGGAGGCGATCAGCGGGGCAGATAGCGGGCCTGACGCGCTGCTGGTTGCTGAGTTGGCGGCTCTGCGAGCAGAGGATGGCTCATCTCGACAGAAGGCGGAAGCTTGCCAGGCGGAACTGGCCTTGCTGCACGAAAAGCTTGCTGTTGCGGGTGGGGGCCCGGTGGCGTCACCAATACCGCAAGAGGATCGAGAGGCTGCGGTCGGAGATGTGGCGGATGCGGCCAACAAGGAGCGATTAGCAAGGCAGTTGCAGAGCGAGGCTCGGGACCGACTTGGGCATGTGCAGAAGCAGCTGGCAAGTGTGGAGGAGGAACTGAAGAGGGCTGCGGAAGGGTTGCCGAGGGCAACATTGTCATGCCGGTTGGAGTTGCTGCGGCGAGTGGAGGCGTACGAGCAGAGAAGGTTGAGTGAGGCAGAGTTGAAGAGTCGTGCCGGGCAGGAGAAGCGGGCGATGGCACAGCTGCGGGATCGTGTTTCCGCGGCGACATCGAGCTTGGAGCAGCTTGGGAAAGGGCAAGACAAGCTCGCCACTGAGGCGAGAAAGGAAAGGGCCGAACAGTATCGCAGCGATGCGCAGGCGGCGCTGGCTGAAGCGGAGAAGCTGGATACTAAGGCTGAAGCCGCAGTGCAACAGATAGCGCCTTGGCAGAAACTGTTACCCAGCATTGACGCCATGGAAGAGGCAATATCCCAGCGTCTGCTGGAAGAACATGATCCGACGTTTGATGCTGTTCTCTATGACCATGTCTTGGCCATGACGGCTCAGTTGGATGTAGAGAGGCAACAAATCGACCTGATGGTAGCCACCATAGAGAATATCGCTTTTGCCATCAAGTCTCAGGCACTGCTTCATAGGAAGTTGGCTGGTTTGCACCAGCAGTGTGCGGATGCACTGGATCCGCCGGTTCCATCCTTCTGGCAGCGTCAGCGGAAGATAGTTAATTCCCTAAAGATTGTCGTTGGGGCCATCTTGCTCACATATGCCCTGAAGTTACTCGTTTGGTTAGTGGAAAACACTTTGGCCGGATTGCAGCGTTCGGTAAGCTCTGTTAGTTTTTCCGTAAAGCGGGCTTCGACGCTGATTTCGTTTGCAGGGAGCATTGTGAAGTTGTTTATTTGGGTAGCGGCAATCGTCATGTTACTCAACGAGTTCGGGGTCGATCCCAAGCAGAGTGGGGGAGCGATCGGACTAATCGGTTTGATATTGGCAGGCATGTTCCAGCAGATTGTCATCGATTTCGTCAAAGGTCTCGACATTGTGGCCGGCCGGCACTTCGATGTAGGCGATTTCATTCATGTTGACGGATGCTATGGGCATGTGGTGGACTTCAACGTGAAGCACACTCGTCTGAGGACGCTGTCTGGCCAGCAAGTGAACATTCCGAACAGCAGATGCATACCCTCACGTCGATTTCCAGACGGTTACGTGGACAACTACGTGGACTTGGTGGTGAAGTCGGCAGGAGACAAGAGTAAGGCAATAAGGGTATTGGAATCGGTGAGCAATGATCTCAATCAGCGGATCGAGGCGGTGCGCGAGGAACCTCAATTGTCGCGGTCATTCCAGGCAGGCCAAGGCCGAGTTACGCTGCGTTACCTGGTTAGGGTATTGCCAGGATGCGATTGGGTGGTGAGAGACTACTTCGTTCCGGTAGCCAAGGAGAGATTGGCGGAGGCGGGCGTGGAATTGTCCGGGGAGCCGAGCAGTTTTTTCATCAATCGCATCGAGACATTTCGGAAGCTATTCAGCCGGGAACTGACTGAAGAGGAGATCATTCGTGAGGCGTCAAGTGCCCCGCCCCTGAGCGAGGGCGTGAGTGACGGTGAGAGCTCGCAGGTCGGGACGGCAGTTTGATTACTGAGAACAAGGCACGCGGTGTTTACGAGAAACCAGCATGAGCAGCGCCAGGGAACTGAGCAGGAATATCGCAAGCATGACGAACCCGTGTGTTGTCTGGGCGAAGATGAGGCATCCGGTTCCGAACAGGGCCGAGTAGACCGCAACGCAACCTAGGACCCAGGCAAGCAGTGCATTGGGAATGTTGTCCGGCGATGGGGGGAGACCCACTGTTGTCCGCAGTGTGCTCCAGCCGGGGCCGGCCGGCCGCACGATCTTGTAGAAATCGACCAGTGTTTTCTGGGGTGCGGGCTTGGTGATCAGAGTGACGGCTATCCACACGATGGAAGTGAAAGCTACGGTGGTGATGAGAACTGTATGTGGATCGAGTGGGCCGTCTGGGGAGTACTTTCCGTATATCCATAGGGAGAGGGAGATGGCAAAGGAGCTGACCATTGCCGATACTTCACTCCAAGCATTTATCCTCCACCAGTACCAGCGCAGCAGATAGATCAATCCAGTACCAGCTCCAATGGTAAGGAGAAGCCCAAAGCCTTCGGCAGCAGAATCGATTACGAAGGAGAGGGCTCCGGAGATGATCATTAGAAGCGCCGTGGTCAGTCGCGAGACGCCGATGTAGTGATGCTGGGAGGCTTGCGGCGTTATGAAGCGCTTGTAGAAGTCGTTTACGAGATAGGATGCACCCCAATTCAAGTGGGTGGAGATGGTGGAGACAAAGGCCGCCAGCAAGGATGCCACTATCAGACCCAGCATACCGGCGGGGACGAAAGTCAGCATGGCAGAGTATGCGGCATCGTCCTTCAGAAGTCTTTCACTGAGATCGGGAAAAGCCTCACGAAGGTCGGCTAGTTGAGGAAAGACGACCATTGATGCGAGGGCGACGATGATCCATGGCCAGGGGCGAAGGGCGTACATTGCTGCGTTAAACCACAGGGTTGCGCCAACGGCGTGCCTTTCATCTTTTGCGGCGAGGATTCGTTGAGCTATGTAGCTTCCACCGCCGGGCTCGGCACCAGGATACCACACCGACCACCATTGAATGGTCAGGGGAATGATGAAAATGCTTAAGGCGACCTTCTTATCGGCAAAGTCGGGAAGCATTTGGATGACCGCAGGGTCCACTTTGCTGAGCAGTCCGCTCAGTCCACCGACTGCCTCATGGTCGAGTGCGTAGTAGGCGGCAGCGAAGGCACCGGTGAGGGCGATGCCGAACTGAATAAGGTCTGACACCAGGACGCCCCAGAGGCCTGACACGGTGGAGATGGTAGTGCAGAGGATGATGCTGGCAACCACTGTTTTCCAGGCGGGCACGCCAAGGAGCACATTGGCGATTTTGACTGCGGCCAACGTGACGGTTGCCATGATGAAGCAGTTGAAGACGAGGCCCAGGTAGACGGCTCGGAAGCCGCGCACGAATACTGCTGCTTTTCCGGAATAGCGCAACTCGTAGAACTCCAGATCCGTGAGCACGCCTGATCGTCGCCACATGCGCGAGTAGAAGAAGACGGTGGCCATGCCAGTTAGAAGGAAGGCCCACCATTGCCAGTTGCTGGCGACACCGTTTTCGCGGACGAACTGCGTAACGAGGCCAGGGGTGTCAGTGGCGAAGGTAGTGGCGACCATTGAGGTTCCAATAAGCCACCAGGGGGCAGATTGTCCGGAGGCGAAGAACTCCGACATGTTCTTTCCTGCTCTGCGGGCATAGAGGAGCGCCGGGGCAAAGATGATGACGACGCAGACGGCGACGACAAGCCAGTCGAGATTGGTGAGCTGCACTGGGATTCCCCTTTGTCATCGAGCGAATCGATCTTGGAGCGATAATGCGACGGGACAATCACTAATGCAAGTTCGTGTGCCGGTCAAGTGGAATCGGCGAAGCGTTGCGGTTCGACTGATGGGCTTGGGGAGTGATGCGGGTTTATATGAGGTAGTGAATGGAGATGGCAACCGAGGCGTCGACGAGGACATCAGATGGATATCGGGTGCAAAAAGATGTGCGAGGCTGGAGCGGTATCTATTTATGCGGGGCGTTCCCCTTGCAGTCCTGTCCGGGGAAATTCGCTGTCCAGCGTGTGTTTGGACTACTACCAGTCTGTCAGGCTGTCTATTCTTGGACGTTCAGTGTTCTGGTTGGAGTTTCTTGTTGGGGCGGTTTGACTTGTAGGGCTCAGGGCGCCTAGAAAGGGGTGTGAGGTGGAAGAGGCCTTGGGGGGATTCGAGAGGTCGCCATTCTGCCGCAACCATCAAAGAGACAATAGGGGGAGATGCCAATATGAGGCAATACTTACTGGTGCTTGGCGTGGGGATAGTGGCGATGGCGGCTCTTACGGCAATGATTGCCGGAGTTACGGGCGGAAACGCCGCCGCAATCTCGGACAGCACTGGAAATCACGAGTTCCTCGCAGCAGTACCAGAACCTGCCACTCTCTTTCTTATCCTCATTGGAGCAATCAGTACTATTCGCTTGGCCGTGACGCCTGCTACGGCTGACATCCGCAAATAAAACCTACGGGTTTTCTAATACTCTCTCTCTCTCGATTCGGGGTCATCCTTAACGGGGTGGCCTCGACCTTTGCGCGCGCATGTGGAGTGCCTCGATCTCTGGTCAGGCTTGGGGGAGTGAGCCGGAGTCGAGAAAGATTTAAGAGATGAGCGTGACCATGAGGTTGTAGGCTGCGTGAGTGCCGGCCGCCGGGCCATATCCGCGGTAGACAAAAAGCAGGCCGAGATAAACACCGGCAGCTGCGCGGAAAAGGAACTTGGCAGTGGAGAAGGGTTCGCTTCCCAGCGGGGGATGATGGTGAGCGGAGAATGCCAGCGATGACAGGGCAATAGCCGCGATTGTGGTTAAACCGTTGGGCAGATTGAGCAGATCAGTGCCGATCATCACGATAACAGAGATGAAGATCAGTCTGAAAACCAACTCCTCATATACTCCTGCCCCCACTCCCAAGACCGCATCGGCCAACAACTCTCGCCCGGTGTCTGGGGCGGCCGGGGAGGCGCTGAGTAGATGGTTAAACATAAGTAGTGGCAAAGCGGCCAGAGCCGACTCGGCATACATGATCCACACAGCTTTGCGACTGATTATCCAGGGTCGTTTGCTGGCGATGTGAGTGCAAATGAGGATAACGATGACGGCGAGGCCGGGCATCCACACTCCAGTCGAGCCGAAAAGTTCGAAGAAGACTTGAAGCAAGTGGAATGCCACAACGCGTTCCTGTCCTGCCCCGCTACCGGAAGACGGATAGAGAAGAATGCACCCCACCTCGTAGAAGAGAATTAGAGGCAGCAGGAAGACGAGGGCTTCCAGTGGTCTGCTTAGAAGGCGAGGCCTGTTGGGCTCCGAAGACTCTTCCGGTTGTGCTATGCGCGTTGTGGTCATACGCTATGTATGGTGGCGTTTTTCGTTGAGGTTGCAAGGGATATCTTGGGCAGGTATGAAGGATCATGTCGAGTCAGGCACATGTTGTCGGTCGGATGTACGAAGTGCTGTACGAGCGTTACGGCGCACAGCATTGGTGGCCGGGAGAGACGCCGACAGAGGTGGTGATTGGGGCGATTCTCACGCAGAACACCGCGTGGAGCAACGTGGAAAAGGCCATTGACTGTTTGCGGAAAGAGGATGCCCTGGACCTTTACGTGGTGAATCGAATGAGTGAGGAGCAATTGGGCAAGCTCATTCGATCAGCTGGGACGTATCGGGTGAAGGCGAAGCGACTCAAGGCCTTTGCTGCGTGGCTGCATGATGAGTATGGGGGAGAGTTGGCGGCAGCACTCTCTGGAGCGGTTGCCAATAAGCGTGCAGAACTGTTGTCGATTACCGGCATTGGGCCGGAGACTGCCGATGCCATACTGTTGTACGCGGGGGGGCAGTTAACTTTTGTCGTCGATGCGTATACGCGGCGGGTATTGAGGCGGCATCATGTACTGCCAGGGCACGCGTCTTACGAAGAGGTAAAGGAGCTGTTTGAGCAGAATCTGCCGGAAGATGTGCAGCTATACAACGAGTATCATGCCTTGCTGGTGGAGTTGGGAAAGAGGCATTGCCGGGTGAAGGCTGATTGTGAGCATTGTCCGCTGGCCGGTTGGCCGCACGATGAATCGCTATGATCTATTCCTGGCGGTCTTCTGGGTGAAAAGCGAATTCGCCTTTCCGCAGTGACCAGTCTTCGCCGAAGAATCCGGCGGCTTTGATCCCTGAGATTCCCTTCTCCAGCATGTCTGTGCCTACTAGGAGAAGATCCGGAAAACCTACGCCGGAAACAAAGACAGGCAGGCTGTTGGTCAGGCGCATGCCGGCGAGACCAGTTCCACCGATAACTCCGACAGAGGCCTTTGGGGCACCGGGCATGGGGTAAATGAATGCAGATGCCAGGTTGCCCCCTTCAAACGTTCTTTTGCCTATTATGGCGGCGTTTCTCTTGATCAACACGGGGCAGTCCGGCAGAAGTTTGTGCCAGGCGAGATTGCATTGCGAATGTCCGTAGAGAATGACGTTGCGCGTGGTGTCTGGGTGGTCGAGGAAGCTTTGATCGGAGATTACATCGATTGATCCGTTCCCGCGGTAGCGGAATGACTCAGCATCGAACACGGCTTTGGCAAGTGCCCAGTCGTTTTCGGCTTTGGTGCCGCCGGTGGCGTAGACGAAGCAGACGCGGTTGCGGAACGCATCTTTGAACTGTCCGTAGCGATGGGGGCCTTTGAGCTGGGGAGTTGGTTTTGGGATGACCTTCCACTTGCCTTCCTCCTGGGAGAGCCAGAGATGCGGCGACGATCCGGCTGGAAAGGCCAAGTCCTTGAGCTCCTGACGGTCGAGGAGAGCGGTTAAGGTGGCGTCCGGTGATAGCCCGGCCAGATCGAGCGAGAGGCGCCGGATGTTGTTGGTTTTGCCTACGAATCTGCGTTTGTGCGGATCGATGCGGAGGTCGACGGAGCTGGGCATGAATTGCTTTGTCTGCATTTCGATAGTGGCCCAGTGGCAGGATGGGGACACTCCGGGGCTGGCTGTTGTGAACTCGATTCGGCGGACGGCGTTTGTCAGTGGTCGAGCATGGCGGGCGAAGAAGTCAAACATTGGCGGCCAATCGACGCAAGCGGCGCCAGGCTCGTCGGAGTCGTCCCACCAGTGGCCTGCGGCGGGCTGCTCATGGTATACGAGGTCATGGTGGAATTCACTTAGAGAGTCAAGCATGTTGCGGGCTTCCGATGCGGGGACGTTGTCGTCATCGGCACCATGAAGGATGTACACGCCGAGGTTCTTGTAGTTGGAGGAAAGGGCCATGGTGTCTGAGGCGGAACTTGCGCGGTGGAGAATGCCTGCGATGCCGTTGAGTGTTTCGGGTTTCTGCTTATTAGCGTAAGACCAGAAGCTGGCCCAGCCGGCGCTTGGGCCGATTGCCGCAAAGCGGTCAGGATAGTGGACTCCTATTTGCCAAGCTCCGTGTCCGCCCATGGAGTGTCCGGTGAGGTAGATGCGGCTGGGATCGGGCTGGAAGTCGTCAATGGCGAGTTGTAGAACCTCCAAAGCGTCGAGGCGGCCCCAGTCTTCCCAGTCAAAGCCGAATGGTCTGCGATTAGTGGGGCATATGATGTTTCCCCAGCTTTTGGCCGAGTATGCCTTTGCCTGGCCAATCGCCTCCACGTTTGCACCGTGAAGCGAGAGGAAGAGGACGCGGTCACCGTGTGCGGCTGTTGGGGAGTCCGCAGGGTTAACGGCGTAGTATTGAACACTACCGTCTATATCGCTTATGAATGTGCGTCTGTGGGGCTTGTTTCTATCGTAGGCGTGTACTGTCAACGTAATGGGATCCGGCGATGCGATGGCCCGCTGACTCGTAGAGAGGGTGAGATGAAGCGTGAGTTTGCCGGCATCCTTCTTAATCGCTGGGGGAATTCGGAATCCGACTTTGCGCGTGGACAGACGTGGGATTGGGGGAAGAGATGAGTCTATCGAGCGTTTTTCTCCGAGGGAGGCGGAGAGCATTGCGTCTGTTAGATGGTTTGTTGATGCGTTGATGACCACCACGCTCGCCCATTGAGGCTCGCTCTCTCCGTGGATCAGGTCGGGGAGAGTTGTGTCAGAGGCGTCGATGAATGCCGGGGCCACGATTGGTGTGAGCGCCGCCTGCAGTTGCCCCCTGGGGCAGCGGAAAAGCAAATGGTTCGTTCCCTGTTTCAGTGGAATCGGCAGATTCATCCAGCCGGTGCCGTAGAAGTCGCCCGGTCTTGGGTTTCCATTTATGTATACGATGCTATGCCCTTTTGCCTTCAGCAGCATTACCTTGTCTTGGGGAACGTCGACAGTCGTATGCAAGTATCCTCGGATGAGGAGCTTGTGTTTGAAAACGCCACTTTGGTCTGCCGTGATCGCTTCCCATTTTCGCGTTGACCCGTCGGGTAGGGTGAGGGTGTCGTTTCCCTTTGGGGGGGCGAATGTGCCGTTCACCAACTGAGCTTCGATGGCGTCGGTGTGGACGAGTGATCGCCCTGATTTTCCGACAAGGTTTATTGCCAGGCCGGTTCTAATGGTGATTGCTTCGCTGTTGGCTGGCTTGTCGGTGCCTGGTGGTTCTGCGGCGGCAGCCCGGACGATCAGTACGAAAGCCAGAGGAACTAAAATGGCTGTTGTGCGTACTTGGATCATGGCCAGGTCTCCATGCGCGGTTGGCTGACAGTTATTGCGGAAGCTACTGTGTTAAATACCGTACTTGTTGAACCATACCCTTTTTTCAAACGGTTGTTTTTCCTTCTGAGACCATTGTTCGAGAGGGATACCGATTGGGAGGAGAACACGGATGATCTTGTCGTCGGGCAAGCCCAGGAGCGCTCCGATCTCCTCTGCTCGGTTCTGGACTCGGAGCCACCCATCAATCCACACTGTTGCGTATCCCAAGGCCGTGATGGCCAGGAGCATGTTTTCCACCGCTGCAGCGCAGTCCTCCACCTGGAAGTTGTGCCCTTCGTATATGGCCTCAGGTTTCTTGTCGATGATACAGGCAATTAGTGCTCTTCCCTGTTTGATGGCCATGTTGGCTTGCGGCATGTCGTTGATCTGTCTGACGATGGCCGGATCGTCAGCAACAACGAAGCGGGTTGTCTGTTCGTTTTTTCCGGAAGGGGCCTGCAATCCAGCTTGAACGATTTTGCGGAGGTGTTCGCGATCGATTGGTTTTTGAGCAAACTCCGCTCGGTAGCTGTGTCTTTTGCTGATTGCTTCGAAGAGTTCCATGCGAATCGTCCTTAGTTATGCTTTGGGGCCTGAGGGGTCGTGTACATGAGCGCAGTCTATCATTTGCAGATATCTGCCTGGATAGCTCCTGTAAGTTCGACAAGGACCTCGGTCTCTATTTCAACAAGTACGCCGCGGCGGCCACCGTTGACCACAACGCGGTCTAGAGCTAGTAGCGACTCTTCTATCACTGCGGGAAGCGGGCGACGAAGCGCAAATGGACTAATGCCGCCGACTTGGTATCCGGTGATCTTCTCCGCTTGTGCGTGATCAGCCAGATCTGCTTTTTCCGTGCCTATGGCTGCGGCCATTTTGCGCGGATCGAAGCGTTGATCACCTGGGACGATGGCCAGCCAGTGTTTCTTTCCCGTTGCCTCGACGACAAGCGTCTTGCATGTTGACTCCAGCGGCTTACCGACAGACTCAGCGGCGCGCTCGGCACCGATCTGGGTAAACTCGTATTGCAGGACATCGAAATCGATGTTTTGAGCTCGCAGCCACTTTACTGCGTTCGTATCGGACATGAGCAGGTATCGCGGTTCCCAAGCCTCACTTAGTGTCGGTTGAAGATCCGTCTGCTTTGTTCATCACCTGTTGAATCGAGCTCTTCAGGAAAGTCATCTTGGTGTTGTTTGACTCGTCAACTCGGACAACGACTTCGTTGTCCTTAACACTTACTATGGTGCCAATGATGCCGCCTATCGTCATGATTTTGTCATTCTTGGCCAGGTTGTTTAGGAGATTCTTCTTCTCCTGTTGTTGTTTGCGATTGCCGCGGAAGAGTACGAAGTAGAAGACGACTATCATGAGGATGAGGCCGATCATCATCCCGCCACCTCCCGGGCTTGGCTGGTTCTGGGGATCGGCTGCGGGAGCAGTAGTCTGGGCAATGATCATTAGTGTTTGTTGGAGCATGGCAAGGTCCTTTTGCTAGCAGTCTCGGTTAATCCTCTTGTTAACCGGTTGAGGCGTACAGAGTCAGCAGTTTTCGGCCGGTCCGCGCGTTACCGGGTATTCTTCGTAGATTCTCTCCAGGTTACCTTCTCTAATCAAATCCCTGATTCTGTGCATGAGTCTCTGGAAGAATCTGATGTTGTGAATCGATGCGAGCGTCGGCCCGAGCATCTCCTTAGCCATGAAGAGATGGCGTAGGTAGCCCAGGCTGAAGTTGCAGCAGGTGTAGCAATCACATTCAGGGTCAATGGGGGCACGGCATCGTGCGTGTCCTGCGTTGCGCAGCTTGAGGGGGCGGGTAGGTGTGAATGCATACGCGTTACGCCCGTTACGGGTGGGCATGACGCAGTCAAACATGTCAATCCCGCTACGGACAGCGGCCACTATGTCGCGTGGCATACCTACGCCCATGAGGTATCTAGGCTTGTTTGGTGGCATAAGATGAGCCACGGCTTCAAGGCATTCGACCATCTCGACATGCGTTTCACCCACGGACAGGCCGCCGAGTGCATATCCGGGAAAGTTCATTTCTACCAAGGCGGCAAGACATTCCTTGCGCAGAGACACATTTAGCCCTCCCTGCACTATGCCGAAAAGGGCTTGGTCATCTCTGCCATGGGCGTTCTTGCTCCTTCCGGCCCAGTCGATGGTGCGTTCCACTGCTGCCTGGGTCTGTTCAGGTGTTCCTGGAAGAGGCGGGCACTGGTCGAAGGCCATTATGATGTCCGCGCCCAGCTTGTTCTGGATATCAATTGATAGCTCCGGTGTGAGGGAGATCAGCGACCCGTCGATGTGTGACTTGAATACGACTCCATTGGCATCTACTTTGTTCAACTCAGCTAGCGAAAACACTTGAAAACCGCCGCTATCTGTCAAGATCGGGCCTTTCCAGCCGATGAAGTTGTGTAGCCCCCCGAACTCAGCTACGACCGAGGCGGTGGGGCGCAAGGCCAGATGATAGGTGTTGCAGAGCATGATATCCGTATTCGTGGCCTTGAGTTGGTGGGGTGTTATGCCCTTCACGGAGCCGGCGGTTCCCACGGGCATGAAGGCTGGCGTGCGAACCACTCCGTGCGGGGTGGTTAGCTCTCCACAGCGGGCGTGGGACTGTTGATCGATGGCGAGGGTCCGGAACTCAAACATAGCCGGAGATGCTATCGGCTAAGGCGAAAAGGTTCCAGTTTGGTCTCGCTGGGGTTGGGGGGCGGCTTGCTACGGTGCAGGAAGGAGAATATTCTTCATGCAAGGAGTTGACGACAGGCAGGCGGTAGGCTTGGATACTCGGTTCTCGGTTGGCGTCTGTGACAACGTTCCAATCGCAGTTGACAGTGCGGTCAAGCCGCCTAAGGACAAAGGCTCGGACAAGCGGCGGAGTTTTCCTGATATGCCCTATCAGACAATGAGTTTGGAGGAGTTTGCCAAGCATGTAGGTATGGATGCCCGTGAGGTCCGAAAGTTGGCGGACAGAGACAGGCTTCCGGCCCAAAGAGTGAAGGGCAAGTGGCGGTTCAACCGCGCGCAGGTGACCGAATGGCTTCAGCAGGAGATGCTTACTCTCGACTTGGATGAGACGCGCCTGCGAGCAATCGAGCGCGCCATGAGTGAGGCGGGAACTCGTGACGTGGGACAGCATCTGGTGACGGCCATGATCAGTCTTGACGGAGTTGATCTTGCATTGCCCGCAAAGACCAAGTCCTCTGTGCTGTTGGAGCTATGCGGTCTGGCGGATCGCACGGGTCTGCTCTGGGACCAGTCAGGATTGCTTGTTGCATTACAGCAGCGGGAGTCGTTGTGTTCTACGGGGTTGCCCAATGGGTTGGCTATTCCTCACCCGCGGCAGCCAATGCCCTATGTCAGTTCAGAGCCTTTCATCTGCTTTGCTCGGTTGGGCAAGGGGATCGGGTTTGGATCTCCTTATGGAGGGCTGACCGATTTGTTCTTCCTTATCTGTTGCCACGATGATCGCCAACATCTTCATGTGCTTGCACGGTTAGTGCGCATGCTGGATGATGCGCTGGTGCAGCGTTTGCGTGAAATCGAGACGCCGGAGGATGCACTGGCGATGTTGATCGAGCGTGAGGAGTTGGTGGCAAAGGCCCATTCCAGCTGAAGCTTGGCCTTTTCATCGCTGGTTATTCATAGTCAGGCGCGAACGGCTGCCAACTAATACTCCCTTATAAAGGCTAATCAGATAGCTTCGCCGCACTCGCTGCACACGCCGGTAGTGCAGCCACTCAGGTCGTATCCACAGGTTGCACACAGGTTACGCGATTGCCGTAATCGTCGTCGAATGAATCCAGTCAAGTAGTGAACCATTGGGTAAATACAGAGAGCGGCAATCAGTATCCACAGGCGGAAGAGGATTGTTGTGACTGATGTATGCCAGCGTTGACCTGCCGGTGGTGGATCGAAGTTGGAGGGACGGTACGCCGATACGGTCGTTTTGATGGAGAAGATGGTTCCAACGGCCGTGCCAGCTCGTGTCCCAAGCGTCACTTTCAGTGGATTCTCATGAAAACGTATTCCGTATCGAAGCCACACGTCACCTTTGTAGATGGCCAGATCGACGAAGTGCATTTTACCTAGGTCTCGCTCCCACTCCACCGTTTCAGAGTAGCTCCATACATTCAGAGTAAGTGCAGTCAGAGCAAGGGAGAGTGAAACGGCAATGAGTAGTAATCGAGGCATCAGATTCTGAAGCTGTTTGGCGAAAACCGTTCAGAGCTACCGCTACTCAGGCGCAGCATCTGAACTCGGGTTCTCTCGAGCACACTTTCGTTGGTTGGCGCTACAATTAAGTTAATGCCTCCTCTGGGACGAAGCAGGGCATCTTGTGTACGATGAACAAACATCATTGTACTTCAACAAACGCGATGAGGCTCCCCATGGTTGTAATAAGTCGTCATTCGTACCTAGCTGAATCGTACTACAATAGCCTTCTGCAATGCGGGATCCGGCGCGAAGTCGGCCGGAAGTTTGGGCTTGGCTACAATACGAAAAGCACGCTTCTGGGCAGCTAACTTCACCTGTTCTGCGAGAAAATCCAGCGGCAATTGGCGGTTGTTCGTGGCAATCAGCATATGACCGCCTCCTGCAAGTAGCGGCATAGCCTCGCGGATGACCTTCACCAGATCACGTTTTATCTGGAATGTGCCTTTAGGCTTCTTGGTCCTCGCGAAGCTGGGAGGATCAATGACTATCACGTCAAACATACGCCCCTGTCTGGTTGCGCGTTTGAAGTACTCAAAGACGTCGCTGCGGATGAATGTGTGAGTTGACAGGTCGATATTGTTAAGCCCGTAGTTGAGCTTTCCCCATTCAAGATTCCCTGCGGTCAAATCTACGTTGGTTGTGGTATCCGCCCCCCTGGCGGCCGCAACTGCTCCGAAACCGCACGTATAAGCGAAGAGGTTGAGCAGGTTCTTCCCTTTGGCCAAGCCAGCGATTCTCTTGCGATTTTCTCTATGATCCATAAACAATCCGAACGATAGCCCCGCTGCCGGCTTGACGATCAGTTTGACTGAGTTTTCCGTGACGGTTATCTCATCGACAGCCTCGCCCTTGATCAACTCCACCTTGCCGATTCGGCTGTTCGCCTCTGTTCCTCCCGACCTAGTGACCGGTGCCACTCTGCCATAGACAGTCTTGATTCCCAGAATCTTCGCGTACCAATTGGCTACTTGGCGGATGACCGGTTCGCCGCCCTCGAACTTGCCTTGCTGCATCTCAATCACGACAACATCGCCGAGCTTGTCGGCAATAAGTCCGCTGTAGCCTTCCGCTCGTCCGGTGAAGAGACGGTAGCAGTCAGTGTTAGGATCGATGATTTGCTCGATTCTTCTTGTCAGTGCCGTTTGCAGGTGTTCTTCGATCGGCCTGCGTGTGGCCAAGAAGGCATTGAACGCGCGGGGCGACGGGTCGGATATTGATACCGCCTTCTGTTCAAAGGGATGGGGAAACTGTAGTTGTTCCAGATGTATCATTGGCCTTCTTGCCGGACGTTGTGCTCGTTCTGGTGCGTAGGGATTGGGACGCACATCACCAGCTATGGTGAGATTGCCCGCAGCGCGAAAGCATCGCCGCAAATCATCGAAGCCGGCGGTTCTGGAACTGCACCGGGCGATGTGGTATTCGTTCAGCGATTCGACTATCTCTATCTTGGCGGAGGGAAGCTTGCTGGGAGTTGTTTTGGGCTTGCGTGCCTCTGGGTTCCGTTTCCTGTTCTGTGTGGAGGGCTTGATTGCCATTTTTGTTCTGGCAGGTTTGCCTTTGACGACTGCAGAGTGTACGAAAAGAAGTTTGTCAGTTGCGGCCATCCCGGAGAAACGCCGCGCCGCTTCCGGAGACTTGGCAAAGAGTGCCAATCCTGAGGCCGATCGCTCCGGAAGCACAAGCGGGATTAGGGCTTCCCCGCCGGGCTGCAACTCAATGTCGGATATCTGGGCTGTATGGGTGATGACTTGGATTATTGAGGGTCCGAACTTGCGAACGGAGCCATCAAAGTCGATTCTTGGCGGCTTATGAAACGCAACAAAGTAGTTGTCATCCCAGAGGACCGGCATCAGACGGTTGAGCACCGCGGCCGCTTTTCTATTCGGTCTGTTGGTCATCGCAAACATGGTCGTGTCACGGATGCAGATGTCAATAGGCTGAAGTAGCCTGCAGGAGAGGCAGTATGGATTGGAACGCCATAAGAGACGAGTTTCCGATAACCAAGACCTATAACTATCAGAACAATGCGGCGGTGGCGCCAATGTGTCGCCGATCCGCTCTGGCTGTACAGACCTTCCTCGGGGAGGCGGTGGACCACAGTTGTGTCCGAGGATCTGCGTATCAAGAGGCAGAGCGAGTGCGCAGACTGTCGGCTTCGTTGCTTAACGCCACTGCAGACGAGATCTGTTTTGTGAAGAATACGACGGAGGGGCTGAATTTCGTTTCAACTGGGATCGCGTGGAATCCAGGTGACAATGTGGTGACCACGAATGTCGAGTTCCCGGCCAACGTACACTGTTGGCTGGCACTGAGGAAGCGGGGAGTGACGATTCGACAAGTGCGGGAGAGGAATGGTCGTATTCCACTAGAAGAGATTGTCGAGAGCATTGATGAAAATACACGGGTGGTGACCATTTCATCAGTGCAATACGCGAGTGGCTTTCGCAGTGACCTGGCATCTCTAGGGCGGGAGTGCCGTTCGCGAGGTGTGTGGCTCTGTGTGGATGCAATACAATCTTTGGGCGTGTTACCTGTCGACGTCAAGGCGATGCACATCGATTTCCTTTCTGCCGACGCCCACAAATGGCTTTGCGGGCCGGAGGGATTAGGTATTTTCTTTATTCGTAAGGAGCTGCTGCAGGAGGTTGCCCCGGTGTTTGTGGGGTGGTTAGGCATGGAGGGGGCGATGGATTTTGAGCATGGTAGTCGTGAACTCCAGAGTACGGCCAAGCGCTACGATACTGGGGCGTACAACTTGATGGGGATCTATGCACTTGGAGGGGCCTTGGATTTTCTAATGGAGATCGGCATTGAGAATATCTGGGAGAGGGTGAGAAAACACACAGATATGCTGTGCGCCGGCGTGCAAGAGAAAGGATATCGGGTCTTTAGTCCTCGCGAGGGAGTTGAGGCCAGCGGTATTGTTTCATTCGTTTCTGATAAGCGGGAGTCAGCTGCGCTGCAGAAGCAGTTGTTCAGCGAGCATCGCATCGTCGTATCAACCAGGTCTGGACGCTTGCGCTCGAGCCCCCATCTTTACAATTCGGAGCAGGAGATTGAGCAGCTAATAGCCGCATTGCCAGAGGGGTGAAGTCTTCCCGGACACAGGTCGTCGAAGTATACTTCGGCGGCAAGGTGATGCGTGCAGTCACCTACAAATACTGGTGAGATCACCCGCTTCGGTCTGGAGTAAGCTCTATCCGAGTGAAGCGGCTGAACACCTGTTTTCTCTGGTAGGTTCCGGGTGTGTGATGCCGCGCTTGGACTTTCAACGCAATAGAATCCGAGTACCTCACCACAAAGGCCTGCCCTCGAGTGTGAGCGAGTATCGGTACGAAGAGTGAACTGTAAATGAGTAAGCGACCGGAGCCATTGAGATTCCTCATTTGTTTTGCAGTGCTGGCCAACTGCTTGTTCACGGGAGGATGCCAAGTGACTCCGCCCGGTGGAGAGAACACAGACCGGGAGCCAAACGATTCGTTTGCCGATGCCGCCGTTGTTGAACTTGCGGCAGATGGATCGGCTCTAATATCAGGCTCTATCTCTCCGGCGAGTGATGTCGATGTATATCAGCTCAACTCCGTGCAGGCAGGAGACTTGGTAGTGGTGGAGATCAGCAGGGTGGGTAAAAGCCTGCGCACTGCTCTTGCATTGTTTGACGATGAAGCGGAACTGATCGCGGAGGATACAGATACAAGTGCCGCTGATCCAGCTGCTGACCCGGTAATTGAGCATTCAATCAGAACAGATTCCTCCGCCGTTTACGTTGCTGTCGCATCGAATTACGTTCAGGCAACCTCCGGAGATTACACTCTACACATAAACATTACGTATGCCGGAGACGTTATCACGCCACAGCGCCAGGTCATTCTCCTTAACTTCGAGGGAGGACACATCGTTGATCCGGTTTTCGGCAATCTCACAGTTGGTGCTTTTGACGCAGATGCTATCGATGACACTTACATTGGACAGACAGACTCCTTGAAGGAATCTATACGGCAGACCTTTGTTTCAAACTTCGCTGCTTTCGACGTTCAGATTCTTACGAGTGATGACGAACTGCCGGTGGGCGTGGACTACTCGGAGGTTATCTTTGGTGGATACAATCAGATCGCATTTGGGATAGCGGAAGGTGTGGATTCGTATAATCAAGAGCACGGAGATAACGCTATCATATTCACCGAGGCGTTCGATCCATCGGTGTTCACTTGGACTCCAACAACGGATCAATTGGGTGTGGCCATTGGAAACGTCGGTTCGCACGAGATGGGCCATTTGCTGGGTCTGAACCATGTGGACGATGAAGCTGCCTTGATGGATGCCGTATCACCTGCCGACGTTCTTGTTGATGATCAGGAGTTCATGCGGGCTTCTCTTACTGCTGCGATTTTCCCTATTGGATGGCAAGACTCCGTTGAGTTGCTCCAAGTAACCGTTGGCGAGGTCACGAGTGAGTCGCCCTTGCGGCAGCAACTTCGCGCTCTGAAGACGTACACCAGTCTTGATCAGCTGTTTTTAGTCTCCGCAAAGTCATCTGGCAGCGGACTATCCTTCCGGTCGGGCAGTCCCTGCAAGTGTTTCAACTGCGCCGTTCGCATGGGATTGGCTGGGTACGGTCCTCTAGCTGCAAAGCCCGAACTGAAACTACAACCGAGCAAGCAGGGCCAATGGTAAGTGGGCGATCTTCTCGTGGTTCAACAAGTTCATCGGGGCTCGCCAAACAGTTTGACCGACGCACCAGCCTGAGCCACAATCGTCCACATGAGCGATTTGTTGACCCACGTAACCGTTGAAGAGGCGCAGAGAATAGTTGGTGAGCGAATGCAGTCGCTCGGCACCGAGTATATCTCCATATCCAACTGTCTTGGGAGAACATTGGCTGGCGACGTTTTCTGCGACACAGACGTACCCATGTTTGATCGGACGTTGAGGGACGGGTATGCGGTGCGTGTTGCGGATCTTCGTTCTGTGCCCGCTGATCTGAAAGTTGTGGGCTCAATAGAGGCTGGTGGCTTTTCGACGTGCACATTGGGCGAGCGTGAGGCGGTTCAGATTAACACCGGGGCACCCTTGCCGCCGGGGTGCGATGCTGTGGTCATGGTTGAACACACGCAAGCTTCTGATTCCAACTCGGTCACCATAAACAAGATTCCCAAGGCATCGGATCACGTTTGCCGGGCGGGGGCCTATGTTCGCAAGGGAGAGCGGATTCTGAAAGCGGGCACCTTGCTTGGTCCTTGTCAAATCGGGGCGGCAGCCACTGCCGGCGCCGCACGGATGCAAGTGTACATGCAGCCGGAAGTCTCTGTCTTGATCACTGGTGACGAAGTGGTTGACGTAGATAAGGCGCCTGCGGGCTCGCAGATCAGGGATTGTAATGGCCCGATGTTGATGGCTTTGCTTTCAGGCTCGCCGTACGTGGCGTCAGGAAGATCGAAGCTTCTGGGACCGGTCAGAGATGACAAAAAGTCGTTGCTCCGTGCAGTTGCAGAGGGACTGGAGGCGGATTGCCTGCTCGTTACCGGTGGCATATCCATGGGGACGAAGGATCTGGTGCCGGACGTACTGAGGGAGTGTGGTGTGCAGATGCACTTTGCGAAGATGCGCACTAAGCCAGGGCGGCCAACGTTGTTCGGCACGACCAATCGGCCGTGTTATGTGTTTGGCCTGCCGGGAAACCCGGTAAGTGCGTTTATTGGTTTCTGGTTGCTTGTGAAGCCGGCGCTGGCGGCGATGCAGGGGCGAGAGGGCGAGATGCCGAAGCCTGTAAGGGCCAGACTGCAGGGTACAGCGCAAGCCACCGGCAACAGGCAGAGCTACTGGCCTGCCAGAGTTCGTTGGAATGAAGGTGGTAGCCTGCTCGCGTTGCCGTTATCTTGGGGAGGGTCCGGCGATCCGTTTGGGATGGTCGAGGCCAATGGACTGTTAGTTCGCCCTCCGCACGCGCAGGCCATAGGCGACGGCGCCACGGTCGATGTTGTGCTGCTTGGGCAACCGGCGTAACCGCCGATTGCCGGGCGAGCAACTGCATGGAGTTAGTTATTCCGGCGTCATACCATAGCGGCGGCGCTGCCAAGGATGGGAGCATCGTTGAAATCACATCGTTCGAAAGAGAAGGGACATTCGGCTGTCCCCACCCGATCGGCCCATCGGCAAAGCGGTCCGCCACAGGGTATAGTCGTGGAGTCCTGGTATCTGCTCCTGCTTGGGGTGGCCATGACCTTGGGCATGTTGGTTGTGATTTTCCCACCGATCAGCATCTGGCCCCTGGCATACATCTGTTTTGTACCGTGGCTTGTTGTAATCGGGGCGACTTCTTCCGCGCGGCGAATGTACTTGATGAGCTACGTCCTGGGTGCGCTCTTCTTCACCGTCAGTATGCATTGGATGTTTCTGGTCACTTTCGCCGGTGCAGCTGTACTGTTTCTTGCTCTGGCTTTCTATTTCCCGCTGGTCGCTTGTCCGGTACGCCACATGGTACGCCGGAGAGGCATGCCGTTGGCGGTTATGTTTCCGGTCATTTGGGTAGGCTGCGAAGCTGTTCGATCGATGTTGCTTCCCAAATTCCCTTGGGGCTTGTTGGGGCACACTCATCACAATATGCTCCCGATGATTCAAATCAGCGATCTCGTGGGGGCTTACGGTGTTAGCTTTGTTGTTGCAGCGGTAAACGGTTTGGTGGCCGATTTACTTCTAAGTAAGTGGGGTTGGCCTCGCCGTTGTCCGAGCGAGACTCCCCCGCGATTGACGCGACAAAGTCTGGTGTTTACGGCTACGGTCGTTGTCTGCTGTCTGGCCTACGGCGTATTCCGCCTGAGGCAAGACACAATCACTGAAGGGCCGAGCATAGCTATTTTGCAGGGTAACTACCCAAACTACGTTGATGCGGAAACTTCCGACCGAGAACCCACACCGAGGCAACGTGCCGCTCGTTACTTCGAGTTGCTGGCGCAGGCCGGGGCTAGCAACCCGGACATGTTCCTACTGCCTGAGACTCCCTGGAGCATGTACTTGAACGAGGAGTTTCTCAGCAAGCCTTTGAGCAGGTGGTGGCCGTCTTGGTACGCCATGCGACCTCAGGCTTGTTACGATGCGTTGCGAGATGCTGCGATCAGGTATAAGGCATACGTAGTTACCGGCAGCGCTTCATCAGAGCCCCGGCCCTATGACATCCTTGCGGAGGAACTTCGTTACAACTCAGCATTCGTATTTCCGCCCGATGGAAGTCGGCCGGAGCGATACGATAAGATTCATTTGGTTCTGATCGGTGAGTATGTGCCGTTTCGCTATGGACCGCTACGTTTTATGTACCTCTGGCTCAATCGTCACCTTCCGTTTGGCGGCGAGAATTACGAATATTCCCTATCACCGGGCAGTGAGTTTCGTACGTTTGCGATGAATTCTCGCTCACAAGGAGGACGTTCGTACACCTTTGGGACTCCGATCTGCTATGAGAACGTAATGCCATACGTATCGAGACGATTCGTCACCGGGGCTGGTGGGGAAAAACGCTGTGATTTTCTGTTGAATTTAAGCAATGATGGATGGTTTCCACATAGTTGGGAACTTCCACAGCACCTTGCAGCGTCGGTGTTTCGTGCTGTCGAAAACCGTGTCGGCGTGGCGCGCGCGGTCAACACCGGCATCAGTTGCTTTGTGGATCCCGACGGCCGTGTTCATCACATGGTTGAGAAAAACGGCGTTGCAGTGGGGCCTGGCGTCGATGGGTTTCGCGTATCCCGAGTACGCGTTGATAGCAGGCACAGCTTTTACTCTCGTCATGGCGATCTTTTCGCCATTCTGTGTGCCACCTGCTGGGGATTGTTTTATCTTGACTACATTCTGGTGCGTTCACTGGCAGCGAGAGCGTCCAAGGAGGCAGCCTCACTATGAGAATACACAGCGGTTTTTGCCGGCGATCCGGAATCTCCAACGGAAGCTCGATCGTGGGTTGTGCAATAGCAGTCGTTGCGGGCCTTGCTGGAGGCTGTTCGCAGGCAACATATGATCTAAGTAAGGCTGTGGAACTGCGGGCGAGAGCGACCGAGTGCCTCAAACACGGTCTGAGTTATGAATACTCGGCCACTGTTCGCGTACAGGCGATTGAGGCTTTGCAGGATTGCACGAATGAGGACACTCTCCCTTGGATAAGGGTGGCGCTGCAAGACGAGGTGCCCGCAGTACGGTTTGCTGCCCTGATGGCTCTGGGGGTTAGACAAGACAATGTCTGCGAATCAGCCGTTCGCAAGCTGTTGCAGAGCGAGCTTAGTTCCGACCGATTGGCGGCAATCTTTGTTTTGCATAAGTTGGGTGATTCCAGCTATACGGGACAGTTGGCTGGCGTGCTGTTGGATGATCAGGACCTAGCTGCCAGGTGTCATGCTGCCCTCATCCTTGGCCGGCTGGGGGAGACTGGGGCCATCAAGATTCTGGCGCGGGCAATGAAGGAGTCTGATCCCGGATTGAGAGCCAATGTGCTGGAGTCGTTGGTGCTCCTTGGAGCTGAGGAAGCGCAGGCGGCTGTGTACGCCATGGCCTACAGTGGAATCGGTGCCGAGGAGGCGTTTGCGCTTACGGTGCTGGGCAAAGTGCCGGGGCAGGAATACCGGGAGTTGTTTGCTCAGAAACTCAAGTCAGCACAGCACATTGAGACCAAGCTGGCCGCCGCCAGGGCATTGGGAAAAATAGGATTTGACGACGGATACGATGTTGCATACCGCGGATTGAACTATAGAACCAAGGAAAACGCGCGCAATGACCCGGCGGAGAACAGGACGCTTCGCGTTCGTCAGATGGCCGTGTTCGCATTGGGAGCAATCGGAGACCCGAGAGCCCTCCACGCTCTGGAGAGGATCATGAATAACGGTGCTGATCCGAGACTGCAAGTCGCCTCTGCGCGGGCGATACTGGAGATCCTGGGGGAAGAGCCGCCCTGTGAAGCTCTTCCCTGGAACAAGTAGTAGCAACGATCCGGGCACTGGATACATGGAGGTAGGATCACCATGAGATGGATGGCGTTCGCAGCGGTGGCCGTCACTTGTGTTACGTTACAGACTACTGTTGCTCCGCACATGGCTGTTGGAGGCGTTCGTCCGGATTGGATAGTAGTAATTGCCGTGTTCTTTGCTATGCACGCGCGCACTCTGGATGTCGTCATCGCTGGATGGTTCATTGGGTTGCTGGCCGACTTTCAGACTGCCGAGCGATTCGGAGTGCTTTCCATTGCCTATGCGCTTGCTGCGCTGGTTGCCTACGCTACACGTGAGAACGTGTTCAGGACGCATCCGCTCTCACACTTTGCGATTACATTTGCATCTGCGATTGTGGTGCAGGCCAGTCTACTTCTTTATTATCTGCTATGCGGCGGTTTTGGTGGTGGGTCGGTGAGTGGGCATCTTGTGACCGCCGGACTGATTGCGGTTTACAGCGCTGTCTGGGCACCGCCGCTGCATGCGCTTTTGCTCAAGATGTCGCCCTGGTTGGGACTCTCGTCACCTCGGTATAGCCATGCCGGATTGGCTCACGCCCAGTGACTAGCCAGCCATTTGCACCGGGCAAAGTGATGAAAGGTTCTCGGCCAGCGGGGGAGTAAGAAGAGTGTTTGTTCTTTGCATCACCATACCGAGTCGCTTGTTGGAGTATTCCGGCAAGGCTGAAGGGCTCGGTAGATTCATATACGGCTAAACAATGTTCGAGATTCGGCTGAAAATCCTGCTGGCTCTGCTTATGTTCTCCTTGGCCATAATCGTTGCCAGATTGGTGGATATGCAGGTTATCCATGCTGACGTTTATCGTCGACAGGCTGACGATGCTTTGCTTCTGCCGGTCCGAACGGTGCCCGCTGTCCGGGGACGCATTCTAGATCGTACGGGGAAGCCACTAGCGACCGAGGAACCTTGCTGGGATGTCAACGTCCATTATGGTGTGCTCTCCTTGGATTCTGTCTATGTTAACGGGCAAGTTAACCGTTTTCGTCGAAGAGGAAGGTATGGGGACGGTGGAACAACGGAAGACGTGAAGCGCCATTTCCTCGCAGAAATCGAGGCTATGTGGCGGGACCTTTCCCTCTTTAGTGGGGAAAGTACTGACGCCCTGAAACAACGAGCAGATGGGATTTGCAGTCGTATCTCAGGAATTAGAGAGGCTGTGGCTCGGAACCGTGGGTTTGATGCTCCTGTAAGGGAGGAGCGCATGCATCACTCCATCATTCCGGGACTGGATGATCAGCAGCAGGTGAAAGCGCGTGCTGTGTTTGGGCGTTATCCCTGGGTGAGCGTTGACGATTCTACTGCCCGGGTCTGCCATGCAGGCCCGCCGCTAGCACATGTCATCGGTCGGCTCGGGCCGGTGACCGCCTCCGTGCTGGATGAGGATCCGTTTGCCTCAGATCCACTGCGCAGCTACCTCGGTAGTGAACGACTCGGCGTTAGCGGGGTGGAGCGTGCTGCGGAGTTTCTTCTGCGCGGGAGTCGTGGTCGCTTTCAGCGTACGCGCGAAGATGTCGTGGTCGAGTGCACTCCACCGGTCGCGGGGCGGGATATACATCTCACTATTCGGGAGGATCTGCAGAATCGCATCTATGCGATGTTTGCCGGTCATATTGAGCGGCTACCAGTGTCCTGCGGTGGCTCGATTGTTGTATTGGATATTCCCAGCAGAGAATGCCTTGCTTTGGTGTCCTACCCTTCGTTCGACGTGACCCGTTTCCAGCAGGATTACGGGACCTGGAGAGCTGATACGAGGCGCCAGCCATTGCGTTTTCGCGCCGTGGCTAACCATTATGCGCCGGGCTCCATAGTAAAACCATTGGCCTGTCTGGCCGGTCTCAACACAGGCAGGATATCTCTTGGCACTCAGTTCACGTGCAACGGATATCTTTTTCCAAACTACCCTGATCGCTGGCGATGTTGGGCCGCTGCAGGAAGTGGACAGCGGATGCGTCATGGATCGTTGACCGCGTGGCAGGCCATCAAGCACTCATGCAACATCTTCATGTACAAGACCGGTGAGTTGGTTGGCGTGACTAACTTGTGTGCGTATTTTGATATGGTCGGGTTTGGCAGAACAACCGGAATCGGCCTCATGGAGGAAACGTTTGGGATCAATCCGACCCCAAGTTGGTTGGCATCAGTTGGGCAGACAGTAACACCAGGCAAGGCACGGCATTTTGCCATCGGACAGGCGGAAGTCAGCGTGACTCCGGTGCAGGCGGCAAACCTGATGGCCGTTTACGCCTCGGGAGAGTTCCGCTTCGTGACCCTGATCGCTGAACAAAGGCATGATGCTGCGTGGATTCTTCCTGGAGAGAAGGCCTACTGGAGAGAAATCAACAGAGGGCTTTGGGGTGTTGTCAATGACTCAGACGGAACAGCCCATCGTACAGTCTACCTCGAACCTTCTACAGGATATGCCATATGTGGAAAGACAGGCAGCGCTGAAGCACGTCCGTGGCCCGTCAGCTATCGCATAGCCTATGAAGATCCGCAAGGCCGAGAGGGTGTAGCCATTCAGATGGCAACCACGCGACGTGATGCCATCAGTGATTTCGTCTCCCAGCATCCGGGCTGCGCCTTCGACTATCGCGATGTGCAGGTGAACGAGCGTTTCCCTGATGAGCCGCCGGAAAACGGTCGAAAGCATTCGCATGCTTGGTTTGCCGGATATCTGCAGGCAGTGGACGCGGCAGGTGACATTCTTGCAGGTGTTCCCCCACGAATCGCATTTGCTGTTATGGTTGAATTCGGCGGAAGCGGTGGGAGGACCAGCGGTCCTGTTGCCAAAGATCTCGCGCGCGTGCTCATCGACGTGCTGGGGCCCGATTTGGATCCGGACAGTGTTCCGGTCTCTGTCGAGGAGGGCGGAGAATGAAGAAGGCTACCAGTAAGCTTACTCAGCCAGGATTGGCAGTAGTCTTTGCGGTGGCTGTCTTGCTGCTTATTGGCGTGGCCGCCATCTGCGCATCCAAGACGGTCCGTGTGGGAGGCAGAGATGTCGCAAGCAGTGTGTTTGCGATCAAACAAGTGATTGTGGCCCTAATCGCAGCTGCGTGTTCCATTGTGGTGTTGCGGATTGGCTATCTCAGGATCTCCCGCTACTCATACCTTATATTCGCACTCTGCCTTGCGCTGCTGGTACCCTTGGTTTTGGCTAAGCTTTTTCACACATCCTTTGGTGGCCTAGTGCCGTCTACGCGGGGAGCACATCGGTGGATCCAGTTTCCCGGGTTGCCATTGCAGCCATCGGAGGTGATGAAGGTGGGTTACATATTGGCCCTAGCCTGGTACCTGCGGTTTCGAAGGAACTATCGGACGTTCACCGGCCTTGCGTTCCCCTTCGTGATGTCTGCTTTGCCAATGGGCTTGATTCTTTTACAGCCTGATCTGGGGACAGTTCTTCTCTTCTTTCCGGTTCTGTTTGGCACTCTCTATGTTGCCGGGGCCAGGAAGCGACATCTCTGTCTTGTTATAGCAATTGGGCTGCTGCTTGCTCCTGTCGCCTGGACCAAGCTGCACGCATACCAGAAAAGCCGCATAGCGGCAGTGGCTATGCAATCGGATAGTCTGCGGCGAAGGATCATTGCCGATCCTGAGAAGTACACCTTCACCGGTGTTTCCCGACAGGAGGCACTGGAGTGGGAAGCGTCAAGTGGAATGCAGCTTGTCCGCTCAAAGGCAGCACTCGGAAGCGGTGGGGCATTCGGGCAGGGATGGGGACGAGGAACCTACGTGGAATACAACTTCCTTCCCGATCGCCATAACGATTTTGTGTTCGCAATTGTGGGGCATCAGTGGGGCATCATTGGTTGCTTTGTTGTATTGGCTTGCTACGTGGTCATAGTTGTCGCGGGTGTGGAGATAGCTTCGGAAACTGCTGAGCCATGCGGGCGCTTATTGGCGATGGGGGTTGTGTGCCTTATTGCCGCTCAAGTGCTCATCAACGTGGGGATGACCATTGGCCTTATGCCTATAACCGGCATGACGTTGCCGTTCGTAAGTTACGGGGGAAGCAGTTTGTTGACCAACTTCTTGGCCATCGCCTTGCTGGTTAGCGTTTCACAGCATCGACCGTTTACATTGGCTCGCAAGCCATTTGACTGGACAACGCAGGACGGTGTTGAATCCTCCCGAAACGGGCAGCGTTGATTAGAGCAGGCCGTTCAGATTGCAGGCCCCAGCACCGCTTGCGCTCATTGCGCTATTCCGTGCTGATCAGCTTTACTATGAAGACAATCGTGTCGTCCCCGCCAATCCCCGCGTTTGAGTTGCCGTTTGCGCCATAGCCCAAGTCAGGCGGGATCACTATTCGCCGCTGACCACCTTCCTTCATCGTACTTACTCCCTCGGTGAATCCCTGAATGAGTCGGTTCAGCGCGAAGCTTACTTCTCGTCCGCTGTCGAACCGGGCGCCAGACTCCAAAAAACCGGCATAGTCAACAACAACGTTCGCAATTGTTGATGATGGGACATCGCCTGTCCCAACTATGTAGTCGTAGTATTGCAGCCCGGATTCCGTCGTCGTCAGCTTGGCATCGGCCGGAAGGGAGGGGAGCGTTTCAGCGTCCAGGAGGGCATCAAGTTCCTCGTCCGATGCGGGCGTCGGGGTGGGCGTTGGCGTCGGGGTAGGTGTCGGAGTGGCATCGCTGCTTTGGCTTCCTGATTCACCTATGCTCACCGCTATAGCGTTAAGTATATCACCTACTTCCATACACCCGGTGGCCGCCAGGATCGTAGTAAGAAAGCACAGGGACAGGGCGAACAATTTCATAGCTATGACTCCAAGTTAACCGAAATACACCCGCTAATCGCTGCTAGGTGGTCTGAAACCAAGACAATAGCACATCGTTGCCGCTGAGGGTACTCCAGACTTGCTGGCGGAAGCCTCAGAGAGGGGTGAGTCATGCACTTTTGGGTAACACTCTTGTATTGGGAGGGGCCAAAGAATATCTTTAAACTAGTTAGAGAAACTGGCCCTCCATGGATGGCGATCCACTATTGGAGGGACGCGGTTGGATAAGAGCGTGTGGGTTGAGGCGATGTCATTGAAGAGGTTAAAGATGAACAAGGACAAGTCTTTGAAAGCTGGCGTTGTGTTCGTTGCGGCTATAGCTGGTTGGGCTGGCTCGGCGTCGGTTAAGGCGGAGCAACTCCATTTCACCTATCTCTGGCATTTGGAGCAGCCGATCTACTGGCCCGACCAGCGGCCTTGGGGGGATGACCGGTATGAGGTTGCCTGGGAGTCTATTCAGCGAACTGATGGCGGGGCATCTCATCCACAGAACAATCTTCGTGACATATTCGGGCTCGATGACCGTAAGGCGGCCTACCAGTACCGCTGTCGTGATTGTATCAACGCTATCCGTGGTTATGACGAAGCGGGTGCCCAAATCAGCTACTCTGGCGGATTGATTGAGAATGTCTTCAGTCTGGGCAACGCTGGACAGCTCGGATACAGCTGGGATTGGTATGGATCGCTTCGTGAAGCTAGAGGTTGGACGACCGTCGGGCAGTCCAAGCCGAGATGTGACATAGTTGTTTTCCCTTTTCATCATCCGCTATTGCCATTGTGCGACGAGAGCGCGGTGCGCAAAGAAATCCAGCTCTACAAGGCCATATACAGCAATGCTTGGGGCAGCTCACCGACGATATCAAAGGGATTGTTTCCTCCTGAGATGGCCTTTAGTACTCGCATGATAAAAGTATTGGAGGAGGAGGGGATCGATTGGGTGATTGTCAGTGGCGAGCACCTCTCGCGTGCATGTGGGAATTTCCCGGTCGTCTACGGAACGGGAGGTATTAACTGCGATCCCCCAAACCTTGCCGATCAGCTTAATGCTGACCAGGGCGACTGGTATCGTGATCATATTGACCGTGGCTGTTCACCGACCACTGCCATTCCGTTCGGCTATACTCCCCACCGTGCACGATATGTCGATCCTGCGAGTGGGACTGCTCACGAAACGATTGTCGTTCCCGCGGCTCAGGCAATCAGTTGGGATAACGGTTACGGGACAATGGGGCTTGATCAATTCAACACTCTGCAAGCACACAACGATCCTGGCCGTCCCATGCTTGTACTAATGGCTCATGATGGAGATAACGCCTGGGGTGGTGGCTACAGCTACTACTTGGAAGCTACGCCGAACCTCGTCTCACAAGCACAGGGGGCTGGCTACATGGCTACCGTCGTTGAGGAGTACCTCGCTGATCACCCCGTACCAGGCAATGACCTCGTTCATGTGGAGGATGGAGCCTGGGTTAATGCGGATGGCGATTTCGGCTCTCCCATCATGCTCAATTGGAATTGGCCCTTGGTGAACGGTTCTGGCCAGGTGGATATTCCCGGAGGGTGGGCTGAGGATGAACGTAATTGGGCAGTGATCACAGCAGCACAGAATCGGGTCGACACCGCCGAACAAATAGCAGGAGGCGTCAACATCAACAAGATCCTCTACCCGGATGGGACAACCAGCGCCGCGGAAAGGGCATGGCACTACTTCCTCGGCTCTCTCAATTCCGGGTACATGTATTACGGAACTGCTCTTGATATGGAGGTAAAACCCACGATTGCATGCAACGAGGCTGTAGAGCATGCCGACTCGGTCATAGGAGACGCTTCAGCTGACAGCACGCCACCAACAATCTGGATTCCCCAACGCCATCCGTGGAATCCCGGTTCAACTAACTTCGGACCGCAATACGGGTATACGCAGTACAACTCAAATGGGGACTTCTGGGTCTGGACATTCGTCCATGATGTTTCGGGTGTTACTAGCGTTACACTCAAGTACAGGATTGACGTTGATGGCACGAACCCCCTCGATAGTATTCAGAATGAAACCTACGCCGGAGGGGCTGAGGTTGGAGCGTGGCAATCTCTTGTCATGAGCCAAAGGGCCTTTCCCGCTGGGAACTTTCACAATGATCCTGGTATCGATTTCTTCGAAATGCCCACCTACATAGCTGACGAATACTATGTTCAGGTGACCGGGCTTGAGAGTGTACTCATCGACTACTATGTAGAGGCTATTGATGGCAAGGGCGTTATAGCCAGAAGCCCCATCCAACATGTCTTCGTAGGGGACGGATCCGGCAGCACTCCAGATGATGACGTAGTTGAGATAAGCCCTGATCCTGCCCAAGCAGGACAGGATGTGACTATAACCTACAACCCTGCAGGGAGAATCCTGGCCAGCTCCAGCCCTGTTTACATTCACCATGGCTTCAATGGCTGGACGCCCACGATTGAACCGGATCCGGCGATGACTTGGAATGCTGTTGACTCTGTTTGGCAGATAACCCTGCCCGTGCAATCCAGTGCAACTGTTATTGACATGGTATTCAACGACGGTGCCGGGACCTGGGATAACAACGATGGTCAAGATTGGCACTTCTCAGTCAGTGGCGGTACGCAGCCACAACAGTGGGTTCTGGATGGGCAAGTTGACGAGGCAGCAACTCTTGTCACGTCCAATAGCGGGAACGTTCTCTATGCCGGAGTTATAGATACAACTCTGTACCTGGCCACCTGGGATGCCGACAGCGGAAACGACCGGTTTATCTTCTTGGCCAATCCCCCGGGAAGCTTGGTGGGGCAACCTTGGGCCAAAGCCGGGCAAGTTGCAGATTGGGCGGCATACGTTGGCAATGAGAACGACTCTGGCTGGGCCGGGTGGTTCGACGCCTCAGCAACAACCGGACTGGCCACCGGTGGCGGTAGCGGTTATCTCGAGGCAACAATCAACCTTGAGGAGGAGTTCGGCACTATGCCGACCCAGATAAGCCTGGCCACTGCTCGCTACGACACTCCGGATGGCGGCGCTCTGAACTATGCAGATCAGATCGGAGCATCTCTCGATAGCGACGGCAGTATTAACGCCAACGAATACGTTACGATTCTGATCGATGATATCCGAGTTGTTGATGATCCGGCGGATTTCAACGGCGATGGGGTAGTAGATGAGGACGATCTGGCCCTTTTTGTGGATTGCTTAAATGGTCCTAACAACCCACCTGCCGCCGCCTGCCCATCTGGCATTGATGCGGACTTGGATGACGATACAGATGTGGATTTGGGAGACTTCATGCTGTTTCAAATGGCATATGATGGATAATCTGATTGATGACATCCGAGGTCTATGTCTGAGTCTGAGGGCGTAATTGTCCCCGCGGCACGGTTGGGGGGGCTGCCAAGCGGCACCGGGGATGATTGTGGCTAAACACGATGGAGGTTTGGGGCTGATTTCGGTGATGTCATGAATCACCGACGAGGGCAATGGCCCGGAATCATCCCTCAACAAGGCATGACTAGCGAGTTCGGTGGACGCTGCTGGGAAGCAGTCTCTTGCTCGGTCTCAATCGACTTTGGCCAAGTGGATGTCAGTTATATAGGAAAAGCCACTGCCCGTTGCTCTCATGCAAGCGTTCACGCCGAAGATGGCGGCGTTCCGGATCTCCCCAGGGCCAAAAAGGGAAGCGATTCGCCCATGTGGCGTCGAATCAAACGGGGCGGCGCATTTCCGTTTCCTGGGCCTAATATTCGCACAGGGGGCGTTAGATGAGTACGTTTTCAGTTGACTGCGCGTGGTCCGCATCACCATTGCCGCAAAGAAACATGTTCTGATCGGCCAACCCATTCCCACCTGCGTCCCAGGAATGTCGGATAGACGCGAAGCTCTGGCAAGATCTCTCCGTGTGACCTGCGAGTTGACGAATCCCAGTCGTAAAAAAAGAGGAGCCAGCAGCATACACCTCAGATCATCGGGCCGGATGGAGGGACGAGGTGCAAACAATTGCTGCTGGCCACTACCAATATCGGGCATTTCTAAGGGTTTGACTATGGGGTACATGCCTCACTTCTTTGGTTGCCTTTGAATGAGTTTGCCGATCGTCCGTCGCTCACTCTTTGCAGTGCGGTGAGATCCATCACTTCTTGGGCGTAATCGAGCAGGTATGAGCTGCCAATGCTTGCAGGAGAATGGACACTGATTGGGGAGGGATCCTCCCTCGAGCTCGGCGGACGCAACGAACCATGGAGCTTTAATCACAGTCACTTCCACCCATCATACGCTATCGCTGGAAGTCGCCCTTGTTAAATTAGTTAGATCAAAACGTATTCAAAACGATTCCCAATTGCATCTGGATCTTGCATTGGGGTGCGTAAATCGGCAAACCTTTGCGAGGTTCCCATGTTTGCCTATCTTCGCATTAGGGTGTCAAGCCCCTGCTTTGCGGCTATTCCGCCTGCAGTTCACCTATTCGCTCAGGTTTCCCCTCTACAGCCTCAGGACCAGGACGTGGGACCTCCACCAGCTTCGCAAGGCGCTAGAGCCCGGCAATTTTCCATCTGCCGAGGGTCTTTGTTTTCCTTTGATTGCCGGGCTTCACGCCGAACAGCTGTTCGTGACAAGAGCGGTAGTTCTGGAAAGAAGGGGGGGGCTATGTCGAGCCCCTGACCGGAGTTGGCCTGCAGAATACCTGGAGATCCAACACTCGCTTGGTCGTGTTTGTTAGTTCAAAGGCCTCGCACCGCATTACAATGGCGCGAGCGTACCAAGCTTGAACCGCCCTCGGCAAGTTATAAGTGTTTGTCTGCTAGGAAATTATGAATACGCCAGGGGGGATTCGAACCCACGACCGCCGGATTAGAAATCCGGTGCTCTATCCAACTGAGCTACTGGCGCGTAACCCATCTCCGTCTCCAATCATGACCTTTTTACCCATTATTCCCGCAAAAGCAACGAGCAATTCGAAGTTGCTTGAAGAAGAGCGGCCTTGTAGTGACGTATTGCGTCGCTCCTTTCGGGCTCTTTACATCGCGCCCACCTCCGGAGCAGCCTGTCACTGTGGCAAAAACAGTACAAAGGGAACTGTGAGTTTCTCTGAACCCTGGTGATACCAGAAAACAGCTATTGCACTTCTAGTGGCCTGCCCAATTGAGGGTAATCATTGAGCTGGGTATTAACTATGGAGGATTCCGTCAATGGCCGTAACCCGCAGCCTAAGGTGTTCCCCTCATGTGTTGGCATACAAGTACAATCATTTATACCCAATTGAAAAAATACGCAAAAAAAGTTGTATTTTTTCCTTGTGTCTGCCGCTGAGTTTGTAGAACCTACTCCCCATGCGTTAGGTGTACGGGGGCAGCCGGGTCAACAGGCCTTGCACGATGCTTATGTTTTTTGCGGGCGGGTCGGCAGCTGGCTTGGCGAACTGCTTCTGGGAGTTGCGGAGCAGTTGTGTATGTTAACGTCCAATGGTAGGCAACGCGTCAAAAAGCTTACCATTCCCTGGTGCTTGGGCGGGCGAGGGGCGATTGGTGGAGGTGGATCCTCTGCTTGACGCTCCTGAGACAGTATCGTTTTTCTGATGGAATGTGCACTATGAGCAAGAAATCACCAAAGTCGATGGAAGATCAGCTGCGTCAGGCGATCAAGGATAGCGGCATGCCCCAGAACAAGATTTGCCGCGCCGCACGGATGGATGAGGGAACGCTTTCATGCTTCATGCTTGGCAAGCAAGAGTCGATGAGACTCAAGACGGCCCAGCGTCTTGCTCGCGTTCTCGGTTTGAACCTCGTGCTCGAAACAGGACCAAAGATGTCTTTTGCCAAGGCTGCTCCTGCCAAGAAGGCAAAGAAGGCTAAGAAGGCTCCTGCGAAGAAAGCCAAGAAGGCTAAGAAGAAAGTCAAGAAGGCTCCTGCGAAGAAAGCCAAGAAAGCCAAGAAGGCTAAGAGGGGCCGCAGGTAGGCAACCGACTAGCTTCCGTATTCTCTGCGCGCCACATGACGCGAACCTCTGCCTGCTTTGCAGCCACTTGCGAAAGCAGCCGGGGAAGGCGGCATGTGGTGCGTCTGTTTTCTAGATAGCCGTATGGCGCTGTAAGTCCAAACGCATCATCAAGCCCCCGGAATCTACTGGAGAGGACTGGCGTTCAGCCGCTACAGTTGGATAGAGCTTGCTCCAGTCTGTGTTGTGGGCAAACAGGTCCGGCCTATGGGCAACTGATGCTGACCGCTTTCGGCCGTAGAGCGGAATTACTCCCTCCAACCTTGCTGCTCCTCTGTAAATCGATCTTTGAACTGGTTGAAGATGGTCTCACTTATTGCCAGCACCTGCTCTTGATTGAGGGCCTGTAGATTGCTGACAGGTATCTGGCCAAAGTAGTATGAACTTGTTGCCGACGAAAGCTGGCTTGTAGTCACATCGGGCACCTGGGCAACAGATATGAGGGATAGGTCGCTCGATCTCAACGCTTGGACTTGACTTGAAGTCAGCTCGTCTCGCTGATCTTGAGTAAGGTACTTGATGGAGACTGCGCTCGTATCGATGGCTTGAACTTGTTCAGCTGTGAAGGCTGCTCGCACCTCCTCGGGGTTTTGGCTCATATACCAATCACTCGAAATCGAGGCCATGAGATCAAGCGAAAGTAGAGGAACCTTCTCAGGGGGAACGTACTGAATGTCGCCTTGCTTGGCCATTGCCGCATACTGATCGTCGGTGATGTACTGTCGCTGCGACTCCGTCAGGTAGCTCACCGATACCTTGCTCGTGTTGATGGCTTGAACTTGCTCAGTTGTGAAGGCTGCTCGCACCTCCTCGGGGTTTTGGCTCATATACCAATCACTCGAAATCGAGGCCATGAGATCAAGCGAAAGTAGAGGAACCTTCTCAGGGGGAACGTACTGAATGTCGCCTTGCTTGGCCATTGCCGCATACTGATCGTCGGTGATGTACTGTCGTTGCGACTCCGTCAGGTAGCTCACCGATACCTTGCTCGTGTTGATGGCTTGAACTTGCTCAGTTGTGAAGGCTGCTCGCACCTCCTCGGGGTTTTGGCTCATATACCAATCACTCGAAATCGAGGCCATGAGATCAAGCGAAAGTAGAGGAACCTTCTCAGGGGGAACGTACTGAATGTCGCCTTGCTTGGCCATTGCCGCATACTGATCGTCGGTGATGTACTGTCGCTGCGACTCCGTCAGGTAGCTCACCGACACTCTGCTTGTGTCGATCGCCTGCACCTGCTCCCTTGTTAACTCTGCCCTCAGCTCTTCCGAGAGAGTGTTCATGTAGTAGTCACTCGGAATCGAAGCGATTTGCTCTGGTGTCAAGTAGGGAATCTGCTGCGCTGTGAGCGATCCGAAGTGGGTGTAGCTTAGCTCGCGTACAGCGTCAGCGATAGCTCGTTCGTCCAGTTGAGCCTCAGTGAGAGCCTCTCTCTGCTCCGATGACAGGGAGTCATAAACATCCTGGCTTAAGGCGGCTATCTGCTGCGGGCGACAGGCGGCCAGTTGCTCCGGTGACAGCGAACCTGCAATCGCGGCGAACTGGTCATGGGTTAGCGAGTCGATCTGTTCTGCACTAAGCGCCTGGATTTCCTCTAAAGAGAACGAGGCAAGATCATGATTGCTCAAGGCGGCAAGCTGTTCCGGCGTCAACCAGGACACCTGCTCCGCAGTGAGTTCCGCATTCACAATTTCGGCGATTGATAAGGCTTGGATCTGCTCCTTCGTGAAGCCTTCCGTGGATGTTTCGGATGGTTCGGACGTTTCGGATTCGGTTCCAGATTCATCATCTGAGGATTCCGTCGACTCCTGCTCAATCTCCTCCAGCCTTGCTGCGCTTGAAGCTGTCTCTAGCGTCAAGCTGAAACATCTCTTGTTCGGGGCAATGAAGGTATTGCCGTTCACAGTCCAGTCGGACAGCAGTTGCTCGTTCACCGTTGCCTTAAGTTTCTCAACCGTGGTTATCCACTCAGACTCCGGAGAGTGTTTCGCTCGGTGAGATCTGAAGAGCAGTTCAGCCTGGGTGTTGAGGGTACGAACGTTGGCCGTGACGGAGGCATCCAGTGCGCTGGTCGCTGCGTTCGTGAACCTGGGAACTACAATTGCTGCAAGTACTCCCAAGACAATGACTACTATAAGAATTTCGACTAGTGTGAACGCGCCCTTGTCAGAATCGAGAGGGCGAACTCCCATGTATTGTGTCGTCGGCTGTCTCATTATTTTCCGTTTCGCGGTACTGGTGGTGCAAGCACGATGATTCGGCAGGCGCGTGCTGTCAAAAGTGACGATTGGGCATCTTCAGGCTTGCTTGGTTTCGCTTGCGCAGGATGCCTGCAACTCATTCAATGAATCGGCTTTTCACATGAGATGGTTTACAGGGGCGATGTGCCTTTAGTGTTCTGGTCGATTCCGGAGTTAACGCCTGCGCGGGCAATTGTCTTGCCCTAGTGCAAACGTGCCAGAGAACCTTCTCCTGACTCCCGAAATACCGATAACCACTTTGACCAACTTGTGCAGTGTTTCCCCTATTTTGCGTGTCTTGCTCTGAGGCGTCTCATAATCACGCATCCTCTCTTCGTTAGAGGACATTTTGAAAATGCTGCTAGATGCGGATGTGGCGTTCACAGCAGAAACATACTACACATGCTGACAAAGGCATAGCATACGACTCGCACAGGAGAAAATCCTTACAATGCGCATTCGAATTTACCTGGTCGGCTTTGTGTTCACTATACTCGCCTCGGCAAATGCCATGGCCGTAGCCTTCGACCCCTTTGACTTCAACGTATATAGTCTGGGAGATATCGGACGAACTCAGCAGGGATATGGTGCCGACTTCCAAGGGATTGCTGGTGTTGGCGGAAACGCCTATTTCAGCGGCTTCAGCTTGCATGATGTTGCCGCATTCGGACCACAGACTCCGTACTCTCTCTACGCAGGGGGAAATGTGCGCATTACCGGAGCGATTAACAATGGCGGTGTGGAAGCCGGCGGCGATCTCGACCTGCGCGGGGCTAGTATTGGCGGTGCGGTCAATGCCGGAGGAGATCTGCTGGGAACGGGAGGCAGCATTCTGGGCGATGTTACGCTCGGAGGTGACTTCTTTGCCGGCCCCTCCGTATCAATCGGCGGCGGCTTGAGTACCTCAGCCAACTTTACTCCGTCCATGGACCTTACGCTGGTCAGCGACTTCTTTCTTGACGCCAGTGACAACATTGCTGGGTTGCAGGTCAACACGTCATACGTAAATCAATGGGGTCAGCTGCTTGTCAATCTGCAATCGGGAACAAACGTGCTTGAAATCGAGGAGTCGATCCTTGATGCTGCGTGGGGAATATCCATAACCGGGCCTGAAGATGCTGACTTATTCATCAATGTGCTTGCCGATGACGCCGGCGTTGCCAGTTTTGATAGCTTGGTCTGGACTTATGCCGGTGGTGCAAGCTCCGAGCATACTCTCATGAATCTTCTGGATGCTCAACTACTACGCGTGTCTGGGGGCGACCACCGGATGAATCTTCTTGCACCTCGCACTGAAGTTGAGTTTGCCCACGGACTCATCACCGGAAACCTAATCGCCGGAGCATTACAGGGGGCCGGACAGGTCAACGCGGGTGGATTCGCAGGTAGAGTCCCCATACCGGAACCTCAATCTCTGATGTTGTTGGCCGGTATCGTGCTATTGAATTGCTCTCGTGCTGCGCGCCGCCACCGGTCGGCGTGAGGAAAGCATGTCAATCGCTTTCAGGCGGGATTGTATCCAGACGCCAGCGGGCAAGATCGTATTCGTTCATTGGGCAAAGCGGAATCTCGTCAACATCGAAATCTAAGCCTAGCAAAACACATCGTTCAAACATCCGTCGCGACATGTTCACTTTGCCGGCTAGCAAGTGGACCTCACCGGCATAGTAGTAAGCTTCGCATACCTGCTCACGATCCCCGCGATCCAAGGCCTCCTGAACCAGCCTCTCCGGAGGGATATGCCCGGCGAGGCAGCGGAATATCTGACGCAACCATGAAGGGTCAGTCGCGTCTTTCAGGGCGGCCGACAGGACTGCCTCAGCTTCGTTGTCTTTGCCCTGTCCCTTCAGGATGAGAAATCGGCGCGCGTCAGAGTAGAACGGGTAGCCCAGCGCAACGCGGACGCGCTCGTAATCGGCCAAAGCTTCTTCCTCACGCCCCAATATCCACAAAGGTGTTGCTCTTTGGTATCTGTTCCATCCCTCGCCAGTAAGGCGATTGTCGAGCTTGATTCGCATGTCGTAATCATCAACAGCGGCAGCATAACTTTTCAAACGCCGATGAATGATGGCTCTGTTCCAGTACGCACCACATAGGGCATCCTCCTTGTTCTTTGCGCAACCGGATTCGATTACTTCGTTGCACTCGGCAAGCGCCGCATCAAAACTCTGTTGCCTTATTAGCAGCCTGTTTTTAAACATTGTCCAGCGGGCGGATTCGTCCCCAAGGGCGATGAGTCTGTCTGCGCCACGCGCGGCGCCCTCAATATCGCCGGTTCTCAGACGCAAGATAGTAAGCCTGTGCCAAGCCGAACCATGATGAGGATCAAGACCAACGGCATGCTCCACGCAATCGCGTGACTCATTAAGGGAAAGAGTGCAGAAGGATCGTATGTACCAAGCTTCGGCTGTGTTCGGAGCGTCTAGTTCTACTTGATTGCGCATTTCTTCTGCCTGAACTACTGCTCCCGATTCTCTATAGACTTCCGCCAGCAGTAGCCGGAAATACCAAGCAGCAGGATCCTCCTGTAACTCCTTCTCCAGGAAACTTGTCGCCTTGCCGCGCGTCTCCAGGTTCTTATACGCCGCCCTCGTCCACACTAGTCGCAGTTCTGGAGGGTTTGCAGAGCGCTTCAACGCTGTCTCTATGCGGGCCGCTGCCTCGGCTGATGTATCTCCCTCAATGTTCTGCATGCTGGCGAGAGCCAGTTGACGCAGGGCTGTCGCCCTACGTGTTTGCCACCATAGAGAGAGTGGGATGGCTGCAATTGATAACATGAGCAACGCTAGGATCAGCGTGGTAGCCGCTCGATGCCTAGTCAGCGTCTTTCGCAATGTGTATAACTTGGTTGGCCGGCGAGCCAGAATGGGTTCACCTCTGAGATACCGAGAGATGTCTTGGGATAAAGCGCCAGCGCTTTCGTATCTGAGATTCCTTTCTGTCTCTATTGCCTTCAGTATTATGGTTTCCAGCTCACTGTTCATTTGGCTGCAGAGATGGGAAGGGAGTACAGTGTCTCCATTCAGAATGCGTTCAAGCACTTTCGCCGGAGTTCCGTTTCGGTTGATGGGCGGAAAACCTGTGAGTAGTTCGCAAAGGATGACCCCTAGGGCATATACGTCTGTGCGAATGTCAACGTCATCCGCTTTACACGCCGCTTGCTCGGGTGACAAGTAGGGGAGGGTTCCCAAAACAGCGGCTGGGCACGATCCCGCCGAAGTCAGCTCTTGCTTCCGGCCTGTCTGGTCAATCCCCTTGGCTAAACCAAAATCGAGAATCCGCGGTTGACCATTCTTATCAACAAGGATGTTGGCCGGTTTCAGATCGCGGTGTACAACTCCGCGACTGTTCGCATAGTGAACTCCTTCGCAGATCAGCTGAAACAACCTGAGCAGCTTGGTTGTGTCCTGGCGTACATGTTCGGCGTAGTCGTTGAGACAAAGCCCGTCCACAAAGTCCATAGCGTAGTACTGCAGGCCCGAGGTTCTTCCGCTTTCCAGGACACGGGCCAGTGCCGGATGTTCCAACCGGGCAGCCAACTCCACCTCACGTTCGAACCGGAGTTTTGCCGAGGACGACGCGAATGGGCCCGACAGCATAATCTTCAACGCCACGATTCGCTTTGTCGATTCCTGGATTGCCTTGTAGACGACTCCCATTCCCCCTCGCCCGATTTCCTCCAGGACTTGAAACCCCTCGATACGCGGGAGATCGAACTCTTGGCCCGACGCTGATGAGCTGGTGTCCACCTTTGGACCGGACATCGTTAGTTCGTCCAGAAGTGAGAGACCCTCAAGATAGGGGCGTAGAGCCTCGGCGCAATCACTTTGTTCCTCTGCAAACGACTCGGGAGTTATCGCCTCACCGGCTGATCGCCGGTCAAAGTACTCATTAATGAGTGCGTCCAGACGCTCCTGCTGCTCCGCCTTCTTATGTTCTGGATTCAAATTCATGCTGCCACCTTGACAGGCGCGGCACTGTGCCCGGGCACGGCCCCTGAAACAATGGTAGCTGATGCCTGTGCGACATACAAACGCTCTCCCCTCATAGCGCGCAAGGCCCAGCGCGGCGTCAAACAGCGGAGAGCCCGCTCGTGCGGAGAGTCAGTGAAATAAGCGAGCGAATTCCACGCTTCAGCGGTATCATGTGTGCGCGACAGCGCTGTTAATCTGGCTTCGCGTTGCGACTTCCTTTCAAGCGGTTCCGGGTGCCGCATGGCCGAGAATGAACAGAGAATCATATGGCTGCGCCAAGCTAAGCAGGGAGATTCTGTGGCCATGGCGAAGCTGTTGGTAGCTTATCATTCGACCATCAAGGCGCGTGCGACGGAGAAGATGGGCAGGACGCTTCGAGCCCGGATGGAGCCGGACGATGTGTTGCAGGAGACCTACCTGCAGGCCACTCGACAGATGCGCCAGTTCGAAGGCAAAGACCCGCACACTTTTCTGAATTGGGTCCTGACAATACTCGACAACAGGATCCTAAACGCGACCCTGGCGATGCATCGTCAGCGTCGTGACATTTCGAGAGAGGTTTCCCAGGCGTCGGGCATGGCAGGTAGCTCCTGCATGAACCTCCTCGATCAACTGTACAGAGCATCGGCAACGCCGAGCCAAGTGGTTCGTAGAGGAGAGGCCGTGGCGGTTCTTTCGAGCTGTCTGGCCGGCCTCTCTGATTCCCATGCCAAGGTCCTTCAGCTTCGATTCCTCGATGGCAATAGCGTGGAAGAAGTGGCCCTTCGGATGAACATTAGCAAGCCGGCTGTTGTCGCGCTGACTGGTCGTGCACTCAAAGCTCTTCGCAAGTCCATCGATTGCGTTGGCGAGTTGACCCGTATTGACTGACTGCGCTCTCCTTCCGGCTGCTCTCAGCCACCGTACCACCCCACAAGCTAAGAAGAATGGCTCACTATCCTAAAAAAAAGATGCGCAGCGCGTTTTCTGACGCCCGCTGCGCTGTCCCCATTTAATAGCGAGAAGGCATGAAGCTGTCGCGCTGACAATGCCCGGGCCTTGTCTTGACGGCTGCGGTGGGGCGGCCAGTTGTTGCAGGGCCCGTACCTAGGGTCTTTGGATGGAGGCACGGATATGTACGTTTGTTATGGCACGCGAGGAAGGGATGAACGTCTGACCAATGTGAGCTTGAATGAGATTCGCGGGAAATCTTCGACAAGTCCGAGCCGCTTGTCCATGGCGATTGGATTCACAATAGCTGTTGCGCTGACAAGCGGTGTGCACGGTCCACTTCTTCACGCACAGGAAGTTGTCTGGACAGATGATTTCGAGGACAGTGATATCAGCGATTGGAATATTACGAATCCCCAGCCCAACGAGCCGGGGGTCGGCTCAATCATCATAGAGCTTGCCCCGGATCCGGTGGATTCGGGCAATACCTGCTTGCGGATGAGCGGCTTGGCGGGATTGAGCATAGGAGGGATGATCACTGGTCCAAACGTTCCCGTTGACCTCTCTCAGCCATATGCACTCACCTTTGATATCTATTGGACTGGCTTTCACTGGTTTCGTCTGAGTCGCTTTGAACACATTGCGCCAGTACTGGATTACCCAAGTCTGCCCATGCAAATGTGGACAAACCAGGGAACGACAAACAGGCATGTGTTCGTCGGACCGCCGGTTGATTCGTACTTGCCCTCGGGCACCTGGCGTACCTTGCGTTTCGAAGCTATTCCTACGGCCGGAATATGCCATGTGTATGTGAATGGCGTGTGGAAATTCACTCATGATTTCGGCATGTTCTACTCGCCGATCAACGGCGTTCGCCTGAGCGATCCCGGAAAGCCGGATACCAGCGACTGGTTCCAGGGGTACGTCGACAACTTCGAAATCGAGACCTTCATCCTCGACTGCGACACCAACTCGATTCCGGACGTGTGCGAGCTGGATTGCGGCGCAGAAGATCCACTCACACTTCAGCCTTGCAGTATTGCATACCCCACACAGTGTGGTTTGGCCGAGGACTGCAATAGCAATTCGATTATCGACGTTTGTGAGCCCTGGGCTGACTGCAACTCCAACGGCTCGTTGGACGCGTGTGATATTGCTCTTGGAACATCCATTGACTGCAACGGAGGCGGCGTGCCCGATGAATGTGAGGTGTATCTGGACTGCAACTCCAATGGGTTCCTGGACTCTTGCGACATTGAAGGGGGGATAAGCCCCGACTGCAACTACAACGGCATTCCCGATGAATGCGAAAACGACGATGACTGTAATGCCAACGGAATAATGGACATCTGTGATATCGGAGATGGAACAAGCAGCGACTGCAACCTGAACGACATTCCCGATGAATGCGAAGGGGAGGACGACTGTAACGGAAACTCTGTTCCGGATATTTGCGACTTGGCCGGAGGCATTAGCAAGGACTGCAATATTAATGGCATACCAGACGAATGTGACATAGCCTCTGAATTAAGCCCTGATTGCCAATCTAATGGGATTCCCGATGAATGCGACGGCCGTGAAGTTCTTGAATATCGGCTCATCTTTATGGGGGGACTGGGAGGACAAGCACGCGGATACGCTCGTGACGTAAACGAACTGGGCCAGGCTGTCGGCAGAGCTAGAAACGCAGAGGGCCAATGGCGTGCGTTCTTCTGGGAAGAAGGGAACGAAATGATTGATCTGGGAACACTGGATGGCTTCAGCCAGAGTGAGGCATGGGCCGTCAATGACAGTGGGCAGGTCGTTGGCATCTCCTACGAGGTGTCGTACAGTCCACGTGCGTTCATCGGAGCGCCGGGCGAGGAGTTGCTGGATCTCGACGATCTGGGGGGATACGCCATCCCATACGACATCAACAATCTGGGCCAGGTTGTTGGCGTTTCCAACGGGCAAGCCTTCCTCTGGAATCCTGGGAGCGGTATGGAGCCACTGGGAACGCCCCCAGGGGATTGGTGGGCCGAGGCACTGGCCATTAACGACGCCGGGCAAATCGTCGGCCGATCCGGAACCTACTTTGACACCGCCCATGCCTTCTTCTGGGATCCTATCGCCGGGTTTGTCGACATCGGTGCACAGCCTCCCGACCTCCCCGGCAGTCAGGCATTGGCTGTCAACCAATTCGGACACGTAGTTGGTTACAGCTACAGCTATAGTTCGGATATTGAGCATGCCTTCTTCTGGCTTGGCGAAGAACAGATGTACGATCTCCATTCATGGGGAGACGAGAGTATCGCCCGGGATATCAACAATTACGATGAAGTTGTTGGAGAAGTAGATAGTTGGGGATTCCTCTGGAAGGGAGGGAACATGGTCAGTACTTACGACCTTCTCGACTACACGATCGGCGGTGGGGCGATGTGGGTCGCCTGGGGAATCAATGACGCCGGGCAGATCGTCGGTGAGGGATGGTATGGAGACGACATCTCTGTTCCTGTTATGCTTTCACCTAGCATAACGGCCGATTGCAATACTAACGGCATGCCCGACGAGTGCGAAGTCTTTGATGACTGCAATGAAAACAGTATCCCCGATGAATGCGAGCCATACTTTGACTGCAACAGCAACGGTATGGCCGATTTCTGTGACATCGCCCTGGGTACCTCCAATGACGCCAATGGCAACGACATTCCAGATGAGTGCGAGACCGACTGTAATGGCAACGGCGTTCTCGACGAACTCGATGTGGCCGGTGCCACCAGTGACGACTGCAATGGCAACGGAATACCAGACGAGTGTGATGTTGACTTCGGAACTAGTGCCGACTGCAACGAGAACCTAGTGCCGGATGAATGTGAGGACGACTGCAATGGTAACGGAATACCAGATGACTGTGACATCATGGCAGGTGATGGCTACAACCTTATTCATCTTCCGCCACTCGTGGCCGGAGGAATCACCCACGCCTACGATGTGAACAACGCTTTGCAGATCGTTGGTACTTCGGACATCGGATCATCTCGACTTCATGCTGTGCTATGGGAGGAATACTCCGTTCAGGACTTGGGGCAACTCGACGTAGATCATGATAGCGTTCACGCTTACTCAATAAACAGCACCGGTGTCGTTGTGGGGCAATCAGGGTGGACTACGCCGGTATATGCTTTCATCTGGGATGGAGTCGGTAGTATGGTGGAAATCCCTGGCTTTGGAGGAACGAAGACTGTCGCCTTCGACGTAAACAGCCAGAACAAGGTTGTGGGAAAATCCACCTACTCTGGCTTCAATGATGTGTATCATGCTCTCCTATGGGAGGGCAGCGCTCCTTCGACTGATTTGGGAACCCTCGGTGGAAGCCAGGGCCAGGCAAACGCCATTAACGATTCTGATCAAATCGTCGGCTGGGCGAGGAACTCCAGTGAGGTGCAACGTCCCGCATTGTGGGAAGGGGGAGCCCCCACTGATCTTGGTACTTTGGGAGGCGATACCGGCGAGGCAACGGCCATCAATGCTGCTGGCACGATCGTTGGATGGGCCGAGGACGAATACGGCCACGAGCACGCCTTCCTCCGCTTACAGGGCGTGATGACCGATCTCGGTGTTTTGCCAAACCAAAGCCAATCGTGGGCCAACGACTTGAACGCCTCCAACGAAGTCGTTGGTAGAAGTGATTACACCGGCAAGGCATGTCGCTGGCGGAACGGCCTCATTGCCAATCTGAACGACCTCATTCCTCCAGGCTCTGGCTGGGTCCTGGACGACGCGAGAGCAATTAACGACAGTGGCTGGATTGTCGGGCGAGGAAGGCTCAATGGGGTCCCCCAGGCCTTCCTTCTTGTGCCCGGATCCGCGGATTGCAACTCCAACGGTTTTCCTGACGAGTGTGATCTTGCCGAGAACAGAAGCTTCGATTGTCGTGGTGCGGGGATACCGGATGAATGCGTGGAAACCCAGGCGGATTACGATCTTGATGAGGATGTTGATCTTGACGACTTCGAAGCATTCTACGATTGCTCAAAGGGCCCCAATACAGTGCCTGATCCTTCACCATCTGAGTGTACTGCCGCATGTCACAGTGCCTTCGACTTCGACGCAGATGGTGACGTAGACCTGAAAGACTTCGCTGAGTTCCAGACGAGGTTTGCGCGTTAATCGTTCGGAGCGGTCATCATCGAATCCGAGCGTTATTGGGAAATGTATAGTATTATACGAACCAAAACCCACAGGAGAAAGCCGGAGTTCACGCGCGAGACTGGAATGGCGATTGCTCCAGCCGCAACAATCAACGGGGCGTTCGCTGAGAACATCCATGTTCTCCGGACGCCCCTTTCACTAGACTTGCTCATTCCAAATTCCGCGGACGCGGTGGGGGGCATCGCCTTGCATATCCAAACTCAGCGTCAAACACCGAGGATCTACCTGCAGAAACCGAGCTTCAGACGCCGCGCTCGAATGTAGTTTGCGCCAGTGTCGCTCCGCACATAGCCTCTCGCCGACGTCGATTCGTCATTGCCGCGATATGCGTTGACACCGAGCCTCAACCCAACAATAATCGGTGAAACCAAGGATCGGCAGAAGCGAATATGAGTGAGCGCCTCGTTGAAGTCATCGTACCAAACCATTTGGCCAAGGCCGTTCTGGAAGTCGTTGACGATGCTGGCATTATCCCAGTAAGACACGACACCTCTGGCGAATCACATCTCTTGATGTTCAGAGTCAAGGCCGAAAGAGTCGAGGCTGTCCTGGATCCTATCCAGTCAACACTGGGCTCGGCGGAGGGAGTTCATCTCTTCGTTCTCCCCTTGGAAGCAGTGTTGCCAAGAGACGATGATACACCGGCGAACCAAGAAGATGTTGAGTTGAGCCCTATAGCCAACTCCGGCTCACGGATCAGTCGTGAAGAGCTCTACGCAGATCTCAGTGAACACGCATGCGTGACGCGCGTGTTTGTGGCCATGGTTGTACTTTCCACCATTGTCGCAACAGTAGGGCTAATTCGCGACAACGGCGCCATAGTTATTGGTGCAATGGTTATGGCGCCGCTGCTCGGCCCCAACATGGCTCTTTCTCTAGCGACAACTCTGGGAGATCGGAAACTCGCCAAGCGGGCTCTATTTACTATGGCGATTGGCGTTTGCGTGGCCGGTGCCGTAGCTGGGGTTTGTGGTGTACTGTTCGGAGTCGACACCGCCTCAACGGAGATCGCCTCACGAACAGGAGTGGGCCCAGCGGATCTGGTCGTTGCCCTCGCCGCCGGTGTTGCTGGAGCTCTTGCATTCACCACCGGCATCCCCGGATCTCTGATAGGTGTGATGGTTGCCGTCGCCATACTACCTCCGCTGGTGGTGTGCGCCATGCTGGCCGTGTCTGGTCATTTCATGGAGTCAGCGAGAGCACTTTTGCTGTTGCTCAGTAACGTCGTCTCAATCAATCTTGCCGGAGTAGGGACGTTCCTCCTGCAAGGGGTCACGCCAAGAACCTGGTGGGATGCTGAGCGATCCAAGCGAGTGACCAAACGTGTATTGGCCGTGTGGATAGTGCTCCTACTTGTCACTGCCGCGTTGGTCATCCTCTCCAACGTGTTTCTGCAGGTGGCATGATCTGTTTGTCGATCTACGGCTGAGCGCCGGGCAGCACTATTGCGTTGCAGGTCCAAGCGTAGCGTCTAACCACCGAAATCTACCGGAGAAAACAGGCGTTCAGCCGCTACACTTGGATAGAGCTTGCTCTAAGCCGTCCGGCGCTCACTACGGACTTGTGTCTCTATACTTCCGACGCATCAGGACTCACCTGTCTTCAGGAATGCGTAACGCTGGTTCGATCCTGACTGAATCCTTAGGCGTACTCCCTTCTTCAGATCGTGCTTCTTTAACTCCTCGCGGAAGCCAGATACGTTCTCTACTGGCCGATTATGAACCTTGAGAATTACGTCATTAGCGCGGATACCAGCCTTGGCTGCCGGCCCCAGTGGATCGATTTCCGTGACGATTACGCCCTTGAGGTCCGACTGCCCAAGGCGAGCTGCGATATCTGTCGTCAGCGTGCGCACTGTCATACCCAGATCATCCGACGGTGTGTCGCCCTTTGTGCTGGTGGCCTGGCCCTCTAGTTCGCCGATCTTGACGTGCAGCCTCTCCGTCTTGCCGTCGCGAAAAACCTCCATGGCGACCTTGGATCCCGGCTCCGTCTGAGCTACAAGGGAACGCAGCTGCTTGGTGTTTTCAATCTTCTTCCCGTCGTAGGAAACAAGAATATCACCCTCTCTGAATCCGGCTTCGTCCGCGGGGCTATTCGACGTAACCTCTCCGACCAGAGCTCCCTTGGTTGACTCATAGGCAAACGACTTCGCCAAATCATCATCAAGATCCTGAATCAGTACGCCGAGCCAGCCGCGAACGACACGGCCGGACTCGATCAGGTCATCCAAAATCGACTTGGCAATGTTGACCGGTATGGAAAAACCTATGCCCATATATCCGCCACTTCTAGTGAAGATCGCCGTGTTGATTCCAATGACTTCGCCACTCAGGTTAACCAGTGGCCCGCCACTGTTGCCCGGGTTAATGGCGGCATCCGTCTGAATGAAATCCTCGTATTCAACGATGCCCATGTTCGCCCGCCCTGTGGCGGACACGATCCCTGCTGTAAGGGTATTAGCCAGCCCAAACGGGTTGCCTACGGCCAGCACCCACTCACCAATCCGTAGCTTGTCCGAGTTGCCCAATGACGCCGGGTACAGGCCCGTTGCGTTGATCTTGACCACGGCCAAATCTGTCTTCGGATCGGTGCCAACGACATGAGCTGTGAAAGTCCTATTGTCCGTGAGTCTAACAGTGACCTCGTCGGCGTTGTCGACAACATGGTTGTTTGTAAGGATATACCCATCATCACTGACTATAACGCCGGACCCCGCACCCTGCTGGATGTAGCCTTTCTCGCTCGGCTTCTGGTGGAAGAACTGGTCGAAGAATTCATCGCCGAAAAACTCCCTGAACGGTCCCCGAAAGAGCGGATCTGGCAACGTGCGTATCGAGTTCGGCGCAGAAATGCGTCTTGCCGACGTGATGTTCACAACCGAGGGCTTGATCACATTGGCAACCTCTTCAAACGCCAACGACACATCGTGAGCCGTCGCAAGCTTCTCCTTGGAGACGCCCGCTTTTACACTGTCCAACGCATATACGACTCGCGAAGCGATATTGGGAAGACCAAGGGCTAGGGTAATGACTGTGACTGCCAACAATGTCCCGATGGAGAGCTTTCGAAGTTTCATTTGACACCTCCTGAGTATCTATACGGATTGCCCGTATTCCCTTTTCTACGCTTTGCGCCCTGTGGGCTGCGCTATTAACAGCCGTTGCGACCGCTCCCTTCTACCTAGGCCGCCCTTCGAAGCATTGATTCGTTGCTTGAACTGTCGGCTCTGTTCTTGCTGTGTGTATTGCTTGCCAAGACCGGGGCGGTCCTTGCCGACTCTCTTGTGAGCGATAACGCCAAGCCAAACAGGGCGGCACTTGATGCACACATTGCCAAACCTATTCCCAACCGCACAACGCTGATCCAGGCACCCACTAACAACGTGGCTGCCGAGGCCAAAAACGTCCATGTAATCAATATGTAACGAGTCATGGTGATCCTCCTTGCTCATTCGTCTATTGGGAACAGCATTATGACCGTTTATGTCCCTCCGCCAGCCATAGTGGCGATTACATCGCAGTAGTACGTTCCGTATCCATCGAATGTTCACCATGGCTTAGGTATTACACAATTACTTACACTCCGAGCTAAGCAGATCGCTGCATCCCAATAAAGCTCGCTCTGGCCGAGGGTGCGTTGTGAATGCCCGTGGGGTTCATGTGTCGGTGGCTTGACACATGAATGTTACCCCACGGGTGTCGTTGTGTGTCTATACTTGGCAGGCAATGCCTGCATGGCTAAGGCCAAAAGGCTACGTGGCTGCCGGCTTCACTGTAACTTTTTTGGGCGCTGCCGAACTGACCTTATCGATGTGGATAGTCAGTACGCCGTTTGCGTGTTCAGCCGAAACCTTGTTCATGTCAACGTAGCTGGGAAGCTGAACATTGCGTCTGAATGTTCCGAATCGACGCTCGCAGTGGTACCAGTTGTCCCCTTTATCCTCGACAGAGTCGCGTTTCTCCCCTGACAACGTGAGGACATTCCCTGATACTGTTATATCAATGTCCTTGGGGTCCATTCCCGGAACCTCCGCTCTAACCATTACCTCCTTGTCCGACTCTACTACGTCCAAGGTAGGGGCCCAACCGCCGGGAGTGGCCAACGGCTCTCGGATCATCCCAAAAGGATCTTCGAACAGCCGGTCGAACAACCTGTCAACTTCATCACGAAACCGTGTGATGCTTGTGCTTGATTCGCTCGGACGAATCTCGCCGCCGTCTTTCTTACTTCTCCAGGGTATGAGTTTCATGTGAACACCTCCTTATCCGAAGAAGGATATCAGTTTCTCATGTACTGTAATCCCGTTATTACTTAACTGCCTTGACGCCGATCTTACGTGGCTTGGCTTGCTCCGTCTTGGGCAGATGTAGCGTCAGTACTCCGTTACGATACTCCGCGCTGATCTTCTTCGTGTCGATCGTCTGGCTTATACGGAACGTGCGCTGGAAGTCACCGATCCCGTACTCATTGAGCGCGTAACGTTGACTTGCCGACTGTCTTCCTCGGACTTTGGCGTAAAGAGTCAACGTCCCGTTCTCCAACTGTATGTCTATATCCTCCGAGCACGTACCCGGCATGTCCGCCAATACCGTCAGCTCTTCTTCGTTTTCCAGAATGTCCACATTGGGCCTGAATAGCAGTCCATCCCAGGTTGCTTCCGCTGGAGTTACCTGTGACTCAGTCTTTTCAATAGTCGTTGTTGTCATGGCATTGTCCTCCATATCTTGTCTCTGCTTGCTCTAGGCCGGCAGAGTCTTCACCTCAACTTTGCGTGGCCGTACGTCTTCAGCCTTGGGAATCGTGACCAAGAGAACTCCGTCACGCAGGGTTGCCGAGACTTTGTCGGTACTCAGTGAGAGCGGTAGCCGCAGCGTACGCGAGAACGCTCCCGTGCCACGCTCCTGTCGATGGTAAACTTGCTTCTCGCTCATCACGCCCTGGCGATTTCCCTTCACCGTCAGTTCGTCCGCGGTTACGAGAACCTCAATGTCCTCCAACGTGAGACCGGGAAGCTCAGCTTCGACGAATACGCTGCTGGTGTCCTCCCATACGTTCAGGGCGGGGAAAGTTGCCGCTTGAGAGTGGCCGGAGTGGCTGCTCGCCGAGTCCTCCAGAACCTCTTCGAACAGGCGATGCATCGCACCGCGCAAGCGGTTGATGGGGAGCGCCTCATTGTATCTGCTTGTTAACATGTTGCACCTCCTATCAAACGGACGTCGATTAATGGTATTAAACAATTGCGTGCCGTCACTTGTCGGCCGCAACGGAGGGCCATACAAGAAGCGTGCCGGAGCCTCTGTAGGATAAAACCCTACGCAGACAGCCTGTCTCAGGCGATTTGAACCGCTCGGGACCGAAAACTGAGCCAGCCGTAGCTGCCAAAGTGACGGTCGTGGCAGGCAGTCTCACAGCTCTCAGGGCTCGGCCTTCCTCGCCTCAAGGTAAGCGTTGATCGCTCCTGGCAGGCTTTGCACGCTATGGTCTTGCCGCGGGAAAGGTAATACGACAGCGATCGAAGTGCAGAAAACTGAAGAACTGCACATCCGCCGGTGGGGGGCTGCGATTCGCCCCCTCAAACGGCGCCGCCTGACGATTTCCCTGCCCGCTCTCAGGGCCTTCTTGACACACAGCCCGGGGAACGCAATATGAAGCCTTGGCTACCGGTCATGGCCGGAAAACTTCGCAAACGTCGTTCCGGGGACTTCTAGCGCCTGACTCGGTAATTCGGTCCGATGGGGGTGGACTACAGCGCTGTAAGTTCAAGGGCAGCGTCTCCCCCCAGAATCTACCGGAGAAAACCAAGCATCGGACGCTCCACTCGAATAGAGCTTGCTCTGGAGCGTTGTTGGTGCGAGCGTAGTGTTAAACAGGTACCTTCCACCGGAAAAACCAAAGTTTGGACGCCGTACTGAGGCAGAGCTTGCTCTAGGGGAGTATCAAGAATGATGAAGATAGGACTTACACAGCTTGTATTGACTGCGTTGTTGTTGTCATTGACTAACGGCAGCGTCCTGGCTGAAGAGGGCGGGCAGCAGCCGAATTCGCCCGCTAAGGTCACTGATAAGTGGGCCAAACACTACTTTGATCGCCTCGCCCTGTTCGATGAGGAGAATGCCGGACTGAAGAACGTGGTCCTGGTTGGATCTTCACACGTGGAAGGACTGGACTCTGCGCGGTTGCTGCCCAACTGGCGAGTTATCAATCGAGGAATAGCCTCTGATCGCATTGGGATTGGGGAGCGGGGAATTCTGCATCGCCTTGAGTCCTCAGTGTTTGAATGCAATCCGGCAATCGTTGTCCTGCAGAACGGTGTCAACGATCTTGGCGAACTCAAGCGGCATGGTACTCCTTCTATCCCGGAGATTGACCAATGCTACCGCAAAGTGGTTGAACAGATCCGCACTCGGCTTCCCCATACACCTCTGGTTATTGTAGGGTTGCTACCCACTCGCGATCGCTACGCTGATCTCATGCCTCTGATTCATCAGTTGGAAGCGCGGCTGAAGAAGATAGCCGAAGATTACGGCTGTGTCTTTCTTGAGGTAATTCCAAGTCTGAGCGACTCAGAGGGTTTGCTGCGCGAGGAGTACTCCAGAGAAGGCCTGCACATGACCGGTGCCGGATACGAGGTTTGGGCGAACTTACTTGACCAAGTGTTAACCTCGCAGTTGGGTTCTCCAGTGTCAGCCGACAAATCCGGAAAAACACGTAAAAGTTGTGTTCGCCAGTCAGCTTCTACTCAAACCGAATCCGAAAACAAATGACCCTAATTCCTGCTGCTATCGCCTCCATACCCAGCGCATAAAGACGCCCGCCGACAGCTCAACCGCCGGCGGGCTAATATTGTCTAGGTTGCTGCTAATGCAACCACGTTAGCTGCACTAGGACAGCCACCTCGTACATTCGCCAATATCCATTGATCACCTCCTTGTCAAAGGGCCGGTCTCCCCGATAGACCTCTGGCGGAGGCCCCCGGGCCTTACCCCAGTCCGCCGGCCGTCACCGACGGACACGACATGATACGGTTACCCGCACCATCGACCTTACCCCAGTCACTTAGCTCCCGGCCATATCTTTTGGAAGCCTCGGCGACTGCCAAGCTTGATCTAATGCTTAGTCTAGCGCTCCCAACCAGCCCAAGTCAACAGTTTTCTGAACTTTTCGTTATCAGGCTTTCACCTACTGTTGATTTTATCGGTCTCTGTAGTCGCCCAGGGAGACTACCCTAAGAACCATGCCCTGGCCAAACCCCGGAACGGCCGGAAAACACCTACTGGTAAACCCGTAGGTACGCTGGACACGCATCATCCTAACGTTGAAACGAGTCACATTCTCCTCGGCGACTGCAGCGTGCTCGTCCAAGCGTGGCGTCGAGCACGGAGAATCTACGAGACGAAACTGGGGGCCAAACGCGGTACTTGAATCGAGCTCGCTCTGGTTCAAAGGTGGATGTCTGATTGAGGAATCCGAGACGGCAGACGTGCAGCCGAATGGAGCTTGCTCCAGATCACATCTATCGCCAGCCCTTTCCGTGGCGGCGAGGGCACCTGAAATACGAGGTCTTCTCTGCTTGGATCGCACGATTGAACATGAATGGCTCATGCTTATCTGGCAGGGAAGATATGGGCCGCCCTGGCTGCGTCAGGCACATAACACCCCGCCAAACAGAGAGGGGCGAGAGATGCCGAGATGCAGTGCCAATAACAGCAATGACTTGCAGCACTAACTCCAATGCGGCCTGGAACTCCAAGGCCATTCTAGCTAAACTGAAAACTTGATACTGGCAGTGGGAAACGCATTCCGGAGGGGTACAAGTGGCTGCATTCAAAACCCGCAAGGCGGTATTCACAGGCAATGTGTTCAATCAGATAGTGCGATCCATTCCCCGGCCTCCTGGAGTAGGGCGGCGGTTGCCTATTCCGGCCATTACATTGGCATGCCTTCTGTTCATCTCCTTGCTTCCGAGTTGGTCTTTCGCGCAGGTAGCTCTCTATTGGGATTTTGACCATGGAGCACTCAATCTGGCAAACACCACCGTTACCTCTTCACAGATCACGCTGGGGCCGCGAACAGACATCTATCTCAGCCGTTGGATACATTTCCGAGCGACTGGCATGTTGGGACTTGCCCCTGAATTCCGTATCTCCGATGCCCACGTGGCCGGAAGCTCGCTCACTAGTGACCATCGATATGTTTACAGCTATGATCAGCAGGATTGGGAGTTCTTCGATAACGGACTTAATAGCGGAGGATACTACCGATTCTGGAATGATGCCGGATTCTCCAGCGATACCGTATGGATAGCATATGCTCTACCCTATCCCTTGTCAGCAACAGATGACCATGTAGATCAAGTGAAACTCAGCCCCTGGGTGAGCCCGACGCTCAGCGCCGACGCAAACTACGTGATTGGTCTGTCAAACGACGGTACTCTTGTAGACTTGGGGCGGCCGGTTCCTCAACACAACATATACGCGTACAAAATAGCCGACGACAGTGTTGCCGGGCCCAAGCAAGTGGTTGTACTGACAACTGGCAATCATCCTAACGAAACGACTGGAACATACGTATTCCAGGGCCTTGTAGATTTTCTCCTTTCTGATGATCCGCATGCAGCGGCTCTCAGACGCGCGGCAGATTTCTTCGTCTATCCTGAAAGTAACCCCGATGGTCGCTGGGCTGGACATGCTCGAACCAATCCGGAAAACCCGCTCACCGATCACAATCGCTATTGGAATAACCCCGTAGGCTTTACCGACATCACAGTAGTCACTACCGCAATGAAAGCCGACACCAATAGCCAGGCAGACTGGTTCTTCGACTTCCATTCCTACAATCAGCCGACAAACTACGGCATCTGGATGTATCCGGAGCACGTTAGCAGCACCTTCACCCAGGGACTTGTTTCCCGTGAGCCTCAAATCCAGATAATGACGGCTACGGTCTCCGACGATGGCCCTGGCGTTGCGCGCCATTGGGCACATTTGCCTGAGGGGCTTAGCGCCGAATACACCTTTACGCCGGAGGCTGGGTTTATCGATGATTGGCAGCCGCAACGACTCTTTCTCCTTGGAACTAACTTCGGCCTAGCGCTCTACGACGCGATAGTATTGGGATCATGCCAGGACGTTCCCACCTCAGGAGTTCAGATCTTTGACGATTCTTTCGACGCCGGAACGTCCGGCTTCCTTTGGGAGTTGTGGACCACTTCTGATGACTATACCGCCGACTTCGCCTTCGACTACAGCATCCACGGAATCCCTCCGGCACCCAACAGCGCCGGAACCACTACCGGACTCAAATTCACGGTCAACAACAACGACGCCGTGGAGGGAACCGAGGCGGTAAGCGCCTATCCTATTGGGCAAAGCTTTACCGATGATTACATTCTCAAGTTCGACATGTGGATAAACTACAATGGGGGTGCATTCGGTGGTACCGGCTCCACTGAGTTCATGAACGTCGGCATTAATCATGCGGGATCAAAGGTTAACTGGGAACTCAACCCTGCTAGTGATGGGTATTCCTTTGCCGTGAGCGGAGAAGGAGGTGCGCAGCGAGACTACCGGGCATATGAAGGTACCATCGAGTACACGGATGTCTACGCGGCTGGAAGCCAGAATGGCTCTTCCTCATACTACACTTCGCTATTTCCCAACCCCGAGTACGAAACGCCTGGCTCGCCGGGAAAACATTGGGTTGAAGTGGAGATAGAACAACGCGATGACACCATTATCTGGCGATTGAACGATACGTTAATCGCCACCGTTGCGGGAGTAACCACGACCTCCGGAAACATCATGCTCGGCTACATGGATGTCTATGCCTCAGTGGCCGATCCGGCCGAAGACAATTTCATCATCTACGATAACGTAAGGGTCGAGCAATTGCCCGAATCAGACTGCAACGGTAATGGCATAACTGACCTCTGCGAGACCATTACCGGCGGCGATTATGATGCCAACGGTTACGTTGACTTGGACGACTACGCGGCTATGGCCGACTGCGCTGCGGGCCCCGGATACTCGCCCGCACCTGCCAAGGAATCGTGCGCTCTGATCTGTCTGGATGCCTTCGACTTCGACGCCGATAGTGATATCGATCTCCGCGATTTCGCCGAATTGCAGTCACTTATTGCTACGCCATAACCACTGCCTGCACAAATCCGCTGTGTGCATGGGTTTCTTCTTCTCTGATACAGCATAGAATGCCCCCAAGCTGACTTTGATGGGGATTGCTATGGGCAAGAATACTAGAGTCGCCTTCGTTTCCTTGGGCTGCCCCAAGAACACCGTGGACTCAGAGAAGATGTTGGGGCAGTTGGCCGAAGCCGGCTGCGAATTCACCAACGGCGAAGCCGATGCCGATGTCGTCGTCGTCAATACCTGCGGGTTTCTCGCCGCTGCCCGTGCTGAGGCTCTCGACGTACTTAAAGAAATGATCAAGGTGAAACGATCGCGCAAGACACGCTTGCGCAGAATCGTAGCGGCCGGATGCCTTGTCCAGCGGGACGGGACGGATTTGCTTCAGCAGTTGCCTGGGATCGACGCCATCGTCGGAGTACATAATAGAGATGACGTCGTTCGTGCCGTCCTGCAGCCTGCGACGCAAAAAACACGAACTGCCTACCTTGACGATTATTACCCCATGATCAGTACCGATCGCTCTCGATTGAAGGTCACTCCGCAACACTGGTCTTATCTCCGAATCTGCGAGGGCTGCAACCAGAAGTGCACCTTCTGCACAATACCGGCCATCCGTGGCCCGCTGCGCAGCAAGCCCATCGAGGTTGTTCTGGACGAAGCCAAAGAGCTTATCTCCCACGGAACTGTGGAGTTGTGCTTGATTGGCCAGGATACCACTGCCTATGGGATCGATATCCACGGCGAAAGCCGGCTGGCGGAGTTGCTTCATCGGTTGAATGCTTTGGATGGTCTCAAATGGCTACGCCTTATGTATGTCTACCCAACAGCACTATCTGATGACGTACTCAAGGCCATCGCCCACTGCGACAAGCTAGTCAAGTACATTGATATGCCCCTGCAACACATAAGCGATCGGATCCTCAAGGCTATGCACCGACGAGTGGACCGTACCGCGACGATCGGGCTACTCGACAATATTCGCGGCATGATCCCCGACGTCCATTTGCGAACAACTCTGATTTCGGGCTTCCCTGGTGAAACGGCCAAAGAACACCAGGAGCTTCTGGATTTCGTGACACGTTTCCGGTTTGATGCACTTGGCGTATTCGCATACTCTCTGGAACCTGACACACCTGCTGGACGAATGAGTCAGCAGGTTGCCGAGGATGTGAAGCTGCGCAGGGTAGAGGAGTTGATGCTTGCTCAGCAGGAGATTGCCTTTGCCAAGGCAGACGCTCTGGTCGGAAAGAGCATCGAAGTGCTTGTTGACACTAGCCCCCACGGAGGTTGGCAGCAGGCCCGCCATAGTGCTCAGGCGCCCGAGGTTGACAACATTACTTGGCTTTGTGATACAGAGTTTCCAACGGGGACATTCGCAAAGGTGAAATGCATTGGTCGCAATGAGTACGACTTGTGCGCCGAGGCGGATGTGCAGCGATGAGCATAGTTTTGCCGCAGCGCTATTAATCCCAATGCAGCATCAAATGCCGAGGATCTGCCGGAGAAAACTGGGAGTTCACATACTACACTTGAATAGAGATTGCTCTAGGAACTACCGCCTGTAATGAACATTAACTTGCCCAATCGAATAACGCTGGCCAGGCTGGCGCTGGCGATCGTCTTTTTCGTTCTCCTTGCTCAGTTCAACGTGCGCAAGCCTGATGTCGTTATTTTGGACGCGTGCATCATCCTCTTCGCTTTGGCTGCCGCTACCGATTGGCTGGATGGTCATCTTGCCAGAAAGCTGCACCAAGTAACATCTTTCGGGCGTATTCTGGACCCCTTTGTCGACAAGGTGCTCGTCTGTGGAACTTTTGTCTTCTTGGCGGGACCCGGTTTTATAAATGCGGAGCACACCCAGGTCACCTGTGTCGCTCCCTGGATGGTCGTCTTGATAATTGGCCGCGAACTACTCGTGACCGGGCTTCGTGGTTTTTCCGAATCCAAAGGTAAGGCATTTGGAGCCTCGGCTTACGGGAAAACCAAAATGGTGCTGCAAAGCATCACCGCTCCTACGCTTATGCTATTCGTAGCTCATATCGAACCTCACCCTGGGGCCCATTCTCTGGAGTGGATCAAAGTCGCCCTCGTATGGCTGACTGTCATAGCCACCACCGGTTCTATGATTCCCTACCTCTTTCAGTCGAAGGAAATCCTCGCGGACGCAGGGACCTGACCTCGACCTTGGTGCGCTTTGTGCCATTGTAAGTTCAAGCATAGCGTTAAACTCCCGGAATCTACCGGAGAAAACAGGCGTTCAGCCGCTACACTTGTATAGAGCTTGCTCCAGCCAAGGCACTAGCGCCCGCTATGGACAAGCGCCCTCCACCTTCTTATCGTATTAAAAGCGCCGAGCCACGCGAGCCGGCCGGATCTTTACTCGTGCACAACGTGGAACAGGAAAATGCTCCAACGCATCATATACGGCGCTCTTGCTATTGCGGCAGTCGTAGCGCTCGTGGCTGGAGATGCTTATCTCGCCAACACCGCCCTGGAGGCACAGTCCTTGCTCGCCCGTGGTAGCATTATTCCAGTTGTATGCGGACTGATCGCCATAGTCGCTTCAATCGAACTCTCAGTTTTCTTCCGCAAGGGTGAAACCAAACCCTATGTCTTATGGGCGGCTATTTCCAGCATGGTCATTGCCGTCAGTCCTTGGCTGATCGGTGGGGGAGTGCTCGCCTCGGTTTCGATTGCAGAACTCCTAACCATTGCACTTCTCGGCGCAGCTCTAATTGGCGTGCTCAAACGCGATCTGCCACACGGGCTCGCCAATGTCTCAGCCACATGGCTCATAATCGCCTACGCTGGCCTGCTTACCAGCTTTCTCACCTCGATTCGTTCAACCGATTCGATGCTCGGGGAAACCGGCGCCTGGACGATCCTACTGCTCGTTGCCGTGTGCAAGATCTGTGACATCGGGGCCTACTTCAGTGGCACACTCTTCGGTAGGCACAAGCTGATTCCGCAGGTGAGCCCTGGAAAATCCGTCGAGGGTCTGATAGGGGGAGTGTTGGCCAGTTGCCTGCTCTCCATCGTCTTCCACTTCCTGCAAAGTTCAGCCACAAATGAACCCGCTACGCTGGCGGCTGGAATCACCGCCATCTATGCTGATTTGACCCTCACGCAAGCTATTGTGCTTGGAATACTTATCGCAATCGTTGGTCAAGCTGGCGACCTCGTCGAGTCTCTCTTCAAACGATCAGCAAACATGAAGGACTCAGCACACATTCTTCCCGGTTTCGGTGGTATCCTGGATATGGTTGATAGTCCTCTGGCCGTTGCCCCTGTTGTCTGGTTTACTCTTGCGCGGCTTTGGGGCGTGCTGTAGAATATCGGACGCTAGTGACAGTCGATCTGGAGCGGGACCTTCGCGACGCTGATAAATAACTTGGAGCGTTGCTTGCCCAGGCGACGTGTCAGACGATGAGAATCCTCCGGACATAACCGGGGTCCAGACGCCGTACTTAAACGGAGCTTGATCTGGCAACGAGAGTAACATTCTGTGGGCGAGCGACTTCTGCTTGCCCCGCTTGGAAGGAGTGAATACGAGCACTTGGACCTGACGCTTGCAATAGACAACGCCGAGAAACGGCACATACTGTTTGGACCGGCGGACAAACACTTGCGTATCATCCGCAGTACGTTGGATGTGCAGATCACCGCCAGGGACAGTTCTATCAAGATCACCGGTCGCAACGATTTGGTCAGCAAAGCTGCAGCCGTAATAGAGGTGCTGCAGCAACGTATCGGAGCCGGAGAACAAGTTACTGAGGACGAAGTCACCGAGGCAATCGCCGCCATAGGCACAAATGCGGATAAGGACGACAGCCGAGCAATCGATGTGTACACCCCAAACACCCTCGTTGTTCCTAAAACTGAGGGACAAGCAGGCTACATCGATGCTATCCGCAAGAATGACATGACCTTTTGCACTGGACCGGCAGGTACGGGCAAAACCTATGTGGCCGTGGCCGTCTGCGTATCTCTGCTGAAATCTAGAGACATCCGCCGACTTGTCTTGGTACGACCGGCAGTCGAAGCCGGGGAGAAGCTTGGCTACTTGCCCGGTGACATGCAGGCCAAGGTCAACCCTTACCTGCGGCCTCTCTTTGATGCCATGCATGACATGATGAGCTTCGACCAACTCCAGCGATTCATGGAAACTGACACCATAGAGGTTATCCCCTTGGCATTCATGCGCGGTCGGACTCTCAACAACTCCGCGGTCATACTCGACGAGGCACAGAATACAACGCCAGCTCAGATGCTCATGTTCCTCACTCGTCTTGGCCACCACAGCAAGATGATCATTACTGGCGACGCCTCCCAGACCGATCTGCCCAATGGTCAGATGAGCGGTCTGGCCGACGCGATAAGACGCCTCAAAGGCATTAAGAACATCGGTACTGTTAGCCTCGATCGAGTCGATATCGTTCGTCATCGACTTGTTCAGACAGTTGTGAAGGCGTATGGAGAAGAGGGCGCCGCCATTTAGCGTCAGCCCTCTCGACAATGTGCGGCTTGAGCCAACACATAGTGGAGTAAGTAACGCCGATAGAGCATTATTCGTACGGGCAGGTGCCCCGTAGCGCACCGCACAGGGGAACCTCGTGTTAGGCTTTGGAAAGAAACGCAGCGTTAGAAGACATCGGGCCAAGCAGTTCCGCGCTGAGGCTTCGGCATCACCCTGGCAACTGTTTACACACCACATCGGTGTCTGGCCGGCTCTGGTCGCCGCCGGTTTCTTCGTAATCGTAATGATCGTGCTATCAGTGGGAAAGCAGGCCCTGCCTTTCTCTCTCAACCAGACAATCGGCCAGCCAATCGCCGCCCGCGTTGAATTCACCCAGAACGATCCCGAGCAAGCTGCTGCAAACACAATCGCTGCACGCGAAGCTGTACCCAATTACTACCGCATCAATACCGAACTCATCGATCGCATTGCCGGAGAACTGACCGCAATGTTCGAGGCCGCTCAGAGCGACTCGTTCGAAAGCTTCGCTAAACGAGCGGATTCTGCGCCTTGGCCCGGCGACGAAGTCGTCTACAAGCACCTCAACGGCGCGAACGAAGACATGCGCAGAAGCTTCACCGAATCCCTCGGTAGGCTCAAATCCGCTCTCGCTCGCGAACGCACTGCGCTTCCAACAACAGACGTTCCACGCGATCCCCCCTCGACGGCCGCAGAGGTCGTGGTCGTGCGGACAGAGCCGTCACAGGAAGAGGGAAAACCCCCGATTGAGACTGAAGAGAGAATCCCTCCCATCCAACTCATCCAGGTAGCCAGCCGTGACGCCGTCGAAGGCAGAATCCTTATCCTTTCGCAAGTGTTCCACGCCGATATCCGACCTGCTGTCCGCCAGGTCTTGATCGAAGCCTTGAGCAATAAGCCTATTCTGCTCTATGAGCAAAAACGAACTCAGGAAATGATGGCCGACGCGGAACGCAACGCTCCGCCAGGAGTCAAACATTTCGAAAAGGGTAAGCCCTTCGTCTTTCCCCGCTATCGAGAGGACGCCGACGGCATCGGCCAGAGAGAAGAACTCGGCTTGACCCCCGCCGACATAGCTCTTCTCAATATGGAGGCAAAAGCCTACGACGAATTCCTCCGCAGTGATGATCCTGAAGCGATAGCTTCCCGTGCACAAAGACGTTATCAGCAGATCGGCCTCGGCGCTATTCTCGCAATACTCACTTTATGTCTCTTCGTCTACGTTGGCCTATACCAGCCCAGAATCCACGAAGTGAAAACCCGATCGTTGGCATTCGCCGGCTTGCTTCTCGTGTGTCTTGTCGGCGTTCGCGTTATCGATGTCAGATTGGCTATGGCCGAGTTCACCCTCACTCCCACACTAATCGCCGCTTCCATTCTCACCATAGCCTATCCGCGAAGATTCGCGTGTGGTGTTACGGTGATCTTCGTGATAATGGCAGCAATGGCCATTCGCGCCGATATGGCCATCGCCATCACCCTCCTCGCCGGAGGCTATTCAACCGCTCTTCTCCTGCACCGCATTCGCACTAGAACTAGGATACTCTCTTCCGGAATGATTTCCGCCTTGCTCGTGGCCATCACCACTTTCTCATTCGGATTGATCGATCGCCAGGAATTGGGCTTCGCGCTACACCGCGCCACCCTCGCCGCCGCTGCCGCAATACTCGCTGCCCTTATCCTTCAAGGTATTCTCCCATTCGTTGAACGCCTCTTCAAGGTCGCTACCGCTCTGACGCTGCTGGAATACCGTGATGCCAATAGACCGCTACTCCAAAGGCTGGCCCAGGAAGCGCCGGGCACCTACAACCATTCACTCGTTCTCGCTAATCTCGCCGAGACCGCTTGCGAGGCCATTGGAGCCGACGGACTGCTTGCCCACGTTGGAACCCTCTATCATGACGTTGGCAAAATCCAAAAGCCCGAGTACTTCGCTGAAAACCAGGTAGCCTCCATTAACCGCCACGATAACCTCAGCCCGACTATGAGCCTCCTCATCATCCTCGGGCACGTTAAGGATGGCCTCGAACTCGCTCGCGAATACGGCCTGCCGCCCGTACTCAGACCCTTCATTGCTGAACACCACGGCACCACCGTCGTACGCTACTTCCACAGCGTCGCCAGCGAAAAACAACCCATGATCTCCAGCGGAAAGCACGATCGAGAGGTCGCCGAGGCGGAGTTCCGCTACCCCGGGCCAAAGCCCGCCTCCAAAGAAACCGCAATCCTAATGCTTTGCGATGGTGTTGAGAGTGCCGTCAGAGCTCTACCCGAGCCCACCGCAGGACGAATCGAGAGCGTCGTACACCAACTTGTCCAGGCTCGCCTCAAGGATGGCCAGTTCGACGATTGCCATATTACTCTCCGCGAGCTGCACGCCGTCGAAGAGTCTCTGGTCAAGAGCCTTTGCCGATTCTATCACGGTCGGGTAGCCTATCCCAAAGAGGCCTCCAAGGAGGCTAAGGAGACCGCACAACCAAAGAAGGAAGAACAAAAGCAGGAACAACAACAGCAGGGGGCCAAGAGCGAGACCACTTAGACCATTGTTAATGCCTCACTCGTCCAAGCGTAGCGTTAACCATGAGGGTCCACCGGAGAAGACAGGCGTCAGAACTCGCAGTCGCATATAGCTTGCTCGACAACGCCACTTCATGAAGAACATGATCCCTGCTCCACTGTCATGAACGAAAGCAAGTCAAACGACGACGAATCGCCTTACCACATATGCGTATCTTGCAGGCACGGGCAGTGCAAGATTGATCAGCAACTCATTGCCCAGGCGATCACAACCGCTCTCCAATTGCACGGACGAACATCCTGCGACATCTCCGTAAGCCTCGTTGACGATGCCGAAATGTGCCAGCTGCACGACCGCTACCTCCACATCAACGAAACCACTGACGTTCTCTCTTTCGACCTCGGAGACGGAGACTCTTCCACCGTCGACGGAGAGCTAGTCGTCTGTGTCGATACCGCAGAAAGGGAGAGTCGCCGTCGTGGCCACCCCGTGCCCAACGAACTGCTTCTCTACACCATTCACGGCCTTCTGCACCTCCTGGGATACGACGATCTCGACCACGACGCGGCCGCCAAAATGCACGAACGAGAAGATGAACTCCTCACCTCCATCGGCATTGGACCTGTTTTTCGAGGGGCACAGTCATGATAGTCGCCGTTCCCCCAATAAAGCTGTCTGTCGGAGCCCGGTCGAAGAACATCGCTGCCGTCCTTCGCGCTATTCGCGTCGCCGCCGAACTTCACCCGGCACCCGACCTTGTCATTCTTGGTGACCTCTCCCAAATCGGCTGCATTGCTGATAACCAAGCCCTTCTCACCTCAGCCATGTGCCAAGCCGTTTGCGAAACGCTTTCCCATGCGGCCAAAGAGTGGGGGATCTGGATTCTCGCCCCCCATGCCCATTTGAACGACTCGGAAGCCGTTCGGGTGATTTCCCTATTCGATCCTGACGGCGACGTCTACATCAGACATGACCTGCCGGAATCCGCCCAGCCCGCGCAAAGTCTCTCCCCGAACGCCTTGTACTCGACCCCTGTCGGCCTCCTTGCCTTTGCCGACTGCGAGCAACTGATCCACCCGGAGCCCAGCGCCGCAGCGACGCCAAACCGTCCCGATCTCCTGCTCACGGGCATCGCTCACCAACTGCGCTCTCTGGACGAACCTCATCTGACCTGCTTCGCGGAGAAGCTCGGCTGCGCTGTCGTCGCCGTCACCTCCGCATGCACTCAGGATCGACCTGATTCCGATTTCCTCTATTCAGGGACTATCTTCGACAAACACGGAAAGGTAATAACCGGCTCACCCCACGCCACCTCACACGGTATCGCTGTGGCCGACTACAACGCCACTATGCCAGCGGTGAGCATGACTGAAGCATTACTGGAGAACCATACTCTTGATTGACCCATTGACCATCTTCGCAGTAGGCCTGACCGTCGTGTTGCTCTTCACTGCAACCATCGCTATGACCCTGCGCAGTCCTTCTCGCGTGCGTCTCGCCGAAAAGCTCAAAGAGAAAAACCGCGAGCATTACATCGACCGCCACCTTGAGTCAGCTCACGAACTCGCTACCTGTGTGGCCGTCGTCCGTACCGCATGTTCTCTCATGCTCGTTCTTGTAATCCTGCGCATCTGTCAAACTTCCGCCATCGAGAGCGTTAATTGGCAATACGCCATCGCCTTCGTCGCCTCTCTCATACTTGTCATAGTCTTCGGCGTGGCCATACCCGCCGCTTGGTCTCGACACGCCGGTGAGAGCCTGCTCGCTTCGGTTATACCCTTAGTCCTCGTCCTTCGCGTGATCCTCTACCCCCTCGTCGCCGTTCTAGGCTCCGTCGATTCCCTCGTCCGCCGACTCGCTGGAATACCACGCACCGATGACGAAGACGAGACTCGCCACGAGAAGGAGCTGCTCGCCGCCGTCAGTGAAGGCGAGCTGCTCGGCGCCGTCGACGAGGAAGAAAAAGAAATGATCGAATCCGTCATGGACCTCGACAACTCCCACGTCTCCGAGATCATGACCCCACGCACCGAAATAGCAGCCGTCGAGAAGGCGACCTCGCTCGACGACGTAAAAACTCTCATCCGCAACGCTGGCCACTCCCGCATCCCCGTCTTCGACGAGACTATCGACAACGTCCTCGGCATCATCTACGCCAAAGACCTCCTCCACATCGAAGAAAGCAACTTCGCCTGCGAGAAGGTAATGCGCACAGTGCCCTTCATCCCCGAATCCAAGAACCTCCGCGAACTGCTCCACGAATTCCAGGCTCAGAAGAAGCACATGGCCATCGTCCTCGATGAATACGGCGGAACCGCCGGCTTGGTCACCATTGAGGATATCCTGGAAGAGCTAGTCGGCGAAATCGTCGACGAATACGATCAGGAGGAACCCGCTCCGCTCATCCGTGTCGATGAACATACCGCAGACGTCGATGCCCGCATCTCCGTCGACGAACTCAACGAGGAGTTGGACATAAGCCTGCCCGAAGACGAGGATTACGAAACCCTGGGCGGGTTCGTCTTCAGCACTCTTGGGAGAATCCCGGAAGTAGGGGACCGCTGCGTCCATGAAAACGTGGAAATCCAGGTAATCGACGCCGAGCCGCGCAGAATCAACCGCCTCCGCGTCCATATTAACCGAGGCAACAATGGCCAAACCGCCGAAACCAAATCCTGAGCGTCTGTTCGTCCGGCCACAGCGTCCACCGCGGGAATTCACTTGAAGAAAACCGGACTCCAGACGCTACACTCGAACAGGATTTGTTCTCGGCCTCTTCGCTTCTTTGCGGACCGGGATTTCTCCCCAGCGGTTTAGCGACGAGAGCAAGAAGCTGTTTCGCAGTTCTCTTGGTTTTGCTACATCCGTCGCAGGCTCATCGCACAGGAGCATTCCGGATCATCCATGCGGGATCCGATCGGCAGTCTCTGCTCTCCCTCCAGCACACCAACCACCGCTCGCGGATCTCTTCGAGGATAGCAAACTCTAATAGAAACTGGTACTATTCGCCGATTGAGCGCTGAGAACGCGGGCTCGCGGCGTCAAGCCTTCCATTATCTGGAAGAATCGCCGACGGGCGACCGGGAAGTGGAAGAGTGCCCGGTCCGACGCCTTCAGCGGCCTGTGCTTGAACGTGAGGCCCAATAGGGAGCACGGCAATGGGAATGCTACGGCGAATTCGGCTGCAGGGATTCAAGTCGATCAAGGCGATGGACTTGGAACTGAGCGCCATGAATGTCTTGATCGGCGTAAACGGCGCTGGAAAAAGTAACCTTGTTTCGTTCTTGAAAATGTTGAACGAAATGATGGGCGAGCGACTGCAGGTGTTTATTGCCGCTTCAGGGCGTGCCCAATCTCTCCTCCATCTTGGACCGAAGATCACCCCTCAGATACAGGCCTCGCTTGAATTCGAGGTTGACAACGGCACAGATGAATACTCTATGCGTCTCTTTCATGCCGCTGGGGATACGCTCGTCTTCGCGCAGGAGCAACTGAACTTTCTTCAGAAGGATTGGCCAGGGCAACCCAAGAGCCTTGAGCTTGGGTCGGGGCATCAAGAGACTGGCGTCAGAAACGAGGCCGAAAACAACGAGCCGACGGCCAAAGTGTTTCGCCACCTTCTCAACAACTGTCGCGTGTTTCACTTTCACGATACCTCACCAACCTCGCGCGCCAGGCAGTACTGCTATGTGGGAGACAATCGATGGCTGATGCCTGATGGGGGGAATCTCGCTGCAATCCTGTACGCACTAAAGAACAAAACGGATTCTCCAGCATACCAACGCATAGTGACCACTGTCAGACGTATCGCGCCATACTTCAAGGATTTTGTCCTGGAGCCGTCTGGAGCAAACGACAAGGACATTATCCTTAACTGGACCCAGACTAGTTCGGATCAAACCTTTGGTCCGCATCAATTGTCTGATGGAACACTTCGTGCCATCTCGCTTGTGACACTGCTACTCCAACCTGTTGAGCATCTCCCGAATTTCATCGTTGTTGACGAACCCGAATTAGGGCTTCACCCTGCAGCAATCACCGTTGTTTCAGCACTCTTAAAGAAGGCGTCTAACCATTGTCAGGTGCTCGTAGCAACACAATCATCCGCCTTTCTCGACGCGTTTGATCCTCAGGACGTCATAGTCGTTGAGCGCGACGACACTCAATCTTCCTTCACAAGACTGGACGAGGCTGCTCTGAAAGAGTGGTTGGACGAATACTCCGTTGGTCAACTGTGGGAAAAGAACGTGCTTGGTGGAGGGCCGCTGCAATGAAGCGACTCTATCTCACTGTTGAGGGACAAACAGAACAAGCATTTGCGGTGACTGTCTTGGGTCCCCATCTGGCCAAATACGGCATCGGCGTTCACAAACCCCGCTTGACCGGCCTCCATGCACGGCGCAGGGGGCGGATTCCCACGGGGGGACTCCTCAATACCTTCGCCCACTCGCTCGGAGATATTCGACGATGGATGAAGGAGGACACCTCACCCGATGCGTATTTCTCAACAATGGTGGACTTGTACTCACTGCCCAAGGACTTTCCTGGATATGACCAGGCTAGCAAGCTAACTGATCCGCACCTGCAGGCCGCTAAACTGGAGGAGGCTTTGGCAAACGAACTTGCTGGCCATAGGTTTATTCCCTATTTGCAGGTACATGAGTTTGAGGCTCTCGTTCTTGCGGATACCAACTGTTTCTTGCGTTGGTTCGATGATGCCCAGGAACACGTTCTCCTCCTGAATGAGGAGTGCGCACTCTTTGATACGCCCGAGCACATCAATCAAGGACAGCTTACTCATCCCAAGGCGCGAATCAAAAAGCACATCAAAGACTACGACGAGAACGTTGATGGTCCCGCTCTGGCGGACAAGATCGGTATCGACGCCATCAAGAAGAGGTGTCCGCACTTTGCTCAATGGGTTACTCGGCTGGAGCAGCTTGGCGCGCGAAGCATTTGATTGTTGCTTTGCCAACCGACGCGATCCCCTGTGAACTCATCTCCGCTGCCTCGCACTCTCCCTGATGAGCCTCGCATGCATCACAGAGAACCGAACCCTTTTTGCCCCCAGCTACGCTCTTTCTTTCCAAGCCCAGCGGGGCAGGTTGCGCGGCAACCGAAAGCCTGCTCCGAGCCCACCTGCAAACAGTAGCTCCACCCATCACAACCCCAGCAATGCGAACAACTTACGAACATTAAGAGAAATAATATTGACATAACCGGAGAACCAAAGTATGTTAGGAATATGTGCGGGCTACTGGGCCGATGCTCCTCCTAACGTAGCGACAAACAGCCCGGACCCTTCGCAGATAACCGAGTGGCGGACGCTGCAAACGAACGATGCCTGCTCCAGCCGCTCGCACCGTTGGCCGGATTCATACGCTGCCAAATCACCACCCATCCGTCAGGTGGGAGAATAGCCGTACCCGGTGCGTACACCGGATAAGAGGCCGTCACGTCAGAAAGGAAACGAAGCCATGTCACGCAGAAAGAACCGCAAGATCAGCCGCCGCAAACTCTACGCCAATCGCTGCAACGCCGCCAAGTCAACCGGGCCCAGATCCGCACGCGGCAAAATCCACGCCTCACGCAACGCCCTCAAACACGGCCTCTTCGCCAAGACCACTACCCCTATACCCCAACTCGGCGAATCACCCGAGGAACTCCGCAGCTTCATCACCGAATTTACCCGCGCCCTCAAACCCACAACACCCGCCGAACAGGCACTCGCCCATCGCGCCGCTAATACCTACTATCGCCTCGCTCGCATCCAGAAACTCGAATCCAATATCCTCTCCGTCATCACCGATTCATATAATCCCAATGCCAAGCCCGCCGCGGCCCGCCTCAACTCCCTAATCGCTGATGCCGAAGAGCAGCTCCACAACCTCCACCTCCTCTACACTCGCGTCATCACCGATCCGCTCACCTTTGAAAATCCTTTCTACGAAGACCACGAATACCTCACCATCAACGCCATCAACCAGTACCTCGCCCAGCATCCCAAAGTCGACACCAGCGACATTCCCTGGCCAACGGACAACCTCGAATATCGCTGGCCCGCTCAACCTTGCCCACTGCCCGAACTCGCCGAGGGGTTCCTCACCCACTTCACCGACGATCGCCTCGACCAGGTGCTCCGTGACCACATCGACACCCTCATTGCAGAGCAAAACGAACTCCTCGAAGACCTGCGCAATCAATTGGCCACCGCCGAGGAGCAACCGGCCATCCCCGACCTCGTCGAACTCGAACGCCTCTCCCGCTACGAAAGTGCCCTGGACCGCCAACTACACCGTGCCCTCCGCGAACTTCGCCAACTGCAAAAACAAAGCCAACAACCGGCCACCCCCAAAACCGGCGACCTCACTACTCCTCATCCCTTCGCCGAAGAACAATTGCGCCAAAACGAACCCACCATCGATCAGGACCAGGAATCCGCCGACCTCGCCTTACTTCCCGGTATCCAACTGCCCGACCAAGCCACCGCCGCCGAAACCGACCCCGAAGAGAAACTCAGAAAATGCCTTCAAATCGCCGCCCAAAACGCTGAAGTCCTCTGCCAATACGCCCGGGAGACTGACGATGATGACCTCTACGACCCCGACGACGAAGCAACCAACCCAATTACTCAACCGCCAACAGAAAACGAAAAAACGAACCCAACAACGATCGTCGCCGACCAGGCAGCTTGACCACACATGGCCAGCTCTCTGCAGAATGGTTTGCGCTATCAGAAGCCTCATGTTAGCAGGGATAGAGCGTTGCTCCCCCGAGCAGAGCGTTAGACAACGAAAACGACCCGACAAGACCGCGCTTCACGGGAATGAAGCCTGCTCCAAAATTGCGAAACCTCTTTCCCACCTGCCGCCCGATGATCGTTTCGCACCGTATCCTTCTGGCGGGGCATTGGGTGATGTGGGCAGACTTTCAGCTCTCTACCTGTGCATCTGGGAGATCTCGCTGCTACAGACGCGTTTCTCAGTTGAGTCACTCCGCTATTCCGTTGCAGTTGCAGGCTTCGCCCGGCATACTAATACCTCGATACCGTTGGTGGACCGTAGGTTGCGACCATGGGACCACCGCTCACCTTGGGCAAAACCACATACCTCCACTAGGCCGGGGCGGTGTCTGAGCTGGCCCGTGCGCAACACGCAACCGATCTACTCCCCGATCGCGCACAGCCGCGCGGACTGTTTGACCATTGCTGGAACCAGGAAGTTCTCCGTTGCTCGCTTGACGCTGCCCCGACGTTCATGGCCACTCCAAGCTGCAACTGAGATCATTTGTTCGAAAAACTGTGGCCCGGGCAACACCCACTCGCCAGCACCATCGGCAGGCTTACGCCGGCCGAATGGCTCTCTTGGCCGGATGCCTGTGGATCGAAGGAGACTGCGGTAAAAGCCGCGTATAGGGTGAGGACAGAATCATGTTAGATCGAGAAAGCTTCAGAAACTTCTGTGGCGCAGCCGCGCCTCTGCTAGTGATGATTGCCCTGATGATGATGGAACTGCTACCCGCGACGGCGAGTGGTGGGCCTCCTTCCAGCTACGCGCCGGTTGTTGCCCAAGAGGACTTCGCCGCTATCAAGGCCCGGATGGAGGCGGCAAAGGACGAGGTTATGGCTCGCCAAATGGCCCTCCTCAATGATCGCTACGACATGACCGATAGGCCGTCGCAGGCTATTACCATGTCTGGTGGAAAACCAGTCCAAGTCGGTGTTCGTGTTAAGCTGCCGGACGGCGTTACCTGGCAGGAACTGGCCGACATGCAGGCCGGCGAAATCCGCAGCAAGGGCCTGTTCCCTCACGGATTTCTGCCGCTTCCGCACCCTAATCACCCGGAAGGGGGAATGGTGTTCCCGCAGTACCATATCGATGAGATCAAGCGGCAGGAAGGACGCGATCTCACACGCTTCGACCTCGACTACGACTTGCCCAGCCACTTCCTTCCCGAGTATCCGCCGCCCATCTACCTAACAACACGCCCGGACCTGGGGGATGTTTCCCAGGGCAAAGTCGTAACCATCGACAACTACTACAAACTTTTTAACGGTATCCTCAATCCCAAGCAGTTGGAGGGGTTGCGCCTGCTGGTTACTCCGTTTCCTCAACAGCAATTCAATCAGACTGAAGATCGCAGGTCGGCCAAACCACATCGAGGAGTAACCTGCTTCGACTGCCACGTAAATGGACACACCAATGCCACTACTCACTTGGTAGGCGACATTCGTCCCCAGGAGTTCCGCCACGGTCTGGATACTCCACCACTGCGCGGAGTCAACGTGCAGCGGCTGTTTGGCTCACAGAGAGCACTCAAGAGTGTTGAGGATTTTACCGAATTCGAGCAACGTGCCGCATACTTCGACGGCGATCCCGTGATAGCCACCAAGAAGGGGGCCAACGTCCTCGAACGTGGCAGCCAGGTCCATTTCATGGCCGAGATGGAGGAACTCTTCGATTTCCCGCCGGCGCCCAAACTCGACATCTTCGGCAAGCTCTGCAAGAACAAAGCCGGCGAGGCCGAACTCCGCGGGCAGGATATCTTCTTCGACAAGGGACGCTGCGCCGAGTGCCATCCGGCGCCCTACTACACTGACAACACCATGCACAACCTCCAGACTGAGCGTTTCTTTGAACCCCAGATGATCAACGGTCGCATGGCTGTCGGAGACGGTCCCATCAAGACCTTCCCGCTTCGCGGAATCAAGGACTCTCCTCCCTATCTGCACGACCGCCGTTTGCTCACCCTGGAGGATACCGTTGAATTCTTCAACCTGATTACCGAAGTGCGACTTACGACGCAGGAGAAGGCCGACCTTGTCGCTTTCCTCCAATGCCTCTGATTGACTAGCGAAGCGGCATTGCCTGCCAATGCCACATGATAGTTGTCCCTAGGACCTGACAGTTTCTCTTCCTTATGGAGTTTTGCCAATGACCGGTCCCAATAAACTCACCACCAACGCCGGAGCCCCCGTTACCGACAACCAGAACGTGATGACAGCCGGGCCGCGCGGCCCCATGCTCCTACAAAACCTCTGGTTCTTGGAGAAGTTGGCCCACTTCGATCGCGAAGTTATTCCCGAACGAAGAATGCACGCCAAGGGATCCGGGGCTTACGGCAAGTTTACCGTCACCCATGATATTACCCGCTATACCAAGGCCAAGATCTTCTCCTCTGTGGGAAAGACTACGGACCTGTTTGTGCGCTTCTCCACTGTCGCCGGCGAACGCGGAGCCGCCGACGCCGAGCGGGATATCAGAGGCTTTGCCATGAAGTTCTACACTGAAGAGGGAAACTGGGACCTTGTTGGGAATAACACTCCTGTCTTCTTCCTTCGTGATCCGCTGAAGTTCCCCGATCTGAACCATGCGGTCAAGCGCGATCCCCGAACCAACATGCGCAGTGCCCGCAACAATTGGGATTTCTGGACGTCGCTGCCGGAGGCACTGCATCAGGTCACTATCACCATGAGCGATCGCGGTATTCCATACTCCTATCGCCATATGAACGGCTATGGGAGCCACACATTCAGCCTGCTGAACGCCTCCGGTGAACGCCATTGGGTCAAGTTCCATTTCAAGACCAAGCAGGGCATTAAGACACTCACAGACCAGGAGGCCGAGGCTATTATCGCCAAGGATCGGGAAAGCCATCAGCGAGATCTGTATGAGAGCATCGAGACGGGGAATTTCCCACAGTGGGAGATGAAGATCCAGTTGATGCCGGAAAAAGATGCCGAAAAGTGCTCCTTCAATCCCTTTGATCTTACCAAGGTATGGCCGCACGGAGATTATCCCTTGATCGACGTCGGCGTTATGGAACTGAACCGCAATCCTGACAACTACTTCGCGGAAGTTGAACAGGCAGCCTTCAATCCGGCCGCCATCGTGCCCGGAATTGGCCTCTCGCCCGACAAGATGCTCCAGGGACGCCTCTTCTCCTATGCCGATGCCCAGAGATACCGACTTGGTGTAAACCATCATCTGATTCCCGTTAATGCCGCACGCTGCCCGGTCAACAGTTACCACCGCGACGGAGCCATGCGCGTGGACGGAAATCACGGTAGTACACTTGGCTACGAACCCAACAGCTATGACCAGTGGCAGGAACAACCGGATTTCTCTGAACCGCCGCTACCCCTGGCCGGAGCGGCCGATCATTGGAGCCATCGAGAAGACGATGACGATTACTACTCGCAGCCCGGCGCGCTGTTCAGAATGATGACTGCCGAACAGCAGAAGGCACTCTTTGAGAACACCGCTTGCGCCATGGGAGATGCCCCTAAGGAGGTGAAAGTGCGCCACGTGAAAAACTGTATGATGGCTGACCCGGCCTATGGACAAGGTGTAGCTGATGCCCTCGGAGTAAAGCCCGAGTAAGTGTCGCCTTGGCACCCTGATTTCATGCTGTTAGTCGGCTTCGGCTCACGGTGAGGTGTTGTATTTTCCCAAGCCGTCGGTGCTGCCTAGCATTCGCAGCGCCAACCGCTTGTGAGCGCCCACTAGGTCACGGCAGATGAGTTCGACGCGACGATTGAGTCCGCGCCGGTCACGAATGACCTTACGGACTAGCGTCCTCATGCGATGGTACTTCTGGGCGAATTGCCTTGCTTCGTCCTGCTGATCCATCGCCCTTTGCATCGACAGAAGAAGCGATTCCAGGTCGAAGGGCTTGGTGAAAAAGTCAACGACTCCGCATCTCATCGCCTCGATCAGTTCGCTCGCTGCTGGGCTCGAACCCATGAGGATGAGAGGGCGATCGGACAGCTCGCTGAGCCTTAGCGACATCGTGATAGCGTCGATTTGGCCCGGAGTCGTATCCGCTACGACCAAGCTGTGCGGCTCGAACATCTCGACATCAAGTGCGTCCTCAGGAGTCGAAACGCACGTTATGTTGCAGTCGAAGCGGCGGACGAACGCATCCACGAGCATCTCGAGAATGCGAGGATTGCTTTCAACCAGTAGTATTTTCCTGTTCGCCATTGTCGCAACCATGTATAGGGTAAAACCAACATCATTCGCCACTCAACACTCCAATCGGAGCAAGTGGCCCCTTGCATCGGTTGTTTGATTCGAAGAACAGGAGCTAGGCTCGCGGTGGTCGTGTGGGTAAAGTCAAGAAGACCTTAGTGCCGGCGCCGACCGTGGATTGCATCCACAACTTGCCGCCGTTGTTCTCCAGCAGCCGCGCTGCCCGAGATAGGCCTAAGCCGCGACCCCGCCCCGCTGGGCGGTAAGAGAAGAACGGATCGCACGCGTGCTTGAGCACGTCCGGCGCCATTCCACAACCGTTGTCTTCAAACGAAACAACGACTGTGTCATCGGACGCCGAGGAGTCGGAGTTGATTAGCACACGGAGCTTTTGTGGCGATGACGCCTCTATGGAGTTGGATATTATTGCCACTGCCGCCTCAGTAAGCTGTTCGGCATCGGCAAAGACGGCCAGAGTTGGGTCCGATATTGTAGCACATATCTGATCTGACCGAATCGTCGAGTGCTCCTGCCAGTATTGCCGTAGGCGATTGATCCACTGCCGCACGTTTATCTGCGATCGGCTCGCTACCGGCGGTTTGGCAAAGCTCATCAACTCCGAGATGATCGCGCTCGCGAGCCGCGCTTGCTCGTCGATGATCGCCACTTGCCGTGACAATTGTGGATCGACGAGATCGGCCTTGAGCATCTGTGCTCGTCCGGAGATGACCGCGAGTGGGTTGTTCAGTTCGTGCGCCGCTCCGGCAGCCATCTCCGCGATCATGCCGAGAGAGGCCTGCTGGACCTTCGAGCCTTGGTCGTCGGATGTCTTGCGGCAGTTGGCGGCGAACAGTTCGAGTTGCTGCTCGAGGTTGTCGGTATGCTGTGCGTGTGTTACTTCCGCGGCAGCTACCGTAAGGAAAGCTTGCTTTTCCCAATTGTAGAGCGCTACATAGCCGTTTGCTGCGGGGTCGGCGTTATCAAGGATCATGCCGGCCGATAGGTCGCCGCCGGATACGAAATGGATGGGAAACGGGTCCACCATTTCCAGTAGGCAAGTGACTCGCTCCAGGATCGGCTCAATGGCTGTGCTCGAGCAGGATTCTGATATTGCCCAATCAGCGGCAAATGTGTCCGCTGGGCCGAGACAATCGCGGCGTTGCGTCAGTCGCTCAATGTTGTTGCCCGTAGGAGTTGCGGCAACCAATATGCCCGACTCCTTGTGCATTGCAAATACCCCGACGCGACCAATGCCGAAGGCATTGATCACGGAACTCGCAATGCGAAGGCAGGCGTTCATTACAGTCGGTCGATCGCCTCCGGATCTGGCCAGACCCGCTATTGCTGTCGCCAGCGGGGACTCAGAGCTGGTTCTGGACGTGTCGTCCGGGAAAGGAGGAATCGCAGAGACAGGAGCCATTGTCCGCACAATATTGGAATTATCCTCATGGAGAATGCGAGCAAGGTCCAGCTTGTCGTCCACCTCGGCGACGATTCCCGGTAGCTGCCGTGTTAGCTTCCGGATTCGCTCGATAGGCACCTTGAGGTCTTCGCAGCTTCTCTCCATGACGCCTATGCTGCTGCCACTGCACAGCTCGGTCTTCGCGTTGCCGGCAACCGCGTGGGCAAGGATAACGGTTTTAATATCCGCTTCGAGGTTCGCGTCGGTGATGGTGGATTGCGGCCAGTTATGGTGAAGCCAAGCTGCGTATTGCAGCAGTGGATCGGCGTTCCAGTTGCGCAGAAGCAACCTGCCGGCCGTGCAGTGATCGACTCCGACGAGTTCGGTTTCTACCTCTGTCACCGGTTCGTTCTCTCGGAAGATCCTGTGAACGGCGCGGTTGTAGCTGCGGGGAAAACAGCCGGCGAGCACCAAGTGCCCGAAGTCGTGAGTCAACCCGGCGGAAAATAGGGCGTTGGAGAACTCATCGAGCCCTCTCAGGCCGCCAATCAATTGAGCGGCAACGGCGACGGTGAGGCTGTGTCGCCAGAATGCAGCCTCATCAAGAGTGCTCTCGTTGTGTGATAGGAGTCTGCGGCTTTGTCGAATGAAGGCACGCGTGGCGCTGACATCTATGCAGTCAAGCACGTTTGCGGAGGAGTAATCTCGCTCTATGGTGGTTTTGCCTATATGCGATTGAGGGCTGTCAGAGGAGTGAGCTGTCAGAGTCTGCAACAACGCGGACGAATCGACACACGGGCAATAACGTTCGATAGCTTGTCGAACAGCTCGCGTTTTAGCGATTCCCGTGCCCGTATGGCTGACCTCTCGCCCCGATAGCATGCAAACTGACTCCCCAACCTGGCAACAGATTCGTCGGGGTCTATTATGCTGTAATTCCCGATAGCCGATACTGACGGTTACAGCTTGAGCATATCTGCCATTCTGCAGATCACCTGTTCGATCTCGAATGGCTTGCGAATGAAATCATCGGCTCCCGCGGCGCGAAGATCCGCGATCTCGTCCGGATCCGCCACTCCGCTGATAATAATGATCTTCATGTGCTCAAACTCGCTCTGAGAGCGAACAGTTCGGCAAACGACGTTTCCGTTGATGTCCGGGAGCTTGAAGTCCAGAAGCATCACGTCCGGGCGAAACTGCTGTGTGGCAATTCCCGCATCGTAACCGGTTTGCGCTGTACGCACCTCAAACCGCCCGTCGCGCTCCAGCAACTCCGTGAACATGTCAACAATGGCTTGGTCGTCGTCCACAACCAGAACCCGCTTACGACCGGAAGCGAGTTGGTCCAGTGGAATCTCATTCTCCTTCATGAAGGCGATGAGATTGTCGCGCGGTATTCTTCTGAACCTCGAACCGGGTACGCGGAACCCTCGCAACCTGCCACTGTCGAAACAGCGAATAACCGTCTGCTGACTTACCTTGCAGATGGCTGCAACTTCACCGGTAGTGTACACACTCTTCACCATACCCGGTCCTCCTCCGGATCCTTGACTGCCCGTCCTGGTACCACTGTATCCCCCAGACTCCCTAACTTACCCCTAGGCTAACTGTATCGCCGGGGCGGGTCAACGATTTTATTCGGACGTTTTTGGATCTCTTGGGCCTGCTGAGGAAACCCCTGGGTTTTCCTTGGGTTGTTTGGATGTAACCTATTTCAAGATATAGGCTTAGGCCGAGTGATGTGTACCCAGAGCGCCAGGATGTCAGCTGGGCTGATGCCGGCGATTCTGCTTGCTTGTCCCAGCGTGTCCGGGCGGATGGTGCTCAGTTTCTCCCGGGCTTCGTTGCGCACTCCATGCAAACCGGTGTAATCGAAGTAGGGGGGAATCCCTAGCGATTCCATCTTACGGAACCGGGCGATCTGGCGGTCTTGGCGAACGAGGTATCCGCTGTAGCGAGCGTCAATCAACACCTGTTCCATGGCTTCGTGGGAATATCGCTGTTGATCGTGAGTTGACAGGAACGACTGTAGGAAGGGGATATCGGCATCTGGACGTTTTAAGCAGTTGGCTAGAGTTCGGTCTCCGCAGTTGATGGTCCTTACGCGTTCTTGCAGGTCGGCGATCTGGGCCTTCTTTGCATTAAACTTTTCCCAACGCACGTCGTCGACGAGCCCATAAGTCCGACCGATCTGAGTGAGTCGCATATCAGCATTATCACTCCGAAGAGCGAGCCGATACTCGGCGCGAGAGGTAAACATGCGGTAAGGCTCGGTGGGCACCTTGGTTATTATATCATCGATGAGAACGCCAATGTATGCCTGGTCGCGCTGCAGTAGCAGCGGCGGGCGGCCCAGTAGCTTGTTGGCGGCGTTGACTCCGGCGACGAGGCCCTGTCCGGCTGCTTCCTCATAGCCGCTCGTACCATTTACCTGTCCGGCCAGGTAGAGGCCGTCGACAAGGCGTGTTTCGAGTGTGGGCAATGTCTGGTTTGCGGGCACGAAGTCGTATTCTATGGCGTAGCCGTATTGCACGATTTTGGCGTTTTCCAGGCCGACAATGCAGGCGACCATGGCTTCCTGGATATCTTTGGGTAGAGATGTGGGTATACCGTTGCAGTATATCCAGGAGCTATCGTATCCCTCTGGCTCCAAGAACACCTGGTGTCGTGGTTTATCGGAGAATCGCACCACTTTGTCTTCGATACTGGGGCAGTACCGGGGGCCTGTGGAGTTGATCTGTCCGCTGTACAGTGGAGCACGATGTAGGTTTTGCCGAATGAGCTCATGAGCTGGCTCATTCGTGTAGGTTATCCAGCAGGGGATCTGGGTTTGTGGTAAGTCGGTATTCATGAAGGAGAAGGGGCGAGGGTTGTCGTCTCCATCTTGTCTTTCGATGCGGCCGTAGTCTACCGTGTCGCGATCAACTCGGGGAGGTGTGCCGGTTTTCAAACGAAGGAGGCTAAAGCCAAGAGTGCGCAAGTTCTGGGAAATGCCAATAGCCGCCTTTTCTCCGATGCGGCCGCCGACGGTTTTCTTCTCGCCGCAGTGCATCAGGCCGTTCATAAAGGTGCCGGTGGCGAGCACTATCGCCTGAGCGGTCAGCTTGCGGCCGTCCCGCAGCAGCACTCCGGTGACTCGTTGTGGCGGGTTTGCCGAATGACATCCATCAATTCTTTGGGGTGCGACTAAGATCTTTTCGACCAAGCCTTCAATGATACGGAGGTTCGTGCTTTGGGATAGCAGTTGCCGGACGGCATTGGGATAAAGCTGCCGGTCCGCCTGTGCTCTGGGGGCCCACACTGCGGGGCCTTTGCGCCGGTTGAGCATTCGGAAATGGACACATCCGTCGTCAGAGGCCAGCCCCATCAAACCTCCGAGAGCGTCGATTTCGCGGACGATTTGCCCTTTCCCAAGGCCGCCGATTGCGGGGTTGCAGGACATTCGTGCTATGGCACTTTCCTCGATTGTGACGAGGGCTGTGTTTGCCCCGAGCTTGGAGGAAGCCCAAGCGGCCTCCACGCCGGCGTGTCCGGCACCGACAACGATGATATCGAAGGAAGTTCGCATGATAGAGTGGTCTTCGGTCCAATGAGCTCCTAGCAGTCACCTGCCATGCTTGGCCACGGTACATACGGGATTGCGCTACCGTAGTTGCAGCGGTCAAGTCAGTGCGGCAGGACAGGGCTTATTGTAGCAGCGAACGGCTAGTAGAAAAGGCACGGGAGGTTGCAGCCACTTGTGGGAGAGTAGGCCCGAGCCAGGTGAGGCGTCCTGCCGCCGGTTTTCTCCCGTGGACAGTCATTGGCTTAAGGCTGCGGCTGATACCGAGAGCGGTGTGATACATCGCGGATTATGAGGCAATGGCATCGGGCTCGCGTATGGTGGTGATTGAAAGGTATGACACAGTTCCGATAATCACCAAGCCGCCGATCACAGTGCTCCAGTGCGGGGATTCACCGTGAGCCAGGAATACCCAGAGGGGATTGAGAACGGGCTCGATCATGATGATGAGTACGGCACGCTGGGCTGAGACATGTCTGGCGGCCGCGGCGTAGCAGAGGTAGGGCACCGCAAACTGAAAGACACCGGCGATGATGACAAGCAGCGTATTGGAGGCTGAGAGTTGGAATCCGTCTTTGATGACTGCCATAGGAATGAGCAGGAGGCAGGATCCGGCGCAGCAGAGGAAGGTAAGCACAATCGGTTTGGTATGTCGTACTCTTCGGAACAAAACCAGTTGGGTGCCAAAGACTACTCCGCTCAACAAGCCGACCAACATTCCGGGGAGATCGCTGTGACATTGGGCGCCGAAGATGAACATCACGGCAAACAGCGAGAGGAAGAAAGCGGACCATTGTTTTTGCGTAGCCTTTTCCCCAATGATCCAGGGGGCTAGGGAAAACACCCAAACAGGTGCTGTGTATTGCAGGATGATAGCGTTGGCGGCAGTGGTCATAGTAGTGGCGAGGACGAATGTAGTGCACATGGCAGTGAACGCCACTACCGTTGCTGTCACCCATTTCCACTCCTTGACGGGTTTCCAGTTGTGGGCTGCCCAGGGGAGGAGGAAGAGTGCGGCGAAGAACGAGCGAAAAGCGGCGATGTTGAGTGCACTCATGTGGGCCGCAAAGAGAGACTTGATGAACAGCCCGTTGGTGCTCCAGAGCAGGGCCGAGATGATGAGCAGCAGGAGAGCCTTGTATGGCTGCTTTGTTGTGGTTTTGCCTATCAGATTCGCGTTGCTCATTCCGCAGAGCCATTCCGAGGGGCGGAGAGTATCTTACAGATTTCCATTTGGATACGGTTGTAGGGGGCGCTGGAGCCGCGGAATCCATTGAACATGATGCTGAAGGCGTACCAGTGGTCGTCGAGTGATCGCACGTAGCCAGTGAGGCAGCGCACACCGCTCATGTAGCCGGTCTTGGCATAAACCTCGCCGGGGACAGCTTTGGTTCTCCTGCGGAGAGTGCCTCCCGTGCGGTTCCCGGCCAAGCTGTTGAGGAAGGTTTTACGTTGTTCGTGAGCGTACATGTAGGTCAACACGCGGACCAAGTAGTCAGCGGTGATACGATTGTCGCGACTCAGTCCGGATCCGTCGGCAATAGTGAGTTGGGAAAAGTCGCAGCCGAGTTTCGTCAGCATCTGTTTCAGGGCTTTTCTGCCGGTGGGCCAGCTGCCCTGAGCAGGCGAGACATTGTGGCGACGGCTCCATTCGTACCCCAAACGTTTCATCAATGCCTCGGCGCACATATTCTGGCTGTCGCGACCTATTCTGGAGAGGACACTGGCAAGGGGAGTGGCTTTAACACCTATGACAGCTGCAGCCGAAGGCATATTGTCTGTTTTGCTATTCAGAAGGAGTGTTTGTCCGGCGATACTGACACCACCGGCCGTGAGCCGTTCACGAATGACTGCTGAGGCAAAACGGTTGGGGTCAGGCATCGATACTCTCTGGAGGGCACTAGTGCGGCTGACTTTGCCACTGAGGGTTAACTCGAATGTGCCCTTGCGCCGGCCCACCAGGGGGACATCATTGTTGGCCGGATCGGTGGTGACGCAGCGGTTCGTGACTTCAACAAGAGGGCAAGGGGGAGTGAGAGTCCACAGTGCCGGTTCGCCGGCGGAAGGGCCGGGGTTGGCGGTCAAGAGAATGCAGTTGTTGCTAATATTGAGGGCACCTGCCGGCGCGCCGTACCACTTGATGAGGTCGCTGTCTTCCCAAGTAGGATGGACGAATTCCTCGTCTAATATGGAGGTATCCACGAGGAAGTTTCCCGCAATAGTGGAATGGCCGGTTGAGGTAAGGGTTCGTGCCCAGTCGTCTATGAAGGTCAGCGGATCGTCCGAGGTTCCAGCCACTTCCGGATCTCCCAAGGTGGGGTCGCCATCAGCGACCAAGCGGAGATCGTTGCCAGCTTGAGCGAGCGTTGTACGGAACTCAAACTGGGAAGGCAGTTGATCTATTGCGGCGGCGAGCACCAGGATCTTCTGGTTACTGGCCGGGATCATCAACTTCGTGGCCTGGTGAGATACAACAGTGCTGCCGCTTTGGAGATCCACGATTAGAGCACTGCAGGAGACACCCTTCTGGGGCAGATTGGTTATTAGAGGGTTGATTTCGGCGGCCAGTTGAAGGGCGTAGTTTTTTTGCGGAGGATCGTCGCCGTTGGACATGGCCAGCGCCGTGGCGGGAATCACTACGAGTGTGAGGTACTTTATGGATGAGAATGATAGTGTTCGGCAGGGCATCGTTCCTGAAACTCCGAGCGGGTTTCGATTCTTCCGGGCCCACATAGCAGGCTTACGGGTGTATTGTCTGGGCGCCGGCTTCTTTCGGTGGACTTCTATTGTCTGACGCTACGCCAGGACTGCTGCACTACGGGCTGGGCTCAGACGGATCAGGCGACAAAGGGCTAGGTCATGGTATTGGTCTGAAAGCCGCTTGCAAGGCTATCGGACAGGGGAAAAAGGGGTTGACAGTCGCGAATCGATGGCTATATTTCTCATAATCGTCAGCGGCAGGCCATACGGTTGCGGCCGACGACATAGGGGACGTAGCTCAATTGGTTAGAGTCCCGGACTGTCGATCCGGTGGTTGCGAGTTCGAATCTCGTCGTCCTCGAATCAGTTAACCCCACGGGTGTTCCAGCAATGGACCCGTGGGGTTTTCTTGTGGGCGCAGGAGGGGGACTTCTGAGGGGGCCGGTTACGTTCGTTGCAGGGCCTGGGCCTCCGTGTCCGAATCTACGTCGGCGAGATCGGAGGCCAACTGCTTGAACTGAGATTCGAGCCTCAGAAACGCTTTTACTATATGGGGATCAAACTGCTTGCCGGACCCGTCCGTGATTATCTTTGTTGCCTTGTCATGTGAAAGGGCATCCTTGTAGACGCGCTTCGTTGTAAGGGCATCGTAGACGTCGGCGATGGAAGTGATGCGCGCGGCCAGTGGACATGCCGACGCTTTGAGGCCGGTGGGGTAGCCTGATCCATCATAGCATTCGTGGTGATACTGGGCGATGTCAGTAGCCATGGAGAGGAAGGTAACTCCGGGCGACTGTTCGGAGAGGAGCTTGAGGGTTTTGGCACCGATGATGGTGTGGGTGCGCACGACTTCCATCTGCTCTTCGGTTAGCCTGCCGGGGTGCAGTAGAATGTGATCGGGTACTCCGACCTTTCCAATGTCGTGAAGGGGGACGGCTCTAGCGAGGTCGTGCATGAAGGCGTCATCGATTTGATCTTCAAAGACTCTGTTTGTGCGCAAGTCTTCTGCGAGCATGGTGCAGAACTGGGTGATGCGGTCGAGGTGCAGGCCAGTATCATTGTCGCGGTGCTCGGCGAGTTTTGCCAGGGCGACCATTATGGAGTCGCTTGTTCTGCTGTGGGCTTCGTGGGATAGGATGTCGTGTGCGGCAGTCGCGGCGACGTTGGCGATGAGCTCCATGTACTCCAGCTCTTGGGATTCAAAAGGCTGTCGATCAGCTCGTTCGGTAGCGTTAATGACGCCGAGGACCTTTCGGGCTGCGATCAGCGGGACGGACACCAGAGGGGCATCGGCGAAGAATGCGGCGTCAAACATTTGGGGAGAGGCTTCCAGGGAAGATCTGCTGTTTATAGCAATTGTTTTTTCCGAAAGAAAAGCCTGACCAGAGATGGGTTGCCCAACAGGAACGGTAATAGTTGAGGCCAACTCCTCATCCATCCCGAGGCATTTCGCAACAGTCAACCTTTGGTTCGAAGAATCGGGTAGCATGATGGAAACACGCTGACAGAGAGTCACGTCGGATATCACAGAGATGGTTTCGGCGAAAACCTCTTCGGCGTCATGGGTCGTGGCGATCGCTTTGCAGAAGTCGACCAAGCGAGTGAGGATCCGAGTATGGCGTCCGCGCACTTCATAGCTGCGCAAGAGGTCGGACCGTTCACGGTAGAGCCGTGCCATTGAGCGCACTCGGAGGGTCAGCTCGGTTGTTCGCAGGGGCTTGGTCAGGTATTCATCGGCGCCGGCTTCGAGTCCGGCCAGGATGTCATCTCCCTGATCCAAGGCGCTGATCATGATTACGGGGATATCCTGAGTATCGGGGTTTTTCTTTATCTCTCTGACGCAGTCCAGGCCACTCATATTGGGCATGACGGCATCGAGAACGATGACATCAGGTGGACTGTCGTTGATGCTGGTCATAGCGGAGGAGCCGTCGGCAGTAACGCGAACCTCATAGCCCTCTTTTTCCAAAGCGGTTCGGCAGTTGGCGGTTGTCGTTGGATCATCGTCAACGACCAAGACAGAGACAGGAGTTTGCGATTCCTGCAACACTTCGGCGTTGGGTTCAGGGAAGTATTTGCTGGCTCGTACAGCAGTACCTCGCTGGTCTCCGAACACCATGTTTCTACCCGCTCGTTTAGCTATGTAGAGAGCATCGTCGGCGCGGCGGAGGACATCCTCCCATTTGCCGGGCATGCTTTCCGCAATTCCGAGGCTGGCGGTTACGCGGTTTGAGGTTCGGCTGCCGGGATGAGGCATGGCCTCGTTCCACAGAGCTTTGCGGACTCGTTCGGCAAGCTTGACGGCTGCGTCACCATTGGTATCGGGAGCAAGTATCACGAATTCCTCACCACCGTATCGACCGGCAATGTCGACCTGTCGGCAAGTATCAGAGATACAACGTGCGACCTTTTTAAGGCATTCATCTCCAGCTTGGTGTCCCAGGGTATCGTTGTAGGCCTTAAAGTGGTCAACGTCGAGCATGATGATGCTGTACACTGACTGGCTTCGATCGTAGCGCTCATGCTCGATGACCATTGACTCTTCCCAGGTGCGTCGATTGAGCAGCTTGGTGAGGGGATCCATGCGGCTGAGGAGACTGAGCTGCTGATTGCTTTCGGCCAGCTGATGCATCAGTCCTTCGAGCCGGTTGTTCTTGTGGCGGAGTTCCTCCTCGGCTTGGCGCAGTCGAACGTGAACGGACACACGTGCGAGGATTTCTTCAGCGCGGAAGGGCTTGGTTACGTAGTCGCTTCCGCCGGCGGCGAAGGCTCTCACGATTCTTGCCGACTCTGATGTTGCCGTCACAAAGATTACCGGTATACCGGAGGTCGACTCCTGTGATTTGAGTATTTCGCATACCTCCAATCCGTCGCGATCGGGCATCATTACGTCAAGGAGAATGAGGTCTGGTTGACTTTCGACGGCAATGTCAACGGCAGCGAACCCGTCATTGGCCGTCAGGACGTCGTATCCTGATTTTTCCAATGATCGACGGAGAACCAGCACATTAGTGGGGTCATCGTCAACAACGAGAATGCGTGATGAGGTACTCATACCAACAGTTTTCCTCTCTAGGTCGAGGCGCCCATGGAGTCCGTGTAAGCCTTGAGCTGGTCAACGTATGTCTGAAGGTTATCCAGCATGGTCTCAATCTGTTCGAGGTCGTGCGCCTTTCCCTTCTTCTCCAACTGCTCTGCGACTGCACGAATAGGTTCTGCAAACACGTTGGATGCCGCTCCTTTGAGGCTGTGGGCAGCCAGTTCGAGTTTACTGCTATTGCCGTCTGACACGGCCTCGGTAATGTCTGACAGGAGCGTTGGAATGTTGTCGCAGAATACCTCCAGGACCTCGTCGAACAGTTCCCGGTCTCCGAGGAATTCAACAGCTCTGTCGATGTCCAAGGGAACTTGGTTTTGCACCTTGTACTCCTTATTCGCAAGGGGACTGGGGATCTTATCGGGGTCCTGCGTTGAACCGTGTGCAGGCACCCATTTGAATAACTTTGTCTGCAATTCCTCAGCGCGCAGTGGTTTGGTAAGGTAGTCGTTCATGCCGGCGTCGAGGCATCGCTGCCTGTCGTTTTTGAGAGCGTGGGCGGTCATGGCCACTATGGGAAGGTCATCGTGTTGGCCAGTGCCGCGGATCTGCCGTGTGGCTTCGAGACCGTCCATCACTGGCATCTGCAAATCCATAAAAACGATGTCGAATTGCTGGCGCATGACTGCGTCCAAGGCTTCCTGGCCATTCTCGGCTATGGACACGTCACAGTTGTGTCGTTGAAGAATGCCGGTGGCAACTTTGCGGTTTACCAAGGTGTCTTCTACGAGAAGGACTCGTGGACGGGTCTGATATGAGCGGGCTGTTGCCGCACCGGAGGGTTGCTGGTCGCTTGATGCAAGCATGGCTTTGCCGCCGAAGCCTGTTACAAGGGCATTGAGTAAGAGACTGTTCTTCACAGGCTTGGTTATGTATGTAGTGGTCCGAGACTCGGCCAAGAGGTGGTTTGGTCGTTCGGATAGAGGGCCGATGAAGATGACCGGTATCGATGTCTTTGTGGTGATGGTTTGAAGTGGCTCGGTAACGGCACTTCCCCCGGCCGTGACTGATGCCATATCGAGCACGAGGGCATCATAGATACCATCGGATGTCCTAGCTTGCTCGGCAAGACTTTGAGGAAGAGCATCGGTGGTGTGAGGATTACAGCCCCAGGCAGCGATCGATTCGCTGATGCGCGCGTGCAAGGAACGGTTGTTGGTGAACACGAGCACCTGCTTTTCAGCCAGCAGTTCGCGCCAGGGCTGGTATGGTGGGTCCTGTTGGGCTTTGCGCAATGAGACTTTGAAGAAGAACTCGCTGCCCTTGCCAAGTTCGCTGGTGACCCCGATACTTCCATTCATCATCTCGATCAATTGAACGGAAATCGTCAACCCAAGTCCTGTGCCGCCGTACTTTCGCGTTGTCGCGCCATCCGCCTGGGTGAAACTCTCAAAGATGGCTTTCTGCCTGTTTTCCGCTATTCCGATCCCGGTGTCACGTACTGAGAAAACCAGAGTGGCAGTATCCTTGTCCTGACTTTCAGCGGTAACGGTGATGGCCACTTCGCCTGATTCGGTGAACTTTATAGCGTTGTCGCACAGATTGACCATCACCTGGCGCAACCGTTCCGGATCGCCATGAAGACGTTCGGGGATGTCAGGTTTGACGTGACAGATCAGTTCGAGGCCCTTGTCTTGTGCGCGTCGGGCCAACAGGTCTCCGACGCCATCGACTATATCGTTGATACTGAATTCAACGTCTTCCAGCCGTAGCTTGCCGGCCTCGATCTTGGAGAAGTCGAGAATGTCGTTAATGAGAGTCAGGAGTGAGTCGGAGCAAGACATAACGGCCTCGAGATACTCTCGCTGCTCATCGGTCAAGTCGGTGCGCATACAGAGTTCGGTCATTCCCATGATTCCGTTCATGGGTGTTCGTATTTCATGGCTCATATTGGCCAGGAACTCACTCTTGAGTTTGCTGGCGGATTCGGCGGTAGCCTTGGCTTCTTGGAGTGCCTGGTTGGTTGAGACCAACTCCTGCTGCTGCGCCTGGAGTTGTCCCTGTTGAGCCTCGAGTTCCATGTTTTGGTTGCGCAGGAGTGTGGCTTGTTCACGCAGTCGCTGGTCGGCTCTGCGGCGATCAGCGGCCTCCATGGCGAGGGAAACAAGGTCTGCCAGGGATCCGGCGAACTGCTCGCTGTCGGGCGACCAGTGGCGAGGTGAGCCGGCATGTGACAGGCAGATTCCGCCCACGATTCGTCCTGCTACGCGCATTGGGGCAACAAGCATGGCGGTGACGTTTAGCGGCTGAACCATTTCTTCGTATAGAGGCTCACCTAACTGATCATCTCGCGTATCGTGGATTACGATCACGTCGCCTTTGAGCAGTTTTCTCAAGAAAGGGGCTTGGGCGACAGAGACGCATTCGCCTTCCGAGCTGTGGCGATTATCTGGATAGGAGTATCCGTGGAATCTGGTGACCTTCCTGTTTCCGTCTTCGAAGAACCATACACTGCAGTAGGCCACATTGATCGTGCGGGCGGCGGTTTCCGCTATTCGTGCGATGGCGGGCTTCAAATCGCCCGCGAAGAGTTCTTCCGTGCGTGCCAATTCCACCATGGCCGCGTTTTGGTTGCGCAGCCTTTCTTCACGTTCTCGAAGGGAAGTCTCAGCGCGTTTTCGCTCTGTGACTTCTCTTTCCAGCTCTGCCGTACGCTGCCTTACGGTGTTTTCAATTGAGGAGTAGCTGTCCTGCAAACGATCGGCCATGTGGTTGAACGCAGAGGCAAGCTCTCCGATTTCCCCCACAGCTTGTTCGGGAGCTCGTTCGGAGAGATTCCCATTGGCGATCGTGGTTGTAGTGTGTACCAGGCGACGAATGGGTGTTAGCAACTGGCGAATCATGAGTACGGTGAACAGTACTCCAATGGCCAAGACAACGAAGGAGATGGCGACACTATCGGCTACGCTTGCTGCAGTGCGCTGTCTCATATGATCCAGCCCGAAAACTATCAACAGCGTGCCAATGGGTTCACCGTCCGTGCTACTTGTGGCCTCATCGCCGGGTAGTAGCGCTAAGCCGGTCTCAACATCACGAGCAGTTACCTGCATGAGCACGGTCAGTTGGTTATCTGTCTGTATGGTTAGCGGCTGACCTATTCTGGAGGAGCCATTGAGCAATGCCTGGATGTCGGCAGCGGCTTCAGGTGCGGAGTTGGTGGATCGACGGTAGGAGGCTATTTCGGATCCTTCTCGATTGAAGATAGACGCTATCTCGACGGTTGAGTCGAGTGCTGCACTCTTGGCTATGCGTTCAAGGGCTTTGGTGTCGTTGAGTAGCAGATCCGGTTCCGCCAAATGGCTGATTGCGGTGGTAAACACTACAGAACGGCTTTTCATTTCCCTGAGAGAATCAGCGTGGTGACGCCAGATGAGCGTTCCGCTCAAGGTGCATACTGTACACAACGTCAGTAGCACACAGAGAGTGATGGCTCTACTTGTAACACCAAAGTGTGCCATATTATCTCCAGACGCACTATTACGGTGCTGCGCTGGGTAAGCCAACACGCGCATTTCCGCCGCGCGCAGTGGTCTACCTGCGTCAGGCTTTTCGTATACATTTCAATCGGTTACTTGTGGACGAGGGTCGCTTTCAGTGTGCTTGGGGGAGTGGATAATCGCTGTGAGGCGAATTGCGGTTTATTTACCGGACGTTTCGGCGGGTTGAATGGAAGGCTAGAGCAAGCTCTATCTAAGTGTGGTGGCCGAACACCTGTTTTCTCCCGTAGATTCCGGGGGGTTGACGGTACACTTGGACTTACAGCGCTATGGGAGGTGGTGGGCGTGCGGTTGGCAATTGGAGAGGAGAGGCACTTTTAGATTTGCCGGGAAGTCATTACCGGTGGCGTTGTGTGGCCGGGGGGCGCATGGTTGTGGCCGCAAAGGTTGAGGTGCAGGGCGATCTGACAACTGAAGGCGGGGCGTGGACGATCGGCTTTTCGGAGAAAAACGAGAATGTGGCGCGCGCTTCTGGGGCAGTTGTCGTTTCTACTGTTATGGAGCTTCACACCGAGTACTACGGGCGGGATATTCTCGTCTCTGTTGGCGGCGACTGCGCGGCTTGCAGGCTAGGCATTCTGAAGGAGATCGGGCGCAGAGGAGACCGGGTGTTTCTTCTTTGTCCGCATTGCGGTTGGCGTGAATGGGCCAGCCCCATGGACACAACCGTGGATGAGAGTGTAGAGGAGAGCTGAATCCTCCGGATGCAAAGCGGTGCGCAGGTTGGGGATGGTGTGCGCCGATTGCAGTGGGTGGACATTTTGGGTAGGGGGCTGCAGAGTTTGTTGTCGCCAGAGCGCTCTTTCAGGAGCAAGGCGGCGACGTAGAGGGTTGGGGCCGAGGTTAAGCACATCATCGATCGATCTGTTCGTCTTGGACAGACAAGGTGGAGCAAGGTCTGTTCAAGTGGGGCGTGTGAACGTCGGTTTCCCACGGTGGATTCTCATTGTCTAATGCTGCACGGAGACGAGAAACGCTCTAGGAGAGGCGTGGGGGGTGGTTTTGTGTGCCGGTGGCGATAAGATTGTGCACTGTCATAGTCAAAGGAATCGGCGCGGAGACAGGTATGGGGTTGGCACGAGAAGGGCTGCGAGAGATGGTGTTGGGCAGCATCGCACTTGGTTTGGCTGCCTGGGGATTGAGCTATCTCCACTGGCTGGCAGTCGTTCCTGTTGCGGCGGTTTGGATTTGGCTAATCACCTTCTTCAGAGATCCTCGTCGGGTGGCCCAGTTTGAGCCAGGGCAAATGTGTTCGCCGGCTGATGGGAAGGTTACCGAGATAACGAGGTTGGATTATCATGAGGAGGTAGGGGGCGCGGCAATCCGAGTGGGCATTTTCCTGAGCATATTCAATGTGCATATCAACAGAGCTCCTTGTGGCGGGGTAGTGAGCAAGGTGACTTATCAGAAGGGCAAATTCCTGGACGCTCGGGATCCCGATTCCGGGCAGTTGAACGAGGCCAATACGCTGGTGATTCAGCCGGAGGCGCCTTGTTGCGGTCCGGTTGTTGTGCGTCAGGTTGCAGGGCTGATTGCCAGGAGGATCATCTGCCATGCGTCGGTTGGGACAGGCTTGGGGCGTGGCGAGCGGTTTGGCATGATCAAGTTCGGTTCACGTACCGAACTGATTGTCCCGGATGTTGCTGGGACGGAGGTTATGGTAGGTATTGGGCAGAGCGTGCGGGCAGGGACCACTCTAGTATTGGCCCAGCCATTGCCGAACAGATAAGGTAGAGGATTGGGCGAGAGTCAGCGATGATGAAAGTGGTTGGTATGGATCACTCAGCGGGTAAGGGTAAGAGACGGCCAAGGCGATTGCGATCGATCGCGGTGCTACCCACGCTTCTGACGTTGGGCAACATGCTTTGTGGCTTTACGGCGATTTACTTTTGCCTACTGGGAGTGCTGAGTGCCGACATCAATCCTGCCGAGAAGCTTACATTGAACAATCAGCTTATCGAGCAGTTTCTCCCGACGTTCGTATCTGTTGGAGGTTTCCTGATTTTTCTGGGGATGTTCTTCGACATGATGGACGGTCGGGTGGCGCGAATGACGAGCGGTACTACGAACTTCGGAGGACAGTTGGACTCGCTTGCGGACATGGTGAGTTTTGGTGTCGCACCGGCGATGCTCATGATCTGTTTGGTTACTTTGGAATCGCACGCAAGCCCCGAGGAAATGTTGTTTACGACGCGAGGGGCGTGGATGGCCGGGGCGATTTATGCGGCCTGCTGCACGTTGCGTTTAGCTCGGTTCAATGTGGAGCATGCCGAGGGTGATTTGAAGCACACTGCATTTCATGGGTTGCCAAGTCCGGCAGCTGCTGCGGTAGTTGCATCATTAGTGATTTTGTACGAACACGTGCAGGAGGTAAGAGGTTATCTGTTGGTGAACCTTCTACCGGTTATTGCGATAGCATCGGGCGTTTTGATGGTGAGTCGGATCCGGTACATTCATGTCGGAAACACATATTTGCGTGGGCGAATGCCATTCGGTCACGTTGCGTTGTTGTTGGCGGCAATAGCGCTACTGATTCGGTTTCCATCGCCGACGCTGGCCGGATTGGCGGGGCTATATGCGTTGCTGGGGCCAGTGGCGTGGTTGTCTCGGCAGATAGGCAGCTGGTTCTCGGGTCATAAGCATACGAGCCACAGCGACTTAAACACATCGATAGAAAAAGACGGTTCCGATCAGAAACTTGCTTGACGGCCCAAGGTGAGCGTGATAGCGTTCGGTCATCGTTAGGGTAGTCATCATTCCCCAGAAGTACCCCGTGGTGTAGGTAGTGTAAAGAGGAGTGTCAGGCGGTGAGTTCAGAGATGGTCAGAGTTCGGTTTGCCCCTTCGCCGACAGGGTATCTGCATATTGGGGGAGCGCGTACGGCGTTATTCAATTGGCTGCTGGCGCGGAGGTTTTCCGGTGGGAAGTTTGTTCTGCGGATAGAGGATACGGACCGGAATCGGCATGTTGAGGATTCGGTGGACAAGATCCTGGAGGATCTTCGTTGGCTGGGGTTGCAGTGGGATGAGGGGCCTGAAGTTGGTGGCGACTACGGTCCGTACTATCAGAGCGAGCGGTTGGAGACTTATCGCAAGTACGTTCAGGCGTTGGTGGACAAAGGTGATGCGTACTACACTTTTGACACGCCCGAGGAGTTGGAGCGGATGCGCGAGGAGGCTCGTAGGGCCAAAACCAATTTCAGATATCCGCGGCCGGAGCGTTTTGCGACGGCGGAGGAGGTGGAGGCTGCGCGGTCCGAGGGGCGGCCCGGGGTGGTGCGCTTCAAGATGCCCGGTGAAGCGATTACAGTCAATGACGAGATTCTCGGTGAGGTTACTCTGGAGGCTGACGAACTTGAGGATTTCGTTATTCAGAAGGGGGACGGTTGGCCGACGTATCACATGGCGTGTGTTGTTGACGATGCGCTTATGAAGATAACGCATGTTCTCAGGGGGCAAGAGCATTTAATGAATACTCCCAAGCACATTGCCATTCAGCGGGCATTGGGTTTTACCACTCCCAAGTATGCTCATTTGCCGATTATCTTCAACATGTCTGGTAGCAAGATGAGCAAGCGGGACAAGGAGAAGGCGGAGAAGCGAGGAGAGTTGCCGCCGGAGATTGACGTATTCGATTTTCGGGTAGGAGGTTATTTGCCGGAGGCTTTGCGGAACTTCATATCTCTACTGGGGTGGTCAACGGGGGACAACGAGGAGCAGTTGACGCTGGAAGAGACGGTGAATCGGTTTGCGGTCAGCGATATTGGGAGGAGCAACGCGAAGTTTGACAGAGACAAGTTGCTTTCGTTCAACCGGGATTGGTCCGGACGCGTTTCTGAGGAACGTCTGCTGGAGTCTTTTAAGGATTATCTTGCGGTTAATGGGTCGGGGATGAGGCGGCTGGATGATGCTTTGCTTGGCCGGGTGTTGCGATTGTGTGAAGGGTTCCGTACGTTTCGCGACGTGGTTAATAAGGTGGGGTTCGCTTTTGCGGGCGACGAGGAGATCGTTTTCGACGCAAAGGCGGTGAAGAAGGTGTTGTTCAAGAATGAGGGGGCGGGTTTTGCCATACTAGCACAGTTGGCCGAATCTCTGGTAGCGGTGGGGGATTGGGAGGCGGGGCGGCTTGAGGAATGCCTTGCTTGTGTCTGTGATAGGGAAAAGGTTAAGCTCGGGGCGGTGGCGCAGCCGTTGCGTGTAGCACTCAGCGGCACGGCAGTGAGCCCGGCTATCTACGATACGCTGGAGCTGGTGGGGCGGGAAGGAACACTTCGCCGGATCAAGCGAGCGCTGGCGCTGAAGGATCAACCGCAGTAGGAAGAAACAAGGAGAGCTTTCGAGTATGTCATTGCTAGTCACCGGTAGCTTGGGAATTGATACGGTTATCACTCCACATGGTAAGGCGGATGAGGTTCTGGGCGGATCAGCAGTCTATTTTGCGTTGGCGGCCAGGAAGTTCACGGAAGTTCGGTTGGTAGGTGTTGTTGGTGAGGATTTTCCACAAGAGATGCGCAGCGTGTTGGAGTCGGCAGGCATTGATCTTGCGGGGCTGGAGACGCGGAAGGGGAGCAAAACTTTCCGGTGGACAGGCAAGTACACAGAGGACATGAACGACCGGGACACGTTGGCAGTGGAGCTGAATGTGCTGGCAGAGGTTGGGGCGAGTGTTCCGCCGAGTTTTGCCGATAGCGACGTAGTTTTTCTGGCGAATACGCATCCTGCGGCACAGCGGCAACTGCGAAGCGAGGTTCCCAATGCACGATTGACTGTGTGCGACACAATGGACCTGTGGATTGAGACGGCACGTGAAGAACTTGCTGAGACGCTCAAAGTTGTAGACGGTTTGATCATCAACGATGCTGAGTCGCTGCAGTTCACGGGCAGGAAGAATGTTATTGATGCGGGCTACGCTTTGCTGGACGCCGGTCTCAAGTTTGTTGTCGTGAAGAAGGGAGAGCACGGCTCTGTTTTGGTGGCGCCGAGCAGCCTTACGGCCATTCCGGCGTTTCCGACTCGAGCGGTGGTCGACCCCACTGGTGCAGGCGACAGCTTCGCAGGAGGAATGCTGGGGTACCTTGCGGGTGAGGATGTGCATGATGATGCGGCGCTGCGGCGAGGTCTGATTCGAGGTACAGTTGCGGCGTCGTTCACTATAGAGGATTTCTCAATGGGGAAGATTTTGTCCATCTCAAGAGATGAGGTGGAGGAGCGAGTGCACAGAATGTGCAGGATGTTGCGGATTGATTAGAGGGTAAAGCGTTGCGGCTGTTTGTTGCTGTAGAATTAGGGACAGAACTTCGGCGGATGCTTGCTGGTATTCAGAGGGAGTTGGTGCGGTTCGATCAGATTGTGCGATGGGCCCGGCCGGAGCAGATGCATCTGACGTTGAAGTTCCTCGGGGATGTTGGCGGAGGCCAAGTCGAGCAGGTGCGTGCGGTCGTGGGGCAGGCGTTGGCAGGGCTGGAGTCTTTTGAGTTGAGGGCAGAGCGCTGTGGTTGTTTTCCCCCACGTGGCAAGGCGCGAGTGGTTTGGTGTGGTGTTGCTGATAGTAGCGGAGTTCTACTGTCGTGTGCGAGGAGGTTGGACGAGGAGTTGGCGACTGTTGGCTTTGCGAGGGAAGAGCGGGCCTATTCGCCTCATCTTACTTTGGGGCGGGTTCGCGAGGACAGTTCCAATGGGAAGCTGCGAAGTGCCGTGGAGCAAGTGGGTGTGGTTTCGGTTGTGCAGGGGGTCGAGAAAGTCGTATTGATGAGTTCGGAGTTGCGTCCGAAGGGCGCGCGACATACGGTTGTGGACGAGTGGGGTTTGGGGAAAAGATAAAGAAGAACTACGGAGGGTGCCATTGTTGCGGAGCACTCAGGGTTTTCGGCAGTGGCCTTTTGATTCCTGGAGAATCCAATGATAAGTGAAGTGGATGGCAAACGACAGCAGGCACTGGAACGTGCGCTGGATCAGATTGAGAAGTCCTACGGCGCGGGGTCTATAATGAAGCTGGACCAAGCGGGCGCACTTGTGGATGGTGTGTCTACGGGTTCTTTGGCATTAGACCTAGCTTTGGGTGGCACTGGAATACCGCGTGGACGAATCGTGGAGTTTTTCGGGCCGGAGTCTTCAGGCAAGACAACGTTGGCTTTGCATGTTGCGGCTTCGGCGCAGGCTGCCGGCGGCGTGTGCGCGGTGGTCGACGCTGAACATGCTCTGGACGCTACCTGGGCGAAGAAGTGTGGGATAAACCTGGAGAGCTTGTTGGTGAGTCAACCGAACTCCGGAGAGGAGGCCCTGGAAATAACGGAACTATTGGTTCGTAGCGGTTCTGTGGATGTTATTGTTGTTGACTCGGTCGCCGCCCTGATACCGAAGGCAGAGATCGAAGGGAACATGGGAGATACTCACGTTGCACTGCAGGCACGGCTGATGAGTCAGGCGATGCGGAAGCTAACTGCTGCAATCAGCAAGACACGGACGATTGTCATTTTTATCAACCAGATTCGGATGAAGATCGGCGTGATGTTCGGGAATCCGGAGACAACACCGGGCGGGCGGGCGCTGAAGTTTTACAGTTCGGTACGCCTCGACATTCGCCGAACAGGGGCCATCAAGGAGGGGGACACGGTTATTGGCAACCATGTACGAGCCAAGGTGGTCAAGAACAAGGTGGCGGCCCCCTTCCGAGAAGCTGAGTTTGACATCATGTTCAACAGTGGGATCAGCCGCGAGGGTGATCTTCTGGACCTGGCTATAGCGGACGATCTTATCAAGAAGTCCGGAGCTTGGTTTAGCTATGGGGACGTGAGATTGGGTCAAGGTCGAGAGAATGTCAAGAGCTTCCTTAAGGATAACCCCGACTTGTTTGACGAAGTCAGGGAAGCCGTGCTGGACAGGCGTTGCCCCAAGGAGGAGTCGGAATCTGTGAAAGAGGAGGGCGGTCAAGGCAAGGGAAAGGCAAAAGGTGCGGAGGGAGGTAAGGATCGTAAGCCGGGGGCCAAGGGAAAGCAGCGCAAGGCTTCGTAGGAAGGTATTAGCGGAGGCAGGAGCAGAAGTAAATTCGGGGGCAAGAGCAGGTTTAGTCCAAGTGTAGCGTTTGAACTCCGGCTGCGCCCGGTGGGCTTTGGCTGTCTGGCGCTACGTTTGGATTAGAGCAAGCTCCATTCGAGTGTAGCATTTGATGTCCGGTTTCCTCTGGAAGATTGTGGGCACTTGACGCCACGTTTGGACTTACAGCACTATAGCAACGCTATATTGGCGATTTACCTTGTGTTTTTCGCGATTTTAGCCCAGGAATCGCGCAGGGTTACGGTTCTGTTCAAGACGAGTTGGCTTTCTGATGAATCGGGATCCACGCAGAAGTAGCCGAGGCGCTCTAGTTGGTAGCGTGCACCAGCAGGCGCGTTCGCAAGCGAGGGCTCAACGCGGCAGGTATCAAGCACCCTTAGCGAGTCGGGGTTGAGGAATTCACGGTAATCTCTTCCGGACTTATCACCGGTGGGGTTTTCCGCTGTGAAGAGCCTATCGTACAGGCGGACTTGTGCCGGGACCGCATGGCTGGCTGAGACCCAGTGGATAGTGCCTTTAACTTTGCGTCCATCCGGGGAATCTCCGCCACGCGTAGCCGGGTCGTAGGTACAATGAACTTCGGTTATGCGACCTGTCTCCTCATCCTTGTGAAAGCCGGTGCAGGTTACGAAGTAGGCGTAGCGTAGACGGACCTCCTGGCCAGGCGACAATCTGAAGTACTTGCGAGGCGGGTTTTCCAGGAAGTCGTCCTGTTCTATGTAGAGTGTGCGAGAGAAGGGCACTTGGCGTACTCCCGCCGATTCGTCTTCGGGATTGTTGACAGCATCGAGGTGTTCAACCTCGTTCTCCGGGTAGTTGGTTATTACCAGCTTTAGGGGATTGAGAACGCCCATCACCCTGGGGGCTTTCTTGTTGAGGTCTTCGCGAATAGAGAACTCCAACTGGGCAATATCGATGAGGCTGTTGAACTTGGCCACTCCTATTCGGTCGCAGAATCCGCGGATGGCTTCTGGAGTATAACCCCGGCGCCGCAGGCCAGAGATTGTAGGCATGCGAGGATCGTCCCATCCAGTGACGTGCTTCTCCTGTACAAGTTCGAGAAGCTTTCTCTTACTCATTACAGTGTAGTTTAGATTGAGGCGAGCGAACTCAATTTGCTGTGGACGGTAGACGTCCAGTTGTTCAAGGAACCAATCGTACAGCGGGCGATGATTCTCGAATTCCAAAGTGCAGATGGAGTGGGTTATGCGCTCTATGGAATCCTCCAGACCGTGGGCGAAGTCGTACATTGGGTAAATACACCATGTGTCGCCCGTCCGATGGTGCGCGGCATGCAGGATACGGTATACAACCGGATCGCGCATGTTGAGGTTTGGGGAAGCCATGTCGATTTTGGCTCGGAGGACGCGGGAACCATCAGGAAACTCGCCGTCGCGCATGCGCTGGAAGAGGTCGAGGTTTTCTTCGACTGAACGATCGCGGTAGGGACTGTCCTGTCCCGGTTGGGTGAGAGTTCCGCGGAGCTTACGGGTCTCATCGGGCGGGAGATCGCATACATAAGCCTTACCCTTTTTGATGAGGGTGACGGCATGGTCGTACATCTCCTGGAAGTAGCTGGAGGCATAGTAGAGGCGGTCCTGCCAGTCGAAGCCAAGCCACTTTATGTCTTCGATTATCGACTGGACATACTCATCCTCTTCTTTGATAGGATTGGTGTCGTCGAAGCGCAGATTGTAGAGACCACCTTCGAATCGCTGAGCCAATCCAAAGTTAAGGCATATGGACTTGGCATGCCCGATATGGAGGTAGCCATTGGGTTCTGGTGGAAAACGAGTATGAACTCGCTTGTCGTTTTTGCCCTGACTGATGTCATCGGCGATTATTTGCTCGATGAAGTTGAGTGATCCTTCACGTCCCTGCGGCTTGTTACCGTCTTTGGCCTGCTCTGGCTTGCTCATGGCCGTAGTCGCTTTCGTTCCTTGAAACTTAGGATACAGTCATGCTCCGGACTGCTAAATGTTCACGCTACGTGCTCAGGTGGCGAGGGCGTTTTCGATGGCAACGACGCGATACTCACCCTCTGGCCTGAGGAATTCCAGTCGCGATACATCCCCGGGGCGGCTTCCTAGGATAGTCTGTGCTAGGGGCGACTGGTAGTTGAAGATGCCGTTGTCCGGGTCTGCTTCCCAGGGGCCGAGAATGACCATCTGGTGCTGCGTTTCATCTTGTACATGGGCAAGCGTGATCCGGGATCCGATTCCCACCTTGTCAGTAGTAACGGCGGCGGGATCGATGATTTTCACTTTTCCCATCTCCGACTGCATCTGAGCCAATCTGGCTTGGAGGAGATCTCGCTCTTCAAGTGCGAATTTGTATTCGGAGTTCTCCGACAGGTCGCCCAATTCCGCTGCTTTGCCGATGGCTATTGCGTTTTCCCGCATTTTCACATTCACAAGTTCCTCGAGCTGAGCGGACTTATTCTTGTAACCTTCTTGAGTGACGAAGAGTGCGTCATCACGCAGCCAGTCGGGGACGGTTTGTGTGGTTACCGGCTGAGGGAATTTGGTGCGAAGCATGCCCAAAAGGTCGTCGCCGGTTCGAGCAAGGTTGCTGAGACGGGTGAGGTGAGTACGAAGGGCTGCGGCCACACCCGGCTCGATCTGATTGAGCATTTCGGCAAAGCGTTTGTGCTTGCGCGCCCTGAGAGCATCACGGGAGTTGGAGACAATCTGCTTCACGCGATCTTTGGGAATATCGTCGCGCCGTTGAGCTTCCGCCAATGCGAAGAGTACGCGGTTTGCTATGGTTATCAGAGGGATGTCCACTCTGGCTTGCTCGACAGCAGGTCCGTTCCACAGCCAGAGAAGCCCCTCGTTGAGTTCGACGGGCTCCTTGAGTATCTGATCGGCCATTGTGCGGAATTGTTCCGTTCCTTCGCCGAGTTTGACGAGCGACTCTGCGAGGTGGTCGGCAACTTTGATTGGAGCGTGAGGGAGGAGCCTCTCGAGGGCCTCCTTGAGGTTGTCCGGGTGTGACTCTTCGAGTGCTTCGCAGGCGGCTGGCCAGAGATTGGCCTGCTCGATGGCGAGGATTGTGGCGACCGGATCGTTTGCACGGCAAAGAGCATCGATGACTTGAGACAGCGGTTTTGGATCACCAAGCAGTTGGCGAATGCGAGCCGCGGCGAGCCATGGTGTTAGATCGATGTGAGGTCTTTCCTCCTCTCGCCGACGGATGCGATCCTCGATCCTGTCGCGTGCTTTGGTCAGAAGCTTCTCCGAGACGTCGTGCTTTCGAGTTTTGCATCCGCGCACGTAGTCCTCAACTAATGCAAGCTCCTTCAGTGAGTCGTAAGCATTGGCTAGCTCGGCGTCCACCTCTTCCTCAAAGGTGGTGCCGGTCGGGTCATATGTCAGATAGTAGGGTGCTCTGCCTGAAATCTTGACGTGCGGTGAAAGCCTCAGTTCCTGCCTTGCCTTACTGAACCATTTCGACCAGTTCTTGTCTGAGATGAATTTGGGCGAAAGCATATCTCGCAATTCATCGCTGTCTACCTGCGGTCCATTGTTGCGGAGGATGTTAAGAATGACACCAGCAGGGTTATTTGCCATTTCCTCCTTGGCTCGCTCCGGGTCGAAGCGGCTCATTACGTTGAAATCATCGGAGGGAGCCGGCTCGTAGTTGTCTGCCAGCTCAACCGCATCGAACGTTTCTTCGTGTTTTCCAGTATTGATGTCCACTTGCCAGGTGGAGGTGTCCACGTTCTCTACTCTTGCGGCCGCATCTTCGTGGCGGTGGACGAGGAACATCCCCTTTTTGAGCTGAAGGCACACTGTCATGGTGCGAATGGCGCGGCGCGGCGGTCGACCTCCCTCCACTCCGGCTTCGGCAAGCAACACTTCGAGTCCCGGCGTATCGGCGTACACTTGGCGATAAAGGCTTCCAAGGGTTTTGCGCAAGGCATCACTCTTCTTCAAGGCGAGAACGAAGGAGTTGGCGATAGTCAGCGTGTCTTCGTCAGCGAAGGCACCACTAAGAGAGTCGATCGCGGTGGTTGCCAGCGCTTCGGCTTCGGGGAGCTTACCCTTGCTGACGAGAGTCTTGAGCACTTCGGCCTGATCAACCCACTGCTCAGGTGAGGACTCTTGCTCGAGCATTCCCAGCCAGATTTCCTCGATATCTTTTGTGTTTCCGATTGCGGCCAGCTTGACGGTTGATTCCAGGCTCATTCGTCGGCTCTCTTCATGTATTGCGGTGGGCATCATCGCATTGATGATGCCCGTGGACTTTCTGTTGCCTCAGCTACATATTCGTGGCAAAGCATTGTCGCACAAGTTCGACCGATTGTCGAGGGGCTGTTATGAAGTCGAGCTTGGGGGCACTTGGTCAGGGGAGTGGCGATGCCCAGATTCGCTGGGAAGCGGGGTAGGTCGGCGTTATTGGCTGAGTACTGGAGCGAGCCCCGATCAGGTGTGGTGTTTGTCGCCCGGTTCTCTCCGGAAGATTCTCGGTGTTTGACGCTACGTATGGACCAGTAACGCAATAGCGGTCATCGGCAACGATCGTTGACAGTGGTCGGTCTGTATTGTTCCTGCTGGGATAGCTGTCTGTGCGTTTAGGGCTGCTGTTGAGTTGTTGGGTCGAACGGGTAGTGGCCTTCCGTGTCCAACCAATAGCTGTATTGCAGGAGCTTCAGTCGGGTTGGGGTTTTTGTCCAGGAGTCTTCAAGGGACCACCAGTTGGCGAATTGGCTCCCTTTAAGGAAGACGACGTGGCCATCACGGTAGGCGATGTTGCCCCCCGTTTTGTGAGCGATTTTTGTCACTCGAGGGGCGGCAATGTCGTGAGCTATTGCGGTTTGCAGAGGGATGCTATCCCAGTTCACACCGGTAAGGGCTACACGGCGTTCGTACGAGGCATCGGTGTGGTTAACCCTGTAGGGGAAGTCAGGTCGCCACATAGTGGCAACTGAAGGCGGCCAAGGGTTGAGCGAAGTTTTCCAGGCGTAATCAGGATCGCGCACAGCCGGACAGAAGAAGATCTGTGGCTGTTGGACTGCTTGAGAAAGCCACATGAGCCCCCAATTCCAGTAATGTCCGGGCAATGGGCCACTGGGTGGGGGGTTGGACACTTGGAACAAAACGTGTCTGTAGGAGGTGGCAGAAATCCACACCTGATTATCGGAGTTTGCGGTGAGGTAGGAGTCAAAGTACTGAGGACCGAATCCAGGGATGCTCATAGGTCGGCAGTCAAACTGAGAGTGGCAGTCGTAGTTGATATCTACACCCCTGCGAGCGAGTTGGGGGGGAGAGCCGTATTCGATAGTATACACTTCCCAGGATGTTGACAGTCCCTTGAGATGCACAGCGCAGACCGTCCGTTTTCCCTGTTCGCGTGCTTGGCGAAGCGAAGGGAGTAGAATGGCTAGAAGGAGAGTTATTACTGAGAGCACGACCAGGATTTCGACCAAGGTGAAGGCGGGCGAAGCGGTTTGTTCTCGGTGATTGTTGGTCATGGGCGAAATCCTGCTTTGGCATGGATGTCGTCGCCTTACAGAAGACGATTGTAGCGAGTGCGCGAGCGTTGGTCACCACTGGACATCGCCCGGAATGACGATCTCGTTGTTGAATACTGGTCTCAACAGTCTGCGGCTCTGGATGGCATAGCCAATACGCTGAGGTGGCGGCAATGCAGCTGATGCGGCTTTCTTGGCGACAGTCATATTGCAGCCGTCGGCGGTGAAGGAAGCGTTAGTAGTCAATCCTGCTGCTGAGGGATGGGCAGTTGAATGTCGTGTTCGAGAATGTGAGGGAACCTTGCGATCACTGAACCATCCGGCGCCTCTGCTGCGGCGCGGCGGAGGTTGGGCAGCCCGAACTGAGGAAGGTTGCTGTAGTACTCAATGTAGCCGAGCAGAAAACGGAAGTTGTAGTCCTCTTCACGTTCAAGACGTCGCTCAAGATCGGCGCGGCGAGTATCCAGGGCTGCAGGGTCGGGGATGAAGAGACTGAGGTCCATGTTGAGATAGCCGAAAGCGGGGTAGCTATCGATGGCGATGGTCAAGTGGTGTATAGCAGTCATGTATTCCCCGGCGGCGATGAGGGCGTGGGCATGACCAAGGCGGAGCAGTGGGTTTTTCGGTTCGATGGCAGTGGCCAACTGGTATACGGTTGATGCTTGGTAGTATTCGCCGTTATGCAGATGTTCTTCGGCCTTGACGACAAGTTCATCGACGGTGGTGTCGGTGGGGCCGGCGAAGGAGGCGACAGGTGTATCGGTCTGCTGTTCAAGCAGTTGCAGGGCTTGCTCGTATTTTTGGAGAGCGGCTTCTGAGCCGGAGGGGTCTGCTTGCTCGCGGTATTGGAGCACGAAGTCCAGAGCAGCATTCAGGGCGTCGAAGCGGCTAATTCCGAATTGGTCGGCGGCGAGGGCTTGGTCAATGTCGATGGTTTCGGAAATCAGGGCAGTGCCGCCAGCTGTCTGAGTCTGACCGGGTTTGGGCGTGTCGGTTAGCTGTGCCAAGCCGGGAAAGCCAATGCCTTGGTAGGTGGAATCATCAAGGACAACTCTGCCGGTCAGAATGTCTCTCTTTGTTGAGGCATCAGGTCCGAAGAGTTTTGGGGCAACTGCTGTGGGCGACAACGTATCGCGTGACGAGCTGAGCAGCTCATCTGAGGTGGGGCGCGTAGAGGATTCACCAAGGAGTCTGCTTTGGCGGACGATTGGGGCAAGACGATCGGCTGTCTCACTGCTCGCGGAGTAAGGGTCGTAGAGTCCGGGGGACTGGAGGGAAGTTGGTGCCTTCAGGGTTACAGTCTCAGTGAGTGTTTTGCCGAAAACGGGGCTGTTTTTCAATGCCTCTCTCTGTCTGGTTGAGCGGAGGAGATCGAGATTGCTCTCGGAACGGAGCAGAGATAGGTTCTCCGGTGTGTAGATGGAGCTGTTGGGGATAACATTGTGCAGGGAGCGTGTCCCGAAGCTCATGTCAAAGGCATTGGGGTTTGCCGTAGATGACGTAGTGTCTGGAATGGCAAAGTTGTTGATGGGGACAGATGAGCCCGGTTGATTCAAGCCTTGACCAATGGCGCCGGCATTGGTGACGGTGCTGGCGGGGTTGAAGTAGGGCGTAATGTTCATGAAAGACTGGGAGCTGGTTATTTGGTTTATTCCTATGGTGTCGCGGTGGAAGTAGCCCATCTGTGCAGTGGGAAGAGAGAGTTGTAGGCTGGTGGAGCTTCGAATAGGGGAGAAGCCACGAAAGGATCTTCCGCCAGTTACGTTTCCGGTAACGAAGAGATTACTCGTATTGAAGAAGTTGGAGTGGGTAGAGGTGTTGAAGCCGCCGCTACCGACTTGGTTGTTGGCGTCGTTGGCCCGTCCATTCATTCCGGTGGCATATTGGGCATTGAGCGCTGCAGGAAGAACGAGTATGAGGGCAACGACTGTTGTTATTACGCGAGTTGTAGTCATGGCAATCCTGCCTTGATGGGGGCGTCCGCCGTCAAAGCAGAGATCGACGGGCCCGCTGTTTTGAGCGCCGGATCGTTGGTTTGGCGCAGACCTATCTTGTGCATCGACCAGGTTCCGGGATAATCTTCACTTGTGGGAAGAGTCCGGTAACGACCGCATTGTAACAGGTATTGGTAATCTTGGGATGGGTATAGTTGAGCTCAAGTGAATGTACAGAGCCTTATAGGGATCTCGGGGGGGATGGCGAGAGGGTGCGCTATCGCTTGGGGCGGAAGCAGCGGATTCGAGGGCGAAGCGAGTTTGCACGTATATTCACCAGGAGATGCAGTGTTGGGGACGGGCGCATTGCCCTCTTCGTAGACAACAACGACTGTGCAATGGCGAGATTGGGGATCAGCGTTAGCAGGCGGCTGGGCAATGCAGTGGTACGCGCAGGGGAAAAGAGACGATTGCGGGAAGCGTTTCGCCAGAGGCAGTATGATCTGCCGCAGCTGGACATGGTGTTCGTGGTGAAGCGGCGGGGTATGTCAGTGGAAGAGTATAGCTGGCGTTTGGTGAAGCTGGCAGCCGAGGCGTGGTCCAAGTTGCGGAGAGGGCGACGAAACGATTAGGCCAGACTCCAGTCAAGTGCAACCTTTGACGCCCAGTTTCCTCCAATAGACTGTCGGCACTTAACGCTACGTTTGGATCAGTAACATTATAGGCTTAACCATTAAAGCGTTGCCGAGGGGTTGGCAGTAAGGCATAGTCAACACCGCCCTGAGGCAAGGGGGCTAGTCGCATTCATCAGGAACTCCATTGGAATTCAGATCGACACTAGTTCCGCCGGCAATATCGAGATAGTCTTCGACGCCATTCGTGTTGCAGTCCATGATCACGGAAATAAGGTACGGTTGGGCGAGGTCAGTAATCATGTCGAAGGCATGGGTGGCGTAGTTCTCGTCATTCCAATGAGGATCGGTTGGATCAAACTGCGGATCGCAAGCACTCACTATCACTTTGTATGTGCCTGGTGACACGGATCCGTCTGACTGCAGAGTTATGACGGAGTGCTGCTCTGTCGTTCCCGTTTCGGCCACTTCGGTCACGGACCCGAGGTCCATTAGTGCCTCATCATCGTAGCTTCCAACCGTCGGATTGAGAAAACACCCGGCGTTAGTCGTGTAGGGGTAGCAGTAGTAGTCGAGGTAGTCGTTGGGGTAGGTGAGGAATGAGTGGGTAAGAGAGCGGCCAGCTATGTAGAAGCTGCCGGCTTGCCCTTTGCTTCTTTGCGCGGAAATCCAGAAAGAGACGTTGCCGATGTACATGTCAGAGGGAATCGAGAGTGTGGCGATGACATCGAAGGATGTAACGATCCCGTAGGGGATAGTCACGTGGTTGGGATTTCCGCTGTTATCCGTCAGTAGGAGGTATGTAAGAGGAGTGGAATCGCATTCGTCAGGGATGCCATTTGTGTTTGTATCGAAGCTAGTGCCGAATTCCAGATCGCAGTCATCAGGCACGCTGTTGTTGTTGCAGTCGTTCTTGTATAGCTGGCATTCATCGGGCCGGCTGTCTTCGTTGCAGTCGAGGCTCGCCCCAGAGTCGAGGTCGCATTGGTCGGGGACAAGGTTTTCGTTGCAGTCGTTGTGATAGAGTTCGCATTCGTCGGGGTAGGCGTTTGTGTTGCAGTCGTGGCTGGCTCCGGAAGCGAGATCGCATTCATCCGGAATTACGTTTGCCTGGCAATCGGTGCTGGTTCCAGCTTCAATATCGCACTCGTCGGGAATTCCGTTGTCATTGCAGTCAGGGGCAGATCCTGCGGCGGTTTCGATTGCGTCATCCACACCGTTGGAGTTGCAGTCTGTTGACGGGCCTGGCGTTGGTGTTGGCGTGGGCGTGGGAGTAGGCGTAGGTGTTGGCTCGGGGCCCGGAGGCGGTGCGGGTGTGGGCGTCGGTGTAGGTGAGGGAGACGGCGTTGGTGTCGGAGTGGCGATGGGGGCAGTAGTGGGCTGCGGTGTCGGAGACGGGAGACTGCTGATGATTACTATAGCAGGGTTTTCCTCGTCCATGTCCTGACCAAAAACAAACGTCTGCCGGTCGAACTGGAGCCCGGAAGCGTATGTGCCTTCCGCAAACATGATGCCGGCTTGTTCCGGCCCGGCGATGCGGACTTCTGCTCCCGGAGGAAGGTCATGTAATTCAGTATTGTGTACGATGCTTTCGGCAATGAAGTATTGAAGGAAGAGGTCTGCGGCGAGATTGCTCTGGTTGATTACAAGGGTGTCGAAGTAGCCGATGCCAGGCAGCGGTTGGGTTGCGGGGTCGTAGAGGGCGGAGGAGACGTCAGCGACCGTTAGCACACTATCCGTGGTTTGTTCTCCGGAGTTTCCCTGCTGTCCGTTGATGAGTTCGGAGATGAGGGGGTTGTCGAGGAAGTCGATGCATCCGGCGATGAAGGTGAGGGAGAAGAGTAGGATCAGTAGTGTCTTATTGGTCATCACGATTCTCCCAAGTTGAATCCGCACTATCAGGCCGAAGATGGTTTTCTGCAGATCGCGGAACGTTCTCATACCGGAGCCAGGGCCACTTTGTCAGTATACTCGCTTTGGCGGCCAAGCTTCAAGGCATGTGCAACTCAACTGCCATGAACTTGGCACAGGCAAGCGGTCCTAGTGTCCTCCTCCGGTGTCAAGTAGAAACAGAACTACGGCCATTATGGCTACACCCATCAATGCCGCTCCAGCTATTATCCCGGCGCAAATGGATTCCTGATTTTTGACGAAAATACGGTTTGCAGCACTGTCCGCATTGGGACGGAGTTTGGCGATGAGCCAGAAGGTGAATGAACCCATGAACATCGCCAAGCAAGTATTGAATGGAATGATGAAGGCTAGTCCGATTCCGACCGGGCTGAGGGGGATTTTGCCCTTGGCGGCCATTCTGGCTCCTTCGAGGAGTATTCCCACGATTCCGCCGATTACCGCAGCCCAGCGTGCAGTAATGGGCAATTGATCCAATCCTGTCGTGAGAAGTTCAGCAACTGCCTTCCAAGCTGTTGCCGCTGGATAGGGAAATTCAGGTGAAATGAGCTTTGCGGGGTTCTCCGGCAGGAACAATGCGTAGAAGATACCGACGGAGAAGATTGCCCCGGAAAGTGCGCCAAGAACATGGCCGCAAGCCTGCAATCTTGGTTTGCCTCCAAGCATGTATCCTGGCTTTATGTTCTGGATCAGGTTGGAAGCACTGCCGGCAACCTCCGCGCTGATGCAGGCCGTTGCTATGTTGGTTTTGATATTGCCGGGGGCTATGGCGCCATATGTGAGCTGCGTGATTTTTCCCAGGGCTCCGGTTGGCGTAATCGATGTCAGTGCAGTCGAGTTAACAGCAATGAGGGTAAAGACGAAGACCATTGGGACGGCAATAGCGCCCATCCAGATTTTGACATCAAAGAAGAAGTGGGCCTCCAGCACCAAGACTGCGCCGACGAGAGGCACTCCGACGATCGCAAGCCACAGAGGAAACTCAATATTGGCGAGGCAATCATCGGATCGTTTGCTGGATTTGCTGAAGAGTTGCTTGAAGGGCTTGATCAGGGCCGAGGGTTTAGCGAAAAACGACATGAGAGAGGCTGTGGTCATCATGGTGACGCCGCACCACAGTCCCCAAGTCATGATTGGGCGGAATCCGTAGTGGATGATCCCGTCGGCATCGGCAACGCCGTGAATGTCACCCTTGGCAATCATGATAGGTGCAAGTATGCCGTAGCTGATTATGGCTCCAACCAGAAGAGAGACTCCTGTTCGTATGCCCATAAGTCCTCCTGCTCCGAACATGGCCACATCTAGTTCCGGACGGATGGTCAGTTCCTTGAGAGGAATGCCGTTCAGGCTGGGGACGGCGAGACTCCTGGTTTGACACAGGTTGTAGTACCAGTTGTCCAGGAATTCGGGGACAGAGAGGACCTTGAGCCTGAGATAGTCAAGGATTGGGTGTGCTTGCAGGAGCTTCAGGAGGCCGGCCAGGCCGGAGAAGTAGACCAGCAGTTTTGCCGGGAGGACCGCATCCTCCTGGTTGCCCTCGGACTCGCTGTGTAGAGTGTCCAGAACAACGCCGGCAGCCTGACCTTCCGGGAACGGTAGTTGTTCGTCGTTAATGAAACGCCTCTTGAGCGGGAAAGCGAAGAGGACGCCGAGCAGCGCCAACGTGAAACACCAGACCATCATTTGCCACCAGGGAATGGTAACGCCGGTGATAATCATGAAGGCTGCCATGCTGGCAATGAGCGGGCCGTTTGTATAACCGGCCGAGCACGCAATGGATTGCAGGATATTGTTTTCGAGGACGTGGTAGTTGCGTCCCATCCCCAGTCGCGAGAGTACACGGAAGATCAGGAAGGAGAGAATCACCGATGTGATTCCCACCCCGAGCGCCCATCCGGTTTTTGCTCCTATGTACAGATTGGTTACAGAGAGAACTCCGCCAAGAAGGAAGCCACAGATAGCAGCTCTAGCAGTGAACTGAGGGATGTCTCCCTTGTAGACGTTCTCAAGCCACCAGCGGTCCTTTTGTTCGACCGTCATCGTGCGGACTTGTTCCTCTGTGAGCTGTTTGATGGCCATGCGTGAGTTATCCTCCGTGGGAGCCACGTTTTTGTCATAGTCGCCTAGTTGTCCACTTTGGGCATACACGCGTCTGCGGGACACCCCAAGGGCGACTGGGACCGGTCAATCTAACAGAATCCGGGGTATATTGTGAAGTTGAAAACAGAGTCGAGGTGGGGATGGAGCAAGCTCTCCTAAAACGCGCGATCCGTCGCCCGGTGTTCTTCAGTGAGTTCTGGGCGCTGGACGCCACGCTTGGACTAATGACGCTATAGTGCTGGAGTTCGGTGATAGTTTCGGGTATTGAGGCGGCTTGCAGGGGGGGCGGCGGACAAAAACTCACTGCGTGGTTATGGAGACGGTCTACTATGCCCGACTGGGGTGACGAGCGAGACGTGCTGATTACCTGTGCCAAAGGCTTGGCTCCGTATTTGGAGGAAGAGCTGAGTTCGCTTGGGTTCGTAGCGGAATCGAAGCACGAAACGGGGGTAATAATCCGGTGCAGCTGGTTTGAGGCAGCGCGGCTGAATTTACGGCTACGTACGGCATTCAACGTTCTGCTGCTCTTGAGTGAGTTTAGATGCAGAACGGCGGACGAGCTATATGGCGGTGTCGGATACATTCCCTGGGAGGAGTTGCTGGCACCTGACGGATATGTCTCTGTTGTTGCTCGGGCGGATACGAAGGCCATCAAGGACTGGAAGTATGCGGCGCTGAAGACAAAAGATGCGATCGTCGATCGGATGATGGCCAAATGCGGTCAGAGGCCGGACTCCGGGCCAGAGCGTGATCATGTCGTAGTCAATCTGTATTGGAAGGACGAGAGGGCTTGGCTTTATCTGAATATGTCGGGCAAGAAGCTTGCCGATCGAGGCTACCGGCGAATTCCGCATCGAGCGCCGATGCAGGAGACACTGGCAGCGGGAGTGCTGTTGGCAGCCGGTTACAGCGGCGGATCTACATTGGTTAACCCAATGTGTGGAAGCGGGACGCTGGCGATCGAAGCCGCACTCATAGCCAGTGGCAGACCGATCGGACTATTGCGGAGCAACTTCGGATTCATGCACGCAGGCGGTTTTCAGCCTGATTGGTGGCGCGGGGAGCGGATTGCAGCGAAAAAGTGTCGGTCGAAGAGAAAGCCATCGCGGATCATCGCCACGGATATCGATGAGCGCGCAGTTGTTGCGGCCAGGAAGAATGCGGAGACGGCGGGAGTAGGGCACTTGATCGAATTCGGTGTTTGCGATTTCGCTGATAGCGAGATTCCAGAGAACGGAGGACTTGTACTATTGAATCCGGAGTACGGCGAGCGACTCGGGGATGTGCGTGAGCTGGAGGAAACATACAAACGCATTGGTGATTTCTTTAAGCAACGGTGCTCGGGGTATACCGGGTACGTGTTTACCGGAAACCTGGACTTAGCTAAGAAGATCGGGCTGCGTGCCAGTCGGCGGATTGTCTTTTTCAATGCGCAGATTGAGTGCCGATTGCTGAAGTATGAGATGTATGAGGGGACGCGGCGCAAGTTGAAGCCGGAGTAAGCGGGCTTCTGTTGCGGCTCCATGTTCCAAGGAGCTAGAAGAGTGTAGTATCTGCCGAAGGGGCGTCGGCTTTGTTGGGTGGTGTCATGCGCATGTGTTCGTAGGCCGCGGCCGTCACCTGTCGGCCCTGTCTGGTGCGCACCACGAAGCCGATCTGCAGGAGGTAAGGTTCGACCATATCCTCAAGGGTGTCGCGTTCCTGCCCCATTGTAGCCGCTATGGCCTCTATTCCCGCAGGGCCACCGTCATACACCTTGATGAGGCTGCGTAGAAAGGCTCGATCAAGCTCATCGAGCCCTAGGGAGTCGACCTGTTGGATTTCCAGGGCTTTGTTGACAACCTCGACGCTGAGGCGTCCGTTGGCGCGGACTTGGGCATAGTCTCGAACACGGCGGAGTAGACGATTGGCCACGCGCGGCGTGCCACGGCTCCGCCCAGCAACGGCCGCCAAGGCTCCTTCCTCGTACTCCAACTCCAGCTTGGAGGCTGAGCGGTGCAGAATAGTCTCAAGTTCTCCGCTGCTGTAATAATCAAGATGGAATTGGAGACCAAAACGGTCGCGCATTGCCCCGCTGAGCATGCCGGCACGCGTGGTGGCGCCGATAAGCGTGAAGGGTTGCAGGTTGAAGTTTACTACTCGTCCGCGAAGCCCGCCTTCGATAGTTACGTCTACGCGGAAGTCTTCCATTGCTGTGTAGAGGAATTCCTCAACTGTTTTGGGAATTCTATGGACCTCGTCGATGAAGAGGATGTCACCTCGTTCGAGGTTAGTGAGGATAGGCATCAGATCCGCCTGTTTGCTGAGGGCGGGGCCGGACGTTAGCCTGAGGGGGCGATCACTCATTTCGCGGGCGATGACATGGGCAAGGGTGGTTTTACCTAACCCAGGGGGGCCATCAAAAAGCATGTGCTCAAGAGGCTCGGCACGTTTGGCAGCGGCGGCAATAGCGATCTTGATTTTCTCCATTACCGGTTTCTGTCCCACGATCTCGGTCAGAGTCTGGGGGCGGAGGATATTACCCGTGGGATCGCTGTCTCTCTGCTGCGATTCGCCGGTTATCAGTCGTTCGCGTGCCATGGGCTATCCCTCCACTCCCGTTTTGATGCGGTATACGGCTTTGACCCAGTCTTCGGCTTCGTCAAGATCGGGATGCAGTTGGGCGGCTCTTTCGAGCCACCGTTCGGAATCAATGCGCACTTCTCCAAGAGCAAGAAGCACTTCCAGGGCGTCACGTTGAGGATCGGTGAATCGGGCTATATCCACTGGCTGAGCAGCCCCGTCAGATAAGGCAAAGTCATCAACTTTGCCGCTCAGTTCCGCAACGATCATTTCTGCAGCTCGCTTGCCTATTCCCGGCAGTGTGGCCAGTGACTTTGCGTCGGCCTGCTGAATCCAGGAGGCCACCCTGCGAATAGGCTGCGCTAATGCCTTAAGAGCCTTGCGCGTGCCGATTCCCTTGACGGAGACGAAACGAGTGAAGAAGACCCGGTCTTCCGGATGCATAAAACCCACAAGCCTTGGCGTCATATTCCCACCTGCTTGGTTTGCTTCAATGAACTCGATGGTGTGCAGCGTAGCCTCCAGACCTCGAGAAGCGGTCAATTCGCCAATTGCGTAACCCGGCACCAGCACCTCGCGGGCAATACCTCCGCGCTCAATAACGGCTGAATCCTCTGCAACATCGATCACCGTTCCGGTCAGGCGGACGATCATTGACACACCTCCAGTGTTGCCGAGGTCAGGTGGTTCGCACAGCAACAAGCGACAGCTATGGCGTCGGCCACATCGTTTGGTTCGGGTAGAGCCGGTAGCCGGAACATTGCCTGCACAGCCATTTGCACTTGCTGCTTGCTTGCTCGTCCATTGCCAGTGAGGAACTTCTTGACGTGCGTAGCGCTGAGGCTGTGGACAACGACGTTGTCTTGCGAGGCTGCGGCAAGCAGCACGCCTCGAGCGTGGGCCATCTGGATTGCAGTGCGGGGGTGTTTGTAGTGAGCGTAGAGCTGCTCAACTCCGACGGCCACTGGATGCCACTGATTCAGCACCTCTGCAAATGCGCTCGCAAGATTGACCAACCTGCTGGGAAGTTCGTCTGACCTTCTGGTGGTTAGGGTCCCGGCTTCCAGCAGAGTTGGACTATCGCCTTCGACGCGAACAACCGCGTATCCAGTAACCTCCAGTCCAGGGTCAATGCCACAAACATCCATGTCTGATCACCCTTGAGCAGTTGCTCAGACCGCTAATTTAGGCTTTTGTTCCGGTCAATGCAAAGAGGGATTCGCGGAACCTACGCGATTGTGCAGATGATGCCGGCGGCCTAGAGCAAGCTCCATGCAAGTGTAGCGTCTGACGCCCGGTTTCCTGCGGGCTTGGGACGTTCTCCACCGAACACAAAACACAAGGGTGAGCCTGTGAAGACTCACCCTTGGAATATTGCCTGGTTGTTGCCTTATCAACTACAAGTCGGCTAGTTGCTCTTCTTCTGGATGGTCACCGGGAGTCGTCCCTTGCCATCGTCCTTCTTCAACAAGGATTTGCCCTCAAGCAGTTGGTCGAGTTCGGCGGCAATCTGCTTGTCGAGATCGACAGGACCACCAACGTGAACGGCTTCTACTACACCGTTCTTTCCTATGACGAACGAAGTGGGGAAGCTGGACACTTTGTATTGGCGTCCGATGGCGGAGGCTGGATCCATTGACATCGGCAGGGTGAGCTTGAGGCTGTTGTAGTGGTCAATGATATCCTGCTCAGACTTGCCGCGCTTGCCTTCGCGTGCATCAAGGTTGATGGCAATCACGTCGACGCCCTTTTCTGAGTAATCTTTGTGAAGGCGCTCAAACCCGGGCAGGGCTCTTTTGCAGAAGCCGCACCACGACGCATAGAAGCAAACGACCTGGATTTTGTCAGACTTACCGCCCAGTTTCATTGCCTGATCGGTGTTGGTCTTGAAGTCGGCAGTGGGTGCGTTCTGTCCCAGCATCTTCATGGCAGGCTTTTCACGTTTCTTCCGTGGTTGGGCGTTCTGCGTCTTCTTAAGTTCCTTCAACTGGGCAAGCACCTGTTGCATCTCGCCACGAAGCCCCTGCAACTCCTTCCTCAGGGCGGCAATCTCTGCCTTTATCTCCTCCGAGCACTGGGCGACGGCTGCCTTGTCAGCGTCGGCGGGTTTCTGATCCTCAGCGAAGGCCGGGGCAGAGTAAATGAAGCTCCCAAGGGCGAGCAGAACTAGAAGTTGTCGGGTCAGATTCATGGTATTCGTCTCCAGGTGCATAAAGTCATCACATTACCGTTGCGTCGAAGTCCTACTACTTGCCGACCACTCTCAATCCACTTCGGGTTTCTGAGATGGGCCTTGCAGATGACAACTTTCAGTATGCCGCTCAGCAAGACCCCTTCATCAAGGTGGCGCACGACGCCACTGTATTCGGGGTGGACTTGGAATTCAACAGTAGGCATGCGTGCGGACAATGGAGCTTGCGGGCAGAGAACGCCCACGAAGATGATGAGAATAGGAGTTGATAGTAGCAGAAACGCGAGTTGTCTATGATTCGAAAGGGACTAAGTCGTTAAGCTTCTGTATGGAGTAGTTACACAGTGGTGACTCTCTCAGAGGACTATTGCCGAACTCAGTGAGGCTGGACCATGAATAACTCCGAGCAGGTGTATGACATTGCGATCGTAGGTGGTGGGGTAGTGGGGCTGGCTACTGCCCTGTCTCTGGCTCGTCGCGGCGTAAAACGGTTAGTGGTCTTGGAAGCGGAGAAGAAACTGGCCACCCATCAGACCGGCCATAATAGTGGCGTTATTCACTCTGGACTGTACTACAAGCCGGGATCGCTGAAGGCTAAGTTGTGTGTGGAGGGGCGTCGCGCTTTGTACGAGTTCTGCGAGCAGGAGGGAATACGACACGAGCGATGCGGGAAGCTTGTGGTGGCGAGCAGTGAGGAGCAGCTGGAGTCGTTGAGAGTGTTGGCAGAACGCGGGGCTGCAAACGGGCTTTCGGGATTGAGGGTGTTGGACTCCTCGGAGATTGGTGAATACGAGCCCCATGTCGTCGGTGTCGCGGGACTGCACGTTCCCGAAACCGGCATTGTGGATTTTACCAGCGTGTGCGATGCGTATGCGGATGTAGTCAGACGGCTAGGGCATTCCATTAGGTTGGGGGCTCGAGTAGTCAGTGTTTCCCCAACAGCCTCAGGCTTCGCCCTGTATACGAAAGGCAAGACTGTGAAAGGCAGGGGTGTCATTTGCTGCTGCGGATTGCAGTCAGACAGAATGGCTCACCTATGCGGAGTGACTCCGGGACTAAAGATTGTTCCATTTCGGGGAGAGTACTACGAATTGCGAGCCAGCCGGAGGAAGCTCGTGAAGAATCTGATCTACCCTGTCCCGGATCCGCAGTTTCCGTTTCTGGGCGTACATTTTACAAGAATGGTTGATGGGAGTGTCGAAGCCGGTCCCAATGCCGTCCTGTCGTTCAAGAGAGAGGGGTACGGGCGGTTGAGTTTCTCATTGCGCGATGCCGCAAGCACATTGACTTACCGCGGCTTTTGGCGGATGGCTCGTAAACACTGGCTCATGGGAACTGGGGAAATGTACCGTTCCTGGTCGAAGAAGGCTTTCGTAAGTGCTCTGCAGCGTATGATTCCTGAACTCACACCCGACGACTTATTCCCGGTTGAATCTGGAGTGAGGGCTCAGGCGCTTGAGCCGGACGGAGCACTCGTTGATGATTTCCGTATCGTTGAACGTCCGGGAATGATTCACGTGCTCAACGCCCCTTCTCCAGCCGCGACTGCCTCGCTGAGCATAGGCAAGTTCGTTGCTGACCGCTTCGAAGCCAATTGTTAGCCTCCAGCAAACCTGCTTCTTCGTAATCAATGGCCTCTTGGCCCATGAAAGCTTTCCGAAAAGCCGAGAATGTAGGCAGGAGGCACATATTATGCATCTGAAGCGAAGGCGCGTGCTGCTGGCGGAAGAGGATGGTCGGTTGCGGGCGGCCATCTCGGCAGAGCTGACTCTGGCAGGGTTTGATGTTGTTTCAGCAGCCGACAGTGTTCATGCGCTAGCAGCTCTTGAGACAGATGGGGTGGACCTTGCCCTGATCGATGCTCAGAACTCCAACGGCGGGGCATTCGATCTGTGTGCGCAAATGCGCTCGCAGCCAAAGCTACGCAATGTCCCTGTGGTGTTCTTGTCAGGAAGCGCCGAGGGGATCGTTCAGCGGTTTACTGAGCGCCTCAGTGATGCTGTGGGCGGGAATTACTGTCTTCCTATTCCGCGTCAGATACGCAAACTCTCTGCCATGGTTCGGAGAGCAATGGACATGTCTGCCTCGGAGTGAGCAGCCGGTGAGGCTGCTTTGCATTTCCTCGACCATTGCTGCGCTGAAGAAACGGGCCACGTATTGCGTGACGTCCCCGGTTTTTGGGAGTGCGATGCGGAGTCCCCGGAAAAAGGGATTGGACGTCCCGTCTTTCGTCCCTATAATCCGCACAAACAAGCTTCAGGAGCGGCACACGCTGTGTGGGTCAGCTGATGGTTCGTGTTGACAGCAGGCGTTTGTTGGTGCTGTTTGGGGCAGTTTCGCTTTGCGCCCGTAGCTCAACTGGATAGAGTGGCTGGCTTCGAACCAGCAGGTTGGGGGTTCAAGTCCCTCCGGGCGTATTGCATTCTCTGTGTACGGCGGCGCGGTTGAGCAGGCCTGTGTATTGTTTCACCAGGAAAGATTATTGATGGGCAAAGAGGAAGCAAACTCCGCACCAGACGATTGCGGCGCGGCTAATACTTCGGAAGGCACCACTGCAACTGAGACAGCCAAGGGTCCTGGTGAAGGTAGTCCTCCAACTAACACCATGAGGCGGGCGCCGGGACAGAAGGAGGTGATTCCTTTTGCCTGGAAGGTCTGTGGCTATTCCTACGATGGCTATACGCTTACTTTGTTCAAGTCTGTCGATCGTTCCGACAGCGAGGAGCAATTGGCACGCCTGCAAGCGGAAGGTTACTACGACGGGCTGAGTATCTTCGGGATTGATGATGCGGTTCCACTATCTTCTGTTGCGAAGAAACGGATTGTCGCTGCGGAGAAGAAGGAAGAGAAGGTTAAGAAGGCGGCTGAGGCCAAGGTGAGGAAGGCTACGAAGGCTGTGGCCGCGGCTGTGAAGAAGAAGGCAAAAGCCAAGAAGACCAAAGCAAGCGAGACCGCGGAAGAAGGGGGAGAGCCAACACGAAAGTCCCAAGGAACTACGCGCAAGCCGGCAGCAAAGAAGACAAAGAAGACTGCTGCAAAGAAGGCGGCTAAAAAGATTTCGACCAAGAAGAAGGTTGCGGGGAAGAAACCGCGTAGCGAGAAGAAAGTGACCAAGCGGGCGACAAAGAAGAAGACTGCTACAAAGAAGGTGGTCAAGAAGAAAGCTTCTCCCAAACGCAAACCCGCGACCGCAAAGAAGACTACGGCAAAGAAGCCAATAAAGAAAAAAACGCCGGCAAAAAAGGGGACTCGAGCCAAGGCCGGCTGACAACCAACACTTGCTTACACCCTGCCTCTCCCTTTGCTCTAGTAGTGAATATGGTTTGTCTAATCCCCAAAGCGGTGTCTACGACTATTCAGGCCAACGGAGATTAACGATGGCTGACAAAACCCCATCACCGGCAATATCCAAACGACTGAAGGACTGCAGACAGGCGATGAAAGGGGCCGGGCTTCCGGCGCTGCTGGTTACCAACAGGTTTGATCACGTCTACCTCACAGGTTTCACCGGGGAAGACTCGGCCGTGCTCATTACCAAAAACGGTGTGCACGTAATAAGTGATGGACGCTTCGATGTTTCCATAGGTAGGGAAGTACCTTGGGCAAGAGTGTCGATTCGCAAGGGCCAGTTGATTGATGAGATCGTGAAGGTGATCGGAAGATCTCGACTGAAGAAGGTCGGAATTCAATCTGAGTACATGACCGTTGGAATGAGAAACGATCTAGCCGGTAAACTTGCAGGTGTAAAGCTTGTGGAATCTCCGCCGATTCTTGGGGACATGCGCACACTCAAAACTCGGCCCGAAATGAAGAAACTGGAAAAAGCCGTGAGAATAGCTGAGGATGCGTTCCAGGCCACCCTCAAGACTATCCGAATTGGGCAGACCGAATTGGAGCTTGCCGGACGGCTGGAGTACGAAATGAAGCGGCGAGGCTCCACAAGTCCCTCGTTTGATACAATAGTTGCCGTGAACGGGAATGCTGCACTGCCTCATGCGGTACCAGGGCGGAGCAAGGTAAAACGTGGTTGCCTGATTCTCTTTGATTGGGGGGCGACATACGACTTTTATCGGAGCGACTTGACCCGTACTGTCTTCATCGGTAGCATCCCGCCGCAAATGCGGGATGTATACGAGATCGTGCTCGCTGCGCAAGAGAAGGCTATTGCCGCCATCAAGCCGGGGATGCGAATGTGCGATGTTGACGCAGTTGCACGCGAGTACATAGCTGCTGCTGGGTATGGCGAAGAGTTTAATCATGGACTTGGGCATGGTCTTGGCCTTGATGTGCACGAGGCTCCCAGCCTGAGCTATCGTAGCGACGAGAAACTGAGGGCGGGAATGGTCGTAACTGTTGAGCCGGGGGTTTATCTGCCCGGCATTGGCGGCGTGCGAATAGAAGATGATGTATTAGTTACCTCGAAAGGCCCAAGAGTTCTCTCTCATTTGAGAAAGACTCTCAAAACGGCGGTTCAGCCCGCTAAAGCGTGAGACGCAGGCTAGGTGGGCTGGACAAGATATCAAATGGAGGAATCGACGTGGTCGATCCGGATAAAATACGCAAACTTGTTGAGATGATGTCTGAGAACGAGCTCTCAGAGATTTGTATACGCGATGGTGCCGATGAGATTCTGCTTCGCCGGCCAGGTGCTGCTCCTATACAGGTAGCTATGCCTCAGCAAGTAACGGCGCCAGTGCAGCCGTTAGCGGATGCAGTTGCGAGTGTGCAACCTCCTGCAGCGGCAACACCTACTCCTACCATGCCTACTGCTTCAGCGGATGAAGGGCTTACGCCCATCAAGTCGCCGATGGTTGGGACTTTCTACGCTGCTCCGGATCCGCAATCACCCACATTCGTCAAGACAGGCGACCATGTCACTGCGGACACGGTGGTCTGCATCGTCGAGGCGATGAAAGTGTTCAACGAGATCAAGGCCGAAATCTCAGGCACGATCGAGCGGGTCATGGTCAAGAATGAAGCTCCGGTCGAGTTTGGGCAGCCCTTGTTCATGGTCAAGCCCGACTGATTTCGCGTTTGCACGTGCTGTGAGCGACTTGTGCGGAGCAATCGCGGAGCGTCCAAATGGGCCGCTTGATTTGCGCGGCAGATGCACGGCTTGCTCAAGCGTACGTTACTAACACTCAAATGACGAGTGGATTTTCCCATGTTTAACAGAATACTGATAGCCAATCGTGGTGAAATAGCCCTGCGAATCATGCGGACCTGCCGTGAGATGGGCATAGATACGGCCTGCGTTTTTTCCGAAGGGGATCGCGGAGCAAACTACCTCAACATGGCCACGCGGACTGTTTGTATTGGGCCACCCGCTCCGGGAGAGAGCTACCTTAAGGGAGACAGGATCATAGCCGCTGCCGAGATGGTCGGTGCGGATGCTATTCATCCGGGCTATGGTTTTCTTGCAGAAAACCCAAGGTTTGCCGATATGTGCCGGGATTCCAATATCCAATTCATCGGCCCGTCGTCTGATTCTATGCGATTGCTTGGTGACAAGTCTGCAGCTCGTACTTTGGCGAAGAAGGCGCGGGTTCGCACTGTTCCTGGCAGCGACGGAGTCATCGAGGATCCTGCCGAGGCCCTGGCCATTGCCGATCAGATTGGTTATCCGGTAATGGTTAAGGCTCTTGCTGGAGGCGGCGGGCGAGGATTGCGCGTCGTACATAACCGCAAAGATCTCAGCGGAGCTATATCCCTCGCAAGTCAGGAGGCTGCGAAGTCGTTCAGTGACCCGGGTGTCTATCTGGAAAAGTACATTGAAAGGCCACGCCACGTTGAAGTACAGCTCATAGCTGATCAGAAAGGGCACGTTGTCCATCTGTATGAGCGCGATTGCACAGTGCAGAGACGTTATCAGAAACTCATTGAGGAATCTCCATCGCCGGGCATCGACAATCGAACTCGTGAGGATATGTGCAAGGCGGCCGTGAGACTGCTGAAAGCGGCAGGATACTACAGCGCCGCAACGGTGGAATTCGTTGTTGATCAACAGGGCAAGTACTACTTCATCGAGGTCAACACTCGCATTCAGGTTGAGCACCCGGTGACGGAAATGATTACGGGAATAGATCTAATAAGAGCGATGATCCATGTTGCTGCTGGCGAAAATCTTCCGTTTACACAGCGAGAGATTAGGCCGAAGGGGGCTGCTATTGAGTGTCGAATCAATGCTGAAGATCCCGAGAACGGATTTCGCCCCTGTCCCGGCAAGGTCGAAGAGTTCTACTCTCCCGGTGGATTGGGCGTTCGTGTTGATACTCATGCTCACTCTGGCTTTGTAATACCACCAACGTATGATTCCATGATCGGGAAGCTGATTGTGCATCGCCCGACCAGAGAAGAGGCTATTGCTTGTATGCAACGATGTCTTGGGGAATTCAAGATCAATCCCATTAAGACAACGATAAGCCTCTATCAGAAGATTATGGGCAATGATGCCTTCAAGTCCGGGAAATTCGATACGAGTTTTGTGGAAAGTCTGGATCTGTCTGCTGCGAAGTAGGTAGTGAGCCTGCTCTGAGCGTATACACGGTCTTACCGTGGACTCGCTGCCCCAATGGCCGTGTGTGATGTTCCGTCCACTTCAATCGTGAATCTGAAGCTTATCAGCGGTGAGGCTGTTCCACCGGCGCGTGTGAAAGATAGGGCCGTAATCCCGGTTGCCCAGCGACTTCCTGTTTGAGCGGCAAGAACTGCCGTGCGATACTCTTCCGCGTTGGTAAACGAGCTATCGTCGCCCGTGGCGATGAAGCTACGCAACTCGTTGGTTACAGAATCACGCTCTATCAACTGCATTTCACTGTTCTGCTTCGCTGAGTCGCCGTTACTGTCTGCGGCCCAAAGAACGAGTGTATTGTTGGATACTGGGCTGGCATCAGAAGGTTGCATAACCTCCAAGGACGAACGAATTGTGGAGTCCAGACGGCTGTTCAGTACCTGTCCCTTTACCAATGTATTGCGCGCTGACTTCTGCCAGGCATCTCCCTGGGCGGTGGCGTAGAAGATGGATCCCACTGCCAACCCGATCAACGCGGTTATGGTAACTGCCATTAGGAGTTCCACAAGCGTGAACGCGGCTGAGTGTTTGGCAAACCTTCCGTTTGCAGTGGTGAAAGAGGGCATGCGCAGATTCTCCTCTAAGGTTTTGCGCAGAAGGTTTGAAGAGACCAACTTGCTCCAAGCGAATCTTGCACGCTGACGGTTATGCTGAGCCCCTCTATTGGATCAACAAACGCCGGTACTGTAGTCGAGGAGCTCTGGATGGATACTGATCGGGAAAACACCTGGTACGACTCTTCGTAAGTAAGCCCGGCAGCATCAGCGACGTTCCCAGCGGATTCTGTGAAGCCATGAAAATCGTCGACATTGTCGAAGTCGCCACGCAATGTTTCTCCCGTGTCAGGGCCGAGGGCAGATGTTCCATCAGGATCATCGTATGGTAGCCGCAGGATCTCCTCCATGAGAACCTCCGCAAGCTCAAGCGCGCGGCTCCGGTGCATGACATCAAGCGTCTGCATTTGTGATGCAAGAATCGCTTGAGAGACTGCTACCGTCACCACAGCAAGAAGTAGAGCCGCTATGAGTGCCTCAAGTAATGTCAGCCCCTGGCGGCGGAATCTGGACAAGGTTCGCATCTCCTGTGTCCGCGACAAGGAGGTCGTCGGGTGCGAATCCTCCTTGGGCACATTGTCGGCGGTCAACCGCGGCGGTTGGCGGATCATATGGCGTAATAATCGGACGATCCGCCCGCATCGCTGAAGAACCACGCGATAGCATGTGGTTATGGGACTAGGCTGAGGGATGAGGCTTGCATGTTTGAGCAACTGCTTTCCGACAATCCTTAAGGGCAAGCCTCAAGTGGACCGCTATAGCGATATAGGTCCATGGGTAGCGTCAAGCCCCCGGAATCTGCCGGAGAAATCAGGCGTTCGGCCGGCACACTTGGACAGAGCTTGCTCTAGGCCTCGTGGACTAAGGTCGCACTGGATGAACACATGAATCCTGTACCCAAGACCAAGAGCGTCGGACGTGCTGTGACTCTGGTGGAGCTACTGATAGTGATGGTGGTCTTGGCCATCATCGCCGCTGTTGCCATGCCCATGCTTGGAGAGACTGACAGCACAAGGTTGGCTGCTGCCGCCGGGTTGCTGGTTGCCGATCTGGAGTACGCTCAACTGGAGTCTATTCACCATGTGGAAACGCCGCGGGGATTGCGATTGGATGCCAATACTGAGAGTTACACGGTTGTGGAGCAGGTTGGGGCAAGTTTCGACTGTGCGACGGCCGAGCCGCTTCTTGACCCAGTCACTGGCGACCAACTGATCGTGACCTTTGGAAGTGGGCGGGCTTCGCAGTTGCAGGGAGTGACCATCGAGGACGGCTATGACCTGGGAGGGGACGAGTGTCTGGTATTCCTCAGTCTTGGAGAACTAGATCAGGTGACAGACGCCACCGTTACTCTGGCCCTTGGGGGAGCTCAGTTACAGATCACTGTAGACGCAGTCAGCGGCGAGGTGTCAGTCTCGGTACCCTAGAACGCTGTTCGTAGAAGCGTAGCGACAAGCAGCGGAAGTCCACCGGGGCAGACCGGTCTCAAGATGCTGCACTTGATTCGAGCTTGCTATCGGGGGCGATTGCAGAGCGGGCGGAAGTTGTTTATCGTGTCGCGCTATGATTCTGATCATCGACAACTACGACTCGTTTACCTTCAATCTCGTGCAACGGCTTGGAGAGTTGGACAGCAAGCGGCGCATCGAAGTGTGGCGCAACGATGCGTTTTCACTTGAGCAAGTGGACCAGCTGAAGCCTTCACACTTGGTTATCTCTCCTGGGCCGTGTACGCCGAACGAGGCGGGCATGAGCATGGAGATTATCAAACACCTAGCTGGAAGAGCTCCCATACTCGGGGTATGCCTTGGTCACCAGTCGATCGCACAGGCATTTGGTGGAAAGGTGGTCAGAGCGCGGCGACTTATGCACGGTAAGACCAGCGAGATTAAACACGATGGTCGGGATGTGTTTACTGGTTTGTCCAATCCTTTTACGGCTACGCGCTACCATTCTCTAATAGTCGATGACAACCCTCTTCCCTCGGGATTTCACAAGTGCGCGTGGACGGAACGGGACGAGTTGATGGGCATACGCCACGACTCGATGCCGATCGTTGGAATACAGTTTCACCCCGAGAGCTTCCTGACCACGCAGGGACATCAGTTACTTGCGAATTTCCTTCGACTGTAGCGAAGTATCCAATTCGAGGCGCAGCAAACAAGACGCCGACAGATCTGGCAGGCCGTCGACGTCCTTGGCTGAATACTCGTACGCAACGTTGCTTAAGACGCTTCGGCTGCTGCCAGGAGAGGCGGGCGTCGACGGCGGCGACGCTTCTTGGGAACTCCCGGTATGATGATTTCAGGCGTTTTTGGTTTTGCCGACTCTGCTACATCTATTGCTTGTCGGGCGGTTCGTGCGTAAAGATCCGCATGCACTTCTCGCCATAACCCTTCGGCGCGGTTGAAGACTCCCCCGGATATCATGGTGTTCATAGTGGGATTGCTACCGACCGAGCGGATTAGATCCGTCAACGCTCGTACTTGCGGAACGCCGGATGGCTGAGTGCCGAATATCAGAAGTATATTGGGACGCAATTGGCCTATCAAACTCAGAACCTCGTCGTTCGGTACACCGCCGCCCAGGAAGAACACATCCCAGCCGCGTGCCTCGAACAGGTCGGCGCACATCTGCGCACCAAGCTCTTCCGGCTCTCCGTCTGCACAGGTGATGATTATCCTCCTTCCATTTGAGGGCAGCTGAGTAAGAGAGTTTTGCAGTTGGTCTGCGATGCAACGGTTGATGCGAGTTGCCATGTGCTCTGCTGCAATATTGATTCGGTCAGCACGATAGAGCTTTTCGATCTTCTCCATAGCCGGCCAGAGAAGGTCATAATAGATGTCCTCGGCTCTCACGTCCTTTGCGACGCATTGCTCGTTAATGAATCGTCGACATGCTTTTCTGTTTCCATCGATGAGCGGGCGAAGATAACGATCCACAAGGGAGGGGGAAGGCATTCTGAGGACTCCCATACGGAGAACCGAGCTGACGGAGGTTAGCGAAAACCAGGGCCTCCTGCCCGGGTCCGTGCGGGGTTCACCGAAAATGGTTATGCGTGATCGCCCCTCCGGGACGATCGAAAATCATAAACGGCGTGGAACTTTTCTTGTCTGTGCAGACAACCCGGTATGATCCCAACCATACTGCGTGGCTCCCTGAACACAGTGAATATCGGCGGGGCTCGCGAGAATTCTTGAGGCCTACAGGGTGAGTAGAGTGTAGGCAAACCTTGCGCGTTCTTGTCCTTTGCGGCAATCCTGGTCCCGCAGGATGTTTTCGTCTAGATGGGATTGCCGTGTTTTCCGGCTCACCTTGAGGATAATGCACCGGTTTCTCCTTTGCGAGCGGACTGGTTACATCTAGGATGGGAGTTCTGTGTAACTAATGTCCCACGAGGTCTGATGGAGATAAGTGAACGATGAGCAGCGAGCAATTCACCGAGCATATTCTGCGCTTCATAGGAAGTGACGACTATCGCCCAAGTAAACTGAGCGCCCTGGCGCGAAGCATGGGAGTTGCTGAGCACGAGTACGGTGAGTTTAGGGACGCTGTCAAGGCGCTGATGAAAGCCGGTCGCCTGGTAATGGGTAGCACCAAGGTGCTGACGCTTCCTGATCCGGCAAAAGAGGTAGTTGGCACATTTAGGCTGAATCCGCGAGGCTTTGGGTTCATCATACCGGAAAACCCAGATGCGCATGGCGACCTCTTTGTGCCTCCGGGCAAGGCACGCGGAGCTGTCACCGGCGACCTTGTACGCGCAAAAGTCTCCAAACGTGGCAAACGTGGTGGAAAAATGCAGTACGAAGGACGCATAGTGGATGTGATCTCTCGGGGGCAGAGCCAGTTTGTCGGAGAACTTTGTCAGGAGTTTGGGCGATGGTTCGTAAGGCCGGACGGAAACACCATTCATGGCCCCGTATTCGTTGATGACCCCGGTGCCAAATCCGCGCGGCAGGGGGATCAGGTCGTATTCGAGGTCATACGCTATCCTGAGGCTGGAATCGAAGCCCGCGGCGCCATAACTCGAGTCCTGGGTAAACGCGGTGACCCGGACGTGGACGTGCTGAGCATGATTGTGCAACATCAACTGCCGGAAGCGTTCAGCGCCGAGGTTATCGCAGATGCACGTGCCGCGGCCCTGAGCTTCGACCCTAAAGACTTACCTGCAGGCAGGGAAGATCTGCGAAAGATGACGGTTATCACAATAGATCCCGATGACGCCCGCGACTTCGATGATGCTATTTCCATAACCAAAAACGGAGATGGGACTATGGAGCTGGGAGTCCATATCGCCGATGTGTCACATTTCGTCCGGCCGGGGTCAGGAATCGATCAGGAGGCACAGGATCGAGCGAATAGTGTGTATTTCCCCAGGTATGTCATCCCCATGCTCCCCGAGGTGCTCAGCAATGGCGTCTGCAGCCTTCAGGAAAGACAAGTACGTCTCACTAAGAGCGCCTTTATTACCTACGATCGGCGCGGTGTCGTGCAGAAGGCTCGATTGGCCAATTCTGTGATTTCCTCAACCAAGCGGCTTACCTACAAGCAGGCCACGGCCATACTCGAAGGGCGTGTCGGTCGAACCTCAAAGAAGGTTGTATCTCTTCTTGGAGAGATGGAGAAGTTAGCCAAAACCATTCAACGACGTCGTCTCGCCGAGGGAATGCTTGTCTTGGAAATGCCCGAAGTTGACCTGATCTTCGATGACGAGGGCAGGGTGACAGGTACCGCACCGACGGACACGAGCTTCAGCCACACCATAATCGAGATGTTCATGGTGGAGGCGAACGAAGCTGTTGGTAGCCTGCTTGCTGATCTCGCCGTGCCCAACCTGCGAAGGATTCATGCCGATCCGGACGACGCCGCGGGAGCTTCGCTGAGCAAGTTCCTGGCCGTGTTGGGAATACGCGTTCCCAAAACTCTTGATCGATTCACGCTGCAGAGCATACTCAAACAGGTCAAAGGAAAGCCGGCAGCCTTCGCTGCGAACCTGGCCGTGCTACGATCACTGCAGCCGGCGGAATACTCGCCCAAACTGATCGGGCACTATGCACTGGCCAGCAAGCACTACGTCCATTTTACCTCCCCAATCCGTCGATATCCCGATCTTACAATCCACCGCTTGGTTGACGCTTACTGTCGAGGACAGCTGTTCACCAAACGGGATATCATTGCCAACACGGATGGAAGCGGGTTGGATCGCCTTGGACTGCATTGCAGTCGTAACGAGCGAAGAGCTGAGGCAGCCGAGCGCGAACTCCGGCTGGTGAAGATCCTCCGGCTGCTCCAGGAACATCTCGGGGAGAAGGTCTCAGGCGTTGTAACCGGCGTCACCAGCTTCGGGATCTACGTGCAACTGCGAGACTACCTCATCGACGGCATTCTCCGGTTCGACGAGTTGTCAGACGACTGGTGGGAAGTGGACACCGAAAAGGGCTGCGTAATCGCCGAACGCAGTGGAAGGCGAATCGCCATCGGCGAGGTGCTCGAGGTAGTCATTGCCGAGGTCGACATCGCCTCACGCAGCCTTGATCTGGCCATGGCAGGTCGAGGCGGCGGTGGGGTCCGCACAAAAGCCGGCCCAACTCGGAAGAAAGTGAAGAAACCAGCAGCCCGGACTCCGGCCAAGCGGAAAGGTACACGCCGCCGACGCGGCACACGGAGATAGTTTCCGCTTGGAATCGGCTGTCACGCCTATACTTAGTTGACACTATTGAAGAAGGTCGGCTAACCTAGCCGCCGCGCGGTTGGCTCGGAAACGGGCCATGGCAAGCAACGGATTAACCCTGCAGCGAAGGATTGCGAAGTGCTTCAATCACCACTACACGACTTTCACGTGAAGCTTGGCGCAAAGATGGTCGAGTTTGCCGGCTGGAACATGCCCGTCATGTACAGAGGCATCATTGAGGAGCACAACCACACACGAGCAGGCTGCTCGCTTTTCGATGTCTCTCATATGGGGCGGTTGTACATATCAGGAACCGACGCCGCACGGTTTCTCGATCACATCTGCACACGCGAGATAGCCTGCATGGCCGTTGGCACTTCGCGTTATTCTCACATTTGCCGAGAGGACGGCGGCATACTCGACGACGTCATCGTCTCGCGCTTTGAAGATCGCTTCCTAGTCGTGTGCAACGCCTCCAATCGAGACAAGATAAACGGCTGGCTCGCCAAACACGCTAACGACTACGACGTCACTATCGATGATCAGACCCTTGCTACTGCTATGATTGCCCTGCAAGGGCCCCGCGCCGTGCCCACAATCGAAAAGCTGCTGAACATCTCAATAGGGGATTTGCGAGCATACGAGTTCAAGTGTTTACACTTCATGACTTTCCCTTACCAGATTTTCCGCTGTGGATATACCGGTGAGGACGGTGTGGAGATGATTCTCCCCGTCAACCTGATCAAGCTTGCTATTCCGGCCTTCCTTGGTTTGCAGAATGGCGAACAAGACATCAAGCCGGCGGGCCTGGGGGCCAGAGATTCTCTTCGCTTGGAGGCCGGTATGCCCTTATACGGGCACGAATTGAGTGAGGAGTGGGACTCACTTACCGCTCGTCAAGCATGGTGCGTCCATCTCGAAAAGGAGTTTATTGGTGCCGAAGCCATGCGCCGCAAGAAAGCGGAAGGACTGACACAGGGGATCGTCGGTTTGAAGTTGGAGGGGCGCCGAACCGCGCGACAGGGTTATGAGGTATATGACAAGGAGTCCTGTATCGGCAAAGTGACAAGTGGTGTGTTCAGCCCCACTCTCGAAACAAGCATAGCCATGGCATTAGTGGATAAAAAGTATGACAACTTCGGCACGCCGTTGGAGGTTGCTTTCGGTGCCAAAAGGGTCCCGGCTGTCGTAACGAAGTTGCCATTCTACAAACGTGCGAATTGAGTAGTCATTGTTGAGCGACCGCCCGCGGCGCTGAAAGGGTATGTGCGATGAGTGTACCAACTGATAGGAAGTATTCGGAGACCCACGAGTGGTACCAGGTGGACGGAGACATTGTGACCTTAGGAATAACTCAGTTCGCTGCCGATGAGCTGACGGACATAACCTACGTCGAGCTCCCCGAACTGGGTAGCGAAGTGACTGCTGGGGGAGCCGCAGGAGAAATCGAGTCGGTTAAAGCTACATCCGAATTGAATTGTGCTGTTAACGGTACCGTCGAGGCGGTCAATGATACACTGACAGAGAAGCCCGAGTTGATCAATGAGGATGCTTTCGGCTCCGGATGGATGGTGAAGATCAAGGTGGCCGACCTTAGTTCGCTGGATGTCCTCATGGATAGCGCTGCCTATGAGAAAGTCTTGGCAGGCTAGTGAACGCCGAAGGCCTAAGACGTGGGTTTCGCCGCCAAGTGATCATATCTGTTCTCTTGGTCTTTCCAGTAGCAGTTAACAGTCTGATTCTAGCAGGTTGCGCCACTGCCAAAGGTGGATTCAGCGGGCCGGCCAGCGATCTACTCGTGGTTGAGGCCCGCTACACCCATGAACCGCTGACGATTGACGGACATCTTGATGAATCCGCTTGGGTAACGGCTCTGACGTATGAACTGAAGCTGTCGGCGGATAAGCTCGCTGCTGGGGCAAAACTACAAGACAGCGGAACAGTAAGATTCATCTGGGGTGATCGTTTCCTCTACGTTGGGGCGGAGTTTTCCGATGCCGACGTTGCCGCCGAGGGTGACTCTGACCAAATGCCGCATTGGCAACTGGGCGACGTTTGCGAGTTGTTCCTCATGCCCCAGGAGCAAACGTGGTACTGGGAAATGTACGCGACTCCAAAAGGGCGCAAAAGTGCCTACTGGTTTCCCGGCGGGGGGCGGGTGGGACTGCCAAGTGCAGGACATTACTCGTGTGGCCTCGAAGTTGCCTCCCAGGTCGACGGTTCACTGAACGACTGGCGCGACCGTGACGTCGGCTGGACCGTGGAGATGGCCATGCCGCTTGCGGATCTCAAAGCTCGCGGCGAAAAGTTGGACACCGAGTCGCCATGGCGCGTTCTGGTAGGGCGCTACAACTACACCCGGTATCTCCCCAAACCTGAACTATCGATGATGCCACAGCTGTCCAGGACGAATTTCCATACGCTCACAGAATACGCCGTCTTGACCTTCGTGCCCTGAGCGATCTTCACAGCGTTACTCGTCCGGCCGTAGCGTCAAACATCAGGACCCTCGGGAGAAAACCGCGGTCCAAACGCTACAACTGAACAGGTCTTGCTCTACTCCTCGATACCCGTGATTGCGAAAACTAGGGGAGAGACAGCGCTGCCCGCCGAACGCAAAGTCAAACCTGCAATCGCCGCCTCCGGTCTCGGGTTGTCAAGGACAAACGCTCGCAGCGTTACCGTCTGCCCCGAACGTGTTCGCCCACGCCACACTGCCGGAGCGGCTGGAATGGCGTTCCCGCTCTCATAGGCGAGAATGTTCTTCCCGTACACCAGGTCCACTGTGTGTGTCTGCCCGTCGGCGTATGTAAGCACATACTCGCCTGTCTTGGCTCCCACCACATGAGGAAAATTCGTTGCATGAACAATGACAAGCCGCGCCGCTGGTTTTCCCAGCTTGATCTCCACAGCATCGGGAAGATCGAGGCCAAAGGCGATTCTGCTGCTCGCTGTTATCACTCGGTTTGCCCGATCCGGGCCCTCGACCCCAAAGCGAAAGGAGATGCCCTTGAGAATGCGGTCTCCCTGGGGAATCCCTGACAGATCGTATTCGCTGCCCATTCCGAACCAATCCGCCGACGTTCGTGCGCTGGCGGCGTAATTGTAAACACTAGCCAGATCCGCTACCCATCCCGATCGGCTCGCCGGATGGATGGCACTCATGCCCATCAGGTCGAAGAAATACTCTTCGTAAGGATAGCTGGAGGGATCCGGTGGGTTGTCGGCATTCCATGCCGACTCAGCCGCTAGCACGTACGCCGCATACTGTTGCACATTGTTCTTGAACGAATCTGGATCCAAGGAGTACCCTGCCCAAGTCGTCTGCAATAGCCCCCAACTCTTCGCCTCGTAAGCGGCTTTGGCGAAGTTGGTTATGTTTCCTGGCCGGTTCCAAGTGCTGGCGATTGTGCTGAATCCGTCATTGCGAAAAACTCCAAGATTACCGTATCCCGAAGGCTCAGTGTCCACGTAATGCCAGTCGGCGATCACGACATCATGCGGAATCGCCTGACGCAACTCCGCCGCGCTCTCTGTTGACGCTGCATGACAGGCGTCTGGCCCCTCACCCTTACCCAAGAGCATATCTCCCCACATCATCACTTTGATTCCGCGATCCTTGAACCACTCCCAGTGTCTCAATGTGTCCATGGTGAACAACTGCTCTACCGTATACGGCTTGCTCGATTCCCGATGGGGAACCTCGCCCCGATGATGGAACTCATCGTGACCGATGTGGAAGTACCGCGGCTTGAATAGCTCGATGGCTTCCTCGTAGATCTCGTAAATGAACTTGTAGGTGTCAGGATTCGTTACACAGTACGCCCACTTCGCTTCCGGGTCCTCGGCAAGATCCAGGTTGTGCCCCGTCTCGAACATCCACTGACAATGTCCCAGGGACATGACCAATGGAGTCACCTCCAGCCCCAAGTCTGCGCATCGCCTTACGATCTGCAAAACATCCTGCTTTGCCATGCCGTATGCCCGATGATGAAGCTCCGGGTGGCTGTCCCACTGGACATACTCGGCCTCCAGGACCAGATGGTTCATCTTTAGTGCGCTAATGACCTTGTTGATCAACTCGAGGTGCAGCGCATTGCCCTTGCCACCGGTGAACAAGTGTACGCCGCGAAAACCGAGAGCTGGCCAGTCGCTAATACTGGCATGCCTGACCACAACATCGCCCTCTGCGGAGATGCCTGCAAGCTGCTTGATAGTCTGCACTGCATTGATAAACCCACTCTCCTGTTTCGCCTCGACGACTATTCCCTCGTCCGAGACAACAACAGTGTATCCGCCGATAGCCATTTCCCAGTTATCTCCGGCCGTCCTCATGGAAATCGCCTTGGGAAGCGTCTCTTCGCCTTCAGCCCCTTCATCTACGTTATATCCGAAGTCTCCCTTCAGAAACTCCCTCAAGAGTCGAGAAGCTTTGATAGCCTCTGCCGGCACCGGATAAGTCGATGACGACTCGCCGCCACTCTTTGGGAGCCTCCACCTTCCCGTGGAATATCCTGCTTTCTTCGGGCGTGGAATGATCAGAGGATCCTCCTCCATGTTTGGGCTCTGCACATGGCTGTTCGCGATCAACTTCGCGCATTGGCTTTGCGTTTTCAGGCCCTCGCGTGGCTCTATGTCATTGGGTAGTTGGATCTTGATGTGGTAGCTGATGGACTCGCCCGGGCGAAAGCGTGAACCTGAGTCACCTAGCCAAAAAAAAGGATTCTCCGGTCGGGACCAGCGGTTGCGGCGATAATCGTAGCAATGGGTGTGCTGTTTCGTATCTATGCTGATGCTGATTTTGCCTATACGAGACTCGAATTCGATTGTGCTGAAATCACGGGCTAGCGTTGACGGATCAACCTCCACGTGGTCGGCGATGATTGGAACTGTTCCCGTTACCGTCTCCCCATTGACCAGAGTCGCCTTGAATGGCTTACCGATGATCAGCGCCGGGTTGATAGCTCCCATTTCCCACTGAATGAGCGCTTCATCACTCTCCTTCGAAAAAGTTCCTGTAAACACTCGCTCCACCAGAAGGTCGTCTGTGATAGTCACGACATCCTGCGCAACGAAGTAATCATGCTCGCTTCGATGCGTCATGGTCAAACGTTTCCCCTTGGGCAGTTCCTCGACAACAGCCGAGTTGATCGTCTCCTGACTCGGGCCCAAGTAATAGTGAGGCGACCACGGTGGACGCGTGACTACCATGTTGCTCCCCTTAATAACTGGAAGACCGTACACGGAAAGAGACATTCCTCGATTCCACGGTTCCAGGCAGACCGTTGCCGCACCGACCTGTAACGTGTGCCCGGCAAGGGCGTAAGGAGAAGCTAAACTGCATCCGACCAGAACGAGGAGGAGATAGGTTGTGATCGAGTCGAATCTCTGCTTGTGCATTGAACTTAGCCTCATTCGTTTGATACCTTTGGATGATTCTTGCGCGCCTCTTCCTGTTTACGGAATCATTTCCGTGAGTAGCTTCCAGCAGAACAGCTGAGCACGCGGCAGGTGAAACGGGCCTTTCCACATGTTACCCTTGAGATGTGCGGAAACGGAACCGTCGCGATGCAAGTACCCATACCACTCGCCGTACGTCTTATCGGGAAAATGCGAAAACACCCATGAGTGAGTCGTCTCGTACATCTGTGCGTACTTCTCGTCACCAGTTGTATGATAAGCCAACAAACACGCGTATAACGCCTCATTGTGTGGCCACCATAGCTTCATGTCATGCTCCAGATGCGGCGATGGTTTACCCTCTACATCTACGAAGTAGAGCAGACCGCCGTATTGGGCATCCCAACCACGCTCGTATGACCAGTCGATAATGGCTGCGGCCTTGCGCAGAAGATCAGCATCGCCGCGCCGCTGGGCTATCTCCATAATAAACCATGCCGTCTCGATTGCATGACCCGGGTTCATTTCTCGGCCGGCCGGCAGGTCCAGGCGATTGCCCTGTGGATCGACGGTTTCCAGCACCACCCCCTCATCTGGGCGAACGAAATCCTTGAACACGACTTCAATACAACTGCTGCATATTCCTTCGTATTCTTGCCGGCCCGTCACTTGATAGAGAATGTCCGCCAGACTCAGCGCACACATGAAAGGTGAGAGTCCCTTCATCGGCCGAGTGTTGCTGTCTATCTTGGGCGGCAGTAGTCCGGGCGTGTTCAGGAAACGCTGAAAGGATTGAAAAAGCTCCTCAGCTCGCTTGGCGTATCGTTCCTCTCCCGTCGCTGTTGCCATCGCCGCAAAGGCCATTACGGAAAATACTTCACTATAGGCATGTCTCCGCATCTGTAAAGGTTTACCCTCAGCCGTTACGCTGAAGTACAGCTTGCCGGATGAATCGAAGCAATGGCGCGAAAGAAACTCGATTCCTTCGCGCGCCACGTCGAGCCACTCCGCTCTTTGCTCCAACTGGGCATACAGAGTGGCGAAAAGCCAAGTGGCACGCCCTATGAACCACACCGGCTTGTCTGTGCAGTAGATGCTCCCGTCACGATCGAGGCATGTGAAAAAGCCACCGTGCGTCCGATCCACGCCGTGCTTCAGCCAGAAGGGCACAGTGTCCTCCAGCAGATCTCGGTGGTACTGGTCTCTCAGCTGAGCAAGACGATCGTTGTGCACCTTCATTCTCCTCTGACGACCGCTGTCGTCGTTTGTATGATGCAATACCCTTAGCCGACGTACTGCATCCGGGAGGATGCTTCCATGCGTGTCGGCTCGTTACATCCCTTGGAAAACGTCTGCCTCCGCAATACAGTGAGAGCGGTCGCCATCTCCATCTGTAATTCCCAAATGAAACCATCCATGCTCACTGACACCTTGCTTCGACTTGCCCATCAGTATCCTCGCCAGGGCCGATAAGAGCAACATGATCTCCCGCGCCAAGCGGTATTATCACGGGTATCCGAATTCCCGAGATCATGCTGTCAACTGAGGAGGGCTCCGTAACCTTCATGCGCGTCCTGCTGGTACAACCACCTTATGACCTCTTTCCCGACGACGAGCGACAGGCTATGCCGCCGTTGGGACTGGCCTACATCGCCGCTGCACTCGAACAAGCCGGACACGACGTGGCAATACTTGATTGTGTTGTCGAGGGCTTCGACGATCTTCGCCTCCTCGCCGACGGCCGGCGCCGCTGTGGCCTGCAGGACCAGGAGTTGCGCCGCCGCCTTACGGATTTCGGTCCACAGGTGGTTGGCGTCTCATGCCTCTTTTCCGCTCAGGCACAATCGGCTCATTATGTCTGTGCGCTGGTTAAGGCGATTGATCCTGCCATTGTAACCATCATGGGCGGCGCTCATCCCTCCGCTCTCGCTCACGAGGTTCTCATCGACTCCAACGTTGACGCCGTTTGCCTCGGTGAGGGCGAAATGGCTATGGTGGACTTTCTTAAGACCATTGCGGATGGGAGCCGGCGCGAGACTAAGGGCATAATTACCAGGCAGAATCCGACAAACGCGAGAGTCACCGCTTCCGATCTTGTTCAGGATCTTGATTCTCTTCCCATGCCTGCTCGCCATCTGCTACCCATGAACCTCTACTTCAAACACAAGGCTCCGCACGGCGGAGTCGTTCGGCGCAATCCGTGTACCAACCTGATCACCTCGCGCGGTTGTCCCGCCAGGTGCTCATTCTGCAGCATCCACACGGTCTGGGGCCGACGATTCCGTAGCCACAGCAGTACAAGAGTCCTTGATGAGTTGGAGCACTTAGTGAGGGACTACGGTGTTCGCGAGGTTCAGTTCGAGGATGACAACCTCACGCTCAATAAGAGGCGAATGATTGAAATATGCCGGGGAATGATAGATCGCAAACTGGATCTCCTTTGGACAACTCCCAACGGTGTTGCCATTTGGGCTTTGGATGAGCCTCTCATAGCTCTTATGAGAAAATCGGGCTGTTACCACATCACTATCGCCGTGGAGTCGGCCAGCGACCGCGTCTTGCGCGACCTTATCAACAAACCAGTCAACTTGACGCATGTGCCACGCGTTGTCAGAGCTTGCCGAAAAGCCGGCATGGGAATCTCCGCCTTCTTCGTCGTGGGCTTTCCTGGAGAGACGAAAAAGGAGATTGCCCAAACCTTCGATTACGCCATGTCCATGGGAGCCGACACCGTCAACTTCTTTACCGCCACACCCTATCCCGGAACAAGGCTGTACCGAGAGTGTTCAGAGAGACAATTGATGCCATCGCCTGTGGATTTCGCCTCCCTGAGAATCGGGCAGCCCATCATTACGACGCCTGACTGGACGGCTCAGGAGTTGGGAGGCATGGTGCGGGCGGCACAGGCTCGCTTCTATCTCCATATGGCCCTGAAACGTCCAAACCGATTTTTGCTGGCCATGGTCAAGAAGATCCTGCGAGAGCCGCGAGGCATGTCGCGCAGACTTGTCGACGCTGGATCCTCGCTAATCGCCCACTCGCTTGGGCTCAACAAGCGCAACTCGGCCGGCAAGCTCGCCACCACCCCTTGATACCATAAACGACAGATCGGTACTGGCACAGGTGCAGGATGACTGTCGGCGTATTGGCGAACCTCTCGGAATCCTGTACTGTCTACCTCTCTGGGTTCTTGTTGCCGACTCAAGGGATTAGCCTGTATGCACATAACCGGTACGTTCTTGGACGAGATCACCCACGACATTCCTCACCAGAACTGGGGCAAAGAAGAATGGGCGGAGGACTTTGAGGTCATGCGCCGGGTTGGCATCGATACTGTCATCATTATCCGGGCCGGCTACAAGGAGCGGGCGATCATTCAATCACCCACCCTCAAACGTCATCGTCCCATGCTTCCAGTCCACGAGGATCTCGGGCAGCTGTTTCTTGATCTCGCGGCTCAAAACGGCATGAAGCTGTTCTGGGGCACATACGATCCGGGCGACTGGGCGAAAAGCCCCGCAACTGCATGGGAAATCAACCGGGAATTCATGGCCGAGGTGTATGAACGTTACGGCGACCACCCCGCGTTTCGAGGATGGTACATCTCCTTCGAATTGACCCGGAATATTCCCAGTCAGGTTGAGCTTGTTCTCTCCGCGGGAAGGCACGCCAAGAGCCTCAGCCCAGACATGCCCACCTTGATTTCCCCGTACATAGCCGGCTCGAAGGCTCCGGACGATGTGCAGAAAGTGTCAAGGGAGCAGCACGAACAAGAGTGGGGCGAGATATTCGGTAAAATCAAAGAGTGCGTTGACGTCGTTGCCTTTCAAGATGGCCACGTCGATTACCTTGACGCTCCTGAGTACCTTCGTAACAACTCCCGCATGGTGCATGCGGCAGGCATGCAGTGTTGGTCAAATGTGGAATCCTTCGACCGTGATATGCCCATTAAGTTTCCCCCAATAGACTGGAGAAAACTGGAATACAAAATGGACGCTGCCCGAGAGGCCGGTGTGGACAAGTTGATTACTTTCGAGTTCTCGCACTTCATGAGTCCGAACTCGATGTATCCCAGTGCTCGCCAGCTCTTCAAACGATATTGTGAACACTTTGACTTGTAGGAGGCTGCGCGTCTTCTTGCCGGTACATTTTGACAGCCAGAGCGTGTTTGGAAAATCAGCAGTGTGAAATCATGTCGGCGTCCGGAGAAGACAGAGGGCTGGACACGACAAACAAATGGAGCTTGTTCTAATAAAGTGCCGAGTTAATGTGATGCAAACAACAACCATGAATACAATAGTAGCGATTATCGTTCTGGGCGGAGCAATTACTCTCTTGGTTTTTCTTGAGGCACGCGCCAACGAGCCGAAGGAATCGCCAGCATCGAATCCCGCCATCGTTCCGACAGAACGAACGGAGGATTGGTGGCTCGAACGCCACAGAAAGATCAACCAGCGTGTGGCGCAGGGCAAGGTGGACCTAATCTTCGTTGGTGACTCCATAACTCAGGGATGGGAGACCAACGGTAAAACTCTTTGGCAAAAGTATTACACCAAACGCAACGCCGCCAACCTCGGCATCAGTGGTGATCGTACGCAACACGTTCTCTGGCGTCTGGATAATGGGAACATTAAAGGGATTACCCCTAAGGTAGCCGTAGTTATGATAGGCACCAACAACTGCAACAAGTACGGTTGTCCCATCGAAGAGATATCCGAGGGAATGGTCGCTGTTGCGAAAAAACTGCGCAACGAACTCCCTGAGACCAAGGTTCTCATGCTTGCGGTATTCCCGCGGGGAGAGAAACCTAATGAGTTTCGTGATACTGTACTTGAAGGGAGCCGGCAGGCCTCGCGGATCGCAGATAACAAAAACGTCTTCTACCTGGACATCGGCGAACACTTCGTGGAGACTGACGGAACGATCTCAAAAGATGTGATGCCCGACGGCCTGCACCTTACCGAGAAGGGATATCGCATCTGGGCCGAGAGAATGGAACCGACCCTGGCTAAACTCTTGGGCGAGTAGATTGATCTCATGAGTACAGACCGTGATTTCCGAATAGCTGGTCCGCCAATTGGTAATATCCCTTGGCAGGATCGACCTGCGGGCTGCAGCGAGGTTCTGTGGCGCTGCACCCACAACCCCATAATCCCCCGGGATCTCATTCCATGCTCCAATAGCATCTTTAATAGTGCCGTAGTACCTTTCCATGACGGCTTTGCCGGCGTCTTTCGTTGCGACGATCGATGCAGACATATGCGTCTGCATGCAGGGTGCAGTGATGATGGATGGCAATGGCGCATTGAGCCCGAGCCCATTACCTTTGTCACACAGGATCCGGATGCTGGAAGCTTCGAGTATGGCTATGATCCACGCGTCTGTTGGCTGGAGGACCGCTTTTATGTGACGTGGTGCAATGGCTATCACGGTCCGACGATTGGAATGGCCTATACACACGATTTCGAAACCTTCCATCAGCTCGACAATGCGTTCTTGCCCTACAATCGCAACGGCGTTCTGTTCCCCCGCAGAATCAAGGGAAAATACGCGATGCTCTCTCGGCCCAGTGATACCGGTCATACTCCCTTTGGAGACATCTTTTACAGTGAGAGCCCGGACCTCTGTCACTGGGGACGGCATCGCTGGGTGATGGGCCGAAAAGGACTGGGTTGGCAAAGCACTAAGATCGGAGCCGGACCCACGCCCATCGAGACTAGTGAGGGGTGGTTGATCATCTATCACGGCGTGATTACCTCCTGCAACGGATATGTTTATCACGCAGGCGCTGCGCTTCTCGACTTGGATGAACCGTGGAAGGTGCGCCATCGAGCTGAACCCTACATCTTGAATCCGCGGGAGTTGTACGAATGTGTTGGTGATGTACCCAATGTTGTTTTTCCCTGTGCAGCATTGTGTGACTCGCGGACAGGAAGACTCGCCGTATACTACGGTGCTGCCGATACCGCCACCGCTCTTTGCTTCGGCTATGTGGGCGAGTTGGTCGATTTCGTTAGGCAACACTCACTGCCTGCCGGTTAGTTTTTTAAGCAGCTGGCCACTGACGCGGATCAGGATATACTGGAGCACAGCGTCAAACGACTACCGTCCATCGTAGAGATCGGCGGTCAGACGTTGTGCTTGGATAGAGCCTGCTCTATCCGTGTGGGTTGGTAAGCAGTGGGCAGCTTTCAGTAGGGAGCCATCGAAATGAACCATAGTAAGGATCTGACATTGGTGATTCTGGCCGCCGGCATGGGAAGCCGCTATGGCGGACTGAAGCAACTTGATCCCGTAGGACCTCACGACGCAACGATAATGGACTACTCCGTCTACGACGCCAAGAGAGCTGGCTTCGAGCGAGTCGTCTTTGTGATCAGGCCGGACATCGAGCAGGAGTTCAAAGATCAGATTGGGGCCCGGTATAGTGCCCACATTCCCGTTGATTACGCCTTCCAGCGACTTGATAGCATCCCTGCCGGGTTCGAGATCCCAGAAGATCGCAAGAAACCATGGGGCACAGGACATGCCAACTTGGCGGCTGCCGATGCCGTATCCGGTCCGTTTGCCGTGATAAACGCCGACGATTTCTATGCCAGAGAAGCGTTCGTGGCGTTGGCGAATTTTCTGCAGGCGCCATGCAAAACAGACGTAGTCGGTTGCTGCATGGTCGGATACAAACTGCGGAGCACGCTTTCTGAGCACGGCACCGTGGGCAGAGGGGTGTGCCGCTGCGATGCAGACGGCTTTCTTGAAGATATTGTGGAAATGCAGAAGATCGAGCGAGACGGCAGCCGAGCAGTTTTCACCGCTGATGACGGTTCGCAACAAAGCCTTACCGGAGATGAAATCGTCTCAATGAACTGCTGGGGGTTTGCCCCTAGTGTGTTCGATCTCCTGACCAATGAATTCGTTCGCTTCATGCAGAATCATGGATCCCGTCCCGGCGCGGAATTTCATTTGCCGGGAGCCATAAACACGCTGATTCGCAAGGGAAAGGCTTCCGTCAAAGTTCTGTCATGCGATGCCCAATGGTGCGGTGTAACATACCGTGATGACAAGCCCTTTGTGCAGAAACGCATCGCCGATCTTGTTGCGGAAGGTGCCTATCCGGAGCGATTGTGGAGTTGATGCATTCCTGGCGGGAGAGACACTAGTCAGTTTGTAGGGAAACACTATGATTGTGCTGCTGTAACTCCAAACGCAGCGCCAAACACCGAAAACCTACCGCAGAGAACTAGGTATCTGACGCTACTTGAATGGGACCTGTTTCGGATCTTCTGCGAGCTTCTAACTCGAACGGATTATCCTCGTATGGCTCGCGTCCGCGCAGATACAACCACAGCGATGCCGTCAGGTATGCCGGAATGAAGACCGGCCCCCACAGTTCACACTGCGAAACATGAATGCGCTCGTGCGAACGCGTCTCTTCCAGTAGCTCAAGGTTCCGTGCGAGCACTACGTGTCCAAGAGTGATAGCTGCGGCACCGCCTTTAAGCAGAGTGCAGTGACGCAATACCCACGCAACCATCGAACCGTGAACCTCCAACACTCCGTCGATCACCTGCACATGACCTCCAGTGGCCAGGGCAACGGCGACGAAAGGCAGACCAACGGCCGTTGTTGGGAAAGCCCATATGTACTTGAGCAGGCGAACAATCAGCATGGCTCGGAGTATCCTCTCTAGGCCACAACAAATCCACGGACAATGCAAGCTGCCCAATGATTCGCTCTACTCGGCACGTTGCGTGAGCGGAACATTCACGGCCCCGATGTTGCAGTCAGGCAACAGCCCCGCACAAAACAACCATCGGACTTTGCGCCCCCTATCGCAGAGGGTCAATGTAACCTCTTGCTGAATAGAGAGTTATCTGGTTTCTGTTCTCTGTGACGAATCCGCACACTCGTGGCAGGGGGGGTGTACCTGCCTATCGCAAGCCGACCCGCGGGACGGCATTGAGGAGGGGGGCAGCAGCGGCCTCTCGGTACAATTACGACCTGCCGCACCTGAAGCGGCCGCAATGTGGGGAAAAGAAGACATGAACGAGAAGACCTTCCAGAAGAAGCTGGCCGAACTGGTATCAGAAATCGGAGCTCTGCCCGAGCCCGAACGCACCAAACTCGAATCACTTGCTCAGGAAACTCAGGAGCGACATCAGAAGCTGCGCCAGACCGTGAGCAACCTGCAGGAGAGCATTGATTTTCTGCGTCTCTCCATCAAGTACCTTCTTTTTGACCTTGAGGCTACCCGGCGAGAAAACAAGCAGCTTCGTAAGCTGGTTGAGGGTGACAACAACAGCTCGGGCTCGTAGGCCGGAGCGCTGCGACCGAATTCGGTCGGTAAGTGAGCCATTTCTCCGCGGGCCATGGACAGAATCCATCTGTTCATGGCCCGTTTTTATTTGCCGTATCGCCAATCGGTAGTATCCTCCACAATATGCTTCCTGTTCGTGTGGCGGTGAGCGATATGCGCGGCTGGAGGGATTGTATGCCGTTGAGTCTAGTGCGCCATAGGGAAAACATGTAGGAGGAATGTGAGTTCAATATGGATTTCGAACAAGCAATTTCAACCAGTCGCGTCTCGCTGGCCCATCTCCCCACTCCCCTGGAGGCGGTGAGAGGGGAATGGCATTCCCATCGTCTGTTCATCAAACGCGATGACCTGACCGGCTCAGTACTGTCCGGAAATAAGGTTCGCAAGCTGGAATACCTTCTGGCCGACGCATGCAGGCCAAAGTGTGATGTGGTTATTACCTGTGGTGGAATTCAGTCCAACCATGCGCGTGCGACTGCTGTTGCGGCGCGGCAATTAGGATTGGACTCCCTGCTTGTACTGACCGGTGAGAAGCCGGATGTAACGGACGGCAATCTCCTCTTGGGAGAGATGGTCGGGGCCGAGATCCGCGTTTTCCCAAAGATGTCCGGCGAGGCTCGCTTGGCCAAGGCGCATGCAATAGCCGACGAGCTCCGCGAGGCCGGACGCAAGCCATATGTGATTCCCTCCGGCGGTTCGAACGAGATCGGCGTGCTTGGGTATATGCGTGCCGCAAAGGAACTGGTGAGCGACTGTGCCATACACTGTACCGAGGCTTCAGCGGTCCTCGTTGCTGTGGGGAGCGGCGGGACGTACGCCGGTTTGTTTCTGGGGCTGAAAATGTTGGGCTCCAACTTGCGACTGATAGGGGCGACGGTCGACGAGGATCCGAGCTACTGGCACCCGGCGCTAACTGACTACATCAAGCGGTCGATAAAGCAATGGGGTTTGCCAGTAGAATTCGACCCTTCGGAAATCGAGTTAATCCCGGCTGCCGGCCGGGGCTATGCTATTAGCGATCCGGCGGAAATCGAATACATAGCAGGCTTTGCCCGGCAAACTGGGGTTTTTCTGGATCCCGTATATACCGGAAAGACAATGTATGCGGCCGACAAGGCAATGGCCGATGGAGGCCTGGAACTGTCTGGCGACGTTGTCTTCATTCACACCGGCGGTGTATTTGGCCTTTTCCCGAGCAGGGAGCTATTCGATGACGTTATCCGCACATCGCCGAGATAGCGTTTGCGGACAAGCAACCTCCAAGGAGCAGTGATGAACATTAGAACCGGAACACTTGCCAAAGCGGTCTGCTGCCTGGTAGCCATGATCTCTGGTTGCGGAGAGATGACAGGGTGGGCATCACGGGCACCGCTTCGCTGCCGCCCCAATATTGAATCCTCGCTCATTTGTGTTTTGCCAAGCACGTCGGCAACGAGCGAGCCGGAGTCGGAGCTGTTGTGGTATGACGCAAAGCAGCTGACTCTTGAGGGCATGGGCTGGCGTGAATCAGAAGCGACCTATCAGCGTTTACCCGATCGGGCCAAGGGAAAAGTCACTGACATGGTGTGGACGCTATGCGGCAACACGGCCGGCATTTGCGTGCGTTTTGTCACGGACTCGAAGGTCATAGGTGCCGTGTGGGATGGCGGCGGTGCGATGAATCACATGGCCGCTACGGGAAACAGCGGGCTGGATCTTTACCGGCGTCGAGATGGTGCTTGGGAATTTGCCGGTGTAGGTCGTCCGGCCACTTCACGCACTACTGCGGTCGTTGCTCGGGGGCTTGCGGGAGAGTTTACGGAGTACATGCTCTACCTTCCACTATACCATGGTGTAAGTGAGCTGAAGATTGGGGTTTCTTCAGGGGCCGCGATTGCTCCGGCGCCGTTACGAAAAGGCAAGCCGCTTGTCTTTTATGGCACGTCGATCACGCAGGGTGGGTGCGCTGCTCGTGCGGGAATGTGCCATGCGGCGATGCTAGGGCGATGGTTGGATCGCGAGGTTATCAACCTTGGCTTTTCCGGATCGGGTAAGATGGAACCGATCATGGCGGATCTGCTGGTCGAGCTTGATCCAGCCGTATACGTCTTGGAGTGTTTGCCGAACATGACGACGGAGATGGTGCGTGAGCGGATCGAGCCGTTTGTCCTGCGGTTGCGCGAGGCGCGGCCGGACACGCCGGTCCTATTGGTGGATAACCCAGTAGCGTCAGCAGACGGTCCGGGGAATGTGGCGTTACAGGAAGCCTATGAGAGGCTGCTGGTGCGGGGCGTTGAGGGGCTCTATCGATTGTACGGCAAGGGGCAGCTTGCATGTAGGGAAAACGGCACGGTGGACGGTGTGCATCCGACGGATCTTGGATTTTTGACAATGGCCGAAGCGTACGAGCCGGTGTTGGCGGAGATTCTTGACGGCGGGGATTGAGGGTTGCGGCGCAGTGAGTCTGAATGCTTTCGATTATGCTGAAGTCCTGGTTTTGCATAATACTGGTTATGGCTAAGACGGGGATGAGTTGACGCCGTCGTTGTTGGTGAAAAGGCGCACGCGAACACTGCGTGATTTTGGGGTTTACACTTAGAAAAAACACGGTTTTTGAGTGCGCGAGCCTTGCTTTTACAGCGCATTGAGTGGGCGCCAGGCTGCATTTGGACGACATTGGCGCGCATTTGGGGGTGGAATTGGGGTGAAAAGTGCCGTTTTTTGGCGTTTGGCGCGTCGAAATGTTGCTGTTCATGTCGGATTCCTTTCAGTTTTGAGTCATTTCGAGTCGTTTTCGCTTCGAATCGGTCGTTTTTGAACGCGGTTCTGTCCGGCGGTCTGATTGTGCGACGCGCTGGAGGAGGTTTCCTGCAGGGGGTCGCTCGGTGTTGCCCGCCTGGCGATCGCCAGCTGGGCGGTGATCGATGGAAGGCTTGCAGGGCTGTAAGTCAGTGGCCGGGGCAGCGGCAGCAATCGCCCTTAGTGCGGGCTGGGCCGGGTACGTTTGGGGACTGGGATGAGGGGCCGGTGTCCTTATTATTAGGGTGCATCTGGAGCCGCGGTGCTCTGGCACGGCGGGGCGCGGGGCTGAGGCGATGGTGGGTGGCGGCACCCGGGGCCGCTGGGCTCTGTGATCGTTTGCTGGAGGGATCTGAGAGGGCGTGGCTCCCTGATCGCGTGTCGCAGGAGTGTGTTGTGGGCGCGGGTCATTTATCGCTTGGGGTTCGGGAACTTGTTTGGGGCCAGCGGGGATGGTCTCGGGTCTGGCGAGCGTGGGGCCTGCCGGGGTAAGCGCGCTTGTCTCCACCCTATATAAGGGCGCCGGTGTTCCGCTTTTTTTTTATAATGGGGTCGGTTGAGAGGTGAAAATCGGGGCTGGCGCTAGCGCCAGGTGCGAAAAAAAAGTTTGAAAAAATGAGCTGAGGAGCATGTTAGGGTAGGTGAAATTGGGGTGTCTAAGGCGGCGTTGTTCTTGGGAACGGATTGTTTGTGTAAGCTTGGAGAGTTCTGGGCAAGTGCAGGCCAAGGAGTTTGGTGAGACGTGCAGTGAGAGTTGGGTAAAGTACGGGCAAGCGCCTTAGGAATAGCTTTTTACGAGTTCTGGTAATCGCGTGGTCGGCGAGTTAAGTAAAGCGCACCCCGAACTCTGGGCCAGGCAACTGCCGCCCCTCCGCGATTGTGTTCACAGACTTGGCGAACTCCCGCCGACGCATTTGTCCAACAATGCGAAAGATGTTGCTATACTGTCATGGAGATCATCTGGGCAGACAGAGGCTCGCCAGCACCCACATCGGCGCGGCCGATGGCGCCTGGTCGCTCTCGAATGGTTTTCATGTGCCAGTGATCACGGTTACATTTGCGGGCAGCGCGCGCATCGGACTAGCGCTGCACAGATGTTCCGCGCAGCCAGCACTCTAGGAGGAAGTCGCACATCTCGCAGACGCAAACACAGACACGTCAATCGCCTGCGTCTGCATCACCCAACCGCGGCAAGGAGGATTCAGCATGGTATTCAACCGCTCACATCAACCTGACTGTCGCAGCAAAACGCTTCCAACGCGGATCGGATGGCCTACCCTGAATCGCGAAACCACGACACTTCGCAGCAGCTCCATAGCGCCGAGGAAACACTTGGCGGCGATCATAGTCTCAGCGTTATTCCTGTGCCCGGGATCTGTGCTTGCGTGGCGCCCTGCAAGCATCAGTGAGGCGGCCTTCCTCTGCACATTACAGCAAGAGGACAATTCGACGCTGGATGAAGAACTGCGCGGCAGTGGCAAGATCACCCTGACTTTGCCAAGAGAAAGCCGCCGTGTCCATCACTCAAATGCCAGCTATCAGGATCATACAGCCGCTGCGCATCCTTGTGATTGTCCATCTATCGAATGGGACACGTGCAACTCCGGGGCTTGGGCGAACCCATGCACTTGGGAGTGCGATTCGTTCATTCCGTATCCGGACGGCCCAACCTTATTTTGCTGTGAGGAGCTATCGTGTGGGTTTCCTGGTTCAGATGCCGCAGTGGAAGTCTCACTCACCGTAAACGCATCGCTCCCGCTATCAGTCAAGTCGCTCTACGTGTCAGGCTCTCTAGCTGGAACTGATTTCACAGTGGATGAAGAGGCGGGCGTATCGGGTAGCCTGGAGGGAAACCTCGAAGCGGGAGTCAGAATCAGTGTTTCGGGAATGGTCGTCGGCAACGTAAACACACCAGGTGATCTGCATATCTCGGGAACAGTCGATGGAACGGTGACTGCTACCGAGGAAGGACAAGGGTTCATCACGATCGGCTCAGCAGTCGAAGGTAGTCTCTCAGGTAATCACTTGTACGTCCACGATTCCGGGCACGTAATCTGCAGTGACAGAATCAGGATGAGTGGATGGATTCGCGTCGAGGACGATGGGGTGATTGAAGGCAGTCTGTCAGGTGAGCAATTGGAGATCTATGGTGCCGGACGCATAATCTGCACTGACTTTGTCGAAGTGATCGAGTCAATCTACGTTGCGAATACTGGGCTTCTCGATGCTGATGGACAAGATATCTTCTGCACCTGCCTAAGGGTCTCTGGCGAAGGACAGGTCAAGGATGCCAGACTGACCACTGACCAGTGTGAGCCCAACATAGGTATTATACTAGAGGATCAAGCCTTCCTCTCTGGCCACGAGAAGATCGACACAACGTATATCAACATGACGGAGCAAGCGACGTTCGTCACCCCAGAGACTCTTAACTACGACCTACTTCGTTGCCTGGAAGGAGCAGAGCTGGTCCTGGAACACCCTCTGGTGAATACTGGACTGATGCAATTCGGAGGCGGCCTTCTCGGGACGGCGAAGGTGTCTGTCTCATCGGAAGCGAATGCGGACATCCAGAACGATGAACAAGGGGAGATCCAGATCGTAGCCGGGTCCATACCGGTAAGTGAATGTACCGCTTTGTCTTCTGAGGCATCGTTTTCGAACCGAGGCAAAATCACGGTGAGATTGGGACGCTTGGAGATCTCCCATGTCGATGGCTACACTCAGGAGGAAGAAGGCCGAACGTGGTTGTCCGATGTGATCTACACTGATCCTTCTCCCGCCGATGCTGCGATCGTGGTAACGGATCCCAGTGCCAGCATCGAGATAAAACAGAATGGATTGCTCGAAGGAACTGGAACGCTTGCTGGAAAAGTAATCAACGAAGGCACACTAACGCCGGGTTTCCTCCCGGAAGGTGAAAAATGCATGTCGTTTATTGGTTCCAACGCCGTGTTCGCTGAGCCCGGGGTGTTCGATGGCGAGAAGAGATTCGGTGAGATCGTTGTCGAAGGTGACTACGAACAGAAGGACAACGGAGAGCTAGTCATTGACTTGAGTGCAAGTGAGAACGACGTGCTGACTGTTAGTGGCACGGCCACCCTGGGCGGAAGACTTACGATTCGCGTCTGGAGTACAGATCAGGTGTCGGGACAACAGCCGACGCCGATTCTGTACGCCAGCAGCATTTCAGGCAGTTTCGAGCAGATCCCCAAGGGGTTCAAGCTGCTGAAGTCGGGTGGCGTGTTGTTCTTGACTCCTGCTCGCAGGGTTGGGGATGGTCAAGTGGCGCCTCCGGATCAGAAACAGTTCGATAGTCGGTGGGGAGATTGCGGTCTGGGCGAGCCACGATGTTGCGATGAGGTTCCAGGAAACGCACGGGGCGCCGGGGATCGGGAGTGCACGTCCCCACCGACTACGGATGCATGCAGCTCCGGGATGAAGAACCAAAGCACCATAGGCGATGCGGGCTGTGTACTGACTGCTGCTTGTATGGTGGCAAATAGCATGCTCCATGGTGGGGAAGAACACTATAAACCGTCCACCGCTGTGCTGGATGAATCGCTCAATGATCTTGGGCCAAGTTTGTTCAACAATAGCACGCCGACGGTTTCTTGTATGCTCTTCGAAGATCCCTGGCAGCCGCCTTGTGGCACGTACAGCTCTTGTCGCGTGAAGCACAATGACGTTGTCTGGGACCTGCTGGCAAGCAATGTATTGGGGCAATGGCACTCTGAGCGAATATCCTCGCCAGTTCATCCCTGTGGCGCGGCAGGCAGCGAATCCCAAGCATGGGAAAACCTCGTCGCAGGCTTGCTTTGGAACAACGTCCCAGTTCCTGTCACTGTGGAGACCAGTGGGGGCACACACACTGTTGTCGCTTGGGCAGTTGAGATTGACCAAAACGGCCGTCGAAGAATCCTCATCAACGATCCCGGAAAAGGAGCCACAGCAGTACCCTATCTTGATCAACTCGGTCTTAACGTGGCCAAAGTGGAGTGGCTGCAACCAGGTGTGCAGGCTTCGCAGAGCTTGCGTCTGTCCAATGGTGACATAATAGCACGAGATAGGGATTATGAATGTCCAGCCGAGATCATGGCCATCGACGAATCTGGTCGCCGTACCGGGTATGACCCAAGCACTGGAATCGCCTACACCGAGATCCCAGGATCCAGTTACTCTTTGAATTGGCCGAATGCCCTTGATGACGACCCTGACCCTCCGGTAACGGACAGGGACGAGGTCGACAAGATTCTCATGTTGTCTCAGAGTATTGGCGAAGAGGTGAGAATCAAGATCATCGCAACAGAGTCTATTGACGCGCGACTCGACTATTCTCATCGACGGTCAAGCGGTGAGGAGGTCCAAGAAACTGCAGAGTATGTGGTCCCAGCAGGGGCAGTTGAGGCAGTTGAGTTGGCTGTCCGGGGCGATGGCGATGTTGATCAGGACGGCGATATTGACTCTGAGGACTACGCAGAGTTCTTCCTGTGCTTCGAAGGACCGGCAGATCTTGACTCCAATGGAGCAACCGATTGGCTGACCCGCTGGGTTGGCTGCAGCACGGGACCGAACGTGCCGGTTGATGCAGGGTGTACCGATCTAGACCTGGAGAGCGACGGTGATTTGGATCTGGCCGACTACGCCCTTCTCCAGATGCGCGCCAATGGACCGTTTCTTAGCAGGAAGTGCGCTGCAAACGACTTCGATGCGGATGGTGACGTAGACATATCAGATTACGCAGTATTCCAGCGGGTGTACACCGGATGTCTGGTCAACTGCAATGGCGAACAATGTGGGAACGGTGTCGTCCAACCATGGGAATTAGAGGAGTGCGATCCGCCGGATGGGGTGCTGTGCCGAGCAGATTGCACCCAGATTGAGTGCGGCGACGGCGTCGTGGAAGGTAACGAGGAGTGCGATCCGCCGGATGGGGTAGATTGCAGCGAGACGTGCACCTGGATCATCTGCGGAGACGGTGTCATAGAAGGCCAGGAGGAGTGCGATCCGCCGGACGGGATAAGCTGTGATGAGAACTGCAAGCTAATCGGTGACGTCTGTGGTCCGGGCCGCGGCGATTGTTTCGCACCGCACCCTTCACCGGGCTGCGAAGAGGTCGATTGCTGCTCGTCGGTGTGTGATCTGATGGCTGGTTGTTGCGAAACCACATGGGATGAACTGTGCGTGCAGGTAGCCAGCTACTCCTGTATAGATACAGAAGCGTGTTGTGCGAGCGGCGTGTGCTATGATATGCCAGCAACGAGTTGCACGGCGATGGGGGGCTTTCCGCAAGGAGCAAGCACAACCTGCGCTACTGTGACATGCGTCCCGTGAAGAAGTAGGGCAGAGGCGACCATCCGGACACGGCGAACTCGAGGCTCTGGGCTTCCTGTGCCAATCCACCGACTCTTGCGAAGCGGCGAGGCTTCGCACATTCACGATTCACAACGATTTCGAAGAGGGTTAAGCCATCCTAGAGCGTTTTAATCCAAGTGTGGCATGTACGCACAATGTCTGAGGCAGTCAATCCCATCTGTTGGGCTCATACCAATCACGTTTTGACTTTGCGCTGGTGAATGTACGGGGTGGAGGAAACGTAGCTGATGAGTTCGGCGTCCAGGCAGGTGGCTTGCCAGGCGTTTCAGGCTGCTTCACGGAGTGCTTTGTAGTCGGCGTATTCGCGGTTCGCCCAGTGATGGCTTCGCAGATGGTGCTACAGATTCTCGATTGGATTGAGTTCCGGCGAGTAGGGTGGCAACGGCAAGATTGTCAGGTTTTCCAGCGCCTGCAGCTGTTGGGCACAGTGAAATCCGGCGTGGGCGGCGCTTCGAGGTGGGGAGTTGAGGGGTGATTCGGGGGTGAGGTCAATTCAAGGGTGTGGCTTGATGGGGGCTTCTGTGCGGCAGATTTTGGGTTTTGACGCTGTGCATGGACGTGGATCGCTGTAGTCGGGGAGAATGCGAGATGCGGTGGCCAGGAGTTGGGGAGGCAGATTCCCGCGATATCGGGCGAAGCATTTGAACTAGTTTGATATGATGTGGAGGTGGCGCCGCGGGCTGAGGCGGGAGCGGTTTGAAGGGTGGACGGGGGTTGCGAGCGAGCGGTGGATAAATGTGATGTCCGGTTTACCGGGCCGACATAGTTTTCCGTCTGCATTTCGACAGGGGCCGTGTTGTTCTCGACGGAGGCAATGGCATTCTTTTCGCGAGTTGGTTGTCGCGCTGGCGTGCTCAGAAGAGGCTGTGTGGCTGGAAGTGGTGTTATGGGGACCGCCGATGGTGTTTGTGCCAACGGCAGAGATTGCGCTTTATGGAAGCTTTTGTGAAGTATCGGGCCTAGGCCGCTTCTTTTGTGTGATGGATGTTGGCATGGGAGAATCGGTTTCGGGGATAAGCATGATGACGTTGTTGTGGGGATTAGCCGATGTACAGGCCTACACAACCGGCAATGGATGGCATCAGCGCGGTATTGTTCGGCAATAGAGAGAGGAGTATGAGTGTGGCGGAGGAGTGTCAGAACTGGAAGTGTCTGTACAGGTACTGGCAGACTATTCCTTTGCGAAGCAGTATTTGTTATAGTCGTTGTCGGGCAGGTCATCTCAGGTAATCGGACTGAAGTCCATGTGGTTAAAGAGACCGATAAACAAGTTAGGAGCCAGTAGTTTATCCGAAGCTCCAGGCAGTGCCGCATTGGGGGTTATTGGGAGCATTAGGCAGATTGTTGTGGTCTTGATGCTTGCTTTGACGTGTCCTTCTTTCGCCGCAGAATTGCGGGTTCCCTCTGAATTCGAGTTCATTCAGGACGCAGTCGATGCTGCGAGAGATGGGGACGTGATTGTGTTGTCCTCCGGCACATATACGGGGGATGGAAATCGCAACATCGATTTTCGTGGTAAAGCCATAACGGTTAGGAGTCAAGATCCGCTGGATCCAGCAATAGTAGAGGCGACAGTGCTGGATTGCGGGGGGAGTGTAACAGATCCACAGCGTGCGTTTGTGTTCTGCACTAGGGAGAGCCGCCAATCCCATATTGCTGGACTAACGATCAAGAACGGTTTTGGCGCAATTGAGCTGCTACCGGTGTATACATGGGATTTCCCTGTACGCTTGGGAGGAGCTATTCTCTGCAGGGAGGCAAGTCCGACAATATCTCACTGCCAGATTAGTAACTGTAGTGCCGATTTTGGTGGGGCGATAGCGTGTTGGGAAGATGCAAACCCGTTGATTGACGGCTGTGTTCTCAATGATAACAGCGCAAGTGAAGAGGGAGGAGGAGTGTTCGGGTATAACAGCAGTCCCGTCATCCAATCCTGCGTTGTTTCCGGGAATGAGCGGGGGGGCGTCGCTTTTAGCGGCGGCAATCCAACTGTCAGCAAGTGTGTTGTTGCAGGCAATGAAGCGGTAGCAGGTGGTGCGGTTTGGAGTGACATGAGTTCTGTAACACTGAGGGAGTGTGACTTCCACGCCAACTCAGCGGACAAGGGTGGGGCAGTCTACAGTGTTGGATCATCAACAACTGCCACGAACTGCCTGGTATACAACAACGACTCTCAATCCGGAGGGGGGATCCTTTCGGTTGCTAACGAGTTGAGTGTCAATCAATCGGTTCTGGTCGGCAACAGAAGCAGCGGGCCGATATCCCATTGCATGTGGATACCTAATCCCAGCGGGTACGTTTTTTCTCCATCAGAAATCACGCTGGGGTATTGGCGTGAGAAGTTCTGGGCTTTGGGCTGGGGAAGATTACTGTTTATTGACGAATTGGGGCAACAGGTAGGCGGACTTACGCCTGTGGACCACATTATCAAGCAGGCGTATCTGACAGAGCATGGAGCATTCTTGTATACGCGTGTGGGTGGCATAGGGCATATACTAAAGTCTCCCGACGGTGTTCAGAACTTCGAAGTCAAGGTTGGGGGAATACCAAGTAACTTGGCATTGCATCGTTCCTTAGTGTCATGCGGCGCAACTGACACTTACCCTGAGGGAGTAGTACTGTTTTTTGAATACGCTGTATCTCCCGCGATTCACTGCAGTACAAACGGTGGAGAGGATTGGAGCGTCTTGTTCCAATGTGCGTCGGAGTCGATACGCCATTTTCATGGAGGAGTTTTTGCTCCGGGCGTAGGGGATAAAGAGGGGCGGCTGCTTGTCATGACGGGTGATCAGCACTCTGCGTCGTCCATACTGTTTTGTGATGATTTGGATGATCTCATTGAGAACCCTCAACAGTGGAGACACAGGTGGGGGCTGGATGTTGAGAATCAGCACGTTCTGGACCCCATGTACACTCTCAACAACAACCTTGACAGTAACGGAGTTTCGACGTCACAGAGCTTCAGGAGCGTGGACATATTGGTTGCGGACGATGGTTACGCGTATTGGGGAGAGGATACACTCAGGTGGGCCGGCCAAAACGTGTTTCGTGCCAACATGAGTACACTTGAGGTGGAGAGGGTCGGTACGACATCCATAATGGGGGAAGTCTGGTCGGTTTTTGAGACAAGTCAGGGGCAAGTTCTTGTCGCTTCGAATGCACATGATCCTGCTACATCGATAGGCTGTGATGACAGATTGCACCTCTATCTGGTCGAATCGGATCCGTTGGAGTTGGTAGAGGTGGGCGCGTGGCGCAGGACGGATTTCGCTGAACCGTCCGATTCCCGAGTTACGCCAACCTACTGGTGTGAAGTTGATGGGAACTTGTTGCTCGGATTCAATTCGGGATTCGTAGGTTTTGGAAAGAGGAGCATAGTAGGACAACTGCAGCTGCTGGCTTCAGGTAATGGAGGAGCTGCGTCAGTTGTGGACGGAACAGCATCGATCTTTCGATGCACAATGGCGGGAAACTCCGGTGAGAACGGCGGAGGTTACTATGGATACAACACGAGCGCGACAATAAGCCAATCGATACTGTGGGGAGACTTCGCATCATCTAACGGTCCCGAGCTAAGCATCGATGGCAGCAGCAGTGTGAGCATTGAGTATAGTGACATAATGGGCGGCAGTGGTCTGGCGCACGTTGTGCCGACCGCGAACCTTGCCATGGGGATTGGAAATATCGATGAGGATCCTCGGTTTGTCGAGGTCATCGACAGTAATGGAGTCGTTGCCAAGGGTCTTCATTTGCAGTCGGATTCTCCGTGCCGTGATACGGGAGATCCACTATCAGATGTGCGAGAAGAGGATTATGACATAGACGGAGAGAAGCTGATTGATAACGGTGGAGCTGATATCGGTGCTGATGAGTATCATGATTGCGATGATAGTGGAATCGCTGACTATGTGGAAGTTGGCTCAGGCACATCGCTTGACTGCAACGGTAATAGTGTACCAGACATCTGTGATTTGATGAACGGCTCGTCTTTTGATATCGATTCGGATGATGTTCCTGACGAATGTCAAACGGACTGCAATGGAAACTCTCTTCCTGATGTCTGGGATATATTGAGTGGAAGTAGTGAAGACTGTAACAGCAATAGTATTGCGGATGAATGTGAGGTGGTGAAAGAAGAGTCGTTCGTTCTGGCGTCAACTGTGTTTTCCCCAATAGGTCATGATTCTCCACAAGCGTTCGAAGTTCTTTCCGCCCCCGAGGCCAGCAGCGACGTAGTGCTAATGTTCAGAGCGCAAGCGGATTTGGGAGCAGCGGAGGAACGTATCGCCGTGAAGATTGACGGGACATTTGTCGGTTACGTTTTTGAGTACACAGGGCGCAATTGTCCCACGAGTGCTGATTACGACGCTGTGGTTGTGTCCGCAGAGGTGTTCAACAGCGCGTTGGATGATGGCTCAGCCACAGTAAGAGTGATTCCGAGCAAATACGTTGTTGCAGGCGAATGCGCGCTTCCTTCGACAATCAGCGTGACAGTTGCGTACACAGGTTTCGTATCCGTGGAGTGTTATGAGAACGGCATTCCGGACGAGTGCGATATCGCGTACGGGACTGTGGAGGACTGCAATACGAACGGCATTCCGGATGTATGTGATATTGGCAATTCAGTCAGCGATGATTGCAACAGCAATGCAGTACCTGATGAGTGTGATATACAGGGCGGACACGATTGCTGCGTGACTCATGCATATGCCGGCTGTTCGAATGCGGCGATTCGCAATTGTGTTTGTGGTTATGCTCCGGAATGTTGTGAACAGCAGTGGAGTCAATATTGTGTGGACAAGGTTGGCATCCTAGGCTGTTACGATTGTTATGCCGACAATGACTGCAATGAGAACGGGATTCTCGATGAGTGTGATGATGGCGTTGGCGGTGGCGACTATGATGCTGATGGCGATCGCGACAGGGATGACTACCACGTTCTGATGGAGTGCTTCGGTGGACCGGGTATGAAGACCCGTCCCCACTCATCGTCGTGTGAAGCTCTGTGTGTGGAGGCATTTGACTTTGACGGAGATCACGACGTGGATCTTCTTGACTTATCGGAGTTTCAACTTGTGTTCACAAAGCCGTGCGGAGATGTGAACAATGATGGTGTTGTAGATCATGATGATCTGATGTGGATGCCCACGTGTCTCGCTGGTCCTGGCGGTAGTTTGGGCGTTGAGTGTGGATTGCTTGACTGCGATAGTGACGGCGACGTGGATCTTCTTGACTTCGCCGCTTTTCAACGATTGTACAGTACGGAGTAGAGTGGCCGACTTCTCCTATGCAGAACGTAGTTGTTGGTGAAGGTCGAATGCAGGGCCTTTTACCCAGCGGCGATCGCTGGATATTGGTAATACAAGGGTGTTCATTCAGCGAAATGCGTCCGGACATTCGAGTGTGCTTTTATCTATGATGTTTTGTTAAGCAACGTTTGCCTGTTTCAGACCCAGCCTGTGGAGAGCGTCTTGCCAAATGGAGACCATATCGAGCTTGTTGGGGCGTGGGGAGCGTATCGGGGCGACTGGATCAGCGATAATCATAATCCTCCGAAGAAGGAGGGAGGGAATTCTGAGGTCTGTATTGAGCTGATCCGGTGAGACACGGGACCGATGATCTATTCCGACTGTGGAGCAGAGTACGGTCGGCACCACAACCGCTCGGATCGAACGATCCATGATCTACTGATTCCAGATCAAACTCGATCTAGGTGTGACGTTTGAACCCTGGTTTCCTTCGCAACGCCACTCTTGGATCTTGCATACCATAGTCGGACAGAATGAGGGGGACGGTGGCCAGGAATTGGGGAGGCAGATTCCGGCGATATGGGGTGAAACATTTGAACTAGTTTGATATGATGTGGAGGTGGCGCCGCGGGCTGTGAGTGTTGGCGGCGGCTGGAGGAAGCTCAATTCAGGTGTAGGGTCTGAGGCCGGGATCTCTCTTGTAGATCGTCGGCGTTTGACGCTACGTTTGGCTAAGTAACGGTATAGAACTGAGGTCAGGGGTAAGAGGAAGGAGACGGCAAGAATGCGAATGATGCGACGAAGTCTGGGCGGAATGGTGTTGTGTGCGGCGGTGGTGTGTGTGATCTGTTCGGCCGCCAGTGCTACTCCCTCTTTCGTATATCATGACCCGGGAGTTCAAGTCTACGATCAGCCGGCGGGCGTGACGATGCGCGAGCCAGAGGTTCCGCGTGAGGAGGAGACGGTCCAGTTGTACATCAAGATTGGGCCATCGTTCACATACGACTCGGTGGCCATCTACTACACGGATGATGGTTCTACTCCGCAGGGCTCGAAGGGGATTCCGCAAGGTTCAACGATGGTGCTGCTGAGCTACGGTCCGGCTCCGGAGGTTACGTTCATGTATAACGAGCCGGGTGGCAGCGGGAACGACGACTGGTGGCAGGCCACGGCGCCCTATTTCACGAGGGATTATCAGGAGCGAATCAGATACAAGATCGGCGCGTGGGAATCGGGCGGCTTCGAGGTTTTCGCGGACGGCGGCACTGTGTATGAATACACGAACAAGCTGGCGTGGCCGGGAGCGGGAGCAGGCCAGCCGGACCCGGCGGCGGGATATCCCCCAGTGTCCTTCTGGAAGGAGGAGGGCGTAGTGGGGAATAACTACATGAACGTGATGATAGACGAGAACGGTACGGTCTATGATGTGTATTATCCGTCTGCTGGCTGTGTGAACGGGATCGGCACGAAGAATGAGGGGTACGTTGACGGGTTGGACACTTTCCCTGCAGGGTTGCCCTTGGGCTCTCGCGGCCAGATGCATATGAATCAGGCGATGGCAGGCATAAGGGTGGGCGGTACGACGTACTGGCTGAGCAATGAGAGCGGCGTGGGCTATGAGAACGTTGCACAGCAGTATGTTAGCGATACGAATGTGATAAGCACTTATGCCAAGCTAATTGGCAAGGACATTACGATTCAGCAGTATGACTATTGCCCGAAGGACATAACATACCCGGTTGATGATGGCGCTAATCCCAACAGGGGTATTTATGTCAAGCGTTACATTCTCTCGAATACGGGAGCGACGGACGAGGAGTTTAACTTTTACTACTATGCCGATTTCGCGTTGAACGGCGGCGACGATTACGATGGGATGTTCACGGATAGTGGGCGGGGGGCGATGGTCGCCTATGACCGCACGGCGAGGAACACATCATCGAGCGGCGAGTACAATCCGACGACGTTTTCCGATTATACGAAGAGCGTTTCCGTGTACTTGGGTGTTTCCATGCGAGTATGCGATTCAGTGGGCAGTGGGTCGTCTACGGCCGCCGGCGATTTTTGGAGCGATACGAGCAGCGACCAGGACCGTGGCTGGGTTGGTGTGAAGGTGGATTTGCCTGCGGGGACATCGAAGGAGATCGATGTTGCGTATGTGGGTGGATTCGATGGTTTTGCGGATGCGACGGGGACGTACGATTACCAGATGGACAATGCCATCGATTGGTTTTTAGCAACGAGCCAGTCTGCGGTGCAGAGTGCGACGGAATCCTATTGGACGACGTGGTTGGCGGACGGGACCACGGTTGATTTTCCGGATGATCGTTTTGACGATACTTTTCGGCGTAGCCTTTTGGCGACAGCTCTGCACCTTGACGGGAAGAATGGCGGGATAATCGCGGGAATGCACAATGGGGCGTATCCGTTCGTGTGGCCACGTGACGCGGCGTGGGCAGCTATAACGCTGGCTCGTGCGGGGCACGTCTGGGAAGCTCAGGAGATCTACCGTTTCCTGCGGGATGTTGCTTATCGGGATGTCGAAGGTTGGGGAAGTGAGGGTTTCTGGAAACAGAAGTACTCGACGGACGGATACACTGTTTGGGGAACGCCACAAGTGGACGAAACCTCCTGTTATCCGTGGGGCATCAAGTACATCTTCGACATGACGGGGGATGTATCCTTCCTGGAAGGGCATTATGTGGAGGTTTACGAGGCGGCAATAGCATCGAGCCAGGATAGCACGGTTGACGGGCGGTTGTATGTGGAGCCGTTCAGCGGTCTGATTCACTCGATGAGTTTGTGGGAAGACGCTTTTGACGTTTTCAACTATTCGAACGCGTCGGTGATTCGAGGGTTGGAGGACGCGGCGGGGATTGCGAATATTCTCGATCAGTACTCGTGTCCGGGCGGTCCGGGAACGTGCAACTATCACAACGATGTCAGTCTGTATACTTCGCGAGCGAACGGGCTGCGTAGTGCTCTTGATGCCAGACTGGCTTGGAATGGAGAAAACACGGATATTTCGCAATTGGGCATTACGTATCCATTTGAAGTGTACCCGGTGGGGCACGCGCGGACGGAGTTGATAATGGATCGTATCAACGGTGTGGCTAATGATACGTTCGGCAACAATCAGCCGCTAGTGAACTACTCGGGCGAATGGGAAGGGTTAATCAACCGCTACTGGGGCGACACCTATTGGAATAACACGTATGGCCCGAATCCTGATGGAAGTCCATGGTTCTTGACGACGATGTGGTATGGGTGTTACTACGCCATGCGTCAGGACATCAATCCGGACAAAGGCGATATTGACAACCACAGGTACCGGATGGAGCTGTTGTTGGACCGTGTGGGTAATCTGGGTTTGGGGGCGGAGCAGATCGCGCCGTTGAACAGTTTACTGATTCCGGGGCAAAGCGACTTCGTGTTGCAGACCGCCTGGCCAAATGCGTGGGAGTCGATGTCGTTCTTCGTGGATGCGATAATGGTGTTCTTGGACTTGAGTCCGGATGCATTGGGCAATGTGTTGAAGATGGAGCCGAAGTTGCCGACGGGATGGCCGAGTATGGCTTTTAGCAATGTTCGCCTGGGAGATCATCGGGTGGATGTGCTATGTGAGGAGGCCGGCAACTGCAACTCGCACACAATAACCAACAACACGGGAGTCGCTCTGGGCTACGATACGGTGGTGAGGGTTCCCGCGGGGACGACGATTCTTGCGGTGGCGGAAAACGGGGTGGCACACGCGTATACGTACGATTCCGTGACGGGGCGTGTGGAAGTGACTGGTTCGCTGGCGACGGGTAGTGGAGCTGTCACGGTGATTTCCGTTTACTACGGTCAGCGTGGTGACACGAACGGCGATGGCGGAGTCGATGTTGCAGATTATGAGGGTTTTGCCGATTGCCTTGCGGGGCCAGGTGTGTTGGTAGCGCCGGCCTGTGCGGTCGCCGACATTGATGTGGACGGCGATGTGGATCTGGCTGACTATGCGGCGTTTCAGGCATTGTTTGGGCCGTAAGGCGAGGTTTTTGGAGAGCGTCTGACGTCCGGTTTTGGCCGGTAGGTTCTCAGTGTTAGGCGCTGCGTTGGGACGAACAGCTGGACGGGCGGTCGTATTCTCGTGCGAGTCACGGCGAGTACGACCGCTCTTTTTGATGGGATGGACGGTTGGTCGAATGAGGTTAGAACAAGCCCTATTGAGGTGTAGCGTCTGACACGCGGTTTGGGCCGGCAGACTGTCGTTGTTAGGCGCTGCGTTGGGACCTGCGGGGATGCGGGTTCAGCCAGTCAGATCAATGTTGTTTTCGCAAGACCTGAACTGGAGCAACGTGTATTTGTGGGTGGAGCCTGAATTCCGGTTCTTTCCGGTAGACGTTCATGTTTAACACTACGCTCGTGGGCATAACGCTCCGGTGAGGGGTGTGGTACGCGGATGAAGTCAGGCGGAAACAGCAAGCCAGTCTTGAGATAGGTCGATATAGAGCAGGCTCTCAAGTGTAGTGCGTGAACGCCGGGTCTTTTGCCGTATACGTTTGTTGTTTGAGGCTGTGGCTGGACGAATATTACTGAGAGGGGAGTGGTTGAGTCACTATTTGAAGGTTGGCCAGAGATGCTGAAGCTGGACCGTTCGGTTCTTCCTGCTCATATCGCGACGCTGATTTCGATGCGTGGTGACACGCTTCCTCCACTGCTGGCTCAAGGGGGTTCGGTGAGAGCTGCTCGGAACCTGCTGGAGAGTATTGCGGATGACGCGGCGCTTTGTGGCTGCAAAGTATTGGCAGACCCCAGTGCAGGTGCTGCGGTTCGAGCTATGCTATTCTTATGGAATGGGTGGCCGCAAGAGTGTGAAATGTGTGCGGGAATGGCACGCGAGGTTGACAGAAACTACTTGCTGGGCCTGAGTAGAAGGCAGTCAGGCCGATGGCAGGAGGCCAAGAGTGATCTGCAAAAGGTCGATGGTCATCCCATCTTCGAGCCGTTGGGGAAATTCGCCAGGGAGGTGTGCGACATACCGGGGCAGAGCGAGCTGAGGCGATTCGTTCAACTTCTGGGGATGGTTGACTATTGGGAGGCGTTTGCGTTTGTAGATCTTTGTGCGGGGATGGCTGCGGGAAAGGGAGACAAGAAGAAAGAGGATGTGCTTGCGGCGATACAGGCGCGCGAGATGGAGCTGTTTCTCGAGTACGCCCTGGAGGAGGCCACAGGTGTGAGCATGTCAGAGCGGTTGCGCCTGCGTCGGGAGAGCGAATCGGATGTTCAGAAGAAGGTGAAGGCTGCTGCGCAATACAAGCGTGGGCTTCCGACCCGTCGGCCGTCATCAGAGGTTCCACGTAAATGTGAGAAGGTTGGGCCGCCGCCAAGCCCGGAGCCGGCGAGCAAGAACAAGAGTATCAGTTATAAATGTCCAAAATGCGGTAATGTGATGCGTGTCGGAGAGGACGCACGGGGGAAACGGGTGAAATGCTCGAGTTGTCGGTGTGAGTTCGCGATTCCCGGAGGCGCGGGTGTTCAGGCGGACGGGAAGCGGGTGGGGATGGAGATCGGAGTGGTTTGTCCGAAGTGCAGGGCGACGGTGCTGGTTTCCCCGGCGCTACGAGGGAAAGCAAAAACCTGCACCAAATGCGGTGCAGGTTTTCTTGTTCCGACAAGGTGATCGTTCCGTTGTGGAATGATCAACGGCATTTCGCGAGGTTATTCATGTCTTGAAGGGGCAGTGCCCGTGCACGATTTCCAGTGGTGCAGGAGGGTTGCCAATGCCCAAAGAGCACCAATGCCATAGGAAACGCATATTCCATAAACCCACCAGCGAGCATAAGAGCTATCGTCGATTTCACGAAGGGTGAGGAGTTTTTGCAGGGCTGAGCCGATCGACATGAAGTAGTAGATGAAGAAGACGAGTACGAAGCAGGCAAAGAAGTGGCGATCAAGCAGGCGGAGTTGGCCACGGGATTCCAGCCAGGCTTCCCAACTTCCTCTTTCGGATAGTTGTGGTTCGACCTCTTCCTTAATGTAGCGGCCGGCACGCATTAGAGCGTTCTGCTCGCAGAAGAAGAGGATGATGATGGCGAGAATAAGGTAGGGAACGAGTAAAGAGACGAACTTGTCAGCGTGTTGAGAGGCGTAGCTTATCAGAGGAACACCGAAAAGTCCCATGACAATGATCCAGAACAGGCGGGCCTTGGTGCACTTGATTTCCTCTCGTAGCGTCAGGTAGGTTTGCAGGAGGAATTGGTCTTTTTCCATCATCCGTCTCCGGTTGAGTATCAGTGGATGTCACTACGTGCCTTCATACCAGCACACACTTTCAGGAGTATAGAGCGCCGCCGGTCATCGTCCAACCACAAGTTGCTGCGTATTCTAGGGGTTGATGCTGGTGGAGGCATTCGGGCGGGGCTGTGCTTGCCAAAGTTGTCATGTTGCCCCAATTTGTCAAATAGGGGTTGCCCGGTGAGGGATCGTTGAGTAGTAATTGTTGCAGGCTGCAGGGAAGGGCATCGGGCAGCGCGGGAGCGTCTTATGGTGAAGCCGTCAATCAGGTTCATTGCGATAGCAGGCATTGTTCTCTTGGGGGCGATAGCGCGCGGTGGCGATGCGAGTGAGAACGAGGCGCAATGTTCCCCGTCTTGGGCAGCGGATGCTATTTGGTATCAAGTCTTTGTGGGACGGTTCTGCAACGGTTCGCCTGACAATGATCCTGCACATGTTGCGCCGTGGGAGGAGGATTGGGCTCATCTGTTGCCGGGGGAAAGCGGCACGCTGCGGGTGAGGTTGCTGGAGCGTTGTTATGGAGGCGATTTGCAGGGGTTGCGCTCGAAGTTCGCGTACCTCAAGCGGTTGGGGGTAAACACACTGTATCTCAGTCCGATCTTTCGAGGAACAAGCGAACACAAGTATGACACGATTGATCATCGCCACATTGACGATGGTTTTGCGGTCTTAAGCGACGGCAGAATGGCGAGACCGGAGACAGTAGATCCGAACAGTTGGCAATGGACTAAGAGCGATCGGTTGTTCCTCGAAGTCTTAGAGGAAGCGCATGAGGCAGGGTTTCGAGTAGTGGTTGATGGAGTGTTCAACCATGTGGGCAGGGAATGTTGGGCGTTCAAGGATGTTCTAGAGAAGGGGCAGGAGTCACAGTACAGGGACTGGTTTGCGATTGATGATTTTGGCCCACCTGTGGTCTACACGGGATGGGATCGTCCCAATGGTGACATGCCGGAGTTCAATCGAGCCGGCGGTGAGTATCCAGCGGCTGTGGTCGAGTATCTGTTGAATGTGGTGACACGCTGGATGGATCCTAACGGGGACGGAGATCCCCGAGATGGTGTGGATGGATGGCGTCTTGACGCAGCGGAGAAGGTCCCAAGTTCATTCTGGCGTGCCTTTCGCAAGACGGTCAAGAGGATCAACCCTGAGGCTATTATCGTGGGTGAGATCTGGACCGAAGCGCACGCGTGGCTTGGTGGGGATCAGTTTGACAGCGTGACGAGCTATATGTTCTCAAACACGGTAATGGGGTACGTGGCGCAGTCGGGCCGGAAACGTAAGGCTACGGAGCTTGCGGACGAGCTGATTGGGCTTGGTGCCGGCCATTCAGAGTGTGTGGGGTTGGGCATGGTCAACTTGCTGGGGAGTCATGACACAGAGCGAGCTGTGAGTATGATTGTTGACCCCTTGAACCATTTGGAGGGACCGTCTGGGCGTATTCCGCGTCGCGACGTGTTGCGGCCAGACGATGATGCGTTCCGCCGATTACGATTAGGGGCTTTACTTCAGTTTTCATTACCGGGCTGTCCGATAATTTACTATGGGGACGAGGTAGGGATGTTTGGTGGGCGTGATCCGTATTGTCGCGGTCCCATGTGGTGGAATAGGGAAGGCGTTTCGGCGCGACGAGAAGGGCTTTTGGAGTATTACCGCAGTCTATGCAAACTGCGCAGGAGCACTGAGGAGTTGCGGCGTGGCGACTTTCGCATCATTCTGGCTGATGATGCGAGGCGGCTAATGAGCTTCTCGCGAAGGAATAGTGGCGGAGAGGTTGTTGTGGTCGTCAACTTCGACGAGAAGTCGCATGAGGTGTCGTTGAGCATGGGGTCCGGCGTGCGTGTGAAGCGGTGGCTGTTCGGTGTTGAGGGAGAAGGCTCTGATGGCCTGAAGGATGAAGGGGGAAGGATCAGCGTGCAATGTGCACCTTTGTCAGGGGTTGTGGGACGGCTGGCCCGGTAAAGGCGTGGCTATGGATGCGTGAGAGGCGTATATGAAAGAAACGCGCAAAGACGTAAAACGGTTTGACACTGGTGTTGGGCATCGATAGGATAAAGTGTGCGGGTATTGACAGAGGCCAAGGTGTGTATGCGCTGGTTATGTGGGAAACGGGCATGAGAGGTCATCAGTCGCGTTCGCAAGTAGTTGTTATTGTTGCACTTAGGGGGTGTTTCGCCGGTTAGCGGGGTGGCGGAGTGCGCCCTGGTTTTGTTGAGGGGGAGAGTTTTTTGGTGGGGATTCTGTCGTCCGGCAGTTCTGTCGTGTGGGCAGAGGAGTTTATGCCGGATGGTGATTTGCGGTTGGTTGATAGTTGTTGCTTAAATTGGTTTAGGTCGCTTGGGGAGAGGTGTGTGGAGGGCGACGTCAGGGATGGCGGGGCCTGTAGTTGCGACCCGATCACGGATGGGAGCTTAAATCATGGCGAAAGCCAGTAACACTGCGAGTGAAACAATGATCTTCGACGATTCCTGGAATTCGAGGCCGGGCACAACTTGGGAAAATCAGAAATCCTGCAGTCGGCGAAACAGGAGAATACGAGGGGCGTTCACTTTGGTGGAGCTCCTCGTTGTCGTTTCGATAATAGCTCTATTGATTTCGATCTTGTTGCCTTCGTTGAAGCAGGCGCGAGAACAGGCCAAGACGGTCAAGTGCTTGGCGCATCAGCGAGGGTTGGCTCAAGCGGGGGGCAGCTTTGCTTTTGAGCACAATAACCGATTTCAGTTGGCTACCAATGAGACGGGCGTGGAGAAGGCGGATCCGAGCCGCACTATGTTTGAGTATGACGATAAGGGGGAGTTGTTGGCTTGGCCTGTAGCTTTGGCTCAATCTGCAGGAATCGACTACAAAACGAATTGGGATTGGGGCGTTCGGAGAGAGACGGTTGTCGATGCGCTGGCGGCTGAAGACAAGGTGGCCCGAGACTTTGAATTGGCGATGTGCCCTGCGGACAAGGTGAAGATTTCCACCCCGTTTTACCCTGAAGGAGACGGTTTGAAAGGAACGGGCGATCCGGACGATCCGCATACTGGTGGGCGGTACTGGGGATATCTGAGTATGGGAATCAACGAGGATATTGTCGGAGCCAAGGTTGATGATTCGGACTATCCTCCGGTGTGGAAGGACGGATATAGAGGGGAGATGGAGGCAGAGGCGGGAAATCGGCTTGAGGGGAATATGGATCGGGTGTTCGATCCGGGGACATGCCTGCTCATGGTTGATGCCGGTCCGAACACTCGCAAAGAGGCAATTGACGGGCAGTTGTACAACCAGAGCGATTCGACTGGTTGGGGATTTGCAAACCTGATCACCAGCGCGAAGGCATCGGGACCGACCCTGGCGCACTTTGCTATTCGTTGGTTTGAAAGAATGCCGGCGAAGCGTCATCCCGGCGGGCAGGTCAATGTTGTGTTTGCGGATTTCCATGCGGCGCCGGTAAAGCCGGTGGCGTGGTATCATCATAGGGTCTACGGCAAAGACGTTCCGAAGCAGTTCAGCCAGACTGTGCGAGTGTCTCCGTACATGAACCGTGATTTGCGGAATACCAAGTCGGGATCGTAAACGGAGAGCGGACTGAGGGGCGAGCGGATTCGCCTGGCGTTGTAGTTTGTGGCGTTGTAGCGGTTTGTAGTCAGGAGGAGTTGGAAGTAGCCGGAGGGGTTTTGTGTTCCATTTCACACGGACGCGAATCGGGCATACCCTCTGGTTATCGCAAGTCAGGATTTGTTGACAGTTGATAGTTCAACCATTGCGGTGGAGGAGCCGCGGTGGTTCATGGTTAAGTGTGTGATATTGTAAATCCCCCATTTGAAAGAGAAGGAAGGAAGTAACCCATGTATCGATTAGCAGGCTTAGTGTTGGCGATTGCCGCTCTGGGCAGTGTTGCGGTTGCTGGTCCGGGCACCTTCGATCCTGATCCGCCACAGGCGGGTCTGGAAGTGAAGGTTATTTACGATCCGGCGGGTGGGCCTTTGGCTGCTTCTACACAGGGCTTCATCCACTACGGGTTCAATGACTGGCATCCGACGGTTGACCCTGATCCCGAGATGGTGACGACGAACGGCGGTATGTACAAGGTGGTTGTCTCTGTGCCGTCCCAGGCTACGGAGATGAACTATGTTTTCCACGATGCTGATGGCATTTGGGACAACAACGACGGCTGGAATTACATCATGGCAGTCACTAATGGCTTGCCAAATGCCGGCGTAACGACAGCTCCCGATCCCATCGTGGCCAATCAGAGCGTAACGATCACGTACGATGCGAATGGTCGCGTTCTTGAATTGGCTGAGGCTGTTTATATGCACTACGGCTTCAACAATTGGGGCTATGTAGCTGCGGCTGATGTTGAAATGACTGAGACGTCTCCCGGCTCAGCGGTTTACGAGGTGACCGTGCCGGTGAAGTCGTACGCCGAAGAGATGAACATAACCTTCACTGACGGGGAGTTCACTGACGACAACAACGACGGTTTCGATTGGAACTTCATTGTTACCGGAACGATTCCTCGCGTATCGGTCTATCCTGATCCTCCGGTGGCGGGTGAGGATGTGACGATCACCTACAATCCCGAAGACGGGGTCCTTGATGGTGTCGCTTCAGTCTACATCCACTATGGCTTCAACGACTTCAACCCCACGATCGATCCGGATCCGCTGATGACAAGCAATGGCGACGTGTGGGAGATAACTGTACCGGTTGACTTCCGTGCATGCACGTTGGATATGGTATTCAACGATGGGGGTTCCACTTGGGATAATAACGATAACAACGACTATACTTTCGACACGGTCGGTTGTGTTCCGTTGACGTCCGAGGTGGACGGTCTTTATGTTGCGAAGATCATTGACGAGTTCCTGCCGGAGTTGAGTACGCTGAACATCGGTATTGCGGGTAACCTGCAAGACGGTGCGGCGATGGTGATCTTCATCAATGAGGAAGATGCGACTGGCCAGACCGAGCTGCAAGCTGATGGCGCTGACGGTCTGGAGCCGATGCGTGCCGCTTCTCGCCGTTTGGACACCTTTGCCTGTGATACGGTTGGCACTGGTACTCAACTGCCTATTGAGGCGGACTATGCTCTTTATGCCAACCGTCAAGGTTCTCGCATTTACTTCGATGAGTATACCTTGAGCAGCACTGCGCAGGACACGCTGAACTGCTGCGCCGGTGGAACCATAAATGTTTATGCCAGTCAGCTCTATACGGGCTATACGGACATCAACGACGCAAACGAGGCTTGGGAAGGTGATCAGGGATTCGGCTACTTCGGTGGCTTCAATGACACCAATACCAATAGTGTGTTTGCTGAAGTAGAGACAGGTTTGGAGGTTGCTATTCCTCTGTCAGTGATTGGAAACGGTGTTGGCACTGGTGAGCCCATCGAGATTTTCGTGGCCATGATGCCCAACCAGAACGGTACAGATGGGCAATTCAGCAACCAGACACTGCCAGCAGGCAGTGGTGACTACTGCAGTCCTGCCGAGATGTTCCCGTTGCGAGCTGATATCAGCTCATATGCCACGGTGTTTAGTGCCGCTTCTGTGAACTCACTACCCAATTTCACCGGGTTCGCCGAGGGTGAGATTGATCCCAGCGAGTACAACGGCAGCGCGGACGCGGTACAAAGCTGTGATGCCGCTGAAGCAGTTGCGGACACTCGCGTGACTGTCCAGCCCATCGCGATTCAGGGCGAAGATGTCACCGTGTGGTACGTTTCCACCAATGGACCGCTGGACGGCGTCACTGCAATCGACATGAAGTACGGTTTCGATGGCGACTTGAGCACTCCGGCGACTATCGCCATGGTAGCCACAAACGGCTACACCGGTTCAGAGTTCAAGGCAACTGTTACCATGCCGGGCACGGCTCTGCAGTTTGACATGTACTTCGAGTCGGGTGTTCTGGCTGATGACAACGGCGGCAACGACTATCACTTTGACGTGAATCGCGTTCCTCCTGCTGCTCCGGTAGTGATTGATCCTGATCCGGCTGAGGCAGGCAAGGAAGTGACGATTCAGTACGATCCGACAGGACGCGTGTTGGAGGGTGCTGGCCAAGTGTCGATCCACTACGGCTTCAACGGGTGGAACGGTCCAACGGACGCCCAGATGAATCTTAACGCCAACTGTGTATGGGAAATCACAATAACGGTAGCTGCGTACGCAGAGGGCGCTCAGGGACTCAATATGGTCTTCTTTGAGGGAGGCACCTGGGACAACAATGATGGCAACGATTGGCACTTCCAGGTGGATAATGCTTCCGGTCCTCCGCCGTGGGTGATGGACGGCTACGTTGATGGCTGTGCGACTCTGGTTGCAACGAGCACCAACGGTCTGCGACACTTGTATGCCGGTGTGCGAGATGGATATCTGTATGTGGCCACCGAGCGGGCAGATCACGCCGCTGCTCAGGACGCATTCATCTACATCTCCAGCAACGGCACTACGACGACAGTTGGCTCCGCTTGGGCCAAGGCTGGCCTGACACTTGAGCGTGTTGGCTTCCTTGCTCAAGAGGACACTAATGGTTGGACAGGCTGGTTTGATCTTCCGGACGGCGCTTTGCGTCAGAATACTGGGGAGAATTTGGATCTACCGATTTTGGAAGGCCAGATCGAGATGGCCAGTTCGTTCTCGGCCGGTGTCCCGACCACGGTGCTATTGGCTGCCACGCAGTATGTCGGCAGTGACACTGGAGCGATGATTTACGACTACCAGGCTCCCGAAGGCAACGGCGACAATAACGTCGATGCGGGCGAATACGCCGTTGTGAATATCGTTGATATTCAGACGCCTGCCACGTTCCCAGCGGCCGACTTGAACGAAGACTGCGGGATCGACCTTGTCGACTACGCACTGTTCCAGAGCTGTCTGGCGGGTCCGGAGACGACTCCGGCTTGTGCAGAATACGACGCCGACTTCAATGATGACGGCGACGTAGACCTGGCCGACTTCGCCTACTTTGCCCAGGAGTTTGAGGGCTAGAAGGTGGTGAATCGGCACTGACTGAAGATTCTTTATGGCAGGGCCGGTGCTGACGGCGCCGGTCCTGCCTCAATGGTCTTGATTTAGGGACCTGGAATCTGAGGCAGTGAGCGAAGGAAGTAAAAGCTATTAAACCGCGTTTTTGTTTGTTTAAGAATTGGTAAACTGGTTATAATAGCAAGGTAGGGGAGACAGATCTTTGATGCGATAGGCGGGGGTTTTGACTCCTGAATCTCCTGTCGCGGAATCTCTGGAGAGAGAGTGAGTCGCGGCGTTCACGTGTCTTTTTTGGGGCGTGGTGCTGGCGACAGGTGCTCGGACGCGGTGAGAGAGCGTTTGGGCGTTATTGGTAACACTCAACGGCATGAAGTCGTGCGGTGCGACTTGAGGTAATGCCGGTATCTAGGGAATTTCGTGAGTTATTGATGCTCATTTGACACGAGAAGGAGTCAGGAAATGAAGAAGGTTATTGCACTATTGGTTGTTGCTACCATGGCTATGCCGGCGGCAGCGGACTACTACCTCACAGGGTTTGGCGGGAACTGGGCTGCTGATGCGATCGCCATGACGGAAACCTCGCTTGGATCAGGCGTGTGGGAAGCACAGGTTACTACGACTCCGGGGCGTCAGGAGTTCAAGGTTACTGATGGTACATGGGACTGGAGCTCCCCGGGACCCAACAGCTGGGTGATTTCAGATGACGGCAGCTTCACTGTTACCTTTGATAGCAATATAAGTGTTGATGGCTGGGCGCCGGATGTTAACCGTATTGGTATTGACGAAAACCCGGCCACTTGGACGGCAGTAGGCGACTTCCAGACCGAAGTTGGCGCAACGGCCGATTGGGCGAATGCAGAGCCGCTGACAGCAATGAGCGATATGGGCGGCGGTAAGTATATGTTTGATGCTGCAGGGCTTCCTGGAGGCACTTACTACTGGAAGGCTGTTGCCACCGGAAGTTGGGATTCCATAAGTTGGGACTCTCGCAGCGTGAACACCTCCGATATGCAGTTTGTCATTGACGCGACCAATACTGGGGCCGAGCTGTGGGTCGATGCCTTTGCTGGTACGGTTCAAGTAGTGTACACACCGGAGCCCGCTAGTCTTGCTCTGCTGGGCCTTGGGGCTTTCGCACTGATTCGTCGTCGTTAGTACATAGCTCATGTGATCAGTTTCTGACACATGGTTGGCACATAAGCGGAAGGGGAAGTGAGTTGTTGCTCGCTTTCCCTTCTGTTTTTTTGTAGGCGAGGATGGAGTGGCTGAAACACTTTACAGAAGACGGCTACGGAGTAGGATCAGCGTCAGGCAGGTCCGAGAGAGGGATTTACGCGTAGGGTTTCCACCTAATCTTTTCGTGTGCTTAATCCGGTGTTGTTAGTGCTTTGGTGATTTGTTAAGACTCAAGAGCCCATGATGGCAAGGGAAAAGCGATGCGGCATTGGGTACTATCGGTACAAGCGGTAATAGCGTTGTTAGTGTGTGGGGTTTCAGTAATGGCGGCGGATTATGAGCCAGTTACCGATCCGGCGGCGGTTGTCATCTCGGGGCAGGCAAGATTCACTGTGCTGACTCCAAAGATGATTCGGATGGAGTGGTCTCCTGATGGTCGGTTCGAGGATCGAGCATCCTTTGCATTTGTGAATCGCAGACTTCCGGTGCCGGCTTTCCAACATAGCAGAGTGGGCGAATGGATGATAATTCAGACGGAGGCTCTGGCATTGCGCTATCGGCCTGGGGGAGGGCGGTTCAGTGCGAGCAATACGGAGATTCAACTACACGTTGACAATGAGACTGTCGTCTGGCGGCCGGGGGATCCAGGAGGCGGCAACTTGCGCGGGACAACACGTACGCTGGATGGAGTATCCGGAGCATGTCCGATCGATGCAGGACTTGTCAGCCGGGACGGGTGGGTTCTGGTAGATGACTCGGATAGACCTTTGTTTGATGCAGCGGAGCGTGAATGGGCTGCACCACGTCACAACACCGGGGGAGTGGATTGGTACTTCTTTGGTTACGGACACGACTACAAGGGGGCGTTGAAGGATTTCACAGCAGTGGCGGGCGCTATTCCACTGCCACCGCGGTACATGTTTGGGGCTTGGTGGTCGCGGTATTGGGATTACTCGGACAGCGAGCTCAAGGCATTGGTGAAGGAATTCGACCAACACGATGTTCCGCTGGACATTCTCGTAATCGACATGGGATGGCATCTGCCCGGGTGGACGGGATACAGTTGGAACAGAGAGCTCTTTCCTGATCCCGCTGGATTCCTTTCCTGGATACATGAGCGAGGGCTGAGAGCTACGCTTAACCTCCATCCGCACAACGGCGTAGGCAAACACGAAGAGCAGTTTGCTGAGATGGCAAAGGCGATGGGTGTTGATCCGAAGAGTACGGATCGCATACCGTTTGACTGCACCGATCCACAGTACATGGATGCGTACTTTAAATACCTGCATCATCCCAAGGAGAGAGAGGGGATAGATTTCTGGTGGATGGATTGGCAGCAGGGTGAATCGACAGACATTTCAGGGTTGGACCCCCTATTCTGGCTGAACCACTTGCATTGGCATGATATGCTGAATAACCCTGATCGGCAGGGCAAGCGCCCGGCGATTTTCAGTCGGTGGGGTGGATTGGGCAACCATCGTTACCAAGTGGGCTTCAGTGGTGATACATTCTGCAACTGGGCTTCCTTGGCCTTTCAGCCATACTTCACGTCCACTGCGGGCAATGTCGGATACGGGTTTTGGAGTCATGATATTGGAGGGCACCAGCCCGGTCCGGTTGATCCGGAGTTATACACGAGATGGATTCAGTTTGGTGTCTTCAGCCCTGCATTGCGCACACATACGACGACCAATCCGAAGGCAGAACGGCGTATTTGGGCTTTTGATAGAGAGTACTTCCTGGCAATGCGCGAAGCGTTCCGCTTGCGTTATGAGCTTCTTCCCTATGTCTACACTGCGGCACGGCAAACACACGACATCGCGGTGCCGGTATGCCGGCCCATGTATTATGACTGGCCAGGAATGGCCGAGTCATATGAATGTGCCGGGCAGTACATGTTCGGAGATGATCTTCTGGTTGCCCCGGTGGTGGCACCGGCAGACAGGATCAGTGGCTGTGCTCTTGTTCAACTGTGGCTGCCACCCGGTGAGTGGACTAATTGGTTCACGGGTAAGGCATACATGGGGCCGAGTAGGGTGGCGGTTCAGGTTGCTCTTGATGAGATTCCCTTGTTTGTGCGCAGTGGGGCGATGATTGCAGCAAGCCCGGGAATGAAGCGCACGAGCGAATATCCGGCCGAAACGTTAGTTGTTCATGTTTTCCCCGGCGAGGCGAGAGCTACCCGCATTTACGAAGACGACGGCATTTCGACTGGCTACGAAAGGGAAGAGTGTGCCTGGATTCCAGTTTCGCATGAGATTACGGGAGACATCAATGCGGTTGTAATCGGCCCGGAGGAGGGAGGTTACGCCGGGATGCCGGAGCAGCGAACGTACGAGATTCGACTGCGCGACGTGGGTGGGGCAACGCAGGTGTTGTTGGATGGTATCGAGCTTGCCCAATCATCAGCACAGACACAGATGAATGGCTGGTGGTATGATCAATCGGAGTTCAGCGTTGTTGTTCGGGTTCGAAGAGAGGTGGGGAGCACGGCCAGTAGACTGGAGATCGTTACAACTGACGAGGGTTTGCATGGAATGGTGAGAGCCGGTCTTCGCGGCAACCTCAAAGCTCTCAAAGATGTGGGAGAGATCGTTGGTTGGCCGGTTGAACGGATCGAGGATCTGTCTCCTGAGCAAACCGTCGTGGCATATGAGGTTGCGGGGACACAGATGCGCGTGCCTGACTACGCCAAGATAATCCCATCTCTGGAGGTGACGCCTGATGTTAAGCGTCAGGCCTTGGCCAAGCTACTGGGATTGAGCTTTGGCGCGAAGGCTTGCGCCCAGAGTCTGGATGGCAGGAGAATCGGTGTTAACGTTGGCGTGAGCGCCTCGCCAGTGGTCAAGGGTTTGTCTGAATTGAGAGCCAGACTGGAAGTGGAGACGCCGGCGAATTGGGAAATGAAGGGTGAACCAGATGGCGAGGCGTCGTTGGCCGCTGGCAGTAGCTTGCTAGTAAGCAGTGACCTCGTCGCCTTGGAAGACGCCCAGACCACGGTTTTGAAGTCGAAGTTGCACCTCGAATCGCAGCAAGTACAACTGGAGATCCCCTTGGAGACTCTGTTGCTTCCGTCTATCGGGAGATGGTGGATCGTAGGACCGTTCGATGCTCCAGAGAGCGATCGACTTGCTCGTGTGTTCGGACCGGAAGGCAAAGCAATTGACCTTAACGCCACGTATGCTGGTATGCATGGAGAGAGAATCAGGTGGTCTGAGACCGTTAGAAGTTTTTCGAACGAGGCGGAACTTACCGATGAGTACTTCGTCGAGTTTCAGAAGGTTTTCGGGCGGTTGGAATACAATGCCGTTGCCTACGCGCTGACCTATCTGAAGGCGCCGGAAGATACGGAATGCGAACTCGCTATAGGGAGTGACGACGGAGTTGTTGTGTGGTTGAATAGCGTAGAGCTTTTCCGTCACGACGTTGGCCGAGCGTATACGCCGAAGGAGGATAGAGTCTCCATCAAGTTGAAGCAGGGGACAAACGAGCTACTGGTGAAGATAAGCCAGGGGGGAGGCATGTGGGGGTTCTGTGCACATGTAGAGGATGAAGACGAAAGTCCACTGCCGCAGGTGACCGCCCACTTGCGTCCGTGAGGGTTGCTCCGCAGAGAATGATTGTTGCTTGATTTTTGCCAAAGGAAGAAGCCCCGTCGAAAACCTTGACGGGGCTTTGGGCTGTTGTCTTGTATTGCTTGTCGGCCCAATCAGGGATTGGGTGGCGTTGTGGAGATAGCGAAATCTGCAAGGACGTCAGCGCCCGATGGGCCGGGATATCCAGCTATGTACACAGTGCCGAGATCAGTTTCGCCGGAGTCGACCGCAATAACCGCTCCAATCAATACACGTCCATCAGTTCCTGCGTAGCTGATGTCTACACGTGTGATTCCGACGGATGATGTGAAGCCCAAACCACTGGCATCAGACGCGTTGCCTCCATTGTCTCTTGTGAATGTCGCCAACGCCGTGTCGTCAGCGTAGATGGTCATGGCTGCGATGTTGTCGTCGCTAAGTGACGCAAAGTATGTGTAGAGACCGTAAATAGGTTGTGAGAACTCCCAGCGGGAGATGTTGCCGTTGTTGATGCGCGCGTCTGACACATATGCGGAACCGCTGGCGTCCATTATTGCCGGGTTGCCACCGGTTTCTGTTACTGTCATGTTCATCGTGTCAAGAGCCAAAGCTGCAGTTGCCCCGCTCAGATTAGCATATCCAAGTACGCCGGGATAATACTCGTCGAAAGCATAGGTCTGTGGTGTGCTAAAACGTGCAAGCCAGCCGGCAGCGTTGCTGACATATTCGTCTATCTGAGTATCTCTGACAATCTGATAGGTTGCATAGTCGACCAAGTCAACGTCTCCGTCGGCGTCATAGTCGAATTCCGCCAAGCAGGATGACAAGCAGGCGATCGAGCTATCCGGGTCGGGTGTTTGAAATGGTCCTGCGAAACAGTCCTCGAAGAGTATGAAGCTTGCGGATGCGTAGGGATCTACGCAGTAGTCTTCATCCTCGTTGCAGTCATAGCCTATGCAAACATCGTTGCTGGAAACACATCCTTGCCATTTGTTGCAGCTCTCCGTCCCATTGCAGTACAGACCGTCATCAGCACAGTATGAGTCGTTTGGCGTGTTCACGCATCCGCCCTGTATGCAGACGTCGTCTGTGCAGGAAATGCCATCATCGCACTGCCCGTCGTTCTGGCAGTCTTCCAGTCTGAAAACGGTGACGCTCATTCGAGGCACGGTTATTTCAGTTGACTGACTGTAGCCATCATACGAACCGTGAGTGTTGACAATGCTGCCACCGTTGCCTGCGCCGTTTCCGCCGTACACAGACGCCTGGCTGTTGAAGATTTCATGCCATGTGCCGGGTTGTGGAAGCCCAATACGGTAATTGTACTTGTTTTCGTTGGCGAGACTGGCCACGACAAGCAGGTCGTTGCCTGATCCATCCCACCGGTGCATAGTGAGAATGTCATAGGCATCGTCCAAACGGTTAATCTCAACACCGGCGTTGGCCCGAAAACCGGGGTTTTCCTTGCGTATGCGAATGATGTCCTTGAAGGCCTGCAGGTAGTTGGAATAGGTGGAGGCCTTGCTCCAGTCTATACGATTGGCTGAATCCGCTTCGAAGTCAGTGTCTTCAAGGAACTCCGAGCCCATGAAGAAAGCGGGAATGCCTGGTGAGAACATGTTTAGAGCGTGTCCGAATAGCGTGCGTCCTCGAGCATACTCGTCATCGTGCGGCAAGGACGTGTCTATTGTTTTGACCATTCGTTGGCCGCCACTTTGTCCCCAGGCCTCGTCGTGAAGTTCAAAGTAGCGAACTAGCTGGGTCGTTGTCTGTCCGACTGACACGATGTTACTTCCGTCGTTCATGTCGCCAAGAATAGTCCGCTTCAACTCGGCCATGTCGGCACTTCCCGTTCCACCGGCTGCGGCGAAGATTGCGTTGCGCATGGAGTATTTGTGGCGGTCGTGGTATTGGGAGTCGAATCCGGCTCCACCCCCGCTTGTCGGTTTGGTGAACCAGTAGTTGTCGGGCAACTGTTCAGCGACAGCAATCTTGTCGACCGAGCGATTGTCTATTTCGTCGTTGATCCACTGCATCAACGGCCAACCGGATGCTTGACCGTTGGGTTCGTGCATGAAATCCGTGCCATCAAACCTGAATCCATCAAGATGGAATTCGTTTAACCAGTGCAACCCACTCTGTACGAAATACTCAGCAACTTCGACCGTGGCGAAGTCCGCCTGCGGTCCCCACTGGGTATCGAAGTGACCAGTTGTGCCATCGCCGCCGAAGTAAATCTGATGAGTCGTACCTCCGCTGTCGCCGGTGTAATTCCAGAGGAAGTTGTCGCTAGGTGTGAAGTGGTTCCAGACGACATCAAGCGTTACGGCGATACCCGCTTGGTGAAGTCTGTCAACCATGTACTTGAAATCATCCGGGGTCCCGGATTTCCATTCGACTGCCCACTGAGATTGAGGGTTGTAGCCTCCTGACCAGTCACCTGGGAATTCCGTAATGGGCATTAGCTGGACAACGTTGATGCCGAGGTCGACAAGGTGATCAAGGTGAGAATCTACTACCGCGCGGTAAGTGGCCGGATCGTACCCAAAACTGTTGCCATCGTTGCGTCCGGAGAAAGTTCCCACGTGAAGCTGATATATAATCATGTCTTCGAATTCGGGCACTTCAAAGTTGTAATCGTCCCATTGGTATGCAAGGGCATCTTCAACATAGGAGTTGAAGTTTCCGCCGGAGGGGTTTATGCGACGGCCACGAGCGTCGGTTTTCCAAGTGCTGCCATCGAAAACGTACTTGTACTCGTGTCCGACATGAGCTTCATCTATCCTGGCAGTGAAGTAGTCGCCACTTTTCGTCATTGGATTGGCGGTGCTGCTCCAGCTGTTGAAGGTGCCAGCCACATTGGCGCTTGCAGCTCCGGCCGCCCAGACCTTAAATACGGTTCCGCCGCCGCTGACCGGATTCGCTCCTAGCGGCGCGTGAATGAGAGTGGAGTAGTTGACGACCCAGCCAGTGGCAGGCGGAGTCGCAGACATGCCATTGGGTCCAAGGTAGTCGGTCTCTGTACCGTCGGTGACCTCGAAGTAGTATTCTAGAATGGCGTCGTTCTCAGTGCAGGGAAGTTGAGCGCGCCAGACGTCGTACACGCCTCGGTCATGGGAGTAGCTGGCATCCAACCAGCGAGCCTTGCCATCATTGAAGTACACTCTCACTGCTGTTAGATCGTAGTCATACGACTGCAAGTATACTGTGAACGATTCACCATCGACAGGACACAGAGGATCGCGATCAAACAAGTACATGTGGCTGATTCCACCCCATTCGACATTGTTGTCGTGTCCAGCGTTGGGAAGTATCAGGGCCAAGCCGATTAGCGCTGCTGTGCACAAAGACATCTGTGTCCACCTCAATCAGTTCTCAAGGGTTTGCCAGGTTCGGGTAACCTGCGGTTGCAGGCCAGTCGTTCGAGAATCACACGATCTCAGTCTCTCCACGAGGGAAGAGCATATTGTCCCAGTTTGGCATCATACCACATACACTGGTTTAATTCGTCAAAATCCCGTAGCATGCTAGGGGAAATCGAGGCTTTTTTGCTTTTTTGGCGGCGGCCGGCTACCGGAGGTGCAGCCATTACCATCAAGGGCCAATAACTCTCATAGGCAGGGAGGCTATTGTTATGCGAAAATGCGTCCGACGTGTGTTGTTTTTGTTTCTGGTGGCTGTTACGGGTATGGAATCGGCAACCGCCACGGTTTCGCTCACGGACCTTGGTGGTGACCAATATAGGGCCACGTTTACGTTCAAACCACCTGCCGGCGCGTCCACAGTGTATCTGGCCGGGAACTTCAATGGCTGGGACCCCGGTCGCACGAAGATGGATGGGCCGGACGAGCAGGGCGGCTTCCATCTTGCTATCGAATTGTCCCGAGGGAGATACGAATACAAGTTCGTGGTCGACGGCAGTCAATGGTGTACTGATATGGAAAACCCTCACAAATCGAGAGGCTACCTAAACGCATTGGTTTACGCAGGCGTGGAACCGGACGAGGATGTTGCTGTTGAGGGCGCGGGAGGGCAGGGTGTTCGCATGGCATCGCAGCTTCAGTTGGCCGACCCAGTGAAACGTTTTGCGGCGGCCATGATCAACGCTGGAGGGGATTCTCGCCATCAGCTTGCAGATGCGTGGTTTCGCGAGCACAGTATGCCTTTGTTTTCCGGACAAGGTGTGTCCTTTGTGTACGTAGACGCGCAGGTGTCTGGCGTGTTTTTGGATATAGCCAGCCACGGGGTCCGAACGGGTTATCGCCTGCCTCAGATTGCTCCCGAGGCCGGCGTCTGGGCCATCACCCTCAATCGCAGCGACCTAGGCGATCGATGGGCCTATTGGCTTCGCGTCCGAAGTGAGAATGGCGAAACTACCGTTGTCGATCCGCATGCGTGGAGCGTAACCAGCCGAGGAGGGCGCCCCGCAACTTGGGGCATTGAGGCTGATCCCCGCCGAGGCAGGATTGAGGTCATTGAGCAATTGAAAGATCCTACAGGTCGTGTGTTACCTCGTGACGTCTACGTCTACCTTCCGCCCGGCTATGATGAGCACAGCGATCGCCAGTACCCGGTTCTCTATATGCACGATGGCCAGAACTGCTGGGACGATCCCGTCGAACCGTTCGGGCATGGAGGATGGAGTGTTAATCTGGTTGCAGACAGGATGATCGGCGAGGGCAGCATTGATGCCTTCATAGCCGTAGGCATGGCCAACACTGCGGCCAGGTCATCCGATTATGGTCCCGGAAAAAACATTCTTTCCGACAGCGACCATGGGTATATTCAGCTGATCAAGAGAGTGATCAAGCCGCGAATCGACCGCGACTATCGTACTCTTGCCGATGCGCGCCATACGGCTCTGATGGGATCAAGCATGGGTGGCATCATTTCGTTGCAGGCCTCTATCCTGAACCCTGACATATTCGGGCAGGCAGCTTGCCTTTCGCCTGCCTTCTTCTTTACGGACTCTGCGGGCAAGGGGTACTCTGACCTGCTCAAACAAATCACAAAGAGACCGGTTCGCTTGTACTTGGACAGCGGTACGGCCGGGCAAGGGCAAGACGGTGCTCCGCAGACGAGAGAGATGGTCGCACTTCTGCACTCTTTAGGGTGGCGAGACGGTGACGATCTTGCCCATTTCGAAGACGCTGGAGCGATGCACACCGAAGAGGCGTGGCGAGCAAGGTTACACCGTCCGCTGAGTTTTCTCTTTGGGAAGCACTAGAAGCGCGGATATCCGGTCAGTGTTAACGGCAGTGAGCCGAATCGCTTGACCAAACTGGTTTGTTGGGTGACGATGTCGGTGCGAAGATCGCGGACAGGGTGGTTTGATCCAGGACACGACGAATGACTAGCTGGCGGACGTGGGTTTTGATAATCGCCGGAGCGGTGCTGATGTGGTGGCTGCATCCGCGCCCCGGTTCAGAGCATGATACTGATGGCACAGAGGTGACTATCTGGTTTAACGACGTCATCGATGGTCGGCATGTCGACGTAGTTGATGCTTTCGAGCGAGAGTTCCCCGAGTACAAGGCTATTCTTGGTTCTAGTGCTTCTCGTTCAGGCTTGGAGGGAGAGGGCAATCCACAGCGGCTAATGTGCGGTATAGCGGGGGGCGTCCCGCCAGAGGTAGTGGAGTACGACCGGTTCGCTATATGTCAATGGGCGGCGCGCGGCGCATTCCTCGATCTGATGCCTCTTATCAAGAAAGATGAAGAGCTGTTGGCGGATTTGCGCAAGCAGTTGCAGGTCCTTGTTGATTCTGGCAAGACCGATAGCGAAGAGACCGAAGTGCTGAAGGACCGTATTGCCCGGGTGGAAAAATACCAAGTCAAGAGGAGCGATTATTACGCAGCCACATGGGACGAATGCTCCTACAAGGGGGGGCATTATGGTATTCCAAACTACATGGATGACCGTGTGCTGTACTACAGCGATGATCTTCTTGTTCAGGCTGGATTCGTGAATGGGGAGGGTACTCCTGTTCCGCCGGACACCTGGGAGCAGTTGCTGACTAAGAAAGTCGACGTTAGTGATGCGGAGATCAATGGTTTCCAGATAACCAGTGCCGAAGCCGACTTCATTGCCTGCGGCGTGAGACCCGGAGATGTGGTTGCCAGAGTGTCGCGCTCGTCTGTGACGAGGTGTCTTGTGGAGAAAGTGGTTGGCACGCACGAGATCATCGTTTGCAGCGCTTATAGCCACAAAGCTCTTCGACTGCGTGAGGGGCCCGAGAATCACATTAAGGTTTTCGATCAAGACAGCTATGCTATGCGGCTGAGCCGTTGGGACGAGGAGGGGAGGCTCAAGGTAGTCGGCTTCGAACCAATGCATGGTAATGGTTGGCTATTCCACTATGGATGGTTGAATGGCGGGAAGTTTATGAGCGATGACCGAAGGACCTGCACGCTCAATGACCCTGCAATAGTGGAGGCTTTGCAGTTCACCACCGACATCTATGACGCGATGGGCGGCGTTGCCGAGGTGAACGCGTTCAAGAAGTCGACGCAGAACGCGGCACAAGACCCCTTCTTTCTCAATCAGATTGCCATGTTCATTCAAGGCGACTGGTTTCTCCGGGAGCTTGCGAGATACAAGCGGGATATGCGATTCGGAACTCATTCTCCGCCCATCCCTCAGGCCCGCAGGGATGCCGGCTTTGATAGTCTCACATGGGTGGGTGGTTTTGCCTATTGCATTCCCGCTACGTGTCCCGAGAAGAAGCTGGAAGCAGCATGGTGGATGGTCAAATACCTGGCCAGCCCCGTGGGCGGCATGGTTATGAACGACCATGATGCCCAGAGGGAGAGGGGGCAGGGCCGAGTGTATATGCCTCGGTTGAAGGCCAACAAGCGGCTCAACCAACTGCAAATCAGCACGTACGTTGATGTGCCGGCCATGCCGGAGACAATTCGCGCAGGGCTGAGAACGCATATAGCTCTTCTGCCGACAGCGAAGTACCGCCCCGTGTCTCCTTACGGACAGAAACTTTGGAACGGGCAAGCAGATTCACAGGATTTGGCCTGGAACCATGGTGCTACGCCCAAGCAAGCTTTGGATCTGAACACGAATAAGGTTCAAAGAGCAATCGACAAGTTTCTTGCACCGCCAGCGGGCCCGGAAATGCCATGGAAGTACGTGGTCTGGGCGTATGCAGGCCTAGTTGCTCTCGTTGCTGGCATTTGTTACTGGAGGTTCAAGGTAAACAACCCCATCACGGGATACAGTGGAAAGCAGTGGTGGGTGGGCATAGTTTTCGCGTCGCCTTGGATGTTGGGATTCCTTATTCTCGCCGGCGGCCCGATGGTCTTTTCTTTGGTAATGAGCGCCACAAACTACGACGTGATCAGCCCCGCCGTGTATGTGGGGGTGGATAACTACAGGGAGATGTACACTGTCGATTGGGACAATGTCGGAGGCGTGAAGCAGGCTCTGTCCAATACTGTTTTTATGGCTATTGGGCTTCCCATAGGCATGGCTGCTGGCTTGGCCCTAGCCATGCTGTTGAACGTGCAGGTCAAGGGTATGAGCTTCTATCGCACGACGTTTTTCCTGCCCGCTATCATGCCGGTCGTTGCTGCATCCGTTCTGTGGATTTGGGTTTTTAATGCGCACAACGGATTGATGAACTGGTTGTTGCAGATGACGGGCATAGAGTCTTTGCTCGAATTTCTCGGAGTTAAGACGCCCATCAGCTGGCTGACGGATAAGCACACATCGAAGCCAGCTCTTATTATCATGGGTCTGTGGGGGGCTGGGGCAAGCATGATTATTTGGCTTGCCGGACTGAAGGAAATACCGAAGCACTTGTATGAGGCGGCTGCTTTAGATGGGGCGAGCGTCGTGCGCCGATTCTTTATAATCACTCTGCCGCTTCTTTCGCCCTATATTCTTTTCAATCTGGTGATGGGACTAATCGGCACTTTCCAGATTTTCACGCAGGCGTATATCATGACGCCCAATGGTTCGCCGGAGCGTTCCACATACTTCTATGTGTACAAGCTATTCGATGAGTGTTTCTCGTACTTCCGACTTGGGTACGGCGCCGCAATGGCATGGGTACTTTTCCTGATAGTGATTGTACTGACGATCGTGAATATGGTTGCCTCGAAGAGGTGGGTTCACTACGCCGGCGACTAGTGTGTCGCCATAGGTGTCTTAAGCATGGATCAACCAAGACCTTTCTGGAAGTCGGGCTTACTGCACGCGGTGCTTATTGGTGGATCGCTCGTTTTCGCATTACCCTACTTCTGGTTGATTGGCACGAGTTGGAAGCTAGATAAGGAAATCCAGACTGAGCAGATAAGTATATTCCCTCAAAGGCCCATTGCAGGCAAGATCAGTCCCTATGTGGACTCCAGGCATTTTACGGGCTTTGCTCAGCCTGAGAATGTTGCCCGCCATCGTTGGTCAGAATGGATGCAGGGAGTCTTGCAGCGGGAGATTTCCGCGGTTGTCGACGGATGGCTCTCTTCGACATCAGATCCGAGGGTCGGCTATGTGAACTCCCCAGTGCTTAGGACGGAGCTTATCGAAGGTGTTTTCAAGCGAATTCGCCACATCATGCCCTATGAAGCTTGGCAGGATGAGGAACTCACCTTCACGAGTAAACTCCAGGGCTTGTTGAGGCCCGAATTCGTAAGCGAAGCGTTTGAGGGGGTGTACCGTTATTTCGCAGTAGGCAAAGTATTAGTCAAAGATCGCAATTACAGAGTCTACGATCTCACGGGCCAGACTCCCATACAGGATTTATGGCACGTGGAAAACGGCCGAGACGTAGTTTTGGAGCCTCGTGTGGAGGCTGAACGTCCGATCGGTGTAGTGCATTATGATTTTTCGGAGGACAATAAGGAGGGCAATGGTTTCGAGCTCTCTGCGGTATTCGATCTGCCGGTTTCGATGAGCGAGTTCAAACGGCTTTCCCTCAGCTTCAGACGCGATCAGTCGTGGAACGAGCTTGAAGTATATATGGAAGTGGAAGGGCGGCTGCTCAAATCGACCTCTCCGAAGTACTTGAGTACCGATACATGGTGGGAAGTCAATTACCAAGAGCCCAGCGGCGATGACACTCGTTTGACAGCGAAACACTACATCGTAGTCAAGGAAATCGATTCTGGACCGCAGTACGATCATGGCAATAGGAAGTTGAAGTTACGCGTTCAAGTGACTCATAGCTCTACGGCAGAGGCGTTCTGGGCGAAGGGTACTGAGAACTATCGCCGCGCGTTTCAAGAGGTGCCCTTCTGGCGTTACTTCAAGACAAGCGTCTTCTTGGTTATAGCCAATATAGTCGGAACGGCGTTCAGTTGTTCACTCGTAGCATTCGCCTTTGCGCGTCTACGATGGCCGGGGCGAGATCTCTGCTTCCTGCTTGTTTTGGCGACTCTCATGATTCCGCCGCAGATCACAATGATTCCGTCCTTCATAATCTACAAGTACCTTGGTTGGTATAATACTTTGGCACCGTTGTGGGTCCCCAACTGCTTGGCCGTGAATGCCTTCGCCATATTCCTTCTTCGACAGGCCATGAAGGGCATTCCCCGTGACTTGGAGGAAGCTGCGCAAATCGACGGGTGTAGTTGGTTGGGAATCTACTGGTCAGTTGCTTTACCGCTTATGCGTCCCACGATTGCCGCTGTCTCGATTTTCACGTTCATGTTTGTCTGGAACGACTTCATGAGCCCTCTGATCTACGTCAACGATCAACGCCTCTATCCTCTGGCACTGGGCTTGTTTAGTTTCATGGCTGGACGGGAGAACCAGTTCACTCTGATCATGGCGGGCTCGATGATCATGACCATACCAGTGATCATCACCTTCTTCTTTGCTCAGAGACATTTCATCCAGGGCGTGACTATGACAGGCATGAAGGGGTAAACCGGCCCTACCAGTAGCGAGACAGGCTAGAAAATCAATCGCGGCATGAGCGTCTTGATTCTTGTTCTACGACGACATAAAGTGGCGTGACCGCTAGGGGAGGTCGGAACGCGTCCGGCCTGAGATGGATTGTTGAGCATTCGTGCCCGCGATCGCAATCCGCACCCTTCGAACCTGATCAGTGGTCTGCCGCGTTTGAAGGCCGGCATGTCTGGCTCAATGCGTTGTCTGGGCGCTGCGTAGGAAAAGCGAGAAAACACGTGCGCAAAGCCTGAGTATACAGGGCCCGCTACGTTCATTCCCCGCCTTCCTTTTCGGCATCTAGTTGTAGGCTGACCGGTGGAGATTCTGTCTAAGTGCTTGGCACTGAAAGGCATCTGCAATGATTCACAATGCGCCGGTTGTTGATGGCAAGAAGCTCACTGTGGGGCCTATCGTCGGCTCGCGGAAAATCTATGTCAGTGGCGAACAGTTTCCCGAGCTGCGTGTTCCCATGCGAGAGATCACGCTTGCGGAAACTCGAACACGTGACGGCGCAGTTGCGTGCGGTAATGGGACTGTGGCCGTCTATGACACATCAGGTGTGTTCACGGATCCCGCCGTGAAGGTCGATGTTCAGCAGGGTTTGCCTGCACTTCGCGAGTCCTGGATTAGCGGTCGCTCCGACACTCGGGAAATCACAGAAACTGAATCTGCATTCAGCCGCCGGCGATTGGCAGAGAAACGGCTCCGTGAGATTCGATTCGCCAGACGACGATGTGCTCGTCGAGCCAAGCCAGGGCACCGGGTTACACAAATGCACTACGCACGCCGAGGAGAAATCACTCCGGAGATGGAGTTTGTTGCGATACGCGAAAACCAGCGTCTGGAAGATTCTGCCGAGCTGAGCAGGCAGCAACACACGGGGTGTTCATGGGGTGCCGGAATTCCGCGGAGAATAACTCCGGAATTCGTTCGTGACGAGGTGGCAAGAGGCCGTGCCATCATTCCGTGCAACATCAACCATCCCGAATGCGAACCGATGATAATCGGAAGGAACTTTCTGGTTAAGATTAACGCCAATATCGGAAATTCGCCAATGGCGTCCTCCATTGAGGAGGAGGTTGAGAAGATGGTGTGGGCGACGCGATGGGGAGCCGATACTGTAATGGATCTTTCTACTGGAGAGAATATCCACGAAACACGTGAATGGATTATTCGCAATTCGCCGGTACCAATAGGGACCGTGCCTATCTATCAGGCACTGGAGAAAGTGGAGGGAAAGGCCGAGGAACTCACTTGGGAGCTGTTCCGCGACACGTTGATTGAACAGGCTGAACAGGGCGTTGACTATTTCACAATACACGCTGCATCACTGTTGAGATTCGTGCCACTCACAGCCAAGAGAGTCACGGGAATCGTCTCTCGCGGCGGTTCCATTCATGCCAAGTGGTGTCTTGCCCACCACAAGGAGAATTTCGCCTACGAAAACTGGGATGAAATCTGTGAGCTCCTTGCAAGTTACGACGTGGCTATCTCGATTGGCGACGGATTGCGTCCCGGCTCAATCGCAGATGCCAACGACGACGCGCAGTTCGCTGAATTGAGGACTCAAGGCGAGTTGACTTCGCGGGCATGGAAGCACGATTTGCAGATCATCAACGAGGGCCCTGGCCACATACCGATGCAGTTGATCAAGGACAACATGGACAAGCAGCTAGAGTGGTGTCACGAGGCTCCGTTTTACACTCTTGGACCGCTAACCACGGATATCGCCCCCGGGTACGATCATATTACATCAGCCATCGGAGCCGCAATGATAGGATGGTATGGGTGTGCCATGCTATGCTATGTGACTCCAAAGGAGCATCTTGGACTTCCGACTCGAGAAGATGTACGTGAAGGGGTCATCGCCTACAAGATCGCAGCTCATGCGGCGGATTTGGCCAAAGGGCATCCGGGCGCTCAGTATCGAGACAATCAGCTGAGCAAGGCTCGTTTTGAGTTTCGCTGGCAGGACCATTTCAATCTGGGACTTGACCCTGAGCGGTCACGAGAATTCCATGATGCCACTTTGCCTGAGGAAGGAGCAAAAACCTCTCACTTCTGCAGCATGTGTGGTCCGAATTTCTGTTCCATGAAGATCAGCCAGGATGTGCGGGATTATGCGAGCGCGCAGGGTATCTCCTGCGAGGAGGCCATTCAGAGGGGCATGGATGAACGAGCCGCCGAATTCAGGCGATGTGGTTTGGAGATCAACCTGCCCAGGTAGCCGCTCAGTTTGCCATTTTCCCACGATAGTCTCGTGTAGCTTCACTATACCCGCCAGCTTCACGGTAAGAAGAAGGCGTAATTGCTGTTTTCCTGTTTTCTCTTGATCCCTGACGTTCGAGCTTCTACATTCCCGGTTCGCCAAAGATGTCAAATCCTGGGCCGGTAATCCTCAATTCGAAGTATCCCGGCCATGGTCAACTGCTTGGTTGTTCAGTTCCTGTCAAACCAAGCGAAACTTATATCGTGGAGGTGTGGAATCATGAGTGACCAGCGCACTATGCTCATCGGGCGATGGCTATGGCTATCAGCGTTTGTAGCGGTTGGTTTGATCGCCCCTGTTGGCGTTTCAGGTGAAGAGGTAGTTCTGTTCTATGAAGGGTTTGAGCAGGGCAACGAACTCGGTTGGGACTTTTATGGTCCTGGGAGCGATGCCCTGGAGGGAACATGGGAAATCGGTGATCCCGTTGGGACTACTTCTGAGACCCCACCAGTTCCAGCACAGCCCGAACTTGCGTGGAGTGGGACCGGTTGCGCATTCACTGCACAGAACACAACCGCTGGTGCGCACGATGTTGATGGAGGAGTCGTGTATCTGGTTTCACCACTGATTGACCTTTCCAGTACGAACAAAGCAACCTTGAGCTATGCAAGGTGGTTTTATAATAGGGATCGCGGGGAGGATGTTGGAGACTACTTCGAGGTATCTGTTCGCTCCGGCTCCCAGGGGTCATGGGTGCCGTTGGAGTACATCGATCATGTCACTCTGGCCAACTTCTGGACGGTCAAAACCTTTCAACTGAACGAACACATTGACTTGCCTTCATTCGTGCAACTTAGGTTTGCCGCCTGCGATGGTGTTCCGCCTGGCAGCATCATCGAGGGAAGCGTGGACGAGGTGGTGATCAGCAGCGATACAACCTGCGAAAACAACGAAGACTGCGCACTAGGCGAGTTCTGTGGTCCCGATTTAGAATGTTGGCTGTACGGAGACGGCGATTTCGACCTTGATGGTGATCTTGATCTTGAGGATTATATGAGTTTCCAACAATGTTTCGGGCTATCTGGAGAAGACGAGTGTGCTCCAGGAAACATGTCAGGAGACGTGAGCATTGACGAGTTGGATTACGCAGAATTTGCTGCTGCTCTCATGGGACCTTGAGTTCCCTGTGAGAGGGGATTTCATGACGGGTTGGAATACGGGAACCTCGCACGAATCGAGGCAGACATGATTTTACAGTAGAGAATGCTTGCAATTAATCCCCCTTGCTGGCATAAGCAGCTTCTGGAGTGACTCGGTGCCGGTCGTGTATGAGCCTATGCAGGGAGGAAGGGTGTTAGCCAAGCCATCAGATTCAGAGCGAACGTTGGCCGTGATGCTGCAGTGCGCGGCTGTCTTCTTCTTCTTTTTGCCGGGACTCATTGCGAAACACACGTCTCTGCGGAAAAAACCATTCGTACGCCTTTGGATCAAGGCCAACACCGTTTGGTCGTGGTTTTCGTTTGCCCTGGTTCTGGCTGCCTACCTTATTGGCGTATTACTTGACATCGGGCCTGTTTACGTTGCTTTGTGGGCTGTCCATGGGCTAATCGTAGTCATAGCCGCTTTTTCGTGCAGCTTTGATCAGCCGTTCGGTTACTTCGGCATAGCGAATCGTCACTGCAGGAAGGAACTGGAGGCGATCTACGGGAAAGCGTGCCTCCCTGAGGCGGTTGAGCAGGGTGAAGATATTCCTGACGAGCTATGATTCTCGCTGGCCTAGCAGACAGATGCCGGATTGCCCCACGGCTCAAACGATTCGGCAGACACTGTGCCATATCCTGTTGCGCAGCTGTTACTTGGGAGCGTTTTGCTCCATTACCTAGCCCATAAACTCGCGCGTTTTCCTCCTGGTCTCGAAGGCGCAACGGATAGGTCACTTCGAAAATTCGCTCTTGGTTTAGGTCGACATAGGCGATAGTTTGTGAGCCGCCATGATCCTCGTGTGATGATGTGATGAACGCTTGCCAAGGCAGATAGCGGCCAGGTAGCGAGGCAAGGGCGACTTAAACGAACTTAGCTTCAATCGGGAATACGAAAGGTAGAGTACGAAGATGGCAAGAACATGGAAGTTGTTCACCGTGGCGTTGGTTTTGGCATTGTGGGCTAGCTGTGTATCAGCAAGCGATGAAACGGGGCAGACCACCACCAACACTGCTTTGCCGAAGTTGGCGATCGATTCACTCGTTCACGACTTTGGAGCAGTATGGGTTAACGACACTCTGGACCACGCTTTCATGATTCGCAATGAGGGCCAGGCTCCACTGGAGATAGTCAAGGTCAAGCCAGCCTGTGGTTGCACCGCTACCGGAAAACACCCCGAAGTAATCGCCCCAGGCGATAGTGGCGAGTTTCCCTTTAAACTGAATACGCGGAAAATGCACGGCAAGTTCTCCAAGACCATATCGATCGTGACCAACGATCCGGATCAGCCAAAGATAGTGCTCAGACTAATGGGAGATGTCCGGCACTACATTGAAGTTGAGCCAAGAGTGGCCAACTTCAGTCGAGTGCAGGAAGACTCTGTAGCAACCAAAACGCTGAATATCACCAACAACACAGAACGCCCTCTGGAGCTAACGATTGACAAGAAGCTTATGCCCAAATGCTTTGACGGGGAGTTGACAGAACTTGTTCCAGGGAAAGCTTTCGACTTGACCATTACGGCTCATCCTCCATACGTGACTGGCATCAACCGTTTTCCCCTGAAGATTACGACGAACCTGAAGGAGCAGCCGGAGCTTGCTATTACGTGCATGGCCACTCTTCCGGAGAGACTGCAAGTGAAACCGGACAAACTGGCACTGTCTTCTGCTACAAAGAACGCTAGCACAAGGAAGCTGTGGGTGACAAACAACGGTGGCACTCCGGTTGTCGTCACGGAGGCCGTCAGCGATGATGAGCGGCTTGGCATTGAAGTGAAGGAAGTGGAGGCCGGCAAGCGGTATCAGATAGTCGTAACGATTCCCGCAGACTATAGTCCTAAGAGCGACAAGACTGCAATAGTAATCAAGACCGACGATTCGAAAACACCCGAAGTGGTAGTTCCCATTAACCAGCGTCAGGTGAATGTTGGGCGGAGGGCTGAGCGTCCAGCTATGAAGATGGAGGGCACAACCCCAGAGCCGGTATCGGCCAAAACGCACGATGGCCAGGACGTTCTCTTGGGTGGTTCCGCGGAGGAAGCGACGGTAGCTGTTTTTTATGCATCCTGGTGCGGTTTCTCCCGTAAAGCAATGCCGGGGATGCAGGCCTTGCATGAGGAATTCATCAAGGAAGGGATCAACGCTCGTGTGGTTCTGATTAACTGTGATGACCGCGGTGGGCGTCGTCCGCGCACTGTTGAGCAATCAATTGAGCACTATGAGCTTGCCAATCTGGACATGCCCTTGATCTTGGACAATGATGGGAGTTTGCGAAAGGCCTGGATGGTTACTAGCTACCCCACGACCTTCGTCGTGGGCCCGAGCGGGGTTGTGGAAGCAGTGCACGTCGGTGCGGGAGGAGACTTTCAGCGGAAGCTGGCAGAAGACGTTCAGGCCTCGCTGAAGTCTGCTGGCAAGAGCGGCGAATCGGTGGATGTGACTGCAACCGGCGATAAGGATTAACTAGTAGGCATGCTCACTTGCTGAGTGCTCACCGAACGAGTTGTTGCATAGTCTGCGTGCGTGACAGGCAGAAGGTAACCACGTCAAGCGTGCTTTGCCTTCTGCTTTTTTTGCTAACATCGTTTGCCGCCCAGATGCTGAGCGGAACACAGATACTTAAGAAGTAGCCGGTCCTATCTTGCTGCGTCCTCCTATATACGGACGCAGCGCAGCTGGAATGTTGATTGATCCATCCGCGTTCTGATTGAGTTCCAGCAAAGGAATCAACACTCGCGGAGAAGCCACTACCGTGTTGTTCAAAGTATGGCAAAAACGCACTTTTCGTTCGCTATCTCGATAACGCAACCGCAGCCGTCGTGCCTGGAACTCGTAGAATCGAGAAGCAGAATGAGTTTCTCCGTAACCGTTTCTGGACGGCATCCATGTTTCGATATCATACTTTTGCACTTGGCCTTGACCCAGGTCGCCAGTACAGACATTGACCACGCGGTAGGGAAGTTCCAGCTTCTGCATCAAAGCCTCGGAGTTCTCCAGAATCTCCTGGTGATAAGCGATGCTCTGCTCTTCGCTGTTTTCACAAATAACTACTTGCTCGACCTTGTCGAAAAGGTGAATGCGATATAGTCCACGCGTATCCTTGCCGGCGGCGCCGGCTTCCCGTCGAAAGCAGGGGCTGACGGCCACCATCTTTATCGGGAGTTCACTGGCTTCGAGTATCTCCTCGGAGTAGAACGCTGTCAGAGGCACCTCGGCGGTGCCCACGAGGGACATTTGGTCTCGCTCGCAAAGATAGGCCTGATCTCGTCCAACAGGAAAGTAGCCTGTACCGTACATGACCTCTTCACGGACCAGGACGGGAACGTGCATTGGCGTATACCCTCTCTCCATCATCAGGTCCATTGCCAACCGGAGTACCGCCTGATGCAGCAAATAGGCATCCCCCTTGAGGGCATAGTTACGCGTGCCTGCGAGCTTAACGCCGCGCTCAATATCGATAATCCCAAGCTGCTCTCCCAGGGTCACGTGGTCCTGTAACTCAAAATCAAACGTTGGTACTTGTCCTACCCTCCTCAATTCCACATTGTCTGTATCATCTTCTCCAAGTGGCACATCTAGAGATGGGGGCTGGGGAATGGTAAGCATAAGCTCGTCGAATGCTGTCAGTACCTCGCGCTCACGTTCCTCGAGCGGCTTGATGCGCTGCTTGATTTCGTTCAACGCCTGCTGAGCTTGCTGAGCTTCAGCAGCAATATCACTCTCTGTTCGCCCCTCGGCCAGAGCTTGTTTGTACCAGGCGCTCTTGGGGTTTCGATAACGGCCCATCTGCTGTCCGCCCTCACGACTTTCTGTGCGTAGCGAATCCAGCTCCGTTTGCAGACGCCGCCGCTCCTCATCTATCGCCAAGAGCTTGCCCACGTCGCAGCTCACCTTCTTGTCGATCGCAGCTTTCTTCACCAAATCAGCGTTGTCGCGGATGTATTTGATGTCCAGCATTAGAACCATCCCTTGCGTTGAATTCATCTGACAGTTCCAGAGGCACTGACGCTCCATCTGGGCAGTGCACACTGGACCAAAGTTTCACCTTCATGTCTGATTTGTGGCAACCTGTCAAGGTCCGGCGGCGGAGGTAAACTGATCCGGGCTGGGCGGTCCGGTCGCAGAGAACGAAAAACGCAGCAGCTCGCACAAACATCCCGTGCTAAAGGTCGCCTACGTGATACACTGTCGGCATGTATCCAACAGTAGACGTTATTACAATCGGCCATTTGAGCTGCAATCCTTTCTGGAACGAGTCCGGTGAGCCCCGCCGACCTCCCCTGGCCACAACATCTCTTGTCACCAGCGATGGTTGCCGAATCCTCGTTGATCCATCCCTTCCGCCAAAGCTGATGAAAGACAGGCTGTTTGATAGGTCAGGTCTGGAGCCAGACAACATCGACATTGTCTTCCTAACCAGCTTCTGCCCGACTCATCGCCGTGCGCTAACACTGTTCCCCAATGCAAAGTGGCTGATTTACGAGGAGGAGAGAGATGCGGTTGCCGGTCATCTCGATGAGCTCGCGGACGATCCGAAGGGGTTATCGGAGCAAGCTATTGAGGCTGAGCAGAGGCTTTTGCAGCGTGTGGTCGCAGCCAACGACATGATTGCGAGAGAGGTCAGTATCTTCCCCAGTACAGGTGTAACTCCAGGAACGTGTGGGCTTCTGTTGGCTGGTTTGCAGACGACACTGGTGACAGGAGATGCGGTCCTGACTCGAGACCATTTTCAGCATAATCGTGTCTCTGAAAATGCATATGACTCCGAGCAAGCGAATGAGTCTCTGGCGGAGGTTTATGAAATCGCCGATGCAATCGTTCCGGGCCACGACAACCTGTTTTATCCGGCAGGGCGGATGTAGACGGTTCCTGACGCCCACCATGCTCTGCAAACGCAATGGCAAACATCCCCAGGCTACTCCATCAAACGTTAGGGTGGTGTTATCGGATGGAAACTCAAGACAAGTTGCGGAAGTGTTGCTGCAACGCTGACTGCGGGCATAGAATCTGATTAGGTAGAGTGTCCGATGCTTCCGATCTACGCTTATTGAGCATGGGTAATTGAACCACAGCGATCCAGAGTAATAATCTATGAGCAGCAAGATTAAGGCCGCCTTTTGGCATGTCTGCCTCCTTACAGCCTCAACTGTACTCGCATTCGTTGTTATTGCCCAGTGCGATGCGGTCAGTCGTTTCTCCTATCTAGTGGAAAAAGGTAAGATTCAGGCCGCGAGAGAATCTCTCAATGGCGATGACGATCTTGACCGGTGGAATGGGCGAATGCGCGCGGTCGCCAACACTGTCAAGCCAGCTGTAGTTCAGATTGTCACCGAGCGCACTGCCTTGATCACCACTGATAGCCGAATGAGCTTTCTTCGCGAACTCTTCGATATTGGAACGTCAGGCGCCCCGCAGCAAGGGGAACAGGAAGAGAATGCCGGAGAAGCGGGTGGCGATTCGACCGTATCGCCGGATTCACTGAATGAACCAAGACCGACAACTCAGGAAGTACCCTTGCCAGCTGGTTACGGAAGTGGATTCATCTTTGATGCCGAAAACGGTCACATAGTTACGAATAGCCATGTGATTGACGGGTGCGATTCCATCCAGGTTCATCTTGCAGATGGACGCAGGTTCCCCGCAGAGGTGGTTGGAGTGGACAAGAAGACAGATCTTGCCGTCATTCAGATTCAAGCTGACAACCTTCACTCACTCCCAATCGCCGATAGCGACAAGGTCGAAGTTGGTGACGATGTAATGGCGGTGGGCAATCCGTTTGGACTGGAAGGCACGTTCAGTCGCGGGATAGTCAGTGCCAAAAACCGCTCCAGCGTTAACATCCATGGAGCGGAGTATCGAGGCTTTCTGCAAACCGATGCTGTCATCAATCCAGGGAACAGTGGTGGTCCTCTCGTCAACATGCGCGGTGAAGTCATTGCCGTCAACACGGCTATTGCAACTGAATCAGGGCACTATGACGGAGTGGGGTTCGCCATTCCCTCGGCCAGGGTAATGCTTGTAGTGCCCACTCTGATTCGTGGCGAGCAAATACTTAGAGGGTACCTCGGAATAAGTATGGTAGGCGTCACAGAAAACCAAGCACGCGCCGATAGCCTGGGCTGGCAGGAGTACTACGGGGTGATTGTTCAAAGGGTACTTCCTGATTCTCCCGCCGCCGAGGTCCTTTCAGAGGATGACATCATTCTGGAAATCGATGGCAAGCGAATTCGAGGGACAGCCGACCTGATTGATATGATTGGCGAAACCGAACCTGGTGTTGAACTTGCCTTGCGCGTATGGCGAGATAGCACTGAACACGCAATGCCGGTGAGGGTAGCGGCTCAACCGAAAAACTTCTCTACTCGTATCCCCATTCATCGTTAGGTCGTGTTCCTGAGTGACTTCTTGAATCGTGCATTGACGCTGCCATCTCGATGGTGCATCATCCCGTTTAGTTGCAGGCAGTTTTGCAGGAGGTTGGACAAATGATAGTGGTCAACACTGAGACTGTTCCTGGGCATACGATCATCGAAACCAAAGGCCTTGTGCAGGGAAACACAATCAGAGCAAAACATATGGGACGGGATATTGCTGCTGGCCTCAAGAACCTCGTGGGCGGAGAACTGGTTGGCTACACTGAGTTGCTCACTGAAGCAAGAAGACAGGCAATGGAACGAATGATGGCCCAAGCGCAACAACTGGAGGCAAACGCCATTGTCAATGTCAGATTCACCACGAGTGCGGTTACTCAGGGAGCAGCGGAACTGTATGCCTACGGCACTGCCGTTGTCGTGGATCGATTAGTGTCATGACAGGATTCGATCTGATTGCGTCATTATTGCCGTTTTTGCTAGTTGGCCTTGGATTCGTGGTCGGCAGACTTCGTGAGCGCAGACATATAGAATCTATTCTTCGCAGAGAGGCCGAACTCGCCTATATACGCATCAGCAACCTCAAGAGTGTTCCTGACGCCCACCATGTGAAACAGGCAATGCTGGTTTCTGGAGATGCGGTGATCGCGTCCGACTATTTCAAATCGTTCGCATCCGGTCTGCGCAAGATGATCGGCGGCGAAATGCGCGCCTACGAGACATTAATGGATCGGGCTCGACGAGAGTCTACTTTGCGCATGCTGCAGGAGGCTCGCAACGTTGGTGCCCAGGAGGTCTGGAATGTACGCTGGGAAACATCAAACATCCGCAGCGCCAATGGCCGAAACAAGGCTGTCAGCGTCGAGGTTTTCGCTTTTGGCACAGCAGTTATCAGGGACTGAACGCTACGCTTCTTGAGTCGGCGATGGCCATATGGCTCGTAGAGATGACATTCATTCTGTTGGGCATGAACCACACCTCAACACCGATCAGGGGCAAATCGATCCGACTGAGGAGAGAGCGGCGCGACTTCTTTCTTCGGAGGCAGCTACAAGCCGCAACTCGCGTCCCGGACAAAGCATTTACGACGAACCGGATATCCTTCCGCACAGAGCAGGTGAACTCATTGGCCAGGATTGGAGCTGCGCCCACTGCGGATATAACCTTCGAGGAAGGCCACTGGAAAGCGCCTGTCCCGAATGTGGCCAACGCACCCTCTATCGCCCACCACCCAAAAACGCGGATAGCTACGAAGCTTGGCTTCTAAGTCACCAAGCCACCACAACAAGCTTGCAGGCCTGGGGAGTTGCACTGGCAGTGCCCATAATAGGCGGTATCTTTGCCATCGGTGCTGCCTTGTTCGGCACTAGTCCGGGAGGCATTGCTGCGATGTCCATGCCCTTGCTACTCGTTGTGTTTGGCCCGGTCATTGAGGAGGTGATGAAGATCGCGGCTACTTCCTACATAATCGAGGTGAGACCATATCTGTTCACAAAGGGGAGCCAAGTACTAGTGGCAACCACTGGCTCTGCTTTTGTATTCGCAGCTGTCGAGAACGCAATCTACATCAGCTTCTCTGGCCCCAATCCACCCACCGAGTTTCTCATCTGGAGATGGACTGTCTGCGTCGCTATGCATGTATGCTGCACTTGGATAGCGACACGAGGCCTTACTGATGTGTGGGAGAAGACCATGACTGAGCATCGGCCGCCAGCCTTGGCCGGAGCCGTAGGCTCACTGATAATAGCCATCGCCGTACATGGAGCGTACAACGCCGCAGTGCTTGGCTGGTCGCGTTTGTGACCCAGATGGCCAAGTGGGGCGGATGCTCCGAGTTCCGTCCTTGTGACTGAACGTGCCTTTCTCGCCGTGACTGGGCTTGGCATCATTCAAGCCGCAAGTTGGACGCCGTAAGCTTCTGCACGTAGAATCAACAAACTAATGATGTCGCGAGTGGCAAACTGGCCTCCATTACGAGGCCGATTGCACGACATATACCTGCAAGGATAACAGACGGATGCCTGACAACGCACGAACCAAGACCAGTAAACTTGAAACCGTAGAGCCTCTGGGAGATCGCGTACTCATCCGTAAGGATGAGGATAAGAAGCGGACTAAAGGCGGAATCGAATTGCCCGATTCTGTTGAGATTCCTACTATCACCGGGCGCATAGTCGCTGTGTCCGCACAGATTGACAACGATGATGATTTTCCCATTAGGCAGTATGATAAGGTTCTCTTCAACCCTAAACACGCCATTCCTGTGGATTTTGAAGCTGACAATCAGCTCTTCGTTGTACCCATCGAAGACGTTGTAGCCGTTTTCCGCAAGCAGTAGGCTACCAACGGAGACGCTTATGAGCGATCTGCCACAACCGCTACTGATCGGCATGGTTCATTTGCTCCCTTTGCCCGGGGCTCCTGCCTCCAAGGGATCCCTTGACGACGTTGTTGCTCATGCCCTAACTGACGCTCGGACTCTCCGGGAAGCGGGATTCCCTGCGCTAATGACCGAGAACTTCGGAGATGCTCCATTCACTGCAGGAGAATTGGAGCCGATTACCGTAGCAGCAATGAGTATTGTCGTTAGGGAAATCATTCGCGAAACCGGTTTGCCGGTCGGAGTCAACTGCCTTCGCAACGACGCTCGCGCCGCCATCGGTATTGCTGCTGCTACCGGTGCGCAATACATTCGCGTCAATGTGCATACTGGAGTGGCAGCCACAGACCAGGGCGTTATTGAGGGTAAAGCCTACACCACCGTTCGGGAGCTACAGCGATTGTGCCCGAAGGTTCGCCTTTTTGCTGATGTCCATGTCAAACATGCGCAACCTGTAAACCAGCCAGATATTGCCCTAGCCGCCGAGGAAACCGCCTATCGAGGTCGGGCTGATGCTATTATCGTCTCTGGCGCCACGACAGGTAGGGCGGTGGACCTTCGTGAGCTAGAGAGGGCCAGAGAAGCAGTGCCGGACAAGATAGTTCTGGTTGGAAGCGGCGCTGACCCCACATCGATTCGCGATATCCTCAAGACCGCCAACGGCGCCATCGTAGGTAGCGCTCTCAAACCTGATGGCGAAATCCCTGCTCCCATCAGTCTCGCTCTTGCCCAGAAGTTCATTGAAGCTGCCAGGGCGTGATGGAGAATGTTGTCGCGATTACAGGAGAGCTATAATGCCCAAACCGGCCGTATATTTGTTTGCCCCTGCAAGTCCTGGGCAAGCAGTGCTTGACGCATATCATCTGGCGAGCGCCCGAGAGTTGATTTGCTTGGCTGACAGTGCTGTCGGCAATCGGTACCGTGTATGTGGTAAACCTGCAATTATCGATGCCAAGCTGGATGAAGCTCGCGGTGGGCGATCTGATGACATAGCCCGCGTTCGGGAAATCGAACAGGTTCTTGCTGACGATGACATCGTGGCACTCGTCGCTGTGCGTGGTGGCGCATGGCTGACACGGATTCTGCCTCAGATTGATTTCACTCGGTTGGCAAAACGCAAGAAGCCGCTCAGTATCTTCGGTTTCAGCGAAATCACGCCACTCATCAACATAATCGGCAGTCACGCAAAGGGATACGGTTACTACTATATGACACCTGGATTTCCCAGATTGGGAATGGCTCGCTACGCCAGAGTCAATATTAAGAAAACGGCTCCCGGCAAGCGGCTCACGGGCAAACGCCTCGAACGGTTTGCTGAGGGATGGGCCGAAGAAAGGGCAGCAGAACAATTCAGAGCATACTTTGAAGAAATAGTGGGGATTATCGAGGGACGCACTCCTGAAAGACCGTTTACAGGTAAGCTGGTTTTCGGAAATCTGCCGCGAGAGAGCGATGCGGTGTTCTCCGGCGGGTGCCTTTCACTTGTAACGCCAATGACGACAACGAAGTTCGCCAGAAAACACGCGCCACGGAACAAGTGGCTAGCTCTGGAGGACTTGGAGGAGTATCCCTATCGGCTCGATCGCCAGTTCGCTCACCTCAAGCTTGCCGGTTGGTTTGACGTCTGTGCAGGATTGCTCATAGGTGATTTCCATATAGGAGATGAGGATCAGACCGCAGAGGTGCTTGCCATGCTTAAGTACCACTTGCCGAAAGATCGCAAGGTACCGATAATCGTTAGTAAGGATATGGGGCACATCTGGCCTCAATCACCCCTGCCATTGGGCCGGAAGGTCAAGATACTCTGCTCCCGCGCCGGCCGAGGCCGGCCGACCGTGAGGCTCCAGCTTCCATGGACTCGCTGACATCATCAGCCGACATTGATCGCTAACATCATGAGGGACAGTTTGTTACAGAGAAAACGATTGCCCTCTACCCACTTGAAAAGCAGCCCGTGATTCTGATACCATAACGATAGGGAGTGCCACTTAAGAGTTCTAGGGCTCTTTCGAGTGGCCGTTGGGAGGGGGAGATGGACATCTCTGGCCAGGTGGTTTCGTCTTCTCCACGATAGCGTTTGGGTATGGACAACATCTGTCACTAACAGGTGGCAATGCTTGTTTTGCGCATACCGTCATGAATCGTGAGATACGGCAATGCAAAGAAATGTATGTCTTCTCGTCGTTCTTGTCAGTGCTATAGCGTTCCCAGTCAAAGGAGCTGGTCTTCCCCAGTACTACGGTTTCGAGGAATCCGAGCAGTTTACTGTCGGCGTGCTCAACGGTCAGCGGGGTTGGACGACAGAAGAGAACAAGCTGGATGATTCAGTGATTGTTTTCGACGTTCTTCAAGGAGCCGAGCTCGCCATAGCGGCCAACGGGGCATTTGATGGCAGCTTCCATCTGGGCGCTGCCTCGCCAATCTTCGATACTACTGGAATACCAGTAGTAACTACTACTCAGGAGCTTCGTCTGGACCGGTCGATGGAGTCTGATTATCTCGTGCAAACTGTCGACAGTTCTGATGACACAAGCGGCATTGCTGTAGTTCAGCTTCAGTTCACCTGCAACGAAAGGTTGATCGTAAACGGTGTGCTAACCGACTATCAATGGAAACCCGGAGCACAAATGGTAATCGCCATCGAACATGATCTTGCCGCGGGCACGGCGTCGGTCCTCATAGACAACGCCCCAGTGACCATCCAGCTGGACATTGGGCATGTCAACTGCATTACTCAGCTACAATATGCCATGGATGACTACCTGTTTGAGGATGCGTCAACTATGTTCGTGGACAACATCTCTATTGTTCCCGAACCGAGTGCTGTCGGCATGGCCGCTCTGATGTCGATACTCTGTGCATACAGACGCGGCTGCACGTTTGCCATGTGGCAAAGGCGAAGCCATTGACTGTTGCCGCCACGTCAAGTCTGCATATGATTAAGCAAGATGGTCGTAATCGAACAGCACTCAGCATTCTATTTTTGGGAACATTCAACCGTGTATACACAGATAAGCAGATTACCCGCTTTAGTCATTCTTGCAGCTGTCACAGTCCTTGTCACCGGTTGCTCTTCCAAGAAGAGTCCTCAGGAGAATTGTTCCACCGTCCTGCCGGAGGCTGAGACGCAACCTCCTTCGCAAGGCGAGACACAGCCTTCTTCGTCTCAACCGGAACAGAGCAAGCTAACGGAGGCGTCCAGTCTCCCGGCCCCTGACATGTCTTCCTTCGAATGGGCGATTCGAGAGCAAGTGGCGGACATGCGTGCAAAGGCTCAGGCCAGTCCTCCGGACGACAAAGCCATAGGGCTTCTTGGCATGCTGTATCAAGCGTACGGATTGAGTGCTCCTGCCGAGGAATGTTACCGGCAAGCTCTAAGCCTTAACCCAAATGCCTTTCGCTGGAACTACTACCTGGGCCATGTTCTCTTGGATCAGGGAAAGTATGCTGAGGCAACCCTACCATTGCTGAAAGCGACGGAACTCGAGCCGTCTTACGCGCCGGCTCGCATTATCCACGCCATAGCAAACCTCCATGCTGGAGACCCTGATGCAGCCATCCGCTACGGGACGGAGTTGCACGAGGAATACCCAGAAGATCCCATGATCGCCTATATCCTGGGAATGTCGTACAAGATGCTTGAGCAACCGGTGTGGGCTGTCGAATACCTCAAGCCTCTGCTCGACAAGTATCCTCACCTTGGCCGAGTGCGTGCAGCTCTTGCTGATTCGTTTCGTAACCTGGGGCAGGAGGAAAAGGCGACTGAACTGCTTGAAGGATGGACTCCAAATGATGATCTGCCCACCTTGCGAGATCCTATGCTGGCGGAGATCTACCGCTACACTACAGGGACCGACGCGGAACTGCGAAAGGCCAGAGCATACAGTGAGATCGGTGCCTACAAGAGAGCATTGGCTCATTATGACTTGGCACTCAAGTATTCGCCGGATTCGATACCTGCACGAGGCGGACGTGCAGATATGCTCATCTACCTTGGCATGCATAAGGAAGCGAAGGAGGAGCTTCTGACAATACTGCAGAGCGGAATGAAGAACCCCGAAGTGCTCGAACGCCTAGCGGAAACCCATCTCGCCCTGGGCGACGTTGCCGAAGCGCAACGAATAGTAACGGAATTGGCAGCGGCTGGACGTGACAATCGAAGACTTCTGTCGTTGCAGGTGCAGCTTGCTTCACTGGAAAAGGAGTACGAGACCGCAGTCGGGTTTATGAGCAAGATTGTGGCTAGCCAACCTGATGATCCGGCCGCCCTTTGTGTTCTGGGAAGACTGCAGAGATTGGCCGGCCACCTCGATGTTGCCCAAGCCACTCTGCAGCAGGCGCTGATGATTGCCCCGACAAGCATTGAGATTATGAGCGAGATGGCCGAGTTGTGTGCTGCCCGAGGAAACGAGGAGGCTTCACGGAATTGGCTTCGGAAAATGGAGCTTGCTGGCGGCCAAGGAGCAAGTGAAGCTCTACTGTCAGCAGGTGCTGCTCTCGACGAAATGGACTACAAGAAGGCGGAAGGCATTCTTACCAAAGCCCTACAGGCGGACCCCGCCGATGTCGCTGTTGCCGACATGCTCTCACGCATCTACTCTATGTGTCCCGATCCACAACTGCGCGATGGACATAAAGCCTTGCGTATTGCTATGGATGCCTACGGTGCTAACGAGGATAATACCCCCATTCATGGACTCAATACTCTTGCCGCCGGCTACGCCGAAGTAGGGGAGTTTGAAGAGGCTGTTCGACTTACTTATCTTGTCGTAACCAAGGCTCGGGACGCCGGTGATATCGAAATGCTCAACCGGGCAAAGTCCAATCTGCGAGTATATGAGAGAAGGCTCTGCTTGTACGAGCAGTAAACCCAATCGGTTCGTAACAAAAAGCAATAGCCACTATTGCCGTCCGTTTTCAGCAATCGTGGCTATTGCATTGGGAATCTCCGCTGCTTCTCAACTACACAGCGTTGACGCAATGAAGGATTTTGCCTGTCTTGGTTAATTCGGAGACTATGCGCACGACTTCTTCCGCTACTGCAAGCTGGGCCTGATCGGTGGAAGCACCAATGTGGTGCGTGCCGTATACCTTGTCAGAGTTTCCGGCTGGATCTGCGAACTCCTTATCCGATGCCCCAGGCTCATTTGCGTACACATCGAGACCGGCACCAGCAATTGCTCCCTTCTCCAGGGCGCTAACCAGAGCCTCGCTGTCCACAACGCCGCCGCGGCTGCAGTTGATGAGCTTTGCCGTCGGCTTCATCATGGCAAAGCGTTCACTGTTCATCATCCCTTTCGTGGAATCATTCAGAGGTACGTGAAGAGACACGAAATCGGATTGCTTGAGCAACTCCTCGAATTCCACTTTCTCTATTCCCAATTCCTTTTCCGCGGATTCGTTTCTTACAACGTCAGAGTAAACTAGCTTCATTTCGAAAGCATGAGCGCGCTTGGCAATCAAACAACCGATCTGCCCCAGTCCGACAATGCCTAAAGTGCTTCCTTTAATGCCTATTGCCTTGCTGTACTCCTTCTTATTCCACACGCCTTTCCGCAGGTCATTCGTATTGTGTACTATGCGACGATCCAGGGCGAGCATCAGCCCCATAGCCAACTCTGCAACCGCCGTAGCATTCATGCCGGGCGTATTCGCAACATCAATGTTCTTTGCTCGCGCCGCGGCTGTGTCGATAGTGTTGTACCCGGATCCGGCGCGAATGATCAGTTTGAGATGCTTGCCTCTTGCGATTGTGTCGGCTGTCACTTCGGTAGAGCGCACTATTAACACTTCTGCGCTGCTGTCGGCAAGCGCGCTACCTAGGGAATCTCCGGAAAGATCGGCATCCTGTATCACAACACAGCCGAGTTTCTTCAGATCTTCGATTCCGCTGGATTCAAACTTGTCCGCAATCAATACTTTCATCGTCGTGCTCTCCACATGTGCGTGGGATATTGGGCAACGCCTAGCGCGCGCAAGGCTTCGCCGATTCTAACCATTCGTGCTCCAATTGGAATACTGGTGGCGGATACCCTAACTCAGCTGCTTTCGCATTAGGAAGTGCGGCCCAATCCCAGCCACCTCGAAGGGCTCACCGATTGCTTCGAATCCGTGTCTCTCGTAGAAGGACACCGCACGAACTCTTGCGTTGCACCACATCATCGCGCCCGATAGTGGGCCAGCGCAATCATCGAGAACATATTTCAGCAGGACGCTTCCCAGACCTTGCCCTTGTCGTTCAGGATGCACAGCCATGCCGCGTAACTGCCAACTTTGGCCGCAGCCCACGTGTTCGCCTGGAAGATCGCGTTGGTAGATCGATGCTATGCCAATCGTCTCACGATCGCTCAGAATCGCATAATGGTGAGTCGTAGGGAGGTTGTCGTCTTCCCAGAAACATGTGGACAGAGGACGACCGGCGCGAAGAACAGAGTGACGCAAGGCCAGAGTCTCCAGGGCCGAAACTCGACCACAGCGCAAACCGAGCATTCGTTCCGTGTCCATCGATGTCTTGAAAACTGAAGAAGAGCCCGCCTGGCAACCAGGAACGCAGCAGGCGATTCCATACTACTATGCCCGTATTCGAAGCCCCCCGCACTAACACGGAGTGAATCCGGCTAGCCTAGCCCTGTGCTGCCTTGGCGGCCTCCTCGGCGGCGGCACGCTGCTTCTTGTTGTGCTTGGCTTCATAGCGTGCCTTGCGTGCAGCGGCAGCCTTGGCCCACGCCTCGTAGGCGGCTTTGCGATTACCCTTCTTGTACTCGGTGCCGGCGTCAATCAATTGCCGACGAATAGCTTTGCACGGTCTAGGCATTGCTCACTCCTTACTCGGGCAAGCGGACGCAGACCAACTTGCCGGTTCCGCTCACCTCGACTGACGGTTAGCACCGTAGTATATCAACCGACACGAAGTGTGCCAGTCTCTCAATCTTGCCCTAATTGGTGGCATGCATGTGATTCAACGTGACAGTGCAGGCTCCACGGCTACCGTAGGGAAAGCTTATCGGAAGTAGTGAGCCGCACAGGCCGTGCCAGCCGGATTCGCAATTCTTGTCCACACGCGGTTGCCGTGGTACGGTGATGATCGGTTGTTGGTCTTTTTTCGCTGGGAGACCGGATGATGAGCGCACGATCAGGCCGAATATCCTTCGCTCTTTGCTGTTTGGCCTCATGCATAGGCTTTATTGTGTGCGGCTGCGAGGAGAGGGATGTCGAGGAGGCAAGGGAGACAGCCGCAGTTGTTGCTGACGAACTGAAGCAGGAAGCCGAAGCTGCTGCTGAAAGCATTCGAACAACCTCAGTCAATGTTGCACAGGAAGCCAAGGAACTGGCTGATGATGCAACAGCCGCGGCTCGGAAACTCAAGAAGCAGGCCGCCCCCTACACGGAGATTGGCAAGCAGGCTGCAAAAGAGGCCGTCGAAGAGGCTAAAGAGAGGGTCGGTGTGTGTGTCGATGAAGCCATGGAGGTCGTCCGCCAAGGTAAGGAGCTAGTGGAAGAAGTCATGAACGGAACGGCTTCGAACGTCTCAAGTGACGGCTTGGAGCAGATTGTTGGGTCAAACGGGAGTATCCTGCAAGTCGCCCCAGTGGGCACAACTTCGAATGAGTGATCGGACTCGACAATGGTAAACTACCTTCGTTTGATGCGACCTAGCCAGTGGATCAAAAACGTCGTTGTGTTGGCAGGGCCGGTGTTTAGTTGTCGCATGTTGGATGCGCATGTGGCTGTCGCATTCGTCGCTTTTTGCCTCGTATCCAGTGCGTCATACGCGATCAACGACGTGGTCGACCGTAGCGCTGACCAAGCTCATCCAACGAAACGTCATCGTCCGATAGCCTGTGGCGCTGTGTCGCCTTTAGGCGGTATCGTCCTGGCAGTTGTGCTGGCTTCTGCGGCCATCGCGATGAGCCACGAGGTGGTTTCTGCCGAGTTGGCACGTAGTGTATGTGCCTACTTCTGCCTGATTTTCGCCTACAGTCTTGTTCTCAAGCAGCGTCCCATTCTGGATGTCGTGGTCATTGCAGTCGGGTTTGTGCTCAGAGCAGTGGCGGGAGCGCAGGCAGTCGGTGTCTATGTTTCTCCTTGGCTTATGGTGTGCACATTCACACTGTGCATGTTCCTGGGCTTTGGGAAACGCCGATGCGAAATTGCAATCTTCACTGATCCCAAGGAAGCTAATGCCCACAGATCGACTTTGAATCGTTACACACCGGAACTACTCAATCACCTAACAAGCGTGTCGGCCGGGCTGGCGCTAATAACTTTTCTTTTGTACACAATGGATGTGAATCCAAGTATTCCGCAGCCACCGTTCAACAAACAGTATCTTCTTTATACACTCCCACTGGTTGTCTATGCCCTGTTCCGCTACGCCATGATGATTGAAACTGGACAGTTCACGGGGCCTATGCAGATTATTCGCAATGATAGGGCGATCTTGCTCACGGCAATTGCGTGGGCCGTAATAGTGTGTGCTGTTGTGGTCAGGACAAGCGACACATCATCGAAGGTTGTGCCGGCAGATAGGCCGCAGAGTTGGGAGGCAAAGATCGCTCCGAATACATTCGGTTCAAGTGAAGGTGCGCAATGAGTAAGGCGAAAGTTGCAGTGCTACAGACCTCTCCGGCAACGGTGATTGCCGATTACCATCGCCTGATGAATCTTGCCGATTATCAGGCGGTAATCGACAAGACTGCAGACACCGCACTGAAGATAAACATCTCTTGGCAACATTTCTTTCCTGCCTGCTCCACAACGCCGTGGCAGCTTGACAGTGTTATCCGAGCGATGCTGAAGGACGGCTACTCTCGTGAGCTGATGCACGGATGCCACAACCGCACAGTTGTGGTCAGCGCCAAAGTTGGCGAGAAGAACAACAAACACCTTCCCGTGATCAAAGAACACGGCTTGCGCAATATTCACCTTTATGAGAAAGAGGACTGGATAAACGTCAGGGACGCCATTGGAGACGTCAGCAACCAGCTTCTTGTACTCAATAAGGTGTATCCCAAGGGGTTCCACATTCCCGCGAGGTTTCCAGGAGAAAACATAATTCATTTACCAACAGTCAAGACGCACGTTTTTACTACAATGACTGGGGCAATGAAGAATGCCTTCGGCGGGCTGTTGAACGAGCGACGCCATTGGACTCACGAAGTCATCCATGAGACTCTTGTCGATCTACTGATGATTCAGAAGAGAATCCACAAAGGGGTTTTTGCCGTAATGGACGGAACTTTTGCTGGCGATGGTCCGGGGCCACGATGTATGGTTCCCTATACAAAGAACGTCATACTGGCCTCAGCCGACCAAGTTGCGATCGATGCTGTCAGTGCATCGCTCATGGGTTTCGATCCTATGGATATCAAGTTCATACGAATGGCTCACGAGTTGGGCCTTGGCTGTGGGGAGTTGAAGGATATTGAGATTGTCGGCGACGTAGAGGCGGCACAGCAGCGTTGGAATTTTATCGGTCCGTTCCACAACATGACTTTTGCTGCACGTATGCAGCACAAGATATACTGGGGCGGGCTGAAGAAGTTGCTTGAGTGGTCGCTGAAAACGTGGCTAGCTCCGTGGTCGTATGTGGCAAGCATTGCATACCACGACTATTACTGGATGCCCGTAGTTGGAAAACGTCGGGTCAACGAGGCGCTTGCCAGCGATTGGGGGCGTTTGTTCGCCGCGTGGGAGCATATGGTAGCGGATGAGGATGGGTTTCAGAACATACCGAGGGCATCGGCCAAGTTACACAAAATAGGCACATGAAACAGGCCTGAAACTTCTAGGCGCTTATTGCGCTGGCAGGCTTGTATCCCTTCTGCATGAGCTTGGCTGTTGCCAATGGTATTTTCGCAAGAGCCACGATGTGATCTACGCCATCAAGCCTGACGGCCTCTTTGGGCATACCGTACACCGCGCAGGTTTCCTCGCTTTGGGCAATCGTCCAAGCCCCTTCGCGACGCATTTTCACTAGTCCCCGAGCGCCGTCAGAACCCATGCCGGTCATGATGATACCGATTGCGCGAGAACCGCAATTACGAGCAACCGAGTCAAAAAGCACATCGACTGACGGCCTGTGAAGCGATACTTTGGGGCCTGCTTCCAGGTGAGTCATGAGATCAGCGCCCCGCCGTTTGAGACGCATGTGCTTCTCGCCACCGGGAGCTATGAATATTGTCCCCGGCCTAAGCACTTGACCTTCCTGTGCCTCACATACATTCATGCTGCATACGCCGTTGAGTCGATCGGCAAAAGAAGCCGTAAACTGCGCAGGCATGTGCTGCGTAACCAGTATGGGAGCGAAGTCACTCGGGAAGCACGGGAGCATTTGCAGCAACGTCTGCGGGCCTCCACAGCTTATCCCAATGGCCACAACCCATCCGCGAGGCAAATTCGGCGGAAGGGTAGGTGCGGTTGTCCCAAGAGATGCTTGCGCTTTCCGTTTACCCAGGGCACGATGTTTGGCTCGCGCGGCGGCAATGACTAGCTCATGCAACTGCCTGCGGAATTCAGGAAGTACAGTGAATAGACCATTGGTTGGCTTGGTGATGTAATCAAACGCACCTTTCTCCAAAGCCTCGATAGTTACTTGGGCCCCAGCCTGGGTCAGCGTGGAGACCATAATAAAGGAGACTGGCACCCGGCCATATGATCTCTCCAGTACCGATATCCCGTTAAGACGTGGCATTTCCACGTCAAGAGTGACAACGTCTGGACGCAGTTCAGAGATCTTCTCCAGTCCTTCCACTCCATCTCTCGCAATCCCAACGACCTCTATTCTCGGATGTTTGGAAAGTTCACTGACGAGTACAGAGCGAACCATCGTGCTATCGTCAATTACAAGAACACGTATTTTTGTGTTGCTCATGGCCACATCCTGGATAGTAGATGATTGGCAAGGGCGCTTCTCATTCTCCTCTGTAATCTTCGGGCTATGAAGGGCGAATATGAAGAATGGAGCCACTGACTACTGCGATTATTCCCAAGAAAGCGTGCTCGGAGTGCTTATTGCCCCTTCAGTTGATTACCGGACGCATATACATAGTAGAGGAAGATGCAGTGGCTCAAGGGCTCTTTCGGTCGGCGCAACTTCGGGAACGGAGGCTGAAAGGGCAGACATTGACCACGCTTGGCCAGGATATCGATGCTGGATGGGGCGTAGTGGTCCCGCCGAAGAAGATTAATCCAGTGCGTGCACGTGGACAGTTCCAGGCCTCTGGTCACAATCGATGAAAGGCACAGCCAAGGCGAGGCAATAGCTTCTTCTGAATACGATGAGTTTCGCAGCTCCTGAAATGGTGTATTGAGCTATCTTGAGGCAGAACTACCTTCCGCAAGTGAACTCCATCATCTCGGCAGTGACGCCAGAGGAACGGTACGGGATGCCGTGGGGGGATGTTCCGCCACGGGGTTTTCAAGTACGGTCACTATCTTGCGGTCAGCATCCAGTTCGACGAGCACGCCAAAAGGAATCGTTGCGTTGAAGCGGGAATGGCCAGCGGGAAAATCAATGACTACCGGAACGCGGAGATCGGCAAAGTAGTCAGCGAAGACTTGGTCTAACGAGAGGCTGCTCTTGCCTTTCTCTGGCTGGCAGTCGGAGAAGCATCCAAGAATGACACCCTGTAAGTGGTCAAGCTTGCCGCCAAGCTTGAGCTGACTGAGGTAGCGATCGATGCGGTAGGGACGCTCGCCGACATCTTCCAGGAAGAGGATTCTGCCTTCTGTGTCGATTTCGTACTCTGTGCCCATGAGTGCGCAAACCAGAGACAGGTTTCCCCCTATCACTGTACCGCGAGCCCTACCGGGTGACAGTGTTTTTACTGACGCAATCTCTTGCTCGTAATCGTACGAATAGGGCGTGAACAATTCACTCGCGTTAGGCGATTGATTCGCCTTTGCCATTAACGGCAGCCAAAAGTACTCTCGGGAGAATGCGCTGAGGCCATTCTCGCTGCCCAGTCCATACATGGGATTCGGACTGTGGAAGGTGACCATCTCGGCTTTCTTGGCTATGGCAAGATGCAAGGCGGTTATGTCGCTGAACCCTATGAAGATTTTGGGGTTTTGTCGTATAACCTGATAGTCGAGCTTGTCGAGCATGCGCGTCGCTCCGTAGTACCCTGTGCCGGGAAAGATAGCGCGGACTTGCGCATCGGCGAAGGCAGCCATCAGTTGGGCGGCGCGATGTTCGTCGCTGCCGGCAAGGTAACCACGTTGAGCATACAGATCATCCGGCTCTTTGACTTTGAAGCCAAGTCGGATCAGGCGAGCCTTGGCTCGATTCATGCGTTGGCGATCGAGTTTGCCGGCTGGCGCAACAAAGGCGATGGTGTCTCCGGGCTGCAAACCCTGCGGACGAACCATCACTCTTGGGGACGCCGATTGGCCGAATGCCGTTGCTGTGACGTTGATCAAGTGGAGGCAGACAATGAGCAGAGCAAGGCCGGAAAAAATCCGCATGTTTTGAACCCCTTTTTCCTTCATTGGCACACCGCCGACGAACATCGGTGTGCAACTCAAGGGATGATAGCAGCTTTCGAAGCAGAGTTGGAGAGCACTTCGTTTTATAGTGCTGCAGGTCCAGACGTAACCTCAAGCGTTTAGGGCCTGTGAGGGAGAAACGAGGTTTAGGCGATACACCTGAATAGAGCCTGCTCAAGATTCTTGCGGGTTACTTGCAGAAAACTTCGCGACTGAAGTCATGCTCCTGGTATCTGATGAGATCGCGCTACGAATCACGTATCACTGTTGCGCAGCGAGTCGAGCGTATGCCTTGGCGAACGCCGCAGCCATCTCTTCGCGAGTCCCGTGTGAACTCACAGGGAGTGCCGAAACAGGAATCGGGCCGGTTTGTTGAAGTTTGTTCAGGAGAGTACCAATGAAGGTTGCCTGTCGTCTCCATTCCGCGTGTCGTTCGAAAGTATGGGAATGAGGATACTGTAGCAGATCATTCTGCGAAAGCGCGCCCTCAGGCACGAGGATGCGCGTTTGGTGGCGGGCAGCAACAGACAGGGTCGTGCGGTCAACCTCATCGTCACCATTCCATATAAGGAAATCGGCAAGTGCGAGCAGGTCTCCGAAGAAGTAGTCTTGTTGGGTTAAGTGCACTATATCGCCGGCATTGGAACCGTCCACGAGTCGCCTAAGTATGGGCAGACTTCCGCCGTCTCCAGGTACTATAACGCGAACACTCTCATTGATGTGCCAAAGCATAAGCCCTGCCCAGATGCCCGCGCACGACATTTCGCAATAGCGCTCGTCGCTTGTGTGGCCAAGGAGTTCCGGTAGCAAGACTACGACTCTCTTCTTGGGAAGGCTCAGTTGATTAGCGATTTCAGTCAAGCGCAAAGGCGGTGAGTTGAGACAATACGGGATCACTGTTGTGCGACGCGGTTGCTCGGTGCCTGCTCTCGGTAATGAGTTTGCGGCGGTTTCGCTCTCACAAACCCAGCAAACATCACTCTCGCCAGTCGGGCCCTGTTGCAGCGGCGGCCTGGACTCTGCAAGACTGCAAGAGATAAGAGCTGGAACACTCAGACCATTCAGGAAAAGGGGGTATCGGTTTGTCCATATGTGGAGAAGATCAATGCGGTTGTTTTGGCAGTATCCTCTGACTCTCTGTTGATGATTGCAGGGGAAGATGCTTGGCCTGAGCTTTGCCAAAGGAAGCATCGTTTGGGCAAGCCATCTGTTGACATTTGGCTCCAATATCCCCAATTCCTGATGGTACTGTTCGTGGGGAAGCAGTTGTATTAAGAAACGCAGCGTATCGAGCTGATGCCAGCGGAGAGAAGTATCAATCAAATGCAGTACGCGAACGCTCATTCGAACCTATCGTTGTCCAAATCGCCAAGGGTGTGTTCATAGAAGAGCCGACCGATAGGCTTGGCGGCCTTCTCTGCAAGTGCTCGGGCTGATGCATTGGAGCCCTTGAGTCGCTCGACCTCAATGGCACTGAGCTCGGTCTTGTTAATGTGGCCACGTTCATCTGCAGGCCAAAGGCGCACGTCGGATGGGTCGTCCATCTCGTCTGCATTCAGGATCTTGATGGATAAGGTCAATCTAGCTGCTGAAGAAGTGTCTTCGATTTCAGTGGGGGCAAAGAAGTCCTTTATCTGGAGCCAGATAACAGTATTGGCCCCGAGCTTCCTTCCTATTTTCGTAGCAGAGTATCTGGGGAAAGCAGGATCTACCTGGCGCAGCTGCATGAGCGATGTGTTGCTGATGATCGATTCGGCGGCTTCGTGAGCAAGGAGTTCCCTGCCAACGGATTCAGCAAGAAGATCTCGCGCTCTGGGCCAAGTAACGCGATTGTCTGTATCATCAACCAGAACAAGTATCTTGCCCGGCGGCAAGACAAAGAGCGGCTCGATTTTCCGATTTCTGCCTATGCCCAAATAGTAAGCCATGGCCGCGCTTTGCCCGCAGCCGCCAGTGGCAACGGTAGTACCTATTAGGAGGCAGAGGACAACGAGCGATTTGGCGACGAAATTCCGCTGTGTAGTCATTTACCGACTCGCGATTGTTGGGACCTGTCGTGGATGGGGAACTGCGACGATTCTCTTCTCTCTAGAGTTCCTTCTCGTGGTCGTAGAATTTGCAGGCAACGGAATCAGCGAACAACTCGTAAGCCTGTTTGCGAACGACGACAGCATTGGTGCTGCTAAACAGCAGGGCTTGAGACGCTGGGTACACAGTTTCAACCTCCCGCAGTTCGAAGCGCTTCGGCTGGGCGTTGTCCTCGTGAAAGTCGTAGACTGCCACGCTCGCATGAATCCTGGCCCGAAGGTAGTCAGGAGCTTCAGGATCTCGTATCTGAAACTCGAGCAGCTCGACGTACACGACCATTTCGCAACTGAATTTCCCGGCAATCTCCTCAGGAGAAGCTGCGTTGGAGAGCGAACGCTGAATATAGTCTTCGACTTTGCGGCTATCGACCAACCTTACGCTATCAACCTTTTCGCGAAGTCGATCCCCTATGTGTGTCCCCAACTCGAGACGGACATGGGGATAGTCGAACAAAGTCTCTTGCGCGGCCCACACGACTACCGCTGCCTGCTTGCCGGCGAGCTTAGCGAACTCTGCCGGAACCTTCTCCTTATGCTCACCAAGGAACGCCAAGGGGATCAGCAGGTTGCAGCCAACCAGTAGATGGGCAATGGCCAGGCAAAGCCCTATGGCCACCGGCTTACGGAGTGCGAGTTCAAACAGACGTCCGGTTGATTTCATGTTGCACACTATCTCCTTTGGCCAACTGTGACGAATAGGCTTAAGTCAGCTCCATTCTCAGCAGTATCGTTCTACCGCAAGGAACCGCAAGTAGCCAGCACTTTGTAAACCCATGAAAGGATTACGACCACCACGGCACAAAGGACAACGGAAAGTGGGCGCACTCGATACCAGTTGAGCTTCCACGCTCTTCCCGTGATCAATGCATGGCCTGCCCACATTGCTGCGAGGAGAGTGTTTATGGCCAGAAGCATTCCTGCTGGCTGGGCAATCAACGCACTGAGCAACTGTCCTCGGACAGTGTGGGCGAAGGCAGTGGTCATACCGCAGGTGGGGCAAGGGATATTCCACAGTTTCATCCAAGAGCAGGGCGGCTGCCCAAGTTGAGTGTGTGTTCCGGTTCCGGATGGTGATGGCGAGAGATGAGCAGCGACCGTGATGAGGAAGGCTGCGGCGAGGAGAACGGCGGCTGCTTGGCAGCGCACTGAGCGTGAAGATCCTGCCGTTGTTCGGTATGCGATGGGCCCCAATGGGTGATGTCTGGCGGGCTGATTGTTCATCGGCAAGTATCGGCGCAAGCTCTATGCCGCGGTGGCGTCTGAGCTCTGGACTCTCCGGGAGACCTGCATTGCTCGATCGTCTTGTTGGCACGAATAACTATCAAACGAACGGTGTGCTTCGCATCCAACGCGCAGATCCATGGCATAGCATAAGTAGTGAGAAACGCAGAGTAATCGCTGCCAGCTTGAGTTCCTCGTTCGATGACAACAGAAGCAGTTTGTTGCTTACGATTGTCTTGGCTCTATAATTGCGTGGCGGCGCAACACAGTCAATTCACCACTGATAGCGGTGAGTCTTTTGGCGCTGAATGCTGACAGGCGGTGACTGCCGGTTTGAGCATCCCAGTGTTCGGGTGTCCGCCTATCAAGTTGGAATAGCCTTGATGGAGTGATCATGGTAGCGGACCTGAAAGACGTATCTCTGGACGCGGTGAAGGACAGATCATACTTCGTGATAAGACGGGTGCATTCACTGCTGGGCTTGGTCCCTGTCGGTGTTTTTCTCTGTGTGCACCTGACGATCAACGCAACAATACTCATGGGGCCGGACAAGTTTGGCTTTGCTGTGGATCAGATCCACGTGTTGGAGCGGCTTGGATTGCTCGTTCCAGTTGAGATCGCTTTTATCTTCCTGCCGCTTCTGTTCCACGCTGTGCTGGGAGTGGTCATTGCGCTCAGCGGTAGCGTGAATGTGGGAAGATACGGGTATTGTGGGAATCTGCGGTATGTCCTTCAGCGAGTCACGGGATTCGTTGCTTTCGCGTTTGTATTGGCACACCTGTGGCACGTTCATTGGTTGGGCAAGCCAATGGGAGGGGGCGTGTTCGTCGCACACAATAGTGCAATGGAGTACGCGGCAGCTATTTCGGCTGCACAGGCGCTGCAGTCATCCTGGCTATGGATGGTTTTCTACACGGTAGGGGTGGTTGCAAGCACATTTCACCTGGCCAATGGTGTTTGGACGGCATTCATAACGTGGGGCATCACCGTTGGGCCTCGCTCTCAGAAAGGTTTCGGGTTTGTTTGCGGGGCCTTTGGATTGGGGCTTGCGCTTGTTGGTCTAGGGGCGTTGTGCGGTTTCAGTCGCTTTGACTACGAAGCAGCAGAAGACGGAAAAGGGGAGGCTGTGGCTCACGTCGTTACGCATGTGGAGGGAGACACGCGGTAATAATAGTGCTGTGGGCTCAAACATGGGGAAGTCCTACGACCATAAATCAGAGAAGCGTTTGAGCAACCGAGTCACCAAAAAACAGAGTCCGATTGATCCTGAATGATCGTCAACCTGGATTTAGGAGGTCCTAGTCATTGCAGCTAAACCCAAAGTCATTGTAGTCGGAGGTGGCCTTGGTGGCCTATGGGCCGCGATCCGCATAGCGGAGAAAGGCATGCCGGTTGAGCTGTTCTCTCTGTTTCCGGTGAAGCGTTCGCATTCGTGTTGCGCTCAGGGCGGAATCAATGCTGTGCTGGATATAAAGGGGGAGAGTGATTCTGTCTGGCAGCACATCGTTGACACAATAAAGGGTGGCGACTACCTGGCGGAACAGCCTCCGATCAAGAACCTTTGTGAGGCTGCACCTGGTATTATTCGCACATACGACCGCATGGGAGTGACATTTAGTCGCACGCCAGAGGGCATAATGGATCAGAGGTTATTCGGCGGGGTAAAAAACCGGCGAACAGCCTTTGCGGGGGCGACAACCGGGCAGCAGCTGTTGTATGCCATAGATGAGCAGGTTCGCAGACACGAATCGCTCGGCCACATAGTCAAATACGAAAACTCAGAGTTCCTCTCGGTAGTGCTGGATCATAACGGGGAATGCCGTGGCATTGTTGCTATGGACCTATCTGACATGACTGTGCGGACCTACGCTGCTGATGCCGTGATCATGGCAACAGGCGGCCTGGGGTTAATCTATGGCCAGTCAACAATGAGCACGAACTCGACGGGCGCTGCGGCGTCACGTGTTTACCAGCAAGGAGCTCAATTCGCCAACGGTGAGTTCATTCAGTTCCATCCAACGGGCATGAAGGGACACGATAAGAACCGCCTGATGTCTGAAGCTTGTCGCGGCGAGGGTGGTCGTGTGTGGGTGCCTCGGGATCCTCACGATGCGCGGAATCCCAGCTCGATTCCGGATGGCGAGAGGTTCTACTTCTTGGAAGAGTGGTATCCGGCATACGGCAACACAGTTCCGCGAGACGTGGCTTCAAGAGCGATTTACCGAGTGGTCCGGCATATGAACATGGGTATTGGTGGGCAAGACATGGTTTATCTGGACCTCTCACACCATCCCCGGGAATTCCTGGAAACGCGGCTGGGCGGCATCCTGGAGATGTACCAGCAGTTCTCCGGAGAAGACCCGTATACCGGCCCTATGAAGATTTTCCCAGCTACACATTACTCAATGGGTGGGATCCTGGTTGGTTTCGAGAAGGACGGCGATTCCGGTGGCATGGCGCCAGTTCATCCGAAGAATCATCAGAGTACGATCCCGGGGCTCTTCGCGTGCGGCGAATGTGACAGTGCCTACCACGGAGCCAACCGATTGGGGGCGAATTCCCTACTTAGTGCCACTTTCAGCGGGATTGTAGCAGGTGATGCCACCGTTGCTTTTCTCAAGGGCAAGAAGACGACCAGCACGGAAGGACACGATGCCGTTTTCGACGCGGAACTAAGAAGGCAACAAGGAATCAATGAGTCTCTTGCCAAGAACACAGGCACGGAAAACCCATTTGCACTTCATCGTGATTTGGGTGAAACCATGCGTGAGCACGTGTTTGTGGAGAGGGATAACGCTGGTCTGGATAGGGCTCTGGACAAGCTGAAGGAGCTGAAGGATCGCGGCCAGAGGATAAAGCTGGATGACAATGGGGCTCGCGCTAACCAGTCTCTTTCCTGGGCTAGGCAAATACAGGACATGATAGTGCTGGCTGAAGTTATCACCAAGGGGGCGAGGCTACGCGACGAGTGTCGCGGATCTCACTACAAGGCGGAATTCGAGCTGAAGGTTCCGCAGGGCAAGTTCGAGGGCGATCCCGAGTTCGATGCATACAAGGCCAAGTGGAAAGCCAATAATGAGAAATGGCTTAAAACCACGGTTGCAACGCACACTCCAGAAGGCCCGAAGATAGAGTTCAGGGATGTAGATACTTCACTACTTCCGCCGCTCCAGCCTCGGGATTATCGATAGGGTTTGCGGAAACTGTATTCGTCGGCGAGGATACTTACTAATATGGCAGATAAAGTAATCCGTTTCAAGATCAAAAGGCAGTATGATCCCAGTAGCAGTCCGTATTGGGAAGATTTTGAGATGCCCTACACGCCAGGCCACAATGTGGTTTCAGCGTTAATGTATATTAGAGAAAACCCCATTAACGCCGCTGGGGAGCGAGTCGAGCCCGTCGTCTGGGAATGCAACTGCATGGAGGAGGTCTGCGGAGCTTGCGCGATGCTCATAAATGGAGTGCCTCGACAATCGTGCGCGGCGTTGATCGATGACTTGGAGCAGCCGATTCGCTTGGAGCCGCTAAGCAAGTTCCCCGTTATCCGAGACCTGCAAATCGACCGACAGAAGATGTTTGATGCCTTGCTCAAGGTGAAAGCATGGCTTGAGATGGACGGTACGCAGGACATTCATCAGCACGCTCCTCTGATTGCACCCCAAGAGCAGGCTGCGCGATACCTTGTTTCTCGGTGCATGACGTGTGGTTGCTGCATGGAGGCTTGTCCGCAGTACCATCCTGATTCTGAGTTCGTAGGTCCATCTCCTTTGGGGCAGATTGCCTTGCATAACTCGCATCCCACGGGACGGTACAATAAGTCTGATCGCCTGCATGAGATAATGGGGGTCGGAGGAATCGCGGACTGTGGAAATGCTCAGAACTGTGTCAAGGTATGCCCCAAGAACATCCCTCTGACTGACGCAATTGCCGATTTGGGTCGGCAGACTACCGTGCAGTTTCTCAAGGACATGTTCATGAAGTAGGTGGCCGTCCAATGGCCATAAGTGAACCGCGTATCGAATGAATGCTAGCAATGCCCGTTCTCTTGGGTGATTTCCCGGGAAGCGGGCAACTTTGCGAATACGAGGTGCGTGAAATGGTTTATGCAAAAGCAAACAGGAAAGTGCTTTGGTTTGTGGCTGGGTTGGCGTTCGCCTTTGTAGCAACAGTTGAGGGCGTCAGCAAGAAAACCGATTATGCCAACCCACCACAAGGCGTCTTCGTTGACGAATGGATGCTCGTTAATCTGGGGGAAAACAAAGTAGGCTACATGCACTCGGAAGTATCACGGCAGGGGGACACCATCAGTACGTACAACTTGATGTCAGTATCGCTGAAGCGTGTAGGAAGCCCTGTCACAATTACGCAGATTCAGACGAGCAAGGAGACTGTCAGTGGAAAGCCGCTTGCTTTTTCCAGGGAGATGGATGCATCGCTACAGAAGATGCATGTGCATGGCAAAGTTGTAGAAGACCGTGTGAGAGTAGTAACATCTCAGTATGGCTCGGCCATTACGAACGAGTACACGTTCCCGAGCGGAGCACTAATGGCATGGGGTGTACTCAAAGTGCAGATGGAGAAAGGCTTCGCAAAGGGTACCATATACGACTTGGCTCTCTACGAACCGAGCCTTGCGGCTGACATCGCTATTCGCATGGAGGTTGAGATCCTTGGCGAGGAGGTGTTGGTTATTGACAAGGTAAGGATTCCCGCAATCCGCATGATCCAGAAGCTATCCTATCCCGGGCTCCCAGACGGCATTATGACCGTTGCGTGGGTAAACGCGGAAGGCACGGTACTCAAAACAGAGATTCCAATAATGGGAATGCACATGACGAGCATTAGGTGCTCCAAAGATGATGCGCTTAGAGAATTCACGCCTCCCGAGTTCTTCATGCCTACGGCCATAAAGGTGAATCGCCGGATTGATCGGAAAAAGGCAACTCGCATTGTGTACAACATGAGCCTGAAGGACAACACCTTCATTATGCCGAAGATTCCACAGACGGCGATGCAGACGGCCGTGACCGGTGAAGACGGTACTGTGCGGCTCACCGTGGAAAGGTTAAGCCGTGACAGGCTACGAGATGTTGAAAATAGCGAATATGGCAGCAGTTTTGATGACTATCTTCAACCTAATGGGCTCATCAACTCCGAGGACCCAGAGGTTAAAGCGATGGCCAAGGCCGCTCGTGGGACAGCCTCAACGCCGTATGAGCTTGGCGACGCGTTAAGGCGTTATGTTAGCGATATCATCTCCGACAAGAACATGGATGTGGGCTTCGCGTCGGCCAGTGAGGTTTGCCGAAACCGAGCTGGCGACTGTTCTGAGCATGCAGTACTCCTCGCTGCACTGGGGAGAGCGAACGGTTTGCCCAGTCGAATTGCTTGCGGACTTGTCTATGTACCTGTCTTTGGCGGAGATCATAATGTATTCGGATTCCATATGTGGACGCAGTTCTACATCGGTGGTCAATGGGTCGACTTTGACGCTGCTCAGAACGAGTCGAACTGCAATCCGACCCACATCGCGCTAGTTGTTACGTCACTAAATGAGGAAGGCATGGCTCCACTGGCGATGGGACTCGCAACTGTCGTGGGCAATCTGGAGCTTGAGGTCGTCGAGATTGTCCCGGTCGCTCCTTGAGCATCCGTCAAGGCGCTGTGTCATGCAGTCGACCCCTCAGTTTTTGCGGTTTTCAATCGCTGCCGAGCCCCGTACAATGCTCACACAAAGCCCAGTGGGCTAACGATATTGCCCTGTTTACCCGCATTCCGCTGCCGTTTGGAGTTGGCAGGTGACTGAATCTTCGCGGCGTGCTTTGGGGCGACTGAAAACGAGTTTGGCTTGCGTCGTACAGGAGATGCACGTGAAGAATCATCTTCCAAGCGTGGTAATCGGAATTGGCCTGCTGGTCTTAGGTACTGGAGTTTGGTTTGTTGTTCCTATGTTGCAGAGCCCTGAGGCTGCCATTGAATCTCAAGCTGGCGAGGCCGCTGAGCGTGCCCGCCGCACCCTATCGCAATTCGATTCAATGGCCTTGACGCAGCAGCAGATCGCCAATGACGACGGATTGGCCTCTGGTGTTACAGGTGACGAAGTGGCTCAGCTGGTTGAGAGCAACAGCCAACGAGCCCAAGATGTTCTAAAGGAACAAGCTGATCGGCTGTCTGATGCTACCAAGGAGTGCTCTCGTGCTGTCCAGGAGTTGGATGAGAGATTGGCAAACTTGGATCCGGATGCCGTCGCAGGAACTGCGGTTAATATGCGATTTGGCACTAATGTGCCTGCAATGTCTCAGGAGATGGTTGACGGACTCAAGAGGCGCAAACAGTTGGCGATGTCTTCCAATGAGTATCTTCGCGATGCTCTGAATGCTGCATCAGAGGGGCTCAATGCTGATGAGAATGGAGCCAGTGGGGCAGACAACCTTCATGCCAATCGCATCAAGGGGATTGTTTTGCACGAACAAGGGTTGGCTGCTCACCGGTTAGCATCTTTGGTACGCAGTGAGGCAGTTGCTCAGCTTTACCGGCTCGTGGATATTTGCGGGCTCCTTCACATTGACCAATCCAAAGTTGATGTTGTTGATAGCAGTGGAGTGGAAGCGATCATAGCGAATCGCCAGGAAGCTGTTGCGGAATTAGAGGCAGAGAGGGCAAAGGTCACTGCGGTAGTCGAGGAGTTAGACGTCAAGTGCGAAAACCTGAAGACAAAGATCGAAGAGCAACTTGCCATTGCCCAGCAGTCGCGGGGGGAAATGGAGAGATTGGAATCTGCTGGTATTGACTACGGCCAGCCGGATGCTGTAGAGCGGTTCGAGGTTGCCTTTGCAGATGAGGCCGAGCGGTATCGGCGCGCAGTAAGTCTATCCCAGGCACTCCAGCGTGGGTCAGTGGCCAACGCAGTATGGCAGGAGAGGCTGGGCAACAGCGGCGGAGAGTACGTGGCTGCCGATGGAGGGAGCCTTGACTATCAGATTGGGTTGGCGGGGTTTGAACGACAGTTGCGAGCAGAGCAACTGCGTAAGGAGGGCATTGAGCAGATGCTTGCCGACGCTGAGGAGTCGCTTCATCGTGCCCGGAGCTTAGGGAAAGCGTACGCTGCTGATGGGCAGAATGCCCGGGAGAGCAGTGAGAAACTGAAGGAGCAGGCGCGGGCAGCTATAAGTGAATACCTTGTGCTGGCGGCCAAAGTTGCAGAGCACGAGGACCAGGCCTTGAGAAGTTTCAAAAACGCTGCATCTGCCTTCAAGGCCGCACAGCGAAGAGCCCAGGATCGAATGCGAGATGTGCCAAGCCCCATGCCGCAGAACTCGCCCTTTGAATTGGTGGAACAGGATGAATGGCTGGGAGGCTACTTGGCTTGCCAAGTAGCCGAAGCTCAGATGTGGCGTGCATTGGTGCTTTACGATCGATTCAGTCACCTGAGAAGAGCAGACGAAGCATTGAATATTATTCCAACAGATGTGGCTGCCGAACAGATCGATCGTGATGTGATAGCTCAGAACATGCAAGCAGCTAAGACAGAGGCGGAAGAAGTCATCGGTGAGGCCATTGAGGGATTCGAGCGTGTGGGACGCAGTTTGAAAAACCATTGGGCCGTGGCTGCATCAGTTGGTGCAGCAGACTACGTTTTGGCCCTTCTTGATCATCCTGAGATGGTTGCTGCGGCCATTGCTAACTACACGAACGCTGTCGAGGATCGTGACGATCCCCAGATGAGAGTGTTCAAAGCTAGGCGTGAACAACTGCGAAATCGCTGATGTTGTCCCATCTTGGCCTGGCTCATACAGGCAGTCCGCATTGCCATCAATTCTGCTTTGGTACTGCTGCTGCATTATTACCATCAAAGGCATGACTATCATCACAGTCGAATATGGCGGTTCTCACGCGTTCGTCGATAGCTCAGAAGAGTGACTCCCAACAACGCAAGCACGCCGGAAACTGGTTCGGGGACTCCGTGCGCTCGAACCATCCATGTGCCGTTGAATGCATGGTTCGCCATATTGAAGCGAACCGGTGAGCCTCCCAGGTCAGCAAGATCAATGTCTGCATCGAAGAAAAGTCAAGAGTTGATGCCCAGAGTATCAGGGTCCATCTTGGCAACGTACTCGCTTTGTGCCACGTCCATGACCAGTGCCACGAAGAACCCACCACGAACCGGTGTGTCGGGCACATCGAAATGCACGAATCCAGCAGTGTTCGGCTCGCTTGTTCGTGTTTGGACGCTAGTCAGGACTATTGCATCTCCCGGGTCAGAGTCATTGGTGGGATCATTCATGAGAACTACTTCGACATCGCGGCCTGGCCTCACGGCGCTTCCAAAGGCAACCGACACGGAATCGATAGTGTGGCCTTGAGGCACAGCTTGAAAGTAGTTTCCCCAACACATATCAGCAGGCCAAAGACTCGGCCCGAGGTTGTAGTAGCCGGTGCCGTCATCATGAGCATAGGTACAGTCGGCAACGCAAGGAGAAGAGATCATTAGCACAAAGATGATGAAGCTGCGCAGCATTGTCGTAGATATCTCCGATTAACTGAAACCAATCCACTTCTTGAACGGAACCCCGAATCAGATGTGTAGGCGGGAGTATAGGTGACGCCGAATCTTGTTCCTAGTGCCATGATGTTTTTTGTGGCAACCTAGTTTTTGCCCAACGCTTGGACCAGACCGTCGGCGATGGCATTGGCGATACGCTGCTGATACGCTGAATCAGCAAGCGCACGTGCCTCCTGTTGATTGCTCAGAAACCCACACTCTACCAGCATCGCTGGTCGAGAGTGCCCAACCAGGACTCGAAAACCCGCCCTGTTAATACCGCGGCAAGTGATTCCCGCACGCTTCAGGGCCGACGCTACGGACTGAGCAGTGTGGCGGCTGGCGCGGGAAGCTCCTCTTGCAATGTATATGGTCGCCCCTTGAGCAGAGGGGCTTGCTGCTGCGTCAGCATGGATGGACACGAACATGTCGGCCTTCCGCCGATCGGCAAGTGCCGCTCTGTCGTCCAAGGAGATAAACCGGTCTCCAGTTCGACTCATGGCCACATCTGCCCCCTCTCTCCTCAGGGCTGTCGCGAGCTTGGCAGATATTCCAAGATTCACCACCTTTTCCACTGCCGGACCGACCCCAGGAGCGCCTGGATCCTTACCCCCATGTCCCGCGTCTACGATGATTGTTTTGCCTGCAAGAGAAGCGATAGTAGGCGTCGACCTTCTTCTATGTTGAACACGAGGCTGCGCCGGCTTCTTCGCGTAAGTCTCGAAAATCGGAGGGGGAACGGTTGTAGTAGAACGGGATGGGCCAACGCAACCAGCAGCGAGGACGGTTAAGAGCAGTGCGAATGGGAGCAATCTGAACATAGAATCCAATCCACCTAACATGAGTCAAGAAGTTAGACGGGAGACTCGAATAAGGCAAACTCAAAAGTGTAATATTCGGTATGGCCACGTTGTGATGATTGCCTTCTGCTCTTCCAGCTCAGGATGAGTTCGCAGCGATTCAACTGTTTTGTCGGGGCAGGCTTTGCGCTTGCCAACACTGATCTCAGCGCGAGAATGCACATTGCGAGATTGTCGGGTTGTAAGAAACAACAGTTGATTGAGGTAACCTGTCATGCGTCTGTTCGTTAAGCGTGATCTTGATGGTTTCTTCGGGCTTTTCGTCGATAATATGGTTCAGTTGCTGCTCGTGGTCGCTCTATGCGCTGGGCTTTGCGGCATGTCTGGAGACAATGCCTACTTCATCTTTGGACGAATCCTGCCCGGGGCGGCCGTTTCGCTGCTGTTGGGAAACGTCTTCTATGCTTGGCAGGCTCACAGGCTGGCGAGGAGGACGGGACGAACCGACGTGACAGCTCTTCCCTACGGGATCAATACGGTGTCGCTTCTCGTGTACGTGTTTTTCGTGATGGCTCCCACATACGCCCGAACGAGTAACGCCGAACTGGCTTGGAAGATGGGGTTACTTGCCAGTGTGGGCAGCGGCCTCATTGAGTTAGTTGGCTCCCTTGTAGCGGAATCCGTCAGGCGACGCACACCTAGAGCAGCTCTTCTCTCAACATTGGCTGGGATAGCCATTGGCTACATATCAATGGCGTTTGCTCTTCAGATCTGGGCACGCCCTCTAGTGGCATTAGTTCCACTGGCTATTGTGCTCGTCACTATGTTCAGTGGGTTGCGTTTTCCCTGGGGTTTGCCCGGTGGATTAGTGGCGGTCGGGGCAGGCACACTCCTGGCGTGGGTGCTGCCGGGAGAATGGACAGGCGTGACTATGGGGAAAGTGGCCTCGGTAGCTGGGTGGTCTGCTCCTGTGTGGTGTGGTGGTGAAATCGTCTCCGTGTTCCGTGAGCTTCCCGCCCAGCAATGGCTGGGGTTCTTTGCCGTCATCGTCCCAATGGGGCTATTCAACGTGGTTGGCAGCCTGCAGAACATAGAGTCAGCAGAGGCTGCTGGAGATTCCTACGAGACACGCTCCTCGTTGGCGGTGAACGGCATAGGGACTATCGCAGGTGCGCTGTTCGGAAGTTGCTTTCCCACAACAATCTACATAGGTCATCCCGGCTGGAAGGCGCTTGGCGCTCGAGCTGGTTATTCAACACTGAACGGGCTGGTAATCACTTTGATTTGCTTGATCGGTGCCGTATCCACCGTGGCGACTTTGGTTCCAATGGAGGCCGGGATCGCAATAGTCCTTTGGATTGGAGTGGTCATTACAGCTCAGGCATTTCAGGCAACGCCCAGCAGACATGCTCCAGCAGTTGCTCTAGGGCTTTTCCCTGCAATAGCGGCATGGGGTGCAACTGTCGTGCTCGGCGCCTTCAATGCGGCAGGCGGCACAACGGCGGAGGCGGTATTACTCAGCAAGCCTGCGGCCGAAGTAAATGGCTTTCTGCTTCAGGGCCTGGTGATGCTGGAACGCGGTTACATCTTCACGTGCATGATCGTCGCAGCGATGGCAGCTCATCTAATCGATCGTCGCTTTTTCAGTGCCTCGGTTTGGGCAATTGTCGGAGCAGCCACGACGCTAGTCGGCCTGACTCACGCTTACCAGCTATGTGGCAACAACATAGACTATCTGCTCATAACCACGACGGAGGTCGTAGCGCCGGTCTTCAGCAGGGCGAGGGAGACGGCTATTGCATACCTAATGATGGCTGTTGTGCTGGCCGGAGTTGGGACGTACGCCCGACGCAAGAAGTCTGCCTTCGACCTGGAGGCAGCAGTGATTTAACTACCAATGTAATAATTGCAGTGATAATCCAAGCAGATGCCATGCCAGCCACTATTATCGTGAGAGTGGTTGCCCGACATCTAGTAAGAATGAATACTTTCTTGAGGTCTCGATAGACTCAGCAGGCCGCCCGGTCCTATAAGGAGATAGCCTGATAGCGAGCGATGTTCTGGAGGCCTCGTAAACGCGGGGTGATAAATAAGGTAAGATCCGCTTTGCATTTGGTCCCTGAAGTACTAAGATAGATCGTAGATAGGGACGATAACCAGGGTAGAGCCAAGGACGATGTCTAAGTTCGCCAACAAAGATCTTGCAGAGCTCAGTCACCAGCTCACCATCTCACCCAAGAGGCAGCGCCTTTCTCAGATCATGGGAATCGAGTCGTTGCTGTCGCTAATTGACAAGAAACGCACCTACCCATACGACATGGTCTGTCACGCCATCACCGGGTATCGCAACCGTCGGGAGCTAGTGAAAGGTCCAATCGCCGGCGACAAGCTCGTTGGTGATTTGGTTCTGATGGCGGAACAGATAACTCGAAAGACCGCAATCGCCACCACAGAGATTGAGGATTGCTTCTATACATACGATGACGTTGCGGAAAAGCTTGAAGTCAGCACCAAGACCATTCGACGATGGCGAAGGCGCGGGCTGATGGGTTTTCGCGCGGTGTTTGAGGATGGGGTCTCCCGGCTTGTTTACCTCAAGGCTACGGTGGATCGGTTCGTTGCCGCGAATAAATCCCTGGTGCGACGTGGCGCTGCCTTCAAACAACTTACGGAAGAAGAAAAGGATGGTATAGTTGAGGCGGCTCGCAGCCTGCTGTCGGAGCGCCGGCTGAGGCTGCATGTCATTGCCCGGGAATTGGCTGAGAATACAGGTCGCGCTGTCGAGACTATCCGCTATACGCTCCGAAGATACGATGAGGCTCACCCGGAGACTGCCCTGTTTGTCGAAGGGGGAATTCCAGCTGCGCCGGAAAGGCATCGACGCATTTGGGATGCCCATCGATCAGGAACAAGTGTCCAGGAAATCGCGTCTCAGCTTGGTGCTTCGGTGGACAACGTACAACAAGTCGTTCGGGAAATGGCTGCTAGAACGTACAAGGCCGAGCCGACCGCCTATGTCTACAACGAGCTTTTCGATGCTCCAAACGCTGACAAGCTGATTCTCGACGTTCCTCGACCAGCTGCATCGAATGAGCCACGCAAAGCACGCGCGCCGCGAGACCTTCCGGCTTATTTGCGCAGTCTCTACCAGATTCCTTTGTTAACGCCAGAGCAAGAGCTCGACGCTTTTCGTCGCTACAATTATCTCAAATTCAAGGCGGCGAAACTGATCGCATCATTAGACGTATGCCGTGTGACTCAAGGGCAGTTGGACGCTGTCGCTGCCTTGGTTGGGGCATACGAATCATTGCGCAAGGAGATAGTGCAAGCCAATTTGCGCCTCGTTGTGAGCATAGCAAAGCGTCACGTTGGTTGGTCGCCCAGGTTCTTCGAGGTTATTTCAGATGGGAATATGTCTCTGCTGAGAGCGATTGAGCGGTTTGACTTCGGCCGCGGATTCAAATTCAGCACCTATGCATCATGGGCCATAATGAAGAACTTCGCACGTACTATTCCAGAAGAGCATTATCACGGTGGGCGATTCGTAACAGGCCAGAGCGAATTGCTTGAGGCCGCCGCGGATCATCGCTCTGAGGCAGATTCATTGATGGATCGGCGTGCTCTGACTGATACACTCAAAACGGGGATGGAAAACCTGACGGAGCGCGAGCGAACCATTGTAACGGCTCATTTCGGTCTTTTTGGTCGCGGGGATTCGGCTACTCTGGAGGAACTTGGAAGCCTCTTTGGAGTCACTAAAGAGCGGGTCCGACAGATCGAGCGACGGGCGATGAGCAAAATCCGGCAGGCGATTTCACCTGTTGCTGCGGAGTTCCTTCCTGAATGATTACTTCACCTTGACACTCCCGCCAATGCATTGCTCATGCGAAGACCATGCTCGGGCAAATAGCATCAACTTATTGGACGTTCCGCCAACCAACTCTGCCGGACCCTCGATGTTATTAGTCGTCCCTGAAAAAGTCACTATGCGGCGGCTTGTATTGACGTGGTTCTGACGGTTATCCAGCACGCGAAGGGGTCGCGGTTGCTCCAAAGTGCGAAGCGTTGGACCAGGGACATCCATAGGGGTAGCGGAGTGTTCCAGCAGTCTGCATAAATGGGGAATAATCAATCCAACAAACCCTATGGGGCCACACAAGGAGACAACTGCAGCAACAGCCAGAGAGCTTGCGAGAATGCCCAGGATCTCAGTACGCAAGACATTGACTCCACGTGACATCGCCAACTCGGAGCCAACTGAAAACTGATTGAGCGATCGGGCCATCAGCAATTGTATCGCCCACGCGGGCACAACAAACGGAAGAAGCGTCTTTATCTCCACACCGCCAAACGTGTCCAGACTTCCCATTAGCCAGCGGACTGTCAGATGCGTCTCAGTCACATCTGCCAGAGAGGTGACAAACATCATCATGCCAGAGCAGAAGAAACCAATCGTAACGCCCGCCAGTAGAAGTGAGTTCCCTGTAATGCGCGCGGATGACCGCGCCAGGATGAGGATAAGGGCCAAAACGAGCAAAGCCCCCATGAACGAGGCCAGCGACACTGACGAAAGGCCAAAGTAGCTTGTGACCCAATGGAGTTTGAAGGCCAGCAGGGCCCCGAGAGATGCTCCACTAGCAACACCAAGCGTGTAGGGCGTTGCCAGCTGATTACGACAAAGAGTCTGGAATACCGCTCCCGAAAGAGCCAACGTTGCTCCAGCAACAAGCGCTTTGAGCGATCTGGGAAAGCGAAGCTGCCACGCTATGCCGTGTAGAGCAGGGTCCGGATGGTCCGCCAACAGAGATCGCCACGCATCGACTACGCCAACGCCCACCTCATGTGTGCCAATGCCCGGACTGGCGACCAGCAAGAGCAGTAGAATGCCAAGAAAAAGGGCGAGACTCACTGTGCGCCACTTGCCTCTTGAATGCTCCATCAGCGCCTCCCCCGTCCGCACTCGGCATCCATGTCACTTACCACCAGCCATCTACGATCAGTGCCTTCTGCCCCTGCCCAGTGAAAGCGAACACCGTAAACAGGCTCTAATCTTTCCGCAACCAGCGTCCGCACCGGGCATCCGCATGCCACATTCTTGCCGTCAGCCAATACGGTCACCTCATCACAGTAATGAGCTGCAAGATTCAGATCATGAGTAACCACTATTACTGCGATCCCGTCTGCAGATGCCAAACCACGAAGCAGCTTGAAAGCATTTACTTGGTGCTTCAGGTCCAAACCTGAAGTTGGCTCATCCAGTGCCAATACTTGCGGCTCCTGAGCAAGTGCCGCCGCCAAATGAACTCGCTGTGCTTCCCCTCCAGAAAGCGTGCTCATTGGGCGGCTGGCATACTGAAGCGTGTCCGTCCGCTGCATCGCTTCCCGCACAACAGCCAGGTCATACGGAGACTCAAATAGGCGGAGTCCTCGATACGGATGGCGACCGAGCTTGACCACGTCTTCCACGCAAAGATCGGGAGGGGAATACGGCTGCTGAGGGAGAAAGGAAATCCTCCGCGCTCGTTCGTTCATCGTGTATGTGTCGAGATGGCGACCGCACAAGTGCACAGAGCCTCGTCGAGGCGACAGCAATCCAATCAGCAGGCGAAGTAGCGTGCTCTTACCCGCGCCGTTGGGGCCAACCACTGCGTGTAGACTATTCAAACGAATATCCAAGTCGACGGGGCCCAGAAAAGTGTGGTCGGGTTCGAATCCGTACTCCAGTCCGGTCGCCTTCAGTACCGGATCGTTAGGAGTGCGAAGCATTACCTTTATCCCTCATGATCAGTCTCTGCAACTCCCTTGCCAATAAGACAATCCTTGGAGAAGGGACTAAGGTGTAGTCCTCGGTCAGGTAATGAATCCTCCCTCGTTCCACAGCTGGGATCATACACATTTCACTCCACTGTTGAGTTAGTCGCGATCTTTCAGCCCCGTTCAGATCGTAACCAGGCATGGCCTCAACCACTACGTCTGGCTTGCGTGCGATCACCTCCTCTAAGCTGGTCTCCAGGTAGCCCATTTCCATATCGCCAAAAAGATTTCTTCCGCCGGCAATCTCGATTAGATCATGAATGTACGAGTGCCTTCCTATGGTTGTGATTGCAGCAAGACGGTCAGGTGATCGGATAGTAAATAACACCCGCAATCGTTCGCCACCTGCCGAGGCACTCTCAACTTCGTCAAGTCCCCTCCTTATCGAATCGATTATGTCGGAAGCAGACTCGGTACGCCCCAGGATCTCCCCCAGGTCCCTTATGGTCACAAAGAGACTGTCGAGTGAATCTGTGCGATCTCGGTAGATAGCTAGTGAATGTTGACTTGCAAGACTTTCCAGCTGTGAGCTGTGCCCTCGAAGAACCATCAAGTCCGGACGCAGCGAGACGATGCGTTCAAGATCTGGATCACGGATACCGCCGATTTTCGGTAACGCCGCCAACGATGGTGGAAACGTGCTAAAAGGGCTCACCGCTACAAGGCAGTCTTCGGCGCCAAGAGCGCAAATGATCTCCGCGTTGCTCGGCGCTGTCGCTATAACGCGATGTGGCCTTCGAGGCACTCTGTTTTGAGTGCGCTGACCATCCTCCACGCAGCCCGATCCGGCCAGACCTGCGGTACATATGATACATACTGATAGCTTTGACCAACCTCGCATATGTCCGATCATCTGCCCTGCAATCTCTTCGCTCAATTGGAATCATTGTTGCCCTCGGCGAGCTGCGGTCAAGCTTGACGCAACTTTCGTTGGCCGCGAGAGTATAACTTGGCAGGGCGATATGCGACCGATCAATAAGTTTGTGGACAAGTGGCGTAAAGCGGCGAAAATACGGCAGTTGCGCCCTGAGCCGGGTGCTTGCTGGTAAACCGTTGTACAAGGAGGGTCTGTGTGCATGGCACAGTGCCGACCTATGAGAACAACAGTACTTCATCTGGCAGCCTTGGTGGCTTGTTTTGCAGTCCCTGCATCTGCTCTTGCCGACCGTTTTGAGGCGATAGAAGCTAACATAAGTGTTCCTAGCCTGACTGTACCACCGGGCCAGGCCATCCTCATGGATTTCACTCTGCGCAATACTTCCGATGAGCCCGTCACTCTCACCCTGAGTGATACTGCCGGATTATCACAGAGCCCAGAGGGAGGACTTCCTCTTTGTCATGTCTTCAGTGGAGCTGCATACACCGGCCTTGTCATTCGGGGGGCATTCGATCGGACGTGGACGGACGTCTTTGACTACCAGCTTCCAGCTGCTGCTCCCGAGCTTGTGATTGCCCCTCAGAGTATCGTCGGAATAACGGTTGACATCACCAAGTACTACCCACCGTTGAGGACCGCCGGCGAATACCGGATTGTCTGGCAACCATACGGTGGCCTGATCACATCAAACCAAGTGCTGCTGAGGGTGGAAACTTATAAGGAGGCTATGATCGCGACCGATGAGGGCACCATGCGGCTCCGTTTCTGCTACGATCTCGCCCCGCAGCATGTGGACAACTTCATCGAGCTCGCCAGGTCAGGTTTCTACAACCAGAAGACAATCCACCGTATTTCGCCAGGGTTCTTTCTGCAGGGCGGTTGTCCCAACGGAGATGGGACGGGGATACGCCACGATGGGCGGAAGCTTAAGGCCGAGTTCAGCAATGAACCGGTAGATCGTGGAACCGTCTGTATGGCCAGGTTGGAGAGCGATCCAGATTCTGCCAGCTGCCAGTTTCTTATTGCCTACAGCAGAATACCGGCGTGGGATGGACGCTATACGGTGTTTGCCGATTTGGTCGGTGAAGAGTCTTTCAAAACTCTCGATAAACTAATGAACCTTCCCGTAGAGGATGTTCGGACGGGCAAGCCGCAGCGCAGTGTCTACATTAGAGACGTTCGAATCGTGGACGCACCGCGGGAGCGAGACGCAGTCTCATCGCCGGTGATAGAGGGGGAGTGAAGGTTTCGCGGAGGGCCTCGACGAAAAGTTTCCTTTCTTGTACTGTGTGGTATAAATACAGATGATGCGAGTGGCTCATGCGGTAGCGATGCAGCCGCCCGTATTTGCCGTCGAATCATGGACTTCGGTGGCGACCATTGACGGTCGGGTCCCATGCAGTGGGCTCCGCAGATATCGGGTCAGGCTGGAGACAGAGCAGCCCACCTGTTGAGTTCAGGTGCCGTGGATCAACCTGGCCGTCAATGCTCGTCGCCGTTTTTTTGTCTTCTAGTGGGCTGGAAAGCTTTCTGGAATGACTAAGACCCGCGGGATATTGGATTTTACCGAATGGCTTATGAAGTCCTCGCCAGAAAGTATCGAAGCCGCACCTTTGACGAGTTGGTAGGTCAGCCGGCAATATCAACTACGCTGAAGCATGCGATAGAAACGGGTAGAATCCACCATGGGTATCTCTTCACTGGCACACGTGGGGTGGGCAAGACCTCGATGGCCAGAATCCTGGCCAAATCGCTGAACTGCTTCGCAGCAGATGCTCCGACGGCAACACCTTGCTGTGAATGCGAGTCCTGCCTACGGATTGCCGAGGGGAGTGATCTCGACGTAATTGAGATTGATGCGGCCAGCAACACGGGAGTCGACAATATCCGAGATCTTAGGAGTAATGCGGCTTACAAGCCCGCTCGATCTCGGTTCAAAGTATACATTATCGACGAAGTCCACATGCTCAGTACCGGAGCATTTAACGCGCTACTGAAGACACTGGAGGAGCCCCCGGAACACGTCAAATTCGTGCTGGCGACTACCGAGGCACATAAGGTGCCCGCCACCATCAAGAGCCGCTGCCAGAAGTTTGACTTTAGAAGCATTAGCCCCGCAGACTTATTGGGGCAGTTGCGTCTGATTCTCGAAACTGAGAAGATTACCGCCGAGGAAGCAGTCCTCCGCCGTGTTTCACGCTTGGCCAATGGTTCAATGCGCGATGCGCTCTCATTGCTCGATCAGCTTTTGGCGTATGGCACTGCGGATCTCACTGAGGAACTTATTGACAACCTGCTGCCAACGGCGCACGACGAACATGTTCACGAAGTCCTGGACGCAGTATTCGACGGCGATGCCACTGTGGCTTTGCGTTGCGTCGACACCATGTTAGCTTGTGGCAACTCGCCGGCCAGACTGTGCGATTCACTGATCGACCATCTGCGAACCCTGATGCTTCTGCGTGTATGCGGATCTGAAACCGATCTTCTGGATCTCTCATCTGCAGTGCGGCAACAGATGGATGTGCAGGCGAAGAGGAACGATGCGGCAACTTATGTATACTTGATTGGCTTGATGGAGGAGGTTCGGCGCCAAGTGAAGTCGTGCAGTTCGCCGCGTCCTTTGATGGACGCTGCCATTGTCAGAATGACGATGACAGGTGCATTCACGAGTGTTCCAGATCTGGTGCGCAAACTTGCTCGCGAGCAAGGAATGGGGAAAACGCAGGAGCATAAAAAAAAAACGCCTCCGTCCCTGATCACAGCTCCTGAGCCTAGAAGGAAGGGCGAGAGTGATGCTGCAACAGTCAGTAGTACACCATCCGGCCTGTTGCCTCCGCGTCCTGTAGCCGCGGCAAGGTCAGCATCACAGAGGCGAACGGACACGGGGCGTGGCGAGGGGGTGAAGCTTACCGAGCAGGATCGTGCCACCCTGCTGGAGTCGCAGTTGATTAAGCAAGCAGTGACTCAGGCAAAGGGGGCAATAATCGATGTCAGGCAACGAACAGATGGTGACTGAGCCGCTGGCACTATCAGCGAGGTCGGTGTCGAGATGTTTTGGAGAATGCGGTGCGCCGGGTTGCCGCAACAAGCTCAATGAGCAGGTCGTGCTATTCGAATGGCTTGGTGTGCTCGAAGGGTGATTGAGATTATCTGAAGGAAACACTTATGCTGGGTGGATTCGGGAATATCGTCGAGTTGATGAAAAACGCCAGGGGAATTCAGGAACGGATGGCGGAATTCCAAAACGAGCTCGGAAACAAGCGGTTTGATGCCGAGACCGGTGGGGGAATGGTGCGGATAACCGTGGACGGCAAAGGCGTTGTCGTGGATGTTAAAATCGACCCAAGCGCGACCGCAGATGTGGAGTTGCTGGAGGACTTGGTGAAGTCAGCTGCGTGTGCGGCAACAAAGAGGGCTCAGGATGAAATGAAGGATGGTTTGGCCCAAATGACCGGAGGCCTGAACCTTCCAGGACTCGAGGGTCTGCTGGGCAAATAGAGTGGAAAACGTCTTCTATCCTGTCTGCATGCAGTCAACTGGATCGATGAAGGAGAGCGGTTGAATCTGGCATGGAAATAGAATCACTGCAGCGTCTGAAGCAGGCGTTCCAGAAGCTACCAGGAATAGGACCGCGCAGTGCCGAACGGCTGGCGTTTCATGTGTTGCGCAACTCCAAGGAGGACGCACTTGAACTCTCCCAGGCCATCCGCGACGTGAAGGAGAGCGTGTTTCACTGCCAAACGTGCTTCAACTTGACGGAACACGACCCGTGCTCCATTTGTACTTCAAGTCGGCGCGACAAGAGCGTGATCTGGGTGGTTGAGCAACCGAAGGACGTGATTGCCCTTGAACGAACAGGCTTGGTCAAGGGCGTCTACCATGTGCTGATGGGACACATAGCTCCTCTGGAGGGCATTGACCCGGGAGACTTGACCATCGAGTTTCTTGTACGCAGAGTTCGATCGGGCGAAGTAAGCGAACTAGTTCTGGCCACCAATCCAACCGTGGAAGGAGATGGAACGGCTCTCTACCTGGAGAGTGTCCTCAAGGACACTGCTGTAAAAGTGACGCGTCTTGCCAGAGGCCTAGCTGTCGGATCGCAGATAGAATACGCCACAGTGGGAATGTTGGAGGCAGCGATAAGAGGCCGATCCCCAGTCTAAAACTGCAAAGCAATCGTGGCGATGGGGGAGCGATTCTTCAGGCAAAGCTGTGCAGTCGCAGTCCACAAATCACATCCGTTCCGAGTCATGGCAGATGACGCGGCCCAATCACACCACATTAAGGTCGTCTCTATCGCACGGATGCGCCGCTCGAGCTGTCGATAGACTCGTTGAGCCCCATGGCAGGTCTTGGCATCGTCGTCTTGCAAGTTCAGCGCCGTCGTGGGAAGATCGGCACAATAGAATCGGTTGAAGAAATCCTGTTAATCTCTGGAGCTGGCAGGCTGTCAAAGCCTCAACTCGCCATGTCACAATCCCTTTCTCAGGCCCTAGGTCAATACATGCGGATGGAGCAGAAGCTCACACCGCAGTTGATCCAGTCCATGAGCATCCTGCAGCTTAATACAATGGCACTGGAGGCACGGGTCGCTGAGGAGATGGAGAAAAACTGCGCGTTGGAGGTCAGCGAACCTGATGCCCAGGATAGGCACACTGAAATCCACGACGAGCGGGCAGGGGGGCAGGAAACTGACATCGAAAGTTTTCGCCGCCTGGAAAGGTTAACTAGGGAGTACGGTACGGACGATTCCTTCAGTTCTGTGTTTCAGGCCAGAAGGCACGCAGCTGCCGGAGATGAGCGGGACGCGAAAATGGACGCTATGGCCAATGCGGCCAGTCGTCCAGCCAGCCTAGCTGATCATTTGCTTCAACAATGGGCCGTGCTTGAGTTGGAGGACGATCTGCGCCGAGCGGGCGAGGCAGTCATATACAGCCTGGAGAATGATGGATATCTCAGGATGCACTTGGACGAAGTAGCCGCGACAATCAAGCCTCCTGTTGCAGTTGATGTGCTTGAAGCGGCGCTCCTCAAAGTGCAGCGTCTTGATCCCATCGGAGTGGCGGCGAGAGACTACGGTGAATGCTTGTTGCTCCAACTGGAGGCGCAGCCTGGTGACAACACTATCGAGAAGGAATTGGTTCGCAATCATCTGGCAGACGTAGTGCGAAACAGGTTTCCAGCAATAGCCAAGGCGACCGGTTACTCTCTGGGGGAAATAACTGAGGCGGTCAAAGCCATGCAATCCACGCTAGTTCTTCACCCAGGATTGTCGGTTGTTGATCTTGATGTCCCTCGGATAACCCCTGACGTAGTAATCGAGTACGCAGACACGGGAGGGGGCTTGGACGTTCGCCTTACTAGAGGAAGCAGTCCGCGTTTGCGCATCAGCAAATCAGCTCTTGCAATGGTCAAGGACCGCAACTGCAGCAAGGAAGTGCGGGAATTCGTTCGTAGCCATGTGGAATCGGCATCGGCCCTCATGGATGCCATCAAATTCCGACGGGAACGGCTCTTAGCGGTGGCCCAAAGGATTGTGGAACTTCAAGCAGACTTCTTCGAGATTGGGGCGGAAGGGTTAAAAATCTTGCGCATGAGTGACCTGGCCGAGGAGCTTGAATGCGATCCTTCTACTATCAGTCGAACAGTGGCCGGCAAGTACGTACAGACGCCTCGAGGGATTTTCCCAATGAGGTATTTCTTTACAGGGGGAACCAAAACTACTGAAGGGAAAAGTACGAGTTGGGACAGCGTAAAGGCCAGTGTCTCCAAAATCGTCGAGGAAGAGGACAAAAACGCGCCATTCAACGACGAACAAATCGCTGCCATAATCAAAGGCAAGGGTGTGGACATCTCACGACGTACTGTGGCCAAATACCGTCAGCAACTCAATATCCCCTCCGCTCGACAGCGCCGACTATTCTAGTCTTCCACTTCCGGCCGGTTTGAGGGTTGCGTTTGGGACGGATCTAGCTTACTTGTGCTACTCGGTATGAGGCGACTAATCTGGAAATCTGTCTCGTTGATGGTTTGCCTTCTGTGGCCGCTTGGGTGCGGAGAGACGTTCCGAACCTTTTGGTCGAGCGAACAGACGCCGCCGCAGGCTGACATAAACCCGCTGGGAACACCCGGCGTTCCGTTTGTTGCCGACGCAGCGGAGCCGAGACCCGCAAACGGCCTAGTGGTAGTGCGATTGCGCTTCAGCGTAATGCGGATCGAATTACCTCTCGGGACAGTTCAGCACTCTCTGAAGATATGGAATCACATAGACGAGAACATTGGCGATCCTGGCCTGACGGCGCTGCTCGCACGCAATGGCTTCAGGGTGGGCGTAGCAGACCGAGACGCTTGGCCGGCACTCGAAGCCATTTTCGAAGAAACTGGCGCCAGGAGCATGAGACGAGAGCATGTAGCGGAAGATGGGTTGCCTCTCGCCATCGACTTGGGTGAAGTATCTGATGGCGACACCTACTTCGTTCATAGCCGCGGTGGTAAGCTAACTGGTGGTAGTTTGCGCCACGGAACTACTCGCCTGAATATCGACTATGCAATGACCGAGGAGGACCTCGGAAGGGTTGAATTAAGGTTTACGCCAGTCATAAAGGAGTCGCGTGGTACAATTAAATATGTCGACCGAGGAGGAGAGGTCCTCTCGATTCGCGACTACGATGGGCAGGTGTTTGATGAGCTGGCCGCGACAATAGTGATTGAACCGGGACAGTTTCTGGTAATCGGGCCAAGTAGGGCTGGCGCAGACGGCTACCTTCTGGGAAGTCGTTTCCTCAGGTCAACCCTGGAGATGCAGCAGTGGGAGACAGTTCTGTGTATTACTCCAATACCTGTGCGAGTCAGGTAGGGACATGGTTGCCGTCTCTCAATGAGTCGAACCATTCAAATAAGAGGGAAAGACGTGGCGACTGAAGAGCAACCATGCGCTAGAGCATGCTATCATGAAATGGTTTTCCATGACGCCGGGATGGCCATGGTCGCAGCTGATCTTCAGGGAACGATCACCGCGTGGAATCCCGCCGCCGACCACATATTCGGTGCTAGTGCCAGGGAAATGATCGGCACAGATTGGTCGCAGTTAATCCCGTTGGATGAACGGGAAACGAGTGCCCGGTTTCTCTTTGAGTGCCTCGAGTATGGCAAAGCTTCCGAATTCGAGTTCGCTTTGGTGAATTCGTATCGACAGAAGCGATACCTTGCGGCTCTGGTGACACCGATTTTCAAGACGCAAGAGCAGCAGATTGGAGGGCTGGCCTGCGTCCGCGATATCACAAACCGTACGATTCTGCAGCAACGGCTCGCCCAAAAGTCGAAAATGGCAGCTTTGGGAGAGATGGCCGGAGCCTTATCGCACCACTTCAACAACATTCTCGGCGGAGTGGTTACAAGTGTCGATTTTGCGTTGGCGTCGGGAGAACCACTGATTCAGCAGAGAGTTATGGAGAAGACCGCAGCCGCTCTCACTCGCGCCACGGGCTTAGTCGAGAGCTTGCTCGCGTTTGCGCAAGGCGATTTCCGTGATGCCACTCTTGCCGAGTTAGGAGAAGTGTTGATCGAAGTCATTGAGCAGATTGAGAGCAAGCTGCGGGGAACACATATTGGCCTTGAAGTGGATCTCAAGCTGATCCCCGTAGTCGAGGTCCCTCGGTCCGCTTTGCACACGGTTCTGGAAAACCTGATAGATAACGCCGTAGAGGCAATGTCGTCGAGCGGCATGTTAACAATTAGGGCAGACTATACCGATCGTCATGCCAGGATTCAGATTGGCGATACTGGTTGCGGGTTGGACGAACAAACTCTAACCCGCATTTTCGAGCCTTTCTACAGTACAAAAGGGTCTGGAGACGAACGCATCTCCGGCAGGGGGCTCGGGCTGGCGGTTGCGCACGGCATTTTGAAGGTCCTGAACGGCTCTGTACACGTCACGTCTGCCATTGGGGAAGGTACTGTATTCGAGATCAGATTGCCTTTATCTGGCGTCGGCCAGCCTTCCTAAAGCATGTTTCAAGATAGATACCCCAAGTTAGCTAGAAAGACTGGCCTGCCACCTGGCAGGCGCATACAATTACCACATAACTCAGGCGCGGTTATGATCGTGTTCATGGAGTTGGCTGTAGCCCAACAAGCGAGAGGACCGATAATCGAATGTGGCTGAAGATTAGGTCGGTGCTGTAGTGTAAGCTAGCCAGTTGGGCAGCTAGCCGTTTCTCTTCTCCATCGAGGATGTCTATCCCACTGGCTGGTAACGGGCGACATCCATGTGGAGAACTATTGAGGTGCAAACCGTGGATTCCGGTTCAACGACAATCGAGAAGCGTGCTTTGGGCATAGCGAGTTCCTTGTTGTTTTTGTCATCGCTGTTCTCGTTTCTGGCCCTTGTACCGGGCACGCCCGCCATCGCTGCGGACAATATGGTGCATTTGGCGCACTACAGTTTTCCGCGCGATCGAATTGGCGGTGGCGCTGGCGGCACTCTTGAGGCTTGGGCCAGCCACGATCCCCTTGGATTTCTAGAGTACTGCCGCGAACACTATCAGAGCACTGTGCAGGACTATGCTTGTACTTTTGTCAAACGCGAATGCCTTCGCGGCAAGGTACGGGATCAGCAGACTGCCGTGGTTAGATTTCGCGAGGAACCTTTCAGTGTGGACATGACATTCGTCGAGAATATCGGCGAGTGCAAACGGGCGCTATACGTCGAGGATATGTGGGTGGATGACGACGGCAATGAGTTGGCTTGGGCTGAGCCAGGCGGGGCTATTGTCCGCGTTTTCATCTCCAAGATTCAGCAACCTATTCATGGCCCTAGAGCTAAGAAAGCTTCGCGACGCACTATCGATCAGTTTGGGTTTGGTCGAACGCTTGATTTGGTGCTGCAGTACTCTCGCAAGGCCCAACAGGAAGGAGTCCTCTGCCTGAAGTACGTGGGAACCGGACAAGTTGATGGTCGTCCAACGTATGTACTGGAGCGCATGCTTCCCTACAACGGGAGTGAAGAACCGTATCCTGACCGCGTTCTTGTGCTTCATATTGACCAAGAGCATTTGCTTCCTACCGCATGCTACTCTTATGCGGATGAAAAACGCGAAGTGCTTCTTGGCAGCTACGTGTTTCGCGATGTGCACTTGAACAATGGCTACGAGGACAAGGATTTCGATCCTGAGTACATCGGATTCTAGCCACTTGCTCAACCTGACTCATTCAAAACTCTTCTTTCCTACTTGCTTACAAATGCGATTCTTGACCATCGGGACGTTCGTATTTATTTTGTGCCCGGTCACTATAGTCAATGAAGAAGTGAGCAAGATAACGTGCAACAAGAAGATAAAATCAACCTTGTAACAGGCGGTACCGGCTTGTTGGGCAGCCACATTGTCGAGCAACTGGTCAGACGCGGTCGGCGCGTCCGGGCACTTGTTCGGTCTGGCAGCGATACCCGTTTTCTAAAATCCCAAGGGGTGGAGCTGTTTCAAGGCGACGTAGTCGATTCTGACTCGCTCAGAAAAGCCTGTTCCGGAGTGAGCACGGTATATCACTCTGCAGCTCGCGTTGGAGACTGGGGCCCTTGGGACGAGTTCGAAAGAATCACGATCGGCGGCACTCGAAACCTACTTGCCGCGGCTGCGAAGTCCGGCGTCGAACGTTTCTTGCACATTAGTTCGATCAGCGCCTATGGGCACCCTGATGGTGAGGGGTTGGTTCTAGATGAGACAGCTCCGCTCGGGCAGGGGCTCTACCGGTGGAGCTACTATAGTCGTGCCAAGGTCGAGGCAGAAAAGCTTGTTTGGAGTGCCCACAACAAGGGAGATCTTTCTGTAACTATAATCCGACCGAGTTGGCTTTATGGGCCGCGAGACCGCACAACGATGGCGCGGCTGTGCAGTTCAATACGCCGTCGGAAGATTAAGTTGATAGGGGATGGCGAAAACCGATTGAACGTTGTTCATGCAGGAAACGTCGCAGAAGCGGCAATCGCCGCGGCCGAATCTGACAAGGGAGCCGGTGAGGCTTTTAATTGCAGCAATGACGGTGTGCTGACCCAGCGTCAGTATTTCGACCTAGTCGCGAATACCCTCAGAGAGCCGCCAGTCAAGAAGAGAGTACCTTATCGTGTGGCATACAATGCTGCTTTCATGCTCGAGGTCATTGGACATCTGCTGCGACTCAAGAAGCCTCCACTCGTTACACGCTACTCTGTTTGGCTCATGGGGCGAAAGACCTTCTTTGAGTGCCAGAAGGCTCGCCAAGTACTTGGCTGGCAGCCGTCTGTTTCCTACGAAGAGGGAATTCCGGAGGCGGTGAAGGCTTTCCTAGAGAGCGAGCGTTGACAGGTGCGAGGACTGTAACTGAATCGCAACGCAACTTGCTTTCTCAACTCAATGAAGTCAAAGTGAGGCAGGCCTGGGCAGAGGTGGCGTTGCAAGAAACCGTATTTCGGACAGTATTCCCTGTATTGCTGAGCATAATCAACGAATGCGTTATTTAGTTCGTTCCATACTATTGGCAACGCTCTTCCTCGCGGCCAGCATTCTCAACTTGCCGGTGCGAGCTGATGGCACTGACGGTCCGGACACCGCCGTTCCCTCTTCAGAAACGGAAGACACTTATCGCACTGATGCCCACAGTTGTCTTAGTGGTTTCATGCGTCTTTACCGCCAGGGGGATGCGGATTCGCGTCAGCAACTTGTCGAGTACTTGGATGTTTCTGAATTACCTGGGGATGATCTAGACAATGCGCCCACCTTGGCACTGCGCCTGGGAGAGTTTCTCCAGCACCGGAAGCTTGCAACCAACGCCAAATTCGAAGAGTTGCGCTCACAGGGTAGCAGAATTGAGCACTGTCTGCTTGAGCAGGAAACAGGAGAGCAGCTTGGCTGCTTGGTGCGATTGGTTCGCCAGCCAGACGGCCTGTGGCAATTCGACGCGCGAACGGTCAAATCGATTGCGTTGCTTGCCGCCCAAGACGACGTTTCCGGAGCACCAAAGAGTGACGCCACATCTGCAGCCCCAGCGTCCGAACGTGTTATTGCAGAGCCATCCCACCAAGTTCCAGAAACGTTTGCCTCGCCCCAGGCAACCATGGAAACTTTTCTCAAAGCTCACCAGGCCAAGGATGCGATGAAAGCAGCTGCGTGCCTGGATCTCTCCGAGTATACCGGTATCCAAGCACATGACCGCCAGGCGCGGTTGCTGGCTGACGCCCTGAAATTCGTTCTTGACCGCACAGTCTACGTCAAGGTGCTCGAACTTCCTGAGTCGCCTGCGACGCCGTCGCCTTATGTATACCGAGTAGTCGGCAACTGGAATATATCCCTTCGACGTCTCGATGACGGAAGATGGCTTTTCTCAAGCAAGACGTTGGCCGATCTTCCGGAGATGTGCAGAGCGGTCGCAAAAGATGCGCCGAAAGTCCCGTATGCCCGCAAGTTCAGCTTCAAGGAGATGCCCGAACTTTGGGTCTTTCTCAATCTGCCGGCGGCTGTGCAAGGCGCAGTTGGAGCACTGAGGATTTGGCAGTGGATTGGCCTCTGCCTGCTTGTTTTGCTCGGTTGGCTGGCTGATCGCATCTCTCGGTTGGTTATTCGGGCAATACTACATCTCCTCCTGCGACGTCTCAAAGGGCGAAGTGACGCTCGCCTTGAGGAAGGAGCTTTGCGTCCCATAGGCTTCCTGGCAATGGGCATTGCCTGGCTTCATCTCCTCCCCTACCTTTGGCTCCCGAGTGTTTGGGGCAACGTCTCAACCACGACCGTTTGGTTCATCATCATCGTTTCTGCCATCTGGGCGACATGGCGGGGGATAGACCTGGCGGCCGGCTACCTGCTCATCGTTGCTGAAAGAACTCCCTCAAAGTTCGACGAGATGCTTGTTCCGTTCGGACGCAAACTCTGCAAGGTCCTCGTGACAATCGGCGGAGTGGTGTACTTCGCAGGCAGACTGTTCCCTGATAACTTTCAAACACTCCTTGGTGGCCTAGGGCTAGGTGGATTGGCATTTGCCCTCGCTGCTCAGGATACGCTCAAGAATCTCTTCGGCTCATTAACAGTAATGATTGATCGACCATTTGAGGTTGGAGATTGGGTTAAAATAGGAGACGCGGAAGGAACGGTGGAAACGGTCGGCTTCCGAAGCACTCGGATTCGCACTTTCTATAATTCGCAGATATATATACCCAACTGCAAGCTCATTGATGCAACCGTAGACAACATGGGCCGCCGAGCATACCGAAGAATCAGCTGCCGTTTGGGAATAACCTATGATACGCCTCCGGAGAAAATCGAGGCCTTCTGCGAGGGAATACGTGAACTTATTCGCCGACACCCGCACACACGCAAAGACTACTATCACGTCTACTTCAATGGCTTCGGGGCCAGTGCCCTGGAAATGCTCCTGTATTGCTTTCACAAGGTGCCCGATTGGAGCACCGAGCTTCGCGAACGACATCGGCTTTTCCTGGACATCCTGCGACTGGCGCGCCATCTGGGAGTTGATTTCGCTTTTCCCACTCAGACTCTGCACGTGCATAATGCCGACAACGCCGAACCAAACGTGCCTCCCGAGCCTCCGAGGGCCTTTCAGATGCCCGTTGAGCTAGTGGGAAGGTCCGAGGCTGCTGCCATCACAAAGGCAACAATGCCTGCTGACGATGCCCTGGGGCCGGTTAAAACCGAACTTCACCCCCAGCCCGTTGACGAAGAGTATGTCGATCAGCGCAGTCGAGACTTCCAGCCCGGCTGGCCCGGCAGTCGACGTCAGCCATAAGGTGACGACACCGATACTTACAAGATCACACATCACCTAAACCTATTAGCATCAATTGCTTACGCCTAGCCCGTCTGGGCAGCAAGCTTTCCAGTGGCTTAGTTGATATATCTATGATATACTAAACATATCTTTCAGATATGGAGGCCTGACAATTATGACTAAAGAGAAACTCGTTTCTACTGTTAGTGGGTGGGTTGTGTTGGCCCTACTTCTGCTGCTCGCTGCCGGTTGTGCCTGGATGATTGTCGGCTCAATCGATCACGGACGAGTAATATCAGTCTGGCGACTGGTGGTCGGGATCATCCTCAGCATGGTCTGGCTTGTTCTGCTTTTTGGCTTCTTCACTTTGCAGCCCAATATCTCTGCCGTGCTGCTTCTCTTTGGCGAGTACAAGGGCACAACGAAGGACTCCGGGTTCCGATGGACCAACCCCTTCATGTCCGTGAAGAAAGTGTCCATGCGTGCCCACAACCTCAATGGCGAACGGCTCAAAGTCAATGATAATAGAGGAAACCCTATTGAGATCGCGGTGGTTGTTGTATGGAGAGTGCAGAACACTGCCGAAGCCTGCTTCGACGTGGAGGACTATGCCGAATACGTAACAGTCCAAAGTGAGTCCGCAGTGCGGCACTTGGCCACCAAATACCCTTACGATAATGCGTCTGATGAGGCGGAGCTCACTCTGCGGGGCAGTATCGATGAAGTGTCTCACGACCTGCAAGGTGAGTTGAGTGACCGGCTTGGCAAGGCCGGAGTGATAGTGGATGAGGCTCGTATAAGTCACTTGGCCTACGCTCAGGAAATCGCCGGCGCCATGCTGCAGCGGCAGCAGGCTCAGGCTATTGTCGCCGCTCGTCGTCTGATAGTCGAAGGAGCTGTGGGCATGGTCGAAATGGCATTGGAGCATTTGGAGAAAAACAATACCGTTACACTGGATGAGGAACGAAAAGCTGCAATGGTAAGCAACCTGCTCGTCGTCCTTTGTGGCGACAAAGCAGCTCACCCTGTTGTCAATACGGGCTCGCTATACTAGTGCAATGTGCTAATGGCAGATAAAAAATCAATCCTGCTCAGATTGCCGCAAGATCTGTGGGCAGACGTGAAGCGCTTGGCGGATGCAGAGTTGCGCAGTGTGAATGCCCAGATCGAGTATACCCTCAGGCAAGCCGTGAGGAGGCAGTGTGGCCGCAATTGTGGCCAGGAAAAGGGTAAAAGCCAAACCGGCTCAGGCACTTCCGATGACTAGAGCAAGTTCTATCCAAGTGTAGCGGCTGAACGCCTATGTTCTCCGGTAGATTCCGGGGGCTTGACGCTACGCTTGGACATGCAACGCTATGAAGTACATCGGGCCTGACGCAACATCCAATACGTTCGGGCAGGCAGTGAGGACGGCGCGCAAAAGTATGGGCGAGTTCGTCGTTCCTCCTCCTACCGACGAACCCGCCACTCTCTTTCGGTGAAGGCTGGCTTTTTACAGCCAGCCTTTGTTACCAATTATCAGCGCAGTGTAACGCCTTCGACACAGCTTTTCAGCAAGATTTTCAATAAAAAACCGCTTATTATCGGCAGCCGTTATATTCGTTACAGACGCAACAACCCGCCAACAGGTTATGCAGACTCGCCGTTTATCTTCGCAGACGTTTGGCGATCATGGCCTCCGCCCCTCCAGTCACAATAAGCTCCTGAGGCACGACTCCCAGTGGCTGGAAATTGAAGCTTCTGCCGTCGTAAACAAGTGATGATTCGCTGAAGCTAACTATGGCCAAACCAGCAGGAATAGTACGCGTGCCAACCCCCACCTCGGCGGCAAAGGCCTCTCGAAGATGCTGAACCAGCGATGGACATTCAATTACAATGAACCCATTATTGAAAGCGTTTCGTTGATACGTTTGTGAGAAAGACTCCGCTATCACCATGCGGATTCCACGGTGTGCCAGGGCAGTGGCTGCCTGTTCCCGCGATGAGCCGGAACCGAAGTTAAGCCCTCCGACGATGATATCACCGGCAATAGCTATGTTCTGAAACTCCGGATCATAGTTGAGCATAGCAGCTTGCCCCATCTGCTCCGGTGTAAGGTCATCGCGATAGGTTACGTCTTTTCCATAAATGCCGTCAGTATTGAGATTGTCCTTAGGTAGCAGCAGGAGCCGACCTTCGACCCTCTCCGGGAATCCCTCTGTTATCTGAACGACCGACGGCGTCTTCTCGCGTGCCTTTGCTGCCCGTACAATAGGCGCCAACGGCATGGCCGGCATTGACACGGCGTCGCAGATGTATCCCGCCGCAGACGAAGCAGCCACCACGCTCGGGCTTGCCAAGTACACCGATGCCTCTCGTGACCCCATTCGCCCTTGGAAGTTCCGATTGGTGGCACTAATGCCGACCTCTCCGGCCTCAAGCGTTCCAGCCCCCAGACCTATACAGGGCCCGCAACTTGCCGGCAGAAAGATGGCTCCCGCCTCCTGAAGAATGCCCCAGGCACCGCTGTCCTTAGCTCGCCTCTCCACTTCCGCCGATGCGGCTGCCACGTAGAGCTCCACTCCTTCCGCCACCCTCTTATCCTTCAGTACCTCGGCAGCCTCCTGCAGGTCCTCGTAGCGTCCATTAACGCAGCTGAGTAGATAGGCTTTGTTAACTTTGATTCGCCGCTCCTCCATCACCTGAAGCGGAGTAATCGTCTTGACTTCGTTGGGGCCGGCGACGTGCGGAGTCACCTTGGAAAGATCCATGGTTAACTCAATCGCGTACACTGCGTCAGAATCAGCTTCGAGCCGGTTTTCGTGCCATTGATCCACGTCTGCCCGGGTGTATCTGCTCGCGCCCTCTGCTTTGAATATATCAGCTCGCTCGTAGAGAAAGTCACGCAGGACGCCATCGAAAGGAAATACACCTGCCAGAGCTCCCCATTCTGTTGTCATGTTGGCTATCGTCAAACGTTGATCCATGGAAAGACCGGCCACGCCTTCGCCACTGAACTCGATCACATAGTTCAAAACCTCGTCGTTTCTATACGTGCCGCATAACGCAATAATGACATCTTTGCCCGAAACCCCCGGACGCAGCCTGCCGTCAAGGTTCACCTTCGCTATCGGAGGGACCTGCCACCAAGTCTCGCCCGTCGCCCATATGGCTGCAGCGTCGGTTCGTACGACCGGCGTACCCAAAGCGGCCATCGCTCCGTAAATGTTGCTGTGCGAATCACTGGCGACAACAAACGAACCGGGAGTTACATATCCCTTTTCAACCATCAACTGGTGACCAATGCCTGTCCCAGCCTTGTAGAAGTCAATGCCCTGGCTCTGGGCGAATTCCTCAATCTTTGAGTACTTGGCCAGATTGTCCGGGCTGGTGTTTTGAACATCATGATCAAGGCAGAACACCGGCTGCTTTGGATCATGGACTTTGCTCGCGCCGATGTTGCGAAACTTCGGTATTACAGCGCCAGTGTTGTCATGAGTCATGACGTGCTTGGGCTGAATGGAGATGTAGTCTCCCGCATGGGCAACCTCACCCTCCTCCAATCCGACAGCATAGTCTGTTACGATTTTCTCAATAAGCGTTTGTCCCACGATGCCACTCCAGATAAAAACACCTATTCGCGATCGGGCCGACGTACACTTGGTTCGTCACACTAGAAAAACCGCTGCTGTTGCGTTCTCGTTCCCCCAGTCGTATTACGGATGCAAAACGGGAATGCTTCGCGGTTCCGGACCATCATAGCTGTGCGTGCCGGGAATAATCTTGCGCATTTTCTTCTCACGTGTCGCCTCTTCGCGTGCCTGGGCGATCAAACCTGGCACGCGGGCAATGATAAAGAAACCGTTCATCGTTTCCGGCTCGAATCCCAGTTCGCAAAGCACTGCTCCGATGGCACCATCGACGTTGATGGGTAGAGGCTTGCCCAGTTGCTTTTCCAATCCGGCTTCTATTAGTTTGCACGTCTTAACGTACTTGCCGCTTACCCCGGCTTCTTCCGCCAAAGCAAACAGTCTGGGAGTACGTGGATCCTTCTGGTGCAATCGATGTCCGAAACCAGCCACTCGGTATTTTCGCCTTCGATACTCGGCCAGTACTGCCTCAGTGGCCGCTTCTAATGAGCTGCCGTCTGAATCCGAGCGTGCAACAATCTCTAATATCGCTTTGGCACAGTCTTCTATCGCGCCGCCGTGGAAGCGATTAATATTCAAGACGCCAGAGGCGACGCACGCGTTCAAGGGGGCACCTGTTGACGCCGCTGTTCTGGCACCCAAAACTGAAGGGGCGCCAGGGCCATGATCTATTGAGGAAACCAGTATGGCGGTCATCAGACGCCCAATCTTCGGATCCGGCAGCTCTCCTCTGAGCAGAAGGTATACGGCTTGCCCGAAATCGACATTGCCCATCAACTCCTCCACAGGATACCCGCGCATACGGATTTGGTTGGGAGCTGTGAACGTAATAGCGGTATTAAATGTTGTCTCGGTCATAGTCGCAGCAGTATGCCGTAAACGGTTAGCTATTTCCAGAGCCTGAGCATCCCCGATTCGCCGGGATCACTCGGGCATGTTCAACACAGCACGGAGCAACTCTTCAGTTGGCGAGCTCCGCCAACCGGGATATGCTAGTTGGACGTGACTGACCCGGTTCTGAGTCACTGCAGACGAACGGAAGGAGCATCATCGTGAAACATCGGAAGGCGTTAATTCTCGTGATGTTTGCCACTATTGCCCTCGCTAGCACGGGCCTACCTTCCTGCTCCCTTCGGGGTGGCAAGACGAAACCGGCCTACCCTCCTGCAGAGGCAAGCGGGGCAGTCGATTTGCTGCATGGCCAAGCTGTGTCCGATTCGTTTCGCTGGCTCGAAGACAGCAATTCCATCGAAACAACGAGATGGGTGCGGCGTGAAAACAGCCTCACAAAGCGCACGCTGGCTCCGCTGGAGCAGGCACGTCTCTCCATTGCCAAAGAACTGGAATGCGTATATAGCGTCGACTCAATATCTGCAGTACACCCGCACTCCAACCGCTACTTCACAACACGACACCGCGGGCTGAGCAACCACAATCAAGTCTACATGGCCAAGGAAGATCCGACTGGTATCGCAAGCTTAGTGCTCGACCCCAATGCCTTCAGCACAAACGGGGCCGCTTCGCTAGATTGGTGGTATCCCTCGCCAGACGGTTCCCTGATTGCCTATGGTCGATCGAATAATGGTTCTGAACTGAGCACACTCTACGTTCGCAACGTTGTAACAGGAGAGGATCTTCCGGATGTGATCCCATTCACACAGTACTGCCGAGTGGCATGGAATCCTAATGGAACCGGCTTCTACTACAATCGAAGCCCCGATCCGGCCACCGTCCCTTCCGGCGAGGGAAACTTCCATATGCGCGTTTACTACCACGCGCTGGGATCGCCGTGGCAACAAGATAGGAACATCTGGGGCGAAGGACGCCCGATTGACGAAGAGCCACGTCCGTACGCCACAAGTGACGGTAAACATGTGCTTCTCAACTTCTACAGGGACCCTGCCCGCAACGATCTGTTCCTCAAAAGCATGAACCCAGAAGAACCTTTTGTGCCGGTCATTGATGGCGAGCAGGCGATAACGACGGGAGATGTCTTCAACGGTACGCTGTACCTCCGAACCAACCGAGACGCACCGAGGTTTCGCATTTGCACAGCCACGGTGGATCAGCCCGGGCCCAAGAGTTGGCATGAGTTGATTGGCCAGCAAAAGGGTGTCATCAGTGACTTCCTCGTTGTTGGCGGTAGGATCGTCCTGCATATTGTCGAAGATGTTCATTCCCGATTGTTATTATACGATTTGCAGGGAAACTTTCTGAGCGAAGTGCAATTGCCGGGACTCGGTATGGTTGCCGACCTTGCGGGAGGCCCGGAATCGTCTGACCTATTCTTCAGCTACTCCTCCTGGATACAGCCGCCTGTCAGCTTCAGGTACAGTCTTCAGAGTGGGGAGCTGGATGAGTTGTGGAAAACCGATTGCCCGGTCGACTTGAGCGATTTTGTTACTAAGCAGATCTGGTATTCATCCGCCGATGGAACTCGCGTACCGATGTTCGTGATCGCCAGAAGGGGAGTTCCCTTGGATGGCACAAACCCGACATTGCTTTATGGTTACGGCGGGTTCAATGTCAGTCTTTTCCCCAGCTACCGACCACGTATAATCCCATTCCTTCTGCGCGGCGGCGTATGGGCATTAGCCAACATTCGTGGCGGTGGAGAGATGGGGCAGCTGTGGCATGAGGCGGGCCGTCGAGAGAACAAGCAGAGGAGTTTCGAAGATTTCTATGCTGCAGCCGAGGCCTTGATTGCCCTTGGGTATACCAAGCCGAGATACCTAGCCTGCAAAGGTGGCAGCAATGGAGGCCTGCTGATAGGAGCGGCCATCACACAGCGTCCCGACCTCTTCCAGGCAGCCCTCAGTCAGGTTCCGCTGATGGACATGCTCCGTTTCAATCTCTTTGGCATGGGTGCCCAGTGGGTCCACGAGTATGGCGACCCTAACAAGAGAGAAGAGTTCGCCTGGCTTCGCGCTTATTCCCCATACCACAATGTGGTGGACGGAACAGACTATCCCGCCGTCTTGTTGGTTACGGCCGAGGCCGACAACAGAGTTCATCCATGTCATGCACTCAAAATGGCGGCACGACTGCAACAGGCAACTTCTGGCTGCCGTCCCATCCTCATTCGAGTGGAGGGCAAGGCAGGCCATGGAGCGGGCAAGCCGCTGAACATGAAAATCCACAACCAAAGTGAGGATTGGGTGTTTCTCATGTGGCAATTAGGAATGCTCAATGGAGAAACCAATGGAGATGATTGTTCCTCGTGGTCACGCTCACGCGAACAATAAGTATTTACCCGGCTCTCGAACGGACACCGAATTCGCTTTCGGGCGATGAGTTGGCGGCTGAGATTGTTGTTAGGATCACGGTCTCTGGAGAACTCGATTCGAAGACAGGCTGCATCTGCAATGTGACATGTCTCGATCAGTTTGTTGTTCAGTCTGTGAAGCCAGTACTGGATCAACAAATGCGGCGGGGCGCAAGCCGGTCAACTGCGGAGCACACTCTGTTTGCGGCTTGTGAGGCATTGGCCACTGCATTGCCGACGGAGCTGACTTTGATCCGTCTTGAGCTGCAGCCGAATACTTCAGTTGCATACACCATACACACAGGAGCCAGCAATATGGTTTCCGTAACAAGGAAGTACGAATTCTCTGCTGCCCACAGATTGTGCAGCCCTGATTGGGATGACAAGCAGAATGCAGCCGTTTTCGGTAAGTGCAGCAATCCGTTCGGGCACGGCCACAACTACATTCTGGAGGTTACAGTAACTGGAGAACCGGATGAGCAAACAGGCGCGGTGCTGCCCGTGAACCAGATTGATGTAGTAGTAAACGACTGTGTTGTGGGATACTTTGATCACAGACATCTGAACGAAGAATGCCCGGAGTTCAGCAAGTTGAATCCGAGCATGGAGAATATCGCGCGCATCATCTGGGACCGTCTTTGTGGCCGTTTCCAAACTGCTGTTTTGACGAGTGTTCGTGTTCATGAGAATTCTCGTAGTTGCGCAGAATATGCCGGACAGTAGGAACGTCCTATACACCGCGCCTTCCCAGCAGCATATTGCTAGGTAGGCCACTTCTTTGCGGACTTAAACAAGTCGTCGAATATGGGACTTCACACCGGGGCCGGATGATGTTTGCAGTCTGGCTGAGCGTATTGGAGCTTTTCCACGGTAAGGCTTCCGTGGAGAGTTCCAGTGCGATCGATCGGCCTCTACATCCTGGCGATCCTAGCGATCCTGCTACCTGCCTGCTCCGCTCCGGATTGTGCTACTGGAAGGGCGGCACTCGCGTCAACTCCTTTGGAGAGACTGGCCGGTGACCTTGCGGCGGCCGAGTTTGAGCCTCGATTCGGGGGGGTCATTCGTGAGCAGAAGGCGGAGAGTCGCATGGCACGGATAGGCAGCAGACTATGTCTGTCGTCCTTTGATCAACAACCTTCGTTTCAATATCGCCTGCTTGATAGTGACAGGCTTAACGCCGCATCCCTGCCCCCCGGCCGAGTCTACATCACTCGAGCCTTATTCGAGCGGCTCGCAAGTGATGATCAATTGGCCGCGGTTATCGCCCATGAGATGGGGCATCTCGCTGCACGTGATAGCTTCAAGCCTCGTTGCGCCAATGCGGAGGAGTCCTTGCAGCGTGAACTCTCCGCCGATGCATGGGCCATCAACTCCCTCTCCGGGGCCGGCTATAACAGGCAGGCGATGGCGGAAGTTGTTGATATTATCAGGCCCGTACAACCGTCCGACTGGTACGAGGCTCGCAATCGCCAAATCCGTGGCAGCTATCGTGAAAGCCTATGGTCCTCTAACTAATAATCGAACAGCTGCCGGCCCTAACTATCGACAGACATCGGGATATCGATGAAAAACTGTGATCCCTCTCCGAGCGCAGATTCAATGCGTAGAGAGGCATTGTGGTTTTCTAGTATTCCATGAACTATTGCCAGACCCAGGCCAGTGCCTCTGTGACGCTTTTTTGTAGTGAAAAAGGGTTCGAGAGCGCGACTCTTCACTTCCTCGCTCATGCCCTCGCCGGTGTCACTCACGGTCAATCGAACAATCGCGTTCTCATGGTTGCTCTCTTGGTAACACGCGGAGGCGGCATCATTCATAGCTCTTGACGCCAATGTGAATGTCAAAGTGCCGCCCTCGGGCATAGCATCCTTGGCATTGATGGCTAGGTTCATAAGAACCTGCTGCAACTGATTTTCATCTGCGAATACCCAAAACGTGTTGCGTTTCTCAGTTTGAACATCAATGTTTATGTTGTCAGGCAGCAGATGACGCAGAAGTCCTGTGCTCTCATCAACAACCTCGCGAAGGTCGATTCTGTGTTTGTGAGCGGGCACACGATGTCCGAACGTAAGTAGGGCATGCGTAATGTCCGACGCTTGGTGAATAGCCTTCTCGATCGTACGAAGCGCCCTTTGCGGTCGCTCCTCATCGGCGACATGGGGTGCGATCACCTCGATGCTACCTGAAATCGCCGCAAGGAAATTGTTGAAGTCGTGGGCAACGCCTGCAGACAGCATACCCATCATCTCCAGATTCTGAGCATGTCGCAGTTGGTCCTCCAGACGCTGCCTGGCTCGACGATCCTCCAACGCCGCAAGGGCATGTTTGACCGCTGGGGCAAGCCGGCGCAGCTGTTCCTTAAGGATGTAATCGCTTGCTCCGGCTTTGATGCAATTGACCGCAGTCTCTTCGTCGATTGTGCTGGTGACAATGATGAAAGGCACATCGAGCTTGGCTTCCTGAAGCAGACGAAGAGCCTCAATGGCGGAAAACCCGCTAATCGCATAGTCGCTCAACACGAGGCTCCAATCCTTCTCGGAAAGGGCGCAACGATACTCCTGCTCGTTTTCAACGCGTTGGAAGTCAGCCTCGATGCCATTCTGATCGCGCAGCAGATCAACACAGCGATGGGCGTCAGCAGGATTGCTATCCAAGATAAGGATTGTAAGGCTTCGGCCCATCTACTTCGGTGCACCTCCTGCTGATTGGCAGCATAACATCGTAGAGCCTGCAGTCTGCGGCGTCCAGTAACGCGGGAATCATCTGCAACTGGATACGCGGAGCCACGAGCGTTCAATACGCCCGGGGCTCCGCGCCAGGGTTGTGCCGAAAAGGAAGATGGCTGTGTGTGGTCGGCACGTGTGGATTGAAGTCTATTGTTTAATCAGGACCGCCTACTTGGCTGCTGCCATCTCTTGTCCAAGTGCTCGCAGTCTACGTTGGATTTCGTTCTCGATCCTCTGAATCTTGCTCAAGGGCTCCTCGTACCACCATGCTTCAGACAGTTGATCCTGCAGTTGCTTGAGTTCCGATTCCAGTGTCTTGGTGTCGTTCATAATACGTTTCGTCGTGCTCATCTCTTGCCCTATGCTTTCATCCCGTTGATGAAGAAAGAGCTGCATTGGACTAGCTCTCTTGGCGTCAGTTGTCCCGCCGTGCACTCATACAGTTAGACGCTTGGCAGGTGTCAATCCGACAACCGGATTTTGTAAGATCCTGTACGCAGTTCGGCCCTAGCCGAGACCGGGCCAAGCAGATCCGTGCCGCATGAGGTAGTGCAATAAGGCGCACAGATGCTCGGCGGGCCAATCGGCCATGAACTGATGCTATCGGCAGGTCGGTGGGGAGGAGATTAGCAAGCCAGCCGCTAATCCTTGGGCACTGCCCAGACAATCATTCCTGCGAGGTGCCGTCCGCCAAGTTGCTCACATCACTCCCGTTCCTCCCCAGAAGGAGGTCCGAATCAAGGAATGAACTTGTAACCTACGCTGTGAACTGTAATTATGTGCTGAGGATGTTTTGGATCATCTTCGATCTTACGCCGCAGAGATACTATGTGGTTATCTACCGTGCGGTTGGCGGGAAAGCCTGCCAAGCCCCAGATTGCATCGAGCAGCTTGTTCCGCTCGACAGGCTGCTCGGCGTTCTCCACTAGCATCTTGAGGATCTCGATCTCAAAATGCCCAAGGTTTGACCTCCGGCTGCCCCGGACGACCTTGCCCTTCACTAGATCGACCTCGGCAGCTCCAATAGTCATGATCCTGCTGACGCCTGGGGAGGAGCCAGTTCGTCGAAGAGCCGCCTTGATGCGCGCGAGCAGTTCCCTGACTCCAAAAGGCTTCGTCACGTAGTCGTCGGCACCTGCCTCCAGCCCTCGAACAATATCAATCTCTTGGCACTTGGCTGTCAGCATAAGAATCGGAACAGTGAATCCGGCATCGCGAATGGCCGTGCACGCTTGGAGTCCATCCTTCTTGGGCATCATGACATCAAGTAGGATGAGATCTGGCCTCTCGGCCTTGGCCAACTCAATGGCCGCTTCCCCATCTTCAGCGACAACAACGTCGTAGCCTTCAAACTGAAGGTTGTCGCGCAACCCCATCAGCATGTCAGGCTCATCTTCAGCTATCAGGATTCTGGGCATCGTCAGCTACCTCCGCGGCCATCATATCAGTATTGGTTGGTAAGAATATACGAAAAGTGCTTCCCTTTACTAGTCGGGACTCAACGTCAACCAGTCCATTGTGGGCATCAACTATATGTTTTACCAGAGCCAGCCCCAGGCCCGCACCTCTTCTCTTTCTGACACGCTCGTCGTCGGCACGATAGAAACCGGTGAATAGATGGTTGCGATCTTCTGGCTTGATACCGATACCTCGGTCGCTGACGCTTATTAGCACACCATGGCGGCCACGGCGCGTTTCTCGCGATAGATCTATCCCCAGGAACTTGTCCTGAGGATCAGTGTATTTCATGGCATTGTTAATCAGATTGATCACAGCCTGTGACACAGCATCAGGATCGCAGTATATCTCCGGCAGGTCATCCGCGATAACCAGTTGATGTTCAAAGCCATCATGGTCCAACTGAACCTGATATGCTTCGTAGGTTTCGCGGATGAGGTTGGCTATGTCGGCCCGGACCAATGTGTAACGTTTCTTGGACGCATCGATTCTGGCGAAATCAAGAATGTTGTTGATCAAGTGAGTGAGTCGTGTGCTCTCCCGTGTGATTATCTCGTAATACTCTTGGCGTTTCTCTTCGGTAGGCACTCTACCAGATGATAGGGATTCACCGAAGAGGCGAATGAGAGCGAGTGGTGTCTTGAGCTCATGAGACACGTCGGCGACGAAGGCCTGCTTCATCTTGGACAGAGCGATCTCTCTCTTCAGCACACGCCACATAACCCAAACCACTACAATAAGAGCCACTACTGCAAGAACCGTTGCTACAATGAAGAGAAAAACCTGGCGTTTGACTACACTTTCCTGCAGGCTGGCAAAATCCTTCGTAGGCACTAGCCAGAAGGGGGGAGCCAGAGGTCGAAGATCCTCTGTCCACGCAAACTTCGCCTTGGCGTCATGCTCGGCGACGGGAAGGACCATGCGTATTCCTATACGCTGCTCCGGCAATTTCGAATCAACCAGTTCGGCCTTGAACGCTGCAAGATCGATATGGGCGCCAACGATCATGTGGCTGCGTATGTCCTGGGCATTGATCAGGTAGGCGACAACTACCGGTTCCTCAGCTACGATATCGTAGACAAACTGGACAGATTCTGGTCTCGCCGTAAAAGGGGCCGCCAGCATAGGGGCTACCAGCCTTCCAGTGACCACGACCTCAAACAACTCGGCTTGGCTTTGCCTTCCGCTCTGGGCCGAAGTTCGCCGCAAGGTCCCATCGGCGTTGCGACGCCAAGTCTTCAGATGCCAGTCACGATCGAAAATGTAGGTTTCATCAACCCATTCCGGTGCCACGATTCCGGCGAAGGGGTCTACAGTCCGGCCGCGATTGAGGTTCTGTGCTGCTCGCTCCAGCAGGATTTCAAGCCGAGACAAAGCTTGGTTGTTGATGTTCTCTTTCAGCAGAAGCGCTTCGGATTGAAGATCTGCCACCCTCTGTGCGGCAATGACTTGCGCCTGTCGGATTGCTGTGACCAAACCTATGCCGGCTAGCAGCATAGTTAGCGCGACTGCTGCCACTCCAACAGCTATTAGTGCAGTCATCCTTCTTGGTTCAGTATCTGCCATGGCCGAGATCATAGCATATGTCGCCAACTTAGTTTATCGCAGTCTCGCATCGCAGTGAATAAAGTTGTGAGGCCGACTGCGCGGGCGTTTAGGTATTGTTGTAGACCGGTTGGTCGGTTACAACGTCGCCCATTGCGTAAGAGTTTGGATTATCGGTAGGGGCAACACTATGCACGAAATGATAGCCAGTCTGCCGGGAGGCCACAGTATTGAACACGCCACCGGCCTGTACATCGGGATCCTTCTGCTGGCGTGCAGCGTGGGAATCGTAATCAAGTGGATAACGCATTTACCCTATACGATTGCGCTAACTGTTGTCGGCCTTCTTGTGGCAGTACTGCAATTCGGCCCCAAAGTGGAAGAGACAGGCTTCAGCCGCGAACTTATCTTCTTTGTAATGCTGCCTCCACTCCTTTTCCACGGGGCCATGCACATGCGGCTCGAACGCTTGCGGCAGCACGTTTGGCCAATCGTGACCTTCGCAGTCGTCGGGGTCGTTGTATCAACGCTAATCGTTGGGGGAATATACTATTGGTTGGGCGGGATAGCTAGCCTTCTAGTGGCCATGCTGTTTGGTGCGTTGATAACTCCGACTGATCCAGTGAGTGTATTAGCACTCTTCCGCGAATGCCACGTGCCGGATGACTTGAAGTACCTCGTAGAGGGTGAATCGCTGTTCAATGATGGAACCGGGATTGTTGTGTTCACAATCATCCTCGGCATGCTTATCGAAGACCGAGGCTTTGACGCCAGTGCAGCGGGGCTCGAATTCATCAAGGTAGCGGCGGGGGGGCTGCTGCTGGGTGCTTTTGCCGGAGCTGTCGTTTCGGTCATTATCGGGCAATTCGAGGATCATCTGCTGGAAAACGCTATATGCCTTGTGCTGGCTTTCGGATCGTTCTGGGTGGCAGAAGTTGCTCATGTTTCTGGTGTAATTGCGACGGTTGCTGCCGGACTGGTAATCGGTAACCATGGCCGGAAACACTCCATGGAAGAGCGCACAAGGCAGACTATCGACACATTCTTCGCGTCAATAGATTTCTTGATCAACTCCCTGCTCTTCATACTGATCGGTTTGGAATTGCAGGTGATCGCTTGGGCACAGATAGTGAGTAATCTGCGGCCCATATGCGCGGGAGTTTTGGGAATGTTGGTGGCCCGGGCACTGGCCGTCTACCCGCTGTACTGGCTCTTGAATCTGCGAGGCACCAAACGCGAGGGGAACTGGAGTCACATTCTCTTCTGGGGAGGGCTGCGTGGGTCAATCCCCATTGCGCTGCTATTGGGCTTACCCAATGAAGGAGTCCTGGGAGAGTATCGGGTTGTCCTACTGGTTTCCGGCTTCGCCGCTGTGTTCTTTTCCCTGGTTGTACAGGGGTTAACCATGAAGCCATTGCTATCGGCTCTACGTGTAACCGGTCAAGAGGAAGGGGTCTGATCACTATTGTATCTACCAGCATAGGTCCACAAGGGATTCGCCTATCAGAAGAGATTCGATGGTTACCGACTTGGCAACTGGCTGTTTTTGTGTGCTGCTAACTAGCCATCTCCTCCTCCCTCTTCCAGTACGACTCAAGACGAGTTACAGCGCAGATCAACTTGCTATCAGCGGACTGAGCGATTCGCACTCTGAATGCGAGTTGAGAAACCAAAATCGCAGCAGACAAATGGTTCGGCCACCTTCAGATAGGGCGTGCGTGGGGTTGTGCAAGCCAGGAGACTTCGCAGGTACCCGCAAGTGCTGCTGGCCGCCAATGGGAGGTGCGCGTTACTCGTGGTTGGAAGCGTAGCCACGAATCCGGCCGTTTTTCGGGCAATCGAACGAACGGGTGAGTGAGGGGATTCGAACCCCCGACCCCTAGGACCACAACCTAGTGCTCTAACCAACTGAGCTACACTCACCATAGAGGCCACGACGGTTCACCCTGGAGGGGGAGACCGACGGGCAAGCCCCGGAAGATAGCAACCAATGGCCAAGTTTGCAACTGCCTTCGACCTACGACAAGACGAGGTGAAAAGTCCGCTTCTGAGGTTCTCGGACCGTGGAAACCTTTTCGCTGGCTCGGTGTACAAGAGGGGGGTAGCATGCTCATGATGAGTCACAGAGATCTCAGTAAGGTTGCGGTTTTGGCGTGGGCAGCGTTTGCGCTCACCGGTTGCGCGAGCAGTGACCCCACATTCGACAAAGCGTGCTCAGCTCGACGACAGAGTATCGAAGCGTTGTTGCAGATGTCGAACAAGCGCGACATTGAGTGCCAAGCGAATCTGCAACTGCTGAACAGGGACATAGCGAAGACCCACGAGTTGCATTGCAGGGAACTGAGACTTATGAGAGAGTATTTGGCGGCGCGACAACGAGCTGAGGTTGCGTCGTGGCCAGATGATTGGCAAACAAGCGAGGATGAGATCGCAAAGCGCATGCGCGGCGAGCCGGAAAACATTTCCAAGGTCATCCCTCTCCTCTTCTACTGAGTATCCTGTCGAAGCTGGCAGATCCACTATTGAGCTAGGCGATGAGTCAACAGACAGAGCAGCAGCAGCCTTGGACCATAGCTAGACTGCTGGAATGGACGCAGGGACATTTTGCACGCCGAGAGGTTGACGAGCCACGGTTGGCTGCCGAAATTCTGCTGGCGCATGCATTGGGATGCAAGAGGATCGAGCTCTACACGAGGTTCGATTGCGTGCCGGAACCACCCCAGCTAGATCAGTTTCGTGAGTTGGTCAAAAGAGCGGCCGAGCAGGAGCCAATTGCGCATTTGGTGGGTAAGAAGGAATTCTTCAGCCTTGAGTTCAATGTGACTCCGGATGTGCTCATTCCCCGTCCTGAAACCGAGCTCCTAGTGGAGAAGGTGATCGATTATGTGCGGTCATTGGCTCCTGAGGGCACTGGCCTGTCCATCCTTGAATTGGGCACAGGCTCAGGTTGTATTGCTGTGGCATTGCTGGCCCATCTGCCTGGACTGACGGTTGTCGCCACCGATGTCTCCCCAGAGGCTATCGTTGTCGCGGAGGCGAACGCAGCTAAACATGGTGTGGCCGACAGGATTAGATTCTTCCAAGTCGACGGTTTGGATCTGCCGGCTGAGGCAATCCCGGACGACGGGTTCCCCCTGATCGTTTCCAATCCCCCGTATATTCGCGAAGTGGAAATGTGCGGTTTGGATCGCAATGTAAGGGACTACGAGCCGCGCGGGGCACTTACCGATGGGGGGGACGGCCTGTCGTTCTATCGCCTGCTGGCCAGCGAGCGAGTGTCGGCCGTACTAGCTTCCGGTGGGCAGGTGTTTGTCGAAGTGGGAGATGACCAAAGCCAAGAGGTCGCAGGAATCTTCGCAGACAGTGGTCGCTTCAATCACAAGGGGACATATAGCGACACGACGGGGCCGTTTGATCGCGTATTACAATTCTGCGCGCAGACGTAGAGACGGTATCTATTCCATCAAGCCACCAAGAGGATCTTTGCCAGGGCAAGTGGTTCAGCTCCTACCTATCTTCGAGTATAATAGCGCACGGTGCGGCTCAGCTCTGCGCGTTTGCCCCGTGGCGCTTCGCCTCTTGGCGCGTTCTCGTTCAGGCATTTTGTTAAACATTGGAAGTCCGCCAGAGAAGATAGGGTTTTGACATTACACTTGAATAGAGACTGCTCTGGCCCTTGATTATCGTTGGAAGTTATTGAATGTGAGGTGGCGACTGTGGATTGTTTGTTGATTCAAGGCGGTAACCGTCTGCGAGGCACTATTCCGATTAGCGGATCGAAGAATGCTGCGTTGCCCATTCTGGCTGCTTGCATCTTGTGTGAGGGGGAGTCAGTGCTGCACAATATCCCGGACTTGGCTGACGTACAGCAAATGTGCCAACTGCTCAATCGTCTGGGAGTATCCACAGTCCGAGAAGACGACGGGAGTTTGCGGGTCAATGTGGAAGATGAGATGAACTGCCACGCGGAGTACGAAGTGGTTAGCAAGATGCGGGCAAGTGTCTGTGTCTTGGGGCCGCTTCTTGCCAAGAGGAGGCGTGCACAGGTGGCGATGCCGGGCGGGTGTGCCATAGGTGATCGTCCGGTGACTCTGCATACACGCGGATTGGCAGCACTTGGGGCAGATACGGAATTGGCCAATGGAGACATGGTGCTAAAGTGCAAGAAGCTTCGCGGCACAGAGATTTTCCTGGGCGGTCCCTTTGGCGCCACAGTGACCGGTACGGCGAACGTAATGATGGCGGCCACCTTAGCGGAGGGGACAACAGTAATCGAATCGGCGGCATGCGAACCCGAAGTTGTTGATTTAGCCGATTTTCTCATTAGCTGCGGAGCGAGGATCGAAGGCCATGGTACTCCTCGAATCAGCATCGACGGGGTAGCCTCCCTGCACGGTGGCGAGCACACGGTGATTCCCGACAGGATCGAAGCGGGAACATACGCGATTGCAGCGGCAGTGACCAACGGTGAGGTATTACTTAAGGGAGGCCGGCTTGATCACTTAGCGGCGATGGTCGATTGCATGAAGACGGTAGGCGTAAGCATGGAGAAAAACGAGGAAGGCATAAACGTCTCCTCCGCTCGTCGTTTGGAACCCGCAGAGATTACGACTCAACCATATCCTGGTTTTCCAACAGATCTTCAGGCTCAGTCAATGGTTCTGCTGTCACTGGCAGATGGAAACAGCATAATAACAGAGAAAATTTTCCCCGATCGCTTTCTGCACGTTGCCGAGCTGAACCGAATGGGCGCCCATTTGCGCAAGGAGGGGCCGACCGTAATTATTCAAGGAGTGAAGAAACTCATCGGAGCCCCTGTGATGGCTTCCGACCTCAGAGCTTCCGCGGCCCTTGTGCTGGCCGGTCTCATAGCGAAGGGGCAAACAAAGATTCATCGTGTATACCATATCGATCGGGGATACGAATGCATTGAAAGGAAATTGGGGGCTGTGGGTGCAGATATTCGCCGTGTACCCCAGTAGGTGGCCGCCCCGATTGCAGCGACAAGTCTACCGCGACAAATGCGACGGAAGAGTAAATGTGAATTCCGCCCATTCGCCATGCTTAGAACGCGCTGTGATGCGTCCCGCATGCATCTGAATGATCCGCCAGCATGAGTACAGTCCTACACCCGTTCCTTTTTCTTTCATCAGTTCCGGCGTATTCAGACGCGAGAATCTGCGAAACAGACGATCCTGTTGTTCCTCGGGAAAGCCGGGGCCTTCATTCCAAACCGCTATACGATGCTCCTCGGCATAGTCTGCACTCACGCGAATGGTCCCCTTGGGGAAACCATACTTGACGGCATTGCTGATGAGGTTTACAAGAACCACTTTGATAAGGGCCGCATCAATACGGGCCGTTGGCAAATCAGAAGCAATGTTCTCTTCCAACACCATGTGCTTTGATTGAATCTGGGGACGAACGATTTCAATAGCAGGAGCAAGCACCTGACTGGCCAAATCAATGCCCTCTGCGAAGTTGGCTTGCTGTTGATTGTTGCCTTCGAGCTGCGCAAGATTGAGGTAATCGTTTACCAAAGTCAATAGGTATTGCCCCTTTTCGATCATCTTGCCAACACGCTCGCGCTGCGTGGCCTGCAACTCTCCAAGATAGCCATCACGCAGCAAAGTGGCCTCCGTAATCATCGAACTGACGGGGCTCTTAAGTTCGTGCGTAACAAAGCCCAGCATCTCGAAGTACGCTTGGTTGGCCTGTGCGAGTTGCTCTATGCGATAGCTCTTCTCGATTACCTGGCTTAACCGCTCCGTAATGGCAAGTTGGAGCGCAACCTGATGATCGTCATAGACGTTGGAAATACGGGAACTACGAAAGAGCAGGGCGACGACACGGCCATCCACGCACAAAGGACAGGTGAGGCTCGAAGCCACACCCTCGCGCAATAATAGGCGTGTGGAACGACTGTGTGGGCTCTGCGCATAATAGGCAGAAAGGTCGCTGATCACTCTTGGCACTCGACGCCCCAGCACAGTCTTCAAGGAACTACCTTCGATATCCTCGACGTATCCAGTCTTCAGCACAACGGGATCATAGAAGGCGTACGTGAAGCGGGACACGGCCCTAGCTCCCTGTTCCTCTATGAAGGCAAGACTGAAACGGTCGCAAGGACTAACTTCACTCAATGAGTTGGCGAGAAACTCAAGGATTCCGTCCAGGGATTCGCACGCGCCGACGCGGCGATTAACGTCGTCGAGGATTTGTTCCTCACCTTTGGATAGACGTGAACACGGGCTATGTTGAAGCTCGGCTGGCTCCACATAGCGTACGGTGGCTTGTTCAGCGATCATTCGATTCTCCCGGGGCATAAACTTAGCGTCAGCCGCAGTCTGCACAAGCACTGATCGCGCAAGCCGCTCCGCGTTCATCTGGCAGGTTAATTGCGAGGGCGGAGGATAGCAATGGGAAATCGTTTTCCATTTCGGGCAGGTCGTTGTGATCACGAGCTTGAGGCAATGACGCCATCCATAGAAGCTCGCTGCACACGGATTTTGTCAAAAGCACCTTGGTTGCGGAGAAAGGCATCCACTATCCGGGGATCAAACTGTGTGCCGGCAGAGTTCCTGATTATCTCTATCGCTTCCTGATGAGAGACCTCATCCTTGTACACACGCTTGGTCACGAGAGCATCATACACATCGGCCAATGCAAGGATACGGGCGGCGATGGGAATAGCGTCACCCTCAAGACCTTCCGGATATCCCGATCCGTCATACCATTCATGGTGGTAATGCGCTATGTCAACGGCCATCGTGAGAAATCCAGCGCCGGGAACGCGGTCCACGAGGATACTGATCGTCTGTGCACCGATTGTCGAATGAGTGCGCATCGTCTCCATCTTGCGGTCGCTAAGTTTTCCCGGGTGGAGGAGAATCTGATCCGGGATTGCCACTTTGCCAATGTCATGCAGGGGGGCACTGCGTAGGAGGTTCTGAATGAAGACGTCGTCAATATGATCGGCGAACTCGGGAGTGTGACGGAGATCATGAGCGAGAATTTCACAATATCCGGTAACTCGGTCAAGATGTAACCCCGTGTCGTTGTCGCGGTGCTCCGCCATTCGAACAAGAGCGATCATCATTGACTCGGAGGCTCGATCGCGAGCCTCACGGTTGGAAAGGTCATGTATGGTTGCGGACGCGACCGACGTAATCAGTTCCAAATGACCTAGTTCGTGTTGCGCGAACGGAAAACCGCCAATGCGCTCGGCTAAGTTTATCACACCCAATAGCCGGCTCGCAGTGCCCAGAGGAGCGCTGTACAAAGGAGTGCTTCCAAACAGCTTGTTGTCACCGTGTTCCGGCGCTGCGGCAAAATCTGCTGTTGTGTTTATCAGTACCGGATGCCCCGTAGAGAATACTTGTCCGGAGATCGGCGCCTCGATCTCCACTGCTAGTTCTTCAACAACTCTGGAATCGATGCCAACTGATCGGTGTACGCGAAGTCGCCCGGTGTCTGCCTCTGGCAGCAAGATGCTCACACGACGACATTGCACTAATTCTGTGATGGCCGAAATAGTGTGGTCAAGAACCTGCTCCAAACACTTGGCGCCGCTAACCGCGCGGCAAAACTCGATCAGACAACTTAGCACTCGCACATGTTCGCCTCGAACTTCATACGAGTGAAGAAGATCTCGACGCGCCTGGTTGCGCCGAGCGATTGATCGAACGCGCAACGCCAGTTCCATCGGCCGCACCGGCTTCGCCATGCACTCCTCTGCACCGGCCTGCAGTGCCTCAATCACCTGTCGTCCGTCAACATCGTCGTAGATTGAGACAACTGGAATGTCACTGAATTCAGAGTTGGCCTTCAGGTGCTTGAGACAATCGAGGCCGTTCATGTCAGAAAGCGAATCTCCCAATATCACGACGTCTGGTGGGGAAGTTCGCACTCGAGACAGCAGTCGTTCGCCGGATTTGATCCCCTCCACCTGATACCCTTTGAGACGCAGACACTGGGTGCAAGTTACCATGCTAGCTTGATCAGCATCGGCCACTATGGCGACCGTGTCAGCGTTACGAATATCCGAAACCTCGTCGACCTTGGCCCGTCTCTCCTGTTTGTCGACTTGTGGCACGAGCATGGCTTGACTACCGCCGTAAACCATGTTGCGCCCGGCCTTCTTGGCCACATAAAGAGCATCATCTGCTCGCTTAAGCACATCTTCCCATGAACCGCTGGTGACAGAAGCTACACCCACGCTGATAGTGACTCTGGCAGCAATGGGACTGGATGGGTGGGGTAGAGCAAGCTCCCAAACTGCCTTTCGCACTCTTTCCGCAAACTTCAAGCCGGTCTCGATGGGCGTATCCGGAGCGAGAATGGCAAACTCCTCACCTCCATACCTCCCAGCAAGATCAACCGTGCGGCACGAAGATGCTATTGTCTGAGCAACTTGTCGCAAACATTCGTCGCCCTTCTGGTGTCCCTGAGAATCGTTGTAGACTTTGAAGTAGTCGATGTCGATCATGACAATGCTGTAGACGCACTCGTGGCGATCGTAGCGCTCTTGCTCTCTGTTTACCGCGTCCTCCCAGGCTCTTCTATTGGCAATGCCCGTAAGAGGGTCTGATTTGCTCAACACGGTTAGCTCAGCATTAAGTCGCTCCATCTCTCTTTTCTTAAGTCGCGATTCCTCTTCGGCACGCTTTCGTTCAGTAATGTCGCGGATGATCAACAACCCCGCCGGCTGGTCGTGATAAGTAATCTTGCCGGCACTGAGTTCAACGTGAACTCGCTCGCCCGAGCTGTGCATGACGACAGTCTCTAGAACTGCGTTTGCCCTACCATCAGTATCATGGCTCAAACAGTGTTCAAGAATCTTGTCGAACTCTTTCTGCAAGAAGAACTGCTGCACTGGAGCTTTGACCACATCTCCCACGGCCTTGCCCGTTATCTCAGCAAAGCGGCTATTGGCAAAAACAAGACTGCATTCCTGAACTATAATGATTCCATCGTTAGCTCGTTCGACAACATCACGGTACTTCTCTTCACTCTCTCGAACCGTTCGCATCGCCTGAATGCGTTGGAGGATCATGCCGGCCATATTCATGTACGTATCAACGATGTCCTTCAGCTTCAATCGTGTTCCGGCCGGTAGAGCTACTTTGGCAACGGCTATCAGCGTTCCCTCTCTTATGCACGATAGACAATGTGGAACGAATTCCTCATCGGACATGTGCCCGGGAAAAGGGCCGGCAAGTCTCTGCAAGATACATTCCCGATGATAATCGCACTTGCGGACTTGTTTGTTTGAGTACCGCTCGAACATCGACGGTGTGACTTCGCCGACACTACGGTGATTGTGGCATGACGACTGCTGATCAGGCTGTCGACCGCTCCAATCCACGGCCCTGAAGATGAGCGTACTCGAAGTCGCATTGTATTCACTGAATGTGGCCCAGCGTGCCGCGCATAACCTTCTGAGGTTGCGACAGAGTATCAGATAAACGTCATCCTCCGACGCTCCCTCCACCTCCATGACCGTGTCATAGAGAATGCGGAATGCCTTATTGCGTTCCTCGAATACCTTAGCGGCGCGAGAACTCAACTCAGCAGGCGACGTGTCTCGGTCTTCGCTCATGCATTTGCCGGCTTCTTGCGACGGATAGCGCTTAGCCAGATTATGGCTCCCAAGGCGAGTGCAGCAGTTATATAGGGCGCACTCACACCAAACATTTGGGGCAAAAGCAGCTTCTCGACATCATAACTGTGCTCGAGCACTGGGTTGAGTATGTAAACGACCAGGGCCATACCCGGGATGAACGACACTAGCACCACAAGAAACATTAGGTTCCCCTCGCCGATCTGGCGAAGCGTGCCAAGAATGCATCCTCCGCAAAGCGCGATTCCCGCACCGAACAGTATCCCTGAAAGCAGGTTGTAAAACCCATTACCACGGATTTGCCCAATCGGTTTAAGGCCACACGCAGGAGACATATATGCGCTCATCATGAAGCCGACGCTGGTTATGATGAATATCACCAAGAAAAGTCGTATGATGCGTTTTCCGCGACCCACATAGATTTCACCCAGACCGTGCGCAAAACATAACCCTGCCCGCTGAACGAAATACCCAAACCCAATGCCAAAAAGAATTCCCAGAATTACCAACAAGTAAAAGGGCATGACTATCGCCTCCCCAGAGTACGGCTGTAGACCATATACGCACCGATGAATATGCCGGCGGCTGACAGGAATGATGACACGGAAAGCATCGGCATACCCGTGACAAACGCTGTCGTGCATGTTCCGGGAGCCACTGTGACACCCATACCGATCAAGATGCCTCCTACTATCGCCTTGCCCATGTCGGCCTTCTTTGGCGCACGCAATCGGAACTCGCCACTCGTGTAGGCACCTATGAATGCTCCGATCATGACCCCGATGTTGACCAAAAACGCGAACAGAAACTTATATCCGTCCCCTAGTTTTCCAATCATGGGCAGGAAGCTGCTGCCTCCTATCCAGAACTTGTTGATCGTCACATACATGACCACGTTTAGGATGGCGAAGTAGCTGGCCATGTACACCGGCGCTCTCAGGCGGCTCTTGGCACCGACTTTGGAATGAGTGGTGGAAACAACTCGCGACTCGCTGCCTCGGTAAGATGGTCCGCCAAGCGCAGACGGCAGGGGCGCAATGTCTTGATCAAAACCTGACGCTCTATTGCTGGTTGCCTCGTTTTGGCCCTGCGAATCGTTCGTTTCCCGAGATTCGTTTGACGTGAATTCGTGCATTGTCCGTTTCCTGTTATCCGGTTCGCCGTTCACTCGCGTGATACGGTTATTTCCCAGCCCATTGTGTGCTCCACAATGCTTATTTGTACGTCGTCGAAATCCTCCAGCTCTTCCGGCACAGATTTGATTGCCAAGGGGTCATCGACCACGCACCTCAATGTCTCGCCCGGTTTCAGGCACTCAACCTCGCGCACAATCTCCACAACCGGATACGGACATATCCTTCCGCATAAATCCTTTGTTTCGCCCATTTGTGTAGCCCCGGCCTAACTAGTGCGGCAGGTCGCCTATTTGTCACAACATGCCAACCTTTGTGAGGACAACTCCTCACACCCGTTCAATTGGACTCGGTTTTGGTTCACCTGTAGAACCTTTCCGACCCATCTCAGACAAAATGCTCTTGCCTGATGAAACATCGGCAGAAAACCGGCCGCCATTTGGTCGGAAAGGGCATCATGGACATTGTGTGTCCCTGTTGGCCATCGCCCCAGACTATGGGACCTTAGGCCGAAACGCTAGACCGTCGAAAACGAAAAACGCGAAATCGTGGCAAGTCCATGAAGGAACTGCAGCGACCGATAAGTAAAAAGTCACTGGGGCAAACCATCAGTCGCCCTGATTGGCTTCGTTCTCGAATACCCGCTTCCTACGCAGAATGTGGTGATAGTGCTGGGCAAACCTGTGTGCTTCGTCTCTAACCTGTTGGAGCAATCTCAATGCCGGGTTGTTACCCGCCATTTTAATCGGAGAGCTTCGCGCTTGAGCGTAGACCAACTCCTCCTTCTTTGCCAACGAAAGAACCATGGGCGGCCTCAACTCTAACTCGCCAAAGGCCTCCAGCGCGGCATGCAGTTGCCCAATACCCCCATCGATTAAAATGAGATCAGGATAAAGCTCTTCGCCCGTAGATGCATATTGGTATCGCCGTCGGATTACCTCGCGAATCATCGCGTAATCATCTTGACCGGTAACGGTCTTGATCTGATATCGCCTGTATCCCGGTTTAAACGGTCGCCCATCTACGAAACACACTAGCGATCCCACAGACTCCGTGCCTTGGAGATTAGCGATGTCGATTCCTTCGATACTTCGCGGACGCTCCTCTAAATCCAGCAACTCGGCCAGCCTGTCCAACCCCTCAGCTGGATCAACGTAGAAAACCTCTACCTGTCTGTCCTCGTTTACGCTGCCTGACAGGGAGAGTATCTGCATTGCGTTTATCCGATCCCGCAGAACAGCCGCCTCCTCGAATCGCAACTCATCAGACGCCTGAATCATCTCCTTTTGCAGTTGTCGAAGCAGCTTGGAGCGTTTGGAGCTCAGCAGACTACGCAGCCGACTGATATCCTTTCTGTACGCCTCCTTGGATACCCTATCGCCACATGGAGCAGTGCATTGGTCTATGGCGAACAGCAGGCATGGACGAAAGAATCTTCGCGACTCATCTTCCGCACGAATATCCAGATGGCAGGTACGAAACTTGAATACTTTTTGCAGAGCGTTGATCGCATCCCGCAATGCTCCGGCACTCGTGAACGGCCCGTAGAGCTTGCTTCCCTTCTGTCGAGGACTTCGTGTTAGATGAACTCTTGGAAAATCCTCCGATGTGACAATCTCCAAATAAGGAAAACTCTTATCGTCACGCAGTTGGGCATTGTGCGGCGGTAGGATGTCCTTTATTAGGCGGCTTTCCTTTATTAGGGCATCAACTTCCGTCTCGCACTCCAAAAAGTCAATGTCTTCGACCATTGTTACCATGCGAGCGATCTCCGGCCCACGCGTATTCAACAGATCGGCCGACGGTTGAAAATAGCTACTCACGCGCGCCCGCAAGTCCTTGGCCTTTCCGATGTACAGAACGCGGCCTGATGAATCTTTCATAAGATAAACACCAGGACTCTTGGGAAAGGTAGAGATTCTTCTGCGCAGGTTGGCTATACGTGCTTCTTCATCCATGTGAGCCATTCTATGCTACATGGCCCTAAGATTCACCAACTTGGATGAGGACCAGATGGCAGCGTGCTCCGCTGTTGTACACCGTCTGGTTGAACGGATATGATTGTCGCAATCAGAGCGATGAACGATTTATGGATAAAAGGGGGGTACATATGTTGAAACATGGTTCCGATGACAATCCTCTGTCAAGGCGAGAGATAGTCAAGCTTGCTGCCCTGGCGGCCGCCGGTGGAGCTTGGAGCACAACCTGGGCCTCCACCGATACTGCGAAACACCATCCCCGACGCAAACGAGCGCTTCGCCTAGCCCATCTCACCGACATACACGTCCAGCCACAACGCAGAGCGGCCGAGGGCTTCACTGCCTGCCTGCACCATGTGCAAAACCAAGCAGATAAACCCGAGTTGATCATCACTGGGGGCGATTCCATAATGGACTCGCTCAGCGCAGGGGAGCCACGCACCAAAACACAATGGCAACTGTGGCAGAAAGTGCTTGCCAACGAGTGCAGTCTTCCCATCAAACACTGCATCGGTAACCACGATGTCTGGGGCTGGAGATCGAAGGAATCACAGACAACCGGCGAAGAGCTCTTATATGGCAAGAAGTGGGCTTTGCAGGTGTTTGGTTTGGATAAACCATACTACCGATTCGACAGGGCAGGCTGGATAATCATTGTGCTTGACAGCAGCCATCGTGGGGGCAAGGACTACATAGCCAAGCTCGACGAAGAGCAGTTTGCCTGGCTCTCCGCCACTCTGGAGGAAGTCGGCTCGAAAGCACCTGTAATGCTTGTATCGCACATCCCCATCCTATCTGCAGCCGCTTACTTCGAGGGCGAAAACGAGAGTTCAGGTGATTGGGTGGTGCCCGGCCGGTGGATGCACATCGACTCCCGGCGCATCACCAATCTACTGCGTAAGCACGACAACGTCAGGCTCTGCATAAGCGGTCATATGCACCAAGTGGACCGAGTGGAATACGCTGGAGTCACATACTTGTGCAGCGGAGCTGTATGCGGTTCGTGGTGGAAGGGGGATCATCTGGGATTCGATGAGGGCTATGCTATCATCGATCTATATTCCGATGGATCCTTTGAACATGTGTACGTTCCCTACGGCTGGCAGGTAACCACCTCTTAACTAACGCACAGTTCGTAAGAAGTTAGCTACCGAGAAGGGCATCGATGAGGTCCTCGTCCTCAATGCCCAGTTCGCGAAGAGCATCACGCTTCTCTTCATCAGTCAGAGCACTGTTCTCCGTAATATCTTCGACTTCATCCAGTGTGTAGGTCTGCCCACCCTCACCAGTTTCGGCGTTGCTAAAGTCTTGTGGACGAAGAGTCAGCACTCCGCAACCAGCCAGTAATGTCATTGCCATTAAGACTGCAAACACACAAGGCGGTCCAAACCAAGAACCGGGTTTCTTCGACAGCGTCTGACGCTTCATTGGCTAACTTCCTTTGAGGTCGCGGACATAAGCCCCAGTCGTTGGCTGGGCCCCTTTACGCTCATTGTAGTTTCGGCATGAGAGGCTGGCAAAGCCAAGATTTCACAGCATTCGTGCTCATCCACAGCAACGATTCAGCACAAAACTGAAACACATCCACAATTGTACCCTATTGTGCTTGCCATACTAAGGATAGGGCATGTGCCCATGGCATATACTGAATAGGGCAGTTTTGCTTTGCATAAAACGTGGCTACATGATAAGGTCCCCCTTGTTGATTTGCTTCTTTTGGTCCCAGATGGTCGGAACATGACACGCCCGCATTTCGTCCCGCGGTTTCGGTGCTTGAATAGGCCAGGGGTTGGCTGTTTAGTGTATGGGTAACAGGAGGTTACCGCTCCGTGCTGCTTAAACGTATTAGTATGTCCGGGTTCAAGAGCTTCGCCGACAGGGTGGATTTTGACTTCGCCCCGGGGGTTACCGTCATTGTTGGCCCTAACGGATGCGGAAAGTCGAACGTGGTCGACTCCGTCAAATGGGTCCTTGGCGAACAGTCGGCCAAGAGCCTGCGCGGAAGGCAGATGGTCGACATGATTTTCAACGGAGCCAGCAATCGCAAAAGCGCGGGCATGGCTCAAGTCGACTTGGTCTTCGACAACTCCGACCGCACACTTCCGATTGACCGGGATGAGGTGGCCATCACTCGCAAACTGTTTCGCTCAGGAGAAAGTGAATACTACATCAGCAAGGAACCCGCCAGGCTGAAAGACATCCGCGAGTTGTTTATGGATACCGGAGTTGGTTCCAATGCCTATGCAATCATCGAGCAGGGCAAGGTGGCCAGCCTCCTACATTCCTCAGCTGCAGAGCGTCGCGTAATCTTTGAAGAGGCTGCTGGAATAAGCAAGTATCGAGCACGCAAGAAGGAGGCCGAACGAAAGCTCGGGCGTACAGAGCAGAACCTGCTGCGCGTTGCGGACATCATCGAAGAGGTTGAGAAACGACTGCGCAGTGTGAAACTGCAGGCGGGTAAGGCCCGCAACTATAAGGAGTACGAGGCACGCTATCGGGAACTGCGAGCAAGTTTCTCTATGGCGGAATACCATCGCTTGAGCCAACGAATCACCGAAATCCGAAACGAATCAGAAGACAAAAGAGCGCTGGGGCAACAGATCAGACAGTCCATCGAGGAGGGCGAAGGGCAGGTAACACAACTTTCAAATGAAGGTGACCGTGTTGGCGAGGAGATCTCGAACTGCGAAAGCGAATTGGTAAAAACCAAAGCGGAGGTTGCTGCGAATGAAGAACGCTCTGTAGCGGCTCAGCAGAGGATTGACGAACAGGAGAGTAATCTCAAGCGTGCGGAGTCCCGGCTGCAACAGGAGCAGAGTCGCTGTGACCAGCAAGGCAAGGAATTAGAGACAGTTCAATTGCAGGCTCACGAACTGCAGCGGGCGACGCAAGAGCATAATGGCAAGATCGACGATCTCACCGCGCATGATCAGCAGCTCGTTAGGGAGATAACTCAGAAGCAGGCGACAATGGAGGACGAGAAAGCCGGAATCTTCGATCTCGTTCGTCGAACATCGCAATTGCACAATGAGATTAACAGCCTCGCAAAGCATGCCGAAGCCCTCCAGGATCAAAAGGGCAGACTATCTCAACGGGGAGAACTGATTACTGGCGAGCTCGAAAGCGAAATCGCCAGGCGAACGGAGCTGGAGGCCAAGCTCACTGAAATCGAGCAGCTTGTCGCGGCCGAAACAGAACTGCTGGATGAGAAGAAGGAAAACGCTCGCCGTATAGATGCTGAGAGAGCTAGAATTTCGGAGGCTTTGGCCTCTGAAAAGGAAGGACGAAGTGCGCTTCGCAGCCGCCGACAGGTCCTTGCCGATCTTCAGAAACGCCTTGAAGGAGTAGGAGCTGGTGCTCGTAGAATCCTCGACTGCAAAACCCTTGCTGAACGCGAAGGCCGGAATTCCATAATACTTGGCTTGGTGGCCGATCTCTTTGAAACTGATCTTCCCCGCGCCCACATCATTGAAGCTGCCATCGGCGAGCATGACCAACAGCTTGTTGTCAGCGATAGCGCAGCCTTCCTGGCAGACCGCGCCCTTCTGCAGGACCTGCCGGAGCGCACAACTATTATCTGCCTAGATCGACTTGGGGAAAAGGGCAACGGTGTCGATTTCTCTGACCAACCGGGGTTCGTGGCACCAGCTAAGACATTTGTTCGCTACTCCGAGTCCGTGGAGACTCTAGCTCAAAACCTGCTTGGCAAAACGATAGTCGTTGACACACTATCCAATGCCCTGGCAATGGCCAACCTGGATTCCCAGGGATACCGGTTTGTGACTCTGGCAGGAGAAGTCGTTGAGGCAGATGGGCAGATTCGAGTGGGCCCCCCACACAGCCACGCGGGACTCATCTCTCGTTTGGCAGAACTCCGTACTGTTGACGAGCAACTCGAGCATGTGGAGGAACGCATAGAGAAACTGACTGACGAGCTCAACCGTCGTTCCGCACAGACAACCCAGCTGGAGCAAGTGCAACAGGAACTGCGAACTTCAATCTACGAGCTCCACACAGCGCGCGTCGAAACCAATGCTGTCCTAACCAACGTCAACGAGGCCGTTCGCCGACTCACCGCGGAACAACCGTTGATTGCCGATGAAGTTGCTTCGATAGAACATGAATTGGAAGAGGCTGCTCAGCGAGTCTCCGCCAATAAGGAATCGGCCACTGAGTTGGAAGAGACTAGCGCTAACCGTGAACGCAATGTTGTTCGCTATCAGGAGCTAATTGATCAACTGACCGATCAACGCACCGCTGTTGTCGAGGAACTCACCCAGGCAAGAGTCGTGGTCGGTCAAATGATGGAGAAGAGGGCGGCGGCGGCAGAGACGATAAATGCGCTTCGCCGCGGAATCCGCGCAGCAGAAGAGGGCGTTGAGTCTGCGGAGCACGAAATGCGAGATTGCCGCGATCGCATTGATGATTCCAATAGGCAAATCAAGCAGTGTGCGACATTTTTGGCATCACTTCGTGAAAACCTACACAAACTGGAGCAACGCAACGTAGAGCTTCGCAGCCAAAGAGAGGAGATCAGGGCTCGAATCGCGGAACTGACCTCGCGGATTCGCGACTGGCGTATGGACTTGGCGTCAGCGGAAGAGGAACTGCATAAACGCGAGTTGGATTTGCATGAAGCTAATATCCATCGCGACGAACTGGTTTCTCGAGTCCGTGATGAACTTGCCTTGGAACTCGCCGAACTCTACGCCGCATATGAGGCCACCGAGCAAGATTGGAAAGCCGTCGAAGACGAAATCGCCGAGCTGAGAGGCAAAATGGAGCGATTAGGAAATATCAATCTTGACGCCATACAAGAGCAGGAGGAGTTGGAGGAGCGAGCCTCTTTCCTTACATCTCAACGGGATGACCTTGAGGATTCTCGTAAGCAACTCGATGCTCTCATTGCCCAGCTCAATGAAGAATCGGAGAGAAGGTTCATGGATGTATTCCACGCAATCCGCGAAAACTTCCGCGATCTGTTCCGCAAGCTCTTTGGCGGGGGAAAGGCCGATATAATCCTGGAAAACCCCGAAGATGTCTTGGAGAGCGGTATCGAGATAATGGCCCGCCCGCCGGGCAAGGAACTTCAGAGTATTACTCTTATGTCCGGTGGCGAAAAGAGTATGACAGCTATCGCGCTCTTGATGAGCATCTTCCGCTCCAAGCCCAGCCCCTTCGCTATTCTAGACGAGGTGGACGCAGCTCTGGATGAGGCTAACAACGAGCGGTTCAACGGAATTATCAGGGAGTTTCTCGATAGATCACAGTTCATCGTCATCTCGCACAGCAAACGAACTATGAGCATTGCCGACCAAATGTATGGCGTAACCATGCAGGAGGCCGGCATCTCTACTCGTGTGAGCGTCAAGTTTGATCAAGCTGATGAGGCTGCCTCGGCAGTGGCTTAGCCTCAGAAAGTGGCCATACTCCTCGATGCAACTGCAAACACCGCACAAAGTGGAAATCCGGGTTCGCTACTGCGAATGCGACCCCATGGGTTACCTTCATCACGCCAAGTACTTTGAGTATCTCGAACTTGCTCGTACGGAATTACTTCGTCAATCCGGCATCTGCTACCGAGAGCTGGAGGAAAAGGGAGTATTCTTTGTCGTGGCCAAGTTCGAAATCCGCTACAAAGGACCCGTACGGTACGATGATATCGTTACTATTGAAACCAGCATCGAGCGCACTACGCGCACACGCATTGATCACCTATATCGAGTCCTCAACAACAAAACCGTGGTCACCGAGGCGGCCTCTACACTGGCCTGCGTGGGGCGAGATGGTCGGCCAATCGTTATGCCCGAAGACCTTTGGCCGGCAGAATAACGGTTCTGGAACACGAACGTTTCGAGGCCTGTAATGAAAGGTGGGTGATGGCTACCGGGAAACCAGAACACACTTGTGTAGTAGGCTTGGCCTGGGGCGACGAAGGTAAGGGCAAAATCGTCGATTTGCTCGGAGAACGCTTCGATGTTGTTGTACGTTATAACGGCGGGGCCAACGCGGGCCACACGATTATCGTCGGCAACGAAAAATACGCTGTACATCTCCTGCCCACTGGGCTACTTCGCCCCAACATAGCTGGCGTAATCGGACCTGGTGTCGTGGTCGATCCAGTTGAGCTACTGGAGGAAATCGATGCCCTTGCCAACCGCGGTATCGATGTTGCCGCCCGCTTGCGCATAAGCGATCGCGCCCACGTGGTCATGCCTTACCACAAAATCATGGACAGCCTTTCGGAGGCGGCCGAGTCGGGAAAACGAAAAATAGGGACGACTGCTCGTGGAATCGGCCCCTGCTATTCGGACAAGATGCTCCGATCAACTGCAGTTCGCATGGCAGATCTTACCGAACTGCAACGCCATAGGGATCGCATCAAGGAGATCGTGGCATTGCGAAAACGAGCGTTCGCGGCCATGTATGGAGACGACGGGAATCTCTCTTTTGACGCTGTTTGGGAAAGTTTGCAGAAAGCAGCCAAACAACTGCTTCCGATGATCAGCGATACTTCCAGTTGGCTGCGCCACCAAATCGATGAGGGTAAAAGCCTATTCTTCGAGGGGGCCAATGGCATGCTGCTGGATGTGGATCACGGGACCTACCCCTATGTAACATCCAGCAACACTGGCCCACAGGGCGTCGCTGCCGGTGCCGGCGTACCTGAGGGTCTTGTCAAACGCTTTGTTGGTGTCACGAAATCGTACACCACCCGCGTGGGCAGTGGTCCGTTTCCTTCCGAACTATCCGATGCTATCGGTGACTCAATACGCGACAAAGGACATGAGTATGGCACGACCACAGGCAGACCTCGACGCTGTGGCTGGCTGGACGCAGTCGCCATTCGAGCCAGTGTGCGTTTAGGAGGCGTCTCCGAATTGGCTGTGACTCATCTGGACACGCTCAGCGGATTCAATCACGTGGGTATTTGCGTTGGATATGAGTTGGATGGCAACGTGCAGACTGAAAGCCTGCCCGCAGGAGCTAGTGCCATCGAACGAGTCAAGCCCGTGATAGAAATGCTGCCCGGTTGGACCGGAGAGCTTGGCCAGGCAAAATGCATCGACGATTTGCCCGCTAATGCCATCGCCTTTGTCCGGCGGCTAGAGGAACTTGTCGGGGCACCGGTGACTATCATCGGAGTCGGAGCGGAGCGGGAGCAGACGATTACGTGCAACAGGCTGAACTGAGATGCCAGGACTTTCAGCGGTATGCACAGATAACGCTCTTGCTATAATAGCAGCATCTCCGAAGAGCGAGGCACCTTTCAATAGTTGACTGTGAAATGACTCTAGCTGCCATCGATCCAAAGCAATCTCTCGGCATTGAAGCAAGCCAACTCCCTCGCCACGTTGCCGTAATTATGGATGGAAACGGCCGCTGGGCAGCCGAGAAAGGCTTGCCGCGCATTCGTGGCCACGAACAAGGCGCCCACGTTGTCGACGAAGTAGTGACGCAATGTGCCCGTCTCGGTATTGAGGCGCTCACTCTATACAGCTTCAGCATCGAGAATTGGAGACGCCCCAAAGAGGAAGTCGAGTTCCTCATGCATCTCTACGGGCAATACCTGGTTTCCCAACGTAGCAGGATAATGGAAAACAACGTCAGACTTGTGCATCTCGGAAGGCGGCAGGGGCTTCCCTCAGAAGTTCTTCAGGAGATGGATCTGACGATTCGGCAATCCAGCCAGAACACAGGACTCAAACTGTGCCTCGCCCTGAATTACGGAGCTCGTACAGAACTCATTGACTGTATTAGGACATTGGCACGTCAGGCCACTTCCGGAAAACTGGATCCTGACAAGATTGATGAGAAAACCGTTAGTGAAGCACTATATACGAGAGGGTTGCCCGACCCTGACTTGTTGATCCGAACCGCAAGCGAACACCGACTCAGCAATTTCCTCCTTTGGCAAATCAGCTACGCAGAGCTTTTCATCTCCGATGTTTATTGGCCCGACTTCACCTCCACCCACCTCAACGAAGCCATTAGAACTTATGCTGGAAGGCAACGAAGATTCGGCGGACTCGTCGACAACCCGGGCCGGTAAGCGTCACGCGGTCACACCACCAGCCAACGGAGCCCTGTTAGAGGATCGCGTCAAGTATCACTTGATTGATAAAGGAAAACCATCCGGTAAACATCCTATCTACTACCCTCCAAGCCATTGGAAATCCCTGCAAACAGTCAACTCCCTGAATGACACTCGATTACCACCAACGCCATTCCCAGTGCCAAGAAGGGCTTTGAGGGATGGTCTCGCGTACAGTGATACAAAACCGGCGGAGTTTAGTCTTCCCGTCATCTGTTGGACTCCGATAATCGCGCCCATCATGGCCTAACGATGCCATGGCCATCAAGCCGATAGACCGAGAACAACTGCATCAGAACACCCGCGATGCCTCTGCAGTGATCAGTTCAGAGCGATTTACCGAGGGTGACTCTGATTACGTTTTCATTATAAAGGGCGCGGTCGGGGCGCAGGAATAGGTGCTTAAGATGTCGGCTAGGCACGCCGGGATTGGGTCAAACTCTCAAGAAGGGCTCGAAAAACATGTTGAGAAAAGCTAAAGCTATCGTAGTCATTGCAGCCATATCCATGGCGGCCAATCGAACAAATGCTACAGACTACTCGGTCACTGGAAACGTGGCAGCCAGTGCCATTCAGGCCACACTCTCTGGCGGCGGCGGAACTGGCACGATTACGTTCAACGCCAATGCCACACTGACCATGGACCAGGCGCTCATCAACGTCACCGGCATAATCGTTGCCGACACATACACCGGCACCATAGCGTTTCAAACCAATAACGACATAACCTTTGCCGATGCAACAGGCGCCATTACGCTGCAAGGCAGCGGTGCGCTCAACGTCACTGGCGATGTGACCGGAGGCGGTTTCGACTTTGTCACTACTGCATCAGGAAAAACACTGACGCTTACCTCCGCGACTAACACCTTTGACACCTCCATTCAATCAAACCGCATCCTCATCGGCAATGGAAACACCCTCAATATAGTTGCTGGCGGCACCCCTGTTATAAATTCCGTGCTCGTCACCACCGGCACAGCGACGATCGATGTTGATACCTCCGCCACGATCACCGCTCTCAATAACACCGGTGCCACGACCACTACCATCGACGTTGCCGCCGCCAAGACGGCCACCATCACCACTCCTACGCTCGCCACAGCCACAACCTTCACCGGCGCTGCCGCTGACAGTAAGCTAGCCTTCACAAATGCTGGAACTCTCACGGGAACCGTCACCACCGACGGCACGGGGGAATTGGAAATCAACGGTGCCAGCACCTTCACTTCTCTCGTCGTCGGAGCAGGGGATACGACCGTCTTTGACGTGAACGAGTCAGCAACGTTCACTGCTTTCAACAACACAGGTGCAACAGCCACAACTCTTGACGTGGCCTCTGGCAAAACTCTAACCATAACTACTCCGACGATCGCTGCCGCCGCAACCTTCACCGGTGCTGCCGCCACCAGCAAATTGGCCTTTACCAATGCCGGAACACTCACCGGAACCATCACAACCAGCGGAACCGGAGAACTCGAAGTCAACGGTGCCAGCACCTTCACCTCGCTCGCCGTTGGAACCAGTGCAACAACCGTCGTTGACGTCAACGAGTCTGCAACCTTCACCGGCTTCAACAATACCGGCGCGACGGCAACGACTCTTGACGTCGCAGGCGCAAAAACCCTCACCATAACAACACCAACAATCGCAACTGCAACAACCTATACCGGTGCTGCGGCCGATAGTAAGCTCGCCTTTACCAACGCCGGAACACTCACCGGAACCATCACAACCAGCGGAACGGGAGAACTCGAAGTCAACGGCGCCAGCAGCTTCACTTCACTGGTCGTCGGCTCAAGTGCAACAACCGTCGTTGACGTCAACGAGTCTGCAACCTTCACCGCTTTCAACAACACCAGCGCTACCGCAACGACTCTCGATGTTGCAGGAACGAAAACCCTTACAGTAACAACACCGACCATTGCCACCGCGACCACATTCACCGGTGCTGCGGCCGATAGTAAGCTCGCCTTTACCAACGCCGGAACACTCACCGGAACTCTCACTACCGATGGCACCGGTGAGCTCGAAATAAACGGGGACAGCACTCTTACCTCACTAGTAATCGGTTCAGGGGACACGACAGTCGTCGACGTTAACGGCGATGTCACCTTCACTGCCTTCAGCAACACCGGAGCAACCGCTACTACACTTGACGTAGCCTCTGGCAAAACTCTGACCATAACTACTCCGACAATAGCTGCTGCCGCTACGTTCACAGGTGCAGCCTCAACAAGTAAACTCGCCTTCACCAATGCCGGAACACTCACAGGAACCATCACAACTGACGGCACGGGCGAACTGGAAGTCAATGGCGATAGCACTTTCACCTCCCTCGTAATCGGTTCGAGTGACACTACCGTCGTCGATGTTAACGGTGACGTCACCTTCACCGCTTTCAACAACACTGGCGCCACCGCAACCACGATCGATGTGGCCTCCGGCAAAACTGCCAAAATCACTTCGCCCACCTTGGCCGCCGCAGCCACCTTCACAGGGGCAGATTCAACCAGCAAATTGGAACTTGATGGGGCCAGCACCCTTCTGAATCTCACAATCTCCGGAGCTGGCTACCTCGATGTTGATGCAGCTACTACTATTACTACTCTTGCTGCTCTTCCCAGCGCCTCAACCATTGATGTAGCATCGAGTATTACCCTTACGCTTACTAACGGCGTCTCTCTCGGGTCCAACACGTTGACCTTGGCAGGGGCAGGCACCGTCTCCCGCATACAAGCCACTACCGGCACTATCACCAACAATGGTGGCACGACAATCAGCGACTTGCGTCTTACGCCCGGATCCGGCACATTCACCTGGAACGGAACAGGAGCAGGTGTGGTAACGGATCTTAGCAATTCAACATTCGCCGACGGCAATGTCATCAGCAAGGCCGGCACTGGCTCCCTTACCATAGCCAGCGGTGTCAATGATCTGTTTGGCACGGCCGGTACGCAGCAGGTGGCCGTGAGCGCCGGAACGCTAATAGTAGGCTCTGCCGGAACCAACGATAACATCACCTTCTCTCAAGATGGTGACGAGATAACTGTCGCCAGCGGTGGAACCCTCACCACCTACGGTAGTTTCACTGTCAGCGCCGCTGGATCCAATGTAAACCTTGATGCCGCTGCCGGCTCAATCGTGAACTTGGCCTCTACCGGTGGCGCAGAAACCTTTACCGCCGTAGCTAATAACGATTTCCAACTACTTGGGACAACCTACATCAATGGATCCAATGGCGACTACACACTTGGCGGGGCCTACACATATCAGTTTGGCACCGTGAATATCGCGTCGGCTGGCTCACTGATCTGCACAGTCAATAACGGCTCTCTGGAGTTTGCGCCATCAAGCAACATCGACTTGGCGGGAGACGCAACCCTTACGCTTGGCAGTGGGAGTGACGGCAGTGAGGTGGTAGTTGACACCATCGGCGATTCCGGAACCTTCACTATTGACCGCCGTTCATCGAGCAATCTGACACTCAACCACTTGAATCTCTCACGCACCGTTTATGCAAGCAGCACTGGTTGTCCAGCGCAGGCCGATGGTATTACGTACACCAATGTTGACTTCACAACTGGCAATCAGAACTGGACCGGTGATTGTCCGGCGACGTCGACGGGAACCGATCCAACACCCACACCAGAGCCCACTCCAGCACCGACTCCTACTCCTGATCCCATTCCTGAGCAGGATCCCGTCGAGGACACCGCGGATGACGACGGAAACGTTGACATAGGCAACGATGTGTATGACGCTACTGTTGACGGAGTGGATTCTGGAACCTCCGTCAAGCTGGAGACTGCGGCCGGAGGCCAGACGACTCTTACTGTTGGCGATTCTGAAGACCCAGATGTAGTCATCTCTGTCAACGGGCTTGAGGAGGGGAGTGACATTGACCTCGCCATCGATGATAGCGGTGACCAAACTCTGACCCTTACCGACTCCGGCGGCAATCAAGCTTTGGCTCTCGCCGTTGGAGGTCTTGGCGACGGAGCCGACATTGATGTTTCGGTAGATGAGCAAGGCGATCAAACAATTGTCCTAACCTCCACCGATGGCTCCACCGTTACTCTCGACGCCAATTCTCTACCCCAAGGAGCAACATTAGCCTACGACCGCGACGAGCAGGGCAATGTCGTTGTGTCTGTAAGTGACGATGCCGGCCAGGCACTCGACGTTACCATCCAAACGTCAGGATCCGGCACCGACGTTACCTTTACAATTACCTATAACGAGGATACGGCCGAAACAGGGCGTGTTGTGCCCGGATACCCCGGCTTTGAAGACGATCAGAGTCTTGGAGGCAGCGTAACCGTTGCTGCAACGGGATTGGAGGAAAGCTCCACGGTTACCGTCACCCTCGACTACACTGATGACGATGTGACTGAGGCCGGTGTCGATGAAGAAGATCTCAGGGCATACCGTCTCAACGAGACTACGGCCACCTACGAGGCTCCGGGAGATACTGATCAAGGCGACAGCGAGCCGACCGAGACACTTGGTGATTACGGCGTGGACACCACCAGCAACTCGGCGTGGGCCGTCGTTGACACACTCGGCACTTTTGCTGTCGGTATTCCCAAGACGTCAGATACGACTCCCACACCAACGCCGACTCCCACGCCAACTGCCCAGCCTGCCGCTTGTGGCTCGGGGGCAGCACCCTGCGGAGCCGCTGGTGTTATGTCCTGGATGGTCATGATCGCAGGGCTGATAACCCTCAAACGACGCACTTGGCGACATTAGGACGCCACTAGTTCAACAGGGGCATCTAACATGAAAGTTGACCTGATGAAACCAAGGTTAACAGACAATACCTGAAAGGACTTTGCTCCAGACCATAGCTGATTGAACCTCCAGCTACCAACAGACCCGGGACGAGAGTGCAACTCTCATCCCGGGTCAGTCTTTATCCGTACCGAATAACCAACACCGGTTGCAGGCGGGCACCGACAACCAGCGATATCTGGCATCACTATCATACTTTGATAATGATTCGTTTAATGTGCAAGGGAACCAGCAGTAATAAAGCGCACGCTACAAACGTAAGTGCATAACCCAATGATGCATTCACCGGATCCGCCCACGAAAGGTACAACGTCTCGAAAATCCAGTTCTTCACCGTAATCGGATCGCCTCCGGGCACATCGACATGGTATCGAGACAGCAACCGCGCACCCATCCCCGCAGCAACATAGACCGCGATAGCGTTCGTGCCGAATACCACGAAGGGCCACGCCCATCTGCGAAATCCCTTCACATCGATTAGCCAATAACACATGGCCAGAAAGTGCATGGCCATGCCGGCTGTAAACACAACGTACGAACTAGTCCACAGTTTCTTGTTGATAGGCGTGCTATGATCCATACACATGCCAACGAATAGCGCCACGTTGGCAACGATAAAGAGAAGGGCGACTTTCTCGTTCTCCTCTCTTCGGCTGCGCAGCCATTGCCCCACAAAAACCCCAATAAGACACGTGGCAATAGCCGGGAATGTACTGATAATCCCCTCCGGCTCCGGACTTTCATACTTATAAAGATGGTCGCCCAGCACTGCCCGATCAATCCATTCGTGCAAGAGACCGCTGCTGTCCACCACGTTCGCTTCAAAACCATCTGGTGCCGAGCAATGGTTGCATACAAACCAATACCCTCCCAGCAGCAACACTATCACAACCGCCCGCCCGGATGGGCCAAACAGCATGATTATCAGCGAAGTGACGAAGTAGCATAAGGCTATCCGTTGTAGCACACCGAGAATGCGCAGGTTCGTTTCCTGAAAATGACCAAAGTCAAAAATGAAGAATACGACTGCCATCACCAGAAGCAGGGCACCAATCCGCCGCCCCCATTTAACATTGCCAAATCCGACAAGCGGACTGTCTCCAAGCAAACCACCTATTCCCGCAATGCCCAGGATATACGGTCCTATCAACCGAAAATCGGGGAAACCAGCGAGAATCAATCCCAACATGAATATGATCGCCGTGCGCCGGACAATCTGGGGCATAAGGGCGGCGAAACTGCCAGTCTGCTCCAGGCGCTTACTAAACGAGAAGGCCATCGCCACCCCCACGATGAATAGGAAGAACGGAAAGATAAGGTCAGTAGGAGTCCACCCGTTCCAATGGGCATGCCCCAGCGGAGCATACATATGCTTCCAGCTGCCCGGATTGTTGACCAGAATCATTCCAGCAATAGTTATTCCTCGAAAAACATCCAACGAAAGCAATCGCTGCTTCACCGGCTTTTGCACATCTGTCATTCGATTACCCCCAAGAACCTTGGCGTCGCCAGTCCAAGCATAGCCTCAAACAACCAGCATCTGCCGGAAAAAAACCGGCGTCAGACGCCGCACTTGAACAGAGCTTGCTCCAGTAAACTCACCCCGCAGAACGAGCCGCTAGTATCCTCGCCCGACCTCCACCGTGCAAGGGCAACTCCACATCCCACGATACGGCTCTCTCGCCCAAACTGCTTCAATGCGATCCACGATCGCAGTCAACCAGACCTAGCCCAGTTAGAGTGATGCAATGTCCGGGCTATTCCTCGCCGACAACGACCCACGCCTTGCACTGCCTATCATCTTCGTGTATCAACACGCTCTCCCGGAAGAAGGGATCACCCGTTGACGTCGTCCTACACCCATTCAGGAACATTCTCTTACTGAATCGTTCACCCAAAAAGCAACACCGCAGGAGACGTCATGAGGGATACTGCTCTCGGAACACCCAGTCGTGGCTGCCTCGTCCTTGCCGCATCAATGCTCATGCAGGTTTGCTTGGGAGCCACCTACTCCTGGTCAGTCATCGTCGGGTTTCTCCGAACAGGAAGTGAGTTGGGCCAACGCGAACTCCAAACACCCTTCACTGCCTTCTACATTGTTTTCCCTATAACGACCGTCTTTGCAGGCAAGCTTCTCGAACGCTTTGGACCACGCCTTTGCGCCCTGGTCGGGACACTCGTTTTCGGGTTGGGGTGGATCGTCGCCGGCTTTGGAGGGTCCACCTTCATTCTTACCGTCATTGGCATCGGCCTCGGTGGGGGAGTGGGGGTCGGACTGGCCTACCTTGTACCCATTGCCGCCGGAATGCGCTGGTTCCCTCACCGGAGAGGACTTGTCACCGGACTCGCCGTCGCCGGCTTTGGAGGGGGGGCAGCTCTCGTTTCGCAGGCCGCCCACTATCTCATGAGCGACTGCCGCGTAGATCCCTTCATCGCCATGCGCGTTCTTGGAGCAACCTTCTTACTCATCTCCATCCCCGCTGCACTCGTGATGTGCTATCCACCGGGCGAAGAGAAGGCCGCTGTCTGCCCCGGGCAAAGCGACCGTCTTCTCCGCCGTCGAGATTTCCGCGTCCTCTACTTTGCCATGTTCGCCGGTTTATCCGCCGGCTTTACCATTAACGCTAATCTTGCCCAACTAAGCCCGGTACTCGCTGACGGTGCTCGGGTGGGAGCAATGGCCGTCGCCCTGTTCGCCATCACCAACGCTCTTGGACGCATCTGTTGGGGGGCCCTGGCTGACTGTACTCAAGGCAACGCCCCTCTCCACGCAAACCTCATCCTGCAGGCTCTGCTCCTGGCCGTCAGTCCGAAACTGGTGGCTTCATCCCATGGCCTACTGCTTCTCGCGGCTTTTGCGGGCTTCAACTACGGCGGCGTCCTTGTTCTATACGCCGCCTCTGTCGCGTGTATCTGGGGAAATCACAATGTGGGACGCGCATACGGCATACTCTTTTCCGCAAACTGCCCGGCGGCCCTCGCTCCACTCCTTGCCGGCTACGTCTTCGATAAAACCGGCAGCTTCACTGGACCGCTGCTTGCCCTGGCCGTTCTACTTCTCCTCGGCAGCATTGCTCTCAGATCTGGCCTTCGCCAAACTGACGTGACCTGAAACCTTCGCCACACTCCTTCGGATTCACCGGCGGGGCAGTGCTATCGTGTTGCATGCACGTTCCCCGCAAATCTCTCTGGCACGCCAATTACGGCCCGGGGTTACCTTCTGGATACCCGCCCTCGCAGTTCACTTCCAGATACTGCTGCAGAGCATCCTCCACTCCCAGTCCACCCGTGACGAATGGGATACTGAAATACCCTTCCAACCCACTCGACAAAAGCTCATGCCCTGGTGGCACTACTGTCTCCATCGTTCCCTTGAACCGTCCTGTTAAGTTCACCAGAAGAATCCGATTGTCAGACTGTAGCCGCTGGTCAATACGGCACGACTCGAAGCTGACTGAGCCGCTATTGCCAATCCCAATTGCATCGGGCGGACTTTCTGTCGGATGCTTCTCGTAGGCCACCCCCACGTAGCCCGGCAAATCCACTGCATCTCGGTGGATCACATAATCCCTATTTAACTCAAAAAGACATCCCGCACCTTCGTAACAGCCCAACACCAAGCTCGCCTCTTCCGGCACTTGGCAGTTGATCGCAAACGATTCCGTCCCCAGTGTGCCCGAGATGTGCACTCCCTCCTCGTTGATGTCCGCGCCGGGATAATCGTAGTACCCGTTTCCCGGACCGTCCACCTGATAGTTCATCCCTCCGCAAATCCTGTTGATCACATGACCAGGGACATCATGGTGATCGTTCATGTCATCATCGATAAAGTCCAGCACTGTAGTCGGCACCGACGGAGATCGATTAATCAGAGCCTGCTCTATGCAAATAGCCAGGGCCAGCCGCGCACCGCTTACATCATCTGATGTTGGATATGCATAATATCTGATATAGTCTTCCTTGATCTCTTCCGGCGTAAGCTCTCTATCGATTGATTTCAGAATCGCTGCCAGGGAAGTCACCATCGGAGTAGCCAGCGAATTGCCATTGGCGTACAATACTGTATGTCCATCATCCTTCGCCGCACAGGGAATTACCGCAGAAGGGGCCGCGATATCTACCCTTGGACCTATTGCGCTGCGTGTCCACGCCTCATGCGGGGCGCAAGCTGCTGTTCCTCCTACAGTTATCACATTCGGAAGATCTATGCCTCCCGGTGCGTAGTTCGTATTCGTAATCTCATAACGCACATTGTCGGCCGCAGCTATGAACAGTGTGTCAGGATTCGCCAGGAACATCCCTCGCCACGCTGTTCGAATCGCTCCCAGGTCGATTCCTGTGTTATAGTGCGCCCAACCAATGCTCAGATTCACTATCTCAGCGCCCGCAGCAAGGGCTCTTTCCGCCGCTGCATAGTAATGTGCATGGCTATTCCCCAACGCCCCGGCAGAGAGTAACACCATAGTGCCGTCCAACATGCGTGAGGCGATACCGTTCACTCCAGCACCGTCGTCATCTGCAGCAATCAACGAAGCAACCTTTGTTCCGTGCGTTGAGCTATCAGTTGCCGGAGTACTGACGTCATTCAAGTTGAGAACGGTAATGTCGTCAAACTCTCCGTTCTCCGCCTGAATCCCGCTATCCACAACAGCCACTAGGACCGGATACAAACTCAGCGAATCTCGCACCTGATCGAATATCGTCAGCGCGCTGTAAAAGTCGATATCGTAAAACGGACACCTGTCATTTGGTAGGTACATCTGGTCCCAAAGATCACATGGTGATGGGCACACCGTTGTTGGCGTAGCCAGTATATTGTAGGAAACCGCCATCACCGCATCATCAGCACGGGCCAACTCCATTGCCGCGTCCAAATCCTCCCGCGCTGCAGTCGGAAGTTCCACCTGGTAGTAGTCACGAGAGGGGACTTGGCCCACTATCGTTCCTCCCAGCATCTCCACGACCCGCTCGGCCTCACTTCGTGGACTTGCCCACTGCATGATCATTATCAGCTGATTCGACGGGAACTGAACAGCCGGTGCGCCTTCTACCTCCGCCCCGACAGATAGAACTAGACTTTCATCGATATCCGCCACGTAAATGTCCGCGTCGTATTCGTAGTTGCCTGTGTAACCAACCGGAGTTCGGTCAGCTGTCTGGCCATCCACTTCCTCCATACTATCTCCCGGCTCCTCCCCCGAACCATCCGTAGCCGTTCCGTCGCTTGGCAACTCACTGGGAACGGGCGTACTCGCCGGAGGATTACTTGAACTTGCGCAGGATGATAGCGCCACCGCCAGCCCTAATGCACAGGACAAAACTGTCGAGTACAGTAACCGTTTCTTCACCACTGAACCCTCCCATAGGAAGCCATGCTGCCCCAAACACATCCTCTTTGAGTGCGATAGGTGGTTCTGGCAAACACTCAACTGAGTACTAGCTCAAGTCCATTAGGGTGATTTCAATACTTCCTTCTGCCCATCATCAGACCACCCAGTACCAACAACCCAAGCGTACAAGGCTCAGGAACATCCGAGGCAACGCGAAACCCGATCGTTCCACCCTCGACATTAGGAGGAAAGTACACTCTGGAGTTCGGCGTAATCATCGGCGCAGCGGCGTTGTACGCTCCGCCGCGCAATGGGCGGGATGATCCGACTTCGTAATCTCCGTCACTTGCCGGGCTTTCCATCCATTCCCACACATTGCCCATCATGTCGTACGTACCATTAAGCTCCTCACTGCCACTACCAACATCCCATGGCGAACCACCCGCATCCGCAAACTTGGAGTCAACACCTGGCGTGGGCGCCACGTTGTCGCACGTGGCCCACGTCTGCAGCGCCGAACCGTTCCAGTATGCCGCCTTAACCCACTCGTCCTCCGTCGGCAGATGGTAGAAAGCATCCTTATGCCGATACAGATTCGTGCCGTTATCAGCCTCGCTTACACTCCATGTGTCTGGCGTGTAATCACTCGTCCCTTGTGTGCCCGTAAACCTGTATGCAGCGTGATAACCCCTACTCGTGTTCAGCCAGTTGACGAACTGTGCGGCCTCGTACCAACTAGCGTTGTCTGTAGGCACGTTCAGGCCCATCGACGTCGAATCCCTATCGTATGCGTCTGCCGGAGCGCCCGTGACTGGAACAGCCACACTGTTCCTGAATATATCCCACTGATTATTCGTAATTTCGAAAACACCAATCCGGTAATCGCTACATGGATCGACAAACGCCTTGTAGCCGTCGTGTCCCGGCTGATACTGGCTGATGTTAGTTCCGTCTGCACTGCTCGCGTCGCCCGATATGGCCACAAAGTCTATTGTGAATTGATTTTCTCCAACGCCAAACACGTCTGCCCACACCTCTGACCAGCCGATCAGAAGAACAAACACTACCGCCGCCAACAAACTGCCTGCTTCCTTCGACATATCCAGCCCCTTCATCGATAATGGCCAGGAAACCTCCGTTCCCCGCCGGACTATTCCACCTTCTTGGATGCGCGCAAACTCCGAACCAGTCTACTCCCGGTAACAAGAAAACGCGCGAGAAAGAGCCATCTCTCTCGCGCGTTGAATTCCCTACCCGTACAACTGCTCTCAGCGGCAACACGTTCCACACTATGCCATCTAACCAGTGCCCATTGGCTACTAAAGCATCACTCGTTCAAGTGTAGCGTCGAGCACTGAGAGCCCCACCCGAGAAGACCGGAGCCGAAACACGACACTTGAGTGGATCCTACTCCAGCCAATTCTAAGCGACTCGACCCCACGGCGCCAACAACCCTCTCCGCCAACAAACGCTTTCAGCGACGTTCTGAGCAGCTATGACTGTAACGCACATGACCCATTCGAGGCACCCGCATATAACAGGTGCAGCTCATACGGTCCACCCGCCTCACCGTCGCCAGTACAATGATAGACACCGGCCGTCCATACGAACAAAAACCGAAAACGAACTTGACCCCACTGTAAGTTCGCAATATATTAGGGTGGAACCGGGCCAACTCACCATCTACATGCCCAGCCCATAGGAGGTCAACCTTGAGCCTACGAAACAACTGACTGCCGCGACATTCTATAGCGTTGTAAGTCCAAGCGTAGCGTCAAACCACCGGAATCTACCGGAGAAAACAGACGTTCAGCCGCTACACTTGGATAGAGCTCGCTCTAAGTGAGTTTGATTTCCAGCGACGAGATCGCCGCCTCCGCGCCCGTTTCTTACCCACGGCACGCCCCAAGCCACTGATCACGCCGTTTGTTCTCGTGCGCCCGCAAGAATCTCCGCTCGGCACGAATGGAGCACTCAACTAGAGGGGAACTGCAACCATGATTCTGCAAAACGAACCCAACAGCCCACGACCAACTCAGACACACTTCGCAAATCTACAAAACGAACCCAAAACGCAGACTCGCTCTTGTCCTAGCCCACGCTCCACAGCGGCCGCCTACCCGCCTCCACGGCACGCGAAGCTTTTTACAGAACGAACCCATCAACAATGAACGCTAAACGCGCCACAAGAAATGACAAAACGAACCCACGCCGGCAAGAACCCCTTCAACCCGCGCTAAAGGTTCTCGATGAACAACGACCGACTGCGAAGCGTACGCATTCTCCTGCGTATGTGCTCGGCCACCTCCTCCGCACCCTTGACTCCCGCAATGACGATCGATTTGTCCGAAACATCAGTCGACAACACCTCAACCGACCCCAGACCAAAGACCCGATCAACCAGGCTCTTCTTCAACCGGACATCGTCCACTCGGATCAGCTCTGTCTGATCAATCGTTTGACTCAGAATCCCTCTCTCAATGAACAGCCTTTGTCCAGTCAGCCGATATCGACACGAGAGAATCAAAAAAAGAACCCATCCACCAAAGAAAACCGCCAACAACAGGGCCCACAGAAAGCCAATCAGCCAGGACACGGAAGAACCCCAGTCTGCCCAACCACCAATCTTGCCCAGGCAAAACAATCCCACGACCAGTATCGCCAAACCAGCGCCTACCTTCACTGCGTGATGCTGCCAGTGCGTTCTGCCAACCCAAAGAGTCTCCTCTCCTGCTGGGTCCAGTGGAGCACCGTCGCCCGCTGGCACCTGCACCGGCCTTTCATCAAGTTGCCCCGCAGCTGTAGGGGGGAGACCTCCGTCCTTGTCCGTGTGCTCAGCGTCGCTCATGATTGTTCTTCCCTGCTTGCTATCGACTGCCATCCAACCTCGATAGTAACCCGGCCAAGGCGTTGCGTCACTGCCGATTTTTGCCTTGACACTAGTTCCGCTGCTATCCAAAAATCAAATCCAGGAGGTAGATCAATGTTCGCCTACTGCCTGATCCTTGTTGCGTTGGCTCTTGGCGCGGCTCCGGATAGACTCGCTACTCCCATCCCCTGGCCCCAGCAGCCGACAACTACACGCGACATCCTCGACTCCATTGCTCAGACAATGGATCTGCCATATGTGATCATGCCCTCAGCTAGGCCACTTGCAGACAAACGTTCGCCTTTTCTCGCCGGAAAACAGCTTTCCCTGGCCTCAACTCTCCGGCTGATTCGAGCGTCCTCCAGGCTCACTCCCTGGATCAGCGAGCAGGAAATCGTGTGGTTTGAGGCTGGCTCGTGCCCCAACCTGCTCTCGCTAGCCGCGGCCGTTCAGCCCCCGGCAGCTTGCCCGAAACACCCCATTCCGCCCGCCAAGGCCACTTTCGAGCTCAGCCGCGCCAGTGCAAAACAAACAGCTATAACCCTCGCCCAAGCCTTCGACCTGCCCGTCGTCTGGTTGCGACAAAACGAACCCACCGACAGAAGGGTCAACATTGATGCCGAAGACATTGAGCTGAGCACCGCACTGGCCATCATCTGCGAGGCACTAGAAGCTCGGGCAACCTTCGATAGCGAAGTCCTCGTCCTTCATTCTGTTGACGCTCCAACATACTCGCCCTATAGGGATGATGAAAATTCTGCAAACTTAGTGCCCAACAGACTCTTGACAGACAGGCCTCTTGCCGGTCATTTGTTCGCGGCCCCACCGTCGGCGGCATTGGAAGCCGGATTTCGCAAGGTGACTGTTGACTCTGCCGTTGCAGATAGCGATATTCTGGAAGTTGTGAGGTTGTGCAGGATTGGTTCGTCGCAGTAGTTTGAGGTTGCTCATGGTTTGGCCGGATGTTCGAACTGACTGTTACTCGACCCCAAGGCAATGTCCATGAAGCAAGGGTTCATAAGCTTGTCTCGGATTAATGTGGATTGACTTATGTGCAAGCCGTTTACACGTACGTTTGCTGAGTTTGATTTCGGGGTGTTTGGTCATATGCAGTACGAACAATTCGATCAAGAGAAGGTGGGCGTTGCGACGCTACACCCGGAATTCGTGCCCGCGGTCTTTGCGTCTGATCCGGACCACGCTGAGGAAATCAGGATCATGCTTGAGCAGCACGGCATTCCTGCTTGGGTCGGCAATCTGTCCGGCGATGAGATTATCTACACCTCACTTGGAAGAGGCCTTCCAGTAATGGTGCCCGAAGACCTTCATGATCAGGCATCGGCGGCGATCGCTGTTCTGGAGAACGCCTCTGATCTCAAGTGCGGAGTCGATGACGAGGAAGAGGACGACTTCTTCGAAGACGATGATGACGATGACGACTACGAGGACGACGACTTTGATGACCTCGATGACCTCGACGATGATTACGACGACGACCTCGATGACGACCTCGACCTGGAAGACGATGACCTGTAGTCGTTTGCTAACACGCTTCTTGCTTGTTGCAGATTGAGGCAGTAAACGCCGTGATGCGGCTGAGGTATTCGTTCATACAGCCAACCCATAAGAAAGACTCTGGCATGACCGAAGAAAGCAACAGGCAGGAAAAACGCAAAGGTGAGGACCGGCGGAGAGGATCCGTTGACAGAAGAAGCGGGCTTGACCGCCGCCGTGGCCCCGGCCGAAGAAGAGGCGAGGTTCGCAAAGCCGCCGAAGAAGGGGAGCTTTCCGGCGACCTTCTCGAATTCGTCATGGCTGTCGATGAGTATAAGAGGGTCAATGATCGCCCTTATCCGACCATCTCGGAGATTTTCGAGCTCGTGCACTATCTTGGTTATCGCAAGGTGGACAAGAGGGGCGATCACGTGAATATCCGCGCGGACAACGTTACCTGATACAACCAATCACCCGCCACAGTCCCAGCTAGGCGAAACTACCACAAGACCGTCATGGCGAGCTGCTTTTGTTGTGGTATTACCAATCAGGCCGGAAGCGTTAGGCAGAAGCATGCCCCCACGCCTCCCCGCGAAACATTGACAAGCTCAAGCCGCCCACCTAACAGCTTCGCCCAGCTCCGGGACAAGGCTAATCCCAATCCGATTCCACCTGTAGCAGGAGCCGACTCTCCGCCCGCCCTCTGATAGGGCCTGAATATCGCCGCGCGCATCCTTGCCGGCACACCGGGGCCATAGTCGCGGACATGGAATTGAAAAAGCGAGTCCTTCCTGGCCACGGAAACCTCCACGATAGCCCGATCGGAGCTACGTCCATACTTGCAGGCATTATCAATCAGATTGCCGATTATCTGCGACACCAGGCGGGCATCCGTTCGCAGCCAGTCATCCTTCACTGAGTCGGCCGTAATGGTCAAAGTCATATCGGAGTTGGCACAGTGCGCCGCAAAGCTCGCTTTGATGGATTCGAGAATATCAAAAACGCGCACGTCCTCCTTGGCGACTGGAACCGAACGGTTCTCCACTCGGGAATACTCCAATACGCCTGATACGAGATCCGCAAGCCGCTTTGACTCCTCGTTGATCGTCTTCAGGTATTCCCCCTTGTTCTCCTCCGCCACCATGTCTTGTGCCAGCATGTCCGTGTACAGTCGAAACGTGGTAAGCGGAGTGCGCAGTTCGTGCGTCACGGCACACGCAAACTGTGAACGACGCTCGGATAGCGTCACCAGCGATCGAAGACCGAACCCCAAGGCCACTAGCAGAAAACCGGCAACACACCAGCCCACTACCAAGAATGTGTGCGTTGTGCTCCACGGCAGATGCTTGGGTAAATCCGGGGCAGGCACTTTCAACTTGATCGGCGCCAGACTCAAAATCGTCTCGTCAACACTTGATGAGGCAGGGTCTGCGGGCACGAGATCCGCTTGTGGAAACAAGAACCTGATCCTACTGACAAGCTCTTCCCGGAACTCGCTCCAGTCTATTATGAACCCCTGCAGCGACGTCTCTCCGCCCACAGACAAGGCTCGCAAGTAGACCAGGTTCGGCGTTGAGTGGCCAGGGAGTTGCAGCCAAATCGGCAGCATCTGCAGCGACTCCACTGCAACGCGGTCTTCCTCTTGCGTGCCATCATTGGCAAAAGGAACAGACTCCAACCCAGACAACGCCAGAAGATTAGCGTCCGCCAGTACCTTCGGTTCGCATGCGGTGGGGGGGGTCTGGTTCCACTGCCCACGTGCTGTATTGATCCGCTCTCGGTTGTAGAGATGATCGGCCGCCTCCAGGCTACCGCCTCCACGGACGCCTCCATCCTCTGGAGCTCTGTGCTTATCCAGGTTAACCGCTATTGGCTGAGATTGCAGTGCATCCAATGCCTCATAATATAACTTGCCAAGATCATCCGGTGTGTATGCATACTCCAAAGCCGACAGGGTTCGCGCATACGGCTCCCTGTCCCACGTATCATAGGCTTCTGCAAAACCGGGCCAGTAGCGGACATTCTCCGGTATCACCTGCGGCGATCGAAAGCCAGCCTGTGCGGACGCCTGAAAATGCAATAGAATCCAGGGCTGCTGTGGTGGATTAGCCAATAAAGGAGAGGGCTGAATGATCGAACCCGGCGCCAACATCTCTCCGGTTGCCAAACGTACTTGGTCAGCGCTGGGCAGAAAGAAGGGGGCATAGTGCGAGTAATCTCGCTGGAACTCGTTGAATAGTAGCGGATTTGCCCATTTCTCCATCTGCGACATCGCCAAGCGAACCCGATTGTGAAAATCCGCCTGAATTCCGGCCCGTCTCCTGGAATCCTCGAGACTTAGCGAGGCAGCCGTCGCCAAAACCAACATGCCCACAACGAGCAAACACAGAGTCCCGTAGATCGCGTACGCCAACCGAAGAGTCTGTGAGGTTAATACCATAGTGCAAACTCCAGTCCGGTCATGCCTCTATTCGGATCGACGGGCCAAGCATATAACCCTTGCCTCGCACGGTGGAGATCCATTCCACTGCGACGTCGCATTCCTTGGGAGCAAGCTTCCCCCTTAACCGAGTTATGTGCATATCCACCGCCCGAGTATCAGACCCATCTGCGGTTATTCCCCATACTCTTGTAAGGAGTTCCTCGCGTGTCACCACACGTCCTGGATTGCTGGCGAGGTATTCGAGAATACCCGACTCCATCTCAGAGAGATTACGCCTTTCACTATCTCGAAAGGTTATCTCTCTGCGCTGAAAGTCCACAACACCTGCCTCGGATTCAATCCTATTGACGGCAGCGGGGCGTTCAGGTGTCCTCCTTAGCACAGCCTCTATTCTTGCCAAGAGCTCGTTGGCGGAAAACGGCTTGACTACATAATCATCAGCTCCGCGTTTCAGACCCTGCACGCGATCCTGCTCAGAGCCTCGCGCCGTGAGTATGATTATGGGTAACGTTGGATGTGATTTTCGCAATTCAGCCAACACATCCAGGCCATCCATCTTGGGCAGCATCAGGTCGAGCAGCACAAGAAGGATGTTGGGCTGCCGTGCGACTTCAACACCCGTCACACCATCGGCAGCTTCGACGGGCACGTATCCTCCAGCGCGCAGGACGTCACATACACCACGACGGATCGCGGGCTCATCCTCGATTACTGCGATTCGGCGTTCCTTCACGTCTACCACCTCCACTGTTTCTTGAGGCTGATCCAGGCACAAGGCAACACTGCAACTCTCCACTGTATCGTACCCAGTCTAGCTCGCCCTGGCGACATTAGCGTATTCGATCAGGACGCTGATGACAGGATTCCGCTCGTAAACTACGCTACAGAGATGATGTGGCCGTGTAACCCGCTAGTAACTTGGCTTAGACTTGCTCAGCTTCCTGCGGCATGGAACGACGTCGCCAGTGAAGAAGTAGTGCTGGAATCAGGACGAAAGCAATGCCGACACTGTCAGCCAGCCAGTCTATCGGATCCGCACTGCGTCCAGTTAGTGGCTGGATGATCTCAGTGATCGCTCCATAGGCGGAGAACACGAGCAGCCAGAAAACAACCCATCGACAGCTAAACGGCTTGGCTTTTGCCCAACGAACTGCCGCGCACGAGAAAGCGAGAATGACGAAAGTAGCGAAGTGAGCAATAAGATCACTTATGGTAAACGGCAGCGGAGGACGGGGAGGCTTGGGTTCAAGAAGCAACCATGTAAGAAAAAGCCAATATCCAACCCACCACACTGTGAGTAGAGAAGCACGACGACCAAGAGCTACTTGCAGACTGGCTCTCTTCTCCATACTACTTTTCACTTATGGGACGGAATGACTCTGATTCCGGTTCGTAGGTTATCGGGATGGAACGCCTGGGCGAAATGGCTGACGATTCCGAATCTTCAAAGACAACGGGCACTTTCTTGGGTTCTTCAGGGCTGCTGCAAGACACCTCTCCCTCGCGACTGTCACGAGCATCCTCTTGTTCATCGGCCTCATCCGAAACAGCAGCCGCGGATTCTTCATTTGTCGCGGCCATATCATCCGGCCCGAAGGCAACTCGATCTCCCGCAATGTAGGCAGGCTGCGGCGGACGAGGGTATGTCGCCGGCGGCTGTTCTGGTTTTACCAAATCCCCAGAATCATCTCGATCAGCCTCCAACGAGCCTGCATCTCCCTTTCCTTCCTTCTTACCGGCTACCACGGCGGTCTCCGGAGCGTCTATACGTGAAACACCTAATACTTCAGCCGCAAGATCCGCATAATCAATCGCCCCATTACTGCGAGCGGCGTAGTCAAAGATCGATAATCCATGACTGGGGCATTCCGCAAGCTTAATGTTTCTCCGAATGATAGTATTGAAAATACTAGCTTGCGACCACGGCTCACCCGCGTCACGGGAGGCTTCCAGAAACTCGCCCAGATCGGCAGCCACCTCACTGGCCAGCCGCGTTCCGGCATCGTACATGCAGAGAATAACACCGCTCATTACCAAATCCGGGTTTATCCGACTTCGAACAAGCTTGATCGTCTCAAGGAGTTTGCCAACGCCCTGCAAAGCCAGGAAGTGAGGCTGAAGGGGAATAATGACTTCACGAACAGCCGCCAACCCATTGAGAGTCAATACGCCAAGAGAAGGGGGGCAATCGATCATTACGAAGTCATAGTCGCTGTCCAGCTGCAGCAGGGCATCTCTAAGGATGACTTCGCGTCCCATCACGCTGACCAACTCCATTTCAGCTGCCGCCAGATCGATGTGCGAGGGGAGGAGGTGAAGGTTTTGAGAGACTTCAACCAGCACATCACCAATCGGAGCGTTGTCGGTCAGCAAATCGTACACGCTTGAGCGATCGGCGTCCGGCTCGACACCCAAGTGCATGGTAAGGTGGGCCTGGGGATCAAGATCGATCAGGAGTGTGGACTTGCCCGCACCGGCGATGGCCGCTCCGAGGTTGCAGCATGAGGTCGTCTTGCCGACACCACCTTTCTGGTTGATGATTGCAATTCGTCGCATCTAAACCTTCCTTGCATGAAGCATCCTGCCTGCCGCCTTCCGGCGATAGTCAACAGATCTTGTCCAAGCTAGAGTATAGCGGATAGCGTGGGGAAGACTAAGCGCCAGCGGAATTCTGCTATCCGAGTCCGTCCGAGTCAGCTTCAGAGGCCTGCCTGCAGCCGATGGCCTGTCTTATGCGAGCACCGACTTCTTCCATCGGATGGGCAGCTTCTTGTCTCTGGAGAAGACGGGCTTGCTCTGACATCGCCTGCGGGTTGTTGAAGAGCTCGTCGGCAAACCGCCCGCTTTGAATCTCCAGAAGGATTTCCTGCATAGCAGCCCTAACTTGAGATCCAACTACTCGACGTCCACGTGTCAGACCACCATAGCGAGCCGTGGCGCTTATGCTCCGTCGCATTCCAGCGATTCCTTGGTCGTGTAGAAGATCAGCAATCAGCTTGACCTCATGCAGACACTCGAAGTAGGCCATCTCTGGAGAGAAGCCGGCTTCCGTGAGTGTTTCGTACCCTGTTCGAATGAGTTCGATCAAACCGCCACAGAGGATCGCCTGCTCACCAAAGAGGTCTGCCTGGCACTCTTCTGCGAAAGTTGTTTCGTAAACGGCTCCCGGCAACGCTCCAATTGCGCAAGCGTATTCGCGAGCCAGTGGCAGTGTATCGCCGGTTGAGTCCTGATGCACCGCGATGGAGCAGGCGAATCCGGTTCCTCCGATGAACCGCTTTCGGATTTCGGGGCCCGGTCCGCGTGGAGCAGCGAGGAAGACGTTTATGTCGTTTGGCACGCGAACATGCCCGCTATGGACGGAGAGCCCATGCGCGAAGCCCAGGTAGGCTCCCTTCTTCATGCGAGACAGTCGTTCCTCCGAGCACAGTTCAGGCTGCGCCTCATCGGCAATCAGCACGACGACGACATCTGCTTCAGCCATCGCATCACCCGGTTGGACGGTCGGAAACCCGTCCTGCAGCGCGGATGATCTGGCAGGGCTTGTCTCTCTCAGGCCAATCAAGACTTCAAAACCGTTGTCTCTCAGGTTGGCAGCCTGCGCTTTTCCCTGGGATCCATAGCCAATGATGGCCAGCTGCTTGTATTTCAGATTGACCAAGTCAATCGGCTGACAGCGTTTCATCCGAAAGTCTCCTTTGCTGCAAGGTTCTGCGAAGCAAGTGCATTGTCTGATGACGTGAATCATAAGCAAGTCGTGGAGCCTTCCAAGAGGATAGGCAGGCAATAGCCTACAAGAGCCCAGTTTGTGTTAGATCGTGCAGAAAAAGGGTCTATACTCTCCAGTTCGAAACCAAGACATTGGAGACAAACAGCATGGCGGATCTGAAGAGTTTGCGGATGGGGAGATGCGGAATGCGACTGACTCTGCTCCTTGTAGTTATTGGGCTCCTTGTAGTTATTGGTTTTACTAATATAGCAGTAGGGGAGCAGGAGTTGGATGACTTGCTCGGGGAAGTGAGTCCGGAGATTAATAAGTGGGCTTCTGTTGCCATCGCCACAGATGACCGTGAGTGTCCGGCATTCGAATGGCATCATTATCAAGACAGCAAGAACGCCGTTGACTTTTGGCCTGCGAGTACGATCAAGATTTACGCAGTTGTAGCCGCCGTGGAGTATCTCAACGAGCTGGGGATGGAGTTCGATTGCACTTTGAGCTTCTTTCACAAGACGGATGAGGGGTGGGTATTGGACACGGCCCGCACTATGAGGGAGATGATCAGTGAAGTATTCCGCCGCTCATCAAATGAGGACTATACGCTGCTGCTGAGGTTCGTAGGAATCGATCGCATCAATACGAAGCTTCTGATCCCGGATCGCGGTTTTCCCCATTCCGCTCTGATGCGAGGTTATGTTCGCGGGCGTCCATATGAGTATGTTCGGGCAGAGGCTCAGCGAATAGAGGTTCGCGATGTGCGAGGAGGAACAGCGGTGATCGAACACTGTTGGAGTGGAAAATCGTATTCAGACAGTAGGGGGGCGACAGTAATAAGTTCCTCCACGGGCAACTGTACTTCCACGCAGGAGTTGGCGGAGTGTCTCAGACGCCTAATGTTTCACGAATGCCTGGCGCAGGATGTGCGTTACAGGCTGAGTGACGAGCAGGTAGACTTCATTCGTAACGGTGGGGCGGGGCTGACCGGACTAGAGAATCGCGAAGCCGGTCCTTATGCCTGGGCAGGTTCTCTGGATCAGGTTTTCCCAAAGGCCAGATACTTCCACAAGGGGGGCCTGATCAGCACATTCTCACTGGATGTCGCCTTCATTGATGACAAGGATTCGGGAATGCGGTTCGTAGTAGCGGCGGCAGCGGAGAGTGGAAAGGTGGACACAGTGAAGCGAATGTGTCGAAAGATCGGCGATTGGGCAAGAAAACGATCAGTGAAGAATGACTAGGTAACGGTTTTATAGACATGTTGCAGTGTACATAGTGTGCAATTATGATATATAACCATATAGTTTTGTTATTATGTTGTAATATAATATATATAACAGCGTTCTTGTTACCGAGTGTGAGCGACAGCGCAGGTGGAGACAAGAGATGGCCAAAGCAAAACGCACAAGCAAAACAACTTCATCCGGTAAATCACCACGAAAGTCTTCGTCAAGCAAACAACCAAAGGCAGTTGTATCTGCAACGGGAAACGCCTCACGAACCAAGAAACGCAAGTCAGTGAAGCAGGAAGGTAAGCAGTCGCCAAAGAAGCGTTCCGGCAGCGACAAACAGATTATCAGCAGTTGCTTCGGACATCTGCAAGTTCCGATGAGCAGCGAATCCTTTTCGTGTGTCGTGGGGATGGCTACAGGCGGTGAAGATGGCTGGATATACCAACTTTCCCGACTCGGTTTTGCAGAGAGTGCCGGCAGGGGAGGAAAAGCCCGGGCGAGCAAAGGACCGGCTTCATTAGGTAAGAAGAGACAACTTGCCAGACTTGTGCAGGCTTTGGCAAGCCCGCATCGTGTCACGCTGCTGGCCAAGCTCCTTGAAGGCCCAGCAACGTATCGAGCACTAGAGAAGGCTACAGGATTGAAGGTGGGGCCACTTTATCACCACATCGGGCAGCTGCGGCAGGCTTCTCTGATTGCTCCCAAGGAGCGAGATCTGTACAGACTGACGAAGGCCGGCCGCAATCTGTTCGCTGTGCTGCTTACAGCTCTTCCGATGCTTAAGGATACTCGTCCGCTGCAATAGCAGCGGCTCAAGATAGACAGGTGAGAAGGATGCGTATTCTTGCTCTGGAGCCTTACTACGGTGGTTCTCATCGGGCGTTTTTAGACACCTGGGTGAGCCACAGCAGCCATGATTGGGAGCTGCTCACACTTGAAGCGAGGCATTGGAAGTGGCGAATGCGCGGATCGGCAATCTGGTTTGCCCAGCAACTGAGAGGGGGGGCAGCGGTGGGGCGATACGATCTGATCTTTACGTGCGACATGACATCTGTAGCAGATTTACGAGCGTTGCTACCGCCCCACCTGAAGTGTCTTCCGATCGTGTGTTATTTTCACGAGAACCAGCTGACATACCCTCTGTCCCCGGACGACACAACCGACTATCAATACGGGTTTACAAACATAACGTCAGCTTTAGCTGCAGACGCAGTCTGGTTCAACTCGCAGGCGCACTGCGACGCGTTTTTGGAGGAGACCAGACGATTACTGAAGAAGATGCCGGACTATGTGACGGATGAGCCGGCTTCAGCAATCCAAAGCAAGGTAAGCGTACATTACCCAGCGATCGATCACCGACTGGCGATGCAGACGCCCCACGGGAGCATCCCGGCCGGGCCCGTGCGTATTCTGTGGTGTCATCGGTGGGAGTACGACAAGAATCCCCAGGAGTTCTTTGACGCATTAGCGTGGCTGGACGAGGAGCGCATTGACTTCGAAGTAAACATTGTTGGCGAACAGTTCCGAACTGTGCCTGCCGCGTTTGCCGCGGCGTATGAGCGACTGAAGCCGAAAGTCCGCCACGCCGGCTACCTGCCGAGCTCTCAGGATTACTGGGCCAAGCTGCGAGAGTCTGATGTCGTTGCGAGTACAGCTATTCAGGAGAACTTCGGAATCGCTGTTGTGGAAGCGATGGCCGCAGGATGTTATCCGTTGCTACCGAGAAGATTAAGCTACCCCGAGCTCCTATCAGAGTCGAAGCATTCATACCATCTGTACAACACACCCAGGAGGTTCCGCCGACAGCTTCGGGAGCTGTGCTTGGCCGGGAGGGCCAGAGTCAAGGGTTACGCGGCACCCATTCAACAGGAAGTGGTATCAAGGTTTGGAGTAGCCAGCCAGGTGCCTCGACTGGACCAAGCGATTAGCGGAGTAGTTGAAGGGGCCTGACCCCCGATCCGGGAGTCAACGCCGGCCGCAATCCCCCTCTTGATCGAATGCAACATAACATATATTATCGGACGTTGCGGTTAGGGCGGTCAAAAGGGCTTATCTCCGCCAGATCGATCGCATCCGAAGTGTGGATGAACCAGGCTTATTACGGTCGGCCGCGCGGATTACTCCTTGCCGGAGGTGTCGCAGTCCCTGAACCGAGTTCGGCTTTGTCCTGGATGATGATCGTGCCGTTCTTACGATCGATCTGGTAGACCATCATTCGTTGGGTGACGTTATCCACCACGTAGAGTACTTCCGTGTCGCGCGTCACTTGGCCAACGGTGACGGAGAAGTCGGTGCCAAGGCTTCCCACTTCAGAGGCAAAGGCGGGCGCGGGACTATTGCCGACGACGAGCAAGCCAACGAAAAGAATGGTGGCAGTAACAGCCAGTATTCCGACAAGAAAAGTGCTGGAATCGAGAGATAGGTTTGCTTTGGTCTTCATTTATTTTATCTCCTCAGCGCGTCGCTGATTGAGCCATGTACTGTTTGTGCCTGCGATTCTGCAGACGCGGGGTGCGGACTACCTCCGGTTGAAATCGCGAAGTAAATCCCGGGAGTGAGTGGGCACCATTTTCACAGTCTTGTCCGCTGTTTTTGGCATGAAGACATGCAGTGCGCCTTCTTGGATATTGATGATCGCAAGCGCATCAAAGTCTTCATGGACCTTAACGGTGGTAATGAGAAAATCACCGGCACGTCCACGTCTTTGAGCATATGCGGCCTGGGGGGTGTAGCTAAAAATGACCAGCCCTGCCAAGAGGAGCAGGTTCAGGCCGGTCAGGGCTACGATAAGTGATCGCTTTCTGAGCACAGCGGTCCTCCTTAGGATAAAAGGCATTGTTATCAGCCAGAATCAGGCGAGAAGAGCCGAGATCCTGAAAAAAGAGGCTCCGTCCGGAGTCAATCCTGATGGCCTCTTTTGGCATTTTTGAACATCAGCGCGGCGCACGCTCCAGCGAGAACCAGAGTCACTGCCCACTGGATATAAGGTTTCGCGTCTTCGACTTTGCGTGCTTCCGAGATAGCATATACGCTGGGAATGACCGGACTAGCCAAGCAGGCCAGCAAGAGTACAGCCAGTGTACGACGTATGATCTTCATCATGTTTTCACCAAGATCCAAGTCAACTGCATGCCATGGAGCACGATAGAGTCTCATGCTCAGTAGAAGGTATTATAGGTGGAACTAAGGTGAGGTAAACCTATCCCGTAATCGGTCAGATGAGCTGGATTGGGACGGCAATCTCACGAAACTTGGGAACTGAGACGGTCAGAGTGTCCCATTTGGGGGATCTGGGCCTGCATACCTGCCTATATGCGTCAAGAGGAACGCACATGAAAGAGTAGAGATCTTGGCGAAACGGATGGAGATGATGTGTTGGAATCCGTTCGTGCGGGCGGCAAAGAACGTAGGCAAAGACGAGCATGGAGGTGAATCCTTCCCCGAAGGCGTCCTGCCAGTGCGTAAGTCCATCGAGATCCTCGCGGGTAATCCAATTCTCCCAATAGCGATTCTGTCCATCAAAGTCATAGGGAAACTTACGGCCTTTTACATCCACAAGCCATGTACGCCCTTCTTTTCTATACACGAGAAAATCGAAGGATTTGACCTTGCTGCCTGCAAAAATCGCCTTGCGATGTTCGTCGATGGCTAGGTATGGTTGCCCACAAGACCTCAGATAATCTTCGAACGCGGCTTCGTAGTGGATGTTTCTTCTGGTCATTTGTTTGCTCACCAGGAGTTTGACGGGGGCATTACATTACCTAACCAGAGCCGTGGAGCAAGCTCTATTCACTTGTTGTGTCTGATGCCCGGTGCCTCCGGGGGATTCTCGGTGTTTGACGCTGTGCTTGGCGTTACAGCTCCGCAGGCGTCAGGGAGTTTTGGTTCTGAGAAGGCGTATGCCGTACAATGTGCGCGGTTGGGGGTGGATGCTCGGAGTTTGGCGGTGAGGATCATGCAGCCGGCGGCAAGGAAGAGTGATGATGAATCTAGGAAAGCTGTTGAAAACGCGTCCGGTGTTGCTGGAAGGCGGCATGGGAACAATGTTGATTCAAAGGGGGCTTCCGTCCGGACAGCCTGGGGAGTTCTTCACGCTGGAGCAGCCCGAAGTGGTGGCCAGCGTCCACCAAGAGTATGTCGAGGCCGGCGCACGAGTGGTGATCACGAACACATTCAACAGCAACCGGATACGTTTGGCGCATTCGGGGTTGTGTGATCGGTTGGCGAAATGCATCGAAGTTGGTGTCCATCTTGCGCGTCAAGCCGCGGTAGAAAGTGGAATAGTCGTGGCCGGATCGATGGGGCCAACGGGTGAGTTGCTCAGTCCTGTGGGGACACTGAGCAAAGAGGAGGCGACAGACGTTTTCGCCGAGCAAGCCGCCCTTCTCGACGCCGCCGGTGTTGATATGTTCGTTGTCGAGACGATGTTCGATGTGGAGGAGGCTCTGGCGGCTATCTCCGCGTGTTCAAGGGTTTCTGGCAAGCCAATTGTCGCCTGCATGGCGTATTCTTCAACGCCCCGCGGTTTCTGCACGATGATGGGCAATTCCTTAACTGACGCCGTACCACGGCTGCTTGATGCCGGCGCGATCGCCGTTGGCGCCAACTGTCAGCTGTCATGTTCGGCGATGGAGGAGTTGGCGGGAATCTTGCGGGAGGTTACACCCGCCCCGCTTTGGGTAAAACCTAATGCCGGGCAACCGGAAGTGACCGATCAAGGTGTGCATTATGGTGACAGCCCTGAAGTGTTTGCGTCGAGTGTTGTGGCAATGGCCAAGGTGGGTATTGAGATGATTGGTGGGTGTTGCGGGACAACTCCCAGGCACATAGAAGTAGCCAGGCACGAGCTTACAGAGGCGGGGCTGCTTGCCTAGCGTACCTCGTTGTTTAGTATAAACGGAAAGTGAGTTCCACATGTCGATCAGTCGCCGCCAGTTTCTATCCGGAGCATCTGCAGCAGGTGCAGCTTCGTTTCTTCCAGGTCTAGCAGTTGGTGAGGAGACGCCGAAGACGGAAGTTGATCTTGCAGGACGCGGCTTCACTTTTGTTCATGTGACCGACTCGCATATCACGAGGAAGCGACAGGGAGATAAGGGGTATCGTAGATGCCTGGAAACGATAATGCAGCTTCGTCCTCAGCCGGCTTTTCTGCTTATGGGAGGTGATATGGTTTTTGACGGCCTCTATACACCCAAAAGCGAGTATGAGGATCAGATCCAACTATACAACGAGATTACGAACAGCATAGGTATTCCATACTACCACTGCATGGGCAATCACGATGTGCTTGGGTGGTCTTCGCGCCGCAAAGTGTCGGTTAATGATCCTGGTTTTGGCAAGAAGATGATCATGAATGCACTGGGCTGGAAGAAGAGCTACTACAGTTTCGACCACGGCGGTTGGCACTTCGTAGTTCTCGACAGCATATTCCCGGTGGCGTCAGAAGAGGGGCCAACATACGAACCACGCATCGGTAAAGAACAGTTGGAATGGTTGGCGTATGACTTGGGTGCAGCGACTGGAAAACCAGTGATTGCAGTAACGCATATTGCAGCGTTCTGCAATATCGGGCAGCAGATGGGAGACAAAAAGAGAAAATCCATGGACGGACATATGGTTCTCGAAGACACCAAAGAGTTGCGTCTCGTCCTGGAGCGACACAAAGTGAAGGCACTGCTGCAGGGACACAGCCACAGAATCGAGGATTACACGTTCAACGGTGTAAACTACATTACGAGTGCAGCGGCGAGTGGAGCTTGGTGGTCCGGCCAGTGGCATGGCTGTCCGCCTGGTTACACATTGTGTCACTGTCGAGGAGAACATCTCACGTGGGAGCATGTTGGCTACGATTGGAGGCCGCGTTTGGAGCCAGAAGATGATCTGGAGAGGAAGCGCACAGAGGAGTATGAGTCTTTTCTCAAGGAACAGGATACTCTCCGGCGGATTGAGCAATCTGGAAAACTGCAACCTTGAGCGATGGCAGCTTGAAGAACGTGAAAGACGATTGGCTTAGCGAGAGCTTCTCTGGTTCGCAGCTGCCGCAGTTCCAGCAACATAACCGGTGGCGAAGGCTGCCTGGAGATTGAAACCGCCCGTATCCCCATCAATATCCAAGACTTCTCCTGCGAAATAGAGCCCCCCCACCAGGCGAGACTGAAGAGTCCGAGGGTTAACCTGCTTACAATCGACGCCCCCTGCCGTCACAATTGCTTCGGCAATCGGCCTATGCCCAGCGAGGTCAAAACGCAGGCCCTTTAGCACCAGCCGCAGCCGCTTTCGCTGATCCGCGGACACTTGATGTCCCGGCTGGCCAAGGCCTATCTCTGCAATGCTGGCACATGCCTGACACACTCGATAGGGAATACCTAATGCCCGCAATACGTTGGACACGCTCTGTTTTCCGTGCTGACGAAACAGGGTGACCAGCATGCTGTCAAGCTGCTTGTGTTCCAAATGCGGAAGCAGATCTATGGACAAGGTCACAGGTGCCTTCTGTCGCAGCAGATCGACTGCACATCTGCTAACCGACAGCACAGCCGGGCCAGATACACCGTAGTGTGTAAACACCATTTCTCCACAGCGTTCTCGTATCGTCTTGTCTTGCGTCTTGAGGATCACTGATACATCCGTGAGGCTGACGCCTTGCAAGCTGCCCGCCAATTCGCCTTCCGTGACGAGGGGAACAAGTGCCGGCCTGACGTCTACTATGGCATGGCCAACAGATTGGGCAAGCTGATATCCATCACCGGATGCCCCTGTGCCGGGATACGATGCTCCGCCAGTGCAAATGATGACAGCGTCAGCATCAATCGTCTCCTGACCAGCATTGGACTTGGCAAGCACGCCGCCGATGTTCCCATCGTCTGCCCAAAGGGTATGGACAGAAACGAGCGTGCGGAACGTCACTCCGTGCGCTGTGGCGCAAGTGGCAAGAGCGCTGATCACGTCCTCGGATCTTCCACTCGCCGGCAAGACTCGTCCATCTGCCTCAACACGAGTAGGAACGGCAAGCTTTTGCAGGCGTTCAATGAGCAGTTTTGGAGGCATCTGCCTGAAGCAGTGGCGCAGGAGAGTGTGGCCTGCTTCATAGTTGCGCAGGAGGACTTCGCCATCGCACATGTGGGTGACATTGCAGTGGCCACCTCCGGTGAGGCGGAGTTTCTGCGCAATGCGTGAAGTTTTTTCCAATACGAGCGTATCAGCTCCAGCCTCAGAGGCCGCGATAGCCGCCATCAAGCCAGACGCCCCCGCTCCGATAATGATGACCTTTCTCGGGGTCATCCAGGTCCCCTTCCAGAGAACGGCGAACTGAATCCGGCGTTATGCCTGTTGATCGCCAATCGGCCGCCAGGGATCATTCATGAGTTCATCCAGTAGTACGGTTCCCTGGGTGCGTTGAACCATGTCCTTGACAGTCACACGGCCGGTATCATGGGAGTCCGGCTCGATTACAAGGACGCGCCGACAGCCGCGAACTGCCGCCTGCTTGAATTGCTTATTGACGGATTGCCTTTTGTAGGAGAAGTCAGCAGCCACACCACGGTGCCGCAAGCGAGATACGGCGTCCAACACGGCATTCAACAAAGAGGGCTGAGAATCGATAACGAAATAGTCAATGGTAGAGGAGAGATCAGGTAGAAGTCCCATATCCTCTAATAAATCCTGAACGACAACATCACTTGTGGCAAACCCAACGCAACCCATGGCCGGCCCGCCCAGATCGCTCACCAAACGATCGTAGCGTCCCCCGCCGCAAATCGCACGCTTCAGCCCCCCTTTGCCGAATGCTTCGAATACTATACCTGTATAGTAGGCTAGACCGCGTACGATTCCCATGTCGTAGACACAGTAGTCAGCAACGCCGAAGTCATTTAGCTGAGCGAATACCCTATCCACACTTTCGCAACAGCGAATACCGACGTCGTCACCGGCAAGCAGCTCACGAATGCGACTCAGACCCTCGGGGCCTCGCGCCTCGCTGATCCGACAGAGCGACTCGATCTGGCCGGCATCAAGGTTTATGTTTTCCAAAGACTCCCTGAATGCCTCTGGCGACAGCTTCTCGCGTTTATCCAAAGCCGCGTATACTGCTGCGAGGCGATCGTCAGTTACCTGAAGTTTTCTGAGCAAGGCAGCAATGATCGCTCGAGAATTCAGTTTCACTTCCACATGATCCGGCGTAAGGCCGATCGATCGAAAGAAGTCGATGGCCACGAATACACACTCGGCGTCAGCTATTTCGTCTTCCTCGCCAACTATGTCGATATTCCACTGGAAGAACTCTCTCAGGCGACCGCGTTGTGGGCGCTCAGCGCGACACAAGCGCGATCTGGAAAACCACTTGATAGGCTTGGCCAGAGTGTGCGCTTTAGCAGCCACCATGCGAGCGAGAGTCGGCGTCATCTCCGGACGGATAGCGAACTCTCGATCGCCGCGGTCCCGAAAGTGAAAAAGTTGTGATACGATTTCATCGCCACTTTTCTTGCGATAGAGGTCCAAGCTTTCGAAGATCGGACCGTCATACTCAGAGAAGCCGCTACGCCGTGAGACTGCCTGCCACTGATCGGCAATCCAGTTTCGAATGGCCATCTCGGAGGGATAGAAATCACGCGTTCCCTTGGGTGCCTGTATCTTCATTGTTGCTACTCGAATAAAGACAGCTACGTCGCTGCAAAACCAACAGTTGCTCCACTCACCACCTTCCAGACAGTACTGGAGCAAGCTCTATCCAAGTGTAGCGGCCGAACGCCTGTTTTCTCCGGTAGATTCCGGGGGTTTGACGCTACGCCTGGACTTACAACGCTATAAGTGATGTTACGAACGAGGAGCTTACCAAGAAACGTGGTGGGATGCATCTCGGCCAGAGCAAGCACCATGCAAGTGCGGTGTCCGAGCCTCGGTTTATTCTGATGAGCTTTCGTTGTTTGTGGCTATGTGCAGCCTCATAACGTTCTAAGGCGTGTCCAACGTCGTGGTAAGACGGTGGCGATTTCCAGCTCTGTCGTAGACTGAGAAAACGACATCCGTAGTGCCATCGGTGTTCAGTTGTCCAGCAATGGGCGTGTATGTAACTCTCCACTCACCGTTATGCTCCGCCTCAACGTGAAACCCTGCCTGCCCGCTTTCTTCAAGGAACACCACCGAAACCTCCCCCGCCACTCTTCGGAATACCATCTGGGCGGTCGAAAAATCGTACTCGTTCGCTTGATGGGGCAATATCAGATCCACGCCTGCTTGATAGGCGGTCAATACAATCTTGTCAGAGGCGATCATCTCATCCGCTCGGTCCTTTGCGTCGTCCGGCTTGAACCATCGCCCCCCCACTTTAACCCGATCCCGCTCTCCTACCTGGCGATAGGCCGTCGCGGCAACTGTAATCTCCTGGCCCTCGACCAGTTCCGAGAAGGTGTATTGGGCGCGAAAGCAGCCGTATTCATCCACATCTACATCGAACCTGTCGGCTCCGAATTCGAACGCACAATAGTCGGCCAGCCCGGCGGCATTGACCCTTTCCGCCTTGTATCGTTCACGAAGAACAAAGCTGAAATTGACTCGTTCCCCCACGTGGACCTGCTGATGTCTTTCAATTGACCATCGCCCCCCCTGCCTACTTCCTGTTGTACTTGCCAGCGAACCAACGTAACATCCTGGCGACACAATGCACAGCACAGCCATAAGAAGTCCTGCGGAGATTCGTCTCTTGGGAAATAGCATACTTCCAGCATCAACTCTTTCTGGCAACAAGTTTCAGGGGGTGATTCTTACGAGATGCACGTTTCTTCCCGGAAGAAGTCGGTTTGCTGAATAGATCTTTTTTGCCCAATTTCTTCGCGGCATACTCCTCAACTTGCCTGACTGACGTCAGGTGCACTTCGTAGTGATAGTCGCCACCGGCATAGTCACAATCTCCTGCTTTGTACTCGCGGCAGATCTCCGGCCTCGTATCGTATGCGTTACACATATTGTTCGGTAGAAGGTTCCGGCAGTCACTGGCCATCTGTATGAACCACTCACCATCTTCCACAAACACCGAGACTCCGCGGTGCATCATGTACCAGCGGATATCGTCGAAGTCCCGCTTAGTTGTCGGCTCTTCGATTGGAAGAGCGATGTATCGACAACATGCTCCCGTACAATGTTCACAAAGCACTGAACCCATAGGTATCAACCTTCTCCACTCTTGCTAATAGTCCTGGTTTGCCGGATTATAGATACAGAGATGCGATATGGTCAATGAGATGGAAAAGAGTGTGAGCTCACGATCATGAGAGTCATAGCGGGACAGTGGCGCAATCGAAAGATAGACTGGCCTGATAGTGGCAATACTCGTCCGATCACTGATAGAGTAAAGGAATCACTCTTCGATCTTCTGGGAACTCGTTACGGCACACCGGGAGAACTCCCCCCTTTGCGCGTGGCGGATGTGTTCTGCGGTGGCGGTTCTTTGGGCCTTGAGGCACTCTCCCGCGGAGCTCACTGTGCTTGTTTTTTTGACTGCGACGTGAGCGCTCTGAAGGTGTTGACATCCAACTTTAAGAAACTGGGAGTAGGCCCGCAGGCCAGTGCGGTTCGAGCAAACCTCTGGCGCACGGGAGTGCGTCCACCAATGGGGTTTGCACCGCTCGAGCTAGTGTTTCTTGATCCTCCGTTCCCGGACACGACGGAGCTAACTAACAGTTCCAAGACCGGCTCGCTGTTGCGAAGGTTGGGGGCGGGAGAATTGGTCACAGAGAAGAGCTTGATAGTCTTTCGGCATGAGAAGCATTTGGTTCTTCCCCGTCCAATTGGCAAGCACTGGGTGCTCGATGATCAAAGGGTATACGGGCGGAGTATACTGAGTTTGCTGAGGCCGTTTCGCCCCCCCAAGGAGGAGTCGAGTGACGGCCCGGTCCATCAAATGGAAAATCAAAATGGAAACTCTCCATGTGGCTGAGTCCATCCTAGCGCGGTTACGGGATTGTGGCTACGAAGCCTACTTGGCAGGAGGCTGTGTCCGTGACAAGCTTCTGGGAGCAGTTCCCACCGATTATGACGTTGCAACGTCGGCCACTCCAGAGGAGGTGTGTCGTATCTTCCGACGTACGAAGAAGGTTGGTGCGCAGTTCGGAGTGGTGATAGTAGTATTGAAGAACACCGAGATTGAGGTGGCGACATTCAGGACCGACTGTTCGTACAAAGACGGTCGACGCCCTGAGGCCGTGAGGTTTAGTTCACCAGAAGAGGATGCTCGGCGAAGAGACTTCACCATCAACGGCATGTTCTACGACCCTGCCAACGACAGGATTATTGATTACGTTGGAGGCAGAGACGATCTTGACGCGCAAATCGTTCGTTGCATCGGAGAGCCGGAGAGGCGATTCGAAGAAGACCATCTTCGCATGCTGCGGGCTGTTCGCTTTGCCGCAAGGCTTGGCTTTTCCATAGAAGATTCCACCATGCGGGCAATAGGGGCCAACGCTCAGCGCATAACAGAGATAAGCGCAGAGCGGATTCGCATGGAGTTAGAACTCATTCTTACAAACCCAAATCGAGTTCGAGCCTGGCAGTTGCTGCGTGGAACAAGGTTGCTTAACTACTTGTCACCATCCATGTCACTAACGGATGAGCAGGCCAACCTAGTGGAAAACATTTTGGGGCACCTTCCAGCAGACATTACAGTTTGTCAGGCTTTTGCGGTGATGCTTCTGTCTTTGCCTGATGAATCAATCAAGAATGCATGTGTCGGTCTTCGCTGCAGCAACGATACAACAGAGGGTGTTCGGTTCTTGGCCAGCAACTCAGGGGTGGCCAGTAAGGCGGATTCACTCGATCTCGCCGACATCAAAGTGCTCCTTAATACCGGCCTGTTCAATGATCTCCTGGTTGTAGCGTCTGCACTGGCTCAAGCGGAGGGTACGGGTGAGCGTGAACTGCAAAACCTATCGAGGCGGTCATCGCGGATTGCTCCAGAGGCCATCGCGCCACGGCCCTTGATTACGGGAGATGACCTGATGCGTTTCGGTCTCAGCCCTGGTCCTCAGTTTGGGAAAATCTTATCGAGAGTGTACCGCGAGCAGCTCAATGAGGAGATCCTGTCGCGTGAAATGGCCCTGGCTCGCGCCAAGATATTGATCTCATGGTTTGAAGGCGACCCTACTGGCCCATCGCTCGAATACGGTCCTCAACCGGATCCAACTTAGTCACTCGCAAGCCGAAATACTCGCCGACCTTTACTGCCTGTCCCCGCCCGATCTTCTTATTGCCAATCAGCAACGATAATTCGCTATCGCTTGAGCGGTCAAACTCCACGATCGAGCCGGGGGTCCACTGCAGAATCTGCTTCAAGTTCATGTTCCTGTCGGCGAGATTGACAATCACGGGAAAACGCATTTGCAGGATGCGTTCAATTTCCGACATGTTAATCTTGATGCGCGGTTTCTCCGGGCTTGGGGCGGACACCGTTTCTTGTCCCCCAATATCGATTCCGCCATCACCTGCCGAGGCAAGGAGCGCATCTATCTCGGATTGCTCGAGCATGCAGCTTCAAGATCTCCGGGAGCCTGCCAAGGGCTGCCAAACAAGCGCACTTACACAGAAGCGCTATCGGCAACAGCCATGGTCAGCTTAAGATTACTCGTATTGTCCGAGTAGAATTGACGCGTTGTGGCCGCCAAAACCGAAGGAGTTGCTCATCGCCTTCTTAATCACCATTTCCCGGGCCACTTTGGGGACGAAGTCAAGATCACAGCCGTCGTCCGGATTATCCAAGTTGAGGGTCGGCGGGGCAACGGAGTTCCGCATTGCCTGAATCGTGGCGATTGTCTCGACTCCGCCGCTAGCGCCGAGTAGGTGTCCGATCGAACTTTTGGTACTGCTCACGGCTACCTTGTATGCAGCAGGCCCAAAAGCCGTCTTAATTGCGCAAGCCTCGGCGAGGTCACCGAGTCCGGTGCTAGTGCCGTGTGCGTTGATGTACGCCACCTCATCCGCGTTAGTCTTGGCATGCTTCAAGCAGGAGTTAATGGCTACGGCAGCCCCTTCGCCGTTTTCTGCGGGCTGGGCGATATGTGCAGCATCTGTGCTCACGCCAAACCCAAGGATCTCCACCAAAATGTCGGCTTTTCGGCTTCTGGCGTGCTCTTCCGATTCGAAAACGAGAATGCCCGCGCCCTCGCCAAGAATGAACCCATCGCGGTCCCTATCGAAAGGACGACTGGCCGCTTGTGGATCATCGTTGCGCGTACTAAGCGCCTTGATTGCTGCAAACGCGGACAAGCCCAGAGGAGTCAGGGCTGCTTCGGATCCGCCTGTGACGACCAATTCGGCATCACCGTTGACAATCGAAGTGTATGCGTCGCGCATGGCATGGCAGGCGGAAGCGCAGGCCGTGCACACAGCGGTGGTCACACCATGCAATCCATGTTCTATTGCCAAGTTGCCACTCGCTGCGTTTACCATCAAGTTGGGAATAGTAAACGCTGAGACCTTGCCCGGCCCCTTCTCGAGCAGTCGCAGAAACTGCTGCTCAAACTCCATCAACCCCCCGATGCCTGACCCGAGAATCACTCCGAGCCGACTTCGATCGCCCTTATACGCCTTGAAGTCAATCCCTGCACTCTTAACCGCTTCCCTTCCTGCGGCGAGAGCAAACTGAGAGAATCTATCAAGACGCTTCTCGGCCTTACGGTCGAAGTAGTCTGAGGGTTTGAAATCCTTGCACTCGCTTCCGATTTTTACATCAAAACCGTCAGTATCAAACAAGGAGATTCGCTGCACGGAGCTTTCCCCGTCAACGAGCTTCTTCCAAAACGCATCCACACAAGCACCGAAACCGGTGATTGCACCCATTCCGGTCACCACAACACGACGATCAGCCATCGTTTCTCGAATCCCTTGCTGACAAACCTAGTACGAAAACGATTAGGCCTTCGCCTCAATCTGCTTTTCGATGAAATCTACTGCTGCTCCGACGGTCTGAAGCTTTTCGGCCTCTTCATCCGGTATGCTCATATCGAACTCGTCTTCGAGTTCCATAACCAGCTCAACCGTGTCCAGCGAGTCGGCATTCAAGTCATTGATGAACGACGTTTCAGAGGTCATCTCCGAAGCATCAACGCCCATCTGCTCACCAACAATTTCCTTGACCTTCTGTTCTATTTCCTCGCGTGTAGGCACCGACATTCCTCCAAAACACCTAGACTTAGCACCCCTAACGGGTGACGATTGGGCTCACTCGCCTAACTGCTCGGAGATACTAGTCAGTGCTCTCCGACTTAGCAACAGGCAAACTCATTCCGTCATTCATTAATCTCTTGAGGCCAAGCTACATATTGAGCCCGCCATCAACCACGATTACTTGCCCCGTGATGTACGAGGACACCTCACTGGCCAGGAAGGCCACAACCTCTGCGATTTCCTCGGACCGGCCGAATCTCCGCATGGGAATCAGCGGTGTTACCGCTTCCTTGACGGCGGGCGGGAGCACATCGGTCATATCAGTCTCTATGAAGCCAGGAGCCACGACATTGCATGTAATATTCCGCCTGGCGAGTTCCTTTGCAACAGATTTCGAGAATCCGATTACGCCGGCTTTGGCAGCCGAGTAGTTGCACTGCCCGGGATTCCCCATAATGCCCGCGACGCTCCCGATATTGATCACCCTCCCCCATCTCGCACGCATCATGAAGCGTGATGCCGCTCTGGTTAGCCGAAAAACAGCCTTGAGGTTGGCGTCGATCACCTTGTCGAACTCATCGTCTTCCATGGTTGGCATCAGCTTGTCACAGGTTATGCCAGCATTGTTGACCAGTATGTCGAGTCGCCCAAACCTCTTCAGAACCGCCTCCACAGTACTCTCGATTTCGTCTGCGGAAGTGACGTCCAAGGTGAACGCTTCCACCTCCCCAGCCAGTTCTTTGCTAGCCTGTACGACTTCAGCCAGCTTCTCTTCGTTTCTGGCACATACGGCAACCTTGCAAGACTTTGAAGCCAACGCCAAAGCGATGGCTTTGCCTATACCGCGACTGCCACCTGTAACCAGGGCAACTTTCTCATTGAGATCCACGAGCACCAACCTCCCAACTACACCTATCTGATCCGCTGCACGACTTTCAAACCCGCTCTACGTCGGTTGATGTTGCCTGAACGTGTAACTCTCAACCGCCTCTGCTGTTCCAATGCTAACGGCGGGAGTTTTCCGGGCAATCTTACGCATCATTCCCGTAAGAACCCGGTTGGGCCCCACCTCTACAAAGTTGTCAAACCCTTCACTAAGCCATCGCTCAATGGAAGCTTGCCATCTCACCGGGCTTGTCACCTGCTCTTTCAGAAGTTCTCGAATCTTATCTGGCTCAGTGTGATAGTCAGCGGTAACGTTAGACAGAACACCTATTCTCGGTTTGTTGATGGGCGTATCGGCAAGCACTTTGCCCAGTTCATCAGCTGCCTCACACATAAGAGGCGAATGAAAGGCCCCAGCGACCTTAAGTGCGACAGCCCGACACCCCAGCTCATCAGAAAGTGACATTGCTCGGTCGCATGCTGCCTTCGTTCCGGAAATCACTATCTGTCCAGGGCAGTTGATATTAGCGGGAACGAGGACTTCGCCATCTGACGCCTTCTCGCAGAGCAACCTAGCCTTCTCCTCGTCCGCTCCAATAAGCGAAACCATGGAGCTAGGCTGGGACTCTGCCGCCTTCTGCATCAGCTCTCCCCGGCGACGCACCAATAGCACCGCATCATCGAAGGAGAGTACTCCTGCAAAGTGAAGAGCAGTGTATTCCCCAAGACTAAGACCAGCGGTCGCATCGAATTCACCATTCAAGTCGCCCCGCTCGGCCAGCGCCTCCAAGTAGGCAATGCTGCTCACCAAGATTGCCGGCTGTTGAATGTTGGTGGCTGACAGGAGCTCTTCAGGCCCCTGAAAACAGACACTCTTGAGATCAACCCCCAGCAGTTCGTTAGCCCTGTCGAACACGTCCGCCGATTTGCGGCATTTGCTCGCCACATCGGCTCCCATACCCACCAATTGAGCCCCCTGTCCGGGGAAAATCAAAGCAGTACGTCCCATAAGCATTCACCGTTTGTGTCAAGGGACTCTGTTACCGACAGCGGAGGGCACTCCGCGTCTCGACGTTTCCACTACATGCGGAACAGCAACACAGCCCAGGTCAATCCGGCTCCAAACGTAACGAGCATTACCAAGTCGCCCACTGAAATGCGGCCGCTCTCTCTTGCTTCATGCAGAGCAATGCCCACAGAAGCGGCTGAGGTATTTCCGTAACGATCGATGTTCACAATAATCTTCTCATCAGGAAGACCAAGCTTCTTCTGAGCGCTCCTAATGATCCGAAGGTTCGATTGGTGCGGCACAACCAACGCCAAGTCTTCAGCTTTGATGCCAGTTTCTCGAATAGTACATTCAAGAAGCTCATCAAACTTGCTCACTGCGAATTTGAAGACCTCGCGGCCGCGCATCTGAACGTAATGCAGATCATTCTCCACTGTCTCTTGCGATGCGGGCATACGAGACCCACCGGCCGGTACAGTAATGTATCCTGCACCTTTGCCGTCAGCACCCAACTTGTGGAAGAGCAGTCCACGGCTGGGATCGTCGGTTGCAGTGAGTACGGCGGCGGCGGCGGCATCTCCGAACAGTACACAGGTGCCCCGATCCTTGTAGTTTGTAATCTTGCTTAAGCAGTCCGCACCAATGACCAGGATATTCCTGTATAAGCCCGAACCAATGAAGATTGCCGCCTGAGTAAGTGCATACGCCATACCGGAGCAAGCAGCATTCAGATCCATTGAAGGAACGTTGTCGGCACCGAGTTCTGCTTGTAACCAACAGGCAGCAGAGGGGCAAGAGGTATCAGGAGTAACGGTGCCAACTATAATCAGGTCGAGGTCTGCAGCAGTGATGCCTGCTTCGGCCATAGCCTGTTCTGCCGCCAGTTTGGACAAGGTTGCGGTGGACTCTTCACTGCTCGCTCTAAATCTCTGCTTGATTCCAGACCGAGCAGTTATCCACTCATCCGAAGTGTCCAAGTAGCTGGCGAAGAAGTCATTATCCAGAACCTCAGACGGAACTGCTACACCAGTCCCGCTGATGACCGCCTGCAGGGTCTTTTTCATCAATTTATCCCGTTACTGATTTCTCGCCGAGTTGCTCGACGATGGCCTGATTGAAGTTGTGCTGCATGAACGAGCCTGCCGCCCTGACAGCATTGCGAATAGCGCGCTCGTCACTACGACCGTGGCAGATTATGCAGATGCCATCTATTCCAAGAAGCGGTGCTCCACCGTACTCACTGTAGTCGTGCCTAGCCCACACTCGCTTCAACGCCCCATCGAACTTGGCCTTTGCGTCGGGATCCTCGTCCTGAAACTCACAGGAGATAGTCTTAAACAATCCCTCAGCCAAGCCCTCAATGAACTTAAGCAGAATGTTGCCGACAAAGCCGTCGCTAATAGCCACGTCACAGCGTCCAAGAAACAACTCTCGTCCCTCGACGTTGCCGATGAACTCGATTCCCGAGTTGCGCCGAAGTAAATCGTGAGTTTGTTTCACAAGGTCAGTACCCTTGCCACTTTCTTCACCAATCGTCACCAACCCGACACGCGGCTTCTGGATGCTCAAAATCTTTTTGGCATAAAGAGTCGACATGACGGCGTATTCGTACAGGTGATGAGGTTTGGCCTGGATATTCGCCCCCACATCGCACAAAACCACCGGGCCATGAAATGTGGGCAAAGTGACCGCTATTCCTGGGCGTGAGACACAAGCAAGCGGGCGTATGCGCAACTGTGCCGCGCCAGCACAAGCGCCAGTATTGCCCGCACTAATGATCCCGTCGACTTCCCGACTGGCTGCCAACTTGGCCATAACCATTAGGGAAGAGTCCTTCTTCCTGCGCACCGCATCCATGGGCGATTCGTCCATCGCGACAATCTCTGACGCATGGACGACTCTAACACGACCGGCATCGAACTCGAGAGACGTCAGTTCATCCTGAATGACGTCTTCCTTGCCCACAAGGGTCAACTCAAGATCTGCCCGATCGTCTAGCGCTGCAATAGCACCGCGGATGATTGCGCCGGGAGCATGGTCGCCGCCCATCGCATCAACAGCTATCCGCGTTGCCATTTAGTCCTCCTCGACTTTAGTCGCCAAGAGGACCTTGCCAGAGGCGTACCCGCACTGCGCACAGGCTGCGTGTGGCAGCTTGGCCTTGCCGCACTTCGGACAGCTGGACAAGGTAGCTGCGCTAAGAGCATGGTGTGCTCTGCGCGTTCTTTTCCGACACTTCGATTTCTTCTTGACCGGTAACATACGATCTCCCCAGCCCACACCCACCCGTATGGGCAGTAGCACAGGCAACCAGGTACATATCTTCGCAGCAAGTACGCTACGCCTAGTAGCAGCCGCGTTTACAGGAACCCAACAAACTATGAATAGAGCGCCAATCTGTCAAGGCAGCTTGAGGGGCTGACCAGTCAACAGGCGGTGGCTGCCGAGGGGCATTCCTCAGCCAAGTGACATTCTGCGCAGTTCGGTTTTCTAGCCGAGCATACGCTTCGCCCATGCCAGATCAGTGCGTGAGAAAAGAACGCCCAGTGCCTTCTGGAGACAACCTGCATAAGATCGTGCTCGATGCGGATCGCGTCTTTGCTATCTCTTTGATTCCACGAGAGTTGCAGACGGGTGGCAATCCTGCCCACATGTGTGTCAACCGTTACACCCACGTTCTTGCGAAACCAAGTTCCCAGAACCACGTTGGCCGTCTTGCGAGCCACGCCGGGCAACCGAATCAGCTCTTCCATGGAATCAGGTACCTCACCTCCATGGTCCGATAGCAAGGCACGGGCAGTGCCTACAATGTTCCTGCCTTTCTGCCTAAAGAATCCTGTCGGGCGGATGATGCTTTCGACCTTGGCGGTCGGTGCCTGCGCCAAGTCAGCAGCCGACGGAAACATGCCGAACAGTTCCGGCACAACCTTGTTCACGGTGGAGTCTGTTGACTGGGCAGAGAGGATCGTCGCAATCAGGAGCTCGAAAGCACTGTTGTGAACGAGAGCGCAATCCGCATGGCTGTAATGTCGGCGCAGAATCCTCACTATTCGCTGAGCCCTCTTTTTTCGCTCCACCAAGGTCTCAGATTCCCCGGGAGCGCTCCGTCTACCGCTCTTCATATTCGCAGTTCCGTTGCTCCGGTATCTGTTGTACCCAAACCGCCGCCCCCGAAGCCCAAAGCTCGCGTTTCCATACAGGAAGGTCTGCCTTAAGGCTATCTGTGAGAAACTCGCAAGCAGCGAAAGCCTCCCGGCGATGTCGAGCCGCCACACCAATGACCACTACCAACTCGCCAACCATTACTTGTCCTGCGCGATGCACAACAGAACAATTGAGTATTCCCCATCTACTCACAGCTCTCTCTGCAAGTTTGGTCATTACTTTGCCGGCCATTGGTCGGTAGACCTCGTATTCCAGAGCGAGCAACTCACCTTCATCTTCAGCGTTCTCTGCACGCACTCTTCCCTCGAATAGGCAGACCGCACCAGTAAACGCGTTCAAGCCAGTTGTCAGAGATTCTCGGAGCATTTGCATTTCGCGATCAGTTTCGGCAACATTGAAGATGGAATCATGTGCGCACGCCGTGCTTCCACCTGATACGGGTGGGATAATCGCCACCTCATCGCCTTCCATGATCACTTCTTCTCCTTTGGCAAAGCTCCTGTTGATTGCAACTCGCGATGACGCCAAAGATGCTCCCAAGGAGGAGCCGGGTTCGGCGATTGCAGCGAGCAAGTCATCAACACATGCGCCGGAATCAATGTTCACCTCGATAGCGGCCTTGCCCACCTGCTCACGTAGCGGTCCGAAGAGCGCAACTTCAATCCTCATCGCCCACCCCCCTCGGTCGTTGCTATTACTTCCAAACTCCAGGAATCATAATCCTGCATTCCGGACACCGCCCATTCTCTATTCGGTTCTCAATAATCTTCAATCCCAGGCGTTGAATCAAACTGGCACCGCACTTTGTACAATAGCTGTTGTTGCCGTCGTGCGGAGCTATGTTGGATGTGTAAACATAACGCAATCCAACACGTCGGGCGATCTCACATACAGCATCGAGCGTTGTTACGGGAGTGCGCGGAAGATTGTCCAACCGGTACATAGGAACATACCTCGCAAAATGCAATGGAGTATCAACTCCGGCTTCACGCCGAATCCAACCTGCCATCTTGCGGATATCTTCCGGAAAATCGTTGTAGGTGGGCACTACCAGATTAACCAACTCGAGCCAGCACTTTGTTTCCTTCCGGATTGTAGCAATGGTCTCCAACACTTTGTCAAGACGTACACCACAGACTGCGCTGTAAAACCCTTCATCAAATCCCTTCAACCCTACTGTTATTGCGTCCACGTACTTGGTCAAACTCAGGAGGGCATCGCGTTCGATGTAGCCAGCGGTAGCTGCAATCACTCTCATTTCCGCACGGCGAGCAAACCACGCCACCTCGGTGGCATACTCCAGAAACGCGACCGGCTCCGTGTAGTTGAAAGCGATGACGTTCACACCTCTCTTTCTCGCCTCTACTACAGCCGCTTCCGGCGACAGATTGAAGGATTTTTGCCTATCGGGCTCCCGCTGCGATTGCTCCCAATTCTGACAGTAGAGGCAACGCAGATTGCACCCGCCACACGCGATCGTCATCGTATCAGTACCAGGGAGAAAATGGCTCATTGGGATTTTTTCTACTGGATCAACACGTACGATGCACGGACGACCGTAACCTCGCGAATAGTGCTTCCCTCCAACGTTTACGCGTGATCTGCAGATTCCAGTTTGGCCATCGTTGAGAATGCAGCGGTGCGGACATACACGACAAGCAACGGCGCCATCGTCACGCCGATCATAGAAATCGACTTCGCGGGTCCACTTAACCTCGTCCTCAACGTTCGCCCATAATCTCGTGCAACCGAACCATCCTAATGATGCGACGCTGAACGCCCCCATGCAGCTTCCCAGACAGCCAAGGAACTCTCTGCGATTGCAGTCCTCCACGAATCATCACTCCTCGTCTTAAGGGAAATTCGTGCATCCGCACCGTGTTTAGTCAAGAAGCGCCGGCTCGTCATCGAAACGGCGCTTCCTGACTTTCCCTGTCCCCTGCTTGAGTTGTTTATATCGTACCTTCAGCACTGCGACCATGTCGTCGTTCAGAAGCATCTGCGACAATCTGCCCGGCTGCAACACTGCTCTTCGCATCCGGTCCATCTCGGCAATGAGTTTCCCGTGTTGGTCAACCGGCTGGATTTGATCAACCAACGCCTCCTTCTGTAACGCAAACTCCACTTCAGACATAATCGCGGCCCGGCTCACGACATCGATGAGCAACACCTTACGATTCTCCCTGTCATTCGTGTCAAGGGGGCCGTAGTGTTTGGTTTCTGCCGAGATCAGTTGTTCCACCGTCCCGCTCACGAGCGTAGCATCAAGACTTCGCGCCCGTGTCAGCCATCTCTCCAGATGCGTTCCATCATTTGCCTGACCGACACGAACAGGATCTCTCAACCCCTTCGGAGGAATCAAACATGGCTGATACGTCGCCAGCACCTCCGTCTGCCCAGGCCGCAAGATCCTCTCGGCTCGAACCTCCAATTGCACTTGAGCCGCGTTGTAGTCGTCCTTGTGCATCCGTTCTTTTGGCTTGGCAGATCTCTGTTGAATCCTCAATCTTCTCGATTTCTCCGCTACGGTCACTAACTCCTTAATCTGATCACAGCTGAAGTGCATCCCATTGACCAGATTCCAATTGTTGATTTCCCGCGAGAGGCCACTCTTCGTCCTGATATCCCGCTCATACTGTGGAAGCGGATAGGCATGCGTCCCCACCCTCCATACGTTAACAGCCTTTCGAACTTCGGCCGGAAGAGCAACGCCCGCTTTTTTCCATATTGTTTCAGCAGCAGCCGGGCTCAGAAGATATCGCGCGATTCTGTCACGGCGAGGATGCCGTGCCTTCATAATCTCATTCAACTCTGCCTGCGCTTGGGCCATCCCGGAATGATCGCCCCTCGTCTCAAATGGGTTCCTCTCTCCTCGCTGAGCCGCCCTTCTAATAGCCTTAGCACGACTCTTCTCCCTATCCTTATTACGCTCAGCAGCTTCTCTCCTCTCCTTGGGGGTGGCGTATTTCTCAAACACTGCTTGCCCATGAGGATCGTATTGGGCCGCGAAATCCTGCTGCTCCGGCGAAAGCTGATTCCACAAATCAACCGCCAGATCATTCAACATAGCTGCCATCCTATCATTCGTAGTAATTGCCTGGGAGTGCAACAACGCGGCACGGCTCTCGATCTCAGGACTGAATCCATTGTTGAGCCGATCCTCCTGCAAAAACGCCCTGTAGGCCTTGACCTCCTCCGGGATGATCTTTGACAACTGCGCGTAACCATCCACATACAGGCGACAAGCTTGTTCACAGATCGGAAGCGCGGCAAGTGCCTGGTCCTTGGTCAAGCCGATTGCCAGAATGAAGTCAATCGATTGCAGCTTCTCTCGTCTGGCATGCCCAGCCATACTCGTTCGAAACTGCGCTGGCACATCCGCTCCGTGTGAATGCGGAACCATAAGAGAGATTCCACACAGCTCGATAAGAGCTGCACACCACATAAGTCGTTGAGTGTTCATGATGGCCTCTCGCTTGGATTTTCTTCTGCGTTCTTGGCAGGAAGCTCCTGAGCCAACCGCCCCCTTCTCATCCATAAGATTACCAACGTCACATTATACACGAAACGTGCATCGCCTGAGCACAAACTTCGAAGGCCCCTACTTCACGCCCCAGCAACCCCAATGAAGAAACTCTCCCGCATATTCAAAAGGCACCAACCGGACTAATGGAGACCTTCTCACGAATTGGTTCCTCAGGCAGGGCCGACACCAAGTTCGGATGGCAGCGCGTGGCTGTCGGTACGCTATGCTCAGTACAGTTGTATTCTACATCCTCCTGATCACATTGGGTGCGTGTAGATTATGGTTCAGCTACATTGGATTCTTCCGTTGTTTCCCTCACAGAAACGCATCTACTCTCCCAAGCTTATCCCCTTCGACAAGCTACATTCCTGGTAGTGTTGTGTCGATTCATCACCATTGGAGCAGTACTATCGGCTTTATTGCCTTTGATGACTACTCGTCCAGCAATGTCAACGCCGTACGTCTGCGCTGGTTTACCGTCATTCGCCGAAGACTCGAATGGTTTGGGCGGAACGCCGTGAGAATAGCAACGAAACTCTCTCTGGGCTCACTACTTCTAGCCTCGTTGATCTGGCTGGTTGGACTGTACACTGTATCCAGGAGTTGCGCTGTGCTTCGAACTACGATGGAAGCGGATTCAGCGCACCTCGCCAACCGTATTATCAAGGAAGTGGATTGGGTTATTAAAAGCCAGATAGACGATTGGAGCAGTTACCTTGATAGCCCCTTAGTGCACGACGCATTGGTTGCATCCAATAGCGAGTTCGCGAGTGATCCGAGGATTCTTGGCGATCTTCAACAGCAGGAAACCGTTCAGTCGAAAACTCCAGAGGTCGAGCAATGCCTCTATCTTGACAACATTCTCGGCAACGAGGTGTCTCGCTCCCTTCAGGCAAAGGTGGTTTCCGCAAAACGAATTAAGGGTTTTCCCATCCTAGCAGAGGTTTTCATTACTAATGCATACGGGGCAAACATCGCGCAGACAGCGGCGACAGAGGATTGTCTGCAAAGCGATGAGCATTGGTGGCAACATGCTGTAAGCGATGGTACGTATGTGAGTGATGTGGAGTTGGACGAAAGTGCTGGTGTTGACTCAATCGACATCTGCATACGTATCAGTGATGCTCCCGGAACGGTTCTCGGTGTCGCCAAAATCATCCTGGACATACGGGGCATAAAGGTCGTTCTCCAATCTCATCTCGCACACACCGATCGACGGCCGCTAAACGAATCTGATCGAATCCTTCTTCTGAGTTCTGACCGCACCGTCATCTTCTCTCTGGGGACCGAAGACCCTGATCTGACGCCGGGGTCCGAGTACTCACTCGCCTACAACAAAGCCTCGTTCTCGCCAACAAACATCTCCCAAAGGACTGACTCTACGGGCAAGCAACTTCTTGTCACTACTGCACGTTCACAGGGCTATGGCCAATACAGAGGGTTGCATTGGATGATCGCTTACGAGCGTGACCTGGATCAGGTTATTGCACCAGTCACTGCTTTGCGAAAAAGAACACTTCTAATCGTCACGGCGGTATCCACGCTCGGATTATCATGCGCGGTCCTGTTCTCCCTTGCGGCCTCGCGAAGGTTGGCAACCTTCAAGAACGCCGCCCAGGCCATTCGTGACGGCAATCTGGCTGTCAAGATCAACACTAGATCAAAGGACGAATTGGCAGAATTAGCAGGGATATTCAATGGAATGGCGGATGTCGTTCGCACCAATGAAGCTCGCGCGAACGCCATTCTCTTGATGACTCAGGATGTCATCGTAACGGTCAATGGGCAGGGTATTATTGAGACCTACAACCACGAAGCCGAGCGCGTATTCGGGTGGTCAAGTGGCGAGGCGGTAGGTCAGCGCGTCGCGGACTTGCTTCCGCCAATCTGGCACGCCATGCAAAGCGAAACTCAGCGTCGTAAGCTCAGTTTGTCAGGAAGGACTGACCTGGAGCTTGAAGTACCGACCAAGCATGGCCGCAAAGCGCTTTTGGGGTTCACTATAAGCGCAGAATCCATCGGCAATAAAAGAGTTCTGGCATTGGTAGGTCGTGATATAGGAGAACGCAAAAGCGCAGAATCCGCCCTTCAGAATACGCTGACGGAATTACGCGAGTTCAACGCTTTGGCCGTCGGCCGAGAACTGCGCATGATCGAGCTCAAGAAGGAAGTCAACGAACTTCTCACAAGACAAGGCTCCGCAACCAAATACGTTATTGACACCGCCGAAACTTTGAAGACATAGAGGAAAAGCCAGCCGCAACTACTGCTCGTTGACCGCTACCACCATGAAGGATTTCTACAAGCTAATCTGCATGACCCTGCTACCACTTCTCAGTGGAATAGTAATACTGGGCGCAGTGATCCTTGTATCCTTGAAGCGAGAAACTGACCGCCGACTTTGCGAGGTGCGGCAACGGCAGGAGACAGCCATAATCAATGAGCTGCGAGGTAGAATCGAGTCGGCACATGCCATTGTATCGCACTACGAGAAAACAGGCCGTACGCCGGAGGAGGGCTGCAAAGCAATCAGCGCGATTCGCTTCGGTGACAACAACTACATCTGGGTACACCGCCTGGATGAAACAAGGGCGAACAGTGCCTTCATGCTCGTTCATGCCGCAGACGCCCTCGTCGGCCAGGACCTTTCCGGCTGGATTGACCTAGATGGCATATCCAAGATCTACTACAATGGAGCCATCTACCCCAAAACGGCTCCCGAGGTTCGTCATATCAAGCCAACTGACATCTTTGCGGAATTCAACAAGGTTTGTCTTAGCGATGGGGCAGGCGTTGTTAAGTATTATTGGCCAAAAATAATAGCCGGAAAGGCATCCGAGATTGGATATCTGAAGGTGTCCTACGTGAAGTACTTCCCAAAATGGAAGTGGGTGTTGGGCGCTGGAATGTACGCCGATCATATCGATTCGGTAGTAGCGAACGAAGTCAAGGGTATTAGGCAAAACATGAAATCAACGGTCTCGGCATTGATCGTATTGCTGCTGGCCGTAGGAGGAGGTGCCACTTTTCTATCTCGTCGCATAGCACTCGGAGTGGCCGAGCATGGCCAGGAGATGGCAGAACACCAGCTTGTCCTGGAAGCGCAGGTCAAACGAGCACGGCAGTTTGAGGAAGAATTACGCGAGGAGGTCGTCGAGCGTGCTCAAGCTCAAATGGCTCTCGAAACGAGCCTCCAGGAACTCGAGGATGCTCGACGTGCCGCAATGAATATGATGCGTGACGGTGAAGCAGCCAGGCGCGCCGCCGAGCGAGCTCTGGAAACAACTGAGACTTTCGTCAACGCGATGCCCTTCGGTGCGGTCATTATTGGCAACGACGGAAACATACGAAGAATCAACAACGCCGCGACTGCCATGCTGGGAGCAACGCGAGACATGGTCGTCGGCTCCTCCGGGATCGAGGCCATGTTCTCTGTAAGCAAGGTCTCGCGCACCCAACAAACGTGGCCAGAGTCGCTTGTCCGCGAGGAGACAGTCGTGGTTGCCACAAACGGCGATCGAATTCCTGTTCTCAAAACGTCCGTTCCGATCACGCTTGCTGGGGAAAAAGTACTTCTCGAGGCCTTTGTTGACATTCGCGACCGTAAGAGGGCGGAACAGAACCTAAAGGAGAGTAATTCGCGAATGGCGCAAGCTCTCGAAAGAGAGAAGGAAGCGATTGTTGAACTGGAGCAGGCGAGAGACGCCGCCGAGGCTGCAACAAGAGCAAAAAGCGAATTCCTTGCCAATATGAGCCATGAAATCCGGACACCAATGACTGCAATACTGGGCTTCGCAGAGAATCTGCTCGACCCGGATCTTCAGGAAGAAGACCGATCGAATGCCATCCACACGATTCGTCGCAACGGTGAATTCCTTCTCCAGATAATCAACGACATCCTCGATCTTTCCAAGATCGAGGCCAACAAGATGGTAGTGGAGCGTATAATCTGTTCCCCGTGCCAAATCGTTGCGGAAGTCGCCGACCTAATCAGAGTTCGCGCGGACGCCAAGGGGTTACCCTTCAATATCGAGTACGTTGGCGACATCCCCCAAACAATCAACACCGATCCCACACGCCTTCGTCAGATACTCATCAACCTTCTTGGAAACGCCGTCAAATTCACCGAGACCGGCAGCGTACGGCTCATTATCCGCTGCATGCTCAACTCAGAGACGGATCAGGGAACCATGCAATTCGACGTTGTGGACACGGGCACCGGGATGAGCGAAGAGCAGGCGAATAGTCTATTCCAAGCATTTGCTCAAGGCGACACGTCAACAACTCGACAATACGGCGGCACAGGCCTGGGGCTCGTAATAAGCAAGAGATTGGCAGAAATGCTCGGAGGCGACGTAACCATTACCGACACTTCCCTGGGAGTTGGAACTTCTTTTCGTCTCACCGTGCTGGCTGGCTGGCTACACGGAGTTCCCATGGTCGATGACCCTTCCGTTCGTACGATCGTCAAATCCGAGTCAAAAGAATCGGCAGCGCAAACTTCCAAGAGGGCCCTCACCGATTTGCGTCTGCTTCTGGCAGAAGATGGCCCGGACAACCAACGACTGATCTCCTTCGTACTCAAGAAGGCAGGTGCCATAGTCACCGTTGTCGACAATGGGCGTCGCGCTTGGGAAACTGCCATTGCGGCGTCAACGCAAGATCAACCTTTTGATGTTCTTCTCATGGATATGCAAATGCCTGTGATGGATGGGTACACGGCCACACGGAAACTGCGCCAGCATGGCTACAGCGGCCCTATAATAGCGTTAACCGCCCATGCGATGGCTACCGACCGCCAACGATGCCTGGATGCGGGGTGCGACGATTACACGACCAAACCTATCGATCGACTTACCCTCATAGGCTTGGTCGCAAAACACTCTGAAAAGGGTCGTATGCAGCAATCGTCCACGACAACGTGAACAAACTTGTACATGAATCACCCAAACACGTTGCGGCGTCCCGTCCTGACCCCGATCGCCTCCCTTCAAAACACGAAAGTCCATGCAACGTATAGAAAATCGCTATCATCCGCGGCGCCTGTGTTCTCCACAAAAGGCCCGGGGATGAAGTGGGAATACCCGGCTTCAAGTACCGCGTGGCTGCTGAAAGCGTATCTCGCCCGCAATTCCACTTCTTGTCCGACAAAGTCTCCGCTATCGCCCTCAGAATCTCGTCTTCCCGGCACGACCCATGCATCGGCGTCACTCGCCAGCCAATAGGCGCCGTACGCACAATCAACACGCAGCTTCTCCAGCGGTCGAAACTCTAAGCGAACTTTCGGATTTATTGTGTTTTGCCAATTAAAAAGATCGGATGTCGAGCGAAAGTGATTGGCGGCGAAGAGACGATCAAAGCGTTCACTGATATCATCGTCAGGACTTCCATCCCCGGAACCGTACGTACCAGACAAGCTCAATCGTGGTTTCCAAGAATGCTGAAACGAGTAACCGAACTCTCCATATGCCGCAACTGCGCGGTGCTTCTCTGAGCCGCTTCTACCGAACTGGAGCGCAACGTCAATGTCGTAGTCGAATCTCGTGTCACCAACCGGTCCAAAAGCGTGCAGTCCCATCGTGTGGATTTCTCGGTCGACTCGCTTCTCATCCTTACGATCTTCATCCAGAATAAGGTAGTAAGGTTCAACCGTTATCACTCCAGACCATCGCCGCCAGCTGCCCACTACTCCGTATAGCCATCGCTCCTCATCTGCACGATCCATCTGTCGCAGACGGCGTTCCACCGGCATCACTGCAAATGCGTCCACTTGCCAGTCGTTTGTGACATTTCCCAATCGCAACCGAAACCCGTCGTAAGCATTTGTGGTATTGCGGAAGCGATTCCGCGCCACCAGCTTCCGGTCGACGCAGTCGAATGACATCCTTCCCACCTGCAGTCGCAACGGGGATTGTTCGCCAAAGGCGTTCGCAAAGTACAACTCCCCAAACAACTGCAGTATGTCCGCCTCGTTGACGTCACGATTGTCCTCGGCAAAATCGCTCATGAACTGCCGAGAATCCTCCAGCTCAAAACCGAACCGCAGTGGATCGCATATACCCCGGAAGCCCATGTACAAGCGCGACCGCATTAACAGTTGCTCGTCCCCATTCTCCGGTTCGTCACGATAGTAATAGTCATCGCGGAATTCCAGACGGATCCTGTGCTGGAGGCCAAAATCAAGCCAATCGAGATCTTCGAGACCAGAGATACCGTGTGCTTTTCCATGTTCGCTCATCGGCTTCACGTAGCTTGGCGGCTCGGTCTCTTGACGTGCGCCAAATGCTCGACAATTGACGGTCTCATGTTTGTCCGCCTTATTTTTTGTTTTTACCGCTTCATTGCCTTGCGCAACATCCTCTGCTCTTGCTGCCCGGTTCCCCAGAATTGCCAGCCCACAACACAATACCAAAGTTCCAATCAATCTCCCTAGTCTATTCGTTACTGACACTTTGAGCTCCTTCTCCTAAGTTTCCTGCCGGCAGTGCGCATGCTCAGCGTCTATTCAACCGCAGTGGGGCTATTGGCTTCCGTAAATACCCGTATGTGCCGGGGACGCACGAAAACAGATGTGCCTGGTTCCAGGCGCATCGTCCCAAATCGCTCCTGCGACAACTCGGCCACCAGCAATTGCCCCGCCGTGGTCATCAATTCGACGCGCACTGACGGGCCCGCCGAATGCACACGAAGAACCTCTGCGGAGATAGACGACAGTCCGTTGGTCTTAGTGTCGATCGTTACGTCATGTGGTCGCACAAAGACACGCGCCTGACTCCCCACCGCCTCACCGTTCCTGTCAAACGGAACCTCGATGGCCCCCAAGTGAACGCGATCAGGACCAATTCGTCCGTGGAATTGATTGACCTCCCCCAAGAAGTGCAACACGAACTCAGATTGCGGATGGTGGAATACTTCATCCGGAGTTCCCGCCTGCTCAATCCTACCCTGATTCATTACGACGATCTGATCGGCCACCTCGAGCGCCTCCTCTTGATCGTGCGTGACAAACACACTTGTCACATGAAGTTCATCGTGCAATCGCCGCAGCCACAGGCGCAACTCCTTTCGAACCTTGGCATCGAGCGCTCCAAACGGTTCGTCCAACAGCAGGACCTTCGGCTCCACCGCCAGCGCTCTGGCCAGCGCCACCCGTTGGCGTTGCCCTCCCGAGAGCTGAGCTGGAAATCTGGAAGAGAGGTTCTCCAATTGAACGAGTTCCAACAACCGCCCCACTCTGGCGATAATCTCCTCCCTGGTGGGGCGTATACGACGCGGTCGGACTCGTAGACCAAACGCAACATTCTCGAACACGGTCATATGCCGAAACAGCGCGTAGTGTTGAAACACAAACGCGACACCGCGATCTCCCACTCGTCGCTGAGCGACGTCCTTCTCGTCGAAAAGCACCTGTCCACTTCCCTCGTCACTCGATTCCATTCCGGCGATTATCCGCAACAGCGTGGTCTTGCCGGAACCCGAAGGGCCAAGCAAAGCCGCCAGAGTCCCCGTGGGAACCCGCAAACTTATTCCTCGCAACGCTCGAAACGCCCCGAAAGTCTTGCTTATCTCGCGGACTTCGATCCCCATCGCCATTTTCCCCTAATCGCCAGATAGTTGGCGCAACCGTCTCGCTTCGACTCGTCCAACGACCGTCTTAACCCCCAAGGTGATAAGAGCCAACGCGGCCAGCAACGACGCTACGGCAAACGCAGCCACAAAGTTGTATTCGTTGTATAGAATTTCAACGTGCAGAGGCATTGTGTTGGTTAATCCACGAATATGTCCAGATACTACTGACACGGCTCCGAACTCGCCCATCGCCCGGGCATTGCACAGAATGACCCCGTAGACCAGCGCCCATTTGATGTTCGGAAGTGTAACTCTCCGAAAAGTCTGCCAACCGCTTGCACCCAGGGATAACGCAGCCTCTTCATCCTCTGTCCCCTGCTCCTGCATCAGTGGAATCAACTCCCTGGCGACGTACGGGAAAGTTACAAACACGGTCGCCAGCACGATGCCCGGAACAGCGAATATGATCTTAATATCGTGCGCCGCCAACCATGGTCCAAGCCATCCCTGCAATCCGAATAGCAGCACATATATCAAGCCGCTAATGACAGGTGACACGGCAAAGGGAAGGTCTATCAGCGTAATCAGTATACTTCTGCCCCTGAAGTCGAACTTGGCAATTGCCCACGCACCAACCAAGCCAAACACAAGATTAGCCGGGACGGCAATCACCGCAACCAGCACAGTAAGCTTGATAGCCGAAAGCGCATCCGGCTCTCTAAAACACATCAGATACGCCCAGACCCCCTTAGAAAAAGCCTCAGCGAAGACGGCTAACAACGGCACCACGAGAAAAAGCAGCAGAAAGGTCACGGCCGTTATGGTAAGTAGCCACCTGCTCCACGCCCATTCCGCGCGTCGAACTAGACCTGTCATCTTGCCACTTGCGGTGTTGGCGTGTACGCGCTCCACGATCATCCGATACTCCTTGCCTGCCGGCGAACACTCGACCACCACTGCAAAGTGTTGATTAACAACAGCAGAAAAAACGATGCCGTCAACATTACTACCGCTATCGCTGTCGCCCCAGAGTAGTCATACTGCTCAAGCTTCGTGATAATCAGCAAGGATGTAATTTCCGTATGCTTGGGCATATTACCTGATATGAAGACAATCGAGCCGTACTCACCCAACGCTCGCGCAAAGGCCAAAGCGAATCCCGTGAACAGGGAAGGAAGTAGCGAGGGGAGGATCACCCTGCGGAATGTATCCCATCGACCTGCGCCAAGACTTGCGGCCGCCTCCTCCGTTTCCGCGTTCAAATCCTCGATTGCCGGTTGCACAGTACGAACCACAAATGGCAGTCCAATGAACGTCATGGCAATGACTACTCCTAGGGGACTAAACGTCGCCTTAATCCCAACGGTCTCCAGCCACTTCCCTATCCAGCCATTGCGCGCGTAAACAGCGGTAAGGGCAATCCCAGATACTGCCGTTGGCAGAGCGAACGGCAAATCCACCAGTGCGTCTATCACTCTTCTTCCCGGAAACCGATATCGCACAAGTACCCATGCCACAATGAATCCAAACACTGCGTTGACAATCGCCGCAACTGCTGATCCACCGAATGTGAGCCTGTAGGACGCGACCACGCGGGCATCGCTCACTGTCTTCCAGAACTCCGGCCAGCTCAACGTCGTCGTCCTGGCAAACAGAATTCCCAGAGGCAACAACACAACCAGTCCCAGATACGCCATCGTGCAACCCAGCGTTAAGCCGAAGCCCGGTAGGATGCTCTCTTTTCTCAGAATCGCTCGCATTCGTCATCCCTGTGCATTTCGCACTCGCTCAACTACGGCTCGTAGATCATGTCAAACAACCCGCCGTCCTTGAAATGTGCTATCTGCGCTTTTTCCCAACCACCGAACACCTCGTCCACCGTGAACAGCGTCACCTGCGGGAACCGATTGAGATCCTCTCGATCTGCGTACTTCGGTTTAACCGGACGATAATAGTGTTTTGCTGCAAGCCGTTGCCCCACTGGACTATACAAATACTCGAGATATGCCTGGGCCATCTCCGTTGTTCCATGCTTTGCAGCAACTGCATCCACAAGCGCAACCGGCGGTTCGGCTCTAATACTTACAGAGGGAACAACTACTTCAAAATCCTCTGCCCCGAGAGCATCGATTGCCAGAAACGCCTCGTTTTCCCACGACAGGAACACATCGCCTATTCCTCGCCTGACAAACGTGGTAGTGGAACCTCTGGCTCCTGAGTCGAGCACCGGCACCTTCTTGTAGAGCTGCCGAAGAAAATCCTGAGCCTTCGCTTCCGCCTTCTTCGCCTCCTCAGCATAGGCGGGGTCCTTCAGTTTGCTCCAGTCCCTCAGTTCTTGCTGCATGACATAACCCCACGCAGCCAAGTAGTTCCAACGTGCGCCGCCTGATGTCTTCGGATTGGGAGTTATCACCTCCACTCCCGGCTTCAGAAGGTCGGGCCAGTCGTGAATGCCTCGGGGGTTTCCCTTCCGCACGAGAAACACGATCGTCGAGGTGTACGGACAGCTTCTCTCCGGCAGACGTCCCTGCCAGTTCTGCGGCAGGAGCCCTGACTCTCGTGCAATTGCATCAATGTCGTACGCCAAGGCCAGCGTGACAACGTCAGCCTCCAATCCATCAATCACCGCCCTGGCCTGCTTGCCTGCCCCGCCATGAGACTGACGGATTACGACTTCTTGTCCTGTTTTCTTCGCCCAGTGCTGAGCAAAAGCCTCGTTAAACTCCACGTAGAACTCCCGAGTCGGGTCGTACGACACGTTGAGCAGTTCCAGTTCACCGGCAAAAGCGAATCCACTGACGATAAGCCAGGCTATTACCGCATTAAGCCATCTCCTTGATCTTTCCATAATCTCCACTCCGATCCTGAAGACTAACAAGCGTTCCCAGCAGCGCTCTGCATGCACTCCAACCGCACCCGCCCAGTTACCTGACACGAACCGTTCCAGAACTCTCTAGTCGCATTCGTACCGAGAAAAACGCGTTAATCGCAGCCCCCCGAGAACAAACCTGATATTTTCTATTATATATCCTGGCTTTACCCTGTGATATGAGCTAGAATATCTATGCTTAACCAAAGTGCGACAGTGATGAAGAGATACTACAGCTTACTACTTAGAGTGTGGCGCGAGGCTTGTCGCCACATCGACATTGCAGAATCAACAGCAACCATATTCCCACTGCTTGCGCAGGAACTTCCGCTCAAGCAAATCATCATCCGTCGCCTAGACCTTGAACGATCTCGACTTGAGACTGTTGCCAACCACGTAACCCACAAACAAACTGCCAAGGTCCCGGCATTCGCTGATCGCACACCGGAGGAACTCAGCCTCCTCATTGAGTGGGGTGCACGCAAGAAAAACGTTCGGGGCAACGATGCTTCCGCCGCCGCGCTCTTCCGCATTGCCGCGGCCCGTCTGGCCAACTCCTCCTCCCTTATGGGCCCATTGTGGGGAGCGGACCGCCTTGAAGGGATTGTGGTCTTTCGCCTTTCTCGCAATCAAGCTGTCGATAGTCTCTATGACAGGCTCGCGGAGGCTCTACTCGATCCCTTTGCCGCAGCACTGGAAATCGATCGTCGCCTTCACGAGATCGAAACACTGCGAGAGAAGGCTGAAGCAGACAAGAGAACGCTCCTCACCAAGCTCGGACGTCGAGACCTCGCAACGCCCATTGTTGGAGCTGATGCTGGCCTGAAACAGGTTATGGACCGTGTAGAAACAATCGGCCGCTCGGACGTGGCTGTGCTCCTGTTGGGAGAAACAGGTTCCGGTAAAGAGGTTGTTGCCCGAGCCATTCATGACCGCTCTGCTCGTCGAGAGGGGCCATTCATCAGGGTCAACTGTGGCGCCATTCCAACGGAGCTCATCGACTCACAGCTTTTTGGCCATGAGCGAGGTAGCTTCACCGGTGCCATAGAAACTCACCAGGGATGGTTTGAGCGAGCGGAACACGGCACGCTGTTCCTTGATGAGATCGGAGAACTCCCGTTAGCCGCTCAAGTTCGCCTGCTGTGTGTTTTGCAGGATGGGTTCATCGAACGTGTCGGCGGGAAACACCTTATTCATGTCGACGTCCGCATTGTGGCAGCGACTCACAGGGACATTCCCAAAATGGTCCAAGACAACCTCTTTCGTCAGGACCTTTGGTATCGTATCGCTGTGTTTCCTATCACCATTCCGCCGCTCCGCGAACGCCCCGAAGACATTCCGCCTCTGGCCTGTCACTTTGCAGAGAAGGCTGCCACCCGCTTTGGCCTGTCGCTGGTCATGCCCACGCCGGACGACCTCCGCCTTCTCGCCACCTACTCTTGGCCCGGAAACGTTCGCGAGCTAGCTGCCGTGATCGACCGCGCCGCGCTTCTCGGCAATGGCAGGCGATTGGAGATTGCCAAATCACTGGGCGGCAACCTTGCTCTGGACATAGTGTCCACAGAAACAGGTGAACTCGCCCCGAATGGAGTTCCAGTGCCCAATCTTGAGTCATCGCCGAGCGTGTCCTCCCTTTCTCTTGATGAAGCTATGCGCCAGCATATCGAACGCACCTTGCGCGCCTGCCATGGCCGTGTTGAGGGTCCTTTCGGTGCCGCCAAGAGACTGCAGATGAACCCGCACACTCTAAGATCAAAGATGCGCAAACTGGGTATAGAGTGGAAACTCTTTCGCAACAACGATTAGATAGTTAATAGTCGATAGGGGACGCCAACTGCACTGTTTCCTACTGAGAAATCGCAGTCCAGGATGATTGCGACAATTCGTGTCCTGAAGAGGCACACGAGGAGTTCTGCTGCTTTCACGAATGCTTCTGGTGGGAATATCCGCATCAGACTCTTCCCCGAGGAATAACACGGCGCCTTTGGCGATCCGCATAGTTGCCTGACGCGTGCGGTGCCAATACTCACTGCGTAAGCAAGAGCTCGGGATCATTGTAAGCTCAATACGCCCAACCAGCTGCGGCAAGTAGCCTCTGGCAGGCAAACAAATGACGGGAAGGCTCTGACGATGAAAGCCGCCACCATCTGACTGCAACGAGGATTGGCAGTCACGGCCACCACATCATCACTCAGTAATCAACCGTTCGACACGTTTGCGGCCCCGTCGGTATTGACTTTGACATGGCACCATCATTATACGAAGCTCTCACGATTGATACAGCCCACTTGTTTGTTGACGTTTGTCGCGCACTATGAGGGAAGAATGTGAAGTTGCCCGGGAATGAACAGGAAAAACTCTATGGCAGGTCGTTCTTTCTCCTTTTCGCTGCCCTGCTTTGCTACATGAGCGCCTACACGCTTATGGTTCATCTGGCAAAATACGTCACCTACCTCGGCGGAAACGTAAGCACTGTTGGTTCGATCTTTGGCGTTGGCATGCTGGGAGCCTTGGCAACTCGTCCCTTTGTAGGCAACTGGATTGACAGGGTGGGCTGTAAACCCATCCTGATCAGCGCCGCCTTCGCAGCCGCCGTCACCATCTTCATCCTGCAATGGGTAAGGAGCGTACCATCCATCCTCGTCCTCCGAATAACTCTCCAACTGACGCAAGCAGCCTTCCTGGCAACAATAGCCGTCTTTGCAGCACGGATAGCCCCGAAGAACCGATCGGCGGAGAGCTTGGCCATGATAGGCGTAGGCGGGTTGGCCGGCATGATCGTTGGACCGGCAATCGGCGATGTTGTTTTTACCAATCAGATTGAAGCAAGTTCATTCCACCGATTCTTCTCCGTCGGTTCGCTAATAATGCTAGCCAGCACTATCCTTATCCTGGCAACTCCATCAAAAGCATCTCAACCCATTCCTCACGCCCCCGTTTCCTATTGGAGACTGGTAATCAAGCACTGGCCCGGCCCCATAGTTGCCATGGGGCTTGCCTTGGCATTAGTACAGACGGTCCCAGTCATGCTTATTGAACGCTATGTCGCCTACCGCGGAATCGACGGAGTAACATACTTCTTTCTAACGTACGGCCTAACAGCTATTGTCCTTCGTCTTGCGCTGCGTAAGCTTCCACAGCGAATAGGCCGAGAGCGCACGCTGATTATGGGCATTACAAGTTCAGCAATAGGAATACTCCTGCTATTGCCGGCGGCGAACCAGCTCTGGTTGATTATACCAGCATCTGTCATGGGCTTGGGCCACTGCTTCTCCTATCCGTTCCTCGTAGACCTGGCTGCCGAAGCCATGCCACGCCAACATCGAGGAACAGGAACCGTATTGATCTTGGCTATGGTCGACATAGGGTTTCTCGTGTCCTTTCCCATTGCTGGCCGGTGCATTGCTTCACAACAGCTCGGATTCGAGACTACGCTCGCGGGTATTGCCATCGCGGCCATGCTCTGCACCGCCTATTTCACTGTTGCCACAGGCCGAAATAACAGGCGGTCGTTCGGCGCACCTGCACCCTGAGCAACGAACAAAACGAACCTTCTTTCCGCTCACTTCTTCAGGGATCAGTTTGCTCATTGCCCAGCCATTCTGGTAGAACATCTGAATAGAATGGGCATCGCCAACAGAGCCAACCCTGCATTCTGAGTTCAGCTGCAGTGGCCGACGCCCCTGACCTGCGACAGACACATGAAAGACCCGATCCATCCTAGAGAGTTCGCCACTACACATTGGAGTCTTGTGGAGACAGCTAGGTCTGACGCCGTCAGCCAGAGCCTCGCCAAGAAAGCACTTGAGGAACTGTGTCGCGCGTATTGGTATCCACTGTATGCGTTCGTTCGGTATCGCGGCTACTCTGCCGATGACGCTCAGGATCTCACCCAGTCGTTCTTCGCGAGAATCATCGAAACACGCGGATTCTCGTCAGCGGACAGGTCACGCGGCCGGTTTCGCTCATACTTGCTCGGGGCTCTGAAGCACTTCATGGCCAACGAGTGGAAACGGTCCCAGGCAAAAAAGCGTGGCGGACAAGTACGGTTTGTCGTGTTGGAGAATGCGGAGGCTGAGGCACGATACAGCGCTGGATGGCTATCAGCGGATGACGCAGACCTCCTCTTTGATCAAGCGTGGGCTATCGAAACGACAAATACAGCACTTAACACGTTGCGCCACGAGATGGACAGGGTCGGAAAAGCCGACCATTTCGATGCTCTCAAGAGTAGCCTCACCGGTGGGGAGCAGGCGACGCGGAGCGAGTTGGCCAAGCAACTCGGCATTACCGAGGGGGCGGTTAAGGTAGCGGTTCATCGGCTGAGACAACGTTATCGTGACCTCCTGCGTTCCACCATTGCGGAGACGGTGAACAGCGAGGCTGATCTGGATGATGAAATGCGGCACTTGGTGGCGGTTTTAAGGAAACGGTGATTATTGCCTGTAACCTCCCGACTGGTTTCCTTCAGGAAAAGGTGAGCGAAACCTGCTTGTTCGTTGGGAGATGATCTCATGAAAGGTTCAAAGGAAAACAAGTGCGAGCGCTGCAGCGCGACTGTACCAGGTAAATCAACGGAAACGTTGTGTCCGGCCTGCCTGTTGTCCGGAGCAATAGCGCCACCAAACGGTGCAACTGCAACAATCACGGTGGCACCTGCCGGGCCATTGGAGCTACACGGTCCTTCCAAGTTCCCGTGTGATTTCGGCGGCTATCGCCTGCTAAGCCTGCTCGGTCGGGGAGGCATGGGCATAGTCTACGAAGCCGAGGAGGTGGCCACTGGTCGGCGCCTTGCCCTGAAGATTCTGGGTCTGCAGCTGGATTCGCCGGACATGCGCGAACGATTCCTCCGCGAGGGACGTCTGGCGGCGCGAGTCAATCATCCGAACAGCCTCTACGTTTTCGGCAGTGATGAAGTAAACGGGCTTCCGGTCATAACGATGGAGATTGCCGCTTCGGGCACCCTTAAGGACCAATTGAAACTGCGTGGCCCGCTGCCGGTTGCCGACGCCGTTGACGCCATTCTCGACGTTGTCAGCGGCTTAGAGTCCGCTCTCGATCATGGGATCCTACACCGTGACATTAAGCCTTCCAATTGCTTCGTGTGCCCAGATGGCTCAGTGAAGGTGGGCGATTTCGGCCTCTCCGTCTCCACGTTATCGAAGACTGACACGTTTGCCACGATGCATGGCAAGATAATGGGCACACCGGCATACGCATCACCGGAGCAACTCCGCGGAGACAGCCTGGATGTGCGCGCTGATATTTACTCTGTTGGAGCGACTCTCTTCACTCTTCTGACGAACCGAGCTCCCTTTGAAGGCGAGAACGCTGTACAGGTTGTTGCCAATGCAGTGAACGAGAAGCCTGCCCTGCTGTCAGGAACGCGTGAACACCTCCCACCGGGTCTTGAGCGTGTGATAATGCGCTGTTTGGCCAAGAGTCCTGAGAAGCGATACGCAGATTACTCAGCTTTTCGCAACGCGCTGCTGCCCTTCAGTTCCAAGGAACCGGAGCCAGCATCGATACTAACGAGAGTCTCTGCCGGTTGGATCGACTACCTAATCGCCTTCTTGCCTCCCTATGTAGCTCTGATGTTATTGGTCGGAGCGGAGAACCTGCTTATTAAACCCATTGTGGAGGGCACTCTGTATGCGGCGAGGTACTACCTGGTGCTCTTCGGCTTCGGTTTCCTCTACTTTGGCATTGCCGAAGGAATCTGGGGCGCCGGACTGGGCAAGTGGCTCAAGGGATTGCGCGTTATACGCAGCGATGGCCACCGTCCCGGAATCGGTCCAGCCCTTTTGCGGATTCTGCTTCCCGTTCTCTGTGTAGAAGGAATACGGATACCACTAATGATGGCCCTCATGCCCAGCGGAGACTGGAGCGGCATGGACACGGCCATCTTCGTAGCAGCTGCTATCATCTGCGGCTGGCTTCCAGTGTTTCCAATGCTGCGAGCGAATAGGGCAAACCGCTATGCGACTTTTTGGGACAAGGCTAGCGGAACGAATGTAGTGATCAAGCCCCAGGGAGTCTTGCGTCCGTGCTCTATGTCACCTGAAGAGCCGTTGTTACCTACCAAGGCTAAAGGGGAAGTGGGCCCCTACCAGATCACGGAGGAAATGATTCCCGGCCAGTGGTTAGCGGGCTTCGATCCACTGCTGCGCCGGTCGGTGTGGCTCCGACAGCGACAAGCATCTGGCATTTCCACTATAAGACGAGATATCGCCAGACCTGGTCGCCTGCGCTGGCTCCAAGCCGTGGAAACAGGTAAAGCAGTGTGGGATGCCTATGAGGCAACGCCTGGCAAACCCTTCACGGCGCACATAGAGCGCGGCCGGAAGATTCCGTGGTCAACTATGCGTCACTGGCTCCATGATCTGGCATCGGAGCTGTGGTCTGCAGCGGGCGACGAAACGTTGCCCGCAAAGCTTAGCATCGGGCATGTTTGGATAACTAATGACGGGCGAGCAGTTCTACTCGACGAGACGTGGCCCACAGCAACGGATTGTAGCGAGCCAATAACATCGGAAGACGTGAAGGAGCAACAGCGTTTCCTTGCAAGAATAGCCGAATCGGTAGACCACACAACTGTACCACTTCATGCCAGGGGCATCCTGGAAAACCTCAAAGCGAAGAAGTTCGAAAGACTAAGTTTCCTGGCTGGCACTTTGAGCAGTCTTGTGGCAAAACCAACTGAGGTCGGTCGAAGCATGAGAGCCGCTTCGGTTTTCATGATACCTTCGTACATTTGGATTGCCCTGCTAGTCGGCCGATATCATGACAAGCCTTGGAGCGACCCTCTGTCGATACTGACCGCCTCCGCCTTCGCCGTGCTGGCTCTACTGGCTATTATCCAATTGTTGGCACTGCCGTTTCGCAGCACGATTAGCCACTCAATCTTCAGGCTGGCGATAATCGACGACAATGGGAGGCCGGCCACGGCCAAACGAATGCTCCTGCGCTGGACGGTGGTCTGGATACCGCTGTTCATCTCCCTGTTATGCACGCTACCCGTAACAGGTCTGGAC